>NZ_BSRQ01000009.1:287790-356980 GCF_030268685.1 Microtetraspora sp. NBRC 13810
AACCACCGCCGAAGACGTCAACGCCGAGACCCCGGAGAAGGCCGAGGCGGAGGTCATCGAAACCACCGCCGAAGACGTCAACGCCGAGACCCCGGAGAAGGCCGAGGCGGAGGTCATCGAAACCACCGTCGAACAGCCCGGCACGGAGAATTCGGAAAAGGCCGAGGACGCTGAGCGGACCTCGGAGGAAACCGAGACCGCCGACGCCGACGCCGAATCCTCGGAGACTCCGGAGAAGGCCGACGCCGAGGAAACCGAGACCACCCCCGAGCAGACCGCCTCCGAGGACACTCCGCCGGAGACCGAGGAGAAGGCCGAGGAGAAGGCCGAGGAGAGCACCGCCCCGGACACCGTCCAGGACGCGGAGAAGGCCCAGGAGGACACCGAGGCCGGCGCCGACAAGGCCGCCGAGGACACGGCGGACGCCGTCGTCGAAGCCACGGAGGAAACCCCGGAGAAGGCGGAAGACACTCCCGAAAAGACCGACGCCACGGAAGACACCCCCGAGAAGGCAGAGGACACCCCCGAAAAGGCCGAGAGCGCGGAAGAGGCTTCGGAAGAGGTCTCGGAGGAGGGCGTGGCCGGGGAGGGTGCCGCGGTTGTGGTGGGCGGGCCTGCGGAGGGGGAGGTGCGGTTGCGGATCGCGGACGCGCATGCGACCTCTTCCGACGGGCGGCCGTTGCTCCGTGGCCTGTCCCTTGAGGTGCGGGCCGGGGAGATCCTCGGCATCGCCGGGGTCGAGGGCAACGGGCAGGCCGCGATCGGCGACCTGCTGTCCAGCCTGCTCGACCTCGACCGGGGCGCCGTGGAGGTGTGCGGCTCCGCCGTACGGGCGGGGCGGCCGGGTGCGATGCACGCCGCCGGGGTCGGGGTGGTGCCGGAGGACCGGCACGTGTCGGGATGCGTGCTCGACATGAGCGTGGCCGAGAACCTCGTCATGGCCGATCTCGGCGACGTCTCGGCAAGCGGTTTCCTGAGCCCGCGCCGGATGCGGGAACGCGCCGAGCGCCTCATCGAGGAGTTCGACATCAGCGTGCCCACGCCGGACACCCCGATGCGGCTGCTGTCCGGCGGCAACCAGCAGAAAGTGGTGCTGGCCAGGGAACTCGCCGCGGGACCGAAGGTGCTCGTGGTGGCCCAGCCGACCCGCGGCCTCGACGTCGGGGCGATCGAGTACATGACGGAGCGGATCTACGAGGCCGCCAGGTCCGGGATCGCGGTGCTGCTCATCTCCACCGAGCTGGAGGAGATCCTCACCCTGGCGCACCGGGTCGCGGTGATCCACCGCGGCGCGATCGTCGGTGAGATGGACCGCGCCGAGGTGGACCTGGAACGGCTCGGCCTGATGATGGGAGGCCAGGCGGCATGAGCGCACCGACCACCAGGCTGCCCGCCGTGTTCACCCCCGCCCGGCTGTCCGCCCTGCTGCTCTACGCGGTGTCCTTCGTGGTGGCGCTGGTACTCGCGACCGCGCTGGTCACGGTCACCGGCCACTCCATGTCCGACACCCTCCTCGCGCTCTACCAGGGCAGCCTGGACGGCGGCGCGTCGATCGGGCAGAGCCTCGACGAGGCGACCCCGCTGCTGCTCGTCGCGGTCGGCGCCATCGTCTGCGCCATGGCCGGCCTGTTCAACATCGGCCAGGAGGGCCAGCTGCTCATCGGCGCCATGGCGGGCGCGGCCGTCGGCCTGTTCGTGCCGGGGCCCGCCTGGCTGGTGCTGCCGCTGACGCTGGTGGGCGCGGCGGTGGGCGGCGCGCTGTGGGCCGGCATCCCGGCCGTGCTGTTCTACTGGCGCAAGGTGGACGTGGTCATCAGCACGCTGCTGATGGTCTTCCTCGCCCAGCAGGTCGCGTCGTACGCCATCAACACCCCCAGCCTGCTCCAGGAGACCGTGGAGAAGGGGCAGGTCGCCTCGCCGCAGTCGGACCTGCTGCCGGACGCCGTGCAGTTGCCCAGGCTGGGCGAGTACCCGGACCTCACCTTCGGCTACGGCGTGTTCATCGCGCTGGCGGTGACCGTGGTGCTGGCCGTGCTGCTCAAGTACACCCGGTGGGGGTTCCGGCTGCGGATGCTGGGCAACAACCCGGTCGCGGCCCGCCGCGCGGGCGTGCGGGCCGTCGTCTTCGGCGGCGGGGCGCTGCTGCTGTCCGGCGCCGGCGCCGGCCTGGCCGGTGGGGTGATCCTGACCAGCACGTCCTTCCGGTTCCAGCCGGGGATCTCCGACAACGTCGGCTGGGATGGCCTGCTCGTGGCGCTCGTCGCGCGCAACCATCCGCTCGCCGCGATCCCGATCGCGGTGTTCTTCGGCATGCTGCGGGCGGGCGGCGGTTTCCTCGCCTCCACCGGCGTGCCGCGTTATCTGGTCTCGGTCGTGACGGCCCTGCTCGTACTCGCCGCGGTCTTCCCCGCCGCGTACGCCGAGGTCCGCAAGCGCCGCAGGCCCGCAACGGCCCCCGCGGGAGCGACAGCGTGAGCGTCATCAACGACATCGAACTGATCACGGCCAGCGCGGTACGGCTGGCCATGCCGCTCGCCTTCGCCGCCCTCGGCGAGTGGATCGCCGAACGGGCGGGCACCCTGAACATCTCGGTCGAGGCCATGATGCTGGGCGGCGCGTTCACCGCCGTCATGGGCGCCGCGGCCACCGGTTCGGCGAGCGCCGGGGTGGTGTGCGGCGTGGCCGCCGGGGCGCTGATCGCGTTCGTCCACGCCTGCTTCAGCCACCGGCTCACCGTCAACACCTACGTCGTCGGCCTCACCCTCAACGTGCTCGTGCTCGGCCTGACCAGCTTCCTGCTGGTGAAGACCGAGTCGCGGCAGGTGGACAAGCTGACGATCCCCTACCTGTCCGACATCCCGATCCTCGGTCCCGCGCTGTTCGACCAGCGCTGGCCCGCCTACCTGCTGTTCGGCCTGATCCCGCTCGGGTGGTGGCTGGTGCACCGCAGCCGGTGGGGCCTGGAGGCGCGGGCGGCCGGGGAGAATCCCCAGTCGGCCGACGTCACCGGCATCGACGTGAACAAGCGCCGCCGTCAGGCGCTGCTGATCTGCGGCGCGCTCGCCGGTCTCGGCGGGGCTTACCTGTCGGTGGCCGCGGTCGGCACGTTCAACTCGAACATGACCGCGGGCCGCGGCTACATCGTGATCGCGGCGGTGATCTTCGGTGGCTGGACGCTGCGCGGCACGATCGCGGGCTGCCTGCTCTTCGGCGCCGCCGACGCCACCCGGCTGGCGCTGCCGGCCCTGGGCTTCGAGCTCAACCCCGAGTTGCTGATCGCCTCGCCGTACCTGCTCGCCCTGATCGCCATGATCTTTTTCGCCAAGAGCCACCGCGGCCCCGCCGCGCTCGGCGCCCCCTTCGTCAGAGGTATCACGTGAGAGCGACACACCACGAGACCCACGGCGCCCCCGAGGTGCTGCGACCGGTGTCGATGCCCGACCCGGTCTGCGGCCCTGGGGAGGTCCTGGTCTCGGTACGCGCCGCGTCGGTCAACCGGATCGACGTGCTCCAGCGGCGGGGTCCCGGCCTGCTGCCCGGCTTCGCCCTGCCGCACGTGCCGGGCACGGACGTGGCCGGCGTCGTGGTCGGCGCCGGTCCGGATGTCACCACCCGCTCGACCGGCGACCGGGTGCTGGTCGACCCTTCGCTGCACTGCGGCACCTGCGAGCAGTGCGCCGCGGGCCACACCGCGTTCTGTCCGGGGATGCGCGTCGTCGGCGCCTCCCGGCAGGGCGGCTACGCCGAGCTGATCGCGGTGCCGGAGACGCACACCCACCTGGTGCCCGACCACATCGGCTTCGAGGAGGCGGCCGGCATCCCCGCCGTGTACTCGATGGCCTGGCAGGCGCTGATGGTGCGCGGCCGGCTGCGCGCCGGGGAGACGCTGCTCGTGCACGGCGCGGGCAGCGGCATCACGATCGCCGCCGTGCAGATCGCCAGGCGGCACGGCGCCAGGGTGATCGTGACCTCCGCCTCCGAGGAGAAGCTGGCCAAGATGGCCAAGCTCGGCGCGGATGTCACGATCGACCACGGCAAGGGCGACCTCGCCGCCCAGGTGCGCGAGGTGACCGGCGGGCTCGGGGCCGACATCGTGCTCGACCACGTCGGCCCGGCGCTGTTCCAGGCGTCGCTGGCGTCGTTGCGGACCCGTGGCCGGCTGGTCTTCTGCGGTGACACCACCGGCCCGACCGCCACCTTCAGCCTGGTGGGCGCCTACCACCGCGGGCTGACCCTCATCGGCTCCGAGTCCCACGACCATCCGACCTTCGCCGACATGGTGGCGTGGTACTGGTCGGCCGGCTGCGAGCCGGTGATCGACTCGGTGTTCCCGCTCGCCGAGGCCGCCCAGGCGCACCGCCGGCTGGAGAGCGGGGAGACGTTCGGCAAGATCCTGCTCGTGCCCTGATCAGGGGGCCTCCGCCTGGTGCGGCAGGTGGCGGGTGAACCAGGCGGCGGTCAGGTGCGCCACCTGGGTCAGGGTGCCCGGTTCCTCGAACAGGTGCGAGGCGCCCGGCACGATCTCCAGCCGGCTCTCCCCGGCCAGCCGCGCGGCCGCCCGCCGGTTCAGCTCGATCACGGCGTGGTCGTCGCCGCCGACGATGAGCAGGGTCGGCCGGTGCACGGCCGTCAGGGCGTCGCCCGCGAGGTCGGGGCGACCGCCCCGGGAGACCACGGCGCGCACGTAGCGCGGGCGCCTGGCGGCGGCGACGAGCGCGGCCGCGGCGCCGGTGCTGGCGCCGAACAGCCCGATGCCGAGCCCCGTGGTGCGCGGGTCGGCCATCGCCCAGTCGGTGAGCGCGGCGACCCGGGTGGCGAGCAGGTCGATGTCGAACCTCAGCTCGCCGGTCATGTCGTCGAGGCGCTCCTCGGGGTGGGTGAGCAGGTCGGCGAGCACGGTGCCGAGCCCGGCCGCGCGCAGCTCACCGGCCACGTACCGGTTGCGCGGGCTGTGCCGGCTGCTGCCGCTGCCGTGCGCGAACAGCACGACGCCGCAAGCGCCGGGCGGCACGGCCACGTCGGCCGCGAGCGCCGCGCCCGGCGCGGGAATGCGTTCCTGGGTGATGCGCATGTGCCCCCGCCCTCCGCGTGACGGCGGCGGTGCGACCACGGCCGGCCCCGCGTCTGACGGTCCCGCACGCCCATACGGTGCACCGTCGCTCGCGGGGCCGCCGCGATCGTTCCTCCTCCTGACCGGACACATACCCTCGTGACGGCTTATATGCCTGCCGCCGGGAAAATCCCGATCACGCCACGTGTGGCATCGCGTGCAGGATGGTCGCCACCTTCGCCGCGTCCGCCACGTAGACGTGCGGGACGTCCACGAAGACCCGCATCGGCCCGCAGGCCGTGCGCAGGTCGCGGGCCACCTCCCGCTGGACGTCCCGCAGCGGGAGGTAGTTGAGGTAGCTGGTGTACGCGTTCTGCGAGCGGAAGGCGGCCGTCATGACGAGGTGGCCGCCGCGCAACCGGAAGGCGAGCCCGGTCAGGCACGGCACGGCGTCGGGCACCTCCCCCGGCGCCGTCAGCGAGATCCACCCGCTCTTGCTGTAAGGACGCGTCCGCAGCAGGTCCACCACCCAGGCCAGCTGGTCCACGCCCTGGTGCCCTCGCAGCCGCGCGCCGTAGCTGTACTTGAACGGCGCCACCACCCGCTGCGTGGTGAACTTGCTCGCGTAGAGCGGCACCTGCCGCGCGTCGCCGTGCACCGCGAGCAGCGGGTCGTCCCCGCGCACGTCGTCGATCTCGAAGAGGACGGGGGCGGCCTCGATCACCGCTCCTCTGTCGTCCTCGGCGGGCATTCCGGTAGCCCAGACGTGTGCCATCAGCCAGGCCCACGCCTCCCCACAAGACTTCAACCGTCGAATCCCCGCATCAATGTCGGGGTAGGGCATCACGTCTCCACATTCGGGAATTGGTAGGGATTACTCGGGAGCCTGCGCCGCCGTGAGACGTTGGCGCGCACGTAGTACATGAGATAGTGCACGAGCGCGATCAGGCCGATGACGACGGACAACAGGGAGGCGCTCGGTTCGGTACCGCTGAGACCGAGCAGTCCGAGAGCGATGTACACGCCGTTGACGACGGCCAGCATCATCACGTTGACACCGGGCCAGGCCAATGGCGCGTAGGTTTCCGGATATCTCGGGTCGACCGGCAGGTTGGGCGTCCAGTTCATCTCCTCGAACTGGTCTTTCAGCCGGGCGGTGTAGAGCAGCCGGAAGTTGTTGATGGCCCGGGCGGCCCGCATATGCGCGCTGACCGCCTCGATCAGCCGCAGGAACGGCAGAATGCTGAGCAGGCCGAACGCCGCGACCAAGGCGAAGATGTACCACGGCACGGTGGACCACGAGGTGAGCGAGGCGGGATCGACGACCCTGGCGCCGGCCAGGGCGACGGCCGCCGCGAAAGGCGCGGACAGCAGGCTCATGGAGAGCCTGGTCATTTTCAGCCGTTCGTCTTTGGCCGCGAGATACACGGAATAGATCCCGGTGAAATCGACGGTCATGAGCTGGAGATAGTGCGCGGGACCGAGGAACGCCTCGTCTTCCCGCCGGGGTAACTCCGGGTCAGCCCGGAGCGGCAACCTCTTCCGCATTGTGGATCCCACCTTCATGGCGTCCACGGCAGGGCCCGGCCGGGGCTTCGAACCGGGAAGCCGCCGACCGGATCACCATTACACATCAGATTCCATCGGGCCGCGCACGCGATATCGGTATTCTCACGAACTCGTATGGCCGGATTTATATCGCTCTAGAGATGTCGCCTTTTGCGGGAGCCGGCCCGGGATGGTGGCCGGCCCGGTTCAGGAGCGGATCTGGATGTTGACCGCCTTGAGCCTGGTGTAGGCGTCGATGCCGGTGCGGGCGTGGCCGCTCGACCGGCGGGGTTCGCCGCGGCCGCCGTTCATGTCGGGGGCGAAGTGGCAGTTGACGTTGACCTCGCCGCAGTCGAGCGCGTCGGCGACCCGGAAGGCTCGTTCCAGGTCGCGGGTGAACACGGTGCCGTTGAGGCCGTAGGAGGTGCCGTTGGCCAGGGCCAGGGCCTCCTCCTCGGTGGAGAAGGACATCGCGGCCAGGACCGGCCCGAAGACCTCCTGCTGCTCGATCTCGCTGCCCTGCCGTACTCCGGACAGGACGGTCGGCGGGACGTAGGTGGCGCGGCTGCCGCTCGCCACGGACGGGGTGCCCGCCACCGTGGCGTCGCCGGCGGCAAGGGCGCGGGAGACGAAACCGCGCACCCGGTCGGCGTGCTGCTCGGTGATGAGCGGGCCGATGAACGTGTCCGGGTCGAGGGCGTCGCCGATCGGCAGGCTCTCGGCGGCGGCGGCCACGCCCTTGACGACGTCCTCGTAGACGCGTTCGTCCACGAGGAGCCTGCTGCCCGCGACGCAGACCTCGCCCATGTTGACGAAGGCCGCCATCATCGCCCAGCCGACGGCCTGGTCCAGGTCCGCGTCGGCGAAGACGATCACGGGGGACTTGCCGCCGAGTTCGAGGTGGGTGGGGGTCAGGTTGCGCGCGGCGAGTTCCATGACGCGGCGGCCCGTGTCGGTGCCGCCGGTGAGGCTGATCAGGTCCACCCGCCGGTCGGTGACGAGCTGTTCGCCGACGGTCTCCCCGGCGCCGAGGACGATGTTGAGCACGCCCGCGGGCAGGCCGGCCCGGGTGAGGATCCTGCCCAGCTCGACCAGGGTGACCACGGCCTCCTCCGGCGGCTTGGCCACGATCGAGCAGCCGGCCGCCAGCGCCATCGCGATCCGCTGGCTGCCGGTCATCAGCGGGCCGTTCCACGGCAGCAGCTCGGCGACGACGCCCGCAGGCTCCTTCATCCGCATGGTCAGCAGGTCGGGGCCGCCGCCCGGGAGCAGCTCGGGCGGGAAGTTGCTGCGCCGCACGTCGCCGTGCAGGGTGCGGGCGAGCGCCGCCGCGTAGGAGAAGGCGTTCGCGGCCTCGTACACGTCGTTGGTGAGGGCGCCGCCGACCGCCTTGCCGGTGTCGAGCGCCTCCAGGGTGGCCAGCCGGCGCGCGTCGGCCCGGATCTCGGCCGCGACCGCCTCCAGCAACTGGGCCTTCACCGCACCGGGCGTCCGCCGCCACTCGCCGCCGTCGTGGCTGCGCCTGGCCGCCGCGAGGGCGGCGTCGACCTCCGCCGGCGTGGCCTCGGCGTAGGCGGCGGGCGCCTCCCCGGTGGAGGGGTCGAGGATCGGGCGGATCTCGCCCTGCCGGGACTCGCGACCGTCGATGAGCTGGGGCAGCGGATCGGCATCGAGCCATGCCGGGTCGTAACGCATGGGGTCAGCCTCCCGGCAACCACGGGCACCGGCATTGTGTCCCTGGCATGGAGTACGCCGTAGTTGTTGTGCTCCGGGTCGGATGACCTGAGCAGGCGGTCGACCTAGCGTTCGATGCCATGGCGCTCAATCCTCCGGATCTTCTGATCACCGGCGGCGACATCGTGACCATGAACTCCCACCGCGAGGTCCTCGTCGGCGGCACGGTCGCGGTCGCCGGTGACAGGATCGTCGCGGTCGGCGCGACCGGTGCGCTGCGCGCGCGCTGGCCGGGCGTCGCCGAGCTGGACGCCTCGGGGTGCGTCGTCACCCCCGGCCTGGTGAACGCCCACCAGCACCTGACCGGGGATCCGCTGGCCCGCGCCTGCATCCCGGACGACGCCGCCCCCGGCGAGGCGATCAACGGGTGGGCGATCCCGCTGCACGAGGCGCACACCGGCGACGACGAGGAGCTGTCCGCCCTGCTGGCCTGCGTGGAGAGCCTGCGCAACGGCGTCACCACGATCGTGGAGGCCGGGACCGTCGCCCATCCGGACCGGGTGGCGGCGGGGATGACCGCGGCGGGCGTGCGCGGCACCATCGGCACCTGGGGCTGGGACGTGGAGGGCGCGCCGCACGCCGCCCCCGCGGACGAGGTGCTGGACCGGCTGCGCGCGCTCGTCGAGACCTATCCGGCCGGCGGCATGGTGGAAGGCCGGGTCACCCTGGTGGGACACGGCCTGGCCAGCGACGACCTGCTCGCCGGCGCCGCCGAGCTGGCCCGGAAGACCGGCGCCGGGATGACCATGCACATGTCTCCCGGCAGCGCCGACGTCGAGCACTACCTGGAACGATGCGGGCGCCGCCCGCTGCTGCACCTCGCCGACCTCGGCGTGCTCGGCCCGCACCTGCTGCTGGCGCACGCCGTCTGGCTGGACGACGCCGAGGTGAGCGCCCTGCTGGCCAGCCGTACGGCGGTCGCGTACTGCCCGTGGGCCTACCTGCGGCTCGGGCAGGGCGTCACGAGGACGGGACGGCACGCGGAGATCTTCGCCCGGTACGGCCGGGTCGCGCTCGGCTGCGACTCGGGGAACGCCGGGGACTCCGCCGACATCCTGCGGGTGGCGGCGCTCGCCGCCGGGCTGGCCAAGGACACCGCGCTGGACCCCACATCGCTCGGCGCCTGCGAGGCGCTGGAGATGGCCACCGTCTACGGGGCCGAGGCGATCGGGATGGCCGACCGGATAGGGTCCATCGAGGAGGGCAAGCTCGCCGATCTGGTGATCCACGACGCCACCGGTCCCCAGTGGACCCCGCGCGGCGACATCGCCCAGCAACTCGTCTGGTCCACCGACGGCCGCTCGGTCCGCGACGTCCTCGTCGGCGGGCGGCAGGTCGTACGGAACGGCCGCTGTGTGACCGTCGACGAGCAGGACCTGCGCGCGCAGGCCACCGCGTCCTCCGCCGCCCTGCTCCAGCGGGCCGGCATCACCGTACGACATTCCTGGCCGTATCTGAGGAGTCATTGATGAAAGTCGCCGTTGTCACCGCCCCCGAGGCCGTGGAACTGCGCGAGGAGCCCAGCCCGAAGGTCGCACCCGACGAGGTGTTCGTCGAGGTCGGCGCGTGCGGGTTGTGCACCATGGAACGCCGGCTGTTCACCGGGGAGAAGCGGTTCTACCCGGTGGCGCCCGGTCACGAGGTGGCGGGACGGGTGGCGGAGGTGGGTTCCGCGGTGGCCGACCTGCCGGGTTCGCCGCGGGTCGGGGACACCGTGACCGTGGACCTGCTCACCCGGTGCGGCACGTGCTCGGCCTGCCGGCGCGGGCGCAGCGCGTTGTGCAAGCGCCCCCAGGGCGGCGCGTTGAGCGACGGCACGGTCTCCTTCGGGGCCGGCCTGTCCGAGGGCGTGGTGGTGAAGGCGACCCAGGCTTACCCGACGGGCACGGCGCCGATCGAGCATGCGGCGATGGGTGAGCCGGTCGCCTGTGTGGCGCATTCGCTGCGTCTCGGCGGACTGCGGGCGGGCGACCGGGTGGCGGTGATCGGCGCGGGCTACATGGGCCGGCTGCACCTGGCGCTGGCCCGGCACGCGGGCGCGGCCTCGGTCGGGTTGATCGACGTGAGCGCCGACCGGCTGGCCGAGGCCCGCGGGGCGGGCGCCGCCTGGACCGCCGTCCCGGACGAGGCCCTCGCGCTCGGCGGCAAGCAGGACCTGGTGTTCGTCACCGCGGGCGCGCCCGGCGCGCTGGAGACCGCGGTGAGCCTGTGCGACGACGGCGGCACGGTCGTGCTGTACGGCGCGTTCCCGAAGGAGCTGTCGGTCGGGGTGAGCCCGGACGCGATCCACCACCACGAGCTGTCCATCGTCGGCGCCTACAGCCACGAGCCCGAGGACTGGCGCACCGCCGCCGCCCTGATCGCCTCCGGCGCCCTCGCCGCCGACCTGGACGCCCTGGTGACGGCGCGCTTCGGCCTGGCCGAGGTGGCGGAGGCGCTGAAGCTCGCCTCCACCACGCCGGTCTACCGGGTCCTGGTGGGGGGCCGATGACGGCTCCGCGGGACGTGCCCGCCGTCCTGGGCATCGACGTCGGCTCGAACTCGGCGCGCGCCGTCGCGCTCGACCCGGACGGGAACGTGGTGGCCTCGGCGCACGGCACCTATCCCGGCGCCACGCGCTGGCCCGCCGGCCGGGCCGACCCGGTGAGCTGGCTGACCGGGCTGGCCGGGGCGGTGACGTCGCTCGGCCTGCGGCCCGAGGCCATCTGCGTCGGCGGGCAGAGCCCCACGACGGTCCCGCTGGACGGCGGCCTCGCGGTGACGGTACGCCATCCGGCGGGCGTCACCGGCGCCCCCGACGAGCAGCACCAGGCCCAGCGCGGCGTGCTCCGCGAGGAGAACCCGCAGGTCACCGTGCGGCAGCTCTACGACTGGCTGATGGCGAGGCTCGGCGCCCGCAACGCGCAGTCCCGCTGGCCCGGCGACCCCACCATGGACGGGTACGGCCCGCGCGCCGAGACCGGCGAGATCATCGGCTACACGGACGGGGCCCTCGGCCTGCCCAAGGACGTCGCGCTGGTCGCCGGAGCGCAGGACGCCTACCTGGCCTTCTGGGCGGGCGGCCTGGACTCCCCCGGCCGCGGCCTGGACCCGGGCGGGCGAACCGGCGGCCTCGCGGTCGCCATGGCCACGGCCGGCGCGTCCGCCGACCTGTACACGCTGCGCAGCCCGGCCCGCGGGGTGGACATCGTCGGCGGCCCGGTCGCCGGGCACGGCCTCACCCTGGAGTGGCTGGCCGAGCTGACCGGCAGGCCGGTGCCCGAGCTGCTGAAGCTCGCCGAGTCGGTGCCGGAGGGCGCCGACGGCGTCACCCTGCTGCCCTACCTGGAGGGCGAGCGGGCCCCGCGGTGGCGCCGCGAACTGCGCGGGGAGATCTCCGGGCTGGGCTCCGGGCACGGCCCCGGCCACCTGGCCCGGGCCGCGCTGGAGGGCGCCGCCTACGGCCTGCGGCACATCGCCGCGTCGCTGCCGGTGCCGTTGGACGTGCTGGTGTGCGCCGGGTCGCCCGCGCTGAGCCCGCTGTGGTGCCAGATCAAGGCCGACGTCCTGGAGGTGCCGGTCGAGGTGCCCGAGGAGACCGGCCTCGCCGCGTACGGCGCGGCGCTGGCGGCGGGCGCGGGAGCCGGCTGGTGGCCCCTGCCCGGGGACGCGCCCGGCGGGTCGTGGCCGAGGCCGGCCGCGACGCTCGTCGAGCCGAACCCCCGCGCGGCCTACCGGGACGGCTACCGGCGCTTCCTCGACCTCGGCGACGCCGCCGAGAGCCGCCTCGGCTCCCCCATGGCGTAAACGGCGAAGCATCCGCCCGGCCCCGCGGCAAGGGCGCGTACTACGAATGATCAGGAGTTGGACCGTGGCGAACACGCTTGTCTTCGTCGATCTGCCGACGCGCGACGTCGAGGCGGCGTCGGCGTTCTACAAGGAGCTTTTCGGCTGGACCATCAACGGCCGGCCGGAGGGCGTCTTCCACAAGGTGATAGGGGAAGGCGTGCCCCTGGGCCTGTGGAGCGAGCGGGAGCAGGTCCCCGACCCGTCGCCGCGCTCGCTCCAGCCGCGTTCCGGCCTCCAGCCGCGCACCTACATCGCGGTGGACGGCCCGCCCGGCGAGTACCTGAACAGGGCGGTGATCCTCGGGGCCACCGCCCTGTGGGAGCAGACCTACTGGGAGGAGTTCGACGGCCACCACGCGTCCTTCCTGGACCCCTGGGGGAACCAGATCGTGCTGTGGTGGCAGCCCTCCCGGGAGGACTAGCGGCGGCGCAGGGCCGCGTCGGTGAGGACGTGCGGGACGTGGCCGATCTCGGCGGGGCCTCCCACGTTCGTGCCGGGGGGCACGAGTTCGTCGATGGCGTCGAGCAGGTCGGGCGTGAGCCGTACCCGCTCGGCGCCGAGGTGGCCGGCGAGCTGTTCGAGGGTGCGCGGGCCGATCACGGCGGAGGAGACGGCCCGGTGGGAGAGCACGAAGCCGAGGGCCAGGTGCATGAGCGGCAGGCCGGCCTCGTCGGCGAGGGCGGTCAGCTTCTCGGTCAGGTCGAACTTCGTGGCCCGCACGTGCTCCGCGCGGTAGTCGAAGTGCTCGGCGTTGCGGGTGGCCCGCGAGTCGGCCGGCGGGGGCGCGTCCCTGCGGTACTTGCCGGTCAGCCAGCCGCCGTTGAGCGGGCTCCACACCATGACGCCCAGGTCGTAGCGCTCGGCGACGGGCAGCACGGCCGCCTCGGCGTGCCTGGCCATGATCGAGTACGACGGCTGCTCGCTGCCGAACCGCTCACGCCCCCGGCGCTCCGCGGCCCACTGCGCCTCGACGAGCTCCTCGGCGGGGAAGTTCGAGGTGCCGACGGCCCGCACCTTGCCCTGGCGGACCAGGTCCGACAGGGCGCCCAGGGTCTCGTCCACGTCGGTGTCCGGGTCGGGCCGGTGCACCTGGTAGAGGTCGATGTAGTCGGTGTCCAGGCGGCGCAGGCTGTCCTCGACGGCGCGCACGATCCAGCGCCGGGAGTTGCCCCTGCGGTGCGGGGAGTCGTCCATCGGGCTGCCGAACTTCGTGGCGAGCACGACTTCGTCCCTGCGCCCCTTGAGGGCCCTGCCGACGATCTCCTCGCTCTCCCCGAAGGAGTACACGTCCGCGGTGTCGATCGTGGTGATGCCCGCGTCGAGCGCGGCGTGCACGATGCGGACGCATTCGTCGTGGTCGGTGTTGCCCCAGGCGCCGAACATGAGGGTGCCGAGGGTGAGCGGGCTGACCGGTATTCCGGTACGGCCGAGAGTTCGGTGGTTCACGTTACCTGAGCCTCCCACGTGCGCTCTCGGCCTACCGATGTGGTCCGGGGGCAGTGCGATCCCCGGATCTTTGGGCTGGGGGCACATGGAGAGCACCTGGAACCCGGACATAACGTCCGACACGTTGACGTAGGCAGGACGGGAGGCAGGCTCGTGCTCGAAGACGACAGGACGGTACGAGCCTACGACCGCGTCCACCCGAACCCGCGTCCACCCGAACCTGAGTCCGCTGCCCTCGGCGTCACGGCTCATCATGGTGAGAGGACGCGGCACATGATGCGCCTCATCCGTCAGGAGGGCCACGCCGCCCGACCCGGACGAGTTCGACGGCCCCGTCGCCGTCGAACAACCGAAACACCTAGGAATCGAAGGAGAGCCCGGTGCTCGGCAAGAAGCTCACCGAAGCGCGCTGGACCCACGTCGCGCTGCCCAGCTCCGACCTCGACGCGGCGATCGCGTTCTACACCACGCTGACCCCGCTCGTCGTCGTCTCGACCCATGAGGACGCCGACGGCCGCAACGTCTGGCTGTCCAACGACAAGCAGGCGGAGACCCCGTTCGTCCTGGTCTTGGTGGAGTTCGCCAAGGACAAGGGCAAGAAGCAGCCGCAGCTCACGCCGTTCGCCCACCTCGGCATGGAGGTGCCGAACCGCGAGGACGTGGACAGGATCGCGGACAAGGGCCGCGAACTGGGCTGCCTGCACTGGGAGCCGCAGGACATGCCCGACCCGGTCGGCTACATCTGCGCGCTGAAGGACCCCGACGGCAACGTGGTGGAGATCTCGCACAACCAGAAGGTCTTCGAGGAGGTCCGCACCCTTTGGGGGCAGTGACCCGGCGAGCGGTGATCCGCTACGTCAACGCGCTCAATCGGCACGATCCCGACGAGATCGCCGCCTGTGTGACGCCCGACTTCCACAACGAGCACACCTCCGCGGCCGGGCGCAGCCTGCGCGGCCGGGAGGCGTACCGTGACCGGCTGGTGGGCTTCCTGGCGGAGTTCGCCGGCCTGAGCTACGAGATCGAGGACGTGATCGTCGAGGGAGACCGGGCCGCCGTGCCGTACCGGATGACCTTCCTGTATGACGGGGCACCGGTCCTCATCCGTGGCGTCTTCCGCTTCCTGGTGGCGGGTGACCTGGTCGCGCATCGGGTCGACTACTGGGACGGCGCCGACTTCGAGCGCCAGATCGCCCGCTGAGCGGCTTCGCTCGGCACGAGAAAGGAAACACCGTGCAGTATCCCTCCGCCGTCGGGGCGGGCAAGCTTCGCCGGATGCGCCGCATGTTCGGCGCGGACGGTCGCAGCGTCTTCGTGGCGATCGACCACGCCGCCTACATGGGCGAGGGTCCGCCGCTGGGCGAGCCCATGCGTGAGATCGCGGCCGGGCGGCCCGACGCCGTCCTGGCGACCTGGCACCTGGCCCGCGCCTACGCCGACGTGTTCGCCGATGCCGGCCTGGTGCTGCGGGTGGACGGCGGTTCCTCGGAACTGGGCGAGCGCGCGACCAGTGACCTCAACACGATCCTGCACCGGGCGGAGGAGGCGCTGACCATCGGCGCCGACTGCGTGGTGGTGCTGGCCTTCCCCGGCGCCCCGGACGAGGACAAGTCGCTGACCCGCCTGGCCAGGGTGGCCTCCGAGTGCGAGCTGCTCGGCCTTCCCGTGATGGCCGAGATGATCCCCGGCGGCTGGGGCCAGGCCGTGCCGTGGACGACCGAGAACGTCGCCCGCGCCGCCCGGATCGGCGTCGAGCTGGGCGCGGACATCATCAAGACCGTGTGCCCCGGCCCGCCCGAGGAGTTCGCGAAGGTGGCCGAGTCCTGCCCGGTGCCGGTGGTGGCGCTCGGCGGTCCGAAGATGAAGACCGAGGACGACGTGGTGGCGGTGGCCAGGGGCGTCGTCGAGGCCGGCGGCGCGGGTGTCGCGTTCGGGCGTAACGTGTGGGGGTCGGAGAAGCCGCGCGAGCTCGTGGCGCGGCTGCGCGACGCGGTGCACGGGGCCTGATCCGGTGGGCCGGGAGACTGACGGGCGGCGTGCCGCCCGCATCGGAGGCGTCCTGACCGGCGCCGTGCCGGCCGATGCGGTCCCCGGCCCGGTGACCGGGCGCGCGGCGTCGCCGTTTATGCTGCCCTCCTGGGCTATGTCACAGGTGCCACCTGATGCGCCAGTGACCACGATCACCGCGGGGACCGTGCCCGGCACGTCCCCGGCGGTGCCGAAGAGCTCCGTCCCCGTCCGCTTCCTGCAAACTGAGCTGCTCTGCGGCTCCGGCGGACGGGGACGGACCTGCGGCCGTCCCGGGGCGTCCGGACGGCACGGCCCCGGCCGTGGCGTGAGCGGCCGGTGTGACCTGAGGTGGTGCGGGCACTGCCACGCACGTCTGTAAGCAGATCCGTAAATTTCTCCATAAGGGGTGATTTGTGTGGTCCCTCCGACCACCGCGATCGCAGACGTTCTCCAGCTTCGCGGGGAGCGCGGCTGGCTGAGCCCTCCGTTGCGCCCGATCTACCGCGCGCAGGCGGTGCTCGGCGCCGCCACCACGGTCCGGCTGGCGAGCGGTCCCGGCGAGGACGGCATGAAACCGCTGCACCGCCTGCTGGACGAGGATCTGGACGGCCGGATCATCGTGCTCGCCGGCGCCCAGCACGCGGCGGGCGCCTCCTGGGGTGAGATCCTCACCCGCGCGGCGCTGGCCAGCGGCGCGTTCGGCGTGCTGGTCGAGGGCGGCGTACGGGACACGGACGCCTTCCGCGACCTGGAGCTCCCCGTCTGGGCGTTGTACGAGGCCACCGTGGGCCCCGGTCCCGACGTGCACGTGGCCGCGATCGGCGAACCCGTCGAGATCGCCGGCGTCACCGTGCACGACGGCACCCACATCGTCATGGACTGGAACGGCGTCGTCGCCCTGCCCCGCTCCACCGACGTGCTGAACGACGCCTGCGCGTACGCCGACGCCGAGGAGAACGTGGTGGTCGCCCTGCGCGACGGCAGCACCCTCGCCGAGGCGTACCGCTACAAGGCCGACGTGGTCGCCAAGATCCTGCACTCCTGACCTCCCGGGCGCCGCGCACGGCTCCCGCCCCCTCGACGGGAGCCGTACGCCCGGAGCCCTCCGGAGTCCCCGTCCGCAGGGGAGCGGGCCGATCTCCCGCTCCGCCGCCCATGAGACACGCACCCCCTTGCGCGGCCCCTTCAGCACGCTTGCAGATCTTGAAACGTCGCCTGCAAGCGACAAGTTCCCTTGACATATTGTCGAAGATTCCTTCAAGGCTAATAATCCAGAAAAAGAGCGTTTAGCCGACGAAGGGGTCTGCCAGGTGGGCCGTATCGCCGCTGTGGAAAGCTCGTGCCCGATCGCACACCCGCTGGACCAGGACGCGGACGGGGTCAACCGGCCCGGCCTATACAAAAATGTGAAATATCATGAAATACGGGAGACGGGGACCGGTGTCGCGGATGTCATCCGTCCCGGCGGCCGTCCGGCCCGGCTGGTCACCCGTTATGACGATGTCCTCCGGGTGCTGCGGGATCAGGAGACGTTCTCCCGGGAGGCCGCCCTCGACGCGGACGACGTCGATCTGGAGGGCACCCTCCTCGGTCTGGACGCCGACGCCCACGCCCGGGTCCGCGACGTGGTCAGGGACCGGTTCACCGTACGGGCGGCGGAGCTGCTGCGCGGCGCCGTCGAGGAGCGGGCCGCGGCGGCGCTGGCGGCGATGACCGGCCGGGGGGAACCGGCCGACCTGGTCGGGGACTTCGCGATCCCGTTCGCGCTCGGGACGATCTGCGACCTGCTGGGCGTGCCGCCGCAGGACCGGCCGCGGTTCCGCGCCTGGGGCGAGGCGTTCCTCGGCACCACCGCCCTGACCAGGGCCGACGCCGAGGCGAACGCGCAGGCGATGGGCCTCTACCTGTGGGAGCTGATCGAGCGGCGGCGTACGGAGCCGACCGGAGACCTGCTGTCGCGGATCGCGGCCGGCGGCGGGCACCTGCCGATCGACCGGCTGGTCAAGCTGCCGATCGCGCTGCTGGTGGGCGGCTGGGAGACCGTGGCCGCCTCCGTCGGCACCTTCGTCCAGGTGCTCCTCACCCATCCGTACGGCGGGCACCCGACCGGCTACGCCTACCTGGCGGACCATCCCGGGGAGATCCCCGGGGCGGTGCGCGAGCTGGAGCGGATGTTCTCCACCTCGGCGGCGGACGCCATGCCGCGCCGGGTGACGCGCGAGGTGACGCTGCCGAGCGGGGCGGTGCTGCGTCCCGGCGAGGTCGTGATCCCCTCGCACGACGCCGCGAACCACGACCCGCGGGTCTTCCCCGACCCGCATCGGATGGACTTCGCCCGCACGCCCAACCGGCACCTGTCCTTCGGCCACGGGCCGCACCACTGCATCGGCAGGCACGTCGGCAACGCGGAGGTGGTGGTGGCGCTCGGCCTGCTCACCGCGGAGCTGCCGCGCCTGCGGCTCGCCGTACCGGCGGAGGAGGTCCCGCGCAAGGCCGGGCACGCCATCAGCGGCCCGGCGCGACTCCCGGTGGCGTGGAGCTGATCGCGGTCAGGCCGGGGGGCGTTCCTCGGCCGGGACGGGGTCGAGCCTGGCCGTGCAGAAGGCGCAGCGGCGGGCCGCCACCGGGATGTCGCTGAGGCACTCGGGACACTGCTTCTCGGTCGCCCGCCGGTCGCGTTCGAAAAGGCTCGGCAGGCGGGCCTGGACGAGCCAGCTGAGAGCGGCCGACACTCTTGTGAGCACTGCTCTTGACGTGGGACACCCCGGCGGCGGATGCTTATGCTGCTTCGAGAGCGGTGCTCTCGAAGTTAACTTGCGCTCTAATAAGTAGACATGGATCTCACCTCGGCTCAGGATCGCGCACGGCGTGCTGGTCGCGGCCGGCTGCGCCTGGCTGGCGGTGAGCATGCGCCGCGCACGTGCATGAAGGCACCGGATAACGCTTCTGATGCAGTTATCCCGTTTTCATACCGTTTTCCCCGCCATGGGGTGAACAGTCGGATCCACCTCTCTAGAATTGCCCCATGAGCGAGGCCGCCGAGCAGTCGCGAACGCGGCCGCCACTTACCGAGCACCGTGCCCACCTTCTGATCGTCGTCCTCGCCTGTCTCGGTCAGTTCATGGTCGTCCTCGACGTCTCGATCGTGAACGTCGCGCTCCCCTCGATCAGCCAGGACCTCGGCTTCACCCAGGCCACACTCCAGTGGGTGGTCAGCGCCTACGCGCTCACCTTCGCCGGGCTGCTCCTGCTCGGCGGGCGGATCGCCGACCTCTACGGGCACAAACGGATCTTCATCGCCGGAGTCGTCCTGTTCACCGGGGCGAGCCTGCTCGGCGGGCTCGCCTCCACGCCGGGACTCCTGATCGCCGCGCGTGCCGTCCAGGGTGTCGGGGCCGCCGTGCTCGCCCCCGCCACGCTGACCATCCTGACCACCACGTTCACCGAAGGACCGCGGCGGGCCAAGGCCATCGCCTCCTGGAGCGCGGTCGGCGCGGTGGGCGGCGCGGTCGGCGGCCTGCTCGGCGGGCTGCTCACCGAGCAGCTGTCCTGGCGGTGGATCCTGCTGATCAACGTGCCGGTCGGCATCGCCCTCGTCGCCGCCGCCGCGGCCTTCCTCACCGAGAGCGCCCGAAGCCACGGCCGGCGCGGCGCCGGCCTCGACGTGGCGGGCACGCTGCTGGTGACCGGGGGCATCTCCACCCTCGCCTACGGCACCGTGCAGAGCCCCGGCCACGGCTGGGACTCGCCGCAGGCCCTCATCCCGATCGCGCTGGGCGTCGTCGCGCTGGCCGCGTTCGTGCTCGTCGAGGCGCGGGTCAGCCGCGCCCCGCTGGTGCCGCTGCGGCTCTTCAGGTCCCGCGCGGTCAGCGGCGGCAACCTCGTGATGGCCCTCATGGGAGCCGCCTCCATCGCGATGTGGTACTTCCTGTCGCTGCACATGCAGGAGAACCTGGGCTACAGCCCGGTGCAGACCGGTCTCGCCTTCATCCCGCACACGTTGACGCTCATCGTCGGCGCCCGGCTGTGCACCCGGCTCATCCCCCTGGTGGGCGAGCGCCGCCTGATCGGGATCGGCTCCCTGGTCGCCGCCGCCGGGTTCGTCTGGCAGGGCCGGATGGACCCCGGCTACGTGCCCGGCGTGCTGCTCCCCGGCCTGCTCATGTGCCTCGGCATGGCGCTCAACTTCACCCCCGTCGCCCTGCTCACCACGTCCGGCGCGCGCGACGGCGAGGCGGGGCTGCTGTCCGGCCTGCTCAACACCGCCCGCCAGGTGGGCGGCTCGCTCGGCCTCGCCGCCCTCGCCACCGTGGCCGCCGCCGGCGCCACCACCTCCGACGGGTACGGCATGGCGTTCACCGCCTCGGCCGGCCTCATGGTGGTCGCCTTCGCCGCGGTCTTCCTCCTCCCGCGCCGGCCACGGCTCTCCACGGCGGCATGACGTCTGATTCCTGCAAGACAGCCGGTCCGGCGCCCACCACAATGTGCCGCATGACCAGCGACATCTTCGACGGCGCCCGGGATTTCCTCGTCCGCGAGGGACGCCTGCTGGAACGCCGCCTCTTCGCCACACTGTTCCAGGGGGCGCCCGCGGCCGGCGTGGTGGACGCCCTGCGCGGCTTCCGCAACCCCGACGGCGGCTTCGGGCACGGTCTCGAACCCGACAAGCGGTGCCCGGACAGCCTGCCGGTCGATGTGCAGTTCGCGTTCCAGACGCTGGTGGCGGCGGGCCCGCCGGACGCCGGGCCGCTGGTAGGCGACGCGTGCGACTGGCTCGCGTCGGTGGCCGCGCCCGGCGGGGCGGTGCCGGTCGCGCTGCCGGTCATGGCGGCCCATCCCCGGGCCGAGCACCTGTCCGACTGGACCTTCGTCCCGGGGCTGAACCCGACCGCCGACCTGGCCGGGCTGCTCCACCGGATGGGAGCCGGCCACCCGTGGCTCGCCCTGGCCACCGGCTGGTGCTGGTCGGCGCTGGAGAGGGAACTGCCGGTTGACGCGCACGCCATGGCCGGGGTCCTCACGTTCCTGGAACACGTCCCCGACCGCGAACGGGCCGGACGCGTCGCGGCGGGAGTACGGGAACGCCTCGCCGACCTGGCCTACTTCCAGCCCGACCCCGGCGACCCGGAGTACGGGGTCACCCCGTTGCACTTCGCCCCCGAGCCCGGCAGCCCCTGGCGCCGGCTCTTCTCCGACGACGCGATCGAGGGCCACCTCGACCACCTCCTCACCGGCCAGGCGGCGGACGGCGGCTGGGCGCTCACCTGGCGACCGCCGAGCGCCGCCGCCACCACCGACTACCGCAGCGTCGTGACGGTGCAGGCCCTCCGGGTGCTCACCGCGTACGGCAGGCTGACCGCGCCCACCCCCGCGATGACCCGGTGAGGACGGCCCCGGCCCCGCCGCGGCTTCGCGCCGCGATATCGTAAGCAAGACGCTCAGCGTGACGCTATGGTCACGGTATGCGAGACTTCGCGGACGAGATCGCCGCATGCGGCGCCTGGGCGGCGGCCGGCGACCGCCGGATGGACCCGGACACACTGGCGCTGCTGCTCCGGACCCATCATGACGAGTGCCACGAGTCCGACCCCGCCCGGTGGACTCCCGCGGATGTCGAGCTCGTCGCCGAGGTCCTCGCCCCGCGCACCGGCTCCCCCGAGGCGGCCGAGCTGCTCGTCGCCACCTGGCTCACCTGGTGCGACTACACGGTCGAGACCGGGAGCTGGGCCTGCGGCGCGCCGCGCCCGGTGCGCACCGCCATCGAGGAGTGCGCGCCCGGCATCAGCCGCTTCGCGGGCGACCCGGGCGGCTACGCCCTCACCCGTTCCCTGCTCGACGCCGCCGCCCGGCACGGCGTCGACCTGGACGACGACGCCGCGCTGACCGCCTGGCTGGGCCGGGCCGCCAAGAACCCGGGCATGCTGGCCGGGCTGCGCCTCCAGGCCGGCGACCACCCCGAGGAGCCGCTGTCCCGCCCCCGGCCGCTCCCCCTGCCCGCCGTACGGCTGGCGCCGCTCGACGAGCTGGCGCCCGCCGCCCGGGTCTGCCCGCCGCTCGACGCGGCGCGGGAGCTGGCCCTGTGGACCGGCGAGGGACGGGCGCTGCCCGCCGGCCACGACGGCCTCACCGCGGAGGACGCCTCGGCCGCCGCCGCGGAGCTGGGCGTCACCCCGCCGGAGCTGGCCCGCCGCTTCGGCACGGCGGTGGACGCCGGGTTCCTGCGGCTGTCCTACACCCACGTCCTGCCCGGCCCCGCGCTGACCGCCTGGCCGGGCGGCGACGACGAGGCCGCGGTCCGCGTCTGGTCCGACGCCCTGCCCTCCTCCCGGGACGCGACGGCCGCACTCCTGCTGACCACGCTGTTCGTCACCGGCGTGCCGCTGAGCCGGGGCGAGCTGGCGCAGCGGCTGCCCGCCGCCTCCGGCGAGGAGCTCTCCGGGGCGCTGAAGCGGCTCGCCGCCTACGGCGCGCTCCGGCTGGACGGCGAGCACGCGGCCACCACCCCGCTCGCCGACCACGCCGTCGCCCGGCACCTGGAGCGTGTCGGGCAGCGGGTGGACGTCGTGTCCGTCACCGAGCGCACCACGGCGCGCGAGCTGCTGGAGGCTCTGACCGGCGCGCGCGACGCCGATCTGGACCCGCTCCGCGACGACTGGCTGGCCGGCCGCGACGTGCTCGCCGGCGCCGGTGAGCTGCTCGCCGCCGTCCAGGAGCCGCCGGACTTCCTCATCCGCACGCTGGCCGTCCAGCTCGTCTCCGGCCTCGGCCAGAAGACGGTGCCGCTGTGGCGCGAGCACCTCACCCATCCCACTTTGGCCGGCTGGGCGCGCAGGATCCTCCCCCAGCTCGGCGTGGACCTCGCCGAGCCCGACGGCGTGGAGCGGATGGCCGAGCTGTGGACCCTGCTCGACACGTGGGGTTCGCTGGCCGCCCGTGACCTCCGCGACGAGATCGCGGAGAGCCTCGCCCACCTCGGCGCCGAGAGCGCGCAGGTGATCGACATCATCTGGCGGGCCGGCCACCCGGCGGCTCCGGCCATCCTCACCGCGATCGGCACCCACGCCCCCGACAAGCGCACCGCCAAGGCCGCCCGCCGGGCCGCCTACAAGCTCGGCAGCACCGGAACCGCCTGAGACGCCCGCGCCGCCGGAAAGTCCGGTCCGGGACAACCAAAACCTGCTGACAAATCACGCTTTCACCGGCTTGATGAGAGCGTGGCGCGTTTCGGTGGGCTGACCGGGGCGCGGGCCCTGCTCGTCGGGACCGCGTCCTATACCGGGCTGCCGGACATCCCCGCCGTGGCGACCACACTCGCCGACCTCGCCGACACGCTGGAACGGCGGTGCGGGCTGCCCGCCGAGGCGATCCGGGTGGCGACCGACCTGCCCACACCCATGGAACTCGGCGACGTGATCACCTCGGTGACCGAGGACGCCACCGGACCGCTACTCGTCTACTTCGCCGGACACGGCCTGCTCAGCCGGGACGGCACCCTCTACCTGGCCACCCAATCCACCGACACACGCGGACCCCGGCTCGAACACCGCGCCCTCCCCTACGCCACCCTGCGCCGCTACCTACTCGACAGCACAGCCGGCCCGGTGATCGTCATGCTCGACTGCTGCTTCGCCGGACGAGCGGTATCCGGACTGGGCGGACCGCAGGACGAGGTGGCCAACCTCGCGGAGATCGACGGCGCCTTCGTCCTCACCGCCGCCGGACGCAACGAACTCGCCCTGGCACCACCCGGACAACGACACACCGCTTTCGGCGGAGCACTGCTGCGCCTGCTCGACCACGGCGATCCCACCGCCCCGGCCGACCTCACCCTGCACGCCATACACCGCCACCTCGCCCGCGCCCTGCCCGCCGCCGGCTTCCCACGCCCCCGCTGCCGCTCCGCCGGCACAGCAGGCGACCTCATCCTGGCCACCAACCCCGCCCACCCCACCCCCACACCCACACCCGCGCACCCGCCGGCCGGCCCCGCCCACCCCACACCACACGACACCTGCCCCTACAAAGGACTGGCCGCCTTCGAAGCCGAGGACAGCAGATGGTTCTTCGGCCGCGAACGGCTCACCTCCACCCTGATCACCCGCCTCGCCGAACGCTACGACGACCCCCGCCCGCTGTTCGTCACCGGCCCCTCCGGCTCGGGCAAATCCTCCCTGCTACGCGCCGGCCTCATCCCCGCCATCAGCACAGGAACACTCCACATCCCCGGCTCGGCCACCTGGCCCACAACCCTCCTCACCCCCACCGCCCACCCCCTCACCGCCCTCACCGACGCCCTCGACGCCATACCCCCCACCACCCACCCCGCCCAACGCACCGTGATCGTGGTCGACCAGTTCGAAGAGATCTACACCGAATGCGACGACCACCAAGAACGCGAACACTTCATCACCCGCCTGCACCACGCCGCCACCCAGGCATCCGCCCTGGTCGTACTCGGCGTCCGCGCCGACTTCTACGGCCGATGCGCCACCCACCCCGCACTCGCCGCCACCATGCAGGAACGCCACATCGTCATCGGCCCCATGAACACCACCGAACTCCGCGCCGCCGTGGAACGCCCCGCCGCCCTCGCCGGCCTCACCCTGGAACCCGGCCTGACCGACCTGCTCCTCGCCGACCTCGGCGGCACCCGCCCACCCGGCCACGAACCCGGCCGGCTCCCCCTGCTCTCCCACGCCCTGCTCGCCACCTGGCAACGCCGGACAGGCCACACCATGACCGTCGAAGGCTACCGAGCCACCGGCGGCATCCACGGCGCCCTCGCCACCACCGCCGACGCCGTACTCGCCGGCCTGCCCGAACCCGACCGGCACACCGCCCGCACCCTGCTACGCCGCCTCGTCCACATCGGCGAAGGCACCCAGGACACCCGCCGCCGGGTGAACCGCACCCGCCTGCTCTCCGAACTCCCCACCAGCACACCAGACAACAACGACGGACCGGACACCGTCCTGCACGCCTTCGCCACCCAACGCCTCATCACCATCGACGACGACACCGTCGAGATCACCCACGAAGCCCTCCTGCACGCCTGGCCCACCCTCCGCTCCTGGATCGACACCGACCGCACCGGACTCCTCATCGAACAACACCTCATCGACGCCGCCACCACCTGGGACCACGAAGGCCGCGACCCCTCGGCCCTCTACCGCGGCACCCGCCTCACCCTCGCCCGCGACTGGTCCGCCGGTCACCCCGTGCCCGCGCTGGCCGCCGGCTTCCTCACCGCCGCCACCCGCCAGGAGGAGGCCGAACGCGAGGCCGCACGCCGCAGGGCCCGCCTGCTCACCCGGCTGGCCGCCTCCCTCGCCGTCCTCCTCGTGATCGCCCTCGTCGCGGGCGGGGTCGCCGTCCGGCAGACCGCCGCCGTCGAACGGGAACGGGACACCGCCGTGGCCCGGCGCACCGCCGCCGCGGCCGACGCGCTGCGGGCCAGGGACCCGGCGAAGGCGATGCTGCTCAGCGTGGCGGCCTGGCGGCTGGCCGAGGTGGACGAGGCACGCGCCGCCCTGTACAGCTCCCTGGCCCAGCGCGAGCTGAGCGTGACCCCGGCGCCGCCCGTCACGGCCGCCGCGGCGTTCGCGTCCGGCGCCGACGGCGGCACGCTGGCCGTCGTGGACCAGGGCCGGGCCGTGCTGTGGGACGTCACCCGGAACCGGGTGATCACGACGGTGGACGGCGTCGGCCCGGCCGGGGTGATCGCGCTGAGCCCGGATGACACGCTGCTCGCGGTGGGCGGGCCGGGACGGCGTACCCAGGTGTGGGACCTCGTGGCGGGGCGGCCGATCGGTGAGGGGTTCGCGCGGGACGCCTGGCTGCTGACGTTCGGCGGTACGGGACGGCTGCTCGCCGCGGCCACCTCCGGCGGGCTCACCCAGGTCGTGGTCGTCGACCGGTCCCGGGCCACGCTCACCCCGCTCATGCGCCGCCCGGACGACGCCGAGGCCGTCGGCGTCGTGCTGTCCGGCGACGACCGGATGGCCGCGGTGCTGTACGACGGCGGGCGGCTGGCGTTGTACGACGTGCGCACCGGCGAGCCGGCCGGCCGCGCGCCCGGCGGCAGGTCCATGGCGGCGGCCTTCTCCCCGGACGGCCGCACGCTCGCGGTGAGCGGCGGCGACGGGGTGCGGTTCTGGGACGTCGGGTCGGGCGCCTGGCGCGCGGGCGTCACGCTGCGCGGCACCGACGTGCGGTGGCTGACCTACAGCGCGGACGGCGGGTTCGTGCTGCTCCTCGACGGGACCGCCGCCGTGCTGTGGTCGGCGGCGGGCGAGGAACTGCTGCGCCACCCCCTGGACGACACGCCGCGCGCGCCCACCCTGCGGCTCAGCGCCGACAACCGCACCCTCCGCTACCAGCGCTGGTACGGCGGCAACGTGGCCACACTGGACGTCTCGGCCCACACCCGCCCCCCGGTGCTGACCGGCGAGGTGAGCGGCGGCGTGCTCGCCTCGGCCACCGGCGTCCTCGCCGTGCGCCGCGCGGACGGCCGCGTCGAACTGTGGGACGCCGCCCGCCGACGCCCGCTCCCCCCGCCGGACCACCCGGGCGCCGCCGAGGCGCTCGCCGTCAGCCGGGACGGGCGAACCCTGGCGATCGGCGCGACCCGGTCGGGCGGCCCGCCTGCCGTGGTGACCCTGTGGGACCTGGTGCGCGGGACGCGGACGTGCCTGCTCACCCTCACCGGCTGGACCTCCGTGGCCGGGCTGGCGTTCGGCCCGGACGGTCGCACGCTCGCCGTCGCGCCGTTCGCGGAGAACCACGGCGGCGTGCAACTCTGGGACACCGCCCGGTGCGCCAGGACCCGCACGCTCGGCCATCCCGGCGGCACCGCGCTCGCCTTCCGCCCGGACGGCGGGGCGCTCGCCGTCGGCGGGACGGAGAACGCCCTCATCGACCCGGCCGGCGGCCCGATCGTGCGCGGCCCCTTCGACCCGGGCTTCGACGGGGTGCGCGCCGTGACGTTCAGCTCCGACGGCACGACCATCGCCACCGCGATCCGCGAAGGGGGCGTGGACCTGTGGGACGCGCGCTCCCTGCGCAGGACCGGTCATCTCGTGCCGGCCGGGGAGGAGGACGACGTGGTCACGCTCGCCTTCTCCCCCGACGACCGCGTCCTCGCGGCCGGCGGGGCGGACGGCAAGGTCCGGCTGTGGGACGTGGCCGGGCTCGCCCCGCTCGGGCGGCCCTTCCTCGGACACGGCGGCGTCCGGGCCCTCGGCTTCGGACCCGGCGGCGTCCTCTACCGCCTCGGTGCGAAGGGCACCCTGGACAGCCTCCCGTTCGATCCCGAGCGCGCCGCGGCGGCCGTCTGCGCCCGCGCCGGCACGTCCCTCACGCCCGCCGGCTGGCGGCTCCTCATCCCGGAAGTGAACCCCCGAAAGGTGTGCTGAATGTCCGAGCCATACGACTCCGCACCACACAACTCCGAACCACCCGAATCCGAACCACCCGAATCCGAACCACCCGCGGAGGACCGGTCACCGGCCCTGGAGAACGTGGAGTTCGCCCCCTACCCGGTGATCCTCGACCCGGCCGGGCCGGTCACCGTCGTGATCGACCTGGCTGTCAGCGGCGGGGCGGAGCCGTACGCCCTGCTGCGCGATCCGGTGGGGAAGGAGACGGAGCTGCGGCCGGAGCGGGAGGCGACCAAGGCCGAGGAGGTCTCCTGGCGGGCCCGGCACGAGATCCCGGCGGACGGCCCGGCCGGGCGCTGGCTGCTCCTGGTGCGGGTGGCCGGGACGGTGGACGAGATCGACTTCGCGGTCCTGGGCGCCGGTGAACGTGACCGCACCCTCTTCACCGGGTTCGACGCGCGGCCCAGGAGGGTGTGGGCCGGGTCGCCGGTGACCTTCACGGGACGCCTCGGCGTGGTGCGCGGCGAGGGGACGGAAGGGCTGGCCGGGCGGCCGATCTCGCTGGTCTTCCAGCGGCAGGACGCGTTCTCCTGGGAGGAGGCGGCCGTGACCGAGACCGACCGCGCCGGCGCCTTCGTCTTCGTCGCCGAGGCCGAGGACACCGGCCACTGGCGGGCGCAGTTCACCGACGAGGACGACGACGGTTTCGCGGCGAAGGCGGAGTCCGGCGCCAGGAGCGCGAGCGTGCTGGTGCTGGCGCCCCCCGTGCCGCCGCCCCCCGCCCCGCCGGAACCCACCAGGAAGTCGAAGATCACCTCTTACTCGGTCCGGCCCAGGACGGTGGGTCAGGGCGGCAGCATCACGCACAAGGGGACGCTGTGGATCCAGGCGAGCTCCGGCGGCTGGCGCAGGGCCGCGAACCTGAAGATCGGCGCACAGAACCGGAAGACGAAGAGCGGCACGTGGCGCGATCACCCCGGGTCCGCGACCACCCGTGACAGCGGCGACTTCACCCTGACGAGTTCGGGGGTGCCCGTTCCGCGTTTCTGGCGGGTCAAGTTCGGCGGCCGGTCCGGCGTGAAGTGGATCGCCAGCGGCTACCAGGAGGTGGGGAGGCAGTCCTGACGGCGGGGAGGCCGCCCGCGTGCTCGGGGGACGCGGGCGGTTCCGGAGCGGGTCACCTGGCCGCCGAGGGCAGGGTGAAGCGGATGTCCTCCTGGGTGATCTCGCGTTCGACCCTGGTGACCCGGCCGAGGCCGGCGAGTGCCGCGATCACCGCTTCGACCAGGCGGGGCGGCGCGGAGGCGCCGGCCGTGAGGCCGATGACGCCGGCCCCGGCGAGCCATTCCGGGCGGATGTCGCCGGCGTCGTCGATGAGGTGCGCGGGCGTGCCCTCGCGCTCGGCGAGTTCCACGAGGCGGACCGAGTTGGAGGAGTTGGCGGAGCCGACGACCAGCACGAGGTCGGACTCCTCGGCGATCGCCTTCAGGGCGTTCTGCCGGTTGGTGGTGGCGTAGCAGATGTCGTCGGAGGCGGGGCCGCGCAGCCTGGGGAACTTGTCCTGCAAGGCGGTGACCACGGCGGCGGTCTCGTCCACGGCCAGTGTGGTCTGGGTCAGATACGACACCCGGCCGGGGTCGTCGATCCGCAGGTCCGCGACGTCGGCGGCGTCCTCGACCAGGACGGTGCTCGCCGGGGCCTCGCCGAGGGTGCCCTCGACCTCCTCGTGCCCGGCGTGGCCGATCAGGATCACGGTGTCCCCGCGCCCGGCGAACCGGCGCGCCTCCGCGTGCACCTTGGCGACCAGCGGGCAGGTCGCGTCGACGACCGCGAGCTCGCGGCGCGCGGCCTCCTCGTGTACGGCGGGCGAGACGCCGTGCGCGGAGAACACCACGGTGGCCCCCACCGGAACCTCGTCGAGCTCCTCCACGAAGACCGCGCCGCGGCTTTCCAGGTCGGACACGACGTGCGTGTTGTGCACGATCTGCTTGCGCACGTAGATGGGGCCGCCCCTGCGGTCCAGCAGGTGGGCCACAACGTCGATCGCCCGTTCGACCCCGGCGCAGAACGACCTCGGCGAGGCCAGCAGCACCGTCCTCGGCTGGGCGACCGCCAGCCAGGCGGCCATGGTGGCGCGGGCCGCCGGCCAGGCGCCGGAGTCGTCGCCGCCCGCGGCCACGCCCAGCCCGGTCCGCCGCCCGCCGGTGTCCACCAGCACGGCCAGGCCGGACTCCGCACCGGGCTCGTCGTCCATGCCCAGCGGGCCGCGCACGGTGGTCACCCCCCGGCGGCGTAACTCACCGGCGACCAGTTCGGCCGCGGGGCACGGGGTCGTCGAGCCGTCCGGACCGAGCAGTTCGTCGGCGACGAGCACCGAACCGGCGAGGTCGCGACGGGGGGTGGCGTTCGTCAGGGGGTCCGCGGTGTGCGGGTGTGGCATCTGCCTGCCTCCTTCAGTGGTCACGCCGGGTGGCCATCCGGGCCAGCGCGCTCAGCTCGGCGGCGGCACGTGCCGTGACACCGGCCGACCGCAGGTGCCCCAGCGCTTGGGCCAGCAGGTCGTCCGCCTGCGCCCGGCTCCAGGCCAGCCCGCCCGCGCTCTCGATCAGCGCCGCGGTGCGCACGAGGTCGTCGCCGGACAGCGGCCGGTCCTCGGCGTAGACCTCGGCCAGCTCCCGGCCGGCGTCGGTGCCGGAGGTGAGGGCCGCGACCACGGGCAGGGACTTCTTGCGGTTGCGCAGGTCGGAGAAGACGGGTTTGCCGGTGACCTCGGGATCGCCCCAGATGCCGAGAAGGTCGTCCGCGATCTGGAAGGCGAGTCCCATCCGGTCGCCGAAGAGGCGCATGTGCTCGACCTGCTCGGGTCCGGCCCCGCCGAAGAGGCCGCCCAGCGCGCAGGCGCAGCCGAGCAGGGCGCCGGTCTTCTTCTCCGCCATGCCCAGGCATTCGGCCAGCCCGACGTCGCCGCGCCCCTCGAAGCACACGTCGGAGTGCTGCCCCTCGGTCAGGTCGAGTACGGCGGCGCCGAGCGTGGCGGCGCCCTGGACGGCGGCCGGGTGCCCGCTGCGCGCGAGCACGTCGAAGGCGAGCGTGAGCAGGGCGTCCCCGGCCAGGATGGCGGCGGTGTCGCCGAACACGCTCCAGGCGGTGGGGCGGTGCCGGCGGGTCTCGTCGCGGTCGATCACGTCGTCGTGCAGCAGCGAGAAGTTGTGCACGAGCTCGACCGCCGCCGCGGCGGGCGCCGCCATACCCGCGGCGGGCGCCGCCATACTGGCGGCGCCGTGGGCGGCCTCGGCCATGAGCAGCACCAGGGCGGGGCGCAGCGCCTTGCCGGGGTCGGCCTCGACCGGCTGCCCCTTCTCGTCCCACCAGCCGAAGTGGTAGCCGGCGATGTGCCGCATGGACGAGGGGAGCGTGTCCACCGCCGGGCGCATGGCCGCGTCGAGCAGGTCGCGGCTCCACGCCAGCACCTCGTGGGCCGGACGACCCTCGATCATCGCCTCTGGAACTGTCATGTCCGGGGACCTCCCCCTCAGCGGCCGATTTCGATGTTTTCCAGAACTCCGAGGGCGTCGGGGACGAGCACGGCCGCCGAGTAGTAGGCGCTGACCAGATACGAGATCACCGCGCGCTCGCTGATGCCCATGAAGCGCACCGAGAGGCTCGGCTGGTACTCGTCCGGGATGCCGGTCTGGTGCAGGCCCACCACACCCTGGTTGTCCTCACCCATCCGCATGGCGATGATCGAGCTGGTGCCCGCCTTGCTGATCGGGATCTTGTTGCAGGGCAGCAGCGGGATGCCCCGCCACGCCCGCACCGCGGTGCCGTCGAGCGTCACGTTGTCGGGGTAGACGCCCCGGCTGTTGCACTCGCGGCCGAAAGCGGCGATGGTACGCGGATGGGCGAGGAGGACCTGGGTCTTCCTGCGCCGTGAGACGAGCTCGTCGAGGTCGTCGGGGGTGGGCGGTCCGCTACGCGTGTGGATCCGCTGCCGGAAATCCGCGTTGTGCAACAACCCGAACTCCCGATTGTTCACCAACTCATCTTCCTGCCGCTCCCGCAACGCCTCAATCGTCAACCGCAACTGCTGCTCAACCTGATCCATCGGATCGTTGTACAAATCCGCAACCCGAGAATGCACCCGCAACACCGTCTGCGCCACACTCAACTCATACTCCCGCGGCGCCACCTCGTAATCAACGAACGTCCCAGGCAACTCCGGCTCACCCACATGCCCCGACGCCACCTCGATCGCCGACTCCCCATAACGGTTCTGCGGCAGATGACCCCCCTCCACAAAACGCCGAACATGCTCCCGCAACCCATCAGAACCCGCCACCACCGCCTCGAAATCACCCCGAGACAACGACAACAACACCCCCGACGTCACCGCCACCACCGAGTAATCCCACTCCTCAACCCCCTCCACCACCTCCACATCACCGAAATAATCACCATCCGCCAACACCCCCAACACCGCACGATCCCCATACAACCCCGAACCCACCTTGTTCACCTTGCCATGCGCAAGCAACACCACCCCATCAACCGGACGCCCCTCCTCCACCAACACATCCCCAACCTCAAACTCACGCTGACGGAACCGCCCCGCCAACGCCCCCAACACCTCCTCATCACCAAACCCCCGCAACACCGCCAACTCCCCCAACTCCACCGGAATAACCCGAACCTCACCACCCACCACATCAAAACTCACCCGACCATCACCCACCGCATACGACAACCGCCGGTTCACCCGATACGTACCACCCGAAACCTGAACCCACGGCAACACCCGCAACAACCACCTCGACGACACCCCCTGCATCTGAGGAACCGTCTTCGTCGTCGTCGCCAGATTCCGCGCCGCCGACGTACCCAGACTCAACGCCGAACCACCCTCAACACCAGAAACAAACGACTCCGACATAACGAACACCCTTCTGTTCAGAGATCCGAATTCCGTTGGACATGCTTTTCATGACGTTCCGCCGCCCACCGGTGGCGCACGGAAAACACCCCGCCCGCGCGAGGGGACGTACGGCTGAGGGGCGGGGCGCCCGCACGGGCGCCCCACGAGACCGGCCGGCGCCGGCCGGCTTTTCCGGCTAGTGGCCGATCTCGACGTTCTCCAGAACGCCGAGGGCGTCGGGGACGAGCACGGCCGCCGAGTAATAGGCGCTCACCAGATAGGAAAGGACCGCACGCTCGTTCAGGCCCATGAAACGCACCGAAAGGCCCGGCTGATATTCGTCGGGAATGCCGGTCTGGTGCAGGCCCACCACACCCTGGCTCTCCTCTCCGGTGCGCATGACGATGACCGAGCTGGTGCGGGCCTTGCTGATCGGGATCTTGTTGCAGGGCAGCAGCGGGACGCCACGCCAGGACGGGACGGCATGGCCGTTGAGCTCGACGCTCGGGGGGTAGAGGCCGCGGCTGTTGCACTCGCGGCCGAAGGCGGCGATGGCCTTGGGGTGGGCCAGCAGGACGGACGGGCTCTTCCAGACGGTGGCCAGCAGTTCGTCGAGGTCGTCGGGGGTGGGCGGTCCGCTACGCGTGTGGATCCGCTGCCGGAAATCCGCGTTGTGCAACAACCCGAACTCCCGATTGTTCACCAACTCATCTTCCTGCCGCTCCCGCAACGCCTCAATCGTCAACCGCAACTGCTGCTCAACCTGATCCATCGGATCGTTGTACAAATCCGCAACCCGAGAATGCACCCGCAACACCGTCTGCGCCACACTCAACTCATACTCCCGCGGCGCCACCTCGTAATCAACGAACGTCCCAGGCAACTCCGGCTCACCCACATGCCCCGACGCCACCTCGATCGCCGACTCCCCATAACGGTTCTGCGGCAGATGACCCCCCTCCACAAAACGCCGAACATGCTCCCGCAACCCATCAGAACCCGCCACCACCGCCTCGAAATCACCCCGAGACAACGACAACAACACCCCCGACGTCACCGCCACCACCGAGTAATCCCACTCCTCAACCCCCTCCACCACCTCCACATCACCGAAATAATCACCATCCGCCAACACCCCCAACACCGCACGATCCCCATACAACCCCGAACCCACCTTGTTCACCTTGCCATGCGCAAGCAACACCACCCCATCAACCGGCCGCCCCTCCTCCACCAACACATCCCCAACCTCAAACTCACGCTGACGGAACCGCCCCGCCAACCCCCCCAACACCTCCTCATCACCAAACCCCCGCAACACCGCCAACTCCCCCAACTCCACCGGAACAACCCGAACCTCACCACCCACCACATCAAAACTCACCCGACCATCACCCACCGCATACGACAACCGCCGGTTCACCCGATACGTACCACCCGAAACCTGAACCCACGGCAACACCCGCAACAACCACCTCGACGACACCCCCTGCATCTGAGGAACCGTCTTCGTCGTCGTCGCCAGATTCCGCGCCGCCGACGTACCCAGACTCAACGCCGAACCACCCTCAACACCAGAAACAAACGACTCCGACATGACGAACACCCTTCTCCTTGTATCCGCACGGGCACATGCGAAAAAGCCGCGCGGTGAATCGCGTAACGGTAAACGGGTCACACGCCCGAGAGTGGGCGCGGATATTCGTCCGCGCCGGAGGGGAGGCGCGAAAGAGAACATGGCCGGACGCCGGCCATCGAAGGTGACCTGTACAACAACGAGCGAAGGCGGAGCACGCGCGGGCATGCCGGCCGCCCCTGCCCGGGGGACGATCGACTCATTTCACGAGCGAGCGAATCTTCGAGGGGCTTACCGCTTTCCAGGACAGGCCCAATTATGCGTCCACGCCATTCGGCTGTCAATTACTCAATCAAGTCCGGGAAAAGCCGGGCGGTCAATCGGATAGTCCGGGTGGAGATATTGGAATATGTCTGCTTTTGGCGACATATCCGATTTGCGAAACAACTCCCCGGCAAGACCGCCCACCCACCCTGCACCGGACTCCCTAGGGCGAGCCGGGAAGGTGACGCGGGGGAACGCACGCGACGGACGCGCGCAGACCACACCTTCCGCCGCCACCCGCCACGCCGGACCACGCCGGACCACGCCGGACCACGCGGGACCACGCCGAACCACGCCGAACCACCGGCCGCCCCGACATCGGTCACTGCCGATCACAGCCAGTCACACCGGCCACGCCCGCCCCCATGACACCCAGGCGTCACGTGTGACATATGGCCAGCCGAAAACAGAGCCCTCCGCACAATGCGGAACAGACCCCGCGCTTCCCCTCAACCCGGAAAATCTAAATTTTTCATGAAATAAGGCAACGTAACCGGGTACACGGAGCGTCTAGGAAATAACAGAGATCACGGACAGAGCCACTGGCCGTGCGCCTTTGCCCGGGGGGACGGCTCCTCCGCCCGGGTGTCCACGCCGCCGCGACGGGGCCACACGCGGCGGCGGTGCAGGTTCGTTTCCAGTTAGGCGGGGGTTTTCGCATGCTCTTGATCGGTACTGCCAGGGTGGGGCGGGAGAGTACGCTCTTCGCCGGTGCGCTGGGGTGGGTGCGCAGGGTGCCGTCCCGGGCGATGCGGTGGGCGCGGTCGGCGCCGGCCCGCCTGGCGTACCGGACGCTTGAGGCGGTCAACCGGCGGCGGGCGCGGCGGGCGCCCGCACCGGACACCGGGACGGTGCGCATCCTCCTGCTGCACGCCTACGGCATGGGCGGCACCATCAGGACCGTGTTCAACCTGGCGGGATACCTCGCCAGGACGCGGGACGTGGAGATCGTCAGCGCGGTGCGGACCAACGAGGAACCGTTCTTCCCGCTGCCGCCGGGGGTCCGGGTGTCCTTCCTGGACGACAGGACCGTGCCCCCCGGGCGGCTCGCCAAGCTGCTGTCCCGCTATCCCAGCCGCCTGGTGCCCGAGCAGGAGAACGCCTACCGCACCTTCACGCTCTACACCGACCTGCGTCTCGTCCGTTACCTGCGCTCGCTGCGCACCGGCGTGGTGATCGCCACGCGTCCCGCGTTCGCGCTGAACGTCGCGCTGTTCGCACCGCCCGAGGTGATCACCATCGCCCAGGAGCACGTCACCCTGGAGTCGCACGCGCCCGAGATGCAGGCCAGGATGAAGCGCAGGTACGGCAGGCTCGACGCCTTCGTCACGCTGACCCGCGCTGACCTGCGTCAGTACAAGCAGATGCTGAAGCGGGCCAGGCCGGCGCACCTGCTGCGCATCCCGAACGCGGTCCCGCCGCTCGCCGGGGACGTGTCCACGCTGGAGGAGAAGGTCGCGATCGCGATCGGCCGGGTGGTGCACGCCAAGGGCTTCGACCGGCTGGTGAACGCGTGGAAGCAGGTGGCCGTCGAGCACCCCGACTGGGTGCTCCGCATCTACGGCGCCGGCACCCCCGAGCGGGAGGAACGGCTGCGCACCCGGATCGCGGACGCCGGCCTGTCGGACAGGATCCTGCTGATGGGCAGCACCCCCGACGTGGGCCTCGCCCTCGCGCAGTCCTCGATCTACCTGGTCGGGTCACGCTACGAGGGGTTCGGCATGACGATCCTGGAGGCGATGAGCAAGGGGGTGCCGGTGGTGAGCTTCGACTGCCCGCACGGCCCCCGCGAGATCATCACCCACGAGAGCGACGGGCTGCTGGTCCGGTCCAAGCGGGCGGCGGTGTTCGGCGAGGCCGTACTGCGGGTGATCGAGGACGCGGAGCTGCGCGCCAAGATGGGGGAGAACGCCGTGCGGACCGCCGCGCAGTACGACCTCGACGAGATCGGCGCGCAGTGGGACGCGCTGCTCGAAGAGGTGACCGCGACCAGGCTCGCCGCACGGGGGTGAAGAACGAGACGACCCCCGAGGCGGCCCTCACGGGCACCGGGGGTCGTCAGGTCACACGCTCTAGTGGCCGCGGGCACGGAACCTGGCGAGCAGCCCGCGAACCTTGTCCCGGTTGCGCGGGTCCTTCGCCATCCGCTTGGCCTTCTCCACGGTCTCATGACCCTGCGGGGTGTTCAGATAACGCCGGACTCTGTCCACCAAGGATGACATGCCTCCTCCTCTCCTCGGATGGTCCACTACCCGAAAGAGGCGCGTGCTCACCGGATGGAGTCAGGCCGCCGCCATTTCGAAGAAGAGATATTCCAGCCGGACCGCCCTGGCGAAGACGTCCCTGACGCGTTCCTGCGCGTCCGCGCCGAGGCCGGGGCCGAGCCGGTCCAGCTCGGTGCGCAGGAACTCCACCCACGCGCGGAACTCCGGCCCTTCGTGCAACTCGATCCACTCCCTGTGCACGAAGCTCGCCGGCGGCGGCCCGGCCGCGCGGCTCGCCCAGCCCAGGTAGCACCACTCGGCCACGCAGAGCACCGCGACGATCACCGGGTAGTCCTGACCGGTCCTGGCCTCGTCCATGAGGGCGCGGAAGTCGGCGGTGACCGGTTCCGGCGCGGCCGGCTCGCCCGGCGGCACGCCGAGGGCCTCCAGGGCTCGGTGGAAGTAGGTCTTCTCCTGCGCCGTGGCCGTCTGGCCGAGGAACCTGCCGAACGGCACCCGCGCCTCGAAGGTGTCCGCGCTCGCCACCGCCGCGCCGAGCAGGGCGGTGAAGGAGTCGACGAACTGGAAGTCCTGCTCCAGGTAGCGCCGCATGTCCGCCTCGCCGGTGGTGATGGCCGCGGCGAAGGGGTGGGCGACCACCGCGTCCCAGTCCGCGCCGGCGCTCTGCCGCAGCCACTCGCTGAACCGCGGCTCGGCGGCGTCACGCGCCCAGACGGCGTAGGGAACGGGGGTCATGCGAACCTCCTCTTACGGGGGGGAAGGGGCCGCTCGCAGTCTGCCAGCCGCCCGTCCGCGTTGATCCGGAGGGGCACACGCGGCACCGTTGTGACCGCATGACACCGGTCTTAACCCTCTCCACGGCCAGCCATGAGCAGAAGCAAGCAATCATTTTGCCGTTCCGTGAGCTTCAATGGCCTATACAGGATCCAATGACGAAATATCGGACGCCGGGGGACTCATGGGAGCCGGTCTGCCGCGGAGGATCCGAACGATCCGTGCGCGGGTGACATTCACAGCATTGATCATATTCACGCTGTTCTTGGCGGTCAGCATGCTGGCCACCTACACCATAGTGCGGCAGGCGGAAAGACGGCCTGACGTGCTCGCCGGGCACAGCCTGGAGGTGGCGCTCGTCGCGCTCTCGCTGGTGCTGCTCGCCCTGGTCGGCTGGAGTACGTGGTGGTCGGTGGGCCGCACGCTGCGCCCGATCGACCGCATCAGGGCGGAGATCGCCGAGATCACCGCCTACGACCTCAGCAGGCGGATGCCGGTGGACGACGACAACGACGAGATCGCCAGGCTCGCCGCCACCGTCAACCAGACGCTCGACCGGCTGGAGCGCGCCGTGCAGCACGAGCGCCAGTTCGCCTCCGACGCCTCGCACGAGCTGCGCACCCCGCTGACCGGGATGCGCGCCAGGATCGAGGTCGCGCTGGCCGACCCCACGGACAGCGACCCCTGGGAGACCCTCCGGGCCGCCCTCAAGGACTCCGAGCGCCTCTCCCAGATCACCAACGACCTCCTCATGCTCTCCCGCCTGGACTCCGGTCTGCGCCCGCGCGAGGAGCACGTCGACCTGGCCCTGCTGGTCCAGTCGCTGCTCAAGAACCTCTGCAAGCGGGTCCCCGTGCAGGCCGACATCTCCCCCGGCGTCGCCGTACAGGGCGACACGACACAGCTCACCCGGCTGGTCACCAACCTGCTCGCCAACGCCGACCGGCACGCGGAGAGCCGCATCGAGATCTCCGTCGGCTCGGTCGGCGGACAGGCCAGGCTGGAAGTCAGGGACGACGGCGTCGGCATCGCCATCGCCGACCGGGAACGCGTCTTCCAGCGCTTCACCCGCCTGGACAGCGCGCGCAGCCGCGGCAACGGCGGAACCGGCCTCGGCCTGCCGATCGCCAGGGACATCGCGGTCGCCCACCACGGCCGCCTGGACATCGAGGACCCGCTCGACGGCAAGGGAGCCCGCCTCGTGCTCCGCCTCCCCCTCGAAACGGCCGCGGACGTCGCCGCGGACCGCGCCGGCCGCACCCCCGACCCCACTCCCCCGCGCCACCCTCAGCATCGCGCCGCCTGAAGATGACCCCGCCCGCCCAGACCGCCGCATGAGGCTCCCAGGCCGGTCTGACCCGGGCGGGGTTCCCCTTACCCGCCACGAACGGCCCAGGACGGCTGCGACCCGTCCTGGGCCGTTGTGGCGCGTGCTCAGGTGACCGTCAGGCGGCTGCGGTACCGGGGAGCGTCCCAGAGCCCGCGGTGCAGGACCTCGGCGAAGGTGGCGGCGGCGTCGAAGACGTCCACGTAACGCAGATAGAGCGGGGCGAAGCCGAAGCGGAGGATGTCCGGCGCCCGGAAGTCGCCGTGTACGCCCCGGTCGATCAGGGCGCGCATGACCGGATAGCCGTCGGCGTGGTGGAAGCTCACCTGGCTGCCCCGCTCCGCCGGGTCGCGCGGGGTCGCGAGCCGCAGCCCGGGGGCGCCGGAGGACTCCACGAGCTCGATGAAGAGCGAGGTCAGGGCCACGCTCTTGGCCCGCACGGCGGCGAGGTCCACCCGGTCCCAGATGTCGAGGGCGGCGTCGAGCCCGGCGAAGGACAGCACGTGCGGGGTGCTGACGCCGAACCGGCGGACGCCGTCGGCCGGGCGGAAGCCGGGCTCGAAGGCGAACGGCTCGGCGTGCGCGTACCAGCCGGACAGGACGTTCCGCGCGCTCCCGTGGTGGCGCGGGTTGACATAGAGGAACGCCGGGGCGCCCGGCCCGCCGTTGAGGTACTTGTACGTGCAGCCGACCGCGAAGTCCGCCGCCGACACGTCCACCTGGTAGGCCCCGGCGCTGTGGCACAAATCCCAGACCATCAGCGCGCCCGCCGCGTGCGCCGCCGCGGTCACCCGCCCGACGTCGAGGCGGGCGCCGGTCCGGTAGTTCACCTCCGACAACAGCACGACGGCGACGTCCTGGTCCAACGCTTCCAAAGCACCCGTGTCCCCAATGTTCCCGATGTTCCCGATGTCCCCGATGTCGCGCACCTCGTGGCCGAAGACCTCGGCGAGGTTCTGCACGATGTAGCCGTCGGTGGGGAAGTCGGTCAGGTCGGCGACGATGACCCGGCGGCCGGGCCGCAGCCGCACGGCCGCCGCGACGGTCTGGAAGATCGCGATCGACGTGGTGTTGCCTGCGACGACCTCGCCGGGACCCGCGCCGATCAGCGGCGCGATCCGGTCGCCCGCCCGCAGCGGCTGCTCCCACCACCCCGCCGCGTTCCACCCGCCGACGAGGTCGTGCCCCCACTCCCGCTCGACCGTGCGCGCCACCCGCGCCGCGGCCCCCTTGGGCGGCGCGCCCAGCGAGTTGCCGACCAGGTAGACGACGCCCTCCGGCAGGACGAACTCGTCCCGGAAGTCCCTGAGCGGATCCTGTTCGTCGAGGGCGGCGCAGTCGGCGCGCGATATCGTCACCCGGACATCCTCCCAACTCCCCCCGACCCGGCCTTGCCCACCCCGCGCGCCGCCCGGCCCCGTCCTAGACGAACACCGCCCGGACCGAGCCCAGGCCGTCGATCCGCGCCTCGAACGCGTCGCCGGGCTCGACCGGGACGATCGGCCCGAGCGCGCCCGTGAGGACGATGTCCCCCGCCGCCAGCGGATAGTCCGTCTCGCGCAGCGTGTTGGCCAGCCACACGGCGGCGTTCAGCGGGTGGCCGAGGCAGGCCGCGCCCGCCCCGGTGGAGACCTCCTGGCCGCGCCTGGTCATGGTCATCCCGGCCAGCCGCAGGTCCAGCCCGGCGAGCGGGATGGGCGTGTTGCCGAGCACGAAGGCGCCGGCGGAGGCGTTGTCGGCGACCGTGTCGCCGCGCTGCCCCGCAGATCCACGGCCTGTGCCCACTCGTCCTGCATACCGATCACTCTCCCGCCGCCCGCGACCCCACGCAATCCCGGCCTCCACCCCGGCGGAGGCGGTGGAACCCGCGAACCCAGGCAATCCAGGCGCTCCGCCCCGGTGGGGCGGTGGTGGGCGGGCGCCGGGTCCGCCTTGGGGCAGGAGGCGGGAAAGGCGGGGAGATGCCATCGTTTGATCTCATGGAAACCCGAAACGCATTGGTGAGCACCGGGGACGGCGACTTCGACGTCCCCCTGTGGCTGCCCCCGGCCGGGAGGGGCCCGGGCATTCTGCTGGTCCAGGAGATCTTCGGCGTGGGCCCCTACATCCGGAAGGTCGCCGAGGACCTCGCCGCGCTGGGCTACGTCGTGGCGGCCCCCGAACTGTTCTGGCGGCTGCGCGCGCACTGGCGGGCGGAGGAGGGCGACGACCCGGTGCCGGCGTCGATAGACCTGGCCTCGCGGTTCGACTTCGAGACGGGGGTGGCGGACTGCGAGCTGGCCCTGCGGCACCTGCGCGGGCTGCCCGAGGTGACCGGGCGGACCGGCGCGCTGGGCTTCTGCCTCGGCGGCTCGCTCGCCTACACGCTCGCCGCGCGGACCGACCTCGACGCCCTCGTGTCGTTCTACGGCTCCCAGGTGCCCGGCACCCTCGACCTGATGGACCGGATCACCGCCCCGGCGCTCTTCGTCTTCGGCGGCTCGGACCCCTACATCCCGCGCGAGGACGTCGCCAAGGTGGAGCGGGCGGCGGCGGGGAGGCCCGGCATGGAGGTCCACGTGCTGGAGGAGGCGGGACACGCCTTCCACAACCACGTGGCCCCCGGCTTCTACGATGCGAAGGCCGCGCCGGTCGCCTGGGAGCTCGCCGTGACCTTTCTCGAACGCCACCTTCCTGTTACCTGAGCCGTGAGGAGGCGCGGCGGCCACGGCCCGCGGGGCACGGCCGCCGCGCCCTTTTCGCCACGATCATGCTGCTGAGCGGGGCGTCGTCACTCACCGTCGAACTTCCGCGATATGCCCTCCAACGTGGACGGCTTCCCTTGTCGACGACATCCGGCTCAACTCAGTAGGAAACTGTGCCCCGAGCGGGTATTAGCCGTGCGTGGTGGATCATACGCATACCGGCCAGGACCGTTCCACGGTAACGGACCGCGAAAACCCCCGTAGATCACCACATGGGCACGATCCACTCCAAAGAAGCACGGGACCATCCTGAGTATCTGTGCGATCGTGGACAAGACGGGGCAAGTTCTCTGGAGACGCCAAACCCGGTTGGTGACAGAGGGTGATCACACGTGTCGGAATCCCCGGTATCCAACGAGCCGCCGATCTATCGGCGTATCGCCGATGGGCTTCGCGCGGCGATCCTGTCCGGCGAGCTACGTGACGGGGATCGACTGCCAGGCGAAAACGCCCTCATGGCGGAGCATGGAATAGCGCGCGCCACGGCCAGGCAGGCCCTGGCCGTGCTGATCAACGAAGGGCTGGCGGTGCCCAAACGGGGCTCAGGCGTGTACGTCCGCAGGTTCAAGCCGATCAGGCGGCACGGCTCCCGCCGCCTCTCCCGCGACCAGTGGGGCGGCGGGAAGGCCATCTGGGAGGCGGACGCGCGGGGCCGGCCGTACACGGTGGACGCGGTGGAGATCGCGCGGGAGCGCGCGGGGGAGAACGCCTCGCGGGTGTTCGGCGGCGGCGAGGTGTGGGTGCGCCGCAGGCGCTACTCGGTGGACGGGCGGCCGGTGCAGTTCGCCACGTCGGCCTTCCCCGCCGACCTGGTGGACGGGACGCCCATCGTGCTGCCGGACACCGGCCCCGGCGGCGTCTACGCGCGACTGGGCGAGCTGGGCCACGCGCCCGTGCACTTCACCGAGGAGGTGCAGGCGCGGATGCCGCATCCCCCGGAGGCGAAGGCGCTGGACCTGCCCGCGGGGACACCGGTGATCATCATCTTACGGACCGCGTTCACGGCCGGCGGGACGCCTGTGGAGCTGAACGAGATGATCCTGGACGCCGCGTCGTATGTACTCCAGTACGACTTCGACGCCTAAGTCAAGGAAAGACGTCAAGCGATAGGTTGACCTGACCCCCGAGATCATAGATTTCTCTAGAGATGTGCCTCACCTTCAGAGATGAAAGGTTGCATACCGGGCCCCGGGAAGGGTGAACAGATGTCCTTTGATCGGCATCTCGCGGAAATCGCCCGGGAGTACCCGGATTGGACGATCTGGAGGAGCGACGCCGGCCGCTGGTGGGCCACCAGGCACCACCCGCTGTCGGTCGCCGAGCGAGAGGCCGGATGCGCCATGACCATCGACGCCGACACGCCCGGTGAGCTGCGCGAGCAGCTCACCGACCAGCGTGAGCGGGCCGCCTCGGTGGGCCCCGATCCGTAAACCGCGCCCGACGTCCCGTGGAACGCGCCACGCCCGGGGGCGTGCCTTCCCCGGGCCCTCCAGCCGCCCGGTGCCGGGTCCAGCGTTCAGGCGGCCTCGGCGCCGGGCACCAGCGCGGAAGCCTCCGACCCTATCGGGGGCGGGGGTTTCCGCTTGGAGTTCACGCGGGCGGACACCTGGTCCGTCCCGCGTGAACTCTTACCCCCTGTCTCACAGGCGGGCGCCATGTGGCGCCCGCCTCCCCCTCATACGACTCCTCACGAACGGGCACCGCCGACGCCCGCCCCACAACAACCTCTACCTCAATGGGGCGGCCGCTGCTCGGTCCGTCCCGAGGGGAGTCCTACCCCGTTCGGCGGCCGCTCCTAACGGTGTTCAACAAGAATCAGCAGGTCACAGGCCATTACTTGTGAACCGGGGTGAAGGGGCTGCGCGGGTCGGCGTCGGCCGGCGCGGGACCCTCGGCGGTGTCGTCCGCCTCCTCGCCCTCGCGGGCCCCGACGGCGCCGGCGGGCGGCTCCTCCTCCACGATCCGCGGCACCCTGCGGGTGTGGTCGTCGTCCACGATCACCCGGACCGCCTCGATGTCGGGCTCGTCGTCCCCGGCGTCGTCCCCGGCGCCGGCCCGCGGGCCGGCCGTCTCCGAGGCGACCACGGCGTCGCGCGCGTCCCACTCCACCACGGCGTCCTGCTCGGAAAGGTCGTCCCGCTCGTAGGCGTCCGGCCGGGCCGGGGCGGGCTCGTCCGCGAGGTACTCGGCGTCCTGTTCGAACGCGGCCTCCCGGTCCACGACGGCCTCTCGCACCGGCTCCACGTCGCGGTCCAGCGGCGGCGGGGGCAGCACGGCCGCCTCGTCCACCAGCGGACCCGCCACGCCCTCCTGGTGCAGCAGGTCGCCGAGGACCGAGCCGATCTCGTTGAGACGGCGCATGACCTCGCCGTGCGTGTCGGTGAGGTAGGAGACCCGGCGGCCGGTGTGCTCGTCGAGCGCGGCGGCCCGGCGCTGGGCGGAGCCGAGGGTGGCCTCGGCCTCGGCGCGCGCGGCCGTCACGGTCGCCTGTGCCTCCTCGCGGGCGGCCGTCACGGTCGCCTCCGCCTCCTCGCGGGCGGCCGTCACGGTCGCCTCCGCCTCCTCGCGCGCGGAGGTCAGCGTGGCCTCCGCCTCCGCGCGGGCGCTGCCGATCGTCTGCTCCGACTCCTGCCGGGCCGAACCGAGCGTCCGCTCGGCCTCGGCGCGGGCCTTGCGCACCGTGTCGTCCGCCTCCGCGCGGGCGCTCCCGATCGTCTCCTCCGCCTCCGACCCCGCCTGCGCCAGCATCCGCTCCGCCGCCGCCGTCGCCTCCGACACCCGGCGCTCCGCCTCCGCCTGGGCCGAGGACAGCACCCGGTCGGCCTGCTCCCGCGCGGAGCTGACCAGGCTCTCGGCCTCGGCCGCGGCGTTCTCCCGCACCTTGGTGGCCTCGGTGTCGGCGTCCTGCCGCTTGGCCGCCGCCTCCTCCTCGCCCAGCTTGAGGATCTGCGCCAGCCGTGGACTCAGGTCCTCGTAGTTCTGTGGCGCCTCCACCATCCGTCTGCGCGCGTCAGCCAGCTCGATGCGGCCCTGCTCCGCCTGGTCGATCGCCCGCGCCAGCCGCTCCTCCAGATCACGGATCTGGTTGCGGGTCCTGCTCATGTAGTCGTGCACCTGGCGGCGGCTGTAACCACGCATGACGACCTCGAAGGAGTCGTCATGCATGAGGTCGGGGAAGCTTTCGTGCTGGTTTGTCATTGCACTGCCCTGGGGGTCTGCGATGGGGAAAGATCACCGGTCGTACGGAGGCGGGGGGTCACGTCAACACACGACTTTCCTGCCAACTGCCCAAGTCCGCAACCGGAACACGCCACCTGCTGGGGAAATATCGCACTTACTACCATGAGTCCATGAACGATCGGCCCTACATCGCCGGCCTCGCCGACGCCACCCCCGACATCCACCCAGAAGCCTACGTCGCCCCCGGCGCGGTCGTGGTCGGCAAGGTGCGGCTGGGCCGGGCGGTCAACGTCTGGTACAACGCGGTGCTGCGCGGCGAGGACGAGGTCGTCGAGATCGGCGAGGAGTGCAACCTCCAGGATCTCAGCTGTTTCCACGCCGATCCCGGGCTGCCCGCCGTCCTGGAGCCGAGGGTCAGCGTGGGCCACCGGGCGACGGTGCACGGCGCCTACGTCGAGACGGGAAGCCTGGTCGGCATCGGCGCCAGCGTGCTGAACGGCGCCCGGATCGGGGCGGGCGCGCTGGTCGCGGCGGGGGCGCTGGTCCCGCCCGGCAAGAAGATCCCACCCGGCGTGCTGGCCGCCGGCGTACCCGCCAGGGTCGTCCGTGAGCTGTCCGACGCCGACCGCGCCGCCTTCGCGGGCACCGTGGACGGCTACCTCAAGAAGGCCGAGCGCCACCGCGCCGCCCGCCCGCTCTGACCCCCGGGCCGGGGCGCGGACGCGAAGGGCGAGTGGTCGAGCGGGGGCGTGCTGATCGGAAGGGCGTCTAACATGACGGCCGTGCAACAGTGGGACGGGTTCGCGGCCATCGAAGGCGACATGCGCGCGATGGTCACCGATCCGCGCTGGTCACAGCTGCCGGAGCCGGCCAAGGCCCAGGCCGTCGCCGCCCGCTCCCTGGTGACCCCGGACGGCGGCAGGTGGCTGTTCGGCGCGCACGCGCGGTGGTACCGGCAGGATCCCGCCGACGGCCGCTGGCACCTGTCCGCGCCGCCGCTGGACGGTCAGCTCAGGGCGGCGGCGCACGTGGTCAGGCACACCGCGACGCTGGTCCCGCACCTCGTGCCCGGCGGCCCCGACTTCACCTACGACCACGGCTCCACCCAGGGCTTCGTCGGCCCCGACGTGCCACGGGCGATCACCGAGCGGCTGCGGGTGCTGCTGACCACCCGGCGGGCGCGGCCCGAGGATTTCCCGATCACCGCGGAGCCGTTCGGGTCGATCTTCGCCTCGGACGTGCCGAGCACGGTCGCCGCGGTCTGGGGCACGCTGATGTGGTGCGCGTACGCGCCCGCCTTCGACGGCAACGAGGTGCTGCTGTCGATGTTCGGCGAGTTCCTGCGGCGCGCGCTGCCCGGCGACGAGTGGGTGCGCTGGCTGCGCCCGGTGTCGCTGAACGACCTGATCCGGCTGTACGGCGAGCGGATCAGGGCGGGCGAGGCCAGGGCCGGCCTGCGGCTCACCGCCGTCATGGCCAACGCGGCCGACGCCGTCCTTGAGGACGACCGGTTCCGGCCGCGCGCGGCGGCGCTGCTCGCCATGCTCGAACCCGCGCTGCGCGACCCCGAGCTCGACCGGCAGGCGGCCCGCAGGGGCGACCAGGCCGTACGGCAGACGTGGCTGGCCCGCTGCCCGCCCGGCCTGGCCCGCGCGCTGCTCAAGGAGACCGCGCCCGGCGAGCACTTCAGGCACACGATGTACGACCTGACCGAGGCGCTGGGCTATCTGGCGCGGCGGCGGGCCGATCCGCGGCCGGTCGCCGCGGCGCTGCTGGCCGCCGACGTCGCGGCGCTCGCGCCGAAGTCGGCCAGGCAGCTCTACCCCTGGCTGGACCCCGAGTTGCGGCACGCGGTGCACAGCGCGCTGAACGATCCCGGGCACGTCCTGCGCCGCTGCTGGCCCGCCGGCGGCGAGCTGCCCCGGGCGCTCCACCCGCCGGACCGCGGCACCGCCGCGACCCTGCTCGGCGCCGCCTACGCCACCGGGCTCGCGTGGTCCCGCCTGGCCGGGGTGGAGGTGCCGGCGCGGGGCTTCGTGACCGCCTCCGCGACCGTCCACCGGCTCACGCACCAGCGTGACGATCAATTCCCGGCGAGCACCCTGGAATCCACTTAAACCACAAATGCGGCAACGTTTCCCTTACCTCTCCTATATCGCTCGAATACCCCACTCACCAGGGGTTTCACTGAATCGTGATCTCGCGATCGGATAACGGTCCTCCTGGTGATCAGGAGGCGTCTGAGGAATGGTCACGATGGGCCATGTCGCCCTAAGGCCCTCGGTCGTAACCTCTTTGTGGGTGTGGGCTGCGGAAGGAAGGACGACGCGGTGGGGCACGACGACCTGGACTCTCGGGTCCACGACCGTGTCGCGTTGGACGAGATCGCGCTCTATGCCGAGGTGCTCAGTGCCGTGGCCATCAGCGAGCGACGGCTGACCTTGGAAGAGCTGGACAACGCGCTCGGATTGCGGACTTCGGCGACGTGCTGAGGTCCCATCATGACAAACCGAGTCCCGACTCCTTTCAGGGGCCGGGACTACGGTTGTGAATAGTCCGCCCGGTCACCGATGACTAGTCCTGTCTGGTGACCATCTCCTACCAGGGTCGTACTACGACTTCACGAGCCGGGCGATCGCCGCGGACGCCTCCTTGACCTTCTCCTCGGCCTCGGGGCCCCCGCTGCTGATCGCGTCGGCGACGCAGTGCCCGATGTGGTCTTCGAGCAGGCCCAGCGCCACCGCCTGGAGCGCCCGGGTCACCGCCGAGACCTGCGTGAGGACGTCGATGCAGTAAGCGTCGTCCTCGACCATGCGCTGCAGCCCGCGCACCTGGCCCTCGATTCGCCGGAGCCGGGTCAGATAGGCCTGCTTGTCGGCGCTGTACCCATGCATGCCCTCAACGGTACCCGTTACCCGTATCCGGGGCGGTCATCGGAGCGCGCCGAAAAGTTCTTCCCAGCGGGCCGCGACCGAGGACGCCTGGTGCACGGCCGCGCTCTCCAGGGCGCCCGCGGCCAGCCCGCGGCGGCGGCGCTCGTCGTCGATCAGCGTGAGCAGCGCGCACGCGTACGCCTCGACCTCGTCCTCCCCTTCGGGGACCAGCAGCCCGTTGCGGCCGGGGATCACGAACTCGCCCGGCCCGCGCGGGCTGTCGAAGCCGACCACCGGCACCCCGCAGCCGAGCGCCTCGACGATCGTCATGCCGAGCACCTCGGCACGCGAGCTCATCGCCACGATGGACGCCTTGGCGAACTCGCCGGTGAGGTCGGGGGTCATGCCCATGAAGTAGACGTGGTTGTGCAGGTTGAGCTCGGCCACCAGGGCGCGCAGCCGTTTCTCCTCCGGCCCGCCGCCGTAGAGCCGCAGCCGCCAGTCCGGCCGCTTGTCCGCCACGATCGCGAACGCCCTCAGCAGCCGGTCGTACGCCTTCGCGGCCACCCACCGGCCGCCCGTCGCGACGATCCGGTTGTCCATCCGGGAACGCGGCCACGGCCCGGGCGGCAGGGCGTCGGGGATCGCGTGCACGGCGGGCCCCTCCTCCCCCAGCAGCCGGGTCCACTCGTCGCGGCCGGTCTCGGTGGCCGGCACCACCGCGTCCAGCCGGGGGTAGAAGCGCCTGATCGGCCCGGGGACGGGCGGCCGGCCCCACTCGCGGGCCAGCCGGATCACCTCACGCGGCGTGTGCCTGGCCGCCTGCACGCTGAGCGCCGGCCGGGTGGTGACCAGCACGTCGGCCGAAAGGACGCGCAGCCGCCGCCACAGGGCGACCTCGGCCCGCATCTGACCGCGCGGCAGCAGGTGCCGCACGCCGGGCCTGGCGTCGATCAGCCAGCTCAGCCGCACCCGGGGGTCCACCGCGAAGAACGGCGCGTCCTTGTGCCGCTTCACACTGAGGATCTCGACCTCGTGCCGCTCGGCCAGCTCGCCCGCGAGGTTGACGACCGACCGCACGTCACCCCGCATGCCGTACGCCGAGGGGACCACCAGACAGATCTTCACCCGCCCACCTCAAGCCGCAACTCGTCGTCAGCCGTATAGGAGGGGCGCACCGGGACGCCGTCGATCCTGGCGGCGGGATAGTGGATTCTGCGCCGTTTGCCGTCCACGTCGTCGAGCCTGGCGCCGAGGCTCAGCGGGGTCGCCACGCCCTCCACCTCCAGCGACGGCTCCCAGGTGCCGGTGGCCTCGGGGGTGGCGTCCACGACGTCGCACAACGAGAGCGCCGCGTGGAAGCGCACCCCCTGGACGGTGGCCACCGAGGTGAGCTGGGCGTCCGGGCCGTGGTTGCGCAGGGCGAGCCGGGCCTCGTGGCGGGCGTCGTCGTCGTCCAGGCCGGTGTAGGCGAGCAGCCCGGTCACCTCGAACCGGCCCTCGCGGAACCACACGGCGCGCACCTCGGCGACCGGGCGGGCCTCGGTGATCCGCAGCGACAGGTGGCCGCCCCTGGTGCGGTAGGCGCGGTAGGCCACCGTGCGCCTGGCCAGCGCGTAGGCGTCGAGGTGGTCGAGGGAGAACCCGGGGTCCACGCTCTTGAGCCTGGACCGGCGCCCGCCCTGGGCGAGGTAGGCGTCCCAGCGGCCCGGGTCGAGGCCGAGCGGGTCCAGCGAGACGGCGAACGTGGCGTCGCGCACTCCGGCGCCCGAGGTGCCGAGCGGAACGCGCCGCTCGAAGTCGCCGGCGCGGTGGCGCAGGATCAGTTCGGCGCCTTCGGGGAGCGGTTCGTCGATCGAGAGGCGTAAGGCGAGGACGTCGGCCATGGTGACCTCCGCATCGATGACGACGACGCGCACCGCCAGCCCCCTCCCCGTCGAAATGAGCCACGCGTCGTTGAGGTTACCGTGATTTTCCCGTTATGTGGAGAAAGGTTTTCGGCTTGGCCGGACTCCATTCGACTGGAGAGCCGATGGCGCCCGGCCTGGCCGAAGATTCCACGGTAATTGTAAGAATTGTCAGGAAGCGTGAGTCGGCTCGCCCTTGACCGAACGGATCAGCAACTGGGCGACGTCCACGACCTCCAGGGACTCCTTGGCGGCACCGGAGTTCTTCTTCTCGTTGATCGCGTCGCCGAGCATGACGAGACAGAATGGGCAGGCGGTGGAAACGCGGTCCGGATCGGTGGTCAGCGCCTCGTCCACCCGCTCGGTGTTGATGCGCTTGCCGATGCGCTCCTCCATCCACATCCGCGCGCCGCCCGCGCCGCAGCAGAACCCCCGGTCCTTGCACCGGTGCATCTCCTGGGTCTGCACGCCGGGCACCCTGGCCATGATGTCGCGCGGCTGGGCGTAGACCTTGTTGTGCCGGCCAAGGAAGCACGGGTCGTGGTAGGTGATCTTCTCCTCGATCGGGGTGATCGGGGTGAGCCTGCCCTCCTCGATCAGCCGGTCCAGCAACTGCGTGTGGTGCACGACCTCGTAGGTGCCGCCGAGCTGCGGGTACTCGTTGGCCAGGGTGTTGAAGCAGTGCGGGCAGGTGGCCACGATCTTCTTGACCCCGGCCTCGTTGAGCGTCTCGATGTTCTGCTGGGCGAGCATGTTGAACAGGAACTCCATGCCCAGCCGCCGCGCCGGGTCGCCGGTGCACGCCTCCATCGGGCCGAGCACCGCGAACTTCACGCCCGCGATGTGCAGCAGCTCGGCCACCGCCTTGGTGGTCTTGCGGGCGCGGTCCTCAAGGGCGCCCGCGCAGCCCACCCAGAACAGGTATTCGGTGTCCTGCGGCATCTTCTCGTCGACGATCTCGACCTCGAAGTCGAGCTCCTCGATCCACTCGGCCCGCTTCATCTCGGACATGCCCCACGGGTTGCCCTTGTTCTCCAGGTTCTTGAGCATCACCCCGGCCTCGGACGGGAACGACGACTCGATCATGACCTGGTAGCGGCGCATGTCCAGGATGTGATCGATGTGCTCGATGTCCACCGGGCACTGCTCGACGCAGGCGCCGCAGTTGGTGCACGACCACAGCACGTCGGGGTGGATCACGCCGTCCTCGCCGACCAGCGGCTTGTCCAGCAGGGCCAGCACGTCCTCGTGGAACCCGGCCCGCTCCTCCTCCGACGCCCGCAGGTAGGGCGCCACCGCGAAGGCGTGGTCGCGCTGGTCCAGGATGAGCATCTTGGGGGACAGCGGCTTGTCGGTGTTCCACGCCGGGCACTGCGACTGGCAACGCCCGCACTCGGTGCAGGTGTAGAAGTCGAGGAAGCCCTTCCAGGTGGTGTCCTCGATCTTGCCCCGGCCGAAGACGTCGGTGTCCGGGTCGGCCTCCTCGAAGTCGAGCGGCTTGCCCCCGCTGCGCATCTCCTGCGCCGCGCCGAGCCCGTCGGGACGGCGGGAGAAGAGCACGTTGAGCGGCGCGGTGAAGATGTGCAGGTGCTTGGAGTTCACCACGATGACCGAGAAGACCAGCATGACGCCGATGTGCAGCAGCAGGCCGACGTGCTCGACGACCTCGTTGGCCGGCTCGCCCAGCGGGCGCAGCACCGCCGCCGCGGCCTCGGAGGCGAACGCCCCGCTGGCGTAGGGCAGATTGCCGGTGTTCAGCGCCGCGCCGCGGAACAGGAACATCGTCCAGATCACGTTGAAGATCATGAACAGCACGAGCCACGCGCCGCCGAGGTGCGAGCCGGAGAACCGGGAGGCCCGGCCCAGCGTCTTCGGCGAGTTGCGCACCCGGATCACCGCGAACGCGATCAGGCCGAGCAGCGCCGCGACCGCGATGAAGTCCTGGAGGAAGCCGAGGACCGGCCAGGTGCCGATCAACGGGATGTGGAAGTCGGGCGTGCCGGTGATCATCCCCTGGATCAGGGAGCCGTACGCCTCCAGATACACCGTGATCAGGATGAAGAACGCCCACATGACGAAGAAGTGCGCGGTGCCCGACGGCGTCCACTTGAGCAGCTTCTTCTGGCCGAACACCTCGACGAGCTGGGCCTTGACCTCGGTGCCGACGTTGGCCCTGGCGTACTCCACTCGTTCGGGCGCGGGCTGGCCCACGGTGGCCAGCCGGTAGAGCCACAGCACGCGGCGCACCACCAGCGCTACCGCGACGGCGGTCATCACGAGCCCGACGATCGCTACAAGGAGCACGGGTCCTCCCACAGACGGCGTTGGCTGCCAGCGTACGACCACGCAGGTCAACCACGATGACGATGAGTCGCCCACCATGCTACCGGCGAGTAACTTCTCGCCGACGGACACACCGGGCGAACCGCGGTCACTCCCAGGCTAGAACAATGCTCTGCGGTTTCGCACCACGGGTGTCAGGGGCCGTCGATGTAACGCTGGAGCGTGGGCCCGACGATGTCCACGATCTCCTCGATGTCGGCGGTCGCGAGCGGCTCCAGCCGGACGACGTGCCGCATCGCGACCACGCCGAACAACTGGGCGAACGCCACCTCCATCCGCAGCGGCGGCACCCCCAGCGACTCCACCACCCTGCCCAGGATCGCCTTGGTGATGAACTCGCGGATCATGCCGACGGCCTGCTCGTTGGTCATCGCCGTGCGGACCAGGCCGAGCACCGGCTCGCGGGCCTGCGGGTCGGCCGTGATGGTGAGGATGAACCTCGCCAGGCGGCGGCCCACCTCCTCGCGCGGCCCCTCCGCGATCAGCCGCGGGATCGCCACCGACGGATCCATCGGCAACCGCATGGCCGCGACGAACACGCCGTCCTTGCTGTCGAAGTAGTGGTGCACCAGGGCCGGGTCGACGGCCGCCTCCCGGGCGATGCCGCGGATCGTCGCCTTGTCGAAGCCCTTCTCGGCGAAGATCTTCCGGGCCGCGGCGAGGATCTGGCCCCTGGTGTCGGCGGCGCCCGGCCTGCGACCGGGACGCCGTCTGCCGGTCTCGGTCTCCCCAGCGCTCACGCGTCCGCCGCGGAGGAGGCGGCGAGGTGCAGCCGGGCGAAGGCCAGCGCCTCGGCGAGATCGTCGATCCGCTCGGTCCTGCTCGCCGCCCTGCGCGTGTTGATCTCCAGCACGACCAGCCCGTCGTACCCGTTGCCGGCCAGCCGCTCCAGGATCTGCGCGCACGGCTGGTTGCCCCGGCCGGGCACCAGGTGCTCGTCCTTGTTGGAGACGCCGAGCCCGTCGGCGAGGTGCAGGTGGGCCAGCCGGTCGCCCAGCTTCACCGCCATCTCCATGGCGTCGGACCCGGACACCGCGGTGTGCGAGAGGTCCAGGGTGACCTGGGGGAAGTCGTACTCCACCGGGTTCCAGTCCGGGGAGTACGGCACGACCTGGTTGCCACGGGCGCGCAACGGGAACATGTTCTCGACCGCGAAGACCACGTCGGTCTCCTCGCGCATCCGGGCCAGGCCGGTCTCGAAGTCCCTGGCATAATCGCGCTGCCAGCGGAAGGGCGGGTGCACCACCACGGTGCGCGCGCCGAGCCGCTCGGCCGCCTGCTGCGCGCGCAGCAGCTTCGCCCACGGATCCCGGCCCCACACCCGCTGCGTCACGAGCAGGCACGGAGCGTGCACGGCGAGGATCGGCACATGGTAGTGATCGGACAGCCGCTCCAGCACATCGACGTCCTGGCTGACCGGATCGGCCCCGACCATGATCTCCACACCGTCGTATCCGAGGCGCGCCGCCAGCTCGAAGGCGTCCGGAGTGCGCTCCGGGTAGACGGAGGCGGTCGAAAGCGCGATCTTCGCGTTGGGCACACGGACCACGTCACTCACTTTCGCGACCTCATTAGGTATTCACTGCTGATGCTGCCAGCCTAAGCCGGTATGTCGGCCGGTGGCGTGTCGGCGCTCTCGCGCCGCCCTATCACTGAACATCTGGGAACGCCCGGCCGTTCCTTCTTCTGGCAAGGATGCCCTGTCCCGGAGGTTAGCTTTGTGGGCATGGCACGGATCGTGCGGGGCGCCATCCCCAGTCCGAACATCTGGCACACCCCGCAGGTCTACGAGCTGGAGAACCGCGCGGTCGACCCGGAGCGGCGGGCCGACGCCGCGATGGAGGCGATCCGCCCGCTGGCCGGCGCCGTCGTCCTCGACATCGGCTGCGGCACCGGCTACCACCTGCCCGGCTACGCCGCCACCGCCGCCCGGGTGATCGGCGTCGAGCCGCACGGCGACCTCGCCGCCGCCGCGGCCCGCCGCTGCGCCGCCCTGCCCACCGTCACCGTGCACGCCGCCGCCGCGCAGGCGCTCCCGCTGCCCGACGCGTCCGTGGACGTCGCGGTGGCCCGCTGGGCTTACTTCTTCGGCCCCGGCTGCGAGCCCGGCCTGCGCGAGCTGTCCCGGGTGCTGCGGCGCGGCGGCACCGCCTTCGTGCTCGACCTCGACGCCTCGCGCGGCGCCTTCGGCCGCTGGTTCGGCGAGACGGTCCCCGCCTACTCCGCGCCCGCCGTGGAGGCGTTCTGGGCCAGGCAGGGCTGGCAGCGGCAGGACCTCGACCTCAGCATGGTCTTCGACCGCCGGGCCGACCTGGAGGCCGTGCTGCGCATCGAGTTCGCCCCCGCGGTGGCCGAGCGGGCCATCGCCGAGACCACGGGCGTGCGGCTCGACTATCCCAACGTGCTGCGCTGGCGTCACTTCGACGCTTGACCTTGACACCGGCGTCAACGCTTACCGTGCGAGAGGGAAAGGGGACACATGCGGATCGGGGAGATGGCCAGACGAGCCGGAGTGAGCACCCGGGCGCTGCGCTACTACGAGCAGCAGGGGCTCATCCGGGCACGCCGCGACGTGAACGGCTACCGCGAGTACGACGAGTCCGACCTCCAGCTCATCGCCGAGATCCGGTCCCGGCTGACCTCCGGGTTCAACCTGGAGGACGCCCGGCCGTTCGTCGAGTGCCTGCGCTCGGGGAACCCCTCCGGCGACTCCTGTCCCGAGTCCGTCGAGGTCTACCGGCGCAAGCTGGCCGAGCTCGACGACCAGATCCGCACGCTGGAGGCCAGGCGGGCCGACGTGGCCGCGCGCCTGGCCGGGGCGTGCACAGGTTGCGTGCTGAAGGGAACATGATCGTGATCACACTGACCGCCGACAACTTCGCCGAGCAGGTGCTGCGCAGCGACAAGCCGGTCCTGGTGGACTTCTGGGCCGACTGGTGCCCGCCGTGCAAGATGATCGCGCCGATCCTCGAAGAGATCGAGAGCGAGCACGGCGACCGGCTGACCGTCGGCAAGCTGGACGGCGACGAGCACACCGAGATCGTCACCCGCTACGGCGTGATGGGCTTCCCCACCCTCATCCTGTTCCGCGACGGCGAGCCCGTCCGGCAGATCGTGGGCGCCAAGCCCAAGCGCCTCCTGCTGTCCGATCTCGCCGGGCATTTCTGATCCCGGCCCCGCGCCCGCGCCGGAATGTCGGCCGGGGACGATAGCGTGCCTGGCATGAGCAAGGCAGCCCAGCGCGCGGGTTACCGCTGCGCCGAGTGCGGGTGGCGGACCACCAAGTGGGTCGGCCGGTGCGGCGAGTGCCAGGCGTGGGGCACCGTCGACGAGGAGGGCGTGCGGGCCGGGGTGCACGTGGCGACCCCCGGCGCGGTCACCGCACCGGCCGTGCCGATCGGCCAGGTCAAGGCCGAGATCGCGCACGCCAGGGGCACGGGGGTGAGCGAGCTCGACCGGGTGCTCGGCGGCGGCCTGGTGCCGGGCGCGGTCGTGCTGCTGGCCGGCGAGCCCGGCATCGGCAAGTCCACGCTGCTGCTGGAGGCCGCCGCGCGCATCGCCGCCCAGGAGACCGTGCTCTACGTCACGGGCGAGGAGTCCGCCGCCCAGGTGCGGATGCGCGCCGACCGCATCGGCGCCGTCCAGGACCGGCTCTACCTCGCGGCCGAGACCGACCTGTCCGCCCTGGTGACCCATGTGGAGAAGGTCCAGCCGGGCGTCCTGATCGTCGACTCGGTGCAGACCATCGGCTCCGCGCAGGGCACCGGGGTCCCCGGCGGCGTCACCCAGGTCCGCGAGGTCGCCGGCAACCTCGTGCGGCTGGCCAAGGACCGCGGCATGTCCACCGTCCTCGTCGGCCACGTCACCAAGGACGGCTCGATCGCCGGTCCCCGGGTCCTTGAGCACCTCGTCGACGTCGTGCTCCAGTTCGAGGGCGACCGCCACTCCCGGCTGCGCATGGTCCGCGCGGTGAAGAACCGCTTCGGCCCCACCGACGAGGTCGGCTGCTTCGACCTGCACGAGCGCGGCATCGAGGGGCTGACCGACCCGAGCGGGCTGTTCCTGTCCCGCCGCGGCGACCCCGTCCCCGGCACCTGCGTCACCGTCACCGTCGAGGGCACCCGCCCGCTGCCCGCCGAGGTGCAGGCGCTGGTCGCCAGGACCGAGGCGCAGCAGCCGCGGCGCACCTCCTCCGGCCTCGACCCGTTCCGGGTGACGATGGTGCTCGCCGTGCTGGAGCGCCGCCTCAACGCCCGGCTGAGCGGGTGCGACGTGTTCACCGCCACCGTCGGCGGGATCAGGCTCGCCGACCCCTCGGTGGACCTCGCGCTGATGCTGGCCGTGGCCAGCGCCGCCGGGGACAAGGCGCTGCCGTCCGGGCTGGTCGTGCTCGGCGAGGTGGGGCTGGCCGGTGAGCTGCGGCCGGTGCGCGACGTGCGCCGGCGGCTGGCCGAGGCGTCGCGCCTGGGGTTCACCCGGGCGCTGGTCCCCGCGGGCTCGCTCGACGTGGACACCGCGCCGCGCGGCGCGCAGCGCTCCCTGGTCCCGGTCGAGTCCCGCACCACGAGCCTCGCGCCCGGTTTCGACGTCACCGAGGCGGAAAACGTCTGGGACGCGCTGACTCATGTGACATGAGCCGTCCCATCCGGTCCGACCCGCCACCGGCGACAGGATGCGCCGGTAAGGTGAATGTGATAGGCGACCACCGGGGGTCATGTGGCAACGAACGACAGGGGGCTCGATGAGGGCCGGCGAGCCACCCTTGCCGAGGTCGCGCCGGGGACCGATCTCCGCGACGGCCTGGAGCGCATTCTCCGTGGCCACACCGGCGGCCTGATCGTCCTCGGCTACGACGGCACGGTCGAGGAGCTGTGCAGCGGCGGCTTCGAGCTGGACATCGAGTTCTCCGCGACGCGGCTGCGCGAGCTGGCCAAGATGGACGGCGCGATCGTGCTGCGCCGCGACGACCACCGCATCGTGCGCGCCGCCGTGCACCTGGTGCCCGACCCGTCCGTCAAAACCGACGAGTCCGGCACCCGGCACCGCACCGCGCAGCGGGTGGCCAGGCAGACCGGTTTCCCGGTCATCTCGATCAGCAAGTCGATGCGGATCATCGCCATCTACCTCGACGGCGTGCGTTACGTGCTGGAGGAGTCGGCGGCGATCCTGTCCAAGGCCAACCAGGCCCTCGCCACGCTGGAGCGTTACAAGCTCCGGCTGGACGAGGTGTCCGGCACCCTGTCCGCGCTGGAGATCGAGGACCTCGTCACGGTGCGCGACGTCGCGGTGGTGGCCCAGCGGCTGGAGATGGTGCGCAGGATCGCCGGCGAGATCGAGGGTTACGTGGTGGAGCTGGGCACCGACGGCCGGCTGCTCACGTTGCAGCTCGACGAGCTGGTGGCCGGGGTGGAGCCGGACCGCGAGCTGATCGTCCGCGACTACCTGCCGGCGGGAGCCGTACGGCGGGGCCGCAAGCCGGCCGAGGCGTTGCACGACCTGGACGAGATGTCACCCGGCGACCTGCTCGACCTGTCCGTGGTGGCCCACGTGCTGGGCTTCTCCGGCGCCGACGCCCTGGACGCCCCGGTGAGCCCCCGTGGCTACCGGCTGCTGGCCAAGGTGCCCAGGTTGCCCGGCACGGTCGTCGATCGGCTGGTGGGCCATTTCGGCGGCCTGCAGAAGCTGCTGGCGGCCAGCACCGACGACCTCCAGGAGGTGGGCGGGGTCGGCGAGGCTCGCGCCCGCAGCGTCCGCGAGGGCCTGTCCCGGCTGGCCGAGTCCTCCATCCTGGAGCGCTACGTCTGACGGGTTCAACGCGGCCCGGAGTGACTGCGTCTGACGGGTTCAACGCGGCCCGGAGTGCTTCGTCTGACGGGGTCAGCGCAGGTGGAAGACCGCTTTCGGGCTGCGCAGGTGGCCGGTGCGGACCGTCGCGACATAGGTGCCCGGCCGGGCGTCCGCGCGCGTCGCGCCACAGGAGCTGGCCGACCGGTGCCGGTCCCACTCGAACGGCGCCACGTAGGGGATGCCGCGCTGGAGGCGGCGGATCTCGACGCCGTCGCCGCTGATGCAGTCGGCCGAGGACCAGATGCGATCCTGGCCGGAGGTGATGCGGATCTCCAGCGCCCGCGGCCCGACGTCCGCCGTGCACATGAGCCGCCCGGTGTTCACCAGGGTGAGCGTGAACCTCGGCCGCAGGCCGCCCGCGTAGACCTCCTGCTGCCCTTGCAGGCCGAGCACGAGGTCCGCCGGCGGGCAGGCGTCTCCGGCCCGGCGCGGCGGTGCGGAGACCGTCGGCGCGGCGCTCGGCGTCACCCGCGGCTTGGGCCGGGCGGGCGGCGCGGGCGTCGGCGTCGGCTTCCTCTGCAGGCTCGCGAGCAGCGGATCCGGCGTGGGCGAGCCACTGGCGAGCCCCACCGGCAGGTGGGTGCGGCCCTGCGGGCTCGACGTGCTGGAGCACGCCCAGGCGACGACGGCGACCACGACCAGAACACTCACCAGCAGGGCCATCCGACGCCGCCAGTAGACGTCGGAGGTGGCGCCGCCGAGGTCACCACCCAAGGTGTCCGGATCCATGCACACAGTGTGCCGATGCCTCAACCACGAAACGCAAGCACCGCCTGACCTCGGCGTTTCTCAGAAAACCCAGCACAAGACGCACGTGGAATAGGGTCGTGGGGTGCGCGAGCCCAACCTCCTCCGCGAGCCGGTTCTCCAGTGGTACGCGGAGAACGCCCGTGATCTCCCGTGGCGCCGGGCGGATGCGACGCCCTGGGGGATTCTGGTGAGCGAGATCATGTTGCAACAGACGCCGGTCGTCCGGGTGCTGCCGGTGTGGCAGGAGTGGATGGCCCGGTGGCCGGTTCCCGCCGCGCTCGCCGCCGAGCCGCCGGGCGAGGCCGTACGGCACTGGGGGCGGCTCGGTTATCCGCGCCGCGCGCTGCGGCTGCACGCGTGCGCGCGGGCGATCACCGACGAGCACGGCGGCGAGGTGCCCGCCGACCACGCCACGCTGCTCGCGCTGCCGGGCGTCGGGGAGTACACCGCGGCGGCGGTGGCCAGCTTCGCGTTCGGCGGTTCGCACGCCGTGCTGGACACCAACGTGCGCCGCGTCCTCGCCCGTGCCGTGCGCGGTGAGGAGTACCCGCCCCAGGCCACCACCGCGGCCGAGCGGCGGCTCGCCGAGTCGCTGCTGCCCGCGGTCGGGGCGCCCACGTGGGGGGTCGCCGTGATGGAGCTGGGCGCGCTGGTCTGCACGGCCCGCGCGCCGCGCTGCGCCGACTGCCCGATCATCGAGGCGTGCCGGTGGCGGCTCGCCGGTCGCCCGCCGCACGCCGGCCCGGCCAGGAAGGGCCAGACCTACGCGGGCACCGACCGCCAGTGCCGCGGCCGGCTGCTCGCCGTGCTGAGGCACGCGCACGGCCCCGTCCCCAAGGCGGCGCTCGACGTCGTCTGGGACGACCCGGTGCAACGCGAGCGCGCCCTCGACGGCCTCGTCGCCGACGGCCTGGCCGAATCCCTCGACGACGGCACCTACCGCCTCCCCCACTGACCCCCACCCCACACGTCCCCCAGCCGACCGCCCGCCCCCCACGTCACCCAGCCAACCGGCGCGCCCCGCCCCCACCTCCCCAGCCAACCGGCGCGCCTCGCCCCCACCCCCCAGCCGACCGGCACACCCCAGCCGACCGGCACACCCCATCCCCGCATCCCCGGCGGGTTCAGGGGCTTCCGGGCTTTCCCGTGGGCTCAGAGCTTCCCGATGTGTGTTCTGGCGACGGTCAGGAAGCGGGCGAGGAGCGGGGCCGGGTCGTCGCGGCGCCAGGCGAGGGCGACGGTGGTGTGGGCGGGGCGGCCGGCGAGGCTGCGGTAGACGGCGCCGGCGATCCGGATCCCGGTCACGCTGGCCGGGGCGAGCGAGACGCCGAGCCCGGCGGCGACCAGCGCGGCGACGGTCTGCCATTCGACCGCCCGCTGGCCGATCCGCGGCTCGAAGCCGGCGGCCCGGCACAGGCCGGTGAGCCGGTCGTGCAGTTCGGGGCCGTGTTCGCGGGGCAGCAGCACGAACGGGTCGGCCGCCAGCCCGGCGAGCGGCACCCGGCGGCGGGCGGCCAGCGGGTGGTCCTCCGGCAGCACGGCCACCACCTCCTCGGCGAACAGCGGCTCGATCTCCAGTCCCGGCCGCTCCCCCGCCTCGCGGAGCAGCCCGACGTCGATGACCTCGCCGTGCAGGGCGCGTACCTGCTCGGTCGTGGTCAGCTCGTGGATCTCCAGGTGCACGCCGGGATGGCGGGCCCGGAAGGCCGTGATGACCTGGGGCAGCACGGTCAGGGCGAGGGAGGCGGCCAGCCCGGCGCGGAGCGTGCCCGCCTCACCGTCACCGGCCCGCCGGGCCGCGCCGAGCCCGTCGGCCACCCGGTCGAGCGCCTGCCGGGCGGCCGGCAGCAGCTCCCGCCCGGCCGCCGTGAGCACGACCCCGCGCGAGGTGCGTTCGAAGAGCGGGTGCCCGACCCGCTCCTCCAGCCGGCGGATCTGCTGGCTGAGCGGCGGCTGGGCGATGCCGAGCCGTACGGCGGCGTGGCCGAAGTGCAGCTCCTCGGCGAGCACCGTGAAGCTGTGCAGCTGGCGCAGCTCCAGCTCGGGACGGGGTCGATCCATATCCCCAGGCATATCACCGGACTCCACAACACGTCTTGGACATATCGCCACATGCGCTGTGAGGATGCCCGGCATGACAACACGCGTATCGATCTCCAGCGGATCCGACTTCGAGGAGGCCATCGGCTACTCCCGGGCGGTCGTCTACGGCGGCTGGGTGCACGTGTCCGGCACGACCGGCTTCGACTACCAGGCGATGACGATCTCCGATGACGTGGTCGAGCAGGCCGAGCAGTGCGTGCGCAACATCGAGGCCGCCCTGAAGGAGGCGGGCTCCGGCCTCGCCGACGTGGTGCGGGTGCGGTACATGTTGCCCGACCCCGCGGACTTCCCGCCCTGCTGGCCCACTCTGCGCCGGCACTTCGGCGAGGTCCGCCCGGCCGCGACGATGATCTCCTGCGGCCTGGCCGACCCGCGGATGCGTATCGAGATCGAGGTCACCGCGCACCTCGGCAGCGGCGCCTGACACCGGCCGGGCTCACGGGACGCCGGCCCTGGCCATGGCGGTCTCGATGCCGTCCAGCAGCACGGCGAGCCCGGTCTCGAAGGACTCCCGCGCCTCCCGCTCCAGGTAGGGCGTGGGGTCGTCGTCCGCCTGGGTGAAGGCCCCCTCGCCCGCCATCCAGGTCAGCGCCGGGAACCGGTCCCCGAAGTCCGGCGCGACCTCCTCCAGCAGGGCCGAGCGGGCGTACCACCACTCCTCGTCGGACACGCCCGTCACCGCCGTGGCCTGCCGACTCTCGTTGACCGTCTGCGCCGAGCCGCGGACGACGTTGAACAGCGCGCCCAGGACGCGCCGCAGCGTGACGGCCGGCAGCCCGGTGCGGCGCAGGATGTCCGTGAGGGTCTCCAGCAGCACGTACTCGTTGGGCCCGAGCACCGGCCGCGCCGGCGACACCTGCAACACCCACGGATGGCGCAGGTAGAACGCCCACAGGTCCTCGGCCCACTCGACCAGGTCCGCCCGCCAGCCGGGACCCCGCCGGTATCCGGTGGGCAGCTCGGCGAGCACCCGGTCGTACATCAGATCGACCAGCTCGCCCTTTCCCGGCACGTAGGTGTAGAGCGCCATACCCGTACGGCCGAGCCGTTCGCCGACCGCGCGCATCGACAGGGCGGCCATCCCGTCGGCGTCGGCGACGGCGATCCCCGCGTCGACGATCATGTCCACGCTGAGCCCGGGTTTGGGGCCCCGGCCTGGGTGTCCGGGTTCGGCGCCGGCTGCGGCGCGCCACAGCAGGGACATCGACCGGCGCGCGTCGCCCTGCCCGGCGAAGACCACCACTTGCAACTCCTTATGGCATAAAGTAACTTTGCCACGCATCTCTTTACAGTCTAAACAATAACAGGAGAGACGGTTTGGGTTCCCAGCCAGGCAACAGCCCGACCCCGGCGCACGCGGCCGACGGGCACGACGTGATCGAAGTTCGCGGCGCCAGGGAGAACAACCTCGCCGACATCTCGTTGGATATTCCCAAGCGCAGGCTGACCGTCTTCACCGGGGTCTCCGGTTCCGGCAAGTCCTCACTGGTCTTCGGCACCATCGCCGCCGAGTCCCAGCGGCTGATCAACGAGACCTACACCGCCTTCGTCCAGTCGTTCATGCCGAGTCTCGGCCGACCCGACGTCGACGCCCTGCGCAACCTGAGCGCGGCGATCGTGGTGGACCAGGAGCGGATGGGCGCCAACTCCCGTTCCACGGTGGGCACGGCGACCGACGCGCACACCATGCTCCGGATCATCTTCAGCCGGCTGGGCACCCCGCACGTCGGCACCTCGACCGCGTTCAGCTTCAACAGCGCCGAGGGCATGTGCCCCGACTGCGAGGGGCTCGGCCGGGTGTCCACGGTCGACCTCGCACAGGTCGTGGACACCGAACTGTCGCTCAACGAGGGCGCGATCACCGCGCCCGGCTTCGCCGTGGGCTCGTGGTACTGGCAGTACCTCGCGCACGCGGGATTCGTGGACCCCGACGTCAAACTCAAGGACTACACCCCCCAGCAGTGGGAGGACTTCCTGCACAAACCGGCCACCAAGATGAAGCTGGGCGGGATCAACACCACCTACGAAGGACTCCTGGTCAAGATCGAGCGGATCTACCTGGCCAAGGACAGGGAGTCGATGCAGCCCGGCCTGCGGGCCTTCGTGGACCGGGCGGTGACGTTCAAGAAGTGTCCCGCGTGCGGGGGCGCGCGACTCAACGCCGCCGCGCTGTCCTGCTTGATCGACGGCCGCAACATCGCCGAGTGCTCGGCCATGCAGATCAGCGACCTCGCGGAGTTCGTCAGGAAGATCTCCGACCCGTCGGTGGCGCCGCTGGTCGCGACCCTGAGCGGCACCCTGGACTCGCTGGTCGGGATCGGCCTGGGCTATCTGAGCCTGGACCGCGAGTCGGCCACCCTGTCCGGCGGCGAGGCGCAGCGGGTCAAGATGGTCCGCCACCTCGGCTCCAGCCTGACCGACGTGACGTACGTCTTCGACGAGCCCACGGTCGGGCTGCATCCGCACGACATCCAGCGGATGAACAACCTGCTGCTCGACCTGCGGGACAAGGGGAACACCGTCCTCGTCGTCGAGCACAAGCCGGAGACCATCGAGATCGCCGACCACGTGGTGGACCTGGGCCCCGGGGCGGGCTCCAACGGCGGGAAGGTCTGCTACACGGGCGACGTGGCCGGCCTGCGCGCCTCCGGCTCGCTCACCGGCCGCCACCTGGACCACCGCGCCCGGCTGCGGGAGACCGTACGGCAGGCCGGCGGGTGGTTTCCGATCAGGGGCGCCACCCGGAACAACCTCAAGGACGTCAGCGTGGACATCCCGCTGGGCGTGCTCACCGTGGTCACCGGCGTGGCCGGGTCGGGGAAGAGTTCGCTGATCCACGGCTCGCTGCCCGGCCGGGACGGCGTGGTCGTGGTGGACCAGTCGGCGATCCGCGGCTCCCGGCGCAGCAACCCGGCCACGTACACCGGCCTGCTCGACCCGATCAGGACCGCCTTCGCCAAGGCCAACGGGGTGAAGGCCGCGCTGTTCAGCGCCAACTCCGAGGGTGCCTGCCCCAACTGCAAGGGCATCGGCCTGGTCTACACCGACCTCGCCATGATGGCCGGAGTGGCGTCGGTCTGCGAGCAGTGCGAGGGCAAGCGGTTCACCCCCGAGGTGCTCACCCACAAGCTGCGCGGCAGGGACATCAGCGAGGTGCTCGCGATGTCGGTGGGCGAGGCGCGCGACTTCTTCACCGGCGGCCAGGCCCGGGTCATCCTCGACCGGCTCTCCGACGTGGGTCTCGGGTACCTCGGTCTCGGCCAGCCGCTCACCACGCTGTCCGGCGGCGAGCGGCAGCGGCTCAAGCTGGCCATCAACATGGCGGAGAAGGCCGCGGTCTACGTGCTGGACGAGCCGACCACCGGCCTGCACCTCGCCGACGTGGACCAGCTCCTCGCGCTGATGGACCGGCTGGTGGACGACGGCAACACGGTCATCGTCATCGAGCACCACCAGGCCGTGATGGCGCACGCCGACTGGATCATCGACCTCGGTCCCGGCGCCGGCCACGACGGCGGCCAGGTGGTCTTCACCGGCACGCCCGCCGACCTGGTCGCGCACGGCGACTCCCTGACCGCCCGGCACCTGCGCGCCTATGTGAACGCCTAGCCGTCAACCGGCGTTGACGACTCCCCTCGTGTCAATGTAAGTTGACGCCATCGTCGAGGGGAGAACTCAGTGATCATCGAGGCGCACGGCTTACGCAAGACCTTCACCGCCCGGCGCGGCGGCGAGCCGATCGAGGCGGTGAAGGGCGTCGACCTGCGGGTCGCGGCAGGGCAGATCTTCGCCGTGCTCGGGCCCAACGGCGCGGGCAAGACCACCACCATCAGGATGCTCGCCACCCTCGTGCCGCCCACCGAGGGCGTCGCCAAGGTCGCCGGGCACGACGTCGCCAGGGACCCGGCCCGGGTGCGGGAGAACATCGGCTACGTCGGCCAGGGCGGCGGGGTGGACGAGAACGCGCCGGCCCGGGCCGGGCTGGTCCTCGCCGCCCGGCTCGGCGGCATGTCCCGCAGGCACGCGCGGATCCGCGCCGAGGAACTGATCGCCGCGTTCGACCTGGCGGACTTCGCCGATCGGCCGGTCAGGACCCTGTCCGGCGGGCAGAAGCGCCGCGTCGCCCTCGCCGTCGGCCTGGTGAACCGCCCGCCGCTGTTCTTCCTGGACGAGCCGACCACCGGCCTGGACCCGCAGAACCGCGCCCACCTGTGGGACGAGGTCCGCTCGCTGCGTGCGCGCGGCACCACGATCCTGCTCACCACCCACTACCTGGAGGAGGCCGACGCGCTCTGCGACCGGCTCGTCATCATCGACCACGGCCGGGTGGTCGCGGAAGGCAGCCCGGCAGAGCTGAAGAAGGAGGTGGCGGGCGACGTCGTCACGCTCAGGCTCGCCGGCGCCGCCGAGCCCGCGCGGGCGCTGCTGAGCGGCCTGCCGTACGTCAGGGAGGTGCGGACCGAGGGGGAGACGCTGCGCGCCTACCTCGGCGGCGAGCGCGACCTGCCGCACCTGCTGCGCGCCCTGGAGGCCGGCGGCCTCGCGATCGACGCGATCTCCCTCGACCGGGCGACGCTGGACGACGTCTTCCTGCGCCACACCGGGCGATCCCTCCGCGACGCCGGCTGACCCGAAGGGAGCCTCCCATGCTGCGACACACTCTGATCTTCCTGGAGTACGAGCTGCGGAACTCGCTGCGCAACCCGGCCTGGGCGCTGTTCGGCATCCTCCAGCCGCTGACGTACCTGCTGCTCTTCGCCCCGCTGGTGGCCAACACGACGGCCGGCGGGGGCATGGCGGACACGCTGCTGGCGTTCACGCCGGGCATCATGGTGATGATCGCGCTGTTCGGCTCGCTGCTCGTTGGCTTCACCATGATCGCGGAAATGCGTGACGGCTACCTGGAACGGCTGGCCGTCAGCCCCGCCAGGCGGCCCGCGATCGTGCTCGGCCGTACCCTCCGCGACGTGCTCGTACTGGTCGTGCAGGCCCTGCTGGTGGCCGCGATGGCCGTCGTGCTGGGCATGCGGCCCAGCCTTCCCGGGCTCGCGGTGATGCTGCTCCTCATGGCCGCCACCGGGCTCCTCGCGTCCGGCCTGTCCTACGGCATGGCGCTCGCCCTGCGCGACGAGGCGAGCATGAGCGCGATCACGCAGTTCTTCGCCCTGCCGCTCATCCTGCTCACCGGCATCATGCTGCCGATCTCGCTGGCGCCGGACTGGATGCGGGCCGTGGCCACGGTCAACCCGCTCTACCACTCCGTCGAGGCGGGCAGGGCGCTCTTCGCGGGCGACTTCGGCGCCCCCGCCATCCCGGTCGCCTTCGCCTTCACCCTGATCCTCGGCCTCCTCACCCTGGCCTGGTCGGTGTCGTCGATCAGGAAGACGGCCTTCTAGCCGCACGGGACGCCCCCCGGCCGCAGACGGCGGAACCGTACGTCACCCGGGCCACCGGGAGCACGGCCGCCCTCCCCCGCGAGCCGGGCTGGTCCGGCCGGTCACATGACCGGCCGGACCAGCCCGGCGCCCGCCTGCCGCAGCGCGGCCTCCAGCCGGTCCCTGGCCGCCACCTGGGCGGCGATCCGCTCGTTGAGCACGGCCAGCCGTTCATGGGCGATCCGCAGCCCGCCCACCGAGGGCGGCGCGGTGGACACGTCCCCGTCCAGGCAGGGCAGGAAGGCGTGCACGTCGTCCAGGGTGAGCCCGGCGGCCAGCAGGTGACGGATGTTGCGGACCCGGACCACCATCCGCTCCTCGTAGACGCGGTAGCCGTTCGGGGCCCGCCCGGAGGAGATCAGTCCCGCCTGCTCGTAGTGTCGCAGCGACCGGGCCGTCGTCCCGGTGGCCGCCGCCAGCTCGCCTATCCGCACACCGTCCACCCCTATCACGCCACCACGGCGCCCCCGTCCACCGGGAGCACCACTCCGGTGACGAAGGACGCCTCCGGTGCGGCGAGCCGGGTGATCGCCCAGGCGATCTCCTCCGGCCGGCCGATCCGGCCCAGCGGCGTGTGCGCGATCTGCCAGTCCCGCAGCGCGGCGAGTTGCTCGGGCGTCAGCCCCTGGTGCAGGCCGATGGGCGTGCTCACCGCGCCCGGCGCGACCGCGACGACCCGCACGCCGCGCGGGGCCAGCTCGACCGCCCAGCTCCGGGTCAGCAGTTCCAGGGCGGTCTTGGTCGCCGCGTAGATCGACCCGGCCGGCCACGCGCGCTGCCCGACCGACGTGCTCACGTTGACGATCACCCCGCCGGCGGCCACCAGGCCGGGCAACGCCGCCTGCGCCAGCAGCACGGGCGCGATCAGGTTGGTGGCGACCAGCGGCTCCATCGACTCCCGGCTGAGCGTCCCGAGCGAGCCGCGCCCCACGACGGCGGCGTTGTTGACCAGCACGTCCAGCCGGCCGTGGGTCTCCATGACGGTACGCGCGATCCGCTCGGGCTCGCCCTCGCCGGTGATGTCGGCGACCAGCGGGGTGATCCGGCCCTCGGCCGCCGCGGCGGTCTCGTCGAGCGGCGCGCTCCTGCGCCCCACCGCGACCACCCGCGCGCCCTCGGCCGCGAAGGCACGGGCGGTGGCCCGGCCGATCCCGGTACCCGCCCCGGTGACGACGACGATCCTGTCCGCGGAGCTCCCGGAGCTCGCGGTGTCCATGGTGTCCGTGGTGTCCGTGGTGTCCGTGGTGTCCGTGGTGTCCATGCGGGCCATCGTCCGACCCTGACGCCAATGTCAAGGTCAAGCCACCTCTCTCGGAGACCGAGGACCCCCGAGGACCCCCTCTCCCGGACCACCCACGGCTCCTGAGCCACGCGCCCCCTGGCAGCTCCCGGCCCCGGAGTCCGGCCCCGGAGTTCTGACCCCGGCGTCCCACCCCCCGACCCCGGTGTCCGGCCCCGGTTTCCACCCCCCGACCCCGGTGTCCGGCCCCGGTTTCCAGCCCACGAGCCCTCGGCTTCCGGCCCACGGACCCCGGCTTCCGGCAGGCGTGGGGTGGCTCAGGCGGAGGTGAGGCGGGCCGCCAGGCGGTCCAGGGCGTCCTTGATCATGCGGCCGTAGCCGTCGTCGCCGAGGGCGTCGACCGCGGCGAGGCCCCGCTCCAGGTGGTCGCGGGCACTGTCGAGATCGCCCAGCTTGCGGTGCGCCTCGGCGATGTTGAGGTGCAGTGAGGGGTAGAAGCCGGCCACGGAGCTCTCCACACCGGCCTGCCGCGCCCGCTCGTCGGTGATCGAGTCGGCCGCCTCCAGCGCCCGGGTGTCCCACAGCAGCTCGTCGCGCGGGTCGTCCTGCACGTCGGCCATGGAGTGGGCGAGGGCGCAGCGGTGCAGCGGGTCGCCGGTGGCGCCGATCTCGTCCCACAGCGCGGAGAACAGCCGGCGGGCGTCATCACGGTCACCGCGCTGGCCCAGCTCGACACCCTTGCCGATCCTGAGCATGATCTCGTCGGGCACGGTCATGCGGTCTCCTCCCCTGGCGACTCTGGCGACGACGGCAACCGCCGACAATAGCGCCGCCCACCGACAACCGGCGATCACGCCACGGCACGTTTCACATGCGATGACCAAGCCCCGTACATCTCCGCACCCCGGCGTCCGCGTACATCTCCGGCGCCCCGGCGTCCGCCGGGGTGCCGGAAACGAACGCGACCGGAGGCGCGGATGCTCCACCTGCCGCTAAGGCGAGGGCGTGGCCGCCTCCCGGGTGCGGCGGCCGGCTCAGGCGGCGAGCTGGAGACCGAGTGAGGTGAGGTTCTGGCGGGCCCAGTTGAGCTCGTCGGCCAGCACCGAGACCAGGGCGCCCGGCCCCTTGGTGCGCAGCGGCACGGCGAGGTCGTGGGTCTCCACCTCGATGTGCGCCGTGCCGGCGACCGCGCCGGAGAGCATGGCCGTCAGCGTGTCCTCCAGCACCGAACGCGTGCTGGGCAGCTCGCCCCGGGCCTGCCCGGCGTGGTTGTGCACGTGACCCAGCTTGACCACGGGCGCGCCGGCCAGGGCCAGGCCGCGCAGCGCGGCGCCGGGCTCCTCGGAACCGCCGGCCAGGTGGCAGGCGTCCAGGCAGACGCCGAGATGCTCGGAGTCGATGCCGCACACCCGCTGGAGCGCCTGCTCGGTGGTCTCCAGCACGCAGCCCGGCCACGGCTCGAAGCCGACCCTGATGGTCTTGCCGGTCACGCTGTAGATGCCGCGCAGTTCGCGGGAGAGCCGCTCCAGCCGGCGGGCGGCGATGGAGTGCAGGTCGGCGGGCCAGTCGCGGCGCCAGCCGATCGGGATCGTGGAGATGCTGCCGAAACGCACGTCCTCCGGCAGCAGGAAGGCGAGGATCTTGGCCAGCGCCATCGTGTAGCGGTAGCGCTCGGGCTTGGCCCAGTCGGGGCCGGGCGCCTCCTGCTGCCGGCCGCCCGCGCCGTTCAGGCTCACGACCTCCAGCCCGCGCTCCTCCAGCGACCTGCGCAGCCGTACCAGCTCGATGCGGTCGGCGATGAGGTGGTCGGCCACGCTGGGGGCGAGCCACAGGCCGATGCCCATCCGCTCGACGCCGAGGCGCTTGCGCACCGGCACGGCGTAGCGGGTCAGGTGGGCTATGAGATTCTCCAGGTCCTCCGCGGGGTGGACACCGGCGTTGTAGGCCAGGTGAACGAGCGTGCCGTCGTCGTGGCGCAGGCGCATCCGGTGCCTCCATGCGAGCTACGTGGTACCCATCGCCCCGGGCGCGTCGCGCCCTCGGCGTGGGGGCAGGTCTCCGCCCTGCCAGGGGAACTCGGCTCGCCCGCCCATGAGCATGCCGCCACCGCGCGGGTCCCCGCGTCAGCCCTGCAGATGATTCCTCACTACGCCGCAGAGGTGACCGCCGGTATCTCACCGTACGGAAGCGACTTGCGATCCACTTGGGCGCGACTTGGAGATACGCCCCCTCCTCACGTGGGACGTTCCCCAACCGAATTCGCTCTACGCAGTGTAGTACTACATGGGGTCGCTTGAAACCCAAAAGGAAACAAAATGACGCGACCCCAGGTGAGATCATCTCACCCGGGGTCGCGTGTGCCGGTCAGACCGGCCGAGTCGCTCCGGTCAGCGCTGGATCGCCTCGGCGATCGACGCGGCAGAGTCGGGCACCTTGGGCGTGGGCGCGGCCTCGCCCGTGAAGATGAACTTGGCGTTGTCGCCTTCGCCCTCGATGGTGACCTTGACGATCTGCCCCGGGCGGAGCTCGCCGTACAGGATCTTCTCCGACAGCGAGTCCTCCAGCTCGCGCTGGATGGTCCGGCGCAGCGGCCGGGCGCCCATCACCGGGTCGTAACCCCGGTCGGCCAGCAGCTG
>NZ_BSRQ01000010.1 GCF_030268685.1 Microtetraspora sp. NBRC 13810
GCACCGGACTCGGCCTGCCCATCGCCCGCCAGATCGCCGAGACCAGCGGCGGCACCCTCCGCATCGAGGACAGCCCCCGCGGCGCCCGCTTCGTCCTGCGCCTCCCCCGCCACCAGGACGCCCCCGCGCCAGCCATCCAGCACGGCGACCCGGTGACGTGAGCACCGGTCCGTCAAGGCGGGACCAGGGGATCCGCCGGATCCGGCCTAATCTCCCGGCCACGCCTTGACGAGGAGAACCAGCGTTCCCTAGCCTTGATCACAAGGGAGAACGATAGTTCTCTCGGCTGTGGGCCACCTGAGGAGGAACAGCATGAGCAAGCGCCCCCCGCTGCCGCCTTTCGACCGTGAGGCCGCGCTGCGGAAGGTCCAGGCCGCCGAGGACGCGTGGAACACCCGCGATCCGCACAAGGTCTCGCTCGCCTACACTCCGGACTCGGCCTGGCGCAACCGCGACACCTTCGTCACCGGGCGCGAGGCCATCGTCGAGTTCCTCACCCAGAAATGGGAGCGCGAGCTCGACTACGCGCTGCGCAAGGAACTGTGGTCCTTCGACGGCAACCGCATCGCCGTGCGCTTCCAGTACGAGTGCCACGACGCCGACGGGCGGTTCTGGCGGAGCTACGGCAACGAGCTCTGGGAGTTCGACGACGACGGGCTGATGGCCCGCCGGGAGGCGAGCATCAACGACGTCCCCATCGCGGAACAGGACCGGCGCATCCACGGCCCGCGTCCGGAGAGCGAGCACGGCGTCCCCTTCCCGCTCCAGTAGGCAGGTCCCGGCCGGTCACCGCACCGGCGCAGGCGTGAAGGCGTCCACGCAGGTAAGAAGCCGGTTATGACCAGAGTCATCGCGTTCGACGTCAACGAGAGCCTGCTCGACCTCGCCGCGCTCGACGAAGCCTTCGACGCGCTGCTGGGCTCGGCCGCCCTCCGTGACGAGTGGTTCAGGCAGATGCTTCAGATCACCTTCGTGGGCGGTCTGACCGGGGAATACGTGGACTACAGCACCGCGCAGCACGCCGCGCTGCTGATGCTCGCCGAACGGCACGGCCGTACCGTCTCACCGGCCGACGCGGCCGCGATCGTCGAGCGGATGAGCTCGCTGCCGGCTCATCCGGAGGTGCCGGGCGCGCTGCGGCGGCTGCGCACCACCTCCCTCAAGACGGCGGCGCTGACGAACTCCGTCGGACCGGTCGCCGAGGCGCAGCTCGCCAACAGCGGCCTGCGCGGCTACTTCGACGCCGTCATCTCGGCCGACAGCGTGAAACGGCTCAAACCGCTGCCCGATCCCTACCTGGCCGCCGCGAAGACGTTCGGGGTGGACGTCTCGGAGGTGCGCCTGGTGGCCGCGCACTGGTGGGACGTGGGCGGCGCGATGGCCGCGGGCTGCCGGGCGGCCTTCATCGCGCGTCCCGGCATGGTCCTCAGCCCGATCGGCCGGCGGCCGGACATCGTGGGCGCCGACCTGTCCGCCGTCGTCGATCAGATCATGGTCGTCGACACCGTCTGAGCCCTCCCGCCGAACGCCGCTCACGGCATCCTCCCCTCGGCCCGCCCGGCTTCCGGCCCAGCTGCCGGGAGACGGCGGCCGGGCAGGCGCTCGGCGCGCCCGCCCGGCCCCACGCGCGGAAGTCCGGCACTGGAGGAGCCGGCGTCCGGGGGTCACCCGGTCGTCGCCCCCCGCACCGCTAGCGGTGATGGTGGTGAGGGTAGTGATGGTGGTGAGGATGCCAGTGGCCGTAATGGCCCGGGTGCCAGTAGGTTCCGGCGAAAGGGTTGCCGTGGCAGTGGTAGCCGAAGGGCGTGTAGTGACAGGGGTAGCCCGGGGAGACGGAAGCGACCTTCCGGTCGACGGCGTCCGCCGCGGCGGCCTGAGCCGACATCGCCAAGGGGGCGAGGAGGCCGAGCCCCACCAGAGAGGCGGCGGCGAGGGCATGCTTCAGCACGAGACATCACTCCTTGTCCAACGGTCGAGCCCGGCATAATGCACGGACTTACGGGCGTAGAATTCGATCCACGGAAAATATTGCGAATCGACGTCTACGCCCAGAGACGCTAGTCCAGAGCGATCTGGGCGGTCGCCCCGTGAAAGCCAAACACGGGTCCGCGATCGCCAAGCATTTCGGTGGCCGGCGATTGTTACTTTCCGGCATATAAGGGCGTCGAGCAGGCGGCGGATATCGGCCGCCTTTTGCCCCAGAATCGCGGCCGGGATGGCGTGTGCGGGCCGCGGGTTGACCCTCCGATTGTTCACCGGCGCCAGGCGAACGGCCGCAGACGGGCGGGGGCGGGCGGACGGGCGAGCGGCGGTGTCCGCCCGCGGCCGGATGTGCATTCCGGCCGCGGGCGGTCGTTCACTCCGGCCGCGTGTCGTTCACTCCGGCGGCGTGTCGTTCACTCCGGCGGCGTGTCGCTCACTCCGCCATCGGGATCACGACGCCGCGCTCGGCCGCGACCTCGGCCGCCCGGTCGTACCCCGCGTCGACATGCCTGATCACGCCCATGCCCGGGTCGTTGGTCAGGACGCGTTCGAGCTTCTGCGCCGCCAGGTCCGTGCCGTCGGCGACGGCCACCTGACCGGCGTGGATGGAGCGGCCGATGCCGACGCCGCCGCCGTGGTGGATCGACACCCAGGACGCGCCCGAGGCGACGTTGACCATCGCGTTCAGCAGTGGCCAGTCGGCGATGGCGTCGGATCCGTCGAGCATCCCCTCGGTCTCCCGGTACGGCGACGCCACCGATCCGCAGTCCAGATGGTCACGGCCGATGGCCAGCGGGGCGCGCAGCTCACCCGAGGCGACCATGTCGTTGAACCGCAGCCCGGCCTTGTCGCGCTCGCCGTACCCGAGCCAGCAGATCCGCGCGGGCAGTCCCTGGAAGGCGACCCGCTCCCCGGCCAGCCTGATCCACCGGGCGAGCGACTCGTTCTCGGGGAACAGGTCGAGGATCGCCCGGTCGGTGGCGGCGATGTCGGCGGGGTCGCCGGACAGCGCGGCCCACCGGAACGGGCCCCTGCCCTCGCTGAACAGCGGCCGGATATAGGCGGGCACGAAGCCGGGGAAGTCGAACGCGCGGCCGTACCCGGCGAGCCTGGCCTCGCCGCGGATCGAGTTGCCGTAGTCGAAGACCTCGGCGCCCGCGTCCATGAAGCCGACCATCGCCTCGACGTGCCTGGCCATCGACTCGCGGGCCCGGAGGGTGAACCCGGCCGGGTCCTTGGCCGCCTCGTCCCGCATGTCGCCGAACGCCATGCCGAGGGGCAGGTACGCCAGCGGGTCGTGCGCCGACGTCTGGTCGGTGACGATGTCGATCGGCGCGTTCATGGCGAGGAGTTCGGGCAGGACCTCGGCGGCGTTGCCGAGGAGCCCGATGGACAGCGGCCGGCGGGCGTCGCGGGCTTCGACGGCGAGCCGCAGCGCGTCGTCCAGGTTCGCGGCCTCGACGTCGAGGTAGCGGTGCTCGATCCGGCGGGCGATCCGGGACGGGTCGCACTCGACGCAGATGGCGACGCCGTCGTTCATGGTGACGGCCAGCGGCTGCGCGCCGCCCATGCCGCCCAGCCCGGCGGTCAGCGTGATCGTCCCGGCCAGGGTGCCGCCGAACCGCTTGGCGGCGACGGCGGAGAACGTCTCGTAGGTGCCCTGGAGGATGCCCTGGGTGCCGATGTAGATCCACGACCCGGCCGTCATCTGGCCGTACATCGTGAGCCCCGCCGCCTCCAGCCTGCGGAACTCCTCCCAGTTGGCCCAGTCGGGCACCAGGTTGGAGTTGGCGATCAGCACCCTCGGCGCCCACTCGTGGGTCCGCATCACCCCGACCGGCCGCCCGGACTGCACGAGCAGCGTCTCATCCTGCTTCAGGCCCTGCAGCGTACGCGCGATCGCGTGGAAGGAGGGCCAGTCCCTGGCCGCCTTGCCCGACCCGCCGTACACGACGAGCTGCTCCGGGTGCTCGGCCACCTCCGGGTCCAGGTTGTTGTGCAGCATCCGGAAGGCGGCTTCCTGCTGCCACCCCTGGCAGGACAGCTCCGTGCCCCGGGGGGACCGTACAGTCCGGCGGGTGTCGTCAGTCATCGGTGGTCGTCTCCTAACCGGGCGGATGAGCCCGTGCTGTTCGAGTTCGGCGGGGTCAGGCGAGGCGGGCGCCGGCGGCCCGCGCGGCGGCGAGGACGGCTCCGGTGCGCACGGCGGCCACCACGGTCTCGATCTCCGGCGCCAGGTACCGGTCCGGGCCGGGCCCCTGGACGCCCTGCGCCCGGATCGAGTCGCGCACGGCGGCGGTGGCGGGCGCCGGCCGGAGCGGGGCCCGCAGGTCCAGGGCCCGGGCCGCGGTGAGGATCTCGATGGCGAGCACCCTGGTCAGGCCGTCGATCGAGCGCCGGAGTTTGCGCGCCGCGGCCCAGCCCATCGACACGTGGTCCTCCTGCATCGCCGAGGACGGGATGGAGTCGGCGCTGGCGGGCACGGCGAGCCGCTTCATCTCGCTGACGATGCCCGCCGCGGTGTACTGGGCGATCATGTGCCCGGAGTCCACTCCGGGGTCGTCGGCCAGGAACGCCGTCAGCCCGTGGTTGCGGGCCACGTCGAGGAACCGGTCGGTGCGCCGCTCGCTCATGGCGGCGACGTCCGCGGCGGCGATGGCCAGGAAGTCCAGGACGTAGCCGACCGGCGCCCCGTGGAAGTTGCCGTTCGACTCCACCCGCCCGTCCGGGGTCACCACCGGGTTGTCGATGGCCGCGGCCAGCTCGCGGCCGGCCACCAGGGCGGCGTGCGCGACGGTGTCGCGGGCGGCGCCGTGCACCTGCGGCGCGCAGCGCAGCGAGTAGGCGTCCTGGACCCGGGTGCAGTCCGGGCCGCGGTGGCTGTCCATGACGTCGCTGCCGGCGAGCAGGGCGCGCAGGTTGGCGGCGGACTCGGCCTGGCCGGGGTGCGGGCGCAGGGCCTGGAGGTCCGCCGCGAAGACGGCGTCCGTGCCCAGCAGCGCCTCGACGCTCATCGCGGCCGCGACGTCGGCGGTGGCCAGCAGCAGGCGCAGATCCGCCAGGGCCAGCACGAGCATGCCGAGCATGCCGTCGGTGCCGTTGACCAGGGCGAGCCCTTCCTTCTCCGCGAGTTCGACCGGCTCGATCCCGTGCTCGCGCAGCGCCTCGGCGGCCGGCCGCCGCGTGCCCTCCGCGTCACGCACGTCGCCCTCCCCCATCAGCGCCAGGGCCACGTGGGACAGCGGCGCGAGGTCGCCGGAGCAGCCGAGCGAGCCGTACTCGTACACGACCGGGGTCAGCCCGGCGTCCAGCATCGCGGCGTAGGCGCGCGCCGTCTCCACGCGCACGCCCGTGCGGCCGGTGGCGAGCGTGGACAGCCGGAGCAGCATCAGCGCCCGGACGACCTCCCGCTCGACCTCCGCCCCGGTCCCCGCGGCGTGCGAGCGGATCAGGCTGCGCTGCAGCCGGGCCCGCATGTGCGCCGGGATGTGCTTGGTGGCCAGCGCTCCGAAGCCGGTGGACACCCCGTAGTGCGGCTGGTCGTCCTTGGCCAGAGCCTCGATGACCTCGCGGCCCTTGGCGACCTCGGCCAGCGCGTCGTCGGCGAGGCGTACACCGGCGCCGTGCCTGGCCACCTGGACGACGTCGTCCGGGTGCACGGGGCCGACCCCCACTTCGATCTGTTTCGCGTCGTTCACACTGCCCATCACACCGGGTGGAGGGGGCCGATTCTTAGACGTTGAGCCGTAACGGTGTCTGGGATCCCAGACGTTGTGCCTAAGCTGGGGCATGGCCAACGGCGTACCCGAAGGTCGCCGGCCGCACCGGGGGGTGCCGGCGGCCCGGCAGACGCTCGCGATCCTCCAGGCGATGGCCCGTCAGGCGGGGCCCGTCTCCGCGGCGGCGCTGGCGCGCGAGCTCGGCCTGCCCCGGTCCACGACCTACCACCTCCTGGCGGAGCTGACGGCCGCCGGGTTCGCCGTCCACCTGCCGGAGGAGCGCACGTACGGGCTGGGCGTCAGCGCGTTCGAGATCGGGACGGCGTACACCCGGCAGGCGCCGCTGGCCCGGCTGGCGAAGCCGGTGCTGCACCGGCTCGTCGAGGTGGTGGGCCACACGGCGCACCTGGCGGTGCTGCACGGCCGGGAGGTGCTCTACGTCGTGGAGGAGCGGGCGCCGAACCGCCCGCTGCTCGTCACCGACGTCGGCGTGCGGCTGCCCGCCCATCTGACGGCCAGCGGGCGCGCGATGCTGGCCGGTCTGCTCCCCGCCGAGGTCCGCGCGCTGTTCCCGGACGCCGGCGCCTTCGCCGAGCGGCACGGGACCGGCCCGCGCACCCTGTCCGCGCTGCGTGCGCTGCTCGCGGAGGTCGGCAGGCGGGGGTACGCCAGCGAGGACGGGGAGGTCACGCCGGGCTTCTCGTCCGTCGCGGCGGCGGTCCGCGACCACACCGGGCGGCCGGTCGCCGGGCTCGCGGTCACCTTCCCCAGCGGGCAACTGGACCTCGCGGCGCGGCCCGCGCTGGCGGCGCAGGTGACGAGGGCGACCCGCGAGCTGACCCGCCGCGTCGGCGGGCACCCCTGAGACGTGGGGGGCTTCCCCACTCCCTCCCTGTTGGCTACGCTCTGGATGCAATCGATGACTATCGGTATCCTTTGGAGGGCCATGTCGCAGCAGGGCGTCCTCAGGCTGATGATCGTGGGCGACTCGATCAGTCACGGCAGCAGCGGCGACTGGACCTGGCGGTACCGGCTCTGCCGGCACCTCCTCGCCCACGGGGTCGCGTTCGACCTCGTCGGCCCCCGCCGCGACCTGGACGCGATCACCACCGAGCCGACCGGCGACGGCGACCTGACCTACGCCGATCCCGCGTTCGACACCGACCACAACGCCCAGTGGGGGCGGCCCTACTGCCTGGAGATGAACGAGATCGAGGGCAAGGTCGCCCGCTACCGGCCGGATCACCTGCTGGTCCTGCTCGGCATCAACGACCTGTTCTGGTACGGCCTGAGCGCCGAGGAGAACGAGGCCAACCTGCGCGCCTTCGTCGCCGGCGCGCGCCGGGGCAACCCGGCGGCGCGGCTGCTGCTCGGCACCCTGCCGGACACCGCCAGGGCGCACGACGACCCGGTGTTCAACGCCCGGGTGTCGGAGTTCAACCGGCGGCTGATCCTGGCCGCGCACGAGCTGCACACCCGGCGCTCGCCGGTCGCCGTGGCGGCCACGCACGCCGAGTTCGTCGCCTCGGCGCACACCTGGGACGGCACCCATCCCAACGCCCAGGGCGAGCTGCGCATCGCCGCCGCCTTCGCCGACGCCCTCGCCGCGCACTTCCAGGTCGGCGCCCCCTATCCGCGCCCGTTCCCTCCGGTCGCCGAGGTCCCGCGGGAGGCCAAACGGCCGGCCACCTGACGGTCATGGCGCCGACTCCAGGGTGAGCAGGAGGCGCTTGGCGCCGGCGCCGCCGACGTAGCCCCCGGCGCCGCCGTCCGAGCGGACCACCCGGTGGCAGGGCACGACCACGGACAGCGGGTTGCGCGCGCACGCGGCCCTGACCGCCTGGGCCGGCGACACGTCGCCGAGCTCGCGGGCGAGGTCCCCGTAGGAGCGTGTCCCGCCGAAGGGGATCTTCTCCAGCAGCCGCCACACCTGCCGCTGGAAGTCCTCTCCGTCCGCGGCGAGGGGCAGCTCGAAGCGGGTGCGCTGCCCGGCGAAGTACTCCGCGAGCTGGCGGCGGACCTCGTCGAACCCCTCCTCGCCGCGTTCGCCCAGTTCCTCCCGTTTGAGGCCGCCGCGGTGCCGTTCGAAGTACAGCCCTTTCAGCGCGCCGTCCTCGGCGACCGCGGTCAGTTCGCCGAGCGGTGACGAGATCGTGGTGTGCGTCCTGCCCATGTCGCCTCATCCTTCCGAGGTGGTGGGACCGCCGGTGCGGCCCGCTCACACCCGGTAGACGTACGGCGGTCGCCGAACGTGAGATCCGTCCCCCGAAACTTTCGCGCCATGTCGTGAGGTCATGGACGGCGGGACCGGGCGGGCCGGAGCAGCAGGAGGGCCACGGCCGCCAGGAGGCCGCACCCGGCCTGGACGCACCACGCCCGGTGGTAGCCGGTGGCCGCCCCCGCCCCCGCCTCCGCGGTCAGCGCGACGAGGAGCGCGACGCCGACGGCTCCGCCGACCTGGCGGCTCATGGTGAGCACGGCGCTGCCGGTGGTGGCGCGGTCGGGGGACAGCCCGCCCGCGGCGGCGAACAGGGGCGCCTGGGAGAGGCCGCCGGAGATCCCCATGAGGATCAGGCCGGGGAACAGCGCGGTCCAGTAGGCGGGCCGGTCGTGCGCGGCGAGCAGCCAGTATCCGGCGGCGACGGCCATCGTGACGGTGCCCGCGACGGCGGGCAGGGTGGCGCCGAAGCGGCGCTGGATCGGGCCGGTGCCGACCGCGAAGACGATGGCGAAGATCGGCGCGGGGGCGAGTCCGAGGCCGGTTTCCAGCGGCGTGAAGTGCCACACCTCCTGCATGAACAGGGCGCTGCCGAGCAGGAAGATCCCGAAGCCGGTGAAAAAAAGGAACAGCGCCACGGTCGCGGCCGTGAACCGGCGGCTGCGGAACAGCGTCTTCTCGACGATCGGCGCGGGCGCCGTGCGGATCCGCCACACGGTCACCGCCGCGGCGGCGCAGCCCGCGGCGAACAGCGCGGCGGTGCGCCCGCCGGTCCAGCCCCAGTGCGGTCCCTGCACGATCGCGAGGATGACCAGGCCGACCGCGAGCAGGAAGGTGACAGCCGAGACCGGGTCGGGGAGCCCGCGGCCACGGGGTTCGCGCACCTCGGGGAGCAGCACGGCCCCGGCGATGATCGTCACGACGCCGATCGGCAGGTTGACCAGGAAGATCCACCGCCAGTCGATCGTGACGAGCAGCCCGCCGACCGGCGGGCCGGCCGACGCCGCCACGGCCGCCACGCCCGCCCACAGCCCGACGACGAGGGTGTGCTGCCGCCGGGGAAAGGACGGGTAGAGCAGTCCTAGCGAGGTGGGCACGATCATGGCCGCGCCGACCGCCTGGACGGCGCGCGCGGCGACCAGCACCCCCAGGCCGGGGGCGAACGACGCGAGGGCCGACGCGCAGGTGAACAGCGCGACACCGGCGAGCAGGACCTTCTTCCGGCCGCGCAGGTCGGCGATCCGCCCGGCCGGGACGAGCACGGCGGCGAAGACGACGGCGTACGCGTCGAGCACCCACGACAGCTCGGACACCGTCGAACCGGGGAACGTCTTCCCGATCCCGGCGAGCGCCACGTTGACGATGAAGAAGTCGAGCTGGGCCATGAACGACACCGCGCCGAGCACGCACATGACGCCCCACCGCCCGGGGTGTCCCGCGCCGTCCGCCGGGGCGCCGGGGCCGCGGCCTGTGACGACGGACGCTCCGGCGTCGCGTTCTTCCACGAAACCGCGCCCCCTTCGTGCCGCGCGCCGGTGTTCCGCGCGGCCGGCCTGTGGGGGTGAGTTTCCGGAAGTGCGATACCCGGGCGCCGGCATCGCCACACCGCCGGGGTACGTGGTTAGAGTCCGCGTAGCGTCTCCGCCGGGGTACGCGGGTGATGTCCACGTATTGTCTCCGCCCGGGACGCGGGTGATGTCCGCGTATTGTCCCCGCACGGGACGCGGGTGATGTCCGCGTAATTTCTCCGGCGGGGGTCAGTTTTTCTCGTAACGGAGGAGCCTGGCCTGCATTTCCGCGTACGGCGGCGCGGCGGGCACGGCGCGCCCGGCACGGGCGGCGTCCGCAGCCTCGACGGCGGCGCCGATCGCGGCGCGGTAGGGCAGTGACCCGGTGCTCACGCGGCGCACCCCGAGCCGCCCCAGTTCGGCCACCGGCAGGCCGGGGATCACCAGCACGTTCAGCGGGACCGGGATGCTCCCGGCCAGTTCGCGGAGCACGTCCGGTTCGGCCGCGCCGGGGACGAAGACGCCGTCGGCGCCCGCCTCGGCGTACCGGGCGGCGCGGGCGAGCGTCTCGGCGACGGTGGCCTCCTGGCCGAGCCAGTACGTGTCGACGCGGGCGTTGACGAACACGCCGGGGCAACGCTCCTTGATCGCGGCGACCTTCGCGGCGTGCGCCCGGGGCGGGACGAGCCGCCCGCCGGTGCTGTCCTCGATGTTGATCCCCGCCACGTCGAACGCGGCCAGCGCGGCGACGTAGCCGGCGACCCGGTCGGGCTCGTCGGCGTAACCGTCCTCGATGTCGACGCTGACGTGGCACGGCAGCCGGGACAGGCTCCTGGCGAGGAACAGGTTGGCGTCCCCGGTGGACCGGCCGCCGTCCGCACGGCCGAGGCCGGAGGCGACGCCGAAGCTGGTGGTGCCGATCGCCTCGAAGCCCGCGTCGAGGAAGGCCAGCGCCGAGGGCACGTCCCAGGCGTTCGGCAGGACCAGGGGCCGGTCGCCGTGGTGCAGGTCGCGGAAGGTCATGGTGCTCGGACTCCTGTCTGCGCGGTCTCACGGCAACGCTAGACCGGGGTCGTTTCGACGCGCCTCGAAGCGACTCGTGCCTCGGAGCGCCTCGGAGCGCCTCGGAGCGCCTCGGAGCGCCTCGGAGCGCCTCGGAGCGAGCGGCGGGTCCGCGGTCGCATGAGGCTCCCCTGCCCTGCGCTTTCCCTTCCGTCGCCCGACGCGGTGCGAGACTGGGATGAAACTCGCCCATCACGCGGCGGCGACGGGGGTGGTGTCCGTGGCGGACGAAACCGATGTCTTCGATGTGATCGTGATAGGCGCCGGGCCGGTCGGGGAGACCGTGGCCGCGCGTGTCGTACGCGGCGGCCTGACGGCCGCCGTCGTCGAGGAGCGCCTCGTGGGCGGCGAGTGCGCCTACTACGCGTGCATCCCGAGCAAGGCGCTGCTGCGGCCGATGGAGCTGGCCGCCGAGGTGGGCCGGTTGCCCGGGGTGGAGCTGCGCGGCCCGATCGACGCCGCCGCCGTACTCGCCCGCCGTGACGAGGCCGTGTCCCATCTGGACGACGACGGCGCGGTGGACTGGGTCGAGAAGCTGCCGGCGACGTTCATCCGCGGCCGGGGACGCCTGGCCGGTGCGCTGCGCGTGGAGGTGACCGCGCCGGACGGCGCCGTCCGGCCGCTGCGGGCCCGGCACGCCGTCGCGGTCGCCACCGGCAGCGACCCCGCGATCCCGGGCGTGCCCGGGATGCTGGAGGCGCGCCCGTGGACGAACCGCGACGCGACCGCGGTCCGGCAGGTGCCCAAACGGCTGGTGGTGATCGGCGGCGGCCCGGTCGCCTGCGAGATGTCCCAGGCACTCCACTCCCTCGGCGCGCACGAGACGACCCTGCTCGTGCGCGGTGACCGGCTGCTCACCCGGACCGAGCCGTTCGCCGGCGAACTGCTCGCCGCGTCGTTCCGGAAGTCGGGCATCGACCTGCGTTTCGGCCGCTCGCTCTCCCGTGTCGAGCGGCCGGAACCCGGCGGCCCGGTCACTGTGCACACCGAGGACGGCTCGGTGGTGGAGGCCGACGAGATCCTCGTCGGCACCGGCCGCCGGGCCGCCGTGGGCGACCTCGGGCTGGAGACCGCCGGCCTGGAGCCGCACGGCCCGCTGGAGGTGGACGCGAGCATGCGGGTGACCGGCGTCCCCGGCGGCTGGCTGTACGCCGTCGGCGACGTCAACGGGCTCAACCTGCTCACCCACATGGGCAAGTACCAGGCCCGGGTGTGCGGCGACGTGATCGCCGCCCGCGCCGGCGGCCTGCCCGACGACCTGCCGGCGCTCCGCGACATCGCCGACGGCCTGGGCGCCCCGCAGGTCGTGTTCACCGATCCGCAGGTCGGCGCGGCCGGGCTCACCGAGGCCCAGGCCCGCGCCCGCGGCTTCCCGGTGCGCACCGTGGAGTACGACCTGGGCGCGGTGGCCGGGGCCTACCTCCAGGCGGACGGCTACACCGGCCGGGCGAAGGCGGTCGTCGACGAGGACCGCCGGGTGCTCCTCGGCGTCACCTTCGCCGGCCCCGCGGTGGTCGACCACCTGCACGCGGCCGCCATCGCGGTGACCGCCGAGATCCCCCTCGACCGGCTCTGGCACGCCGTTCCCGCGTTCCCGACCGTGAGCGAGTTCTGGCTCCACCTGCTGGAGGAGTACGGCCTCTGATCTGACGGCCCCTGATCTGACGGACCCTGTGACCGGCCTCGGCCGGTGGATCGGAGCGCGCGGCCGGTGGTCGGGTAGCGCGCGGGGGCCGAGCCCGGCGAGCGGCCCCGGTTCCGCGCGGGTTCGGTGACCCGGCCCGACCGGGGTCCTGGACACGGGTCAGGCTGGGTTATTTGTATGGTTTTCGTATGAAAAAGGGGGAAAAGAGGGATCGAGCGGACGTGGCGGCCGAGGCGTGGATGGCCGCGCTCGCGATGTTCGCCGACGCGCAGCCTGCCGGGTTCCACCGGATGGGGGCGCACGGCACGTCGGTGCTCGTCACCGGCGCGCCGATGTCGCTGCTGAACGGCGTCTTCAGCGTCGCGCGGGAGGCCGACGCCGACGAGGTGGCGTGCTTCGCCGCAGCCCCGGGGCTGGCTGCGGTGACGTGGAGCGTCCAGGTGCGCGGTGAGCACGTGGGCCACCGGATCGCGGACACGGCCGCCCGTCACGGGCTGGACCGGCGGATGACGCTGCCCTTCATGATCAAGAAGCTCACGGAGGAGGACGCGGGGGCCACCGGGACAAGCGAGCCGCGGGTCCGCCGCGTCGCCGGGGCCGAGGGCGACACGTACCGTGAGACGATGGCCGCCGGATACGAGGGACCTGCGGAGATCTTCACGGCCTTCACCCTTCCCGCCGTCATGGACCACGTCTCCATGAGCGCGTACCTCGCCGAGGCGGCCGGCGTGCCGGTGGCGACCTCTTTCGGCGTGCTGGTGAACGACCTGGTCGGCGTGTTCAACCTCGCGGTCCCCCCGCCGCACCGGCGGCGCGGCTACGGCCGGGCGGCGACGGCGGCGGTCCTGCGCGACGCGTACGAGGCGGGCGCCCGCACCGCCTTCCTGCACGCCAGCCCGATGGGCGTCCCCCTTTACCTGGACATGGGATTCCGGACGGCGGAGAACTGGACCATATTCACCTCGTGATCGGGTAAAAGAATTCCCTGGCATATGGAGATTTCTGTCACCGGACGGTCCCCGGCTTGCAAACGTTTGAGCCGGTGACTAACGTTCAGCACATTCCCCATGCCCCGATCCCCTATAAGGCCGCCCAAGAAGCGTACGGCCCGGGGGCGTGTTCCAGAGACACGACCACTTGATCCGCGACACCGCGGTACCGGGGTGAATCAGCACGGTCGCACCGACGATGTGCGCGTGTGTTTCCCTACTTGGCCGCCGGCCCGTCCGGGAGGTGGCAGGCAAGCAAGGAACCGATCCATATGCCCGTTCCCCCGCAACTGAAATTCCCCCGCATCTCCCGGTGGCTTCCCCCGCGCCCCGAACTGCCGCCGCTGCGCGTCAGCGCACGGCTGCGCGAACTGATCGCGGCCCTGGCGCTCCTCGCCGCCGGCCTCACCGGCGTGGTGGTGACGACGCCCGCGCAGGCCGAGGCCGTTCCCGTCCAGGCCGTCGAGGCTCGGGGAGCGGTGCTCACCTACGGCCAGGACGTGTCCTCCTACCAGCCGCAGTACGACTGGGCCGCGAGCCCGGCGAAGTTCGGCATCGTCAAGGCGACCGAGGGGCTGACCATCGACGACAGCGCCTTCGCCCGGCACTGGAAGGCGCTGGCCGAGAAGGGCATCGTGCGCGGCGCCTACCACTTCGGCCATCCGCGCAACGACCCCGTAGCCGAGGCCGACCACTTCCTCTCGGTGGTCGACGGGCAGCCCGTCAAGCGCGGCGACCTGCTCGTCCTCGACCTGGAGACCACCGACGGCAGGTCCGTCGCCGAGGTCAACCAGTGGGCCAGGATCTGGCTCGCCCACGTGCGGGAGAGGACCGGCACCACGCCGCTCTTCTACAGCAACTGGAGCTTCGCCGACACCTACGGCAAGGGCCTCGAACGCTATCCGCTGTGGGTCGCCAACTACAGCGCGAAGGGCACCGTCTCCGCGCCCGCCGACTGGAAGCGGTGGACCATCCTGCAGTACTCGGAGACCCCGGTGGACCAGAACATCTCCGTGCTGTCCCCGGCGCAGCTACGCCACCTGGGCCGGCCGAGCGCCGACACCTGACCCACACCTCCCGAGCCGACCCGGCACCGAGCACCACCACACCGCCCGAGCCGACCTGGGTGCGACACCCGATCCACACCGTGCACCGCCGGACGCCGGCGGCCATATGACGAACATATGATGAAAAGGGCCGAACCCATCGGGCCGGCCCTTTTCTTCGGTCATTCCTCTGGTTTCGAGTCCGGGAATGCGTCGTGATAAAGGTCGTAGACTTCCGAGTCGATCGACCCGCGCGCGCTGACCTCGATGTCGTTGTCTTTGGCCCAGGCGCGCACGTCGGTGTTGGTGTGCCCGTTGGCCAGCCTGCTCGTGGCGTCGCTCCGCTTTCGTGCCCGGCCGGCCTGTTTGACCTCGGTGGCGTGCTCGATATAGTCGGCAAGGCCGTCGAGGAGCTCACGAAGGCGCTTGTCATTGTCGTCGCTCAGATCGATGCTGAACGTGCGGTCCACGACCGAGAACTCACGCCGGACGACATCCGCCCCTTCGGACCCGTCAAGGTCGTCTACCCGTATAACCTTCTCGGCCATTTCTCCCACCCCTGTGGCTTTCGCGTACGAGGGAAAGCTTAGCAGCGCCGGACGACAGTCTCGGCCTTCCCGCACCGGGCCCGTACCATCCGCTGCCGCCAGACTACCGCCCGTTTTCAGGGCAGGTCGTGAAAGAAGTCCCCACCGAATCCGGAGACGAAGAATTCGCTCTGGTTCTGACCGGCGGCGACCAGTAATGACACTCCCACGCCGAAACGAATGGCGGGCCGACGCAGCGTGACGACATTCTTGTCGTCGACCCCCCGGGAATGGTCGCCGCGAATGCGCATTTCCCGAACGGCCAGGATCCTGGTGGGGCCGTCGTAGACGTCCACCTGGAGCAGTGAGCTGGTGTTGCGCGCGTGGAAGAGGAACAGCACCTTGTCCAGGACGGCCCGCGCGTTCGCGGTGATGACGGGGGTGGGGATCGGCAGATGGATCCATTCGCCGGTGTTCGCCGGAATCGTGAAAGTGGCACCGAATCCTTGACGCAACACCCGGGTGGCGGGGTTCTCCGGCACCGCGGTGAATCCGTGAGCCCATGACGCGTGCAGTTTCGCGGCCACTGTCATACTCCTCGCCCGGGTGACACAGCGCATTTTTTATTGACAAGTATCCAGAATTCTAGGCAGGGCCCCGGCGGATGGGAACCCCGTCCGACTCGGCGGGCGCCGGACGGGCGGGGCCTGCGCCGAAGGCGTCCGCGCAGAGCTGGGCGAACCACCGCACTCCCGGCAGCAGGAGCAGCCAGCCGGCCAGCGCCCAGCCCAGGTGGAGGTGCTGCGCCGCGTGGGCGAAGGCCGCCACGCCGTGGGCGCGCAGCCCGTCGGCGCGCTCGTAGGTCATCCGGCGCAGCCCGGCCGGATGCCGCTCGGCGGGCAGGATCCGCAGCGACACCGGCCGCCCGCGGGTGATCCAGCCGCCCACCTCGGCGCACCGCGCGCAGGAGGCGGCGACGTGCAGGTCGGCGTGCGGCAGGCCGGGGTACGGCCGCGCGCGGGGCAGCCAGGGGCGCACCCGGTCCCGGTAGTCCGCCCAGTCCGCGCCGAACCGGCCGGCGAGGTGCCCGCCCTCGTGCCAGGCGGCCAGCCCCGCCCCGTAGGCGAACGAGAGCCCCGCGGCGGCGGCGAACCGGAGGTCCGCCACCGCCAGCACCAGGTAAGCGCCCGTCACGGCCGCCTGCATCGGATTGCGGACGTAGGCGTACGGCCCGCCGGTGACGAGGCGTTTCGGCGGGTCGTACGGCACCGGTGTGCCACCCGCGACGGCGAACTCGCGTACGGCGGCGAGCCCGAGGAGCAGCGGCACGGCGAGCGCCTGCGCCAGCAGGCCGATCGCCCACCCGGGCTGCCGCCAGGCCCCGGTGAGCGCGAGGGGGACGCCGAGCGCGAGCCCGCCCGCGAGGATCACCTGGAACGTCACCCGCCAGGGCAGCCGGCGGTCCGCGGCGGTCCACCGGGCCAGCAGCAGGCCGGGCAGCAGGCAGCACGCGATCGCGATGGCCTCGCCGTACAGCCATCCCGCGCCCAGTGTCACGACCGGACCGGCCAGTGGCATCAGGGCCAGGTCCAGCCAGCCGAAGGCGGCGAGCACGAGCGGCAGCGGGAGCGTGCGCAGGACGTGCGCGGGCAGCGCGCCCCACAGCAGCGCCCAGCCGAGGAGCAGGTCGGCGGGCACGCCCGCGACGAGGGCGCCCTCGGCGGCGAACGTCCACCAGCCCGCGTGCGCCGCGACGACGTTGGCCACCGCCAGGGTGAGCAGGTTCCACGCGGTGGCGAGGATCATCGCGGCGAGGTCTCGCGAACCCGGCCGCCGTACGGCCACGGCGATCCAGACGGCCGCCACCGGCGCGAAGAGCGCGACACCGCGGATCAGGGCCGGGTCGTTCACGGGACGAACGTCCTGCCGAGGTAGCCGGCCGCCTCGGCCGCCGCGTAGCGCTGGAGCGGGCCGAAGTACCACCCCGGGTCGAACGTACGGCGGTAGCCGAGGGTGACCTCCAGCCTGCCGCCGCGCCAGTCGAACACCGCCTGACGCAGGTCGAGCCAGCGGGCGAGGGTGGTGTCCTCGACGACCGCGAAGACGACCCGGCCGGGCGAGCGCTCGCTCACCCGCAGCGTCATGGACCGGGGTTCCAGCGGGGCTCCGATGCCGAGCGAACGACGCGGCGTGAAGGTGATCGTGCGGGTGTCGCCGAGGTCCAGCCCGGTGCCCTCGGAGCGCAGCGGCAGGGGGAAGCCGAGCCGCAGGAACGCCGAGTCGAAGGGCCCGAACCGGGGTTCGGCGGCCAGCGCGCGCTCGACATCCGCCGCCGATCCGATCGCCCGGCTGACGGTCACCTCGTTGTCCCTGGGCAGCGAGGCCACCGTCCCCTCCAGGGCGGCGGCGACGATGAGCGGCGCGACCAGCAGGCTGATCTGCCCCTTGCCTCCCGGACCGCTTCCGCGGCGCCTGTCGTGGTCGATGAACACCCCGACGAACGCGCCGACCAGGTAGAACAGCGGCGCGGCCATCACCAGGCAGACGATCCCCTCGCCGAGCAGCGGGCCGGCGAGTGCCAGGGCCACCGTCATGGACGCCATGATCATCCCGGTGGTGCCGCGGGGCCGGACGGTGAGGGCGACGGTGACGGCGATCACGGCCGGCAGGCCGACGTAGAACAGCGCCGTCTGTTCCAGGTGGCCCTCGTGCAGCACCCGGTAGAGCAGCATCGCGGCGAACAGCGCCGCCAGTACTCCGGCCAGCGTCCATCGTGCCTCGCGCTGCGGTCCCCGTTCAGGTTCCACATCCACCGCCTTAACCAGAAGATTTAATCAAGTGATTAAACCGTATGATGAGCGGATGGGAGACTGTCAAGCGGGGGTGCGGTGACCGAGAAGCAGCAGTCCGGAGCGGAGACCCGCGACCGGCTGATCGACGCCGCCGCCGAGACCGTGCGGAGCCAGGGGTACGCGGGCACCAGCGCGCGGGCCATCGCCAAGGCGGCCGGGGTGAATTCGGCGCTGGTCTTCTACCATTTCGGTGGGGTCGACCCGCTGCTGCTGGCCGCGCTGGACCGGTCCTCCGAGCAGCGCATGGCGGCCTACCGGCAGGCCGTGCAGAAGGCCGGGAACCTGGAGGAGCTCGTCGAGACGGCCAGCGCGATCTACCGGGCCGACCTCGAAGGCGGGCACATCACGCTCTTCTCCGAGCTGGTCGGCGCGAGCATCGCCCGGCCCGAGCTCCGCTCGGAGATCACCTCCCGGGCCGAGCCGTGGATCGAGTTCATCGAGCAGGCCCTGGACCGGGTGATCGGCGGATCGCCGCTGGCCAGGCTGCTGCCGCCGCGCGATCTCGCCTACGCGGCGATCACGTTCTACCTCGGTGTCAACCTGTTCACCCACCTCGACGCCGACCGTACACGCACCCAGGCCCTCTTCGACCTGGCCGAACGGGTCGCGCCCCGGGCGAGACTGCTCACCATGCGCGTCCCGGGCCGCCGCAGACCGCCACGGGAAGGCGACCGCCCCGACGGCACCGCCCCGGCCCGTTAGCGCCCGGCACCGCCCCGCCGCCCGGGACGAGCCCCCGCCTGTGGCCGCCGTTGTGCCGGCGGCGGCCGAGGCGCCGCCGGTGGAGGAGGATGCCGGTCGCGGCGGGTGCGGTGGTGAGGCGGCGGACGGTGGTGTTCACCCGGATGCCCGGTTCATGAGCAGATCACGGTCGATCGGTGATCAACTCCCTGGGACCGGGAAGCCGCCGCTCACAGACTTGAAACCATGAAACGAAACGCCGTGATCGGCGCCACCACCCTTGCCCTGCTGGCTGTCACGCCGGCCGTACCGGCCCAGGCCGACACCCCGGTCTGGGGCCGCTGCGCCGCCGTGACCGGGCTCGACCCCCGGCAGGAGTGCACGACCCTCCAGGTGCCGCTCGACTACCGTGCGCCCGGCAAGGAGACCGTCACGCTGGCCGTCTCCCGGATCCGCACAGCCGTGCCGGGGCTGCGCAGGGGGGTGCTGCTGTTCATTCCGGGCGGGCCGGGCAGTCCCGGCCTGTCCCGTCCGAGCACGCTGGCGCGCTCCATGCCCAAGGAGGTGCTCGACCGTTATGACCTGGTCAGCTTCGACCCGCGTGGGGTCGGCGCCAGTACGCTCGCGTCCTGCGACCTCGCCCACGCCGACCTGGACCCCACCCTGCTCAAGCCCTGGCCGGACGCGGACGGCGGCATCGCGCGCAACACCGCCTGGTCCCGCAGGCTCGCCGCCGCCTGCGCGCGCAACGGCGGCCCGGTGGTGCGCAGCATCAGCACCCGCACCGCGGCCAGGGACATCGAACGCATCCGGCGCGCCCTCGGCGAGCAGCGGCTGTCCTACTGGGGCGTCTCCTACGGTACGTACGCCGGCGCCGCCTACGCCACGATGTTCCCCGGCAACACCGATCGGGTGATCCTGGACAGCAACGACGATCCCAACCCGGACAAGGTGGCCCGCGGCTGGCTGGCCAACTACGCGATCGGCGTGGAGGACCGGTTCCCCGACTTCGCCGCCTGGGCGGCCGATCGCGACGAGGAGTACGGCCTGGGCGGCACGCCGGCCGCGGTCCGCCGTACCACGCTGGAACTCGCGGCCCGCCTGGACCGCAAGCCTCTCCCCTGGCCCGGCGCCAACCCGCCCGAGCTGAACGGCAACGTCCTGCGCGACACGATGCTGAACGCGTTCTACGCCGACTCGCGCTTCCCCGCCCTGGCCGGGCTGATGAAGACGGCGGCGGCCTCGGGCCCGCTCCCCACGGCCGTCGCCCCGCCGGAGGCCCAGATGCAGAACACCGCCGCCACCGCCGGCGCGACCATGTGCAACGACGTGGAGTGGCCGGACTCGACCCGGCTGCACGAGCGGCTGGTCACCCAGGACAGGAAGGCCCACCCGCTGACCGCCGGCATGCCGGTCAACCTGGGCCCCTGCGCGTACTGGCCGTGGCGGCCCGCCGAGCCGCCGGTGCGCATCACCGCCAAGGGCCCGTCCAACGTGCTCCTGGTGCAGAACCTGCGCGACCCCTCCACGCCGTACGCCGGCGCGCTGAAGATGCGCGAGGCGTTCGGCGACCGGGCGCGGATGGTCGCCGTCGACGCGGGCGGGCACGGCTCCTACCTCGCCAACGGGAACGCGTGCGGCGACCGGGCCGTCACCGACTTCCTGGTCACCGGCACCCGCCCGGCCCGCGACACGCTCTGCCGCGCCGCGTCGCCGACCCGGTGACGCGCCCGCCCGCTACACCGCGGGCGGCCCTTCCCCGTCCGGCCGCGCGGCGGGGTCGTAGGAGTGGACGGTGGTGAGCTCGGCCAGCCCGGAGACCGTCAGGACGGGCGTGAGGAGCGGGGGGGCGATGAGCTGGATGCGCTCGGCGTGCTCGAAGAGCGTGGTCAGGCCGGCGCTGTCGAGGTAGTCGACCGCGGTGAGGTCCACGAGCAGCGGGGTCTGGCCCGTGGCGGCCCGGGTGAGGGCCTCCGCCAGGGCGGCGGCGTTGCTCATGTCGATCTCACCGGTGGCGGTCAGGACCACGGTGCCGTCCGGACGCCGGGAGGTGGCGAGGGTGAGAGGTGTGGTCATCAGCTGATCCTCGTGTGCATCTCAACGGTCGTGCCGGCCGGGCCGGGCTTGATGGTCACCTGGTGCATCATGGCGTGCATGAGGGTTATCCCCCGGCCGCGGTGCGGCGAAGGGGAACCGGGAACCTTCCAGTAGCCGGTGTCGGTCACCGTCACCCGCAGGTCGCTCACCGTGGCGGCGGCGTACAGGCGGACGGTGTGCCCGGGGGTGTGCCGGTGTCCGTGCTCGATGGCGTTGGCGCATGCCTCCCCCGCGGCGACCAGGACCTTCTGGATCTGCGAGGGGTGGAGGTCGCAGCGGGTCAGCCACGCGCGCAGCGCGGACCGCACCGGGGCGAGCTGGGCGGACATCGCGGGGAAGTGCACCTCCAGCGGCGCCGGATGCCGGTAAACGAGCAGGGCGACATCGTCGTCGTAGCCCTCCGCGGGCGAGAGATCCGTCATGAGCCGCGTCGCCAGCTCGTCCACCGGAAGACTCTGCCCGGCCCGGACAGCCGCGCCGGCCCGGCCGATCCCCGCGTCCAGCGAGTGGCGGCGGCGCTCCACCAGGCCGTCGGTGTACAGCATCAGGGTGGCCCGGGCGGGCACGGTGCAGCTCGCCTCCGGCCGGGGATGACCCGGGCGGACCGCCAGCGGAATGGAACCGGCCTCCGCCAGGAGCCGGATGGTGCCGTCCGGATAGGCGAGGATGCCCGGCGGATGACCGGCGCTGGAGTAGGTGAAGTCACCGGTCTCCGGGTCGAGGACGCCGACGAAGACGGTGGTGCACCTGGCGCCGGGGATCAGCGCGGCGAAGCGGTCCAGCGCGGCGATCGTCGGAGCGGGCCGGGTGTCCTGGAGGAGCAGGGCGCGGCAGGCGCTGCGCAACTGGCCCATGATGGTGGCGGCCTGCAGGCCACGGCCGACGCAGTCGCCGACGACGATGCCGATCCGGCCGCCGGGAAGCTGGACGGTGTCGTACCAGTCGCCGCCGATCTCCAGCGGGCGGGTGGCCGGCTCGTAGCGGACGGCGAAGCCGGCGGGCAGCCGGGAGGGGCCGAGGATGGCGCGCTGGAGGGCCAGGGCGGTCTCGCGCTGCTGGTCGATCTGGTGCGCCCGGTGCAGGGCCTGCCCGAGGTAGCCCGCCAGCAGTGCCAGCAGGGTCTGGTCCTCGGTGCTGAAGGGCCGGTTCTCGCCCAGGTCGATCCATACGGCGAGGAGCCCGTCGGGATGCTCCAGCGTGATCCCGGCGCACGCCGTCTCGCCGACGACCGGGGTCAGCAGGGGACGCTCGCGCAGGGCGCCGATCGACTCCCGCTCCTCCGGCGGCAGTTCGGCCCATCCGCCTGCCGCCTCGGTGGACACCAGCACCGGCTCCCCCGCCTCGGGGAAGGTGACCGCCATGACCCGGCGGGCGTACCACACGTCCCGGAACTCCTCCAGGGCTCCCAGGAGGGCGTCGGGCAGGCTCTCCGCCTCCGACAGGCGGACGCTCACTGCCGCCATGGCCGTCTCCCGCTGCACGGCGTAGTGCTCGGCGGTGACGTCGCGGAAGGTGCCGACGGTCACCCGTCGGCCGGTGTCGGGGTCCTCGACCGGGTTGAAGGTGGCCGCCACCCACAGCCGGTGCCCGTCGCGGTGGGTGACCGGGCTGATGTGGCTCCCCCGCCGCTCCCCCACGACCAGGTCGAACGCCTCCCTGGCCAGCCGGTGCGCCTCGGCGTCGGAGGTCTCGCTCGGCCACCACGGGTGGTGCGGCGTGTACGGCAGGCCCTCGGGACCGTAGCCGAGGATGTCGGTGAACGCCTTGTTGATCTCCACGATGGCGCCGTCCTCGTCGCTGACGAAGAACGCCTCCTGCACGGAGTCGATCAACGCGGTGCGCCACCTGGCGTGGTGGTCGCGCAGCCGGGTCATCTCCACGTTGGCCCGCACCCGGGCGAGGAGTTCGGCGGCGGAGAACGGCTTGACCAGGTAGTCGTCGGCCCCGGCGCCCAGCCCCTCGATCGACGCCTCCTGCCCGGCGCGGGCGGACAGCAGCAGCACGGGGACGCTCGCCGTACGGGTGTCGGCGCGCAGGGCGGCAACCAGTTGCAGGCCGTCCAGGCGGGGCATCATCACGTCGCTGACCACCAGGTCGGGGGCGTCGGCGCGGATCGTCTCCAGGGCGGCGCGGCCGTCGGTGACCGCGTCCACCTGGTATCCGGCGGCCCGGAGCAGCCGGGTGAGATATTGCCGCATGTCCGCGTTGTCGTCGGCGATGAGCACCCGGGCCGGGGTCGCGCCGGCCCGGCCCGGCCGGAACTCCGCGCCGCCGAGTGAGGGCTCGACGCCGGTGTCCGCCGGTGGGCCGGCGCCGTCGTGCGGCAGCCAGCGCAACGCCTCCTGCACGAAGGGCTCGGCGGCGCCGGAGACCCCGTCCCGGCCGCCGGGCGAGATCACGCTCCCGGCGTCGGAGACTCCGTCCTGACCGCCGGGCGGGACCACGCTCCCGGCGGCGAGGTGCCCGGCGCCGGACGGCAGGCGGATGGTGAAGGCGGTGCCGCCGTGCTCGCGGCTGTCCGCGGTGATGGTGCCGCCGTGCAGGCCCACCAGCTCCCTGACCAGCGCCAGGCCGATGCCGCTGCCCTCGTTGGACCGGGAACGGGCGTTCTCGATCCGGTGGAACCGCTCGAACAGCCGCGGCATCTCCTGCTCCGGCACGCCGACGCCGGTGTCGGCGACGGTGAGCACCGCCTGCCCGTCCTCGTGCCGCAACGCCACCCCGATGGAACCCTCGAAGGTGAACTTCAACGCGTTGCTCAGCAGGTTGAGGATGACCTTCTCCCACATCTCGCGGTCCACGTGCACCGGGCCGGGCAGCGGCGGGCAGTCCACCTCGAAGGCCAGGCCGGCCTTCTCCACGGCGGACCGGAAGACGCTGGCGAGATCGACGGTGACGGCGGCGAGGTCCACCGGCTCGAAGCGGGCCCGCATCCGGCCGGCCTCGATGCGGGAGAAGTCCAGCAGGGTGTTGACGAGCTTGCCGAGCCTGAGCCCGTTGCGGTGGATGAACTCCAGCTCCTCCCTGACCCCCTCGTCACCGTCGGCGAACCGGGCGCGCAGCTCCTGCAGCGGCCCCATGATCAGGGTCAGCGGGGTGCGGAACTCGTGGCTGATGTTGGAGAAGAAGGTGGTCTTGGCCCGGTCCAGCTCGGCCAGCTCCTCCGCGCGCCTGAGCTGTGCCTGGGAGGCGATCGCGGCGTTGACCAGCGCGGCGGTCTGCCGTGCCACCAGGGCGAGGAACGACGTGTACGCCTCGTCCAGCGCCCGGCCGGCCCGCGCCGCGAGCACGATCGTGCCGATGGTCTGCCCGCCGGTCTCGCCGGCCAGCGGGAGCACCACCGCCTGGGTCGGCGGGGCCTGCCATCCTCCGGCGGGCAGCGGGGGGAAGCGCCCGGCCAGGTCGGTCACGGTCACCGGGGCGCCGGTGCGCAGCACCTCCCGCACCGGCCAGCCGCCGGGCCCCTGCGCGAGCGTGGCCGGATCGGCGCCCGCCGGGCTGAGCGCGGCGGGGGCCAGCTCGTCGGTCCCCGGGCGGCGCAGGTAGATCGCGGCGAACGGCACGTCCTCCGCGGCCCGGCCGAGCGCCTGGGCCACCAGGCCGCACGCCTCGGTGACGGTGCGGGCGTGGCCGGCCAGCGCCCCCATGTCCTGGAGCACCGCGAGGCGCCGCTCCCCGATGACCCGCTCGGTGGTGTCGCTCACCGCGGTGAACACGCCGCGCACCACGCCCTCGTCGTCGTGCAGCGGGCTGTAGGAGTAGGTCCAGTACGTCTCCTCCAGGTAGCCGTGCCGTACCAGCGGGAGCAGCAGGTCCTCCGACCAGGTGGCCTCGCCGGTGGTCATCACCGAGTGCAGCATCGGCCCGATGATGTGCCAGATCTCGCCCCACACCTGGTCGCCCGGCTTGGCCAGCGCCGGGTGGTTGGTGCCGAGCAGCGGCAGGTAGGCGTCGTTGTAGAGGAAGCGGAGCTCCTTCTCCCACCACACGATCATGGGGAAGCGGGAGGTGAGGCAGATCCGCACGGCGGTGCGCAGGCTGGACGGCCACGCCCCCGGCTCCCCCATGGACGTCTCGGCCCACGGGTGCGCCCGCATCCGCACGGCCATCTCGCCGGCGCCGGGAAACACCAGGTCCACCGGATCCGCATCGCTCACCACGTCACCTCTCCCTCGAAGCGCCTCGCCGAGGTGCGGCACGGCCTCACCAGCACCGGCGGTGAACTGCAGTGCGGCATTCCGTAGGATAGGCCAGCCGTCCCCGTACGACGGCATACCCGCCCTCCGCGCCGGAAAGGGAGCGAGGAAGGTAGGGAAGTGAGACGGGCCACCCGCGGTTCCGTCCCCGACCGACCCCTTCGCTTAGGAGACATGGTGACCGCCCGAGACCTCGCCGTCACACTCTTCTCGCACCCCACCGGGCCGACCGTGCTGACCGTGGCGGGGGAGCTGGACTTCCACACCACGCCCCGGCTGCGCGCGACCGTGGAGGAGATCCGGCTGGAGGCGGGCTCGGAGCTGGTGATCGACCTGTCCGGCCTCACTTACTGCGACTCCACCGGCATCCCGGTGTTCGTCGCCGCCTACCACCGCGCCCAGGCGGCTGGCGCGGCGCTGGCCTTCGCCGGCCTGAACCCCGACCTCACCCGGGTGTTCGGCATCGTCGGCCTGGACCAGATCCTCTCCCTGCACCCCACGCTGGAGGCGGCCGTCGCCGCCGTCCGGTCCGGCGGCTGACGGGCCCCGGTCCCAGTCCCCGGTCCGCGCGCCGCCTGGGGTGCTCAATCGCCGGGCACGCCTTCGGCGACCCAGTCCCGGATCCGCTGCGCCGCCTGGTCGGCGACGGGATGCCCGGCCGGGCGGGTGACCAGGTCGCTGAGGGCGTTCATGCAGGTCTCGGCCATCTCCGCCAGTTGCCGCGACCACGGGAGCTCCGGCCGGACGGTGAGCCGCTCGTCGGCGAAGAAGCCCGGCCGGTCGAACGTCACCGCGCCGATGTCCGCGACGACCCGGCCCACCTCCGCGCCGAGCGCGCCGTACTCCGCCGCGCCGTACCCGCCGGCGAGCACGTGTTCGAGCGGCGTGCCCGGCACGTGTTCCAGCACCATGGCCGGGCGGGTGCCGTCGCCCGCCCGCAGCACGAGCAGCACCTCGGGGACGGGCACGTGCCGGGAGGCCGCGGCCATCACCGCGGCCTCGACCGCCGGGTCCGGTCCGCCGAGCCGGGCGACGACCTGCCCGTCGGCCAGCGTGAGCAGGCACGTCTCGTGGGAGAACCCGCCGGCCAGGGTGGCCGCGGCCAGCACCGTACGGCCGAGCGCCTCGGCGATGTCGGGCACCTCGTGCGACTGCATCGGCCGATTCGCGCACATCCCCGGCGTGTCCTCACATGACGGCGAACCGGCCGCCCGCGGCTGCCGGGTGACACCCGGAACGGGGTCACAGGGTCTTCTCGAAGGGCAGCGGTCCCCGCACCGGGCGGTCGTCCGGGTCGAAGAGCGGGGTGTAGCCGGCGGCCAGGTACAACGCGGCGGCCTCGGGCTGGCGGGGGCCCGTGGTGAGGTAGACGCGCCGGTACCCCCGGTCCGCGGCCTCGTGTTCCAGCGCGCGGACCACCGCGGCGGCGAGACCGCGGCGCCGGTGGCCGGGATGGGTCCACACCCGCTTCAGCTCGGCGGTCACGGGGTCGTAGCGCCGGAACGCGCCGCCCGCGACCGTCTCCCCGCCGGAGACCAGGATGAGAAAGGCGCCGTGCGGCGGGGCGAACTCTCCGGCGGGATACCGGTCCAGCTCGTCGTTGCGGCCGTACCGGGCGGCGTACTCGACGCGCAGGCCGGCGAGCAGCGGCGCCACGGCCGGGTCGCCCACGCCGGCCTGCTGCACGTCGAAGGCGGCCGTGCTCAACTCGCCTCCCTGGGCAGGCCGGGCGGGTTGACCACGGACTCCGGGATGGCCTCGTTCGCCAGGCCCCACCGCTTGAGCACCTGGGCGTAGGTGCCGTTCCCGATCACCGTGTTCAGCGCCTCGTGCACCGGGCCGACCAGGCCGTTGCCCTTCTTGGTCATCGCCGCGATCAGTCCCTGCAGGTCGGGGCCGGCGCCCGAGGCGGTGCCGACGATCCGGGAGCCGCCGCTGACCGCGATGTTGTAGGCGATGGCCGGGTTGGGCCCGAAGTACGCCTGGATGCGGCCGGACTTCAGCGCGAGGAGCGCGTCACCGTACTTCTGGTAGTAGAGGATCTCGGCCGGTCGGAGCCCGGCCGCCCGGTTCTGCTCGTCCCATTCGAGGAGGATCTTCTCCTGGTTGGTGCCCGAGCCCACCGAGACCCGCAGCCCGGCGACGTCGGCCGGCTTCTCGATCCGCCTGATCGGGCTGGAGTCGATCACCTGCCAGCCGAGCTGGTCGATCCGGTAGGTCGCGAAGTCGTAGAGGTCCTTGCGCTCCTCGGTGACGGTGACGTTGCTGAGCGTCAGCTCGTATTTGCCCGATCTGGTGGCCAGGAAGAGGTTCTCCCAGGAGCTGTTCTCCGGCCGTAGTCTCAGGCCGAGCACGTCGGCGATCAGGTGGGCGATGTCGGTCTCGACGCCGATCAGCGTGGTGTCGTCGCTGGCGGGGAACACCAGCGGCGGCGAGCCCTCGCCGTTGAACCCGACGGTCAGCTCGCCGTCCTCGGCGACGGCGGCGGGCACCTTGGCGGCGATGGCGTCCACCTTCGCGGTGGTGACCCGTTGCTGGTCCGGGCCGATATTGATCGGCTGACCGGCGACCGTGGGGGCGGCGCTCGGCGCCCCGGCCGGGCTCAGCACGGGTTCCTCGGCGCAGGCGGTGAGGGCGAGCAGGAGTAAGGCGGGCAGCGCGAGACGCGCGGCGGGCAGACGCATGGCGATCCTTCTGGACGATGTCTCAGGGTGATGTCTCAAGGGTTTCGGCTGAGGCCGGCTAAAGGACCTTGCTGAGGAAGGCGCGGGTGCGCTCGTGCGCGGGGCGGTCGAGCACCTGGGCGGGCGGGCCGTGTTCGAGGATGCGCCCGCCGTCCATGAAGGCGACCGTGTCGGCCACCTCGCGGGCGAACCCGATCTCGTGCGTGACGACGATCATGGTGGTGCCGCCGCCCGCCAGGTCCCTGACGACCGCGAGGACCTCGCCGACGAGTTCGGGGTCCAGCGCGGAGGTCGGCTCGTCGAAGAGCAGCACCTTGGGTTCCAGGGCGAGCGCCCTGGCGATGGCCACCCGCTGCTGCTGGCCGCCGGACAGCGTGCGCGGGTACGCCTCCGCCTTGTCGGCCAGGCCGACCCGGTCGAGCAGCCGGGTGGCCAGCGCCTCGACCTCGGCGGGCGGGCGGCGCTGCGCGGACCGCGGCGCCTCGGTGATGTTCTGCCGGACCGAGAGGTGCGCGAACAGGTTGAAGTTCTGGAAGACGAAGCCGATCTTGGTGCGCTGGCGCAGGATGTCGCGTTCGGGTAACTCGTACAGCCGGTCGCCGGACCTGCGGTAGCCGAGGAGTTCCCCGTCCACCCGTACCGTGCCGCGCTCCACCTTCTCCAGGTGGTTGATCGTGCGCAGCAGCGTCGACTTGCCGGACCCCGAGGGGCCGAGGATCACCAGCACCTCGCCCCTGCGCACGTCCAGGTCCACGCCGCGCAGCACGTGCAGGGAGCCGAAGCTCTTGTGCACGTCGCGCAACTCCACCATCGCGGTCACGAGCGCCCCCTGCCGTAGTGGCGCTCGACGTAATACTGCGCGACCGACAGCACGGTGGTCAGGGCGATGTACCAGATCGCCGCGACCAGCAGCAGGGCCATCACCCTGCCGTTGCGGTTGTAGATCACCTGTACCTGGTAGAACAGCTCGGGCAGCGCCATGACGTACACCACCGAGGTGCCCTTGACCAGGCCGATGATCTCGTTGCCCGCGTTGGGCACGATGGTGCGCATGGCCTGCGGCAGGATGATCCGCAGGAACCGCCGGGCGCGCGGGATGCCAAGCGCGGCGGCGGCCTCCCGCTGGCCGGGGTCCACCGACAGCAGCCCGCCGCGCACGATCTCGGCGGCGTAGGCGGCCTGGTGCAGCGCGAGGCCGAGCGCGGCGGCGGCGAGCGGGCTGATCAGGTCCATGGTGCCGATGTCGAAGAATCCCGGGCCGAAGGGGACGCCGAACGACAGCCGGGGGTACAGCAGCGCCAGGTTGTACCAGAACAGCAGTTGCAGGATCAGCGGCACGGACCGGAACAGCCACACGTATCCGAAGGCCACTCCCGCCAGCAGCCGGTTCGGCGACAGCCGCATGAGCGCGAGCACCGTGCCGAGCGCGAATCCCAGGACGATGCCGAGCGCGGTCAGGTGCAGGGTGAGCACGACCGAGCGGAGCACCGAGGGCGCGAAGAGGTACTGGCCGACGACGTCCCACTCCCACGCCGGGTTGGTGATCAGCGCGCTGGCGGCCATCGCGAGCAGCACCAGCACGCCGAGCGCGGCCAGCCTGCGGAGCGGATGGGGCGCGGTGACCACCTTCGGCGCAGCCTCTCCGGGCAGGCGCTCGGCCGCGGCCTCGGCCCGGGTGCCGGGCAGTGTCATCGCGCGAGTGTGATCGGCGCCGCCGCGACGGCCCCGCCCTCGCGGCCGGCCGCCTCCCGCCCGGCCGCTTCCCTGTCGCGTCTGGCGACCTCCTCGCGCACGAGGGGGATGACGTGGCGGCCGAAGTCGACGGCGTCGCCGAGGATGTCGTAGCCGCGGGCGGAGAGGATGTCCACGCCGAGGTCGTAGTAGTCCAGCAGGGCCTCGGCGACGGTCTCCGGGGTGCCGACGAGCGCGGTGGAGTTGCCCGCGCCGCCGGTCGCGGCGGCGGTCGGCGTCCACAGCGCGCGGTCGTGCCGCTCGCCCTTCGCGGCGACCTCCAGCAGCCGCTGCGACCCGGCGTTCTGCGGCGAGCCGGCCGGTCCGCGCCGCTGCTTCGCGCCGCCGGCGCGCCGCAGGTCACCGAGGATCCGGTGCGCCTTCTCCCAGGCGAGCTCCTCCGTCGGCGCGATGATCGGCCGGAACGCGACCTGGATCCGCGGCACGTCCGTACGGCCGGCCGCCCGCGCCGCCTCCCGCACCGAGGCGATCTGCTGCGCGGTCTCGGCCAGCGGCTCACCCCACAGGCAGTAGATGTCGGCCTCGGCCCCGCCCGCCGCGTACGCCGCCGGTGACGAGCCGCCGAAGGACACCCCGGGCCGGGGGCGCTGCACGGGGAACACGTCGGACACGAAGTCCTTGAAGGAGTAGTGCTCGCCGTCGTGGTCGAAGGGCGTCGTGGACGTCCACCCCTTCTTGACGATCCGGATGTACTCCCTGGTCCGGGAGTAGCGCTCGTCCTTGGTCAGGACGTCGCCCTCCCTGCCCTGCTCGTGGTCGTTGCCGCCGGTGATGAAGTGGACGGTCAGCCGCCCGTCGCTGATCTGGTCGAGGGTGGCGAACGTCTTGAGCGCGTAGGTCGGGTAGGACACGTTCGGCCGGTGCGCGAGCAGGATCCCCAGTTCCGGCACCCGCGCCGCCACGAACGCCGCGACCTGCGCCGGGTCGGGCGACCCCGACCCGTAGGCGAACAGGACCCGGTCCCAGCCGTGCTCCTGGTGAGCGAGGGCCAGCCTGAGCGTGTACTCCTTGTCGAAGGAGGGGCCCGAACGCGGCGAGGTCTCCGAGCCGTCGTTGGTACCGCCGATACCGAGAAACTCCACAGGCATGGGTCGCAGCCCCCTTGACGTTCCTTAGCGGACACCTCACTCCAACACGGCGGGCCAAATTCCGTCAAGACCTACGGGTTTAGTGGGTTTTTCTTCTGAAGTGCTCGACCAGGCGCGAGTAGCTGTCGTCGGCGTGGCCTTCGGCGACGGCCTTGGTCACGAGGTCGAGGGTGTAGGCGGGGAGGGCGTCGTCGACGCCGCGGGAACGGCTCTCCCGGAGGAGGTCGGCGACCGAGGGCAGATGGTGCCGGAGGGCGCCGAACTCCACGGCGTACCGGCCGCGGTCGATCTCCTCGGCGATCGACGGCAGGAAGGACGTCAGGGCGGCGACCGACGGGGCGGCGCGCTCCAGGAAGTGCCCCGCCTCGATGCCCTCGGCGGCCAGCAGGGCGGCCGCGTGCAGGAAGCCGTTCAGCGTCCCCCACATGGTGCCGTGCACGGCCATGCCGTACAGGGTGGGCACGCCGGCGTCGGCGGCGACGAACGTGCCGCGGCCACCGAGGAGGGCGAGCGCCGGGCGATGGGTGTCGTACACGGTCTCGTCGCCGCCGTAGAACACGACCGCCTCCGGATGCCCGATGCCCGGGGCGATCGTCATGATCTGCCCGTGCAGGTAGCGCGCCCCCTGCTCCCCCGCCCAGTCGGCCACGTCCCTCGCCTCGGCGGACGTGCCGTCGGTCAGGTTGACCACGGCGCGCCCGGCGAGCGCGTCGCCCGCCCGCGCCAGGATCTCGCGGGCCGCGTCGTTGCCCTTCACGCTGACGACCACGAGCGGCGCGGCGAGGACGGCGTCGCGTACGCTCTCCGCCCGTCGCGCCCCCGCGGCGACCAGCGGCCCGGCCTTCTCCTCCGTGCGGTTCCACACGGTGACCGGGTGCCCCCCGGCCAGGAACGCACCGGCCAGCGCCGCGCCGATCTCGCCCAGACCCAGCACGGTCACAGCCGGTCGGTCTTCCGAAGTGGTGGTCAAGACCCTTCCCCTCTGTCGGGTACGGCGGTTCGCCGATCAGAGGCCACCCTAGAAGCTCAACAAATATTGAGGTCAAGTATGGATGGAGGTGTCGCCGCTCCCCCGCGTCCCGGACTGGCGCAGGGTCTGGCGGAGGGCCTGGCGCAGGGTCTAGCGGAGGGTCGCCAGCATGGCGGACGAGTCGGCCTTCACCCGGCCGCCGCCCACGGCCGGGAAGCCCGGCGGGCGGACCGCGCCCCAGTGGTCCTTCAGCACCTGGCCGTCCAGCGCCTGGAGATGTCTCGGCAGCGGCCCTGGGGTGACCGGGCCGGGCACGGTCAGCGTGCCGAGCGCGTGCGGGGCGATCACGCCCTGCATGGAGTGGATCCGGTAGGTGCCCTTGGGCAGGCTGAAGGCCACGGCGTAATGGGCGGCCTCCGGCAGCTTCACCGCGGCGAAGGTCAGCTGGGCGCCCTTGCCGTCGGTGAACCTGAGGGCGATCCGCCCGGGGTCGCCGCCCCGCACGGGATGCCTGGCGTTCTCCAGCACCCACAGGCCGAGCGTGTGGCTCGTCCCGGCGCTCACCCGAGCGGGCACCGGATCGAGGTAGGTCACCGCCCACGCCCCCGCGGCGTGCGCCGCGCTGCCCGGGCCGGCGAGTGCCGCCAGCACCGCCGCGATCACCAGGGTCCGCGTCGCCCCTGCCCGCATGGCACACCTCCGGTGGTGTCGCACCGCCGGGGGCGCACGGCTTTCCGCGCCCCGCCGGGACCAGCGTAACCGGGCGGGGCGGCACGGGAGGGCCCGTGACCGATTCAGGTACGGCGGGCCGGCAGATAGGCGCGGCGGGTCTCGACCTCGCCGGCTCACCGCGGAACCGGGCCGCGTAGTCCTCCGCGACGACGTCGTAGCCGCGGCGTGCGGCGTCGTGACCGTCCCGATCTTCCTTGGCGGACAGCATGCCACGGGCCTCCGGGGCCGCCGCCCGGGGGCTAGCCGTGCCGCGGCTCGCCGGAGACCTCGTGGCCGGCGTGGAAGAGTGCCTCCTGGATGAGGGTGCGGACGTGCACGTCACGGGCGCGGTACAGCACGCGCCTGCCGTCCCTGCGCGTCTCGACCAGGCCCGTGAGGCGCAGCTTGGCCAGGTGCTGGGAGACCGAGGGGCGGGGCACGCCGACGGCCACGGCCAGCGATCCCACGTCGTACTCGCCGGAGGACAGCAGCCACATGAGCCGGAGCCGGGTGGCGTCGCTGAGCATGCGGAACGCGTCGGTGGCCGCCTCCACCTGCGCGCTTGTCGGTTGCTCCTGCACAGAGGGCGCACCTGATTCGTTGTCGCGTACGTACATGGCTACATATAGTCCAGGAAAGGGATGATGTGCAAACGAGGTGCGTCATGGTTGACCGGAACAACACCGACTCGTCGCACGGCCACGGGGATGGACACGGGCATGGACACGGGCACGGGGATGGACACGGGCATGGACACGGGCACGGGCACGGGGAGACACGAGGGCGGCTCGGGAGGCTGAGGGCCGCCGTGGGGCACGTGCTCACGCCGCACAGCCATGACAGCGCGGACAGGACGGATGCCGCGCTGGAGTCCAGCGCTCGGGGGATGCGCGCGCTGGGCGTCTCCTTCGCGGTGCTCATGGTCACGGCGATGGCGCAGTCGTTCGTGGTGGCGGTGTCCGGGTCGGTCGCGCTGCTGGGCGACACCCTGCACAACTTCGCCGACGCGCTGACCGCGGTACCGCTGGCGATCGCGTTCCTGGTGGGCCGCCGGCTGGCCACCCGCCGGTTCACCTACGGGTACGGCAGGGCGGAGGACCTGGCGGGGATCGTCATCGTGGCGCTGATCGCCGCGTCGGCCGCGCTGGCCGGGTACGAGGCGGCGAGGCGTCTCGTCGATCCGGAGAACGTGCAGGCGCTGGGCTGGGTGGCCGCCGCCGGCGTGGTGGGTTTCGCGGGCAACGAGTGGGTGGCCCGTTACCGGATGAGGGTCGGCCGGGAGATCGGCTCGGCCGCGCTGGTGGCCGACGGCCTGCACGCGCGCACCGACGGTTTCACGTCCCTGGCCGTCCTCCTCGGGGCGGGCGGTTCGGCGCTCGGCCTCCCCCTCGCGGACCCGGTCGTCGGCCTGCTGATCACCGTGGCCATCTGTTTCGTGCTGCGCGACGCGTTCCGCGAGATCTACCATCGGCTGATGGACGCCGTGGACCCGCGTCTGGTGGAGCGGGCCGAGGGGATCCTGGCGTCGGTTCCGGGCGTCCGGCGCGTCGGCTCGGTACGGCTGCGCTGGATCGGCCACGCGTTGCGCGCGGAGGTGGACATCGCGGTCGATCACCGGCTCCTGCTGGTGGAGGCGCACGCCGTCGCCGTCGAGGCCGAGCACCGGCTGATCCACGAGTTGCCCCGCCTGCGCGCCGCCACGGTGCACGCCGACCCGGACGGCCCGGCCGGCGTCGACCACCACCACCCGCTGCTCACCCACCGCTAGCGCCCCCGGGCTGTCGCCGGCGCCGTCCTGGCGGTGACCGGCGCGCTCAGCTCCGCCAGGCGCTCGCGTCGGTGCAGATCCGCACCTCCACGATCTCGCTCACCTGACGGCCGCCGCGCCGGTCGCCCGGCACGACGAGGTGCGGCCCCCGGCCGTCGAGATCGTCGTCGTCCATCCGCACCCCGAGCAGCACCTGGGCGTTGCCGAACTCCGGGTCGATCTCGCCCCAGGACAGCACCGTGTGATGGCCGTCGCCGCCCAGCACGGAGACGAGGAAGCGCAACCGGTCCTTGCGCTCGGACGCGTCCCAGAGCGGCTCCGCAGCCCGTGCCACGTCGAGCAGCAGCGGGCCGGTGTAGCGGTGCCGCCGGAGGCCCGTCCTGCCACAGGTGAAGCTCACCTCGGCGGCCCGCTGCGGCAGGGCGCGCAGGTCCGGCATGCTCCACACCCGTGGCGAGCGCACCTCGCCGGACAGGCGCACCCTCGCGCGCACGGCATCCGAAACGTTCGTCGACGTGGGCCGCATCAGCCCTCCCTCGCCTCGCCGGCTCGTGCCTCCGGAGCACGCCTGATCAGCGCGTTTTCCTCCGCCTGTGCTGAATCATCATTGTATGCGACCCTAATCCGATATATCCATAGCAGATGCGAACCCGATATGGCGATGCTCCTCTCACATGCCACGTCCGCCGGGGATTTATCCGGTGTTTCCGCCGCTCATGATCTAGTTGCCGGGTCATGGTGCACGGAGTACGTGGAGAGGATGAGCTGATGATCGACCGTTCCGGGTCACGCAGGGCGCTGCTCGCCGCCGCCGTCGGCGGGCTGGCCGGCGCCGCCGCACTCGCCGCCCCCGCGCGGGCCTCCGCCGAGGCGTCCGGCGGCGTGCGGCGGGTGGCCGACCGGGCGATGGACCGTTTCGACCACGGGTGGCTCACCGGGGATTGGGAGCCGTTCCTCGCATCGCTGACCCCGCGCTTCTCCTTCTGGTTCCCCGAGGGGCCCTGGCGCGGACGGCATGAGGGGGAGGCGGGACGGCGGGCCGTCGAGGAGTGGGCGCGGTTCCACGGGGAGGGCGGCAACCGGGTGACCGGCGAGCGGCGGGCCGTCAACACGCTGGGCCATCGCGTCCTGTACGAGTACGAGTCCCGGGGCGCCTCCCCTTCGACGGCCGGATACCTCAACTGGGAGACGATCATCGTGGAGGTGCGCGGCGAACGCCTCAGCGCGCTGCACGAGTACTGGGGGAACGTCCCGCCGACCGGCGACTGACCCGGCCCCGCCGGGGAGGGCGGAACCGCGCCCTCACAAGCGTCGTCGCACGTCGCCCGCCTCTCCCCGTGCTCTCATGAGCGCCGTCGCCGCGATCGCCGGGAGGCAGGTCGCGACGGTCAGGGCGCCAGGGACGCGATGCGGTCGAGCATGGCGTCCAGGGCGGCTTCCAGGGCGGCGGTGTCGCGGCGGATCTGGGTGAGGAGCAGCCCGCCCTGCACGGCCGACAGCAGCGCCAGCGCCAGGAGGTCGGGATCGGCCTCCTGGCGCAGGTCGCCGCGGGCCCGCATGGTGCGCAGCCCGTCGCGGATGGCCGCCTCCCAGCGGGCGAACCCGGCGGCGACGTCGGGCCGCATCTCGGGGCAGGTCTCGGCCAGCTCGCTGCCCAGGGAACCGATCGGGCAGCCGCCCTCGCACGCGCGCTGCCGTTGCATGTCGACGATCAGCTCCCGCCAGGCCCTCAGCGCCTCCATCGTGTCCAGGCGGCTCAGCAACGGCTGCTGGCCCGCCAGCACGGCGTCGGTCTGATGGGCGATGACCGCCCGGACCAGGTCCTTCTTGTCACCGAAGTAATGGTAGATCTGCGAAGGGCTCACGCCCGCGGCCAGTTGGACGTCGTCGGTGCTCGTGCCGGCCACGCCGCGGACGAACATCAGCTCCGCCGCCGCGGCGACGATCCGGTTGCGGGTGGCCTGCCCCTTGCGCGTCAGGCGTACTTCTCCGGCGGTCATGCCGCAACCTTACCTCTTTTTTGGAGTTGACACTCCATTTTTGTGCCACTATGAATGGAACAGTCACTCCAAAAACATCGGGCGGCTCACCGCCGTCCCGATCGGCATAAGGACTTCACCATGGAACTTCAGGGCAAGGTCGCGCTCATCACCGGCGGCACCGCCGGGATCGGCGCCGAAGCCGCGAAGCTTTTCGTCCGGGAGGGCGCCGAGGTCGTCATCTCCGGGCGCGACAAGGAGCGCGGGGCCGCCGCCGTGGCCGACATCGGCGGCGACGGCGGGCGCGTCCGCTTCGTCCAGGCCGACCTCGGCGACCTGGACTCGGTCAGGAACCTCGCCGCCGAGGCCGGCCCGGTCGACATCCTCGTCAACAACGCCGCCGCCTTCCCGACCGCCGCGACGCTCGACCAGGACGTCGAGTCGTTCGAGGCCATGTTCGACACCAACGTGCGGGGGACGTTCTTCCTGACGGCCGCGCTCCTCCCGGCCATGATCGCCAAGGGTGAGGGCTCCGTGGTCAACGTCTCCACCATGGCCGCCTCGATGGGCGTGCCCGGCGCCTCCGTCTACAGCGCCACCAAGGCCGCCCTGGAGTCCCTCACCCGCACCTGGGCGGCGGAGTTCGGCGCGCGGGGCGTCCGGGTCAACAGCGTCGCCCCCGGCCCGACCATGACCCCCGGCGTCCTCGTCGAGTGGGGCGACGGCGTCGAGGCGCTCGGCAACACGCTCCCGCTCGGCCGTACGGCCCGTCCGCAGGAGATCGCCGAGGCCATCCTGTACCTCGCCTCACCCCGCGCCGGCTTCGTCACCGGCGCCACCCTGGCCGCCGACGGCGGCGCCACCGCCGTCTGACGCCCCCGCGCGGTGTGCGCGGTCAGGCCGGGGAGCCGTCCTCCTCCGTCCTGGGGACGGCGTAGCCGCCCTGGCCGGAGGCGAGGGTGGCCGGGCGGCGCGCGGACGGTCGCCCGGAGGCCGGGTCGGGCGCGCGGAGCGCGTCGAGGATCCGCTCGTGCACGGGCATGAGGTGCTGGAGGCCCTGGAACCGGATGAGCCGGTCCACCGCGCCGCCCCGGGGGCACACCACGTGGAACTCGCCGCCGTGGTCCTTCATCCGCCGCATCGCCTGGTCCAGGCAGCGTACGCCGACCACGGACATGAACCACACCTCGGTCAGGTCCACGATGAGCACCTGCGGGCCGCTTCCCGTGACCGGGCGCAGGAAGGCCCGCAGCCCGTCGACCGTGACCAGATCGATCTCACCCGCTATCCGGACGACCAGAGTGTCCTCTCGTCCCGGTGTCCAGGAACGAATGTCAAGCGGCATGCGGATCCTCACTGGCAACGGGGAGACGCCTGGCGTGAGCGTCGCCTCTTTATCCGCTACGTCCCGGTTCAACCGCGCCGGGCGAAAGACGCGCCGGGAACGGGAAACGCGACCGGCCATGAGCGTGCGGGGAGCACGCCGCATGGCCGGTCGTTCCTTGGGAGCGGTTCTCGCCGGGGTTACTCGCCGGTGATCACGAAGCTCGTGCCCGGCTGCCGTACGATGTCGCCGGTGGCCGAGTTCGTGATGGTCACGTTGTTCAGCGTCGCGCTGCCGCGGGCGCCGCTCATGGCCAGGATCCCGGCGCCGTTGTTGGACTTGTCGATCCGCACGTTGGTGATCGCGACGCCCGGCATGTTGCCGCCGCCGGTCTTGAACTGGATGCCGTCGTAGGTCGAGTCATGGATCTCGGTGTCCCGGATGGTGACACCGGGGATGTCCCTGGTCGCCGCGAACAGCGTGATGGCTCCGAACTCCTGGTCCTCGTTCCAGAAGGCGCCGCCGGTGCGGTAGAGGCCGTTGTTGGCGATCAGCGTCTGCCCCGAGAAGGGCAGCGGGTCGTGGTCGGTGGCCAGCATGATGCCGGGGTAGTTCATGGTGTCGTAGACGAGGTTGTTCTCGATCTTGTTGCCGTAGCCGCCGTATACCGCGACGCCGTTCGCCCGCCAGGGGAGCTGGATCGTGTTGTTCACGAAGCTGTTGTCGTGCGCGATGTCCACCGACGGGTCCTTCACGTACCGGTTGGCCCAGATCGCGAGGGAGTCGTCGCCGGTGGTGCGGAAGGAGGAGTTGAACACCCGCGAGTTGCGCGTGCCGTTGGTGAAGTTGATGCCGTCGGCGTAGGTGTTGCGGATCCGCATCCCGGTGAACTGGAGCCCGTCGCCGGGACCCCACAGGTCAGGAATGTTGTCGTAGTCACGGCCGACCCAGACGCCCACGTTGGCGTGCTCGATCCACACGTTGCTGATCCTGGTGTTCTCGCCGAACCGGCCGTTCAGGCCCACGCCGCCCTCGGCGCCGCCCGGACCGCCGCGGATCCGGCCCGAGCCGAAGATCGCGATGTCGGAGATCTGCACGTTGTCGTCGATGTCGAAGCCGAAGTTGCCCTCGTGCGGGTGGTTGATGCCGCCGGTCGCGAGGTGCGGCTCGGTCAGCGTGTACAGCTGGGAGTGCCACATGCCCGCGCCGCGGATGGTGACGTCACTGATGCCCACCTGGTTGTACTGGCCCCGGTTCAGCGGGTCGTCGGTGAGGATCTTCTTCTCCTGGCGCCACTGTCCCGCCGGGATCCACACACAGCTGATGACGCCGTTCTGGTCGTCGGTCACCGCGCGCTGGATGGCGGCCGTGTCGTCGATCCCGTCGCCGGCGACCGCGCCGTAGTTGGTGATCGAGGTGCAGCCGGCCGGCTGGCTCGACGGCGGCGCCACCTGCTCCAGGTCGATCATGTCGATGATGTAGAAGGAGGCGCTGTCGGTCGCGTCGCGCTGCAACTTGAACCTGGTGCCCGCCGGGTAGGTCTGCGCGAGCAGCGCGTTCGACTCGTCGAACAGCCGCCGCGCGTCGGCCTGCGGGGTGTTCGTCAGCGCTTCGGGGCCGTCGGTGTTCCCGTACAGCCAGCTGTGCTTCGAGGAGAGGGTCAGCTTCCTGACGAAGGTGTCGTTGACGTACAGGCTGATGGTGGCGTCGATGCCGCCGCCGTTCGGCGCGTCGGGGATGGAGTTGCGCACCACGATGGCGTTGGCGGCGTTGGTCGAGGTGAACTCGACGAACTGTCCGGTGCTGTTCAGCCGTACCGACTTGCGGCCCGAGGACTCGGTGGCGAAGTTGGTGTGGCCGAAGGTGCGCAGCGGGTCGGTCTCCAGCAGGGTGCCCTGGTAGCGGCCGGCCTCGGCCTCGTAGGAGACCCACGGGACCGCCGCGCCGCGCCCGACCACGATCGACTGCGAGAACGTGTTGTTGTTCTCGTTCGTCTCGGTGACGACGTTGGTCGCGTCGGCGGTCGCGATGATCGTGGCGCCGCCGCTGGTGGCGGTCCAGCTTCCGCTGACGGCGACGTTGGCGGTCGCGCCTGCGGCGATCGACGGGGTGTTGGTGTTCAGCGTCGTGCCGCCCACCGCGAGGCGGGTGACCGTGGTCGCGCCGGTCGCGCTGGTCCCGCGGTTCCGCACCGCCACGCTGAAGGTGACCGCCGCTCCGACGGCCGGGTTCGGCGGGTTGGAGGTGACGCTGAGGACCTGCAGGTCGGGGCCGGGGACCTGGGCGACCACCAGCGGCGACGACGCGGTGAGGGTGTTGTTGTTCTCGTTCTGCTCGAAGACCGTGTTGTCCGCGTCCACCCTGGCACTGACCGTGTAGCTGCCCTCGCCGCGGGTGCCGATGTTGTGGGTCACCGTGGCGGTGCCGTTGACGGGCAGCGCGGGGATCGCGACGGTGCCGGCCACCGTGCCGTCCAGGTTGAGGTTGACGCTGTCCGCGGCGGAGGCGGCGGTGCCCGCGTTCCTGACCGTGGCCGACAGCGTGATCGGGCTGGCCTCGTTCGGGGACGCCGGGGTCCAGCCGACGTCGGTGACCGTGAGGTCGGGGTTCGGCGCGGGGACGCCGATCACCTGGAACTCGGCGACCTGGCCGCCGGGCGCGCCGGTGTTGCTGGTGAACCTCAGCTGCACGTCGGCGACGGCCGCGGAGACGTTGATCGTCACCGAGTTGCCGCCGGAGGCCGGGTTGAAGGTGTAGTTGGCCGCCGACACGAGGTTCTGGTAGGTCGTGGCGTTCTGCTCACGGCCCAGCACCTGGATGTTCTGGGTGCGGGTGCCCCACGCGGAGTCGGGGTTCAGCTTCAGCACGACCGCGTTGACGGTGGCGTTGGCGCCCAGCTTGACGGTCAGCGTGTTCGGGAACGCGCCCGAGTTGGCCTCCCAGTAGGTGGCCAGGTTGTTGTCGTTCGCGTTCGCGGCCACGAACGTGTGCACGTGGCCGGACTCGACCATCTCCTTGCCGATCGCCAGGTTCGTCCCCGGATCACCGGTGCCGTTGCGGGTCACGGAGTTGCTGTTGGCCGACTGGTTGCCCGCCGCGTCCTTGGCCCGGACGAAGTACGTCACGGTCGCCGACGCCGGCTGGTTGTCGGTGTAGGTCAGCACGTTCGCGCCGACGCTGCCGCGGAGCTGGTTGTTGGCGTACACGTCGTAGCCGGTGACGCCCACGTTGTCCGTCGAGGCGGACCAGGTCAGCCTGACCTGACCGGCGGCCGGCTGGGTGAAGGCGAGGTTGCCGGGAGCGGACGGGTTCGCGGTGTCCCCGCCGGTGCCGCCGGCGGCGTAGACCTCGAACTCGGAGATCTGCCCGGCCGGCCAGCCGGTGTTGGCGGTGATGTTCACCCGCCAGTAGCGGTGGGTCGCGGCGTTGAAGTCGATGGTGACCGTGTTGCCGGTCGCCGGGTTGAACGTGTAGTTCGCCGAGGCGACGACCGTGCTGTAGTTGGTCCCGTCGGCGCCGCCCTGGACCGAGAGCGTCTGGGTGCGGGTCTGCCAGACGGCCGGCGCGGGCACCTTCAGGACGATCCGGTCCACGCTGGTCGCGGTGCCGAGGTCGACCCGCGCCCACTGCGGGAAGCTGTTGTTGGCGCTCTCCCAGTAGGTGGCCTGGTCGCCGTCGTTGACGGCCGACACGGGGTGCCCGGCCTGGGAGCTGCTGGCTGAGGTCGCCTTGCCCGGCGACAGGTTGGGCCCGACCGCGGCGGAGGCCGGGACGACCGCCCCCACGACGAGCATCCCCGCGGCGGCGACGACGGCCGCCACCCGGCGTAATGGCCCGTGCAGTTTTCTCATTCGCGTTCTTCTATCTCTCTCGTCAGGCACGACAGGGTCGGGCGGTCAAGGCGCGCGCCTTCACCGCACACGGATGGGGGGCAGGTGCTCGGACGCAGTGCATCCCTGAAGAGTTGCGAGGAACAGTGAGAAAAAGAACAGTGGTTTGCAATATTCTTGCGTAGTGTTGAGCAGAGGTTACATACGTGCTACGGCGGCGTCAACGGGTATGACGCCGCTTTGTTGACGGCGGGAAGTCAGGCGCGCGCGGAGCTCCGGCTCCCTGACCGGCCTGGCGCGCCCGCCCCGGGCGTCCCATACCTCCCGGGTATGCGGACATATCCAATGAGCCTTTGCCTGCTCAACGCCCGTTTGGTCATCATGGGCCGACAGCGCCCGGCAGGCATTCAGTGCTTCTGCCGGGCAGGGGGAAGCCGTCCACGGGAGTGCCGTTCACATGACACTGACCGTCGTCCGCGAGGCACCGCCATGCGCGTGATGCTCGGCGACGGCATGACGCTGTTCCGGGAGGGCCTCGCCCGGCTGCTCACCGAGGCCGGCTTCGAGGTGACGGGGCAGACCGGCGATGCGGAACACCTCCTCCGCCTGGTCCGCGGCGGCCTGCCCGACGTGGCCGTGGTCGACGGCCAGATGGCGCCCACGTACACCCGCGAGGGCCTGGACGCCGCGCGCCGGCTGCGCGCCGAGCACCCCGGGCTGGGCGTCCTGGTGCTGTCCCAGCACGCCGACGTGGACTACGCCATGGCCTTCGTGAACGACGCGGACCGTACGGCGGGCGGCGCCGGCTACCTGCTCAAGCACCGGATCACCGACCTGGCGGAGCTGGTCGGCGCGATACGCAGGGTCGGCGCGGGCGGCCGGGCCGTCGATCCCGCGCTGGCCGGCCGCCTGGCGGCGCGGCGCCGCCAGCGCACCGTGCTGGACCACCTCACCGCCCGCGAGCGCGAGGTCCTCACCCTGATGGCCGAGGGCCGCTCCAACTCCGCCATCGCCAAACGGCTGCGCCTGAGCGCCAAGACGGTCGAAGCCCACGTCCGCAACGTCTTCGACCGCCTCGACCTCACCGTCGCCGAAGACGACAACCGCCGCGTCCTCGCCGTCCTCGCCTTCCTCCGCGCCTGACCGGGCAGCCGCCGAGACGTGCCGAGGGCCCGCCGGGCATCGCCCGGCGGGCCCTCGGATCCGCGAGGACCTGACGGCCCTACCTGAGCGTCATGTCCACGTCGAATTCCCGCAGAATGCCGATGACGGAATCAGCCGGTGAGGCGCCCATCCCTTTCCCGCGCGCCGGAACAGTGTTCCGCTGTCCTTTCGAATTGACCGCCTCGCCGAGTGCGCAATGGAACAAGCCGCTCCGCTTTCTCGCCTCCGAGCGTGAAGTGCAGCTTCACATGCCCGGCGGCATACGATCCGATCGCCTTGCCTGCCGAGTCGGCCATGCGAAACTCCATGTCGGAAGGTCCCTGCCCAGCCTCGAACTACCATCCGAAGTCGGGGAAGTGGGGTGCACTGAAACGGTTGATCGTCCGGTAGTGGTTAGTCGTCCATCCCATTACCGTTCGACCGTCGGGCAGGGTTCTCATCAGAATACGGAAATCATCACCGCTGGTGCCGGGAACTCTGTATTCCAGTGAACCCGCCCACGAGCGCCCGTGTTCTTCCCTGCCCTGGAAAACCCTTTGCCGGCCCGTGCCGGGATCCGTCTGCGGAACACCCCTCCCGGCCCTGATGTCGTCATACGCATTCACGAAATGCCTCGACAGCCCCTGCGGGAGCCGATCCGACAGCCGTCCGTTGGGACAGTTGCTGTTGTGCACGAGGATCGGAGCCGCGCCCGCGAGTGCGTAGTACGTGTGGATGCCGGCGACCGTCAGGTTGTAGACGCGTTCCTGCGCGGCCCACACCCTGGTCGCGGTGATCCGGAGGTCGGAGGCGGCCGGCGTCCGCAACCACATTCCGGGGCGCAGTTCGCCGGCGTCCGCCCACTCACGGGTGCGCGGCAGCCAGAACGGGTGCCCGTCGGTGGCGGTGATCGTGGCCGTCGCCGTGCCCCGGGTGCCGTCGGTGTCCACGGTGACGGCGACGAGCTTCTTCGTTCCCTGCCCCCGGATGAGGGCGGTGACCTGCTTGGCGGCGGTCTTGCCCGCTTCGGGGTCGGTGGCGAGGACCTTGTCGCCGAGTCTCACCTTCTCGATCGGCTTGGTCGTGCCGTCCGCGAGCAGCACCCTGGTGCCGGGGACGAAGCTGTTGACGGGGCAGCTCGCGGCCTCGTCCGCCTCCTCCCTCGCCTCGCGTCCGAGGCGCCGGGACTGGCCGGCGACGGCGGAGCCGGGGCGGGCGGCGGCCCGGGTGACGCCGTTCACCGTGGACGCGCCCGCCGACGTGGTGCCGATGCGGCCCAGGCCGCCCAGCAGGCTGCCACCCACTCCGACGCCGGCCGCGTTGCTGACCGCGCCGAACGCGGTCCTGGTGACGGCGTCGCCGACGGTCTGCTCGTCGCGGGGGGTGAACAGGTAATACTCGGCGGCACTGCCCGCCGCGCCGGCGCCCAGCGCGCAGGCGATGCTGCCGGCGCCGCTCGTGGCGGCCAGGCACACGCCGCCGACGACCACCGTGACGGAGACGTTGACGACGACCGGGGCGGCCTGGCACCACCAGTCGCACGTCTGCTGCGGCAGGTACGAAGGGGTGGGCGGAGGCGCCGCGTAACCGCCGCCGTAGCCGACGCCGCCGCCGTTGCTCCCGGAACCGCCCCCGCCGCCTCCGCCCCCGCCGCCGCCGTTCTGACCGCGATGGTCGCCGCTGGCGCAGCCGAGGGTGACGCAGTTGTCGCCGCCCATGGGGAACAGGCCGGTCGGGTCGGACTGCGTGACCGGGTTGTTGTTGGCGTAGGTGTAGCCGTTCCAGGTCTGCGGGTTGGCCCGGTCGAAGAGCGGGTCGAGGGAGAGGAAGCGGCCGGTGGCCGGGTCGTAGAGGCGGGCGCCGAGGCTGGTGAGGCCGGTGGCGAGGTCGACGGTGCCGCCGACGAAGCCGCGCTCGCCCGGCCAGGAGGCCGGGGCCGTGCCGCGCGGGCCGCCGAAGGGGGTGGTTCTGCGGCGGGTGACGGCCTGGGCCGTGGCGGTGACGGTGATCTCGGCGGTGCCGTGGTGGTCGGCGCGCAGCCAGGTCAGGCCGGTCCTGGTGCGGACGGCGACGGTGGCGCCGCCGTGCGTGTAGTACCGGGTGGCGACGGTGGCGCCGGCCGCCGCGTCGTACCGGATCTCCATCCCGGCGACGGTGAGGGTGGCGCCGGTGTCGTCGCGGCGGATGAGCCGGTTGCCTTCGGCGTCGTAGACGTAGGTGCTGACCTTGCCGTCGTCGGTCGACTTCGTCGGTTTGTTCTGGGCGTCCCATTCCAGGGTGCGGCCGGTGCCGCGCTGGGTGGTGTTGCCGGCGGCGTCGTAGGTGTAGGCGTCGGTCTGGCCGTCGCGCGGGCCGCCCCGGTGGGCGACCGAGGTCAGGGTGTGCGGCTGCGCGCGTTCCGGTCCGGCGTAGGCGAAGGTCCTGGTGACGTCCTTGGCGGTGTCGCCGCCCGGGTCGTGGGCCGTTTCCCTGGTGCGGTTGCCGACGACGTCGTAGGCGAAGGACTGCCAGTACGGCGCGGCGCCGCCGATGATCGTGGCGGCGTCCCCCGGGGTGGGGGCGGCGGCGCACTGGTCGGTGCCGGTCCAGGCCCGGGTGAGCCGCTGCATGTGGTCGTGGGTGAAGCACTGGACGTCGGGGGTCTGGCCGGACGGGGTGTCGGCGATCTTGGTGTGGTTGCCGCCGGCGTCGTAGGTGTAGCTGACGTCGGCGACCGAGCGCGGCACGGTCTCCCGTTCGGTCAGCGCCCGGGAGAGCCGGTTGGTTCCCTGCTCGTAGAGGTTGCTGTGCAGGACCCGGGGGCCGCCGTCGGTGAGCGTGGTCTGCAGGGGCAGGCCGAGCTTGGAGTAGACCGTGGAGGTGACGTAACCGGTCAGGCCGCGCAGCGTGGTGGGGTTGCCGAGTTCGTCGTAGCCGTACAGCAGCGTCTCGGCCAGGAGGCCGCCGCCCTGCGGCAGGCCGGTGCGGCGCGGGGTGCCGTCGAGGTTGTATTCGGTGGTGGTGGCGTAGGTGCCGGCCAGCCCGCGCTCGGACGCGGGGATGACGACCTCGGTGCCGGTGGGGCGGTAGGCGTCGTCGAAGCCGGTCACCCGGGTCGTGTAGGCGTCGGCCCCGCCGGCGGCGTTCCTGACATACCGGGTGGCGGACACCTGCTGCCCCTTCACCACGGTGCCGCCGGCCAGCCGGTCGTAGGTCCACTCGGCGAGCTTGAACCCGCCGGCGTCGGCGCCCTCGTACAGCGCGGTCCTGCGGCCGAGCACGTCGTAGGTGGTGTGCAGGCTGCTGCCGCGGGCGTCGGTGGAGGTGGTGAGCCGGTCCAGGTCGTCGTAGGCCAGCGTCGTGGTGCCCTTGCCCGGGTCGTCGACCCGGATCTGCCGGTCGCGCAGGTCGTAGTGGTAGGTCCAGGTGCTGCCCTGCGCGTCGCGCATGGTGGCCTGCCTGCCCGACGGCGTGTACGTGTGGCGGGTGGCGTCGTACGGGCCGGTCGGGCCGTCGCCCTGGTAGTGGCGTACCTCGGTGGTCCGGCCGCGCGCGTCGCTGATCGTGGTGGTCGGGGTGGACCCGGGCGGCGGGTCCACGTGGACGCGGTCGCCGTCGTAGGTGGTGGTGGTGCGCCACTGCTCGGTGCCGCGCACCCGGAAGACGGACGCCGTGGGCAGTTCCATCCCGTTGTAGGTGGTGACGGTCTGGCCCGGCACGTCGTCGTCGCCGGCCGGCTCCCACAGCGCGGTGCCCGGCGGCTGCTCGTTGTAGTAGTCGTGGTTGGACTTGGCGACCAGGCCGCGGGTGTCGTAGAAGGTGTCCTTGACCAGCCGGCCGCCGCCCGGGGCGGGCTGCTGGGTCTGGCGCGGGCGCAGCAGGCCGTCGTAGATGGCATGCCCGGTGGTGTAGGTCGCGCCGTCGTTGCGCAGGGTCGAGGTGGACACCACGGTCGGCGCGTCGGCGCGGATCAGGTAGGCGAACCGCAGGTTCGGGGTGGCGCTCGCCGCCCGGCCGGGCAGCCACACGCCGGTCAGCCGGCCCAGCGGATCGTAGGTCATCTCGGTCCGCTTGCCGTTGACGTCCACCGTGGCCGTCGGCTGTCCCCAGGAGGGGTCCAGGTCGGTGGTGGTGACCCCGCCGGTGGCGTCGGTCTGGACGGTCCTGGTGACCGGCCCGGTGCCGGGGGCGTACGTCTGGGTGGTCTTGTGCCCGGCGGCGTTCGCGGTCTCCAGCGGCCTGCCGTACGCGTCGAACGTGGAGGTGGAGATGGTGACGTACCGCGGCTCGCCGCCGGTGTAGGAGGCGAGTTTCGCGGTGCGCGTCACATCCCCCCTGGTGGGGGCCGCGTCCCAGGACAGGCCGTCGTAGTACGTGCGCACGTCGGCGATCACGTCACCGGGGCGGCTCGGCTCGGCGGCGCACGCCTTGGCGACCGTCTCGGCGCGTGAGACGTAGGAGACCATCCACCGGTCGCCGTCGCGGGCGTAGTTCGTCCGGGTGCACCGGTCGTCGGCGGCGGTGGCCAGGTCGCCCAGGTCGCTCACCTCGGCGGGCTGCCCGTCGTCGTTGTAGGCGGTGTCGATCCGGGTGCGCCGCCAGTCGTCGCCGACAGCCTTACGGACGTGGCTCCTGCCGGGTTTGACCATCCGCGCGGTGGTCGTCGCCCACGAACGCTCCCGCTCGGCCGTCTTGCGCGACCACGGGTCGTTGACGGTCGCCGAGACGATCCGTTCCGCGGCCGGTCCGTCGTACTTGATCTCCTCGCGGACGAAGCCGTTGAGGAACTCCTGGTCCGCCATCTCGGTGCCCTCGGAGTCGGTCACCGTCGCCTCCCGGGTGCCGCCGCCGTCCTGCCGGTCGCCGTCCATGCCGCGGAAGTAGCGGTACTCGGTCATGCTGCGCGGCTCGGAGGCGTCCCCGTGCACGACCCGCACCCGGCCGTACCCGCGCCACTCCGACCACGTCTTGTACTTCTCGTCGGTCAGCCCGTCGTCGTCGGCGTGGTGCCACGCCCCGCCGCCGAGATACTCGTAGGCGGCCACCTTGGCGGGCGCGCCGCCGGTGTGGTCGAGCTCCTCGACCCGGGTGACGACGTACTTGTGGAACCAGTCGCGTTCCGGCTCGGCGGCGTCCCCCGGCGACCAGTACTGCGGGTAGCAGCGGCGGGTGTTGGAGTCGGGCTCGGGCGTACGGCCCGCCTCGCAGTCGGGCTCGGAGTAGCCGATCGACAGGCCGCCGCCGGTCTCGTTCTCGATCGACGACACCCGCCACTTCGTCAGCGGCGGCAGGCCCTCCAGGGCGTCCACCCGGTTGGGCAGTTGCACGCCGCCGAACCGGACCTCCGGCAGGGTGGCCGAACCCGCCACCTTGCCGGTGTGCTGGACGCCGTCCAGCCACAGGGAGGCGGCCGTGCCGTCGCCGGGCGCGCGCATCTCCTGCCGCAGCGTCCAGGTGTCGACGTCCTTGAACGTCCCGTCCTTGAGCACCTGCGTGGTGATCCCGGTCAGCCGCTTGCGTGACCAGAACGTCGCCGAGTAGTTGTCCACGCACTCCTGACCGGCCTTGCACTCCTGGTCGAAGGGCACGTCCGGCCAGCGGGAGGCGTTGGCGGCGGTGAACTTGCTCTCCGCGCAGTCGAAGTCGGAGGTGGGGATGCACCGCTCGGCGGTGTGGAAGCGGACCCGGCCGGCCGCGTGACCGGTGAAGATCGAGTCGCTGCGCTGGCCGTAGTCGATGCGGTGCAGGAACCCGCCCCGGACGTACTCGTCCGGGGTGCCGTTCGGCTGCCCGTCGGTCAGCGTGGTGACGTCGCGCCGGTAGTGGTTGGTCTCCGGGGTGTACCAGAACGTGGACGCCGTGCCGCGCGGGTCCACCACGTAGTCCAGGTTCCACCGCCACGGCTGGTCGCAGTACGAACCGGCCAGGTCGCCCGCCTTGTGACACGGTTCGCCGCCGTCGTCGCCCATGACGGGGACCGTCCAGGTCGACCTGGTCTCCGGGTTGCCGCTCTGCCAGCCGGGCAGCCGGTTCAGGCCGAAGTAGTACTGGATGCCGTCGGGGGAGGTGACCCGCCAGTGCTCGCCGTCCCGGTCGCCGTTCTGCGCGCCGGTCAGCTTCTCGATCCTGGACCCGTCGTCGTCCTTGGGCCGCCAGGCGCCGGTCGCGTCGTCGCGGATCAGCTCGGTGGCCCGGCCGTTGAGCGACATGGTGGCGTTGTCGTACCGCCAGCACAGGTCGGCCCGCTCGGGCGTGACCCCGTCGTCGGAGCACTGCCGGTAACGGCGTTCGATGTACCCCGGCCAGTAGTCGAACCCCTCCCCGACCCAGGAGGTCTGGTTGTTGGTGGACACGGTCCGGCCGTCCACGCCTCCGGAGGAGTAGTTCAGCGCGACCGTGGGCACCGGCCCGCCCGGCGCCGGCGGGATCCGCATCGGGTGGTTCCAGGAGAAGGCGCCGGTCTGGTTGCTGACGCTCCAGGTCGCCGAGGGGGACAACGAGGTGGCCTTGTAGTCGCCCGCCGGGCCCGACGGCCCCGCCTCGGCCGCCAGCAGCGTCCCGGCCGCCGTGGCGTCCACGTCGGCCGTCAGGTGCCCGGCCTCGGCGTCGTTGACCGTCTCCAGCGGGGTGCGCGCCTGGCATCCGGGCCGGTCGGGCGTGGTCAGCGCGCACGGCGCGAGCCGTACCAGGCGCAGCCGCGAACCCCAGTCGCCGCCGTAGGCGTGCCGGAAGCCGGAGTAGTCCAGCCGCAGCGACACCCGGCCCGCCGCCGCCACCTGGAGCCCCAGGCCGGTGATGCGGGCCCGGTCCGCCGTCTGCCCGTCCAGGACCCGCACCTGCGCCTGCGCAGGTGGTGGTGGCGCGGCGGCGGTCCGCCGTTCGCCGCCCGGAGCGGAGGCGGGCGGCCCCACCCACACCGGAAGGGTGCCCGCGCGGGCCATCGGCGGGACGGCACGCGCGGCGGCCGGCGCCTCAGGGGGGCGGACCGTCGCCACGCCGGGCGCCGGCCACACCACCCGCGGCGCGGTCACCGCGCTCGCGGCCCCCGGATCCGGTAACGGCTTCCCGGGTTCGGCCACCCGCCCCGGCACCGACCACTGCGGCTGGGGGCCGGCCGGATCCCAGTCCTGCGCCGCCCTGGCCGGAGCCGGGGCCAGCAGGGACGCCACCAGCACGATCGCCATCGGCGGCGCCAGTCGCGCCCACCGCGACACACGCGCACGACTGATCACAATGAACCTCCACAGGCACGCCGAAGGCGCGACGATGTTCACGAAAGGGACGAACTGTCAGGCGTCGGGCGTCGTCCCGGATGCCAGCGCGATGACCTGCTGGGCGGTGAGCGCTCCGACGTAGGCGTGCACGTCGTCGACGTCACCGGGGAAGAAGTCGGCCGGGACGTTGTCCCGCTTGCCGCGGCCCACCTGGAAACCGCGGGGGGCGTGCCAGCCGACGAAGGGAAGCGCGTCCTGAATCTGGCCGTTCACGTAGAAGCGCAACTGCCGGGCGGGCTGGTCGTAGACCGCGGCGAGATGCACCCAGGTGCCGAGCGCGGAGGAGTCGATCTTCTCCTGGGCCCGCAGATGCACCCACGGGGCCTGGAGGGAGTCGCTGGTCACCGCGCTGAGCGCCCAGCGCAGGACGATCCCGCCGTCCTCCTCGAACCGCCGGTACCCCAGGAAGAACCCGCTGCGGGTGAGGCCGTCCTGGCTGACCGCGGCGGCCGAATTGCCGGGCAGCGTCTCGTCGCCGGGGTCGGACAGCCGCACCCAGGCCGCCACCGAGTAGCTCCTGTCGGTGTGCAGCACCGGCTGGGCACCGGTCCCCGCATGGTCGTCGGCTCCGTCGAACCGTAGCGCGCCGCCGCCGTCGTGGCCGTCGCCCGTCCACGCCGCGCCGCCGGCGAGGGTGAGCGGCACCGGGCCGACCGCGTCGGCCGCCGTTCCGCCCGTCCCCTCCTCCAGCTTCCACCAGGCCAGGTGGCCGGGCGGCTGCTTGGCCATGGCCTGGATCTCGTTGCCGAGGTGGTCGTCGTTCACCGTGGCCGGATGGTCGGACAGGATGCGGTCCCACGCCTGCACGTCGTCGATCCGGCCGGGGAAGTGCCCGCGCATCGCGCCCTCGGTCCTGCCCCGGCCTATCTGGAAGTCGCCGGCGGCCTGCCAGGCGGCGGCGGTGTAGGAGCCCCGCCGCGTCTGGAGCAGGCCGTCGACGTACAGCCGCAGACTCCTGGTCGGCGCGTCGTACACGCCGACCAGGTGCGTCCACACCCGGAGGAGCGGCGGCGCGTCCGACGCCGCGCGGACGACCTGGGCGTCCGCGGTGTCGGCCGCGTGCCGGCTGAACACCCACTGCCGCTCGGCGGCGTCGTAGTGCAGCCGGAAGCCGCTGGCGTGGGCGCCCGCCTGGCTGATCACCGTGGAGTCGCGGGTGTCGTCGGTCAGGCGCGCCCACGCGGCGACCGTGAAGCCCCGGTCGGTGCGCAGCACCGGACCCTCGGTGGTGCCGTGCGTGGTGGCGCCGTCCAGCTCCAGCGATCCGTGCACCCGCCCGCCCGGCCACCGTACGGCGCCGGCCAGGCTGACCGGGCGCGGCGTGCCGATGCCGGCCGAGTCGGCGGCCTGGAGGCCCGAGGTCTCGTCGAACCGCCACCGCGCCACCGGCCCGCCTCCCGGCGCGACGTGGAAGGTGTGGGTGGCCGCGGCGCCGACGTTGCCCGCACGGTCCACCGGCCGGACGGTGACGAAGTTCGTCCAGTCCCGGCGGGGCGCGATCTGCACGGTCACCGAGCTCTGGCCCGCCGGGATGGCGACCCGGGTGGCCGCGGTGACCTCGTCCGGGTCGCCCTGGGCGTATTCGAACGCCGCCACGTCCGGGTCGCCCGGCCCGGGGGCGAACGTGAACGCCCCGGCCACCCCCACCCCGCCGTGCCACTCGTCGGGAGTGTCGGCCGGGTAGTCGGCCGAGGTGATCCGCGGCAGCGTCACCGGATCGGTGGTGTCCACGGTGAACTCGCACCAGTCGGACCAGGCACTGGTGTCCACGTCGTCGTCGGCGCGCCCCGAATAGGAGTAGGTCACGCCGTCGGACAGGGCGGGCACCGGGAACTGGCGGCTCCTCGGCTCGGAGGTGGCGATCGCGCTGGTCCTGCCCTCGCCCGGCAACGGGAAGGCGGTCCATCCGGCGGGATCCAGGCGGCGCATCCTGAACTGCGCCCGCACCGTGTCCCCTTCGTCCTGGTCGTAGACCTTCGCCAGGAGGATCAACGGGAAGCCGGCCGTACCGGCGTTGACGTGCGGCCGCGAGGCGCCCGTCGCGCACGGCGTGCCGGGGCTGGTGCCGACCGCGCCCAGCGCCCTGGGCTCGGTGTTGTAGTCGACCACCAGCCGGGGGTAGTTGGCGAACCCCTTCCAGCCGTAGGTGCTGCTCTCCAGGTCGTCGGCGTCCCTGATGCCGAAGGTGGTGGTGGACCATCCGGAGGCGGCGGCGGTGGTGACGGCCTTGGTGGCGTCGAACTCGATGCCCGCGTCGGGGCAGGAGGGGCTGTAGCCGGCGTCGGAGGCCGCGTCGTCCTGCTTCTGCCGCCAGGCGGGCTGCCTGCTCCAGGTGGTGGCGGAGGAGATGCTCCCCGTCAGCCACAGTTCCAGCGCCTGCGGGTTGGCGGTGCAGCCCCACGACTTGTTCTGGGTGATCCGGAAGGTGGCCTTCAGGATGTGCTTGCCGGTGACGTTCTTGGAGTTCATCCGCCAGAACGACCGTTTGAGGCCGCCGCCGTAGTTGCCGGCCTCGGGATCGTGGGCGGAGTTCCAGTACTCCTGGTTGGGGAAGGAGCGGTCCACATGCGTCCACGCGATCTTGGCCCCGGACCACTGGGGGTCGATGTAGAGCGGGAACACCGCGTCGGGACGGGTCAGCAGGGCCTCGTCGGGCACCACCGTCACCTCGCCGGGCGTCACCTCCACGCCCATCGGCGCCTGGCGCCCCCCGGCCGCCGGGGACACCTCCGCCGGGGACACCTCCGCCGGCCGCGCCTCACCGGCGGCCCGCCCGGAGGAGTCCCACATCAGCGGCACGGGTGAGTGGAACACCGGGGTCCCGTCCGGGGTGACCGCCTCCAGCCCGCCGGCCGCGGTCTCGCGCACCGTCACGCCGGTGGCCCGCGCGCCGAACGTGATCCTGCGCAGGGCGGGGTCGGCCGCGGCCTGCCTCGACTTGACCACCAGGACCTCGGAGTAGCCGAGCACCGACGCCGTGATCTTCAGGTCCACGTCCGGCAGCACCGAGGGGTAGGTCGCCGTGCTGCCCTCCAGCACCGGCTGTGGCAGCCGGCCCGGCCAGGTCGTCTCCAGCGACCGGGTGCCGTCCCCGATCCGGGCCAGCGGCTGCTCGCCGCCGCCGGAGAACGCGAGTTCCAGCGGGGTCGCGACGGTGCGCACCGTCCCGTCGGGGGCCGCGCGCAGGGTGGTGTCCACCGGGACCCAGTCCGCGCCCCGCCGTACCCGTTCGGGCAGCGCCGAGGTCTCGGAGGTGAACGTGCCGTCCGGGTTGGCGAACACCTGCTGCGTCTCCGAGCGCAACTCGGTCGCCTCGACCCGCCGCCCGGCCGCGCGCGCCGCCGCCGCGGCCTCCGCGACGCCCGCCCCGCCCCCGGCCGGATCCCCGGCCGGGTTCCCGACCGGCTCCTCCGCCCGTCCTTGGGTCACGCGCTCCGCTGCGGCCTGCGACGGCAACGCCGTGGCCGCCAGTGCCAGGACGAGCCCGGCCGCGGGTAACAACGCACGTCTGAACATCATCATCCGCCCAGCGCCCTCCCCCATCGCACGGTCGCCCGACCGGCCGCCGGAGAGCCAGACGATCATCGCCAGCGCCGCGAACGGCCACCAGAGGGTTAACCCTCGGAAACGGCGTGCCATGGATCACACGGACGGCAGGGAAGGGCATCGGCGGACCGGCGCCGCGCGTCTCGACCTCCCGGTCACCCGGCAGCATCCCTCAAGCCGGGAAAACCTACGGTCCCCGCCCCGCGACGACCTCGACGCCCGGCAGGGCCACCCGGCAGCATCCCTTAAGCCGGGAGAAACCTGCGGTCCCCGCGCCGCGACGACCTCGACGCCCGCTCCCCCGGGCCTCCCGACGCCGTCCTCGCCGGCGCGTCCCAGTCCCAGGACGCCTCCCAGCACGCCTCCGGCCGCCGGCACCCGCCCCTTACGGCACGACGGTGACCGGCCAGCGGCCTGCTCGGACCAGCCGGACCGCCACCGAGCCGACGAGGCGGTGCCCGGCCTGCGCCGAGGCGCCCACGACGACCGCGTCGGCCTTGACCTCGTCGGCGACCCTGATCAGGACGGACGCGGCGTCGCCGCGCTCCACCCGGAAGGTGTGCTCGACCCGGGGATGCATGGACTCCGCCAGCGCGGCGATCCGCTCGCCCAGCTCGGCCCCGACCTCCTCCTGCGCCTCGATGGCCGTGGCGCTGGCGTCCGGGATGAACGAGGCGATGGCGCCGGTGGCGGCGGCGAACACGAAGATCAGGCTGGAGCCCTGGCGGCGAGCGAGCCCCCAGGCGTAGGCGGCGGCGCGGTGCGAGGTGTCCGAGCCGTCGATCCCGACGACGATCGCCTGGGGACCGTCGGTGCCAATCTCGAAGCCGCTCATGTTGTGAGCCTACGGCTGCCCGGACGCCGTTCCCCCCGAGGGGGGACGGGCGAGCCCGCGGGTGATGGCATCCTGGTCCACGTGAGCACGCACGTCGTGAGTCCCCTCTTCGTCGGCCGGGCGAAGGAGCTGGCGAGACTGGAGAAGGCGCTCGCCGACGCGCGTGCGGGGTCCCCCTCGGCCGCACTCGTCGGCGGGGAGGCGGGCGTCGGCAAGACACGGCTGGTGCGGGAGTTCGCCGCACGGGCCGGCGACGCCCGCGTCCTGATCGGCGGCTGCCTGGAGCTCGGCACCGGCGGCCTGCCGTTCGCGCCGTTCACCGCGGTGCTGCGGGCGCTCGCCCGCGACCTGGGCCACGAACGGCTGGCCGCGCTGCTGCCCGGCGGCACCACCCGCGGGCTGGCCCGGCTGCTGCCCGAGTTCGGCGAGCCCGGCCACGAGGGGTCCGAGGCCCGCGCCCGGCTGTTCGAGCAGGTCCTCGGCCTGCTGGAACGGCTCGGCGAGCACGAGCCGGTGATCCTGGTGATCGAGGACGCCCACTGGGCCGACGGCTCCACCCGCGACCTGCTGTCCTTCCTGGTCCGCTCGCAGGTCACCGGCACCCGGCTGCTCATCACCGTGACCTATCGCTCCGACGAGATCCACCGCAGGCACCCCCTGCGCCCGCTGCTCGCCGAGTTGGGCAGGCTCGACCGGGTCCAGCGCGTCGAACTCGGCCGGTTCAGCCGCAGGGAGGTCGTCCGGCAGGTCGCCGGCATCCTGGAGCGCAGACCGGCGGGCGGCACGATCGACACGATCTACGCGCGCAGCGAGGGCAACCCGCTGTTCGTGGAGGCGCTGCTCGGCAAGGGGGAAGACGGGCCGCTGCCCGAGTCGCTGCGCGACCTGCTCTTCGCCGGTGTGGAGCGGCTGCCGGAGGAGACCCAGGAGCTGCTGCGGGTGGCCAGCGCCGGCGGTCCGCGGATCGAGCACACACTGCTCGCCGCCGTGGCCCGGCTCGACGACGAGACACTCGCCCGGGCCCTGCGCCCGGCCGTCGCCGGCAACGTCCTCACGGTCGACGGCGACGGTTACGCCTTCCGGCACGCCCTGATCCACGAGGCGGTCTACGACGACCTGCTGCCCGGCGAGCGCACCCGCCTGCACACGCGCTACGCCGAGGCCCTGGGCGACAACCCGGCGCTGCTCCCCGCCCCCCGCGGAGCCGTCGAGCTCGCCCACCACTGGCATTCGGCGCACGACCCGACATGGGCGCTCATCAGCGCGTGGCAGGCCGCCGCCGTCGCCCGCGCGTCCGCCGCCTACGCCGAGCAGTTGCGGATGCTCACCCGGGTCCTGGAACTGTGGGACCGGGTGCCCGACGCGACCGGCCGCATCGGCGCAGGTCACGTGGACGTGCTCCGCCAGACGATCACGGTGGCGCATCTCGCCGGGGAGTTCGAGCGGGCGCTCGCCTTCGCCGGGAGCACCCTGGACGAGATCGACGCCGGGGCCGACCCGATCACCGCGGCCCGCGTGCTCCGCCAGCGCGGGCTGGTCAAGTACGACCTCAGCCGCGCCGGCTACCTCGACGACCTGCGCGCCGCCGCCGCGCTCGTGCCGGCCGACCCGCCGACCAGGCTGCGCGGCAAGGTGCTGGAGAGCCTCGCCCGGATGCTGCACGCGCCGGCCGAGCGCGAGGAGCGGGCCCTGCTGGCGAGGGAGGCGATGGCGATCGCGCACGAGGTGGGCGACGCGGGCACCGAGTCCCAAGCGCTCACCACGGTCACCTGGGGCCGCAGCCGGCACGCCGACCCGCCGGACTCCTACCGCCAGGCGTTCGCGCGGGCCAGGGCGATCGCGCATCGGGCCGGCGACTACGGCGCGGTGCTGCGGGCGACCATCTCCGAGACCGACGTCCTGGAGGGCGCCGGCTACCACGAGGAGGCGGCCGCGGCGGCGCGCGCCGGCATCGCCGACGCCGGCGAGTACGGCCTGGCCAGGACGCAGGGCGCCTTCCTGTCGATGAACCTCGCCGAGCCCCTGGTGTCGCTCGGCCGCTGGGACGAGGCGCTGGAGGCCCTCGAATACGTCACGGAGCTCACGCCGCCGGATCCCTACCTCGGCAGCATGGTGGCGTTCGCCGCCGACATCGCGCTGGCGCGCGGTGACCTGGAGGGCGCCCAGGCGCGGTTCGCCGAGTCGCGCAGGCTGTTCGGCCGCGGCTCCTACCGGCTGCAGAACGTGCTGCCCGCCATCCGGCGGGAGATCGACCTGCTGCGCGCCCTCGGCCGGATCGACGAGGCGCGCGAGGTGGTGGCGCGGGCCCTGCGCGAGCAGGACCTGATGGCCGAGCCGCGCTATTCGTGGCCGGTGCTGCTCGCGGGCGTCCGGGTGGCCGGTCCGCCGTTGCCCCTGCTGCGGCAGGTGGCGGAGAAGCTGCCCACGGACGGCAGGGTGGGGGAGGCGTCCGGGCTGACCTTCGCCGCCGAGGCGGCCCTGGCCTGCGGCGCGCCGGACCGTGCCGCCTTCGACGCCGCGGCCGCCGCCTGGGCCGCGCTGGGCCAGCCGTACCCGGAGGCACGGACGCTGTTCGCGGCGGCCGAGATCGCCGTGGCCGAAGGCGGGCGGGAGGAGGCGGCCGGGCGGCTGGGCCGGGCCCTGGAGCTGGCCGGGCGGCTCGGCGCGACGCCGCTGCTCGACGGCATCGGCGACCTCGCCCGGCGGGCCAGGATCCAGCTCACCGGCGGCTCCGCCACCGACGAGCCGCGTCTCGGCCTCACCGCGCGGGAGACCGAGGTGCTCCGGCTCGTGGCGGCGGGCCACAGCAACCGCGAGATCGGCCAGGAGCTGTTCATCTCGGCGAAGACGGTGAGCGTGCACGTGTCCAACATCCTCGCCAAGCTCGGCGCGGGCTCCCGCGGCGAGGCCGCCGCCACGGCCCACCGCCTGCACCTCTTCGACCCGGCTCAGGAGCCACCGGCGGAGCGCGCCGTCCCCCGATCGTTCTGAGCCGCGCCTTCAGAACATCCCGTTGGGGATCTCCGCGGCGTCCGGCACAGGCTGCACGACATCCCAGTGCTCGACGATCAGCCCGTCCCCCGCCGCCCCGTTCACCGCCCGCGCACTCCGCGCCCGCACCCCGCCACACGGCGGGTGACCGGCGGCCGGCTCGCCCGTCCCGGTCACCGGTCCGCGGGGCGGTGATGGATCCGCGGGTCGGGTTCGCCGCGCCGCACGGCTCCGGGGGCCCGGGGGGTGGGGCGCGGCGGCCGTACGCGGGTCGAGCTGAGCCGCCACGGCACGCTGATCACCATGACGCCGGGGACGAACATCAGCCGGCTCCTCAGCCACAGCGCGGTCCGGTTGTGCAGCGGGATCTCCCACCAGCGGCCCACGACGTACTCCGGGATGAACACGCTGACCACGTCACGCGCCCCGTGCCTGGGCAGCGAGCGGACATACTCCACCAGCGGCCGGGCGACCTCCCGGTAGGGGGAGTCCAGCACGGTCAGCGGGACGTCGATGCCCAGGGCGTCCCACCGCTCGACCAGGGCGCGGCTCTCCTCCCGGTCCACCGCCACGGTGACCGCCGTGAGGTGGCTGGGGTGGATGGCACGGGCGTAGCCGAGGGCGCGCAGCGTGGGGGTCTGGAGGCGGGCCACCAGGACGACGGCGGAGATCCGGCTGGGCACGACGGTCTGCGCGGTGGCGTCGGTCACCGCGAGTTCGGAGCCGACCGCGTCGTAGTGCCGGCGGATCGCGCGCATGAGCACCGTCAGCAGTACGGCGGCCGCCACCGCCAGGTAGGCGCCCTCGGTGAACTTCGTGACCAGCACGATCACCAGCACCAGACCGGTGCACACCGCCCCGAAGGCGTTGATCGACCGGGCGATCCGGTGGCGGCGCCGCCGGGCGGGATCGGCCTCGCCGCGCAGCTTCCTGTTCCAGTGCCGGACCATGCCCGCCTGGGAGAGGGTGAACGCCGTGAACACCCCCAGGATGTAGAGGTGGATCAGGTCGGTCACCGACGCGTGGAAGGCCCACAGCAGGCCCGCCGCCACGGCCGCGAGCGCCAGGATCCCGTTGGAGAAGGCCAGCCGGTCGCCCCGGTTGTGCAGTTGCTCGGGCAGGAAACGGTGCCTGGCCAGGATCGACGCCAGCAGCGGGAACCCGTTGAACGCCGTGTTGGCGGCCAGCACCAGCACCAGGGCGGTCGCCGCCTGGACGAAGTAGAACCCGGGGCTGTGGTGGCCGCCGAAGACCGCGGCGGCCAGCTGGGCGATCACCGTGCGCTGCGGCACGGCCTCGCACCCGGGGCCCGCGCCGGCGAGCCGGCAGGCGTCCGCGGTGATGTGCACCCGCGCGACGAGCGCCAGGGCGGTCACCCCGGCGAACATCGTCACCGCGATCAGGCCCATCACGGCCAGCGTCGCCGCCGCGTTGCGCGACTTCGGCGGGCGGAACGCCTGGACGCCGTTGGAGATCGCCTCCACCCCGGTCAGCGCGGTGCACCCGCTGGAGAAGGCGCGCAGGACGAGCAGGACGAGCGCGAGGCCGGTCAGGTGCTCGTACCCGGGCTCGGGCCGGATCCCGGCGGACGCCGACTCGGCCACCGGGGCGTCGCCGGCCAGCCAGCGGAGCAGTCCGGTGCCGCACATGACCAGCATGGCGCCGACGAACAGGTAGGTGGGCACCGCGAACACCCGGCCGGACTCCCGCACGCCGCGCAGGTTGACCCCGGCGAGCAGCGCCACGAACCCCACCGCCAGGCCCACCCGGTACTCGTGCAGCGCCGGGAACGCCGAGACGATGTTGTCCACCCCGGAGGCGACCGACACCGCGACCGTCATCACGTAGTCCACCAGCAGCGACGCGGCCACCACGAGGCCGGCCGACCGGCCCAGGTTGGCCGAGGCCACCTCGTAGGACCCGCCGCCGCCCGGATAGGCGAACACCACCTGCCGGTAGGACAGCACCACCACGACCAGCAGGCACACCACGGTGACCGCCACCCAGGAGGCCAGGTGCAGATAGACCAGCCCGGCCACGGAGAGCACCAGGAGGATCTCCTGCGTGGCGTAGGCCACCGAGGACAGCGGGTCGGACGCGAAGATCGGCAGCGCCACGCGCTTGGACAGGAGGGTCTCCCGCAGTTGCTCGCTGCGCAGCGCCCGGCCGACCGCGAGACGCTTGAACAGCTCACCCAAGCGGATCACGTGCGCGAGCCTAGGCGCAGGCCGCCCCCGGGCCGCCCCGCCCCGCCACCGAGCCGCTTAATCAACAGGGAAACTTCCCCGTGCCCGCGGGGGCGCCCGGGCACGGGCGGGGGTGGTACGGTCGCGGTCGTGTCGCAGTCTTCCAGCGTGGCCGCCGGCGGGCGGGCCGGGGATCCGATCGTCATCGCACACCGGGGCGCCAGCGCCATCAGGCCCGAGCACACCCTGCTCGCCTACGAGGCGGCGATCGCGCTCGGCGCCGACTACATCGAGCCCGACCTGGTCTCCACCAAGGACGGCGTGCTCGTCGCCCGGCACGAGAACGAGATCAGCCAGACCACCGACGTCGAGAACCACCCCGAGTTCGCCGGCCGGCGCACCACCAAGACCATCGACGGCGCGACGGTCACCGGCTGGTTCACCGAGGACTTCACCCTCGCCGAGCTGCGCACCCTGCGGGCGAGGGAACGCATCCCCCTCATCCGCCCGGTCAACACCGCCTTCAACGGCCTGGCCCAGATCCCCACCCTGGACGAGGTCGTGCAGCTCGCCCAGCGGCACGGTGTCGGCGTCTACCCCGAGACCAAGCACCCCACCTACTTCGACTCCATCGGCCTGCCGCTGGAGGAGCCGCTGCTCGCCGGCCTCGCCGAGCACGGCTGGCGGGACCGGCACGACCCGGTCTTCATCCAGTCCTTCGAGACCGCCAACCTGCGCGACCTGCGCGGCAGGACGGGGCTGCGGCTCATCCAGCTCATCGACCTCCACCGGCCCCCGTACGACCGGGTGGCCGCCGGCGACCCGCCCACCGGCGTGGAGATGACGACCCCGGCCGGGCTGAAGGACGTCGCCGCCTACGCCGACGGCGTGGGCGTGCACACCGCCTTCATCCTCCCCACCGGCCCCGGCAACCGCACCACCGGGCCGACCGCGTTCGTCGGCGACGCGCACCGGGCCGGCCTCCTCGTGCACGCCTGGACCGTGCGCCCGGAGAACCACCACCTCCCGGCGGACTTCCGCCTCGGCGACCCCGGCAGCCCCGTGCACGCCATCGCCACCGGCGACGTCATGGGCTACCTGAACAAGCTCTACGACACCGGCCTGGACGGCGTCTTCGCCGACGACCCGGGAATCGCCCGCGCCACCCTGGCCGCCCGCGCCACGGGCTGACGGTCGGGACGGCGGCGTCCGCCTTTACGATGTAGATCAATACGGCTCCCGTGGCGAAGCCCGCGGGCGGCGGCGAAGGTGATGTGGGTCTTGCTGACGCTGACGACGGCGAGGAGCTTGCATCGTGCCGATCCCGGCCGGGGGTGCAGCAGCGTAACGCATCGCCGGGAACCGGTCGCGGGCTTATTCGGTGGCGACGGGAGGGTGGTCCCGGTCGAGTTCGATGTCCTCGAAGGAGCGGGGGTCCTCCCGGGGTTCGAGGTGGGTGAAGATCGTGGCGTGCGGCAGCCGGCGGCGCAGGGCGTGGTCGATCTCCTCGGCGAGGTCGTGGCCGCGCTGCACGCTCCACGCGCCGGGCACGAGCAGGTGCATGGAGACGAACGCCCGCCGCCCCGCCTGCCGGGTGCGCAGCGCGTGGAAGCCGGTGTCCGGGCCCAGCCGGTCGGCGAGCACCCGGCGGATGACCTCCTGCTCGGCCGCGGGCAGGGCGCGGTCCATCAGCCCGCCGATCGAGCGGCGCATCAGGGCGACGCCGGTCCACACGATGTTGGCGGCCACCGCCAGCGCGATGATCGGGTCGAGAAGCTGCCAGCCGGTGACGCCCACGGCGGCGACGGCGGCGATGACCCCGGCCGACGTCCACACGTCGGTGAGCAGGTGCCTGCCGTCCGCCTCCAGGATGAGCGCCCGGTGCCTGCGGCCCGCCCGCAGCAGCGCGAGGCCGACCACGAGGTTGATCGACGACGCCACGGCGGAGATGGCCAGCCCGACGCCGACGTCCTCGACCGGCCGCGGGTGCAGGAACCGGTCGGCCGCGGCGACGGCGATGCTCACCGCCGCCACGAAGATCATCATCCCTTCCGCGCCGGCCGACAGGTACTCCGCCTTGCCGTGCCCGAAGGTGTGCTCCTCGTCGGCGGGCTTGCTCGCCCAGGTCAGCGCGCCGAGCGCGACGACGGCGGCGACCAGGTTGACGACGGACTCGGCCGCGTCCGACAGCAGCCCGACCGAGCCGGTGGCCAGCCAGGCCGCCGTCTTGAGCGCGATGGTCGCCACGGCCGCCGCGACGGACAGCCACAGCAGGTGGAACAGCCGCCGCTCCGGGGCGGCCGATGAGAGGTGGGGTGACGGTCGCGTCATGCGTGCTCCCTTGAGGTTCCTTCTCCGCGTCACCCGCGGGGCGAACTCCAGAGGGCTGCGCGCCCGGAGACCTCGACCGCCGCGGCGACACGTCGCCGACCGATCGAAGGTCTCGTCCGCCTCACCTGGGTGAGGCCCGGCCACCGGGAGCGGCGGACGCTCCAGCATGTCGAGGACCGGCGAAGGAACTACTCCCCTTCGACCGCCACTCTAAAGCGCGAGCCCGCGCCGCGCGCGAGGCGGCGTGCGGTTGGGCACGCATCCGGAGGGGGTGGTGGTGACGAAGGGACGGGTGTGTCCGACACACTCCGCACACCCCGGACCGGTCTCGTGGCGGGATCGGTCCTGCTGGCCGGCATGGTCGCCGCCCAGGTCGCCTCGGGGCTGCACCCGCGGCCGGTCGGGCTGACCAGCGTCGTGGTCCTGCTGCTCGCCGCGTCGTCGCTCGCCCTGGCCGCGTCGGCGTGCTCCCTGCCCAGGGCCGCCGCCGCGTTCGGCTGCGCGGCCGTCATCGGCTACGCCGCCGAACTGCTGGGCACCACGACGGGAGTCCCGTTCGGCGCCTACCGCTACACCGGCGTGCTCCAGCCCCAGCTCGCCGGGGTGCCCGTCGTGGTGGCGCTGGCCTGGGCCGGCATGGGGCTCGCGGCCTACGCGGTCGCGCCCGGCGGCGGCTGGACGCGGGTCGTCACCGGCGCGGTCGCGCTGACCGCCTGGGATCTGTTCCTCGATCCGCAGATGCTGCGGCTCGGCCTGTGGGTATGGGAGCAGGAGGGACCCTACCGGGGGGTTCCGTTGAGCAACTTCGCGGGCTGGCTCGCGGTCTCGCTGCTGATGATGGCCGCCGTCCACACCGTCGCCGGGGGGATCGCGGGCGGCACCGCGCTGGTCACGCTCTACACGGTGATGGCGGTGATGGAGACGGTGGGCTTCGCGTTCGTCTTCGAGCCGCCGGACCCGCTGATCGCCTGCTTCGGCGGGGTGGGGATGGGGGCGTTCGCGGTGCTGGCGTGGAGGCGTCGATGGCGGCGGTGAACGTGGTGGGCGGCGGCGTCGGCGGCATGGTGTGCGCCCTGCTGCTGGCCCGGTCCGGGCACGAGGTCCGGTTGTTCGAACGGCTGCCGCGGCTGGGCGGCAAGCTGGCCGAGCACCGGCGCGACGGTTTCACGTTCTCCATCGGGCCCTCCCTGCTCACGCTGCCGGACCTCTTCCGCGACCTCGGCGTCGAACGCGACCTGGTGCAGCCGCGTGAGCTGTGCCGTTACCGCTTCGCCGACGGCAGCCGGCTGACCGCCCACCGGGACCCGGACCGGATGGCCGCGGAGGTCGAACGGCTGGCCCCTGGACAGGGCGTCCGCTGGCGGGCCTTCCACGCCTGGGCGCGGGACTGCTTCGAGGTGTCCTCGCGCGCCTTCTTCGCCGGGCCGCCGAACCGGCCTCCCGTCCGGCCGAGCCTGCGCGACCTGCGCGCCGTGGCGCCCGGCCGTACCCTCGCCGGCCTGGCCCGCCGCTTCTTCCAGGACGCGCGGCTGCGCCAGTACGTGAACCGCTACGCCACCTACGCCGGCTCCGACCCCTACCGCGCCCCCGCCGCGCTGGGCTGCATCCCGGCCGTCGAGCACGACGGCGGCGGCTGGTACGTGCCGGGCGGCCTGCCCTCCCTCGCCGGGGACCTGGCCGCGCTGCTGGCCGGGGCCGGGGTGGAGGTGCGCCTGGACACGCCGGTGGCCGGGATCCTGGCCGACGGGCAGCGGGTGAAAGGGGTGCGGCTGGCGGGCGGCGAGCGGGTGGGCGGCGACGTGGTCGTGGCCAACGTGGACGCGGCCCAGTTGTACGGGCGGTTGCTGCCCGACCGGCGCAGGCTGCGCCGGATCGCCGCGCTCGGGCCGTCCTCCTCGGCGTTCCTCCTGCTGGCGGGGGTGGACGGGCGCACGGACGACCTGCCGCACCATTCCGTGCTCTTCTCGGCCGACTATCCGGCGGAGTTCGCCGACGTCTTCCGCCGCCGCACGCCGCCCCGGGATCCGACCGTCTACGTCGGCTGCGCGTCGGCCGACGATCCCACCCAGGCCCCGGCGGGCGCGGAGAGCTGGACGATGCTGGTCAACGTGCCGGCGCGCGACCCCTCCCGGTGGCCGATCAGCCCGGAGGCGTACCGGGACCTCGTGCTGGAACGGCTGGCCGAGCGCGGCCACGACCTGGCCGGCCGGTTGCGTTTCGTGGACATCCTCACCCCGGCCGACCTGCGCGACCGTTACCGGTCGTGGGGCGGGGCCATCTACGGCGCCGCCTACGCGGGCCCGCTGGCCCCCTTCCGCCGGCCCGGCAACCGGGGGCCGCGGCGGGGGCTCTACCTGGTGGGCGGCTCGGTCCATCCGGGCGGCGGGCTGCCCCTCGTCGCCATGGGCGGGCGGATCGTCGCCGATCTGGTGAACCACGACTTCCCCGCGGGCAAGGGCGGCGCGCCATGAGGTGGACGACCCTGCTCACCCTGGCCCAGGCCGCCGCGGCGCTCGCCGCCGGGGCCAGGCTCGCCGCGGGCCGCCGTCGCAGGCCGCCGCTGCGCCCGGTCGCCTGCGCCCCCGGCACGGTCTCGGTGGTCGTCCCGGCCCGCGACGAGGAGCACCGCATCGGCCCCTGCCTCACCGCCGCGCTGGCCGACCCGGCCGTGGCCGAGGTGATCGTCGTGGACGACGAGTCCACCGACGCCACCGCCCGGGTGGCCGCCGGGCTCGGCGCCCGGGTCGTGCCGGGCGGCCCGCCGCCGGAGGGCTGGGTGGGCAAGCAGTGGGCGCTGCACCAGGGTCTCCTGGCCGCGCGCGGCCCGGTGGTGGTCACACTGGACGCCGACACCCGGCCCCGGCCCGGCCTGTTCGGCGCGCTCACCGCCGCGCTGGAGGAGTACGACCTGGTGACGGCCGGGCCGCGGTTCGTCTGCGACGGACCGGCGGAGCAGGCGTTGCACGCCTCCTTCCTGGCGACCCTGGTCCTCCGTTTCGGCCCGATCGGACCCGCCGTCCCGCCGCCGCCCGGCCGGGCCGTGGGGAACGGCCAGTGCATGGCGTTCCACCGGGCGGCGATGCTCGGGGCCGGCGCCCTGACCCGGGTGCGCGGCCACCTGGCCGACGACGTCGCCCTGGTCAGGACCCTGGCCGGGGACGGCTGGGCGGTCGGTTTCCTGGACGCGGGCGACCTGTTGCGGGTGGACATGCACGAGTCGGCCGCCGGGGTCTGGCGGGAGTGGGGCCGTACGCTGTCGCTGGCCGACGTCACCGCCCCCGGCCGGCAGGCCGCCGACCTCGCCGTGGTGTGGCTGACGGCGGCGCTGCCGGTGCTGCGCCTGCTGGCGGGCCGCCCGACCGCGCTCGACCTCGGGCTGCTGGCCGCGCGGCTGTCGCTGGCCGGTGTGCTGCGCGGCAGCTACGTGCGGCCCGGTGCCGGAGTATGGCTGTCGCCGCTGCTGGACCCGGCCACCGCCGTCCGGCTCACCCAGGCCACCGTGCGCCCGGCGCGCACCTGGCGCGGCCGTACCTACGCGCGTCTCACCTCCGGCGCGCGGCCGACGCGGCCTGCCAGAAGCGCAGCCCGATGAAACACATCAGCGCCCCGGTGGCCGCCACCCGTTCCACCGGGGCGAACCCGAGTTGCAGCACCGGCAGCGCGAACACCCCCGCCCGCGCGCCGATCGCGAACGACCTGGCGGCCAGGCCGGCGCAGGCCAGCACCGCCACGCCCAGCAGGAGGGCGGGCCAGCAGATCACCGCGAACCCGCCGGCGAAGGTCAGCACCGAGCGCCCGCCGCGGAACCGGGCGAACACCGGCCACGCGTGCCCGGCCATGGCCGCCGCGACGGCCGCGTACACCGGTCCCCAGGCGCCGCCGCCCGCCGCCAGGCCGGTCAGGCCCGCCGCGGCGCCCTTGAGCGCGTCACCGGCGAAGACCGCCGCGGCGGCCCGGCGGCCGAGCCGGTCCTTCACGTTCCAGAAGCCGGGGTTGCGGTCGCCGACCTCGCGCGGGTCGAAGCCGCGCGCCCTGCCGCACAGCACGGCGACGGGGATCGAGCCGAGAAGGTAGCCGACGATGACCGCCGCGAACCAGGAGACCATCGCGTCCTTCCATCTCGTGAGATATGCGGATGCGGGGGGCATGCGGCACATGGCGTTCGACCGGCCGGTGCTACGGCGTACCGGCGGGCTGCTGTTCCACCGGCTGCTCGGCACCGGCCGGGGCGACTCGATGAGCCTGGGAGCCGACCTGCGACGGTGGGCGCTCTTCGCGGTCTGGCGGGAGGAGGCCGACCTGGCCGCGTTCCTGGACGGCTCTCCCGTCGCGCGCGGGTGGCGGCGGGAGGCGGCCGAGTCCTGGCACGTCAGGCTGACGCCGCTGGCGTGGCGGGGGCGCTGGGGCGGCCGCGACCCGTTCGCCGGCGCGGCCCGGCCGCCCCGCCCGGCCGCCGGGGAGGGGCCGGTGGCCGTGCTGACCAGGGCGTCCATCAGGCCGTCCCGGCTGGTGGCCTTCTACCGGGCGGTCCCGCGCGTGGACCGGCTGCTGGCTGGGCAGCCGGGATGCCTGGCCTCCGTCGGCGTCGGGGAGTGGCCGCTGGCCCGGCAGGCGACGTTCTCGCTGTGGCGGGACGCCGGCGCCGTCGACGGGTTCGCCTACCGGGGGGCGGCGCACCGGGAGGTGATCGGGAGGGTACGCGGGGAGGACTGGTACGCCGAGGAGTTGTTCGCCCGGTTCCGCCCCTTCGCCAGCGCGGGCGCGTGGAACGGCGCCGACCCGCTGACCTGACCCGCTCACCGGACCGTCCCCGGCGCGTCGGCGGCGCCGCCCGCCTCGACGGGCACCGTCCGGCCGCCGGGCCGAGGACGGGCACGCCGTGCGCCCGCGCGGCTCACGGCGGTTCCACCGCGGCGCGCCGTTCCCACCGGGCGGCGGCCAGCGCGGCCAGTAGGTGCCGGGCGAAGATGACCGCCCGCCGCCGCACCGGCACCCGCGCCCGCCGGGCCAGCACCTGGAAGCCGGCGCGCTCGATCTCACCGAGGATGCCGCCGTACAGCCCGTACGCCGCGCGCACGCACGGCCGGGAGGAGGGCGTGAGCAGGTCGATGCCCGCGAGGGCCGCCCGGTAGTGGCGGCGGGCGCGTTCGGCCTCGAAGGCGAGCAGGGCCTGCAAAGCGGGCCCCGCGCGCGGCCCGCGCAGGTCGCGCGCGGTGACGCCGAACGCGGCGAGGTCCGCCTCCGGCAGGTAGATCCGCCCCCGGGCCAGGTCCTCGGCGACGTCGCGCAGGAAGTTGGTGAGCTGGAAGGCGAGGCCGAGCTGCCTGGCGGGTTCCCTGGCGGCCCGCCCGGCGCCGGGCAGCGGCTCCAGGATCGGCACCATCATCGTGCCGATCACCGCCGCCGAGCCCTCCATGTACTCCAGCAGGTCGTCGTAGGTGGCGTAGCGGGTCACGGTGAGGTCCGCGCGCATGGCACGCAGGAAGCAGGCCACGTCGGCGCGCTCGATGGCGAAGGACCGCACGGTGTGGGCGAAGGCGGGCAGCACCGGATCTTCGACCAGCTCGCCGGAGAACGCCGCGGCGACCCGCTCCGAGAGGGCGTCCAGCGCGCCCGCCCGGTCGGGGTGCCGGAAGGAGTCGACGATCTCGTCGGCGTGCCGGGCGAAGCCGTACAGGGCGTGCACGTGCGGGCGTTTCCAGGCGGGCAGCAGGAGCGTCGCCAGGTAGTAGGAGCGCCCGCAGCGGGCGTGCAGGCGGCGGCAGTGCTCGTAGCTGGAGGTGAGGCTGCTCACCGGACCGCCGGGCCCGCGGCCGGACAGCCGGACGCTCACCGGCCGGCCGCCAGGATGCGGCGCGCGGCGAGCCGCCCGGAGACGAGCACGGGAGGGACGCCGACGCCCGGCGCGGTGTGCATGCCCGCGAAGTGCAGGCCGGGGATCCGGCGGGCGACGCCCGAGGGGCGGAACCAGCCCGTCTGGGTGAACCGGTGGTCCAGCGCGAACGGCGTGCCCGCCGAGTGCCCCTCGGCCTGCCACCTGCGCGGATCCCAGATCAGCCGGGGGGCCTCGGACAGGTCGCCGTATCCCAGCCGGGCCAGCCGGTCCAGCAGCCGCCGCTCCACCCGTTCCCAGCCGTGACCGTGCAGGTTGGGGACGGGTTCGAGCGCGGTGAGGGTGTCCGGCGCCGCGTGGGTGACCATGATGCTGGGGTCCGGCTGCGGCCACCCGGCCTCCAGCGCGGCGAAGCCTGCCTCCCACCTGCGCCCGAAGTGCAGGGTGTGGTGGGTCCTGCCGGGCAGCGGGCGGTCCAGGCCGAGATGCACGACCACGCACGAGGGCGAGTGGCGGGCCCGCCGCAGCCGCCAGTCGGCGGCGGCCTCCGGCAGCAGGCCGGCGTGCGCCGCCGGCAGGTCGCAGGCGACGACGACGTTCCGGGCGGGAAGGCGCTCCCCGGTGTCCAGGCACACGGCCGTCACCCCGCCGGAGTCGGCCTGCACCCGGGTGGCCCTGGTGCCGTACCGGAACGACGCCCCGCACTTCTCCGCCACCGCGGCCAGCGCCACCGGGACGGCGTGCATGCCGCCCGAGCTGGGGAAGTAGACCCCTCCCACGGTGTCCATGTACGAGATGACCGCGTAGACGCCCAGCGCCCGCCGCGGCGACAGTCCCGCGTACAGCGACTGGAAGGTGTGCGCCCTGATGAGCCGCTCGTCGGTCAGGTGCGCGGCCACGAGCCGGTCCAGCCGCCGGAAACCGCCCATCGACGCCAGCCGGAGCAGCGCGTACGGCTTCGCCATGGCGCCCAGGGTCGTCATGTCGGCGTCGATGAAGGCGGGCCACTCGGCCGCGAACATCCGGCCCAGCAGGTCGCGGAACCGCCGGTAGCGGTCCGCCTCGGCCGGCCCGCACAGCAGTCTCACCTGCTCGATCATGGCGGCGTCGTCGGCGACCACGTCGAGCCGGGAGCCGTCGTGGAACTCCAGCCGGTAGGCGGGGTCCAGGCGGCGCAGCGGGAGCCAGCGGTCCAGCTCCTCCCCCGCCGCGCCGAAGACCTCGGCCAGGACGCCCGGCATGGTGAGCACCGAGGGGCCCGTGTCGAAGCGGTGGGGCCCCAGCTCCGCCGTGCCGCAGCAGCCGCCGGGCCGCCGCCGCGACTCGACCACCGTCACCGCGCGGCCGGCCGCGGCCAGGTGCACCGCCGCGGACAGGCCGGCCAGTCCGGCCCCGATCACCACGTCCATCATGCCCGCCTGTCCGTGGCCTGGGCGGCGGGCCCGGACCTGCCGGCCGGCTCCCCTACGGGACTGGTCGGAGTGGTGACGGTCATGGCTGCTCCTATGGTCGAACGCCGTACCTCATGACTACCCAGCGTGACGGCAAGGGCTGGCAAGGCCGGGTCCAAGGTGTTCGCAGCGAGCGTTCCATCGGAGTGGAGGAGTACCGCCGGCTCAGACTCCGGGCACCCGCACGGCGATCATGGCGATGTCGTCCTTCTTCGCGATCGGCATCCGGGTGAGCAGCGCGTCGGAGAAGGCGTCGAGGGGCGCGCGGGCCAGCGCGGCGGCGTGCCCGCGCAGCCGGTCGAGTCCCGCGTCGAGGTGCTCGCCGGGCAGTTCCACCAGGCCGTCGGTGTAGAAGAGCAGCGTGCCCCGCGGCGGCACGGTGGCGACCGCGCTGGTGCGCGGCTCGTCGCCGGCCAGGCCGAGGAGCGGGTTGGCGCCGTCCTCCAGGTAGCGGGCCTCGCCGTCGCAGGTGACGAGCAGCGGCGGCGGGTGCCCGGCGACGGAGTAGTTCAGCCGCCACGAGCCGTCGCCGGAGCTCTCCAGGCGGGCGAGGACGCAGGTCGCCATGCCCTCGTGGTGCAGGGACTCGGTGGCGACGTCGAGCCGGCGCAGGATGTCGCCGGGCGGCTCGCGGCGGTCCACGGCGAGCCCTCTGAGCATGTTGCGCAACTGGCTCATGGTCACGGCGGCCGCCAGGTCGTGCCCGGCGACGTCGCCGATGGTCACGATCGCGGCGCCGTCCGGCAGCAGGAACGAGTCGTACCAGTCTCCGCCGATCTCCGACGTCGTGACGCTCGGCCGGTACCGGGCGGTGATCTCCAGGCCGGGCACCTGGGGCGGGTCGGGCAGCAGGCAGTTCTGCAACGCCAGGGCCACCCGCTGGGTGCGCTGGAACCGCATGGCGTTGCTGAGGTGGGCGTGCGCGTGGTCCAGCATCCCGCCGAGCAGGTCGACGTCGGCGGCGGTGATCGGCTCGCGGTCGCCGCAGTTCACGGCGTCGACCACCGCGGCCACGGCGCCGTCGACGATCACCGGCACGAGGGCCATGCTGTTGACCCCGGCGGCGGCGAACCACTCCTCGGCCCCGGTCGGCACGACACCGGGCGGGATCCTCCCGCCCGGAAAGACGCGGCGGATCGGGCGGCGCGTCCTGATCGCCTCGGCGAAACCGCTGTCCGGTTCGAACCGTTCGGTGCGCAGCGTCTGGTGCGCGGGCAGCCCGTCGCGTTTCGTGCTGGTGATCCGTTCGGCGATGAAAGGGCGGGAGTACGTCCGGTCCTCGAACTGGGGAAGCAGGTAGACGCCGCAGCCGTCGGTCAGGGTCGGCACGATCACCTCGGACAGCATGCCGAGCACCTCCTCCAGGTCGGCGACGTCCGCGGTGGCCGCCGCCGTGCGGTCGAGGAGTTCCCTGCGCCGCGTCTCCTGCCACTCCTGCTCGATGTCGGCGCAGGAGCCGACCCACTCGACCACCTCGCCGTGGTCGATGACCGGCACGGCGCGCGAGCGGACGTGCCGGTAGGTGCCGTCGGGCATCCTCAGCCGGTAGACCTGTTCCAGGTGGCTCTGCCGCTGCATCGCCTGGTAGCACGCCTCCACGGACGGCGCGCGATCCTCGGGGTGGATGGCCCGCAGCCAGCCGTCGCCGCGGTACTCCTCCCAGGTCTGCCCGCTCAGCCGCTGCCAGCCGGGGCTCGGCTCGGTGATCCGGCCGAGCAGGTCGCCCACCCACACGGCCTGCGTCTCGATCTGCAGGAGGCTCTGGTAACGCTGGAGGAACCTGTCCCGCCCGCCGGCGGCGGAGCCGAACTGCCGTTCCGGGTCGACCTGGCCGGCGCGCTCGGTGACCACGATCAGCACGCCTGGCTCACCGGCCGCCAGCGAGATCTTCGCCATCCTCGTGGAGGCGCGGCGCTCGCGCCCGGACGGGCCGTTGGAGCGGAACTCGAACGGGAGCTCGCGCAGGGTGATCGTCCGTCCCGTCTCCATGACCAGGTCGAGATGGGAGAGGTAGTCCTGCCTGCGCAGGTCGCCGAACGCCTCGCGTGCGGGCAGGCCCAGGGGGCGCACGCCGGCGATCTGCCGGTAGGCGTGGTTGGTGTAGACGAGGCGGTGGTCCGGGCCGCTGGTCGCGGCGATCCCGACCGGCGCAGGATCGAAGACGTCCAGCGGCAGGCCGCCGGACATCCGTGGTTCCGCAACGCTCATCTGTCATTTCCCCCAGCCCGCCGGCGCCCCTCGGTCACGCCCCCGTCCACTGGCCCGGCCACGAAATTATCCAGCCATTCGAGTAAACAAGGTCCAAAGCGCAAGACATCAGCTCATGGGGTGTTTATCTGGGTGCTCGACCACGTGCCGGCCCTTCCGTTCGTCGATCCGCGGCGGGTGGCGCTGCTCGGGGTCAGCATGGGCGGGCTGCTCGCCCCGCGGGCCGCCGCCTTCGATCCCCGGGTCATGACGCTCACCTGGGCGGCGGCCCTCCTCGTCGAGTCCGCCCTCCGCACGGTCCTCGTCTACCGGCTGCCCGTGGACGTCATGGCGGGCCTGTCCTGGGTGCTGCTCCTCGGCACCGTCGCCCTGCTCGGCGTGTGGAGCGCCTGGTACGGCGGGCGGGCCGAACGCGCCGCCGCCCGGCACGCCGCCGTGCCGGGGACGGCCTCGTGACGACCGGGGACGGCCTCACGGCGGCCTGGCCGGGCCGTCCTGCCGGGCGTGGAAAGCGCCGGGTTCTCGGCCGTACCTGTCGGCCGACCGGGACGGGCGCCTACTCCCCCGTGGAAACGCCGGCCCTCCGCCGTGCCGTACCCGGCTCATCCGGCGTCGGCGTGGCCGGTCGGCTGGGCGCCGAGTTCGGCCACGGCGTCGCGGAGCGCGGCGATGACCACCGCCTGCACCGGGTCGGGTTCGCCGGACCTGCTGCGGTTGGCCCGGGTCACCGCGTCGATCCGGCGGGCCCCCACGTCCCGGATGCCGGTCACCTGCACCTCGCCCCCCGGCATGTCGAGCAGCGCCAGGGCCGGGACGATGGCGACCCCGTGACCGGCCGCGACCAGTGCCAGCGTGGGCGGGAACTCGACGATGACGTGCACCTTGCGCGGGGCGAAGCCGTGCAGGGCGGCCAGCCGTTCGAGCGCCTGGCCGCACGCCTGCTCGACCGGCCCGGCCACCCACGGCACGTCGGCGAGGTCGGCGACGCTCCGCGGGGCGGGCATGCCGGGCGGCGCCACGATCCGGTACTCGTCCACGTGCAGCGGGTGCAACGTCATCGACGGCTGCGCGGGCACCGGGCGGCTCATGTCCTGCTCGGTGATCGCCACGTCCACCTCGCCCAGGCGCAGTTCCTGAAGGGCGGCCGGGCCGTACAGTTCGCGGATGAACGGCTCGATGCGCGGGTGCCGTTCGCGCAGCATGCCGAGGGCGGGCACCAGCAGGTGCCAGATGACGGTGGGGAACGCGGCCACGGTGACCGGGCCGGTGATCCGCTCGGTGAGGCGGATGAGCTCCTGTCTCGCCTCGGCCAGTTCCTCCTCGACCCGGTCGGCGTAGCCCGCCAGCACCCGGCCGGCGGGGGTGAGGGTGGCCCTGCGCTGGGACCGGTCGATGAGCGCCAGGCCGACCTCGCGTTCGAGCTGGGCGAGCTGCTGGGAGACGGCGGAGGGAGTGAGGTGCAGCGCCTCCGCCGCCCGGCCGACGCCGCCGCGCCTGGCGACCTCGCGCAGGACGCGCAGCCGCCGGGGATCAATGTCCATGAAGCTCAGCTTAAGGTCGATTTCAGAATTCGTTATTTGTACTTTACCCAGTGTGCTCAGATCATGGTGGCATGAGTTCTCACCTCCTGGACCGGCCGTGACCCTGCTGATCTCCATGATCGGCTGGGCCGGGGCCGCGCTGCTCCTGGTGAGCTACATGCTGGTCTCCACCGCGCGCGTCTCCGGCGACGGCGCGGCCTATCAGGTGCTCAACCTCGCCGGCTCGGCCGGGCTCATGGTCAACTCCGCCTACTTCGCGGCCTGGCCGTCCGCCGCCCTGAACGTGATCTGGTGCCTCATCGGCACGGTGGTGCTGAGCAGGATGGTGGCAAGGCGCCGCTGATGGGAGACTGTCAGCGTGTGACGGGCCCCGCCCGTCGTCGCAGCGCCCGATGATGACAGCCCCGAGTCGTCAGGATGCCACCATGCTGAAGCCCGGTCGGGTCCAGGAGGAGATTCGCCGGCGCAACCTGGGTACGTTGCTCCGGCACGTGCACCTGGGCGGCCCCCTCTCCCGGGCGGTGCTGGCCGAGCGGATGGGACTCAACCGCAGCACGATCATGGCGCTGACCGCCGAGCTGACCTCCGCCGGACTGGTCCGCGAGGAGCTCCCCGGGGACACCGGCAGGGCGGGCCGCCCCTCGCTGGTGGTGCGGGCGGAGTCCGAGCGGGTGTACGTGCTGGCCTTCGACGTCCGGGTGGACCGGCTGGTCGCGGCCAGGGTCGGGCTGGGCGGGACGATCCTGGACCGCAGGGAGGCGGTCCGGGCCCGCGCCGGGGCCGACCTGCACGACGTGGTCGAGGTGCTCGCCGGGTTCGCCCGGGAGATGCACGGGGAGGCGCCCCCAGGGCCGGTGTGCGCCGGGGTCGGCGCGGCCTACTGCGGCATGATCAGGCGCGGCGACGGGATGGTGCGCTTCGGGCCGAACATGGGATGGGTGGACCAGGCGTTCGGCACCGAGCTGGGGCGGCGGCTGGGCCTCGGGCTGCCGGTGGCGGTGGGCAACGAGGCCCACCTGGGCGCGCTCGCCGAGCACGAGCGCGGCGCGGGCATCGGCTTCGGCAACCTCATCTACCTGCACGGGGACGTCGGCGTCGGCGGCGGGATCATCGTCGGTGGCAGGCTGCTCGACGGGGACGGCGGCTACGGCTGCGAGGTCGGGCACATGATGGTCAACCCCTACGACGGGCGGCCCTGCGGGTGCGGCTCGCGGGGCTGCCTGGAGGCGGAGGTCGGCGAGCAGGCCCTGATCGACGCCGCCGGCCGGTCCGGCGAGCTGACCGGCCGCGAGGGCGTGCGGGCCGTCGTCCGGGCCGCCGGCGAGGGCGACCTCGCGGCCCGGGACGCGCTGTGCCGGATCGGCGACTGGCTCGGCATCGGCGTGGCCAACCTGATCAACCTCTTCAACCCCGGTCTCGTCATCTTCGGCGGGATGCTGCGCGAGGTCTACCCGGGCTCGGCCGCCCAGGTGCACGAGCGGGTGGCCGCCAACACACTGGTGATCTCCCGCGAGGTACGGCTCCGCACCTCCGCACTCGGCGACGACGCCACCCTCGTCGGCGCCGCCGAACTCGCCTTCGCCGACCTGCTGGCCGGCCCCCTGGAGACGCTCGCCCTGCTGACGCCGCCCCCGGTCCCCGAACGGCGGGCGCTCACCCGCCCGTAGCCACCCGGTGACCAGGACCGCCACTACCGACGCAGACCCGAATCCATGAATCGCGGAAATGTCACTGGAGTACCAAGCCGTTGCCGCTTGGCGTTGTTTTCGATGAGAACTACTGGGACACATGAGGATCGCGGGATGGGACGGGTCTATGACGATGTCCGGTTGGCGGGCGCGCATATCAGGCCGGCAATGAGATGCCGGAGGCGTCACTTCGGGCCCCGGGTCGCCGTAGTATCCGCCGAAAATCCAATGTTTAAGGGGTCAGATGAACTCGAGTGCGGTGACTCGGCCGCCTGTCGGAGAACCCTTGTATAGGCGCGTCACCGCTCGATAAACTCGATGTGTCGACATCGGCACGCTGTCTGGTTACTCGTATCTCGCGCGTTGCCGACGCACGTCCGTGGTGGTCCTGGAGGAGACGCTATGCCGCTTCCGAATCAACCTGTTGATGGAACGCTCGTGCACCGCCCGCGCCCCGGGGGGACCAACACCGGAAAGGCCGACATCAGTGGAGACGTCTATTGCGAATTGAGCGGCCTTCACTACACCATTCACTTGAGCAAGCAGGCGGTCATCTGGATCGGCGGCATGAAGAAGCTCTTCAATCAGTACCTGAAAGCCGCCATGGAGGTGCTGGGGGATCTCGCGCCGCTCTTCGAGGCGATAAGTGCCTATATCGACGTTGAGGCGCAGACGATCAAGGCGGTGTCGGACAGGGTGTCGGACGGAAGGGTCAAACTGGAGGGATACATTCCCGATCCTGCCGTGGTGCCGGAGCCTGACCCGGGCTACGTCCCCCCGGGCTCATGGGACCCCCCGGACCCCGTGAACGGCCTGCGGTGGTGGACCGTGAACTCCATCAACCTCTACAACGGCCATTGGGCCTTCACCGCCACCAATTCGAATCCGGACGAGTCCTCGGTGTCGTCGATTTACTTCTCCACGGCGTATGACGGGAACTCCATGAACGCCGACCCCCAGGATTTCAGAGACACCTACGGATGGCCCTGCCTCAAGGACTATGCGCAGTTCGACAGCGGACTGGACACGTGCACCTTCGTCCCCCGCACCGGGATGTGGTGGCTGTTCAACGGCACATACTGCGCGAGAACGGACGGCACCGGAAGCTCTGTCACCTGGGCGCCGTCAAAACTGACGGACACCTGGGCCGGGCTCAGCCGGATCGACAGCGGAGAATTCGGCCAAGAAGAGAAAGACCACTGGGCCAACGGCATCTCCTGCGCCACGACCGACGGCGACGGCTACTACTGGCTCACCGCGGGAAACCGGGTCGTCGTTCTTGAACCGAGCAGCGGAGATATGCTGCCCATCCCCGGCTGGGACCGTCCCAGGGATCTGACTGAAATTTGGCCGGCTCTCCAACACCTGGAAGACGCCGGCATCATGGACGACCAGACCCTGAAAGCCCTGTGCTGGGCACACAACGGCAACAGGGCGAAATGGTTTCTGGTCTTCCACAGCGTACTCTTCACCAATTACCCCGACGACAACGGCGATTTCGGTTACAGCTATATGGCGTGCCAATCCAACACGTCCGACTGGTTCTACAGCTGGAACGCCATGGCCAGCTACCTGAACGGCCCATGGCCGTACCCTTCCTGCTATTGACCGCATCACCCGGTACTCCGGTGACGTTTCGCTGAACCCGACCATCCAGGCCATCTGCCCCCAACGCCTCAAGATCCCGAAGTGTCACTGGACTACTAGGCGAAGCCGTGCCACGAGGTTACGTTCCATGCATCACCCCCCACCCCAGAAGGACCCGCATGAGACGTCTCCTGGTGATCATCGCCGCGCTCGCCCTGGCCTTACCGGGCGTGCCGTTCCAGGTGAACCGGCCGGCCGTGGCCGCGGCTCCGCCGGACATCTCCCTCACCAACGTCAAGGCGCACCTGACCCAGTTCCAGGCCATCGCGAACGCCAACGGCGGAAACCGCGCGCACGGGCGGCCTGGCTACCTGGCCTCGGCCAACTACGTGCGCGGACAGCTCGACGCGGCGGGCTACAGCACCACGCTGCAGTCCTTCACCTACAACGGCGCGACCGGCTACAACGTGATCGCGGACTGGCCGGGCGGCGACCCGAACGACATCCTGATGGTGGGCGCGCACCTGGACAGCGTCACCGCCGGGCCGGGGATCAACGACAACGGCTCGGGCAGCGCCGCCATCCTGGAGACCGCGCTGGAGGTCTCCCGGCAGAACCTCGCGCCCACCAAGCATCTGCGTTTCGCCTGGTGGGGAGCGGAGGAGCTGGGTCTGCGCGGCTCCCAGTACTACGTGAACAACCTGCCGGCCGCCGAGCGCTCGAAGATCAAGGGATACCTGAACTTCGACATGGTCGGCTCCCCCAACCCCGGATACTTCCTCTACGACGGGGACAACTCCGACGGCGTGGGCGCGGGCCCCGGTCCCGCCGGTTCCGCCCAGTTGGAGCAGGTGCTCGCGGACTACTTCACCTCGATCGGCGTGCCGACCCGCGGCACCGACTTCGACGGCCGCTCCGACTACGGGCCGTTCATCGGCGTCGGCATCGCGGCGGGCGGCACCTTCACCGGGGCCGAGGGCGTCAAGTCCAGCGCCCAGGCGACCCTGTGGGGCGGTACGGCGGGGCAGGCGTTCGACGTCTGTTACCACCGGGCCTGCGACACCACGGCCAACATCAACGACACCGCGCTGAACCGCAACGCCGACGCCGTCGCGTACGCCGTCTGGACGATCGGCACCGCCACGCCGCCGGTCACCGTGTGGTCCGATGACTTCGAGACCGCCACCGGCTGGACGCAGGTCGCCGGCACCGCGACCTCGGGCCTGTGGGAGCGGGGCGACCCGCAGGCGACCGCCTCCAGCGGGACCAAGCAGCTCGGCACCACGGTGAGCGGCGTGAACGACCTGGTCACCGGGCGGCTCGCCGGGGCGGCGGCGGGCGACTACGACGTGGACGGCGGCACCACGGCCATCCAGTCCCCGCCGATCACGCTCCCGGCGACCGGGCCGCTGCGGCTGTCGCTGTCGTGGTACCTGGCGCACGGCAGCAACGCCTCCAGCGCCGACTATCTCCGGGTGCGGATCGCCGGCGCCACCACCGGCACGGTGTTCCAGCAGCTCGGCGCGGCCACCGACCGGGACGGCGTGTGGAACACGGCCACCGCCGACCTGTCCGGGTACGCGGGTCAGACCGTCCGCATCCTGGTCGAGGCCGCCGACGCCGCGACGGCCAGCCTCGTCGAAGCGGGCGTCGACGACGTGAAGATCACCCGCTGACCGCCCCGCGCGCGGTCCTCCCCACGAGGACCGCGCGCCACCGGCGGTTTCATGACCGCGTCATGAACGCGGCCACAGAGGCGATCACGTACGCGGGCGGACGTCACCCGGGCGACGGGCGGAGCCGGGCGTCACCGTGAGGCCGGTCAGCGCATGCGGGATTCCTGAACCTGCTGCTGGACTCCGTAGGAGAGCCGGGCGTCGCCGGTGTCGCACAGAACGTATGACCTGCTGGTGGCCCCTACCCAGCCTCCGTATCTGGTGTACTGGGTGACGGGCTGGCCCGGCGGCCTCAGGTCGTTGCGGCATGTCACCCTCGGGCGATGCGCCACTCCATAAGTACCGGCGGGGCAGCTGGAAACGGCACCGTATTGGCCACCGGACGTATACGGGCCGGCCGTGCAGGAGGCGGCGTTCAGCGCGCCGGCATGGGCCGGAACCGCGAACGGCAGCACTCCCGCGCCTGCGAAAAGCGCGACGGTCAACAGGTGTTTCAATTTCATGAGCCCTCTTTTCATTCGCCCGAATTGAGCATCGAAACGGCCGGACCAACGGGTCAAACATAACCTCCGACCGGTTCGCACACTATGGGGTTAACCCTGAACAATCACCGGCCCGGGCGATATAGAATGCCTTGCCGCCCAGGCATGTCCCGGCACGTTGTTCCGGCTGCCGGCACCCGGGCAGGGCAGTCTCGATACCGGCCCGCCTCAGCGCTCACATCCTCGGTGACCTGCTGTTTCCCCTCCGAAGTGACGTCACGCTCCACCGGATCGCGCTGTTTCCACGGGATATACGTTCACCTATTCCCAGGCGCGCGCGAAGCGCCGGTAGGTGCCGTCGTGGGTGCGCAGGCGTAGCCACCGGTCGACGTAGGTCAGGAAGTCCGGGTCGCCGCGGCGCATCAGGTACGCCTTCTCCGCGAAGGTGAGAGGGCGGTCGGGACGAACGGCGCACAGTTCCGGGTGCAGCCGGGCCTGGTAGCGCGCCTCGGCGGCGTCGGTGATCATCACGTCGGCGCGGCCCGCCGCGATCTCGTCGAAGATCCGGTTGTTGTCCGGGAAGACGGTGACGCGGGCGTGCCGCAGGCGCGTGCGGGCGAACGTCTCGTTCGTGCCGCCCGGGTTCACCACGACCCGCACGCCCCGCCGGTCGATCCGCGTCAGGCCGGTGTACCTGCCGGCGTCCTCGCACCTGGCGATCGGCGCCTTCCCGTCCTCCAGGTAAGGCGCGGTGAACACCGCCTCACGGGCGCGTTCGAGGGTCGCGGTGATGCCGCCCATGGCGATGTCGCAGCGGCCCGCCGTCACCTGGGCGAGCAGGCTCGCCCAGGTGACCGGGACGAAGTCGGCCCTGGCCCCGAGGCTCCCCGCCAGGTCGCGGGCCATGTCGACGTCGATGCCGCGATAGGCGCCGGTCGCGGGATCGCGGTAGGTGAACGGCCGGTAGTCGCCGGTGGTGCAGACGCGCAGCACCCCGGCCCGCGGCACCTCGTCCAGCAGCGAGCCCCGCGGCGGTGCGGCGGAACCCGCCGGAGTGTCTCCCGCGGCCGTGCAGGCCGCCCCGGCGGCCACGACCGACAGTACGGAAAGTACGGACAGTACGGCTGTGCGTAGGCTCGTCCACACGATCAGGCGTCTCCCTGCTGACAGAGGGTCACGGTCACGTGAGATGTTCCCGTTCTCGCCGGTGCGCGCGGTCGAAGAAACGGTGAATCGCCGTTGCTGCTACAGGTTTTCCCATAAGATCCCCTGGAGCTTGTCGATCATGATGTGGCACACCACGCGGAGATGGGGCGAGATGACCGATAGGCGAGACCTGTGGAAGAGCGGTGTCGACACCACCCGGCCGAGCATCGCCAGGGCCTACGACGTCGTCCTGAACGGCAAGGACAACTTCGAGGTCGACCGGGCCTTCGTCCATGAGATCACGAAGGTCGTCCCGGAGATCTACGACGTGGCCACCTACAACCGGCAGATCCTGGGCCGCGGCGTGCGCTTCATGGTCGGCCAGGGTGTCACGCAGTTCATCGACCTGGGCTCGGGGCTGCCGACGGTGGAGAACACCCACCAGGTCGCGCAGCGGGCGGACCCGCAGGCACGGGTCGTCTACGTCGACAACGACCCGATGGTGCTGGCCCACGGCCGGGCGCTGCTGGCCGAGAACGCCCGGACCGCGGTGATCACCTCCGACCTGCGCGACCCGGCGGAGATCCTCGCCGCCCCGGACGTGCGGCGGCTGATCGACTTCGACCGGCCGGTGGGCGTGATGCTGGTCGGCGTCCTGCACCACCTGCACGACGACGACGATCCCGCGGGCCTCGTGCGGTCGTACATGGAGGCCGTGCCCGCCGGCAGCCATCTGTTCGTCACCCACTTCTGCGCCTCCACCCAGGACGCCAGGGACGCGGAGAAGAAGTTCCTCTCCCTCCTCGGCACCGGCAGGTTCCGCACGCCGGAGGAGATCACCGCCTTCTTCGACGGCTTCGACCTGGTCGAGCCCGGCGTCGTCCCGCTGCCCCTGTGGCGCCCGGAGGAGCAGGTGCCGGCCGACCTCACCGTGGGCCAGCGCCTCATGTTCGGCGGCATCGCCCGCAAGCACTGAACGGCCCCCACCCCGCGGGCCGTCAATGGCGCGTACGGCATGGCCGGGCACGGCCGCGGCGCGTCGTCCAGCGTGGCGGCGGACCGGAGGCCCCGCCCGGCCGGTTCAGGACTCCAGCAACCGGCCCGGCCGGTTCAGGACTCCAGCAACCGGTCCGGCCGGTTCAGGACTCCAGCAACCGGGGCCCCGGTCCCTGCTCGGCGAGGACGTCGCCGGGGTTGACGAGCAGGCACTGCTCGAAGGACAGGCAGCCGCAGCCGATGCACTCGGTGAACCGGTCGCGCATCCGCTCCATCTTCGCGATGCGCGCGTTGACCTCCTGCTTCCAGTACTCCGAGACGCCGACCCAGAACTCCCGGGTGGGCTCCGCGTCGTGCGGGAGCATGCCGAGCACGTAACCGATGCAGGACAGCGGCATGCCGGCGCTCTGGGTGGCGCGGATGAAGGCGACCCGGCGCAGGGTCGTGCGGTGGTAGCGGCGCTGGTTGCCGGTGGTGCGCCGGCTGCGGATCAGCCCCTGGCGCTCGTAGAAGCGCAACGCGGAGGCGGGCACGCCGCTGCGCTCGGACAGCTCTCCGATGGTGAGTTCCTTGGTGATCGTCCCCTGGTCCGGCATACCGGCCAGCCTAGCTTGACTTAAACCTTTGTTTAAGTCCGAGAGTGTTCCTGCGCACCGAAACGGTTGTGAACGAACAGGAGAATCTCGCCATGCTGGAAAACCCCCGCCCGCTGAAGGTGGCCGTGATCGTCGGCAGTGTCAGGGAAGGCAGGTTCGGCGCCGTCGTGTCGCGGTGGTTCGCCGCCCAGACGGCCGGGCGCACCGACATGACGGTCGACGTGGTGGACCTCGCGGACGTCCCGCTCCCCCTGGTGCTGCCCGCCTACGGCGGCACCCCGTCGCCCGAGACCGTTCGCGCCCTGGCCGGCCTGAGCCCCCGGCTGGACACGGCCGACGCGTTCGTGGTGATCACCCCCGAGTACAACCACAGCTTCCCCGCCTCGCTGAAGAACGTCATCGACTGGCACCAGCGGGAGTGGCACGCCAAGCCGGTCGGCTTCGTGTCCTACGGCGGCCTGTCCGGCGGGCTGCGCGCGATCGAGCAACTGAGGATCGTCTTCGCCGAGGTGCACGCCGTGACCATCCGCGACACCGTCAGCTTCCACAACGCCTGGGGCGGGTTCGACCCCGAGAACCCGGCCACCGGCCCGGCCGGCTGCGAGAGCGCGGCCAAGACCATGCTCGACCAGCTCGCCTGGTGGGCCCACGCCCTGCGCGACGCCAAAACCGGACGCCCGTACGCCGCCTGACCCCCGCCCGCAGCCACCGCCCGCCCCCGCCCCGCCCGGCGAACGCGGCATCCGCCCGGCGGACCGCGGCACGCGCCCGGCGGGCCGTGGCACGCGTCGTCAACTGCATGGCGCTCACTGCCAACGACAAGCCCGGTCGGACTCCAGCATCCTGGGGACGCCGTAGTTGATCAATGCGAAACACATGCGGAGGACGCACCTATGCTCACGCTCAAGCGGGACGCCCGGCTCGGCGAACCGGCGACTCGCTCCGCACGGAGGCGCGGAAGCGGCGCCGGGCGCCGGATCGGCGCCCTGTTGGGAACCCTGGCCATGACCGCGGCCATGTCGATCGCGGCCACGCCCCCCGCACAGGCGGCCCCGTGGCTGTCGGACCCCGGCTCGTGCACGAACGTGCAGACCGGAAGGCAGGCCGACGGCAACGGCTACACCGTGCAGATCAGGTACGGCACGTGTGGCGGCGTCCAGTACGGCTGGGGCCGGGTGCTCAACGGCCGTGCCGACATGTACGTCTTCTTCGAGGTCGACATCACCGGCGACCGCAGGTCCGACGGCAACGACTCGCGGCTGATCGGCACCCGGAACTACACCAGCGGCTATGCGACGGCCTCGGGCAGCACCCGGGCCTTCCGCGCCTGCGTCATCAAGGACCCGACCTGGGACTGCAACGCCGCCAGCGTCGTCACCGCCTGGTGGTGACGCACCGGCGATAGCGGCACTCGGTCAGGCGCCGTGCAGGGCGGGCACCGTGCCCCAAGGCGGCGGTGACTTCGGGTCAAGCGAGCCCGTACGCCCGGCGCGGCGCCTGCGCCTCGTGCCGCGGATCGCCGGACAGTGCTTCCGTGGGCCCGGGGCAGGTGTCGCGGGCGGCCGGGAGCGAGAAAGCGGGAAGCATGATCGAGGTGATCGGGGCGGGCCTGCCGCGTACGGGCACTCTGTCGCTCAAGGCGGCGTTGGAGCGGCTGGGGTTCGGGCCGTGCTACCACATGTTCGAGATCTACGACCATCTTGAGCTCATCGACCGCTGGCTGCCCGCCGTGCCGGACACCCCGGCGGGATGGGAGCGGGTGTTCGCGGGTTACCGTTCGACGCTGGACTGGCCGGCCAGCTTCTTCTGGCGCGAGCAGGCGGCGGCGTTCCCGCGGGCGAAGGTCGTCCTCACCGTGCGCGACCCCGCGGGCTGGTGCACGAGCTTCCACAACATGATCAGCCTGCGCGCCGAGCCGATGCCGCCGGACGCCCCGGCGGCGGCCGTGTCCTTCCAGGCGAGCTTCGCGCGCATCCAGCCGCTGCTGGGACGGATCGTGCGCGCCACCTTCGGGGAGGATCTGCGTTTCCCGGACGAACTGCCGAGCGAGGAGCAGGCCGCGCGGGCTTTCGACCGGCATGTGGCCACCGTACGGCAGAGCCTGCCCGCCGACCGGCTCCTGGTCTTCGACGTGCGCGAGGGCTGGGAACCGCTGTGCGCCTTCCTCGACGTCGACGTGCCGGCCGGTGAGCCGTTTCCGCGGCTCAACGACATCGAGGCCACCAAGCGCAGATTCGAGCAGTTCAACCTGGGCCGCCGGTAGCCGCCGGCCTGCGGTCCCGCCGTAAAGCACGGTCATGCCCCAGTAGAGCGTCCCGGGAAGACGGTAACTTTCCCGCAAGATACCCATCAAAGCTCATCTTCTCCCCGGCGGCCCCCGTCCCCATTCCGCCTAATCTGGCGGCACGGGGGGAAATATCGTGACTGGCGAATCGCGAGTTCATGTCAGGAGAGAAGCCAGTCCGGGCGGGAACGGCGGTATCGCGGAACTCCTCTTGCGGGCCGCGGCGACATCCCCGCCGGACTTGGGAGTCTGTTACATCGACGATTCGGGCGACGCCGACGTCCAGCCGTACCGGGACCTGCTGGACCTGGCCCGCCGCCTGCTCACCGGGCTGCGGAAGGCGGGCCTCGCGCCGCGGGCCAGGGTGGCGCTGCTGCTGGAACGGCCGCGGGACGTCGTCCCGGCCTTCTGGGCGTGTGTGCTCGGCGGATACGTGCCGTGCCCGATGACGCCGCTGCGCGGGGACGCCGGGCGCTGGGCGGCGCAGCTCCGGCACGTCGGCAGGCTGCTGGGCGACCCGGTGGTGATCACGAGCGCGGCCATCAGGCGGGACATGCCGACCGCGCCCGGCCTCCGGGTCGTGCTGCTGGAGGACCTGCCCGCCGCCGACCCCGAACCGGCGTTCCCGGCGCCCGACCCGGACGAGGTGGCGCTGCTGATGCTGACCTCGGGTTCCTCCGGCGACAGCAAGGCCGTCATGCTCACCCACGGCAACCTGCTGGCGGCCCTGGCCGCGAAGGCCGAACGGCTGGAGTTCCAGGCCGAGGACGTCATGATGAACTGGATCGCCTTCGACCACGTGGCCGCCTTCGAAGGGCACCTGCTCCCCCTGTCGGCCGGCGCCGCCCAGGTCCAGGTGCAGCCGCAGTTCGTCCTGAGCGACCCGGTGCGATTCCTGCGCCTGGCGGCGGCGCACCGGGTCACCCTCACCTTCGCCCCCAACTTCCTCTTCGCCGGCATCGACCGGGCACTGGCCGACGCGCCCCCGGATCCCGAACTCGACCTGTCCGCGCTGCGGCTCGTCATCTCCGGCGGCGAGGCGGTCGTGTGCGCCACCGCGCGGCGCTTCCTGGCCGGCCTGGCGCCGTACGGGCTGCGGGAGGAGGCGATCGCGCCCGCGTTCGGAATGACCGAGACGTGCGCGGGCAGCACCTTCTCCCGCGAGTTCCCCGCCGTGGACGCCGGGCGGGAGTTCGCGTCGCTCGGCCCGCCCGTCCGCGGCCTGCGGTTGCGCGTCGCGGACGAGCGGGACACGCCGCTGCCCGAGGGCGCCACGGGCGAGCTCCAGGTGCGCGGCCCGATGGTCTTCCGCGGCTACCTCAACGACCCGGAGGCGACCCGCGCGGCGTTCACCGAGGACGGCTGGTTCCGCACCGGGGACCGCGGCTCCCTCGTCGGCGGACGGCTGCGCCTGGCCGGCCGTACCAAGGAGAGCGTCATCGTCAACGGCGTCAACTACTACAGCCACGACGTGGAGACGGCGCTGGAAGAGCTGGAGGAGGTCGAGAACTCCTGCGTGGCCGCCTTCCCGACCCGGCCGCCGGGCAGCGACACCGAGCAACTGGTGATCGCCTTCACCCCGGCCGTGCCGATGTCCGACGAGGCGGCGATCCACCGGGTGCTGGTGGCGATCCGCACCACCGTCGTACTGCTCTGGGGTTTCCGCCCGGCGCTGATCCTGCCGCTGCCCAGGGCGGAGCTGCCGAAGACCAGCCTGGGGAAGATCCAGCGCGCGGTGCTGCGCGGTCGCCTGGAGCGGGGGGAGTTCGAGGCCCGCGAGCGCTGGGTGGCCGAGCTGACCGAACGGCGGCTCGGCGGGAACGTGCCGCCGCGCGACGACACCGAGCGCGCGGTCGCCGGCGTCTACGCCGACCTGTTCGGCCTCGACCCCGGCCGGGTCAGCGCCACGGCGAACTTCCTGGAACTGGGCGGGACGTCGCTGGACGTGCTGCGGCTGAAGCAGCGCCTCCAGCGCGCCTTCCCGGCCGCCGACCTGCCGGTCCTGACGATCCTGCGCTCGCCCACCGTCCGCGCGCTGGCCGCCCTGCTCGGCCGTGGCGCGCGGACCGGCGACGGTTACGACCCCATCGTGCCCCTCCAGCTCACCGGGGACCGCACCCCGCTGTTCTGCGTGCACCCCGGGGTGGGCGAGGTCCTCGTCTTCGTCAACCTGGCCGGCTACTTCACCGGCGAGCGTCCCTTCTACGCGCTCCGGGCCCGGGGCTTCGCCCGCGGCGAACCGTACTTCACCGGCTTCGAGGAGATGGTGTCCTGCTACGTGCGCGCGATCCGGCGGCGCCAGCCGTCCGGGCCGTACGCGATCGCCGGCTACTCCTACGGCGCCGCCGTGGCGTTCGAGATCGCCAAGGCGCTGGAGGGGCAGGGCGAGCGGGTGGACTTCGTCGGCATCTTCAACCTGCCGCCGCACATCAGGGCCCGCATGCACGAGCTGGACTTCACCGAGGGCGCGGTGCACCTGGCCCTCTTCCTCGACCTCGTCACCCCCGAGCAGGGGGACGAACTCCTCGGCCGGATCCGCGGCCTGTCCCGGCCCCGGCAGATCGACCACATCATGCGGGCCGCCTCCAAGCGCCGCCTGGCCGAGCTCGACCTGGACCGGAAGGGCTTCGCCGCCTGGGTCGAGCTGGCGCAGTCCCTGGTGAGGGCGGGCCGCTCCTACGAGCCGAGCGGCAGCGTCGCCTCGCTCAGCGTCTTCTACGCCATCCCGCTGCACGGGACCAAACAGGACTGGCTGGCCGGCGAACTACGCAGATGGGACGACTTCGCCCGCGGCGAGAACCGGTACATCGAGGTACCCGGCGAGCATTACACCCTCATGAACGCCGACCACGTCGGCGCCTTCCAGCACATCCTGCGCACCGAACTGGACCGCGCCCTGGGCGGGAAATGACCCGCCCGGCCAGGCGGGTCGGCCGCGCTCGGACGGCGGCATCCGGTCTCCCTCGACCTGGCCGGCGATGCGGCCGTGACCTTCGTGGCCACGGTGGTCTCGTCCCGCCGCCGGTCAGAAGCGGAAGACCGGGCCGGTCGCCCCGTGCAGCTCGCAGAGGTTGACGAAGGACCTGCGCCAGTCGACCGGCCTGCCGTTCCAGGTCCCCTTCGCGGTCGCGGTGACCGGGGCGTGCTCCAGGGTGCAGACGCCCGGCGGCTCCTTCAGCCGGTCGAAGTTCCCACCGGCCGCCTGGATGGCCGCGCACGCGCCCTTCGCATCCGGATGGCCGTTTCCCGCGCCGCCCGGGCAGGTGAGCCGCACTCCTCTGGTCCAGGTGTTCTCGTCGCCGGAGACGGTCAGCGAGAAAGTGCCCGGGACCGGGGCGGGGGCGGGGGCCGGGGCCGCGTGCGCGGGCGATGCCGAGATGAGGAGGGACGCCGCCGCGGCCACGCCGCAGGCGAAGGACATGCGCATGAACGCTCCCGAACACGGTTGACACGTTGAGCATCTTGGACGTCACTCATTGTGACCCATCGCGCCGAGATCGAACAGGTCACCGTGCGGCTCGACGTCGGCCCGTAGCCCGTGCTCGACACCCTCGTACGGCTCTACCTCACCCAGGCCGGGAACGCTCGCGGCCGGCCTTCCTCATCCCTTCCCTCGGCCGAGGGTCGTCCCCCGGAGGTTCGCATGCACACCGCTTTCCCTGTCCCCGTCACCGTCCGCTACCCGCTGTTCGTCCGCGGCGGTATCGCCCTGGCCCTGATGGGCTTGACCCGGCTCGCCGTGAGCGGCAGCAGCCACCGCGCGTCCGTCACCGCGACGGACGCACGCCCCACCGCTTCGCCATTCCCGGCGGGGCGGTGGGGGCCTTTTCTCATGTCAGGGCCGCAACGGCGATGCCTGTAGCAGGAGATATCCCCAGCGCTGGACATGAATGAGCCCCGCACAGCTAGCCTGATAGTTGACGAGACTTTCAGGAAGGCGGCGGGGCTATGCCCGAAGGTTACAGCAGAATGAAGCTTTCTGCCCGGCTCCAGACTGTCAGGAAGCGGCGGGGTCTAACCCAAAAGGAACTAGCCGATCTGGCCGGTGTCTCCGTCAGCCTCGTACGTAAGATCGAGCAAGGCGTCGTCCAAGACACCCGACTTGAAACGGTTCGCCGATTCGCAACCGCTCTGCGTATCCCCACCACGCAACTCGTCGGCCCCCGCCCTGACGACCAGGAACAGCCAGCCGGACGCGAGATATGGGAGCCCACCAAGCGAGCCCTCATCGGGCAGGTGGAACAGCCGTCAGAGCCGCCGACCGCCGAAGGCGTGCGTGCCGGGTTCGAGGCGCTCAAACCGCTTCTGGCGGCCAACAAGTACGCCGAGATCGCATCGCTCCTCCCGCTGCTTCTGCGCGACGCTGACGCCCTCAGCGGGGACGGCAGGGCGGTCCGCTCCCGGCTGCTCAACATGACCGGGTGGATACTCACCCAGACTCGCCAGTACGGCGCCGCCGAACCCACCCTGCAACTCGCGCTCGACACGGCGGACAACCGGTTGGACGCCGGCGCGGCCGTCAACACCTTGGGCTGGCTGCACCTACGCCGCGGCCTGCTCGACGACGCCCGCGAGTTGACCGTCCGGTGGGCTGATGAGCTTGAGCCCCGATTCAGCAGGGCCACAACCGCCGAGCTGAGCGTGTGGGGGCGATTGCTGCTGAACGTGTCCGCTGCCGCGATCCGCGACAACCGCGAGGGGGAAGCGGAGGACACGATCAGGCTCGCCCGCTCAGCAGCCGTGCGCATCGGTCACGAGACGCTTTCGGATGCCAGCACGACACGGACGTTCGGCCCCGTCACCGTCGCGATGATTCACGCCGAACATTCGACCGTTCAGGACAAGCCGGACAAGGTGCTCGCCATTGCAGCCCGCGTCCCCACCACGCTCCTACATGGGCAATCTGCCAGCAGAAACCGGCATCGTCTCGACGTGGCGAATGCCCTGGTGTCCACGCGTCAACGCAGTGAGGCCCTAGGCGTCCTGACCGACCTATCGCAGAGTTCGCCGGAATGGATTGCTTCGCAGCGGTACGCGAAAGACATCCTCGGCCGTGTGATCAATCGCAGGCGAACCCTTACAGACGAAATGCGCAGCCTCGCGGACACGATAGGAATGGCTTACTGACCTGCGCGTTTAACGCGGATTGACACTTCCGAGATCACGTCCGGAAAAGTGTCAATGACAGCGCGTCACGCCCGTTCTACGGTCGCGATGTGAGCAGGTGCGGCGTCGGCTTATTCGCCCTCCGACCGGAGTCTCGGCCTGGCGCTGCGCCTGCTCACCCCCTTACATGGCGGAACCCGCCGAGCGTCTGCAGCGCGTCGGCGGGCTCCTTGATCGCATGGAGGTGCGACCCAATGCATCACCCTAGGACAGAACAGCCCTCGGTTCTCTACCGCCGAAACCACGACCCGGAGCGCCGGTCCGCCGCCGCCAAGCTCAACGCGGCCACCCCGGCTTGGCTGGTGCTCTACAGCCTGCACCGCAGGAAGTTCTACGCCATCGCCGCGTGGCCGGCCTCCGAGCCGGTCGTCCTGTGGGCGCGCACCGCCGAGGACCTCGCCGAACAGATGCGCTCGATGACCCCGGTGGTTCCGCGTCCGCGGGTTCTTCAGGACGCCCGATGAGAGGCCGGCCGGAGTCCCCGCCGATGTCCGCGGTCTCTCACCTGAAGGCTCTCGCCGACGTGCTCGGCAGCCTGTCCCTGGGCGCCCGGGTAGAGGACGGTGACACCCCGCGCCTGGTCGTGACGAACCCGCGGGTGTCGCAGCTCAGCGAGTCCATCACTGTCGCCCTGGACGGCGACAGCGTGCGCCAGTTCTGGTGGTCGTGGGGCGACCCGATAGCCCCCGTGGGCGACCTACATGCGGTCGCGACGCGAATCAGGTACGTCCTCACCCCAACGAAGAATCTCCCATGACCCCGGAAGAAGAGGCGCTCCACCTGAACGTCCTCGACCAGACCTTCCCCGCGTGGCGGTTCACCGTACTCAACGACGGCTGGTGGGCCACCAAGGTCGACCCACCCACGGAGAAGGAGAAGGCGTTGGGGGTGTACGCGCAGATCCGCCGCGACCACCCCCACGCGCTCGTCTCGGCCATCGCCGAGCAGCAGGGCATCATCTCCGCTCGGCGCGGCATCTCCGTCTGACGACCCTCTGAGCCCCTCGGCGGGGGCATGCTTCCCCCAGGTCGTGTCCCCGCTGAGGTGCCAACACGGCGCCCCCTGTCCTCATCCGAGGGCAGGGGGCGCTCTCGTGCGCGTACGGCTGCGCGCCCAGCACTTTTCGATCTTGATGCCAGGGGTGCCAGGCCAGATGCCAGCCCCCTGCCAGGAAGGTGCCAGAAATCCTGGAACCCCTCCTGACCTGTAACCCTCCCCCCAACCCCCGCCCCTCACACAACAGGGGGTGCCAGACGATCACCCGACGTCACTCATTGTGACTCATCGCGCCGAGTGGTTCGGCCTTTCCAGGATGGCGGCCGGTTCCCCGGCCCCGCGCTGGAGTCGCTGGCCGAACGGGCGCTGGTGCCGGTACGGCTGCTCACCGTGCCGGACCGGCGGCTGCCCGCCCTGGTGGAGCGGACCGCCTACTTCGTGACCTCCAAGGCCATCGCCAACGCCGCCAAGCACGCCGCCGCGACCGAGGTCACCGTCGAGGTGTGCGAGGTGGGCGCGGCTCTGTGGCTCACGGTGGCCGACGACGGCGTGGGCGGCGCCGACCCGCACGGCTCCGGCCTGCGCGCCCTCGCCGACCGCGTCGCCGCCGCCGACGGCCGTCTCACCGTCACCAGCCCTCCGGCCCGCGGCACCCGGCTCACCGTCGTGCTGCCCCTCATCCCCGAGTTGCTCGCCCGGCCGCGTCCGCGATGACCTGACGGGCGTTGCGGAGCTCGGCTTCCCGTGCCCGCAGGAAGAGGCGGAAGTCCTCGGGGTGGGCGGCGACGGCGGCGCGCTGGATGCGCTGCTCGGCGGCGGACCAGAGGGCGACGAGCCCCACCTGCCGCTTGCAGCCGACGTCGGCCTCGGCGACGGCGATCTCCCGCGGTGACGCCCGCCCGGATCGCGCCCAGGCCGGATCGGCGGACGCGTCGAAGGGGACGCCGTAGGTGAATCCCCTGGCCCGCATGCACGCGCTCCACCTGCCGAAGACCGCCACGACCACGGGATCCCGCTGGGACGCCCTGAAGGTCTCGCCGATATGGCCGTTCAGCCGTTGCCGGTCGATGTCGGGGAGTCCTTCGGCCAGCCGCGCGCGGGCCCGGGCCCGGCAGCCGCCCTGCCCGTCCGCGCCGTAGGCCGCGTGCCGCACCGCCGGGGACAGCGCCTCCCTGCGCCGCCACACCTCCGCGCGGGCACGCTGGTCCGGGGCCGGCGGCGGCAGGTGGTAGCCGTAGCGGCGGGCGAGCTCGGGTTCGATCAGGCCGTAACGCCTGCGGTTGAGTGGATCCGTGTCCTGCTCCGCCGGCGGCGGCAGCGTCTCCCAGTCCAGGCCGAGACCGCGCATGCAGGTGCGGGTGAGCAGGTCTTCGGCGTGCTCGACGGTGTGGATGTCGAGCCGGGACAGGCTGTAGTCGTCGAAGGGGACGCGGAGGCCGCGGACCTCCGCGCTCACCTCGGGGGCCTCCTCGGCCGGTGCCGGGGCGCCCGTCCCCGCCGCGCATCCGGCGGCGAGGACGAGACCCGCGGTGAGGACCACGACGCCGCTCCGGCGGATCGGCACGACTCCGCTTTCCCCTCGCCCCGCTAGATGACGAAGCGGACGGAACTCGCCACGTTGTCGAAGTTGGAGGGGTTGTTGCTGTTGCTGGTCAGATCCCTGTCCGAGGAGTGGGCCAGGGCGGTGTAGGCGGCGCCGGAGTAACGCACGTCGGAGTACATCACCGCGCGCTGGTCGCCGGTGTTCCTGAAGGAGCTGATGTTGTCGCTGATGTTCCCGCTGCTGTCGGACCAGTAGTTGTTCAGGAAGTTGTCGTCGTTGGCCGTGAGGAGCGACCAGCGGCCCTTGAAGTCGTCGTGCTCGTAGACATAGAGGGAACGGGCCGCCAGGTTGTCCGCCCCGGTGGCCTCGGCCGCCACCGCCGGCGCTCCGGCGCCGAGTCCCAGCGCCAGAACCCCGGCCGAGAACATGATCTTGCGTCGCACCTTGCCGTCTCCCTTCGCGCGGTGTGCCCGCGACGAGTCGCCACAGCCTTACACGACGCTACGTTACCATGTCATTACTTTGGGTTAAGCCTATACGCCCCGCCAGTCGACCTTCTCCTTCGCCAGGAAGGCCGGGACGGCGGCGCGGAAGTCCTCGCTGCCGAAGGCCGTGAAGACGAGGTCGTCGCCGTCGGGCAGCGACGCCACCCGCAGCCGCCTGACCGCCTCCTTCGCCGCCCACATCGACAGCGGCGCGTGCGAGAGCAGCCGCCGCTCGGTCTCCGCGAGCCGGTCCGCGAGCTCCTCCGGCGGGCAGACCTCGGCCACGAACCCCGCGGCCGCGGCCTCCTCCGCGGTGAACATGCGGGCGCGCAGCAGCATGTCGAGGGTGCGGGCGGGGCCCAGGTGGTGGACGAGCAGCGAGTAGGTGTTCATCGACAGGCAGTTGCCGAGCGTGCGGGCGATGGGGGCGCCGAAGCTCGACCCGGTGGTGGCGATCCGCAGGTCGCAGGCCGCCGCGACGATCAGGCCGCCGCCGACGCAGTACCCCTGGACGGCAGCGACGGTCGGCACCCTGACGCGTTCCAGGCGGTCGATGATCCGCTGGATCCGGTGCTCGTACGCGACGCCGTCGTCCCCGGTACGGAAGGCGGCGAACTGGGAGATGTCGGTGCCCGCGACGAACGCCCGCCCGCCTTCGCCGGACAGCACCAGCAGTTTCACGCCGGGATCGGCGTCGGCCGTCTCGCACGCCTCGTAGAGACCGTCCCACATCGCCCAGGTCAGCGCGTTGTGCTGGGCGGGACGGTTGAAGCTCACCCGCAGCGCCGGACCGTCCCTGGTGACGAGGATCTCGCCGCCGGTCTCCGTCCGCTGTCCGGTTGGCTCGGTCGTGGGCTCGGTCGTTGGCTGGGTCATGGATGTGTCACTCCCCTGGTCGGATCCTCGCCGTCATCGGTGCGGGGCGGGCCGCCACGCCGTCGGCGAGCAGCCGTTCGATCTCGTCCTCCGCGAGGCCGGTCTCGCGCAGGACGTCGAGCGTGTCGGCGCCGAGCGGCGGTCCCGCGGGGCCCCGGCGGGCCGGGGTCGCGGAGAAGCGCATCGGCGAGCCGAGCTGGCGTACGCCGCCGAGCGCGGGGTGCTCGGCGTCCCAGAAGAAGTCCCGTTCGGACAGGTGCCCGTCGGTGAAGACCTGCGCGTAGTCGTGGATGGGGGCGCACGGCACGCCGTGCGCGTCGAGGTCGGCCACGAGCCGCGCGGTGGGCCGTCCGCTGGTCACCGCCTCGATGGCGGGGATGAGCTCGTGCCGCAGCGCGTGCCGGTCGTGCGCGTCGGCGTAGCGCGGGTCGGCGAGCAGGCCGGGCAGGCCGAGGGCGGTGCACAGGCCGGTCCAGGTCTTCGGGGTGACCGCGCCGAGGGTGCACCAGCCGTCGGCGGTCCGCACCGCCTGGTAGGGGGCCGAGCTCTGGTGCGCGGAGCCGAGGGGACGGCCGGACTCCCCGGTGGCGAAGTACTTCCCGGCCTCCCAGATGGCCAGCGAGACGGCCGACTCCAGCAGCGAGACGTCGATGTGCTGTCCCTCGCCGGTGAGCTCGCGCGCCCGCAGCGCCGCCGTCGCGGCCAGCGCGCCGTACAGGCCGCAGGTCAGGTCGGCGACGGGCACGCCGGCCTTGACGGGGTCGCCGTCCGGCATGCCGGTGATGCTCATCAGCCCGCTGCGCGCCTGCGCCATGATGTCCAGGCCCGGCAGCGCGGCGAGCGGCCCGTCCTGCCCCCAGCCGGACGCCGAGACGTAGACGAGCCGCGGATTGGTCCGGCGCAGATCCTCGTACGCCAGGCCGAGCCTGCGCATGGCGCCGGGCCGGAGGTTCTCCACCAGCACGTCGGAACGGTCGGCGAGGCGGCGCAGCACGGACACGCCCGCCGCGGACTTCAGGTCCAGCGCGAGCGAGCGCTTGTTGCGGTTGAGCCGGGCGAACGGCGAGCTGTGCCCGTCGAGGAACGGCCCGACGTCGCGCACCTGGTCGCCGCCGGCCGGGTTCTCCACCTTGACGACGTCGGCGCCCAGGTCGGCGAGCTGCATGGCGGCGAACGGGGCCGCCATGAACACGCCGACCTCGATCACCCGCACGCCGGCCAGCGGCGCCACCTGCTGCGAGCCCATCGTGCCCCCCGGAGTCACGACCCACACTCATGTTCGCCAAGACGACCAGCGTAGCCAATCACCCCGTCCGATCCGCTTCCGGCTCACCTGCCCGGGTTCGCGAGCCGAGGAGACGTGAAGAGCGCCGAACCCCGGATCCGCCTGACCGCGGAGACCTACCGGCGCCGGCCACCCGTCGAGGTCATGGACCCGACCACGTCCCCTACCCGGCGGCGTGTTCACGTATCGATCGGCCGGCGGAGGTGCGGCCCGGTGGCGTCACTGGTGGTCGGGGTCTACGGCGAGGACGACGTGTACCAGGTCCTCGATGGCGTGGGCCAGCCGGGCGTCGGCGAGTTCGTACCGGGTCTGGCGGCCTTCGGGGACGGCCACGACCAGGCCGCAGCCGCGCAGGCAGGCGAGGTGGTTGGAGACGTTCTGCCGGGTGAGGCCCAGGTCGTCGGCGAGTCTGGCCGGGTAGGCGGGGCCTTCCAGCAGGGAGATGAGCAGGCGGCAGCGGTTGGGGTCCGCCAGTGCTCGGCCGAGCCTGGCCATCGCGTCGAGACGCGTCGCGGCAGTGAACACGGTTATCACGGTACACCATTCGCTGTACATGCATAGATCCTCGACTCTCTATACATTGCTTGCTGTATATACAGTGATTGCTGTATAAAAGCGGCTGTAGCGGACGGTCTGGGGAGAGTGAGGTCTCATGGGGCACGGACACGGACACGGGCACACGGAAAGGACCGCGGCCGCCGCCCATCGCGGCCGGCTCGTCATCGTGTTGGTCCTCACCACGACCGTCCTGGTCGTGGAGGCGGTCGGCGCGGTGTTGTCGGGGAGCCTCGCGCTGCTCGCCGACGCGGGGCACATGGCGACGGACGCCGCGGGGGTGGCGCTCGCGCTGTTCGCGGTGTGGATGGCGGCGCGACCGGCCAGCGCCCGCCGTACCTTCGGCTACCAGCGGGCCGAGATCCTCGCCGCCGCCGTCAACGCGGTGCTGCTGATCGGCCTGAGCGCGTACATCCTGTACGAGGCCGTCGGCCGGTTCACCGCTCCCGAGCCGGTGGACGGGCCGATCATGCTGGTCACCGCGGCGGCCGGGCTGGCGGCCAACGCGATCGGGCTGTGGCTGCTGCGCCGGGGGCAGGCCGAGAGCCTCAACGTGCGCGGTGCCTATCTGGAGGTGCTCAGCGACCTGGTCGGCTCGGTCGCGACGATCGTGGCCGCGGTCGTCATCACCCTGACCGGCTGGCCGTACGCCGACCTGGCCGTCTCGGTGGTCATCGCGCTGTTCATCCTGCCCCGCACCTGGGCGCTGCTCCGCGAGGCCGTGCACATCCTGCTGGAGGCGGCGCCCAGGGACGTGGACCTGGACGAGGTACGCCGCCACCTGCTGGAGGAGCCAGGCGTCACCGACGTGCACGACCTGCACGCCTGGACGATCACCTCCGGTGTGCCCGTGATGTCCGCGCACGTCGTCGTCGAGGAGGAGACCCTCGCCAACGGCGACTTCGGCCGGCTCCTCGACCGCCTCCACGAGTGCCTGGCCGGCCACTTCGACGTCGAACACTCCACCCTGCAACTCGAACCCGCCGGCCACGCCGACCACGAGGGCGCCCGCCACCGCTAACCCGCCACACGCCCGGCACGGCCACCGGCTCACCGGGCGGGGCGAGCGGGGCGTCGCCGGGCGCACGGCCGGCCGGGCGGGCAGAGGCAGGGCGGCCCGATACGCCCCCGTGCGGACCTGTGCGGCGCCGGTGATCGGGTCTATGTTGAATGGTGATCGTCCGCGGTCTCATCCCGCGACGGCGGCGCCCGGTCCGGCCTTCCGACGAGAGGAACTCCGATGCCCCGCCCCCTGGTCGCGTTCAACCCCCTGACCTGGTACTTCACCGCGGACGGCCGGTACGACGCCACGGTGGCGCCGCCGTTGCCGGAGATCTACCGGCAGCTTCGCGAGGCCGGGTTCGACGCGGTCCACGTGGAGATCCCCGGCACGATGACCGTGGCCGGGTACCGCCGTCTCCTCGACGACTCCGGGCTCGCGCCCGCGCCCGGCTACTTCCAGGCGCCCTTCGGCGAGCGTGACACGATCGCGGCGACCACGGAGCAGGCCAGGAGGGCCGCCGGGGCGCATGCCGAGCTCGGGCTGGAGCGGATCTTCATCGCCGACCGGTTCGGCGACGCCGGGCCGCGGCTCGCCGCACCCGGGGTGGGCGCGGGCTTCGACCGGGACCGGCTGGACCGGATCATCGAGGGGCTCTCCGCCGCGGCGGCGGCGATGGCCGCGGAGGGCGTGCTGCCCTGTCTGCACCCGCACGTGGGCACCTGGATCGAGACCCCGGAGGAGACGGACGCGGTCCTGGCCGGGGTGAGCGCGGAGACGCTGCTGTTCGGGCCGGACACCGGGCACCTGGCCTGGGCGGGCGCCGATCCGGCCGCGTTCATCGGCCGCCACCTGGACCGGGTCGGCGCGGTGCACCTCAAGGACCTGCGCCACGCCGTACGGGAGCGGGGGCAGGACTACGAGCGGAGCACGTCGGACCACCTGTGGACGGAGCCCGGCCGCGGCGACGTGGACCTCGCCGCCGTCCTCTCGACGCTCTCCCGCTTCGAAGGCTGGTACGTCGTCGAGGTGGACTTCGCCGACCAGCCCACTCCGCAGGAGTCCGCCGCCGTGTCCGCGGCGTGGGTGAGGAAGCACCTCGGGGCAGGGTGACGCGGGCCGCCGGGACGGATGACGCCGCAGGTCAGACACTCCGGGACAGTCATGACTATCTGTGTTCGTTGTATTACGCTGCGCAGGTGAACGGGGCCGCGCCCGCGGCTCCCCGCGCTCCAGGAGGCCCCAATGCGACCCACCGTGACCCTGCTCGGCACCCTCACCGCCGCCGGGCTGCTCGCCCTCACCGTTCCCTCCGCGGCGCAGGCCGCCGGGGCCGCGGGGGTGGGGGTGCGGGCCGCCGCCGCGCCGCCGGCGGAGCCGTGCGACCGGGTGCGGAAGGTCGCGCCCCCGATCCTCCGCCGGGTCGCCGCCGGGCAGATCCCGCTGACCACCGGCATGGCGCTGATCGCCGAGCTCGGCGGCACGACCGTGCCCGTCGTGCTGCGCTGCCTCTCCGCCTGACGACCACCGGCGCGGCCGGCCAGCTGATCCATCAGAAACCCGGCGGAAGCCGCTGCCAGGCGGTGACCGCCCTGCGGCTGGCCGGCGTGGACGGGCCGTACTCGCTGGCGCTCAGCGCCGACGCCTACACGGCGGTCAACGAGACCTCCGACCACGGGTACCCGATCCACGAGCACCTGAGCAGGGTGATCGACGGCGACATCATCTGGGCCCCGGCCATCGACGGCGCGTTCCTGCTGTCCACCCGCGGCGGCGACTTCGCCCTGCACCTCGGCCAGGACCTCTCCATCGGCTACCTGTCGCACGACGCCCACGGCGTACAGCTCTATTTGCAGGAGTCCCTCACCTTCCTGGCCTACGCCGGCGAGGCGGCCGTGGCCTTCACCGCTCCCGCCTGACCGGCCCCGCCTCGCGCCGATCCTGAAGAACGCGCAGTTCAGCGGCCTACAGATCGCGCCGGTCGCGCTCTGTAGGACAATGAACGGGTAAGACGATCGATGGAGGAGGACGATCCGGTCCCCGTCCGGGGGTGGGACGGGCGCGAGAGGAGTGTGCGGAATGCAGCAGGCGGGAGTGCTCGACGTCGGGTGCCACAGTGCTCTGCTCACGGTGGTCCGGCCGGCACAAGCGGCGACGGGACTGGAAACGGTGCTGTCGCGCAAGGTGCGGTTGAGGCTGCATCAGATGCTCGCCCCCGACGGACGGCTGCGCGAGCGCGGGGTGCGCAGCGTGCAGCGCGCGGTGGTCGAGGCGATGGAGGCCGGCCCCGATCCGCGGCCGGAGGTGTTCGCGTTCGCCACGTCCGTCATCCGTGACGCGCCCAACCGCAACGAGGTCATCAGCCGGGTCGCCCGGGCCACCGGCACCCGGCTGCGGGTGCTGCCGGGCCGGGAGGAGGCGCGCCTCGCCTACGTCGCCGCCCGGCACTGGGCGGGTGACCACGGCCCGCTCCTGGTGCTGGACATCGGCGGCGGCACCGTGGAGATCGCCTCCGGCACCGGCGGGCAGCCCGACACCGTGCTCTCCCTGCCCTTCGGCGCCAGGACGGTCACCCGCCAGTGGCTGCCCGGCGGCACCGTGTCCTCCAAGCGCCACCTGTCCGGGTTACGCCGGCACCTGCGCGAGGCCCTCGGCGAACTGCCCGGCCTGCCCACGGCCCGGCCCGGCACCCGGGTGCTGGCGAGTTCCAAGACCTTCACCCAGTTGGCCCGCCTCAGCGCCGGCCGGGGAGCGTCTCCGCGCAAGGCCCGCGAGCTGACCCTCACCGGCCTGCGCGCCTCGCTCGCCCTGCTGGCCCGCACCGACATCCGCCGCCGCGGCGACCTCCCCGGCATCAGCGGGCACCGTGCCGAGCAGTCCCTCGCCGGCGCCCTGGTCGCCGAGGCGCTGATGGACGCCTGCGAGACGCCCAGCGTCGAGATCTGCCCCTGGTCCACCCGGGAGGGCCTGCTCCTGGAACGGCTGAGCGTCACCGGCACGGCCGCCCGCCGTCACCGCCTCACCGTCTAGAGCCACCGGCTAGAGCCACCGTCTAGAGCCACCGTCTGGAGCCACCGTCCGCGGGGGTTCTCGCCGTCAGCGCATCTACGGTTCTCGCACAGAGCCGGTGCGCGCCGGACACCGGTTAGACAACTCGTCCATCCAGGACATAATGTCCGAGTGTCCGATCCGAGGGTGTCCCAGTATTCGCCGATCTGCGCCGCGATCGCCGCGCTGCTCGCCCCGCACGCCGAGGTCGTCCTGCACGACGCGGAGCGGGACGAGGTCCTGGCCGTCTGGAACCCGCTGTCGGGGAGGAAGCCAGGCGATCCGTCGTTCCTAGGCGAGCTGGCGCGGCAGCCTCTCGGCGCGGACGGCGTCCACGGCCCGTACGAGAAGACGTCGGCGGACGGCAGGCGGATCTCCTCGGTGAGCGCGGTCGTCCCCGGCGCCGGCGGCCGTCCGGAGCTCCTGCTGTGCGTCAACTTCGACCGGACTCCGATCGAGGACGCGGCGGCGCTGCTCAGGGGCTTCGCCGCGCCGGTCGCCGCCCGGCCGGAGCCGCTCTTCGAGCACGACTGGACCGAGCGGGTGAACGACATCGTCGGCGGCTTCGTCCGCGACCGGCGGCGCCCGCCCGACCGTCTCACCCGCGCCGACCGCCTGGAGGTGCTGGCCGAGCTGGACCGGGCCGGGATCTTCGGCATGCGGGGCGCCGCCCCGGTGGTGGCCAGGGCGCTGCGCGTCTCCCGATCCTCCCTCTACACCCTGCTGACCGAGCTGAGGAGCACCTCGTGACCGCCCTGCCCGACTTCCGGCTGGAGACGTACTTCTCCCGGTGGGAGTTCGACGCCCGCCACCATCTGACCGCGTCCGACGCCGAGACCCTCCCCATGGCCGACCTGCTCGCCCTGGCCGACGAGGAGGATCGCGCCGCGTGGACGGACCTGCGGCTCGGCTACACGCGGACGTACGGCGACCCCGGGCTGCGGGCGGCGATCGCGGGCACCTACACCGGCCTGGAGGCCGAGGACGTGCTGTGCTTCGCGGGCGCCGAGGAGGGGATCTACCTCGCCATGCGGGTGCTGCTCGGCCCGGACGACCATGCCGTGGTGGTCACGCCGAACTACCAGTCGGCCGAGACGGTGCCGCTGTCGCTGTGCGAGGTGACCGGGGTGGCGCTCGACCCCGACCGCGGGTTCGCCCTCGACCTGGCCGCGATCGAGGCCGCCCTCAGGCCGAACACTCGCGTGGTGTCGGTGAACTTCCCGAACAACCCGACCGGCGCGCTGCTCCCCGAGGCCGACTTCCGGCGCCTGGTGGAACTCTGCGACGCCCGGGGGATCCGCCTGTTCAGCGACGAGGTGTACCGGGGCCTGGAGCTCGACCCCGCCGCCACGCTCCCGCAGGCGGCGGACCTGTCCGCGCGGGCGCTGTCGCTCGGTGTCATGTCCAAGTCCTACGGCCTGCCCGGGCTGCGCGTCGGCTGGATCGCCTGCCGCGACCACGAGCTGCTGAGCCGCCTGGAGCGGGCCAAGCACTACACCACCATCTGCAACGCCGCGCCCAGCGAGATCCTCGCCAGGATCGCGGTGAAGGCGCGGGAGACGATCCTGGCCCGCAACCGGGGGATCATCGCCGCGAACCTGCCGCACTTCGAGCGTTTCTTCGCCGAGTTCGACGACCTGTTCTCCTGGTCGGCACCGCAGGGCGGCTGCGTCTGCTTCCCCCGCTACCTGGGTCCCGGCTCGGTCGAGGACTTCTGCGCGGCGCTCGTCCAGGAGGCCGGCGTCCTGCTGCTGCCCGCGGACAACTACCGGTCCGAGCTGACCTCCACGCCCACCGACCGGTTCCGCCTCGGAGTCGGCCGCCTCGACGCCCCGGAGGCGCTGGACGCGTTCGCCGCCTGGCTGCGACACCGAATTCGAGTAATCGAATGAACGCATAGTGTGACGATCATCAGGTGCGGGTAGGAGCGGGCCGGATACCCCCGGCCTCCTGGAGTCCCCATGCAGCACACGGTCCTCGCCGCCGTCGCCGAGCGCCCCGACGCGGACTCGGCGCTCGCCGAGCAGATCCGCCGGGTGCGGACCGCCATGGGCGACCTAGGGCTCCAGGTGCGCTGGACGCACCGGGCCGACGACGCGCTCGCGGTGATCGGCTCGGACGCGTCGCTGGCGGCGGTCCTCGCGGCCTGGGACGCTCCGGGTGCCGACAAGGTGCTCGACGCGGTGGCCAGGCGCTTCCGGCGGTTACCCGTCTTCCTGATGACCTCCGAGCAGGAGCTGCCGCTGTGGGTGTACGAGGTCATCCAGGGCTACGTCTTCCCGCTGGAGGACACTCCCGACTTCATCGCCGGGCGGATCGCGCACGCGGCCGACGAGTACGCCCAGCGCATCCTGCCGCCGTTCTTCGGCGCGCTGCGGCGGCTGGAAGACCACCACCGTTACTGTGGCGCACGCCGGCGCACGCCGGAGGAGTCGCCTTCCTGAAGTCGCCGGTCTGCGGGCGTTCTTCGACTTCCACGGCGAGCGGCTGTCCGCGCTGCCCGGCCGGATCGCCGCCACCACGGTCGTCGTCACCCCGCCCGGGATCCCCATGCTGGTGCCGGGGGAGGCGACCGGCCCGGCCGGCGGCCCGCTGATGACCTACCTGCGCGCCCTGGAGGACTTCGACCTGGCCTTCCCCGACCTGGCCACCGACATCCACGGCGCCCACCGCGACGAGCACGGCCGCTACCAGGTCGAGGTCGTCGCCGGCTGATCCCGGCCGGGTGCGGGGCTGCCGGGTGTGCGATCCTGACGAGGATGCTTCCCCCGATCGGTGAGCTCCGCGAGCACGTCACCGCCAACCTCGCCGCCTTCGAGCGCCGCGCCGTGCCTCCGCCGGAAGGCCACCGGCGGGCCGCGGTCACGGTGTGCGTGCTCGAAGACGGAGCCGGCCTGCCGTACACCGTCGTGATCAGGCGGGCGCCGCGCGGGCGGAATCCCGGGCAGTGGGCGCTGCCGGGCGGGCGGCTCGACGACGGCGAGGAGGCGGTGGCGGGGGCGCTGCGGGAGCTGGCCGAGGAGATCGCGGTCACCGGCGTGGCCGTGGCGGGGCTGCTCGACGACTTCGTCACCGACTCCGGGTTCGTGATCACTCCGGTGGTGGCCTTCGGCGGGCGTCAGGAGCCCCGCGGCGACGCCTTCGAAGTCGCCTCGGTGCACCGGGTGCCGCTGGAGCGGTTCCTCTCCCCCGGCGTGCCGCGCTGGGCGGCCGACCCGGCGGGCAAGCTGCTGCTGCAGATGCCGCTCGGCCCGTCGATCGTGATCCACGCGCCCACCGGCGCGATCCTGTGGCAGTTCGCGGAGGTCGCGCTCCGGGGGCGCGAGGTGCGGGTGGCCGGCGTGACGCAGCCGATCTGGACCCGCCGCTGAGCCGGGCTCACTCCCCGTGGGCGAGCAGCGAGCCGAAGGTGACGTCGGCCGGGGCGAACGGGGCGGTGTCCGGCGTGATCTAAGTTCGTAACCGTGCGAATCATCTCCCTGAACGCTTGGGGCGGCGCGATGTTCGACGAACTCGCCCGCTGGCTCGACGGCTGCGACGCCGACATCCTGTGCCTGCAGGAGGTGACCCACACGCCGACCGCCGGCGGCTGGACCCGGTTCGACGACGACGAGCGATCGCTGCCGCAGCGAGCGGACCTCCTGGCCGACATCCGCTCGCGCCTCCCCCATCACCACGGCCTGTTCACCGCCAGCGACTCCGGCCCGGTCAACGACCACGAGCACCGTTCGCATCAGCAGGACTTCGGGCTCGCCTCCTTCGTCGCCGAGACGCTTCCCGTCGTCGGCATCCGATCCGCGTTCGTGCACGGCGGCTACGTCGAACACCACGACCGATGGCCGAGCCACGACCGGCCCCGCGCCGCACTGGCCGTGCGCGTCTTCGACCGCCGGGCACGGCGGTTCGTCACCGTCGTCAACCTCCACGGCCTGCGGGACGCACGGGGGAAGGCCGACACTCCGGTCCGCCGCGCACAGGCCGAACGGCTCGCGGACCTCATCACCGGCGTGCGCGAGAAGGGCGACCTCACCGTGGTGTGCGGCGACTTCAACCTGCTGCCCGGCAGCGAGACGTTCCGGATCCTCGCCGAGCTCGAACTGACCGACCTGGTCCGGGACGCCGACACCAGAACCTCCCGCTACCCCAAGCCCGTACGGCATGCGAGCTACCTGCTCGTCTCCGACCCCGCCGCCGTCGCACGATTCGAGATCGTGAACACACCCGAGGTGTCCGACCACCGCGCCCTGATGCTCGACCTCCACCCCTGAACGACGTCGCCCCCGCCCAAGGCCACGAAACAGCGGTACCCGCCAGAATGGATCAATGAATCGGACATATTGGTATTAAGTAGACAGGTGTGGGAAGTAGCCACTCGGGAGGGTGCCCATGCCACCAGCCTCGTTACGGAGTATTGCCCGTGCGAGCGGGACAAGCTCAGCCACCGCGGGCGGACATGGTAGGGAGGTCTGTCGGGACCGCGCACTCGATCCTCTCGCATCGGCAAGACCGCTCCTGGAACTCGTTGCAGACGAAGCAAACGACATCCTCGCGCCCGCAGGTCGCACTGGTGCCGGGCGCCGTCGTGATCGAATGGCCGGGAAGGAAAAATCATGTCCGGAAAGGCTGTCTCTCCCGCCAACGTCGCCGCACCGCTGGGCAGTTGGGTCGCTCCCGACTACGAGATCGTCGCGGCGTTCGACGTCCTGATGCCGACCGGCCTGACCGTGACGGACGAAGGGCGCGTGTTCGTCTCCTTCCCCCGCTGGGGCGACGACGTGCCGTACACCGTCGCCGAGGTCGTGGACGGCACGCCGGTCCCGTACCCGAACGCCGAGATCAACGTGTGGCACCCGGAGAGCACGGAGGTCCGGCTCGTCTCGGTGCAGAGCGTCGTCACCGACCCCGTCGGGCACGTGTGGTTGCTCGACACCGGCAGCCTCGCCTTCGCCCCCTGGGTCGAGAACGGGCCGAAGCTGGTGGAGGTCGATCCGGCTGGTGACCAGGTGGTCCGCGTCGTCCGGCTCGACCCTGACGCGGTGACCCCGACGACGTACCTCAACGACGTGCGGTTCGACTTCTCGCGGGGCTCCGGCGGGTACGCGTACCTCACCGACTCCCAGCCCGAGGGTGCGCTGATCGTGGTCGACCTCGGCACCGGGGAGAACTGGGCGCGGCTGCGCGGCCACGAGAGCACCAGGGCGACGGAGGGGTTCCGCGCGATCGTGCAGGGCATCGTCCGGGAGAACTACAAGGTCGGCGCGGACGGCATCGCCATCGGCGCCGACGGCGGTCTCCTCTACTACTGCCCGCTGTCCAGCCGTCGCCTGTACAGCGTCGAGACCGCCGCGCTGATCGACCGTTCACTGGACGACGAGCAGGTCGCGGCCACGATCGTGGACCTCGGGGACAAGGGCGCCTCCGACGGGCTGGAGTCCGACACCGACGGCGCGGTGTACGCCACGGCGTACGAGCACAGCGCGGTCCTCAGGCGCGACGTCGATGGGACGTGGTCGACCGTGCTGCACGCCCCGGACCTGTTGTGGCCGGACACCCTCGCGCTCGCGAGCGACAGCTGTCTCTACGTGAGCGTCAACCAGTTGCCGCGGACCCCGCTGTTCAACGACGGGATCGACACCCGGGTGCCGCCGTACCTGATCGTGCGGGTGCACGTCGGCCGCCGGCCGATCCGGCTGACGTCGCTGCGGTGATGGACTGGGCGGTGGAGGCGGTGGCCGACTATGGTGACGGCCAACCCATGGCATCTGCGGCGGGTCGTGGCCATCCGGGGCATGCTCTCCACCACCGACCTGCTCGGCCGGCCGGCCGAGCGGATGGACTACGCCGCCGACAGCTGCCGCCGATCCACGAAGGACACCGCACCGTGACCGAAGCACACCAGCAGGCCGTCATCCTCATCACCGGGATCCAGGCGGCCGGGAAGTCGACCGTCGCGCAGTCGCTGGCCGAACGGCTGCCTCGCTCGGTGCACGTCCGAGGTGACCTGTTCCGGCGCATGGTGATCAACGGGCGGGCGGACATGACCCCCGATCCTTCCGAGGAGGCGGTCCGGCAGCTGCGTCTGCGCCACCGACTGACAGCGGCGATCTGCGATGAGTACTTCCGGGAGGGGTTCACGGTGGTCGCCCAGGACGTCATCCTCGGCGAACACCTCACCGAGACGATCGAACTCATCCGGCAGCGGCCGCTGCTCGTCGTGGTGCTCGCCCCACGGCCCGAGGCCATCGCCGCCCGGGAGGCAGCCCGCGGCAAGAACGCCTACAACCGGTGGACCGTCGACCTGCTCGACGACAGCCTGCGGAACGAGACCCCCCGCCTCGGGCTCTGGCTCGACACCTCCGGCCAGACCCCGGACGACACCGTCAACGAGATCCTCACCCGAGCATGGACCGAGGCCGAGGTCCAATGACCAAGCCCCCATTCGGGCAGTTCTCACCACGTCACCGCCGCATCGCCGGCATGTCGATCAGAATCTCGTGGTCCCATCGACTCGGGCCACTCTCCTGATCTCGTCCTCTGTGACTCCCCGTACGCTCCTCAGGTCCGCGCCGGTCAGGTCCGCGCCACGCAGGATCGCGCCGGTCAGGTCCGCGCCGCGCAGGTCCGTGCCCGGCAGGTTCACGCCGGGCAGTTGCGCTGTCAGGGTCGCGCCGGTCAGATCCGCGCCGGTCAGATCCGCGTTGCGCAGGATCGCGCCGGCCAGGTGGGCGCTGGTCAGGTTCGCCTCGATCAGGTCCGCGGCGTACAGGTTCGCGCCGCGCAGATTCGCGCCGGTCAGGTCCATACGGGGAACGCGGATCAGGAACAGGTTGGGCACACTCACATCCTGGTTGGCGTCTCGACGGCCGATGACGGTCATCGCGGCTTGCACGTCAGTGGCGGGCACCTCGGGCATGTCCTTGATGAGGACGCTGGGCTTGAGGTCGTGCTCGCGAACGAACGCGGCCAGCACGTCGTAAACGGTCTGATGGTCGCGCGGGGAGTCTTGTGCGAGTCGTTCCAGGGCGTAGATGCCGCCCAGACGAACGTCCGTCCTGGTGGAGCCGAGCTGTTCCACGGCCTTGGTGTACCGGTCGGTGATCTGCCCCTGCTCGGCGGTCCGCTGGGCCAGCCGGGAGGCTTCGAGGGACTCTGCCGTGTACCACAGGCCCTGTGCGGTGAAGACGACGCCGCCGATGACGACCAGCCCGGTGGCGGCCTGGATCAGGGTGTGGCGGGCGGCGTTGACGGCCTCCACACGTTCCGTGGCGGTCATCTGGCCGCGCTCGGCCTGGGTGAGCGGGTGGCGTTCGCCTGCCAGGCGGCGCGCGGCCGGCCCGATGAGTACGGCGATGCCGAGGACGGCGGCGCCGGCCAGGGCGAGACCGGCCAGGGTCCAGCGTCCCCAGTCCGGGATGCGCTCGTCGGTCGCCGTGACAGCGGCCCCGGCGATCCCCACCAGCAGGGGGATGAGCCACAGTAATCGGCGTGTCCACCGCCCCATCCGGTACCCCGGGCGGGGCAGGGCAGGCGGAGGAGCCGCCGCTTCCGCGGCTTCGGCCACGCGACGCGCCCTGGCCGTGGCCGCCGCCGCGATGACCTGCCGGACCGGCGGTCGCGGCTGTCTGGCCCTCATGCCCCTATTGGATCTCTTCCGGAGTGCCGGCGGTGCCCCGGTTCCTCAACCGTTACCACAGGCCGACGCCCCGGCCCGGTGCTCAGAGGAACGCCCGGCCACCCGAACCGGTCACACCGTGGTGTCCTTCTGGCGTATTCCGAACCAGTGGCGATTTCATCTGATGAAGCACCCTCGATGGAACAGGTTCTGGCCGGGAGTCCGGCCAGAACCTGTTCGTCATCGGGGGGAGAGGGGATCAGCCCACCAGGGAGCGCAGCGGGATGCCGGTGCGCTGGAGGTCGGTGACCAGGTCGTGCAGGAACGGGTGTTCGTGCTCGGTCAGGCCGTCCGGGTTGGGGATGGTGATGTACGCCGAGCCGTCGGCCTTGGCCGACGTCGCGGTGCCGGTGTACTTCTGGACGACCGCCTCGGCCCGCGCCAGGTCGGCGTCGGCGACCTGGATGGTGATCGGGCGCCACTCGCCGCCGAGGATCGGCGGCTGCTCGGCCGTCTGGGCGGCGGCGCGCAGCGCGTCCACGTCCGGCCGCGGGGACGCCGCGCGCAGCTGCGCGGTGGCGGCGGGGGCCGCGGCGGCCGGGTAGAGGAGCGCGTTGGCGACCAGGTGGATGCCGTTCTCGTTGTAGCCGCGGAAGAGCGGGTTGTACGCGAACAGCAGGGCGTGGCCGGAGCCGGTCGGCTCGTCGACCAGTGCCGCCGAACCCTTGAGGGCGTCGGCGTGCACGGTGTAGCCGTTGGACCAGAAGGAGTCGCCCGACGGGTAGGTGAGCACGTTGGTGCCGGTCTGGGTCGGGTTCAGGATCGGGTCGTCGTTGTTGAACTGGAAGTCCTCGGCGGGACGGCCCAGCGCGGCGGGGTTGGCGTTGTCCACGTCCACCCGGAAGTGCGAGCCGATGACCTCGTAGCCGGTCGGCTTGGCCTTCTCGGTGGTGGAGGTCAGGCCGGCGCTGCGCGCCACCCGGGTGCCCTCGTTGCGCAGGCCGATGTAGGTGCCGCCCGCGGCCACCCACGCCTTGAGGTTGGCCAGGCCCTTCGCGTCCAGGCCGCCGGTGGAGCTGCTGCCGTCCGGGACGACGAGCGCGGTGCGCTCGGTGAACGCCGGGGTGTTGCCGTTGATGTCGGCGGAGGTCACCGGCTTGAGGTCGAGACCCCACTGGGAGCCGAGCACGTACCGCGCCTCGCCGTGGGAGCCGGAGGAGGTGGAGATGCCGGTGCCGGAGAACAGGCCGGTGTCGGGCAGCCGCAGGGGCGTGCCGGAGGCCGGGTCGGAGCCGCCTTCGACGGTGACGCCGAGCGATCCGGCCAGCTTGTCCAGGTCGTTCCGCCGCACGTCGCGGGCGGGGATGCCGACGAGCCCGGTCTTCAGGTCGCGTGACAGCGGGACGCCGGACTCCAGGAGCCGGAAGGTGAGCTGCGACGCGGCGGCCGAGTCCAGCGGGTAGGTGTACGAGCCGCGGGAGGAGGCCAGGGAGGCCACGCCGCCCTCGATGCCGTTCACCCGCTTGACCTTGGGCGACACCGCGTCACCGGTGTAGACGGCGTCCACGCCCATCAGCAGCGGGTTGCTCCAGGAGGAGACGTCGTAGAAGTACGGGAAGGGGACGTACGGGTCCTCGCCGATCAGCGCCTGGATCCAGTGCTTCTGCGGCTGGTCCATCGGGATCCAGTAGGCGCCCTCCGGAACCCGGAGGTTACTGGCGCTGCGCCCGCCGAAGATCTGGGCGTTGCGCACGGTGAGGGGCTTCTGCACCTCGTAGACCTCGACGTCCATGTCGCGCAGCCGGTCGACCAGCTTGCGCACGTCGCCGAGCTGCCGGTCGGGCATCAGGAAGTACGAGCGGATCTTGACGTCGGGGACCGGGAACTGCACGGTGTTGGTCGGCTGGACGACCTCGTTCGGCTCCAGCACGCCGGCGGCGCCCTCGGCGAGCGCGGTCTGCCAGATCTTGTAGTAGCCGTCGAGGATCTCGCGCCTGTTCTCCGCGGCCCAGCCGGTGGTCGCCCACTGGACGTTGAACTGCTGCTGCACGCGGTCCTGGACGGCCGAGGAGCTGCCCTTCTCGTAGGTCATGCCGGCGGCGCCGAAGCCGGTGGCCGGGACCGTGTCGCCATACCCCATGTAGAACAGGTCGTAGCGGGCGTAGTTGAAGTAGCACTCTTCGGTGACCTGGTCGGTGCAGGCGCCGTTGAAGCCGAATGCCTTGGAGTTGGCCGCGCCGATCCGGTTGATCCAGTCGACCGGCTGGTCGGCGATCTCGTGGTGGATCGGGTCGGCGTTCGGCGGGAAGAAGAACTGCCGCCCGCCCATCTCGTGCGCGTCGACGAAGATCTGCGGCGGGTAGGCGCGCAGCATCTCCAGCTTGCCGTCGGTCTCCGGCTGGGTGCGGGCGAACCAGTCGCGGTTGAGGTCGAAGCCGTAGTCGTTCTGCCGGCGGTTCGCGTCGCGGCCGTCCGGGTTCTGCGTCGGCACGATCACCGTGACGGTGTTGTCGTTGCGCTTGGCGACGTCACAGGACAGCCCGCTGGCCAGCTCGTAGAGCGTCTTCAGCGAGGCGTCGGCGCCGCTCGTCTCGCCGCCGTGCACGTTGCCGGCCACCCACACGATGGCGGGGGTGTCCGCGGCGATGCGCGCGGCCTTGTCCGCCCGGAGCGAGCGGGGGTCGCGCAGCGACTGGATCTGCTTGACGATCTTGGCGAGCTCGCCCTTCGTCACGTGGCTCGTGTCGGACACGATGGCGTAGGGCAGCGCCTGGCCCGAGACGCTGTGCGCCATCGTGCCGGTGACCACGCGGTCGGACGCCTTGCCCACGGCGTCGACGTACCGCCTGATCTCGTCTGAGGTGACCACCCGGGGCTGGCCGGCGCCGAGCGGGAAGCCGAAGAACTTCTCCGGGCTCGGTACCGAGGCCAGGCGGGCGTTCTGGTCCGTGCTACACGAGGTGTGGTCTCGGTCCGGGCGCGAGTGGTCGTCCCGGTCCGCGTTCGCGGCGGGACCCAACGGCAGCAAGAGGGCGGTCAGCGCGACGACCGCGGCGCCCGCCACCTTCCCGTGCGCGGGTCTCCCGCGCCTCGCCGTACTTGGCAGCATTTACGACTCCTGAAGGAGGGCAGGGACGATCGCACCCCCTGCCAGGGGGTGTGGCGTCCTTGAAACGGCGTCTCGGGTGACGCCAGAGGAAGATGATCAAGATGGTATAAAGAGGTGATAAAGCGGTCAAGATGGTCAGAAGTGATGAAAGGGCACTGTTTCCCGGTTATCGGATGGCCGGAATGCCCCTCAGGGGAGCCCGCGCAGGGCCGGTGACCTGGACCGGAAGCTTGTTCTGCGTACGCCGGGCCGGGGGGCCGGGAGCCCGCAGCCGGCACATGTGAAGATCGTGTTACGATCTCGCGTCCTCCCGGCCCCGGGCATGACCCGTCTCGCGTCCGGGACGGACGCGCCCGCCGAGGAACGTTAGGCCCCTCTAATCCGCTTGATTACCTGCCGAGTGATTTCACCCTGACGCGGCATGTGTTGTTTCGCGACAACTTTGAGTGGACTGCTGCACTCATGTTCCCGCGAACATACAGTGACGCCGGGGGTTGGATCACGTGGCCGTCGTTTCCACCGGCCGCGCGAACACGTTCAGGGACGGGCTTGCGCCGCCTCAGGCGGGCAGGGAACGAAGGTGATGCATGGGGCTCGGAAAGAAGTGGGATCCGTTCGCCAGAGCCGTCGAGGACCTGGCCGAATACGATTTCACCGGTCAATCACCGGTACTCCAGGACGTCGTGGCCCAGCTGCGCGACGTACTCGAACAGATGGTACGGGTACAGGCGGGCGAGGTGCGCATCGTCGCCCTCGGCCAGTCGGGTTCGATGAAGTCCACCATGCTCCGGCTGCTGCTGGGCTCGGACTTCCTGCGGGTCGGGCCGGGCGCCGTCACCGTGGCGGCCACCGAACTGCGGCTCACCCAGGCGGACGACGCCGGCCGTACGCCGGAGATCCGGGTGCTCACCCTGACCGAGGAGGGCGCCCGCCGCCGGGCCTGCGCGCTGCTCGACCTCACCGAGGACGACCCGCGCCCGCTGACGGAGCTGCTGACCGTCGCCCATCCGAACCAGAAGCTGGTGACCGCGATGGCGGAGGCCGCCCGGACCCTCGGGTACGGCGCCGCCTACGACCTGGCCGGTTACCTGGACAGGGGCGGCGCCCTCACCTTCGACGCGGCCGGCACCGGCACCGAGCTGGTCGCCCGGGTGACCGTCGGGCTGCCCGTCTCGCGGGACGTGTGGAACCTCGACTGGGCGGGGACGCGTTCGGTCGTCGTGGTGGACACTCCCGGCAAACGAGCCGGCGGGCCGCTCGAAGACGTGATCATCCAGGAGATGCGGGACCGCGCGCACATCGCCCTGCTGACCATGGCGTGCAGCGCCGGCACGTCGTTCGCGGTGCCGCCGGCGCCGCCCGGCTCGCATCCGGTGCTGGTGGCCACCAAGCTCGACGCCGTCGACAACCCCGCCAACGCCAACGAGCTGAAGACGCTCGACGGCGCCGTGGCGAGCAACCTCGGCCAGCTCGGCGGCAACGGCAGGCAGGCCAGGATCGTGGCCGTCTGCGGCCCGTGGGCGATGGGCGACCAGGAGGCGTGGGCGAGGTTCGACCCCGACAACCCGCACGCCTGGCACACGGCCGAGCTCAAGCGCGAGGGCTGGCGGGAGGCGCGGCGCACGGCGACCGAGCCTGGACCGCTCCAGGAGGCGGTGTTCGCCGCGCTGGACGACGGCGGGGTCGGCCAGCTCCAGCGGGTGATCGCCGAGCTGTCCGCCCAGGATCCCGGCCGCCTCGACGAGGAGGAGCTCGACCGGCTGATCGCCCTCGGCCTGAAGCTGGTGGACGACGCGCTCGAACGGCTGCCCGACCCGGGCGAGCAGGAGGCGGTGGCCGCCAGGCAGCGCGACCGGGCGGCCAAGGATCCCACGCCGATCGCCGAGCTGCGCCAGATCGCGGCCAAGGTGTCCATCGACGCCGTGTACGGCACGTCCACCTGGCGGGCGGTCCGCCAGGCGTTCCAGCACCGGCAGGACCAGTGGCTCGGCCCGGCCAAGGACGTCGGGGCCGCGCTCGCCGGGCTCGACTTCGACCGCCTGGCCCACGAGGCGGTGAACGACGCCGGCGAACTGCTGAACACCGAGCTGGCGGCCTGGCAGCTGGAGTACACGACGGCCGAGTTCGGCGCTCCCGGCTGGCGGCGGCCGCCCGGCCTGGACGAGGCGACCGTGTCCCAGGCGGCCGGGCAGTTCGCCCGGCTGGCCCGCCAGCTCGTGGACCGGCTCACCCTGGGCGCGGGCGAGGACCTCACCCCCGACTGGCTCACCTTCCGCAAGGTCGCGAGGACCAGGGACGAGCTGGCCAAGCTGCTGGAACGCCTGCTGCTCGCGCTCTTCGAGGCCACGGCGGTACGGGCCAGGACCGACCTGATCGAGTTCTTCAAGAACCCGAAGAACGACCTGGACGACTCCGAGCTGCCCTTCCTGTTCGACGACATCCGGCGGGACCTGCTGAAGCTGGCGGAGGCGAGATCCGACGGTGCCGACTGAGCCTCCCGCGCTGGAACTCGCCCACGCGCCCGGGGAGGGGTGGCTGCGCCTGTCCGCCGGCACGGTGCCGGGCCGGATCGAGCGGGTGGACCTGCTCGACGGCGCCCGCGCCGTGGCGACCACCGGGATCCGGCCGCCGCAGGACGGTTCCGCGCACGACCTCGACCTGGCCCTGACCCCGTGGGACGCCGTCCTGGCCCGGCCGACCGTGGTCGTCTACTACCGCCGCGACCAGCCGTCGGTGTCGGCCCCGTCCCCGCTGACCCGCGCCGCCTTCCGCCTTCTGCCCCACCAGATCAAGGACCTCACCATGACGCCCGAAGACCGTTCCGGCCAACCGGACCTGGACGAACGCGACCTCGTCTCCGCGACCTTCGACTTCGGCACCAGCCGCGCGGTGTGCGCCATCACCAACAACCGTGCGATCTACATGGACCGCGGCACCCTGCCGGCGGACGGCCTGGCGCGGGCCGTCGCGGTCGCCCACCTCTCCCTCGACCCGGACGCCGACCAGGGGCTGGAGATCGACCGGCGCACCGCCCGCCGTCCGCAGGAGGGGGCGGCGGCCTGGCGTGAGGTGCTGGGCACGCCGCCGCTGGAGGTCAACCACCTGCAGTCCACCAGGGTCCGCAGCAGCGACCTGATCGTCGCCGACGGGCGGGCGGAGTTCGCCGACGAGAGCGTGGGCACCCAGCAGGCCCGGCGGCGCGGCGTGAAGCGCTATCTCGTCCAGCTCAAGGAGGAGGTCGCCGACACCGGCATGTCCGGCGAGAAGCTCTTCCACCAGGTGTACCAGCGTTTCATCGACCTGGTCGCCAAGGAGGTCGGCCTGGGCAAGGACGAGCGGATCAGCCGGGTGAACATCACCTATCCGACGAAGCTGCCGCCGGACCGCCGCCAGGAGCTGCTCGCCGTGGTGCGGGACCTGGCGCCGCGGGTGGAGATGACGATCGACGAGTCGGCCGCGGCGGCGGGGTTCTTCCTGCTGCGCAGGTTCGGCGCGGACTCGCTGCTCGGCGTGGAGGCGTTCAAGCTGCACGCCCGCTGCCCGGAGGGGCCGCGCGCCTGGGAGGCGCCGGAGCTGTGGGCGAAGGCCCGGCAGTGGCACGAGAACCTGCTGGTCATCGACGTGGGCGGCGGCACCACCGACTGCGCGCTGGTCAAGGCCGCGATCGTGGACGCCACGCCGGCCGAGGCGGGCGACTCCCGGGGGCGGTTCTACCGGTTGCAGCCGGAGGTGCTCGCCTCCGGCGGCCGGATGCACCTGGGCGGTGACCTGCTCACGCTGCACATCTTCCAGGCGCTCAAGCGGAAGCTGAACGTCCCGGACGAGATCACCAAGTTCGAGGGCCTCCAGGGGCAGGAGGCGGAGCAGCGGCGGGCCGCCTTCGACGCCCTGTGGCGGGCCGCGGAGGAGGTCAAGCACCAGGGGCTGAAGAAGGAGAACGCCCGCGACGTCACCGTCCGGGTGGCCGGGGGCCAGGGGCAGGACGCGGGTCCCGGCGGGGCGCGCCGGATCGAGGTGGGCCTGCCCGCCCAGGCGGCGGCAGAGGGCACGGAGACGGTCGTCACCGCCGCCGAGCTGACCGCGCTCATGGACAACGCCGTGGACCAGATCGCCGCGCTGGCGGCGGGGATCGCGCACGGCGGGCTGCACACGTCGGCGCCGGCCGCGGCGGAGTCGGCTCAGTCGGTGGACCACGTGCTGTTCTCCGGCGGGTCGCTGCTGTCGGGGTACCTGCGCCGCCGGATCGAGGAGTCGCTGCGGGCGAGGTTCGAGGAGGAGGGCCTCGACGCCACGTTCGAGGTGGTGTTCGACCCGGCGTACTGCAAGACCGGGACCGCGCTCGGCGGCATGTACCTGAACGCGGTGGCCGACTTCGCGGTCGCGCCGGAGGACCCGCTGGTGTGCGACCAGCTGGTCGCCGGGCGGTCGTACTTCGACGTGGACTCCTCCAACCTGCGGGTCAACCTGGCAGCCGACTTCCACATCCGGCAGGACACCGCCTCCGTCCGCCGCGAGCCCGTCTTCCGCAGGGGGCTGCACCTGTACCCGGACGGCAGCGGCAACGCCTACGCCGAGAGTGCCGCCTTCCCGGTCTCCTCCAAGATCGAGATCCACCGGTACGACGTCTCCTTCGGCCAGGCGCACCAGTCCGACGGCGACACCCAGTGGGCGGCCTCGACCAGGGTCAGCCGGGAGGAGGCCAGGCGGCTGCGCGAGGCGGGCGTACAGGTGCGGTTCGAGATCGACCAGGAGGAGCGGGTCACCATGCTGCTGTGCAAGGGGGTGCCCGGCTGGCGGCTGGAGGGACGGCCGCAGCCGCTGCCCGCCGGCCTGCCCGCGCTGGTGGACCGGACCGGCCCGCAGGACGCCCCGGCGCTCGCGGTGTCCCTCTACGTGGACGTCTACCAGCCGGGGATCGGCGTGCAACGGCAGAAGCCGCTGCTGGCGGCGGGTCTCCCGGTCCCGCCGGGCGGCCTGGTCCGGCGGGTGTCCGGCAGGACGCTGTACTGGCGCCGCCCGGACGAGGCGTGGACCCCGCCGGGAGGCGCCGGCGCGGAGAACGCCCGGCGGCCCGACTTCGAGGTGTTCATGGAGCTCCCCGCGGACGCCCTGTGGCTGTCGGTGGACCAGGGTGGCGCCCTGCGCCTGCACGACCAGCGCCCGGAACGGCCCGGGGTGCCCGACCACATGGACCTGCTCACCGCTCCCCCGGGGTCGGTCTTCCAGCAGGTTCTCAGTTCGGGCACGCGCTACGAGAAGACGAAGGACCCGTTCAGTGGAGTTCACTAGGAACGACCCCGGCGGCGACCCCGCCGACGAGCTCATCGGGCAGCTCGCGGCCGACCTGTCGGTGATCACGGGCCGGGCGCTGCGGCCCGGCGACTTCCGCGCCCGGCGGGACGGCGCGCTCGCCCAGGTGCTCGGCGCCATGGTCACCGTGGACCCCCGGCGCCGTCAGACCGCCTGCCGGCTGCTCGCGGAGTGGATCAGGGCGGGCTCGCTGGAGTCCGCGGGACCGCCGCAGACGGCGGGACCGATGGAGTTCGAGATCCCGACGCTGGTCGTCGGCGAGCGGGTGGTCCCCGGGCTGCGCCTGGTCCCGCCGCCGCCGGGCGGCCGCCCGGTGGAGACGCTGGAGCGGCTGCTCCCCGCGGCGGCGGCGCTGGCCGGCGCGATGCCCGAGGTGGTGCAGGTGGGACCGGGCAGCACCGAGCGCTCGCCCGGCTGGGTGGCCAGGCTGCGGCTGCTGGCCCGGCTGGACGAGATCGGCGGCCCCGGGGCGGACCGGGGCGAATGGGCGGTGGCGGCGCACGAGGCCGTCGCGTCGGTGCACGTGCCGGACGCGGAACCGGGCAGCGTCTGGGCCGCCCTGGTGGACGCGGTGCGCACGCACGCCCAGGCGGCGTTGCAGGAACTGGGCGAGGAGGTCAAGGGCGACCTGCTGCGCCGCGACGACGAGTTCGGCGAGATCGTCGACATGCGGCTCAGCGCGATCCTGGACGGCGGGCCGGTGCCCGGCAGAGTGCTCCAGATCGTACGGCTGCCGCGTCGCCGGGGCGGCAGGACGCTGCGCGGCGCGGTGCTGTTCGCGGGAGGAGGAGCGGCATGACCGTCTTTCCGATCTACGTGCTGGCGGACCGGTCGGCGTCGATGGCGACCATGGCCGGCACGGTCACCGCCATCGACGCGGTGAACACCGTCATCAGGGAGCTGATCGACGAGCTGTCCCGTGATCCCACCGTGCAGAAGCGGGCCAGGCTCGGCGTGATCTCCTTCTCCGAGGACGCCAGCGTGGAGCTGCCGCTGACCCGGCTGACCTCGGCCACCGTCTCGCCCACGCTGCTGGCCTCGGGGGGCACGTCGTTCGCGGCGGCCTTCGAGACGACGGCGCGGGCCGTCGCCGCCGACCTGCCCGCCCTGGAGGCGCCGCAGAACCCGATGGTCTTCATGCTGACCGACGGCCGCACCAACGCCTCCCGGGACTCCCGGCGCGGCTGGCGGGCCGAGCACCGGGCGCTGCTGGAGGCCGCCGGGCCCGGCCTCCGGGTCCAGGTCATCCCGTTCGGTTTCGGGAAGGTCGACGCGGCGGCGCTCGCGGAGATCGCCTCCGATCCCACCGCGGCGTACCTCGCCGGGCAGAACGACACCCCCGCCGAGGCGATCGAGCGGTTCGCCGAGCTGATCTTCGGTTCGGTGACCTCCAGCGTCGCCTACGGCGAACCCCTCACCGTCCCTCCCCCGGGCAGCCGGGTCCTCCCCTTCGACGAGATCTGATGATGTCCGAGAATCCGACGATCGACGTGATGAACCGGCCCCTGACCGAGCCCGGCCTCTACCGCGGCAACGCGATGCCGATCCCGCCCCTGCTCGCCTACGACGGCGGGCAGGCGGGCTCGGTCACCGTGCGGGCGGGATGGGCCGCCGCCGAACGCCGCCGCCCGGTGGACAACTGCAACGACTCGGTGACGGTGTGGAGCGACCCCGAGGAGACCGTGGTGGTGCTGGCGGTCGCCGACGGGGTCGGCGCGGGCGAGAGCGCGGGCCGCGCGGCCAGGGCGGCGACCGCCCTGGCCGCGCGCGCCTTCCACCACCACTGGCACAACGCCGGGCGGCGCGACCTGGAGAACGTGGTCCGGTCGGCGATCGGCGACCTGGACGCCTCGCTCCGTCAGCAGGGGTCGCGGAGCGGCTCCCTCGACCCCGGCTACCGGACGACCGTGGTGCTGGCCGCCGTCCCCGCCGTCGTGCAGCCGGGCGGCAGCGTCCGGGCCGCGGTCGGGCGGGTGGGGGACTCCATGGCCTGGCTGGTCCGGCCGGGCGGCCTGGAGCCGGTCTTCGGCGCCCGCGATCCCGCCGGCGGGACGCCCGCCCTGCCCGGCCACTACCAGTTGCTGGAGTCGCGGAGCCTGGTCCTGTCCGACGGCGAGGTGCTCGCCCTGACCACGGACGGCCTGGCGGCCGGCGGCCCGGAGGAGCGGGCGGCGCCGTACCTCGCCGACATGTGGGCCGCCCCGCCCGCCCCGCTGGAGTTCCTGCGCACGCTCACCGTGCGCCGCAACGACCGCGACGACGACCGGGCCGCCGCGGTCGCCTGGCTCGGCCACTACGAGATCAGGAATGCCTGACCGCGTGCCCCGCCGCCGTGGTCCCCGCGGGAGCGTCCGGTGATGGAGTCCGCGGGGGTCGCGCTGGGGTGGTGGCTGCCGGCGGGGGTGGTGGTGGCGCAGGTGGCGGCCGAGCCGCTGCGCGGGTGGGTGGAGCGGAACCTCGCGGCTGGCCGTACGGACCGGCTGGCCTCGGCGGAGCTGCGTCGCAGGCTGCGGGCCCGCCCCGCCGAGGCGGACCGCGACGTGCTCCAGGTGGGGGCCGGCGATCTGCGGCTGCGCGCCCGGCGGGCCCGCCGCAAGGCCGCGCTCGGCTGGGCGGTGCTGGCGGCGGCCTGGCTCGGCGCGCAGGCGGCCGTGCTGCACTGGCAGGTCAACGACGCGTGGCTGCCCTGGCTGGAGCGCGGGCCGTTCGTCCTCGCCGCCGCGGGCGCGGCCGTGGCGTGCTGGCTGGGGCTGTGGTGGGCGCTCGGCCGGGCCGGCGCCACGGCGGCCTTCGACCGGGCCTTCGCGCAGGTGACGTACGCGGGGGCGGCGGGTCTCGCGGCGGCCCTGACCTTCGCCCTCGTCCTGGACACCCCCCTGACGCCGTCCACCGCGGCCGCGGCGCTGCTGATCACGCTCTCCCCGCTGGTCCGGCGGATCATCGTGACGGTGGCCAGGCCGCGGCGGGCGGCGCTGCCGCCGGAGGTCGAGGAGGTCCTCACCCGCACCGCGCCCCCACCCGCCGTCGCCACCGCCGGCCCCACCAGGGAGATGCCCGTCCCCGGGCGCGGCGAGGCACGCGCGGACACCGCCGCGCACCCGCACGACGAGACGCCGGCGAAGCGGACGCCGCCGCCGAGGCGGGGCGGCGGGCCGGCGCCGGGGGATCCGCGGACGCCGGCGCGGCAACTGGACGTGGTGGCGCTCGCGGAGCTGACGGTGGGCGCTTCGCTGCAACGGGGCAGGCAGTACATCCGGCACGCCACCGTGCCGGGGTCGGACGAGAAGGTGGTGTTCAAGCGGTTCGCCGAGCCCGGGGCGAAGGAGCGCAACCCGGCGCGCCCGCTGGCCCCCTACCGGCGGCTGCTGTCCCGGGCGGGCACGCTGTCCATGGCCGAACGGGCGCTGCTCGACCGGGTCGCCCTGTGGCCGCACGCCGTCGTGGCCGAGAACGGGCAGGCGGTCGGCGTGCTGTACCGGATGATCACGCCGCCTTTCCTGCTCGCCTCGGGCGGCGCGCAGACGGGCGACTACCTGCACGCCGACGACCCCGCCCACAGCGGCTGCCAGGTCGTCTCGGCGACCCAGCGCGGCCAGGTGCTGCTGGACGTGCTCCGCGCCCACGAGATGCTGCACGATCTCGGCCTGGCGCACGGCGACACCTGCTGGAAGAACTTCGTCTACGGCGTGCAGGGCGGGCGCGGCCGGGGCCAGCTCATCGACATCGACGGCGTCACGGCGGTGGACGACGCCAAGCCGCTGCTGCTGCACCAGCCCGACTGGGACGTCGGCGGCACCCCCATCGAGCGGGACCGGCGGCGGCTGGCGCTGCTGGTGGCCCGGCTGGCCACCCCGGAGATCCGGTACGACTCCTGGTCGATCCCCGTCGAGGGCGTGTCCTGGTTCGACCCGTCGATCTCCTGGCTGGCCGGGGAGGCGCTGTCCGATCCCAAGAAGGGGACGACCGCCCGGCTGCGGGCCGCCCTGGAGGACTCCCTCGCCGGCGCGTAGCCGCCGGGCGGGCGGACCGGCGCGCCCGGCGGGCTCCACGCGGTGTCGGCGGGTGGTCACACACGACGGTCGCGGGCCCCACCGGGGACCCGCGACCGTGTGCCGCAGGTCAGGAGACCAGCAGCGCCCAGCACAGGCAGACGAACCCGGCGAGGGACACCAGGGCCCGCATGACGTTCCACCGGTTCCAGGTCGCCTCGAAGCTCGCCCGCACCGCCGCGGGGTCGGCGATGCCGCTCGGCTCACCGGCCGCGTCGAGCCGGTTGTTCAGCGGGATGTTGATCCCGAACGTGATGACCAGCGACAGCACGTACAGCACGCAGCCGGCCACCACCGGGACCGACAGCCCCCGCCCGGCGGCCAGGTCGAGCACGATGACGGCGATCGCGAAGAGCGCGGCGCCCAGGAAGGCGATGAGGAACACGCCGTTCTGGATCGCCACGTTGATCCGCTGCATCACGTCGATGAAGACCCGGTCGCCCACCTTGCGCAGCCCGAGCATGACCGAGCAGGCGTAGGCGTAGTAGAGCCCCGCGATCAGCCCCGTGGTGACCGTGGCGAGCATCAGCACCAGCTCGCGTAACGACTCCGATGTCACTGTTCCTCCCAACAAGATCGCATTCTTACCCTAGGCCGGGAGGAGTGCGACTTTCCATAGCCGCAACGCTCACATCCATACGCGAACGTATACAATCACCCGTCATGGGGACGTTGACCGACGAAACATTGGCGGGCATCCTGGAGGGTCCCCGGGCGCGCGGGGCGTTCCTGCTCCGGTCGGTGCTGAACCCGCCGTGGGCGCTGCGCATCGAGGACCGCGCCCCGCTCTCCCTCGCCACGTTGATCAGCGGCGAGGCGTGGATCACGTACGACGACGGCGAGCCGGCCCGGATCCGCCCAGGCGAGATCGCGATCATGCGCGGGCCGGATCCCTACACGGTCGCCGACTCCCCCACCACCCCGCCGGACATCGTGATCCACCCCGGCCAGGTCTGCACCACGACGCAGGGCGAGAACCTGTGGGACGCGATGAGCTTCGGCGTCCGCTCCTGGGGCGACGGGCCGGAGGGCTCGACGGTCATGCTGACCGGCACCTACCAGATGCACAGCGCGATCGGCCGGCGGCTGCTCGGCGCCCTGCCGGCGCTGCTGGTCAGACCGGCCGGGGAGGGCGACCGCGGGCTCATCTCGCTGCTGGGCGAGGAGATGAGCAGATCCGATCCGGGACAGGAGCTGGTGCTCGACCGGATCCTCGACCTGCTGCTCGTCAGGGTCCTGCGGTCCTGGCTGGCCAGCCCGGGGGCGGGCGCCCCGGCGTGGTACCGGGCGCAGCACGACCCGGTGGTCGGGCCCGCGCTGCGGATGCTGCACTCCGACCCGGCCCGCCCCTGGACGCTGCCGGACCTCGCCGCCGAGATCGGCGTCTCCCGGGCCGGGCTGGCCCGCCGGTTCACCTCGATGGTCGGGGAGCCGCCGATGAGCTATCTCACCGGCTGGCGGCTCGCCCTCGCGGCCGACCTGCTGTGCGAGCCGGAGATGACGATCGGCGCGGTGGCCAGGCAGGTCGGGTACGGCAGCTCGTTCGCGCTCAGCGCCGCCTTCAAACGGGTGCGCGGGCTCAGCCCCCAGGAGCACCGCAGGACCGCGGCCACCCGGCCCCGGCCGTTCACCGGCGACACGGCCGACGAAGCCTGAGCACCGGCTCCCCGCCGAGACGGCCGGGCAGCCGCCGATCCGGGCCGGGCGGCCACCGATCCGGGCCGGGTGGCGCCGATCCGGGCCGGGTGGCGCCGATCCGGGCCGGGCGGCTCAGGTTCCGGTATCCCTGCGGAGCGGGGCCGCCGCCCTGGCCAGGCAGGCCACCGCCAGTGTGCAGGCCAGCGCGCGCGCCGCGTTGGCGGCGACCCACACGTCCTCGAAACCGGCGCGCGCGGCGGCGAGGCCGGTGTCCCCCGCCCGAGCCAGCTCGTCGTTGAGCGGCACGTTGACGCCGATGGTGACGAGGAGGGCCACGGTGTAGAGCGCCAGCGCCGCCGCGATCCACCGGGCGGCGGACCGCGTACCGGCGCGGCGGGCGGCGACCGCGGCGGCACCGGTGAAGACGAACGCCCCGAAGAAGGCCGCGAAGAACACCGGGTTCTCGATCGACTCGTTGATCCGCTGCATGGCCTGGACGAACGTGTGGTCGTCCGCGCGGGCCAGGCCGGGCATGACCGCGATCGAGAAACCGTAGAACAGGCCGGCCATCAGCCCCATGGTCACCATGGCGAGCCAGAGCGCGGGCACCGACCACCGGTGGGCCGCCCTCCGCGACGCGGCCCCCGTGCGCCGCGCGGTGAGCGGTACGCCGGTCACCGGTTCCACACGCCGGTGGCGGCGGCGTCCTCGGCGTAGTCGCGGAAGTCGCGGGCTTCCCTGCCGAGGGCGCGGCGCACCCCGTCGGACAGGTAGGCGTTGCGGCCGTCGAGCGTCTCGGTGAACAGGTCCACGATCTCGACCGGCTCGCCCGCCTTGACCAGCTCGGCCGCGTACTCGTCGGCGGTGACCGGCACGTAGCGCACCTCGCGGCCGGTGGCGGCGCTGAGCTCGGCCGCGACGTCGCCGAAGGTCAGCAGCCGCGGCCCGGTGACCTCGTACACCTGCCCGGCGTGCCCCTCCCCGGTCAGCGCCTCGACGACGACGTCGGCGATGTCCTCGACGTCGATGAACGGCTCGGCCGCCTCCCCCGCGGGCAGGGCGAGCTCGCCGTCGAGCACGGCGTCCAGCAGGAAGCTCTCGCTGAAGTTCTGGGCGAACCAGCTCGCCCGGACGATCGTCCATTCGGCGCCCGCGTGCTGCACCACCTTCTCGCCCGCCTGGGCGCCGTCCTCGCCGCGGCCGGACAGCAGCACGAACCGGCTGACCCCGGCGCGCACGGCGAGGTCCACGAAGGAGCCGACCCGCTCGACCGCGCCGGGGAAGGCGAGGTCCGGCTGGTAGGTGATGTAGACCGCGCGGACACCGGGCAGCACCCCTGGCCACGTGGACGAGTCCTCCCAGTCGAACGCCGGGTCGCCGGACCGCGACACGGCGCGCACCGGCAGCCCCCGCGCGGTGAGCCGCTCGGCCACCCGGCGCCCGGTCTTACCCTTCCCACCCAGGACAAGCCACATATCTATCTCCATCTCTCGCATGACTCGCTTGATGCCTCAAGTCAAGCCGTCCCGGCTGAGATGGGCCATGGTCGGAATGCTCAGGTTCATGTCCGATCGTCCAACTCCGGGCCCGGGTCCCCGGTGGCCTCGACGGCAATCGCGGCCAGGAGCAGGCCGTGGCCGGTCGCCCAGCGGCCGTCGAACCCGCCGGGCGTCCGGCCGGGGATCACCACGCCGAACGTGCCTCCCGGGTCGAGCTCCACCACGGCGTCGAGGAACCCGAGCCAGCTCCCGGTCAGCGGGAACCACGCCTTGTAGACCGCCTCCTTCACGCAGAACAGCAGCCTGTCCCAGCACACCGACGGATCCTTCAGGCGGGCGAGCATGGCCTGCTCCCGCGGGCCGGCGACCTTGTCGAGGATCCGGGGCGGCAGCGGCAGCGCGGGCTCCGCGTCGATGCCGACCGTGGTCACGTCCCCGGCCAGGGCGACGGCGGCAGCCCGGTAGCCCCGGCAGTGCGTCATGCTGCCCACCACGCCGTCCGGCCAGCGCGGCGCGCCGTCCTCGCCCGCCGGGATCGCCACCGGTGGCAGCCCCAGCCCGGCGAGCGCCCGCCGGGCGCAGGCCCGCGCGGTCGCGAACTCGCCGCGCCGCTTGCCCGACGCGCGGGCGACGAGCGCCTCCTCCTCGGGGAACAGCGCGACCGCCGGCTCGTCGCCGAACGCCTCCGCGACCCGCACGGAGGAAGGGAGGATCTCTTCCAGCACACCTGCTCCGGCTCGTGGAGACGCCTACTTTGGACCTACCTGTGTATACCAAGGTGCGATGCCCCGGCGCGCCGCCGCTCCCTAGCGTCGGATCATGACGCAGACCTCCGCGCCACCCGTGTCCCGCATCGGCGAGATCGACGCCATCCGCGGCTTCGCCCTCGGCGGCATCCTGCTCGCGAACATCGGCTTCTTCGCCGATCCCGTCCAACTGAGCTGGCCGGAGGCGTCGACGATCTACACCGGGCCGGTGCGGTCGGTGGTGGACGCCCTGGTGCTCTCCAAGTTCTACGTGATCTTCTCGTTCCTGTTCGGCTACTCGTTCACGTTGCAGATGCGCTCGGCCGGCGGCGCGGGGGCGAGCGTCGGGGCCCGCACCCTGCGGCGCTGCCTGGGGCTCTTCCTGATCGGCGCGCTGCACGGGCTGCTGCTGTGGTCGGGGGACATCCTCACCCTCTACGCGGCGCTCGGCCTGGTGCTCCTGGCCATGCGCCGGGTACGGCCGCGTACCGCGATCACCGTCTCGGGCGTGATCCTCATGATGACGGCGGCCCTGCTCGCCCTGCTCTCCTGGCTGAGCACGCTGGTCCCGGCCGGGGCGATCCCGGCTCCGGCCGCGGGCGACCCGGCCCGGCTGCTCGCCGAGATCAACGCCGGCCCGCTGGACTACCTGTCCGCGCACGTGCCGCAGTACCTGCTGACCGTGCCGGTGATCTGGCTGGTGCAGGGGCCGGTCGCGATGGCGATGTTCCTGCTCGGGCTGGCGGCGGGCAGGACCCGCCTGTTCGAGGAGCGCGACAGGTGGGCGCACCTCATGCCGCGCGTCCAGTGGCTCGGGTTCGGTGTGGGCGCCCCCTTCGCCGTGCTGACCGGCGCGTCGCACGACCTGGGCCAGTCGGCCGAGCTCCTGGTGCACGCCGGGAACGCGGTCGCCTCTCCGCTGCTCGCCGCCGCCTACGTCGTCACCCTGCTCCGCCTGGCCGGGCGATTCCCCGCGCTGCCGGCCGTGCTCGCCCCGGCGGGCCGCCTGGCCGCGTCCAACTACGTCGGCCAGTCGGTGCTGGCCTGCCTGGTCTTCACCGGGTACGGCCTGGGCCTGGCCGGCCGGATCCCGCCGCTCGGCACGGTCGCCGTGGCCCTGCTCATCTACGCGGTCCTGCTGGCCCTGAGCGCCTGGTGGCTGCGCTCCCACCGGTACGGCCCGGTCGAGTACGGCCTGCGCCGGCTCACTCTCTGGCGCTGACCACATGGCTTGACCGAAATGTCAGCAAAAGGGTGCCCGATTTGTATAGGATCCCCGGCTGAACGTTACCTATGTGACTCGGGGGACAGAAGTGACTCTCACACGCCGCGACATGCTCAGGGCGGGTGCCGGAATCGTCCCGGCGGCGGCCCTCACCGGCCTCGTCACGCCGGCCGCCCAGGCCGCCCAGACCGCGACGACCGCCACGACCGCCGCCGCCACGATGACGCTGACCGGCACCGCGCCCTCGCAGCTCGCCGCCCTGGACACCGTCATGAAGACCTACATCCAGGAGCGCGGCATCCCGGGCGCGCAGCTCGCCGCCGTCAAGAACGGCAAGCTGGTGATGGCCCGGGGCTACCGGTACACCGCGGACACCACCGTCCCCGCCGTGCAGCCGACCTCGCTGTTCCGGATCGCCAGCCTGAGCAAGAACATCACCGCGGCGGCGATCCTCCGGCTGGCGCAGGACGGCAAGCTGTCGCTGGGCGCGAAGGTCACCGACGTGCTCGGCCTGCCGACGAGCGGCGACTCCCGGCTGGCCCAGGTGACCATGTGGCGGCTGATGCAGCACACCGGCGGCTGGGACCGCGACATCTCGCCCGACTGGCTCTGGGCCGACCCGACCGTCGCGGCCGCCCTGGACAAGCCGCTGCCGGTCACCAACAAGGACATCATCAACTACGTCAGCACCAGGCGGCTCGACTTCGCCCCCGGGTCGCGGATGGCCTACAGCAACTACGGCTACATGCTGCTCGGCCGGGTCATCGAGAAGGTGTCCGGCCAGAGCTACGAGTCCTACGTGAAGCAGAAGCTGCTCGCCCCGGCCCGCATCACCCGGATGCGGCTCGGCCACACGCTCAGGTCGCAGGCCGCGCCGGGCGAGATGCCCTACTTCTCCGACTTCACCACGAAGACCGTGCTGAACGACTCCGGCGCCGTCGTGCCGTGGCCGTACGGCGGCTTCAACATGACGAACCACGACGCCAACGGCGGCTGGCTGGCCTCCGCCGTGGACCTGGTCAAGTGGGCCGGCGTCTTCGACGCCGCCGGCACGGTGCTGAACGCGACCTCGATCTCCAGGGCGTTCGCCAAGCCGGAGATCGGCGTCAGCCCCGACGGCTCCTGGTACGGCTGCGGCTGGTACGTCCGCCAGGTCACCGGCCACCTCAACACCTGGCACAACGGCTCCATGCCGGGCACCTACACCTACCTCGCCCGCCTGCAGAACGGCTTCACCTACGCCGCCGTCTTCAACCACCGCGAGGAGAGCGGCACCCTCGACTACGACGTCCTCAGCTCCCGGATGAACACCGCCTGGAACAGCGTCAAGACCTGGCCGACCACCGACCTCTTCCCCAAGTACCTCTGAACGGGACGCCCGCCCGATCACATCTCCCGGCGCCTCCGCTCCCGGGAAACGGGTTGTGCCCGGGGGCCGTGGGTGCGTAGGGTCGATCACATGCGTTGCTGATCATGCCCGCGCCCACGTCCGCGGCCCGTGCCCGGTGGGTGAGACACCGCCACAGCGTGTGGAAGAGACCGTCACCATGATCGATACCGGGCTCGAAGGGCTCAACGTGCTCGTCACCGGCGGTGCGGGCAACATCGGCGCCGCGATCAGCCGGGCGTTCGCCGCTCAGGGCGCCCGGGTCGCGGTGCACCATCTCGCCGCGGACCCGCCCGCGCCCGGCGGCGTCGAGTGGGGGCACGTCACCCCGGGCACGGACGCGGCCACAAAGCTGGCGGACGAGCTGGACGGGGTGGCGGTGAGCGCCGACCTGTCCGAGCCGGACGCGGCGGAGCGCCTCCTCGACGCCGTCGAACACCTGCTCGGCCCGGTCAACGTGCTGGTCAACAACGCCGCGCACTGCGAGACGCCGGACGCGATAGACACGCTGACCGCCGGGTCGCTGGAACGGCACTACCGGGTCAACGCGATCGCGCCGGCGCTGCTGATCGCCGAGGCCGCGCGGCGGCACCGGGACGGCACGCCGCTGAGCGTGGTCAACGTCTCGACCGACGCCGCCCGCGCGTTCCCCGGCCAGATCGGCTACGGCACCTCCAAGGCCGCGCTGGAGGCGCTGACCCGGGCCACGGCGCTGGACCTCGCCCCCAGGGGCATCCGGGTGAACGCGGTCGCGCCCGGCCCGGTGCAGACCGGATGGATCATCGGCGAACTCGTCGATCAGGTCACGGCGCTGGTGCCGCTGGCCCGGCTCGGCGAGCCCGCGGACATCGCCGACGCCGCCGTCTTCCTCGCCTCCCACCAGGCACGATGGGTCACCGGGCAGGTGCTCCAGGTGGCCGGCGGCCACGCCTTGTGACCTGCGTCACGTCTCACGTGTCCTGACCGTCGGGGAAGGTTTCCGCGCGCGTCATACCAGGTTCCCGGCGGCGGCGACCTGACCCGTCACCATCCACGACATGGACGTACTCGGCCAAGATGCCGGCGGGAGCGGCACACCGCGCGCCCTCCTCCCCGCCACGGGGGACCGCGCGGGCACCGAAGACCAGGACGAGGAACCCCGCAAGGCGTCCACCGGACGACAAGCGGGCGCGCGGACGACAGCCGGACGGGAAGCGGGCGCGTGGGCGACGGCCGCGGGGGAACCCCCTGTCGCGGAGTCCGGCAAGGGATCTCCAGGGGCGGGCGCCGCCGTGGCGGGAGTCCGCGGGTGGCTTCCCGGCGTGAAGGCTGCCGGGGCGGGAGTCCGCAGGTGGCTTCCGGGGGCGGGGGCCGCCGGGGCGGATATCCGCAGACGGCTTCCCGGCCTAGGGGCTGCCGGGGCGGGAGTCCGCGGGTGGTTTCCGGGGGCGGGGGCGGCCGGGTGGGGGGCGGGATGAGGATCGTGCGGCTGGCGAACTTCGTCGCTCCGCGGTCGGGGGGACTGCGTACCGCGTTGCGGGAGCTCGGGGCGGGCTACGCGGCGGCGGGGCACGAGGTGACGCTCGTGGTGCCCGGGCCGGAGCGGCGCGAGGAGCACACCGCGCAGGGGCGGGTGATCACCGTGCCGGGGGTGCCGGTGCCGTTCACCGGGGGCTACCGCGTCATCCTGGCCCGCCGGTCCCTGAGGCGGCTGCTGGCGGAGCTCGAACCGGACCGCCTGGAGGTGTCGGACCGTACGACGCTGCGGTGGACCGGGGCCTGGGCCCGGCGGCACGGCATCCGCACGGTCATGGTGTCCCACGAGAGCCTGGCCGGCCTGCTCGACCTCGCCGGTCCCCTCCGGGCGCCGTCGCGGTGGGCGGCCGACCGGCTCAACCGGGCCACCGCCGCGTCCTACGACACGGTGGTGTGCACGACGGAGTGGGCGGCGGCGGAGTTCCGGCGGCTGCACGTGCGCAATCTCGTCCGCGTACCGCTCGGCGTGGACCTCGCCCACTTCACCCCCGGCCGGTACGACCCCACGCTGCGGGCCGAGCTGGGCGCCGGCGACGGGCCGCTGCTGGTGCAGTGCAGCCGGCTGTCCCCGGAGAAGCACCCGGACCGGTCGGTGAGGGTGCTGGGCGAACTCCGCCGCCGGGGCGTGCCCGCCGTACTGGCCGTCGCCGGGGACGGGCCGATGCGGCGGTCGCTGGAGGCGCGGGCGGCCGGGCTGCCCGCGCGGTTCCTCGGGTACGTCGCCGACCGCGACCTGCTGGCCCGGCTGCTGGCGAGCGCGGACGTCGTGATCGCGCCGGGGCCGGTGGAGACGTTCGGGCTGGCCGCGCTGGAGGCGCTGGCCGGGGGGACGCCCGTGGTGGTGAACCGGGCGAGCGCCCTGCCGGAGGTGGTCGGCGAGGCGGGCGTGGCCTCGTCCGACGACCCCGCCGCCTACGCCGACGCGGTCCAGCGTCTCCTCGCCGTCCCGGAGCACGAACGCCGCTCCCGCGCCCGCGCCCAGGCAGAACGCTTCGGCTGGCCCGCCGCCGTCACCGGTTTCCTCCAGGCCCACGACCTGCTCCCCGAAGGAGCGGGCGGGCGGGGGTGGACCCGGTGACACCCCCGGAGGCGGTCCCCGGCGCCACAGACACACTCGAAGCGACCGCAGCACCTCCAGCACACCCGCCACACCCGACACAGCCGGCGCACGCGCATCAGAGCCGGAACGCGGAACCGGCGGACCGAAGTGTGGAACCGGCGGACCGAAGTGTGGAACCGGCGGACCGGAGTGTGGAACCGGCGGACCGGAGTGTGGAACCGGCGGACCGGAGTGTGGAACCGGCGGACCGGAGTGCCCAGCCGGGGGGCCGGGTGGGGGAAGGCGTGCCGTTCCGGGTGGTGGGGGGTGTGGTGGGGCCCTTGCGGGTGGTGGCGCTTGGGGATTCGGTGACGGTGGGGCTTGGGGATCCGATGCCGGGGGGTGGCTGGCGGGGATGGGCGCGGCTGCTGGCGGACTCGATCGGGACGCCCGGCGAGGTGGAGCTGGACAACCTGGCCTGCTCCGGCGCCCTGGTGCGAGACGTGCTCACCACGCAGCTTCCGCGCGCGCCGGCGCTGCGGCCCACCCTGGCCACCGTGCTGGTCGGCTGCAACGACACGCTGCGCGGCAGGTTCGACCTGGCGGCGGTCGCGGCCGGGCTGGAGGAGATCGTGACGCGGCTGCGGGACGCGGGCGTGCTCGTGCTCACCGCGACGCTGCCCGATCCGGGCATGATGCTGCGCATCCCCGAGACGGTGCGCCGCCCGCTGGCCCGCCGGGTGCACGCGATCAACTCGGTGCTCGAATGCGTGGCGAACGGCCGGAACACCGTGCACGTCGACCTCGCCGGCCACCCCGCCCTGTACGACCGGCGCATGTGGGGGGTGGACCGGCTGCATCCCAGCGAGCGCGGACACCGGCTGCTGGCCAGGCAGTTCGCCGGCGCGTTCGGCGAGAACGGGGTACGGCTGCGCGCGCTGCCCGACCCCGAGCCCGCCAACCCCGAGCCCACCCTGTGGGAGAGCGCCCGGTGGATGGCCACGGAGGGGACCGGCTGGGTGGTCCGCCGCTCGCGCGACCTGCTCCCCCAGTTGACCGGGCTCGTGCTGGGGGAGTACTGGCACCGGCTTCGCCGCCGCGGCCCGGCCCTGGACGCCCGGCTGGAGGCGGAGCTGGACGCCGTGCTGCGCCGGGTCTGCGCCGGGCCCGTCCCGTGCGCGCTGCGGCCTCCGCAGGAAGTGTCAGGTGACGTTCGCCCGGACTGCGGCCGTTCGCCGCGTGGGTGTCGATCGACAACGGGATTGCGAAACACATGAGGGTCGCCGTCGTCGCCGAGTCGTTCCTGCCCCGGGTGAACGGGGTCACGAACTCGGTCTGCCGCATCCTTGACCATCTGGCCGGCCGGGGGCACGAGGCGATCGTCATGTCGCCCGGCCCCGGCCCCGACTCGTACGCGGGATTCCCCGTCCACCTCGTACCCGGCTTCACCCTGCCGTTCTACCGGTCGTTCCGGATGGGACTGCCGACCAGGCGGGTGATGTCCGTGCTGCGGGACTTCGGCCCGGACGTGGTGCATCTCGCCTCGCCCGCGGTCCTCGGCGCGGCGGGCGCGGCGGCGGCCGAGCGGCTCGGCGTCCCGGCCGTCGCCGTCTACCAGACCGACCTCGCCGGCTTCGCCCGCCGGTACGGCATGCGCGGAGCCGACCCGGTGATCTGGGGCTGGCTGCGCCGCATCCACGAGCGGAGCGCCTGCACGCTGGCCCCCTCCACCGCCACCCTGGCGGAACTGGAGGGGCGGGGCATCCCCCGGCTCGGCCTGTGGGGCCGCGGCGTCGATCTGGACCGGTTCGATCCGCGGCACCGCTCGGAGTCGCTGCGCGCGAGCCTGGCGCCCGACGGCGAGGTCATCGTGGGATATGTCGGGCGGCTCGCCGCGGAGAAGCGGGTGCACGTGCTGGCCGAGCTGGCCGGTCTCGACGGGGTGCGGGTGGTGATCGTCGGCGACGGTCCCGCCGAGCCGCGGCTGCGCCGGCTGCTGCCGGACGCGGTCTTCTGCGGGCTGCGCACCGGTGAGGAGTTGTCCCGCCTGCTCGCGTCGTTCGACATCTTCGTCAACACCGGGACGAACGAGACGTTCTGCCAGGCCGTACAGGAGGCGCTGGCCTCCGGGGTGCCCGCGGTGGCGGCGGCGGCCGGCGGGCCGCTGGACCTGGTACGCCCCGGGCACAACGGGCTGCTCTACCCGCCCGGAAACCCGGCCGGCATCCGCGCGGCGGTGGCCGGGCTGGCCGCCGACCCGGCCGCCCGCGCCCGGATGGGCGTCAACGCGCGCGCCTCGGTGCTCGGCCGCACCTGGGCGGGCGTGTGCGAGGAACTGCTGGGCCACTACCGTCTCGTCACCGGCGCCCCCGCCGCGGAACCGGTGCGGGAAGAGGCGACCGCCTTTACAGCGTAGATCACAACGGTAAACGGCCACCCGCCGTTCACTGATCCCTCCACCGCCGGTCAACAAGAATGTTTACCTTCCGGTTGGCGATCTGTCCCGGGTCGCCAACCGACGTAGGGAGTCTTCCGATGGAACGTCGTACCTTCCTTCGTACCTCGGTGGTCGGCGCGGGCGCGCTGGCCCTGTCCGGCAGCATGTGGCACAGCGCCCTCGCCGCCCCCGCCCAGAACGCCACCGGCCCCTACGGGCCCCTGCAGGCCGCGGACGCGAACGGCATCCACCTGCCGGCCGGCTTCACCAGCCGGGTGGTGGCCCGCTCCTCCCAGACCGTCCCCGGCACCTCCTACACCTGGCACGGCGCGCCCGACGGCGGGGCCTGCTTCGCCGACGGCGGCGGCTGGATCTACGTGTCCAACTCCGAGATGAGCGGCTCCGGCGGCGGCGCCTCGGCGATCCGGTTCGACTCCGGCGGCAACGCCACCTCGGCGTACCGCATCCTGTCCGGCACCACCCGCAACTGCGCGGGCGGCGCCACCCCGTGGAACACCTGGCTGTCGTGCGAGGAGACCGACACCGGGCGGGTCTGGGAGACCTACCCGTTCGGCGGCACGGCCGTGGCGCGCCCGGCGATGGGCCGGTTCAGCCACGAGGCCGCCGCGTGCGACCCGGTGCGCCGGGTCATCTACCTCACCGAGGACGTCGGCGACGGCTGCCTCTACCGCTTCGTCCCGACCACCTGGGGGGACCTGTCCTCGGGCACGCTCCAGGTGCTGCGCGCCGGCACCGCCACGTCCGGCTCGTTCACCTGGGCCGCGGTGCCCGACCCGGACGGCTCGCCGACCGCCACCCGCAACCAGGTCTCCGGCGCCAAGCGGTTCAACGGCGGCGAGGGCTGCTACTACGCCGACGACACCGTCTGGTTCACCACCAAGGGCGACAACCGGGTCTGGCAGCTCAACCTGGCCGCCGGTACCTACGAACTCGCCTACGACGACAACCTCGTCACCCCCGGCTCGGCGCCGCTGACCGGGGTGGACAACATCGTCGGCTCCCGCTCCGGCGACCTGTACGTGGCCGAGGACGGCGGCAACATGGAGCTGTGCCTGATCACACCGGACGACAAGATCTCGGTGTTCCTGCGGATCAGCGGCCAGAGTTCGTCCGAGATCTGCGGCCCGGCCTTCAACCCGGCGGGCGACCGCCTCTACTTCTCCTCCCAGCGTGGCACGTCCGGCTCCTCCAACGGGGGCATCACCTACTGCGTCACCGGCCCGTTCCGCGCCTGAACCGGCCGTGCCCCCGGGCCGGCGGAGGGAACTCCGCCGGCCCGGGGGCGACCCGGTCCGGTACGCGGGACCACGGAGACGTGCCGCGTGGCGGGCGAGGGGTCAGCCGAAAGTGTAGGCGCGGATCACCTCCTGGGTGAGGGTGGCGCCGCGGGCGTCGGTGGCGTTCAGGCGGAGGGAGACGGCGCCCGGACGCGGGCGGTCGAGGGTGGCCTCGTAACCGTTCCCGCCCTTGGGCCGCAGCCGGCGTACGGGCTGCCAGGTGGCGCCGTCGTCGTAGGAGACGTCGAGGGTGACGCTCCTGACCGGGCTGCCCGGCGCGCCGGACGGGTGCCCGAAGGTGAGGCCGAGCGTGCCGGAGGTGGCGCGGTTGGACAGGTCCACGGGCGCGTCGTAGCCGGCGAGGAGCAGCGGCACCACCGTGGTGGCCCCGGCGGCGGGACGCGCGGAGTCGAACGTCCACACGCTGCGGGTCCTGGTGGACAGCCGGTTCCACGGCGCCCGGTTCTCGACCGTGTACTCCATCCGGTAGCGTCCCCCGGCCGCCGGCAGCGGGATGCCGCCCGCCGGCTGGGACCCGGTCCGCACGACGAGGTCGTCGCCCTGGTAGAGCCGGAAGTCCGTGACCAGGCCGGCGGGGAAGGGGCTGGTGTACCCGGTGGCGGTGTTGCCCGCCGCGTCGACGAACGCCTGCATGTCGACGATCAGCGTGTCCCCCTGCCTGTATGGCGGCGCCTCCGGGTGGATCCCGGGCGTCATCACCTGCTTGAAGAAGGTGCGACTGGTCCGCTCGCCGGGCTTGAAGCTCCTCTGGCCCGGCACAGCCAGCATGACGGACGGCGTCTCGGGGCGCTCGAACATGCTGTTGTAGGGCTGTTCGGGCGCCCCGACGGAGGCGGACCAGCGCACGTCCGGATCGGCGGTGACGTAGTCCGTCCGGACCCGGGGCGCGGCGAGCAGCGGTCGCTCGCGATCCATGGAGGAGGCGTCCCCCGGTTCCCACGCGTATCGCATCTCGGACGCGGTCATGCCGGCGGCGCCCAGGCCGTGGAAACCGGAGTCGATCCTGGCCAGCGACTTCGCCCGGACGACGTGGCGTACCTGGTCCGGGACCCGTCCCTCCTCGCGCAGGTGGAGGTCGTACACGTAAGGGCTGGCCACGACGCCCTCGGCGCGGACGGCGAACGAGCCGCGCCGCGACCGCTCGGCGAGCGCGCGTCCCTCTTCGTGCGACAGCCGCAGGGTCGGGACCCGGAGCTTCACCCCCGTGCCGCCGGGGGCGACGTCCACCCCGGGCCGGTCGCTGTAGACCGCCACCATCGCCGCGCCGGCGGCGGCGGCCGCGTTGGACTGCGCCGAGACCGGCACGCCCGGGTCGCGGCGGATGACGGCCAGTCTGCCGCGCAGGTCACGGCCCCGGAGTTCCTGCGGCGTGCCCCGTCCGGCGTCGACCGCGGTGAGCCGTGCCGTGCCGTCCAGCCGCGGATACTCCGCGGACAGGTCGCTGAACCACACCGGGTCGTAGTACTCCGGGTTCAACGTCAGCCCCGGCGCGCGCAGCGTGATGTCGGGCGCCTCCAGCCGCCACCGGGTGGCGACCGTGAACTCGCCCTTGGCGACCCGGTCGGTGGGCTGGACGAAGAAGCGTTCCTCCACGGTGCCGGCGGGCAGGAAGCCTTCCCGCTGCGTGGTCCCGTGCACCGGCTCGCGGGCCCACGACAGCTTCGTCGCCGCTCCGGGGTTCCGCTTCGTCTCGTGGTCGGGGGTCTCGATCCGCACCTCGACCGCCTTGCGGGCGTCGAGCACGACGGCGGTGTCCCGGGTGACCTCGACCTCCGGGTCTCCGGCGAGCGTGTGGTGCAGCACGGTGCCGCGGTCGCCGGAGCCGGGCGCGGCCTCGGAGGGGATGGAGGTGGCGACGACGCCGAGCACCGAGTAGGTGCCGGGCGGCACCATCAGGCAGATGACGGAGGCGTCGCTCCAGTCGTCGCACCGCTGGACCGGGTCCGAGGGCAGTTCCCGCCCGTCGTAGGCGCCGTCCTGCACGTTGAACGCGCGGGCGTAGACGGCGGCCGGGCGGCCGTCCCTGGCGACGCCGGTCATCCGCAGCTGTACCCGTTCGGGCGCCATGACGCCGGTCAGCAGCGTCCGTACAGCGGCGCCGCCCCGCGGTGTGGCGACCAGTTCGGCCCGCTGCCGGCCTGCCGCGGCCTTCGCCGGGTCGAAGGCGACCTTGACCGTCGCCTTGCCTCCGGCCGGCAGCGTGAGCGTGGCGGGTGTGACGGTGAACGCGTCGCCGGCGCGCAGGTCGAGCGTCACCGGGACGGCCGCCGGGTTGCGGTAGGTCAGGTCCCGGGCGCGGGCGGCGGGCCCCTCGCCGAAGTCGAGCACGCCGGCGGAGGCGAGCACCGGGTCGGCGAGCGCCGCGGCGACGTCGATCCTGCCCATGCCCTGCCGGTCCACGGCGGTGTCCTGACGCGGCTTCGCCGTGCCCATGAGGAGGGCCTTCAACTCGCCGGCCGCGATGCCCGGGCGGGCCTGCCTGAGCAGCGCGGCGGCTCCGGCGACGTGCGGGGTGGCCATGGACGTGCCGGATATCCGGGTGTAGGCGTCGTCGACCGGCTCGCCCTGTTCCGTGCCGCTCCCCCGGGCGGCCACGATCCCGACGCCGGGGGCGGTGACCTCGGGCTTGACCATCCGGGCGAGGCCCACCGGGCCGTAGCTGGAGAAGTCGGCGAGCGCGTCGGCGGTGTCCACGGCGCCGACCGTGAGGGCGTCCGCCGCGTCCCCCGGGCTGCCGACGCAGACCCCGCAGCCGTGGTTGCCCGCGGCCACGACGAACAGCGTCCCGTACCGCTCGGTCAGCTCGCCGACGGCGTCGGTGAGCGGGCCGCCGGGCTGGGGGTCGGCGAGGCTCATGTTGACGACGTCGGCGCGCTGCTCCCCTGCGGCCCACTCCATGCCGTCGACGATCCACGACGTGAGGCCCTGGCCGGAGGCGTTCAGGACCCGGGCGTTGAGCAGGCGGGCGCCGGGCGCGACGCCCTTCAGCCGTCCGCCGGAGGCCGTGCCGGCGCCCGCGATGATGCCGGCGACGTGGGTGCCGTGGCCGAGCAGGTCGCCGGTGGTGCCCTCTCCGGTGAAGTCGCGTTCGCCGGCGACTTTGCCGGCGAGGTCGGGGTGCTTCGCGTCGACGCCGCTGTCCAGCACCGCCACGGTGGTGCCGGTGCCGTCGTAGCCGGCGTCCCAGGCGGCGGGGGCGGAGATCTGCGGGACGCTGCGGTCGAGCGACGTCGCGACCTTCCGGTCGAGCCAGATCTTCGACACGCCGCCGAGCGGGTCCGCCGCCGCGGTGCCGTCCGCCGTTCCGGCGAGCCGGGACAGCGCCGTGCCGAGGCCGCGCGCCCCGCTCTTGTCCAGGGTGACGGCGGTCGCGCCGATGCTCTCCAGGTCGCGGACCGGCGTCAGCGCCGGAATCGCCGCCTTCACCGCGGCTCCGCCGCCCGTGCCGGCGCCGGTGGCGTGCGCGAGGATCAGGGGCAGCGAGCCGGACCGGTCGTCGGTGTAGCCCTGGGCGGCGAGCGAGGTCACGTTGAACAGGTCCGGGTCCAGGCGCTGCGGGATCAGGCCCCGCACGTCGCCGGGGATCACGCTGAGCTCGCCGCCGCTCTCCATGACGTGGAAGCCGGAGGGCAGCCTGTCCTCGCGGGGCGCGGGGGTCACGGTCGCCCGCTGCCGCCCGTCCGCGCCCACGGTGACGTGCACCCTGTCACCGGTGATCAGCGTGATGTCGTATTCGCCCGGTCCGCCGGGGACGGGACGGACGGTCCCGGTGTCCGGAGGGGCCGCGGTACCGCCGGGCGCCGCCGCGGCGGGCGGGACCGGCGCGGTGACGGCCATCGTGGTCACGGTCACCGCGGCTGCCAGGCGGACCGCCGTGGCCGTCCGCCGTATCCGGAAACGCCGCCGTGCTACCCAGAGCCCCATCGGCCACCTCCATAATGGACATAAAGATCGGCCCCAATACCTAGTGGCGGCGGCCCCGCCCCGTCCAGACCATGTGCTTGGCGGGAACCTGACATGGCGTGAACCCGCCAGACGCGTTCGGAGGCATGGGACCGCCGGGGGCGACCGCCGCCGGAGGGTCCGGACATGGCGATGGCCGCCGGTCCGGGGACCGGCGGCCATCAGCTCGTGTCGGGGGCGATCGTGCCCGGTGGGGTTACCGGTGGCGGCGCACCTCCACCCGCTCCTTGCGGTAGTTGTCGGAATGGCCGTCGGGACGGTAGTTCCGCTCCACGTTGCCGGCGACGTCCACCGAGAACCAGCGCACGTCGGTCGTCTTGTCGACGGTGAAGCTCTGGGTGCCCTCACGGGTGCCCGCGAAGGTGAGCTTCGGCGACTGGTACGTCGGGCGGCTGCCGTCCAGCGTGTAGTAGAGGTTGGCCGGCTCGTCCATGGAGAAGGTGAACGTGGTGGAACCGGAGTTCCGCGCGGTCACCTCCAGCTTGGAGTCGGGGCTGCGGTCGTCGTCGCCGAACGCCCTGGCGACCTCGAGGATGCCGATCTGGCCGCTGGAGAACTCCATGGCCTCCTGGTGTCCCTCGGCGAACGGCGGCTGGAACCCGACCGGCTGGAACGTCTTGGTGGCCGGGTCCCACAGGTCGGCGCCGACCTCGAAGTCCCAGCCGATGATGCCCCGGCCGTACCAGTGCTCGTCGGCGCTGTTGCCGGCGGCGGAGTACAGCACGTCCGGCACCGGGCCGGTGCGACCGGGCCAGATCGCCGTGCCGCGCCAGGACTTCACCGCGGAGAGGATGTGGCCGGACGCCTCCCAGAAGTAGTTCTCGGTGCCGAAGTCGGGCGAGGGCAGCAGCTCGCGGCCCTCCTCCTTGTAGGCGCCCGGAGGCCACATGAAGTAGCCGCCGTAGGAGTGGGTGTTCATCGCGAACTTGATGTTCGGGAACTTCTCGGTCAGCCAGACCTCGTTGCGCGCCTCCGGCTCCGACAGCTCGGCCGGACCGGCGTAGGTGCCGCTGGTGCAGTTCGTCGACGCGCCGCTGTACCCGTCGCGGATGGAGCCGACGGAGAAGTTGCGGTTCAGGTCGACGCCCCACGAGTTGCGGGAGGCCGGGTCGGCGGCGTTCGCGGCGCAGTGGTTGGTCATGTTCTTGCGCTGCATGTTGTAGTCGTAGAAGCTGTAGTGCCCGCCGTCGGGGTTGACCACCGGCATGATGAAGATGTCGAGGTCGTCCACCAGCTTGCGCGTCGCGCTGTCACGGGCATAGTTGCGCAGCAGCCGCTCGGCGGTCTCCACGCAGGTCAGCGTGGTCACCCACTCACGCGCGTGCTCCTGGCAGTAGAGGAACACGCCGGGCTTGGAGCCGTCCCGCTTCTTGCCGATGCGCAGCACCTTCGTCTCGAAGGGGGCGCGGGAGACGGTCGCGGGTGCCTTCAGGTTGTCGGTCAGCTTCGTGGCGGCGGCCGGCGCGACCACGCCCGCGCCGGCGTTGCCCCGGTAGGTGGCGGCGGTCACCAGCGCGGACGCGGCCGCGTCGGCGCCGAGCGCCTGCACCACCTGGGCGGCGGTGCTGGACACCGCGGCGGAGGCGTCGGTGGCCAGGTTGACCACGATGTCCTTGCCGTTCACGACCACGCCGAGCGGGGCCGAGGCCGTCTCCGGCTTGACCAGGGCCACGCTGACGTCGTTGCCGCCCTCGGACCCGTAGGCCTTGGTGCTCACGTAGAACGTGGCGGCCGCGGCGGTGCCGAACTGCGCCTGCGCGGCGCGGCGGTAGCCGTTCGTCTTGTACGGCAGCGCGACGATCTGCGAGATCTTCGGGAACTCGCGGGCGAGGCCGGTGATCCGGTCGGTCACCTCGGTCGGGTCCATGTAGTGGTCCACGAAGTCCGAGACGTAGTGCCGGCCCGGGTCCTTGCGCGGCTCGCCCAGCCACTTGACCACCGGGACCGTGATCGAACCGCCGCGGCTGCTGGTGATCGTGACCTTCGCCGGGGTCTTGTCGATCGCCACCGGCTCGTTGAACCGGTGGTACATGTACTGGCCGGCGTCGGTGAAGCGGGCCATGGTCGCCGTGCCGCCGGAGCCGGGCTCGGTGCGCGGGCCCTGGTCCCAGGCGACGGTGAGCACGGTCTCCGCGTCGGTCGCGGTCGTCTTCACCTCCACCGCCAGGAACCGCTGGTCACCGCTGGTGAACCACTCGGCGCGCAGCGGGGTGAGCGTGTCCTTCTCACCCTCGGCCGCGGCGGCGGAGCGGAGAGCCTGGTTCCGCTGGGCCTGGTTGGCGGCGAAGTCGGACTGGTCGGAGATGGGGCCGCGGACGTCGAAGCCCTGGCCACGCAGGTCCTCGGCCTCCTGCGGGCTGAGTACGGCGTGCACCTCGATGCCGTTGTCGAGCGGCTTCTTGTACTCCGCCAGGTCCACGCCCAGCGCGTTCAAACGGTCCAACGCCGCCTGGTCGGGGACGATGACCCGCAGCAGTCCGACGCCGTCCTGTGCCACGCTCGGCTGCCGGTCCGGAACGACCTCGGCCGGCTGGGGAGAGGGAGCGGCGAGCACCGGCAGGGGGGACAGGGCGAGGACGATGGGGAACGAGACCGCCACCGCTACGCGGCGGGCTCTCCTCCCCCGGGGGGAACTCCTCATGGTGGGATGCCTCCAGTTGGTGCGCTCGGGACCCGGGATATGAGGGTGGTATCCCGGCAAAAAGCACACAAGTGGGAGCAGTTTTGATCATACGCAGGAGCTCCGTCAAGCCCCAAAAATCCGTATTCAGGCGCCCGGATTCCTTATCTATGATGTTTGTGATTTTTACCGACATAAGGCCCATAGGCGCACATAACCGGATAAAGCACGCATAAGGCGGCGTTTCGTGCTGTCGTGATCAGGGCGTCCGCAGCCACGGGTCGGTGATGCCGCCGGGGCAGGCCAGGCGGGCGATGTCCCACTTCGCGCACCGGGCGCCCGCCCGGTAGGCGCTCTCGTAGAACTCCAGGACGGCGCAGCGCGGGTCGTCCGCGGCACGGGCGTCGTCGTACGGCAGCACGGCCAGGTGGCCGCCGCCGCGTTCGGTCCACCGCGCCTCGGCGGGCAGCAGCGGCTCGCCGGTCAGCCCTTCCGGCTCGGGGGCGGTGTAGGAGTAGAAGGCGGGCCCGGAGGGGGACGCCGAAGGGGGCACGGAGGCGGACACGGCCGGGGACTCGTCGCCGAACCAGAAGCCGGAGCTGATCACCTCGCGGGAGTACGCCTCGCGGGTCACCGGGTCGGCGTCGGGCGGCTGGCCGATCACCCGGTCGCCGAACCGGCTGCACGCGATGTCGAAGGTGTGCCAGAAGTGGTGCACCGGGCTGGTCTTGCCGGAGAACCCGGCGGCGTACTCCTCCAGCACGAGGTTGACCTGGCTCAGCACCCGCCAGTACCAGGTGGCGGCGGCGGGGTCGTAGGCCGCGTGCTCGGTGTCCTGGGCGAACGGCCGGTCCGCGTCGGGCAGGTCGAAGGGGTGCGGCGCGTCCATCTCCACCCGCACGTCCAGGGCCGCGAGCGCGCGCAGCACCTCGTGGTAGAAGGACGCGACCGACCTGCCCTGGAGCGGGAACGACACCGTCCTGCCGTCGAGCGCGGCGACCACCAGCCGATGGGCGGCGAAGTCGAAGTCGATCGTGAAGATCGGGTTGCCGTCGATCAGCCCCATGGGCCGCGTGGTCAGGCCGCGGCCGGTGAGGTGGAACGGCACGTGCCACCAGTGGTTGCGCCGGACCCCGGAGGCCAGCCGGATCTTGCCGACCACCTGGGCGAACCGGTGCAGGGTGGCCTTCGTGTCCTGCCATCCGGCCGCCGGCGCGGCGGGGAACACCTCCATACCCCTCCCCTTCCCCGCCCGCCGTCCCGAAACGCCGTACCGCAGGGTCGGGGGTCAAGGCCGGGGTCGCGGCGTATGAGGCCGGTGGGGGGCGGGCGCCGGTGCCGCCTGACCGGGGGCCCCGGCGTGGAGCCCCCGGCGGCGGGGCGTCAGTGCGCCGCGGCGTTCTCCTGGGCGAGCCGCTCGTCGCCGGACAGGGTGTTCAGCGGCTTCTCCTTGATGAACAGCACCGCCAGCAGGGCCAGCGCGGTGAGCGGCACGCCGATGAGGAACAGGTCGGCGGTCGCGGTGGCGTAGACGTCCTGGACGACGGTTCGCACCGGGGCGGGCAGGGAGGCGATGTCGGGCACGGCGTCGGCCGGCGCGCCCGCGCCCCCGGCGATGGGCCCGAGCCTCTCGGTCATCAGGGTGGTGACCCGGTTGGCCAGCACCGCGCCCAGGGCGCTCACCCCGACCGCGCCGCCCATGCTGCGGAAGAACGTCAGCACGGAGGTGGTGACGCCCAGGTCCTGGGCCGGCACGTCGTTCTGCGCGGCGAGCACGAGGTTCTGCATGAGCATGCCGACGCCGATGCCGAGCACGGCCATGTAGATCGAGAGCACCAGGGTGCTGGTCTGCCCGCCGATGGTGCCGAGCAGCGCCATACCGGCCAGCATGATGACGCCGCCGGCGACCAGGAAGCCCTTCCAGCGGCCCCACTTGGTGATGAGCTGCCCGGCGACCGTGGAGGAGACCAGCAGTCCGAAGATCATCGGAAGGCTCATCAGACCGGCGACGGTGGGCGAGTAACCCAGGGCGATCTGGAAGTACTGCGACAGGAAGACCGTCCCGCCGAACATCGCGACGCCGACGAGCACGCTCGCGACGGTGGCCAGGGTGACCGTGCGGTTGCGGAAGATGCCGAGCGGGATGATCGGCTCGGCCGCCCGCGACTCCACCCAGACCGCCACGGCGAGGAGCAGCACGCCGACGCCGACCAGGCCGGCCGTCCACCACGACGCCCAGGCGAACTGGTTGCCGGCCAGCGACGACCACACCAGGATCGTGCACACGCCCGCCGTGATGAGGAAGGCGCCCAGGTAGTCGACCTTGATCTCCTTGCGCACGACCGGCAGGGAGAGGGTGCGCTGGAGGAGGACGATCGCGATGACGGTGAACGGGACGCCGATCAGGAAGCACCAGCGCCAGCCGAGCCACGGGGTGTCCACCAGCAGGCCGCCGATCAGCGGCCCGGCGATGGTGCCGACGCCGAACACGGCGCCGAAGACGCCCGCGTAGCGGCCCAGCTCGCGCGGCGGGATCATCGCCGCCATGACGATCATGGCGAGCGCGCTCATGCCGCCCGCGCCGACGCCCTGCACGACCCGGCTGAGGATGAGGATCTCGACGTTGGGCGTGAAGCCGGCGATCAGCGATCCGACGACGAAGAGCCCGAGCGAGAGCTGGATCAGCAGCTTCTTGCTGTAGAGGTCGGCCATCTTGCCCCACAGGGGCACGGTCGCCGTCATCGCGAGCAGCTCGGAGGTGACGATCCAGGTGTAGACGGTCTGGGTGCCGTCGAGGTCGGCGATGATGCGGGGCAGGGCGTTCGCCACGACCGTGGAGGCCAGGATCGACACGAACATGCCCACCATCAGACCGGATAATGCCTGAAGCACCTTCCGGCGGGAGGTTCGCCCGGTGTCGTCGGCTTCCTTCTCGGGCGGGGGCACACTGGTGGTTGCCATTCTTCCTCGGTTTCTGTGGTCTGCCGGGCGGCGGTCGGCGCCGGACCGGACGGTCGGGTACGGGTGGGCGGCCCGGCTCTCACTCGGAGGACGGATCGGGCAGCCCCGCCGCGAGGGCGTCGAACGCCTCGTCGAGCAGGTCACGCAGATCGGGGGCGCCGGCGTCGCCGGTCTCGGCGGCCCAGCGCACCACCGCGCAGCGGAAGGCCGTGCAGGCCACGGCGGCGGCGAGCATCGGATAGCCGAGGGCGCCGGGACCGTCGCCGACCCGGGCGGCGACGGCGGCCTGCACCGAGCGCTCGACCTCGGCGCCGTTCGCCAGCAGGTGCGGAAGCAGAGAGGGGTTCCGCTCGAACACCCGCATCTTCAGCAGCCACCACTCCCTGCGCCGCTGGAGCCGGCCCGCCTCGGCGCGCAGCGCGAGGCGCAGCACCTCGACGACCGGGAGCCCCGGCGGGGCGGCGGCCATCGAATCGGCGATCTCGGCGGCCATCACCGGCGGCCCGCCGATGATCGCCTCTTCCTTGCAGGAGAAGTAGTTGAAGAACGTGCGCGAGGACACGTCGGCGGCCTGGCTGATGTCCTCGACGGTCACCCCGCCGAGCCCGTGCTCGGCCACCAGGTCGAGAGCCGCCCGCTCCAGCGCGGCACGCGTCTCATGCTTTTTGCGGTCCCGCCGGCCGAGGTCGGCCGCCCCCGCGAGATTCCGGACCTTCACGCCCCCCATAGGACGATCATACGAACAGACTTTCAGATTGTGCAACTTTTCACAATATGCAGGAACAGAAGACACCTGACAAACATGGGAAAGGTGCGATGTCAAGGTCTTGCGCGACCGGGGGGCTGTCGGGTTAACGTCATGGCGACAGTACGCGGGAGCCCGGCCGACCGGGCTGAGAGGGCGACACATAGGGTCGCCGACCGCCGGAACCTGACCGGGTAATGCCGGCGTAGGGAGTTGTCGATCGCCATGACGATCTCTGACAATGTTGTGCTGCCTGCTCGCAAGACCTACCTGATCGGCTCGCGGCCGGACATCCGGGTGCCCGCGCGCGAGATCCCGCTCACCAACGGGGAGTCCGTCGTCCTGTACGACACCTCGGGGCCGTACACCGACCCCGGGCACGTTCCCGACCTGGCCGCGGGGCTGCCGAAGCTGCGCGCCGGGTGGGTCGAGGCCCGCCGCGGCGAGCATCTCACCCAGCGCGGATACGCGAAACGGGGGGTGATCACCCCGGAGATGGAGTTCGTGGCGCTGCGGGAGGGAGTGCCGCCCGAGTTCGTGCGGGACGAGCTGGCCGCCGGGCGGGCGGTGCTGCCCGTCAACGTCAACCATCCCGAGACCGAACCGATGATCATCGGCAGGAACTTCCTGGTGAAGATCAACGCCAACATCGGGAACTCGTCCGTGTCCTCCTCGATCGAGGAGGAGGTGGACAAGATGCGCTGGGCCACCCGGTGGGGCGCGGACACGATCATGGATCTGTCCACCGGGAAGCGGATCCACGAGACCCGGGAGTGGATCCTGCGCAACTCCCCCGTCCCGGTCGGCACCGTGCCGATCTACCAGGCGCTGGAGAAGGTCAAGGGCAGGGCGGAGGACCTGAGCTGGGAGGTCTACCGGGACACCGTGATCGAGCAGTGCGAGCAGGGCGTGGACTACATGACGGTGCACGCGGGGGTGCGGCTGGCCTACGTGCCGCTGACCGCGCGGCGCAAGACCGGCATCGTGTCCAGGGGCGGGTCCATCCTGGCCGCCTGGTGCCTGGCCCACCACGAGGAGAGCTTCCTCTACACGCACTTCCGGGAGCTGTGCGAGATCTTCGCGGCCTACGACGTGACGTTCTCGCTGGGCGACGGCCTGCGGCCGGGGTCGATCGCGGACGCCAACGACGAGGCGCAGTTCGCCGAGCTGCGCACGCTGGGCGAGCTGACCTCGATCGCGGCGGAGTACGACTGCCAGGTGATGATCGAGGGGCCCGGCCACGTGCCCATGCACAAGATCGAGGAGAACGTCCGGCTCCAGCAGGAGCTGTGCGCGGAGGCGCCGTTCTACACGCTCGGGCCGCTCACCACCGACATCGCGCCGGGCTACGACCACATCACCTCGGCGATCGGCGCCGCCATGATCGGCTGGTTCGGCACCGCCATGCTGTGTTACGTCACCCCCAAGGAGCATCTCGGCCTGCCCGACCGCGACGACGTCAAGGCCGGGGTGATCGCGTACAAGATCGCCGCGCACGCGGCCGACCTGGCCAAGGGGCATCCCGGCGCCCAGGCGTGGGACGACGCGCTGTCCGACGCGCGGTTCGAGTTCCGCTGGGAGGACCAGTTCAACCTGGCGCTGGACCCGGACACGGCCCGGTCCTTCCATGACGAGACCCTGCCCGCGGCGCCCGCGAAGACGGCGCATTTCTGCAGCATGTGCGGCCCGCACTTCTGCGCCATGAAGATCACCCAGGACGTGCGGCGGTACGCCGAGGCCAAGGGCCTCGCCGAGCAGGACGCGCTCGCCTCCGGGATGAAGGAGAAGGCCGAGGAGTTCGCCCGCCAGGGCGGGCGGATCTACCTCCCGCTCGACCCCGCCTGAGAAATCGGGTCACGCGATGCCGCCGTCCCCAATCTGGGACGGCGGCATTCGCCTTCCTTACCTGGCCAAAATACGAAGTTTGACCCGGAATGGCCTGATAACGGCTCCTGGTGGGATGATATGGGAGTACGCCCTGACCGGGAGGAGACGAGTGTGGGGTTGCCCCCGGACGACGTCGTCATCGCGGCTCTGCGCGCGGGGGACGACGAGATGTTCGCGGCGCTTCTGGACACGTGGTCACGGGGCATGCTGCGGGTGGCCCGGACCTACGTGTCCACCAACGACTCCGCCGAGGAGGTCGTGCAGGACACCTGGCTCGCGGTGATCAGCGGCATCGACGGCTTCGAGGGCCGCTCCTCGGTCAAGACCTGGGTCTACCGCATCCTGGTCAACGCGGCCAAGAAGCGGGGCCTCCGGGAGAGCCGCACCCTCCCCTGGAGCAGCGCCTTCGGCGCGTCGAACGCTCCGGTGGACGGTGCCTCGCCCTTCACCGGCCCGGACGACGCGCTCCCGGGACGCTGGAAGGAACTCCCCGCCGCGTGGCCCGCGCCCGAGGGGGAGGCGCTCGCCGCCGAGATGCGCGGCCAGATCGCCACCGCCCTCGCCGCGCTGCCGGCCCGGCAGCGGATCGTCATCACACTTCGTGACGTCGAGGGCTGCACACCGGCGGAAGTCTGCGCGATCCTGGATATCACCGCGGCCAACCAGCGGGTTCTGCTGCATCGCGCCCGTGCCTTCGTCCGCGGTCGGCTGGAAGACTATTTCGAGACGGTGAGGCGGTCGGCGTAGTGAATCGGTTCAGCCCCCTGCAGGTAAGGCGGTCCGCATCGTGAAGCGGTTCAGCTGTGAAGAGCTGGTCGAACTCGTCACGGACTATCTCGACGACGGGCTCGACGACGCTGCGCGGCACCGCTTCGGCGACCACCTGACCGACTGTGCCGCGTGCACCCGCTACCTCGCGCAGTACCGCACCACCGTCAAGGCGCTGGGCGACGCCCCGGGCGAGAACCTCTCGCCCGCCACCCGTGAGCGCCTGCTCACCGCGTTCCGCACCGCCCGGCGTACCTGACGACCTGGCGAAAACTTTCTCGTATTCCCGCGCTTTCTCCTGTAACGCCGGAGGGCCTGCCGGATCTGTAGATCCGTGTACACCCGGCGGAGGAGGAAGACATGACGAGCCTGGCGACCGACGCCGCGCCGATCAGGGATGTCTCCGAGGTGGAGGACTACGCCCGCCAGTGCTTCCGGGGCTCGACCGGCGACCAGGTGGGCGCCGAGCTGGAGTTCCTGGTGTTCGACCGCTCGGCCGTGGGCGTCCAGGTCCCCATCGCCAGGATCGCGGACGCGCTCCCCGCGCTGCCGGGCGGCAGCCGCGTCACCTTCGAGCCAGGCGGCCAGCTGGAGCTGTCCGGCCCCGCGGGGCCGCTGCCCGAGGCGGTCGCGGCCCTCGCCGGTGACGTGGCGCTGGCCCGCGCCGCGCTGGACGAGGCCGGCCTGGCGCTCGCCGGCGTCGGCCTGGACCCGGTACGGCCGGCCGTACGGCAGCTTCGCGAACCCAGGTACGAGGCGATGGCGGCGTTCCTCGGCATGCCGTTCGGACCGTTGATGATGTGTTCCACCGCGTCCATCCAGGTGAACGTGGACCTGGGCGTCCGGGGGGCCGAACGCTGGCGGCGGGCGAACCTGCTGGGCCCGATCCTCACCGCCGCGTTCGCCAACTCGCCGCTGAGCCTCGGCCGGCCGTGCGGGTGGATGTCCGGCCGGCAGGCGGTCTGGGAGGGCCTGGACCGGACCAGGACCGCCCCGGTGCCGGACGCGGGCGAGGCCGCCGATCCGGCCGCCGCCTGGGCGGAGTACCTGCTCGACGCCCGGCTCATGCTCGTCAGGGACTCCGCGGGCCGGTGCCGTACCGTCCGGGACGGCTCCACCTTCCGCGACTGGGTCACCGGGAACGGCGTTCCGCCCACCTTCGCCGACCTCGCCTACCACGCCACCACCCTCTTCCCGCCGGTACGGCCGCGCGGCTGGCTGGAGATCCGCTACCTCGACGCCCAGAGCCCGGCGGACTGGCCGGTGTGCGTGGCCGTGACGCACGCCCTCCTGGTCGACGACCGGGCGGCGGACGCGGCGCTCGCCGCGGCGGAGCCGTACCGGGACGGGTGGCGGGCGGCGGCCAGGCACGGCCTGGCCGACCGCGGGCTGCGGCGCGCCGCGGCGGTCTGCTTCCGCGCGGCCCTGGAGGCGCTGCCCCGGCTGGGCGCGGCCCCCGGCCTGACCGCCGCCGCGGCGGCGTACGCCGACCGGCACGTGACGACCGGCCGCCCGCCCGCGGCCGGTCTCCTCGAACTGGCGCGAGACCCGGGGTCCCGGCTGGCGTCCTGGCTCACCGAGACCCCCTGACCGGCCCCCTTGCCCGCGGCCCCCGCGGACCGGCGCCGAGCACCCGAGGAAGGACGGACATGAACCACCTGAAGGAACGCATCGCCGCGGAGCTGCTGGCCGTGCGCGACCGCTCCCTCGCCTACACCGAAGCGGAGGACGACGTGCTGACCCGCCAGCACTCCGCGCTGATGTCGCCGCTGGTGTGGGACCTGGCGCACGTCGGGAACTACGAGGAGCTGTGGGTGCTGCGCGAGGCGGGCGGCATCACGCCGCTGCGCCCGGAGATCGACGACATCTACGACGCCTTCAAGCACCCGCGCAGGGACCGGCCCTCGCTGCCGATCCTCGGCCCGGCCGAGGCCCGGCGGTACATCTCCGGCGTGCGCGGCCGGGTGCTCGACGTGCTGGACGCGCTCGACCTGGAGTCACCGGACCCGCTGCACCGGTCCGGGTTCGTGTTCGGCCTGGTGATCCAGCACGAGCACCAGCACGACGAGACGATGCTCGCCACGTTGCAGCTGTCCGGGCGGCCCGGCCTGGTCCGCGACGGCGACCTGCCGTCCGGCTCGCCCGGCGGCGCGGCCGAGGTGTACGTGCCCGCCGGCCCGTTCACGATGGGCACCGGCACCCACCCGTGGGCCTACGACAACGAACGCCCCGCGCACCAGGTCGAGCTGCCCGCCTACTGGATCGACAGGTTCCCGGTCGGCAACGCCGCCTACATCGCCTTCGTCGAGGACGGCGGCTACGGCGACCCGCGCTGGTGGAGCCCGGAGGGGCTGCGCTGGCTGCGGGAGAGCGGGGCCACGGCGCCGCTGTTCTGGACCAGGGAGGGCGGCACCTGGTGGCGCACCCGCTTCGGCCGCACCGAGCCGGTCCCGCCGGACGAGCCGGTGCAGCACGTGTGCTGGTACGAGGCCGACGCGTACGCCCGCTGGGCGGGCAAACGGCTGCCCACCGAGGCCGAGTGGGAGAAGGCGTGCGGCTGGGACCCGCGGGCCGGTCGGGCGCGCGCCTACCCGTGGGGCGACGAGCCGCCCGGCCCCGAGCGGGCCAACCTCGGGCACCGGGCCGCGCGGCCGGCGCCGCTGGGTGCCTACCCGGCGGGGGCGAGCGCGTACGGGGCCGAGCAGATGATCGGCGACGTGTGGGAGTGGACCGGATCGTGGTTCCACCCCTACCCGGGGTTCCGCAGTTTCCCCTACCGGGAGTACAGCGAGGTGTTCTTCGGCCGGGAGTACCGGGTGCTGCGCGGCGGCTCGTGGGCGGCCGACCCGGCGGCGGTGCGCACGACGTTCCGCAACTGGGACTATCCGATCAGGCGGCAGATCTTCACCGGCTTCCGCTGCGCCCGCCCGGCGCCGGAGTCCTAGATGTGCCGGCACGCCGCCTGGCTGGGCGAGCCGCGCAGCCTCGCCTCACTCATCCAGGACCCGGAGCACGGGCTGCTCCGCCAGTCCTACGCGCCCCGGCTGCAACGCCACGGCGTCGTCAACGCCGACGGCTTCGGCATGGGCTGGTACGACGGCACGCTGCCCGAGCCGATCCGCTACCGCCGTACCGTCCCGATCTGGGCGGACGCCAACCTGCCCGGGCTCGCCAGGGCCGCCCGGTCGCACTGCCTGCTGGCCGCGGTGCGCTCGGCCACCGTGGGGATGCCGCTGGAGGAGACCGCCACCGCGCCGTTCACCGACGGCCGGTGGTTGTTCAGCCACAACGGCCGGGTGGACAGGAAGGCGCTCAGGCCGCTGGCCGACGACGCGGAGAGCACCTGCGACTCGGCGTGGCTGGCCGCCGCGGTGTTCGCCCGGCTGCGCGCCGGCGCCCCGGCCGGGGACGTCCTGGCCGAGGTCGTCGTCCGGGCGGGCGGCGGGGACCCGGACGCCCGGCTGAACCTGCTCGCCTGCGACGGCGCGTCGATCGCCGCGACCGCCTGGGGCGACACCCTCTTCCTGCACCTCGAAGACGGAGTGCTGGTGGCGAGCGAACCGCTCGACGACCGGCCCGGCTGGCAGCCCGTACCGGAACGGAGCCTGCTCCTCGCCACGCCAGACGGCGTGCGCGTGCAGCCGCTGTGAACCATCGATCCAGGAGGCCCTGTGCCCGTCACCCAGCCGACCGTCCACGTGACCAACCATCTCGACCACGACTACCTGCGCCAGGCGCTCGAACACGACGTGCGCACCGGGCTCACGGCGTCGCCCAAGTGGCTGCCGTCCAAGTGGTTCTACGACGCGGCGGGCAGCGACCTGTTCTCGCAGATCACCCGGTTGCCCGAGTACTACCCGACCCGCAGGGAGCTGGCCATCCTGCGCGAGCGGGCCGGCGACATCGCCCGGCGTTCCGGCGCGGACACCCTCGTCGAGCTGGGTTCGGGGACCAGCGAGAAGACCGTCCTGCTGCTCGACGCGCTGGCCGCCTCGTCGCTGCGCGCCTACATGCCGGTGGACGTGGACGCGGTCACCCTCGGCGACGCGGCCAGGCGGCTGGCGGCCCGCTATCCCGGCGTCACCGTCCAGGGGGTCTGCGCCGACTTCGAGCGGCATCTCGCGCTGCTGCCGCGCACCGGCCGGCGGATGGTCGCCTTCCTCGGCGGCACCATCGGCAACCTGGGCCCGGCCGCCCGTGAGGTGTTCCTGAAGGAGCTGCGCGACACCCTGCGCGCGGGCGACTCGCTGCTGCTCGGCGCCGACCTGGTCAAGGACACCGGGCGGCTCGTCGCGGCCTACGACGACGCCGCCGGGGTGACGGCGGCGTTCAACCGGAACGTGCTGCACGTGATCAACAGGGAGCTGGGCGCCGACTTCGAACCGGACGCCTTCGCGCACGTGGCACTCTACGACGCGCCCAACGACTGGATCGAGATGCGGCTGCGCGCGACCCGGCCGATGCTGGTGCAGGTCCGGGACCTGGCCCTGCCGGTGCGGTTCGCGGCCGGGGAGGAGATGCGCACCGAGATCAGCGCCAAGTTCCGGCCGGCCGGGCTGCGGGCCGAGCTGGTGGCGGCGGGGTTCACGGTGGACCGTCTCTACACCGACCCCGACGGCGACTTCAGTCTGACGCTGGCCAAGGTGTGACCGCGGCGGACCTGGCGGGCGGAACGGGCGCCCACCCGCCGGCCGGTGCGGACGAGGTGGCGTGGCGCTGGCGGGCGGCCCGCTCGGCCGCCCCGCCCGGCCACCTGGACGCCGCCGGCTGCGGCGTGCCCAGCGACCGGGTGCTGAACGCCGTCGTGGAGCACCTCGCACTCGAACGCGAGCGCGGCGGGTACGCGGCGGCGCCGGACCTGTCGGTGCCGCGGGCCGCGCTGGCCGCCCTGGTGGGGGCGCGGGCCGAGCACGTCGCGTTCCTGGAGAGCGGGACGGCGGCGATGGCCGCGCTGCTGGGCGGCTGGCGGCTGCCGCCGGGCAGCCGGATCGGCGTCACCCGCGCCGAGTACGGCAGCACGCTCATGCTGCTGCGCCAGCTGCGTGAGACGCGCGGGTGGCGGCTGGTCGAACTGCCCGTGGACGGCGACTCCCGGCTCGACCTGGACGGCCTGGCCGCGCTGCTCGACGGCCTCGCCCTGGTCACCCTGCCGCACGTCGCCTCGCACCGGGGGATCGTGCAGCCGGCGGACGCCGCCGGGCGGCTGTGCCGGGCCGCCGGGGTGCCGCTGGTGCTGGACGTGTGCCAGTCGCTCGGCCACGTGGACGTCACCGGCGCCGAGGCCACCGCCTACGTGGGCACGTCGCGCAAATGGCTGGCGGGGCCGCGCGGCGCCGGGTTCCTGATCGTGCCCGGCCTCGACGAGGAGCGCATGCACGCCGCCGCCCCCGGGCTCGGCGGGTACGGCTGGGCGGGCGGCGAACCGTCGCCGCTGCCCGGGGCGGCCCGTTACGAGAGCGCGGAGACCGCCGTCGCCGCCAGGGTGGGACTCGGCGTCGCCGTGCTGGAGCACCACGCGCTCGGCCCGGCGGCGGTGCGGGCCCGACTGGCGGAGGCGGGGGTCGCGGCGCGGCGGTCGCTGGACGGGGCCGGCGGGTGGCGTGCCGTGGAACCCCTCGCCGAGCCGTCCGCCGTCGTCACCCTGCGCCCGCCGCCCGGCGCCGACCCGGCCGAGGCCGTGCGGCAGGCCAGGGCGCGGGCCGCCGCGGCCGGCCTCCAGGTCGGCGCCGTCCCGGTGGACAGGGCTCCCGCGGACCTGCCCACCCCGGTCCTGCGCGTCTCGCCGCCCCCGGATGTCTCCGCCGAACACCTCCACGCCCTCGCCCACGTCCTGTCCACCTGACCCTGCTGCCACCCGAGCCTGACCCGGCTGCCACCCGAGCCTGACCCGGGTGCCACCCGAGCCGCCACGCGACGGACGCCTGGGGCGCGCGGCGGGGACGGCCGCGTCCGTCCCCCCGGAAGGGCGGGACGCCTACTGCCGTGCCGTGCCCGCGATGCGGCGGCACAGATCGGCCACGGCGGGGACGGCGAGGTGCCGGGCGCCCAGGGCGGCGAGTTCGCGGAGGTCGTCGGCGGCCCGGCGGGAGCGCAGCCGGCCCACCTCGCCGAGCGCGATCCGGCCAGTGTCGGCCGCCTCGTGCGGATCACCGGCCACCATCATCAGGCAGGCCAGCTTGATCCGGGACATCGCGCGCGACCTGGCGAAGTCGTCGCCGTGGCCGTGCACCGCGGTGGTGAGACGGGCGCCCGCGGACGTCGCGTCACCGCCGCCGAGGACCAGGTCGTAGAGGGCGTGCCCGGTGTCGCCGTGGTGCTGGGCGTTGTCGTAGTACCGCATCCACGGGGGATCGCCTGCCGGGCGGGCCAGCGCGAACGCCTCGTCGGCCGCGCCCACGGCCGCGACGGTCTCCCGGCACCGCTGCATCTTCGCCAGGGCGCGCGCCTTGGCGACGAGGAGCATGGCGCGCTCGGTCGCGGTCAGCCGGTCGGCCCTGGCCAGCCCCAGCTCCGCGTAGGTCAACCCGGCGTCGGGGTCGCCGAGCCAGGTGGCCTGGCGGGACCGGAAGGAGTAGATCTTCGCGCGCAGGTGCCACTCCCCCGCCTCCTCGGCGCACAGGGTGGCGACGGTGAAGGCGTGCCGGGCGTCATGATGGGCGTAGGCGTCGAACGCGGACGCGCCGACCACCATGCCGAGCCGGGCCACCGCGGCGTAGAGCGCGGGACGCAACGACGACGGGCAGGGGATGCGCAGCAGGCCCGCCGCCCACTGTAACTGCGCGGACGCCGTCTGGCGCACCATCCCGGCGCCGCCGAAGTGGTTGTCCCAGCCCGACACCGTGGCCGCCGCCCCGTGCAACTGGTCGATCTCCTGGGGGCCGATGGCCCGGGGCATGGGGACGGGGTCGATCTGCCGGACGAGGTGCCGGAGGGCGACGGGGAAGACCGCGGCGACCGGATCGGGGCCGGTGCAGGCGCGGGAGGCGTGCCACGGAGGCGGGCCGGGCGGGGCCTGAGTGACCTCCGGGACGCCGGGGACGGATTTTCTGTCCCCTTGGGGCTGCGCCCTGTCCTCTTCGGACCGCACCTGGTCCAGGGCACGGGTCAGGACGCCGTCGCTGCCCAGCGCCTCGTCCAGCATCGGGGCGAGGTCGTCGGCGCACCTGCGGCTGGCCCTTTCGATCTTGCCGATCAGACCGGCGCTGACGTGTACTTTCTCCGCCAGCTGGCCCTGCCGCCAGCCCCTCTCATGACGCAGTCTGCGCAACTCCGCACCGAACCAGTGGCGGGCGGATCTACCGGGCTCAAGCGGTTTTTCAGGCTGGGGCATTCCATCTCCATGCAGCGAAGAGGACAAAAGGACAAGTGGGGGTGTCCTCATCCACCAGTAGGCATTAGCGCTTTCCGTGGCCTTAATGATTACTGCAACTTTCGTCACCAGTAAACCGCTGATGGAACATCGACCGGAAGTGAATGTATCGGGCCGCACACGCTTCCAACGTGCCGGTAAGAAAGTGGTAACGAAGCCTTTACCACCCGTAGGCTCCAAGAGTAAGGAAGGAGCATCGTGTGAGCGGTGCCGTGCGCATGGCCCTTTGGTTCCCAATAACGGTGCCAATAGAAACTGAAATGCGCCGGCCCGACCTACGGCGCCCCGAAGAGTATGGCCTTCCATTTCAGGGTGGCCGGCCCCCTTCCGCGGGCGGCGCGGCCCGCGGAAGGGGGCGAACGACCCCGGCCCGGCAGTCGGCGGACCCGTTCGCCGGTGCGGGACGGACGCCTCCCCACGGGTCGTCCCGCGATTTCGGCCGCCGCCCGGCCGAAGCCGCGGCGGCGGCCGGGAAACCGATTCCCGGACGGCCGCACCCGGCCGGGTAACCACCTCCGGGCGCAGCCAGGCGGGGCGGGCGGAAAAATCGGCCGAATTTCCGGTCCGCGACGAACGGGAAAGGCGTCCTCCCCGGGTCGCGCCGCTTACCTCCGCACGCCTGCACACCGAACCGGACATCGCTTCGGGCCCGGCCCGATGCTACCCGGTCCGGCCGATTTCAGTCAGTTGAAAGCCTCCCCCACTCCCCCTCCGACGGAGCATTCCATGCGACGAATGCTATTAGTAGCCGTGTCGCTACTAATCGGCTCTATTACCGCCTGCAGCGGCGCCCCGGATCCGGGCGCGTCCGATGACACGGCGATGACGACGATCAGGGTCGGCCGGTTGCTGGTCCCGGACGCGGCGCCGCTGCACCGGGCGATCCAGCGCGGCTATTTCGCCAGGGAAGGACTGGAGGTCAAGGTCGAGACCATCCAGGGCGCGGCGCTGGCCGTACCCCAGCTCAAGGGCGAGAGCATGGACTTCTCCATGCTCAACTACGTCACCGCGGTCCAGGCGCAGAGCCAGGGCGCGGCCGACCTGCGCGTGGTGTCCGACGGGTACCAGGCGGCGCCGGGCACGTTCGCCCTGATGGTGATGAACGACTCCGACATCAAGGGCGTGGCGGACCTCAAGGGCAGGACGCTGGCGGTGCCCACCCTGAAGAGCATCGCCACGCTGAGCTCGGAGTCCGCCCTGATCGCCCACGGGCTCACGCAGAAGGACGTGAACTGGCGGGAGGAGGCCCTGCCCGACATGGTGGGCCTGCTCCAGCAGGGCAAGATCGACGCCGCCTGGATGACGGAGCCGTTCATCAGCCTGATCAGCAACGCGGGCGCCCGCCAGCTCTACGACGTGATGACCGGCCCGATGGACGCGTTCCCGATCGCGGGCTGGGGCTGCACGGAGAAGTACGCCAGGGAGCACCCGGACATCGTCGCCGCCTTCCAGCGGGCCATGCACGCCGGCCAGCTCGACCTGGCCGCGGATCGCAAGGCGGTGGTGGACATCATCCCGACCTACATCGAGAAGATCCCGCCGGAGATCGCCGGGCTCATCTCGCTCGGCACCTATCCGACGACGCTGGAGGCCAAGCGGCTGCAACGGGTGGCGGACTCGATGCACGAGCTCGGCTACACCGAGGAGGCCCTCGACATGAACGACATCCTGCTGCCGATGGCCCCCGCCGGCGGCACCGCCCCGGCGACGCCTCCCGCGGAGGCGGCCCAGTGACCGTCACGACCCCTCCGCCGGGCCCAGCGGGGCCGATCCACGACCTGACCGTGAACGTGTGGCGGTTCGCCGCGGTCCGCGCCTTCGTCGAGCTGGGCTGCGCCGACCATCTCGCCGGCGGGCCGCTGCCCCTGGCGGAGCTGGCCCGCCGCTGCGGCGCGGACGCGTGGGCGCTGGAGCGGCTGCTGCGGGTGCTGACGCCGCTGGAGATCGTGGACGCGGTCGACGGCGACGGGTACGCGCTGGGCGGTTCGGCGCACGCCCTCCGCGACGCGGACGACTCGCTGCGCTGGATGGTGCTCATCCAGGGCGACCCGGTGTGGTGGGACGCGCTGCGCAGGCTGCCGGACACCGTGCGCACCGGCCGGCCGGAGATCCACGGCGGGTACGGCACGCCGTGGGAGTACCTCGCGGGCGCCCCGGAGGCCGACGACCGGTTCCAGCGGTTCATGACGGCGCGGACGCTGCGGATCTCCGCGGCGGTGGCGGAGTCGGTGGACGACGGGCACACGGTGGTGGACGTGGGCGGCGGGCGCGGCACGCTGCTCGCGGCCGTGCTGCGGGCCCGTCCCGGCTGCCGGGGCGTGCTCCTTGACCTGCCGCACGAGGCCGCCGGCGCGCGGGCGTACCTGGCCGGGCGGGAGGTGGCCGGCCGGTGCGAGGTGGTCGCCGGCGACTTCTTCGGCGAGGTGCCCGGCGGCGGCGACGTCTACCTGCTGGCCAGCGTCCTGCACGACTGGGGACCCGCGGAGGCCCGGAAGATCCTGGACAACGTGCGCGCGGCGATGGCGCCCGGCGCCCGGCTGCTGTGCGCGGACATCCTCCTGCGGGAGGACCGGCGCGCCCCGCATCCGAGCAACGAGCTGGGCCTGCGCATCATGTCGCTGCATCCGGGCGGCCGGGAGCGGACCCTCGCCGAGTACGAGGCGCTGCTGGCCGGCAGCGGGCTGCGCCTGACCGGCGTCGCCGACCTGCCGGACGGGTTCAGCCTCGTCTCCGCCGTCCCCGGCGAGGCCGCGGACGGCGGATGAGCCTCAGGCGGGAACCGTCCGGGCGCCGCGAGATCGGCGGAGGGAACCGCCCGGACCCCGCCTGACCGCGGGTGGACCACCGCCCGGACGGCCGCCTGACCGGCGGATGGGAACCGTCCGGGCGCCATCCCGCCACACGGTCCCCGCGCCAGAGCTGCGCCGGCGCGGGGACCGTCGGCGCGCCCGTCCCCCTGACCACCGGCCGCAACGCCGCCCTGGTCGCCGGTCGCATCGGCGGCAGACGTGACAATCGTGCCTGTGACCTCCGATCCGGCGCTCATCTCCGTCACGCCGCTCCTGGCGGTGGTCCTGGTACTGCTCGTCGCGGCGGGCGCGGCCGTCTCCCGGCTCGGCGGGCTGGGCCACACCCGGGCCGTGGTGACCGCCTGCCTGCGCGCCGCGGTCCAGCTCGGCGCGGTCTCGCTGCTGATCACCTACGTGATCGCCGTCCGCCCGGCCGTCCTGGCGTTCCTGCTTCTCATGTACGGCGTCGCCGCGTACACCGCCGGGCGGCGGATCACCAGGAGCCGTGCGGCGTGGTGGGCCGCGGTGCCGCTGGGCGCGGGGACGCTGCCGGTGCTCCTGCTGCTGACCGGCACCGGCGCCACCCCGACGGACAGCATCGTGCTCATCCCGATCGCCGGCATCCTGCTCGGCGGCTGCCTCACGGCGACCGCGCTGGCCGGGCGCCGGGCCGTGGACGAGCTGGTGCAGCGCGCGGGAGAGGTGGAGGCGGCGCTGTCGCTCGGGTTCGGCCCGCGTGCGGCGGCGCTGGAGATCTGCCGCCCGGCCGCCGCGCAGGCGCTGGTGCCGGCGCTGGACCAGACGCGGACGGTGGGCCTGGTCGTGCTGCCGGGGGCGTTCGTCGGGATGCTGCTCGGCGGGGCGAGCCCGATCCTGGCGGGCGTGGTGCAGCTCGTCGTGCTGGTGGCGCTGGTGGCGGCCGAGGCGGTGGCCGTACTGGTGACGATCGAACTGGTCGCGCGCGGCCGGTTCCCGCTCCCGGCGCGCGAGTGACCCGCGGGGCGGTGACCCGCGCGGGAACGACCCCGCGCGGGAGCGAATCGCGCGGAGTGACCCGCGCGGGGCCGCGGCTCGGTGCGTGGCTCGGTGCGTGGCTCGGTGCGTGGCTCGGTGCGTGGCTCGGTGCGTGGCTCGGTGCGTGGCTCAGCCGCCGAGCCAGTCCAGCCATTCGCCGTGCGGCCCGGCCGTCGCGACCGGTTCCTCGTCCAGCGCCAGCAGGAACGCGAGACGGCCCTCGGGGAGCGGGCGGGTGAGCCGGGCGCGCACCGAGGGCAGCCGCGGCGAGCCCTCGTTGGAGATCCAGCGCGCCGGCAGGTCGCGCATGGTGGCCACGAACCGGTCCCTGGCCTCCTCGTCCAGGTAGGGCATGACCGCGCTGTGGTAGACGACCGGCGTCGCGTCCGGCGGCGCCTGCGCGACCACCTCGCGGATCACGTCGTTCATGTCGCCGCGGACCAGGTGCGGCGGGTCGGCCACGGCCGCCAGGGCCGCGCCGCGCAGCCGGGCCAGCCGGTCGTCCTGGCCGGGCCAGACCAGGCACTCCAGCCAGCGCAGCGTGGCCTCCTCGCGCACGTCCAGCGGGTTGAGGTCGATCCCCGCCCGCCAGACCACCCGGGGCAGCCGCTCCGGCACCGGGACCTCGCCGTTCGTCCGGCAGGTCAGGACGAGCGGGCCCGCGCCGGCGCCGATCGGCGGCCGGTCGTCGTAGCGGTAGCCGTACCGGTCGGGGTAGAGGCACAGCCCGGCCGAGGCGCCCACCTCGATGAGGGCCAGCGGCTGGGGCAGGGCGGCCAGCAGCGGCAGCAGGCTCGCGCACCGGCCGATCTCGTTGGTCTGGGTGGAGCGGGCCAGTATCGTGCCGGCCAGGCCGGTCCAGTGCGCCGCCGCCCAGTCGCGGAACGCGCCGGAGTCCTCGACCGGGCCGCCGAGGAAGCGCGCCGCGGCCAGCAGCAGGTTCGGCTGCCGCTTCACCGGCGGCAGCCCGTCGATGAGGGCGATCAGTCCCGGGTCGGCCGCGATGTCCGCCGCCAGCTTCTCGTAGACCGGGGAGTGCCCGGCCACCTCCTCCCGCGCGAAAGCCCGGTAACGCTCCGCAGTGTCCACCCTGCCCGCTCCCTTCGCCGTGACCTGCCCCCCGAGTCCGCATTGTCCTGCGACGAAGCCCCTCCGGTAAACACCGGGCAGCAGGTTTGCACACGTACAGGCGGGGCAGGCCGTGCCCATATGACTACTTAGCGTGAGGGGTCGTGTCGCCGTGACGACGAACCACCTGGCCACGGTCCTCGCGTCCGCCGGTCCGGCGGCCCCGGCCGACCTGCTGGCGGCCCGGATGCAGATGGCGCTGTCGCTGGGCTGGCACATCATCCTCGCCTGCATGGGCGTCGGCATGCCGGTGCTGCTGTTCGTCGCGGAGTGGCGGGCCGTGCGGCGCGGCGACGGGGTGTGCCTGACGCTGGTGCGCCGGTGGGCCAGGGCGGTGGGCGTGCTGTTCGCCGTCGGCGCCGTCTCGGGGACCATCCTGAGCTTCGAGATGGGTCTGCTGTGGCCCGGCCTGATGGGGACGTACGGGCAGGTCATCGGGTTGCCGTTCGCGCTGGAGGGGATCGCCTTCTTCATCGAGGCGATCTTCCTCGGCATCTACCTCTACGCCTGGGACCGGCTGCCTCCGGCGGCCCACCTGCTCACCCTGGTGCCGGTGCTCCTCGCCGGGGTGGCGTCGGCGTTCTTCGTGGTGACCGCCAACGCGTGGATGAACGACCCGCAGGGCTTCACCGTCGAGGGCGGCCGGGTGACCGTGGTGGAGCCGTGGGCGGCCATGTTCAACCCGGCCACCCCGCCGCAGACGCTGCACATGATCCTCGCCGCTTTCATGGTCGCCGGTTTCGCGGTGGCGGGCGTCTACGCGGTGGCGCTGCTGCGCGGGCGGCGGGACCGGTACCACCGGCTGGGGTTCCTCATCCCCTTCACGTTCGCCGCGGTGGTCACCCCCTTCCAGGTGCTGGCCGGCGACTACGCCGCGCGTTACCTCGCCGCCCGCCAGCCCACCAAGCTGGCCGCCGCGGAAGGGCTCTTCCACACCGGGCCGAACGCGCCGCTGCACCTGGGCGGGCTGGTGATCGGCGATCAGGTGCGCTACTCCGTGGAGATCCCCGACGGGCTCTCGCTGCTCGTCGGCGGGAGCCCGGACACCGTGGTGCGGGGGCTGGACGCGACGCCGGTCGCCGACCGCCCGCCGGTCGCGGTGGTGCACCTGGCCTTCGACACGATGGTCGCGCTCGGCGTCTTCCTGCTGCTGCTGTCCGCCTGGTTCGCCCTGACCTGGTGGCGCCGCCGCGACCTGCCGCGCTCGCCGTGGTTCCTGCGCCTGGCCGCCGTCTCCGGCGTGGCCGCCGCGGTGGCGGTGGAGGCCGGCTGGGTCCTCACCGAGGTCGGCCGGCAACCGTGGGTCGTGTACGGCAGGCTGCGTACGGCCGACGCGGTCAACCCGGCCCCCGGGCTGTGGGTGAGCTTCGCCGTCGTCTGCGCCGTCTACGTCGTGCTCACCGTCGCCACCGTCTACGCGCTGCGGCTGCTGACCCGGGACGGCCCGCCGGTCGCGCCGCAGGAGGAGGAGGCCGGCCCCGCGCCCGAGGGGGCCACCTGATGGACTCGGCCCAGGTCACGCTGGCCGTGCTGTGGATCGGGCTGACGCTCTACGCGCTGTTCGCCGGCGCGGACTTCGGCGCCGGTCTGTGGGACCTGCTCGCCGGTCGCAGCGTCCCCGGCATGCCGCAACGCCGCCTGGTGGAACACGCCATCGGACCGGTGTGGGAGGCCAACCACGTCTGGCTGATCTTCGTGCTCGTGGTGCTGTGGACCGGTTTCCCACCCGTCTTCGCCGCCGTGATGTCCACCCTGTACATCCCGCTGACGCTGGCCGCGCTGGGCGTCATCGCCCGCGGCGCCGCCTTCGCCTTCCGCAAGGCGGCGCTGGAGCTGTGGCAGCGGCGGCTCTTCGGCGCGGCCTTCGCGCTGTCGTCGGTGCTGACGCCGTTCTTCCTCGGCACGGCGGCGGGCGCGGTCGCCTCCGGGCGGGTGCCGCCGGGGCTGGCCAGGGGCGACCTGCTCGGGAGCTGGCTGAGCCCGACCGGGGTGCTCGGCGGCCTGCTCGCCGTCGGCACCTGCGCCTACCTCGCGGCCGTCTACCTGTGCGACGACGCGGTGCGGGCCCGCTCGCCCGCGCTCGCCGCCGGGTTCCGCCGCAGGGCGCTGGTGACGGCGCTGGTCACGGGGCTGATCGCGCTCGGCGGCGTCGGCGTGCTGCGTTTCGACGCGCCGGGGCTCTACGCCGGGCTGACCGGGCGGGCGCTGCCGCTGGTGGCGCTGTCCGCGGTGGCCGGGCTGGCCGCGATCGCGCTGCTGTGGCGGCGGCGTTTCCTTCCCGCCAGGGTCGCCTCCGCGCTCGCGGTGACCGCGATCCTGTGGGGCTGGGCGGTCGCGCAGTACCCGCTGATGCTGCCGCCCGCGCTGGACTACCGGGCCGCCGCCGCGCACCCCGCGGTGCTGGTCACCGTCCTGGTCTGCCTGGGCGTCGGCGCGCTGCTGGTCCTCCCCTCGCTGGCCTGGCTGTACGTCTTCCAGCACCGCGGCCCGCACGGCGGTCACGAGGGGCACGACGGGCACGACGCCGCGGGGTGAGTCAGCGGAGGAGCCGGCGGTGACCGGCGCCGCGCCATTCCACGAGGAGCACGGTGGCGTCGTCCTGGAGCCGGTCGTCGTGGTAGGCGAGCAGGTCGCGGACGAGACGCCGCAGGGTCTCCGGCACCGGCATGCCCGCCGCGTGGTGCCGGATGACGAGATCGGTGAAACGGTCCAGGCCGAACTCCTCGCCCGCGGCGCTGCGCGCCTCGGTGATGCCGTCGGTGTAGAGGAGCACCCGGTCACCGGGTTCGAGCTGTTCGCGGCAGGACCGGACCGGGAGGCCGAGGTCGAGGCCGAGCGGGTGGGCGGGCGGGCAGCTCAGCGTGGTCTTCCAGCGTCCGCCGCGGATCAGCACCGGCGGCGGGTGGCCACGGTTGACCCAGGTCAGGACTCCGCTGGGGATGTGAAGGGTGGCCAGGATCGCCGTCGCGAAACGCTGGGCCCTGCCGAACTCCTGGATCAGCACCCGCTCGATCGTCTCGCTGGTCTCGGCCAGGCCGGTGCCGAGCCTGCGGCTGTGCCGGAAGGCGGCGACGGCGAGGTTGGCGGTGAGCCCGGCGGAGGTGTCGTGCCCCATCGCGTCGAAGACCGCGAGGCGCACCACGTCGCCGCTCAGTCCGTAGTCGAAGGCGTCGCCGGCGATCTCGTAGGCGGGTTCCAGCACGCCGCCGATCACCAGGTCGCCGGTGGCGAAGGTGAGCGGCGGGGCGAGGTTCCACGACATCTCGGCGGCGATGTGCATCGGCCGGGTCCGCACCAGCCGGTTGTAGAAGTCGCTGTAGGCGCGCTTGCTGATCAGCATCAGCGCGACCATGGACGCCAGGTGCCGGATGTCCTGCCGGGTCCGCTCGTCGGCGGCGCCGGCGTCGACCCACAGCACGCCCAGGCGTTCCGTGCCGTCCAGCAGCGGCACCCACCAGCCGCCCTCACCGCCGGAGGACAGCATCTCCAGCGACTGGAAGGCGCGCCCGGCGAGGGTGCCCTCGACCCGCAGGTCGGGCGGCCCGCCCTCGATGCCGCCCTCCAGCGGGCGGAGCAGCTCCTCCTGAAGGTCGGCGACGTAGATGGTGACGCCGCGCAGGCCGGCCCGCTCGGCGCGCCCCCTGACCAGGTCCGGCAGGCCCTCCATGGGGCACAGGTGGCTGGCCGCCAGCAGCTCGCGCAGGAGTTGCCCGCCGCTCGCCGTACCCTCGGCGGACTCCCCTGCCGGCGGCGCTCCGGTCCCCCCGCCCGGGTCTTCCCGCTCCGGGTCCTCCCGCTCCGGGCCGTTCACGCCCGTCCTTCACCGCCGGAGGCGTCGTCCGGTTCGGCGAGCCGGCCGAGCGCCTGGTCCACCTCCCTGCGGCTGTAGACGCCCTCGGGGAGCTCGTGCAGCCGGGCCAGCATCTCGGCGGGCAGCATCACGTGCCCGGAGGCGCAGGAGTAGATCTCCCGCCGGGTGGCGCGGGGACGATCGCGGTAGACCTCGTCGAGCACCTTCCGCATCTCGTCAAGCGCGGCACGGTCGGGCATCTCCATCCCCTCCTTCGATCGCGCTCTCCGGGCCCGTACCCACACTCGGGCGCCTCGACGCACGCCGGACCGCGCGGGCGACGGCCGCGGGTCAGGCGCCGGCGGCGGGGGACGCGACCGGCCCGGCGGGATCCCGCTGCGCGGCCGGGCCGTGGCGGCGGCCGGGCCGGCGCTCGCGGCGGGCTCCGCGGCGCGGAGCACGGGCGGCGGCCCGCTCGTACAGCTCCAGGTAGCGGTCGGCCATGACGGCGGGCGAGAAGCGCGTCCTGGCCTCCCTGCGGCACTCCTCGGGGTCGATCTCGCCCGCCCTGAGCACCATCTCGGCGAGCTCCTCCTCGGTGTCGGCGAGGAGGCCGGTGCGGCCGTGGTCGATGATCTCCGGGAGCACGCCGCGGCGCAGCCCGATCGGCGGGACGCCGAGTGCGAGCGCCTCCACCACGGCGGTGCCGCCCGGCTCGTCCCACTGGATGGGGAAGAGCGCGGCGCGGGCCGAGGCGTAGAGCCGGTCCCGGTCCTCGCCGCCGACCGCGCCCACCCAGCGGATCAGGTCGCCGTCGAGGAGCGGGGCCACCTGCTCGGCGTGGTACCGCACGTCGGGGTGGCCGTTGAGCGGGTGGCCGGGATCGGCGGTCACCGCGTCCAGCTCGGCCGGGCCGTCCAGCCCGCTGACCGGCCCGGCGAGGACGAGCGGCAGGCCGAGCGCGCGGCAGATCCGGGCCGCGACGTGCTGCCCCTTGAGCGCGCACACGCGGCCCATGACCACCAGGTGCTCCCCGCGCGGCACCCGCACATCGGCGCCGGCGAGCGGGGTGGCGAGGTGCACGGATCCGAGCGAGGCGGCGCGCAGCGCGGCGGGCGCCCGGCGCAGCTGGGAGTCCGAGACGCCGTTGACCGCGATCGAGGCGGGGAAGGACCGGTAGAACTCGGCGTGTTTGCGCAGGTCCCAGTGCAGCGTGTGGAGCACGGGCGGGCCGCCGAACGCGGAGAGCACGGCCGGGCCGACCACTTCCAGGTGGTCGTGCACGAGGTCGATGTCGTCGCGGCGGAGCAGCTCGGCGACCAGCCGCGCCTGGTGCGCGTGGGCGATGCCCATCACCTGGTTGTACGGCTTCTGCAGGTGCTCGAACTGGCCCTCGCCGTACACGCCGAGCAGTTCGTCCGCCTCGATCGAGGTGCCGCCCACCGAGGCGAGGACCACGTGCACCCCGCGTTCGCGCAGCGGCGGGATGAGGGTGGCGACGATGTTCTCGATGCCGCCGTAGCCGGTGGGCGGCACGGGCAGCCAGGGGCCGGCGTTCATCAGCACCTTCATGCGACGTCCTCCTTCACACCGGCCGGCCGGGGCAGCGTGGCCAGCGGCGGCCTCTCCGCGACGCTCACGTCGTGCCAGGTCGCCTGGCGGTCCGGGGCGAACTGGAGCAGGCCGGTCGAGGGCGGCTCGGAGGTGACGATCCGTCCCTGCCGTTCCAGCCGCGACCAGGCGGTCAGGATGATCTGCCCGGCCATCCTGCCCAGCGCGGTGGTGGACTGGTGGCTGTGCTCGCGGGAGCCCAGGTCGACCTGGGCCATCGCGTCGAGCCCGATCGTCTCCAGGAGGTCGACGAGGAGGCCGAACTCCACGCCGTACTCGGTGGCGAACGGCACCCGTTCCAGGGCGGTGCGCCGGGCCGCGTACTCGCCGCCGAGCGGCTGGACGAAACCCGCCAGCTCGGGCCAGTAGAGGTTGAGCAGCGGCCGGGCCACCAGCTCGGTGACCCGGCCGCCGGCGCCGCGCTGGACGGTGCCGTCGGGACCGGTGTAGGGGCGTTCGTAGGCGCCCTTGACGAACTGGATCCGCGGGTCGGTGAGCAGCGGGCCGAGCAGCCCCGAGATGAAGTGCGCGCCGAAGTTGCGCACGTCCGAGTCTGCGAACACGACCACGTCGCCGGTCGTGGCGGCGAGGCCCTTCCACAGCGCCTCGCCCTTGCCGGACAGCGGGGGCAGCTCGGGCAGCACCTGGTCCTGGTGCACGACGCGGGCCCCCGCGGCGGCGGCGCGGGCGGCGGTGGCGTCGGTGGAGCGGGAGTCGACCACGAGGATCTCGTCCACGAGCGGGACGGCCTCCACGAGGTCTCGGCGGATGATGGAGACGATCTCCCCCACCGTGCGCTCCTCGTCGCGGGCGGGCAGGACCACGCTGACCGTGGTGGGCCCCTTGGCGAGGAGCAGGGCGTCCAGGGGCCAGTCGACCGCGGTGCTGCTGTGCGGTCCGAGCCAGTCCTGCACGCGGGCCGGGTCTCGGGCGTCCCGGCCAGTGTAGGTCTCCATGCGGCTCCCGGTCGTCATCGCATCACGGATGGCACAGCTGCCCTAAATGTAGCCTTTTGAACATTGTTGTTTGCTCCTGCCTTCCTGAGGCATATGAGGGTGCGTGACGCCCATCACCCGTATCGGCATCATCGGGGCCGGCAACGTCGCGGCCCGCCACGCCTCCGTCCTCTCCGGCTTCCCCGACGTGACGATCGCGGGAGTCGCCGACACCGATCCGGGCCGGGCCGAGGCGCTCGCCTCCCGGTACGGCGCGCCCGCCCACCGCTCGCACACCGCCCTGCTGGACGCGGGCGGCCTCGACGCCGTCTACGTCTGCGTGCCGCCGTTCGCGCACGGCGCACCCGAACTCGACGCCCTGGCCGCCGGGCTGCCGCTCTTCGTGGAGAAGCCGCTCAGCCTCGACCTGGCCACCGCGGAGAAGATCTGCGCCGAGATCGCCAGGCGGGGCCTGGTCTCGGCCGTGGGCCACCACTGGCGCTACCTGGACACGCTGCGCAGGGCCGCCGCCCTGCTCGACGGCCGCCCGGTACGGCTGGCGCTCGGCCACTGGCTGGACAAGGTGCCCCCGGTGCCCTGGTGGCTGCGCAGGGAGATGTCCGGCGGCCAGGTGCTGGAACAGGCCGTGCACGTGCTGGACCTGGCCAGGGTGCTGGTGGGCGAGGTGGTCATGGTGCACGCCGTACCGGCCGCCAACACGGTGGACGGCGAGATCGACCGGGCCACCGCGGCGGTGCTGAGGTTCGCCGACGGCGCGGCGGGGCTGCTGGCCGCGAGTTCGCTGGCCGCGCACCGGCACCGGGTCGGCCTGGAGGTGCACACCGACGGCCTGGCGCTGGATCTGAGCGAGACCCGGCTCGTCGTCAACGGGGACACCGTCATCGAGGATCCCGGGCACGCCAAGACCCTGGTGGACCGGGAGTTCGTGAACGCGGTGCAGGGCCGGCCCGCCGACGTGCGGGTGCCCTACGAGGAGGCGCTGCGGACGCACCGGCTGGCGCTCGCGGTGGCGCGGTCGGCGGCCGAGGGCGGGCCGGTGACGACCCATGAGTGAGGTCCTGACGCTCAGCATCGACGCCCCCGGCGAGGTCACCTTCACCGGGGAGCGGCCCGGCGAGGTGCCCGCGGGCGGGCTGCGGGTCGAGACGCTCTACAGCGGCGTCTCGGCGGGCACCGAGCTGACCTACGTCAAGGGGGCCAACCCCTACCTGACCTCCACCTGGGACCCCGCGCTCGGCCTGTTCCGCCCGGGGCGGCCGTCGATCGCCTACCCGGTGCGCGGCCTGGGGTACATGCAGGTGGGCAGGGTGGTCGAGCGCCGCACCCGGGCGTTCACCGAGGGCGCGCTGGTCGCCATGGCGTACGGGCACCGCACGGCGTACGTCGCCGACCCGCTGGACGACCGGATCGTCGAACTGCCGCCCGGCCTCGACCCGCTGCTCGGCATCTACGTCGCGCACATGGGCCCCATCTGCGCGAACGGCCTGCTGCACGCCGCCGCCGACCTGTACGGCCCGGCCGTGCGCGACCTCGGCGACGGGGTGCGCGGGCGGCGGGTCGCGGTCACCGGCGCCGGGGTGGTCGGGCTGCTGGTGGCGTCGTTCGCGATCGATCGCGGCGCGGCCGAGGTCGTGGTGGTGGACGAGACGCCCGGCCGGCTGCGGATCGCCGAGGCGCTCGGCGCCCTGACGCTGCCCGCCCAGGAGGAACCGGAGGTGGTGCTGAAACGGCGCTGGCGGCACGGCCCGGCCGACCGCGGCGCCGACGTGGTCTTCCAGTGCCGCGGTCAGGCCAGGGCGCTGGCGACCGCGCTGAAGCTGCTGCGGCCCCAGGGCACCGTGATCGACCTGGCCTTCTACACCCGGGGCGCCGAGGAGGTGCGCCTGGGCGAGGAGTTCCACCACAACGGGCTGAGCCTGCGCTGCGCCCAGATCGGCAGGGTGCCCCGCGGGCTGGCGCACGCCTGGGACCGGGAACGGCTCTCGCACGAGGCGATCGGGCTGCTGCTGCGGCGCGGGGACCTGCTACGCGAACACGTGATCACCGACGTGGTGGACTTCGGCCTGGCGCCCGCCCTGCTGTGCGACCTGGCCGCCGGACGCCGCCAGGCGATCCAGGCGGTCCTGCGCCAGGACGTCCAGCACCAGGGCGGCCGACCAGCTGAAGTCGTGACTGCCGTGCCCCGTGAAGGCGAAGGGGTCGAAGTACTCCCGCATGCCCGCCTGGGTGACCGCCCGGACCATGCCGTCGGCGAGCGGCGCGGCGAGGTCCGGCCGGTACCGGCGCAGGCCCCGCCAGACCAGCCAGGTGAGGTTGATCCAGCTCGGCCCGCGCCAGTAGCGCGCGACGTCGAAGCCCGGCGCGCCGGGCGCGAGGCTCGGCAGCAGGCCGCGCTTGATCTCGAACCGGTCGGCCGCGGTGGCCGCCAGCTCGGCGGCGACCTCGGCCGGCAGGCCGGGCAGCAGCAGCGGGGTCAGCCCGGCGGCGCTGCCTGAGCGCAGCAGGCGGCCGGTGAGCACGTCCCTGGCGTGGAAGAGGCCGTCGGCGTAGAGGTGCTCGACCATCGCCCGGGTGACGGCCGCCGCTTCCCTGCGGTGCGGCTCCGGGTCCAGGCCGCAGACGCCGGCGATCTTCGCGAGGGCGGTCTCCGCCGTGCCGTACGCGGCGTTGAACAGCGGGTCCTCGACCTGGAACGCGCCGGCGCGCCGGTAGCCGGTGTCGCGGTAGGCGGCGGCCAGCGAGATGTAGCGCTCGTAGTCGGCGTCGGTGGGCCGCTCGTCGGCGCTGACGTGCGCGAGGTCCCGGCGTCGCGCGCCGAGCGGCGCCGGGGGCACGGCGGCCAGCGGCTCGTCCCAGGCCGGGCTGTTGTCCATGCCCGACTCCCACGGGTGCACGATCGACACCAGCCCGCGGGCGGAACGCCGCGCGGCGCGCAGGAACTCCTGCTGGGCGACGAGACGCGGGTAGATCCGGCGCAGGAACGCCGGGTCGGGGTCGGCCAGGTGCACCCGCCAGGCGGCCGGCGCGTGCACCGGCGGCTGCACGATCCCGGAGGTCGCGGCCCCGGCGGGCGCGCGGACGCCCCAGAAGGCCGGGCCGGGGAAGTAGGCGCCCTCGGGCACGGCCGGGTTGAACACGATGTGCGGCACCCGGCCGTCCCGCCACTGCGCCCCGAACAGCGCGAGCAGCTCGGTCCGCGCCCGGCGTGGCGCCCAGTGGGCGTTGCCGATCGCGACGAACGCGGAGTCCCAGCTCCACTGGTGGGGGTAGAGCCGCCGGGAGGGGACGGTGTGGTCGGCGTCCCAGTTGGCCACGAGGACCCGCACGGCGTCACGCCGGATCACAGGAACTTCCTGACGAAGGCGGCGGTCTGCGGGAGGGCCGTGCGGGGGTCGCCGCGCAGCCGGCACTCCAGGGCGAGGTAACCGTCGTAGCCGATCGCGTCGAGGGTGGCGAGCTGCGCCGCCCAGTCGAGGTGGCCGGTGCCCGGCTGGTTGCGGTTGGACTCGCTGATCTGCATGTGCGCGAGGTACGGCGCGGCCCGCGCGAGGGAGCGGCAGGGGTCGTCCTCCTCGATGTTCATGTGGTAGGTGTCGCCGGCGACCCTGATCGAGTCCGCCGAGCAGTACTCCACGGCCTCGGCGAGGGTGTTGACCATGTGGTTCTCGTACCGGTTGAGCGGCTCCAGCATGATGAGCACGCCTTCCCTCGCGGCGTGCTCGCCCAGCTCGCCGAGCGCGTCGGCGAGCACCTCCCTGTCCTCCTCCGCGGAGCGCGGCGGCTCGAAGGGCGGCAGCCGGCGGGAGAACTGCCCCCACGACGCGGGGGTCATCACGCCGAGCCCGCCCAGCTCGCCGATCACCGTGAGCTGTGAGCGGAGCTGCGTCACCGCGTCCCTGCGCCGTCCGGCGTCGAAGTCGCCGATGAAGTGCGTCATGTCCACGCACACGGTGGGCATCACGACCCCGTCGGCGAGCGCCCGGCGCAGCTCGGGCAGCCGCCCGGCGAAGTGCAGGTCGCCCTTGCCGCGCAGCTCTATGGCGTCGAACCCGGCCTCGACGGCGAACTCGAACTTCTCCTGCAACGTCTCGCCCGGCAGCAGTTGCTCCTGCGCGGCCAGCCTCATCACGGCTCCTCCCCGAACCTGAAGACGAGTTGCAGCACCTCGGCCGGACGCCGGTCGAGCAGCTCGAACGCCTCGGCCGCCCGGTCCGCCCCCACCACGTGGCTGACCAGCGCGCCGGTGTCCACCTCGCCCTTGAGCGCGAGGTCCATGAAGGTGCGCTGGAGGCGCTCGACATCCCACCGGTTGGCGAGCCAGGTGGCCACCCCGCCGATCTGGGAGGAGACGAGCTGCACCTGGTTGTGGTGGAACTCCTCGCCGAGCCGCAGCCCGATCCCGTCGCCCTGGTAGAAGCCGGCGGCGACGACCCTGCCGCCCCTGCGCACGGTCCTGATCGCCTCGTGCAGGCCCTGGTTGGTGCCGCTCAGCTCGATAGCGAGGTCCGTGCCCTCGACCCGCTTGCGGACGAACTCCGCCACCGACCCGCACCTGACGTCGAACGCCTCGGCCGCGCCGAACCGCCGGGCGAGTTCGAGACGGGCGGGGATCACGTCGGCGGCGACCACCCCGGCGCCGCTGAGCACGGCGAGGCGGGTGGCGAGCAGCCCGATGACGCCCTGCCCGAAGATCGCGACCTCGTCGCCGAGGTGCACGTCCGCGGCGTGCACGGCGTTGAGCGCGATGGCGCCCACCCTGGCGAAGACGCCGGTCAGGGGATCGGCGCCGGGCGGCAGCACGTGCCCGGCCACCTTGTCCGCGGGCAGCACGGCCTCCGCCCGGTGGCCCCACACGCCCCACACGAGGCTGCCGATCGGCGGGCCGCCGACGTCGGGGGCGGCCTCGACCACCTCGCCGACCTCCTGGTAGCCCCAGCCCGCCAGCGGGTAGGAGTGGGTCTGGCCCTCGGTGAAGAGCCTGTGCTCGGAGTCCCACCGCCGGCTGAGGTAGGGGTTGGTGCCGCGGTAGGCGGTCAGCTCGGTGCCCGCGGAAACGCCCGAGTAGATCGTCCTGACCCGGACGCAGCCGGGCTCAAGCTCGACGGGTGGCTCCGTCCGGAGGCTGACGACACCGGGCCCTTCAATCGTGATGACGCGCATGTCCCACACTTAAGCTTATTGATCAGACAAAAGATGTGAACTTAAGTTCGTTCCCAACGCGTTACCTATGTCAAGAACACTTATAAGTCTACGACTTCTAGCGGAGGCAGTGCATGAAGCTGGGTTTTCTCACCGCGTGTCTTCCCGGTGAGGATCTCGCGGACATCGCGAAATGGGCCGCGGGGCGGGGTTTCGAGGCTCTGGAGGTCGCGGCCTGGCCGGAAAAAGATGGCGTAAATCACATCAGGGTAGATTCTTTCGACCAGCCGGAACGCGCCCGGGTCGCGAAGATATTCGAAGAGACGGGCCTGACCCTCTCTTCACTCGCCTACTACGAGAACAACCTGCACCCCGGCCGGGGCCCCGCGGTCAACGACCACCTGCGCCGGTGCATCGACGCCGCCGCCGAGCTGGGCTGCCCGACGGTGGGCACCTTCGTCGGCCGCGACCCGGGCCTGCCGGTGGCCGACAACCTCCGGCTCGCCGAGGAGGTCTTCCCGCCCCTGGTGGAGTACGCCGGGCAGCGCGGCGTCGCCGTCGTCATCGAGAACTGCGTGATGAAGAGCTGGCACCCCGACGGCTACCCGGGCAACCTCGCCTACTCCCCCGAGCTGTGGGAGTGGATGTTCACCCTCGGGCTCAAGCTCAACTTCGACCCCTCCCACCTGGTCGCCCTCGGCATCGACCCGGTCGCGGCGGCGGTGCCGTACATCCCGCACATGGCGCACGTGCAGGCCAAGGACACCCAGATCCTGCCGGGGACGCTGGACCGGTACGGCTTCTACGGGCCGGTGAGCGGGGAGAAGGGGTGGTACCGGTTCCGGGTGCCGGGGCGCGGGCTGGTGGACTGGACCGGGCTGGTCGACGCGCTGCACGAGGGCGGCTACGAGGGCGTGGTGTCGGTCGAGCACGAGGATCCCGTCTGGAGCGGCACGCCCGAGCGGGTGCGCGCCGGGCTGGGGATCGCGCACGACACGTTGCGCGGGCTCGTCTCCGGGTAAAGGACGGTGACCCCTCGCGGAGGAGCATGCCATGCCGAAGGTGACCGCCCTCCTCGCCGCGGGCGCGCTGACCCTGTCCGCGGCACTGGCGGCGTGCGGCGGCGCGGACCGGGCGGCGGACGGCACGATCACCGTGTGGACCCAGGAGAGCCTGCCCGACCGGATGGCCGCGCAGCGGGCCCTGGCGGCCGGCTTCACCAGGGAGACGGGAATCGGGGTGGAGCTGGTCGGGGTGGCGGAGGACCAGTTCAGCCAGGTGGTCACGGCAGCGGCGGCGGCCGGCGAGCTGCCCGACGTGATCGGGGCGCTGCCGCTCGCCTCGGTGCGCGAGCTGGAGGCGGCCGACCTGCTGGACAAGGAGATCCCGGGCAGGGTCGTCGACCGGCTGGGCCGCGGCACCTTCCTGCCCAGGGCGCTGGAGCTCGACAGCGCGGGCGGCAGGCTGCTCGCCGTGCCGAGCGACGGCTGGGCGCAGCTCATCCTCTACCGCAAGGACCTGTTCGAGCAGGCCGGGCTACCGCCGCCGGACACGTACGAGCGACTGGAGACGGCGGCGGCGCGGCTGCATTCGCGCGAGGTCGCGGGAATCGCGGCGGCGATCGCCCCGCAGGACTCCTTCACCGCGCAGAGCTTCGAGCACGTCGCGCTCGCGAACGACTGCCAACTAGTCGACAATTCCGGAAATATCACGCTTAACTCCCCGCAGTGCGTCAGGGCGTTCGATTTCTATACGAGACTGGTCAAGAAGTATTCGGTGCCGGGGAAGCAGGACGTCGACTCCACCAGGGCCGGATACTTCTCCGGGCGGGCCGCGATGACGATCTGGTCGTCGTTCATCCTCGACGAGCTGGCCGGGCTGCGCGGCGACGCGCTGCCGAGCTGCCCGCGGTGCCGGGCGGACCGGGAGTGGCTGGCCCGCAACACCGGGGTGGTCACCGCGCTGAAAGGCCCGGACGCGCGCGGGCCCGCGCAGTACGGCGAGATCGTCTCCTGGGCCGTCACCTACGAGGCGGACAAGCCGGCCGCCGAGAAGTTCGTCACCTACATGATGGGCGCGGGCTACGAACGCTGGATCGGCATGGCGCCGGAGGGCAAGGTCCCGGTCCGCACCGGCCTCGGCGACCGGTGGGCCGGGCTGCCCGCCGGGGTGGACGCGAAGAAGCCGCTGGCCGAGGTCTATCCGGCGTCGCTGCTCGACGCCCTGCGCGGCAGCCCGGAGGCGTTCGCCCGGTGGGGCATCCCGCAGGGACACGGCAGGCTGGTCGGCGCCACGATGGGCGAGCTGCCGGTGCCGAAAGCGCTCAGCGCGGTCGCGGACGGCTCGCTCACCCCGGCGGCGGGCGCGGCACGGGCCGCCGCCGACGTCGAGACGATCAGACGCGGGATCCGGGAATGACCGCGCCCGGCCGCACCCTGCGCCGCCAGGAGGCCAGGGCGGGCCTGTGGCTGATCTCCCCCACGCTGGTCATCACGCTGGTCGTGGTGGTCGTCCCGCTGCTGTGGGCGGTCATGATGGCCTTCCAGGACGTCCGGCTCATCTCCGTACGGCGGACCGGGCTCTTCGGGCACCACACCCTGGAGAACTTCGCCTACGTCGTCTCCCAGCCGGGATTCTGGCCGGCCTTGGCCAACACGCTGTTCTACACGGTCGCCGGCACCGCCGGGTCCGTCGCCGCCGGGCTGGTCGCCGCGCTCGCGCTGCGGGACCGGTTCCGGGGCCGCACCCTGGTCAGGGCCGCCATCCTGATCCCCTACGTCGCGCCGGTGGTGGCCGTGGCCTTCCTGTGGGAGGTGATGCTGAACCCGCAGTTCGGCATCGTGAACACCTGGCTGGAGCGGCCGATCGCCTTCCTCAGCCAGGCCAGGGGCACCTTCCTCGGCATCGAGGTGCCGGTGGCGCTGCTCACGGTCATCGCGTTCGAGGTGTGGCGGTACTTCCCGTTCGCGTTCCTGTTCGTCCTGGCCAGGCTCCAGGCGCTGCCGAAGGACCTGGAGGAGGCGGCCGTGGTGGACGGGGCGACGCCGAGCCAGCGGTTCCGGTACGTCGTCCTGCCGCAGCTGGGGCGGGTGATCGCGCTGCTGGCGGTGCTGCGGTTCGTGTTCACCTTCACCAAGTTCGACGACGTCTACCTGCTCACCGGGGGCGGGGCGGGCACCGAGGTGGTCAGCGTGCGGGTGTTCGACCTGCTGACCGCCCGGGGCGACATCGGCGCCTCGGCCGCGCAGGCCCTCGTGCTGGCCGTCGCGCTGGTCGTCCTCCTGGTCGCCTATCTGCGGTTCCACGGTCGCGAGGCGGAGGGCGCATGAGCAGGGACCGGTTCGAGCGCGCCCTGCTGCGGGTGCTGAGGCCGCTGGTCGTCGCGGTCCTCTTCGCGGCGACGGCGTTCCCCTTCTTCTACATGGTGACGCTGTCGGTGCGCGACATCCAGGAGCTGATCCTCCATCCCGGTTCGATCCTGCCCCGCGACCCCACCCTGTCCACCTACGCCGACGTGCTGGGCCGGCAGGGTTTCCTCACCTTCATGCGCAACAGCGCGATCGTCGCGACGGCCTCGGTGGCGGTCACGCTGCTGATCTCGATCCCCGGCGCGTACGCGGTGGCCCGGCTGCGCTTCTTCGGCCGCAGGCAGGTGCACTTCCTCTTCCTCGCCGTCTACCTCTTCCCGGCGATCGTGCTGGCGATCCCGCTGTTCACGCTGTTCACCATGATGGGGTTGCGCGGCTCGCTGGCCGGGCTGATCCTCGTCTACATCGCCCAGACGGTCCCGGTCACCGTCTACATGCTGCGCAACTACTTCGAGTCGGTGCCGCGCAGCGTCGAGGAGGCGGCTGCGATCGACGGCTGCGGCCGGGTGGAGACGATCTGGCGGGTGGTGCTGCCGCTGTCCAAACCGGCGCTGGCGGCCACCGGGCTCTACATCTTCATGATCGCCTGGAACGAGTTCCTGTTCGCCCTGCTGTTCCTGGTGGAGAAGCGGGACAGCTGGACCGTCTCGCTCGGCCTCGCCCAGCTGTCCGGCGGTATCGAGGTGCCGACCACCGTTCTCATGGCAGGATCGGTGGTGCTGACCCTGCCCATCGTGGTGCTGTTCTTCGCCGGCGAGCGGCTGCTGACCGAGGGCCTCACCGCGGGCGCCGAGAAGGGCTAGACCGAGATGCTGAGTGCGGGGCAGGTGCTCCAGCTCGTCCGGCGGGGCTCCTGCCGTACCCGGAAGGAGCTCATCGAGCTGACCGGCCTGTCCAGGTCGACGGTCACGGACCGGGTGGACCGGCTGATCGAGGCCGGATACCTGCGCGAGGTCAACGCCGGGGTGTCCGGCGGCGGCCGGCCGCCGATGATGCTGGACGTCGACATGGGCGGCCGGCTGGTGCTCGCCGCCGACCTCGGCGCGGCGCACGCCACGGTGGCGGTGACCGACCTGGCGGCCCGGCCGCTCGCCCAGGAGGACATCGAGGTGCCCGTCGACCGCGGCCCGGAGCGGGTGCTCGCCGAGGTGTGCCGGGCGTTCCTGCGGCTGCTGGAGTCGGCCGGGCTCGATCCCGCGCGGGTCGGCGGCGTCGGCCTCGACGTGCCGGGCTCGGTGAACCAGGACACCGGCCGGGTGATCAGGTCGTTCGTGATGCCCGGCTGGGACGACCGCCCGATCAGGGAGGTCGTCGGCGAGACGTTCAACGTGCCGATCCTGGTGGAGAACGACGCCAAGGCGATGGCGCTCGGCGAGTGGTGGTCGGCCTGGCGGGACTCCCCCTCGCTGCTGCTGGTCAAGGTGTCCACCGGCATCGGGGCGGGCATCGTGCTCGACGGCCGGATATACCGCGGCGTCGAGGAGGCGGCGGGCAACATCGGCCACGTGCGGCTCGGCGACGACGACCGGGTGTGCACCTGCGGCTCGCGCGGCTGCGTCGCCGCCGTCGCCGGCGGCCACGCCCTGGCCGTACGGCTCGGCCGGACGACCAGCCGGGACGTCGTCCGTCTCGTCCAGGCGGGCGACCCCGCCGCGATCGCGCTCACCCAGGAGGCCGGCCGCACGCTCGGCGTCGTCCTCGCCGCCGCGGTGAGCCTGCTCAACCCCGGCGTCCTGGTGCTCGCCGGGGACATGGCCGAGACCGGCGAGCACTACCTGACCGGGATCAGGGAGAGCGTCTACCGGCGGAGCCTGCCGTACGCCACGAGGAACCTGGAGATCGCGACCGGCACCCTCGGCCGAAGCGCCGGCGTCGTCGGCACGGCGGTCATGGTGGCCGAGCACCTGCTGTCGCCGGCCACGGTGGACGCCGCCCTGAACACCGCCCTGAACACCGCCCTGAACACCGGCCTGAACGCCCCCTGAACGGCCACCCTGAACACCGGCCTGAACGCCCCCTGGATGCTGCCCCGGGTTCCTGAGCCCTGGGTGCCATGAGCAGCTCATCTCTCGGTCGAGAGATCGGATAAATCGGGATTTATAGGCATATATTCACCCGCTTGGGCTACGGGATTCAGGACCGAGCCGCGCCGCGTACGGAACCGTGCCCAGCTCGCCGCCCAGGCCGGTGCTCGTTTACGGCCCCGGCGGCGGGCAGGGGACCGAGGACTCCGCCCAAGGCAAGGAGTAGAACCATGAGCACGGTGGAAACGCCTACGGGCACCCGAAACGTGCCGCCGGCCACGCCCGCCCGGCCCGGCGGCGAGCCGCCGGCCATGCCCGCGGGCGACCGGTTCACGCCGCCCGCCCCGCGCACCGGCGGCCACGACCGGATGGCGGCCGCACCCGCCGGAACCCGCGAGGAACCGGCCCCGACGCGGAACGACCACAAGGTCGGCGAGCTGATCGGCCAGGCGTCCCAGCAGGTCTCCGACCTCGTGCGGCTGGAGATGCAACTCGCGGTGGCCGAACTGAAGGCCAAGGGCCGGCACGCCAGGGTGGGCGCGGGTCTGGTCGGCGGCGCGGGCGTCACGGCGGTGTACGGCGGGGCCGCGCTGGTCGCCGCCGCCGTCGCGGCGCTGTCCCTGGTCCTGCCGGTGTGGGCGTCCGCGCTCATCATCGGCGTGCTGCTCCTCGTCCTCGCCGGGCTGCTCGGCGTGACGGGGCGCGGGCAGGTCGTCCGCGCGATGCCGCCGGTGCCCCGGCAGGCGTTGACCAGCACCAGGCAGGACGTCACGGAGATCAAGGAGAGGGCACACCGATGACCAGGCACACCGGCCCGGACGGGAGCTCCACGACGACCCGGGAGACTCCCGCCACCAGCACCAGGGAACTCCGCGAGGAGATCGCGCACACCCGGGAGGAACTCGCGGCCACGGTCGAGGCGCTCGCCGCCAAGATGGACGTGCGGTCCCGGGCCCGGCAGAAGGCGCGGCAGGCGAAGGCCGGCCTCGCCGACCGGACCCGGCGCTCGCTGGGCCGCGAACCCGCCGGACGGCCACCCGGCCACGAGGCCACCGGCGAGGCCGCGGTACAGGAAACGACGGGCGAGGGCCGCGCGCACAGGGGACCGAACGCCCGCGCGCTCACCGTCGGCGGCCTCCTCGCGTCCGCCGCGGTGGGCACCGCCCTGGCCGTCATGTCCCGCCGCGGCACCCGCCGCACGACGATGCGAGCCACCCGTCGAGGGGCCCGCTCGTCGCTCTTCCCCGGCACCGGAAGGATCTTCCCTGTCCGCCGGGGCACCCGCCGGCCTGTCCGCCGGGGCACCCGCCGGGGCCTCCTGCCGACCGGACACGGCGGCACCCGCGGCCTCTTCCCGGCCCGCAGGGGCGGTCTGCTCTCCGCCCGCGGGGGCTCCGGTTCCGGTCTCTTCCCGGCCGGGCGCGGCGGTGCCCGTTCCGGCCTGGGCATGGGGCGTCCGGTCTCCGGCCGCGGCACCCGCTCCAGGTTCGGTCCTGCGCGGGCCGTCTCCGGGCGCGGCGGTCCCATGCCGGGCGCGGGCGACTACCGGCAGTGGCTGCGCGCATGGCTGCGCGCCGTGACCGGCGCGGGCTACCGGCCGAGACCGCACACGGCCATGACCCGCATGCGCTCCGGCTTCACCCGCGACTGCTGACGCGGCACCCCGAGGCCGGAGCCCGCTCACCACGCGGGCCCGGCCCGCACCCGCGGCGGACGCGGCCCTGCCCAGGCCGCCGACGGCGCGATCCACCTCAACGGGCGCGGGCACCGGCCGAGGACGTACGGGCTGCCGATCGTGACGGGGACGCCGGTGCGTGACCGGAGTGATCAGACGGTTCCCGTGAGTGGTTCAGTCGGTTCCCGTTAAGGGTTCAGACGGTTTCCGTGGTGGCGGACGGGCGGGTGGCCGGGTAGTCCGGGCGGAGGCGGGTGCGGATGGTGTCGAGGGTGTGCGCGTCGATCAGGTCCTCGTGGGTGCCGGCGCGGGTGCAGGCATAGGCGCCGGAGGCCGCGCCGGCCAGGACACACTCGCCGAGGTCGGCGCCGGCCAGCCAGGAGCGGGTGAAGGCGGTGCTGAACGCGTCGCCGGCGCCGTTGCTGTCCACCACGGGACGCTCGGGCGCGACCGCGGGGAAGGCGCGTACGACGCCGTCCGCGCGGGCGAGCACCCGGCAGCCCGCCGCGCCCTCGGTGGCGACGACTACGGCGGCGCGGCCCTGTTCGACGATGAGCCGCATCACGTCCTCGACCCCGTCCCCCGCCGCCGCCGCGCTCATGAAGACGAGGTCGGAACGGAAGGCGTACGGCCGTGCCCACGGGTCCAGGCCGTCCCAGGCGTGCAGGTCGGTCGAGACGGACCGGCGCAGGCGCTCGGCGTCGTCGAACACGGTGCCGGGGTGGTAGGCGCGGGCGATGTGCACGTGCCGGCTGGCTTCGAGGAAGGGCAGGTAGAACTCGGGCGGCATGTGCAGGTCCACCGGGTGCCTCCCGTCGTAGAAGGAGAAGCGGCGTCCCTGCGCGTCCACCAGGTTGACGCTGCGCGGCGTGCCGTTGGGCGCGGGCAGATGGGCGAAGTCGAGGCCGAGTGCGGCGTACCTGCCGAGGACGAGCCGCCCCTGCGCGTCGTCGCCGACGAAGTCGACGAACTTCGTGCGCAGGCCGAGGGCGTGGAAGCCGAGCGCCACGCCGTTCCCGGAGTGGCCCACGTAGTCGATGATCGGCGGCACGCCCACGGCGTCCCCCGGCGGCACGGCCAGCGTGTCCACCCTGACGATCGTGTCCACCCCGGTGCCACCGACCACCAGGACGTCGTAGTCGCCCATCAGCCGCGTCCCTCCCGTCAGCCGTTCGCCGCCTCCACCATACGGCGATCATGACTTGCGGCCTCCGTCACGGGCCGTGCCCGGCGCCGTCACCGAAGTGGTGCCGTCAGAAGCGCCAGTAGGTCCGTTTCCAGAAGACATCGTGGGCGTGTATGCCGAGCATGAGCGTGTAGATCGCGAATCCCGCGACCACGAGGTGGACGGAGTCCGCAGTCTGCCAACCGGTGCTGTCGTACACCCAGCCCGGCGACAGTGAGTTGCAGCCATCGGCGTTTGGTCATACGCACAAGTTCGCCCCGGTTGGGTTTGCTGTCAAAGATTTCACAATGGGCTAGGGCCTGTTGCGAAATTCTCAAGCGGCGCCATAGTTGCGCGGGAGCCTTTCGCGATGTCCCCTATTGCGGTCGCATCAGGTCGAGGTCCTTGCCCCATGCGTCCAGCACCGCGCTGTGCCCGGCGCGCCGGGCCGCTGTCTCGACACGGGCGAAGAGGTGCCGTTGTAGGGGCACGTCGCCCGTTCCTGAGATGCGGTCCGCAGCATTCAGCAGCATGCCGGTGTCCCAGCCTGGCAGCGGGTATCGGGCGAGTTCCCATTTTAGGTACTTATTGTAGGGACGGGGGCGCCGGTCGAGGGCGAAGAGCAACTCCAGCAGAAACCGGATGCTGTCGGCGGCGTCGAGGCGGGCGGCGAGCGGATGTCCGTCACGGTCGTTCTTGACGGAGCGGTAGAGGGAATTGGCATAGGCGTCGAGCCATTCACCGGAGTCCCGGAATGCTTCATCGGCGTCGAGCCGTGCCTTGGTGGCCAGGATCTGGGCGATGCCTCCGTCGAGCCGGTCGAGCACGATCTTGGCACGGGCGAGGGCGTAGCGCTCGAAGCCGGGCATTCCTGCCGCGCGGAACTCGGCGAGGGAGACGATGACGAGGTCGAGTTCGGGAATGCGGTGGCCGGTGAACCGGGTGAGGCCGGTTGTCGCGTTGTCGGTGAGGACGACGTACAGGTCGTGGTCGGAGTGCTCGGTGGTCATGTCGTCGTGGGCGCGGGAGCCCTTGAGGACGAGGCCGACGACGGCGGGGTCGGCGGTGGCGAGTTCGACGAACGCCTGGTAGGTGAGGGGCTGCTGCGTGGGCATCATGTGATCTCCGGTGGGATGGTGACGGGTACGCCTGCTGGGGCGGCCCTACCTGCCGGGGTCGCCCGCACCGTCCGCGGCGGCACTTGGCCGCCGCTCGGAAGATCAACGCACGTGTGAACTCTATGGCCCAGGCCGTCCGAGGGGTACCGAATTCGGGGCGGCCTCAAGCACAACCAGTTTGGCAAGGCAGTGTTAAGCCCCGCGAAAGCCCTGGTCACAGCCACTCATTAATGATCGCGATTTGAACGGTGGCCTCGTAGCGCACGGCGAGCTTGTCGTATCTCGTGGCAACGGCGCGATTCTCGTGGCAACGGCGCGATTACGCTTGAGTCGATTGATGCCGCATTCGACCGCGTGACGCTTGCGGTAGTCGGTTTTGTCGAACTTCGGTGGCCGGCCGCCGCGGGAGCCGAGCTTGCGGCGGTTGCGGGCGCGGTCCGCAGGAACCGGGATCGTCGCCTTGATCCCGCGTCTGCGCAGGTAGGCGCGGTTCTTACGGGAGTCGTACGCCTTGTCAGCTCGCACTCGGTCCGGTCGCCTGCGTGGCCGCCCCAGGCCGAGCCGGGGCACCCGAATCGCCTCCAGGACCCGCTCGAACTGCGGAGAATCACCGCGCTGGCCGGCCGTGATCACAACCGACAGGGGTTTCTGCCCTTGTTCGACGACGAGGTGGATCTTGCTGGTCAGTCCGCCTCGGGAGCGTCCGAGGCTGTGATCAGGCGGCTCGACGGCGACACCACCGGGCGGTTCTTTCTGGAGATCCCCCTTTTAACGGCCCCTGCGGCGTGCTGGTGGGCGCGGCAGACGGTGGAGTCGACGTTCACGTCCCAGGTGATCAATCCCTTCGCGTCGGCCTGCGCCTGGAGCTGGGTGACGATCCGCGCCCAGATACCGTCGCGCTGCCAGCGGCGGAAGAGGTCGTAGATCCGGTCCCACGGGCCGTATCGCTCGGGCACGTCCCGCCACGGGACTCCAGTCCGCGTTCGCCACCGTATGCCGTCTAGCAGCTGCCGTCTGGGCCAGGTCGTTGGCCGTCCTGGCTTCTTGCCCTGCGGCAGCAACGGCTGCAGCCTGGCCCACTGGCTATTCGTTAGATCACCACGCCCCACGGCACGTGATCATCTACGACCAAGATTCACTTTCGCAACACACCCTAGGCCCGCCATAACGCCACGGTGGGACGGACCGCACACGGGTTCTCAGCTGGTGGCGCCCCAGGTGAGGGAGAGGCCGGTGGCGGCGCGTTCGGTGCGGATCTCCATCATGCTGCCGAGGATGGTGGCATGGTCGGACACCACGGGCGTCGCGTCGAGCGTGTAGGTGATGCGGGTGCTGACGAGCACCGGGCTGCCCGGCGGCTCGTGCAGGTGGCGGGCGGCGGCGGGGTCGAGCAAACCGGGCCGGACCACCTCGGACGCCCGGGCGACCGTCACTCCCGCGTCGGCGAGGGCCGTGTAGAGGGAGACGGCGGTGAAGTCGTGGTCGCGGATCTGGTCGGCCACCGGCCGGCGGACCCAGGACACCTGGTGCACGGCGGGACGTCCCGCGAACTCGCGGACCCGCTCCAGCCGCAGGGCGGTGTCGCCGGGACGCAGCCGCAGCTCCGCGGCGATCCGGGCGGGGACCCGGCGCACCGCCCGCCCGGCCACCGCGGTACGCACGTCGTGCCCCTGTTTACGCAGGTCGTCGACCAGGCTGCGGAGCGAGTCGAGCTGGTACGCCAGGTGGGGCGGGGCGACGAACGTGCCCCTGCCGGGCTGCTGCACGATCAGCCTCTCGTCGCTGAGCTCCCGCAACGCCTGGCGCAGCGTCATGAGGGTCACTCCGTAGGAGGCGCTCAGCTCCCGTTGCGGCGGCAGGGCCGCACCGGGGGCGTAGTGTCCCGACCGGATCTTCGCGGCGAGGTCGGCGGCGATGGCGCGGTATCTCGCCTCGTGCCCGGCGTCGGGGGTCATCGTGGTCGGTCACACTCCTGGTCGAGGGCCTGCCGCAGGGTCGCGAGGAAGGCCCGCAGGTCGTCCGGCCCAGCCCCGTCGAGCACCCGCCGCATGACCGCGGCGCCGACCACCACGCCGTCGGCGTGCCGGCGGGCTTCGCGTGCCTGGTCCGGGGTGGAAATGCCAAATCCTAGCAAGACCGGCCGGTCGGTGACGCGCCTGATCCGCTCGGTGAGCTCCGCCGCCGAAGCGGCGAGGGCGGCCCGCTCACCGGTGGTGCCCATCAGCGACACCGCGTAGACGAATCCGCGGCTGCGGCACGAGATCTCCGCCAGCCGCGGCTGCGGCGTCACCGGCGACGCCAGCAGGACCAGCTCGATCCCGGCGGCGGCGGCCACGTCCGTCAGCTCGTCCGCCTCGTGCACCGGCAGGTCGGGCACGATCAGGCCGCCGACGCCGGCCCGGCGCAGCGCGGCGCAGAACGCCTCGGCGCCGTCGTGCAGCACCAGGTTGTAGTAGGTGCTGGCGACCAGCGGCACGCCCAGGTCCGGCATGCCGGACAGCTCGGCGAGGATCCGGCGGGTGCTCGCCCCCCGGGCCAGTGCCGTGTCACCGGCCTGCTGGATGGTGACGCCGTCCAGCGTGGGGTCGGAGAAGGGCAGGCCGACCTCGATCGCGTCCGCCCCGGCGGCGGCGAACGCCCGCAGGTAGTCCGTCCAACTGGGCGTGATCCCCCCGGTGACGTACGGCATGAGCAGGCCGCGGCCGGTGTCCCTGCGGGCACGCAGGTGGCGTTCGACCGCGCCCGCGGCCAGGGTGGGGTTCGTCACAGCAGTTCCTTCAGGGTTGAGACGTCCTTGTCGCCCCGGCCGGACAACGTCATCAGCACCGTCGATCCCGCGGGCAGGTCGCCGCCGCCCGCCGCGCGGATCACCCAGGCGAGGGCGTGCGCCGATTCGAGCGCCGGGACGATGCCTTCGGTGCGCGCCAGCCGTACCGCCGCGCCGACCGCCTCGTCGTCGGTCACCGTGACGTAGCGGGCCCGGCCCAGGTCGCGCAGGTGGGCGTGCTCCGGGCCGACTCCCGGGTAGTCGAGCCCGGCGGCGATGGAGTGCGCCTGGGTGATCTGCCCGTCGTCGTCCTGCAGGAACAGCGAGCGGCAGCCGTGCATGACACCGAGCCGGCCGCGGGCCGCCCCGGCGCCGCCCTCCGCCTCGACCCCGACCAGGCGCGCCGGGGTGTCGGCGAATCCGGCGAACGTGCCGGCCGCGTTGGAGCCGCCGCCGACGCACGCGACCACGTAGTCCGGGACGCCGGTCCGCAGCTCGGCGGCGCACTGCCCGCGGGCCTCGTCGCCGATGACCCGCTGGAACTCCCTGACCATCCATGGGTAGGGATCCGGCCCGACGACCGAGCCGACGCAGTAGTGGGAGTCGCCGGTCGCGCCCACCCAGTGCCGCATGGCCTCGCTGGTCGCGTCCTTGAGGGTACGGCTGCCCGCGGTCACCGGGACCACCTCGGCGCCCAGCATGCGCATCCGGAAGACGTTCAGCGCCTGCCGCTCGATGTCGCGCTCGCCCATGAACACCGTGGCCTCCAGCCCGAGCAGCGCGGCGGCGGTCGCGGTGGCCACCCCGTGCTGGCCCGCTCCCGTCTCGGCGATCAGCCTGCGCCGTCCCATCCGGGTGGCCAGCAGGGCCTGGCCCAGCACATTGTTGATCTTGTGGGATCCGGTGTGGGTGAGATCCTCGCGCTTGAGGTACAGCCGCACGCCCAGCGCCTCCGACAGCCGGCCGGCCGGTGTGAGCGGGGTCGGCCGCCCGGCGTGCACGGCGAGCAGCCGCGCCAGGGCGCCGCGGAACCCCGGATCCGCCCAGGCCTCCCGGAACGCCTCGTCCACCTCGCGGCACACCTCCACCAGGGACTCCGGCGCGTACCGCCCGCCGTACTCGCCGAATCGGCCCCGCGCCCGGGGCTCGCCCATCGTCCCGTCCAGCAGGACCGGCTCACACCACGGCAGCACGTCTCGCATGCCACACTCCGATCGTTCTATAACTCTCCAATGAGTTCTATAACAGTGAGTGTGGCATGCGCGGCGCGGACACGCCACCACCGGTGCTCGGCACGGCATTCAACGCCGTCGCGTGGTCGGCGAGTGCCGTCGACCGGTCGTGGCCGTGGCGCAGCCCGTGGTGGACGGTGACCCGACTGCCGCCGGTCAGCCTGCGGCCTTGCGGCTGAGGTCTTCCCAGGCGCGGTACTCCTCGGCGCGGGCCTGGTCCATCTGCTGGACGAGGTCGTAGGAGTAGCTGCCGACGATCAGCCGCAGCGGCGGCTTCGGCAGGTCGACCAGTTCCATGATGACGGGAGCGGCCGTGCTCGGGTCGGGGCCGGCCTCTTCGCCCCACATCTCGGCCAGCTTGACCCGCAGGGGCTCGTAGGCCGGATGGGCCTCCGTCGTCGTGGTGCCCGCCGTGAACAGCCCGGTGTTGTAGCCGCCCATCTGGACGATGGTGACCTTGATGCCGAAGGGCTCGACCTCCATCGCCAGCGCCTGGCTGACCGAGTCGAGCGCCGCCTTGCCCGCCCCGTAGAACCCGACGGAGGCGAAACCGCCCGCGGAGCCCATCGAGGTGACCTGGAGGATGTGCCCGGACCCCTGCGCCCGCAGGTACGGGACGACAGCCTGGGCGACCCAGATCGCGCCGAAGAGGTTGACGTCGAGGTGGGCCCGGATCTGCTCCTCGGTGGCCTCCTCCACCATGCCGAACAGCAGTCCGCCGGCGTTGTTGACCACGACGTCGAGCCTGCCGAAGGCCGCCGCCGCCCGGTCCACCCCTTCCCGCACGGCCTGGCGGTCGGAGACGTCCAGCGGTAGCCGTACGAGGCTGCCCGGATGCTTCTCGGCCAGATCCGCGAGCGGATCGACATTGCGGGCGGCGGCCACGACACGGTCTCCGGCGGCCAGCGCGGCCTCGGCGAATGCCCTGCCCAGACCTCGGGACGCGCCGGTGATGAACCATACTCGGGCGGTCGTCACTGGCCTTCACCTCCTTGGGATCGTCACAAGACGAGACGTTTCGTCTCGCCGTACTGCGGCCCCAATCCTGCAACCGCGCCCTCCACCTGTCAAGACGGACCGTCTTGTCTCGGGTTCCTGCTAGCCTCACCGGCATGTCCACCGCCAAGAAGCCGAACCCCGCCCGCCGCAGCGAGCGGTCCCGGCAGGCGATCTTCGAGGCCACCCGCGAGCTGATCTCCGAGGTGGGGTACGCCAACGTCTCGATCGAGGCCATCGCCGCACGGGCGGGCGCGGGCAAGCAGACCATCTACCGGTGGTGGCGCTCCAAGGCGGCCGTGGTCTTCGACTCCTTCCTGGCGCTCAGCGAGGCGAGCCAGGGGGAAGGGATGGAGCTCCCCGACACGGGCGACATCGAGGCCGATCTCAAAGTCGTCATGCGGGCGACCGTCAGCGAGTTCGCCGATCCGGACTTCGAGGCGCCGATCCGGGCGCTCAACGCGGAGATCATCAACGATCCCGACCTCGCCGCCCAGTACCGCGACAAGCTGGCCGGTCCTGTTGACGAGGCCAAGAAGGCCCGGCTGCGCAGCGCACAGCGAGCGGGCCAGATCGCGGCCGACGCCGACCTCGACCTGGTGCTCGAACTGCTCTACGCCCCCCTCTACCAGCGCTGGCTGAACCGCTCCGGGCCGCTCACGCCCGAGTACGCCGACGCCCTCGTGGACCTCACACTCAGGGCATTCCGCCCCTGAGAAACCCTGACCTGCCCGAAGAGCGACAGACGTGGCATCCGGCGCCGCAGTGCCGGGCTCTGGGCGCGTCGTCGTCGGGGCTGATCGCCGATTCGACGGCGGGGCTAGGCCGGATCGGCATCGTCGGTGAAGTGCGGGAGAACCATCTCGACCAGTCTGGCGACGTCGGCGTCGACCATCGGCTCGCCGGTCATGCCCATCCGGTGGAGCAGGGTTCCGACGACGACGTCGATGAAGAACAGGACCCGGTTCTCCGGCTCGCCCAGCGCCTCCTGGAGGGCGAGCCGGTATGGGTCCTGCAACCGCGCGGACAGGACCTCGCGCAGGGCCGGATCGCTGACGGCGTCGCTGAACACGCCTGCGAACGCGTCGCCCACCCCGGGCTCGCTGATCTTCGCCGCGATCCAGTGGATGGCCGAGGACATGAACTCGGCTCGGCCGGCGCCCTCCTGCGGCATCGGGCCGAACGCGTCAAGGAGGCAGTCCACGATCAGCGCGCCCTTCGACGGCCAGCGACGGTAGATCGTCGTCTTCGCGACGCCGGCCGCGGCGGCGATGCGGTCGACGGTGGCATGCGCGTAGCCGAGCTCGTTGACCGTGCTCAGCGTTGCGGCGAAGACCACGGCGTTGACGCCGGAGCGCGGGCGACCGGGTGGTCTGGCGGATGCGGTCGATCGGGTCATGGCCACACGATAACGACTTGCGCTACGCTTGGTATCGATACCTTTGGTAGCGAAACTATCCGGCCAAGGAGGAGACATGAGCGAGGTCACCGGTACGGAGCGGCCGCCGCTGGGCATCCGCTTACTGCATGCCCTGGGAAAAGAGCCGGACTGGTCGGCGATGACGGCCGAGAAACTGGTCGCCTACAGCGACGCGGAGAACCGCAAGCGGGCATCCCGCCTGGCGCGGGTGATCACCGGGTTCCCGGACCGCGGCGCCACGATCGAATGGCAGGAGATGGCGCTGCCCGGCCGCGACCTCCGGGTCCGGGTGTACCGGCCGTCGCCCGGGCGCGGCGGGGGCGCCGGCCGGGCCGGACTGCCGCTCGTGCTCCACGTGCACGGAGGCGGGTTCGTGGGCACGGCGGTGCAGAGCGACTGGGTGAACAGCCACCTCGCCGCGCGGCTGCCCGCGGTCGTCGTCTCGGTCGAGCACCGCCTCCTCGACCCGGAGACTCCGCTGCCGGCCGCCGTCGACGACGGCTGGGACGTGCTCCAGCGCGTGGTACGGCATGCCGCGCAGTGGGGAATCGACCCGGCGCGGACCGCCGTCTTCGGTGAGAGCACCGGCTCGATGGTCACCGCCCTGGTCGCGATCCGGGCCAGGGAGTCCGATCTGCCCCTGCGGGCGCAGGTGCTGGTCAACCCCGTTGTCGACCTGACCTCGACGATGTTCGAGCACGCCTCGATCACCCGGCACGCCCACAGCCCGACCCTCACCGTGCCGCAGATGCGGCTGCTCCACCGGTTCGCCGTTCCGCCGGGAACGGATCCTCGTGCGATGTCGCCGCTGTATGCCGACGATCTGAGCGGGCTGGCCCCAGCGCTCGTGGTGGTGCCGACCATCGACCCGCTGGCCGACCACGGCCGCAGTTACGCCGAAGCACTGCGCGCGGCCGGGACGCCCGCGCGGCTCACCGAACATCCCGGAGCGACGCACGCGTTCCTCAGCATGCCGGGCGTGGTGCCGCAGGCCAAGGCCGCGCGAGCGGAGATCGCCGAGTTCCTTCGGGTGGCCCTCGCCGGGTGACAGGTCCCGGCCTGCCGGTTTCTGTTCCACGTCATCGGGCCGGCCGAGACACGGGGAAAGACCCTCCACCAGATGTCGTACGAGACGGCCGTGCGGGCCGATCCCCCGTGGACGGGCCCGGCCGGTGACCTCGCCGGGTGCTCCACGGCGCGTTGCCGAAGCGGCGCCGCCGGTGCCACCATGTGGCCCTCGTGAGGGGAGGGCGTATGACGTTCCTGCGGGCCGGTCCCGCTCGACGGCGTCTCCTGGCTGCACACGGGGTCGCTGGCCACGCTCGCCGGACCGGGCGCGCCGCGGGTCAGGGACCTGATGGCAGGCGCCGCCGGCGCGGGGGTCCGGGTGTCCTACGACCCGAACATCCGGCCCTCGCTCCTCGCCGGCCACGCGGAGGCGGTCGCCGCCGTGACGGAGTGCGTACGGCGGGCGAGCCTGGTCAAGGCCAGCGTGGAGGACCTCGACTGGCTGTATCCCGGCGAGCCGTACCTCGACGTGGCCCGGCGCTGGGCGGGGCCGTCCGGGCGGCGGCCGGTAGGTGGTCACCCGGGGCGGCGACGGCGCGGTGGCGGTCCTCGGCGAGGACGTGATCGCCTGTCCCGCGCCCGCCGTGCGGGTGGTGGACACGGTCGGCGCGGGCGACGCCTTCACCGCCGCCTGCCTCGCGTACCTCGGCGCGGCAGAGTGCACGCCGCGCCGTCGAGCTGGTCTCCCACCGGGCTACGGTGGACGAGGACATGATCGCGAACGCGGCGTTCCCGACATATTGACGGGACAAATTTCCCAATAGTGCAGAAAGGGGTACACATGTCCCTGAGCTTCGATCTCGGTGGCAATGGCTTCGAAGAGGCGGAACGGAGGCTCACGGAGATGGGCGAAAACCTTTCTCTTCTCCGTTACTCGGGAAACTCGGTGACACTTCCGACGCTCGCTCTCGGCGTGGCCGGGGAGTGGCCGGCGCGGCATCAGTACACCGAGATCTGGAACACCCTGGCGGACGAGTTCCAGCACGGCAACAAGGAGGCCGCGACGATCGGCGACCTGCTGCGAGAGACTCGCCGTACGTACAAAGAAGCAGAGGGCGCCGCAGTACAGGGGGTGCTCAACGCGGTGACGAAGTCTCGGGCTGCCGGAGAGCGCCCCGCTGAAGACGATGACCCCTGGGATGGTCGAGAAGAGTATCCATCGTTCTCCGACTCCCTCGGCGACGCCGCCATGACGATCGCGCCGTGGCTCGCCGGAACGGCGGGCGCGCTCAGCGGAGCCGGCCTGCGGGCCGCCGCCGGCCACTGGAACGTCGAGGTGTCCGGCAGACGCCACAGCCTGATGTACAACATCGACCGGCTGAATGAGAGAGCGATCGACAAAGAGGCAAAGATGAAGGAGTCGCTCAGAAGATCTTCCGGGGTATGGGAGGAGCCCCTCCGCGACCCCCACTTCGAGCGGCATTACTTCCCCGGGGTGGCGGACGCGAAGGATCGTCTGGCGCAGGCCAAGTCCGATCTGGCCAAGTGGAGTGCGACCACCGAGCGTAACCTCAAGACGACGCGCACGTTCAGCTGGGCCACGGTGGCGGCCGGGCTCGCGTGGGCCTCGCTGATCATCCCGTCCGACGAGACCCTGGACCAGGCGGTGCTCGGATGGCAGAAGCTCGCCTGGGACCTCGGGGAGATCTTCGGCCATGACACGGCGGCCGTGCGCGAGGCCGTGCTGAGTTCGTGGCAGGGAGCTTCGAGCTCGGACGCCGCCCGGCGCCTGCTGGAGTTCATCGCGGCGGGGAACGTGCTCACCGAGCGGGTGGCCCGCCTCTCGCGAGCACTCGCCGAGACAGTCGACGCGCTGAAGGGGGTTCACTGGGCCGCCATGCTCTTCTCCACGGTCGCCGGCGCGGCGATCGTCGCCTTCGGGCAGGCGGGCAAGCTGAATCCCCAGGCCAGAATGCTCACCGAGTTCCTGGGCTCGCGCCTCACCACCGTGATCCTGTTGATCGCGGGGATTGCCCCCAGCCTCAGCGCCGTAGGCGCCCACTGGTGGAATCTCCGCGACATCGACGTGTCGGTGAAGCTCGGCGACCGGGAGATCACCGGTTTTCGAAGGGCCTGAGAATCCGCACGGCGCCACCCCCTCAGGGAAACCTTGGTCACGACATGTCCTGATTTGTGGGGATCCTGTCCATCTGTGGCTGGGTACCCGGCGAAACGGTCGGGCAGGCTGGAGATGTCGCAGGGGCCACCGGGTCCCTCCCGGAGGATCAGGAGTCAGCCATGACGACGCAGGAGACCTCCGCGGCCGGCGTGACCGTGCCGGACACGCACCTCGCCGCCGCGGCCACCGAACTCGTCCGCGACACGACCAGCGAGCTGGTCTACCACCACTCCCGCCGGGTCTACTGGTGGGGCAGCCTCCAGGGCCGCAACCGCGGCCTGAGCTTCGACCCCGAACTGCTCTACATCGGCGCGATGTTCCACGACCTCGGCCTCGGCGTGAAGTTCCACGGCAGCGGCCGGCGGTTCGAGGTGGACAGCGCCGACGAGGCCCGCCGCTTCCTGCACGCCCACGGGGTGCCCGAGGACAGCGTCCGGCGGGTGTGGACGGCGATCGCGCTGCACACCACGCCCGGCATCCCCGAGTTCATGGAGCCGGAGGTCGCGCTGGTCACGGCCGGGGTGGAGTACGACGTGCTGGGCATCGGCTACGACGACATCGGCCCCGAGGCCCGCGCCGAGATCACCGCGCTGCATCCGCGCCCCGACTTCAAGCGGCGGATCCTGCAGGCGTTCACCGACGGCATCGCCCCGAGGCCGGAGACCACCTTCGGCAACGTGAAGGCGGATGTCCTCGCGCACTTCGTCCCCGGATTCCGGCGGGGCGACTTCGTCGAGACGATCCTGCGCTCACCGTGGCCGGAATGACCGGGCGGTCTCACGCCTGGATCCGCCCGGTGTCCTCCTCCTCGCCGTCGCCCGCCACGGACGCGGTCGCGGGCTGGAGATAGACGGAGGAGACGAGGGGGACCCGGTCCCGGAGCCGGCTCTCCGTCCCGGCGAGCGCCTCTGCCGCCGTCTCCGTGCCGCCGGCCGAGGGGGCGAGGACGACCCGGGCGGCGACGAGCACCTCGTCCGGGCCCAGGTGCATCGTGCGGAGCTGGGCGATGTCGCGGATCAGCGGATCGGCGTCCAGCACCTCCCGGATGGCCCGCCGCACCTCGGGGGACGCCGACTCGCCGATGATCATGCTCTTCGTCTCCACGGCCAGCACGACCGCCACGGCGACCAGCAGCACGCCGATCGCGATCGACCCGAGGCCGTCGAACATCGGCTCACCGGTGATCACCGTCGCGGCGACGCCGGCCAGCGCGAACACCAGGCCGAGCAGGGCGGCGGTGTCCTCCAGGATCAGCACCGGCAGCTCGGGCGCCTTGGCCTGCCGGATGAACTGCGCCCACGAGCGGTTCCTGCGCACCAGGTTGGACTCGCGCACCCCGGTGCGCAGCGACAGCGACTCCAGCACGACGGCCACGAGCAGCACCCCGATCGCCCACGGCCAGCTCTCCAGCGGATGCGGATGGGTGACCTTCTCATATCCCTCGTACAGGGCGAACAGGCCGCCGCCGAAGAAGAGCACGACGGAGACGAGGAAGGCGTAGAAGTAGCGTTCCCGGCCGTGGCCGAACGGGTGGGCGGTGCTCGGCCCGCGGGCGGCCCGGCTGCGGCCGAGCAGCAGCAGGCCCTGGTTGCCGGTGTCGGCGACCGAGTGGATGCCCTCGGCCAGCATCGCCGAGGACCCGGTGAAGAGGAACGCGACGAACTTGCTGACCGCTATGCCGGCGTTCGCCGCCAGTGCCGCGATCGTGGCCACCGTGCCGCCGTCCTTCGCCACGCCGCCGTCACCCCCGTTCCAGAGCCCCGCACCAGGGACGATGATCGCCACTACCCATGCGCGGGACTCTCTACACCGTAGTCAGCCCACCAGCCGGTCGAGCCTGATGGGCAGGTCGCGCACCCGGACGCCGGTGGCGTGGTGGACGGCGTTGGCCACGGCGGCCGCGGTGCCGACGATGCCGATCTCGCCGATGCCCTTGGAACCCATCGGGTTGAGCCGGTCGTCCACCTCGTCGACCCAGTGCACCTCGATGTCGGGCACGTCGGCGCAGGCCGGGATGTGGTACTGGGCGAAGTCGTGGTTCAGGTAGTCGCCGAACTCCACGTCCATGACGCCCTCCTCCATCAGCGCCATGCCGAGCCCCATCGTCATGCCGCCGATGAACTGCGACCTCGCCGTCTTCGGGTTGATCACCCGGCCGACGCCGAAGACGCCGAGGAGGCGGGACACCCGTACCTCGCCGGTGTCCACGTCCACTCCGACCTCGGCGAACTGCGCGCCGAAGGCGTGCCTGGACAGCCGTTCGGCCGCCTCGACCTCCGCGGTCGTGTCGGCCGCGGCCTCCTGCGGGCGCCTGCCGCCGTACCGGTCGAGCTCGCGCAGCAGCGCCTCGCAGGCCCGCACCACGGCGGTGCCCCAGGAGGCGGTGCCGCTGGAGCCTCCGGCGAGCGACGCGGTGGGGAGGGCGCTGTCGCCGACCTCGACGCGCACCCGTTCCGGCGCGGTGCGCAGCGCGTCGGCGGCGATCTGGGTGAGCGCGGTGCGCGCCCCCGTGCCGATGTCGGCGGCGGCGATCCGCACGGTGAAGCCGCCGTCCGGCTCCGCCCGCGCCGTGGCCCGCGACGGGAGCCGGTAGGCGGGATAGGTCGCGGCGGCCACGCCCGTCCCGACCAGGCGGCGGCCCTCCCTGCGTACGCCGGGGGCGGGGTCGCGGTCCGCCCAGCCGAACCGCGCGGCGCCCTCCCGCAGGCAGGCGACGAGGTTGCGCGAGCTGAACGGCAGGCCGCTCTCCGGGTCCGTCTCCGGCTCGTTGCGGATCCGCAGCTCGATCGGGTCCACCCCGCAGGCGATGGCCAGTTCGTCCATCGCCGACTCCAGGGCGAACATCCCCGGGCACTCGCCGGGCGCCCGCATCCAGGACGGCGTCGGCACGTCGAGCGGGGCCAGCCGGTGGGTGGTGCGCCGGTTCGGCGCCGCGTACATGATCCGGGTCGGGGTGGTCGTCTGCTCGGCGAACTCCTGCACGGTGGACGTCTGCTCGAAGGCGTCGTGCACGATGGCCCTCAGCGTGCCGTCCTCGTCGGCGCCCAGGCGCACCCGCTGGATGATCGGCGTGCGGTAGCCGACCAGGGCGAACATCTGCTGCCTGGTCATCGTCACCTTCACCGCCCGGCCGGTCACCTTGGCGGCGAGCGCGGCGAGCACCACGCCGGGACGCGGCGTCCCCTTGGAGCCGAAACCGCCGCCGACGTGCGGTGCGATCACCCGCACGGCGTCCGGCGGCAGCCCGAACAGGCCAGCCAGGGTGTCGCGGACCGCCGAGGAACCCTGGTTGGAGTCGTAGACGACGAGGCCGTCGTTCTCCCAGACGGCCACCGTGGCGTGCGGCTCCATCGGGTTGTTGTGCTCGGCGGGCGTGCTGTAGGTCAGGTCCACCGTGACGGCGGCCTTCTCCAGCGCCGCGTCCGGATCGCCGTACTCGGTGTCCGTCGGGTAGGCCGGGTTCACCTTCGACGGTTTGTACATCTTGGGATGATCGACGCGCAGGACCACGTCGTGCGGCTCCTGGGCGTACTCGACACGCAGCCGGCGGGCCGCCTCCCGGGCCGTCTCCAGCGTCTCGGCGATCACCCCGGCGACGAGCTGTCCCCGGTAGGCGACCCGCCTCGACTGGAAGAGCGCCAGTTCGGGATCGTCGGCCGGGCCGAGCCTGGGCGCGTTGCCGTGCCAGACGGCCGCGATGACGCCAGGCAGGGTGAGCGCGCCGTCGGTGTCGACGTTGACGACCTCGCCGCGGGCGATGACCGACTGGACCGGCACGGCGTAGACGGTGTCCCGGTCCGGTGCGTGTTCGTAGGCGTAGCGGGCGGTGCCGGTGACCTTCTCCGCGGCCTCGACCCGGTCGAAGTCCGTCCCGACCGCCCTGGTGGGGGTGACGGTCATGCGACCACCAGTTCCGTGAGCGTGCGGACCAGCAGGTTGCGGGCGAGCGGCACCTTGAAGGCGTTGTCCCGCAGCGGCCTCGCCTGGCCGAGTTCGGCCCGCGCCGCGGCGGCGAAGGCGTCCTCGGTGGCGGGGGCGCCGCGCAGCGCCTCCTCGGCCCGGCGGGCCCGCCAGGGCACGGGCGCGATCGCGCCGAAGGCGATCCGGCAGTCCCGCACGACACCGCCGGCGACGTCGAGGGCGGCGGCCACCGAGACGACGGCGAACGCGAACGAGGCCCGGTCCCGCACCTTGCGATAGTGCGAACGCCCGCCGAAGGACAGCGCGGGCACCGTCACCTCGGTGATCAGGTCGGCCGGGTCCAGCACGGTGTCGCGCCGCGGGTCGTCGCCGGGCAGCCGGTACAGCTCGGTCAGCGGCAGGGTGCGCGGCCCGTCCCGTCCTTCGAGGTGCACCACGGCGTCCAGCGCCGCCAGCGCGACGGCCATGTCCGAGGGATGGGTGGCGACGCACGCCTCGGAGTGGCCGATGATCGCCAGGTTGCGGTGGTCGCCCTCGCGGGCCGGGCAGCCCGATCCCGGGTTCCGCTTGTTGCACGGCTTGGTGATGTCCTGGAAGTAGGCGCAGCGGGTCCGTTGCAACAGGTTGCCGCCGACCGTGGCCATGTTCCTGACCTGGCCGGACGCCCCGGCGAGCAACGCCTGGGCGAGCAGCGGATGCGCGCGGCGCACCGCGGGGTGCGCGGCCAGGTCGCTGTTGCGCACCGCCGCGCCGATCCGCAGCGCGCCGTCCGGCCGCACCCCGACCGTGTCGTACGGCAGGCGGCTGACGTCCACCAGCCGGGCGGGTTCGGCCACGCCCAGCCGCATGAGGTCGACGAGGTTGGTGCCGCCGCCCAGGTACATCGCGTCCGGCCGGTCGGCCACCGCGGCCACCGCGGACCTGGCCTCCTCGGCGCGTTCGTAGACGAAGGGTCTCATTCCGCCACCTCCCCGATCGCCGCGACGATGTTCACATAGGCGCCGCAGCGGCACAGGTTGCCGCTCATCCGCTCGCGGATCTCGTCGCCGTCGAGCGCCGGCGTGGCGCTGAGGTCCTGGGTCACGACGCTCGGCCATCCGGCGGCGGCCTCGGCGAGCACGCCCACCGCCGAACAGAGCTGGCCGGGCGTGCAGTAACCGCACTGGAAGGCGTCGTGTTCGATGAAGGCCCGCTGGATCGGGTGCAGCCCGTCTCCGTCGGCCAGCCCCTCGACGGTGGTTATGGAGGAGCCGTGCAGGGCGACCGCGAGCTGGAGGCAGGCGTTGATCCGCCTGCCGTCCACCAGGACCGTGCAGGCGCCGCACTGGCCGTGGTCGCAGCCCTTCTTGGCCCCGATGAGATCGAGGTGCTCCCGCAGGACGTCCAGCAGCGACGACCGGGTGTCCACCGTGATCTCGTGGTCCACCCCGTTGACGTCCAGGGTGATCGTCGCGGTCTCGGGTAGATTGGTTCCATCCATCACGGGGTGCCCCTACCCATTTGCGCCTGATATCACCTTTCTGCCCATATGAAGCTGTCTGGTGTATTACCCGCCGTTGACCGGGAGTCGCACCGTGACCACGGCGCCGCCCAGCGGGCCGCCGTTCGTGAGTTCCAGCCTGCCGTGGTGCGCGCTGACCAGGGCCTGGACGATGGACAGGCCGAGCCCCGCCCCCGACCGGCCGGCCGTACGCGCCTCGTCGCCGCGGACGAAGCGCTCGGACGCCGACTCCGGCAGGCCCGCCGGGAAGCCGGGCCCGTCGTCGGCCACCTCCAGCCGGACCATGTCCTCCTCCCGGACGGCGGTGATCCGCATGACCCGGGCCCCGGCCGCGGCGCTGTTGGCGGCCAGGTTGACCAGCACCTGCCGCAGCCGGTCCGGGTCGGCCTCCACGATGAGCGGGTCGCAGGCGGCCTCGATGCGCAGCCCGAGCACCGGTTCGAGAGCGCGCGACTGGGCGGCGACCAGGTCGGCGAGGTCGACCGGCTCGCTGCGGATCACCAGGGAGCCGGCCCGCTGCCGGGCGAGCAGCAGCAGGTCCTCGGCGAGCCGGGAGAGGCGCTCGACCTCGCGGAGCGCGGCGCGCAGCGAGCGTTCCACCTCGTCGCGGTCACCGGCCGCGGACATCGCCAGCTCGATCTCCCCGCGTAGGACGGCGATCGGGGTGCGCAGCTCGTGGCTGGCGTCGTCGACGAAGGCCCGCTCACGGGCGAAGGACACCCGCAGCCGGGCGAGCATGTCGTCCAGGGTGCGAGCCAGCCGGGCGATCTCATCGTCGCCGGGCACCTCGGGGAGCCGCCGGCCGATGTCCAGCGAGGAGATCTCGGCCGCCTCGGCCGTGAGCTGGCCGACCGGGCGCAGCGCGGCCCGTACCACCAGCCAGCCCGCCGCGGCGGTGAGCCCGAGCAGCAGCGGACCGGCCAGCAGCAGCACCGACAGCAGCCGCCGCCGGGAGTCCTGCGCCGCCGCCGCGGACAGCCCCACCGCGAGCACCCGCCCGTCCGGCATCCGCTGCCACAGCAGCCGCACCCGCAGCATGCCCTCCCCCGGCCGCACCCGCAGCGACTCGGTGGCGTACTTCGCCGTCCCGGTGGCGGCGCGCACCTGGTCCCGCCGGAGCAGTTGCAGGCCGTCCACCGACGTCGAGCCGGTGAGCACGGTCCCGTCCGGCGCGTAGAGCTGCGCCATCGGGTCGGCGGCGAGCACGCCGAGGTCGCCCTGCGCCACGGCGGCGGACAGATCGTCGGCGCGCCGGCGCAGGTCGGTGTCGAGCGCGTCCCACAACTGCCGGTCGAGGAGCACGTAGAGCAGCACCAGGCAGGCGGCGAGCGCGGCGAAGGCGCCGATCGAGAAGACCAGCACGAGGCGCACCCGCAGCGATCCGGGCATCGGCCGCACGGTCGCACCCCCGCTCTTTCATGATCTTCTCATCTTGGGCTGAGCAGCCTGTTCGCATGAGGTCAGGCAGTCCCTCTCAGAGGAAGGTTCCCCCATGTCGGCGCATCCTTCACCCACTCGGCCCCTGCGACGGCACGACGGCTGGGAGCCGTACCCGCAGGCGCGGGCCGGGCGCCGCCCGGTTCGCGGCGAACAGGCCGCGGAGACGGCACGCGACGTCCTCGGCTCATGGCGTTTCATCTGCGCGGCGGTCATCGCGGTGGTCGCCGTCGCCGGGTCGACGGTGATCCGCGGCCAGCGCACCGACCTCGCCGTCGTGCTCGACCTCACGCTGTCCGCGGTCGCGGTGGTGGAGCTCGCGCTGATCCTCATGGCCGCCCGCCGTACGGACCTGGTGAACGGCGAGCAGGCACTGCACGACCGGCGGGCGGCCCGCCGTACCGAGGCGGTGTCGATCGAGCTGCGGGACGAGATGGAACGGCTGCACCTCGACCTCGCCCGGCTGACCGCCCGGGTCGAGACGTCCTGCCGGGAGTGCGGCCACCGGCCGGAAAGGGACTACAAGTGAGCGCGAGCCATGAACCCGCAGGTGAGCCTAGGCTTGACGGTATGAGGGTGCTCGTGGTCGAGGATGACCCCGGGATGGCCGCGCTGCTCACCCGGGGGCTACGCCGAGAGGGTTACGCGACCGACGCCGTGAACAACGGCGCCGACGCCCTGTGGAGCTTGACGGAGAACCCGTACGACGCCGTCGTGCTCGACGCGATGATCCCGGCGCCCGACGGGTTCGAGGTGTGCCGCCGGATGCGCAGCGAGGGCCGGTGGACTCCGGTGATCATGCTGACCGCGCGTGGCGGCGTGCCCGACCGGATCCGCGGCCTGGACAGCGGCGCCGACGACTACCTCACCAAGCCGTTCGCGCTGGCCGAGCTGTTCGCCCGGATCCGGGCGCTGACCAGGCGCGACCCGCGGGAGCGCCCGCCGGTGCTCAGGGTCGACGACCTCACCCTGGACCCGAGCACCCGTTCGGTACGGCGCGGCGCGACGGAGATCCGGCTGTCCGCCAAGGAGTTCGCCCTGTTGCAGGAGCTCATGCGGCGGCCTGGCGAGGTGCTGAGCCGGACCTTCCTGATCGAGCACGTGTGGGACTTCGCCTACGACGGCGGGTCCAACATCGTCGACGTCTACGTGCGTTACCTGAGGGACAAGGTGGACCGCCCGTTCGGGCGGGACACGATCAGAACCGTGCGCGGCGCCGGCTACCGCCTGCACACCTCGCCCGCGCACGCGCCGGAGCGCGGCTGACCCCGACCCGGAGGTGAGACCGGGAGGCGAAGAATCAAATATAGAATACTGTATACAACTTTCATCGTGCCCTCATCGGACACTCAGCAAAGTGGTAGGTGAACAGCTCGACCCCTCTTTGGGAGCACCGGAGCAGACATGAACGCCCCACACATCCACACCGCAGGCCCGCCCGACCCGGGCGGCGCGACGGGGCGCAACGAATCCGGCGGCCGGCCCGTCCCCGGGCGGCCGACGGCGCCACAGCCGCGCATCCCCTGGTCCCGTGCCTGGATCTTCACCCTCGTCGCCGCGTTCTTCTTCCTCGTGTTCTTCGGCCCGGACATCTACGCGGCCATGACCACGGACGACCTGACCTACAGCGGCTTCCTCGGCGACCTCACCCGCCACGCGGTGGCGACGGTGTCCGTCGGCAGCAGCGGAGAGCTGACCGGACGGCTGTCCACCGGGCAGGACTACGCCACCCAGGCCCCGGTGTGGGCGCTCAACACCAGCGACCTCGCCTCCCGCCTCACCGCGGCGGGCGTCCAGATCTCGGCCCACCAGCAGGACGACACCCTGCGCAGGCTGGTCACGTCGCTGCTGCCGACGTTGCTCTTCCTCGGCGCCCTGGTCTGGGTGGGCAGCCGGATGCAGCAGGTGATCGCCGCCGGGAGCGGCGCCATGGGCGGCGTGTTCCGGGGCAGGTCCCGGCTCACCGAGGCCGAGCGGCCCTCCGTGCGGTTCGACGACGTCGCCGGTTACGAGGGCGTCAAGCAGGAGGTGCACGAGGTCGTCGACTTCCTCCAGCACCCCGACCGTTACCGCCGGGCCGGCGCGCAGGGGCCCCGCGGCGTGCTGCTCGTCGGGCCGCCCGGCACCGGCAAGACGCTGCTGGCCCGCGCCGTGGCCGGTGAGGCCCGGGTGCCGTTCTTCGCGGCCACCGGCAGCAGCTTCGTCGAGGTCTACGTCGGCCTCGGCGCCTCGCGGGTGCGCGAGATGTTCGCCGAGGCCCGCACGCACGCGCCGTCGATCGTGTTCATCGACGAGATCGACGCCGTCGGCGCCCGCCGTACGGCAGCCGGGCCGAACAAGAACGACGAGCGCGAGCAGACGCTCAACCAGCTCCTCGCCGAGATGGACGGGTTCACCCGGGACAGCATGGTCGTCGTGCTGGCCAACACGAACCGGCCCGAGGTGCTCGACGCGGCCCTGCTGCGCCCCGGGCGCTTCGACCGCCAGGTGCAGGTGCCGCTGCCCGGCCAGGCCGACCGGCTGCGCATCCTCGACGTGCACGCCCGGGACAAGCCGCTGGCCTGCGACGTCGACCTGTCGGTGGTCTCCCGCGGCACCCCCGGGCTGAGCGGCGCCGATCTGGCCAACCTGGTCAACGAGGCCGCGCTGCAGGCCGCCAGGAACGACCGGGACGAGATCCGGGCGGCCGACTTCGACGAGGCCAGGGACCGGCTGCTGCTGGGCAGGCGGGACGACTCCACCGCGCTGCTGCCCGACGAGCGGCTCACCGTCGCGGTGCACGAGAGCGGCCACGCCGTCGCGGCGGCGCTGTGCCCGACGGCCGACCTGGTCACGAAGATCACCATCCTGCCGGTGGGCGTCGCGCTGGGCGTGACCCACCAGCTGCCCAGGGACGAGCGCCGCCTGTACACCGAGGAGTACCTGACCGAGTCGCTGACCGTCAGGCTGGCCGGCCGGGCCGCCGAGCGGCTCGTCCTGGAGCAGTCCTCGACCGGCGCCGCCCGCGACCTGTCCACCGCCACCGAGCTGGCCGTGCGCATGGTGCGCGAGTACGGGCTGTCCCCGCAGCTCGGACCGGTCGCCTACCCCGGCGGCGCGCTGCCGCAGGCGAACGGCGACCCGCTGGAGCGCCCCTACGCCGAGGCCACCCAGCGGGTGATCGACGCCGAGGTGGGCAGGCTGCTCCGCAGGGCCGAGCAGTGCGCGGCGGCGCTGCTGGAACGGCACCGGGAGGCGCTGGACGAGCTCACCCGGCGGCTGCTGGACGAGGAGACCCTCGACGGCTGCGAGGTCTACGACATCGTCGGCTGCCTGCCGAGCGGGGAGACCGTCTGGGAGCCGATGGACGCCGCGGACGACCCGGGACCCTCGACCGGGATCGCCGGACGCCCTTGAACCTGCGCATACCGTTAGGCGCGATTACCCAGGCGCCACCGTGCGGAATGAACCCTACCCAAGCGGCTGTCTCCGGAACGGTGGTAAGGAGTGGGTGGTCTCGAACCCAGGAGCTTTCTCAGCTCCTGCCTGCTGCTGCTCCTGGTCGAGCGGCCGGACCACGGGTACGACCTCGTCGAGCGGCTGCGTCCCTTCGGCGTCGCCGACGGTGACACCGGCAGCGTCTACCGGGCGCTGCGCGCGCTGGAGCGGCGCGGCTGCCTCAGCTCCGACTGGACGCCCTCCAACTCCGGCCCCGCGCGGCGGATCTACATGCTGACCGCCCAGGGACACGCGGAGCTGTCGGCGTGGCTCGGCACCCTGGAGGAGACCCGCACCAGGCTCGACTACTGCCTGCGCCGGCTCACGCCGCTCATCAAGCAGCACCGGCCGCCCGGCGCCGGGATCGGCCCGGGGGAAGGGAACGCGGATGGTCCCGCTGATCGAGGAGGCGTGCGAGTCCCGCGCCGCGCCGCACCGGGCCCTGGCCCTGGACGCGGAGCGGATCGCCCTCGCCTGCCGTGACATGGCGCAGCGCTTCCACGCCGGCGGCAGGCTGCTGACCTTCGGCAACGGCACGGCCGCCGCCGACGCCGGGCACCTGGCCGTGGAGTTCTCCCATCCGGTGGGCGTCGGGAAGCGCGCCCTGCCGGCGATCTCGCTGGCCGGCGACGCCGCCGCGGTGACCGGCCTGGCCCGTCTCGGCGGTCAGGCCGCCGCCTTCTCCGCACAGCTCCGGCTGCTGGGCGGCCCGGGGGACGTCGCGGTGGGCATCGTCGCCGGCGACCCGTGCGAGAACGTCCGCACCGCCCTGGCCGCCGCCCGCGAGCTGGGCATGCTCACCGTCGCCCTCACCGGGCAGGCCACCGCGGGCGTGACCGCGGACCACCTGCTCGCCGCCGGCAGCGACGACCCGCTGATCACCCGCGAACTGCACGTGACCACCTATCACCTCCTGTGGGAACTCGTCCACATGTTCTTCGAACACTCCGCCCGGGTGTCCCGGTGACCGGCCCGCGCCATCCGCCGGGCGAGGGATCGTCCTGCCCCGGCGACGTCTGCGTGACCTGCTCCGACACCGCCGTCCCCGTCACGGTGACCGAACTGCTGCCCGGCGGGCTGGCCCTGGCCGACACCGGCGCCGGGATCGAGGAGATCAGCGTGGCGCTGGTCAGGGCCGGGGTCGGCGACGTGGTCATGGTGCACGCCAAGGAGGCCATCGCGGTCCTCGGCCGGCCCCCTTCCGCCGGAGCCCCCTCGTGACCGGCCCGGTCGGGCGGCCCGCGAACGGGTCGGTGTACCCGTTCCCGCACCGGGGCGGCGGGGACGACGAGACGGTGTTCGCCGAGGTCGTCAGGTCCACCGCCGAGAAGGCGCACGAGGCGCTTGACCTGCGGGTGCGCGTGCTGCGGGAGCTCGGCCCCCGGCTGTCGGCGTGCGCGGACGCGATGACCGCCGCGTTCCGGGGCGGCGGCAGGCTCTTCGCCTTCGGCAACGGCGGCAGCAGCACCGACGCCCAGGCGGTGGCCCAGCTGTTCCTGGCCCCCCGCCGGGCCGGGCGCCCGCTGCCGGCCGTCACGCTCACCGGTGACGTCGCCCTGCTGACCGCGCTCGGCAACGACGTGGGCTTCGAGGTGATCTTCGCCAGGCAGATCGCCGCCCTGGGCGCCCCCGGCGACATCGCCGTCGGCCTGTCCACCAGCGGCGGTTCGGCCAACGTCGTGCTCGGCCTGGAGGAGGCGAGCCGCCGCGGCATGGTGACGGTCGGCCTCGCCGGCTCCGGCGGGGGCCGGATGGCCGAAGCCGGCGTCACCGGCCACCTCCTCGTCGTCCCCTCCGCGTCCGTGCACCGCGTCCAGGAGGCGCAGACCACGATGTGCCACGTGCTGTGGGAGCTCGTCCAGCGATCGCTGGCCGAGCCGACCTGACCGGTGGCGGAGGACGCGACCGGCCCGGTGCGATCGCTGGTCCGGGTCCGGGGGGTGGTGCAGGGGGTCGGGTTCCGGCCTTTCGTGCACGCGCTGGCGGTGCGGTACGGGCTGGCGGGCCTGGTGGGGAACGATCCCGGCGGCGTGTTCATCGAGGCCGAGGGGCCGGTGGCCGCGGTGAGCGCGCTGGTGGAGGACGTGCGCCACCGGGCTCCGGCGCTCGCCGTGGTGGAACGGGTCGAGGTGACGCCGATCGCGCCGACCGGGACCGCCGGGTTCCACATCGTGCCCAGCCTGCCGTACGGCGGCGGCCGCACCCTCGTCCCGCCGGACGCGGCCACCTGCGACGCCTGCCTGGCCGAGCTGAACGACCCGGCCGACCGCAGGTACCGGTACCCGTTCGTCAACTGCACCGGGTGCGGTCCCCGGTACACCATCGTGACCGCGCTGCCGTACGACCGTCCGGCGACCACGATGGCCGGCTTCCCGCTGTGTCCCGCGTGCCGGGCGGAGTACGAGGACCCGGCCGACCGGCGGTTCCACGCCCAGCCGGTCTGCTGCCCCGCCTGCGGTCCCGTCCTGTCCCTGGTCACGCCCGGCGGCGCCGCGATCCCCGGCGACCCGGTGGGCGCGGCGGCGGCGCTGCTGGCCGCCGGCGGGATCGTCGCGATCAAGGGCCTCGGCGGCTACCATCTCGCCGCCGACGCCACCGACGAGCGCGCCGTCGCGACCCTGCGCGCCCGCAAACACCGCCCGCACAAACCGTTCGCCCTCATGCTCCCCGACCTCACAGCCGTCTCCCTCCTCTGCCACCTCGACCTCCCCGCCCCCCTCACCTCCGGTGACCATCGCTCCGGTGACGGTTTCCGGGACTCCGTGGCCGGCGTGCTCACCGGCCCGAGGCGGCCCATCGTGCTGCTGCCCCGGCGGCCGGGCGGCGGGGTCGCGCCCTCGGTGGCGCCGTCGGACGACGTGCTCGGCGTGATGCTGCCGTACACGCCGTTGCACCATCTGCTGACCGGGGAGGTGGGCCGGCCGCTCGTACTGACCAGCGGCAACGTGGCGGACGAGCCCATCGCCCACCGTGACGGCGACGCCCTGGCCCGGCTCGGCGCCGTCGCGGACGCGTTCCTCACCCATGACCGGCCGATCCACGTCCCGGCCGACGACTCGGTGGTCCGCGTCTTCCGCGGCACGCAGGTCCCGGTACGGCGGGCCCGCGGCCACGCGCCGGAGCCGATCACGCTCCCCCGGCCGCTGCCCCGGCCGGTGCTCGCCTGCGGCGCCGAGCTGAAGAGCACGTTCTGCCTGGCCACGGACCGGCACGCGTTCCTCTCCCCGCACATCGGCGACCTGGAGAACTACGAGACGCTGCGCGCGTTCACCGGCGGGATCGAGCACTTCCGCCGCCTCTTCGGCATCGACCCGGCCGTGGTGGCGCACGACCTGCACCCGGAGTACCTCTCGACGAAGTACGCGCTCGGCCTGCCCGGCGTCGAGACGGTCGCGGTGCAGCACCACCACGCGCACATCGCCTCCTGCCTGGCCGACAACGGCGAGACGGGACCGGTCGTCGGGATCGCGCTCGACGGCACCGGGTACGGCCCTGACGGGACCATCTGGGGCGGGGAGCTGCTGGTGGCGGACCTGGCGGGCTTCCGGCGGGCCGGGCACCTGGAGCCGGTGCGGATGCCGGGAGGCGTCACCGCCATCAGGCAACCCTGGCGGATGGCCGCCGCCTACCTCCACACCGCCTACGGCCCCGCCGCCGACAACGACGACGGCCACAGCCACGGCCCCACGGCCGGCCGGCACGCCCCGTACGGCTCCGCGCCGGTCGGCGGGCTCGGGGTGGTGCGGCGGAACGCGGCCCGCTGGCCGGCGGTCGCCGCGCTGCTGGCGGCCGGACCCGCCGCCGGGGCCGCCGCCCCGCTCACCTCCAGCGCCGGCCGCCTCTTCGACGCCGTCTCCGCCCTGCTCGGCCTGCACGACACGGTGACCTACGAGGGCCAGGCCGCGATGGAGCTCGAACGGCGGGCGGACCGCACCGTCCGGGACGGCTACCCGGTGAGTGTGACGGCGACCGCCCCGGCCGCCGGGGAGGACGTGCTGGTGATCCGTGGCACGGACCTGGTCCGGGGGGTGGTCGAGGATCTGGGGCGGGGGGTGCAGCCCGCGGTGATCGCGGCCCGGTTCCACCACGGGCTGGCCGCCGCGGTGGTGACCGCGGCGGCCCGCGTCGCGGCGGGCGCCGATCTGGGCACGGTGGCCCTGTCCGGCGGGGTGTTCGGCAACATGCTGCTGCTCGGCGCGGTCGCCGACGGTCTCGCCCGCGCGGGCCTGCGCGTCCTGCTCCACCGCCGGGTCCCCGGCAACGACGGCGGCGTCAGCCTCGGCCAGGCCGCCGTGGCGGGCGCGCTCGACGCCCGCCGCGGCGCCGTCGGCCGGCCGCCTCCCTGACGGCGGCGTGGTCAGCAGATGCGGGGCAACGGGTCTCCGACGAGGACGTCGACGATCCGGGTGCCGCCGAAGGCGGTCCTGAGCAGGACCAGGCCCGGCGGATCGTCCTTGATCGTGCCGATCACGGCGGCGTCTTCGCCCAGCGGGTGCCCGCGCAGCGCCTCGACGGCCCGCCCGGCGCACTCCCCGGCGACCACGGCGACGAACCTGCCCTCGCAGGCGACATAGAGCGGGTCGATGCCGAGCAGCTCGCACACGCCGGTGACCTCGGGCCGTACCGGGACCGCGTCCTCCTCCACCACCACGGCCACCCGGGCGGCGGTGGCCACCTCGTTGAGGATGGTGGCGACCCCGCCGCGGGTGGCGTCGCGCAGCGTCCGCACCTGGCCGGGGACGGCGTCGAGCAGCGTGGCGACGACGTCGTGCAGCGGCGCGGTGTCGGAGCGCAGGCCGGACTCGATGCCGAACTCGCCGCGGGCCAGCATGATCGCCGCGCCGTGGTCGCCGATCGGGCCGGACACGACGACCGCGTCGCCCGGCCGCGCGGCGGTCAGCGACGGCGCCGACGGGCGTTCCAGGAGCCCGACGCCGGAGGTCGTGACGTAACAGCCGTCGGCCTTGCCCCGCTGGACGACCTTGGTGTCGCCGGTCACGATGGACACGCCCGCCGCCCGCGCCGCGGCGGACATCGAGGCGGTGATCCGGCGCAGGTCGGCCACCGGGAACCCTTCCTCGAGGATGAACCCCGCCGACAGGTAGAGCGGCCTCGCCCCGCAGACCGCGAGGTCGTTCACGGTCCCGTTGACGGCCAGGTCGCCGATGTCGCCGCCGGGGAAGAAGAGCGGCGAGACCACGTAGGAGTCGGTGGTGAACACCGCCCGCGCGCCGTCCAGCGGCAGCGTGGCCCCGTCCTCCAGCGGCGCCAGCAGCGGGTTGCCGAACGCCTCCAGGAAGACCGCGTCGATCAGCGTCCGGGTGGCCCGGCCGCCCGCGCCGTGGGCCAGCGTGATCCGCTCCTCCCGGACGACCGCCTTGCGCCGCCGCGCGCGCTCCACCCGCGCCAGGACCTGCGACTCCTTGGCGCCTCGCGCCTCCACGGCGATGGGATCGGAGTTCATGCGCGGGTCGCCTCCCTGACCCGCTCCCGGCTGAAGCGGCCGAAGTTGTAGTAGGCGGCGCAGGCGCCCTCCGAGGAGACCATGCAGGTCCCGATCGGCGTCTCGGGCGTGCAGGCGGTGCCGAACACCTTGCACTCCCACGGTTTGAGCACGCCCTTGAGTACCTCGCCGCACTGGCAGGACTTGGGGTCGGCGATCCGCGCGCCGGGCACGTCGAAGATCCGCTCGGCGTCGAAGGCGGCGTACTCGTCGGACATCTCCAGCGCCGAATGGGAGATGAAGCCGAGGCCGCGCCACTCGAAGTGCGGCCGCACCCGCATCACCTTCCCGATGGCCTCCAGGGCGATCCGGTTGCCCTCCCACGGCACCACCCGGGCGTACTGGTTCTCCACCACGGAGCGCCCCTCGCCCACCTGGGCCAGCAGCATGTCCACCGACTGCAGGATGTCCAGCGGCTCGAACCCGGCGACCACCAGCGGCTTGCCGTGCTCCTCCGCGATGAACCGGTACGGCTCGCAGCCGATCACGGCCGAGACGTGGCCGGGACCGACGAAGCCGTCGAGCCGCAGGTCGGGCGAGTCGAGGATGGCCTTGATCGCCGGGATGATCAGGACGTGGTTGCAGAACACGGAGAAGTTCCCGACGCCCTCCTCGGCCGCGCGCAGCACGGTCATCGCCGTGGACGGCGTCGTGGTCTCGAAGCCGATCCCCATGAAGACCACGTTGCGGTCCGGGTTCTCCCTGGCGATCTTGAGTGCGTCCAGCGGCGAGTACACCATCCGGATGTCGGCGCCCTCGGCCTTGGCGTCGAGGAAGGACCCCTCACCGCCGGGCACCCGCATCATGTCGCCGAACGACGTCATGATCACGTCGGGCCGCCGGGCGATGTGGATGGCGTCGTCCACCCGTCCCATCGGGATGACGCACACCGGGCAGCCCGGCCCGTGCACCAGCGTCACGGCCGGCGGCAGGTGGTCCTCCAGGCCGTGCTTGTAGATGGTGTGGGTGTGCCCGCCGCACACCTCCATGAACTTGTACTCCCTGCCGGGCTCGCACCGGGAGGCGATCCGCGCGGCGAGCGCCCGGGCCGCCGCGGCGTCGCGGTACTCATCGACGAACCGCATGGTCCACCCCGTTCATGTGATGTCCGACCCTTTCAGCGCGTCGATCTCGTCGTCGTACGCCTGCCCGGTGCCGAGGAGCATGTCCAGGACCGCCTTGGCCTCCGACTCGGAGATCTTGGACAGGGCGAAGCCCACGTGGACGAGGACCCAGTCGCCGGGCTTGAGGTCCTCCCCCGCGAGCAGCGCCACGTTGATGCGCCGGCGGACCCCGCTGATGTCCACGACCGCGAGATCGGCGTGTTCCTCGGCGGGGCCCACCAGCTCACCGGGGATGCCGAGACACATCGGCGCCGCCCTCCAGCCGGATCGACTCCAGGACCAGCTCGTCGCCGCCGGTGACGTCCACGTCGCCGCCGCAGCTCGGGCAGGCCGCGAGCGCGTCCGCGGACTCGGTCCGGCCGCCGCAGCCGCGGCAGTCCAGGGTGAACGGGACCACCACGAGGTCCAGCTCCGCGTCCTGGGCGGCGGTGCCGCCCGCCGCCAGCGCGAAGGCCTGGCCGAACGCCTCCGGGACCACCGCGTGTCCCGCGCCTATCCGGACCCGGACGCCGGTGACCCGCCGCCCCGCCGCCTCCTGCTGCACCAGGTCGACGAGCCCCTCGCACATGCCATGCTCATGCATCGAATACACCTACATCTTGGTCATCTTGAGGTACCGCTCGATCTCCGGCCACTGGCGTACGACCAGCACCGTCACCGCGCCCAGCGTCAGCAGGGCCACGATCTTCGTCTTTCTCATCCCGTTCACCTCCTTCCAACAGGTCGTCGACCAGTGCGAGGGCCAGTTCGGCGGCCTGGCCGAGCACCGCCCGCACCGGGCTGCTGAGCCCGACGCACACGTCCTCGTCCGGGGCGCCGGTCGGCACCGTCGCCGGTTCGCAGGCCAGCACCAGGACCCGGCCGGGCGTGCGGCCCAGTTCCCTGGCGAGGCGCAGCACCTTCACCGGGTCCATGCCGTGGGTGTCCACCGTCACGCCGTCTCCGGGCGGTTCCGCCTCCAGCACGGTGAGGGTTCCCGGCGCCACGCCGCGCGGGGCGGCGTCCACGAAGAGCACGGCGTCGTAGCCGCGTTGCAGGGCGTAGGCGAGGTCCATGCCGCGGATGCCGAAGTCGACGACGTCCACCCCCGGCGGCGGCGGCCGTTCGGCGAGCAGGCGGGCCACCTCGACGCCGAACCCGTCGTCGCCGAGGAAGACGTTGCCGATGCCGGCCACCAGGACGCGCGGCCGGGCGGGCGCCCCGGGGTCGTCCTCCAGCGGCTCGACCTCCTGGACGGAGTAGAAGAACCGGTGCCCCGGGAGCCCGGCCTCGCCCAGGTCACGGCCGGGATCGTCCTCCAGGGTGACGGCGAGGTGCAGGGCGCCGGTGTCGTCCTGCTCGACGCCCTCCACGATGGCGACCCGGCCGTCCATGGCCAGGTCGAAGATGTCCGTACGCGACCGGGGCCGCAGCCGTACCCTGCTGCCCGCGCCGACGCACACCCCGGCCACGGTCACCGTGTCCGGCCCGCGGCCCTCCATCCGCCGCCAGAAGTCCATCGCGCTCACGCGCCACCCCCAGCCGCGGTGCCCGTCGCGGTGTCCGTCGCAGGGCCGGTCGCGGGGCTCGTCGCCCGGTCCGACGCGGGACCGGTCGCACGGTCGGTCGCGGGGCTCGTCGCCCGGTCCGACGCGGGACCGGTCGCACGGTCGGTCGCGGAGCCGGTCGCGGGGTTCGTGGGGCCGGGGGCGCGGAAGGTGCCGTGCAGCCGCATCAGCCGGTCCTGCGGCAGGGCGGCGCAGCGGTCCAGGATCTCCCGGCCCAGCGGGTCCCCCTCGCGGATCTCCCGCTGCTCGTCCTCGGTCAGGCAGAGCACGCTGAGGGTGAGCAACTGGTCGATCTCCGTGGCGTCGAAGAGGTCGCCGGGGCTCTCCGGCGCGATCTTCGGGTGGTCGTAGAGGATGATCGGCGAGGACAGCACGGTGTGCCGGTCGCCCTCGGGCCCCGCCAGGACCGGCCAGGTGCCCGCGTTGCCGCAGCCGCGCGTCACCTCGCGCAGCGCGTCCGGCGGGTCCATCAGCGAGACGAACCGCCCGCGCGGCGAGCGCAGGATGGTGTGCGCGGAGACGAACGCGCGCTCGAGCGCCTCGGTACGGCTGTCGCCGGCCCAGCGGGTGGTGTTGACCACCTCGACGGTGATCCGGCAGACGTCCGGCGTCATCCGCTCGGCGCTCACCACCACCCGCCCGCGCAACGGCCGGCAGCTCCGGACCAGGGCGCCGGCACGGCGGCCGGGCGGATCCTCCACCCACTCGACCTGTTCCTCGCCCGGCACGTCGATCTCCACGACGGCGGGCTCGCGCACCAGGTCGGCCAGGACCAGCCCGGACGCGCCGAACTCGCGCTCGGCCGCCTCCTCCCTGGGCACGTACCGCTCCCCGCCCGCGACCAGCTCCACCACCGGTTCGAGCCCCGATCCGGGCCCCTGCCCCGCTCCGGGGGCCGCTCCGGGAGCCTGGCCGGAGGAGCGGCGGGCCGCCGGGCGGGCCACATCCCTGCTGACGACGTGCAGGAAGCGGACCAGCACGTCCACGGTGTCGTCCGGGCCGGCCTCGATCGGGATCTGGGTCCGCATCAGCCACGAGTCGCCCGCGTCCCGGTACCCGCGGGGGTGGACGCCGCCGAGCGTCCAGCGGCGGTTGTTCTTGAGGGCGGAGCGGCGGTAGGGCCACAGCAGGTATCCCTCGTAGAGCAGGGCCCGCGCGACCCGGGTCACCTCGTCCGTCGCCACCGGCTCCCCCGTCCCCGTCATCTCCGCCGCTCCGTCCCTCGTGTCGTCCATCGGTCAGAGTCCCTCCCGCGTGCCCGGCAGCAGGCTCGCGACGACGTCGTCCCAGCCGGGCAGCGCGTGCCTGACCTTGTAGGCGTAGAGCCGGTCGAACGTCTCCCGGTCCAGCCGCAGCCACGCGCTGTGCGGGAAGTAGCGCTCCATGACGTCCTTCCAGACGGCGACCGGCATCGGGAAGTCCACGTCGGTGTCCCACGGGATCAGCGCGGCCTGGAGCAGCCCGTCCTCCAGGTAGAAGATCGTCCCGGTGAAGAGGAACTCCAGCGGGACCTCGCCGTCCGGCAGGACGTGCAGGTACTTCGCGGCGGCCACCTCGAAGTCGTACGTGCACGGCACGTGCAGCTCCACCTCGGTCTCGCCGTCGAACGGCGGCACCTGCACGGCGGCGTGCGCCCACAGCATGCTCGGCGCGGGCCGCTGGTGCGGGCCCTCCGGGCCGAGCAGCTCGCCGAGCCGCCGCCTGGTGGCCGGGTCGTAGGCGCGCCGGGCGACGGCGATGCGGATCTGCGCGTTCAGCGCCACGCCGCGGATCGGCGCCGTGCCGCCGGCGCCGATCCGCAGGGTGAACCCCAGCGTGGGCACGACGGCGAACTCCACCGCCGCCGCGCCCACCAGGCCGATCTTCAGTGCCGGCGGGCAGCCCTTCTCGCCGGCGGCCGGCCGTACGGCGGCGCTCATGCCGGGAAGAGGCCGGGCATCGCCGGGTCGATGGGCTCGCGGTCCTCGGGGTTGATCCCGGTGGACCGGGCGGCCGAGGCCCGCCCGTCGATCTCGTGGCCGGACATCCGCTCGTAGCCGCCGACCTCGTTGCCCTGCCTGACCTTGGCGGTGTGCGAAGGGGCGTCGGGGCGCACGTCGGGCCGGCCCGTCCTGATGCTGTTCGTCATCGTGGGACTCCTTTCTGCTCTCCGATCGGCATGGGTCTGGCCCGGTGGCGCAGACCGGCGAAGAACCCGGCGACGGCGCGCCAGACGTCCGCGCCCCCCGCGAGGCCCTGCCACCGCGTCCGCAGCAGGGCCACGAGGGCGTAACAGTCGTCGATCGGCACCAGCCAGTGGTCCCGCGCGCCGTCCGTACGGTCGATCAGGAGGGCCTCCACGTCCGGCGCGAGCCGCGTCAGCACCGGGTTGGCCGCCTCCACCGCCGCCCAGGTCCGCCCGTCCACCGGCGCCTCCACCGCCCCGGCGGGGCTCGGGTAGAGGACCACCGTCCGGTCCGCGGCCGAGTCGCGGTAGGCGAACGCCATCCGCACGGGGATGTTCAGCGCCGCCCAGGTGGCGTCGTCCAGGGCGAAGCCGGGCAGGTGCCACCGGCGGTCCGGAACCAGGCGGTACCGGTCGCCGGCGGCGGGCGGCCGGTCGAACAGCAGGGCGCACGGCCGGCAGGCGCAGCGCGGCTCGCGCACGCCCGGCTCCACCAGGTGGCGGTGCTCCTCGGCGATCGGCGCGGCGCACAGTTCGCACCGGTGCGCGGGCTCCCCGCCCGGCCCGCCGCCGGCCGGCGGCCCGGCCGGGCGGTCGAGGATCGCGCGCAGGCCGCCGCCCGCCCTCCGCTCACTCACCGGCGGCCGCCTGGACGCCGGGACGGCCGCGGGTCAGGCTGTCCACGGAGATCACCACCGGCGGCGGGTCGCACTCCTCGACCTCCACCCGGTCGAGTTCGGGGGCCGCCTGCCGGATCGCCTCGGCGAGGACGTCGGCGGGGCGCGCCCCCGAACCGCAGCCGCCCCGGCGGCGGCGCAGCCGTACCCGGGCCACGCCGTCGCACACCTCGACCGCCTCCACGACCGCGCCGCCGAGGCGGAGCCGGACCCGCTTCGCGGCCCTGGCGGCCCGGGCGGCGGTGTCCAGCGGGTGCAGGTCGTGCAGCAGGAGCAGGTGCTCGACGAGCTCGTCGTCGGCCAGCGTGGCCGTCAGCCGCTCGCCGCCGGCCGCGGCGATCCGGGCCAGGCCCTCCCCATACAGGTCGAGGACCGCGCGGACCAGCTCGACGGCGGGCTCCGGATCGGGCAGCCGCTGGATGCGGTCCAGCAGCTCCTCGACCCGCGCCACCAGGGCGGCGGCCTTCTCCTCCTCCGGTGCCGTCATGTCAGGACCCTCACGACCGGCCCTGGCCGGAGACGGCGGCGCCGAGCGTCGGGGAGTGCACCTGGCGCAGCACCCGGCCCGGGCCGAGGTACATGTGCACGCCGCAGGGCAGGCACGGGTCGAAGCTGCGTACCGTGCGCATGATGTCGATGCCCTTGAAGTTCTCCGGGCCGTTCTCCTCGAAGATGTGCATCCCCTGCACCGCGTCCTCGTAGGGGCCGGGAGTGCCGTAGACGTCCCGCGGGCTCGCGTTCCACGGGGTGGGCGGGTACGGGTGGTAGTTGGCGATCTTGCCCTCGCGGATCACCATGTGGTGCGACAGCACGCCGCGGACCGCCTCGTGGAAGCCGCAGCCGATCGCCTCCTCCGGCACCTCGAAGTCGGTGAAGACCTTGGTCCGCCCGGCGCGCACCTCCTCCAGCCCCTTCTCCACGAAGAAGACGGCCATCGCCGCGGAGTAGGCGACGAAGTACATCCGGGCGCGGTTGCGTTCGATGGTGTTGGACCACTGGGGGATCTTCCACTCGAAGGTCATCTCCGGGTAGGCCCCGCTCTTGGGCAGGTTGATCTGCACGCTGCGCCCGGTGGCCTTGACGGTGCCGGTGTCCACCAGGCCGGCCAGCGCGGTCGTCCACAGCCGGGCCAGCGGGCCGCCGCCGGTGTCCAGCGCGAGGTGGTCGCCGGTGCGCTGGTCGTACCAGCGCGGGCTCATCACCCAGCTGTAGTTGCCGTCGTCGAGGTTTCGCTTCTGCGGCCTGGGCAGCGTGGTCTGGTTCCACGGGTGGCGCTGGTCCACCGGGTTGCCGAGCGGGTCGTGGCTGACGAAGGTCTCCTCGTTCACCCAGTCGTCGTAGTACGAGCTGCCCAGCAGGATCCGGATGCCGAGGTTGATGTCCACCAGGTTGGTGGTGAGCAGCTCGCCGTCCAGGACGATGCCCGGGGTGACGAACATCGACTGTCCCCAGTCGCCCATCGTCCGGTAGTCGTAGTCGACGACGTCCGGATCCTGGAAGGAGCCCCAGCAGCCCAGCATGACGCGGCGCCGGCCGACCTCCTCGTAGCCCGGCAGGGCCTCGTAGAAGAAGTCGAAGACGTCGTCGTTCATCGGGACGGCCTTCTTGACGAAGTCGAGCACCTTCAGCAGCCGGACCAGGTAGTCGGTGAACAGCTGCGGGGTGGCGACCGTGCCCACGCCGCCCGGGTAGAGCGTCGAGGGGTGCACGTGCCGCCCCTCCATCAGGCAGAACATCTCCCGGGTGAGCCGGCTCATGTGCAGCGCCTCGCGGTACATCGCGCCGGTGAACGGGTTGAACGCGCGCATGATGTCGGCGATGGTGCGGTAGCCGTGGATGTCCCCGCGCGGCGCCTCGGTCACCTCCGCGGTGCGCAGCAGGCTCGGGTTCGTCTCCTTGACCATCTGCTCGCAGTAGTCGACGAACACCAGGTTGTCCTGGAAGAGCGTGTGGTCGAACATGTACTCGGCCGCCTCGCCGAGGTTCATGATCCAGTCGGCCAGCGGCGGCGGCTTGATGCCGTACGCCATGTTCTGCGCGTAGATCGAGCAGGTCGAGTGGTTGTCACCGCAGATGCCGCAGATCCTGCTGGTGATGAAGTGCGAGTCGCGCGGGTCCTTGCCGCGCATGAAGACGCTGTAGCCGCGGAACAGCGACGAGGTGCTCTTGCACTCGACCACCTCGTTGTTGTTGAAGTCGATCTTGGTGTAGATGCCCAGGTTGCCGATGATCCGGGTGATCGGATCCCAGGACATCTCCACCAGTTGCCGGGTCTCCTGCGCCTCCTCCGAGCGGATAGCCACCGGGCGCCCCCTTTCTAGAAGATCTGCCTCGGCTCGTAGCCGCTCGTCAGTTCCGGACGGTTGTGGTGCCACTTGGGCTCTTTGTTGACCGTCTTGTTGGTGATGCCGCGAAGTTTGCGGATGAGCGTCCCGTAGGCGCCGGTGAGGGTGGCGGAGACGGTCGCGCCGGGCGGCTGGTCCATGAACGGCATGAACTTGTCGGGGAAGCCGGGCATCGTGCAGCCGATGCAGATGCCGCCGACGTTGGGACAGCCGCCGATCCCGTCCATCCACCCGCGCTTGGTGACGTTGCAGTTGACCACCGGCCCCCAGCAGCCGATCTTCACCTGGCACTTGGGCGAGTTGTAGTCCAGCGCGAAGTCACCCTGCTCGTAGTAGCCGGCCCGGTCGCAGCCCTCGTGCACGGTCTTGCCGAACAGCCAGGTGGGCCGCAGTTCCTTGTCCAGCGGGATCATCGGCGCGAGACCGGCGACCTGGTAGAGCAGCCAGGTGAGGGTCTCCATGAAGTTGTCGGGCTGCACGGGGCAGCCGGGCACGTTGACGATGGGCAGCCCGCCGGCCGACCGGAAGTCCTTCCCGAGGTAGTCGGCCAGGCCCATGCAGCCGGTGGGGTTGCCGGCCATGGCGTGGATGCCGCCGTACGTCGCGCAGGTGCCGGCCGCGACCACCGCCCACGCCTTCGGCGCCAGCCGGTCGATCCACTGGTTGACGGTGATGGGCTGCCCGGTGATCGGGTCGTTGCCCATCGACGTCCAGTAGCCCTCGCCGTTGATCTTCTCGTTCGGGATCGAGCCCTCCACCACGAAGATGAACGGGCCGAGCTCGTCGTGCCACGCCTTGTTGAAGGCGGTCATGAACTCCTCGCCCACCTCCGCCGCGAGCACCTTGTTGTGCAGGTGCACCTTGGGCAGTCCGGGGACCAGGCCGAGCAGCACGTCCTCGATGCTCGGCAGCGTCGCCGCGGTGACCGAGACCGTGTCCCCGTCGCAGCTCATTCCCTCGGAGGTCCACAGGATGTGAACCTCTTGCACAGCTGTGTCCGTTCTGGCTGCACTCATAGCCCTGAGCCCCCTTGTCGGCCAACTTGGGCATCACGTCGTGTCTATCAACCCGCGGACACGTTGAGTAAGTGCCGATCGCACTTAGTAGTCGCCGACGTGGGCAGGGAGACCGGGAAGCCGTCCAGTGGAAGGTCGAGCCCATGGAATCCGGGAAGCGCAGAATGCCGGCTAGCGAGACATCGGGGGCCACCGCGCTGCGGGCGGGCGTCCGCGGGACGATCGGCGCGATGGCGATGTCCGGCATGCGGCAGGCCGCCACGTCGCTCGGCCTGGTGCACACGGTCCCGCCGGAGGCGGTCCTCGAACGCACCGTCCCCGGCCTGTTCCGCCTGGTGCCGCAGGAGCGGCACCAGGCCATGATCGAGTTCGTGCACTGGGCGTACGGCGCGGGCGGCGGCGCGTTCTTCGGCCTCCTGCCCCGCGCCGTGCGCGAGCGGCCGTGGGCCGGACCGGCCTACGGGGTCGCGATCTGGGGCGTGTTCGAGGCGGGCATCGCGCCGCTCCTCGGCGTGCCGAGGCGACGCGGGACCGCCGTCGAGCGCTGCGTCCTGCTCGCCGACCACCTGCTGTACGGGATCGTGGTGGCCGCCTCGCCGTGGCCGCACCGGGACTGACGGTCAGCTGACCGGCGAGATCTCCCCCGATCCCCGGACGAGCAGCTCCACCGGCACGGTCACCCGGCTGACCGGGCGGCTCGGGTCGGCGATGCGGGCGCGCAGCAGCTCGATCGCGGTGCTGCCGATGGCGGTGTCGTCCTGGGCGACCACGGTCAGGTCCGGCCGCAGCAGGGTGGCCAGTTCGGAGTCGTCGAACCCGACGATGGCCACCTTCGCCGAGTCGGGGCCGAGCCGGCGCAGCACCTCGACGCTGATGCTGGCGTTGCCGGTGACGATCGCGGTGGCCGGGGCCGGGCCGCCGAGCGCCGCGCGGACGGCCGCGTGGATCCGCTCGGGCGCGACCTCCCCGGTGTGCACCATCCCGTCCTGCGGGCTGCCGTGCCCGGTCAGGCAGGACCGGAAGGCGCGCGCCCGCTCGTGCGCGGTGTAGATGCGCTCGTCGTCCCCGATGTAGGCGATCCGGTCGTGGCCGTGCCGGACGAGGTGCGCGAAGGCCGCCTCTATGCCCGCGGCGTTGTCGGAGATCACGCAGTCCACGTCGAGGCCCAGGACCGGCCGGTCCACCGCGACCAGCGACAGCCCGGCGGACAGTTCGGGAACGAGGTAGGCGTGGTCCTCGCCGATCGGTTCGAGGACGATGCCGTCGAACCGGCGCCGGCACATCGACTCGACGACGTGCCGTTCGAGCCGCTCGTCGTCCTCGGTGGAGGCCGCCAGGACCATCAGCCCGGCCGCCCTGGCCGCCTGCTCGACGGCCCGCAGCACTGGGTTGACGTGCGACAGCCGCCGGACGGCCGCGCCCAGGGTGCCGCTGACGCCGAGGCGCAGCTGCCGGGCCCGCTCGTCCGGGCGGTAGCCGAGGGCGGCGATGGCCGCGTGCACCCGCCGGGCCAGCTCGGGGCCCACGGTGGTGTCCTGGTTGACCACCCGGGACACCGTGCGCAGCGCCACCCCGGCCTCGCGGGCCACGTCCACCATCGTCGGCCGGCGGCCCCTGCGCCGGTCGCTCACCTCTCCCACCATGGGGACATCATCTTGGTGATCGTCGCTCTTGGCCATCTCCGGCGCGTTTCAGATGTCGTGACCAATCCGTTGCCGACCTCGCTCTTGAAACCTGGTGGTTACACTCTAACCTTCGGGATAACGTTATCTCAACCCGGCCTCGGGGAGCCGAAACAGGAGCAAGGAGGGCTGTGCAGTGCGCAGATCCCTGGTTTTTTCCCTGGTCACACTGCTTGCGGTGACCGGATGCGGGGTGGGCGCCCAGCCGTCGGCCACCCCGGCGGCGGGCGGGAAGGTCGAGCTGTCCTTCCTCGTCTTCGAAACGCCCAACCTGAACGCGGCGTTCTGGGACGCGGCCATCGCGCGGGCCTCCGCGAAGGTGCCGGGCGTGACCATCAAGAAGCTGGTGACGCCCAACGTGGACCGCACCGGCTACGCCAAGCAGCTCGACGCGGCGGGTAACCTTCCCGACATCCTGCAGTCGGTCAACCCGGCGGGCTTCGCCCAGGCGGGCAAGCTGGCCCCGTTCACCGACGAGGAGCTGAAGAACTTCATCGCCCCCAAGGCGGGCGCCATCGACGGCAAGGTGTACCAGCTGCCGTACAACACCCAGGTCATCCCGGTGATCTACTACAACAAGGACGCCTTCGCCAAGGCCGGGATCACCGAGACGCCCAGGACCTACAAGGAGCTGCTCGACGTCTCCGCCAAGCTGAAGGCGGCGGGCGTCACCCCGTTCGTCGTCGGCGGCGGCGGCGCCGACACCTGGGCCGACATGTACCCGCTGACCGGGACCGTCGCCACCGACGTCTACAAGAAGACGCCCGACTGGCTGACCAGACGGGCCGCGGGCAGCGTGAAGTTCACCGACCCGGACTTCGTGAAGGCCGCCCAGAAGGTCGCCGACCTGGCGAAGGCCGGCTACATCGACCCGGCGGGCCTGAGCCGGTCCTACGCGGACACCGAGCAGGCGTTCCGCGACGGCAAGGGCGCCATGTACCCCATGGGCTCCTGGTTCGCCACCTCGGCCGACAACACCAAGCCCGACTTCGAGATCGGCTCCTTCCCCTGGCCCTCCGACGACGGCTCCCCGGTGACCCCGACCTTCACCGGCGGCGGCACCTCGGTCAGCGCCTCCGCCCCGGACGTGGAGCTGGCCAAGAAGTGGGCGCTCGCCTTCGACGAGGACAAGGAGAACAACGACGCCTTCGTCAAGCTGGACGGCTCCATCCCGGCGATCAAGGGGTACACGCCCCCGGCGGACATGGGCCCGGTCTACCAGGCGACCGTCGACATCTACCAGAAGGGCATGCAGGACAACTCGATCGTCAACGCCTTCTCCCAGGAGACCGGCGACGGCTCGCTGCCGCCCGGCCTGGCCGACAAGGCCGCCCTGGGCGTCCAGGACCTGATCACCGGCAAGAAGTCGGCCACGGAGTTCGCGGCCTACCTCGACGACCAGTGGGCGAAGGCGACCGAGTAGGGCCTGGCACGCAGTCATGACCAAGACCGAGCAAGGGGTGCGGGGCCGGGACGGCCTGCGCACCCCCCGCCCGCCGCACGACGGCAGGGGCGACGGGCACCGGGCGCACGCCCGGGCCCGGCGCCCTCTCGCCCCCGTCCTGGGGCGGTTCGCCCTCTTCGCCCTCCCGGGCCTGGTGGCCTACGTGCTGTTCGTCCTGATCCCGATCGGGATGACGGCCTACTACAGCCTCACCAACCGCAACCCCTTCAACCCGCCGACCCGGTTCGTGGGCCTGCGCAACTACGGCGAGCTGTTCGGCGACCCGGAGTTCCTGCGGGCGCTGGTCAACACCGTGGTGATCACCGTGATCGTCTCGGTGCTGGCCAACGGCGGCGGCCTGCTGATCGCGATGCTGCTGGACCGGCGGGGCAAGTTCTACCTCGCCCTGCGCAGCGTCTTCTTCACCCCCGTGGTGCTGAGCTCCGTCGTGATCAGCGTCATCTGGCAGGCCCTGCTCACCGACGACGGCCTGCTCAACGTGCTGCTGCGCCGCCTCGGCGTGGAGAACCCGCCCGGCTGGCTGTCGGACCCCTCCCTCGCGCTCTACTCGATCGCCTGGATCATCACCTGGCAGATGCTCGGGTTCTGCGTCGTGGTCTACCTGGCCGGGCTCCAGGGCGTGCCGCGCGAACTCCAGGAGGCGGCGGCCATCGACGGCGCCGGCCCGCTGTCCCGGTTCCGCAACGTCACCTGGCCCATGCTCGCCCCCGCCCTGACCATCAACACGGTGATGCTGCTGATCACCGGGTTCAAGGCCTACGACCAGGTCCAGGTCCTCACCAACGGCGGCCCCGGCACCGGCACCACCGCCACCATGGCCTTCCAGGTGGTGCAGACCGCCTTCACCGGCAACCGGATCGGATACTCCTCGGCGATGGCCGCGGTGATGCTCGTGCTGGTGGCGGGCGTCTCGGTGGTCGTGCTGAGGCTGCTCCAGCGACGCGAGGTGTCACAGTGACGGACGGCCGGACCCATGCCTGGCTGCGGCCCCTGGTCGCGCTGTTCCTCAGCGTGGTCTTCTTCCTGCCGCTGTACCTCGTCCTCGTCAACGTGTTCAAGCCGAGCGCCGCCATCGTCGCCGACCCGGCCGGGCTGCCGGCCCCGCCGACCCTGGCCAACCTGGCCGCCGTGTTCTCCCGGCCGGACCACCTCTTCCTGTTCGGCCTGATCAACAGCATCGCGGTCACCGCCCTGTCGATCACCATCGTGACGGTGCTCTCCGCCATGCTCGGCCACTACCTGGCGAGGTCCAGGCACGTGATGGCCAAGGTGGTCATGGTGATGCTGATCTGCGGCCTGATGATCCCGGTGCCGGTGATCCTCTCGCCGATCACCGCGGTGCTGAAGTCGCTGGGCATGATGACCACGCTGCAGGGCCTGATCCTGGTCAACGTCGGCTACTACGTGCCGTTCGGCGTGCTGCTGTTCATGGGGTTCGTCAGGAGCGTCCCGCTGGAGCTGGAGCAGGCGGCCGAACTCGACGGCGCGGGCAAGGTGCGGGTCTTCTGGCAGGTGGTCTTCCCGCTGCTGCGCCCGGCCTCGGCCAGCGTGCTGATCTTCCTCGGCGTGTGGATCTGGAACGACTTCCTCACCCCGCTCATCATCCTCGGCCCGGACAGCGGCACCACCGTGACGGTCGGCGTCTACCGGGCGATCGGCCAGCACCAGTCGGACTTCGGCGCGGTCTTCGCCTTCATGTTCCTCGCCACGCTGCCGATCCTCGTCTTCTACCTCGCCCTGCAGAAGAACTTCGTGAAGGGCCTGACCGGAGGCGCGGTCAAGGGCTAGCCGCCCGCCCGTCCCCGCCCAGTCCTTCCCCTCCACGCAAAGGTCCGCCATGCTCACCATCGACGCCGTCGAGTCCACCGAGCTCTTCGTCGGTCCCGGCGACGCCCCTCGCCAGATCCTGCGGGTGACCGTCTCCGCGGCGTCCCCGGCCTCCCCCGCCGGTCCGTTCGACGTGACCGTGTCCGGCGGAGCGCACGGCTCGCTGCCCGCGGTCGCCGGTCCGGGCACCCACGAGGTGCCCGTGACGGCCGGCGCGGACGTGCCCGCGGGCACGGAGCTCGCCGTCACGGTGGAGGTCTCCGGCGAGGCCGGTACGGCGAGCGCCACCGGCACCCTCGTGGTCGCCGAACCCGGCTGGACCGTCCACCTGGTCTCGCACTTCCACTACGACCCCGTGTGGTGGAACACGCAGGCCGGCTACGCCAGCGAGTGGGACGACCTGCCCGACGCGCAGGACATCCGGATGAGCTTCCAGTTCACCGCGTTCCAGCTCATCGACGCCCATCTGGACCTCGCCAGGCGGGACCCGGACTACAAGTTCGTGCTCGCCGAGGTGGACTACCTCAAGCCCTACTGGGACGCGTTCCCGGAGAACCGGGAGATCATCCGCAGGCTGGTCGCCGAGGGCCGGCTGGAGATCATGGGCGGCACCTACAACGAGCCCAACACCAACCTCACCGGGGCCGAGAGCACGATCAGGAACGCCGTCTACGGCGTCGGCTTCCAGCGCGACATCCTCGGCGGCGTGCCCGCCACCGCCTGGCAGCTCGACGCCTTCGGCCACGATCCGCAGTTCCCCGGCCTGATGGCCGACGCCGGGCTGACCTCCAGCGCCTGGGCGCGCGGGCCGTTCCACCAGTGGGGGCCGACGCTGGAGATGGGCACCTACGACACCCCGCAGGGCGACCCGTCCGGCATGCAGTTCCGCAGCGAGTTCGAGTGGATCGCGCCGAGCGGCCGGGGGCTGCTGACGCACTACATGGCCGCGCACTACAGCGCCGGCTGGTCGATGGACTCCGCGCAGACCCTGCCCGACGCCGAGGAGTCGGTGTACCGGCTGTTCCTGCGGATGAAGAAGGTCGCCGCCACCCGGAACGTGCTGGTCCCGGTCGGCACCGACTACAGCCCGCCGAACAAGTGGCTGACCGAGATCCACCGCGACTGGAACAGCCGCTACCTGTGGCCGCGGTTCGTGTGCGCGCTGCCCAGGGACTTCTTCTCCGCCGTCTCCGCCGAGCTGGCCGCCTCCGGCACCCGGCTGTCCCCGCAGACCAGGGACATGAACCCGGTCTACACCGGCAAGGACGTCTCCTACATCGACACCAAGCTCGCCCAGCGCGCGGCCGAGAACGAGCTGCTCGACGCCGAGAAGTTCGCCGCGCTGGCCTGCCTGACCGGGGACGCCGTCTACCCCGAGGCCGCGCTGGACAAGGCGTGGCGGCAGCTCGTCTACGGCGCCCACCACGACGCGATCACCGGCACCGAGTCCGACCAGGTCTACCTGGACCTGCTGGCCGGCTGGCGGGAGTCGTTCGACCTGGCGAAGGAGGTGCACGAGAACGCGCTGCGGCACCTGTCCGCCCGGATCGACACCCGGGGCGAGGGCCGCGGGATCGTCGTGTTCAACGCCCTGGCCTGGCCGCGCACCGACGTGGTGCGGGTCACCGTGCCCGCGCCGTTCCGCGGCCTGACCGACGACGCCGGCGCCGAGGTGCCCGCGGTGGTCGAGCACGCCGACGAGACCCGGGTGGAGCTGGCCTTCCTCGCGGCGGACGTGCCGCAGACCGGGTACCGCGGCTACCGGCTGGCCGCCTCGGGACCGGTACGCGAGACCGGCTGGGAGCCGCTCGGCACGCTCACCATCGCCAACGACCACCACCGGCTGACCGTGGACCCGGCGCGCGGCGGAGCCGTCTGCGGGCTGACCGACCTCGGCACCGGCCAGGAGCTGATCACGCCGGGCGAGGTGGGCAACGAGATCGTCGTCTACGACGAGTACGTCGAGCACCCCAGGTTCCGCGAGGGTCCCTGGCACCTGCTGCCCACCGGCGCCTCCGCCGGGTCCGCGGCGGCGCCCGCGCGTTCCGTCACCGCGGAACGCTCCTCCCTCGGCGAGCGGATCACGGTGACCGGCGTGCTCGGCCCACTCGCCTACACCCAGGTGATCACGCTGTGGCACGGCGTGGACCGGGTCGACTGCACCACCCACGTGGACGACTTCGACGGCGCCGACAAGCTGGTGCGGCTGCGCTGGCCGTGCGCCGTCCCCGGGGCCAAGCCGGTGTCGGAGGTGGGGCACGCCGTGGTCGGCCGCTCGTTCGCGCACCCCGACGTGGACACCGCCCGCCACCCGTGGACCCTGGACAACCCCGCCTACCAGTGGTTCGGGCTCAGCTCGGCGGCCAGGGTGGCGCTGCGCGCCCCCGGCGGCGGCCCCGCAGGGCTGCGCGCCTTCGGCGTCGCCGAGATCGTCGTGCCGCGCGAGAGCGACACCGCCGCGCTCGGCCGCGACCTCGCCGTGCGGCTCGCCCGCTCCGGCGTGACGGCCACCTGCACGCACGCGGAGGGCAACCGGTACGGCCTGCTGTCCTTCGACTCCAACCTGCCCGACGTGCGCATCGCGGTCGGCGGCCCGGCGGACAACCCGTTCACCGAGGCCGTCCTGGCCGCCGCCGACCCCCGGTACCGGGAGGACCTGGACCGCGCGCTGGCCGGCGGCGGCCCCGCGCTGGTGTGGGTGCCGGCCCGCGCGGCGGCCGGGGAGACCTTCCGCCCCGACGCCGACCTGCGCGCCCCCGGCGACCTGCCGGTGCTGGTGATCGCGTCGGCCGGCGACCTCGGGGAGGCGGTCGCCGCCGTGGTCCGGGACCTGGACGACCACGTGATCGAGGTGACCGGCGACCCGGCGGCGGGCGAGGACCCGCTCGACCACCGGACCGTCGCCGTGCTGAACCGGGGCGTGCCCGGCTTCGCGGTGGACGCGGCGGGCCGCCTGCACCTGTCGCTCATGCGCTCGTGCACCGGCTGGCCGTCCGGGGTGTGGATCGACCCGCCGCGGCGGACCGCGCCGGACGGCAGCGGCTTCCAGCTCCAGCACTGGAGCCACTCCTTCGACTACGCGCTGGCCTCGGGCGGCGGCGACTGGCGGGAGGCGGGCATCGTGGCCCGCGCGCACGACTTCAGCCGCCCGCTCCGGGCCGTCGTGGAGGAGCCGCACGACGGCCCGCTGCCGCCGTCGGCTTCGCTGCTGACCGTCGAACCGGCGGGCGCCGCCGTCATGGCCGCCTTCAAGGGAGCGGGCAATCCGACCGCGCACGGGCGCGCGGTGCCCGCGGACCCGCGCCGCGGCGTGAGCGTCCGGCTGTACGAGCCGCACGGCCGCGAGGCGTCGGTCCGGCTCGGCTCGCAGGTGCCCTTCGTGGAGGCGGCGGTCGCCGACGTGCTGGAGGTGGAGAGCAGCGAGGCGAAGGTCCGCGACGGCGTGCTGCACGCCGGCCTCGGCCCCTCCCAGGTGGCGACGTTCGTGCTGCGCACCGGCGCGGGCGACCCGGCCGGGCCCGGCGAGCGGCTGGGCCGCGAGACGGAGCCGGCGCAGCCCGTCTACTCCCGGTTCTGGCTGCACAACAGGGGTTCGGCTCCGCTCGGCTACCAGCCGATGAGCGTGCACGTGCGTCCCGCGCCGGACCGGGACGGCACCGCCGCCGGGCTGCGCGTGTCGGTGGCCAGCGACCTCGTGGACGCCGACGCCGAGGGCCAGGTGCTGGTGCTGCCGCCGGCCGGCTGGGACGCCTCCCCCTCCGACCGGCCGGTACGGCTGCGCCCCGGCGGCTGGACCGCCTTCGACGTCGCCCTCGCCCCGCCGCCCGGCGCCGCGCCGGGACCGTGGCCGGTCGCGGTCCGGCTCACCCACGGCGGCCAGGCGTACGAGGATGTGATCTTCGTGGACGGGCGCGGCCGGCCCGCGCGGGCCGGTGGCGGCGAGCTGCTCGCCGTGGACGTGCCCGCGCGGGGGGTGGCGCTCGCCCCCGGCGAGCACGGCCGGTTCACCGTCGGCCTGCGCAACCTGGCCGGCTTCGACATCAGGGGCGAGGCCCAGGTGATCAGCCCGTGGGGGACGTGGGACCTGGTGGGCCCGGCCGTGCACCCGGTGGCGGTGCCCGCGGGATCCGCCGCGGAGCTGGCCGTGCGGGTGGACGTCCCGCCGGGGGCCCGGCCGGGTTCGTGGTGGCTGCTGGTCAAGTGCATGTGGTTCGGCCGGGTGTCGTACTCCCCCGCCGTGCCGCTGCTGGTCAGGGGCGTCCGATGATCGCGGCCGTGGTGGACGGGGTTCCCGTCACGGTGGCGGAGGTCCAGGAGCGGATGCGGCTGCTGCGCGGCGGGCCGCGCGGGCCGCTGCTGCCGGCCGACGGCACCACCGAGGGGCGCCAGCTCCGGCGGTGGGTCGTGCAGATCCTCGTCGCCGAGCGGGTGGTGGCCGCGGAGGCCGCCGCGCGCGGCGTCACCGCGCTCCCCGGCGTCCCGCCGTTGGAGCTGGACGCCACCGCCCGGCTGGAGCTCGGCAGCGTCGTCGCCGCCGTGCTGTCCGGCGACCCGCTCGCCCAGGCGCTGTACCGCGACCTCACCGCGGACGTCACCGTCTCCGGCACCGAGGTGCGCCGCTACTTCGCCGCCAACCCCGACCTGTACCGGCTGCCGCCCGCCCGCCTGGTGACCCACTGGTACGACGGCCGCCCGGTCAACGGCGGGCGCGGCTACCTGGTGGCGGCCGGGGAGCTCGCCGGGCCGGTGGACCGGGCGGTCTTCGCGGCACCGGAGGGCGCCACGGTCGGCCCGATCGAGCGGCACACGTTCACGGTCGGGCCGCACCGGCCGCGCGTGGTCGCCTTCGAGCACGCCGCGCCGGCGATCCGGGCCGCCCTGCTGGAAGCCCGGCGGCGGCGGCGCTTCGCGCTGTGGGCCGACGGCCGCTGCGCCCGCGCCGTCCTCATGCCGGGCTTCGAGCACCCCGCCGACATCGACAACCCCGACCACACCCACCGGCACTGACCCGAACCGACCACTGTCGAACCTTCCGGCGATCACCCCCCAACCGAAAGGCCATCGCATGAGGATCACCACCAGGCTGTTACCCGCGGCACTGGCCGCGGCCCTGCTGGGCACGACGCTCACCGCAGGGCCCGTCGCGGCCGCGACGCCCACCCCCGAGCAGCAGTGGGCCCAGGTGCAGCAACTCGTCGGCGCGATCAAGGGCCGATGGACGAACCAGTCCTACACCGGCGCGATCAGCCGGACGATGCCGGACACCGCGCTGCTCGGCAACGGCGACATCGGCGTCACCTCCGGCGGCGGGACCGGGTACAAGACCTTCTACGTGTCCAAGAACGACTTCTGGACGGGCAACCCCAACCCGTCCCTGGTCGCACTGGGCGCGGTGACGATCACCCCGGCGTCCGGGACCGGTCCCGGCCCGGCGAACCTCGCGCTCGGCGCCACGGCGACGGCGTCCAGCTCCGACGGCGCCTTCCCGCCCGGCAGGGCGGTCAGCGGCCAGTGGGGACCGGGTTACGAGGGCTGGGTGTCGCAGGTCGGCAAGCCGCAGACGCTCACCCTGGACCTGGGCTCGGCCAAGACGTTCAGCCGTTACGTCCTGCGGCACGACGCGGCGGCCCGCCCGGCGGAGACGGCGCACAACACCAGGAACTTCTCCCTCGCCACCAGCCCCGACGGCTCGGCGTGGACCACCCGCGACACCGTCACCGGCAACACCGCCGCGGTCACCGACCGGACGATCGCCCAGGTCGGCGCCCGGTACGTGCGGCTGACCGTCACCGAGCCGACCCAGGGCACCACCCCGGACTCGGCCGCGAACCCGCGCGCCCGCATCGGCCAGTTCGAGCTGTACGCCGGGGGCGGCACGACGCCTCCGCCGGCGGCGCCGTTCACCGAGGAGCAGAACATCCTCAAGGGCGACATCGACACGTCGATGACGATCGGCGGGACGCCGGTGTCGATGCGGACCTGGACCGCCGCCTCGGACAACCTGATGGTGACCAGGATCCAGTCGCTCGGCTCGTCGACCGTCCGGCTCCAGGCGCAGACCTCGACCGGCTCGCCGGACGCGCGGAGCGGGTTCACCAGCACCTCCGGCGTGGCCGGGGACACGGTGTGGGCGACCCGGCAGACGGCGTCCGGCTCGCGGTGGGTCTCCCGGGCCTCGCTGGCCACCCGGATCGTCGGCGGCACCCCGGTGGGCGCCCCGACGGCGGGCGGGGCCGCCGGGCGGATCACCTTCGACCTGCCGCCCGGCCAGACCGCGCACGTGGTCACCGCGGTCGCCGGCGGCGGCCAGAACCCGCCCGACCCGGCCCCGGCGGCACGGACCCTGGCCGGCGCGCAGAACGCGGGCGGCCTCACCACGCTGTACGACCGGCACGTCGAGTGGTGGAAGCAGTACTGGCTCAAGTCCTACGTGGACCTCGGCGACGACGTGCTGGAACGGTTCTACTACGGGTCGCTGTACCTGCTCGGCTCGGCGTCGCGGGCGGGCAAGACGGCTCCCGGCTTGTACGGCATCTGGGCCACCACGGACTTCCCGCAGTTCAGCGGTGACATGCACCTGAACTACAACTGGATGGCCAACTTCTACGGCGTCTACTCCAGCAACCGGCCCGAGCTGGCGCTGCCGTACTTCGACCTGGTGTCGGCCTACCTGCCGGAGGCCAGGCGGCGGGCGCAGCAGGACCTGAACCGGGTCAAGCCCGACTACATCGGCGCGCGTTTCCCGAGTGGCGGGGTGCCGGGCGGGGTGCTCTTCCCGGTGGGCATCGCGCCGTTCGGGGCGACCGCGGACGACAACTACCACCAGCAGGTGGCGAACGCGCTGTTCACGGTCACGCAGTACATCGCCTACCACGACTACACGCAGGACCGCGCGTTCCTGTCCTCGCGGGGCTACCCGTTCATGAAGGAGGTGGCCACGTTCTTCCGGCACTACCTGGAGTGGGACGCCGGGGCGCAGCGCTACAACCTGTACGCGGGGCCGCACGAGGGCACCTGGTCGCGCAACTCCAGCCCGGATGTCGCGCTGCTCAAGCGCCTGCTGACCGCGCTGATCGACGCGAGCGTGAAGCTCGGCGTGGACGCCGCGGACCGGCCGGTCTGGCAGGACATCCTGAACCGGCTGCCGGCCACCCCGCGCACCACGTACAACGGGCAGACGGTGTACGCGCTGGCCGATCCCGGCACCGTCACCGGCGGCGACACCCGCAACATCCGGCCGGGTGACAACACGGTCAACCTGGAGTTCATCCACCCCGCCGAGCAACTAGGCATCAACTCCCCGGCGGCGGACCGGCAGGTGGCCATCACGACGCTCGACGTGATGAACTCCTGGGGGCAGGACAACAGCTTCCCCAAGGTGTTCACCCAGGCGGCCCGGGTGGGCTACCCGGCCCAGAGCCTGATCGACCGGTTCAAGGCGCAGCTCAACGCCAAGACGGCCGCGAACCTGCGGGTGGTGGACCCGCACCACGGCCTGGAGAAGGCCGGCGCGATCGAGGCGGTGGACAACCTGCTGCTGCAGAGCGACGGCGGCGTGCTGCGGCTGTTCCCGGTGTGGCCGGCCGGACGGGACGCCTCCTTCGTCAAGCTCCGCGAGAAGGGCGGCCTGGTCGTCTCCAGCGCGTACGCCGGCGGCCAGGTCACCTACGCCGACATCACGGCCGAGGCGGGCGGCACCGTACGGCTGCGCAACCCGTGGCAGGGCCGCAACGTCGTGGTCACCAGGGTCGGCGGCGGCACGGTGGCGCACACCGTCGCCGGTGACGTGATCTCCTTCCCGGCGCAGGCCGGGAGCACCTACGGCGTCACCCCCGCCTGAGCGGGGCCCGGGCCGCCGTCCGCGCGCGCGGGCGGCGGCCCGGGGCGGCCCGGGGCCTCCCGGGACGCGCTCAGGTCGCGATGTCGGGATACGGCAGGCCGAAGTGCGCGAGCCTGCGGGCGTACTCCTTCTGGAAGCCGAGCGGCTCGTCGTGGTCGCGCTCGAACATGGCGATGAAGAGCGTCAGCGTGAGGAACGGGTGGGCGCCCAGCTCGAACAGCCGCACGTAGTCGTGCGCGGCGAGCGCCTCCCGCTCGGCGTCCTCGAACCGCAGCCAGGTGGTCGCCTCCCCGGAGTGGCAGTTGAGCAGGCTGCCGGCCAGGTCGCGCTCCCACCAGGCGACCGTGCCCGCCGGGTCCTCCCGGTAACGCTCGACGAGTTCGGGGTCGCGGTCCACCGTGAACAGGAACTTGTCGACGAGGTATCTGCTCATGCGCGCGCTCCCGGGTACCAGGTGAAGTAGGCCTCCATGGTGTGGAACAGGTCGAGGGTGTCCACGTAGTCGGCCTTGGCCCCCTCGCCGGCGACGCCCATCATGAGCATGAAGTCCATGAAGCCGTGCGTGGCGTTGCCGGGCGTCCACAGGCTGTCCAGGGTCACCTCCGACAGGCAGCCCTCGATGTCCCCGGTGGAGATCCACTCCACCGCCCTGCGGTCGAACTCGGGGTCGGGGCCGTGCGCGCCGAACTGGCGCGGGCCGCCCAGCTCCAGGGACAGATGGCCGGTGCCGATCACGGCGACCCGCAGGTCCGCCGGCCAGGACTCGACCATCCGCCGGATCGCCCTGCCCAGTTCGACGAAGCGGCCGGGCCTGGGCAGCGGCGGGGCGAAGATGTTCGTGTAGACCGGCACGATCGGCAGGTCCGCCTCCGGCCGCAGCGTGATGATCGGGCAGGTGATGCTGTGGTCGATCCGCAGCTCGTTGCTGAACGCCAGGTCGAACCCGGCGTCCAGCCCTTCGCGCAGCAGGTGCGCCGAGAGGTCCTCCTGCCCTTTCAGCAGCATTCTCGGCAGCCCGAACTCGCGTTCCTCGTTGTAGAAGTTCGCGTCGTAGAAGGGCGCCTTGCCGACCAGGAACTGCGGCATGTTGTCCAGCCAGAGCTGGTGGAAGTGGTCGGAGCCGACCATCACCAGCACGTCGGGGGCCGCCCTGGTGAGCGTCTCCCGGAAGGCGGTGATCTTGGCGACCCACTCGTCCGCGAACGGCGGGCGGTCCTCCCCGACGGCGGTACTGGCCCGGTAGTAGAACGGATGGTGGGTCGATGCGATCACGGCGGCCAGCGTGGCCATGGGAACCTCCCGTGGTCGGGCAGGGCGAGACTCAGCTCTCGTCCGGCACGTAGGTCGCGTTTCTGTCGATGGTGAGGTAGGCGTCCATGCCGATCGGCCGGCGGCGCTCCTCGGCGAGGTGGCCGAGCAGCCCGGCCGCGCGGGCCAGCAGCGCGAAGCCGCGCAGCAGGTCCACCGGCAGGCCCAGGTCGGCCAGCGCGGCGCCGCACACCCCGGCCCCGTTGAGCGGCAGCGTACGGCCCAGCACCCGCGGGTGCACCCGGCCGACCGCCTCCAGCAGGCGCAGGTGCGGCCCGCGCAGCCCTTCCTCCTCGGCGACGGCGAGCAGGGCGGGGGTGCGCGGGTCGCGGACCTTGTGCACGGGGTGCCCAAGTCCCGGCACCAGCCGCCCGGCCTTCCGTGCGGCGGTGACGGCGGTGAGCGCGATCTCGTCCCAGCCCTCGTCGGTCTCCGGCGGCGGCCCCCCGGCCTCGGCGAGCGCGTCGGCGAGGAACCGCCCGCAGTCCTCGGTGACGCCGAGGAAGCGGGAGCCGCCGCCGAGCAGCCCGGCCGCGAGCGCCCCCTGCACGGACTCCGGCGCGCTCAGGTAGGTGAGCCGCGCGGCGATCGCGGTGGGCGTGAAGCCGTGGTCGGCGAGCGCGACGAGCACGGTCTCGAAGACCCGGGTCTGCCCCGGCGTCGGGCGGCGGCCCGCGGCCAGCCAGAAGGCCAGCTCGCCGAAGCCGACCTTGCCCATCAGGTCGGCGGCGAGGTCCTGGCCGAGCAGGTGGATCGTGTCGGCGTCGGAGGTGCCGATCGAGGTGGGGAAGGTCGGGCCGTCCACGTTGGTGCTCCGTTCCTGGGTGGTCATCGCTCCTCCGCCAGCCAGGCGCGGATCTCGGCGCCGTGCTCGTCCAGTCCGGGGGGCGGCAGCCGGTAGCCGGGCGGCGTCTCGGAGAAGGTGATGGGGTTGCGCACCGAGGGGACGGCCTCGTCGCCCTCGCCCGGCCGGACCACCGGGTCCAGGCCCAGCTCCCGGGCGAAGGCGATGCCGTCGTCCACGGTGTTGATCGGGCCGCACGGCACGCCGGCGGCGGTCAGGTCGGCGAACCACTCCATCTTCGGGCGGCTGCGCAGCCGCTCCACCAGCAGGGGGCGCAGGGCCTCGCGGTTCGCGTTGCGGTCGGGCGTGCTCGCGAACCTCGGGTCCGCGGCCAGCTCGGGCGCGCCGAGCACGTCGCACAGCTTGCGGAACTGCCCGTCGTTGCCCGCCGCGACGATGAGGTCGCCGTCGGCGGCGGGCAGCGGCTCGTAGGGGAACAGGCTGGGGTGGGAGTTGCCCATCCGGAAGGGGACCACGCCCGCGGCGACGTAGGCGCTGGAGTGGTTGACCAGGCCGGACAGCGCCGAGGACAGCAGGTTCACCTCGACGTGCTGGCCCTGCCCGGTCTCCGTCCGGTGGCGCAGCGCGGCGAGCACTCCGATGGTCATGTGCAGCCCGGCCATCACGTCGAAGACCGAGATCCCGGCGCGGTACGGCGGGCCGTCGGGGTCGCCGGTCAGGCTCATCAGGCCGGACATCGCCTGCACGATGAGGTCGTACCCGGGCAGGGCCGCGCCGCCGCCGGAGCCGAAGCCGCTGATCGAGGCGTAGACGACCGCCGGGTTGGCCTCCCGCACCGACGGGTAGTCCAGGCCGAACCTGCGCAGCCCGCCCGGCCGGAAGTTCTCCACCATGATGTCGGCGCGGCGGGCGAGCTCCCTGGCCGCCGCGAGGTCGGCCTGGTCGGCGAGGTCCAGGGCGACGGACCGCTTGTTGCGGTTCACGCCGAGGTAGTAGGTGGACACGCCGTCGTGCACGGGGGGCTTCCAGTTGCGGGTGTCGTCACCGCCGGGACTCTCCACCTTGATCACCTCCGCCCCGAGGTCGGCCAGGAGCATCGTGGCGTACGGCCCGGCCAGGACCCGGGAGAAGTCGGCCACGAGGAGGCCGGCCAGCGGGCCGGAAGGGCTGGAGGCTGACATGAACGGGTGAGATCCTCTCGTCCGCGTGACGGACATGTGTCCGACAGGGAAGAGTCTGTGTGGCCGCCGATGAGGTGTCAAGGGCGGCGCCCTCTTTCCGGAAAGCCGGGGAGCTCTTTCGGGAAGAAGGCCCGGCTTTCAGGGGGCGGCTCTCAGGACGCGGCTTCAGGAGGCGGCATTCAGGACACGGTGGCGGCGCCCGCGACGGGGGCGGTGGCCTGGGGGACGGACTCGTACAGCGCCCAGTCGGCGCTGATCGCGCCGGCGGCGCGCAGCAGCGGCGGCAGATGCTCCTCGATCAGCCGGTCCAGCGAGGTCTCCGCGGCGTGCGCGTTGACGTTGACGGCCGCGACGACCCGGCCGAGCCCGTCGCGCAGCGGCGCGGCCACCGAGCGGATGCCCGGGGCGAGCTGCTCGTCGGTCAGCGCCCACCCCCTGGCCCGCACCTCGCGCAGCGCCGCCTCGCGCTCGGCGGGGTCGGGCCGCCAGCGGGCCTCGATCCCCGACCTGCTCGGCTCGGCCAGCACCCGCTCCACCTCCCCCGGGGAGAGCCCGGCCAGCAGCACCTTGCCCAGCGAGGTCTGCAGGGCGGGGAAGCGGGTCCCGATGGTGACCGACAGGGTGACGATCTTCGGGACCGCCACCCGCGCGACGTAGACGATGTCGGACCCGTCGAGCTGGGCGATCGAGGAGGACTCCCCGGTCTGCGCCACCAGCCGCTCCAGATGCGGCCTGGCCACCTCCCACAGCCCCAGCGAGCGGACGTAGGACACGCCGAGCTCCAGCACCCGCGGGGTGAGCGCGAAACCGCCCTCGCCGGCGCGGACGTAACCCAACTCCTGGAGGGTGAGCAGGATCCGCCGCGCGGTCGGCCTGGCCAGGTCCGCCGCGGCGGCCACCTCGGTGAGCGACATCACCGGGCGGCCGGGCCGGAACGCCTTGATCACGTCGAGCCCGCGGGCGAGCGCCTCGATGAAGTCCGGTCCGGTCTGCGTGCGGGCCATGGTGGCTCTTTCCTGCTCGGCTGCGTGCGGGTCCGACTCTACCGACCGGTTGTCCGCACAGCGGCGGCAACGGTTCCGGCATGGCCGCGATCCCGCTTCCGGCGCCCTTGACAGCGGCGGCGACGGCCCTCATTGTTGCATCCACGTTTCCTGTGACCGCCATACGGACGAATGTCCGTAGGAGATGGGGCATCTTGAGCGCCACCACCGCCCACAGCGGGCGCGACGATGGGATCCCGGCCGGCCGCCCCGTCGTGTTCCGCGACGGACTCGTGCTGACCATGGACGACCGGCGCAGCGTGCTGCCCGGCGCCGACGTGCTCGTGGTGGGCGAGCGGATCCGGGCCGTCGGGCACCGGCTGGAGGTCCCGGAGGGGACGCTGGAGATCGACGCCGGCGACGGCATCGTGATGCCCGGCATGGTGGACACCCACCGGCACCTGTGGCAGACGGCGATGCGCGGCTACGGCGCCGACTGGACGCTCACCCAGTACTTCGTCTGGTACTACCTGGAGTGGGGCAGGGTCTTCCGGCCGCAGGACATCCACGCCGGCAACGTGCTCGGCGCCGTCGAGGCGCTGGACGCGGGGGTGACCACCACCGTGGACTGGTCGCACGGGCTGCGGACGGTCGAGCACGCGGACGCGGCGGTGGACGCGCTGGAGGCGGTCCCCGGCCGGTTCGTCCTCGCCTACGGCAACATCCAGCAGGGGCCGTGGGAGTGGTCGGCGACGCCGGAGTTCCGCGACTTCGTGTCCCGGCGGATGCACGGGGGCGGGGACATGCTCGGCTTCCAGATGGCCTTCGACGTCACCGGCGACCCGGCCTTCCCCGAGCGCGCCGCCTTCGAGGTGGCCCGCGACCTCGGCGTGCCGGTCACCACGCACGCCGGCGTGTGGGGCGCCACCAACGACGACGGCATCCGGCTGATGTACGACCACGGCTTCATGACCCCGCAGACCGTGTACGTGCACGCCGCCACCCTCACCGCCGACTCCTACAACCGGATCGCCGCCACCGGCGGATCGGTGTCGGTGTCCACCGAGAGCGAGCAGAGCGCGGGCCAGGGCTATCCGCCCACCTGGCGGCTGCGCCGGCACGGCATCCCGGTGTCGCTGTCCATGGACACCAGCGTGTGGTGGAGCGGCGACCTGTTCTCCGCGATGCGCGCCACCCTCGGCGCCGACCGCTCCCGCGAGCACATGGAGGCGCACGCCGGGCAGGGCACGGTCACCCACTGCCACCTGCGGGCGGAGGACGTCGTGGAGTGGGCGACCCGCGGCGGCGCCAGGACGCTCGGCCTCGACTCGGCGATCGGCAGCCTCGAACCCGGCAAGAAGGCCGACGTCGTGCTCATCAAGAACGACCGGTCGCCGGTGATGTTCCCGCTGCTCAACCCCTACGGGCACGTGGCCTTCCAGGCGCAGCGCGGCGACGTGCACACCGTCATGGTGGACGGCAGGGTCGTCAAGCACGAGCACCGCCTGCTCGGCGTGGACCTCGCGCGGGCGAGGCGCTCGGTCGAGGAGACCGTGGGCTACCTGCGGGAGACCCTGGGCGAGGAGGCCTGGGCCAAGGGCATGAACCCGGACGTCCCGGAGACGAAGATCCAGGACAATCCCTACACCTACACCGACTGGGACGCCCGCGACGCCCGGTGGAAGGGCGCCCCGCCCTCCCCCGCGCCCGAGGCCGGCTGATCCGCCCACGGAGTCCCCGGCGCCGAGCGGGCGGGCGGCCAGGACGCTCGGGTGGGCGGGCAGGGCGCCGGGTGGGCGGGCGGCCTGCCCGTTCGGGTGGGCGGGCGGCCGGGCCGCCGACGACCGTCAACCGGTGCCGGTCCTCGGTGTTCCGGCCCGCGGGCACGGGGTGCAGGCGACGACCGCGGGCATGAGGCGGAGGCGACGATCGCGGGCACGGACGCGGGAGACGACCGCGGGCTGACGGGACCGGAGGGGCCGGTCACGGGACGAAGCGGTAGCCCATGCCCGGCTCGGTGATCAGATGGGCCGGGTGGGCGGGGTCGCGTTCGAGCTTGCGGCGCAGCTGGGCCATGTACTGGCGCAGGTAGTGGGACTCCTTGACGAACTTGGCGCCCCACACCTCGGTCAGCAGGTAGCGCTGGCTGATCAGCTTGCCGGGGTTGCGCAGCAGGATTCCCAGGATGTGCCACTCGGTGGGCGTCAGCCGTACCTCTCCGGACACGGTCTCGCCGGACACGGTCTCGCCGAAGACGGTCTCGCCGAAGACGGTCCTGGCGGTGAGGTCGACGACGTGGTCGCCGATCCGGATGTGTGCCAGCTCGGCCTCGTGCACGGCGGCCCTGCGGGAGACCGCGCGTACCCTGGCCAGCAGCTCGTCGATGCTGAAGGGCTTGGTGACGTAGTCGTCGGCGCCGGCGTCGAGGGCGTCCACCTTGTCCTGGTTGCCGGCCCGGCCGGACAGCACGATGATCGGGATGTCGGTCCAGCCGCGCAGGCCGTGGATGACGTCCACGCCGTCGATGTCGGGCAGGCCGAGGTCGAGGACGACGAGGTCCGGATGCCAGTCCGCGGCCTGCCTCAGCGCGGCGCCGCCGTCCGGCGCGACCCCCACCTCGTAGCGGCGGGCGGCGAGGTTGATCCGCAGCGCGCGCAGGATCTGCGGTTCGTCGTCCACGATCAGGATGCGGGTCATGGCTCCACCACGGCCTGCGAGCGGGCCGAGATCGGCGGTGTCATCGGCAGTGTCAGGATCATCGTGAGTCCTCCCCCTGGGGTCTCGTCGGGCACCAGCGTGCCGCCCATCGCCTCGGACAGGCCGCGGGAGAGCGCCAGGCCGAGGCCGACGCCCGAGTGGTTGTCCCGGTCGCCGAGGCGCTGGAAGGGCATGAAGACGCGGTCGTGCGCCTCCGGCGGGATGCCCGGTCCCCGGTCGATGACCCGGATCTCCACGTTGTCGCCGTGCCAGCTCGCGGTGACCAGGACCGTCCTGTCCGGCGGGTTGTAGCGGACGGCGTTGGACATCAGGTTGACCAGCACCCGTTCCAGCAGGGCCGGGTCGGCGACCACCTCCGGCAGATCCACCGGAACGTCGCCCTCGATCCGGTCACTGGCGTGGCCGAGGTCGTCGATCGCCCGGGGCAGGATCTCCTCCAGGCCCACCGGCTGGAGGGACAGGCCGAGCACCCCGGCCTGGAGGCGGCTCATGTCCAGCAGGTTCACGACCAGCCGGTCCAGCCTGGCCAGCGACTCCTCGGCGGTGGCCAGCAGTTCGGCGCGGTCGGACGGGGACCAGGTGATGTCGGTGTTGCGCAGGCTCTCCACCGCGGCCTTGGCCGAGGCGAGCGGCGTGCGCAGGTCGTGGCTGACGGCGGCGAGCAGCGCGGTGCGCATCCTGTCCGCCCGGGCCAGCGGCTTGGCCTGCTCGGCCTCCTCCTCCAGCCGCTCCTGCCGCAGGGCCACGGCGGTCTCGGCGGCGAACGCCTCCAGCACCCGCCGGTCGGCGGCGTCCAGCAGCCGGCCGCGCGCCGCGAGCACGAGGTTGTCGTCGATGACCACGTCGGTGTCGGCCACGGCGGGGCAGGTGCACGGGGAGCCGCCGGAGGTGGCGACGATCCGCCACGCCTCCGGGTCCGACAGGTCGGCGGGCCCCTGCCCGCTCTCCGGCCGCCGCTCCAGCAGTGTGACCGAGCCGAGCCCGAAGGTCTCGGAGATCCGGGCCAGGAGCGAGGGCACCGCGGCCTCGCCGCGCAGCACGTGCCCGGCCAGGGTGGACAGCAGCTCGGCGTCCGCCCCCGCCTGCGCCGCCTCCCTGGTACGGCGGGCCGCGAGGTCCACGATGGCGCTCACCGCGGCGGCGACCACGACGAAGACCGTCAGGGCGAAGAAGTTCTCCGGGTCGGAGATGGTGAACTCGTTGATAGGCGGCGTGAAGAAGTAGTTGAGCAGCAGGGAGCCGCCGACCGCCGCGGTGATCGCCGGCCACATGCCACCGGCGAGCGCCACCACGACCACCATGACCAGGAAGAACAGGATCTCGCTCGGCAGCGAGAGCACGTCGCGGAACGGGACCAGCGCGGCGGTCAGCAGCGGCACCCCGGCGAGGGCGACGGCCCAGCCCGACAGCCGGCGGGTCCGGGTCAGCGCGGCGCGGGAACGGGCCGGCCTGCGCCCCTTCCTGACCCCCTCGTGGGTGATCATGTGCACGTCGATCGAGCCGGACAGCGCCGTGGCCTCCACCCCCACTCCGCGGGCGAAGACCTGGGCGAACCTGCCGCGCCGGGAGGCGCCGAGCACGAGTTGGGTGGCGTTGACGCCGCGGGCGAAGTCGAGCAGCGCCCGCGGCACGTCGTCGCCGACGACCTGGTGGTAGGTGCCGCCCATGTTCTCCACCAGTCCCCGTTGCCGGGTCAGGTTGGCCGGGTCGCCGCCGGTCAGGCCGTCGGCCCTGGTCACGTGGACGGCGAGCAGGTCGGCGCCCTTGCTGCGGGCCGCGATCCTGGCGGCCCGCCGTACCAGGGTGTCGCCCTCCGGGCCGCCGGTGAGGGCGACCACCACCCGCTCGCGGGCCTCCCAGGTGGTGGCGATGCCGTGTTCGGCGCGGTAGCGGTCGAGCTGGTCGTCCACCTTGCCGGCGACCCAGAGCAGGGCCAGCTCGCGCAGCGCGGTGAGGTTGCCGATCCGGAAGTAGTTCGACAGCGCGGCGTCCACCTTCTCCGGCAGGTAGACGTTGCCGTGCGCCATCCGGCGGCGCAGCGCCTCCGGGGACATGTCCACCAGCTCGACCTGGTCGGCCCGCCGTACCACCTCGTCGGGCACGGTCTCCCGCTGCGGGATGCCGGTGATCTCCTGCACGACGTCGTTGACCGACTCCAGGTGCTGGATGTTGACCGTGGAGATCACGTCGATCCCGGCGTCGATGACGTCCTGGATGTCCTGCCAGCGCTTGACGTTCTTCGAGCCGGGCACGTTGGTGTGCGCCAGTTCGTCGATCAGCACGACCTTCGGCCGGCGGGCGACGACGGCGTCCACGTCGAGTTCGGTGAACGTGGCTCCCCGGTGGAGCAGCTTCCTGCGGGGGACCACCTCCATGCCGTCGAGCAGTTCGGCGGTGCGGGCCCGGTCGTGGGTCTCGACGAGACCCACGACCACGTCCCTGCCGCGCTCCAGCGCCCTGCGCCCCTCGCTGAGCATCGCGTAGGTCTTCCCGACGCCCGGGGCCGCGCCCAGGTAGACCCTCAGCCGCCCGCGCGGCACGGCGACCACTACTCCTTGTCGAGGGCCAGGTTGAGCTGCAGCACGTTCACCGCGGGGGCGCCCATGAAGCCGAGCGCGCGGCCCGTGGTGTTCTGCCGGATGAGCGCCTGGACCCGGTCCGGCCGCAGGCCGCGTTCCCTGGCCACGCGGGGCGCCTGAAGCTCGGCGTAGGCGACGGAGATGTCCGGGTCGAGCCCCGAGCCGCTCGCGGTGACCGCGTCGGCGGGCACCCTGACGCCGGTCACCTCGCCCCGGACCGGGACGGTACGGCCGGCCGAGTAGTCCTCGCCGGGCCTGCCGCACTCCACCTTGACGCCCCGGTACTCGGCGACGAAGGGGGCCGCGGGGCACGCCTGGTTGACGCTGACCACCCGGGTCGGCGTGCCGGCGAAGGGAAAGACCTTGAGCACCGCGCCCACGCCGTCCGGCGTGCAGTACGGCCGGGCGCCGCTGACGCCCTCCCGTTCGCCGATCTCCCTGGACCTGGCGCAGACCTGGGTGAGCAGCGACCGCCTGCCCTCCCTGGCCGCCTTGTCCGCGCCGGCCGGGTTGGGCAGCACGTCCACGACGTCCTCGGGGCCGAGGTTACTGGCCGCGGTGGACTGCATGTCGTAGCCGTCTCCGGCCGCCGAGGGGCGGCTCTGGAAGTAGGCCGGGACGGCGGCGCCGTCCTTGGCGGTGAAGTTCTGGCCGACGATCGCGCTGCCGACGTCCCTGCCGTCCTTCTGGACGATCGAGCCGTTGGCGTCGCCGTGGAACAGCGCCTGGCCGATCCCGGTCACCGCCAGCGGGTAGACGGCGCCGGTGACCAGGGTGAGGACGATGACCGCGCGGATCGCGGCGAGGTGCCGGCGGAGCCAGCCTGGCAGGCGTTCCATTTATGACATCCCCGGAAGGAACTGGATGAGCAGGTCGATCACCTTGATGCCGATGAACGGGGCGATGATCCCGCCCAGGCCGTAGATGTAGAGGTTGCGGCTGAGGAGCTTGGAGGCGCTCGACGGCCGGTAGCGGACCCCGCGCAGGGCCAGCGGGATCAGGACGACGATGACCACGGCGTTGAAGACGACCGCGGCCAGGATCGCCGACTGCGGGCTGGTCAGGCGCATGATGTTCAGCGTGTCCAGACCGGGGTAGACCGCCGCGAACATCGCCGGGATGATCGCGAAGTACTTCGCGATGTCGTTGGCGATGGAGAAGGTGGTCAGCGCGCCGCGGGTGATGAGGAGCTGCTTGCCGATCTCGACGATCTCGATGAGCTTGGTCGGGTTGGAGTCGAGGTCGACCATGTTGCCGGCCTCCTTGGCGGCACTGGTCCCGGTGTTCATGGCCACGCCGACGTCGGACTGCGCGAGGGCGGGGGCGTCGTTGGTGCCGTCGCCGGTCATGGCGACCAGCCGGCCGCCTTCCTGCTCCTTCCTGATCAGGGCGAGCTTGTCCTCGGGGGTGGCCTCGGCCAGGAAGTCGTCGACGCCGGCCTCCTCCGCGATCGCCCTGGCGGTGAGCGGGTTGTCCCCGGTGATCATGACGGTCCTGATGCCCATCCGGCGCATCTCGTCGAACCGCTCGCGCATGCCCTGCTTGACGACGTCCTTGAGGTGGATGACGCCGAGCACGCGGGCCTTGCCGCCGCTGATCTCGCCGACGACGAGCGGGGTGCCGCCGGAGGCGGAGACGCCGTCCACGATGTGGCCGACCTCCTCGGTGGCGTGCCCGCCGTTCTCCCGCACCCACTTCATGACGGCGGTGGCCGCGCCCTTGCGCACCAGGCGGGCGCCGGCGCCTGGCGTGCCCGGGTCCGGGGCGAGGTCCACGCCGGACATCCGGGTCTGTGCGGTGAACTGCACCCATTCGGCGTGCGCCAGCTCGCCCGGCTGCCTTTCGCGCAGGCCGTACCACTGCTTGGCGTAGACCACGATCGACCGGCCCTCGGGGGTCTCGTCGGCCAGGCTGGCCAGTTGCGCCGCGGCGGCGAGTTCGTCGGCGCCCACCCCGGTGGCGGGGACGAACTCCGACGCCTGCCGGTTGCCCAGCGTGATGGTGCCCGTCTTGTCCAGCAGCAGGGTGCTGACGTCGCCCGCGGCCTCGACCGCGCGCCCGCTCATCGCGAGCACGTTGCGCTGTACCAGCCGGTCCATGCCGGCGATGCCGATCGCGGACAGCAGCGCGCCGATCGTGGTCGGGATCAGGCAGACCAGCAGCGAGACCAGCACGATGCCGCTGACGCCGTCGGCGGTCAGCGCCAGTGAGTCGGGTACGCCCGGGTTCTGCGCCTTGGAGTAGATCGCCAGCGGCTGCATGGCCAGGGTGGTGACCAGGAAGATGACCGTCAGCGCGGCCAGCAGGATGTTCAGCGCGATCTCGTTCGGCGTCTTCTGCCGGGACGCGCCCTCGACCAGGGCGATCATCCGGTCGATGAAGCTCTCGCCGGGCTTCTGGGTGATCTGGACGACGATCCGGTCGCTCAGCACCTTGGTGCCGCCGGTGACCGCCGACCGGTCGCCGCCGGACTCGCGGATCACCGGCGCGGACTCGCCGGTGATCGCCGACTCGTCCACGCTGGCGATGCCCTCGACGACGTCGCCGTCTCCGGGGATGGTCTCGCCCGCCTCGACGACGACGAAGTCACCCTGCCGCAGTTCGCCGGCGCCGACGGTGTCCCAGCCGACGGTGTCCCACTGGCCGGGGGCCGACCGGTTCTTCAGCCGCCGGGCCGTGGTGTCGCGTTTGGCGGCGCGCAGCGTGGCGGCCTGCGCCTTGCCGCGCCCCTCGGCGACGGCCTCGGCCAGGTTGGCGAAGACCACCGTCAGCCACAGCCACCCGACGATGGCCCAGGCGAAGAAGGAGGGATCCAGGACGGCGAGGACGGTGGTGAAGACCGCGCCGATCTCGACGATGAACATGACCGGGTTGCGCCACAGCGTGCCCGGGTTCAGCTTCTTGACGGCGCCGGGCAGCGAGGTGAGGAGCTGCCTGGGGTCGAGCAGCCCGCCGCCGATCCTGCCGTGGTCCCGCGCCGGGTTCGCGCGGCCCGGGGCTTCGAGCACTGGGGTGGACATCAGTGGATTCCTTCCGCGAGCGGTCCCAGCGCGAGAGCGGGGAGGAAGGTCAGCGCGACGACGATGACCGTCACGCCCACGACCATGCCGACGAACTGCGGCCGGTGGGTCGGCAGCGTGCCGGCGGACTCGGGAACCGGCGCCTGCCCGGCCAGCGAGCCGGCCAGCGCGAGCACGAAGATGATCGGCAGGAACCGGCCGAAGATCATGCACAGTCCCAGCGCCACGTCGTACCAGGGCGTGTTGACGGTGACGCCGGCGAACGCCGAGCCGTTGTTGTTGGAGGCGCTGGTGAAGGCGTAGAGGATCTCCGACAGGCCGTGCGGGCCGGTGTTCAGCATGGCCGCCAGGCCCGCCCGGTTGCCCATCGCCACGGCCGTGCCCACGAGCACCAGGACCGGCGTGACCAGGAAGTACATCGAGGCCAGCTTGATCTCACGGGCGCCGATCTTCTTGCCGACGTACTCGGGCGTGCGGCCGACCATGAGCCCGGCCACGAAGACGGTGATCACGGCGAGGACCAGCATGCCGTACAGGCCGGCTCCGACGCCGCCCGGCGCGACCTCGCCCAGCATCATGTTGAACATCGTCATCATGCCGCCGAGCGGGGTGTAGGAGTCGTGGAAGGAGTTGACCGCGCCGGTCGAGGTGAGCGTGGTGGCGGCGGCGAACGTCGCCGAGTTGGACACCCCGAACCTGACGTCCTTGCCCTCCATGGCCGCGCCGACGGCCTGCGGGACGGTGGCGTCGCCGGACAGCTCGAAGACATTGGTCAGGACGACGCCGGCCAGGGCGAGGATCGCCATCACGGAGACGATCGCGTACCCCTGCCGGAGCTGGCCGACCATCCTGCCGAAGGTGCGCGGCAGCGCGAACGGGATCAGCAGGATCAGGAAGATCTCCACCCAGTTGGTCCAGGAGGTGGCGTTCTCGAACGGGTGCGCCGAGTTGGTGTTGTAGAAGCCGCCGCCGTTGGTGCCGAGTTCCTTGATGGCCTCCTGGCTGGCCACCGGGCCGCCGGTGATGTGCTGGACGCCGCCGGTGAGGGTGGTCACCGTGTGCGGGGCGGAGAAATTCTGGACCACTCCGCCGGCGATCAGGACGATGGCGCCGGCGAAGGCGATCGGCAGCAGGATGCGCAGCGTGCCGCGCACCAGGTCCACCCAGAAGTTGCCGATCGTCTCGGACTTCTTCCTGGCGAAGCCGCGCACCAGCGCGATGGCGACGGCCATGCCGACCGCGGCGGAGACGAAGTTCTGCACCGCGAGGCCGGCCATCTGCACCAGGTGGCCCATGGTGGACTCGCCCGAGTACGCCTGCCAGTTGGTGTTGGTCACGAAGCTGACCGCGGTGTTCCACGCGAGGTGGCCGGTGACCGGCGGGAAGCCGAGGCTCAGGAACAGCTTGTCCTGCAACCGCTGGAGGCCGTACAGGAAGAGCAGCGACATGACCGAGAACGCGAGCAGGCTGCGGGCGTAGACGCCCCACTTCTGCTCGGCCTCGGGGCGCACGCCGAGAAGGCGGTAGACGACGCGCTCGACCGCGCTGTGCCTGACCCCGGAGTACACCCGGTACATGTGGTCACCGAGCGGTTTGTGGGTCAGCACCAGCGCGACGACGAGCGACGCGATGAAGAGGATTCCGGCCGTGTTGTCGCTCATTCAGAATCGCTCCGGGAAGAGCAGCGCCGCGACCATGAAGATCACCAAGCCGACGGTCACCGCCAGACCGGTGGCGTTGATCGCGCTCACAGGCGCTCCACCGCCCGCACCACAAGCCCGAAGATCACGAAGATCGCGATCGTCAGGACGACGAAGATGACGTCGGCCATCCCCACTCCTCATATCCGGACAGATGTCATTCGCGTGCCCAAGACGGGCAGCAACAAGACCAGCAAAGCCGGAGATCGAGGAGTTTTTGTCACTCTTGACGGGTTTCATACGAACTCCCGCTCAGAATTGACGTGATCCGTACGCGGTCGCGCGAAGCGGCCGGACACCGCCGGGAAACGCGTCGCGCCCCGGCCGACGGGGCCGGGGCGCGAGGGCGTGCGCGGTCTAACGCGAGGTGACGGTGACGACGCCGCTGTCGGCGTCCACGACGACCCAGTCGCCGGTGCGGATCGCCTCGACCGGATCCCGGTCCAGCTCGGAGACGGCGGGGACCCGGGTGACCACCGCGCCCAGCGCCGACTTCGTGGACAGCGTGGTGAACACCATGGCGAGCGGCGCGGTGCCGAGCAGCCGGGTGCTCTGGAAGAACCCCGACCAGCCCGACGAGCCCTTGGCGCCGGGGAAGACGAGCACCTTCCCGGTGAAGCAGACGCCGAACAGCTCGTGCCTGCGTTCGATCACGGTGCCGGTGGCCGGGTCGATGCCGCCCCAGCCGGAGATGGTCTCCCTGGAGACCAGGGCCTCCCCCTCGGCGCGGCCGGGCACGATGCCGCGGCCGCGGAGTTCGAAGGTCATCGCAGCTCCCCTCGCCAGGTTCCGGTGACGGCGGCGTCGACGCACTCCTCCAGGGTGCCGAACCACGCCTCGATGCCGAGGATGGCGGGCAGGTAGTGCGCCTGCTTGGCCGAGTCGGTGGCGAACACCCGGGTGCCCTCCGGGGCCGACCTCGACATGGCCGGGCAGGAGTCGGTCAGCACCTGGCCGCCCGCCCGCCGGATGATCTCGGTGTAGCCGTTGCGGTCCGCCACCGACCGCAGCGCGCGCGGCGTCATGATCCACAGCTCGGTGCCCGGGTGGAGCCTGCGTCCCTCCAGGGCGCGGGCCGCGCGGGCGATCTGGTCCAGGGAGGCGTGCGGGCAGCCGAGCAGCACGAAGTCCACGTCGGCGGACTCCCCCTGGTTGTTCAGGGTCTCGTAGACCGCGCGCCGCTCCCGCTCGCCGTACGTGACCTTCTCCGGGACCGGCCGCCCGCCGAAGGCGGCCTCCAGGGTCGGCGCCTCGGGGGTGACGCCGGGGATGTGGTAGAGCTCCACGCCGCCGGAGGAGGCGGTCGCCGCGCCGAAGTGCTTGAGGTCGGCGAGGTCCGGCTGCCGCAGGTCGCCGGTGACCACCGGCCGGTTCTCCTGTACGACGTCGCCGACGAAATAGCCGAACATCCCCCAGTCGAGGAACCCCTCCACCGGCACGCCCGCCTCGATGAGATGGGTGCCGTGCCGGTTCTCGGCCAGATGGTTGCCCCAGCACGGGATCTTGCCGGTCAGCCCGGCCGCGCCGGTCGAGGCGCCGCCCTCGCAGTTGGTCCGCGCCCCCAGCACCGAGTTGGCGTACACCACCGCCGAGGACTCCATCCAGGCCACGTGCTCGCCGCGCACCGGCAGGTTGCCCACCTGGTACGGCGTGCAGGTGGCGAGGATGTTGACCCCGTGGCCCGCGTAGAACGCCTCCGCGTCGCCCTGGAGGGCCACCATCTCCGCCGGGTAGGGCGCGACGCCGAGCGCGTCGTCGCCGAACCCGTGCTGGAGCTGGCACATGGGCACCCGCATCCGCGGCATCGGGAAGTCGCCGTCGCTGTCCAGGTTGATCACCGAGAACGCCTTGTCCCAGCCGTGCTCGCGGACCAGCCGCGCCTTGACCGGGGAGGGCTGGGTCATGGTGCCGGCGACGTTGCGGGTGTCGCAGAGCCGCGCGGCGCCCAGCGCCTCGCCGTACCTGACCAGCAGGTCCATCGCGGCGGCCACGGCGGGGCCCTCGGCGCCGTCCAGCATCGCCTTCTCGTCGTCGGCGAGTCTCATCGCGCCTCCTAGCTGTCGACGTTCTCGTGCACCCGGGCGCGCAGCTCGGCGGGGTCGACCTCGCGGACGCTGCCCTCGCCGGCGAGGTCCAGCGCGTGCGCCGCGCCGAAGCCCATCGCCGCGCAGGGGCCCATCACCCGGACGCTGGACAGCGCCGCCGCGTCGCCGTCCACGCACCGGCCGGCCGCGACCACGTTGTGCGCGCCGATCGGGATCAGGCTGCGCAGCGGCACGTAGTGCACGTGGTCGGCGTCGTAGGTCTCCCACACGTAGCCCTCGATCCGGTCGTGCAGCTCGATGGGCCACGCGGTGCGGGCGACCGCGTCCTCGAACCGGAACCCGGACCTGACCTCGTCCACGGTGAGCTGGTGCTCGGCGGCGATCCAGCGGGTCTGCCGGCGGCCGGGGAACCCGTAGAGGCGCACCTTCGCCTCGCCGAACGCCCTGGGGAACTCCTTGCGCAGGAACTCCACCACCCGGTCGGCCTGCGCGCGCCCCTCCAGCTGCGCCCGCGCCGCCCTGACCGCCGACAGCGGCGCCTCGACGTGCGTCATGTTCATCACGGCGGTGTTCCTGCCGGGGAAGAAGAACGCCAGCCCGTCCCGCCGGACCAGCCCGTACTCCTCGGCCTTCTCCCCCACCCTGGCGGCCAGCTCGGCGGGCTCCGGCCTGAACTCCTCGCGCAGGTTCTCCAGCCGGATCTGCTGGGAGCCCCACACGGTGCGCTCCGGCACCCGGCACGGCATGCCGGCCTCCCAGGTCAGCGACGCGTCGCCGCTGGCGTCCACGAAGCCGGTGGCCCGCACCCGGACCAGGCCGTGCCGGGAGGCGAAGGTGGTGGAGCGGATGTGGCCCTGGTCCGCGTCCACCGACAGCACCGAGGAGCCGAGCACGACCTGGATGCCCAGCTCGTGCACGAGGTTCTCGATCCACCGGCTCAGCGCCACCTCGTCGTAGGCGACGGTGATGGTGTGCGTCCGGTTGAAGTGGATGTCGCCGGTCCTGGCGAGGTCCTCGAACATCGGGTCGAAGATGCCGTGGGTGAGCCTGCGGTAGGCGGGGCCGTTGCCGTACACGCCGCAGAACAGGCCGATCAGCGAGTTCACGCACTGGCCGCCGAGCACCGGCAGGGCGTCCACGAGCACGACGGACCGGCCCAGCCGGCGGGCCTCCACGGCCGCGGACAGGCCGGCGATGCCGGCGCCGACCACGCAGACGTCGGCGGTCAGCTCCTCGGCCGGATCTCCTCCCGGCTTGGTCAGGGTATTGATCTTCAGCTCGGTGAGCGGGTGAGGCATTGCTACTCCTGGTGTGGTCGATCAGGCGCGGGTCGCGGGCAGGTCGTTGCCGCGCAGCGTGGCGCCGCGAGCGAGTGGCTCGACGGACCGCGCGTAGACCGGAAGCCAGCCGGATTCCCCGCCGGGGACGTGGTGCGGCGCGCGCCCGGCCTGGCGGCGGGCCAGCTCCGCGTCCTCGACGAGCAGGTCCACGCGCCTTTCGTGCAGGTCGATGGCGATCCGGTCGCCGTCCGCCACCACGCCGAGCGGGCCGGGCAGCGCGCCCTCCGGCTGCACCTCGCCGACGACGACGCCCTTGTTGACCAGTCCGGACAGCTGCCCGTCGGTCACCACCGCCACCTGGCCGGTCAGGCCGGCGCCGTCGAGGGCGAACACGGTCTGGGAGGCCATGCCCATGCCCGGCGTGCCGACCGGGCCGAGCCCGCGCAGCACCAGGACGTCGCCCGGCCGCACGAGGCCGCCCTCGACGGCGGCGATCGAGGAGGGCGCGTCGCCGAAGACGCGGGCGGTGCCCTCGAAGGTCATCGCCCGGTCCTCTGCGGCCGACAGCTTCACGATCGCCGAACCGGGCGCGAGGGAGCCGCGCACGACCACGACCGTCGGGTGGGCGGCCTTCGGGTCGGACAGCGGCCGGATCACCCGCTCGTCGCGGACGACGCCGGCAGCCGCGGCCCGCGCCAGGCGTTCCCCCATGCTCTCCCCGGTGACGGTGACCGCCCCGGCGTCGAGGACGCCGCCGAGCTGCGCCAGGACCGCGAGCGCGCCTCCTGCGTCTTCGAAGTCCTCGATGGTGTCCTCGCCGTTGGGGCGCACCGCCGCCAGCGGCCGGATCGTGTCGGCGTACCTCTCGAACAGCGCGTACACGTCCACGTCGGTGCCCGCCTCGCGGGCGATCGCCTGGAGGTGCTTGACGGTGTTGATCGAGCCGCTGACCGCGAGCACCGCCATCACCGCGTTCCCGAACGCGGCCCGGGTGAGGATCGAGCGCGGCGTGCGGCCGGCCAGCACGGCGGCCACGATCGCCTCGCCGCTCGCCCGCACGGCCCGCCACATCGGCTCGCTGTTCGCCCGCACCGGAGCCGCGCCGGGGACGGTCATGCCGAGGGCCTCGGCGACGATGTGCATCGAGTTGGCGGTGCCCATCCCGGTGCACACGCCCGGCCCGGTGATCGCCCGGTCGCTCAGGTCGCACAGGCCCTCGAAGGTGATGCCGCCGAACCTGAGCCGCCCGGCCCGCAGGAAGACGTCCTCGATGTCGACGCGTTCGCCGTCGTCGAGCACGCCGCTGCTCTGGTAGCCGCAGGGCACCACCACGGCCGGCACGTCGAGCCGGGCGGCGGCCATCAGCTGGCCGGGGGTCGTCTTGTCGCAGGAGGCCAGGCACACCATCCCGTCGAGCTGGGCGCCCTCCACCACGGCCTCGACGTCGGCGGCCAGCAGGTCGCGGCTGGACAGCACGTAGCCGCCACCGCCGCCGGCGGCCATGATGAAGTCCGTCGGCGCGACCGTGCGCACCTCGAACGCGACGCCGCCGGCCGCCCGGACCGACTCCTTGACCGCGGCGGCGATCGGGTCCAGGTGGCTGAAGCAGGGGGCCAGCCCGGATGACGAGTTCACGATCGCGATCTTGGGTTTGACGAGGTCCTCCTCGCCCAGCCCGAGCGCGTGCCACTGGGCGCGCCTGGTGGCCCAGCGGGGGCTTCCCGGGGGCAGGTTGCTGCGCAGGGTCACCGGTTCACGTCCTGCTGGCCGTAGACCGACTCGTGCCAGGGGATGAAGAACCGCTTGAGGCCGTGCACGACGAAGTACAGCAGCAGGCCCAGCACGGACAGCAGGATGATCACGGCGAACAGCGCGGGGGCGTCCAGCTCGTTGAGCGTGCGCACCACGAGGTAGCCCAGCCCCTCGCTGCCGCCGAGGTACTCGCCGACGATCGTGCCGATGATCGCGAAGACGATGCCGACCTCCAGCCCGGCGAAGACGTACGGCATGGTGCTCTTCAGCTCCAGGTGCAGGAAGGTCTGCCACCTGCTGGCGTTGAGGCTGCGCATCACCTCACGCTGGCCGGCCTCCACCGAGCGGACGCCGAGCTGCACGTTCAGCATGATCGGGAAGAACGCCAGCATCGCCGACATGATCACCTTGGAGGTCATGCCGAAGCCGAACCAGATGACGAACAGCGGGATCAGCGCCACCTTGGGCACGACCTGGGAGGCGACGATCAGCGGGCGGAGGCTGTTCTCCAGCCAGGCCACCTTGCCGAGCACGACGCCCACGGCGACCCCGGACACCAGCGCGATCAGGAACCCGCCGATGGTCTCGGTGGCGGTGACCAGCGCGTGCTCCCAGGTGGACGCCTCGGTGACCACCTCGACGAGACTCTCGAACACGGTCAGCGGCGGCGGCAGCACCAGCTCGGAGACGTCGTTGATCCGGACGAACAGGTCCCAGGCGACGAAGAAGGCGATGAGGATCAGTGGCGTGCTGATCCACGGCAGCAGCCTTTTCGAGCGTTCCCGGTTCATCGGTCACCCCTCCTCGTCGAGCGCGTGGCGCAGGTCGCGGACGATCGCGCCGAACGCCGGCTCGGTCTGCACGTCGATGCTGCGCGGCCGGTCGAAGTCGATGGACCTGACCTGCCGGATCCGGCCCGGCCGCGGCGTCAGGTGCACCACCCGGTCGCCGAGGAAGACCGCCTCGGTGATGTCGTGGGTGACGAAGACGACGGTCGCGTTCGTGGCCAGCGCGATGCGCTGCAACTCCAGGTTCATCCGCTCCCGGGTGAGCGCGTCCAGCGCGCCGAAGGGCTCGTCCATCAGCAGCAGCTTCGGCCGGATGCTCAGCGCCCTGGCGATCGCGACCCGCTGCCGCATGCCGCCGGACAGCTCCCTGGGGTAGGAGTTCTCGAACCCCTTGAGGCCGACCAGTTCGGCCAGTTCGTGCGCGCGTTCCCTGCGTTCCTCCTTGCCGTCGCCGCGCAGCCGCAGCGGCAGGGAGATGTTGTCGGCCACGGAGTACCAGGGGAACAGGTTGGCCTCCTGGAACACCACGCCGAGCTGGGACACCACGGAGGAGTCGACCTTGGCGCCGTTCCAGAGCGACCTGCCCTCGACGAGGATCTGCCCGCTGGACGGGCTCAGCAGCCCGGCCAGCATGCGCAGCAACGTCGTCTTCCCGCACCCGGACCGCCCGATCAGGGAGACGAACTCGCCGTCCCCGATCGTCAGGTCGATTCCGGACAGGGCCTGGGTGACGGTCCGCTTCGTGCGGAACTCCTTGCCGATCCCGGCCAGTTCGAGCTTGGCCGGGGCCGGCCGCGGCGCCCGCTGGGCGCCTTTGTCCTGCTCAAGCGTCTCTGTGCTGTGAGCGGGCATCTGACCTCCTTGAATACGTCGGGCCCGTGCGCGGACTGGTGCCCAGACGGGGGGACGGGGGCTCAGGCCGTGGGGAGCAGGCTGTTGTCGAACCAGGAGGCGGCGGCGCCGCCGGGCTTGGCGAGGCCGGCGTCGGTCAGCTCCTTGTACCCGGCGGTCCACGCCGCCTCGTCGGTGACGAGCAGCGGCTTGCTCGCGTCGCCGCCGGTCCAGGTGTCGCGCAACATGGTCAGGCTCGCCTTGGCGATCTTGTCGTCGTCGAGGGTGGCGAAGGAGTACTGGCCGCGCAACTGCTTGATCGTCTCGTCCAGCGACTCGTCGGCCACCATCGCCGCCAGCGAGTCCCGGATGCCCGCCATGAACGCCTGGAGGACCTCCTTGTCCTTCTGCAGCGCGTCCTTGCTGGTCACGTAGACCTGGAGGTCGGACTTGACGGTCTCGCCGGGGTTGAACAGGCCGACGTCGGGGTTCTGGGCGGTCAGGATGTTCGCGGTGTCGACGCTGACGACGTACCCGGCCAGCCGGCCCTGCTCCACCAGGTTGAACGTGCCCGGAGTGAGGCCGACGACCTGGCGCTTGGTCTGGGCCGGGTCCAGCCCGGCGTTGGCCAGCACCAGCGAGACCACCTTGTCGCTGGTGCCGCCCTCGGACGGGACGCCCATCGTCTGGCCCACGAAGTCCTCGGGCCTGGCCAGCGGGTGGGTCTTCTTGCTGTAGACCACGCGCAGGGCCGAGCCGCGGCTGAGCGTGCCGATGCTGACCAGCGGCTGGCCGGTCTCGGCGACGGCCGTCATGACGTCGATCTGGCCGAGGCGGGTGATGGGCGCGATGCCCGCGAGGAGCGTCTGCATGGCCTGCGGCGAGCCCTTGACCGGCTGCAGCGTGACGTCGAGCCCGTGCTTCTTGAAGTGACCGCCGGCGACGGCGAGCAGTTCGGTCGCCAGAGACAGCGTCTCCAGCGGGAGATAGCTCAGGAACGTGACCTTCCCGCCGTCGCCGGCACCGGAGGCGTCGTCCGCACCGCATCCGGCCAGGAACGCAGGCCCCGCGGCCGCCGCGGCCACGGTGAGAGCGGAGCGCTGGAGGAAGGACCGGCGGCTGAGGGGGGTTGGGGTCACGGTCTGTCTCCTAGTTTCGGTCAGGTCAGCTTCACACTCCATCGCTGACAAAAATGAGATTCCCGCCACATCGCCGTAGCGGCTACCCACGTTTCCGCATATCGGAAGACGCGTACGGGCGAGTTTGCCGAGGAGTCGCCCCGAGGGCCCTGGAGATCCCCCGGGCGGTGGCCTGGACCAGGTATGCGAGGTTCTGCCCGTGCGACTCGGTGTACGGCACGATCAGCGAGAGCGCGGCGACGACGGTGTTCCCCGGGTCGTAGATGGGCGCGGCGACCGAGGCGTAGTCCGGGTTGATCTGCCGGTCGCTGATCGCGTACCCGGAGCGCCGTACCTCGGCGAGCACCTGCCGCAGCTCCCGCTCGCTCGCGTAGGTGCGCGAGGTGTAGGACTCCAGCGGCCCGCTGACCACCTCCTCCTGGAGGTCCGGCGGCGCGAAGGCGAGCAGCACCAGGCCGACGGCGGTGGCGTGCATGGGGGCGCGCCCGCCGACCCGCGGGCGCTCGCCCGCCGTCTCCGGGCTGACGAACCGCTCGACGAACACCACCTCGTGCTGCTCCCGCACGGCGAGGTGCACCCCGCGGTGCGTCGTCTCGAAGAGGTCCTGCATGAACGGCAGCGCGATCCGTTGCAGGCCCACCGACCGGGGCGCGAGCGCGGCGACCTCCCACAGCCGCAGCCCGATCCGGTAGTCGCCGGAGTCGTCGCGTTCCAGCGCGCCCCACTCGTGCAGTTCGTGCACGATGCGGTGCGTCGTGGTGAGCGGGACGCCCGACCTGCGGCTGATCTCGGAAAGGCTCAGGCCCGCCGCCGCGTCCTTGCACGTGTCCAGAATCTGCAGCGCACGCCGCAACACGGACCGACGCTCGCCCGCCATGCACACCGCCTCGTCCCGCCGCCCAGCCCTGCCGGCCCCGCCCAGCCCTGCCCGGCCCTGTCCTGCCCGGCCCTGTCCTGCCCGGCCCTGTCCTGCCTCGTCCGGCCTCGTCCGGCCTCACGTCACGTCCGGCCTCACGTCACGCCCGGTCGCACCGCGATCCGGCGAGAGCCGTGCCCAGGTCGCCGGGCCGGGACTCGACGTGCTCGCAGCGAGAACCTGTTTCAGTACCTTCTGGCAGTTATCGGATTTTTCAGGACAAGAAGCCCTCTCAACCTGGTAACGGAAGGGCGGTCAGTCCGCCGCGAGGCGTTCGTCCACGCGGCGCAGCAGCCGGCCGACCGGCTCACAGGCGTCGCAGCGCCACAGCCGTACCGTGCCGTCGCCGTGCGCGGAGGCGATGCTGCGGCCGTCGGGCGCGAACGCGACCCCCTCCACGGAGGCGGCAAACCCGCCGACCGCGATCGGCGGGCCGCTCGCGTCGGCCCGCCAGATCCGCACGCCGTCGTTCCCCGCCCCGGCCACCCACTGCCCGTCGGGGCTGAAGTCGACGTGCCACACCATGTTCTGGTGCCCGCGCAGCACCAGCGGCGCGCCCTGCCCGGAGGTGGACCAGATCCGCACGGTGGCGTCGGTGCCCGCGCTGGCCAGCCGGCGGCCGTCGGGGCTGAAGTCCACCGCCCAGACGAGTCCCTCGTGGCCGCGCAGCACCACCGGCGGGGCCGCCCCGGTGGTGTCCCAGATCCGGACGGTGCCGTCGTGGCCGCCGGTGGCGATGTGCCGCCCGCCGGGGGCGAACGCGGCATAGCGGATCTGGGCGGCGTCGGCCCGCCGTACCAGCGGGGGCTTCGCGCCGGTGGTGTCCCAGACCCGCAGGGTGCCGTCGATGCCCGCGCTGGCCACCTGGCGGCCGTCGGGGCTGAACGCGGCGGTCCACACCACCCCGTCGTGGCCGCGCAGGACCAGCGGCTCCTCCTCACCGGCGACGTCCCAGACCCGCACCGTGCCGTCCCGCCCGGCGCTGGCGACGCGGCGGCCGTCGCGGCTCACCGTGAGGCCCAGGACCTCGCCCTCGTGGCCGCGCAGCGTGCGATGCGCGCCGGTGGCCGGATCCCAGACCCGGACGGTGCCGTCCACGCCGCCGCTGAACACCCGCTGCCCGCCGGGACCGAACCCCACCGTCCAGGCCGACCCCGCGTGCCCGCGCAGCACCGACGCGTCGCCCATCCCGCGCGGGTCCCAGACCCGGACCGTGCCGTCCTCGCCTGCCGTGGCGAGCCGCCGCCCGTCCGCGCTGAACGCCGCGCCCCACACCACCCGCTGGTGGGCGCGCAGCACCAGCGGATGCCCGCTGCCGGTGGGCGACCAGACGCGGACCGTGGAGTCGTCCCCGGTGGTGGCGATCCGGTGGCCGTCACGGCTGAACGCCACGTTCTCGACCGTGCCCTCGTGGCCGCGCAGCACCCGGGGGGCGTCCTGCCCGCCGGTCGGCCACACCCGGGCGGTGCCGTCGATGCTGGCGCTGACGAGGTGCCGCCCGTCGGGACCGAAGGCCACGTGCTTCACCTGGCCCTCGTGCCCGCGCAGCACCCGCGGCTCCGTCCCGCCCGCCGGGTCCCAGATCCGCACGGTCGCGTCCCGGCCGCCGCTGGCCAGGGTCCGCCCTCCGGGGCTGAAGGCCACCCCGATGACCCCGCCCTCGTGCCCGCGCAGGATCACGGAGGCGCCGCCCGCCGGGCCGCCTGTCCCCTCGCCCCCGCCCGTCTCCTCGCCCCCGCCGGGCTCCTCGCCCCCGCCGGGCTCCTCGCCCTCGCCGGTTCCGCCGTCCGCGACGTCCCAGATCCGGATCGTGCCGTCGTCCCCCGAGCTCGCCAGCCGGCGGCCGTCCGGGGCGAAGGCGACGGCCCACACCGGGCCGCGGTGCCCGGTGAGCTCCAGGGGGCCGGCGTCGCCCTCCAGGTCCCACACCCGGACCGCGCCGTCCAGCCCGGCGGCGGCCAGGCGGCGCCCGTCCGGGCTGAACACCGGGCTCCACAACTCCCCCTCGTACCCGCGCAGCACGACCGGCGGGTCGGCCGACACCCGGTCCCCCGACCAGGACCACACCCGCACCAGGCCGTCGGCGGTCGAGGCGGCCAGCCGGCTGCCGTCGCGGCTGAACGCCACCCCGAGCACCCGTCCGAGGCCCTTGAGCGTGCCGGCGAGATGGTCGTCGGCGACCCCCTGCCGCAGCACCGACTCCGCCTCGGCGGTCGGCCACCGCGCGTACGCCTGCCTGGCCAGCCGCAGCCCGCGTTCCGGGGCGAGTTGCAGCTCGCTGCGCGCCTCGGCGGCGATCTGCCGGGACACCGCGACCTCCCGCTGCGTCCCGGCCTCCTTGGCGTGCCCGGCGGCCACCCCGGCCAGCACGCTCACCGCGACGACGGCCGAGACGAGCCCGGTCAGCGCCAGCCGCACCCGCCTGCGCCCGGCCCGGCGCGCGGCGGCCTCGCGGCGGTGTCCGGCCGCGAGGAACGCCTCCTCCAGCGAGTTGAGCCGGTAGGGCAGCGCCCCCTCCCAGGCGGCCAGCCGCGCTCCCCGGTAGAGGAAGGCGTCGTCGCGGTCGTGCTGCTCCCATTCGGCCGCGGCCTCGGTGAGCCGCCGGTGGGCGCGCAGCACCTCGCGGTCCTCGCCCAGCCAGGAGCGCAGCCGGGGCCAGCCGCGGATCAGCGCCTCGTGCGCGATCGTCACGCTGTCCTCGTCGGCGACGAGCAGCCGGGCGGCGATGAGCAGGTCCAGCACGGCGGCCACCGGCTCGCCGTCCGCGCCGCTCAGCAGTTCCTCGCGGCACGCCCGCCGCCGGGTGTCCTCGGTGCCGTCGCCGGGGACGGTCAGCCGCAGGAACACCTGCCGGACGATCTCCCGCCCGGCCCCGTCCAACTCGCCGTACACCCGCTCGGCGGTCTGCGCGATCGCGCCGCGCACCCCGCCCGCGGCCCGGTAGGCGGCCACCGTCAGCGACTTCCCCCTGCGCCGCCGCCACGTCTCCAGCAGCGCGTGCGAGACCAGCGACAACGCCCCGGCCTGGCCCTGCGCCTCGTCCACCACCAGCTCGACCAGCTCCGGCTCGACGGCGAGGCCGGCGTGCTCGGCCGGGCCGGTGACGACCCTGCGCAGGTCCGCTTCCGCCATCGGGCCGAGCAGGATCTGGTGGTCCTGCAACGCCGCCGCGAGCGCGGGTAACTCGGCGCACTGGGCGTAGAAGTCGGCGCGCACGCCCAGCACGACCCGGACGCGCGGCTCCTTCGCCGCGGCGAGCAGCGCGGAGACGAAGGCGGCGCGCTCCCTCTCGTCCCGGCAGACGGTGAAGACCTCCTCGAACTGGTCGACGACGATCACCACGTGCGCCGCGGGCGGCCGTCCGGCGACGAGCCGCCCGAGTGCCGCCGCGACGGCGTCGGCATCGGCTCCGGCATCGGCGTCCGCTCCGGTTTCGGTATCGGCGTCGGCGTCTGCTCCGATTTCGGCATCGATGTCGGTGTCGGCATCTGCTCCGGCTCCGGCATCGGCTCCGGCTCCGGGCAGGCTGGGGAACGGGTGTTCCGGGTTTCCCAGGTGGCGTCCGAGTTCGCGCGCCGGGTGCTCGCCCGGGGTCATGACGACGGCGGGCCACTCGGCGCCGCCGCCGGCCGTGCCCAGCCCAGCCCGCAGCGCGGGCAGCAGGCCGGCGCGCAGCAGCGAGGACTTCCCGCTCCCCGAGGCGCCGAACACCGCGAGGAAGGGGGTCTGCGCGAGCTTCTCGGAGAGCTCCGCCACGAGCCGCTCGCGCCCGAAGTAGCGCCGCGCGTCGGCCGGTTGGAAGGTCATCAGCCCCAGGTACGGCGGAGGCGCGGCGTCGTGCTCGGCGGGCGGGGCCGCCTCGTCGAGCTCCTCCAGCAGCCGCCGCCAGCGCGCCTCCCAGGCCGGCCGGTCGCCGCCGCACGCCTCCACGTAGCCGAGCGTGACGGGAAGGCTCGGCACGACCTGCCCGCCCGCGGCCTCGGAGAGCGCCGTCACCGAGAAGTAGGCGCGTTTGGCGAGTTCCCGGTAGCTCGGTTTGCCCGCCGCGATCCGCAGTTGCCGGAGCTCGAAGGCGAACCGGTGCAGCGGATCCCGGTCCGGATCGAGGTCACGCTCAGGACGCCCCATGGGCCCCGATGCCGTGCGAAGAGTTGTTCCCTGCCAATATCAATCTCTTCCGAATGAGCCGCGTCATCATCTATATAGCAGGTGATATGGCGAGTAAGTGGTCAATTTCATGAACGCATGACCACCCGCGCGGCACGGCGTTCCGCCCGCGCGCCTCCGCGGAAACCGGGCCGCGGCCATGATCGGAAATGTCCCGCGGCTCAGCTGGCGCCGTTTCCGGCCCGCCGTTCACAGACCGGCGTGGCGCTCCAGGAACGTGTAGACGTCGGCCTCGTCCACACCGGGGAAGGACCCCGGCGGGAGAGCGGCCAGCACGTGCGAGTTGGCCCGCGCCGAGGGCCAGGCGTAGCCCTCCCAGCGTTGCGTCAGCTCGGCGGGCGGCCGGCGGCAGCAGTCGCCGTTCGGGCAGGCCGACCGGGTCCGGTTGGTCGTCTCCCTGCCGCGGAACCACCGCGACTCCCGGTACGGCACGCCGAGCGTGATCGCGAAGTCGCGCTCCCTGGACGGGTCGACGTGGGCCATGCAGAAGTAGGTCCCGGTCGGCGAGTCGGAGTACTGGTAGTGCACCGAGAACCGGTCCGGGGACAGGAAGACCTGGCGGCCGGACCACTGCAGGCACATCCGCTGCCCCTCGATCGCCCCCTGCTCGTCGGCGGGGAAGACGATGCCGTCGTTCTCGTACGCCTTGTAGATGATCCCGCCGGCGTCGTTGCGCACGAAGTGGCAGACCAGGTCGAGATGGTGGGTGGCCAGGTTGGTGAAGCGGTGGGCGGCCATCTCGTAGGAGACGGCGAAGACGTCGCGCAGGTCCTCGACCGACAGCGCCCGGTTCTGCTTGGCCTCCTTGAGGTAGGTCACCGCGGCCCGCTCGGGGACGAGCACGGCGGCCGCGAAGTAGTTGGCCTCGGTGCGCTGGCGCAGGAAGTCGGCGAAGTCGCGCGGGCGGTGGTGGCCGAGCGTGAGGTGACCGAGGGTCTGCAGCAGGATCGTGCGCGGGGTGTGCATGCCGAGCTGCTCGTGCTTGACGTAGATGCGGCGGTTGCGCAGGTCGGTGATCGACCGCACGGTGCGCGGCAGGTCCTGCACGGTGTGCACCGTGTAGCCGAAGTGCGCGACCAGGGCCTGGACCGTGCCCTGGGAGAGCGCTCCGGTGCGGTAGCCCACGGCCGCCAGCGCGTCGGCGGCGGCCTGCTCGATCTCCACGAAGTAGTTGCCCTGCTCGCGCTGCTTGCGGCGCAGTTCGGCGTTGGCCGCCCTGGCCTCCTCCGGCGTGGCGGTGCCCTTCGCCTGCCGGGCGCGCAGCTCCTCGTACAGCGCGAGGATGTGCTCCAGCACGTCGTTGGGCACCCGGGCGGAGACCTTGAGCCTGGGCAGGCCGAGCCCGGCGTAGATCGGGTCGCGCTGGGCCTCCTCCAGCGCGATCTCCAGTTGCGCGCGCCGGTTGGGCGCCTGCCGGCGCAGCAGCTCCTCGACCGGGACGTTCAGCGCGGCGGCGAGCGCCTTGAGCAGCGACAGCTTCGGCTCACGCTTGCCGTTCTCCAGCAGGGAGAGCTGGCTGGGCGCGCGGCTGACCCGCCCGCCCAGGTCGGAGAGGGTGAGACCGCGCTGCTTGCGCAGGTGACGCAGCCGCTGTCCGAAGGCGATCAGGTCGATCTCCTGCGTCAAAGACAGCGGTTCTTCGCTCACCAAGGATCCCATAACACGATCCTAAGCGAAATTTCGTGCCATCTTCTAGCGTCCCTCCGGCGATGGCCGCACCCATCGGAAGATTGGTCTAGTCCAAAGCGAAAACTTCGGCTTTCTTCACAGGGTAAGACCGGCGCATCTTGCGTATAACGGAAAATATGGACATCTTTCTCGATCCCAAGCTGTTATCTCTTCGCAAATCTGCACAAACTGAGAAGCAGGCCCCCAGGGGACGACGAAGGAGTGATTGATGATGGATCGCCTCAAGGGAGCAGCCGAGGAGCTTCGGAGGGAGTGGGAGACCGACCCTCGCTGGGCCGGGATCGAACGCACCTTCACCGCCGAGGACGTGATCAGGCTTCGCGGCTCGGTGCAGGAGGAGCACACCCTCGCCCGGCTCGGCGCCGAGCGGCTGTGGAGCCTCCTCCAGACGGAGGACTTCGTGGCCTCGCTCGGCGCGCTGACCGGTAACCAGGCAGTGCAGCAGGTGCGAGCGGGCCTCAACGCGATCTACCTGTCCGGCTGGCAGGTCGCCGCGGACGCCAACCTCGGCGGGCACACCTATCCCGACCAGAGCCTCTACCCCGCCAATTCGGTGCCGGCCGTCGTGCGCCGGATCAACAACGCGCTGCTGCGCGCCGACCAGATCAGCTGGTCCGAGGGCGACGCCTCGGCCCCGCACTGGCTCGCGCCGATCGTGGCCGACGCCGAGGCCGGGTTCGGCGGCGTGCTCAACGCCTTCGAGCTGATGAAGGGCATGATCGCCGCCGGTGCGGCGGGCGTGCACTGGGAGGACCAGCTCGCCTCGGAGAAGAAGTGCGGGCACCTGGGCGGCAAGGTGCTCATCCCGACCTCCCAGCACGTCAAGACGCTCAACGCCGCCCGCCTCGCCGCGGACGTCTGCGGAGTCCCCAGCCTCGTCATCGCGCGGACCGACGCCCAGGCCGCGACGCTCCTGACCAGCGACGTGGACCCCCGCGACCAGCGCTTCACCACCGGCGAGCGGACCGCCGAGGGCTTCTACCGGGTCCGCAACGGCGTGGACGCGTGCGTCGCCCGCGGCCTGGCCTACGCGCCCTACTCCGACCTGCTGTGGATGGAGACCTCCACCCCCGACCTCGACGTGGCCCGCGAGTTCGCCGAGGCGATCAGGGCGGAGTACCCGGACCAGCTCCTCGCCTACAACTGCTCACCGTCGTTCAACTGGAGACAGCACCTGGACGACTCCACCATCGCCAAGTTCCAGCGCGAACTGGGCCACATGGGGTACAAGTTCCAGTTCATCACCCTGGCCGGCTTCCACTCGCTCAACCACTCGATGTTCGACCTCGCCCGCGGCTACGCCGAGGACGGCATGACCGCCTACGTCGGGCTGCAGGAGGCGGAGTTCGCCGCCGAGCGGCGCGGCTACACCGCCACCCGTCACCAGCGCGAGGTCGGCACCGGATACTTCGACCTGGTCAGCACGGCCATCTCGCCGGACTCCTCCACCACGGCGCTGACCGGCTCCACGGAGGAGGAGCAGTTCAAGGCGGCTCACTGACCACGCCTTGACCGGGCCTGGCGGAACGAACCTCCAGGGCATGGGACGGTTCACCCCCGCCAGGCTCACGACCAGGTCGAAACGGCCCCGCCACGACCGGACCACTCCACTGCCCCCCGTGGTCCGGCCGAGGCGGGGCCGTGGCGTTGCAAGCACGTCCTGCCGAGGCGGGGCCGTGGCCTCGCGAGGACGTCCGGCCGAGGCGGGGGCGTGGCGCGCGAGCACGTCCAGCCGAGGCGGGGCGTGGCGCCGCGAGGACGCCGACGTGACGCCCGGGCATGACGCCGATGTGGCGCTCGGGCGGGTCAGACGCGCAGGGCGCGGGCGTACCAGCGGCCGTCGACGCGGTCGAGGTGCAGGGGGCGCTGGAAGCACTCCGACAGGCTCGCGCCGTTGAGCACCTCCTCCGCAGGGCCGGCGGCGAGGATCCGGCTGTCGCGCATCAGCAGCGCGTGCGTCGTGGTCGCGGGCACCTCCTCCAGGTGGTGGGTGACGGTGACCGTGGTCAGCTCGGGCCTGGCGGCGGCGAGGTCCTCGACGGCGACGATGAGGTCCTCCCGGGCGGGCAGGTCCAGCCCGGACGACGGCTCGTCGAGGAAGACGATCGCCGGGTCGGCCATCAGCGCCCGCGCCACCCGGATCCTGGCCCGCTCCCCCTGGGAGCACACGCCGAACGGTCGTTCCGCGAGATCCTTGCAACCGAGGTCGGCCAGCAGCCGGTGCGCCCGCTCGTGCTCGGCCGGGCCGTACCGGTCCCACAGCGGGGCGGCGGTGCCGGTGTGCCCGGTCAGCACGACCGTGTGCGCGGTGGCCCCTTCCTCCTCCATCAGGGCCTCGTCGACCAGCCCCCTGGCGGCGACCAGGCCGATGTGCCGGCGCAGCTCGCGCAGGTCCACCCGGCCGAGCCGGTGGCCGAGGACGGTCGCGGTCCCGGTACTGGGGTGGCGGACCGACGCGGCGACCGACAGCAGGGTGGTCTTGCCCGCGCCGTTGGGCCCGAGGATCACCCAGTGCTGGCCGTACTCCACCCGCCAGTCGATGTCACTCAGCAGCCACCGGCCACTCACCCGGACACCCGCCCCCGCGATGTCGAGGGCGACCCCCGACCGATCCGGCACGATCACGTCGCTCATCCACGCTCCTTCCCGGCATGCAGGATAGGAGATCCCCCATCCACCACCGACCGGCGGGGCCAGGCAGGGGAGCGCAGGCGCAGGCCGTACGGGGAAGGTGCCAGGCCCGGACGGGGAGGGGCGGAAGCCGGACGGAAACGGCCGCACGCCCAGCCGGGGAAGGGCGGAGGCTGTGCGGGAACGGTGGCAGGCGGGGGGCGGGTGGGGCGCGGGCGGGGAAGAGTGCCCCGCCCGGTGGCAGGGCCGGGCGGGGGTGGGCGGGGGGTGGTGGAGGTTTCGGCCGCGCCCGAGGGCAGGGCCGGGTGGGGAGTCGTGGAGGTCTTTCCCCCGCCCCTCGCCGGCGGGGGTCAGGACGTTGCGGACTCCGTTGTGGCCGGGGTGGTGGGGACGGTGGTGTCGGTGGGGGTGGGGGAAGGGGACTCGCCGCCGCCCCACTGGGGTTCGGTGGTGATGCCGCCGCTGGGGCGCGGGCGGGTGCGGGTGGCGGAGGGGCAGGGGCGTGGTTTGCCCTTGCGGTTGAGGCAGACCTCCTCGTCGGTGGGGACCGGATCCGGGCGTTGCGGCGCGGACTCCTGCGGAGGCGGCGGCGCCGACCAGGTGCCGTGCGGCGTGGTGTAAGGGGGCTCCCCCTGCGTCCGGCGGGTGGTGATCACCACGGCGGCGGGCGGCGAGCGCCGTCCGGCCACGGGCGCGGGGGCGAAGGACGAGCCGGGCGGGCCGGTCTCGGCGGGGCGGGCGGTGGACAGCGCGGTGCCGTCCGGCGTGACGGCGTACGGCGCCGCCTCCCGGCCGGTTTCGCCCAGGGTCGCGCCGCCACTCGCGGCGATCACGGTGACCGCGGCGATGGACACGGTGGCCAGGGCGGCGAAACTGGCATGCGACAGGTGGGCGGGACGCCGCCGCGCCCGCTTGCCGCCGGTCCGCTCCTCCCGTCCCCGCCTGCCGCCGGTCCGTTCCTCCCGCGCTCCCGGTCCCGTGCGCTCGTCCCTCGGCCCCGGGCCGCCCCCGGATGCCGGCCTGACCCGCGCCGCGGGGTAGGGCACGGGCGCCCACAGTTCCTCCATGACGGCGGCGACGGCCTCGCGCGGATCGCCCGGCGCCCCCACCCCGCCGGCCGCGAGCAGCGCGCCGAGCAGGTCCGCGGCGCCCGGCCGGGCCGCCGGGTCCTTGTCCAGCGCGGCCCGTACGGCCGGCGTGAGCAGGGCGGGCACCCCGGTGAGCCGCGGCGGCTCGACCATGATGCGACGGGTCACCACGTCCGGCTCGCCCGACCCGAAGGGATGGTGCCCGGTGACCGCGTAGGCGACCACGCACCCCCACGAGAACACGTCGGAGGCCGGTACGGCGAGGCCGCCGGTGAGCCGTTCCGGCGCCACCCAGCCCGGACTGCCCATCACCTGACCGGCCTGGGTGTGCGCGGCGGCCGGGTCGGGGTACCCGGTGAGATCCCTGGCGATCCCGAAGTCGATGAGACGCGGCCCCCGCGGGGAGAGCAGCACGTTGCCCGGCTTGAGGTCGCGGTGCACCAGCCCGGCCTCGTGCACCGCCGACAGCGCGGCCGCCACGCCGAGCGCCACGCCGTAGGCGAGGTCGGCGGTGAGCGGGCCGCGGGCGGTGACCACCTCCGACAGCGCCGGGCCGGGGATGTACTCGGTGACCAGGTGGGGACGTTCCCGCCCGGCGCCGTCCTCGACCACGGCCGCGGTGCAGAAGGGGACCACCCGCTGGGAGAACGCGACCTCCTCGGTGAACCTCGCCCGCAGGACGGGGTCGCCGAGGTGTACGGCGTGCGGAGTCTTGAGGGCGACGAGCCCTCCCTCGGGATGCTCGGCGAGATAGACGACGCCCATCCCGCCGGTGCCCAGCCTGCCGAGGAGCAGATAGCGTCCGATGATGACCGGATCACCCACCGTGAGCGGTCGCACGCCCGGCGGCATGCCGTTCTTCGGACCGGTTCCACCGCCTGCCATCCGGATATTGCCTCTCCTTCATGGGGGTACGGCAAGCACACTGTGGCTGGATAAGGGGGATATTTGCCGCTAAGTGGCGGCAAGGGGTATGGCAGGTAAGGCGACTGATACCTCAGGGATAGTCACGGCTGTTACCAGATGGGTGACAGGTGCCGGATTTACCGTCGTGACCAGCGGCGTCACGCTCCCTCCCCCGGGTCAGGCGGCGGCCGATCCGGGGCCGGTGCGCCGGGGTCCGGCGTCCGAAGCGGCGTCCAAAGCGGGGGCGGGAGCCGAGGCGGCGTCCGAAGCGGAGGCCGAAGCGGAGGCGGGGGCCGGGTCAAGCAGGGCGTCCGGCAGCGGGTCGCCGGCGGAGTCCAGGCCGGCGCCGGCCCGGGTGTGCTGGACGGCGGCCAGGAACCGGGACATGTGCCGGAAGACGAGACGGGCCTCGGGGACCACGTCGGCCAGGATGGCGAACACGTGCGGCATCCGGTGCCACTCCTCGTACGTGACCGGCACGCCCGCCCTCCGTGCCTGGAGGGCCACCCGGCGCCCCTCGTCCCTCAGCACCTCGGTGGAACCGGTGACGATCATCAGCGGCGGCAGCCCGGTGTAGTCGCCGTAGGCCGGGGAGACCAGCGGGTCACGCGGGTCGAGGCCGTCGGTCCACCGGCGGGCGAGCCACTCGATGCGCCCCACGGGCAGCATCGGGTCGAGCCACCGGTTGGCCCGGCGCGGCGTGTCGGTGAGGTCGGTCCACGGGGACAGGCAGATCGCCGCCGCGGGCAGCGGCAGGTCCCGGTCGCGCAGCGACAGCAGCGTGGCGAGGGTGAGATGCCCGCCCGCCGAGTCGCCGGCCAGCACGATGTCCCGGCCCGCGTAACCCCGCTCCAGCAGGCACCGGTAGGCCGCCATCGCGTCGCTCAGCGACTCGGCCAGCGAGTGCACCGGCCCCTGCCGGTAGTCCAGCGCGAGCACCGGACGGCGGGCCGCCGCCGACATCCGCCAGGTGATCGCCCGGTGGGTGGCCGGCGAGCAGATGAAATAGGCGCCGCCGTGGAAGTACAGCACCACCTTCCGCTCGTCGGGCGCCCGGCCCGCGCGCACCCATTCCCCGCCGCAGGCGCCGAACCGCTCGGTGGCGACGCGCACGTGCCCGGGCAGGCGCACCGGGACGCGCTGGGCCACCTCCACCGCCCGCCCCAGCACGGTCAGGGCCGCCGGATGCCGCAGGAACACCGCCGACACGGGTTTCATGGTCCCCCGCAGCAGCGTGTTCGCGGCCAGGGCCTGCCAGCTCACGGGATAGTCGGGATGCACGTCCCTGTCGATCTCGCGGTGCATGGCTGGACCTCCGAACCGGACGGAGCCATTCCCCTCTCCCGGATACCTTCCCTTCGTAGAACGGGTTCTACCAAGTGGTGAGCGGCCTGTCCCGGTCCCGCGTGATCGCCGGCTCCGGCACGTCCACCGGGAACCGCTTAGTAGTAGCCCGCCTCGGTGGACTCCTCGTAGTCCTCCTCGTCCGCCTCCTCCCGGCCGGACCAGCGGGAGGGCATCAGGACCGGAACGAACAGCGCGACGCCGACCAGGCCGAGGACGCCGGTGGTCAGCAGGGCCGTGGCACCCTTGGCCGCCTGGAGGATCACCTCGTGCAGGGTGGGGTCGCCGGGGACGAGGGACAGGGCGCGGTTCGCGTCCAGGGCGTAGACGACGGTCCAGGCCAGCAGCACCATCGACGGCACGAACGCGGCCAGCGGCGAGATCCGGCCCGCGACCACCAGGCCGAGCACCAGGCCGACCCCCGCCATGGAGCCGAGGGCGATCCAGAGCGGCGCGCCGCCGGGCGCGGGGGTGGCCGCCTGCGCCATCGCCTCCTGAGTCGCCCAGCCACCGCCCGCCAGCAGGACGGCGGTGACCACCACACCTACGAGCAATCCCATGAAATGCCGCATGAGCCACCACCTAGCGTGCCGGAGGCGCGGCGGACCCGTGGGCGAGGTTCGCCGAGCGGGTCCGACGCTCGCCGCAACCCTAGCGACAAACACCCCCTTCACCGCTAGTTCCCGCCAACTCCGTCAATCCCGACAGGTCACCCACGGCCGAGCACACCGGCCGCCCCGCGTGAGAACATGTGGCCGTCATGCGCGCACGTCTCCCCCTCCGCCTCGCGCGGTCGGCCGCCTTCTCGGTCGTCTGCGTGGCGCTGGCCGCCCTCGGGCACGGCCTGGCGGGCGGCACGGGTCCGGCGGCGTGGGCGGTGGCGGCGGGCGGCACCGTCGTCATGCTCCTCGCCACGGCGACGGCCGGCCGGGAGCGCTCCGCCGCCGTGATCAGCGTCGGCCTGATCGCGACCCAGCTCTTCCTGCACGAGCTCTTCGCCCTCGACGGCTCCACCGCCTCCCTGTCCACGCACCTGCACGGCGGCGGCTCGGGGCTGGGCGAGAGCGTCGGCATGCTGGCCGCCCACCTCACCGCGACGCTGATCACCGGCTGGTGGCTGGCCCGCGGCGAGGCCGCGCTGTGGTCGCTGCTGCGCCGGCTCGGCTCGGCGGTCACCCGCCGGCTCGGCGCCCTGCTGCGCCGTACGGGATCGGCCCCCCGGCCGCTCCCGCCCGTCCCCGCCGCGGGCCGCCGGCCCGCCGCCTCCCCCGCCGCGGTGCTGCGGCACACGGTCATCCGGCGCGGTCCTCCGCTTCCCGCCGCCTGACCCCGATCCCTCGCTCCGAGGACGTTCCCTTCCACCGCGGCCCGCCCGTCCAAGCCGGGCCGGGTGTCCCCATGCCCTGTTCACAAGTGGAGAATCCGTTGTCCCTTTCCTCCGTGTGCGCCGTGGCCGGCCGCCGCGTCCTGGCCGTCACCGCCGCCGTCACCGCCCTCACCCTCGGCCTCGCCCTGCCCGCCCTCGCGCACGTCACCATCAACCCGAACAGCGTCGAGCAGGGCTCGTTCAGCAAGGTCGCCTTCCGGGTGCCGAACGAGCGCGACGACGCCAGGACGACCAAGCTCGAAGTGGAGTTCCCGACCGACCACCCGCTGCCGTTCGTCTCCGTCCGCCCGGTGGACGGCTGGAAGATCGACGTCCACGAGGGCAAGCTGCCCAAGCCGGTCAACGGCGAGTACGGCGAGATCACCGAGGCGGTCACCAGGATCACCTGGTCCGGGGGCGAGATCGACCCCGGGCAGTTCCAGGAGTTCGAGGTGTCCATCGGCGGCGTCCCGAAGGACACCGACCAGCTGATCTTCCCCACCACGCAGACGTACTCCAACGGGGAGGTCGTCAAGTGGGCCGACGAGCCGAAGGCCGACGGGTCGGAGCCCGAGCGTCCCGCCCCCGTGCTCAAGCTGGTCCCGCCGTCCGGTGACGGCGGGCACGGCGCGGCGGCCCCGGCCGCCGCGCCCTCCGGCGCGGCGGCGCCGTCGGTGACCCCCGTCGCCGCCGCCTCCTCCTCGGCCGCCGCCGCCTCCGACACCACCGCCCGGGTGCTCGCCGCGGCCGGCATCCTGGTCGGCCTGATCGGCACGGTCGTCGGCGTCCTGGGCTTCCGCCGCTCCCGCGCCTGACCGCCCCCGCGGGCTCCCCCGGGCGCACCCGGGGGAGCCCGCGCGGTCAGGACGTGACGTCGCGGCTGTGGAACCGCGCCCAGGCGAACGAGCCGCACACGGCGATGTGGGCGGCGAACGCCAGCAGGCCGCGGGTCATCTCCTCGGTCGCCACCGGATCACGCAGCGCGCCGTCGAACCGCGGCAGGTACGACGTCAGCAGGTAGGGCTCGATCACCGCGAGCTGCGGGATCGTGGAGAGCACCTGGGTCAGGATCACGAACACGACGGTGCCCGCGATGGCCCCGATCGGTGCCTCGGTCAGCGTGGAGACGGCGAGCGCGAGGGCCGACAGGGCGGCCATCCCGGCCCCGACGTACGCCACCGCGATCAGGACCCGCAGCATCCCCTCGGCGACCGGGATCGTGGAGCCCGACAGCAGGGTGACCGGCCCGATCGGGAACAGCGCGAACCCGGTGACCAGGGCGGAGGCCGCCACGACCGCGGTCGCGGCCAGCCCGAAGACGACCGCGTTGACATACTTCACGGCCAGCAGCCGGGTACGGCCGGCCGGGGCGGCGAGCAGATAGCGCAGCGTGCCGAGGCTCGCCTCCCCCGCGATAGCGTCGCCGGCCACCACCGCGACCGCCACCGGCAGCAGCAGCGGCACCAGCACGAACAGCGAGACGAAGGCCAGCAGCATCCCGTTGCCCGCCACGGCACCGATGATCGCCCCGGCGTCGCCTTCGGCGCCCCCGGCGCTCACCGTGCGGAGCACCACCCCGATGACCGCCGGCACCAGGGCGAGCACCGCCAGCATCACCAGATTGCGCGGACGCCGGAAGGTCAGCCCCACCTCCGACCCGAGCAGCCGCCAGGTGTTCCCCCGGACGCGCCGCCCGGCGTCCCGCGGCACCGCGGCCCGTGCGGCGCCCGGACCGGCCGGACCTCCCGGCCCGCCGGTGACGATCTCCGCACCGGCCCGCGCCTCAACCGTCGACATCGAACCCCTCCCCGGTCAGGCGGACGAAGACGTCCTCCAGGCTCGGCCGCTGCACGGCCAGGCCGCGTACGGCGACGCCGTCGCCGACGAGCTCGGCGCAGATCCGCTCGGTGGGCACCTCGCCCGGCTCCGCGCTCGCCTCGCCCTCCCCCGCGCGCACCGCGGCCAGGCCGAGGCGGCCGAGCACGGCCGCCGCCCGCGCCGCGTCCGGGGTCTCGATCCGGATCCTGGGGGCGGCGCCGCCGCGCAGCTCGGCGAGCGGCCCCTGGGCGACGAGCCGGCCGGTGCGCATCACGGCGATGTGCGTGCACATCTGCTCCACCTCGGCCAGCAGGTGCGAGGAGACGAACACCGTGGTGCCGTCGGCGGCGATCTCGCGGACCAGCGCGCGCACCTCCCTGGTGCCCTGCGGGTCCAGGCCGTTGGTGGGCTCGTCCAGGATGAGCAGGTCACGCGGGCGGAGCAGCGCGGCGGCGATGGCCAGGCGCTGGCGCATGCCGAGCGAGTAGGCGCGGTAGCGCTTGCCCGCGGCGGCGGACAGGCCGACCCGGTCCAGGGCCGCGCCGATGCGGTCCGGCGCGGTGCGGCGGTCGGCGGCCGGGTCGGCGGCGTCGAAGCGCCGCAGGTTGGCCGCGCCGGACAGGTACGGATAGAACGCCGGCCCCTCGACCACCGCGCCCACCCTGGGCAGCGCGGCGCCGAGACCGCCGGGCAGCTCCTCACCGAGCACCTCGCACCCGCCGGAGGTGGGGGTGACGAGGCCGAGCAGCATCCGGATGGTGGTCGTCTTACCCGATCCGTTCGGGCCGAGGAAGCCGAACACCGAGCCGCGCGGCACGGCGAGGTGGAGATCGTCCACGGCGACCTGGCCGCCGCGGAAACGCTTGGTCAGGCCACGCGTGACGATCGAGCAGTCCTGCGCGGGCGGGGAGGGCGGGGACGCCCCTTCGGACGTCCCCCGGACCTCGTCGAGGCCCGTGCCGCGGGACCGCGCGGGCACGGCCGTGCCCACGGTCCCGCGATCCCCCGCCAGGAGCGGCGTCTCCCCTGGCTTCGCCGTGCTCACTTCCGGCCCGCCGCCTCGTACAGCACCTCGGGACGGACCGCGCCGGCCAGCAGCCGGCCGTCGTCGGTGAGCAGGGCGGTGACGAGCTTGGTCCGCAGCAGCCTGCCGCTTCCCCACTCGCCCTGCACCCGCTCGGCGGAGTCGAGCACGGCGGCGACGAGCTGCCCGGCGCCCGCCTCACCCTGCCCGGCCTGCCCCGCCTCACCCTGCCCCGGCGACGGGTCCGACGAGGGGGCCGACGACGGGGCCTGGGCCTGCGACGCCTGGCGCCGGAGGGTGTCCGCGTCGGGCGCGGGCAGCACCACGACGGTGGTCCAGCCCGAGCCGACCGTCCTGACCTCGCCGCGCCCCTCCTCGGTCAGGCCGCCGGGCACGCGCTTCGCGTCCGCGCCGAGGGTCTGCTCCTCGACCTTCGCACCCGCCGGCGGGGTGAACGTGAAGTTCTCCGGCGCGGGAGGCGAGAAGGTGACCGAGGTGTAGCCGACCTCGAAGGCGGGCTCCAGCGACCCCTTGGCGTACACCTGGAACCTCAGGGGGACGAACGTCTCGCCGTCGAGCGCGAGCTTGATCTCGCTGACCAGCGAGCGGTCGTCCTTCGGGGTGAGGACGAGCTGGTAGGAGGGGCGGTTGGCGACCCGCTCGGTGTTGGTCACGCTGACCGCGCTGTGCTCCTCGGCCCCCGCCAGCATCCGGGTGGCCGCCTCCTGCGGGGTGACCACGGACGGCAGCGGCGTGGGCCTGGCCCCGGCGTGCCCCTCGGGGAGCTTGATCCTGGTCGCCCGGTTGCCGGCGCTCTCCCACAGCCACGCCTGGTCGCCGTTGACGATCAGGTTGGTCTCGCTCATCCGGCCGGGCAGCGCGACCCGGACCCGCCCGGCGTCGCCGTACCAGACCCGCGCCTCGTGCGAGCCGGCCAGGAGGGCGGCCGGGGAGCCGGTGTCGCCCGTCACCTCCGGCAGCCCCGGTATGCCGAGGGAGGCGGTCTCGACGACCGTCCCCGACATGGGCGGCACGTCGCCGCTCTGCCCGGCGCGGACCGCCTCGGCGAGCAGCTGCCCCGCGCTGCGCTCCGGCAGCACCGGGTCGCCCTGGACGGCGGCGATCACCGGGCCGGCCGTGACGGCTCCCGCGACGACGGCCACCGCGGCGATGGGCACTCCCCATCTCACGATCCGGCCTCGTCTCGTATAGGTCGGCATCTCACTCCTTCACGGTATGTCGTTTCACCTGTCTGCCAGCAGCCTGCGCGGTATGTCCTGTGCCGAGGCTGAGACAGGCTGAGAACTCCCTCAGAGACTGAGAGACCGCTCAGGACGCCGTCGCGGTGGCCGGTCCCGGACCGGGGGAAGACCGGGGCGGGGGTTGATCGGTAGGCTGCGCGGGTGCGGAATCTCGAGGACGACCCCCGGCCCGCGCGGGGCGCGGTGCGGCAGGTGCACACCGTGGAGCGCGCGGTGGCCCTGGAATACTCTCCCGATCTCGACGGGCGGGCCGACCCCGGTGAGATCGTCTGGGCCTGGGTGCCCTACGAGGACGACCCGGCGCGCGGCAAGGACCGGCCGCTGCTGGTGATCGGCCGCAGCGGGCACGGCCTGCTCGGCATGATGCTGTCCAGCCGGGGCGGCGACCACCGCGACCAGGCCGCCGACTGGCTGGAGCTCGGCGCCGGGCCGTGGGACCGCCGGGACCGGGTCTCCTACCTGCGCCTCGACCGCATCTACGAGTTCGACGACGACGGCATCCGGCGCGAGGGCGCCGTGCTGGACGAGGACCGTTTCGTCCAGGTCGCCCTGGTGCTCATGGAGCAGTACGGCTGGGCGGCGGCGGGCTGACGTCCGCCGATCGCGGCTAGAGTGACGGTGGTGACCACGCACACCATCTCCACCGTCTGGGACGACATCCCGGCGGACGCCGACGATCTCGTCCTGGTCCAGGGCGGATACCGCAGTTTCGGCTGCGCGTGCGGCACGCCCCTGCCCGATCGGGTCGCCGCGGAGCTGCACGCCATGGAGCACGACCGGTGCTCCTCCTGCCTGGGGGCGGCCACCGAGGAAATCGTGCCGGGTTACGTCCGGCGCTGCGTCGCGTGCGCCGGCACAGGGCGGCGGCGCGACCAGCTCATCTGGCAGCTCGCCTACAACCAGGCCGAGACGACGATCACCGTGTCCCTGGTGCGGAGCATCGTCGCCCAGTCGTCCGCCACGTTCACGCTGTCGGAGGTGGCCGACGCGGTGCGCGCCACGCTCGGCCTGCGTCCCGGCCGCCTCCCGGTCGGCCCGCGGGTGCGCGACGTGCTGCACCAGCTGGAGGCGGCGGGCGAGCTCGTCCTGCTGTCCGCGCCGGACGAGCTCCTGCGCGGCGCCTCCGTGGTGCTCTACCGCGACCCGCGCTGGCGCCGCGCCGCCTGAACCTCAGGCGCCGTCCAGCCGCGACCACACGGCGAACGGCGTGATCGGCGTGTCGGTGAGGCCGCCCGCGATCTCCGGCAGGGCGGCGGCGACCGCGTTGCCGATGGCCGCCGGCGGGCCGATGGTGCCCGCCTCTCCGACGCCCTTCATGCCGCCCGGCGTGTGCGGCGAGGGGGTCTCCAGGAGCACGATCTCGACGTCCGGCACCTCCAGCGCCGTCGGGAGCAGGTACTCGGCGGACGGCTGCCCGTCGGCGGTGTAGGCCACCTCCTCGGTGAGCGCCATGCCGATCCCCTGCGCGACCCCGCCCCTGATCTGCCCTTCGACGATCGCCGGGTTGACCATCACCCCGCAGTCGTTGACCACCCAGTAGCCCTCCACCTCGACCGCCCCCGTCTCGGGGTCGACGGCCACGGCCGCCGCGTGCGCGCCGTAGGCGTAGGTGCTGGCGACGGGGTCGTAGGTGACCCGTTCCTCCAGGCCGGGTTCCGCGCCCTCGGGCAGGTCCCAGCCGCGCCACGCCGCCGTGGCGACGTCGGAGAGCTCGATCCTGGCCGCCGGGTCGCCTTTCACCCGCACCGCCGAGCCGGTGATCTCCAGGTCGTCCGGCGCGGCTTCGAGGTGGTGGGCGGCGACGGCGAGGATCCTGGCGCGCAGCCGTACGGCGGCGCGGGTCAGCGCTCCCCCGCCGACCACCAGGGAACGGCTGGCGATCGACCCGAGCGAGGAGTACGGCGTGGCGAGCGTGTCGCCGAGCACCACCTTGACCCGGTCCAGCGGCACTCCCACCCGGTCGGCGGCGAGCTGGGCGAGCGTGGTCTCGATGCCCTGGCCCATTCCGGCGACCCCGGCGGTGACGACGACGGAGGCGTCCGGCTCCATCCGCACGATCGCCGTCTCGTACCCGCCGGCCAGGATGCCCATCGCCTTCATCTCCGACGAGGGGCCGAGCCCGGTGGACTGCACGTGGCAGGAGTATCCGACGCCGCGCCTGCGCCCGTCGCCGGGAGCGGCGGCCGGCCGCGCGGCGACGAGGTCGCGCAGGGCGCGCAGGGCGCGCGGGTAGTCGCCGGTGTCGTAGGACTGCCAGGTGCGGGTGGAGCAGGGCAGCTCGCCAGGAGTGATCATGTTGCGCAGCCGCAGCTCGACCGGGTCGAGGCCGAGCCGCCTGGCCGCCTCGTCGATCAGCCGTTCCCTGGTCCAGGCGGCCTCGGGCTGGCCGAATCCGCGGTAGGAGCCGGTGGGCGTGGTGGTGGTGACGACGGCGCGCACCCTGGCGCCGGCCCGGTCGAAGCGGTAGGGGCCGGGCAGCATGGTGGCGCAGACGGCGAGCGGGGACGTGCCCACGTTGGACGGGTGGGAGCCGAGGTCGCCGAGCAGGTCGGCGTACAGGGCGACGAACCGCCCTTCGCCGTCCAGCGCCAGCCTGGCCCGGTGCACGGCGTCCCGGGCGGGCAGGCTCGCGACGAGCCGGTCGGCGGGCGCCTCGGTCCAGCTCACCGGCACGCCGAGCCGCATGGCGGCCAGGCAGATCAGCGTCTCGTCCGGGTACAGGTGCTCCTTGAGGCCGAACCCGCCGCCGACGTCGCGGGTGATGACCCGCACCCGGTCCTGGGTGAGGCCGAGGGCCTCCGCGGCGTGCTCGCGCACGTGGTGCGGGGCCTGTGAGGAGGCCCAGATCGTCAGCTCGCCCTCGGTGTAGCGGGCCACGAGTCCGCGCGGCTCCAGCGGGTACGGCGACGCCCTGCCGATCCGGAACGTCATCTCCACCACGTGCTCGGCCCCCGCGAACGCCTCCTCGCAGGCGGCGGCGCCGTCCCCGAGCTCGAAGTCGGCGACCAGGTTGGTGCCCCACTCGGGGTGCAGCACCGGGACGTCGGGCCGCAGCGCGGTCTCCACGCCGACCACGGCGGGCAGCTCGTCGAACTCCAGGTCGATCAGGTCGGCGGCGTCCCTGGCCTCCTCGGCCGTGCGAGCCACCACCACGGCGACCGGCTGGCCCACGTAGCGGATCGTCTCCTCCAGCACCGGGTAGGAGACCGACGGCTGGGCCGGGGAGAGCGAGACGCAGGGCAGCCGGACCGCCCCCGCCTCGGCCGGTGTTATCACGTCCAGGACGCCGTCCGCCGCGCCGACGGCTTTCACGTCGCACCGCACCAGCCTGCCGTGCGCGATGGGGCTGCGCACCACCACCGCGTGCGCGGTGCCCGGCGGCCGGACGCCGCCGACGAACCGGCCGCGCCCGGTCAGCAGGCGGGCGTCCTCCCGCCGGGGCGCCCGCGTTCCGATGTAGGTCCGGTCTTCGTTGTCAGGAAGGCCCTCGCTCATGGCCCGATTGTGTGCGCTCCGGCGGCCGCCGCCAAGCGGGCGCGACCAGGCGGAGTCACCGGGGGCACCGGGCGGGTCGCCGGACGGGTCGCCGGACGGGGTCAGGGGTCGGACGCGATGACGACGCCCAGGCACATCTCGTCGCTGGTGCCCTCGCCCCATACGACGTGCCGCGGCGGGGTGCCGCTCAGCTGGGGCAGCATCGCGCGCAGCCCGGCGTCGTGGGTGCAGGTCACTCTCAGGGTGTCGCCGGGCCCGATCCGGGCGGGCCGGTCGAGGATCCGCGCGCTCTGGTCGTCGAAGTCGTAGGAGGGGACGTCGAGCAGGGTGCGCGCCCGCGGCGTGCCGGGGTTGAGCTCGATCCTGATCGAACGGCCGAGCAGGTGCATGTGCCCGGCGAGGGCGTGCACGGTGGCGGGGCGGTACACGGCGTGGTCACACCGCTGGACGGCCCCCGCGCGGGGCGGCCCGCCGTCCGAGCAGAGCCGGTTGAGGTAGTCGACCATGCCCAGGGAACGCGGGCCGAACCGGCGGGCGACGTCCGCGAGCGCGGCCTCCCGGTCGCACAGCGGGCCGGACTCCCGTGCCGTGCAGGGCAGCTCGACCGGGGCGGTGAGCAGGTCGGTCCGCAGCGGTCGCAGCGCCTCGCCCGACAGCCGCAGCCGGATGCCGGACCGGTCCGCGCCCACCGGTCGCCCGCCGGCGCCCAGCGTGTTGTAGTGCACCTGCATGACCAGCGCGCTGCCGGCCGGCAGCTCGTGCCCGTAGGCCGGGTCGAGCAGCGCCTCGCCGGTCCCCGGGGCCCAATGGGCGACCCAGGTGGCGCCGCCGAGACCGGCGTCGCCGAAACAGGTCCAGCCCTCCTGCGGGGTGCCGGCGTCGAGAGCCCTGGCCGGCGCCACCTGTTCGGGGCCGAGCCTGAAGAAGATCGCGTGGTGCACGATCCCGGTGTTCTGCGGCGTGAACCGGGTGCCGGTCAGGAACATCCGGTCACGCAGGCCGGGGTCGACGAGGAAGCAGCGGTAGTCGTCGGTTCCGCCGCTGGGCGGCCGGGGCGTGTAGGCGCGGGCCGGCTGGAGGGTGCGGAACTCCTCACCGGCCCGCAGCGGCGCGCTCCGCGGCGGCTTCGCCGGGGATCCGTGACCGGCGTGCGCGGGGGCGGACCGGGTGGTCTCCGGCGGCGTCCCCGGCGGCTGTGGTGTCCGGCCGGACGCGGTGGCCGGAGGCGCGGCGCCCGGCGCGCCCCGGGTGTCGCCGGCCGGGGAGCAGGCGGTCGCCAGCAGGGCGGCGAGGGCCAGCGCCGCCGGCCACCACCCGCGCCTTACCGCTCTGACGACCGGCGGGAGAAGTGCGGAAAACCTTCCGGCGCTTCCAGTCATGACCCCACGCTATGTCCTGCACCGCGGACGCGACTTGCCATTCTCAGCAGGCTTTATGCGTCTAAAGAGGTACAGGCTTCTCGTGTTTCCCCGCGTAATATCCCAAACGAGGATCATCGGCGTGCGCCCGAATCCCGCCGAGCCTCTTCGACGGCTCCGGCCTTTCCCCCTCCGGCGGCATGGAGGTCCGATGCCCGGAAAAGATCAGCGGCCCCTTCCCCGGTTCGCCGGCGCGCAGGTGGCCGTCGTGGCGTCGATCGTGACCGCCGGTCTGCTCGTCTTCGACGTCCGGTACGGCTATCTCCGCGATGAGTTGTACTTCCGCATGCTGCGTGACCATCTGGACTGGGGCTACTTCGACCAGCCGCCGCTGGTGCCCTTTCTCGCCTGGGCGGGTACCGAGATCTTCGGCGACAACCTGCGCGCCCTGTGGGTGTGGTCCCCGATCGCGGTCGGCGTGTACATCGTGCTCGCCGGGCTGGTGGCCCGTGAGCTGGGCGGCGGGCGGCGGGCGCAGGTCCTCGCCGCGGCCGCCGCGGGCACCACGCCCTGGGTGCTGGGCATCGGGCACTACCTGATCACCAACGTCTTCGACCTGCCGCTGTGGACCGCGGCGATCCTGTGCGCGGTCCGGGCGCTCCGCCGCGGCGACGGGCGGTGGTGGCTCGCCGTGGGCGCCGCGTGCGGGCTCGCGACCTACAACAAGTACCTGATCGTCCTGCTGCCCCTCGCGCTGCTCGCGGGACTCCTCCTCGCCGGGCCGCGCCGGGTGTTCCTCGACCGGTGGCTGTGGCTCGGGCTGCTGCTCGCCCTGGTGGTCGCCGCGCCGAACCTGCTCTACCAGGCGGCGCACGACTGGCCGCAGCTCACGATGGCCGGGGCGCTGGCGGAGGACCGGGGGACGGAGTTCCGCGCCATTTACGTGCGCGACCAGTTCCTGTTCTTCCCCGGCCCGCCGCTGGCCGTACTGTGGCTCGCCGGGTGGGTGCGGCTGCTGCGGGACCGGACGCTGCGCGCCTTCGCCGTGGGGACGCTGTTCTGCTCCGTCCTGGTCTTCGCGACCGGCGGCCGGCCCGACTACGTCTACAGCCTGCTGGCGTTCTGCCTCGTCGCGGGCTGCGTCGTGATCGACGACTGGCTGGCCGCGGTCCGGTGGCGCCGGCTGCTCGTCGGCGCCGGGGTGGCGGTGAACGCGTCGATCGCCGTGGTCGCCGGGCTGTCGGTGCTGCCGCTGGAGGTGCTGCTCAGGACGCCGCTGCCGGTCAACCTGGCGGTGCGTGACTCGGTGGGCTGGCCCAGGCTGGCCGAGCAGGTGGCCCGGGTCTACCGCGGCCTGCCGCCGCGGGACCGCGCGCGCACGATCCTGCTGGCCGGCAACTACGGCGAGGCGGGGGCGCTGGACCTGTACGGCCCCCGCCTCGGCCTGCCCGCCGTCTACAGCGGCCACAACGAGCTGCACAGGTTCGGCCCGCCCCCCGAACACGCGACGACGGCGGTCGTCGTCGGCACGACGGAGGCCCTGCGGGCCGAGGCGTTCACCGCATGCGACCGGGCGGGCCGGGTGGACAACGGCACCGGCCTGGACAACCGGGAGCAGGGCCGCCCGATCCTGGTGTGCCGGGACCTCAGACGCCCGTGGTCACAGCTCTGGCCGAAGTTCCGCCACTCTCACCATTACGGCTGACTTTCCTTATCGTGCGGGCGCCCCGGGCTGACCATACGGCCTGCCCGGCCGCCTCCCCGCGCGCCCTGGGCCACGGAAGCGGGATTCTGAGAGCGGTTGAGTTTCCTTCACGGCCGGTAACCGCAAATGATTGGTCAGAAGGCTGTCAAATATCCTTGCAAGGGACCAACCTGGAGAGAAGGCCGTGAGGAGTGGTGATGAGCAGGCAAATCGGCATCGCGTTCCAGTCCCCCGAGCTGGCCGTCCTCGAAGGACGGATCAACCGGCTGGAAAAGCAGATCAGCATGCTGACCGACGCCGTAAGGGCGCTGACCCGGGCCGTGGAGGGAGGGAGACCCCCGCAGGGCGGCGCGGCGCAGCCGTGACCCCCATGAGCCCGCGCCCCGGCCGCGCCCGCGTGGCGCGGCGCCCCTGACCGGCGGAGGCGGCGGCCCCCGCCGCCCCGGACCGGCGTCCCCCCGTTCCCCCTCGGCGCGGACTCAACGCAGGACGCCCACCGAAGCCAGGCGCGCACCGAACCCAGGCGTGCGCCGAACCCAGGCGCGCACCGAACCGGACCTGCTCCGGCCGGCGGCTTCGCTCAGCCGGGCCAGGTCCAGTCCGCGATCTCCGCGGGATCCTCGCCGTGCTCCCTGGTGTACGCGCGGGCGCGCAGCCTGGCGTCCGCCATCCGCTGGCGCAGCAGCGCCGACCGGACGCCGAGCCCCGGCACCCGGTCGATCACGTCCATCACCAGGTGGAACCTGTCGATGTCGTTGAGCATCGCCATGTCGAAGGGCGTCGTGGTGGTGCCCTCCTCCTTGTAGCCGCGCACGTGCAGCTGGTCGTGACCGTGCCGGCGGTAGGTGAGGCGGTGGATCAGCCAGGGATAGCCGTGGAAGTTGAAGATGACCGGCTTGTCGGTGGTGAACAGCGCGTCGTACCCGCGGTCCGGCAGGCCGTGCGGATGATCGGTGTCGGGGAGCAGGCGCATCAGGTCCACCACGTTCACCACCCGCACCCGCAGGCCGGGCAGGTGCTCCCGGAGCAGCGCGGCGGCGGCGAGCGTCTCCAGGGTGGGCACGTCGCCGGCGCAGGCCAGCACGACGTCCGGATCGTCACCCGCGTCGGTGCTCGCCCACGGCAGGATGCCGAGGCCGCGGGTGCAGTGGGTGACCGCGTCCTCCATCGGGAACAGGTCGAGCACCGGCTGCTTCCCCGCCACGATCACGTTGACGTAGTCGCGCGAGCGCAGGCAGTGGTCGGCCGTCGAGAGCAGCGTGTTGGCGTCCGGCGGCAGGTAGACCCGGACGACCTCGGCCTTCTTGTTCAGCACCACGTCGAGGAAGCCCGGGTCCTGGTGGCTGAAGCCGTTGTGGTCCTGCCGCCACACGTGCGAGGACAGCAGGTAGTTGAGCGAGGCCACCGGCCGCCGCCAGGGGATCCGGTTCGCCGACTCCAGCCATTTGGCATGCTGGTTGAACATCGCGTCCACGATGTGGATGAACGCCTCGTAGCAGTTGAACAGCCCGTGCCTGCCGGTGAGCAGGTAACCCTCCAGCCACCCCTGGCACAGGTGCTCGCTCAGCACCTCCATGACCCGCCCGCCGGGGGCGAGGTGCTCGTCGGTGGGCAGGATCTCCGCGTTCCACTCCCGGCCGGTGGCTTCGAAGACGGCCGACAGCCGGTTGGACGCGGTCTCGTCCGGGCCGAGGAGCCGGAAGTTGTCCGGGTTGGCGGTGATGACGTCGCGCAGGAACGCGCCGAGCACCCGGGTCGGCTCCGAGGTGACCGTGGCGGGGCTCTTCACCTGCACGGCGTAGTCGCGGAAGCCGGGCAGCGCCAGCGGGCGGAGCAGCTCGCCGCCGTTGGCGTGCGGGTTGGCGCTCATCCTGCGCCGCCCGGGGGGCACGTGCCCGCGGATCTCCGCCACCGGCCGCCCGGCGGCGTCGAAGAGCTCCTCCGGCCGGTACGAGCGCATCCACTCGACCAGCATCGCCCGGTGCTCCTCGTTCTCCCGGACCTCGGGCAGCGGCACCTGGTGGGACCGCCAGGTGCCTTCGACGGGCAGCCCGTCCACCTCGCGCGGCCCGGTCCAGCCCTTGGGCGTGCGCAGCACGATCATCGGCCGCTGCCCGGTCCCGGCCGTGATCTCGCCGAAGACGGCGTCCAGGGCGGCGGCCATGGCCTCGTGCACGGCGGCGGGGTCGTCGCCGGTGACGAAGTGCGGGCGGTGGCCGTACCCTTCGAGGAGCCTGCGCAGCTCGTCCTCGGGGATCCTGGCCAGCACGGTCGGGTTCGCGATCTTGTAGCCGTTGAGGTGCAGGATCGGCAGCACCACGCCGTCACGGCGCGGGTCGAGGAACTTGCCGGAGTGCCAGCTCGCCGCCAGCGGCCCGGTCTCGGCCTCGCCGTCGCCGATCACGCAGGCCACGACCAGGCCCGGGTTGTCGAAGGCCGCGCCGTAGGCGTGCGCGAGGGAGTAGCCGAGTTCGCCGCCCTCGTGGATGGAGCCGGGGGTCTGCGGGGCCGCGTGGCTCGGGATGCCGCCGGGGTAGGAGAACTGCCGGAACAGCCGGCGCATCCCTTCCGCGTCCTGGGACACGTAGGGGTACAGCTCGGAGTACGTGCCCTCCAGCCAGGCGTGCGCCACCACGGCGGGGCCACCGTGTCCCGGCCCGGCGATGTAGATCATGTCCTGGCCGCGTTCCTTGATCACCCGGTTGAGGTGGGCGAAGCAGAAGTTCAGGCCGGGCGTGGTGCCCCAGTGGCCGAGCAGCCGCGGTTTGATGTGCCGGGGCTCCAGCGGCTCGGTCAGCAGGGGGTTGTCCCGCAGGTAGATCTGGCCGACCGACAGGTAGTTCGCCGCCCGCCAGTAGGCGTCGATTCTGTCCAAAACGTCCATGACACGCTCCTTCCCCCGATTCACCGGATCAGCGGTGGCATCGGCCCTGACGCCGGCGCCTGGATGCCTATGCCCAGGTCAGAGCGGGTATAGCAGGGTGTTGGACCGGTCTGACGGGGAATGCTGAAGCCATGTCACAGTGACTGAAAGGCGGCGAGATGCCGGCCATAGACCTCACTTCGACCACTGCCGTGATCTTCGACGCGGACGGTGTGGTGACCGACACCGCACGGGCGCACGCGGCGGCGTGGAAACACGTCTTCGACACCTTCCTCGCCGGCCGCGCCGAGCCGTACGCGCCGTTCGACATCCGCGAGGACTACCTGCGCCATGTGGACGGGCGGTCCAGGGCCGACGGCGTGCGGGCGTTCCTCGCCACCCGCGGCGTGCACCTGCCCGAGGACGGCCCGCCCGGCCTGCCCAGCGTGCGGTCGCTGGCGCGGGCCGAGGAGCACCTGTTCGCCGGGCACCTGGCGCGCTACGGCGTGGCCGCCTTCCCCGGCACGGTCGGCCTCCTGCACGAGCTGCGCAGGCGCGGAGCCCGCACGGCGGCCGTCTCCGGGGACGGGGACTGCTCGCGGATCGTCACGGCCGCGGCGGTGGCCCACCTGTTCGACGTGCTCGTGGACGGCGACGCCGCGCCCGGCCGTCCCTGCCGGCCCGGCCCCGCGCAGTTGCGGGAGGCCGCCCGGCTTCTCGGCGCCGCCCCGGAGCGGATCGCGCTGGTCGAGGACGCCGCCTGCGTCGCCGAGGCGGGCAGGCGCGGGTTCGGCCTCGTCGTCGGGGTGGACCGCGCCGGCCGCCGGCCCGGCCCCGGCCACGGGGCGGACGTGCTCGTCGCCGACCTCGGCGAGCTGAAAGTGATCGGGCGGGTGCCCGTGAACGCGCTGTGAGAGCGCGCGCCGCTCACCGCCCGGTGAGGAGGTTGTCCCGATGTCCGCACGCACACCGGCCCCGGGCGACCTGGGCCGCCGCATAGCCCGGCACCGCGAGTCGCTCGGCCTGAGCCGCGAGGAGCTGGGCGAGCTCACCGGCATGGACCCCGGCTACGTCGAGTACCTGGAGCTGAACGCCGCCTCCCCCACCATGGCCGCGATGCGCCGGCTGGCCTCGGTGTTCACCACCAGCGTCGACGATCTGCTCGGCCGCTCGGTGAACTTCCCGCCCGGCCGCGGCCGGGCCGGCTGCCGGGCCCATCTGGAGAAACTCGAATTCGACGAGTGCCTCCGGCTGCTCACCCCGGGCGGGATCGGCCGGGTCGCCTTCACCGGCTGCGCCGGTATGACGATCATGCCGGTCAACTACCGGCTGCACCTGGGGACCGTGCTGTTCCGCACCGCCTTCGGCGGCCCGCTCGACGCCGATCTGCGTACCGGAGTCGAGGGCGTCGAATGCATGGTCGCCTTCGAGGTGGACCGGATCGACGAGGCGAACCGGGAAGGGTGGCACGTGCTGGTCCGGGGGCCGGCCCATCACGTCTCCCAGGAGGACGAGCTGGCCAGGTGCACCGCGACCGGCCTCAGCTCCTGGGCGGGCGGCCGGCGCGATCTTTACATCAGGGTCCGGCCGGTCACCGTGTCCGGCCGCCGCATCCGCAACTCCTGAGTCCCGCTCAGGGGACGACCGCGATGGGGCACTCGGTGTGGTGCAGCAGGGCGTGCCCGACCGAGCCGAGCACCAGGCCGGGGACCTCGCCGCGGCCGCGCGAGCCGACGACGAGGAGGTCGGCCCCCGCCGACGCCTTGCGCAGGACGTCCACCGGGTGGCCGCGGTCGGCCTGCTCGATGACGTTCACCCCGGGGTGCCGCTCCCGCCACGGCGCCAGCGCCTCGGTCAGCAGCCGGCGCTCGGCGCCGTCCTGCTGGACCGCCGGGAACGGGTCCACGCCGGCGCCGGGGGCCAGCGAGTTCCAGGCGTGCACGGCGCGCAGGTCGGCCTTCCTGGCCTCCGCCTCGGCGAAGGCGAAGCCGACCGCCGCCGCGCTGGCCGCGGAGCCGTCCACGCCGACGACCACCTCGTCCCTGGGCGGGCAGGAGACGCCGCCGACGACCACGGCCGGGCACGGCGTACGGCCGGCCACGCCGAGCGCCACCGAGCCGAGGAGCAGCCCGCGGAAGCCGCCGAGCCCGTGGTCGCCGACGACCAGCAGCTCGGCTCCGGCCGCCGCGTCCACCAGGACCGGGCGCGGGTCGCCGGGCAGCATCACGGTGGTGACCGGGAGGTCCGGGTGGTCCGCGCGGGCCCGGTCCAGGGCCTCGGTCAGCACCGACACCGCGCACTCGCGCATCCACCGGGCGACCTCCGCGTACGGGCCGCTCGCCGGCTTCTCGTGCGCCCAGCCCGGCAGCGCGTGCACGATGTGCAGGGCGCGGCGCCGCAGCGCGGCCTCACCGGCCGCCCACGCGACGGCCTCCAGACCGGCACGCGAACCGTCGACGCCCACAACGATCATGAAATCCTCCCGCTGCTCCGCCTAGATCGCCCGGGGCCAACGATGACATGTCCCCATCGCGGGCGCGCCCCTTTGGGTCATAGTGGTCACAGGGATTCGCTACGCACCGGTAGCTTCACCGGTGGCGGTGTCCCGGTCAGAAGCACTGGGCGAGCATGGCCGACCGGTCGGCCGTGGTCACCGGAAGATCATACTTGCCCGCCACCTGCGCGAACCGCACGGAGTAGGCGCAGCGGGCCTCGGGCAGCGGCGGGAGCCAGGCGGCCGGGCCGCCGCCGCGTTTGGGCGTGCCGGGCGAGCGGCCCACGGTGAGCAGGTTGAGCGGATCGTTGGCGAACCGCAGCCGCTTGGCCGCCGGCCACCCCGAGGCGCCCATCCGCCAGCCGTACGACAGCGGGACCACGCGGTCCACCCGGACGCCGGCGGAGCCGCCGCGGCGCCAGGTGACGGTGTCGCCGGTGTAGGGGTCGCCGAGCGTCATGGCGGTCACCACGCACCGGGAGCCGGCCTGGTAGCGCACGTCGGCGCCGTCCCTGGCGAGGAGGTCGTCACGGGTGTCGCAGCCGTTCCCGGTGAACGGCACGTCCGGCGCGTTGTCGGACCAGGTCTCGCCGTACCGCGCGGGCTCGTAGCCGGAGACCGCGCCGGGCTGCGCGACGGGCAGGCCCTTGATCAGGTCGAGCGCCTCGGCCCGGTGGGCGTCGGAGGCGACCGGCGCCAGGCCGGGCATGGTGCCGTCGGGGTTGTCCAGCGGCACGGCTCCCGCGGCCTTGCCCGCGCCGCCGTCCCGGCTCGCGGGCAGCGACACCGCGATCGCGCCCGCCACCAGCGCGATGACCACTCCACGCGTGCCCAGCGCCGCCTCCCATCCCCCGCGGGCCCCGCCGCGACCACCCCGGTGCGGCGAGTACCCGGATTCCCGCCCCCTGACATGCCCACCCCCACGCCTTTCCGAAACACATATATCCGGACGACCGCGAAAACGACTGCCAAGAATGCCGCGATCTCCACGCCATTTCCCTCAGAGGAGGAAATTTCGCCATATCCCGGCTGACAAGGACTTATGTCGTCGTGAAGGCCGGTCAACAGCAGGCATCTCATTGACAGGCGTCATTCATCTGCCTACATTCGGGGCGATCGGTGTCCGGGTGTGGAGGCCATCGCCGTGCCGGAGGCCGTGCCACGAAAGGACCTCCAGGGGGTACACGTGCGCAGACTCCTTCCCGCCCTCGCCTGCCTCGCCCTGGTGGCCGCCTGCGGGTCCGGCGGCGGCTCCGGCGGCGGATCGGCGGGCGACGACCCGATCAGGATCGGCCTCATCGTCTCGCTGACCGGCAACTACACCCCGCTCGGCAGCGAGGACAAGAAGGCCGTCGAGCTGGCCGTGGAGCAGGTCAACGCCCAGGGCGGGCTGCTCGGGCGGCGGGTCGAGCTGGTCCAGCGCGACGACAAGACGGCACCCGACCAGGGCGTCGTCGCGTTCAACCAGATCAAGGACGACATCGACGCGCTCATCGGCCCGGTCTTCTCCAACTCCGCGCTGGCCATCGAGCCGCTGGCCGAACGCGAGAAGCTGCCCTACCTGTCCCTCGCGCCCGTGCAGGAGCAGGTGGAGCCGATCCGGCCGCACGTCTTCGTCGTCCCCGCGCTGTCCAGCATGTACGCCGAGCGCTACCTCCAGTACATGCGGGCCGAGGGCATCACCCGGATCGCCGTCGCGTACGACTCCAAGAGCGCCTACTCCGTCTCCGGGCACGAGTGGACGGTCCGGCTGGCCCCCAGGTACGGCGTGCGGATCGTCGTCGACGAGCCCTACGAGACCACCACGGCCGACTTCAGCCCGCTCTTCACCCACGTCGCCGGCTCCGACGCCGAGGCGCTGGTCTTCTGGGGCTCGGGCGCGCCCGGCGTCACGGCCGGCAAGCAGTACGCCGCCGCCGGGCTCGACGTGCCGCTGTTCCTGACCGGCTCCCAGGCGAGCAGCCTGTGGCTGGAGCCGATGGGCGCGGCGGCCGAGGGGATGACCGTGCAGAGCGCGATCGGCGTGGTGGGCGACCACCTCCCCGCCGGGCGGCAGAAGGACGTCATCGACCAGATGGCCGGGCCGTTCGAGCAGCGGCACGGCTACCCGCCGCCGCAGTTCGCCCAGGACGGGTACAGCGCGAGCCTGCTGCTGTTCGAGGCGATCAGGAAGGCCGGCGGCACCGACTCCGCCAAGGTGCGGCAGGCGCTGGAGACCATGGACCTGGTCACCCCGAACGGCCGGTTCCGCTACTCCGCCACCGACCACTCCGGGCTGAGCCCCGACTTCATCTCCGTCAACACCGTCGAGAACGGGAAGTTCGTGCCGACCGAGTGGGCCATGGAGCAGCTGGCCAAGACCGTCTCCGCCGGTTAGATGCTCCGGATCGACGGGGTCTCCCGGTCCTTCGGCGGCGTCTACGCCGTGCGCGACGTCAGCCTCGGCGTCGCCGAGGGCGAGGCGCACGGCGTCATCGGCCCCAACGGGGCGGGCAAGTCCACGCTGTTCAACCTGATCACCGGCCATCTCGCGGCCGAGCGGGGGACGATCTCCTTCGACGGCGTCCGGGTGGACCGGATGCCGCCGCACCGCAGGGCCGCGCTGGGCGTCTCCATCGTCTTCCAGGGCGCCCGGGTCTTCCACGGCATGACGGTCCGGGAGAACGTCATGGTCGGGGCGCACAGCCGTACCCGGGCCGGTTTCGCCGCCGCGGCGCTGCGGCTGCCCCGGCACCGGCGCGAGGAGCGCGAGATCGCCGAGCGCGCGGACCGCGAGCTGGCCCGGGTGGGCCTCACGGAGTGGGCCGGCCACCCCGCCGGCTCGCTGCCCTTCGGCCGGCAGCGGGCGATGCAGCTCGCCCGCGCCCTGTGCGCAGGGCCGCGGCTGCTGCTGCTCGACGAGCCGGCCTCCGGGCTGCGCGCCGGCGAGCGGGAGGCGCTGGCCGTGCTCGTCGAGGAGCTGCGCGCCACCGGGTTGACGATCATGCTGATCGAGCACGACGTCGCGTTCGTGGCCCGGCTGGTGGACCGGGTGACCGTGCTCGACCTCGGCCGGATCATCGCCCAGGGGACACCGGAGCGGATCCGCTCGGAGCCCGCCGTGGTCTCCGCCTACCTCGGGGAGAGCACGTGATCGAGACCAGGGATTTGGTGGTGCGGCACGGCTCGGCGACGGCGCTGGACCAGGTCTCGCTGTCCGTACGGCGCGGCGAGATGGTCGCCCTGCTCGGCCCGAACGGCGCGGGCAAGTCCACGCTGGCCGACACGCTGTCCGGCATCCTGTCCCCCGCGGCCGGCACGGTGCGGATCGGCGGCAGGCTCGCGCACGTGCCCGAGGGCCGCCAGCTCTTTCCCGACCTCACCGTGCAGGACAACCTGCTGCTGGGTGGCTGGCGCTCGGGCGAGCGGGACACCGCCTTCGTCTACGAGCTGTTCCCGGCCCTCGCGCAGGCGCGCCGCCGCCGCGCGGGCGTCCTGTCCGGCGGGCAGCAGCAGATGGTCGCGGTCGGCAGGGCGCTGATGTCCCGCCCCGACGCGCTCGTGGTGGACGAGCTGTCGCTCGGTCTCGCCCCCAACGTGACCCGCGACCTCGCCGGGCACATCGTCCGGCTCAACGCCGAGCGCGGCCTCACGGTGCTGCTCATCGAGCAGAACGCCCGGCTCGCGTTCGGCATGTGCGAACGCGCCTACGTGCTGGAGGCGGGCAGGGTGGTGGCGCAGGGACCGTGCGCCGAGCTGGCCGGGGATCCGCGGGTGGTCCGCGCCTACCTCGGCGGCGCGATCGGCGGCGGGACCCGGTCGTGAGCGAGTTCCTCACCTACCTCGTCAACGGCCTGGCGGTCGGCTGCGGCATCGCGCTGATCGCGAGCGGGCTGGTCGCGATCCACCGGGTGACCGGGGTGGTCAACTTCGCCCAGGGCACGTTCGCGGTGATCGCTGGGCTGAGCGCGTCGTGGCTGCTCGGCGCGGGACTGCCGCACGGGGCGGCGGAGCTCGCCGCGGTGCTGATCGCGGCGGCGGCCGGGCTGCTGACCGGCCTGGTGGCGATCGGCCGGCGCGGCACCGCCCCGCAGTCCTCCCTCATCATCACCCTCGGCGTGGCCGTGCTCGCCTACGCGGTCGAGATCGTCGCCTGGGGCGACCAGCCCCGGTCCTTCCCCGGGCTGCCCGGGTCGGTGACGCTGCCGGGCGGCGCGGAGATCCAGCGCCACCACCTGCTGGTGGTGGCCGCCACCGCCGCGACGTTCGTGCTGCTGACGCTGTTCTTCGAGCGCACCTATCCGGGCAAGGCGCTGAGCGCGTGCGCCTCCAACCCGTACGCGGCCCGGGTGATCGGCATCGACGTCACCCGGATGGGCCTGCTGGCCTTCCTGCTCGGCGGGCTGCTCGGCGGCCTGGCCGGCGTGCTCGTGACGCCGCTGCGGCCGATCTCCTTCGACACCGACGTGCTGCTCATGGTGAACGGCTTCGCCGCCGCGGTCTTCGGCGCGCTGCGGCGCCCCGGTCTCGCGCTGGCCGGCGCGCTGCTGCTCGGCGTCGCGGAGACGCTGGCCGCGGGGTACGGGTACGCCGCCTACCAGACCGAGATCGCGCTGGGATTCATGCTGGTCGTCATGGTCGTCCAGGCGAGCCGCCGGGCGACGATCCACGAGGAGGCCGTGTGAAGCGCGCCCTGCCCGGCGTCCTCGCCGGAGCCGTCACCCTGGCGCTGCCCGCCTTCCTCGACGACAGCGCGCTGGCCGTCTACATCTTCCTCGGCCTGGCGGCCATGGTCACGGTGGGCGTCTCGCTGCTGATGGGCTACGCCGGGCAGGTCTCGCTCGGCCAGGGCGCGTTCTACGCGGTCGGGGCCTACACCGCCGGGCTCCTCACCGTCCAGGGCGGCCCGCCGCTCGCCGGGCTGCTCGCCGCGCCGGTCGCCGCGGCGGCGTTCGCGCTGGTCGTCGGGGTGCCGCTGCTCCGGCTCCGCGGTCACCATCTGGCCTTCGCCACCCTGGCCACGCAGCTCATCCTGCTGTCCCTGGCCGGGCAGCTGGAGTTCACCGGCGGGGACATCGGGCTCCAGGGGATCCCGCAGTTCTCCGCCGGCTCCTTCGAGGTGGGCGGCGCGGCGGGCTACGCGTACCTGACCTGGGCGGGGCTCGCGCTGGTGATGCTGGTGACCCGCAACGTCATCGCCTCCCGGGCCGGCCGCGGGCTGCGCGCGCTGGCCACCAGCGAGACGGCCGCCGCGTCCAGCGGGGTCCCGGTGGGGCGCTACAAGCTGGCGGTGTTCTCCCTGTCGGCCGCCTTCGCCGGGCTCGCCGGGGGGATCTACGCGTTCTACGTCGGCTATGTGGCGCCCGGGTCGTTCCCGGTGCTGCTGTCCGTCGAGTACATCGTCATGGCGGTCGTCGGCGGTCTCGGCACCGTGTGGGGCGCGGTGGCCGGCGCGGCGGTGATCACGCTGCTCGTCCAGGTGCTCAACGTGGTGGGGACGCTGCCCGGCATGCCGTCCTACGCGCCGGGCGTGCTGTCCTACGCGGTCTACGCGCTGGTGCTCATCGTGGTCGTGCTGTTCCTGCCGCGCGGGCTGGTGCCGTCGGTCGCCGGCCGCCTGCCCGCGCGCCGTGGCCGCTCGCGCCCCCGAGCGGCCCGCCCTGACCCGGACCTCAGGACATGAGGCGCAGGAACTCCTCCAGGGAGAAGCGCCCGTCCCCGTCGGCGTCGCCGTCCCGGCTCAGCGCGCCGAGCGCCTCGGCGGGCAGCCCGGGGAAGTGCTCCCGGAACTCCCGCTCGGTGATGTAGCCGTCGCCGTCCGCGTCGATGGCGGCGAAGTCGCCCCTGAGCCGCGCCAGCCGTTCCCCCACGAGTTCTTCGGACAAGGTGTCACCTTTCGATCCCGGCAAACCGCCGCCGACAACGGTAACCCAGACACGCCTCGCCGTTCGACCGCCGGCCGGCCCGGCATATGCCGCGGGCTCAGCGCACGCCCAGGACCGGGGCCAGCTCGGCGAGCTGGGTGACGGCGCCTCCGAGGTCCGTGGGCAGCGGCTGGACGGCGACGTGGTCGGCTCCGGCGTCGAAGTGCTCGCGGACCCGGGCGGCCACCTTGTCCGCGTCGCCCCAGGCGACGATCGCGTCCACCAGGCGGTCGCTGCCGCCGTCCGCGAGGTCGTCGTCGCCGAAGCCGAGGTGGCGCAGGTTGTTGAGGTAGTTGGGCAGGGTGAGGTAGAGGCTCATGTGCTCGCGGGCGATCTGCCGGGCCTTCGCCGGGTCGGTCTCCAGCAGGACGGCCTGCTCCGGCGCGAGCGTCGGGCCGGCGCCGAGGATCTTCCGGGCCAGCGCGGTGTGCTCCGGCGGCACGAAGTAGGGGTGCGCGCCGTCGGCCTTGTCCCTGGAGAGCTCCAGCATCCGGGGTCGCAGCGCCGCGAGCAGGGTGGGCACGGGCGGGTCGGCCGTCATCGCCAGGCTCGGCCGGGCGGCGGCCATCGCGTCCAGGTAGGCGTCCATCGCGGCGAGCGGGCGCCCGTATTCGTGACCGCGCACGTTGACCAGCGGCGCGTGGCTCACGCCGATGCCGAGCGCGAACCTGCCCGGATACGCCTCGCCGAGCGCCGCCGCCCCGGCCGCCGTCGCGGTGGCGTCCCGCGCCCAGATGCTGGCGATCCCGCTGCCCACGGCGATCCTGTCCGTGGCGGCGAGCAGGATCGCGGCCGTGGTGAACGCCTCCCTGCTGCCGAACGACTCGCCGAACCAGAGCGCCTGGTAACCGAGCCCTTCGATCTCCGCCGCGGCCTGCCGTACAGCCTGCACCGGGGCGCGCCCGAACAGGGGGTGCCAGACTCCGATCCTGCCGATGCTCATCGGATCCTCCGATCCATGATTGCGACACTGGGATCGCGACACTGGGATCGCGACACTGGGATCGCGACACTGGGATCGCGACACTGGCGATCAAGAATCACTCTATCCCCGGTCACCGCCGGTAGCCGGGAGAATGCCCCCTTGGGAGTACCGCGCCCCGGCGGCGGGCCCCGTCCGCGGCTAGCGGGCCGGCGTCCGCAACCGATTCCGGCCCCGGAGCAACCTGGTCACCCGGATTCCGCCGGTGATCAACAGGAAAACACCGGACGCGAGCACGAAGACTCCGCCGCCGTCGATCGCGATCGCGCCTAAATAGAACGCGAAGACGAAAACCAGCCCTGTCACCAAAGCGTCCAGGTTCCGATAGCCGGGCCGGGACATGCGATAGGACTGGTATACGGCAAACGCCGTGGGCACCAGTGCCAGAAGCAGGACGATGAGGGATTCCCTCCCGGCTCCCGGACTGGCCAGGATGAGCATGATCGTGGCAAGCCGTAACATCCGCGTGGCCACGCGCTCCGCGGCCGTCCGCCCGAAAGCCGCGAGCCTCGGCCCGGACGCGGACCGCCCGTCGCGTGGCCGCTCGAAAGCGCCCGCGTGGCGGCCTGCCGGAAAAGCGACGGCGTCCGGATCCGGGCCGCCCCGGGCGGAGATCGCCGCGCGCATTTCACCCGCGTTCTGGTATCTGCGGCGCGGATCCTTCTCCAGGGAACGCGGCACCGTCGAGTCGGACCGGGCGGGGATGCCCCGCCGATGCGCCGAAGGCGGATCGGCCCTGCGCTCCAGATGCTGGAAAAGGACGACGGAGATGTTCTCCCCGACGAACGGCGGCCGTCCGGTCAGCAACTCGTAATAGACGCAGCCCAGGGAGTACAGGTCCGTACGGTGGTCCGTCCGCTCTCCTCTGGCCTGCTCGGGGGACAGGTAGGACGGGGCGCCGAGGAGGGAGCCCGTCGCCGTGAGACCCGTCACGGTGTCGGGCAACAGTTTCGCGATCCCGAAGTCCATCACCTTGACCCTGGGTATCCCATTCCCGGTCAGCATGATGTTCGACGGTTGGATGTCCCGATGCACGATATCGCGACTGTGACTGTGTTCCAGCGCGTCAAGTACGGCGATCACGATTTGCGCCGCCTCGGCCGGTGGAAAGGGACCTCGCTCCTGGAGAACCTCGGCGAGCGTCCGGCCCTCGATGAGTTCCATCACCAGATAAGGGGTCGGCTGTTCACCGCCGGTATCCTCGCCGATATCGTGGATCATGGCGATGCCCGGATGGGTCAGACCGGCGGCGGCTCTCGCCTCGCGCCGGAATCGGGTGCGAAACTCCGGATGCCGGACGAACTGCGACGGGAGCACCTTGACGGCCACCGATCTCTCCAGTTCGAGATCGCGGGCCCGGTAGACATCGCCCATCCCGCCCTGGCCCAGACTTTCCAGCAACTCATACCTGCCGGAGAGAATCCGCATCCGCACTCCTTTCACCGCGGGAAATGAGCGTGTGACCGCGTGAGTTTCGTTTCTCCGCCCCAGCAGATCGTGGCAGGAAATCCTGTGGCCGGGAAGTGTTCCGGCTTTTGACGCGGTTCGTCGGGGCATGGTCCGGCCACGCGTCACGAGGTGCGCGGACCGGCGTCCCACGACGGCGGTCGGCAAAAGCGGGCGGGGCCGTACTCCTGCGCTCAGACGGCGAGAGTCCTGGCGGCGGTGAAGGTCCTCAGGGGCTCCAAGACGTCGAGTGTCGATGGACAGGGCTTCCTTGTGGGGGTATACAGGGGTTATAACCCTGGCATAACCCCAAGATGTGGAGGTCTATGTGATGCCGAAGATCAACGTGTATCTGCCGGACGAGCTGGCCGACGCCGTGCGGGCGGCCGGCGTGCCGGTGTCGGCGGTGTGCCAGCGCGCCCTGGAGCAGGCGGTGCGGCGGGTGACGGCGATCCGGGAGACCGTCCTCGGCGACCTGGAGGCCGACGACCCCACCTCCCACCTCGCCCACTTCACGCCGCGGACCCGCGTCGTGCTGAAGCTCGCCGTGCAGCGGGCCCGGGAGGGCGGCGCACCGGGCGTCGGCACCGAACACCTCCTCGGCGCGATGCTCCAGGAGGGCACCAACCTCGCGCTGCACGTCCTGCGCGCCATGGAGATCGACCCCGCCCAGGTCGCCGCCGAACTCACCCGCCGCACCCCTCACCCCGGGAACGAGCCCCCCGCCACCCCGACGTCCGCCCCGGCGCCCGCCCCCGCCCCCACGTCCGGCCCCGCGTCCGGCCCTGCGTCCGGCCCCGCGTCCGGCCCCGCGTCCGATCACGTCGCCGGGGCTTCGGGGGCCGACGCCTCCGAGGGTGACGCCGCCGGGGCAGAGGCCGCCGGGGTGGAGGGGGACGTGGCGCGGCACTTCGACGGTGACGCCGCCAACGCGCTGGAACTGGCCGTCACGGAGGCGACCGGGCTCGGGCACAACTACATCGGCTGCGAGCACCTGCTGCTCGGCCTGGTCACCGAGCCCGACGGCGCGGGCGGGCGGGCGCTGCGCGCGCTCGGCGCCGAGCCGAGACTGACCCGGCGGGCCGTGGTGGCCGCCCTGGCCGGATACGTCCACCTGCGCGCCCAGGGCCAGGCCCAGGAGGGGGCGGCCGGTACGGCGGTGCCACCCGAGGCCGCGAAGGCCCTGGCGGCAGCCGTACGCCAGGAGGTGCGGCCCCTGGTCGAGCGGATCGAGCGCCTCGAAGGGCGTCTCGGCCTCGCCGACGCGGACTGACGGCCGCCGTGTCCCCGCCCGGCAGGACCCCGTCCCGACCCGACACGACCCCGTCCCCGCCCGGCAGGACCCCGTCCCGGCCCGGCAGGACCCTGCTCCTCCTGGCGAGCGCGTGCGTCCTGGTCGGCTGGCTCTGGACCGCCGCCTGCCCCTGACCCCGGTACGACGACCGCTCGCCCCGGGATCCGCCCCCCGGCGCATGACCTGGATCACACGACCCCATTGACGATGTGAGAGATCAAGTGATTTAGTCACTTCATGAGTTACAGCGAGCAATCGTTGTCCGAACGGCTGGCGGATGACATCGTCGAGATCATCCGTACGGAACGGCTGGGCCCGGGCGACGCGCTGGCCTCCTCGCGGGAGCTGGCGCGCCGCTTCGAGGTGACCACCCCGACCGTGCGCGAGGCCCTGCGCCGGCTGGAGGCGACCGGCGTGGTGGAGTTCCGGCACGGGTCGGGCACCTACGTCGGGGAGGGCATCGACCGCCGGCTGCTGGCCAACCCGCACCTGCCCAGGAGCGACCGCGAGTCCGTGCTCGAACTCGTCGAGGCGCGTCTGGTGGTGGAGCCGGCGATCGCCGCGGCCGCGGCGCGTACCCGGGTCCCCGAGGTCGTCGAGCAGCTCAAGGCGGCGTCGGTGAACGCCCTGCACCCGCCGCGGGAGCCGTACGGCGAAGGGCTGCACTTCCACGTCGTGCTGGCGGCGGCCAGCGGCAACGCGCTCCTGCGGGAGACCGTCGAAGCGCTGCTGCACGTGCGGGCACGCGAGCAGGTCGAGATCCGGCACCGGTACAACGACCGGGCCCGCGACCACGCCGAGCACGTGGAGATCTACGAAGCCGTGCGCGACGGCGACGTGCACGCGGCCGAACGGCTCACCCGCGAGCACCTCACCGCCATCCGGGACGCGATCGCGTCCGCCGAGTTCCCCGAAGCCGTCCGTTGAGCCCGGCACCGGACCGGCCGCGTCCCGTGCGGCTCGGCGAGATGACGACCGTCGAGGCGGCCGAGGCGGTGCGCGACAGCCCGCTGGTCATCATCCCGGCGGGCGCGTTCGAGCAGCACGGGCCGGGCATGCCGCTGGCCACCGACACGATCCGTGCCGAGCACGTCGCCGAACTGGTGGCCGCGCGGCTCGGCGGCCGGGCGGTGATCGGCCCGTCGGTGCCGGTCGGCGTCTCGCCGCACCACCTGGCCTTCGCGGGCACGGTCACCCTGACCACCGGCACGCTGGCCGCGGTGGTCCGCGAGTACGTGGACGGCCTGCACCGGCACGGCTGGCGGAAGATCCTCGTGATCACCGGGCACGGCGGCAACAACGCCACCCTGACCACGGTCGCCCAGGACCTGCTCACCACCCGCCCGGACGTGCAGTTCGGGTGGACCCCGCTGACCTCGCTGGCCGCCGACGTGGTGGCCGGGATGCGGGTGAGCGAGGTGCACGGGCACAGCGGCGAGGCCGAGACCGCCCAGATGCTCCACCTCGCCCCCCATCTGGTCCACCCTGAACGTCTCGCCGCGGGCACCACCCACGTCGGCCAGTTCGACCCCTTCGCCCGGCTGGCGAACCGGGGCGGCCACCCCACGCTCGCGGCCCGGTACGACCGGCTCAGTCCCAACGGCGTCCTGGGCGATCCCCGGAACGCCACCGCCGAGGACGGCCGGGCCGTCGTCGAGGCGATCGTGACCCGCATCGCCGCCTTCGCCACCGCCTGGCTGGACGCCTGACCCCGCTCCGGCCCCGTCACCCACCCCCACCCCCACTCCCACCCACCCCCTCACCCATCCCCCCGCCCCCCAGCGTCCCTGCCGCATAGCGGCCCGCCGTCTCCCGGCCCGCCGTACGACACCCCTTCGTACGACGACCCCGCCGCGTCACGGCCCCGCCTTGCCACGGCACGGCCTTGTCGCGGCACGGCCTTGTCGCGGCACGGCCTTGTCGCGGCACGGTCGCCGGGCGGTCTCTTCCGCACGCCCTCCCCAGGACAGGAGCCCCCTCCATGACAACCTTCGGATCCCGACTGCGCGCCCTCGGCACGGCCACGGCCGCCGGTCTCGCCCTGCTCGGCGGCCTGCCCGCCCCGGCGCACGCCGCGACGGCGGGCGCGGAGACCGCCGTCTCCTCCGCGTACGCGAAGGGCTGCCGCGCGCCGGCGCCCCAGGCGCCCGGCACGAGCGCCCTGCACACCCTGACCAGCAAGGGCCTGGAGCGCACCTACCAGCTGCATCTCCCGGAGAACTACAACCCGCGCCGCGCGTGGCCGGTGGTGCTCGCCTTCCACGGGCGCGGCAACACCGGCGTCGGTACCGAGGAGTTCTCCAAGCTGTCCACGCTCCCCGCCATCGTGGCCTATCCCAACGGGGCCATCGGCACCGGCGACGGCGACCGGCAGGCGTGGCAGGGCGCGCCGTACGAGGCGCCCGGGGTGGACGACGTGGCGTTCACCGCCGATCTGCTGGACACGCTGGAGAACGGGCTGTGCGTCGACCGGCGGCGGGTGTACGCCACGGGCAAGTCGAACGGCGCCGGGTTCACCGGTCTGCTCGCCTGCCGCATGGCCGACCGGATCGCCGCGATCGCCCCGGTGGCCGGCGCCTTCTATCCGGGCACCGGCCAGGACTGCCGGCCCTCGCGTCCCGTCCCGGTGATCGACTTCCACGGTACGGGCGACGCCACCATCCCCTACGCCGGGGACGCCGACCGGGGCCTGCCCGCCATCCCCGACTGGGTCGCCGCCTGGGCCGGTCGCGACCGCTGCGCCAAGCGGCTGCCCGACCAGGTGATCGAGCCCGACATCACGATCTCGCGGTGGACCCGCTGCGCCGGAGGCGCCGACGTCCAGCACGTCGCGGTCAAGGACGGCGGCCACACCTGGCCGGGCGCCGACATCTACAGCGGCGGCGGCTACACCACCCAGACCATCGAGGCCCACGACCTCATCTGGCGCTTCCTCCGCCAGCACCGCCTCCCCCGCTGACCCGCTGACCCGCTGACCCGCTGAGCTGACCCGCTGACCCGCTGACCCCACCCCACCCCCCACGCCACCCCGCCCGCGCCACGCCCTCACCGCCCTCAGGCCCCTGCTACCCTCGGCCTCCACCGCCCCCTCCATCCCCGCTGACCTGCCCCTTCCACCCCGGCCGACCTCCTTCCATCCCCGCCGATCTCCCTCTTCGGACTCGGCCTCCACCGCCCTCTCGCCCCGCCGTACGGCGCCCGGCGACACCGGCCGCGAGCCCCTCCGGCCGCCGCGACGAGCCCGGGACCGCCCCACCGACCCGGTCACCGACCCACCGACCGGGTCACCGACCCACCGACCCGGTCCCGGCCCCGCCCGGCGAGCCACGGCTCGCGAGCCCCCCGGCCACAGCCCCTCCCCCGCCGGACGGGCCTGCCGCCACTCCCCCGGGATCCGCCCCGTGGCCCCCGGGATCCACCTTGAACCGCCGCACCCCGTTTCCCGCCGGGCTGCCCTTTCCCCCTATGGAGCCGACATGACCGCCTCCAGCGCCACACAACCGGACACACCGGACCCCTCCCCCGACTCCCGGCTGCCTCGCATCGTCAGGGCGATGGCGGTCGTCGAACGCGCCGGCAACGCCCTGCCGCATCCGTTCTGGCTGTTCTGGATCCTCTGCGCGATCCTCGCCGTGGTCAGCGCGGTGCTGGCCGGGCTGGGCGTCTCGGTGGTGTCGCCGAGCGACGGCGAGACCGTCGCGGTGCGGAACCTGCTCAGCGGCGACGGTCTCGCCATGGCCGTCTCCACGATGATCGGCAACTTCGCGGAGTTCCCGCCGATGGCGACCATCGTCGTCGTCATCATGGGCGTCGCGGTGGCCGAGCGCAGCGGGTTCCTCTCGGCGCTGATGAAGGTCAGCGTCTCCCGGGTGTCCGCCTCCTGGGTGGTGTTCGCGGTCGCGTTCGCCGGCACCGTGGCGCACGTGGCCTCGGCGGCGGCGTACATCATCCTGGTGCCGCTGGGCGGGCTGGCCTTCCGGGCGGTCGGCCGTTCGCCGATCCTCGGCGTCGTCGTCGCCTACACGGCCATCGCCTCCGGGTACGACGCCAGCCCGATCCCGACGCCGAACGACGCCATCTTCGCGGGCATCACCACGGCCGCCGCGAAGATCGTCGGCGGGCCGGACGCCTACGTCTCGCCGCTCAGCAACTGGTACTTCAACATCGCCTCGTCCCTGGTGCTGGCGGCGGTGATCACGCTGGTGACGAAGTTCGTCCTGAGCAGGCGGCCCGACCTGGACGCCGACCCGGACGCGGACCTGGACGACATCGGGCAGCTCAGGCTGAGCACCCGGGAGCGGTCGGCCCTGCGGTACGCGGTGGCGGCGCTCGTGGCCGCGCTGGTGATCCTCACCGCGGTCGTCCTGCCGGGCTCCTCCCCGCTGCGTGGCGAGGGCGGCAGCATCGTGGACTCCCCGCTGCTGGACGGTATCGCCGCGGTCGTCGCCTCACTGTTCGCGCTGGTCGGCATCGTGTACGGCATGCGGTCCGGGTCGGTCGCCAAGCCCGGCGACGTGCCGCGGCTGATGGTGGAGGGCGTCAAGCAGATGGCGCCGGTGCTCGTGCTGTTCTTCGCGATCGCGCAGTTCCTCGCCTACTTCGACTGGACGCACCTCGGGGACGTCCTGGCCGTCGAGGCGGCGGAGGCGCTGCGGTCCAGCGGGATGCCGATCATCGTGGTGTTCCTGCTCATCCTGGTGCTGCTGACCCTGGTCAACATCATGGTGACCAGCGGTTCGGCGATGTGGGCGCTGGCCGCGCCGGTCCTGGTGCCGATGCTGATGCTCGTGCACGTGCCGGCCGAGACGACCCAGGCGCTGTTCCGCATCGCCGACTCGGGCTCGACCGCGATCACTCCGATGAGCCCGTACTTCATCATGGCGCTCGGCTTCCTCCAGCGTTACCGCAGGAGCGCCGGCATCGGCACCCTCGCGTCCTACACGCTGCCCCTCGCCATCGCCATGACGGTCGTGTGGACCCTGCTCTTCCTCGCCTGGTGGGGTCTCGGCCTGCCGCTGGGACCGGGCGCGCCGGTCCGCTGAGTTCCGCGGGCCCGGGGGCACGTCCCCCGGGCCCGCCCGGCTATCTGGGAGCGCTCCCACCGGGTGAGGTGAAAGTTTCATCCGGCCCCCCGCCACCGCTCACCACGTTCTCCGACGTCACGGCCCCGTCACGCCCCCGCGGCCGGTACGACGGGCGGCGGCCCGGCCGGGCGCGACCTGTACATGTCCCCGAAATCAACGGACCATGCGAGCGCTCCCATCGAGGGGAGCGCCGGCGCTCGCCAGGCGAGAACCCCGGCGGACCCGCGCGCCGCCGAGCTTAACCGGTTCATCGAACGGGACAGAAAGGCCAGAGATGAGACTCAGACCCGGGCTCGGGGGGGCGGCGGTCCTCGCCCTCCTCGTATCCCTCCTGGTCGCCGCGCCAACGGCCGGCGCGGCCACCGGGCTCCGGGTGAGCGGCGACGGCATCGCCGAGGCGAACGGCAGCCCCTTCGTCATCCGCGGGGTGAGCCACCCGCACGCCTGGTACCCCACCCAGACCGCCTCCTTCGCCGGGATCAAGGCACGGGGCGCGAACGCCGTCCGGGTGGTGCTCAGCGGCGGGCGGTGGACCCCCAGCAACGCCGCAGACGTGGCGAACGTCGTCGCGCTGTGCAGGGCGAACCGGCTGATCTGCGTGCTGGAGAACCACGACACCACCGGGTACGGCGAGCAGAGCGGCGCCTACACCCTGGACCAGGCGGTGAACTACTGGATCGGCGTTAAAAGCGCGCTGGACGGCCAGGAGAACCACGTCGTCATCAACATCGGCAACGAGCCGTTCGGCAACACCGCCGTGACCCCAGGCTGGACGCAGGCCACCTCCGCCGCGATCGGCCGGATGCGGGACGCCGGCTTCGACCACCTGCTCATGGTGGACGCGCCGAACTGGGGCCAGGACTGGGCGTTCACCATGCGGGACAACGCGAGGACCGTCTTCAACGCCGACCCGGACCGCAACACCGTATTCTCGGTGCACATGTACGGCGTCTTCGACACGGCCGCCGAGATCGTCTCCTATCTGGACAGCTTCGAGGCCGCCGGGCTGCCGCTGGTGATCGGCGAGTTCGGGCACAACCACTCCGACGGCGATCCGGACGAGGACACCATCATGGCCCAGGCGCAGTCGCGCGGCCTGGGGTACATCGGCTGGTCGTGGAGCGGGAACAGCGGCGGCGTCGAGTATCTCGACATGGTGACGAACTTCGACGCCGGCGCCCTCACCTCGTGGGGCCGGCGGATCTTCGACGGCCCGAACGGCATCGGCGCGACCGCCAGGGAGGCGACCGTCTACGGCGGCGGCTCGGACACCACCCCGCCCACCACCCCCGGCACCCCCACCGCCGCCGGCGTCACCGCCACCGGCGCCACCCTCTCCTGGACCCCCGCCACCGACACCGGCGGCAGCGGCCTCGCCGGC
>NZ_BSRQ01000011.1 GCF_030268685.1 Microtetraspora sp. NBRC 13810
GACCAGTACTCACGCCCCCGGAGGGCGGGCACGACATCCCATTAGTGATCAAGGCCCCTGACCACGAGTGAGGGCACTGTCTGACCCCAGGACTCACGATCGGTCCAGCGGTGGGAAGTGCTCACTCCCTCGCGGCTACCAGGCACCGAGTCTGCCCGATCAGCCGACCCGGTAGCTCCCATTAGCGGTGGTCGTTCTCCTTCAGTTCGATGACCCAGGCCCGGCGCTCGGCGATCTTGCCGTCGCGCATGACGAACACCTCCGCCATGGACATGCGCATCTCGCCGCCCGCGGCTCGCTTCACCGTCCCGGTGAGTTCCGCCATGACGACATCGCCCTGCTCGACCATGCGCACGACCTCCAGGTGAGGAGGGCTGATGAGTTCGGGCGGGCCGTCGATGGCCTTGTCGTAGGCATCTTTGCCGGTCAGGTGGAAGGCGCCGAAAACGGTCCACTCGATGTCGTCGGTCAGGCAGGAGAGGATCTGCTCGTGATCGTTGTTACGGAAACCGTCCAGGTAGGTGTTGACGGTCGCGATATTCCGTGACATGTCTGCTCCTTCAGATCAGGGCCTCGTCCAGGGGGCGCCCGGTTCCTTCGCAGGTAGTCGGAGCGGTCAGAGCGTTCTCGACATCACTCCGACAGTGCCGCAAGACGCCTACCCCGACGTGGTCTCCGGTGGGGTTCACCCACCCGCCTTACCAGGCTGGTCTTGTCGGCGAGAACCAACACCGCTTGTCGATGTGACCCGACAGCGCCTGCCCGCGGCCACCGGTCCTTATCGCTGAGTACCGCCTGACGGCGCCCGTGCAACCGCCCGGCGGGGTCGTCAGGAGGTATATCGGTTGCTACGGATTCGCCCTTGCTGTCACGATCTTGCGCATGATCACTCCTGGCCCGGTCGTCCCTGATGGTGGCGGCTACCGTCATACGTACGAGATCACCGCTCCGGCACGCATGATCCATGTCTCCGGACAGATTCCGGTGGCGCCGGACGGCAGCCTCCCAGACGGATTCGCCGCGCAGTGCCGACAGGTCTGGGCGAACCTGGCGGCTGCGCTGGCTCATCACGGGATGGACCTGTCGAACCTGGTCAAGGTGACCACGTTCCTGTCAGACAGGGCGTATCGGGAGGAGAACTCCGCCATCCGCCGCGAGGTTCTCGGCGACCACGCTCCGGCTCTGACGGTCATCATCACCGGCATCTACGACGAAGCGTGGCTGTTGGAAGTTGAGGCTGTCGCTGCACGATAGGGGCCACTGACCTGCGCTCACGCCCGCCCAGGCACCCAGGCCCGCGCCCGCTCGTCACGGCACCTCACCGCCGTTATCTACCTCCCGGTATGCCGGTACTGTCCCTGGCGCGTGTCAGAACTCGCCCATCTGTGCCTCGATGCGGTGCCCCAGTTGCCTGCTCAGTTCCGCCTGGAAGCTGACGCTGAGAGGTGGCCATCCCCAGAAGTCGAACGCGAGCGCGCCGAGGGCGAAACCGGACCCGAACTGCCACTCGGTGACTGGGACGGAGGCTCCACATGAGGAACAGCTGACACTCCCTGCACCAGTCTCCTTCCAGGTGTCGATGCCGTCGCTGAACGGCTGCCAGACCTTCTGGTCCGCCTCGAACTCCTCCGGGTAGTCGATGATCACGGTTTTCGTGTCACATCGCGGGCAGGTCGCGGAGTCCGCCTCGGCCATCCCCTGTCCCCCGACGTGGTGATCCCGCCCGACGATGACCGCCACCGGGCCCGGTACCCACGACGGGTCCGAGGAGTCAGCCACGGCCCGTTCCCAGTTGGGGCCGGCCTCGTACCCAGCGTCCACTTGCAGGCTGAACACCCCGTCGCCGGACATCTCGCGCGTGATCAGCCCCTCGGCAACCATCCAGCCGACCATACGCTCTGCGAGCGATCCGGCCTCTTCGCCGGTCACCTCGACATCGACGATCCGCTCGAAGTAGTCACCCATCGTCCTTCAACCCCTCCTCGGTTACCGGTGCCCACTGTGCCACCACCTCCGAGAGCCAGTTGGAGCTTCAGCGTCCCGTCGGAGGTTCGCCGTTCTGTACGGGCTCGGCTGTGGCGAGGCGGTCGTAGATCCCGACGGCCCACCCGCCTGGTCGTTCGCCGACCTGGGTCAGTAGACGTTCGCGCACTTCAGGGCGCATCAGCGCGTGGGACTGGGCCGTCTCGTCACACTTTTTCGGCTTCCGGACCGGCTTGCAGTCCGTGACGGCTTTCGCCACCTCCCTGACCGGGGCATCCGCCGGAAAGACCCAGACCTGCAGGGACTGCGGACGCTTCAGCCAGTTGGAGGGCGCCGAAAGCCGGTCGTGGTGTCCGCCCACCGAATCCTCGCACCGTCCGGCCGAACCGCCCGATTCGCCGCTCCTGAGCTGCTGTTGGATGACAACCCAAGCCCGGGGATCGTCGCAGACCACCTTGGGTGTCACGCACCAAGATGAGACGGGAGGATCCGGACGGGAGGGGCGTGTGCGTCCGGGCAGCCAGGTCAGTCCCGACTGGATTCGAGATAGCCGGTGAGATAGGTCAACGACGCGGCGATGTCCTCACCGCTGCCGTGCGGCCGGCGCAGCTCGTCGACGAAGACGGCGATGTCGGCGAGGCGCCACCAGAGAGGATAGAGAGCGAGGCCGGCCGGGGTGACGGTCCGGCCGGTGGCCCGGGTGTAACGAACGAATACGTCGTCGGCGTCGGCAACCGGGTCATCGCCGAGCATGCGGGCGAGGGCGGGAGTGAGCATCCACAGGTCCCGCTCCGGCGGAGCGATCTGCACGGTATCCCAGTCGATGAGCCGCAGACCAGCCGGGGTACGCATGACGTTCCCGGGATGCGGTTCGCCGTGCGTGACCACCCAGGCCGCCGAGGTGTTCCGTACCTGGTCGATCCGCCGGTCGAAGTCGGCGAGCAATCCTTGGACTTGCCCGGCATGGACGGACAGCAGCTTACGGGCCGGCTCGGCATGGGGTCCGCCGGTCCACTCCCGATCGAGGTCCAACAGCGCCTCCTCCAGCTTGTCCCGACCGGGCAGCACCAGGTCAGCCCGCGATGCGGTGTCCGCCACGATCGGGGTTGCCTCGTGCAGCTCGGCCAGCAGGTCGATCACCTCGACGCGGTCCTCGGGCCGGTGCGCGCCGAAGTGTCCGGCGGCCCCCTCCACCATGGGAAACACCGACAGCGCGTACCGCGAGGTCAGCCGCCAGACCGCAGCGTCGGTCACGGTCCGGGTCGGCGCGAGGACGAAGTCGAGCCCCGCGTCCCGGCGCAGCGCCAGGGCGGCACCGAACGATCGGCCGAGCCGGTCGAACGCATCATCACGTCCGGCGTCCTCGATGCCGAGGTCATCGACCTTGACGAACCACGCCGTCTCACGCTGATCCACAACCGACCAGTGGTAGCTGCCTGCGCCCACCGGGAGGTACTCAACCGAGTGAGGCTCGACGCCCCAGCCCTCGGTCAGTGCCGCCACCAGTTCGGCCTCCGCCAGACCCGCCGGTCTATCCCTCATGCGCCGGTATTCTGCCTCACTCGCCGCAGGGCCGCAGGGCCGCAGATCAAGACATGTCTGCGCGATTTTCGGCCAGTTCTACGGCGACTCCGATATCGCCCGCCTGGCTCGCGAGCACCGGTACACGGCCGTCGGGCACGCCCGGGACCTCGCCACCACCGGTGAGACACACCGTTCATGAGATCCCGGCGGCCGGTCTCCGTTTCACGTCGCGCGCCGGCGTCGGCGCAGGCAGACCGTAACGGCCTACGCCGAACACCGGGAGCGGGCGCTGCTCCGGCTCGCGGAGGGTCACACGTTCTTGATCATGCCCCCGTCGATGAGGTACTCGTTGCCGGTGATGTTGCTGGGCGACGCCAGGAACGCGATGAGCCGCGCCACCTCCTCCGGTGTGGTGATGCGGCCGGTGGTCACGCCGAGCCCGCCTATCGCCTGCTCCACGAACGATTCGTGGGAGACGCCCTGCTCCTTGGCGATGCGGCCGACGTAGCCGTCCGGGTCGGCCCACACCCCGGTGCGGACCGGTCCCGGTGACACGGTGACGGCGCGCACGCCCTTCCCGCCGAACTGCTCGGCGATCACCTTGGTGAGGGCGTTGAGCGCGGCCTTGGAGACGTTGTAGTCGGCGGGTCCGGCGGCGACGCTGCGCGCCCCGACCGAGGAGACGTTGATGATCGTGCCCCTGCGCTCGATCAGGCTGGGAAGCGCGGCGCGGCTGACCCGTAGCGCGCTGTAGAAGTGCAGGTTGAAGGTGTGCTCCCAGGCGTCCTCCGGCAGTTCGAGCAGGTTGAGCAGGGCTCCCTTGGCGAAGTCGTCGGTATCGCCGACTCCCACGTTGTTGACGAGCACGTCGATGCCGCCGAGTTCGACGAGGGCCCTTTCGACCAGCTCGACCGGCCCCTCGGCCGTGGAGAGATCGACGGTCACGGGTACGGCTCCGGTCTGACTCAGCTCCGCTGTGATGGTGCGTGATCCGGTGACCACGCGCATTCCCTCGGCGAGCAGGGTGCGGACGAGAGCCAGACCTATTCCCTTGCTGCCGCCGGTGACGACCGCCGTCTTGCCGGTCAGTTGCAGATCCATCGGATGTTCTCCTCTTTCGTTGCCGCAGCGGAACTGCGGTGTAGGTGGGGTGCGGGGGTCCAGCGATCGCCGGGCTGATCACGACGCCTCCGGGACGTCGCGCGTCTGTCCGGCGACGGGCTCAGCCAGAGGACGCGGCCAGGGGCTTGCCCGGCTTCTGCGGCTCGGGTACGGGCGCCGCCGTACGGCCTGGGCGTAGCCCGAACCAGATGACGACCACGCTGACGAGCGTTACGGCCACGTTCACGCTCAGCGCGAGATGGATGCCGGTCAGCTCCACGTTCTGCGTCGCGGCGACCGCGCTCAGGGTCGGGATGCCGACGGTGATGGCCACCTGCTGGGTCATCGAGGTCAGGCCCGTGGCCAGGACATCGCGATAGCCGAAACGCCCGATGAAGCGACCGGCGATCACCCCGGCGGCCACTGCCGCCAGCCCCGGGACGCCGAAGATCAGGCCGGTGACCAGCGGGGAGAAGCCCAAGACCTTCTGCAGGTAGAGCGTCGTGAGGAAGATCATGGCCGTCTCCATGGCGAAGACCACCACCCCCGCGTAGTTGCCCCACTTCACCGTGGGCCGCCGCAGGATGCGCACCGGTGCGAGCGGGGCGGGCGAGCGCAGCTCAATCATCCAGAACGCGGCCAGCAGCAGCACGCCGGCCACGGCCGAGAGAATGTTCTTCTCGACGACCGCGTAACCCACGGCCAGCAGCCCGCCGGTCACGGTCACCGCTCCCGGCAGGTCCGCCTTCGCCCGGCCGGGCAGCCTGCTCTCGCTGATCACGAAGGGTGTGAGCAGCAGGATGGCCACGGCGACCGGGACGTTGATGAAGAACGTGGCCCGCCAGCTCAGCAGGCTGACGAGCGTGCCGCCGACCAGCGCGCCGACGGTGAAGCCGCCGGAGAGCAGCGCGCCGTTGAGACCGAGGGCGCGTTCGCGCATCGCGCCTTCCGCGAACGTGGTGGTGAGCAGGGACAACGTCGCAGGGAGCGCCATCGCGGTGGCGAGGCCCTGCAGCACTCGGGCGGTCAGCAGCACCTCGGGGCTGGAAGCGAGGCCACCGAGCAACGAGGCTCCGGTCAGCAGAACCATGCTGAACATGAACAGTCTGCGGCGGCCGAAGAGGTCCGCGAACCGGCCGAACAGCAAGGCGAAGCCCGCCGAAGGCAGCGCGTAGGCGGCGGTGATCCAGGGCAGTTCGGCCACCTCCATCCCGACGCCCGCACCGGTCTCCGGCAGCGCGACGTTCAGAATCGAGAAGTCGGCGGACACCATGAACCCGGCACCGAGCAGAACGAACAGGATCAACCGCTGCCTGCCGCTCAACCGGGGAGGCGAGATCGCGTCGGCGGTCATACGTACGGGTCCCTTCTTCGAAACGCCGCATCGGCGGCCGTTTCGTGGCATGCCGCGCTGCCCCGGCGCGCCGTCGGGGTGATGCGCGGGGTCGCAAAGATGCCCTGATGAGGGGAAATGGGAATCGCGACGGGGAGCGGTGCGATCCGGGATCGTTAGAGTGAGTCCCGCTCCGCCGCTTCGGCGGCGCGTTTGAGGTCCGCCAGCCGCCGGTCCCAGTCGGCGGCGAGTGCGGCCATCCACTGCGCGGTCGCGTCCAGCGCCGCGGGCAGGACCGCGTATCTCACCTCGCGTCCCACCCGGCCGCCGGAGACCAGCCCGGCGGCTTCGAGGACGGCCAGGTGCTTGACCACCGCCTGCCGTGAGACGGGCAGCCGTCCGGCGAGCGTCGTCGCGGTGGCCTCGCCGTACGCGGCGAGCAGATCGAGCAGCCGGCGTCGGGTCGGGTCGGCCAGCGCGACCAGGACGCTGTCGGCCGCCCCCGCGGCGGCGCCGCTGTGCTCGTTGGTCACACGGGTGACTGCTCGGCGCGTGCCCTGAACGCGTCGAGCGCCTGGGGCCAGCCGACGGTGTTGAACCGCAGTGCCTGGTCGCGCAGTTCCTGCGACGTGCTCAGCGCCGCGAATCCGCTCTCGACCACGCGCAGCCGCGTCTTGCCGGCTTCCGGGCTCAACGTGAACTCCACGAGGGTGCTGTTGTCCTCACGCAGGTCCTCTCCGGGGAAGGCACTCGTCCAGCGGTAGGCCACGTACGTCGGCGGCTCGACCTTCTCCACCCGTACCCGGACCTCCCCGAGGTTGGGGTTCTTCGCGACCAGCGATGCTCCCTCCCTGGCCACGGTGCCCGCCACGCTCGCCTCGTCGGCCACCCAGAACCCGGGCTCGGCCACCAGCGACCATACCCGTTCCGCAGAGGCCGCGATCAGGATTTCCCGTTCGATCCGATCCTCACTCATGAGGACAACTCCTTCACTGCCACCATTGACGTGCAACCCCAGACTTGCACATCGACTCTTCTTTGTGCAACCCGAGAGTTGCGCTTCGATGGCCTGAGTAAGTCGGGCCGATGGCAGCCGTGAGCGGCGAGCTGGGCCAGGTGTGTGTCACATCCTTCGCCGCGCTGTTTCTCCTGCGGGGTGCACTCCGGTCAGCGCGAGGGTGAGCAGCCGGTCGGCCTGGGCGGCGCCGTCGGGTTCCTGCTCGACGGCCAGGCAGATGGCGTTGACGAGTTTGAGCAGGTCCGCGATGGAGACGTCGGGGCGTGCGGCGTTCGCGCGGCGGGCGCGGGCCAGCAGGTCCGCTCCGGCATTGGTGATCATCGTGTGGCAGGTGGCGCCCAGGGTGGGATCGCCGTCGTGGGCGCCCCGCATCAGCGAGGCGGCCAGGCCCCGGTTGGACATGGCGTGCCTGGCGACGGCTCCCAGCCAGGTCGCCAGCGCGTGTCCGGGATCGGGGTCGGCGGCCAGGTCGGCTGCGGTGGCGCACAGGGCCTCGACCTTGTCACGGAAGACCGCCTCCAGCAGCCGCTGCCGGGAGGGGAAGTGCCGGTGCAGCGTGGCCGAGCCCACGCCGGCGCGCCGGGCGATCTCCTCCAGGGATGCCTCGGCCCCGTGTTCGGCGATGGCCTCGGCGGCCGCCGTCACGATGCGGTCGTAGTTGCGGCGTGCGTCCGCGCGCATCGGCCGGGCGGGCGGGGTCGTACGGCTGTGCTGCGGCATGCGATCTCCGGCGGGCTTGCAAAACGGGGTGGCCCTCCATATCGTACTCACCCAGAACCGGAGGGCCACCCCAGTTGTGGGGGCGGCCTCCGCATGCCTACCGTCTGGAGACACATCGTGAAGACCATCGTGGTGGTGGGGGCGACCGGCCTGCAGGGCCGGGCCGTGACGACGCATCTGCTCGCCGACGGCTGGCGGGTACGAGCGGTGACGCGCGATCCGGACTCCCCCGCGGCCCGGACGCTGGCGCAGGCGGGCGCCGAGCTCGTCCGCGCCGAGATGGACGACGTCGCCTCACTCGTCGCCGCGGCCGACGGCGCCCACGGCCTGTTCAGCGTGCAGCCCACCGTCGGCTCCCCGGGCACCCCGGTCGGCTTCTCCGCCGAGGACGAGGTCCGCTGGGGCAGCAACGTCGCCGACGCGGCGCACGCCGCCGGTGTGCGGCACCTGGTCTACGCCTCCCTCGCCGGCGCCGGCCGCCACAACACCGAGAGACTGCCGCAGAACGCGATCGACAAGTGGCGGATCGAACAGCACATCACCCGGCTGGGCCTGCCCGCGACCTTCCTGCGCCCGGTCTCCTTCATGGAGAACTACACCGGCGCCTACCACCTGCACGACGGCACCGTGGCGACCGCGTTCGCCGCCGACGTACCGCAGCAGATCATGGCCGTCGACGACGTCGGCGTCTTCGCCGCACTGGCCTTCGCCCAGCCGGGCGAGTGGATCGGCCGCGCGGTCGACCTGGCCGGGGACGAACTGACCCCGGTGCAGATCGCCGCGGCCGTCTCCGAGGCCATCGACCGGCCGCTGCCGTACGTCCAGATCCCGATCGAGGCGATCGCGCGGATCGGCGAGGAGTTCGCCTACGCCTACACCTGGCTCAACGAACGCGGCTACCGCGCCGACGTCACCTTCAGCCGCGCCCTGCACCCGGGCCTGATGGACCTGCGTACCTGGCTGGAACGGACCGGAGCCGCCCAGATCACCGGCTTCCTGGCCGCACAGGACGCCGCCGAGCAGGACCGATGAGCGCGCTCGCCCTCGGAAGGGTCGGCATCTGGGCGGGCGAGACGGACCGCTATCCCGCCCCCGCCCTGCGCCGGGCGGCCGCCGCCCTGCCCAACCGCCTCACGCTGCTACGCGACCTGGGCTTCGACGACGCCGAATCCCCCGACGACCGGCTGGTCGACGCCCTGGTGGCCACCGGCAGCCCCGAAGACATCGCCCGGCGGGTCGAGCAACATCTCGCCGCCGGCGCCGATCACGTCAGCCTGCACGTGCTCACGACCACACCAGAGGAGCCTCCACTACGCCAATGGCAGGAGCTCGCCACACAGTTGCTGTGAGCGGGCCCGCGTTCCGAGCCGGCACGCGGCGCACGTCCACGACGCCGTCAGCGCCCGCAGACTGCTCGGCCGTCGCCACGCCGGGACGTACCCGTGAGGCCCAGCCCTTTACACAGGACCCGCACCCACGCTCACGCTCGGTCCAGCCTTGCCTGGCAGGCGTCTGAAGCGCCCGGACCGGGGCCATCCGGCCCACCGCGCGTCTCCGAGGCGACCAGGTGAAACTACGAGATGGCGGGTTTGTGTCTCAGGTTGCACTGAGGTCCGGAAGGCGTGTTTTTCGTGTCTACTTCACGCCACCCCGCCCTCCCTAGGGTGGATCAGATTGGCGCGAAATCGATCCGCATCACGACCCGCCGGACGGTGGGGCGGGACACCTCCTCGAATCCCGCGTCCTCGAAGACCTGATGAGCCCCCACGTGCAGTTCACCCCAGGGGATGTTCTTGCCGGGCGGGGTGATCATCGGATACGCCTCGATCGCCCGGGCGCCGCTCCGGCGGGCGAAGTCGATCGCGGCCCGGGCCAGCGGGTAGGTGAGCCCGCGGCCGCGGTAGCCCTTCCTGATCACGAAACAGGTCACCGCCCAGACGTCGCCGTCGTCCTTGTCCTCGTGACGGCCGGTCCACGGGACACGAGAGGTGCGCAGCTTCGGGTACGCCATCCGAGGCTCGACCGCGACCCAGCCCGCCGGCTCCTCGTCGACGTAGGCCACCAGCCCACTCGTGGTCACGGCGTCCGGGTCGCCGCAGGCGGTCTGGGCCTGGAGCATCGCGGTCCGCCCCACCTGCGTGGAGTCACGCCAGATCCAGCCGACGACCTTGAACCTCTGACACATGCACCGGCCCGCGTCGGCGGTACCGAAAATCGCGGCGATGTCGTCCCACGATGCCTCGTTCGCCGGAACGATGGTCACCCGCTCGGCCGGGATCGGAGCCCGCACGACGCTCATCGCGGCCTCGCCGGGTTCTCGCCGACCAGACCGTCGACCGACTCGCGGAGAGCGTGCGCGTGGCCAAGGTGCCGGGCGTGCTCCTCGCTCATGTCGATGTCGCCGTCCCGGTCCAAGTCATAGGTTTCGGTCATGCCCCACACGTTAGGGTCAATCCGGACGTTTGCGGCAGAGCTGTGGGGCTGACGCCGTGAACCCACACCAGCCCGCACTGCTGGCCCTCGAACTACTCCAGGCGGTACGGGAACCACCGCGGGCACGGCGATGTACAGCACCGCGCTCTCGCTGCACGACAAGGTACTCCTTCGGGACACCACGCTTCCGCACGAACCTGGACTCATAGGCTCCTTGCCCCACGGTCGGGTGAAGGTGGTCATCCGCAGACTTCGGCGGGTCCATAATCGCTGATCCGGACTGCGCCTTTCTCCAGATCGACGTTCCTGTGCTTGAGGTTGGTCTCGTGTGCGGCTGTGAGCGGGACGCAGGTTGGGGTGATTGTCGCTATGGTCACGGTTGAAGCCGGCGGGCGGATTCAGCTCATGTCCGGTCTTTGCCGTACAAAGCTTTGCCCCCGGAGTGACGATGTACCGTACCTGAAAGGACCTGGCATGCCCCGCACTTACCGGCGCATACTTGAACGCACCGGTGTGGCCCTTGGTGTTGCGCTTGCGTCGACCGTGTTCGTGGCATCTCCCGCCTCGGCCCACAGCCTGGGCTCCGTCGTCGTTTCGGAGCGGGGGTGCGGTTGGCCGAACGGCGACTATTCGGTGCTTGACTGGGCCGATATCCCCGATGAGAGAAACAACATCACTCTGGCGACCGCCTATCTGTTGTGGAACGGCCAGTATCAGGAAAACTGTGTGGTCACCAGGAGGGTCGGGCAGGCGCATGGCGTCACCGGTTTCACGGAGGCCATATTGGAGCGCCAGGGTAGGGCCACTGTATCTGACAGCGGGCAATACGCCCATTACGCGGCAGCCAGTGGCTACGCTGCGAACACGTGTGTCAGGTGGTGGGCATCAGTCCAAACGCTCGGCGGCGGACCCATCTGGGGTACCGGTCGCTCCACGTGGGGCAACTGCGGCTAGCGAAACTCACCCTGCCTTTCACGAGACCGGGTGACGCGTTCTCGTGAAGTGGCGGACCTGGTGCGGGCCTTCGGGCTGCTGATCGGCGCCGTCATCGCGTTCACGGCGGACGTCGTCCGGCTGGAGTCCCCGGGCGAGCAACCGGAGGTGGACATCGCTCCTCGTCGTCGGTCCTGCGCGCATGGCCGCCGTTCTGTGAGGGGAGGACTTCCGCCTTGGGCGGGCGCCCTCGTGTCGAGGGCGTCCGCTTTTGCGTGCTCTACGCCCGTGCCTTGACCGCCGGGCCCGACACGGCCGGCTCCCAGGTGACGCGGCGGCGGCGGGTCGGCAGCCTGAGCGTCGGGTTGGCGACGCCCCAGGCGGCGCCCTTGCAGACCAGTTCCTTGTAGACGGCGGCGAGCCGTCCGGTCAGGACCGCCTGCACGGCACGGTCGTCGGCGGTGACGTACTGGATCAAGCCCTCCTTGCGGCCCAGGGAGATGCACTGGTTGAAGTAGCGGATCGGCGCGTTCGGGAGCTTTCCGCCGGTCAGGCGCGCCGCGATCGTGCTGGCGGCCTGCCACGCGGTCGGTATCCCCGAGGCGCACGACATGCGCAGCGGCTTGTCCCCGGGGCCCATCACCATGGCCGCGTCGCCGATGGCGTACACGTCCGGGTGTGAGACCGAGCGCATGGTCCCGTCGACCACGATCTGGCCGGTGCCGGTGACCTCCAGGGTGGTCGCCTTCGCGATCGGGTGGACCGCGAAGCCGGCGGTCCACACGGTGACCGCGGCCGGGATGGCCTTGCCGCCGGCGGTGGCGACGTGGTCGGCTTCGACGCCGGTGACCGCGGCGTGCTCGTGCACGGTGATGCCGAGCCCGGCGAAGACCTTCCGCAGGTGCGCGCGGCCCTTGGGGGAGAGCCAGTCGCCGAAGCCGCCGCGGGCGGCGAGGGCGACGTCGAGGTCCGGGCGGGCCTCGGCGATCTCGGTCGCGGCCTCCACGCCGGTGAGGCCGCCGCCGACGACGACCACGGTCTGCCCGGCGTCGAGGCGGGCCAGGCGTTCGCGCAGCCGGAGCGCTCCGGGGCGGCCGGTGATCTCGTAGGCGTGCTCGGCGGTCCCGGGGACGCCCTGGGCGTTCCAGCCGCTGCCGAGGGCGTAGACGAGCGTGTCGTAGGCGAGTTCTCCGGCGCCGTTCGCGTCGGTCACGGCGACGGTCCTGCGGTCGACGTCGACGCCGGTGACCTTCGCGAGCCTCAGTTCGACGCCGGTGCCCGCGAACATCTCGCTGAACGGCCGGGGCACGAGGTCCTGGCCGGCGGCCAACTGGTGCAAGCGGACGCGTTCGACGAAGTCGGGCTCGGCGTTGACGAGGGTGATGGCGACGTCCTCCCGGCGAAGCCGCTTGGCGAGGCGGCCGGCGGCGATGGCTCCGGTGTATCCGGCTCCGAGGACGATGATGCGGTGCTGCATTTCCTCGCTCCTGTCCTGCGCGGGTTTGCCCCTTGAACCGGGCGGCCCGCCGTTTCCTGACAGATACGCGATGTGAAGCACCTCACACAGCGCTCAGAAGGCGTGGAACAGCGGCTCTCCGTGGTCCATGGCCGCCCAGTGCGCGGTCGCGCGTTCGAGCTTGTCCGGGTTGACCTGGTTGCGGAGCGCGGCGATGCCCTCGGCGGTGACCTCCAGGCACATGATGCCGATGACCCGGCCGTTCAGGACGACCACGACGGCGGGTTCGCCGTTGGCGGTCCAGGCTTGGACCTCGGGCGTGCCGCCGACCAGGGCGCGCTTGGCCTCGCCGGGCCGGAACAGGCCGCGCAGGAACTTCGCGACCGCCACGGCGCCCTCGAACGCCTTGGCGCGGGCCGGGACCTTCCCGCCGCCGTCGCCGATCGAGGTGGCGTCCTCGGTGAGCAGGCGTACGAGCTGCTCGGTCCGGCCGCTGGTGGCCGCCGCCAGGAACTCCTCGACGATCCGCCGAGCGGCGGCCTCGTCGATCGCGGCGCGGGCCCTGCCGTCCGCGACATGCTTCTTGGCGCGGTGGAAGATCTGCTGACTGGCGGCCTCGGAGATGTCGAGGATCTCGGCGATCTCCCGATGCGGATAGTCGAAGGCCTCCCGCAGCATGTACACCGCCCGCTCGCTCGGGGAAAGGCGCTCCATGAGGGTGAGGACCGCGTACGAGACCGATTCGCGCTGCTCGGCGGTGTCGGCCGGGCCGAGCATCGGGTCCCCGCCGAGCAACGGCTCGGGAAGCCACTGGCCCACGTACGTCTCGCGGCGCGCCCGCGCCGAGGTGAGCTGGTTGAGGCACAGGTTGGTGAGGACCTTCGTCAGCCATGCCTCGGGCACCTCGACGCGTTCGACGTCGGCGGCCTGCCAGCGCAGGAACGTCTCCTGCACGGCGTCCTCGGCCTCCGCGGAGGAACCGAGAAGGCGGTAGGCGATGGCCTCCAGGCGCGGCCTGGATGCCTCGAACCGGTCGACGTCCTTCGCGGTCAAGGGCATGCCCCGATCCTAAGCGCCGCCTTCGTCGCCTCCCTGGGGGCCACGTCACCGTACACGGGCCGCTGGAGGGGCTCGCGGCGCGGCGGCCGGCCGGACCTGGCCTGACGAGGCCGGACGACCGGCCGCCGGTTCGGGTGCTCAGAGGTTATAGATCTTCACCCATGACGCGAGCTCCTGGTATGCCTGGTCGTTCGCGTCGGCCAGGGCCTTGAGGTAGGCCGGTTCGAGAAGCGCCCTGTAGGAGTCTGCCTGTGGAGAGGTGAGCAGGTCCGCCGTCTTCCGCACGAGCGGGGTCGCCCAGTGGTCCGCCAGGTCCCGGTTCGCGGACTCGACCAGGGTGGTGAGCGGCCGGAGGTCGGTTTCGGTCTTCGCGTCGTCGGCCCGGTTGAGGGCTTTCAGGAGTTCGATCCTGGTCCCGGCACTCAGCCGGCGGTCCTTGACCAGCGCGCCGGCCGTGTCCCGGGTCGCCTTCAGCGTCTTCTCGAAGCCGGTGGCCTCGGCGGGCGCGTCGGCGCCGGGCTGGGGCCCGCAGGCCGTGATGAGGACCTCCCGCGCCTCGTCCGCGTGGCGGTCCTCCAGCAGGGCCGCGTAGGCGTCAAGGCTGAACGGCTCCGCCGGGCTGAACGGCGGGTGGACGGCGGCCTTCGCGACCTGCTCGTAGAGCGGCCGGAGGTCGCCCGTGAAGTAGGCCGCGGCCAGCTGGTCCTCGGTGACGCCCGCGTACCTGACGAGCGCGTCGATCGCCTGGACCTGCGGTTCGTACGCGTCCCGCGGGGGCATCTCCCCGGCTCCGACGAGCTGTGCCACGAGCGGCCTGGTGAAGTACTCGGTCAGGCCCTCGTTGAACGAGGATCCGAAGACGTGCTTCACGGCGGCGTGCGACAGCCGGTGGGTCGCCTCGTGGTACTCCACGCCGGTGCCGCGGCGGGACTTCTTGACGTAGAGGTGGCCCTTGCTGTGGTACCCGTTCGTGTCTACGCCCAGCTCGAACGCGGCGGCGTTCTGCCGCTTCGCCGCCTCGATCTCGACCGGGTCGGTGGTGAACCTCTCCAGGACGAGGGCCGCGCCGAGCTGTTCCTGGGTGACGTAGTGGATCTGGTCGTCGCGCAGCCACTCCGGCCCCGGGAGGTGGGGCCGGAAGCGGGGGGAGGCGGCGAAGAGGTCGATGATCTTCTTCGCGGTCAGCTCGCGGCCGGCGCCCTTCTCCTCGTCCTCGGGGGCGTCGTCGCTCCGGATCGTCCACATCGGATCGGGGGAGATCGCCACGTAGCCGTCCCCGTACTTCACGATCGGGCTGAACGGGGCCAGCTGCCCGACGGCGATCTTGTCATCGAAGAAGCTCCGGCTCTTGAGCAGCGGGTAGTCCCCCGGCGGGACCTTGACGGTTTTCTCCGCCGTGGTGACGCCGTCCGTCGGGTAGGGGATGAGGACGTGCCCCAGCTGCTGGATCTCGTTCTTCCGCTTGTCCCAGAAGTCCGCCTCCCGCTCGTCACCCTTCGCGATCTCCGCGTCTATCGCGTCCTTGGTCTTCGGGTAGGTCGACTCGACGAGGTCGGCGCGGTCGAAGTAGAACAGGGGGCCGGGAGCCTGGCCGGACTCGTCCGGTGCCGCCTGCGGGGTGCGTCCCCTGGCGGCGACCAGCGGCAGGCCCCGGCTGTCGCGGGCCCACGTCGTCTCGTCGACCTGGTAGTTCTCGTACTCGCTCCACATGATCGAGTCCGGGGCGTCCGCGCTGACGGTGCCGTCCTCGTGGCTCCGGTACCGCGTCAGCGTCGCGTCGAGGCCGGTGTCGGGGCGGAGGGTCAGCGTGATCCGCACCGGTGCCGTCCGCGGGCCCGGCCCGACGTCGTCCCGCTGGTGGACGGTCCGCCTCGTCAGGGTGAGGTCCACCGTCTCACCGGGTGCGTCCGGGGCACGCTGTCCGGTGTCCGAGGGTTCCGGCGGGTCGTCCAGGAGGAAGGACAGGTCGTCCAGCCCGGCTCCGATCGTCCCCAGCTCGCTCGTCAGGGACGTCATGTCCAGATCGTCGGCTCCTTCGAGGAAGTCGTCGATGTCGTTGTAGCCGGTCTCGCTGTCATCCGTGTCTGATTGGGCGGTTAAGGGCTCCTTGTTCGGTTTGCGGCGCAACGACTTTCTTCTGCTGCTTTCGCTCATCTCGCCTCCTCCGACTGGACAGCGGCTTCGCGGGTCATCGCACGGCGGCCTGGTACGTGAGCACCAGCGTGACGTTGGCCAGGGCGCTGCGGTCGCCCTCGACGGTGAAGGCCCAGGTGGACGGGCCGCCGCCGTTCAGGCTCAGGCCGGGGGTGGACAGCGGGACGCCGTCGGCGAGCGGGAGCCGCCGCCCGGTCTCCAGCACCAGTCGCGCCGTGCCCTCGCCGGCGTACGCGTACTTCGGGTACAGGCCGGTGATCCGCCGGCTGCTCATCCCGGGGAACAGGCCGGTGGTGAGCGGCAGCACCAGGCGGTCGCCGCCGAGGAACGCCGCCCACTCCTTCGGGAAGTCGCGGGCCACGTCGACCAGGTGGGCCGCCGCGTAGGGACGCAGCATGCCCTTGACCGACTCGGTGAACACGTCGCCGCCGTGCTCGGCGGTGTACCGCACGGTGAGCACCACGTCGGTCAGGGCGTCGGCCGCGGCGGCGCCCCGCGGCCCGCCGCCGAGCTCCAGCCGCCAGGTGGACACCGCGCCGGTGCCCTCGAACGGCAGGTAGCGGTCGTCGTCGTAACGCAGCTCGAACAGGCCGTTGTTCTCCAGCGGGTACTCGACCTGGGACAGCGCGATCCGCTGGCTGGGCCGCCAGTCGCCGCGCAGGGTGGCGGGGGCGTCACCCTGCGGGTCGAGCAGGTACTTGACCGCCTTCGGGTCCGCCTCCAGCACGGTCTTGCTGTTCAGCTGGGTCAGCGTCGCGTTCAGCCCGAGCTGCTCGCCCGCGGCGTCGGCGAAGGTGACCGACACCGTGCGGAGCTGCCGCAGGAAGTGGCCGGGGAAGTCCCGGTCGAACAGGTCCTCCCCCAAGGTGAACTCGCACCGGCCGCCGGAGCGCAGCCTCAGCAGCGCCACCGGGTCCAGCTCCAGCAGGGACACCTTCTTCGTGATCTCCAGCCCGCGCACGTTGCCGGTGGCGTAAGCCTGGCCGAGCCGCTCCAGGTCCATGCCGAGGCTCTCGGCCGCCTGCAGGCCGCTGCGCCGGCTCTCCCAGTACGCCGGCCGGATCAGCTCGGCCTCGCCGTCACGCACGCCGCGCTCGAACCGGTACGCCGCCTCGGCCGACCGCGCCGCGTCGTGGGCGAGCTGGTACGCCTGGAAGCACAGGCCGGACAACCGCGCCGACAACCACCCGTACAGCTCGGCACCGGTGAACTTGTCCCGCATGAACGCCGCCGTGGACGCGTTGTGCGCGATCTCCCGCTCCAGCGTCCTCAGCTCCTGCCTGGCGGACTCCAGCCGGTGCTGCGCGGCGGTGATCCGGTGCCCGATCTGGACCACGTCGCTGTCGGCCATGGCGAGCTGCAGCCGCCAGTCCTCGACGGACCGTTCGTGCTGGGCGCGCACGCCCAGCGCCTCGCCGATCATGCTGAGGCCCTCGGCGGCGGACTCCGACACCTCGCCGGCCTTGTCCAGGCCCTGGCCGACCTGCTCGCCGCCCCACTCGGTGCCCATGATGAACGGCCCGGCCTTGACCTGCGGCGCGGGATAGGCGAACGCCGCGGCGGTCTTGAGGATGGCGGAGATGACGTGCAGGGAAGCGCCGGTGGACATCATCGCGAGCTGGCCGTGCTCCAGCGGCGACAGCCCGGTCTCGATGAGGTCGCCGTAGTGGTCGGAGCGCCGCTGCGCCGACGACAGGCTCTCCCGCAGCTCGGCCAGGTCCTCATCGGCGATCCGCACCTGCGCCTGCCGGACGCCGAGCGTCAGGCCGAGGATCGTCCCCTCCTGCTTGACCTGGAGCACGCTCAGCTCCTCGGCGTCACGCCGCTCCAGCACGCCCAGCAGGTCGGCGCCGAACTGGCGGACCCGGTCGACCAGCTCCTGAGCCCGGCGGAAGGCCACCGGGAAGCGCTGCGGCGGCACCGCCGCGGCCGTCGCCGACGCGGCGGCCTCGCCGAGCGGGGTGCCCGCGGCGGCGGCGCGCACCAGCAGCGTCGGGTCCAGCGGCGGCTCGAACAGCGGCAGCGGCTGGCTGATCCCCAAAATGTTCAGCGACTCGCGGATCTTGCGCAGCCGGTCCGCGACCCGGTCCCAGTACTCGGCGAAGACGCTGTTGTCCGGGATGTGGAAGTAGGAGCGGGCCACGCCCGCGTGCACCTCGCCGGCCTGCTCCAGCAGGGAGCCGCCGCCGGTCAGGTAACGGAGCAGGTCGAGGTCGCCCGTCTCCTCCGCCAGCTCGGTCAAGGTCTGCGCGGCGGACGGCAGCCCGGTGCCCAGCCGCTCCGGAGCCTCGCCGAGCAGGTCGTAGGCGAGGATGTACAGCATCCGCGCCTCGTCGAGGCTTTCCGGCGTGTGCTGCCGGAACAGCATGTCGCCCCAGTCGAGCAGGTTGTCGACGTATCCCATCACCACGGCGCGGCGGTAGGCCACCGGGCGCAGCCGGGCGATGGCGTGCGGGTCGAACGGGTCGTCCCGGTAGGCCCGCAGCAGGTCCGCCCGGCCGCCCAGGTCGCGTAGCTGCTTCTCCAGGTCGGCGAGGACGGCGGTGCGCTCGCCGAGGGCGGCCACGGCGGCGGCCTGCCCGGCGGTCAGCCCCGCCGTGGCGGCCAGCGCGGCGACGGCGTCCGCGACGGCCTCGTGGGTGTCTTCGGAGGTGACCGTGAGCAGGTCGGCCTGGCGGGGCCGGCCGTCGCCGAGGTCGGCGGCGGCGAGCCGGCGCAGCGCGGGCAGCACCTCCGACAGCCCGGCGTCCTCGACGGTGGTGACGCTGACGCCGACTTCGCGCAGCACGTCCAGGTCACGCGCGCAGCCGTCGGCGAGCGCCTGGAGGTCCGCGCCGAGGAACGGCAGGAACCGCCAGTGCCCGTGCGGGTGCGTCGGGTCGAAGACGTACTCGTACCACCGCTTGGCGTCCTCGAACCGCTGCGCCTCGTTGAGCGCCTGCGCGATGAGCAGCGGCGCGTGGAAGAAGATCTCCCAGTAGTAGATGCCGTTGGCGCTCCGGAAGTCCAGGTGCGAGCCGGTCGGCAGCCGTCCCTCGTCTACGGTGCCCTCACTGACCCGGACCGCCGACGTGGCCTCGGCGTCCGTGGTGACCGGCACCTCGTCGGTCTCCTGGGTGGCGGTGTCCAGCAGCGCGGCCACGCCGCCCGACAGCAGCCGCTGGTTGAGCACGGCGGCGGTGCCCGTGGTCAGCCGGATGATCTCGAAGGGCAGCGTGGTGCGCTCGTACGGGCGGGGCACGTCCGCGGTCTTGGCGCGGCGCAGGTAGGAGCCGCCGACGAACAGGAACAGGCCCTCGTCCGCGTCCATCGCGGCGTCGAACGGGGTGGGCGACTCGCGGGGCAGCCCGCCCCAGGCGCCGGCGACCGGCAGGTACTCACCGGCCTCGTCGGGCCCCCGGCCGGTCGTGCCGCGGGCGTAGGCGGCGCCGGAGAACAGGTAGACATGGCCGTCCCGGGTGAACGCGGTGTCGATCTCCCTGGTCAGCGGCCTGGGGTAGCCCGCGTCCACGAGGCGGCCGGGCAGGCCGTCGCCGCCCAGGGTGTAGCGGACGTACTCGGTGCCGCTGGTCAGGTACAGCTCGTCGTCGCTGACATAGGCCGCGCCGACCTTCCCGGTCGAGGCCAGCACGGTGGTGGCGCTGATCCGGTGCTCGGTGGTGGCCCCGTTGGGCATGATCTTGCGGTAATGGCCGCTGCCGGTGCCGCCGGTGGTGCCGTTGTCGCCGTTGTCGAAGAAGTAGGTGACGTTGTCGCGCCACGCCGCGGCGTTGACCCGGGTCTCCGGCAGGCCCGTCCTGTTGCCGGCGAGGGGCCGCGGGTACTTGCCGTCCCTGCCGAGATCGTCGAGGACGAACCTGCTCTCCTTCCGTCCGCCGTGCCCGTTCGACTCGGTCGTCCAGGTGAAGCGGGCGTACCACTCCCCGGCGAAGGCGACGGCGAAGCGGTCGTCGACCAGCACCGCGTCCAGCGGCTTGAAGCTGTCCGGCAGTTGCCTGAGTACCCACAGGTCATCCAGCGGGTGGTCGGCCGGGGGCTCGGGAGGGTTCCCGGCCGCCGCCGCGGCGATGTCCCTGGACGTCATGTAACGCCCCAGGCTGTGGGAGACGAAGTACTCGACGCCGTCGGGTGTGGTGAACGCGACGTCCACCTTCGTCCACGGCGGGAGACCCTCCTTGTTGGTCTTGATGTTCTTCGGGTAGCCCTCGTCGATGACCTGGAACGGGGTGCCGGTGAACCGGACGTAGCGCTGGCTGGAGAAGACGTACGTGTACTGGCCGCGGCTGAGCACCGTGTCGACCTTGTCGGCCTTGGGCAGGACCGTCGGCACCAGGCCCCACCGGGAGGCGGTGGTCAGCCGTCCGCTCAGCGCTCCCCCGGATGTTCCGGCCGGCGCCCCGACGGGGACCTTCCCCGGCACCGACTCCGCGTACTGGCCCGCGGTGTTGTCGAAGAAGTACCGGGCGCCGCCGGGCAGTTCGACCGCGGCGTCCACCTTGCCCCACGCCGGCAGCCGGTCGTCGTTGCCGGCCAGCGGCAGCGGCGTCGCCGACTCGTCCGGCCCGGCCTCGGTCGGACGGCACAGGAAGCTGCCGCCCTTGACGTCCACGCTGAACCACGACCCGGACTCGGCCGCCACCGGGGTGTCGAACCGGACGACGTCCGCCGGCCGTACCGGGTCGACGAAAACCTCGGCGACCCGCTCGGCCGCCGCGGCGAGGGCCTGGGCGACCTTGTCGTCGGTCTCGCCGGCCACCCACGCCCCGGCCAGCACCTCAAGGACGGGGCCGTGGAAGATCCCGAAGGGCAGGTCGGAGATGCCGGGGATGTCGGCCAGGGCCCGCTCGGTGAGGTCCTCGGCGACCAGTTCGGGGCTGAGCGAGAACATCAGCCCGGTGCGCCGCACGGTCGGCGCCTGTGGCCCGCCGTCCTCGGCCGGCGGGTTCGGCGTGGTCACCGTGTAGGCGCAGGCGACCACGATGGAGGTGCCCTCGTCGGCGGCCACCGGCTGGATGAACAGGGTGACGCCGTCGACGGTGCCGCTGCGCGGGGCGCCCACGCCGAGCGTCTGCGCCGCCACCCACTCCTTGTTCAGGTTCTCGAACGAGTAGAAGATCTTGATCTGCCGGGTCGGCGGCTTGCCGCTGACCTGCTGCCCGTCGCCGCTGGACTCGGTCACCACGGTGGTCGTCGCCCCGTCGTCGGCGACCGGTTCCACCGCCGCCCAGAACACGAACATCCGGCCGAAGGCGTGCACCGGGTGCACCTCGTCGGCGTCGATCTGCAGGTTGACCTTCTGCCACGGCTCCCAGGACGCCGACAGCCGGTCCCGGCCGGCGAACTCCGCCCGGCGGTGGTAGTAGCGCCGCGGGTCGGTCTTGGTGCGCCCGAACAGCGCCAGCCGGTACGGGCCGCCGGTCGTCCGGTCCTTGGTGTAGACGTACCCGCCGGCGATGGTGAGCCGGGAGACCTCGGTGTACTCGTCGAGGTAGCGCTTGTATGCCTGCTCCACCGCCGCGGGGGTGATCTCGTTCTGCAGCAGGTCGCCCTCCAGCGCGCGGAAGGCGGGGGTGCGGTCGGCCCGCAGCTCCGGCCGGATGTAGTTCTCCGGGTAGAGGAAGACCTTGCGGTTGGCCTCCCACAGCCGGTAGCCGCGCATCCACTGCCACCAGTCGAGGATCCGGCGGCGGACGTCCTCGGCGGACTCGGCGGCGGCCCGGGGGGACTCCAGGCCGAGCAGGTAACGGTGCACGTAGAGCTGGACGGCGGCGACGGCCTCCCGGACCCGGGAGGTGTTGCCGCGGGGGCCCATCTCGACATCGATCAGGAACCGGTCGAACAGGTCCCTGGGGGTGCGCAGCCCGTCGCCGGGACTGCGCGTGAGCAGGGCCCCGACCAGCGCGTCACGCCGCAGCACGTTCAGCTCGTCGTGCAGGGTGCGCTTCAGCGCCGGCCGGTCCGCCGGGTCGTTGCGGCGGATCAGCAGCTCCTGCAGCGCCTCGGCGGCGGCGTCCAGCGCCGGGTCCGCGCCGTCGGCGTGCAGCCGGGACCACACGTCGGCGTGCAGCGCGGACGGCACGGTGCCCAGCCGAGCGGTGAACGCGAACAGCCCGGCGATCCGGATCAGGAACTCCAGCTCGAACAGCGACTCGTCGGCCGCGCCGTCGGTCAGCAGGCCGACCCGCCGCCGGCACCACCGGATCTCGTCCGCGTCCCAGCCGAACAGGTCGGCCAGGTACCGGTACGGGTCCTCGACGGCGGCCTCGCCGGGCAGCAGGAAGGCGGCCAGGTCGCGCCGCCGACGCCGGAAGCCCCTGGAGCCGCTACGCACCAGGCGACGACCACGGCCAGTGACACTCATGGGGCCTGCAACAGCGCCTACACAGCAGCTGACTACACGTGATCCCCAGCGTCACATCCCTTGAGACGAAAATGGCGTTATGACAGCATCCTGCGGGCCACGCTCCTCTACCGAGATTCGCGACTACCTCGTTGGCCAGCTCAACTCGGCACTTCGCCGTCCTGGGATGTTCGGCGGAGAGATGGCTTTGCGACTGCTATTCGACCACCTCGTTTATGCCGAACACCAGGATGAGGCGTGGGCGCAGGAGCGTCGAGCGATGGAGTCACGCGGGGCCTTCACCTCGATCGGCGTGAAAGGAGCGTTCAGAGCCCTGGTGCCAGGTGATTACGAAGGGGGCGTGGCCTCGGTTTATGCAGAGTTCGCCCATGGTCGCGGGTGGCTGGAAGCAGACAGAGTCCTTACGGCCGAGGAACATGAATCCATGCGCCAGGAGCTGAGGACCTGGGCCGCCCAGGACCGCGTGCTCAGCGAGGTACTTGAGACCTTCGGCCCGCCTTCCGTGCTCTTCGGCGGCAGCAACCCCCTTTACGGGAAGACTCTCGGTTACCTGGCCGAGCAGGTGAAAGAACCGATGATCTTCTTCCATCTCTGGAACGGGACCGATCCCGACGCCGAGTCGACCTGGCCGCCGATCTACGGCGAGCCCGTCCTCCTCGCCGTCCGCTGCGGGACGGGACCGTTCAGGGACACCTTCACCTTCACTCCGGAAGGCAAGAAGCGCCGCCCCGACACGGAATGACTCACGGCCAAAAGCCCGTCGACGGCTACATTCGGTGATGTCAGCAGGCCTCACGGCATCGAATACGCGAGGGTTGATTACGCGAGGTCGCCACTGTGGCACCCTTATCAGTCAAACTTCGTGGCCTGATCGACTTCGGCCGACTTCCGCACTTCTTGCTCGGTCATGCCACGGATTTCGCGCAGGTCCGCGCCTTGCAGGTACGTGCCGCGCAAGTCCGCGCCTTGCAGGTCCGCGCCGCGCAAGTCCGCGCCTTGCAGGTCCGCGCCGCGCAAGGTTGCGCCGCTAAAGGTCGCGGCGCGCAGGTCCGCGCCGCGCAGGTACGCGCCGCGCAGGTACGCGCCTACCAGCCACGTGCTGCGTAGGTCCGCGCCTTTCAGCTCCGCGTCTTTCAGACGTGCGCCTTCCAGACGTGCGCCTTCCAGACGCGCGCCTTCCAGCCACGCGCCGCGTAGGTCCGCGCCGCCCAGGTACGTGCTGTCCAGACGCGCGTCGAGCAGGTACGCGCCGCGTAGGTTCGCGCCGCCCAGGTACGCGCCGCGCAAGTCCGGGCCGCGCAAGTCCGGGCCGCGCAGGTCCGTTTTGGGGAAACGCACTTGGGAAAAGTCCAGTGGAGAGGTGATGTCCCCGTTGGCGTTGCGGGTGACCAGAGTGGGTGCGATGGTCAAGGCGGCGAGCACATCGGCGCCAGCCCGGACGCCCGGGATGTCCCTGAGGGCCTTGCGGCTGGCGGCGGTGGTGGTGCACTGCTTGGGCAGAGCTTTCTTGCCGTCAGCCGGGGTGCAGGTGTCGTGGCTGCGGACGAACGCGGACAGCACGTTGCGGATGGTGTCGCGGTCACGAGGAGAGTCGATGGCCAGGCGCTGCAAGGCGTAGATGCCGGCCAGCCGCACATCCTGCTTGCCGGAGCCGAGCTGCTCGGCGGCCCTGATGTACCGGTCGGTGATCTGCCCTTCCTGCGACACCTCCAGGGTGCGGGAGGTATACAGCAAACCGGCGCCGGTGAACACCAGGCCGCCGATCACCACCAGGCCGGTGGCGGCCTGGAGCAGCGTGTGCCGGGCGTTGTTGACCGCCTCGATCCGCTCGGTCGCGGTCAGCCCCTTGCGCTCCTCCGCGCTCAGCGGCGTGCTCTCCCCGGCCAGGCGCCGCGCGACCGGGCCCATCAGGACGGTGAGCATCCCGCCCGTGGCGACCGCCAGCGCGGTCCCGCCCAGCGCCCACCGCGCCCACTCCGGAACCGGCACCACTGCGGCAGCCCACCCGCAGGCTGCGATCAACATCACGGCCAGGGCCGCGCCGAGTAATCGCAGCGTTCGGCCTCGATGCCGTGGAGATGGGGCGGAGGGAGGCTCCAGGTCGGCAGGGGACTCGGAGATGGGAGGCGGGGCTGCGTCGCGGGCTGCTCGGCGGGCCCGCGCGGCGGCGGCTGATGCGATGATCGTGCGCGGGGGCACGCGGGGGGATCGACTGGCCATAGGCCAATTCCACCGCACTGCGGCCCCGGCTGCTGGTTGTCGAGCTGTCGGGATTGCGACGATCCGCACCTGGATTCCCCAGATGGTCGGAGTGTCGGCAGACGGTCGTTTGCCTAACCACCGAACGGGAGATCTGGACGGTTCATCGTTACCTCTCTAGTCGCCGGCGGTCGGTCTCCGGGGTCATGGCAACGCCTACGCCTTGGCGGCTGTTGAGCACGTGGATAACGTCTCGGGTCCGGTACAGACGGCGCTTGCCTCGCTCGACGCTGTCGGCCTGCTGGTCGATCGCGCCGCGGTACTGCGCCGCCGCGCTGCCGGGTGAACGTGCGCGGGACGCCGCCGGTGTCCCGGCCGATGATCCAGTCGGTGCCGGTGGCGTCGCTGAACGCGGCGTCCACGCCGGTGAGGTCGGCGAACCGGGGGGACAGCCCGGTCAGCGGCACCGGCCCGTCCCCGGTACGGACGTAGCCGGGGCCGTACACCCAGCACTCCTGGCCCCGGAACAGGTAGACGTTGCCGTCGGAGCTCTCCAGCAGGGCGTCGATCCGGTCGACGCCGTGCGGCGCGGCCAGCGGCTCGGGGAACTTGCCGGTCAGGTCCTGGTCGCGGAAGGCGAGGGCGATCTGGTTCGCGTCGAGGCCGAACTTCCCGGCGAGCAGCGCGACGGCGCGGATCCGCCGGAGGGCGGCGCGCGAGTCGGGGGGCAGGTCGCCTCCGCGTCCGGCGCCGGCCAGCGCGGGCGCGGCCAGCAGTTCCACCGCCTCGGCCGGGCCGCCGGCGACCGCCGTGCACGCCGCGGCGGCGACCGGCGCGGTCACCCCCAGCTCGTCCTGGAGCACGGCGAGCAGCGTGGCGCGCTGCCGGGCGGCCAGTTCCTCCAGCCTGTCGACGATCTCGGCGATCGCCGCGTTCGTCCGCACCGCGACGGCGTGCAGCAGGAAGAAGACGTCCTTGGCGAAGTCCTCCAGGCGCGGGAGGACGAAGTCCAGCGCGTTGTACACCTCGGCGAAGTAGCCGAGCCGGTGCTCGGGGACGCCCAGCTCCGGGGTGAGGTGTCCGGCCTGGACCAGCCTGACCACGAGCTGGGCCTGCTCGTCCGGGTCGAGGCCGAACTCGGCCGACGCCGCCGGGTCGAGCCGGTAGGGGCGGTGGTCGGCCAGCGAGGTGGCGATCCGCCGGAAGATCGCGGAGTTCTCGGCCGCGGTGAACCCGGTCAGCTCCAGCCGGCCCGCCGGGTCGGCGAAGAACGCCAGGCTGCTCCGCGGGACGCGGTCGTCGGCCAGGTGGACGCCGTCCAGCAGGTCGGCCGCCCGCTGCGCGGCGACCGGGTCGGTGATGTCCAGGAAGTCCGCCGGGGTGACGGTGAGCAGTTCGGCCCTGGCCTTGGTGAGCAGGCCGCGCAGGGCGTCCAGGACGTGCCGGCGGTACGGGTAGAACTCCAGGGCCAGCGCCGGCTCGCCGAGCCCGGGGTCGAGCAGCGCCGCCGGGTCGGCGAAGAAGCCGTCGGCGTCGATGTGGCCGTTGAACCGCAGGCTCTCGACCAGGGCGGTGACCTGCTGCGGGGACAGCGGCAGCGCGGCGAGGGCCGCCGGGTCGAAGGCGACGGCGCCGCCGGTGAACCGGGCGGCCAGCTCGCGCAGCCGGGCGTGCACGCCGGCCCTGACACCGCTCAGGTCGGCGTTCACCGCGAACGCGGCGCGGTTCTCCGGGAGGGCGAAGAAGCCGGGCCGCAGCACGGTCCCCTCGTCGTCGAGGTACCCGTTGAAGATCAGGTTGTCGTACAGCTCGGCGCGCTCGGCGTCGCCCAGGTCCGCCGGCTTCGCCAGCTTGGCCAGGTCGGAGGGGAAGAAGACGGCCGGCTCCGGCAGCGGCTCCCCGGGGGCGGACACCGGGCACAGGCCGCTGATCAGGTCGAACAGCGCGTCGCGGTGCGTGCCGAAGTCACCGGCCAGCCGCAGCCCGGCGGGCGTCTCCGGCAGGCGGTCCGCCACCAGGGCGCCGCCCGGCTCCAGATGGCCGGCGATGACCAGGTTGGTGTAGACCTTGACGGCGAGGCGGTCGCCGAGCCCGATCCCCTCCAGGTCGCCGCCCACCACCATGCCCAGTTCGGTGAGGGCGGTGTAGGCGGCGGTCGCCGCGCGGGCCGGGTCGAGGCACAGCAACCGGGCGTCCCTGCGGGACACCACGCCGGCCGGGTGGGCGACGGCGATGTCGTGGATCACCGCGGCGGCGCGCGGGCCGAACCGGGGAGAGGTGAACAGCTCGGGAGAGGGGGCGAGCCCGGCGAACCGCCGGTGCAGCTCCGCCAGCAGGGCCGCGTCGGCGTCCGGCTCCTGCCCGTTCATGCCTGCCTGCCCGTTCAGGCCGTTCAGGCCGGCCTGCGCCCGCGCCGCCGCGGCGCCCAGCACGGTGGCCAGCTCCCGGCCGTTCAGGTCGGCGGACCGCATCCACGGCACCACGGCCAGCAGGGTCTGCACCAGCCACAGGCCGGAGGCGACGTCCCCGCCGGCCAGTGCCGCGTGGTAGTCGTGGCTGCCCGCCCCGGTGTCGATCAGCAGCGGGAAGGTGGAGTGCCGTTGCAGCGCCGGGTCGCTCTCCAGCGCGTCGACCACGTCGAGCAGCTCCCCTGCCGAGACGCCGAGCGCAGCGGAGAGCCGCTGGATCCGGTGCAGCAGCGACAGCTCGGCCGGGCCGGTCGCGCGGTCGAACGGGGGCGGCTCCGCCGTGCCGGTCGAGGTGGAACGTTCCCGGAAACGGGTGACGAGGGCGGCCAGCTCGTCCTCGGTCAGGGACAGCGCCGCGGTGACCCGCCGCCGGTACTCCTTGTTGCGGGTGGCGAGGATGTCGCCCGTGCAGGCGAGCACCGGCCGCTCGGCGTAGCCGTACGGCACCCGCGCCGATCCGAGGATCACCGGGGAGCCCGCCGCGAAGGGCACGTTGAACACCCGGTCGAACAGGTCGCGTGGCGCCTCGCCGTCGCCCGCGCCGAGCGTGTTCAGCGGGGCGACCAGACTGACGGCGACGTCGATCGGCACGTCCAGGCCGCGGTGCAGGTGGAGCAGCACGGCGAGGTGCCGCAGCGCCCTGGCGTCGATCCGGTTGTCGCAGCAGTCGCGCAGCACCAGGTCGAGGTCGGTGAAGGCCAGCCCGGTACGGCGGGCCAGCCGGACGAACCGGGAGACCCGGTCGAACCAGGCCGCGGGGATCGGCTCGTCGTCGTAGGGGTTGGCGGGGTCGTCGGCGCAGACGAGCCGCTTCTCCTCGGCGTCCAGGCCGACCACCGGGCCGCCGTGGTGGACGAAGAACACGGACGCGGCCGAGCGCTCCGGGGGCGCCCCGCCGGTCGAGCCCGCGCCGAGACCGCCGTACAGCAGTTCCCGCAGCTCGGCGCCGGTGATCGAGGCGGCCTGCCGGAACCGGGGGACCGCCTCCAGGGTGCGCAGGGTCTCCCCCGCCCCGGGGTCCAGCCCCCAGTGCCCGCGCAGTACGGGGCCGTCGCCGAGCGGGGTGGTGAGCACGTCGACGTCGTCCTGGGTGAGCCCCAGGTACTCCCGGGCGACGACGTCGGGGGCGGGGACGTCGGCGAGGTGGCGGTAGAGCTCGGCGGGCTCGACCTCCAGGTGGTGCAGCAGCCGGCGCAGCCGTTCGTGCCGCAGCGAGAACGGCATGGTGAACGGGTGCCGCAGCGCCCGCAGCACCTGGTCGGCGCCGACCACCTGGCCGCGGACGACTTCCGCCTCCAGAACCTCGTTGACCACGTCGAGATAGGGCAGCTCGGTGTAGGTGTTCGCGCCGTCGAGTGGAACGTTCCCGATGGCGGGGCGGCGGGAGAGCAGGTCGTCGAGCAGTCCGGCCGGGGCGTCTTCACCGAGGAGCTGGATCAGTTCGGCGAGGTAGGCGGCGGGAGAGTAGACGGAGCGCGACTCGTCGCGTTCGCGGAAGTCGAGATCGCCGAACAGCTGCTCGTAGCTCGGGAGGGAGTCGGCCGGCTGCATAGATCCTCCTGGACGGGCCGCGACGAGACCGCGGGCGGGCAATCCGAATATGAAATTGCTTGGTATTTCCGGCAGGACGTATCGACACGCCGTCCTTGTGGGTGATCCCCGTGGTGAGAAATACCGCAGCCGACCTCAGGTCCCCGAGCGAAAGATCATGCATGCGTAAGCTGGGCGGACGAATAGTATCAACCCCATACGGGGATAGCCATAGCCTCCCACCTGGGCAATCTATTCAGCTCAACCAATGACCATAAATTATACTTTTTGGGGAAATGTCGCTATTTGGGTGGCTTTTATTGGTCGACGCCGGGCCCGGGTTCCTTTCGCGCAGGGCTTCGTCATCTCCGAATGGTTGGTCACGCGGTGGTGCTAGGGAGCGCAGTCGCCGAGCCCGGGGCCGGGGGGCGTGCCCGCGGGGCCGAAGAAGAGGAGCGCGCAGCCGGTCAGGAATCCGGGGTTCTCCTCGGGGACGAAATGTCCCGCGTCGGGGGCGACCACGGTACGCACGTCGTCGGCCACCCGGCTGAAGGAACCGGCGACGCCCGGGCCGAAGGAGTACTGGCCGCCGATGGCCGCCACCGGCATGGCCAGCCGCCTGGCCGCGCCGGCCTGGTTGTCCGCGGCGTCCGCGGCCAGGGCCCGGTAGTACTCGTACCCGGCCGTGCGCCTGGCGGGGCTCGCATACGCGCGGTAGTAGGTGTCCCGGCGGATGGCGTCCTTGCGGTGGCTGTATTCGAAGACCGCGCCGAGGTACGTGGACACGTCCTCGTTGTCGATGATCCGTTCCGGGATGGGGGCCGGGGAGGCGTTGAACCTGAAGTGGAAGGCCACGCCGTACAGGTCTTCGAGCCCGAAGCCGGGCAGCGGGCTCTCGATCACCGCGAGCCTGCTCACCTCGGCGGGGAAGTCCCGCGCGTACGGGTACGCCACGAGGACGCCCAGGTCGTGGCCGATGATCCCGACCCTGGTGTGGCCCAGCGCGTGGACGGCCTGGCGGACCCGGTGCGCGGTGGTGACCTTGTCGTAGCCGCCGGCCGGGATGGACGAGGCGCCCAGGCCGGGCAGGTCCAGGGCGATGACCGTGTGCTCGCGCGCCAGCTTCGGCATGACGCCGCGCCACGTCTCCCAGGTCTCCGGCCAGCCGTGCAGGAGCAGCAGGGCCGGGCCCGATCCGCCCTTGACGTAGTGGATGCCGCCGCCTTCGACGGGGACGTTCCCCTGGGTGAAGCCGGGCAGGCCGTCGACCCGGGCACCCTCGCCCGGCGACGCGGCGGCGGCCGTGGCGAGCATCACCACGGCCAGGGCGGCGGACGCCGCGACGCGTACCACCCTGCGGCCCCACGTTCCTGCTGGCGTCATGTCGCGCTTTCCTTTCGACGGCACGGAAGAAGGCATGCGGGGACCGGTCCCGCTGGACGTGCTCACAGCGGACCTGGGGTGGCGATCTGCGCCCTCCCGCGGGCGCGGAAGACCCCGGCGCCCGGCGGGCTTTCTTGCGGCCTCATCATCACCGCGGGCGACGACCGCGCGCATCTCCTGGATTGCTCTCGCGGCCTCTCCCCGCTGACACCGGGACGGCCGCCCGAGGTACCGGACGGCACGCGCCGGGAGGAGATGTCAGGAGATGGTGAGCGTGCCGTTCGGGTTACGGGCGCAGGTGACGATCGTGCGGGGCGAGGCGGTGAGGGCGCCGGTCAGGCACTGGCCGAGGACGGTGTGCCCGGCGGCGTTGGGGTGCCACGACTCCTGGCAGGTCTGGAAGTAGGTGACGCACGTGTTCGCGGCCCGCTGGATGCCGATCTTGTCCCAACCGGACAGGCTGGTGATGAACGTGCCGGACGGCCCGTCCTGCACCCGTACCGGCGTGGCGAGCGCGCCCGTCGGGCTGCCGGGGTTCTCGCACAGCCGGGCCCCGTCGAAGGCCCGCTGGACGTCCACCACGCGCAGGTCGGCCGTCGGACGCTCAGCCGCCAGTGTGGTGTAGGCGTTCGTGACCAGGGAGCCGAGGTTCTCGGAGAACACGTGCCCGGGGGCGAGGCTCGCGCGGTGGATCGGACAGCCGGCGGCGTACCGCTCCGCCCCGAGGGCGCGGAACTTGTCGCGGGTGTCGGTGCGGTTGTCCTCGTCCCGGTACTGCGGGGCGACGTCGAGCGGCAGCGGGTTGGTGTAGGTCTGCAGGACCACCCGGTGGACGCCGTCGGCGTCGATCTGCGCGAGGGTGTCGAGGACCTGGCGCAGGGCGGCGGTGGTCTCGGTGGTGGCGGCGGCGACCTCGGCGTCGCCGGCCAGGTCCGAGACCGTGCAGGGCTCCTGCGGCACCTCGCCGCCCAGGTACGCCCAGAACTCCCACCAGCCCGTCCAGGCGTCGGCGATGAAGCGGTTGGCGCACAGTGTGGCCACGTCGCCGAAGGTGAACTGGGTGTTGTTGGAGCCGAGACCGATGAGGACGACGTCGATGTCGTGGGTCTGCGCGACGGCGCGTAACTGGTCGAGCTGCGAGGCGACGGCGCGGCCGTTGGCGCGGGCGCTGGAGGGGTTGGCGATGTCGGCGGGCTGCCCGCCGGAGCACGCGAGGTTGAAGCGGTCCTGGATGCCGGGGAGCGACGCCTTGAACAACGAGGCGTTCGCCGACCGGTGGCAGAAGTAGGCGTTGCTGTTGGCCGCCGACCAGCCGGGGAACGCCTGCGCCGTCCCGGAGGCGTCGACGACGGGCTGGTAGTCCCCCGCCCCCTCCCCGCTGACGAAGCTGTCGCCGAGCGCGACGGCGGCGGTGGGCAGGGCCGCCTGCGCCGCTCCGCCCTGGACGACTTGGATGCCGACCGCGCCCACCAGGAGCGCGATCATCGCGGCCGCACGCCGGAGAACCCTCACAACCGCCCCATTTCCTACTAAACAAGCATGAAATAACGGATGCCTGGATAACAACATCTCGCGTCTGAGGCGTCAAGAACTCCACGACCCCAGCCGCTGCACCTAAGAGATCGCGTATCACCCTGATCGTCAAGCATGCGTTTGCTCGCTCAAGCCCTCATCGCGCCTGCCCCCGCAGCACGGCGGTCCAGGTCTGGTACGCCCGCTTCATCCACACCCGCTGCGTCTCCGAGACCTCGGACCCGCCGGAGTGCTTCACCGTACGCCGCACGTAGACGAGGCCGCCGGACTGACAGAGTTCGTAGTACGTCGGCTGGCATGCACAGGTCCATTCCAGGACCAGAACCCGCCCCATGGACATCGGCGCCAGCCACTCCAGCGACGCGAACTCGGACACATCCGCAGGCACATGCGGGCTGACACCCGGACACGGCACCCTCATGACCCGCCATCCGGCGCGTACGGAAAGGCAGGGAAGGGGGCAGGCTCAGCCGTCACCGCGACACCCGGCCGAATCGGACCGGCGAAGAACACATCCAAGGAGTCCATTGTTTGTTCCTCGGACCCGCTGTCCCGCACCCTGATATTCAAGGCAGTTTTCGGGCATACGGTCGGCGCCGACGCCATCATTCGCGCTCGACACCAGAGAGCGCGACGCGGACTGCCGTACTTCCAACCACGACCATCACAAGAACTGCACCGCTGAGCCATGTATCGAGCATGGCCAGGAGTCATGTCGCATCGCCGTGATCACATTGTCGCGCCTACGTCATGCGCGTTTCTTCTTGTCTCGCCATCGTCTCGCCTTGCCTGTTCTGGATCGGTAGCCTTTAGGGGCCGAGTCAGAGCCGAAGGGCCGAGAATGAGCGATCGACCGATCCTGTTGAAGGTCTTACTACACCAGCGCCGTTGGCAGGCATACGGCACCTTTCAGCGCGAATACGACAGGGTCGCAAAGAGCGTCGATCCCGTCCTGGTCCGGACGTGGCCCAGCCGCGCCCAACTCCACCGCTGGCTGTCAGGCACCGTCAAAGGTCTGCCCTATCCCGACCACTGCCGCATCCTTGAGGCGATGTTCCCGGACTGGACGGCCCACCAGTTGTTCGCCCCCGCGCCCGGGGACATCCCGAATCTCCGGCAGCAGCCGCCCGGTACCCCGGAGACCGTGCCTGCCGTGGTCCCACCCGTGGGGCTACGGCCGTACCTGGAACGGGCATTCGAGCGAAGACACGTCTCCATCGACTTCGCCGGCTTCTCCGGCGAGACGCTGCAAGGCGCTGTCCAAGAGCCCTTGGACAAGATCCGCTATGGACAACTCAAGCCCGAGAGCGTCACCATCCGGCTTCTCCTGCCCGACACGTCCAGGCCGATGACCCTGCCCTGCAAGGCCGACGACCTGGCCGACGATCCCGACTTCCGCGCCCGAGCCAACACGATCATGCGCCGTCACGCCACCGCCATAACTGACTCCGTCAATGAGTTGGCCGCGCGCGGAGCGGTCAAAGCAGCGACGGCGGAAATCCGACTCCACCAGGTCGCTCCATTGTTCAAGCTCTACATCGTCAACGACCGGGACGCCTTTTTCGGCTTCTACCCCATCCAGGAATACGACCTGAGGGTGGACGACCAGAGCCGCACCGTTTACGACCTCATGGGAAAAGACGCCGTGGTGTTCCATCACTCGACCGACAACGACGCCGGGCGCGAGTACATCAAGCAGTCACGGCTATGGTTCGAATCGATCTGGAACACCATCAGTCGGGAGTTCAACGGGTGACCCACTGCCCGGCAGACGTTCAGCGTCTCCTTGCCGATGCCACACACGTACTGTTCGACTTCGACGGCCCCATATGCAGCATCTTCGCCGGGTTGCCCGCCCCCACGGTCGCCGCCGCCCTGCGCGACTACATCGGCCCCTTGGGGATCGACCTGCCCGGGCACATCATGAGCGAGAGCGACCCGTTGGAGATCCTCCGCCACGCGGCGAGCGCCGGCCCCATGGTCGCCGAGACCGTTGAGGCAGGACTACGTGGCCTGGAACTGCAAGCCGCGCTCAGAGCCGCGCCCACCCCTCACGCGGACGCGGCCATCCACCAGCTCCACACATCCGGCCGCCGCCTGGCCGTGGTCAGCAACAACTCCGACGCCGCAATCAAGGTCTACATCGACCATCGCGACCTGTCGGGCTATTTCGCCGCCATCTCAGCCCGCACCCTGTTCCAGGACCCCGCCCTGCTGAAACCGCACGTCCACCTCATCATCGAGGCCATCAAGCGACTCGACGCCGCCCCCTCCCGCTGCGTCCTCATCGGCGACTCGGTCACCGACATCCAGGCCGCCATCAAGGCCGGGGTCCCTGGCATCGGCTACGCCAACACCCCCGCCAAGGAATACTCCCTCGCCGAAGCCGGAGCCCACGCCGTCATCAACGACATGGCCCAACTCATCCCGTAGCCGTTGGAGACGGCTCGCCTCGAACACCTATGGCAGGGCCCCGCCCGCGACCAGCGCGGCGACGACGTCGCGCATGGCCTCCTCGTCCTGCGTCCACACCGTCGGCAGCCCCCCGGGGGTGACCGGGTCGCCGATGACCACGGTCGGCATGCCCAACTCGCCGACCAGCGCGACCCGCTCGTCGGCCGGCGGCAGGTCGATCAGGATCATCCCCTGCACCTCGTCCTGCGGGGATCCGTCGCCCCCGGCCACGGCCCCCAGGTCACCGCCCCGCGGACGTAGGACGGCTCGCGCTGCTCACCGTGGGGAGGGCGCCGGGGTACGGGTGACGCTCAGGCGGAGTAGACGTGGTCGCTGATGAAGCGGGCCGCGCCCACGACGCCGGCGGCGTCCTCCAGTTCGGAGAGGACGATGGGGAGGTTGCCGGTCGCGAGAGGGAGGGAGCGGCGGTAAACGACGCTTCTGATCTCGGCGAGCAACAGGTGGCCCAGGCGGGCGACCCCGCCGGCGATGATCACCAGTCTCGGGTTGAAGAAGCTGACCAGACCGGCGAGGACGATGCCCACATGGCGGCCGCCGTCCCTGATGAGTTTGATCGCCGCCGCGTCACCCTGGGCGGCGGCCGCGGCGACGTCCTCGGCGGACAGCGTCCCGGTGACGGCCAGGCGCTCGGCCAGGTAGGGGGAGTGTCCCGAGCGGGCCACGGTCTGCGCCTGTTCGGCCAGGGCGGCGCCGCCGAAGTATGCCTCCAGGCAGCCGGTGTTGCCGCACGCGCACACCGGGCCGAACGCGTCGACCCTGATGTGCCCGATGTCGCCCGCGCTGCCGGACACACCGCGGTAGATCTTGCCGTCGACCACGATGCCGCAGCCGATCCCGGTGCCGATCTTGACGAGCAGGAAGTCGTCCACCTGGCGGGCCACTCCGGCGTGCAGTTCGCCGAGGGCCATGATGTTGACGTCGTTGTCCAGCATGGCGGGGCAGCCGAGCTCCTGGCTGACCGTCTCGCGCATCGGGTACCGGTCCCAGCCGGGCATGATCGGCGGCATGACCGGGACCCCGGCGGCGAAGCTCACCGGCCCGGGCACCCCGATCCCGGCGCCGTGGAGCTGGGTGAACAGGTTCTGGTCGCGGAGCTTCCCGACGAGGACGAGCACCCGGTCGAGCACGTGGGCCGGGCCGAGCCGGATGTCGCACGGCTCGCTCACGTGCCCCAGCACGCGCAGCTCGCCGTCGGTGACGGCCACGTCGACCGAGGTCGCCCCGATGTCGATCCCCGCGAAGCGGGTGTTGCGCGACAGCCGTACCCGGCCGGAACGGCGGCCGCCCCGGGATTCCGCGAAGCCGTCGGACTCGGCGAGGCCCAGCTCGACGAGCCGGTCGAGCTCGACGTTGAGTTTCGACCGGGACATCCGCCCGGGGTGGTCGTACGCCCCGCCGGTCGGCAGCGCGCTGGTGGCCGACGCCGCCAGGGCGGCGGGGTCGGCGGCGCGGTCCGCGAGCTCGGCCCGGGACCGGGGGCCGTCCCTGAGCAGCCGCAGCAGCGCCGCCTGGTGCGAGTTCTCCGGCCGGTTCGACTTCACCCACCACTCCCTCGATGCGGCGTCCGGTCGATGCGGCCGCCCGGCGGGACGTACCCGGCTTCGGCGTGCCGGGCCGCTCTCCCCCGCCTCGGCCCATGCGCGTCGTCACCGTGGAAAGCGCGCGCCGCCGGAAAACATTCTGGTTATTCGCCCGCTGTTTTTGATGAAATCACGAAAAGTGGGAGGCGTCGATCGGAACTGCGGATCCGGCCGCCCGGCGACGCTGCGCCGCAGGTGGGCGGGCTCCTTGGTGGTGTCGGCGGACGAGGCCGGGCCGGTGGACGAGCCGGGGTTTCGCCGGCCGGAGCGGAAGTTCTGTTCAGAATGGGCGGGAGAGGTTAGCCTCGCGGGAAAACTCTCCGCCGAGAGCCGAGGTGCACGATGGGTCGTGTGGTACCGCGTCTGCTCGCCCTGGTCGCCTTGAGCGTGGTCGCCCTCTCCCTGTTCGCGGCTCCCCTGCCGGCCTTCGCCCATGGGCGCCTCGTCGTCTCCACCCCGGCCGACGGCGGCACCCTGGCCGAGCCGGTCGGCGCGCTGTCGCTGGCGTTCACCGAGAAGCCCGCGCCGTTCGCGTACTTCGCCGTGACCGCGCCGAGCGGCGCCCGGGTCGATCGCCGCTGGTCGCACGGCGAGCCGTTCCGCCTGGACGAGCCGGTGCGCGAATACCAGCTGGTGGACGGTGTGTGGGAGCCGCGGCTGTTCCACACCGGGTTCCCGGTGCGGGTGCCGGTGGCTCATTGGCCGGAGCAGGGGCTGTACGTGGCGCGGTACCAGACCGTGGCCTCCGACGGCGAGGAGGTCGAGGGGGAGGTCCGGTTCACCTACTCGGGCGCCGTGACCTCGGCGCCGGCGGGCTGGCGGGCCCCCACCGACCAGCCCGGCCCCGAGCTGCTCGCCGCGGTCGGGCACGCGCGGCCCACCGCCGCGGCCACCGCCGGAGTCGCCACCGGAGGCACCGCCGAAGTCGCCGCCGAAGTCACCGCCGGGGCCACACAGCCCGCCGCGGAGCCGGCGGCCGGGGCCGCGCCGTCGAGCGGGGAGGGCCTCTCCGTCTGGCTCGTGCCCGCGCTGATCGTCGTAGGGGCCGCCGTCATGGTCGCCCGGGTCGCCCGGCGCCCGGCGGGCCGCCCGGCCACGGCGGCGGCCGGGCGCACAGCCCCGGCGGCCGGTGACACCTCGCCCGGCGCTCCGGTGCGGCGCCGGGCCGGTCACGCTCCGGCCGCGAAGCGCCGCAGGCGCCGCCGCCGCTGACCGCTTCCGGACACTCCGCGCGCCCCGGCGGCACCCCGCCCGCGCGCGGCCTGATGCCGCGGCCACACCCCCACGGCCGGTGATGCCATCCGTACCGGCGCCGACCTGGCGTTTCTCTTCACCGCGGAAAAATCGCGGGCTCCGGCCTCTGGCCAATGTCTCCGAACTTTCGTGTCACCACACCAAAAGTCCGGCGTAACTCAACGTAACATCTAGACAGTGTGAATGTAACATTCTAGCCTTATGTCAAAATCCGTCGTATGTCTGCCGAAAACGTGCAGGAGGTGCAGCGATTTGGAAGCGCAGCACCACATTTCCCGTCTCCCGCTCGACGAGCCGTCCCGCCCCGGGGCCGGCGTCCCGGGCGGACCGCACCGGCGGAGCCCCCTCCGCCCGGCGGCGGAGCCGTACCGACTGGCACCAACGGGGTCTCCCGGCCCCGCGGCGTTTCATATCCGCGTCACCAGCACCTGACGCTGCCCACCCGATCGCCGGCCTTAGCAGCGGGCGGCGGTCGACCAGTCCCCGCACCCTCGAACGGCCTGGAGGTCGTCACGCAGATCGCTGATCCGTCCCGCCGCACCCGCTGACGGGTGGCGCGGCGCCCGGAGGCGCCGCGTCACCGGCCGGTGCGCACACTGACGCGCCGAAACGCGGCGCGAACACCCGGGCGGCGCCAGGCGCGGCGCCCGGAACCACCGCAGACCCGGCCGGAGTCCAGCCGCCACCAGCGCTCCGGGCCGAGCCGTATCCCTCCCGCGAACCGGGCACGGAACGGCACGGCGTGGAAGCACGGCGACGGGCACCTCGGAACCGGCCGGCTGCGCGAGGGGAACGCGGGGGCGACAGGGCGGACGCCGACCACCCTGCCGGCCCGGCTCACCCTCGTCACGCCGGCGGAGCCCGGTGGGCGCCGACGGTACCGGCGCCCACCGGGTACCGGCTCCGCCAGGTCGCCGAACACACCCCCGCGGTCAGCGGTCGCGCCCTGGCCGCATGCCCCTGACCAGCGGATCTGAGCCCTCCCCAGCCCGTCGGACCACTCCGCGGAAGCCGACCGTGCGCCCGATCGCCGGTCGCCGCGGTTCACGACGAAGACCCGTTGACTCCCGGCTCACATGGGTTCACAGTGAGCCGGAACGATGTCGCCGGCGGACTCCGGACCGTCGCGGCATCGTCGGCGTGATCGGCGCACGCCTGTCTCGACCCGTACGACAGGAAAGCGAGACCACCCGATCATGTTACGAAGAATCGCCTTATGCGTGGCCGTCATCATGGCCACCCTGGGCTTCGCGGTACCCGCGCAGGCGGCGCCGGACTTCTCGGTGCTGATCTTCAGCAAGACCGCCGGGTTCCGGCACGACTCGATCCCCGCGGGCATCACCGCGATCCAGCAACTGGCGGAAGCGAACAACTTCACCGTAGAGGCCACCGAGGACGCCGCGCAGTTCAACGCGACGAACCTGGCCAGGTTCAAGGCGGTCATCTGGCTGTCCACCACCGCTGACGTGCTCAACGCCACCCAGCAGACGGCGTTCGAGAACTACATCCGCGCCGGCGGCGGCTACGTGGGCGTGCACGCGGCGGCCGACACCGAGTACGACTGGCCCTGGTACGGCGGGCTGGTCGGGGCGTACTTCGCCGGCCACCCGGCGATCCAGAACGCCACCGTCCGCATCGCCGATCCCAACCACCCGTCGAACGCCGGCCTGCCCGCGGCCTGGAACCGTTCGGACGAGTGGTACAACTACCGGACCAACCCGCGCTCGCAGGCGCACGTCCTCGCGACGCTGGACGAGTCGACCTACAGCGGCGGCACGATGGGCGCCGACCACCCGATCACGTGGTGCCGGCCCTACGAGGGCGGTCGTTCGTGGTACACCGGCCTGGGACACACCGCCGCGAGCTACACCGAGGCCAACTTCCGCACCCACCTGCTGGGCGGCATCCGCTACGCGGCCCAGGGCGCGGGAAGCTGCACCAGCGGCCCGCCGAACCCGCAGGCCGGCTACACCCAGGTGACGCTGGCCAAGGGCGAGGCCGAGACCGGCGAGCCGATGGGCCTGACGGTCCTGCCCAACCGGGGCGTGCTGCACACGTCGCGCAACGGCGTGATCCGGTACACCGACTCGCTCGGCAACACCAAGGTGGCGCTCACCATCCCGGTGTACACCTCTGACGAGGAGGGTCTGCAGAGCATCAAGGCCGACCCGAACTTCGCGTCGAACCGGTGGGTGTACGTCTACTACTCCCCGCCCCTGTCCACCCCGGGCGGCGGCGCCCCCGCGACCGGCACGCCCGCCCAGTTCGCCCCGTTCAACGGGGTCACCCGGCTGGCCAGGTACACGGTGAACGCGGACCACACCATCGACCCGTCGTCGGCGGTCACCGTCCTGGACGTGCCGAGCAGCCGCGGCATCTGCTGCCACGTCGGCGGCGACATCGACTTCGACGCGGCGGGCAACCTCTACCTGTCCACCGGTGACGACACCAACCCGTTCGACTCCAGCGGCTACACGCCGATCGACGAGCGGGCCGACCGCAACCCGGCCTTCGACGCGCAGCGCACCTCCGGCAACACCAACGACCTGCGGGGCAAGGTGCTGCGGATCAAGCCGAGCGCGGCCGGCGGCTACACCGTCCCGGCGGGCAACATGTTCCCGCCCGGCACCGCGAACACCCGGCCCGAGATCTACGCGATGGGCTTCCGCAACCCGTTCCGGATGAGCGTGGACAAGGAGACCGGCGCGGTCTATCTCGGCGACTACGGGCCTGACTCGGGCACCGCAAGCCCCACCCGGGGACCGGCGGCCTCGGTCTCGTTCGAGCGCATCACCGAGCCCGGTTTCTACGGCTGGCCGTACTGTTCGCAGTTCAACGTGCCCTACGTCGACTTCACCTTCCCGTCCGGGCCCTCGGGCGCGGCGTTCAACTGCGCGGGCGGGCCGACGAACAGTTCGCCCAACAACACCGGCCTCACGCAGCTGCCCCCGTCCCGGGCGGCCTGGCTGCCGTACGGTGCCGGGCAGGACCGGGCCGAGCTGTGCTGCGGCAGCCTGTCGCCGATGGGCGGGAACGTCTACAACTACAACCCGGCTCTCGTCTCGGACACGAAGTTCCCCGCCGAGATGGACGGCAGGGTGTTCCTCGGCGAGTTCGGCCGGCGGTGGATCAAGACGGCCACCGTGAGCGGCACCGGCGGGGTGGGCGCGATCCAGCCCTTCCCGGCGTTCACCGGCACCCAGGTGATGGACATGGAGTTCGGGCCGGACGGCGCGCTGTACGTGCTCGACTACGGCACCGGCTGGTTCGGCGGCGACGCCAACTCGGCGGTGTACCGGATCGACTACAACTCGGGCACCGGCCGGGCGCCGATCCCGGTGGCCGCGGCCAACCCGAGGGGCGGGGCCGCACCGCTCACCGTGCAGTTCAGCTCCGCCGGGACCACCGACCCCGACGGTGACCCGGTCACGTACGCCTGGGACTTCCAGACGAACGGCAGCGTCGACTCGACCGCGGCCAACCCGTCGTTCACCTACACGGCCAACGGCTCGTACACGGCGACGCTGACGGTCACCGACAACACCGGCCGCAGCGGCACGGCGAGCGTCGTCATCGGCGTCGGCCAGCCGACGGTCACCCTCAACCTGCCGCTCAACGGGCGGGTGTTCAACTTCGGCGACGCGATCCCGTTCCAGGTGAGCGTCACCGATCCGGGCTCCCCGACCATCGACTGCAGCCGGGTGACGGTCAACTACATCCTGGGCCACGACAGCCACGGCCACGGGATGGCCAGTGCCAACGGGTGCTCGGGCACCATCCAGACGACCGTGGACGGTGAGCACGACGCCAACGCGAACATCTTCGGAGTCTTCGACGCCGAGTACACCCCGCCCGGTTCGACCACGGCCATCCACGCGCCGCAGGCCGTCCTGCAGCCGCGTACCCGCCAGGCCGAGCACTACAGCGCGCAGCAGGGCGTGACGGTCACCCCGCGCGCGTCGGCCAACGGCGGCAACGTGGTCGGGTCCATCGCGAACGGCGACTGGATCTCGTTCACGCCGTACAACCTGACCGGGGTCACGTCGTTCTCGGCCCGGGTCGCCTCGGCCGGCGCCGGCGGCACGCTGACGCTGCGCACCGGTTCGGCGACCGGAGCGGTGATCGGCACGGCGACGGTCGCGCCGACCGGCGGCTGGGAGGACTACGTCACCGTGACCGGCACCGTGACGCCGCCCACCGGGACGCAGAACCTGTTCCTGGTCTTCACCGGCGGCACCGGGACGCTGTTCGAGGTCGACGCGTTCACCCTGAACAGCGGCACGCAGCCGCCGACGGCCAACCTCGCCCTCAACAAGCCGGCGACCGCCTCCAGCCTGGAGGCCCCCGAGTTCCCGGCCTCCGCCGCGGTGGACGGCTCACCGACCACCCGGTGGGCCAGCGCCTTCGCCGACCCGCAGTGGATCCAGGTCGACCTCGGCGCCACCTACACCATCGACCGGGTACGCCTCGTCTGGGAGGCCGCGTACGGCTCCGCCTACCAGATCCAGACGTCACCCAACGGCACCACCTGGACCACCGTCCGGACCATCACCGGTGCCAACGGCGGCGAGGACGACCACACCGCCCTCAACGCCTCCGCCCGATACGTCCGCATCTACGGCACGACCCGCGCCACCGGATGGGGATACTCGCTGTTCACCTTCGAGGTCTTCGGCGCCACCGGCCCTCCGCCCACGGCGACGAACGTCGCCCTGAACAAGCCGGCGACCGCCTCCAGCCTGGAAGCCCCCGAGTTCCCGGCCTCCGCCGCGGTTGACGCGTCACCGACCACCCGGTGGTCGAGCGCCTTCGCCGACCCGCAGTGGATCCAGGTCGACCTCGGCGCCACCTACACCATCGACCGGGTACGCCTCCTGTGGGAAGGCGCGTACGGCACGGCCTACCAGATCCAAACCTCACCCAACGGCACCACCTGGACCACCGTCCGGACCATCACCGGCGCGAACGGCGGTGAGGACGACCACACCGCCCTGAACGCCTCCGGCAGATATGTCCGCATCTACGGCACCGCACGCGGCACCGGATACGGATACTCGCTGTACACCTTCGAGGTGTACGGCAGATGATCGAACGGCGGGCCGGCAGCCACGCGGCTGCCGGCCCGCCCCTTTCGCACAGATCAGGGAGCCTGATATGCCGCACATCGCGTTACCCGACGAGACGCCGGGCATCGCCGGCCTGTTCGCCTTCCGTCCGGAGACCGCCGGCCCGCTCACCGCGCTGGCCGAGACGCTGCTGCGCGGGCCGAACAGCCTGAGCCGCGGCGAGCGCGAGCTCATCGCCGCCTACGTGTCCTCGCTCAACGCGTGCCGCTTCTGCGCCTCCTCGCACGCGGCCTTCGCCGCCGCCCAGCTTCCCGAGGGCCGGCAGCTCGTCGACCAGGTCTGCGCCGACCCGCACACCGCACCCGTGTCACCCAAGCTCGGCGCGCTGCTGCGCATCGCGGCCTCGGTCCAGCGCGACGGCCGCTCGGTGTCCGAGGACGAGGTCGCCGCCGCCAGGAAGGAGGGCGCGACCGATGTCGAGATCCACGACACCGTGCTCATCGCCGCCGCCTTCTGCATGTTCAACCGCTACGTGGACGGGCTGGCGGCCACCGTGCCCGAGGATCCCGCGGCCTACGCGGCGATGGCCGAGCGGATCGTGACCCACGGGTACGGCAGCACGGTTTCCGGCTGACACCTCCCGCTCCGGCGGGACCGGCGGGTCACAGCAGGCGCAGGTCGCGCAGCCGGGTCCACGCCATCAGCACGTGCACCCGGTCCGGCAGGCCGAGCTTGGCGAGGACGCTCGACACGTGCACCTTGACGGTGTAGCGGCTGATGACGAGCCGGTGCGCGATCTCGTCGTTGGACAGGCCCTGCGCGATCAGCTCGCACACCTCGCGTTCACGACCGGTCAGCCGGGCCGCCGTCTCCCTCAGCGCCCGGTCCTCGTCGGTCGGCGCCATCGGCCGCAGCGCCTCGATCATCCGGGTGGTCGCCTCGGGAGCCAGCACCGACTGCCCGGCCGCGACGATCCGGATGCCGTCGCGGATCCGCTCGCCCGGCGCGTCCTTGAGCAGAAACCCGCTCGCCCCTGCCTGCAACCCGGCGTAGACGTAACTGTCCAGGTCGTACGTGGTCAGGATCAGGACGCGGGGCGGACCGCCCGCGTTCCGCGCGGTGATGCGGCGGGTCGCCTCGATGCCGTCCATGCCCGGCAGGCGGATGTCCATCAGCACCACGTCGGGCCGCTGCTCGGCCGCGACCGCCACCGCCGTCGCGCCGTCGCCCACCGCGCCCACCACGGTCAGGTCGGCAGCCGCTCCGACCAGGCGGACCAGCGCCTCGCGGAGCAGCTGCTCGTCGTCGCAGACCAGCACCCGGATGCCGGTCACGACGTGCTCCGCAGCGGCAGGGTGGCGCACACCTCGAACGTGCCGGCGTGGTCGCTCACCCGCACCGAGCCGCCCAGCAGCTCGACGCGCTCCCTCATGCCGATCAGCCCCACCCCGGCCCCGTCGCCGATCGTCCCGGTCCGGCCGGGCACCGGATTGGTGACGCGCACCGTGAGCCGCGCCGGCTCGTAGGCGAGCAGGACGCGGACGTCGACGCGGCCCGCGTGCCTGGCGGCGTTGGTGAGCGCCTCCTGTACGACGCGGTAGGCGGCGAGTTCGATGCTGGCGTCGACCTGGCGCACGTCTCCTTCGCGTTCCAGCAGCACGCGCGGCCCGCCGGGCGGCGCCGCGGCCACCAGCTCGTCGAGCTGTGCCAGCTTCGGCGGCGGCGCCAGCGGATCGTGCCCCGGCACGGTCTCCCTGAGCACCTCCCCGCGCCCGATGTCCCCGTGCCCGATGTCGCCGCGCCCGATGTCGCCGCGCCCGATCAACCAGCCGACCAGCGGCGGCAGGAGGGCCAGCAGGCCGTCGCTCATCCACTCCAGGTGGCTTCCGCGCCGTGTCTCCGCCGGCCCCGGCGCCAGCCGTGCGCCAGGAGCAGCGCGACCGGCGCCCACGGGGCCAGCGCGATCGTCCAGCTCAGCGTGAGCGGTGGCCCCGGCGGCTCGATCGCGCGGATCGGCAGGACTCCGGTCGAGGTCCCTCCCGGTCCCCGCACGGCGAACTCGAACCGCCATGTGCCCTCCTCCGGCAGCGAGACGACGTCCAGCCCCCAGACCTGGCGCGCCCTCGGATGCCGGGGCAGCACAACGCTGTCGCCACGGCGCTGCAGGACGATGCCCTTGAGCCCGCGGCGGTCGCCGGTCGGTGAGACGGTCGTGACCCACCCGGTGCGCCCTTCGATGCCGCCGGTGGGCTCGAAGACGAAGTCCAGCGACTGCAGCGCGCGGATCGGCCACTCTGTGAACGATACGTTGATCGCCGACCGGTCGCTCATCCGTACGGTCTCGGTGTGCACGATCTCACCCGGCAGGGGAGGCGCGGCCACGGCGGGGGTCGCGCCCATGTGCAGCGTCGCAGCCGCCGCCGCGGCCACCGCCGCGAGCGCCCGTCTCCGCGGGCCGCGGACACGGTGCCGTCGCGTACCGGGGCTCATGCCGGCACCGTCCCGGGTGCGCGCACGCCGAAGCGGCGTAACAGGACGGCGCACCGCCAGCCCAGCACCCCCATGCCCATCCCGACGGCGGTCACCGCCGGCAGCGTGGCCGCCAGGCTCATGTCCAGCCCCACGGCTCCGTAGAACAGCGCGGTGTTGATCCCGGCCAGCGCGCCGATCGCCGCCGTGACACCCAGCGGGCCCGCGCCGCGCCGCACGGCCCACGCGGCCACCCCGCCTGCCAGCAGCGCGACCAGCGGGAACGTGGCAGGGAAGCCGATCAGCACCTGCGGCAGGTTGGCCGCGTAGTCGCGCATCGGCTGACCGATCGCCTCGGCGTACCAGCGCGTGGCGGCGGGCGCGAACAGCGCGAGCGTGCCCTGCACCACCAGGAAGGTCAGGCCCAGCGCCGCCGGCCAGTGCCAGCCGCGGGTGAGGCCGACGATGAGGCTCAGGGTGAGCGCGCCCACCGCGCCGAGCCCGAGCACGCGGGGCGCCACGCCGGGCACCCAGCCGAGGACCAGCTCGGACAGCATGCCGAACGCCGACGTCGACCCGATGGTGGCCAGCCCGATCGCCAACGCCAGCCCCCACCGCTCGGCGCGGGTACGGCGCAGCACGGCGAAGGCCATCACCATGGCGCAGATCTCCACCTGGATGGACAGCCCCAGCCCGAAGTGGGACGGCGTCGCCCCGGCCGCGATGTCGAAGCCGTACACCTCGTGCCACCACAGGTCGGAACCGGCGTACAGGAGGTTGCCCGCCGCGCCGAGCCCGCCCACGAGGAAGGGCCAGGGCGCGCGGAAGGTGCGCAGCACCGTGACCGACGGGGTGCCGGTCGACGGCCCGCGCGCCCAGGTGGACAGCAGGACCACGGTCAGGCAGGTCAGGCCGACGATTCCGGTGCCCGAGTAGAGGAGCAGGTGCGGGGCGGTCCAGAAATTGTCGGGGCCGACGTCTCCGTGCCACTGCCCGTCCCAGATCATGCCGACCAGCAGAGTCGCGTAGCCGAACATCAGGAACCAGGCGCCGGTGACCTCCCTTCGTGGCACGTCCCGGACCGCCGGGGCCGTGTCCGCGCGCTGGGGCGGATCCGTTGTCTGACGGGTAGCCATGTGATCTACTCCTGTTCTCCGACGAGTGTGTTGACCTTGATGACCTCGGTGCCCGAGGGGCCGCGCACCCGGATCCCGATCTCCCAGGCGCCCGGCATGGTGAACAGTTCGCCGCGGGCCACGTAGTGACCGGCGCCGTCGCGACGGGCGGCGATCTCGGGGGTCGTGTGTCCCATGTGCGGCATCACGGCGAACAGCGACACCTCCGCGGGCGCCGCCGGGGCGATCTCGACGCGGGCCTCCACAGTGCCGGTGCCCGGCCGGAGCGCCACGACGACCGCGTAGTGCGCGCCCCGGCCCGGCAACTCCACCGGTCCCGGCCCGGCACCGCCGACCAGGAGCCAGCCGATGCCGGCCGTGAGCAGCAGGACGGGCAGCACGAGGTACGCCGCGCGCCGCCTCATCTCGGGTGCCCTTCCGCCGCGACGTCGATGACGTGCGGCACCGTGACGATCTCGTAGTTCCTGGCGTACTGGGTCCAGGCCAGGTAGCGGCCGGGCCGGGGGAAGCTGAAGGCGAACTCCAGCCTCGGCCCGTAGCCCGTGACGGACTCGTCCGGCACGTTCCGCGCGTCCGTGGCCATCGAGCGGGACTCGTGGACGTGGCCGAGGTAGCCGCCGTCCCGGCTGCGCACGATCAGGTGACCGGCCATGCCGAGCCACGGCTGCAGGTCGGCATGGCCGGTGTCCAGGGTGAGGCGTACGGGCCGTCCGGCCACCGGCCGCGCGGGCTCGGTGACCAGGGCGTTCCCGCCCGGACCAGCCGCGACAGGCGCCGGGCCCGCCGCGTCCGACGGGTCCGACGGGTCCGACGGGTCCCCCGGTCGCCCGTCGTCGCCGACGGTGAACGCGCCGGTGACGAGCTGCCCGCCCGCGCCGGTCCGCTCGAACTCCGCGTACACCCGGTGCCGGCCGTGCGCCTGCGCGCCCAGCCGGACCTCGTAGACGCCGGGCGCCGGGCGGATCGGATGCACATGGCGGAAGTACGAGCCGTCCTCGCTGGTCACCACGACGTGCGACAGCGCGGCGTGATGCTCGGCCAGGTCGTCCACCGGATGGCCGGACGAGCCGTCGAACAGCGCCAGGCGCAGCACGAACTCCGACCCGCGCACGGGCCGCTCCGGGGCCACCTCGACCACCGGCTGCGCGTTCGGCCGTCCCGGCGTCACCTCCTGCGGCGGCGCCGGCGGCATTCCGTCCGGCGCCGCCGGCGCGAACCACGGCGACAGCACTCCCACGGTGAACGCCACGACCGTCGCCACCACGAACCCGCCCGCGAACCCGCCCGCGACCGCCCGCCCGAACCACAGCGCGCCCGCCAGCGCGCCGACCAGCGCCACCGCCGCGCAGGCGAAGGCCGCGTACATCACCACTTCCCACAGCGGCGCCCGCGGTACCAGCACGGCGAGCGGCAGCAGCGATCTCTCCTCGCCCGCGCGGACCTCCAGCTCGTGCGGGCCCACCCGGTCCACCGACAGCAGCGCGGGATACATTCCGGCCCTGCCCGGCTCGATCCGCACGGAACCGGCCGACGAACCGCCGCCCTCGGCGGACCTGATCGTCAGATCGACCCGGCCGCCCCGGCCCGGATCGTGCGCGACCACGTCCACCTGCAACGGGGCGGGCACCCGCACGCTCGCCCGCACCACGACGGTGATCTCCATGCCGGCGATCGTCTGGGCGAAGCGCGCGTCGGCGTCTCCACCGCGCCCGTGCGCCGCGGCCGGCCCCGCCCAGGCGAGCAGGGCCACCGACGCGAGAAGAAGCGGGATGAGGCGTTTCACGAGCCCGAGCGTAGGAAGCGGCCCTCCCCCGCGACATCGGCCACGGGCACTGACCTGCCTAGTTCCGCGGAACTACCCGGCGGCGGCCGACCGGCCCGCGGACGGGAGCCGGTGCGGTCACGGAACAGCCGGATCAGATCAGCGGGAGGCGGCGTACCCCGGTCATGGTCGGTGTGGGGATGAAGGTCACGGGGTCCTCGGGATCGGTGCGCAGGGTGCCGAAACGGTCGAGCAGGATGTCCAGTGCGACCCGTCCCTCCAGCCGGGCCAGCGGCGCGCCCAGGCAGAAGTGGATGCCGCGGCCGAAGCCGAGATGGGGGTTGGGGTCGCGGGTGGGGTCGAAGACGCCGGGGGCGGGGAACTGCCGGGGGTCCCTGTTCGCCGCGGCCAGCCAGACCATGAGCAGCCGGTCGGCCGGTATCGTCACACCGCCGAGCTCGACCTCACGCGTGGTGGACCGGGCGACGGCTGCGAACGGGGTGAAGAGGCGCAGGGACTCCTCGATGACGGCCGGGATCGACGCGCGGTCGGCCCGGACCCTGGCCTGCTGTTCGGGGAAGGCGTCCAGGCACAGCACCGTGTTGCCGAGCAGCATCGTCGTGGTGACGTGCCCGGCGAGCAGCAGGATGATCGCGAAGTTGACCACCTGGTAGTCGGGAAGCCGTTCCCCGTCCACCTCGGCCTCGACCAGCCTGGTGAGCAGGTCGGCACGCGGCTGCCTTCTGCGCTCGGCGGCGTGGCCGGCGAGATAGTCCGCCATCTCCTTCCACGGTCGCAGCGTGGCCTGGATGTCCACGTTCTGGTCCTCGATGGGCTCGGCCAGCGAGATCTTGGTGTCGCGCTGGAAGAGCGCGTCCGCCCACTGCTTGAACAGGGCGCGATCCCCGCTGGGCACCCCCAGGAGTTCGGCGATGACGATGACCGGCAGCGGATAGGCGAGGTCGGCCACCAACTCCAGCCGGCCGCGATCCCGCGCCGCGTCGAGCAGCTCGTGGGTGAGGGCGGCGATCCTCGGTTCGAGGTCCGCGACGACCTTGCGGGTGAAGGCGCTGCTGACCAGTTTGCGGAGTTTCCCGTGCTCCGGCGGGTCGATCTGGGTGATGAAGCCCTCCAGCGAGAAGCCCTCGCCCTCCGGTATCAGGCCCTTGGGGATCACGCGCATGGTGTCGGAGGAGAACGTCGCGGGGTCAGCGAGGACCTGCTGCGCCTCCGGGTGACCGTAGACGCTCCACATGCCGGCCGCCGTGTCGAACTCGACCGGCTCGCCCTCTCGCGGGCCGTGCAGCCAGAAGTGCTGCTGAGAGATGTTGTACCGCTCGACGATGTCGGTCATCGCCTCTCCTTCAGTCGCGGATCCACTTGCTGTGACAGCCGGGTCACGTCGTGGGCGGCCCCGCGAAGGCACGGCGGCCTTCGGCGCAGGCGGCGAAGGCACGGCGGCCTTCGGCGCAGGCCGGACTCGCGCTCGAAGCACGGAGATGTGATCGGCTGGGCCCCGGATCGCCGACGGGCGGCACGTGTGGCGTCATCGCGGTGATCGGCGGGCACGGGCGCCTCCCCGGAGTCGGTCGGATATCACGTTGCCGACCAGACTTCCCGGCGCTCCGTCATCGACGCTAACAGCGCCCGGCCCGCTTGACCAGACGTTCGCCGGGCCTCTTCCCGTCCAGTATCCAGGCCGCCACCGCCCCGTCGGCGACCTCCGGCGACGCCACGGTGGCGCCCGTACTTCTCAGGCGGCGACCGGCGACCGGCCCGTGATCAGATGGGCAGGGTCGCGGCCAGCGGGGCGCCGATCTGGATGTCGAAGTACGCCGCGAAATCGCGCGCGCCGGTGCCGCCCCGGCGCGCGTCGATGATCAAAACCGTCCCGGCCACGATGCCGGCGAAGCCGGTGCCGGACCGCCGGCACTCCTCGATGCGCGCGGTGATCGGGCCGCGGACCGCCTCGGTGAGGAAGGTGAGCCCGCGCGGGAACTCCTCGCCGAGCAGGTGCCGTTGCCGCCCCGACTCGATCAGGGTGCCGATGCCGAACCGCGCCGAGACGATCTGGTCGCCGCGGAGGGTGACCCGGAAATAGCCGTTCGACTGGGGGCGGTTGCAGCTCTCCTGGGGCGGATAGAAGCAGTCGTAACCACCGGCCCGCAGATCGTGCACGGCCGAGCTCATCGTGGTCGCGTAGTGCTCGGCGCCGAACGGCCAGCGCCGCACGGAGTCGTCCCGGGCGGTGACCACCAGTCCGTTGAGCACCGAATAGTTGTAGTCCGCGTGCCCGTCCCGCCACGAGGTCCGGGGAATCTCGTCGTGCCGCACCGTCCCGCCTCGCAGGTCCCGATCGAACTCGTCGATCTCCCGCCGCACGCGATCGCCGGCGCCGGACCAGATCGCGGCCAGCGACGGCGCCGCGGCGGCGGCGACCTGGGCGTCCGCCGGGCCGCCCGCCGGGCCGTCGACGGACGAGAACCACGCCCAGGCGAGCCGGTCGTCGCGGTCGAGCAGGAACTGCGCCACCTGCGCGTGGACCGTGCCCACCTGGTCGGGACGGCCGATCCGGCACCACAGGGCGCGGCCGTCCGCGTTGGCCCGGACCTGCGCGCAGAACCAGCCTGCCTCCCGCAGCGACCGGGTGACGGCCCCGGCCGTACCGCCGGCCGGGACGGGCCCGGCCCAGGAGTTCTCACCCGCCGGGGCGTGGTCGTAAACGCCCGCGGGCGGCAGCGGCGGCGGCTCGGCCGACGGGCCGCAGCCGGCCAGCGGGCCGAGGATCATGACTATCAGGCCGGCCGCGATCGCGCGGACGACCGGCCGGCAACGGCGGGCGGCCATGGAGTGCGGACGGGACACGGCATTCATCGAAGCCGCTCGACCACCGGTTCGGCAACTCCGGCCCTCGGGCGACATCGGAAGCGCCGTTCGCGGCGGGGACGGCACGGTGACCGGCAGCTCACGTCCGGAAGAAAAGCAGCGGATCGGGGAGGGTGAGCGTTCTCAGGGCATGGACGGTGAAATCTTGCGGTTGGCGGAGCGGGCTCCTGCGGTGCCGGCTCCGCCGACCGCCCACCCAGACGCCGAACTGGTCGCCCTTTATCGCGACCATCGGCTCAGCCTGGTGCGGCTCGCACTGCTGCTCGTCGGCGACCGGGAGACGGCCGAGGACATCGTGCAGGACGTGTTCGCCCGGTTGCACGACAAATGGCGGCCGGGGATCACCACGCTGTCGTACGTCCGGACCTGCGTGCTCAACGGTTCCCGGTCGGTACTGCGCCGCCGGGCCATGATGCTGCGCCGTACCACGTGGGTGTCCGAGGCCGAGTCCTCGGCGGAGGCCGCGGCGCTGGCCGGGGAGTCACGGCGGGAGATCCTCGTCGCGCTGGGGCGGCTGCCGCGGCGCCAGCGCGAGGCCCTGGCCCTGCGCTACTACCTCGACCTGCACGACGCCGAGATCGCGGAGGTCATGCGCATCCGGCCGGGCACCGTCAGATCCACGATCACCCGAGCACTGACCAGACTGCTGCACGAACTGGGAGACAAGGCATGAACGACATCGAGAACCGACTCCGTGCCGCCATGGCGGCCCATACCCGGACCGTGCCGGACGACGACCGCCCGCTGCCCGGGCCACGCGCGCGCCATGCCACCGGAAAAGGCGCGGTGAAGGTCACCGCCGTCGCCCTGGCCGTCACCGCGACGGTGCTGGGAGTCGTACGGCTCACCGCGCCCGCCGCGGACCCGTCGAAGGAGCACATCCTCGCCATGGCCATGAGCGGTGCGGCGTCCTCCGTGATCCCCGGAGTCGCGGTCTTCCTGTGCAGGGACGACGACATCTACCGCAGCTGCGCGGGCGGGAAGGTCACCGAGGGCGAGCGCGCCGGCATTCTGCGCACGCTGGAGGCCATGCCCGACGTGGAGGCCGTCACCTTCGAGAGCCGGGAACAGGCATGGGAGAAATTCCGGACACAGTACGCGGACAACGACGAGCTCCTGAAGGCCGTGAACTTCAGCGACATGCCCGAGTCGTTCCAGGCGCGGATCAGGGCGGGCGGGGACGCCTCGGCCGTGGCCAGGGCCGCCGGCGAACTGCCGGGCGTGTCCAACAGCATCAACAAGGCATGCCTCTTCGCATCGGGTGAAGAGTGCTCTTTCTCCGGTAACGGGCGCGAATCGCAAAGGCCCTGACCGTCGCTCTCCGCTGAAGGGCCTGCGCCGGGGCCCGGCTTTCGTCATCGGCAATGAGCAGTCGCGCCGCCTTTGGATTTATCGCCGGCGCCCGGGGCCGGTCGTCTTCATACCGGCCCCGGGCCGCCGCCGGTGAAACAGGACCCGCGGACGCCCGAGATCCGGGACCGGCGGCGGGCTCTCCTGCCATGCCAAACCCTTCCCGGCCTGCCGGTCCCGGGTGCGCTCACCCAGTTACTTGTGCGCCTATAGCAGTGTCATTGCTATTCCTCATTCGGCGGCCTGTCATCTAACTTTGCTGGAGGTATCCAATAAGAGAGTGGGAACCGACCAGGGCTACCTCCCTCCCCCGATTCAGGGAGTCAAGATGGCTGCATCGAGTACCGGCACCGCGTCGCCCGGCCTCAGGACGACCTTCGTCAATTACGCGAGACTGGTGAAGTACCAGTTCGTTCTCGACTTCTGCCTGGCGCTGATCGTCGCTTGGACGGCACTGGATGCGGGCGCGAAATACTCCGGGGAGACTTTCCTTGTCCTGCTGACGTTCATCCTGGGACAGATCGGGGTTCTGTCCGCCGTCATGTCGCTTGACGACGTCACCGGGATCAGGGACGGGAGCGACAGCGCGAACTATCTGCACGGCGACCAGACCCGCCTGCGCCCGCTCAGCCGCAAGCCGCTGCTGACCGGCGCGCTGAGCGTCTCGCACGCGGCCAGGTTCGGCTATCTGAGCATCGCGTGGGGCGTGGTGTGGTGGACGGTCACGGTGTTCCTGGCACCGCACGCGGCGCTGTGGACGATCCTCGTCACCGTGCTGCTGCTGACGGCCAGCGTCCAGTACTCCTGGGGTCTCAAGCTCAGCTACCGGGGTTTCGGGGAGATCCTTCTCCTGCTCTGCCCGGCGGCCTTCGTGGTGGCGCCCTACGGATTCCTCACCGGGACCCTCCCTCCCGTCGTGGCGGTGGCGGCGCTGGTGTTCGGGTTCGGCCAGCTCATGATCGGCGCCTACTCCAACACCAACGACATCGAAGGCGACGCCGCCGTGGGACGCCGGACCGTCGCGGTGGTCACCTCGCCGCGCGGCAACCGCGTCTTCCTGGGCTGCGCGACGGCCGCCAACCTGCTGGTGATCCTCGTCCCCGCGGTGGCGGGCTGGGTGCCGTGGTGGCTGCCGGTGGTACTCGCCCCGGTCATGGTGCTGCGGGTGCGTCAGTACGGCTCCTTCCTGCAGAACGGGAACGCGCTGCTGGCCCGCAGCCGGGGCGTGGTGGCCTTCCGCACCACCGTGGTGTGCGTCATCGTGGCGAACCTCATCCACTTCGGCCTGTGACCATGGCCACCACCACCCGGCAGGCGCGGCACCGGCACGACCGGTCACAGGTCGAGTCCGTTGCCGTTCTGCAGTTTGATCATCCAGTTGGCGACGGACACGCGCGAGGAGCAGTCGAGCTTGCGCATGATCTTCCTGAGGTGGTTGACCACCGTCCACTCCGCGATTCCGAGGCGCCGGGCGATCTTGCGGTTGGTCAGGCCGAGGGCGACCAGCTCGGCGATCTCCAGCTCCCGGCTGGTCAGCGGGTTGTCGTCGCCGTAGCGCTGCATCCGGACGACGAGCAGCGTCTGCATGGGGGTGAGCGCGTCGCCGGTGGTCTCCTGCAGGTCCATGGCGAGCCCCGCCGACCACGCCTCGTCGAATATCTCCGCGTCCAGGCGCTCGCGGGCCTCGGCCAGCACCGTGTCGACATCCGTGCCGGCGGCCCAGGGCACCGAGCACTCGACGGCGCCCCGGAGCGCGGCGGCGGCGCCCAGGCTGCGCACCGCCCGCCGCCAGCTTTCGGTGTGCCGCCCGTGACGTCTGGTGAAGAGGGCGGCCAGCCGTTCGAGACACGCTATGCAGCCGGGCAGGTCCTCCATCGCGCTGAGGACCTGAAGCGCCTCCTGGTAGCAGCGCTCCGCTCTCTCGTAGTCCTCCGTGGCCGCGGCGATGTCGGCGATGACGCACTGCACCAGCGCCGCGTTGCGCCGATCCTGGCGAGCGGTGAACGTCCGGTAGGCGCTGTCGGCCAGCTTCTCGGCCTCCGCGTACTCGCCCAGGGCGATCTTGCAGACGGCGAGGTCCCGGTCGGCGGCGGCGGGCTCGTTGTCCGGGTCGGCGGCGCGGAACGCCGCGATGCTTCTCTCCAGCAGCCGTTCGGCCTCGGCGAGGTCCCCTCGGTGGTAGGCGATCAGGCCGAGCAGCCGGCGGCAGTCGGCCATGTCCACGCACTCGGGGAGACCGGCACAGCCGCGCTGGGCGGCGCGCAGCCAGTTCTCTGCCCGGTCGTACTGGCCCATCGCGATCAGGAGCTCGCCGAGCACCAGCTCGGCGCTGGCCTTGAGTTGCAGGGGCAGGTCCGTGCTGGCCAGGCCCTGCTCCATTCTGGTCACGCACTCGTTGGTCAGGCCGCATATCTGCCAGAACTGCCGGAGCGAAACGCCGATGTATATGACCTGGGCGTAGTTCGCCGTGTCGGCCAGGAAGCGCAGGACCGCTCCGATGTCGTAGCAGTAGTGCCGTAACTCGTCGAGGCACAGCGCCTGGTCGCTGCCGGTGATCCGGGTGTCGGCGGCGGCGGCCATCTCCTGCAGGTATTTGGCGTGCCCGGTCATCACCTGGTGGTAGCCGCCGCTGTCGCGCAGCCAGTCCAGCATGTGCTGGCGGACCAGCCCGAGCATCTGGAAGGTGACCGCTCCCTCCTGACATTCGGTCAGTTGAACGACATTACGGTCGACGAGCTTCTCCAGGAAGTTCTGCACCTCCGCGGGGGACCGCCGGCTGCAGCCCACGGCGGCCGCGACGTCGAAGAGATCGTGGAACGGCGCCAGGCAGGCGAGGAAGGTCTTCTCCTCGGGGCTCAGCCGGCCCAGGCTCCACTCGATCGCCGAGCGCATGCTGTGGTGCCGGGACAGGGTGTCCGACCGGGTCCCGGACAGCACGTCGAGATCGTCGTCGAGCCCGGTCAGCAGCGCCTGCGGCGAGGACAGCTTTATCCGCGCCGCCGCCAGCTCGACGGCCAGCGGCAGCCCGTCGGTGCGGGCGCACAGCTTGGCGACCGCCTCGTAGTTCTCGGCGGTCAGCGCGAACCCGGGCCGGATGGCCCGGGTTCGATGGACGAACAGCTGCACGGTCGGTATGCGTTCCAGCTCGGCCAGGTCGAGGCGCTGGCCGAGGTCCGGTACGGGAAGTGGCGCGAGCCGGATCAGGCTCTCTCCGTACATGGCGAGCGGCTCGTCGCTGACCGCCAGCACGGTCAGCCCGGGACAGGCCGCCACGAGGGCGGTGAGCAGCGGGCGCAGGACCTCCAGGAGGCGCTCGCAACCGTCCAGGGCCAGCAGGTAGTGCCGCTCCCTCAGGTGGTTGATCATGTGCTGGTGCGTCCGCGGCGAGGTGTCCCCCGCCGCGAGGAAGAGCTCGGCGAGGACGCTTTCCCCCGCTCCCGCAGGCTCGACGGCGTGCAGGTCGAGGTATCTCCCGCCGTGCTCGAACTCGCCTGAGACGGCCTCGAAGGCCGCCGCCGCCAGCCTGCTCTTGCCTACCCCGGCCGGCCCGGTGACCGTGACCAACCGCGCCCTGGGATCGAGCAGCCTGCCCCGTAAGTCGGCGAATTCGGATTCCCGCCCCACGAGGGGGGTGGGAGCGTGGGCCGGCGATGCGCTGACGCTGTCACCACCGGGGAAAGCCACACTCTCTATCTTGTTCCGGTCCATCACATTCCCCCTGCCCCAGATGAACACTCAACGTTGCCGCAATTGATGCATCACGAGGATCTGGGAACACTATATGCACATGAGGGAACTATCCACTATGCCCGGTAATGGCATGAATATGGCAATATGATGCCATCATATTGCCTCAGTCAGGGACAACACACCCATCGACTACCGAGCGTTACAGGTTGTCATCTCGACCACAATCCCGCAAGCTATATCACATCAGCCGTCACGACGGGCGGTTCCGCCACATCGGTCCCGATTCATCGCATGGCCGGATCGCCGGTGAAGTGCGCATATATCCGATCCGGCGGTCCGGCCACATAAGGATCATGAACGGCGATTCCACCTGCTCCCGCCGAGCAGAGAGATCATCCGACGCTATCGCGGAATTTGGCACGGTCCTCAATAGCGAAATAGCGAAATATACCAGGGATCAGGACATGACGCTCGGGCCGCGGCCCGCCGGCGAGAGGACCGCCGGCCGCCGCGGCGCCGGGCTCACCGTACGGCTCGCGCGACGTGGATCCGCACGTCAGTCACCGGACCCGACGACCCGCACCTCCGGGGTCGCGTCGTCGTCGAGGTCGTCCAGGCCGACGGACACCCCCATGTCCTCGGCCAGCCGCAGCGCCTCCTCGACCAGGGTCTCGACGATCTGCGACTCTGGAACGGTCTTGATGACCTCGCCCCTGACGAAGATCTGCCCCTTGCCGTTGCCCGACGCCACGCCCAGATCGGCCTCCCGAGCCTCCCCGGGACCGTTGACCACGCACCCCATCACCGCCACCCGAAGCGGCACGGGCAACCCGGCCAGGGCGGCGCTGACCTGGTCCGCCAGCGTGTAGACGTCCACCTGCGCCCGGCCGCACGACGGGCAGGAGACGATCTCCAGACCTCGCTCGCGCAGCGCCAGCGACTCCAGGATCGCGATGCCGACCTTGACCTCCTCGACCGGCGGCGCGGACAGCGACACCCGGATCGTGTCCCCGATGCCCTCGGCCAGCAGCGCCCCGAACGCCACGGCGGACTTCACCGTGCCCTGGAACGCCGGACCCGCCTCGGTCACCCCGAGGTGCAGCGGATAGTCGCACTGCTGGGCCAGTTGCCGGTAAGCCTCGACCATCACCACCGGATCGTGGTGCTTCACCGAGATCTTGATGTCCCTGAAGTCGTGCTCCTCGAACAGGGAGCACTCCCACAGGGCCGAGGCCACGAGAGCCTCCGACGTGGGCTTGCCGTACTTGTCCAGCAGGCGTTTGTCCAGCGACCCGGCGTTGACCCCGATCCGGATCGGCACGCCCGCGTCCCGCGCCGCCTTGGCGATGGCGCCCACCTGGTCGTCGAACTTCTTGATGTTGCCCGGGTTCACCCGCACCGCCGCGCAGCCGGCCTCGATCGCGGCGAACACGTACCGGGGCTGGAAGTGGATGTCGGCGATCACCGGGATCCGGGACTTGGCGGCGATCTCGCGCAGCGCCTCGGCGTCGTCGGCCGACGGCACCGCCACCCGGACGATCTGGCACCCGGCCGCGGTCAGCTCCGCGATCTGCTGCAGTGTGGCGTTCACGTTCGCGGTCACCGTGGTGGTCATCGACTGCACCGACACCGGCGCGCCGCCGCCGACCGGCACCGACCCCACCATGACCTGGCGGGACTTGCGCCGCTCGGCCAGGGCCTTCTGACCGCCGGAGCCGCGGACCCCCGGCATGCCCAACTGGACGCTCATCGTCCGCCCTCGATCCGCTCCGGTGACACCAGCAGCCCGCTGAGTTCCTCGTCCAGGACGGTGCCGCGCGCTCCGGCGCCCGAGCCCTTGGCGAGTTCCTCGGCGGCTGCCAGCGCGATGTCGGGCGCGGTGAGCCCGCATCCGGACAGCAGGTCGGCCCGTTTCCCGTGTTCCAGGAAGCGTCGCGGGATCCCGAAGGTGCGCAGCGGCGTGGTCACGTCCGCGTCCTGCAACGCCTGGGCGATCGTCGAACCCACCCCGCTGGTGCGGCTGTTGTCCTCGATGGTGATCACGAGGCGGTGCCGGCGGGCCACGTCGCCCAGGACGGGGTTGACCGGGGTCACCCAGCGCGGATCGATCACCGTGGTGCCGATCCCCTGCGCACGCAGCGTTTCCGCGACGCCCAGGGCCACTCCGGCGAGCGCGCCCACCGACACGATGAGCACGTCCAGCGAACCGGCGCGCTGCAACACGTCCATCCCGCCGAACGTCGCCACCGCCGGCAGGTCCGCACCGGCCGCCCCCTTCGCGAAGCGCACCAGAGTCGGCCCCTGCTCCCACGCGACCGCCTCGCCGAGCAGCTCGGCCAGCCGGGCGCCGTCCCTCGGGGCGGCGATCCGCAGTCCGGGGACGACCTGCAGGATCGACAGGTCCCACATCCCGTTGTGGCTCGGGCCGTCGTCGCCGGTGATCCCCGAGCGGTCCAGCACGAAGGTCACCGGGCGGCGGTGCAGCGCCACGTCCATCAGCAACTGGTCGAAGGCCCGGTTGACGAACGTGGCGTAGATGGCCACCACCGGATGCATCCCGCCCATCGACAGGCCGGCCGCCATCGTGACGGCGTGCTGCTCGGCGATGCCGACGTCGATCACCCGGTCGGGGAAGCGCCGCTTCATCTCCAGCAGCCCCGTCGGCTCCAGCATCGACGCGGTGATCGCCACGAGGTCCGGCCGCCGCTCCGCGAGTGCGGCGATCTCCCTGCCGAACACCGCCGTGTAGGAGGGCGGCGGGACGCGCAGCGCCTTGCCGCTGACCGGGTCCATCGGGCCGACGACGTGCCCGCGGTCGAGCTCGTTCTCCTCGGTGTGCACGAAGCCGCGGCCCTTCTCGGTGACCGCGTGCACGACCACCGGACCGCCGAGTTCGCGTGCCCTGGTCAGCGCGGACTCCAGCGCCTCGATGTCGTGCCCGTCGACCGGGCCGAGGTAGGACAGCCCGAGCTGCTCGAACACTCCCGGCCAGGACTGCCCCTCGCGCAGTACGGCCAGGTGGTCGGCCAGGCCGCCGATGGTCGGCGCGTAGGAGCGCGTGTTGTCGTTGAGCACGATGATCAGCCCGCGCTCGGGACCGCCGGCGATGTTGTTGAGCGCCTCCCAGGCCATGCCGCCGGTGAGCGCGCCGTCTCCGATGACCGCGACCACCGCCCGGTCGCGCACGTCACGGTAGGCGTCCGCGCGGGCCAGGCCGTCCGCGTACGACAGCGAGGTCGAGGCGTGCGAGTTCTCCACCAGGTCGTGCTCGGACTCGGCCGCGGACGGGTAGCCCGACAGGCCGTCCGCCTGCCGGAGCCGGTCGAACCCGGCCCGCCGGCCGGTGAGGATCTTGTGCACGTACGACTGGTGGCCGGTGTCCCACACCAGCCGGTCGCGCGGGGAGTCGAAGACGCGGTGCAGCGCGATCGTCAGCTCCACCACGCCCAGGTTCGGGCCCAGGTGCCCCCCGGTACGGGAGACCCGGTCGATGAGGAACTCGCGAATCTCGGCGGCCAGCACGTCCAGCTCCGCCATGTCCATCTGCCGCAGCCGGACCAGTCCATCCAGCGAGTCCAACAAGGCCAACGTGATCACTCCTAGAGCTAGTCCGGCCGGTTCCTGTTCACGGGGCGACGGCGCCGCCCGGATGCCCGTGACGCGCGGTCCCGGGCACCCGCGGCCGCTCACCGATCCCGGTAGGCGACTTCCAGCGCCATCTCTGTCAACTCGGCGCGCCAGGCATCGTCTACGGGCGCCTGGGCGATCGATTCGCGGGCCCGCTCGACCAGGTCGCCGATGTGCTTCTCGATCTGGTCGCCGATCCCGATCTCGGTGAGCCGCTCGCTGATCCGGCCGGTGTCCCAGTCCGGCGCGTCGAGCAGCCGCCGGACGTGCTCGTCCCGCTGCGCGGCCCAGGCGAGCAGCAGCGTCATCTTGTGCTGGTGCAGGTCGTGGCCGACCGGCTTCCCCGCGGCCCGGCTGTCGCCGAACGCGTCGATCATGTCGTCGCGGAGCTGGAACGCCTCGCCCAGCGCCTCGCCGTACTCGGCGAAGACCGGCGCCAGGTCGTGCCGGCCGGCGATCGCGGCGCCGAGCAGCAGCGGCCGGTGGATGCTGTAGCGCCCGGACTTGCACACCGCGATCCAGCGCAGCAGTTCCGGCTCGATCACCGATTCGGCGGCCACCGCCAGGTCCAGGTACTGGCCGACGGCGATCTCGGTGAGCAGTTCGTCCCAGACCTCGCGGGCCTGCGGCGACAGGGTGCCGGCGAGCCGGCCGGCGTAGATGTTGGCCAGATCGCCGGAGAGGATCGCGACCCCCTCGCCGAACCGGCGCGCCTCCCCCCGCCAGCCGCGCACCTGGTGCTCGGCGGTGTGCCGGACGTGCACGGCGGGCGCGCCGCGGCGCGAGTCGGCCGCGTCCAGCACGTCGTCGTGGATGAGGGCGCCCACGTGCACCAGCTCAAGCCCGGACGCCACGTCCACGATCGTGGTGTCGTCGAGACGGCCGCCGGCCGCGAGGAACCCGCTCACGCAGAACGCGGGACGCAGCCGTTTGCCGCCGGCCCGTACCAGCGCGGCCACCGCGTCCACCGGCACCTCGGCCCGGCGGTCCACCGTGCCCCAGCGGGCCTGCTCGGCGTCGAGGAAGGCGGTCAGCCGCCGTTCCACTCTCTCCATCAGCGAGAGGCGGAGCCGTCGTGCCTCCGTCACCGTGGTGTCCAACATCTGCAGTGCTCCTCCCTGCGGCCTCAACCGTCCCTACCGGCTCAAGTCGTCGCGGAGCCGGTGAGCCTGGCGGGCGGCGCGAAGACGACGTTCTCCTTCGCGACGCTCTCGATCTCCACATCGCTGTAGCCGTGCTCGGCCAGCTCGGCGAGCAGCTGGTCGACCAGGATCTCGGGCGCGCTGGCCCCGGCGCTCACCCCGACCGTGCCGACGCCGGCCAGCCAGCCGGAGTCGAAGTCGGTGACGTCGGGCACCAGGTGCGCCGGGACGCCGTGCCTGCGGGCCACCTCGACCATGCGGATGGAGTTGCTGGAGTTGCGTGAGCCGACGACCAGCACCAGGTCGCTGCGGGGCACGATGGCCTTGATGGCGTCCTGCCGGTTCTGGCTCGCGTAGCAGATGTCGTCGGTTCCCGGCCCCAGCAGGTCGGTGAACCGGCGTTGCAGCACGCCGATGATGTCCCTGGTCTCATCCACCGACAGCGTCGTCTGGGTGAGGTAGGCCACCGGCGTGTCCGGCGCCAGTTCCAGCCGCTCCGCGTCCTCGACCGTCTCGATGATCACCGTCTGCGTGGGCGCGTGCCCGTAGGTGCCCTCGACCTCCTCGTGGTCGGCGTGCCCGACGAGCAGCAGGGTGCGGCCCTGGACGGCATAACGCTTGGCCTCCTGGTGCACCTTGGAGACCAGCGGGCAGGTCGCGTCGATCACGTCGAGCTGCCGCGCCTGCGCGTTCTGCCGGACCTGCGGTGAAACACCGTGGGCGGAGAAAACGCAGACCGCGCCCGCCGGCACCTCGTCCTCGGAATCCACGAACCGCGCGCCGCGCCGTTTCAGCAGCCCGACCACGTAGTGATTGTGGACGATTTCCTTGCGTACATAGATAGGTGGCCCGTGGCGTTCAAGGGCCAGCTCGATGATGTTGATCGCCCGGCGTACCCCTGCACAGAAGCTGCGGGGTTCCGCAAGAATTACCTTCTTCTTCACCTGCATACCGACTCCGCTTCCACGCCGCCCGGCGGGTAGGCATTTCCAGCCATGACACAGACCGGACGCCGGAGAGTCAATCTGCACGGCAAGGAGTTAGCAGTAATCAGCCATGCATGGGCAGCCACCATGTACCACCCCTGCTCGGCATGATTCCGTCACCGCCTGCGGCCCCCGGAGCTGAACATTGCTGCCTTATTGTCATTCATCCTGAGGACAGGAAATCCATAGCATCGGGGAATCGAAGTCGCTGGAGAAGATCGTTTCCGGCAGGTGAAAACGACAGCCTGGGGACTGCCATGAGAACCGCCGACCTGAGATCCCTCGAACCGTCCGGCACGGACGCGACCGCGACGCGCTCGGTGGCGCCGCCGGCCATGCCGGTCGCCGGCGCCCAGAGAACACGCTCAGGCGCAGACGATCCGGCACAGGCCGTGGCGGATCCCAAGACGGTGTTCACCGAGCTCTGCGCGGCGCTGTTCGCCTTCCTGCGTCGCAGCGACCAGCGCAGGAAGGGCGAGGACTACGTCCGCGGCCTGCTGGAGGCCCCCGGGCGCAAGTCGATCCGGAGCATGGCGGCGATCCTCGGCGGCAGGGGCACCGCGCAGAGCCTGCACCATTTCATCTGCAGTTCCACCTGGGACTGGGTCCCGGTACGCCAGAGCCTGGCGCACTATCTCGTGGACACGACGCCGCCGGCCGCCTGGGTGCTGCGCCCCATGGTGATCCCGAAGGCCGGACAGCACTCCGTCGGCGTGGGCAAGTACTTCTCCCCTGCCGACGGGCAGATGCTCAACGCCCAGCAGGCCATCGGTCTGTGGACCGCTTCGGAGCAGTTCACCGGTCCGATCAACTGGCGGCTCCACCTGCCGGTCGCCTGGTTCGAGGAGGTGCAGGGCGACGGCCGGGCGGCACTCCTGGCCGGGGCCGGATCGGACCAGCCCAGCGACTGCGCGATCGAGGCGTACATGGAGGCGATGTCGGACTGGGGCCTGCCGGCCCGGCCGGTCGTGGTGAACCTGGAGACCACCCAGACGATGCCGGTCGTCCGCGCGCTGCACTCCATGGGGTCCAGGTTCGTCGCCAAGATCGGCGGTAACGTGCCGCTCACCGTGGACGACCCCGCGCTGACCGGCTACGGGGCGAGCACGCTCCCGGCCCGGCAGATCATGCACGCCGCCCGCAGGCTGCGGCGGCCGGTGATGTGGCCGGGTCAGTCGGCGAACGGGATACGGGGAACCAGCCTGCTCGCCTCCGTGCGGGTGCGCGAGGCCCCGACGGCCGACCAGGCGCCGGCGTCCATCCGGCGCGGGCGGCGGCTGCTGCTGTGGGGGGTCGCGGAACACGGCGGGAGCTGGCCGGGCGAGCTGTGGCTGAGCGACCTGGGCACCACCCATCCCGCCGCCCTGCTCCGGCTGAGCAGGCTCTCCGCCAAGGTGGACCACGACTTCAGCACCGTCTCCGAGCAGGTGGGCATCCGCGACTACGTCGGACGCTCCTATGCCGGGTGGCACCGGCACATCACCCTCGCCTCCGCCGCGCACGCCATCGCCGTACGGTCCGCCTTCTCCACGTGGCCGTTGAACAGGGCTTCTTGAGACACGACGGTTCGCGAGGCCGACCGTACGTTGCCGCACCACCGCCTCGCCACTCGCTTCGTTCAGGGAGACACCAGTGGAGGACGAGCTACTCAAGATCCGGTCGAGACCCGCGGCACAGCAGCCGGAGTGGGGGGACGCCCCGCTCCTGACCACGGTGCACAGGCGGCTTCGGAACAGTCCCGGGCTGGTGTGCGGCGATGACGTCTCCCGCCTGCGCTCGGTCCTGGCGCGGGTGGCGGCGGGGCAGGCGCTCGTCGTCCTGGCCGGCGACTGCAGCGAGGACCCGGCCGAGTGCACCGCCGCCTCCGTCGCGCGCAAGGTCGGGCTGCTGGACCTGCTCGCCGGCACCCTCAAGATGATCACGGGCAAGCCGGTCGTGCGCGCCGGGCGCATCGCCGGTCAGTTCGCCAAGCCCCGCTCCCGTCCCACCGAGCGCCGGGGCGACGTCACGCTGCCGGTGTACCGGGGCCACATGGTCAACAGCCCCGACCCCGATCCGCTCCGCAGGAGGCCCGACCCGCTGCGGATCCTGGCCGGTTACCGGGCGGCGGCCGAGGCCATGTCGCAACTGGGCTGGCTGGGCGACCGGACCGGGTTCGACATCGACCCGCCGGTCTGGACCGCCCACGAGGCGCTGCTCCTCGACTACGAGCTGCCCATGCTCCGCCGGGACGCGCACGGACAGCATCTGCTCGCCTCCACGCACTGGCCGTGGATCGGCGACCGGACCCGGGACGTGGACGGCGCGCACGTGTCGCTGCTGTCCATGGTGATCAACCCGGTGGCCTGCAAGATCGGCCCCGGTGTCACGACCGGCGAACTCCTGGAGCTGTGCCGGCGGCTGGACCCCGGCCGCGTCCCCGGGCGGCTGACCCTGGTCGCGCGGATGGGTCCCGAGGCCGTGGCCGACCGGCTTCCCCCTCTGGTGGCGGCGGTGCGCGGCGCCGGACATCCGGTGATCTGGCTGACCGATCCGCTGCACGCCAACACCGTCACCACCCCCAGCGGGCTGAAGACCCGCTACGTGGACACGGTCGTCCGCGAGGTCCAGCGGTTCCAGATCGCGGTCACCAGCGCCGGCGGCGTCGCGGGCGGGCTGCACCTGGAGACCACCCCGGACGAGGTGACCGAGTGCGTGGCCAACAGCTCGGACGACGACCGCGTGACCGACAAGTACACCACCTTCTGCGACCCCCGGCTCAACCCGAGCCAGGCCGTGTCGGTGATCTCGGCCTGGACCTGGTGACCAACGACCCATCGGCGGCGACTTCGAGCCCCGCCGTATCGAGGAGGGAACCGCGATGGACAACGGCATCGCCGTCGTTACCGGTGCCGCGAGCGGAATAGGCGCGTCGGTCGCCCGTGCCCTGGGGAAGCTCGGGGTCACGGTGGCCGCCGTGGACTCCGACGCCGACACGCTGCGGCGCACCACCGAGAAGCTCACCGCGGACGGACTGCACGCCGTGGGGTACGCGGCCGACGTGGCGGACCGCGCCGAAGTCGAGGCGATGGCCGAGGCGGTCGAACGTGACCTGGGGCCGGTGGACCACCTGGTCAACTGCGCCGGGATCCTCCGCCTGGGCCGGGTCCTCGACCTCACCCGGGACGACTGGGCCGCCAGCCTCGCGGTGAACACGACCGGCGTCTTCAACACCTCGCAGGCTCTGGTCCGGCGGATGGTGCCGCGGTCGCGCGGGGCCGTCGTCACCGTGGTGTCCAACGCGGCCACCACCCCCCGGATGGACATGGCCGCCTACGCGGCGTCCAAGGCGGCCGCCGCGGCGTTCACGAAGTGCCTGGGGCTTGAGGTCGCCGGGTACGGGATCCGCTGCAACATGGTCGCCCCCGGCTCGACGGACACCCCGATGCTCAGGTCGATGTGGACCGGCGAAACCGGCCCGCAGACGACGATCGACGGGCGGCCCGAAGCCTACCGGCTGGGCATCCCGCTGCGCCGGCTGGCGCGTCCGGACGACATCGCCGAGGCCGTGCTCTTCCTGCTGTCCGAGCGCGCGGCCCACATCACGATGCACACGCTGACCGTCGACGGAGGAGCCACCCTCGGCACCTGACCACCTTCGGGCACCGAAGCGTCACAAGCGCACCCGACCGAAAGGAAGACCATGCCCGGTATCCCGGCCATCAGCCCATATCCACTGCCCCAACAGGAAGATCTCCCCGGCAACGTCGCCGGGTGGTCCGCCGATCCGGACCGCGCCGTGCTGCTCATCCACGACATGCAGCGCTTCTTTCTCCGGCCCTTCGCCGCCGCCCCGGAGCTCAGGGAGACCCTGGTCGGGAACATCGCCCTGCTCCGCGAGCGGTGCGGCGCGCTCGGCGTCCCGGTGGCGTACACCGCGCAGCCGGGGAGCATGACCGACGAGCAGCGCGGCCTGCTCAAGGACTTCTGGGGGCCCGGCATGCGGGTGGATCCCGCCGACCGGCAGATCGTCTCCCCGCTGCTGCCGGGACCCGACGACTGGATGTTCACGAAATGGCGCTACAGCGCCTTCCACCGCTCCGATCTCCTGGAACGGATGCGCCGCCACGACCGGGACCAACTGATCATCTGCGGCGTTTACGCGCATGTCGGCGTGCTGATGACCGCCGTCGACGCGTTCACCCACGACATCCGGCCGTTCCTGGTCGCCGACGCCGTCGCCGACTTCTCCGCCGAGTTCCACCGGATGACCATCGAGTACGCGGCACAGCGTTGCGCGGTGGTCGGCACGACCGACGACATCCTCGCCCGACTCGGTGCGGCCACGACCGGCCAGGCCGCGGGGCATCTCCACGAGGCCATTCGCTGACCAAGACCGAGGAGGGAGGGAGCATCCGTGAGCCCGCACCCGCTCGACCTGGCACTGGCACCGCAGCCGCCCGCCTTCGCCCTGCTCCACCGGCCGGAGACGACCGGCCCCGGCATGGTGGACGTCATCGTGGGCGACGTGTCCACCCCGAGCACGCTGGCCGGGCTGCCGCTGTCCGACAGACCGGGGGAACCGACCGGTCCCCGCCATGACGTGCTGGCGGTGATCCCCTATCGGCAGATCGCCGAACGCGGCTACGCGTGCGTGGACGACGGCGCGCCGCTGATCGCGCTGACCGTCACCGACTCGGCCACGGTGCCGATCGGCACGCTGCTCGCCCGCATCCCCGAGACGGAGATCCGGCTGTCCGGCGGACGCTTCGACGTGGACGACGAAACCTACGCCGAGACCGTCCGGGCGGTGATCGAGAACGAGATCGGCCGCGGCGAGGGGTCCAACTTCGTCATCAAGCGCTCGTTCGTCACCGAGATAACCGGCTACACCCTGCACAGCGCGCTGGTGCTGTTCCGCCGGCTCCTGGAGCGCGAGTCCGGCACCTACTGGACGTTCATCGTCCACACCGGTGACCGGACCTTCGTCGGCGCCACCCCGGAACGGCACATCAGCCTGCGCGACGGCACCGCCGTGATGAACCCGATCAGCGGCACCTACCGGTATCCGCCGTCCGGCCCCACCCTGCACGAGGTCATGGACTTCCTGGCCGACCGCAAGGAGGCCGACGAGCTCTACATGGTGGTCGACGAAGAGCTCAAGATGATGGCCCGGATCTGCGACCTGCGGCTCCACGTGGAGGGCCCGTACCTCAAGGAGATGGCCAAACTCGCGCACACCGAGTACTTCCTGCACGGATGCAGCACCCGCGACCCGCGGGAGATCCTGCGCGAGACCATGTTCGCCCCCACCGTGACCGGCAGCCCGCTGGAGAACGCCTGCCGGGTCATCAGCCGGCACGAACCGCAGGGCCGCGGCTACTACAGCGGCGTCGTCGCGCTGATAGGCAGCGACGAGCACGGGGGCCGCACGCTCGACTCGTCCATCCTGATCCGCACCGCCGAGATCGACCGCGGCGGCCGGCTGCGGATCGGCACGGGTGCCACGCTCGTACGCCACTCCGACCCGGCCTCCGAGGTCGCCGAGACGCACGCCAAGGCGGCGGGGCTGCTCGGGGCGTTGCAGGCGAACGGGCAGCGGTCGCTGGGCGAGCACCCCGAGGTCCGGGCCGCGCTGGAACGCCGCAACGCGGCCATCTCCACGTTCTGGCTGTCCCGGGGCTCGGAGAAGATCCGCCTCGACCAGACGCTGGCCGCCCGCCGGGTCCTGGTCGTCGACGCGGAGGACACCTTCACCTCGATGCTGGACCACCAGCTCCGCTCGCTGGGGCTGTCGGTGGCGGTCCGGCGCTTCACCGAGCCCCGCGACTTCGACGACTACGACCTGGTGGTGATGGGGCCGGGCCCCGGTGATCCCTGCGACCGGGCACACCCCAAGATCGCTCACCTGTACGCGGCGGTGCGCACGCTGCTGGACGAGCGGCGGCCGTTCCTCGCGGTGTGCCTGAGCCACCAGGTGCTCGCCGCGATCCTGGGCTTCGACCTCGTCCGCTGTCAGGTGCCCAACCAGGGGCTGCAACGGGAGATCGACCTGTTCGGCGCCCGGGAGCGGGTGGGGTTCTACAACTCCTTCACCGCCCACAGCAACAGCGACAAGGTGGAGGTGGCCGAGACGGGGCTGGTCGAGGTGAGCAGGGACATCGCGACCGGGGAGGTGCACGCGCTACGCGGGCCGCACTTCGCCTCGATCCAGTTCCACGCGGAGTCGCTCCTCACCACCAACGGCAACCAGATCATCGGCTCGCTGTTGAGGGACGCGCTCGGTACCTGACCCGGAACGTCGTAGGTGCGAAGACGACCGGCCCCGCCACGATCGGGGACGAGCGAGGCCGATCGCACCGGACGACGTTCCGGGCCCGCGCTGTGCCTACAGTTCGGCGAACTCCGTCGTGGCGTCGTAGGTGAGCCACCGTTCCGGCCGGATCCTGACGAGGACCATGTCGTCTATGTACTCCTTGGTCGCCGCGATGTACCGCTCGGCCAGGTTGGGTTCGAGATAACGCATCGCGCTCGCCTCGTACCAGTCCATGGAGACCGACTCCTCGATCGAGACCGGTCCCTCGACGGACACGTACTGGAAGGGAACCTCCTCGGTCTGCACGAGGAAGGAGCATCGGCCCGCCACCCGGAGCAGGGCGAGCTTCCGGGTGTCGCCCCCGGTGGCGAACTCGATCTCGCCACCCGGCTCGTAGCGGTAACTGACCGGCACCGCCAGCGGCGCCCGTCCGCCGGGACGGGCGACGCTCACCACCCCCACGTGCACATCCGCCAGAAACCGCTCACGCTCCGACACGTTCATTCTCGATGACAACGATCTCTCCTCACTGAATCGTTTCGAGGCCGCCGGATCACCACCGGACCGCCCGGGTGTTGAAGCAGGCCAGAAGGGTCCTCGCCTGAACGTTCACGTAGTGCGGATGCCGGACCAGCGAGTTGAGCTGACCGGGCGTCACCCAGCGGAACCCGGTGGGCGGCGTGAGCGGCACCTGCGTCTCGTCCACCTCGATCACCAGGTACCGGCTCTCGGCGTTGCGGAAGCGTCCGCCCTCTTCGCTGAGCACGGCCTGGTACCGGATGCGGGCCGGGTCCGCGGACAGCGCCAGGTCCACGAACGGAGGGCGGGCCTCGGCGGCGAGGTGGGCGTAGTTGGCGGGGATGTACTGGATGGTGGGCCCCAGCTCCAGCGTGTCGAGGAAGCCGCCCTCCACCCTGGCGTGCACGAGCACGTGCGGGACCCCGCCGATCCGGCGGACGAGGAAGGCGACGACCCCCTCGCCGCAGGGTTCGAAGAGCGGCTGCGTCCAGCCGGTGACCTCCCGGTTGCCGCCGCGCACCGAGACCGCCACGACCCGGAAGTGCCGGCCGTCCTCACGCTCCATGGCGGAGTCGCCGCGCACCCAGCCCGGCACGGCGGACAGCGGGACCGGCTCGGCCGACACCTGGTGCCGGGAGCGCTCCGCGGTCAGCCAGGACAGCAGGTCGGCGTCGGTGTGCATCACGGCCGACGGCCCGCACCCGACCGGGGCGCAGGCGAGCACCGTGCGGGAGTCCATGTTCACCACGTTGTCCAGGGTGAGCAGCTCGCCGAGCTGGCCGAGGGTCAGCCAGCGGAAGTCCCCGAGGACGGGCACGTCGCCGAACACCTCGACGATCATGTTGCGGTTGCGCTTGCGCAGGAACCACGCGCCGTGCTCCGACTGCAGGACGTCCGCGAGCACCCGGCCGTGCCGGTCGGGATCGGTGAAGTACTCCAGGTACTTCACATCCGCGCCCTGGTGGGCCCTGGTGTAGTTGCTGCGGGTCGCCTGGACGGTCGGCGAGAGCTGGACCACGTTCGGGTTGCCCGGCTCCATCTTGGCCTGCATCAGGAAGTGCAGGACCCCGTCGAACTCCTTGGCCAGGATGCCGAGGATGCCGACCTCGTGCTGCCTGATGATGGGCTGGTACCACTCGGGGACCAGGGCTCCGCCGGTGGTCACGTGCAGCCCTTCGACGGTGAAGAACCGCCCGCTGCGGTGGACCAGGTTTCCGGTGCCCGTCTCGAAACTCCAGCCGTCCAGCTCCGCGAACGGGATCCGCTCGACCGAGAACCCGGCGGCCCGGGAGCACTCGGCGATCCAGCCGGCGACCTCCTCGGTCCGCATCCGGCGCCCCTCGCGATCGGCGGCGGACCGCGCCATCCGCGCGGGGAGGTCGAGATCCTCCCGCGGCCGCAGGCCGGAAGACTCTGCGCGCACCTGAGATCCCTTCATAATAGAAGATGATCTATAAATCGCGCAGAATAAGCAAAGGCGCTCCGGAAGTCTGTCAGGTCGCAGCCCCGCGAAATCGCGCGGCGACCGCCGGCGGCACCCGGACGGCAGATCGCGGGAGCCGAATCTGACACACTCCGCCGCAAAGTCCGAAGGGCGCCTCCCCGGTCGGCCTATATTGGTGCCGGTATCTCTGATCAGCACACGCGTTAACGTGTCCAATTACGGTGCGCGAACGCATTGAAGCCTTTCGGCCCCAGGTGTCCGCGCACGCGGGCGTCCGGTGCGCGATCCCGGTTCACGACCCCGTGACCAGGGCGTCTACCCGGCCGCCGTCTCCCACCGGGGCGGCGGAAGCGGTTGGAAGGGTGCACTCCGATCGGCGGGACCACAGGTGCCCGCCGCACCGAGTTTTTCGCCCGGAGTCAACGTTCCAAAGGAACTCTTCGGGCTTTCTGAGAGGGGTCGTTCGTGAAGGCTCTGGTGTTGGCGGGCGGGTCGGGGACCCGCCTTCGGCCGTTCAGCCACTCACTCCCGAAACAGTTGATCCCCATCGCCAACAAGCCGGTCCTGGAACACGTGCTGGGCAACATTCGTGACCTCGGGATCACCGATATCGGGGTAATCGTGGGAGACCGTGCCGGTGACATCGTCAATGCCATCGGCGACGGCACCCGGTTCGGCGCCTGGGTCACCTACATCTCCCAGCCGGAACCGCTGGGCCTGGCCCACTGCGTACGGCTGGCCCGGGACTTCCTCGCCGACGACGACTTCGTGATGTACCTGGGGGACAACATGCTCCCCGACGGGGTCGCCGACATCGCCAGGGAGTTCATGGCCACGCGGCCCGCCGCCCAGGTGGTCGTGCACAAGGTGAGCGACCCCGAGTCGTACGGCGTCGCCGAGCTGGCCCCCGACGGCGCCGTGGAGCGCCTGGTCGAGAAGCCGAAGGAACCCAGCAGCGACCTGGCCCTGATCGGCGTCTACTTCTTCACCCCGGCCGTCCACACGGCGGTCGCGGCCATCGAACCGAGTGACCGCGGCGAGCTGGAGATCACCGACGCGATCCAGTGGCTGGTCGAGAGCGGACACGACGTCAGGGCCCGGGAGTACACCGGTTACTGGAAGGACACCGGCCGCGTGGACGACGTCCTGGAGTGCAACCGTCGGCTGCTCGACGGGTTGCGGCCCGCCGTGCTCGGCCAGGTGGACGACGCCAGCGTGCTGACCGGGCAGGTCGTCGTCGAAGCCGGCGCCCGGGTGATCCGCTCCCGTATAGAAGGGCCCGCGATCATCGGCGCGGGCAGCCTGGTGGAGGACAGCCACGTCGGCCGGTACACCTCCATCGCCCGCGACTGCGAACTGCGGCAGGCGAGCATCCGCAGCTCCATCGTGCTGGAGTCGGCCACCATCACCATGCTGCACGACGTCTGCGACTCGCTGATCGGCCGGTCGGCGTCGGTGGGCTCGCCCGACGGCGGCGCCGGGCACCGCCTGATCGTCGGCGACCACACCCGGGTGGAGGTCGCGGCATGAACCTCCTGGTCACCGGCGCGGCCGGGTTCATCGGCTCGACGTTCGTGCGCACGCTCCTCGACGACGGGTACCCGGAGCTGGCCGGCGCCCGGGTCACCGCGCTGGACAAGCTGACCTACTCCGGCAACCGGGACAACCTGCCCGCCGACGGGCCACGCCTCACGTTCGTGCACGGCGACGTGTGCGACCGCGAGCTGCTGCGCCGGGTGCTTCCCGGGCACGACGCCATCGTGCACTTCGCGGCGGAGACGCACGTCGACCGGTCCATCGAAGGGGCAGACGAGTTCTTCCGCACCAACGTGCTGGGCACCGACACGCTGCTGAACACCGCCCTGCACTGCGGCATCCAGCGGGTGGTGCACGTCTCCACCGACGAGGTGTACGGCTCCATCGAGGAAGGGTCGTGGACCGAGGAGCGGCCGCTGCTGCCGAACTCCCCCTACGCCGCCTCCAAGGCGAGTTCCGACCTGGTGGCGCGGGCGTACTGGAGCACCCACCGGCTCAACGTCTCGATCACCCGGTGCTCCAACAACTACGGCCCCTACCAGCATCCCGAGAAGCTCATCCCGCTGTTCATCACCAACCTGCTCGAAGGCGAGCACGTGCCGATCTACGGCGACGGCTGCAACGTGCGCGAGTGGATCCACGTCGACGACCACTGCCGCGCCGTGTACCTGGTGCTCACCCGCGGGCGCTCGGGCGAGGTCTACAACGTCGGCGGCGGCAACGAGCAGACCAACCTCGCCGTCACCGAACGGCTGCTGGAACTCTGCGGCGCGGACCGCTCGGCGATCCGCATGGTGCCCGACCGCAAGGGCCACGACCTGCGGTACTCGGTCGACGACACCAAGATCCGCCAGGAGCTCGGTTACGAGCCGCGGATCCCCTTCGAACGCGGCCTGGCCGACACCGTCGCCTGGTACCGGGGCAACATCGGGTGGTGGAAGAGCACGAAACACGCCGCCGGGTGACATCCGGGAAGGTTCGCGCGGCCGGGGTGAGCGTGCGGCGCTCCCCCGTTCCGGGCGTCCCGCGCGGGCGGGCTAGAGCAGGTCGTCCTCGCCGAGGCGGGTGACGCAGGCGAGCTGCCTGACCAGTTCGCCGGGCTCCAGCGCGGCGCCCAGCTCCAGCTCGGCCTCGAACTCCTCCGCGTTCAGCACCGCGCGCACCGCCGTCGTGGTGCGCTCGATGTCACCGCGCTCCGCGGCGGGCAGCGGCACGCCGACCGACTGCCTGGCCGCGCCGGCGGCGCCGAGCAACCGCACGGCGTGCCGATGGTGACCGGCCAGGGCCTCCGCCCCGGCCAGGCCCTCCAGGGCGAGCGCGATGGCCCGCGGGTCCCGTGACGCGCGCGCCGCGGCGAAGCCGTTGAGCTGCAACGTCAGCGTCGCCCGCACCTCGCCGCGCAACTCGGCGATGTACCCGAGCTCGGCCATGATGAGCGCCACGCCGCCCGCCTCCTCGGAGGCGATCCAGTCCAGCACGTTGCGCAGGTGCCGCTCCGCGGCGTCGAGCCTGCCCTCCCTGCGCGCCCCCAGCCCCAGCCCCAGCTCGGCGTACTTCTCCCCGTAGGCGTCGGACTGCCCGGCGGCGATCCGCATCGCCCGCTCGTGGAACTCCCTGCTTCCCGCGTGGTCGCCGGTCAGCATGGCGACCCGGCCCAGGCCCGACAGCTGCCACGCCACCTCGGGCCACAGGCCGAGGTCCTCGGCGACGCGTAACGCCTCCCGATGCAGCCGGGCGGCCCGCTCGTAGTCCCCGACGACCACCGCCAGCGTCGCGAGCGGGCTGGTGGCCTGGACCTGCCCCCACAGGTCGCCGAGCGCGCGGAACATGCGCAGGCTCCGCCCGCCGTCGCCCTCGACCACCGCCAGGTCGGCGCGCATCAGGGCGTGCCAGGTGCGCAGGCTGAGCACGGCGGCCACCCCCCACTGATCCCCCAGGGCGCGGAACCCGGCGGTGGCCCGCTCCATCAGATCCCGGCTCACCGCCTCCTCCCCCATGTTGGACAGGGCGAAGGCCACGAACCACTGGGCCCTGGCCCGGTCGGCCGGCTCGTCGATCTCCTCGCAGTGCCGCTGCGCCGACTTGACCAGCTCCACCGGGAAGGAACCGGCACGCATGATCAGCGTGATGCCGGCGTGCCACACCGTGACCTTGGCCCGCAGGGCGACCGGCGCGGGGCCGTCGATGGCGAGGGCCGCGCCCAGCGCCCTGCGGCATTCGCGCAGCCGGCCTCGCAGGTACCGGTACCAGGCCGTCGCGTCGGCCAGCCGCAGTGCGAGCTGCGCGTCCCTGCGCCGGGTCGCGGTCTCCAGCGCGTCGCGCAGGTTGGAGGTCTCCTCGTCCAACCGGCGCAGCCATTCCCGCTGGCGGTGCCCGCGCAGGTGCGGGTCGGCCCGCTCGGCCAGCTCCGTGTAGTGGCGTGCGTGCCGGTCCCGCACCCACTCGGCCTCCCCGGCCTCCGCCAGGCGCTCGGCGCAGTAGGCGGCCACCGACTCCAGCAGCCGGTACCGCGGACCGCCCGCCTTGCTCTCCGCCACGGTGACGAGCGACCGGTCGACGAGGCGGGCCAGCAGGTCGAGCACGTCCCCGGCGGCGACGCCCGCTCCGGAGCACACCGCTTCCGCGGCTTCCAGCGAGCAGCCGTCGGAGTGCACGGACAGCCGGCGCAGCACCGTGCGCTCGGGATCGGACAACAGGTTCCAGCTCCAGTCGATGGTCGCCCGCAGCGTCCGCTGCCGGGCCGGGGCCCTGCGCGCCCCGGACGAGAGCAGCCGGAACCGATCGTCCAGCCGGTTGGCCAGCTCCCGCACCCCCAGCGCCCGCACCCGGGTGGCGGCGAGCTCCAGAGCCAGCGGGATCCCGTCCAGCCGCCGGCAGATCGCCGCGACCGCGGGCGCGGTGTCGCCGTCGAGGACGAACCCCGGGGCCGCGGCGGACGCCCGCTGCACGAACAGCCGCACGGCGCTGCTCTCCTCCAGCGCCGCGGGCTCGGTCTCGGCGCCGGAGTCCGGCAGGTCGAGCGGCGGCACCGGCCACAGTTGCTCACCCGGCACGCCCAGCGGTTCCTGACTGGTCGCCAGCACCCGCAGCTCCGGAGCGGCCCGCAGCAGCAGCCCGGCCACCTCGGCGACCCCGTCGACCACGTGCTCGCAGTTGTCCAGGACCAGGAGCACCCGCGCGCCGCGCAGCGCGCCGGTCAGCCGGCCGATCAGCTGGCCGGACCCGCCCGCGGCGGAGCCCGCCACCGCGTCGTCGCGGATGCCCATGACCTCGGCCACCCCTTCGGCCACCGCCTCCGCCACCGCCGTCGCCGTATCCGGTACGGCGTGCCGCCCGCGCCCGGCCAGCTCGACGATCCACACGCCCTCGGGGTAGGCGCCGACCAGTTGCGCGGCCACCTCAAGGGCGAGGCTGGTCTTGCCCACGCCGCCGGGTCCGGTGAGGGTCACCAGCCGACCGGCGCCCAGCAGGGAGACGACACCGGTGACCGCCTGCGACCTGCCGATCAGCTCGGTGACCGACGCCGGCAGGTTGGACCGGTGGTGCGCCGCCCGGGGGCCGGGGGCGGGCGCCGGCTCCAGCGCCGGGTCCTGCTCCAGGATGGCCTGGAACAGCGCCGCCAGGCCGGAGCCGGGGTCCAGCCCCTGCTCGTCGCGAAGTCGTCTGCGCAAATCCTGATAGCTCTGCAGCGCCTCGCTCTGCCGTCCCGAGCGGTACAGCGCCCGCATCTGGGCGGCGCGCAGCCGCTCGCGCAGCGGGTGCAGGGCCACCAGGTCGGCGAGCTCGCCCACCAGCAGGCTGTGCTCACCGAGGTCCAGCCTCGCCTCGGCCTGGACCTCCAGCGCGGTCAGCCGCTGCTCCTCCAGGCGGGCGATCACCGGCCAGGCGAACTCCTCGTCGGCGAAGTCGGAGAGCGCCGGGCCCCGCCACAGGGCGAGCGCCTCGGAGAGCAGCGCCGCCCGCGCCCTGGCCTCCCCGGTGGCGTGCGCCCGGCCCAGCAGCCGCTGGAAACGCACGGCGTCCACCGAATCCGGCTCCGTCTGGATCAGGTAGCCCGAGGGACCGAACACGACGAGGTCGCGCCCGCCGGACTCGGCCTCCTCCAGCGCCCGGCGCAGCTGCGACACCTTCGCCCGCAGCGCGCCCCCGGGTTTGCCCGGCGGGAACTCGCCCCACAGATCTCCGATCAGCCGGTCGACGGCCACCGGCCGTCCCTCGTGCAACAGCAGATCGGCGAGCAACGCGCGCACTTTCAACTCAGGGACCCGGACCGCCCGCCCGTCGTCGGTCCACACCTTGAGCGGTCCCAGCACCCCGAAGCGCATATGACCAAGGTAACTCAGCGGAACGACAAACCTACGGCGAAGATCAGAACCCGCCCGCCGGCATATCCGGCCACTCCCGTCCGGATATGCCGCGCGACAGGAAAACCGGATATGCCGCACGGCAGGAAAAAGGCGATGGTCTGCCATGCATCTGCTATCCCACAGCCAGGGTGAACGTTCCTACAGTGAGGCTCCGACCGATACCCGGAACAGCCAGGCCGGAGGGGAGACGATGCGGACCAGGGTCCTTCGACTGACTGTGATCATCGGAAGTGTCAGAGAGGGACGGTTCGGACCGACCGTCGCCCAGTGGTTCGTTGATGCGGTCCACCAGTTCGGACAGTTCGAGCTCGACGTCATCGACCTGGCCGACGCCCGGCTGCCGTCGGTCATCACCGGCGAGGCCCCGCCCGAGGTGACGGCGTTGCAGCCGCGGATCGCCGAGGCCGACGCCTTCGTGATGGTGACCCCCGAGTACAACCGCGGCTATCCGGCGTCCGTCAAGACCCTGATCGACTGGTACGTCGAGGAATGGCGGGCCAAGCCGGTCGGGTTCGTGTCGTACGGCGGCAGGGGCGGCGCGCTGCGTTCCGTGGACCACCTGGGGTCGGTCTTCAGCGATCTGCACGCGGTGCCGCTGCGGGACACGGTCAGCTTCCACAGCGTGGAGACGCAGTTCGATTCCGCCGGCCGGGTGAGAGCACCCGAGGAGTGCGGCCTGGCCGCCAAGACGCTGCTCATGCGACTGCTGTGGTGGTCCACCGCGCTCAGCGACGCCCGGGCCGCCCACCCTTACCAGACCTGAGCACCCGCCGAGCATTTATCCGGCCGATAAACGACGCCTTTTCGGAAAAGGGAATTCGATGGGACGCGGCGGGCCGGGACGCATCGGACGAGCCGTCCCCGGCTTTTCTCCCGAAGGTGACACAGTCGGCGGCGGATGCAAATCCCGGTAACGGCGCAAACCTACGATAGGTCCAACGGTGCCCAGGCTGCGCGCAGCATGCTGAACGACGAACATCTGGATGAACCATGGAAGCGACGAGCACGAACAAAGCGAACGACCGGGTGCCCCTATGGTTCGACGATGCCAAACTCGGAATCATCATTCACTGGGGATCCGCCGCGATTCCGGCCTATGCGCCGATGCGGAGATCGCACGTTCCCGACCCGTTCGTCGACGCGGACGCCTATGAGCGCGTGGAGTCCACGACCTGGTGGCGCACCGATCCGGACGCGATGATGTACCAGAACGCGCTGGCACTGCCCGGAAGCGCGGTCGCGCGCTACCACGCGGAGACCTACGGAGACCTGCCGTACGAGGCGTTCGTCGAGCGGTTCCGCACCGAGACGATCCCCGGCTGGGACCCCCGGCCCTGGGCGGAGCTGTTCGCGCAGGCCGGGGCCCGCTACGTGGTCTTCAGCGTCAAGGCCGAGGACGGCTTCCTGCTCTGGCCGAGCGACCACCCCAACCCGCACCGCAAGGACTGGCAGTCCGACCGGGACGTCGTGGGCGAACTCGCCGACGCCGTGCGCGGGCACGACATGCGTTTCGGCGCCTACTACAGCAGCTGGGACTTCTCCTTCTCCGACCCGCCGGTCCACGACCTGAAGTCCGCGATGGTCGCCGTGCCCCAGGGAGCCGACTACCGCGACTACTTCGTCGCGCAGTGGCGTGAGCTCATCCGGCGGTACCGGCCGTGCACCCTGTGGAACGACTACGGCATGTCCCCGCCCGGCACCGACCTGACGGAACTGTTCTCCTGGTACTACGAGCAGGTTCCCGACGGGCTGGTCAACGATCGCTTCGATCTGCCCAAGCAGACCAGCGGGGAGATTCCCGCCGACTACGTCACGCCGGAGCGGACCACGGTGGGCCCGGAAGGGCGCCGCTGGGAGGCGCTCTGGCCGCTGAGCCAGAGCTACTGCTACAACCGGCAGGAGACCGACGCCGATCACATCAGTTCCACCAAGCTGATCCACTGCCTGGCCGACATCGTGGCCCGCGGCGGGAACATGCTGGTCAACGTCGGCCCCACCGGCACCGGGGCCATTCCGTGGGCCGAGTCCCAGCGGCTGCTCGCGCTGGGCCACTGGCTGCGGACCGACGGTGAGGCGATCTACCGGACCCGCCCCTGGACGACCGCCGTCGGGATCACCGACGAAGGCATCCAGGTGCGTTACACCAGCACCTCCGAGGCGGTGTACGCCATCGTCCTCGGTACTCCACGAACCGCGGCGGTCGGGCTGGACGTCCGGCTGGCGCCCGGGGCCGAGGTCCAGCTCGTGGGCCGGGCGGGAACGCTCCGCACGACGGACTCCCCGCACGGGACCGTCGTCGAGCTGCCCGCGCCCCTCGACCAGCGCCCCGCGTTCACCATCCGGATGACCCCGCCGGGCACCGTGCGCCCTTTCGCCGGCGCGGCCGGGACGACGGCACCGCGGGCGGAGAACTCACATTGAGGCACGGCACACGAAGGGAAGGGCTTGGCAATGCAGGTCATGAGTGAATCGACGGCGCCGGGGATGTTGTCGGACCAGGCGGTGGCCCGGTATCACGACCAGGGATTCCTGCACGTCCCCCAGTTGCTCACCCCGGCGGAGGTCGCGGAGTTCCTTGAGGAGGGGAAGAGGCACTTCGCCCTGGAAGAGGCGCGGACGCACGGCCCCAACGAGGGGGTCAGGACCCACGAGCTCGACGAGGGGCTCGTCGTGGAATGGGTCAACCACGCCGGGCTGGACAACGACGTCCTGCGCAGGCTGTCGTGCCACCCGCGGATCGCCGAGGTGGCCGAGACGCTGGCGGGCGGGCCGCTCCGGCTGTTCAAGAGCGACCTCTACCGTAAGAAGGCGGAGTCGACGCTCACGCCCATCCACCACGACGAGGTGTTCTTCCCGTTCAGCGCCAGGTCGGCGCTGACCGCCTGGGTCGCCCTGGTGGACGTGCCGGCGGAGAAGGGGTGCCTGAGCTTCATCCCCGGCTCCCATCGGGTGGTCGTGCCCCCGTCGGCCGACAAGGACCCGATGGACGCGCTCGTCGAGGCGGAGGACCCCTTCAGCCGGTGGCCGGAGCTCGCCTACCAGCCGTTCGTCACCGTCCCGGTGCGGGCCGGCGACGTCACCTTCCACCACGGCCGGATCGCGCACTGGGCCGGCGCCAACAGGACGGACTCGACCCGGTTCTCCCTGATCACGATCTACATGGACGCCGCCGCCACCTTCCAGGCCACGTCCATCCACAACCTGCTGAACCCCGACGACCCGGACCTCGGCGGTCACCGGCCGGGTCAGCAGCTGGACGGCGACCGCTTCCCCCTGATCGCGAACGGCGGATAGCGGGCTCAGGACGGCGCCGCGCCCGACCGCGTCTCTCCCCGCCGTGAGGCGCCTGGGACGCCCCGGGCCCGGCGGTCCGCCCGAGGGTCACGCGAACCGGCGGCCACAGTTCCCGACCAGAGCAGGAGTCATGAAGGCGCTCTTCATCCCGGGAAACAGCCCGGCGACGATTTACACCCATGCCGCACTCGCCACGGCCGTGCGCAACGCCGGCCACAGCGTGTTCGTGGCCGGGATCAACTGGTTGCTGCCGGACATCGCCAGCGTGGGGTTGTCCGCGGTGCAGATCTCCCCGCTGTCCGAAGCGGATGTCTTCGCCTTCATGGCCCAGATGCCGGAGGACCCGGAGGAACTCGCCCGGGCGTCGGGCCGGGTCTACGCGGAGATCGCCGTCGAGGGCCTGCAGCCGCTGCTGGAGATGTCCGAGTACTGGCGTCCGGATGTGGTGGTCGGCGGCCCCATGTTCTACGGCGCCCCGCTGCTGGCCCACCACCTCTCGATCCCGTCCGTGCTGCTGGAGTGGGACCGGGGTGACGCGTCGATCTACGACCCGGGTGCGATGGAGGTGCTGCGGCCCGTGCTCGACGAGCTGGGCATCGACCGGCTGCCCGGCCCGGATCTGCGGATCGACATCTGCCCGCCGAGCCTGCGGCCATCGGACGCCCCGCCGGCGCAGCTGATGCGGTTCGTGCCGGTCAATCCGCAGCGCGCGCTGGAGCCGTGGATGTACGCCAAGGGCGACCGGCCGCGGGTGTGCATCACCGGCGGCAGCCGGGTGTTCCGGGGCGACGCGCTCCGGCGGCTCGCGGCCGGCATCGGCAAACTGGGCGTCGAGGTCATCATCGCCGCTCCGGAGCCGGTCGCCGCGCAACTGCGCGAGGAGCTGCCCGACGTGCGAGCCGGTTGGATACCGCTGGACGTGCTGGCCCCCACCTGCGACGCGATCGTGCACCACGGTGGCGGCGCCACGGACATGACCTCGCTGGCCTCCGGAGTGCCACAGCTGATCGCCATCCAGGACGTCTCCGTCGTGGAGATGCGGCGGCTCGCCGACGCCGGTGCCGCGATCATGCTCGGCCCGGACGAACAACAGTCGGAGAACATCGTCGCGGCGTGCGAAGAACTGCTCGCCAACCCCGACTACCGCGACCGGGCACGTGGGCTGGCGCAGGAGATCGCCACGCTGCCGCCGCCCGCCGAAGTCGTCGGTCTCCTCGAGAACCTGGCAACCGGCTGACCGAGCGCCGGTCAGGCGTGCGCACGGTTTGCGTGAACCTTGGAAGGTGTATCAGTGTCTACGCGCGTATGGGACTACCTGCCGGAGTACAAACGCGAACGCAAGGACATCCTCGAAGCCGTCGAGAGGGTCTTCGAATCCGGGCAGCTCGTCCTGGGTGAGAGCGTGCAGGGCTTTGAACGGGAGTTCGCGCTCTACCACGGCGTGCCACACTGCGTCGGCGTGGACAACGGGACCAACGCCGTCAAGCTCGGCCTGGAAGCACTGGGCGTCGGGCGGGGCGACGAAGTGATCACCGTTTCCAACACCGCGGCCCCGACCGTGGTCGCCATCGACGGCGCCGGGGCCACGCCGGTGTTCGTGGACGTGCGCGAACACGACTTCCTGATGGACACCACCCAGGTGGCGGCGGCCATCACACCGCGCACCAAGGCCCTGCTGCCAGTGCACCTCTACGGGCAGTGCGTCGACATGGCCCCGCTGCGGCGGCTCGCCCAGGAGCACGGGCTGAAGATCCTGGAAGACTGCGCGCAGGCGCACGGCGCCCGGCACAACGGCCGGCTCGCCGGCACCCTCGGCGACGCCGCCGCGTTCTCCTTCTACCCGACCAAGGTCCTCGGAGCCTACGGCGACGGCGGAGCGGTCATCACCTCCGACGACGCCACCGAGCGCAACCTGCGCCGCCTGCGCTACTACGGGATGGAGGAGGTGTACTACGTCGTCCAGACCCCCGGGCACAACAGCCGCCTGGACGAGCTGCACGCCGAGATCCTGCGGCGCAAGCTCACCCGGCTGGACGACTACGTCGCCGACCGCCAGGCGGTGGCCGAGCGCTACGCCGAGGGGCTGGCCGACCTCACCGGCCCCGCCGGGCTCGTCCTCCCGTCGGTGAACCCGGAGAACGACCACGTCTACTACGTGTACGTCATCCGCCACCCGCAGCGCGACCAGATCATCGAGCGCCTCAAGGCGTACGACATCGCGCTGAACATCAGCTACCCGTGGCCGGTGCACACCATGACCGGCTTCGCGCATCTCGGCTACGCCAAGGGCTCGCTGCCGGTGACCGAGCGGCTGGCCAAGGAGATCTTCTCCCTGCCCATGTACCCGTCGTTCCCGCGCGACCTCCAGGACAAGGTGATCGGCGCACTGCGCGACGTGCTGACCAGCCTCTGATCCCCCCTGTGAAAGGAGCACCACCATGACGGACCTGGCGAAGGCGGCACCGAGCGTGTCGGTGTGCCGGATCTGCGAGGGCGCCGTCCACGAGTTCCTCGACCTGGGACGCCAGCCGCTCTCCGACGCGTTCCCGCAGGCGGGCGAGACCGCCGGCGAGTTCTTCTACCGGCTCGCCGTGGGCGTCTGCGACGGCTGCACGATGGTCCAGTTGATGGAGGAGGTCCCGAGGGAGCGCATGTTCCACGAGGACTACCCCTACTACTCGTCCGGCTCCTCGGTGATGCGCGAACACTTCGCCCAGACCGCCCGGGACCTCATCAGGACCGAGCTCACCGGCGGCGACCCGTTCATCGTCGAGATCGGCTGCAACGACGGGATCATGCTGAACACCGTCCGGGATGCGGGCATCCGGCACCTGGGCTTCGAGCCCTCGGCGAGCGTGGCCAAGGTGGCGCAGGACAAGGGTGTCCGGGTGCGCACCGAGTTCTTCGAGGAGTCGACCGCGGTCGCCGTGCGCTCCACCGACGGTCCCGCCGACGTCATCTACTCGGCGAACACGTTCTGCCACATCCCCTATGTCGCGTCCGTACTGCGCGGCGCGGACGCGCTGCTCGGCCCCGACGGGGTGTTCGTCTTCGAGGATCCCTATCTGGGGGACATCGTGGCGAAGACCTCCTTCGACCAGATCTACGACGAGCATTTCTTCCTCTTCTCCGCGACCTCCGTGCAGGCGATGGCCAGGCGGTTCGGTTTCGAGCTGGTCGACGTGCGGCGGCTGCCGGTGCACGGCGGCGAGGTGCGTTACACGCTCGGCCGGCCCGGGATGCGCGAGCCGACCCCGGCCGTCGCCGCGTTGCTCGACGCCGAGCGCGCCGCCAGACTGGCCGACCCGGAGACGCTGCGAGGCTTCGCGGCCAGCGTCGCCCGGGTGCGTGACGACCTGGTCTCGCTGCTGAAGGAGATCAAGGCCAACGGGCAGAAGGTCGTCGCCTACGGCGCGACCGCCAAGAGCGCCACGGTCGCCAACTACTGCGGGATCGGACCGGACCTGGTGGCCTACGTGTGCGACACCACCCCGGCCAAGCAGCACCGGTTGACGCCGGGCATGCACATCCCGGTGAAGCCCGCCAACGCGTTCCAGGAGTCCTACCCGGACTACGCGCTGCTGTTCGCCTGGAACCACTCCCAGGAGATCATGACCAAGGAGCAGGGGTTCCGCGAGTCCGGCGGGCGCTGGATCCACTATGTGCCCGACGTGCACGTCACCTGAGAACCGTACGCCATGAGCAGGGGGTTCACCGATGAGCAAGCGCGAGCTCTCCGGCATCTACCACCGTGCCGACCTCTATGACGCGATCTACCGCGGGCGCGGCAAGGACTACCAGGCCGACTCGATGGCGATCGCGAAGCACATATCCGAGCGGAACGCCTCGGCGGCCTCCCTGCTGGACGTCGCCTGCGGTACCGGGTCGCACCTGAGACACTTCGCCGGGCTGTTCGCCCATGTGGAAGGGGTGGACCTGGCCCCGGACATGGTGCGGCTGGCCAGGGAGAACCTGCCCGGCGTCCCCGTGCACGAGGGGGACATGTCCGGGTTCTCGCTGGACGGCACGTTCGACGCGATCACCTGTCTGTTCAGTTCCGTCGGCTACCTGGGCGACGTGGCACGGCTCGACGCCACCCTGCGGTGTTTCGCCGAGCATCTCAACCCGGGCGGCGTCATCGTCCTTGAGCCGTGGTACTTCCCCGACAACGCCACCTCCGGCTCGGTGGTCGGCGACCTCGTCACCGTCGGCGAGCGGACGATCTCCCGGGTGTCCCATGCGGTGCGCCGGGAAGGGGCTCACCACATGGAGGTGCATTACCTCGTGGCCGACCGCGAGTCCGGGATACAGCACTTCTCCGACACCCACATCCTGTCGCTGTTCGACCGCCGGCAGTACGAGTCCGCCTTCGAGAAGGCCGGGTGCGCGGTGGAGTTCCTGGCACCCGGGGAGTCCGGCTCCGGCCCCGGTCTCTTCGTCGGCACCAAGCCGCGGAGCACGGGATGAGCACCGTACGGGCTCGCGAACTGGCGGTCGAGGGGGCGTTCGAGTTCACCCCGCGGGCGTTCCCCGACCACCGGGGGTTCTTCGTCTCGCCGTTCCAGGAGTCGGCGCTCGTCGCCGCGGCCGGGTTCCCGCTGTTCCCGGTCCGGCAGCTCAGCTACAGCCTCTCGCGCCGCGGCGTCATCCGCGGCGTGCACTACACGGCCACGCCTCCCGGCATGGCCAAGTACGTGCACTGCGCCAGGGGAAGGGTCCTGGACCTGGTGGTCGACGTCCGGGTGGGCTCGCCCACCTACGGCCGCTTCGACACGGTGCTGCTCGACCAGCGGGATTTCCGTTCGGTCTACTTCCCGGTGGGCGTCGGGCACATGTTCGTCGCACTGGAGGACGACTCCATCATGTCCTACGCCCTCGCCGGGGAGTACGCGCCGCGGCACGAGCGGGCGGTGTCGCCGTTCGATCCCCGGCTGGGACTGCCGATCCCGGACGACATCGTCCCCGTCCTGTCCGACCGGGACCGGCACGCCCCCACCCTGGAGGAGGCCGAGGCGAACGGCGAGCTGCCGCTCTACGCGAGGTGCCGCGAACTCGAAGCGGAGTTCGCGCGCACGCTCACGCCGAGCCCGTGACCGCCGAGCCCGTGACCACCCAGCCTGTGACCGCCGAGCCCGTGACCGCCGACCCCGTGACCGCCCAGCCCGTGACCGCCGGGCACGCCGTCGTGCTGGGCGGAACCGGCTGGGTCGGCAGGCACGTCTGCGCGGCGTTCGCCCGGCACGGGTACAAGGTCACCGTGGTGGCCCGCCATCGTGCCCCGCACCTGGCCGGCCACGCGTTCCAGCCGTGCGACCTCGCCACCGCCACTCCCGGGGCCATCGAGGAGCTGCTGCGTTCCGAACGCACCGACGTGGTGGTCAACGCCACCGATGCGGCGAACGCGGCCGACGGCTGGGACCGCACCGAGGCCGACCTGACCCTGATGAACGTGGACTCGGTCGAACGCCTGCTCACGGCGGTCGGCAGGCTGCCCTGGGAGCCGCGGCTGGTGCAGATCGGCACGGTCCACGAGTACGGCCCGGTCGTCGGCCTGATCGGGGAATCCGTCGAACCCCGGCCGGCCAACGCCTACGCCCGCACCAAACTCCAGGGTTCGGAGGCCGTGCTCGACGCGGCCCGAGCCGGCTCGGTGCGCGGCGTCGTGCTGCGCCTGGCCAACGTGTGCGGCCCGCATCCCTCCCCGGCGAGCTTCCCCGGCAAGCTGCTCGACTCCCTGCGCAGGGCCGCCGCGGGCGAGCACGTCTCCCTGACCGTCGCCGACGCCCACCGTGACTTCCTGGACGTGCGGGACGCCGCAGAGGCCGCGCTGCTGGCCGCGCGGGCCACCGTCACGGGCACGGCGATCAACCTCGGCAGCGGCGTCGCGGTCAGCATGCGTGAGCTGGTGACGCAGTTCCTGGCCGTCACGGGGCTGCCGGCGACCGCCGTCTCGGTGCGCGACGCCCCGGTGCCGAGCCTCGGCGGCGACTGGACCCAGGTCGATGTGGAGCCCGCGCGCCGCCTGCTGGGCTGGCGTCCCCGCACCGACCTCCGGCGATCATTGCAGGCGATGTGGGAGGCCCGGGGCTGACCCCCGCGCGTCGCGGAGAGCCGCGGCACGCGGGGGCCGGTCCTCAGGCGGCCTTGGCGGCGAACCGGATCGGCAGGCTGTTGATCCCGCTGAGGAAGACCGACTCGGCGATGCGCGGCTCACCGGCGAGCTCGATCTCGCCCACCCGGCCGAGGAACTCCGCGAAGAGCAGGCGCATCTCCATGCGGGTGAGGGGCGCGCCCAGGCAGTGGTGCGGGCCGCGACCGCCGAACGCGACGTGCTTGCCGGCTCCCTCGCGGGTGACGTCGAACCGCTCGGGGTCGGTGAAGACCTGCTCGTCCCGGTTGGCCGCCGCGTAGGACAGCATCAGCCGGTCACCCTTGCGGACCCGGACCCCGGACACCTCGGTGTCGGCCTGGGCGGTCCGCATGAAGTGCCGTGCGGGAGAGGTCCACCGGAGCATCTCCTCCACGGCGTTGGGGATCCGCTCGGGCTCACGGCGCAGCAGCTCCAGCTGCTCGGGGTGGCGGAGCAGCTCGAAGAGCCCGCCGTTCATGGCGAAGCTCGTCGTCTCGTAGCCGGCGTCGGCGATGAGCATGTAGTAGGTCGTCAGCTCGGGCTCTTCCAGCAGTTTCCCGTAGACGGTTCCGTTGGAGATCGCCGAGGCGAGGTCACCGGTCGGCGTCTTGCGCCGGGACGCGGTCACCTTGTCGAAGTACGCCAGGCACTCCAGCCAGTTCCGGTACGCCTCGTCCGGATCCTTGTCCCACACCATGATCTGGGTGAAGCGGTGCATCAGGTCGTAGTCCTGGTCCGGGAGTCCCAGGATCGACATGATCATCCTCAGCGGGTACCGTCCGGCCACCACGCGGGCGAAGTCGACCTCCGGGCCGCCGGCCAGCAGCTCGTCGACGCTCTCCCTGGCCAGCTCGGTCGCGTGCTGCTCCACCTGCTGCATGGTGCTGTACTTGAACCAGCCCTGGGCCAGCGCCCGGTACACCCGGTGGTCCTCGCCGTCACGGTGCGGCAGGGGCTTCAGGTCCTCCTGCGCCGTCTCGTCCGGCGGCTCCGCGTCCGCGAGGATCGGGCCCGGACGGTTGGTGAAGAGCTCGGGCTGGCGCTCGATCTCCATGATGTCGTGATACCGGGTGACCAGCCAGAACGGGAGGAAGCCCGATCCCTCCACCCACACGACCGGCTCGTTGCGGCGGTACTCGCCGAGCATCTCGAACATGGCCTCTGGCTGGGTCCAGGCGGACCTGTCCGCCAGAGCCCGGGGGGTCAACGTGATCGTCATTCCGCACCTCGCGTGTCGCCGGTTCGTACGGCCGGCCCAACCGGCCTGACGGTCCGTGGTCGGCCCGCCTGGCGGCGCAGATCGCCGGCCACCGCACGAGGCTCGTGCGTCCCGCGCGCATTCCGGCAGGCGGAAGGCGGCCGACTGGCGATCTGCCCACGATTGAACCCTGACAGCGAGCCCCTGCGGCGGGAACGGCTGAAGGTGGAGTTTGTCACATACGGCCGTACCGCCAACCGTGCCGCCGGCCGTCGCGCCATCCGCACCCGGCCCTAACTCGACCCGAACTCCGCCATAACAGCGTGCCCGCATTCTTGACACACCAGATCCTCAGGCGAGTCGTGCGGAGGGAGGGGGAGCGGTGTCCGAGGACCGGCTGAGAATCGCGATCATCATCGGCAGCATCCGCACCGGCCGGTTCGGCCCCACAGTGGCCAACTGGTTCGCCGCGCAGGCATGCCGGCACGGCGAGCTCGACGTCGACGTCATCGACCTGGCCCAGACCTGGCTGCCGGACATGATGACCGACGACGGGGACACCCCGCCGCCGGTGCGTGACCTGGCGCCGTGGCTGGCCGCGGCCGACGCGTTCGTGATCGTGACACCGGAGTACAACCACAGCTTCCCCGCGTCGCTGAAGAACGCCATCGACTGGTACGGCGACGTGTGGAAGGCCAAGCCGGTCGGTTTCGTGTGCTACGGCGGCCGTGCCGCCGGCCTGCGGGCCGTGGAAGCGCTGAAGCCGGTGTTCACCGAACTCCACGCGGTGAGCGTCCGGGAAACCGTCAGCTTCCACAACTATCCGCAGCAGTTCGACGCCAACGGCCAGCCCACCGACCCCGACGCTTGCAACGCAGCCGCCAAGAACCTGCTCGACCAGCTCATCTGGTGGGCCCTCGCGCTGCGGGAAGCTCGCGCCAAGCGTCCGTACGGCTCCTGAACGCCGGAGACCCGGCGCGTCATCACAGCCCGGTACCCCAGGGCGCCACGACCCACATCGAAAGGAATTCCCATGTCCTCCATCGCTCCACCGGAGTCCGAGGGGCGAGCCGGACCACGAGAGTGGATCGGTCTGGCCGTGCTGGCCCTGCCCACGATCCTCATCGCCCTCGACCTGACCGTGCTGTACATGGCCATCCCGCACCTGGGCGCGGATCTGAACTCCACCAACACCGAAGTGCTGTGGATCACCGACATCTACGGCTTCGTGATCGCGGGCTTCCTCATCACGATGGGCACCCTCGGGGACCGGATCGGCCGGCGGAAACTGCTGCTGGTCGGCGCGGTCGCGTTCGCGGCGGCCTCCGTGCTGGCCGCCTACTCCACCTCCTCCGAGATGCTGATCGCGGCCCGGGCCTTGCTGGGCCTCGCCGGAGCCACGCTGATGCCCTCCACCCTGGCGCTGATCAGCAACATGTTCAGGGACGCCAAGCAGCGCGCGATGGCCATCGGCATCTGGCTGACGTCCTTCTCGATCGGCGGCGTGGTCGGCCCGGCCATCGGCGGTGCCCTGCTGGAGTGGTTCTGGTGGGGTTCGGTGTTCCTGATGGGCGTGCCGGTGATGGTGCTGCTGCTGATCACCGGGCCCCTCCTGCTGCCGGAGTACCGCGACTCGTCGGCGGGACGGCTGGACCTGGCCAGCGTGGCGCTGTCGCTGGGCATGATCCTTCCCGTCATCTACGGCATCAAGGAGATCGCCAAGGACGGGGTGCAGCTCATCCCGATCCTCGCCATCGTGGTCGGCCTCGCCATCGGCGTGCTCTTCGTACGCCGCCAGCGCACGCTGGCCAGCCCGCTGTTCGACCTGCGGCTGTTCAAGAACCGCAGTTTCACCGGCGGCCTGGTGGCGATGTGGCTGGGCCAGCTCACGTTGTACGCCTTCGGGTTCTACTTCGCCCAGTTCCTGCAGTTGATCGAGGGGCTGTCGCCGTTGCAGGCCGGGGTGTGGTTCCTGCCGATGGGCCTCGCCACCATCGTCGGCGCCATGCTGGCGCCGATGCTCGCCGCGAAGTTCCCACCGGCCATGGTGATCGTGGCCGGCCTGCCGATAGCGGCGGCCGGGTACGCTGTGCTCGCGCTTCTCAACGTGGATTCCGGCCTGGCGTTCCTGATCTCCGCGAGCATCCTCATCTCGATCGGCATCAACCCGCTCCTGTCCCTCAGCGCCGGCATGATCGTCAGCTCCGCCCCGCCGGACAAGGCCGGATCGGCGTCCGCGGTGATGGAGACCTCCGGCGAGTTCGGCGCCGGCCTGGGCATCGCGATCTTCGGCACCATCGGCACGGCCATCTACAGCAACCAGATCGCCGAGTCGATGCCGGACGGCGTGCCCGCCGCGGTGGCCGAGACCGCCCGGGACAGCTTCGCCGGCGCCTTCGCGGCCGCGGGTGAGCTGTCCGCGGCGGTCGGCGACCAGCTCATCGCCGTCGGCCGCGTCGCGTTCCTGAACGGGATGAACGTCGTGCACGGCATCGCCGTCGTCGTGATGGTCATCATCGGCTGCCTCGTCATGGTCACGCTCCGGCACGTACCGCCGATCGGGTCGGAGGCCCCGGCGGAGGAGGCGGCGCCCAAGTCGGAGGAGCCCGACGCCCGCCCCGACACGGTCGGCACCACGAAATAGCCCCTGCGCGATGCGAAACCCCGGCCCCCGCGGGGCGCCGGAGAGCGGGAAAGGCTCATCGAGCGGTGGCCCCGTCCGCCCCACCGCGGCGGGCGGGGCCACCGCGTCGTGAGCACGGGAAAACGCAGCATTCATGGCAATGAATTGTCATCGGGCCGGTGATGGGGACACCCTCACCGGCCACCGAATACTGGACGTCAATGGACCCGCGTTTCTGCCGTATCCGGCGCAAGGGATGACAGAAACGGGGTTGCACGAAATTCGCCCCGAAGGAGCCGCATAATGCTGAGAAATTGGCGGAGCACGACCGCCATGGTGAGAATGCGGGCGCTGGCCGCCGTGACGACGGCCGCCGCCCTGGTGCTGAGCATGGCCGGCCCCGCCCAGGCCACGCCCGCCAGGGCCCCGGCGACCGGCGTCGCCCACGACATCGACGACTCGGGGGTCATCGTCGGCTACGTCGACGACGCCGCGGGTGAGCGGCGTGCGGTGCGCTGGAACCTCGACGGCACGGTCACCGAACTGCGCGCCCGGCCCGGCGCCACCACCAGCCGGGCCTACGGGATCAACGCGCGCGGCGTCATCGTCGGCGAATCCCAGGGGCTCCCGGTCCAGTGGAACACCAACGGCACGATCACCGAGCTGGCACATCCGCAGCCCGGCGTCTACGACCCGTACCGGATCAATGAGAACGGCTTCATCTCGGGCTGGTCCGGCGGGACGACGGCGCCGCGTCCGGTCAAGTGGAAGCCCGGCGGCAGGATCGCCGAGCTGCCGCTGCTCCCCGGCGGGCGCAACGGCCAGCCCTGGGGGATCAACGGGAGCGGCGTCATCGTCGGCGACTCCGAGATCCTCGACGGCGGCGAGTACGAGTGGCACGCGGTCCGGTGGAACACCGACGGCACGATCACGGACCTGGCCCCGGCCGGGGCCGTCGGAAGCACGGCGTACGACATCAACCCGAGCGGCGTCATCGTCGGCCCCTCCTGGACCGCCGATGGTACGTGGCGCGCGCTGCGGTGGAACGCCGACGGCACCACCACCGACCTGCCCGCGCTGCCCGGCGGCTCCACCCCCTACCCCATATCGATCAACGCGAGCGGTGTCATCGCCGGCTACTCCCTGAACTCCGCGGGCAAGTGGCGCGCGGTGCGCTGGACCCCCGACGGCAGGATCACCGCGCTGCCCGGACTGCCGGACAGCGCGGAGGACTTCGTCTGGGGCATCAACCGGAAGGGCGTCATCGTCGGCTACTCGGTGAACGCCGCGGGCGAGTCGCGCCCGGTGCGCTGGGGCCCCGACGGCAGGATCAGCCACCTGCCCGGCCTCTGACCTCCATGACCGACGCGTGGCCCGTCGCTTCCGGCGACGGGCCACACTCGTGCGCGCAGGCGGGTGCGCGCAGGCGGGTGCGCGTAGACGGGTGCACGTAGGCGGGACGACGCCGCACGACAGGGTCTCGCAGAAGCGGCGCCGTACGGTGGGGCCTCGCGGAGGCGGCGCCCCCTCGCGGAGGCGGCGCTCGCAGGGCGCGGGGCCGGGGCGTGGCCGGGGACGCGAGCGGGGCGCCCTCCCGGTGGTCTCGGGAGGGCGCCCCGTGTCGAACTCGGGCGCGTCGCGGCGGGAGCTCAGCCCGCGGCGGTCAGCGCGTGCGCGGCCCTGGTGCCGGAGAGCAACGCGGCCTCGGTGGTCGGCGAGTTGAAGTAGTCGCCGGCGAAGGCGACCGGCGGGCGCAGCCTGCCGATCACCTCGGCCGACTGGCGGTACCGGCCCGGCGCCGGGATCGGGAACCCGAAGGGACGCTCGGCGATCTGGAACGGCTCGGGGTCGGCGGGGAAGTCGCGCCACAGCGTGTTGAGCAGGGGCGTGACGGTCGCGAACTGCTCCTCCGGGGACGCGCCGAGCAGGCGCCGGGTGAGGGCCCTGCCCGGGTAGGCGAACACCAGCAGCTTGTCGACCGGCCGCCCCTGCTCGTCGCGTACCTTGCGGGGGTAGGTGATCATGTTCCGGATCGGCGGATCGGCGGAGCCGCCCGCCACGATGTGCGCCTCCGCCGGCAGGCTGCCGTGATCCACCAGGTAGGCGAACGAGATGGCGGGTTCGTACTCCTGCGTCTCCAGGAACGCGCGCGTCTCGCTGCCGACGACGTCGGCGGGCAGGGTCGCGGTGAGCTTGGCGGCGATCGGCGCCGGGGTGGCGACCACCACGTCGTCGAAGACCTCGCTGACCGGCTCGCCGACCGGCGTACGGGCGCTGACCTGGACCCCCGACCCGGTCAGTTGCAGGTCGGAGACCTCGTGCCCGAAGCGGGCGTCGGCCCCCTCGGCGAGGCGTTCCGCCAGGACCTGCATGCCGCCGCGGAACACGTAGAAGTCCGAGCCGCCGAGCCAGGCCAGCAGCGCCCGGCCGTGCACGTTGGAGACGTCCTCGCACCTGAAGTTCCAGAACCCCTCGACCTGCGGGCGCAGCAGGAAGTCGAAGCCGCGGGGGGACATGTACCGGTGCGCGAACTCGGCGATCGAGGTGCCGTCGTCGAACGGCGCCGCCTTCAACGGGTCGAACAGGTCCATCTGGTCACGCCGGAGGACCTCTCGTATCCCGGCCAGCGCGAAGGCGAACCTGTCCCGGAGCGAGGCGAGGGGGTATTTGAGGACGTTGATCGGGGAGTCCGATGAGAGCGGTACGGCGTCGCCGCCGTCGGAGATGTAGACGCTGCTGGAGATCTTCACGAGCTCGTCCTTGAGCCCGAACTCCTCGACCAGCTTCGACATCAGCGGGTAGAAGCTGACGTACATGAGGTTGATGCCGACAGTGGGCTCGATCTCCGGCCGGTGCCACGAGCGCGCCCGCCCGCCGAGTCCTTCTCCCACCTCGAAGATCACGACCTCACGGCCGCTCCTGACGAGTTCCCTGGCCGCCGCACATCCGGCCATCCCCCCACCGATAACTGCGGTCCTCGCAACGGACCCCATTGACGGTCACCTCCACCGGATTGGCACGAGATTACGAGAAGTCTGGATATTGGGTCGCTCGTCGCCTGAAAGCAGCACGAGCGGTTATTGCAGTGAACCGCCCTGCGGTTGCGGCACCGCGGGGTCCGTCACCGGCCGGGCGAGCGGGCCCGGCCGCTCGCGCTTCGTCGCGAACCTGCGCTGGATCGGCTTTTCGACGAGCTCGTAGAGCAGCCAGGACGCCACCACGGCCAGGGCGAGGCTGACCGCGAAGAACCCGACGGCGGACAGGCTCGTCGCCTGGAAGTCGAGGCCGATCACGTAGAAGACCAGGGTGATCGCGAACACGTGCAGGAGATAGAAGGCGTAGGAGATGTTGCCGAGCCAGACCATGGGCCGGGTGGCCAGCAGGGATCGGCGGCCACGGATGTCGACCGTCGCCGCCGCGGCGATCAGCAGGATGATCGGGATGATGGTCGCCGCCGCTATCGCGTACAGCGTGGGGACGTTCAGCATCACGACGTAGCCGGCGACGAAGACCAGCGCGGCCGCCCACAGCGGAAGGTTGATCCACTTTCCGGTCAGCAGGATCCTGGCCAGGAGGATGCCGATCACGAACTCGGCCATACGGGTGAGCGGGAACATGTAGACGAACCACATCTCCCAGTTGTTCAGTCCCCAGAACACGGGCTCACCGGCCGGAAGCAGTCTCGTCAGCTGCGGGAAGCAGAAGATCAGGACCACCATTCCGCCGACCCAGTACCACAGCCGCTCCGGACGGATCCGGTTCAGCAGCACGAGGAGGAACGGGAAGCAGAGATAGAACATCGCCTCGATGGACAGCGTCCAGCCCACCGTGTTGAACGCGGCGCTGATCCCCAGGTCGCTCGACCACGCCTGGAGCAGCAGCAACTGCGGCACGACCGCCGAAGCCTGTTCGCCCAGGCTCGGATAACCGACCGACGCGCCCATCCAGGCGATGAACAGCACCGCCACCCCGAAGGCGACGAGGTAGTTGGGGTAGATCTTGAAGAAGCGGCGCCGCCAGAACTTGGCCGCGGTGTCACTCGTGCGGACCGACCAGGTCAGCACGAAGCCGCTCAGCACGAAGAAGACGGAGACCCCCACCGACCCGGCCATGACGACCGTCGCGTTGATCGCCTCGCCCAGCCCGCCCGGGGGGACGCTGACCGGATCCTGTAACGCGTGGGTGAGAAAGACCATGAACGCCGCCACCCAGCGCAACCCGGTCAGCGAATTCAACTGCGCGGGCATGTTCGCCACGGAGGCCGATTGTTTTGACTGCACGGCGGACACGACCGCCCCCATTCCCCAGGTTCTCGCGACCACCATCCCGGTGGCCATCACTGTGTGCACGACTTCGTTGGCACGGAGCCTCGTGCGAAGGCCACGACGCGCCGGATTTCACGGATGCCGAGCCGGAACGTAACAGCGTCTCGCCGGCGGCGGCCAGCAATAAATTCCGAATTCGTCAAGTCGGCGGGCAGGTCCCCGACGCCTGCCCGCCGTGCGACTCAGGGGGAGACTTCCACCTTCCCCGGCCGGTGTTCCACCGACGGCCGGCGCTTCGTGGCGAACCTGCGCTGCATCGGCCGCTCGACGAGCCCGTAAAGCGCCCAGGACGCCAGGATGCTCATCGTGAGCGTGACGCCGACGAACCCGGCGGTGTGCAGGTACGTGCCCGCCTGGAAGTCGAGCCCGATGATGTAGAGGACGAAGATGATCGAGAACAGGTGCACCAGGTAGAAGGCGTAGGAGATGTTGCCGAGCCAGACCATGGGCCGGGTGGCCAGCGGGGACCGCCGGCGGCCACGGATGTCGGCCGTCGCCGCCGCCGGGATCAGCAGCACGATCGGGATGATGGTCGCCGCCACGATCGCGTACGACTTGGGCACGTTCAGCGTCACCACGTAGCCGGCGGCGAAGATGACGCCCGCCAGCCACAGCGGGACGTTGATCCAGCGTCCGGCCATGACGATCCTGGCCAGCAGGATGCCGATCACGAACTCGGGCAGGCGGGTGACCGGCAGCACGTAGACGAACCAGTACTCCCAGCTGCTCAGGCCGAGGTACGCGGCGTCGCCGCCGCCGTCCGAGAGGAGGTCCGCCACCTGGGGGACGCAGAAGACCACGAGCACCAGCCCGCCGACCCAGTACCACAGCCGGTCCACCCGGATCCTGGTCACCGCCGCGAGCAGCAGCGGAAAGCAGAGGTAGAAGACCGCCTCCACGGAGAGCGTCCAGCTCACCGTGTTGAACGCGAAGGCGGCCTGGAGATCGGGCAGCCACGCGTGCAGCAGCAGCACCTGCGGGATGAGACCGGGGAGCTGGTCACTCAGGGGGGCGAACCCCACCTGCTCCCCCATCCACAGGACGAACACCACCGCGATGAGAAAGGCGACGAAGTGGTTGGGGTAGATCTTGAAGAAGCGGCGCCGCCAGAACTTGGGCGCGGTGTCGTTCGCGCGTGAGGACCAGGTGAGCACGAAGCCGCTCAGCACGAAGAAGACGGAGACCCCGACATAGCCGGCCAGGGCCACCCCCGTGTTGATCGCCGTGCCGACCTCTCCTTGCGGGACGGCGTTCGGCAGGTAGAGCGCGTGCGACACGAAGACCATGAACGCCGCCACCCAGCGCAGACCGGTGAGTGAGTTCAGCTGCGCAGGCATCTTCGCCGTGGAACCCGGTTCTTCCTTTTGTTCGATGGCCATGATGACCTCTTTCTCAGGTCCCGCGAACCACCGCCCGCAGGCCCTGCAACGGCGTGACCGGACTCGTCGGCGAACGGAGTTCTCTCACGCGGTGGTGTTTCAGCGGATCACGCCGGCTCCGGCCGGGAGTCGCCGGTGTACGGCCTGGCACCGGAACGCAGCAGTTTCGCCAGTTCCAGTCGTTTGATCTTCGTGGTGGCGGTCTGCGGCAGGTCCTCCTGGCGCCACTGCACCGGGTCGGCCATCTCCGGCAGCCCCGCGACCGCGGCCCGCCACGCGGCCGGGTCGAGCGGCGCGTCGTCCCGGGTGCTCACCACCGGCTGGGGCAGGTCGTGCTCGTTCGGGACGAGGATCACCTCGATCAGCTCCGGCAACCGCGTGAGCAGCTTGTCCTCGATCTCCAGGGTGCTGTCGATCCCCGGGATCTCGTCCACCTCGCGGTCCAGCATGTGCAGGCAGCCCCACTTGGTGCGGTAGCCGACGTCGCCCATGCGCCACCACTCGCCCTTGGCCTGCTTCTCCCAGCGCTCGTGCTCGCCCAGGTAGGTCACGATCCGCCCGTTGCTGAGCACTTCGATGTACCCCGGCGAGGACTTGGTCGGCCGCTTGCCGTCACGGCTGACCACCCGGACATCCGTCATCCCGGGGAAGGGCCGCCCGACGCACCTGGCGTCGAACTCCGCGCCGCCCTTCTTGCTGTAGGTGCGCGCGGCGATCGGGCCCACCTCGCTCTGGCCGTACGCCTGGGCGAAACGCGGCGCCCGGCGCCGTGAGGCGCAGAGCATCCGGTGCACGGTCCGCGGGTGGATCGCGTCGAAGGTGGAGCTGAAGTACTTCACGTTGGCCAGCGGCGCGCGCGGATCGTCCGCGAGCACCTCCCACCGCAGGAACGCGTTGGGGTGCGCCTCGATGAAGCCGGGCGGGAACCGGGAGAACAGGTCGGCCGCGGCCTTCGGGTCGTCGTCCCGCATGACGATCATCGGGTGCCCCTGGAGGACCGAGATGGGCATGGCGGTGTACATCCGGGAGTGCACGAACGACACGTGGATGGCGATGGGCTCGCTCCTGCGGACCGCCGCGGCCACGATGGTCGCCTGCGGACGGTACCGCGCCTGCAACGTCCGCCCGGTGTGCACGGCGAGCTTGGGAATGCCGGTGGTGCCGGAGGTGTGGGTGATCAGGGTCGGATGGTCCGGGGGCATGTTCACCGGCGTGACCCGGTCGACGCCGGCGAGTTCGGCCAGCGGGGTGGCCTCGGGGTGGGCGCCGGAGGCGAGCAGCACGTGATCGGCGAGCTCGAACACCTTGTCCGTCAGCTCGGTCTCCAGCTTGACCTGGTCGGTGACCAGGTGCGGCCGGCCCATGCGACGCATGAGCTCGCGCACCGTGGCGCCGTCCAGCTTGGGGGACAGCAGCGCGGGAATCGCCCCGATCCGGGCCAGCGCGCAGGCCAGCAGGGAGATGTCGAAACCGTGCGACTTGTACACCACGACGCGTTCCCCGGGACGGACCCGGGCGGCCCAGAGCCGGGAGGCGAAGTCGTCCACCAGGTCCGCGAGTTCGGTCAGGACCAGTAAGCGCCCCCGCTCGGGAGCGATGTCGAGCTCGTGGTCGAGGATCACCGGGCTGGCCGGGTGCCGCGCCGCCGCCCGGTCGTACAGCGTGCCGAGCCGGATCCCACGGTTGTTTATTCGTTGCAGGAACATGCGACTGCCTTCCTTCCCAGCTGTTTCACCCGCACCGGGGTCACGACGTTTCGATGACGTCCTTGATCCGCTTCAACGTCTCGGAGAGATCGCCTTCCAGCTTCGCCGCCCACTCGGATACGAAGCGCTTTCTCGCCGCTTCGTCCATATCCGCAACGATCTTGTGAATGCCGGTGGTCGCCTTCCCCATCCGGAAGTGGTGCGTCAGCACGCTGCCGCCGTCCGCGGGCCTGATGTCGAATCCCCAGACACTCTCCTGGTCGGCCCCGGCGTAGGAGAGCATCATCCAGCGGAAGGTGCGGCCGGGCTCGGCTGCGACGATGCGGCATTCGGTGTGCCAGACGCCACGCACCAGCGGCGCCCAGGCGACGACCTCCGGACTCCGCAGGTTCTCGCCGCGGAACACGGATCCTTCGGCCGCCGGCTCACCGGAGATCCAGACGCCGCCCTGGCATTCCGGGCTCCATTCGCCGCTGCGTGGCAGGTCGCTGACCACCGCGTAGACGCCTTCGGGGGTCGCCGATACGGTTATGTCCGCACTTAGTTTGAAAAGCGGGGATGAGTCGATAATCGATGCGCCCATGACTCGCATCCTGGCGACGGCCTCCCCCGGCGGGCCAGGCACTTGGCCAGGGTTCGTCAAGTTCGGCGCCGGGCCCGGGGGACGGGTCGCCCTCCCGGCCCCCGGTTGCGGACCTCAGCCCAGATCGGTCCTGAGCACGATCTTCCCGCCGGCGCCCGTGCCTTCCTCGACCCTGCGGTGCGCCTCGGCCGCGGCGCTGAGCGGCAGCGTCTCGGCGATGCGCGGGCGCAGCCGGCCGGCCGCGAGCAGGCGGTTGACGGACAGCGCCGCCGCGGCCAGCTCGTCCACGGTGGCCTGGGAGATCGCGAAGCCGGCGATCGAGCAGTCCTTCAGGTACAGCGGGCCGACCGGGAGCACCGGGCGGGTGAGCATCCCGGCGAGCAGCACGATCCGCCCGCGCTTGGCGAGCAGCTCCACCGCACGGGTCAGATCGTTGCGCCCCGCGGTGTCCACGTAGAGATCCGCTCCTCGCGGGCAGCGGTCGCGCAGCAGCGCGGCGGCCTCCGGATCCCGGTAGTCGACGACCTCCGCCGCGCCCAGGCTCCGGCACAGCTCGGCGTCGCGGGCGCTCGCGCTGGCGACGACCCGCGCCCCGGCCTCGGCCGCCATCACCACGAGCGCGCTGCCGACGTTGCCCGCGGCGCCCTCGACCACGACGGTGTCTCCGGGGCGGACCCGGCCATGGACGAAAAGGGCCAGGTAGGCGGTGGCCGCCGGGTGCGCGACGGCGACCACGTCCTCGAACCCGACGCCGCCGGGCAGGTGGTACAGCCGTTCCGCCGGGACGGCCGCCTGCTCGGCCGCGGCCCCCTGACGACCGGCGTGGCCGAGGCTGTTGCACCACACCCGGTCCCCGGGGGCGAAGCCGACGACCGCGGAGCCGGCCGAGGCCACCGTCCCCGCCAGGTCCCGGCCGATCACGAACGGGAAGTCGAGCGGAGTACGCCAGGCCCCCGATCGCACGAAGGTGTCCACGTGGTTGACCGCGGTGGCGGTGACATCGACCAGCACGTCATGCGGACCAGGTCGCGGAGCGTCGAGTTCTCCGTACTTGATGACTTCCGGCGGGCCGAACTGCTCGATATAGGCGGCGTGCATGATCCCATTCTCTGGATGTTCCGCCTCCCTCGGGCGGCCCACCGGAAATGTTCGTCATGTAGCCGCGGGACCATACCCGGCATCGGACCGCGGCGGCTACCTGCGACGGCGTGAAGATCTCCACATTGTCGAGCGTGACGGCCCCAAGATCGACATATTCCCGTAAACTGCGCGGATGCTTCCTAACCTCGAAGGCGAGGCAGGTGTTCGCGCCGAGCAGCGCCTGCAGGACCAGTCGATCATCTGGCTGACGACGGTCAACTCCGACGGGCAACCCCAGACTTCGCCGGTGGGATACACGTGGGATGGGACCACACTTCTGATCATCAGCAATCCCGGCGCCCCTAAGATCCGCAACCTGCGCGGCAACCCCAAGGTCTCGCTGCACCTGGACCTCGACGGCGACGCGGAGCAGTTCAGCGTCCTCACCGTCGAGGGCGTCGCCGAGATGGACCACGCCGCGCCGGGCGAGCCGGCGCCGCTGACCGAGAGCGAGGTAGCCGCCTACCTGGAGAAACACCTGGAGTCGATGCGCTGGGCCGGCCTGACCCCTGAGCAGACCTTCGCCGACTTCTCCACTGTGATCCGGGTGAAGCCCACCCGGGCCCGCTCCTACTGACCCCCTTCCGCAGAGCCGGCGACCGGAACCGGCTCCGCCCTTCCGGTCGCCCAACCCTCACCCCGTACGGCTCACCGCGAACGTCGCGCCGCGCTGCCCGGCGCCCGGCCCGAAAGCGCCGGAGAGCAGCGGAAACAATGCTTCGCACAGTGTGGTTAATCGGAGTGTCAGCGCACTTCCACTAAATTCGCCGCACGCTCCGGCGGCGGAGTTCATTGTCTTCCTAAATGGCCGTCACCCCTGCTTTCTGCCAGGCGCCCCGCAAGCCTTGCCATCTCCCTGCTATTGCGGAGGGCGACCCCCGCTGACGAGACTTCGAGGAGTTACATCCCCCTAAAAAGGAGCGTCCAATGTCCCGCTACGATTGGGGCAAAGAAAACACGGCCATCGACGAACTGAAGCTCCGGATCGAGCCGGTCCGGGCCGAGGTGATCAAGCATCCGATCTACAGTCGGCTCAGGACGCTCGATGACGTCAACGTCTTCAACGAGCACCACGTGTTCGCGGTCTGGGACTTCATGTCCCTGCTCAAGCGCCTCCAGCAGCAGCTCACCTGCGTGGAGGTGCCCTGGGTGCCACGGGGTTCCAGCGAGAGCCGGCGACTGGTGAACGACATCGTCCTGGTCGAGGAGAGCGACGAACTCGGCGAGGGCTTCATCAGCCACTTCGAGCTCTACGTCGAGGGGATGCGCCAGGCCGGGGCCGACACGGCGACGGTGCAGACGTTCCTCGACCTGATCGGGTCGGGCACGCCCGTCCCGGCGGCGCTGACCGAGGCCGGCGTGCCCGCCGCGGCCGCCGCCTTCGTCGGGCACACCTGGGACATCATCGAGAACGCCCCGCTGCACTGCCAGGCCGCCGCCTTCGCCTTCGGCCGCGAGGACCTCATCCCGGAGATGTTCGACCAGGTCATCAAGATCGACGACCACGGCGGCAAGCTCGCCAAGTTCCGCGACTACCTCGCGCGGCACATCGAGGTGGACGGCGAGGAGCACACCCCCATGGCCATGGCCATGCTCGCCGACCTGTGCGGCACCGACCAGAGCAAGTGGGACGAGTGCGCCGACACGATCAACGCCGCCCTCCGGGCTCGCGTCAACCTGTGGGACGGGATCGTCGAGGCGGTCAACGCCCGGTCTTGAGGCCGGCCGAGGCCCTCTGAGCGTCTCCCCCTCCAGCGGCCCGGACGAGTCGAGCAGACCGGGGCCACGGGGACAAGACCGTCCGTTCAGCCGGACGCGTCACCGTTGCCCGTGACCCTGGCCCGCTTCCCCGGGAAAACAATTCCCCGGGAAAGCGACTCGCTCATCGTGCCTTTTTCACCGAAAGCTCGAACACATTCATCAGCATGGCCGCCGGCGGGCGCGCAGAAATGCTTCCGCGCATTCGGCCAGGCTTCCGGATATCAGCCGGCACAGCATTTGCCCCGGCTTTCGACCTCGTTGTCCCGGCGTTCGACATCGCCTTCGCCGAGAAACGTCCTCAACCGTTCCGCGCTTCCGTTCCGGTCCGGTTCCACAAGGCCGACCGGCGCGCCGTCGCCAGGATGAGGAGCCCGGTGAGGGCCAGCGTGGCGATCTGGATCGCGAGCTGCACGCCGTACACGACCCCTTCGGTGGCGAACAGGCGGAACGCGATGAGCGTCCCGGTGTGCACCCCGACCGCCATCCACACCGTGCCGGTTCGCGCCCGCGCCGCGCCGCAGGCGAAGCCCAGCGCCACCCCGGACACGACGTAGAGCACCCCCTCGACGACCTCCGACGCCTCGCTGCCGAAGGAGATGAGGTGGAGCGCGCCGAACGCCACCGTCGTGACCGGCAGGGCGAGCCGGGCGGGCAGCGTGCCGTACAGGTGGCCGCGGAAGAGCACCTCGTCGGGGAAGCCCACGCTGAGCACGACGATGGCGAGGGTCAGCGGGAAGTACCCCACCAGTTCCGACCTGGCCTCGGGCGGCACCCAGGAGGCCGCGCCGAACGCGACGGAGAGGGAGTTGGACGCGAGGATCGCCACCGTGCCCACGGCGACGCCCAGCAGCGCCTGCGGGAGCGCCGCCCAGGTGAGCGGCATGCTCATCCCCTGCCACGGCTGCCTGGTCACGAATCTTCGCCACCCGAACACCAGGGCGAGCGCGATGAGGGTGGTGGCGACGGAGGAGTAGAGGCCGGTCACGGGGTTCGCCGGGTCGCTCAGCGGAGCCGTCAGGTAGATGCCGCCGAACACCGCCGCGATGAGGAAGGCGATCGTGATCAGGGTCGCCCACAGGGGCTTGGTCGCTTTCATGCCCGCGCGGGGGATACGGGCGCGTGACCCGGCGCGGTTCGCGCGATGGCGCGTTCGTCCACGGAAAGTGTCATGTCAGGACCTCGGCAAAAGGGATCGGCGTCACACGACTCAACATCGGCGACTGACGTATGCGCCGCCAATTTAGCCGGACAAATCCGGATTAGCCGGTCTCCTCATCTCACTCTGTCAAGTCACCGCCCCTCGTCCGGCTCAAGGTGCGGGCGCCGGGATGCGGTAGACGGACACGTGGGAACGCGACTCGGCCGTGAAGTCGGCTCCGGTCCAGTCCGCGTGCCTGCTCTCCAGCTCGAACCCGGCCAGCTGCGCCATGAGGTCGAGCTCGGCCGGCCAGATGTAACGGTGCGGAGTGCGGAACAGCTCGGCCTGCCTGCTCTCGTCGAACCTGAAATGGTGTGACACGACGTGCTGCCGCAGGACGTCGTAGGTGTCCAGGCCGATGTAGCCGGGCTCGGAGTGCCACACCGTGGCCTGCTGCCCCGACGGGAGCCTGCGCAGCTCGGGCACCCAGAGCTCGATCACGAACCTGCCGCCGGGTGCGAGGTGACGGGCGGCGTTACGGAAGCACGCGACCTGTTCGGCCTGGGTGAGCAGGTTGGCAATCGTGTTGTAGACGAGGTAGACCAGCGTGTACTCGCCCGGGGCGACGGCCGACGCCATGTCGCCGACGACCACCGGGATCGTCGCCTCGTCCGCCTTCGCCCGCAGTTGGCCGATCATGGGCAGTGACAGCTCGATGCCGGTGACGGACACTCCGCGCGCGGCGAGCGGGACGGCCACCCGGCCGGTTCCGATGGCGAACTCCAGCGCCCGTCCTTCGCCCGCGAGCACGGCGAGGCGGTCCACCGTCGGCCCCAGCACCTCGGGCGCGAACATGCCGGTGCCCGGCGTGTCATAGCGCCGGGCGGTCTCGTCGTCCCACAGCTCTTCCTGTCGCACATCCCCACGATCGCCACGGGCATGGCACGTTGTCCAACGATTTTGCGACCCGCAGCACGCGGGCGCCGGGGGCGGGCGCTGGGGGGCGGGCGTGCTTCGCAGCCGCGGTGCCGGTCCGGGTATGCGGTTGCGGAAGGGGTCGCCGCTTTGTCAGGGTGTCCGCTATGTGGTCCGATCCGGTGCGCCACCATGATCGCGGGCGCTGGCTGGCCGAGTTCGCCGGTCGCCTGCTCGTGGCCGGGCGGTCGGCGCCCGCCGACAGGTCCGCCGTCGCGCACGGACGCGACGACCGCCCCCGGGCGCACAGCGGCATGTACTTCCGGGGCGGCCCGTACTGAATCGCGAGGAGGCTGTCCGTCACAGCGGACGCCAGGAGGGAAAGGGGTTCACCCGCTCCTTTCCACTCTCAACGTATAGCGCACCGGGGGGCTTGCGGCAAGACCCGGGTCGTCCCGCAGAATCGTCGGTCCAGGCCGGAACCTGCGGAAACGGGGATGCGAAGTGCGTGTGTTGTTGTCGACGTACGGGTCACGCGGGGACGTCGAACCGGTGGTTGCACTCGCGGCGCGGTTGGGGGCACTCGGCGCGGGGGTGCGGGTGTGCGCGCCGCCGGACGAGGAGTTCGCCGAGCTGCCGGCCGGGGCGGGCGTGCCGCCGGTGCCGGTCGGCCGGGTGGCCGCCGTCGTGCACCACGGCGGCGCGGGCACCACGACGACCGCCGCCCGGGCCGGCGCGCCCCAGGTGGTGGTACCCCAGGCGGAGCGTTGTCGCGTAGCGAAGGCGTCTCGACCGGCGTGCCGTACGGCGATGGCCGCACGCGACCCCAGATCGGAGCCGATGCCGTGAATCCCCTGACCACCGGGGCGTTCGACCTTCCCGGCCACCTCGCCCCCAAGGCCGACCCGGCGCTGATCGCCGGTGATGAACGGCACTTCGCGGCCATCGCGGAGAGCCTCCGGCAGTCGATCGCCGAGCTGTCCGGCCGCCTCGACGCCGAGCTCAGGGCGCCCGGCGGCAAAGGCCGGCAGGCGATGGACCGGGACATGCAGATCCACCGGCTGACCGCCCGCCTGCGCGCGCTGCGTCGCTTCGGCCTGGACCTGTGCCTCGGGCACATGGTCGCCGCGGACGACTCCGAGCCCGTGTACGTCGGGCGACTCGGCCTCACGGACAGCGCGGGCCGGCGGCTGCTGCTCGACTGGCGCTCCCCCGCGGCCGAGCCGTTCTTCGGAGCGACCCACGCCAACCCGATGGGACTGGCGAGCCGCCGCAGGTATCGCTGGACCCACGGCCGGATCAGCGACTACTGGGACGAGGTGTTCACCCCGGACGGGTTCGAAGGGCACGCCGCGCTCGACGACCAGTCCGCCTTCATCGCCAGCCTGGGCGGCAACCGGTCGGCACGGATGCGGGACGTCCTCGGCACCATCCAGGCCGACCAGGACGCCGTCATCCGCGCGGGATCCCGCGGCGCTCTCGTCGTCGACGGCGGTCCGGGTACCGGGAAGACCGTCGTCGCCCTGCACCGCTCCGCCTACCTTCTCTACGCGGACCCCCGCCTGGGTCGGCGCCGGGGCGGCGTGCTGTTCGTCGGCCCGCACCAGCCCTACCTCGCCTACGTCGCCGACGTCCTCCCCAGTCTCGGCGAGGAGGGCGTGCGGACCTGCACGCTGCGGGATCTCGTCGCCGAGGGCGCCACGGCGGTGATCGAGGCCGACCCGGACGTGGCCCGCCTGAAGTCGTCCGCGGACCTGGTGAAGGCGATCGAGCCGGCCGTCCGGTTCTACGAGAACCCGCCCACCAAGGGGATGACGATCACGACCCCCTGGTCCGACATCCGGCTGAGCGCCGACGACTGGGCCGAGGCGTTCGAGGCACCGGACCCCGGTACGCCGCACAACGAGGCGCGGGACCAGATCTGGGAGGCGCTGCTCACGATCCTGGTGGACGGGCACGACGGCGACGCCCCCGCCGACCTGCTCCGCAAGTCGCTGCTGCGGGACAGGGAGCTGCTCACGACCTTCAACCGCGCGTGGCCGCTGCTCGAAGCGGCCGACCTCGTCGGAGACCTGTGGTCGGTACCCGCCTACCTGCGGTTGTGCGCGCCCTGGCTCAGCCCCGACGAGGTCCGGAAGTTGCAGCGCGCGGACGCCCAGGCGTGGACGGTGTCCGACCTGCCGCTCCTGGACGCGGCGCGGCAGCGGCTCGGCGACCCGGAGGCGTCGCGGCGCAAGCGCCGGCATGACGCCTCCGTCGCCGCCGAACGCGAGCACATGGCCGCGGTCGTCGACGACCTGCTCGCGGCCGACGACGACGGGGAAGGCGCGGTGACGATGCTACGCGGACAGGACATCCGGGACGCACTGGTCGACGGGACCGCACCGCCCGGCACCGAACCGGACCTGCTCGCCGGCCCGTTCGCGCACATCGTCGTGGACGAGGCCCAGGAACTGACCGACGCGGAGTGGCAGATGCTGCTGCTCCGGTGCCCGTCCAGGAGTTTCACCATCGTCGGGGATCGCGCCCAGGCCAGGCACGGGTTCACGGAGTCGTGGCAGGAACGGCTCCGGCGGATCGGGCTCGACCGGATCACCTTGGCCTCCCTGAGCGTCAACTACCGGACGCCGGAGGAGATCATGACGGAGGCCGAGCCGGTCATCCGGGCCGTGCTCCCGGACGCCAACGTGCCGACCTCCATCCGCAGCGGCGGCGTCCCCGTCGTGCACGGATCCGCCGCGGATCTGAGCTCGATCCTCGACACCTGGCTCGCCGCTAACGCCGACGGCATCGCCTGCGTCATCGGCGATCCCACATTCCGGACGACGTCCCGTGTCCGGTCGCTGACCCCGGAGCTGTCGAAAGGGCTTGAGTTCGACCTGGTCGTCCTCGTCGACCCGGAGGCGTTCGGCGAGGGCATCGAAGGAGCGGTCGACCGCTATGTCGCGATGACCCGGGCGACCCGGCAACTCGTCATCCTCACCGGCCGGTGACTGTGCCGGGGTGGGTGGCGCGCGCTGTCAGGGTCGCCGATCGTGATCCTCGTGGACAGGCCGTACACGGTGCCCGCCTTGATGGCCCACATGCGGCTCCATCTTCCCGCCTTTCCTTTCGCTGCTGTTTCGCCGACCGGCCGGGCGCCGTTCGCGCTCCACGTTCGGGCCGAAGGGGGTGTACCAGTGGTGTGTACCACCAGTACACTTCGGGCATGCGAGTCGTCGTCAAGACTGTGGGCACCCTGCTGTCCGCGATCCTGCTCACCTATCCGCTGTGGGCGCCGGAGTGGGGGCTTGGCATCCTGGGCGAGATCGGGGCGCTGGGCGTGCCCGGCGGTCCGATCGCCCTGGCCGCCTTCCTCGGGCTCGTCGCGCTGTACTGCCGGGCCCTTCAGCGGACCCTGGAACTCCTGCCCGCCGAGGCCAGGGCCGCGGCCCCCGGCTCGGTCTGGTGGATGTTCGCGATCCCCTACAACTTCACCGAGGACTTCTTCATCGTGCGCGCCGTCGCCGCCTCGATGGCCGCCCACGCCCAGGTGCCGGCCGCCTTCACCCGGCGCTGGGCGGCGATCGGGTACGGCTGGTGCGCCTTCCAGATCCTCTCGCTCCTGCCCGGCACGGCCGGCTACCTCGGCGGCGTCGTCGCCATCCCCCTGTGGGCCGCACACTGGATCATGACGGTCCGCGTCAACCGGAGACTCGCCGCCGCACGCCCGCCCGTCCCGCTCGCCCACGACCTCTAGGAGACCCGTGCCGCTTCCCCGCTTCGACCGGCTGCCGGCCGACGCGCGAGCCGCCATCCTCGCCGTCGCCCGCGCCCACTTCGCGCGCGACGGCAAGGACGCCGCGTCCTTCAACCAGATCATCGCCGAGGCCGGCATCTCCAAGACCTCCGCCTACCACTACTTCGACGGCAAGGACGACCTCTTCGCCGCCGTGGTCGCCGACGCGGGCGACCGTACGCTCGCCGCGCTCGGGCCGTGGGCCGACGTGGCGACCGAGGGCGAGTTGTGGGCGCAGGTGACCGCCGGCACGACCCGGCTGGTGGCGCACCTGCGCGAACACCCGGACGACCGGGCGGTGCTCGCCGCGCAGCCGTACCACGATCCCGCCGGCCGTTCCTGGATCCACCGGCTCGTCGCGAACGGCCTGCGCATCGGCCTGATCGACCCGCACCCGGATGCCGAACCGCTCACCGTGGCGACGATCGGCCTCTTCGACGCCCTCGACGCCTGGGCGCTCGACCGGCAGGACGAGCCGATCCCCTCCGTCGCGGAGACGCTCACCGTGTTCCTCGCCCGCCTGTGGAACACCGGCAGGGGCGACGCCGACTGAGCGCCGGGCGTTATCGGCCGGGCTCCGGTGGGCGCACGATGAGGTCCTCGGGCCGGGGAAGGCGGGCGGGCGCGTCATCCGGCGTGTAGAACTCCAGGTGGGAAAGGTAGCCGTCGCGCAGGAACAGCAGCACTCCGTCGCTCGTCCCGGCGATGTCGGCGGTCAGGAGGGCGCCGGTCACCACAGGGGCCGCGGACGCCCGGGGACCGTCCGGCACGCGCAGATCGATCGAGGCGCACCCGCACACGCACCCGCCGGTGACGAGGGCCCCCGCCACCTGGGAGCGCAACTCCGCACTCCCCGGAAAGTCCGCCGCGAGCATCGTCAGCAGCACCGCCCGCTCCCCCACCGTGAGCGATCGTCCCGGGCCGTCCATGACCCCACCCTAATCGCGGATCAGGCGATCCAGTGCGGCCGGGCCGCGACGGAGAGGGGAAGGTCGTCGGCGAGGGCGGCGGCGAGGCGGCGTACGGCCTCGCGGAGCGTGCCGGAGGGTGTCGTGTAGGGGATGCGGAGGCGCTGCTCGAAGACGCCGGGGTCGGTGGCGAAGTAGGCGCCGCTCTCGATCCGCACGCCGCAGGCCAGGGCGCGCTCGGACAGCGCGGCGGCGACGGGCTCGCCCAGATCCACCCAGATGGACAGTCCGCCGGGCGGCAGCCGCCAGGTCCACCCGGGGATGTGCTCGGACAGGGCGGCGACCAGCGTGGCACGCTGCTCGCGCATCTGGGCGAGGCGGGCCGGCAGCAGATCGTCGGTCCCGGTCAGGAAGGTGAGGGCCAGGAGCTGGTCCAGGACGGAACCGCCGATGTCAGTGGCGACCCGCTGACCGGCGAGCTCGGTCACCAGCCGCGAGGGGGCGCGCAGCCAGCCGATGCGCAGGCCGCCCCAGTGGGTCTTGCTCATCGAGCCGATGGTGACGACCTGACCGGCCCCGCCGGGCGCGGCGCGGGAGGCGAAGGGCGGCGGGGCGGGGACGTCGAGGGCGAGGTCGGCCAGGGTCTCGTCGACGACCAGCCAGGTGCCGGAACGCTGGGCGGCGCGCAGGACGCGGACGCGCTCCTCGTCCGGCATGAGGCAACCGGTCGGATTCTGGAAGTCGGGGATCAGGTAGGCCAGCCGGGGCACCACCTGCCGCAGGGTCGATTCGATGATCTCGATGTCCCAGCCGGTGTCGGTCACCGGGATGGAGACGGTACGGAGCCGGGCGCGGCGGATGGCCTCCAGCGCGTTCGGATAGGAGGGGTTCTCGACCATGATCCGGTCGCCGGGACGGCACATCAGCCCCAGGAACAGCGTGAGCGCGTGCTGGGCGCCGGAGGTCACCAGGATCTGGTCCGGCACGGTCACCAGGCCCCGCCGGGTGAAACGCTCGGCGACGGCCTCGCGCAGCTCCGGCAGGCCGTAGGGGTGGTAGCCGGGGGTGTGCGCGTGCTCGGCGAGCCGGGGGGCGACCTGGGCGAGAGCGTCGGCGAGCAGCCGGTCCGGTAACGCGGGGGCGGCCTTGGCCAGGTCGATCGCGGTGTCCTCGGATCGGAGGAACCGGGTGACGCCGCTGGGGGTGCGGCCTTCCGGCAGGGCCGTCCAGGTTCCGGAGCCCTGGCGGCTGTGCGCGTAGCCGCTCTCGCGCAGCAGGTCGTACACGGCGGTGACGGTGGCCCTGCTGGTGTTCAGGGCGGTGGCCAGCTCGCGCTCGGCGGGCAGCCTGACGTGCAGCGCGATCCGTCCGTCCAGGATCAGCTCGCTGATCGCCCGGGCGAGGTGGCGGTAGGCGGGCCGCATACCCGCCGGGTCGGGCAGCAGGGCGGCGAGCTGCCGGCTGCCCATCGCCCGCTCGACGCGGTCCCCCCTGTCCACAGGCTGGAACGGCTGCGCCTCGGCCATACCACTCTCCCAAGATTGGCCATGCCATCTGGGCCAATCACTGTACAGACTCGCCGCCAATGACTTGTACGACATATGACCACATCGGAGGCGACCGTCATGGTGCATGAGAGCACGGACGACACCCAGCCCAAACCCCGACGCCACGCCGGAGCCCCTGACGTGCGCCATGCCGGAGCCCCCGACATGCACGATGTCGGGAGACCTGGCGTGCACCATGACGGGGGTCCTGGCGTGCACCATGACGGGGGTCCTGGCGTGCACCATGACGGGAGACCTGGCGGGGAACACGCCGCCGTACCGCCACGGATGGGCCGGCCGCGCCCGGCTCCTCCACCCCTCACCTACCTCCCCTTCGGCGAGCGCCCGCTGAGACGCCTCCCCCAGTTGTTCATCGGTCTCGCGCTGTACGGTTTCAGCCTCTCGCTCATGGTGCGGGCCGCGCTGGGCGTCAATCCCTGGAGCGTGCTCTACGAAGGGCTGGAGCAGCACACCTCACTGAGCTTCGGCACGATCAGCGCCGTCATCGGCGCCCTGGTGCTCCTGCTGTGGATCCCGCTCAGGCAGCGGCCGACCTTCGGCACCGTGGCCAACATCGTCGTGCTGGCCTGCTCGTCCGACCTCGGCCTCGCGCTCGTCTCCCCGCAGCTCGGCCTGCCGGCCCGGATCGGCCTGCTCGCCGGGGGCGTCCTCCTCAACGGGTTGTCCGTCGCCGTCTACGTCGGCGCGCGCTTCGGCCCCGGCCCCCGGGACGGGCTGATGACCGGCGCGTCCGCCGTGACCGGGCGCTCGATCCGGCTCGTCCGCACGCTCATCGAGGTCGCCGTGCTCGCCGCCGGCTGGCTGCTCGGCGGGACCGTGGGCGCCGGGACGGTGCTGTACGCGCTCACGGTGGGATGGATCACCCAATTTTTCCTGCCGTGGTTCGCCCACCGGAGCGACGCCGAACGAGGCGACCGGGCGGCGCCGTCCCGGTAGGGGCTCACCGCTCGCGGACCCGCTCGGCCACCGCGAGCAGCTCACCGGCGCCGAACCGGCCGGTGTCGAGCGCGACGGAGACCGCCACCCCCGGCCTCACCAGCCAGAACACCTGATCGTCGGCCTTGAGGCCGGGCCGGGACCCGACCTGGACCGCCGTCCACGAGGACGGATCGCGCTCGTGATAGGCGGACATGAAGTCGCGCAGGTGGCCGAGCGTGCCGAACCGGCCGGCCCGCACGACGATGACCGTCAGATCGACGGCGTATCCGGCGGCGGTCTTCCTCTCCCAGACCCTTGAGGTGAACCGGACGCCGTCCTCCGGCTCGTACTCGAAGTCGGACACGCTCGGGCCCGCGTCACGCGGGACGTGACCGATCACGAACCCGTCAAGCATGTCGCCGCCCTCCGCCGCCGACGGCCCGGCCAGCGTCAGCACCAACCCGGCCGCGGCCACCAGAACTCGCATCGCTGTCATCACCCGGTGATCGTCACACACTCCGGAGTTCCCCCGTGACGCCCTGTGGATAACCCGTCCCACCAGCCGGACGCGACATCGGGACTATCGGACCGGGGCGTGTCCGAGTTCCTCGGTCGGGACGCGGTAGGTCTCGCGGGTGGTGGCCACGGCGATCGCGCTGATCCCGCACAGGATCGCGGTGAAGACGCCGACGCCGATCCAGCCCCGCAGGCCGAGCCAGCCGTCCGGTGACACGATCCCGGCGGCGGAGGCGACCGCGAAACCGGCGATCGCGAAGCCGATCTGGGTGCCGATCGCCATGCCGGACAGCCGGACCCTGGCGCTGAACATCTCACCGTAGAGGGCGGGCCAGATGCCGTTGGCGGCGCTGTAGACGACGCCGAGGGTGAGGATCCCGGTGACGAAGATCAGCGGATAGCTTCCGGAGTTGATCGCGGCCAGGTAGGCGAACATCATGACGGGGCTGCCGACGGCGCCGACGAGGAAGACCGGCTTGCGGCCGATCCGGTCCGAGAGCGTGGCCCACAGCGGGATCGCGACCAGGGCGACGGCGTTGGCCGCGATGCCGACCCACAGCATGGTGGCCTGGTCGAGCCCGATCTCGTCACTGGTGGCGTAGCTGAGCGCCCACACCGTGAAGATCGTGCTGACGGTGGCGACGAGGGCCGCGCAGACCACGCGCAGCACACCGCGCCAGTGGTCGCGGAAGAGTACGGCCAGCGGCATCTTCGGCACGGTCCCCTGGGCGACCTCCCGCTCGAAGACCGGCGTCTCCGCCAGCCTGCGGCGGATGACCCATCCGGCCACGGCGACTGCCACGCTGAGCCAGAACGGCACCCGCCAGCCCCAGCTCAGCAGTTGCTCCTCGGGGAGCGCCGCCACCGGGATGAAGACGAAGGTGGCCAGGATCTGCCCGAACTGCGTGCCGTTGAGGGTGAAGCTGGTGAAATAGCCCCGGCGGTCCGCGGGCGAGTGTTCCAGCGTCATCGAGTTGGCGCTGGCCTGCTCGCCCGCCGCCGACAGCCCCTGCAGAATCCGCAGCAGGACCAGCAGGACGGGGGCCAGGCCGCCGATCTGCTCACGGGTGGGCAGGCAGCCGATCAAGAAGGTCGACAGGCCCATCAGGATCAGCGTGAAGACCATGATCTTCTTGCGGCCGAACCGGTCGCCGATGTGACCGAGGACGAAGGCGCCCACCGGCCGGGCGGCGTACGCGACGCCGAAGCTGGCCAGTGACTGGAGCGTGGCGGTGGCCGGATCGGAGTCGTCGAAGAAGACCCTGGAGAAGATCAGGGCGGCGGCGCTGCCGTAGATGAAGAAGTCGTAGTACTCCAGAGCGCTGCCGATCCAGGCCGCGACGGCCGCTTTGCGTGGCGTGCCGTGCCGGACGCCGGGCGAACTGTCGGTCACGAGTGCTCCTCCGGTGCTCGTGTTCGGCGGTCCCCCGGCTACCGCACGATGTTACGAACTAGGTAGTTAATTAACGTAGGCGCAATCGTGCATCCGCCCCGGCGGCCTGTCAACACACCTTCACCCAATCCCGTTCGTGCGTTATAACTAACTCACTAGTCCGTACATTAGGAGTGAGATGCCCAGCGTCCAGGTCCTCGACGGACCCCGCCCCGACCTGCCCGGCACGCGCGAACCACACCACGACGGCGCGACGCCCACCGCCATCGCCCCCCGAGGCCACGACACCGGACCAGCCCGCCGCAGCCTCGCCGGGAAGGACCGATGACCTCCTTCCTGACCGGGCTGATCGGCTCCGGCATCGGCCCCTCGCTCAGCCCGCCGCTGCACGAACGCGAGGCCGCCCACCACGGACTGCGTTACGTCTACCGGCTGCTCGACACCGACGTCCTCGGCCTGGACGTGGGCGACCTGATCCGTACGGCCCGCCGCTTCGGCTACGACGGGCTCAACATCACCCACCCGTGCAAGCAGGCCGTGATCCCGTACCTGGACGAGCTGTCCGCGGACGCCCGTACCCTGGGCGCGGTCAACACTGTGGTCTTCGACGGCGGGCGCGCGGTCGGCCACAACACCGACTGGACGGGGTTCGCCGAGTCCTTCGTCCGCGGCCTGCCGGACGCGCCCACCCGCCGGGTCGTCCAGCTCGGCGCCGGCGGGGCGGGCGCGGCCGTCGCGCACGCGCTGCTCACCGGGGGCGCCGGCCAGGTCACGGTGGTGGACGCCGACCCCGCGCGGGCGACCGCGCTCGCCGCCGAGCTGACCGGGCGCTTCGGCCCCGGCCGGGCCCGTCCCGCGCCCCGGGACGGGCTCGCCGGGCTGCTCGCCGAGGCGGACGGCCTGGCACACGCCACACCCGTCGGCATGGCCGGGCACCCCGGGCTGCCGCTGCCCGCCGCGGCGCTGCACCCCGGCCTGTGGGTGGCCGACATCGTCTACCGCCCGCTGGAGACCGAGCTGCTGCGGCGGGCCAGGGCGCTGGGCTGCCGGACGCTGGACGGCGGCGGCATGGTCGTCTTCCAGGCCGCGCACGCCTTCCGGCTCTTCACCGGCCGCACGCCCGACACCGAGCGGATGCTCGCCCATCTGACCGAGCTGGTCACCGACTGAGGAGGAGCCCAGTGCGCACGTCCATCGCCACCGTGTCGGTGAGCGGCACCCTGACGGAGAAACTGGCCGCGATCGCCGCCGCCGGATTCGACGGAGTGGAGATCTTCGAGAACGACCTGCTGGCCTGCCCGCTGCCCCCGCAGGACGTACGGCGGCGCGCCGCGGACCTCGGGCTGTCGATCGACCTCTACCAGCCGATGCGCGACTTCGAGGCGATGCCGGCGCCCGACCTGCGCCGGGCCGAGCACAAGTTCCGGCTGATGGAGCGGCTCGGCGCGGACACGCTGCTCGTCTGCTCCAACGTCTCCCCCGCGGCGATCGACGACGACGAACTGGCCGCCGCGCAGCTCCGGCTGCTGGCCGAGCGGGCCGCCGGGCACGGCATCCGGATCGCCTACGAGGCGCTGGCCTGGGGCCGGCACGTGCACGACTACCTGCACGCGTGGCGGATCGTCCGGCTGGCCGACCACCCCAACCTGGGCACCTGCCTGGACAGCTTCCACATCCTGTCCAGGGGCGACGACCCGATCGGCATCGAGGCCATCCCCGGCGACAAGATCTTCTTCCTCCAGCTCGCCGACGCGCCCCGGCTCGCCATGGACGTGCTCCGGTGGAGCAGGCACTACCGCTGCTTCCCCGGCCAGGGCGGCTTCGACCTCGCCGGGCTGGTCCGGCACGCGCTGAACGCCGGGTACGCGGGCCCGCTGTCGCTGGAGGTGTTCAACGACCACTTCCGGCAGGCCGACGCCGGCCGTACCGCGCGGGACGGCATGCGCTCGCTCATCGGCCTGGACCAGGCCCTTCGCGGCGCCGAGCACCCCGCCGTGCCCACCGGCCTCGCGTTCGCCGAGCTCGCCGGCGGCGCCCCCGTCGGCGGGATGCTCGCCGCCCTCGGCTTCGCCCGCAGCGGCTCCCACCCCACCAAACCGGTCGAACTGTGGGAACAGGGCGCGGCCCGGTTGCTGCTCAACGCCACCGGGACCGGCCCCGAGATGATCGCCATAGGGCTGGACAGCCCGGACCCCGCCCGCGCGGTCGAGCACGCGGAGTCGCTGCTCGCGCCGGTGCTGCCGCGCGAGCGCGCCCCGGGGGAGGCGCCGCTGGACGCCGTCGCCGCCCCGGACGGCACGGAGATCTTCTTCTGCGGCACGGCCTGGCGCGGCGACTTCGGCCCCGCCGCGACGGTCCCCGGCGAGATCACCCACATCGACCATGTGGCGCTCACCCAGCCCTGGCACCACTTCGACGAGGCCGCCCTCTTCTACCGCAGCGTGCTCGGGCTGCGCCCGCAGGAGAGCGTGGAGCTTCCCGACCCGTACGGCCTGCTGCGCAGCCGGGCGATGGCCACCGCGCCCGCGCGGGACGAGCACGGCGCGGTGCGGATGGTGCTCAACGTCGCGCAGGTCGGCTCGGCGGACCCGCCGTGGCAGCACGTCGCGCTGGCCTGCGACGACGTCCTCGCCATCGCGCGCAGGCTGCGCGCCGATCATCCGGAGCTGCTGCTGCCGATCCCCGGCAACTACTACGACGACCTCGAAGCCCGCCACGACGTCGATCCCGCGCTCCGGGAGCTGGGCGTCCTCTACGACCGGGACGGGCACGGCGAGTTCCTGCACCTGTACACCGTCACGCTGGGCCGGGTCTTCTTCGAGGTCGTGCAGCGGATCGGCGGTTACCGGGGATACGGGGCGGTCAACACCCCGGTCCGGCTCGCCGTGCAACACGCGGGCAGTCAATAAGATGGCGGAATGACCCCGCAGCCCGCCACCAGGGAGCGTCGGCGCGACGCCGACCGCACCAGGGCGGAGATCCTCAAGGTCGCCGAGCAGGAGTTCACCAAGCAGGGTTACGCGGGGGCGCGGGTCGACGAGATCGCGGCTCTCATGCGCACCACCAAACGCATGATCTACTACTACTTCGGCAGCAAGGAACAGCTCTACATCGCCGTCCTGGAGAAGGCGTACGCCGAGGTCCGCGCGGCGGAGCGGACGGTGGACGTGGAGCACCTCGCCCCGGTCGAGGCCATCCGCACGCTGGCGGAGCTCACCTTCGACCACCACGACGCGCACCGGGAGTTCATCAAGCTCGTCGCCATCGAGAACATCCACCAGGCCGAGCACATCCGCAAGTCGGAGGCGCTGGCCAACCTGGGCACCCCCGTCCTCGACCTCATCGAGCGCATCCTCGACGCCGGGACGGCGAGCGGCGACTTCGTCACCGAGGCCGACGCCATCGACGTGCACATGATGATCAGCGCGTTCTGCGTCTTCCGGGTCGCCAACCAGCACACGTTCGGCACCCTCTTCGGCCGCGACATGACCGCCCCCGAGCACCGTGCCAGGCAGCGCCGCATGGTCGGCGAGATGATCGTCGGCTACCTCCGCGGCGAGGGCTCCCTGCGGTAGCCCTCGCCGCGTGCGGCGCCGGCCCGGGTGCCGGTTCAGCGCTGCCCGGGACCGTCCACGATCCTGGCCTCCAGCCTGGCCGTCAGGGTGAGGGGGGTACCGGCCGCGATCGTGCCGCCCTTGACGTCCGCGACTCCGGTGTACCCCTTGGTCTGCACGCCGGAGGTGCCGAGGAAGCGGTAGTCGACGGGGTCGAGGATGAGGTCGTAGCGGGCCGACTCACCGGTGTAGCTGAACGCCACCCCCCGCCTTCCGTCCGCGTCGGCGACCTCCGTGGCGACACGCACGCCGGGAATGGTGGCCAGGCCGCGGAACAGCGCCGCCCGCACCTCCGGCGGCAGCGCCTGGGTGCCCATGAGCTGGTAGACGGCCTGGAAGAGCTGTTCCTCCGCGGAGGGGGGCGTCTGGGGACCATCGACGACCCATTCCATGCCCTCCAGCTTCTGGCGGATCATCGCGAGAACCGACTCGGGGGTGACCGGCGCCCGGCCCAGGTCCGCCGCGCCGAGCCCCGGGTGGTTGCCCTGGACGAGGAGCCTGCCGTCGGGGTACAGGGCCGCCACCTGCTTGCCGTCCACGCTGGTCCACTGCTCCCAGACAACGCGCCTGGAGACGTCCACGCCGTAGCCCCCGTCCGCGGACTGCGGCGCCTGGAGCTCCCTGATGTACAGCCACTGGCCGGCGGACGGCACCTGCCCGCGATCGTCGTAGGCGGCCCGCGCGGCGCGTTCGCCCAGCTCCGACACGCTGGCCACCGGGGTCGTGCGCGGCTGGTCGCGGGCCACCACCACCCCGGTGCCCACCGTCACGGCCAGCGCCGCCGCGACCGCGAGCCGCCACCCGAGCCGCGGCGCGCGCCGCCTCTCCGGCTCCAGCGCCGCCGCCAGCAGCCGCCCGCGGGCGGCGTTCCCGGCCGCCGCCGTCATCGGCGGGGTGTCCCGCCGGAAATCCTTGATCGCCTTCATTCCGGCTCCTCGTCTCCTAGTACGGCTCGCGCCTTCCTTCTGGCCCGGTGCAGCCGCGACCGCACGGTCCCGACCGGGATGCCGAGCGCCTGCGCGACCTCCTCGTAACTGAGCTCCTCCCACGCCACCAGCAGCAGCACGTCGCGGTCGCCGCGGGACAGCGACGCCAGCGCCCCCGCCAGCTCGCGTTCCCTGTCCCCCGCGGCGACCCGGTCCACGACGACGTCGGCCACCGGCTCCGGCAGCGGGTCCACGCCGGTACGGGCCAGCGCCCGGAGCATCCGCTCCTCCTGCCGCCGGTGCCGCGCGACGAGCGTGGTGGCGATGCCGTACAACCACGGGCGGGCCAGCCGGTACGACGGGTCGTAGCTGCCGCGCCGGCGGAAGGCGGCCAGGAAGGTCTCGGCCACGATGTCGTCGGCCGCCTGCGTCCCGATCCGCCGCGCGGCGTAAAGATGGATCTGCCGGGCATACCGGTCGAACAGCAGCGCGAACTGCTCCGGATCGTCGGCGGAGCGCCTGATCAGTTCGGCGTCGTCGAGTTCGGCTGTCTCAACGGTCAACAGCCCTCCTTGGTGAGGTCGGTCGTTGCCCTGCTGTCTCCCGAAGTCCCCGGCCGGGTTCTCACCCCCGCACTCAGCGCAGAGGCCCACCATCCCCGGGAACCTCGCCGACCGCGGCGGCGAGACGAACGCCGTATTCCCGCACGCCGCCCTGGCGCTGGTGGCGGTGCTGCCGGGCGCAGGCGGCTGCGGGCAGGCGCCCTGGCCCACGATGGCGTGCTGCGCGGCGGCGCTGGCCGTGGTCGCGTGGCGGCCGTCGCCCCGCCCGGCGCAGGCGGATCGAGAGGACGCCGCGTACCAGGTCGAAGGTATCGCGCGCGGCCGGCCGGTTCTGGCCGGGAGCCCCCCCGCGAGCAGAACCGTGATCATCCTCCTCGTGCCGGGCGCGGCTCCCGGGATGCCTGCTTCGTTCCGAGACCTTCGAGACCTCTTGGCCGAGGTCGGTGCCGATGCCCGCTCGGTAGGATGCGCCGGGGTCAACAGAGTGGAGGCGGCGCGTTGGCGGCGGTCATCGACAAGGTGGCGTGGGTGCGGGTGGAAGACGGCAGGATTCTCAGCACGCGTTCGCGCGGCAAGGACGCCTACTACATCCCCGGCGGCAAGCGGGAGGCCGGGGAGAGCGACGCCGAGACCCTGGCCAGGGAGATCGAGGAGGAGCTCAGTGTGGCGATCCTCCCCGCCTCCGTCGCCCACCTGGGCACGTACGAGGCCCAGGCGCACGGGCACGCGGACGGCGTTCTCGTCCGGATGACCTGCTACACCGGCGACTACCACGGCACCCTCGCGCCGAGCAGCGAGATCGCGGAGCTGCGCTGGCTCTCCTACGCCGACCGGGACAGGGTCTCCCCGGTGGACCGGCTCATCTTCGACGACCTCAGGGCGTCGGGCCTGCTCACCTGACCTCGCCGCCGGAGACGCCGGAGACGCCGGAGACGCCGCGCGTGCCCGGCGTCCGGTCCCGCTCGGGCGGCCTGACCTCCGCAAGGACCCCGCCCGTGGGGGGGATGTGCACCGGGACATCGGACGATCTGTGCAAAAGGACGTGGTCGCCTCCCCCTCGCCCCGGGATGCTCGTCGCCGGGTTCCGGCGCAGGCTCGGAACAGCGCCCGCCGGAGCCCGTGGACCGAGAGAAGGGCGGAAGGCATGTACGTGAACGGTGGCGGGGCGCAGGTCAGGGGAGGCCGTGATGACTGAGTCCACGGACACGACCCGCCGGGCCGTCGTGCTGGGCGCGGGGAGCGCGGGACTGGTGACCATCCTGGCGGCGTGCGCCGGATACGGGAGCGGGAACGCCGGGCCCGCGGCGCCCGAGCAGGCGGCGGCGGACGGCGGCGGCCCGGCCGGTTTCGCGAAGACGGCCGACATCCCGGAGGGCGGCGGCAAGATCTTCACGACCGAGAAGGTGGTGGTCACCCAGCCCGCCGCCGGGCAGTTCAAGGCGTTCGGCATCACCTGCACCCATCAGGGGTGCGCGGTGGACGAGGTCGCCGACGGCCTGATCAACTGCCCGTGCCACGGGAGCAGGTTCAGCATCTCGGACGGCTCCGTCCAGGGCGGCCCCGCCCCTGAACCGCTTCCCGAGATGCGGATCAAGGTGGAGGGCGACGCGATCTCGCTCGCCTGACCGCCGGCGGCCTTTCCACGGCGCCGAGTGCGCATTAGTACGCAGACCCCATGGGCCGATCGGCCGCACCCTCGTATCCAGCACACATGCCAACCTGCGGGAGGAACATCATGGCGAGGGTCGGACCGTTCATCACCTTGGCGGCAGGGGGGATCCTCGCGGTGGCGCTCGGCGCGGTGAGCGTCGGCACCGCCGCGTCCCCCACCGCGAACACCGGCGCCGCGAACACCGCGGCCGGGAGCGGCGGCGCGACGGCGACCAGCTCGGCGACCACCTCGGTGGCGATCCCGCTGGTGACGGCCAAGCCGTCGAAGACCGCCGACCCCGCGCCGAAGCGCGCCGACTACGCGGGCAGGGTCAAGGCGGGCGGCCTCATGGCGGTGTCGGTCCGCGACGGCAAGGTGGTCGGCTACTTCTGCGACGGCAGGACCGAGGCGTGGTTCACCGGCAAGGCGCAGGGCGGGCAGGCCACCCTGCGCGGGTTCGGCGGCGCGAAGGTCACCACGACCCTCGGCGACGGCGGCGCGAAGGGCAGACTGTCCCTGGGCGGGAAGCGGTACGACTTCTCGGCCCCCTCGGTCAAGAAGCCCTCGGGCCTCTACCGGGCGAGCACGGTGGTCAGGGGCGCCCGGATCAGGGCGGGCTGGATCGTGCTGCCCAACGGCGACCAGGTCGGCTTCGCGGCCTCCGGCGACACCCAGGTCCCCACCCCGGTGCTGCGGCCCGGCACCGACCCGACGATCGACGGCACCCGGGTGGCCGCCAAGGACGTGGACGAGTTCATCGGGGAGCTGTCGTGACCGCCACCATGCAGTTGCGTCCGCCGAAGCGCGGCCTCGCCCCCCTGCTCGTCCCGCTGCTGGCCGGCGGCCTGGTGGCGCTGGCCCTCGGCGTCTACGGCCGGGCGCACCCGCCGGCCGGGTACGCCGTCGGCCTGGCCGGTTTCTCCGGCGCGCTCCCCATGAAGGCGTGGCTGACCACCGGCGTCCTCCTGCTGGCGTTCGTGCAGCTCGGCTCCGCCCTGGTCATGTACGGCAGGCTGCCGGTCGCCGCGCCGCCGTGGCTCGGCCCGCTGCACCGGTGGTCGGGCCGGGCCGCCTTCGTGCTGACGATCCCGGTCGCCTTCCACTGCCTCTACGCCCTGGGCCTGCGGTACGACGACGCGCGGGTGCTGGTCCACTCGCTGCTGGGCTGCTTCTTCTACGGCGTCTTCACCGCGAAGATGCTCGCCCTGCCGAAGCGCGGCCTGCCCGGCTGGTCGCTCCCGGTCCTCGGCGGGCTCGTCTTCACGTCGCTCGTCGGCCTGTGGCTCACCTCGTCACTGTGGTTCTTCACCACCATCGGGGTGACCTTCTGAGCCGGCGCGTCACGCGGTCGGCGCGACGGCCGGGGCCAGCAGCTCCCGCACCCGTGGCACGACCTCCTCGCCATAGAGGCGGATCGTGGTCAGCATCTTGTCGTGCGCGAGCGTGCCGGAGCTGTACTTGAGCTCGAAGCGGTCGGCGCCGAGCGCGCGCACGGTCTTCGCGATCTTCGCGGCCACCGTCTCGGGCGACCCGGCGTAGAGCGCGCCCTCGTCGGCCTCGGCCTCGAACCGGGCCCGGGTCGTCGGACCCCAGCCGCGCTCGCGGCCGATCCGATCGTGCATGTCCCGGTAGTGCGGCCACAGCTCTTCGCGCGCCTGCTCGTCGGTCTCCGCGATGTGGCCGGGCGAGTGCACGCCGATCGGCAGCGGAGGAACCTGGAGCTGGGTGAGGGCGCGCCGGTACAGGTCGGCGTACGGCGCGAAGCGCTCCGGCTGACCGCCGATGATCGCGAGCATGAGCGGCATCCGGTACCGCGCCGCGCGCACCACGGACTCGGGGCTGCCGCCGACGCCGATCCACGTGCGCAGCCGGCCGGACTCCGTCTTCGGGTAGACGTGCTGGTCCGTCAGCCCGGGACGCAGCCGTCCCTGCCAGGTGACCGGCCCCTCCTCCAGCAGATGGGAGAACAGGTCGAGCTTCTCCTCGAACAGCTCCTCGTACTGGGCGAGGTCGTAGCCGAACAGCGGGAACGACTCGGTGAACGACCCCCGGCCGAGGATGATCTCGGCCCGGCCCCCGGACACCGCGTCCAGCGTGGCGAACCGCTCGAACACCCGCACCGGGTCGTCCGAGCTGAGCACGGTCACCGCGGTGCCGAGCCGGATCCGCTCGGTACGGCCGGCGATCGTCGCCAGCACGATCTCCGGCGCCGACACGGCGAAGTCGTCCCGATGGTGCTCCCCGATGCCGATCGCGTCGATCCCCACCCGGTCGGCGAGCACGGCCTCCTCGACGACGTTGCGGATCACCTGCGCGTACGGCAGCCGCTCACCGCCGGCGCCGAGGGTGACGTCGCCGAACGTGTCGACCGCGAACTCCAGTGCTGACATCCTTCGCCTCTTTCTCTCCGGCGTGAGCAGTAGACGTGAACCACCACACCCTGGCCGGAATTCCACCAGGACGGCAACCACGGCGGAGCCTCCGGAAGGACGATACGCGCGGGCCGCTCTCCGGCGAACCGGGGGCCGGAGAGCGGCAGGTGGTCCGCGCCTACGACGGGACGGGAGGCCCGACGCTCTCGCCGGGCTTGAGGCGGTGGATGTCGGCGTGCGGCCGTTCGGCCTCGGAGGCGAGCACGCCCTCCGGGACCTGGATGTTGTTGATCAAACCGTCGTGGATCGTGGGGTCCCGGTCTACCAGCCTCCGGCGTGCCCGTCCTTGCGCGGGTCGGACCCGGCCCGGTAGACGCCGTTCACGGGCCGCTCGTACGCCTCGCCGGTGCGCGGGCCGTCGCCGGTGGGCAGGATCGGCCTGGGCAGGCGCGGGTCCGGTTCGAACAGGATGCCCTGGTAGCCGCCCGCGTGCCCTCTCGCCCGGTCGACCTGGTGTCCCATCTCTTGGAGCTTCGGCCCGACCAGGTCGAACAGGTAGGTGTCCAGGTCGGTGACGTCGTCGTCCTGGCTGTGGTCGAACCGGGCGACGTCGGTGGTGGCCTGGACGTTCATCCCCAGGTCGATCATGTTGATGATGTGCTGGGCGTGCGCCTGCGGCTGGGTGCCGCCGCCCATGTTGCCGAACGCCATCACCGGCTGCCGGTCCTTGGTGATGAAGCTGGCGATGATGGTGATGAAGGGCCGCTTGCGCGGTTCGACCACGTTGGGATGGTTCTCCTCAAGCGTGAAACCCGCTCCCCGGTTGGCCAGCACGAACCCGTGGCCGGGGATCGTGACCTTGGAGCCGAAGTCGGAGTAGTTGCTGTTCACCAGGGAGACCATGTTCCCCCAGCGGTCCGCCGTGGCGAAGTAGACCGTGCTGCCCATGTCGCTCCCCTCGACCTCGACCGGGGTCGCCCGGTCCGGGTCGATCCGGTCGCACAGCGTCGCCGCGTACTCCTTGGACAGCAGCCGGTCCAGCGGCGGCGCGGCGAACTTCGGGTCCGCGTTGTGGCGGTGCAGGTCGGAGTAGGCGAGCTTCTTCGCCTCGATGAGCAGGTGCCAGTACCGCGGGTCGCGCGGCCCCAGCTGGGCGAGGTCGAGGCCGAGCACCGGGGCGCACACGTCGAGGACGTTCAGCATCTCCAGGGCGGCGAACCCCTGGCCGGGCGGCGGGAGCTGGTGCACCTCGTAGCCGTGGTACTCCGCCGACAGCGGCGTCACCCACTCCGACTGGTATTTCGCCAGGTCGTCCAGCGCCATCACGCCGCCGGCGGCCTCCGACTTCGCGACGATGGCCCGGGCGATCTCGCCCTTGTAGAACGCGTCCCGGCCCTTCTTCTGGATCAGGCGCAGGGTGTGCGCCATCTCCGGGTTGCGGAAGACGCTGTACAGGTCGGGGGCCTTCCCGCCGGGCAGCCAGGTCCTCGCCGAGTCGGCGTCCCTGCTGAGCGCGTTGGCGGCGGATCTCCACTGGCCGTGCATCCGCTCGTGCAGGGGGAAGCCCTGCTCGGCGTAGGACGCGGCCGGTTCCAGCACGTCCTTGAAGCCCATGCTGCCGAAGCGCTTGAGGAGCGCGTCCCAGCCGGAGACGGTGCCGGGGACGACCGCGGAGTTGATCCCGCTGCCGGGCACCTCGTCCAGGCCGAGGGTGTCGGTGAAGTAGTCCGCCGTCCACGCCCGGGGCGCCCATCCGCTGGACGCCAAGGAGTAGAGCTTCCTGTCCTTCGCCGACCAGACGATCGCGAACAGGTCACCGCCCATGCCGGTGCTCATGGGTTCGACGACGCCCAGGGTGGCGGAGGCGGCGACGGCGGCGTCGATCGCGTTCCCGCCTTTCAGCAGGACGCGTTCGGCCGCCGCGGTGGCCAGCGGGTTGCTCGTGGCGGCGATGCCGTTGCGGGCCAGCACCTCCGAGCGGGTCTGGTCCTGGTACCCGACCGGCCGGGCCGCTCTGACCGCCCGGTTGTTCACCCCCGGGTTGGGCACGTCCGCCGCCGGCTTGCCGAACGGGGTGGCGGAGGCCGCCTGGCGTTGGGCGAGCCCGGTGCCCGGCCCTGCTGTGAGAAGGACGGCGAAGACGACGGCTGAGGAAAGTAATCGACCCTTGCGCCTCATGGGCTGTCTCCCTTGGCTGCATTCGAGCCCATTCAGCGTATACACAATACGGGATACAGCGTCAACCCGACCTTGACGGCGAGTGCTCGCCTCACGTCAGAGAGAGGGCGGCGGGCGCAGGGCGGTGACCTGCTGCTATATGTATTCGGCTATCGATCGATTCTCAATATCGATATTAGACATATGGCGCCCTGTTCTGTTTTGCTCCTGCTCTCTGCTGGACGAGAGCTAGGACATGGCATGCATCGGTCGGGGGCCGGGTCGAAATTCGCCCGCCTTGTCGTCGCGGGGGCGGCGGCGGGTGTGCTCGTCGCGGGAGTCGCGCTGCCGACCGTGGGCGGCGCCGGGTTCGGCCTCATGGCGGCGACGGAACGGGTGAACCTCGCCCCCAAGGACCTCGTCGAACCGCCGCCCGCCGAGGTGACGATCGTGCAGGACGCCAAGGGGCACGAGATCGCGCGGTTCTACGAGGAGTACCGGGAAGCGGTCAAGCTGGACGAGATGGCCGAGGTCATGCGGACCGCGATCGTCTCGATCGAGGACTACCGGTTCTACCAGCACGGCCCGATCGACCTCGAAGGCACGCTCCGCGCCTTCGCCAGGAACCTGCAGTCCGGCCAGGTGAGCCAGGGCGGCTCCAGCATCACCCAGCAGTACGTCAAGCAGGTGCTGCTCAACTCCGCCGGCACCGACCGCGAGAAGAACAAGGCGGTGGAGGCCAGCTACACCCGCAAGCTGGACGAACTGCGCTACGCGCTGGCGGTCGAGAAGAAGTACACCAAGGACGAAATCCTGGAGAAATATCTCAACATCGTGTACTTCGGCGCCGGTGCCTACGGCGTGCAGGCCGCGGCCGAGCGGTTCTTCGGCGTCGAGGCGAGCGAGCTCACCCTGCCGCAGGCCGCGACCCTGGCGGGAGCCGTACAGGATCCGAACGCCACCGATCCCCACCTGGGCGAGGAGCAGCGGACGCGGCTGCGCGAGCGGCGGGACGTCGTACTGGACCGGATGGCCGAGCTGGGCGCGATCACCCCGGGCGAGGCGGCCGAGGCGAAGGCCACGAAGCTCGGGTACCGGGGCACCCGGTTGCCCGGTGGCTGCGAGGCCAGCGAATATCCGTACTTCTGCGTCTATATGCGCAGCGAGATCCTGGCCGATCCCCGGTTCGGCAAGACGGCGCGGTACCGCGAGGAGCGGCTCGACCGCGGCGGCCTGACGATCAGGACCACGCTCGACCCGGCGGCGCAGGCGGCGGCGGACGACGCGATCCGGAAGTGGGTCCGCCCTTCGGACGACCCGGTCGCGGCGCAGGCGCTGGTCGAGCCGGGCACGGGGGCGATCAGGGCCATGGCGGCCAGCCGGCCGTACGGCGGGGACGCGGCACGTAACGAGATCTCCTACAACGTCGTCGCGGACGCCGCGCACGGCGGCGGTGTGGGCTTCCAGGCCGGCTCGACGTTCAAGACGTTCACCCTGCTCAGCGCCCTGAACAAGGGAATGAAGGTGGACGACGGCATCAAGGCGGGCGCCGGTTATCGCGCCCCCGCCTACTCGGCGTTCCAGAACTGCGCCGGCGAGAACGTCGGCGATCCGAGCCACGTGGTCACCAACGACGAGGGCTCCCCCGGCTGGAAGACCCTGAAGACCGGCACCTGGCAGTCGGTGAACACGTTCTTCATGGAGCTGGAGGAGCGCGTCGGGCTCTGCGACACGGTGCGGACCGCCCGGTCGCTGGGCATCCACCGCTCCGACGGGCGCAGGCTCCAGGAGTTCGAGACGTTCACGCTCGGCATCAACGAGATGGACCCGGTGACCGTGGCCGCCGCGTACGCCGGCATCGCCGCCCGCGGCAGGTTCTGCGCGCCGACGGCGATCACCCGGATCACCGACGGGAACGGCAGGGCCACCCGCTACCGGCCCGCCTGCCGGCAGGCGCTCGATCCGCAGGTCGCCGACGCGGCGGCCGACGTGCTGTCCGGTGTGTTCACCGAGGGCACGATGAAGGCCGTCGGCGGGATCGGCCGCGACGCCGCCGGCAAGACCGGCACCACCGACGACTACGCCGCCGCCTGGTTCGCCGGGTTCACCCCGGATCTCGCGGGCGCGGTCAGCATCGGCGACCCGCGCGGCTCGCAGGCCCACAAGCTGACCGGCGTCACCATCGGCGGCCGGTACTACGGCTCCGTCCTCGGCGCGAGCATCCCCGGCCCGATCTGGCGGGACACGATGCTCGCGGCGCTGAGGAACGTCGAGGCGACGCCGTTCACCCCGATCGACTCGGCCCGCTTCGGCGGCTGCGACCAGGGCTGCCGCCCCTCCGCTCCCCCGGCGGAGACCGATCCGGCCCCCGGCCTGGCCCCCTGACGTCCCGGCTACCCCGGCTCGCGGAGGCGGCGGCGCCCGCCCGGCTCCGCCGCAACCCTCACCGTTTTTAGAGAGAACGCCTCAATGGCGCGGCTGCTGGGCGATGTGGCAGGAATCTCCGCGTCGGCAGTCACCCTCCTGGATGCTGCTCTTCTGCATCAGGGTCTGGTATTTCAGATGCAGCCCGCGCTGCACGGTGGCGCTGTTCACCGACGAATAGTTCTGGTTGCGGTGACCGCGCGAGGCCGCCGAGGCGGAGACGCCGCGTTTGACGACGGAGGGATTGGGGTCGTTCCATCCGAGGGCCACCCGATCGCCCCTCACCTGCGACGACGCCGACGCGCCCGGCACCGTGCACAGGGCCGCGCCCGATGCGACGATCGCGACCGCGGCCATCTTCACGGCCGGGCCGGCAATATGGCGAACCATCTCTCTCCTTCGCCGTTCCTTCGATTCGGGACGAAGATTTTCTGCCCACCGCCGGAGGCCCTGTCCCGCTCCCGGCGTTTTCCCGGTGCGGCCGATTGCGCATTCTTTGTCACCATGACGACGAAGGCTTCCGCGACTGCCGGGCAACGACCCGAAAAGGGAATTCCGTTTGACCTTCGGAGTACGTCTCCCGATATACGGCAGAAACAACTTATATTCCGGCACATTATCGGACCGACCGGGCGATAAAGCCGGACCGGCGCGCGAGACCGCCCGTGACCTGCTGTTGGTCACGGAGAGATAAAAATAAGATGCGTTGAGTAATCGGCTGTGTTACCAAAGACCCAGAGGCTTCCAAGAGCACCCTCAGGAGGTTCGATGAAACTCGTTCACGCCGGTCAGGCCATGGCCGTCACCGCCGCACTGCTCGCCATCCCGTTCGCCGCGGCGCCGGCGGCGGGCGCGGTGACCGCAGACGCGCCGGAGCGGCTCGGCGCCAGGTTCACCGCGACCCTGGTGGCCCGGCACAGCGGCAGATGTCTCGACGTGTCCGGCGTCAGCACCGCCGACGGCGCCATCCTCCACCAGTGGTCGTGCATCAACGGCCAGCCCAACCAGGAGTGGACGTTCGTCGCGACCAGCAACGGTTACTACACCCTGCGCGCCTCGCACAGCGGCAAGTGCCTCGACGTGTCCGGCGTCAGCACCGCCGACGGGGCGCCCGTCCACCAGTGGACCTGTCTCAACAACCAGCGCAACCAGGAGTGGCGCCTCGCCCAGAAGGACAACGGATACTTCTCACTGGTCGCCCGGCACAGCGGCAAATGCCTCGACGTGGCGGGCGTCAGCACGGCCCAGGGAGCCCCCGTGCACCAGTGGACCTGCATCAACGGCCAGCCCAACCAGGAGTGGCGCCTGGCGTGACCCGGCGACCGGGCCCTGCTCGCGCCTGAGGCCCGGCTGACCCCGGGCGGCCCCGTGACAACCGGTCACGGGGCCGTTCGCCGTCTCCCCCGGCCGCGGGCTCAGGGGTCGCGCGTCGCGAGCAGGCGTCTCATCGTCCGCACCGCCTCGGCCATCTGGCCGGTCTCGTAGACGATCGCCCGGCGGGTCACCGTCGCGTCGCCGAGCGCCTGTCTGAGCGTGGCGTGCGCGTCGCCCAGCGCCGGGACGACCGCCCCCGCCCGCCCTGCGCGCAACGCTCCGGCCAGACCGCCCAGCACCTTCTCCAGCCGTTCGGCGAAGGGGCACACCTCGGGCAGGGGCAGGTCGTCGCACTGGAGGACGTGGGCGTGCAGGGTGAGCACGGCCTGCGCGTACCTGCGGGTGGCGCCGACGAAGCCGATGGCCCGCTCGGGCTGGTACCTGCCCTTTCCCGGCTCGCCCAGCATCCGCTCCACCGACGCCTGGGCGTTGGACCTCGCCAGCCGGGCCCGCACCAGGGCCGAGTGCAGCGCGTCGGCGTCACGCGGGCACGGCTCGGCGTAGGCGCTCAGCACGGCGCGGCCGTACCGGGCCTGGGCGTCGAGCAGCGCGGCGAGTTTGCCCGCCGTGCTGGCGCCCTCCCATGTGGGCCACACCGCGTACGCGATCAGCGCGAGGACGCCGCCGATCGCGGTGTCGATGAGCCGTTCGACACTGGTGTCGCCGCTCGGCAGCCCGTTGACCGCGAGCAGGAAGACGATGTACCCGGTGACGAAGACGGCGAAGAGCGTGTAGTTCGCCCGGAAGACCACCAGGGCCGCGAAGGCGAACACCGCGACGAGCACGACGAGCGCGTACGGGCCGGGGCGGAGTTCGGCGGCGATCAGCGTGGCCAGGACGACGCCGACGGCGGTGCCGAGGATGCGCGCGATCCCGCGGACCATCGTGGTGCCGTAGTCGGTCCTCAGCACCAGCAGCGCGGTGAGCCCCACCCAGTAGCCGCGTTCGATCGGCAGCACCCGGTAGAGGAGGGACGCGACCACGAGGACGACGGCGAGACGGACCGCGTGCCGGAACATCTCCGAACGCACGTTCAGGTTGGCCCGCAGGGTCAGCAGCGTGTCGTGCACGGGGAGCACCGGCCGCTGCGCGTACCTGCCGCCGGACTCCCCCGGCCGGTCCCCGGCACCGCCCTTCTCCGGGCCGGCCGCCAGCCGGGCCGCCTCCCGCAGGTGCCCGCGCAGGATCCCGACGCGGTCCGCCGCGTCCGGCGGCAGCTCTCCCTCCGGCGGCCCGCCCGCCGTCTCCAGCACCGCCGGGGCCGCGACGGCGGCCCACCGGCGCGGCTGCGGGGAGACGAGGGCCGCGGCGATCGACCGGCAGGTCCTCGCGGCGGCGGCGAGGAGGCCGTCGATCCGGGCGACCTGCTCCTCTTGCCCGTCGGCGGCGAGGACCCGGCGGGTGGGGGCGACGGCGACGAGCTCGATCCGGATGCGCTCCGCCTCGTCCAGCAGCGCGTAGAGGCGCAGGCGGCTGCGCTCGCGGCCCCACGGGTTGGTGTCGATCAGGGTCCACACGGCGCCGTCGAAGGTGTCTGCGTCGGGCAGCGGCGACTCGTCCCGGGGCACCCCCTCGGCGTATTCGGCCAGCACCCGGTAGACGCCGGCCAGCGCCTCACGCTCGGGCCGGTTCGTGCGCAGCGGCCACACGCCCACGACGAAGACGATCTGGAGCAACCCTCCGGCGAGTACCAGGGACGCCTGGCCCAAGGCGTTCAGCGGTGACATCGGATAGTTCGTGAAGGCGACCAGCGCGATCGTCCACTGCAGCCCGACCACCGTGGCGGCCGGGCCGATCGAGGCCATCAGGCCCGCGGCGAACGCCCACACCCCGGTCAGCGGGACGACCAGCCAGGCGTAGGCTCCCGCGGTGGCGCCGACGAAGGTCGAGATCGCCGCGCCCGCGGCGGTGACGGCCATCGCGGCGAAGCGGGTGCCGTAGACGCCCTGGTAGGAGGCGAACCCCACCATGAGCGCCCCGATGGTGGCGGTCACGCCCTCGCCCGGCCGCCCCACCGCCGTGCCGACGAGCAGCGGGATCAGCACCCCCACGGCACAGCGCAGCGCGGGCAGGACCGACAGGTTCGCGGGTTCGACCCGCCGCAGGTCCCGTACCAGGCGCTTCACGGAGCCGGCCACCCCTCCATGGTGACCCACCCCGCACCCGTACCCGGCCGAAGGCCCCCGTCCGGAACCCGAGGTTCCGGACGGGGGCCTTCAATGGGCTGAGGTGTTCCGCGGCGGTCAGGCGTTCGGGACGCGGTCGAGGAAACCGACCGGGACGTTGGCGGAGGCGGGCTTGCCGAGGGCGGTCCACTCGTCGTAGGTGAGGGGCTTCTTCTTGCCGGCGTTGACCGCGTAGATGGTGCCGTCGCGCACGTCGCGCAGGTAGCTGCCGTCCGCGGGCATCGAGCCGAAGGTGTTGATCCACTCGATCGGGGCGTTGGCGAAGGTGGGGCTGCCCAGCGACTCGTACTCGGCCGGGCTCAGATGGTACTTCGCGCCGCCCACGGTGACGAAGATGGCGCCGTCCGCCGAGTTGCGCAGGAGGGTGCCCGGCTGCATGGGGCCGGTCAGCCTGTTGATGAAGCCGATCGGGACGTTGGTGGAGGCGGGCTTGCCCAGGGCGGTCCACTGCGCCAGGGTCAGGCCGTACTTCACGCCGCCCGCGATCAGGTAGATGGAGCCGTCCACCGGGTTGCGCAGGTGGGTGCCGTCCAGCGGGATGCCGTCGTACTCGTTGATGAACCGGATCGGGACGTTGATCGACCCCGGGCGGCCCAGGGCGTTCCACTCGGCGGCGCTCAGGCCGTACTTCGCGCCGCCGGCGATCACGGAGATGGAGCCGTCGGCGGCGTCACGCAGGTAGGTGCCGTTCCGCGGGTCCTGCGGCAGCTTCTTCATCCAGCCGGCCGGCACGGCGGTCATCGCGACCCCGGCGTAGCCCGACGCGGTCAGCTCCTCCATGCTGCCGAACCGGATCGGCGCGCCGCCGGCGATGACCGCGACGGTGCCGTCGGGCTCGCGGTAGAGGCGGCCCTCGACCGGGGTGACCGTGGCCGGCGCGTCATCCTTGATCTTCTTGTACCGGATCGGCGTGTAGGTGTTCATGTCCGCCCAGGTGTTGAACCCCACCTGGCCGTGCGAGTTCCTGACCGGCCCCTTGGCCCAGTCATTGTCGGTCGGCCCGTTCAGCGAATAGACATAAGCGCCGTCGGTGTGGTCGTTCGGGTCCTTCCACATGGCGAAGAGTTCGATGTGGCCGCTTTTCAGAATGGCGTCGCCGGGCTTGAGGTCGTGAATGCTGCCGAGCACCGTCTTGTTGCCGTAGTTCGCGAATCCGGTGGTGTTCAGGCTGGTGCTCAGGTGCCAGGCGAGGGACACGAAACCGGAGCAGTCGGTGCGGTACGTCCGGCCGTTGGCATCACCGGTCCAGCGGCTCTGGCTGTACACGACGTTCTTGTTCACCCAGAACTGCGCCCTGGTCAGCGTCTCGCTGCGAAGGATCTCGCCGTCCACGCCGGAGGCCGCCTGCGCGGGGACCGCCGACACGGAGGCGAAGCTGAGCGCGGCGGCCGCGGCGAGGCCGGCGGTGAGCGTACGGCGGGCGAAAATCTTCTTGGCGGCCATGAGGTTTCTCCTCGGGTAGAGAATTTATTGACAGGCGGTCCGGCGGAATCGTCCGCCGGATTCCGGAGGGGCTTTTGGCCGCTCCTTCCGCGGTCGGTCCGTGCCGATGACCGAAGATTGATCCAGGCCGCTCAAATCGAGCTGTAAGTCCGCTGCAGCGGGTTCTACAGGGACGCCCCGGCGGGGCCCGTGGCGCCGGGCCGGCGGGCGGGCGGCGCGGCCCGGCCGGGAACCCCGCCCCCAGGTCACGCCCGCTCCGCGATCTCCGTTGAACCGAAATTTGAGCCGGCGAACCATCTTGATCGCCACGGACTCTTATGTATCGTCCAGATGGGGCAAAACGGGGATCTACGGGAGGGCTGGATGGAGTTACGGCTCCTTGGTCCGGTGGAAGTGTGGTGCGCTGGTCGTCAGCTGCCACTGGGAGGAGCCAAACCGCGGGCGTTGCTCACCGCTCTCCTGCTCGACCCGGGGCGGGTGGTGCCCGCGGACCGGCTGATCGAGGCCGTCTGGGGGGAGGATCCGCCGCCGACCGCGCGGGCCGTGCTGCAGACCTACGTGGCCTCGCTGCGCCGGGCGTTCGAGTCCGCGGGGATGGCGGAGGTGATCGTCTCGCACCGGGTGGGCTATCTCGCCGAGGTGCCCGCCGACGCGATCGACCGCAACGTCTTCGAACGGCATGTCGCCGAGGGGCGGCAGGCGGCCAGGGAGAAGCGCCTGCGGGAGGCGAGCGACTCCTTCCACGCGGCCCTCGCCCTGTGGCGCGGCCCGGCGCTCGGCGGGATCGGCGACTCCTTCCTGCACGCGGAGGCGACCCGGCTGGACGAGCTGCGGCTCACCGTGGTGGAGGAGCGCGTCACGGCGGACCTCGCGGTGGGCCGGGACGAGCGGCTCATCGAGGAGCTCACCGAGCTGGTGGCACTGCATCCGGCCAGGGAACGGCTGCGCCGCGACTTCATGGTGGCCCTCTACCGGGCGGGCCGGCAGGCCGACGCGCTGGCCGTCTTCCGGCAGGGCAGGGAGGTGCTGATCGAGGAGCTGGGCATCGAGCCCGGCCCCGAGCTGCGGGAGGCCCACGAGCTGATCCTGCGGTCGGACCCGTCCCTGCTGAAACCCGCCGCCGCCACGCCGCCCGCACCCACTCCCGCTCCCGCAGCCACGTCCACGTCCACCGGCGGCGGCACCGGCCCGGTCCGCCAGCTCCCGCCGCCGCTGCCCGACTTCACCGGCAGGGACGCGGAGGCGACGGCGTTACGCGACCGGCTGACCGAGGCCGGCACCATGCCGATCTGCGTGATCTCCGGTCCCGGCGGCGCGGGGAAGTCCGCCCTGGCGCTGCACACCGCGCACGCGATCACCGAGTCCTACCCCGACGGCCAGCTGCACGTCGAGCTGCGCGGCACGACCGAGGCGCCCGCCACGCCGGAGGAGGTGCTCGGCAGGCTGCTGCGCGAGCTCGAACCGTCCACCGCGCCGCTGCCCGCCACCCTGGAGGAACGCGCGGGCCGCTTCCGCTCCCTCCTCGCCGGGCGGCGCAAACTCGTCGTGCTGGAGGACGCCCTGTCCGAACGGCAGGTCAGGCCGCTGCTGCCGGGCACCCCCGGCTGCGGCGTGATCGTCACCTCGCGCAACCGGCTGGCCGGGCTGGCCGGCGCCGCCTTCGTCGATCTCGGCGTGCTGCCGCAGCCGGACGCCGTCGCACTGCTCGCCCGCATCGCCGGCCCGGAGCGGATCGTCCCGGACTCCGAGACCGCCCGCCGCATCGTACGGCAGTGCGGCGGCCTGCCCCTCGCGCTGCGGATCGCCGGGGCACGGCTGGCGTCCCGCCGCCACTGGTCGGCCGAGCGGCTCGCCGAGCGGCTGGCCGACGAGCAGCGCAGGCTCGACGAGCTGGCCGTGGGAGACCAGGAGGTCAGGGCCAGCATCAGCCTCAGTTACGAGCTGCTTCCCGAGCCCGCCAAGGTCGCCCTGCGCCGACTCGGGCTGCTCGGCCTGCCGTACTTCTCCGTCTGGGTCGCCGCGGCGGCCACCGAGACGGACCTGGACGAGGCCGAGGACATGCTGGAACAGCTCGTGGACGCGTCGCTGGTCGGGGTGGAGGGAGTGGACGTCACCGGGCAGATCCGGTACCGGCTGCACGACCTCATCCGGTTGTTCGCCAGGGAGCGGGCGGCGCAGGAGGAGTCCGAGCACGAGCGCACGGCCACGGTGACCAGGGTGCTCGGCGGGTGGCTGTGGCTGATCGAGCGGCTCAGCAAGGCCGCGCCCACCGGCTGGATCCCGCTGCTCTCCGGCTTCCGGCTGGCCCGGCCGGTGGATCCCGAGGTGGAACGGGTCGTGCTGGCCGATCCGCACGGGTGGTTCAGGGCCGAGGAGGAGGCGCTGATCGTCGCCGTCGAGCTGGCGGCGGCGATGGACCTCGACGAGATCGCCGTCGAGCTGGCCTCCGCGCTGTCCTACGCCTTCGAGGGCAACCAGTACGTGTCCGACAACCCGTTCGCGGCCTGGAACCGCACGCACGAGGCCGCGCTCGCCGCCGCCCGGCGCAACGACAACGCCATCGGCGAGGCGACCCTGCTCGCCGGCCTGGGGCAGCTCTACTACGAGCGCGACCTCTACGCCGAGTCCCGCGAGTACCTCACCCAGGCGTTGTCCATGTTCCGGTCGGCCAAGGACGTCCGTGGCGAGGCGACCACCCTGGCCGCGCTCGGTGTCGCCTGCCGCGAACAGGGCTACCTGCCGGAGTCGCTGCACTTCCTCGACCGGGCCGACGCGCTGTGGGCCGGCCAGGGCGACCGGGCGGCGACCGCGCACGTCCGGCGGATCGCCGGCAGCGTACGCCTGGAGCAGGGCGACTACCCGCAGGCGTGGGCCGACCTCAACGCCGCCCTGCTGCTCTACCGGGAGGAGGGCAGCCGGCGCGGGGAGGCGCTGACGCTGCGCAGCATCTCGATGTACCACCGGGCGAAGGGCGAGCTGGACAGCGCGGAACGCACGGCCGTACAGGCACGGGACATCTGCGCCGCGATCGGCGACCGGCTGCTGGAGGCTTACTGCACGCGCTCGCTGGCGAAGGTACGGCTGCGCCTCGGCCGCCACGACGAGGCCCGCGGCCCGCTCCAGGACGCGCTCGCGGTGGCCCGCGATCTCAGCGACCGCTTCGGCGAGGCGTGCTCGCTGCGCACCCTGGGCGAGCTCGACCTCGCCGAGGGCCGGCTCTACCAGGCCAAGAGCCACCTGGAGCAGTCGCTCGAACTGTGGGACGCGCTGCGCTCCGCGCTCTTCCGCGCCCGCGTCCTGCGCGACCTCGCCCAGGTGCACCAGGCGCTCGGCGACGCCGCCACCGCCGAGAAGACCAGGGCGGAGGCGATGGAGATCTTCCGGCTGCACGGTTCCCGCGAGTACGGCGAGCCGCCGCCGCTGTAAGAACGGCTACAGCGTTTTTGTAGCACCCGGGCTCATCATGGGCGGCGGCGTTTCCGCGTGGAGCGCCCACGCTCGATCCCGGAGGGTCCTCCATGGCCGAATTCGTGCTTCTGTCCGACCCGCGGATCGCCGCGCTCCCGGTGAAGGAGTGCGGCGAACCGCTGGTGGACCTGCGCACCCTGCCGGTCATCCGTCTCGACCACCGTCTCGCCGATCCCGAGGGCGCCTTCGCGCACGTACGGCTGAGCGTGGCCGACCGGCTGGTGGCGGCGCAGACGCAGTTGCCCCGCGGGCTCCGGCTGCTCGTGGTGGAGGGGCTGCGCCCGTTCATGCTGCAACAGCGGTACTTCGCCGAGTCGGTCGCCGGCCTGCGCGCCGCGCACCCCGGGTGGGACGAGGACCGGGCGTGGATCGAGGCGAGCAAGTACGTCTCCCCGCCGGACGTCGCGCCGCACGTCACCGGCGGCGCGGTGGACCTCACCCTGTGCACCGAGGGCGGCATCGAGATCCCGATGGGCACCCAGGTCAACGCCACGCCCCCGGAGAGCGACGAAGCCTGCTACACCGACTGCGCCGAGATCTCCGAGGAGGCGCGCGGGAACCGGCACACCCTGGGCAGCGCCATGACGTCGGTGGGTTTCGTGAACTATCCGACGGAGTGGTGGCACTGGTCGTACGGCGACCGCTACTGGGCGCTGGTCACCGGCGCGCGCTATGCCAGGTACGGCGTGGGCGAACTGTGATCACGGGCCGGCCCGTCCGGGGAGGGCTTCGAGGAAGGCCGTCACCTGGGGGCGGTGGTCGGCGGGCCGCCAGGCGATGGCCAGGTCGGCGGGCGGCAGGCCGGTGACGGGACGGCAGGTGACGCCGGGGCGGGCGTACAGGTGAGTGTTGCCCTCGGCGAGCAGCGCGATGCCTAGGCCGCTGGCGACCGCCTCCAGCACCTCGTCGGCGGAGGTCGCCTCGGCGCCCACCACGACCTCGTCGCGCACGTCGAGCCCCAGCCAGAAGTCGCGGAGCGGGCCGGAGGCGGCGGGCATGGCGATGAACGGCTCGTCCCGCAGCTCGGCGAAGCCGATCTCGGTACGGCCGGCCAGCGGGTGGTCCGCCGGCAGGGCGGCGAACCTGCGCTCCCTGGCGAGGACGCGCACGGCGACGCCCTCCGGCGCGGGCAGCCACACGAAGGCGACGTCGCAGCTCCCGTCGGCCAGGCCGCCGCTGGGATCCTCCCAGCCGACCAGCCGCAGCGAGACGAGCCACCCGGGCATCCGTTCCCGGAAGCGGCGCAGCGCCTCGCGTTGCAGGTTGCGGCCCACCGAGGTCTGCATGCCGATCACCAGCGTGCCGGACGGCGCCGCCTGCCTGGCCGCGTCCAGCCCCGTCCCCCAGCGTTCCAGCATGTCCCTGGCCACGGGCAGCAGCGCGGCCCCCTGCCGGGTGAGACCCGCGCCGCCGGGCGACCGTTCGAACAGCGGGAAGCCGAGCTGCCGTTCCAGCGCGCGGATCTGTTTGGACAGCGCGGGCTGGGAGACGAACAGCCGCTCCGCCGCCCGGGTGAAGTGCAACTCCTCGGCCACGGTGACGAAGTACCGCAGATCGCGCAGATGGACGTCCATAGCCTTCGGTTATAACGGCATGTCTTGGACCGCAGAACCCATCGGTCTGGACAATCCCGGTATGAGAACTCGCAGGCTCGGCCGCCCGGGACTCACACTCACCCTGGCGACCGCGGCCCTCGTGACCGGATGCGCCACCCCGGCACAGCAGAACACGGCCCCCACCTCAGAAGCGCAGAGCACGGCCCCCGCTGCGGAGGGGCAGAGCACGGCCGCCGTCCCGGGAGTGGTGGCAGGGGCGGGCCTGGCCTACGTGGACGCGGTGAACGCCCGTGACCTGGACGCCCTCGTGCGGTCCTTCCTCCCGGACGGCGAGATCTTGGACGTCTCGCGTACCATCGCCGGCCACGACGCCATCAGGTCGTGGGCGGCCGCGGAGGTGATCGGCGGCTCGCTGCGGGTGCTGTCGGTCGCGGAGGACCGCGGGGACGGCCAGAAACTGCTGGTGCACTGGGCCCCGGCGGGCTCGGCAGGCTGGCGGGCGCACTACGACCTCACCTACCGCGACGGCCGCATCTCCCGGGCCGATCTCCAGTACGCCGACTGACCCCCGACCGGCGACCTCGCGCCGCCAGGGCAGCGTCCCCTCGTCGGTCAGGAAGGCGCCGGTCGGGCCGCCCCGCGTCCGCCGGCGCCGCCGCGACGACCACCACGGCTCCCTGTTCGGGGGTCAGGAAGCCCGGGTGGTCGTCGAGGTCGGTCGCGCACAAACCCGGTTTGACCACGTTGACCTTGACGGGGGTGTCCGCCAGTTCCTGGCGCCGTCGGCGGCGACATAGCCGCCTCCCTCACCCTGACCGCCAAGGAACGCGGCGAGGCGATCAACGCCGTCCGCTACCAGGGGATCATCCACGACTTCGTCATGCTCAACGCCCTGCGTGAGACCCATGCCGCCCAGGCCGCTATCGTCCAAGCGGCCGCGTTTCTCGCCGCCGTGCTCAACCCTCGCTAAGGAGCCGCCATGTCCACCGCCTACGACGACGAGCAGATCGCCCGCGCCAACGCCTCCGGCCGCACCCCGGTGGTGTTCGTGCACGGGCTGTGGCTGCTGCCCAGCAGCTGGGACAGGTGGGCCGCCGTCTTCGAGGAGGCCGGCTACGCGCCCGTCACCCCCGGCTGGCCCGACGACCCGGACACCGTGGCCGAGGCCAAGGCGCACCCCGAGGTCTTCGCGGACAAGACCGTGGGCCAGGTCGCCGACCACTTCGCCGCGCTGATCGGCCGCCTGGACCGCAGGCCGTGCGTCGTCGGGCACTCCTTCGGCGGGCTGCTCACCCAGATCCTCGCCGGACGGGGCCTGTCGGCCGCCTCGGTGGCGATCGACCCGGCGCCGTTCCAGGGCGTGCTGCCGCTGCCGGTGTCGTCGCTGCGGGCCGCCGCCCCGGTGCTCGGCAATCCGGCCAACATCCACCGCGCCGTCCCGCTCACCTACGAACAGTTCCGTTACGCCTTCGCCAACGCCGTCTCCGAGGAGGAGGCCAAGGAGCTGTACGAGACGTTTTCCGTGCCCGCTCCGGGGGCTCCCCTCTTCCAGGCGGCGGTGGCGAACTTCAACCCGTGGAGCGAGACCAAGGTCGACAGCACCAACCCGGAACGCGGCCCGCTGCTGATCATCTCCGGTGAGAAGGACCACACCGTGCCGTGGGCCATCGCCAACGCCTCCTACAAGAAGCAGCAGCACAACGAGGCGTCCGTCACCGAGATCGTCGAGATGCCCGGCCGCGGGCACTCCCTGACCATCGACAGCGGCTGGCGGGAGGTGGCCGACACCGCCCTGTCCTTCGTCAGCCGCTTCTGCTGACGGGTCCCGCCGACGGCGAACTCGCCCCCCACCACCCGCAACCGGTCCCCGGCGGGGGGCGCGACGGGTTAGGGTGCCATGAAGTCCGCCGAGGTCAGAACGTTCGGCGTCATCCCCCTACCCTTCCGGGAGCCTCAAGCATGGGTGCCGGTCACGCGCACGGTCCGACGCCGCCCGCCGGGCGCAGGGCGGTGTGGGCCGCGGCGGCGGTCATCGTGCCGCTGGCGGTCGCCACGGTGGCCGCCCTGGTGTGGATGTGGCCGCCCGGGCTGGCGGCGCCGGCGCCGTCCGCGGCGGGACTGGAGCGGGTGACCGGGACGATCACGTCCGTGGACCTGAAGCCGTGCCCGCAGGAGCCGCCGCTGGAGGGGGTGCCGCAGGCGGCGCAACCGCCGGAACCGGACCCGGCCACCTGCGGGGACGCCGAGGTGCTGCTGTCCAGCGGGCGGAACTCCGGCATCCACGTCACCACGGGCCTGCCCAGCGGGCCGGGCGCGCCGCGGTTCGCCGAGGGTGACGACGTGGTGCTGCTGCACATGCCGGCCAGCGAGCTGGACGCGCCGCCGTACCAGCTCTCCGATCACGACCGGTCCACGCCGTTGTGGTGGTTCGTCGCGGCGTTCGCGCTGGCGGTGGTGGCCTTCGGGCGGTGGCGCGGGGTGACCGCGCTGGTCGGGCTGGCCGTGACGTTCGTGCTGCTGCTGATGTTCGTGATCCCGGCGATCCTCGCGGGGGAGCCGCCGCTGCCGGTGGCCATCGCGGGGGCGGCGGCGATCATGCTGGCGGTGCTCTACCTCACCCACGGTTTCTCGCTGACCACCTCGACGGCCGTGGTGGGCACGCTCGTCAGCCTGAGCCTGACCGGCGTGCTGGCATACGCCGCCATCGGCGTCGCCCGGCTCAACGGCATCACCGACGACAGCTCGTTCTACCTGGACCTCAGCTACGACATCAACACCCAGGGGCTGCTGCTCGCCAGCGTCATCATCGGGTCGCTCGGCGTGCTCGACGACGTCACCGTGACCCAGGCGGTCACCGTGGCCGAGCTGGCCAGGGCCAACCCGTCGTACGGCTTCGCCAAGCTCTACCGGGCCGCCGCCCGGGTGGGCCGCGCGCACATCGCCTCGGTCATCAACACGATCATCCTGGCCTACTCGGGCGCGTCCCTGCCGCTGTTGCTGATCATCAGCGTCGGCGGGCGGCCGATCGAGGAGATCCTCGCCTCGCCGGTCCTCGCCCAGGAGATCATGCGCAGCGTCGTCGGCACCCTCGGCCTGATCAGCGCCGTGCCGATCACCACCGCGCTGGCCGCGCTGGTCAGCGCCCGAGGGGCGGCTGCCGAGGAGAAGAAGCCGGCCCGGCGCCGGCGGCGCGACGAGGAAGCGTGGGCCGCGCTCGCCCCGCACGACCACGCCGGCGAGGAGGCCGACTTCTGGCGGTCACGCTGAACCCGCGGGCCCCGGCGGTGCTCAGGGCGCGGGCCGGTGGGTTTCGCGGAGGGCGGTGGTGAGGTCGGCGAGGAGGTGGAGGGCCGCCTCGGACGGCGAACCGGGTTCGGCGTTGAAGACGGCCACCCGCTGGCCGTCGTCGTTCGGCAGGGTCATGAACTCCGCCGTCAGCGACATCTCCCCCACCAGCGGATGGCGGTAGACGCGGGCCTGGGTGCCGCAGTCCCCCACCGTGTGCGCGGCCCACAGCCCGGCGAACTCCGGGCTGCGCACGGTCAACTCGCCGACGAGACCGGTGAGCCCGGGGTCCTCGGGATGGTTGCCGGCGATCAGCCGCAGGTCGGCGACGGTGGAGCGGGCCTTGGCCGGCCAGTCGGCGTACAGCTCGCGGATGTGCGGGTCGAGGAACACCATGCGGGCGAAGTTGGGCCGGTCGGCGGGCCGGTCCGGGGCGCCGAAGTCCAGGTGGCCGGCCAGCAGCGCGTGGGCCATCGGGTTCCATCCGAGGAAGTCGGCGAAGCGTCCCATGACCAGCGCGGGCACGTCGCCGAACGACTCGATCATGACCCGCACGCCGGGCCGTACCTGCTCGGGCCTGGCCGGGCGGCGGCGGGCCTTCGGCTTGGGCCGGGCCAGGACGTACAGGTGGGCGCGCTCGGCGTCGTCCAGGCGCAGGACGCGGGCGACGGCGTCGAGGACGGCGTCCGAGGCGTTCGGGCTCTGCCCCTGTTCGAGGCGGGTGTAGTAGCCGGCGCTGACCCCGGCGAGCTGGGCGAGCTCCTCCCGGCGCAGCCCCGGGACGCGCCGCCGCCCGCCGTACGTCCGCAGGCCGAGGTCCTCGGGCCGCACCAGCGCCCGCCTCGACCGCAGGAACTCTCCCAGCTCCGCGCGCGTGTCCATGCCTTCCAGTATCGGATGTCCGGTTCCCGGGCTGCCTGCCCCTGACAGGGGCAGCCAGCGGGGAGTGTTGACCTCGCGGCCCCACCTGGGCATCGTGGGGCGGGTGACCAGCGATGAGACACGGGACGGGGTGTCGCTGACCAATCTCGACCAGCCCCTGTTCGACGGGTCGGACGCCACCAAGCGGGATCTGGTCGACTACCTGGACGCGGTGCGCGACCGCATCCTGCCGGCGTTGCGCGACCGCGCGCTGTCGGTGATCCGGGTACGGCCCGGCCAGAAGCCCTTCATGCAGAAGAACGTGCCGAAGTACACCCCGTCCTGGGTGCGGACGATCTCGGTGTGGGCGGAGGCGTCGCACCGGGAGGTGTCCTACGCCCTGTGCGACGACCGCCGTACGCTGCTGTGGTTCGGCAACCAGCGGGCGGTGGAGTACCACCCGGCGCTGGTCCGCGGGGATCGGCCGACCCATCTCATCCTCGACCTCGACCCGCCCGACGAGGACGACGCCTTCCCGCTCGCCGCACGGGCCGCGCATCTGGTGCGCCGGGCGTTGGACGACGCGGGGCTGGCCGGCGCGGTGAAGACCAGCGGGGCGAAGGGCGTGCACGTGTTCGTGCCGGTGGCGGCGGGCATCTCGATGGAGGACCTGGCCGCGGCCACCCGCGCGCTGGCCGCCCGCGCCGAGCGGGTCGATCCCGCCCTGGCCACCACGGCGTTCATCCGCGAGGACCGGGAGGGGAAGGTGTTCCTGGACTCCACCCGGGCGGGCGGGGCGACGGTGGTGGCCGCTTACAGCCCGCGTATCAGGCCGGGGACGCCGGTCTCCTTCCCGGTGGCCTGGGAGGACCTCGACCGGGTCACGCCCGCCGACTTCACCGTGCGTACGGCGCCCGGGCTGCTCGGGGACGGCGACCCGTGGGCGGCGCACATGCCCGACCCGCAGCGGCTGCCCGCCGACCTGATCGAGGAGGGGCACACGATCCCGGTCGCCCGCGTCCAGGCGATGCACGAGGGGAAGCGCCGGGCCCGCGCCCGCCGGGGCGGGTGAGCACGCCGTCAGCGGTCGCGGCGGGTCACTCCTCGCACCAGGCGCCGTCCCGCAGCGTCCACGACGCCGGCCGCGGCGCCCCGCCCGCGACGCCGACCGCGTCCAGCAGCAGCCGCGCCCGGTCGGCGCCGACGAGTCCCACCCGGCGGGCACCGCCCTCGGCCGCGGCCCGCTTCCTGCGCTCGACGCAGCCGAGGATCGCCTCGCCGAACTCCGCGGGCGTCGAGAAGCCGCTCAGGATGTCCTCGGACACGTCGGGCACGTCGCCGAAGGACCCGTCGCGCGCCACGACGGGCAGCCCGGCGAGGGCGGCCTCCCAGACCGCGATCCCCTGGGTCTCGGTGACGGAGGCGGTGACGAAGACGTCCACCCTGCGGTAGAGCTCGACCATCGTCCGGCGCGCCACCGGACCGGTCACCAGCAGGTTCCTGCCCAGCCTGGCCTTGGCCGCGCGGAGCCTGAACCACATCTTCGGGTCCTTGCACGGGCCGGTGAGGATCAGCGTCGCGTCCGGCCGGCGGGCCACCACGTGCGAGAAGGACTCGCAGAGGAAATCGATGCCCTTTTCCCTGCTCAACCGGCCGGCGTAGATGACACGGCCGTCCCGCGGGGTCGCCTCGATGGCCGCGAGCAGTTCGGCCGGCGGCATCCCGCCGGTGAGTTCGGAAACGTCCACCCCGGTCGGCAGCACGAATATCGGCCGTTCCACCCCGAGATCCTCCAGATATCGCGCGGTCGGGGCGGAGGGGGCGATAAGAAAATCGGCCTCGCGGGCGGTGTAGGCGAGAATCTCGCGGATCATGCGCGTTTTACGCGGCGCGTCTTCCTTTTCGGCTAATTCCCGGCGGCCCCGGTCCTCTTTACCGCGAAGCCGTACATAGGCCGGATAGACGAACAGCCAGGCAAGCCGATACTTGTCCAGGTAGGATTCGAAATCCGTGTGCCAGGAGAGCGCCACGGGAACCGACGACCTGCGCACCGCCTGGAGGGCCGCGAGGCCGACGGAGCCGATGGTCTGGATCGAGATGAAATCGGGCCGGAATTCGCGGATGCGCTGGGCCATGCGTTCCGCGGTGGCCACGGAGAGCGGATATCCGTCCAGCGGCGTGCGGACCGAGGGCACCCGCCAGTGCTGTACGCCCAGCTCGTCCACCTCGTGCGCGAAGCTCCGGCCCGGCGAGACCACGGCGACCGTGCACCCCATGGAGACGAGGCCGCGGGCCAGGGAGTCGACGGAAACGGCTATCCCGTCCACCCGCGGTGTGAAGGAATCCGTAGCGATCAGAACCCGGGTTGCAGGATTCAATTCAGTGCCCATCGATTCAAGGCTCGCGCATCCCGCGCCTCACTCACGTCAGCATGGTAGCCGCCGTTCCGGAGATGCGTAAGACACCATAAAGCGCGTTATCGCTGCCACCTTGGCCTCTTAACCGAGATATACGGGCAGGTTCATCCTGCGGTCACCCATTCGAGGGCGTTTCCGCGGCGCGGTCAGCCGGCCGTGCGCGCGGGGGTGACCGGTTCCGGGCTCGGCGGCACGGCGGCGGCGGCCCGCCTGGGCAGGGCGTAGACGAGGAACGGGATGACCAGCCAGGAGGAGAAGGCCCACCAGTGGTGCGCGGTGTACCAGTCCATCCCGATCAACTGGTAGAGGTGCAGGTAGCCGAAGACGGACCACAGGGAGGCCGCGATGATCGCCCCCCAGGTGCCCTTGCCGGAGCGCGCCAGGAGATAGACGACCGGCCACATGAGGTACTGCGCGCCGAGCCGGTAGGTCAGCACGAGGAAGACGAGCAGCAGGGCGAGGGTCAGGTCCACCGGGTCCGCCCTGCGCCACCACCAGCCCGCCGCGAGCAGGCCGATGACGAGGATCAGCGTGCCGATCCGCCCGAGGGTGGGATCGACCGCCTGGGCGCCGCCGGTCGCCAGCGCGGTCCAGCCCCAGTCGCCGACCACCGGCCGGGTGGACAGGATGCCCCTGACGAGGTCGGGCAGCCCGGTCAGCGGGGTGTCCAGGAACACCGAGCTGCTGAGCAGGAAGAGCGCGGGCACCGCGGCGGTCCAGCCGAGCACGGCGAGCCTGCTCCGCACGGCGGGGAGCGCGAGGGCCACCCCGGGCACGAGGAGCACCGACCAGTTGGTGCAGGTGACGGACAGGCCGACGAGCACGCCCGCCAGGTGCACGCGGCCCTCGCGGGCGGCCACCAGCGCGGCCACCCCGAAGAGCAGGGTGAGCGGCGGGAGCTGGCCGTGGATGGCGCTCACCATGATGCCCATCGGCACCAGCGCGTACTGGAACGCGCGCAGGTTGCCGCGGCCGGCGGCGAGCCTGGCCACCAGCGGGATGAGCGCGAGGTCGGCCAGCACGGGGACGATCCGGCCGGCGACGGTCCAGGACAGCCCCAGCAGGTCGCCCAGCTCGCGCTGCCCGGCCAGCACGTAGGCGAGGAGGGGCAGGAAGTGCCAGCCGCCGTCGCGCAGGTGCATCGTCGGGTTGAAACCGTCGCGCACGGCGTCCGCGGCGTCGGGGAAGTCGTGGATGAAGTCGTACGGCTGCGCGGGGTCCTGCGCCGCCGCCAGCATGATGACGAGGCGCACGACCGCGCCCGCGCACAGCGCCGCCCACAGCGGCGGGGCCCAGTTCCTGCGCTCGGCGACGAGTGCCACGACCAGACCGGCCAGCAGCGGTAGTCCCATGATCAGGGCCGGAGTCACACGTTCCCTCGGCTCGCGCGGGGCAGTTCGGGGCTGCCGTCATCAGGTGGACGAAAAGACCGTAGCGTACTCAGACCTGGAGATTGCCTGTGAGTGCGCACCGACCTCGCTGACCCGTCCCGAGCGGACGGCCGGGAGCCGGTAGGGTCTGTGGACGCAGTGACTCGGGGACGCGAAAGGAAAGGAAGCCATCCATGACGGAGTTTGCCGGAGCCCGTGTGCTGGTCACGGGAGGGGCGGGCTTCATCGGAAAGCGGCTCGTCGCGGCCCTGCTCGATGAGAAGGCCGAGGTGGTGGTCGCCGATCTGCGCCCCCACCCTGACCCGGCGGTGCGGTCGATCGTCGGCGACCTGTGCGACCCCGCGGTGCGGGACACGGTCGTCGAGCACGGCATCGACGGGATCGTGCATCTCGCCGCCGTGACCTCGGTGCTGCGTTCGGTGGAGGACCCGGTGGCCACCCACGAGCTGAACGTGGAGGCGACCGCCGGCCTGCTGGAGCTCGCCCGCGTCCGCGAGGTGCCGCGTTTCGTGCTCGCCTCGACCAACGCGGTGACCGGTGACGTCGGCAGCGCCACGATCAGCGAGCGGCTGCCGCTGCGCCCGCTCACCCCTTACGGCGCCACCAAGGCCGCCACGGAGATGCTGCTCAGCGCCTACTCCGCGGTCTACGGCATGAAGGCGGGCGCGCTGCGCTTCGCCAACGTCTACGGCCCCGGGATGCGGCACAAGGACAGTTTCGTCCCCCGTCTCATGCGGGCCGCCGCCGCGGACGCCGGTGTCCAGGTGTACGGCGACGGCAGCCAGTTGCGCGACTACGTGCACGTGGACGACGTCGTCCAGGCCATCCTGCTCGCCTGGCGGACCGGCCTGGCCGAGCCGATGATCGTCGGCTCCGGCACCTCCGTGAGCGTGAACGACCTGATCGACGCCGCCCGTCAGGTCACCGGGAAGCCGATCCCGGTGACGCACGTGCCGGCGAAGCAGGGCGAGATGCCGGCGGTCGTGCTGGACATCTCGGCCGCCAGGGCGCTGGGCTACCAGCCCCTGCACGACCTGGCCTCGGGCATGGCCACCGTCTGGCCGGACTTCATGGCCTCCCAAGGGGAAGGGGACGCGGCATGACCGTCCACCTGAGTGATCCGGAGATCGACGCCGCAGCGCTGGAGCAGTTCGTCGCCGACCACGGCGCCGACCTGCCCCCGGTGGCGATCGTCATCGCGGCCTACAACGAAGAGAACGGCATCGGCGAGGTCGTCCAGGGCATCCCGGCGATCATCGACGGGCTGGAGACGGCGACCGTCGTCGTGGTGGACGGCGCCGCCGACGAGACCGCCGCGGTGGCCCGCAAGGCCGGCGCCATGGTGTGCGACGTGCCGGTGAACCGCGGCCAGGGCGCCGCGCTGCGCCTCGGCTACCGCATCGCCCGCGAGGGCGGCGCCCGTTACATCGTCACCACCGACGCCGACGGGCAGTACGACCCGGCCGACATCCCCCGGATCCTCGCCCCGGTCACCACGGGCGACGCCGACTTCGCCACCGGCTCCCGGGTGCTCGGCCGGCAGGAGACCCACGACCGGGTCCGCCGGCTCGGCGTGCACGTCTTCGCCTGGCTGATCAGCCGGATGACCGGGCAGCGGATCACCGACACGTCGTTCGGCATGCGGGCGATGCGCGCGGAGGTCACCGGGGCGGTGGAGCTGCGCCAGCCGCAGTACCAGTCGTCCGAGCTGCTCATCGGCGTGATCTCGCACGGTTTCCGGGTCACCGAGGTGCCGGCGACCATGCGGCTGCGGGTCTCCGGCACCACCAAGAAGGGCGGCAACCTCGTCTACGGCTACCGCTACTCGCGGGTCGTGCTCGGCACCTGGTTGCGGGAGAGGCGCCGCGCCTCGACCGGCTCGCCGTCGCCCGCGGTGGGTGCCACCGCCGGACGCGTGTCCGCGAAGACGAAGTAGTTGAAAAGGTAGAACTTCCCGATGAACAGCAGGCCGTAGACCCCGAGGAAGACGGCACCGACGAACATCACCCGCGATCCGTCGGTGCTGAACAGCCGCTCCCCCCAGTCGTGGGCGACACCGGTCGCCCACGACGAGATGAGCAACCCGGCCACCGCCGTACCCCAGTACGGCAGCAGCTCGCGGATCGGCCTGGGCCTGCCGCGGCGGCGCCAGGCCCAGCGCCGGGTCATCGAGTAGTTGACCACGGCGCCCAGCGCCCACGCCGTCACCGAGGCGGCCCGCGGGCCGAGCAGGCCCAGCCCGTAGGACACCAGCAGGGTCACCTCGGTGATCACACCCGCGACCACCGAGCCGATGGCGTACCGGGTGAAGACCCGCCCGACCGCCTTGTGCAGCAGAGCGCGCAGGTCAGCCATGGCCCGGCACGCGCAGCACCCCGACGACGGACTGGCCGAAGGGGATCGGCAGCACCCGGTCGAGGACCTTGGTCACCGGCACGATGACCTTGTCGTAGAGGCCGACCGCCCCCGCCTTGGGGGAGCCGGCCTTGCCCATCCGCACCGCGGCCCACCAGGCCAGCCCGCCCAGCAGGTTGACCGGCCTGCACAGCTCGACGCCCAGCCCGGCGCGCCGCGCGGCGTCCCGCAGCGTGCCGGGGGTGTAGCGGCGGAAGTGCCCGACCTTCCGGTCGAATTCGCCGTAGAGGCTCTGGTAGGCGGGCACCCACAGCACGATGGTCCCGCCCGGGGTCACCGAGCGGGCGAGGAGGGTGAGGATCGCGGCGTCGTCCTCGAAGTGCTCCAGCACGTTGATCGCGATCACGGTCTCGACCGGGCGGTCCAGGACCGAGCCCGCGTCCAGGTCGAACTGCGCGGCCTCGACCTCCGGGCGACCGGTGAACCGGACTTTGAGCACCTCGACGGCGTCCGGATCGACGTCGGTGACGACGAGCCGGTCCAGCCCGGTGAACTGCGACGCGAACTCGCCGAGCCCGGCGCCGACCTCCAGCACGCTGCGCCCGCAGTGCGGGCTGATCAGGTCGTACTGGTAGCGGCGGTAGTTCGGCTTGTCCGGGCCGCCGTCCTCGCGCTCGGCCGTACGGCCGGTGGCCCGGGCGAAGGCACCCTCCTCGGCGCTCATCAGCCCGCTCCGCCCGCGGCTCCGCGCCAGGTGATCCGCGGCTGCATGATCGTCGGGTTCGCCCGCTCGGCATAACGCTTGGCGATGTCGAACAGCGACGTGATCAGCGTGTCGGAGAGCAGGTGCGGCACCAGGCCGAGCTCGACGAGCCCGGTGTGCGTGACCTTGTAGTAGTGCTCTTCCTTCTCGACGCGGGGGTTGTCGAGGTTGTGGATCTCCACGTCGCCGGGGAAGCTCGTCGCGATGGTCCGCGCGATGTCCGCGACGGACATCGACTCGGTCATCTGGTTGAAGACCCGGAACTCGCCGCGCTCGGCCGGGTTCTCACAGGCGAGCTGGACGCAGCGCACGGTGTCCCGGATGTCGAGGATGCCGCGCGTCTGGCCGCCCGTGCCGTACACGGTCAGCGGCTCGCCGAGCACCGCCTGGACGACGAACCGGTTGAGCACGGTGCCGAAGACGGCGTCGTAGTCGAACCGGGTGGCCAGCCGGTCGTCGAGCGCGGTCTCCGGGGTCTGCTGACCGTAGACGACGCCCTGGTTCAGATCGGTGGCGCGCAGCCCCCAGATCCGGCAGGCGAACTCCATGTTGTGGCTGTCGTGCACCTTGGACAGGTGGTAGAACGAGCCCGGCCGCTTGGGGTAGAGCACCCGGTCCTTGCGGCCCTTGTACTCGATGTCCAGCCAGCCCTCTTCGATGTCGATGTTGGGCGTGCCGTACTCGCCCATCGTGCCGAGCTTGACCAGGTGGATCTCCGGGTCGATCTCGGCGATCGCGTAGAGCAGGTTGAGGGTGCCGACCACGTTGTTGACCTGCGTGTACACGGCGTGCTTGCGGTCGATCATCGAGTAGGGGGCGGCCCGCTGCTCGGCGAAGTGCACCACCGTGTCCGGACGGAAGTCGCGGATCATCTGGTAGGTGAAGTCCGCCTCAGTGAGATCTCCCACAAAGGTCTCGATGGTCTTGCCCGTGAGCTCGTGCCACGTCGCGGTACGAGTCTGGAGGGACTCGATCGGCACCAGGCTGTCCGCACCCAGTTCGAAGTCGTACTGACGTCTGACGAAGTTGTCGGCCACGGCGACGTCGTGACCGGCCTGTGACAGGTGGAGGGCCGTGGGCCACCCCAGGTATCCATCACCGCCGAGGACCAAGATCCGCATAAATCCAATTTCCTGACTGTTTTACGCCAAGCATGCCATGTGCTCTGCGCACGGACGAACGATCTGTGCCCCTGAACGCCCATTGTGCGGTGGTCCCAAGTCGTACCACAAAAGGGTCGGTCATCTTTTCGGACGTGCAGACTTCACAGGTTGCCGTGACTCTCGCCCGCTACGCTGTCCGGGGTGCAGTGCCCGCCCACGGCCCGGTTATGCCAAGGGCTCGCAAAGCCGAGCCGCCGTGGGCGGACAGGTGCGGAGTGCTCCTAGCTGGCCGCGTTCTCCCCGCCGCCGTAGGGCGACGGGGCCGGGTCAGAATCCGGGGGGCGGGGTCGCGTCCGGGCCGGGCACGACGTGCAGGACGATCACGCCGTCGTTGTAGGAGTCCGCCGTCGCCACCGTCCAGCCGGGATCGATCCGGGAGACGGGCACGTTCTGCTCGAACTCGACGCCGTGGCCGCCGTCCCTCAGCGGCCAGTCGAGGTCGTAGGTCACCTTCAGGCCGTGCTCGCGCACGAGGCGCGCCGCCTCCGCCGCGGGGAGTCCCCGGAGCCGCACCCCGGCCATCGCCTCACCGGGCCAGCCGGCGTCGGCGGGATAGGCGTATTTCTCACCGGGCTTCGCCGGGCGGCCCAGCCTGACCTCCGCGGGCCCCTTGATGTCCGCGGTGACGCTGAACGCCGTCAGGCAGTCGTCGATCCGGTCCGAGCAGTCGCCCCCGGTGAACGTCGCCTTCGCGTCCGGGTCGGTCTTCTCGAACCCGAAGACGGGACTCTGCTGCCGAGGCGAGACGGGGATCAGCTTCACCGTCAGGTTGTCCAGGCCGACCTCGCGGAACGCCTTCTCCAGCTCGGCCGGATCGGGGTCCCCCTCGGTGAAGTAGAAGGCGTACTCGTCCCCGACCCGGTCGATCGTCACCGCCTGGCCGGCGTACACCTCCTCGGACGTCCGCAGCAGCGACGGCCCGAGGACGAAGGCCCCCGTCAGCACGGCGGCCACCGCCGTGCCGAGCAGGGCGCGGCGCGGGGAGGGCAGGGCGCGGCGCGGGTAGGGGCGGCGCGGGGAGGGCAGGATCCTGCGCCGGGCCGGGGCGGGTTCCAGCGCGAGGATCTCCGTCAGCAACGCGTCCGCCCCCGCGGTGGACGCCCGGCCGGCGAGGTCCTCGTCCAGCACCCTCGCCCCGTCCCTGAACATCCGGTCGTTGTTCACCTTGACTCCTCGATGAGCGGCCGTGCTTCGAAACGGGCCGACGGGCGGGTCCTCTCAAGCGCCCTGGCGAAGCGCTTGCGGGCCCGGTGCAGCCGGATCCGGGCGGCGTTGCGCGAGCAGCCGAGCACCTCGGCGATCTCGCCGGGGTCCAGCTCCTCCCAGACGGACAGGGCCAGCAGTTCGCGATCGTCGTCGGAGAGCAGGTCCATGGCCTCGCGCACGCCGTCGTGCTCGCCGCGGTGGGCGGGGGCGGCGGCGTAGAGGTGCTCGGTCTCGGCCGTGAGCTCGGCGTGCCGGGTGGCCCTGCGCCGCTCGCCGCGGCGGTGGTTGGCCAGGACCCGGCGGGCCACGCCGTACAGCCACAACCGGCCGGCCTCGCCGGGGGGCAGCTCGGCCATCCGCCGCCAGGCGATCACATAGGTCTCGGCCACGATGTCGGCCGCGTCCTCCGGGGAGGCACACCGGCGCACGGCGTAACCGAGGATCTGCTCGTACGTCCGCCGGTACACCGCCTCGAACCTGGACCGGTCGTCCTGTTCCACTTGTTCGTCCACACGTATCCTCGTCAAACCTTCCGAACGCTGCGGGCTTTCACCTCCTACGTGTCCGCGGGCGGCGGCGGAATTTCAGGCGCGTGCTACTCCGGGGGGCGCGGCGCCGGGTGGCGTGCCCGGCGGGCCAGGATCGAGGCCGTCGTCTCGTCCATCGGCAGGAACGCCTCCAGCTTCAGCTCGGCGAGCGTGATGTCCACCGCCGTGGCGAAGGTCGTGACCGTGGTGATCAGGTTGAGCTCGCCGTACGCCGTACGGGTGCGCATCGGGACCGCGAAGCCGAGCGGGCCGGCCGCCGGGCGTCCCTCCGGCAGGTACGCCCGCAGTTCGGCGATGAGCGCGGCGAGCCGGTCGTCGGGATTACGCTCGATCTCCGCCGCCAGCCGCTGCACGATGTGCTGGGCCCATTCGGCGAGGTTGACGATCCGCGGCGCCATCCCGCCGGGATGCAGCGCCAGGCGGTACACGTTGACCGGCGGTTCGAGCAGCCCGGCGGCGGCGCCGTCGGTGAACAGGGTGAACGCCGGGTTGGCCGCGACCAGGTCGCCGTACCGGTCGGCGACGATCGCGGGATAGGGCAGGTGGCCGTCCAGGACGTGCCGCAGGGCGGTGTGCACCGGCGCCATCACCGGGTCCGCCAGTGGGGTGCGCGGGTAGGCCGGGGCGTACCCGGCGGCGAGCAGCAGGCCGTTGCGCTCCGGCAGCGGCAGCTCCAGCGACTCCGCCAGCCGGATCACGATCTCCCGGCCCGGCTCGGCCCTGCCGCTCTCCAGGAAACTGACATACCGCTGGGTGGTGCCGGCCCGCGTCGCGAGTTCGAGCTGGCTGAGCCGCCGCCGGTTACGCCGCTCGCGCAGAGCCTGAGAGAAGTCCACCCGTCCAGTTCTAGCCCCCGTCCGGCGCGCCCGGCCATTCCCACCTGGGAATTGCCGCTCCGCACCCCCGCTGCGGAAGATGCCGCCCATGACCGAGACACCCGTTCCGTCCGGCAACGCGCTCGGCATCGCCCTGATCGTCCAGATCCTCCCGAGAACGAAGAAAGGCACAGCCCGATGACCGACCCGAACGACCTCGCCCGCCGCTACGTCGCCGTCTGGAACGACCCCGACCCCGCCGCCCGCCGTACCGCGATAGCCGCCCTCTTCGCCCCCGGCGCCACCCACCACACCCCCAGCCGCCAGGCACGCGGCCACGCCGAGCTGGAGGCGCGCGTCGCCGAGTCGCACGACACCTGGGTCGCCCCGGGCACCCACGTCTTCCGGGCCGTGCCCGGCGCCGACGGCCACCACGACGCGGTCCGCCTCAACTGGGAGATGGTGGAACGCGCCACCGGCACCGTGGCGAGCGTCGGCTTCGACTTCCTCACCGTCGACGCCGACGGCCGCATCCTCACCGACCACCAGTTCATCGACCGCTGACCCCGCCCCGGACAACGCCGGACCGCCCCCGGCGGGCGGGCCGGCTGGGGGTTTCACCGATCCTCGTAGTACTTCGCCATGACCCGGGTGTGCAGCGGGAACGCCAGCTCGCGCGGCCCGTCCAGCACCAGCCACTCGGTCGTCTCGGCCGTGGGCGCCATCGGGGGGAGGGCGGCCGAGGCGGTCCGCGGCCCGAGGGCGAAGATCAGCACGGTGCCGTCGGGGGCGCTGAGCACGTCGAAGAGGCGCACGTCGCACGCGGCCACGACCACCCCCGTCTCCTCGCGCAACTCCCGCACGGCCGCCTCCTGCCACGACTCCCCCACGTCGATGAAGCCGCCCGGCAGCGCCAGCCCGCCACGCCGCGGCTCCACGTCCCGCCGGACCACCAGCAGCCCGTCGTCCACCGGCAGCACCATCACCGCGACCGGCAACGGGTTCAGGTAGCTGGTGTTCCCGCATGCCGCGCAGACCCGCGGCCACGGCTGCCCGGCGGTGAACGCCGCCCCGCAGAAGGAACAGTGCGCGTTTCTGATCTCCACGCCCGTGAGACTAGTTTCCGATCCCAGGTCGAGAAAGACGTGGCCGGCGGATCGTGCGCGCATCGTCGCTGGGTAGGGGACCGGGGTACGCGTCCTCGGGGGGAGGCTGCGATGGAGGGCTACGATCCACGCCGGCCGGTGGTCGCCGGTTACGACGGTTCGGCGGCGGGCGAGGCGGCACTGAGGTGGGCGGTGCAGGACGCCCGGCTGCGATACGCGCCACTGGTCATCTGCCACGCCTGGCAGTGGCCTTTCGCCATGCCGCCGAGCGACATATCCGTGATGGACGCCGCGCAACGGCTCGCCGCGCAGGTGCTGCGGCGCGGCATGTGGATCGCCAGGTCGCTCGCCCCCCGCCTGGAGATCCGCACCCGCCTCGAACTCGGGTCCGCCGCCGGCGCGCTGCTCGTGGAGACCTCCTCCGACGAGCTCGTCGTGGTCGGGACGCACGGCCCGGTGGCCTTCGGGCGGCTCGGCGGCGCGACCACCGCGGCGCAGGTGGCGGCGCACGCGCACTGCCCCGTGGTCGTCGTCGGCCCCGCAGCGGCGCCGCCGCTGCGGGTCATCGTGGGCACCGACGGGTCGGCGGCCGACGGCCAGGCGATCGGGTGCGCCTTCGAGGAGGCCGCGCTGCGGCGGTGCGCGCTGTACGCCGTGCGGGCGTCGGTGGACATGGGCGGCGAGACGCGACCGGCCGCGCTGCGGCTCCAGCGGGCCGTGGCCCCGTGGTGCGTGAAGTATCCGGACGTGCAGGTCGTCACCGCGCTGGACAGCCGCCCGCCGCACGAGGCCATGCTGTCCGTCGCCGGCGACTCGGACCTCATCGTGCTGGGCGAGCCCGCCCCGTCCGGGCTGGGTACGACGGCGCGGACGGTGCTGCTGCACGCGACCTGCCCGGTGGAGGTCGTGCACCGGGCGCATCCCTGGACGAGCACGTAGCCCTGTCACCAACTGGCAAGCCCCTGTCACTCCCCGGCAAGGGAATCGCGCCGGCGCCATGCCATAGTCGAATTCGGACGGCGATTTCCTTTTTCGTCGCGAAAAGGCTGCGACACGGCGGGGAGAATGAACGATCCAGAATTCCCGGACAGGCGGACATGACGGACGTCCGGCATTCCGGGAAAAGCGGTTACCGGGCCGCGCTGGCGCATCCCGTGGGCGGCCGGCTGCTCGCCGCGAAAGCCGTTTCCGAACTCGGCGACTACGTGGGCCTCTCGGCGCTGCTGCTGCTGGCCTATTCCGGCAGCGGCTCGGTGCTCGGGTCGGCCGCCGTCTTCGCGGCGCACTCGCTGCCGGCGCTGCTGGTCGCCACCGTGTTCGGCGGGTGGCTCGACCGGCCACCCCGGCGGGCGGCGCTGGTGGCGCTGGCGCTGGCCGGCGGCGCGGTGCTCGCGGTGCCGCTGGCCGTACCGGAGACCGCGGTGGCCGTGGTGGCGGCGAGCCTGCTCGGCGGCGTGCGCGCGGCCTACCGGGGCGTGCACACGGCGGTGATCGCCGAGTCGGTGTCCCGCCCGCTGATGCTCCCACTGTTCGGCCTGTCCTCCGCGCTGCACATGTCGGCCCAGGTGGTCGGCCTGGCCGGCGGCGCCGGCGTGACGCTGGCGATCGGCGTGCGGTGGGCGCTCGCCGCCGACATCGTGTCGTTCCTGGTCACCGCCGCGATCCTGGCCACGCTGCCGATCACCGGCAAACGCCCGCGTGGGCCCCGCCCGCCGGCCACGCACGGGCTGCGCATCATCTGGTCGCACCCCACGTTGCGGCTGGTCGCGCTCACCACCTGGGCGACGTTCATCGGCTCGACGCTGCCGGAGACGGTCGCCCCTCAGCTCACCGAGGGCCCGTGGCTGCCCGTGCTGCTCGCCTCCTCGGCGGCCGGCGGCGCGGTCTTCTCCTTCGCCGCCGCGCGGCACCGGTTCCTGGAGGACGTCTCCCACCAGCTCCGGCTGGCGGCGGGGCTGGGCCTCGCCCTGGTGGCCGGGGCGGCGCTGCTGTCCGGCGGCGCGCCGGTCTGGGCGGTCGCGCTGGCCAACGCGGCGGTCGGGGCGGGCGGCGGCTGGGTGATCGGCGCCCAGGCCACCTTCGCCAGGCTGGCCCCCGCCGAGCACATGGGCCAGGTCGAGGCCACCATGGTCGCCTCCAACATCGCCGTCAACGGCGTCGGGATCCTGCTGCTCGGCGGCCTGGCGGTGGCCATGGGGCCGGGCGCCGCCTATCTGGCCGCCGGTACGGCGCTGCTGGTCGCCGCGACCGCCGCCGCCCGCCGCCACCGCGGATCCGGCGGGCCGGACCGGCCGCCGGACGAGCCGACACAGAAAGGAGACGCCCGTGCGCGGTCACGAGTGGCTGTGACTCAGGGAATTCGGGGGTTCGAAAAAGGAGACCGCGATGTGCAGTCACGGATGGCAGTGACGAAGTACGCGCGGTTTCGTACAGGAGAGGAGAAAGCCATGCGCGGCGTGGAGTGGGGTTAATCATCGGTAGTCACCGTCGATCACCGGAAAGGTGCTGATCATGCGCACTTTCGACTGGGGATAAATCCTCGGATTGACGCGGCCGCCTTCCCTGGCCGCGGGCGAGGGGCGCGGGGCCGTTCCGGCTCCGCGCCCCGTCGCGTTTCCGGCCCAGCTGTTTCCAGACCGCGCCCCGTCGCGTTTCCGGCCCAGCTGTTTCCAGACCGCGCCCCTTCTTCCCCCGTCCACGGGGCCGGGGGCCGGCAGGCGTCGCGGGGCACGTGGTCAGGACGGGAGGGACTTGAGCTCCGCCAGATAGTCACGCAGCGGTTTCAGCCCGGCGTCCGCGCGCCGCTCGTCCACCTCGGCCTCGTTCTCGATCGGGGTGTTCGGCTTCCACTCGCCCTCGGCGGACACCCCCCACTGCGTGCCGTACACCTGCGGGCGGCCTTCCGCGACCCGGACCCGGTCCACCAGGTAGGCCAGGTCGCTCGGGTCGGCGTCGCCGTCGTCGACGGCCTTCTGCATCAGGGCCAGCCCTCTGCGCTGGAGCGGGAGGTTCAGATCGGCGTGCTGGATGAGCAGCCAGGCGGCCTGGGCGCCGTCCTCGCCGACCAGCGCCCAGCCGGGCCAGCCGTGCTCGTCGAGGATCCGCGCCATGCGCTCGCCGTTGGCGCGGTCCGCGGAGGCCATGGCGTCCGCGGAACCGCCCGGCCGCCGCGCGGCCTGGTCCCGCTCGGCCATCTTCAGCAGTTCGGCGCGCAGCGCCGGGTTCCGCGGCGCCTCCGGCACGTCCTGGCCGCAGGCGGAGACCGCGAAGAGCGCCAGGAGGAGCAGGGAGAACAGTGCGCGCATGCCCAGCCCTTCGTCCGAACGGACTCGAACGTAACCCGGAACCGCGCACCCCGCCAGCGGTGCCGGCTCACCCGGCCGCCGGAGCCGGGCGGGCGCCCGCCGCCAGGGCGAGGATCTCGTCCACCGACCACTGGTCGTAGACGTGCTCGCCGTACTTGCCGGCCACGATCCGGCCCGCCGGGTCGATGAGGAAGTCGGCGGGCAGCCCGAGCCGCCCGCCGTGCGGACTACGGGAGGGGGCGCGGTCCCGGCCGCGGAGCAACCCCCATACGCCGCGCAGGACGGCCCGCACGATCGGCCCCCAGGCTCGCGGGCTCAGCAGCGCGCGAGGGGCGGACTCCACGCCGAACTCCGCGTACAGCCGCCTGCCGGGGTCGGCGACGACGGCGAAGGGCAGATCGGCCACGTGCTCCGCCAGTTCTCCGGCGGGCGAGTGGAACACGGCGACCTCGTGCACGCCGGCCGCCTCGATCTCGGCGTGCCGCCGGGCGATGGACCGCAGGTGCATGTTGCACACCGGGCAGCCGGCGAAACGCCGGAACTGCAGGTGGACGAGCCGGCCGGGATCGGGGACGGGGACCTTCCCGCCGAGGACGGAGGTGAGCTCGCGCCGGGTCACGACGGCGCCGGGCTCCATGCGGTGTGTGCCCATCGGGCACTCCCTTCGTAGGTGTACACCATACGCTTACCACTATAAACGTATGCCATACACTTTTGGCTGCCATGCCTCGTCCACGTTCGCTCGATCCCGCGCGGATCGCCGCCGCGGCCCTCGCCGTCATCGACCGCGCCGGGCTCCCCGCGCTGTCGATGCACGCCGTCGCCAAGGAACTCGGCATGAGCACCATGGCGCTCTACCGGTACGTGGACAGCCGGGAGGAGCTGGAAGGGCTGGTCGTCGAGCTGGTGCTGAGCACCGTGGAGGTCGAGCCGCCGTCCGGGCTGCCGTGGCGCGGGCAGCTCACGACGCTGGTCGAGCGGGTCAGGGACGCGGTGGCCGCCCATCCCCAGGTCGTGCCGCTGACGCTCACCCACCGGCACCGTTCGCCGAGCGTGCTGCGCTGGTCGGAGGCCGTGCTGCGAGTCCTCACCGGCGCGGGCGTCCAGGGCGTGGACCGGGTCGTGGCGCTGCGCGGGCTGCTGGCCTACGTCATAGGAGCGATCCAGCTCGAACACCTGGGACCGCTGTCCGGGCCCGGCACGGTCGCCATCGCCGGACTGCCGCGCGCGGAGTTCCCGCACATGGCCGAGACCGCCCGGCTCGCCGGGAGCGTCTCACCTGGCGAGGAGTTCCGCCGCGGCCTGGACCTCCTGCTCCGCGGCCTGGACGGCTGACCCGCCCGCCGGGGCGTGACGCGCTAAGGCGTGACGAAGGGTTCGGGGAAGTGGGCCGGGGCGAGGGTGCCGCCGGCGGCGCGGACGCGGTGAATGAGGTCCGCCCGGGTCGCCGCCGCCTCCCTGGAGTCCTCGTCGTGCGCGTAGACGATCGCGGGATCGGCGAGCTGGATCGGGTGCAGGATCACGTCGCCGGTGATGACGACGTCGCCCACCTCCACCACCTGGTGACCGGGGGTGTGCCCGGGGGCGGGGACGACGGTCACGCCCGGTGTCACCTCGGCCGCGCCGGACACGGTCAGCAGGGCGCCGTCGAGAGGGCGCAGGACCGCCTCGCTGATCGGGTGCGACGGGATGCCGTTGATCCAGTCCAGCTCGGCCTGCTGGACCACGTGCCGGGCGTTGGGGAAGACCGGGACGCCCGCGTGCACCGCGCCGCTGGCGTGGTCGCTGTGCAGGTGGGTGAGCACGACCACGTCGACGTCGGCGGGGGCGACGCCCACCCGGGCCAGCTCGGAGCCGAGCACGCCGGGGACCGGTGCCCAGGTCGAGGCGGTCGAGTCGGCGCCGCCGATCCCGGTGTCCACCAGGACGGTGGTCCCGGCCGGGTCGCGCAGCAGGAAGCAGTGGAAGTGCAGGATCCACCCGTCGGGCAGGTCGCCGGGCCGCACGCCGAGGAACACGTCGCTGAGCGGTCCGGCGAGCGCGCCGCCCATCGGCCCGATCGCGTCGCACAGCGGGATGACCTCGATCCCGGCCACCATGCGCGGCCGGAGGTGCGTGTCCGTGACTTCCACGGCGTCAGCGTAGTGCAGCCGCGCCTCAGGCCCGACCCGGGCGGATCCGGCCCAGCGGCTTGAAGACCGACAGCACGGCCGCGGCGAGGAGCATGGCGAGCTGGGCCGCCACCACGCCCACCTGCTCCCACCGCCTGCCGCCCCCGACCGCCGCCGCCCCCTCTGCGGCGGCGGCCATCCCCTCGGGGTCGAACAGGAACATGCCCGCCAGCACGGTCGCGACCAGCAGGACGAGCTTGCCCAGCACCCAGTAGTGGCGCACCAGCCCCCACCTGCTGGTCAGGGCGAGCACGATCCCGCTGATCAGGGCGATCACGCTGAGCGGGATCCCACCGGTGAACACCAGGGTCCCCAGCAGCCGGTAGGCGGCGTGCGCGAGCCCGATGTCGTCGGTCAGCGACGCCGTGACGTTAAGCACGACCAGCGCCCACACCTCGCCGATCAGTGCCACCGAGGCGACGACGTGCACGACCGTGACCGTCTTGCGGAGCGCCGGCGGCAGCCGCCGCCCCTGCCGCGCGGAATCCGTCCCCCGTCCCGCAGGCTCGGCCCCTCGTCTCACAGCCTCCGGCACGACCCTCACCTCCGCCGCGCCGGGCGACCTGCCCGGCGGTGTGTCCATCGTCTCCGGGCCGCCGCGCCCGCACATCCACCCGTGGAGGGGCCGCCGCCTACGATTCCCGGCGTACGGCCCGGCCGCGCGTGCAGTACCGCGGGAGGAGCGGACCTCGTACGGCCCGGCCGCGCGGGTCGTACCGCGGGAGGAGCCGGCGTCGGGTTCACCGCAGAGAAGAGCGTGGCCGCGCGGGAAGCGGCGACCGTGAGCACGTCCTCGCGACGACCCCCACCCCAGGTGAATTCTGGATGAACTCCCCACAGAAAGGACTACTCGCCTATATAGGTGTAAGTGGGTACGAATGGTCGCGAATCTCCTGTTGCTCGGGCTGGTGGTGTTCACCGCCCTCGCGTTCGACTTCTCCAACGGGTTCCATGACACGGCCAACGCCATGGCCACCTCCATCGCCACCGGCGCACTGACGCCCAGGGTCGCGGTCGGCATCTCGGCCGCGCTGAACTTCGTGGGCGCCTTCCTGTCCCTCAAGGTCGCGGCCACCATCGCCACCGGGATCGTGGACACCTCGGCGATCAGCCTCACCGTGGTCTTCGCCGGGCTCGTGGGCGCCCTGGCCTGGAACCTGACGACCTGGTACCTCGGCCTGCCGTCCAGCTCGTCGCACGCGTTGATCGGCGGCGTGGTGGGCGCGACCCTCATCGCGGCGGGCTCCTCGGCGGTGAAGGGGGGCGAGATCGTCTCGCACGTGCTCATCCCGGCCGTCCTCGCGCCGCTGGCCGCGATCGCCGTGGCCACGCTCGGCACCCTCCTCGTCTACGTGATCACCCGCAGGGTCCCCGGGGCACTCAGGACCAGAGGGTTCCGGCTGGGCCAGATCGGCTCGGCCTCCCTCGTGTCGCTCGCGCACGGCACCAACGACGCGCAGAAGACGATGGGCGTCATCACCCTCGCGCTGATCACCGGCGGCGCGATCGGCCGCGACGCGGGCACGCCGCTGTGGGTGATCGTCGCCAGCGCGACCGCGATCACCGCGGGCACCTGCATCGGCTCGTGGCGGGTGATCAGGACCCTGGGCAAGGGCCTGACCGAGATCGAGACACCGCAGGGCTTCGCCGCGGAGGGCACGTCCGCGGCGGTGATCCTCGCCTCGACGCACTTCGGCTTCCCGCTGTCCACCACCCACGTGTGCGCCGGCTCGATCGTCGGCTCCGGGCTGGGCAAGCGACTGGCCGAGGTGCGCTGGAACCTCGCCGGCCGGATGGCCGCCGCGTGGCTGGTCACACTGCCGTCCGCGGCGCTGGTGGGCGCGATCGCCTGGAAGGGGGCCGACACGATCGGCGGCGACGTGGGGGTCACCGCGGTGGCCGTCGCCGCCCTCCTCCTCGGCTGCGCGCTGTACGCGGCGTCGCGCCGGTCCCGGGTCACCGCCGCCAACGTGAACGAGGAGTGGACCGGCGGGCTCAAGCCGGCCGAGCGGACGAGGGAGCCGGTCACATGATCCACGCGATGGACTACGACGCGTTGTGGAAGGTGCTGCTCAGCGCCCTGGTGGGCGGCGCGGGGCTGGTCTCGGTCTTCTCCCTGGCACTGGTCGGCCTGTCCATCCGCACCTCCCACCGGGTCCTCGGCTGGACGGTCGCCGGAACCTGCCTGTCCGCCGTCGTCCTGGTCGTGGCCCTCGGCCTCTACGTCATGCTGGCCAAATGACCGTCCCCGGATCCCGGCGTTGTTCCCGGACCGCTTTTGTGGGCAGAGGATCCGCCCGCAACGAGGTGCCGAGATGAGGAGTGCCGATGAGTTCCGTGGGTTCGACGGGGCGCCAGGCTCGGGCCGCCGTACGCCGGACGGCCGGCAACCCGATGATGGATCGCCTGACCCGGATCGGCCTGGCCTGCCGGGGCGTGCTGTACGCGCTGATCGGCGTGCTCGCCCTGCAGGTCGCGTTCGGGAACGGCGGCGGGCAGGAGGCCGACAAGGGCGGCGCGATCGCCACCGTGGCCACCCTTCCCTTCGGTTCCGTGCTGCTGTGGGTGATGGTCGCCGGGTTCGCCGCGCTGACGCTGTGGCAGGTCTCCGAGGCGCTCGTCGGGCACGCCAAGGCGACCGACCGGGCCGAGTCCGCGGGCCGCGCCGCGGTGTACGTGCTGATCGTCGTCTCGCTGCTGAGCATGGTGCTGGCCGGTAAGACGACCTCCGACGACGAGAAGTCCCAGGACTTCACCAGGACGCTGCTCGACCTGCCGTTCGGGCCGTTCGTCGTCGGGCTGATCGGCGTCGGCCTCGTCGCCCTCGGGCTGTACTGGGGCTACCGGGGCGTGCGGAAGAAGTTCCGCGAGGAGCTGGACGAGAGCCGGATGTCCGCGCGCACCCGCACGCTGATGGAACGGCTCGGCGTGGTCGGCTACGTCGTCCGTGGGGCGATCGCCGCGCTGGCCGGCGTCTTCGTCGTCCAGGCCGCGATCACCCACGATCCCGACAAGGCGGGCGGCATCGACGACACCCTCAGGGGCTTCGCCGACTCCCCGGCCGGTCCGTGGCTGCTCGCGCTGGTCGCCGTGGGGCTGCTGCTCTTCGCGGCCTACTGCTTCGGCGAGTCGCGCTGGCGCCGCACGTGACCGGACCGGGACGCCGGGACGGCTAGTAGCGGCGCCCGCCCAGGGTCTTGCTCACGTGGAAGCCGCCGGGCAGCCGGACGCTGACGTGCCGGCGGCCGTCGGGGGTGGTGGTGACGTGGAACCGCCGGTTGCCGAAACTGTGGCCCACGCCGTGGCGTGACAGGTTGATCCGGAACGGCCCGACCTTGATCGACTTTCGGTAGTGCCAGCCCATGTGCGCTCCTCCGGCTTCGCATGGTGTACCGGGAGAACGAGCCGCACGCGCCGCGGGTTCCTGGCGGGCGGGCCGGTGTCCGGAGCACCCTCGTTCCTGTGAGAACGTGGGTGACGATCATGACACGCGACACCGTGGCGGAACCCGGCGTCCCGACCCTGCCCCTGACCCTGCGGAGGAACACCATGCCCGCGTCATCTCGGCCGGCCGTACGGCTCTGCGTCACCGGCGGCGGAACCGGCGGGCACACCTACCCCGCCCTGACCACCGTCGCCGCCGCCCGCGAGCAGGCCGCGGCCCGGGGCATGGACCTGGAGGTCATGTGGGTGGGCACCGCGACCGGGCTGGAGGCGCGGGTCACCGCCGAGCACGGCATCCCGTTCACCGCGATCACCACCGGCAAGGTCCGCCGCTCGCCCAGCCTGCGGGAGCTGGCCACCAACGTGGCGGACGCCTTCCGGGTGCCCCTCGGCATCCTGCAGGCGATCTCCGCGGTGCGCCGGCACCGGCCCGACGTGGTGCTGTCCACCGGCGGCTACGTCGCCGTCCCGATCGGCATCGCGGCCTTCCTGCTGCGCCGCCCGCTGGTGATGCACGAGCAGATCACCAGCCTGGGCCTGGCCAACCGGGTGCTGTCCAGGATCGCGACCCGGGTGGCGGTCAGCCACGCCAGCACGGTCGAGCACCTGCCGCCGTCGGCGCGGTCCAGGGCCGTGGTGACCGGTAACCCGGTGCGTCCGGAGATGCTGCGCGGCAACCGGGAGCGGGGGCTGCGGCACCTCGGGTTCGACGCCGGGCTGCCGGTGGTCTACGTCACCGGCGGGGCCCAGGGCAGCCGGCAGATCAACACGCTGGTCGAGGCCGTGCTGCCCCGGCTGCTCCCGCACGCCCAGGTGCTGCACCAGTGCGGCCAGGCCGGGATCGACCGGCTCTCCCAGGTCGCCGCCGCGCTGCCGGAGTGGATGCGGGCCCGCTACCGGCCGGTCGCCTTCCTCGGCGCCGAGTTGCCCGACATGCTGGCCGCCGCGGACATCGTGATCTCGCGCAGCGGCGCGGGGACGCTCGCCGAGCTGACCGCCGTCGGCAAGCCGTCCGTGCTCATCCCGCTGATCCCCACCGGCGGCGACGAGCAGCGGGCGAACGCGCGCCACCTCGCCGAGGCCGGCGCGGCCCGCGCCCTTCTGCACGCCGACCCGACCCCGGACCAGCTTCTCGCCGAGCTCGGCGGGCTGCTGGACGATCCGCGGCTCAGGGACGAGATGGCGCGGGCGGCGCGGGCGCTGGGCCGGATCGACGCGGCGGACGCGCTCGCCCACCTCGTGCTGACGACTCCGCCACCCCGGTGAACCTCAGGCGGCCCGTTCCGCGATGAAGGTGTTGAGCAGGGCGGCGCCGCTCTCGGCGTCGTCGATGCTGATCACGAGCCGGCCGCCGGAACGGAACCGCAGCACCAGGCACTGGCCGCCGCGGAGCATGATGGCCGAGCTTCCCGGCACCCCGCGCAGTCCCCAGCCGCCGACCTGGCTGGGGCACAGGGTCTCGGCCCTGGCGTCCTCGATCTTCGACAGGCCGATCCTGCGCACCGGCCAGCCCAGCGGGCCGAACCCGATGGTCAGGCCGGTCTCGGTGATCCGGACCGTGACCGCCGAGGTGAGCAGACCGGCGACGAGCACGACGCCCCCGCCGATGAGCCCGGCCACGGCGACGCCGCCGACGAACCCCGCCGCGCCGAGGAACCCGACCACCGCAAGCATCAGCGTGAAGACGCAGGTGCTGGCGATCAGCCACCTGTTGGTGACCCGGCCGACCCACACCGCGCGCTGTCCGGGCCGCAGCCGCAGGACCGGCCGGTCGCCCGCCGGGTCCGGTCCGTCGGGCTCCCCCCGGCCGAGGTAGCCGGCCAGCGCGCCGAGGCCCACGGCTCCGGCGAGCGTCGCGATGACGCTCCACCAGGCGATACTCGCCTCGCTCCACACCGGCACATCCAGGTTGGCGGCCAGCACGGTCGCCTGCACGCCCAGCGCGAGGCCGCCCCAGAAGGCCAGGAATCCCCACCAGCAGACGCGGTTGGCCCGCCGGGCGAGCGCCTGGCCGTGCAGCGCGATGCCCAGCAGGGTCACCCAGCCGACGGCCCACAGCACCAGCCCGCCGGTCAGGTTGGCGGCGAAGGACATGGCGCCGTCGGGCGCGGTGCCGCTCCAGTGGGTCGCCAGCGGTTCGGGCAGCCGGTCCCTGAAGTGGAAGGCCGCCGCCACCAGGATCGCGGGAACGCCCACCCCCGCCACTCCCGCGCCGAACAACGCATGCTTACGACCGGCCATACCGACCCCTTCCCACATAGTGCTAATGACACTAGCACCATAATGATGACTCCGGACAGTCCGGACAGAGGAAGATCGCTCGGCGGATAGCATGCGGCGGTGCCGTTCACGCCCAGCCACATCGCGGCCGTGCTGCCGTTGGTCTCGTCCGCGCGGGCCCGCCGCGTACTCGACCCCTGGGCGCTCGCCATCGGGTCCATGGCCCCCGACCTGCCGCTCTTCCTGCCGTTCCTCGGCGACTACCACGACTGGCACTCGCTGCCCGGGCTCGTGCTGCGCGACCTGCCCGCGGCGCTGGTGCTGCTGGCGCTCTTCCACGTGCTCTTCCGCGATCCGCTGGTGTCGCTGCTGCCGCCGGGGCTCGCCGGGCGGGCCGCGGACCTGCCCGGGTCCGGGCTCGGGCGGCTGCCGGCGATCGCCGCGGGCGCGGTGACCGGCGCGGCCACCCACCTGCTGTGGGACTCCTTCACGCACTCCTGGAGCGCGGAGTTCTGGGGCTGGCCGTGGCTGGCCGCGCCGGTCGCCGGCTGGGTGACCGTGCACCGGGTGCTCCAGTACACCTCCACCGTGGCCGGGCTCGCCGTACTGGCGTGGTGGTGCCACCGTGGCCTCACCCGGATGGAACCGCGGGCCGTACCCGGCCGGCTCGCCCTGGCCGGAGCCGTGCGCGCCGGCGTCCTGTCGGCGGTCGTGGCGGCCGGCTGCGCCGCCGGGCTCACCTGGCACCACGTCGACCCGCCCGACCCCGACCTCGGCTGGGCCGCCGTCGTCACCAAGGCCGGCATCGGCACCGCCGTCGGCTGCTTCCTCGCGCTGACCGTCTACGCCGCCGTCTGGCACGCCGCCCGGCTCGCCCGCCCGCGGCGGAACGGTTGAGCCGCTCCCCGGACGGAATGATGATCGGCAGTATGCCGGCCAGTCGACAGGAGCCAAACATGCAGATCGGTGTCGTCTTCCCGCAGACCGAGATGGGCGGAGACGTCGGCGCGGTACGCGCCTACGGGCAGGGGGTCGAAGAGCTGGGGTACCGGCACGTCATGGCCTACGACCACGTCGTCGGCGCCGACCCGGCGGTGCACCAGGGGTGGAAGGGCGTCTACGACCTGCGCTCCACGTTCCACGAGCCGATGGTGCTGTTCGGGTACCTCGCCGCGCTCACCTCGCTGGACCTCGTCACCGCGATCATCATCCTGCCCCAGCGGCAGACGGCCCTGGTCGCCAAGCAGGCGGCGGAGGTGGACCTGCTGACCGGTGGCCGGTTCCGGCTGGGCGTGGGGCTGGGGTGGAACAAGGTGGAGTACGAAGCCCTCGGCCAGGACTTCACCACCCGGGGGAGGCGCATCGAGGAACAGGTCGAGCTGATGCGCCGGCTGTGGACCGACGAGTCGGTCAGCTTCGACGGCGCCTTCGACCGGGTGACCGGGGCCGGGCTCGCGCCGCTGCCGGTCCAGCGGCCGATCCCCGTCTGGTTCGGCGCGCAGTCCCCCGCCGCCTACCGGCGGATCGGGCGGCTGGCCGACGGCTGGTTCCCGCAGGTGGGCCCGGGGCCGAAGCTGGAGGAGGCCAAGGCGCTCATCGGCGAGGCCGCCGCCCAGGCCGGACGCGACCCCTCCGCGCTCGGCATGGAGGGCCGGATCTCCTGGACGGGCGACCACGAGGCGGCGGCCGATCTCGCCCGCCGCTGGCGGGAGGCGGGCGCCACCCACATCGCCGTCAACACCATGAACGCGGGCCTGCGCTCGGTCGACGAACACCTCGCCGCCCTGGCCGCCGCCGCGGAGGCCCTCGACCTGCGCAAGAACTGACATTTCACGCCCTGCCCGGCGAAGGCGACGGTCAGGCGAGCACGAGGGTCCCCAGGCCCCGCGTGTGTGTGATCCGGCGCGGCGGCGCTCCTCCCGGCCGCCGCGACCACCCGGGGGACCGTGTCCGTGATCGGGTACGTGGCGTACGCGGTGCTGCGGCTCGTGCCCCGACTGAGCCGGGGGGTACTCAGGCGGCGGCGTACGGGATCCGGGAAAGTGACCTTCAATCAGGATTCAATCGGGCACCGAAGAATGGCTGACATGACGTTCTCCCCCGCCGGACGCTCCCTTTCCCCGATCCGGCACGGCGTGGTACTCCTCATAGCACTCCTCACCCTCACCGGCTGCGCCCTCGCCGGCGGCGGCACCGCGGACGGCACCGGGGACGGCACCTCCACCGCGGAGTCGGCGGCGACCCCGGCCGCCCCCGCCGCCCCCGCGACCGCCGACCCCGCCGCCGATCCGGCCACCGTCGCCGACCCGGCCGCCGATCCCGCTCCGGCCTCGGGTCCGGCCTCGGGTCCGGCCTCAGGTCCGGGTGGAGACTCCGACGCGGGGCAGCCGCAGGGGGCGGCCGTCGAGCCGGGCGGCGTGCTGGCCGACGGCAGCACGGTCGCCGCGGAGCTGACCCGCGCCGGGCAGCGCGACAGGTTCACCCTGGACCTCGGCGACGCCCGCGAGTTCTACGTCGCCGACGGGTCGGGCGACGGCATCCAGTTCCAGGTGTTCTCCGAGGTCGACGGCAAACAGCTGCAACCCGCCCCGTTCCCCCTGGTCAGCGGCACCACCGTCGTCAAACTGACGAAGACGGGCGGGCACCGGGTGGAGGTGTGGGGGGACACGAACGTCGTCGGGCCGTACGGCTTCCGCATCGCGACCGTGAAGGTGCGCACGTTCCCGGCGGCGCTCGGCCTGCGGGTCGGCGAGGACGGCCCGCAGGGCGCCGGGCGGCTGGACGTCCCCGGCCGGATCGACCGCTTAGAGTTCGACTCGGACGGCGCCGCCGCCGTCAAGGTCATCGGCGGCGCCGGCGCGTGCACCGCCATCCAGCTGGAGCTCACCGACGCCGCCCAGAAGAGCGTCTCCACCCCCTCCCAGCCGTTCCCCCTGTGCGGCTACGAGTTCGACCTGCCCCTCTCCGACGGGGACGGCCGCTACGCCCTGGTCGTCAGATCGGGCACCGCCAAGACCGGCCCCTACTCCTTCCAACTCGTCCGAGCCGGCTGACCGCACCACCGCCCGCCACCGGGCATGACCGCACCGCCGACCGGCACCGGGCATGACCGCACCGCCGACCGGCACCCGGGCCGGATGTTCGCGGGCGGGCGGTCCTAGCGGGTCAGGTGCCGCCCGCCTGCCACGGCGACGATCTCCGCGTTGACGTGCCCGTTGGCCGCCGAGCCGAGGTAGGCGACCGTCGAGGCGACGTCCTCGGGCGTGCAGATGCGGCCCGTCGGGCTCTTCGCCGCCTCGGCGTCGACGATTTCCTGCCCGAACCCGGGCCAGGTCAGCGCCCGCTCCGTCAGGGTGAAGCCGGGCCTGACGACGTTGGTGAGGATGCCGTGCCGGGCCTCCCGGGCGGCGAGCACCTTGGCGGCGGTCTCCAAGGCGGCCTTGACGGCGGGGTAGGCCACGCCCGCGGGCATCGGCTGGCCCACCACGTCGGACGAGATCACCACCAGCCGCCCCCACCCGGCGCTCCGCATGCCGGGCAGGACGGCGTCGATGAGTTCCATGGTCCCCGCCACGTTCACGGTGAGGCTGCTGGTGAGGGTGTCCCACGTCTCGCGGTCCCTCGGGGGCCAGGACACCGCGTTCGCGACGAGTACGGCGACGTCTCCCAGTTCCTCGGTCACCCGGCGCACCGCCTCCCGGGGCGACTCACGGTCGCCCTGGTCGATCCGCACCGCCATCGCCTTGCCGCCCGCCTGGCCGATCGAGTCCACCAGGGCGAGGGCCTCGCCCTCGTTGCTGTACCAGCCCGCGGCGACCAGCGCGCCCTCCTGGGCGAACGCCAGGGCGATCGCCCGGCCGATCTCACCGGACGCCCCCGTGACCAGCACGACCCGTCCGCCGATTCCGAGATCCATGACTGCTCCCAAATGGTTAGCCGACTATCTTTTAGCCGACTATACATCTATAGGATGAGTGGGTGGATCCAACCGAGGCGATGCGCGTCAACCGGGCGCTGAACAAGATGAGCAAGCTCTACCGGGCGGCGAAGGCGCGCAAGCTCGCGGCGCTCGGCCTCCATCCGGGACAGGACGTCCTGCTGTGGCTGCTGGCCCAGGAGCGCGGAGGGTTGACGGTGTCGGAACTGGCGGCGCGGATCGGGGTGGAGCCGCCGACCGCCACCCGCAGCCTGACCAGGCTGGAGGGCGGCGGCTGGTTCCGCCGCGAGGCCGTCGCCACCGACCGCCGTCAGGTCCGCATCGTGGTGACCGACGCCGGCCACCGGCTGGTGCCCGAGATCGAGCGCGCATGGGCGGAACTCGCCGACGAGGCCCTGGGCGACGTGGACGACGAACGACGTGAGATCGCGATCAGCGTCCTGGAGCGTGCCAACGACCGCCTACGCGGCCTCGTGGACGAAACCGCCCTGGCGGACGACTGACGGTCTCTACCCGGGCGGAGAGGGGTCAGGGGCGGCGTAGGGTGCCGCGGTAGTCGGCGCCGCCTCCGCCCTCCTGGCGGACGATGGCCAGGGTTCCGGCGGGGCCGAGGGTGAGGGTGGCGTCCCCGCCCACGCAGACCCGCTGCCGCGTCCGCACCTGCTCCACGGTCACTTCGAGGCTGGTGCCGCGGGACCCGGCCCGCAGCTTGACCGGCTGCTCGCAGTCGCCGTCCCGGTACGTCCCGGTGGAGCGTCCCGCCGGAAGGAGGAGCGTGATGACGGCGGCGTCCCCGCTCCCGTCCGACCGAGCGACCCGGCCCTGCCAGGTCCCCGCGAACTCCTGCGGAATCCCGCCGCCCGACGATCCCCGCGCGACCGGCCCGCTCACCGAACGGTCCCCGGCCGTGCCCGACTCCCCGCTCCTGCCGGAGTCACCGGCCGTCGAATTCCCGCTTCTCCCGGAGTCATCGACCGTCCCCGACTCCCCGGTCGCGCCGGGATCATCGGCGGCACCCGAATCACGTGCCGCCTCCGGCCCGCCGGTCGAGCCCTGGTCACCGGTGCCCCGGTCAACGGTCGTGCTCCGGTCGCCGGTCGCGCCGGAGCCGCCGTTCCCGGTACCGGACGCCCCCTGGTCCTCCGCCGGCTCCGAGCCACCGGCCGCCACGGAACCCGACGCGCCGTCCCGCACGCCGTCCGCCACCTCACCGCCGAACCTCGACAGCAGGTACACGGACGCGATCCCGGCCACCAGCACGGTCACGACCACGACCACGGCCACCGAAACGACCGGCCACGCCCGCGACCGCCGCCCACCAGCCGGACCAGGTCCGGAACCCCCTGTGTCGGAAATCCCTGGTCCGGAAACCAAAGTGCCGGAAACGTTGGTGCCAGGAACGGTGACGCCGGAAACGTTGGCGGAAACGTTGGTGCCGGAAACCCGGATGTCCCCATACCCGGGCGGAGCCGTGACCCCGGGGCCGTACGGAGTGGTGGTCCGGGAAGCGGCACCGGGCGGGTGCGTGGCGGCGGGGCCTGCGGTGGGGTCTACGAGGTGGACCAGGAGGGTGCGGGCGGCTGGACGGGCCGCCGGGTCCTTGGACAGGCAGGTGGCGAGGACCGTGCGCAGGGTGGGCGGGACGCCGTCGAGGTCGGGGTCCTGGCTGAGGATGCGGTGGAAGACGGCGGCGACGGTGTCGCTGCCGAAGGGCGCCCGGCCGGTGGCCGCGTAGACCATGGTCGCGGCCCAGGCGAAGACGTCTGCCGAGGGCGCCCCGTGCTCCCCTCTGAGCTGCTCCGGAGCCATGTACGGCGGGGTGCCGGACAGCGAGGAGGGGGCCGTGGCGGCGTCGAGCGGCCGGGCGATGCCGAAGTCGACCACGCGGGGGCCGTCGGGACCGAGGAGGACGTTGGCCGGTTTGAAGTCACTGTGGACGACCCCGGCGGCGTGGATGGCGGCGAGCGCGGAAGCCGTACCGACCGCGAGCCGGTCGAGGTCGCCGTCCCGCAGGGGGCCGCCGTCGCGCACCCGCTCCTGCAACGAGGGACCGGCGACGAACTCGCTGACCACGTAGGGGTCGGGCCGGTCGAGTTCGGCGGCCAGCACGCGGGCCGTGCAGAAGGGGGCCACCCGGCGGGCGGACTCCAGCTCCCTGGCCAGCCGGCGGCGGGTGCCGGGATCGGTGCCGCCCCGCAGGACCTTGATCGCCACCCGCCCGCCGGACGCGTCGCGCCCCTCGTAGACGACCCCCTGCCCGCCCTCGCCCAGACGCGCGACGACCTGGAACGCTCCCAGCGCGCGCGGATCCCCCGGTTGCAGCGGGCCACCGGCCATGAAGTCCTCCAACCACCTCGGGCGAACAGCGTAGCGACGCCCGCCGGGCACCCACCACGCTCACCCCGGCCCGGCCACCGGGGGGGCGTCAAGGAGGCGTCAGCACTCCGCTCATGGCCGTCCGCATCGCGCGGCGCGTCACCCCGCTTGTTCGTCCCGGTCCGCGAAGAGGCGTTCGCGCCCGCGCCGCGACGCCCGTCCGGTGCGAGGGCGAGCGGGTCAGACGTGGTGTGGGTCTCGCGCTGCCAGTTCGTGGCCCTGGGGGGTGGGCTGGGCGGGCAGGGTGATCGGCGGGAAGGGCCGGCCGTGCCGCCTGGCGCGGGTCACGAGGCCCCACAGCGCCGCGCCCGCGCAGCCGAGCAGCGCCGCCGCGGCGAACGCGCCCAGCCGGACCTCGTCCGCGCCGGCGAAGGTGAGGACGCCGAGGGCGTTCACCAGGAAACCGGTGGTGAGGAACCAGGCCATGACCCCGGTGGCGAGGGCGGCCATGGGATGTCGTGCCCACGCCGCGTAGGCCGCGACGGCGACGCCCATCGCGGCGGCCCGCAGCACCGTGTCGGCGGGCAGGACCAGCGCCACCAGCGCGCAGCACGCGACGCTGAACGCGAAGCCGCCCGGGATCAGGAAGCCGAGCGGCGGCCTCGGGTCGCGCTCACGCATACGCCGTTCCGTCACATCGTTGGTTCCCATACCTCTATGAAACCGCGCCGGTAGAAAAGGACATCCGATTCAGACGGCATTCATACGGCTTTACGACGGACCCTTACGGAATATTTATGGCCATCTCCCGGCGGGCGAACCAGCAGGTCAGCGGCCTGTCGCAAGGGTCATGGCAGGGTTCGCGTAGAGAATGCGTCCGGGACCTCGTGTGGGCGCCTGTGTTGAAGCAGGGCGAAAAGTCATGTTTCGGTCAGCCGTCGTGGCGGGCCGTACGGACCGGAGAAGGCGGCACCGGGCGGTACCCGTCCTCGAACGGCGAAGGCCGAGGCGATCCGCAGGGATCGTCTCGGCCTTCTTCGCCGCCGGCTCAGCCTGGGGTCACCATGCGGTAACCGACGCTGCGTACCGTCTGGATCAGCCGGTCGTCGTGGTCGCCCAGCCGCGCCCGGATGCGCTTGACGTGCACGGCGATCGTGTTGGTCGAGGTGGTGAAGGCGGAGTTCCACACGTGCCGCATGATCTGCTCGCGGGTGACCGTGCGGTCCACGTGGCGCATCAGATAGTGCAACAGCTCGAACTCGCGCAACGGCAGGTGCACGGTCTCACCGGCGACCCGGACCTGATACGCCTCCAGGTCCAGCTCCACGTGCCCGACGGAGATCGCCTTGCGCGCGGACCCGCCTCCCGGCATGGCGGCGTGGATCAGCGGCAGCAGTTCGGGCGACCGGTACGGCCGGGCCACGCAGGCGTTGGCGCCCGCGGTGAGCGCCTGGACCGCGTGCTCGGCGTCGTGGTCGCCGATGCCGAGCAGCACGGGCACCTCCCGGCTGGACCGGACCGCCCTGATCACCTCCACCGCGCCGAGGACCGGCAGCGCGGCGCTGACCAGCAGGACGTCGGGGTGCAGCGCCCCGACCTGGAGGAGCGCCTGCGCGCCGTCCCCGACACCCTGCACCTCGATGCCCTCGCGTTCGAGCGCCACCGCGAGGTCCGCCACCAGACCGGCCTCCGGATCGGCGACCAGCAGCAGGGGCCCCGTCCGAGTGTCCCCGTTCACTTCGGGAGCCGTCTGCGGCTGGATCACTCCCTTACCTCCAATGTCGTGCCATCATCCGAAGCGACCGGTGATGTAGTCCTCGGTCGCCTTCTCGGACGGGTTGGTGAAGATGCGCGAGGTCTCGTCCATCTCGATGACCTTGCCGGGCTGCCCCTGCCCGGCCAGGTTGAAGAAGGCGGTCCGGTCGCTGACCCGGGCCGCCTGCTGCATGTTGTGCGTGACGATGACGATGGTGAACTCCGACTTCAGCTCCACCATCAGGTCCTCGATGGCGAGCGTGGAGATCGGGTCCAGAGCCGAGCAGGGCTCGTCCATCAGCAGCACGTCCGGCTGGACGGCGATGGCCCGCGCGATGCACAGGCGCTGCTGCTGACCGCCGGAGAGCCCGGCGCCCGGCTTGTTGAGCCGGTCCTTGACCTCGTTCCACAGGTTGGCCCCGCGCAGGGACCGCTCCACGACGTCGTCGGTTTTGGACTTGGCCTGGCGGCCGTTGAGGCGCAGCCCCGCCGCGACGTTCTCGTAGATGGACATGGTCGGGAACGGGTTGGGCCGCTGGAAGACCATGCCGATCATGCGGCGCACGGACACCGGCTCGATGTCGCCCGCGTAGAGGTCCTGGCCGTCGAGCATCACCTTGCCCTGCACCCGGGCGCCCGGGATGACCTCGTGCATCCGGTTCAGTGTGCGCAGGAAGGTGGACTTGCCGCAGCCGGAGGGGCCGATGAAGGCGGTGATGGAGGCCGGCTCGATCGTCATCGAGACGTCCTCGATGGCCTTGTGCGAGCCGTAGTAGGCGTCCAGGCCGGAGACCGTGATCTGCTTAGCCATCTATCCCCCTATCGGTTCCTGGCGGGCGAGCGCCACCAGCCGATGAAGCGCGCTGCGAGGTTCAGCAGCATGACGATCAGGATGAGTGTGAGAGCGCCCGCCCAGGCGCGGTCCACGGCGACGTCGGTCGGGCGCGCCGCCTGGTCGAAGACGTAGAGAGGAAGGCCCATCTGGGGACCGTTGAAGGGGTCCTCGTTGATGGAGTCGGTGAAGAACACCGTGAGGAGCAGCGGGGCCGTCTCACCGGCGACCCGGGCGACCGCCAGCATGATGCCGGTGGCGATGCCGGTGAACGCGGTCGGCAGCACGACCTTCACGATCGTCCGCCACTTGGGCACGCCCAGCGCGTACGCCGCTTCGCGCAGGTCGTTCGGCACCAGGCGGAGCATCTCCTCGGCCGAGCGGACCACGGTCGGCATCATCAGGATCGACAGCGCGAGCGCGCCGGCGAACCCGGAGAACGGCATGCCGAGCGCGAGGATCCAGAAGGCCAGGATGAACAGGCCGGAGACCACGGACGGGATGCCCGTCATGACGTCGACGAAGAAGCTGATGGCCCTGCTCAGCTGCCCGCCCCGGCCGTACTCGACCAGGTAGATCGCGGTCAGCAGGCCGACCGGGACCGAGATCAGCGAGGAGAGCGCCACCTGCTCCAGGGTGCCGAGGATGGCGTGGTAGGCGCCGCCGCCCGCGTCCCTGGCGCCGATGTTGCGCATGGAGTGGGTGAGGAACTCCAGGTCCAGCCGGGCGACGCCGTGCTGGATCACCATCCACAGGACGGCGACCAGCGGGACCACCGCGATGGCGAACGCGAGGTAGACCAGGCCGCCGGCCAGCCGGTCCTTGAAGCGCCTGGCCGGGGAGATGTGCTGGACGGCGCTCATGCGGCGGCTCCCGAGAACTCCTTGCGCCGGGCGATGACCAGCCGGGCGGCGATGTTCACGACCAGCGTGATCGCGAAGAGCACCAGGCCGGAGGCGATGAGCGCGCCCCGGCCGATCGGCGTGGCCTCGCCGAACCCGTTGGCGATGTTCGCCGCGATGCTGTTGCCCTGCGCGGTGAGGATCTGGAAGCTGATGCCGAAGGTGGCGGGCAGGACGAGCGCCACCGCGATCGTCTCGCCCATCGCCCGGCCGAGGCCCAGCATGGCGGCGCTGATCACGCCGGGGCGCCCGAACGGCAGCACGGCCATCCGGATCATCTCCCAGCGGGTGGCGCCGAGCGCGAGGGCGGCCTCCTCGTGCGACCTGGGCACCTGGAGGAACACCTCGCGGGAGATCGCCGCGATGATCGGCAGGATCATGACCGCGAGGATGACCGAGGCGGTCAGCACGGACCGTCCGGCGACGCTGTCACCGGCGAAGAGCGGGATCCAGCCCAGGTACTCGTTGAGGAACTTCCACGGGCCGGTGATGAACGGCACCAGGAAGACGACCCCCCACAGTCCGTACACGACGCTCGGCACGGCGGCCAGCAGGTCGATCACATAGCCCAGGAGGCCGGCCAGCCTGCGCGGCGCGTAGTGGGAGATGAACAGGGCGACCCCGACGGCCACGGGCAGCGCCATGACCAGGGCCAGCAGGGAGCTGATCACGGTGCCGAAGGCGAGGGCGGCGATGCCGAAGGTCTGGGTGCCGTTCGGGTCCCAGATGACCTCGGAGAAGAAGTCGCCCTTGTTGACCCGCAGGGCGGGCACGGCCTCGACGACGAGGAAGACGGCGATGGCCGCCATGATGACCAGCAGGAGGATGCCGGCGCCCGTGGCCGCGTACCGGAACGGGCCTTCACCGCGGCTGCGCCGCGAGGCGGGCCGGCTGACCGGCCCGCCTGAGCGAGTACGTAGTGGAGTCGTCATCTGTGTTAGGAGATGGCCCCGACGGCGGTCCGGACCTTGGCGACCAGCGAAGCGGGGAGCGGGGCGTAACCGAGCTCGGTCAGCGCCGCCTGGCCCTCGTCGCTGGCGGTGTAGGTGAGGAAGGACTTGACGAGCGGGAGCTCCTCGGCGGACAGGCCCTTCTCGCAGGTGATCTCGTAGGTGACCAGGACGATCGGGTAGGCGCCGGCCGCACTGGTCGCGTAGTCGATCTTGAGGGCGAGGTCGTTGCCGGTGCCGATGACCTCGGCGGCCTCGACGGTCTTGCCGGCGCTCTCCGGGGTCAGCTCGACGAACTCGCCGGAGCCGTTGGCGACCTTGGCCTTCTGCAGGGAGGAGTTCTCGGCGTAGGAGAGCTCCACGTAGCTGATCGCGCCCTCGGTGGTCTTGATCGCCTGGGAGACGCCGTCGGAGCCCTTGGCGCCGACGCCCTTGGCCTCGGCCGGCCACGCCTTGCCCGGCTCGTAGGCCCAGTCGGCGGTGGCCTTGAGGAACTTGGTGAAGTTGTCGCTGGTGCCCGACTCGTCCGAGCGGTGGACGGCCTGGATGGCGGTCGAGGGCAGCTGGGCGCTGGGGTTGTCCGCCTTGATGGCCGGGTCGTCCCACTTGGTGATCTTGCTGTCGAAGATGCCGCCGATGGTCTTCGGCGAGAGCTGGAGACCGTCCACACCGGGCAGGTTGTAGACGACGGCGACCGGGCCGACCACCATCGGCAGGTCGATCGCGTTACCGGTCTTGCAACGCGCGTTGGCCGCGTCGGGCTCGCCCTTCTCGGGGTTCAGGGCCGAGTCGGAGCCGGCGAAGGCCACCGTGCCCTGCGTGAACGCCTGGACGCCGGCGCCGGAGCCGCTGGGCTGGTAGTTGATGCTCACACCAGGGTTGGCCTGCTGGAAGCTCTTCTTCCACTCGTCGATGGCGTTGGCCTGAGCGGAGGAACCCGCGGCGTTGATCGTGCCGCTGAGCGCGCTGCCGCCGGCGTCGGCCGCGGCCGGCGCGCTGGCAGTGTCGGTGCCACCACTGTTGTCATCGGTGCCACACGCAGCGAGCGAGAGCGCGCCGACGAGGGCGACCGCGGCGAGCCGGCCTACATACTTCACGGTTGGGTTTCCCTCCCACTTGGTCCTTGCAACGTTCCAGACATTAGGAGGGCAAGGTGACCCAATCGCCTATTAAAAAGTGACTGAAAGGTGAACTCTTCCGGTCTCAACCGTGGCGGCTACCGCAACCATTTCGTGACCTTACGATGCTGAGAACCATGAATCCGCAGGTCACAGTGGTATCGCCGGGGCCGGTTGACCGCAGGCCGCCACACGGCGTTTGTGACGCGTTCAGCTAAGCGTCCCTTAACCTTTGGTGCTGACCGTAACCCGGGGCGCGGCCCATGCTCTCAGGGGGCGGCCCGCGATGTTCACCGGGGGGCCCTCGTAGCGGGCGCAGGGATCTCGTAGCGTCTGCCCATGAGATCTTTATGGCGCTCTGCGACCACCTTGATAGCCGCGTTCCTGCTGGCCGGGACGGCGCTCCCGGCGGCGGCGGCCGGCTCACCCGGCGGCGGGAAGGGCGGGTCCGCGACGGTCCGCACCGACTCCGGCTGGGTGCGCGGCACCGCGGCCCGCGACCACACCCTCTTCCAGGGCATCCCCTACGCCGCTCCCCCGGTCGGCGAGCTGCGCTGGCGCTCGCCGCAGCCGGTCGCCCCGTGGCACGGCGTGCGCCAGGCGACCGCCCCCGGCGCTCGGTGCGCGCAGGTGACCGACAGCTGGGGCCTGCCCGGCAGCGAGAGCGAGGACTGCCTCTTCCTCAACGTGACCGTGCCCGCCTCGGCCTCCCCCGCCCGCCCCAGGCCGGTCCTGGTCTGGCTGCACGGCGGCGGCCTGAAGAAGGGGGCGGGCAGTGACTACGACGCCCGCCGGCTCGCCGTGCGCGGGGACATGGTCGTGGTGACGGTGAACTACCGGCTGGGCATCCTCGGGTTCTTCGGCCTGCCCGGCCTGGCGAACGGCGGCGCGTTCGGGATCGAGGACCAGCAGGCCGCGCTGCGCTGGGTGGCGCGCAACGCCGCGGCCTTCGGCGGCGACCCGGGCAACGTGACGCTCGCCGGGGAGTCGGCCGGCTCCCACTCGGTGTGCGCGCAGCTCGCCTCCCCCTCGGCCGCCGGACTCTTCCACCGGGTGATCGGGCAGAGCACCTCCTGCCGGATGGGCGACTTCGCCGCCGCCGGCTTCCAGCCCCTCCTCAACGTGCCGCTGTGGATGGCCCCGGAGAGCCACGACGGCTACGGGCAGTACCTGGCGAGCCTGCTCGGCTGCTTCGATCCGGCCACCCTGCTCGCCTGCATGCGCGGCAAGACGCCCGCCGAACTGCTCACCCAGCTCCCGCTGTCCCTGCCCGGCTACGGCAACGCCGTCCTGCCGGAGGACCCGGCCAAGGTCTTCGCCGAGGGACGGTTCCACCGGGTCCCGGTGCTGACCGGCATCACCCGGGACGAGGGCACGCTGTTCGCCGCGGAGATCATGTCCGGCCTGACCCAGGAGGGCTACGAGACTCGGCTGGCCCAGGGCTTCGGGGCCAAGGCGCCCGCGATCCTGGCGGAGTACCCGGCGGGCGGGCACGGCTCCCCGCTCCAGGCCGCCGCGGCCGTCATCGGCGACCTCGAATGGGCGTGGCCGGCCAGGGACACCGCCCGGCTCTTCGCCGAGCACGTGCCGACCTACTCCTACGAGTTCACCGACCGCTCCGCGCCCGCGCTCTACCCGCTGCCCGGCGTCCGGCCGCTGGCCTCGCACGGCTCCGAGCTGCCGTTCCTGTTCGACGTCTCCTGGGACTCCGCGCCGCTGACCGCGCCGCAGCGCCGGCTGGGTGACACCATGATCGGCTACTGGGCGCGTTTCGCCGCCACCGGCGATCCCAACCGTCCCGGCCTGCCGCGCTGGGAGCGGGTGCGGGCCGGGGACGCGACGCCGTACGTGCAGCGGCTGGACGTCGGCCCCGGCGGCGTCGGGCCCTACGACCAGGACGCCGCCCACAAGCTGGACTTCTGGGACACGCTGACCGGGCGCTGACCCGGCCGGGCGTCAGGCGTCCTGGCGCGCCGCGTCGTTGTACTCCCGCCACCTGCGCAGCAGGTCGGGGACCTCGCGGCGGAGGAAGGCGAAGAACCGGCGGGTCTCGTCCAGCCTGGCGCCCGCCGGGGTGTCCGCGCCGAGCACCTCGACGCCGTCGCGCGCCCCCTCCTCGAACCGCCGGTACACCGCGTCGCTGCTGGCCGCCGCCGCGTACCGTCTCCGCCATGCCCACCGGTAGCCCCGTTGGTGGCCATTAGCTCGCACTAATCCTTACCAAGGAGTCCTGAGCCGGATGCCCCGGCCGGGCATGATTATCTTTGATGAACTCGTCCCCGTCCTCGTCCGCCCAGGCCGCCCGTGTGCGCTTGGGGGCCAGGTTGCGAGCACTGCGCCAGGAGCGTGGGCTGACGGGCCGGGCGTTCGCGGCGGGGGCGGGCTGGCGGTCGGCGGCGAACGTGACGAAGATCGAGAAGGGGCAGTACGCGATCACGGCCGACACGGTGCGGTTGTGGTGCCAGGTATGTGGGGCGTCGGCGAAGCTGACGGCCGAGTTGCTGGCCGAGCAGGCGAACGTGGCGGACGCATGGGCGACGCACATGGAGCTGAACCAGGGCGGGCTCAAGGCGCGGCAGGAGCGGTTGCGCGGCATCTACTGGACGGTGGCCGTGCAGCGGGTCTACCAGACCCGCGTGTTCCCCGGCCTGCTCCAGACAGCGGACATGATCGCCTTCTACCTCGACCGGGTGCGGATAGACCAGCACGTCGAGATAGACGACGTCGCCGAGGCGGTCGCCGCGCGGCTCGCCCGTCAGGAGTGCTTGAAGCGCCCTGACGCCCGGTGGCTGTTCATCCTTGAGGAAGACGTCCTGTGGTATCGGCCGGGGTCGTTGGAGGCGCACCGGGGGCAACTCCAGCACCTGCTTGAGATGATGCGACGGCCCACGGTGTTCCTCGGGATCATCCCTCGGGGAATCGACCGGCGGGGCGTCATCACCGGCGAGTCGTTCACCATGGACGACGCCAGCCTTGTCTCGATCGAGCTGACCTCGGGTCACCTGAACATCACCGCGCCGCCCGAGGTGCGCCTCTATCTGGAGATGTGGGCGCGGCTAGAGTCGATCGCCGTCTACGGGCAGCAAGCGCGGGCGTTGATCCTCGAAGCGCTCAGAGCGCTTGACGGCCCGGACGACGGGGGGTGAAGTTCTCAGAACGGCTCGTTGTTTCTGGCCTCACCAAGGAGCACGCGATGACCAGCCCCCGCTTCACCCGCCTCGATTTCGTCGGCGGAGACGATGATTCCGACCGCGAGCACTGCCCGGCGGTGTTCGTCGATCCGCTGACCGGAGACTTCTTCTTCCAGGGTCGTCGGGTCACCGACCCGGCCGTACTGGAAATGCTCGCGGAGCACGCCGTACTCGCCTCTGACGAGGAGGTCGTGTGGTTGCCGGCCCGTATGCGCCAGGTCATTCTCGACGCCCTCACCGGCTACGAAGAGGGCAGGGTCGGGCACGGCGCTCCGGATTTCGAGCAGATGCTCGCGGGTGCCCGTCGCTCGGCGGTCCACCTGGAGTTGCGCGACTTCTACGGCCCGAGCGAGGACTTCGAATCGTGGCGGAGCGGAGGCCCGGCCCGCCTGTCGGACGATGGCGGCCGGTGGGACCGGCTGATCGGCGGCGCGGTCTCGCGGGGCGTCACGGTGCGCCGAGTCCGGGTCATCTCGCGCCCGGCGTCGGCCTACTCGCGGTGGCTGCACATGGTTACCGGTGAGAACATCCAGGCCGGTGAGGACGTCCGCTGGCTATGGCGGCCCGACGCGCTCGGCCTGCTCCTGCCGCACACCGACCTCTGGATGTTCGATCAGCGCCTGGTGGCGTTCAACCACAACAACGGCGAGGGCGAGCACGTGCCCGGTTACACCTACGTGACCGACCCGCGCGAGATTCCCGCGATCGTCGCGGCCGTGGAGATGGCGTGGGAGCGGGCCACGCCGCACGAGAAGTTCGACATCGACGGCTAAGCGCCCCTTACCAACCCTTACCAACTTTCTGGCCTCCGAGGGCCGACGCGAGCGAGTGTCAGAGGGCACAAGACCCCACCGCTAGCCCCTCCGGAGGAACACTTGCCGTCGTTCGACCGGCCCCGAGAGGCCGACACCGAGACCATCACCGATCCGCGCCGGGCTGCGCTGGAAGACCTTGGCGGGCTGCTCAAGGGCCAAGGCTTTTCCGTGGGCACCGAGGCGTTCCACCTGACGGCGAAGCGGCTGGGCGGGCGTCCGGTGGAGGTGTGGTGCCAGGCCCGCGCCGATGACGGGGGCCGCTTGTGGTTCACGTGGGCGGACGGCATCCCGCTCGTGGAGGCCGACCAGCCGACCGGTACGGTCGTCGCGGTGAAGATGGCATCGCGGCGGGTGGGGGCGTCATGACGGTGCTGGAGGACTTCGAGGTCTCGCGAGTGGATGCCTTCTTCAAGAAGGTCACCGGCCGATTCGAGCCCTCGGCCGAGACGATGGCTATGGTCATCACACACCTGCTGCCCGAGCGGCCCGCGTTCCTGCGGGCCGTTGCCCGAGCCGCGAGCATCGCGGCCGTCCTGCCCAAGCCCAAGTCGATCAACGCGGGGGCGCTGCGGGAGATCACCGGGCTCATGCCCGTCGCAGAGTTGGACCGCGCGGCCTTCGCTGACCCGGACCACGCCCTGAGCGTTCTAGAGGACCGGGCGGCCGGGCGCGACGTGGTGCTGCTCGACGTGGGCGGGTACTTCGCACCCTCCCTGGAGCACGTGTGCGCCCGGTTCTCGGGCCGGATCGTCGGCGTGGTCGAGGACACCGAGAACGGCCACCAGCGGTATGCGGCGTTGGACAAGCTGCCGTGCCCGGTGTTCAGTGTCGCCCGTTCTCCGCTCAAGGACCCCGAGGACTACTTGGTGGGGCAGTCGGTCACTTTTTCTGCGGAGGCCCTGATCCGCTCCCGTGGCGACATCCTGCAGGGCCGCGCGGCCACGGTGATCGGGTACGGGAAGCTCGGCCGTTCGGTAGCGGCGATGCTGCACGCCAAGCACGTCGCCGTCACCGTCTACGATCGCGACCCCGTCAAGCGCCTTCAAGCCCTCAGCCAGGGTTATCGGGCCGCTCCCGCCCTCGCCCAGGCGCTTGCCGGGTCCGGGCTGATCGTGTGCGCCACGGGCAACCTGGCGCTCAAGGAGGACGACTTCGCGGCCATCGCCAACGGCGCGTACATCGCCTCGGTGACCAGCTCCGACGACGAGCTGGAGCTGGCGGCCCTGAATGAGCTGTACGGGCGGACCCCGGCCGGGGAGCACATCACCCGGTACGCCCGGACGGGGCACTTCTTCTACGTGCTGGCCGACGGGAACGCGGTCAACTTCCTGCACGGCGCGTGCGTCGGTGCTTTCATCTTCCTGGTCCAGGCCGAGATCCTTGCGGCCCTGGCCACTCTGGCATCCGCCGGCCACGAGCCCGGCCTGCACGAGCTCGACAAGACCACCCGTTCGTTCATCGCGTCCACTTGGCTGCGCTACTTCGATGGAGCCCCTTCTTGAGCATCACCACCGACGAGATCCGCGAGACCGTCGCCCGGTACCTCGAACGCTACCCGGACGAGGCCAAGCACCTGGCGCCTCTCACCCGAGCGCTGGAGCGCGGCGACGTGGACCTGACGTCCCGCAAGACGTTCGACGGTGGGCACGTCACCGCCGGGGCCGTCGTCGTCAACGACGTCCGCCGCCTGCTGCTCATCCAGCACAAGACGCTCGGCCGGTGGCTACTGCCCGGCGGCCATCTAGAGGCTGAGGACAACGGGCTGATGCTCGCCGCGCTCCGCGAGCTGGAGGAGGAGACCGGAATCTCCTGGCACGGCACGGTCTCCCCGCCCGGACAGGACGTCACCCCCATCGACATCGACGTCCACTTGATCCCCGCCAACCCGACCAAGGCCGAGCCCGAGCACTGGCACGCCGACATCCGGTGGGCGTTCTGGATGGAGGACCCCAAGGTGGTGCTCCAGGCCGAAGAGGTCGAGGGCTACGCCTGGCGCACCTTCGGCGACGCCCCCACGCCGAAGCTCGCCGCCAAGCTGCCGAACCTCTGACCGTCCCGGCTCGTTGCGCCCGGCGCTGAGCGCCGGCTACCCGGCCGGGGCGTCAGGCGTCCTGGCGCGTCGCGTCGTTGTACTCCCGCCACCTGCGCAGCAGGTCGGGGACCTCGCGGCGGAGGAAGGCGAAGAACCGGCGGGTCTCGTCCAGCCTGGCGCCCGCCGGGGTGTCCGCGCCGAGCACCTCGACGCCGTCGCGCGCCCCCTCCTCGAACCGCCGGTACACCGCGTCGCTGCTGGCCGCCGCCGCGTACCACGACGCCTGGTCCACCCGGTAGCGGTCGCGGCGGTGGCCGGGGTCGCGCTCCCGGGTGACCATGCCGACCCGGATCAGATACTTCACCGCGCCGGAGATCGCCGAGGGGCCCACCTGGAGCATCTCGGCGAGCCGCGCGGCGGTGAGCGCGCCCTCGGGCGAGGCCATCAGCGCGACGAAGACCCGCGCCGCCATCCGCGGATAGCCCGACTCGGACATGATCAGCGCGAAGCGCTCGACGAAGCGCAGCGCCTCGATCTCCCGGTCGTCTCCGGTGCCGGTCGTCCCGCCGATGGTCTCCGCCATGCCCGCCTTCCCCTCGTCTCCACCGACCACCCTAACGGTCTTCCCAATATTCACGAAATTCGTGAAGTTCGTGTAGCTTGTCCGGTATGACGAATGCCATCTCGGTGTCCGGCCTGGTCAAGACCTTCGGCCGGACCCGGGCTCTGGACGGTCTCGACCTGACCGTCCGCACCGGCGAAGTGCACGGGTTCCTCGGGCCCAACGGCTCCGGCAAGTCCACCACCATCCGGGTGCTCCTCGGCCTGCTGCGGGCCGACTCCGGCACCGCGCGACTGCTCGGCGGCGACCCCTGGCGTGACGCCACGGCGCTGCACCGCCGCCTCGCCTACGTGCCCGGGGACGTCACCCTGTGGCCCGCGCTCTCCGGCGGGGAGACGATCGATCTGCTCGGCCGGATGCGCGGCGGCCTGGACCCCGCCCGCCGGGCCGGGCTGATCGACCGGTTCGAGCTGGACCCGCGCAAGAAGGGCCGCGCCTACTCCAAGGGCAACCGGCAGAAGGTCGCGCTGATCGCGGCGCTGGCCTCCGACGTCGAACTGCTGGTGCTCGACGAGCCCACCTCGGGGCTCGACCCGCTGATGGAGGCGGTGTTCCAGGAGTGCGTCAGGGAGGAGCGTCGCGCCGGCCGTACGGTGCTGCTGTCCAGCCACGTCCTCGGCGAGGTCGAGGCGCTGTGCGACCGGGTGAGCATCATCCGCGCCGGCCGCACGGTGGAGAGCGGCACGCTCGCCGAGCTGCGCCACCTCACCCGCACCTCGATCGAGGCCGAGCCGAGCACCGCCGCGCCCCGGCTCGCCGGGCTGCCGGGCGTGCACGACGTGCGGGTCACAGGCGACCGGGTGAGCTGCCAGGTGGACGGCGACGCGCTCGGCGCGGCGGTGCGCGAACTGGCCGCCACCGGGGTGCGCAGCCTGGTCAGCCGGCCGCCGACGCTGGAGGAGATGTTCCTGCGCCACTACACGACGGACCATACGGCGGGCGACACAGCGGGCGACACAGCAGGCGAGACGGCGGGGTCGCGATGAGCACGCTGACCGGCACCGGGAGCATGGTCCTGGTGATCCTGCGGCGGGACCGGGTGAAGCTGCTCGCCTGGTTCGGGCTCGTCGCCCTGATCGTGGTCGGTGTCGCCTCGGCCGTGGGCTCCGCCTATCCCACCGAGGCGGCACGCCGCGCCTTCGCCGCCACGACCAACGGCGATCCCGCGCAGCTCTTCATGATCGGCCCCATCTACGACACGTCGGCCGCCGGGCTCGGCGCGTGGCGGGTGCGCGGCCAGGCCGCCCTGCTGCTCGGCCTGGCGACCCTGCTCCTCGTGGTCCGCAACACCCGCGGCGAGGAGGAGAGCGGTCGCGCCGAACTGCTCGGCTCCACCGTCGTCGGCAGGCACGCCTCGCTCACGGCGACGCTGACCGTGGCGTTCTGCGCCAACCTGGTCACCGCCGCGCTGGTCACGCTCGGCCTGGCCGCCGTGGGCTTCCCGGTCGCGGGGTCGCTGCTCGCGGCGCTGTCGTTCGCCGCGTGCGGCTGGGTGATGGCCGGGACCGCGGCGCTGGCCGCGCAGCTCACCGGCGGCGCCCGTGCCGCCGCGGGCATCGCCTCGGCCGTGATGGCGGCGTGGTACGTGCTGCGCGGCGTGGCGGACGCGGGGCCGGCGCCGTGGGCGTCGTGGCTGTCGCCGTTCGGCTGGGCGCAGGGGGTGCGGCCCTTCGCGGGGGACCATGTCTGGCCCCTGCTGCCCGTCGCCGGGGCGGCCGTGCTGCTCACCGGGGCGGCGTACCTGCTGGCCGCGCGCCGGGACCTCGGCGCCGGTCTGCTCCCCGACCGGCCTGGCCCGGCCGCCGCCGCGCCGGGGCTGCGCGGCCCTTTCGCGCTGGCCTGGCGGCAGCACCGGGGCATGCTGGTCGCCTGGACCGCGGGGACGCTGCTGCTCGGCGCGGCGCTGGGCGGCACCGCGCAGGGCATCGCCCGGCAGCTCGGCGCGAGCGACGCGCTCCGCGGCCTGATCGAACGGATGGGCGGCGGCGCGCGCCCGGTGGACGGCTTCTTCGCCACCATCGTCTACCTGGCCGCCCAGGTCCTCACGATCTACGCGATCGAGGCGACCCTGCGCCCGCACGCGGAGGAGACCGCCGGCCGCGCCGCCGCCGTACTGGCCGGGCCGGTCGGCCGGGTGCGCTGGGCGGCCGGGCACCTGGCCGTCGCGGCCCTCGGCTCCGTCGTCGTGCTCGCCGGGCTCGGCCTCGGCATCGGCGTCGTCTACGGCCTGACCACCGGCACGGCGGCCCACGAGGTGCCCCGGCTGCTCGCCGCCGCGCTGGTCCGGGCGCCGTCCGTCCTGGTCCTCGCGGCCCTCGCCGCCGCGCTGTACGGCGTCGCGCCGCGTCTCGCCGCGCCGGTCACCTACACGGTGCTCGGCGGGCTGCTCGCCCTGGAGCTGGCGGTGGAACTCGGGGGCGCCGACGCGTCGATCCTGTCGCTGTCGCCGTTCGCGCGGACTCCGGCGCTGCCGGGGGCGGCGTTCACGGTGACGCCGCTGCTGTGGCTCGCCGCCGTCGCCGCCGCGCTCACCGCCGCCGGCCTCTTCGCCCTGCGCCGCCGCGACCTCACCGGGTAGGCCCTCAGGGCCCCGGTGCGGGGTGAGCAGGTCGGCCGGGCCGATCCGGCCGAGGAAGCACGCCCTGACGTGGTCGGCGACCTCGCTGACCTCCTGGGAGCACGCGGGCGGTCAGGCCAGGCCGCCGTTGACGTAGACGGTCTGGCCGTTGATCCATCGGCCGGGACCGGCGAGCAGGGACACCACCTCCGCGATGTCGCCCGGCGTGCCGAGCCGCTCCATCGGACTCCCCTTGGCGAACCGGGCGACGGTCTCCTCGTCCTTGCCGTGGAGGAACAGGTCGGTCGCGGTCGGGCCGGGCGCCACGGCGTTGACGGTGACGTCCCGGCCGCGCAGTTCCCTGGCCAGGATGAGGCTGATCGACTCGACGGCGCCCTTCGAGGCCACGTAGGCGGAGTAGCCGGGCAGCATCGTCCTGCGCACCGACGTCGAGAAGTTGACGATCGCGCCGCCCCTGCGCAGGCGGCGGGCCGCCTGCTGGTTCACCACGAAGGTGCCGCGGATGTTGACCCGGTGCATGCGGTCCAGGTCGGCCAGGTCGAGGTCGGCCAGCGGCGCCAGGACCATGGTCCCGGCGGCGTGCACCAGCACGTCTACGCCGCCGAACTCGCGCTCCACCGTGTCGAACAGATCGGCCACGGCCGTCTCGTCGGCCACGTCGGCCCTGACCGCCAGCGCGGTGCCGCCCGCGGCGGTGAGCTCCTTGACCGCCTCGCCGGCCGCGGCGTCGTCAGACGCGTAGACGATCACGACGGCCTGCCCGTCGGCGGCCAGGCGGCGCGCGGTCTCCCGGCCGATCCCACGCGATCCCCCGGTCACGATGGCCACCCGCCTGCCGTTCTGCCTCATGACGGTCTCCTTCGTCTGCACGGCGGCCCTCGGCCACCTCCCGAACACGCCGCTAACTCAAGCACGTAAACACCGTTATCGTCAACCTCGCTAACGCTTGGCCGTTATCAACGTTTCTCCACCCGCGACCCATAGAGCCACCTGCCCGTTCGCCATGCAGCCGAACGGCCGTGGTCCTGTACCGTCGATAACGTGGATCTGAGAACGCGGATACTGGAGGCGGCGGCCGACCTGCTCTCCCGCTCGACGGAGGCGGACTTCTCGACCCGGGCCGTGTGCGAGGCCGCCGGCATCGGCGCGCCCCAGCTGTACCGGCAGTTCGGCGACAAGGAAGGGCTGCTGTCCGCCGTCGTCGACTACGGCTTCGAGCGTTACCTCGCGGGCAAGCGCGCCGCCCGGCCCTCGGCGGACCCGGTGCGGGACCTCCGGGACGGCTGGGACAACCACGTCGCCTTCGCCGTGGAACACCCGAACTACTACCGGCTGATGTACTCCCCCGGCCTGTCCACCCCGCCGGAGGCCGCCGCGGAAGCCCACCGGCTGCTGCTCGGCGTGCTGGAGCGCTGCGCGGCGGCCGGCAGGTTGCGGGTGTCGCCGCAGGTCGCGGCCCAGATGGTGATGTCGGCCAACACCGGGGTCGCACTGTCCCTGATCACCCGCCCCGCCATCTACCCCGACCCCGGCTTCTCGGCCCAGGTGCGCGAGGCCGTCTTCGCCGCGGTCACCGTCCCCGGCGACGAACCCCCGGCCACCGGCCGCACCACCGGCGTCGCGGCGGCCACCCTCGGCGCGCTGCTGCGCGAAACGCCGCCCGCCGTCCTCAGCGCGGCGGAGACGGCCCTGCTCCACCAGTGGCTGACCGCGCTGGCCGACGCCCCCGAGTGAGGATTTCCTCATACGACTAAAACATGTGGCAGGAAATACGAAACCGTGGTTACCGTAGTGATCAGCACGGAAAAGAGTAATTCGAATAGACCGCACCTGCGGTTGTTCATCGGACGAGCAAGGACACGGGCTTCGGCCTGCCCGGCGGGAATGGCGCCCCCCGGGCGGACACGAAACCCCTACGCCCCGGGTACGGCTTACGCCACGCCCTACCCGGGGCGCGATTTCCCAGCTCAGCGGCCCGTCTGCGCATATTCTCCACTTCCGTGGGACCGCCGCGGAAAGCATTTCCTCAGGACGCGATACAGGCCACCGGGACGTGTTGCACGGCATTGTTGACGAAGCCGCCACGGTTCCATGCCTGGCCTTCCGGCTGGCTGTCGCCGTTCGCGGTGGTGGCCCTCGCGGAAAGCACATGACGGCCCGGGGAGGCGGCCCACTCGAAGGTGAAACGCCGCCACGCCCACGGGTGCCCGTCCGGTTCCGCCAGCGTCGCAGGCGACCACGTCCGCCCGCCGTCCACGCTGACGTCCACCCGCTCCACCGGCGCCCGCCCGGACCACGCCCGGCCCTCCAGCGTCACCGTCCCCGGGCGCACGACCCTCGCCCGGGACATGAAGTCGGGGAACCCCGGCGGCACGAGAAGCGCCCGCGGGTGAATCCTGGTGACCGGATCGCCCGGCTCGTCCGGCTCGTGGCGCACCCGGTAGGCCACACTCTGCTGGAAGCCGGTGAACGGCTCGGCGACCACCGTGATCTCGCGCAGCCACTTGACGTGCGCCATGCCGTACCAGCCCGGGACGACGAGCCGCAGCGGGAAGCCGTGCTGGGGCGCGAGCGGCAGGCCGTTCATCTCGTAGGCGAGCAGCACCTCGTCGCGGAGCGCCTCCGCGAGCGGCAGACTGCGCTGGTAGTCCTGCTCGACACCGCGCTCCACCCCGTGGTCGGCGCCGGTGAAGACCACCTCGGCGGCGGCCGGGTCGGCACCGGCCGCGGCGAGCACCTCGCGCAGCGGTACCCCGGTCCACTCGGCCGTGCCCACCGCCTCCACCAGCCACGGCTGGCTCACCGGCCGCGGCTCCAGGCGCGCCCGCCCGTTCCCCGCGCACTCCATCGTCACCCGCACGGTACGGCGGGGCAGCTCCTTGAGCTCCGCCAGGCCGAACGTCAACGTCTTCCCGACCAGCCCGCCGACGGTCAGCCGCCAGGCGGCCGGGTCGATCAGCGGGATGTCGTAGTGGATGAGGAGGTAATGCAGACCGAGTGGGGTGACGTCATACCTCAACGCTTCCAGCGGGATACCGTGGTTACGCGCCGCCAGGGCGAGCTCCTCGGTGGTGATGCCTGCCCCGGGATCCACCCGTCCCGGACTGCTGATCTCAGCCAGTGTCACGTCCATCCCCCAAGCATGCCCGTGGCCGCGCACCGTGGACCGTGCGGGAGGTAGGTTCCCCCCGATGCATCCCGAACCGACACACCCCCACCGAAACCACCCGTTCCGCGTCTCCTTGCCGCTTCCCCGCCGGGTGACCCGGGGGAGGTCCATCGCGGTGGCCGCCGTCGTCGCGGCTCTCGTGCTCTCGGGGTGCGGGGGCGCGGAAGGGTCCGGGCAGCGCCCGCCTGACGCCGGGGCTCCCGCGCCGGGCGGCACCACGCCACAGAACCCCGCCCAACCCGGATCCGCGGACACGACCGCTCCGCAGTCCGCCCCCGGCTCCGAGGGCGCCACCCCACCGCAGCCTGGATCCGAGGGCTCCGGTGAGCCCGCTCCCCCGCCGGGGCCCGAGCTGCCCGCCGCCGACGTCCCCCTTCCGAAGGACGCCGCCCGGCTGGCCGAAGCCCTGGAGACCACCTCCGGCGCCCTGCTCGACGCGATCGACGACTGGGTCGGGAACGGCGACCCGGGACAGGCGCGGCCCCCCGAACCGGTCGTGCTCCTCGCCCTGCACCAGCAGCGCGTCTACCGCCACCTCGCCCGGCGGCCGGACCTGGCGGACCGCACGTTCGACCGCCTCCCCGCCGCCCTCGCCCGCGCCGCCAGGGACAACGTCGAGGCCACCAGCGGCCTGTTCTCCCTCACCCGCCCGATCAGCGGCTCCGCGAAGTTCCGCGTCCAGCCCGCCGAACCGGCGGAGGTCCTGCTCGGGCACTTCAAGAAGGCCGAACGCCGGTTCGGTGTGGAGTGGGAGGTGCTGGCGGCCGTCATGCTGGTGGAGTCGCGGTTCGGCCGGGTCAGGTCGCCGAGCCACGCCGGAGCCCAGGGGCCGATGCAGTTCATGCCCGCGACGTGGAAGGCGTACGGCCTGGGCGGCGACGTCCAGGACCCGCGCGACGCCGTCCTCGGTGCCGCCAACTACCTGCGCGCCTCGGGGGCTCCCCGCGACTACCAGCGCGCCCTGCACGCCTACAACCCCACCCAGCCCTACATCGACGCCGTCCTCCTGCACGCCCGCCAGATCAAACGCGACCCCCGCGCCTACTACGCGTACTACAACTGGCAGGTCTACGTCCGAACCACCAAGGGCGACCGCCGCCTGACCGGCCCCGAACCCCTCGACTGACCCTGACGATGCGGCCGAACCGCCTCCCGGACATCGTGCTCCGGGTCACGGAAACGGCCGGTGAGGCAATTAGTGATGATCAGTTCGCGGCAGCTTGAGTGCTTCCAGGCGGTGGCGCGAGATTGCACTTCACTCGGGCGGCCGAGGTGTTGCGTATCGCGCAGCCGGCGTTGTCGCAGCACATCCGCAAGCTCGAACGGCAGCTCGGTCTGGTGCTGTTCGAGCGGAACAACCACTGGGGGGCGCTCACCCCTGCGGGGACGGCGCTCCTGGAACACGCCGAACGCGTCCTCGCCGATCTCGCCGCGGTCGAGGAGGAGATGCTCGGGTGGACCGGAGGGGTGCGCGGGCGGATCCGGCCGGGTGCGGCACGCGGGCTGATGACGCAGCCGGCGCGGGTCCTGGCGGTGTTCTGCGAGGCGCATCCTTCGGTGGACGTGGAGTTGCGCGAGCTGAACACCGAGGAGATGGCGGCGGCGCTGCGCGCGGGACGGCTGGACGTGGCGACCCTCGCCGCGCCACCCCCGCCGAATGACCGCCGGCTGGTATCCCCGCTACGGGGTGAGGCGGTTGGGGCCGCGGAAGAGGAAGGTGGCCTCGCGCAGGGAGTCGAGGGCCAGGAGCGTCATCAGGACACGGCCGAGGCCCAGGCCGAAGCCGCCGTGCGGCGGGCAGCCGTATCGGAAGGAGTCCAGGTAGTGCCGGATCGGCTCGGGGCGCAGGCCCTTTTCCGCGGCCTGGCGGAGCAGGACCGGGTGACGGTGCTCGCGCTGCGCTCCGGTGGTGATCTCCAGCCCTTTCCACAGCAGGTCGAAGCTGAGGGTCAGGTCGGGCCGGCCGTCGGAGCGCATGTGGTAGAAGGGCCGGACGCTGGCCGGGTAGTGCGTCACGAAGACGAACTCGTGCCCCGTCAGCTCTTTGACGTACGCGCCGAGGCGGCGTTCGCCCTCCGGGTCGAGGTCGGTCTTCTCCCCGGCCGGGTCCCACCCCCGGGCGCGCAGGACGCCGAGCGCCTCCTCCATGGTGATCCGCGGGAACGGCACCGCCGGCACGGTGACCTCGACGCCGAAGTGCTCCTTGACCGCCGGGCCGTGCCGTCCGGCGACCTCGGCGAGGGCGTGCGCGAGCATCCGCTCCTCGAAGGCCATCACGTCCTCGACGTCGTCGATCCAGGCGAGTTCCACGTCCACGCCGGTGAACTCGGTGGCGTGCCTGGCTGTGAAGGACGGCTCCGCCCGGAACACCGGGCCGACCTCGAAGACCCGGTCGACGCCCGCCGCGATCGCCATCTGCTTGAAGAACTGCGGCGACTGGGCGAGGTAGGCGCTGCGGCCGAAGTAGCCCAGCTCGAACACCTCGGCACCGGACTCCGACGCGGTTCCCATCAGTTTCGGGGTGTGCATCTCGGTGCAGCCCTCGCCGTAGGCGAACTCGCGCATGCCCTGCTCGGCGGTGGTCTGCACGGCGAACAGCAGCCGCGCCGCCGGACGCCTGCGCACGTCGAGGTGCCGCCAGTCGAGCCGCTGCTCCAGGCCGGTGCGCTCGTCGATCGGCAGCGGCGTCTCCGCCCTGCCGGCGATCTCGACCGCCGCCGGGACGATCTCCAGGCCGCCGAGCCCGACGACGGGGTTGGCGGTCACCCGGCCGACGACGCGGACGGCGGACTCCGGGGTGAGCCCCTCGATCGTGCGCTCCAACTCGTCGCCGGCGCGCCTGTTGGTCACCTGGACCGTGCCGGTGTGGTCGCGCACGAGGACGAACTGCATCGTGCGCTGGCGGCGGAGCGCACTCGCCCAGCCTGAGACGGATACGGTCTTTCCGAGGTGTTCTCGCAGGTCGGAGACGAGAACCCGGGTTTTCTGGTGGATCATCGCAGTCCTCCGGGGACCTTGGCGTGATCCCTTGGGAGTGCGGGCGAGAAGGGGACTCGCGGTACCACCGCACCTTCGCCGCCACGGCGGGCGGCCTCGTGGGGCCCGATGACGGGGGCCGGCCGGCGGGGCATTTCCTCCCCACGCTCAGGAGTGTCTTCCCCAACGGGCCGTGAGACCGCCTTCACAGCTGGGGGCGGCTCTCTCGGCTCACCTGAGCCCGCGGGTACTCGTCTCCGTCAACGCTTTCCCCGGACGCTAGCCAGCCCCCCGCCCTCCGGGCAACCGGATAACCCCACCCCCAAGGACACCGGTCCTGGACCTCGCCCGACGAAAGCGCCTGAGGTCCTCACCCCCGGAAGACGGCTGAGGTGGGACCCTCGCCGGGTCCCACCTCTCCTATCGTTTCGATCGTTTCGAGTTACGAGCGACGGGCCATGCCCATGCCCGCGGTTGCCAGGCCGAGGGCGAGCAGAATCGCCCCGATGACCACGTTGTTCCAGATCGTCGCCGTGGTGGCCATGGGGCCACGGATGGCCCAGGGCGCCGCTATCGTCCACAGCCCGATCAAGGGCAACACCCAAGTGATCCCGTGGGTGCGGCCGAAGGCGAAGCTGAACCCGAGACCCAGAAGGGCGACCGCGAGACCCGTGACCAGGTTGTTCACGGTGATGCCCGGCAAGCCGTTGAATCCGATGATCCACGGCGAGATCGCGAGGTAGAGACCGGCGAGCATCGTCAGCCCATCGGCCACCTGCGCTCTGGGACTCGCTCCGGCCAGTTCGTATCGCTCGCGCATCCGCACGATGTCGGGATGCGTCCCGATGTCAGTGCCGTGCGTCATGCGTCTACACCTCCTCCGAGGAACCGCAACGGGACCATCTCCCGTCTCTCGAAAACTCCCATGCCCCCAAAATCCTGGTCGATGCATCCCCTGTGACCTGCGCCGACGGCCGTCGCCGCAACGGCTTTGCCGTAGGACACGCCGCCGAAAAAATACGGAAAATGTGACCAAGGCCACATCTCGGGATCCGCCGCGGGCGATGCCTTCGGCAGCCCGGCCCCATGCCCTGCCGAAGGGATGACCCTGACCGCGCAAAGCCTCAGGCCATGGCAAACCACACCCTCGCGCACGGCCGGATCCCGGCAAAGGACCTCTGACCCTCGTGGCGGCGGGCCGGCCACGCCGCTCCCAGGACGTCCGGCGAGGTCGTGATCATGAGCGGCGCCGCGCCGCGCGCACCCGGGCCTGGACGTGCAGCAGCCGCCGGGGGTCGGGCCGCCAGCCCCGGTCGAGGAGGGCCGTGGCGACCTGCTCAGCTCTCCGGGGGCGAGGCGGCTCCCCGGTCGGCCAGCCGCAGGACCTCGCGCAGCCGGCGCGCCTCGCCGGCGCGGGACAGCGCGCGACCGCGGGCGGCGAGGGCCTCCCTGCGCACGCCGGCCCGCAGGAACTGGTCCAGCGCGGTCACCGCCTCCAGCCGCGGCAGATGGAGCACGCAGTCGAACGCCGTGCGCTCCAGGGTCGTCACCCGGACCCCCTGGTGCGCCGTCACGTCGGCGGCCACGAGGAAGCCCTCCCTGACCAGGCAGCCGGGAACGTCGAACCCGGGCGGCACGACGAGCTCCATCGGCCACGGCTCGGCCCCGCCGCGAAAGGGCCGGGTGCTCACCCCCCCACACGTGCGCGGCGGTCTTGCCCCAGGCCACGACGCGGGCGTCCAGCCTGGTGAGACGCCGCGCGCGGACGAGGAACGGCTCGGCCCCGGGAGCCGGGAGGACGGGCGGATCTGGTTCACGCATGCCGCCCAGCCTCCGCCGCCGACCCCGGGTACCGGCCGCCGGAACGCGATTCTGTGGACGACGCCCACAACCGGCGGCCCACCTGTGGAAACTCACCGGGTGGAAACCTGATGACCGGCGGTAAAGCGGTCGGTTATCGTGACCCGCATGGGTTACCAGATCTACGAGTGAGGCGACGAGCCCCGTCCCCGACCGCGCGCGGCCACCGCTGAGCCGCCGGCGCGGCTTTCACCCGTTTCCCTGATCTGGAATCGCCCTCCCGGAAGGTTCCGCCTACACCAACCTGCCGGGGTTCTACCGGGAGTGCCTGGCCGCGTTCGGTGACCTGCCCGGATGGCACGTGGTGCTGCAGATCGGCAGGCACGTCGATCTCGCGGACCTCGGCGAGATCCCGGGCAACGTCGAGACGCACCCGTGGGTGCCGCAGCTCGCCATTCTGGAGCAGGCCGACGCGTTCATCACGCACGCCGGGATGGGCGGCGCCGGTGAGGGGCTCCACTGCGGGGTCCCGATGATCGCGGTGCCGCAGGCGGTCGACCAGTTCTCCAACGCGGACCGGCTCGTCGAGCTCGGCGTCGGCCGCCGGATCGACACCGAGCGGGCCACCGCGGAGACGCTCCGCGCCGCGTTGACGGAGCTCACCGGCGACCCGGGAGTGGCCGCCCGGTCGGCCGCGATCCGCAAGGAACTGCGCGCGGAGGGCGGCACCACGCGGGCCGCCGACCTCATCGAGGCGCGGCTCCGCTGACGCTCCCGCCGCCGGGCGGGCAGCCCCTCGCCCGCTGGCCCGAAACCAGCGCTCTCACCTGGGGTTTCTTCCCCTCAAGGCGGGTAAGGCCCGCTTTGGGAGGAGGACTGCTCATGGCTCTCATCGACCGCGAGTGCGTACGGCGGCTGCTGGACGCCTCCAACGCGGACGCGACCCTGGTGTTCGTCCGGGGGGAATGCGTGGTCATGCCCGATGCCGAGATCGACGACGCCCACCGCGGGCTCGTCGTCATCCGGCAGCGGGACCTCGCCGGCCTGCTCCCCGGCGGCCCGCCTACCGAGGAGCGCCTGGACGTCATCGCGCACCGGCTCGACAACGTCGTCCGCGACCTGGGCGCCTGAGCGCCCGGCCATCAAGCATATGCGCAGGTCACACGTTACGAAGCGGTCCTTTCGGGCAGCCCGGAACGCAGGGAGGGGGCGGACCGTCATGGTGAGAAGCCGGCGACAGGCGCCCGGGAAGCACGAGGGACGACCGGGCGGGACACTCGTGACCAGCGAGCACGACGTGATCAGGAAGTGGGCGCAGCGGCGCAGGGCCGAGCCGGCCACGGTCCCCGGCACCGGGCATGACGGCAGGCCGGGCCTGCTGCGGTTCGACTTCCCCGGCTACGGGGGCGCGGGCCTGACGCACATCTCGTGGGATCGGTGGTTCGAGACCTTCGACGAGCGCGAGCTGCGGTTCGTCTACCAGGAGCGCCGCGAGGACGGCGGGGACAGCAACTTCTTCCGGCTGGATCGGCCCTGACGCGGCGGCCCGAGGCTCCGGGGGCGGCGGTCTGGGTCCGCCGTCCCCGGGCGACACGAACGGATCACGGCACACAACGGAAGGCGAGGGATGGCCATGCTGGTCCTGACCGAGAACGCCGTAGCGGCGATACGCGACCTGATGGTGGGCGAAGACCTGCCGGAGGACGCCGGGCTGCGGATCGCGTCCAAGCCGGGTGACGCGGCCGCGCTGGAGCTGTCCCTGGCGACGACGCCGGAGGACGGCGACCAGGTGATCGAGCGGGAGGACGTACGCGTCTTCCTGGAGCCGACCGCCGCCGCCACCCTCGACGACCGGACCCTGGACGCCGACGTCGCCACCGGCGGCGCCACCCCCACGTTCCGCGTCACCCGCCGCACCGGCTGACCCACCACCCGCCGCCACACACCCCGCGCGGGAGAAACGCCCTGCGCGCGGGGAGCCCGAGCCCTGCGCGAGGAGATCTGCGTGGGTGGACACGCCGGCCCGCGCCCGGCCCGGGGAGCGGGAAGCGCCGCGGGGGCCGCGCGGTTGGAGTGGGCGTGGACAAGGTGGACGTGGTGGTGATCGGCGCCGGGCAGGCGGGGTTGTCCAGTGCCTATTTCCTGCGCCGTTTCGGCTTCGCGCCGGGCGCGGGCTTCGTGGTGCTCGACGCGGGCGACGGGCCGGGCGGGGCGTGGCGGCATCGTTCGCCCACGCTGACGATGGACAAGGTGCACGACGTGTTCGACCTGCCCGGCACGCACCGGGAGCAGGCCGGGTTGACGCTGCCCGCGGCGTCGGTCGTGCCCGGGTATTACGCCGCCTACGAGCGCAGGTTCGAGCTGCCGGTGCTGCGTCCGGTGACCGTGCGCGCGGTGACCCGCGGCGAGCGGGGGCGGCTGCTGGTCTCCGGCCCGGCCGGGCGATGGGCCGCGCGGGCGGTGGTCAACGCCACCGGCACCTGGACCCGCCCGCACTGGCCGTACTATCCCGGCGCGGCGGACTTCCGGGGCAGGCAACTGCACTACGCGGACTACCGGGGTCCGGACGGCTTCGCGGGGCTGGACGTGGTCGTGGTCGGCGGCGGCACCTCGGCGGCGCACGTCCTGTCCGAGGTGGCCGACGTGGCCGCCGGCACGATGTGGCTCACCCGCCGGCCGCCGGTCTTCCACGACGGCGCGTTCGGCGAGGAGATGCGCCGCGAGGCGGTGGCCAGGGTGGAGCAGCGGGTCCGCGCGGGGCTGCCTCCGGGGAGCGTGGTCGGCGCCACCGGCCTGGGTTATACCGTCACCGTACGGCAGGCCAGGGAGAAGGGGGTGCTCAACCGGTTGCCGATGTTCTCCCGGATACTTCCCGACGGTGTGCAATGGGCGGACGGGCATACCGCGCACGCCGACGTGATCGTGTGGGCCACCGGCTTCCGTTCGGCGATCGACCATCTCGCCCCGCTGCGGCTGCGCGAGGCGGGCGGCGGGATCCGGCTGGACGGCACCAGGGTCGTCGCCGAGCCTCGCCTGCACCTGGTCGGCTACGGGCCCTCGGCGAGCACGATCGGGGCCAACCGGGCGGGCCGGGCCGCCGCGGCCGAGATCCGCGATCTGCTCCGCGAGCCCGCCGCTTCGGATACGGCGCAACATGCGATGACCCAGCCGACATAGCACCCTAACCAACTAGGTATGCCCATACTCATGCGCTTGCCAAAAAATGGGCGGACTCTAAGCGCATGACCCTTCTTTCTCAACCGCCGGTGTGCTGCATCGCGCCGCCCGACCTGCTCCGCGCGGTCGCCGAGGGCGGCAGTCCCGAGGAGCGCGAGATCGCGCTCGCGACCCTGGCCACGGCGGAGACCGCCCGAGCGCAGCGGGTGTCCGTCACCGGGGCGCTGCGCCAGCTCAGCCTGACCATCGCCGACGCCGCCCCGGCACCGGGCAAGGTGCGGTCGATCTACGACGTCGAGCACGGCGGCTACTACGACCTGCCCGGACGCAAGGTGCGCGCCGAGGGCGACGCGGACACGGCCGACGCGGCGGTGAACGAGGCGTACGCCAACTCCGGCGTCACCTACGACTTCTTCCGCGAGGTGTTCCAGCGCGACGGCATCGACGGCCGCGGGATGGAGATGGTCTCGTCGGTCCACTACGACATCGACTACGACAACGCCGCCTGGACCGGCCTGCAGATGATCTACGGCGACGGGAGCGGCACCGTCTTCCGCAAGGGCTCGCTGACCAGGGCGCTCGACGTCGTCGGGCACGAGCTGACCCACGGGATCACGCAGTACACCGCCCAGCTCGTCTACAACCGGCAGTCCGGCGCGCTGAACGAGTCGTTCTCCGACGTCTTCGGCTCCCTGGTGAAGCAGTACAGCCTCCGGCAGACGGCCGACCAGGCCGACTGGCTCATCGGCGACGGCATGCTCGGCTCCTCCCTCCAGGGGGTGGCCCTGCGCTCGATGAAGGCGCCCGGCACCGCGTGGACCGTTCCCGGCGGCGGCAAGGACAACCAGCCCGGCCACATGGACGACTACGCCGACCTGCCCGACCACGAGGACAACGGCGGCGTGCACATCAACTCCGGCATCCCCAACCACGCCTTCTACCTCGCGGCCACCGCCATGGGCGGGCACGCCTGGGAGCGGGCGGGCCGGATCTGGTACGAGACGCTCACCCGGCGGCTGCACGCGCGGGCCACCTTCGCCGAGGCCGCCGAGGCGACCGTCGCGGAGGCCGGGCGCCTCTTCGGGGCCGACGGCGAGGAGCGGAAGCACGTGCGGGCCGCCTGGCAGCAGGTCGGCGTCATCTGATCGCGGCCGGGGGCATCGGCCTAGGATTGTCTGACATGAAGGTGTCGATCGTCCGCCGCGGCGGGTTCGCCGGCCTGGTCACCACCACCACCGTCGACTCCGCCGCGCTCCCGGCCGAGCAGGACGCGGAACTGCGGGCCCGCGTCAGCAGGTCCGGGCTGCTCGACCTGCCCGCGCGGGCCGGCGGCCCGGGGCCGGGCGCCGACCTGTACGACTACGAGGTGCGGGTCGAGGACCGGGGCGGCGCGCGCACCGTGCGGATCGGCGAGCGGGAGCTCACCGGCCCGCTGCGCGACCTCGTCGGCTATGTGGCCTCCCTGCCCGGCGCCACGAAACGCACCGGGCCGCCCGGTCAATAGGCCAGCGCGTAGCGGGAGAACGCCTTGGCCGCGAAGGGCTCCTTGAACTTCGGGTACGCCACGGTGGCCACGTTGCCGTCCGAGGTGTACCGCTTGTCCGGGTTGGCCTTGAAGTAGTCCAGCCACGCCACCGAGCAGAAGCGCTTGCAGTCGCCGGTCTTCTCGTGCGACCGGATGCGCGGGATGCCCAGCGGGTCGAACTCCTTGGCGAAGGGCGAAGGCCCCGGCGTGTACCCGGCCAGGAACACCCCGCCGTAGTCGTAGCGCACTCCCTCGGCCGACCCGCGCTTCGCCCACTCCTTGGTGGTGGGCTGGTTGCCGTACGGCAGTGCCAGCGAGGCGGGGGCGGTGCTGATGAGGTTCGTGATGAGCCGGTGGCCGGCCACGATCTCGTTGTACACCGCCTTCTTGTCCCGGCCGCGCAGGTTCAGGTGGTCGAAGGTGTGGTTGCCGATGTCGAAGCCGTGGTCCTGCAGCCAGCGCAGGATCTGGACCTGCTCCTCGGGCACGCTGAGCCCGAACAGGTCACGGGTGACGTAGAACGTGCCGACGGGCCGGAACTCCGGGTGCCGGCGGGCCACGTCGAGCATGATGCCGACGGCGGTGTCCGGGTTCGGCGTGCCCATCCCGTCCAGGGCGAGCTGGGAGGGCGAGGAGTCGTCGAAGGTCAGCACGACCGGGTGCTTGCCGGCCGGGATGCCGATCTTCCCGGTGACGTACTCCCGGGCCGTGATCGGCACGTAGTCCTCGGCGACCAGCCGTTCCAGCTCGGCGCGGAACTGCTGGGGCGTCAGGTCGTCGGGCCCCGTGGCGTCCTTGACCACCCGGTGGTACATGAGCACCGGGATCTGCCCCAGTTCGTTCGCCTTGGCCGAGGCCGCGGCGGCGGTCGCGGCCTGGCGGGCCTTCTGCTTGGCCACCGCCGGGTTCTCGCGCGGCGCGGCCACGTTCTCCACCCCATCGCTCTGCCAAGGCAGGCAGCCACTGATCGCGAGCACGCTCGCCATGGCTATCCCGGCGCGGCCAACCCCGATACGCCCCATGAGTCCCCCGTTCGGGCGAAGAAGATATGGCCGATGTACCCCTCTGACCTGCACCTTCACACGGCGATCAAGGCAAAGGAGTAGGCCGCGCCCGGCACGGATTTCCCCAGGGGCGTCCCTCAGACGACCAGCACGACCTTGCCCCGGCCGTGGCGGGTCTCGACGTCGCGGTGCGCGTCGGCCGCCCGGTCCAGCGGGTAGCGGTTCCTGATGAGGACACGCAGGTCGCCGCTCGCGTACAGCCCGGCCAGCTCGGCGAGCCTGTCGGCCGACCGTGCCGCCCTGGTGGTCTGCACGCCCAGCTCGGCGGCCCGGCCGTGATCGGCGATGGTGAGGATGCGGTCGCGGTCCTTGACGAGGTCGAGGGACGCCGTGAGCGCCTCGCCGCCCGCGCCGTCCAGCGCCGCGTCCACGCCGCCGGGCGCGAGGGCGCGCACCCGGTCCACCAGGCCAGGGCCGTACGTGACCGGGATCGCGCCCAGGGAGCGCAGGTAGTCGTGGTTGGCCTCGCGGGCGGTGCCGATCACGGTCGCGCCCCGCAGCCGGGCCAGTTGCACGGCCGCCGCGCCGACCGAGCCCGCCGCGGCGTGCACGACGAACGTGTCCCCCGCACCGACCGCGAGCTGGCCGAGCGCGATGTGCGCGGTCTGCGTCCCGGCGGTGAACCCGCCGGCTACATCCCACGGCATGGCGGGCGGCTTGGCGGTGACCTGGTCCGGGTTCACCACGATGTACTCGGCGTAGCAGTCGAAGGTGTTGAACCCGAGCACCTCCTGCCCTTCGGCGATCCCGGTCACCCCTTCGCCCACCTGGTCCACGACCCCGGCGAACTCGTTGCCCAGCACCCGGGGGAACGTCTCCGGCAGGCCCGGCAGCTTCCACCCCCCTCGGACGGCGCAGTCGATGGGCTGGACGCCGGCCGCCCTGATCCGCACCCTGATCTGTCCGTCCCCCGCCTGGGGTGTCGGCACCTCGACCGGCTTGAGCACGTCCGGGCCGCCGTATTCGTGAATCGCCGCCGCTTTCAATGGCCTGTCCCTTCTTGATGTGTGCGGCCAGCGTGCAATCTGAAGGGCGGTTGAGGTCAAGACGAAGAACCCCCGGCGGGAGCGCCGGGGGTTCTGGTGTGGCACGGGTCAGTCGCGGGCGGCCAGGGTGGCGCGGGCGATGCCCGGGTCGTCGGAGAAGACGCCGTCCAGGCCGGTGTCGTAGAGCTTGTTCAGGTAGCCCATGACGTCGCCGGTGGCGCCGGCGTAGGCCGGGCTGTTCGGGTCGCCGAGCCGGTGGTCCACCGGGAGCTGCGAGTTCTCCGGGCGCACCGTCCAGGCGTGCACGATGAGGCCGGCCCGGTGCGCGTCCCGGACCAGCGTCGTCGGCGCCAGGGTGCGGCCGTCGGGGCCGGTCGGGATGATCCGGGCGTTCGCCACGCCCACGCCGTCCGCGTAGCCCGCGATGTCCCGCAGCCCCGCCGGGGTCACCATCCGGTCGTAGGTCAGCGGGTCGCCCGCCGCCACCCGGTCGTACGGCGCGCCGCTCGCGTTGACGAGCTGGGCGAGGCGCACCTTGGTCCTGCGGCTCAGGTCACGCAGGTTGCCGGTCTCGAAGGACTGGATGATGACCGGGTCGCGCTGGTCCCGCCAGCCGCGCCTGGCCAGGCCGGCGAGCAGCGGCTCCTCCAGGGACAGCCCGATGGAGTCGAAGTACGTGGGGTGCTTGGTCTCGGGGTAGACGCCGACACCGTGCCGCTGGGCGAGCTGCACGACCTCGTCCAGGGTGGGGATCTGGGCCAGGCCGTTGAAGGCGGTGTTGGCCGGGCGGATGTCCGGGATGCGCTCCTCGGCCCGCAGGGTGCGCAGCTCGGCGAGGGTGAAGTCCTCGGTGAACCAGCCGGTGATCGCCGCGCCGTCGATGGTCTTGGTGGTGCGCCGGCCGGCGAACTCGGGGTGGTTCTCGACGTCGGTGGTCTGGCTGATCTCGTTCTCGTGCCGGGCGACGAGCACGCCGTCCTTGGTGGAGACCAGGTCGGGCTCGATGTAGTCGGCGCCGAGCGCGATCGCCGCCTCGTAGGCGAGCAGGGTGTGCTCGGGCCTGATGGCGCTGGCGCCCCGGTGCGCGATGACGATCGGATCCTCGGCTCGCCGGTCGGCGGTCGCGGTGGAGGGGTGCAGCACGACGGCGACGGTACCGCCCGCGATGACGGCGACGGCGGCGGCCAATAATTTACGGATCATGGTCATGCCCACGCACGATAGGGGGATCAGGCATACGCCACGTGGCCGTCAGGTGCCGTGACGGCGACGGATCTCCAGTCGGTCCCCGACCCGCAGAGCGATCATCGCGATGTCGTCCTTGCCGGAGGATCCCACGCCGTCCAGCAGCTCGTCACAGAAGATCTCCAGCGGTTCGCGGGCGAGGGCGCCGGCCTGCCGGGCCAGCCGGTCCAGCCCGTCGTCGAGGTGTTCGCCCGGGTGCTCGATCAGGCCGTCGGTGTAGAGGAACATCGTGCTCTGCGGCTCCAGCGGCTCGACGGCGCTGGGCCGCCGGGTGTCGGCCAGCACGCCCAGCAGCGGGCTGCGCGCCTCCTGGAGGTAGCGGGTGCCGCCGTCCCTGGTCACGAGCAGCGGCGGCGGGTGGCCCGCGCAGGAGTAGTGCGCCTGCCAGCCGCGATCGCCGCGGGCCTCGATCCTGGCGAGGACGCAGGTCGCGGTGTACTCGCCGCACAGCGCCTCCATCGCCAGGTTCAGCCGGCGCAGGATGTCCCCCGGGGGTTCCTCACGGTCCACCGCGAGCGCTCTGAGCATGTTGCGCAACTGGCTCATCACCACCGCCGCGGGCAGGTCGTGACCGGCCACGTCGCCGATGGTCAGCATGGGGGAACCGTCGGTGAGGATGAACGAGTCGTACCAGTCGCCGCCCACCTCGGCCGCCGAGGGGCTCGCCCGGTACCGCGCGGCGATCTCGATCCCGGGTACGACGGGCGGCTCGGCGAGCAGGCTCTGCTGGAGGGCGAGCGCCACCCGCTGGGTGCGGCGGAACTCCACCGCGCTGCTGAGTGGCGCGTGCGCGTGGTCCAGCATGCGACGGATGAGGGCGACGTCCCCGGCGCTGATCGGCGCGCGGTCGCCGCAGGTGGCCGCGGCCACCACCGCCGCCACCGCGCCGTCCACGATCAGCGGCAGCAGGACCGCGCTGTTCGCCGACGCGGCCGAGAGCCACGAGTCGATGCCGGAGGACATGATCGTGCCGGAGGATCTCAGACGTGGGTACGAGGTGTAGACCGCCCGGCGTTTCTGCACGGCCCGGGCGAAGCCGCTGTCCGGTGAGAAACGTTCCTGCCGGTGCGGATGGAGCGGGGGCAGTCCCATCCGGACGGCGGAGGCGACCCGGTCGGCCGGCAGCGGCTCATGGCCCGGCCGTTCCGAGACGTCGGGGAGCAGGTAGACCGCGCACCCGTCGGCCAGCTCGGGAACGACCACCCGGCACAGCGCGGACAACATGTCCTCGACGCGCACGATGCCCGCGGTGACGGCGGCGGCGCGTTCCAGCAGTTTCTTACGGTGGGCCTCCTGCCACTGGCGTTCCACATCCGTGCTGGTGCCCACCCACTCGACGATCACCTCGTCCTCCCGTACGGGCACCGCGCGCGCGTGGTAGCGCCGGTAGCCGCCGGAGCGGGTGCGCAGCCGGTAGGTGTGCTCCCAGAGCGGGACCATCTCCTTCAGGGCGCGCGACCACGACTCCATGGTGGCCGGGCGGTCGTCCGGGTGGATCACCTGCAACCAGCCGTCGTCCCGGAACTCGTTCCACGTCTGGCCGGTCAGCCGTTGCCAGCCGGGACTGGGTTCGATCATGCCGCCCTGGGGCGAGGTCACCCAGATGATCGGGGTGGCCGCCCGGACGAGGCTCTCGAAGCGCTGGAGGGCGCGGCGGCGCTCCTCGGACAGGACCCGGACCTGCTGCCCGGCGACGACCTGTTCGGTGACCTCGACCAGCACGCACAGCACGCCGGACATGCCGTGGCCGAACGGGATACGGGAGAGGGTGATGGTGAAGTAGCGCTCGAACGCCGACCGCCCGCGGATCTCCAGCGGCGTATCGGCGAGGCTGAACGGCTCGCCCGTACGGTAGACACGGTCGAACTGCTGGAAGAGGTCCTCCTGCAGCAGATCCCGGAACACGTGACGGAGAGGCTCCCCCAACGGCCTGTCGCCGAAGAACTCCCGATAGGCGGAGTTCGTGTAGACCAGCGTGTGATCCGGCCCACGGGTGACCCAGACCCCGATCGGCGCAGGGTCGAAGATCTCCAGCCCAAGACCGCACGGTTCCTCTACGTAGGAACCACTCATTGCGTATAACCCCCGATTAAGGCGTGTGCCCCCACACGCGCCTTGCGTCCGCATTGTATGCCCGGCCTGCGCGAATGTATGTGTTCACCTCCCGCGCAGCGACGACACGGGCGGATCCCCCGGCCCGGCCGTGCCTCCCTGGACCCGCGGGCACCGGGGGAGCCGCGGCGTTCACCGCACGCGACCGGACCGGCCACGCCGACCGCTCCGCGGGCGGAGACGAACCCGCAGGTCAGGGCCGGAGTTTAAAATTTTTGCCCCCGGATTGACTTGCATTTGGCGACGAACCAGGATGCATGGAGAGGGCTTTGCTCCCCCTGTCACGGCGGCAACTCGTCCGAGGTCACGAGCGCGCCTCGGGCGAGTGCCGACCGCCGAGCCCCCTCCCCCCGCCCGCCCCCGGCGCCTGATCACCCACGCCCGTCCCCCTATGGTGGAAGAGAAGATCCGCGAGAGGGGACGCGCCGTGCACATCGACCTCAAGGGCAGGACCGCGATCGTCACCGGATCGTCCCAGGGCATCGGACTCGCCATCGCCACCGGCCTCGCGGAGGCCGGCGCGCGGGTCGTCCTCACCGGGCGCGGCGCCTCCCGGCTGGAGGCCGCGGCGGGCGCCGTACGCGACCGGGCGGCCGGGGCCGACGTCGTCACCGTCGCCTCCGACCTGGCCACCGAGGACGGCGCCGCCGCGCTGACCGGCGCCGTGCCGGACGCCGACATCCTCGTCAACAACCTCGGCGTCTTCGGCTCCCGCCCCGCGCTGGAGATCACCGACGCCGAGTGGCGCGCCTACTTCGAGACCAACGTCCTCAGCGCCGTCCGGCTGACCCGGCACTACCTGCCCGCGATGAAGGCGCAGGGCTGGGGCCGGGTGCTGTACATCGCCAGCGACTCGGCGATCGCCACCCCGGCCGAGATGATCCACTACGGCATGTCCAAGACGGCGCTGCTGGCCGTCTCCCGGGGTTTCGCCAAGGAGGCCGCCGGCACCGGTGTCACCGTCAACTCGGTGATCGCCGGTCCCACGCACACCGGCGGGGTGGAGGAGTTCGTCTACGAGCTGGTGGACCGGAGCCTGCCGTGGGAGGAGGCGCAGCGCGAGTTCATGCGCCGGCACCGCCCGCACTCCCTGATCCAGCGGCTCATCGAGCCCGAGGAGATCGCCGGGATGTGCGTCTATCTCAGCTCCTCGTTCGCCTCGGCCACCACCGGCGGCGCCCTCCGGGTGGACGGCGGCTACGTGGACGCCATCCTGCCCTGACCCGCGGGTCAGCCGAAGTGCGTGCTGGCGTAGTCGTCCACGGGGCGGTAGCCGAGGGCCTGGTAGATCGAGTTCGAGGTGGGGTTGGCCAGGTCGGTGAAGAGCAGGACGCGCTCGGCTCCCGCGTCGATGGCGCTGCGGGTGGCGGCGTGGGTGGCCGCCGCGCCGTAGCCGCGACGGCGGGACCGCGGCGGCGTGTAGACCGGGCCGATGCGCGACATGCCGGCGATCGGACTGGACAGCGCGGCCAGCGCGACCGGTTCTCCCCCGGCCTCCCACAGCACGATCTCCCGCTCCGCGATCCGGCCGCGCACCGGGGTCGTGGGATCGACGCCGGCGTTGGCGGGCTCGGCCTCGGCGAAGAACGCCCGGTACCAGGCGACGACCAGTTCCTCGTCCCCGGCCTCCGCCGCGCGCGCCTCGCCGTCCACGGCATGCGGGCGCAGCTCGCCGAGCCGGTACAGGCGCATCGCCATCCGGTCCCTGACCGGCCGGGGCCAGGCCGCGCCGAACGCCGCCACCGTCTCCCGCGGCCCGGAGACGCCCCGCACCTCACGCCCGCGCAGCGCCTCGGCCAGCGCCCCGATCGCCTCGCCGGGGAGGTCGCCGAGGATGAGCGGGAACGGCGGCGTGTGCACGACCACGCCGGCCACCGCGCCGCCGCCGGTGTACCAGCCGAGCAGCATGCCGTTCTGCTCGTCGCCCTGGCGGATCCGGTTCAGCACGGTGAGCGGGACCGTGGACCGTACGGGATCGCGCAGCAACCACGCCTCGGCCTCGGCCGGGAAACCCTGGAGATCAGCGGTGAACGACCATCCCATCCGCAAAGCATCGCAGACCGGCACCAACCGGAACATCCGGATTTCAGGCGGTGTACGGGACGCTGCGCCGGGCGTCACGGAGGGCGCGGGCCCACCAGGTGAGCTGGTCGAGCATGCCGGACACCTCCGCGTGGCAGGAGGCGGTCGGCCGGGGCCAGCTCCCGTCGGGGGCGAAATGGTCCCAGTAGCGGGGAAGGCTCACCGCGGCGCGGATGGTCACGGCGTGCACCTCGGTGAAGACCTGCCTGAGCTGGGCGATGGCGTGCAGGCCGCCGGACTCCCTGCCGTAGGCGACGAAGGTGACCGGCTTGGCCTGCCACTCCTCGTAGAACCAGTCGATGGCGGTCTTGAGCGGCGCGGGGAAACCGTGGTTGTACTCCGGGGTGACCACCACGAAGGCGTCGGCGGCGGCCAGGCGCGGGGCCAGCGCGCTCACCTCGGCGGGCGGGTCGTCGTCGTGGTCGGCGAGGGTCTCGGGCAGGCGCGCCTCGGCCAGGTCGATCAGGTCGAGGCACAGGTCGGCGCGCCGCTCCGCCTGGGCGGCGAACCATCCGGCGACCGTCGGGCCGAACCGGCCGTTGCGGGTGCTGCCGATGATGACCCCCAGCCGGAGCCGATCCTCCCGGGACTCTGGCATCCTTACCGCCTCCTGCGCTCGTCGCGGCTCGCTGTGGTTCCGCGGTGGTTCCGCTGTGGTTCCGCTGTGGTTTCCACGGTGCCGGACCGGGCTTTCGGCGGGCTTCCGATCCGTTGACGGTCCGCCCCCCAGGGGCCGTAAGCGACGCCGTGCCCGGTCATACCGGGTTATCGTGACGCTCATGCTTTTTGGGGTGCTGGGTCCTGTCTCGGTGTGGACGACCGGCGGCGACCCCGTCACGGTTCCCGGCGTGAAGGTCCGCGCCCTGCTGGCCGACCTGCTGCTGCACGAGGGCCGGGCGGTGCCCGCCGGCCTGCTCATCGACGACCTGTGGGGCGACGACCTGCCCGGCAACCCGGCGGGCACCCTGTCGGCCAAGGTGTCGCAGCTGCGCAGGGCACTGGAGGACGCCGAGCCGGGCGGCAGGAAACTGGTGGTCTCCGGCCCGGCGGGGTACCGGCTGCACGCGCCCGCCGACGGGGTCGACGCCGGCCGGTTCGCCGCGCTCACCGGACAGGCGCGGCGGAGCGCCGACCCGGGTACCAGGGCCGCGCTGCTCACCGACGCGCTGGCGCTGTGGCGGGGCCCGGCGTTCGCCGACTTCGCCGACGAGCCGTTCACCCGGGCCGCGACCGCCCGCCTGGACGAGCAACGGCTGACCGCCTGGGAGGACCTCGCCGAGGCCCGTCTGGCGCTCGGCGACCACGGCCCGCTCTGCGGCGAACTGGCCGACCTGCTCACCGCCCACCCGCTCCGCGAACGGCTGCGCGCCGCGCACATGCGGGCCCTCTACCGCGCCGGACGGCAGAGCGAGGCGCTGGACAGCTACGAGCGGCTGCGCTCCCTGCTCGCCGAGGAGCTCGGCCTCGACCCCGGAGCCGAACTGGTCGCACTGCACCGGGCCATCCTGACCCAGGACCCCGAACTGACCGCGCCGAACCGGACCGTCCTGCCCCAGGACCCCGGACCGGCCGCCACGGGCCAGACCCTCCTCGCCCAGGAGCCCGGACCGGCCGCCACGGGCCAGACCGTCCTCGCTTGGGATGCCGGACCGGCCGCGATGGGCCAGACCGTCCTCGCCCGGGAACCCGGATCGGCCGCGACGGGGCGGGCCGTCCTCGCCCGGGAGTCCGGATCGGCCGCTTCGGGGCAGGTCGTCCCCGCCGGGGGCCCCGGGGCGGCCGCGACGGGCCGGGAAGCGTTCGCCGAGGCCCGCCCGGCGACCAACCTGCCCGCGCCGCTGTCGGAGCTGATCGGCCGGCAGGAGGCGATCGCCGAGGTGCGCGCCCGGCTGGCGACCGACCGGCTGGTGACGCTGACCGGCCCCGGCGGCGTGGGCAAGACCCGGCTGGCCGTGGAGACCGGACGCGGGCTGCTGGACGGCTTCGCCGACGGGGTGTGGCTGGTGGAACTGGCCGGCTTCGACCGGCTGGAGTCGACGGCCTCGCTGGTCGACGTCGTGATGACCGCCCTCGACCTCCGCGATCCCGTCTCCCCGGCCGGCCCGGCGGACCGGCTCGCCCGCGCGCTCGCCGCCCGGCGGCTGCTCCTCGTGCTGGACAACTGCGAGCACGTGGTCGACCAGGTGGCCGAGCTGGCCGCCGGGCTGCTCGGGGCCGCCCCCGGGCTGCGCGTGCTGGCGACCAGCCGCGAGCCGCTGGGCGTCCCCGGCGAGGTGGTGTGGAGCGTCCCCCCGCTGGAGGTACCCGCCCGCGGCGCGGCCGGCGACCTCGCCGAGCTGGCACGGTCGAGCGCCGTACGCCTCTTCACCGACCGGGCCGCGGCCGCCGCGCGCGGCTTCACCCTCGACGCCGACACCGCCGAGGCCGTGACGGTGCTGTGCCGCCGGCTCGACGGCATCCCGCTGGCCCTGGAGCTGGCCGCGACCAGGGTCAGGGCACTGGGCGTGCAGGGGCTGGTGGCCCGGCTGGACGACCGGTTCCGGCTGCTGGTCACCGGTCACCGCGGCGCGCCGCCACGTCAGCAGACCCTCACGGCCATGATCGACTGGAGCTGGGAGCTGCTCACCGGCCCGGAGCGGATCGTCCTGCGCCGCCTCGCCGTACACGCCGACGGCTGCACCCTGGAAGCCGCGGAGGCCGTCTGCGCCGACGCGCAGGACGGCCCGCGTCCCGCCGACGTGCTGGACCTGCTGGCCCGGCTGGTGGACCGGTCGCTGGTCGTGGTGGTGCACGGGGCCGAAGGACCGCGTTACCGGCTGCTGGAGTCGGTGGCGGCCTACTGCGTCGAGCGGATGCACGAGGCCGGCGACCTGGACCCGGTACGGCGGCGCCACCGCGGCTACTACACCGAGCTGGCCGCGCGGGCCGAGCCGTACCTGTACGGGCACGACCAGCGGATATGGCTGCGACGGCTGGACGCCGAGGCCGCCAACCTGCGTGCCGCGCTCGACGGCGCGGTGGCCGGCCGGGACGCCGCGCAGGCGCTGCGGCTGGCCTGCTCCCTCACGTGGTACTGGTACCTGCGCGGCCGGCTGGCCGAGGCCGGGCGCTCCCTGGCCGCCGCGCTGGCCGTCGAGGGCGAGGCGCCGCCCGCCGTACGGGCCAGGGCGCTGGCCTGGCGGGCGGGCATCGCGCTGCTGCACGGCGACGGGACCACGTGGGTGACCGGGCGGGACGCGGCGCTGCGGCTGTACGACGACGCGGGGGATCCGGCCGGGCGGGCGCGGGCGGAGTGGTTCCTGGCCGGGGCGTGGCTGAGCTCGGGCGACATGGCGGGCGCCGCCGTCCTGCTCGACCGGGCGCTGGCCGATGCCGTCGCGCTCGGCGACCGCTGGGGGGAGGCGGCGGCGCTGGTCATCCGGGCCAAGATCGCGCACTTCCGGGGCGACCTCGCCGGCCTGGAACGCGACGGCACCCGGGCCGACGCGCTCTTCGCCGAGCTGGGCGACCGGTGGGGCCGGCTCCAGGCCACCGAATGGCTCGGCGGGCTGGCCGAGATGACCGGCGACTACGAGCGGGCCGAGCGGCTGCACCGGGACGGGCTCAGGATGGCCGAGGATCTCGGGCTCTGGACGGAGGTGGCGGGCCGGCTCTGCTGGCTCGGCTGGCTCGCGCTGCAGACCGGTGAGCACGAACGCGCGATGGAGCTCGGCGGCCGGGCCGTACGGCTGGCCGCCGACCAGGGGCACCAGCCGGGACTGATCTTCGCCGAGACCGTTCTCGGCTTCGCCGCCCGCCGCCGGGGCGACCTGTCCACCGCAGAAACCCACCTCCACAACCTGCTGTCGCCGGAACACGCCCCCGCGCGAGCCCCCGAGCAGAACCCTGCCCGAGACCCTGCGCGCGACTCCGAGCAGGACCCTGCCCGAGCCCCCGAGCAGGACCCTGAGCGGGACCCGGACGCCGAGATCCCCCTCCACCTGCCGATGGTCATGATCGAGCTGGGCTTCACCGCCGAGCTGCGCGGCGACGCGGCCACCGCCTATCGCCTGCACAGGGCGGCGTTCGACGCGGCGCTGCGCAACGACGCCCCGCGCGATCTGATGTTCGCCCTGGAGGGGCTGGCCGGGGCCGTCTCGCTGGCCGGGCGGCACGAGCACGCCGCCCGCATGCTCGGCGCCGCCGCGGCGGCCCGCGAGGCGGGCTCCCTCCCCCTCGCGCCCATCGAACGCGACGACGTCGACCGCGTCATCGCCCGCATCCGCACGGCCCTGCCCGAGGCCGCGTTCGCCCGCGCCCACGCCGAAGGCGGCACCCTCACCCCCGCCGAGGCCGCGGCGGCCGACCCCGTGCCCGAGACCCCGGCGTCGCTCCTCGCCACCACGACCACCGGCGGCGCGGGTGGCCCCACCCTACTCGCGCTTCCCACCGAGGACCTCCTGGGGCGCGGCACCGCCCCGAAGGCGCCGTGACCGCCGAAGGTAAAGTGAAGGGCGTGAACCCGACCCCCGCCCCCTCGGACTGACCGTGGCCTGGCTCATGCTCGCGGGCGCGATCATCAGCGAGATCTTCGCGACCCTGTCGTTACGCGGCACCGCCGGCTCGTTCCGGCCGCTGCCCGTGCTGGCCGTCATCGTCGGCTACGCGATCTCGTTCACGTTGATGGCGGGCGCGCTGCGCACGCTCAACGTCGGGATCGTCTATGCCATCTGGTCCGGCATCGGCACCGCCGGCGTCGCCGCGCTCGCCGCCGTCCTGTACGGCGAGCGGCTCAACCTCGTCGCCGTGGCCGGGATGATCCTGATCGTCGTCGGCGTGGTCGTCGTCGTCTCCTCAGGGGCCACCACGCACGGCTGACGTCCGCCGGAAATCCAGCCGGCGGATCGGTGAACCGCGGGCGCCGACCACCTCCTGGTAGCCCGCCCAGTCGCATATGGTCATCCGAAAGCCCCCATTCATTCTGGCAAATACGGCATTATCCCTTGAATGCGGCATCGAACACTTTTTACGGCTGTATTGGTGATGATGGTGGCGGGTTGCGGCATATTGCCCGTCGGGCAGGCGGGTTCCGCGCCGCCGTCGTCCGCCCCCGCCGCGACCGCCCCCGCCGCGTCGGCACCGGCCGCGACCGGGACGCCCGCCGCGACCGCGGCCGGGGACGCCGACACCCGGCCCGCCCTGGCCACCACGCACAGCTCGCTCAGCCCCGCCTACCAGATCGACCTCGTCGGCCTGAACCGGGTCGCCGGACGGTACCTCGTCATCCAGCTCAGGCTCTCCAACACCGGCACCGAGGACATCTCCTGGGTCTCCGACCTGCGGGACAACATGCGCGAGGCGCGCCCGTTCCGGTGGGTGTCCGGGATCGGGGTGCTGGACGCGGCGGCGGGCCGGTGGCTGCTGCCGTACCAGCCGTCGGACGCCGACTGCCTGTGCACCGACGAGCGACGCGACGGGCTCGGCCACTTCCTCGACGCCGGCGAGTCGATCACCGTCTTCGCCGTCGTGCCCGCCCCTTCGGGGAACCCGGCGACCACCACCGTCGTCACCCCGGCGGCACCGCCCATGATCGACGTGCCGATCAGCGACGACCCGGTGACGCCGCCGCCGGGACAGATCGTCCCCGACCCGGCCGCGCAGCCGGTCACCGAGATCAGCCACCCGCTGCTGGCGCCCTCCGAAGCCCTCGACGGGACGGAGGAGACCTCCGACGACGGCACCGACGTGCACGTCAACCTCTCCTCCGACGTGCTCTTCGCGGTGAACGAGGCCAAGCTGACCTCCAGGGCGAAGTCCCTGCTCGCGCGCACCGCCAAGCAGATCGACGACTCCCCGGCCGGCACGGTCGCCGTCGAGGGCCACGCCGACTCCTCCGGCACCGACGCGATCAACAACCCGCTCTCGCTGCGCCGCGCCGAGGCCGTGCGCGACGCCCTGACCAAGCTGCTCACCAGGTCGGAGGTGCGCTTCACGGTCAAGGGGTACGGCTCGCGCCGCCCGCTGTACAGCAACGAAGAGGAGGAGGGACGCCGCCGCAACCGGCGCGTCACCGTGACCTTCGCCAAGCCGGAACCGCCCGCCCCGGCCCCCTCCGTACAGTCCCCGGCCGCGCAGTCGTCCGGCCCGCCTCCCGCCGGGCAGGGGCTCACGGCGCGCGCGAACGACGACGGGCAGCCGTTCGCGCTGGAGGTGACCGGCCTGCGGCGGCTCCCCGGCGACCTCGGCGTCCTCACCTACACGGTCACCAACGCCGGCGACGAGGCCGCCTGGAACCACGAGCTGCACCAATCCGCCGAGTGGCTGTCGTACAAGTACCAGGCGGCGAGCAACGTACGGCTGACGGACGAAGCCGCCGGGCGGCAGTATCTCCCCGGGCGGATCATGGTCACGGCGGGCGACGACACCGACGCCTACTGCGCCTGCTCGGACCTGTCGGGCGTCCGGCTGTCCGCGTCCAAGTTCGACCCCGGTGAGACGAAGGGGTTCTGGACCCTCTTCGCCCTCCCGCCAGCCGGTTCCACCGTCCAGGTCAAGATCGCACAGTATCCCCCGCTCCAGGTGCCCGTGCCCTGATCCCGCACGCCCGCTACGGGGTGCCCGGCCCGCCGGGCGAGGCGGTCCAGGTGACCTTGCCGGTCGGGGTACGGGTCAGCTCGGGGACGAACTCGATCGAGCGGGGGACCTTGTGCCGGGCGAGGTGCGCGCGCACGTGGGCCTTGAGGTCGTCCTCGGTGACCTCCTCGCCGGGCGCGCGCACCACGTAGGCGGCCAGCCGCTGCCCGAGGCGGTCGTCCGGCACCCCGGCCACGGCCACGTCGGCCACGCCGGGGTGGGCGGCCAGCGTCTCCTCCACCTCCTGCGGGAACACGTTCTCCCCACCGGAAACGATCATGTCGTCCTCCCGGCCGTCGATGAACAGCCGGCCCTCGGCGTCGAAGTGGCCCAGGTCGCCGGTGGCCATCAGCCCGTCCACGACCCGCCGCGAGCCGCCGCCGCTGTACCCGGCGAAGTGCAGGCCGCCGCCCACGTACACCCCGCCCACCTCCCCGGCGGGCAGCCCGCGCCCGTCCTCGTCCAGGATTCGCACGGCGGTGCCGCGCGGCGGGCGTCCCACGGTGCCGGGGGCGGCGCGCAGGTCCGCCGGCGTGGCGAGCGTGCCCCAGCCGGTCTCGGTGGACCCGTAGATGTCGTAGAGCACGTCGCCGAACGCGTCCACGAAGCCGGCGGCGACGTCGGGACGCAGCGCCGAGCCGCCCGCGACCACCACGCGCAGGCTGGAGGTGTCGAAGCGGTCGCGCACCTCCATCAGGCGGCGCAGCATGTCGGGCACCGCCACGAGGGTGCGGACCCGCTGCGACTCCACGGCGGACAGCACGGAGACGGGTTCGAAGCGGCGGGTCAGCACGACGGGACAGCCGAGCGTCAACGCGATGCCGTACCAGGCCAGGCCCAGGGCGTGGAACAGCGGCGGCGCGATCAGGATCGGCTCGCCCGACCGCACCGGCATCCTGGCCAGCATCGACGTGATCGGCACCGCCACCGCGGGCAGCGACAGGCGGCGCGGCGCGCCCTTCGGCGTGCCGGTCGTCCCGGATGTCAGCAGCACCAGCCGCCCCGCCCGCCGCGTCCCCGGCACCGCCGCCCCGCCCTCGGCCACCAACGCGTCCACCTGGGACACCCACCGCCCCTCCCCCCGGCTTCCGGTACCTTCGACCGCCGCCGCGCCCTCGGCTCCTGCCGCGCCCTCGGGTACGGCCAGCCCCGGCCTCCACCGCCTGGCGGCCTCCCCCAGACCGGACCTCCACTGCCCGGCGGCCCCGTCCTCGCCCTGGGTCAGCAGGGGCACGAACTCCTCTTCCAGCAGCAGGACGTCGGCCCGCTCGCGGGCCAGCACCCCGCGCAACTGCGGCCCGGCGAACCCGGTGTTCAGCAGCACGAGGTCGGCGCCGAGCAGCGACCCCGCGGCCATCGCCTCGGCGAAACCGCGGTGGTTGCGCCACAGGATCGCCAGCGTCCCACCCGGCCCGAGCCCGAACCGCCGGTGCAGCGCCGCGGCGAGACGCGTGGCCCGGCGTTCCAGCTCGGCGAAGGTGAGGGTGCCGTCCTCGTCGATGACGGCGGGCCGGTCCGGCCAGCGGGCCGCGGCGACGGCGAGCCCCGCCGCCGGCGTCAACCCGTGCCGGGCCAGCGCGAACGCCATCCGCGCGAACCGCCCCGGCGCCACCGGCCGCACCAGCCCGTTCCCGGCGAACGTCCGCAACGCCTCCACCCCGAACCCCAGCGCCCCGATCATCACCCCACCCCCGCCCCACCCCTTCCGCCATCGCCCCCCGCGAAACCCCCGAAACCGCTCCCCACACCGCGCCGGGCCCAAGGAGCAGTACAGACAGGCCCCGAAACCATCGCACGGTGCCGGCGAGGGCTTGGGAGTCGTGTGCGGAAATTGTCGGTGGGGCAGGAGAGAATGGGGAGCATCATGGTCATCACCCCTTCGCTTCCCTTCGCCGCCACCCGCTCGCCGCTGGGCGACATCATGGTGTTCTACATCGGGGCCGAGCCTCGCCTGACCCGGGAGCAGGCCCTCGCCTTCGCCGACCAGTTGCGTGACCTGGCGGCGGAGACGCCCGCCGGCGAGCCGGCCCTGTCGCTCGCCGGTCTCTCCCGGCTCGACTGATCCCGCCACTCTCCAGGCTCGACAAGACCCCGCCACCGTCTCCCGGCTCGGCTGAGCCCGGCCCATCACTCTCTCCCGGCTCGATATGAGCCCACCCCTCATGGTCGGCGCCGTGAAAAGACGGCGCCTCCACATCTGTCACTCTGGGTAATTTATCGACTACTCTCAGCCACCGAAGGTCCCGGTCACGACGTGTGGCCACCGACCGGTTCGGTGAAAGGAGATGTGTCATGGAGCTCACGGCAGAGCAGGCGGTCTACGCGCCACCGGCGCTCACCCTGGTGGGTGGATTCGCCGATCTGACCCGCGGTTTTCCCCCGGGTGACCTCTTCGACTGGCCGCCCCAGCCGTTCCAGTTCTTCAACGCGCAGGGCTGACGGGCGGGGTGACGATGCCGGGTGAGGTGTGGTTCGCCGTCCTGCCGGACAGCGAAGCCGGTCTCGCCGCGGCCGGGGCGCTGCGCCCGTACGTGGGCGAGGTGATCGTGCACGGGTCGGGCCGGCCCTGGCTCGCGGGCCGCTGGCCGGCCGGACAGGTCACCGTCGCCGAGGCGGGCGCGGCGCGCGCGGCGGTGATCGGGCGCTGTCCGATCACCGTCGCCGACCTGGCGGCGAGGCTGGCCGACATCCGCGAGGCGGAGCAGGCGGAGCGGCTCGTCGCGGGGCTCGCGGGCAGTTTCCATCTGGTCGTGTCCGTCGGCGGGCGGGTCCGGGTCCGCGGCACCGCCTCGGCCACCCGGCGCGTCTTCCACGCCCGCGTCGCCGGCGCCACCGTCGCCGCCAGCCGTTCCGACATCCTCGCCGCCGCCTCCGGCGCGGAGATCGACCCGGAGGTGCTGGCCTCCCGGCTGCTGCCGCCCGGCGCGGTGTACGCGCTGGAGCAGCGCAGCGTCTGGCGCGGCGTGTCGAGCGTCTCCCCGGACCACTGCCTGGTCCTGGACGCCCGCGGGCGGCACACCGAGCACCGCTGGTGGTCCCCGCCGGTCCCCGAGCTGACGCTCGGCCAGGGCGCGGCGGCCGTACGCGACGCGCTCGGCGCCGCCGTCGCCTCCTGCACCGCGGGCGGCGGCACGGTCAGCGCCGACCTGTCCGGCGGCCTCGACTCCACCAGCCTGTGCTTCCTGGCGGCACGCGGCCGGGCCGAACTCGTCACCAGCCACGCGCCGGGGCTCGATCCCAGCAACGACGACACGACGTGGGCGCGCCGGGCCGCCGCCGCCCTGCCGGTGGCGGTGCATCTCTCCGCCGATCCCGGGCTCACCCCGCTGTCCTTCGCGGGGATGGCGGGACCGCACGCCGCGCTGGAGGAGCCGGGCGGCTGGGTGCGCGACGCGGCCAGGCTGCACGACCTGGCGGAGCGGATGACCGCCAGGGGCTCGCGCCTGCACCTGATGGGCGGCGGAGGCGACGAGCTGTTCTCGCCGGTGCCCGCCCTGCTGCACGACCTGGTCCGCAGCCATCCGCTGCTCGCGCTCCGCCGGCTGCGCGCCCACCGGGCCGGACGGCGGCGCGGCCCGCTGGCGCCGGCGCTGCGCGCCCTGGCCGACCGCGGCGACTACGGCACCTGGCTGGGTTCCTCGGCCGCGCGCCTGGCGGCGGGACCGCCGCCGGCCACGGCGGCATCCGTCGGGTGGGGGCCGGAGCTGCGGATGCCGCCGTGGGCCACGCCGGAGGCGGTGGAGGCGGCGCGCGAGGCGCTGGTCGACGCGCTGGCGGCGGCGCCGGAGCCGCTGTCCCCGCAGCGCGCGCAGCACGCGGCGCTGCTCTACGTGCGCACCGGCGGCAACGGGCTGCGCCAGATCGACCAGGCCACCTCGCGGGCCGGCCTGCCGTACACCGCGCCGTTCCTGGACGACGCCGTGGTGGAGGCGGCGCTGTCGGTGCGGACGCACGAGCGCGGCGCGCAGGGGCGGTACAAACCGCTGCTGCGGGCGGCGATGGCGGGCATCGTGCCCGAGCCGCTGCTGACCCGCACAACGAAGGGCGAGTACGGCGTGGACGTCCACACCGGGCTGCGCCGGCATCGTGACGACCTGCTCGGCCTGCTGGACTCGTCGCTGCTGGCCCGCAGGGGCCTGATCGACGACGACGCCGCGCGGGCCGCGCTGCTCGACCCGCACCCGGCGGGGACCGGCCTGGCCCCGCTGATCCAGACGCTGACCTGCGAGGTCTGGCTGCGCTCCCAGGTGGCGTCACCGAAAGTCAGATGACACTCACGTTACGCAATCATCGCCGATGGACATACCAGAGCCGACCGAGGGGCTACCGGAGGGCCACGATGACGCTCACCCTGCGCGACGGTGTCAGCGCCACCCCGACCGACGAGGGGATGGTGCTGCTCGACGAACACGGCGGCCGATACTGGCAGCTGAACGACACCGGGGCCCTGGTCCTGGTCGCGCTTCTCGACGGCGCCACCCCCGGGGAGGCCGCCCGCCGGCTCCTCGACCGCCATCCCGGCCTCGACCCGGACCGGGCCCGCGACGACGTGTCCTCCCTGCTGACCTCGCTGCGGGTGGCCCGCCTCGTAAGCTCGCCGTCCAGCACGAAGCGGGCTGAACCGTCCCGCACCAAACCGGCTGAACCGTCCAGCACGAAACCGGCTACGGCCGGATCGTCCATCACGAAACGGGCCGCCGCGGAACCGGCCGCCGCCGAATCGTCCGTCGCGGGACGGGCGGCCGTGGAAGGGGCGCGCTCGTGAGCCGGCCGATGGAGCCGGTCGGGGGTGGCAGGCCGTCGCTGCGCCGCCGGGTCGCGGCGCTGCCCGCCGTGGGCGTGGCGCGGCTGCTCGCGCCGCTGCCACCGCATCGCATCCGCCGGGTGCTGCGCCTGGTGCGCAGGGGCGCCGGGCCGGCCACCGCCGCGCAGGCGCTGGCCGCGCGGGAGGCGGTCGTGTCGGTGAGCGCCCGGTGCCGGGGCGAGGGCTGCCTGGAGCGTTCCCTGGCCACGGCGCTGCTGTGCCGGATGGCCGGGACCTGGCCCACCTGGCACGCCGGCGTGCGCACCCAGCCGTTCCGCGCGCACGCCTGGGTCGAGGCGGACGGGCGGCCGATCGGCGAGCCGTACCCGACCGGCCACTTCCGGCCGATCATGACCGTGGCCGGTCCGCTGGCCGGTCCGGAGGCCGGGCCCGTCGGCGACCCCGCTCGGTGACCGCCGTTCGGGGGCACGCGGCGGTGCCGGCGATCCGGGCGGAGGGACTGGTCAAGTGGTACGCGGGGGTGCGGGCGGTACGCGGTATCGACCTGACCGTCGCGCCGGGCGAATGCTTCGGCTTCCTCGGGCCCAACGGCGCGGGCAAGCCGACTGCCAAGGTGTGACCTCTAAAGCACGGGTTACCATCCCATAACGGTCTTGGTCACCTGGTCAGCCCGTCTGCTTCGGCCACTTCGGGGGCAGCAGGCAGGGGCCGGAGGGTCAAGGCCGTCTTCGCGTGTGCGTTGACCGGTCGGCGTTCCTCGATCATCGGATGCCAACGATCACAGACGGCCTTGACCCGGAGGTTCCGGCCTGCTCGACTTGCCCCCTGGCCGATGTAGACGGGCTGGCCATCCCGGAGCGGAGCGCCCCGCCGGGGGCATCCAGCTAGTACTCAGCCATCGAAGTCGCCAGCCTTCATCCCTCGGAGGAAGCCCCTCCACGCCTCGGGAGAGAAGCCCAGGGTCGGCCCCTCGGGATCTTTGCTGTCACGGACGGCGACGATGTCGGGGAGGTTGTCCGCCACTTCCACGCAAGCCCCGTTCTGCTGGGAGCGGCGGCTCTTCCTCCAGACTGCATCCGACAGGTCATATCCAGTCATCAAGCACCTCCTGTCACCTGTCGGTCAAGGCTTTTTGGGCTGCAATAAGCATAGCTTGCGTGTCTGCGGGACTCAGTGCCACGGCTCTGAGGTGATCGAACGCAGTCGTGTAGTGGCGCACCTCTTCGGGCTTGTCTACGGAGAGGCTGCCGCCGATCGTCTCGGTGTAGACCACATCCGTCTCTCCCGGATCGGAGAAGCCAAGGACGATGAACGATCCAGCCGTACCGGGGTGCGCCCCCACGGTGTACGGAACGATTTGGATCGTCGTCTTACCTGCCTCACTGGCAGTGATCAGGTACTCAAGCTGGGCCTTCATGACTTGGGCTCCGCCGATGACACGGTGAATGACCGCCTCATCGAGGATCGCCCAAAGCTGCGGGCGGTCCGGTCCATTGAGAACCTTCTGACGAGTCATGCGCACCTCCAGTCGGCGCTGGACTTCGTCGTGATCAAGCTCTAACGGACCTCCAGCGATCAAGGCGCGTGCGTAGTTCTCGGTTTGCAGCAAGCCGGGGACGACGGCCAGTTCAAACGTGTGTATCGCGTCCGCCTCTTGCTCCAGCCCGATCAGGAACTCGTACCGGCTTGGGAGCACATCTCGGTACGAGTACCACCAACCGCGCTTCCGGGAGTCCTTGGCCAACTGAAGTAAGGCTGCGACCTGGTCCGTGTCCTTGAGTCCGTACAGCTCACACATCACGCGGACGTCGGTGGGGTGAGGCGCAGTGCGTCCGGTCTCGATGCGGAACACCTTGGTGTGGTGCCAGTCGAGATGGTTCGCAACCTCTTCCTGCGTAAGGCCCGACGCCTCCCGGAGACGCTTGAGTTCGGAGATGAGCTGCCGTCGTCGTACGGGGTTCTGGCCGGACATTTTGCATACCCCTTCCCATCAACCATGCATGCCACTACCGTGAACGCTACACGGTGCAGCCCTGCAAAAAACTGGGATGCACAGTGCGTGCTGGTACTGAGCATCTTAGTTCGGGACGTAACGCAAGGTCCGTGACCATCACTAGGGACGGTGATGATGCAGCACGAAGGCGCAGTCTTAGATACGGAGCGCACACGGTTCCTGGTGCTGGTGCGACTGGCCTGGGAGCTTCGCGGCCTGGGTGTGGCCGTGTCCGTAGAGATGGCTCCCACAGATGAGCCCTGGGTCCGGGTGCCTGTTGCCGGGAGTTCCATGCGGGTGGTGGCTCGGCCTCGTGGCGATGTGTGGGAGTTGGTTTGGGGCCGTGGCCGCAACCAGTGGGTAGACGCGTCTGAGCAGTACGCCGCACGGCTGGTTCGGCAGGCTGCTCTACGCCGTGTACGGCGGGAGACGAACCGGTGACGGCGACGACGCTCCCCATGAGTATGACGGTGCCCGGGGTCGGAGATGCCGTGCCGTTAGCACGTCACTGGGTCCGGCTGGTGCTGGGCACGGCGGGGTGCGTGATGCTGGATGACGCGCTGCTGACCGTGAGTGAGCTAGTAGGGAATGCGGTCAAGCACAGCCAATCAGGGTCTACGGGCGGGCTGGTCACGGTAGTGATCGGCTATCAGGGTCCTGAAATGACTCGTATCACTGTGATCGACGATGGCGGTGCGACGGTGCCTATGCCCCGCGAGCCCAATCATGATCTTCTTGATGTCTCGGGGCGTGGGCTGTGGCTGGTGAACTCGGTGTGCCGTGCCTGGGGGGTGACGGACACCGACGGTGGTCGGCGTGCGGTGTGGGCGTTGATCCCGGTAGCGGACAAGGTCTGCGACACGTGACGGGGCGGGGAGCGGAGTGTTCGGGTGGGCGCATCCGGCCACGCCACGTCAGGACGCGGACCAGCTTCGGTGGCAGGTGGTCACTGAACGCTCGGACCGCGTGCGGGTGGTGGAGTGGACGTGCCCCTGCCATCACCCCGTGTATGAGCTGTGCTCGTCCGGGGGGCTGCTGTTCATTCGCCGGTGGGACTCCGCGAACTGGGTCGAGTCGGACCGTTGGAGGCTCCACGAGGCGCGGGAGATGTGGGACAAGTTGCTGGCTGGTGCGTGTCGGTAGGTGACCTGCTCTTCTCCCCCTAGAAATTCTGGCGGGCTGACCGGGCGATCTTCATGGGCTCGGTATGCCGTGCCCCGCTGGGCTGACGGGCGACCCGCCAGGCAATACCCCCATGGCTACGAGGCGTGCCGGAACTGCTGTCCGGAGCGTGCTTTCTCCTTCGCACTCTCGTGGTCATGGGGACCACAGCGTCCACCGTGAGGCGCTGAGCATCTATCCCATCCGACGACTGCGACAGGAGAACTGATGACTTACCTGAAGGTGGGGACCTATAACCTGCTGGACGGCGGGCTGGGAGACGACGATAGCCGTCTTCGTCGTCAGCTCGACGTGCTCAAGGAACAGTGTCTGGACATCGTCGCACTCCAGGAGGCGAAGCACTGGAACCAGGACGGGGCCAAGCCGTTCCACCTGGCACAGAGCGTGCTGGGTATGCGGGGGTATCTCGCACAGTCGGCGCATCACGGCTGCCATCTGGTGACTCTGGTGGGTCCACGGGTGCGGGTCATCGAGGAGCGCCACGAGACCGGACATCCCTACTGGCACGGGGTGAACGTGCTCCGGACGGAAATCGACGGCAAGCCGGTAGATCTGATCAACGCACACCTTGCCCCGTCCGTCCCTGAGATCAGGGTTCAGGAGGCGCGGGCCTTACGGCTCCTGGTCGGCAGCAGGCCGGTCATTGCCTGCGGTGACTGGAACGCGGCGGCGTTGGAGGATGACCCGCGCATTGCGGAGGACGCGAACCCGGCTCGGAGCGAGCTGAAAACCGACCGTGGTCCGGCTCAGGCGCTGCTTGATGCGGGGCTGGTGGACGTGGGCGGGTATCTCCATGATCTCACGCCGACTGTGGGACATGCCCGTGCCGGGAGCGGCGTCTCCTATCGGGCCGATCGCATCTACACCACCGATCCCGAGGCGGCTTCGGATCACCGGTTGATCGCTGGTGACGATAGTGACCATGCCCTCGTCATGGCGGGCTTCGGCCATGTTCCCCGCTCGTAGTCCCTGGTAACGGGAGAGCGTCCAGCGGGCTGCTACGGCTGATCGGCGGCCCGCCCCAGGAAATGCGTGGACTGCCAGCCTTGCGGCCCGTTTTTGCGTGAGTCCGGGTCGCAAGGCTGGCCTTTGCATAGACGAACTTGGGCTCGTGAGCGTCGCTGTGTACAGAAACGCCGCGTGGAGTGCGGTGGGAGTGGCGTGGCGTGGCCGGCTGAATGTCCGCAGGACACCCGTAGGGCGACCGTAAAGGAGTTCAGTCGGCGACGGCACGGCTGGTCGCATGTCTGGTGTGGGCGGCAGTGCGGTTTCTGGTCGGCGGGTTGGTTGGTGCGGCGGGTCGGGTGGGCGGTGGGCGGCGTGGTCCGCGCGTGCGCGCCGGGCGGGCGCGGGGCGGGACCGGCCTCCAGGCCGCATGCCCGGTCCCGATGTCCGGGCGGCGCGGGCGGGCGTGCCGCGCCGTGCGGCGGCGCGGAGCGCTGCCGCCTGGACCCAGTAAAGAAACCATGAACCGTAGCCTGGTGGGTCACAGCGCCAGCAGGATACGACCGGTGACCGATTCGAGGGGCGGGGTGTCGGCGTCGATGGAATCCCAAAGGTCATCGGGGATGAGCTGAGGGTTTTCCATCGCGTGTGTGGTCTCAGACGGTGCTGGGCGCGCTGATGATGCCGATGATCTTTTTGTCCGGGGCGATGTTCCCGGTGCGTGGCCTGCCCGGCTGGCTCGCCTGGCTCGTGTCGCTCAACCCGCTCACCTACGCGGTGGACGCCGTGCGCCGGACCGTCGCAGGTCACCTGCCGGGCACGCCGGCGGGACCGCTGCTCACCGGGCCCAGCTGGGCCGGATGGCAGCCGCCGGTCCTCGTGGGACTGGCGGCGGTCGCGCTGCTCGGCGTCACCCTGCTGTCCGTCGCCGCCCGCCGCTTCGCGGACGCCACCCGCTGAGGTAAAGCCTTCTCCGCTTGAACTCCAACTCTCCGTAAGTTACATATTACTGTGAGTCGTCGAAGGAGGCATGGTTCGCGATGTCCGAGGAAGACAAGCCGGCCCGTCCCGCCGAGGAGATCCTGCTCACCCTGGCGGGTGCGGCCGACCTCGTGCTCGACCGGGTGGAGGTGGCCACGCGCCGCCTGCGGGCCACGCTCGGCCGGTCCGACCTGACGGAGCTGTTGAGGGAGGGGCACGACGATCTGAAGGCCCGGGGGCGGCTGACGCTCGGCCGCCATGTCCCCGAGTCCCATCTGGAGGTGCTGGCCAGGCGTGCCGCCGAGCGCCGGTCCCGCGATGTATGACGAGCGCGTCTTCCGCGCCCGGGTCGACGCCGCGCTCGACGCGTTCCTGACCGAGGAGACCGAGCAGGTGGTGGCGTTGCACGAGGCGCTGGCGCCGGTGGCCGACCAGCTCCGCAGGGCCGTCGCGGGCGGCAAGCGGCTGCGCGCGGCGTTCTGCTACTGGGGCTGGCGGGCCGCCTGGCAGCCGGACTCCGACGCCGTGATCAGGGCGGCCGCCGCCATGGAGCTGGTGCACGCGGCGGCGCTCGTGCACGACGACATCATCGACGACAGCCCCACCCGCAGGGGCGAGCCCGCCGCGCACGTCGCGCTCCGGGCGGCGGGCACCGGCCTGCCGCGCGACGACCACGGGACCGCCCTGGCGATCCTGGCCGGCGACATGCTCATGGCCTGGGCGTCGCATCTCTTCCTCACCTGCGGGCTGCCGCAGGCTTATCTGGGCCGGGCGAGAAACCTGTGGATCAAGCTGGCGAGGGAGCTGGTGGCCGGCGAGTGCCTGGAGATCCTCAACGGCGGGCGCCCGCAGGTCGGCCGCGCCGTGGAGATCATCCGGCTGAAGACCGCGAAGTACACCGTCGAGCGCCCCCTGCACCTCGGCGGTCTGCTGGGCGGCGCCCCGCGCGAGACCCTCGCCGCCTTCACCGCGTACGGCGTGCCGCTCGGCGAGGCGTTCCAGCTGCGCGACGACCTGCTCGGCGTGTTCGGCGACCCGGCGCGGACCGGCAAGTCCAACCTGGACGACCTGCGCGGCCGCAAGCCGACGGCACTGCTGGCCGCCGCGCTGGCCGGCGCGGGCGAGACCGACCGCAAAGAGCTGGAGCGGCTGCTGGGCGACCCCGGCCTCGACGCCGGAGACCTGGACGCCATCCAGGGCATCATGCGCCGCGCCGGAGCCCGTGACCACGTCGAGACCATGATCGAGGAGCGGGCGGCCTCCGCCCTCGGCGCCATCGAGCGGACCCGCATGCCGCCCGACGCCGCCCGCGCGCTGGCGGACCTCGTGGCGGCGACGACCACCCGTGACTCATGACCGACCGGAGGCGATCTCCCCGATGACCTACACGATCGAGTCGATGGACGCGCTGCGCAGGCAGGGCGACGAGCTGGCCGACGCCACCGTGCGCGAGCTCTTCGAGCACAGCGAGGTGGGCAGGTTCAACACCTTGATGCGCTGGTTCACCGTGTCCGGCCAGGTCCTGCCCGAAGGGCTGCCCGAGGTGGCCCGCGACTACCTGGAGGCGACCCGGCTGCCGCCCGACTGGGCCGACTGGGGGATCATGGAGCGGGCCCGCGAGTTCTTCCTGGACAACAACGCCCACATCTCCGCCGCGCTGGCCTTCGCCTCGATGCCGGCGGGCTACGCGGTGCCGCACATGGCCCGGCTGCTCAGCGCGACGCACGCCCTGGAGTACCCCTCCCGGCGGATGGCGGAGACCGGCCAGTTCACCGTCTACCTGATGCGCCCGGAGGCGTTCCAGGCGGGCGGCAGGTTCATCCCCGCCGCGCAGAAGGTGCGGTTGCTGCACGCCGCCATCCGTTACCACCTGCGGCAGCAGGGCCGGTGGGACGAGGCCGCGCTCGGCCGGCCGATCTGCCAGGAGGACATGATCGCCTCGCAGATGGGGTTCTCCCTCTTCGTGCTGGACGCGTTGCACCGGCTGGGCGTGCGGATGTCCCCGGAGGGCGCCGAGGCTTACTACTACGCCTGGCGGCTGGTGGGCGTCATGCTGGGCTGCGACCCGGCGGCGATCCCGCCGGACCTGTCGGCCGCGAGGGAGTTCAGCGACCTGTACTGGGTCCGGCACATGGGCCCCTCGGAGGAGGGCGCCCGGCTGACCGGGCAGCTCATCGCGATGTACCAGGAGGTCGTGCCGGGCACCCTCGTCGACCCGGTGGTGCCGGCGCTGATCCGGTTCCTGGTGGGCGACACGATGGCCGACTGGCTCAAGGTGCCGCGCTCGCCATGGGACTCCGTGGCCGCGCTGGTGCCCACCCTGCTCGGCGTCCTGGAGCGGATCGAGGACCGCGCGCCGTACGGCGGGCGGCTGCTCGACCTGGTGGGGCAGCTCGCCACGTCCGTGGAGCTGACCGCGCTCACCCGGGGGCGGGTGATGCACTACACGATCCCGGACGAGCTGAAGCGGGAGTACGGGGTGCGGACGGCCGGGCGGTGGGTCCCGCCGGCGCCGTCCCGGGCCGCGTTCTGAGGGGAGATCGGGTGCCATCCGCCCTTTCGGGGGGTATGTGGTCAATTGGCACTTCGCCCGCAGATCGGCCGCGGCCGAATCCCGTTCTGGACGGAGCCAGATGCGAGACACCGATCCCGACGAGCGCGACGGAGACGCCTCCGGCACCTCCCTGACCTTCGGCATCGAGGAGGAGTTCCTGATCGTGGACGCGCGGGACGGCCGTCCCGCGCCGGTCAACGCCCGGCTGACGGAGGCGCTCGGCGAGGGGGCGGGAGGCGCCGCCGAGTACACGGTGGAGCTGCTGGCCACCATGATGGAGTCCGCGGCCGGGGTCTTCACCCGGCTGGAGGAGCTGCGCGCCTTCCTGGCCGGTGACCGGAAACGGCTGGCGCGCGCCGCGGCCGACCTCGGGGTCCGCCTGGTCGCGACCGGCACCCCGGTCATCGGCCCGCGCGCGCCGCGAGTCGTGTCCGACAAACGCCGCTACCAGGACATGCGCTCGCTCTACGGCTTCCTGGTCTCCCAGCAGGAGACGTGCGGCTGCCACGTGCACGTGGGGGTGCCCGACCGGGAGACCGCGGTCGGCGTGGTCAACTGGCTGCGCCCGTGGCTGCCGACCCTGCTCGCGCTGTCGGCCAACTCCCCCTTCTGCGACGGCGTCGACACCGGGTACGCGAGCTGGCGGACCGTCGCCCTGTCCCGCTGGCCGGCCACCGCCGTTCCGCCGTACTTCGCCTCCGCCGCGCACTACGACGAGGTGACCGAGACGCTGCACCGGGCCGGCGTGCTGATGCGGCCGTTGAACCCTTACTGGCTGGCCAGGCCCTCGGGCCGGTTCCCCACCGTGGAGGTCCGGGCGGCCGACGTGGCGGCCACCGTGGACGAGGCCGTGCTCCAGGCGGCGGTCACCCGCGGCCTGGTCCGTACGGCGGGCGCCGAGCTGGCGGGCGGCGCCCGGGCCCCGGAGGTGGACGGCGGGCTGCTGGAGGCCGCCCTGTGGACCGCCGCGCGCTACGGGCTGGCCGGTCCCGGCGTGCATCCGATGACCGGCCGCCAGGTGCCGGCCGCCGAGCTGGCTCAGGAGATGCTGGACCGGATCCGGCCGGCGCTGCGCGAGCTGGGCGACGAGGAGGAGGTGGACCGGCTCGCCGCCGCGGTGTTCCGCACCGGCACCGGCGCCGACCGGCAGCGGGCGTCGCTGCGCGGAGCGGAGGTGACCGCCGCGGCCGGCGACCTGCTCGACGAGTTCGACATCGGCAGGACGTGAGCCGCCCGCCTCAGGGGTTCTCCTTGAGCGTGAGGGCGTAGTAGTCGACGTGGTAGCCGTCCACGCTCTGCGCGTGGTCGAACAGGGAGAGCCCGTACGGCGACTCGATGCCGAGCAGCCGGGCGGTGTCCACCAGCATGCGGGCCAGGTCGTGGCCCGGCACTTCGCCCGGCCCGTAGGAGGCCGAGTGGTAGCCGTCGCCCCCGTGGTCGTGGGTTGCCGGGACGTCCGACCCGCTGGTCCAGCCGAGCGGGCCGAGCCGGTCGTGCGGCAGCGCGAAGTCGCCCTCATCGAAGATCGCCAGCTCCAGCATGCCGTCACAGGCGATGCTGAACACCCCGGGGCCGTAGGTCCCCGGGATGCGGCCGTGCAGGCCGAGGGTCAGATCGATGCCCAGCGCCCTGGTCTCGGCGGGGAGCGTGGTCAGCATCGAGCCGAGGGAGGCGGCGAAGACGTCCCAGTCGTCGGTACGCCACATGCCGGGGATCCCCAGGCCGGCGTTGGCCGGGTCGCGCCGGGTGCCGAAGAAGCCGCCGAGCTCGTGCGGGTTGCCCTGCGCCTGCCGCCAGTGCCAGAACTCCACCGGGTCGTTGGGGTGCAGCACCAGCTCGGGGCCGTCCTCCGCGGCGTGCAGTTCGAGCGAGTCGTGCTCGCCCCGCCAGCGCCGGAACGGGCTCCCCCAACCGGCCGGCGAGTCGTAGAACGGGCCGGGGAAACCGGTGACGCCCATGATCGGCGAGGGGCCGAAGAGCCCGGTGAGCACGTCGGCCGCCCGGCGGAACGCGTCGGCCTTCGCCGCCGGGCCGCCCTCGGACACCTCGACCGGCACGTACAGGCCGACGTGGTCGCGGCCGTCCGCGTAGTCCTCCTCGTATTTCCCCACCCGGCGCACCCGGGCGTCGCCGGCGGCGAGGCCGGTGCGCAGCACGGGGCCGCTCCCGGTGTCGTGCCACTCCCAGCCCAGCCCGGCGGCCAGTTCGCGCAGCCCGCTCTCGCGCCACCCGCCGGGGTCGGCGGCCCGCAGCCGGGTGGCCAGTCCGGCGAGTTCGTCGTCGGTCAGCCTCGACGCCATCCGGTCACTCCCTCGATCGTTTCGTGACGGAAGAGGACCATACCGCCGTCCGCGACCTCCGAGCAGCGACCTTCGACGCCGTTCCGCCGACCTGCGGCGCAGGCGTCCGGCGTGGATCGCCGACCTGCAGCGCAGGCGTCCGGTGTGGATAATCGTCGCGTGGATCACGGACCCTCCAGGCGTCGGTTTCTCCAGCTCGGCGCGGTCGCCACGGCCGGGGCGCTGGGAGCGGTGACCCCGGCCACGGCCGCGCACACGCCGGACACCTCCTTCGAGCTGCTGCGGCGCCGGTGGCGGGACGTGAGCGCCGGGTCCGGGTTCGATCCGGCGGCGGAGCCGTACCGGGGGCGGCTGGCGCGGCTGGGGGTCCGGGCGGCCGGTTACCGGGACGCGATGGCGCCGGCGGCCGGGTCCCTGTGGCCGGACCAGCCGTTTCCCTCGTTCGTCGGCACGCCGACGCGGTTGCAGGCGATGGCGCGCGCCTACGTGCTGCCGGGCACCGGCCTGACCGGGGACGCGGAGCTCGCGCGGAGCGTGGCGACCGGCGTCGACCACCACCATGAGCGCGCGGGCGGTGCACCGCAGGCCCGGCTGGTGCGCCGCGCTGAGCATGGCGTCCGACCGGGTCGGCCACTACGAGCACGGCAACGGTGAGAACCTGCGCGGCTGGCACACCGGCTCGGGAATGCTCTACTGGTGGGCCCGGGACCACGGCGACCAGTACTCCGACGCCTTCTGGCCGACCGTGGACCCCTACCGGCTGCCCGGCACCACCGTCTCCACCCGGCGGCTGCCCGACGGCGCCGGCGAGGCGTGGGGCGCCGCCCGGTGGCCGCCGTCGTCGAGGGCCACCCGCTGCTCACCGGGGCCGCGACCGGCGCCGCGCTCACCCTCGCCTTCGGCCGCCTCGCCGGCCAGGAGGGCGACTCGAAGACGGTCACCGTACGGCTGCCGCCTCGATAGCGGGCGCCGCCGGTCGCTCAGGGCAGCGCGAGAGCCCGGTCGATGCCGTCGAGCATGAAGGCGCGGGCCAGACCGGCCCTGCGCAGCCGCCAGGCCGGCGACAGGGCGCGCGGCGTGCCGTACCTGCGGTCGTGGATGTCGCTGACCATCTCGGCCGGGGCGCCGAGCTTGAGCAGCACCGGGAACGCCTCCCGCTTGGAGATCATCCCGCCGCCCTGGAGGGTCACCGTGGCGCGGGCCAGGCTGAGCGGGCCGGCGTCCACCCACATGTCGCGCAGCCAGAGCCGCCGCCTGCCCGCGACCCTGCGCCAGTAGCCGTCCAGCTCGGTGCGGATGAAACGGGTGAGCTCCTGGTCGCTCACCGCCGGGACCAGGCCGGTGGGCGGCGGGCCGATCAGGGCCACCCCGTCGGTGAGCAGCTCGCGGCGGATGACCGGGGACACCGTGCGGTCGAACAGCTCCTCGAAGGCCCAGGTGGGGTGTTCGACGCCGACGTCGGCCAGGCGGTCGCGGTTCAGGTAGGAGCAGTGCAGCTTGGCGGCGACCGGGAAGTCGGCGGCCAGCGCCTCGTGGACGCGGCGGATCTCCCTGCGCCGCACGGCGTCCACCTCGCCCGCCACGACCGCCAGCAGGTCGAAGTCGCTGCGGCCGAGCTGGAAGTCGCCGGTCGCGAGTGAACCGTGCACCCAGACGGCGATCACCGGAACCGCCCTGGCGATGTCGATCACGAACCGTTCGACGAGCGCACCCGCCACATCATGCGACATGGTGACGACTATCGCACGGTCCCAGACCAGGCGGCGATAGCGGCGCACTCCGCTCTTGACACCCGGTTACCCACGGGTAAACATCGGCTCACGGCGCCGTCCCTCTTCGACAACTTCCCCCGGAGGACGGGTCACATGGGCTTTCGTGTGCGCGTGAGCATGGCCTTCACCTCGATCGCGATCCTGGTCCTGTCCGCACTCGGGCTCGTCGCCCCGACGGCGGCGACCGCGGCGATGGCGGGCGACGTGCTCGCCGCCCAGCGGGTCACCGTCTACCTGGTGCCGGGGCAGTTGCTCAAGGTCCCGGTGAACGCGTGGAAGATCCTTTATCACTCCACGTCCGCGACCGGCACCGCCAACCAGGTCTCCGGGCTCCTGCTGGTGCCGAAGGCGGGCTACTCCGGGACCCGGCCGATCATCGGTTACGCGATCGGCACCCACGGTCTCGGCGACCAGTGCGCGCCGTCCAACCAGATGCAGGCGGGCACCGATCCCGAACTCGCGCTGGTGAGCCTGCTCCTCGCCCGCGGCTGGGCGGTGGCGGTCACCGACTACGAAGGGCTGGGCACACCGGGCGACCACACCTACATGGCCGGCGTCTCCCAGGGCCGGGCCGTGCTCGACTCGATCCGCGCCGCCGCCCGGGTGCCCGGTTCCGGGCTGTCCGCCGGGGCGCCGGTCGGCATCGTGGGCTACTCCCAGGGCGGTTCCTCGGCGGCGTGGGCGGCGCAGCTCCAGCCGGCGTACGCCCCCGACCTGAAGCTGCGCGGCGTGGCGGCCGGCGGGGTCCCGGCCGACCTGCGCCAGGTCGCCGAGAACGTGGACGGCACGGACAACTTCGGCCTCGCCGCGGCGGCCGGCATCGGGCTCGACGCCGCCTACCCCGAGCTCCGGCTGGACGACTACCTGACCCCGGAGGCCACCGAGCTCTTCGACGACGTCAGGGACGACTGCCTGAGCGCCATCAACGAGAAGACGGCCGGCCGCCGGCTCGCCGACCTGACCACCGCGAACGTGCTCGCGCTGCCCGCCTGGCAGGCCCGGCTGGCCGAGACCCGGATCGGCGGCATCGCGCCCAGGGCGCCGATCTACCTGTTCCACGCCAAGGGCGACGAGATCATCCCGGCCTCGGTCGGCGACACGCTGCGCCGCGAGTGGTGCGCGCAGGGCGCCCGGGTCCTGTGGACGAAGCTGCCCGCTCCCAGCCACGTACTCGGCGCGGTCGGCGGCACCCCGCTGGCCGTCCAGTGGCTCGCCCACCGCTTCGCCGGTCTCCCGACGCTGAGCAACTGCCCCTGACCCGGCGCCCCCGGCCCCCGCGCTCGGCGGGGGCCGGAGCCACAGGCCAGCACGTCACGCCACCTAAGACGCTAAATCCGCTTAAGTCGTGACAGGATCGGACAATGCGCTACATCGTGATCGGGGCCGGGGCGATCGGCGGGACCATCGGCGGGCGGCTGTTCGAGAGCGGGCACGAGGTCGTCCTCGTCGCGCGCGGCGCCCACCACGACGCCATGCGGGCGGACGGGCTACGGCTGACGACACCCGAGGGGACGGTCACCCTCCCGGTCCCCGTGGCGCGCGGGCCGCAGGACGTGACCCTGCGCGGCGACGACGTGCTGGTGCTGGCCGTCAAGACGCAGGACTCGCTCGCCCTGCTCGACGAGTGGGCGCGGGCCCCGGTCGCGGACGGCGAGGGCGGCACCGCCGGCGAGCGCCTGCCGCTGGTCTGCGCGCAGAACGCCGTCGAGAACGAACGCCTAGCCCTGCGCAGGTTCGCCCGGGTGTACGGCATGTGCCTCTGGCTTCCCGCCACCCACCTCGACCCCGGCCACGTGATCGCGTACGGCACGCCGAAGTCCGGCATGCTGCACCTCGGCCGCTACCCGGGCGGCGCGGACGAGGTCGCCGGGCAGTTCGCGGCCGACCTGGACAAGAGCTCCTTCGCCGCCTTCGCCGTGCCCGACGTGATGCGCTGGAAGTACGCCAAACTGCTGGGCAACCTGGGCAACGCGGTGGACGCGCTGTGCGGCCGGGTGCCCGGCATCGACAAGCTCGTCGAGCGGGTGGCCGCCGAGGGCAGGGCCGTGCTCGACGCGGCCGGCATCCCCTACGCCACCGCCGAGGAGGAACGCGCCAGGCGCGGCGACCTGGTGGGATACGGCCGGGTGGAGGGGGCGGCCCGGTCCGGCGGCTCCTCCTGGCAGAGCCTCGCCAAGGGCAGCGGCTCCATCGAGGCCGACTACCTCAACGGCGAGATCGTCCTGCTCGGCCGCCTGCACGGGGTGCCCGCCCCGGCCAACGAGGTGCTGCGCCGCCTCGCCGGGCAGTACGCCAGGGAGCACCGGCCGCCCGGCTCGCTCACCCCCGACGAGCTCACCCGGCTCGTCGAGGACGACCTCAGCCGCACCCTTCGAACTGGGGGACTGTCAGGGTGAGGTTGAGCCCGGTCGGCCCGAACCACTTCTCCAGCAGCTTCTTCGCGGTGCCGTCCTGGTACATCTCGGTGATGGCCTTGTTGACCGCCTCGCAGCCGTCCACGTCGCCCTTGGCGATGCCGACGCCGTAACGCTCGTCGCTGAAGGGCGCATTGACGATCTTGATGGACCGGTCCTCGGTGCCCGCGAAGCCGGCCAGGATCAGATCGTCGGTGGAGACGGCGTCCACCGAGCCGTCCTTCAGCTTGTCCAGGCACTCGCTGTAGGAGGCGGTCTCCACCAGCCGGACCGCGACCTTGCGCTCCTCGCTCACCCGGCGCCAGGAGTTGGAGCCCGTCACCTGGCACAGGCTCCGGCCGCGCAGGTCGCGCACGTTGTCGATGCCCGTCTCGGCGGCCCGCACCAGGGTGTCCTGGTGCGCCACGTAGTAAGGCCCGGCGAAGTCGACCTTGGTCTTGCGCTCGGGGGTGATCGAGTAGGTGGCGAAGATCAGGTCCACCCTGTGCTGCCGCAACAGGTTCTCGCGCTGCGCGGAGGGCGCGGGGACGAACCTGAAGTCGGTGAAGCCCAGCTTGCGGGCGACGTACGCGGCGACGTCGATGTCGAAGCCCTCGTAGCCGCCGTTCGCGTTGCGCAGGCCCAGACCGGGCTGGTCGGGCTTGACGCCGATGGTCAGGGTCTCCTTGTCCAGGATGGACGCCTGCGCGCCGCCGCCCAGGCCGCAGCCCGTCGCCGCCAGGACGAGGGCGAGGGCCACGGCGACGCCGGTCAGCTTGTTCTTCACGACATGCCTCTCAGCGGTACTCGGACAGCCGGGGAGCGACACCGGCGAGGATGAGCAGGACGGCGAGCACGGCCGCGCCGGGCAGGATGAGATCCCAGCCGGAGAGCGCGTCGTCACCGTCCCGGATGGCCTGGTCGAACGCGTCCTTGTGCAGGTCGATCAGGCCGACCAGTTCCTTGTCGTAGTTCTCGAAGGCCCCGGCGAGCGGCCCCATCCGCAGCGCGATCGCCGACCGTACCTGGTCGCGCTGCACGTCGAGGCGCATCGCGCGGTCCTGGAACTGGAAGTCCCGGTAGTCGCCGAGCACCTCGCGGACCGCCGCGCGCTGGCCGGGCAGCGTGATGTTCGCCGCCTCCGCGCCGAGGAAGCCCAGGAAGTCCGGCCGGTCCCGGTAGCCCCCGACCGCCTTGTCCACCCCCGCGTAGTACTTCTCCAGGTTGCCGCCCGGGGTGTAGAGCACGGACTGCGACTTGTCGAGATAGACCTGTTCGTAGGTGTCCGCCCGCTCCGGGTCGAGCAGGTAGCGGCTCTGGTCCCCGTGCATCGTGTTGCCGATCGCCCGCGCCCTGGACAGCGCGAGCACGGAGGTGAACCCGTCGTCGTTCGCCATCCGCAGCTCCGCCGCCTCGGTCGTGAGCAGCGAGGCCGCCGAGACCGTCAGCACGGCGACGGCCACGGTCGCCGCCACCAGCGCCGGGTTGGTCACCCGGCGGAACCGGCGGGCGAGGTAGACCTGGAGCCCGACGAGCACCAGGATCGTGCCGAACCCGGCCACGATCACCAGCCCGCGCCCGGTGGTCACCGCCGAGCTCTCCTCCTCGTACGTCTTGCGCACGATGGTGCCGCTGTCCAGCGTGAGGTTGTACGCCTTGGGCAGCAGGTCGAGCCGCATCAGGTCGGTGGCCTGCCGGTAGAGGTCGATCACCCGCTGCGGCGGCGGCCCCGCCGGGTGCCCGGCCTGCTCGTCCAGCAGGATCGCCTGCGCGGCCAGCCGCTCGTACCGGCCCAACCCGTCGAGCACCGAGCGTACGGTCATCTGCTCGGTGCCGTCCCCGATGGCCAGTTCCGCGGCCTGGAGCACGGCCCGGCTCGCCTCGGCCCTGCGCTGGTCGTACCGGTTCAGCGCCTCCTGCCGGCCCTTGCCCAGCCCGACCTCCCTGCCGATCAGCAGCACGTTCGCCACCTGGGCGTCCATGTCGCTCAGCGCGAAGTACAGGTCGGCGGTGGCCACGACCTGCGGTCCGGCGTCGTGGCCGATGACCTGGAGGCCGTCCCTGGCGTTCCCGATGGTCAGCGCCGTCGCGGTGAAGAGCAGCGCGACCGCGGCCACGCCCACCCCGGCGAGGAGCCGGATGCGGCTCGGCACCGTACGCCGCCGGCGCGGACGCCCGGCGGGCGGCGGCGCGGCGGGCGGCACGGCCGGGGTCGCGCCCGGCCCGGCCGGCGTGGGGGCGGGCGCTGCGCCGGCGGGAGGCGCGGTGACGGGGGTGCTCACGGCGGTCAGCCTTTCCTCAGCGTGATGACGGTCCATGCGCCGAGCCGGATCCGGTCGCCGTCGCCGACCGGGACCGGGACGTTCTGCGCGAGCGGCACGGGAGAGTCGTTGACCGTGGTGCCGTTGGCGGAGCCCGGGTCCACCAGGGTCCAGGAGCCGTCCGGCTGGGCCAGCAGCACGGCGTGCAGATGCGAGACGCCGGGGTCCTCGGGCGGGCCGCTCAGGTCGATCTCCGGGGTGAGGTTCCGCGACCGGCTGTACCGGCCGATGCGCACCTGCCCGCCCCGTACCGGGAACCGGCGCTCGGGGCAGTAGGGCGGGAACGCCACCCGCGGCGCGTCGGGACCGCCCTGCGCGATCACGCTCTCGTAGTACGCGCGGTCGGCCACCACCACCGCCTCCCACCCGCCGGCCGGCCCCGACTCCGCCGCCGGCCGGGCGGCTGCCCCGGTCCAGGACGGCGTGTAGGCGCCGGTCGCGGCGTAGGAACCGGTCTCGGGCGGTGCCTGCGGACCTGAGGTGTGCGGCGGGTGGGCGCCGGTACCCGTCTGCGGCTGGGCTCCGGCGCCCTGGGGCGGTTGGGCGGTGGGGAGGGGGTAGCCGGAGGCGGGGATCTGGCGGGAGTGGCGGGAGTCGCCGCTGGTGCCCGGGATGGGGCGGGCCGGCGCCGCCCCGAGGCGCGGGGTCTGCGCCGACTGCTGCGCCATGCGGACCGCGCCGGACACCTCGACGGCGAAGTCGTAGCCGCACTCCTCGCAGAACCGGCCGGTGCGCCCGGCCTGGCAGTCCGGGCAGCTCGTCCGGCCCTCCCCCGCGCCGGCGGCGGCCGGGGCGGGCGGCGCCGGGGACGGCGGCGCGGCGGGCGCGGCTGAGGCGGGGGTCGGCGCGGCGGCCATGCTCATGCCGCAGACGTCGCAGTAGTCCGTCGCGTCCGAGGCGTGGCCGTCGGGGCAGGTGGCCATCGCTTCCTCCCTAGCTCTCGGGATCCTTGCGCAGGCGTGTGGTACGGACCGACCGGGCGTCCAGCGCGATCTCCGCGGCCTTCTCGACGTTGCGCTTGAGCCTCGCCGTACCGGTGTCCGGGTCGAAGTCGATGACGTTGTCCAGCAGCCGGGCGGTCTCCTCGTTGCCGGCCTTCTCGGCCAGGCCGCGGGCCCGGCCGAGCCGTGCGGTGGCGAGCTCCAGGTCACCCTCCTTGCGGGCCTGGAGGCCGTCCTGGATGAGCTCGGCCAGCTCGGCCTGCCCGGTGTAGTGCGCGACCCGCTGGTTGATCCGGGTGGACTGCGCCAGGTCGTCGCTCCACAGTGCCAGCACGTTGCCCGCGGCGTACTGGAAACCGGTCTCCGGGGCGACCACCTTCACCCAGGCGGCGCGCATCTCCTGGCCCACCACTCCGGGCTGGACCTCGACGCAGACGTGGTACTCCCGGCTTTCCGCGCCCCACGAGCCGGTCGGGTAGTCCCCCGCCTGCGGCCCGGCCTCGGTACGGCGGGCGGTGAGGTCCTCCAGGGTGGGCGAGACCTGCTTGACGAACTTCAGCCTGGCGTTCTGCGGGGTCCACACCCGCAGGGCGACGTCGGCGACCGCCTTGCCCATGGCCGTCTGCGCCATCGCCCGGAAGTCGGCCTCCAGGTCCTTGGGGTCCGGGATGTCCATCACGGTGCCGAGCAGCGTGGAGGAGATCTTGCGCAGCTCGGCGACCACCCAGGCGTCGCCGACTCCCCGGCAGTCGCAGACGAACTTGCCCGTGCAGTAAGCCAGGTCGGCGTCGAACTCCCAGGACTTCTGGTGCTCGTTCTTGCCGTCGGTGAGCAGGATGGCGTGCTTGATCGCGTGCGGGAACGGCTGGAAGAGGTCGGCGGCCAGACGCAGCCAGCGGCCCATCGCGGTGCCGCCGTCCGCCTGCAACCGGCCGATGGCGTCCTTCGCGGCCTGCCTGGTGTGCGGGTCGGCCTGGATCAGCCGCTGCTCCGGCGGGAAGATCATGTGCGCGTGCGCGGTGCCGGCGACGATCGCGAAGAAGACCCCGTCGCGCAGGGTGTCCACGGCCGCCTGGGCCGCCTTCCTCGCTTCGGCGATCTTGCCGTAGGCCATCGAGCCGGACGTGTCGACGATGACGACCTCGGCTGCCTGCGCCGCCGGGGCCGCCTGCGCCGCGCCGGTGGACTCGACGGTGAGGACGGCGTGCACTTCCTTGCCGCCCGCGGGGAGGTACTTGTTCTGGTCCACGCGGATCGTGAACCCGGGCTGCTCGGTCACTGGAGAGGGCTCCCCTTCTCGAACGGGATCACCAGCACGGTGATGTTGTCGCGTCCCCCCGCCTGCAGCGCGAGCCGTACCAGGGCCTGGGCCGTGGGCAGGGGGGAACCCGCGGCGTGCGGAGCGGCGGCGGCCATCTCAGCGGCGGACGGCAGGTAGTTCCACAGGCCGTCGCTGCACACGAGGACCGCGCCGGGGCCGTCCGGCTCGAACGTCTTCACCTGCGGGAGCACCTCGCCCGCGTCCGCGCCCAGCCAGGCGGTCAGCATGCCGCCGTCGGTGGCGTCGTCGGCGGTGAGGCGCACCGGGCCGGCGCCCAGCCAGTAGGCCCGGCTGTCCCCCGCCCAGCCGACCGTCACCCGGCCCGGGGTCACGATCGCCGAGACGTAGGTGCAGGCGGGCGCGTCCTCGAAGGTGCCGAGGGTGGCGACCGCCGCCGCGGCCCTGGCGACCGCGATCCTGGTCGCCCGCACGTGTCCCGCGCCCGTCCGCAGCTCCGAGACCAGGGCCGCCGCCCCGGTCTCCGCCGCCGTCTGCGAGGCCGCGTCCGGTCGCGGCGAGGACGAGACGCCGTCGCAGACCACGCCGGCGATCGTGACGTCGTCCACCGCGGCCAGCGCCATCGCGTCCTCGTTGCGGCTGTGCCGCAGCCCGCGGTCGCTGACGCCGGCGGCGGTGCCCGTCTGGGTGGCCACCTGGATCTCGGTGTGGTCCCTGCCGGTCGGCTGGCGCACCCCGCAGCGCCCGCAGTAGCCGTCCTGGCCGAGCGCCGCCGCACCGCACGCCGTGCACGCCCCGGGGGCGCCGGGCCGGATCGCCCGCCCGCAGTCCTCGCAGAACGCCTCCCCGGCGAGCACCGGGTAGGCGCAGTGCGGGCACATCGAAGTGATCGTCATACCCACGTCCTCGGGCGCACCAGGTTGGCCTTGTCCACGAGGGCGTGCCGCTCCGGCCGGATGGTGGACGCGCGGGCCAGCGAGCGGTAGACGCGCTCCAGCTCGGCGCGCACGCCGCGCTCGGTGAGCGGCCGGCCGAGCAGCTTCGTGCGCTGCTGGGACCGCCCGCCGGCGGCGAGCCAGGCGAGCGCGGCCTCCAGCACCTCCGCGGCCAGCCTGCCGTGCCGGACCGCGTCCAGCCCGAGGTCGCTCAGCCGCTCCCCGGCGCCCACCAGCTCGTCCACGTGCCCGCCGGCCGCGGCCTCCCCGCGTACGGCCGCGGCCACCGCCGCCATCTGGGCCGAGACGTGATGGCTGGACGTGGTCGGCACCTCGTCGAGCACCCGGGTGGCCGCCTTCCTGTCGCCCTCCGCCAGCCTGGCCCTGGCCAGGCCGAACGCGGCGCTCACGTAGGACCGGTCGGTGCGCCAGATGACGGTGTAGTGCCGTGCGGCCTCCCGCGGGTCGCCCGCGCACTCGCGGCTGAACGCCAGGGCGAGCCTGGGCGCGAACTCGCCGGGCATCCGGTAGTAGAGGTCGTCGAAGACCCTGATGGCGTCCGCGAGGTTGCCCCAGGCCAGGTCGCGCAGCCCGTGGTACCACAGGACCCGCCAGTCCCACGGCGCCTGCCCGGCCACCTCCTGCAGCACCGCGTTCACCCTCGGGTTGCGCTGTTCGACCAGCGCCCTGACCAGGGCGAGCCGGGTCTCGACGGTGGGCGTGGGGGCGGCCTCGATCAACCGGACCAGGTCGTCCAGGGTGCGCGCGGTCATGCCGGCGAGGTATCCCGCGGCGGGGTCGGCCGGGTCCACCAGCGGGGTCGGCAGCGCGCCCACCGCGGCGGCGGGGTCCAGCGGGACGAGCACCAGGCCGTCCCGCGCCCCCGAGCCGTTCCGCGCCGCCCCGCCGTTCGGCGCCATCCCACCGTGCGGCGCCGTCCCGGCGTGCGGGGCCATCCCGACGTGCGGCGCCATCCCGGCGTGCGAGGCCATCCCACCGTGCGGCGCCGTCCCGACGTGCGGGGCCGTCCCACCGTGCGGCGCCGTCCCGGCGTGCGGGGCGAGGGCGGTGCCGGTGGCCGCGGCGGGCGTGTCGCCCTCGGCCAGGGCGGTCCCCGCGGCCACCCGCTCCGGGCCGAACTGCGCCGAAGGCGCGGGGTAGGGGATGCCGTCCTCCGCCGCGCGGATCTCCCGCAGGATGCCGGTGAGCTGCTCGGCCATCTCGGCCGCGCTCGGGAACCGGCGGGCGGGCACCGGGTCGGTGGCCCGCTGGAGGAACCGGTACAGCGACTCGTAGTAGGCCAGCACCGGCACCTGGCCGGGCGGCGGCAGCGGCGTGGGCACGCCGCCGGTGACCGGGCTGAAGGGGAAGCTGAGCACGGCGAGCATCCGGCCGACCGTGTAGAGGTCGGAGACGACCGACGGCCCCTCGGCGGCGATCTCCGGGGCCTGGTAGCCGATGGTGCCGTAGATCGCGCTCTCCTGGTCGTCGACGTGCCGCACCGCGCCGAGGTCGATCAGCTTGAGCTGGTCCTCCACCTGGATCACGTTGGCCGGTTTGAGGTCGCAGTAGAGCAGGCCCCGGTCGTGCAGGTAGTCGAAGGCGCGCAGCACCTCCAGGATGTAGGCGATCGCCTGGCCGATGGGCAGCGCCTCGCGGTTGGCGGTGGCGCGCAGCCGGGCGCGCAGCATCTCCTGGAGCGGCCGGCCGCCGACGTACTCCATGACGATGTACCCGACCATCGTCATCGTGGCCGGGTCGGGATGCTGCACGAAGTTGAAGATGCGGACGATGTTGGCGTGGTCGACGCCGGTGAGGAAGCGGCGTTCGGCCTCGGCGGCGAGGAGCGCCTCGACGTCACCGGTGTCGAGCAGGCCCTTCAGCACGACCCACCGGCCGTCCAGGTTGAGGTCCGCGGCCAGGTAGATCCAGCCGAGGCCGCCGTGCGCCAGGCAGCCCTTCACCTCGTACTGCCCGGCGACCAGGTCACCGGGACGCAGCTTGGGGGTGAAGGAGAACCGGGTGCCGCAGTGCGGGCAGAATCCCTCGGTCCGGCCGGGACGGTCGTTCTTGGACCGGCCGACGGGCTTGCCGCACGAGCCGTTGCTGCAGAACCGCTTGTCCTCGGGCACCTCGGGGTTGTGCAGTACGACCTCGGACGGGTCGCGGTAGGGCACCGGCGGCACCGCGACCAGCCCGGCGCCGAGCAGGCCGCGCCGCGAACGCGTGCTTGAGGTGCTGCGGCCCGAGGCCGGGCCGCTGGTCGGCCCGGTGGCGGGAGCCGTGCCGGGCGCGGTGCCGGGGGACGTCCCCGGGTCGTAGGCCGCCCGCCCGCTCGACGTCGCCGGCCGCCAACCCGCGGGCTGGGCCCGCCACCCCGTGCCGGGCACGCCACCCTGGGTGCCGCCGGACGCGCCGGGGCCGCCGGGGACGGGCGGCGCCGGTGCGAAGGCGTGGGCCGCCGAGACGGGGGCGGATGCCGGCGGGGGCGCCGGCGGGGGCGGCGCGGACACCGGCGCCGCGACGGGCGGGGCGAGGCCGCACGAGTCGCAGTAGCCGTCCTGCACGGTCCCCGTACAGCCGGGGTGCGCGCACTTCGTCATCCGCCCGCTCCGATCTCCTTGATCGCCCGCTGGTAACCGGCCATCGCGACCGTCGCCTGGCGCAGGTCGCAGGGGGCCGTCCACAGCAGGTCGTGGGCCTGCCGGTAGAGGTAACCGAGCTCGGCGTCCTCGCCCGCGCCCAGCCGTACCGCCTTGGCCCGGAACGCCTCCAGCCGGCCGCGCAGCTCGTCGCGCCGGTCGATGAGACCGGTGACGGTGCCGGTCGTCGCGTGCGCCTGGGCCAGCGCGTCCGCCACGGCCCGCTCCAGCTCACCGGTACGGCGGGCCAGCTCGGCCCAGTCGCCCGCGGCGTGCGATCCGCCGAGCGCCGCGAGCCGGTCGCGCAGCGTGCCCGCCTGGTCGGGCAGGCCGGGGAGCACCGGGGAGGCGATCTTCACGAGGACCAGGTCGCGGGCGGCGCGGGCCGCGTCCTCCGCGGCGGCCACCGCGGCGATCCGCCCGGCCAGCTCGCGCACCCGCTCGCCGAACCCGGTCCTGATGGCCAGGGCGTCTTCGAGCACGCGGTGCCTGGCGGCGACGGCGGCGGCGATCCGGTCCAGCTCGACCTGCTCGCCCGGGTCGCCGGCGGCGTGGGTCAGCGGGTCGGCGCGCGCGGCGTCGCGGACGCCGATCAGCTCGCGGCCCAGGGCCTTCAGCTCGTCGTCCCCGTCGCCGAGGCGGAGCGACACCTCCCAGGCCGCCTTCCAGCCCTCCTCCGCCCGGCTGATCCTGGGCGCCAGGATGGTCCAGGCGGCGTCGGCCATGGCGACGAGCTGGGCGCAGTCGCGGTAGGTGGCGTCCATCCGGGTGAGCACCTGGTCGAGCGTGAGCCACTCACCGGCCGAACGGACCAGCGAGCGCCGCTCCACCGGCACGTCCTCGACCTTCATCTCCACCGAGGCGCCGGTGAGCAGCGCGGTCAGCTCGGCCAGCTCCGCCGTGCCCGGCCGGGACCTGCGGCTCCTGATCTCCTCGGCGCGCTCAAGGGTGCGCCGGTAGGCGTCGAACAGCCACCACAGCGTGACGATGCCGGCCCGGGCCTCGTCCCACCGCCGCCTGGTCTGCCCGCGCAGCTCGGCGCCGTCGAGGAGCCGGTGTCCGGGGTGGGCCTCCAGGTCGAGGAGATCGGTGGAGAGTCGTTCGAGCTGCGCGCGGCGCCGCTGCAGGGCATGGTCGACTCCCTCCATGCTCATTGGCGGCCCGCTCGTGCTCACCACTCCCCCGCCACCCTCGCGAAACAGCCCCCGGCTCTCTCGGCCCGACAAGTGTGCCCCTTTTACTTAATCTTTGTACATGCCGCACGCTCGTGCGCATTCTCTTTCGACGCCGATGCCGGCGATCTGGTTCGCGGCGGGCGGGACGTATTGGGGCGCATAGATCCCGGCAGGGCGGGCAAGGGCCGAATTTGGGAGAAAAACGTAGATCATGGGGGAACCATGCTTCAAGGTAAAACCATCGCCTTCCTCGCCGCTCCCGAGGGCGTGGAACAGGTCGAACTCACCGAGCCGTGGCGGGCCGTGCAGCAGGCGGGCGGCACGCCGCGGCTGATCTCCACGAAGCACGGGAAGATCCAGGGGTTCAACCATCTGGACCGGGCGGACACCTTCGACGTGGACGCCACGGTGGACGAGGTGTCGGCGAGCGACTTCGACGGCCTCGTGCTCCCCGGCGGGGTGGCCAACCCCGACTTCCTGCGCACCCAGCCCGCGGCCGTGCGGTTCGCCGGCGAATTCTTCCGGCTGGGCAAGCCGGTGGCGTCGATCTGCCACGCGCCCTGGACGCTGGTCGAGGCCGACGTGGTGCGGGGCCGTACCCTCACGTCGTGGCCGAGCCTGCGGACCGACCTGCGCAACGCCGGAGCCACCTGGGTGGACGAAGAGGTCATCACCTGTACGGACGGGCCGAACGCGCTGGTGTCCAGCCGCAAGCCCGACGACCTCAAGGCGTTCTGTCAGGCGTTCGTCGACGTGATGGGCTCCTGAGCCCGCCGATCCGGCGAGATTCGGCCCGGTACGCCCGCGCGGGCGTGCCGGGCCGGTCTGTGCTCAGGCGGCGTCGAACGCCTTCGTCACGGCGGCGCGGACCTCGGCCATGGTGGCCGGCAGGCCCTCGCGGGACGAGGAGGTCATGTCGACGTCGGGCATGCCGCAGGCGATCGCCCAGTCCCAGGGTTGAAGGTCGCCGTCGACGTTGAGCGCGAAGCCGTGGCTGGTGACGCCACGGCTCTGCCGCATGCCGATGGAGACGATCTTGCGACCGGTGGCGGCGGTCCACACGCCGGTCAGCAGCTCCGAGCCCGGCGGGGTGTCCCTGCGCTCGGCGGCGATGCCCAGCGTGTCCAGGGCCTTGACGAGGCGCAGCTCGACCTCGCGCACGTAGTCGACGATGCCCTCGTGCTCGCCCAGCTTGACGATCAGGTAGCCGACGAGCTGGCCGGGGCCGTGGTAGGTGAGCTGCCCGCCGCGGCCCGTCTCCACGACGGCGATGCCGTGGGACGGGTCGGGAAGGTGCTCGGCCGGCGTGCGCCGGCCGATCGTGTAGACGGAGGGATGGCTGAGCAGCCACAGCGTGTCCGGCCGCTCGTCACGCTGGCGCTCGGCCACCATCTCGGCCATGCGCTCCATGGCCTCTTCGTATTCGACCAGGTCATCCTGGATCACCGACAACGGCCGTTCCTTCATGGAAACAGCTTAGGTCGGGTCAGCGATAGAGCTGCTCCTTGGCCCTGCCCTTGCCCAGGTAGCCGCTGGGGGCCTTCGGAACGAAGATCCACATACCCAGGTAGATCAGGAACTGCGGGCCCGGCAGGATGCAGGAGATCAGGAACAGCAGCCGCACCGTGGTGGGCCGCCAGCCGAGCGCGTCGGCGATCCCGCCGCAGACGCCTGCGATCATTTTGTGCCTGGTTGAGCGGTACACTCTTTCCTCCCGGTGGACGTTCTCATCCGGTTCAACGAACCGCTGAACGGATCCCGTTCCACCGTGAGCCCTGAGAAAACCCTGTCAGGGTCGCCGGTCGAGCGCCTTGAGCCAGTCCCTGGCCTGCTCCAGGTCGGCATCGGTCAGGCCGAGCCGGGGTGAAACGTGCACCAGCAGGAAGTCGCCGACTCCGGGATGGTCCCTGAGATACTCCTCGTCGGGCTCCCAGGTGTGGTCGTCCAGCCAGACGAACGGCCGGCCCTTGACGTAGGCGGCGACGTGCGGGGTCTTGAACATCTCGCCGCCCCCGCCGGGCAGCGCGGGCCCGGGCACCTCGACGACGGGCAGCTCGGGCAGGCCGAGCGGCGGGCCGATCCACCAGTTGGCCTCGCGCTCCCAGGTGGTCGCCCAGACCAGCTCCGCCCCGGTGTCCGCGGCGAGCGCGAGCAGCGCGGCGCCGTGGCCCGGGTTGAGCTGCACCCGGTAGGTCTGGCCGTCCACCACGCATTCGTGGACCTCGAAACCGGGCAGCGCCCCGCCCAGCGGGTTGAGCACGCCGTCGACGTCGACCAGCAGCAGAGGGGACTCGGTCACGTGCGCAATGGTCGCGGGCGGAAGACGGATTTGTCTAGCCAAACCTGGTCGAACCCCTTCAGGCACGCTACCTTTCCTCCTTGACTCGGGGATCAAGGTACGACCCTCCTGGAGGAAGCCCGATGCGGCCACGCCCGCGAAGAAATCTGCTCCGCACCATCGCCCTCGCCACCGTCGTCGCGCTCCCGCTGACCCTCACCACACCGGCGCACGCCGGACCCGTCTCGGACGTGCTGTCCAAGCTCCTGGTCCAGAAGGTCAAGGGCACCAACGTCAAGAAGCACCTGGACGCCCTCCAGGCGATCGCCACCGCCAACGGCGGCAACCGGGCCGCCGGCAGCCCCGGCTACGACGCCTCCGTGGACTACGTGGCGGGCAAGCTGCGCAAGGCGGGCTACAAGGTGAGCTTCACCGACGTGGAGTTCCCCACCGGGTGGGAGGAGCTGTCCACGCCGGTCCTGGAGCAGGTCGCGCCGAACCCGACCGCCTACGCCACGCCGGCCGACTTCGTCACCGTGGTCTCCTCGGGCTCGGGTGACGTGACGGCACCGATCACGGTCGTCGACCCGATCCTGCCGCCCCCGCCGGTGCCGGGCTCCACCGCGGGCTGCGAGCCGGAGGACTTCGCCGGCTTCCCCGCCGGCAACATCGCGCTCATCCAGCGCGGCACCTGCCCGTTCGTGCAGAAGGCGGACAACGCCAAGGCCGCCGGCGCCTCCGCGGTCATCTTCTTCAACGAGGGCCAGCCGGGCCGTACGGACCCGTTCGTCTTCGACATCGCCGAGTGGCGTTACGGCTTCCCCGTGGTGATCACCAGCTTCGCCGTGGGCAACGCGCTGGCCGCGGCGCCGGGGGCCACGGTCCGGGTCAAGACCGACACCAGGATCGACATCGGCACGACCAGGAACGTCATCGCGGAGTCCCGCTTCGGCGACCGGGACGACGTGGTCATGGTCGGCGCCCACCTGGACAGCATGCCCGACGGGCCCGGCATGAACGACAACGGCTCCGGCAGCGCCGCGATCCTCGAGGTCGCCCTCCAGCTCAAGAACTACCCGGTGCGCAACAAGGTCCGCTTCGCCTTCTGGGGCGCTGAGGAGCTCGGCCTGGTCGGGTCCAACCAGTACGTCGCCGAACTCCCGGCGGCCGAGCGGGACCGGATCAAGCTCTACCTGAACTTCGACATGATCGCCTCGCCGAACTACGCCATCAAGCTCTACGACGGCGACGACTCCGACGCCACCGGCTCCCCGGCGGGCCCGCCCGGATCTGCGCAGATCGAGAAGCAGCTCGCGAAGTTCTTCGACAGCCGCCGCGTCGGCCACGTCGGCACCGACTTCGACGGCCGCTCCGACTACGGCGCGTTCATCGCGACGGGCATCCCGGCCGGCGGCATCTTCACCGGCGCCGAGACCTTGAAGACGCCGCAGGAGGCGGCGCTCTTCGGCGGCCAGGCCGGCGTGGCCTACGACGTCTGCTACCACCAGGCGTGCGACACCCTCGCCAACGTCAACCTGAAGGCGCTCGACCTCAACGCCGACGCCATCGCCTCCGCGACGGGCACCTACGCCTTCGACCTGTCCTCCATCCCGGACCGGAAGAAGTCCGCCGCCCGCGCCTCCGCGCTGCTCTCCACCTCCTGACCCGGCCCGGCGGCGTCCAGCCGGACGCCGCCGGCCTGCTGTACGGCGCCGCCCGGCCGGGCGGCGCCGTACGCTTTTCCGGCCCGTCCGTTTCCTCAACTTTCGTCAACTTCCACCAGGGTCGGGGACCATGGCCACGACCGCCCCGTGTCTCCGCTAGCCTCGCTAAGTCGTCACGAAAAGGCCGCCGGCACGTCCGCCGAAGCGGTCTCCCCTTGGAAGGTGTCACCCTTGATCGGCTGGTTCGAGGCAACGGTGCTGGGGGTGCTGCAGGGGCTCACGGAGTTCCTGCCGATCTCCTCCAGCGCGCACATCCGGGTCGTCTCCGCGTTCTTCGGATGGAAGGATCCCGGCGCCGCCTTCACAGCCGTCATCCAGCTGGGCACCGAGACGGCGGTGCTGATCTACTTCCGCAAGCGCATCGCGGACATCGTCGTCACCTGGACCCGCTCCCTGTGGACGCCGCACCTGCGCAGCGACCAGGCGGCCAAGATGGGCTGGTACGTGATCGCCGGCAGCATCCCGATCGGCATCCTCGGCATCACCTTCAAGGACCAGATCGAGACGACGCTGCGTGACCTGCGGCTGGTGGGCGCCTGCCTGATCATCTTCGGTCTGCTGCTCGCCCTGGCCGACTACATGGCGCGCAACGAGCTCACCCTGGACAAGCACCTCAACCTGCCGCACGCCCTCACCTACGGCGTGGCCCAGTCGCTCGCCCTGATCCCCGGCGTCTCCCGCTCCGGCGGCACCACCGGCGCCGGCCTGCTCCTCGGCTACCGGCGGGAGGAGGCCGCGGAGTACTCGTTCCTGCTGGCCATCCCGGCGGTGCTCATGTCGGGCGTGCTGGAGCTCTTCGAGATCGGCGACGGCCCGGCCCCCGACTGGGGCCCCACCATCCTCGCCACGATCGTGTCCTTCGTGGTCGGCTACGCCGCCATCGCTTGGTTCCTCCGCTACATCAGCAACCACCGCTTCACCGGCTTCGTCATCTACCGGGTCCTGCTCGGCATCCTGGTCATCACCCTGGTCAGCTTCGGCGTCATCCCCGCCCTCGGCTGATCCCGCACGCCACACACCCCACGGCCACCCCCCGGCTCCCCCGGGCGGTGGCCGTCATGCTTCAGTCCCCGGTGGCCGGGCGGCGGACGGTGACCTTGCGGTCGAGGGTGAAGAGCTTCCACTCCTCGCGGCGGGAGTGCACCGCGCGGCAGTGGTAGGAGACGGCCTCCACGTCGTAGGCCCGCCCGTCGTCGTCCACGCCGATGTGGGTGCCGAGGAGGGAGTCGGTCTGGAGCACCTCCCAGTCCCCCTGGTGGATCAGCGGCGCGCCGAGCGGGGCGAGGTAGTCCTTGACCAGGTAGGACACGATGTCCCCGGCACGCATCTGCTGTGGATCGATCTCCAGCTCTTCCCACATGCCGTCCGTCACGCCACTGATCCTCCGCTTACCGTCCATGCCCCATCAAGAACGCCGTCCCCCGAACCGCGATCGGCTCCCCCTGACACGATTCCAGCCCGCCCACCCTCGCACCGGAAAATCGCCGAACCGTTTCTGCGTAGATCAAAATCGGGTTTCGACCTACCCCTAAGACCCGCCACCCCCCATCGGCGTTGTCACCCCCCGCCGAATGCGACCGAATCGGGATCATGCCCGCCGATCGATGACAGGAAGGGTCTCACGAACCCCACGCCCTCCGCACCAGGAGCACCCGTCAGGCTCCTCCCCCCTCTTCTTCCGCATGCCGGTACGCCCGCGGTCATGTCCACCGATATCCCCTTTGGTGCACTACGTGGGCGACAATCTAGATCACATTGATATTTCACGCACCACCGAAAATGCGGCGAGGCCCACGGTCGTGGGCCTCGCCTGGGGAAAAGGGGTCCCGCCTGGGGAAAAGGGGTCCCGCCTGGGGAAGAGGGGTCAGATCCCGATCGGGTGCCAGACGGTCTTGGTCTCCAGGAACGTCGTCATCCGGTCCAGCCGCGGCTCGGCGAGCCAGCTCTCCTCGGCCGGGCGGAGCACCCGCTTGAGGTTCTCCGCCGCCTCCCGCTCACAGGTCAGGGCCAGGTCGGGCGGGCAACCGGTGAGATCGATGCCGTTGACGTCCATGTGCGCGGCGAGCCAGGGGGCCAGCTCCGCCGTCGGGCCGGTGAGCACGTTCACCACACCGGCCGGGAGGTCGGAGGTGGCCAGCACCTCGGCCAGGGTGATCGACGGCAGCGGCGCCCGCTCGCTCGCCACCACCACGCACGTGTTGCCGGTCACGATCACCGGGGCGATCACCGAGACCAGCCCCAGCAGCGGGCCCATCGGCGGCGCGATCACCGCGATGACGCCCGACGGCTCGGCGGTGGACAGGTTGAAGTACGGCCCGGCGACCGGGTTGGCCGCACCCCGCAGGGCGCCGATCTTGTCCGACCAGCCCGCGTACCAGACCAGCCGGTCCACGGCCGCGTCCACGAGTTCGCCGGCCTTGCGCGCCGAGACCCCGTCGGCCTCGGCCACCTCGCCGGCGAACTGCGCCCGCCTGCCCTCCAGCATCTCGGCGATCCGGTAGAGGATCTGCCCCCGGTTGTAGGCCGTCGCCGCCGACCAGCCGGGGAACGCCTTGCGCGCCGCGACCACCGCGTCCCGCGCGTCCTTGCGCGAGGCGCGGGACGCGTTGGCGAGGAAGTCGCCCTTCGAGGAGGTCACCGCGTAGGACCTTCCGCTCTCGGAGCGCGGGAACGCCCCGCCGATGAACAGCTTGTACGTCTTGCGTACGGCCAGCCGCCCGTTCTCACTCATCGCCGCGTCCCTTCCACGTGCTCTCGTGCGCCAGTCGTTCGGGCACGAAGCCCTGTCCGCAGCGGCTGACCCCGCCGTGGTGCGCGAACCAGCCGCGCCGGCGAGCGGTACGGCCGGCGCGCGCCATCGCGTGGCCCTTGGTCATCTGTGCCCGGCGGGACGACCGCCCCGGCCGGCGATGCTCACACATCGAGATACGCCTCCAGCCCGTGCCGTCCGCCTTCCCGGCCGTAGCCGGACTCCTTGTAACCGCCGAAGGGCGAGGCGGGATCGAAACGGTTGAAGGTGTTGGCCCAGACGACGCCGGCCCGCAGCTTGTCCGCCAGCCACAGGATGCGCGAGCCCTTCTCCGTCCACACGCCCGCGGACAGGCCGTAGGGAGTGTTGTTGGCCTTCTCCACGGCCTCGGCGGGGGTGCGGAAGGTGAGCACCGACAGCACCGGGCCGAAGATCTCCTCGCGGGCGATCCGGTGCGACTGGGCGACGCCGGTGAAGAGCGTCGGCGGGAACCAGAAGCCCTTGTCCGGCAGCGGGCAGGACGGCGACCACCGATCGGCGCCCTCCTGCTCGCCCGCGTCGGCCAGGGTGCGGATCCGCGCGAGCTGCTCGGCCGAGTTGATCGCGCCGATGTCGGTGTTCTTGTCCAGCGGGTCGCCGAGCCGCAGGGTGGCCAGCCGGCGCTTGAGCGCGCCGAGCAGCTCCTCCTGGATCGACTCCTGCACGAGCAGCCGGGAGCCCGCGCAGCAGACGTGCCCCTGGTTGAAGAAGATGCCGGTGACGATGCCCTCGACCGCCTGGTCGATCGCGGCGTCCTCGAACACGATGTTGGCCGCCTTGCCGCCGAGCTCCAGGGTGAGCTTCTTCCCCGTGCCCGCGACCGAGCGGGCGATCAGCCGGCCGACCTCGGTGGACCCGGTGAAGGCCACCTTGTTCACGTCGGCGTGGCCGGCCACCGCGGCGCCGGTGGCGCCCGCGCCGGTCACGATGTTCACCACGCCGGCCGGCAGCCCGGCCTGCACGCAGATCTCCGCGAAGGCCAGCGCGGTCAGCGGGGTCGTCTCCGCCGGCTTGAGCACCACGGTGTTGCCGCAGGCCAGCGCCGGGGCGATCTTCCATGCCAGCATCAGCAGCGGGAAGTTCCACGGGATGATCTGCCCGGCGACGCCGAGCGGCCGCGGGTCGGGACCGAAGCCGGCGTGCTTCAGCTTGTCCGCCCAGCCGGCGTAGTAGAAGAAGTGCGCGGCGACCAGCGGCAGGTCCACGTCGCGGGACTCTCGGATGGGCTTGCCGTTGTCCAGCGACTCCAGCACGGCCAGCTCACGGGCCCGCTCCTGGACGATCCTGGCGATCCTGAACAGGTACTTCGCGCGCTCGGAGCCGGGCAGCGCGCTCCAGGTCTCGAACGCCTTCCTGGCCGCCTGCACGGCCCGGTCGACGTCGGCCTCGTCGGCGCAGGCGATCTCGGCCAGCACCGTCTCGTCCGCCGGGTTGACGCTCTTGAAGGGGGTGCCGCCGCCCTCGGTGAACTCACCGTTGACGAACAGACCGTAGGAGGGCTTGATGTCGACGACGTCGCGCGACTCGGGTGCGGGTGCGTACTCGAATCTCATGGCGGTCAGTCCAGGGTGAAGTAGTCGGGGCCGGCGTAGCGACCGGTGGCCATCTTCTGCCGCTGCATGAGCAGGTCGTTCAGCACCGAGGAGGCGCCGAGCCGGAACCACGCGGGATCGAGCCAGTCCTCCCCGGCGGTCTCGTTGACCAGCACGAGGTACTTGATCGCGTCCTTCGTGGTGCGGATGCCGCCCGCGGGCTTGACGCCGACCATGCGGCCGGTGGTGGCGCGGAAGTCGCGCACGGCCTCCAGCATGACCAGGGTGACGGGAAGCGTCGCCGCAGGGGACACCTTGCCGGTCGAGGTCTTGATGAAGTCGGCGCCGGCCAGCATCGCCAGCCAGGAGGCCCGCCGTACGTTGTCGTAGGTCGCGAGCTCGCCGGTCTCAAGGATCACCTTGAGGTGCGCCTCGCCCGCCGCGGCCTTCACCGCGACGATCTGCTCGAAGACGGTGGTGTAGTCGCCCGCCAGGAACGCGCCGCGGTCGATCACCATGTCGATCTCGTCCGCGCCGGCCGCCACGGCCTGCGCGGTGTCGGTCACCTTGACGTCCAGCGAAGTCCTGCCGCTGGGGAACGCGGTCGCCACGCTGGCGACCTTCACCCCCGACCCGGCCAGCGCGCGTACGGCGTGCGGTACCAGGTCCGGGTAGACGCAGACCGCTGCGACCCGTGGCACGGAGGGGTCTGATGGATCGGGATGGGCGGCCTTCGCGCACATCGCGCGGACCTTGCCCGGGGTGTCGGCACCCTCGAGCGTGGTCAGGTCCACCATGGAGATGGCCAGATCGATGGCCTGGGACTTCGCGGTAGTCTTGATCGATCGTGTGCCTAGGGCTGCGGCTCGCTGGTCGGCGCCCACCCGGTCGACTCCGGGCAGACCGTGCAGGAAGGCTCGCAATGTGGCGTCTGAGGACGCCACCTCCGCGAGCGGAGTAGTCAGTGTTGACACCACCACAGCATCGCCGACCAGCGCGATTGATTCCAAACCGGACCGCCTGACATGCGAGGATTCCCGGCCGCCGGGAGCCTCTAAGGCGGGATGAGGCGGTCTTAGGCAGTCCTAGGACGAAGGTAGGTCCCTCTGAGGGCCCCAGATAAGGCATCCGTCCGATGTGCGGGACGGCACCTTAGGACGAACCTTGAAGTGTCAGGAAAAGGACACACCAAGGAGAACCCCATGGGTCCCGAGCTCCACTACCAGATGATCCACGACCGGGTATCCGAGCTGCACGAGCAGGCCTCGGCGCACCGGATCGCCCGGCAGGCCGCGAAGAGCCGCAAGGCACCGGAGGGGGCGGCCGACCGGCGCCACCGCTTCGCCTTCAAGCTCCGCGCGTCATGACCGTCCACAGAGAGCCCGGCCGAAACCTCCCTCTCGGCCGGGCCTCACAGCCTCCCTGACCGGTCGTTCGGTCACCCGTCCCTTGACCACAGACACCTTCGCCGACAGAAAAAAGGGGCGAAGGTCCAATTAAGGGCATGCCATGCTGGACCACATGATGGGTCGGGCTGTGAGCCCCGTCTTCGTCGGGCGGGAAACGGAGTTGGAGGTCCTGGCCGAGGGCTTCAGGGAATCGCGTAAGAGGTCCGCCTCCGCCGTCCTCCTGGGCGGTGAGGCGGGAGTGGGCAAGTCCCGACTCGTCGGGAGGTTCACCGAGGAGGCGGCGGAGGAGGGCGCGCACATCCTCGCCGGGGGCTGTGTCGAGCTGTCCAGCGAAGGTCTCGCCTACGCGCCGTTCACCGCCGCGCTGCGCCAGCTCGTCCGCGAGATGGGCACCGCCGAGATCACCGCCCTGCTGCCCGACGGCGCGGGGCGGGACCTCGCCAGGCTGCTGCCCGAGTTCGGCGAGCCGAACAGCGACGAGGAGTCCGACACCGCCCGCGCCCGGCTCTTCGAGCTGATCCTCACCCTGCTGGAGCGCCTCGCCGAGCGGCGGGCCGTGATCCTGGTCATCGAGGACATCCACTGGGCCGACCGGTCCAGCCGCGACCTGATCGCCTTCCTCAGCCGCAACCTGCACGCGGCCCCCGTCCTCATGATCCTCACCTTCCGCTCCGACGACCTGCACCGCCAGCACCCGCTGCGGCCGGTGCTGGCCGAGCTGACCCGGCTGGACGGCGTGCTGCGGACCGAGCTGCCCCGCCTCACCCAGGAGGAGGTCGGCGCGCAGATCGCCGGCATCACCGGCAAGGTCCCCGAATACCGCCCGGTCAACACGATCTACGAGCGCAGCGAGGGCATCCCGCTGTTCGTCGAGGCGCTGCTCGACGCGGGCGCGGAGTGCTCCTTCCCCGAGTCGCTGCACGATCTGATCATCGGCTCGGTCGAGAAGCTGCCCGAGGAGACCCAGCGGGTGCTGCGGGTCGCCGCGGCGGGCGGCATCCGGGTCGGGCACGGCCTGCTGTCCGCGGTCTGCGGCCTGTCCGACATCGCGCTGGAGGACGCCATGCGCCCGGCGATCGCGCGCAACGTCATCCAGGTGGACGACCGCACCTACGTCTTCCGGCACGCGCTCATCCGCGAGGCCGTACACGACGAGATGCTGCCCGGCGAGCACACCCGGCTGCACGCGAGGTACGCCGAGGAGATCGAGCGGGACCGGGAGCTCGTGCCGCGCGGCCGGGCCGCCATCGAGGTCGCCCACCACTGGTACTCCGCGCGCAACGACCTGTGGGCGCTCATCTCCGCCTGGGAGGCGGCCGACAAGGCGGCCAAGGCGTTCGCCTACACCGAGAAGCTGCAACTGCTCGAACGCGTCCTCACGCTCTGGGACAAGGTGCCCGACGCCGCCGAGCGGATCGGGGCCGACCACACCACCGTCCTGGAGATCGCCTCCGTCGCCGCCTCCAACAGCGGCGAGGTGGACCGGGGCACGAAGTTCGTCAAGGCCGCGCTCGCCGAGCTGGACGAGCAGAAGGAACCGGAACGGGTCGCCGAGCTGGTCGTACGGCTGGCCGGGTTCCAGATCGAGAAGCGCAGACCCGGCGCCCTGGAGAACCTCCGCTACGCCGAGTCCCTCGTCCCGAACGCCGGAGCGGCCCGCTCGCACGTGCTGGGCCGGCTCGGCCGCTTCCTCATCTTCAGCGGCGAGATCGTCGAGGGCGCCGCGCTCACCCAGGAGTCGCTGCGCATCGCCAGGAGCATGAACGACGAGGCCCAGGAGGCCGACCTGCTGCTCGACCTGGCCAACGGCCAGTCGATCTCCGGCCTCCTCGAAGCCACCATCGCCACCAACGAGCACGCCCGCTCGATCGGCACCCGGCTCGGCTCACACCGCCTCACCCTGCGCGCGGTCACCAACAACGTCGACGCCCTCAACAACCTCGGCCGCTCCGAGGAGGCCATCGAGCTCGCGATCGAGGGCGAGCGGCTGTCCAGGAAGTACGGCAGGTACCGGATCCAGGGCACCTTCATCGCCAACAACCGGGCCGAGGCGCTGGAGGCGCTCGGCCGGTGGGACGAGGCCGTGGAGGTGGTCGAGGCCGCCCTCGCCAAGGACCCCGGGCTGCGCACCCGCCACCACCTGCGCAGGGTGCGCGGCGACATCGCCGTGGGACGGGGCGAGATGGAGGTGCTTGAGGCGGTCCTGCACGAGATGGAGGCGTTCACCCGGCCGACCGCCGACTTCACCCAGGAGACGACGGGCAACGTCCGGCTGCTGATGGGCTGGTACAAGCTCCGCGGTGAGCCCGAGGAGGCGCTGCGGGTGGCCGAGCAGTCGCTGAACGAGCTGGTCCACCCGAGCAAGGCGATGCTCGGCTGGCGGCTGCTGTCCCAGATCCACCTGGTCTGTGCCACGGCCGCGCCGGTCGATCTGCGCCGGGCCGCCGAGGTGCAGCAGCTTGCCGACCACGTGGCCGCCAGGCTGTCCGTGGACGGGCCGGTCGCCGAGGCTTACCGGTACATGTGCCAGGACCGGTTCGACGAGGCCGCCGCGATCTGGGACCGCCTCCGGCGTCCGCTCCCGCACGCGACGTCGCTGTGGCACGCCGCGCTGACCGCCGTCCAGACGGGCGACCGCGAGGGGGCCGCGGACCGGCTGCGCACCGCGCACCCGCTGGCCCAGGCCATCGGCGCCACGCCGCTCACCGAGGAGATCGAGGTCCTCTGCCGCCGCATCGGCGCCCACCTGGACGGCGACGCCGACGCCAGCACCCCCGCCGGCGCCGAACTCCTCACCCCGCGCGAACTGGAAGTCCTCCACCTCGTCGCCAAGGGCCGCTCCAACCGCGAGATCGCCGCCGAACTGTTCATCTCCGCCAAGACAGTAAGCGTCCACGTCTCGAACATCCTCGCCAAACTCGGCGTCTCCAACCGCGGCGAAGCCACCGCCGCCGCCCACCGCCTCTCCCTCCTAACCCCCTAACCCTCTAACCCCCTAACCTCACACCCTGTAACCCCGCCCTCCCTCCAAGGCGCCGCGTCGGCGAGAAGAAAAGCGGCCGTACCCGGCGCCCCCGTACGGCGCGACACCACACACACCCGCCGACGCGGCCCACAAAAAAGGGGGCACAACGCCGGCGGAGAGTGCAGGGAGAGGGTCAGTGGAGGGAGAAGGTCAGTGACGGCCGAAGTCCTGGGTCCAGTAAAGGCCCCTGGCGCCCTTGGCCTCACCCACGCCGATGTGCGTGTAGGTGCAGTTCATGATGTTGGCCCGGTGGCCGGGGCTGTCCAGCCACGCCTTGACGACGACGGCCGCGGTGGGCTGCCCCATCGCGATGTTCTCACCCCACGCGCGGATCGGGGAGAAGCCCGCGGCGGCGATGCGGTCACCGGGGTCCCGGCCGTCCTGGGAGTCGTGGGAGAAGTATCCCTTGGCCGCCATGTCCGAGGAGTGCCCCCGCGCGGCGGTGTGCAGCTTCGCGTCGTGCGTCAGCGGAGCGCACCCGCCGGTCCTGCGCGCCTCGTTGGTCAGGCGCACGACCTCTTCCTCCACCGTCGAACCGACGGTGCCGGTACCGGTGCCGCCGCTCGGACTGGTCGAGGGGGCGGGTGTGGAGGTCGGCACCGCCGTGGTCGAGGGGGCGGCTGTGGAGGTCGGGACGGCGGTGGGCGTGGGAGCGGGTGTGGTGGAGGTCGGGGCGGTGGTGGGCGTGGGGGCGGGGGTCGCGGCGGGCGCGCAGCCGAGCTGTACGCCCTTGGAGCGGGAGGTGTTCCCCGCGCCGTCGGTGACGACGACGTAGTACGTGCGCGGTGAGGTGGTGCACGGGGCCGCCGCGGCGAACCGGCCGTTGCGGACGATCGTCCTGGCCTGCTTGACGACCTGGTCGGCGCCGGAGCGGGCCCACTTGAGCTGGATACGCAGGGCTGCGGCCTGCGTGCACCCGGCGCGGGACGCCTCGGCGCGGATGGAGGTGGGCGTGGCCGCGGGCAGAGACGCGGCCACGCGGCACTCCGCGGCCGGGGTGGGAGTTCGGGTCGCGGCGTGCGCCGCGGTTACGGGTGTGATGATCGCTGCCAGACCGCCGAGGCACGCGAGTGCCTTGATGAGTCTGTGCATGTGGTCCTCCAGGAGAGTTTCGGACACCTGATGAACCACGCATTCTGGCCCGCCAAAACGGACATGTCAGGAGAATTCTGAGAATATTGGGGCTCCAGGTAAACCTGAGGACCCCTCCAGACGTGTCACATCTCCTGTGTCACAGCACTTCCGGCACTCTGGGACCGATCCAGGACCCGGCTCAGATTTCCCGGATCAGACGAGGGCCTCGGCGATCAGGATCACCCCGAAGATCGCGAACGCGATGGCGGCGCCGTACCTGATCACTCGCTCGGGCAGATGCTTGCCGAGCATGCGGCCGACCACGATGGCGAGGGCGTCGGCGGCGACCATGCCCACGGTCGAGCCGATCCAGGTGCCGAACCAGCCGTGCTGGGTGGCCAGGGTGATGGTGGCCAGCATGGTCTTGTCGCCGAGTTCGCTGAGGAAGAAGGCCACGGTGACGGCGATGAGGGCGGACCGGGTGGTGCGGGACGCCTTCTGCGACTCGGCCTCGGTCAGCTCGTCCCCGCGCAGCGTCCACAGTGCGAACCCGAGGAACGCGATGCCGGCGACGAGCGTGATCGCCGTGGTCGGCAGCAGGTCGCCGACGACGCCGCCCAGCGCGACGCTGAAGAGGTGCACCACGGCGGTGGCGATGGTGATCCCGGCCAGCACCGGCCCGGGTTTGAACCTGGTGGCGAAGGTCATCGCCATGAGCTGGCTCTTGTCGCCGAGCTCCGCGACGAAGATCACCGCAAGACTGATCCAGAACGCTTCCAAGGGGTCGCCCTTCCATCATGCGCGACCGGGCGGAAGCGAACACCCGGGAGATCCTGCGGGCACGGCTTCGGCCCGGCAGCGCTCACAACGCATACTGCCAGGCCGAAGGTCTCGTCCGCCCGTTTCAGGCCCGCGCGACCGGGCGCCGTGGCGCCAGCGTGTCGATCACGCGATTGGGACTACTCCCCTTCGGTGTTCCAGAAGACCCTAACATCCCCCCAAGCCCACCCGCCGCACCCCCAGCACGACACGTCGGCGGGCAAAGACTCACCCGTCACCCCGTTCGTAGAGGCGTACGGCGTAGCCGAGGACGCGGGTGACGCGCACCTGGCGGTAGTCGTCGCGGAGCAGGTCCCGTTTGGCCCGGTCCCGGGAGGAGGACAGGTCGGCGTCGGCGGCGTGGGAGCGGCTGACCGTCCAGATCCGCGGCGCGTCGCCGATGGACGCGACGATGTCCTCGGGCGGCAGCTCGCGGCCGGCCAGGGTCCCGGAGGCCGGGCCGGAGAGCTTCAGCGCGGCGTCGCGGGCGTGCCGGAACTCCACCGGGTACGCCTCGGCGACCAGCCGCCGCACCGACGGCAGGAACAGCACGACATCCCCCGGCCGGGCGCCCTGCCCGACGAGACGGGCCGCCGCCGCCGGGTCGTCCGGGCGGCTGTCGATCCGGCGCACCTGCTCCTGGGCGGGCAGGCCGAGACCGGCGACGAGCGCCACCGGCAGCACCCCGGCCACCGCGGGCAGCCGGGGCAGTCGTGCGCCCGCGGCGGCGCCCGCCCCGATCAGCCAGGACAGCCCCAGCATGGAGTAGAGAACGTACCTGTCCGCGTAGAACGGATGCGCCTGGGAGATCAGGAGCAGCGCCGCGGGCGGCAGCACGGCCAGCGGCAGCGCGAGGAGCGGCAGCCCGACCGGTCCGGCGCGGTCCGCCCGGTGGAGCACGGCGAGCCCGGCCAGGACCCCGGTGACCGCGAGCAGCACGCCGCCCCCGGCGAACCGCGTGACGAGCGCGCCCGCCGTCGCCCAGGTCGGCACGTCGAGATGGGAGACCTGGTCCTGCTGCCCGTAGGCGATCCAGCCGACCGGCGCGGCGCACAGCAGCCCGGCCAGGCAGGCCACGGCCCACCGCCACAGTACGGCGAAGCCCACCCGGCAGGCAGCCAGCGTGACCGCGTGGGCCAGCAGGAAGAACGCGGCGAAGAGGTTGAGCAGGCAGGCGAGCGCCACGGCGGCGGCGTACCCCGCCCACCAGCGGAGCCGGCGCGGCTGTTCGGCGGCCCGTACCAGCAGGTAGCAGGCGAGCACGACGGCGGCGGCGACCAGCGCGAAGGAGCGGGCCTCCTGCGCGTGGTAGACGACCACCGGGGCCAGGGCGTAGGCCGTTCCGGCGAAGAGGCCGGCCGCCGGGGAGCCCAGGCGGCGGCCGACGACCGCGACGCCCAGCGCGGCCCCGGCGGTGGCCAGCAGCGACGGCACCCGCAACAGCACCTCGGGCGACGGGCCGGCCCCCGCGACGCCCAGCAGGACGTGCACGAGCAGGTAGTAGACGCCGTGCACGGCGTCGACGGTGCCCAGCGTGTCCCACAACTGCGGCAACGGCCGCCCGGCGAGGGCGAGCGTGGTGGCCTCGTCCTGCCACAGCGACCCCCGCCCGATCCCCCACACCCCGGCCACCAGCGCAACCCCCACCGGCACCACCACCGCCAGCCGCGCCGCCCACCCCACCCCGGGCTTCCCCACCCCCGAGGACGGCTCCCCCGACGCGCCGGCTCTGGTACCCGGGAACAACTTCCCTGACGCGCCCGGAGGCGACTCCTCGCGCTTCCCCTTCCCCGCCCCCGGGGACGGCTTCCCGCCGGCGCGGCCGGGGGACGGTACGTCCTTCTCCCCGCGGAGCGTGGCACCCGGGGCCGACCGCGCGATGTGTGAGTCCATGGACTCCCACTGACACACAGCCGCCCGATTATGCGCACCCCGTACGGAGTCCCGGAAAATTCACCTTCCCGCCGCCCGAGACCAGTCCGCGGGCGGTCGGGGGCAGCCCGCAGGCGGTCGTCTCAGAGGGCCAGGCTCACCTCAGAGAGCCAGGCCCACCATGATCGGCTCGTTGACCAGTGTGACGCCGAACTTCTCCGCGACGCCGTCCCGCACCTCGCGGGCCAGCAGCAGAAGGTCGTCCGCGCTGCCCGACATTCCGGGATTCGTCAGGGCGAGGGTGTGCTTGGTGGAAATGCGCACCGGGCCGCGGGCGTACCCCTTCGGGAAGCCGGCCTGCTCGATCAGCCAGGCGGCCGGGACCTTCACCGTGCCGTCCGGGTTCTCCCAGCGGGGGAAGCCGGAGGCGCGCAGTTCCAGTTCGGCGGCCTGGTCGGGGCGGAGGACCGGGTTGGTGAAGAAGGATCCGGCGCTGCGCGTGTCGGGGTCGGCGGCGTCCAGCACCATGCCCTTGGACCTGCGCAGCTCCAGCACGGCCTGGCGGGCGTCGGCCACCGGCACCCGCTCGCCGAGCGCGACGCCCAGCCTGGCCGCCAGTTCCTTGTAGGCGATCGGGCCGGACAGCGCCGGGCCGGAGCCGGTGCCGCGTTCCAGCGCGTAGGTGACGTCCAGCACGAGGTAACGGGCGAGGTCGGCCTTGAACGCGCTGTGCCGGTAGGCGAACCCGCACCCGGCGGCGTCGATCTCCCGCGTCTCGCCGGTGACCCGGTCCAGCACCCGGACCCGGATGATCGTCTGCGCGACCTCCTGGCCGTACGCGCCGACGTTCTGGATCGGGGTGGAGCCGACGAGGCCGGGGATGCCGGACAGGCACTCGATGCCCGCCCATCCCTCGGCCACGCTCCGGACCACCAGCGCGTCCCAGTCCTCGCCGCTCTGCGCCGTCACCAGCACGCGGTCCCCGGCGTCCGCCACCTCGACACCGCGCGAGGCCACCCGCACGACGAGGCCGTCGAAGCCCGCGTCGGACACCACCAGGTTGCTGCCGCCGCCCAGCACGAGCACCGGCTCGCCGGCCCGGTCGGCCCGGAGCACCTCGGCGGCCAGCTCACCCGCCGTACCCGCCTCGACGAACGCCCCGGCCGGTCCGCCCAGCCCCAACGTGGTGTACGGCGCCAGCCGCACACCCGACAAACGCTCGGTCATGAATCTTCCTCACACGCCGGTAGGGTCAGGCCAGCCTACGGCGTGCGGGAGGGTCCGCTCGTGCGCAGGAGGTTCAGCACGCGGTCATGAGTACGCCGGGACTCCCGGTCCTCGTACGCCTGGTCGACGTCGTCGCGGCCCCGTTCCTGGTGGACCGGCAGCCTCGCCTCCGGCACCACCAGCTCCCCCGGCAGGGTGAGGGAGAACTCCAGGTCGGCGTGCCGGTGGAAGAAGGCGCGGTCGGGGAAGCCGCCCGCCTCCAGCGCCGCGGAACGCCTCACCGCGAACAGGTTGCCGCGCAGCGCGCGCACCCGGCCGGGTCCGGCGTCGTGCCACTCCCCCTCCGCGCCGGGCTCCGCGCCGCGCCAGCCGGCCGCGGTCGCCCCGGCCCGCACCGCCTCGACCAGCGGCGTGACGGCGTCGCCGTCCAGGACGGTGCTGGTCTCCAGCACCACATGCACGTCCGCCGTGTCGATCCGCAACAGCTTCGTACGGCTCGCGCCCCAGCCCGCCGAGCCGTCCCGCCAGTGCGGGCGCTCGGCGACGTGCAGGTCCCGGATCCGGCCCGGGTGCGCGGCGGCCAGCTCGTGCAGCACGGTGCCCGCGCCCTCGACGTCGCCGAGGTCCAGCGCGAGGATCCCGGCGTCGGTGTGCGCGATCAGCGCGTCCACGCACTTGCGCAGCTCGGCCGGTCCGCCGTCCACGACCAGCCCGACCGTCACGTCGGGCGTGGGCCTCTTCGCATACTCCTGGGTGCCGCCGGCCACGCCGACCGCCTCGTTGACGCGGGAGACGGCCAGGCTCGCGTCCCACAGCACCTGGGAGGCGACCATCGCCTCGGTGCCCGGGGACTCGCCGGTCTCCTCTTCCTCCTCCGCCGCCGGGGGCGGGTCCACGGCCGCGGAGACCGGGAGCGCGGCCACGGTGGGCCACACCTCGAACGGCGGTTTCGGCGTCAGCTCGAACCCGCCGGCGGTGTCGTGGACCAGCCAGCCCGCTTCCTCGATCTCCGCCCGCAACACGTCCGCCGCCGCGAAATCGCGCTCCGCTCGTGCCTTGGCCCGCTGCTCGGCGAGCCCGGTGACATGCCTCGGTGGCTCAGTCGCTTCGCTCACCCTGGTCACGCTACCCACGCGAACCGGCGTTAAAAGGACCGTCAGGCTAGGCGAGCTGGACCACGGCCCGCGCCCTGGACAGCACCCGGGAGTCACCCGACCGCGCGGTCAGGGCGACCACCACCCGCTTGTCCTCAAGCTTCTGCTCGATCACACCGCTCACGGTGACGGTCGCGCCCTGGTCGTCGTCCGGGACGACCACCATGGAGGAGAACTTCACGCCGTAGTCCACCACGGCGCCGGGGTCGCCCGCCCAGTCGGTGACGAACCGGCCGCCCTGCGCCATGGTGAACATGCCGTGCGCGATCACGTCCGGCAGGCCGACCGTCTTGGCGAAGCGCTCGTTCCAGTGGATCGGGTTGAAGTCGCCGGACGCCCCCGCGTACATGACGAGGCTGACCCGGCGCACCGGGTAGTCGGCGGCGGGGATCTCCAGGCCGACCTCGACGTCGTCGTACCTGACCGTCGCGCTCACGCCGCGCCTCCCCGCTCCACGATGGTGTTGTAGGTCGTGCACACGTGCTCGCCGTCCAGCGTCGTGACGTCGCTCTTGACGGTCAGCACCTCGTTGCGGCCGATGCTGCGGATGTCCGTGATCGTCGAGGTGCAGAGCAGCTCGTCACCGGCCCGCACGGGCCTGGCGTACTCGAACCGCTGCTCGCCGTGCACCACCATCGCGAAGTTGAGCCCCAGCTCGGGATCCGCCAGCGCCTCGCCCGCACCGGCGAGGGTGAACACGATGGGGAAGGTCGGCGGCGCGATGACGTCGGGATGGCCGGCCGCGTGGGCCGCCTCGCGGTCGCGGTAGATCGGGTTGTTGTCACCGATCGCCGCCGCGAACTCTCTGATCTTCACGCGGCTGACTTCGTAGGAGCTGGACGTCTGGTACGTCCGGCCGACGAAATCGCGGTTCAGGGCCATCGTCTCGGGGCTCCTTCGGGGATACGAGAGCTGCTGAGGCCGACGGCGACAGAGCGCAGGCGTCGACCCGCCCCTCACCAGGGATCTGCCCCGACCGGCCGCCCACAACCTATGGGCCCGCGTCGGCCCGGCCGCCGGAGTTTTGACTCTGCCGAGACGGCCTTGACACAGAAGTGATCTCCGGCCGGATGGCCGGGACGTCACAGCCAGCCGGACAGCCCGGCCGGACACACCTCGGCCGGACACGGTGAAATAACGCTCGGCAGCTCGGAATCCCGGAGCGCCGACACCGGTCGCGCCCGCCTTGCCCCCCACATACGGCTTCGGCGGGCGACCGGAGGAGAAGCGCTTAGCGGGTCTCGCGGTGAGGCTGGTGCGTCTTGCAGTTGGGGCAGTACTTCTTCAGCTCAAGCCGGTCCGGGTCGTTGCGCCGGTTCTTCCGCGTGATGTAGTTGCGGTGCTTGCACTCCTGGCAGGCCAGCGTGATCTTCGGCCTTACGTCGGTGGCAGCCACGTGGGAGTGCCTTTCTACGTTCGGGACTGATGGACAACCCAGGCCAGGCCACCCTCGTGGGGGCCCGGCAGGGTAGTAGCGGAGGCCGGACTTGAACCGGCGACACAGCGATTATGAGCCGCTTGCTCTGCCTGACTGAGCTACTCCGCCTGGTAGATGCGTCGAAATCGACCAGCTACGCAAGGATACCCGACCCATGCGGGTATTGCGCACCTGGCCGAATCGCGTGACCGAGTGAGAATCACCCAAGCCAAAAGCCCCAACCACTGGTCAGGGCTTAAGAGCGGTCGAGCCCCTTTACGGAATCGAACCGTAGACCTTCTCCTTACCATGGAGACGCTCTGCCGACTGAGCTAAAGGGGCCTGTCTCGCTTCGCTCTGCTTTGCGCTTCGCGCTGCGGACAGGTGTAACCATACACGGCCCTCTGGGCTGATGCGAATCGGAATCACGGGGCGGAGGAGGCGCCGATCACGGCCTCTCGCCGGGTGTGGACGGCCTCCCGCCGGGCGAAAGGGATCACCTCACACAGATCGGCCAGATCGACGTGCCGGGCCACCTCGGCGACGGACACGCACTCGGCGATCAGCCGGCCGTGCCTGTGCAGCCGGAGGACCTGATGACCTGCGAGGACGCCAGGAGTGATCTCTATCCCGTCGGGACCCACGAATCGGCTGTTCACGAGGGGACAGACTAGGACCGCGCCCCGACAGTTTCACCAGGCGACACCCGTCCCGTACCGATCGGGCGCACCAGCGCTACCAGGCGGTCTTGAGGCGGTAGTACCCGATGAGGTCGCGCAGCACGGTGACGTCGTCCAGCCGGACCCGGGTCCCGGTGCGCAGGGCGTTGATCATCTTGCCGTCACCGACGTAGATGCCCACGTGGTGGGTGCGCAGCCCGTCGCCGGTGGGTTTGCCGTAGTAGACGAGGTCGCCGGGCAGCACGTCCGGCGACGCGACCTGACGCAGCCGGAGCAGGTGGTCGTCGGTGGTGCCCATGCCGAGCACGTCCTGCCCGAAGGCCAGGTCGTAGATCCAGCGCACGAGCCCCGAGCAGTCGAGCCCGACCGTTCTGGCCGCCGGGCAGGGCCGGATCGACCCGCTGTAGCCCAGGCAGGTCCCGCGCGAGGGGCCGGGCGACGCGGCGTGCCCGCCGCCCCACGAGTACGGGATCCGGCCGCCGTCCCACCCCGGCAGCCCCTGCCCGTCCCGCACCGCGTACGCCAGCGCCGCCGCCGACGTCAGCCGCCCCTCCCAGTCCGGCACCCTGCCCACCTGCGGCACCGCCGCCACGGCACACACCAGCAGGACCACTCCCACCAGCACCGCCCGGACGATTCTCCTCACCTTTCGGATTCTGCGTCATGACAGGCGATACCGCTGCTTCCACAGCTTCCTTCCGGGGCCACTGGACACCTGATGGATCACTGATGGCGGAAGAGCCGTCGAGCCTCGACGGCGGGGCCACGGGTCCCACCACGCTTTGAGAGGAGGGCCGAACCGCCGCGAGGGTGGGGGCGCGCCTTCACGTGGGTGGGGCGGGGGTGCGTCTGGACGAAGGTGGGGGCGGGGTGCCGCCGGTGTGGGGGTGGTTTCGCTAGAATCACGGCTACTGCTACGGGAGAAGAGCTTCGGCGCTCGCGGGAGTGTGGGCCCGCCGACCTCGCTGATCGCGTCCGTGGGGGAAGGTGACCGAGCACACGCATCCGAGCACCCACCGGCACGCCGGGCGCTCCGCCCGCCAGGTGCCGGGCGCGAGCCCGCCCACCGTGCGAGCCGAACGCGACACACCGCCCACCACGACGGCAACCGATCACAACACCACGCTCACCACGTCGGCGACCGGTCACGACACCGAGCTCCCGGCGGCGACCGTGGCGGCGCGGGACAGCACTCTCACCACGACGATGACGAGGTACGACGCCGTGCCATCCGCGGCGGCGACGGGGCGGGACACCGCGCCCTCCATGGCGATGACCGCGCCCTCCATGGCGATGACCGCGCCCTCCATGGCGATGACGAGGTACGACACCACGCCATCCACGGCGGCGACGGGGCGGGACTCCGGGCTCACTGCGGCGACGGCCGGGCTTGACGCGTTGCTCGCGGCGGTGATCGGGCTGGTGGCCGCCTTCGGCTCGCTCGCCGCCGTCGAGGGGCTGTGGCCGGGCTGGGTGCCGGCATCCGTCGTGGCGGTCGGCGGGGTGGTCGCCTGGTGGCGTTCGGCGCCGCTCGCCGCCTTCGCGGGGGGCGCTTCGGCGATCTTGATGGTTCTGGGGCACACGTCGTGGCCCGCGCTGGTCTGCGGCGCCCTGGTGGGCTTCGCGGTGACCCGGTGGCGGGCGCCTGGTGGGACACGGTGGACCGCCACGATGCCCAGGCTCACCCGGGTGGGCGACGTGCCGGTCATCCTGGTCCTCGCGTGGTCCGGCTGGCTGGCCGTTCCCTGGTCCCTCGGCGGCCCGGCGCAGGTCCGCCCGCCGGCCGCCGAACCCGCCCACCGCGACACTCCCTCAGCCGCAGCCGGCCTCACCCCGCCCCGAGCCCCGTCCCCCCTCACTCCCGTACGCACACGGCAGGCGGAGGCCACGCCCCGGACGCAAACCCCGGCAGGGGTGGCGAACGTCCCGCAGAGCGCTACGGAGGTCGCGTCGCTGGCCGGGGTCTCCGCCGCAGCGACGCAGGCCGACAAGGAGGCGCGGGCGGACGAAGCGACAGCGGGGACCGGAGTCTCCGTCGTAGCGGCGCGGGCGGGCGAAGTGGTGGTGCGGGGCGATGAGGAGGCGGTGCGGGCGGGTGAGGTGGCGGTGCGGGCGGTGCTGGAGGAGCGGCGGCGGATCGCGGGTGAGGTGCACGATGTGGCCGGGCACGGGCTGGCGGCCATCGCCATGCAGGCCGGGATCGCGCTGATGATGCTGGACGAGCAGCCGGAGCAGGCGCGCGAGTCGCTGGAGGCGATCCGCGCGACGAGCACCCGAGCCCTCGCCGAACTCCGAGCCGCCCTCGACACGATGCACCCACTCCCCGCACGAACGACGAACACGACGCTCCCGTCCCCCTCCCCCTTCCCGTCCCCGTCCCCGTCCCCGGCAACGGCAACGGCAACGGCAACGGCAGGGGCAGGGGCAGCGGTGCCGGCAACAGCGGCAGCGGACGCCGTGCGGGGCGAGCCGGGGTTGCGCCATCTGCGGCAGGTGGTGGACGCCGTGCGGGCGGGCGGGCTTCCGGTGGAGCTGGAGGTGGGTGAGCTGGGCGGGGTGCCGCATGCGCACGTGGACGCCGCCGTGTACCGGGTGGTGCGCGAGTCGCTGACCAACGTGCTGCGGCATGCCGGGCCGACCAGAGCCGTGGTCCGGGTGGCGCACGAGCCGCGGGCGGCCGGGTCGGGCGACCTCGTCGTGGAGATAGCCGACCGGGGGCGCGGGGTGCCGGGCGGCACGCTCGCCGAGGGGCGTGGCCTGACCGGTATGCGCGCCCGGGTCGAGGCGGCCGGCGGCGGGTTCACCGCGGGCCCGCGCGAGGACGGCGGCTTCCGGGTGGTCGCCCGCTTCCCCAAGGCGACGGCGTGACGACCCCCCAAGGCGATTCCATGACCAGAGCCCCGCGGAAGAACCCCGTAACCAGAGCCCCGCAAACCAGCCCGCAACAGAGCCCCACAAACCAACCTCGCGACCAGAGCCCCACGGGAGAACCCCGTGACCAGAGCCTCACGGAAGAACCTTGTGATCAGCCCCGCAAACCAACCCCGTGATGAGAGTCCCCCGAAAGAGCCCGGTGATCAGAGCTCTTCGAAGAGCCGCCGTGCCCTCGGTCCCTGGGGCGCATCCGTGAGCCGTGACGTCGGGGTCGCCGCGTGATTGCGGACGCGCGGGGCGGTGGTGTGGGTGGGGAGCCGATCAGGGTGGCGGTGGTGGACGATCAGGAGGTCGTCCGGATGGGGTTGCGGGTGCTCATCGAGCGGGAGGCCGACCTGGAGCTGGTCGGGGAGGCGGGGGACGGGGGCGGCGCGGTGGAGTTGGTGCGCGAGACCCGGCCGGATGTGCTGCTGCTGGACATCCGGATGCCCGGCATGGACGGCGTGCAGGCCCTGCGGGCCATCTCGGCCGAGCCCGAGCTGCGCGGCACCAAGGTCGTGGTGGTGACCACGTTCGAGCTCGACGAGTACGTCTTCGAGTCGCTTCAGGCGGGGGCCAGCGGGTTCATCCTCAAGGACAACGCGCCGGCGGAGCTGGCCCAGGCCGTACGGGTGGTGGCGGCGGGTGAGGCGCTGCTGTCGCCTTCGGTGACCCGGCGGGTGATCGGCATGTTCGGTCGGCACGTGGCCGACGGGATGGCTCCGGTGGCGGGGCTTGAGGAGCTGACGCCCCGGGAGCGGGAGATGGTGGCCTGGGTGGCGACCGGGCGTTCCAATGACGAGATCGCCCGGGAGCTGGTGCTCAGCCCGCAGACCGTGCGCACGCACGTCAGCCGGGCCATGGTCAAGCTGCATGCCCGCGACCGCGCCCAGCTGGTGGTCTTCGCCGTACGAGCCGGGCTGACGATCCCCGGGCGGTGACCCGGCCACGACGGCCCGCCCGGGAAGCCCTGCGACCGCCCGGGTAGACCCGGCGGCCCGCCGGGGAGGGACCGGCGGAAAGCCGGGAGCGGTCCGGCGGGTAGGCGGGTTTATCTGAGGAAGCCTTCGTAGTGGCGTTGCTGGAGTTGGCTTTCGATCTGTTTCACGGTGTCCAGGCCCACGCCGACCATGATCAGGATGCTCGCGCCGCCGAACGGGAAGTTCTGCTGCGTCTGCGGGTCGCCGAGCAGCACGAAGGCGATGATCGGGATGACGGACAGTACGCCGAGGTAGGCGGCGCCGGGCGCGGTCAGCCGGTTGAGCACGTAGCCGAGGTACTCGGCGGTCGGCCGGCCGGGCCGGATCCCCGGGACGAACCCCCCGAACCTCCGCATGTTGTCCGCGACCTCGACCGGGTCGAACGTGATGGACACGTAGAAGAACGTGAACGCCACGATGAGCGTGAGATACGTGAAAACATAAACGGGATGGTCACCGGAAACGAGGTAGGCCGATATCCAGCCGGTCACCGGATTCGGCTGCCCGCCGTCGAGGAATCCCACGGCGAGTTGCGGCAGATAGAGCAGGGACGATGTGAAGATGACGGGGATGATCCCGGCCTGGTTGACCTTGAGCGGGATGTAGGTGCTGCTTCCGCCGTACATTCTGCGGCCGACCATGCGTTTGGCATATTGCACGGGGACGCGGCGCTGCGCCTGTTCGACGAAGACGACGGCGGCGACCAGGAATCCGCCGACGACCATCATCGTGACGAAGGCGACCACGTCCTGCCGGAGGATTCCGAGTAGATAGGCCGGGAAGAAGGCGACGACCTGGGTGAAGATCAGCAGGGACATGCCGTTGCCGACCCCGCGTTCGGTGATCAGCTCGCCGAGCCACATGACCGCGGCCGCCCCCGCCGTCAGGGTCACCACCAGCGTGACCACGGTCATGAGGTCCTGGCCGGTCAGCAGCGGGTGCGGGCAGTTGGGGAAGATGCCGCCGGTTCTGGCCAGTGCGACGAGTGTCGCCGCGTTCAGCACGGCGAGGCCGACCGCGAGATAGCGGGTGTACTGCGTGATTTTCGCGGTGCCGGAACTCCCCTCTTTCTTCAGCGCCTCCAGCCGGGGGATCACCACCGCCAGCAACTGCATGACGATGCTCGCGGTGATGTACGGCATGATGCCGAGCGCGAACACCGAGAGTTTCAGCATTCCGCCGCCGCTGAAGAACTGCACCGTCTGGTAGAAACCGGCGTTGTCCCCCGTCTGCGCCTGGGTCAGGCAGCGCTGCACGTTAACGACGTGCGCACCGGGCGCGGGCAGGAACTGGCCGAGCCGGAACAACGCGATCACGGCGAGGGTGAACAGAATCTTCTTGCGCAGATCCGGTGTGCGGAAAGCGCGGGCGAACACGCTCAGCACGGTCGCCGCACGGGGCTGGTGGGTCACAGCCGTGATTGTTCCGGCGGTCCGGTGCCCGGATCATCCGCCCGGACGCGGCTTCCGGCCTACGCGGATTCGCGTACACGGCCGGCGGAGGACGAGTGATCTTCGATCTGGGCGAAGCCGTACAATCCCGGGATGACTCTGGCGATCTGCCCCCTCACCCCCGAGGTCGTTCACCAGGTGGCCCGGATGGCCACCGTGCCCAGCGACGAGCGGTCCTTCGACAATTTCCTGGCCGGCCTGGGCTGGCGGTATGCGGGCGGCTTCGACGACTCCTACCAGACGGCCGCCGGGCAGGTCGTGTGGTCCACCCACTACGCCGCCTCGGGCCGGCCGGACCAGGTGGTGTGGGCCGCGTTCTGCGTGTACGACCCCGAGTACGACGACGAGCAGAACGCGGACTACCTCGCCGAGGTGTGGGGCGGGCCGGACGGCTGGACCCTGCGCCGTGAGGAGGGCAGGGCGGCCTTCGACCTGGCGTGGGACTCCGCGGCCGAGATGGTGGGCGGCATCCTCGGGCCGCCCGCGGTGACGGCGGTCGAGCGGGAGGCCGTCGGCGACGACCGGGAGGAGGAGTTCCGGATGGCCGTGTGGCGGAACGGCGACAGCGTGCTCGCCCTGGCCCAGGACGCCGACCCTGTGTGCTACTCGAACTTCGTCTCCGACTTCCTGGTGGCCGTCCGCTACCCGGCGGATCGCCCGCTGCCGCCCGCTGCCGACCTGACCGAGTGGTACCAGGGCCTCCAGTGAACCGGGCGCCCAGGACCGGCCGGAAGGCCACGCCCCCCAACGCGGGACGCCCCCGCTCAACTCGCGGGTTCAGCTCACGTTGGTGACCGGTAGGAGGCCGCGCTCGGCGAACACCTTCTTGGCGATGAGGGTGGCGTTGATCGCGCGTGGCATGCCGCAGTAGACGGCCGAGTGCAGCAGCGTCTCGGCGATCTCGGAGGCGGTCAGGCCCACGTTGAGCGCGGCGTTGATGTGCACGTCGAGCTCGATCTCACAGCCGCCCAGCGCGGTGAGCACGCCGAGGGTGACCAGTTGCCGGTCCCACGGCGGCAGCTCGGGGCGGGCGTACATGTCGCCGAACGCCCAGGCCACCACCTGGTGGCCCAGTTCGGGCGACACGTCGGCGAGCGAGCCGACGACCCGCTGTCCCGCTTCGCCGTCCACCTGTTCCAGAACCCGCATGCCGTGCTCGTAACGTTCCTGGCGGTTCATAGCGTCTCCTTCAGTGGGTGATGTCCCGATCCTGCCGCCGCCGGGATCCGAATCCGTCTGCCGGGAACCTCCTCCTATACTTCCCATGCCCTGGAGGTATGGATGGAACTACGGCTGTTGAGCTATGTGGTCGCGATCGCGGGGGAGGGCAGCGTCAGCGCCGCCGCGAGACGGCTGCACCTGAGCCAGCCGACGTTGAGCCGCCAGCTCCGCGAGCTGGAGCGCTCGCTGGGCGCCGAGCTGTTCACCCGCGCGGGCCGCGGCATCGCGCCGACCCCCGCCGGCGAGGTCCTGGTCCGGCGGGCGCGCACGGTGCTCGCCGAGGCGGAGACGCTGCTGGCGCTGGTGGCGGCGGGCTTCGGGGCCGCCGTGCTCCCCGACTCGCGCCGGGCGTTGCGCCGGGTCGGCGTGACGCCCCGGCCGCTGGCCGGCACGTCGACCACCCTGCACCTGGTGTGGCGCTCCGGCGACGCGAACCCGCTGGTGGAACGGGTCCGCGGCGCCCTGACCGACCTGGGATGACGTACCGTGCCGTGCCGAGGGCCGCCCGTTTCCCGGGGCCTTACCGGCTTACGACGGCCTTACCGGCGGCCGGGCATCGTCCCGTCCATGCCCGTCACCGCGCGCTCCGGCCACCCGGCCGGTTCCCGGGGAAAAGCCGTCGCCCTCGCACTCCCCGCGCAGGCGGCCCTCCTCGGCGCGGCCGTCTGCCTGCTGGATCTCACGGTCCTCCGGTCGGCCACGACCCGGTCGCGGCGGGACGTCGAAGGCATGGCGCTCCCTGCGGGCGCGCGCGCCGAACTGGCCGGGTACGAGACGCTGGCGGGCACCCGCCCGGCCCTGCTCTTCTTCACCGCCGCCACGGCCCTCCTCACCTGCGTCGCCGTCCCGCTGTGGCGCGGTTCGGCACCGGCCGCCTCCCCGGGGGGCGCGGCGGGCCGGGGGGTGGCGGCCGGGCTGTTGGGGGTGGGGTTCCTCACGCCGGTGTACCTGGCCGGCCTGCTCGCCGTGTCGTCGGTGGAGGCGTATCCCACGCTGTCCTGGGAGGTCGCGGAGGACCTGCTGGACGCGGCGATCCCCGGCTGGTACGGCCACGCCCGCGCGGCGCTGCTCGGCGTGGCGGCCGTGACGTACCCGGCGGCCGTGTGCCTGCTCGCCCGGCCCGCGGCCACCGGGTGGCGGGCGCGCCCCGCTCCCGGGACGGCGCTGCTGCTCCTGCGTCTCCTGCCGCTGTCCGGCGCTGTGGTCACGGTGCTCAACCTCGTCGCGATCGGCCAGGCGCGCCGGCAGGCCGAGGAGACGTTCCGGAGGGACCCGGACCACTACACGGGCGCGGGCGAGTTCTATCTGGACCAGGCGACCCGGACGACGTGGACGTACGCCCTGGCGCTCGCCGTCGCCGGGGCGGGCGCCCTGGCTCTGGCCGGTCTGGCGCGACGGCACGGGGTCACCGCTCCGCTGCTGGTCGCGCTGGGTGTCGCCGGGCCTCCCCTGCTGTTCCTGTGGCTGCTGCTCGCGGGCGGCACGCCGTTCGTGCTCGGCGGGGCGTCGGGTGAGCCCGTCCCGGTCGTCGCCGGCGACGGACCGCCCTGGTACCTCCCGGCGATCCTCACCCAGACCTCCCTGGCCGCCCTCGCCTACGTCGTGAGCGTCGCGCTGATCCTGCGGGCGGCCGGCAGGGTCTTCATGACGTCGCATCCCGGTGCTAACCTGACGTCAAAGTGACGCCATCCTTGGCGTCACAGCGTGTTTCGCCCGCCCCAGCGCGAAGGACAGGCCACGACACCATGCCGAATCATCTGCCGGAACCACTGGTACGCGTCTCCGACGAAGACCGGGACCGGACCGTCTCCCGGCTTCAGCAGGCTTTCGCCGAGGGATTCCTGACCTCCGCCGAGCTGGAGGACCGGATCGAGCGGGCCCTGACCGCCAGGTCCCGCGCCGACCTGACGCCGGCGGTCGCCGACCTGCCCGACGATCATCAGGTCGTGCGGCTGACCTCCACCGGCGGGCACCTGCGGCGGACGGGCGACTGGCAGGTCCCGCGGCTGCTGCGCGCCGAGTCCGAGTACGGCAACGTCCTGCTCGACCTGTCCGGCGCCCACATCGAGCACCCGGTGATCGACATCGACCTCCGCCTCGCGTACGGCTCCGCCACCATCGTCCTGCCGCCCGGCGCGACCGTGAACACCGACGAGGCGCTGACCACCTGGGGCAGCGTGAGCTGCAAACTCCCCGGCCGCCTGGGCCGCGGGCGACTGCACGTCCGGGTGACCGGCGAGGTCGCCTACGGCCACCTCAGGATCCGCCACCCGCGCCGATGGCTGAGGATCCGGCGCCGCTGACGCGTGCCACTCCGTCGGTGCGGTTGCCGGAGAGACGCGGCTTCCGGTCCACCGGGACCGTCCGGCACGGCGAGCGCGAGCACGTCATGCTCGTGATGCTCGTGCCGGCGGAGGACGCTCGGCCGGTGCGCTGGGCGAGACGCAGCTCCGTCAGATAGCGCTTGGTGACGCTTCCGCCGTACCGGCCGTCGATCAGGCCGCCGACGCAGGCGAGCAGGCCGTCGCGGGCCGCCGCCAGCAGGGCCAGGTGACCGGAGTAGGTGCGCAGCAGGTCGAGGTACTCCGCGGTCGCATACGTCAGCTCCCACTCGTAACGGTGGAAGGCCACCGGCCCGAACCGCCCCGACCGGCGCACCTCCTCGCCGTCACGCGGGATGCCGGCCGCGGCCGTCAGGCGCAACCCCGGCGGCGTCGCCGGATCGAACCGCTCGTAACAGTCCTGCACCTCGGCGAAGAACTCCGCGCTCCCGCCGGCCACATGGTGGGTGGCCACCGTCGCCAGCAGGCCGCCGGGCCGCAGCGCGTCCGCCGCCTTCGTCACCCGCACCGCCGGGTCGATCCAGTGGAACGCGGTCGCCGACACCACGACGTCGAACGGCTCCCGCGGCAACGGCCACTCCTCGAAGGCGGCGGTCACCACCTCCACCCCGGGGAACCGCGCCAGGTTGCGGCGTGCCACCGCCGCCATCTCGGCCCCCAGCTCCACCGCGACGACCCGGCATCCCGACTCCGCCAGCGGCGCCGTCGCCTGCCCCGTCCCGCACCCGATCTCCAGCACCCGGCACCCGGGCCCGGCCGACCCGAGAAGATCGTCGAACATCGCCTGCGGATATCCTGGCCGAACCCGGTCGTACAACTCCGCGACCCGCGTGAAACCTTTCCGCAACCGCTCCCGCTCCGCGTCAGCCACCCGAGAACAATACGGCCAAGCGCTCACGAGACGGGACCGGTTATCACGGCCCGGGACGGGCGAGTATCGTCCCTGGAAAAGTGGGCGGGACCAGGGGGAGCCGGGACGATGGCGAGCGACGACGTGGTGATCGACGCCGAGGGCAGGTACACCTCGGGGCGCGGCTTCGGGCAACTGGCGGATGAGCACGCTTCGTACCTCACCCGGCTGCGCGGCCATCTGGGCGAGGAGTCGCCGGTGCCGTACGAGGAGGTCTCCGGTCCCTACGCCGAGCTGATGGCCGCCTGGCTGGAGACGAGCGGGCAGGCGGCGGAGCGGCTGGGCTTCACCGGTGCGGCGCAGGTCATGATGGCCGACGGCAATGTCGCGACCGAGCGGGCCAACGAGCAGGTGAGCGCCTGGTGAGCGATCAGCTGGTCGGCGCCGGTTACGGGTTCTTCGGATCAGCCCGGCTGCCCGATCTGCCCGGTGTCGGCGTGCACGCGGACACCTGGGACGGGTCCGCCGGGCAGTCCAGGCAGATGGCCGACGACGGCGTGTCCGCCCTCCGGCTCGCCACCGCCAACCGCGGCCCGAGCGCCGGCGCCGCGCAGGAGCACGGAACCGGCACGGTGGGCGCCCTGCTCCAGGCGGGAAACCTCGGCTCCGTCACCGCGGGCGTCCTGCGCAGCCTTGAGGGCGTGAGCAACGCGATCAGATCCCATCTGGACGTGCTCGCCGGGATGGCGGGGATCGCGCTCGCCGCCGGTGCCGCCACGCCCGCGGGCCGCCTGCTGCTGACCCGGCTGCGCGCCGTGTTCACCCGCACCGCCGGCGCGCTCCGCCCGCTGATGCGGAAGTTCGGCGACATCATGCGCAGCCTGGCGGAGGCGGTGCGGCGCCGCGTCGGGACGAAGGGCGCCCAGAGCCCGCAGGCGGCGAGCCGGCCCATGTTCCCGCAGGCCGCCGAGTACGTGAACAACACCGTCCAGGGCGCCAAGGTCTCGCTGGGCAACGCGGAAAGGGTGATCCAGGAGAGGCAGCGGTTGATGACCCGGCTGAACTCGTCCTTCGACGACGGCACGCTCACCGCGGACGACCTCGCGCAGGTGCCCTACCTCCGGCAGAGCCCGACGTCGCACCCCCTGTACCAGGCCGAACGGCAGCTCGACAGCGCCCAGTTGACGGCCAACAACTACAACTCCGACATGAACCTGGCTGCCTTCAACTCGGCGAAGGATCTGCACCGCGACCTGGACGAGCTCATGGGCATCGAGGACGACCTGCTCCAGTGGCTACGCCGGAACAACGGCCTTGAGCCGTGGCCGGCCTGATCGGGGAAACTCTCCGCTGATCGCTCAGGAGACACGTGTGGGCACCTGCTCTATGACCTGCCGGAAGGCCGCCTGGATGCACCCCACCAGCCGATGGCCGCCCGCTGGAGCCGCAGGGCGAGCGCGAACGGCGAGCGCAGCCAGCCGGGCGCCGAGGCGCGGCCGGGACGCGGGGCCACCAGGGCGGCGCCGAGATCCCTGCGGCCCGCCAGCGTGTAGGCGCCCGCGACCAGGAGCCCGGCGAGGAGAGCCGAGAGGCCGAGCGGCCACCAGCGTTCGTCGGCCAGGACCCGGGTCTGCTGCGACCAGCCGATCGGGGACAGCCAGAACAGCGGACCGCCCTCCTGGCTCTGCATCGCCCCCGCGCCGCGCAGGGTCCACGCCGCGGCGAGCACCACGGCCGCGATCCCGTTGGCGCCCCTGGGGTGTTCGGTGATCTGGGCGGTGACCGCGGCGACCGCGGCGAACACCAGCCCGGCCGCGGCGAGGGAGGCGCCGAACAGCAGGGCGCTGCCGGTGGGAAACCCGATGCCGACCGCCGCGACGGCGGTGAGGACCGCGAGCACGGCGTCGCCGATCAGGGCCACGATCAGCGCGGCGGTGAGCTGGGCGTGCCGGCCCACGACGGCCGACCGGATGAGCTCGGCCCGGCCCGTCTGCTCCTCGGCCCGGGTGTGCCGGGTGACGAGCAGCATGTTCATCAGCGCGGCGGCCAGCAGGAACTCGACCCAGTAGGCGGCGAGGAAGTAGCTCTGCGAGGTGACGGCCCCGCCGCCGAAGACGGGCCCGGCGAGCGCCCGCATGAACGAGGCGCGGATCAGCTGCGTGGCCTCGGCCAGCGCCTCCGGCGTCGGGACGACGACGGTCGCGGCCGCATGGTGGAAGCGCAGGACGAGGGCCGCGACGGCGAGCACCCAGATCGGCAGCCTGACCCGGTCACGGCGCAGCGCCAGCCGTACCATGGCGCCGGTCCGGCCAGGTGGCCGCCCGCCGGTCCCGGTTCCGTACGGCTGCGCGCCGGGGTCACGGTGGCGGTCATGCCGCGTCCCCGGTGCCGTGGCGCTTCCCGTAGTGGCGGAGCATGAGCTCCTCCAGCGTCGGCGGATGGCTGACCAGCGACCGGATGCCGAATCCGCCGAGGTGCCGGACGGCGGCGTCGAGGTGTTCGCCGTCCACGCTGAACCGCACGCCGCCGTCCTCGATCCTCGCGTCGTGGACGCCGGGCAGATCCTGGAGGCCGGTCACCGGGGTCGTCGTACCGGCCTGGATCGTCGTCCGGCCCAGGTGGCGGATGTCCGCCAGCGCGCCCGTCTCGACGATCTTCCCGTCCCGGACGATGCTGATCCGGTCGGCGAGGTTCTCGACCTGGGCGAGGATGTGGCTGGACAGCAGGATGGTGCGGCCGGAGGTGGCCCGCATCAGGCCCAGCAGGATGCGGATGGTGGTGGACTTCCCCGCCCCGTTGGGGCCGAGGAAACCGTGCACCTCGCCGGTGTCGACGGTGAGGTCGAGCCCGTCCAGGGCGCGCGTCGGCCCGAACGTCTTGACGAGTCCGGATGTCTCGATGGCGGCGGTCATGGGTTTCTCCGATGAAGGGTCTCGTGGGGAGCGTCGTCCCGGTACGGCGGCGGGAGGCGGCGCGCGGGGGAGGTCAGGCGAGCGCCCCGGTCACCCGTGCGTCGAACTCGCGGTCGCTCAAGGACCTGTTGAGGTGCAGCAGGGCTTCGGCCTGCCAGCCGACGGCGTACCGGGTGTCCGGCCGGGCCGACTCGACGGCCTGCCGGATCGTCGTCGCGACGACGCCGGGGTCCGAGCCCGGCCCGTCCTGGCCCAGCCGCGCCTGCGTCTCCGCCACGCGTGCCATGGCCTCGGCGATCTGCCGGTAGGCCCCGTTTCCCGAGATCTCCCGCAGTTGCCGCGCCGTCCCGGCTTCGAACTCGGTCCTGATGATGCCGGGCTGGATGATGACGACGTCGATGCCGAACGGGCCGACCTCCATGCGGAGCGTGTCGGAGAACGCCTCCAGCGCGTGTTTGGACGCGTGGTACCAGGCGCCGAGCGGCAGGGCGATCTCGCCGCCGATCGAGGACACGTTGACGATCGTGCCCGACCGCCGTTCCCGCATCCCCGGCAGGACCAGTTGGACCAGCCGGGCCGGGGCGAGCACGTTGACCTCGAAGTGGTCCCGCGCCACCGTCGTCGGCGTGTCCTCGACCGCGCCGTGCACGACGGTCCCCGCGTTGTTCACCAGGACGTCGATCCGCCGGTGTTCGTCCAGGATGGTGCGGACGGCCCGCTGGAGGTCTTCTTCCTCGGTCACGTCCATCGGCAGGGGGTGACCTCCCGCCTCGCGGATCGCGGCCATCTTCCACTCCCGCCGCGCCCCGCCGTACACGATGTGGCCGCCGCGCAGGAGTTCGAGCGCGGTGGCGTGGCCGATGCCGGATGAGGCGCCGGTGACGAGGCATATCTTGGCAGCCATGCCAGGGGTCTCCTTGGGATTCACCGAGGGGGTTGGCGTCCCGGCGGCGTCGCCCGCGCCTCGGGGAGCCGGTGCGCGACGCCGCGTTCGGACACCTGGGAAGGCTACGGACGCGTTTTCGGATCCGGCAAGCTGGAAATGCCGTCGTCCCAGGTCAGAGCCGCATCGTTGGCGCAACGACGTTGTCGGCAAACGCAACACGCTGTCGCCGGCGGACATACTTGTGCGTGTGGGAGGCCATCTGACGTACGACGACCGCCGCAAGATCGCCGAAGGGCTGGCCGAAGGTCTCAGCTACGCGGAGATCGCCCGTCGCCTGGGCCGGCCGAGGTCCACCGTCGGCCGCGAGATCGCACGCAACGGCGGTCCGTACGGCTACCGCGCGGCCCGGGCGCAGCAGGCGACCGGATGGCGCGCCCGCCGCCGGCCGAGCCCGCCGCTGAGCGCGCCGGCCGCCGCGGACACCGGCGGGCGTGACCCCCGGGCGGTGCGGGAGTACGAGGACAGGCTCACCGCGGTGATGTCGGGGATGCCGCCGATGGCCGCCAGGGTGCTGGTCTGCCTGTTCACCAGCGACGCCGGCGACATGACCGTCGCCGACCTGGTCGAACGGCTGCGGGTCAGCCCCGCGTCGATCTCCAAGGGGGTCGGCTGGCTGGAGCAGGTCGGGCTGGTCAAACGCGAGCGTGACAGCCGGCGTGAGCGGTACCTGATCGACGAGGAGGTCTGGTACCGGGCGTGGCTGGTGGGCACCCGGTCGATGGCGCTGTGGGCCGACGCCGTCCGGGAAGGCGTGGACGTCCTCGGCGTCCAGACCCCGGCCGGCCACCGGCTGCACACCGCGAGCCGGTTCTTCCGGCTCCTCAGCGACGACATGGCCGCGGCGGCCGAGCATTACCGGCAGACCGTCTCCCCCGCCACCAGGAACGCCGACCGCGCGCCGTAGCGGGCGCCCCTGCCGGCTTCGGAAGGCACGCCGGCCCGAGGGGCTCGTTCCCGCGACTGCCGGGCAGGCCGGTGACAGGCGGCTAGAGGTGTGTCCCCTGGCCGGCCCAGGCGATGTCGTCCACCGCGAGGAACGGCTCGCCGGCCACGGTCGCGGGGGTCACGCCGGTGAACGCCACGACGTCCCGATGCAGATGGGACTGGTCGGCGTAGCCGCCGTCGGGCGCCGAACACCAGGGCCAGCGTGACAGCCGGGTGCGGGATCAGCCGGAGGCCGGCCGGGGTCCTGCCAAGGTCGCGAAACCCGGCCATGGTGACACCGGGCACCCGGCTGGGCCGCGCCGGTCGTGCGACGTCCCACACAGCCGCATCGTCACGATCGTGCACGGTCGGCCGCATCGTCCCATGCTACGTGCCCGTCTCCTCCTCATCCACGGGTCCGCCTCGCCGCCAGGTGACGGGGGAAGTGCCGATCGGTGGAGGCCGTCAGAGTGTGAGGCAGCCCGCGAGCGGGACTTCGGGCGGGATGGCGACGGCGCCGACGGGGTTGGCGACCGTGCCGGTCGTGCAGTTGGCCATCAGGACGGGGTCGATCTTCTGGATGGACTCCAGGACTGCGATCTTCGAGGGATCGGGGATGGCATGGGCGGGCGCGGCCGACAGGGCCATGCCGCCGCCGACGGTGATCACTACGGCGGCGACGTTACGGAAGGACGTGCGCACGGAACCTCCTCGCTGTGCGGGCGGGCAACCACGGGTCAGCACAGAGAGTAGTGTTTTGATCACGATTTGTAAACGGGATGAGAAACCGCCGTGCGGACGCCGATCCGGCGGCTCGCCAGAGGTAGGCGCCGCTTGACCGGAACGGCGTACTCAAGTTCAATACGAACTTACGTCCAGAGGTGGCCGCAGCAGACATCCCGTCGCCCTGCGGCTGCGCAATGTTGGGCGAAACGCCCAACCGAGGGAGTCACGGGATGTACAAGGAATTCGCCGCCGAGGCCGTGGTGTGGCTCGTGCCCATCGTGGTGCTGATCGGCCTCGCCCTCCTCATCACCTCCTGAGCGGCTGACGGCCGAGCCCCACCACTCAGGACTTCTCGCCGCGCCGGCGTGCCTCGGCTCAGGGCGGCCTCCCAGGTACGACCGTGGACATACGCGGAAGTTCCGACCGTGGACAGACGCGCCGGCGGGGATGGCTTTGACACCGTGTTCACGTGATCGAAGTCAGAGAGTTGACGAAGCGTTACGGCTCGACGCTCGCCCTGGACCGGCTGTCCTTTCACGTTCCCCCCGGGCGGGTGACCGGCTTCCTGGGGCCCAACGGCGCGGGGAAATCCACGACCTTACGCGTCATCGTCGGCCTGCACAGCCCGACGTCCGGCGTGGCCCTGGTCAACGGACGCCGATACGCGGAGATCAGCCGGCCGCTGCACGAGGTGGGCGCGCTGCTCGACGCCGGTGCCGTGCACCCGGGCCGCACCGCGTTCAAACAGCTCGCCTGCCTGGCCCGTAGTCACCGCATCGGCTCCGCAAGGATCATGGCGCTGCTGGAGCAGGTGGGGCTGCAGGACGTGGCGCACCGGCGCATCGGGGGTTTCTCGCTCGGCATGCGGCAGCGGCTGGGCATCGCGGCGGCGCTGCTGGGCGACCCCGGCGTCGTCCTGCTGGACGAACCGGTGAACGGCCTGGACGCCGAGGGCATCCGCTGGGTGCGCGGCCTGATGCGCACGCTCGCCGCGGAAGGCCGGACGGTGCTGCTGTCCAGCCACCTGATGAGCGAGATGGCCCTGACCGTCGACCACGTGCTCGTCATCGGCCGGGGCAGGTTGATCGCCGAGTCCTCGATGGAGGACCTCGCCAGGCGCTTCCGCCGCGACATCCTGGTCCGATCCCCGAAACACCTGGAACTGGGCGGAGTCCTGCGGGCCGCCGGCATGTCGGTGTCGTTCGGGCCGCGGGACGCCCTCACGGTGACGGGCGCCGACACCGCCACGATCGGCGATCTCGCCGCCGAGCGCCGCATCCCGATCCACGAGCTGACGCCGCGCGACGCCACGCTTGAGGACGTCTACCTGGAGATGACCGAAGAGGCCGCCGACTACCGCGCCGGCGGCGGAGAGAGCCGATGATCCCCACGACTCCGCGGACCGCACCGCCGAGGAACGTCGCGGCCGAAGTGTCCGCGCTCGCGTCCGTGCTGGACGCCGTCGCGGCGGAATGGCTCAAGCTCCGGACCATGCGCTCCGCATGGGCGCTCTCGGGCGGAGCGGCCGTGTCCACCCTGATCGGCCTGGTCGTCATCATGAGCCATGTGGGCTCCTACGACCAGGCCACACCGCAGGAGCAGGCGTCCTTCGAGAGCGCCGATCCAGCCGTCGCCGTCATGCCGTTGGTGGCGTTCTTCATCGGTTCGCTCAGTGCGCTTGCCATCACGACCGAGTACTCGACCGGTTCCATCGCCCCCAGCCTGGTCGCGGTCCCCCGGCGACGGATGCTGCTGGCCGCCAAGACCGTGGTGGTCACCTGTGTCGCGCTCGCCTGCGGCGTACTGTTCGCGAGCCTGTCGCAGATCGGCGCCGTTCTCATCCTGGGCGACCGGCCCGCGCCGCTCAATCCCTGGGCGCACTGGTGGGAGGCGGTCCCGCCCGCGACCGGCACAGCCGTCACCACCCTGGCCACCGGCCTCGTGGCGCTGGGACTCGGAACGATCCTGCGGTCGACGGCCGCGACGGTGGCGCTGATCGGGGCGCTCACCCTGGTGGTGCCGATGTTCGCGCACATGCTGCCGGAGCCCGTCCATCTGTGGGTGGCCTCGGTGCTGATTCCCAACCTCGCCCCCCAGATCGCGGGCGCGGACTCGGCGTATCTGCTGTCACCTCCCGCGGCGACGGCGGTCCTGGCGTTCTATGTGGTCGTGACACTGGCGGCGGCCGGTCTCAGCTTCTCGCGCCGCGACTCCTGATCTATCCCCGATGACCGGGCTTCCTGCCTCTGGTTTCGTCGCCGCTGTCACATCCGGCAGGTCTGCGGGGTTCTACCTCTGTGAACCCTGGCGAGACCGCGGAATCGCTGACGATCACCGGCTCGTACAGGCTCTTCTGAGCACCACGGACAGGCGCGAACCCGCGTCAGCAGGAGGGCCCCGGCCGGTGTCAGCGCCGGTCGGGGCCCTCCTTTGTGATCAAGCTGTGTCAGCCGTCGTGCTCCGGCGACGGGAGGTAGGCGCCCGGGACCTGGTCCGGCGTGTAGATCTCGTGCTCACCCGGGTAGGGCTTCTTCCAGTCGTGCGCCTCGTACCACGAGAAGTGGTCCATCTGCGCGGGGCTGGCGGAGTCGGCCCTGGCGTCGGGTCCGGTGAGCCGCTGCTGCGGCTTCCAGGCTTCCCACTTCGCCGCGATCTCCTTCTTGTCCGCGGGCACCTTCGCCGACGGCGGGGCCGCGGCGTTCGGGTTCTGCGGCGCCGGGGTGTCCGCGCCGCAGGCCGGCGGGGTCGGCAGACCCAGGGTCAGCGAGGTGCGGTTCGGCAGGAAGGTGAACGGCGTGTAGTCGGGCTTCTTGGCGAAGGCCCGGGTCATCGGGGTGGCGGCGCTGTCCTTCTGGTTCATCGGCTTGATCCCGAGGATCTGCTCGATGGTGCGGATCATGGAGATCTGCGTGTAGTACTGGCTGTCCACCTGGCCGTGCTGGGCCCAGGGGCTGATGATCTGGATCGGGGCACGGTGGCCGTCGACGTGGTCGAGGCCGGCCTGGGAGTCGTCCTCGACCACGAAGATCGCGGAGTCCTTCCAGTACTTGCTGTGCGAGATGGTGTCGACGATCTTGCCGACGGCCAGGTCGTTGTCGGCGACCTGAGCGGCCCCGTTCACCGGACCGCCGGTGTGGTCGCTGGAGAGCCAGAACATGTTCAGGTTCGCCGGCCCGTTGGCCTCGAAGTCACGCTTCCAGATCTCGGACCGGTAGATGTCCGGGACGCTGGTGTCGAACTTCGGGAAGCCGTGCACCGACACGTCGTTGAGCGACGGGATCGGCGAGGAGGAGTCCAGGGTGTAGGCGGTGTCCTGCCCCGTCGCCTCCATGTTCTTGGTGTCGCAGTACAGGTTCTGCCAGGTCGCGTCGGACGGCTTGGTCAGGAACTGGTGGAACTCACCGAAGTCCCGCACGGTCTGGCCCGCCGCCTGCGCACCGGTCCAGATGAAGCCGGTCCGCTGGTGGCCGAGAGCGTCGTCCTCGGTGTCGTAGCTGCGCAGGTACTCACCGGCCGAGGACTCGGTGTACTCCGGGTTGTCGGCCTGCATCAGCCAGTTGTGGCCCTCTGCCGAGTTGGTGCCGATGTCGTACGTGTTGTCGTACAGCCCGAACTGACGGGCCAACGCGTGCTGGTTCGGCGTCACGTTCTCGCCGTACTGGGCCAGCGACGGGTCGCCGTTGCCACGCGGGTCGTCACCGAGGACCTGGTCGTAGGTCCGGTTCTCCTTGACGATCAGGAAGACGTGCTTGATCGTCGAGGGGTCGCCGAGACGCTTCGGGACCGGCTCGGCCTTCTGCTTGTTGCCGTTGGCCACCTTGACGTCGTTCTTGCCCCAGCCGTTCTGCGCGAAGACCGTGGCCGTGGACCTGGCGATCTGCCTGTCGTCCGGCAGTGTGAACCGCTGCAGGCTCGACGTCGTGTCGTGGGTGCCGTGCCCGGCGCTGGTAGTGGGACGGCGGGCGTCGATGCCACGGGTGTTGGAGACCAGCACCTGGTCGCCGACGGTGGTGATCTCGGCGGGGAAGTAGTCCGTCGGGAGCAGGCCGACGTAGCTGACCGGCTCCTGCGGCGTCGTGTAGCGGTAGACGGCCACCGCGTTGGCGCGGCCGAGCGTCACCAGCAGGTGACCGTCGTCGGTGAGCGTCACCGCGTCGGGCTCGTAGCCCACCGCGGCCTCCGGCCACGGCTGGGTGGCGATGGTCTGGACGACCTCGTCCTTCGACGTGTCGATGACCGACACGTCGTTGGTGGCGGTGTTGGTGACGAACACCGTTCCGTTCTTGGCGTACATGGCGGTCGGGTGCAGGCCGACGTCGATGCTGGCGACGGCGGCCGGGTCGGCCAGGTCGATGACGCTGACCGTGCCGGTGGTGGTGGCACCGGTGTTCGGGTCGGCCGGCACCTGGGTGTTGTAGGAGTTGATCGTGGTGTCGCCGGGCTGGGCCGGACGGCCGCCCTCGTTGCTGACGTAGAGCTTGTCGCCGACCATGACGATGCCGCGCGGGGCGTTCCCCACAGCCCAGCTCTGCCTGATGGCCCCGGTCGCCGCGTCGATGGCGACCACCCGGTTCTGGCCGTTGACGGCGACGTACGCGGTGGAGCCGTCTGCCGAGAACACCGGCTGAGCCACCAGCGCGTGCCTGGGGCCGTCCGCCGGGATCGTGATGGACGTCGGGTTGGCGAGGGAGCCGTCCGGGTTCACGGTGAACCTGGTGAAGCCGTCGGTCTGGCCCAGCCACAGCTGCGAGCCGTCCGGCGAGTACGTGGGGCCTTCCTGGCCGACGGAGTTGCTGCCGATGCGCAGGTTCGCGGCCGCGTTGCTGCCGACGAGCTGCTGCACCTTCCAGTTCTTCAGGTCGACGACGGCGAGTGCCATCCCACCGTCGGTGATCGAGGCCGCGAGGTGGGTGCCGTCCGGGCTGACTGAGGACGACATGATCTTGCCTTCGTTGATGACGAGGCGCTCGCCGATCGGGTCGATGTACTGGTCGCCGGACACGACCAGGCCCTTGGCGGTGGTCTGGCCGACCTGCTCGGTGCCGAACACATCGGTGGAGGCGTAGGCCATACCCCCGCCGGCGACGACGAGGGCGGCGGTGGCGGCCGCGAGGAGGCGGACCCGGCGGCCGGTGGTTCGGTCGAAGAGCCCGGAACGGCTCTTCGTGACGCGTTGGCGCGTGACGTGCACTGTCTATTCCTTCGGGGTGCCTGCGAGCAGGTCGACGTTCCCGTCGAACTGCCACAAGGGGTTGGGCGCGTCCCCTGTCGGGGTGCGCACCTGGAAGTAGCCGTTGACCTCCTTTGGTCCGTCTCCGTCGGCGACGTACCGCCCGTCCGCGGTGACGTCGAGCTGGTAGATGGCGGTTCCCACGGCGGTCGCGCCGGGGAGGCGCCAGGAGACGACACACCGCCAGTCGTTGCCCGGTCCCTCGTCGAGGACTCGGGAGCCGCCCTTGTCGCAGGACGCGGTGGCCCGCAGCTGGGCCTCGGTGACGTCGGGGCGATGCAGCTCACGCGTCTGCAACCGGTAGAGGTGGGAGTACGCCGTGGCGAGCGAGTTCTGCAGCTTCCCCTGCTCGACCCCCGAGCCCGTGGCCGGGGTCAGGCCGGCGATCACGCCGAAGGCGACGACGACCAGTGCGGCCAGCGGCAGGACCGCCCCCACGAGGATCTGCCGGCCCGACCCGTCGTAGCTCAGGTCGGTGAAGTCGCGGCGCAGGAACATGCGGTAGGCCAGCGCGGTGGCGACGACAGCCCACGCGAGGCAGACGACGAGGCCGGCGAGGATGGGGCCCGCCTGCGCCGGGCTGGTGAACAGCCCGCGCCAGGCGAGGAAGGCATGGCTCGGCAGGGCCAGTTGCACGGCCACCGGCAGCGGGAGCAACTGCGCGAGCTGCAGCACGAAGGCGAGCAGCGCGGGCATCAGCAGCCCCATCGGAGAGCGGCCCAGGGCGACCGAGCCGAGCAGGCCGACCGCGGCGAACGCCAGCGTCGGCGCCAACGCGCAGGCCCACGCGAGCAGGACCGTGCCGGCCGCGTCCCCCGGGGCGAGGAGATGACCGTCCAGACCGGCGAGCTGCCCGTCGCCGACCGCGGCCAGGCCGCCGACGATGCCCGACGCGGCCAGCCCGGCCACGAGCAACAGGATCAGGGTGAGGCTGGCGAGGGTCTTCGCCACGAAGATCCGCTTCGGCGAGCGCACCGCCACGAGGAGGTGGCGCCAGGTGCCCAGCCGGTCCTCGACGGCGAAGACGTCGCCGGCGACCAGCGCCGTCAGCAGCGGGAGCGCCCAACTGCACGAGAAGTCCAGCACGACCAGCGACCCCGCCCAGCCCGTCGAGTTCATCCAACGGCCGAAGACCGTGTCGGAGGGCAGCGAGCTCTGCAGGCTCACCGCGGCCACGAAGGCCGCGGGGGCGATCCAGCAGGCGAGCAGCAGCAGGCGGATCCGCCACTGGGAGAGCAGCTTGACCAGCTCGAACCGGTAGCCGTGCAGCACGGGTGCCGGCCGGACGCCGCCCCGGGGTCCGGTGACGATCGCGGTCATCGCGCTTCCTCCTTCGCAGCCAGCGCGGGCTCGGCTTGCGCCGGTTCGGCCTGCACGGGGTCGGCCTGCGCCGGTTCGGGCTGCGCCGGTTCGGCCTGCGTGGGTTCGGGGCCGGTGCCGGTCAGGGCCAGGAACGCGGCCTCCAGCGGCGGCACCACGGGCCCCAGCTCTCGCAGCGCCACGCCCGCCTGCACGAGCCGCACGACCAGCTCGTCGAGGGCGGGCACCGGCCCGCGGACGACGACGTCGGCGTCCTGCCGTTGACCGGCGTCGTGACCGGGCACGACGCGGAGCCCGGGCGTCCGTGCCGCCAGCCGCTGGGCGGCCTCCGGGTCGGAGGTGACCAGCCGGTAGTCGAGCTCGCCGCTCTCCGCCGCGAGCTTGCCCACCGGCCCGGAGAAGACGATCCGCCCGGTGGCGAGAAGGGTGACCTCGGAGCACAGCGCGGCGAGGTCGTCCATCCGGTGGCTGGACAGGACCACCGCGGCCCCGTCCGCGGCGAGCCCGGTGATGACGCGGTGCACGTGGTACTTGCCGGCCGGGTCCAGGCCGTTGGCCGGTTCGTCGAGGACGAGCAGCCGCGGCCTGGTGAGCAGCGCGGCGGCCAGCCCGAGCCGCTGGCGCATCCCCAGTGAGAAGCCCCGGACCCGGTCGTCGGCGACGTCGGTGAGCCCGACCTGCTCCAGCGCGTCGCCGACGTCGGCGGTGTGCCCGGCGTCGTACCGGCGCAGCGAGGCCAGGGCGGCGAGGTTCTGCCGCGCGGTGAGCGAGGGGTAGAGCCCCGGTCCGTCCACGAAGCCCGCGACGCCGCCGGGGACGGAGAGCGTACGCCCGACCGGCGTGCCCAGGATTTCCAGGCTGCCCCTGTCCGCGACCGCCAGGCCCAGGAGCAGGCCGAGGAGCGTCGTCTTGCCCGCGCCGTTCGGGCCGACCAGGCCATGGACCTGCCCGCTCGGCACGTCGAGATCGACGCCGTCCAGTGCGATCACATCACCGAAGGACTTCGTGATCCCGCGAGCCTGGACTGCGGAGGTCCTGTGCATGCCGGTCTCCCTTGGCTTGATCTGCAAGCAAGAGAGAAAGGTAGATCTTTCAGATGGCCTTACGGCGGCTTGTCTTGGAACGTTCCACAAATCCCGTTCGACCCTGCGATAGCGTGATTGTCCCGAATCTGGAACGTTCCAAGCCCGCCGGACCCGGCGGTTCGCACGATCGCGCTGGTCAACGCACTCACGCCCGGGAACAAGGGGGCGGTCCTAGGTGCCCGTCACGACGGCCGCCCTCCGTTCGAAGACTTGAGGGCCATCGTGGCGAGGTGCCGGGCGATGCCGTTCGTGTCGGTGTCCTGCACGTTGCTGAGCACGACAACCGCGATGTCGTCATCGGGCAGGTACATGTTGCTCGCCGCGTAGCCCTGGAGAAGACCTGGGTGGTAGCGGAGCCGGTGCCCGTGGAGCCGGTCGACGAGCCAGCCGAAGGCGTACGCGGTTGACGGCAGGTTGAGGCAGCCGTTGGCGGGGCATGGCGCCTGGGGCGTGAACGCCTGCTTGACGGTGGCGGGTGGCGCGACCCGGTATGCGCCGAAGGACCGGTCCCAGCGGGCGATGTCGTCCACGGTGGAGTAGATTCCGGTCGCGGAGAACGCCTGGGAGCCGTTGATGGGCGCGGCCGGTGACCCGGGCGTGTAGTAGCCCTTCGCG
>NZ_BSRQ01000012.1 GCF_030268685.1 Microtetraspora sp. NBRC 13810
GGCCGGTGGCGAACCCTGCAGCACATCACCGTCAGCCCCAGCCGAATCGGCGACGTCGCCCGCGCGGCGCTTGTCCTCACTCACTTCGAGCACGATTACCTACCGGGAATTCGCTGAGATCACGTCAATGCGCGCCCCTCTAGAGGCACTTAATAGGCCATAGACGTGTCAGAGCGCATTTCGTGTTACAGCGCTTCAGCCAGCACGGCCTGCACAACGGCGGGCACGAGGGATTCCGTGATGGTGGCCATCACGGGACCACGCTGTTCCGCCGGCAGTTGCGCGACCTGGTCAACGACGTCCGCGATGGGAGCGCCGAGTGCGATGCCGGTTGGGGCGAACAGTTGCACGATCCGCGCGGGGTCGGCCTCGTCTGGCCGCGTGTGGTGGAGCTGGTCGAGCTCAAGGGAGACGCTGCTCAGGTCGCGGCCGGTATCGGCAGCGATCCGCGCGGCGAGGGCAGGCCGTCGGAAGTGGGCCCATTCGCCGGGGCGCCATCGCATGGCGTCGTCAGAAAGGTGGTCGACGATGGCGTAGTCGATGGTGTCGACGGTGTGCTTGGGGTTCACGGGCGTCACCCTATGAGGTGGTCAGTGGTGCCGAATTTCATGCCGCGGGTCGCCACGGCGAGAGCCGGACACGGGCGGGATCAGTCGTCTGACTCGGCGGCGGTCTGCGGCTCCTCCGACCTCAAGAACGTGGAGCGGTGCTGGGCCCCTCGACGAACCGACGAGTGTGCTGGAACGCATCGGTTCGGGACTGGAGCCATTCGGATCAGTGTCTCGACGGCTCCCGGACTTCGTGCCGGCGGGCAGCCTCGTGCGGGGTAGGCGTGGGGGCGTTGATCGGCAGCGGAGCCAGAGGTCAGTTCGCTCAAACGGGGGCTCATCGGAGTACTCGCGATCCGGGATCTCGGCCGCGGACTCGCTGCCCAAAACCTCCGCTCGCACGGGTTCATCTTGCTCGCGCGCAATCACGGTGCGCAGCGCTGCGGGCTCCTCTTGCTCCCGCGCAATCACGGTGCGCAGCGCTTCGGTCATGGACCGACCGTACCCAGTGCCGATCTGCTTCCCGTCGGCATCCAGGGCGGTCGCCATGAGAGCTTCTGGCTCGCCTAGCGCCTCAAAGCCTGGGAGAAACCCGGGAGAAACGATCTTGAGCATGGCTCATCTAGGTTCACCGACGCTCTCTCTGGTTCACCGAGACTCCGCGTCTGACCAGGGCGATCCATGATCGCCCTGGTCAGGCCAGTGCGCGGACGGTGCTGATAAGGAAGAGGTCCCAGGTTCAAGTCCTGGTAGCCCCACCCAGCTCAGAGGCCATTTCCCGGCAGGGAAGTGGCCTTTTTCGATCTTCCGGGTGACTAAGTGAGTGACTACGCTCCCTTGACCTCGATGGGGAAGATCATGTTTATCGCCTCGGCCCCATCGAGCAGCACGGGGCGGAGCTGCTTGCGGTAGACCTTCTCCGTCACCACGGTCCCCTTGTGGCCGACCAGGCGGGAAATGTTCTCCAGGGCCATGCCGGAGTCCGACAGCAGCGAGACGAAGCTGTGCCGCATCTCCCGGGGAGTCCACTCGTCCTCGTTGAGATCGGTCCTCTTGAGGATCACCCGGAAGGCCCGGCGGACGTTGGCCGCGTCCAGCTCGGTCCCGTGCTTGCTCGCGAAGACGAGGTCATTCTCCTGCCACAAGTTCCCCGCTCTCTCTCGTGCGAGTGTCTGCCGCTCACGGTGCCCGCGCAGCGCGTCTACGCACAGCCTGGGGAGAGCGAGGGTGCGCCGGGACTTCTCGGTTTTGGTGTCTCCCCCGACTCGTACCGAGCGCCACACCATGATCGACGGCGGGAGCGGGGGATCCGCGTCCGGCTGGCCGTCCAGGTCCACATGCGCCCAGGTGAGCGCCCGTAACTCCTCGGTCCTGGCGCCGATGAGGAGCGACACCACGACGTAGGCGTACAGGATCGCCCCCTCGGCCGCCCTGAGCACCGACGCCGCCTGGTCGAGCGTCAGCGACTTCGAGGGACGCCCCTCCTGTCCCTTGGGGATCTCGCACAGCATCACCACGTTGCGCTTGACCTTGTCGCGCGCCTGGGCGCGGGCGATGGACCGCTTGAGAATCGAGTGGATCTTCCGCAGGGTCTCCGTGCTCAGGATCTTTGACTTGGTCGCCAGCCACCGGTCCACGTCGTCGGCGGACAGCTCCCGGAGCTTGCGAGCGCCCAGCGCGGGGATCACGTGCTGCTCCGCCAGGATGCGGCGGTTCGTGACCGTGGAGGCTTCCCGTCCGTTGAGACCGAACTCCAGCCAGTCGCGTACGGCGTCGCCCACGGTGTGGTTGTGCGCGGCCGTGGTCAGGCCGTCGTCGTAGTCGCGGATGATCTCTTTGAGTTTGGCCTTGGCTTCGGTCTTGGTCTTGCCGCTGGCCTTCTTGACGATGCGCTTTCCGGCGGGGGTGTAGCCGACGGTCACTGAGGCGATCCAGCGTTCGCGGGTCTCGTCCCAGTGCAGGCCGCCGTCTCCCCGGCTGCGTCGGGTGGTCATGATGCCTCGCTTCCTGTCCGAGAAGTGCCACGTGGTCGGGGATTGGCTCAGAGTTTCTTTACTGGTTCAAGGCGCCAGCGCTTCGCGCCGCCGCACGGCGGGACACGCCCCGCCGCCCCGGCACGGCCAGCGGGCCGGGCGTGCGGCCCTGGCGGCCGGTCCCGACCCGCGCCAGCCGGGACGGCACGGCGTAAGCCCGCCGCCCACCGCACCGAGCACCCGCCGAACCGAACGCACCCGCCGCCCTGGTACGCGCTGCCGCCTGCCGCTCCGACCACCGGCCCAACCGCTTCGCGGCCCCTACGGGGTGCCATTCGGCATTGCGCCGGCCGTCTCCACTCCCGTCGATGGTTTTCCTGGGTTGCGGGCCGTGACTCCCCCGCCCCCGCTGCCGGAGTGTTCGTGTCCCTCGGTCGGCGTCAACTCCGTCTGTACCTGTTGGGTGTGGGGTACCGGTGTACGCCGTGGGGCAACGGACACGCGAAGACGGAGTTGACCCCTCGGTCGGGACACACGGTCTGGCAGCTGTCGGGGGCGGGGGAGGAATGGGCCGGAACTCTGCATGGTGGCCCCTGGTAGGCGTGGCGACGCCGTCCCTCCGAAGCACACGCCGCCACGCCCGTTCTACCGGGCTTTCCCGGACAGCAGTGCCGTCCAGGTCGCCCGAGCTTTGGCGATCGACCAGCGGTGGCTCTCGTCCACCCGGTGGCCGTCGTCGAGTTGGAGGGTGCGCCGTATGAACCCCTGTCCGCCGCCCTGGAACAGCTCGTACACGGTGGCCCGGCACCCGCATGTCCACGCCACCGGCCGCACCCGCTCCAGGACCCGTTCTGGTGCGCGCCAGTCGAGCCGGACATGACCGTGTTGCGCCATGCCCAGGTGTGGGCTCACGCAGGTCTCAAGCATCGTCACAACGGCGCCGCCTCTGCCCTCGGTGCTCGCAGCGGAGGCGCGGGGTGTGCGGCACAGAGATCGACATAGCGGGCGGCGATCCGGTGAGCGGCTGCCACCGGGGTGCCCGCCGGATGTGTCGCGTATTTCCTGCGACCCGTCCGTGCGGAGTGTTCCCCGTTCCACCACATGAAGTGGAAGCCGTCGGACCAGACGAGCAGGTCCACCCACACGCTCAGCAGGGCCGCGCCGTGCCCCTGGTGAACGTCGGCGGCTATCCCGAGATCGGCGAGAGCGGCGCGAAGCTGTTCGGCCGCATGAGAGGAACGGGCTGCTTCTGTGATCACTGCGTTGAGGGGCATCGCTCTCCGGGAGGTCTCGGATGGTCGTGACCAGGCGGTCGCGACTCATGTCGTTCGTGGGAGGGGACGTTTTTTGAGGCTTGATACGTCCCTAAGCATGCTGATCAGGGCGGGGACGATGGAACTTCACTTGGGGACGGTGACGGGACGTCTTTGGAGGCGTATAAACGTCCCATGGCACCCAACGAGCGCCTGCGGTCCGCGCTGCTCCACGCGGGCATCAGCGTCCGGCAACTGGCCGAGGCGGTAGGGGTCGATCCCAAGACCGCCGAACGATGGGTCAACACTGGCCGTACGCCACACCCGGGCATCGCCCACCGGGCCGCGATCGTGCTCCGGGAGGACCTCGCCCACCTGTGGCCCGCGATCGAGCAGGGAAAGCGACGTCATCGAGGGAGCGGTGAACTGGTCGCCGCCTACCCCACCCGCGCCTCCGCGCCCCTGGACATGTGGCGGACCCTGTTCGAGCGCGCGGAGCAACGCATCGGCATCCTGGTCTACGCCGCGAACTTCCTGCACGAGTCGTGGCCGGACTTCAACGACCTTCTCGCGTCGAAGGCACGGGAGGGGTGTCGCGTCCGCATCTTGCTCGGTGACGCCGACTCACTCGTCATTCGGGGCAGGGGTGCTGAGGAACTGTTCGGGCACGGCATCGAGTCGCGCTGCCGGGTGGCGCTCATGCACTACCGGCCGCTGACGGAATCGTCGAACGTCGAGCTGCGCGTGCACGACACCACGCTCTACAACTCCCTGTTCCTGGGGGACGATCACATGATCGTCAACGCGCACGTCTTCGGCATGAACGCCTACGGCGCCCCGGTCTACCACCTGCGCCACATGCGCGAGGAAGGGCTGTTCGACACCTACGCCACCAGCTTCGAAGCCGTGTGGAAACAGTCCCGGCTGCCCGGTGAGGAGAGGTAGGTGGCCCGCACCGAGTACTACGACGATCCTGACGCCCCCGAGCCGAACAGTCTGGTCGTGGGAGTGTCCGCTGTGGTCGTCGACGACGAGGGACGCATCCTCATGCAGCGGCGCACCGACAACGGGCTGTGGGCGTTGCCCGGCGGCGGGATGGACCTCACCGAGTCGGTGCCGCAGGCGGCTGTACGGGAGGTGAAGGAGGAGACCGGCTACGACGTGGAGGTGACCGGCATGGTCGGCCTCTACACCGATGCCCGGCACATCATCGCCTACAGCGACGGGGAGGTACGCCGCCAGTTCAACGTCTGCCTGACGGCCCGCGTCGTCGGCGGAGCACTCGCGGTCAGCGACGAGTCGACCGACGTTCGCTGGATCAGTCCCGATGAGTTCGAGGAACTGTCGATGCACGACACCCAGCGACTCCGGATCGGGCACTTTCTCGACGGGACTGTCTCGCCGTACATCGGCTAAGCCGGAAATCCAGCGGGGTAAAGGTTTTGAAACACCGGTGCCGCGCGGGGATGGCCGGATAGCACCCCTGACCTTTTGTGTCTTAGATCCCGTGGCTGGCCGCATCCGGCGTCAGCGCGAGCACGCCGGTTCCTCGGACCTTTGTCTCACGCGTCAAGGCGAACGGGCTGACGCCGTACGCGGCGGCGATCTCAGGGGCCAGGTGGAAGGCGGCCCATGCCCACTCCTCGATCTGTTCACTGCTTGCGGCTTGCAGGTCTCCGTCGGCCGGAAGCCCTAGTTCCAAGCGTCGTGCCTGTTCCTGGGGCAGCGGATCGCCGAGGGTGAGCAGTTCGTCATCCAGCTCGCCGGTCGCCGCGTACCGGCGTACGACGCTGCCGTGTTCGGCCACCAGCCATGCCGAGCCGTCCCCTTGCTCGCCGTAGTAATAGGCCTGGGCCTCTCCGTAGCGAGCACTGAGCGCCTCGCACAACCTGAGCACATCCTCGTGGCGCTCGCTGCCGCAAGGATCGCACCAGGCCCCGATGACCAGGGTCCAGCTGTCTACTTCGGGGGTGACAAAGACTCGCGACAGGTGATGGCGATCATCCGGGTCGCCGTGTGCATCGGCGTCGATCACTTCTTGGGCCTCGGCGAATGTGATCGGTGTGGGCGAGGACAGGCCTAAGACTTCCATGACGCCCACCTGGTCACCGGTCGGGACCGCGATCCAGTGGTTCCAGCACGTCGATACCGGCCCAGGCCAGTCCTTCACCTCTGCCCGCACGAGCCCACTATGCCAGGCCGCCAGAGTGGCCGGTGCGGAGGTTGAATCTCAAAATGAGTGACCAACTGAGTGACAACGACCACGGACGAGGCTGGACGTCGGTGGATCACCATGGACCGTACGTGCAGGTAGGAGCGGGTACAGCTCATGGTCCCGCCCTCACCCGCCTTGCCTGATAAGGAAGAGGTCCCAGGTTCAAGTCCTGGTAGCCCCACCGTGTTTTCCCAGTAGAGGCTGGATCCCGAGGTCGTGGATCTGGCCTCTTGATCGTTTGACGGTCATTTGACCGTTGCGCAGGACGGTCCCTCAGCACGAGACGCTCAATCTTCGCATCAGCTGCGAGGCAGCCGTGCCTTCGCTGCGCGTTCGGTCGGTGCCGAGGTTGCCGGGTGTAGTCGGACCGGACACGGCTATCCGGGCGATGCGGTCCACCGCAGTCAGCTCCCACGGGCTGCGTCCAGGCTGACCCGCAATCTCTGGACCTCGCCAAGCCGGCCTTCGCGTTCGACGGTGATCCGCGTGATCACGAATCCCGTCTGGGCTTTAGAAGGCCCCTGTCGGTCGGGGAGGAATGGAGTGAGCGTTCTCATCCCAGTAACTTGGCGTCTCTCCCACAACGTTCTCTTATTTGATTCCTCAAACGTCCAAGTTCGTCGATACGATCGGCGCAAGGGTTCCGTCACGTCTGGTGATCGACGAGGCATGACATCGATAAAGCGGAGTGGGCGCATGCTCGAAGGCCGGTGGACCACCGTCACCGAGTCCGAGTTTGACCACGAGCGTCGTGGCCTGGAGGCCATCCGCGAGAAGCTCCCGGACGCCGAGCCCTGGCGAGCCTGGTCGAACTTCACCTTCACCGCGCATGCCGGTCACGTGCGGGAGGTCGATCTGCTCGTCGTCACGCCCGGCGGCGTCTGCATGGTCGAGCTCAAGGACTGGCGCGGCAGCCTGACCACCGAGAACGGCACCTGGGTGCAGACCACGCGCGATGGGCGCCGCATCCCGCACGGAAACCCGCTACACCTGGTGAACAAGAAGGCCAAGGAACTGGCCGCGCTGCTGGGTCAGCACGGTAGGCGCGTGTGGGTGTCCGCGGCGGTCTGCTTCACCGAATCCTCCCTACGGGTGCACCTGCCTGCCCACGACCAGAACGGCGTCTACACGATCGACCGGCTCGTGGAGATGCTGCGGCGCCCCGCGTCTGACGAGCGGCGGCGCATCACCTCGACCGACTCCCGTGAAATCAAGACCGCGCTGGAACGTGTGGGCATTCGCCGGAGCGACGCCGAGTACAAGGTCGGCCCGTACCTCCTGGAGCGCAAGTCCTTCGACACCGGTCCGACCTGGGCCGACTACCTGGCACGCCACAGCGAGCTGCCCGAGTTGGCGCGGGTCCGTATCTACCTGCGGGAGCGCGGCTCGGACGCGTCGATCCGCGCGTCGGTGGAGAACGCCGCCCGGCGTGAGGCCGCCGTTCTGCGCCGCTTCCGCCACCCCGGCGTCGTACAGCTCAAGCAGTACGACCCCTCCGGGCACTCGGCCGGTCCGGCGCTGATCTTCGACTACCATCCGCAGACCCTGCGCCTGGACGAGTACCTGGTCCAGTACGGAGACAAGCTCGACATCCTTGGCCGGATGGCCCTGGTCCGGCAACTCGCCGAGACGATGCGCTCCGCGCACTCCAGCCGGATCCACCATCGCGCGCTGGCCGCGCGCTCGGTGCACGTGATCCCCCGCAACAGGGGCCGCGAGGGGCAGGCGATCGGGGAGGAGGCGGCCTGGCTGGCGCCGCATCTGCAGATCTCCGACTGGCAGATCGCCACGCAGCGCAGCGGCAGTGGGCCGTCGCAGGGCATGACGCGGTTCGCGCCGACGGCTCTGTCGGCGATCCACCTGGCCGAGGGGGCGGACCCGTACCTCGCCCCCGAGCTGACCGCGGTGAGTCCCGACCCGATCGCCCTCGACGTGTACGGCCTTGGCGTGCTCACCTATCTGCTGGCGACCGGCCGGCCCCCGGCGGCGAGCCAGGCCGAGCTGCTGGCCCGGCTGGAGGCGGGGGAGGGGCTGCGGCCCAGTGCGATCGTGGACGGCCTGTCGGAGGACATCGACGAGCTGGTGCAGGCCGCGACCGCCTACCGGCCGGAGCGGCGGCTCGCGACGGTCGATGAGTTCCTGGAGATGCTGGAGTGCGTCGAGGACTCGCTGACCGCCCCCGCCTCCGGTCCGGGTGACACCGGTGCGCCGGCGCAGACCCCGGAGAAGGACCCGTTGGAGGCCGTCGCGGGCGACGTGCTGGCCTCCCGTTGGGAGGTGCGGCGCCGCCTGGGCACCGGTTCGACGAGCCGCGCCTTCCTCGTCCGGGATCTGCGAGCCGATCCGGCACGTGGGGCTCGCGCGTTCGCGGTGCTGAAAGTGGCGCTGTCCGACAGCCGCGGCGAGGTCTTGGCTCGTGAGGCCGAGGTCATGGGACGGCTGCGTCCCGACTCGCGGGTCATCCGGCTGGTCGAGCCGGAGCCCCTGTTCATCGGGGCCCGCACGGTCCTGGTCCTGGAGTACGTCGGTGACGAGCGGGACCCGGACGAGCAGGGGGAGTCCGCAAGCGGAACGCGTCGTCGCGAGGAGACCGTGGCGCGGCAGCTCCGCGAGGGCGGCCGGCTCCAGGTCGACCAACTGGAGGCGTACGGCGACTACCTGTTCGGCGCGGTCGACTTCCTGGAGGGCGAAGGCGTTTGGCACCGCGACATCAAGCCGGACAACATCGCAATCCGGGTGCGCCCCAACCGCACCCGCGAGCTGGTGTTGATCGACTTCTCGCTGGCCGGATACCCCGTGCAGGAGACGGACGCCGGCACCGACGGCTACCTCGATCCGTTCATCGGGACGCTGACGCGCTCGGTATACGACGCCCACGCCGAGCGGTACGCGGTCGCCGTCACCCTGCACGAAATGGCCTCCGGAGAGCTGCCCAAGTGGGGCGATGGCAAGGTATCGCCCCGCCAGACCAATTCAGAGGACTGGCCGGTTCCGACGATCGCCGCCGACGCGTTCGACCCGGCGATCCGGGATGGGCTCGTCGCCTTCTTCCAGAAGGCCCTGAACCGTGATGTCGCGCGGCGCTTCGGCGAGCTCAAGCCGATGCGGGACGCCTGGAAGAAGATCTTCCTGGACATGGCGGAGACGGTGCCGTCCGGTCACCGAGCCTCCCGGCACCCGGCTTCCGACGAGACGGGTGGCACGGCCCCGGCGATCGCCGAAGCCGAGCCGGAGTCCGCAGATCTGCAGCGCGACCGGCTGGCCGCCGAGGTCACCCGCGACTCCCACCTTTCGGCCGCAGGTCTGACCCCGGCCGCCGAGTCGTTCCTGTACGGCCTGGGTGTGACGACCGTGGGTGAGTTGCTGGACTACAGCCAGCGCAATCTCGTCAACGCCCCCGGTCTCGGTGCCAAGACCCGTAACGAGATCCAGCGCCGCCAGCGCGAGTGGGGCGAGCGGCTGCGCCAAGCGCCCGTCTCGCCGCTCACTCCGGAGGGCCGCCGCGCCGCGGAAGAGGAGCTGGAACGGCTGAGCGCGGCGGAGTCCGCGCTGGTGGACACCCTCGCCGCGGGGGAGGGCGCGGACGACCTCTCCCAGCGTGTTCTGCGCTCCGTCAGCCTGGACACGATCGCCGCGCTGCTGGTGCCGAAGCTGAAGAGCAACGGGTCGAACCGCAATGAGGTCGAGATGGTTCGGCTGCTGCTTCGCCTCCCCGATGATCACGGCGAACTGCCCGGCATCGGGGTCTGGCCGAAGCAGAAGGACGTCGCCGAGGCCCTCGGCCTCAGCGCCGGCCGCATCCCACAGATGCTGAAGACCCAGCGGACGCGGTGGAAGAAGCTGCCTGCGGTGGGGGCACTGCGGGAGGAGCTCCTGGCGCTGCTGGCCGGGCTCGGCCGGGTCGCCTCCGCCGCCGAGATCGCCGACGCGCTCACGGTACGGCGCGGCACGCGCCTGCAGGGGCACGAACAGCGCCGGGCGCTCGCCCTGGCCGCTGTGCGGGCGGTGGTGGAGGTGGAACAGCTCGTCCCGGAGGAGAGCGCGTTCCGGCACGCAGCCAATCGCGAGGCGGTGAACGAGGGAATGGGCGCGGGCCTGCTGGCCCTGGAGGTCGGTGAAGACGACGGTCCCGACACTCCATCGGCTCCCGGTCTGCTCGACTACGCCCACCGTCTGGGGCGGGTCGCCGACCGCCTCGCCAAGCTCGACACGCTGCCGACAGCGACGACCGTGCTGGGCGAGCTCGGGGCGATCAGCCCGCCGCCGGGCGCGATCGAGTGGGACGAGCGACGCATGGTCGAGCTGGCCGTCGCCGCGTCTCGTAACGCCGCCGCCACGCCACGGCTGGAGATTTACCCACGTGATCTGCCGCTGGTGCGGGCACTACGGCTGACCCAGGCGGGGCTGGTCCGGCTCATCCCGGGTGTCCCGGAGGGACGGCAGCCGGGCCTGACCGCCGAGGATGTCCACGAGCGGGTGCGTGCCCGCTTCCCCGAGCTAGCGGACGGCCGGGGTGGCCGCGAGCTGCCGGCCGAGGGAGCGTTGACCAAGGCCCTACGGGACGCCGGCTTCGACCTCGCCCTGTCCACCCGAGAGGACACCGGAACCCCGCGCTACCTGCCGACGCGTATGGACACCGTCTCCAGCTACCTGACCGTGCGCGCCTGGCGGCACACCACGGCCGGCACCGGCGTCACCCGGTACGCCGACGACCCCCAAATCGCGGGAGCGGTGCGCGCGGAGGAGCGGCTCGCCGCTTCGGCTCGCCGGGACGGGTTCCGGGTGCTTACGGTGCGTGCGGGGCTGACCCGGGAGGCGATCGCCGAGCTTTCGGGCGGGTCCGGCAGGTTCGGGGTCGAGGCGGTCTCGATGACCGGGCTGTTCCTGGAGGTCATGCACGAGCTCGTGCCGCCGGGCACGAAGCCGACCTGGGACACCATCCTGCGCGCGGACGTCGCCGAGCCCGGCACCAGGGCCGCGCTGAAGTTCGCCGAATATGCCCGTACCGCCTGGGGCCGGATTGAGCCGAGGATGCGTGGGCTGCTGGAGTCGGGCGCCGGCCCGGTGCTGCTGACGGATGCCATGGCGTTCGCACGCTACGACGCCATGGGCGTGCTCGACCGGCTGGCGGCGGCGGCCCGGCAGGGCATGCGGGGGCTGTGGCTGCTCTGCCCGCAGGGCGATCCGGAACGTGAGCCGAGGCTGGGTGCGGTCGCCGTGCCGTATCAGGCGGGGCTGGGCGAGTGGATCGTGCTGCCGGACTCCTGGGTGAGCAACGAGCACCGGGCCTCCGCGAAGAGTCAGAAGGTGTGGGAAGAGGCGAGATGATCGACCGCAAGGCGCTGTTGGCTGATCTGAAGCAGCAGGTCAAGGCGGTCGAGGCCGACCTTGCCAAGCAGGTCAAGGCCCTGCCGGAGGTCGAGGCGCGGCTGCGCGCGGAGTACGACCAGGCGCGCAAACTTGGGCGCACGGCGGCGACCCGTACCTCCTGGCTGGACGAGCGCGTTACGCAGGTCGCAGTGGCGTGGGTGCTGGGTACGGTGTTCATGCGCTTCTGCGAGGACAACCGGCTGATTCCCGAGCCGTATTTGACGGCTCCGGGGGCCGAGCGGCGGGACCTGGCCCAGGCGCGGTATGAGGCGTATGTCGAGGAGGACCCCGACCCGACCTACCGCGGGTGGTTGGAACGTGCCTTCGCGGAGCTTGGGGAGGGGCAGGCCGGCAAGCTGTTGTTCGATCCGGCTCATAATCCGCTCTTTCAGATCCCGCTCTCGCACGATGGGGCGCGGGCACTGCTTGAGTTCTGGCGCGAGCAGGACGAGACGGGAACGCTCGTTCACGACTTCACCGATTCGCTGAGCGAGGACGGCACCCGCGGCTGGGACACACGATTTCTGGGCGACCTGTACCAGGACCTGTCGGAGGCGGCGCGCAAGACGTACGCGCTGCTGCAGACACCGGAGTTCGTGGAGGAGTTCATCCTCGACCGGACAATGGACCCGGCGGTGCGGGAGTTCGGCTTCGAGGAGCTGAAGATGATCGACCCGACCTGCGGGTCGGGGCACTTCGTGCTGGGCGCGTTCCGGCGGCTGGTCGGGTTGTGGGCCGAGCGCCGGCCGGACACCGACCGGCACCAGCGGGTGCGGGCCGCACTGGACTCGGTGCATGGAGTGGACATCAACCCATTCGCGGTGGCGATCGCGCGGTTCCGGCTGCTGGTCGCTGCTATGGCGGCTGCGGGTATGCGGACGATGGCGGAGGCGGTCAAGTACGACTGGCCGATGCATCTTGCGATCGGTGATTCCTTAATCAAGGAACGGCAGCTTGAGCTGATTCTGGGGGACGAGGTACCGCGCGACCCGCTGGCGGACTTCGCTTATGCGGTGGAGGACGTGTACGAGCACCCGCGTATTCTGGAGCCGGGGCGTTACCACGTGGTGGTGGGTAACCCGCCGTACATCACGGTGGCGGACAAGAAGCTGAACGCGCTGTACCGGGAGCTGTACAAGGCATGTGCGGGAGCGTACGCACTTTCGGTGCCGTTCGCCCAGCGGTTCTTCGAGCTGGCCAAGCGGGGCGACGCCGACGGGCGCGGGTACGGAAAGGTCGGACAGATTACGGCGAACTCGTTCCTGAAGAGGGAGTTCGGGGCGAAGCTGATCGAGGAGTTCTTCGCCCGCGAGGTCGAGTTGACAGAGGTGATCGACACATCGGGTGCTTACATCCCCGGCCACGGAACGCCGACGGTCATCCTCATCGGCACGCGGCGTTCGGGGAAGGAGCGATCGGAGACTATCCGGACTATCCGGAGTGTACAAGGCGAGCCTGCTGCTCTAGAGAATGCCGAAGAGGGGCTTGTCTGGCGAGCGATTGTGGATCAGATCGACAAACCGGGTTCAGCCAGCCAATGGGTTTCAGTGGATGACCTGGACCGTTTCCGTTACTTCGGAAGCCATCCATGGATTCTTGTCAGTGGCGGTTTGGAGCTGATCGAAAATATTCGGGCGAATGGGAAAGATCTTCTGGAGGGGCTGGCTGGCGATATCGGCGCTGGTGCTGTAACTCGGGAAGACAGTGCGTATATAGTTGGTGCCGGATTCTTGCGACGGAAGGGAATTCCTCTTGAGTGTCGTCGCCCTTTAGTTGAGGGAACTGAGTTGCGGGACTATGTCATATGGAACCCAGTTGAAGCCATCTGGCCATACTCGACATGGGACCTGTCGGCAGTCGCTCCCCTTTCTGTAAGCCGCGCTCTCTGGCCGTCCCGGCGTATTCTCTGTGAGCGTATGGCATTTGGGAAAACTCAAATTCAACGGGGGTTGGAGTGGTTCGAGTACTCAATGTTCTTTAGGGGGCGCTATAGGATTCGACCCTCAATCGCCTTCTCTTTTATAGCTACTCACAATCATTTCGTGGTTAACAGGAGAAACAATGTGCTGCAGCACTCTGTTCTCGCGATCACTTTGCGAGAGGGTGCTGGCGAGCAGGAGTATGTGCAGCTATTTGGACTGCTTAATAGTTCCACCGTTTGCTTCTGGCTCAAGATGGTGAGTCACAGTAAGGGTACAGAGGGGCATCAGTCGGGGATCAAGACGGAGCTCTGGGAGCAATTCTATGAGTTCACCGGAACTAAGCTGCAGAGCTTTCCTCTTCCGGCCAAGTATCCTGCCGTTCTCGCTGCCGCCCTTGACAGTCGCTCTCAGGACCTCGCTTCCACCAGTCCTTCGGCTATCATTGCAGCTAGGCTCCCCACTAGCGTGGCCCTCCGTGAGGCCAGAATAAAATGGCACTCTATTCGAGCCCATATGATCGCCCTCCAGGAAGAGTTGGACTGGGAGATCTATTCGCTCTACAACCTCCACCTTGAGGACCTGCGCAGCCCCGCCGAGACGGACGTTCCCGAACTCGCTCTCGGGGAGCGGGCCTTCGAGATAGTGCTCGCCCGCAAGGTGGTTAAGGGGGAGGCGTCCGGCGAGTGGTTCAAGCGGCACGGGTCCACGCCGATCACAGATATCCCCGCACACTGGCCTGAGCCCTACAAGCAGATCGTGCAGAAGCGTATCGACGCCATCGAATCCTCCCGAGCCATCGGCATGATCGAGCGGCCCGAGTACAAGCGTCGGTGGGCGACCGAGGGATGGGACGCGCTTCAGGACAAGGCGCTCCGCTCCTGGCTGCTGGATCGGATCGAGGCGCGCGAGCACTGGTATGACGAGAACGGGCAGCCCGCAATCGTTACGATCGCCAGGCTCGCCGACGCCCTCTCCCGAGACGAGGACTTCGTCTCCGTAGCGGCCCTCTACGCTCCGCGCCGAGAGTTGATGGCTGTGGTGACCGACCTCCTCGCCGAGGATCACGTGCCGTTCCTCGCCGCGCTCCGCTACAAGCCGAGCGGCCTGAAAAAGCGCGCCGACTGGGAGCACGTCTGGGACCTCCAGCGCAAAGAAGACGCCGCCCCGGACGAACCCAGCAAGCGGAAGATCCGCGACTCGATCCCCGTGCCGCCGAAGTACACCTCGGCCGACTTCGTCAAGCCCTCCTACTGGCGGGCACGCGGCAAGCTCGACGTGCCCAAGGAGCGGTTCATCTCCTACCCCTCGACCACCTCAGGCACCCCGGAGCTGTACGGCTGGGCGGGCTGGGACCACAGGGAACAAGCCCAGGCGCTGGCCACGTACTTCACCAACCACGCCCTGTCCACCGAGGAGATCACCCCGTTCCTCGCCGGACTCCTGGAACTGCAGCCGTGGCTCCACCAATGGCACAGCGAGTTCGACCCCATGTACAGCGGTTCCCCGGCCGACTTCTTCGCCGGCTACCGGCAGCAGATCCAGGGCGAACACGGCCTGACCGACGACGCGCTGCGAAACTGGCGGCCGGCGGCCCTCGCGCGCGGACGCCGTACCGCGAAAAAGGAGTAGCCACGCAGAGGCGATTGGCGTAGGCACGCAGAGGCAAGGCGTAGGCGGAAGCGAAGGAGAGCGAGAAGGTCCATGGCAGAGCAGCCCCTCCTCAAGGATGTCATCGACATCAAGGAGTCCATCTCCACCTCCGACTTCGTGCTGAGCCTGGCCGAGGCGGTGACGTCCGAGGGGGCTGAGCATGCCCTTAAGAACTACGTCGTCACCGAGCGGCTGCTGGAGAACTTCGACGAGGCTCTCGGGCTGATCAAATCGGCTTTGGACGGGCACACCTCGAAGGCCGCCTACCTGCACGGTTCGTTCGGTTCCGGTAAGTCGCACTTCATGGCGGTGCTGTACGCGTTGCTCAGCGGCAACTCGGCGGCCCGCGCCCGCAGCGAGTTCGACCCTGTGCTGACCAAGCACGAATGGCTGGACACCGACGGCAAGCGGTTCCTGCTCGTGCCGTACCACATGCTCGGCGCCAAGGCCCTGGAGCAGCGGGTGCTGGGCGGGTACGTCAGTCACGTCAAGAAGCTGCACCCGGACGCGCCGACGCCCCAGGTGTATCGCACCGACGCGCTGTTCACCGATATCCGGGCCATGCGCGCCCGGATGGGCGACGAGGCGGTCATCAACGGGCTCGGCTCCGGCGATGGGGAGGCCGACGAGGACGACGAGTGGGGTGAGTCGTTCGCCTGGACGCCCGAACTGCTCGACGCGGCGCTCGCGGCCGAGGAGACGCACGACGGCGGCGTACCGCTGGACCTGGTCCATCCGACCACGCCGACCGAGCTGCGGGCCAAGCTCGTGCAGGATGCCAGCACCAACCTGCTGCCCGGGTTCGCGAAGAACGCGGCTGAAGACGAGCACGGCTTCATCTCTCTCGACGCCGGCCTGTCGGTGATCGCCGAGCACGCGAAGTCGCTGGGCTACGACGGCCTGATCCTCTTCATGGACGAGCTGATCCTGTGGCTGGCGACGCTCATCCATGACCAGAAGTTCGTGGCCCGCGAGGCGAGCAAGATCACGAACTTCGTGGAGGGCGGGGACGCCTGGCGGGCGATCCCCATCGTCTCGTTCATCGCTCGCCAGCGAGACCTGCGTGAGCTGGTCGGCGAGGAGGTGTCGGGCGCGGCGGAGGCGTCGATCCAGGACACGCTGAACCTCGCGTCCGGGCGGTTCGACAAGATCACACTGGAGGACCGCAACCTCCCGCAGATCGCGAACGCCCGCCTCCTGAAGTCGAAGGAGGGCAAGCAGGCGCTGATCGACGCGGCGTTCGAGCGGACCAAGAAGGCCGGCCCGCAGGTGTGGGACACGCTGCTCGGCTCGGACAAGGGGACGACCGGGGCGGATGAGGAGTCGTTCCGGCTGACTTATCCCTTCTCACCGGCCTTCATGGACACCCTGGTGCACATCTCCTCCGCGCTGCAGCGCTCTCGTACCGGTCTGAAGCTGATGGGGCAGTTGCTCGCCGCGCACCGGGACGACCTGCGGCTCGGGGATCTGGTACCGCTGGGCGACCTGTACCCGGTGATCGCCGACGGTGGTGACAAGCCGTTCGTGGACAGCCTGAAGGTGGTGTTCGAGGCCGCCGACAAGCTGTACAAGACCAAGCTCCGGCCGTACCTGCTGACCTCCTATGATGTGACCGAGGACGACGTCGAGCGGTACCTGCACCGGCGTGAGACCATCACCGACCCCGGTCTGGCACAGCGTTGCAGGTCCTTCGTCGGCGACAACCGCTTGATCTGCACGCTCCTGCTGTCGGCGCTCGCGCCGAGCGTGCCTGCCCTGAGCGACCTGACGAACCGCCGTCTCGGCGCGCTCAACCACGGCTCGGTGACCGCGCCGATCCCGGGCAGTGAGGTCGGCATCATCAAGAACAAGGTCGCCGAGTGGGCCGCCCGCTTCCCCGAGATCAAGGAGACCGGGACCGGCGCCAACGCGGGCGTACGGCTGGAGCTGACCGGTGTCGACGTCGACTCGGTCATCGCCAACGCGGCCGTCAACGACAACCCCGGCAACCGGATGGCGCTCGCCAAACGGCTGCTCGCCGCGGAGTTGGGGGTGGATCGCTCCGATGGCAGGCTCGGTGCGGACGACCTGAACCTCGTGTGGAAAGGCTCCAACCGGTCGGTAGAGGTGATCTTCGGCAACATCGCCGACGAGGACGACGTACCCGACCACGAGTTGCAGCCGCAGATCGAGGGGCGGTGGCGGATCGTCGTCGACCTGCCCTTCGACGAGGGAGCGTACGGTCCGGTCGATGACGTCAACCGGATGCGCGGCCTGCGGGAGCGGCAGGGCGAGCCCGCACTCACGGTCGCGTGGGTTCCGGCGCACCTGTCCGCCCAGCGGTTCGCGGACTTTCGCCGGCTTCTCGTCATCGACAAGGCACTCGCCGACGACAGCCGGTTCGCCACGCAGTACGCGGCCCACCTCAACGCCGACAACCGGGCACGTGCCAAGGGGCTGCTGGAGACCCAGCATGGAGCGCTGCTCAAGCAGGTGACGGGCGCCTTCAAACAGGCGTACGGCCTGGCGGACAAGAAGGCGTCCGACGTCGAGCTGGGTTTCGACGACCACCTCGTGGCGCTGCCCGACGTCGGCGGGCTCACCATCTCCTTCGCCAAGCCGATGCGTGAGGCCATCAGGGACATCGCCGGCAAGCTGCTCGCCTTCCAGTTCCCCGCGCACCCGGACCTTGATCCGGGCGGTACGGGCGTCGCGGTGAAGCCGGCGGACGCCAGAACGATCCTGGCGCACGTCCGGGCGGCGGCGGAGTCTCGTGACCGGCGGGTCGAGGTGCCGGAGAAGGACCGGAAGCTGATGCTGCGTGTGGCCGAGCCGCTTGGCCTGGGGCAGCAGAGGGAGGCTTATTTCGCGGTGTCCACTCGCTGGGCCGACCATTTCCGCCGGTTGGCGCAGACGGAGGGCGTCACCGGGGACCTGAGTCTGATCACCCTCGTCGGCTGGACGGACAAACCGGAGAAACGTGGGCTGGAGCCGTTCCTCGGCACCCTGGTGGTCGCCGCGTTCGCCGAGATGGACGACCGGGTGTGGGTGCGCGGCGGGGTCCCGATCGATCCGGCGCCCGAGCTGTCGCAGATCAAGCAAGGTGATGCTCTGCGCAGCCAGCCACTGCCGGGAGACGACGACTGGAACGAGGCCAGGCAACGGTACGAGGCCGTCTTCGGGGTGAAGGCTCCCATGCTGCGGCGCGGGCGGATGGTCAACCAGTTCGCCAGGCAGATCGTCGAGAGCGCCCGCAGCTACCAGGAGCCGGCGGCGGAACTGGTCCGGCAACTGGAGAAGCACGCCTCGTTCCTCGGCTTGGACGAGACCGACGATAAGGGGCGTCTCGCGCTCGCCCGGCGCTCGCGTGACCTGATGCACAAGCTGGCGTCCACCGCACAGGGCGCGGCGGGCGCGAGCGGAGCGAAGAAGACCGTCGAGACGCTGGTCCGTTTCGACCTCGGACAGGTGAGCCCCGAGCGGTACGGGACCTGTGTCAAGCGGGCGTACGACGTCGCGCAGGCGCTGGTCGTGGCGGCCTGGGACACACTGGAACTGGCCGAGGGTCAGGGGCCCGAGGGGCAGGCGCTGCTGCAGTCCCTGCGCGGTGTGGCCCAGGCCGACCAGATGACGGCCGACCTCATCGGCGCCCTGGAACACACCCGCCGCGAGGTCACCGCCCTGATCAAGCGCAACCAGCCCCGTCCCGTCTCACCTGCCCCGACACCGCCCGTTACGCCCGCTCCAGCGCCGGTCCGAGGCGCGGGGGACGTGGACCTGAGCACGCCTACCAGTGATCCGCGTGTCCCGGAGGGGAAGGAAGACGGGGCGGTCACCGGGGCGCGCCGTTCGGGCGGCAGGCGTACGACGGCGGCCAAGGCAGCCGCTGAATTGCAGGCGGAACTGGAGGAGTTGGCGGCCCGGGACCCGGACGCCGCCATTGAGATCACCTGGCGGGTCGTGGATCGATGAACACGGCGGTCACCACCGGAGGCACGGGCGCGATGCGGTTGACCACCGCGACCGTCACCCAGTTCCTCTCCTCCCAGTCATCGCTGAAGGACTCCCTCGCCGGTACCGGTCGGCGGCGGGTCGTGCTGCTGCGATCGACGCCCCGGTGGGACGGACCCGGGGAACTGGCCTGGGGCGAGGGACGGCGCGCCCGGATCGCGGCGGCCTCATCGCCACTGGCCGTCCACGAACTGGTGCTGGACCATCTGGCGGCGCAGGCTACGGACCCTCAGGTGCTGGTGGTGCTGACCGATCGGGAGCAGAACGAACTCGACCCGGCCATCCTCGCCCGTACGCACAAGCAACGCATCGAGACCGTCGACGGCTGGAATGTCGTGCGGGAGGCGTTCGGCGCAGAGCAGGTCGACCCGCGCCTCAGGGCTGATGGGTGGGCCGCTGAAGCGCTCCTTGACGCCACTCCGCCAGGCGGGTGGCCGCCACTGGCCGGAGGAGTTCTGTCCCGTCGTACCGCTCTGTCGGCGCTCGCACTGCGCCGCCTGCGCCTTGGTCGCTACGACACCGACGGGAAAGCGACCACCGGCCCGGCACAGAGTGATGACGGCCTCGACCCCCACACTCTCTTGCAGTGGTCGCTCACCCCCGGCGGCCCGGAGCGGCTGCTGGCACTGCGTGGCCCGGAGCGTGCCGGTTTGATGGCGTTCCTCGGTGAAGAGGACCAGGCCGGGCTCGCCGGGCGGGCGCTGCTCGCGCTGGTGGAGGCCGAGCACGGAGCGGACGCGGTGCCGTTCGGCCTGGTGTGCGCGGCACTGTGGGTGCACGCCGAGGCCGACGCGCAGACGTACCGGGTACGGGGACGGGCCGAGCGTTGGTTCGGAGAGGAATCGCCCGCGGCCGGTGAGGCCCTGGACACCCTCGTAGCCACGTTCGGGCGCTCCTGCGAGGAGTTCGTGACCACGCTGCTGGAAGTGGGCCGTACCGGCGGGGACGAGGAGACGGCGCGCGAGACGCGCCGAATCACCGGTCCGGTGCTGGACCGTGCCGCTTCTCTGGCCCGGCAGTTCGGGGCCGAATCCGCCGTTGAAGCCAGCCCAATGCTGGTAGCAGGGCTGGAGGCCCGCTTCGCGCAGGCCGGGCGGGCGCTGGCCGCGGATGAACCGCACATGGTTGAGCAGGCCATAGGGCTGCTGGACAAGCACCACATGGCCGTCGATCCGGACGTGCGGGTGCGCATCGAGCGGGCCCGCATGGGGCAGCGGCTCGCCCGGTGGCTTGCCACCGACCCGGTCGCAGCCACTGACACGGTGGCGGCGGCGATCGAGCGCCACATCGCCGAGACCGGCTGGGTGGACCAGGCGCTGGAGCACATCGAGGCAGGAGGCGACCCCGGTCCCGAGCTGAAATCCGCCTACGACACGCTGGGCACTCGAGTACGCAAACGGCGGCGCGAGATCGATCGGGGCTTCGCCAAGGCGCTCGCCACCTGGACGGCGGCGGGTACCGACCCGGGTTCGATGCTGACCGTGGAGTCCTTCCTCACCCGGGTCGTGAAGCCGGTTGCAACGGCCAAGACGGGCCGGCGGCTGCTGCTGCTGGTCCTGGACGGGATGAGTGCGGCGATCGCCACCGAGCTGGGCGAGGAGCTTCGCCGGCAATGGGCCGAGTACGACCCGGTGCCGGACCTGGCAGACCGGCCTCCGCGGCGGCGCGCCATGGCGGCCGCCCTGCCGACGCTGACCGCGGTCTCCCGGACGTCGCTGTTCGCCGGGAAGCTGATGAAGGGCACGCAGGTCGACGAGAAGCGAATCTTCCCCACGCATCGGTTCTGGGGCGGGGCCCCGGCCGCAGTTTTCCACAAGGACGACTTGCGGGGCGAGAGCGCCGGCGACCCGTTCGGGCCGGAGCTGGGCGAGGCCCTCGCCGACGAGCGAACGCACGTGGCGGTGGTACTGAACACCATCGACGACCGGCTCGCCAAGGAACAGAAGCTCGGCGACGGAGCCTGGCGGCTCGAGCAGATCGGCAAGCTACGGGAACTCCTGCGCGTGTCCGCGGCCCAGGGCATGGCGGTGATCCTCACCAGCGACCACGGGCACGTCGTGGACCGTCACGGAATCAAGGTCGACGGCGACGACATCGGTTCCGCCCGGCACCGTGCCCCCGGCGGCCCGATAGTTGAGACCGAGATCGGGTTGTCCGGTCCGCGAGTGGTGTGGCCGGAATCGGGCGCTGAGATCGTGGCGCTGTGGGATGCCGACTCCCGCTACACCGCGCAGAAGGCCGGCTACCACGGCGGCGTCTCGCTCGCCGAGTTCACCATACCCGTCCTGGCGTTCCTGCCCTTCGGCGCAGAGCCGCCCAAGGGCTGGCGTGAGCTCGGCGACCAGCATCCGGCATGGTGGTCCCCGGAGGGGAAGGCCGTCCGCCTCGCCGCCCCGGTCGCTGCGGCGGCAGCCGAGCCGAAGCGGCGCGCCAGACCGTCGAAGGCCCGTGCCGAGCAGATGGGCGATGCTCTCTTCGACGTGGTTCTGAGCCCCGCGAACGACGACGCTCTGTTGGCTCCTCGCCTGATTTCGCCCGATGACGCGTTGGTGGACGCGCTGCTGGAATCGGACATTTTCCAGGCACAGGTGGGGCTGCTGGCCCGCAAGCCTCCCATGGACAAGGTCGAGACGGCCGTACGGGCCCTGCTCGACACCGGTGCCCTCCCAGTGACGGCAATGGCCCAGCGCGTCGGCTACCCGGCGAGCCGGGCCGACGGGTTCGCCGCCGTCCTGCGACAGCTCCTCAACTACGACGGGGTGCAGGTCCTGGAGACCCTGCCCGATGGACGCACGCTGCGGCTGAACACGGGACTGCTACGGGACCAGTTCGAGCTGGGATGACGAGCACAATGGGAGACTGGCAGGCGTGAACACCGCTCGGCCGTCCCGTTCCGCCCAGGTCAGTACGGTGCGCCGCCGCGCCGTGATCGACGCGCTGCGGCGCGGCGCCGTACCCGAGAGCGGGCTTGACCTGCTCGCCACCGGCCTCGACCGGTTCGAGTCGGCGCTCGACGCCGAACTGGACGTGGTCGCCTCCGGCGCATCGGTATTCAAGGCCGTACGGGGAGAGTACGGATCCGGCAAGACGTTCTTCACCCGATGGCTGGGGGAGCGAGCCAAACGGCGGAACTTCGCCACCGCCGAAATCCAGGTCTCAGAGACCGAAACACCCCTGCACCGGCTGGAGACGGTCTACCGGCGGCTGACCGAACGGCTCACCACCGCGAGCTTCCCGCCAAGTGCTCTGCGGCCGGTGGTGGACGCATGGTTCTACGCACTGGAGGAGGACGCCCTCGCGGCCGGCGCTGGTGAGGACGAGCTGCCCGCCGAGGTGGAGAAGCTGCTGACCGCCCGGCTCATTGAGGTGTCGCGGCACGCGCCGTCGTTCGCGACCGCGCTGCGCGGATACCGCTCCGCGCTCGCCGCAGGGGATGAGACGATCGCCGCTGCCGTGCTGGCCTGGCTCGGTGGGCAGCCACACGTCGCCGCCGCCGCACGCCGGTTCGCGGGTGTGCGCGGCGACCTCGACCACTTCGGCGCGCTCGGCTTTCTGCAGGGCCTGCTGACCGTGCTGCGCGACGGCGGCCACCCGGGACTCCTCGTCGTATTGGACGAGGTCGAGACCCTGCAGCGGGTGCGCTCCGATGCACGCGACAAAGCGCTCAACGCGCTGCGTCAGCTCATCGACGAAGTGCATTCCGGCCGCTTCCCCGGCCTGTACCTAGTGATCACCGGGACGCCGACGTTCTACGACGGGCAGCAGGGGGTGCAGCGCCTCACGCCGCTGGCCCAGCGACTGGCGACCGACTTCACGACTGACCCCCGCTTCGACAACCCGCGCGCGGTGCAGCTCCGGCTGCCCGGCTTCACCATGGAATCCCTGGTGGACCTCGGAGTGACCGTCCGCGACCTCTACGTCGACGGAGCCGACGCTCCTGACCGGATCAAGGACCTTGCCGACGACGCGTATATCGCCGACCTGGCGCGGGCGGTCGGCGGGGCGCTGGGTGGCAAGGTCGGGGTGGTACCCCGTCTCTTCCTGAAGAAGCTCGTCGGCGATGTACTGGACCGGGTCGACCAGTTCGAGGACTTCGACCCCCGGCAGCACTACACGCTGACCGTGCACAGCAGCGAACTCACCGACACGGAACGCAATCTCGCCGCCTCAGCCGACGACATCCACCTGGACCTGTGATGGCCGACCACGGCGACCACGTGGACCGGCTCGATCGGGTCGTCCGGCACCACATCGTGAACAGCCTCGGCTGGCCCGACCTGCGCCCGCTGCAACGGGCGGCGATCGGGCCTCTGATGGATGGTGACGACGCGGTCCTGCTCGCTCCGACCGCAGGCGGCAAGACCGAGGCAGCCTGTTTCCCGCTGTTGTCCGCGATGGCGGAACAGCACTGGACCGGCGCATCGGTGCTGTACCTGTGCCCGCTCAAGGCACTGCTCAACAATCTCCTCCCACGGATCGACTCCTACGCGCAGTGGGTCGGGCGCCGGGCCGCACTGTGGCACGGTGACGTCCCTGAGTCGCAGCGGCGTCGGATCCGCATCGACCCGCCCGACATTCTGCTCACCACCCCCGAGTCACTCGAAGCCATGCTGATCGGCGTCAAGACCGACCACGCGCACCTGCTGGGCCGTGTCCGGGCTGTCGTCGTCGACGAGGTGCACGCCTTCGCCGGCGACGACCGCGGCTGGCACCTGCTGGCCGTACTCGAACGGCTGGAGCGCGTGACCGGCCGTGCCATCCAGCGGATCGGCCTGTCGGCGACCGTGGGGAACCCGGGGCACCTGCTTCAGTGGCTGCAAGGAGCCGGCGCGGAGAAGCGGCCGGGCCAGGTGGTGGCGCCCGAACTCCCGCGTGCCATGGGAACGGACGGCTCACGTCTGGCTGGAGACGTCGAACTGGACTATGTCGGCTCCCTGGACAACGCCGCAAAGTTGATCGCCGCGCTGCACCGAAGTGAGAAGCGGCTCGTGTTCTGCGACTCGCGGCGGCAAGTGGAACAGCTCGGCGCGGCCCTGCGCGCTCGCGAGGTGAACGTCTTCCTGTCCCATGCCTCGCTGTCCGTCGAAGAGCGCAAACGGTCAGAGCATGCCTTCGCCGAGGCCCGTGACTGCGTCATCGTCTCCACCTCCACGCTCGAACTCGGCATCGACGTCGGTGACCTGGACCGGGTGATCCAGATCGACTCACCCGCCACGGTCGCGTCTTTTCTGCAGCGCATCGGACGTACTGGACGGCGCGCCGGGACCGTACGGAACTGCCTGTTCCTCGCGACGAGGAACGAGACGTTGCTGCAGGCTGCAGGTTTGCTCTTACTGTGGGGACGCGGCTGGGTGGAGCCCGTGACCGCACCCCCGGAACCACGCCATCTCGTCGCGCAGCAACTGCTCGCCGTGACCCTCCAGCAGCACCGGATCGGTGACCATCTGTGGCCGGAGGAATGGAACGGGCTGGCCCCCTTCGATCGCTCGGCGGATCCCATCCTGGGGCACATGCTCGATGCGGGGTTCCTCGACGAGGACGGCGGAATGCTCTTCATCGGCCCGGAGGCGGAGCGCCGCTTCGGACAGCGCCACTTCATCGAGCTGACCGCGTCCTTCACCGCGCCACCGCAATTCACCGTGCTGGCCGGCCGCCAGGAGATCGGGCGGACCGACCCCACGGTGCTGACCGAGGAAAGGGCGGGCCCCCGTGTGCTGCTACTCGGTGGCCGGAGTTGGCGGGTGACCTTCATCGACTGGGCGCGCAGGCGTGCCTTCGTCGAGCCGGCAGATGGCGGAGGCGTCGCCAAGTGGACGAGCGGCGGAATCGCCGGGCTGTCCTACGCCCTGACGCGCGCCATGCGGGAGGTCCTGCTCGGTGCCGACCCACCGGTGACGCTGACCCGGCGAGCCAAGGCATGCCTTGCCGAATGGCGAGAGCAGGAGGCGCCTGTCACCGTGCATCCCGGCGGGACTCTGATCACCCGGGCGGGTGACGACGTACGGTGGTGGACTTGGGCCGGCTACCGCGCGAACGCGACGCTCGCCGCCACACTGCCCTCGATCGCCGACCCGGTTCAGCGGCCGACTGACTTCGCCGTCCGGCTGCGCGAAGACCTCACTCCCGCTGCCTGGCAGGAGGCCCGGGACAGGGCAGGAGATGGTGAGATCCTGGTGCTGCCGGACGTTGACCGCCGCGCCGTCAGGGGGCTGAAGTTCTCCTCTGTTCTGCCGGAACGGCTGGCGGTGGCGACGGTGGCGGCCCGACTGGCCGACTTCGATGGAGCCCGGGCCGCACTGACCGAGCCGGTCCGCCTGCAGTTCACCCCAATTTTTTAGCATTGTGAGGCGTTCGGCGCCGCTCGTCGGGAGGTGCTGTAACCTTCCCTCCGGATTGAGCGGCGTCAGGTGTCGTCCTGGCTCCACTTCCTTGCGCGCATCAGTCCAGGTGGCCGGTGATACCGGTGGCCTTCACCAGGCGTCCCCATCGGGGACTGCGGCCGAAGGCGCCAGGCACCCCTGCCGTAGCGCCGATCGGCGGCAGCCCATCTTGCTCAGTGTCGCGTCCGGATGAGGATGGCAGCGAGGTGAAGTACGGCCTGGTAGGCGATGCCGAGCCTGTCGGATCGCATGGCCGGCCACTTGCCCAGAAGCCGTATCGCCGGGAAACGATCTTCAGGGCATCGACGGCATCCCAGGTCAGGCCCACTCATGAACACCCTGCGTCGTTCTTGTCGCAAAGGGTGCGCGTCGTAGAGCTTTCCGCCATGGTGATGGACCGTAGGCGGCACGGATCCTCGGCGACCTCTTCTCGGACATGTCCGCGCCCGGCGATGAAGGTCAACCCAAGAGACGTACGTGGGAAAGCCAACCGAGGCGCCGGGTGATAGGTGATGACCACTGATTCACCGGAAGGCTGCACATGACCGGAGAGACCAGCGCGGCGTCACCGACCGGTTCGAGTCGGTGCGCGGCACCGCGGCGAGACCTGCACCTACGTCATACGGCGGCTCGGCTCCGGCCACGGCGAGGGAATCGTCGCGGAGAGGTTCCTCGCGACGTTCCGCAAGTGCGCCCAGCGGGTTCTTCCGGGCGGGCAAGGCGCGCCTGGCGCTCTGACGTCGCCGGGAACTCCTGACCGGCAGCACCGCCGTGCCCCCTGAGGCAAGAGGAGACGGTGGTCGTCCGTCTCTGTGGCCGGCGCTTCGACTCGATCGCAGTCGGACCGGAGATCGCGACTTCCCGGGCCGCCGCCGGACCGCCCGGGTATAGCGCCCGTCCGGCCAGGCGTCAAGAAGCCCCTCTTTGACACCGCGCGGGGTTGACCGCGCCCGAAAACAGGAGCCACGACATGTTCTGGCGTGCTCGCATGACGTCAGGTAAGGCCATCTGCCTGAGCGACCAGTTTCCCGCGATCGACGCGACGAGGGTGATGGAGGGACACCTGCAGTTCGCCGGGTTGCCGGCGGTGGAGATCGGCAGAGACGTCGACTGGACCGCGAACCCGCACGGCAACCGCTCCTGGGCGCTGAACCTGCACGCGCTGCGCTGGATCGGAGGACTGGCCCTCGCGTACGAGCGCTCGGGGGCGCCCGCGTACCTGCGGCGCGCCTGCGACCTGGCCCGTCACTGGATCCGCGAGAACCCGCGAGGCGGCACCGGAATCAGCCCGTGGGCTTGGGCGGAGCACGCGGTCGCCTTGCGTGTGCCCGTGCTCGTGTGCCTGAGCGAGCACGTGCGCACTCGGTGGCTCTGGGACAGCCTGGCCGAGCACGGCGATGTCCTGGCCGATTCCAGGCTCTACCGTGCCGGCCACAATCACGGCCTCGACCAGGACATCGGACTGCTGGTCACCGGCTGCCGGCTGGGCCGGGCGCGGTGGCGGGACCTCGCCGTCCGCCGGATGACCGCCTCGGCCGAGCTGGCCATCGACGCTCAGGGAGTGCTGCACGAGCAGGCTCCCCGCTACGGCGTGTACGTGCACCGGCGGCTCGGCGTCGCGCTGCGGGCGATCGAGGAGAGCGGCGTCGAGCGGCCGGCCAGGTTGGTCGCTCACAGAGCCGCGCTGGAGGCGTACGTCGCGCACGCCACTCAGCCCGACGGCCGGCTCGTCCCCATCGGTGACGGCCCCGCCGTCCCCGCACCCGGCTTCGCGCACGATGGGCTGACGGTGCGGGTGTTCGACGGCGGGTACGTCTTCGGCAGGACCGCGTGGGACGACCCGCGCTCGGCCTACTACTCGATCAGGTTCGGTCCGGGGCAGCGGTTGCACGGGCACGAGGACCACCTGGGCGTCACCTACAACGCCCAAGGTCGCAGGATCCTGGTGGAGGCTGGGTTCCACTCCTACGAGAAGACCGGCTACGTCGCGTGGACCCGCATGCCGGAGGCGCACAACGTGCCCGTCGTCGTGACCGGGAACTTCCGGCCGGGTACGGCCACACGCCTGGTGAGCTCGGCGATCGAGCCGGTGCGGCAGACGTACGAACTGGCCGACGACGCCTACGGGGTGACCAGGACGCGGTGGGTGCTCGTCAACCATGGGCCCGACCTGATGGTGGTGCATGACTCCGTCCCCGCCGGATCGACGTTGCGTAGCATGTGGCACTTCGATCCTGCTCTCAAGGTTGTGTCCCGGCGTGACGGCGTGGTGGTGCTCGGCGACGGGGACTGGCGCGTGAGCCTGGTGCAGTTCCCGGGAGCGGGGCAGGCGGTGCGTCCCGGCCTGATCTCGCCCGGCGGGCTGCGTACGGAGGAGGTCGCAACCGTGCTGTCGCCCGAAGCGGCCGGTGTGCTGACCGTGATCGTGCCGGACTGCGCCGATCCCACCGTGACGGCCTCAGGCTCCACCGTGACCGTGCATACGCCCGGCGGGCCCGTCACCTTCGATCCGTCGTACGGCCGGTCCATGTAGCCGTCCCTGGCCAGGGGAAAGGCTTTGCGGCCATCGGGTGATACACCACAACTGGCACTTCTACTCGAAAGGCTCTCGATGACGGCCGCGCGAGTCGAACGACCACCGGATGAGTCGCTTGACGACTTTCCCGGCGTCTTCGACGCCTACTTCGATGAGATGTTCAGGTACGTCTCCCATCGCCTCGGGCCCGCCCATGCCGAGGATGTGGTGGCCGAGACATTCCTGACGGCGTACCGCAAACGGGCACGGTACGACCCCGCACGGGCGGCCGTCCGCAGCTGGCTGTACGGCATCGCCACCAACCTGGTCAGCAAACACCGGCGGGCCGAGGTCAGGGGGTTGCGAGCGCGGCAGCGGCACGGGTCTGGCGGGAACGTCCCCGGGCCGGAGGAGCGCGTGACCGACCAGGTCAGCGCGCAGAGCCTGCGGCCGGCGCTGGCCGCCGCCATCGCCTCGCTCAACCAGGGCGAACGCGATGTCCTGCTCCTCATGGCCCTTGCCGGGCTGTCCCACCAGGAGATCGCCGCCGCGCTCGGCATCTCGTACGGCACGGTCGGCTCACGACTGAGCCGGGCCCGAACCAAGCTCCGCGCCGCCCTCGGCGACGCCAACCCGATGGGGGCCAACCATGGATGAACTGAGCAAGCAGGTGCGCGAGCTGTACGGCGACCCGCCGGCGGACGCGTTCGCCAGGGGGCGGGTAGAGGCGCGCATACAGGCGAGGACCAGGAGGCGCGTGCCGTGGAAGGCCGGCGTCGCCGGGCTCGCGGTGGCCGCGGCGCTGACCACGGCGATCGTCGTGCCGAACCTGGGAACCCACGCCGTGCCGGCGACCCAGGCCACGCTCTCCGGGAACTCGATTCTGCTGGCCGCGGCAACCAGGGCCGAGGCGGCTCCGACGGGCTCGTACTGGCACGTCAAGCGGCAGTACACGATGCGCTGGGACAAACTGTACGGCGGTAAGGGCCACACCTACCGGCTGGAAACTTCCACCCTGACCGAGCAGTGGGTCTCCACCGACGGGCGGGTCTGGTCCGGGCACAAGCAACTGGCCACGCGTCCGCTCGACGAGGCGGCCTGGCGACGCGACGGTGCGCCGACGGAGTGGAAGGTGGAGGACGGCGTCTACTCGACCGCCCCCGGCGAAGGCCGGCTGAGCGCGGTGGAGGAAGGGGGACCGTTCCGGCTTGGTGGCGAGGACCTGACGCTGACGCAGCTGAGAGAACTGCCCACAGACCCGGCGGCGCTGACGGAGTCGGCCCGCCGGGCGATCCGCGCGGGCGGCGTCGAGGAGGACTCCGTCTCTGACAGAGTGCCGACCACGCTGGCCGCGCTGCTGTACGAGCTGCCCACCACCCCCGAGGTGCGGGCGGCCGCCTACCGGGCGCTGGCGACGCTGCCGCAGGTGACAGTCGAGGAGGGCGCGAAGGACCCTCTGGGCAGGCCGGGCGTGTCAGTCTCGTTCCCACTACAGCACGACCAGCCCACCCGCGGCCGGCTGATCGTCGATCCCGGCACGTCGATGGTGCTGACCTACGAGATCACCCACGCACCGGGCAAGGGCGACAGGACGGAGGTGGTCCTCGCCTCGGGCTGGACCGACGCCAAGCCTGCGCCCCCCACCACCGACTGACTCGGGATCAAGCACATCTCCAGAAGCCAGGTCTCGCAGATGGCCAAGACACCGGGCTGAGCACGTCGAAGCCTTCCGCACCCGCGCTTTGGCCACCGGCCCCCGCACCTTCGTCCGGCTCGACGCGCTGACCCGGAAGGTGCGTGGGGGCGGCCGCATCATCAACGTGCATGTCTCGGTGGCGACCCGCCGTCAACGCCGACGGCGGGCGCGAGATCCTCGGCCTGGACGTCACCCGGTGTGTGGTCTACGGCGCCGAGCCCGCGCCCCGCCGGCCACACGATGTGATCGCCGTCCCGGGCGGGCGAGCCGGGCAGCGCCTGCCGCGGGCCAGGCCACGCGCGATGCGCACATGGTTGTGCGGCTCGGTCATCACCGCCCCTGCCCTGTTGATCGCCAAGGTCTTCGACCACGCCGAAGCCCGTGATCCCGGCCACGTCCGTCCCTGGGTCGTGCTCGTCGACGGAGCCCGCCACCGACTCGATCTGATCACCTGCGAAGCTGCCCGCCGCGGCGTCGGCGTCCACATCATCATCGATTTCGTTCACGTGCTGGAAAAGTTATGGGCTGCCGCCTGGAGCCTGCATCCGCCCGCGGCACCGGCCGCCGAGGACTGGGTCGCCGGTCACGCTCTGGCCCTGCCGGCCGGGCACACCGGCCACGTCATCACGGCGCTGACAGGCCAGGTCATCACCACGGCCGCCCACCGCCGAGACGGCATCGACGCGTGCATCCGCTACCTCACCAACAGCGCCCTGATCGCCAACGGTCACCCCGACGAATACCGGCGTTTCCACCTCGCCCGGCAACACGAACGGGTCCACCAGAGCGACTACCAGGACGGATACTCCCTCACGACTTGATCGCTCCAAGTCACTGGGGAAGAGCCACACCCATCGGAACTGGGCGTCTCGCTCAGGGTGCTGAGCGCCCTCCAACGTCTTGGTGCCGGCATGCAGGCCGGAGCCCGCAGTGGAAGGCGGCTGATCGGCCAGGCGGCGGACGGGAGCGAAGCCGTCCGCCGCCTCGCGGTCCGTCAGCTTCCCGGAGTGATCCGATACGCGCGGATGATCGTCTGGTTCATGGTGTTGCCGGCGACGTCGGTGAGGCCGGCTCGCAGCGAGACGAAGCCCGCACCCGGGGGATGCCGCAGAACGACCGTCCCCTCGGTTCCGGATCGCTTGACCGGCGCCGCGCTCCACGTGCTTCCGTCGTCGTAGGAGACGTCGACGGTCAGGTCGCGCACCTTGGTCGCCGCCGTACCGGGCTGCGGACGGATCGTGACAGGCACGGTGTACGCGGTCCCGGCGGGCGCTGCGTTGTGCGAATCCAGCGACGGAGAGAACTGGACAGTGGACAGCGGCGGGCGGGATGGCGTGCCGTCTCGGCCCTGTCCGGAGCGGAACGTCCACGCGATCGCAGTGCGTGTCGACAGCACCGACGGAGTCCCGCGGCCGGCTTCCATCACCAGCCGGTACCGTGCCGCGCCGGAGGGCACCTCGAACTCGATGTAGCCGAGGGTTCGCTCGTCGGCCACCAGTTGACCGTCTCGATACAGGGCGATGTGACCTTCCGCCCGGGTGGACCTGCCCATGCGTCCCGCGCCGTCGCCGTACAGCGGCACGTCGACCGCGATCGTGTCACCGGTGCGGGTCACGCCGGCGTCACCGACCAGGGCCGGTCCGAAGACTCCACGGTTCCACCGCTCGGCGTACGCGCGCTTCCGCTCGTACCTGGTGATCGGCGAGTAGAAGTAGCTGGACTCCCCGCTGGGCACGGTCTCCCGAAACTGGCGTTGCCAGCGGATTCCCTCGTCGGTGTTGAGGTACTCGGTCTGTGTGAACGGCAACGCGAAGTGGGTCGATGCGAGATACCCGCTGAACTTCCCGTCCGGTGGCTGTGCCCAGCTTGCCGCCGCGCCTTCGGCGCCGGGCCGATGTTCGGCGTAGTCGGTGCGAACGGCGGTCAGATCGGCCGGATCGACCTTCCTGCTGAATCCGGTCGGGATCCGGCCGCGGACGAACCATGACAGCCGGTACGCGTCCGCGCCGTCAGCCCACTGGCCCGCCACTTTGGTCAAGACACCGTCATATGTCCTTTCAGGGCCCAGTTGCGCGCTCAGCATCCGCTCGAACGAACGGCCGAGGAAGGTGAACGTGTATTGCGCGCCGTCAGGCAGCGTGCCCTGGTGACTCGCCTCGCTCTGCAGCAGCGTGGCCGACGGGGTCGGCGAGTTCACCGAGATCTCCCGGCCGAGCCGGGCGTCGAGGTCGACGGTCCGCGCCTCGCTCAGCTCCAGCCCCGGATGGACCAGCATCGTGACGTGCTCGGCGAAGATCGACCGGCTGTCTATCAACCACCTGCCCTTGGGAAGCCGCAGAGTGACGGTGCTTTGACCATTCTCGATGAAGATGGGCGCCCAGTCCTCGGCCGGTACGTCGATCCGGGCGACGGCCGTGAAATACTCGCTTGTCGGCTGGCCGTCACGGTCGAGGTGTCTCAGCGTCAAATCGTAGCTCTCGATCTCCTTGTCCACCGCCAGTGGCGTGCTCACGGACACATCGCCGTCCCCAGTGGCGATCAGGTAGCCGCCGAGATGGCCGTCAGTGACGTTCACGCGAGTGTCGGCGGTGACGGAAACCTCCGCCTGTCCGTGCGCGGGCACGATGATCGTCCCGGGCGTCACCGTGAAGAGGTCCACCGGCAGCGGCCCGCCCTGCGCGTCCACCGCCCGAGCAGACAGCCTCAGCGTCACCGGTGCGGCACCGGCGTTGTGGTAGACCAGCTTCCTGGTGACCGGTTCGTCGTCGGTGTGCGGCCACGATTGACGGCCGAAGCTGACCGCGCCGGGCTCGGTGGTGACGGACTGCTCCGTTGCCCGCGCGACGTCAAGCCGTCCCGCCCCTTGGGCGAAGACGCCCAGGGCAGGGTTGGGGCGGGCGCCGGCCATCAGCGCCGCCTTCAGCGTGCCCGCCTGCCAGCCGGGGTGCTGCTCGGCCAGGATCGCGGCCGACGCGGCGACGTGCGGAGCGGCCATCGAGGTACCGGACTGGGCAACGTATGCCCCCTCGCCCGGGGAGGTCCCGCTCCGTGCCGCGGTGATGTCCACGCCCGGTGCGGTGATGTCGGGCTTCAGGGCGGCGTCGCCGACGCGCGGGCCCCGGCTGGAGAACTCCGCCAGCGCATCGGACTTGGTGACGGCCCCCACGGAGAGCGCCGCATCCGCGCTTCCGGGCGAGCTCACCGGCTCCACCTTGCCGCCGTTGCCGGCGGACACGACGAACAGGGTTCCGTACTGCGAGGTCAGCCTCTGCACGGCCTGCTCCAGCAGGTCCAGCTCAGGCGTGTCACGCGCGCCCAAGCTCATGTTCGCCACTCTGGCACCGTGTTCGGCGGCCCACTGCATGCCCGCCAGGATCGAGGACTCCTCGCACCAGCCGCCGACTCCGCACACCTTGCCGTCCAGGAGGGTCGCCCCGGGAGCGACTCCCCGGTACTTCCCCGCAGAGGTGGAGCCGCTTCCCGCGATGGTGGCGGCCACGTGCGTGCCGTGCCCCACCACATCGCGACCGTCGGGATCCTCGGTGAAGTTCTCCTGCGCCGCCACCCTGCCTGCGAGGTCGGGATGGGCGGCGTCGATGCCGGTGTCGAGCACCGCGACCTTCACCCCCGCGCCGGTCAATCCCTTCTGCCACGCGTCCCGGGCGCCGATCTGCTGGACGCTGTCGTTCAGCGACAGCTTCGCCAGCCCGTCGAGCCACACCTTGGTCACGCCGCCGGCGAGGGTGCGGGTCGCGCCGCCCGTCGTGAGCCCGTCCCAGAAACGCGTGCCGTACGTCTTGTCGACCCGAACCGCGAGTCCGTCGACGGCGGTGAGGTCACGCACCAGGCGAGTGCCTTCCGTGGTCAACTGCGACCTGATCCGGCCCTCGGCCGCTTTGCCGGAATGCGCGACGATCAGCGGCAGGTCCGCCCGGCGATCGTCGTAACCCGCCTCCAGCAACGTGGTCACGTCGAAGAGCCGCGGGTCGAGGCGCCCCTCGCGTAGCAGGGAGAACGCGTCGCTCGGCACCACCCGGATCCGCTCGCCGATGTCCTCGGCGGCGAAGGTGATCTCACTCCGGCCCTTTCCGGGCTCCACTGTGGTACCGGTCCCGGAGACGGTCACGCGGTCGCCGGTGATCAAGGTGACCGTACGACTCGGCGTTCCCGCCATTCCCTGGTCCGGTTGCCCGTATACAGCCGCCGCGGGTGGGGCTTCGAGGGATGCGGCCAGCAGTACGGCGACGAACAACGACGCTGCGGCCGCTCGGCTGCCGGCAGGTCTCACGCCGTGCCTCCCGCTGACGCGGTCCGCGCGTACTGGGCGGTGATCGTCCATGCCGACGGGTTCGGGTATGGCAATCGGGGAGAAGCGGGCATGCGGAAGTGTCCTTTCGGTTGGCTACACCACTACTCCCCCGAACCTCGTTCTTGTTTTCCCGCTACTTCATCCCTATAAGTGCCATCGCGGCCTGAGGGGGAGAATGCCGAGGGCAGCCTGGCGTTCGAGGAGTACCAGCAGTTGTACGTGGGCGGGGTCGCCGGTCCCAGCAGTGACGGCGACTGGAAGCTGTGGGACGCCGCCGAGTACGAACGCATCTACGACTTCGACTGAACAGCCGGGCATCCGAGCACCTCACCCGCGGACGTCCACCGGAGCCGCCGGACGCTCGCCTGGCAAGGGAGCGCCGCGCCTTGTGAAGAGCGGGGCGGGCGGCGTCCCCGCCCAACGGCCTCACTGGAACAGTCCGTCGGCCTCCTTGAGGGCGTCCTGGCGCCCCGTGCGTGTAGATCTCCATCGTGGCCGAGATGCGGCTGTGCCCGAGGGTTTCCACCGCGTCACGCGGCGCGACTCCCGGCTTCCTGGGCAACGACGCGGTTTTGTGCCGCAAGTCGTAAGGCGCCCCCACGCTGGACCCGTGGGGGTTCGGTGTGGGGGCGTACTGTTACGGTCGGTCAGTCCAGCCAGCCCGGCGGGACGTTGTGGTAGGTGCCGTGGTTTCTGGCGCGGTCGTCGAAGGTGATTTTGTTACCGTCGGCGAAATTGATGACCACCAGCCGGTTTCCCTTGAATATGCGGACGTCGTTGCCGACGGTGTGCACGGCGTCGAAGTCGCCGGAGAAGTCCGAGGGCAGGTGCGAGAAGGTGCCGTGTCCGGTGATGGGGCCGTCGTAGGTGATCTTGTTGCCGTCCTCGACATCGATCACGACGAGCCGGTCGCCCTTGAAGATCCGCGTGTCGGGGCCGATCTGGATGACGTCGTCGAAGTCCCGGGCGAAGTCGTCGGCAAGCTGCCGATAGGTGCCGTGGTCCCTGATGTGGCCGTCGTAGGTGATCTGGTTGTTGTTGTAGACGTCCACCACGACCAGACGGTTGCCGCCGAAGAGCCGCACGTCGTTGCCGATGGCGTAGGCCCCGCTGATCTGGCCGACGAAGTCTCTCGGCACGTTGCCGAAGGTGCCGTGCCCGACCGTCTGGCCGTTGTAGGTGATGGAGTTGCCGTCATCGACGTAGATGACGAGCAGCTGGTCGTGCTGGAACAACCGGATGTCGCTGCCGATGTGTAACGCGGCGTTGATCACTCGGATCTCCTTTTCCGCCCTTGTCGCCGATTGTCCTCCCCGCCATTTCCATCCGGCGTGGCGGCTAATCATGATTCGAAGCGTCCTGCATAAGCTCTTCGCCTGGTTCACCGATGTGCGCAGGTCGTACTGAAAATTCCGAACCAAAAACTATGTTCCGCCTGGTGTCGAACAAGGGATAGGGCACCCGGGCGAAGTCGGGCTCTTCTCGCCCGGGTACCTCGGCACGCCGGTGACGGCGAGGGGCTATCGGTGGCTGCGGTGCGCGGTCTCCGGGCCGACCACCCGCAGCAGCTCCAGTGCCTCGAACGTCTTCGAGCCCGGCGGCGGGGTGTAGATCAGCAGCCGCTGGTCCTCGGCCGGGGCCGGCAGCGCCTCGTAGTCGAACTCCATCGGCCCGATCGCGGGGTGCCGCAGGCGCATCCGGCTGGCCCGCCCGACCTCGGCGGCGGCGACGTTGTGGACGACGACGGCGGCGCGCTGACCGTGGAGGCGCTGACCGCACAGCTGGCCGCGGCCACGTCTCCCGCGCCGAACGCCCCGACGACTTCGTCAGGCTCGTCCGGGACTTCACCGGCTACTAGGAAGGCTCGCGTCCTGCCAAGGTGTGCCTCTGGGAGCGATCATGGCAGGCATGGAAGACGGCGGCGGAATCGAGTTCGCGACGGACAGCATCAACTCCTGGCTGGGCGCGTGGCAGCTCAATCTGAACTGCGCGCAGGATCGTGACCGGGGGGAGGTTCGGCGAATCTGGGCGCGGGTGGCTTTCGCGGCTCTCGACGGCGCCGAAAGGGCCGGCTATCCGGCGCGGGACGCGAACGCCAGTCGTTTCAACCTGCGAGCGTCGCTGATCGCTGATCTCGGTCGCGGTGACGATCCGCTGTGGGATCCGGATCAACTGGCCGTGGACGTCCTGGATGCCCTGCCCCTCACGCTGGACCAGGCGAGCGAGTGGGTGGCGGACTGGCGGGCGCGTCCTCGCGATGAGATCTTCGCCCTGCGCGTCTGCAAGACGCTCCTCAACCCCATGCGTTCCATTTCCGATCTTCTGGCGGAGGGCCCGGTGCGCACGCGGATCGAACGCTGGCTGGACCTTCGGCCTCGGCTGCCGTGACAGCACCGGTCCCCGGTGGTCGTCTCAGAGTTGCCGCCGGATCGGCTGGGGGGTGGCGGGCGGTGCCGGGCTGGTGTGGATCGCCTGCGTCTCCTCGACGCTGATCAGGCCGAGACGGTGCAGGATGGTGCTGGATCTGTGCCAGGCCTGCCGGGCTTCTGCCGCGTCGCCGGCGTCGTGCAGGGCGAGACCGAGTCCCCAGTACAGCTCGGCCTGCCGGTAGCCGTCCGGGCGGCCGACATCGCGATGGATCTTCTGCGCCTGACGGTAGCGTTCCACGGCCCGCAGGGGTTGCGCGGCCAGTCGGTGCGCCTCGGCCAGGTGCACGAGGACGGAGACGCGGTCGATCTGGCTGCCCACTTCCTCGACGATCTCCATGGCCTGGTGGTGGAGGTCGATGGCCTCGTCGAACCGCCCGTCGTGCTGGTAGACCAGCCCGAGGTGGCTCAAGCTCGACGCCTGTCCCCATTGATCGCCGATCTCACGGTTGATGTGCAGCGCGCGCCGGTGCAGCTCCGCCGCGTCGTCCAGGCGGCCCAGGGCGCGATGGACGATCCCCAGGTTGTCCAGCACCGCCGCCTCGTGCCGCCGGTTGCCCAGCCGCTGGTAGGCCGCCAGCGAACGGCGCAGCTGCGTGACGGCGTCGGCGTTCTGCCCCATCAGGGCGTGGGCCCACCCCAGGTCGCTGAGCATCCGGGCCTGCAGGCCGAGGTCCCCGGTCTGTTCGGCGGCGCGCAGGGCCAGCTCGGCGAGGCGCAACTGGTCGGGCCAGTGCCCCCGCTCGTACAACAGCATGGCGAGGCTCGCGGCCAGGGCGACGGCCAGTTCGGCGGCGGGCGTGCCGGCGGCCAGGCCGACGGCGGCGAGCAGGTTCTCCTCTTCGGAGTCGAGCCAGGCATGCAGGTCCTCGACTTCCCGCAGTGGGATGCCCGGATGGGTGAGCCGCTGCGGGCCGATGCCGGTCCGCCACGTGCTCGTCTGGTTCAGCAGCGCGAGCGCGGTCCGTGTGGTCGCCAGGTAGCAGTGCAGGGCGCGCGTGACGGCATGCTCCCGCGCGTGAGGCGTTTCCTCCTCCTCGGCGCGCTCTCGTGCGAACAGGCGCAGCAGGTCGTGCAGGCGGTACCGGTCGGGCGCGTGGTTGTCCACCAGCTGAGCGTCCACCAGGTGCTCCAGCAGCAGCCGCGTCCGCTCGTCCGAGGTGCCGGACAACGCGGCAGCCACGGGGACGCTGATGTCCGGACCGTCCAGCAGGCCCAGCAACCGGAAGGTCCTCGCCGCGGCCGTACCCGTCACGTCGCCGTGCAGGTCCTGATAGCCGCCCTGGAAGCTCGCCCGTACGGCACGGTCGTCGGCGTGCAGCTCGTCCAGCCGCCGCCGCGCGGTGGCGAGCCGGGTAGCCAGCATCGAGACCGCCATGGCCGGCCGGGCGATCAGGCGGGCCGAGACCAGGCGTAACGCGAGCGGCAGGCCGCCGCACAGCCGGACCAGTTCGGCGGCGGCGGCTGGTTCCGCGGCGATTCTCGCCGTACCCGCCGCCCTGCTCAGCAGCGCGAGCCCGTCGGTCACCGGCAGCACGTCGAGGGACAGGTGCACGGCGTCGTCGAACGAAGTGAGCATCCTGCGGCTCGTGATCAGCACCGCGCAGGTGGGGCTGCCGGGGAGCAACGGCCGTACCTGGGCGGCGTCGTAGGCGTTGTCGAGGACGATGAGCATCCGCCGGCCTTCGGTCAGCGACCGGAACCTCACCGCGGCCTCCTCCACCTGCCCCGGAACCGCGGCGGCGGCCACGCCGAGCGAGCGCAGGAATCGGCCGAGCGCGTCCTCGGGCCGGGTGGGTTTCACATCGGGGGTCGCGCCGTGCAGGTTCACGTACAACTGCCCGTCAGGGAACTGATCGACGACCGTGCGGGCCACGTGAACGGCCAGCGTGGACTTGCCGACTCCGCCGATCCCGCTGATCTGGCAGATCCGCATCACGCCGTCCGGCGGGCCGCCACCGGACAGGGCGGTCGTGAGCAGGCGCGTCTCGGCCGCGCGGCCGGCGAAGGACGCCACGTCGGCGGGCAGCTCGGCCGGGATCGGCGACGGCTCCGCCGCCGTCGGCAGCGTCGCCGTGTCGGCCGGTTCCCCCTCAAGGATCCGCTGGTGAAGCCCCTGGAGCTCTTCGCCGGGCTCGATGCCCAACTCCGCCACGAGCCTGCTCCTGGCATCGCGGAAGACCTGCAAAGCCGCCCCCTGCCTGCCGTCCTGCCACAACGCCCTCATCAACAGCGCCATCGGCCGCTCGCGCAACGGATGCGCGTTCACCAACGTCGACAGTTCGCTGAGCGTCTCCCGGTGCCGCCCGGCCCGCACGTCGATCGCGATGCGCTCCTCCAGCGCGGCCACCCGCTCCTCCTCCAGCACCGCCGCCTCGGTCGCCAGCCAGTGACCCGTCACGTCCGCCAGCGCGGGCCCCCGCCATAACGACAGCGCCTGCCGGAACAGGTCGCCGGCCGTGGCGGCGTCCTGGCTTCGCGCTCGGCTCACCAGGTCGCGAAACCGGTAGATGTCCACCCGCATCGGGTCAAGGTCCAGCCGGTAGCCGGGACGCGCCGTCACCAACTCCACCTGCGGCACCCCCGCCAGCACCCGCCGCAGCCGCGACACGTAACCGCTCAGCGCGTTGCGCGCCCACGCGGGCGGCGACTCCCCCCAGATCGCATGGACGAATCCATCCACCGACACCTGTCGCCGCACATTGAGCAGCAACAGCGCCAGCACCGCGCGCTGTTGCGGGACGGCCGGTCCGAGCAGGTCACCGCCCGCCCACACCCCGACCGGCCCCAGCAGCCGGAACTCGACCTCGCCTTCGGTACGGCCGGCGATACCGTCGATCACGATGACTCCCCGAGTAGATGAGGACGAACCCCCGACCCGGTCGAACGAGGTCCAGGCCGGTTCCTGAGGTCGTCCGTGGGCACTGTCCCGCGGTACGCCCGGATGAGGTCACCGCTCAGCCCTTCCCCTATAGGTGCGACCAGGTGATCATTGGGGCCTTTGCGCTAAGCGTCGCACGGCCCGCAAGGGACAGTCATCCCAGCGGCCGGTCATCGGCCGGGGCGGACCACTCGTGCGGCCGACGGGCATCCAACGGCACCGCATGTCAACGGCCACGACAGGCGCGAGGGCCGGATCGTGACCCCATGCGCAAGGTAGTGACGGACATCACATCAAACCCCGGTCGGCCGGGGCGATGGACCCGCGACGCCGAGCAGGCGTCCCGGCGTTGTCCGCCACGCGTTTCACCGCGACTTCAGCACGATTTCAACGCTCGAAGGCACGATCAAAGAAAGGGCCGCCGTGCGAAACGGAGAAATGCGCTGATCGGACGGCGAGTGCCGTACCAGAAAGAGGGAGCAGTATGGGCAAGGTAATGTCCCGCGTTTTCGGAACTTCCGCCGGAGTGGCATCCGCTCTGTTGGTGGCACTGGCGATACAGGCGCCGGCGTCGGCAGGGACGGCGAGCGCTGTCGCCTTCACCGGACCGGCCGGCACCCAGTACGCAGCTGTCGGGGGTGCGGCGACCGAGCAGTCCGAGCCGATCGCCGTCGCGCCTCTGGCGGTCCACCGCAAGAGTGCCAGCTGCGTGTCCCCCAGTGGCAGCAAGTTCAACATCTCCTATGGAGACGGCATCGCGAGCACCACCTTCTACTTCAACAACCACTGCAACCAGAAGCGGCGCATCGTCATTCGCACCCACTATGACGAGCTGGTTTCCTGTATCGAAGTCAACGCCGGCACCCAGGGGCGTAAGAAGATCGGCTTCCCCACCCATCAGATCGGAAGTGTGACGCTTCCGAGGACCGCGTGCCCCAGTTCCTAGCCGTTCATGCGCTCGCCTGGACGGAGGTCATCGCACGCCGGGACGAGGGAAGCCAGGATTTCGCCGGCGCCACGGGCCCGGCGCCGGCGATGAGCCGGCTCCGGGCCTTTGCGCATCCGGGGTGGCCGGGGGTCAGGCCAGGGTGTCCTGGACCTTGATGTGACCGCGGTCGATCACGAACGTCTGGTTCGGGTGCTGGTTCACGCACTGCCACAGGTGGATCTGGGAGCCGTTGGCGCGGGAGTTGGTGGCGTCCAGGCACACGGGGTTGCCGGAGGCGATGGTGTCCTTGACGACGATCTCGCCCTTCCTGACGACCCAGACCTGGTTGGGGTGCTGGTTCACGCACTGCCACAGGTGGACCCGGGAGCCGTTGGCGCGGGAGTTGGTGGCGTCCAGGCACACCTCCCGGCCGCCGACGGTGTCCTGGACCTTGATGTGGCCGCCGTCGAACACGAACGTCTGGTTCGGGTGCTGGTCCACGCACTGCCACAGGTGGATCTGGGAGCCGTTGGCGCGCGAGTTGGTGGCGTCGACGCACACGGGAGGTCCGGCGAGGGCGGTGCGGGGAGCGTCGGCCGCGGCGGGCAGCGCCGTGATCGCGCTCGCGGCGGCGACGGCGACGGTGCCGGCCAGCAGATGACGAGCAAGCATGGTGCCTCCTGAGAAGAGTTGATCAGAACCTGAGCACCATCTCGTAACTGAGAGTGATTGAACCATTACTTTTTGTTTACATTCAGCTACCCCCCGTCGAGACCGGGCGAGGGCTGCGCGTACGACCTCGGGGTCGCCGCGGAGGGGTGCGACCGGACAGCGCGGCTCCGTGCGGCCGTCCCCGGAGGCGGGCCGGCGGCTTCTCATGTCACTTCTGACCGGTCGTGGATGTCCATATGCGTATCCGGACTCGTTCGAGAGCCCGGCGTGGACGTCCAGTACGACGAATAGTCCACAAGACGCCATGCGTGGGAGCGTCCGAAGGCTGCCACGCATGGCGGATACCTGGAAAGAGTGCGTGATGACCGACCTGACGTCCGGGACCACACGCGGCGAGGTCGTGTGGTGGATCGACGATGAGGGATGGGGTCTCCTCCGGTCTCCCGAGATTCCGGGTGAGGTCTTCGCCCACTTCTCGTCCATAGTCGAACCGCCGGGTTCCTTCCGTTCTCTGACCCCCGGGGAGCGGGTCGCCTTCTCGTGGGAGCGAGTCCCGCAGAGCGGTTACGACTTCCGCGCGATCCACGTGTCCCGCGGCGAGGTCCTGGTCGAGCCCGCCGCGGAGGAGGAGCCGCTTGACGACCAGGCCGCCTACACGAGCGAACTGCGCGTCGAATACGACCAGGAACCCTGACCGCCCGGGTTCAGGGCCTGTCCGTCCCGGCCAGGCCCAGTGATCTGACCAGGTCGAGCATTTCGGCGCGGTGGAGCGCGGCCGGGTTGGTGGCGACGGGGTGGATGTGGCCGTCGATCTCCAGGGCGACCAGGCCGTGCATGCGGCCCCAGACGCGTAGCGCGAGCGCGGCCGCGGCGGGTGGTACGTCCGGGAGGTCCGCCTGGATCTTCGCGACGTAGTCCGGGTGCAGGTCGGACCAGGAGGTGTCCGCGGGTTGGTGGTGCCGGACGTGGGGCCAGGCGGCGGCCACCAGGCGGGTGAGGTCGCGGCACACCCGGCGTGCCGTCCGTTCCACCGGCCCGTCCTCGGGGGGCTGGTAGCCGGGGATGGGGTGGCCGTAGAAGAGCCGGAAGCTTTCCGGGTGAGCCAGGGCCCATTCCCGCAGGGCCTGACCCCAGGCGATCAGCCTGCCGCCGGGGTCGTCGTCCGGCACGGCGGTGCCGGCATTCTCCACCGCCTCCGCGAGTGAGGCGGCGATCCCGCTGGTCAGTGCCGTGATCAGGTCGTCGCGGGTGGGGAAGTAGCTGTAGATCGCGCGTGGGGTCATCCGCATCTCGCGGGCGATGCCGCGCAGCGAGATCGCCCCCGGCCCCCCATCGGCCATCTGCCGCAGCGCGATGGCCTTGATCTCCCGGGTCGTCTCCAGCCGCAGCCGCTCCCGGCGGCTCATCACGGCCCCGTCGCGCTCGTCCACATCCTCGCTCACGTTGAGCAGGGTACAGGAGTGCGTTAGTGTTCGCCGTGACAAAAGTACACGCCGTGTCCAAAGGGAGCAGTGAAACATGCCCGCTTACGTCATCGTCGGAGTCGACGTGCTCGACGAGGAGGCCAGCCTGGCCTACGCCGCCGTGGCGCAGCCGTCCGTCCTCAGCCACGGCGGCCGTTACCTGGTGGCGGGTCCCGCCCCCGAGCCCGTCGAGGGCACCTGGGACTTCTCCCGGTTCCTGGTCATCGAGTTCCCCGACATGGACCGGATCCACGAGTGGTACGACTCCCCCGAGTACCGGCGGGCCAGGGAGATGCGGGAGGGCGCGGCCCGGGTGCGGATGATGTTCGCCGAGGGCTCTCCCCCCGAGGGGTTCACCCTCCCGGCCTAGGAAGGACCGCAGGGAGGCCGGTCGTCCAGCGCGGAGGAGGGCTGCGGGGACGGTTGTAAGGTACGGGGGCATGGGGATGTGGCATGGCCCGGGTCCTGATCCCGTCGCGCGACCGGGTACACCTCCCGGCGGAGGCGCCCCCTCGTGGCAGGCGCCCTCCGACATCGAACAGGGTCTGTACGAGGCCGGGACGCGCGGCGACTGGATCGCCTACTTCGACATCCTCGCCGGCGCTGACCTGTATCACCCGATGTCGCGGGCCTGGGCCGACTCCAATCCCGACCGGGTCCAGTACCGCCCCGCGTACTGGGACTCCCGGCACGTCGCCAAGAGTCTCGCGTTCTTCACCGACGGGATGCTTCCCGCGCCCGTGCCCGACCCGGTCTATTTCACCGTCAGCCTGGGCCACCTCGCCGACGACTGGCCGCAGGACGACAAGTGGCTGGCCGTCAATCCCGGCACTCCCTGCGCAGGGTTCTTCCCCGCGACGGCCGCCCATCGGGAGACCTGGCGCTGGCACGCCGGCCGGGTGGCCCACCCTTCGCGCCATCGGCTGCGCACGTTGCGGAGCGGCGGCCCGCTGCACGGCCCGGTCGCGCACGGCCTGGCCTGCGGGGCGCTGCTCAACGTGAACAACGCGTCCCTCTGGAACGCGATGGGCTGGCACGGCACCGGCTACCGGCACGAGCGGCGACGCCTTCGGGAGTGGTGGGGGATCAGCAGCCGGGAAGAGTGGCAGGGCGCGATGGCCCCCCTGCTCGACGCGGAGATGAGCAGCCCGGTGTGGGCGTTCGTGCTGGGGATACGCAGCACCCTGGCCCGTGACTTCGGTGGGGTGGTCGAGGTCGGCCACTGGCGGCACGTGACCTCGCTCGCCATACGGCACCGCGCCGAGCAGGAGATCGGCGGCGGGGGCACCGGCACGACCTCCCGCGGCGATGTCGGGATCGAGGCCCAGGTCGCCGGGGCGCAACGACTCATCGGGCGCATATCACGGTATGAGGCGCGGTTCCGCGCGGACGGGCTGCTCGCCGGGAACGCCTTCGTCCGCTCGGTGGAGGCGTGGGACTACGGGCGCGCCTCGAAGATGGCCCGCTGGGGACTCGGCGCCCGCTACTGCGACCTGGCGGAGGCCGAACGGGCGGTCGTGCGTGCCGGGCGGCTGAGCCGGATGAGCTACCGCTCCTGGGCGGAGTTCTCGGCCGCCTACGTGCTGGGACGCTGTCTCCACTTCGACGAGGAGGAGTTCGGCGACTGGTACGGGGAGATGCTCGCCGCGCACAGAATCCTGATGACGGACCCGGACAGTCCCTGGCTCAACATCCCCTTCACCAGACCGTGACGCCGGACCCGGCGGTCCCGCCCGATCCGCCGGCCGCACGGACGGCCGCGACCAGGACCGCCTTCTCGCGCGAGAGTCCCGGCCGTGCCCGCCGTCCGCCTTGTGGTGCTCCAGGGGGGTGCTCCACGGGCTCCGGTCAGCCGGCGTCCGGAACGTAGGTGAGGTTGAGGACGCCGGTCTGGAAGGTTTCGGACTTGACCAGCTTGAGCGGGTGGGTCGGAGTGTCCTCGAACAGGCGCCGGCCGTGGCCGACGGCGATCGGGTGGACGAGCAGGTTGAGCTCGTCGAGCAGCCCGTTGGCCAGCAGCCACCGGACCGTCGTCGCGGAGCCGGACATCTGGATGTCGCCTGCCACCTGCTCCTTGAGGTCGCGCAGCCTGGCCGCGACGTCACCGGAGACGACGGTGGTGTTGTTCCAGTCCGCCTTCTCCAGGGTGTTCGACACGACGTACTTGCGGACGCTGTTGAGGGCCTTGGCGGCGTCCTGGTCGATGTCCGTGGTCGTCCAGTAAGCGGACCACTCGTCGTACAGTTTGCGGCCCATCAGCATCGCCCCGGCGCTCTGCATGCCCGCCTCGACCACGGCGCCCATCTCGTCGCTCCAGTACGGGAAGTGCCACTGGTCCGGCGACTCGACCACGCCGTCCAGGGAGATGAAGAAGTTGGCAACGATCTTGGCCATGGGTCTGCTCCTTTGTCGCGGAAGTGGTTGGCGGTCCCGTCAGATGCCTGGTCGGAGGCCGCGACTGGGAGGTTAGACGGAAACGGGCGCCGGGGTCTTGTACAGAAGCGACAGCGGCTCCGCCGGATCCCGATCGCCCAGTTGCGTGGCGGTTCGTCCGATGTAGCGGCTCAGCGACCGCGCCAGGTGCGGCTGGTCGAAGTATCCGAGCCGGTCGATCACGTCATGGGCCGGCACGCCGTCCCTGATCAGGTCCGCCGCCTGCCTGGCACGACCGATCTGCCTGATGGCGCCCCGGGTGAGCCCGGTCGCCGCGACGAAGCGCCGCTGGAGGGTGCGGTCGGACACGTCCGCCGGCGCGCCGCGAAGCACCGCGGCGACGATCGGGTCGCACGCCAGGACGTCCTCCCGCACCAGCCGCCCGACGAACGCCTCGGCGTCGTCGTAGCCGGGCAGGCGCCAGGTGGAACCCTTCAGCCAGAACGATCTGCGCGTCGCGCCGGGAATCTCCGCGGAGCCGTCGACGAGCCGGTCGATCCGCAGATGCGGCATCGAGGTGCCGAGCGAGAAGCTGATCCCGAAGAACCTGGCGTCGTCGGGAACGGGAGCCGGCGTCGCCCTCGACTCCGGCCCGTGGAAGGCGACGTTGACCTGACCGCGATGCTCCCAGAAGACCAGCTCCCAGTGCGGAGTCGCGATCGATGTCATCCGGTTGACGCCGTGGCTGCTGCTCCGCCACACCCGCTCGATGTACGGAGAGTCGGACGATCGACTCTCGACCTCCAGGCCCATCCGGCTTCCCCCTCGCCCGTCGGCGTCCGGCGGCGGGGGCACCCGCGGGAAGTCCGGCGACGTCAGCGCCCCGACGGCGTGGATCGGCGACCAGGGCGGCAGGGCGTATCCCAATCTAACGGCTCGGACCGCCGAACTGCTCAGGAGTTCGCTCAGGGCATGGAAACACGATCTTGTGTTCGATGAGAGGCGGGCGGTCTCCTCGGCGAGCGCCTTGCGGCCGTGGCCGGTGAGGTCGCAGTAGCGGCGGTGCCGGCCGGGGACGACCTCTTCCTTGACCACGATCAAAGGCCGTGCCCGTGCGGGACATCCCCTAGGACGGTGCTTGGTGGGCGCCGAGGTTCGGGGGGGCGGGGATGGGGGCGCCGTGGAGGTCGCGGCCGCCGTCGCCGGGGATGGGGACGCCCGCGGCGACGGCCGGGGAGTCGTGGCGGAGGCGGTAGCCGAGGACGCCGGTCCCGGGGTCGGTGAAGCACGGGTCGGCCACCAGCGGGTTCGTGTGGCCGGGCGGCACCGGGACGTTGTGGTAGAGGTTGTGGTCGTAGACGCCCACGGCGTCGTTGATCGTCGAGCCCTCCGGGCGGCCGACGAAGATGTTGTTGGTGAACTCGATGGGCGTGTGGTCGCCACGGCTGCCGATCAGCGCCCTGGCCGCCGGACTGTAGATCACGTTGTTGTAGAACCGCACGTTCGTGATCGCGTTGTCGCAGCCGTTGGCGACGACCGGGATCTCGAACGTGCCCAGCAGCAGGTCCCTGTCGTTCTCGCTGACGTTGTACCTGACGGTGGCCCCGTCGGCGTGCGACCCGGTGAGCGCGCAGAAGAGCATGAACGGGCCGTCGTTGTCGTGGCTGTAGTTGTACTGGTAGACGAGGTGGGCGTTGCCCGCGTCCACGCTGAGGGCGAAGGACGGCGGGGAGGCGACGCCGCCGGATATCTCGTTGAACTGCACGATCGGGCGGTCGGAGTTGAAGGCGAGGATCCCGGCCCGGGACTCGTTCGTGCGGAGCCCGAACCCGTCGACCCTGTTGTGCTCCGCCACCGCGTCGATGCCGTTCTGTAGCAGGATGCCGTCTCCGCCCAGGTCGCTCAGCCGGTTACGGAAGACGCGCACGTTGGTCATCGGGACGAAGGTGTTCGAGCCGGCCGGGTACAGGTCGCGACGGTTCCACTGGGACAGGGTGCCGATGCCGACGTTGTCGACGCCGGACACGGTGGAGTTCGAGACCTGGATCCCGTCGAAGCCGGTGGGCACGTCCGAGCCGGCCGCCTTGAACACGATGCCGCCGCTGTTGTCCAGCTCCGGTTTCATCGCGTCGCAGCCGACCACGTCGTGCACGTGCACGTCGTCGACCACGTAGTGCGCGCCGACGCCGTAGTCCTCCAGCAGCACGTAGACGCCCGTGCGCGTGGTGCCGTCGGCCTCGCCGATGTTGGTGACCTCCAGGTCGCGGATCTCCCAGCCCTGCACGTTGCGCAGGAACACGCCCGCGCGTGCGCCGCCCCCGTTGATCACCGGGCGGGCTCCGGTGCCGTAGGCGCCGACGACGATCGGGTCGCCGGCCGTACCCGAGCCCTGGGGCCGCAGGACGCCGTGCCAGGCGGATCCCCTGCGGAGGAGCAGGGAGTCGCCCGGCTGGAAGACGGTCGCGTTGACCTGGTCGAGGGTCCGCCAGGCGGTGTCGGGCGCGGTGCCGGTGGCCGAATCGTCGCCGGACTCGGAGTTGACGTAGTACCGCCTGCCGGTGGGCGACCCGGGCCGCGCCGAGGCGCTGGATCGAACGGCTTCCTGTAGCCCCATGCGGATCACTCCCTTTCGACCGGCATGCGAGGAGACGGTAGGCGGCCACGCTTGACAGTCGCTGGAGCGGCGGTCCCGGCGGCTTGAGGCGGTTACGAGCGCCGCTGGTTAGAACGGAGCCTTCTGCGCGTCCGCGGCCCGGCGCCCGATCGGCCCTTGGCCAGCTTCGTATAGTTGGTATTGTCTAATGAGACCTAACTAGTCTATGCTGAATAGACGAGGGTGGCGAAGATGAGGACAAGGGTGTGGCAGCGCAAGGTCGCCAACCCGCTGGCCTTGGCGGTGCTGGCCGAGCTCATGGTGGAGCCGATGCATCCGTACGAGATCGGGCGGAGGCTGAAGGCTCATGGCAGTGACCGGAACATCAAATACAACCGAAGCTCGCTGTACATGGTGGCCGAGCAGCTGACCAAGGCAGGCTTCATCGCCATGCGGGAGACCGTGCGGGACACGCTGCGGCCCGAGCGCACCGTCTACGCACTCACCGACGAGGGCAGGCGCGAGCTGCACGACTGGCTGTGCGAGCTGGTGGCCCAGCCGCGCAGCGAGTATCCGCAGTTCGGGCTCGCCCTGTCCCTGCTGAGCGTGCTCGCCCCGGCCGAGGCGGTCGAGCTGCTCACCGAACGGCTGGCGCGGATCACCGCCTCGGCCGGGCGGATCCGGGAGACCATGCAGAGCGCCAGGGCCGAGGGCGTCCTGTGGGTGTTCCTGATCGACGACGAGTACGAGCTCGCGCTGCTCGAAGCCGAACGCCACCTCGTAGCCGGACTCGTCGAGTCACTCAAGCGGCCTGCCTACATCCGGGCATGGCAGGAGACTTTAGGGAGCCAGAAATGACGGCGATCAGGAAAGCACTGGTCATCGGCGGCGGTGTCGCCGGTCCTGCTGCCGCGATGGCCTTGCAGAAGGCCGGCATCGAGTCGGTGGTCTACGAGGCGTACCCGAACCCCGCCGACGACGTCGGCGTGTTCCTGACGGTCGCGACCAACGGCATCGACGCGCTGCGCACGATCGGCTCGGACGAGGGCGTCGTGGCCGCCGGATTCCCCACCCCCAAGATCACCCTGCGCAACAGCGGCGGCAAGAACCTCGGCGGCACCAACACCGGGGCCGCGCTGCCCGACGGCACGACCAGCCAGACCGTCCGGCGTTCCGACCTCTACCGGATCATCCAGGACGAGGCCATCTCCCGCGGCATCCAGATCGAGCGCGGCAAGCGCCTGGTCGACGCCAAGGAGACCGCCGACGGCGTGCGCGCGGTGTTCGCCGACGGCACCGAGGCCACCGGCGACGTGCTCATCGGCGCCGACGGCATCGACTCCACGGTCCGCAACCTGATCGACCCGTCGGCGCCGCCGCCCAAGTACACCGGCCTGATCAACCTGGGCGGCTACACCAGCGGGGTTCCGGTGGACACCGAGTCGTGCAGCTACAGCATGATGTTCGGCAAGCGCGCCTTCTTCGGCTACGCGGTCCTGCCCAGCCGCGAGGTGTGGTGGTACGCCAGCCTTCCGCGCCCGGTCGAGCCCAAGAAGGGCGAGCTGGAGGCGATCGACGGCCTGGAGTGGCAGCGCCGGCTGGTCGGCTTCTTCCAGCACGACACCGGGCCCGCCGTCCAGCTCATCAAGGCGACCCGCGACCCCGAGGCCCTGCGGGCCACGCCGACCAGGTCCGTGCCCAACCTGCGGACCTGGCACAGCAACCGCATGGTCATCATCGGGGACGCCGCGCACGCCCCGACCCCCACGTCCGGGCAGGGCGCCTCGCTGTCCATCGAGGACGGCGTGGTGCTCGCCAAGTGCCTGCGCGACCTGGCCGACCCCCGTCAGGCGTTCGGCACGTTCGAGAAGCTTCGCCGCCCGCGCGTCGAGGCCATCATCAAGGTCGCGAACAGCATCAACAACAACAAGGCCCCCGGCCCGATCGGCTCGGCCATCCGGGACGCCTTCACCCCCATCATCATGAAGCTGACCGCGAACAGCAGCTTCATGATGCGGCAGTACGACTACCACATCGACTGGGAGGAGGCCGTCCGGGCCTGACCCCGTCGTACCCAGGGCCCCGTAGACCGGCCACCCCGGCTGCGGGGCCTCGCCGTGCGCCGCCCGCTCCGGGCGGGGCGACGGTGGCCGGGGACGTCCGCGGGGTGCGGTCATCGCCCGGACTCGCGGTAGAATGCGGTCACCGCAGTCCTTCTTCGTCGGCCGTTCCGGCCCTGCGGATGCCGTGCGCGGTGTCGTCCGCCCGCGCAGGCGTGTGAGTCCAGAAGCAAAAACCGTTGCCCGAGGCCCGGGTAGCGGTCTTTCGTGTGTCCAGGTATCCCCGAACCAAGGAGCAGCATGTCCACGCCCTCACTTCCCCGCCAGTTCTCCCGGACCCGGCGGCTGACCCTCGGCTCCCCCGGCGGGTTCACCGTGTCCCCCGACGGCCGGACGGTCTTCTTCCTGCGCAGTGGGGCGGGGGACGATCCGGTCTCCTGCCTGTGGGTGCTGGACCGGGTGAGCGGGAAGGAGCGGTTGCTCGTGGACCCGGCGGCGCTGCTGGCGGGGGCGGCCGAGGAGCTGTCGGCCGAGGAGCGCACCCGGCGGGAACGCGCCCGCGAGCTGTCCTCCGGCATCGTCGCCTACGCCGCGGACGACGCCTGCGAGCTGCTGGCCTTCGCGCTCTCCGGGCGGCTGTGGACGGTACGGCCGGCCGACGGGACGGTGCGCGTGCTACCGGTCGCCGGGCCGGTGATCGACCCCCGGCCCGATCCCACCGGGCGGTGGATCGCCTACGTCGGCGGCGGCGCGCTGCGGGTCGTGGCGGCCGACGGGAGCGGGGACCGGGCGGTCGCCGTGCCGGACGGGCCGGAGGTGGGCTTCGGGCTCCCCGAGCACGTCGCGGCCGAGTCGATGGGTCGCCACCGCGGCTACTGGTGGGCGCCGGACGGGAACCGGCTGCTGGTCGCCCGGGTGGACAACGCCCCGGTGGCACGCTGGTACATCGCCGATCCGGCCGACCCCACCCGGCCGCCGGTCGCCTTCCGCTACCCCGCCGCCGGCACGGCCAACGCCGACGTCAGCCTGTGGATCGCCGGCGTGGACGGCGGGCTCACGGCGGTGGACTGGGACAGCGGCGCGTTCGAGTACCTCACCTCGGCCGGTTGGGATGCCCACGGCCCCTACGCCGCCGTGCAGGACCGAAGCCAGCGGCACCTGCGCGTCCTCGGCATCGACGCCGCCACCGGCGCCACCGCCGTGCTCGCGGAGCAGCGCGACGACGCCTGGGTGGAACTCGTCCCCGGCCTGCCCGCGCGCACCCCGGCGGGCGTCCTGCTGACCAGTGCCGACCTGGACGACACCCGGCGGCTGCTCGCCGGCGGGGAGCCGGTCACCCCGCCGGGCCTCCAGCTCGGCGCCGTCCTCGCGGTGGACGGCGAGACGGTGCTGTTCACCGCGTCCGACGAGCCGACGGAGATCCACCTGTGGGCCTACGACCCCGCCACCGGGCTCCGCCGGCTCAGCGACGAACCCGGCGTGCACACCGGCACCCGCCGGGCCGGCACCACCGTGCTGGTGTCCCGCACCCTCGACCGCCCCGGCAGCCGCACCACCGTGCGGCACGCGGGCTCCCCGGCCGTGGAGGTCGTGTCCCGCGCCGAGCGGCCGGTGGTGGAGCTCCGGATGGAGATGCTGCGGCTCGGCGAGCGGGAGCTGCGGGCCGCGCTGTTCCTGCCCTCGTGGCACACGCCGGGCGACGGGCCGCTGCCGGTGCTGATGGACCCCTACGGCGGGCCGGCGATGCGCAAGGTGACCGCCGAGCAGGCGTGGTTCACGTATGTCTCGCAGTGGTTCGCCGAGCAGGGGTTCGCCGTGCTGGCGGTGGACGGGCGCGGCACGCCGGGTCGCGGGCCGGCGTGGGAGCGGACGATCCACCTCGATTTTGCCGGGCCGGTGCTCGCGGACCAGGTGGAGGGGTTGCGGGAGGCCGCCAGGCTGCGTCCGGTGCTGGATCTCTCCCGGGTGGGGATTCGCGGCTGGTCGTTCGGCGGGTTCCTCGCCGCGCTCGCGGTGCTCCGCCGTCCGGACGTCTTCCACGCCGCCGTCGCCGGCGCCCCGGTCACCGACCAGCGGCTGTACGACACGCACTGGCGGGAGCGGCACCTCGGCCACCCCGGCGAGCACCCGGAGGCGTACGACCGTTCCTCGCCGATCAACGAGGCGGCCTCGCTCAGCCGTCCGCTGCTGCTGGTGCACGGGCTCGCCGACGACAACGTGGTGGCCGCGCACACGCTGCGCTTCTCCGCCGCGCTGCTGGCCGCGGGCCGCCCGCACGAGGTGCTGCCGCTGCCCCGCGCCAGCCACCTCCCCTCGGACGAAGCCGTCGCGGAGAACCTCCTCGTCCACCAGCTCGACTTCCTGCGCCGCGCCCTGGGCCTCCCCCGCACCCCGCCGCGCTGACCCGTACGGCGGCCGCGACGCCAGGTGGGCGGGTGCGGAGGTGCCGATGAGCAGCATGGCGTAACCTTCCGCCCGGCCACCGGGCGGGGCGAACGAGCCTCCCACGAACTCGGCCTCACCGATTGACCGAATTCGTTAGCTTTTAGCCGTCCCGGCGCACATAGTGACAGACCCCACCGACAAATCTGATTAGTCGCAAAATGTCATAGAAAACAGCGAAGCAATGATCACTGGCGCGTCCGGGATGCGGTAAATTACCGATTCATTGATCGGCCGTGCCGCCGTACGGCAGGCGTTTTTCGTTGAGCCGTGACCGGCTGGAGGGCGAGGGTCGTGAACGCGGAACGAGCCGCGTGGGAGCGGAGCAGTGTGACACGGGTCGTGTCCCCCGTACAGCCGCGCAAACTGGCCAAGGTGCCATTCGTGGAATTGGCCGACGGGCGGCTGCAGGGCGTCGTGTCCAGCGGTTCCGACATCGAGCGGGTGTACGTCTCGTCCATCGGCGCCGGGACCCACGGATTCAGTTGCAGCACGAACAACAACCGGCCGTGCGGCGGGTTGCACGGATCGCCGTGCAAGCACCTCCGGGCGCTGGTGGACGAGGCCGTGCTGCAATACGGCGTGCACCGGGTCGCCCGCTACCTGCGGGTCGACATCGACGAGGACACGGCGTCCGGCGCCGCGCTGGTGAGCCGCCTGAACGGCTCGCTCGCGCCCACCCCGGCCGCCATGGTGTTCAGCCGCTTCCTGCGCCACCTGGCCTACCTCGAACTGCCCCCGTCCGCCGAGCCGATCGCCGAACTGCACTGGTTCCCGGCCACCGGGGCGGTGCGCTGATGCTGGCCGTACAGCTCGCCGAACTGCTCGAAGGGGACGCGCCCGGGGCAGCGGAGGCGCTCGACCTGGTGGCGGGCTTCGACGACGCCCTCGTGCACGGCTTCGCCCGGCTCGGCGAGGAACGCGCGCTCGCGCTGACCGCGCTGGCCGGGGCGCTCGCCGGCACCCCGCTCGGCCCCAGGGCAGGCGAGGCGGCCGGCAAACTCGCCGCCGGATCGGTCGCGGAGGAGCACCTGACCGTGCTGGCCGGCGGGCGGGCCGCGCTGCTCGGCGCGGTGCACGACGACCTGCTCGCCCGCCTGGACACCGCGCTCGGCCGGACCAGGGAGACCTGGGACGCGGCCCCCGCGCCGGCGCCGGTGCCGGACAACCTGCTCAGCGGCTGCCGCTCCTGGCTGCACGAACTGGCCATCACCGGATGGCGCGGCGTGGACCACGACCTCGTCTCCTCCGCCGCCCAGGTCATCGAGGCGCTGCTCGCCGAGCCCGCGCTGCGCCGGCCGGCCGTGCTGCTCGACGGCCTCGCGGCCGAACTGCGCGCCTCCTGCCCGGTGGCGACCATGGACCGGCTGCCCGCCCGGCGCTGGGCCGACCTGTGGACGCGCGCCCTGCTGCTGGCGCGGCCCGGCGGCCTGCCCGCGGCCTCAGGAAGATCGGTGTCCGGGCGGCTGCTGATCCTCGGCGCGGACGTGCACGAGCACGGCACGGCGGTGCAGATCCAGGTGCACGGCATCCTGGAACCCGCCCGCGGTGGACCCGCCCTGCTGGTGCGGGCCGGCGTCGCCGCCGCCAAGGTGGACACGATCGTCGGCCCCGCCGTGTGGCGGCTGCTGGGCGCGTTCCCCGTGCTGCTCGGCGCGCTGGCCGAGCGGCGCTCCCTGGAGATCAACGACATGCTCCTGCTGCACGGCGGCGACCTCGTGTGGCACGACGGCCGCGCCCGCCCAGGCGAGCCGGCCGACCCGTTCGCCACCGCCCGGGTGCTGCTCGCCGGCGCGCTCGCCCCCGCCGCGCCGCCGCTGGACCGCCACCCCGTGCGCATCGCCGAACCCGTCCTGGTGGAGGGGTACAAGACCGTCACGGACCACGGGATCACCCTCGACCTGGGCGGCGGCACGCTCGCCGTGGACGTGGACCGCCTCCCGGCCTGCGGCCCGCTCACGCCCGAGCTGGTGGCCGCCTCCACCGCGTGCGTCGGCCTGGTCCGCTGGGACGCCGGGCGGTGGCTGCTGCAACCCCTCGCCGTCCAGGCGACCGTCAAACGCAAGCCGGTCGAGGCGCACAACGGCGACTGGGCCCTCGGCCCCACCGATCCCAAGGCGGTCAAGGCCGAGGCCAGGGCCGGTGACGCGGTCGCCGTACTGCGTGAGCGGGCGGGACGGCTGCTGCGGCGATGAACGACACCCCCACCCCCGCGGGCCCGGCCGGCGGCGTGCACGAGAACCGGCGGCAGGTGCTCTACTGGCGGCTGCTGGCCCGGCTCTTCGACCCCGAGGAGCAGCCGGCGCTGGAGGCGTCCAGCACGGCCATCGTCGGTGACATCGGGCTGCCGCCCGCGCTGCTCGACCCCACCGTGTCGGTGGACACCCTGGTCCAGCGCTTCCCCGAACTCGGCGACGAACTGCGCGGGCTGATGGCGCGGGACGAGGACCCCGAGCGGGCCGAGGCCGGCGGCGCCGGCGAGGCGGAGGTCCGCCGGGCGGCGCTGGTCTCGAAGCTGCTGCTCAACGTGTTCTCCACCGGGACCGGCGACGTGACCGCCACCCAGCTCGCCCGCTGGCAGCAGGACGCCGCCTGGTTCCGCCAGGCGTGCGGCCTCCCGGGTGCCCAACCCGGTTCCCAGCCCGGTTCCCAGCCGGGCTCCGAACCGGGCTCCCAGCCGGGATCGCTGCCGGGCTCCCACCCCGGCGACGGCGGGTACGGCCCCGGTGACGCCGAGCTGGCGAAGGTGCTGGCCGGGCTCGAAGGCGACCTGGTACGGCGGATGCGGCTGCGTGAGGTGCTGGCCGATCCGGCGCTGGCCAGGCAGTTGACGCCGAGCATGTCGCTCATCGAGCAACTGCTGCGCGACAAGTCCAACCTGTCCGGCGTCGCGCTGGCCAACGCCAAGGCGCTGATCCGCAGGTTCGTCGAAGAGGTGGCCCAGGTGCTCCGCACCCAGGTCGAGAAGACCAGCGTGGGCACGATCGACCGGTCGGTGCCGCCGAAGCGGGTGTTCCGCAACCTCGACGTCGAACGCACGATCTGGAAGAACCTCACCAACTGGAGCCCCGAGGACCAGCGGCTGTACGTGGACCGGCTGTACTACCGGCACACGGCCCGCCGCACCACGCCGGCCCGGATGATCGTGGTCGTGGACCAGTCGGGCTCGATGGTGGACTCGATGGTGAACTGCACCATCCTGGCCTCGATCTTCGCCGGGCTGCCCAAGGTGGACGTGCACCTCATCGCCTACGACACCAGGGCGGTCGACCTGACCCCCTGGGTGCACGACCCGTTCGAGGTGCTGCTGCGCACCAACCTCGGCGGCGGCACCAACGGCACGGTGGCGATGGCCCTGGCCCGGCCGAAGATCGCCGAGCCGCGCAACACCGTGGTGGTGTGGATCTCCGACTTCTACGAGTGGTCCGCCCAGGAGCTGTTCGACTCCATGGCGGCCGTGCACCGCTCGGGCGCGCGGTTCATCCCGGTCGGCTCGGTGAACAGCTCCGGTCACCAGAGTGTGAACCCGTGGTTCCGGCAGCGGTTCAAGGACCAGGGGACGCCGGTGCTGTCCGGCCACATCCGCAAACTCGTGTTCGAGCTCAAGAGTTTTCTCGCCTAGGAGACCCGCGAATGACCGACGATATGCTGCGTGCCCCCGCCGAGGTGAAGTACGCCGAGGAGCTCGACTGGCTGGAGTCGGTCGACGACGGCCCCAAGCCGTTCTCGTGGCGGCTGAGCCCCCGGATGGTGCGGCTGTTCGTGCTCGGCTCCGACCGGTCCGACGGGCTGGACCGGGAGATCTCGCAGAAGTGGTTCGGCGACCGCGCCTTCGTCGAGCGCAGCATCGTGACCCTGGCGTCGGACCGGGGGCTGCTGCTGATCGGCGACCCGGGCACCGGTAAGAGCTGGCTGGCCGAGCTGCTCTCCGCCGCCATCTGCCGCAACTCGACCCTGGTCGTCCAGGGCACCGCGGGCACCACCGAGGACCACATCAAGTACTCGTGGAACGTCTCCATGGTGATCGCCAAGGGGCAGTCCAGGGAGTCGATGATCCCCTCGCCGATCATGAACGCGATGGAGCAGGGCATGATCGGGCGCTTCGAGGAGCTGACCCGGTCCACCAGCGACGTGCAGGACGCCCTGATCTCCATCCTGTCCGAGAAGTACGTGTCCATCCCGGAGCTGGACGACGACAACATCGTGTTCGCCCAGCCGGGATTCTCCATCATCGCCACGGCCAACAGCCGGGACCGGGGCGTGAACGACCTCTCCTCGGCCCTGAAGCGCCGGTTCAACTTCGTCCGCATCCCGGTGGTGACGAACAAGCGCAGCGAGGCGGAGATCGTCCGGTTCCGCACCACGGAGCTGCTGCGCCGGCACCGGATCGAGCTGGACGTGCCGCCCACGCTGCTGGACATCCTGCTGCAGAGCTTCGCCGACCTGCGCGCCGCGGCGGCCTCGGCCACCAGCGACGACGAGCGGCTGGAGTCGGCGCTGTCCACGGCCGAGCAGATCGGCGTGCTGGAGGACGCCATCCTGCACGGCCACTTCTTCGGCGACCGGACCCTGCGGGCGGAGACGCTCGCCGGTTCGCTGGTGGGCTCGCTGGCCCGGCGCAGCCCGGAGGACCTCGCCATCCTGAACAAGTACTGGCACGGCGTCATCGAGCCCCGCGCCAAGGACGGCGGCCCCTGGCAGGACTTCCTCGAAGGCGGCCGCCAGGCGATCGCCACCCTGTCATGAGCCCCTTCGGCGCGCTCCGCGGGCAGTTGCTCGACGCCGCGAAGACCTTCGCGGACGCCCCGAGCGACCTCGCCGGCATCCTCGCGGGCCTGGTCGACGACGTGGACCGGGCGCTGCGCGAGGAGCTTGAGATCTTCCCGGTGTGCCACCACTCGCCCGCCTCGGCGCTCGCCATGGCCCGCCGGCTGCGCGAGAAGCAGCCCAAGGTCATCTACCTGGAGCTGTGCGAGGACATGCGCCCGCTGCTGGACGAGCTGCGCAACTGCCGGCTCCCGGTGGCGTTGCAGGCGTTCGGCTCCGAGCTGGACGGCTTCCCCGCCGGGTGGGGGCCGCTCAGCGTGGTCGCGCCGATCACCGAGGCGTCCGCGGAGTACCAGGCCATCGCCTACGCCCTCGACACGCCCGATGTCGAGATCGTGCTGGTGGACCGCTCCTCCGACCACGTCTTCCAGTGGCTCCCGCAGGAGGAGCCGGCCCGGCCGGAGGAGGACGCCGAGGACCGGGAGGAGGCGGCCCTGCACGGTGACGCGGTGGGCGTCGAGATCGGCGACCTGCGCCCGCGTTTCGCCGAGCTGGAGGCGCACCTGCTGCACCACGGCAAGGTCCGGCACTGGTCGGAGTGGTGGGACCAGTATGTCGAGCAGCCGCTCTCCGGCGCCGACTACGACACCTACCGCCAGGTCATGGTGCTGATCGGCAGCCTCTTCCGGCGGCTGCGCCCGGCGGGCGACGAGCGCACCGCGTCGGACGAGGACCGCGAACGGTACATGTGGACCCGGATGCGCGAGCACCTCGCCGCCTCCGGCGCCGACCCCGCCCAGTGCCTGTACGTGTGCGGCGCCTTCCACGCGGCCAGCCGGGTCGAGCAGTTCGGCCTGGCCTCGGACGCCCCGCCGTTCGACATCAGCCCGCGTACGGCCACCCGCTGGCAGTACGGGCTCATCCCGTCCAGCCAGTCGGCCATCGAGGCGCAGTTCGGGCTGGCCTCGGGATCGGTGTCGATCGCGGCGGCGACCTGGAACAAGGCGCTGACCCGTGGCGGCGTGCAGCCCTTCAAGCTGGACCGGCAGAAAGAGGGACGCAGGCGCAAGCGGGCGCTGACGCCGGTGGCGCAGGCGCAGGTCACCGACCGGCTGTCCGGCTTCCTGGCGAAGCCGCCCGCGCTGGACGGGCTGGACGAGGCCGAGCTGCTCGGCTGGTGTGTGGACATCGTCCGGCTGGCCCGCCGCAACGGCTACCTGGCGAGCACGGCCGACGCCATCGCCGTGTTCGAGACGTCCATCCTGCTCGCCGGGCTGCGTAACCGGGGCCGTCCCACGCCCTACGACTTCCAGGACGCCGCGGTCACCTGCATCGAGAAGGACACCGTGCCCGGCCGCCGCGACGTGCGCCGGCTGTGCGAGATCCTGCTCGGCGGGGACCGGATCGGCCAGGTCGGCTACGAGGCACTCCCGCCGCTGGCCCGCGACGTGTTCGACCGGCTGGAGCCGCTCGGGCTCGACCTGTCGAAGCGCACGTTGCAGCGCGCGCTGCTGAACCTGGACGCCCAGCCGGAGCTGGTCCCCTGCTCGCGGCTGCTGTGGATGCTGCACTACCTGCTGCCCGAGGGCGCGCTGAAGCCCATCATGGGGTCGCGCCGGCTCGGCGAGCGGTCCGTCCAGGAGAGCTGGGACCTGTGGATCGGCCGGCACCAGCGGGAGATCATCGAGCTGGGGTACGAGGGGGTCAGCGTCGAACAGGTGCTGGAGCAGCGCCTGCGGCGTACCGTGTGGGACTCCCAGGCCACGGCGGCGGTCGCGCTCCGGGCGGTGGAGGACGCCATCCTGTTCCTCGGCGGCCGGCGGGTCGCCGACGAGCTCGGGGCGCGGGCGGTGGAACTGCTGGCCGCCGAGCGCACCGTGGACGACGCGCCCGAGGTGCTGCGCCGGATCCGCAGGCTGCTGGCGCACTACCGGGCCACCGAGCCGGCGCTGCCCGCGTGGTGCGAGGCGTTCGTCACGGTCGGATACGCGCAGTACTGCACGCTGCTGCCGACCGCGTTCGTGGACGAGGACACCGGCGGGCGGCAGGTGGCCGCGATGCTCGGGTTCCTGTTCAGCATGGAGAGCTTCGCGCTGGCCCTCGGCTGCGACCACACGCAGCTCGAACTCGCCGTACGGCAGTCGCATCCGGAGGCGCCCGCCAAGGTGGCGCTGCTGTGGGCCGCGCAGTCCCAGCTCGGCCTGCTGCCCATGGCCGAGCTGCGGTCGCGGTGCGACGAGTTGCTGGCCAACCCGCTGGTCGTGCCGTCGTTCCCGCTCTACATCGGTGGCTTCGTGCAGGCGCTGGAGCCGGTCCCGGCGATGACCGCCTTCGTGGTCGAGACGATGTCCAAGGCGTTCGCCCGGCTGCCCGACCCGGTCCTGCTGCCCTGGCTGCCCAAGCTGATCACCACGTTGCGCGACCAGGCGCCCGAGCTGGTGCCGGTGCTCATCCGTGAGGCGGGCCGTACTTTCCCCGCCGGGCTGGCCGCGGTGGACTCCTGGGTGCCGCCGTGGTCGGCCCCGGCCCTGCCGAAGGCGCCCGCGGTGGCCGCGGTGGCGGCCGGTCCGGTGACCGGGCTGCTGACCGCGCATCCGGCGGCCTGCGACGCCGTGGCCGCGTTGCTCGGCTGCGACGCCGGGTGGCAGGTCGCCGCTCCCGCCGCGGACTCCGCCGCCGGTCATGGCGAGACGGCCGCGCTGCTCGCCCGGCATCCGGGCACGCCGGACGCCGTCGCCGAACTCCTCGGCCTGGCGGGGTGACCCTCTCGGCCTCTCGGCTCGGGTGACTCTTCCGGTCCGGGGTGACGCTTTCGATCGGCGGGGTGACGAGCGGCCCGCGGCTCCGGTGGAGCCGCGGGCCGTCATTGTCGTGCCGTCCGCTGCTGTGCGGGTCCCGCTGAGAGTGCCGCGTGTCGGAGGCCGCGGTTGTGCACAGGCTGTGGACAGACGTCCGGCGAGTGCTACCTCCGGAAGACGGCGAACGGCTCGAAGTCGTAGATCTCCCGGTTGATCTGGAGACCGTCCACGGCGCCGATGAAGGCGTTGTCCCGGCCCTTGGTGATGCCCACGCTCAAGCTGATCACGGCGTTGGGCAGCAGGCTCTTGAGCGTGGCGAAGGAGCAGGGCGTGGTCGGCGTGCAGCCGATCGTGCTGCCGGTGACCCCGGTGGCGTACCACGCGCTGCCGGTGGCGCTCGCGGCGTACCGCTGCCAGACGTTGGGCGCGGCGGTCGCCGGCGCCGACGGTGCCGTGGCGTCGTCCGGCAGGTAGACCAGCGACGCGTAGTCCGAGGGGCCCACGTTGGGGTCGACCTCCAGGGCGATGCCCGGCAGGCTGACCCCGGCCAGCGAGTTGTGCCCCGCGAAGATCCAGTAGCCCAGGGTGAAGATCTGGGCGAGGCGGCGGCCGGCGAAGTCCGTCTCGTTGCCGAAGTTGATCTTCTCGGTGCCGCTGCCGACGATGATGCCCAGGCTGCCGACGCCGAAGGGCGGCGGCTGGGTGGCCGCGAAGGCGGCCGGGTTCCTCCGGCCGTAGGGGCCGAAGCGCAGGGTGGCGCTCGGGCTGCCGATGGTGTTGCGGCCGATGACGCCCCACTTGTCGGCGTAGACCCGCGCCGGGTGGTCCTGGGCGCCCGCCACCTCGCCCCCCACCTCGTCCGCCACTCCGGTCGCCGTTTCGGTCGCCGTCTCGCCCGCCGGCGCGGGCGTGGTGTTGTCGGCGTTCGGGAGGCCCGCTCCGAGGAGGGCGAGGCCGGACAGCGGCCACACCAGAAGTTGTGTCTTTTTCATATTTGCCCCCAAGATCGAGATAACCCACAATTATCCGACCACTTCGCCTGGGACAAGAAAGACACGCACATTGAACAAAGCGGCAGATGTCCCTGTTGTCCCCGGCTCTGGGGGTGGTGTCGCCGCTATCAGGGCATATTTCCGGATAAGTGAAGATGTGTCGAGTGGCAATCTCGTCGTCAAACCGGCGCAACATCCCGCGCATCTTGCCGGGGCCCCGGCTCGCGATGCTATCTTTCACCTGAGTACACGCTGTTTGGCCGGACCCGTAATCGCCGATCAGCACGACAAAGACCATGCCCGGAAAATGCGACATGGTCGATCAGGTGCTTTGCATGGCCGTTCGACAGGAAAGTGATCCACCCGCTCGCCGAATCCTTGCCAGGGACCGCCCTTTCGGCCTCGTCTTGACTGCGCCAACAGAACCTTGACGAGATCTCGGGACGGTCCCCGTCGCCCGACCCCACCGGCTCTGGACAACCGAAAGGATCGCGCATAATGCACGGGCTCGCCGTCTGCACGCCGGGCGGATTTCTCCGCCCCCTCGACGTCGCCCGATGCACGTACGCTATTGCATTCTTAAGAACGGCGAAAGCCGATTGGCCGGTACGGTGAACTCCTGTCCTACCCGGCGTAACTTCTTCCTCCCGCCGGCGCACATCCTTCCCTCCGCTCGGACGTCCGTAAAAAGGACGGCCCGTAAGAATTCATGGATTCCATGTCGATTACAAGAATCTCGTTGGAAGAGGATCCCCGTTATCGTGACCTGGCCCCGGCGCACCTCGGTCAAGCCCAGCTCACCGAGATCGCCCGTCTCGTCGCCGGGCTCGGTGCCATGAGGTGCAAGGTCCGGGACGCGGCCGGCGCCTGGTACATGGTCACCTCGCCGGACGACTTCGCCGGCGGGCTGGCCGGGAGGGCCGCCGAGGAGCTGGAGTACGTCAGCGTCACCGCGCTCGACGCCGGCGGCAGACCGGTCATCTCCGCGGAGTTCAGCAAGGAGCGCGCCGAGCTGCGTTTCGACGCGGGGAACGGCGCGGCCCGCGTCGCCGCGGACGGCATCCGGCGGGTGTGCCGGTCGTCGGTCTGCGCGGTCACCCGGTTCGCGATCGACCACCAGTGGGTCCGCCGGGGCCTGGTCGCGGCCCCGGCGGCCGGGGTGAGCGTCGGCTACATCGCCTCGCACGGCGCCCTGGTGTGGTGGCAGCTCCCGGCGGCGGTGCTGGTCGGCGCGCTGCTCGTGGCCGGGCGGGCGCGCCGCTTCCTCGACCGCCGGCTGGTGGGCAGGACGCGCATCTACAACGTGCCGACCGAGCGCCGCCCCGGTTTCCTGGCACGGAACAAGGACGCGCTGTTCTTCGTGGCGCTGGCCGCGCTCTTTCTCACCTGCTCCGGGATCCTGCTCCGGTTGCCGGCCTGGCTGTCCTGACCCGGCTCAGCGGCCCAGGTCGCGGTGGCGGCGTACGGACAGCGGGAAGAAGACCGCGACCAGCAGCACCGGCCAGGCGACCGCCAGCAGCGGCGCGTGCCGGGCCGCGAAGGAGTCGCCGCCCCACCCGGGGTTGCCGAAGAGCTCCCTGGCCGCCGACACCGTGGCCGACAGCGGGTTCCACTCCGAGACCACGGCGAGCCAGGCGGGCATGGTCTCCGGCGAGACGAAGGCGTTGGACAGGAAGCCGAGCGGCCACACCAGGATCTGCAGCGCCACCAGCATGTCCGGCTTGCCGATCGCCAGGCCGAGGTAGATGCCGACCCACAGCAGGGCGAAGCGCAGCAGCAGGAGCAGCCCGAAGGCGAGCAGCGCGGAGCCCAGTCCCCTGTCCCAGGTCCAGCCCATCGCCAGCCCGCACAGCGCCATGACGAGCAGCCCGAGCGCGGAGTTCAGCAGGTCGGCGGCGCACCGCCCGGTCACCACCGCCGAGGACGCCATCGGCATGGCCCGGAACCGGTCGGTCACCCCCTTGGACGCGTCCCCGGCCACCGCCGCGTACGTGGTCTCCAGGCCGAAGACCATGGTCATGGCGAACATGCCGGGGACGAGGAAACTCCCGATAGCCGCCGCCCCCGGGCACCGACATCCCGCCGCCGAACAGGTAGCCGAACATCAGCGCGATCATCACCGGGAAGAGCAGTCCGATCAGGATCTGCGCGGGCTGGTTGGCCCAGTGCGTCAGGTCGCGGCGGGTGATGACCCAGCTGTCCAGCACCGCGTGGCGCAGCCGCTCGGCCGGTCCGCCGCGCCGCGCGTGAATGGTCGCCGTCATGCCTCTCCTCCGGTGCCCGCCGCCAGGGCGGACGGGCGGGTCAGGTGCAGGAACGCCTCGTCGAGGGTGGGGCGGCGCAGCGCGACGTCCTCGGCGACGATGCCGTGCTCGTCCAGCGCGCGGACCACGGCGGTCAGGGCGGTCATCCGGTCCCGTACCGGGGCGCCGACCGCGCGCCGGTCCTGGTCGGTCTCGGTGGCCGCGCCGGTGACCTCGCCGACCAGGGCCGCCGCGCGGGGCAGGTCGGCGGCGTCGCGCAGCACGACGTCGAGCCGGTCGCCGCCGGCCAGCGACTTGAGCCGGTCCGGGGTGTCCTCGGCGACGACCCGCCCGGCGTCGATCACCGAGATCCGGTCCGCGAGCTGGTCGGCCTCCTCCAGGTACTGGGTGGTGAGGAGCACCGTGGTGCCGCCCGCCACCAGTCCGCGCACGGCGGTCCAGACCTCGTTGCGGGCCCGCGGGTCGAGGCCCGTGGTCGGCTCGTCCAGGAAGAGCACCGGCGGCGAGAGGATCATGCCCGCCGCCAGGTCGAGCCGCCTGCGCATGCCGCCGGAGTAGTCCGCGACCGGCTTGCGGCCGGTGTCCGCCAGGTCGAACCGGTCGAGCAGCTCCGCCGCCCGGCGGTCGGCCTCCCGGCCGCCCAGGTGGTACAGCCGGCCGAACATCGCGAGGTTCTGCCGGCCGCTCAGCAGCTCGTCCAGCGCGGCGTTCTGCCCCACCAGGCCGATCCGGAAGCGGACCTCGGCGGCCTGCCGTACGACGTCGAAGCCGGCGACCTCGGCGCGGCCGCCGTCGGGGCGCAGCAGGGTGGACAGGATCCGCACGCAGGTGGTCTTGCCCGCGCCGTTGGGGCCGAGCAGCCCGTGCACGGTGCCCGCGGGCACGGTCAGGTCGAGGCCGTCGAGCGCGGCCCGGTCTCCATAGCGTTTGCGCAGCTCCTCCGCGATGACCGCGGGGCCGGTCGGACGCACAGTCATGGCCCTCCTAACTCTCTACACCGTATGGAATTACTTTAGCTTACACTGTAGAGAGTTTGGTGTGCACAATGGAGGCGTGACGACGGAGTACACCGGGAGCGGAGACCCCAGGCGCAGCGTGGAGCTCCTGTGGGGCCTGCGCGACGGGCCCAGGCGGGGGCCGAAGCCGCGCTTCTCGGTGCCGCAGATCGCGCGGGCCGCGATCGAGCTGGCCGACGCCGAGGGGCTGGCCGCGCTGTCCATGCGCCGGGTGGCCGACCGGCTCGGCGTCACCGCCATGTCGCTCTACTCCTACGTGCCGGGCAAGGCCGAGCTGCTCGACGTCATGGTGGACACCGTGTACGCCGAGACCGACCGGACCCGCGACCCGGCGTCCGGCTGGCGAGACGGCCTGGAGGCGGTCGCCAGGGACAACTGGGCGCTCTATCTACGCCACCCGTGGCTGCTCCAGGTGGCCGCCGTCGGCAGGCCCGTGCTCGGCCCCCACATGATCGCGAAGTACGACCACGAGCTGTCCGCGGTGGACGGCATCGGCCTGGCCGACGTCGAGATGGACCTCGTGCTCGGCCTCGTCACCAACTACGTGCACGGCGCGGTGCGCGCCGCGGTGGAGGCCGCCCAGGTCGAGCAGCGCACCGGGCTCACCGACGAGCAGTGGTGGGAGGCGTGGGCGCCGGTGCTCGGCAAGGTCCTCGACGAGGGCCGGCACCCGGTCGCCGCCCGGGTCGGCTCGGCGGCCGGCCGGGAGTACGGCGCCGCCTACGCGCCCGAGCGGTCCTTCGAGTTCGGTCTCCAGCGCCTTCTCGACGGCATCGAGGTTTTCGTGCGCGGCCGTTCCGGGCGGGACGGATGAGGGGACCCATTATCCTTTATGGTGTCCGATGCTGATTTTTCTCATTCCCTTCCCTCCATATGGGCCACTGCACACAATGGGTTTTCATGACCGGCTTAGAGAACGCGCCCGACCCGATCGCCGCACTGTGGGAGCGGGTGCGGGAAGTGCTGGAGGACAGGGGCAATCCCACTCCGCACGCCATTGACCGGTTGGCGTCGGGACACGGTCACGCGCTGGCGCCGAGCACGGTCGCCGGATGGTTCAGGACCTGGACCGTGGTGCCCTCGTGGGACAGGTTCCAGGTGCTGCTGACCGCTCTCGGAGTGGCGCCCGGCGAGGACTGGCGGACCCTGCACGCCGCCGCCGAGCAGACCAGGAACGAGCGCAGGCAGCAGCGCAAGAGCGTGCCCCCGGGGGAGCCGGTCGCGCCGGGCAGGGAGCCGGCCGAGTGGGGCGGGACGCCCAGGGAACAGGACCTCGTGTCCGGGCTGCTGTTCGTGCTCGGCCGGTCGGCGACGATCATCGACCAGCTCGCGGCGCGCTGCGAGTCCCTGTCCCAGGAGACCGACAGGCTGCGCGAGCTGCTGCACCGCACCCGGTCGGACGCGGACCGCGAGCTGGCCGAGATGCGCCGGGCGCTGAAGGATTTGGAGCCCGGCGCGGCCGGGGCCGCGCCGGCGGGCCTGCGCGGCGGGATCCCCGACCAGGCGGCATGGGAGAGCGAGGAGCCGGACGCCGGGTGGCTGCCGGACGACCCGCCCTATTCGGCTCCGCTGGTGCGGCCCTACATGGTGACGAAAGGCCGTTCCAGCCCGCGTACGGACCTGGCGGTGGAGGCGCTGGTGTCCGCCGTCGCGCTGACCGACAGGGATATGTCGCTGATGATGCCTGAATATCACGATATTCAGCGCTTATGTCAGCAAGTTCGGTCGGTGGCCGAAATATCGGCTTTGCTTGGCATGCCGCTGGCGGTGGCCCGCATCCTCATCGCCGACATGGCCGCCGAGGCCCTCGTCCACGTCCACGAACCGGACCCGGACGAGGACAGCCTGGACCACGCCCTGCTGGAGAAGGTCCTCAACGGCCTGCGCAAACTGTGACCGGTCAGCCGGCCAGCTCGGCCACCGGGATCCGGCGGAAGGCGATCGTCTCGTAGGGGCCGAAGTCGCCCGTCTCGTACAGCAGGCCCACCGTGCCGGCGTCCACCGGGACCAGGTCGGAGTAGGCGGCGGGCAGCCCGGAGACGGTGTGCACCGGGCGCCAGGTGACGCCGCCGTCCCGGCTCGCCCTGATCGTCATCAGGGCGCGGGCGTCCGGCGCGGCCGGGCCGGAGAAGAGCAGCACGTCCGGGTCGGGCCACTGCAGCACGCTGCCCTCGACCACCGGTCCCACCAGGCCGCTCTGCGGGCGGAACGGCAGCTCCAGGCTCTGCCCGCCGTTGCCGGAGTAGGCGTCCGCCCGGGTGCCGGGGGCGGCGGAGTCGTTGCGGGTGTTCAGGTAGACGCGGCCGTCGGGCAGTTCGGTGGCGGTGGTCTCGTTGACGTTCACGTAGGCGTCGGGATTGTCGTCCACGTAGCCGATCCGCCAGGTCTCGCCGCCGTCGTCGCTCAGCAGGCCGTGCCCGCCGTTGTACTTGCCCTCGGTGCCGTCGTCGCCGCGTCCCGGCGGCAGCGAGTGGTTGGCGGGCACGAGGAGGCGGCCCGCGTGCGGCCCGTGGCGCAACTCGACCGCGTGCCCCGGGGTGGTGGCGTACCAGCGCCACTCGGGCCGCTTCGCGGTCGCGGTGATCTCCCGGGGCGCGGTCCAGGTGGCGCCGTCGTCGTCGCTGCGCTGCACGTAGACGCGGCGGCCGTCGGCGGCGGCGACCTCGCCGCGCCTGATCCTGGCCTCGGTGGCGGTCGCGGCGTTCTGCACCGAGACGAGGACGATCCGCCCGGCGCCCGTCACCACGGGGGCGGGGTTGCCCGCGGTGCCGTCGCGGCCGTGCTCGGCGACCACCTGGAGGGCGCCCCAGGTGCGCCCGCCGTCGGTGGAGCGCTTGAGCACCAGGTCGATGTGTCCCGTGTCGGCGGCCGAGCCGCGCCTTCCCTCCGCGAAGGCGAGCAGCGTGCCGGAGACGGTGGCGACGGCGGCGGGGATCCGGAAGGTGTGGTAGCCCTCGGCGCCCGAGCGGAAGGGCACTGAGGTGACGTAGGGGGCGGGCATCGGGGCTCCGATCGGGGGGCGGGACTCCGGTCCCGGGCACGCTACCCACCGCCGCCCGCCCGGCCACGTGCGTTCGCCGATCCGCCCGCGCGTGTTCAGCCCGCCGACCGGGCCCGTTCAGCCCGGCGCCGGTGAACCGGCTAAACCCTATGCATCACGACAAAAAATGATAAATGGGGGATTATCGCGATTAGTTGTCCATAGTGATGAGGGATCGATGTCGGGGGTCGTCGCGGCGTTCGCCGCCTTGGTGTCGGTCGCGCTGCTCGGGTACCTGGTGGGCCGCACCGGGGTGCTCCGGGCCCAGGACGAGCTGGTGCTGTCCAGGCTCGCGTTCTACGTCGCCACGCCCGCGCTGCTGTTCACCACCGTGGCCACCGCCGACCTCGGCTCGATCTTCTCCCCGGTGCTGGTCGCCCACGTGGCGGGCCTGGCCGTGGTCCAGGCGGTCGTCGTCGTGGTGGCGGTGTTCCGGCGCAGGGACGGGGCCGAGACGACCATCGGCGTGCTCGCCGCCTCCTACGTCAACGCCGGCAACCTCGGCGTCCCGCTCGGCGTCTACGTGCTCGGCGACGGCGCGCTCATCGCGCCGATCCTGCTCTTCCAGCTCCTCGTCATGGCCCCGGTCGCGTTCCACCGGCTGGACCGGCGCGGCGCGGCCGGGGCGTCGCTCCGGTCCGCGCTGCGCCGCCCGCTGACCAACCCGCTCTCGGTCGCCTCCCTGCTCGGCCTGGCGGTCGCCCTCAGCGGCCTGACGATCCCCGCCGCGGTCACCCGGCCGATCGAACTCGTCGGCGCCGCCGCCGTACCGGTCGCGCTCATCTCCTACGGCCTGAGCCTGAGCGGCCGCGGCGCCGCCCGCCTCGGGGGAGAGGGCCGGAGCGCGGACGTCGCGCTCGTCGTCGCCCTCAAGTGCTTCGCGCACCCCGCCGTGTCGTACCTCATCGGCCGGTACGCCCTCGGCCTCGACGGTCCCGCCCTGCTGGCCGCCACGCTCTTCGCGGCCCTGCCCACGGCCCAGAACGTCTACGTCTACGCCGTCCACTACGACACCGGGAAGCGGCTCGCCCGCGGCGCGGTCTTCCTCAGCACGCTGATCTCCATCCCGGTCATGCTGACAGTGAGCGGCCTGCTCGCCTGACCGGATCGTTCCGCAGGGAGCCCCGATGGTGTCTTATCGCAGGCTCCCTCCCCAGGCCAGGCTGGAGGCATGAGACGCGCATTGATCGTCATCGACGTCCAGGAGTCCTTCCGGCGGCGGGACACCTGGCGGGCGGTGTCCAACCCCGGCATCGTCGCCCAGGTGAACCGCCTGGTGGACCGGGCGAGGGCGGCGGGGGACCTCGTCGTCTGGGTCCTGCACGCCGAGCCGGGCAGCGGCACGGTGTTCGACCCACCCGCAGGCTTCGTCCGGATGATGGACGGGCTGGATCCCCGGGAGGGCGAGCCGGTGATCACCAAGACGTCCCGCAACGCCTTCACCACCACCAACCTCCAGCAGCTCCTCACCGCCGAGGGCATCCGCGACCTGGTCGTCTGCGGCATCCAGACCGAGCAGTGCTGCGAGACGACCACCCGGCTGGCCGCCGACCTCGGGTTCGACGTCACGTTCGTCGTCGACGCCACCGCGACCTTCCCGATCCCGCACCGCGACGCGCCGCAGGGCCGCACCGTCGAGGAGATCGTCGCCGACCCGCGCACGCTGGGCGTCCGGGAGATCGTCGCCAGGACGGAGTACGCGCTCGCCGGCCGGTTCGCCGCCATCGCCTCCGTGGACGACTTGGTAGGCTGACCGGATCGTGCTCAGAGTCGCCTTCCTGCTGCTTCCCGGGCTGCACCTGCTCGACCTCGCCGGTCCCGCCCAGGTGTTCTCCATGGCCGCCCAGCTCGGCTACGACTACGAGCTGTGCTACGTGGGGGAGCAGGAGGAAGTGCCGACCGCGCAGGGGCTCCCGGTGCGCGCCGGGCTGAGCTGGCCCGAGCTGCGCCCCGCCGACCTCGTGGTGGTGCCGGGCTGGCGGGCGCCCACGTTGCGGGAGAGCTCGCGGGTCGGCGCCGCCGGCGCGGCCCGGCTGGCCGCCCACCACGCGGCGGGCGGCACGGTGGCCAGCGTCTGCGCGGGCGCCGAGGCGCTCGGCCGGGCCGGGCTGCTGGACGGCAGGCGCTGCACCACCCACCACGACCTCCAGGACGAGCTGGCCGTCCGGTACCCGCGGGCGACCGTGGTGCGTGACGTGCTCTTCGTCGTGGACGACCGGGTGGTCACCTCGGCGGGCATCGCGAGCGGTATCGACCTCGCGCTGCACCTCGTCGCCGTGCGGCACGGGCCGGGCGCCGCCGCCAGGGTCGCCCGCGCGATGGTCGTCTACACCCGGCGCAACGGCGACGAACGGCAGGCGAGCGCCATGCTGCGGCACCGGGCGCACCTCAGCGACGTTGTGCACCGGGTGCAGGACCTCATCGACTCGCGGTTCGCCGAGCCGTTGCCGCTGGACGGCCTGGCCGCCGAGTCCGGGGTCAGCCCGCGTACCCTGACCAGGCTGTTCGGCGAGGCGACCGGCATGACCCCGCTGCGCTACCAGCAGACGCTGCGCGTGGAGCGGGCCGAGCACCTGATCGGCAGGGGCGCGACCGTGGAGTCCGCGGCCCGGGCCGTCGGCTTCACCGACGCCCGCATGCTCCGCAGGCTGCGGGGCCGGGGCAGGGAGATCACCCGTCCGTGACCCGCCCGCCGCCGGGTTCGGCGCGCGGCGGCGACCGTAGCAGCCGGAGGGTCGCCGCCCCGCCCAGAAAGGCCGCCAGCGCGACGGCGGGCAGCCCGAAGAGCGCGGGTTCGGTGTTGGGGAACAGGCTGTTCAGCAGCAGCCCGAGCGCGACCGCGGCCAGCCCCGCCACGGTCGCCGCCGGGCGCGCCCAGCCGAGCGCCCCGGAACGCGGCACGGCGGGAACCGGGCGGCGGCGGGCCGCCCGTATCTCGACCGGCCCGAAGATCGCGACCAGCACCGCCAGCGCCGGCACCAGCATGACCAGCCACGGGATCCGCCAGGCCAGCCAGGACGCCGAGCCCACCCGCTGCACCGGCAGCACGCCCAGCAGGTCGAGCAGGCCGGTGAGCAGGATCGCGGCGGTGACGTGCCACAGGAAGATCGTCAGCACGACGGCGTTGACCGCGACCACCACCGTCCACGGCCCCCTGCGGCGCAGCCACCGCTCGGCCCGGTCCTTCACCAGCAGTGCCAGGCCGATCTGGACGGTGGCCACCGCGAGCAGGGCGAGGCTCGGCGGCGACATGTTGTGCAGCCGCTCCCCCGGCACGTTGATCATGCTGATCGGGTAGGGGCCGGCGAGGGTGAGCAGCAGCAATGCGCCGAGCCCGCCGAGCAGCAGCGGCAGCGCGACCCGGGGCCGGGCCGGCAGCAGGCCGTCCCGCCAGGCGAACCCCATCTGGTGAACGGCCAGCCAGCCGAACACGAAGCTGCCGTTCCCGAGAGACTCCGCGCCGTTCAGCCGGGCCACGTCCCCGGCGGCGACCAGGCCGGTCAGCACCACCGGGACGGCCAGGCCGTACCTGCGGTGCAGGGCGTGCATCGGCGGGGTGAGGACGACCACGATCAGGTAGACCGACAGGAACCACAGCGGGATCGAGGCGAACCACACCACCGTCCGCACCCAGCCGGGATCGACGGGGAACAGCCGGGCGGCGAGCGCGGCGCCGGCCATCACCAGCACCAGGGCGGTGGTCGGCGGGACGAGCCGGCCGCCCCGGTCGAGCAGCCAGCCGGTCGTGTCCCCGCCCCGGCGGCGGCGCGACTCCAGGGACACCGCGTTCGCGTATCCGCCGACGAGGAAGAACAGCGGCAGCACCTGCACCACCCAGGTGAGCGGATGCGCCCACGGCAGGTCCGGCAGCGCCGAGCGGCCGGTCAGCCGGCCCTGCGCGTCGTGGCCGATCACGGTGGCCAGCCAGTGGCCGAGCACGACCGAGACGATGGCCACCGCCCGCAGCAGGTCGATGAACCGCTCCCTCGCGGGCGGCGTCCGATCCACCAGCAGGTGGAGCCCGCGGAGCGGGGCGCCGATACCGTGCATGTCCTCCGGGGCACCTTCCTGACCAGGGCGACGACCAGACTTCTACCCCGATGACAGCGTTCTGTGCGGGGTTTGAAGCAGCGCTACGCCGATCTGTAGGCGACAAGGCCACGATGAAAGCCCAGCTAGAGCAACTGATCACGATGTCCAAACGGCCGAACATCACTCTGCAGGTGCTCCCCTTCACCGCAGGTGGCCACGTAGCGATGGATGGTGGCTTCGTCGTCCTGGGGTTCGAGTCACCTGACCCCGACGTGATCTACCTGGAGAACCAGGTGGGAAGCCTCTACCTAGAGGAACAATCGCACGTGGATCGGCATAACGTGGTCTTCAACCACCTCAGAGCGGCAGCGTTGGACCCGGTCCAGAGCCGCCGTCTCCTCTCAGCGGAAGCCAGGGACTTGCGATGACCAACATCGATGAGCTATCCGACGCGGTGTGGCGCAAGAGCGCACGCAGCAACAACGGCGGGAACTGTGTAGAGATCGCCGAGTTGTCTTCCGGACGCATCGGCATGCGGGACAGCAAGGACCCGCACGGGACAGCGCTGATCTTCACGTCCGGCGAGTGGCAGACCTTCGTCGCCGGGATCAAGGCAGGCCAATTCGACTGGACGTGATCCATGGATGAGCAGACCATGCGCCCGATTGCCCAGTGCGATCGGGCGCTGATGCTTTGTTGGACTTTCGACCCTGGTACCGGGGTTGACGTTGATACCGCGCAACAGGGCGACGTACCGCATCGGCACTCTCCTTCCACCGGGATGTCGCAGGCGACCCTACGGGCCGTTCCTGCCGTCCTGTGTCAGGTTTTCCGCCGGGGGTGCGGGCAGGGGCATGGAGGTGAGGGGTGGTGAGCCGGCATGTGGGGTGATCGGCGGGGCACCGAGCCGCGTAACGCCCGCAGCGCGCTGCGCACCCGGGCCGTGCTGTCCGGGATCGCGTTGCCACTGGCGCTGGCCGCGGCGGTCTTCTTCGGGATGCGGGCGGTGGGCACGGGGGAGGCGGTCTGGTGGGCCGAGACGGCGATCGCCCTCGTGGTCGTCGCCGTCGCCGCCGCCGACCTGGTGGTACTGGGCCGCAGGCTGCGCTGACCCGGCCACACCGCCCGGACGACGGCCGTGACGTAGCTGACCCGGCCACACCGCCCGGACGACGGCCGGCGTAGCTGACCCGGTCACGCCGCCCGAAAGGCGATCGGCGCGGCGGGTTCATGAAAGCGGCGCGGAACGCGCGGCGGCATTCTGTGCTCTCCGAGCCGGTTTCATGACACGCAGGGAGCACAGGGGATGGCCACTGCCGTGATCGCCGTCGTGGCGGTCTTCTTTCTCGCGATGGGCGTCTACGGGCTGGTCGCGCCCGCCGCGCTGATCAGGCCGTTCCGGATCGTGGCGGACTCGGGCCTGGCGCGGACCGAGATCCGCGCCGTGTACGGGGGCTTCGGCGTGGCCGTCGCCGGGTTGCTCGTGGCGGCGATGATCGACGCCGGCGGGATCCGCAGGGGCGCCGTCATCGCGGTCGCCGTCGCCCTGCTGGGCATGGCGTTCGGACGGCTGGTGGCGCGGGCGGTGGAGCGTCCGCCGGCGTTCTACCCCTCCTGGCTGTACTTCTGGGTGGAGATCGCCGGTGGCGGCGCGCTGCTGGCCGTCGCCGGCTGGTGAGAACGGCCGGAGTCCTCCGCGGGCGTCCTGGAGTCCAGTGGCCGGATGGTCACGTCGTGGGCGAGCAGGTCGCTCGGCGGCAGGCCGAACAGGGCGTGGAACGCGCTGCTGAGATGGGACGGGCTGGCGAAGTACCCGTCCTGCGCGGCCCGGGTCAGGTTGCCCCCCGCGGCCAGCGCGCGGGCGGCCCGCTGCATCTGCGCCCACAGCCGGAACCTCCGGTACGACGTGCCGGTGCCCTCCCTGAACAGCCGGAGGAAGCGCGACTCCGACAACCCCACCTGCCCGGCCAGCACCCCGGCCGGCACCGGCTCGTCGGCGTCGAGCAGACGTCTGACAGCCGTGCCGATCCGCGGGTCCGCGCACGACGCCGTACCGCCGCCGGCCGCCTCGGCGATCCACCCGACGACCTCCGCGGACGTACTCCCGGCGGACAGTCCGGCGGCCCCGGCGACGACGGCCGCCTCGGCCCGGTGCCCGACCAGGACACCGCGGTCCCCGGCGGTGAACCTCGTACGGCAGGCCCGGTCGGCCGCCGAGCCGGGATCGAGGTAGAGGAAGACCATGCGGCCCCCGCCCGCCGTGACGTGGTGCCGCACCCTCGGCGCGACCAGGGCCGTCCGCGCCGCCAGCCGTCCGGTGGCCGCGCGATCGACGGCGAACGGCCCGTCCACCCCGACGACCAGGCACGCCACCGCTCCGGAGTGCGGGCCGAGCCGCAGCGAAGGGCCCGCGTACAGCGCTCCGCCGGACCACACCCACACCGCCGCCCCGGGCCCGTCGCGACGGGTTCGTGGAAGCGCCGTCGCCTGCGTCTCCCACACTCTTGGCGGATCGACAACCTTCATGGAGGACATGATGCGCCTTTCCGCCCGCACGATCGGCAAGCTGTTGTTCGGGGCCGTGGGGTTGCTCAACGTGGCACCGGGGCTCATCGCGTTGACACCGTCGCAACTCGCCACCGTATACGGGGTGATGTCCGACGACGTCACCGGCACTCTGCTGCTCCGGCACCGCGCGGTCATGCTGGCCCTGCTCGGCGTGGCGCTCCTGGCCGCGGCCGTCATGCCGCGGCTGCGGACGCCGGTGGTGATCGTGGCCGCGGTCGGCAAGCTGTCGTTCATCGCGCTGGTCTGGACGACCCCGGGAGCGCACCCGAAGCTGACCCCGGTCGCCCTCGCCGACGTGGGCGCGCTCGTCGCGCTGGGCACGGCCGCCTTCCTCCTCCGGGCACGGACGACCCAAGTACGGACGGCTGAGGCACGCACGGCCGAGGCACGCACGGCTGAGGCGCGGACGACTCCGGGCCGGACGGCATGACCCCGTGCGCCGGGGCTCAGCAGGAGCGGTACTCGTCCTTGCGCCACAGCATGGCCGCCAGCATCAGCGGGAACATCGCGACGTGCGAGAAGATCATGACCGCGTCGCCGTCGACGAATCCCAGCCACAGCAGCGGGAAGAGCGGCACGACCGGCAGGAACATCGCGGCGCACATCTCCAGCGTGGGCGCCCACCGGTGGCCGCGGAAGCGCATCCAGGCGGCCATGCCGACCGACATGTCGAACGCCATGAGCAGGTAGGCGAGCTCCGGCTGCGTCGCGTACGAGAAGGAGATGCCGACGGCGTCCCAGGCGATGCCGAGGACGATCATCCCGGCGAACATCGCGATGATCATCTCCACGTAGTGCCGGGCGAATCTGCCCCATCCGTGGCGGGTTTCCGAGCTGATCTGAGTCATGGCACCACTGTGTGGCGGCGGTCGCGCCGCGCCTAGGTGAGCACAGTGTGCGTGTCCGGAAACTTGGGCTGTCTGTCCTTTCCGACATATGGTCGCCGCATGATCGTACGGCGTGTGACGCTCGTCGGCTATGAGGCGGCGGCGCTGCTCGACATCGCGTGCGTGGCCTCCACCCTGGAGACCGCCAACTGGCACGGCGCCGCGCCGCCCTACAAGCTGCGCCTGGTGACGCCGGGCGGCCGGCCCGTGCACAGCGGCAGCGGCATCACCCTCCAGTCGCACAAGGCGCTGGAGCAGGTCACCGGGCCGCTGGACACGCTCATCGTGTCCGGCGGCATCGGTTCCGAGGACGCGGCGGCCGACCCGGTGATCGTGGCGCACGTGCGCCGGCTGGCCAGGGAGAGCCGGCGGATCGCGTCGGTGTGCACCGGGGCCGCCGTCCTGGCCGCGGCGGGCCTGCTCGACGGCAGGCGTGCCACCACGCACTGGGAGTCGGCGCACCTCCTCGCCGCCCGGTACCCGGAGGTCGAGGTCGATCCCGGCCCGATCTTCATCAGGGACGGCAACGTCGCCACGGCGGCCGGTGTCACCAGCGCGCTGGACCTGACCCTCGCCTTCGTCGAGGAGGACAACGGGGCCGAGGTGGCGCGGCGGGTGGCGCGCAGCCAGGTGACCTACATGCAGCGGCCGGGCAACCAGGCGCAGATGAGCATGTTCACCGCCACCGTCCCGCAACCGGGCAACCGGCTGGTCAGGCAGGTCGTCGAGCAGGTGACGGGCAACCTCGCCGGCGACCTGACCACGGCCGCCCTCGCGGCCGGCGCGGGCGTCAGCGAGCGCCACCTGACCCGGCTGTTCCTGAAGCACCTGGGCCACACCCCCGGCCGGTTCGTCCGGCAGGCCCGCGCCGAGGCGGCGGCCCACCTCCTGGCCTCGACCTCGCTGCCGATGGCGGCGGTGGCGGCCCGCTGCGGCCTCGGCACGGCCGAGAACCTGCGCCAGGTGTTCGTGGACCGCTACGGCATCCCGCCCTCGCGGTACCGGGTCGCGCACGGCACCACGTCACGGCCACTGGGCGTCGCGCAGCAGTGAGATGACCGACCGCTCGGCCGCCCCCTGGGTCGCCATGATCGGGTCGCCCTTGCCGAGCCCGGACAGGTCGATCGTCCGGCCCTTCTCGTAGAGGACGATGAGCCGCGGGTCGACGTACGACGCGCGGGCGACCGCCGGGGTGTTGCCCAGGTAGCCCGCCACCTCGTTCATCACCCTGGTCACCGCGCGTCTGCGTCCCGTCCTGGTGCGCGCCCTGGCCGACACGGCGAGCCCGACGGCGGCGAGGACGGTGGCGTGCCAGGTGCGGAAGTCCTTGGCGGACACCTCGCGGCCGAACACCTCCCGCAGGTACTCGTTGACGTCGTTGCTGGTCACGTCGTGCCATTCCCCATTCTCCCGGTAGCGCAGCAACTCGGGGGCGGGCCGGGCCAGCAGCGACCGGATCACCTTGCAGACCGCCTCGTCGGCGACGACCTGCTCGCGCGGCTTGCCGCCCTTGGCGGGGTAGGAGCAGATCACCTTCCCCTTCCGGCAGGTGACGTGCTCGGAGCGGAGGGTGGCGAGGCCGAAGGAGTCGGTGTACTCGGCGCCGCCCACCCGGAAGAAGCCGATGTCGAGCATGCGCGCGGCGGCGGCGAGCACGCGGACGCGGGTCAGCCCGCGCCCGGCGAGATGCCCGGCCACCGTGTCGCGGAACTTCGGCAGCTCGGTGGCCAGGTCGAGCACGTGCTCGAACTTGTCCCTGTCCTGCTGCTCCCGCCACAGGTCGTGGTAGCGGTACTGCCGCCGTCCAGCGGAGTCGGTGCCGACCGCCTGGAGGTGTCCTTCCGGGGTGGCGCAGATCCACACCTCCGTCCACGCCGGGGGGATGGCCAGCGCCCTGATCCTGGTCAGCGTCTCGGCGTCCTTGATCTGCTCGCCGCCGGAGTAGTAGCCGAACCCCCTGCCGTGGCGCCGCCGTACGATGCCGGGCTCGTTCGGGTCGCTGCGGCGCAGGTCGCCGTTCATCCGCCGGCCAGCGTGGCCAGGGTCTCGCGGGCGAGCTGGAGCTCCTCGCGGGTCTCCACCACGAGCACCGGTACGGCGGCGCCGGGGGCGCTGACGAAGCCGTCCTCGTCGAGGTTCCCGGTGACCGGCGGGGTGACGCCGAGCATGCCGAGCCGCCGGCACACCGCCTCGCGCACCTCCGGCTGGTCCCAGCCGATCTCGCCGGCGAACACCAGCGCGTCCAGCCGGTCCAGCCCGGCCGTGGCCGCCGCCGCGATCTCCCTGGCCACCCGGAAGGCGAACACGTCCAGCGCCAGCGCCGCGGCCGGGTCGTCGGACGCCACCAGGTCCCGGGTGTCGCCCGACCTCCCGCCGGACAGCCCGAGCAGTCCCGACCGGTGCTCCAGCCCGTCCCGCAGCTCCTCCGCGGACAGCCGCCCGGACAGCAGCCAGAGCAGCATCCCGGGATCGACGCTGCCCGAGCGCTTGCTCATCGGCACCCCGTCGAACGGGGTGAACCCCATCGAGGTGTCCACGCTGCGCCCCTCCCGCACCGCGCACACCGAGGCGCCGCCGCCCAGGTGGGTGAGCACGAGGTGCAGTTCGCCCGCCGGTCGCCCGAGGAGTTCGGCGGCCCTGCCCAGGCTCCACGCGTAGGACAGCCCGTGGAAGCCGTAGCGCCGCAGGCCGTACCGGGCGCGCCACTCCGCGGGCAGCGCGTACGTCGCGGCCACCTCGGGCAGGTCGCGGTGGAAGCCGGTGTCCGGGCACAGGACGTGCGGCACGCCGGGCAGCAGCGACCGCGCCGCCGCCACCAGCGCCAGCGCGGGCGGCACGTGCAGCGGCGCCAGGTCGGCGCACCCCCGCACCGCGCGCAGCACCTCGTCGTCCACCACCGTCGGCCCCCGTACGGCGTCGCCGCCGTGCACGAGCCGATGCCCCACGGCCGCCACCTTCCCCTCCGGCCCGTCCCCTGAGGACCCGTTCCCAAGAAACCCCGATGACCCGTCACCCAGGAACTCGGACAGCGTCTTGCGCGCGACATCCGGGTCCGGTGCCTGTTCGCTGTGCGAACTCCGCACCACCCGGCCGTCGCGGACGAGGTTCAGCCGCAGGCTGGAGGAGCCGGCGTTGACGGTCAGCACAACACGTGGCATGAGACGCCGTCTGCCCAGGCAGGCGGCATCGAATCCTCGGGTGAGGGGAGTGGCGGTGGCGCCGAGCCCGGCGAGCGCCTCTGCCACCGGGGAGATCCGCCCGGCCGCCTACGTGACGCCGTCCGGGGACAGGTTGTGCTCTCTGATCAGGCTCAGCGCCCTGGCCTCGTCGCGGTCGGCGATGGCGTCGACGATGGCGGTGTGCAGGAGCTGGCGTCCGCGCAGGTAGTCGGGCATGGAGTCCTGGTCCTTGCCGGGGAGCACGGCCAGCGTGTGCGACTCGATGAGGTCGAGCAGGCCGGTGTAGATCGACCGCAGCACGTGGCTGGGGCTGATCGCGGCGATGGCGGCGTGCAGCTCCCAGTTGGCCCTGGTGAAGGCGGTGGCGTCGGCGGCGCCCGCCGCCTCGGCCATCACCGCCAGCCGTTCGCGCAGGCCGGCGACATCGGCGGGGGAGGCGTGCCACAGCGCGTCCTGCACCAGCAGCGGATCGAGCGCGTCGCGGATCCGCACGGCGTCGGCCACCGAGGTGTGGGCGGCGTCCAGCGAGAGCACCGCGTGCCCGAGGCGGACCATCGGCGACTGCTCGGCCGCGAAGAGGCCGCCGCCCGGCCCGGGGCGCACGGCCACCAGGCCGCGTGCCTGGAGCAGCCGCAGGGCTTCGTTGAACGTGCCGACGGACACCCCGCAGTGGGCGCGGAGCTCCTCCTTCGTGCCGAGTCGCGCGCCCGGCTCGGCCCGCCGGGCCAGCTCGGCGATCCGCTCGGCCGCCATCTCCGGCCGCGACCGCGGCGACGGCTCCTGCGCGGAGACCTGTGCGGAGACCTGTGCGGGAACGGCTTCCTGACGGGCAGGGGACACCTCGCGCACCACGCCTCCCTCCTTGAGCATCACCGAGCTTGACATACCTTCCGGGCGACGGCAAGAATCCACCGTATTCATCATGGTGAATAAGGAGGCGTTTCCCTTGCGTATCGCCAATCTGGCCGGTCGGCTCGTGCTGCTCTCCGGCGACGGCGCCGTGGACGTCGAGCGGGCGAGCGGCGGGGTGTTCTCCGCCGACCCGCAGGCCGTGTTCGAGCGCTGGGACGAGTTCACGGCGTGGGCCGGGCAGGCCGACGTCAGCGGCGCGGAGCCGTACGCGGTGGGCGACCTGGGGGCGCCGGTGCCCGCGCCCCGGCAGATCCTGGCCATCGGGCTCAACTACCGCGACCACGCCACCGAGTCCGGCTTCGACATCCCGCAGAACCCGGTGGTGTTCACCAAGTTCGTCTCCTCGCTCACCGGCCCGACCGGCGACATCGCGCTGCCCGAGGGCAACGTCGACTGGGAGGTCGAGCTGGTGGCGGTGATCGGCCGCCGGGCCTACCGGGTGTCCGCCGAGCAGGGCTGGGACCACGTGGCCGGGCTGACCGTCGGGCAGGACGTCTCCGAGCGGATCAGCCAGTTCAACGCCCCGCCTGCGCAGTTCAACATGGGCAAGTCGTTCCCCGGCTTCGGGCCGCTCGGCCCCGTCCTGGTCACGCCGGACGAGCTCGACGACCGCGACGACATCGAGCTGGGCTGCACGCTCAACGGCGAGAGCGTGCAGAAGGGCCGCACCAGCGACCTGATCTTCAGCATCCCGGTGCTGATCGAGCGGCTGTCCGCGGTGATGCCGCTGCTCCCCGGCGACATCATCTTCACCGGCACCCCCGCCGGCGTGGGGATGGGCCGCACCCCGGCGCGGTGGATCTCCGTGGGCGACGAGCTGGTCACCTACGTCAAGGGCATCGGCGAGATGCGCCACCGTTTCGTGGCCCCCTGACACCGCCCGCCTGGCACGCCCGGGTGCCTCAGGCCCGGACGGCGCTCCGCCGGGCCAGCCGCCGGCCGAGGGACTGCATCGGCTTCTCCACGTAGCGGTAGCTGAGCCAGCTCGCCGTCAGGACCAGGCCGACGCAGACCGCGATCGCGGCGAGCTGCACCACCAGGCCCGGCTCGCCCAGGTCGTCGGCGAGCATGCCGGCGGCCCGCAGGATCGGATAGTGCACCAGGTAGAGCGAATAGCTGACCAGGCCGAGCCAGGTCAGGAAGCGCGGCACCCGCCTTCGCCGGAGCGCCATCGCCCCGGCGAAGGTCACCGCCGCCAGCGCGATCGTGGCGATCCACGGCCCCGGCTGCACCCACCACCAGCCCGCCTGCCCGGAGAAGAACGGGCTCACCACCACCAGCACCGCCGTCACCGGCACCGGCCACAGCGGCCCGGTGCCCCGCTCCCACCGGTAGATCGCGGTGCCGGTGAACATCACCGCGAGGATCGCCGCGGAGAACCACGGGATGAAGCTCGTCGCGACCAGCAGCACGAGCCCCATCAGGCCGAGCGCGTAGGCGGCGAACGTGCTGCCCCACCCGGTCAGCAGGCACGCCATCCCGGCCAGGAAGAGCGCGCACGACGCGTACACCGGCCAGGTCTGCGGGATCATCGGCCCGATGACCAGCAGCCCGCACACCACGGCGCCGACCCCGAAGCAGATCGCGAAGAGCCCGCTGCGCCGGTGCACCCCGCCCACGAAGAGCGCGGTGACCACCAGGTAGAAGACCATCTCGTAGGAGAGGGTCCACATCGTGTTGACGACGCCGCCCATGTGCACGGCGTCCAGCAGCATGGTGAGGTGGGAGGCCACCGCGGACAGGTCGCGCGGCACGGCGTCGCGCACCGGCATCCACCACGACAGTGCCAGCGTCAGCGCGATGACGGCGAGGTAGAGCGGGTAGAGCCGGAAGACCCTGCCGATCCAGAAGGCCCTGACGTCTCCCCGGTGTTCCAGCGAGGCCGGGATGATGTAGCCGCTGACCAGGAAGAACACCAGCACGCCGTAGGTGCCGATGCTGAAGGAGTAAGGCCGGTCGAAGGGGAGGAGCCCGGCGGGCATGTGCTCGGTCACGACCGCCGTGGCGCCGATGCCCCGGAGCGCGTCCAGCCAGCCGAGGCGGGCGGTGCCGGAGGTCTGAGACGGCGCCGTGACCGGTAGAGCTCTAACCATTCCACCCAACCTATCTACCTGAGCATGATCATGTTGGTCGGGCGGTGGCCGCGGTTTGACCTCTTCCAGGATCAGACCACCTGGAAATCCGCCATCATCGCCATGTCCTCGTGTTCGAGATTGTGGCAGTGCAGCATGTATCGTCCCCGATATCCGGTAAAGCGCACAAGGACATCGACAATTTCGTATGGGCGCACGTCAACGGTGTCCTTCCAGCCGGCATCCGTGGCGGAAGGGCCCTTGTCGCCGCGGGAGAGCACCTGGAAGTGGCCCAGGTGCACGTGCACCGGGTGGTGGAAGTCACTCGCGAAGCGCCACACCTCCGTGCTGCCGAGCCGCGGTTCGGCGAGCGGCACCCCGGGGCGGTAGGGCCGCCCGTTGATCGTCCACGCCTGGTCCGGCCCCTGTCCGGTGCGGCGGAAGTCGAACACCCGGGTCACCGCGGCGCCGGCCCGGTCGGCGGGCTCCACGTCCGACAGCCGCGCGGGCACCCTGCTGTCGTCCCGTACGGCACGCGTGACGCGGAACCGCATGACGTCCCGGGCCCGGCCCTGGCCCAGCGTGTTGACCAGGGTGATCTCGGCGCCCACGGGACGATCGGAGAAGTCCGCCACCACGTCGAACCGCTCCCCCGGCGCGATCGTGATCGACTGGTGCGTGACCGGCGCCGCCAGCAGGCCGAGGTCGCTGCCCACCTGGACGAACCGGCCGCCGCCGGTCAGTTCCAGCCGGTACCTGCGGGCGTTGGAGGCGTTCAGCAGGCGCAGCCGGTAGCGGGCGGTGTCCACGTCGAGCACCGGCCACGGCGCGCCGTTGACCAGGATCACGTCCCCTTCGACGCCCGCCATGTACCCGCCCTCGACCCCGGCCCGCACCAGCAGGCTCGGATCCAGCGACGGATAGCGGAACGAGCCGTCCTCCTCGAACGCCCGGTCGCAGATCATCAGCGGGATGTCCCGCTCCCCCTTGGGCAGCGGCAGCGCGTCGTCCTCGTCGTCGCGCACCACCATCATCCCGGCGAGCCCCCGCCACACCTGCGGCGCGGTGAAGTCCATCCGGTGGTCGTGGTACCAGAGCGTGGCCGCCCGCTGGTCGAGCGGGTAGACGTAGTCCTTGCTCCCGGGGTTGAACGTCCACTGGCCGGGGTCGTGGTGGCCGTGCGCGCTGGGCGGCGGCCGGAAACCGCGGCCCGCCGCCACCACGACGTCGGTCGGGTAGCCGTCGGACTCCGGCGGCGTCACCCCGCCGTGCAGGTGCGTCGAGGTGGGCACGCGCAGTTCGTTGCGCACCCGGACCGTGGCCGTCGCACCGCGCCGCACGTCGAACGTCGGGCCGGGGAAGGTCCCCTCGAACCCCCACACCTCGGTCGTCGTCCCGGGGATGATCTCCACCTTGGCGGCCCGCTGGGTCACCTCGTACCGGCCGGGGCTAACCGGTCTCGCGGTCGCCGGGATCGGCAGCGGCACCGTGAAGGCCCGTGGCAGCGGCAGCGCGCTGGACAGCGCCTTGCCCGACACCTCGGCCCCGGCGACGCCGCAGCCCGCGAGCCCGGCTCCGGCGAGGCCCGCTCCGGCGAGCGTGCCGAGGAACCCGCGGCGGGTCAGGCCGCTCACGCCGGGCTCCCCGCGCGCGCGGCCGGGGCGGCGGCCCTGCCCGCCTCACTCCGCCAGGACTGGACCGCGAGGCCCACCGACAGGCCGAAGATCAGCACGCCCAGCGGGAAGTGCACCTGGAGCACCCGCAGGTAGCCGAACGCCGACTGCGCGCCCTCCAGCACGAGCAGCCCCACGGCGGGCAGGATCCACCGGGCGCTGCCACGGCCGGGCCGCCAGCGCAGCACCAGCAGGACGAGCATCGACAGCGCCAGGCCGAGCAGCACGCCGGCGTTGAGCGCGTGCGTCTCCAGCAGGGCGACGTCGCCGGTGACGAACATCCCGGCCGTCATCGCCTGGCCGAGCACCGCGACCACGTTCACGGCGGCGACGATCCGCAGCGACCACACGATCCAGCCGGGGACCGCGGTAGGGGGCGAGTTCATGGAAACCTCCGATCGATGTGCGGTGCCCATGCTCGTCCCGGGACGGGCTCCCGTCGTCAGCCCGGTGAGGCGTCACGCCGTACATCTCGTGGGGTACGCCGGAGGAGATACGGCCCCGCCGTACACCGTGCGGAGTAGACCGGGGCTCCGCCGCGGGAGGGGCGGCGGGGCGGGGACACTGATCTACCGTGAAGGTGTGACACGCCGGTGGAGGATCGACGGGTGGCGGCTCGACGCGCTGGTCGCCGTGGTCGCGCTGGGCGCGATGCTCGAAGGGGCCTACGCCGGCGTGCCCCGCGGCGGGATCGCCTTCCGGCCGATGGACGCCCCCGGGCTCGTCGTCATCACGGTGCTGACGCTGGCCCTGGCCGCGCGCACGGCCGCGCCGCTGCCCGCCGCGCTGGTCACCGCGTCCGGCGGCGTCGTCTACTACGGCCTCGGCTACCCGGGGGTCTTCGCCGCCGCGCCCGCGCTGATCTGCATCTACACGCTCACCACCCGGGGCCGCAGGCTCCAGGCGATCCTGGTCGCGGTCGCGATGACGACGGGCGTCTACGTCATCATCGCGCTGGCCGACACCGATCCGGGCCCGGACGACGGCTTCCAGTGGATCATGGGCTGGCTGGTGGCGTCCGTGGTCGCCGGCGAGGTGGTCCGCAACCGGCGGGCCTACCTGGAGGAGGTCGAGCGGCGGCTGTGCCAGGCCGAGCGCACCAAGGAGGAGGCGGCCCTGCGCCGGGCCGGCGAGGAGCGGCTGTGGATCGCCCAGGAACTGCACGACAGCCTCACCCACAGCATCTCCGTCATCAACGTCCAGGCCGGCGTCGCCATGCACCTGATCGACCGGGACCCGGCCCAGACCAGGGAGGCGCTCGCCGCGATCAAGGAGTCGGGCCAGGAGGCCATGCGCGAGCTGCGGGCCACGCTGGGCGTGCTCCGGCAGGCCGACGGGGACGGCCCGCCGGCCGGCCTGGCCCGGCTGCCGCGCCTGGTGGCCAGGGCCGAGGCGGTCGGGCTGCCGGTGTCCGTCGTCGCGACCGGCGAGCGCCGCACGCTGCCCGGCGACGTGGACCGCGCGGCCTACCGGATCCTCCAGGAGGCGTTCACCAACGTGCTCCGGCACGCGGGCCCCGCGTCGGTCACCGTGACGACCGCCTACCATCCAGACAAGATCATCCTTACCGTGGACGACGACGGCCGCTCCGTGGCCGGGGCGGGAGCCGACGGCATGGGCATCATCGGGATGCGCGAGCGCGCGGTCGCCGTGGGCGGCACGCTCACCGCGGGGCCACGCCCGCAGGGCGGCTTCGGCGTGCACGCCGAGCTGCCGCTGCCGGAGACGCCGTGATCAGGGTCCTGCTCGCCGACGACCAGCCGCTGATCAGGGCGGGCTTTCGCGCGCTCCTCGACTCCGAGGCCGACATCACCGTCGTCGGCGAGGCCGGCGACGGCCTCCAGGCCGTCGAGCGGGCCAGGGAGCTCATCCCGGATGTCGCGCTGCTCGACGTCAGGATGCCCGGCCTCGACGGCATCCAGACGACCAGGCGGATCGGCGCCGACCCCGCGCTCGACACGGTCAAGGTGGTGATCCTCACCAACTACGCCCTCGACGAGTACGTCTTCGCCGCCCTGCGCGCCGGGGCCAGCGGCTTCCTGCTCAAGGACATCGAACCGGTCGAACTGCTCCAGTCCGTGCGGGTCGCCGCCCGGGGCGACGCCCTGCTGTCCCCCGCCGTCACCAGGCGGCTGATCGAGGAGTACGTCGCCACCCCGCCCCGGCCGCCCGCCGTACCGGCCCTGGACCGGCTGACCGGCCGGGAGCGCGAGGTGACCGCGCTGGTGGCGTCCGGCATGTCCAACGAGGAGATCGCCGGGCACCTCTCCATCAGCCACGCCACGGTCAAGACGCACGTGAGCAGATCCCTGCTCAAACTGGGCGCCCGCGACCGGGCCCAGCTCGTCGTCTTCGCCTACGAATCCGGCCTGGTCGTCCCGGGCCGCTGACCAGGAAGGAAGGACACCGGGTGGAGCGCGCGGTGGCCGGGGCCGGGGTACGCCTCACGGCACACGTGCACGAGGGGCCGGGGACGCCCGTCGTGCTGCTGCACGGGCTGGCCGGGCACGCCGGCGAATGGGCGCACGCGGCAGGGTGGCTGCGCGAACGGCACCGGGTGATCGCCCTTGACCAGCGCGGCCACGGGGCGAGCGAGCGCCACCCGGCCGACATGTCCAGGGCGGCGTACGTCGCGGACGTCGTCTCCGTCCTGGACGACCTGGGCGTGGCCGAGGCGATCGTCGCGGGCCAGTCGCTCGGCGGCCACACGGCCCTGCTGACGGCGGCGGCCCACCCGGACCGGGTCGGCGCGCTGGTCCTCGTCGAGGCCGGTCCCGGCGGCGCGGGACCCGGCCATCCCCAGGTCATCGAACGCTGGCTCGCGTCCTGGCCGGTGCCCTTCCCGTCGGTGGCAGCCGCGGCCGAGTTCTTCGGCGGCGGTCCGGCCGGCGCCGGATGGGCGGCCGGGCTGGAGGAACGCGCCGGCGGGTGGTGGCCGCGGTTCGAGCCCGAGCTCATGGTCGCCTCGGTGGCCGAGCTGTCCCGGCGCTCGTACTGGGCCGAGTGGGAAAGGGTGACCTGCCCGGCCCTGCTCGTCGTCGCGGAAACCGGGATCATCCCGGCGGAGGAGGTGCGGGAGATGGTGCGTCGCCGGCCGGACACGACCGTGGTACGCGTGCCCGGCGCGGGCCACGACGTGCACCTGGAACAGCCGGACGCCGTACGGGCCGCGATCGCCGCCTTCCTAGACGGGGTGGCGGTGCAGGCGGCGCAGGGCGAACGCGAGCTGGAGCCGTAGCCGCCCGCGCGGGGTGCGCACGCTCCAGCCGAGCAGGTGCTCCGCGTGCGCCAGCCGGTCCTGCAAGGTCGAATGGTGCACGGTCAGCTCCGCCGCCGCCGTACGCAGGCTCGGCGCATACGCGAACGCGTGCAACGTGGGCAGCATCCAGGGGGCCGCGGCACCCGCGTGGTCCAGGGAGCGCACGTCGGGCGGCGGTTCGGATCCCGGCCCGACCGCCGCGGCCAGCACCGCCAGCCCGCCCAGCTCGTCCGCGTACACCACCCGCGGCCCCGGATCCTGGTCGGTCCCCTCCGCGGCCAGCCGCAACGCCGTACGCGCCGGCGGCCACGAATCCGGCAGGTCCAGCACCGGCACGGCCGGCCCGATCCCGGCCCGCCGCCCGCCCAGGTCGCCGGACGGATCGGCCGGGGGCGAACCTGGCACGATCCGCGCCTCGCCGCCTTCGAGCGCCACGGCACGGGCCGGGGCCGTCTTCGCCAATCCCAGGTCGCGGGCCGCCTGGAGCCGGGCCTCGCGCGGCGCCGACGCGTCCAGCAGCAGCTCGACCAGGGCGGGATCCTCACGGCGACCTTTCGACGGCGCCCGGCCCCTGGTGCGGTCCAGCACCTCACGCGCCGCGGCGGCGGCCCGCTCCAGCACCATCGCGCCCACCGGCCCGGCCGGGCCCGGACGCTCCAGCCACAGCCGCGCCGTCCCGCCCGGCACCGGCACGGTCGGCCACTGCGGATCCGGCGGCGGCCCGGCGTCCTGCCGAAGCCCGTCGGCCAGCACCCGGACCCGCACCCGGCGGTCGGCGTCGACCAGACGGGCCGGGCACCCGGCGAGCACGGCGGCCCCACGGACGATCGCCTCCAGACCGGCACGATCCGCCACGAGCCGGTCGAAGTAGGCGATGACCTGGATCGCTGCGCCGGCGTCCGGATCCAGCGCGGACAGCCGGCCGGCAAGCTCCTTCATCAGCCCATCCTGCCTCGCCTCCCGGCCGGGGGCGCGGCCGGATGCCTCCCGACCGGCCGCGGGTACCGGTCAGGCGTCGAGCAGCCGCCGCAGCCAGCGCACCCGGGCCGCCTTGGCGTCCTGGGACACCATGGCCTGCGGGGCGAGCAGGTCGAAACCGTGGAAACCGCCCGGCCACACGTGCAGCTCGGCCCGGCCGCCCGCCTGCCAGATCCTGGAGGCGTAGGCCACGTCCTCGTCGCGGAACGTCTCGGCCGAGCCCACGTCGATGAACGCGGGCGGCAGGCCGGACAGGTCGGTGGCCCGCGCCGGGGCGGCGTACGGCGACACGTCCGGGCCGCCGCGCCGGTCGCCCAGCAGCGCCGTCCAGCCGGTCTCGTTGGCGCTGTGGTCCCACACGCCCACGCCCGCCATCTGCAGGGCGGACGGGGTGTCGTTGCGGTCGTCGAGCATCGGGCACAGCAGGAGCTGGCCGATCAGCGCGGGGCCGCCCCGGTCGCGGGCGAGCAGCGCGATCGCCGCCGCGAGCCCGCCGCCCGCGCTGGTGCCGCCGACCACGATGCGATCGGGGTCGATGCCCAGCTCCTCGGCGTGCTCGGCGGTCCACGTCAGACCCGCGTAGCAGTCCTCGACGGGGGCGGGGTGCGGGTGCTCGGGCGCGAGCCGGTACTCCACCGACACGACCACGAGCTGAAGCTCCCGCGCGATGTCGAGCATGTCGGGGATGCCCGTCCGGTTGTCCCCGATGATCATCCCGCCGCCGTGCGTGTGGTAGATCGCCGGCAGCGGCGTGGTGACCTCCGCCGGACGGCAGATCAGCAGGGAGATGTCCGGTTCCCCCGCCGGCCCGGGAACCGTCCGGTCCTCCACCAGGAACGCCCCGTCCCGGCTGAGCTCCTCGTGCGGGAGAGTCACCCCCTGCCGCATCGCCGGCAGCATCTCCAGGGTGAACGCCGGCATTTCGCCCATCAGGGTCAGGGCCGCGGCCAGCTCGGAGTCGAAGGGCGGCGGCGGCCCCACGGGAGCCGGGGTGGCAGGCAGGTCGATGCTCATAGGGGCCTCCGGTGCGGTGACGACGTTCCGACTCCATCGTGAAACACGCCGGCCGCGGACATCGAGCGCCACCCGCAGGGCCTGCCCCGCCATTTGGCGGTCCTCCGCGAAGACCGCGAAGCCCCCCGCCGGGCACGGCAGAGGGCTTCGGGGCGGCGCGGAATGCGCCTCGTGGTGGCCTGGATCAGTCCTCGTCGCCCTCGAGTGGCCTGGATCAGTCCTCGTCGCCCTCGAGTGGCCTGGATCAGTCCTCGTCGCCCTCGAGTGGCCTGGATCAGTCCTCGTCGCCCTCGAAGAAGTCGCCGACCTCGTCGATGGCCTCCGCCGCGACAAATCCGGCCACCACCCCCGCCGCGCCCGCGGCGACGACGGTCCCCATCCCCGGGCCGCCGTGGCGGTGGTGGTGGTGGTCGTCGTCGTGGTGGTAGTGGCTGTGGCCGCCGTGGTCACCGCCGTAATGGTGCTGCTGCGAGAGCCTGGACAGCCAGGCGTGGATCTCGCCCGCCCAGTCCATCCGCAGGGCGTCGTCGTGCGACACGTGGAAGCGGCCGACGGAGTCGCCGCCGGAGCCGAACATGCCGCCCCGCTTGTCGGCCTCCAGGATGATCTCCACGGAGCCGGGGTCGGCGACGAAGGTCAGCTCGATCTCGTTGACCCGCCCGGCGAAGTCGGCCGGCGGGTAGAACTCGATCTCCTGGAAGAACGGCAGCTGCTGGTGCACGCCGTGCAGCCGGCCCACCTCCAGGTCGGCCCCCTTGAACCGGCACCCCAGTTGCCCGAACGCCTCCAGCACCCGGGTCTGCGCGGGCAGCGGGCTGATCGACACCGGGTCGAGGTCGCCCTTGTCCACCGCCTTGGCGATGGCCAGCTCGGTGCGCACGCCCAGGGCCATGCCGTGCAGCGGCTGCCCGTCGACCTCGGTGATCGGCGTCTCCCACGGCACCGGGAGCTGGAACGGGACGGTCCGCTCCTCGCCCTTCGCGAGCCGGAACGGCCCCGAGACGTCACCGCGGAAGAACTCCAGCACACCGGACGACTCGCCCTCCGCGTGCTCGGCCTCCACCCTGGCGACCAGCCCGAGGGTGACCCGCTCGATCTCGGCTTCGAAATCGCCGCCCTTGATCCGCACCTCACCGGTGAGGATGCCCCCCGGCAGCACACGCGGGGTGGACAGCACGGTGTCCACCGACGGGGCCCCGACGCCGAAGGCGCCCAACATCCGTTTGAAGACCACGGATTCCTCTCTCCCTCGCAGAGCCTGCATTGACCGACTGGGAAACGGCCGGGGAAGGGCTCCGGTTCCCAGATCGTGAAGGTGTCGGATTTCCGCCAGCAGGATGTCCGAGAAGCCGGAATGCTTGGCGTACGACTTGGCCCTGACGCACGGAAGGAAGCGCAGCATGGACCGGGTGCACACCGTGATCGACAGCCCGATGGGGCCGCTGACCCTCGTGGCCGACCGCGGCGCGCTCGCGGGCGTCTACATGGACTCCCAGCTCTACCGCCCGCCGCAGGAGACCTTCGGCGTGCGCGACGACGAGCCGCTCGCCGAGGCCGCCGGGCAGCTGGCGGAGTACTTCGAGGGGCGCAGGACCGTCTTCGACCTCCCGATGCGCCTGTCCGGCACGCCGTTCCAGCGCACGGTCTGGGCCGCCCTGCAGGAGATCCCGTACGGCGAGACCGCCACGTACGGCGAGCTGGCCGCGCGGATCGGCCGGCCGGGGTCGGCCAGGGCGGTCGGGCACGCCAACGGCCGCAACCCCGCCGGCATCATCGTGCCCTGCCACCGCCTGGTCGGCTCCACCGGCGAGCTGCGCGGCTACGGCGGCGGCATCGACCGCAAGGAACGCCTCCTCGCCTTCGAGCGGCGCGGCGGCACACCGTGACCGGGCGAACGCGGACCGTGGCAAGGCGCGCTCCGGATGGCGGAAACTCGGGAACGTGTTCTGTGGCAAACCGGGCGGCACCCGGATAGCTTGCTAGGCTGCAAAGAACCGTTAGAACCGGGCGTCGTCTCACCCCGGCAGGTGAGACCGTCGAAGAAGTGGGGTCACACCGTGAAGAAGCTGCTCGTTCTGGCGCTGGTCGCTCTTGGGGGGCTGCTCGTCTGGCGCAAGGTGCAGGCCGACCGCGCCGAGCTTGATCTGTGGACCGAGGCGACCGGCAGCGACAACTGACCGTCTCGGCCGCCGTAACGCGGGTGTCCCTGATCCACGAACGCGACGGAGGGGTAGGCATGACCACGGCCACGCCCGTCAGGTTGGCGTGTCTGGATCTCGCAGGCACCACGATCGGTGACATCGCCATGGTCGAACGCGCGTTCACCGAGGCGATCGCCACGCAGGGCATCGTCCCCGGGACCGGGGCCTACGCACGTGCCATGGTGCACGTGCACCGGGCCCGGGGATGCCCCAAGATCGACGTCTTCCGGGGCATCTTCCCCGGCAACGAGGCGCAGGCCCAGGCGGCCAACCTGACGTTCGAGCGATCCTACGAGGGCGCGATCGAGCGAGCCGGCCTGGTCCCGTTGCCCGGCACCGTCGAAGCCCTCGACAAGCTCCGCGGCGCCGACATCAAGATCGCTCTGATCACCGGCTTCAGCCGCGGCACCCTGGGCAGGGTCCTCGCCAACATCGACTGGTTCGACAAGGTCGACCTGGCCATCTGCCCCGAAGACGCCGGCCGCGGCCGCCCCTGGCCGGACATGGTGCTGACCGCCGTCCTCCGCCTCGGCATCGCCGACGTCCGCGAGGTCGCCGTCGCCGGCGACTCCGAGAGCGACATGCTGTGCGGCAGACGCGCAGGCGCCCCCATCGTCGCCGGCGTCCTCACCGGCGTCCACAGCAAGGACCGCCTTCTCAAAGGCGGCGCCACCCACATCCTCGACTCCATAGCCGACTTCCCCACCCTCCTCCTCGACACCCCCCACCCCGCCGAATCCCATACAGAGGCACGGCGAAGCTAAGACGCAGCACAGCGGGACCCTCAGACAGCGAAACCTCCACACTCGGAGCCCGCGGCGGCAGCGAAACGCGGACACAGGGATCCTGCACCCAAAACCTCCACACTGCACTCCACGAGGGCACCACGACGGCGAACGTGGCACGGCGGAGCTCCAGGGCCACGAACCCTCCACACCGGGGTCCGCGTCGGCGGCGAGATGTGGAGGGCGAGACGTGCACGGCGAGACGCGGATGGCGAGACGTGGACACAGGCAGCCGCCACCCCAAAGCCTCCACGCTGCAATCAACAAGGGCGCCGCGACGGTGAGACGTGGTACGGCGGTGCCCGGCGCCCCCGTACGGCGCCCAGGGAGAGACCGCCCCAAAGGCGGCACAGAAGCCGGCTGCTAACGTGCGGCCCCGTGACCCCCACACACCCCATCCGCATCGCCGCCGCACAGGCCCAGGCGATGCCAGGCGACGTAGACGCCAACGCGGCAACCGTGGCCGCGATGGTGACCCAGGCCGGCGCCGACGTCATCGTCTTCCCCGAGAAGTTCCTCACCGGCTACGAACCCGCCCTCATCCAATCCGCCCCCACCCGCCACGCCGTACAGCGGGACGACCCCCGCCTCACCCCCATCACCACCGCCTGCCGGGAGACCGCCACCGTCGCCATCGTCGGGGCCGCCGTCCTGGACGAGGACGACCTGTACGTCTCCGCCCTCGTGATCGGCCGCGACGGCCGCCTCGTCACCCGCTACGACAAGCAGATGCTCTTCAAGCACGAGCAGCAGGTCTACCGCCCCGGCAAGGCGGGCTGCACCCTCGATGTGGATGGCTGGCGCCTCGGCCTCGGTATCTGCTACGACTCAGGCTTCCCCGAACACGCCCGCGCCGCCGCCCTCGACGGCTGCCACGCCTACGTCGTGGGCGCCCTGTTCAGCGTCGGCCACGGCTACCACGAGTCGCGTACGTGGTTCCCCGCCCGCGCCCTCGACAACACCTGCTACGCCGTACTCTCCAACCACATCGGCCGCACCGGCGGCTGGGACACCTGCGGCGCCAGCGCCATCTGGGGCCCGGACGGCCACCTGATCACCGAAGCGTCCCCCACCCACCCCGAGATCATCACCGCCACCCTCGACCCCCACACCCTCCAAACCACCCGCGCCACCGAAACCCTCCTCCACGACCTCACCCACCACCCCCTGCCCCCCACCCCACGCACCCACCACGCAATCCCTCACCCCCGACCCTGACCCCGCCCCCCATCCGCCCCCAAGACAGACTCGCCGCCGTCACCCCCCCGGCACCGGTTCTCACAGATCACCCCGAGCCCCCTCCCAGAACGCACCCGCCAAGGACGCGCCCCCGCATATCAAGTGGCGCGAAGACGGCCCGATTGCTACCGTGTACGACCGGAGCCCAGAACCATCACGCCAGGCCACGGCTCCCGCGGGGCCTTAGCTCAGCTGGCAGAGCGCCTGCTTTGCAAGCAGGATGTCAGGAGTTCGAATCTCCTAGGCTCCACCACCATCAGCCCAGGTCAGAGCACCACGGTCGGCCTGGGCTTCGTGCTGCTGCGGCGATCTGAGAGCCGTACAGCAGCGAAGTACAGCAACGGCCACTGCCTCCTCCCGGCGCAGGTTGCTCGGCACGTCGCCGTGCCGTCAGCGCGACCAGGTCATCAAGCAGCGCGACGCACTCGGGACGTGAGGTGGCCAGTGCCGAGAGGCGCAGGCCGTACGGGGTCTTCGTGAGTTCCTGTCTGGCGCCGCACGTCGCTCTTGAGCAGGCCGGGTGTGTCCGGCTGGACTGGATCCAGCCACGAGGGGATACGCGGCACAGGGTGATCGCCTGGACGTGCCATTGTCAGGACGTCGTGTTTGAGGTGTGCACAGCCGGCGGGCTCAGCTACCTCAGGCGTACAAATCAAGGCCGGCTCTCCACACACGAAACTCACCGGGTATCCGTCTGCGAGGGCTGGGGCATGTGGCTCGCGCTTCTGACAGGGCAAGCAGCGTAGAACTTACAGCGGGACGAGCGCTGCATCGAGGCCGTTGCCGCGCTTCGGACCAACGGGGACACGAGCAGGCGACTCAAGATCACAAAATCGCCCGGTCTGCTGGATGAGAACTTTCTCTACGTCCTTAAAGGCGGGGCCCACCGCGCGTGAACGGTCGGCGGCCGCGCTGCGGCTCTCCGGCCGGTCGCGACCGCCGCCGCTCACGCGCTGAGGAATGCCAAGCGGCAGCCTCAGGTGAGAAAACTTTCGGCAGCCTGGATGTCCTGTCCGTAAGGCTGCCGCGCGGCTTCCGTTCCTCAGGCCTGGCGGCCTTGCGGTACGGGTCCACTTGCCATCGAATGAAGGCGTGAGCCGCGACCGAAAGTCCCGTGGGGCGGAAGCTCTGCGCGAACGCTCCGGCAACTCGTGTTAGGTCCGGGATGCGCCCAGACACCCGAGCCCGCTCGAAATCGTCGCTTACAGCAGAGTCGAGACGTCAGGAGACTCAGCGGCCGGAGGCTTACGGGCAGCAGCGGGAACGAGGATCACCTCCCCACGCTCCCGGTCGGCCACGGTAACGAATGGACCCGCACAGATCCGCTGTAGCGGCCGACCCCCTATCGTCCTAAAGAGCATGACGCTGCTGGCAACCTACTCGTCATAGCCTTCTTCGCGTTGCGCGAGGACATCGAGCGCCAGTTGCCAGAGGGTGCCTTCCCCCTTGATCGCCCAACGAGAAGGTCCTTGAACCGCGACCGGACGCACCTCGGGATCCCAGCTCGCTCTGTTCCAGATCTCCGTCACCAGGCCTGTCGGCGAGTAGTTCTTGCCATCAACGGCCCAGACGAGTGGCTTGGAGCGATCGTTGGTCCATGCCGCCTGGCCTCGGCGAGAATCTTCAGCCAGCCAACGCTCGATAGCCTCACGCTCAGGCTTGGTGGCACACTCGAACGCCAGGATGGCGCCTTCTTGGATTCGTCCAGCATCCACGAGGGTGGGGACCGCGTTCGGTCGTCTCGGACGCTTCGGGCGGGGTGCGGGCCTGTAGTCGGCCGGCAGGTCGGGGACGAGTGCGGTATCCGCCACATGGGCTACAACGAGATCGACGAGCTGCACGCAGCGAGAAGGGTTCATGATCGTGCTGCTGATAAAGGATGTGACTCCAAATTCGGAGTCGATCGCAACGATCAACCAGGTCAGGATGGAAGCAACCAGGTCCGGGATTCTCGCGAGCACCGACGTGAGGTCATAGTCGGGCGTGTCGATGCCTTCTAGATCAATGCATCTGAACACGATGTGAGTGACCAGAAAATCTGCCTGATCAGCCACAGACCGGGCGCGTCCTGTCCACTGGATCTTGGCGTCTTGGAGGGCCGCGCCTACAGCCCTCATGATGACGACGGAGTGCCAGATCTGGAAGGCGCTGGGCGCGGGCTTGAACAGGAGCGCGTAGGTTTCGGCCTCCCACAGGAGATCTGTGCTTCGCTTCGCTCGAACGGCTAGGTCGACCTTGCGGTGTGCGCACGCCAGCGCGGTCGCCGCCTGCACGACAGAACAGCCGGCCTCGGGAAGCGGGTCGGGCTCACCCCGCCGGAATGTATAGGTCTTGTCAAGCGAGAGGGCGAAGTCCTCGCGGATCTCGACCTGTGCTGGATCCAGCGCGACGACAAGGTCCCTCTGTTCAACACGGTTCTGAACATTCGTCGCCCGTGTGACGGAGTTGCCGAAACCCGCTGGGCAGTTACCCGTGCTGATGACCTTGACCGCGACATACGCCTCCGCGACCTGGTCAGGATTCCTACGCGCGGCCTCTGCGATGGCCGCTACAGTTTGGGCACCGTTAACCACACTCGCGCCATCCATGAGCACCTCGGCAGGACCCTTGTGACTCAGGCTCCATGCCTTCCGGTCGACGCGATCGCACAAGACAGTAATCCCGTTGTTGAAGTACCAGAAGTCGTCAGGGCTGGTGAGGAGAGTGTTCACCAGCTCGTGATTCACTGCGGTGAGACCCAGCGAGCGCCGGATGTTCTTCGAAAAGAGCCGATCTCCATTCGCCACGTACCACTGCGCGATTTCGACAGCCGACACCCGCCCCTGGTATGCATCGTAGGGCTCGCCGATGCGGAGCCATTCGTCCATGTGAGCGCTCAGATGGATCGGTGGCTCCGCGAGCCCGTCTCGCACGGCTTCCCAGACGCGCTGGAGCGACCAAACATCATGGTCGAGCTTCTTGTCGAAGCCGACGTTGAACTCATCCTCTAGGGCGTGGAAGCGTTCCAACACCGCCGCGGACAGAGCCCCCTCACCCATGAGCACGACCACGAGCGTGATGCGGCCTCGCGGATCTGTGAGAACCGTCTTGACCTGCTCCGCATGTGCCTCAAACCGCTCGTTGAACCGCTCGAACTTCTGCTGGTCGATTGAGGTGAGCCCATCCCAGAACGCACGGGCGTCGTCGATGCCGAAGCCCGCGGTTCCTTTGTCCTTCCACTTGCTCTGGATCAAGAGCAAATGCAGGCCGTTGTCCGCGAACGCGATCGCGTCGATGCCGACATCGTTTGCGCCATCAATGACGGCTTCAGCGGCTTGCTCTGGCGTGAGATCGGCAAGTCGCCGGGCGACGAAGGCCGCCAAGGCCCGGCTGAGGAACTTTCGCTCGAACTCCTCGGGCGCCATCTTCTTCGAGTCGGCCATGTGGATCAGGCCATCGAACTCCTTGTGCAGCGCGCCTGCGACGTGCTGAACTCGCAACGGCATCCCGCCTGGCTTGGCCATGATCTCCCCTTGTCGGAACGTGACAAAGAGATCATGGCACCGGCGGGGTGCAAATCTAGACCATCCGGATGTTTATCCCCGGACATCCCGACCCATAGCTCCGAGGGCGCTACTGCCCCTCCCTGGCAGGTATCGACAAGGATTCGGCTATTGTTCGGATATGCTCCAGGGCGGCTTCAAGGTCGGCGGCAATGGAGTTGGCAATCTCGTATGGCGACAACTCCTCATCGAGGTCAGCCGACGTGTCCTTAAGCCAGGAGATGTCGAGGTTGACCTTGTCCCGTGCCAGGAGTTGTTCGTATGTGAACGGCTTGAAGCGTTCGGTTTCGACGCGCTCCTCTCGATCCTTGCCCGGCAGATAGGCGTTGACGAACTCCTGGAGGTGCTCGCGACGGAGTGGGCGCTGCTTGAGAGTGAAGCGCTCCCCCGTGCGGAAGTCGTACACCCAAAGCTTCTTGGTCCACGGCTCAGCCGCAGGTCGCTTCCGCTCGAAGAACAGTACGTTGGCCTTGACGCCACCTGCGTAAAAGATCCCGGTGGGGAGACGCAGCATGGTGTGCACGTCGTAGTCCTTGAGCAGTTCCCGGCGAATCTTCTCCCCGGCGCCACCCTCGAAGAGAACGTTGTCGGGCAGGACCACCGCCGCTCGACCGCCGATCTTCATCAGCTTGGCGATGTGCTGCACGAAGTTGAGCTGCTTATTCTTCGTCTTCACCCAGAAATCGCGCTCGGAGTAGATCGCCTCGTCCTTGACGACCTTGCCGTTCTCGTCGACCACGTTGATGGCGGTCTTCTGCCCGAACGGCGGATTGGCCAGGACCAGAGTCGCGTGGACTGTCGGCTCGTTAACCAGGGCGTCGCCGACCTTGATGATCTCGTAGTGCTCGTCCGGCACCACCCCATGCGTCAGCATGTTCATCGCCGCGAGACGGGCGGTCGCCCGCACCAGCTCAACCCCATGGAACGCCAATCCCTTGGTCACCCGATTCCGCTGGTCCGGGTTGAGTGCTTCCATCCGGAACTCTCGGCGGATGTACTCGTTGGCCAGCAGCAGGAAGCCACCAGTTCCGCAGGAAGGGTCAACGATCATGTCGTCCGGGGTGGGTTGCATCACGTCCACCATGGCCCGGATCAACGGCCTCGGCGTGAAGTACTGCCCCGCACCGGACTTGACGTCGCTCGCGCTGCGCGACAAGAGCTCCTCGTAGGCGTCACCCTTGACGTCAACGCCTTCCCGGGACCAGTGAATCTTGCCGATCAGCTCCTTGATCAGGCGCTCCAGCAGCGAGGTCGTCTGGATCCTGTTCTGCGCTCCCGCGAAGATCAGGCCGAACATTCCCTTGCGCTTGCCGAGCTCGCGCAGCAGATGCTCGTAGTAGTCCTTGAGGTCTGGACCCTTCTTGCTGGCCAAGAGGTCCCAGCTGATCCCCACGGGGAGAATCGGCGGTGGCGTGGGCAGCTTGCGCCGCTCCGCCTTCTCTTTGGCCTTCTTCTCCTTCTCGTCCATCATCTTGAGGAAGAGCAGGAATGTGAGCTGTTCGACATAGTCGATCGCGGGCACTCCGGCATCCCTGAGGACATCGCAGTAGCTCCACAGCTTGTCCACTAGCGCTCGGGTGTGCGCCGCCGTCTCCACAGACTCCGGATCAATCACATCCACCTGCGTCACGACGACACCTCTCCCTGCTCGAACAGACTCTCCTGGCCCCCGGCCGAGACAACCCCTCCAGCATCAGCGGGGAATGAGATCTTCTTGATCCTAGTACGACTTACGCCACGTTTGGTGCGATTGCGAGGCATCGCCTCCGCCGCCCGCTCAAGCCGAATTCGATCGAGCAGCCCCTCCGCCGGCTCGTCACCGACCTCTGGCTGCGTCAATCGACCTCGGAATGCCTCTCCGAAAAGGCGGCGCCGGAGATCGCGGCATCGACTTATCGAGACAGTGGCTGCTCCACCAATCGTTCCAACGAGGGCTTCTGCCTCCTGGATCGTGGCCACGATCTGTGCCTGCTTCTCCAGCGGTGGGAGGGGAATCCTGATCCCCTCCAAGATGGACTGGTTGATCTTGTAGATTCCGGCAGTCGTTCGAGCCGCACCTTCGATCTGCTGACGGACTAGATATGACTGCCAGACGATACGTAGGAATTCAGAATCGATACGCTCACGATTAGCACGGATTCGGATCATGGTGTCCGGGAAGGCAACTGGGTCGGGTTCATCCATCAGAAGCGCGCCTCGCCCGACCAGCGAAAGCGAGCCGTTGCCTCTGCTCACGAAGAAGTCGCCGCGCTTCACCAAATGGGGGCGTGCCTCGCGCTCCGTCCAGTCGCCCCCTTTTCGCTCACAGAGGTCAAGATAGCCGGAAGCCATCGCAGTAAGCCTCAAGACTGGGAAGCCGTCGTCACGTGTAGGGACAGAGCGTCCATTGATGAGCTTCTCGGCGAGAATAGTGCCCAGTTCAACTGACTCGATATGGTCAAGCTCACGCGCAACCACAGCCTCCAGATACCTTCCAACTCGGCCATTCGCCTGCGTCAGAGCTGATATTGCTGCGTCGACCTCCACCAAGCGATCGTTGAGGATCGTGACAATGCGCTGTTGTTCTGCCAGAGGCGGGATAGGAAGGGGAAGTTCTTTGATTCGCGAGAGACTGAGCGAGGCGAGATTTGTTGTCTGCTTTCCATTCGTCTCGAACCACGTTTGAGCGCACTCGTTGGCGAACCACGCCAGAAGCCTCGGATCAAGAATCCCGTCGATGACGCGTGCTCGGAAAACGTGATTTTGATGGATGCAATTCGGAATCTCGCCGTCCCACACCCAGCCGCGACCGAGCTTGTCTCGATCGCCCCCTTCGTTCAGCAACACGTCCCCGGGCAACAGCTGTAGCCGTTCAGCAGTCGCTTCGGGTACTCGGATCTCAGTCACGGTCGTCAGATCAAGACGACCTCGCTGGACATTAGCGACACGCAGGTACGGGACAAGCGGGAGATTAGGATCCGACTGCTTCTTGGCATCCTTCGTGACGCCTCCGACGACATCGGCGATCTCACCGAGAGTTGTCCACGCCCACGAGTCAGGAGTCGGGAGCAATGGCGTCATGCGGTGAGTTCCTTCGTCAGGTCGTCCAGGAGTGCTGTGGCGCGGTCGCCGAACGCATCGTAGAAGGCGTCCTCACCCCCGCGTGAGTCGAACGGCGCACAATCCAGCGTGTCATCGGCAATTTCGGCGCTACCAATGACGATCTCGCACAGTCGGTCCAAGAACCACTTCTGCATCGGCGAGAACTGCCCCTGAGCCGACTCGTGACGAGTCAGCCAGGCAGTGTAGCGCTCCTCAACGACCGTACGGAACGGCTTCAGCTCGGAGTCCAGTCCAAGCTCGTAGCGCAGGATCGAGACCAGGTCCGTGGGCTTCGCCTCATGCCCGCGCGTTCCCATCGGAGTGCCTGACGCCTCGTAACAAGTCCACAGTCGAGTCACGTTGCCGACCTTGGGAAGCCGCTCGATCCGATTGGTCAGGTCCGTCACTTCCCCCCAGGACAACTTGGCAGTGCCGCCACCCTCGACGGCTCGAATAAGCATGATCGAATCATGGTGCTCCGCCAGATAGGCGCGGAACGACTCAACCGTCTGCTGCGCCAGCTGCTCCCTGGTGAAGATCACGGTGTGCGTGACCTCGTCCTGGCTGATCTCGTCAATCGTCTGATCATGCTTGGTCCGGATCTCCGCGATGCGCTCGCGCAGCTCAGGGTTGTCGGCCAGGGGCTGAACAGCCTGGCGTAGCCGTTCACTCACGGCGCCCTGCCCACCCTCGTCAGCCAACAGGGTGAGCGTCTGGGTGTCCACCGCCGAGGCGAGTCGCCGTACCAGGTCGCGTAGCGAAGTCCCCTGTCCAACAGCAGCCAGCTCGTCACGCTCAACGTCGCTGATCTGCCGATCCAGAGCATCCAGCCGAGATGCCAAGGTTGCGGTCTGGTTCTCGTCCAGACCCATGCGGGCGGCACGTGCCAACAGTTGGCGAAGGCTGAGGCGGTTATCGGGGTCGCGGTTGAGCGGGGTGGCATCGACCAGTGGGTGATCGGTGACGCCGACCGCGTCCACAATGACGAACCGGTCCTTGCGGAGCACCCTTTCGTCAGGAGTGACCGCCTGGAAGTCGTCCGGATCGATCGTCCGGCTGCCGCGGCCTTTCATCTGCTCGAAGTAGATCGGGCTCTTCACGCTGCGCATGAAGAACACGCACTCCAAGGGCTTAACGTCAGTCCCCGTCGCGATCATGTCCACGGTGACCGCGATGCGCATCTCCGAGGTGGTCCGAAAGCGACGCAGGAGCTCCTTTGGGTCGTTGCCGGCCGCCTTGGAGCGATAGGTGATCTTCGCGCAGAAGTCGTTGCCCTTACCGAAGACCTCACGCACCATCTGCACGATGTCATCAGCGTGGGAGTCGTCCTTGGCGAAGATCAGCGTCTTAGGCACCGAGGTGGTGTACTGCTCAAAGAGTGCGGGCAACACGCGATCCCGGTAGGCGGTGATCACCGTGCGGATCTGATCACGGGCGACAACAGACCGGCCGATCTCCTCGGCGCCGTACGTGAGGTCCTCATCGAGCTCTTCGTACCACTGCTGCCTCGTACGGCGGTCGCGGCGCGGCACCACCGTCCGGGTGCCCTCCTCATCCAGCCCTGGAATGGTCGAGCCCGACTCGCCGATCTTCGTCTTAACCCGAAACACCGCGAAGTCGACGTTGACCTTGTCTTGCACCGACTCGTCGTAGGTGTATTCGCTGACCGGCTCGCCGAAGAAGGCTCGCGATTGCACGCTCGGCGTGGCGGTCAGGCCGATCACCGGGGCGTCGAAGTAGGACAGGACCGCCCGCCAGCGGCCGAAGATCGAGCGGTGGCACTCGTCTACCACGATCAGGTCGAATGCCTCTGGTGGCAGCCCCTCGTTGTAGACGGCGTCGACCGGGGCCGGCGGCTCGAACTCGTCGATAGCCTCATCATCGGCATCCCCCGCGGGGAGTGGCTGGCCGGACAGCGCCCGGTACAGCCGCTGAATCGTCGTGACGACCACGCTGGCCGAATCCAGCACCGTGCCTGAGGACAGGCGCTGAACGGTGTAGTCCTCGCCCAGGGTCTGCCCGCTGTTGGTGACATAGCGGGCGAATTCTCCTGCTGCCTGATCGCCTAGGTTGTTGCGATCCACGAGGAACAAGACACGCTTGGCTCCACCGTACTCAAAGAGCCGGTAGGCCAGCGAAACCGCTGTGAAGGTCTTGCCAGCGCCCGTAGCCATCTGCACCATCGCCCGGCGGTGGCCGCTGCTCAGATGGCCTTCCGTGTTTCGAATTGCCGTCGCCTGGGCGGGACGCAGACTCGACTCATCCAGCGTGGGCATGGCCTGAAGCCGAGCGCGGAAGGTCGGAGCCTCAGGGTTGTCGTCGGCCTCGGCCATCCAACGGGCGAGTGTCTCTGGCCGGTGGAAGGAGAATACTTCGCGCGAGGCGGCGTCCGGGTCGAGCCTGAAGGTGAAGCGGGTCTCGATGCCGGTGCTTTCGTAGCGGAACGGCAGCGGCTCGTCGCGCCGCCACACTGCCATCCGGTAATCACCAGGAATCGCGCCGGCGTAGTCGCCCGACTGCCATTCCACGCCGATGAGCGAGGTGCCCTCACGCTTGGCCTCGATGACGCCGACAAGCTTGCGGTCGACGAACAGGACGTAGTCTGCGCGCTTGCGCCCAACGGGGAACTCACGCACCACGATGCCGCGCCCGGCGGAGTGGTCGATCTGATCTAGGTCCTGGACCACCCAGCCGGATTCAGCGAGAGCCTGGTCGATCTTCGTACGGGTCTGAGCCTCGGTCAGTGGCGCGGCCCGCCGTGCCCGCTGAGCAATGGCCTCTCGCTGGCTGGGCCGTACCTTGACCGGCTCGCGACCCTCGAACTCCTTGCGTAGGCCTTGGAGCTGCTTCTCCATCGCCAGCACCTGATCCGCCGCCGTCTGGCGTTCGGCGCGTGCCTTGGCGAGCTCGGCCTCGGCTTGCTGACGTGCTTCAGCCTCGGCCTGCTGACGCGTTCGGGTGCCGTCCATCGCGAGCTTGGCGTCAGCCAGCTCGTTCTTCAGCCGCTCCAGTTCGGCGGCGAGGTCTGGGGTGGTGATGGCGGCCGACGGCGGCTGGGGTGGTACGAACGCGACCAGTTCGCGTGCACCACTGATGGCGCGGTGTAGCAGCAACCCAAGCTGGAAGCAGCGCTCCAGACAGCGCAGGGCGCTGGCGGCCTCAGCCATGTGCCGGTGCACCGCGGCGTTGCCGGTCTTGCGGATCTCGTGCAGGGCGGAAGCGACACCTGGGGTGATCACATCTGCGCGGCTCAGCGCCCGGATCTGATCGACCAGGTCAGTTCCCTCAACGGGGATCCCCGTTGCTCGCACCAGCACCGAGGCGAAGACTTCGATGAACTGCCGGCACTTAACCAGCGCGCCGTTCGGGTCGGTGAAGACGATCGACTCCGCGCCAGCGCCATAGGCCACAAGCAGCGATTCATGCTGCAGGAGGAAGCCAAAGTTCGCCGAATGCTCCGCGAGAACCCGCAAGCGAGGATCAACCGCCACCCGTACACCCTCCGTCCGGCCCGTCTCCTTAAGTGTGCCCGACGCACATCGTGCGACCGGCAATAAAATGCGCGTCTCGTGCGCGCAAGGTAGGGCACAATCTGATCACGGGTTCTCCCGTGTCGCCGTGGGCATAACTGCCCAGCTGGAGCAGCCACCCCCGAAGGACGCCGCGTGCCCCAATACCCGCAGAAGACTCAGGCCTTTGTTGATTTTGAGCGCAACTTGGCCTACGCCAAGCAGCTCATCCACGCGGGCAGTCACCTGGCGGCTATGGGAGTCACATCCTGCGATGTCGATGACCTGCACAGGGCTGCTTGGGTCCAGGGCGTGGCCGCGCTCGACCACTGGGTGCACCAGGAGGTCTATCACCGCACGATCCTGCTCGCTCAACAGCCCGGCATCACCAAGCCACGCAAGTTCCTCGAATTCAGCATCCCCATGGAGCTGTTTGAGAAGGTGCACCACTCGGATCTCCCCCTGGACGTCGCCCTCCGCCGCCATCTGCGCACGGTCATCGGGCGGAAGACCTACCAGGGCCCTGACGACATCAAGGACGGCTTCGCCATCGTCAGCGACGTCTCCCTCTGGGCTACGGTCACCCGAATCGTCAACGATGAACGCGAGGCAGGTGCCGAGAAGCTGAGTGTCAACCAGGTTCGCAAGTTGCTCGGCTCAATCGTCTGGCGGCGAAACAAGATCGCTCACGAGTCAGATCGCGACCACGACAACAACGATGAGAAGCGCCCCATCAACGCCGCGCAGGCCATGGAGGCCGTCGAGACGCTCGAAATGATCGCCGCCGCAATACTCGTGGCCATCGACGGGGCGCCTTCATAGCGGCTGAGCAGGAGTTTCTTCCAGTGATGGACACTGATGGACGATCTCTAGCTGGGTACGGATCGGATGCGGACGTCCCGTCGACAGCGTACGAGGCGATCACGCCCGAAATGGTGGATGCACGGCTACTTGAGGCCACGGCGACCAAACGCGTAGATCGTGTTGTGGGAAGGAGCAAAGGCGAGGACGCAGGTGCCAAGAGACGGATCATGTCCAAGGTGGCGCGGGACCCGGACAGTCCGAGCGCCCAGCGAGACCTCGGCCGGATCGCCCAGTCAGGTGCCGATCGGAACAACCTGGCGAATGAAGAGGATCGCCGGCACCTGGAGGAGGATGAGGAGGGCCCCTGATGAGGTGGGTTGCTGTACAGCAGAGAAGTACAGCAACAGGGCCGCGCAGCGCCTCACTCTGACACCCATCAGCGCACGCCTGAGCATGGGGGATGCCTCAACAACGTGTGACTGGCTCCCGTTTGCAAGCAGGATGTCAGGAGTTCGGATCTCCTAGGCTCCACTCAAACGAAAGCTCAGGTCAGAGGCCATATCCTCCGTCTGGGCGTTGACCAGGGGTTTTTCGAAGGCTTCGTGCCCGGCGCGGCTCTCGCATGCTCGATGCGGCCGAAGGCGAGCGCAAACGCAGAGGAAACGGCGGAGCTGATTTCCTGACGCAGGCTCTGCCCGGACTCCTCCACCGCGACCGCCGGGGAAACGGGCCGGGCAGATCGCCGCCGAAATCGCCACGACCCTCAGGAGCCCGGCCATGCACGACGAAGAGACTCTTCCGGGACTGGATCGTCGACAGTTCCTGCGACGCGCGGGGCTGGCCGCCGGAGTAGGTGCGGCGCTGCCGCTGCTCGGCATGGGTGGCGCGAGCGCCATGGCCGCCGCTCCGTGGTCCGCCGACGACCCCGACCAACTGTTCAAGGACGGTCATTTCAAGCGTGCCGAGCAAGGTTACCGGCGCCGGCTGAAGGAGAACGCGGACAACGCGCAGGCCGCCGCGCAGATCGGCTACATCGCTCTGCTGTCCAACCGGTTCGCCGACGCCGAGAAGTTCCTCAAACGCGCCGTCAGCCTGAAGCCCGACGACGAATTCTCCCTCTACCAGCTCGCGGACTGCTACGTCCGCCAGGACAGGCTTTCGGAAGCCGTGCCCTGGCTGCGCAAACGCGGCGAGCTGACCGGTTCGCAGACCGACCTCGCCTTCGCCAAGCTGTACGAGACGATCCGGGGCACCCCCTGGCAGGTGCACGGCCCGCAGACCACCCGGATCCCCTTCCTCGGGCTCGAACCCCTGCCGCACATGATGATCTCCATCAACGGGACACAGCCGAGGATCTTCCAACTCGACACGGGAGCGACGACGGCCGGCCTCAGCATGCAACTGGCGAAGGAGGCCGGCCTGGAGGTGATCTCCGAGAGCAGGGGAAGCGCCGACGGGCAGCAGTTCACGATGTATTACGGCATCGCCAAGTCGGTGCGTATCGGCGACCTGGAGGTCCGCAACGCGCCCGTCCACTGGAACGAGGCCGACCGGCCGGACCTGCCCGACGGCACCGAGGCGCAGGGCACCATCGGCACCGTGCACTTCTACCATTTCCTGACCACCATGGACTACGGTCACCAGCAGTTCATCATGCGCCGCAAGACCGAGGCCAACCTGCGCAGGGTCCGTACCGAGGCCGCACGGCTCAAGGGTGACGTCCTGCCGCTGTGGCTGGCGAAGGACCATTTCCCCTGCACGCTGGGCTCGCTCAACGACTTCGGGCCCCGGGTCGTCACCTTCGACACCGGCGGCCCCGGCCGGGGCGTCGGCACTTCGCTCGACCTCGCCGGACGCGCCGGCATCGAGCTTGGTGAGCCCGAGCAGGGGCGGGGCGGGGTGCGCTACCCCATCGCTCCCGAGCGGATCAGCCTCGGCAAGGCGACGCGGCGGCGGGTCAAGGGGTGGGCGGAGGAAAGGCCCAAGGTCGGCGCTGGGATGAAGTTCGACACGATCGCCAACTTCACCCACGACTTCTTCAAGCCGTTCGCCATCACCTTCGACTACGCCCACATGAACCTGTACATCACCGGCGACTCCATGAACCCGGACATGGGCCGCTAGGGGTGGAGGGCGGCCTGGGGTTGGAGATGGGCCCCGGAGGTAGGCCGCGTTTGGCGGTACGTGTTGTACGGCGAACGCAGCATTACGGCCTCTCCAGGTATCTGAGGGCGGCGTGCGCACAGCGGCCGCCCTGCCTGAAAATTGGGCGGCCTCTCTGAGCTGTGGGCGCATCCAAGGAATTAGGTGATCGCCTGGTCTTTAAGCGCTATCTCTTCCGACGGGACCTCGCTGTAGATGTTCATGCTTACCGAGATCGGCTATGCCGGAGAATCTGCAACGCCACTCGTGGGTGGACATCGAGGGGGACGAGCAGGTCTTCCGCGTGGCGTGGGCGTGTACCTTGCGGACGCCGGCATCGGTGAAGCTTCGCCGAAAGTTACCAGGTCAGCAGTGGTACGAGACTGCCCGCGGTGCTCGTACTACATCCGTGTCCTGACCTGCGAAGTACCGGGGAGCTGACAAAGGGCCGGTACAGCCCTGTGGTCCTGGCCCTCCCTTGAACGCATGCCCGTCTTGGTTGACGATGGCAAAGACGCTCTCACGAGCCGAAGCACGGGACCACGAAGCCAGCAGTCCCTCTAATGCGAGGGACGGAGCGGGAAGGGGCTGGAGTATGGCGGCAGTTTATCCTGAGCGTAGGCAGTGGTTGACCGACAACCTCATGAGTGGCGGTATTTTCGACTACACATCCATTCATATCGGCACGATCCGGGGACTTAAGCTCTGGGCCCACAGCTCTGACGATTTCACTCCCTCGAAGGAGGAGGTGGACACCATCATGAGAGCCTGTGAATCTATGATAAATCCCTATAGCGTCGACATCGCCGGCCAAACGTACTGGCTACCCGGATGGAGCATTCACCACCCGGAGTGGCTTGATGACGGCCTCTTTCATGGTCGCCGGGAGGATAACGGTGGAGCCTTCTGCCTGGTGGCCAACGTGGGGAATGAACAAGTGAGGCGAACAATGGGCGTCATCGCGGTACACTCCCGACCTCCCGGCTTCATCGACTCCACCCCCGGGGATGCTGTGCTTACGGGGGAATTTTTTGAGAAAGGTGAGCAGTTGGTGCGCGACGCCGCGCTCGCGCTCGACAAACACCTCTGGCACTCATAGCAGCGAAACCGCCAACACCAATCCACCTGAAACGACGAAGGGCCCCAGCCGGCACGGCAGAGCAGGGGTCCATCACGTCAAGCGCTGGGTGACCGGCTCCCGTTTGCGAGCAGGATGTCAGGAGTTCGAATCTCCTAGGCTCTCCACGACCATAAGCTCAGGTCAGAGCGCCATGCTCGGCCTTGGCTTCGTGCTGCTGAGGGCGATCTGGGGGCGATCTGGGACGTGCGGCCTGAGGGCCGGTCCCGGCGGCGCGCAGGACTTCGGGCCGTCGCCGCACGCCCGCCGCGCCGTACCTACGCCATCCACCGGGCCCTGGGTCGCGCCGCCGCCCCCATGCAGCACGACGATCGCCACGGGGTGGCCCAGGTCTGCCGTGGTCGGGGGCGATCTGCGAGCCGGGGTTCGTTCCTCACCTCGGCTCGCCGGGTAATGGGGCTGATCACTGTGTGGACGACACCTGTCTATCGGCGCTACAGATCATCGGAGATACCACGGCAGCAGCTCTCCAGCGGCAGGGCCGCTTGGCAGTGCGGCCCGCGACAGTGAGACTCCGGACCGCTCGTACGCGGGGGTCCCGGTGTGAACCGCGCCTCCGCCGACCGGGCAGGCGTGCCCCCTACCCGTAGTACTCCAGAGCTACAGGAGAAGTGCGCTCCTCGGCAGGACGCCGACCACGAAGTGGGATCCATAGCTTCGGCACCCGAAGCATGAGAGATCCACTACGGAAGGACCGTCCCCCATGGGGTCCCACTCGCCCGGGAGTCGTCTGCGCCGCACCCTGCTCGCCTCGTTCGTCGCCGCGTCGGTGGCCGTGCCGGTGTCGGGTGCGGCCCGTGCCGCGGCCGTACCCGCGCCCGTTCCCGGCGCCTCTGCCGCTTCGGCCCCGCTGCCGGCCATGACCCTCGCGGCTCTGGACCGGCGGTACACCGCCGGCCGTGCCGCCATCCGCGCGGCCGGACGGACAGCCACCCGTCACGGTGACCGATGGCGGGCCTCGATGCTGCGCGCCATGGCGGACCCGGCGCGTCACTTCCTGTTCTTCGACGGCCGCGACGGCGGCCGTACCGCGGAGGTATTCGGCGAACTTTCCGGGGCCGGGCGGATCGCCGTGGTGGTCCCCGGGGCCGACACCAACCTCGACAAGTACGGACCCCTGCGCGGCGGCTCGATGCGACTGCTGCGCATGCTCGGCGACCGGTCGGCCGTCATCGCCTGGCTGGGCTACCGGACACCTGGCACGGTGAGTCTCGAAGCGATGACACCCGATCGGGCGGAGGAGGCCGCCCCCGGGCTCCGCGCCTTCGTGCGGGAGCTGCGCACTGCCAAACCGGCTGCCCGGATCTCGCTGCTGTGCCACTCCTACGGGAGTGCGGTCTGCGCCCGGGCCGCCCCCGGGCTGGACGTCGCGGACATCGTCCTGTACGGCAGCGCCGGCACCACCGCCGACAATGTCGCCGCGCTGCGCACCCGGGCGACCGTCTGGGCTGCCCGGGGCACCGGCGACTGGGTCGGCGGAGTACCGCACACGCGGCTTCGCCTGCCCTTCGCCACCATCGGGCTCGGCGCCGATCCGGTCGATCCGGAGTTCGGCGCCCGCGTCTTCGCGGCGGGCGACGGCGGCCACAGCGCCTACCTGTCCGCCGGGTCCCTGTCGCTGCGGAACATCGCCAGGATCGTCTCCGGACAGGTTCCCTCTGAGGCGGGCAGGGGTGCGTGACCTCATCCGGCGCATCGACGCGGCGACCCCGCCCGAACGCGACCGCGCCGTCGACGCACTACGCGCGCTGGCCGTCTTCGGCGTGGTGCTCGGCCACTGGCTGGTGACCGCTCTGGTCTCCGACAGCGGCACCTTGCACACCACCAGCCCGCTCCGGCACATGCCCCAGCTCGCCCCCGTTTCCTGGCTGTTCCAGACGCTCGCGCTCTTCTTCCTGGTGGGCGGGCAGGTGGGGGCGGCGAGTCACGCCTCGGCTCGCGCCCGGGGCACGGGGTACGGGCGGTGGCTCGGCGCCCGGCTGGCCCGGCTGGTTCGGCCCGTCGCCGCTGTGCTGGTCGTGTGGAGCGTGGCGGCGGGTGCGATGCTCGCCTCCGGGGCCAGTTGGGAGACCATACGCACGCTGGTCAAACTGGTGTACTCCCCGCTGTGGTTCCTGCTGGTCTTCGTGGCGCTGACGGCGGCGACCCCGCTGGCCGCCAAGCTGCACCCGCTGTGGCCGCTCGCCGCCGTCACGCTCGTCGACCTGGTCCGGTACGGCCTGGACGGGCCCGCCTGGCTCGGCTGGCTCAACGTGGTGGCCGGCTGGTCGGTGCCGTACTGCCTGGGCGCGGCCCGGGCCCGCGGCAGCCTGTGCGGCCGGGTGACCGGGTGGGCGCTGCTGCTCGGCGGTGCGGCAGCCGCCTCAGGGCTCGTCCTGTGGGCCGGTTACCCGGCCGCCATGGTCGGGGTGCCCGGCGCGGCCGCCTCGAACCTCGACCCGCCCACCCTCGCGGTCGTCACCTTCGGGCTCGCCCAGTGCGGGGCGGCCCTGCTGCTGCTCGGCCCGCTGCGGCGGGTGCTGCGCCGCCCGGCCGTATGGGTGGCGGTGGCACTGGTCAATCTGTCCGCGATGACGGTCTTCCTCTGGCACCAGACCGCGATGATCGCGGTGACGGCGATCGGCATGGTCGCGAGCGGGCCGCTGCCGGGCCTGCACACCGTCCCCGATGACTTCGGCTGGGTGCTCGCCCGGCTGGCCTGGCTTCCGGCGTTCGCGCTGGCCCTGCTGGTGTGTTGTGCCGCATTTCGTGTCCACGAGCAGAGAGCAGGTGCTGAACGCGAGAGGCGGCCCGCCGGGGCGCCGGAGGTGGAGCGTGTCTAGGGTGACTTCCGTGCAGGAGATCGGCGCCATGAGGCGGCTGAAGGCGGCGCTGCGGGCGGCACCGGGTAACCTGCGCGACGACCTGTGGACGACGGCGTACGAACCGCTGCCGCGTACGGGGCGGCCCAGCTGGCGGGACTGGCTTCCGGCGTTCGCGATGCTGTTGCTGCTGCCCGCGGGTGCCCTCGCCGCTCTCAACATCAATCAGCTCGGCGACCAGTACGGGCTTGAGATGTCGTACGCCGCGCTGCTCGGCGGGCTCCAGGCGGTGGCGCTTCTCCTCGCGCTCGTCCAGCCGGTGCCGGCCTGGTGGGCGGTGACGATCGCCATGGTCGTCATCGCGGGACTCTCGGAGCCCCGCGTCCCCGTGTTGTTTCCGTGGACCAGCCCCGGGCTCGCCCTGCAGGCCGGGGTGCTGTTCCTGCTGGCGTTGCGGGTCCGCTCCCGGGCCGCGGTCGAGGCGCTGGTGATCACTGTCCTGGCGGGCCTGGTGTGCAGCACGTTCATCTCCCAGGCGCACGGCGACAACGTCGGCGGTGCCGCCGTGATCCTCGCCGCCGTGGTGGTGGTGGGCGCCGCGCTGCGCGGCAGCCGGGTGGCTCGTACGGAGCTGGTCAAACAGGAGGAGCTCACGGCCGAGGAGCGGGCCCGGCGCACCCTGCTGGAGGAGCGCAACCGGATCGCCCGTGAACTGCACGACGTGCTCGCCCACCACATGTCGTTGATCTCCATCCAGGCGCAGGTGGCTCCGCACCTGGTCCAGGACCCGCCCGAGGAGTTGAAGGAGAACCTCGCGGGAATCCGGGAGAACGCGGTGGAGGCGCTGACCGAGCTGCGCAGGGTGCTGGGCGTGCTGCGCTCGGAGGAAGCCGAGCCGGAGGAGGTACGGCACGCCCCGCAGCCCACCCTCGACCGGCTGGGCGAGTTGGTCGACAATGTGCGCGGCGCCGGGCAGACGATCACCACCCGGATCACCGGCGAACCACGTCCGCTGTCACCGGGCATCGAGCTGTCGGCGTTCCGGATCGTCCAGGAGGCGCTCAGCAACGTGATGCGGCATGCGCCCGGGACGGAGGCACGGGTGGAGGTCGGGTACCGGCGGGACGCCCTCACCATCCGAGTCACCAACACCGCGCCGGACGCGCCCGCCCCGTCCTGTCCGGCCGCCGGACACGGGCTGTTGGGCATGCGCGAGCGCGCGGCCATGCTGGGCGGCGAACTGGCCGTCGGTCCCACCCCCGGCGGAGGCTACGAAGTGACCGCGGTCCTGCCCGCCACTCTTCCCCAACCGCCCCGCCGACCCGATTGAGGACTCCTCTTGAGGAACATCCGCGTGCTGATCGCCGACGACCAGATGATGGTCCGCCAGGGCTTCACGGTGCTGCTCAACGCCGAACCCGGCATCGAGGTCGTCGGCCAGGCCGTGAACGGCCTCGACGCCGTCGCCAAGGTCGCCGAACTCGCCCCGGACGTCGTCCTGATGGACATCCGGATGCCCCAGCTCGGCGGCATCGAGGCGACCCGCCGCATCACGGAACCGGCCGGCACCGCCGTCAAGGTCCTCGTGCTGACCACTTTCGATCTCGACGAGTACGTGTACGAGGCGCTGCGCGCGGGTGCCTCGGGTTTCCTGCTGAAGGACGCCTCGGCCGCCGACCTCGCTCAGGCGGTACGTGTGGTGGCGGCCGGTGACGCCCTGCTCGCCCCGAACATCACCAAGCGCCTCATCGCCGAGTTCACCCGGATGACCGCTGCCCCCCGCACCCCGAGCAAGGACCGCGTCGGCGACCTGACGGAGCGCGAGTCCGAGGTGCTGTCTCTGATCGCGCAGGGCCTGTCCAACGCGGAGATCGCCGAGCGGCTGGTGGTGGCGGAACAGACGGTGAAGACCCATGTGAGCCGCATCCTGGTCAAGCTGGGCCTGCGTGACCGGACCCAGGCCGCGGTCTTCGCGTACGAAACGGGACTGGTGCGCCCGTCCGGACACTAAGGGCTCGCCTGGAGGGATGGGGGTCGATCCGCCGATGGAGACGCTTGTAGACTCTCGGCCATATTGATGGCAGTGCTGCAAACCTCCGGGTTTCCCGCACGACCGGAGGTTTCATGACGTGTCCAAGATGAACCTCCGCCATCGTGCGCTGCTATAGGGAGGGTCATGGCCGGCACCATCGCATCCCTGAAGCGAATCGCGTGGTTGGCCCCGCTCGCCGTCAACGCCCTGTTCGGTTACCTGGCAATTGTTCCGCTGTTTCTCGTCTGGTACTTCCTCGCCAATTACCCGCTGGCCGCTCTGGGCCTGACGGAACGGGACCCTACCGACAATGACGGAATCCTGCCCCACCTGATCATGCTTGGCGGCGTGGGACTCTTCATCGCCCTATGGGCGGTGGTCAATCTCGCGGTCCGGGCACTTTTGAGATTGCCCGCACGGTCCTATTGGCTGGTCTCGGTGGCCCTGTTGCTCGGCTCGCTGAGCCTCACCATGATGTCTCTTTGAACGACGGCCCCCTGAGCCGCTGATACAGATAAGGGCGGAGATCATCGCTGCCTTCCACGTCCGTCGCCGTAGCACCGGCCTAACGCGTGTCGACGGCGATCATTCTCAGGGTTCCCTTCGTCACCACGATCATCTCCCCCATGCCAAGGTCGACCAGTGCGCTGACCCTGGAGCGCAAAGAGGACCGCTCCACGAGGTGGCCGTCGGGTCGCAGCCGGAAGAGCACGCCAGGTTGGCTGACGAGCACAAAACCCTTGTCGTCGTGACCGACCCCCTCGGCAAACGGCTGCCCGGCATCCATTTTCCACAACGCCGATCCGTCCTCAGGGTCGACGGCGACATAACCGCCCCTCCGCTCTCTCAACAACACCACGCCACCGGTGAACTCGGCAGCCGAGGTCACGAGGTCGGCGTCATGCCGGAAGAGGGGATGTACGAGATCCGATGAGAGCCGGATGACTGCGACGGACCGGGAGCCGCACAACACCAGGCAACGGTCATGATCGATGAGAGTGAACGGCGAGTGGTTGTCGCTCCACGCCAGTGGTTCCGGCAGTCGCCAGCGGGCGAGTTCCCGGCCCTCTCGCGGATCGATCAGCCATGCGTCCGTGCCGCTTCCCAGCAGCACGCCGCCGCTCCACGGCACAGGAAGCACCGTGTCCGTGGCGCGCTGTGTCGACCACAGCAGCCGTCCGTCGTCCAAGTTGAAACCGGTCATGGGCGTGTACCCGCGCCAGCCGCCCACGATGACCGTCTCCGGGGTCGCCACGACATGCCCCGAGTACGCTCGCAGGCCGGCGCGCCACATCAATGATCCCGTCGTGAGATCGACGCAGGACAGTTGGTCGCTGTTCTGGGGTAGACAGAGACAGCGCTCGTCGGTGACCGCCACGCCACGTGGCCACGTTCCCATGGGTACGTCCCAGCGGACCGAGCCGTCATGGCGATTCAGGCAGACAAGCCGAGTGTGGCGTTCGTGGACGACGACGCAGTCTTCCCCGGCTGCCAGCGCGCCGGCGTCACCCCTTTGATGGAGCTGCCGCTCCCACAGTGTCGTCCCGATCATCTGACCAGTGCACCAGGCAGGCGCCGGTGCCATCAACCGCAGGCGCGGGGCGACCAACGCGACCCGATGGCTGCAGGATCTGCGTCGTACTGGTTTGTCGGTACCCATCGATACTGTCCCGCGCATGGCTGGTGCGGTGTCGTCGCCGGTCTCGTGTGCGCCTGGACGTGGTGGACGGACTGCCGGGGCACGCGTGGTCCCTGTAAAGACGCGCCCGCCGCCCGGCGGGCTCGCGGTTCGGCGGAGGTATCGGCGTGAACCCGTGGCAGCATGTCCGCGACTGGATCGAGACCGGCGAGAACAACGCCGGACTGCCGGCCTTCCTGGCGGGCCTCAGTGATCTGGGCCGTAAGGCGATCGCTGTGCAACTGCCCGGATACCTGGCCGAGCGGCTGCGCGGCGAGGGCGCGTCCCGCTGGGAGGTCGTCGAGCAGGCCCCCGCCTTCCGTATCGTGGGAGCCGCCTGCCTGTCCGGTGCCGCTCAGGTCGCGGCGTGGCTCAATCGCCGCGAGTTCCGTGACCCGCGTGCGCCGAAGGTGGACGCCGAGCGCATCCTGCGCGTGGTTCGCGACCGGCAGGAGGAGTGGCGCCGGGATCTGGCCCACCGGCTGGTCGCCGGTTTGCGGCCAAGCACACGCGGGGGCTGGTCGAATGCGGAGGGAGAGCCCGGCTGGGAACTGGCCGCCTCCCTGGTGATCGAGACGGGCATCGCGCCTCCGGAGAACGACGCCTTCGTCGTGGGCTGGGTCTGGGACCTTCACCGCAAGCTGCGGGTGGGCGCGAAGATCGACGTGGTCCGGGAGCATCCCCTCCTGGACGCCATGGTTCCCCGGCTGTTCCACGCCGAGGGCGTCGCCGTCGCACTGACCCAGGACTGGCGATGGAACAACGGAGACGGCAGCCTCTCCGTCATCGGTGCGCTGGCCGACCTGGCGGCCGAGGGCCGGGTGGACCGGCGGAGCCTGCTCAACGGCTGCGCGGCACGGTTCCTGACCGCCGGCCAGGCCCGGGACATCGAGCCGTTCGTGATCCTGTGGAATGAGCTGCGGCCGGCACTCACCGAGGTGCCCGTGGTGGACCTGGTCCGGGTGCTGCCGGTCGCCGCCTCCCCGCTGGCCCGGCTGGCCGCCGACGAGCTGCGCCGCGTCGACGACGCTGCCGGACTGGACCAGGATCTGTTCGCCGAGGCGGTCGGAGCGCTGGCGTTCCGGCCGGAGAAGAAACTCGTCACGACCGCGCTGCAGTGGATCGCCGGGGCGGCGCCCGAGCGCGCCGACGGCTCCCTGGCCGCGCTCGCGCTGATCTTCGGCCAGGAAACGCCTGCGTTGCGCGATCGGGCGGTACGGCTGGCGCTCAAGCTGGCGCCGCACGCGAGCCCGGCGACCGCCGACGTGATCCGCGAGGCTGCGGCGGCTCTCCCGGCGGAACTCCTCGGTCAGATCGCCGGCGCTTTCGGCGAGGTCGTTCCGGCGCTGCCCGAGTCACCGGTGGCCGGCACCCTGCCGGCGACGGTCTCGCTTCCCGATCTGCCGCCGGAGATCGTTTCCGTGGCCGAGCTGGCCGGCAAGATATCCCCTGGCCGGCTCTCGTACGGACCCATGGAGATCGAGCGGATCCTGGCCGCGATGGTCGAGTGGACCCACCGCGACCGCGCCGCGACCGCCGAAGCCCTGCGACCCTGGTGGGAGGAGAGCTGGGCGCGATGGGGCCGCACGGCCTACCCCTACGTGGACAGCCACGTCGCCTACAGTCCCTACTCGTTGCTGCGCCACTGCGCGCTCGCGATCGTGTCCCCGGCGGACAGTGTCCGGTGCTCCGGGCAGATCACTGAATATCTGGACAAGAATCCGCCATACCGCACGGTGCTCGACTGGCTGGTCCGGGACCGGCTGCGCGAGGTCATCGCCCTGCTGGAGTCCGGCCGGACGATCCCGGTGCTGCTGGCCACCCCGACCGCTCCCACCGGGCACCTCGACCCCGGAACGCTGGTCAGCCGCCTGGAACTCCTGGGAGACAGTGAACCGCTTCCCCTCGACTTCTGTCAGGCTCTGCTCCGCCTGCCCCGATCCGTCGCCCCCGAGGTTGTCGCCCGCGCCGAGAACCTGACCTCGCCGGCGGGCCGGCGACTGGCCGCGTGGCTGCGGGACGGCGGTCTGGCCGATCCGGTCATGGAGTACGGCATAGAGGCGACGAGCCGTAGCGTGTCGTACCAGACCTACGCCCGGATCCCCGCGATGCACGTCCGCATGAATCCACCGGCGCAGGATCTGCCGGAAGCGATCGGCGACCTGTGTGTCCTGGAGCCGAAGGAGTGGTGGGCGGGGCATTCGGACGAGACGGAGTGGTGGCCGGTGACCATGCCGTCGCACCGGGAGGTGATCGCCGCCCATGTGCTTGAATGCTTCGCCGTGGGCCTCCAGGTCAATCGCGCCCAACCGGAGGTGCTGATCCCACTGGTTCAGGGTGAGGGCCCGGTAGGGCGGGCGACTGCGAGCGCCATCGTGACGGTGCTGGGGCACAGGCAACCCGCACAGCGGGCACTGGCCGTCGACGCGGCGAAGATCCTCGCCGTGCGTGGAGAACTCGTCGGAGGCGATTTCGGCTGGGCGCTGGGGCGACTGGTCCGCGCGGACGTCGTGAAGCTCAACCGGGTCGCACCGGCCCTGGAGGACCTCGCGCTGTCAGGGGCGCATCACGAAACGTGGGCCGTCCTGGCCGACGCGCTTCCCGCTCTGCTGCCCGCCGCCGGAGAACGGCCGCTGACCGGCCTGGCGGCCCTCCTGGCCGTCGCGGTCAAGGCCGCCGCGCTCGCGGGGGCGCAGGCCGATGTCCCAGGACTGGCGGAGACGGCCGCGCGCAAGGGCGGCAGCCGCGTGGTCGAGGAAGCTCGCCGTCTCCTGCGGACGATCAACACGAGATGAAGGCCCGCCGCCTGCTGGGTGCAGTCCGCACGCACGATCAAGCGTCTCAGGACCGCAGGAGAATCGCCATGGCCTCGGCCGCGTCGGCTGCCGTGTGATCCGGGCCGGGGATGTCGTGGAGCCAGGGGCGGCCACGGTCGATCCACACCGTTCGCAGGCCGGCCGCTCGCCCGCCGGCCATGTCCGCCGCCGCGCTGTCGCCGATCATCCAGCCGCCGCCCGCCAAGGTCGTACCGCATCGCTCGGCCGCGATCTCGAAGAGCCGCCTTTCCGGCTTGCGTGCGTTCTCGGCTCCGGAGATCGCCCATCCGTGCACGTGCCCGGCGACGCCGCTGCTCGTGATGGTGGCGAGCTGGACGTCGGCCAGGCCGTTGGTGACCAGGCCGACGAGCCAGTCCTGCCGGCGCAGCCGGGCGAGTCCGGCCAGCGCGCCGGGGAAGGCGGGGATCAGGGCAGGGTGGCGCCTGCGGTACTGCGCCCACAGCTCCGCCACCGGCTCGGCGAGCGAGTACCGCTCCTTGATCTGGGCGAAGAACGTCTCCTTGGGCACGAGGCCGTCACCGTCGGCCTTGACGATCCACTCGACGTCGTCTGCTCTGAGCCCGTGCGACGCGCGGAACTCCTGCGCCCACAGGCGAAGGCCGGCAGCGCGGTCCACGAGGGTGTTGTCCAGGTCGAAGAGCGCGAGGCGTCGCACAGCGGCTCACCCGCTCGACGGTCTTGCGAAACTCGACCGCTGATCCAGGATGTCGGAGCCGGACGGCATGATCGGGATGTGGACGATGTGCTGGCGGGGCTTCGGCGGGAGTTCGAAGCGGGGGATGACACCTTCCTGCTGAAGCTGCGGGGTGATCGCCTGGAATGGGACAGGGACGCCTTCAGCCGGTTGGAGCGGGCGATGCGGGCGGCGTGTGAGCTGTACCAGGGGCGCGACCGGCTGGACCGCTGGGTCGCCGAGGGGTTCTACGACGTCTCGCGCTGGGTGCGGGACTGGACTTCCCATCCGCACTTCCCGCGGCCGAAGCCCGCCGAGTACCACGACGCGTGCCTGGAACGGCTCGACGACCTTGCCGACTGGTTCTTCCGCGGATTCCACAGCTACATCGAACCGCACACCTGGCCGGACCTCTGACAGCCGTATGGCACCCTGCGCTCACACCGGAAGGGGCGGTCCGGGAATCGCTGCCGGATAGGGGCGGCTAGGGAATCGCTGCCGGATAAATGACCGAAGATGCTAGATTGTCGGGGCTATTGATGTTGGTCTGACAGCAGAGGCATGACTCACGTGGCAGGGCTGGAGATCTACTTCGACGCGCTGGAGGACTGCGCGACCAAGGTCAAGGGAGTCGCGAACCAGTTCAAGAGCGCGGCTGACGAGGCTCCCGCGAGCGTCGGCGCCTCCTGTTTCGGTGGTCTCGAAGGCTTCTCCGACAAGCTCACCAAGGCCGTCAACGACCTTGAGGCGAAGATCGACGCCGAGACCCGGCACGCCCAGCAGAACCTCACCAAGGTCGAGGCGGCGATCCATCAGGTCGTCGGCAACATCCGCAGGACCGACCGTCCCGACGTCCCCCGGACGGAGCAGGCGTGACGGATGTCTGGGACGGGTACCTCAGCCCCATCCAGGCCGTCATCGACGACCTGAACGGCGACCAGGCCGAGATCACCAGGATCTCGAAGCGCTGGCGGGCGCTGGCGACCGACATCACCACGGAGACCGGCGCCGTAAGACGCGCGGTCACCACGGTGAACAACGCGTGGAACGGCGACGCCGCCGAGGACTTCGCCACCTACATGGCCAGGTATCCCCAGTCCGGTACGGCGTTGAGCGACGCCCTGATCGGCTGCGCCGGCAAGCTGGACGCCGCGGGGACCGCGCTCGACACGGCCAGGAGCGAGGTCCAGGCCCTCTACCGGGAGAAACGCGCCTGGCTGGATGCGCAGCGCAGCGACTCCGACAGCAGCACGATCTCGATGACGAGCATCAGGTCCCAGGTGTCCGACGCCCTTGAGCGGGCCAGAGTACATACGGACAAGGCGACCGAGGCCCTCGGCCAGGCCACCGCCGAGATCGACAAGTACCTCGGCGAGGTGCGGTTCTTCACCGGCATCCCCGCTCCCGGCGATCAGGTCTTCGTCCCGGGCAACGATCCCGCGGCGCGCTGGGTCCCCGACCCCGACTTCCGGCCCCAGGGCACGCAGCTGGCGTCCTCCAACGGGAACGGCGCGCCGGCCGCCGGCGGCGGGTACGGCACGACCGGGGCGGGCGGTGGCGGCGGCGGCGGCGGTGCGGGCGCTCCTTCGCTGGCCGTCCCGCCGAACGCCCACAGCCTGGCGCCCAACCCCCGCGCCCAGGCCGTCATCGACTACGCCCTCAAGCAGATCGGCGACCCGTACAGGTGGGGAGCGACCGGCCCCGACTCCTTCGACTGCTCCGGGCTGACACTACGCGCGTACGAGTCGGCGGGGACCGCCATCCCCCGGGTCGCCAACGATCAGTGGCTGCGCGGACCGCGCATCCCTGACGGCAGTGCGCAGCCCGGGGATCTCGTCTTCTTCGACAACACCGGTGACGGCGTCGCCGACCATGTGGGCATCGTGCTCGACCCCGAGAAGAACACGATGATCCACGCCCCCAGAACAGGCTCCGACGTCAAGATCGCCCCCTACGGCGGCACCCCCATGGGCTTCACCCGCCCGGGAATGAACTGACCCGCCCTTCCCACGGCTGGAACCCGAAACCCGGTGACGTGTGATCACGTAAGCCGGTGTCGCTGGACGGAGCACACGGGAAGACGCCCGAGGGCGTACCTGTCGTGGTTCGTCAGGTATGTCCGGCAGACTCAAACCCAGGTGACCGGCGTACCGGAAAGGGGCGCGCATGACCATCTGTAGCGGCGGGGTGTCCTGGGGAGGCCGGGTGTGAGGCGGATCGGGGTGGGGGAGCGGCGGGCGCGGCTGGGGGTGCGGCACCGGCTGGCTCGGGAGAGTCGTGCCGCGAGTGCCGTGGAGGTGGCGCGCAGCCTGGTGGCGTTGCATGCCACGGATCCGGCGACGGTGGTGATCTCGGCGCTGGCGCGACTGCGGGCGGGCGGGCCGGAGGCGGTGGAGAGCGCCCTGTACGAGGAGCGCACGCTGGTCAGGCTGCTCGGCATGCGGCGGACGGTGTTCGTGGTGCCGGTCGAGCTGGGGCCGGTGGTACAGGCGTCCAGCACCCGGGCGCTGATCCCGGGTGAGCGGCGGCGGCTGGTCAGGCTGATCGAGGAGCACGGCATCGCGGCCGACGGGGACGGGTGGCTGGCGGAGCTGGAGGACGCCACGGTCCGGGCGCTGGCGGCCCGCGGCCCGGCGACCGCGGCGGAGCTCGCGGCGGAGGTGCCGGGGCTGCGCGAGGAGATCACGATGCACCCGGACAAGAGCTACGGAGGGCGGCAGCGGCTGACCGGCCGGGTGCTGTTCCTCCTCTCGGCCGCCGGGCGCATCGTGCGCGGCCGGCCCGGCGGCTCGTGGCTCAGCAGCCAGTACCAGTGGGCCACCGCGGAGTCCTGGCTGCCGGGCGGCACGGCCGAACCGGCGGCCGACGTCGCCCAGGCCGAGTTGCTGCGGCACTGGCTCGCGGCCTTCGGGCCCGCCACGTCCGACGACGTCAGGTGGTGGACCCGGTGGACGGTCCGCGAGGTTCGGCGCGCCCTCGCGAAGGTCGGCGCGGCCGAGGTGGAACTCGACGACGGGACCACCGGCTACGTGCTCGCCGACGACCTCGAACCGGTGGCCGCGCCCGAGCCGTGGGCGGCCCTGCTGCCGGCCCTGGACGCGACCCCGATGGGCTGGGCGCAGCGGGACTGGTACCTGGGCGGACATCGGGCGGCGTTGTTCGACCGTACCGGGAACATCGGCCCGACGGTGTGGTGGGAGGGCCGGATCGTCGGCGGGTGGGCCCAGCGTAAGGATGGCGAGGTCGTGTTCCGGATGCTGGAGGACGCCGGCGCGGAGGCGGTCCGGGCGGTGGAGCACGCGGCGGGCGAGCTTCGGGGGCGGCTGGGCGGCATCCAGGTCACTCCCCGCTTCCGGACGCCTCTGGAGAAGGAGCTGACCGGGTGAGGCACTCGGACAGCCGGTTGCGCAGGAAACGGCGTTCGGCGTCGGTGGGGGCGAGGGCGAGCGCCGAGCGGTAGCCGTCGGCCGCCTCCCGGGTACGGCCGGCGCGGCGTAGCAGGTCGGCGCGGGTGGCGTGCAGCAGGTGGTAGTCGTCGAGCTGCCCGGCCCCGGCGATCGCGTCGACCAGGGGGAGCGCCGCCTCGGGACCGTCGGCCATGCCGATCGCCACGGCACGGTTCAGATCCACGACCGGGCTCGGTGCGATGCGCGCGAGCTGCGTGTACAGCCCGACGATCTGTGGCCAGTCCGTCTGCGCCGCGAGCGGCGCGGTCGCGTGGCACGCCGCGATGGCCGCCTGAAGCTGGAACGGTCCGGCGCGGCCCCGGCGTAGCGCTCGTTCGCAGAGCGCGGCGCCCTCCGCGATCCGCGCCCGGTCCCACAGCGTGCGGTCCTGCTCGTCCAGGGTGACCAGGTCGCCCGCCGCGTCCACGCGGGCCGGCCGCCGCGCGTCGTGCAGCAGCATCAGCGCGAGCATGCCCTGAGCTTCGGGCTCGTCGGGCATCAACGCCGTCACCACCCGCGCCAGGCGGATGGCCTCCTGGCACAGCCGGGCCTTCCGCAGGTCTCCGTAACCTTCGTTGAACAGCAGGTAGAGCACGTGGAGCACGGCGGGAAGGCGGTCCGGCAGCAGGTGCGCGGGCGGCACCCGGAACGGGATGCCCGCGTGCGCGACCTTCTGTTTGGCCCGGAAGATCCGCTGGCCCATGGTGCGTTCCGGCACCAGGAACGCGCGCGCGATCTCGGCGGTGCTCATACCGGCCAGGCTGCGCAGGGTCAACGCCACCTGGGCGTCGAGACTCAGCGACGGATGGCAGCAGGTGAACATGAGCTCCAGACGCTCGTCGGGGATCTCGCCGTCACTCAGGTAGGGCTGCGGCTCCGGGTCCATCGTGGCCGCCTCCCGTAGTTTCGCCGCCTCGGCCGACGCGCGACGCATGCGGTCGATCGCGCGGTGCCGTGCCGTGGTGGTCAGCCACGCCAGCGGCTGGTCAGGTATGCCCGATTCCGGCCACCTCTGGAGTGCCTTGGCGAACGCGTCCTGCGTGCACTCCTCGGCCAGGTCCCAGTCGCCGCCGGTGAACCGGATCATGGTGGCCACGATCCGGCTCCACCCTTCGGCGTAGATCCCGGTGATCCGGTCCCGGATCTGAGCTGTCACCGGCGTCGTCCGAACGCTAGTCCTCGTCATCCGGCCAGAACGGCCGCAGCTCGATCATCCCGGCCCACGCCATCGGGTGTCTGGACGCGACGTCGATGGCCTCGTCGAGGTCGGCGCAGTCGAGGATGTCGAACCCGGCCATCTGGTCCTTGGTCTCCGCGTACGGGCCGTCGGTCAGCAGCACCTCGCGGTTGCGCACCCGGACCGTGGTCGCGTCGCCCGCCGGCCGGGTACGGCTGCCCGCCAGCCGGATCCCCCTGTCGTCCATCTCCTTGACCCAGTCCTCCACATCCGGGGCGCCGTCGTCCTGGCCGGGCGTGTAGTTCGGGTCGGTGCACACCAGCATGAGGTACTTCATCGGGCTACTCCTGTCGTGAGATCGGCGGTGGCCATCGCGGCGATCGTGGTGGTCATGTTCCGGCAGAGGGTGACCAGGCGCCTGTCGAGCGCCCGCGGGTCGGCTTCGGCACTCGTGCGGGCGCCGCTGGCGCCGGGGCCATGGGTGAACGAGTGACCGACCCGGGTGCTCCCCGGCTCGTCGCCATCCGTGAGCTCGTAGCGCCACGCCGAGCCGACCAGGCCGGCGTGGTCCAGAACGGTCCAGGCGAAGACGCCCGGCCGTTCCGCTGCCGTGACCACGCAGGTCACCATACTTTCAAACCCGTCGGCGAACCGGTTACGGCAGGTGAACCGGGCACCCGGAGCCGCGCCGGCGCCGTCGCACCAGGCGCCGCCGGTGGCCTCCGGGCTCCACTCGCCGATCCGGTCCACCGCGGTGACCAGATCCCACATGCGCTCCCGTGGCACCGGGACGGTCAGCACGACCGCCACCTGTGCACCGGTGACCAGGTCCATGGGTGTTCTCCTCTCTCGTTCGTCAGGTGGATGACGAACGGGAGAGGCTCTCCACTACAGGCTCACCTCAAGATTCTTCCAAGCGGCTGCTCAGTGACCTTGGTCTGACGGCGACGCGGAGCCGGGGAGAGAGGTCACACGTGGGCGGGCTGGCGGCGTCTGAAGTGGAGGACCGCGGCGGTGAGGACTCCGGCGGTCAGGCCCCAGAAGGCCGAGCCGATGCCGAACAGGGTCATGCCGGACGCGGTGGCCAGGAACGTGACCACCGCGGGCTCGCGCAGGCGGTCGTCGGCCAGGGCGGAGGTGAGGGAACCGCCGATGGTGCCGAGCAGTCCGAGACCGGCGATGCCCAGGATGAGGGCGCTGGGCAGGGCGGTGAGGAGCAGGCCCACGGTCCCGCCGAGGAGTCCCACGCACAGGATGAACACGCCGGCCCACACGGCCGCCAGGTAGCGCCGCCGGGGGTCCGGGTGGGCTTCGCGGCCGGTGCAGATGGCCGCGGTGATCGCGGCGAGGTTGAGCCCGAAGCAGCCGAACGGCGCGAGCACCACGTTCACCGCCCCGGTCCAGGTGATCAGCGGCGAGATCGGCACGTCGTACCCGTCGTTGCGCAGGACCGCCACCCCGGGCAGGTTCTGCGAGGCCATCGTCACCACGAACAGCGGCAGGCCGATGCCCACGATCACCTGCCAGGAGAACTCGGGCCAGACGAAGACCGGTTGGGCCAGCGTCAGGTTCACCGTCTCCAGGCGCAGGGTGCCCTGTATCGCGGCCACCAGGATCCCGGCCGCCAGCGCGATGATGATCGCGTACCGGGGCAGCCAGCGGCGGCACAGCAGGTACGCGGCGAACATCCCGAACGCGACCGCGAAGTTTCCCTCCATCGCGGTGAACAGGCCGGCGCCGAACTGGACGAGCACACCGGCCAGCAGCGCCGCGGCCAGCGGCACCGGGATCCGGTTCATGACGCGTTCGAACCAGCCGGTCAGCCCGCTCAACGTGATCAGCGCCGCGGACACCACGAAGGCACCGATGGCCTGGGCCATCGGCACGCCTTCGAGGCCGACGGCGAGCAGCGCCGCCCCGGGCGTCGACCAGGCGGTCACCACCGGCGTCCGGTAGCGCAGGGACAGCCCGATGCAGGTCACTCCCATGCCGACGCCGAGCGCCAGCATCCACGAGCTGAGTTGCTCCGCGGTGGCCCCCGCCGCCTGGGCCGCGGTGAAGACGATCGCCGCCGAGCTGGTCACCCCGACGAGCACCGCGATCAGGCCGGCGGTCACCGCCGAGGCGGGCGCGAACCGGTTGACGGCCGCCATCAGGCCCCGGCCTGGCCTGGGCCGTCTCCGAACAGATAGCTCTCGATGGCCTCGTTGTACCGCTGCAACGCGTGCTCCTGGGTGCCGAAGCAGTGTTCCTTGTTGGCACCCGCCGAAAGGCCGATCTGAATCTCTCGGTAGATCTCCAAGTCCTCGTACTGTACCTGGTAGGTCAGCTTCCGGTTCTCCTCCCACCGCTCGGCGCCGTCCCCGGCGAGCGAGCCCTTCGGCACGATGAGGCGCAGCTTCACCAGCGTCCGGGTCGGTCCGAGCGGGTGCGCGGTCATCCACAGGAAGTGGTCGGACTGGTGCAGGACGGTCTCGTTGGGGAAAAGGGTGTGGATCACGTTGGCGACCGCGTGCAGCCGCCGGTCGGCGGGCGCGGTCCGGGTCACGAAGTTGATCGACCGTTTCGGCAGGATCGAGCGGAGATGGGGGCCGAAGCTGTCGAAGAAGAAGATCCCGTTCTCGAACAGCGGGTTGGCGCTCTTGGGGTGCAGGAACGGGAAGTGGTAGCCCTCAAGCGTCCCCTCCACGAACAGCTTCCAGTTGATCTCCCATTCGTGGCTCTCGGCCCCGTAGATCTCGAACGACTCCAGGCCGAGGTCGGCGAAGTCGGGCCGGATGCCGCCGAGGAAGCGGTCGAGGTCGGCCCGGTGCGGCGCCTCCTCCGGCATCAGCCAGACGAACCCGTGGGCTTCGACGGAGGGCAGCGCCACCAGGTTGCGCTCGCTTCTCTCCAGCGTGGGGAAGCACTGTTCGCTGGGCACGTTCACCAGGGTGCCGTCGGTGCCGTACTTCCAGGCGTGGTAGGAGCAGGTGAAGTTCTTGCGCCTGCCCGCGGGCTCCTTCTCCAGGCGCGCCCCCCGGTGCCGGCAGACGTTGAGGAAGACGTGGGCGACGCCCTCCCGGTCCCGGCTGACCAGCAGCGGACGGCCGAAGTGGACCATCGTCACGAACGTCCCCGGCTCGGGGAGTTCGGAGCCGTGCGCGAGCATGGACGGCACCCGGTGGAAGATCCGGTCGAGTTCCATCCGGTACCAGCTCTCCGACTGGTACCGCTCCAGGCTGATCCGGGTGTCGGTGTCGGTCAGCGCGAGATCCTTGCCCCGGACCCGGTCCAGGGCGTGGTCCAGCAGCCGCAGTTCCTCGGCACGGTCCATGGCTATCTCAGCTCCTCGAATCCGCTCCGGGCCACGATGTCGCGCATGACCTCGCTGGCTCCGGCGGCGACGGTGGCGGCTTGGGCGTCCTGCACGCGGCGGACGAAGGGGGACTGCGCCCGGAAGCCCTCGGCGCCGTGCAGGCGCTGGCAGTGTTCGGCGACGGTCCGGGCCAGCTCGGTCGCCTTCAGTTTGATCATCGAGCACTCGTTGATCGACAGGGGGTCGCGGGCGTAGCTCCAGGCGGCGTGGTAGGCGAGCTGGCGGGTGGCGGTCACCTCGGTGAGCAGGTCGGCCATCTGATGCCGGACCGCCTGCTTGGCGCTGAGCGTCGAGCCGAACATCTCGCGCTCCCTCAGGAACCGCCAGGTGGCCTCCAGCCGCTCCGCCGCGTCGCCGACCGCCGTGATCCCCGCGGCGAGCCGTTCCAGCTGCATGTTCTTCATGATCTGCATGAAGCCGGAGTTGCGGCGGCCGATCAGGTTCGCCTTCGGGACGCGTACGCCGGTGAACGTGACGTCGGCCATGCCCGAGGCCCGCCAGGAGACGCAGTCGTTGGGCACGACCCGGACGCCGGGGCTGTCGCCGTCCACCACGCACAGGGACAGGTCGCCCTGGCCCGTCGCCGACGCGCCCGTACGGATGGCGGTCACGAAGAAGTCGGCGAAGAGGCCGTTGACGATGAAGCGCTTCTCGCCGTCGATGACGAGGTCGTCGCCGTCGTCCCGGACCGTCGCCGCCAGCAGGGACAGGTCGGAGCCGGCCTGCGGTTCGGTGATCGCCAGTGCGGCGATCCTCTCACCGGCCACCGCCGGGCGCAGGTACCGCTCCCGGAGGTCGGCCGAGCCGCCGGTGCTCAGGTAACTCGTGGCCATGTAGGCGTGCAGGGCGACGGCGAACCGTACCCCGCCGAACCCCATGCGGCCCAGTTCCTCCAGGAAGACGACCGAGTGGAAGATGTCCTTCTCGGCTCCGCCGACGGAGCGCGGGTGGTTGAGGCCCAGCAGCCCCTCGGCCGCGAAGGCCAGCCACGCCGAGCGGGGCATCGTCCCGTCCCGCTCCCAGTCGGGGGCGTACGGGGTCACTTCCTTGCGCAGGAACGTGCGCACGGACTGCCGGAACGCTTCGTGCTCGTCGGTGAGATAGGGCGAGCCGGTCATGTCGCCATCCGCAGGGTGTGCAGCCGGGCGGCGATAGTCGCGACGAAGTCCTCCTGCCGCTCCTGGAGCACGAAGTGGCCGGCCGGGAAGGAGCGGATGGCGAAGTCCGCGGACGTGTGGTCACGCCACCCCACCATGTCCTGGTAGGGGTCGATGTCGTCGCGCTCTCCGCACAGCGCGAGGATCGGCGCGCCGACCCGGCCGGTGGACGCGACCCACGTCTCCGCGAGCCGCAGGTCGGCCCGCAGGACGCGGTCGAGCAGGGCCATCATGTGCCGGTTGGCCAGCACCTCCTCCGGGACGCCGTTCATCTCGCGGAGCCTGTCGGTCAGCGCCGGGCCGTCCATGCTGTGCATCGGCGGCCAGCGCGGCGGCACGCCGGGCGCCCGGCAGGCCGACACCACGAGGAGTTCGGGCGGGCGGTGGCCGTCCGCCTGGAGCCGGTGGGTCAGCTCGTAGGCCAGGCGCGCGCCGAGGCTGTGCCCGAAGAGCGCGTAGGGCCGCTGGACGACCTCACGGGCGAAGACACCGGCCAGCGTCTCGACGGCCTCCGGCCACGTGCCGACGGGCGGTTCGCGGAAGCGCTGTTCGCGCCCCGGCAGGCTGACCCCGGTGACCCCGACGTCCGGCGGCAGCAGCGCCTGCCAGCTCCGGAAGAGCTGCGCGCCGCCACCGGCGTACGGGAAGCAGAGGAGCTGGAGGGCGACCGGTGCCTCGCCGGAGAACCGGACGAGCGGTGTTCCCGGTGTCACCGCGGCCGTGTTCACGTGGTCGCGGACGCCGTCGCCTGGTCGATGGCCTTGGCCAGGCTGGCGACTCTGGCGTCCTCGTAGAGGGTCTCCGGGAGGAGGGCGTCCACGCCGAACCGCTCCTCCACCCGCGCCAGGAACTTGATCGCGGTGAGGGAGTTGCCGCCGAAGGCGAAGAAGTCGTCCTCCGAGCCGACCTCGGTGACTCCGAACAGCTCGGTCCAGATCTCGGCGATCGCTTCCTCGGTGGGCGTGAGACTCATCATCGGCTCCTAGCTTGCGAAGGGCCGCCCTCGTGAGCGGCCAGGAGGGCGTGCCGGTCGATCTTGCCGGTCGCCGTCAGGGGGAGTGCGTCGCAGAGGTGGACGCGGGCGGGCACCATGTAGGCGGGCAGCCGGGCGCGCAGGTGGTCGCGCACGGACGCCGCCGTGCACGCCGGGTCGTCGGTGACCACGAAGGCGAGCAGCGACCTGCCGCCGAGCGTGCTCACCGCGACGTGGCTCTGCCTGACCGCCGGGTGGCGGTTCAGGTGGTAGGAGATCTCGCCGAGCTCGATCCGGAAACCGTTGATCTTGACCTGGTCGTCCTTGCGTCCCTCGAAGGCGACGTCGCCGCCGGGAAGCAGGTGCCCGTGGTCGCCGGTCCGGTAGAGCCTCTCGGTCACGCCGTCGATCACCCGCTCGACGAAACGGTCGGCGGTCAGCTCCGGCATCCCCAGGTAGCCGGGGGACAGGCCGTCGCCGGCGAGCCAGATCTCGCCGCTCCGCCCGGGGGCGCACAGGGTCTCGCCGTCCACGACGTAGAGCCGCGTGTTCTGGATCGGCCGGCCGATGGGCAGGGAGACGACGTCGTCCGCCAGTTCGTCGACCGGGTGGAAGGTGGCGAAGGTCGTCGCCTCGGTGGGACCGTACACGCTCACCAGGCGTCCGGGACCGTAGGTCCGCAACGCCTCGGCGATGTGCCTGACCGAGTGGGCCTCGCCGCCGGTGAGGATCGTCCGCAGGCCGGAGAGGATCTCCGGCGCCTCGTCGATCACCGCGTTGAACAGGGCGGTGGTGAGGAACAGCACGGTCACGCCGTGCTCGCGCAGGACCTGTCCCAGCCGGGACAGGCGCACGAAGCCGTCGGGGTACAGGACGCACGTGCCGCCGCGCAGCAGCGCGCCCCAGATCTCGAACGTCGCGGCGTCGAACGTGACGGGGGACAGGTGAAGCAGGCGGGTGCCCTCGTCCAGGCGGGCGTACGTGGCGCCGTGCACGAGCCGGGCGATGCTCCGGTGCCGGATCGGCACGCCCTTCGGCCTGCCGGTCGAGCCCGAGGTGAAGTTGATGTAGGCGATGGCGTCGGCGGCCACCGCCACGCCGGGCCCGCGGTCCGCGGGCGGCGCGTCCGGTGCGACGACCTCGCAGTCCAGCCGCGCGCCCAGGTCGGCCCGGTCGGACAGCACCCAGCGGCAGCCCGACTCGCCGAACAGGTGGCGCAGCCGCTCGTCGGAGTAGGCCGGGTCGAACGGCAGGTACGATCCGCCGCACTTGAGGATCGCCAGCAGGGCGACGATCAGCTCCGGCGAGCGGGGAAGGCTGACCCCGACGGTGGAGCCGGGCGTCAGGCCGCGGGCCAGCAGTTCCCGGGCCAGGCCGTTGGCCAGCCGGTCGAGCTGCCGGTAGGTGAGCCCGCGGTCGCCCTGGACGACCGCGGGCGCGTCGGGCCGGAGGTCGGCGCACCTTTCGAAGAGCTCGGGCACGCCGCTCTCACGCGGATAGCCGACCGCCGTCTGGTTGATCAGGCGGTGGATCGCCAACGCCGGATCGGAGTACGCCAACCGCTGCACTGCCGGCTTTCCCGTTCAGCGCTTACGGAACGGGGTTCCGTTGACGGTCTGGTCGATGAAACGGTTGTGGCCGAACGAATCGGTTCCCGAGACCAGGACGCATCCGAATTTGTCCAGGGTGGCCTCGCCGCCGAATTCCTGAAGGGTCTCGGAGAACGGATAAACGCGCACCGAGGTCGGCAGATAACGACCCGCGAAGCCCAGGCGCATCTGGTCGGTCAGGCCGGCGTGCGGGTGGGATGCGTGCATCAGCGTGGACCAGAAGATGATGAACTGGCCCTGCCGCATGACCATGGACTTCGCCTTGGACTCGTCCGGGCTCCAGTTCGGATCCTTTTGCAGCTGCCGGTAGTCGTAGCCGAAGAAACCGCGCCGGACGCCGTTCTTCTCGACTTTCCCGATGGAGTCCGCGTCGTAGCCCATCACCTTGGACTCGTCGTAGTTCATCGTCTTGTGCGAACCCGGGATGAACTGTAGGCAGGCGGTCTCGACGCTGGCCTCGGTGAAGGCCGCCCAGACGGTGATGGTGCCGCCGAAGTCGGCGTCCTCGGGCCAGACGATCTGCGGGTGCTTGGAACCGGCGACGTTGGAGAAGTTGTCGGCCTGGTGCCAGTCGGTGCCCTCGTCACCCGGGTACTTCGGGAAGAACTCGCTGCGCCAGCACAGCACGTCGGGGCCGAGAAGGCTGGAGACCCGGTCCACGATCTCGGGCCGGGTGAGGTGGTCGGCGAGGAAGTCGACGTCGATGTGCCGGTCGTAGTTGGCCAGGTTCGTCACACCGGAGACGGTCCTGCCCTGGCCGTAGATGGCGTTCCTGGTGTTGAGCAGCTTCGGCCGCAGAGCCCTGAGGTTCTGCTCCATCTCCTCCGGTTCGTACAGGTCGAACGGGCCGATGTAGCCATCCCGGTGGAACTTCTCGATCTCTTGCCCGCTCAGCGCGTGGCTTTCCGTCAGTGCGCCCATCATTCACCTCGACGTCGCCGGAGAAATGCTCGAAGAAACGGCATTGAATTTCACGGTGAGGTGTCAAAGGCGTGCGCGCAGACGCCTTACCCCCGTTAAAAGCGTTCGATGGCCTGCTGTCCGGAAGAGGACCCCCTGTGCGGCAAAAGACTACGATCGCGCTCCGGCCGCCAACAAGAGAAATTTTGTGTGGCGTAGGTCACATCCGGGCTTCCGACGGCGAATGTGTCGATAAGTGACATGTTACCGTCGTCAGGACTTCTGACAGGGCGTCCTGTGCGAATCCGAGACGGCTGTCGGCTTTCTCACCTGGCATGCGGAGTCGTACGCGCCTGCCGTCCCGGAACGGTGTCAACAATTTACTGCCGGTATTCCGGCGAGTATGGGCTTTCCGAAACACCCCCGTTATGCGCGACCCGACCGGGCCGCCCACGGCATCACCCGGCGCCACGGCCGCACCTCGGCGGCCCCCCGCCCGTCAGCGCGGCGACACGGTGCCGTCCGCCGCCTCCTCCTGGCCGAACGTGATCACGATGTACCTGCCGTTGGAGTAGCTGACCACGGGCCGCCTGAGCAGGTCACCCACCCTGCGGGCGACCTTCTGGAACAACTCCACCAGCTCCGGAGTGTCGGCGCTCACCCTGAACCGGCCGCTCGCGGCGAGGTGCTCGGCGACGAGGGGAACGAAGGCCGCCTCGGCCCGCGCCTTCTCCTCCGCGTCGAGAGGGGTACGCCTGGGCGCGGGCTGCGTGCCGAGGGGGTGGGTCATCACTTCTCTCCTCGTGGTTGCCGGTCTCCAGAATGCACCATGAACGCGCGCCCCGCCCCTGCGAACAGCACCCACAGCCGGCAGGTCTGCACTGCCGGGGCGGGACCCCGGCTTCTGTAGTGTCAGGGCATGAGCCTCAGCGACATTCCGCTTCGCACCCTCGCGGACGCCCCCACCACCCTGGGCGAGCTGGCCCCCGGCAAGGCCGTCCTCATCGTCAACGTCGCCTCCCGGTGCGGCCTCACCCCGCAGTACAGCGGCCTGGTCAAGCTCCAGGAGGAGTACGGCACGCGCGGCTTCACGGTGGTCGGCATGCCCTGCAACCAGTTCGCCGGCCAGGAGCCGGGCACGGCGGAGGAGATCCAGGAGTTCTGCTCGACGACGTACGGCGTGGACTTCCCGCTGCTGGCGAAGGCCGACGTCAACGGCCCCGACCGGCACCCGCTCTACGCCGAGCTGACGCGGACCTCCGACGGGGACGGCGAGGCCGGCGACGTCCAGTGGAACTTCGAGAAGTTCCTCGTCGACCGCGAGGGCCAGGTCGTGGCCCGGTTCCGTCCCGGCACCGCCCCCGAGGACCCGGCGATCACCTCGGCCGTCGAGAAGCTGCTCTGAGCGCGGTCCCGAGGGCGGCGCTCCACTTCAGGACGTCACGGAGAATGAGGACGGCCCGCTGCCTGGGCGGCAGGTGCTGGAGCGCCGCCACGAAGGCCAGGCGGACGGTGTCCCTCGTCACCGCCAGCTCCGCCGGGTCCAGGCGGGAGTCCGGGATGGGGAGGACCCACCTGTCCGGCGGGAGCGGTTCGCCCAGCTCGGCCCCGGGTACGGCGGCGGGGCCGAGGTCCATGGCGCGGGCGCGGCGCTGCGGGCCGCGAAGCATGTCGAGGCAGACGGTGGTGGCCAGGTGGAACAGCCACGGGCGCAACGGCCCGCGCGCGGGATCGTACGTCCGCCACGCCCGGACGAACGTCTCCTGCACCGCGTCCTCGGCCTCGAACCCCGAGGCGAGCATGCGGTAGCAGTAACCGGTGAGTTCTCCGCGGTGCCGTTCGAGGTCCACGTCGTGCCCTTCGTTCAGCGTTGGGTGGTCGCGCAGGGGACACAGGTCTTCGCCGCCGGGCGCGCCTCCAGCCGTTCGACGGCTATGGGGCGCCCGCATCGCTCGCACACTCCGTAGGTGCCGTCGCGGAGCCGTTCCAGAGCGGTGTCCAGGTCGGCGAGATGGCGTCGTGCCTGGTCGAGCAGGGCCTGGATGTGGGCGCGTTCGAAGGCGGTGGACGATCCTTCCGGGTCGTGTTCGTCGTCGGTGGCCACGAGTGCGGCCGACTGGACGACGGCGTCCCAGTCGCGCCGCAGCGCGGCGGCCCGCGCCACGGTCCGCTCGCGGTCGGCGTCCAGCAGCTCCCGCATGGCCGCCCGCCCGGCAGGAGAGAGCACGGTGTCCCGGGGTCGCTCGGCCATCACGGGGCCTCACCTCCTCGTCCCAGCCTAGAAAGATGCCCGAGGTGCTCCCTACCACATGTCCGGCATGATCGCGGATTTCGGTGGGGGACGGTCAAGTGATGCGACCCGGGAGCGTGGAATTCGGTGGTGCCGCCGTGGATGATCGCGGGTCGTTGATATGGGGAGAGCTGCAACCTTTCGCTCGATGGTTCGCGTTGGGAACGGGCGAGAGGAGATCGCTTTGACTGATCACGACGGCTTCCGCGAGTTCGTGCTCGCCCGTCAGCAGGCGCTGATGCGGATGGCTTACTTGCTCACGGGAGACGCCTATCTCGCCGAGGACCTCCTGCAGAGCGTCCTCATCAAGATCGTGGGGAAGTGGCCCAAGCTGTCCAGGGCGGGCAATCCCAAGGCATACACGCGTAAGGCGCTGGTCAACCAGTACATCTCCTAGAGGCGCCGGCCGTATCCCGAGTCGCCGAGCGCGGACCCGCCCGACCGCGGCTTCTCCTACGAAGAGGCCGCGCTCAACCGGATGGTGCTGCGCCAGGCGCTGGCCAGGCTGACCCCCAGCCAACGCGCCGTGATCGTGCTGCGCTTCTGGGAGGACCTCACCGAGACGCAGACGGCCGAGGCGCTCGGCTGCTCCGTCGGCACCGTGAAGAGCCAGGCCCATCGCGCGCTGGCCCGCCTGCGTTCGGTCGCGCCCGAACTGGCGCATCTGCTCTCTGATCCCGAGGTCGCGGAGGTGGCTCGATGACAAGGCTGCGTGAGGCGCTGGACGGCATCGCCGACGAGGCCCCGCCTGCCGACCGCACTGTTGATCGACATGCGCACCGGCAGGACGGTCTCGGTGCCGGGCAGGTACGAGGCGGTCAGCATCAAGGACGGCGTCGCCGAGCTGGTCCGGTACCGCCAGACCGACGTGTGGCTGATGCCGGTCACCGGCGGCGGCGAACCGGTGCGTTTCGCCGGAAAGTTCATCATGTTCAGCGAACTGGCCCCGGACGGCCGGACAGTGGCCGCCTTCGAGTGGCCGGAGTACAGGGAGGGCAGGCTCGCCCTCCTCGACACCAGGACCGGGCGCGTCCTGCGGAAGGTCACCATCCGGGGCCTGCCCGAGGGCCGTCACGGCGCCGTCTCCGGCACCTCCGTCTGGCGAAGCGGTTCCGTGCTCACGATCACCTACACGGGCCCGGCCTTCTCGGGCACCTTGGCGGTCGACGTCAACACCGGACAGGCCCGCCGGCTCACCCACCTCCCCGGCACCGCCGCGAAGAACGTGATCCTGCCGGGAACCGCCGGCATCGGATGAGGGATCCCCCTGGCCCGCCCCCCGGGCCAGGGGCCGGACCCTCCTTGACCTCGGCCGGCCCCTCGGAGAAGATCGTCGAGGGCGTCGAGGAGGCTGGTGGTGTCCGTGGCGTCGATGGTCCTGGCCTGCCTGTGCCTCGCCAGGGCCGCCCTGCTGCGCCACCAGGCACGCAGGCCGCCGGCGATCCGGCACCGCTAGCACGACATCCGCGGCCGCCGCGGGCCCTTCTTCCGGCTCGCACCGGATTCTCCAGGTGGCTCAAGAGCCTTGATCGTTTTATCGGGGATCGTCCCGGGACAAGCCGCTTGTGTGTAGTAGTGCACGCTCGGGGGCGTGTGTGTGTTTGTACGCAGAAGGGGGCTGGACGGCTGCCTAATGTGAGTGTCGTCCGGAGCGGAAAGCACCGAAAAAGGGGCTCGCTCCGGGCGCCGGAAATGATTCTCCCGGGCACTCTCATAGGAAAAGGAATTCGCTGTGTTGAAGCTTCGTCATGTTCTCGCCGGTACCGTTCTCGCCGGTGCGCTGGCGGCGGGGGTCGTGGCCGTGCCCGCTCAGGCGGCGACCGCGGGCAGCGCCTCCGCCGCCCAGGTCCAGTCCACGAAGCACTGGTTCGAGGGGTATTCGAGCTTCGGCCGGGGTGAGCACCGGAACGAGCGCTCGTACTACAAGGGTTACTGGTACTTCTCCGACGGCCGTTACCACTTCGACCTGAACGCCTGGGACCGTGACCGGGACCGGGAGAGCACGTACGTCGAGTTCTGGTACCACGACGACCGGGGCTGGCACCTGGGCCGCCGTTTCTCCACCCGGGGGCACGACGAGTGGAAGTTCAGCTACAGCCGTAAGGGCGGGTTCGACGGGTTCCGGGTGCGGATCGGTGAGGGCGGTTCGCGTGACCTCGACTGGAACAAGTACTACAACCGCTCCTTCTGACCTTCGCCGGGTCACCGCCAGAGGCCGCCAGGCCGGTGAGCACGCCGCGACGACGGTTCCGTGAGCGCCCCCTTCCAGTGGGTTTCCAGAGGAGCCCAAGACGTGCCGTCCAGCATCTGCACAGGGCCGCAGAGAGCGGTTCCGCGCAACAGATGAGGGGTGTGTGTCATGCGTGACACCTTCACGATCGACGACCTGCCCGCCGGGGTGTCCGAGCTCGCCGGCGAGGAGCTGGAGATCGTCGCGGGTATCCAGGCGCAGATGAAGCCCGGCTCGGGCTACGCCTGCAGCTCCGCCGCCAGCGGCATGGACTGCAAGAACGACTGACGCGGGCCGGGACCCGACGGTCCGGGCGGGCCGGGTACAGCCGAGCCCGGCCGCCCGCCGCGGGTCGCGGGACGCACAGGGGGAGCCGGTGCCCGCGGGCGCCGGCTCCCCGGTCCATGACGTGGAAGGAGCGCGGGACCGTGTTGTTGATCATCAGCAGCGCCCGTGACGACTCGGTGCGCGCCGTCCTGCCGAAGCTGGCGGCGCGCGGCGTGCCGCTGCTGTGGTGGGACGAGGCCGACTATCCCGCGGCCTGCACCCTCACCACCGGCTTCGCCGGGGGACGCTGGCAGCAGACGCTGACATACCGGGGCGAGACGTACGACCTGTCGAAGGTCACCGCGGTCTGGGACCGCCGGCCCGACCGGCCGTCCGCCGCCGGGGTGCGCGAGCCGTCGCAGCGGGCGTTCGCCGAGCACGCGGCCAGGCTGGCGCTGCGCGGCGCGTACCACCTCATGGTGAGGGCTCGGTGGATGCCGGCGCCGCCGCAGCACGCCGTGGCGGTGGACAACAAGCTGCTGCATCTGCACCGGGCCGTCGAGCTCGGGTTCACCGTGCCGGAGACGGTCGTGACGAACGACCCGGCCGCGCTCGTCCCGGCGTGGAACCGGGCCGGCGGCCGGCTCATCACCAAGGCGCTCGGCTACCACCCGTTCACCCTGGACGGCGAGGAGCGGCACCTGTTCACCACGGTGGTGCCCCGGCGGCGGCTGTCCGGCCGGCACCGGTTCCGGCACGGCCCGGCGATGGTGCAGCCCAACCTGCCGAAGGCGTACGAGCTGCGGGTGACCGTCGTCGGCGAGCGGGTGTTCGCCGCCCGGATCGACTCGCAGAACTCCCGGCTGACCGCCGTCGACTGGCGGCACTACGAGGACGCCAAGGTCGGCTACTCCGCCTACGACCTGCCGCCGGAGGTCGGGAAGCGCTGTGCCCGCCTGGTCGCCGGGCTCGGCCTGACCTTCGGCGCCCTGGACTTCGTCGTGACGCCGGACGGCCGGTACGTCTTCCTGGAGCTCAACGTCAACGGGCAGTGGGCCTTCGTCGAGATGCTCACCGGCCTGCCCATCGGGGACGCGATCGCCGACTGGCTCGCCGCCGCCACTCATATCGACTCCGAGGACCCCGCCGATGCCCACTGACTCCGGTTTTCCCGCCGACCTCGCCGACGCGGTCGCGCTGCTGCGCGGGCTGCCGACCCTCCGAGACGCGGTGGACGACGCGCACCGCCGCGTACGGGACTGGGGTGACCGGCGACCGCACCTGCGCGCCCAGCTCGTCGTCGACGAGCCGCCCGGCACGACCAGGGTCGGCTACGACCTGCTGCTCGACCACCCCGAGGGAGGTACGGTCGCGCTGTCCGCCGAGGTGGACGACGGCGTTCCCTGGCTCGTCGACCATTCCACGCACTGGGCGGCGGGGCAGATCCTCAGCGTCGACGGGATCGGGCTGCCGGTCGCCGCCGCGCTGTCCACCATCCGCGCGCTCGGCGACCGCGACCGGCGCCTGCACGAACGGCTGGTGGACCACCGCATCCTGCTCACCGAGCTGGCCGACGACCCGCACCCGCCGACGCTGGCCGAGACGCAGCGGGCCGCCGACGAGTTCCGCCGGCGACGCGGGCTGACCGGCCGGGACCGGACGCTGGCCTGGCTCGCCGAGGCCGGCCTGTCCGAGGAGGCGTTCCGCAGCCACGTCGAGACGCAGGCGCTCATCGCCCGGGTCCGCGAACGCTTCGCCGGTGAGCCCGCGCGGCGCCGTCTCGCCGAGCACCCGGAGGAGTTCGCCCTGCGGCGGGCCGCCTGGGCGACCGGACCCCGGGCGGACGGGTTGCGCCGCCTCCTCGACGGCCCGGCGGCCGACTTCGCCGGCCGGGTCGCCGCGGCGCTGCCGGCCGAGCGGGAACTCCGCCTCCAGGCCGCCGCGACGCTCACCCCCCGGCTGCCCGAGCCGCTGCGGGCCGCGTCCGCGGGCACGGCGGTCGGGCCGGTCCGCCACGAAGGCGGCTATCTGGCCGGGGTCGTGCACGAGGTCGTCCCGCCGGATCCCGAGGCGCCCGAGGTGCTCGACGCGGCGCGGGACGCGGCGTTCCAGGCGTGGCTGGACGAACGGCGGCGCGGGTCGGACATCAGGTGGTTCTGGCTGTGAGCAGGCGAGTGCCGCTGCGGATGCAGCTCGCCCGCAGCGACTGCGGCGCCGCCTGCCTGGCCATGGTGCTCGGCGGGCTCGGCCGCCGCACCAGCCTGGCCGAGGTGCGCGAACATCTCGCCGAGGGCGTCGACGGGGTGAGCCTGCGCGACATGATCCAGGCCGGCGCCCGGTTCGGGCTGCGGCTGCGCGCCTGCCGCGCCCCGCTGGACACCGTCGCCGGGCTGCCCGCGCCGTTCGTCGCCCTGTGGGAGAACAACCATTTCGTCGTGGTCGAACGGATCACCCGGCGCGGCGTCGCCGTACTCGATCCGGCGCGCGGACGGCGGCGGCTGTCGCCGCGGCAGTTCAGGGCCGGGTACTCCGGCACGGCGCTGCTGGCCGACGCTCCCGCCGGGCTCACCCCCGCCGCGAGGCCCCGGCCGTGGCGGGTGCTGCGCCCGCTGGTCGCGCCCGCGCTGGCGAACCGGCGGCTGGTCGTCGCCGTCCTGCTGGCCTCGCTCGGTGTGCAGCTCCTCGGACTGGTCGTGCCGCTGTTCACCAAGCTCGTGGTGGACCGGCCGGTGGAGCCGGAGGTGACGACGCTCGCCCTGGCCGCCGGTTGCGTCGTCCTCGGGCACGCGCTGCTCGCGTGGATCCGGGCCCGGGTGCTGATCAGGTTGCAGACCTCGGTCGCGGCCGAGGTGATGCGCAGGCTCGTCGGTCACACGCTGGCGCTGCCGTACCGCTTCTTCCAGCGGCGTTCCAGCGGTGACCTGCTGAGCAGGCTCAGCGGGGTGGCGATGCTGCGCGACCTGCTCACGGAACAGTCGCTGACCTTCCTGTTCGACCTGTTCACCGTCGTGTCGTACGTGACGCTGCTGTTCGTGGCCTCGCCCGGGCTGGCGCTGCTGACGCTCGCGGCCGCCGCCGCCCAGGCCGCCGTGGTGTCGGTCACCGCGGGCCGCGGGATGCACCTCGCGTTCGCAGCGCTGCACACCAACGCCACCACCCAGACCACCCTGGTCGACAGCCTCGCCGGCATCGAGGCGATCAAAGCCTCCGGCGGGGAGACGGCCGCCGTGTCCCGCTGGCGCGCCCACCACGACGAGGAACTCGTCACCGGGGCGGCCAGGGACCGGCACGTGGCCGGAGTGCAGGCGGCGAGCAACGCCCTGCAGACCGCGCTCCACCTGGGGCTGCTCGTCTTCGTGTTCGCCACCACCGGCGGCGGCGCGACGCTGGGCGACCAGCTCGCCCTGGTGACCCTGGCCGTGTCGGCGACCACGCCGCTCGCGTCGCTGCTCGGCATCGTGTACCAGCTCCAGCTCGCCGCCGCGCACGTCGGGCGGATCGCCGACCTGATGGGCACCGCCCCGGAACGGCCGGGCGGCGTCCGGCTGGACGGCGGGCTGCGCGGCGGCATCACCGTCACCGCGCTCAGCGCCGGCTACGACGTGCGCACGCCGGTGCTGCGGAACATCTCCCTGCGGGTCCCGCCCGGCGCGCGGGTCGCGCTCGTCGGCGCCTCCGGTTCCGGCAAGACCACGCTCGGCCGGGTGCTGATCGGCCTGGTGGAGCCCTCCGCCGGGCAGGTCCGCTTCGACGGGATACCGCTGGAGGAGCTCGACCGGCGGTGGCTGCGCGGGCAGGTGGGAGTCGTCACCCAGCAGCCGCACCTGTTCGCCGGCACCATCATGGCCAACATCGCCGGCTTCTCCAGGCTGAGCAGGCAGGCGGCCGAGCACGCCGCCCGGGTGGCCGAGATCCACGACGAGATCGTCCGGCTGCCGCAGGGCTACGACACCGACATCGGCGAGGGCGGCGCGCGGCTGTCCGGCGGGCAGCGCCAGCGGCTCGCCATCGCCCGCGCGCTCGCCGGCCGGCCCCGCATCCTGCTGCTGGACGAGCCGACCGCCAGCCTGGACGCGATCACCGAGGAACGCATCCGCCGCAACCTGCTGAGACTGGGCCAGACGCAGATCGTCATCGCCCACCGGCTGTCCACCATCCAGAACGCCGACCTGATCGTCGTCCTGAACCGCGGCCAGATCGTCGAAGCCGGCACCCACCAGGACCTCCTGGCCCGCGCCGGCCACTACGCCCACCTGGTCCGCTACCAGCACCAGGCCGCCGGCCTCGTCCCCGGCCTCCGCTGAGCGGAGCGGTGCTGCGGGCTACCAGTCGCGCCACCGGTCGGTGATCGAACCTTCGCCGATGCCCTGGCGGGTGGCCAGGGCGTCGACGTCGATTCCCGCCGCGCCGAGCGTGATGTCGATGTAGTCGCACAGCTCTTCGCGGTCCACGGTGTCGAAGTCGCCGTCCTCGTGGCTTTCCGCGATGTCGTTGAGCGCGAGGACCACGCGTTTCACCACGTCGAGAACCTCGTCGTCGGACGGCGTGCGCAGCCGGCCGAGGTCGGCCTCGAAGGCCGCCAGAGCGTCTTCGGTGGCGACGAGGAAGGGCTCGGGGTGGACGTGGCCTTTCAGCTGACGCCACAGCTCAGGGGGTTTCGTCACCGCACGATGGTAGATCGGTGGCCGCTCCCCGGTCGCTTCCCGGCGTGCCGGGGCTGACTCCCGTCACACGGCGAACAGCAGGGCGGCTGCACGACGCGAGGACGGGCCGGTGGCCGGAAGACCGGTAGCGTCGGGGGTATGCGGCTTCATGTGGGATGTGCGATGTGGACGCACGCGCCGTGGCAGGGGCGGTTCCTGCCCCATCCGCTGCCGCCCGGCGAGCGGTTGCGGGCTTATGCGACCTGGTGCGACGCGGTGGAGGGCAACACGACGTTCTACGCGACACCGGCGAAGAGCACGGTGGAGTCGTGGGCGCGGCAGACCGGGCCGGACTTCCGGTTCGTGGTGAAACTCCCGAAAACGATCACCCATGAGCGCCGCCTCACCGGGGTGGACGAGGAGCTCCGGTCGTTCCTGGACACGATGGAGCCGCTCGGGCCACGTATCCACAGCCTGTGGATACAGTTGCCGGGGTCGTTCGGGCCGGGGGACCTCGGCGCTCTGGCGGGATTCCTCCGCACGCTGCCGGGTTCGCAGCGGTATGCGGTCGAGGTCCGGCATCGGGCGTTCTTCGACGACGAGCGGTCCGCGCGGCAGCTCGAAAGGGTGCTGGCCGGCGTGGGCGCCGAGTGGGTCCCCTTCGACACCACCGTGCTCTTCCGCAGCCCGCCGACCAGCGACGCCGAGCGTGACGCGTGGACGAAGAAGCCGCGGGTGCCGCGCCGGTCGGCCGCCCTCACCGACCGCCCGATCGTCCGCTACCTGGGCAGGGACGCCGAGGAGGCCACGGTCGAGGGCTGGCGGCCGTGGGTCGGCACGGTCGCCGGCTGGCTCCGCGAGGGCCGCTCGCCGACGGTCTTCATCCACACCCCCGACAACGCCGACGCCCTGATGCTCGCCCGCCGCTTCCACGACGAGGTGCGAGCCCGCCTCCCCGAACTGGAGCCGCTGCCCGACCCCCTCCCCGCGGAGCCGCTCACCCTCTTCTGACCTGCCGGCGGGCCCCGGTACGGAAGGCTCACGCCGAAGCATGTAAAGAAAACTAGACATCGTGTCGCCATTGTTTTACATTCCTCTCAGATCCGACGAGACCTGGGAGTGGACGTGTCAATCGAAGAGAAACGCGTGTGGATCTACGCGATGGTGGCGATCGGCGTGCCGGTGGTCTACTTCGCGATCATCCTCGGCCGGCTCCGGACCACGGGAGCCGACGAGATCGCGTACGCGGGGCCGATGCTCACGGCCATCGTCGTCGCGATAGCCGCCAACGTCGGCGCGAACATCGTGGCCGGGATGCTCTCGCCCAAGGAGGCGAACCGGCGGGACGAGCGGGACGCGGACATCCAGCTGTACGGCAGGCGCCCGGAGTTCTACGTCCTGGCCGTCGGGGTCGTCGCGGCACTCGGCCTGACGCTGGCGGAGTTCGCGCACTTCTGGATCGCCAACACGATCTACCTGGCGTTCGTCCTGTCGGCGCTCACCTCCTCGGCCGCGCGGATCGTCGCCTACCGCCGAGGTTTCTGATCATGGTCAAGCCCACCAGGGTCACGAACTCGATCCGGGCCCTGCGGTTCACGCACGGCGAGATGACGCAGGCCGACCTGGCCGAGCGCGTCGGCGTGACCCGCCAGACCCTCATCGCCATCGAACAGGGCCGTTACTCGCCGTCGCTGGAGACGGCGTTCCGGATCGCCCGGGTGTTCGGCGTACCGCTCGACGAGGTCTTCCAGTATCCCGGCACGGAGGTGTGACGATGAAAGCGATGGTCAGAGAGGCATACTGCGCCCCGGACCTGCTGGAGCTCAGGGACGTCGGCAGGCCGGCCGTGGGACCTGACGACGTGCTCGTACGGGTTCGCGCGGCCGGCGTCGACCAGGGCGTCTGGCACGCCGTCACCGGCCTGCCGTACCTCACCAGGCTGGCCGGATTCGGGGTGCTGCGGCCGAAGTCCCCCGTTCCGGGGCTGGACGTCGCGGGGCGGGTGGAGGCGGTCGGCTCGGAGGTGACCCGGTTCCGGCCCGGCGACGACGTGTTCGGCGTCTGCGACGGGGCCCTCGCCGAGTACGCGTGCGGCCGGCAGCACAGGTTCGCGGCCAAGCCGGCGGGCGTCTCCTTCGAGCAGGCGGCGGCGGTCCCCGGCGCCGGCTACGTCGCCCTCCAGGGGCTTCGGGACGCCGGGCGGCTCCGGGCCGGGCAGCGGGTGCTGGTCATCGGTGCGGGCGGCGGCGTCGGGACGCTCGCGGTGCAGCTGGCCAGGGCGTTCGGGGCGCGGGTCACCGGCGTGTGCGGTCCGGGGAAGGCGGACCTGGTCCGCTCGATCGGCGCCGAGGACGTCGTCGACTACACCCGCGAGGACTTCGCGGACGGCTCCCGCCACTACGACCTCATCCTGGACACCGCGGGACACCGCCCGCTGTCCCTGCTCCGGCGCGCCCTCACCCCCCGCGGCACCCTGGTGATCGTGGGCAGCGAGGGGGGCGGGCGCTGGTTGCAGGGCGTGGACCGTCAGCTCCGGGCGCTGCTCCTCACCCCGTTCGTCCGCCAGCGGCTCGGCGCCGTGTTCTCGGCCGAGCGGGAGAAGGACCTCCTGCTGCTCCGGGAGCTGGTCGACACCGGCGCGGTCACGCCGATCGTCGACCGGACCTTCCCGCTCGGCGAGGTCCCCGCGGCCATCAGATACCTGCGGGAAGGCCACGCGAGCGGGAAGGTCGTCATCACCGTCTCCTAGGCGAGGCCGGTGACGACGTGGCAGGCCGGCAGGGGATACGCCGCGGCCGTGACTAGCTGCCGACCGGCGTCCCGGGAAGCGGGTCCATCACCCTCTTGGCCCGCAGGTCCTCCTCCTCGGTCTGCTGGATCCTGCTCATGGACAGGCGCAGCAGCGGCGGGGCCATCAGCGAGGTGACGATGGCGACCAGAATCACGATCGTGTACACCTCGACGCTCAGGATGCCCAGTCGCAGGCCCACCATGGCGACCACCACCTCGATCACCCCGCGGGCGTTCAGCCCGGCGCCCAGCGCCAGCCCCTCCCAGCGGGACAACCGGCTGGCCCGGGCACCGGCGTACGCGCCGATGAACTTGCCCAGGATGGCGATGGCGAGCACGGCCAGCCCGGCCACCAGCACCAGGGGGTCGGCCAGCGAGGTGAGGTCCATCCGCAGGCCGGCGGTGGCGAAGAAGATCGGCGCGAAGCCGGACAGCACCACGGTGCGGAGCGGGGCCAGCCTGGCCGGGTCCAGCCCCTTGCTGCTGCCGATCAGGATGCCGCAGACGAACGCGCCGAAGACCGCCTCCAGGCCCATCGCGTGGGTGGCCGCGGCGGAGAGCAGGATCAGCACGGCGGCGGTGGCCACGGTGGGGCCCGCCTCCGAGGAGCGCGCCGCAGCCTGGAGCGAGACGCGGACCAGCGGGCGGCCGACCGTCGCCGCGAACACCACGACGAGGACCAGGTAGACCAGGGAGGTGACGACGGTGCCGGTACGCAGGCCGGTGGTGGCCATCGCCGACACGATGGACAGCAGGAACCAGCCGATGGCGTCGTCGATCATGCCGGCGGTGAGGGTGAGCTGACCGATGTTCCGGTGCAGCAGCTTCATGTCCATCAGGGTCTTGGCGATCACCGGGATGGCGCTGACGCACATCGCCACGCCGAGGAACAGCGCGAAGACCGAAACGTCGGTGTTCGCCGGGATCAGCGAGGTGGGCATCAGGAACCCGGCGCCGATGCCGAAGGCGAGCGGCACCACCAGCCCGCCGAGGCTCACTCCGGCCGCCGTGCCCCCCTTCCGGCGCACCAGGCCCATGTCCATGTGGATGCCGGTGATGCCGACCAGCAGCAGCACGCCGATCTGGCCGACCGCGTCAAGCAGGTGGAACTGTTCCGTGGCGGCCGGGAACAGCCACTGGGAGAAGTCCGGCGCCACGTGCGCGAGGAAGGACGGGCCCAGGATCACGCCCACGGAGAGTTCGCCGACGACCGCGGGCATGCCGAAACGCATGGCGAGCCGGCCGAGCGCGATGGCCATCAGGAGTAGCAGGCCGATCTGTAACAGGAAAATCAGAAGTTGATGTGCGGGAATGGGCGCCACAGGCGCCTCCAGAGCGGCAAGCACGATGTGTCCTCCGTGAAAGATCGGGCCCCGTGACGAGCCTGTACTTTCCGCATGGTTCTGGCAACTGTGAAAAATTCCCCCGGGAGGGCACCCGGAGAACCCTGGAAAAATGATCAGCGTTGTCAGAAGGTGGAGATACGCCGCAAACCTCCGCCGACCCTCCCACCCCTCCGCCGCCGTACCCCCGTACGGCGGACGATGGAAGGAAGATCATGGCTTCGACATCCGTCGCCCTCCTGATGCTCGCCTCCGGCCTCGCGGCCGGCGGCACGCTCCAGGCGCAGGCCGGACCAGCGCCGGCGCAGGCTCGTACGGTCGCCGTCGCGCCGGCGTCCGGCACCGCCGCCGCGGCGCGGCCGAACCTGCGCGCCTGCTACGACGGCAAATGCCGGCTGACTCTCAAGAAGTCGGTGAAGTTCAAGGTCAGCCCCCGGTTCGGGGTCACCCAGGTGGCCATCTACCTGAGTTCGAGCCGGGTGCGGGTGAAGGCCACCGGACCGGGCGTGACGTCCCAGGCGTACCTCGGCCGCGGCACGTCGGGCTCGGTGAACGGCATCGGCGTGCGGGTGGTGTCGCTGTCCGGCGGCAAGGCGGTGCTCAGCCTCTCACCGGTGCGCTGACCCCGCTCGGGCCGGGGGCGCTCAGTTGGAGTGGCGGGGGGCGGGCTCCCGGCCGGGCGGCTGGTGGATGTGCTGCTCCGGCACCGGGGTCAGCGGGTTCGGCCGGGTGACCGGCTCGGTGTTCAGCCGGAACCGCTCGCCGTGATGGGTGAGCGTGATCGGCGGCCCCTCGCGGAGCCGGTAGTGCGTCGCCTTCCGCGTGACGGTGACGCACACCAGGCTGCCCCGGTAGCGCAGCCGGAAGGCCAGCCGGGTGATGCCCGAGGGCAGCCTGGGAGCGAAGCACAGCCGGCCCTGACCGGCGCGCATGCCGCCGAACCCGGCGACCAGGGCGACCCACGCCCCCGCCAGCGACGCCATGTGGATCCCGTCGACGGTGTTGTTCTCCAGATCCTTCAGGTCCATCAGCGCCGCCTCGCCGAGGTAGCGGTAGGCGAGTTCGAGCTGCCCCACCTCGGCCGCCATGACCGCCTGGGTGCACGCGGACAGCGACGAGTCGCGGACCGTCAGCGCCTCGTAGTAGGCGAAGTTGCGAGCCTTCTCCTCGGGGGTGAACGCGTCCCCGCGCAGGTGCATCGCCAGCACCAGATCGGCCTGTTTGACGACCTGCCTGCGGTAGAGGTCGAAGTAGGGGAAGTGCAGGAGCAGCGGATACCGGTCCGGCCCGGTGGCGGCGAAGTTCCACAGGCCGTGCTTGGTGAAGCCCTCGCTCTGCGGGTGGACGCCGAGCCGGTCGTCGTAGGGGATCGTCATGGCCTTCGCCGCGTCGCGCCACGTCGCGGTCTCCTCCACGCTGACCCCGAGCCCGGCGGCCAGGTCAGGGTGGCGGGTGGCGACCTCGGCGGCCTCGCGCAGGTTCTGCTGGGCCATCAGGTTGGTGTACACGTTGTTGTCCGCGACGGCGCTGTACTCGTCGGGGCCGGTCACGCCGTCGATGCGGTAACGCCCGTCGGCGTCGTGGTGCCCGAGGGCGCACCACAGCCGGGCCGTCGCGACCAGCAGCGGCAGGCCGGTGTCCCGCTCGAACGCGGTGTCCCCGGTGGCGTCCACGTACGCGGTGACCGCGTGCGCGATGTCGGCGTTGACATGGAAGGCCGCGGTACCGGCCGGCCAGTAGCCGGAACCCTCCTCGCCGTTGATCGTCCGCCACGGGAAGGCGGCCCCGGTCAGGCCGAGCTGGCGGGCGCGCTCCTCGGCCGAGGGCAGGGTCGACTTCCGCCACGCCAGCGCGTACGCGGCGGCCCGCGAGTAGGTGAAGGTGAGCACGGGCAGCACGAAGATCTCGCTGTCCCAGAAGGCGTGCCCGTCGTACCCGGAGCCGGTCAGGCCCTTGCCCGCGATGGGCCGGTCCTCCAGGCGGGCGGCCGACTGCAACAGGTGGAACAGCGCGAAACGGACGGCCTGCTGCACCTCGGCGTCGCCCTCGACCTCCACGTCCGCGCCGTCCCAGAAGTCGTCGAGGAACTGCCGCTGGTCGGCGCACAGGCCCTCCCAGCCGACCAGCCGGGCGGCGGCCAGCGCCGCGACGACCTGGTCGTGCATGGCGGCCCTGGACCGCTTGGCCGACCAGCCGTAGGAGAACAGCTTGACCAGCCGCAGCGGCCGGCCGGGCTCCAACTGGGTGGCGACCGTCACCCGGCTGACGTCGCCGCTGCCCTCCGCCTCCACCCGGGTGCCCTCGGGCCCGTCCACGTCGTGCCACATTGCGGCGGCCACCCGCAGCCCGCTGGACCGGGTGCAGTGGACCATGATCGCCACCCCGTCCTTCGCCGGTACGTTCTCCTCCAGGACCAGCGGCGACTCCAGCACGGAGGCCGCCCGCGGGTCGCCGCCCAGGGAGCCCAGGGTCTCGTTGGCGACCAGCTCGGACTGCACGACCACACGCCGCGGCCGGTCGATCGCCTCGACCTCGTACAGGATCGCGGCGACCGCGCGGTGGGTGAAGGACACCAGCCGGGTGGAGGTGACCCGCACCTGGCCGCCGGTCGGGGAGCTCCAGTTCGCCCGGCGGGTCAGCGTCCCGGCGCGCATGTCGAGGACCCGCTCGTGCTCGTGCAGCGTGCCGTACCGCACGTCGAACGGCTCGTCGTCCACCAGCAGCCGGATCAGCTTGCCGTTGGTGACGTTCACCACCGTCTGCCCCGATTCGGGGTACCCGTAGCCGGCCTCGGCGTACGGCAGCGGCCGGAGGTCGTAGACCGAGTTGAGGTAGGTGCCCGGCTGCCCGTACGGCTCGCCCTCCTCCAGGTTGCCGCGCAGGCCGATGTGCCCGTTGGACAGCGCGAACACCGACTCCGTCTGGGCCAGCACGTCGAGGTGCAACCGGCACTCCCGCACCGACCACGGCTCCACCGTGAACGCGGGATGCTGGATCATTCCGTCCCCTCCTCCAGCAGGTCGGCGAGGTCGGTGACCACGATGTCCGCGCCGTGCTCGCGCAACTCGCGTGCCTGCCCGGCCCGGTCCACGCCGACGACGCAGGCGAACCCGCCCGCGTGGCCGGCCGCCACCCCGGCCAGCGCGTCCTCGAACACCGCCGCCTCGGCGGCCTCCAGGCCGAGCGCCTCGGCGCCCGCGAGGTACATGTCCGGGGCCGGCTTGCCGGCGAGACGGCGGCGCTTTGCGACGACGCCGTCGATCCGCGCCTCGAAGTACCCGGTGAGCCCGGCGGCCGACAGGACGCGCTCGGTGTTGGCGCTCGCCGACACCACGGCCCTGCGCAGCCCGGCTTCCCTGGCGGCCGTCACGTACCGGACCGAACCGGGGAACACCTCCACGCCGTCCCTGTCCATGATCTCCTGGACGAGGGCGTTCTTCCGGTCGCTCAGCGCGTACACGGTCCGGGCGTCCGGCGGGTCGTCCGGCGAACCCACGGGCAGGCTGATCCCGCGCGAGTCCAGGAAGCTCCTCGTCCCGTCCAGCCGTGCCTTCCCGTCCACGTACGTGTCGTAGTCGGCGACCGCGTCGAACGGCACGAAGGGATGACCCGTCCGGCCGGCCCATCCGCGCAGGAACTCGTCGAACATCGACTTCCACGCGGCGGCGTGCACCGTCGCGGTGCGGGTGAGCACGCCGTCCATGTCGAACAGACACCCGCGCACCCCGTCAGGCAATCCGAGCATCGGCCCTCCTCCCGCGCCCCCTCACCTGCGCCTACCCCCGGTGGGGGCCTCATATCACCGGCGGGGCCGCCGGAAGGCGTGAGGAGAAACGGGGCGGCCTTTCCCGCGAAGAAGGGGCGCGTTTCCCGCGAAGAGAACGGCAGGGCGATGGTGATCGATTATCCGGCACAATCGCCCGCATGACCGGAATGGCCGCCCGCCGTCGCGGTCAACGTACTGATCGCCGGGTATTCACCGGCACGCCTTATGAGGCCCGGGGCGCGCGGTCGATCCGGTAGACGTAGTGGACGGGGCCGTCGATCGGGTTGTCCGGCTCCATCTCGCCCTCCGCGACGCGGCGCAGCCCGGCCTTCTCCAGCGCCCGCCAGGAGGCCCGGTTGGCCGCGGACACCGGGACCATGACGCAGGTGGCGGACGGCAGGTCGGTCCAGGTCCGCTCGACCAAGGCGCGGATCATCGCCGGTCCGAGCCCCCTGCCGACCTGTTCCGGCTCGCCGATCAGGTAGTCGATGCCCACCGCGCCCTCCGGTACGGGGAGGACGGCGGCCAGCTCGGCCACGGAGTGCGGGGCGTCGGCCAGCATCACCCGCTGGACCAGGCCGAGCGGCCGGCCGTCGAGGAGGACGAGCAGGTCCTCGGAGGGCCTCTCGCCCCTGGCCGACGGGCCGAAGTCGCGCGCCACCGCCTCGGGCGACGTCTCGTGGTTCCACCACCGGGCCACGTGCGGTTGCTCAAGCCACGCCTTCAGCAGCGGGAAGTCCCGCTCCTTCAGCCGTCGCCACGTGATCATGCCGGGTTCTCCGGGCCTCGGTCCTCGGATCCGGACGTCAGCCTTGCTCATCTGGATCAAGCCCTACGCTCTGGATAAAGCCCTACGAAAACTGGTAAATCAGGTTATCTCCTTCGGATTCGCTGCTCACGCTCGCGTACACCCATACCCGGCCGCCGGGCATTGAGGCCAGATCGCTCACCCACGGCCGCCCGTCCGGCTGCCGCGGCAGCGCCGCCGCCCGCCACTTTCCACCGCGGTACTCGTGCACGTACCGCCCCGCAGCCAGCCACGCGCGGCCCCCGGCGGCTTCGACGGCGTCCAGCTCGGCGCCCTTGAGGGCCACCCGCATCCGCTTCCACCGCCTGCCGTCCCAGTGGAACACCGCGTCGCCGACTCCGGTGGCGACGCCCTCGCATTTCCGGTCGCGGCTGACCAGGGCGCCGGCGACCCACACGTCGGCGGCGGAGGCGGCGGCCAGGCCGGTCAGCTCCATCCTGGGCGCGTTGAAGACGCCCGCGCAGCCGTACTCGGGCTTCCGGGGGGCCGGGGCGGCGGGCAGTCCGATCTTCGGGAGCGCCTGCGCGGCCCAGCGCCTTCCGTCCCACCTCATCACCGTGCCGCCGCCCATGGCCCACACGGCGTCCGGGCCGGCCGCAGTGAGACGGTCCACCCGCCTGGGCGCCGGGACGCGCCGCCAGGAGGTGCCGTCCCAGTGGGACAGCCGGCCGTTCCCACCGGCCACCCAGACGTCACGGGCGGAGACGACCACGGCGTCGGCGACGCCGTGCCCGGCCGGCAGCGCGGGGAGGGCACGCCACGCGGTGCCTTCGAGGCGCCAGGCGCGGACCCGCCGGCCGGTCCACTCCTGGGCGACGATCCACGGCGTGCCCCCGGAGACCGCTCTGGTCAGCACGGTGTCGGCGTCGGCGTCCTTGAGCGGCGGGGGGACGGCGGCCTTCTTCCACGCCTTGCCGTTCCAGGTCATCATCGACCATGTGGAGACGCCGCCGTCATAGCTGATCGCCCACGCCCGGTCGCCGGTGCCGGTGATCTGGCGCAGCGACGTGTCGCCGACGGGGCCGCCGCGGTAGGTCGGACGCCAGTCGCCCGGCCCGGCGGCGGAAGCGGGACCGGGGAGCAGGGCGGTCGCCAGGACGACGGCCGAGGCGGTGATCTTGAGCATGCGGCTCATTCGATCACAGGCCGGAGCGGGAGAGAGGCCGAACCGTTACATCGACCCCGGCCGCCGCCACCGGGCCGATCCGGCGATCCGGGGCGCGGGACGATCGGGGCCGTGCCGGCGTAACTAGGCTGGGGAGGTGGCTCCGGCCCGAGCGCCGGAGACTTCAGGCACCCGCAACAGCCCGGCACCCGCCAGGTCCGCCCCCCGGTCGCCGGCACCGATCAGAAGGACCTCGCATGCCCTCCTCCACCGCGCACGTCGCGACCGACCGCCCGGCGCGCTATGTCAGGCAACTCGTCTCGCACATGGGCCACCGGACCACGACCGAGATCGCCGGCGACGGCCGGGGGACCATCACGCTCAGCGGGGGCACCTGCGTGCTCACGCCGTCCGGCGGCCACCTGGACCTCATCGCCACGGCCGGGGACGTCGAAGCCCTGGCGGGCGTCCAGGAGGTCATCACCCGGCACCTGCTGCGCTTCGCCACCCAGGAGGAGCTCGCCGTCGAGTGGACGGCGCCCGTCACGGCGGAGTCCATGCAGATCATCGACCCCGTCATCGGCGACTACCTGCTCACCCACTGCACACCGGCCGACGAGGTGCTCCAGGACCTGGTGGTGGAGACGCGGGAGGCCACCGGCGGGGCGTCGGGGATGCAGATCTCGCACGACGAGGGCGCCTTCCTGACCATGCTGGTCCGGCTGACCGGCGCGCGGAACGCGGTCGAGGTGGGCGTGTTCACCGGCTACTCGTCGATCTGCATCGCCCGCGGTCTCGCCGAGGGCGGCCGGCTCCTCGCCTGCGACGTGAGCGACGAGTGGACCTCCATCGCCAGGCGCTACTGGGAACGCGCGGGGGTGTCCGACCGGATCGACCTGAAGATCGGCCCGGCGATCGACACGCTGCGCGCCCTGCCCGACGAGCCGACCCTCGACATCGCCTTCATCGACGCGGACAAGGTGAACTACCCGCTCTACTACGAGGAGATCGTGCGACGGCTGCGTCCCGGCGGGCTCGTCGTGCTGGACAACGTGTTCCTCGGCGGCCGTGTCGTCGATCCGGCCCACCAGGAGGAGCACCACGTGGCGATGCGCCGGCTGAACGACCTCCTGGTGCGGGACGAGCGGGTCGAGTCGGTGATGCTCCCGGTCCGCGACGGCGTCACCCTCGCCCGCAGGCGCTGACCCGCCCCGCGCGGTCCTTGCCCCGCGCGGTCCTCGCCTCGCGCGGTCCCCGCCCCGCGGGGCGGCCCGGGACGTGCCGGCCCGGGCCGCCCGCGGTGTCAGCGGGTGCGGGGCAGGACCTGGATCGTGTCGCCCACGGGGCGCTCGCCGGTCGCGTCGGACGGGCGGTTGACGAGGGCGCCGTTCACCGCCATCGCGGAGGAGCCGCCGCCGTCCAGGTTGAGGGCGTCCACCGCGCCGAGGGACCGCATGAAGGCCGCGCCCTCGGCGAGCGTGAAGCCCTCGCTGCCGCCGCTGAGCCGGCCGTCCACGGTGACCAGCAGCAACCTGCCCTGCCGGTCGAGACCGGCCATCGTGCGCGGCTGGCGGTTGTTGGCCCAGGCGAAGCCGAAGGACAGGTCCAGCGGGTCGAGGGTGCCCTCGGTGGCGGCGTCGATCCGGATCCGGCCGTCCCGCACCAGCGTCGGGGCGGCGCTGACGATGCTGTCGTCCGCGCCCAGCCTGACCCTGCGGCCCTCTTCGTCGCGGATGTCCTCCGTCACGGTGATCTTCTTGCCCACCTCGGCGTGCTCGGTGAGCCAGTCGGCCGCCGGGCCGATCCCCTGGAGCACGGTCTGGCCGGCCGCGACGGTGCCGGCCCTGTCGCCGACCGACACGACCCGGTCCTTGGCGCTCAGCACCACCTGGACGCCGGCGCCGGTCGGCAGCGCGTGCACGTAGTCGTCGGTGAACTTCACCAGGTCGTCGGGCTTCGTGCAGGTGGTGTCGTGCCGCGGGTCGGCGGTGGGGAGCGCGCCGGGCCGGCCGCAGTTCCGCAGCAGGCCGGGGGTGCGGTTGACGCCCTCGACCGCGTGCTCGGCGCGGCCGGCGCGGGCGGTGACGGTGGTGCTCAGGTCCGCGATCCGGGTGCGCCGGCCGCCGTCCTGGAGGATCAGCGCCGCCCGCGAACCGACCGCCATCGAGGTCAGCTCGCCGTCGTAGGCGCCGATGCCCGCCATGGTGCCCTGGACGCCGTCGGCGTCGGAGGTGAGGAAGAAACCGCCGTTGACGCCCACCAGCGAACCGAGCTTGGCCGCCACCGACGAGGTCGTCTCCCGCTGGGCCACGTTGCCGTCGTGGGTGGCCTCGACCGTGCCGCGGAACCTGCGCGGGTCGATGACCGCGACGTTGACGTTCTCCACGTCGGCCGGCTGGTCGGCGTCGTAGCCGGTCCACTCCACGACGTTGCGCAGCCCCGCGGCGGTGATCCGGGCCGCCACGGATCGGGCCGCGTCCTGGGTCGGGTAGGAGCCGACCCGGACCCGTACGCCCATCAGGCCGCGCGGCGTGTCCGCGTAGTCCGGCCACGGGATCCTCGTCACCACCGGCTCGAACCCGGCGCCGCGCAGCCGGTCCGCGGTCTGCGCGGCCCACGCCTCGGTGCCCACCACGGCCCACGCCTGGGCGCCGGTGTACCGCGCCTTCACCTCGGCCTGCACGGTGACGGTCCACGCGGGCGCGGCGGCGGGGTTCCTGAGGGTCCCGGTGCGCACCTCCACACCCGGGGCGACGGTCCGCGTCGTCCACTGCGCCGTGGTCCCGCCGGTGGCCGGGGCGGCGGGCTGGGTGGCGGCCGGGGCGGCGGACTGGGCGGCGGACGGGGCCGGCGTGTCCACCGCCGCGGGTGCGGCCGGCGTGTCCGCGGCGGCCACTCCGGAGACCGACAGCGGCGCCACGGCCGCCAGTACGGCCACGCCGAGCGCGAGCCGGGCACGGGAGCCGCGACCGCGGCCTGGGCGGTTGTCCATGACACATCCTTGAGACTCGGTGGATGGCCGGACGGTATGACCGATTCCAGCCAAAATGACCAAGTCGGCAGTCCAGCGTGCCGAGACGAACGCCGAGGCGGAAGCGAGGGTGCGGCCGTGAACAACGAAATGAACGCTCGGTGGCACGCCCCCTCCCGGCGGTCCGCGCCCCGCCCGCGTCCCTCCCGGCGGGTCCGCGCCCCACCCGCGTCCCTCCCCGCGGGTCCGCGCCCCGCCCGCATCCCTCTCTGCCGGTCCGCGCCCCACCTGCGTCCCTCCCTGCCGATCGGCGTCCGGCCCGGCAGGGAGGGGGACCTCGGCATGGGCGGCCACGTCATACGGGATGGGTGGATAGTCCTGGACGCCCGGTTGTCGTGGCAGGCTTGAGAGCATGATCCGCGGGCGCGGCGGGGGCGGGGGCCACGTCGCCATGGAGGTACGTGACGCCGGCCTGCTCGGAGATTGACCTCAATATTCCTTGAGGTTTTAGGCTTCTCGCACTGACGAGGGTGGCGAAGGGGACCGGCCATGAGCATGGAGATGACCGCGTGGCACGCGCTCTACCGGGCGACACACGCCCAGGAGCGGCGCAGGCTGTCCCGGGAGACGTTGCGGCGGATCGCCGGGTTCGCCCGGCCGCACCGGCTGATGCTGAGCTGGTTCCTGCTGCTCAGTGTGGCGATGGCGGGCCTGGCCGTGGTGACGCCGGTGCTCGCGGGCGCGGTGGTGAACGCGATCGTCGCGGGCGACGACCCGGGCGTCGTCGTCCGGCTGGCGGTGCTGATCGCGGTCATCGCGGTGGCCGAGGCGGGGCTCGGGCTGGTGACCCGCTGGCTGTCGGCGAGCATCGGTGAGGGGCTGATCCTGCACCTGCGCACCGCCGTCTTCGACCACGTGCAGCGGATGCCGGTCGCCTTCTTCACCAGGACCCGCACCGGCGCCCTGGTCAGCCGCCTGAACAACGACGTGATCGGCGCCCAGCGGGCGTTCAGCGACACGCTGTCCGGGGTGGCGGGCAACCTGGTGACGCTGCTCCTCACACTGGTCGTGATGATCGGGATCTCCTGGCAGATCACCGCGCTGGCGCTGCTCCTGCTGCCGGTGTTCGTGCTGCCCGCCCGGCGGATGGGCACCCGGCTGGCCAGGCTCCAGCGCGAGGCGGCGGACCACAACGCGGCGATGGGCACCCGGATGACCGAGCGCTTCTCCGCGCCCGGCGCGACGCTGGTGAAGCTCTTCGGCAGGCCCGCGGAGGAGTCCGCGGAGTTCGCCGGCCGGGCCGGGCGGGTCAGGGACATCGGGGTGCGCATCGCGATGGCCCAGTCCACCTTCGTCACCGCGCTGACCCTGGTCTCCGCGCTGGCGCTGGCGCTGGTCTACGGCCTCGGCGGCTTCCACGCGCTGCGCGGGACGCTCGACGCCGGCGCCATCGTCTCGCTCGCGCTGCTGCTGACCCGGCTCTACGCGCCGCTGACCGCGCTGGCCGGCGCGCGGGTCGAGGTGATGAGCGCGCTGGTGAGCTTCGAGCGGGTCTTCGAGGTGCTCGACCTCAAGCCGCTGGTGGCGGAGAAGCCGGACGCCCGCCGGGTGCCCGACGAGCCGGTGTCGCTGGAGTTCGACGAGGTGACCTTCGGCTACCCGGCGGCGGACAAGGTGTCGCTCGCCTCCCTGGAGGACGTCGCGCAACTCGACGACCGCGGCGGCGTCGACGTGCTGCACCAGGTGTCCTTCCGCGCCGAGGCCGGGCAGATGGTCGCGCTGGTGGGCTCCTCTGGAGCGGGCAAGTCCACCATCGCCCAGCTCGCCGCCCGGCTGTACGACGCCGACGCGGGAGCCGTACGGCTGGGCGGGGTGGACGTGCGGGACCTCACCGCCGACTCGATCCGCGAGACGCTCGGCATGGTGACGCAGGACGGCCACCTGTTCCACGAGTCGATCCGGGCCAACCTGCTGCTCGCCCGGCCGGAGGCCACCGAGGAGGAGGTGTGGGAGGTGCTGCACAGGGCGCGGCTCGCCACGCTGGTCAGCTCGCTGCCCGACGGGCTGGACACCGTCGTCGGCGAGCGCGGCTACCGGCTGTCCGGCGGCGAGCGGCAGCGGCTGACCATCGCCCGGCTGCTGCTGGCCCGTCCCCAGGTGGTGATCCTCGACGAGGCGACCGCGCACCTGGACTCCACCTCGGAGGCGGCCGTCCAAGAGGCGCTGGGCGAGGCGCTGGCCGGGCGGACGTCGCTGGTGATCGCCCACCGGCTGTCCACCGTGCGGGCCGCCGACCTGATCCTGGTGGTGGAGGACGGCCGGGTGGTGGAGCGCGGCACCCACGCCGAGCTCCTCGCCGCCGGCGGCCGTTACCGGGAGCTTCACCACACCCAGTTCGACCAGCCGGCCGCCGTCGCAGAGGGGGTGTGACAGGGCCCCTCACGGCCGGTGACCGGGCCCGCGCGCCGTCCTAGCATCGGAAACCATGAGCGAGCAGAACGCCGGTGCCGAGCTGCGGGAGTTCCTGCGCACCCGCCGGGCTCGGATCACGCCCGAGCAGGCCGGTCTCCCGCCGCGGCCGGGGATCCGGCGGGTGCCGGGGCTGAGGCGGGAGGAGGTGGCCCATCTCGCCGGGGTCAGCGTCGACTACTACATCCGGCTGGAGCGCGGGCGCAACGGCGGCGTGTCGGCGTCCGTCCTGGACGCGGTGGCCCGCGCGCTGCGGCTCAACGCCGTCGAGCGCGACCACCTGTTCGCGCTGGCCAGGCCGGCGAGGACCCGGCCCCGCGCGATGGCGCCGCAGCGGGTACGGCCCGGCCTGCTGAGCGCGCTGGACACGCTGGCCGACGTGCCCGCCCTGATCCTCGGCCGCCGGATGGACGTCCTGGCGGCCAACCACCTGGCCCGCGCCTTCTACACCGACTTCGACGCCCTCCCGGTCCGGGAGCGCAACATGGCGCGGTTCGTCTTCCTCGGCGACCAGGCCCGCGCGCTCTACGCCGACTGGGCCGCGACCGCGCGCGGCGTCGTCGGCACCCTGCACGTCTACGCGGGGGCCCATCCGCACGATCCGCGGCTGGCCGAGCTGGTCGGCGAGCTGTCGGTCGCCGACCCGGACTTCCGGCGGTGGTGGGCGGAGCACGACGTGTTCGTCCGGGAGAACGGCACCAAGCACTACCGCCACCCGCTGGTGGGCGAGCTGACCCTGGGCTACGAGGCGTTCCACCCGGTCGGCGACCCCGACCAGACCTTCGGCCTGCACACCGTGGAACCGGGCTCGCCGTCGGAGAACGCGCTGCGCGTGCTGGCGAGCTGGACCGCGGACGGCCGGATCGCCAGAAGCGCGGGCGCCCCGCCCTCCGACCGCTGACCCGCTCCCCACCCCCGACCGGCCGCCGCCCCGGCTCACCGGGCGACGCGCAGCCACAGGTTCGTCGCGTTCGGCGCCTGGGACACGGCGACGGTCTCCAGCCTGATCCTGGTCCCGCCCGGGTGGTCGAACAGCCGGACGCCGTCGCCGAGCAGCACGGGCACGACGGACACGAAGACCTCGTCGAGCAGGCCCGCTTCGAGGCACTGCCGGGCGACGTCGGCGCCGAGGACGTTGACGTACCTGTCACCGGCGGCGGCCTTCGCCGCGGCGACCCCGCCGGCCAGGTCGCCGACGAAGGTGACGCCCGGCACCGGGACGTCCGGCGCGTGGTGGGTGAGCACGAACTGCGGCCCGCTCCACCCCCCGCCGAACGCCTCGCCCTCGCCCGGCCGGCCCTCGTACGGGTCGTCGCCGCGGAAGGTGCGGTTGCCGACGAGCAGGGCGCCGATCCGCCCGGCGAGCTCGTCCACCTCCTGGTTCGGTCCAAGATGGTCGGCCAGCCAGGACATGTCGCCGCCGTGCCCGGCGATGAAGCCGTCCAGCGACATGGCGGCCGAATACAGCAACCTGGCCATGGGGTACCTCCGTGCGGGGTCGGGTGTCGGCTGACCCCTGTTGGGACGGCGGGCGGCCGGGAAACTCATCGGTTCGCCGGCGGCAACGTCATGGGCAGGGCGAACGCCGCGAACAGGCCGGGATCGTGGAAGGCGGTGATCTCCGTGATGAGGTCGCCGTCGATCCGCGGCACGCTGATCGCGAAGGCCCGGTGGGCGGGCTCGCCGGGCGGCCGGACGTAGACGGCAGCCGCCGGGCGCCCGTTGGCCCGGGTCGGCGTCATCCGCAGCCGGCCGACGTAGTCCGGCGAGCCGGCGTCCCAGCTGGCGGCCAGCGTCGCCATGACCGCGTCCCGGCCCTGGTACCACATCGGGTAGGGCGGCATCGCCGCGCGGACCTCCTCGGCCAGCAGGCCGGCCACCGCGGTGAGGTCGGCGCGCTCCACCGCCTCCATGTACCGCCGCAGCACCGCCCGCTCCCGCTCGGTGGGCTCCGCCGCCGGCGCCCAGTCCAGGCGGCCCGGCGGCAGGTGCTCCCTGAGCGTGGCGCGGGCCCGCTGCACCGCGCTGTTGACCGCCGCGACGCTGAGGTCCAGCAGCCCGGCGGTCTGCGCGGCCGGCCAGCCAAGCACGTCGCGCAGGATCAGCGCGGCCCGCTGCCTGGGCGGCAGGTGCTGGATCGCGGCCAGGAACGCCAGCTCGATCGTCTCCCTGGCGACCACCACGGCGTCCGGTTCCGCGTCCACCGGCCCGGCCGGTTCCCACAGGCGGTCGGGGAAGGGGTGCAGCCACGGGATGTCGGTCCTGGGCGGCAGCCCGACACCGGGGTCGGACGGCTCCGCGATGTGCTGCGGCAGCACCCGGCGCGCCCGGCCGTCGAGGAAGTCGAGGCATGCGTTCGTCGCGATCCGGTACAACCAGCCGCGGAACGTCGAACGCCCCTCGAACCCGCGCAGGCCCTTCCAGGCGCGCAGGAACGTCTCCTGCACTAGATCCTCCGACTCGTCGAACGAGCCCAGCATCCGGTAGCAGTGCACCAGCAACTCCCGCCGGTGCCGCTCGACCAGGGCGGCGAACGCCGGCTCGTCCCCCGCGCGCGCCGCGGCCACCACGTCGTCGTCACCCGTCCCCAACGGCCCGTCCTCCGTTCCGTCCCCTCACGGCACGCTACGGCAGGTGGCGAGCGCTCGGTCCCCCGCCCGCCGGTGGCCGGTCCGATGGTGGCCGGTCCGATGGTGGCCCCCGTGGGGGTCGGGGGCCACCGGCTCGGACGTGCTGAGGGATCAGCAGTTGGGGGCTATGGCATCGATCCGCCTCCCGAAGTTGGTGTCGTACGCCTTGGCGTAGTCGCCGGGGTTGACCGGACGCTTCTCCTGGGGGTTCCAGTCGATGAAGCAGCCGCGCGCGTTGGCGTAGAACGAGTAGACGTGGTCGTGCAGGTAACTCGGCATGTCGCGGTAACCGGAGCCGGGGGTCCAGCGCCAGGGAGTGCCGGAGTAGTTGCGGTCGCGCCAGAGGCAGATCTCGCCGGATCCGCAGGCCGCCGCCGCGCGCTTCAGCGCCGCCTGCTCGGCCGAGTCGCCGGTCACCGCCTGCGCCGGCGCCGCGACCGCGCCGGACAGCGCGATGGCGATCATCGCCGTCGCGATGCGCCCCCGATGGGTGGAACTCACGTTGGGTCCTCCTTGTTAGCTCTGTGTAGAGCCGGACCCCGTGATTGTTACCATTACTTTACGTGTTCATGCCGTCACGCAGAGAAAAGTTGGTACGCCGGATGCCCCTCACCCCGCCGAATCGATCCGCCGCACCATGATCCGGCACACCTCGGGCCGCAACTCCCGCCCACCCAAGCAGGGCGACGTTTTCGCCGTCCTGGGTCCCAGTCCGGTCGAGCGCGGGTGGTGAACACCCTTACGGCGATCCGTCGGGCGCCCGTTCGACCGTCTCTCTTCTGGCGTGGTGAACCCAACGCCAGCCGGTGGAGCAACTGTACGGGGGGCGGACGGCAGGCGACCGGCGGCCGCCGAGCCGATTCTTTCGAAGGCGCGCACGCACTTTCCGTAGGAGGGCCAGTGGCAGCCAGATCACAAAAGCGCCTAGCAAGGACGCGACGAGATTCAATACGAGCTCGTCGATGTATTCCATGTCCTCCTCCATCTTGACTCCGAGGCCAATCGGATTCAGTGTGAAACCTTTTGGCATCGGGAGGCAAGATGGCGGAGATATTCTGGCCGTTTACATGTGAAATCGGAAGATATGCTGCTCGTCCACATAGGCTTCACTAACGCTTGTCCTGAACTCATCGAATATTCAGCGTCCGGCCTGAAGCAAGGTGAAAGCCGCGACGCAGGTCGAGGGCTTTGTCACCCGTCGCCGGGTTCCGGCCACTCGTGCAGCCGAACCGTGTCCAGGGTCCAGTCCGGCGTGACGACATGCCGGCCTTCGATCTGCACGCGGGTGAGAATGCTGTAAGAGTCGGCCGTGCTGAAGCGTGCGCGCAAGTAGGAAATGTTCCGGTCGCGGAACCGCATGTCTGTCAAGGCGCGGACCACGCCGTAGACGCCCCTGGCGTACATCCCGTTGCAGATGGTCAGTGTGCGTTTCCGGTTGTAGGGATTCGCGCCGCGATAGAAGAAACCGACGTCCTCCAGCAGGCGCAGGCCGTCTCCGGTCTTCCGGGTGAGCGGGTGGTGCCTGTGTGTGCCCGCGCCGTCGGTCACCTCGAAGTACGGCCCCCTCTCGCCGGTCCAGTCGGCCACCTGCTCCACGGGAAGTCTGATCTTCGCGAGCATGGACGCGGTGCTCTCGTTCCAGTCCACGCCGCCCAGCAGCACCAGGTGGGTGGTGAGGTCGTCGCGGTCGAGCTCGTCCGGCGCGCGCAGGGTCACCGTGCTCTGCGGGTTCGCGGCGCGGAGGTGCCCGTGCACGTCGAGAAGAGAATCCAGATCCGAGTACTTGTAGAGTTCGATGTAGTCGGGACTGCCGGGATTCGCGTACTCGATCTTGGCTAGATGTTCGTCCGGGACCCGCGAGCACACAATGGTGATCGGCCAGCCGTCCGCGAAGGACCACGGATCGGCGTCGAGGGTGTGCGACGCCGGTGAGGTCTCGTCCTCGGTGGCGATTCTCGCGTGCTGGGCGCGTAGTGCGTCATGCCGTAAGAGGTTCAGCTCGTCGAGGAGCACCGCGTGCCGGCCGAGCTCGTCGGGGGTCAGGTCGGACAACGGGAGCACGCGGGCCGTCCCGTCCGCGATCGAGCGCCTGGTGGCGAAGAACGCCGCGTAACCCTCGATCCTGGCGACCGGCGGGATCTTGGGGGCGCGGAGGGACTCCCAGGACGAGATCAGCGGGACGCTGACCCCGAGCGCGTCGCATAGTTGAGCCTGAGTGACCCGCGTGTTCGGCCAATGGTTGTCGCGAAGCTCGCGTAGCCGTCGTGCGAGTTTGGTTCGCGCAGGCTCATCGCCGCTCATTCCCGCCTCATTCACTTGAACCTCGGTGCACCCATTAGACGTCAACCGGGGCGCCGAGTCGATGAACGTTCGTGGTGCAGTGTCGGGGACAGCACCGGTGGAAATCGCCTCGCATGATCGTGGAGGGCCTTGGTAAGGTCCCGGGGAGACTGGCCGCGGGACTTCGGTGCGACTTCCGGAACCCGCCTCTTAAGCGATGATTCGCAGTTCGTTCCCCCATTCCCCGGCCGGTCCCTCAGTTGCGGGGGTGGAGCGATGGACACCTATGCCGACCTGGTCGCCTGTGAGGACGTGCTGCTGTTCGTGAACGCGGCGATCACGGGCACGGGGCAGCGGGAGTTTCACGGCACGGGGCATGAGCAGCGGTTCTCGCTGGACTTCCTGCACAGATACGTCCACGGGAACTACCCGGACATCTATCCGGCGATCCTCGCGCTGGACATCAACGACCACAACGCCGCGCTGATCATCCGGAACGTGCTGCGCGCGCCGGGGGCGGGGAGCGGGGACGGGCGGCTGATCGCGTGGCGGCTGGGCCGGATGAGCCCGCCCCGGGTCTACCGGCTCTTCGGCGAGCTGCGGCGGGACGGGGTGAACAACCGGCGGACCCGGGCGATCATGCGCGACTGGCTGGCCGGGCGGCGGGATCTCGCCTTCGACGCGGTCAAGTACCGGTCGGCGGTGAAGGCCGCCGTGCGGCACGCGCACCTGCCGCTGGAGGGGGAGCTTGGCGACTTCCTGTTCGCGCCGCGCAGCCGTACCCGGTTCGAGACGCCGGTGCTGGAGGCGTGGCGGCGGGCCCACTACGACAAGACGGCGTTGTACGAGCTGCCGTACACGGTGGCCGAGGGGTTCGCGGCGCGGCACGGGATCGACAGGAAGACGTTCCTGGAGCGGATCGCGCCCCGGCTGACCCGGTTGGAGCGGCTGCGGCTGGCGGAGTCCGGGCGGGCGGGCGGCGTGCGCACGGGGCCCGACCTGGCCGACCTGGCCGCCATGCCGCTGGTCCGGCTGGCGTCCTACGTGCTGGCGCTGCCGGCGGCGACCCGGGAGGAGCGGCGCGGCGAGCTCACCGGCGCGCTGCGGAGGTCGGCGGCGCGGGCGGCGGGGGCGCGGGCGGGCACGTGGGGAAGCGTCGCGGCGGTGCTGGACGACAGCTTCTCCTCCTTCGGGTCGCCGGTGAAGCGCCGCCCGCTGGCGGTCGCACTGGCCTGCCACTACCTGCTGGAGGCGCTGGCCGGCGACTACACCGGCCTGTGGCTCTCCCGGCGCACCGACCCGCTGAAGGTCAGGCCGTCGGGGCCGACGCCGCTGGGGCAGCGGATCATCGACGCCCTGGAGCGGCGTCCCGACCGGCTCGTCATCGTCTCCGACGGCTGGGACAACGCGCCCCCCGGCCTGGCCGCCGAGGTGCTGCGGGTCTGGCGGCGCAGGCTGGACCCGGCGGGCGAGGTCGGTGTCGTGCACCTGAACCCGGTCTACGACGCCGACGAGTTCGACGTGCGGCGGCTGTCGCCGATGGTGCCGACGGCCGGGATCCGGGACGCGGAGGACCTGCCGGCGCTGGTCGAGCTGGCGACGTTCGCCGAGGGCCGTACCGGTCTGGGCGAGCTGCGCGCCTACCTGGCGGATCGGGTGGCGCAGCGATGATCGACCTCACCGGGCTGGAGACGCGGCCCGCGCAGACCTGGGGCGCGGTCCGGCTGGTGCCGCTGGTGCGCCCGGAGCCGATCACGGACCTGCGGCTCGACGCCAAGGTGTACGGCGACGAGCTGTCCCTGGTGTCCCTGCCGGACAAATCGCACTACGTTGCCTTTGTTCCGCATGCCTTCGTCGCGTCGTGGACCGGCGACGGCACGCCCGCCGCCGCGTACGGCACGCAGCTCGGCGACCCCCGGCGGCAGGTGGGCATCAGGCTCCACCGCCGGATGGCACGGCGGGCGGACAAGAACCGGCTGCGCTTCCTGCCCCTGCACCTCGCGCTGGAGGGCTTCCTGGCGCTGCACTTCGGCGGCCCGGAGATCGCCTGGGAGGAGTGGTCGCACCGGGCGATCACCCGCGGCCTGTCGCCGCGCGCCGAGGAGGCGTACACCGGCGCGGAGATCCGCGGCCTCGACGACGCGCTCCGCGTCTTCGAGATCTACCCGGGCCAGTGCGGCCTGCTGCTGTACGTCGCCGACGCCCTGGCGAGCGCCTTCGTGGTCCCGCACCCCGAGGACTACCGCGCGCTGCACCCCACCCTGGTCCGCGACCTGTACGGCGAGCTGATCTGGGAGTACGCGCTGTTCCACCCGGTCAGGGACTTCCCCGCGGTGCTCGACGAGAGCAGGGTGTCGTCGATCGCCGGCCTGCGCGCCGAGGCCGTACGGCAGGAGCGGGAGTGGGCCGGCTTCCACGACTCGGTGATGGCGGCCGGCCTGCTCGGCGCCCCGGACCGGGTGGAGGAGGTGTACCGGCTCGGCCGGTTCCGGCTCAGCCGCTTCCTGCCCTCGTTCGAGCGGCGGGCAGAGAACCACATCGGCGAGACGATCACCGACGAGGACGGCCGGCTCGCCTACCTGAAGACCTTCCGGCTGTCCGAGGCGCAGACCCGGCGCGGCTACCTGCTGCGCACGCTGGCCGCGCACGACTGGAGCATGGCGGGCGCCGCCGCCGCGCTCGGCTGCACCGAGGCCGCGCTCGGGGTACGGCTGGCGGTGGCCGGCTTCGGATACCTGCTCCGCCAGGACGTCCTGGACGGCTACCGCAAGGCCGCACGCCGCACCCAGCCATAGCGCCCCTCCGGCCGCGTGCCCCGGCCGTAGCGCGCCTCCGGCTCGACGCCCGGCCGTGGCGCACCTCCGACCCCGTGCCCGGCCGTGGCGCGTCTCCGGCCGCGCGCCCGGTCGTGGCGCGTCTCCGGCAGGGTCGTGGGCCAGACGGTGGCCGGGATCGGCCGGCGGGGCCGGGACGGGGCTCCGGTGCGTCCGGGAGACTGGGATCCGACATTCTTCCCTTGATCGACCGAGGTGCCCATGCAGTTGACCGGTTATGACGTCGTCCTGCGGCCGTGGACCGAGGACGACCTGGCGACCATGGCGGAGCTGTTCGACGATCCCGGCATCGCCTACCGCACGCCGCTCGCCTCGCCCTTCGACCTGACCGCCGCCCGGGAGTACCTGGAGATGATCCGCCGGTCCGGCGAGCAGCGGGTGCACTTCGCCGTCACCACGGATGGCGGGCAGGCTCGCGGCGAGGTGCTGGTGAACCTGGCGGCGAGCAGCATGGGCTGGGCTGTCGGCGCCGCGCACCGCGGGCAGGGGCTGGCCGCGCGCGCGGTGCGGCTGCTGGTCGAGCACGCCCACGAGACGCTGGCCATGCCCCGGCTGTACGCGCAGATCGAGCCGGACAACCACGCCAGCATGGCGGTGGCCAAGGCGACCGGGTTCCAGCTCACGGACGAGGCACCCCAGCAGGTCGCCGACAAGGGACGCAGCTACGAGCTGCTCACCTGGCTGCACACTGTGTGACCGGATCTGGGTCACCATTCGCCGGGCTCGTCCACGAGAGCCGAAAAAATCTGGAGGCGATGTCGAGAACCCGTGGCCGGCTCCGTCCCCGCTGTGAACGCGACCAAAATAGGTCACGTCAGCACCGAGGAGAAATTCGATGGCCAAGTACTTGCTGCTCAAGCACTACCGCGGCGCCCCGGCGGCGGTCAACGACGTGCCCATGGACCGGTGGACGCCGGAGGAGATCTCGGCCCATGTGAAGTACATGAACGACTTCGCGGTCCGGCTGGAGGGGACCGGCGAGTTCGTCGACAGCAAGGCGCTCGCTCCCGAGGGGATGTTCGTCCGGTACGACGGCGAGGGTCGCCCGCCGGTCACCGACGGACCGTTCGCCGAGACCAAGGATCTCATCGCCGGCTGGATGGTGATCGACGTCGACAGCTACGAGCGCGCCGTCGAGCTGGCCGGTGAGCTGTCGGCCGCTCCCGGGGCGGGCGGGAAGCCGATCCACGAGTGGCTGGAGGTGCGCCCGTTCCTGGCCGCCCCGCCCACCATCTCGGACTGTCCGCACAGGTGAACGAGGTCCTGCTCCGGAGCCTCACTCCGAGCGTGCTCGGGATCCTCGTCCGCCGCGGAGCCGACTTCGCGGCGGCCGAGGACGCCGTGCAGGACGCGCTGGTCCAGGCGGTCCGCGTCTGGCCGGCCGATCCGCCACGGGACCCGAAGGGCTGGCTGGTCACGGTGGCCTGGAACCGGTTCCTCGACGCGACCCGGGCGGAGGCCGCCCGCCGCCGGCGTGAGGACCTCGTCGAGGATCAGCCGGCGCCCGGGCCCGCGCCCGCGGTGGACGACACGCTCCAGCTCTACTTCCTGTGCGCCCACCCGTCGCTGACGCCGTCGTCGGCGGTCGCGCTCACCCTGCGCGCCGTCGGCGGGCTGACCACCCGCCAGATCGCCCAGGCGTACCTGGTGCCCGAGGCGACCATGGCGCAGCGCGTCAGCCGGGCCAAGCGCACCGTCTCCGGTGTGCGGTTCGACCAGCCCGGCGACGTCGCCACCGTGCTGCGCGTCCTCTACCTCGTCTTCAACGAGGGCTACTCCGGCGACGTCGACCTCGCCGCCGAGGCCATCCGGCTCACCCGGCAGCTCGCGGCCGCGATCGACCACCCCGAGGTGGCGGGGCTGCTCGCCCTCATGCTGCTCCACCACGCCCGGCGCGCCACCCGGACCGCGCCCGACGGCAGCCTGGTGCCGCTCGCCGAGCAGGACCGCGGCCGGTGGGACACCGAGTCGATCGCCGAGGGCGTCGAGATCCTCCAGGCGGCCCTCGCCCGCGACCGGCTGGGCGAGTTCCAGGCCCAGGCCGCCATCGCGGCACTCCACGCCGACGCGCCCACCGCCGAGGAGACCGACTGGGTGCAGATCGTCGAGTGGTACGACGAGCTGGCGCTCCTGACCGACAGCCCGGTCGTCCGGCTCAACCGCGCGGTGGCCGTCGGCGAGGCCGACGGACCGCGGGCCGGCCTGGCGGCCCTCGCGGCGCTGGACGACTCGCTGCCCCGCCACGCCGCGGTGGCGGCGTACCTCCACGAGCGCGACGGCGACCTGGCGACGGCGGCACGGCTGTACGCCGAGGCGGCCCGGAAGGCGCCCAACCTCGCCGAACGCGACCACCTGACCCGCCAGGCCGCCCGGCTCAACGCCCGCCGGGGCCGATGACGGACCCAGCCGCACCACGCCGGACGCGGGGAGGTGCGCTGAGATCTCCATGCCGTGGTTTCCGTCACCAAGGTCACCAGGGGCGGGGGTCCGGGTCCTCGCCCAGGAGGCGGCGGGCGCGCAGGGCCATGAGCAGCGCGGTCCGGGTGAGGGGTTCGTCGAGGTCGGCGTCGAGGAGTTCGCCGATGCGCCGCAGCCGCTGGTAGAGGGTCTGCCGGTGCAGGTGCAGCCGGCGGGCCGCGTCGGCCTTGCCCTCGGGGGCGGTCAGCACCGCTTCGAGCGTGTCGATCAGCCGGGAGCCGCGCCGCCGGTCCGCGTCGATGAGCGGGCCGAGCTGTTCCCTGACGTACCGGGCGAGTCCGTCCACGTCGTAGGCCCGCATCAGCGCGCGTTCCATGCCGAGCACGGTGGCGTCGGCGACGTGCGTGCGCGGGGCCACCTGGCGGGCGATCCGCAGCACGAGCCGCGCCTCGGTGGTGCCGTGCACGAGTTCCTCGGCGGTGCGGACCGGCGGCCCTACCGCCGCCACCGCGCTGCCGGGCAGGGCGGCGGCGAGTTCGGCGGCCAGCCGTACGGCGAGGCGGCGCGGCGACCCGGGCGCGGCCATCACCATGCAGCAGAGTCCGTCCGCCTCCGCCGACACCACGGCGGGGGAACGTCCGTGCTCGTCGGCGCTCGGCGTCCCCGTCGCGCCGCCCGGCTGCCCGGCCGCCGCCGTCCGGGAGCCGCTCGGGTCGGCCGTCACCGCCCAGGCGGCGCGGTCGAGGGCGGTCAGCGCGCGGGCCGGGTCGTCGTCGTAGGCGAGCGCGACGACGTAGCCGCTCGCGGTCAGCGGCAGGCCCGCGGCCTTGAGGCGGGCGCGCAGGCCCTCGCGGTCGCCGCGGCCGGAGAGCAGGGCGCCGACCAGCCGGCGGCTTTCCGCGCTGCGCGACACGGCTTCCCGTTCGCCGCGGAGCAGGGCGAGCGCGACGATCTCGGCCGCGCGTTCCAGTGCCGCCTGTTCGATGAAGTGCTCGCCGTCGCCGTGCCGGGTGTGCAACCACCCCCAGACGGCGCCGTTGACCATCACCGGCGCCCGGTCGGGCAGGTCCCGCGCGCCATGCCCGTCACGCTGGCCATGCCCGTCACGCTCGCCATGCGCGGTCGCGGAGCCGTCGCGGGTGCGGGCGTGCGAGCCGTCGGCGACGATCTCGCCCAGCGGGCCGGCGAGCAGGACGGGCCGGTCGAGTACGGCGGCGAGCCGGGTGAGTAGTTCGCCGACGCCGGCGTTCTCGGCGAGCACCTCCGACAGGGCCCGGGAGACCTCGTCCATCCGGCGCAGCCGGTGCACGGCGACGTCCACGATCGTGCTGTTCACCGCCTCGGCCACCTCGACGAACGGCACCAGGGCGCGGAACCCGAGCATCGGCAGCCCCAGATGCCGCGCCTCCTGCACCATGTCCGCCGGGGCGGTCGTGAAGTAGCGGCACAGCTCCAGCGCGAAGCCGGCCACCCGGCGGGTGGCGAGCTGCCGGACGAAGCCGCGCAGTTCCGCCTCGGTGCGCCCTTTCAGGCCGAGGCCGGTGGTGAGCAGCATGTCACCGTCGCGGAGCAGCGGGGCGATCTCGTAGATGTCGCTGGAGTGCAGCCAGCGGATCTGCCGGTCGAGCAGGTGGTCGCCGGACAGCACCACGGGGTCGCCCCGTTGCACCACGGGATGGCTGATCAGGTCCGACATCCGGATCGACACGACACACTGTCTACCACAGACCCGGATACTACCGACAGATCGTCTATTGCCGCCAAATAGTGCATAAGGTGACACTTCTTACTTAAGTGGCCGCCTGGTGCTGTTCACCTGCTTTGAGGCCCCCAGCTCAAAGGGAGCGGGAATGAATCGAACGTCGCCGTCCGAGGCGGCCCCCTCCGAAGAGGCCGTCGAACATCAGTTGCTGCCGGTGCCGGAGGAGGCCAGGACCTCCACCGCCGCCCACCAGTTCTGGATCTGGGCGGGCGCGAACCTCGCCCCGATCAACTGGGTCCTCGGCGCGCTCGGCATCGGCCTGGGGCTCAGCCTCGCCGACACCGTGCTCGTGCTGGTCGTGGGCAACCTCGTCGGCATGGTGATCTTCGGGTTCTTCGTCCTGATGGGCCAGCGCACCGGGGTCAGCCAGATGGTGCTGTCCCGGATGGCGTTCGGCCGCAGGGGCGCCTACCTGCCCGCAGCCATCCAGGGCCTGATCGCGACCGGCTGGTGCGCGGTCAACACCTGGATCATCCTCGACCTGGTCGTCGCGCTCCTCGGCCAGATCGGCATCTCCGGCGGCGTCGGCCTGAAGATCGTCATCGCCCTGCTGGTCATGGGCGCCCAGGTGCTCATCGCCGCGTACGGCTTCCGCGCCATCGTCGCCTTCGAACGCTGGACGGTCCCGCTCAGCCTCGTCGTCGTCCTCGGCATGTCGATCATCGCCTGGACCCGGACCGGCGTGCACTGGGACTGGGCCGGCCAGAACCTCACCGGCACCGCGCGGCTCTCGGCGATGAGCACCGTGATGACCGCGATCGGGATCGGCTGGGGCATCACCTGGTTCGCCTACGCGTCCGACTACTCCAGGTTCGTCCCGGTGGGCATGTCCCGTGGGAAGCTCTTCCTGTCCTCGGTGCTCGGGCAGTTCATCCCGGTCGTCTGGCTCGGCGTGCTGGGCGCGACCCTGGCCACGGTGAGCCAGCGGGTGGACCCGGGCGAGCTGGTCGTGCGCGCGTTCGGCGCACTGGCCATCCCGCTGATCCTGCTCGTCCTGCACGGGCCGGTCGCCACGAACATCCTCAACATGTACTCGTGCACCCTGTCCGCCCAGACCCTGGACTGGAACGTGGACCGCCGCAGGCTCACCTACGGCGTGGGCGTCCTCGCCACCGTCTTCACCATCTTCCTGATCTTCCAGCAGGACTTCGCGCACACCCTGGACGCCTGGCTCGCCGGGATGGTCACCTGGGTGGCCCCGTGGGCGGCGATCATGCTCATCCACTACTGGATCTTCGCGAGGGAGCGCGTCGACGTGGCCGCGCTCTTCGACCCGCCGGGCGGTCGCCGGCTCGTCGACATCCGCTGGTCGGCCGTCGTGGCCTTCCTGGCCGGCATCGTCGCCACCTGGGCGTTCTCCTACGGCGTACCGGAGATCCTGCAGGGCCCCGGCGCCCGCGCGCTCGGCGGCATCGACCTGTCCTGGCTGGCCGGCGCCCTCGTGTCCGGCGTCGTCTACTACGCCGCCGGGCCGCGCCGGGCCGCCGTCCCGGCAGCGGAGGCCGCGTGAGAGCGGCGTCCGAGGTTCGCCGTCCCGAGCACGGGAGCGGTGTGCGCATGACGGGTATCGGTTCGATCGGGGGGACGAGTTGACGGATCTGCTGGTGCGGGGCGGACGGCTGCCGGGGCGGCCGGACCTGCTCGACGTGGTGGTCAGGGACGGGCGGATCGCGGAGATCAGGCCCGCCGGCCCGCCCCCCGCCGACGGCCCGGCCACCGTCCTGGACGCCGCGGGCGGCCTGCTCACCCCGCCCTACGTGGAACCGCACGTCCACCTCGACTCGGTGCTCACCGCCGGCGAGCCGAGCTGGAACGAGAGCGGCACCCTGTGGGAGGGCATCGCCCGGTGGACCGAGCGCAAGCCCCTGCTCAGCCGGGACGACGTCGTCGGCCGGGTCCTCCAGGTGCTGCGCTGGTACGTCGCCAACGGCGTCCTGCACGTGCGCACCCACGTGGACGTCACCGACCCGTCCCTGGTCGCGCTGCGCGCCATGGCCGAGGTGCGCGACATCGTCCGCGACGTGCTGGACCTGCAGATCGTCGCCTTCCCGCAGGAGGGCGTCTGCTCCTTCCCCGGCGGGGAGCGACTGCTCGCCGAGGCCGTGCGCGCGGGGGCCGACGTGGTGGGGGCCATCCCGCACTACGAGGACACCAGGGAGGACGGCGTGCGCTCCCTGGAGTACGCGGTGGCGCTCGCCGCCGAGCACGGCCTGATGGTGGACGTGCACTGCGACGAGATCGACGACGAGCAGTCCCGGTTCATCGAGGTGCTCGCGGCCCAGGCCCTGCGCACCGGCCTGCGGGACCGGGTCACCGCCAGCCACACCACGGCCATGGGCTCCTACAACGGCGCCTACGCCTACAAGCTGCAACGGCTGCTGCTGCGCTCCGGCGTCAACCTGGTCTGCAACCCGATGGTGAACCTGCACCTCCAGGGCCGCTTCGACGCCTATCCCAAGCGCCGCGGCCTGACCAGGGTCAAGGAGATGCTCGCCGCCGGGGTGAACGTCGCCTTCGGCCACGACGACGTCATGGACCCGTGGTTCCCCCTGGGCACCGCCAACCCGGTCCAGGTCGCCCTGGTCGGCTCGCTCGCGACCCAGCTCACGGGCATGGCGGAGATCGCCGAGTGCCACCGCATGGTGACCGACCGCGCCGCGGCCGTCCTCGGCCTGGGCGACCGGTACGGCCTGGCCGAGGGCCGTCCCGCGTCCTTCCTGGTGCTGCCCGCGCTGGACGGCGTGGACATCCTGCGCCGCCAGGTACGGCCCCGCTACGTCGTCTCGCACGGCCGCCTGGTCGCCGAGGCCCCGCCCGCCGACCCCGTGCTGCACTGGCCCGGCGAGCCCCCCGCCACCGTCGACTTCCTCCGCGCCGCCGACCCCCGCCCGTTCGCCGCCGCGCCCCCGGCCCGCGCCACCGCCGACCCCCGCCCGTTCGCCGCCTCACTCGCGGCCCGCGCCACCGCCGACCCCCGCCCGTTCGCCGCCTCACCCGCGGCCCGCGCCACCGCCGAGGCGCCGCGCGGCGGTCCGGAGGCGGGTTCGCTCGCCGCGTCGCGGGTGGCGGAGGCGGAGCCGCACCCGGTGGCCGGGCGGGACGTGACGCGGCCCGCGGAGCCGGTCACATGGCCCGGCGGCGCGACGTCGGCAGCCGTCCTGAGCTTCGACCTCGACGCGGAGGCGGTCGTGCTGACCGCCGACCCGTCGCACGCCAGCCGCCTGTCGGTGATGTCCCACCAGGCGTACGGCCCGCTGACCGGCGTGCCGCGCATCCTCTCCCTGCTGCGCCGGCACGACCTGCGCGCGACGTTCTACGTACCCGGCTACACCGCCGAGCGGTACCCGGAGGTCGTGGGCAGGATCGCCGACGACGGGCACGAGATCGCCCACCACGGCTACCTGCACGAGGCGGTGCGCGGGATGTCGCCCGCGGAGGAGGCCGCCATGATCGACCGTGGCCTCGACGCGCTGTGGCGGGTGGCCGGGCTGCGGCCGGCCGGTTACCGGGCGCCCATGTGGGAGACCACCTACGCCACGCACGGCCTGCTGCTGGACCGGGGCTTCGGCTACGACAGCAGCCTCATGGACAGCGACGTGCCGTACCTCCTCGCCGAGCACGGCGGCCCGGACGCGCGGTCCCTGGTCGAGATCCCGGTGCACTGGGCGCTGGACGACTGGGAGCAGTATGCCTACCTGCCCGAGGTCTTCGGCTCCGGGCTCATCGAGAGCCCCGCGAAGGCGCTGGAGATGTGGTCGCTGGAACTCCGGGCGATCCACGAGGACGGCGGCTGCTTCTCCCTGACCAACCATCCCTTCCTGACCGGCCGCGGCGCCCGCCTGCGCGCCCTGGAGCAACTCGTCGAGCTGATGAAGTCGCTCTCCACGGTCTGGATCGCCCCCGCCGGCGAGGTCGCCGGGCACATCGCCTCCCTCGCCCTCACCCCCCGCCACTTCCCGCAGCCGTTGATCGATTGACCAGGGGAAAGCGCACATGACAGACGAGAACACGCCGGAGGTCGTCGGGCCGGTGTCCGGCACCCAGGTGCCGCGGTTCGCCGGCAGCCCGACGTTCGCCCGGCTGCCGCGGGTGGACGAGGTGCCGGACTACGCGGTGGCCGTGCTCGGCGCGCCGTTCGACGGCGGCACGTCGTTCCGCCCCGGCGCACGCTTCGGCCCCGCCGCCGTACGGCAGGCGTCCCGCAACCTGCGCCCCGCCTACCACCCCGACCTGGACGTGGCCCCCTACCAGCGGATTCAGGTCGTGGACGCGGGCGACGTCCCGTGCAACCCGTTCTCGATCGACGAGGCGCTGACCCAGATCGACCGGCACGCCGCCGACCTGCTGTCCGACCGGCACCGGCTGATCACCGTCGGCGGCGACCACACGGTCGCGCTGCCGCTGCTCCGCGCCGTCTCCAGGGTGCACGGCCCGGTCGCCCTGGTGCACTTCGACGCCCACCTCGACACCTGGGACACGTACTTCGGCGCCCCCCGCACCCACGGCACCATCTTCCGCCGCGCCTTCGAGGAGGGGCTGCTGATCGAGGACCACTCCATCCACGTCGGCATCCGCGGCCCGCTCTACAGCCGGCAGGACCTGGTGGACGACGCGAGCTTCGGCTTCCAGGTCATCCGGGCCGGCGACCTCGACCTGCTCGGCGTCGAAGGCGTGCTGGACCGCATCCGCCGCAGGGTGGGCGACGCCCCGGTGTATCTCTCGGTCGACATCGACGTCCTCGACCCCGCCTTCGCCCCCGGCACCGGCACCCCGGAGATCGGCGGCTTCACCTCCCGCGAACTCCTCCGCCTCCTCCGCGGCCTGTCCGGCGACTCCCTGGTCGCCGCCGACGTCGTCGAGGTCAGCCCCGCCTACGACCACGCCGAGATAACCTCCCTCGCCGCCGCCACCGTCATCTACGACCTCACCGCCCTGATGGCCAACCCCACCCCGTAGCGCCCCGTCAGGCGGGGCCGGTCTGGACCTGGACGGTGATCGACTGGGCTGGGGTTTCGTAGGAGACGGCGTCGTGGTGGGGTGGGGTGGCGTTGAGGAGGCCGCAGGCGGTGAGGGTGAGGCCGGAGGCCAGGAGGAGTGCCGCGACGGCCGTCTTCTTCGCTTTCACGATGGGGATTCTGCCGCGTGCCGTACGGCGGGCGCTTCGGGGAGGAGCCCGGAGGCGGCCCTGAGAGAACCCGCACGACGGCGGGGGTGGCAGGTCAGGTCAGGTTGTCGGTGAGGGTGTTGAGGCGGGTGAGCATCCGGGCGAGGAGGCGGACGTCCTCCTCCGGCCAGGTGGCGAGCAGCGCGTGGAAGCGCTCCTGACGGGCCGCGCGGGCGTGGCCGAGGCGGTGCCTGCCCTCTTCCGTGAGGTCGAGGAAGTGGGCCCGGCCGTCCAGCGGGTCGGGCTCGCGCCTGATCAGGCCCAGCTCCTCCAGCACCTTCAACTGGCGGCTGATCGTGGCCTTGCCGACCCCGAAGTAGGCGGCCAGGTCGCTGGACCGCGCCGGGGCGATCTCGTCGATGCGCACGATCAGGCTGTAGGCGCCGGGCTCAAGCTCGGGGTGCACCGCCCGGCCCATCTCGGCGGACAGCGCGCGGGAACGCCGGAAGAGGACGCCGAGCTGATGCTCCACCGCGTCGATCGCCGCGGACTCGCCCACGGGCATCGTCGTCGCCTGCGCCTCGGCCATCATTGTTCCTCCCTCCTCCTTGCCGACTGTTTGCCGACTGTCCGGCCCTCATTCCGGTGAACGATCAACCCTGTGGCGGGAGTTCCCCCTGGACCGCCTGGATGTCCAGCTCCACCTTGAGGGTGGCGCCGATGAGCGAGATCCCGGCCGCGACGACCTGGTTGTAGTTCATGGCGTAGTCCTCCCGGCGCAGCTCGGTGACGGCGCGGAAAGCGGCGCGCAGCCCGCCCCACGGGTCCGGGCTGGTGCCCAGGTAGGACAGGTCGAGATCGACCGGCCGGGTGTGGCCGGCCATGGTCAGCTCGCCGTGCAGTTTCCAGCGGTCCGGCCCGGTGGCGGTCAGCCCGGTGCTCCGGAAGGTGATCGCCGGGTGCCGCTCGACGTCCAGGAAGTCGGCCGAGCGCAGGTGGTCGTCCCGCATGCCGTTGCCGGTGTCGATGGACGCGGCGGCGATCTCGGCGACGACGCCGGACGCCTCGGCGGTCGCGGCGACGTCGATCCGGCCGGCGAACTCGGAGAACCGGCCCTGCACGCTGGACAGTCCGAGGTGCTGCGCGGTCGCGGCCACCTTGGAGTGGGCCGGGTCGACGGTCCACACGCCGGGCGGCGGCAGGTCCACGCCGCCCTGCCGGGCCAGCGTGAGCGTGCCCAGCTCGGCGGTGCCGGAGGCGGTGGCGATGGCCGTCGAGGCGACCGGCGTGTAGCCGACCGCGGTGACGACGACGGTGTAGACGCCGGGGGCCAGCGGCGCGGTCCGCACCGCGCCGTCGGCGTCCGCCTCGGCCCTGACGACCTGGTGGCCGGACATGTCGGTCACGGTGACGACCGCGTGCTGCACCGCCCAGCCGTCCTTCGTCCGTACCGTCGCGTGCAGGCCGCGCCGCCCCGAGGGTGCGTTCTCCCGGGCCTGGGGGCTGGTGTACATGGTGGAATCCCGCTTTCGCTCGCTCGCCGGTCTGGTGTTCGTGGCCCGGCCGGGCCGGTCCCTCGTGGGGGGAGGCGGCCCGGCGTGCCCCGGGCTCACTCCGAGTGGCCGAGCCAGAGGTCGTGCCCGTCGTCGCCCTGGCCGTTGAGGGTGAGGGCGTCGGCGACCGGCGGGTAGCCGGTGGCGATGACGGTGTACTGGCCGCTGGTGAGGTCGGCGAAGGCGTACTCGCCGTCCTCGCCGGTGGTCGCCGTGCCGACGACGTTGCCCGCCGCGTCGAGCAGCGTGACCCGGGCGTCGGCGAGCGGGCCGCCCGCGCCCTTGACCCGGACCGTGCCGCGGACCCGGGCGCCGGGCAGCAGTTCGACGTCCCGCGTGGTCTGCCCGGTGCCGACCTCGATCGGCATCGCCACCGGCCGGTACGTGCCGGCGCTGACCGCGAGGGTGTACGTCCCGGCGACGACCCCGGCGAAGCCGTACGTGCCGTCGTCGCCGGTCACGCCGGTGACGACGACCTCGCCGCGGACGTCGGTGACGATGACCATCGCCTGGCCGACCGGCTTGCCGGACGCGTCGCGCACGGTGCCGTTCAGCCGGCCGGAGCCGGTGAGGGTCAGGTCGAAGTCGAGCGGCCGCTCGCCGACGACCAGGGTCGCCACCTGCGGGTCGTGCTCGCCGGCCGAGGCGATCAGCACGTACGTGCCGCTGCCGGGGGTCCACATGTCGTAGAAGCCGTCGGGCTGGGTGACCGTACGGCCGAGCTGGTGGCCCTTGACGTCGATGAGGGTGAGGGTGGCGTGGCCGACCGGGCCGCCGTCGGCGCCGCGGATGAAGCCGCGGATGCCGCCGCCGGCCGCGTGCTGCGGCGCGCTGCCGCCCGCCGAGGCGAAGACGGCGCCGGTGGCGGCGCCCGGCACGGCCATCGGCGTGGTGGCCAGGCCGTTGCGTACGGCGGGGCTGTCGGCGCCCACGGTGACCAGCTCCTGGGTGTCGCGCTGGGCGTGCCTGCCCGGTGCCGAGCCGTTGACGGCGGGGACGGGGGCGTCGGCGGCGACCGCGGGCGGCTGCTCCGCGCCGGTGGAGCCGCGCAGCGGGACCTCCTTGATGAACAGCATGACGATCAGCGCGAGGAGCGCCAGCGGCGAGGCGTACAGGAAGACGTCGCCGACGCCGTGGCCGAACGCCTCCTGGACGACCAGGCGCACCGGGCCGGGGAGGGCGTCGAGCTTGGGGATGGAGCCGTCGCTCGTCGCGCCGCCCTGGATGCCGAGCCCGGCGAGGCCGTCCGCGGTGTACTGCGCGACCCGGTTGGCGAGCACGGCGCCGAGCGCGGCGACGCCGGCGGTGCCGCCGAGAGTGCGGAAGAACACGACGACCGAGCTGGCGGCGCCGAGTTCCTGGGGCTTGACCTGGTTCTGCACGGACAGGACGAGGTTCTGCATGGTCATGCCGACGCCCGCGCCGATGAGGAACATGTAGATCGCGGCGAGCCAGTAGTCGGTGTCGTAGCGCAGCAGGCCGGTGAGCGCGAACCCGGCGGTCATCGCGATGCCGCCGATGATCAGGAAGATCTTCCACCGGCCGGTACGGGTGATGATCTGCCCGACGACGGCGGACGACAGCGCCAGCCCGACGATCATCGGCAGGGTCATGACGCCGGCCATGGTGGGCGTCTCACCGCGGGCGAGCTGGAAGTACTGGCTGAGGAAGGTCGTGACGCCGTACATGCCGACGCCGACGAGGAGGCTGGCCACCACGGCGAGGCTGATGGCCCGGTTGCCGAACAGGCGCAGCGGGACGATGGGCTCGGCGGCCCTCATCTCCACGAACACGAAGATCAGCGCCAGTACGACGGCGCCGCCGACCATGGCGCCGGTCTGCCAGGAGAGCCAGTCGTACTTGCTGCCGGCGAAGGAGACCCAGACGAGGAGCAGCGAGGCGGCGGCGGAGATGAGGAAGGCTCCGCTCCAGTCCACCTTGACCTTGCGCCTGGCCACCGGGAGGCGCAGCGTCTTCTGCAGCACGATCAGCGCGATCACGGCGAACGGCACGCCGACGTAGAAGCACCAGCGCCAGCCGAGCCAGGAGGTGTCCACGATGACGCCGCCGATCAGCGGGCCGGCGACGGTGGCCAGGGCGAAGACGGCGCCGAGGTAGCCGGAGTAGCGGCCGCGTTCCCTGGGGGAGATCATCGCGGCCATGATCACCTGGACGAGGGCGGTGAGGCCGCCGACGCCGAGGCCCTGGACGACCCGGGCGCCGATGAGCATCCCCGGGTTCTGGGCGAGTCCGGCGAACGCCGAGCCGGCGACGTAGATGATCAGGCCGATCTGGACCAGCAGTTTCTTGCTCACCAGGTCGGCGAGCTTGCCCCAGATGGGCGTGGAGATGGTGAGGGCGAGCAGGGTGGCGGTGATGACCCAGGTGTAGGTGGTCTCGCCGGCGTGCAGGTCGGAGATGATCGTGGGCAGCGCGTTCGACACGACGGTCGAGGACAGGATCGCCACGAACAGGCCGAGCAGCAGGCCCGACAGCGCTTCCATGATCTGCCGATGCGTCATCGGCGCGGCCGAGTCCGGTGCTGCCTCCCGCGAATCGGCCGGTACTGCGGTTGTCATCGGTTTCCTTTCACTGTCTGTGCCGTGCGGGAGGGATGCGGAACGCGGGCACGGTGCGCGTCGAAGCTCACGCGGAGCCTCGCGAGGAGCGCCGACAGCTCGGTGATCTCCTCATCGGTCCATTCGCCGAGGGTTTCGGCGAGACGCCGGCGGATGTGGGCGAGCGCGTCCCCGGCCGCGCGGTCGCCGTCCGGGGTCAGCCGTACGTACCAGGAACGGCCGTCGCTGGGATTGGGGATGCGCACGACCATGCCGTGCACCTCCAGGTCGGCCACATGCCTGCTGGCCACGGACTGGTCGACCTCCAGCAGTTCGGCGAGCCGGCCGATGCGCAGCTCGCCGCACCTCCGCAGCGCGACGAGGCACATGAGACCGGCCCGGGAGCCGGTGACCGGGACGTCCTGCCGGAAGGACTTGATCACCGCCTGCATGTCGCTCAGCCGGACGAGGAGTTCCCCGCAGGTGTCGTCCGATGGCATGGGCACCTCCATCTGGTTGCCTTGGGCAAATATATATTATTGCCTCAGGCAACCTTCTGGGGGGTATGGGGTTGTATGTCCAACCCCGCTGTGCTGGTTGCCCGCCGCCACAGGCTGACGACCGAGGAGTCTCCCGAGGAGCCCGCCGTCGAACCGGGCGAAATGTACGTCGAGTGTCCAGAGCGCTCAGACGGACAGTTTTATTTCGCCGACCGGCATCCGGCGGCGAAGCCGCTACCCCGGACCACGCGTGGTACGCGGACCGGCACGGCGCCTCCGGCAGCCTGGCGACGCGTCATCCCCGGTGATCTACTGTTCGCCATGACGGACTACGTGCAGGTATCGACGACCGCCGCGGACCGCGACGCCGCGATGAGCCTCGTCCGCTCAGCGGTCGAAGCGAAGCTCGCCGCGTCCGGCCAGATCTTCGGGCCGGCCGTGCGAGCCTGGAGTCCGCCCGGGATGGGCAGCAGGGCGGGATGGGCGAGATAGTAGTCGGCCAGGGCTGTGGCGAGTTCGTCGACCCGGGGGTCGTCCGGCTCCCACGCGGTGGCACGCCACATACGCTTGATCAAGGAGACGTACCGAGGATCGTCGAGGGCGTGCTCGACCCGGGAGCAATAGTCGTCGAAGCCCTCCGGCACCAATGCCCTGACCAGCACCAGCCCCTCCCGGGCCATCGTCACGTCGTCCGGGGTGAAGCCGAAATCGGCGGCCACTCTGTCCGGGGTCGCGAGAACGCGGTCGGGCACCAGGGCCCGGTCGCCAGTGGCGAGCCGGCGCAGCGTGTCACGCCGCGCGATCAGATCGTCGACCCGATCATCGGCGTACGGGCGATGACCATTGAGCCCCGGCCCGCCCCGCACCCAGAACTGGGGCGACCCGCACGGCTACGCCGGCGAACTCGCCCGCGCGGCAGGCTCGGCATCGACGAGTTCCTGGCGCAGATCCCGGCGAACAAACGCCCTCTCTAAGACCAGGTGGGCTCGCGATGCTGCCTCGTCCGCCGCAGTCGGACCAGCGCGGTGTGCGAGTCGGAGCCGGGGACGGCGCTGTAGGCGACCAGCCGCTGCCCGGGGGTCTTAGGAGCGGCCACCACCACATAGTCCAGGGTGATCCGGCCGACCAGCGGGTGGTGCAGTTCCTTGCGCCCGTCGACCTTGTGACGCAGCTCCCGGGTGTTCCACAACCGGCGGAACTCGGGGCTGAGCTCGCCGAGTTCGGTGACCAGTTCGGTCAGTTCGGCGTCGTCGGGGCGGTGTCCGGTTGCCGCTCGGAGATGGGCCACGGAGTCGGCCGCGATGTCCTCCCAGTCGACGAACAGCTGCCTGGCCTGCGGATCGGTGAACACGTACCGCACGTTGTTGGGGCGGACGGGGCCGTCGATGAGGTGCCCGAACAGTGCGGACGCGGTGTCGTTCCACGCCAGCACGTCGCTGTGCCCGCTGATCACATAGGCGGCGGTGGGCGGGGCGAGCAGTTCGAGCAACCGGCGAGTGCCGTCGGCGAGCTTCCTCGGCTCGGGTTCCGGACGGAGCTGGTCGGTCAACGCGAAGAGGTGCTCGCGCTCGTCGTGGGACAGTCGCAACGCCCTGGCCAGGGCGCCCAGCACGCTCGCCGACGGGTGCGGTGCACGACCCTGCTCAAGGCGGACGTAGTAGCCCGTGCTGACACCGGCCAGCCGGGCGAGCTCCTCCCGGCGCAGCCCGGAGGTACGGCGCACACCTTCCCCCGGCAGCCCCACCTCGTCCGGCGCGAGCAGTGTCCGCCGCGACCGCAGGAACGCCCCCAGCTCGTGCGCCCTCATGCTCTGCCTGGCCAAACCGCCCCCTTGCGCGTTGTTCTTGCTGGTCAGAGTGACCCTGATAGGTGCACCCTCGCCGATTGCCCACCCTTCACGGTACGCACCAATCTGGTCCGGTGAATACCGAACCCACCGCTGATCGCACTGCCCCCGCCGCCGCGACCCCGTCATGGGCGCGGTGGACCCTGTTCGCCGCCTCGTTCGGGTTCCTGATGGTCAGCTTGGACGCCACGATCGTGAACGTCGCGCTGCCCACCCTGGGCCGAGAGCTCGGAGCGGGGCTGACGCACCTGCAGTGGGTGGTGGACGGCTACACGCTCACGTTCGCCGCGTTGCAGCTCATCGGCGGGTCTTTGAGTGACCGAATGGGCGCGCGGCGGGCGTTCGCCGTTGGCCTCGTTCTGTTCGTGCTCAGTTCGCTGATCTGTGGTTTGGCTACCTCTCCGGGGATGCTCATTGCGGCGCGGTTCGCCCAGGGCATCGGCGCGGCTGTGCAGTTGCCGGCGTCGCTGGCGATGGTCCGGCACGCCTACCCGGACGCCGCCGCGCGGACCAGGGCGGTCGGCGTGTGGGCGGCGGTCGGCGGCGCGGCGGTGGCGGCCGGCCCGGTGCTGGGCGGACTGCTCCTCGGCTGGCTGGGGTGGCGGTCGCTGTTCTTGGTGAACCTGGCGATCGGGGTGATCGGTTTGCTGGCGACCGCCCGGTCGCACGCCACGCGGGCCGGCGGGGGGCGTCGTCTCGACCTGCCGGGCCAGGTGGTCGTGGTACTGACCCTGTCCGGGCTGACGTTTGCCTTGATCGAGGGCGGCACGCTGGGCTGGACGACGACGCCGGTAGTCATGGCGCTGGTCGTGGCCGTGGCCGGCGGTGCGTTCTTCGTGTGGTGGCAACGGCGGGCGCCGGAGCCGATGCTGCCGATGCGGCTCTTTACCCACCCGGCGTTCTCCTCCGCGGGCGTGGCCGGCTTCGTCCAGAACTTCGCCTACTACGGCATCGTCTTCCTGCTCAGTTTGTTGCTCCAGAACGAGCGAGGTGACTCGGCGCTGGCCACCGGCCTGATCTTCCTGCCTATGAGCATCGCCGCGATGGCCGCCAACCTGCTCGGCGGCCGGCTGACCGGATGGATCGGGCCCCGGCTGCCGATGATGGGCGGCCAACTCCTGTTCGCCCTCGGCCTGCTGGGGCTGCTGGCCGCCGGGCCCACCGCGCCGAACTGGGCGATCTGGCTGGCCACGGTGCCCGTCGGCATCGGCGGAGGACTCGCGGTCCCTGCCATGACCAGCGCGGTGCTGGAGACGGTCGAGCCCGAGTACGCCGGGGTTGCCTCCGCGGGACTGAACACGGCCCGGCAGATCGGCGGAGCGGTCGGTGTCGCCCTGTTCGGCACCTTGGTCGCCGCAGACTTCTACCCCGGGCTGCGGCTGTCACTGGCGATCGCGGCGGCCGCGCTGATCTGCAGCTCGTCGGTGACCGCCCGCTGGGTCCGGGTCGGCCGCACTTGAGGCGGCGGCCGGCGGACAGCTTGAGCTGCATCCATTCGGCACGCGCGGCCGCCAACGCGCCCGCCGCGGCGCGGGTCCGCGGCGGCATCGTCGAGGGGTTCCCCAGTATTGAGCAGGGCGTAGTACAAGGGGGCGGAGATGGGCCTCCCAGTACTAGGCGATGGCGGATGCCCGCGGCGAGGGGTGGGGGCTGCGCCGGATCGGCAAGCACGCCAGGGTCTCCCATGAGCAGGTCCGCCGGATGCTCGTGCCGCCCGAGGCGCAGCCCACCACGCCGGGGTGAAGCGGGTGCGGCCCAGAAGGGGTTACTGGCCGGGCGGGGGCGTGCGCAGCGGGCGCAAGGCGCCGTCCTGGATGATCTCCGGCAGAGCGAAGTTGTAGCGGCCCAGGACGTTCTTATCTGGACAATCGAGCGATGTCGGCGGCTATCTCCTTTCCTTCGGCGCGGATTTCGTCCAGCGCGCGAGCCGTGTAGACGGTATTCCAGGATGCAGACGTTGGTGATGAACCCCAGCGTCCCTAGTTGATCTCCCTGGCCTTCTGTGTATTTGCTGACCACCCCACCCCGCTGCCCGCAGGCAGTTCTACGCCATCGCCTTGTGGCCGACGTCCGAGCCGGTGACTCTGTGGGCTCGTACCGCCGAGGACCTCGCCGCGCAGATGCGGGCGATGACCCCGGTGGTCCCGCGTCCGCGCGTTCTCCAGGACGCGCGATGAGCGGCCCGTCGGTGACGCCGGTCTCTCATCTCAACCGTCTCGCCGACGTGCTCGGCAGCCTCTCGCTGGACACCCCGTGGAAGATGGCGACGAGCCGAAACTGATCGTGACCAACCCGCGCGCACCCCAGTTGAGCGAGTCCATCACCGTGGCCATAGACGCCGGCGGCAAGTGGCAGTACTGGTGGTCGTGGGGCGACCCCATCGCCCCGGTAGGCAACCGGCACATGGTCGCCGTAAGTATCAAGTACGTCCTTACCTCCACAAGGGCCCTCCAATGACCCCGGACGAGGAGGCGCTGCACCTGAACGCCCTCAACCAGACCTTCCCCGCCTGGCGGTTCACCGTACTCGACGACAGCTGGTGGGCCACCAAAGTGGACCCGCCCACCGACAAGGAAAAGGCTGAAGGGATCCACGCGCAGATCCGCCGCGACCATCCGCACGCCCTCGTCTCGGCCCTCGCCCAGCAGCAGGGCATCCTGTCCGCCCGGCGTGGCGTCTTCGTCTGAGGACGGAAAGTTTCCGGTGTGCACGGAGCAGCCGCAAAGATCCCCGCGCCCGGATGGCGGGGCACAGTAGGGCATCGCCGGTCCCGGGACAAGGATCGGTTGGAGGACCAACGGTTTCCTGGCTGAACGGTAACGTCCTGGGGCATGCAACGTATGACCGGCATGTTGGTCGGCGCCGTTTTCGGGGCGGTGTTCGTGATGGTCAATTCGTCCGCCCCGTTGAGCCTGGTGATCGGGATCCTGTTCCGCGTGCTCGCGGTCCTCGCCCTCGCCGGTGTCGCCGCCATGTGGTACCACGCGGGCAGGCGGCTCGGTCATGCCGGTGCGGAGCTGGTCGCCGCCGCCCTCGGTGCCGGGAGGAGGTTCGGCGGGGGTTATGTCGTGGTCGTCGCGGGGGAGGCCATCGCGTTGTTCGGCGGGCTCGCCGCCCTGAGTGCCGTGCGGGCGCCCGAGCAGGTCGACGTCGCCTGGGTGGCGCTCGTGGCCGGCGTGCACTTCGTCGCGCTCGGGCCGATCTGGAAGCAGGTCGGGGTCATCGTGCCGGGTGCGATCCTCACCGTGCTCGCCCTCGCCGGGTTCGTCATGTCGGTGACGCCGGCCATCGACTGGGTGCCCTTCGTCAGCGGCACGCTGTCCGGGATGACGCTGCTGGCCGGCTGTGTCACCTACGCCTGGCTCGGCTTCTCCTCGATCGCCGCCCCCGCGCCGGCCGCCGTACAGGATCACGAGGCGCAGGCGCCGGCCGCCCCGGTTCACGAGGCGCACGCGCCGGCCGCCCCGGTTCGGGAGGCGTAGGCGGCGGGTTCAGGAGGCGTAGGCGGCGGCCGACGTGCGTAGTGCGGTGATCCAGGCGGTCACCGCGGGGTGGTCGCGTCTGCCGCGCCGGTAGGCGAGGCGGGTACGGCGGCGCGTCGGCAGCGCGGTGAGGACCACGTTGGGCGGCGGGTCCACCGCGCCGAGCCGGGGCACCAGTGCGACCCCCTGACCCGCGGCGACCAGCGCGAGCACCGCGGCGAAGTCGTCGGCCCGGTGCCGGACGCGCGGCGTGAAACCGGCGGCCTGGCAGGCCCGCACGGTCATCAGGTGGCACAACGTGTCCGGGCTGCCGACGATCCACGACGTCTCCCGGTGGCCGCCGATCGGGCCGGTCAGCGGGTCCACCGCCGCCCCGGGCGTCCCCGCGGAGGAGGCGAGGTAGATCGTCTCCTCGATCAGGGGCTCGGTGTCCAGCGCCGGGTCCGGCTCGATCGGGACGTAGTCGTAGTCGTGCACGAGGGCGACGTCGAGCGTCCCGTCGCGCAGGGCGGCGGGCGCGGCGGCCGGGTCCAGCTCGGTGACCATCAGCTCCAGGCCGGGGTGGTCGCGGCCGAGGGCGACCAGCGCGGGCGGCAGGATCGTGCGCACGGCGGAGGGGAAGGCGCCGATGCGCAGCGGCCCGGCCAGGCCGCTCCGGGTGGCGGCGAGCGCGGCGGAGGCCCGTTCCAGCACGGCCAGCACGGTTTCGGCGTGCTCGGCGAGCAGTGTCCCCGCGGGGGTGAGGACCACCCGCCTGCCGCTGCGCTCCAGCAGCCGCACGCCGGTCTCCCGTTCCAGCGCGGCGAGTTGCTGGGAGACGGCGGACGGCGTGTAGGCGAGGGCGTCGGCGACCGCGGCGATGGTGCCGCGGTGCGCGAGTTCGCGGAGCAGGCGCAGCTTGCGCACGTCGAGCATCAGTTCAGCTTACGTGTCACGTCAGAAATGTGAACTGGACCTGCACAGGCCGGCCGTACCAGCCTGGACCCATGGACTTCTCGCCCACCGGACTGTACGTCCCGCTCGTCACCCCGTTCGCCGCCGACGGGTCGGTCGCGGCCGGCGCCCTGGAAGCCCTCGCCCACCGGGTGCTCGACGGCGGCGCGGCGGGGGTGGTGGCCCTGGGCACGACCGCCGAGCCCGCCGCGCTCGACCCGGACGAGCGGCGTCTCGTCCTGGACGTCTGCGCCCGGGTGTGCCGGGAACGCTCGGCCACACTGATCGCCGGAGCCGGCTCGAACGACACCCGGAGCTCCCTGGCCGCCCTGGAGGAACTCGGGAAGCGGCCGGAGGTGGCGGCGGCGCTGGTCGTCGTGCCGTACTTCACCCGTCCCTCGGAGGAGGGGGTGCTCGCGCACTTCACCGCACTGGCAGACGGGAGCCCGGTGCCGTTGATCGTCTACAACATCCCCTACCGCACCGGCCGTACCCTGGGCCTGGACGCCCTGCGCCGGCTCGGCGCGCACCCCCGGGTGGCCGGGACCAAGCACGCCGTCGGCGGCGTCGACGAGGACACCGTGCGGCTGCTGGCCGACCCGCCGCCCGGGTTCGCGGTGCTCGCCGGGGACGACCTCTTCGCCGCGCCGCTCCTCGCGCTCGGCGCGCCGGGCGCGATCCTCGCCTCCGCCCACCTGCGCACCGACCGGTTCGCCGAGATGGTCGCCGCCTGGCGGACGGGCGACCTCGGCCGCGCCCGCGCCCTCGGGCACCGGCTGGCCCCGCTGTCCGCGACGCTGTTCGCCGAGCCCAACCCGGCTGTCGTCAAGGCGGTCCTGCACGCCGAGGGCGCGATCCCCACCCCGATGGTACGGCTGCCGCTGCTCCCGGCCACCCCGGCGGCGACCCGGGCGGCCCTACGGCTCAGCCACCCGGACTGACCCCTAACCCTCCTCCGCCCCGGCCGCCATCCCGCGCGGCATCAGCAGGAAGACCTTGGGCGAGAGCCGGTCCATGTCCCCGCCCCGCCCGCACACCAGCCCGGCCGCGAAGTCGACGAACTGCCTGGCCTCGGCGTCCGGCAGCCCGGTGAGGTCCATCACCACCGGGACGCCGGTGCGGAAGAAGTGACCGACGTACAGCGCTTCGCTGTAGTCCCGGGGGCACAGAGTCTTGATCACCGACTCAGTCTCCCTTGCCTGCCACGCCCGTCAAGTGCGGCCCGCCAGAAGATCGAAAAGGGCGGCACCATGGCGGCACGGAATCCGGGCAGCGGAGGGTCGTCATGGGCGGGCGGGAAGGCGTTCCGGGCGGGGCCGAGGAGCGGGCGGTGACGGAGGCGGTCCGGGCGGGCGACGAGACGACGTTCGCCGGGCCGGCCGAGCGGTACCGGCACGAGCTGCGGGTGCACTGCTACCGGATGCTCGGGTCGTTCGCCGACGCCGAGGACGTGGTGCAGGAGACGCTGCTGCGGGCGGACGCCCGGCAGACGATGCCGCCGGTCCCCGCGCTGTTCGACGGGCGCGCGGCGATCCTCGCGATGTGGGCGCCGGTGCTGTCCGGCCCGGACGCGTGGGGCGAGTGGCGCGCCCTGCCCACCGCCGCGAACCGGCAGCCCGCGCCCGCCCGTCACACGAACGGCAGACGAACCGAGCGAAGGCGGGAACGGTCATGACGCACCACGAGGACGCCGAACTGAAGAGGCTGGACCGGCTGACCGGCACCTGGAAGGTCGCCGGCGGCGCCGCCGGGCAGGTCACCTACCGCTGGCTGGAGGGCGGGTTCTTCCTCGTCCAGGACATCGACCTCGAACAGGACGGCCGGTCGATCAAGGGCATCGAGGTCATCGGCGGGGAGCGGGTGTTCGGCGCCGCCGAGCCGAGCGCGGACCTCACATCCCGCTTCTACGGCAGCGAGGGCAGCACCTTCGGCTACGTCTACGAGATCGAGGGCGACACCCTCACCGTCTGGGGCGGGGAGAAGGGCTCCCCGGCTTGTTACCGGGGCGTCTTCGACGCGGACGGCACCACCGTGACCGGCGCCTGGGTCCATCCGGGAGGGGGCGGCCCCCCCTCCACGATGACCCGGATCGGCTGAAACCCCCTGGCGCGGGTCAGGGGGAGGCAGGGGTGGGGGAAGGGGCTTCCCCCATGTCGGCGTGGGCGGCGGAGCCGGACCATCGACATATGGACACGACGCTCACCCGGCTCTCCTACACGGCCGGACCCGCTCTCCTGATGGCCTACGGGATCATCCGGCTGCTCGACGGCCTCGACGGTACCCGCGGTCCGGGCCTGGCCTGGACGGCGGGGCACGTCGCCTTCCTGATCGGCGCGCTGCTGCTGGGAGCAGCGTGCGTGGGGCTGCGCCGGCTGGCGGGACCCCGCGCGGGGCTGCGCGGGATCGCCGCGGACCTCGGCCTGGCGGCCGGCCTGCTGGGCGCGCTGGCCACCGCCGTCCAGGCCGCCGTGGACGTCTACGCCGGTCTCGCCGCCGCCGACCGGGCCGGCATGGGCGAGATCTTCGACCAGGTGCAGAGCTACCCGGGTGTGATGCTCGCGGTCTACACGGTCGGGCCGGCGCTGCTCTTCGCCGGGCCGATCGTGCTCGGCGGCGTGCTCGCCGCCGGGTCGCCGCGCCTGCTGCCGGTGTGGAGCCCGGTCATGATGGTGGTCGGCACCGTGCTGGCGGCCACCGACCTGGACCGGCTGCCGCTGGGCGCGGCGTGCTTCTGGCTGGCCTTCGTGCCCGCGGCGGCGGCCTACCGGCCGAGCCGGGCGGCGATCCCGTCGAGCAGGTAGTCCAGGCCGTGCGCGAACGTGGCGTCCCAGTCCTCGCCGCTGAGGTGGCCGTGCTCGGCGAGGCTGGGATAGCGGTCGCGGTGCGCGCGCAGGTGCTCGTCGGCGGCCCGCCGGGCCGCCGTCTCGTCGTGTCCGCGCCAGGCGGCCTGCATCATCGCCGACCCGATGACGTAGTGCGACAGGCCGTAGGTGGCGGCGGTGAGGTGCGCGCCGGTGAGACCGGCCCGGACCAGCACCGCGTGCAGGAACTCGGTGCGGGCCAGCGCGTTGGGGCCCATGAGCGGGCGGCCGAGCAGAGCCCCGGTCCACGGGTGGCGGAGCATCGCCGCGTGCCACTCGCCCATCAGCGCCCGCGCGTCGGCCCGCCAGTCGCCGGACGGCTCACCCGGTAGCCGCGCCTCGCCGAACACCGCGTCGAGCGCCAGGTCGAGCACGTCGTCCTTGGTCTCGACGTGCCAGTAGAGGGTGGTGGACCCGGTCCCCAGGCGCTCGGCCAGCCGCCGCATGGTCAGCCTGGCCAGGCCCTCCTCGTCGAGCAGCGCGACCGCCTCGGCGACGATGCGCTCCCTGCTCATCGGCGGATCCTCCCGCCGTGCCCGCGCCTGTCTGAACCACACGCTCTCGCCCATGCCGCCAAGTCTAGTACGTTGGACGAGTACCGGATCGTTGGTCCGGTAGCCGGATCGGCGTTCGAGTGGAGGCGGCCGTGGGACATGTGGACGTGCGCGGGCTCACCTATGTGCTGCCGGACGGGCGGCTGCTCCTCAACGACGTGTCGTTCCGGGTGGGCGACGGCGTCAAGGCCGCCCTCGTCGGGCCCAACGGCGCGGGCAAGACCACGCTGCTCCGGCTGATCGCCGGCGACCTGCGCCCGGCGGAGGGCACGGTGTCCGGGTCGGGCGGGCTGGGGGTGATGCGGCAGTTCGTGGCCGGCGACCGGACGGTGGGGGAGCTGCTCATGGCGGTCGCGCCCGGCCGGGTCCGCGCGGCGGCGAGCGCGCTGGCCCGCGCGGAGGCCGGGCTGGGGGCGGACGAGGCGAGCCAGCTCGGCTACGCGCAGGCGATCACCGACTACACCGACGCGGGCGGCTACGACCTGGAGGTGGTGTGGGACGCGTGCGCCACCGAGGCGCTCGGCCTGCCGTACGACGCCGTGCGGGAGCGGAGGGCGGGCACGCTGTCCGGAGGCGAGCAGAAGCGGCTGATGCTGGAGGCGCTGCTGCGCGGCCCGGACGAGGTGCTGCTGCTGGACGAGCCGGACAACTACCTGGACGTGCCGGGCAAGGAGTGGCTGGCGGAGCGGCTGCGCGCCACCGCCAAGACCGTCCTGCTCGTCTCGCACGACCGGCGGCTGCTCGCCGACGCCGCCGACCGGATCGTCACCGTCGAGGACCGCGGCGTGTGGGTGCACGGCGGCGGCTTCGCCACCTACGCCCAGGGCCGGCGCGACCGTACGGCCCGCCTCGACGAGCTGCGCCGCCGCTGGGACGAGGAACACGCCCGGCTGAGACGGCTCGTGCACACCCTGCGGCAGCGGGCCGCGGGCAACGACGCCGTCTCCTCGGCGTACGCGGCGGCCCGGACCAGGCTGGCCAGGTTCGAGGAGGCCGGCCCGCCGCCGGAGGCGCCCAGGGAGCAGAACGTCCGGATGCGGCTGCGCGGCGGGCGCACCGGCAAGCGGGCCCTGATCTGCGCGGGGCTGGAGCTGACCGGCCTGACCCGCCCGTTCGACCTGGAGGTCTGGTACGGCGAGCGGGTCGCGGTCCTCGGTCCCAACGGCTCGGGCAAGTCCCGCTTCCTCCAACTCCTCGCCGAGCCGCCCGCCCCCGCTTCCCCCGGCCCCGCCGTACCGCACCGCGGGACGGCCAGGCTCGGCGCCCGCGTCGTCCCCGGCCGGTTCGTCCAGACGCACACCCGCCCCGACCTGCACGGCCGGACGCCCGCCGACATCGTGACCGCCGGGCACGCGCTCACCCTCAACGACGCGATGCGCGCGCTGGCCCGCTACGAGCTGGCCCCCGCCGGACGGCAGCCCTTCGAGACGCTGTCCGGCGGGCAGCAGGCCAGGTTGCAGATCCTGCTGCTGGAACTCTCCGGCTGCACCCTGCTGCTGCTCGACGAGCCCACCGACAACCTCGACCTGGCCAGTGCCCAGGCCCTCCAGGACGGCCTGGAGGGCTTCGAGGGCACCGTCCTGGCGGTCACCCACGACCGCTGGTTCGCCGCCGACTTCGACCGCTTCCTCTACTTCGGCGCCGACGGCCACATCCGGGAGACCCCCGAACCGCTGTGGCGCGCGGGCTGAACCCGGCGAGGACGAGGCCGAGCGGCTACGGACGCCAGGCCGGGTCTCTGCCCAGGAAGGCGGCGAGGCGGTCGGCGGGGGTGGCGGTGGCGGGTACCTCGTGTTCGGGGGCGAACGAGCCGCCCGGGGTGCGCGGGACGTCGCCGTAGATCTCGCGGACCGAGGGCAGGATCGCCTCGGCCACGTCGGGGGCGAGATCCGTGGGGCGGCCGATCGCCCTGGCGAGGTCCCAGCCGTGCACCAGCATCTCGATCACGACCTGCTCGACCAGCCGCCAGCCCGGCGCCGGGCCGTACTCCCGGTCGAGCATGCCGGGCTCGCGGAAGACGGCCATCGTCGCCTCCGCCGCCGAGCGGAACGCCGCCACGTGGTCGTCGCCGAGATGGTCGTCGGTGAAGACGTCGGTGCGCGGGGCCCCCGCGGCCAGGCCGGTCCACATCAGGTTCTCCCACACCAGGTGGTTGAGCAGGGTGCGCACGTCCCAGCCGGCACACGGGGTGGGATCGGCCATCATGTCCGGCGTGACCGCGGTCATCAGGGCCTCCACCTCGGCCAGCACCCGGGCGCAGGAGTCCGGCAGCCGGGCCTGCTCGTCGCCGGCCCGCTCGCGGAGCATCTCGGCCACCCGGGCGGTGCGCATCCCCGGCTCCGGGTTGGCGCGCAGCGCGGTGATCAGCCACCGCCCCTCCGCCGCGAGGCTCGGCGGCACCGGCATCCCGTTGATCACACAGGTGAGCTGCCAGTACCGCTCCACCCGGGTGTCGGCGGCCATCTCCAGCTGTTCCAGCAGCAGCCGCCTGGCCTCCGCGCCGTCGCCGCCGGGCCGCCCGGCGTCCGGCTGGGTGGGCAGCCAGGCGGCGACGACATCCGCCACCACCTGGTCGGCGGTCGCCGAGTCCGCGGCGATCCCCTCGGTCATCGCGGCGGCGACCTTCGCCGTCCACAGGTCGGTGACCTCGCGCACCGAGCCGACGTCCTTCTCGTCGTGCGGGCCGGGGGCGTGCTCGTCGGCGTACTCCGCCATCCGCCGCATGGCCGCGCGCAGGCCCGGGTCGCGTACCAGCTCGTGCAGCTCGATCCAGGCGTCGAGCTGCTCCCGGGTGGGCTCATCGGGCAGGTCGGGGGTGGCCGCGAGCAACTGGTCGCGGTAGGTCGGGACGTTCAGGCCGTCCACCGTCTCGTCGACCAGCTCGTGGATGATCGCTTTGCGTTCGGCGGCGGACAGTCGTGCCAGTCTCGTCATCAGGGAAAGCTCCTCGGTGGTGGACCCGCGGGCGGAGATCGCCCGCAGCACCGCCTGCCGCGTCCGCAGCAGGCGGATCTGCCCCTCCAGGGCATCGGCATGGATCGCCGCCACCTCCGCCAGGCCGCGCCCGCGATCGACGACGTCCCGGATCGCGGTCATGCCCAGCCCGAGCTCCCGCAACGTACGGGCCAGCTCAAGCCGGGCCACGGCCTCGGGCTCGTAGAGCCGGTAACCGGCTTCGGTACGGCCGGCCGGCGGCACCACGCCGATGTCGGACCAGTGCCGGATCAGCTTCACCGACAACCCGGTCCTCCTGGCCAGCTCGCCGATGCTCAACAGCGCGGTGTCGTCGCCATGCACGCGACCAAGCTTCCGGTCTCCCACAGTGGGAGAGTCAACCCGGGCGGGCCGCCCGGCGCGACGGCCGCCGCGGTGCGAAGGCTCCTTCGCGGCGCGGTAGAGCTGAGAGAGGACATGCCGGGACCGGCTTCGAAGCCCGGAAGGCGGCAGTCCGGTCAGGGCACCGGGTCGATCTCGACGTGCGGGTCGTACCGGGCGATCTCGTCACCCCGGTCGGTCAGGATCGGCCAGCCGGTGCTCCGGGCGCACCAGATCACGTGCGCGGCCGTGACGTCCCTGGACCCGTCGAGGATCTCCCCGATGACGCTCACCTTGCCGGCCGTGAAGTCGTCCACCCTGACGCCCTCCGTGGTGGCCAGTTGGTCCAGCTCCACCTGGGTGTCCAGCGGCGCGATGGAGAAGACCTCGGCGAGCGCGGTCGAGGGGATGACGATGCCGCCCCCGCGCAGCAGGCAGAGCGTGGTGACGCTGCGGGAGTAGGAGGTCTTCCCGACCGCGATGTCGACCAGCGCGCTCACGTCGAGCACGCGCCCCGGAATCATGGCCGGCTCCTCCGCCGGGTCGGAACGCCCACCTGCTCCCACTCCAGGTCGGAGATGCGGTCCACGCCGAGCGTCTCCGCGGCGTGGTCGAGGTCTTCGCGGTTGAGGTTCCACCGCAGGATCAGCGCGATCACCTGGGACCTGTTGCCGATCTCCCGCTGCACGGCGGTCCGGACGACGTCGCCCAGCCGCACCCCTTCGGCACGGGCCTTCCGGATCAGCGCCTCGTACTCGGCCTCGTCCAGGCTGACGGTGATCTGGGTGCCGGAACGCGACCCCTGCCCGCGGCCCACCTCGGCCAGCCGCTGGAACAACGGCACCGGAGCCGGCTCGGACGCGGGACCGTCGTGGTCGCGGTCGTCCGGCCGCCCGTCGCCATTCGTGTTCGGCAGGGGATGAGCCACGTTCCGACGGTAGACCGGGAAACGCGCACGCGATAGCCGTTTGCTGGATCTGGGATGGTCGTCCCGCGGAGGCATAGCGGCGCGGGGCCTGTGACGTCTCCAGGCGGTAACCGCAGTGTGGAGGTGATCGTGGACGCCGCAGACGAGCGACGGTTCCGCGAGTTCGTGTCGGCGCGCTCGCCGGCTTTGATGCGCCTGGCCTATCTGCTGACCGGTGGCGACCAGCACGCGGCGGAGGACCTCCTGCAGACCGCGCTGGCCCAGACGGCGGCGAGATGGCGGACGGTGGAGTCCGCCGAGGCGTACGTCAGGCAGGTGATGTACCGCCAGCAGATCTCCTGGTGGCGGCTCGCCAGGCGGAGGTACGAGACGGCCGTGGCCCAGCCTCCCGACCAGGCGGGACCGGACGAGAGTCAGCGGACCGACCTGAAGATCGTGGTCCGCCGCGCGCTGCGGAAGCTCACGCCCAGGCAGCGTGCCGTACTCGTGCTCAGATATTTCGAAGACCTGCCGGAGGCGGAGGTGGCGGCCGTGCTGGGGTGCTCGGTCGGCACCGTGCGCAGCACCGCCCACCGCTCACTCGCCCGGCTTCGCACCGTGGCGCCGGAACTGGAAGCGCTGCGCGAGCCCGGCACGATCTTCGGGAAGGCGACGGCGTGAGCATCGACAGATTGCTGGAGGAGACGATGCGCGACTGGGCGGACGAGGCCAGGGTCCCGCCCGACCTGGCCGCCAGGGCGCTCAGGCGGCGCCGGTGGCGGCGGACCCGGGGGGCGGTGCTCGCGGGGGCGATCGCGATCCTGGTGATCTCCGTGCTGCCCAGGTACGTCGTGCCGCCGCTGCTCGGGAAGGACCCCGGCCGCGCGGCGACCGTGACGACGGAGGAGAGCGGCGAGCCGACGCAGCAGCCGTCCCGGCCGCCCGCGCTCGCGGAGCCGATCACCGACCCGGAGTCCTCACCGCCGAAGAAGCTGATCGCGGCCGGGGACGTCGCCGTCTACGCCTACAACGTCTGGGACTACGTCAAGATCTCCGACGAGCGCCAGGTCAGCAGGCTCACCTGGTACCTCTACGACGACGGGACGCGGACCTACGAGAAGACCCCGTGGGCACAGCTCGACGTGGCTCCCGGCGGGGAGCGGGTGGCGGTGCTGGAGAAGTTCCCGGCACGCCGGGTCGGGGTGCTGCGACGGTCCACCGGCCAGGTCGACTGGCTCGACCTGGACCACCAGGTGGCGTCCGTCGCCTGGTCGCCGGACGGCTCCCGGCTGCTTCTCACCGCCTACCGGTCCGACCCCGACGAGCAGGCCATCCCGGTGAACGGCACCGTGATGATGCTGCCCGGGACGCGTACCGGCTACCTGATCGCCGAGCCCGGCAGTCCCGTCGCCCCCCGCTTCGTTTCGCTGCCGGCGGATTCCGAGCAGATAGGCACCCGGGCCGACCTCGTCTGGAGCCACGACGGCACGCTCGTGTGGGCACCCGTGGCCGAAGCCCCGGGAAAGAAGTACTTCGACCTTGAGGGCCGCCCGTCCGCCGCCCCGCCGCACGAGGCGGACACCTACCAGCACGCCGGCCTCTCCCCGGACGGCCGCCTCCTGGCGGTGGACGGCACCGGCGGGATCGTCACCGGCGTGAAGGACGTCGCCACCGGCCGGATCACGTCCCTGGCGCCGGTCGCCGGCCAGTGGATCGAACAACTCGAAGCCTGGGCCGGCCCCGACCTCCTGATCGCCTGGGCCTGCGAACTGGAAGGCACCGACGGCTGCGCCGTCAGCGAGTTCCGCAACCGCCTGGTCCTCATCACCACCGACGGCACAACCCTCACCCCCCTAACCGGCTACCGCCCCAACAGCCAAGCCCCAGGCTCCTGGACCCCCCTCATCACCCCCCGCTAACCCACCCCACCCACCTCACCCACGCACCCCACCCACCCCCACGCCGACACACCCCGCCCCGGCCCCTCCTCCCCGGGGCGGCTATTCACGCCAGCCCCCGAGAGCCCAACGACGGGCACCGCCGTACCCCGTCTCGCCGACGCGGCGCCTCGGGGATTACCTCGGGTGAGGTGACGCACTCCACGCAGGGGCGCCCCACGCAGGGGCGCCCCACGCAGGTGCGCCCCACACAGGTGCACCCCACGCAGGTGCACCCCACGCAGATGCGCCTCGCGCAGATGCGCCCCGCGTAGGAGAAGTCCTGGACCAGGCGGCTCCGCACTCCGCCGCCCTCGCGCCGCCGTCCTGTTCAACGCCCGCTACATGGACGCCGCCCTGGCCAAGTTGCGCGTCCAGGGCTTCACCGTGCGCGTTGGAGACGTTGCCCGCCTTTCGCCCTTCGTCCACCCCCACGTGAGCGCTACTCGTTCTCCCTGCCCGGGGGTTATGCGACCCTTGGGTGAGTCGGCCGACACCCCTCCTGACCAGGGTGACGGCGGTGGAGGTACCGGGGCTCCACCAGTGGCCCCACGCCCAGCCAGAACGGTGTCTCGGCGGCGGCGGCACTCCTCCCGATCATCGGCCGGCGACCGTCGGCGCCCAGTGGACGGTCTCCGGCGCGACGTCCTCCAACGACTGGCCGCGGCGGTGGTGCTCATGGTCTTCAGCCGAGCCTGGCGGGCGGTCGGTGGCGTCCCGTGAACTCGTTTCGCCGCTCGTGTGAAAGAGGGGCGACACTGCTTCCTTGAAAAGGCCCAACCACATGCCGCTCAGTACGACCCTGTCTGACGCCGCCCTGATCGAACGGTCGTGGCGAGATCCCGAGGATTTCGCCTTGCTGTTCGACAGGCACGCAGGACACATCCACCGCTATGTGGCCCGCAGGCTCGGCGACGACACGGCCGACGACGTCGTCTCCGAGACGTTCCTCGCCGCGTTCAGGCAGCGCCGCGACTACGACATCGCGCGTCCGGAGGCCCTCCCCTGGTTGTACGGCTTCGCGACCAACTTCATCCGCCGGCATCAGCGCGCCGAGGTACACCGCTATAAGGCGTACTCGAAAGTGGGCGTGCTTCCGGACGCCGTCGACGCCGCGGAACAGGCTGTTGAGCGGGCGAGCGCGCATGCCGTACGCCGCCCTCTCGCCCAGGCGCTCGCCTCGCTGAAGGCCCGCGACCGTGACGTCCTCCTGCTCGTGGCCTGGGCCGACCTCACCTACGAGGGGGTCGCCGACGCCCTGTCGATCCCGATCGGAACAGTTCGTTCCCGCCTCAACCGCGCGCGGGCCGTGGTCCGCGACGCCCTCGGCAGCACCGACCCCATGACGGAGATCTCATGAACGACCTGACCGAACTCCGCGACCTGTTCGCCGAGAAGGCGCACCCCACGGCGGACCGTCTCGCCTCCGCCCGTACCGCGCTCCTGGCCGAAGCCCGCGCGAAGCGGCGGCCCCGGGCGGCCGGCCTGCGGCGTCTGGTGCTGGCAGGCGGCCTGGTCGCGGCGATGACCACAGGGGTGATCGTCGTTCAGACGTTCAACTCTGCCGCGCCCGCGAGCGGCGCCGAGGTCCTGAGGCTCGCGGCCGAGGCCGCGAGCGCCGCCCCGTGGCCGGAACCCCGCGACGACCAGTACCTCCACTACGAGCGGATCGCGGAGTCGCGCAGCGAGAACGGGGTTCCCAACGTCGTTCCGCGCCACATCACGGGCGAGGTCTGGGAGTCCGTCGACGGCTCCCGCCCAGAACTGTGGTGGCACAAGCCGGCGAAGTCCATCCCCCGGGGCAACGAGTCCAAGGAACTCCTGCCCCGGTGTCCCAGCGGACCTGGCTCCGGGCGCCTCGCCTACGCCGACCTCCGTGGATGGCCGACCGACCAGGAGCAGCTCCGGCGCAAACTTGCCGAACGCGGTAACCAGTCGCTGCTCAACAAGGATGTCGCGACCCAGATCTGGGGCGGCGTCGTAGGCGTCCTCGGCAGTCCGGTCCCGCCCAAGCAGCAGGCGGCCATCTTCGAGATCGCCGCGACCCTGCCGGGCATCGAGATAGAAGAGCTCAAGGACGCCACCGGCAAATCGGGCATCGCCGTGACCCGGGTGGACAACCGAGGCCCCGGGGGCGCCATCTCCCGCGAATCCCTCATCTTCGACAAGACCTCCTACGTCCTCCTGGGCGGCCAGGAACTCGTGCCGGGGCGAGGTCGTGAACTCTGGTCCATAACCCGTCCGCAGATCACCGACGTACTCCCGGCCTGGTCCAAGTCCCTGAAGCCGACGGAGTGCGTCTGAGCCCGCGCTCACCGGACGGCGGGCCGACGGGGACGAGGGATAAGGCTTGCGCCCCTCGTGGAGGAGGGGCGCAAGCCGTACGGTCGGTTGGGGGGATCAGGACGGTCTCTTGGAGGCGTCCTCGCCCTGGTGGTCGGTGTCGACCTTGTCGGAGACCGTTTCACCGGTTCGCTCGGACTTGGCGCCGGCCCACTGTGAAGCGTCGACGGCGCTGTCCTTCATGGTGTCCGTCCACTGCTGGGCGTTCTTGCGATACATCATGTAACCTGCGGCACCCACCATCAGCCCGCTCAGGAAGACCAGCATCGGCCACCTGCGGCGTTTGACGGGTGCGGGATCGACCTTCTTGGCGGCTTCGCTGAGCATCATGCTGACCCTCGGCGCGAGTTGGTCCTCCACCGTGTGGGCCGCCCGGTCCAGCCTGGGAGCCGCCCAGGTTCTGGCGTCGACGATCCTGGTCGCCGCCACGTCGCGGGCGTTGTCGGCCATGGGGCCGACCCGCTCGGCGGCGCGCGCCAGTTGGACCTTCATCTGGTTCAGCCGCGTGCGAGGAATAACGACCTCGACGCGGCGCCTTCTATTCTTTAGGGACACGACAACCTCCCCTGTCGTTGGGGCCCGAGACGTCCCCTTCCCGCTCGAAGGCGGCTCAATCACGACGCGCCGTGGGAGGATGCTGGACAGGCCGTAAGGCCGCAGAAAAGACAAGAACACTCAAACAGGTCCTTGCTGGGCCTCGACTTCGCGAAGGGGCAGCCGTTCCATGGCTGACAAACTGATCGCCACACTGCGCACCAACCACGGCACCATCAAGGTGCAGCTCTTCCCCAACCAGGCGCCGAAGACCGTGCGCAACTTCGTCGAGCTGGCCCAGGGAGCCCGCGAGTGGGTGGACCCGCGCACGGGTGAGAAGACCACCGCAAAGCTGTACGACGGCACGATCTTCCACCGGGTCATCTCCGGCTTCATGATCCAGGGTGGCGACCCGCTGGGCGAGGGCATCGGCGGCCCCGGCTACCAGTTCGACGACGAGATCAGCGTCGACCTGTACTTCAACCGCCCCTACCTGCTGGCCATGGCGAACGCCGGCGTCCGCAACGGCCGGGGGACCAACGGCTCGCAGTTCTTCATCACGGTCAACCCGACGCCGCACCTCAACGGCAAGCACACCATCTTCGGTGAGGTCGTCGAGGGCACCGAGGTCGTCGACACGATCAGCAAGGTGCAGACCGGCCGGTCGGACCGGCCCGTCCAGGACGTGGTGATCGAAGAGGTGACCGTCGAGAACGTCCCGGCCTGATCACCCGCCGGTGGAGCGGCGGCCCGCCCCCCACGGGCCACCGCCCCCCACCGCCGAAGCACCCGAGGCGAAGCACCCGCCGCCGAAGCACCCGAGGCGAAGCACCCGCCGCCGAAGCACCCGAGGTGAAACACCCGCCGCCGAAGCACCCAAGGTGAAACACAGAGGGAAGCGCCGCCGCGAGCCCTCCCGCGCCGTGAGTCGCCGCGCCGCCGGCGCCACGGACACGCGCGAACCTGAATAGGCTGGCAGCGTCTGCGTCCAAGCGCACGGTCGAAAGGGCCACGAGCACGCGATGAGCACTCAGCCACCCATCCCCCCCACGCGGCCCGGCGAGCCCGGCGCCGGGGCGGTGCCCACGTGCTACCGCCACCCGGAGCGCGAGACCTACGTCCGCTGCCAGCGGTGCGAGCGCCCGATCTGCCCCGACTGCATGCGCGAGGCCGCCGTCGGCCACCAGTGCGTCGAGTGCGTCCGCGACGGCAGCAGGACCGTACGGCAGGCGCAGGCCGTCTTCGGCGGCCGGGCGGTCACCGCCCCGAGGGTCACCTGGACCCTGCTCGTGCTCAACGTGCTCGCCTACGTCGGCGAGATCCTCAATCCCAACTACGTCGTCGGCAACTTCGGGATGCACTCGCTGGCGGTCGGCGAGTTCGGCCAGTACTGGCGGCTGATCACCGGCGCGTTCCTGCACGCGCCGCCCAGCGACGGCAGCTTCGGGGTCACCCACATCCTGTTCAACATGTGGGCGCTCTTCGCCGTCGGCCCTGAGCTGGAGCGCCGGCTCGGGCATGTCCGCTTCACGGCGCTGTACCTGCTCTCCGCGCTCGGCGGGTCCGTGGCGGTGTACCTGCTCGCCTTCGGCGGCGTCGGAGCCTCCGGGGCCATCTACGGCCTCTTCGGGGCGCTCTTCGTGGTGAGCAGGCGGCTGGGCTACGACCCGCGCGGCGTGCTGTGGCTGATCGGCATCAACGTGGTCATCACGTTCGTCGTGCCGGGCATCAGCTGGCAGGCGCACCTCGGCGGGCTCGTCGTGGGCGGCATTGTGGCAGCGGCGTTCGCCTACGCACCGGTGAAGAACCGGGTCGTCTTCCAGGCGACCGCCGCCACGGTGATCCTCGCCGTGCTCCTGCTGACGGTGCTGTTCTTCCCGCCGTTCGCGGTCTACGCGGCCAACGGGATCTTCTGATCGGACCGCTCGGTCAGGGCTTCCCCAGGGTGTGGATATTCCTGTGGAAACTTCTAACGCCAGCGGGTGGACAACACCACACCGAAGATGATGAAAACGAACCCGATCAGCAGGTTCCAGTTGGTCAGGGAGCCGATGAAGGGTGCCTCGGGCGCGACGTAGTAGATCGCGATCCACAGGATGCCGATGATCCAGGACACGACCATCGTCGGCGCGAGCCAGCGCGGGCTGACCTTGACCTGCTGGGTCTTCTGCGGCGGGGTGTAAACCGCCTTCTTGCGAACTTTGGACTTGGGCACGGGGTGACTCCTGGTGAACGCCTGAGGGATCCGGATCGCCCCCGAGGCTCTGTCATTAGCGTAGTCGCCGGTGAGCGAGGACCGAAGTTACCAGTCAGCGTAGCGTGGTCACGACGGTCAGGCACAGAGGCGTGATCCCCGGGCATGGTCACCGGGCGGGTCGGTTCCACTGCCGGCGGCCTCTTATCCTGAGATGTCGTCCCTCCCGGAGTGAGCCCATGACCCGAGTGCTGGTCATCGACAACCACGACAGCTTCGTCCACACCATCGTGCACTACCTGCGCATGCTGGGGGCCGACTGCGACGTGCGGTCCCGCGACCAGGTGACCGTCGGCGACGCCGCGCGTGCCGACGGAGTGCTGGTCAGCCCCGGTCCCGGTACGCCGGAGGACGCCGGGGTGAGCGTGCCGGTGGTGCTGGAGTGCGAGCGGGCGCGGGTGCCGCTGCTCGGCGTCTGCCTCGGCCACCAGGCCATCGCCGTCGCCTACGGCGCCACCGTGGGCCGGGCCGCCGAGCTCATGCACGGCCGGACGAGCGCGATCGCGCACGACGGCAAGGGCGTCTTCGCGGAGTTGCCCTCGCCGGTCACCATGACGCGTTACCACTCGCTCGCCGTGCGCGCCGGGACGTTGCCGGACGTGCTGGAGGTCACCGCGACCTCGGCGGACGGCGAGATCATGGGCCTGCGGCACCGGGCGGCGGACATCGAGGGCGTGCAGTTCCACCCCGAATCCGTCCTGTCCGAGCACGGCCATCGGCTCTTCGGAAACTGGCTCGCAAAAATTCTGTAACACACGGGCCGGTCCGAACGACTACCGAGTGAGGGCCCCCGCCGTTGCCCCCGAGCGGCGGGGGCCCTCACTATTTGCCGCCCCGCCCGGTTGATCGGCTTTCCCGGCCCCGCCCCGGACGATGGGCTTTCCGCACACCACCCCGGATGATCGCGCCACGAACGACGGCGACCGGCCCCCGGTGGAGGGGGCCGGTCGCCGTTCGTTCGCCGATCGTTACTCGAAGCCGTCGCCCGGCGGGGTGTCCACGCCACCGCCGCCCAGGCCGAAGTCGCCGTCTTCGTTGTCGCCGCCGCCGCCGTCGTTGCCGAAGGGCGGCTGCTCCTCGTTCGGGAAACCGTCCGTCGGCTGGTCGGTCGGGTAGTCGGTCGGCTGGTCGGTCGGCTGGCTGGTGTCCGGGCCGGTGGACACGACGATGGTGACCGTGGTGCCGGGGCTGAGCCTGGTGCCCGCCGCCGGGCTCATGGTGATCACGGTGTCCGCGGGCACGCTGTCGCTGGCTTGGCTGTCCCGCCTGACCTTGAAGCCCGCGTCCTTCAGGGCCGCCTCCGCGTCGCTGCTCGTCAAGCCGGCGACCTCCGGCAGGGCGGCGCGCTCCGCCGGGACGAAGATGCGGACCGTGGAGCCCTTGGGAGCCTTCTCACCGGCCTTCGGGTCGGTCTGGTAGACCTGGTCCGGGGTGCGGCCGACCGGGCGGGTCATCAGCGACACCTCGAACCCGGCCTCCTTCAGCGCCGAGGTGGCGTCTTCGGCGGACTGCCCGACGACGCTCGGCACCTCGACCTGCTCCACACCCCGGGAGACCTTCAGCGTGACCTTGGTCTGCTTGTCGACCTGGGTGCCGGCGGGCGGGTCGGTGTCGATCACCGTGCCCTTGTCGTACTCGTCGCTGTACTCCTGGACGCGCACCACCTGCAACCCCAGGTCGGTGAGCGCCTTGGTGGCCGCCTCCTCCTCCTGGGAGGCCAGCGACGGGACGGCGACCTGCTGCTCGGCCGGGGTGTCGCCGGAGGAGAGGAAGCCGTAGCCCACGCCGATGAACGCGCCGATGATCAGCAGCGGGACCAGGATCCACGCCGCGGTCTTGGCCGCGCTGGAGCCGCCGGAGGCGGCGCGCCGCCGCCCGCCGCCGGTCCTGGGGCCGCCGCCGGTGTCGTCCGGGCCGTACTCGTAGTCCTGGATCGCGCCGGAGCGCTGCGTCATCGGCCCGCCCTGGCCACCGGGGTGGACCATGGTGCGGGTGGCGTTGCCGTACTGGTTGCTCGCCGCCATCGTCTGGGCGTCGACCGGCATGCCGGACATGGCGCGCTGGATGTCGGCGCGCATCTCGGCGGCGCTCTGGTACCGGTGGGCCGGGTCCTTGGCCATCGCCTTGAGCACGACCGCGTCGGCCCACTGCGGGATCTCGCGGTCGATCTGGGACGGCGGGATCGGGTCCTCGCGGACGTGCTGGTAGGCGATCGCCACCGGGGAGTCGCCGGTGAACGGCGGCTGCCCGGTGAGCAACTCGTACAGCACGCAGCCGGTGGAGTAGATGTCGCTGCGCGCGTCGACCCGCTCGCCCCTCGCCTGCTCCGGCGAGAGGTACTGGGCGGTGCCGATGACCTGGGCCGTCTGCGTCATCGTGGCCGCGGAGTCGGCCATGGCGCGGGCGATGCCGAAGTCCATGACCTTGACGTCGCCGGCCAGGGTGAGCATGACGTTGGCCGGTTTGATGTCGCGGTGCACGATGCCGCCGCGGTGGCTGTAGTCCAGCGCCCGCAGGATGCCGTCGACCAGCTCCGCCGCGCGCTCGGGCAGCAACCGGTGGTCGGCCCGCAGGATGTCGCGAAGCGTCCGCCCGTCCACGTACTCCATCACGATGTACGGGACCGGCGTGTTGTCCATCGTGTCCTCGCCGGTGTCGTACACGGCGATGATCGACGGATGGTTCAGGGACGCAGCGGACTGCGCCTCCCGGCGGAACCGCGCCTGGAAGGTGTGATCCCTGGCAAGGTCGGAGCGAAGGGTCTTGATCGCGACTATGCGGTCCAGTCGGATGTCCCTGGCGCGATACACCTCGGCCATGCCACCGCGCCCGACGACCCCGTCGAGCTCATAGCGACCACCGAGTAGCCGAGGCTGAGTCATTTCCTGCACTGTCCCTTACCGTTCATCTTGGGTGCCGGCGAACGCTTGGGCCACCGGTGTCCATCATCAACCCCGCGCCGCATCACGTCTCCCCAATCGGCGGGTTTGTTACACCTGGGTCAGGAGTGTGGCCTGGTGTCATGGTCGGCGTGGGGGTGGGCGTTGGGGTCGGGGTCAAGGTCGGGGTGGGGGTCGGCGGTGGCGCCGGCTTCCGGGTGGGCGTGGAAACCGACCTGCTTACCGTAGCCGAACGCGACGGGGACGGTCGCGTCGACTTGACGGGTGGAACGGTCGTGCGGGTCTTGCTCGGCTTGGCTTTGGGCGGGCGCGGCTGGGCCGGCCTGCTGACACGTTGCTGGGTGGGCTCCTGGACGCCGCCGCCGGCCGGCTCCTCCGGCATCTTGGCCGTGGAGAACGCCAGGGCGCCCAGCCCGAAGACGGCGGCGCAGCCCGCCGCCGCCACCAGCGCGCCGGCCCTGCCGCGCCCGCGCGGGCGGCCGTGCCGGCCCCGGGGGAGCTGGTCGGCGGGCAGGCCGGGGATCCGGGCCGGGTCGTAGAGTCCGGGCTCGCCCGGCCGTCCCCGGGGACGGCCCACGAGCCGCGTCACCTCGGGATCGGCCGCCGGGCCGTGCCCGGAGTCGTACGCCGGGTCGTACCCCGAGTCGCGTCCCGAGTCGTGTCCCCGGGCGTCGTACCCCGGGTCGTGTCCCGGGGCGTCGTACCCCGGGTCGTGTCCCGGGGCGTCGTGCCGCTCGGGCGCGGGGCGGGGCGCCGGGGTGGCCGGGCCGGGGGCGGGGATGATGTGCCGGCCCGACGGGTCGGTCAGGTTGCTCAGGTCCACCGCGCCCGCGGTGGCGAGCGCCTCGCGCAGCACGTAGGCCCGGTCGGCGAGCTCGCGGGCGCTGCCCGGCCGGCTGCCGGGGTCCTTGGCCAGCGTGGCCATCACCAGCGCGCGCACCGGCGCGGGGACGCCCTCGGGCAGCGGCGGGGGCGGCTCGTTGAGATGCTGGAGCGCCAGCGTCACCTGGTTGTCGGCGGTGAACGGCGGCTGCCCGGCGATGCACTCGTAGGCGACGACGCCGAGGGAGTAGATGTCGGTGGCGGGCGTCAGCGGGTAGCCGGACGCCTGCTCGGGGCTGACGTACTGCGCGGTGCCGAGCACGGTGCCGGTCGCGGTGACCCGGGCCGCCTCCAGCGCCCGCGCGATGCCGAAGTCGGTGATCTTGATCACACCGGCCTGGGTGACCAGCAGGTTGCCCGGCTTGATGTCCCGGTGGATGATCCCCGAGGCGTGCGCGACGTGCAGACCGGCGGCGGCCTGGTGCAACACGTCGAGGGCGACCTCCGGGCTCAGCCGCGGATTGCGGGCCAGGATCGCCGACAGCGGCTCGCCCGGCACCAGCTCCATGACGAGATAGGCGACGTTGTCGTGCTCGCCGTAGTCGTACACCTGGGCGATGCCCGGATCGGCCAGGCCGGCCGCGATCCTCGCCTCGGTCCTGAACCGCTCGCGGAAGGCCGGGTCGGCGGCCACGTGCTGCCGCAGCAGCTTGACCGCCACCTCACGGCCGAGCAGTCCGTCCCTGGCTCGCCAGACCTCGCCCATCCCCCCGGTCGCGATGCGCGCGACCAGGTGGTAGCGGTTGCCGAGCAGGGGACCGGAGGTCATCTCAGCACCGCCTCCATGACGGCCTTCGCGATCGGCGCGGCGGTGTGGCCGCCGGAGGCGTCGGTGCCCGCGCTGCCGGACTCGACGATGACCGCGACCGCGATCTTGGGCGCTTCGGCGGGGGCGAAGGAGATGAACCACGCGTGCGGGGGACGGCCGTCGGCCGTCTCGGCGGTGCCGGTCTTGCCTCCGACGTCGATGCCGCTGATCTGCGCGGCGGTGGCGGTGCCGTTCTGCACGACGCTGACCATCATGTCTCGCAGCTTCCGGGAGGTGTCCTCACTGATCGCCTCGGACAGCTCCTCCGGATCGGCGGTCTCGATCTGCCCGTTCTCAGAGTCTACGATCTTGTTGACCAGGTAGGGCTTCATCACCACGCCGTTGTTCGCGATCCCGGCGGCGATCATCGCCATCTGGAGCGGCGTGGTGCGGTTGCTGCGCTGGCCGATCGACGCCTGGGCGAGGGCCGCCTGGTCCTCCTGCTCGCCGAAGTTGCTCTGGGCCACGCTCATCGGCACCTGGAGCGGATCCCCGCCGACGCCGAACTTCGCGGCCTGTTCCTGCATCTTGTCGTAGCCGAGATCCATGCCGATCTTGCCGAACGGCGTGTTGCAGGACCGCTCCAGCGCGTACACCAGCGGCACCCGGCCGGTGCCGCATGCCGCGCCGCCGGAGTTGGGCAGGTCGTCGGTGGTGTTGGGCAGGTCGAGCCGCTGGGGTGCGTCGACGACGGTCTGCCCGTCCCTGCTGCTGTCGTCCTCCAGGAACGCGGCGGCGGTGACGACCTTGAAGGTCGAGCCGGGGGGATAGGTCTGGTTGAGCGCCCGGTTGAGCAGCGGCTGGTTCTCGTCCTTCTCCAGCTTGGCGGCCTCGCCGAACGCGTCGCCCTTGTTCGGCACGGACACCTTGTTGGGGTCGAAGGTCGGCAGCGACACCATGGCGAGGATCGCCCCGGTCGTCGGGTCGAGCGCCACCACCGCGCCGCGCTTGCCACTGGACCGCAGCGCGTTGTACGCGGCCTCCTGCGCCTCGGGCAGGATCGTCACCTCGACGCTGGCGCCCTTGGTCGCCTTGTTGGTGAACAGGTCGATCCCCCGGCGCAGCAGCAGCGAGGGACTGCTGCCGTCGAGCAGCGAGTCCTCGGAGCTCTCGATGGCCGACTCGCTCTCCGGGGAGAAGTAACCGGTCACCGGTGCGTAGATCGGACCCTTGGGGTATTTGCGCTGGAACCTGAACTCCGAGGTTCTGCCGGTGTCCACCGACTCGGCGAGCACCTGGTTGCCGGCGGTGATCCGGCCTCGGTCGATCGCGTAGCGCTCGTAGTAGTTGCGGATGTTGCGCGCGTCCGAACGCAGGCCCTCGGCCCGGACGCCCTGCAGGATGTTGATGTTGACCATCAGGAGCCCGAACATCAGCAGGCAGGCGAGGGCGGTTCGCTTGATGGGACTGTTCATCGCTGAAACACCTGCGTGAGTCCTTCGTCCTGGATGGCCTGGGGGGCCGGCCGTCTGGCCGCGTCCGACATGCGTACCAGCAGGGCGATAAGAATCCAGTTAGCCAGCAGGGCCGAGCCGCCCTGTGACATGAACGGCGTGACCAGGCCGGTCAGCGGGATCAGGTTGGTCACGCCGCCGACGATGATGAACACCTGCCAGGCGACGATGAACGACAGCCCGCCCGCCAGTAGCTTGGAGAACGGGTCGCGAGCGGCGAGCGCGGTGCGCAGGCCGCGCTGCACGATCAGCGCGTAGACCATGAGCAGGGCCATCAGGCCGGTCAGGCCGAGTTCTTCGCCGGTGGCCGGAAAGATGAAGTCGGAGAACGACAGCGGGATCTCCCCAGGGCGGCCCTGGCCGAGGCCGGTGCCGAGGATGCCGCCGGAGGCGAGAGCCCACAGCCCCTGCATGAGCTGGGCGCTGCCGCCCACCTTGTCGAACAGCGCCGGGTCCTGCGGGTTGAGGTAGACCTCAAGGCGGTCCTGCACGTGGCCGAAGACCTGGCCGGCGAGGATGGCCCCGCCGACGAAGAGCAGGACGCCGATCAGCACCCACGAGGTGCGCTGCGTGGCGATGTAGAGCATCGCGATGAATGTGCCGAAGAGCAGCAGCGAGGAGCCGAGGTCCTTCTGCAGGACCAGCACGCCGAGGCTGACCGCCCAGGTGATGAGCACCGGGCCGAGGTCGCGAGCACGCGGCAGGTCGATGAAGAGCAGACGGCGCCCGGCCAGGGCCAGCACGTCCCTCTTGGCCACCAGGTATCCGGCGAAGAAGACGACCAGGGCGAGCTTCACGAACTCCGCGGGCTGGAGTGTGGCGAAGCCGAGGTCGATCCAGATCTGGGCGCCGTTGATCTCCTCGCCGATACCGGGGACGAGCGGGGCGACCAGCAGGGCCAGGCCCACGAAACCGGCGGTGTAGGTCAGCCGCTGCAGCGCGCGATGGTCGCGCAGCACGATCAGCGTGACCGAGAACATGACGATCCCGACCGCGGTCCACAGGAGCTGGGTGTTGACCGACGCTCCGGCGCCGCCCTTGCCCTCCTGGATGCGGTAGATCATGACCAGCCCGATGCCGTTGACCAGCGTCACCAGCGGCAGGATCAGCGGATCGGCCCAGGGGGCGAACTTCGCGAGCACGAGGTAGGCGGCCAGGATGAGCCCGCCCAGGCCGAGGCCGTAGCCGAGCATCCCCGCGGGCACCTGGTTGGTCAGGGCCAGCCCGACGTTGGCGTAGGCGGCCATGACGATGACGACCGCGAAGGCGAGCATGCCCAGTTGTGCCATACGCCGTTTGGCCGGCATCTGAACCGGGCTGGACTCGACAGCGCTCATACTCTGTGTCCCGACGTCACCTAGGGGGTCCTCGTCGTCTGCGGATCGGGGGTGCTCGACCGCCTGGTCGGCTTCGGCTGGCTCTGCTCCGCTTGAGTGGTCTCTGTCCGGGCCTCTGTCTGGGTCTCTGTCTGAGGCTCTTCGGTGGGCGTCGCGTCCGGCTCGGTGGGGCCCCGCAGGGACTCGATCTTCTTCAGGGCTTCGGCGAGGCTGGTCGCCATGATGTTCCCGTCGCGGATCTGGCCCTGCTGGAGAGCGCTGAGGCCCGAGATCTTCTGGCCGGTGCCGCGCTCCACCTTGAAGAACCGCACCGGCCCCACCTCGGCGTCGACGCCGCGGAAGACGACGATCTCGTCCCCGCGGGCGCCGACGAAGAACTGGTCCTGCGTCCACTGGTAGGCGAAGTAACCTCCACCGGCCACGACGGCGGCGGTGAGCCCGAACGTGACCGCCAGTATCGGCCACATCCGGCGGCGTCTGACCGCCCCCGCCTCCGCGTACGGAGCCGGTCGCCCCTCGTCGGTGATGATCGGCTGGGGCGCCGTGATGGTGGCCCGGCCCGCCGGAGTGTCCGGCGCCGGCCGCAGCCGGTTGCTGCCGGCCGCTCCCACGACGGCGGCGTCGGCCGGTACGGCGGAGCCGTCCTCGACCTCGATGACGTCGGCGACCACACAGGTGATGTTGTCCGGCCCGCCGCCCCGGTTGGCCAGGTCGATGAGCGCTCTCACCACCTCTTCCGGCTCGTCCAGCGTCGTCAGGGTGTTGTGCAGCGTCTCGGCGCTCACCACCCCGGACAGGCCGTCGGAGCACAGCAGGTAGCGGTCGTCCACCTGCGCCTCGCGGAGCGTGAGGTCGGGATCGACCTCGCCGCTGCCGTCCAGCGCCCGGAGCAGGATCGACCGCTGGGGATGGGTCGTCGCCTCCTCCGGTGTGATCCGGCCGTCGTCCACCAGCGACTGCACGAGTGTGTGGTCGTGGGTGATCTGGTAGAGCTCGCCGCGGCGCAGCAGGTAGGCGCGCGAGTCGCCGACGTGCACCAGCGCGACCTGGGTGCCGTTCCAGAGCATGGCGGTGAGCGTGGTGCCCATGCCCTTGAGGCTCGGATCCTGCCCGACCATCTGGTGCAGCTTGCGATTGGCGTCGCGAACCGCCGACTCGATGGCGCTGAGCAGATCACCCCCGTGGGTGCCCTCTTCGAGAGAGGCCATTGCGGCGATGGCGACCGAGCTGGCCACCTCGCCGTGAGCATGCCCGCCCATGCCGTCGGCGACGGCGAGCAGGCGGCCGCTGGCGTACGCCGAGTCCTCGTTACCTTCGCGGAGGAGGCCGACGTCGGAGCGGGCGGCGTAACGGAGTGCGATGGTCATTTGCGCAATTCAATGACGGTCTTGCCGATGCGGATCGGAACACCGAGTGGCACCGGGGTCGGGCGGGTGACTTTTGAGCGGTCGAGGTATGTGCCGTTGGTTGAACCAAGATCTTCCACGATCCACTGACCGTCCTGAGGGAAGAGCCGGGCGTGCCGGCTGGAAGCGTAGTCGTCGCTGAGGACCAGCGTGGCGTCATTCGCCCGGCCGATGGTGATGGGCGTCTCCGTGAGATTGATTGTGGTGCCCTGCAAGGGGCCACCGGTGACCACCATCTGCCGTGGCTCCCCCTTCTTGGGTTTAGCGGCCGGTCTGGCAGGTTTGGGCGCTTTGCGCGCCGGAGCGGTAGCGGTGCGCGGTCCGAACGTATCTGTCCGGATCACGCCGACCGCGAAGACCACGAAAAGCCACAGCAACGCGAGGAACGCGAGCCGGATCAGCAGCAGCATGAGCTCGGACATGGACCGTTTGTCTACCCCTAATCGCGCCGGAACACCAGAGTCGTACGCCCCAACGTCACACGCGTGCCGTTCTGGAGCTCGACCCGGCGAACCGGCTGGCCATTGACGAAGGTGCCGTTCGTGGAACCGAGATCGACGAGGGCGACCAGTTGCCCCTCGACCCGCAGCTCCGCATGGTGCCGCGAGACTCCCGGATCGACGAGACGAAGATCGCAGTCGGTGCCCCTGCCGAGCAAGGTCACCGGAGTGGTGAGCTCGAAGGAGCGCTGGCCCTGCGGGTCGTCCTGGGTGGAGACCAGCAGTCGCGGGCGGCCGTCGAAGGCGTGGGAACGGGCGGCCGGCAGGTCGCTCACCGGCTGGCGGATCTCGTCCTGCTCGACGGTCGCGCCGCGGATGACCCCGGACCGGATCCGGAACAGGCCGACCGCGAGGTCCTCGGCCTTCTCGAATCGCACCCGGACCGGACCCACGAAGGAGTAGCCCTGCTCCTTCGCGTACTCCCTGGCGAGGTTGGCCAGCTCGTGGCTGATGCTGTCCGCATAGACCTCCAGGCGCTCGTTGTCGGTCGTGGAGAGCTCCACCACGAAGTCGTTCGGCACAAGGGTGCGGCCTTGTGCGACGATCGCGGCCCGCTCGTCCATCTCCCGCTGAACCGCGCTGGCTACCTCGACCGGCTGAAGGTCAGATTTGAACGCCCGCGCAAACGCCCCCTCAACCAAGCCTTCGAGTCGGCGCTCGAAGCGCTGAAGGACTCCCACCGGGTACCTCCCTTCCTCCATCGTCTAGAGGGATCGTATCCGGGTTCCGCACCTCAGGCGGTTCCGTGCTACTGTTTCTCAGCACCCAAGAGGGCGGGTGGCGGAACGGCAGACGCGCACGGTTCAGGTCCGTGTGTCCGAAAGGACGTGAGGGTTCAAATCCCTCCTCGCCCACTCGACTAGTCGTAGTCGGAGACTTTGTCTCCTTCCCGGTCTCCTTGTGTCTGTCCAGGGGGACGACCCCCTGGAACCCCCGGTGTGCGGGGCTTCGCCCCCCACGCACCCCGCTTGCGCCGCTTACTCGGCCCTGCGGGGTTTTGTTGTTTTGTGGGCATATGCGGTTTCGGGTGGCCGGTTGTGGACGGTTGACGGTGGCCGGCTTCCGGGGGAGCCGGGGCGGCTGGACTCGGATCAAGGTGGGGGCGTTCTCCTGGGATCGAAGGCCCCGGACCTTGGAGGTCCGGGGCCGGTTCCGCGATTCATGCCTTCGATGGCCTGTGTAACCGAGATCACTTGAGGCAGGCTTACGGTTTGCTTGCAATTCGGACCGTCTGTCTGCCTCGTTACGCTCAGAGTGAACTGTCGTCGATCTTCGGTTGTCAGGCACTTCGCGGCACGTGGGGCGCCTCAGGCGTTATGATCTTGATGTGGCGATCTTCAGGATCCTGTCGTCAATGTCCGGTGGCGGCAGAGGTGTCCAGGAGCTCGCCCAGCAGGTCGGTGAGGCTGACCATGCCCACCACCACCCCGGTGGCGTCGGTCACCAGGCCGACATGGGCGCGGGCGTCCTGCAACGCGGTCACCGCCTCGGGCACCGTGACCCACGGCTGCAGCCGGGGGACCGGCCGGGCCAGGACCGCCGGGCCGCGGTCCGGCTGGGTGAGCGTGTCCCTGACGTGCAGCACGCCGAGCACGTCCTGCGGGGTGCCGGTGTTCACCAGCAGCCGCAGGTGGCCGCTCCGCCTGGCGACCTCGCGCACCTGCGCGTCGTCCGCCCCCGCGGGCACCGCGGTGGCCTCGCCGATCGGCAGCATCAACCGGCCGACCGGCTGCTGCTGGACGCGGAGGGCACGGGTGAGCAGGTCGTGCTCGTCCCGGTCGAGCAGGCCCATCCGGCCCGACTCGCCCACCAGCATGGCGAGCTGGTGCGGCGTGCGGGTGGTGGCCAGCTCGTCGCGCGGCCGTACGCCGAAGGCCCGCAGCAGCGCGTTGGTGGCGCCGTTGAGCAGGCCGATCAGCGGGCCCGTGACCGCCGTGAAGGCCCGGAAGGGCAGCGCGAGCAGCAGCACCGCCTGTTCGGGGTGGGTGAGCGCCCACGACTTGGGCGCCATCTCCCCCACCACCATGTGCAGGAACGTCACCAGGGCCAGCGCGATCGTCAGGGAGATCGGCAGGTGCAGCGACTCGGGCAGGCCGAGGGCGGCGAAGAGCGGTTCGAGCGCGTGCTCGATCGCCGGCTCGGTCACCATGCCCAGGCCCAGCGTGCACAGCGTGATGCCGAGCTGGGCCGCGGCCAGCATGAGCGAGAGCTGCCTGCCGCCGCGCACGGCCGCCCTGGCCGACGCGCGGGTCAGCCGCCCGCCGCCGCCCGCGACCTCCTCCAGGCGGTGCCTGCGGGTCGAGACGAAGGCGAACTCCGCGGCCACGAAGAACGCGTTGCCGACCAGCAGCGCCACGCCGATCAGACTCGCGAGAAGGACGTTCACCGCCGGCCTCCCACGCTGTTCGCGGGCACGGCGGTCGACAGCCGCACCCACTCGGGGACGCGGCGTTGAACCGACAGGACGGTCAGTTCGGCCCGCAGTTCCCCGTCGCCGTCGTCCTCCAGCGGGTCGAAGTCGGGCGTGAGCGTGACGGCCAGCGTGTCACCGGGCTCGGGGAGCCGGCCCAGCAGGGCGAGCACCAGCCCGGCGACCGTCTCGTAGTCGTCGCTCTCCGGCAGGGAAAGGCCGGTCGCCCGCTCCACCTCGTCCACCCGGAGCGTGCCGGGGACGTGCCAGGAACCGTCGGACTGGACCACCACGCCGAGCGGCTCGGGATCCGTCTCGTCGACCAGCTCGCCGACCAGCTCCTCGGCGAGGTCCTCGACGGTGACCACGCCGGCCAGCCCGCCGTACTCGTCGATCACGCACGCCATGTCGTCGCGCGCCGTCCGCATGCGGTCGAGCACCGCGGGCAGCGGCAGCGACTCGGGGACGAGCAGCGCCGGGCGGGTGATCTCGGCGATCGTGGTCGCGCCGGACGCGGCGACGAACTCACGCACCCCCGTCACGCCCACCACGTCGTCGTCGCGGAGCACCGGGTAGCGCGAGTGGCCGGCCGTGCGCATCGCGTCGAGCAGGTCGGACAGCGACCGGTCGGCGCGCAGCAGCACGACCCGAGGGCGGGGCACCATGGCGTCCTCGGCGGTGAGGTCGCCGAACTCCAGCGCCCGCTCCAGCAGGTCGGACAGCCGCGGCGGCAGCTCGCCGGAGCGGCCGGAGTCGGCGATGATCCGGGAGAGCTCCTCCGGGGTGGCGCCGTGCTCGACCTCCTCCACCGGCTCGACCCCGACCCGGCGCAGCAGCCGGGTCGCCGCGGAGTCGAACAACTTGATCACCGGACCGGCCACCATGAGGTAGACCATGGTGGAACGGGCCAGGAACTTCGCCACCGGCTCAGGCCGGGCGATGCCGAGGTTCTTCGGGGCCAGCTCGCCGAGCACCATCTGAACGGCGGTGGCCACCACGATGCCGATGGCCAGGGCCACGCCGGTCACGGCGGTGGCGGGCAGGCCCCACGCCTCCAGCGCGGGACGGACGGCGTCGGCCACCGCGGGCTCGGCGATGAAGCTGACGAGCAACGCGGTGACGGTGATGCCGAGCTGGGCGCCGGACAGCATGAAGGACAGCCTCTCGGTGACCTTCAGGGCTCTGGCGGCGGCGGGGTCGCCCGCTTCGGCCTGCTCACGCAGGAGGCCCCGGTCGGCCGCGACGAACGCGAACTCCTGGGCGACGAAGTATCCGGTGGCGACGGTGAGCAGTATGAGGGCGGTCAGGCCGAGCGCGATGGTCACCGGTGGTGCCTCGCGGGGCGGTCGGATTCAGTGGGTCCCGTGCCTACGCACGGGCAGATACTCCACGGGTCCGGAGTGGACACTAGTGTCCTTTCACTTGAGATCGTCTCGTCGGGTCGGTTCCCTTGCCAAAGGTAACGAGCGTGAAGGCCGTGGTTGTTTCCCACCCGTGGGGAAATTCCCGTGTCGACAGACCGACCGATGACTCTCGGTCAGCCATATGGTGACCCATTGCGTACTTTTACCTAGAAAACCTTGGTGAGAGGCGAGCGTCCAGGGCTGCCGACGGCGTAGCTTCGAAGAGCGGAATCGCCGCGACAGACGAGAGAGCAGGGCAGGAAAGACGTGGCTGACTGGCCGGGGACCGGGCGACGGTCCGATGACGAAGAGCGCACCAGGGTTTTGCGCTCGCCGGAGCCTCGCGGGGGTCAGCCGGTCTACCCGGCACAGGGCGCGCCGGCCGACGGCGGGCGCCGCCAAGCCCAGCCGTCGCGTGGCGGGCCCGCCGACGGCCCCCAGGCGAGCTCCCGGGTGTACGGCAAGCCGCGGTCGGGCTCGGCCCCGGTTCGCCCGCTGAACGAGGCCGCCCGCCCGGCGCCCCCCGGCCCCGGCCGGGGTGGCGGCGGCCACGGCGGGGGAGGCGGCGGAATCCGCAGGTCGGCTCCCGCGCCGGGCAGGCGGGGGCGCGGGCGGATCATCCTGCGGGTCGTCGCCGCGCTGGTGGCGCTGCTGCTCGTCGGCGTCGTCGTGACGTACTTCTGGGTCGACTCGCGGCTGGTCACGATCCCGGGCGTGTTGGACGACTACGAGGGCAGGCCGGCCGACACCCCCGGTCAGAACTGGCTGCTCGTCGGCTCCGACAGCCGCAAGGGCCTGACCGGCGCCGAGCGCAAGCGGCTCGCCACCGGCAACGCCGCGGGCCAGCGCACCGACACCATGATGCTGCTGCACATCCCCGACGGCGGCGACCAGCCCACCCTGGTCAGCCTGCCCCGCGACTCCTACGTCTCGATCCCCGGCAAGGGGCGCAACAAGCTCAACGCCGCCTACGCCTTCGGCGGCCCCAAGCTCCTCGTCCGGACGGTCGAGACCGTCACGGACATCCGCATCGACAACTACATGGAGATCGGCTTCGCCGGCTTCGTGGGCATCGTCGACGCGGTGGGCGGGGTCAACATCTGCGTCAAGCAGAACATCAAGGACCGCAAGGCCGGCATCAACCTCAAGAAGGGCTGCCAGGACATGGACGGCGGGACCGCGCTCGGCTACGTGCGCACCCGTGCCACCGGCGCCCTGCCCGACCTGGACCGGACCGAGCGGCAGCGGCAGTTCTTCGGCGCCGTGGTGAAGAAGGCGGCCAGCCCCGGCGTGCTGTTCAACCCCTTCACGTCCCTCCCGCTCGCCTCCGCGGCGACCGACTCGGTCAGCGTGGACGACGGCACCGGCACCTTCTCCCTGCTCTCCCTCGGCCTGGCCATGAGCGACGGCCCCGTCACCACCAGCGTCCCCGTCGGCTCCACCCCGACCCTCCCCGGCGTCGGCTCGGTGATCCAGTGGGACAGGGCGAACGCGCTGCGCCTCTTCGGCGCCCTCGCACAGGACAAGCCCGTCCCCCAGGACCTCCTGAAGTGATCGCCTCCCGGCCGGTGCTCCCTGCGGGGCACCGGCCGGATCGCGCTCAGCCGGAGGCGCCGGCGACCGCGGCGCCGGCCATGGCGGCGATCACGGCGGCGTTGACCGCGGAGATGATCTTCGCGACGGCCTGGCCGGCCCACTCGCCCTGGCTGATCTCCTTCACGCGCTTCTTGTCTGCGCCGGGGAACGCCTTGCGGTCCAGGGAGCAGGCGTGCATGATCGCGATCAGCACGGAGATCCTGGCGTCGGGGTCGGAGCCGTCCAGCGCACTCTGCACGCGCTGCCTGACCTCCCGCTCGTAGCCGCCGTCGCGCTCGGGGTAGCGGACGGCGGGGAAGAGGCCGAGGACCTTGACGTGCTCCTCGCCGAGGACGCCCTGCGCGGCGAGGCGGCCGAGCAGGCGCTCGCGGAGCTTCGCGGACTTCAGCTTGTTGACCCACCATTCGGGCTTCTGGGCCCTGCCCCGCTCGGCGATCATCGTCAGCGCGGCGTCGAGCTCTTCGTCGCCCAGCGGCGACCGGTCCAGGACGGCCACCTGTTTGCCCGCCAGCTCGACGCGGCCCCGCACGGCCAGCTCCGCCAGAAGGGCGCCGCCCAGGGCCAGGTCGAGCCGGGTGACGTCGATCAGTCGTCTGCCGTCGGACTCGGTGTGCGCGAGCAGCAACAGCTCTTCGGCGATATTGAGATCCACATCGCGACTCTACGCCGAGGGCCGGCGTCGTAAGGAATACGTAACCGGCGTTCGGCGGGCGGAGGGGCCGCCGGGGTGCTGTCCTTGGGGTACGCACTTTTTCTGGAGGACATCGTGAAAATGGGGGCCTTACTCCGCCACCCGGCCACCTGGGTCGTCGTCGCCCTCGGTGCCATCGTGTGCGCGGTCCTGCTGTACCTGTTCCAGCCCTGGCGGGTGTTCACCACGGTCGAGGTGAACGAGGCGGTGCCGGGGGCCGCCGCGCCGCGTCAGCCGGTGTCGAGGGAGGCCGCCGAGCCGGTGGAGCCCGTGGCGGCGCCGAAGACGCTGGCGGAGGGCGATTTCATCTCGCACGAGCACGAGACCTCGGGCGTGGCCAAGGTGCTGGAGCTCGAAGGCGGCGAACGGGTGCTGCGGATCGAGGACTTCCACACCTCCGACGGCCCGGACCTGCGGGTCTGGCTGAGCGACCAGCCGGTCAGGGAGGGCACCGACGGGTGGTTCAACCTCGACGACGGCAAGGTGGTGGAGCTCGGCGAGCTGAAGGGCAACAAGGGCAACGCGAACTACGCGATCCCCGCTTCGGCCGACCTCGACTCGCTGACCAGCGTGGTCATCTGGTGCCGCCGGTTCAGCGTCTCCTTCGGCGCCGCGACGCTCGCCTAGACCGCTTCTGGGACGCTTGGCACCATGCGTCTATCGGAGGAACTGCACGCCATCGGCCGCCCGCTGCTCGATGCCCAGCTCGCCCATCCCACGGTCGCCGGCATCGGCCGCGGCGACCTGCCGGATGAGGTGTTCCGCTCCTGGCTGGAACAGGACTACCTGTTCCTCCTCGACTACGTGCGGGTCTTCAGCCGGCTGGCCTGGCAGGCGCCGGACGGGCACCTGGGCGACCTGGTCGACCTCGCGCACGCGACCTGGCACGAGGAGCTGAATCTGCATCGGTCGTTGTCGGAGGAGTTCGGCGCGGACCTGACCGGGGCGAAGAAGGGGCCCGCGTGCCAGGCGTACACGGACTTCCTGCTGGCGTCGGCCGCGAGCTACGGGGAAGGGCTGGCGGCGCTCTATCCCTGTATGTGGGGGTACTCCACGCTTGGCGGGTTGCTCCAGCAGAGCCCGCCGGATGAGCCCCGCTACCGCGCCTGGGTGCGGACCTACGCCGACCCCGGATTCGCCGCGCTGGCCGGGAGGATCGGGGAGATGATCGACGAGGCGGCGCCGGACCGGGAGCGGGCCGTGGCGCTGTTCCGCGAGGGCATGGCCCACGAGCTGGCCTTCTGGGACGTGCCCTGACCTGCGCGTGCGGGTGGGTGTCTCCGTTTACTGTGGTCGTATGCCTGAGTTGCCGGAAGTGGAGTCGCTCGCCGAGTTCCTACGCGAGCACGCCGTTGGCCGCACCGTCGCGTCGGTGGACGTGGTCGCCTTCCAGGCCCTGAAGACCGTCGCCCCGCCGGTGAGTTCGCTCGGCGGGGTCACGGTGACCGGCGTGCGCCGGCACGGCAAGTTCCTCGACCTGGACTGCGACGGCGTGCACTTCATCACCCATCTCGCCCGCGGCGGCTGGCTGCGCTGGCGGGCCGACCTGTCCGGGGCCAAGCCGGTGCGGCCGGGCAAGGGGCCGCTAGCGGTGCGGGTACGGCTGGCGGCGGATGAGGACGGCCGGGAGCCGGGCTTCGAGCTGACCGAGGCGGGCACCCAGAAACGTTTGGCCGTCTATATCGTGAAAAATCCGGACGAAGTGCCGGGGATCGCCGGCCTCGGGCCCGATCCGCTCGCGCCCGACTTCACCCCCGAGTCGCTCAAACGCCTGGTGGGCGGCAGCCGTACCCAGATCAAGGGGCTGCTCCGGGACCAGAAGGTGATCGCCGGCATCGGCAACGCCTACTCCGACGAGGTGCTGCACGCGGCCAGGATGTCCCCGTTCAAGATCGCTTCGAGCCTCACCGGCGAGCAGATCGCCGACCTGCACGAGGCGATCGTCATCACCCTGCGCGACGCGGTGGACCGGTCCCGCGGCCTGGCCGCCAAGGACCTCAAGACCGAGAAGAAGTCCGGCCTGCGGGTGCACGGCAGGACCGGCCAGACCTGCGACGTGTGCGGCGACACCATCCGCGAGGTGTCCTTCGCCGACTCCTCCCTGCAGTACTGCCCCACCTGTCAGACCGGCGGCAAACCGCTGGCCGACCGCCGGCTCTCCCGCCTGCTCAAGTGAGCCGGAGAAACTCATCGCAGGACCGATGAGTTTCCCGCGCACCTCTCGTTCTACCGGGCATGAACAACACGAACACGCTTCTCAGCGGCAAGAACGCCATCATCTACGGCGCCGGCGGCAGGATCGGCGGCGCGATCGCCCGCGCCTTCGCCCGGGAGGGCGCGGCGCTCTTCCTCGCCGGGCGCACCCGTAGGACCCTGGAGGAGACCGCCGGGGTGGTCGAGGCCGAAGGCGGCACGGCGCACGTGACCGTCCTCGACGCCCTCGACGAGCAGGCGGTGGGCGACCACGTCCGGCAGGTCGCCGAGCAGGCCGGCGGCGTGGACGTGTCGATCAACCTGGTCACCCGCGGCGACGTGCAGGGCGTCCCGCTGCTGGACATGGCGGTGGACGACTTCATGGCGCCGATCGGTACCGGCGCGCGGGCGAACTTCATCACCGCGAGGGCCGCGGCCCGGCGGATGACGGCCCAGGGGTCCGGCGTCATCATGATGCTCACGAGCGGCTCGGGCGCCGTGCCCAAGCCGTCGCCGGACTTCCGCATGGGCGGGACCGGCCCGGCCGACGCGGCCGTCGAGTCGTTCATGCGCTACCTGGCGGCCGAGGCCGGGCCGCGCGGCGTCCGGGTGCTCGGCCTGTGGACCGCCGGGATCCCCTATCCCGAGATGATGGCCCCGCTGTCCCTGCTGGGCCGGGGACCGACCCTGGACCAGATAGCCGACGCCGCCGCCTTCCTCGCCTCCGACCGGGCGAGCGGCACGACGGCCACGATCTTCAACGCCAGCAGCGGCGTGTGCGCCTGACCACGGACGAACGGAACGGGACGAACGGAACGGGACGAACGAGATGGACGAGATCTTCGACGACGAGGACGCCTTCGCGGAGGCGGCCGGGCGGCACCGCAGGGAGTTGCACGTCCACTGCTACCGGATGCTCGGCAACTTCGAGGAGGCCGAGGATCTCGTCCAGGAGACGCTGCTGCGCGCCTGGCGGGGCCGTGCCGGCTTCGACCGGGCCGCCCCCTCGGCCAACCTGCGCGCCTGGCTCTACCGGATCGCCACGAACGCCTGCCTGGACGTGCTGCGCGGTTCGTCCAGGCGTCTCACCTCCTACGGCTCCTTCGCGGAGGTGCCCTGGCTCCAGCCGTACCCGGACCGGCTGCTCGGCGAGATCTCCCCGGACGAGCCCGACGCGGCCGTGGTGGCCAGGGAGACGGTCGAGCTGGCCTACATCGCGGTGATCCAGTTGCTGCCGCCCCGGCAGCGGGCCGTACTGCTGCTGCGTGACGTGCTGGGCTGGCCGGCGGCGCAGGTCGCGGACCAGCTCGGCATGACCGTCGCCTCCGCGAACAGCGCGTTGCAGCGGGCCCGCGCCACGCTGAAGGAGAACGCGCCCCGGCGGGACGAGGCCAGCGCCGCCTGGGAGCCGACCGAGGTGGAGCGCCGGCTGCTCAACGGGTTCATCGACTCGCACCAGAGCGGCGACTTCGCCGCGGCCGTCGCCCTCATGCACGAGGACATCCGGATCACCATGCCCCCGCTCCCCCTGTGCTACGACGGCCGCGGCGCGATAACGCCGCTCCTGGAGCGGGCACGCGCGATGGGCGAATGGCGGCTGCTGCCCTCCGGCGCGAACCGCCGGCCCGCCGCCCTCAGCTATCTGCGCCGCCCCGGGGACACGGAGTTCCGGGCGTCGAAGATCGACGTCATCCGGGTGGCCGACGGCCTGATCCGGGAGGTGACCACGTTCGACGCCCGGTTCTTCGCGGCCTTCGGCATGCCCGAGGTGCTCGCGGGGAGCTGACCGGGGACGTGGCCCCGCCGGGGGCGGTGCCGTGACGGGTCAGTCCCACAGGCCGGTCAGGCACAGCGCCTCGGCGGGGGTGGCGGCGTGCCGTACGCCGGGGAGGGGGGTGCCGTCGGCGTCCTGGATCCGCCAGCCGCCGAGCTGGACGACGGGGGAGCGGCCGCGGCGCATCGCGAGGGCCAGCTCGGACAGCGTGCCCCAGGAGCCGCCGACGACGATCACGGCGTCGCCCGAGTTGACGATGATGCTGTTGCGGGCCTCCCCGACGCCGGTCGGGATCACGATCGTGAGGTCGGGGTTGGCGTGCTCCCGGTCGGCCCTGGGAAGGATGCCGACCACCGTGCCGCCGGCGGCGCGGGCCCCGGCCGCGACGGCGGCCATCACCCCGGTGTAGCCGCCGCAGATCACCACGGCTCCGCGTTCGGCCAGCAGCCTGCCGACCTCGCGGGCGTTGCTCTCGTCCGCCCCGGTGCACTCACGTGGCCCGCAGACCGCCACCTGGATCGCCACGGCAGCCCCTCTCTCCCCCGGTGCGCGTGCGCTCAGCCGAGGATGCCCCGGTCGTAGGCGACGGCCACGGCGGCGGCGCGGTCCTTGACGCCGAGTTTGCCGTAGATGTGGGTGAGATGGCTCTTGACCGTCGCCTCGCTGATGAACAGCACGGCGGCGATCTCGCGGTTCGGGGTGCCCTTGGCGACCAGGCGGAGGACGTCGCGCTCGCGACCGCTGAGGGCGGTGTTGCCGGGGCCGCGCACCCGGGAGACCAGGCGGGAGGCGATCGCGGGGGACAGCACGGTCCGGCCCTCGGCGGCGGCGCGTACGGCGGTGAACAGGTCCTCCCGCGGGGCGTCCTTGAGCAGGTAGCCGGTGGCGCCCGCCTCGATCGCGGGCAGCGTGTCGGAGTCGGTGTCGTAGGTGGTGAGCACGAGCACCTTGCAGCGCAGGCCGCGGCGGGACAGCTCCCTGATGGCCTCCACCCCGCCGCCGCCGGGCATCCGCAGGTCCATCAGCACCACGTCCGGGTCGAACCGCTCGGCCAGCTCGACCGCCTCCACCCCGTCGGCGGCCTCGCCGAGGACGGTGAAACCGCGGGCCGAGGCGAAGATGCCGTGCAGGCCGTGCCGGACGACCGGATGATCGTCGGCGATCACGAGGGTGACGGGCGTCTCAGTCATGGCGCACCAACGGTACGCGGGCGGAGACGGCGGTGCCGAGCCCCGGTCCCGACTCGACGTCGACGACGCCCGCGACGCGTTCCGCGCGGGCCCGCATGCCGTCGAGGCCGAACCCGCCGGTGCGGTCGCGCGGCGGCAGGGCGAGCGGGTCGAAGCCCCGGCCGTCGTCGCGCACGTCCAGGCTGACCTCGTCGTCCATGTAGGACAGGGTGACGCCGACCCGGGACGCGCGGGCGTGCCGGCCGGCGTTGGCCAGCGCCTCCTGGGCGATCCTGAGCACGGCGGCCTCGATCTCGTCGTGCAGCGGTTCGACGACCCCGGTGACGGTGAACTCGGCCCGTACGCCGGTCGAGTCCGACCACGCCGTCGCGATCTTCGCAAGCGCCTTGGGCAGGGCGTCGTACTCCAGCGGCCCCGGGCCGAGGTCCTGCACCGAGCGGCGGGCCTCGCCGAGGCTCTGCCGGGCGAGGACGGCGGCCCGGCCGATGTGGTCGCGGGCGGTGGCCGGCTCCGAGCTGTCGGCCGCCGCCGCCAACTGGGTGACGATGCCGGCGAGCCCCTGGGCGATGGTGTCGTGGATCTCGGCGGCCAGCCGGCGGCGCTCGTCGTGCACGCCGGCCTCCCTCGCCTGGACGAGGAGCTGGGCGTGCAGTCCGGCGTTCTCCTGGAGCGCCTGTTCCAGCCGGGCGTTGGTACGCCGCAGCTCGGCGATGGTCTCCGCCCTGACCCGGGCGTTCTCCGCCTCCTTGGCCGAGAAGTGGTCGAAGAGCAGGACGAACGAGCCGTTGACGCCGAAGAGCGTGGCGAAGCCCAGCCAGTGCACCAGATCGTTCAGCGGGAAACCGCCGACCTCCGAGCCCGCCATGACCACGGCCGTGGCGAGCAGCCCGGCGCGCACCCTGCTGCGCGGCAGCCACCGGTCGGCGTCGAAGTACCCGGTGAGCGCGTACAGGGCGAAGAACGGGTTCAGCCAGGTGAGCGCGAAGGCGAGGGCGTAACGGAGGACGTAGAACGCCTGGCTCGCCGTACCGCGTGCGGGCCGGTGGGCGGACGCCCCGCTCCACCACACCTGGAGGGCGAGCGCGGCAGCCGCCAGCGCCGTGGCCGCGAGCCGTTCGCCCGCGGTCATCAGCAGCAGGTCGGCGGTGACCGCCGAGATCAGCGAGGCGAGGACCAGCAGCACGTAGGGGGCCCAGCGGTAGAAGTGCTCCAGGCGGTTCTCCGTCGCGGTGGACGTCGCCGTGGACGTCGCCGTGGGCGTCGTGGTGGGCGTCGCCATGGGCACAGTCTCCGTCTCGGTCACTGCCAGCGGAACCAGCGGGCGGCGGCGCCGATCAGGACCGCGGCCCACGCCACCGTGACGCCCAGCAGCGACCAGTCCGGCCAGCCGCCGCGCATCGCCTGGTCGAGCGCCTGCGCGGCGGCCCCGAACGGGGTGAACTCGACGACCCGCCTGGCCAGTTCGGGCAGCACCTGGACCGGCCCCCAGACGCCCGCCGAGATCATCATCGGGAAGAAGATGATCGTGTCCACCGTGGTGCACACCTTGGTGTTCGGGGCGAGCGCGGCGACGGTCGCGCCGAGCGCCATCGCGGCGAGCGTCGCGAGGACCAGGGCCACCGCGTAGCCGGGCAGGTGCCCGGGCAGCGAGACGCCGAAGAAGAGGCGGCCGACGGCGATCACCAGGATGGACGAGCCGAGCGCGGCGGCGCTGTGCAGCAGGATCTGCGCCGCCAGCAGGGTCAGCGGGCGCACCGGCGTGGTGGACATGCGGCGCAGGATGCCGTGTTCCCGGTAGCTCGCGAGGACCGGCGGCATGGCCTGCGAGCCGGCCATCATCACGGCGAGGAGCGCGGCCACCGGCACGTAGAGGTCGACCAGGCGCAGCCCGCCGAGGTCCGGGTCCGGCGCCCGGAAGCTCGGGACCAGGCCGAGCCCCGTGACCAGCAGGGTCGGGAAGGCCACGATCCAGAAGATGCTGCCGGACTCGCGGGTGAGGAGCCGGGCTTCGGCCCGCAGGACGGCGATCGATGCGGACATGTCACGACTCCCGATCGGTGAGGCGGAGGAAGGCGTCGTTCAGGGTGCCGCTGGTGACGCGCAGCCGGTGCGCGGTGATCTGCCGCCGCGCGAGCAGGGAGACCAGGGCCTCGACGGTCTGGTCGGTGCCGGCGATCGTCGTCTCGCCGTTGCCCGCGTGCGTGATCGAGGCGACCGCGGGCAGCCCGGCCAGGTCGGCGGCGTCGATCGGGTGCGAGGGCAGGAAGGTGATGACCGTGGAGCCGGCCGTGTGGCCGATCAGCCCGTCCGGGGTGTCCAGCGCGACCACCCTGCCCGCGTCGATCACGGCGATGCGGTCGCACAGGCGCTGGGCCTCCTCCATGAAGTGCGTGACGAGGAGGATGGTCACGCCGGTGGCGCGGACGCCTTCGATGAGCTCCCAGGTGTCCCGCCGGGCGCGCGGGTCGAGCCCGGTGGTCAGCTCGTCGAGCACGACGACCCTGGGGCCGCCGATGAGGGCGAGCGCGATGAACAGGCGCTGCTTCTGGCCGCCGGAGAGCCTGCCGAAGCGGATGTCCAGCCGGTCGGTCAGGCCGAGCATCGCGGCGAGCGGGCGCCAGCCGGCGGGGGCCGGATAGAAGGCGCTGTACAGTTCCAGCGCCTCGCGTACGGTCAGCTTGGGCTGGAGCTCGCTCTCCTGGAGCTGGACGCCGAGGATCCGGGTGACCTCCTCGCGGTCGGCGATCGGGTCGAGCCCGGCCACCCGCACCTCACCGGCGTCCGGGACGCGCAGCCCTTCGAGGCACTCGGCCGTGGTCGTCTTGCCGGCGCCGTTCGGGCCGAGCAAGCCGAAGATCTCGCCCTCCTCGACGGTGAAGGAGACCCCGTCCACCACGGGACGGCCTCCGTAGGACTTGCGCAGTCCGCTGACTTCGATGATCGGCATACGTCGAGGATCCCCGCCGGGAGCCCGGCCGGGCATCGCCCATCGCGCTCGACCCGGCATCATCCGATCGGATGATGCCGGGTCCGTTCCGCTAGGACGCGTCGACCCAGATCGGCCGCCAGTCCGCGACCTCGTGGAACCTGCGCAGCTCGGCGATGCCGCTCAGCCACCCCGCCCAGGCCGCGTACGGCGGGCGCGACCCGTCGAAGCCGCTCTGCGAGAAGGCGAGCCGCGTCCGGCCGCCGGACTCGGCCAGCTCCCAGGTGGTGACGCCGGAGGATCCCCAGTCGACCGACATCGTGCGGCCCGGCGTGATGTCGATGATCTTGGCGGGGTCGGGGTTGTCCAGGCCGCCCATGGCGTACCGGCCGCCGACGTGCGGCTCGATCGCGATCGGGTAGCCGAACCAGCGGCTCACCTTCTCACCGTCGGCCAGCGAGTCGAACACCTCGCTCGCCGGGGCCTCGATCGTCACCTCGTTGCGCAGCTCTCCCGAGGTGAAGTCGGCCATGGGGGTCGGCTCGCGGCCTTCGAGGTGGTCGACCAGGTTGGCGATGGCCAGCGACCAGAAGGTCTGCAGCACGCCCCGGATGCTGGCCCCGGTGATGACGTCGTTGTAGTCGAAGTGCGACTGGGAGAGCGTGATGACGGTGGCGCCCCCGGCTTCCTCGTCGAGGCCGATCTCTGTGGTGGTCTCCACGCCGTCCAGCAGCCAGGCGAAGCTCAGCGAGCGGTCGTCGGCGTGCAGCAGGCGCTGGTGCGGGGCGTCGCCCTCGGGCGTGTGGCGGCCCCAGAACGCGTAGCGGTCCGGCAGGTCGACCTCGGCGTGCTCGGTCAGCCACCGGCGCATCGACTCTGCGTCGGTCAGAGCGTGATGGACCTCCTTGAGCGGCGCCTGCGCCCTGGCTCGGAGGATCATCGGCTCAGTCACGGTCGTCTCCCTTGGGGTAACAAGCCACGGCGAGCTTGAAGGCGTCACCTTCCGTGCCGCCGTAACGAGTGAACAGGTTCTGCAACGTGGTCTGCAGGTCGCTCAGGAACTCCTGGCGCCGCTCCGGCGGGACGTGGATCTCGCCGGACACGCCGATCGAGGGCAGTTCGGGGGCGGTCCTGTCGAGTGCCGCGATGTCGGCCTGGACCTCTTCGACCAGGTCCAGCAGGTAGCCGAGGTTCAGCTCGTCCTGCGCCCGGTGCAGCCCGATGCGGCCGACCAGCCGGGGCGAGAGCCAGTAGGAGCGCGCGCCGGCCTGGTAGATCCCCTCGTGGATCCCGCGGACCTTGCGCTCGGACACCTGCTGCACCAAACCCGCCTCGACCAGGCGTTTGACGTGGTAATAGACACGTTGCGGGGTCTGGCCGAGCAGTGCCGCCACCTCGGTGCAGGTGCGCGGCTCGGCCAGGTGCCGCAGCACCTCTATGCGCTGCGGTTTGAGCAGTGCCTCGGCCTGCTCGATCTGCTCCAGGTACAGGACTTCTTTCATAGCAAAAACAATCGTGTACATAAAATGCAATTTTGTCAATGGGTGGTCCCGGGGGATCGGGTGGCCGGGGCCCGGGGCGGCTGGGAGTATGGGGAGATGAACATTCCTGAGGTTGGCGTGCGGGCGGTGCCCGAAGGGGCGTTTCTGCTGGACGTGCGGGAGGACGACGAGTGGCAGGCCGGGCGGGCGCCCGGTGCGACGCACATCCCGCTCGGCCAGTTGCAGCAGAGGGTGGACGAGGTGCCCAAGGACGGGCCGGTTTACGTGGTGTGCCGGGCCGGCGGCCGTTCCGCGCAGGCCACGAGGTGGCTGAACCACGTCGGCTGGGAGGCGTTCAACGTCGAGGGCGGCATGCAGTCCTGGGCCGCCTCCGGGCTGGACATGGTCGGCGACGGCCCGGGCGACCCCTTCGTCGCCTGAGCGTCGCGAACACGTTCACCGTGCCGCCCCTGCCCGTCATGCGGCCGGGGGCGCCCGGATTGATCGGGATCACCTGTGGTCAGACGGCCCTCGATGAGGCAAGATGAGGGCACCAACTGAATGACCCCCGCGGGAGCTCGGAGTAACCGGGCTGAGAGGGCAGCTGCGATCGCTGCCGACCGCCTGAACCTGTCCCGATAATGCGGGCGTAGGGAGCGTGTGCGATGTCGTCGGCGATCGTCCCCCCGAAAGACCTCGGCGATTCCCCGGGTGCCCCGGGCGAAGCTCCGCTCACCCTCGACCAGGCGCCGCCCAAGACCCTCGGCGTGCTCGACCAGGGGGCGTTCTGGGCCAACCTCGGGGTCAGCCTGCTGGGCTTCTCCGGCGCGATCACCCTGCTCAACCCGCTCGGCGACCGGCCGCTCAGCGTGGTGGCCGCGCTGACCGCGGCCGTCGTGGGCAGCCTGATCGGCACCGCGATGGTCGGCCTCGCGGCCGTGCCCGGCGCGCAGACCGGCGCCCCGGCGATGGTGCTGCTGCGCGGCCTGTTCGGCGCCCGGCTGTCCTACGTGCCGACCGTGCTGAACATCGTCCAGATGCTCGGCTGGGGCGCCTTCGAGCTGTGGGTGATCGCCACCGGCGCCCAGGCCATCTTCGGCGACGGCGTGCCGTACGCGGTCTGGGTGGTCGCGGCGGGGCTGGTCACGGTGGTGCTGGCGATCTGGCCGCTCGGCGCGGTGCGGGTGATCCGCCGTTTCGTCACGGTCGGCGTGGTCATCTCCATGATCTGGCTGACGGTGGCGCTGATCCGGATGGGGCCGCCGCTGGCGGAGGGGTCGTGGCAGGCGTTCGCGCCCGCGGTGGACTACGTCATCGCGCTGTCGGTGTCGTGGGTGCCGATGGCGGCCGACTTCGCCCGGCACTCCCGATCCAGCCGGGCGGCCTTCGGCGGCGTCGTCGGCGGTTACACGATCGCCCAGGTGGCCTGCCTGGGACTCGGCATCGTCGCGCTCTCCCTGGTCGGCAACGACGTGAACCAGGTGTGGAGCGCGTTCGTGGCGGCACCGCTCGGCGCGCTGTTCTTCGGCATCCTGGTGATCAGGGAGACCGACCAGTCGTTCGCGAACGTCTACTCCACCACGATGTCGCTGCAGAACCTGATGCCCAGGGTGGACCGCCGGATCATCTCCTCCGGCATCGGCGTGCTGACCATCGTGATCGCGCTCGGCATCGACGTGAACTCCTACGCCGCGTTCCTCGGCCTGATCGGCGCCGTCTTCGTGCCGATGTTCGGCGTGCTGGTGGTGGACTACTTCCTGCTCGGCGGCCGGGCCAGGTGGAACACCGCGCAGGACGCGCCGTCCCGCTGGTCGATGATCCTGCCGTGGGTGCTGGGCTTCGCGGCCTGGTGGCTGCTGGCGGCGCCGTCCAGCGTGTCGTGGTGGGCGGCGATCTGGAACGGCGCACGGGAGGCGATCGGCTTCGCCCCGGCCCCGTGGATGAGCGCGGCCCTCGGCGCCTTCCTCGTGTCCGGCCTGGTCACGCTGCTGCTCGGCCGGCTCAGGCGCCCGGTGCGGGACCGCTAGCCGACGCCCTCCAGCCGCAGCAGGTACTCCTTGGCGGCGACGCCCCCCGCGTAGCCGCCGAGTGCCTCCGCCCCCTCGACCGCCCGGTGACAGGGCACGATCACGCACACCGGGTTGACCACCAGCGCGTTCCCTACCGCGCGCAACGCCCGCGGCCGGCCGATCCGCTCGGCGATCTCGCCATGGGTCGTGGTCGTCCGGTACGGCACGGCGGTCAGCATCTGGAGCACCGTGCGCGCGAACGGGGTGGCCAGTTGCAGGTCCACCGGCGTGGTGAAGGCGCGCAGCCGCCCGGCGAAATACGCGTCGATCTCCCGCCGGACCGGGTCGAGCCGGCGCGGGTCGGGGCCGATGTAGGTGCCGACGTTACGGGAGATCCGCTCGAAGACGGCGTGCTCGTCGTCGAAGCTGCACGACAGCACCCCGCGGCCGGTGACGGCGACCACCAGCGGGCCGATCGGGCTCTCGGTGATGCCGAAGGCGATGTCCGGTGGCCCGTCCCCGCGGTAGGTGGGCGACGTCACCCTCAGCAGGGCGTCGATGTCGCCGGACATGGGCTCACCCTTTCACATGCAAGATTGCGCTGACCGCAGCGTATCGGACGGATCGGAACATCGCGGTGGTGCGGCGTTCCCCGGCGAGGCGCGCGTGTCCGCACGGTTGCAAAGGCGTGACTACAGCGCGGACGAAAGTGCCAAGATCGGGCTGTTGAAACGGGCACTATGGGAGGGTGGGTGACGAGAGGGCCGAGAGTGACGAGGGGATCGCCCTCGCCGTGCTGGCCGGTTCACCCAACGCCATCGTCGCCCTGGACCGCGACCAGACCGTGCTCATGTGGAACCCCGCGGCCGAGAAGCTCTTCGGCTGGCCGGCGGAGCTGATGGTCGGCCGGCGTTCCCCGATCGTGCCCGACGAGCTGACGGCCGAGCACAACGCGGTGCTGGAGCGGGTGCGCACCGGCGGCCAGGTGTCGCTGCGGACCAGGCGGTTCCGCAGGGACGGCAGCCTGGTGGACGTCCGGGTGGACACCAGCGCCCTGCGCTGCGGCACGGACGGCGGCGGCGCGGTCATCGGCTACATCTGCGTGCACCACCTCCCGCAGGACGACGAGGACGCCAGGGACCGCGGCGAGCACCGCGCCCGGCTGGTCCGCAGGCTCACCGACGTGGTCGGCGACATCAACGCCGAGCTGGAGCTGCCCGCCGTGCTCGACCGGATCGCGGCCAGCCTCACCGAGCTGACCGGCGCCGACGCGGGCGGCTTCGTGCTCATCGAGGGCGACCGGCTGCGCCTGGTGAGCGCCCACCAGTTGCCCACCTCGATCCGCGGCGCCACCGCCGACCTGCGCACCAGCCTGGTGGGGAAGCTGATGCGCACCGGCAAGACCGTGATGCTGGAGACCAGCGAGCTGGACGACCTGATCTGGTCTGAACTGCCCGGCCTGCACTCCATCGCGCTCGGCCTGGCCACCGCGGGCGGCCGGCCGTACGGGGCGCTTTATGCGCTTTTCGCCAAGCGGCGGGCCGGGCATGTGGAGCTGGAGCTGCTGGAACTGCTCGCCGGGCATGCCGGGATCGCGGTCGGCAACGCCATGGCGTACCAGGACGCGGTGCGGCAGCGGGCGCACGAGCGGGCGGTCTTCGACGCGAGCGCCGACGGCATCGCGGTGCTCGACGGGCGGGGCCGGGTCATCCAGTGGAACCCGGCGGCGGGGGAGCTGACCGGATTCCACGCGGACGAGGTGATCGGCGAGCCGCCGCCGTTCCCGCTGCCCGCCCCGGGGGAGAAGCTGACCTTCCAGCTCGACTCCGGCGCCTGGCTGGACGTGGTCAGCGCGGCGATCCCGGAGACCGGCGAGATCGTGGTCGACTTCCGCGACGTGACCCGGGCCAAGGAACTGGAGGAGGCCAAGGACCTCTTCCTCGCCACCACCAGCCACGAGCTGCGCACGCCCATCACGGTGGTGCGCGGGTTCGCCGGCACGCTGGACTCGCGGTGGGACAAGCTCAGCGACGTGGAGCGCCGGTCTGCCGTGCACACGATCGCGGAGCGGGCCCGCTCGCTCGGCGCGCTCATGGACCACCTGCTGCTCGGCGCGCGGGCGGGGGCGGAGGAGATCCCCGTGCGCGCCGAGCCGTTCGACCTCGCGGCCCTCGTCCGCGGGGCGACCCTCGGCCTGCCGGTGTTCTCCGACCGGCACCGCATCGAGGTGCTCGTGCCCGACGACCTGCCCCCGGTGATGGGCGACGCGCTCGCGACCGACATCATGCTCGGGCAGTTGCTGGAGAACGCGTTCAAGTACTCCCCGGACGGAGGTCTGATCCGGGTCGAGGTGTGGCGAGAAGGCGACGAGGTGGTCGTGGTCGTCGACGACGAAGGCGTGGGCATCGCCGCGTCCGACCGCGACCGGGTCTTCGAGCGGTTCATCCAGGTGGACAGCGGCGATCGGCGCCGGTTCGGCGGTGTGGGACTCGGGCTCTACATCGTGCGGAACCTGGCCAGGGCACAGGGTGGAGAGGTCAGCGCGCACCCCCGTCCGGGCGGCGGGACGCGGATGCGACTGGTGCTCGGAGTGGCGTGTTCTCCTACCGGATGCGACACACCGGCGCAGTAACGAAGCAGTAACAGAAAAGCTGATCTATTGTCGAATGTGCACAAGCCGTAATCGTGGCGCGGTTTCCTTGACCGCCGAACGGGGCATTTCGGTCGTACTGGGGTTGCTCCTCAGGGGGCCAGGAGTTAGGGGGAGGTGAGTGCGACGAGCGCCGTGCTGCTGCCTTACGCGTTGTCGAGCGTTGCCGTCGCACGCCAGCGCCTCTACTCCGATCTGCAGAAATGGGGCGTCTTCGAGGGTTCGATCGACGACGCCGTCCTCGTCGTGAGCGAGCTTCTGAGCAACGCGCTGCGCCACGCGCACCCCCTTCCCTCGGGCAAGGTGGAGGTCGCCTGGCGCCGGGTCGAGGGCCGGGTGGAGGTCGCGGTGAGTGACGGCGGCGCCGCCACCGAACCGCGCGCCGGACGTCCCGCGCTCTCCTCGCTGGGCGGCCGGGGGCTCGGCATCGTCGAGTTCCTGGCGGAACAGTGGGGCGTGCGGCACGAAGGAGAGGTCACCACCGTCTGGGCGGTGCTGTCCTGTGACGGTTCCATGAACGACACGAACGGTCACAGCAAAATGACCTCTCCCGACATCTCGGCCGCACTACGCGAGTGCGGCTGCTGATCGTCTAGGCGGTCGCCGCACCCGGCTTCGGGTAGAGCGTGGCCCGCTCGACCATGGTCCACGTGGTGCTCGCCAGCAAGTAGAGTCCGGTCGCCACCGGCAGCACCAGCGCGGCCAGCACCGTCCCGTACGGCATCAGCGGCATGATCCTGCGTACCGCGTCGACGGGGGCCGGACCGGCGGGCTGGGCGGCGGCCGTGAGCCGGATGCGCCTCGACGTCGCCCACGCCACCGCGAACAGCAGCGCGAGCAGCACGGCCATGGCCAGCGTGGGCACGCTGAACAGCCCGAACCCGCCGATCACCGAGGCCACCTGCTGACCCAGCGGAGCGCCGAAGAGGGTGTGCGTGCTCGGCGCGGCGGCCACCTGGTAGATGAGCATGAAGAACGGGACCTGGGCCAGCGACGGCAGGCAGCCGGCCAGCGGCGAGCTCTTCTCCCGCGCGTAGAGGGCGGCCACCTCCCGCTGGAGCCGTTCCCGGTTGCGGGCGTATCGCTTGTTCAGCCGGGCCAGCTCGGGCGCGAGCCGCAGCCGGCTCCGCTCGCCGCGCGCGGCGAGCACGCTCAGCGGGAGCAGCGACAGGCGCACCGCCAGGGTGAGCAGGATGATCGCCACGGCCTGGGCGTTGCCGCCGGCCAGTGGCGTGACGAGGTCGGCGATCGCGGCCAGCAGGCCGGTGGTGAAGTCGATGACGGGGTCGAACACGGCTGGGGAGCCCTTCTGTCACAGGACATGGGAAACACCCGGCCTGCCGGGCCAGGTGGTGACAGATGGCGCGCGCGTGCCTGCCGGCTACGCGGGCGCCGGGCTCGCCGATGGAGCTCGGGGACGCGGCCTCCCGGCCGCGTCAGGATCACGCTGACGGACGAAGGTCGTACGGCGGGCGCGGTCGCGGACGCCGACAGGCGACCACGTGTCCAGACGGGGCCCTCCGCGCAACGCCCGGACGGCCCACAGCACCAGCAGCGCGCTCAGGCCCGCGACGGCGATCCCCGCGAGCACGCGGGAGTCGGCACCCGCCCCCAAGACCACGAAGGCCAGGAAGAACAGGTGCAGCCGGAGCGCGAAGGAATGCACGGAATCGGGCTACTTCGTGAGCTTCCCGTAGAGCGTGACACCCGCGAACAGCAGCACGCCGATCACGCCGACGATGAGCACGAGCTTGAGCAGCCCGAGCACCGCGGGGATGATGACCCCGAAGACGAGGAAGAGGGCGAGCAGAACGCCCACGACGGCGAGAACGATACGACCCATGGCTTCACCGTACGTCGTCCGGCGGCGGGCCGCGACGGACATACGCCACGATCCTCCTTTGTGATCGGAAAGACGCCCGGCGAACGATCATGTTTCACGTGAATCAACGGCCACCCGCATCGGCCCGGCGAAACGGACCTTACGGATCGATGACGGTTTGTGGCTGGGACGCGACTCAGCCGTACCGTGGAGGGGTGATGGAGCGCGAGCGCGAGGGCGGGGACCGGTGAGCGCGGGAGCGGCGGCACGCATTCTCGTGGTGGACGACGACCCCACGGTCGCGGAGGTGGTGGCCCGCTATCTCGAACGCGACGGCCACGAGGTCCGGTGCGTGGGCGACGGCGCGGAGGCGCTGCGCCAGGCGCTGGCCGAGCCGCCCGACCTACTGGTGCTCGACCTGATGCTGCCCAAGATGGACGGCCTCCAGGTGTGCAAGAAGCTGCGCGAGCGCTGGCCGGTGCCGGTGATCATGCTGACCGCGCTCGGCGACGAGATGGACCGGGTGGTCGGCCTGGAGACCGGTGCCGACGACTACGTGACCAAGCCGTTCAGCCCGCGCGAACTGGCCCTGCGGGTGCAGTCGGTGCTCCGCCGGGCGCGCGGCGCACCGGTCATGACCGGTACCGGCATCCTGCGTGACGCCGGCCTGGTGGTGGACGTGGGTGCGCACGAGGTACGGCTCGCCGGCCGGGAGATCCTGCTGACCGCCCGCGAGTTCGACCTGCTGGCCTACCTCATGCGCAACCCGCGCCAGGCGTTCAGCCGTTCGGCGCTGCTCGACCAGGTGTGGGGCTGGTCGTTCGGCGACTCCTCCACGGTGACCGTGCACGTGCGGCGGCTCAGGGAGAAGATCGAGGCCGATCCGACCGCGCCGCGCCGCATCGTCACGGTCTGGGGCGTGGGCTACCGGTACGAGCCGACGGACCCGGCCGCATGATCTGGGAGATCATCGCCGTCTCCGCGGGCTGCGGGATCGTCACCGTGGTCATCGGCCTGCTGGTCATGCGGCTGCTGCGGGAGCGTTCGATCGGCGTGATGCTCGCGGTGGTCGCGGTGGTCACCGTGTTCGCGACCTTGGCCGGAGTGGTGGGGATCACCATGCGGATGCTCATCGCGAGTCACTCGCGGGACATCGTGCTCAGCGTGGTCGCCGTGGGCGGCATGGTCGGCCTCGGGGTGGCGCTGGTGCTGGCCCGCCGGGTGGTGGCGGCCAGCCGCCGCCTGGTCTCCGCCGTGCAGGAGGTGCCGGAGGACAGCGGTTTCACCCCGCCGGACGGGCTGCCGGCCGAGCTGCGCACGATCGCCAGCACGCTGGACGAGGCGTATGACCGGTTGCGCACCGGACGGGAGCGCGAGCGCGCGCTGGAGAGCGCCAGGCGGGAGCTGGTCGCCTGGGTCAGCCACGACCTGCGCACGCCGCTGGCCGGGATGCGGGCGATGGCGGAGGCGCTGGAGGACGGCGTCGTCGCCGACGAGCCGACCATGCGGCGCTACCACACGCAGATCCGGCTGGAGGTGGACCGCCTCTCCGGCATGGTGGACGACCTCTTCGAGCTGTCCAGGATCCACGCGGGCGCCCTGCGGCTGTCCCGGCGCAGGGTGGGTCTCGGCGATCTGATGGCCGACGCGCTGGCCGGGGTGGAGCCGCTGGCCCGGGCCAAGGGGGTGCGGCTGGACGGCGAGGCCGAGATCGTGGTCCCGGTAGAGGTGGACGCCGACGAACTGGGCCGGGCGCTGCGCAACCTGGTGGTGAACGCGATCAGGCACACGCCCGCCGACGGCTCGGTGCTGGTCCGGGCCAGGATCGACGACGGGGCCGCGTGCCTGTCGGTCACCGACTGCTGCGGCGGGATCCCGGCGGAGGATCTGCCGAGGGTCTTCGAGATCGCGTTCCGCGGCGAAGCGGCCCGCACCCCGACCCCCGGGGGCGGCGGAGCCGGTCTGGGACTGGCCATCGCGCGGGGCATCGTCGAGGCCCATCACGGGGCGATCGGCGTGGTCAACGAGGGACCGGGCTGCCGGTTCGAGATCCGGCTGCCGCTCACCGTCTGAGCCGCCGCCCGATGCCGAATCTTTATCCACAAGCGTCTGTGGATAAGCGGCGTGCCGCCTGCCGAGCTGTGGTACGACGACGCCGTCCACAGCCGCGGGAACAGGGAGTTATAGCACGCCGGCCGGGTGAGCCGACACATGTCGTTATCCACAGACACTCTGGGGATAACATCACCGGCCGGGGCGTAGCGGCCTGGATCAGGCGGTTTCCGGCACCCAGGACACCACGCTCGGCCCGGCGTCGTCCCGCCGGTCCCACCATGGGCTGTCCACCGACTCCGAGATCGCCCGGAAGGTCGGGCACGGCCACCGCCACATGCAACTCCGGCAACGCAGGATGGGCCGGGCGGCGTCGCTGGTGATCCCGCCCGCGTCACGCGCCTGGTGCAGGTCGAGCAGGCGCAGCCCGAGCTCGGCCAGGCCGAGCAGCTCCTCCCGGGCGAGCGCGAGGAATTCGAGGTCCGGCCCGGCCAGGCCGGGCGGCCTCGGCGCGGGCGCCTCGCCGTCCGCCGGATCCGGCGGAGGGCGCAGGGGCTCCCGCCACGCGGTGGCCTTCGTGGCGAGATTGTGCAGATCTTCGAGGCGCTGCCGCAGCCGGTCTCGTTGCGGGTCCTCTGATAGCTCACTGTTCATCGGTGTCGTTGGGCCCGCGCCGGCCGGTGCCCGCCCCTCCCTGGTGAAGTGACGGCACGGAACCGCCGGGCCTTCCCCCTTTCCGGCCACGCCGGTATCGCATACGGTAAAGTTTCGCGCACTCGGAGTTAGCGTGGGGCCGAAACCGGGGACAAAGCGCAGACGACTCCCTGACCCGCTGGATCGGCGGAGAGCGTGACCCGGAGCGTTCGCGGCGCTAGTGTGCCCGCTGTGGAGCTCAAGGTCTCGACTCGATCACACGCCGGCCACGCCATAGTGGCGGTCGCCGGTGAAATCGACCTTTATACCGCGCCCCGCCTCCAGGCCGAGTTCACTCGGTTGCTGGAGGACGGGCCCGCGCGGGTGGTCATAGATATGTCCGGCGTCGACTTCTGCGATTCGACCGGCATGAACGTGCTGCTGTCCGCGCTCAAGCGGCTCAAGGAGCGCGGCGGCGCATTGGAGGTGGCGGCACCGCGCCCGGCTGTGCGGAAGATTCTCCAGGTCACCGGGCTCGACTCGGTGTTCATCGTGCACGAAACCGTGCCCGAGGAGTTGTTCATCGCCGAGTCGCAGGGGTAGCCGGCGGCTACGATCGATCACCATGGACACAGCGGTGATCATCCCGGCGAAGGACGAGGCCGATCGCATCGGCCCGACCGTCGCCGCCGCCCTCTCGCTGCCGGGCGTGGATCTCGTGGTCGTCGTCGACGACGGTTCGACGGACACCACGGGCCGGGTGGCGAGGGCGGCGGGCGCCCGCGTCGTACGGCACAGCCGCAACCGCGGCAAGGCCGCCGCCATGGAGAGCGGCGCCGAGGCCGTCCGGCTGCTGGACCCCGCCTTCGGCGCCGAGTCGCAGGGCGCGCCCGCCCCCGGCGACCCCGAACGCACGCCCAGGCACCTGCTCTTCCTCGACGCCGACCTGGGGGAGACCGCCGCCGCCGCGGCACGGCTCGTGGAGCCGGTCCGCGCGGGCGAGGCCGACATGGCGATCGCCGTGTTCGCCACCCGGGTCAAACTCGCCGGGCACGGTTTCGTCGTCGGGCTGGCCCGTGACGGCATCACCAGGGCCACCGGTTGGACCCCCGTCCAGCCCCTGAACGGCCAGCGCTGCCTGACCAGGGCCGCCTATGAGGCCGCCCGCCCGCTCGCGCACGGGTTCGGGGTGGAGGTGGGGCTCACCATCGACCTGCTGCGCAGGGGATTCCGGGTCACCGAGGTCGAGGTGGAGATGGCCCACCGCGCCACCGGCGGCGACTGGCGGGCCCAGTTGCACCGCGGCCGCCAGTTCCGTGACGTCGCCCGTGCCCTGCTGGCCAGGCACGCCCTGACGCCGATAGACGGCATCTGACCTGACACCGTCGGTACCCCGTCGGTGGCGGTCTCCTGCGGGCGGGATCGGCCGGGAGCGTCAGCCGCAGTAGCGGATGGGCGCGATGCGGTCCATCACGCTGCCGAAACGGGCGAAATACGAAGCCGAGTAGTCGCCGGTGTTCGCCCGGCGGATCGCGTGGTAGTTGCCGTTGGCGTCGCCGGCGGTGTCGATGAAACAGGCGGTCGCGCTGGCCACGAACGAACCGACGTGGTCCACCAGCGCGCGGTTCGCCGAGCCGAGATACCGGTTGCCGTGGCTCGCGTTCCACACGTAGCGCACCCCGCGATAGCCCGGCTCGGACCACAGGCAGACGCTGCCGGTCGGGCAGGAGGCGGTGGCGCTCCCGGTGGCGCTCCCGGTGGCGCTCCCGGTGGTGGTGGTCGTCGTGGTCGTCGGGGTCGTCGTGGCGGAGGCGCCGGTGGAGGCGGGGGCGACGACGGTCGCCGCGGCCAGCGCGCAGAGGGCGATCGTCCTTGGGGTGCGCATGAGGCTGCTCTCCCTACGATGGGTCGGATGACAGTCACCGAACGTAACGGTGATGAAACTCATTGTCGCTAGCCCGGTGGCGAGGGTTACCTGACGTGCAGGCGAGGCGGCTGTGACAGCGGTGGCGTGATCGGATCCCCGGCCGGGCGGGGTATGTGCTGGAATTCCCTGGTGACGTTCGAGCGGGTGGGGAAGCGCCGATGACCGGCCGGGCCGACGGCCCCGGAGCACGCCGGCCGGCCTGGGCCGCCGGTGTCTGCGCCGGGACGAGCGTGCTGCTCACCGTCCTGATCGGGCTGCTGGGGACGTCCGCGATGGTGCCGCGGCTGCCGGGGCCGGGGTGGCAGCCGCCCTACTCGCTGGAGGCGCATCCCGACGGGCGTCTCGTGATCGCGCTGGCGGCGGCGGCCCTCGTGCTGGGCGCCGCCGGGCTCGGCGCGGGCCTGCTCGCCGCCCACCGGAGCGCCGGGACGCCCGGAGCGAGCGCCGCGGCGAGACGGCTGCTGGTGGCGGGCTGCGTGACAGCGGGGGTGCTCGCCTTCCTGCCGCCGTCCGGGTCGTCGGACCACCTGAACTACGCGGCGTACGGCAGGCTCGGCGCGCTCGGGCACGACCCCTACGCGACCACCGCCGCCATGCTGCCCGGCGACCCGGTCACCGGGGCCGTGCAGGAGTGGGTGAACACGCCCAGCGTCTACGGGCCGGTGGCGACCGCCGTACAGGTGCTCGCCGGGCTGGCCGGTGGGGGGTCGGTGCGGCTGACCGTCTTCGTGCTGGCGCTGGCCAACGCCGCCGCCTTCGCCGGCACCGCGCTGCTGCTCTACCGGTTCACCCGGGGCGACCTGCGGGCCATGCTGCTGTGGACGGCCAACCCGCTGGTGATCTACCAGCTCGCCGCCGGGATGCACGTGGACACCCTGGCCGTGGTCGCGCTGGTCGCGGCCCTGGTCGTCGGGACCGGCACGGCGGGCAGGGGGGCGGGCGCGGGGGTGCTGCTCGGGGTCGGCATCGCCGTGAAGATCAACGCCGGGCTGGTCGCGCTCGGCCCCGCCTGGGAGCTGCGCCGCTCACCCGGCAGGCTGCTGCTGGTCGCCGGTACGGCTGCCGCCACCCTGCTGGGCGCCTACGCGCTCGCCGGGCCCGACTCGCTGGACCAGGTGGGCCGGGCCAGCAGGTCGCTCTCCCTGGCCACCCCGTGGAACCTCCTGAAGAGCGCGCTGCAGACGATCGCCGGCCCGGGCGCCTACACGATCTGGATCCAGTGCGGCTCGCTGCTCGTCCTGGCGCTGCTGGCCTGGGCGCTGCTGCGGGTCATGCCCGAGCATCCCGCCCCGGCCGTGGCCGCGGCCATCGTGATCGCCTACCTTTTCGCCGCGCCGTACGCGCTGCCCTGGTACGACGGGCTGGCGTTCGCGTTGCTGGCGATGATCCCGGCCTCGGCGCTGGACGGGTTCATGGTCGCCAGGATGGCCGCGCTGGGGCTCGCCTACCTGCCCGCCAGGGTGGTGGACCAGCCGGCGGAGCTGCTGTGGCTGCGCGAGGTGGTCAGGGAGCGTGTGGCGCCTTGGATCCTGCTCGCGCTGACGATCGCGCTGGCGGGATGGGCGCTGCGCCGGGCTCGTCGCGGGCGGAGAGCCGCAGCGCCTGCACCGACGCGGCCAGTGTCAGCGGCACCGCGATCGTGAGCGCCATCGCGGGGATCGCGATGCCCGAGTCGTTCACCAGGAAGCCCACCAGCGCGCAGGTCAGCGCCCCGAAGAGGCCGGCCCGCAGGCTCGGCGCCCGCTGGTAGGCCAGCGACAGCGCCGACGCGCCCCACCGGGACGGCCTGGCCAGCACCAGGAAGAGGAAGGCGAGCGCGACCAGCGACAGGATCGTCAGGGGCAGGTTGCCCAGGGTGCCGATCATCGCCTCCAGTTTCCTGCCGACCACCGGCAGCGCGTCGCCGTCGAGCACCTGCTGGAAGAAGTCCCCGAGGTGGGTGCGCTGGTCCACCGGCCGGGTCCAGTCGGCGAAGGTGATCAGGCCGATGATCACGACCGCCCCGACGCCGACGAGGAACAGCCGGAACGCCGACACCTTCTTGCCCGACAGCAGCAGCAGGAACACCGCCACGCCCGGTACGAAGGCGAGCACGCCGCCGAAGTCGGCCCCCCACAGCGGCCAGCCGTTCGCGAACACCGCGAAGGCGCCGTACGCCGCGCAGATCGCGACGGCGAGCACCTTCCGCCCCCGCTCCAGCAGCGGCTGGGCGACGCCGGACAGGAACATGACCGTGCCGGTGGCGAAGACGGCGAAGGCGATGTTGCCGAAGCCGTAGAAGCGCCCCCCGGTGACCGGCTCGTAGCCGCCGACGGCGTTGACCTGGAGCCGGGAGCCGGTCATCACGTCCAGCAGCATCGCGATGGAGGTGACCGCGGCGACCACGGTCAGCGGCCCGTAGACCGTCCTGCGCCACGGCCCGGCGAAGGCCGCCGCGGTGATCAGCCCGGCGAACCCGAGGATGGTGAGCAGCAGCGTGACCATCGCCGACCCGGTGCTCCACCACGGGACGAGCTGGGCGAGGAAGGTGGAGACCGCGATGGCGCCGCTGCCCACGGCCACCACCTCCGTGGCGAACAGCACCCGGGAGCCGCCCCACCGCCGCCGCACGGCCACCGCGGCCAGCAGGTAGAACACCACCTGGACGATCACCAGCATGCTGAAGAACGGCGCCCGCACCTCGCGCAGCACCTGGCTCGCGAGGTCCGCGTCGGCGAGGTCGGCCACCGCGCCCGCGGTGGCGGGGGCCGGCCCGGCGTACTCCCAGGTGCGGCCGACGACCCCGGCCGGCTGCGGCAGGCCGAGCAGGCTGATCGCGGTGGAGGTGAGGTCGGGCAGGGTGACCAGGGCGTTCTGCCTGGTGGAGGTGGAGGTGAGGTAGCCGCGCGGGTACGGCCGGCCGCTGGGGGACTTGCCGGTGGCGAGGGCGACGTGCAGGTGGGGGTCGGTGGAGCCGTCGGAGAGGCCGGCGACGAGGACCGTGGTGTCCGGGGGGAGCTGGCGGAGCAGGGTGCCCACCCGGCGGTCGCTGTCGGCCGCGGCCCGCTGCCTGACCCGGGTGCTCGGCGGGATGGGCGCGCCCGTCGCGTCCACGCCCGCGCCGATCCACGCCTTGGCGAGGTTGTCGATCTCCATCACGATGAGGTTGTAGGGCGTGAGGTCGCCCAGGGCCTCCGTCGTGCCCGCATATTTAGCGATTTTTCCGGACTTGTCGGCTGCGCCGAGGGCTGCGCCGGGGCCGATCGCGGCCACCTTGCCGCCGGACGCGGTCACCAGGTCGCCCAGGGAGCCGATGGCCGTGCCGTACGACTGGGCGTCGTTGAAGGTCATGAGGTTGTCCCAGCCCGGCACGACGGCGCCCTCGGCCGCCCGCTCGGGCAGCGGCGGCAGGCCGCAGCCGGCGCCCGGCGCGCCCGCCCGCTGCCCCGCCGAGACCGTCAGCCATCCGGCCACCGGGCAGGTGATGGCCCGCTCGGGCGGCGGGATGGTCCTGGTGGACATCGCCGCGGAACCGCCCTGGTCCACCATCCGCCACAGGTTGGGGGTGCGCGTCCGGTTGACATCGGACCACTCCAGCCCGGGCACGCCGATCAACGCCACCCGCACCGGCTTCACATCCGCGCCCCCGGGCGCCGCCGTGGCGGCCGTGGCCGGGGCACCGGCCAGAAGGAAAGTGCCGAGCAGTGTCGTGAGAACCGACAGCCACCACCATCGGCTCATCTGCCCGTGCTCCTCGTCGTGTCCTGGGGCGCGTTTCCGCGCTCCCGCCATGGGTCCCTTGCTCCAAGGTAACCTGCCACGTCGTGAGGACTCGCGACGGACTTTTTGCGATCAAGCGGTACGCGTGGACGTGGTGGCCCGCGGCGTTGCTCGTCGCCGCCGCCGTGGCGCCCCTGGTCGGCTATTGGTTGAACAACCCCGACGACCAGCGTCTGGTCGATCTCGATGTGTACCGTACCGGTGGCGAAGCAGTCCTCGCGGGACGTCCCGTCTACGACTTCGTCACACCCGCCCCGCAACTGCTGCCGTTCACCTATCCGCCGATCGCCGCGCTGCTGGCCGCCCCGCTGGCGAAGATGTCGTGGCCGGTCGCCCAATGGGTGTGGACGATCGGGATCTTCGCCGCCCTCGCCGTCGCGGCGGGCCACGCGTTCCGCCCGCTGCTCGCCCGCGCCGGCCGGCTCTGGACGCCGCTGCTCTTCGCCGCCCTCATGATCGCCTGCACCTACATGATGCCGATCAGGGACCAGGTGCGCTTCGGGCAGGTGGACATCCTGCTGGTCGCCCTGTGCGTGGCGGACTGCCTCGCCCGGCGGCCCTGGTGGCCCAGGGGGCTGCTGATCGGCCTGGCCACCGCGGTCAAGCTCACCCCCGGCGTCTTCCTGATCTACCTGCTGATCACCGGCTTCGGCCGGGACGGGCGGCCTGAGCAGCGCCGTACCCTGTCCATGGCGGTGTTCACCGCGGCGCTCCTGACCGTCCTGCCCTTCCTGGTGATCCCACGGGACTCCACGCAGTTCTGGTTCTCCGCGCTCCTCGACTCCGGCCGGGTGGGCGCGAACAACGCCACCACCAACCAGTCGATGCGCGGCATGCTGCTGCGGCTCTACCTCCCCGACTGGCTCACCACCGCCCTGTGGCTGGCCCTGCTCGCGGTCGTCGCCTGGTACGGCTTCCGCTGGGCGCGCCGCGCCTTCGCCACCGGCGACCCGCTGACCGGGGTGGCCCTCACCGGCCTGATGGCCGTGCTGCTCTCACCGGTGGCCTGGATCCACCACCTGGCCTGGATGGTCGTCGTCCTCGGGGCGCTCGTGGCGGCCGCGGGGGACACCCGCAGGCTGTGGGTGGCGGCCGGGGTGTGGCTCTACTATGTGCTGCCCATCCCGTGGTGGGGGGTGACGCTCCGGGCCGCCGAGATCCCGGTGCTCAGCCCGGTCCTCGGCCGCGTCGTGCAGAACGCGTACGGCCTCGGCGCGCTCGCCCTGGTCTGGCTGCTCGGCCACTGGCTGCCCCGCCGCGCGCGGGCCGCGGAACGCGCCGCCGCCCCGCCCGGCCACCGGGACCACCCGGCCCGCGCCTGACCCGTTCCGCCGAAGGACCGCATCTGACCTGCCCGTCTTCGTGCACGAGCGGCATTTGGTGCCCTAACCTGGGTTCATGTCGAAACTCGCCTATCTGGGCCCGGAGGGCACCTTCACCGAAGAGGCCCTGCGGATCCTGGCGCCCGAGGCCGAGCGCCTGTCCTGCCCCACCGTCGGGGCCGCGCTCGAAGCCGTGCGCCGTGGCGTGGCCGACGGAGCGGTCGTCCCGCTGGAGAACTCGCTGGAGGGCGGCATCAGCTCCACCCTCGACGAGCTCGCCTGGGGAGAGCAGCTCATGATCACCGGGGAGCTGCTGCTGCCGGTGCGCTTCTCCCTGCTCGCCCGGGAGGGCACCGAGCTGGGGCACATCAAGCGCGTCATCACCCACCAGGCGGCCCACACCCAGTGCCGCGGTTACCTGGCCAGGGAGCTGCCCGACGCCGTGGTGGTGGCCGCCGCTTCCACCGCCGCCGCCGCCCAGGAGGTCTCGCTGCCCGGCTCGCCGTACGACGCGGCCATCGGCGCGCCGATCGCGGGTGAGCACTACGGGCTGGTGCAGGTGGCGGGCGGGATCGGCGACCGGGACGACACGGTGACCCGTTTCGTGCTCGTCCGCAGGCCCGGACAGCTTCCCGAGCCCACCGGGGCCGACCGCACGTCCGTGGTCGCCTTCCTCGGCGACGACCACGCGGGCGCGCTGCTGGAGATGCTCACCGAGTTCTCCGTCCGGGGGGTCAACCTGACCCGCATCGAGTCCCGTCCCACCGGCAACGGCATCGGCAGCTACTTCTTCCACTTCGACTGCGAGGGCCACATCGCCGACGCCCGGGTGGGCGAGGCGGTCTCCGGCCTGCACCGCATCCTGGCCGAGGTCCGCTTCCTCGGCAGCTACCCCCGCGCCGACGGCCTGCCCCCGGAGATCTCCAAGGGCACCGGAGAGCCCGACTTCACCGAGGCGGCCGACTGGCTGACCAGGATCCGCTCCGGCCGCTTCTGAGCCAGGCCCCGGCGCGCCGAGCGCGGCGGGCCGCACGGACCTGCCCGCCTGGTTCGGCCTGGCTCGGCCTGGCTCGGCCTGGCTCGGCCTGGCTCGGCGAGCAGCCGACCGGCGGCGATCCTGGTCGCATCCGACGCCCACCATGACAGGCGATGACATTTTGTGCTCCTCAATGGCCGGAAAGAAGCGGGCCGAATTGCCGGCCGCGCCATTCTGTTAGCCTTGACCCGGGTTAAACTCCCGGCCTGAATGCCATACATCCGGAGATTCAGGCCATGATCAGGCCATGCACCGAATTGCCGTCATCGCGGTTCCTCCCGTCACCCTCTTCGACCTGTCCATCCCCGAGCTGGTCTTCGGCGGCGCACTGGTGAACGGCCGCCCCGGCTACGAGGTGGTCGTCTGCACGGCGGAGCCGGGAGTGGTGGCCGGGGCAGGCAGCCTGTCGGTCAACGTGCCGCACGGGCTGGAGGCGGTCGAGCGCGCCGACACCGTCATGGTCACCGGCACCGGCGACAGCGAGGACACCGACCCGCGGGTGCTCGCCGCGCTGCGGGCGGCGGCGCGGGAGGGGCGCCGGGTGGCGTCGATCTGCAGCGGCGCCTTCGTGCTGGCCCAGGCGGGTCTCCTCGACGGGCGCAGCGCCACCACCTACTGGGCGAGGTCCACGGAGCTGAGCCGGCGCTTCCCCGGCGTGGACCTGCGGCCCGGCGTGCTCTACGTCGAGGACGGGCCGGTGCTGACCTCCGCCGGGCTCGCCGCCGGCATCGACCTGTGCCTGCACATGGTCCGCACCGACTACGGCGCCGCGGTGGCCAACGCGGTGGCCAGGCACACCGTCGTCGCCCCGGTACGGCCCGGCGGCCAGGCGCAGTTCATCGACTCCCCGCTGCCCCCGGAGAACGGCGTCTCGCTCGCCGGGACCCGGGCCTGGGCGCTGGACCGGCTGGCGGAGCCGCTCACCCTCGCCGACCTCGCCGCGCACGCGCGCAGCAGCGTCAGGAACCTCACCCGCCGCTTCCGCGCCGAGACCGGGCTGAGCCCGTTGCAGTGGCTGCTGCACCGGCGGATCGAGCGGGCCAGGAAGTTACTGGAGTCGACGGAGCTGTCCGTCGAGCAGGTGGCCAGGCTCACCGGCCTCGGCACGGCCGACTCGCTGAGGCAGCATTTCGCCCGCCGGATCGGGGTGACCCCGAGCGCCTACCGCGCGACCTGGCGGCATGAGCGCGATCGCGGGGTGTCGCCCGAATAGAGGCGCGAGGGGTTCGTGGGCACGGGTAACCTTTCGACCTGTGATTGACCTGCGTACCCTTCGTGAGGACCCGGACCGGCTACGGGCGTCGCAGCGTGCCCGCGGTGAGGACGACGCCGTCGTCGACACGCTGCTCGACCTCGACGAGCGCCGTCGCAGCGCGCTGAGCGGCTTCGAGTCGCTGCGCGCCGAGCAGAAGAGCGTCGGCAAGTCGGTGTCCCGGGCGTCCGGCGAGGAGCGGGCCGGGCTGCTGGAGCGGGCCAAGGAGCTCGCCGCGCAGGTGAAGAGCGCCGAGGCCGAGGCCGACCGCCTCGCCAGAGAGCTGGACGAGACCGTGATGGGCGTGCCCAACCTCGTGGAGGAGGGCGCCCCGGCCGGCGGCGAGGACGACTACGTCGTGTTGGAGGAGGTCGGCGAGAAGCCGGTCTTCGACTTCGAGCCGCGCGACCACCTGGAGCTCGGCGAGCGGCTCGGCGCGATCGACACCGAGCGCGGCGCCAAGGTCTCCGGCGCGCGGTTCTTCTACCTGACCGGCGCGGGCGCCCGGCTCCAGCTCGGGCTGCTCAACATGGCGATCCAGCAGGCCATCGAGGCGGGCTTCGTGCCGATGATCCCGCCGGTGCTGGTGAAGCCGGAGTCCATGCAGGGCACCGGGTACCTCGGCGCGCACGCCAGCGAGGTCTACCACCTGGAGGCCGACGACCTCTTCCTCGTCGGCACCTCCGAGGTCCCGCTCGCGGCCTACCACGCCGAGGAGATCCTCGACTCGGCCGCCCTCCCGATGCGCTACGCGGGCTGGTCGTCCTGCTTCCGCCGCGAGGCCGGCTCCTACGGCAAGGACACCCGCGGCATCATCCGGGTCCACCAGTTCGACAAGGTGGAGATGTTCTCCTACTGCCGCCCGGAGGACGCGCACGAGGAGCACCTGCGGCTGCTCGCCTGGGAGAAGGAGATGCTGGCCAAGGTCGAGCTGCCCTACCGGGTGATCGACGTCGCCGGCGGCGACCTGGGCTCCAGCGCGGCCCGCAAGTACGACTGCGAGGCGTGGGTGCCCAGCCAGGGCCGCTACCGCGAGCTGACCTCCACCTCCAACTGCACCGACTACCAGGCCCGCCGGCTGCGCGTGCGCTACCGCGACGCGAACGGCAAGCCGCAGCACGTGGCCACGCTGAACGGCACGCTCGCCACCACCCGCTGGATCGTCGCCATCCTGGAGAACCACCAGCAGGAGGACGGCTCGGTCGTGCTGCCCAAGGCCCTGCGCCCCTACGTCGGCCTCGACGTCCTGGAGCCGGTCAAGACCGCGAGGTGACCACCGGGTGAAACACGAAGGCGAGGTTCGCGCTGAGCGAACCCCGCCTTCTGTGTGTCAGTGGCCTAGCTGTCAGACCGCGCGAACCTGGGAGGCCTGCGGCCCCTTCTGACCCTGCGTGATCTCGAACTCCACTCGCTGGCCGTCCTCGAGGCTGCGGTAGCCGCTGCCGACGATCTCAGAGAAGTGCACGAAGACGTCCGGCGCGCCGCCGTCCGGTGCGATGAAGCCGAAGCCCTTCTCAGCGTTGAACCACTTGACGGTTCCCTGAGCCATTAAAGCTCTCCCTCAGGATTTGAATCTTTGGGATTCACACCTCGTGAATCCCGGTGTGTCGTACAGCGGGGCCCCGGGGTGGCTCAGACAGTCAAGCTGGTTTTCACATCGGGATCAGCTAATACAACGCCATCACATCTAACACTATCTTGCCCCCCCGGTGTTCCCCGATGGGGAAGATTCCTTGGGAGCGGCATCACAGTGCACACTGGACCCGTTATGGCAACACCCCGCATCGTCGCCACCGACCTCGACGGCACCGCTTTGCGATCCGACGGCACGGTCTCCGAGCGCACCGCCGCCGCCTTCGCCCGAGTCGAGCACGCGGGGGCGCTGCTCGTGTTCGTCACGGGCCGCCCGCCGCGCTGGATGGGCCAGGTGGCCCGCGCCGTCCGCCACCACGGCGTCGCGATCTGCGCCAACGGCGCCCTCGTCTACGACCTGCACGCCGAGGCGATCGTGGAGTCCCACCTGATCGAGGCGGTGGTCGTGGAGGAGGTCGTCGGACGGCTCCGCGACGCCGTGCCGGATCTGGCCTTCTCCGTCGAGTACGAGGGCGGGTTCGCGCGTGAGCCGGGTTTCCGGCCGGGCGGGCTGGACGCCGCCTCCGCCACCGCCCTGCTGGCCGGGAGTGCCCTCGTCTCGCGTCCCTGCGCCAAGCTGCTGGCCCTGCACCCCCGGATGGACCCCGACGTACTCCAGGCCGCCGTACACGAGCTTGTGGGGCATCTGGTGACCGCCACGCACTCCAGCGGGCGGGCGCTGATCGAGATGAGCGCGCAGGGGGTCACGAAGGCGACGGCGCTGGCCGCGCTGGCCGCCGCCAACCAGGCCGGCCCCGAGGAGGTGGTCGCATTCGGGGACATGCCGAACGACCTGCCCATGCTCGCCTGGGCAGGCACGTCCTACGCCGTCGCCAACGCGCACCCGGCCGTGCTGGCCGTCGTCGATCACGTGACGACGGCCAACGACGAGGACGGCGTGGCCGCGGTGCTCGAAGAGCTTTATATGCCGGACTACAGGTAAGGGCCCGAGGCGCGCGGCCCCTGGTGCTCCTCGCCGCCCTGGGACATCCCGCCGGGAAGGGCCCGGCGCATCTGCTCCAGCTGGGCGCGGGCCGCCATCTGCTGGGCGAAGAGCGTCGTCTGGATGCCGTGGAACAGGCCCTCCAGCCAGCCCACGAGCTGCGCGTGCGCGACGCGGAGCTCCGCCTCGCTCGGCGGGGTGCCGTCCTCGTCGCCGGTGAAGGGCAGGGAAAGCCGCTCCAGCTCGTCCACCAGCTCGGGGGCGAGGCCGTCCTCCAGCTCCTTGATGGAGCTCTGGTGGATGTCCTTGAGCCGCTTGCGGCTCGCCTCGTCCAGAGGAGCCGCCCTGACCTCTTCGAGAAGCTGGCGGATCATGCTGCCGATCCGCATCACCTTGGCGGGCTGCTCGACGAGCTCGGCGACGGAGCGCTCCTCGTGCTCCCCCTTCTCGCCGTCCACCGCTATACCTTCCGGGCCCACGACCACGATCTGCGGGGTGGTCTCCTCAGCATTCATGAATCTCAACCTAACTCACCGAACCAGCAGGATCTTTCCGAAGTGCTCGCCGGATTCGAGCACCTGATGAGCCCGGGCGGCCTCGGCCATCGGGACGGTCGAGTGCACGACCGGGCGGATCGCGCCGGCCGCCACGAGGGGCCACACGTTCTCGACGACACCGCGCACGATCACGCCCTTCTCGTCGACCGGCCGGGCGCGCAGGGTGGTGCCGTGCACCGCGGCGCGCTTGGCGAGGAGCGCCCCGAGGTTCAGCTCGCCCTTGGTGCCCCCCTGGAGGCCGATCACGACCAGCCGTCCGCCCGTATTAAGAGCTTTGATGTTATTTGCGAGGTATTTGCCGCCGATGATATCGAGGATGACGTCGGCTCGAACCTTGTCCGAAAAATCCTCTGTGCGGTAGTTGACACCTTCATCGGCGCCCAGTTCGAGGCAACGGGCCAGCTTCTCGTCAGAACCCGCTGTCACGATCACCCGCGAGCCGAACGCCTTGGCGAGCTGGATCGCCATCGTCCCGATGCCGCTCGCGCCGCCGTGCACCAGCAGCGTCTCGGCGCGGCGCAGCCTGGCCAGCATGAACACGTTCGACCACACCGTGCTCGCCACCTCGGGCAACGCCGCCGCGTCGGTCAGCGACACCCCCTCGGGCACCGGCATCACCTGCTGCCAGGGCACCGCCACCCGCTCGGCGTAACCGCCGCCGGCCAGCAGCGCGCACACCTCGTCCCCGGCCTTGAACCCCTCCACGTCCGAGCCGACCTCGGCGATCACTCCCGAACATTCCAGTCCCGGATGCGGCGACGCGCCGGGCGGCGGATTGTAGAAGCCCTGGCGTTGCAGCAGATCGGCCCGGTTGACCGCGGAGGCGGCCACATCGATGACGACCTCGCCCGGCGCCGGGCGCGGATCTGGCGCTTCTTCCCAGGTGAGGACCTCGGGACCGCCTGGTTCTCGGATCACGATGGCATGCATGCGGGCAACGCTATCCCCAGGGCCCCCAGGGCCGGTGCGGGCGTAGAGTTCTCCCGGCACGGGTCTTTCCGGTGACGGTCTTTGCACCGACCGTGGACGGCAAGTCGATGGTTGGCTGCTTTGCTGGGAAGCCGGGACGATAATCTGCATTGTGTTTGCTGCACCTTTTATGCCCGACCCTTAGGGGGAGCACGGTGGCAAGACACGATCGTGAAGATCCCCACTCGCTCGAGGAACAGCTCGCCTGGCTCGACGCGATCAAGGAGACCGAGGAGGCGCCGATCGGCGCGGCGAGCACCGCCCTGGACGAGACCGTCGTCTCGCCCTACCCGAAGGACCCTTGGCGCTCGGTGCCCGCCGAGCCCGAGCCCGCGCCGCCGCTCTTCCGCGCGGCCGTCGACTCCGTCTACGGCGCCGGCCTCCCCGAGCAGGCGCCCGCGGACCCGGAGGCCGCCGACGCGGCCGGCTGGCGGGAGGCGTCCGGCCCGACGGGCGTCTTCTCCGTGCCCTCCTTCGCGCCGCCGGCCGCCCCGGGCGGTGACAACGAGGCGTTCCTCGCCCCGCTCAAGCCGCTCCCCGCCCAGGACGAGGGCGACACCAGCGGCTACCGCCTCGGCACCTTCACCTTCAGCGAGCCGAACCAGGGCTCTTTCGACGAGCCGGGCACGGGCTCCTTGAACGAGCAGGGCACGGGCTCCTTCAGCGAGTCGGACCAGGGCTCAGCGAGCGACCGGGGCCTGTTCGAGCTCCCCGCCGACCAGGCCACCACCGCCGACCGCGGCCCCACCGAGGCCGACCCGCCCGCCGCCACCCAGTCCGGGACCACGCCGTCTGGGGCCACGCACTCCGGGGCCACGCACTCCGGGGCCACACGCTCCGGGGCCACACGCTCCGGGGCCACGCGCTCCGGGACCGCTGACGCGCCCGCGAGCGCTCCGGCGTCATCCGGGACCGCGTCGTCTGGCACCGTGTCGCCTGGCACCGCGTCGTACGGCGTGCCGGACCAGCCCGCCACGGCCCCGTCGTCCTTCGGCGGCCCGTCGAGCGGCTCCACGGGCGTCTTCGGGGCCCCCGAGGGATCTTCCGGCGCGGAGGGCTCCCCGGGGTCCGAGCAGCCCTCTCAGGGCGATCCAGGCGGTGCCTCCAGGGGCGCCTTCGGTGCCGGCGACTACGGCACGGACAGGGAGGCGGTCTCCGAGGAGACCCCGTCCGAGGGCTCCTCCGGCGCCGGGTCACAGCGCGAGGACAGGGCCAAGGGCGAGAGCGGGCTCCGCGGCGACAGCGGACCCGACGGCCAGAGCGGACCCGGTGGCGACAGCGGGTTCAGTGGCGACGGGTTCGGCGACAGCGGGTTCGGTGGCGACGGCGGGTTCAGTGGCGACGGGTTCGGCGGCGAGCGTGCCGCCTTCGCCGGAGGCGCCGGCCAGGACGCCACCCGCGAGGACCTCGGCCACGAGCTCCTCGCCGCCCTGAGGTCCCCCGCCGACCCCCACCACGCCGACCCCCAGAGCCACGCCGACCCCCAGGAGCACGCGTACGGCACCGAGGCGCAGACGTACGGCGGCGGCGAGGGGCGCCCCTACGGCGATGCCGAGGGACGCGGCTACGGCGGCGGCGAGGAGCGCGGCCACGTGGAGCAGTGGGCGTACGGCGACGTGCGGGGGCGTGGGGACGAGGAAGCCGCGAGTACCGGCGAGCACGCCGCCACCCAGGCCGGTCCCGCCGCGGCGTCCGAGCCGACCGTCGAGAAGGCCAAGCCGGCCACCTTCCACTGGGAGCCGGCCCCCGAGCTCGCCGCGCACGACTGGACCAGGCCCGAGTCCGCCCAGGGCACCGTTCCCGGCGGCCTCGGCCTTTCTCCCCGGCCCGCCGACTCCGACCCGGCCACGAGAGCCGCGCAGTCCGCGCAGTCCGGGCAGGGCCGCCGGGGCGACGGCTCCACGGCCCACGGCGACGCGGCGGGTGGCACGGGCGCCGGGGCCGAGCAGGGCAGGCGCGCCACTCACGAGAACCGGACCGCCGGCACCGCGACGACAGGCGCTTCGAACACCCGTCCCGACGCCGCGTCAACAGGACCGGCTGCCCGTGGCGGCCCCACGTCAGGCTCGGGCGCGCCCGGTGGCGCCGTGTCGGGTTCGGGCGCGCAAGGTGGCCCCACGTCAGGCTCGGGCGCGCATGGTGGCGCCGCGTCCGGTGCGGGTGGCGGTGCCGTACCGGGGGAGGAGCCTTATCAGGCTCGGCGGCGGCAGCCGGCGTTCTCGGCGGCGGCGCGGCAGCATGCGCCGGTGAAGCCGCCGGTGGGCGGGACGCCCACCGCGGACAGCCTCGACCCCGACTCGTTGCTGCGCGGGCGGCGCGGCGGGCCCTCGCGGGGCTGGCGCAGGCTGGTCTACCGGGCGTCGGCGGGCCTGATCCAGCCGGGGGAGTCCCCGGAGGTGCGCAGGCGGCGTGAGCTGATCTCGCGCGCCCGCACGCCCGTCTCCACGGGGCACCACCGGGTCGCCGTGCTCAGCCTCAAGGGCGGGGTCGGCAAGACGACCACGACCGTCGGGCTGGGCGCGATGCTCGCGCAGGTCAGAGGCGACCGGGTGATCGCGGTGGACGCCAATCCGGATCGCGGCACCCTGTCGGACAAGGTGGAGCTGGAGACCGCGGCCACCGTGCGCGACCTGCTCAACGAGCGCGGGCAGATCAAGCGCTACGTCGATGTGCGGGCGTTCACCTCGCAGGGGCCTTCGCGGCTGGAGATCCTCGCCTCCGACCGTGACCCTTCGGTGTCGGAGGCGTTCAGCGCCACCGACTACCAGGCCGTCTCGCAGGTGCTGGAGAACTTCTACTCCATCTGCATCACCGACTGCGGCACCGGTCTGCTGCACTCGGCGATGAGCGGCGTCCTCGGCCTGGCCGACCAGCTCGTCCTGGTCAGCTCCCCGTCGGTGGACGGCGCCCGCGCCGCCTCGGCCACCCTGGACTGGCTGGAGGCCCACCATTACGGCGAGCTGGTCAGGGCGGCGACCGTGGTGCTGTGCAGCGTACGGCCGCGCTCGAAGTCGGCGGTGGACCTGGACCGGCTGGAGGCGCACTTCGCGGCCCGCTGCCGCGCGGTGATCAGGGTGCCCTACGACCCGCACCTGGAGGAGGGCGCCGAGATCGACCTCGAACGCCTCCAGGCCGCGACCCGCGACTCCTACCTCAAGCTGGCCGCCTCCGTGGGCGACGGTTTCGCGGCGCTGCAGACGGTGTGAGATCCGCCGCGCCGGGGAGCCCCCGGCGCGGCGGTGCGGTGCCCGGGGCTGAGGCGGAGGGTGTGGGATTCGAACCCACGAGACCATCGCTGGCCTGGCCGCTTTCAAGGCGGCTGCACTAGTCCACTATGCGAACCCTCCCGGTGTGAGATCCACGATAGCGCCGTCTGGAAGCGGCCGGGCGCGGTATTTCAGCCCACCGGCCGGCGGGCGACGTGAACGGTGTCGGCGGACAGGTAGTAGGCATCCGTCCGGGACAGGATGCCGGCGGGGTCGCCGGGGTCGAGCAGCCGGTCGAGGGTCGCCAGGTCGCCGGGGGACAACCGGCCCTCGCTCAGCCCGCGCATCCTGGCGAGGTGGTCGTGCAGGTAGTGCAGGTGCTCCTCGGCGAGCGGCGCGGGCCGGTCGATCAGGAACGTACGGCTGGCGACCCGGGTCAGGCCGGCCCGCTCCAGCATGCCCGGCCAGTCCTCCACCGCCGGGACGCTTCCCGGCAGGGCGGAGCGCATGTCGTCGAACCATTCGGCGTTCGCCACGTCGAGGCGGGCCTGCAGACCGGGGCGGCCCAGCCCGATGTCACGCGGCAGGAACCGCGGGGGCAGGCCGCCCTCGGCGAGCGCGACGAGCCCGCCGGGCCGGAGCAGCCCGGCGATCGAGGCGAGCGCCGCCTGCTGGTCGCCGAGATGGTGCACCACGTGGCTGACCCAGACGAGGTCGGGCTCCTCCTCGGCCAGCAGCCCGAACTCCTCGGGAAGGCCGGCCAGCCTGGTGCCGACCCGCTTGCCCACCCCGGCCTCGGACGCCCGCCCGGCCACCCGTTCGAGCAGGGCCGGCGTGCCGTCCACGGCGACCACCTCGGCCTCGGGGAACTCCTGGGCCAGCATGCAGGCCACCACACCGGGCCCGCTCCCGACGTCGAGGATCCGGTACGGCCGGCCGGTCGCGGGCAGCGTCGACACCGGCCCGGCGCCCTCGGCGGCGCGGTGTCCCCGGGCGGCCGGACGGCTCGGGGCGTCCTCCTGCGTCAGCTCGCGCAGCCAGGCGACGGCCTGGCGGAGCATGGGGGCGCGCAGGTCGGCGCCGCGCTCCAGCTGTGAGCTGAAGTCGTCCCAATCGATCTCTGCGTCGTCATGCTGGTGCACTGGGGATCCTGATCTTCCGTTGCAGCTCCTGACCACACGGTAGCCCGTGGGAGCGACCATGCTCTGTGACAGATGTGTGACCGTTTTGACGGCTTCCGTCACAACGCCTTGACGGTCGCGGGCTGTCAAGGTTGCCTTGACGGATGGCCGACCCCGCGTACTCCCGGGCCGCGCTCGCCCGCCTGGGACTGTCCGAGCACGCTTCCATGCTGGCCGATCAGGCCCGCCATCTGGTGCCCTTCCCGCAACAAGGACGCCATGAGCGGCTGACCGGCCCCGTCGGCGCCCTCGTCGAGCGGGCGACGCGGCTGCTGGAGAGCGCGGTGATCTGCGAGCGGGCCCAGGGGGCCACCTGGGCGGAGATCGGTCACGCGCTCGGCAGCAGCCGCCAGGCGGCCCACGAGCGGTTCGGCGAGGCCGACCGCGACTTCCGCCGCCGGTACCTGCTCGCCTGGCTGCTGCCCGACCGCGCCGCCGAGTGGACGGCCTCGCCCGAACGCCTCGCCGGCCTCGCCGACCGCCTGGCCGCCTGGCTGGCCTCCCACCGCCACCTGGAGGAGGAGACCGACCCCGGCGGGCGGCCGATCGCCGACGGCCTGCCGCCGATGACCGTCCTCGAACGCTCCGTCGTGATCACCGAGGCGGCCCACCTGATCAAGGGCCTGCCCGACGACGACCCGCTGCGCCGCGACCTGGAGATCGGCCTGTGCCGGCGCAGGATCGAGCTGTACGAGGAGCAGGCCGCCGCGAACCCCGGCGACGCCGGCCTCCACCAGGCGCTGGCCACCGCCCGCACCCGGCTGGCCGGACTCGGCGGCACGGTCCCCCACGTCACCGACGGCCCCGGCCGCGGCGCGAGGGGCGTCGCCGGAGACGATGAAGCATGCGGTTGACTCTGGATCACCTTGTCTACGCGACCCCCCACCTGGCGGAGACGGTCGCGGAACTCACGGAGGCGCTCGGCCTGCGCGCCGCCGAGGGCGGCCGGCACCTCGGCTTCGGTACCCGGAACCACCTGCTCGGGCTGGGCGGCGCGAGCTACCTGGAGATCGTCGGGCCCGACCCCGAGCAGGAGGCGCCGGCGGAGCCGCGGCCGTTCGGCATCGACGGGCTCACCGCGGCCGCGCTGGTGACCTGGGCGGTCGCCTGCCCCGGCATCGATGAGGCGGTGGCCCGCGCGCGGCGGCACGGCCACGATCCGGGCGAGCCGCGCACGATGACGCGGCGCACCCCGGAGGGCGACCTGTTGCGCTGGCGGCTGACCATGCCCGACCTGCTCCGGCACGACGGCTTGGTGCCGTTCCTGATCGACTGGGGGACCACCCGGCACCCCGCCGCGGCCGGCCTGCCCTCGGCGGCCCTGCTGTCCCTGGGCGGCGTCCATCCCGAACCCGCGCGCGTCAGGCACGACCTGGCGGCCCTCGGCGCGGAGCTCGACCTCGCCGAGGGCCCGCGCCCCCGGCTGACAGCCGTCCTGGAAGGCCCGGCCGGCCGGGTCACCCTGACCGGCTGAACTTCTCCCCGAAGTTTTCGTTATCCCCCGGTCCGCCCACGGGTCTCCTGTGCAGGAGCGGAAACGGCTCCGCTCCTTTTCCCCTGACGAAGGACCCCATTCCTCATGAGTGAGACTGTTCCGAGGGACACCGCAGCAGGTCGCAGAGCCGCCCGGCAGGTTCGCCGCGCCGCGCTCGTAGGCGCCTTCGCGGCCATCCTGGGCGCCTCCCTGGTGAACGGCACCGTCCCGGCCGGCGCGGCGGCGGTCCCGCTGTCGCAGGACCGTCCGGCCACCGCCTCCTCGGCCGAGCGGGGCGACCTGTCCGCGTCGGCGGCGGTGGACGGTGACGCGGCCACCCGCTGGTCGAGCAAGTTCGCCGACCCGCAGTGGCTCCAGGTGGACCTGGGCAGGGCCACCGCGATCAAGCGGATCACGCTCAACTGGGAACGCTCGTACGCCAAGGCGTTCCGGATCCAGGCGTCCAAGGACGGCGTCCAGTGGAAGACCCTGTACTCGACCACGGCCGGCAAGGGCGGGGTGCAGACGGTCAACGTGTCGGGCAACGGGCGTTTCGTCCGGCTGTACGCGACGAAGCGGGCCGGGCAGTACGGCGTGTCCCTGTGGGAGTTCCAGGTGTTCGGCAGGGCGGGCGCGGTGACGCCGCCGACCTCGCCCACCACCCCGACGCCGACCCCCACCAAGCCGCAGCCGAGCACCACCCCCAAGCCGAGCACCACCCCCAAGCCGAGCACCACCCCGACGGCGCCCAAGCCGAGCACCACCCCGACCGCCCCGAAGCCGAGCACCACGCCGACCAAGCCGGCCGAGCAGGCCGCGGGTAAGAAGGGCGTGGGCGTCTGGCAGATGAAGAACGTCAGCACCGCGCTCGCCAACTCCGGCGCACACTGGTACTACAACTGGTCGCCCAACCACAACGGCATCACCACGCCCAAGTCGTCGGAGTTCGTTCCGATGATCTGGGGCGCCAACAGTGTCACCGACGCCAACCTCGCCCAGGCCAAGGCCGCCGGGCCGTACCTGCTCGGCTTCAACGAGCCGGACATGGCCGAGCAGTCCAACATGACCGTGGACAGGGCGCTGTCCCTGTGGCCGAAGCTGATGTCCGCCGGGAAGATCCTGGGCAGCCCGGCCGTCGCCTACGGCGGGAACACGCCCGGCGGCTGGCTGGACCGCTTCATGAAGGGCGCCGCCGAGAAGAACTACCGCGTCGACTTCATCACGCTGCACTGGTACGGCGGCGACTTCCGCACCGAGGCGGCGGTGGGCCAGCTCAGGTCCTACCTCCAGGCGGTGTACGACCGGTACAAGAAGCCGATCTGGCTGACCGAGTACGCCCTGATCGACTTCTCCAAGGGCGTCCGGTTCCCGACCGACGCCGAGCAGGCGGCCTTCCTGACCGCGTCCGCCAAGATGCTCAACTCGCTGCCGTTCGTGCAGCGTCACGCGTGGTTCGGCCTTCCCGCCGAGGACGGCAAGCAGGGCACCGGCCTGTTCCGCACCGACGGCACGCCGACCCTCATGGGCCGCGCCTTCCAGCAGGCCGAGTGACCCCGAGCCTGACCGGCGCTCCCTGAACTCCGGCCGCGGGACGTGATCACAGACCGTCCCGCGGCCGGACCCACCAGTGGAACGGGCGTCTCAGAGCTGGTCGAGGAGCCAGCGCGGGCCGGTGACGTGGGCGCCGAAGGCGGTGACCCGGGTGCGGAGCTCGCGGTCGGCGGTGACGACCAGCACGTGCTCCCACGGCCGCGTCTCCTTCACCACCCGCACGATCGCGTCGTCCCCGCTGCCGCTCGCCGCCACCACCGTCGTGCCGGGCGCCGCCCGCACGTGACGCGCCGCGCCCTCAACCACCGCGATCACCCGCGGATACCACGTCCCGGGAACCGGCAGCTCGCCCGGCGTACGGCTCAGCCCGTCCTCGGCGAGATCGCCCGCCTCGGACAGCAGCCGGGAGGCCGCCCCCGCGCGATCCCGCCACCAGCCGTACTCGGCCCGCGCCCCGACGATGTTGGCCATGTCGAGCACCACGACCAGCGGGCTCAGCAGGCCGCTGATCGACGGCCAGGTGTCGGCGAAGCCGGGATGCAGGTTGCGCTCGGCCACCTCGCCGGCCGGGATCCAGCGCATCTCCGCGCTCTCGCTGTTGGCCGGCGCCGCGTGCAGCAGGTCGGCCGCCTCGGCGATCACCGTCTCGAACGACCAGCCGCCGTGGTCGTCCAGGTAGATCCCCTGGACGCGGAGCCCCTCGCCGCCGAGCGCCGCCTCCTCCCTGGCCTCGCGCAGCGCCGTGGCCACCGCGTCCTCGTGGCTGTCCCTGGCGCCGCCCGGCAGCCCCCAGGTCCCGCCGTGATGGCTCCACCAGGAGCGCTTCTGCATCAGCACGTGCGGCGTGCCGCCGTCGTCGTGGTGGACGGCGAGGAGGCCGGAGGCGCCGTGCACGCCCCAGTGCCGGTGCCCGCGGTCACACGTCGCCCATCCGTCTCCGTCCCTGGCCGCCATGCCCCCATCTTGCCGCAGGTCAGCCACCGTGACCCGGCAAGTCACCGGACCTTGTCACTCACCCGCCGCCCTTGGAGAAGTGCTGGAAGTCCTTGGTGCCGGCCCAGGAGCCGCCCCACTCCCAGCCGAAGGCCGCGAAGGTGCGGACCACCCGGTCGCCCGCGTTGACGACGCCGGGCCTGTCCAGCGGGCGGCGGGCGAACTCGCGCGCGTTCTCGTGCTCCACGGTGCCGTCGGCGTGCCGGTAGGGGTTCTCCCGCGGGTTGATGTCGATGGCCTCGCCGTACGCGTGCTTGGACCAGCTGGACGAGCCGGTCGCCGGGCGGCAGTTGAAGGCCGAGGTGTTGTCCGCGTCGATCGAGTCGAAGTCGTCGCCCTTGTACACGTCCACGAGCCGCATCCGGTAGATCGGGTAGCGCTGGGCGTACAGCCGTTTGAAGATCGTCTGGACGTCGTCGGTCACCGTGTCGCGCACGACCAGCTCACCGGTGTGCGCGCGGTCGTCGAACCCCCAGTAGGTGAGCTTGACCAGCCGCAGGTCGCTCAGCGGCACCGGGCAGCCGGGACGCCAGGAGTAGCGGAGCAGGTCCCTGGTGACCTTGGAGACCGAGGAGGTGAAGGCGGGCGGCCCGGTCGGGGTGGGCTCCGCGCTTGAGGCCGTCGGCGTGGCGGAGGCCGTGCCGGGCTGTGTGCTCGCGGGGAGGGCCCGCGTCGCGGCGTCCAGCGCCGTGGCCGACCCCTCGCCCTGCCCGCAGGCGACGAGCCCGGCCACGCATCCGACCACGAGCACGGCCGCGGTCCCCGCGCGGCGCGGGGGCGTGCCCTTCGGCGTTTTTCCTGATGAAGCCATGCGTCAATATACGCGACGGGTGAGAAGGTCACTCCGGTCGGTGATCGCCCTGTCGCGGGGCGGCGGCGGTCCAGGCGCGGACCACGGTCTGTTCGGCGGGCCAGGGGGTTCCGGGCGCGGCGGCGACGAGTTTCCGGTACCGCTCCGCGCGCGGCGCGTTCGATGGGCCTGTGCCTCGTGGAGGATCACTAAATATACGGATTCGGTCGGTCGCGCAAGATCTTTAACCCGGCTTTTTCTCGAAACTCTCGCGCCTGTGTTCGATGCCGCGCTAGAGTCCTGGGTGTCGGATCGAACACGGGTTCGGTCTGGTTCGACCAGGTGAGAGGTGTGTCGTGACGATGCTCGCGATCTCGGTGGCGCCGGTGGCCGGTCGCCCGCCGGTCGCCTTCGCGCCCGGCAGGCTCGCGCCGGCACGGACGAGGCCGACACGCCGTAGCGTTTTCTACGGAAATCTACGACGGCCCCTAGATCCCGTCATAAAGTCCGAGAGCGTGGATCCCGTGCGTAATCCCTATGCCCCCGGCGCGGGACAGCGCCCTCCGGAGTTGGCGGGTCGTGATCGCGAGCTGCAGCAGTTCGAGGTCGTGCTGGAGCGGGTGGCCCGTGGCCGCCCGGAGCGCAGCATGGTGCTCACCGGCCTGCGCGGCGTCGGCAAGACCGTCCTGCTCAACACCTTCAAGTCGATGGCGATGCAGCGCCTGTGGGGCACCGGCAAGATCGAGGCCCGTCCCGACCAGTCGATCCGGCGTCCCGTGGCCGCCGCGCTGCACATGGCGATCAGGGAGCTGGCCCCCCGGCACCGCGCCCCCGAGCGGATCGAGGAGTTCCTCGGCGTGCTCAAGGCGTTCGCCATGCGTGACCCCTCGGCCGCCAAGGGCACGTCCCACTGGTCGCCGGGCATCGACGTCCCGGCGAGCAGGGGGCGGGCCGACTCCGGCGACCTGGAGATCGACCTGACCGAGCTGTTCGTCGACGCGGCCTCGGTGGCGACCGACCTCGGCGTCGGCATCGCCCTGTTCATCGACGAGATGCAGGACGTGCAGGCCGCCGACGTCTCGGCGCTCTGCGCGGCGTGTCACGAGCTGTCCCAGAGCGGCGGCCCGCTGATCGTCGTCGGCGCGGGGCTTCCCCATCTGCCGAGCGTCCTCAGCGCCAGCAAGAGCTACTCCGAGCGTCTGTTCCGATACGCGCGGATCGACCGGCTCGACCGGGAGGCGGCCGACCTCGCGCTGATCGCCCCCGCCGAGCGGGAGGGCGTCGAGTTCACCCAGGAGGCGCTCGACGCGCTCTACGAGGCGGCCGACGGTTACCCCTATTTCGTCCAGGCATACGGCAAGGTCGCCTGGGATCTGGCCCTGCGCAGCCCGATCACGGTGGACGACGTCAAGCTCGCCGCCCCCGAGGCGGAGGAGGAGCTCGCGGTCGGCTTCTTCGGCAGCCGTTACGAGCGGGCCACCCCCGCCGAGCGTGACTACATGCACGCGATGGCCTCGATCGGCGACGACCCGGTGGCCACCGCCGAGGTGGCCGAGGTGCTGGGGCGCAAGCCGTCCAGTCTCTCCCCGGCCCGGGACAGCCTGATCAAGAAGGGGCTGATCTACAGCGCCGAGCGCGGTCTGATCGGCTTCACCGTGCCGCACTTCGGCAGGTTCCTCCGCGCGCAGCCCGTCTGACCGGCACCTCCGCCGGGCCGGCGAGGCCGCCCTAGACCTCTATACGGCTTTCTAGAGGGGAAGCTAGAGAGCCGTATAGAGCTAAATCGTGCCCCGGTCATCGGGGAATATCAGGCTGTCTAGCGTCAGGCCGATACAGGGATATTCTCCCGAACAGACGTGAGCGGCAGGCCGTCCGGCGTGACCAGGGTCACCCGTACGGGCGGGCGGCGTCCGCTGAGGTAGACCGCGAAGACCACGTCCACAAGCTCGCCCTCCGCGCTGCGGCCCGGATACACGAAGAACCGCCAGCACAGCTCGCGCCAGGTGTCGGCGGGCTCCTCGGTGTCGAGCAGCGGCCTGGTGCCGCGCCAGGCAGAGCTGGCCCGCAGCCGGGTCAGGGCCGTGTCCACCGGCAGTGGCCGCTGCTCGCACGGCGCGCGGTACCGCAGCCGGGCGATCAGCTCCTCCAGTTCCGGGGACAGCGCCGCCAGCACCAGCACACCGCAGGCCATGGCTCCGGCCGCCGACCAGGACAGCCCGGTCACCACGGCCCAGCCGGTGGACGGCACGGTGAGCACGCTGATCGCCATGACGCCCAGCACGAGCGTCCGGGCAATCGCGCGCAGGCCGATGGGCCGCGCGCTCACCTCGCCGAAGCAGCCGCACCCCGCGTCCGGACGCCGCTGGCGCAGCTCCAGCAGCACGTACGTGGAGATGCCGAAGAATCCCAGCGCGGCCCAGCGGAACACCGGCTGCTCGGTGAACGCCAGCCCGGCCGCCAGCATGAGCTCGCCCAGCGCGGCGGCGTACACGGCGGTCGTGCGCCACTTCTCCGGCACCAGCGCGGCCGGTCCGAGCAGGGACGACGGTCCCGCCCCGTCGTCGCCGCGTGCCGTCGCCGGCTTGGCGACCGCGCCCAGCGCCAGCAGCACCACCAGCAGCGGCAGTTGCGCCGCCGCGATCGTCACGAGCACTCCCTCACCCCCATCCGACCCGGGCGTTGAAGCAGCCCTTGGTCAAGTCCCCACCCAGTTCGACAAAGGACAGCGGCGACAGCTCCGCGATACGGCCGCGCGGAGAGGTACCGCATTCCACACATCGGTCACAGAAACGACCGGCGAGACATCCGCAGGCCACGATCGGCACGGTGGCCGACCGGCCGGTGCACACGTTGCGCAGGGCGAGCGCCGATCCGAGCGCCAGGTAGGGCAGCCCCGCGCAGGAGACCTCCCCGTCCGCGCAGCCGGTGTCGGAGCGTTCCAGCATCGGGTAGGCCGCGCCGCGCTCGTCCTCGTCGAAGGAGTCCGACCAGGTCACCGTTCCGGAGATGCGCGACTGGGCGCCGCCGTACGCGGGCGGCGGGGCGGGGACGGCGGCGGCCCGGTAGGCGGGCTGCGAGGTCGCGGGCAGCAGCGCGGTGGCGCCGCCCTTCTCGCGCAGGCCGATCCCGTCGAAGAGGTAGCCGGGTTCGAACGTGGGGTGCCGCACGCGCAGCCGCCCGGACACCCGGTAGGGGATGAGCACGCTGCGCCGGCCCCGGTGCGGACCGCAGTCGAGCTCCAGGACCTGGTCCCGGGGGCCGCCCGACAGGGAGACGATCGTGCCGGTGATCCGGGTGATGTCGGCCCAGACGGCGTCGGCCACCTTGCCGTTCTGCAGCGTGCGGATGATCACACTGGCGCCCACCGGGATCTCGGCGGGGGTGATCTTGGCGCCGCGCCAGGCGGTCGCCCAGGGGGCGACGACCAGTCGTTCCTCGCCGCCGTCGGCGGTCTCGATGATGAGCAGGTGCGGCCCCGCGTCGCGGACCTCGCCGGTGGTGGCGCGCAGCGGTTCGGCGTCGGTGGACCGGGCATCGGCGGAGCCGGGGTCGCCGGTACGGCGGCCGAGCACGGCGGCCACCAGCCTGCGACGCCGATCAGACGGATTCGTCATCACGCTTCCCATCTGTCGCCCGGGCACCGTCGCTTGAGAGTACTTGTTGCGACTTGCGGGGACGGCGGAAGCGCAGGTGGAGCGGAGAAAATACCTATCCCCAGTGGAATCGGTTGTCTCCCGCTATTCAGCAATCTGAACCTGATCGGCGGAGAGCCACCACGACGTCCCTGTCACGCGCCTTGCCCCTTCTTTGCCCTTGAAGGGGCGAAACTAGGGTTACGGTTCAGCCGAATTATGGCGTGCGGCTGCGATTCTGGCGACTGGGGAGAGTCTCTCCGATCTTAGGGAGAGACCTCGGACGCGCATGAACCAGTCTTATCTAGGCGTCGACTTGGTGATGGCGATGGACCAGGAATGTGATGACTTCCGCGCATATGTGATGGCGCGTGGGCCGGCTCTGCTGCGCGCGGCGTACCAGCTGACCGGCCATCCCGCCGACGCCGAAGACCTGTTGCAGGCCGCCCTCGCCAAGACCTATCTCGCCTGGGACCGAATCCAGGATCGCGCGGCTTTGGATGGGTATGTCCGCCGGGCCATGGTCAACATCAACATCTCCTGGTGGCGGCGCAGGAAGCTGGAGGAGTACCCGTCCGAGGAACTGCCGGAGGCCGCCGTCTGGGATTTCACCGAGTACGACCAGGGGCACGAGTTCCTGGAGGAGGCCCTCGGCCGGCTGCCCGACCGGATGCGTGCCGCCATCGTGCTGCGGTACTACGAGGACATGACCGAGCCGGAGATCGCCCAGGTGCTCGGCATCAGCGTCGGCACGGTCAAGAGCACGGTCTCCCGGGGGATGGCCAAGCTCCGCGGCGACCTCGACGCCACCCCGCCCAGCCGGACCCCCGCGTCCGCGGCACAGCCCTGACCCCGGCCCTTGTCCCGCCTTCTTGTTGGAGCGAGACTCTGGAACGGAGGTGTGGCCGATGCTCCCCACGATGCCGGACTTTCCTCTCACGATCACGTCGATCATGCGCCACGGCACGGAACTGCATCCCGAGCGGGAAGTGGTCACCTACACCGGCGAGGGCTTCCGGCGGCAGCCGTACCGGAGTCTGCGCCGGGACGTGACGCGGCTCGCCGCCGCGCTGCGCGGGCTCGGGGTGACCGGCGACCGGCGGGTCGCGACGTTCATGTGGAACAACGGCGAGCACCTGGCCGCCTACCTGGCGGTTCCCAGCATGGGCGCGGTGCTGCACACGCTGAACATGCGGCTCTTCCCCGAGCAGCTCGTCTACATCGCCAACCACGCCGAGGACGAGGTGCTGCTCGTCGACGCCTCCCTGATCCCGCTGCTCGAACCGATCCTGCCGCAGCTCAGGACGGTCAGGCAGGTGATCGTGGTGGGGGAGGGTGAGATCGACGCCCAGGGCAGGCCGGTGCACGACTACCACGCGCTGCTGGCGGCGGCCCCGGACGACTTCGACTGGCCCCGCGTCGAGGAGAACTCGGCCGCCGCGATGTGCTACACCAGCGGCACCACCGGCAACCCGAAGGGTGTCGTCTACAGCCACCGCTCGGCCTACCTGCACTCCATGTCGATCTGCACGGCCAACGGGATGGGCCTGTCGGCCGCCGACCGGGTGCTCCCGATCGTCCCGATGTTCCACGCGAACGCCTGGGGCCTGCCGTACGCGGCGATGCTCGGCGGCGCCTCGCTCGTCATGCCGGACCGCCACCTCCACGCGCCGCACCTCGCGCGGATCATCGAGGAGGAACGGCCGACGCTGTCCGGCGCGGTGCCCACCATCTGGAGCGACCTGCTCAGGCACGCCAGGGAGCACGGGGCCGACATGTCCTCGCTGCGCCTGGTCACCTGCGGCGGCTCGGCCGTGCCCGAGTCGCTGATGCGCGCCCTGTCCGACGAGTTCGGCGTGCACCTCGTGCAGGCGTGGGGGATGACCGAAACCTCGCCCCTGGCCACCGTCGCGCACCCGCCGGTGGACGCCGCGGACCCGTGGGAGTACCGGGTCACCCAGGGCAGGCTGCTGGCCGGGGTCGAGGCGAGGATCGTGGGCGACGGCGAGACCGTCCTGCCCAACGACGGGGTTTCGGTCGGCGAGCTGGAGGTCCGCGGCCCCTGGGTGACCGCCTCCTACTACCGCGACGAGGACGGCTCCCGCTTCCACGACGGCTGGCTGCGCACCGGCGACGTGGGCCGGCTCGACGAGCACGGTTACGTCACCCTCACCGACCGCGCCAAGGACGTCATCAAGTCCGGCGGCGAGTGGATCTCCTCGGTGGAGCTGGAGAATCTGCTGATGGGCCACCCGGAGGTGGTCGAGGCCGCCGTCATCGGCGTGCCGGACGACCGCTGGGGCGAACGCCCGCTCGCCTGCGTCGTGGTCTCCGGTACGGCGGGCGCGGCCGACCTGCGGGACCATCTGGCGGGCAAGGTGGCCAGGTGGCAGCTGCCCGAACGGTGGGCTTTCATCCCCGAGGTGCCGAAGACGTCGGTCGGCAAGTTCGCCAAGCGGGTGCTGCGGGAGATGGCGGCGGACGGCAGGCTGGAGGTCATCCGGCTGACGTGACGTCCTCCGTCGCCCCCGCCGTGGCGCACGGCCGCACGACGTCGCGGATCAGGCGCAGCGCCTCCAGCAGCGCGTCAAGCTGTTCGGGGGTGAGCAGGCCGGTGAACCAGTGCTCGATGTCCTCGATGTGCTGGGGCAGCAGCGTCTCCAGCAGGGTGCCGCCGGTCTCGGTGAGCACCGCGTAGGAGGTCCGGCGGTCGGTGTCGCACCCCTGGCGGCGGACCAGGTCGCGGCGCTCCAGCCGGTCGACCACCCGGGTGACCCCGCTGGTGGACAGGTAGGTCTGCGCGGCGAGGTCGCTCATGCGCAACCGGTTCCTCGGCGTCCTGGCCAGCCGCATCAGCGTCTCGAACTCGACCTCGGACAACCCGGCCGACGCCAGGGCAGGGCTGAACTTCTCCATCAGGCCGGCATGCACCTCGGCCACCAGCCCCATGGCGGTGAGTCGAGGGTCGTCGAAGGTCATCACTCCACCAGGGTAGACGAAGTAGTTGACGATTGGAATATTGCCCGTGTAGAAATCTGTTAGCGCAAACATCCGCATCGCAAGCTCTGTCGAGGAGAGCATCATGAGCACTCGCGCCTGGGAAGGCCTCACCATTCCGACCCCCGGTACCTTCGCGATCGACGTCGCGCACACCCGGATCGGCTTCGTCGTGAAGCACCTCATGGTGAGCAAGGTTCGCGGCCACTTCGACGAGTTCTCCGGCAGCATCACGATCGCCGAGAACCCGCTCGACTCCACCGCCGAGCTCACGGTCAAGACCGCCAGCATCAGCACCGGCGTGGCCGACCGCGACGGCCACCTGCGCGGCGACGACTTCCTGTCCGTGGACAAGTACCCCGAGCTCACCTTCCGCACGTCCAGGATCGCCAGCCACTCCGGCGACGAGCTGAAGGTCATCGGCGACCTCACCGTCCGTGACGTCACCAAGGAAGTCGAGCTCACCGTCGAGTTCAACGGCACCGCCACCAGCCCCTGGGGCCAGGAGGTCTTCGGCTTCTCCATCAGCACCGAGATCGACCGCGAGGAGTTCGGCCTCACCTGGAACCAGTCCCTGGAGACCGGCGGCGTCCTCGTGGGCAAGAAGGTCAAGATCGAGATCGAGGGCGAAGGCGTCCGCCAGGCCTGACCAACAGCCCTCCCTTGCCGGGGCTGACCACGGCCCTCGCTCGCCGGGGCTGACCGACGGCCCTCCCTTGCCAGGCCCCGCCCATCCCGGCGGGGCCTTGTTTGGGTATGACCCTCTCGATGGTGTTTGCTGGGTTGTGTGGCCTGCGGCTCCGGCGGCGCGGTAGTTATCCACAGCGACGGCCGGATCGCCTGTCCACGGAAGCCGGCGGGTCACATATCCACAGGTGTGATCCACAGGTTACCCACACCGGTTGTCCACAGCTTGTGGACAACACCGGCACACTCCGACCCTCCCGCCCCCGACATGCGTAACCGCTTTGCCGCAAAGCCCCGGGGCCGGTACTCTGTCGTCAGCCACACGGCAACCAGGAGGCTTCGCCTAGTCAGGTCTATGGCGCCGCACTGCTAATGCGGTTTGGGTTTACCGCCCATCCGGGGTTCAAATCCCCGAGCCTCCGCAGCACAGAGGCCCTCTCCCGAACTTCGGGGGGAGGGCCTTTTTGATCTCCAAAAGTGCCGGGGTTGCAGTTGTTCAGTCACCGCCCCAGAGAGCGGCCCCCATGCGCTCGCTCGCGTCCTGCACCAGGGCGCCGGCAACGTGGGCGTAGCGCTCGGTCGTGGTGACGCGGGCGTGGCCGAGGATCTCCTGAACGACTCGGATGTGCACACCCTGCTCCACAAGGAGCGTTCCAGCGGTGTGCCGAGCATCGTGAAGCCTCGCGTCCCGAACTCCCGCCTGCACGAGAAGCGCCTTCCAGGTCTTGTAATCCTCAGTCCGCTCGATCGGCCTGCCGTGCCGGGTGGCGAAGACGAGATCATGGTCTTCCCAGAGGTCGCCCGCCTTCTCGCGTTCGGCCGCCTGGGCCGCTCGCTGGGTGCGAAGGAGGGGCAGCAGCTCGGGAGGGCACTGGAGGGTGAGTCTCCGCTTCCCCTTGCGTTGCCGAAAGACCATGCCGCCGCCCCGGCGCTTCGGGCAACGGTCAGCGTGGCCGGTGCATCCCTTCGGGCAGGCTCGGGTGGGACAGGTGTGGCCGTGCCGCTTGCACCCTTTCGCGCAGTCAGCCCGGTGCTTGTGCTCCGTACATCGCTTCTTGCAGGACCAGCGGTGCCAGTCCTTGCCGCACTTGTGGAGGTCGTCGCAGCCGTGCTGCCAGGGCTTGCGCTGGACCTGGTACCACGCCTTGATCACTCCGGTGTCCAGATCGACATACGACCACCGCAGGCCCAGCGCCTCACCTTGCCGGATGCCCAGCGCGAGCGCCACTGACCAACGAGCGTTGTTGCGACGAGCCTGAGCAGCCTTCGATATCCGCCGTGCTTCGTCGCGGGTCAGCGGCTCCACCTCGGGATCATCAGCCACCGGTGCGTCGATGAGGGTGGAAACGTTCTGTGTGATCTTGTTGCGCCGGATGGCGATCTTCAGCGCCCGTGACAGGATGCGGTGGACCTTGAGCACACTGCTCTGTGACAGCCCCTGCTCAAGCATCCTCGAGTAGGCCCGGTCGAGATGCTCAGGAGTAAGCCGGTCAAGGCGATGCTTGCCGAGCAGCGGGACGATCCAATGGCGGTTCTTGGACTGGTAGTCCTCCAGCGTGCGAGGCGCCATCTTTCCCGATGCGACGAGCCGGGCACAGATGACATCGAGGTACTCGGCCATCCACACGGCGACTGTGGGAACACGGCCCGGCTTGTTGACGATTCCGGAGTCCCGCTGATTCTCCAGCTCGTGGACTTTACGCGTGACCTCGGCCTCAGTCCGGCCGGCGGCGGGACTTCGGGCCGCCCGCCGTACGCAGCGCCCACCGCGCTGACCTGACCCGCCGACCGTGGACGCGCCGCCGCCTCGTCCGAGCGCTTGACCGCGAGAGCATGCAGACTCGGGACCATGCGATTATTCCGAACTGTTGGCCGCTACGTCTCCCGATACGACCGCGGTAGGTTCGCGTTCGCCATCGCCGGCCCCTATGTGCTCCTCGTCATCGCCGCGACCGTCTACGTCGAGATCGCTACTCGCCAACCAGGCAGCCAAGGGCTGGAGGCAGTGGTGCTGTTCGCGGTCACCTCTCCGGCCTCGCAGATCCTCATGTTCCTGCCCCTTGCCACACTGCCCGAAGCGGCCTACTGGCTGTTCCCGGTCGCCGGGTTGTTCCAGGCCTGGCTCCTGTGGCTGATCGCGCGCGGACGCAGGAAAGGCATGCCTCCGGCGGGGGCGCTCCGGCTCCAGGATGATGCCCAAGGCCAGGGGCAGGCGCCGTAGGGGGCTGAGGTGGAAGTCCGATCACCCCTCCTGCCGTCGACTCAGGCGGAGCCCAGCAGACCGACTCCTCCGGCACAAGCCCATCTCTGACCGTTGGCATCCGATGACCCAGGAATGGCGGCCGGTGAACGTACACGCGAAGATGGGCTTGCACCTCCGTCGCCGGCCCGCTGCCCTTCGGGTGGGAGGCGGTCAAGGTCGTTCGTCCGTGGGGTGCTCCACCTTGACCGCCACCCCTGACCCGCTCTCCAGCGGGTGGGACGACGGCGACGGGATGATCAGTCGAGGGAGGGGCGTGCAGGACTCCGGGCCGGACGCCCGGCGCGCCTCTACACGCTCCTATCCTCAAGTCGGCGACGTCGTTGCCACCATGTCCAATCGGAGTCGGGGGAGGTAAGCGATTCTGGTGAGGTTCGATGGAGGTAATACCGGTCGACGGGTAGTACCAGGGCATAGAGATGCGGTCTGGCCCACGAAGGTAAGCCGACGAGAGCCTGATGAAGTCGCCGACGGGGCGCATCTCCAGTGCACTCCTCGCACTCGCACCTGAAGAAGAGGCGATCAGCGGTCCCCACCAGGGCCGCCTCCTGCCAAGCCGCCAGGGAAGCAGCCACCGCGCCCGGCCACATGCGGGTGTGTTCGAGGGCGATCACCGCGGCCATGGGTCGACGGCCAAGCCCGGGAACATGATGGATCACAGCTCGGTGGGTCCCACACGCCGATCGCGTACGGACCTCGGAAGGGCGCCTACGCGGCATGGCCCTTTCTGATCGAGGACATGCCCAGGATGATCGCATGCCAAGAGCGTGACGTCCAAGTCTCGAGCGCCCAGGGCAAAGATGCCTCCGGCGGGCTCCAGCTCTGGGATGACAGCCGTGCGGAGTGCCAGGCCGTAGGTGGTGCCTGATCATCCCGCCTGACAATGAAGGCTGCGCGCAACGTATCTGTGTCGTATGTGGAGATGTCGCTTATATTGCCGACAGTGCTGACTATGGGGATGATGCTGACCTCGGTGCATGTGCCTGCCCATGCGGGGGTGAGGAGTTCGGCGTAGCCGTCGGGTTCGCTTTTCGCAGTGACGGTGAGGTGGGGCATTCCCCCTTGAACGAGGACACCTCGAAGACTGGATCTTGAGGTCCAGGGGAAGAGATGTTCCTGATGGTGATGAAGAACTACCCACCCGAGTTCAAGGCCGACGCGGTGGCGTTGGTGTTGT
>NZ_BSRQ01000013.1 GCF_030268685.1 Microtetraspora sp. NBRC 13810
CCTTGTACGACTTCTCCAGGCCCTGCACCTGGATCACAGGCCCTTGAGCCTTATTGGCTGTCATTCAGATATCCGTTCTCTGTTCGTCACGGCTTGTCGCCCGCGACGCGATTGATGGCGTTGGTCAACCGTTTCCGCCACTGACCAGCCGGGTAGTCGCGAAGAAACGCCTCGGCGAACCCCACAGGGTCTTGCCGACGACTTCGCGGATCGGAGTTCCGTTCGCCGCGTTCTGCCGGTAGCGCCTTTTCTGCTCGTTCGACCCTGTGTCCATGTCTAACTGCCTCCTTTGCGGAATCGGTATCCGGATTGCTCAGGCCGGGTCGCCCGGGGAATCTCACCCGGCCTTGAGACCGCGATCGCCGAACCGTTCATGCGTCCACCATCGCCGACCGTTCTGATACCGGGCCGTCGCCGTCCTGACGCCGCCGCTGACACGCCACCGCATGGTCGACGGTGAGCGCGAGGGCTGGTCAGAGCTGGTTTTCCGGGCGTCGCTGACAGCACCGGCGTGGCGCTGATACGACCGCGTCCAAATATCGCGAAGTGGCGCGCGAAGAAAAACGCCGAATCCCGCAACGTCTCTTAACGCCGGGGTTCACAAAGGGGGGAGGTGTCAGTCCAGGTCGAAGTGGCGGGGTCCGATGTCCTTGACCACCTGGACGTAGGCGCGGGCCATCGGGGTCTCGCGGCCGGTGCGCCAGACCAGGCCCCACCGGGCGTGCGGCGCATCGTGAATCGGCACGAAGCTGATGCCGGGGCGGCGCGGGTAGTAGCGGAGCGCCTCAGCGGAGACCAGGCACACGATTCGGTCGGCGGCGACCATCGCCATGATCTCCTCCCAGTTGCCGACCGTGGGACCGCGTGGGATGAGACGCCCGCCGGGCGTGTGGGACGGCGTGTGGATCCGCGCCCAATAGTCGGGAATCGAACCGAGCCCCGGCAGCACACAGTCGCCGAGCTCCTCCATCGACACCGAAACGCGCTGCGCGAGCGGATGAGTGGCCGCGGTCATCAGGATCTTCGGCTCGATGATCACGACCGGGCCGAGCGTCAGGTCCGGCTCACTGGCCATCATCTCCCGCAGGCCCTCGTCATCCGCGGGGTACCAGCAGGTCTGCAGGTCGACCTCGCCGGCCCGCAACGGCGCCAGCGGTTCGACGAAGCCCACCTCGCGAAACGTCAGCCCGCATTCGGCATGACGCGCCCTGAACACGGTGGTCACCGGAGCGAGGTCGTGGGCCTGCGGACCTATGACACCGACCGTGAGGCCGGCCACCGCGCCACGGACCTGCGCCTTGGCGCTCTCGATGCCGTCCTCGATCAGCTGGTACCCGGCCTTGAGGTCGCGGCGCAGCCGCTCGCCGAGCGGGGTCAACCGGACGTTACGGGTGTCACGCACGAACAGGTCGCCGCCGATCGCGCGTTCCTGCTTCTTGATCGCCTGGCTGACCCGGGCCGCCGACACGTGCAGCCGCTCAGCCGTACGGCTGAAGTGCAGCTCCTCGGCCAAGACCAGAAAGATCTCGATATCCCGAAGCTCCACGTAACCGCCTTTGACCCTTAACTCACGTGTTAAGGACTATAAACCACCTTAAGTCCGGTATTGGGACGGCGTCAGGGTGCTTGGCATCGCCGTGGCCGGCGGTGCCAAGGCCCTGGAAACCATCGAGCGGGTCGATCTCACCGCGGGCTCCCCCCATCCGGCACGGCGGCCGGCTCGGCGTCGGACGCCACGGCGGTCGCCGGGCGCGTCACGTCCAGGCGCGGCAGTACCTCGGCGCCGAACGCGTCCAGGAACTCCCCCTGGCGCCGGCCCACGTGGTGCAGGTAGATCTGGTCGAAGCCCAGCTCGGCATACCCGTGCAGCCACTCGGCGTGCCGAGCGAGGTCCGAGCTGATGTTGACGACCTCGGCGACCCGCTCAAGCGGCACGTGCTCGGCGGCGGCGTCGAAGTGCTCGACCATCTCCAGGTCCCAGCACACCGGCGGCCCGAACACGTTCGTGCGCCACTGCTCGTGCGCGATCCGCGCCGCGTCGGCCTCGTCCGGGGCCCAGCTCAGGTGCACCTGAAGGCACGCCGGGCCGCGCCCGCCGGCGTCGCGGTAGGCGGACACCATCTTGCGCAGCGTCTCCGGCGCGGCGTTCACGGTGATCAGACCGTCCGCCCAGGAGGCGCACCAGCGGGCCGTCGCCTCGCTGACGGCCGCCCCCAGCAGCGGCGGCACCGGGTCGGGCAGCGTCCACAGCCTGGCCCGGTCCACCGTGACGAGCCCGTCGTGGCTGACCTCCTGGCCGTCCAGCAGCCGCCGGATCACCTCCACGCACTCGCCCAGCCGAGCGTTGCGCACCTCCTTCCGCGGCCAGCGCTCCCCGATGACATGCTCGTTGGATGCCTCCCCGCTGCCCAGCGCCGCCCAGAACCGCCCGGGGAACATCGCCCCCAACGTCCCGATCGCCTGCGCGACGATCGCCGGGTGGTACCGCTGCCCCGGCGCGTTGACCACTCCGAACGGCAGGCCGGTGGCCTGGAGGGCGGCGCCCAGCCAGGCCCAGGCGAACCCGGACTGCCCCTGGCGCTCACTCCAGGGCGCGAAGTGGTCCGAGCACATCGCGGCGGTGAACCCGACCCGCTCGGCATGCACCACCGCGTCCAGGAGGTCACCGGGGGGCACCTGTTCGTGGGAGGCGTGTAACCCATAGACGGTCATGCCCGACCGGGCTACCCGACAAAGCGCCCGGCTCACATGAGATCGATCAGGAGTCCCGGCCCACCTGGAAGAACAACCGAAAAGCCATGGTCCGCAACAGGACCCGGTACGCCGCCCGCACCCCCACCGCGCCGGCAAACCCACCAAAGCCGGGGTTCGACACCAGGAACGAGACCGCGCTGACTGGGAGAGCCCCGCACCGCGGACCCCCCCGAAGCCGTACGCCCACACGCCCTCCGCCACAATTGTGCGAGCCTTCTCCCGCTGTATGAATGGCGGGGCAGAAAGGACCAAAAAGCCCCGGAGTGGAATGCTCCGGGGCTTCACAGTTTAAGGATGTGGTCAGGGGCGGGGTCGAACCGCCGACCTTCCGCTTTTCAGGCGGACGCTCGTACCAACTGAGCTACCTGACCTCGGTGGTGGGTCGACACCTACCAGAGCGGTCCTGACGGGACTTGAACCCGCGACCTCCACCTTGACAGGGTGGCGAGCACTCCAAACTGCTCTACAGGACCTTGCTTCTTGCTTCTTGCCTTCGTTCGTTCGGCTTGCTTAGCTTACCAGTTCTTCGGTGGTCGTTGACCTCCGTCTCGCTGGTGAGCTTTCGCTCGCCGGTGCCCCCAACGGGATTCGAACCCGTGCCGCCGCCTTGAAAGGGCGGTGTCCTAGGCCGCTAGACGATGGGGGCTCAGGACCGGAGTCCTGGTCCGTGACGCCTTCTGTCGGGGTGACCGCTTGAAGCATAGGGGACGTTTGCCCCTGATGCCAAAGCGATTAGCCCGCATCCGGTGTCTCGGTGGGTTCGGTTGCCCCCGTTGGCGACGGGGTGGCCGAAGGCTCCGGAGAAATTGTACGTCCCGGTTGCGGCTCCACGTGACGTTGGATCTGTACCGACTGCTGCCCGAGTCCGCCGAGGGTGATGTCGTCCCACGCTTCGAGACGGCGTGTCTCCTTGTCGAAGTACAGGACGGAGGCGGTGACCGGGGTGGGTTCGGCGTGTTCGAGGGCGCGCAGGCCGGCGCCGCCGGTGGAGCCCTGGACGAAGATCCGGGTGCCGCTGGGCAGGATTTCGGTGGAGCGGGCGTGCGCGTGCCCGGCGAGGACGATGGGCGTGGTGCCGGAGAAGCCTCGGCCGTAGGTGGGGTCGTGCACGGCGACGAGGTCGATGCCGGCGGAGTCGGAGTCGTCGGCGGGGGCGGGCGGCGGGAGCTTCACGGCGTGGCGGCGGCCGAAGGCGAGCAGGCTCGCCGGGTCGGAGTCGACCGCGACCGACTTATCCGGGGTGAAGCGCGGGTCGCCGAGGCCGTAGATGCGCAGCCCGCCCACGGTGGCGGTCCTGTCGTCCAGCACCACGGCGTTCTTCTGCCCGGCGACGGCCCGCGCGGTGCCGCGCGAGTCGTGGTTGCCGCGGATGAACACGTACGGCACGCCGAGCTTGCCGATCTCCTCCACGAAGCCGTCCTCCGGGCCGGTGCCGTGGTCGGTGAGGTCGCCGGTGTCGACGATCAGGTTGACCTTGAACTGCGTGCTGATCGAGCGGATGAGGTTCCAGGCGATGGGGTTGATGTGGATGTCGGAGACGTGCAGGACCCGGATGGAGTTCGGGTCGGCGTCGTAGACGGGGAGCTCGGAGACGGTGTCGTAGAGCTGTGAGACGTTGCTGACGAGCTTGGCGAGCTGGACCCGGTAGGACTCGAACCGGGTGACGATCGACTCGGCGCTGCCGACGAGTGAGGGCGCGCCGGTGAGCAGGCCGGTGTAGCGCGGTTCGACGAGCGACTCGGGGCGGAAGGTGGCCGCGGTGACGACGCCGGTGCCGGTCATGGCGACGGCGGCGGTGAGCATGGCGAGCAGGGCCGTCTTGACCCTGCGGAAGACGACGAGCCCGGCGATCAGGGCGCCGGCGAGGGCGTAGAGCACGGAGCGGACGATCAGGTGGCCGATCCCGTCGCGCAGGTTCTCCTCGATGAGGCCGGGCAGCCGGTCGGCCAGCTTCGGGTCCTCGATCATGCTCCGGGCCTGGTCCTGGTTGATGTTCTCCAGGGTCACCCTGAGCCGGAACGGGGAGTCGTGGCTGTTGAAGAGCAGCGTGCCGAGGGGGTGCACGTCGACGACGGTCTGCCCGCCCCAGTCCGGCCGTACGGACATGCCGACCTCGACCGGGCCGACGGGCGAGCGCACTCCTCCGCTGACCGCGATCCCGAGCCAGGCGCCGAAACCGGCCACCGCCACCACGGCGAAGATCTTCAGCGTATGGCGGAGTCCCGGCCGCTTCGCGACGCCTCGTGCTCTGTCCAGCCATCTGTTCGGAAATCGCGTGAAATCCATGCGCCTTCCTGCTTACCCGATTTCTTAGCCGTCCGCAGACTCACCGCCCGCCCCGGAGAGGGCAGAATGGCGAGCGTGATCGAGGTGTCGCGGGAGATGTTCGAGGAGCTCGTGGCCGAGGCGTTGGACACGGTGCCACCCGAGCTGACGCGGCTGATGGACAACGTCGTCGTGGTGGTCGTCGACGACCCACCGGAGCCCGATCTGCTGGGCCTCTACACCGGGATCCCCCTCACCGAGCGCGGAGACTGGTACGCAGGAGTCTTGCCCGACCGCATTGAGATCTACCGCAATCCGATCTGTGAAATTTGCGAAACCGAGGAGGACGTGGTGGAGGAGGTGCGGATCACCGTCGTGCACGAGATCGCCCACCACTTCGGCATCGACGACGACCGGTTGCACCAACTCGGCTGGTGAGACCTCGCCCGGCAGAGCTCGCATAATCCTGCGAATCCCATCACCGTTTGTAAGACTCTCGTTGCGGTGGGTTGCATACACGTTCGCCAGCGGGCACCTTAGGTAACGTAACGTACACCCTCTGTCATGGTGTTCCCCTGCGACCTTCGCGGAGTCCAATGACGGTCACGAGGCCCGTCCGGCTGGGCGGGAGGCACCGCCGCCTGCCCGGGCAGACGGCGAGCTACGGCGAGGTCATCGCCAACCGGGAGTTTCGCGCGCTCTGGCTCGGCCAGGGGCTGTCGATGCTCGGCGACCAGCTCGCCCAGGTGGCGCTGGCCGTTCTCGTCTTCAACCGGACGGGGTCGGCGCTCGCCACCGCGGCCGTCTATTCGATGACCTACCTGCCGTCGATCGTCGGCGGGCCGCTGCTGTCCGGGCTGGCCGACCGGTTCGCCCGGCGCAAGCTCATGATCACCTGCGACCTCGTCAGGGGGCTGCTCGTCGCGCTGATGGCCATCCCCGGCATGCCGTTCGGGGTGCTGTGCGTGATGGTGTTCTGCGTGGTGCTCATCAGCACGCCGTTCTCGGCGGCGCGGGCCGCGCTGCTGCCCGAGATCCTGCGCGGCGAGCAGTACATCGTGGGCTCCGCCCTGCAGAACATGACCAACCAGGCCATGCAGGTCATCGGTTTCGCGATCGGCGGCGCGCTGATCGCCGGGCTCGGCCCGTACCGGGCGCTGGCGCTCGACGCGGCCACCTTCATGGCGTCGGCGCTGATCCTGGTGTCGGGGGTGCGGCGGCGCCCCGCCCCCGAGCGTCCCGAGGGCGAGGAGGGGCGGATATCGGTGTTCCGGATGACCGCCGCCGGGGCCCGGCTCGTCTTCGGCGACCGGCGGCTGCGCACCCTGGTGATGTTCGCCTGGCTGTGCGGCTTCTACGTGCTTCCCGAGGGCATCGCCGCGCCCTACGCGGCGACGCTGACGGACGGGTCGCTGAGCGTCCCGGTGGTCACCGGCCTCTTGCTGGCGGCGATGCCCACCGGCACCGTGATCGGCGCGATCGTGGTCAGCAAGTTCTTCACCCCGGCCGCGCGTCTTCGGTCGGTGGGGTGGATGGCGATGCTGAGTTGCGCGCCGCTGATCCTGTGTGGCCTGCATCCGCCGCTTCCGGTGGTGCTGGCGCTGTGGGTCGTGTCCGGTCTGGGGGGCGCCTACCAGCTCGCGGCGAATGCCGCGTTCGTCCAGTCGGTGCCGGCCAACCGGCGGGGTCAGGCGTTCGGCCTGGCCTCGGCCGGGCTGCTCGCCTCACAGGGGATCGGCATCCTGCTCGGCGGCGTGCTCACCCAGGAGCTCGGTCCGGAGCCCGTCATAGCCCTGGCGGGTGCCGCCGGGCTGGCGGTGGCGGGTGTGCTGACCCTGCTCTGGACCGAGTCCCATGCCGATGTCACCGCGAAGGTGCCCGCCGAGGCGACCACCTGACTAGCTCTGCGGGCGCTGCTCGCCGGTGGGCGCCTGCGCGGCGTCCCTGGGCTCCTGGAAGGGCGCCGCGGGCTCGTGGGGGCGGTTCCAGTCCTGCGGCCACGACTTGTTCGCCTGCTGCTTGCTGATGAGGTCCTGGACGATCGAGGTGTCCTTGCCCTCGTCCGGCAGCAGCAGCCAGCCGGCCGCGTAGACCGCGACGCCCAGCCCGCCGAAGAAGCACGAGATGCCGAGCGCGATACGGATGATGTTGGGATCGACGCCGAAGTACTCGCCGAGGCCCGAGCACACGCCGCCGGCGATCCGGCCACGGTGCGTACGGCGTAGCTTCCTGACTTCCGGGTACTCGTTCATGTCATTCAGACTGCCCGCCGAAAGGGGCCGCGCACATCGGGATTCCCCCTGGGGGGACCCTGGCCCGGCGCCGGACTACCCTTAGAGGCGTCCGCCCGGCGAGAGGAAACCGTCATGGACGATCTGCTGCGCATAGACGACGAGTTCTCCCAGGACCAGCGTCTCGTCCGGGACACCACGAGGGCCTTCGTGACCGACCGGGTCCTGCCGAAGATCGGCGACTGGTTCGAGGACGCCGTCTTCCCCGCCCGCGAGCTGGCGCCCGCGCTGGGCGAGCTGGGCCTGCTCGGCATGCACCTGTCCGGGTACGGCTGCGCCGGGCTCGACGCCACCTCCTACGGCATCGCCTGCCGTGAGCTGGAGGCCGGCGACTCCGGCCTGCGCTCTTTCGTGTCGGTGCAGGGGTCGCTGGCGATGTTCCCGATCTGGAAGTACGGCTCCGCCGAGCAGAAGGACGAGTGGCTGCCCCGGATGTCCTCCGGTGAGGCGATCGGCTGCTTCGGCCTGACCGAGCCGGACCACGGCTCCGACCCGTCCGGGATGCGCACGCACGCCAAGAAGGACCCGTCGGGCGACTGGATCCTCAACGGCTCGAAGATGTGGATCACCAACGGTTCGATCGCGGACGTCGCGGTGGTGTGGGCGCGGACGGACGAGGGTGTGCGCGGTTTCGTCGTGCCGGCGGACACGCCCGGCTTCTCCGCGCCGGAGATCCACCGCAAGATGTCGCTGCGCGCCTCGGTCACCGCCGCCCTCTACCTCGACGACGTGCGACTGCCCGCCGGCGCCGTGCTGCCCGGGGTGACCGGCCTGAAGGGCCCGCTGTCCTGCCTGTCGGAGGCCCGCTTCGGCATCCTGTGGGGGGTCGTCGGCGCGGCCCGCGCCTGCCTGGAGTCCGCCGTCGAGTACGCGCGGACCAGGGTGCAGTTCGACAAGCCGATCGGCGCCTTCCAGCTCACCCAGGAGAAGCTCGCCTGGATGTACGTGGGGGCCGCGCAGGCTCAGCTCACCGCCCTGCACCTGGGCCGCCTGAAGGACGCGGGGACGCTGACGCCGCAGCAGGTCAGCTTCGGCAAGCTCGCCAACGTCCGGGCCGCCCTGGACATCGCCCGCCAGGCCCGCTCGATCCTCGGCGGCAACGGCATCACCCTGGAATATCCGGTGATCCGGCACATGAACAACCTGGAGTCCGTCCTGACGTACGAGGGCACCCAGGAAGTGCACCTGCTGACCCTCGGCAAGGCTCTGACCGGCCTGGATGCCTTCCGCTGAGGACCCGCCGCCCGACTTGCTCCACCTGTCCGCTTCGCCCGGATTTGTCATGCCTTGTTGCGGTAAAACCGCTTTCTATAGGTTAATTGGCATTTATAAGCATAAAGGCGTGATCATGCGCTAAATGGGCGTGAACCGCGTTTCATCAATCTTGCTGCATGGGTAGTCCTGACACCGTATGCCCGCTCTGGTGAAGTTCGCCAGAAAAGTTCAGATCTATTGAATCTTGGGGCAGCTCGGGGAACCGCCGGAAAGGACGATCTCATATGACCGAACATACGCAGCAGAGGATTCCGCAGCCGCAGCGCGACGGCAAGGGCGGCATCGACACCGGCCCCCGGAACGTCGAGCTGGACCTGCAGAACCCGGACATGCTGACCCCGCCGGAGACCGACCACGGCACCGTGCCCAACATGAAGTTCTCCTTCGCCATGGCGCACACCCGGATCGAGGAGGGCGGCTGGACCCGTGAGGTCACCCAGCGCGAGCTGCCGATCGCCACGACGCTGGCCGGCGTGGACATGAAGCTCAACCCGGGCGCCTATCGCGAGCTGCACTGGCACAAGGAGGCCGAGTGGGGTTACGTGCTGGAGGGGAGCTGCCGGATCGGCGCCGTCGACCAGGAGGGGCGCAACTTCCTGGAGGACGTGGTCAAGGGCGACCTGTGGTTCTTCCCCAAGGGCGTGCCGCACTTCATCCAGGCGCTGGAGGAGGGGGTGGAGTTCCTGCTCGTGTTCGACGACGGCGGGTTCTCCGAGAACTCCACCTTCATGGTGAGCGACTTCTTCGCGCACACCCCCAAGAGCGTGCTGGCGAAGAACTTCGGCTGGACGCCGGAGCAGGTGGCGAACATGCCGGAGAAGGAGAAGTACATCTTCCAGGGCGACGTGCCGCCCCGGCTGGACGCCGACCGGGTCGTCAGCCCCACCGGCGACGTGCCGCGGACGTTCAAGCACCGGATGCTCGCCCAGGAGCCCGAGCGCTTCCCCGGCGGCTCCGTCCGGATCGTGGACTCCACCACCTTCAAGGCCGCCACCACGATCTCCGCGGCGCTGGTCGAGGTCGAGCCGGGCGGGCTACGCGAGCTGCACTGGCACCCCACCGACGACGAGTGGCAGTACTACATCTCCGGCTTCGGGCGGATGGGGGTCTTCGCCAGCTCGGGCCTGGCCCGCACGTTCGACTTCCGGGCGGGCGACGTCGGCTACGTGCCCTTCGCCTACGGGCACTACGTCGAGAATCTCGGCAACGAGCCGCTGATCTTCCTGGAGATGTTCCGCAACCCCCGGTTCGAGGACATCTCGGCCACCCAGTGGATGGCCAACCTCCCGCCGCGGGTCAGCGCCGACACCCTGAACCTGCCGCCGTCGCTGATCGACGCGCTGCCGAAGGACAAGCGGCCCGTCGTCCGCTGAACCCGCCTCAGGATGCCTGGTAGGGGACGGCGACCTCGTCCACATGGCCGTCCCAGGACAGCCGGAAGGTCCAGCAGCCGGGACGCGGGACGTCGACGACGGACGGCCCGGGACCGCCGCGCACCGTCCGGGTGACGGCGTCGCCGGTGCCCTGGAGCCGGGCCTCGATCGTCAGGTCCGTGTTCCGGGGGCCTTCCGGCCGGGCCACCCAGAGGATCTTGTTCGACCTGCCCTGTGCGGTCGCCGGCGCGTGCAGGGGGTTGCCGAACACCACGCCCACGATGTCGCCGCGGGCGCCCACGACGTGGTCGGTCGGGACGTCGGCGGGAGTGAAACCGCTCCGCGCCCACGTCGGCAGCGCGCCCCGCTGCACGGCTCCGTCGCACGACGCCGGGGCGGCCTGCGCGGGCCGCGGAGGCTGCGAGGGCTGCGGGGGCTGCGCGGACCGGGTGGCGGGCCCGCCGGTGCAGCCGGTGGCCGCGAGCACCCCGGCGAGCGCGAGCACTCCCGTGCGGGATCGGCCAGGAATCCGCATACCGCTTCCCTTCCAGAAGATTCTGACCAGTATGCATCGATCGAAGTCCATGAAACAGCGCGTCCCGGGACAGCCGGCCGAGCCGGATGTCCCGGGACGCGGCGCCTGGTCAGGCGTTGCGGGGCTCCCAGCGGAAGTGCTTGCGGGCGATGAGCACCCCGACGACGGTCCACGCCACGATCAGCAGCAGCCGCGGCGCCGACGCCACCCACGACCCGGCGAAGTCCACCGCCGGGTGCGGCGCGCCCTGGGTGAAGTCGAGCCCGAAGTACCCGATCCTGATGACGTCCACCACCGGGGAGAGCGGCAGCGCGGCGGCCACCCGCTGCACCATCTCCGGCATGGCGGCGAGCGGGAAACTCGCCTGGGAGGTCGCGGCCAGGATCAGCATCGCCGGCAGCACGGTGATCTGCGCGGACTCGCCGGTCTTGGTGAACCCGGACAGCGCCGCGGCCATCGGCACGAACATCACCGAGCCGAGCACCACCCCGAGGAACACCAGCGGGATGTTCCTCGGCAGGTGACCGCCGAGCGCCACGATGCCCAGCGTGATGATCACGGCGGACTGTAAGACGTAGATCAGGGTGCAGGCCAGGCCGCTGCCGCTGAAGATCGCGGCCTCGGACAGCACGCTGCCGCGCATCCGCTTCAACACGAGGTCCTCACGGCGGACCGTGAAGAGCGTGGTCAGGTGCATGAACGTGACGAAGAAGCCGATGAGCGCCAGCATCCCGGTCAGCGTGTACAGCCCGGTGGAGACGCCGGAGACGAAGCCGCCCCTGAGCAGCAGGGCGATGCAGCCCAGCAGCAGCGGGAAGGCGATCGTGGTGAAGAACGCCATGCGGTTGCGGGTGAGCATGGTCAGGTCGAGCCGCGCCAGGCGCAGCGTGTGGTTAAGCAGCATGAGCCACCTCCAGGAAGACGTCCTCCAGAGAGGCGCTGCGCACCTCCAGACGCTCGAGAACGAAACTGTTTTCCGACGCCCAGGAGATCAGCCGGGCGAGGGACTGCTGGGTGGAGGCGGGGTCCGCGCCGAGCCGGTACTCGGCGTGCGCCTCCGTCTTGCGGACCTCCACGGTGGGGGCGACGCCCTCCAGCCGCGGAAGCCGGTCCACCGGCAGGTGCTCGGGGACCTTGAACCTGATCCGGTTGCCGCGCTGGGCGACGACCTCGGAGATGGTTCCGGCGAGCTCGATCCGGCCGTTGTGCATGATGGCGAGCCGGTCGGCGAGACGCTCGGCCTCTTCGAGGTAGTGCGTGGTGAGCAGGACGGTCGTCCCGGCCGCCACCAGCTCCTGGATGAGGGTCCAGGTGTTGCGCCTGGCCTCGGGGTCCATGCCGGTGGTGGGCTCGTCGAGGAAGAGCACCTTCGGCTGGGCGAGTGTGGCCAGTGCCAGGTCCAGCCGCCGCTTCTGCCCGCCGGAAAGCTGCCGGACCTGCACCCCGGCCTTCTCCTCCAGCTCCACCCGGCCGAGAATCTCGCTGAGCGAGTAGGGCTTGCGCGGCGACACGTCCCGCCAGAAACGGACCGTCTCGGCCACGGTGAGGTCGGTGAAGAACCCGCCTTCCTGGAGCATCAGCCCGGTGTGCGGGCGGACCTGGGCACGCTTGGTGTAGGGGTCGAGTCCGAGCACGGAGACGCTGCCCGCGGTCGGCGCCCGGAAGCCTTCGAGGATTTCGATGGTCGTGGTCTTGCCCGCTCCGTTGGTGCCGAGGAGCGCGAACAGCTCGCCTTCCCGCACCTGGAAAGAGATGCCCTTGACAGCCTCGAAGTCGCCATAACTTTGCCGCAGATCGCGAACCTCGATCGCGGAAGTACTGATTTTCTCCACTGTTTCCCTGCGTTCTAGGACTTGCCGGCTGACCATGATCTATCACATCCCTTTACTCAGACTTGGCAGATTTATGTGCTGACGTGCTGTCGTACCGGTGAGATACGTGCCGCGTCGCCGACGACAATTCCGGCAAAAGCACCAGAAACGAGGTGTCGTCCGGCGGCGGAGACCACGTCCTCATAGCGCGTCCGGGCGAGGCGCTCGCTGTAGTCGAAGATCTCCCCAGGTGGCAGGCCGAGGTCGAGGCGACCGCTCAGGGCCGCCGCCAGGTCGTCCTGGCCGCCGACACCCGACAGCCACCTGCCGATCAGGTAATGCCGGGCGTCGCCGACCTCGCCGGCCCCGAACGGCGTACGCGTGACACCGTCGACGACGTTGAAGAACTCCTCGATCGCGTGGTCCGCCGCCTCCTTCCGCACATCGAAGCTCACGACGAGCAGGGAATGGTCACGGCCCGGTTCGATGACCGAGCGTGCCGAATAGGTGAGGCCGTGCCGGTCGCGGAGGGTCGTGGCCAGCCGTGCCGAGGAGTAACCCCCGAACACGGTGTTCGCGATCTCCAGCGCGGGGAACCCCGGGTGCCCGGGCGCCACCCACGGGGCGGCGAACCGGATCTGCGCGGCGCCCGCCCCCGGCCGGTCCACCACTTCCCAGCTCCCCGCCGCGGGGAACAGCGGCGTGCCGCCGGGCGGGTACGGCGCGGCCGGGCCGCCGTGCCAGCCGGCCAGCCGTACGCCCACCTCGTCGATGACCCGGCCGGGGTCGAGGTCGCCGACCAGCACCAGGCTCGCGTCCGCCGGGGTGAGACACCCGGCGTGGCAGGCCGCCACGTCGGCGGCGGTGACGGCGGCCACCGCGGGGGCCGCGGCGGTCTCCGCCGCCCCGTCCGCGTACCACCTGCGGCGGAGCGCGGCGCGGGCGACGGCGGCGGGGTGGGCGGTGAGCGCGGTGATCTGCTGGGCGATCAGGGAGCGGACGGCCCGCACGTCCGCCGGGCCGTACCCGCCGGTGTCCACGATCGCGGCGGCGAGCGTGCGCAGGGCCACGCCGAGGCCCGCCGCCGGGCCGTTGCCGGACAGGACGAGCCTGCGGGTGTCCGCCAGCGGGACCACCGTCCAGCCGACGTGCTCCAGCGCGGCGACGCCGGCGCAGCGGCTCTCCCTGAGCAGCATCGCGCCGAGCACGGCCGCCGCGGCCGTCTCCGCGTCGCCGCCCGCGGGCAGCGGCACGGTCAGCCGCAGCGAGACCAGCGGTACGGCGGGCGAGCGCACGGCGACCACGCGCAGCCCGTTGCCGAGCGTCACGTCCGCCAGATCCGCCGGCGCCGCGGCCCGCAGCCGCCCCAGCGGGGGCAGCCCCACCGGCTCACCGGCCCGCTCCTCCGCCGCGTCGGCCTCGGCCCGTCCGCCCACCTGCGGTTTCCCGCCCTCGGACGGCACGGGCGGGCGGCGGACGGGACGGACCTCGACGACGGCGCGGGCGCCGTTCTGCAGGTGGCGGGCGGCGGCGGCGAGGCGTTCGTGGGTGGTCCCGGCCAGCAGTCCCGGCAGGTCGTGGACGAGTTCGGCGGCGCCGAAGAGGGACTCCAACCGGCCCAGGGCGCGGGCCCGCTCGCCGGGGCGGGCATGGGCCCGGCTCCACGCGGCGGACGTCCTGGCGACCGCGCCGCTCAGCTCGTCGTGCGGGACGCCGGGCGAGCAGATCAGCGCCACCTCGGTGTCGATCACGGACACGATCCGGTCCGCGGCGACGGAGGCGTGGTGGAAGGCGCTGACGGTGAAGGTGTCCGGGTCACGGGCCCGGAGCGGGCCGCCGACCAGGCCGCACCCGGAGGAGACCGTCACCGAGCCGAGACCGTGCTGGGCCAGCGCGCGGGGAAGCCGGCTGGTCACGCCGTCGGTGAGCAGGGTGGAGAGCAGCATGTGCGCGAGGTAGTCGCCGAGCGCGACGCCGGGGTCGGGCAGCCGGTAGCCGAGCGCGAGTGCCGGTCCGGGCGCGTGCCCGTCCTCGTGCACCCGGTGGAACTCCCCCGTCCGCACCGGCTCCACGACCGCGTCGCGGGCGGCCCCGCCGGTGCCCGCGGGGATCCCTGCGAAGTGGCGTTCCACCAGGTCGGCCGTGTGGGCGGGCTCGATGTCGCCGCAGATCGCGAGGACGCAGTTGCCCGGGTGGTAGTAGGCGTGGAAGAACTCCTCGCAGTCCTCCGTGGTGGCCCGGTCGAGATCCTGGAAGTCCCCGTAGCCGTCGTGCGTGTTGGCGAAGTCCTGGTAGAGCGTCTCGGAGACGGCCGGCCAGGGGAAACGACCGTACGGCTTGCTCAGCACGTTGCGCCTGATCTCCTCCTTGACCACGGCGAGCTGCTTGGCGAGCGCGCGCCCGGTGACGCGCGGGGCCCTGAGGCGGTCGGCCTCCAGGTAGAGCGCGCGCTCCAGGGCCGAGGAGGGCACCGTCTGGTAGAAGTTGGTGACGTCGGGGCCGGTGGAGCCGTTCGAGGTGCCGCCGGCGGCCCTGATCAGCCGGCCGTGCTCGCCCGGCCCGACGTTCGGGCTCCCCTCGAACATGAGGTGCTCGAAGAGGTGCGCGAAGCCCGTCCTGCCCACGGGCTCGGACCGGAAGCCGACACCGTAGTGCAGACTGATCCCCACCGTGCGGGCACACGGATCCGGGCTCATGACGAGTCTCAGCCCGTTGGGCAGGATCGTCCGGCTGATTCTGTGCATGGTTCACCCCTTAATGCCGCCGTCCGGCAGGTTGGTGTCAGCGCCGTTGACCGTTCAGCCCGCCGGTCTCTAGCGTTGCGTCATCAGCCCCAAATGAATTGGCTCTGCCATTCCCGTTCTACGCTCACGAGGCGGAGACGGGATGACGCCGTTGACCATGGCTCGGGGTCGAATGATGAAGGAAAGACGAATGAGTCTGACGAATATGGCCAGGCCGGCTGGTGGGCCGCTCTCCGAACATGAGGGCGGCCCTCAGCCCTGCCTGGAAACGACTTTTGGCCCCCAGCCGGGTCATGAGGTCCGCGGTGATCCGCCGGACGGTGCGCAATGAGACGTTCATACTGCGGCCGACGGCCTCGTCCGTACAGCCTTGGGCGAGCAACTGCAGAACCTGCCACTCGCGCGGGGATATGGGCCTGCCCGCGGGCTGCTGCCCGTCCGCGCGCCCGGGGGGCGCCGCTCCGGCGGGCCGCGCTGAACGCGCCGCCTGGGCCTGTGCTCGGGAGAGCAGGATCGTCATGCCCGTTTCTGGACGAACCACTGTGAAGCCGCCGTCCTCCCAGGGACGGAGCAACGCCAGGTCGATGAGCAGGTTCAGGCATCGCCGCACGCTCTCGGGCTCGCCGTCGAGCCGTGCGACGATTTCTTCGAACTGTAGGCGCGGGTCTTCGTGTAACAGCGTGTAGACCTGCGCGGCGTCCACCTCGTGCGTCATTTCACGCACCTCCCCGTGACAACCAGCGGATCAGGGCGGTGCCGAGCGTCCGCACGCTCTCCTGGAGCTCGGCGGCCTCTACGTACTCGTCGGGTCGTTTGCTGCGGGCCACGTTCCCCGGCCCGTACAGGACCATGGGGATGCCGAGGTCCTGGAACACGCGGGCGTCGCTGGAGCATGGGTACTGGCACCAGCCGAGCGCGGGGTTGACCTCTCGGATCAGGTCGGCGAAGCCGCTGTGGCCCAGGCTGGTGGGCGCCACCGGGATGCCGTCCTGCTCGTAGCCGGGCAACGGGATGCCGGCCGTGTCGAAGGACCGCTGGAGACTGTCGTCGATGACCCCCAGCGCGGTGTCCTCGGGAAGCAGCGGCGGCAGCGCCATGGCGAACTCCACCAGCGCCCGGCCGGCGGAGGTGCCGGCGTCGTCGCCGCCGCGGATGACCCCCGGGAGCACGTACCTGATGCGCTGCCGGGTCGGGTAGAGCTGCTGGAGCCGGTCGTTGGCGGTGTCCAGCGCCAGCAGGGCGATGGCGGCGTGGGTGGCGGCGTTGTCCCCGTCACCGGCGAACGCCATCGGGCCCGGCACTCCCCTGCTCTGCAACCGGTACCGCCGGAACCCGTAGGCGGCGGTGCAGACGTGCCGGTCGGTGGGCTCGCCGAGGATCGCCAGGTCCACCCCGGGCAGGCCGCTCTGCTCGAAGAGCGCGAGGGTGCCCGCGCCGCCGAGGTGCCGGCCCACCACGACCTGGACGGTGATCCGGCCGGACAGCCGGTCCTGGCCGATGAGTTCCCGGACGGTGGCGATGAGCGTGGCGATCCCGCCCAGCATGTCGCTGGATCCCGCGCCGTAGACCCGGCCGGACCTGACCTCGCCGCTCCGCCAGAGGCCGGGCATCGACCAGCCGCCCTCGTCGGCGACGTCCTCGATGTCGATGTGCCCGTGCAGGACGACGTGCGGCCCGGCCTGGCCGAACGCGTGGGTCGCGGTGATCTGACAGGTCCCGTCGTAGGGCCGCAGATCGCAGTCGAAACCGAGCTTCCTCAACTGCCGCGCGACCGTGTCGAGCGCGTCGTCCACCGTCGGCCGGCGGAACACCGGATGGGTCTTGACCAGCTGTGACGTGAGATCGACCACAGAGATGCTCATCACTTCACCTCCTTTACAGAAGGAAGGTAACCCGCCTCCCGGCGGAAGGGGGAGGAACAAGTTGCCATCTGTCAGGCAGTGACCGGCACCAGGGTCGTGGTGTGGTCGTGCAGGATGCACCGGGACAGTCCCTCGGACAGCAGGGTGGCGGCCCGGAACCCCAGCTCGCTCGCGGCCCGCTCGACCGACGGGATCTGCACGGTGACGGGCAGCTTCGCCCGCCGGCCGCCGGCGCGGTGCGCGGGCGACTCGATCGCGCTGGCACTCCCCGCCAGGCCGACCGCCAGCCGGGCCGCGTCGCGGAGGCTGAACGTCTCGCAGGACGCGATGTTGTAGCAGGCGAACGGCGACTCCTCGGCGTTGGCCCGGCACAGCGCCGCGAGGATGCCCTCGGCCACGTCGTCGCTGTAGGTGAAGTTGCGCAGCTGCATGCCGCCGCCGGGCAGGGAGATCGGGTGGCCCGTCATGGCCGCCTTCAGCACCCTGCCCATGGTGGACTCGCCCGGCTGGCCGGGTCCGTAGAGGCCGAAGGGCCGCACCACGGTGCCGGTACGGCCGGGCAGCAGGCCGAACTGCGCGGTGAGCCGCTCGCCGATGATCTTCGCGCGGGCCAGCCGGGTCTGCGGCACCACCGGGTCGGTCTCGTCGAGGAGCCGCCCCGCCCCCTCGCCGTAGACCTCCGGCGTGGAGCAGAAGAGCAGGTGCCGGCAGCCCCGGCTGATCGCCGCCGAGGAGATCGCCGCGGTCCCGCTCACGTTGGCCGCGTACGGCGTCGCCGAACCGTGGCCGCGACGGGTGGCGCCCGACTCGCTGCCCAGGTGGACGACGGCGTGCGCACCGTCCAGCGCGGTGTTCAGCGCCTCGGTGTCGGTGGAACGCCCCGCCACGTACTCGACCTGAACGCCCTCCACCGGCTCCGGCGGGGTCGGGCCGAGCACGCGGACCAGCGTGCCCGGATGACATTCGCCGATCCGGCGCAGGATCGCGGCCCGCAGAAAGCCGGTCCCGACCAATGCCAAGGGGTATTCGAGTGCATTTTTCACGGACTTACTCCTGAGTTGGCTACGGAGTCGATCTGAAGATTAGGAAGGCTCGGGAGTAAAGGGCAGGAAAAAGCTGCCGAATGGCAGCGAGTGCCAGACGATCACTTTCTGCTCCTCTACGGACGCGTACCGGAGTGGCGGACACAATGGTTGAGCGATCACGCTTTGTGCTATAGATTCGATCTCTCTGTAGTCGATCAACCGGGGTTGATAGGATTGCCTCAGAGGAACGGGGATCACGAGGCTGCCACGGCTCGAGTCATTGAACTGTTATCGGGCCTTCTTCCACACGAACTCGTCTGTGCTTATGCCGCCGTGCTCGACCAGGGGGACTGTCGAGAGGCGGATGCGATCAAGCTCGTCGGCTCGGAGGTTTACCTCAAAGAGCTGATCAGCCGTGGCCTGGTGCACAAGGCGCTGCGCGCCGACAGCGTGACCATGGTCATCAGACCAACCGACCCGACGCTCGCGTTTCGCGACGTCATCCACGAGATGCAGAACCGGCTCGCCGAGTCGAGCAGCCGGCTCATCGAGGCTCACAAAAGGATCAATGACATCCAGCGGATCTTCTCGCGCCGCATGTTCGAGCATGATCCAGATGAGGCCGTGAGCCTGATGACGGATCGAGACGAGATTCAGTCACTCTCCCTCTCGTTGATCAACGCCGCCCAGTCCGACTTCCTGGAGATGCACACCTGGCGCTTCACCGTTCCGTTACGGAAGGAAGAGTCGGCGCCTCCCCCGGAGGCGGTGGTCGAGCGGAAGGTTCGGCGGCGTTCGGTCTACACGACCGAATACTTCGACAACGAGGTCGGCTACCACTTCATCCAGAACTCCGTCGCCAGCGGCACGGAGGTCCGGATCTACCGGAACCTGCCGATGAAGATGCAACTCATCGATGAGGACTCCGCGATGCTTCCGCTGACCCCCAGTGGTGCCGCGGGAGTCCTCCTGATCAGGGCGCCGGTGGTGGTCAAGGCGCTGAGGCACTACTTCGAAATGGTCTGGGCGCGGGCGGCCCCGGTGGGAACCTCCTCGGAGGTCGCGCCGGCTCCGGCGCCCGGGCTGGGAAACACGCCCACGGAACTTCAGTTGCAGCTGTTGAAAATGATGGCCCTGGGGCTGAAGGACGAGTCCATCGCCAACCGCACCGGGATGAGCCTTCGGACCGTCCGGCGGCATATCGCCACCATCATGGAGATGCTTTCCGTCGAGACCCGGTTCGCGGCCGGAGTGGCCGCGGCGAAACGGGGATGGACGGATTGACGGTCGTGCGTCAGACCGGCTGGTGCCACGGGTCGAGCTGCAGCGGCGAGTGCCACGGGTCCTGCGGGCTGTGCCACGGGTCCTGCGGCGTGTGCCACGGGTCCCTCGGTGTGAGCGGCGGCTCGATCTCGTCGGTGATGGTGACCGCGTGCGCGGGAGAGGTGGCGGCGATAATGCCCACCGGAAGAACGGTGGCGGCGGTGACCAGAGCGATGACGGCGCGGCGGACGTTCATTCTCTTCCCCCATCGGATTGGGCGGGCCTTCGTATTGCTTGATTGAGAAGATAGGCCGCCGCAAGAAAGGGGACGAGGGAGGAGATGACACGTGGCAACAAGTGAACCGGGGGTCGCCCCTTCCCCCGGTTCACCCGCCGTCAGCCGCCGGTCGGGTCAAGGCCGGTGTGCGTGGCGCAGAAGGCCAGGATGTCCGCGTCGAGCTCGACTCCGGCGCGCACGGCACGGGCTCCGTGGCCCACCTCGCTCTCCGCCTTGAACAGCACGGGAGCCGCCTGGCCATGAGCCGCGCGGTCCTGTGACGCCCACTGGAGGGCCGCGCACATCTTCCGGGCGTGAAAAGGGTCCACCCGGGTGTCCGCGTCCGCGACGGTGAACAGGGTCGCCGGATAATCCACGCCGGACCGGACCCGGTGATAGGGCGAATAGCCATAAAGCCATCCGAACTGTTCCGGGTCACTCGCGGTGCCGTACTCGGCGCTCCACACCGCGCCGAGGCCGGAACGTTCGTAGCGGACCATGTCGAGCAGCGGGGAGGAGCAGACGGCGGCGGCGAACAGGTCGGGGCGCTGGGTGACGGCCGCGCCGACGAGGAGGCCGCCGTTCGAGCCGCCGGTGACGGCCAGCTGGCCGGGGGACGTCCAGCCGTCCGCCACGAGCTTCTCCGCCGCCGCGTGGAAGTCGTCGAAGACGTTCTGCTTGTGGCCGCGCATGCCGGCCCGGTGCCACTCCTCACCCTCCTCGCCGCCGCCGCGGACCTGGGCCACGGCGTAGACGCCGCCCGCCTCCACCCAGGCCAGCGCCTGCGGGTTGAACGCGGGGACCATGGACACGCCGAAGCCGCCGTAACCGCTGAGCACGCACGGACGCGGCCCGGTCGCGCCGGGCCGCGCGAGCACCAGCATCCGGACCGTCGTCCCGTCCTGGGAACGGAACGCAACCGCCCGGCTCTCCACCCGCGGCGGCGCCGCGACCCCCGGCGGGCGCGCCCACACCGAGGTCCGCCGCGACCGGCCGTCGTAGCGCCGCACGCCGACCGGCGTGGTCGTGTCGGTGTAGAGGAACCACAGCTCGTGCCCGCCCTCCTGGCGTGTCGCGAGCCCGCCCACGGTGCCGAGGCCCGGGGTCGGCACCACGCCGGTCCGCGCGCCGGAACGCAGGTCGTGCCGGGTCAGCTCGGCGACCGCGTGCCGGGTACGGCTGAGCACCAGCTCCGGCCGGTCCAGCCCGTCCAGGATCGCGAAGTCCGCCAGCACCGCCCGTTCGTCCTGCGGGATCAGGTCCCGCCACGTCTCGTAGCGGAGGTCGGCCGGGTCCGCCACCGCGATCCGGCCGCGCGGCGCCTCCCGGTCCGTCATGATGTACGCCCGCCCGTCCCTGCCGACCCGCACGGCGGTGTGCGCGTCCACCCCCTCCTGGACGGGACGCAGCTCCGGCTCCTCCGGGGACGACGCGGAGAGGTCGGCGATCCACAGGTCGTTGGCGGTCGAGGCGCCCTTCGCCACGGACACGGTGAGCCACCGCCCCCCGCCGGTGACCTGCACCCGGTAGTGCGCGGCCTTGTCCCGCCCCGCCCCGAAGATCAGCACGTCCTCGTCCGCGCCGGTGCCTACCCTGTGCAGGTATACCCGGCGGTGATACCGCTCCTCACCTGCGGGAACCTTCTCAGGTGGCAGCCTGCGCACGTAGTAAAACGTTTCACCGTCGGGCAGCCAGGCGATCAGGGAAGATCGGCAGCGGTCGATCGGGCCGTCCACCACCTCCCCCGTCGCCACGTCGAGCACCCGCAGCAGCGACTCCTCGTGCCCGCCGGTCGAGAGCTGGTAGGCGAGGAGGTCGCCGGACACCGACGGCTGCCAGGCGTCGATCAGCGTCCTGCCGGACGGGTCGATCGCCAGCGGGTCGAGCAGCGTCCGCTCCGTGCCGTCCGGCTCCACCACATAGAGCACCATGTGCTCCTGCTCCGCCGTACGCCGCATGAAGAAGTACCGGTCGCCGTGCCACGAGGGCGGCCCCACGAACCCGATCCGCTGAAGCTCCGACAACCGGTCACGGAACCGCTCACGGCCCCGCAGATCCTTGGCGTGTTCGAGGAACAGGTCCGCCTGGGCGTCCTGCCACTCCTTGACGGCCGGATCGTCCGGATCCTCCAGCCATCGGTAGGGGTCCGCCACGTCGACGCCGTGGATCCGGTCCACGACGTCCCCACGCCGCGCCGCAGGGTACATGCGATTGTCTCCCAGCCTCTCGTCCAGCAGGCGGCCTGCCGTGTCCACGTAGGTGAGCAGCTGGTCGTCCCAGCCGACATAGGTGGCGTAGTCCCGCGCGTGGGCGAGGATCCGCAACACGGACAACGCGTCGAGCGTCCACCGATCCGGCATCCGCCCGTACCCGTCCGCCAGCGCCGCCCGCAACCCCGCGTAGTCGAAGTCCAACGCCGGCGCCACCCCCACCGCCACCGCCTGCTCCAACTCCACCAACTCAGCCATCAACCACCCCACATCCACCCACCACGGCCCCCGCGCCAAAAACTCCCCCGTCAACAACACGGCCCCATCCCCCACCCCCTGAACGACACCGGGCACCGCTCTTCGGGCGGTACCCGGAACGGTCGCCTGTGGAGAGGTGAGCTCCGTTGTCCGGGCGGTACCGGGAACAGTCGCCGGTGAGGGGGTCAACTCCTTCCTTCGGGCGGTACCGGGAGCGGTCGCCGGTGGGGGGGCGGGCTCCGTTCCCGGCACGATGATCGGCTTGGCCGGTGTGGTGCCCGGCGTCTGGCCTGGTTTGACGCCTGGGGTGGTGGGTGGGGTCATATGCGGGAGGGCGCCGGGAGCGGGGACGATCAGGGCCATGCTGGCGGCGCCGTGCAGGAGGCTGTCGCCCTCGGCGGTCGCGAACTCGCGGCACAGCTCGCCGAGCCGCGTCCAGCGCGCCTCGCCGAGCCGTTCCCTGGCCCGCTCACGCAACTCGCCCGCCACCTCACCGGCGGGCGCGCCGTCGAGCCATCCAGACAGCCGGACGATCCCAGGATGCGCCTGCGTGACCTCGTCGGGCGCGTCCTGCGCGTGCAAGGCCGCCAACGCCGCCCCGGCACTACGCATGGCCTCCCGAAGCACCCCACCGGCCCGCTCCTCACCGAAGGCCAGCCACCCAGCCCCAGGCAACGCCCCACCAGCCAAATACGACAACACCCTCCCCCCCGACTCCCCCACCCCATCGCCCTCCACACCCCGCCGCACGGAACTTTCGCGGCCTGCGTCCTCGACACCCCGCCGTACGGAACCCATGGGCCCCTCTCCCCCGCCTGCGGTGGAGCCCCGGGTGACGGTGGGGACCACGGCGGCGTTCGGTAACCGCAGGGCGGGGTGCAGACCGGTGAGAAGGGCGGAGAGAGACGGGGAAAGGGGAGACGGCGGCGGAACGAAAGCCGGCCCCGACTCCCGAACCCACACAAACCCCCCATCCCCCCAATAAACCGACGTCCGCACCAACGACGTACCGAACTCGTTCACCAATCTCATATCGCCAGCTCCTGACTACGTCGGCTTTCGATGAGGCTGAGCAGCAGGGACATCGGGGCGGCGACGGAGGCGTCCAACTGCCCGGTGGAGATGCTCAGACCGGGTTTCGGGGGTGCGATGACCACGTTGGGACGGCGTTCCAGCGTCTCCCGGTGCCCTTCGTACGCGGGGCTGCCGAGCGCGAACGGCGGCAGCGACGGGGCCAGCCCGATCGGTACCGGCGCGCACTGCAACGCGAGCAGCGCGGGGGTGTCGCCCATGCCGAGCGCCAGGCGGGCGAGGAAGTTGAGACTGGCCGGGTAGACGAGGATGGAATCCGGCCAGGTGCTCATCTCGACGTGCGGCGCGTCGCCGTCGACGTGGTCGGGCCACTCGTCGGAGACGGCCTTCCAGCCGCACAGCGTGGTCAGCGCGTCCAGGGTGACGAACCGCTGGGCGCTGCGGGTGGCCACCGGCCTGATCACCAGGTTGGGATAGCCGGTGCGCAGCCAGGTGAGCCAGCCGGGGATGAACGCGGCGGACAGCGCCCCGGTGACGACGATCAGCAGCCGCTGACCGGAGAAGTAGGGATAAACCAAATTATCTTTGACCATCGTCGGCCTCCAACGCGGTCAGGATCTCTTCGGCATCGGTGGCCGCGGCCTGCCTTCCCGCCGTGAGGAAGACGCCTGAGGTGTTCACGATGACCTCGTCCACGCCCGCCCGGTGGTATTCGCGCAGCCGGTCGGCGATCCGCTCCGCCGTACCGGTGACGAAGAGCCCGGACTCCACCAGGGCGCGGGCGCCCGCGGCGGGGTCGTCCGGGCTGACCGCGAGCCCGGCGCGGCGGAGCATGTCGGAGTAGTGCGCCGAGCCGAGGTGGTGACCGGCGGCGAGGAACGCCATCCGGCCGGCGTCCATCCCCGGCCGGTCCACCGCGGCGTGCACCACGGTGGCGATCCGCGGCGGCGGCCGGTCGTCCCCGGCCCCCTGTCGCAACGCGGGCGCGAGGGTGCCGGCGACGTAGGCGGGCGGGGTCATCCAGGTGATGGCGACATCCGCGCACGCGCCCGCGACCCGCGCCATTCCCGGGCGCAGCACGCCCGCGCCCACCTCGACCGGCGGATGGCGGAGCGGCGGCAGCCGGAACCCGCGTACGGCTCCGCCGTCCAGCAGGGACCGTACGGTGCTCAGGTACTCCCGGGCCACGGTCGCGGGTCGGGCATAGGGCTCGCCGTTGAGCACGGTCACGAATTCCGGGGCCGAAGCGCCGAAACCGGCCACCACGGGGTGACCGGTGATCCTGGCCAGCGAACGCGCCTCGACGGCGGCCTGCACGGGATGTCGGAGCGGCATCAGGGTGACGGCGGTGCCCGTCGGCACCGGCAGGCCGCCTCCCGCGAGACGCGCGACGACCTGCTGCGTTTCGGACAACAGCGACTGGCCCAGCCAAAGCCGCGCCGCGATGCCGCGTTTGACCAGGTCAGCGTACGGTTCCACGTCGCGGACCGCGTGCGGCTGACTGGGGAAGAAGACTGACGCGCGGGCCATCGGGCATCACCCGTCGATCGGCAGGGCGGGCGAGGTGACGTTGCGGTACGGCGCCGTCGGATCGACTCCGCCGCGCAGCATGGTGGTGACGACCGCGGCCTCGGCGGGCACGCCCTCGGCGGCGCTCATGATCAGCCCTTCGGCGATGACCCGGCAGCGGTGCTCGCCGAAACTCAGCATCCGCATGCCGGTGCGGTTGTCGGCCGGGTCCCAGGCGACCGCGAGCCCCGGCCCGACCCGCCGGGCGAACGCCGAGACGCCGTCGACCAGGCCGGGCAGCGCGGACAGTTCGCCGACCAGCGACTCCAGCACCGGCCAGCCCTTCTCCTCCAGGTAGATGACCAGCGCGTCGCGCCGCGGATAACCGGACGGACGGGAGAACGCCTTGGCCCGATAGGGAACCTTGCGTCCTTCCAGCACGCCCAGCGCGGTCCGCCAGGCGCCCGGGGTGTAGGAGGAGTCGGCCAGGTGCAGGTAGAGGCGCAGGATCGGCCCGCCGCCGAGCACCGAACCGGCGGAACCGTCACACAGGAAGAACCCAGGAGAAAGCGCCGGCCGTACGGCGTCGGCCCGGACCTCGGCGCGACCGTCGGCGTCCATGGAGACGACCCGGTCCACCGGGACGCGCACCCGCACGTCCAGCAGGTCCACGATCCAGTCGGTCTCGCCGGTCTCGTACACCTGGACCAGGGAGGTCGTGTACCGGTGCGGCACGCCCTCGGCCAGCGCGGCCTCCAGCGGAAGGTCCCTGGTGCCGGGCCGGAGCGTCGGGTCGTGCGCGTGCCCGATGTGAAAGTACTCGTAGAGGCGAGAGCTCAGCGCCGGCCACAGGGCACGCGACCCGTCGGCCTCGACGACCTGGTCGCCCACCTGGGCGCGGAGCCCGTCTGACGATATGTGCACCGCCTTCAGCACCGCCGCCACTTCGGCGGTGAGGGCGACTTCGTTAAGTGTTCCCACGTAGCGCACATTAGGTGGATGCCGGAGGCCCGAACAGGTTCATGGCATTCTGCTGCGCCCGGTTGACCGCAGAATGCCACACCCTTGCGGCGGCGACTCCCGGCGGGCAATCATCGAATTGTCCGGAACGACGGGCACCAAAAAACGAAACACAGAACAACAGGAGATATCATGGCTGAGAAGGACCTGGTCGACGGTTACAAGAACTACACCGACGCCGAGGAGCTCGCCTTCGACGAGGCCGGCGACGAGGAGAACCCCAGCACTCCGTGGTGTGTCGCGAGCATCGTGATCACCGCCTCCGCCGGCTGCTGAACCCCTTTCCCCGAACGTGACACCGGCCTGGCCCCGCCGGGGCCAGGCCGGCTCCTCCCGAACGATAATCTGATGCATTTTCTTTACGCGGCCCGTCCGCTCCATATATTGATGCGGCCCTTTCAGCGGGTTCCGATGCCGGTTCATCGGAGTTCACTGGGAGGGCCGCGTCCGCATGCCCTGACCAGCACCGCCTTCAACCTGCACCACCTTTGACCTGCACGACCTTTGACCAGCACCACCTTTGACCTGCGCCGATCCGTCCGGGAACGACGAACGGGCCGTGCGCGCCCCCGCCGCTCGGCGGGAGTGCGCACGGCCTGCGCGTTCTTTACCGGATCAACTGGTTCAGCAGCCGGCGGAGGCGGTGATCACGATGCTCGCGACACACCACGGAGTGCTGGGGTTCTCCTCGTCGCCGGCCTCGTCGAAGGCGAGCTCCTCGGCGTCGGTGTAGTTCTTGTAACCGTCGACCAGGTCCTTCTCAGCCATGATATCTCCTGTAAATGTTTTTCTTTTGTTTTTTGTTGCCCGTCGTTCCGGACAATTCAATGATTGCCCGCCGGGAGGCGCCGCCGCAAGGCCGTGGCAGTTTGGCGCCGCGCAGGGGCCGTTAGGTGTCAAGGGCGTTGATGTCGTCAGGAGTTCTGCCTAACGTCCTCGATTATGCTGCGAAAAGAGAAGCTCGAGGCGCTCCCACTTGCGGAGGCGCCCGAAGTCAACGCGTTGCTGGAGCGGCTGGGCCTCGGAACTCTCGCCCCGGCCGAGACCAGCACCTTCGCCGGCCGGAACAACAACTGGGCCGGTCGCACGGACAACGGTTCCCGGGTTTTCGTGAAACGCCTGGACGGGGATCGCGCGGAATCGATTCTCCGGTTCCACCGGGTGCTGGACCTGCAGGCCGTACTCGCCTCCCGGCCGGACGGCGGCCTGCGCAGCCCGCGACTGCTCGGCGCCGACGAGGAGAGCCGGCTCGTGGTCTTCGAGTGGCTGGAGGACGCGCGCGCGGGCAACACGATGGCCGCCGACGGCGAGTTCACCCCCGAGACGGCCCGCGAGGCAGGCCGGAGCATCGGCGCCCTGCACCGGCTCCCCGCCGCCGCCGACACCTCCCCGCACCCGCTGCCGCCGACCTGGGCGCTGCAGGCCATCCCGCTGTCGATGTTCTCCTCCGCGCGCATCGCCGAACTCCGCTACTGGGGACTCCTCCAGCGAGACCGTCCGCTCGCCGACGCGCTGGCCGAGCTGCGCCTCCGGGAGGAGCGCGACGCCGAGCACCGCCCCTCGCACAGCGATCTCCGCCTCGACCAGTTCCTGCTCGACGGCACCGATCTTTATGTCCTGGACTGGGAGGAGTTCCGGATGGCGGACCCGGCCAGAGATGTGGGGGCCTTCGCCGGCGAGTGGCTGCACCACGCGATCCGCAAGGTCAACTCCGAGACCGACCGGTACTACGGCGCCGGCACCACGCTCTCGCACGACCTCATCGTGGAACGCGGCAGCGCCGAGATCGCCGCGGTACGCCCGCTGATCGCGGCGTTCTGGCAGGGCTACCTCGACAGCGGCGTCCCCGTGGACGCCACCCTCCCCGAACGCGCCACCGCCTTCGCCGGCTGGCACCTCCTCGACCGGCTCCTCGCCTCCGCCGGCACCCAGACCCGCCTCCGCCCGGTCGACCTCGCCGCCGCCGGCATCGGCCGCACCGCCCTCCTCACCCCCAGCCACTTCACCGAAACCCTCGGCCTCACCACCCCCCACCCAACCCCCGCCTGACCCACACCACACACACCCGAGCCCCGCCGGCCCCAGAACGCCTCCACCGCCCCCGCCCGGACCCCTGCCGAACGCCCAAGGGGTCCACGCGCGCAGCACCGTCCCCGATGTCACGTCACGTACGGCCATCCTTCATCACGTACGGCAACGCCAGCGGGCCGGCCGGCTCGACCGGTCGCGACACGCGCGCCATCAGCCCCCGTGCCGCCTTCCGAGCACCTTGCCCCGCCACCCCGCATAGCCGCCCAGGCCGCACAACCCAACAGATCACAACGCGATCCCGACATCCCGGCCCGTCCCCGGTGGTGCGGTAGATTACCTACACGACGGGAACTCCCTCGCCGAGGACGGGGTACGCTCTGTACCCTTCACTCAAGGGGCGTTAGCTCAATGGTAGAGCTGCAGACTTTTAATCTGTAGGTTCAGGGTTCGAGCCCCTGGCGCCCCACCCATCACACCCCATCTGACCTGCGCTTTCTCGCCTGAGGTCGGCTCGCGGCAAGCAGATGATCTCGTTTGGTCGCTCGTCGGCTGCTCTTGGGCACGGGTCGGGCACATGGAAGATCGTTTAGTTGGGCGTTGTCGTGCCCATCTCGGGGGCGCCGGGGCCGAATGTCGAGCCAGACCTTATAGAAGATCAAGAGAAGGTCGGGACGGGATACCTCGGACGGGCGACACGCCCGAGAAGGATGTGTAGCCCGTCAGGCCGACGTTAAATCTCGCTCGTCGGTGGTATCCCTCGGGTTCCGTGGTCATTTACGGAGCGTGATGGTCTCGCTTGCTCCGCGGCCAAGCAGAACGATGCTGGGTCAGCCGGCCAGTTCGGTGGTCAGGTAGTCGTTGAACTCTTTGACCTGGCGGGTGGTGCGGTGGGGGTGGATTTGGGTGGCGAAGGCCCGTACGTGGCCTATGGCGCGGGTTGATGTGAGTGTTTTGGCTGCTGGGACGGCAGCACGTGCGTAGGCGAGCGCGTGTTCGAGTTCGCCTTGGTCGAGGTAGGCTTCGGCGGCGTGGATCTGGTTGAACTGGGTCGAGCGGGCGTAGGCGGTTCCGAAGCCGCGGAGGGCCTGTTCGGCGTAAAGGGCTGCTCGCTGGGGTTCACCGACGCGTCGCCAGCAGTAGCCAGCTTCGGCAGCGAGTTCGGCTTCGCCGAACTCGGCGCTCCAGGCGGGGTCTCGGTCGCTGGTGCCTTTGGCGAAGGCGGCATCGGCTTGGGCGAGTAGTTCGGTGACCTGGCGCCGGGTGTGCGCGTCATGGGCTCCAGCGTTGTGGACGGTGACGGCGTTGGCGCGGGCCTGGCGTACCAGTAATTCGGCTATGGCGCGGGGCGGGGCGTCGGCGCTGCGGGCTGCGTCGATGGCAGCGTGGGCCATGCGGATGGCCCAGCGGCCGTGCCCAAGATCGCAGGCCTGTTGTGCGAGCGTGGCCAGCACCCAGGTAGCGGTCATGGGGTCATCGGCGGCTTTGGACAGTTGTAGCGCCTTGCCGAAGCAACCGGCAAGAATGCTGGTCACCCTCTCTTTCAGGGCTGCGCAGGCGGCTACATCGATTACGCCAACCAACGCAACAACGTGCTGCAGCCCGCCCTCGAACGCGCTCGCCAACGCGGCTTGGCCAAGCACATCACTCCGCACGCACTCCGACACACCATGATCACCATGCTCCGCGACGGCGGCGTCGCACCAGGAGTCATGCAACTCATCGCCGGACACGAGTCCTACCAGACAACCGCGGGATATTCCGGTCAGCACACCCCCGCCCAACGAGCGCTCATCCTCAACTCCGTTCATCCCGTCATCAAGGCAGCAGGATTCCTGTTCAGCGATCCAGAACACGATGAGGAAGCCTCGCCGTAGGTTACGAATCGTGTCTGCCTGGTTGCATGGCGGAAATCGCGCAGGATGGGTCCGTGGACTTGTGGGCCGAATGGGACGACCCGGTCGAGCTACGAATGCGGTTGGACGCCGCCTTGGTCGAGATCGCAGAGTTGCGTGAGGAGAACGACCGGCTCAAGCACCTTCTCCGCCAGCCAGCCTCGGCTTCGCGCGAGCACGACGCCGCCGACCCTGATCGGACCTCCGCTGCCTGCGTCAACCCGCCGCAGGACAGCTTGCCGTATGCGAACGCGTCGTCTCCTTCGTCTGAGAAGCTCGCCTTGTTCAAGGCGTTGTTCGTCGGCCGTCGCGATGTGTATGCGACCCGCTTCTTCAGCCGCAAAACCGGCAGGCACGGGTGGAGCCCCGCGGAGAAGGAGTTCTGGCGTAAACGGGACGACGCCGAGCGGGAGTTCCTGCCGCTGACGGATGAGGTTCTCATCGCGCACCTGAGCCGAACCACCGACGGGCGTGACTCCCATGTTGGGCTGTATCCGATGCTGCCCGACGACACCTGCCAGTTGCTGGCGTGCGATTTCGACGGCGCGGGCTGGCAGGGCGACGCCGCCGCCTACGCGGAAGCCTGCACGCGAGCGGGCATCCATACGGCGGCGGAGATTTCCCGATCCGGAGCCGGTGCCCACGTGTGGATGTTCTTCACCGAGCCCGTCCTGGCTGCGTCGGCACGCGCCATCGGCATGGGACTGTTGCGGGAGGCGATCGACCGGCGAGGCACGATGTCGCTGGCCAGCTATGACCGGCTGTTTCCAGCGCAGGATTCGCTGCCGGTCAAGGCGGCGGCTCGGTTCCGGTTCGGGAATCTGATCGCGCTGCCGTTGCACGGCAGCAGTCGGGAGCAGGGCACAACGCTGTTCTGCGACCCACGAACCTGGCAGCCGTATGAGGACCAGTTCGTGTTCCTGTCCGGTGTGCGCCGGCTACGCCCGGTCGAGGTGGATGCACTGGTGAAGCGGTTCGGCCAGATCGACGCCGGACCGTCGACGTCGGGCAGGCTGCCGGCCAAACCGCGCAGGGACGCGCTGGGTGTCGCCCCTCAACAGGTGCACGCGCGGCTCGGCGCCATGCTGGCGATTTCGACCGACAGCCTGCCCACGCCGCTGATCGCCGCTCTCAAACACCTGGCTGCCTTTCACAACCCGGAGTTCTACCGGCGGCAGTCGATGCGGTACTCCACTTTCGCTACCCCGCGCTTCGTACGCTGCTTCGACGACAGCGACCCCGACTGGCTACGACTCCCACGAGGGCTGGCGGAGCAAGCGGAACATCTGATTGCGGCAGCGGGCGGCGCCATGGAGATCACCACCACGGTGCCGGACCATGACCCGATCGCGGTGCGTTTCACCGGTGAGCTGACAAACGTACAGACCGAAGCGGTCACCGCGATGGCCAAGCACCTCACGGGAGTCCTGATGGCGCCGCCCGGCGCGGGCAAGACCGTGATGGCCTGTGCACTGATCGCCCGGCACCAAGCACCGACGGCGATCATCGTGAACCGCGCCGAACTGCTCGACCAATGGAAAGAACGGCTGACGACGTTCCTCGACCTTGACGGAGCGAAGGTGGGCGCCAAGGGCAGGGGCAACGACAAGCGGCACGGAGTCGTCGATGTCATCATGCTGCAGTCCGTTGCCCACCGCGACGCCGACCCATCGCTACTGGACGCGTACGGCATGGTCATCGTCGACGAATGTCACGCGGTCGGTGCTCCGGCCGCCGAGGCCGCCATCCGTCAGGTAGCCGTGAAGCGCTGGATCGGGCTCTCGGCGACGCCATACCGGGCCGACCAGATGGACGCGCTCATCACCATGCAGTGCGGACCGATCCGCCATGAGATCACCTCTGAGGTGTCGTTCGCCCAGCGACTCATTGTTCACGCGACCGGCTTCAGCACCGAGGAGATCGGAAACGACGGCGCCTCCTTCCAAGCGATCTATGGCGAACTGGCCGCAGACGAGACCCGGACCGCCCAGATCGCCGCTGACGTCGCGGACGCGGCGAGCCGGGGCAGGAACAGCCTCCTCTTGACCAATCGAGTGGAACACCTCCAATGCCTGGCCGCGGCCCTGGAGGACAACGGCGTGGCCGCGACGCTCCTGCACGGGCAGCTCAGCGCCCCAGAACGCGACCGCGTCCGCACCCGCCTTGCCGATGCCGGGGCAGGCCCGCTGGTGCTCCTGGCCATCGATAAGGTCGCAGGCGAGGGATTCGATCTGCCCCGGCTGGACGCCCTGTTCCTCGCGATGCCGATCTCGTTCAAAGGAAAAGTGATCCAGCACGTGGGCCGGATCATGCGAGAAGCCGCCACCAAGCACGACGTCGAAGTCCACGACTATCTGGACGCACAAGTCCCACAGTTGGAACGCATGTACGGCAAGCGGCGCCGCACCCTCACCCGCCTTGGCTTCACCACCACAACGTCCGGCTCAAATGAGCACCCACCAGCCACCGACGCTCCCCCGCGCCCTTCCTCGCCAAGGACACCAGCAGAGATCACACGGTCAAGCGACCAGCAGCCGACCGCATCGCAGGTGCGCGCGTGGGCTCGTGAACATGGACTCCCGGTCGCCGACCGCGGCAGACTCCGCCCTGAGATCTGGGAAGCCTGGCATGCCGCCGCCGATATCACGCCCGGGGAGAATCCCTGACTCTGCGGAAACCGCAGAAGGATGCGGCCATCGGCCAGAGTGAAGCTCGGCCACCAGTTACGCTGGAGGTACAACTCAGGCACCGCGACGGAGGGAGTCGAGCGACGGTGAGCGTGGACCTCGAACACGAGCCCATCCATGACCTCGCCCGCCGGGTCATCCGGCTGGCCGAGGAAACCCAGCACGCCGCTCAAGTGCTCGAACGCCGCCTGGATGCGCTGGAACGCCGCTCCGAAGCCGCCGGCAGGGCCGAACGCATTTTGAGCGTTGCTGCCGGCATGCGGACCCACCTCGGTCGAGACCGACTGTCCGTTGAAGATCTGTACGACCCGGACACCGGTCTTCCCGCGTGATCATCGACTCCAGCGCTATCATTGCCGTCATCAACGGTGAGCCAGAGGCCATCCCATTCGCTCACACCATCGCCGCAAACGTGTGTCGCATCTCGGCCGTCAACTACGTCGAAGCGGCCATTGTGGCGGACAACCGTGGCGAGGCCATGCGCAACGCCTTCGACACGCTCGTTGATGAGATGGGGCTCATCATCGAGCCGGTAACACCCCATCAGGCCAGGATCGCACGCCAGGCGTACCAGACCTACGGCAAGGGCAACAATTCCAAGGCCAAGCTCAACATGGGCGACTGCTTCGCCTACGCCCTCGCCAAAGACCTCGACCAGCCCCTGCTCTTCAAAGGCGAGGACTTCCCACACACCGACATCACTTCCGCACAGCCCTGACGGACGTCCGGCATTCTAAGAATCGAGCTTGAATGACGGAACTCCTTTTCGCCGCAGATCAAAGTCTCAGGTGATTCGTCCACGCCCCCTTGTACGAGCACCCGCCAAGCGCTGCCATGTGAAGCGCCTGCTTGACTCCATTAGAATCACAAAGGTGCGTAAACCAATGAGCCGAATTGGGCGACTCGGTTGAACTACGGGTGCAGTTGACGCCACTGAGCGTTTTTCATCCAGCTTCGTGAGTCTGGAGGACGAGGATCGCTTTGACGATCTGACCTGCACGAAGAGGGCAGCAGCGTAGCTTTCGCAAGATGCGCCAGGTCTTCAGTACGGCATTCGCTCGCTCGCCGGGGCCGCGGAGCTTGGCGTGGGCGGAGTTGGCGGTTTTCTGCGAGGCCGGCTTCTTCCTGCCCTTGTAAGGCACCAGCACCCGCCGGCCCGCACCGGCGTAGCCCTTGTCGGCCAGGGTGATCAACCCGGTGGTCTCCAATCGGCGGATGATGCCCCAGATGCGGGCCGCCTTCAGGTCATGGACCGAGCCGGGCAGGGAACCCGACGTCCACAGAGGTGTTCCGTCCGGGGCGGCGATGACTTGGACGTTCATGCCGTGTTTCTTGTTCTTGCCCGAGTAGTACGGCCGGTCGGCCGCCACGCGATCGATCGGGATGAGCGTGCCGTCCGAGACCACGAAGGCGTATCCCGTCTGCTTGGCCCTGCGTAACGCCTGATCGAGGGTGGCAGAGCGCCGGGCGAGCAGGGCGACGGTCTCGCGGACGTAGCGCCAGGCGGTGGTGAGGCCGACTTCGAACCCCGCTGCGAGTTCGGCGAACGTCTCGCCTTTGCACAGGTGAACCACTACGAGCAATGCTTGCTGCCCGGGGTTGAGCCTGCGCCACGGTGAGCTGATCGCTTTGCGGTGACGACGTATGACTCCCGCCAGATAGTTCAAGGTCCGAGGTGACAACGGCAGCGCAGCGCGGTAGAACAGCACGGAAGCTCCTGGAACGCACGATCTTGGTCGACGTGCATCTTCCAGGGGCTTCTTTAATCCCGGGCCACGCCACGCTGCCCGCAACAGGCCTGTGACCTACCACGCCAGGATGAAAAGGGTTCACTGATCTTCAGGCCATGCTCGGCGAGCATCCGTTGGAGCTCGCTGGCCTTCCAGATGCCGCGGCTGGCGGACGCAGGCGGAGGTTCCACCTCACCTTGTGAGTCCCTTCAGACGGGTGGCGGCGCGCTGTTGACCTGCGATCCAAGCGTCTTCGACGTGGGAGCCGGCGACGTGCACTTATCTCATGGTGGTGGAGATCCAGGCATGGCCGAGGAGTTCCTGGATCGCGATCAGGTCCATCCCGGAGGCATAGAGCTGCGAAGCGCAGAAGTGCCGAAGGACATGCGGAGTGACGATGTCCGGCCAGTCCGGTAGGTGCGTGGCAGCGGCTCTGGCGAGCGCGGAGCGGAGCGTCTCGTCGCCCACCCGGCAGATCGTACCGTCGGCGCTCTTCCGTTCGGGAAGTAGCAGCGGAACGCCTGGGCGGGTGTGGTCGTCACCGAACTGGCCCCACACGTCCTCGACGAACCAGCGCAATGTGGCGCCCGCATTGTTGATGAGCGGGACCATCCGCTCCCGAGGCCCGGAGCCACGGGCGCCTTTGCCCAGGCGCACGTGAAGCTTGCCGAACCGGCCCAGCCCCCATTTCACGTCTGGCGAGTCGAGCTTGCATACCTCGTTCACCCGCAGCCCGACGTCGCCATCAGCTGGCAGGCCGTGTAGTTCCGTGCGGCCGGTGCGAACTTCCGGCAGGTCGTCAGCTCCTGCCGCCATCCGGTGAACAGCCTGGTCACCTCTTCGGAGGGCGGGATGCGGATCATCCGCCGTGGCCGGAGCACGCGCCACCCGAAGATCCTTCACCACTGCCAGGCCCAACTTCGGCTCCTCGCCTTAACCCGGTCGGCAAGAAGCTCGGCCACATCGACAGAGCTTCACAAAGCGTGAAGCTATATCAGCTCACCGCGATCGAATCGGAGAAGGGGGAAACTCCCAGCTCCCAGGCCGCGACCGCACCATCCAGGGACACGGAGGTGGTCGGGAACTCAGGGGTTATTTCTTATTTGGGCAGCGACTCAACCCCAGTGTTCACGGGAGCGCGGAGCTGCTGTTCACCGTGCCGCCGTCTGCTCATAGACGTGGGCGATCACAGTGATCTCCATTCACCACAATCGGGGAGACTCATGTGACCGCATACCTGCACGAGGACCGGGGGAAGCCGGCCGACGGGTTGTCTCTGACCGACCTGCCGCTGCGTGCCGATCTGCGCGGCTGGAGTCCGTACGGCGCGCCGCAGCTCGACGTGCCGGTGCGGCTCAACACCAACGAGAGTCCCAGTTCACCGTCGTCCGACCTGGTCGAAGCCATGACGGCGGCGATCCGGACGAGCATGGGCGAGCTGAACCGCTACCCCGATCGCGGCGCCACCGCGCTACGGACCGATCTGGCCGCCTACCTCGGCCATGGGCTGGTCGCGGAGCAGGTCTGGGCGGCCAACGGGTCCAACGAGGTGATCCAGCAGATCCTGCAGGCGTTCGGCGGCCCCGGCCGGTCGGCGATGGGCTTCGAACCCTCCTACGCCGTGCATGCGAACATCGCCATCGGCTCGGCCACCAGGTGGATCGCCTGCGCGCGTGAGGATGACTTCGGCCTCGACCCGGGCAAGGCGGTGGCAGCGATCGGGGAGCACCGGCCCGACGTCGTCTTCCTGACCTCACCCAACAACCCGACCGGGGACGTGCTGACCCCCGATGTGATCGAGAAACTGATCGTGGCGGCGCCCGGCATGGTGATTGTGGACGAGGCGTACTTCGAGTTCGCGCGCGCCGGCACGCCGTCGGCGCTGTCGCTGCTGGCCGCGCATCCGCGGCTGATCGTCACCCGGACGCTCTCCAAGGCGTTCGGCCTGGCAGGTGCCCGGCTGGGCTACCTCGCCGCACATCCCCTAGTCATCGAGGCGCTGGAACTGATCCGCCTGCCCTACCACCTGTCGACGCTCACGCAGACCGCGGCGCGGGTCGCGCTCGCGCACCGAGACGAAGTGCTGCGCACGGTCGAGGCCGTGCGCGCCGAGCGTGAGACGACCGCGGCGTGGTTGCGCGGCAGAGGGCTGCGGGTCGTCGACTCCGATGCCAACTTTCTGCTGTTCGGCCACCTGCCTGACCGGCACGCGGTGTGGGAGGGGCTGCTCCGGCGCGGTGTACTGATCCGTGAGGTCGGACCACCCGGCTGGCTGCGGGTGACCATAGGGACCGCCGGGGAGATGACGGCCTTCCGAGCCGCGCTGGAGGACCTGCTCTGAGGCGTCCTACAGAACCCGCCCTCCGTTGTGGCGGGGCCGCGGGGACACCGAGCCGGTATCGTCCCAGAGACGTGCGCTGCCGCGAGTCGACGGGGTGCGCGGCCGGCCATGCCCGTCCGCCTACGCCGCGCCCGCATCATATGCCCGGGTTCGCAGCCAGACCGTGACCAGGACGGCGGCGGCGGCGGGCCCCAGCCCCCATGCCAGCGGTGCGATCACGCCCAGGAGTCCGGTGGAGTTGACGAAGAGCCCGAGTGTGCCGCCCAGGCTGAGGACGCCCACGATCGCGAAGGTCACGGCGATGGCGCGTTCGAGCCCGTGGACGCGGAAGGCCGGGGCCAGGAAGAGGCAGGCGAGGGAGAAGAACACCCCCCAGCCGAGCACCTCTAAGGCGAACGTCAGCGACGGCCAGCCGTAGGGCTCGAACCACTCCAGGCCCGCCGTCCGGCCCAGGCCGGGGCTCTGCCTGACCATCGTCAGCGCCACGAACCGGTTGGCGCAGACGACCACGGCCAGCATGACGACAAACGCCAGGGAGATGAGCGTGAACACCTGCTTGTCCGCCGGGGTGGCGAGATGGATGGCGCACCACAGCGGCACCATGACCACGACGCCGAGCATCATGATCGCGTGGAAGGTGGTCGTGAAGGGCTCCTGGGGCGGAAACGGCAGCCCTCGCGCCATCATCACCGTGAGAGTCACCAGGTAGACCAGAGTCAGGGCGGCGAACCCACCGCCTGCCCAGATCCCCACCGACGCGACCGATGCCCTCTTTTTCATGTCCCTCTCCGTCTACTTAGTGGCGCAGATGATTCGCCATAGTGGCGAAACACATACGCCACTATAGACTTGCCGGTAAGGCATGGCAGCACGAGGAAAGGCCCCGATGGGCGAGCAGCACAGGACACGCACGCCGGCGGGCATCGAACTGGCCTGGCGCGCCTCCAGCGACGCAGTCCACATCCGCAACCACGCGGCCGACGGGCCCAAGCCCGGTCCGCGACCGGGTCTCACCCTGGAACGGATCGTCACGGCCGCGATCGACCTCGCCGACAGCGAAGGACTCACCGCGGTATCGCTGGCTCGCGTCGCCTCCACTCTCGGCTCCGCGACGACCTCGCTGTACCGGCACGTCCGCTCCAAGGAGGACCTGATGGTGGTGATGCGCGACGCCGCCGCCGCGCCACCCCCCGACCTGCGGCCACCAGACCCCGGACGCTGGCGGGAGTCCCTGGCCGGCATCGCCTGGCAGATCTACGACCTCTACCGGCGGCATCCGTGGGTCCTGCAGGTGCCCACCTCCGGCCCGCCGAGCATGCCGAACGAACTGTTGTGGGGCGAGCACATGCTCAGGGCGCTATCCCGGACCACCCTCAGCTCCCACGACCAGCTCCGCGCCGTCACCCTGATCTCCGGGTACGTCCGCGAGCAGGCCCGTCTTACTCTGGATCCGGTGATCGCCGACGCTGGCGACGCCGCGGCGGGCGACTACTTCCGCTTTCTCGGGAGGGTCATGACACCGGATCGCTTTCCCATGTTCTGTCGTCTTTTCGGCGACCAGGCCAGTACCGGCTCAATCGGCTACACCGCTGAGGATTTCCAGTTCGGCCTGGACCGCATCCTGGCCGGACTGGCCGAGCTCGACCGGGACGGCCACGCGCGGTACGACCCCGCCCCAGTGTCCTGCGATCACCTGCAATCCGGGGTGCCGGTCGAAAACGCCGGAGAAGATCATCCGTAGATACTGGACGCCCAGGTCGTAGTACCAGCCCAGGCCCGCCGTCGCGAGCCCCATCCCGGTACTGCGCGCCAGCCCGACTCCGTCGTCGAAGCCCGAGTAGTACGCCTTGAGAACCTCGGGGACCGGAGTCTGGGGATGGAAGTGCAGCGGCACCTGGAGGCGCTCGGCCGCGGCGTACAGGTCGTCGAACTCCGGGGCGTCGGCCAGCTTGTCCCCCGTGCGTCCGAACAGCTCGCCGATGTACAGCGAGCCCACGAAAGAGACGTCGGCCGCCTTCAAGGCCGGCATGGAGGCCCTGATGAGCCGTATTCGACGCCTCGCCGTCGGTGGCTGGCTCCGCGTCGACGAGGAACTCGCTGTCACACTCATCCACGTCAGATCAACGGAACCGTGTCAGTTCCCCCAATGAGCACAGGGGGCGCCGCATGCCGACCTCTCCCACCCCATGATCGCGATCTCCGCCACCGAAATCCGCCGGTTCCTCGCCCTACCTGGTCTTCGGCGGCGGTGACATCCCGCCGCCGCCCGCGAGGTCCTGCGCCAGGCCGTAACGTCACCCGGTCGTCCATGTCGGCTGAGGCTGTTCCAATCCCCGCCAGGGTGTGGCTGGGCCGGGGAACCGGCGCGAATACTTTGAGGCGTGAACACGAGACGACGGCTCGGGGAGTTCCTCCAGACGAGGCGCTCCCAGCTACGACCCGAGGACGTGGGGGTGGCCACGTATGGTGATCGGCGCCGGGTTCCCGGGCTGCGCAGGGAGGAACTGGCGATGCTCGCCGGAGTGAGCTCCTCGTACTACGCACGGCTGGAGCAGGGGCAGGCGTCCAACGCCTCACCCGAGGTGCTCGACGCGCTGGCCGGGGCGCTGCGCCTGGACGACGCGGAACGCCGGCACCTGCACGCCCTGGCGTCCGGTGACCGCCGCCGGGTCACCGGCCGCCGGCCCGCGCCCGAACGGGTGGGCCAGGCGACGCGTCAGCTCGTCGACACGCTCGGCGACGTGCCCGTGCTGGTGCTCGGGCGGCGGGCCGACGTGCTGGCGTGGAACACATCGGGCCACGCCCTGTACGCCGGTCACCTGGCCCCGGACGGCCCGGACACCCCCCGGCAGCGCCCCAACATGGCCCGCCTGGTGTTCCTGGACGCGCACACCCGTGACCTGTACGCCGACTGGCCCGCCAAGGCCCGTGGCGTGGTCGCGACCCTGCGGTCGGCCTCCGGGCATCACCCGGACGACCCCCTGCTGGCCGCGCTGCTCGGGGAGCTGACGGTCAAGAGCCCGGAGTTCGCCACGATGTGGGCCGACCACCGGGTCAAGGCGGGCGGTGACACCGTGTACGAGATGCGCCACCCGCTGGTGGGCACCATGTGGGTGGCCCAGCAGACCCTGCGGACGGCCGACGACCAGGCGGTCGTGGTCGCCACCACCGAACCCGGGTCACCTTCCCGCGCCGCGATGACCCTGCTCGTCCACAGCGTGCTCGCCGGACGGGCCCGGCGTACCCAGCCGACCGGCTGAACCCGCACATCCCCGAGGCGCTCCGACCGGAGCGCCCAATGCCGCACGCCCTCATTCGGACAGTCCCTCATTCAGACAGGACGGACATGCGTAACAGACTGCTGGCCTTCGCCCTCGCCACCGGGATCGGCCTGATGGCCGCGGCCCCGGCCGACGCGGCGACACCCTCCCGGATCGCGGTGCACTTCGACCTGGCGAAGGGCCAGCAACCGGAGAACATCGCCGTCGCCCCGGACGGCACGGCGTACGTCACCTTCGCCGCCGCCAGGCAGGTCGCCGCGATCAGCCCGAAGGGCACGATCAGGATCCTGGCGACCCTTCCCGCGCCGGCCGAGGGCGGCGCCGCCGTACCGGCTCTGGGGTTCGCCCTTACCACCGGCGTCGTCCGCACCGACGACGGCACGCTCTATTTCCTGTACGCCAGCGGCGACCCCGCGACCACCGGTCTCTACCGCCTCCGCCCCGGGTATGAGCCGCGGCGCATCGCCGCGCTCCCGGCCACCGGCCTGCCCAACGGCCTGGCCTACGACGAGACGGCGAAGACTTTTTATCTCACCGACTCGGCCCTCGGCACCATCTCGGCGGTTCCCCTGAAGGGCGGCGACGTCAAGGTCTGGTCGTCGGCGCCGGAGCTCGCCGCCGCCGGATTCCTCGGCGCCAACGGCATCAAGGTCCGGCACGGCGCGATCTGGGCCACCAACCTCGACCGCGGCACCCTGCTCCGGATCCCGATCACGCGGGGCCGTCCCGGGCCCGTCCAGGTCAAGGCCACCGGCCTGGCCGGGATCGACGACATCGCCTTCGCGGGAGTCCGGGACGACCAGGTCATCGCGACGCTCAACGCGCCGAACAAGGTGGTGCGGATCGACGCGAAGGGCCGGGCCGCGACGTTGCTCACCGATGGGTTGCAGAACCCCACCTCGGTGGCGGTACGCGGCCGGACCGTCTACGTGCTCAGCGCCGCCTACCTGACCGCCACCGACCCCAACCTGACGATCTCCACCCTGCCTCGCAGGTGAGTCAGGCCCGGTCGGGCAGGGCGACGAGGCTGACGACGCGACGTGTTCGCCCGTTGGCCTCGTCGTCACCGGTGCGGGTGACGACCGCCCGCTCGATCTCGCCGATCATCTCCATGAACTCGTCGTCGGTCAGGCAGACCGCCGCCTGCCGGTAGACGACGCCGTCCGAGAGGGGGTCGGCGCCCTCCCGCCCGAGGTAGCGCTCGAAGTCGGCCAGCAACGAGACGACGAACGTGGTGAAGGCCCGCTGATGGTCCTCCCGCGTCATGGCCGCCCGCGCCGCCGGGTCGATCACCGCCTGCTCGCCGCGTACCCGGTAACTGCGGACGACGATGCCGCGTACGCGGGTCTCGCCCACCACCTCCAGCACCCCGGCGTCGGCCAGCAGGGCGATGTGGCGGTACATCGTCGCCGGCGCGATGTCGGGCAGGCGGTCCCGAAGTTGGTTGGTGGTCAGCGGATCGGCGTCGAACAGGGCTTGCAGGATGCGCATCCGGACGGGGTGCAGGAGAAGGTCCGCGGTTGCCATGAGCTCATTCTCTCACATACGATAATGTTCTCAATATTGAGAACAACGCCAAAGGTGAGAGAGATGGTGAGCGGACATGCCGGATGTCGCCATGACGGCCGTCGCGGCCGACGGCCTCCCACTGGCCGGCACGCTGACCCTGCCTCCGGGCCGTGGCCCACACCCGGCGGTCCTGCTGTTACACGCGTCCGGGCGGCTCGACCGCGACGCCAACACCCGGCGGCTCAGCATGGGCCTCGGACCGCCGCTGGCCGCCGCCCTCGCCGAGCGCGGGATCGCGTCCCTGCGCTATGACCGACGCGGCGTCGGCGCCACCCCCGGCGAATATCGGACGACCGGGCCCGCCGCGGTGAACCCGTGCCCGCCCACACGGTGCGGCTCCGGTTCGGCGCGCACCTGTTCTGGGTGCCGCTGCTGCTGGGGGTGGCTCCGGCGACCGTGCTGGCCGGTGTGCTGCTCGCCCCGCTTCTGGGCGGCCCCGAGCTGGACCTGACGGCGGGCCAGGACCTGATCGCCACCATGGGCGGGCTCGCGCCGTTCGTGGTCAGCATGCTGGTCGCCGGCCCGCTGGCCGAGGAGCCCGGCTGGCGCGGCACGGCCTATCCGCGTCTGCGCGCCTCGCTCGGCAAGGTCCAGGCCGGTTTGATGCTGGGAGCGGTCTGGGCGGTCTGGCATCTGCCCCTGTTCTTCATCACCGGCACCGTCCAGAACGAGTTCGGCCTGTTCAGCTGGAGCGGCCTGCTGTTCTCCCTCACCGTCTTCCCGATGGCGTTGCTCACCGGTTACGCCTACGAACGCGCCGGCGTCGTGGCGGCGATCGCGGTCCACTTCGGCGTCAACGCGACCATGGCGATCCTGGGCGTGAGCTCGCCGCTGACGCAGGCGCTCATCCTGGCCGTGCAGGTCGTCGCCGCCGCGCTGGTCGCCGGGCAGGGCGTTCCCACTGCCAAGAGCCCGGTGCAACCCTCGGAGCGTCCCGCCGTGTCATGACGGGAGGTGGCGGTCACACTGCGTGATCTCGCCCCGGCTCCGCTCGCCGGGGTGACGCCCCACAGGGCGACATGCCGGGGCGACAGCACCGCGAAGTCGTAGCCCTCGGTGTGCGGCGTCAAGGGCTGGGTGTTCCCGGGGCCTGCTGCCTGGTGTTCGCTTCGGCGGCCTGGCCGACGAGTCCGTGGCCGGCCTCGGGCTGCACGTGGTGAGCGAGTCGCGGCGCACCGGGGTCTGTCCCTGAACTCTTCCCCACCCGCGAGGACTGGCAAGAGGCCCGGAGCGCCGCGCACCTGTCCAGTTCCATGCACGAGGACATGCATGCCGGAGAGATCGAAACCTCCATCCTGCCGCACGCCTGCCCGGAAGTGATCCGCCCCGGCCACGAAGGCGCCGACCACATCGCCGACGACCGGCGACGCCTGTTGACCGAAGGCATGCACGCCTACACCAAGAGCGGCGTCATCGGCCGCCCGTCCCTGGCAACCGCCGAAAAGGGCAAGGCCGTCCTCGACTCCCTCACGGCGGCTTCGCTCACGTGATGAACCTGCTCACCGAACGCTGAGTGCAGGTCAGGACTGCCGGTGATGGGACCAGATCGCCAAGTTGCCGAATTGATCTCATGGGTATCAAGGGGCCAAGCTCCATGTGACAGGGGAGAGCTTCGATAGCAGTGGACGGCCGATGCTCCTCCGTTGCGGCGAAGTACAACGCCCCACCCGGGATCGCCGAAACATGGCGCCGGGGTCCTGGTTACACGTCGAGTCCGGCTCTTGTCAACCGTGCATGACGATAGTCAACTCGCTCAGTCTGGGTGATTGAGCCTATCCACGAGTGTGGGTGACAGTGAGAAAGAGATCCCCATGCCCTTGATGGCCGGCACGTGTGCCCGTAGGTCGGCCGGGAAACGGTTCATCCCTCGGAGAGGAACTCGATCTATGAAGGTGCGGAGTGTCCTGCTCGTCAATGCCGGCAGCGATGCGGATGTCTCCTCGATCGCCAACGACGGCACGTTCCCAGCTCTGGGTGTCGTCTCGCTGGCGACGGTGCTCCGGCGGGACCATCCAGATGTGGACGTGATCGCCATCGACGGGCAGATCACGCCGATGGAGGAGATCGAACGGTTGATCGCGGACTTCGACCCGGACGTCCTCGGTGTGGGCGTCCTGGCCACGTCCTATGGAAACGCTCTCCGCCTGGCCGAACTGGGGAAGGATGTCGGCGCGGTCACGGTCTTCGGCAACGACCAGGCGACAGCCATGGGCGAGCGGATCCTGAAGCACCGCGAGGGCGTCGACTACGTGTGCGCCGCGGACGTCGGCGAGTTCGCCCTCTCGGCCCTGGTGAGCGCCCTGGACGGGGAGCGCCCGATCGATTCCGTGCCGGAGCTCCTGTACCGCACGCCTGACGGAATCGGCCACAATCGCCTGCCGGAGATCCCCCCTGACCAGATACGGGGCGGCGGGGGCGCGTTCCAGAGCATGGTCCTGGACGCCATTCCCGTGCCCGACCGGACGTTGATGCCGGACGCCAACTGGAACCGGTACCTGGACAACTACCTGAACCGCTACGGCGGGTTCCATGACGAGGAGGTCACGGGCGTCACCACGATGAACCGCGCGCGCGGTTGCGCACGTGTGAAGTCGCCGTGCCATTTCTGCGGCATCATGGATCTGAGTCTGCGCTTCTCCTCCCCCGAGATGTTCTGGAACGACGTGCGCACCGCGCAGGAGCAGATCTCGGCCTCGATCTTCTACGAGGCGTTCGACAGCATGAGCAGTTCACCGCGCTGGGTGAAGGCCGTGGTCGAGGCGAAGCCGGACGACATCGGCGAGCCGAAGTTCTTCGTGTACACGCAGGCCGCGGAGACCACCCCCCGGCTGGTCGAGATGTATCAGAAGCTCGGCGTCTACCGCGTGAACATGGGCCTGGAGTCCGGCGACACCCAGATGCTCAAGTTTCTCAAGGGGCCACGCGACAGCCTGGAGAACAACCAGCGGGCCTGCCGCCTGTTCAAAGAGGCCGGCATCCTGATCCATGGTTCCCTGGTCCTGGGCGGCCCGGGTGAGACTCTGGAGAGCCTGGAGAACACGGTCCGATTCGGTCGGTGGCTGATCGACAACGAGATGATGGCCTCCCTGGAGGCCCAGCCGCTCTATCCGGACTTCGGCGCGCTGACCGGCAAGTGGATGATGAACCCGGACCGCGCCCGGCAGGTGGCGCAGGAGAGGGGATTCGAGATCCTCGACGAGAAGCTTCTCGACCTCATGCCGTCCAAATACGGCTCGACCGACATGGTCGACTTCGATGAGGTCTCCAAGGACTGGTGCAAGATCTTCAGCCACGCGACCTGGGACGAACTCATCGACGCCACCCACACGATCCGGTCCTATGCCGAAAGGTGTGGCACCGTCACCGGGTCGGGCCGCATCACCCAAGCCACGCTCGGATCGTTCTAGTGCTCTCGCTCCTGGCCGCCACTGCCCTGTCCTGCGCTCTCGTCGTCCTGACCCCCGGGCCGGGGGTCCTGATGGTGCTGCACCTGGGAGCCAGTGGCGGCCGCCGCTCCAGTTTCGTCTTCGTTCTGGGGCATCTGGCCGGCGACCTCCTCTGGGCCGCGCTGGCGCTGGTGGCGTTGCGGTGGGTGCAGCTCGTCTCGCCGGTGTTCTTCACCGCGCTGACGGCGGTCAGCGCCCTGTATCTGATCTACCTGGGGGTCCGGGTGCTCGCATCCGCGCACGCTCCCCAGACGGCCGGGACACTCAACGGCCGTCGCGCGATCCTGCGGGGCGCCGGCTTCGGCATGACCAACCCCAAGAGCTACCCGGTCACCCTCGCGATCTTCACCGCGGTACTCGGTGATCGGGTGGAACTGCTGACGATCTCCACGGTTCCCCTCTTCCTCGCGGCGGCCCTGCTCGGCAGCCTCGCCTCAGGGACCCTGCTGTCCTGGCTGTCGGGCCTGGAGATCGTACGCGACACGTACAGGCGGGCGGCTCCGACGATCAGCCGAGTCGTGGCTCTGGTCTTCTTCGGCTTCGCCGCATGGTCCTTGGCCCGGACCTTCCTCTACGGCGAAGCCTGAACCTCGGACCGCCCGTCGAACTCCCGGCCGCCGCGCCTTCCCCCTGCGCGTCGGCCGGGGTAAGAGCCAGGCCCGGCCCGGAACCCCCTCGGGTCGGGGCGTCGACGTGAGACAGCACGCGGACGGGGACCTGTCGCCGCGTGAAGTGCCGCCGTCGCGGCATCCAGGGATCGATCGAGCCGGCTCTGCGGGCATCGGCGGCACTCCACAGGGCGCAACGTCGAGCGGATCTACATCGCTGACCGGGTGCGGAAGAAGGCGTCGATCCGGGAGATCGCGCGCGAGCTGGGCCGTGCGCCCTCGACCATCAGCCGGGAGGTCCGCCGCAACCGCCATCCCACCAACGGCCAGTACCGGCCGCACGCCGCCCAGGCCCGCGCCGACGGCCGCCGGCCCCGACCCAAGCCCAGCAAGATCGGCGGCAAGAACCAGGCATCGGCCATCGGCACCCTGGTCGAACTAACCACCCGCTACGTGATGCTCGTCCACCTGCCCATCGACCGCAGCGCCGAGCGCATGCGCGACGCTCTCCTGGACACCATCGCGACGTTACCGGCCCATCTCAAGCGATCCCTGACCTGGGCCCAGGGCAGGGAGATGGGCCGCCTCCACGAGTTCTCCGTCGCCGCCGACATGCCCGTCTACTTCTGCGACCCGGCCAGCCCCTGGCAGCGCGGCTCGAATGAGAACACGAACGGTCTGCTCCGGCAGTATTTCCCCAAAGGCACCGACCTGTCCGTCCACACCCGCCGAGATCTCGCCGCCGTCGCCGCCGAACCTAATGCCAGACCACGAAAGACGCTCGACTGGGAAACCCCAGCCGAGCGTCTGGCTGCGCTGCTCACAGCGAATGCTTGATCACCGGGTTTCGATGCCCCGCTTGGCTTTCGCTGGGGGAGACACTGTTGGCGAATGGCTCGAAGGGCCGGGCTGGATCACTTGCGTGATTAGTACCTCGGGTGAAGGTACAGGCGGTATATGGCGTCCCATCCTGGGGTGCCCGAGTCCAGCCTGCACTGGTAGTCGATGTACTGGCCGCTGAGCATGTGGCTCTGACCCCATGCCTGGCAGGTCGCCCAATAGCTGTGTGTGTAGTCGGTGCGCAGGTACGGGTCGGCGTGGGCGGCTGTGGGGGTGAGGGCGAGCACGGCGCCTGCGGCGGCGGTGCTCAGGGCCAGGGCGAGGGCTCGGCGGGCGGGACGCATGTACGCCTCCAAGGGGGAGTTGAACAATCCGAGGATCAACTACCCTGAGTTATAGATCCACTACCTTGCGTGTGCGACCTGTTTCCCCCGAGCGGGAGAACAAGTCGTACACGCAAAGCCGGAGTGCGCCCGGCGGCGACTGCCGTACAGGACCGCTAAGCTTCCCTCTGCCAGCAACCGGTCACAGTGTTGCGACGACTCCTGGAATGCGCCCCCGCTGGTGTGGTGGGGCGGTACCGCACGTTCACGACCGACGTGGAGTCGGGCTGTCGTCCCGGCCATCCAGTCCATCGCGGCCGACTGAAGACGATCGCTGACAGCGCTCTTTGTCGAGGGATCTCACCCTGAGTGATCACTCAATCGAGAGCGGGCCGACGCCGCCACCGGAACTGCACGGAACGGTGCGAGTCCGTCCTCGTCCACCTCGGGCGGGCGGGGCGATTCCCTCCGCTCGTCACGGTACGTACGATGATCAACTGCCGAGGATGGGAGTCGTCATGGGGCATGTGCTGGTGACCGGGGCCACCGGGGGGATCGGGGTGGCGCTGGTCGGGGCGCTGGTGGAGGCCGGGTATCGGGTGACCGCCGTGGGGCGTGGTGTCGAGCGGCTGGACGTGCGGGGGGTCGAGGTGGATCTCGCCGAGCCGGGGACGTTGGCCGGGGCGGTGGGGGCGTTGCAGGACGCGGGGGAGTTGGAGGATCTGCGGGCGCTGGTGCACTGTGCGGCGATCTCCCCCGTCGCGGCCGTCGCCGACGCCGGGATCGAGACGTGGCAGCGGACCTGGGCGGTGAACGTGGCCTCCGCCGCCGAGCTGACCCGGCTGACGATTCCCGCCCTGCGCCGCTCTCACGGGCACGTGGTCTTCGTCAACGCCGCGCCGGGAACGACCGGGGTCCCCCGTTGGTCGGCCTTCGCCGGCAGCAAGGCGGCGCTGCGCGAGCTGGCCGATTCGCTACGCGAGGAAGAGGCGGCCTCCGGAGTACGCGTCACCACGGTCTATCCCGGCCCGACGGCGACCGACCTGCTGGGCGAGGTCAGGAGCGCCTTCGGCCGCCCGCACGATCCCGAGCTGTGCATCCGGCCGCAGACGCTCGCCGCGATGATCGTCTGGGTGCTGAGCGCCCCCGCCGACGCCTACACCTCGGAACTGTCCGTCCTGCCGTCGCCCCGCTGACCCGCACACGGCCGCCGGAGAAGAGCGGTCCGGAGCCGCGCCCGGCCGGGTGGCTCAGTTCCCCGCCAGCCGCGCGAACAGCTGGGCGGCCTCGGGCTGCTTCCACTCGATCCGGTTCGGTTCGGGGTCGAAGGGCTGCCAGGGCACGGTCAGGTACGAGACCTGGGTGTCGGCCTGCTGTATGTCGAGGGCCAGGCCGAGCAACGTGTCCGGGTCGAGCGCCGCGTCCGCGGTGACCGATTCGCGGAAGACCTGGGCGAGGGAGACCAGGGCGGCGGGCTCCTGGACGCGGGAGAGCTTCGCCAGCATCGCCTGGAGGAGGATGGAATTCCGCTTGATTCGGGATATGTCGGAGCCGTCGCCGATGTTCCGTACCCGCGCGTACGCGACCGCGGTGGCGCCGTCCACCGAAGAGCGGCCGGCGGGGAGCCTCAGTTTGGACTTGGGCTCGTCCACAGCCTGTGGAAGCCTGACCTCGACGCCGCCGAGCGCGTCGACCACCTTCTCCAGGCCGCTGTAGCGGATGGCGAGGGCGTGGTCGACACGTACGCCCGTCAGCGCCTCGACGGTCTTCCAGGCACAGTTCAGCCCACCGACGGAATACGCCTGGTTGATCAGGCCGAGGTGGGCGGCGACGGTCCGGCCGTCCGACGACCGGCACTCCGGGATCTGGACCATGGAGTCCCGGGGCAGGCTGACGACCATCGCCCGCTTCCGGTCGGCGGGCAGGTGCACGAGCATCATCAGATCGCTGCGCTCGCCCTGGACGAACGGCGCCCCTCCCTTGGGCGGCGGCCGGTAGTCGGTGCCCAGCACCAGCACGTTGAGGGCTTCGTTGTTCTTGGGCGGGCGGTCCCAGGCCGGGGACACCGTGCTCCCGATGGTGGTCGCGCCGCGCAGGAGCACGTTGGGGATCACGACGAGCGCGGTGGTGACCGCGGCGACCGCCACCAGCGCGATCCAGCCCGTCCGGCCGGTCACCCGGCGCCACCGGCCGGACGGTCCCGGGCTCGCCCGCCGTCCGCGTCCGCTCGTCTCCTCCAGCAGGCGCCGCCGCTGGCGGGCCAGTCCGGCGGGCGGTTCGTGCTCAAGGTCGCGACCGAAATCGCGGATGGTCGTGAGGTCGTCCATGCCTACTCCTCGTCCCGCAGCGGATGGGTGTCACCGAGCGCCTCGCGTACCTTGCGGCGCGCCCGGTTCAGGCGTGAGCGGACCGTGCCGACGGGTATCCCGAGTGCCTGCGCCACCTCGTCGTACGAAAGGTCCGCCCAGGCGATGAGCAGCAGCACGTCGCGGTCGCCCTTCGACAGGAGCGCGAGCGCGGACGCCAGCAGCGGACGGACGGCCGTCGCGCTCACTCCCTCGGCCACCCGTTCCGCGGGCGACTCGGCCACGCCGTCCACCGGACTGCGGGTCAGCGCCCGATAGCGGGCGGCCTCGGTCCGGTGGTGCCGGGCGACGAGGTTGCTGACGATGCCGAACAGCCAGGGACGGGCGTCAGGGCGGGCGAGGTCGTAACGGTCCCTGCGCCGGAAGGCGACCAGGAACGTCTCCCCCACCAGGTCCTCGGCGACCTCGGGACCGAGTCGCCGGGAGACATAGCGGTAGAGCATCCCCGAATAGCGGTCGAACAGCCCCGCGAACGCGTCGGGCCGAGCCCTGGACTCGGCGATGAGCTCGGAGTCCAGGCTCGGAGTCGCAAGGGGGATCATGAACAACACCATGGCATCGCGCCGGCCTAACCCTCGGGGACATGACAGCGATGTCTCTCCACTCCTCCCGTCCGGAGTTCACGCGGGGGACGCGGGCCCGTGTTCCCCGCCTGACAACCTGAGGGGCATGCGGCGAAAAATCCCGTTTTACGGTAGGTATTGCCGTTTTTGACGGCCGGTGTTTAGCTTCTTGTATGCCAACCGAGATCGTCCTGACCAGACGGTTGCACGTTGATCTGATGCGAGTCGCCGCCGCCCGCCGCGCGGGGCAGCGCTCCGGCGCCTGACGCCGCTCTTCCCACGCCGTTCGGACCGATTCGGTCGCACGGGTTCGCCATGCCCGCCTTCCCCCTCAAGGAGTCGCATGTTCGCACGCCCTGGTCGACGCCGGTTCGGCGCGGCCGCGCTCGTCCTCGCCGCCGCCGCCGCGCTGACGGCGGCCGTGCCGGCCATGGGGGCACCGGCCGCCGGTGCGCCGGCGGCCAAACCGAACGTGGTCGTCATCATGGTCGACGACATGAACGTGTCGGCCCTGCAGTACCTGCCCAAGGTCCGGTCGCTCCTCGCCGCGCAGGGCACCACGTTCGACAACAGCGTGGTGTCCTACTCGCTGTGCTGCCCGTCTCGCAGCACGTTCCTCACCGGGCAGTACGCGCACAACCACGGCGTCCTGGGCAACGGGTTACCGGACGGCGGATACGAGAAGCTGCCCGCCGCCGAGACCCTGCCGGTCTGGCTGAGCCGGGCGGGCTACGCCACCGCGCACATCGGCAAGTTCCTCAACGGCTACGGCCGCGAGCGCCCCACCGAGATCCCGCCCGGCTGGGCCGAATGGTACGGCTCGGTGGACCCGAGCACCTACCGCATGTGGAACTACACGCTCAACGAGAACGGCACGCTGCGCACGTACGGCGCGGCCGGCTCGGAGGATCCCGCGCTCTACCAGACGGACGTCTACGCCCGCAAAGCCGTCGACTACATCCAGCGCAAGGCCCCGGCGGGCGAACCGTTCTTCCTGTCCTTCGCGCCGCTCGCGCCGCACGGTGAGGGGGCCGCCTCAGGGGGCGACCTGTCCCAGCGCAATCCGCGTCCCGCCCCCCGGCACCTGGGCGCCCTGGACGACGTGCAGCTTCCCAAGCCTCCCAGCTACGACGAAGCGGATGTCTCGGACAAGCCGCCGTTCATGCGCAACAGGCCCCGGATCACCCCGGCTGACGAGGAGCGGATCGAGAACGTCCGGCTCAAGGGGCGACTGGAATCCCTCCTCGCCGTGGACGACGCGGTCGCCGCCATGGTGAACGCGTTGCGGGCGTCCGGCGAACTGGCCGACACGCTCATCGTGTTCACCTCCGACAACGGCTGGATGCAGGGCGAACACCGGATCCAGAGCGGCAAGACGGTGCCCTACGAGGAGTCGATCCGGGTGCCCCTGATCATCAGGGGACCGGGAGTACCGGCCGGCGCGCACGTCACCACGCTCGCGGCCAACATCGACCTCGCTCCGACGATCCTCGACGCCGCCGACGCGACCGCCGGGGTGACCGTCGACGGCCGCTCGCTGCTGCCGATCGCCACCGGCGCCTCCTTCGCCCGCGGCATCGTGATCGAGACCGGCCCCAGGGAGAGCGGCAGGTGGTACGCCGGTCTGCGGGCCCCGCGCTGGAAGTACGTCGAGCACTCCACCGGCGCGCGGGAGTTGTACGACCTGCAACAGGACCCGTACGAGCTGACCAGCGTGCACAACGACCCGCGCTACGCCACCGCCCGGCAGGCGCTGGCCGATCGCCTCGCGACCCTGCGCACCTGCGCCGGCGACGCCTGCCGCCAGTGGACACCGGTACCCGGCCCGACACCCTGACCACGACGCCGGGCCGTCAACCACGGGTGAGCGCACGCCGGACGCCTTCGGCCGGAGGGAGGCGCAGGACGAAGCGTGCGCCGCCCGTCCGGCGCCCGCCTGTCCCGTACCGGGACCGTACCGGGACCGTGCCCGGCGCTAACCCTTGACGGCGGGAGCCACCTGGGTCGCGAACGTGCGCAGGCACTTCTCGGCGAGTTCGAACGGCACCCCGGGGAGCGCCGGCCAGATGACGATCTCGTCGAACGGGAAGACCTCGCGAAGCGCGGACAACCGCTCCGCGACCTCGTCCGGCCGGCCGACGAACATGCGCCTGCGCACCTCGTCCAGATCCCACGACGGCTGCCGGAGGAACGCCGGCAGATCCTCCTCGCCGCCCCCGGCCCACTCGGCATACATGACCTGCTGGTAGCGGAACGCGGCGCCCACGTGCTCGCGCCATTCCCGCTCCCAGTCGTCGGAGGCCCAGACCATCGCGCTCAGCGCAAGGCGGAAGTCGCCGGGCGTGCGACCGTGACGCTCCATGGCCGGAGCGATCCGCTCGTTCCAGAGCTGGGGGACCTCCACCTCGGCGTCTACCAGGCTGTAGGAGAGAAGCCCGTCCGCGAGGCGCGCCGCCCGGTCGACGGCCGGCTTGGCCAGCCCTCCCACGATCAGCGGCACCGGCCGCTGGACCGGACCGACACTGATCGGGTACCCGTCGGCGGGCGGCTCCCCCGACAGCGCCCGCCGGAGGAACGACAGACCCTCCTCCATCAACCGCGCCCGGTCCGCGAGGCTCCGGTGGAATATGCGGAACTCATGCGGGTTCACCCCGGCACCGACCCCGAGCGTGAGGCGGCCGTTCGAGAGCACGTCCAGGACGCCCGCCTCCTCCGCGACGCGGCGGGGCTGCGTGAGGGTCAGCAGGTGGATGCCCGTGCCCAGGCGGATCGTGCTCGTCTCGCGGGCGAAAGCGCTGAGCGCGATGAGCGGAGCCGGAAGATATCCGTCGTCCACACCATGCTGTTCGGTGGTCCACACCGTCCGGTATCCGAGCCGCTCGGCGAGGCGTACGAGCTCGATCACCCGATCGTAGTGGGCCGGAGTGGGCGGCAGGCCCGGCGCGGCTCTCATGTCCGTGCACATGCTGTAAGCGATCACCAATTCGTCCAATCACTGATGCGGTGTCATCGCCGAGGTCGCCGGGCGGTGGCGAGCAGGTCGTACCCGGCGTTCCCCGATGCGATGAAAGGACTCCCTGGGGAGATGGTCCTCCGGTTCCGCCCGTTCGACACCGGGAGAACCACCCCTAACGCTCCCCGAGGCACCTTGAACGGGTACGTCCACGTGCACTCCTCGTCATGACACCGGACCGGAGATCACCGGGGAACACGTGGGGATCGGGGATTTCTCCCCTGACCCCCGCGCCGCCAGGTCGCCCAGACTGTTCGGCGAACGCGGGAGCTTTGCCGTGGGGTGCGGAGCATCGACACGGGCTACGCGAGGGTCTTTGTTCACCGTTGAAGAAACAGGGGAGGGCGCTGTGATGGCCCCTAACGATCGTTCACCCGTCACCGTCATCGGTCTCGGCCTGATGGGCTCGGCGCTGGCCCGGACGCTGGTGGGGCACGGGCATCCGACGACCGTGTGGAACCGCACCGCCGAGAAGGCGGACGAGTTGGTGGCCCTCGGCGCGACCCTGGCCGCGACTCCTCGCGACGCCGTGCTGGCGAGCCCGACGGTGATCGTCTGCGTCACGGACTACCCGGCCGCGTACGAGGTCCTGGAGTCGTGCGGTGACGCGCTGTCGGGGCGGCGTCTCGTCAACCTGAGCACGGGCACCCCGGAGCAGGCCCACGAGGCGTCCGCCTGGGCGTCCGAGCGCGGCGCCCACTACCTCGACGGGGCCGTGATGGCCACGCCGAGCGGCGTGGGGGGATCGGAGGCCGTGCTCTTCTACAGCGGGGCGGAGGAGGTGTTCGCGGCCGAGCGGGAGATGCTGAACCGCCTGGGCGGCGCCACCTCGTATCTCGGCGCCGACTACGGGCTCGCCTCGGTGTACGACTCCAGCCTGCTCGGCGTGGAATGGGGCCTCCTGAGCGGCTACTTCCACGCCTTCTCCCTGGTCGGCACCGAGGGGGCCAAGGCGTCGGCGTTCCTCCCGGTCGCCATGCAGTTCCTCAGGTCCATCGAGGCGGTCTTCCATGAGGTCGCCAGGCAGGTCGACGAGGGCAAGTACCCCAGTGACGAGGAGACCCTCGACATTCACCTGAACGCGATGGAGCACCTCATCGAGACCAGCCGTGCCCGGGGCATAGGCGTCACCGTGCCCGAGTTCTACAAGTCGATCATCGCGCGCGCGGTCGCCCTCGGCCACGGCGACGACGGCCTGCCGAGCGCGTTCGAGGCGGTCAAGCGACCGGGGTAGCCGGTACCGGCGAGCATCGGGGCACCATCCGTCGGCACGGATGGTGCCCCTTTTCGTTCCTGTCCTGACCGCCACCTGACACGCCGAACTAGACTTCACCAGGCGGATGGGTACTCCCCTGACGGTCGTGTCACCGGTCCAGTCGATCAGGAGGTGCCGAACCCGTGAGTGACGTTTCACGGTTGAGTCGTGTGCTCCCCGCCGAACTGACGCCGTTCATCGGCCGCCGCAAGGAGGCCGCCGAGGTCCGCCGCCTGCTGGAGTCGAGCCGGCTGCTGACCCTGACGGGCCCCGGCGGCATCGGCAAGACGCGGCTCGCCATGCATACGGCGCGGACGAAGCACCGGGCGTTCCCCGGCGGTCTCTGGCTGGTCGACCTCAGCACGCTGACGGACCCGAGTCTCCTGCCGCAGACGGTGTCCGCGGCGATGGGCCTGCCCGGCGTGTCCACGATGTCGCTGACGGAGACGCTGATCGACCACCTCGCGGACCGGCACGGGCTGCTGATCCTGGACAACTGCGAGCACCTGGTCGACAGCTCCGCCCTTCTCGCCCGCACCCTGCTCCGGGCGTCGGAGAACCTGCGGATCCTCGCCACCAGCCGCCAGCCGCTCGGCGTGGAGGGCGAGCAGATCTTCCAGGTCCCACCGCTCACCGTGCCGCCCAAAGCCTCGGACGCGGAGCCGCCCGAGGTCCTGCTGCGCTACGAATCCGTCAACCTGTTCGTGAGCCGGGCACAGGCGGCCTTCCCGGGTTTCCAACTGGACTCAGGCAAGGGCCCGTCGGTCGCGCGTCTTTGCCGCGATCTGGAGGGCATCCCGCTCGCCATCGAACTGGCCGCGGTCCGCATGCGCTCCCTGTCCGTGGAGCAGATCGTCGCCCGTCTCGGCGACCGGTTCAAGCTGCTGACCATCGGGCACCGGGGCCGCGAGACCCGGCAGACCTCGCTCACGGCCATGGTCGAGTGGAGCCATGACCTGCTGGACCCGCCCGACCGCACGCTGTGGGCGAGGCTGACCGTCTTCGCCGGCGGCTTCGACCTCGCGGCGACGGAGGCGGTGTGCTGTGACGACGACCTCCCGGCCGAGTCGCTGCTGGACCGCCTGCACAGCCTCGTCGAGAAATCGATCGTGATCCGAGATGACAGCGGCCCGGGTGACCGTTACTGCATGCTCGACACGTTGCGGCAGTTCGGCCGGGCCCGTCTGGAGGAGTCGGGCGAACTCGAAACGATCAGAGCACGACACCGCGACTGGTGCCGGGCGCTCGCCAACCGTGCGGCGACCGGATGGGCGCAGTCGGAACAGCGGCACTGGAGCCTGCAGCTCAAGTCCGAGCGGCACAACATCCGGGCCGCGATCGGTTATTGCCTGACGACCCCGGAAGAAGCCATCACCGGCCTGTACCTCGCCACGGACCTCTGGCCCTTCTGGCTGGTCCACGCGGTGAGCGAGGGCAGACGCCATGTGGAGCGCCTCCTGACCGCCCTGCCCGGGGGCGCCGAGGCGGACGTGGCCAAGGTCCGCGGGCTGTGGCTGGCGGGCTGGCTCGCGTTCTACCAGGGAGACATTCGAGCCGCCCGCCGCCACGGCCAGGAGAGCCGTGCCCTGGCCGAGCGACTCGGCGACGACCGCAGCCGGGCGTACGCGACCTATGTCCAGGGCCTCACCGCCGCCTACGACCACGACTATCCCGGGGCCAAGGCCCTGCTGAGCGCCGCACGTGATCACTACGACGCACTGGGCGACCTGCCGGGACGCTGGCTCGTCACCGCGGACCTGGCGGGCGTACTTGGCGGGCTCGGCGAGATCGACGCGGGCGTGGCACTCTGCGGTTCGGCGATCGAGGAGTGCGCCCGGCGCGGCGCGCGCTGGAACCAGTCGTACCTCATGTGGATCCTCGCCGACCTCAGGCGGCTGCAAGGCGATCTCGACGAGGCCACCCGCCTGCTCAAGGAGATCCTTGAGATCAATCGCGACTTCGACGACCCGACCGTCGTCGGCGCGTGCCTGCAGTCACTGTCCTGGATAGCGCACGGGCGGAAGGACGCGGACTCGGTGGCCTGGCTGTTGGGCTCGGCGCATGCCACGTGGGGCAAGGCGGGCATCTCTCCGCTGCAATACGCCGCGTGGCGAAAGGCGCACGAGGACGCCCGGGAGTACGCGCGCGCGTCGCTGGGCGAGACGGCGTTCGAGGAGACCTACCAGCGGGGCGCCCGGATGACACCCGACGCCACGATCGACCACATCCTCAACAAGGCGGCGAAGGCGGCGCCACGCGACTCACGCCACGCGGCGAACGCCGAGGAGCTCACCCCCCGGGAGCTGGAGATCGCGGAGCTGATCAGCGAGGGCCTGACGAACAAGAAGATCGCACAACGACTCGTCATCGCCCAGCGCACGGCCGAGGGACACGTCGAGCGGATCCTGCGAAAACTCGGCTGCACCTCCCGGGCGCAGGTGGCGGCGTGGTGGATGTCACGCACCGCGTCGTAGGACCCGCCCACGGCGCCGGAGTCCCTCCACACGACCCAGCCTCCACACGACCCAGCCTCTCCGTGACCCAGCTTCACCGCGACCCAGCTTCACCGCGACCCAGCCTCTCCGCGACCCAGCTTCACCGCGCCCAGCTTCTTCGCGGCCCAGGACGGCGATCGCGCGCCGACCGGGTGGCGCATCGGGTGCTCAGGGAGCGGATCGGCCGCTCAGGGAGTGGATCAGGTGCTCAGGGAGCGGATCGGCCGGTCACTCGAAACGGGCCGGATCGCCGGCGCCTCTGCGCAGGATCTCGGGTTCGGCCTGCGAGAAGTCGATGACCGTCGTCGGTACGGCTCCGCACTCCCCGGCGTCGAGCACGGCGTCCACCGTGTGGTCGAGCTTCTCCTTGATCTCCCAGCCCTGCGTCATGGGCTCGGTCTCGCCGGGCAGCAGCAGGGTGCTCGACAGCAGCGGTTCGCCGAGTTCGGCCAGCAGCGCCTGCGTGACGACGTGGTCCGGGATCCGCACGCCGACGGTCTTCTTCTTGGGATGCAGCAGCCGCCGCGGCACCTCCTTCGTCGCGGGCAGGATGAACGTGTAACTACCCGGGGTCGCCGCCTTGAGCGACCGGAACAACGCATTGCTCACGTGCACGAACTGCCCGAGCTGCGCGAAGTCCTTGCACACCAGGGTGAAGTGGTGCCCGCTGTCCAGCCTGCGGATCTCCCTGATCCGGTCGATGCCCTCCTGGTTACCCAGCTGACACCCGAGCGCGAAGCACGAGTCCGTCGGATAAGCGATCAGCCCACCCCCACGCACAAGATCCGCCACCTGCCGCAGCGCCCGAGGTTGCGGATTGTCCGGATGCACATCGATGTACTTCGCCATGCAGGAAAGCTTAAGAGCGCACACTCCACCCCCGCGAGCCGATCCGACCTGCCCGCCGTGTGACGACTGGCCCAGAGCCCGGAACGCACCGCAACGAGGGAGCCCAACCCCGGAGTCCGGCCGTATCTCATCGGCGTTGATGCTCACCAGGTCACGGAGGGCTCAGAAAATACTGGAAAAGGTGCGCATGTCGCCCGAGCTTGTGATGCGCTTCTCAAGCTAATTCTTGCAGAGGATTGTCAGAGCTTGCATGGATGGGATGATGACCGCATGAGCGCCGTATTGGATCTGCTCGAACGGCCGACCTACACGATGGCTCAGGTCGATCGTCTCCTTGGCCTGCCTTCCGGCACCGCCCGGCGATGGATTGACGGATACGCGCGCAGCGGCAAGACCTACCCACCGATTGTCCGAGAGGAACGCACAGGCGAGGAATATGCCACCTGGGGCGAATTTGTTGAAACGCGTCTTTTGTCGGAGTTTCGCACCGAAGGTGTGCCGATCATCAACATGCGTCCCGCCATACGGACCCTTCGCGCCGAGACCGGATCCCGATATCCTCTTGCACACTCGGCGAATTTGATCACAACCGTGGGCAGGGAACTGGTGAAACGAGTCCAGGACGAGGTAAACCTAGACAAGGCGCTACAACTGGTCGTAATACGTAACGGCCAGTACATGCTCACCACGCCGGCCGAGATATACGTGAACGCGGTGCAGTTCAACGAAGAGGGCGACGCGGTGCGCATGTATCCCGACCCTGAGCTACGGGAGATCGTCATCGATCCACTTCGGGCGTTCGGGGAGCCTGTCGTGCGGGATCGCTCCGTGCCGACCGAGGTGATCGCCGAGCAGGTGCGAGCCGGCGACTCGGAAGAAATGATCGCCGACCTTTATGAGCTCTCGCCTGAGCAAGTGCGCGCCGCCGTCTTGTTCGAACAGCGCCGCAGCGCCTGATATCTCGCTCTCAGGACGGTCATGCCCCCCATCGACCTCGGAAACCTGCGCTTCTTCGTTGACGAGACGTCCCTCGGCATCGGCAAGCCTCTTGTACTTTTACGCAGGGACGTGATTCATACAGGGCACCCGCTGCTGCCGGAAGTGCCCATCGGAACTCTTGATCCCGACTGGATGCCGATCATTGCCGCCAAAGAGCTGGTGGTGATTACCAGGGACAAGTGCATTCGGACCAAGCATGCCAAGGCGATGCTGCTGGCTGAGCACGGCCTTCGCATTTTCTGGCTGGCGGGAAAGAAAGATCTGTCGAACTGGGACACCATGCGGCTACTGGTACGCCGATGGGACGAGATGGAGCGGGAGATCAAGGAACGCGGGGACGGGCCATGGTTCATGGCAGTTTCAGACGCGGGAATCAGAGAGATGTCGATCACCACGCGCGAGTAGAAGCGGCCGCCCCGAAGGCATCCCCGCCTCGACGGCAACCTGGTCATCGAACACGCCCTTGCCCGGTTTCCGCCTACCAGTCAGAGCGAGATCACCCCGCCATGGGCGCCGAGACGGTCCACGGGCCTTCCGGGGGCGAGGACGCGGTGCGGCGATGGTCGGGCTCGCGGGTGGGCTGTCGGGCGCTTCGGGGAGGTTCTCCGTGGCAGCGGCGGCGCGCGGAGTTGCACGCTGCCGCTGATCGTCCTACTCCTACCACTGTCGGTGCAGAAGTGGGCGAACGTACCATTGCACGCGCGACCGGTTGGCGGGGATGAGGGAGTGCGTGTGAGTTTCAGCCAGTTGTCCCATTTGGAGTGTGGGCGGTGTGGGGCCGAGCATGACAGTGAGCGGCCGCAGAATCTGTGTGTGAAGTGCAAGTCGCCGCTGCTCGCCCGGTACGACCTGGCGGCGGTCCGGGCGGCGGTGAGCCCGGCGGAGATCGCCGGACGTTCGCCCGACCTGTGGCGGTACCACGAGTTGCTGCCGGTCAGGAGCGAGCGGTCGGTGACCACGCTCGGCGAGGGGATGACGCCGCTGCTGCCGATGGCGCGGTACGGCGAGCGGATCGGCCTGCCGCGGCTGCTGATGAAGGACGAAGGGCTGATCCCGACCGGGTCGTTCAAGGCCCGGGGCGCCGCGGTCGGCGTGTCCCGGGCGGCCGAGCTGGGCGTTGAGCGGCTGGCGATGCCGACGAACGGCAACGCCGGCGCGGCCTGGTCGCTCTACGGGGCCAGGGCCGGGCTGACCGCCACGATCGTCATGCCGGTGGACGCGCCGGAGATCACCCGGCGGGAGTGCGTGGCCGCGGGCGCGGACCTGCACCTCGTCGACGGGGTGATCAGCGACGCCGGGCGGATCGTGGGCGAGCTGATCGCGGCCTCGGACGGCCGGGTGTTCGACGCCTCGACGTTGAAGGAGCCCTACCGCATCGAGGGCAAGAAGACCATGGGCATCGAGATCGCCGAGCAGCTCGGCTGGCGGCTGCCCGATGTGATCCTCTATCCGACCGGCGGCGGGGTCGGTCTCATCGGCATCCACAAGGCGCTGCAGGAGCTGCTGGAACTCGGCTGGATCTCGGGGCGGGCGCCACGGCTGGTCGCGGTGCAGGCCGAGGGGTGCGCGCCGATCGTCCGCGCGTTCGAGCAGGGCGAGCGGGAGAGCCGGCACTGGGCGGGGTCCCACACGGTGGCGTTCGGCATCAACGTGCCCAAGCCGCTCGGCGACTTCCTCATCCTGGAGGCGCTGGCCGAGACGTCGGGGACCGCGGTCACGGTCACCGACGCCGAGTTGCTGGCCGAGCTGCGGCAGGTCGCCGCCCTGGAGGGGGCCTTCGTCTGCCCGGAGGGGGCGGCGGCCTTCGCCGCGGCCCGCAAACTGCGCGAGTCGGGCTGGATCGGCGCGGACGAGCAGGTCGTGGTGCTGAACACCGGAGCCGGGCTGAAGTACCCGGGGACGGTCCCGGTGGACGCCCCGGTCCTGCCGGTGGACGGCCACCTCACCTGACCGCCGCGCCACCGCCGCCGTCCAAAACAGCGGCCACCGGCGTCCACACACCGGCCGCACGGCCTTCCATGACGTTTCCCGGCATTCTTTCCACCTTGGCGGGCCGGTCAACCCACCGGCCGGTCCGCGTGGCGCAGGCGGTGGCGCCGGCCGATCTCGACGTTCACCTGGCCGGCTCCCGTACGCAGTCGCCGGTCAACTGATCAAGGTCATGACAGGGGAGGACATCCCTGTGTCAAGGCCGTAAAGCAGGGGAAGTGGTCACCCATGACACCCCCCTCTCCCCAGGCTGAACAGGTCACCCTCAAGCGGGCGATCGGTCCGAAACTCCTCATTCTGTTCATTGTCGGGGACATCCTCGGCACCGGCGTCTACGCGCTCACCGGGACCGTCGCCGGCCAGATCGGCGGCGCGCTGTGGATGCCGTTCCTGTTCGGCTTCGTCGTCGCCCTGCTGACCGCGATGTCCTACGTCGAGCTGGTGACGAAGTACCCCCAGGCGGCCGGCGCCGCCCTCTACACGCAGCGCGCCTTCCGCAAGCCGTTCCTGACCTTCATGGTGGCGTTCACCGTGATGTGCTCGGGGCTGACCTCGGCCAGCGCGGCGGCGCGGGCGATCGGGGGCGACTACCTGGAGGCGTTCGTCTCGCTGCCCGGCGTCGTCGTGGGCGTCGTCTTCATCGTGGCGGTCGCGCTGCTGAACTACCGGGGCGTCTCCGAGTCGGTCAAGACCAACATCGTCTTCACCCTGATCGAGCTGACCGGCCTCGTGGTGATCGTCGTCATCGGCGTGTACGCGGTCGCCACCGGCGCCGGCGAGCCGTCCCGGCTGCTCGAGATCCGCAGCGACGAAGCCGGCGGCCTGATGCTCGCGCTGCTCGGCAGCACGGCGCTGGCCTTCTTCGCGTTCGTCGGCTTCGAGGACTCCGTCAACATGGCCGAGGAGACCCAGGACCCCTCGCGCAACTTCCCCCGGGCGATCTTCCTCGGCGTCGCGATCACCAGCGTCGTCTACATTCTCGTCGCCGTCACCTCCTCGCTCCTGGTCGACTACCGGATCCTGGAGCAGTCCACCGGCCCGCTGCTGGAGGTGGTCAAGGCGGGCGGTATCAACTTCCCGCCGCAGCTCTTCGCCGCCATCGCGATGTTCGCCGTGGCGAACTCCGCCCTGATCAACATGATGATGGCCTCCCGGCTGGTGTACGGCCTCGCCAACGAGCGGGTCGTGCCACGCGGTCTCGGCTGGGTCGACCCGCGCCGGCGTACCCCGGTGATCGGCATCCTGTTCACCACCGCGCTGGCCATCGCGCTCATCTCGACCGGTGAGATCAGGGGGCTCGGCGACACGACGGCGTTCCTGCTGCTGTGCGTCTTCACCGTGGTGAACGTCGCCGTGCTGGTGCTGCGCAAGGACACAGTGGACCACGCGCACTACCGGGTGCCGACCGTGCTGCCGGTGCTCGGCGCGGTGTTCGCGTTCGTCCTGGCCAGCCCGCTGACCGGGCGGCCCGCCGAGGTCTACATCCGGGCGGGCATCCTGCTGGCCATCGGCGTCGTGCTGTGGGGGATCAACTGGCTGGTGCTCCGCCGGCAGGCCCGCACGGCGTGACGCCGGGGCGGCGCCGTACCGCACCCGGTACGGCGCCGCCGCACCGCCGGGGCGCGGCTTCTCAGCCGACCGGCTCGGCGAGGGGGAAGGGCTCCGCCGAGCGCCAGGGGCGCAGCCACGCCGTCTCCTCGCGCCTGATCGGCTCCCCGCAGTGATCACAGGTGCCGCCGGGGGTGGTGGCGTGGCCGCAGGCGCGGTGGATGACCTGCATCGGGGCGCCGGGATCGCCGGGCTCGGTGTGGTCCTGCCCCCAGGCGGCGAGCGCGTGCAGCACGGGGAGCACGTCGGCGCCAGCGGCGGTGAGACGGTATTCGTGCCGGGTGCGCCCGCCGTCCCGGTAGGGCACCCGGGTCAGCAGCCCGGCCTCGACCAGCCGGGCCAGCCGGGTGGACAGGATGTTGTCGGCGATGCCCAGTTCGGCGCGGAAGGTGTCGAACCGGGTGGTGCCCAGGGTGGCGTTGCGCAGGATGAGCAGCGTCCACCGCTCACCCAGCAGGGCGACGGCCCGGCCGATCGGGCAGGGGATGTCGGCCGTCTGTACGGTCACGTCGTCCTCCGTTCCATGCTGACTTGCATGACGCAAGTCTACGGCGTAACGTCGATGACAGGGATGACTTTTGCATTGAAAGTCAGGAGATTCGGACATGTCTCAGCAGACCACCCAGGGCGTACGCGACGTCGTCCACGAGGTCCACCAGCTGAACGTGGACGTGGGCGCGCCGTACGAGGACTTCCGCCGCCGTTACGAAGAGGCCGTGCCCCCGGCCGACCTCTCCTTCGCCGACCGCCCCGTCGGATGGGACGCGGTCCTGCGTGCCGCCGACGAGAACGCGCCACACGGCTTCATGATCTACTGGCGCATGGACGCCGCGCGCCTGATGCGCCTGGCCGGCGACCCCGGCCGGTGCACGCAGTACCTCATGGGCAACCACACCATCGCGGAACGCATGTTCCGCCACAATCCCGCCGTCATGCTGTACGCGCCGCTGCGCGCCCTGATCTACGAGGACGCCTCCGGCACCGCCTGGTTCGCCATCGACCAGCCCAGCACGAAGTTCGCCACCTTCGGCGACCCCGCCATCACTCCGGTGGGCGTCGAACTCGACCACAAGCTCGCCGGCCTCCTCGCCCACCTCGACGCCCCCGTCCCGCCCGCCCTCCTCAGGGGCTGACCGGGTTCAGGACAGGCCGCGGGCCCGCCGGAGCACCTCCTCCGTGGTCAACGGAGCACGGGGATGGTGGCTCAGGCACATGGGGACCTGGATCTTGACGAAGGCCGCTCCTTCCAGGGCGGCGTAGAAGCGCCCGGTGGGCAGCTTGGAGATGTCCTCGACGCCGCCGCCCTTGCCGCGGGCGAGCTGGTGGGCCGCGTCGATCTGGGCGACGGAGTTCAGCAGGCCGTAGAACTGCGTGGCCGCGTTGCCGGGGATCTGGTTGTGCAGTCCCTTCGGGGCCTGGGTGGCGAAGACGAGGCCGAGGCCGTACTTGCGGGCCTGGGAGGCGAGGGCGAGGGTGCTGCGGGTGCACGCCGTCATCCCGCCGGACGGGGCGAACGTCTGCGCCTCGTCCATCACGAACAGCCCGCCCAGCGGCCGGTCGCCCGCCGGATGCTTCTTGATCCAGGCGAACAGCGCGAGCTGCAACTGGTTGACGAAACTCTGCCGCTGCGCCTCCCCCGGCAGCCCGACGAGGCTGATCACGGACACCCTGGCCCGCCTGCCCGGCGGCGGCGTCAGCAGCACCCCGGGGTCCACCGGCGTGCCGTACCCGCCGAACAGCGGGTCGATGACCCGAGCCGCCTCCAGCGTCTGGGCCAGCTCGGCGGCGAGCTTCTCCGCGTTGTCCAGCCTGCTCACGCCCTCGGGGAGGTCGGCGAGGAGGGCGATCAGCCCCGGCAGGTCGTTCCCGCCGCTCCGCCCGTAGTGACGGAGCGCCTCGCGCAGCACGGCCTGGCCGAGGTGGGCCTTGTTCGTCTTCGTCTCCAGCTTGGCGCGCGGCGCGAGGGACGCGTACGCGGCCTCCACCGCCTCGTTGAACTCGTCGGCGTCGTCCAGAACGCTCGCGAAGTCCGGCAACGGGCGGAAACTGAGCGGCCGTCCGGCGTCCCTTCCGGGCGTCCATATCACGACATCGGTGCCCTCCAGGTACTCCTTCGCCCGTGCCGCGTCCCCGTCCTGCCAGTGCTCCGGCGGCTCCGGCCACGGGTCGCCCAGTCTGGCGAGGTCGTTGTTGGGGTCCAGCACGATCGCGGACACGCCCTTCAGCGCGCACTCCTCGACGAGCCGGCGGATCAGCACCGTCTTCCCCGACCCGGACCCGGCGAAGATCGCGGTGTGCTTCCGCAACGCCTCCAGCCCGACCGCGGCCCCCCTGCCCCGGTCCACCACCCTTCCGACCTCGACGTACGGCACGCCTCCTGAGGGCGGCGGCCCGGCCTCGGCCACCGCCGGCGTACGCGCGGGCCGCGCCGTGACCGCCGCGCCCGCCGTCGTCACCATGCCCGCGGCGGACACCGCGCCCGCCGTGCTCACCTGCCCGCCGGAGGCCACCGGGCCGTTCGTGACCGCCGGCTCCGCCGTGAGCACCGGCCGCGCCGCCGCCGCCTGCCCGGACGACGACCCCGGAGACGACGACCCCGGGAGCGGCGCCCCGGGGAGCGGCGCCGTGACGGCGGCGGTCACCGGCGCCGGTACCCCTTCGGCCGCCGGGGCGTCGAGGGTGTGCCGCGCGTCCGCGGGCACCGCGGCCTGGGCGTGCGGCGCGTCGGCGTGGGCGGCTGCGACATCAGTGCTGGTGTCAGCGGCGTCGGCGTCGGCGTCGGCGTTGGCGTCGGACAGGGCTTCGCCGAGGAAGGTGACGTGCGCGGCGGGGCGGCGGGTGGTCAGCCATGCCTGGAGGTTCGGCGGATTCTCCGCCAGCAGGTCGCGCAGCGCGGCGAGCAGCGCGAGGTCCCCCGGTTCGAGGCGGAGCACCCTGCCGCCCGCCTTCTCGAACGCGGCCACCGCCTCCAGCGTGCGCGGCCCGCGCGACCACGGCCGGTTGCGGAGCAGGAACAACCGCCGCTTCGGCACCTCCGCGTCCAGCCCCGCGGCCACCGAGGCGCCGCGGATCCGGCTCAGCGCGGCGTTCGCGTTCTCGGCGGAGATCGCGCGGAAGGCCCAGTGCGCCTCGTCCTCGGTGGTCTCGTCCAGGGTACGGCGCAGCCGTGCGTGCAGCGGCGGCTTGGCGCTGGGCGGCGGATCCTGGGCGAAGACCCGCCCCGTCTCCCCCAGCCCGGCGATCCACGCGGCGAGCCCGGCGGCCAGCAGCCCCGGCATCACCGCGTCCTCACTCGCCACCGCCATGGCCGCCCGCACGACGTCCTGCACCCCGGCCGCACCCCGCAACTCGGCGAACCGGGCGTCGATGGCGGCGAGGTCCACCGGTGGCACCACCACCGGACCTGGCAGGACGAGATCCGGTACGGCTCCCCTGAGCCGGTCGAGCTCCTTGACCTCGTCAATGGCCAGACACCACTGGATGTGTGCGTCGATCTTCTTCAACAACTGGCGAGGGGTGAAGTCCGGCGCGTCCGCGAAGGCGGAGGGGGCCACCGGCCACGTCGGGTACGGCGGTTCGAAGCCGATCTCGTTGAACCGCGTCCCGAACCGCTGGGCGATCAGCGCCCTGCCGATCTCGGGGTCGGAGATCGTCTGAAGGTGGACCGCCTGCCGGAACCTGTCCTGAACGGTGTCGGTGGCGGCCTCCTCGATGTAGACCCAGGTCGCCGGGATACAGGAAAGAACGGTGAGCGTCCGCCGGGTGACCTCGCGCAACTGCATGAGACCCCCTGCGATCTGCTCGATCATGAGGGTGCTGCGACTGTCCCAGGATGTCCTGTCCATCGACATCTGGGACTGTGCGATGAGCGTGTCGATCTGGTCCACCGCCACCACGGACGGCCCGGTGAGGGCCAGCAGCCGGGACACGTCACGCACGATCTCCTGCGGCGACTTGTGCACCTGGCGGATGCCCCACCGAGCGCGCTCCCCCGGCTCCTCCTCCGGAAGCGACGTCAGGAACGACTGGCCGATGTCCTGTGCCTCAAGATCGTCGGACGCGAGCAGGACGAGCGCCCTGGCGGTGTCCTGGCTCTCCCGTCCCTCCAGCCCTTGGAACCGGCGCAGCGCGGTGATGAAGAGGTCGAGGGATTCACGCGTCAGCGCGGTGTCCCCGGAGACGGCCCGTCGTACCATCCGCGGCACTTCCAGCAGCACCGACAGGCGCACCAGGAAGGACTTGAGCTGGTTTCTCCCCTTTTCCCCCTCGCGGGCGAGGTCACCGAGCATCGACACCACGGTGCTCTCCCAGAAGTCCCGCGCGTCCAGCAGGCCCACGAGGAAGAAATAGCCGCCCTGCCGCTGCACCTGGTCGCGCACCCAGCCGAGCAGATGCGTCTTGCCCGAGCCGCGCTGTCCCTGCACGACCACGCCGACAGGGCTCGCGTCCTGGCTGTGCCACGCCTCCGAGAGGCCGTCCAGGAGGATGCGGGCGGTGGAATGATGAAGCCCTTCCACGTGGAAACGGGCAGAGCGCCACACATCGTCCGGCCCCTGCACCCAGTTGAAATGAAGCGCCCCGAGTGCCCGCCGCTCGTCGCCGTTCATCGGACTCCTATCGCGATGAAGTGCTTCTCCTGATCGCCGATCGTCACCGCCGCCTCCCGGTCCGCGGCGGTGAGCGTCTTCTGGTTCGATTCGGGGACGATGTTGACATCCGCCCGCCGATTCATCAGCAGCAGCGCTTCGTCCACCTCCGCCTTGGGCACGTCACCGAGGCGCGGACGGAGCTTGGTCAGGCTCACCCAGTCGGCGGGCCGCTCGGCCAGTTCGGCGTAGGCCGCCCGAATCCGTGACTCGACATCCACCTCGGAAACCACGGGGGCCACAGGCAACGCATAGATATCGGCCAGCCGGTTATCGGTACGTTCCATAAAGCGCCGGAAGCCGACCAGCAACCCCTTGACGAGGGCGCCCGCCGCCCCGTTCGGCGTCGCGACCGTGCCTTCCCGCACCTCCTGGGCCACCCGCGCCCACCCGAGATCCGTCAACATGTGCACGTAAGCACGACCGACTTTCCGGCTTTCCACGAGTTTTAGGTCATTGAGGTTCCGCCGATTCTCACCGACCAGCGTCACGCCATAACGCTCGTGGAGGTCAGGATTGGAAATCTCCTCCACCTCGCCCAGCAACGCCACCAGGACGGCGATCTCGGAGAGGAGCAGCGGCTTTTCCGGCATCTTCTATCCTTTCAACGGCCCCGGCCGGCGGTCTCGGAGAAACCGCTCCAACTGGCGGACCACGGATGTCGTATCGGTCACGACATGGGAATCGGTGAAACGCAGCACGGCGTAACCGTCCATCTGGAGTCGCACGTCTCGCCGCCGGTCCCTGGCGAACTTGGCCGCGCCGCGATGGTCGTCGCCGTCGATCTCGACGACGCACCGCTCCTCCCGCCACAGCAGGTCGAGCCGGAACTCCTCGGCGAGCGGGTGCGGCCGGTAGGTCTGGTTCCACTCCCGCCCGGCCGCCCAGTCGCACTCCGCCAGCGCCGCCTCCAGCTTCCGCTCCGCGGCGCTCCCCGGATGCGGCGCCCCGGCGACCGGCACACTCCCACCCGGCACGCTCCGACCCGGCGCGCCCCGACCCGGTGCGACCGGCACGGCGGGTGCGGGACCCGTGGCACCGGGCAGTCGCACGACCTCCACCCGGTCCACGGCGGCCAGCACCGCGCCCGCGAGCAGGACGCCGAAGCCGCCGCGGTGGGCCAGCCACTCGCACCCGGCGAAGAGTGCCCGCTCCTCGGCGGCGGACAGCCCGGCGGGCACGCGCACGAGGATCGTGACCCGGAGCCGGCCGTACGCGGCGGCGAGGACGCGGAGCAGGCCGGCGGCGCGGACCTCGGGGGTGAAGCCGGGGCGGCGGCGCGGCCTGCGCAGCAGTGCCGACTCGGCGAGGTCGGCGAGGAAGGGGCCGAAATGGCGGCTGGTGGACGCCGCGCGCAGGGCGAGCACCCGCACCGCGCGCACACCGGCCGGACCGATCCCCTCCGCCTCGGGGAGCCAGGCGGGATACAACCCGGCGGCGGTCGTTTCCAGCTCGTCCAGCACGGCGCCGGCCATTTCCGCGGCGGTGCGCGGCGCGGCGGGGAAGTGCTCGACAATCGCGGGAGCGCCACCGGGCGACGGTTCCGGTTGAACGACATTCGGCGGCGGGACAATGGCGCCGTGAACGCAAAGTACCCGCCCCGCGGGCAGCTCCTCCCACGGGACTTCACGCTGATTCCATAATGCGTCGATTTCGCCGAGACTATAGGCGACGCCAAGTCCGTGTATACGCTTCGCCAGAATCCGAATTCCACCCGCAAAGAACCCCACCCCACCCCTGCGCGGTGCGGCGCCGCTCCACCCCCGTCCACCACCCGCAAAGACCCCGCCCCGCCCTCGCCCGGTGAAGCCCCGTCCGCCCACGCGGCGGAGCGCCACTCCGCCCCCGTCCACCCCCGCGGTAGAGCGCCACTCCGCCCCTGCGGTGGAGCGCCACGACGCCCGCGCGGTGGAACGCCGCCCAGTCCGCCGCCCGCAGGAGAGCGGCGATCCTTACCGCAGGTGGGGAAGGCACGGCTCGGGGCCCGCGAGATGATGGGGGGCGTGCTGGGTGATGTGATCGAGTTGCTCGTGTGTCCGATCTGCCGGGGCGCGCTCACCCTCGCGGGCGGGGCCGCGCGCTGCGCCGGCGGGCACGGCTTCGACGTGGCCAGACAGGGTTATGTGAGCCTGCTCGTGGGGTCACGGGCGCCGGGCACGGCAGACAGCGCGGAGATGGTCGCCGCGCGGCACGACTTCCTGGCCGCCGGGCACTACGATCCGCTCGCCGCACGGCTGGCGGAAGCCGTACGGGCGGCGCTGCCGGACGCCGGCGGCGTGGTGCTGGACGCGGGAGCCGGCACCGGGCACTACCTGTCGGCGGTGCTGACGGGCGGGGCGGGCGAGACGTCGCGGGGCATCGCGATGGACGTGTCGAAGCACGCTGCGCGGCGGGCGGCGCGGGCGCGGGGCCGGATCGGGGCGGTGGTGGCGGACGTGTGGCGTCCGCTGCCGGTGCGGGACGCGGCCGTGGACGTGGTGGTCAACGTGTTCGCGCCACGCAACGGCCCAGAGTTCGCCCGGGTGCTGAGGCCGGAGGGGCGGCTGGTGGTGGTGACGCCGGCGCCGGACCACCTGGAGCCGCTGGTCGGGCGGCTCGGCCTGCTGTCGGTGGACGAGGACAAGGAGCGCAGGGTCGGGGAGAGCCTGCGCGGCGGCTTCACGGAGGTGGAGCGGCGGCACGAGGAATTCGTCCTCGAACTCGGCCCGGACCAGGTGGCGGCCGTGGTCGGCATGGGACCGAGCGCGTGGCACCACGATCCCGGCGCGTTGCGCACCGAAATCGAGGCCCTCGGCGATCCCGTCAGGGTCCGCGCCTCTTTCCACCTGTCTATCTTCCAACCCGCCTTGCGATCAAGCCTGTGAACTTGACCTACAGATGCGGCTGATGTTACTGAAGGGGCTATTAGTCCTAAATTCCCGCACATTCCTTGAACAATCCGCGCCCCTACACGACATACTGGACGGCAACCCGCCGAACCCTGGAGGGAAAGCGCGAGGGAGTCCTCCATCCGGACCGCCCGCGTCGTGGGCCAGTGGGTCGCTCGCCGCGTCCACCGGCTCCTGACGAGGAAGGTCCGTACCGGAGGTCCTGAGGGAGGGACGCGCCATATGAAGGCGGAGGAACGCTGGCAGGCCAGGTTCCGGGCGCCGCGGATGACCCTGCCCGTGTGGGCGAGGCAGAATCCGAGCCGCGCCGTCTACCGGGGCAACGCCTCCGGCTCCTGGGAGGTCTATGCCTGGGATCGCAGCACCGGCGTCTCCCGCCAGGTGACCGACCGGCCGTACGGCACGGCGCACGCCGCCATCGACCCCGGCGGCCACTGGATCTGGTGGTTCGCCGACGACGGCGACGAGCGCGGGCAGTGGATGCGCCAGCCGTTCCAGGGCGGCCCCGACGAGCCGATCGACCTCGACCCGGGCCACCCGGCCGGGATCGCGCTGTCCGCCCTGGGCGCCGCCGCGGTCGGCGTGTCCGGGGTCGGCGCGGGCTTCCAGATCCACCTCGTACGGCCGGGCGAGCCCACGAAAATGATCTACGAGCATACCGAGACGGCCTCCGTGGCCGCGATGTCGCTGGACGGCTCCCTGATCGCCATCAGCCACAGCGAGAGCGGCGACTTCCGGCATCCCGGCCTGCGGGTGTTACGCCCCGACGGCAGCACCGTGGGCGAGCTGTGCGACGGGCCGGGCAAGGGCCTGGTCGCGCTGCGCTTCGCGCCGGTGGCCGGCGACCGCCGCCTGCTGATCCTGCACGAGCGGCGCGGCCGGCGCGAGCCCGCGCTGTGGGATCCGGCGACCGGCGACCAGCGCGAGGTCTGGCTCAGGGAGCAGGGCGACGTCACCGCCGACTGGTACGGCGACGGCCGGTCCATCCTCATCGTCAGGAACGACCGGGGCCGCAGCCGGCTGCACCGCTACGACCTGGGCGGCGGCGGGATGGCGTCGATCGAGACGCCGCACGGCGTGATCGAGTCCGCGGCGCCCCGGCCCGGCGACACGGTCGAGTACATCTGGTCCAGTGCCGCGCACCCGCCGGTCATCCGGTCGAGCAACGGCCAGGTGGTGCTGCACGCGGCCGGTCCCTCCGCCCCGCCGTCCGTGCCCGTCGAGGACCTCGACATCGAGGGTCCCGGCGGCCGGGTGCACGCCTTCGTCTCCCGTCCGGAGCAGGGCACGGGATCGTATCCCACGGTGTTCCTGCTGCACGGCGGCCCGACGTCGCACGACGACGACTCCTTCACCCCCGAGGTGGCCGCCTGGGTGGACTACGGGTTCGCCGTGGTCCGGGTGAACTACCGGGGCTCCACCGGCTACGGCGCCGCCTGGCGGAACGCGCTGCGCGGCGAGGTCGGGCACATCGAGCTGGCCGACGTGGCCGCGGTGCGCGACCACATGGTGGCGCGCGGCGTCGCCGACCCCGAGCGGCTGGTGCTCGCCGGCACCGCGTGGGGCGGCTACCTCACGCTCCTCGGCCTCGGCACCCAGCCGAAGACCTGGGCCGCGGGCATCGCCGCCGTGCCCATCGCCGACCACGCCGCCGCCTACGAGGACGAGACCGACAGCCTGCGCGCCCACCACCGCTCCCTGATCGGCGGCTCGCCGCAGGAGATGCCGGAGCTTTATGCCGCCAGCTCGCCGATCACCTACGTGGACGACGTACAGGCCCCCGTGCTGATCCTGGCGGGCAAGAACGACCCCCGCTGCCCGAGCCGGCAGATCGAGAGCTACATCTCCCGCCTGGGCGAGCGCGGCCACGACCACGAGGTCTACCGGTTCGACGCCGGGCCGGGCTCCCTGGTCGTCGCCGAGCGGATCGGCCAGATGGCCGCCCAGCTCGAGTTCGCCAGGAAGCGTCTCGGCCTCTTCCCACCGGGATAGGGCCGGGCCCGTCAGCTCGCCCGCAGCACCAGGATGGCGAGGTCGTCGGCGCTGGGCTCGGGGGCGAACTCCTGGACGCTGCGGCGGATCCGCTCGGCGACCGCCTGGGCCGACAGGCCGACGCAATCGGCGAGCAGCTTGGCCAGCCCGCCGTCGTCGTCGAGCAGCCGTGAGCCGGAACGCCGCTCGGTCACCCCGTCGGTGACCGCCAGCAGCACGTCGCCGGAGCTGAGCAGCACGGTGTCCTCCTCGTAGGTCACCTCGGGGAAGACGCCGAGCAGCGACTGCGAGGAGGCCACCACCTCCACATGGCCGCCGGGCTTGAGCCGCAGCGCCTCGGGATGGCCGGCCGAGACGATCCGGACCCGCAGGCCCTCGTCGGTGGGCATGATCTCCCCGTGCAGCAGGGTGAGGAACCGGGCCCGCTCGCCCTCCTCCAGGATCGCCTCGTTCAGCCGGACGAGCACCGAGGCCACGCCGTGCCCCTCCCTGGCGAGCAGCCGCAGGGTGTGCCTGGCGAGGCCGGTCACCGCCGCCGCCTCCGGGCCGGTGCCGCACACGTCGCCGATCGCGAAGCGCCAGCGCCCGTTGCCGGCCGCGAACAGGTCGTAGAAGTCGCCGCCGACCTCGTTGGTCTCGCCGGCGGGCTCGTAGACGACGCCGTAGTCGAGGCCGGGCACGTCGGGCTCGTCGGGGGGCAGCAGGCTGCGCTGGAGCGCCCGGTTGGCGGCTGCCTGCTGCGCGTAGAGCCGGGCGTTGTCCATGGCGAGGGCGGCCCTGCGTCCGATGTCCTCGGCGAACTGGATGATGTCGTCGGGGAACCTGTCGTTCCTGCCCAGGCACATCACGCCGAGCCCGCGCCCCCTGGCGAGCAGCGGGACCGCGAGCACCTGGGAGTCGGCGAGGTGCAGCGCGGCGGTGCCCGGCCCCTGCGCGGCCGGGATGGTGATCGAGCCGAGCTGCTCGCGCAGCGAGTCGATGCGCGCCTCGTCGGCGTGCCAGAGGTAGGCGAGGCGGAGCGGCCCGAGCCCCGCGTCGGAGGTGTAGACGGCGCACCAGCTCGCCAGCCGGGGCACCACGATCTGGGCGATGATGGCCGGCACCATGTCCGGGTCGAGGGTGCCCGCCAGCAGGTCGCTGGCGTCGGCGAGGAACCCCAGCCAGAACGGCCCGCGCGCGGTCTCCTCCGACCACTCCGCCGCCGTCCGCTCGGCGGACCCGGGCAACGCCAGCCGAGCCCACTGAACCCGTACGCCACCGGAGAAACTGATGCCCCACTCTGACACCGGCACTGTCGGAGCGGTCATATAATCGCCCGATATGTCCTTTTGTCTGATCTCAACCTGTACGGCGTCGCCGCGGTGATCCCAGACCACCTCGAACGGCGCCCGGTCCACCTGCCCCGCGAGCTCGCCGACCACCTGCTCGGCCGAGGACAGCACGGCGGAGGCGGCCCACGCGGTCATGACCTCGCGGGTGAAACGCCTCGCGGCGGGGACGGCCGACTCACCTGGCGCGAACGTTGCGGCCAGGACGGCACGGGAAGAACCGGTCACCGTTCCGTGACTACCACACTTAGCGTTGACATGGGGTAAATCGAGGGCAGGACTCCGGGCTACCCATCGTGACAGACTGGCACTACTCACGGCTGCCCACCGGGAGTGGAGGAGGTCGCATGCACACCGGCACCGCGTCGGACACCGGGGAACGGTGTTACACCGAGTCTGAGCTGAAACCGCTGCTCCAGGCTCTCACATCGTGGCGTGACGGAGATTTCCGGCGCCGCATCCCCAACGCGCCCTCCGGCACGCTGGGCGAGGTGCACACGCTGCTCAACGAGATAGCCGAGCGCCAGGAGCATCTCGCCAACGAGCTGGTCCGCGTCAAGCGCGAGGTCGTCAAGGAAGGCCGGTTCGGCGAGCGGCTGACACACGGCCAGGGGGTCGGCTCCTGGGCCGGCAGCGTCGATGCGATCAACGTGCTGATCGACACCCTGGTCAGCCCGGTCAGCGGCGCGGCGGACGTGATCGACGCCGTCGCCAAGGGCGACCTGTCCCAGCGGATCGACCTCGACCGCACCGCGCGGGGCGAGGTGCGCCGCCTGGGCAAGGCGATCAACGGCATGGTCGACCAGCTCTCCCTGTTCACCTCCGAGGTGACCAGGGTCGCCCGGGAGGCCGGCACCGAGGGCCGTCTCGGCGGGCGGGCCAACCTGCGCGGCATGTCGGGGAGCTGGCGCGACCTCACCGAGGCCGTGAACACGATGTCCAGCCGGGTCTCCGCCCAGGTCCGGGACATCGCCCTGGTGACCACCGCGGTGGCCCGGGGCGACCTGAGCCGCAAGGTGACGGTCGACGCCGTCGGCGAGATGTTCGAGCTGAAGAACACCGTGAACACGATGGTGGACCAGCTCTCGGCGTTCGCGGAAGAGGTCACCCGGGTCGCCCGCGAGGTCGGCACCGAAGGCGAGCTGGGCGGGCAGGCCCAGGTGCGCGGCGTCTCCGGCGTCTGGAAGGACCTCACCGACAACGTCAACTTCATGGCGGGCAACCTCACCACCCAGGTCCGGGCCATCGCGACGGTGGCGACCGCCGTGGCCCAGGGCGACCTGTCCAAGAAGATCACCGCGGACGCGCAGGGCGAGATCCTCCAGCTCAAGGACACCCTCAACACGATGGTGGACCAGTTGTCCTCCTTCGCCGACGAGGTCACCCGAGTCGCCCGCGAGGTCGGCACCGAAGGGCAACTGGGCGGCCAGGCCAGGGTCCGCGGCGTCTCCGGGGTCTGGAAGGACCTCACCGACAACGTCAACTCGATGGCCAACAACCTGACCTCCCAGGTGCGCAACATCGCCGAGGTCACCACCGCGGTCGCCAACGGCGACCTCACCCGCAAGATCGACGTGGACGCCCAGGGCGAGATCCTCGCCCTCAAGACCACCATGAACACGATGGTGGACCAGCTCTCCTCCTTCGCCTCCGAGGTCAGCCGGGTCGCCCGCGAGGTCGGCACCGAAGGCCAGCTCGGCGGCCAGGCCCAGGTGCGCGGCGTGTCCGGCGTCTGGAAGGACCTCACCGACAACGTGAACGTCATGGCCAACAACCTGACGTCACAGGTCCGCCAGATCGCCGTCGTCTCCACCGCGGTCGCCCAGGGCAACCTGTCCAAGAAGATCACCGCCGACGCCCAGGGTGAGATCCTCCAGCTCAAGGACACCCTCAACACGATGGTGGACCAGCTCTCGTCCTTCGCCGACGAGGTCACCCGAGTCGCCCGCGAGGTCGGCACCGAGGGGCAGCTCGGCGGCCAGGCCAGGGTCCGCGGCGTCTCCGGCGTGTGGAAGGACCTCACCGACAACGTCAACTCGATGGCGGGCAACCTCACCACCCAGGTCCGCAACATCGCCGAGGTCACCACCGCCGTCGCCAACGGCGACCTCACCCGCAAGATCGACGTCGACGCCCAGGGCGAGATCCTCGCGCTGAAGACCACCCTGAACCGGATGGTGGACCAGCTCTCCTCCTTCGCCTCCGAGGTGACCCGGGTCGCCCGCGAGGTGGGCTCGGAGGGCCAGCTCGGCGGCCAGGCCCGGGTGGAGGGCGTCGAAGGCACCTGGAAGCGGCTCACCGAGAGCGTCAACGAGCTGGCCGGCAACCTCACCACCCAGGTCCGCGCGATCGCCGAGGTCACCGGCGCGGTGGCGCAGGGCGACCTGACCCGGACGATCACGGTGAGCGCCCAGGGCGAGCTGGCCGACCTCAAGGACAACATCAACACGATGGTGTCCAACCTGCGCGACACCACCAAGGCCAACAAGGAACAGGACTGGCTCAAGTCCAACCTGGCGCGCATAGGGCGGCTGATGCAGGGCCACCGCGACCTGATCGAGGTGGCCAAGCTCATCATGACCGAGCTGACACCGCTGGTGTCGGCCCGCTACGGCGCCTTCTACCGGGTGGACACCGGCCAGCACCACGACCTCGTGCTGACCGCCGGGTACGGCGTGCGGGCCGGGCAGGGACCGCGGGCGCAGTTCGGGATGGGCGAGGGCATCGTCGGCCAGGCCGCCCTGGAGGGCAAGCACATCATCCTGGACGAGGTGCCCGCCCGGTACATCACCATCGACACCGGGCTCAGCCAGTCCGATCCCGCGCAGATCGTCGTGCTGCCGATCCTCTTCGAGAGCCAGGTGCTCGGCGTCCTGGAGCTGGCCTCCTTCGCCAGCTTCAGCGAGGTGCACCTCGACTTCCTGACCCAGCTCGTCGAGACCATCGGCGTGACGATGAACACGATCATCGCCAACTCGCGCACCGAGGACCTGCTGACCGAGTCCCAGCGGCTCACCCGCGAGCTGCAGGATCGCTCCGACGAGCTCCAGCGCCAGCAGGAGGAGCTGCGCCGCTCCAACGCCGAGCTGGAGGACAAGGCCGCGCTGCTGGCCAAGCAGAACCGCGCGATCGAGATCCAGAACTTCCAGATCGAGCAGGCCAGGCGCACCCTGGAGGAGCGCGCCGAGCAGCTCGCGGTCTCCTCGCGGTACAAGTCGGAGTTCCTCGCCAACATGTCGCACGAGCTGCGCACGCCGCTCAACAGCCTGCTCGTGCTGGCCAAGCTGCTGACCGAGAACGCCGAGGGCAACCTGACCGCGCAGCAGGTGGAGTTCGCCCGGACGATCCACGGCGCGGGCTCGGCGCTGCTCCAGCTGATCAACGACATCCTCGACCTGTCCAAGGTGGAGGCCGGGCGGATGGACATCCATCCGCAGCAGATCTCGCTGCCCAAGCTGGTGGACTACGTCGAGGCCACCTTCTCCCCGCTCGCCCAGGACAAGGGGCTCGCGTTCGCGGTGGAGGTGGACCAGGCGGTGCCGCACGAGCTGCGCACCGACGAGCAGCGCCTCCAGCAGGTGCTGCGCAACCTGCTGTCCAACGCGGTGAAGTTCACCCCCAAGGGCGAGGTGCTGCTCCGGGTCGCGCCGGCCCCGAGCGACGTGGTCTTCGAGGACGAGACGCTGCGCGGCGCCGACGGCATCCTGGCCTTCCAGGTCATCGACACCGGCATCGGCATCGCGATGGACAAGCTGGAGGTCATCTTCGAGGCGTTCCGCCAGGCCGACGGCACGACGAGCCGCAAGTACGGCGGGACCGGCCTCGGCCTGTCGATCTGCCGGGAGATCGCCCGGCTGCTCGGCGGCGAGATCCACGTGGACAGTGAGCCCGGCCGGGGCAGCACGTTCACGCTGTTCCTGCCGCCGTCGTACACCGGCCCGCTGGCCGCCCGCGACGGCGGAGCCGCCGCCAGGCAGCGGGTGCCCGCCGAGACGGGCGTCCTCTCCTTCGAGAGCACGGCGGGCGACCCGCTGCCCGAGCTGCCGCTGCCGGAGAGCCTGCCGATGCCGCAGCTCGCCCCGGTGGGCGAGAACCACCAGTGGCAGGGCGAGGACCCGCTGGTCGGCTCGAAGATCCTGATCGTGGACGACGACATCCGCAACGTCTTCGCGCTCACCAGCGTGCTGGAGCGGCACGGCGCGACCGTGGTCTACGCCGAGAACGGCCGCGAGGGCATCGAACAGCTCGAACGGAACGAAGACGTGGCACTCGTGCTGATGGACATCATGATGCCGGAGATGGACGGTTGGGCCACGACGTCCGCGATCCGCCGGATGCCGCAGTTCGCGGATCTCCCGATCATCGCTTTGACGGCTAAGGTCATGAGAGGAGACCGGGAGAAGAGCATCGCGTCCGGCGCCTCCGACTACGTGCCGAAGCCGGTGGACGTGGACCGTCTGCTCGAACGCCTGCGTGGCTGGCTCACCCGCGGGAAGGTCACGTCAACCGAGTCACAGGAAGGGTCGTGATCCATGCCCGACCGCGCCAAGATCCTCCTGGTCGACGACCGCGAGGAGAACCTCATCGCCCTGGAGGCCATCCTGAGCTCGCTCGACCTCGTCCCCATCCGGGCGCGGTCGGGTGAGGAAGCGCTCAAGGCGCTGCTCAGCACGGAGTTCGCGCTGATCCTGCTGGACGTGCGGATGCCCGGCATGGACGGTTTCGAGACCGCCGCGCACATCAAGCGCCGCGAGCGCACCAGGAACATCCCGATCATCTTCCTGACGGTGGTCGACAGCGCCCCCGACTACGCCTTCCGCGGTTACGCCGCGGGCGCCGTCGACTACCTCACCAAGCCGTTCGACCCCTGGGTGCTGCGCGCGAAGGTCTCCGTCTTCGTCGAGCTCTACAACATGAACCGCCGCCTCAGCGAGCAGGCCGCGCTGCTGCGCGAGCGGCTGTCCGGCGAGTTGCCGGGCGACACGATCGACCACGCGGCGATCCTCCCCGAGCTGTCCCGCCGCCTCACCGCGGTGGAGGACGAGCTCACCCGGGTCAGGGAGCTGGCCCACAAGTCGAACGACCCCGCCCTCACCATCCCGCTGACCGACCTGGACGACCGGGTCGCCCACCTCCGCGCCGGCTTCGACGCCCTCAGCTGACCCCCGCCGCCCGCCGTACCCCACCCGGTACGGCGGGCGTTCTTCCCATAGGGGACGGCCGGTGCTCCGGTCAGCATCTTGTAACCCTCTGGTGAGTTCCATGCCCCCCGGCGAGTACGGATAGTAGCCGAGTCACCACCATCCGTGATCCAAGGAGTGGGCTTTGAGCAAGCGCATGCTGGTCGTGCTGGTCGCCGCGGGCATCGGGGCCGTCCTGGCCGCGGGCCCCGCCGCCGCCTCCCCCGGGCCGGGCCTCATGGACACCCTGGTCTGCGGCACCGACCTCCCGTTGACCGGCAAGGCCAAGCACGACTGCGGCAACAACAACACCAGCACCGACACCAGCAAGAGCGGGGCCCTGCTCGGTCTGTGAGCCGGACCGGCCGTCCGGGTCCGGCGACCCGGGCGGCCCGCCCCCTTCTCAGGCGCGGAGCCGCTGAAGGACCGTCTCGGCCGGCCTGCCGAGGAGACTTTCCAGGTCGCCGGTCTGCTGTTCCAGCGCGCCGGCGCGCACCTGGGCGTTGAGCCAGGCCATCGGCCCCGGCCCGGCGTCCGGCACCTCGCGGAAGGCCACCCCGAGGGCGCGGGCCAGCTCCGGATGGCTCCACAGCGGGCCCGTGAGGTCGTAGTCGCGCCCCAGATGCCCGTCGCCGGTCAGCACGTTCGCCGCCGCCTCGGCCAGATCGGCGCGGAACGCGGTGTTCAGCCCCCGCCCGCCGGTGCTCGCGGTCAACTCGCCGTCCGCCACCTGTGGCACGAACGCCTCGCTGTAGTAGGGGTGACGCAGCATCGTGTACGGCAGGCCGCTGTCCAGGATCGCCCGCTCGGTCGCGTGATGCGCCTCGGTGACCCCGGTGGCCACGGTGCCTGCGCCCAGGAAGCTGGTGTAGGCGATCGCGCCCACGCCCACCTCCTTGGCGGCCGTCACGGCGGCCAGGTGGTGCGCGATCCTGCGCGCCGGATCCAGCTCCGGCGACGAGATCACCAGCAGCCGCTCGGCCCCCTCGAACGCCGCCCGCAGGCTCGCCGGCTCCTCATAGTCACCGCGCCTGGCCCGGACCCCCTCGGGCGCCCGCGCGAGATCACGGACGACGGCCACGACGTCGGCCCGCGTACGCAGGCGGTCGATCACCAGCCGCCCGAGGGCGCCGGACGCGGCGGAAACTACGATCATGTGACTCCTCCCGGAAACGGCGCCCAGTCAACTACCGGCGCCCCGCCCCGGGCAATCCGTTTTCCGCCGCGCCCCGGCGGGGCTCAGAGGTCCATCGCGGTGCTGAGTTCCTCCCAGCGTTCGAGGTCGGCGCGCAGCCGGCCGTGCTGTTCGCGGATGCTGTGCACGGCGTCCTTGCCGAGGGCCAGCCGGAGCGGCGGGTCGTCGCTGTCCAGCACCCGCAGGATCGCCTGGGCCGCCTTGGCCGGGTCGCCGGGCTGCGTGCCGTCCATCGCGTCCACGGCCCCCCTGGTCCCGCCGGTGGACACCCGGTAGGCGTCGATCTCCCGGGACCGGTGCATCCGCGCCCCGCCGAACTCGGTGCGGAACGCGCCCGGCTCGACGATCAGCACCCGCACCCCGAACGGCGCCAGCTCGGCCGCCAGCGCCTCCGACAACCCCTCCAGCGCGAACTTCGCCGCGCAATAGGCGCCGAACCCCGGCATGGTCACCTGGCCGCCCATCGAGCTCATCTGCACGATCGCCCCGCTGCCCTGGGCCCGCAGGTGCGGCACCACCGCCTTGGTCACCGCGACGGCGCCGAAGAACATGACCTCCATCAGATCACGCAGCTCCGGCATGGTCAGCTCCTCGACCGCGCCCACCGAGCCGTACCCGGCGTTGTTCACCACCACGTCGATCCGCCCGAACTCGGTCAGCGCGACCTGCACGGCCGCGTCGATCGTGGCGGGCTCGGTGACGTCGAGCCGCGCGGTGCGCACCCGGTCGCCGCCCGCGGCGACGAGGCCGGCCAGTTGCTCGGTACGGCGGGCGGTCGCCAGCACGCTGTCCCCCGCGGCCAGCGCCGCCAGCGCGACCTGCTGCCCGAATCCCGCCGAGCAGCCGGTGATCAGCCATACCCGTGACATGGGCACATCCCTCTTCTCAGCGTTCCGCCGGACGCCATCCGCGTCCGGCACGCGTCCCACCTTCACCGTGCCGTCTCCGTGCCGTCCAACACGCTTTGCCTGCCGGTGTTACAGTCGAAGCCTGTGACGACCCCCGAATTGCGCCAGATGCGGTATTTCGTGGCGGTGGCCGAGGAGCTGAGCTTCACCCGGGCCGCCGAGCGGCTGCGGATCGCCCAGCAGTCGCTGTCCCAGCAGATCCGGGTGCTGGAGCGCGCGGTGGGGGCGCGGCTGTTCGACCGCGACACCCGGGGCACCCGGCTCACCGAGGTCGGCCGGCTGTTCCTGCCCGAGGCCCGTGCGGTCATCGACCGCGCCGAGCAGGCCGTCTCCTCAGTCGGCCGGGCGGCCCGCGGCGAGATCGGCCGTCTCAACCTCGCCTTCCTCGCCTCCGTCACCAACTACCTGCTGCCGCCGGTGGTCCGGGCGTTCCGCGAGCGCTTCCCCGACGTGGAGCTGACCACCGACGACCTGGGCATCGCCGAGCTCGTCGCCGGTCTGCGCGAGGGCCGTTACGACGCGGCCTTCACCCGCCCGCCGCTGGTGGACGGCCTCGCCACCAGAACGCTGTTCGTCGAACGCGCCTGCGCCGTCCTCCCCGAGGACCACCCGCTCGCCACCCGCGCCGAACTGCACCTCGCCGAACTCGCCGGCGAGCCCTGGGTCCTCACCCCGCGCAGCTCCTGGCCCCCGTGGCACCACAAGTACGACCGCGACTACAGCCAGGCCGGCTTCACCCCGAACGTCGTCCAACGCGCCACCACCGTCCCCAACCTCCTCGGCCTCGTGGCCGCCGGCGTAGGCGTCACCAGACTCGCCCACTCCGCCCGCGAACTCCGCCGCACCGGCGTCGTCTTCATCCCCCTCTCCGGCGACTACGCCGCCACCGACCTCGTCTGGCTCCCCACCACCAGCAAACCCACCCTCGACAACCTCCTCAACCTCCTCTCCACCACCAACCTCACAGAACCCTGACATTCACCTTTTCTGCTTGACGTCCTCCCTCCGGTGAAAGCCGACGATCTGGACGCTTCGAGCAGGGAGCGGCTCGGCGGCTCGCCGCGATGCGGCTGGCGGAGTTGCGGACGCGGTCGGGGTTGACCCAGCGGCAGGTCGCTGACCGGATGGCGGTGCGGCAGGAGCGGGTGTCCGCGATCGAGCGCGGTGATGTCGAGGCGCTCCAACTCGGCACGCTGATCGCCTATGCCAAGGCGTTGGGCGGGCAGGTCGACGTGCACTTGGAGGTGGGCGGGGAACGGCTCAGGGTCGCCTGACGCGCCGGTCAGTGGCGGGCGTTCTCCAGGGCGTCCCAGAAGCCGCGGCGGAGGGCGTGGCGGACCTCGTCGTGCAGGAGGAAGTCGATCGGGAGCGAGGAACCCTGGAGGAGGCGGGCCTCCAGGTCGGACGGCATCCGCGGCTTGCGGGCCAGGACGGCTTCCAGCCACAGGGCCGGGGCGTCGCGGGCGACCGACTCGCCGAAGTCGTGGCCTTCCTTGTGCGCCGCCTTGACCGCCTCGGCGAGGCTGGTCGTCGTGCCGCCGGGAGGCGTCTGGACCGGGATCGGCGCGGCGTGCGGACCGGTGTAGGGGCCGAGCTGGGGCGTCTGGTAGGCGGCGCCGCCCTGGTACTGAGCGGGTTGCGGGGCCGGCGTGGACACCTTGGGCAACTGGCCGTGCGTGGGCGCCGGGAGCATGGCCGAGGGCGTGGACTGCTGCGACGCGGACTGCGTCTGCGTGGCCTGGGTGTCGTGGGTGTACCCCGGGTACGCGGGCAGGGCGGGCTGACTGGCATGGGACCCGTGGCCCGCCCCCGCCCCGGAGGACAGCGGCGACCCGGACGAGAGCGGCGACCCAGACGACAGCGGAGAGCCCGAAGACGACGACGATCCCGAGGACGCCGGGTTGCCCGAGGAGAGGGAGCCCCCGGAGGAGAGCGGGGAACCCGCGGAGGAGCCCGGCGAGCCGTAATGGGCGCCGCCGGAGGTCATGGGCGGGTTGCCGGAGGTCAGGGCGGGATTGCCGGACGTGAGTGCCGGGTTGCCGGAGGTGTGGGCCGGAGTGCCGGAGGTGTGGGACGGGTTGCCGGAGGTCAGCGGTGAGTTCCCGGACGAGGAGGAGCCCGAGGTCAGCGGGGAACCGGGGCTCAGCGGCGTGTTCCCCGGGCCGAGCAGCGAGTTTCCGGCGGTCAGGCCGGACCCGCCCCCCATCCCCCCGGCACCACCGGCCATCTCCGCACCGCCACTCATCCCGGACCCGCCAGTCATCCCGGAACCACCGCTCATCCCTGAGCCGCCGCCCCCGGAACCACCGGCCATCCCACCACCGGCCCCGGAACCCGCCATCCCGGAACCGTCACCCATCTGCGAGCCGCCCATCCCAGCCCCGCCACCGGCTCCAGACCCGCCGCTCATACCGGCAGGACCGGCCATACCGGAGCCCGACATACCAGAGCCCGACATGCCCGACCCCGACATACCCGAGCCAGAGCCGGCCCCCGACATCCCGGAGCCCGACATGCCGGAACTCGACATGTCCGAGCCCGACATCCCGGAGCCGGTCAGCCCGGAGCCGGTCAGCCCCGGACCGCCGGTCAACGCCGAGCCGCTGGTCAACCCCGAGCCGCCGGGCAGGCCGGATGAGCCTCCCGGGCCGCCGCTCTGTGAGTTCTGGGGGTGCTGGCCGTTGCTCAGCGCGTAGCCGCCGGAGTGGGGCGCGGCGGTGCCGTGCGGCGGAGTGGTGGCGCCGGTGGAGCCGCCCGGCGCCGCGTGACCGCCGCCCGAGCCGGACCCGGACAGCCCCGTGCCCGGCGAGCCGGACGCGGGCCCGGACGTGGCACCGGATCCCGACGGGCCGGAGGCCGCACCGTGACCGGACGCCGACACGTTCGACGACAGACCGTGACCGGACAAAGAGGGACCGGACGAAGAGGTACCGGACAACGAAGGACCGGACAGCGTGGCAGAACCGGGCGGGGAGGAGGATCCGGCGGTGAGGGCCTGTACGGCGGAGGCCGCCTGGCCGTTGCTGGTGGGCTGGTGGCCGTTGCCCATGACGGCCCCGACCTCGCCGCCCGCGGTGATCATGTTGACGTACGGCCGGAGGTGACCGCCGGAGATCTCGATGAGATCGTCGCACTCCTGGCGAAGCGAACGGGAGACCGCCCAGCTCCCGTCGGCGGCGATGTGCACGACGGTGACCCGGATGCCGAGATCCTGGGCGTCGCACACGACCTGGGCGAGGTCCTCGTCGCCGCTGACCACGACCGCGTCGCAGATGGCGTTGTTCCGGGCCAGGGTCATGAGGTCGCGGTGCACCTGGGCGTCCACGCCCTCCCGGCGGCCGGGCCTGATCCGGGAGAGCCGGAGTTTCAGGCCGGGGATGTCGGCGAGCGCGTCGTGCTCCAGGGTGCGGCGGCCCTCGACCGTCGCCTCGTACCAGTAGCAGCGCAGCACCGGCAGTCCGGTGCGCTCCCGGGAGAGGGTGTCGAGAAGCTGGAGCAGGCCGGGGTAGTCCCAGGCGACGGCCTCACGATGGCGGGTGCCGTGCACCGCCATGGCGCCATCCGCGAGTAGGTAGCCGGCGTCCACGAACAGCGCGCAGCGATCCACGAGACACCGCCCCTTCCTCCATGGCCTGACTGTTTGGCTCTGCACCCCTCAGAGCCGGACAGGGCCTCTCTCAGGGTAATGAAGCAGCCGATCGAGCGAAGGTTAATCCTGACGATTCGACCTTCGCCCGACCAAATGCGGGAGCGTTCACGCAGACCGTACCAGTTTGTCCTGATATTGAAACCCGCCCCTCACGACCTGGCATGAACGCTGACAGCCGCCACTCCGAACAGCACCACATCCCTTTCCGTCGCCACTCTCAGCACCGGCCGATCGCCCAGCACCGGCCGGAAACTGTCCACGTCCACGCCGAATGTCATCTTCGGTCCCACGGCTCCCGCCGCCGAGCCGTCGAAGGGGTTGTCCGCGTCGCGCTCGCCCTCCTCGGGCCGCAGCGCGGCGCCGCCGAGGGTCACCGTGTCGCCGTCGAGGTCGGCGTCGCCCTCCCACGTCACCAGGTCCACCCGGGCGGGCGAGGCGGTCGGCGTCAACCCGGCCAGCGGCATCTCCAACGGGCCCTCGCCCTCGTCCACCAGGGTCGCGGTGTCCAGCACCACCGCCTGCCCGTACGCCCCGCGCGGATCGGTCGCGATCACCACGAGGCTCCACCCCGCGTGCCGGGACACCCCCTCCTGCAACGACATGTCGGCCACCCACCACTCCCCGTCGTCCCCGCCGGCCTCCGCCACCAGCTCCGTCACCTCGGCGAACGCCTGGTACCCCGGCCCGACCGGCAGGTCCCGCGCCACCACCTCGGCGGCGTCGACCCGCACGTAACGCCCACTCCCCGGCGCCCGAACCCGGACCCCCACCGCGGACCCCCCACCCCCGCCGTCCCCGTCGGCCGACTCCCCGGCCACCGCCCCCGCCACCATCCCGCCCCCGCCGACCCTGCGCACGTGCGCCCCGCCATCTCCGGCGCCGGGGGAACCGTCACGGGCTGCGCCGCTGCCGCCGATCACCCCGGACCTGCTTCTCCGCTCCCCCGAGGCGGCGCCGTCGCCCCCCTTGCCCGCGCCGCGCCCTCCGGCGGGCAGCGAGCCGCCGGCCGACCAGTAGAGGCCGGCCCACACCACTTCGCCCCCCTCGGGGAGCATGAGGCGGGCCGCGCTGGAGTTCTTCGTCGTGCGGTCGCGGTCGTGGTCGACCGCGACCATCCGCCACAGGTCGTTGTCCCGGCGGCTGCCTTCGCGCTCTCTGGCCCTGTCGCAGCCGGGCACGTCGCCGGGGCAGGTCAGCAGGGTGTTGCCGACGGCGCGGGTGACCACTCGCCCGTCGGCGGCGAACCTCGCGGCGGCGCCCGCCGTACGGACGCCGGCGCCGGCCTCGGCGGCGACCCGCAGGCGGCCGGCGGTGACGCTCACGGCCGGGCCGTCGCCTTCGGGGGCCTGGGGGGCGACGTCCACCCGCATGAAGACGGCGGTGGCGTCGCCGGGGTCGAGCGGGCCGCGGGTGCAGCGCGCGCCGCCGGTGTCGGGACGGCAGGACCAGCCGTCGACGGTGCCCACCGGGTCGAGCGCGCCGGCGCCTCTGCCGCCGTGCGCGGCGGGCAGCATGGTCACCCCCTGCGGCAGGTCGATCGCCGCGACGAGCTCGTCGCTCGCCTCGCCGCCGTCGTTGCGCAGCCGTACCCCCACGATGCCGGGCTGGTCGCGCACCAGCGCGCCCAGCGGGTCGATGGACGCCACCAGCCGTGCCCGGGCCGGCGCCCTTTCCGCAGGGGAAGCCGAGGGAGACGCCGAAGGAGACACGGAAGGAGACGCCGAAGGAGACACGGAAGGAGACGCCGAAGAAGAAGGAGAAGGGGAGGCGGAGGGAGGAGGCGGGGGGGTGGGGGACGCGGAGGGCTTGGCGGACGGCGGGGCGGGGGGCGGGCTGGGGGTGGTGATCGGGGCGGCGCGCGGGGGCCATGGGGGACGGGCCGCGGGCTCCTCGCCGGACACCAGGAACGCCGCCACCGCGACCCCCACGGCGACCGCGACCACGGCCCCGCTCGCGACGGCCGCCGGCTGCCTGGGCACCTTGCCGAGCCAGCCGGCCACCGCGCCGAGGCCGCCCGCGGACGCGACGGCGCCGGTCTTGGCCAGAACGGTGAGGTAGCCGGTGAGCACCTGCCCGGCTATGAGTGGACCTACGATGACGCGCATGCCCTGGTTGACGTCGACCAGTTCGTGGAAGACCGCGCGGCAGTCGGTGCAGTCGGCGAGGTGCTCGTCACTCGCCTGGTTCTCCCGTTTGGACAGGCCGCCGCGGACGTAGGCGCCCATCTTGCCGAGCACCGGACGGCACTCCTGGCGTGGCGCGGCGGCCAGGTGCATCTGGAGGTAAGCCTGGCGGAGCCCTTCGCGGGCGCGGTAGGCGAGGGCGGCCACGCTGTTGGCGGTCAGGCCGAGCAGCGGGGCGATGTCGGCGGGCCTGGCGTTCTCCACCTCGGTGTGCCACAGCACCATCCGCCACCGGTCGGGCAGCGACATGAACGCCTTGGCCACGAGCGAGCGCTCCAGCCCGGTCAGCGCCGGATCGACGAAGGGCACGCCGGGGTCGTAGAGCTCGATCTCGTCGGTGGACAGTTGCCTGCTGTCGCCGCGTGCCCGCTCGTAGACCGTGCGGCGCACGGCGGTGAGCAGGTAGGGCCGGAAGCTGATCTCCGGCCCACCGCCCCGGCGCACCAGATCGAGGATCTTGGTGAACGTCTCGGCGACGACGTCCTCCACCTCCGCCTCACTCCTGGACAGTTGCCAGGCGAGAGCGCGAGCCGCGGCGACATGCCGCTTATAAAGGACACCGAAAGCTGACCCCTTGCCGGTCCTGACCGCTTCGAGCAGCTCAGCATCGCTTTGACGCGATTCCGCACCCATTGTGACCTCACGATTACACGGCGTTGCCCTGCGAATCATTCCTCATAGGAGGACGTGGCTAAACCGAAATCGCGCCTTTACCAGGTCAAGGTGTGGATCAGCGCCGGCTGACCGCGAGTTCGTAGGCGCCCGCGGCGGCCAGGCCGTAGCCGAGATGCGGGACGAGGTCGGTGAGCCAGCCGTTCGCGCCCCAGGTGCGCGGGTCGGTGAGGCCGAGGCCGACCAGCGGCGCGCTGCCCGCCACCGCGGCCGCCGCGCCCAGCCCACCGGCCGCGGCCGGCAGGCTCACCTCGCGTACGGCATGCCGGAACAGGCCGTACGCGGCGCCGACGGCCACGCCAGACAGCAGGCCCATCAGCGCGCCGATCCCCTGGTTCCTGGGCGGCGCGGTCCGCTCGTCGCCGAGATCGGCGTGCAGCCCTTCGGCGATCTTCTCCGCCGCCTGTTCCGGCAGCACGCTGGCCGGTCGCCCCCGGACGGCCATGTCCAGATAGGTGATCGTGTTGAGCACGGTCGTCCCCGCCGCGCCCGCGACCGCGCCCGCCAGCAGGTGGCGGCTCAAGGATGTACGTCTCATAGGGCACGCCTTACCTCGCCGGTCGCCGCCAAACCCGGGCGCCGGGCACGTCCCCGCCGCCCCCTAGGCTTGGCGGCATGAACGATCGCGAGGATCTGCTGGCCGAGATCAAGAGCAAGGGCGTCGTGCACGGGAGGGTCGTGCTCTCCTCGGGGCGGGAGGCCGACTTCTATGTGGACCTGCGGCGCGTCACGCTCGACGGCAAGGCGGCGCCGCTGGTCGGCCGGGTGATGCTGGAGCTGACCCGGGACCTCGGCTACGACGCGGTCGGCGGGCTGACGCTGGGGGCGGACCCGGTGGCGACGGCGATGATGCACGCGGCGGCGGCGCGCGGGGAGAGCCTGGACGCGTTCGTGGTGCGCAAGGAGGGCAAGGCGCACGGCCTCCAGCGCCGGATCGAGGGGCCGGACATCGCCGGGCGGCGGGTGCTCGCCGTGGAGGACACCTCCACCACCGGCGGGTCGGTGCTGACCGCCGTGACGGCGCTGCGCGAGGCGGGCGCCGAGGTGGTCGGGGTGGCCACGATCGTGGACCGGGGAGCGGGCGCGACCATCGCGGAGCACGGCCTGCCGTACCGGACGGCCTTCACCCTGACGGACCTCGGCCTGGACTGACGCGCCCCTGCCGCGGACGACCCGCCCGCCCCTGCCGCGGACGGCCCGCCCACCCCTGCCACGGACGACCGGCCCGCCCTTTCCATGAACGGCCCGCCCGAGCGGGGTCTCCCCTGCGCGGATGACCGGCTCGGGCGGGGTGGGTCATTCGCGGGTGACGGTGAACGACTCGCGTTCGCCGGGCTCGGCGGGGGTGCGGGGTTCGCCGTTCACCGTGACGCGCAGGCCGTCCGGGTCCGCGAGGACGACGTCGAGCTTCTCGTCGTCGAAGCCGACCTGCTCGCCCCCGGCGAGCTCCCGGTCGAGGAGCACGTCGCCGCCGGGGATCCGGACGAAGACCTCGCCGCAGCGGTCCTGGACGCATTCGATGAAGACCGTCGGGTCGGGCGCGGGCGGCGGGTCGTCGCTCGGGGCGGCATCCGGGGTGACCTGCTCGGCCGGGGCGGCGGACAGCGTGGCGGACAGCGCGCGGACGCCGACGGCGATGAGCATCAGCACCGCCACGACCGCCACTCCCACGAGAAGCAGGCGGGCGATCCCCATCGGATCCGACCTGTGCCGTCCCACGGTTCGAGGTTAGCCGCTATGGACGATTTGCACCCCTGACTGTTTTCCGTGCGGTGGGTAGAGCGTGTCAGGCGAGGGGGGAACCATGAAAAGGATCCTGATGCTCGTCCTGACCCGGCGGCTGTCCCGCACCCCGCTCGGGCTGATCGCGCTCGGCGTCGGCTGGTGGCTGGTGCGTAAGAGAAAGGAGCGCATGGCCATGACCGGCGGGGACCCCACGGCGGGACCGAGGGCCCCGCACCAGCCACCCGACGCCCGGATCCGCGATCCCCGTATCTCGACGGGCCGCCGATAGAGGCCGGAGCCGCCGGTCAAGGGTTGGACACACCTGCTCCATGAGCGGTCTGACCGGCTCTCAGGGCTGTCAGGGCTGTCAGGGCTGTCAGGGGCGGTGGTGCTTGCCGGCGGGCAGGGGGAGGGCCGCGGCCTCCCTGCGGCTCTTCATGATCTCGCGCACGATCGGGATCACCGAGAGCAGCACGACCACGGCGGCGCCGGGCAGGATGTACCGGTCGACGTTGGGGATCTTCGTGCCGATGAGGTAACCGAAGGTCAGCAGGCCGTCGGTCCACAGGACGCCGCCGACGACGTTCCACAGCAGGAAGTGCCGTGGCCGCATGCCCAGCATGCCGGCGACCGGGTTGAGGAACGTGCGCACGACGGGGATGAACCTGGCGACGACCACGGCGCGGGCCGGGCCGAACCGCTCGAAGTAGTGCTGGGCCTTGTCCGCATACTCCCGCTTGAACAGCCGGGAGTCCGGGCGGGAGAACAGGCGCGGGCCGGTCTTGGCCCCGATGAGGTGGCCGAGCTGGGCGCCGGCGATCGCGCACACCGGGGCGGCGACGAGCAGGAGGCCCAGCGGGAAGGGCTTGTCCAGGCCGACCGCCGCGGCCACCGAGGCCGAGGCGCCGATGCCGGCCACGACCAGCAGCGAGTCGCCCGGCAGGAAGAAGCCGATGAGCAGACCGGTCTCGGCGAAGATGATGGCGAGGATGCCGATCAGCCCGAAGGTGACGATCCACCACTCGGCACTTAGCAGGTTCGAAAAGTTCATCGCGGCTGAGCCTACCCGTACCGTTGGGACCACCGGGGAAGGCGGGCCCCGGTGGGGTGTCCCGGTGAGATGGGGCGCGACGCGAGGGGTAGGTGCCTACCCGTCTGGGCAGGAACGGGGAATACTGGCTCGGGCGGGCCGTGTGGTCGCTCGCGTTGAGCGCGCTCCCGCACTCCGCGCCGGCCCTCTATCGCCGTTTATCGCCGTTTTCCAGGGAGTTGACCGATGCCCATCGCAACGCCAGAGGTCTACGCCGAGATGCTCGACCGAGCCAAGGCGGGGGGGTTCGCCTATCCGGCGATCAACGTGACCTCGTCACAGACGCTGAACGCCGCCCTGCGGGGATTCGCCGAGGCGGAGAGCGACGGAATCGTGCAGGTCTCCACGGGAGGCGCCGAGTTCCTTTCCGGCACCACGGTCAAGGACATGGTGACCGGCGCGGTGGCGCTCGCGGAGTACGCCAGGGTCGTCGCCGCCAAGTACCCGGTGACCATCGCGCTGCACACCGACCACTGCCCCAAGGACAAGCTCGACGGCTATATGCGGCCGTTGGTGGAGATCTCCAGGGAGCGGGTCGCCCGGGGTGAGGACCCGCTGTTCCAGTCGCACATGTGGGACGGTTCCGCCGTGCCGCTGGAGGAGAACCTGCAGATCGCGGCCGAGCTGCTGGAGAAGTGCGCCGCGGCGCGGATCATCATGGAGATGGAGATCGGCGTCGTCGGCGGCGAGGAGGACGGCGTCGTCGGCGAGATCAACGAGAAGCTCTACACGACGGCGGAGGACGCGCTGGCCACCGCCGAGGCCGTGGGCGTCGGCGACCGCGGCCGTTACATGCTGGCCGCGACCTTCGGCAACGTGCACGGCGTCTACAAGCCGGGCCACGTCAAGCTGCGGCCGAGCGTGCTGAAGGAGATCCAGGACGCGGTGGGCGCGAAGTACGGCAAGGAGAAGCCGTTCGACCTGGTCTTCCACGGCGGTTCCGGCTCGCTGCTGAGCGAGATCCACGAGGCGATCTCCTACGGCGTGGTCAAGATGAACATCGACACCGACACGCAGTACGCGTTCACCAGGCCGATCGCCGACCATGTGCTGCGCAACTACGACGGCGTGCTGAAGGTGGACGGCGAGGTCGGCAACAAGAAGGCGTACGACCCGCGGTCCTACGGCAAGTCCGCCGAGGCCGGGATGGCGGCCCGGGTGGTCCAGGGCTGCCAGGACCTGAAGTCGGCGGGCAACAAGCTCTCCTGAGGCATCCGTGGGAGGTGTGTCAGCGGATACTGATGCACCTCTCAGGGAACTCTTAGCCGGTTATCCCGTTAGGTCCGCTTTACAAGACATACGCTCTTTCAGTGGAAAGGATCCGTATACGTACTCCGTCCACCCGGCGTCTCCTGCTCGTCTCCGCCTTCGCGGGCGGGTTGGGGGTCGCCGGTCTGGCGGCCCTGTCGGCGGTCGAGGCGATCGACTGGCCGGACGCCGTCCAGCTCGCGGTCTCCACCGCGACGCTCGCGGCGGTCGCGATGACCGTGCTCACAGTGCGCCGCGTGGACGGCAAGGCCCTGCGCACCGACCGGCGGGTGAAACGCGAGGAGGCGGCGCTCGCCGGGCTGGCCGGAGAGCTGAAGGGCCTGGTCGCGGCCGTCGCGGCGCAGACGGAGAGCCTCGCGGGCGAGGGTCGCGGGCACGCCGAGACCGTCGTCGCCGCCCTCGGTGAGGACCGCGCCGAGCTCGCCGCCCACTCCGCCACCCTGGCCGAGCACACGGCCACCCTCTCCGCGCACGGCGACCGGCTCGGCGAGATCCGCTCCGCGCTGGCCAGGATCGAGGCGCTGACCAAGGACAAGGTGCTCCCCGAGGTCCGTTCCCGGGGCGACTTCGGGCAGGTCGAGGCGCTGGTGGACCTGCGCGCCCTGCTGTCGCCGCGGGCCCCGATGCCCCGGCTGCGCGGCTGGGCCGCCTCCCCCGACGTGCTGCGGCTGCTGGTCGAGCGGGTGGCGATCGACCGCCCGAAGCTGATCGTCGAGTGCGGCAGCGGCGCGTCCACGGTCTGGCTGGGCTACGCGGTGGAGCGGTTCGGCGGCGGCCGGGTGGTCGCGCTCGAACACGACGAGCGTTACGCCCGCGCCTCCCGCGACCTGATCACCGCGCACGGCCTGGAGTCCGTCGTCGAGGTACGGCACGCCCCGCTCACCGACTGGCGATCCTTCCCCTGGTACGACCAGGCCGCCCTGGACGACCTCTCCGACATCGGACTCCTCTTCATCGACGGCCCGCCCATGAACACCGGCCACCAGGCCCGCTACCCGGCCGTCCCGCTACTGCTGCCCCGCTGTGCCGCCGACGCCCTGATCGTGCTGGACGACGCCAGGCGGGCGGAGGAACGCGAGGTCGCCGACCGCTGGCTGCGTGAGTTCCCCGAACTGGACGGCAGGCCGTTCCCCGCGGAGAAAGGCGCGATGCTGTTCCAGCGGAGCGCGCCGTGACGCCGAAACCCGCCCCGCCCACGGTGTTCGCGAAACCCGGCGCGAAGGTCGCCGCCGCCGTCGCCGGGGTGGAGGGGGCCGGCGAGGTGCTGGAAGGGCTGCTGCCCGGCGCACAGGTCGACTCGGTGGACATCGAGGACATCTCCGGCGGGCCGTGGCCGGTTCCCGAACCCGCGGCGGTCGCCCTGCTCGCCCGTACCCCCACCGACCTGCGCCGGCTGGTCTCGCTGCGCGCCGCCCTGCCCGCGGCGCCGCGGATCATGGTGGCCATCCTGGAGACGCCGTCCTGGCAGGACACCCCGCAGGTGATGCTGTCGCGCGGGCTCGGCCAGCGGGTGCTGCGCGAGATGCGGGTGAGCCGCCTCGGCGTCTCGGGCTGGCTGGTCACCACCCGCTTCGCCAGGGAACTGCCCGCCGGGGATGTGGCCGCGGCGGTCGCCAAGGGTTTCACCGGCCACCACCTGAACGCCTACCCGCTGGCCGCGGCCGGTCTCGGCGACGCCGCGCTCGCCGACTGGCGGCCCGGCGACCCCGACGCGGCGGCCGGCGGCGAGCCGGAGAAGTCCGGCGTGCCCGCCGCCGACCTCGCGGTCCGGCTGCCCGGCACGGCGTGGCCGGACGACCGGGTGCCCACCGCCGCCCGCCCGGCGTGGCAGGCGGCCACCTGGGCCGCCATCGGCGCCCCCGGCGGCTACGACCGGCTGGGCTCGATCGAGATCGACCCCGGCCACGTGCCGCCGGTGGACGAGCGCTCGGTCAACCCGCGCGGCTTCCTGCGCACCCCGACCAAGGGCGTCGGCGAGATCGGCGCCCGCGACGGACGCTGGACGGCATGGCTGGAGGACAAGGAGCTGGTCAGGTTCCCCGAATCGGGCCTGGTCACCGACGCCGACGTGGACAAGCTGCGCAGGCTGCGCGGCCTGCGGCTCGCCTGGCGCCCCGCGCACACCGGCCCGATCACCGCGGCCCGGGTGGTGGCCGGCCTCGCCGCCGCCGGCGTACCCCTCATCGCGGACCCGCCCCCCGGCTGGGCCGTCGCCGCCCTCGGCGAGGACGTGCTCTCCCACATCGCGACCGAACCCGACGCCGACGACCTGCGCAGAGAGGAACGCAGCGTACGGCTCCGCCGCGCGGCCCTGCGCGCGCACGGCACCACGGCCCGGTGGAACGCCCTGACCGCCGAGGCGGGACTGACCCCGCCGCCCGACCCGACCGTCTCCGTGGTGATGTGCACCCGCAGGGCCGACCTGGTCGCCTTCGCGCTCGACCAGATCGCCCGCCAGCGCGGCGTGGACCTCGAAGTGGTGCTCGGCCTGCACGGCGTGCCCGCCGGCCACCCCGCCGTCGCCGCCGCGGTGGCCGGCTTCGACCGGCCCATCACCCTCGTCGAGGCCGAGTCGTGGCTGCCCTTCGGCACCGTGCTCAACCAGGCGGTCGCCCGCTCCACCGGGACGTACGTCACCAAGTGGGACGACGACGACTGGTACGGCCCCGACCATCTGGCGGACCTCGTCCTGGCCCGCGGCTACTCCGGGGCGGACCTCGTGGGCTCCGCGTCGGAGTTCTTCTACCTCGAACAGATCAACGTCACCATCCGCCGCCGGTGGACCAGCGAGGTCATGTCCGACCACGTCGCCGGCGGCACCTTCCTCATCTCCCGGGAGACCTTCGACGCGCTCGGCGGCTTCCGGCCCATCCCCCGGTCGGTGGACATCGAGCTGTTCCAGGCCCTGCTGGGAGCCGGGGGCTGCATCTACCGGACGCACGGCCTGAACTTCGTGGCCCGCCGGGCGGCCCGGGGCAGGCACACCTGGCAGGAGCCGGTCGGGTACTTCCTGCACCGGGCCAAGGACCAGTGGCGGGGTTTCCGTCCCAGCCGACTCATGGAGCCGCAGTGACCACCCCTCGCATCCGGCACAACGACTACGGCGTCCTCTCACCGCCCGCGATCGGCGCCTGGCGGCCCAGGCTGCCGGTGAGCGTGGTCATCGCCGCCTACGGGCACCAGGACAAACTCGACCTCACGCTGGCCGCGCTGGCCGGGCAGAGCTACCCGTCCCACCTGCTTGAGGTCATCGTGGTGGACGACGGCACCTCCCCGCCGCTGCGGCTGCCGGAGATCACGCCGGAGCGCACCTTCCTGCTGCGCACCGAACCCGGCTCGCGCGGCCGGTCCAACGCGCGCAACACCGGGCTGCGGATCGCCGAGGGCGACGTCGTGCACTGGCTCGACGCCGACATGGTCACCCACCACGACGAGGTGGAGGCGCACATGCGCTGGCACCACCTCGCCGACTACCTCGTGGTCATGGGCTATGTGCGTTACGTGGAGAGCGGGTGGCCCGACCCGGCCACCGTGCACACGGCCGTGTCCACCGGGAACGCCGGCCGGCTGTTCGACCTCGACGCCAGCGAGCCGCACCGGTGGATCGTGGACCTCGCCGCGCGCACCAACGGCATGCGCGACGCCAAGGACACCGCCTACCGGGTGCACATCACCAACGCCGCCTCGGTCAACGCCCGCCTGCTGCGCACCGCCGGGCCGCTGGAGACGGCGCTGGTGCTCGGCGAGGACACCGAGCTGGGCTACCGCCTCGCCCAGCACGGCGCCGCCTTCGTGCTGGAGCCCGCCGCGCGGAGCTGGCACCTCGGCCGGTCCATGATGATGCGCGAGGGGGACCAGGTCAGCAGGTACAACCGGGTCTTCGTGCCGGACCGGGTGGCGCACATGCGCTGGCAGCGCACCCACCCGCGCCGCCAGTACCTCGTGCCGTACCTGGAGGTCGTGGTGGACGCCGAGGGGGCGAGCTACGAGGACACCAGGGCCACCGTGGACGGGGTGCTCGCGAGCAGCCTGCACGACCTGCGGGTGACCTTGGTCGGCCCGTGGGACTCGCTCACCGAGGACCGCCGCTCCCCCCAGTACAGCGAGAACCTCGACCTGCTCCTCGTGCACGGTCTCTACCGCCACGACGGCAGGGTGCGCCATGTGGAGAAGCTCCCGCAGTCGGCCGCGCCCACGCCGTACCGGCTGCACGTGCCGCCCGGCTGGGTGCCCGCCGCCGACACGCTGAAGCGGCTGGTCGCGCTCGCCGCCGAGCAGGGGTACGGGCTGGTCAGCGTGGCGCTGGAGGAGACGGACGACGTGCTGGCCGCGCGCCTGGAGCACACGGGCGCGTTCGCCCGCGCCGCGCTGGTCAGGACCGAGGGCGAGGCGCTGGAGGACGCCGTCGAGGACGTGGCGGGCACCTACTGGCTGGACGGCGCCACCTGGGGCTTCTCCCCCGCCACCGCCACCGCCACCACCTCCGCCACCGCGGCCCCGGCCGCCGCGGCCCCCTCCCCGAAGCCCAGGGACGACACCGGGACCGAGGCCGCCCGGCTGGGCGAGGAGAACGCCCGTCTGCGGGGCAGGGTCGCCGAGCTCGAAGAGGAGCTGCGCCGGCTGCGCCACGAGGCGTCCCGCCGCCGGGGCCTCTTCCGCACCGGCCGCTGACCGGGCCCGCGCCGGACCCGGCGATCGGGTCGGCGCCCGGGTCAGCGATCGGGTCAGCGATCGGGTCAGCGATCGGGTCAGCGCCCGGCGCGGACGGCCTCGGCGAACGTGCGGACCCGCGTGCCGTACGGGCGGCGGGCGGCCAGCCAGCCGAGGAAGTCGTCGAGGACGTCCGGGGCGACCGAGTATTCGCCGCAGGAGGAGCAGACGTCGTGGAAGACGAGGGTCACCACGCCGCCGTGCCGTTCGGCCGCCGTGACGTAGGACCTGAGGGCGGCGGCCGTGGTGGTCTCGACGACGGCGGGCATCGTCGGCACGTCGAAGAGGCCGGTCGCGGCCCGCGGGGCGGCCGGGGTCAGGCCGCCGGAGCCGCGCGCGGCGACGTAGCCGCACTCCCTGGCGAGGCGGGCGGTGGCGGCGTCCGCGCGGCCGTAGGGGTAGGCGAGGGTGACCGGCGCTGGTGCCAGCCCGGCGAGCGCCCGCCGGTCGGCGCAGATCTCCGTACGCTGCCGCGCGGGCGTGAGCGTGTCCAGCCTGGCGTGGCTCAGCGTGTGGCCGCCGATCTCGTGCCCGTCCGCGGCCAGCGCGCGCACCTGCGCCCGGGTCAACCGGCCCGGCAGGCCGAGCTTGGCGCTGGAGACGAAGAACGTGGCGGGCAGCCCGTGCCGGCGCAGCATGGCCGCCGCCGTGAGCTGACCGGCGAGCCCGTCGTCGAAGGTCAGCACCACCACCGTACGGTCGCCCGGCGACGCCCCCGCTCCCGCACCACCGGCACGCGGAGAAGCGACGCCTTCACCTCCGGCACGCGGAGAAGCGACGCCCGCACCACCGGCACGCGGGGAGGTGACGCCCTCGCCTTCGGCAGGCGGGGAGGCGCAGGAGAGGGCGGCGGCGAGGAGGAGGGCGGCGGCCGGGAGACGACGCCACTGCACCGCCACGGGTGGGACTCCTCACCGAACACCAGCGATCATTCCGAAACTTCGAAATTCAAGGCTATATCGGCCGGGGCGCTTATCGCTCGATCCACGACAGCGGGTAAGACTGTCCTCATGGACACGCACGACAACCTTCTCGCCGGGCCGCCGCCGACCCTCCTCCCGCAGTGGCGCGAGGCGGAGGAGGCGCTGGAGAACAGCACCAAGGCCGCCGACGTCGCCGCCAGGTTCCCCGCCTACTCCGCCGCCTGGGCGGCGCTCGCCGACGAGGCCTTCGCCCAGGGCCATGCCGTGACTTCGTACGCCTTCGCCCGCACCGGCTACCACCGGGGGCTGGACCAGCTCCGCCGGTCCGGCTGGAAGGGGCACGGCCCGGTCCCCTGGAAGCACGAGCCCAACCGCGGCTTCCTGCGCTGCCTGCACGCGCTCGCCCGGGCCGCGCAGGCGATCGGCGAGAAGGACGAGGCTGAGCGGTGCGCGCAGTTCCTGGTGGACTCCGACCCCGCGGCAGCCGCCGAACTGAACGGATCATGACCTACCGGCAAACTCCGCATCTGGGGAAAGGCGCCAACTTCGGGTAGTCTCTCTACGCAAGAGCCCCTGTCGCGCTTGCGCCAGGGGTTTTCGTTTTGTGCTGGGGAGTGTTAACGATGCCGGCTGTCGTTCTCGTGGGTGCTCAATGGGGCGATGAGGGCAAGGGAAAGGCCACCGACCTGCTGGGCGACCAGGTCGACTACGTCGTCCGTTACCAGGGCGGCAACAACGCGGGCCACACGGTGGTCATCGGCGACCAGAAATACGCGCTGCACCTGCTTCCCACCGGGGTGCTCTCCCCGGACGTGGTGCCGGTCATCGGCAACGGCGTCGTCATCGACCCCGGGGTGCTGCTGTCGGAGATCGACGGGCTGCGGGCGCGCGGGATCTCCTGTGACAAGCTGCTGATCTCGGCGAGCGCCCATCTGATCATGCCCCACCACAAGGCACTGGACAAGGTCACCGAACGCTTCCTGGGCAAGGCCAGGATCGGCACCACCGGTCGCGGCATCGGCCCCGCCTACGGCGACAAGATCGCCCGGATGGGCGTGCGGGTGCAGGACCTGCTGGACCCGGGCATCCTCAGCCAGAAGATCGAGGCGGCGCTGCACGAGAAGAACCAGGTGCTCACCAAGGTCTACAACCGCAGGGGCATCGACCACGGCAAGGTGCTCGAGGAGTACCTCGGCTACGCGGAGCGGCTCACCCCGCACATCGCGGACACCTCGCTGGTCCTCACCCAGGCGCTCGACCAGGACAAGGTGGTGCTGCTGGAGGGCGGTCAGGGCAACCTGCTCGACATCGACCACGGCACCTACCCCTTCGTCACCTCCTCCTCGCCCACGTCCGGCGGCGCGTGCACCGGCTCGGGCATCCCGCCGACCCGGCTGACCCGCGTGATCGCCATCCTCAAGGCGTACACGACCCGCGTCGGCTCCGGCCCGTTCCCGACCGAGCTGCTGGACGAGACCGGCGAGTGGCTGCGCCAGACCGGCCACGAGTACGGCACGACCACCGGGCGGGACCGGCGGTGCGGCTGGTTCGACGCGGTGATCGCCCGCTACGCCACCCGGATCAACGGCGTCACCGACTTCTTCCTCACCAAGCTGGACGTGCTCTCCGGCCTGGAGCGCATCCCGGTCTGCGTCGCCTACGAGGTGGACGGCGTGCGGCACGACGAGATCCCGATGACGCAGACCGACTTCCACCACGCCAAGCCGATCTACGAGGAGCTGCCCGGCTGGCAGGAGGACATCTCCGGCGCGAAGTCCTTCGAGGATCTCCCGGTCAACGCCCAGAACTACGTGCGCACCCTGGAGAAGCTGTCCGGCGCGCCCATCTCCGCCATCGGCGTCGGCCCCGGCCGTACCCAGACCCTCCAGCTCCGCCCGCTGATCTGAGCACCGCCCCCGGGCGCCGCGCACCCACCGCCGCGGCGCCTCGGGGAGGTCGGCGAGGCGTAGCGGGGGAAGTGACCGGGGCGGCTGTATTGTCCCAGGTGTGCATGTCGAGATCCACGGTCATCGGGGGGCCAGGGGCCTCCGGCCGGAGAACACGCTACCCGGGCTGCTGCACGCCCTTCAGCTGGGCGTCGACGCCCTGGAGTTCGACGTCGCGCTCACCGCCGACCGCCGGCTCGTGCTGACCCACGACCTGACGGTCTCCTCGGTGACCAGCGCCGACACCCGTCCCGCGCTGCGCGACGACCCCCGTTTCCCCTACGTCGGCAAGCCGATCGGCTCCCTCACCCTGGCGCAGCTGCGCACCCTGGAGTGCGGGGTACGGCTGCCGCGGCACACCAACGACCCGTTCGCCCAGACCCAGCAGCCGATCCCGGACACCCGGATGCCGACCTTCGGCGCGGTGCTCGGCCTGGTCGGCGCGTACGACGCCGACGGGGTCAGGCTGCACGTGGAGCTCAAGTCGGATCCCACCCGGCCGGAGCTGACCGCCGATCCGCGTGAGTTCACCGAGATGGTCGTCGAGGAGCTCGGCCTGCACGGCAGGCTGGGCGGCTCGGCGATCCTGAGCTTCGACTGGCGGATCCTGGCGGCGGCGGCCGAGCTGGCGCCCGACGTGCCGCGTTTCGCGCTGATCGAGCGGGACACGCTGGCCCCGGTGTGGCTGGCCGGCATCGACCTGGCCGACTTCGGCGGCGACATCCCGGCCGCAGCGGTGGCCGCCGGGGGCACCACGCTGTCGCCCGAGCACGTGATGGTGGACGAGCGGCTGATGGCGCAGGCCGTGCGGGCCGGGCTGCCGGTGGTGCCGTGGACGGTCAACGACCCGGCCCGGGCGGAGCGCCTGATCGATCTCGGCGTGTCCGGGATCGTGTCGGACTACCCCGACCGGATGCGCGAGCTGTGGGCCGCCAGGGGGCTGTCCCTGCCCGAGCCGATCCCCGCCCTGCGTCCGGTGGCCTAGCCGCCGGGCGTTCGCGGGGAGTCAGAGCCAGCCGTTGCGCCGGAAGCCGCGGTAGAGCAGCGCGCAGATGAGCAGCATGGCGCCGGCCACCAGCGGATAGCCGAAGACCCACTTCGTCTCCGGCATGAAGTCGAAGTTCATGCCGTAGACGCCGGCGATCATCGTGGGCGCCGCCATGATGGCGACCCACGAGGAGATCTTGCGCATGTCCTCGTTGGCCAGCGCGTTCGACCGGGCGAGTGCCGCCTGCAGTATCGAGTTGCACAACTCGTTGGACGACTCCACCTGCTCGCACACCCGGGACAGGTGGTCGCCGACGTCGCGGAAGTAGTCGCGCATCTCGGCGGGGATCACCCTGCGCTGGGCCAGCCCGGTCAGCGGGACGAGGAGCGGGGTCACGGCCCGCTTCATCTCGATCATCTCGCGCTTGAGGTGGTAGATCCGGCCGATGTCCCGCGAGCTCACGTCGGCGAAGACGGTCGCCTCGACCTCCTCCAGTTCCTCCTGCATCAGGTCGGCGACCGTGAGGTAGGTGTCCACCACGTGGTCGGCGATGGCGTGCAGCACGCCGGTGGGCCCCCGGCCGAGCAGCTTGGGGTCCTCCTCCAGCCGCTGGCGCACCTGGCCGAGCGGGCAGTGCCGGCCGTGCCGCACGGTGACCACGAAGTCGGAGCCGAGGAACACCATGATCTCGCCGGTGGCGATGATCTCGGAGTTGTCGCTGGTGAGGTCGTGGTCGAGGTAGGCCAGGGTCTTGAGCACGACGAACAGCGACTCGTCGTACCGCTCCACCTTGGGCCGCTGGTGGGCCTTGACCGCGTCCTCGACGGCCAGCGGGTGCAGGCCGAACACCTCGGCCAGCCACTCGACCTCGGGCGCCTGCGGCTCGTGCAGCCCGACCCAGACGAAGGCGTCGCGCTCGCCGCCGGCGTTGTGCCTGCGGACGAGCTTCAGCGCCTCGACGATGCCGGACGCCTGGACCTTCTCCCCCGCGACATAGGCGGCGAACTCCACCAGCGACTCGCTGGGGGGCACGCAGGACATGGGCATCCGGTCACCCTTGGGGGGCGTCGCCGAAGCCTTGACCCGGGTGTGACGGACACGGGGGTGACGGCTGATCCGGGGGAAGATGAGGGACGAGCGCATGGCGATACCTTCCCGCCCGATCTGGCATCCACGCGTGAAGAGTCGTCACCTCGAACACAGGGGAAGAACGCGGAGAAATGGAGCAGATCAGGCGACCGTAAAGGGGTGGTCGGGGGAGCACACGGAGTATGCGATCGAGCACGTATGGCTACTATCACCAGGATTCATCCCGGACCACCTCCAATCACCATGGGGCGCCGTAAAGCCGACCCAATCTATCACAGGGCGTTGTCAAGCCCCTGGCCTTCGGGATTTTCGGTTCAATACAACGTCGTGGCCTGCCGTCACTCACCGCAGCCGCAGCCGCAGCCTCCGGCGTCCCCGTCGTCGTCATCGGTCTCTCCGGCGGGGCGGTCCGGCGGCGGAGAGGGCTGCAGATGCCCCCGGCCAGGAAGGCCAGGTCACGCGCGTCCAGCTCGGGCGCCACCCGCCGGGGCATGGACCAGAGCCACTGCCACCCGAGCCCCACCAGCGCCGTTCCGCCCACCACCGCGCTCACCACGGACAAGACGAACATCCCGCCTCCCGGCACGACCGACCGACCAAGCACCCTTTTCGACGCCCCCGTCACCCGGCAGGTTCGCCCCGCCCCCGAACATTCACCTTTCGGACAGCGGGGGTACGGCGACGGCCCGGCGCCTCCCGGCAGGACGAGACGGGGCCCCTTCGCGGCGGTGCACGCGGGCGGGGTGGGTGGGAGGGGTGGTCGGCGGGGGCGGTGGGGGTGGCGGGCCGATAGGGTCGGTGGGTGCGCGTTCTTGTGATTGGCGGCGGCGGCCGCGAGCACGCCCTGTGCCGGGCGATCGGGTCCGACTCCCAGGTGAGCGAGGTGCACTGCGCCCCGGGGAACGCCGGGATAGCGGAGGTCGCCACCTTGCATCCCGTCCGGGCGACCGACCCCGCCGAGGTGACGGCGCTGGCCAAGGGGATCGCCGCCGACCTCGTGGTGATCGGCCCGGAGGCGCCGCTGGTCGCCGGCGTGGCGGACGCGGTGCGCGAGGCGGGCATCCCCTGCTTCGGCCCGTCGGCGCGGGCCGCCAGGGTCGAGGGGTCCAAGGCGTTCGCCAAAGAGGTGATGGTGGCCGCCGGAGTGCCGACGGCGGGCGCGCGCACCTGCGTCACGGCCGAGGAGACGGCCGCCGCCCTGGACGAGTTCGGCCCGCCGTACGTGGTGAAGGACGACGGGCTCGCCGCCGGGAAGGGCGTGGTGGTGACCCGCGACCGCGCCGAGGCGCTCGCGCACGCCGCCTCCTGCGAGCGGGTCGTGGTCGAGGAGTTTCTCGACGGGCCCGAGGTGTCGCTGTTCGCCCTGTGCGACGGCACGACCGCCGTGGCGCTGCGTCCCGCGCAGGACTTCAAGCGCGCCTACGACCACGACGAGGGGCCCAACACCGGCGGCATGGGCGCCTACACGCCGCTGCCGTGGGCGCCGCCGAGCCTGACCGACGAGGTCATGGAGTCCGTCGTGCTGCCCACGGTCGCCGAGCTGGCCCGGCGCGGCACGCCGTACACGGGGGTGCTCTACGCGGGGCTGGCGCTGACCGCGGACGGACCGAAGGTGATCGAGTTCAACGCGCGCTTCGGCGACCCGGAGACCCAGGTCGTGCTGGACCGGCTGGCCACCCCGTTCGCCCGGCTGCTGATGGCCTGCGCCACCGGCACGCTCGCGGACTTCCCGCCGCTGACCTACCGCGGCGGCGCGGCGGTGACGGTCGTGCTGGCGGCCGAGCACTACCCGGCCGACCCGGTCAGGGGCGACGTCATCGAGGGCCTGGACGACCTGGGCGACGACGTCGAGGACGCCTACGTGCTGCACGCCGGCACCGCGCTGGACGAGGAGGGCCGCGTCGTGTCGGCGGGCGGCCGGGTGCTCAACGTGGTCGGCTCCGGGCAGGACCTCACGGCCGCCCGCGCGGTCGCGTACGAGGCGCTGGGCAGGATCCGGCTGCGCGGCGGCCACCACCGGACCGACATCGCCGCCAGGGCCGCCGCCAGCACCGCCACCGACGGCACCCTCTGACGGCCGGCCGGGGCCCGGGTTCCGTTCGGGGCTCGGCGGGGGCCCTGGCAGACTGGGGCCGGTGAAGCACCTGCATTCGGGGAAGGTCCGCGATCTCTACGAGGCCGGGGACGGCCTGCTGATGGTCGCCTCGGACCGGATCTCCGCGTTCGACCACGTCCTGGAAACCGAGATCCCCGACAAGGGCAAGATCCTCACCCAACTGTCGATCTGGTGGTTCGAGCGGCTCGCCGACATCGTGCCGCACCACCTGCTGTCCGCCGGTGCGGACGGCCGCAGCATGCTGTGCCGGCCGTTGCGCATGGTCCAGGTGGAGTGCGTGGCCCGCGGCTATCTCGCCGGTTCCGGCCTGACCGACTACCGCGCCACCGGCGAGGTCTCCGGCGTACGGCTGCCGCCCGGCCTCCAGGACGGTTCCCGCCTCCCCGAGCCGATCTTCACGCCGTCCACCAAGGCGCCGGCCGGCGAGCACGACGAGCCGATCGACTTCCGGCGGGTGGTGGCCGAGGTCGGCCAGGAGACCGCCGGTGAACTGCGCAGGATCACCCTGGCCGTCTACACCCGCGGCGCGGAGATCGCCCGCGAGCGCGGCATCATCCTGGCCGACACCAAGATCGAGCTGGGCTGGGACGCCGAGGGTGTGCTGACGCTCGGCGACGAGGTGTTGACGCCCGACTCGTCCAGGTTCTGGCCGCTGGACGAGTGGGCGCCGGGGCGGGCCCAGCCGTCCTTCGACAAGCAGTTCGTCCGCGACTGGCTGCTGTCCCCCGCGTCCGGCTGGGACAGGTCCTCCGGCGAGGCGCCGCCGCCGCTGCCCGGCGAGATCGTGGAGCGTACCCGGCAGCGCTACGTGGAGGCGTATGAGCGCCTTACGGGCCGCACCTTCACCGGATAAGGGGTCGGCGCCCGGGAGGCGCGATTCGGCCGGTTCAGCGCCGCATAACGGCTACTGTGGGCGCGGGTAACCCGGCCGGCGCTTCACTCGATCGCACGAGTCACGTCCGCTGCCGCCTCGACGATTCACATCCGTAACTGGCAAGGAGCTTGACGCGAATGATCCGTTACCGCGTGCGCGGTGGCAACGCACTGCAGGGGACCGCCTTCATCCAGGGTGCGAAGAACGCCGTGCTGCCCATGATCGGTGCCGCGCTGCTGGCGGCCGAGGGTCGCACGGTGCTGCGCAACGTGCCGATCATCGAGGACGTCCGGCGTGCGGTGGAGCTGGCCCAGTCCGTGGGCGCCCGCGTCGAGCTGCACGAGGCCGAGCGGACGCTGGTGATCGACGCCTCCGGCGTGCGCAGCCCGGTGCTGCCCGCCGAGATCGCGCGCCGGTTCCGCGGCTCGGTGCTCTTCGTACCGGCGCTGCTGCACCGGCTCGGCGAGGCGGTCATCGAGGGCGTCGGCGGCTGCAATCTGGGCAGCCGTAACCTCGACTTCCACTACCTGGGCTACAAGCGTCTCGGCGCCGTGGTGGACGAGGGCGACACCGTCATCCACGTCAAGGCGGCGGGCCTCACCGGCGCCCCGCTCTACCTCGACACCCCCTCGCACACCGGCACCGAGAACCTCATCATGGCCGCCGCCCTCGGCCGCGGCACCACCGTGATCGAGAACGCCGCGCTGGAGCCCGAGGTGCTCGACGTCATCGACATGCTCTCCCGGATGGGCGCGAAGATCACCGGTGGCGGCACCGGGTTCATCACGGTCGAGGGCGTCGAGGAGCTGCGCGCGGTCGAGCACACCGTGATGCCGGACCGGCTCGACGCGGGCGTCTTCGCGATGGCGGCGGCGATCAGCGGCGGCGAGGTCCACCTGGTGGGCGCCGACCTGGAGCACCTCGGCGTGGTCCGGTGGAAGCTGGAGCAGATGGGCGTGGAGTTCCACCAACAGGGCGCGGTGCTGCACGTGCGCAGGGACCGGGCGCTCCGCCCGATCAACGTGATCACCGACACCTACCCCGGCTTCGCCACCGACCTCCAGTCGCCGATCATGACCGTGGCGTGCCTCGCCGACGGCGCCAGCTACATCCACGAGCGCATCTTCGACGGCCGTTTCGCCCTCGCCGGCGAGCTGAACAAGATGGGCGCGCACATCGAGGTGCAGGACAGCAGGGCCGTCGTGCACGGCCCGACGCCGCTCACCGGCACCGAGGTGACCGCGCACGACCTGCGGTCCGGCATCGCCCTCGTGCTCGCCGGCCTGGCCGCCGAGGGCGAGACCATGATCTCGAACGGGTATTTGATCGACCGCGGCCACTCGCATCTGGCCGACCGGATGCAGGCTCTGGGGGCGGATGTCCGGAGAGAAGTTTCACCCACTTGAAAACAGCCACTTTACGGCTCTGACCTGTAGCTTTACCACGACTAGCGGTCTGTCGAACCGTATTCCGGAAAATCCGGGCGTGACATTATGGCCCTCGCGAGCGATCGTTCCAAAAGAGAGCACTGCAACGGACGGCAGGATGGGACGAACATTGGTGGAGCGGGGCGAAGAAACACCCCGAGTGTCACGCCCGGGCGCCATGACACCGGATCTCACCATCGGCGTGGTGGGGCCCCATGATCTGGTCGAGCGCGTGATGCTGATGGGGCATGCCGCGGCGCCGCTGCCGTGCCGCCTCGTGGCGGCCGCCTACAGGGACGAGCAAGAGGCGGCCGACAAGGTGACACGGCTGGGACCGGGCGTCGACGCGTGCCTGTTCGCCAGCCCGGTTCCCTACGAGCTGGCGAGACGGTCGGGCGTGTTGACGATGCCCGCGACCTACGTACAGCTCGGCGGGGCGGCGCTGGTGGCGGCACTCGCGAAGGCGGCACTGGACGAGCGCATCGATCCGCAACGGGTCAGCATCGACGTGCTGACCCGGGCGGATGTCGAGGAGGCGTACTCGGATCTCGGCCTGGCGAGCGCCGAGGTGCACAGCCGGGACGAACCCGGCGCCACCGGCACGATCGCCGCGTATCACGAACGGCTGGCCCGGCAGGGCGCCACCAGCGGCGCCCTGACGTGTCTGCCCGCCGTGGCGGAACGGCTGCAGGCGGCGGCGATCCCGGTGATCCGGGTCAGGCCGACGTCGGCGGCGGTCCGTACGGCACTGCACACCGCGGCGCTGCTCGGCGCCCACCACCGGCTGGAGGAGTCCCAGCTCACGGTGGTCGTGGTGGAGGTGCCGACGCTGCGCGAGCCGGTACGGCGGGCGGCGCCGCGTTACTGGCGCGACGAGTTACGCCTGTCCCTGCACCGGCTCCTGGTGCAGGAGGCCAATCGGATCAACGCGACGGTGTGGCCGATCGACGACCACAGCTATCTCGTCACCGCCACCCGCGGTTCGGTGGCCTCGGCCACCGACGGGTTCCGCATCCTGCCCTTCGCGGGCCGGATCAGGGACGAGCTGGGTCTCGCGGTCGAGGTGGGCGTCGGCATGGGCCGTACGACGCACGACGCCGAGAGCCACGCCAGGGCGGCGCTCGCCCGCACCCAGGCGGGCAAGCAGGCGCAGGGCTTCGCGGTGGACCGCGAGGGCCGCGCGCTGATCCCGGCGCCCCGGATGCCCCCCGCGGGCTCCGGGCCGATCAAGCCCAAGGGCGTGGAGGTGCTGGCACGCCTCGCGGCCAAACTGGAGGGCGGGGACACCGTGGTCGACGCCGAGAGCGCCGGCCGCATGCTCGGTGTGACCCCGCGTACGGCACGGCGGTTGCTGCGCACGCTGGTTGACGAGGGACTCGCGTGGCCGCTGCCGCCCAACCGCACCCCCCAGCCGGGCCGCCCGCGCCAGCTCTACCGGCTGATCGTGGAGAAGCTGGGCACACGCTAGGCCGGTCTTTCGCCGGGTCCGCGCCCGCGTGGACCCGGCGAAGCCGTGCCCCGGCGGCCGATAAAGCGTCTTTTCCCGCCGGACACCATTCCCGGCCATTCATCGGCCGCTCGCCGCCATTAGGCCGGAGTTCTCCCGGCGGTCACTTCGGTAATTGCCATTTCCCGAACCTGACTGGCCGGTTTGACTTCTTGTCCGAGGTGCGGCATGTCAGGTGTCGTCCGAGGTCACGGCCTTGATCCAGGCCGGAAACACCGGGTTCCGGACCCGGTTGACCGTGCGGCGGGCGGGGGTGTGGACGCGGCCTGCGGCGATACCCCGAGTGTCCGATCCGGACAGCACCAAAAATGGGAAACGGGCGCTGGAGCCCCGGTGTCTCCGGCCGATCTTCGCCTCCCGGGGCGACGACACGCCGTCCCCTTGGTAGTCTCGATGACAGGTCGAGAGGCGCTGCAACGGGCTCCGGTCCGCCACGCTCGGCCTTGACGACCACCGGACAAGGGCGCCTCCCACTCAAACGGGAGGTGATCCGATGGGCACGACTTCGATCCGCGGCGAGCGCGGCCACGACCACAGCGACGACCACGTCCAGCAGGAGCGCGGTGGCACGGCGGCGTTGCGCGAGATGCTGGGCCGCAGGGTCGCGGTGCTCGACGGCGCGTGGGGCACGATGCTCCAGCGGGTGGGGCTCACCCCCGCCGACTACCGCGGCGACCTGATCGGCGACCACCCCAAGGACGTCACGGGCGACCCCGACCTGCTCAACCTCACCCGGCCCGATGTCATCCTCGACATCCACCGTCAGTACCTCGCGGCGGGCGCGGACATCACGACCACCAACACCTTCACCGCGACGAGCATCGGCCAGGCCGACTACGGGCTGGAGCACCTGACCCGGGAGATGAACCTCCAGGCCGCCCGCCTCGCCCGGCAGGCGGCGGACGAGGCCGGCGGGCGTTTCGTGGCCGGGTCGATCGGGCCGCTGAACGTCACGCTCTCGCTGTCCCCGCGGGTGGACGACCCCGCCTACCGGGCGGTGTCCTACGACCAGGTCTACGCCTCCTACGCCGAGCAGGTGGCGGCGCTCGCCGAGGGCGGGGTGGACCTGCTGATGGTCGAGACGATCTTCGACACGCTCAACGCGAAGGCCGCGATCGCCGCCGCCCGGGACGTCGCCCCGCACCTGCCGCTGTGGATCTCGGTGACGATCGTCGACCTGAGCGGGCGCACCCTGTCCGGGCAGACCGTCGAGGCGTTCTGGAGCTCGGTCGAGCACGCGGACCCGCTGGTCGTCGGCCTGAACTGCTCGCTGGGCGCCGAGGAGCTCCGCCCGCACCTCACCGAGCTGTCCCGCCTCGCCGGCACCTACACCGCCTGCCACCCCAACGCCGGCCTGCCGAACGCGTTCGGCGGCTACGACCAGACGCCGGAGGAGACCGGCCGGCTGGTCGGCGACTTCGCGGCGTCCGGGCTGGCCAACATCGTCGGCGGCTGCTGCGGCACCACGCCCGCGCACATCGCCCAGATCTCGGCCGCCGTCGCCGGCCTCGAACCGCGCGCCCTCCCCGCGCCCTCCGGGCACACCCGGTTCAGCGGCCTGGAGCCCTTCGAGATCGGCCCGGACACCGGCTTCGTCATGATCGGCGAGCGGACCAACGTCACCGGTTCCGCGCGGTTCCGCCGCCTGATCGAGGCCGACGACCACCAGGCCGCCGTGGACGTCGCCCTGGAGCAGGTGCGCGGCGGGGCCAACCTGCTCGACGTGAACATGGACGCCGACCTGCTGGACAGCGAGCAGGCCATGACGACCTTCCTCAACCTGATCGCCACCGAGCCCGAGGTCGCCCGGATCCCGATCATGATCGACAGCTCGCGGTGGAGCGTGCTGGAGGCCGGGCTCAAGTGCGTGCAGGGCAAGGGCGTGGTCAACTCGATCAGCCTGAAGGAGGGCGAGGAGCTCTTCCTCGAACAGGCCAGGCGGATCCGCAGCCACGGCGCCGGCGTGGTCGTCATGGCCTTCGACGAGCAGGGGCAGGCCGACACCACCGAGCGCAAGGTGGCGATCTGCGGCCGGGCCTACGACCTGCTCACGCAGCGGGCCGGGTTCGCCGCCGAGGACATCGTGTTCGACCCCAACGTGCTCGCGGTCGCCACCGGCATCGCCGAGCACAACGGCTACGCCAAGGCGTTCATCGACGCCCTGCCGCTCATCAAGCGACGCTGCCCGGGGGCGCTCACCAGCGGCGGCATCTCCAACCTGTCGTTCTCCTTCCGCGGCAACGACGTGGTGCGCGAGGCGATGCACTCGGCGTTCCTGTTCCACGCCGTGCGCGCCGGGCTGGACATGGGCATCGTCAACGCCGGCCAGCTCGCGGTCTACCAGGACATCCCGGAGGACCTCCTCGAACTCGTGGAGGACGTGCTCTTCGACCGGCGTCCCGACGCCACCGACCGGCTGGTCTCCTTCGCCGAGACGGTGAGCGGCGACGGCGGCACCCGCCGCACGGTGGACCTGTCCTGGCGCGAGGCCCCGGTGGAGAAGCGGCTGGCGCACGCGCTGGTGCACGGCATCGTCGACTTCATCGAGGACGACACCGAGGAGGCCAGGCAGCAGGCGGCCCGCCCGCTCGACGTGATCGAGGGCCCGCTGATGGACGGCATGAAGACGGTGGGCGACCTGTTCGGCTCCGGGAAGATGTTCCTGCCCCAGGTGGTCAAGAGCGCGCGGGTGATGAAGCGTTCCGTGGCCTACCTGGAGCCCTACATGGAGGCCGAGAAGGAGCAGGCCCGGCTGGAGGGACGCGCCGGGAGCGAGCGGGGCAACGGCAAGGTGGTGCTCGCGACCGTCAAGGGCGACGTGCACGACATCGGCAAGAACATCGTGGGCGTCGTCCTGGGCTGCAACAACTACGAGGTCATCGACCTCGGCGTCATGGTGCCCGCCTCGGTCATCCTGGACACCGCGATCTCCGAGGGCGCGGACGCGGTGGGCCTGTCCGGGCTGATCACCCCGTCGCTGGACGAGATGGTCAACGTCGCCACCGAGATGCAGCGCCGCGGGCTGAAGCTGCCGGTGCTGATCGGCGGCGCCACCACGTCCCGCCAGCACACCGCGGTCCGCATCGCCCCCGCCTACGACGGCACCACGGTGCACGTGCTCGACGCCTCCCGCGTCGTCGGCGTCGTCTCCGACCTCCTCGACCCGGGCCGCGCCGCGGAACTCGACGTCGCCAACCGCGCCGAGCAGGAGGTGCTGCGCGAGCAGCACGCGAACCGGCAGCAGCGACCGCTGCTGACCCTCGCCCAGGCCAGGGACAACCGGGAGCAGGTCCCCTTCGACGACCTGCCGGTGCCCGGTTTCACCGGCGTGCGCACGATCCGGCCGGACCTGTCCGAGCTGCGGGCGATGATCGACTGGCAGTTCCTCTTCATCGCCTGGGAGCTGAAGGGGAAGTATCCGGCGATCCTCGACCAGCCGGTGGCCAGGGAGCTGTTCGACGACGCCAACGCCCTGCTCGACCAGATCATCGCCGAAGGCTCCTTCGAGGCGCGCGGCGCGTACGGCTTCTGGCCGGCGCGGGCCGAGGGCGACGACCTGGTCCTCGACGTGGCGGGGGCGGAGCGGCGGCTGCCGATGCTGCGCCAGCAGACGGCCAAGCCCGAGGGGCGGCCCAACCGGTCGCTGGCGGACTACGTGGCTCCCGCCGGGGACCATCTCGGCGGGTTCGCGGTGGCCGTGCACGGCGCCGAGGAGCTCGCGGCGGCGTACGAGGCGAAGCAGGACGACTACCGGGCGATCATGGTGAAGGCGCTCGCCGACCGGCTGGCGGAGGCGTTCGCCGAGTACATCCACCTGGCGGCGCGGCGCACCTGGTACGAGCCGGACGCCGATCCGCTGATCGAGGACCTGCACGCCGAGCGCTTCCGCGGCATCCGCCCGGCGTTCGGCTATCCCGCGAGCCCGGACCACGGCCAGAAGCGCGACCTGTTCGACCTGCTCGGCGCCGAGGAGCTCGGCATGGGGCTGACGGAGTCCTTCGCGATGACCCCCGCCGCCAGCGTCAGCGGCCTGCTCTTCGCCCACCCGGCGTCGCGGTACTTCACCGTGGGCCGCATCGGCAGGGACCAGGCCGAGGACTACGCCCGGCGGCGCGGCCTTGACCTCACCGAGGTCGAGCGCTGGCTGCGGCCCAACCTCGGTTACACCCCCTGACGCCCGGCCCGCTGACGGCGGCCCGTCCGGCACGACGGACGAGCCGCCCCTGGGGCAGGCGCCCGGCTCTTGCTACCTTGGAGACTCCTCGGCGAGTCGAGGGGGGCTCATGGACCTACCTGTCTTCGGTGACACACCGCACATCGGGCGGATCGTCCCGTCGATCCTCGCGGCACTGGGCGTTCCGGCGTTCCACAACACGGTGGACGTGCCGGAGGTGTCGGGCGCCTGCCTGCTGCTGATCGACGGTCTCGGCTGGGAGCTGCTCGAAGCGCATCCCGAGGACGCGCCGGTGCTCACCTCCCTCGCGCGCACCCCGTTCCAGGTGGGCTTCCCCTCGACGACGGTGGCCGGGCTGGCCGCGTACGGCACGGGGCTGGCCACCGGGGAGCACGGCATGACCGGCTACACCTTCGACCTTCCCGGCACCGGCATGCTGAACGCGCTGCGCTGGCGCACCCACCCGGAGGGCGTCGACCTGCGGCAGACGCTTCCCGCGCAGGAGGTGCAGCCGCTGCCGACGACGTTCGCCCGCGCCGCGGCGGCCGGCGTCGAGGCGACCGTGGTCTCCTCCGCGCAGTTCGCCGGCACGCCGCTCACCAACGCCGTCCAGCGGGGCGGCCGTTACGTCGGGGTGCACGCCCTGGGCGACCTGGCGGCGGCGGCGCTGCGGGCCGTACGCGGCCCGCGCGGCTTCTGCTACGCCTACCACGCCGACCTCGACGCCATGGGCCACCTCTACGGGCCCGGCTCGGCGGAGTGGCGGATGCAGCTTCGCCAGGTGGACCGGCTGGTGGAGTCGCTGGCGGACGGGCTGCCGCCGGGCGGCATGCTCGGCGTGGTCGCCGACCACGGCATGGTCCGGCTGGACGGGTCCGTGCTCGACCTGGAGCAGGCGCCGCACCTGCTCGCGGGCGTCCGCGCGGTGGGCGGCGAGGTCCGGGCGCGGCACCTCTACACCTCGGACGGCACGGCGCCGGATGTGGTGGCCGCGTGGCGCGAGGAGGTGGGCTCGCGGGCCTGGGTGGCGACCCGGGAGGAGGCGATCGAGGCCGGCTGGTTCGGCCCCACGGTCAGCGACCGGGTACGGCCCCGCATCGGTGACGTCCTCGTGGCCGCGAAGGGCGGTTTCGGGATGGTCCGACGCCTGGCGGAGCCGCGCGAGTCGGCCCTGATCGGCCAGCACGGCTCCATCACCTCGGCCGAACAACTCGTCCCGTTCGCCGTCGCTTACGGGTAGACATCCCTTTTGAGCCAGGTCCGTAATTTGCGAGCCATTTGTCGGCCTGGACCGATAGTGTCATGAGCCATGCATCAGGACACTGCTGACCGCCGCAAGGGCATCATGATCTGGTCGGCACTCGGGATCGTCTACGTGGTGTGGGGCTCCACCTACCTCGGCATCCGCATCGTCATCGAGACCGTGCCACCGCTGCTCAGCGGTTCGATGCGGTTCGTGGTGGCCGCGGCGCTGCTCTCGCTCGTCCTGCTGGTCAAGCCGGGCCGCCAGGCGTTCAGGATGACGGCGAAGCAGTTCTGGAGCGCGGCGCTGATCGGCGTCCTGCTGCTGACCGGCGGCAACGGCATGGTGGCGGTGGCCGAGCAGCACATCTCCAGCGGGCTGGCCGCGCTGCTGGTCGCCTCCACCCCCCTGTGGCTGGTGATCTTCCGGATCGCCGTCAGGGACCGGCCCAGGATGCTCACGCTGGCCGGCGTCCTCGTCGGGTTCTGCGGCGTCGCCGTGCTGTCGCTGACCGGCGGCGGCGGCACGTCCAGCATGGTCGGCATCGTGACCATCCTGGTCGCCTCGGTGTCGTGGTCGATCGGCTCGTTCCTGTCGGCCTACCTGCCGATGCCCGCCAACCCGTTCGCCGGCAGCGTGGTGGAGATGATCTGCGGCGGGGTCGCCCTCGGCGTGGTCGGCTCCCTCCTCGGCGAGCAGGTGAACTTCGCGGACATCTCCGCTCGTTCCTGGCTGGCGCTGGCCTACATGATCCTGGTCGGCTCGCTCGTCGGCTTCACGTCCTACGTCTGGCTCCTCGGCAACGCCCCGATCTCCCTGGTCTCCACCTACGCCTACGTCAACCCGGTGGTCGCGGTGATCCTGGGCGCCCTCATCCTCAGCGAGCCGGTCACCGGCATGATGCTGGTCTCCGGCCTGATCATCGTCATCGGCATCGTCCTGGTCGTCTCCACCGAACGCCGCCGCCCCAAGGCCACCCCCGACCCCGACCTCGAACCGAAACTGTCCACGGCGTGACACGCGGGTGAGGCGGTGACGGGGGCCGGCGACGGTAGGCGTCCTCAGGCTCGGGTTCTGAAGGCGGCGGCGGCCTTGAGGAAGGCGTCGTTGGCCTCGGGGTCGCCGATGGAGATGCGGGCGCCCTCCGGGTGGAAGGGGCGGACGGCGACGCCCTCGGCGGCGCAGGCGGCGGCGAAGGCGGCGGTGTCCTCGCCGAGCCGGAGCCAGACGAAGTTGGCCTCGCTGGAGGGCACCTCCCAGCCCTGGGAGAGCAGCGCCTCGCGGACCCGGGTGCGCTCCTTGACCACCGCTTCGACCCGCTCCAGCAACTCCTCCTCGGCGGCGAGCGAGGCGACCGCGGCGGCCTGGGCGATGTGGTTGACGGCGAAGGGCACCATGACCTTGCGGACGGCGGTCGCGACGGGCTCGGCCGCGATCATGTAACCGGTGCGCAGACCGGCCAGGCCGTACGCCTTGGAGAAGGTGCGCAGGACGGCCACGTTGGGGCGGTCGCGGTACAGGGACAGGCCGTCGGGGACGTCGGCGTCGCGCACGTACTCGCGGTACGCCTCGTCCAGGACCACCAGCACGTCCTGTGGCACCCGGTCCAGGAAGGCGGTGAGCTCCGCGCGGCGGACCACGGTGCCGGTCGGGTTGTTCGGCGAGCACACGATGACCATGCGGGTCCGCTCGGTGATCGCCTCGGCCATGGCGTCCAGGTCGTGCGACTCGCCGGCCAGCGGGACGCGCACCGACGTGACCCCGGCCAGGTCGGCGAGCAGCGGGTATGCCTCGAAGGACCGCCAGGCGTAGACGACCTCGGCGCCCGGCTCGGCCAGCGTCGCCAGCAACTGCTGGGTGACGGTCACGGAGCCGGGGCCCAGCGCGACGTGCTCGGCGGGCACGCCGTACCGGGCGGCGATGGTCTCGGTGAGCCGCACGGCAGCCGGGTCGGGATAGCGGTGCACCTCGCGCGCCGCCGCCGCGATCGCCTCCAGCACGGAGGGCAGCGGCTCGTACGGCGTCTCGTTCGAGGACAGCTTGTAGGAACGGCCGTCGGGGGAGGTGACGCTCTTACCGGCCTGATAAGCGGGCACGGTGTCCAAAATGGCGCGGAAACGAGGCATGGCCTCACGATAGTACGCAGGGGTGGCGTGACGACCCGGAGGGCGCGCTCACTCCTTGAGGGAGCGGAGCATCGGCGGGTGGAGCAGCTCGGCCGGGCCGCGGCGGTAGAGCTTCGCGGGCCGGCCGCCGTCGCGGGTGGTGGTGCCGCCGGTGGGCATCAGGAAGCCCTCGGCCTTGGTCACCTTGCGGTGGAAGTTACGCGGGTCGAGCGGGCGGCCCCAGACGATCTCGTAAACCCGCCGCAGGTCGGCCACGGTGAACTCGGGCGGGCAGAAGGCGGCGCCGAGCGAGGTGTACTCCAGCTTGCCCCTGGCCCGCTCGATGCCGTCGATCATGATCCGGCGGTGGTCGAACGCCATCTCGCGCAGCTCGGAGGTGGGCTGCCAGCTCATGTGCGCCTCGGTGGAGGCGGGCAGGTCGGGGGCGAGGCCGAGGTAGGCGACGCTGAGCACCCGCTGGCGCGGGTCGCGGTCGGGGTAGCCGTAGGTCTGGAGCTGCTCCAGGTGGACCGGCGCCCCCGGCAGCCCGGCCCGCTCGGCGAGCACCCGGCCGGCGGCGGCGGGCAGATCCTCGTCCAGGTGGATGAACCCGCCCGACAGCGCCCAGCGGCCCACGTAGGGCGGATGGTCGCGTCGCCAGACGAGCGCGCTGAGCGCCTGGCAGCGCACGGTGAGCACGACGAGGTCCACGCTGACCGGGATGTTCGGGACCATGTGAGGCACGCTACACCGAGTGAGCGGGTACCAGGTGACGCATGTGTGAAGCGGTCAACGGTCAGAGCGGGTCCAGATAGGCCGGATGCCAGTCGGTCACCACCGAGCCGCCGCGCATGTCCCGGTAGGCCGCGTCCACCCTGGCCTTGAGTGCCGCCATGTCCTTGTCGTGCGCGTTCACCTGCACGCGGAGGTTCTCGAACTGCCGCCTGATCTCCGCATCCTTCAGGGCGACGTCCCGCGCGTCCTCCACGTGCGCGACCGCCTTCTCGATGTCGGCCTCGTACCTGGGGTCGTGCAGGCGGTGCCAGAGCTGCGTGAGCCTCTTCTCGGCCGGGTAGAGCGCCCCTCTCTCCTGCGGCGTGAGGAGGCGGTTGTTGCGCAGGCCGCCCGCGTAGTTCTCGAAGTAGTCGTAGCGCTGGATGCCGGTGATCCCGCCGCCCGTGTATCGAGCCCTTCCCCGTTTGGCGATCTCCTCCATCATGGTCCGCATCTGCCCGGCGATCGGCTGCCACTCCGCCTTGTTCCTGAGCAGCGTGCGCTGGGAGGCGTTGAGGGCGCTCTCCGCGTGCAGCAGCGAGGTGCGGGCCGCCTGGACCCTGGACGCCAGGGCCGGTCTGTCCGGTTTCGCCGCCCCGCGCCGGGTGAGCGCCCCGAACATCTCGCCGATCTTCCCCATGCCGGTGCGCAGCGCCTTGACGACCCACGTGACCAGTTTGCCGAGCCGGTGCAGGACGAAGGCGCGCACCCCGGGCTGGAGCGCGAGCATCACCGCCGCGCCGCCGACGCCGGCGGCCCAGGTGAGCTTCGAGCTCGCCCAGTCGTGCAGGCCGCCGGCCACCCTGAGCACGCCGCCGGCGATGTTCGCCCGCCCGGCGAGATCTGCCGCCTGGGCCAGCGCCCCGCCCTGTCCCATCACGTTCGCACGGGCGACGTCCGACGCCTCGCCGCGATCGGCGTCCGCGTACCGCTGGTACGCCCCACCGTCGGTGGCGATCCGCGAGTGCACCGCGGCGGACTTCTCCCACGAGGACGCCGTGGGGTCCACGTCGGGCAGATCGGGCAGCCGGTCGAGCCCCAGCACGCGGTAGCCGGTGTCCACCATGACGTCGCCCATCAGGCGTCCATCACCCGCGCGACGCCGGTGACGTTGGCGTTCTCGGTGTGCGTGTCGGTGTCCGCCATGGCCAGCTGGCCGGCGCCGGCGAAGCCGAGCCGCCCGGTCACCTCGTCCCACCCGGCGACGTAGGAGGCCAGGAACTCGCGGTAGGGTCCGGCGACCTCGTCATAGGGCACCGGCGACTCGCCGCCCATCCCGTCCATCCGCGCCCGGTGGAGCGCGTGCTCCTCCGCCAGCTCGCGCAGGCCGCGCCCGGCGGCGCGCCGGCCCTCTGCGTCGATCTCCCGGACGTCGTCCACGGTCGTCAGCTCTCCTGGATCCGTCGCAGGGTCTCGTCCAGTGCCGCGTTCAGCCGGGTGAAGTCGAGGGCGGCCTGGGCCTCCAGGTCGTCCAGCCGTCTCATCAGCTCGGCCGGGTCGACGCCCGCGGCGGTCTCTTCGTCGCCGGCCGTTTCGAGCTTGCCGAGCCGGTCCTGCTGCGCGGCGCGGACGGCGGACACGACGTGCCCGGCGAGCTCGTCGGAGCTGGACCGAAGCAGGCGCGGATTGAGCCGCAGCCCTTCCAGCAGCCCGTCGGCGCCGACTTCGGCGCTCACCCAGCCGGCGGCGGCCTCACCGGTCCCGCGTGGTCCTTCGGGCTCATCTTGAGCAGCCATCCGGATACCTCCCGAACTGCATCGATCTCGCCCTGACGCGGGCGAAAGGATCAATGTAACGGAAAACTATAAGGAGTTTCGGTCGGTCCGCAAGGCTCCCGATCACGTGACGCGCACGTGCAGCGGTTCGGCGCCCGGCCTGCCGTCGGCCGAGAACACCTCCACCCGCACCCACGTCCCCGCCGGCACCTCACCCCAGTCGACCGGGATCCACGCCGTGTGCACGCCGAACGGCATCTCCGGCGCCGGCGCCGGGTCGTACCAGCCGACCGCCGCGACGTCGGCCACCTTGGGCGTCGCCAGCCCCTCCCAGGTGAGACGGACCCGGGTGCCCGCCAGGTTGTAGCCGCGGACCTCCAGGCCGTCCTGGATGCCCCGGCCCTTGCGGATGGCGTCCACCGCGAGCGGGCGGTTCCAGTCGGCGGCGATCTGCTGGGACAGCGACGGCGTCCCGCAGGTGAAGAAGTCGCTCCACATGTAGGAGATGACCTTGGAGACGTACCGCCCGGCGAGAGTCACCGCGGCGTCGAGCCGCTTCTTGTCGGTCGCGCCACGGGTGCCCTGGCTGCCGCACGGCTGGGTGCCCGACGGCTCGAACGCCTCGACGTTGGCCCACAGCTGCACCTTGTAGCCGTCCTGCACCATCTCCGCCCTGGCCTGCGCCATCGCCCGGTAGTAGTCCCGGGTGGAACCGTGGTAAGCCGTGTCGTAGCTGCTCTCCCCCACCACGGACCGCAGCCGCTCGTCCACCTGCTCGTCCTTCTGGTCGGGCCAGAACAGGCCGACCTTGCCGGTGCCGCGGCTGTCCTGCGGGGCGATGATGCCGACGCCGGTGCGGACCAGCGCCTCGAAGCCCTGCGCCACCTGCTCGGGGCTGGCGCCGAAGGCGACCCGCTTCCGCGCGTCGAGGTAGGGGCTGACCAGGATCGGCTTGCCGGGGAACTCCTGCTCGACGATCTCGTGCTGCTCGGCGTAGACGCGCAGCGTCGGATCCTCGTCGGTCAGCGCCCGCAACTGGAGCTCGAAGGGCTGGTAGACGCCGCCCAGCGAGGCGCGACCGCGCAACCGCGCGCCGTAGTCCTGCAGGATGCGCCGGGTGAGCGTGGTGAGCGTGCCGATGTGCTGCGGGTCGGCGCGGGTCTGCACCAGCGGGTCGCGCGGCGCCAGCGGCAGCGCGGGGAAGACCTGCATGTGGAACCGGTCGGCGAGGTCGAGCAGCTCGGTCAGGCTGTCCTGTACGGCTGCCGCGACCAGGATCACGTGGTAGTTGCGCGGCTTGCCGGTGAAGTCGCAGCCCGGGTCGTCGGACCCGTCCTCCGGAAGGACGATCCGGTAGAAGACGGCCTTCGGGGTCTCGATCGATCGTTCCATCTGCGGGCAGCGGAAGACCTCGGGGCCGAACCGCTCGTCGGTGCGGTAGACGTAGGTCCAGGTGACCTGGTTGTTGGCGTTGGCCGCCTTGAGGTCCCGCTCGGCCGCCGCCATGCAGGTCATCCCGTCCTCCTCGCACGCCTCGTACCTGGAGTCGATCTCGCCGTCCTTGGCCAGGACGTGCCCCTCCTCGTCCAGGCCGCGCGGTTGCAGGCCGGTGCCCAGGCGGATGACGGTGTCGCCGCCGACCTTGTGGATGGCCTCCAGCTGCTTGCGCCAGGTGCACTTGTTGGACGTCGGGACGAGCCAGTAGCCGGTCACCGAGTACGGCGTGCGGGTGCCGGTGTCGAAGGTGCCGCAGGAGTCGGTGAAGACCGCCGAGGGTGTGGGAGAGGATGCCGCCGGGCTCCCGGCGGCGCTGCGCCGCTCCTCCGAAGTAGAGGGAAGAACTATGACAACTGCCGCGACCGCGGCGATGATCGCCGCTCCTAGGAGGACGGTGAGCAAGCGCACTTTAGGAAGATACCGTCCAATGGATCAGGTGGAGATAAACGACGGAACCCGTTACTGCTTCACACCGGCCCAGGCTTCGAGCTGCGACACGAAGCGGCGGGCGGAGTTGGGCCAGTGATGGTTGGCCCGTGCGGCCGAGTAGCCGCGCGCTCCCTGTGAGCGACGCTCCCGCTCGTCGGTCTTGAGCTGGATGACGGCCTGGGCCACCGCCTTGGCGTCCTGCCAGGGCACCACGACCCCGCTGTGGTAACGCTCCACCAGCTCCACGGCCCTGGGTGACGGCGTGGTGATCACCGGGATGCCGTGGGCCATGTATTCCACGATCTTGGTCGGCATCGAGTGCCGGTAGTTCGGTTCGTCACGCAGCAGGGACAACCCGGCCAGCGCGCCGTCGAGCCGCTTGAGCGCCTCGTCGTTGGGCATGAAGTCGCGCCACTCCAGCACGCCCTCGGCGACCGCCTGGTTCAGCAGCGGCCTGGACTGCGGGTCGGCGTAGCCGATCAGCTCGACCACGACCCGGTACGGCAGGAGCAGCCTGGCCACCTCGATGGCCTCGCGCACCCCTCTGGCCTCCGACAGCCAGCCGAGGTAGACCACGCGGTCGTCGCCGGGGGCGGTGACCGTGTCCGGCACCCAGGTCTCGTTGGGCACGACCAGGTGCGCCTGCCGGAACCGGCCGGCGTAGGCGGTCTCGGCGAGGAGGAGGTGCAGGTGGCGCTCGGCCGTACCTTCGAGCATGCGGGCCAGGGCGCGGACGGGGGGGCGCAGCGGCGCGGGGAGCCACGGCTTCAGCGAAAGCGTCGCCGGAGTGTCCTCGTGGACGTCCCACACCACGGGCGGGCGCCTGCGCATGCCCACGACGGCGAAGAGCAGCTCGGGATCGTGGATGAGCACCAGGTCGACCTGGTCGCGCAGCCGCTTGAACAGCCTGCGCGCCGCGCGTACGGCGGCGAACCGGCGGCGCTCGGCGGCCCTCGGCAGGTCGACGCCGTTCACCCACGAGCGCGGGACGACCCCGCGCGCCGTATAGGGCGCGGCGTACGTGACCTCATGACCGGCGTCCACCAGCGCACGGATCTGGCGGTGCAGGATCCGCGCGTCCTCAGGGTGATGCACCACGGTCATGACGAGCACGTGCACGCGCCGAACCCCCTAGAGCCGCTCGACGCGTTCACCCTCGGCGAGGACGCCTCGGGTGTCGAGCACCAGCTTCGCGCGCTCTTCGATGAGCGCCAGATCGAACAAGGCGTGCTGCTGGAGCAGCAGAGTCACGTCGGCCTGTGCCACGGCCTCCGCGAGGTTCTCCTCGCGCAGCACCCCCGTGCCGTCCACATCCCACTCCTTGACGTAGGGGTCGACGTAGGCGAGGTCGGCACCGAGTTCGAGCAGGGCTCGCGCCACGGGCACCGCGGGAGTCTCACGCTCGTCGGCGATGTCGGGCTTGTAGGTTACGCCGAGGAGCACCACTTTGGAGCCGTTAACGGCTTTCCTGTGCCGGTTCAGTAGCCGCTGCACGCGGGCGACCACGTAGGCCGGCATGCGCTCGTTGATCTCCTGGGCCAGTTCGACGAACCGGAAGGGGTAGCCGAGCTTGCGCACCGTGTACGACAGGTAACTCGGGTCGACCGGGATGCAGTGCCCGCCGACGCCCGGCCCCGGGAGGAACTTCTGGAAGCCGAACGGCTTGGTGGCCGCGGCCTCGATCGCCTCCCACAGGTTCACGCCGAGCTCGTCGCAGAAGATCGCCATCTCGTTGACGAGGGCGATGTTGACGTGCCGGTAGGTGTTCTCCAGCAGCTTGGCCATCTCGGCCTCGCGGGTGCCGCTGACCGACACCACCTGCTCGACGAACTGCGCGTAGAAGGCCGCGGCCCGGTCGAGGCAGGCCGAGGTGTAGCCGCCGACGACCTTGGGGGTGTTGCGCAGGCCGAACTTGGGGTTGCCCGGGTCGATGCGCTCGGGCGAGAAGGCGAGGTGGAAGTCCTGGCCGGCGACGAGCCCGGAGGACTCGAGCAGCGGGCGGGCCACCTCGTCGGTGGTGCCGGGCCAGGTGGTGGACTCCAGCACCACGAGGGTGCCGGCGGTGAGGTGGCGGGAGACCACCTTCGTGGCGCCTTCGACGGCCGACAGGTCGGGGCGGTGGTCCTCGTCCAGCGGCGTGGGCACGCAGATGACGATGGCATCGCTGTCCGCGAGCACGGACTCGTCCAGCGTGGCGGAGAACCCGCCCGCCAGCATGTGCTCGAGGTCGGCGTCGGTGAGGTCGTCGACGTAGGAACGGCCGGCGTTGAGTGCGTCTACCTTCGCGGGGTCGACGTCGTAGCCGACCACCCGAAGTCCTGCGGCTGTGGCCTCCTTGGCCAGCGGCATACCGACGTACCCAAGTCCGATAACGGCGAGGTCAAACTTGTTCACGTGTTGCCCTGGGGAGCCCAAAAGAACACTTCATGGTCGCAAAGGCTATCTCAAGTCGGCACAAGCCACGCCTAATGCCATTGAACCGATCAGATCCGGGACCGATTATGGCAATCATAGTGATCGATACAGGTCACGGTAGGTCTCGGCCACCCTGCTCCACGTGCGCTTGGCGGCGACCTCGGCCCGGCCGGCCTCGCCCATCGCCGCTCTGTGGGCCGGATCCTCGCGGAGCCGGGCCAGCGCCTTGGCGAGTTCCGCCGGGTCACCCGCGGGTACCAGCATGCCGGCACCGTCCGAGCCGACCAGCTCCGACAGCGCGGGCAGGTCGCTCAGCACCACCGGCTTGCCCAGCGCCATCGCCTCGACCGGCTTGAGCGGCGTGACGAGCCGGCAGACCCGCAGATCCTCGCGCGGGCAGACGAAGATGTCGATCGCGGCCTGCGCCTGGAGGGCCTCCTCGGGTCCCACCCGGCCGGGCAGCACGGCGTCCGCCAGACCGAGCTCCTCCACCTGCGCCACCAGGGCCGGGCGCTCGGCGCCGTCGCCCACCAGCAGCACCCGCACCGGCGTGCCCTGGTCGCGCAGCAGCGCGGCGGCGTTGAGCAGGGTGGCGAAGCCCTCGTAGGCCACGATGCTGGACACCGAGCCGACCACGATCTCGTCCGGCTCGATGCCGTACTGCGCGCGGAAGGCCGCGCCGTCGTAGTCGGCGGTGAGCAGCGTGTCGTCCACGGCGTTGGGCGCCAGGTAGATCTTTTCCCGCGGCACCCCGCGCTCGACGATCTCCGTCGCCATCGTCTCGGCGAGCGTCACGACGGCGTCCGCCGAGCGCATCAGGAACGCCTCGCGCTCCCGCTGGAGCAGGTGCCGCTCGCTGCCGATCCTGGCCGGGTCGCGCGAGGCCCAGGTCTCCTCCAGGAAGCCGCGCACCTCGTACACGAACGGGGTGCCCGTGCGCTCCCTGACCGCGAGCGCCACCGAGCCGTTGCGGTGGTCGGTGGCCGCGTGCACGACCTGCGGGCGCAGCTTCCTGACCAGCTCGGTCACCTCGCTCGCGCCGCGGATCATGCGCCCGCGCGTCTCGAAGGGCACCTCGCCGCTGGGCAGCAGCCGGTAGTACGGGACGCCGTCGATCTCCTCGTACGGCTCCGCGTCCGCGTGCCCCTGGAGCATCGGCCAGCCCCAGCTCGACACCACGTGCGGGTCCAGCCCGGCCGCCTTCTGCGCGGTCACGATGCGGTGCGTGCGGACGGTGTACCCCGCCTGCGTGTACGGCAGGGCGTTCGTGACACAGTGCAGGACGCGGCCCTCGACCCGCTCGCCCATGATGACCTTGGGCTTCGGCGGGATGGGGTCCGGGCTGATCGCGGCCAGCTCACCGGCGTAGTACTCGGCCCTGCGCTTGACGAAGGGATACCTCGTGTGACCTTGGAGCACCGTCGCGGCCTCGGTCATCCGGCCCATGTTGAAGTGCTCTTTGGCGTCGTTCCAGGGGCCCTTGACCATGCGCATGCCGAGCCGGCGCGCCACCAGCTTGAACCGCCGCGCGGCCGGCCAGGCGACGCTGCCCACGACGGGGCGCAGCTTCGGCGGCAGGGTGTCCGCGGCCGCCTGGGCGACCCGCACGGGGTCGGACTTGACCCGGCTGGCGACGACGCGCGACACGATCACCGGGTGCTGGACGAAGCCCCTGAGCAGCCCACGAAGGCCGGCGCGAGCCGACCTGGGGGAAACCTTGGGGGACTCTGGCCGACTGGCGTCAGGTACCACGCCGTGACCGTACCATAGGCAACGTTTGACTACCCGCTTCCGAAAGGCGAGGTCAATGAGCGATGGTGCCTTCGTCCTGCATGTGCTGGGCGCACGGCCGAACTTCGTGAAGGCCGCCCCCGTCGTGCGGGGGCTGGGCGAGCTGGGCGTGCGACAGGGCATCATCCACACGGGGCAGCACTACGACGCCCTGATGTCGGACGTGTTCTTCGCCGACCTCGGCCTGCCCGAGCCGATCGCCAACCTCGGCGTCGGGTCCGGCAGTCACGCCGGGCAGACCGCCGCGCTGCTCGTCGGCCTGGAAGAGGTCGTGCTGCGGGAGAAGCCGGACCTCGTGGTGGTCTACGGCGACGTCAACTCCACCCTCGCCGCGATCCTGGTGTGCTCCAAGCTGCACATCCCGACCGCGCACGTCGAGGCGGGACTGCGCTCCTTCGACCGGGGCATGCCCGAGGAGGTCAACCGGGTCGTCACCGACGCGCTCTCCGACCTGCTCTTCGCCACCTCCCCCGACGCGCTGTCGCACCTGGCGAACGAGGGCGTGGACCCGGCCAGGGTGCACCTGGTGGGCAACCCCATGATCGACAGCCTCTTCTCCGCGCTGCCGCTGCTCGACCCCGAGCCGGTGCGCGCGCGGCTGGGCCTGCCCGCGGAGTACGCGGTGGCGACGCTGCACCGGCCGGCCAACGTGGACGACCCGGAGGCGGCCCGGGAACTCGTGGACGCGGTGCTCGACGTCAGCCGCCGGATCCCGGTGGTGGTGCCGCTGCACCCGCGCGGGCGGGAGCGCCTCGCCGCGGCCGGGCTGGTCACCGGGGGGAACCTGTCGATCGTGGACCCGCTGGGATATGTGGAGTTCCTCTCCCTGGTGCGCGGCGCCAAGCTGGTCGTCACCGACTCGGGCGGCGTGCAGGAGGAGACCACGATGCTGGGCGTGCCCTGCCTGACCGTGCGTCCCAACACCGAGCGGCCGATCACCATCACGCACGGCACCAACCGGCTGGTCACCCCGGCGCTGCTGCCCGCCGCCGCGGACAAGGCGCTGGCCGACGGCTCGGCCACGCCGAGCGGGGAGCTGCCGCCGCTGTGGGACGGCGCGGCCGGCCCGCGCATCGCCAAGGTCATCGCCGCCTGGCTCAAGGGGGACAACCTCTCCCCCGCATCCCAGGCCGTTTTCCCACAAAACAGCTCATTCGGCGCAGCTTCCGCCGTACGATGACACACTCCCGCTAGCGACAGAGGCGAGCATGGCCGAGACACCGTCCGAACCGAGCTTCCAGCGGCTCGGCCCCGTCAACTGGCTGCCCGAGGAACGCAAGGTCATCGAGCGGCACGAGGCCGAGATCCGCGAGCTGAAGCGGCGGCTGGAAATCGCCGAGGCCAAGGCCGACTACGCCAACTGGAAGCTCAACGCGGTCCAGATGAAGCGGGCCTTCAAGGTGGGCGAGGCGCTCACCGGGAAGAGCCCCGGCAGGCTGGTCGCGGCCGTGCGGTCCAGGGAGAAGGCGCCCGCCGCGCCCACCCCGGTCACCGAGGTCATCGACACCGCCAACAAGCGCGGGCCGCTGGTGCGGGTGCCCACCGCGAAGTGGCCGCTCGGCCCGGTGGTGCGCCCCGACCTCAAGGTCGCGGTGATCCTGGACGACTTCTCCCGGATGGCGTTCCGCTACGAGTGGGACCAGATCGAGTTCGGGCTCAAGGACTGGCCGGAGATCTTCGCCGAGAAGCGTCCCGACCTGCTGTTCTGCGAGTCGGCCTGGCACGGCAACCAGGGCCGCTGGCGCTACCAGATGACCGGGACCAACGCCCCCAAGCAGGAGCTGCGCGACCTGGTGGCCTGGTGCCAGGCCGAGGACATCCCCACGGTCTTCTGGAACAAGGAGGACCCGCCCAACTTCGACTTCTTCATCGACACGGCCAAGCTGTTCGACTACGTCTTCACCTGCGACGGCGACATGGTGCCCCGGTACCGCGAGGTGCTCGGGCACGACCGGGTCGACGTGCTCCAGTTCGCCGCCCAGCCCAGGGTGCACAACCCGATCCAGGCGCGCGAGGGCCGGCTGCACGACGTCGTCTTCGCCGGCATGTACTTCCGCGACAAGCATCCCGAGCGGCGCGAGCAGATGGAGACCGTCCTCGCCCCCGTCCGCGAGCTGGGCCTGCACATCTTCGCCCGCAACGGCGAGGTGGACGAGAAGTACGCCTGGCCGCAGGAGTACCGCCCGCACATCGTGGGCGAGCTGCCCTACGAGCAGATGCTGGCCGCGTACAAGATGTACAAGGTCTTCCTGAACGTCAACTCCGTGCTCGACTCGCCCACCATGTGCGCGCGGCGGGTCTTCGAGCTGTCCGCCTGCGCGACCCCGGTGGTGTCCGGCTGGTCCCGGGCCATTGAGGAGACCTTCGGGCCGCTGATCCCGATCGCCAGGGAGCAGGTGGAGTCCTACAACCAGGTGCTGCACCTGATCAACAGCCCCGAGCTGCGCGCCCGCCTCGGGCACCTCGCCATGCGCGAGGTGTTCGACAAGCACCTCTTCTCGCACCGGGTGGACCAGATCCTGACGTTCCTCGGGCGGCGGCCGGAGTCCCGGCAGCGGTCCATCTCGGTGGTGCTGCCCACCAACCGCGAGGCGCAGATCGAGCACGCCATCTCGTCGGTGGCCAAGCAGATCCACCGCCCGCTCCAGCTCGTCATGGTGCTGCACGGCCTGGACATCGACCCGGTGGTGGTGGCCGACAAGGCGCGGATGGCCGGCATCGTGGACATCGTCGTACTGCCCGCCGACCCGTCGCTGTCCCTCGGCGCCTGCCTCAACCTGGGCATCGCCGCCGCCGACGGCGAGCTGATCGCCAAGATGGACGACGACAACCTGTACGGCGAGCACTACCTGTCCGACCTGGCCCGCGCCTTCGACTACTCCGAGGCCGAACTCGTCGGCAAGGGCGCCCACTACACGTACTTCGAGGGCACCAACTCCACGATGCTCCGGCTCCCCGGCCTGGAGCACCGCTACGCCCACCTGGTGCAGGGCGGGTCGTTCCTCGGCAAGGCCGACATGTTCCGCAGATACCCGTTCGAGGACGTCACCAGAGGAGAGGACACCCGCCTGGTGCGCCGCCTCAAGGAGGACGGGGTCAAGATCTACTCTGCCGACCGGTTCAACTTCGTCTACTGGCGCAGCGCGGACACGACCATGCACACGTGGCAGGCGGACGACATCAAGCTGACCCGCAACGCCCAGCTCTCCTTCGTCGGCCGCCCGGACGACCACGTGCTCATCTGACCGCCTCGCCCTCCCCGGGCAACGGGATCCACCTGTGCGACCAGGTCGTCACGGCCTGGAGCACCGTCTCAAGATCCCGCCCCTTCTCGGTGAGGTGGTATTCGACCTGGACCGGGGTGGCGGGGATGACCCGGCGCTCGATGATCTCCTCGGCCTCCAGGGTGCGCAGCCGCTGGGCCAGCATGGTGTCACTCAGACCGGGCACGGCCGCCTTGATCTGGGCGTACCTGTGCCGGCCGGTGAACAGCACATGCAGGATGGCGCCGGTCCAGCGGGTGCCGATCAGCTCGATCGCGGCATGGAACCGCACGCACACGGGATGTGTCTCGCTCAGGGGGAACCCGCTCACTCCCTCACTCCTCGCGCAGCCGCCGCAGGGCGTCGCTCACCCGGACCAGCTCGTCCAGCATCGCCTTGGCGGACGTGGTCGCCATGTCGTCGGGCACCATGTTGCCGTCGTCGTCGAGGTACTGGCGGACGAAGGGCAGGTAGACCGCCTCGAAGAGCGGGGTCATCTTCAGCGTGGTGACGACCTGCTTGATCATCTGTACCGCGCGGGTGCCGGCCGCGACCCCGCCGTAGCCGACCATGCCGACCGGCTTGTACCGCCACTCGTTGTGCAGGTAGTCGATCGCGTTCTTCAGCTCGGCGTTGTAACCGTAGTTGTACTCCGGCATGACGAAGATGAACGCGTCAGCCTCGGCGATCTTGGCGCTCCAGTCACGGGTGTGCCGGTGGGTGTACTGAGCGAGCCTCGGGTGGTGGGGCTCGTTCATGAACGGCAGGTTCACCTCGGCGAGATCGACCAGCTCGATGTCGTCGAAGCCGCCGTGCTCCCGCACTTCCTTCAGGATCCACTTGCCGACCGACAGCCCCACCCGGCCCGGCCGGGTACTGGCAACGATGATCTTCAACTTGGCCACTGCGCCTACCTCCTCGCTACACGCACGCCCCCGTCTCCCCGAGGCCGCCGCCGCAGCGTACTACAAGAATCCTTAGCAGCTCACTATTCCTTAGCTGAACGTTTCCTCAGCGAGCGGCCCCTGGCCGAGCGGCCTTGGCTGAACGGCCCTTAGTTGAACGGCTTCTTCGCTGAGCGGCCCTTCGCCGAACGGCCCTTCGCTGAGCGGCGGATTCTTGATCGTGCGGCGGATTCCTGGCTGGGCGGCGAGGTCGGCATACGCTCCGCGACGGGCGACGCGCGACACGCAACGGTTCGGCGGCTTGGCGGGGTTGTGGCTTGGCGGGTTGTGGCTTGGCGGGTTGTGGCTTGGCGGGTTGTGGCTTGGCGGGTTGTGGCTTGGCGGGTTGTGGCTTGGCGGGTTGTGGCTTGGCGGGCCGAAGCGCCGGTGCCGGAGTCCCCCTGACTCCTCCCACACCCGGCGCTTCGGCACCGCCTCCCAGAAATATGCGCGACCCCCGCCCGGACAACCAGAGGCCCGCCGAGCCTGGGAGTGGAACGGCCAGGCTCCCACCGGCCCTCAGTGCTCGTCGTGAATCCAGATCGGCTGCCAGTCGGCCAGCTCGTGGTACCTGCGCAGCTCGGCGACCCCGCACACGGATCCGGTCCAGGACGCGTACGGCGGGCGGGCGGCGTCGAACTCCCGCTGCCTGAAGGTGAACCTGGTCACGCCGCCGGTCTCGGCCACCTCCCAGACGGTCGTGCCGCCCGGCCCCCAGTCGATCGAGATCCGGTGGCCGGGCTCCAGCTCGACGATCTTCGCCGCGTGCGGGTTGTCGAAGCCGCCCACGGCGTACCGCCCGCCGACGTACGGCTCGATCGCGATCGGGTAGCCGAACCAGCGGCTCACCTTCTCCCCGTCGATCAGCGAGTCGAACACCTCGCCCGCCGGAGCCGCGATGGACACCTCACCACCCAGGTCGGCGGAGGTGTAGTCGATCCGGCCGGTGATCTCCCGCCCTTCGACGTGGTCGATCAGGTTGGCGATGGCCAGCGACCAGAAGGTCTGCAGGACGCCCCGGATGCTGGCCCCGGTGATGACGTCGTTGAAGTCGAAGTGCGACTGGGAGAGCGTGATGACGGTGGCGCCGCCGGCCTCCTCGTCGAGGCCGATCTCTGTGGTGGTCTCCACGCCGTCCAGCAGCCAGGCGAAGCTCAGCGACCGGTCGTCGGCGTGCAGCAGCCGCTGGTGCGGGGCGTCCCCCTCCAGGGTGTACCGCCCCCAGAACTCGAACCGCCCCGGCAGCTCGACCTCGGCGTACTCGGCGAACCAGGCACGCAGCGCGGCCGGCTCGGTGAGCGCCTGGAAGACCTCCTTGAGCGGGGCCTGAACACGGGCACGCATGATCAACGGCTCGGACATCGGGTTTCTCCTTGCGATCGGCGACGGGGGGTGCGAGGGCTTGTCCCTCGGTCCGCCGCTGGCTCGTCCCTGACTGCCAAAATCAGTTTGTACGTAAAAACTGCCTTTGTCAATGGGGTGCGACGGAGCTTGCCCCCAGGGGTCTGAGCACTAGGTGGGAGGCGTCCCGGGACCCAAGCGGTGGCCGGACGCGTCTCGGGGCCTGAGTGCTTGGCCGGACCTCCTGGACCCGAGCGGCGTCCGGAGGCGGCCCGGGATCTGAGTGCTTCGTCGAAGGCAACCCCGAGGACTGAGTGCTTGGTCGGAGACGACCCGGAACCTGAGTCCGTATGCTGATCGTTCATGGGGATTACGAGTACGGTGTGGTCGTTTGCGCTGGTTGTTGGGCTACTGACCCTCACCCCGGGGCTGGACACCGCGATCATCCTGCGTACGGCCGCGCTCGGTCACCGCCGCCAGGTGTGGGGCGTCGTGCTGGGCATCCAGACGGGCACACTGGCCTGGGGCACCCTGACCTCGCTCGGCATCACCGCCCTGCTGGCCGCCTCCCACCTCGCCTACGAGACGCTGCGCCTGGCCGGCGCCGCCTACCTCCTGTGGCTGGGCATCCACATGCTCTGGACCACCTGGCACAAACCCGCCACCTCCCCCGCCACCACCTCCCCGGACGCTCCCCCGGCCACCACCTCCCCGGACGCTCCCCCGGCCACCACCTCCCCGGACGCTCTCCTGTCCACCGCCTCCCCAGAGGCGCACGCAGCCGCCACCTCCCCGGAGGCGCACCCGGCCGCCGCCTCCCCCGGCGCCGCCCCCCAGGAGTACGCAGCCGGGGCCGTCCCCGGCGTGGCGGGCGGGTTTCTCGCCGGGTGGCGGCGCGGGACGCTCACGAACCTGCTCAATCCCAAGGTGGGCGTCTTCTACGTGGCCGTGCTGCCGCAGTTCATCCCGGCCGGCGCCCCGCATCTCGCCAGCGGCGTCCTGCTGACCTGCGTACACATCCTGCTCGGGGTGCTGTGGTCGGCGGCGCTGATCGGCTTCGCCCGTGCCCTGCGCGGCATGCTGCGCCGCCCCGCCGCCCGCCGCCTGCTCGACCGCGTCACCGGCACCGTCATCGCCGCCTTCGGCCTGCGCCTGGCCTTCGGCGACTGACCTGGCCCGCAGGAGCGGCGCGCGGCTAGCCGTCGGCGGCCATCCGCCCACGCTGGTTCGCCGGTGACCGCCTCGTCAGCGCGGCCTGTCGGCGGCGGTCGGTCACGACGGCCCGTGGCGACGGCCCGTGGCGACGGCCTGTGGCGACGGCCTGTGGCGGCGGTGGGTCGCGACGGTTCTGCCGATGGCGGTCCCCATGGTGACGGTCCCCGTAGTGGCGGTCCCCGTGGTGGCCGTTCTGGCGGTGGCCGTTCTGGCGGTTCGGTGGTGGCGATGGCGGCGGTGGCGGTTTCGGTGGTGGCAGCGACCAATGGCGGCAGCGGCCGGTGGTGGTGGTTTCGGTGGTGGCGGTTTTGTCGGTGGGGGTGCGTAGCCTTCCGGTATTCGTCAGCGGACCGAGGGAGTCACGTTGATCATTGTGTCTGGGAGGCTCTACGTGGAGCCTGACGCCCGTGACCGATATCTGGCCGAGTGCCTTGGCGTGATCAAGCTGGCCCGGGTCGCCCCCGGCTGTCTCGACTTCGCACTGTCCGCCGATCCGATCGAGCCCGGCCGGATCAACGTCTACGAGCACTGGGAGTCCCAGGCAGACCTGGAGCGATTCCGCGGCTCCGGCCCCGACGACGACACTTCGGCACAGATCCTCGACGCCCAGGTGGCCGAACACCACATCGCCTGACCACCACCCGACGACTCGGATACCGAGTGCCGCCGGTGTCGGTGACGGTGGCACTTGTCAGTGACGGTGGCACTTGTCGGTGGCGGTGTCAGTTGCCTCCGGCAGGTGAGGATGAGGATCTGGCGTGGCGGGCGGAGCTGACGAACCGGTTCGCCTCGGTGCGCGGGTTCGTCGAGCTGCTGGCCGACACGATCCCCTGGGGCGGCGCCGACGCCGGTGTCCCGGTGATCGCGGCATTGCGGGGTCTGCCTCGCGTGCTCGCCTACGGCGAGCACGCCGGGGTGCAGCACATCGAGGCGCACAAAGATATGGTGGCGGGGTCGTGGCGGCGGCTGGTGTATGACAACCCCGAGCCCGACATGAACCGCCATCTGGAGCTGGAGGCGGCCCCTGCCGGGCTGGCTGAGTGAAGACCTGAACGGTTTCCGTCAGGTCGGCCGCATCGGCTTCGAGGCGTCCCGTGCGCATCCAGGTCAGGAGGCGGTGCGTACGGTCACGGCGGAGGCCTGATCGCCGACCGGATGGTCGGTCTGATGGTCGGCCTGGTCACCGCTGTCGATGTGGTCGGCGTGGTAGAGGCCTTCGGCGAGCAGGCGGCGCACGTGCTCGTCGGCCGCGCTGTAGTAGACGAAGGTGCCCTCCCGGCGGCCCTTGACCAGCCCGGCCAGGCGCAGCTTGGCCAGGTGCTGGCTGACCGTGGTGGGGGCGGCGTCGGCGAGTTCGGCCAGGCACGCGACGTTGGACTCCCCCTGCAGCAACGCCCACAAGATCTTGATGCGGGTGGGGTCGGACAGCAGCCGGAACGACTCGGCGGCCAGGTGCACCTGTTCCTCGTTCGGCATGTCGAAATCGGTCAGCGAGGTGTGCATGGGGTCATCGTATCCCCGAATCTCGCTATTTGCATACCTTCGCGTATACGCATATACGATGCTTCGGTGATAACGGACTTGGGAGCGGCTGCCCCACCGCCCGCAGCGACGTTCGGGCCGGCCGCCTGGTGGCGCTCCGGCGCCGGCTCGCTGATGGAGGTGCGCTGGGCGATCGCGGCCACCGCGCTGTTCGCCGCCGGCGGCGCCGCCCAGCTGGCCGGCGCGCCGCCGTGGCTGTGGTGGACGCTGTACCTGGCCTGCTACGCCGCCGGCGGCTGGGAACCCGGGTTGGCCGGGCTGAAAGCGCTGCGCGAGCGCACGCTGGACGTCGATCTACTGATGGTCGCCGCGGCGATCGGCGCAGCGGCGATCGGGCAGGTCTTCGACGGCGCGCTGCTGATCGTCATCTTCGCCACCTCCGGCGCGCTGGAGGCCGTGGCCACCAAACGCACCGAGGACTCCGTGCGCGGCCTATTGGACCTGGCCCCCGACCAGGCCACCCGCATCGACGACAGCGGCACCGAGAAGGTCGTGGCCGCCGCCGACCTGCAAGTCGGCGACGTCATCTTGGTCCGGCCGGGCGAACGCATCGGCGCCGACGGTCAGGTGATCGCCGGGGTCAGCGACGTCGACCAATCCTCCATCACCGGCGAGAGCCTGCCGGTGGACAAGCAGACCGGCGACGAGGTGTTCGCCGGCACGGTGAACGGCACCGGCGCGCTGCGCGTGCACGTCACCCGGCCGGCGTCGGAGACGGTGATCGCCCGGATCGTGGCGATGGTCGAGCAGGCCAGCGCCACCAAGGCGCGCACCCAGCTGTTCATCGAGAAGGTCGAGCAGCGCTACTCCGTGGTGATGGTCGCCGCCACCCTGGCCCTGTTCGCGCTGCCCCTGCTGTGGGGCACGCCGGTGCAGGACAGTCTGCTGCGGGCGATGACGTTCATGATCGTGGCCTCGCCGTGCGCGGTGGTGCTGGCCACCATGCCGCCGCTGCTGGCCGCCATCGCCACCGCCGGCCGCAACGGCGTGCTGGTCAAATCCGCCGTGGTGATGGAACACCTGGCCGACGTCACCTGTGTCGGCTTCGACAAGACCGGCACCCTGACCGAAGGCCGCCCGCACCTGGTCCACCTGCGCGCCCTGCCCAACCCGGGGGGCGACCGGAGTAGCGACACCGAGGGCCGGGCTGGAACGGAGGCGGACCGGCTGCTCACGCTCGCGGCCGCGGCCGAGCAGGGCTCAGAACATCCGCTGGGCCGCGCCATCCTCGCCGCCGCCCACGACCAGGGGCTGCCGCTATCCGCCGCCACCGGCTTCGCCACCCTGCCCGGGCGAGGCGTGCGCGCCCACGTCGACGGCCATCTGGTCGAGATCGGCAGCCCCGCCCACCTGCTGGACCAGACCGTACCCAGTGACGCGGGTGGCGCGGCGCAGGCCCGCGCGGTGGTGGCCGACCTCGAGGACGACGGGCACACCGCCGTGCTCATGCTCCTGGACGGCCGCCCCGCCGCGGTGCTCGGCCTGGCCGACCGCCTGCGCCCCGACGCGGCGCAGGCGGTCACGCAGCTGACCACCCTGACCGGCACCACCCCCGTCCTGCTGACCGGCGACAACCCCCGCGCGGCGGCCCGGGTGGCCGGCCAGGCCGGCATCACCGACGTACGGGCCGGCCTGCTGCCCGAGGACAAGGTGAACGCCGTACGCGAACTGCAGCAGCAGGCGCGGGTGGCGCTGGTCGGCGACGGCGTCAACGACGCCCCCGCCCTGGCCACCGCCCACGCCGGCATCGCCATGGGCCGCGCCGGCGCCGACCTCACCCTCGACACCGCCGACGCGGTCATCACCCGCGACGAACTGGCCACCATCCCCGCCGTGCTCGCCCTGGCCAGGCGCGCCCGCCGCCTGGTCATCGCCAACCTGGTCATCGCCGGCACCTTCATCGCCGTACTGGTCGCCTGGGACCTGCTCGGCGACCTGCCGCTGCCGCTCGGCGTGGCCGGCCACGAGGGCTCCACCGTCATCGTCGGCCTCAACGGGCTGCGCCTGCTGCGCAACGCAGCCTGGCAGCGCGCCGCCGCCCTTCCCGCGACAGCAAGGAAACCCCGATGACCACCACCGGCAGCCCCGGCCCCGCCCTCCCGGGCATCGTCCGCTACCCCGGGCAGCACCGCCCTGGCCATCGCCGACCAGCTGCGCCACGCCTACGCCGAGGTGTTCTCCCAGCCGCCCTGGAACGAAGATCACACCCGGGTCGAGGAGTTCCAGCATGCCGGCAGCGCGAACAGGGTGCCGGCGACCAGCCCGCCGCGGGTGCCGTTCAGCACCCAGCCGACGTCGATGGCCAGTTGCTGGCCCTCCGGTCCGGGCAGCAGCATGCAGTAGTTGAGCGCGTGGTTGAACCGTTGCCGGCGGATCCAGCGCGTAGCGCAGGATCGCGCCGAGCTGAACGGCCGCGATGCCGTAAAGGACGGACGCCGGTGCTGTTCGGGGTGATGATCACGCTGGAGTGCCCCCGAGGGGGGCACGGGGACACCCTGCCCGCGTTGCAGCAGCAGGCTGCCGATCATCCGCTCACCAGCGGGCAGCATCGGTGTCTATCCTGGACACCCTCAGGACCCCGTAGGTCGTCGTCCCATCCTCATGCCTTTGTTCCACGGATACTCCTCCGCCATCTGACAGGGTGATCCACGCATTCGCCTCCCCTCCGGTGAAGGATTGGTTCCGATATATGCCCGACTCGGCGTACACGGCGCCGATTCTGGGGGGGTCGTTGTACGCGCCATGGCTTACCTGTATGCCAGATTCAGGAAAGCTGATCCATCCGTCCGTGGTGCTTTTCCCCTGAACCCGTGTGGCGTTCACCCGGTTGACTGCGATCCTGTCGGCCAGGACCGCTCCCTGGCCGCCGGAGTTGTTGGAGACCTCCACCCCGTCGGCGGTGAAGGTGATGCCTCCGGTGTTCGCCCTCCCCTGGACCCGTTCGGTATTCACCCGGTTGACTGTGGTTCTGTCGGCGATGACCTCGCCGGCGTACAGGGTGCCCTGGTCATTGGAGCCGCGCGTACTCCAGACCCTCACCCCGCCCTGAGGGAAGGTGATGTCCCCGTCGCCGCTGTTGAGCCCCCTCACATACTCGGTGGCCACGCCGCTGACGGTGGCCTCACCGGCGTACAGGGTGCCCGGGTCATTGGAGCCGCGCGTGCGCCGTACGGTCGCCCCGCCCTGGGAGAAGGCGACGGCTCCGTCGCCGCTGTTCGGTCCTCCTACCCACGGGGTGTCGATGCCGGTGGTGGCGGTGAGGGTTTCCAGGATGGGATTGCGCACCTGAACAGTCGTGGTGAGGAAGTGCTGCTGCCGAGTGTTGCGGTCGGTGGCGATGAGGATGTAGGTGGTAGCCCGCTTCGGGGCGTCGGGCGGTGACCAGCTGCCCCGGGAGACGGGGACGGGCTGCGGCGCGCCCGGGTACGTGATCTCGTAGCGGAAGCCGGCGGACTCCGCCCAGCGCAGCGTGAGCTTTTCGCCGGCGTCCACCATGGCCTTGTCCGGGCGGAAGTCGCGCGGCGCCGGGAGCTCCTTTGGCGCGGTCTTCACCAGCGCTACCGCCGCGAAGCTGGTGGTCAGGCGGCCGGTCCTGGTTCTGCTGGTGTTCTCGGTCACCGTCAGCACGGCTAGCCCGGCGGTGGGGGCGACGGGGACGTTCTCCAGCGTCAGCACCATGTAGTCGCCAGGGGCGAAAGGGGTTCTGCCGCCAGGGGCGGTGGCCTGGAAGGCGTTGGAGCCCTGTGGTCCCGGCTGGACGTTCAACGACGACCGGGTGCCCGACCGTGTGCCGTACTCGCCCTTGGGCTTGATCTTGTTGAAGTCCGAGGTGAGGTCGCCGGCGCCGTTGCCGACGGGCACCTCCACCTTGATCGTGGACCAGTACGCCGCCTGCTGCCGGTGTTGGTGATGAGTAGGTACACCGTTCCCGTGGACGGGGATCGCTTGGCCGCTGACGCTTCCAAGGGCGCGGGGTCGGTGATGAGGGTGTAGGTCAGCATGGTCATGGTCACCACTCCTTCTCTTGGAGGACGGCGCGGGCCGATGGCCCGCCCGCGGCAAGAGGACCGGGCCGGACAGGACAAGCGGCGACATGGGTGGCGTATCCAAAATCCGCCTGTGACGCACCGCAGAAAACCACCTCTAGATCCAATCGCTCAGCGTTGAAGCGTGACAAGATCGCTCAAGGCGGCCATAACAGGGCGGTTCGGCAATATCATCAGCGTCTTGACAAGCATGGGGAGCATGCGTCGCTGACCGTCCGTGAACGCCCGCCATTCCCATGCCGCGGTCGCTTCGGTGTCGGTGGCGGTGTTTCAGGCTGTGGCTGTTGGGATGACTCCGCGCCAAACGGCGCGGGCCAGGAGCAGAGTGCCATCGGTTTCGATACGCACCCACGCCCGGCGAAAAGGTGCCCGCGATCATGGCGGCCAACCGACCGCCGGGACACAGAGCCGTCAACCAGCTTGCCGGGATGGGCCGAAAGGACACCATTGGCGCGTTCGCGCTGGGCGGGCCCGATGGTCATGTGCTGGGGCGAGCGGCCGAGCGGAACATTTGTCCAAGCCGGCGGTGGGCGCGAACGGCGACAGTGGGCCCATGACCATTCCCCCAGGTGCCGGCGACAACCGCCGGCCGGACGACGCCGATCCGCGGTCGCCTGACGAGGAGCCGGAGGTGAGAGGCGCGGGAAGCCGCAGAAGGCGTGGCGTCATCGCCTCGGCCGTCCTTGTCGCGATCGCCGGACTGCTGGTGGTGAACGCGGTGGTGGTGTCGCGACAGGACGCCGAGGCCGGCGGGAGTCCGGCCCTGCCTCTTGCGGGCGGCAGCGTCTACGTGCGCCAGGACGGCCCCCGCGATGCCCCCGCGCTCGTGCTGGTCCACGGGCTCGCCGGATCGACCTCCTGGTGGGACCCGCTGGTTCCGATGCTGGCGAGGTCTCATCGCGTCATCCGGATCGACCTGCTCGGGCACGGCCGGTCGGCCAAACCGGCCGGCGGGGGGTATGCGATCCCGGAGCAGGGACGCCGGGTCGGCGAGGCACTGGACCGGCTCGGCGTGCGGCAGGCCATGGTGGTCGGCCATTCCACCGGCGGCTCGGTCGCCACCGCCCTCGCCGAGCGACGACGCGACCTGGTGACCGGGCTCGTGCTCATCGACTCCGGGCCCCGTATGGACGCCTTCATCTCGGACGGGCTCGTCGGCCGGCTCCTGTTCGTGCCCGCCGTCGGGCAACTGCTGTGGCGGTTCCGGACCGACGCGATCCTTCGCCGGGGTTTGGAGACCGCGTTCAGCCGCCGCGGCTACCAGATCCCGCAACAGCTCGTCCACGATGTGCGCGGCACGACCTACCACGCGCTCACCGCGACCTCGCGGGCGGCCGACGACTACCTGACGCAGCGGGCGCTCCCCGATCGGCTGACCGCCCTCGGCAAGCCGCTACTGGTGATCTTCGGCGAGGAGGACCGGAGATGGCGGTCCGCATCCGCCGCCGGATACCGCGTCGTTCCGGACGCGAGAGTCGAGTTGCTGCCCGGTGTCGGGCACACACCCATGCTTGAGGACCCGTCGCGGACCGCCGCACTCCTCCTGGAGTTCACCGCGCTGCACGCGGCGCAGCCGGACCGAACGACACGATGAGCCGTATCCATGCCGCCTTCCAGAGCGTCCAGGGGTGGATTTCCTGGCTGCGGGCGGCACGGCACGGGATGAATCGACTTGTAGGCACCGAACTGCGGCACTAGGTTACTGAAGTGCTCAAACCCGCCCTTCCCCTACAGACCGACCGGCTGGTCCTGCGCGCGTTCACGGCCGCCGACCTGGGGCCGTTGCACGCCTACCATTCGCTGCCCGAGGTGACCCGCTACCTGTACGTGGATGTCACCGACCTCGACCAGACCCGGAAGTCCCTGGAACAGAAGATCGCCAGTACGGCGCTGCTTGACGAGGGGCAGAGCCTGAGGCTGGCCGTGGAGCTCCGGGAGAGCGGCGAGCTGGTCGGCGACGTCGTGTTGTTCTGGCACAGCCGGGAGCACCGGCAGGGCGAGATCGGCTTCGTGTTCGACCCCGCCCACCACGGCCGCGGCTATGCCACCGAGGCGGCCCGCGTCCTGCTGGAACTCGGCTTCGACGGCCTCGGCCTGCACCGGATCACCGGCCGCCTGGACGGCCGCAACACCGCCTCCGCCGGGGTGCTGGAACGCCTGGGCATGCGCCGCGAGGCACACCTGGTGGAGAACGAGTTCGTCAAGGGCGAGTGGACCGACGAGATGATCTACGCGGTGCTCCGCCGCGAGTGGCTAGGGAACCGTCAGTCCGAGGTCGCGGGCTAGGTCCGCCGCCTCCCGCGCCCACCGGGCGCACAGCGCGAGCCCTGCGGCGCGGGCGGCGTAGCTCGCGTCCGCCTCGACGGTGTCCTCGCCGCCGTAGTCGTGGTGCCGGTCGGCGGAGGCGCTCTCCAGGCTCCGCGCGGTGAGCCAGTCGTACTTCACCGCCGAGGCGCGGACGCCGAGCAGGACCACGCGCTCGTCGCCCGCCCAGCCGGCCTCGCGCAGGCCGTCGATGTAGGCCCGGACGACGGCGGCGTCGAGGTCGTCCAGCACGTCGTGCGGCAGCAGAAGGTCGAAGACGCAGTCCGGGACGAGATTGCCGATGTCCTCGCCGAGGGCTCCGTCGCCGGTGAAGCCCCAGTCGAGCAGCACCACCTCGCCGTCCGGCCGCCTGATGAGGTTGTTGGGCCAGACGTCGAGGTGGCAGACGGTGCGCGGCAGGGCCCGCATGATCGACAGCAGGGACTCCCGCTCGTCGTGCAGCCGCAGCAGCCCGTCGCGCAGCTCGGGCGGGAAATGCGCCTTGATGAGCGGCTGCGACCACGCCCACTCCTGCGCGAGGAGCTCCCAGTCCGCGGGCCGCGAGGTGCTGTAGTCGCGCAGGAATCCGCTGCTCAGCCACGGGTGGTCGGGCAGGTCCGCGCGGCCCTGGCTGCGCCCGAGCACGCGGGCGGTCTCGACGACGTCCTCGACCGTGAGCGCCGCCGAGTGCCGGCCTTCGACGTGTTCGAGCACCAGCTCGATGTCCCCGGTGCCGGTCTCCTTGATGTCCAGCACCGCGGGCGCGCCCAGGCCCAGCCGTCGCGGCAGCTCCGTCTCGTAGACGAGGGCCTCGCGGCGCCAGTAGTTCCAGTGCCGCTCGTCCGCCGAGGACGACCAGTGCCGGGGCGCGTCGTCCCGGCGATGAGTGAGGATCTTGTGCACCGTGCCGGCGTCCTGCCAGATGCCGCCGGTCACGCCGTTGAGGCGGTTGTGAGTGAGCTGTCGCACCCGATCAGCCTAGAAGGTCGCCCCGCAACCTCGCCGGGCCGTCTCAGCTTCGCCAGGGCATGTGCTGGAGGGTCCAGGTGTTGCCGTCCGGGTCGGCGAAGTAGGCGTAGAAGACGCCGCCCAGGTCCTGGACCGGTCGCACGTCCACGCCGCGCTCGATGAGCGTCGCGCGGGCCTGCTCGATGTCGCTCACCACCAGGTGCAGGCCGCGCAGCGTGCCGACCGGCATGTCCAGCACGTCCAGGCCCTCGGTCAGGGTGATCGAGCAGGCCGAGCCGGGTGGGGTGAGCTGCACGACCCGGATCCCGTCGGCCGGCCGTACGTCGACGTCCACCTGGAAGCCGAGGCGGTCGGCGTAGAACGACTTGGCGCGGTCGATGTCCTTGACCGGCACCGGCACGAGTTCGAGCAGCATCGCGCCGGGGAGCACCGGCATCGGGTCCGCGGCCGGCGCCTTGGCGGGCGCGGCGTTCTCCTGGGGGCGGGAGGTGTCGATCATCGGATGGTCGCCTTTCGCTGTGGTCTCACCGAGCATTCCGGCGAGGCGGTCGTAGGACTCGCCCGCGCCGCGTGCCATGGGCGAGCGGAGGACGCCGTCGCGGATCTCCCGCGACGGGTAACGCACGGTGGAGGTCATCGCGGTCCGGCCGGCCCGCTCGTCGAAGACGGTGGTGACGAGGGCCTCGCCCGCGTCCCAGTCGTCGTAGGTCTCGGTCTGGACGATCCGGGCCGGCGCGGCGACCTCGCGGTAGACGCCGCCGTGGCCCATCTCGGCGCCGCCGGGCCCGCGCGAGACGAAGCGCCAGGCGCCGCCCGGCCGCAGGTCGATCTCGCAGACGACGAGCTCCCAGCCGCGCGCGCCGTGCCATCGCCGGAGCAGCTCGGGCCGGGTGAAGGCGTCGAAGACGAGGGCGCGCGGCGCGTCGAAGGTCCGGGTCATCACGATCTCGGTGTCGGCCGACGCCGTCACCGTCAGCCCTTCACTCATCGTCGCCTCCGGCGGCGCCGGTGGCCCGCAGCTCGCCCAGCAGGACGTCGAGACGCTGGTAGCTCTCCTCCCAGTAGGCGCGGTAGTCGGCCAGCCAGGCCATGGCGTCCTTGAGCGGGCCAGGCTCCAGCCGGCACGGCCGGCGCTGGGCGTCGCGCCGGCGGGAGACCAGGCCGGCCCGCTCCAGCACCCGCAGGTGCTTGGAGATGCCCGGCTGGCTCATCGCGAACGGCGCGGCCAGCTCCATCACGGTGGCCTCCCCTTCGGCGAGCCGGGCCAGGATCGCCCGCCTCGTCGGATCGGCCAGCGCGGCGAACGTGGCGTCGAGTACGTCGGCAGTCACTTCGATTACCCCTTGGTTGTATAACCTGATGGTTTTATACATGCTACGCTTCGGCACTGTCAAGCCATCGCAGGTGGAAGGGAAGACCTATGGGAACCGTGTTCGCCCAGGCGTCGGTGTCGCTGGACGGGTTCATCGCGGGGCCGGGTGGGACGGGGTTCGACCGGCTGTTCGCCTGGTGCGCCGGCGGGGACGTGGAGACGCCCTCCGCCGATCCCGACCGGCTGACCTACCGCACGTCCGCGGCCACCGCCGGCTACCTGCGCGAGCTGACGGCGAGCACCCGCGCCTGCGTGGTGGGCAGGCGGCAGTTCGACCTGACCGGGGGCTGGGGCGGGCGCCACCCGATGGGCGTGCCGGTCTTCGTGGTGACCCACCACCGGCCCGCCGACTGGCCGCGGGACACCGCCACCCCCTTCACCTTCGTCCACGACGGCGTGGAGAGCGCGATCGAGCAGGCGCGGCGGGCGGCGCGCGGCGGCGACGTCGGCGTCGGGCCGGGCAGCACCGTCGCGCAGGCGCTGGACGCGGACCTGCTCGACGAGATCCGGCTCGACCTCGTCCCCGTCCTGCTCGGCGGCGGGCTGCGGATGCTCGACGGCCTCGGCACCGCCCCGGTCGGCTTCGGCACGCCACGGGTGATCGCGGGCGACGGCGTCACCCACCTCGTCTACCGGCGCGACGGCCGAGCCTGACCCGCCGGGAGCGTGCTACCGTCTCCGACATGAAGCGCGCCAATGTGACGACGACGCCGGAAACCGTCCCGGCGCGCTGACACCAGTCTTGACGAAGCCCCGGGGCGAGTGCCCCGGGGCTTCGCCATGTGGGCACTCGCCGGTGAGGAGACCCGCGATGAGTGACCACAGAAGGCTCGGCCGCGAGCTGGAGCTGTTCGACACCGACCCGCTGATCGGCGCCGGCCTGCCGTACTGGCTGCCGGCCGGGGCCGCCGTGCGGCACGCCCTGGAGGAGTACGTCCGCGAGGTGGAACGGCGGGCCGGCTATCGGCACGTCTACTCGCCCGTGCTCGGCAAGAGGGAGCTGTACGAGATCTCCGGACACTGGGACCACTACAGCGACGACATGTACCCGCCGATGGACCTCGGCGGGGAGCAGGTGGTGCTGCGGCCCAGCCTGTGCCCGCACCACGCGCTGATCTACCGGTCCAGGGCGCACAGCTACCGGGAACTGCCGCTGCGGCTCGCCGAGCTGGGCGGCATGTACCGGTCCGAGCTGTCCGGGGTGCTGGGCGGGCTGACCCGGGTGCGTGCCATCCAGCTCAACGACGCGCACATCTTCTGCACCCTGGACCAGGTCGCCGGGGAGACCCTGGGCGCCCTGGAGCTGATCCGGAGCGCCTACGAAGCGCTCGGCATCCGGCCGGCCCGCTACCGGCTGTCCCTTCCCGGGGACGGCGGGAAGTACGTCGCCGACCCGGCCATGTGGCGGCGGGCCGGCGCCATGCTGACCGAGGTGCTCGACGGGGCCGGGGTGGACTACGAGGCGGCCGAGGGCGAGGCCGCGTTCTACGGGCCGAAGATCGACGTCCAGGTGGCCGACGGGCTGGGCCGCGAGGCCACCCTGTCCACCGTGCAGGTCGACTTCCATCAGCCGGGAAGGTTCGACCTGAGCTACGTCGGCCCGGACGGCGCCAGGCACCGGCCGGTCATGGTGCACCGGGCCGTCGTGGGCAGTGTCGAGCGGGCCGTCGCCCATCTCATCGAGGTGCACGACGGCGCCTTCCCGCCCTGGCTCGCCCCGGTCCAGCTCGTCGCGCTGCCGATCTCGGCCGCCGAGGTGCCGCGGGCCGAGGCCCTGGTACGGCGGTGCGTCGAGGCCGGGCTGCGCGCCGAGCTCGCCGGGCCGGAGCACGGCACCCTCGGCACCCGGATCCGCGGGCACCGGCTCGTCCCCTACCAGGCGGTCATCGGCCCGAAGGAGGCGGCCGGCGACGACATGGCCCTGCGGCTGCGCGACGGCCGCCGGCTGCCGGCCATGCCCGCCGCCGAGGCGGTGTCCAGGATCGGCGCCCTGGTCGGCGGCCACCGGGTGGACCTGTGGGACGCGGTGGTGCCCGCCTGAGCGACGGCGGGTGCGGACCCCGGCACTCCCGGGGTTCGCGCCCCCTTATATAAGTAGAGCGTGATATATTCGCGGCGCATCCGCATACGAGGAGAGCCACGATGATCGACGTGACCCATCAGATCAACTCGGTGAGCCGGCAGGTCGGCACCCGGACGCTCGAAGCGGGCGAGGGCCGTACCGTGACCGTGTCCCAGACCTACGACTCCCCCATCGACGACGTCTGGGACGCCGTCACCAGCATCGAGCGGATCCCGCGCTGGTTCGCGCCGATCACCGGCGACCTCCGGCTCGGCGGCCGCTACCAGCTCGAAGGCAACGCCGGCGGGACGATCGAGCGGTGCGACCCGCCCAACGGCTTCTTCGCGACCTGGGAGTACGCCGGGGCGACGAGCTGGATCGAGGTCTCGCTGACCGGGACGCCCGGCGGCGGGACGAGGTTCGAGCTGGTGCACATCGCGCAGGTGGACGACAAGATCTGGGACGAGTTCGGCCCCGGCGCGGTCGGGACCGGCTGGGACCTCGGGTTCCTGGGCCTGGCCCTGTATCTGACCAGCGGGGTGGGCAACCCCGAGCAGGATCCGAGCTGGCCGCTCTCCGAGGAGGGCAGGCTGTTCGCCTCGCTCAGCAGCGAGGGCTGGCGGGCCGCCGACGTCGCCGCCGGCGCGGACCCGGACCAGGCGGCCGCCGCGGCCGAGCGGGTCGCCGCCTTCTACACCGCGGCGCCCCCCGAGTCCTGAAACCCGGCGCGAAAGCATGGCATAGCGTGCCCATCCGCGAATAGCCCCGCAATAAACCGCGCAAAATGTTCTCCCCCGCACTGCGTGGCAACTGGGGTGATTCACCTGGCCGCTCATGATCGGTCACATGGGCGATCAATCCCACGAACTCGGCATGAAATCTCCGATCACCCGCAGGGACTTCCTGGACGGGGTGGCGACGGCGGCGGTGGCCGGCGCGTGCGCGCAGGGCGGCTCGTCGTACCCGCGCGCCCGGACGGGGGAGGCGGAGGCGGGCGGATTCCGCGGGGACACCCCCGACGTGCTCGGCGTGCCGCACGCGCTGCGCGACGGCCGGTTCTGGGAGCACGCGGGGGTGCCCGACCCCACCGGGGAGGCGTACGACCTGGTCGTGGCCGGGGCGGGGATCAGCGGGATGACCGCCGCCTACCGCTGGCTGCGGCAGGATCCCGCCGCCCGGGTGCTCGTCCTGGACAACCGGTCCGAGCTGGGCGGCGGGCCCGAGGCGCAGTACCGGGCGCCCGGCGGCCCGCGCCGCCCGTCCGGCCGCCCGGCCATGTGCCGCCCGGAGGGCCGCGACCTGCTGGACGACCTCGGCGTACGGCCGGCCGAGTACGACGCGCGGGAGGTCGGGCCGGGTCTCGGCATGTACGAGGCGGTCTACTGCGACCGGGAGACCTTCCCCGCGGAACGGCTGGTCGTCCACTCCCCCGGCAGGACGACCGAGGACATCGTCGCCGAATTGCCGATCAATGACACCGCAAAACAGGATCTGATCCGACTATATGAGGATCCGCCCGACTGGTTCCCCGGGTTGACGGACGAGGAGAAGAAGGAGCGGCTGGCCGGCCTGACGTATTCCGCGTTCCTCGAAGAGGTGTGCGGGGCGCATCCGGACGTGGTGAAGTTCTGCCGGACCATGCCGAGCGCCGAGTGGGGATACGGTTCGGACGCCTTCGGCGCGATCGACGCCTGGGCCGGCCGCGGACGTTATCCCGGGTTCGGCGGCCTGGGGCTGGACGCGTCCAAGCCGTCCCGGTACAACTCGCCCACCGTGGCGAAACGCTGGTCCGGCCACGCCTACCGGTTCCCCGAGGCGATGGTGAGCACCATGGTCGCCCGGATGATCCCCGGGTTCACCGCCGCCAGGCTGGACCGGCCCGGCAACCGGCTCAGGATCCGGCTGGCCAGCCCGGTCGTGATGGCCGCCAACGACGCCGACGGCGGCGCGACCGTGGGGTACTTCGACGGGCACCGGGTGCGCACGGTCCGCGCGGGCTCGGTGATCCTGGCCTGCCGGCACACGATGATCCCCTACCTGGTCCCCGAGCTGCCGCCGGAGCAGCGGTCCGCCCTGGGCCAGGCCGTCAGGACCCCGCTGATCACCGCGACGGTACGGCTGCGCGACTGGTCCGCCTGGCAGCGGGCCGGCGTCGGCCGGGTGCGGTTCACCGGCGCCTACTGGGTGTCCGCCGAGCTGGACCTGCCCGGCGGCGCGGGCGGCGAGCCGATCCTGGCGAACCTGGTCCGGGTCCCTGCGGTGCCGGGGATGCCGCCGGCGCAGGGCGCGGTCGCCGGTCGCAGGGAACTGGTGGCGACGCCGTACGAGTATCTGGAGTTCACGCTGCGGGAGCAGCTCACCCGGTTGCTCGGGCCTGCCGGGTTCGACCCCGGGCGGGACATCGAGGCGGTCACCGTCAACCGCTGGGGGCACGCGGGGGCGCGGGAGTACGCGCGGCCGTGGGACGCCTTCCACCCGGACGGGCCGCTGCCCGCCGAGATCGCGAGCCGCAGGCTGGGCCGGATCGCGATCGCCGGGTCCGACGCGGTCCCCGAGGCCGGCGCGGACGCCGCGGTCGCCTCCGCCTACCGGGCCGTCGCCGACCTGATGGCCTGACGCCTCTTCCCGGCTCTCCCCGGCGGCCGGTCGGAGAGGGTCAGACGGCGGCGGCGGTGACGTCCCATAATCGGCGGGCGAGGTCGGGGTCGGTCATCGAGCGGGGGGCCGCGGCCGGGGCCCGGTCGACGAAGTAGCGGCCGGCGTGCTCGACGCCGTCCGGGCCGTCCGCGAGGTGGATCATGGTGGCCGCGCCCTCCTCCGGCGACCGGCCCATCCCGGGCACGTGGTGGATCAGCCGCATCATCAGGGTGCCCGGCGCGAAGCCCGTCTTGATCAGCCCCGGGTGGAAGCAGGTGGCGGCCACGCCGCGGCGGGCCAGCTCGACCGTGAACAGCGCGTTGGCCTGCTTGGTGTCGCCGTACTGGAGCCAGCCGCTCCAGCGCCGCCGCTCCCTGTCGAGGTCGCCGAGGTCGAGCCGGCCGGACTTGGCCGCCCGGGACGTGGTGGTGACGACCCGGCCGTCCGCGAGCCGGTCGAGCAGCAGGGTGGTCAGCAGGAAGGGCGCGAGGTGGTTCACCTGGAACATTGTTTCGTGCCCGTCGGAAGTGAGCGTTCGGGCGGTCGTCATGACCCCGGCGTTGTTCACCAGGACGTCGATCCGGCCATGCCGGGCGCGCAGCTCGGCGGCGAGTTTGCGCACCCTGTCAAGGTGGGTGAAATCGCAGGTCAAGACTTCTGGCCGGGGCCCGAACCCGGCCGCCCTATCGGCCACCGCCGCCACCTTCTCCGGGGTGCGGCCGACGAGAACGAGCCGGTGTCCGCGCTGGGCGAGGGCGATCGCGGCAGGTCCGGCGATCCCGTCACCGACCCCCGTAATCACAGTAATCATGACATCCTCCACTGCGCCGAAACCTTAATAGGTGCTAGCCTGCTGTGCGATCTTCCGGAGGCGCATTTACGCATATATGTGAGATGTGACGAGAGCCTCCGCACACTCAGAAGTTGGGACGAGTGGCATGGGTTCTGGAAACCGGTCGATTCGGTTCAAGATCTTCTTGTTGCTGCTCCTGCCCCTCCTCTGCCTGAGCGCCCTGTGGGGTTTCGTGCTGAACCTCACGGTCGGCGACGGGGCGGCGCTGCTCCGGGCCGGCACGGTGGACGACGCGATCGGCGTCCCGTTCACCGACCTGGGCCACCAGTTGCAGAACGAGCGCGCCCGCTCGGCCATCGCGATCAGCTCCCGGGTGGTGACCAGCGAGCTGGGCGTCCAGCGCACGGTCACCGACCGGGCCGTGAAGCGGTTCCGCGAGTCGGCGCTCAGCGAGGACGCCTCGGAGGCGATCACCCCCGAGCTGCGGGTCCCGCTCGACGGCCTGCTGAAGGAGCTCGACCGGCTGCCCGACATCAGGAACGCCATCGACGCCGACGAGAGCGGCCGGCTGGAGGCGGTGACCGCCTACAACCGGATCCTCGACCAGTCCTTCCGCGTCTACGACCAGCTCGCCGCGGTCCCCGATCTGGCGATCTTCCAGCAGGGCGCCGCCGCGCAGGCGATGCGCAACGTCGGCGAGATCGTCGCCAGGGAGAACGCGCTGGTCAGCGGGGCGCTGATCGACCGGCGGATGAGCCGGCGGGAACACGACGCCTTCGTCGAGTACGTCTCCGCCAGGAAACTCCTCCAGGCCAAGGGCATGTCGGCGCTCGACGCCCAGTTGCGCGGGCCGTACCAGAACCTGCTCGACTCCACCGGCTTCAAGCAGTTCACCGACCTCGAACAGGAGATCATCCGGGAGTCCGCCACCGGCGAGCTGCCCCCGGACGCCGACCGCTGGCGCACCCTCGCCGACGACCTCGCCGCCGACTTCGACCGGCTGGACACCAGCACCGCCGGCACCCTCCGCGACCGCGCCGACTCCGTCGCCACCGCGATCCTGGTCAGGATCGCCATCGCGGGCGGCCTCGGCCTCATCGCCGTCGTCGCGTCGATCATCATCTCGATCCGCTTCGGCCGCCGTCTCGCCACCGAGCTGGCCGGCCTGCGCAGGACCGCGATGGACCTCGCCAACGTACGGCTGCCGCGGGTGGTGGACCGGCTGCGCCGGGGCGAGGAGGTGAACGTCGACGCCGAGGTCTCGGCGCTCAAGGCGGGCGGCTCCCTGGAGGTGCGAGACGTCGCCAGGGCGTTCGCCACCGTGCAGCACACGGCCATCGAGGCCGCCGTCGGGCAGGCCAACCTGCGCAGGGGCGTCGGCCTGGTCTTCCTCAACCTGGCCCGGCGCAAGCAGACCCTGCTGCACCGGCAGCTCGCCCTGCTGGACGGCATGCAACGCCGGACCGACGACCCCGACATCCTGGACGACCTGTTCAAGCTGGACCACCTGACCACCCGCATGCGGCGGCACGCGGAGGGCCTGATCATCCTGTCCGGCGCGGTGCCGGGCCGGGCCTGGCGCAACCCGGTGCCCGTGGTGGACATCCTGCGCGCCGCGGTGGCCGAGGTGGAGGACTACAAGCGGGTGACGGTCTACCCGACCGCCCGCGCCGCCCTGCTCGGCGAGTCGGTCGCCGACATCACCCACCTGGTCGCCGAGCTGATCGAGAACGCCACGCTCTACTCGTCCTCCGACAGCACGGTCAACGTGCGCGGCGACACGGTGGCCAACGGCTTCGCGATCGAGGTGGAGGACCGGGGGCTCGGGCTGCTCCCCGAGGAGTACGCCGCGATCAACGCCCGGCTGGCGAACCCGCCCGAGTTCGACCTCGCGGACAGCGACCGGCTCGGCCTCTTCGTGGTCGGCAGGCTCGCCGCCCGGCACGGCGTCCACGTCATCCTGCGCGCCTCGCCGTACGGCGGGACGACCGCGATCGTGCTCATCCCGCGCGCGCTCCTGGTCGAGGCCGAGGCCCCGGCCACGCCCGCCCTGACCGGCCGCCAGGAGGGCTCGCCGGCCGAGGCGCCGACTCCGCTCCAGCAGCGGGCCACCTCGCTTCCGGCGCGGAGAGAGCGCGGCGCACGGGACAATAGGATCAAGGAAGACAGGCCCCGGTACCGCAGGACCGGGAACGGCAAGGGCGGGAGCGTACGGGTTGGCGAGGACGCGGGCGGTGCGAGCACCGCGGTGCCGTCGGGAGGCGACCTGTTCACCCCCCGCTCCACCGGTCCGGCGCCCGCCGAGGCCGGCGACCCGGCTGCACCCGGGCCCGGCGCCGCCACCGGCCCCTCCACGGGACCGGAGATCTCCACCGACGAGCCCACCGATCCGCAGCCGCCCGCCCGCAGGCCGAACCCGTCGCTGACGGTGGTGACCGGCCCCGCGGAGGGGACGCCGCCACCGCTCGCCAGGCGGACCCGGCGGACCGTGCCGCCACCCGTTTCCGCGGAACCGGCGCCGGAGGCACAGCCCCACGAGGGCGCCGAAGGCCCACGGCGCGCGGCGCCACCGGCGGGCACCCACGCCGGGCTCCCCCGCCGCGTGAAGCAGGCCAACCTGGCCCCCCAGCTCAGGAAGGCGGACGCTCCGGCGGACCCGGCCGAGGAGGGACCCCAGGAAACACCGGCGACGACGGCATCGGCGGTGGAAGAAGAGGGCGGACCGGGAGAGACCGGCCCGGCCTCCGGCCCCGCAGAACGCTCTCCCGACCAGGCCCGTGCTGTCTTCTCGGCTTTCCAGCAGGGAGCACGCCGCGGCCGGGAGGACGCTGACTACGTACACCAGACCACAGGCGACAAGAGGGACGAATGACCGGGCACCCGAGCAACACGGGCGAGTTGAACTGGCTGCTTGACGACCTCACGAGCAGAGTGGCCGCGGTACGGCAAGCGGTCATCCTGTCGACCGACGGACTCGCGGTCGGCTTCTCCACCGGGATCTCCCGGGAGGACGCCGAGCACCTCTCCGCCGTGTCGGCCGGCTTCCAGAGCCTGGCCCGCGGCGCCGGCCGCCACTTCGGAGGCGGCGAGGTCAGGCAGACGATCATCGAGATGGAGGCGGCGTTCCTGTTCGTGACCGCCGCTGGGCAGGGCACCTGCCTGGCCGTGCTGGCCGCCTCGGATGCCGACGTGGGCCACATCGCCTACGAGATGGCGATGCTCGTCAAGCGGGTCGGCCAGCACATCTCCACGGCACCGCGGACGGTCTGATGAGCGGCCCGCAGTGGCTGGACGACGAGGCCGGGCCGGTCGTCCGGCCATACGCTCTGATCCGGGGACGTACCAGATCCTCCGGGGATACCATGGACGTCATCGCGATGGTCATGGCCACCGGTGCGCGCCCCGCGCCGAGTGTGGTGCTCGGACCCGAGCAAGAGCGCATCCTCCACGCCACCCGGCGTGCCGTCTCCGTCGCCGACGTGGCCGCAGACCTCGATCTACCGCTCGGAGTCGTCCGTGTGCTACTGGGCGACTTGAAGGACCAGGGGCTCATCAGTGTGCGGCAGCCCGCCCCGGAGGCTCTGCCGCGCACCAGTGACCGCATTCTCAAGGAAGTGATCAATGGACTTCGAGCCCTCTGACGAGCCTGTCGCGCTCAAGATTCTGATCGCGGGGGGCTTCGGAGTCGGGAAGACCACCCTGGTGGGGGCGGTCAGCGAGATCCGGCCGCTGCGCACCGAGGAGGTCCTCTCGGATCGCGGCGTCGGCGTCGACGACCTCGGCGGGGTGGAGACCAAGACCACCACCACCGTCGCCATGGACTTCGGCCGGATCACGATCAGGGAAGGGCTCGTCGTCTACCTGTTCGGGACGCCGGGCCAGGAGCGGTTCTGGTTCATGTGGGATGAGTTGTCCTACGGGGCGCTCGGCGCGGTGGTCCTCGCCGACACCCGGCGGCTCACCGACTGCTTCCCCTCGATCGACTACTTCGAGCAGCGCGGGACGCCGTTCATCGTGGCGGTCAACTGCTTCGACGACGCGCAACGCTACGAGCCGGAGGACGTCAGGATCGCCCTCGACCTCGATCAGGACGTGCCCGTGCTCAACTGCGACGCGCGGCTGCGCTCCTCGGCCAAGACCGTGCTCGTCACCCTCGTCGAGCACTCCCTGAAGAAGCTCTCGGCCAGCCGTTACTGACCCTGGCCCGGCGAGGCCGGTGGATCCCGCGCCGCACGGCACGGGATCCACGCCCTACAGCGCCCGCAGTCCGCTGATCAGCTCGTGCAGCAGGTGGTCCGACTCCGGCTCGGCCGCCGGCGAGGGCGCGCGGACCAGGATCAGGCCGTGGTCGAGCAGGTCGCCCAGCAGCACCCGCACCACGCCGATGGGCAGCCCGGCCATCGAGGCGATCTCCGCCACCGGCTTCGGGGTGTTCACGTAGACCAGCAGCCGCCGGTGGTGGATGCCCAGGTCGGGCAGCGCGGGCAGCTCGGTCGCCGTCGCCACGACCACCGCCAGCAGGTCGAACGCCGGAGTGGACGGGCGTGTCCTGCCCTTGGTCAGGGCGTAGAGGCGCACCACCGGCCCCGCCTCGTCGTCGACGTACTCCGCGCTGACGCGTCCCCGCCCCCGCCTTCGGGAAGGCATGCCGGTCTCGCTCACCCTGGCCCCGCTCCCTCTTCCGGCCGCCCTCCGGGCGCGCCGACCAACTCCTGCTCGTCCTCCGGCCCCGCGTCGGGATCGGCCTCGATCAGCCCGTGCGGCAGCACCACGGTCACCGTGGTCCCCCCGAACGGCGAGACGCCGAACTCCACGCGCAGCCCATGCTTGGCCGCCAGCCGCCCGACGACGACCAGCCCCAGTCGATCGGTGTCCGAAAGGTCGAACTCCGGCCGTGTTTCCAGCTTACGGTTGATCTCCGCCACTTCTTCCGGCGTCAACCCCAACCCCCGGTCCTCCACCTGCACCGTGAAGTCGTCGCCCGCGCGCTCGCCGCGCACCGACACCTCGGTGTTGGGCGGCGAGAAGACCGCGGCGTTCTCGATCAGCTCCGCGAACAGGTGGACCAGGTCGGCGACGGCGCCCCCCGCCACCGTGACCCCCGGCATAGGATAGATGCGAACCCGGGTGTAGTCCTCCACCTCGGCCACGGCCGCCCTCAGCGTGTCCTCCGCGAGCACCGGCCGCCGCCAGGCCCGCCCCGGCGACCCGCCGGACAGGATGATCAGCCCTTCGGCGTGCCGCCGCATGCGGGTGGTGAGGTGGTCCAGCCGGAAGAGCGCGTCCAGCGCCTCGGGGTCCTCCGCCCGGCGTTGCATGTCGTCCAGCATGCGGAGCTGCCGCTGGACCAGCGACTGGCTGCGCCTGGCAAGGTTGCTGAACGCCTGGCCGACCGTCTCGCGCAGCGTCGCCTGGCCGACGGCCGCCTCCACGGCGGTGTGCCGGGCCCGGTCGAGCGCGATGGCCACGTCGTGCACCTCCCGGGTGTTGCCGAGGGGCTCCAGGGCGGGTGTCTCGGCCGCCACGTCCACCGCCTCGCCCCTGCTCAGCCGTTCGACGACGCGCGGCAGCCGTACGCCGGCGAGGTCCTGGGCGGCGGCGCGGAGGGCGGCGAGCTCGTGGGCGAGGCCGCGGCCGACGCGGAGGGCGACGACCAGCGAGACGACGATGCCGACCAGACCGACCGCGCCGGCCAGCCCGGCGCGGGCGAACGTGCCGGTGGGGGTGGGCCGGGCGCGGGCGGTGAGCGCGGTCGCCGCCTTGGCCAGGCCGTCCCGGTAGACGGCGCCGGCCCGGTCCGCGGCCGTGCGCCACTCGGCGTGCGAGACGAGGCCGCGCGGGTCCCCGGCGAGGAGACGCTCCTCCGCGGCGCCGAACCTGGCCTGCACCGGACCGGCGAGCAGCGGGGCGAACAGGGCGCGCAGGTCCGGCTCCAGGTCGGCCACCCCCTGTTCGACCAGGAAGGCGCGGTTGGCGGCCAGCCTGCCGAAGACGCGCAGCTCGGCGCGGCTCAGCCGGCGGTTGGCCACCAGGGCGCCCGCGGCGAGGGCGCGCTCCCGGCCGAGCAGGTCCTCGGCGGCGGTCAGCGCGGTGACGCCGCGCGACTCCTGGACGAGGGTCGCGTCGCCGTTCACCGCCATGCTGGCGGCGAGCCTGCGCGCGGCGTCCGGCACCTGGCCGAACTCCTGGGCGAGGGCGACCTGCCCGATCCGCCCGTTGTCCGCGGCGGCGCGTACCGTGTCGAGCCGGTCGGCCTTCTTCGTCAGGTCGTCGAACCGCGTCCGCATCGCCGGGGTCAGCGACGCCAGGGCGCCCGCGGACAGGTCGCGCAGCCGGGTCCGCGCCCGGTCGACCTCGGCCCGCTGGCCGGCGAGCACGACGCGCCCCCGCTCGGAGTGGGTGCCGAGGTATTCGGCGGTGAGGAGGTGCTCCTTGCTCAGGGCCGCGGTCAGCGCGGCGGCCGGGCCGGTGATGGAGTCGTGCAGGGTGCCGACGGTGAGCAGATCGACCGACTCGTCCGTGGTGACGTGCGCCGCGAAACCCCACAGCGCGATCAGGGTGACGAGGGGGGCGGCGAGCAGAACGCAGATCTTGAACCGGATGGATCTACCCGATGCCATGACCCCTCGCCGGTTCGCTGCTCTCTGCGGGAATTAAGATCGCCGAGAGGATAGCACCGGAATCGCCGGAATCACTGATCTTGTCGTCATCATTTCGGCCGTCCCGTCCGCGGTGTCCGCGGCCCGCGTCCAGGTGAGCTGCGCGACCCGTACGGCGAGCACGCCCAGCAGCGCGACCTCCACGCCGAGCAGGGACCACTCGGCCAGCCCGATGAGCACGCCGTCCCCCGGCAGCGCCGCGTACGTGATCGCCAGCAGCCCGAACCCGCCCGCCAGCGCCAGCCACTCCACCGCCCGCGCCACGATCCGCCACCGGTCGTCCGCCGCGAACCGCACCACGAGCAGCGCCGCCGCCACCGGCAGCCCGGCGAACGCGGCGAGCAGCACCCAGCGGTGCGCCGCGACCCCGAGGAGCAACGTCAGGGGCGAGACGGTCAGCACCAGCCCCCACAGCGCCACCAGTCGCTCCGGGGCCCCGCGCGAGGGCGCCCCCGCCGCCCGCATCCCCGCCACCAGCGCCAGCGCCGCCATCCCGAGAACCACCATCGCGAGCCCCGCCGTGCCCCCGCGGTCCATGGCGGCGTAGTCGCTGATGGTGAGGTCGACCAGGTCCGGGTGCGGACCGGCCAGGTCCACCGCCGTGACAGTGGCCGCGATCGCGATTCCGGCCCCGGCGAGGAGCGGGTAGAGCCGTCTCAGGTCAACCATGTCCAAAGAATCGTCCCCAACCGCCCATCCCGCCATCCGGCCCCACCCCTGAGCCATCCCTGACCCTGACCCCTAGCGAGTCAGGGGGCGGGGCCGCGGGGCGGGGCCGGGGGGCGGGGTCAGGGGATGGGATGGGTCTGTGCGCGGGCCTCGGCGTAGCGGGCGCGGACGGCGGGGGCGGGGGCGCCGTCGTAGCGGAGGGTGCCGGCGGCGGTCCACGGCGGGGGCTCCGGGGTGCCGGCCAGCAGCCAGGCGGCCTGGCGGGCGGCGCCGTCGGCGACGTACTCGCCGGGCCGGGGGACGACCACCGGGCGGCCGAAGACTTCGGGGGCGATCTCGCGCAGGGCCTCGGAGCGGGCGCCGCCGCCGATGAGCAGCACGCGTTCCGGGGTGAGGCCGAGCGCGTCGAGGGCGTCGGCGAGGTGGCAGAGCAGCCCTTCGATCGCGGCCCTGGCGAGGTGGGCGGGGGTCGCGGTGGCGAGGGTGAGGCCATAGAGCGAGCCGGTGGCGTCCGGGAGGTTGGGCGTGCGCTCGCCCTCCAGGTAGGGCACGAGGACGAGGCCGCCCGCGCCGGCGGGCGCCTCGCGGGCCAGTTCGCCCAGCCGGTCCAGGCTCACGCCGAGCATGCGGGCCGCGGCGTCGAGCACCCGGGCGGCGTTCAGCGTGGCGACCAGCGGCAGGAACCGCCCGGTCGCGTCGGCGAAGCCGGCCACGTGCCCGCTCGGATCCGCGCTGGGCGTGTCGGCGACGGCGAACGCGGTGCCGGAGGTCCCGATCGAGACCACCACGTCCCCCGGCCGCGCCCCGACCCCGAGCGCCGCCGCCATGTTGTCCCCGGTCCCGGCCGCCAGCACCCGCTCCCCGCCGGCCCCGCTCCCCGCCGCCACCCGTCCGCCGGAACCGGCGACCGCCGGGCGGAGGACGCCCGCCTGTTCCGCGCCGGACAGCACGCGGGGCAGTTCGGGGAGCGACCCGAGGGCCGTCTCCAGCAGGTCGGTGCGGTAGGCGCCGGTCGCCGGCGACCAGTAGCCGGTGCCGGAGGCGTCGCCGCGGTCGGTGGTGAGCCCGCGCAGGCCGGGCGCGCCGGCGAGCTTCCAGGTGAGCCAGTCGTGCGGGAGGCACACGGCACGGGTACGGCGGGCGTGCTCCGGCTCGTGCTCGGCCAGCCAGCGCAGCTTGGTCACCGTGAACGACGCCACCGGCACGCTGCCGACCGCCTCCGCCCACTTCTCCGGCCCGCCCAGCTCGGCCACGAGGTCGCGCGCGGCGGCGGCGGAACGGGTGTCGTTCCACAGCAGCGCGGGCCGGACCACCTCGCCGTCCTCGTCCAGGCAGACCATGCCGTGCTGCTGCGCGGCCACGCTGACGGCGGCGACGTCGTCCAGGCCGCCGGCCCGGTCGATCGCCTCGTTCAGCGCCGCCCACCACGCGTCCGGGTGCACCTCGGTGCCCTCCGGATGCGCGGCCCGGCCCTCACGGACCAGGGCGCCCGTCTCGGCCTCCCTGATCACGACCTTGCAGCTCTGGGTGGAGGAGTCGACCCCCGCCACCAGCCTCGCGCCGTTACCGCTCACCGTGCGCCTCCCTCAGATCCGTCGTCTCAGCCGCGCACGCCGAGCAGGTGCTCGATCGCGAGCTGGTTGAGGCGGCTGAAGTGGAAGCCGCGCGCCGCCGCCTCGCCCAGGTCGAAGTCCTCGGCGATCAGGTCGGCCACCGTCTCGCCGGCCGCGAGGGTGGGCTCGGCCAGTTCGCCGACCCGGGACGCGGCCAGCGCCTCCTGCACCTCCGGGTCGGCCCGGAACGCCTTGGACTTCTCCTTGAGGATCAGGTACGTGCGCATGTTGGCCGCCGCGGAGACCCACACGTCGTTCGGGTCCTCGGTGCGCAGCGGCTTGTAGTCGAAGTGCCGGGGGCCGTCGTAGCCGCCGTTCTCCAGCAGGTCCACCAGGAAGAACGCGCTCTTCACGTCACCGTGGCCGAAGATGAGGTCCTGGTCGTACTTGGGACCGTGCTGGCCGTTCAGGTCGATGTGGAAGAGCTTCTTGTGCCAGAGGGCCTGGGCGATGCCGTGCACGAAGTTGAGCCCGGCCATCTGCTCGTGGCCCACCTCGGGGTTGAGGCCGACCCGGTCCGCGTACTCCAGCTCGTTGATGAACGCCAGGGCGTGGCCGATGGTCGGCAGCAGGATGTCGCCGCGCGGCTCGTTCGGCTTGGGCTCGATGGCGAACCTGATGTCGTAGCCCTTCTCGACCACGTAGGCGCCGAGGATGTCAAGCGCCTCCTTGTAGCGGCTCAGGGCGGCCTTGACGTCCTTGGCGGCGTCCGACTCCGCGCCCTCGCGCCCGCCCCAGCAGACGTAGGTGGTCGCGCCCAGCTCGGCGGCGAGGTCCACGTTGCGGATGACCTTGCGGATGGCGTAGCGGCGGACGTCCCGGTCGTTGCTGGTGAACCCGCCGTCCTTGAAGACGGGGTGGGTGAACAGGTTGGTGGTCGCCATGGGCACCTTGAGACCGGTGTCGGCGAGGGCCTTCTTGAAGTTCTCCACCGCCCGCTCACGGTCCGGCTCGACGGCGAGCAGGTCGTCGTCGTGGAACGTGACGCCGTAGGCGCCCAGCTCGGCCAGCTTGTGCACGCTCTCCACCGGGTCGAGCGGCGGGCGGCTGGCGTCGCCGAACGGGTCGCGGGCCTCCCAGCCGACCGTCCACAGGCCGAAGGTGAACCGGTCTTCGCGCTTCGGGGTGAAGGCGTCCATGTGTCCGTCCTTGAATTAGTCTAGGTTGTGGACTAAATATCTGATGTGCTTCCCCGGCCGGTCAAGAGGGTCGCCGTAGGATTTGCCTGCTCGCCTTCCGGGGGCGGTGCGACGGTGGCCCGCGTTCCCGCCGGCGGGGCCGGGGCAGGCCGGAAGGGGGGTTCGATGGCAGCTCGCGGTGGACAGGCCGTGCGACACGACTCCATGCGCGCCCGCAACCTCGCCCTGGTGCTCGGCGAGGTCGCCCGCGACGGCCCGCTGACCCGCGCCGCCCTGGCCGAGCTCACCGGCCTGACCAAGACCACGGTGTCCAAGCTGGTCGGCGACCTGCTCGACGCGGGCATGGTCCGCGAGTCGGGCGCGGTGCGCGACGGCGAGCGGGGGCGTCCCGGCGTGGCGGTCAGCCTGAGCGGGGACCGGGTGGCCGCGCTCGGCCTGGAGATCAACGTCGACTATCTGTCGGTCTGCGTCATGGACCTCACCCGTACGGTGCGCCTGCGTCGTGCACAGGCTGTGGACAACCGCGACTCGTTACCCACAGACGTGGTGCGTGACCTGCGGATTCTGGCAACCGAGGCTGTGGACGAAGCGGCGACGGAAGGGCTGGCCGTATGCGGCGCGGTGCTCGCCGTGCCCGGCGCGGTGGATCCGGGCGGGCTCGTGCACAACGCGCCCAACCTGGGATGGCGCGACGTACGGCCGGCCGTCATGCTCGACCTGCCGATGCCGGTCACGGTGGACAACGAAGCCAACCTGGCGGCGCTCGGCGAGCTGTGGTTCGGCTCCGGCGGGCCGGACTTCCTCTACGTCTCCGGGGAGATCGGCATCGGCGCCGGGCTGGTCTTCGGTGGCCGGGTCTTCCGCGGCACCCAGGGCTTCGCGGGCGAGCTGGGCCACGTGGTCGTCGATCCGGACGGCCCCGCCTGCCGGTGCGGCGGGCGCGGCTGCCTCGAACGCTACGCGGGACAGGACGCCCTCCTCCACGCCACCACCCCGGACGAGGCGCCCCCGCCGGACGGCGTCCCGGCAGGTCGGCACCGGCCCGGCGACGCCCCACCAGATCGGCACCGGCCCGATCGCGCCCAACCAGGTCTGCCCGGCGACGCCCCACCAGATCGGCACCGGCCCGGTCGCGCCCTACCAGGTCTGCCCGGCGACGCCGCGCCGGGTCGGCATCGGCCCGGTGGCGGGCTGGAGGAGCTGGTGGCGCGGCTGGCGGCCGGTGACGGGCGGGCGGTGGCGGCGTGCGAGCAGGCCGGGCACGCCCTGGGGATCGCGCTGACCTCGGCGGTGAACCTGGTGGATCCCGGGACCATCGTGCTCGGCGGGATCTTCGCCCCCCTCTTTCCCTGGCTCTCCGGCCCCACCACGGCCGCCCTGGCCAGGATCCGCCACGTGGTGCCCCGCCTCGCGGTCTCCACCGCCGGCCCGGACGCCGCCACGCTCGGCGCCGCCGCCCAGGTCATCGGCCAGATCATCGCCGACCCCAGCGCCCATCTCCCCCGCGACCCCGCCGCCCCCGCCGCGAGCCGCTGACCGCCCTCCTGGGGAGAACCCGTGGCGGCCGGGTCAGATGCCGGACGGGTCGCGGCCCACGCTGATCTCCTCGGCGATGCGCAGCAGCTCGGCGGCGTCGAGGCCGGGGGCCGCGGGCAGGTGGCGGCGCAGGGCGGCCAGCACGGCCGGGACCTGCCTGCCCGCGTATCCCGTCGCGACCTCGTGCACGGCCTGGAACAACAGGAGATTGGCGGCACGCTCCTCAGCGACGCCATCCCCGTGGTGCTGGAACAACTCTGTGCTCATCACTGCCCTCGCCCCCTCGATTCGGCACCGGTCACCGTACGCCCTGCCACCGACAATTTCCCGCGCCACGACGAGCCCGGCCCCACGTGACCCGCGTCACACCACGGACCGCCGCAAGCACAGCCGGCGGGAGCGCCGGAACCACGGCGGGCGGACCGCCGAAAGCGGCGACGGGCGGATCGGCCGAAGCGGCGGCGGGCGGATCGGCGGCGGAGTGGGCCGGTAGCGTGGAGGGTCACCGAGACGGAGGGCCGCAGGCATGGCAGAGCAGGACCCGCAGGCCGGCCTGAGCACCGACGAAGCCGTCAGGGCGATGCTGTTGCTGCTGCCCAGGGTGGCCGCCCGGCTCAAGCGCATCGAGATCCCCGAGCGGCTGCGCTCCTTCAACCTGGCCCCCAGGCACCTGTCGATGCTGTCCTACCTGCTCTTCGACGGCCCCATGTCGGTCAACGAGCTGGCCGCCCGGCTGGAGGTCGCGCCCACCACGGTGAGCCTGATGGTCAGCGACCTGAGCAGGCAGGGCGTCCTGGACCGGCAGACTGACCCCGGCGACCGGCGGCGTTCCATCGTGGCCATCACGCAGGACCCGGAGACCCGCGCGGCGATCGACGGCTGGCTCGCCAACGGCGCCAGCGCCTGGCGGAAGGCGTTCGGCCCGCTGTCCGCCGAGGAGCGCGCGATGTTCGTCCGGACGATCCGGACCTACGAGAGCGAGAGCTCCGGCGGCTGAGCCGGAGCGCCGCCCGCACCGGCCACCGCGGTCCCGGCGTCGGCGACCAGGGCGGTGGCGGCCGGGTGCCACGGGCGGCCGGGCGGGCCGGTGAGCACCAGGGTGCGGGTGAGACGGCAGGTCAGCGGTACCAGGACGAGATGGCGGCCGAGCATCGCGGCGGTGAGCCCCGGCACGATGGAGACGCCGACGCCCGAGCGCACCATGGCGAGCAACGTGCCCATCTCCCGGATCCGGTGCGTCGGCGCGAAGGGCGTGCGCGAGCGCCGGAACACCTCCCGGACCTGCCGCTCGCAACCGCCCCTGGACAGCAGGAAAGGGTCGTCCTCCAGGTCCGCCACGTCGATCTCCGCCTCGCCCGCCAGCGGATGGTCCCGGCGCAGCAGCGCGTGGAAGGCGTCCCGCCCCACGATCGCCCCCGGACCGGGCGGCGGGTCCACGAGCACGGCGAGGTCCACGGTCCCACCGGCGAGCCACCCCGCCACCTCGTCGTCCTCCCCTTCGAAGAGCACCAGCTCCACCCGGGGGAAGTCCGCCCGCCACCGCGCCATCAGCCCCGGCAGCAGCCCTTCGCAGACGGTGGGCGGCGCGGCCAGCCTGAGCGTGCCGCCCGGCAGGTCGTCCCGCTGGGCGGCGAGGTCGTCGATCACGGTGGCCGCGGCCACCGCCGCCCTGGCGTAGGGCAGGATCCGCTCACCGAACGCGGTCGGCGCGGGGCGCGCCTGCCGGGTGAGCACGGCGGTGCCGACCGTGCGCTCCAGCGCCGCGACGGAGTGGGACACCGCCGACTGGCTGACGCCGAGCCGGTCGGCCGCCGCGCTGAACCCGCCCTCGTCGAGCACCGCGAGGAACGCCCGGAGCTGCGGAAGATTGACCGTCATGAGCATCCTTCATACCAGCCGGCGGGTCACTCATTGGACTCATGACGCGTTTCGCACGGAGTATCCGTCGGCATGAGGACTTCGCACTGGCTGCCGGGCTTCCTGACCTTGTCGGCCATCTGGGGATCGAGCTTCGCGCTGATAAAGATCGCGGTTGACGCCGGGGTCGCGCCGATGTGGGTGGCCTTGTGGCGTTGCCTGTTCGGCGCGCTGGCGCTCTTCGCGATCTGCTGGGCGCGCCGGCTGCCGCTCCCCCGCGACCGGGCCACCTGGGGGCACGCCCTGGTGGTGGCCGCGCTGCTCAACGCGGTGCCGTTCGTCCTGCTCGCGCACGGCGAGACCCAGGTGAGCTCGCTGCTCGCCGGGGTGCTGAACGCCACCACGCCGCTGAACACGCTGATCTTCGCGCTCCTCCTGGTGCCCGGCGAGCGGCCCACCGGACGCCGGCTGCTCGGCCTGCTCGTCGGGTTCGCCGGGGTGCTCGTGGTGCTCGGGGTGTGGAACGGGTTCGACGGCGGGTCGGTGACCGGCAGCGTGTTCTGCCTGCTGGCCACCGCCTGCTACGGCGCCGGGTTCGCCTACACCCGCCGATTCTTCTCCGGGCGCGCGGGCTCGGCGGCGTCGCTGTCCGCCGCGCAGATCGGCTGTGCGACGCTCGAACTCACCCTCGTCGCCCCGTTCGCGGCCGGCCCGCCGGTCTGGCCGGGCCTCCCCGCCGCGGCCGGCCTCCTGGCGCTCGGCGTGATCGGGACCGGCGTGGCGTACATCCTGAACCTGCGGGTGATCCAGGTCGCCGGTCCGACCGTCGCGGCGGCCGTCACCTATGTCACCCCGCTGTGGTCCACGCTGATCGGCGCACTGCTCCTCGCCGAACCGCTCGGTCCGCACACCGTGGCCGGAGGTCTGCTGGTCATCGGGGGTGTGCTGCTCATCAACCGGTCGGCGGCGGGTAGGGGTCCGACATGGGGACAAAGCGAAACCGCGACAGGCCGGACGTGGGCGACGAGGTGAGCTGGGAGAGCCACGGATCGACCACCGAGGGCAAGGTCGAGAAGAAGATCACCAAGAGAACCGAGGACTCCGGGCGCACGGTGGACGCCTCGCCCGAGGAGCCCCAGTACCGCGTCCGCAGCAAGAAGAGCGGCAAGAGCGCCGTGCACAAGCCGTCCGCGCTGAGGAAGAAGGGCTGACATGTCGCAGGACGAAGACCGGATCGGCGCGGACTTCGGCGAAGCGGTCAACCTGACGGCGGCGGAGCTGGAGCGGTGGCTGCGCACGGCGGAGTCCAAGGCGGTCGGGGACAGGTCCGGCGGCGAGGAGTCGACGGGGCACGAGTCGGGCCGCAGGATCGTGACGATCCTGCGCAAGCGCAAGTCCGAGCTCACCGACGACGACTACGCCCACATGCGCAAGGTCGTCGGCTACGTCCGCCGGCACACCGCCCAGCGTCCCACAGGCGACGTCGAGGACTCACGATGGCGGCGCTCCCTGATGAACTGGGGACACGACCCCCTGAGCTGAGACAGCCGCCCCCGGGACGGGGGCACCGGGCCGCCGTGGCGTGCCCGGTGCCCGAGCCGCGTCACATCTCCGTGCCACCCGCCGTCATGACGGGACGCACCTCCATGGCCCAGTACTCCGCGTCCGGCCAGCGGGCGGCGATGTCGATCGCCCGTTCCGGAGTCTCGCACTCCAGCAGCAGATAGCCGGCGAACTGCTCCTTGGCCTCGATGTAGGGGCCGTCGGTGACCACGGGGACCCCGTCACGCACCCGGACGGTCTTCGTCTGCGCGGGATCGGCCAGCGCCTCGGTGCCCAGCAGTTCCCCCGACTCGGTGAGCTCGGCGAGGATGGAGTCCACCCGGCCGAACAGCTCGTTCTGCTGCTCCTCCGACAGCTCCTGGGTGAAACCGGAACGGTTGTAGATCATCAGCATGTACTTCACGGTCGTGCTCCTCCTGGTTGCCCGCGTCTCTCTGCCGAGGCGCCTCGCACCGGTGAGTCGGAGCCGCCACGACGTTCTCGACACGACGGCCCGGGTGGTCAGGGGACAAGGATCGCGTACGGCCGTGGGCGTGGTCCTCCCCGCGGCGGACTAGGGAGTCAGCAGGACCTTGTGGCACTCGTCCTGCTTGTCGCGGAACATCTCGTAGGCGCGCGGCGCGTCCTGGAGGCGCATCCGGTGGGTGATGACGACACTGGGATCGATCTCCCCGCTGCGGATCCTGGCCAGCAGCGGCGCCAGGTAGCGCTGCACGTGGCACTGGCCGGCGCGCAGGGTCAGCGACCTGTTCATCAGCGAGCCCATCGGGAAGCCGTCCAGCATGCCGCCGTACGCGCCGACCACGGACACGACGCCCCCGTTGCGGCACGCCATGATCGCTTCGCGCAGCGCGTACGGCTGCTCGGCCGGCGCCCCGGCGGCCCGCCTGGCCCGGTCGTAGGCGGTTACGGCGGTCGCCGGGTGATGGGCCTCCATGCCCACGGCGTCGACGCACGCGTCCGGGCCGCGTCCCGCGGTGATGTCCCTGAGCGCCTCGATCACGTCCACCTGCTCGTAGTCGAGCGGCAGCGCCCCCGCCCGCTCCGCCATCCGCAGCCGGTACGGCAGGCGGTCGACGCAGACGACCCGTTCGGCGCCCATCAGGTAAGCGCTCATGATCGTGAACAGGCCGACAGGTCCCGCCCCCCAGACGGCGACCGTGTCCCCGGGCTTGATGTCGCACATCTCGGCGCCCATCCACCCGGTGGGCAGGATGTCGGACAGGAACAGCACCTTTTCGTCCGGCAGATCGTCCTCGATCTTGATCGGTCCCACGTCGGCGAACGGCACCCGGGCATACTCCGCCTGGCCGCCCGCGAAGCCGCCGAACATGTGGGAGAAGCCGAAGACGCCCGCCGGGGAGTGGCCGAGGTGCTTCTCGGCCAGCCCGGCGTTCGGGTTGGAGTTCTCGCACACGGAGTAGAGGCCGTGCTCGCAGGCGGAGCAGCCGCCGCAGGCGATCGGGAAGGGCACCACCACCCGGTCCCCGGGCCGCAGCCTGGACACCTCGGGGCCGACCTCGACCACCTCGCCCATGAACTCGTGGCCGAGGATGTCGCCCGGCTCCATGGTGGGGATCCGGCCGTCGTAGAGGTGCAGGTCGGTACCGCAGATGGCGGTCGAGGTGATCCGTACGACGGCGTCACGGCCGCTGAGGATGACCGGGTCGGGCACGTCGCGCACCTCGACCCTGCCCCGGCCCATCCAGCAGTTGGCTTTCACGGGCTCCCCCTATCGCACCGGCTGGGCGGGCCGCTGCCTGGCCTGCCTGAGCGCGCGGACGCCTTCCGGGCTGCCGTCGGAGACGACGATCTCCCCGGTCTCCATGATCTGCTTGAACCGGCGCAGGTCGTCGCGGATCTGCTGCTCGGGGTGCTCACCGAGGAGCTTGGCGACGACCGACCCGAAGCGGCGGCCCGGCGGGGCGTACTCGATGTCCACCCGCAACTCGGTGCCCCGGCCGCCGGGCGCGTCGGAGAACCGGACGAGGCCGCTGTTCCTGATCGCGGAGCCCTCGATCGACCGCCAGGCGATCTGCTCGCCGGACCGGTCCTCGACGATCTCCGCGTCCCACTCGACGGGACCCAGCGGGCCGCGCGCGGTCCAGTGCGAGTAGGTGTCGCCCGCCGTCTCCACCGCCTCCAGGTGTGCCATGAAACGGGGCAGGTTCCCCAGGTCCCGCCAGTAGCGGTACACCTCCTGGCGGGGGCGGTTGATCGTGACGGCGGCGTGCAGGTTCATCAGCCGCTTGCCGCTCTTCTTGGACCGCCGCGCCACCCCGGCGACGGCCACCCCCGCCATCGCCACCCCGGCCATCGCCGCGATCCGCCCCCGCCCGGTCATCCCCCGCCCGGTCATCCCCCGCGCTGTCATCCCCCGCCGGCCCGTGGGCATCCTGCCGCCGGTCATGCCCCTGCGGCCGGCGAACACGGACGCCCTACCGCGGCGGAACCTGCCGCCCCGGAAGCGGGCCGGGGGGCCGGCGAAGCGGTCGAAGGCGCCGCGGCGGGCGGAGGTCGCACCGGCGGCGAACCGGTCGAAGGCGCTGCCGCGCAGGCGGGCCGGGCGGGCGGCGAACCTGCCGAACGCGCCCGCGCGGAGGCGGGCGGAGCGGGCGGCGAACCGGTCGAAGGCGCCGCCGCGGAGGGAGAGCGGGCGGGGCACGTCGCCGGACATGCCGGAGGCGCGGGACGCGGCGGATCGGGCCAGGCCCATGACCAGGCCGGCGCAGCCCAGCACACGCGCGATGCGATCGGACCTGCGGTCGTACTTCATGCTCATGTCGTCCTCACCGTTCTGAGGCGTCAGGCCACGATGCGGACCCGTGCCCGCTCCGGCGATCGGCGCGACCGGCCGGCCTCGACCGCCGTCGCCCCGGCCGGCCGGCCGACCTCCTCGGTACGCCAGGCACTACCCCCGCCGACCTGCGCCGACACCGTGCCGACGGGCACCGGGCGCCCCCGTGCGACGGGTCTCCACCGGCCGGGAACCCCGTCCCCACCGCCGAATCGGCCCGCCCCGCCCCCACGCCAAGGCCACCCGATTCACCCCAGCAAAACTTCTATGTCGGATTTTTCGGATTCACCCGGGATTGGGGCTGATGGCCTATCTGCACCACCACGCCTGGCGGACTTTTTCACATGCATGTGATCTTTGTGACATATGGGTGATACGGGGTGATTTCAAAGTGAACTAGCTTCTCACCTCCCCCTGGAGAACCCGTGACACCCCCTGCACCGACCGACGCCGAGCTGAACGTCGCGATCAGAGCCCGGCTCGCCTCCCTCGGCATCGACCTCGACCAGTTGCCGCCCGGCACGACGGCGGACCCGGAGACCGGGGCGCCCGGCCGGGACTCCGTCCTCGCCTCGCTCCGCTCGTTCATGCGCGGCACCGTCGCCAACCTCGCCGCGTACCGCCTCCCCGCCCCCGAGGGGACCGGCTCCGCCGATCCGGCCACCGCGGCCGCCCTCTCCCAGCAGCGCGCGCCCATGCTCTACCCCTCCATCGCGCAGGAGTGGCGGAAATGACGGAAATGACGGAGATGACGCGGACGGCCACCGCCGGACAGCCGCTGGACCGTACCGTCGACCGCCGGTCGTTCCTGGCCAGGGCCGCCGCGCTGAGCGCTGCGGCCGGGGTCGCGGCGAGCCTGCCCACGGCCGCCTGGGCGAACGGCGGCAGGGACTTCCCGAGGTTCGACTCCTCCGACGCGTACGTGAAGCCGCGCCCGGAGGCCATGGCGGACCCCACCGAGCTGACCCTCGCCGAGGCCGCCTGGATGATCCGCAACCGCAGAATCAGCCCGCTGGAGCTCGTGGCGGCGCACCTCGACCGGATCGCCGCGTTCGACGCGACCTATCTCGCCTTCAACACCGTGCTCGCCGACCAGGCCAGGGAGGTGGCGAAGGGGCTCGGCCGGCGGCAGCCGCGCGGGCCGCTGCACGGCATCCCGCTCGCGATCAAGGACAACTACTACACGGCGGGCGTGCCCACCACGGCCAACTCCCACCTGTTCAAGGACTTCGTGCCGCCGTTCGACGCGACCGCGGTGGCCGGTCTCAAGGCGGCGGGCGCGATCGTGATCGGCAAGACCCAGATGGGCCCGCTGGCCACCACCCGGGCGACCACCCCGTCCGGCGAGATCACCACGGTCAACGCGTGGACCCCCACCCGTCCGGAGGTCGATCCCGGCGGTTCCTCGACCGGCACCGCGACCTCGGTGGCCGGGCGGATGGCCACCGCGGGGACCGGCACCCAGACGGGCGGCTCCATCACCGCGCCGTCCAACGCGCAGAACCTCACCGGCCTCAAGCCGACCATGGGCCGGGTGTCGCTGAACGGCATCATCCCGCTCTCCTACACCCGCGACCACCCCGGCCCGCTCGCCAGGGACGCCAAGGACGCGGCGATCATGCTCACCGCGATGGCCGGCGAGGACCCGGCCGACCCGCGCACCCAGGGCCTGCCCAAGGTGCCCGACCTGATCGGCGCGGCCACCCCGGTGTACAGCGGCAACCGGGTCAGACTCCGCTGGAACACCCGGATCGGCGTGCTGCCCGGCTACGCCGACGGCACGTCGGAGACCGCGAACGCGCGCAGGAGATTCCTCGGCGCGATGGCCGCGATCCGCGGGGTCACCCTGGTGGAGGTGCCGTTCCCGGACGAGTGGGACCTGCTGACCGGCAACGACTTCAACAACGTCCGGCTGCCCGAGCGCAGCGAGCCCTTCATGGGCTACCTGCGGTCGGACCTGCGCGGCTTCGGGGTGTCGGTGACCGGCTGGCTCCAGGGGGCGCTGCTCGGCGCGAACGAGTTCGTCACCGGGCAGCGGGCCAAGCTGCTGCTGCTCGAACGGGTGCTGGACCAGATCTTCGAGAAGTGCGACGTGGTGGTGCAGACGTCGCCGACGCCGTTCGACGCCATCGGCCTGCCGGAGATCGGCTTCCCCGTCGGGTTCACCGCGGCGGGCGTGCCGATCGGGACGATCCTCGGCGGCCTGCCGTACGGGGAGGACCGGCTGCTGTCCGTGGTGGCCGCCTACCAGGCCGTCTCCGACTGGCACTGGCGCCGGCCCGCGGACCCCCCGGCGGCGACGGCGCTGCGCGCGGCCCCCGGCGGTCGCGGGCGCATCTCCGCCGAGGAGGCCGCCGAGCAGTCTCAGTGAACGCCGGCCGCGGCCCCACGGTCCGGGGCCGCGACCCGCTCGGGGACGGCGCGGGACCGGTCGATGTCCGGGCCGCGGTAGAGGTGTTCCGGGATCTGCGCGAGCGTGGAGGGATGCACCTGCGGCCCGAGCCCGTAGAACTTCTGGAAGCTCATGATCAGGGGCCGCCAGGCGTCCGGGTCGATGTGGTCCTCGGTGCCCTTCAGCCGGATGGCGTCGGCCACGTAGACACGCTGGATCCGGGCCTCGAAGACCATGATCCCGCCACGCTGCGCCTCGTCGTCCTCGGCCAGCGGATGCACGGCCTCGATCACCGCCTCCAACTGCACCTGGCACTCCGCCACCCGGGGCGGCCCCACGGTGACGGACGGCACCGGGGTGAGCCCGGCCCGCCGGAACTTCTCCGGCTCGTGCCGGTAGCCGCGCTGGTACTTCCTGGGCGGGACGGGGTCGGCCCCGGTGGTCATCGCGAGCCGGTCGACGGCGGCGACGAGGGCGTCCGAGGGCAGGTTGAGCACGCATTCGCGGGTTCTGAGCAGGTTTTGGCTGGTCTGCGAGCGTGCTCCCAGGCCGAGCATGGCCCGCCAGCCGAGCCAGAAGGCCGACGACATCGGGGCCAGGTTGGCCGACCCGTCCTCGTTCAACGTGGAGATGAGCACGACCGGCGTCCCGAAGTACAGGATGCCGGGTTCGATTCGGGTGTGATTCAGGGCTGTTTCATGCACGCTGTCCAGAATCGCCGGGGCGGGCCGGCGGCGCTGGCGGCTATCAGACGCCGCGTTCGAAGGGTGCGAGCAGTTCGCCGGTGAGCTCGCGCAGCCGCGCGCGCACCGCGTCCTTGTACGTCCTGCGGTGCGCCCTGGCCTCCCGGATGCCGTCGAAGTACCGGCCGGTGCGCTCGGCCCCGGCCGCCTCGACGGCACGCCGCCGCCAAGGACCGCGGCGAATTCGGCGACAGCCCGCAGGTCCAGTCCATGCGCGTCACCATCGAAGCCGGCGTCCGGCTCTACCAGGCCCTCGCCGACTGGGCGGAATGGACCCGCACGCTACCCGCCCCGCCCGCCCCGGCCCCGGCCCCGGCCCCGGCCCCGGACAGCAAATCTTGACACGATATTACGATCAATGTCCCTGATCACCCCTTCATGGGAACAATGTCCGGGTGTTCACCGGGCAGCCATCCAGCCGTAAGTGATCAGTCGGGAATTTTCACGAAGATTTCCGGCATGCTCCCCACGAATCTTTTACGGCTGGCCGCGGCCACCACCGCGGCGCTGTCGCTCGCCCTTACCGCCGCCCCCGCCCAGGCGGCGGCGCCACCGGTGAACCCGCCCGGCGGCCACGGCCACGGCGGGAACGACAAGGGACTCCGCCTGGAGTTCCTCGGCCGGTTCTCCACCGGCTCGGTCGGCACCGGCGCGTCGGAGATCACCTCCTACGACCCGGCCACCAGGCGCGTCTTCGTCGTCAACGCGCAGGTCGGCACCGTCGACGTGCTCGACATCCGCGACCCGCGCCGGCCGAAGCGGGTCATGGCGCTGCAGACCCCCGGGGCGAACAGCGTCGCCGTGAGCAAGGGCCTGATCGCGGTCGCGCAGCAGGCTGCCGACAAGACCGCCCCGGGCAAGGTGACGCTCTTCCAGGCGAGCTCCGGCAGGAAGCTCAAGGAGTTCACGGTCGGCTCGCTGCCCGACATGCTGACCTTCACCCCGGACGGCCGCCGGATCGTCGTCGCCAACGAGGGCGAGCCCTCCTCCTACTGCGAGGGCGCGGTCGACGACCCCGAGGGTTCGGTCAGCGTCATCGACATCGCGCGGGGCCGTGTGCACGACGTGGACTTCCGCGCCTTCAACCGGCAGGCGGACAAGCTGCGCGCCTCCGGCGTACGGATCTCCGGACCGGGCGCGAGCGTGGCCCAGGACCTGGAGCCCGAGTACGTCACCGTGGAGGGCGGCACCGCCTGGGTGACGCTCCAGGAGAACAACGCGATCGCCGTCGTGGACCTCGACCGGGCCAGGGTCGAGCGGATCATGCCGCTGGGCCTCAAGGACTGGGGCAGGACCGGCATGGACGCCTCCGACGACGACGGCAAGATCGACATCCGCCGGCACCCGGGCGTCAAGGGCCTCTACATGCCCGACGGCATCGCGCACGTCCGCTCGCGCGGCGAGACGTACCTCGTCACCGCCAACGAGGGCGACAGCCGCGACTGGGACTGTCACACGGACGAGGTCCGGGTCAAGGACCTGAAGCTGTCCCCGGAGGTCTACCCGGACGCCGCCGAGTTGCAGAAAGACGAGGAGCTCGGCCGCCTCAACGTGATCGCCGACTCGCCGAAGAACGCCGCCGGCGAGTACACCGGCCTGTCCGCCTTCGGCGCGCGCTCGATCTCCGTCTTCTCCTCGGGCGGCAGGCTGGTCTGGGACTCCGGGGACGAACTGGAGCGGCTGATCGCCCGCGAGCTGCCCGGGGAGTTCAACGCGGACAACGAGGAGAACGACTCCTTCGACAGCCGCAGCGACAACAAGGGCCCCGAGCCCGAGGGCGTGACGATCGGCGAGGTGCGCGGCCGTACCTACGCCTTCGCCGGTCTGGAGCGGGTCAGCGGCGTCGTCGCCTACGACCTCGGCGACCCGCGCCGGCCCAGCCTGGCCGGTTACGTCAACACCCGCGACTTCCAGGGCGACGTCGAGGCGGGCACCGCCGGTGACGTGGGCCCCGAGGGCGTGCTGTTCGTGCCGGACCGGGAGAGCCCGACCCGTAAGCCGCTGCTCGTCGTCGGCAACGAGGTGAGCGGCACCACCGCCATCTACGAGATCCGCTGACGACCCGGGACGCGGCCGTGGCCGGCCCGCCGGGATGCGCCCCTCCCTCTGGCGCAGTCCGGCGGGCCGGTCGCGTGCGACGGGTCAGCTTCCGGCGCGCAGCGGGGCGAGCGCGGTGCTCCAGGCGACGACCTGGTCCAGCATGGCGGTCACGTTGGGCAGGTGGTGGTCGCCCGGCTTGAAGACGGTGAAGTTCTCGAAGTCGGTGAACAGCGACAGCGCGACCTGGGCGCGCACGTCGGCGATCATCAGCTCACCGGCGATGAGCCGCAGGTGCTCGACGGCGCGGGTGCCGCCGACCGAGCCGTAGCTGACGAAGCCCGCGGCCTTGTTGTTCCACTCGGCGAAGAGGAAGTCGATCGCGTTCTTCAGCGCGCCGGAGGTGGAGTGGTTGTACTCGGGCGTGACGAAGACGAAGCCGTCGAAGGACGCGATCTTCGCGGCCCACGCCTGGGTGTGCGGCTGGCTGTACTGGCCCATCGACGGCGGCATGGCCTCGTCGAGGTGCGGAAGCTTGTAGTCCAGCAGATCCACGAGCTCGAACTCCGCGTCCGTCCGCTGCTTGGCCAGGTCGAGGACCCAGCGGGCGACGCTCTCGCCGGCCCGGCCGGGACGGGTGCTGCCGATGATGATGCCGATCTTGGGCATGGGTGTGTCTTCTCTCGCAACGAGCCATATGCTTGCTTGCACAAGCAAATAGGATGTGATTTGTTTTGTCAAACAAGTACTCTGTTGGCATGGCCACCGATCCGCTCCAGCCGTTGACCGGCGAGGAGGAGACGTTCCTCCGGACGCTGGGCCGGGTGATCCAGACCGTGCCACGGGCCATGGACGCCGACCTCGTGCGGGAACAGCGCCTCACGCTCACCGAGTACATGACCCTGATGCACCTGTCCGAAGCACCCTGCCGCCGTCTGCGGATGAGCGAGTTGGCCATGGCGGTCGACCTCTCCCTCAGCGGCATGACCCGCCTGGTCACCCGGCTCACCACCGACGGCCTGGTCGAGCGGGTCCAGTGCGAGGAGGACGGCCGGGGCTTCCACGCCGTCCTCACCGCCGCCGGCCTCGCTCGCCTCGAACAGGCATACCCCACCCACCTGGCCAGCGTCCGCCGGCACATCTTCGACCAGCTGGACCGGACCGACCTCGCCCGCCTCACCCCGGCCCTGCAACGCGTCGGCATCCCGGCCGACGAACTCCCCACGTCCTGCTGAACCACGCCGGCCTCAGGACGGGCCGTCGTGGCTTGACCTGGAGTCGAGTCCAGGTCGTAAGGTGCGTCGCATGATCGACACTCCTGTCACACTCATCACCGGCGGGTCGAGCGGCATCGGGGCGTCGGCCGCCCGGCGGCTGCTGGACCAGGGACACCGCGTCGCCGTCACCGGGCGCGACCACGACCGTCTCGACCGGTTCGCCGCGGATCTCGGCAAGCCGTCCGGCCTCCTCACCCTTCCCGGCGACGCCGCCGACCATCAGGTCGTGCGGTCCGCCGTGCAGGCCACCGTCCGGGAGTTCGGCCGGCTGGACGCCGCGGTGGCCAACGCCGGCTTCGCCACCCACGACGACGTGGCCGCCGAGGACCCGTCGGGCTGGGGCGAGATGGTGCTGACCAACGTGCTCGGCCCGGCCCTGCTGATCAACGCCGCGCTGCCCGCCCTCAAGGAGACCCGCGGCCGGATCGTCCTCGTCGGCAGCGTCGCGGGGTTCGTCAACACCCCCGGCAACCTCTACGGCGCCACGAAATGGGCCGTGACGGGACTCGCCGAGAACACCCGGCGTCTGGTCACCGGCGACGGCGTCGGCGTGACGCTGATCGCCCCGGGCCGGGTGGAGACCCCGTTCTGGGACGGCATCGGCGGCCCGCCCGCCGGCGGCCTCCTCACCGCCGACCAGGTCGCCGAGTCCATCGTCTGGGCCATCAACCAGCCGGCCGGCGTGGACGTCAACACCGTCGTCCTCCGCCCGATCGGCCAGCCCAACTGACCGGATGATCTTCGTGGCCGGCGCGGTGGTCGCTACGACTCCCGGGCCTCGTCGTAGGCGTCGCGGGCGCGGCGCAGCTCGCTGAACCGGTAGGAGCGCTCCAGCGGGGCGGCGAGGGCGAGCACGCCCCAGCGGCTGGTGACGTGTTCGAGGACGAGCCGGGAGGGGCATCCCGCGCGGTTCACGTCGGGCTGCGGGCCGTGCTGCGCGGCGGCCTCCACCATTTCCCTCACTCTCACACCAGTACCTTGGTGCTGCTGATCTCCGGCACCGACGTGGGCAGGCGCGCCGCGCAGCACGCCACGGTGATCGACGCCGCCGCCGCGGCGGTCGTCCTGCGCACCGACGGCCACCTGAACAAGGCGTACGAGCTGGGCGGGGACGTCGCGTGGTCGTTCGAGGAGTTCGCCGAGGAGGTGTCCGGGCAGACCGGCAGGAAGATCGCGCACACCGTCGTCACCCCCGAGGAGCACCTGGCGATCCTCACCGGCGCCGGAGTCCCCGCCGCCTTCGCCGAGATCCTCGTGGACGTCGACCGCGCCATCGGCCGCGGCCTCCTCGCCGCCACCCCGGGCGACCTGTCCCGCCTCATCGCCCGCCCCACCACCCCGATCGCCGCCTCCATCACCACGGCCCTGTCCGTCTGACGTCCCCCACCGGGAGACGGGGTCCCGACCGCGCCGCGCCGGCCGCAGTTCCGCCCGGTTCGCCGAGGTGATGAACCGGGTGCCGGCCGGGACGCGGCCGGGCTAGGGAGCGCTCGGCAGCCGGAGGCGCTCCGCGAAGGCGGACATCTCCTCGTGCTGCGCGTCAGGATCGGCGGCGGACGGGTTGACCACGATCCTGGTCACGCCCTGCGCGGCGAACCCCTCGACGTCTTCCCCGGTCATGTCGATCGACCCCCACCGGGTGTACTCCAGGGCCTCCGGGTCCCGGCCCGCCTCGGCCGCCGCCGACCGGGCGATCTCCAGCTGGGCCGCGCGCTCGTCCAGGGTGAGCGCGCCGCCCGGGAAGTAGCCGTCGCCGCGCCGGCCGGCCCGGCGGGCGGCGACCGCGCTCGACCCGCCGACGTGGATCGGCAGCTCGGCCACCCCGTACGGCTTGGGGAACTGGACCAGGTTCTCGAAGGCGAAGAACTCCCCGGCGAAGCTGACCCCCTCCTCGCCGCCGGTCCACAGCAGCCGCAGCACGTCGATCGCCTCGTCGGTACGCCGCCCGCGCGTCCCGAAGTCGACGCCCACCGCCCGCGCCTCACCGGGCAGCGTCCCGACGCCCACGGTCAGCAGCCGCATCCGCCCCTTCGACAGCACGTCCACGGTCGCGAGCCGCTTGGCGAGCACCACGGGATGGTGGTACGGCAGCAGCAGCACGCCCGTCCCGAGCAGGAGCCGCCGGGTGGCCGCCGCGACGAAGCTCAGGCAGTCCAGCGGATCGCCGTAGGGCAGTCCGGGCGGGAGCTCGAACGGGCCGACCTTGGCGCCGGGATACAGCGCGATGTGCTCCGGCACGTACAGCGACTCGAAGCCGCTGTCCTCGGCGTGCCGGGCGAAGGCCGTGATCCTGTCGGGGTCGACTCCGTAGTAGGCGGTGTTATAGCTGATCGCGAACTTCATGGGCATTCCTCCAGGCACTCGCCACAACGCGGGCAACCCTAGGACCTTGTCGCCGGTGTCAAGGCAAGGCGTGTTTTATCCGGTTGCCTGGCCGGCGTCCGGTTCGCCATGCTCGGCGGGATGGACATCCCCTACCGGCAGATCCGTGCCGCCTACACCGACGACTCCATCACCGTCTACCAGGCCTACGATCCGGCCATCGCGGCGCCCGCCGTGGCCGCCCAGCGCTTCGTGCCGCCCTTCAAACGGGACCGGATGACCTGGATCAAACCGTCCTTCCTGTGGATGACGTACCGCTGCGGCTGGGCCACCAAGCCGGGACAGACCAGGGTCCTGGCCATCGACATCACCCGGGACGGGTTCGCGTGGGCGCTCGCGCACTCCTGCCCCAGCCATCCCGACGACGGCATGGACCGCGCGACCTGGCGGAGGCGGCTGCGCGAGAGCCCGGTCCGGATCCAGTGGGACCCGGAACGCGACCCGCGGCACGACGCCCTGCCGTACCGGTCGATCCAGGTCGGCCTCTCCGGCGAGGCCGTCACCCGCTACCTCGACGAGTGGATCACGTCGATCACCGACGTCACCGGCCGGGTCCACGAGATCGGCCGGGCGCTCCGCGACGGCCGGGACGTCACCGGCATGCTGCCACCGGAACGCCCCTACCCCGTGGACCCCGCCTGACGGTCGCTCCACCTGATCTCGTACGGCCTGAGGGTGAAGTCCCTGCCGTCCACGGTCGTGCGGACCTGCTTGTCGCTGGTGTTGACCAGCACCAGCCGCCGCGACTGCGCCAGCACCCGGACCTTCGGATCGGACGAGGTGACCGGTTCGAGCCGCACCCCGGCGGGGAACCATCTGGCGAAGTCGCCCACCAGCCGGCCGGTCGGCGTCGAGGCGCCCGTCCGCGGGTCCCACATGCAGCCCTGGCAGGCGCCGTCCTTCTCCTGCGGGTTCCAGTACAGCGCCGTGGCGGCGCCGCTCCGCGCGAACTCGATCATCGAGGCGGCCTGTACGGCGAGCCGCATCGGCTCGGCCCACGTGGTGCCGTCCTCGGGGGCGAAGTACCACTCCGACCACCACACCGGCAGGCCACCACTCTTGTCCCGCAGCCAGTCGGTGACCGCGCCGAACTTGCTCAGCGCGCCGAACGCGTCCGGCAGCAGCTCGTGCGCGTCGGTCAGCGAGGCGCCGTCCACGACGACGAAGTCCGCCCCCTTCTTGTGCTCGAACCAGTAGTCGAAGGCGTCCAGCACGTTCTGGTTGACGACTCCCCACGGCCCCCGCAGCTCGGACTCGCCGGTCTTGTTGCTGTCGAACCCGAGATACGGCCCGCCGATCTTGGCATCGGGCCGGACCGCCTTCACCGCGTCGTACACCTTGTTGTAGAGCTCGGTGTAGCCCTTGTAGTCCGCCGGCTTGGAGTGGTCCTTCCAGAAGCCCTTGAACTCGTTCCACACCATGAAGTACTCGACGTCGGTGTACCGCTCGGCGACCGCCGCCGACAGCTCGGCGAAGTCGTCGAAGTGCTCGGGGTAGGGGGCGTCCTCCAGGTGCTCGTCCCAGGCCGACTCCTCGGTCGGTCCCTGCGGGCCGCCCTTCATCCAGTCGGGCGCGCAGCACAGTGTGATGACCTGCGTGCCGCCGGACTCCTTCATCAGGGTCGTCCGGCTGTCGAGGTCCTCCCAGAAGTACTCCTGCGGGTACGGCTCGGGGTTGAGCGCGCCGAAGCCCATGATGTGCTGGTTCTGCAGCATCGGCGTGGCGGCGAGCTCCCGGCTCACGTCCCGCTCGAAGCGGTCGGTGACGTTGTTGGCGCTCACGCCGGTGTGCGTGAACCCCCAGCGCGGCCAGCCGGGATCCACCGCGGGCGGCTTCCCGGCCTTCCCGCCGGACGCCTCCCCGCCGGGCGACGCCGGCGCGGCGGCGGGCCGCCGCGGGTCCGAAGCCGCCCGGTCCGCGGGCCCGTCCGCGGAGCATCCCGCCACCGCGACCGCGATCGCGGCCACCCCGGCGACCAGGGCGATCCGGCCAGGACGCCGCCATGCCGATCCCGCACGTCCCGACACCGGATCCTCCACCCCACGCGCATCGTGCACTTCGCTTAGAGCGTTCCACGAACGGCTCACCTGCGGCTCATCCGGCCCAGGGTTCACAGACAAGTGTTATGGGCGCCCGTACCGCCGGTGGCCGCTCAGCCCAGGAGCGGTCCGAGGAGCCAGCCGACGCCCAGCGGCACGAGCACGGAGACGATGCCCAGCAGGAACGCGTACCCGCAGCCACGGCTGCCGTCCACCCGGTTGGCCCGGGTCACCCCTTCGCCGGGCCCGCGCCACAGCGGGCGCGGTTCCAGGACCAGGAACAGCAGCGCCCCCACCTGCCCGACCGTGAACATCCAGAACCAGGCCCACCGGTTGGCCAGGCGCGGCGTGGACCCCAGCATGAGCACGAAGGCGGCCACCCACGCGGCGGCGATCCACCACAGGCTCGAACCGCCGGGATACCGGAAGGGCCAGTCGGGGAGGATCCCACCGAAGTCGCCCCTTCGCGCTTCCCGCACCACGGACGGCCGGGCGGGCACGCGGTCCAGGTCGGCCCGGAGCCGCGCCTCCGTGTACGTCCCCACGGAGTCGGCGACCCAGCCCTCCACCTGGTACCAGGTCAGCGGCGACTGCGACCACACCAGAGCCACCACCTCCCCGGAGTCGCCGACGTCGTAACTCACCCGATCGACCTGACCGGCCACCACGGCCCCGCGGAACTGCTCGACGGTCCGCGAGAAGGGAACACTGCTCGCCCCGGTGACCAGAACACCCCACGCCAGCACCGCCAGCAGCAGGACCCGAACGCCGAAACCCACCCCGCGTAGAACCCGCACCCCTAAATCAGAGTCCACCACCCATACCTACCTCACCCGCCCGCCCCCTGGAGCGTCTCCGGGCGGCCGAGCAGGCGAACGGCCGAGCGGCTGCAGCCCGGCCCGTCGCCCTTCCCGGCCTCCGCCCCGGCGACCTCGCCGGGTGTCGCCGGGTGTCGCCGGGTCAGGCGAGGCGGAGTTGGAGGGTGACGACCAGGCGTTCGTCGGGGTCCGCGAGGTCCAGGCCGAAGACCTCGTGGATGCGTCTGAGGCGGTAGCGGAAGGTGTTGGGGTGGACGCCGACGCGGTCGGCGGCGACGGCGACGTCGCCGAAGGCGTCGAGGTAGGCGCGGACGGTGGCCACCCAGGAGGTGCCCTTCTCCGCGTCCTGGGCGGCGAGCCCGGTGAGCCCGCCCTCGCGCAGCCCGTGGAACTCCGGATGCTCGCGCAGCAGGCCGCGCAGCCGTTCGAGGGTGACCCGGGCCCGGACGTCGTCGATCCCGGCGACGGCGGGGCCCGTCCCGCCCGCCATCAGGTCGAGCACCTGGTCGGCCTCGCGGCAGGAGGACTCGACTCCGGCCAGGTCGGGTACGGCGGCGCCGAGGCCGGCGTGCACGGCCAGCCGCAGGGTCGTCGCCGCGCGTTCGACCACCTTCGCGGCGAGTTCGCGTGCCAGGTCCGGATCGCCCACCAGCGCGTAGGCGCGTCCGCCGCTCGCCGCGCAGGCGACGCGGCGGTGATAGGCGGCGGCCGTGAGCGTGACGAAGTCGGCCACCCGCCGCGCGGCGGCGACCTCGTCGGCCCAGCCGGCCATACCGGCAGAACCGACCCCACCAACAGAACCGACGTAACCGACCGAACCGACCGAACCGACGGAGCCGACCGAACCGGCTGCACCGGTCAGGGAGGCCGGGGACGCGGGGGAGGCAGGGAAGACCGGCGATCCCGAGGATGCCGGGGAGGCCGGGACGTTCATGGCCGGGCCGTCGGGGGCGAAGGCGATGACGGTCATCGGGCCCGCGGGGGCGAGGCCCAGGGTCTCCCTGGTGAGCAGGCTCGTCGCGCGGCCGTCGAGGACGGCGAGCAGGGCGGCGTCGCCGCGCCTGCGCGCGGGGGCGGCGGCGCGGGAGGTGAGCAGGTCGAGCGCGACGAGGCCGGCGGCCGAGCGCAGGGCGCGTTCGGCTTCGGGGCCCAGCGGGCGTTCGCCCTCCACGACCCAGACGCTGCCCAGCGGCTCGCCTCCGGCCCGGACGGCGACGGCGAGGCGCGGGCGGTAGCCGGGGGCGTCGAAGGCCGGGACCTTCACCACCTCCTCGCCGCGCCACAGGCGGTGGAACACGCCGGCGTCCCGCAGGTTCCTGACCCACTCCCCGGGCACCCGCCGTTCCAGGATGACCTGCCGCCTGGGCGGGTCGGTCGGGTGGCCGAGGTTGGAGTACGCGAGGACGCGGCTGTGCGGGTCCTCGATCGTGGTGGCGCCGCCGACGGTGGCGGCGACGGTGTCGGCCAGCCGGAACAGGTCGCCGAGCGGCTCGTGCGGGCCGAGATGGGACGCGGCGGACGCGGCCTGGAGCGAGGTGTGCAGGCGGCCCCAGGAGAGCGCGTGGCCGGCGGTGAGCAGCGCGACCCCGGCGCGTTCGGCTTCGACGAGGGTGCCCGGCTCGACCGGCGGCCGGAAGATCGCCGCCGCCGCGCCCGCCGCGCCGAGCGCGCGCAGCAGCTCGGTCCTGGCCGAGGGCGTGTCGACTCCGGCGGCCAGCACGACCGCGTCCGGCGACGGGTCGAGAATGGCGGGCGCGCCGACCATCACGTTCAGGCCGCGCGGGGCGGCCAGCACGTCGAGACCGGCGTGCTCGGCGACCAGCCGCAGGCTCATCGAGGGCAGGGGAGAAGCTGGTGCGATAGGCGGGGTCAGATGAATTGTCATGGCAACAACCAGTTCGTTCTGCGGATAGTCCGACAGCCGGGCCGGAAGTCTGGCCGGAAGCACGAGACCCGTGGCCGCCGGGCGCGATTACAGTCCCTGACATGCCTAGACCTCCTGCTCCGTACTCCTCCGCCCGGCGTGCCGGTGACCTGCTCTACGTCTCCGGTCAGCTCGGCTTCCACCCCGACGGCACGCTCCCCGAGGGGCTCGACGCGCAGACGCGGCAGGCGCTGGCCAACCTGGACGCCGTGCTCACCGAGCACGGCCTGGGCCGTGGCGACGTCGTCAAGTGCCAGGTGTTCCTGGCCTCGATCGCGGACTGGTCGGCACTGAACTCCCTCTACGAGGAGTACTTCACCCCGCCGTACCCCGCCCGTTCCGCCTTCGGCGTGCAGCTCCATCCGGGCGCGCTGGTGGAGATCGAGGCCATCGCCGTCTACCCCCGCCCGTCCGGCGCGTCGTGATGCTCCCGACGATCGACGACGTCCGGCGGGCGCAGGCGGAACTGCGCGGCCGGGTCGTCCGCACGCCCGTGCTCGCCTCGGCGGCGCTGGACGAGCTGACCGGCTGCCCGACGCTGGCGAAGGCCGAATGCCTCCAGCTCACCGGCTCCTTCAAGGTGCGCGGCGCGCTGTACCGGATCAGCACCCTGCCCGCCGAAGCGCTCGCGGGCGGGCTCGTCACGGTCAGCGCGGGCAACGCGGCGCTGGGCGCGGCGCACGCCTGCCGCGAGCTCGGCGTCGAGCTCACCGTGGTGATGCCGGAGAAGGCGGTGCCCGAGAAGCTGGCCGCGGTCGAGGCGCTCGGCGCGACCGTGGTCAAGGACGGCGTCACCAGCTCGGCCGTCGCCTTCGAACGCGCCGAGGTCCTGCGGGCCGAGCGCGGCCTGACCTTCGTGCACCCCTTCGACGACCCCATGGTCATCGCGGGCGCGGCGACCGCGACGCTCGAACTGCTGGAGGACCACCCCCGCCTGGAGCGCCTGCTGGTCCCGTGCTCGGGCGGCGGGCTGCTGGCCGGCGCGATCATGGCGGCCCGTACGGCGGGCTCGTCCGTCGAGATCGTCGGGGTGCAGCCGTCGGGCGCCGACGGCATCGTGCGCTCGCTCGCGGCCGGCCGGCCGGTCGCGCCGCCGGCGATCTCCACCATCGCCGACGGCCTCACCGCCCCGAAGCCCGGCGAGGTCAACCTGTCGGTCATCTCCGACGCGGGGATCCGCGTCCTCACCGTCGGCGAGGAGGCCATCCACACCGCGCTGGGCCAGGTGGTCCGCGCGCTGCGGGTCGTCGTCGAGCCGTCGGCCGCGGTGGGCCTGGCCGCGCTGTCGGTCCACGCCGGGTTGCGCGACGGCGCCCGTACCGGGCTGCTGCTGTCGGGAAGCAACGTCAACTGGCGACTGCTAGCCGAAGGAGTGATCTTCTGAACATCTATCCGCACGTCCTGGTCAGCAACGACGGCCGCACCCGGGTCCCCTGTGAGGCCGGCTGGTTCCCCGTGCCGGAGAACCGCCGCGTGCCCGGGTCCAGGACGATCGACCTCGCCTTCGCCCGTATCCGCAGCACCTCGCCCGACCCCGGCCCGCCGCTGGTCTACCTGGAGGGCGGCCCCGGCGGGTCGGGCCTCCAGACGTGGGCGCAGCAGCCCGAGCGCTACCTGTGCTTCCTGGAGTTCGGCGACGTGATCGCCCTGGACCAGCGCGGCATCGGGCTGTCGAGGCCCAACCTGACCGGGCCGTTCCGGCTCGACCTGCCGCTGGACCGGGTGGTCACCCGCGAGGAGTACCTCGCCGAGCACCTGGCCAAGGCGGCGGAGACCGCGGCCTTCTGGCGGGAGCGCGGCACCGACCTCGACGGCTACACCACAGAGGAGAACGCGGACGACGTCGCGGAGCTGATGACGGCGCTCGGCTACGACACCTTCCGCACCTCCGGCGGCTCCTACGGCTCCCACCTGTCGCTGTCGGTGATCCGCAGGCACGGCGAGCGGATCGACCGCAGCCTCATCTACGGCGTCGAGGGACCGGACGACACCTTCAAGCTGCCGAGCGCCACCGACCGCCATCTGGGCCGGCTCGCCGAGCTCGCGGCGGAGGCGCCCGAGCTGGACGGGCGGGTGCCCGACCTGCTGGGCCTGATGCGCCGGGTGTTCGACCGCCTGAGCAAGGAACCGGCCGTGGTGGACGGGCTGGTGATCGGCGAGTTCGACGTCAAGGCCCTCACCGCGACCGGGATGGGCTTCCACCCGTTCCTGAAGATGCTGCCCAGGCTCTTCCTGGCGATGGAGTCCGGCGACTTCACCTGGTGGGCGGGACACGTCAGGAAGCAGCGGACGGCACCCGTCGACAACCTGATGGCGCTGGTCATGGACTCCGCCTCGGGGGCCACCGCCGAGCGGCTGCACCGGATCGAGCGGGAGACGTCGCTCCTGGACGACCTGATGAACTTCCCCTTCCCGCACATCGGCGAGGCGGTCGGCGCGCCGGACCTGGGGGACGGGTTCAGGGCTCCGGTCAGCTCCGCCGTACCGGCTCTCTTCATGAACGGCACGCTCGACGGGCGCACGCCGGAGACCAACGCGCTCGCCGTCATGAAGGGCTTCGCCAACAGTCATCTCATCCTCGCCGAGAACGCCGCGCACCAGGCGGTGCACAACCTGCCCGAGGTCTTCGGAGCGGTCAGGGACTTCATGCACGGCCGTCCGGTGACCCTGATGGACGTGCGGCTGGACTTCACCTTCGAACCGGCTCCGTGACCGTGATCCCGGTGATCCCGGTGATCCCGGTGATCCCTTGACGGCAGGGCCCTCGGCGGGATCCCGGGGGCCCTGCTGCTTTCCTGAGCGGCTTGCCTGAGCGGCTTGCCGAGCGGCTTGGCTAGGCGATGCGCCGGGCCACCCGGTGCGACCAGCGCACTCCCACGATCTTGCCGTCGGCCTGCCGGACGAACGTGCCGTCGGGCCGGTGCCCGGCGCGGTCGGCCTGGAAGAAGGCGTCGCCCGCGAGCGGGACGAGCGTGAGAGGTTTCTGCACCGGGACCACCAGGTCGGGCATGCGCGCCCGGTAGCGGGCGATGATCTCCTCGGAGTACTCCCGCAGGACCTCCAGGCGGTCGCCGTCCGGGCGCACCACGAGCAGGTGGCCGTCGCCACGGTCGTAGGTGCCCGCGTACTCGGCCAGTTCCTCCGCCGTCAGGGTCACCCGCTCCGGCTTCTCCGGCGCCAGGCCCAGGTGGGACCCCAGGACCGCCTCCTCGATCTCCGCGATCAGGGTGCCCGCCCCGGTGCCGATGGTGTTGACGGTCACGGCGACGACGAGGTCGCGTTCGGGGACGAGTTGCAGGACCGCGGCCCCGCAGACGGTGCCTCCGGTGTGCTGGACGACGCGGACGCCGCCGACGTCGCGCAGGATCCAGGACAGGCCCACGCGCGCGTCGTCGTAGGGCAGATCGGTGGAGGGCTCCCGCATCGGCGCGAGGCCCTCGTCGTCGAGGTGGTGCCTGCCGTAGGCGAGCAGGTCCCTGATGTCGCAGAAGACGCCGCCGGCCGCCGCCCGGTCGCGTTCCATGTGCCAGGTGTGGATGACCGCGGTGGACCCGTCGTCCGCGCCCTTGTTCCCGTGCCCGACGGCGAACCTGCGGGTGATCACGTCGGCGATGTCGAAGAAGCTGTTGCGCAGTCCCGCGTGGTCGAACACCAGCTCCTTGACCGCGGCCTCGTAGGTCTTGCCGGTCACCTTCTCGATGACCCGCCCGGCCAGGCAGAACGCGGCGTTGTTGTAGGAGACGACCGTGCCGGGCGGGAAGACCTGCTCCAGCCGCGCCATCCTGTCCACGAACGCCGCGAGCGCGCCGTCGTCCCTGGACCGGCCGCCCGCGCCGTCGCCGCCGTCGAACCCGGCGGTGTGGTTGAGCAGCTGGAGCACCGTGATCCCGGTCTCCTTGAGCGCGACCTCCGGCACGTACCGGTTGACCGGGGCGTCGAGCTCCACCTTGCCGAGCGCGGCCAGCCGCATGACGGCGGTGGCCGTGTAGGTCTTGGTCACCGAGCCGATCGCGAAGAGGGTGTCCGGCGTGACGGGCAGCGGGTTCTCGGTGGAGGTGACACCGTGGCAGAGGTGGAACTCCTCGCCCGCCTGGTGGACGGCCACCGTGGCGCCGGGCACGCCGAGCTCGGGGGCGCGTTCGGCGAGGAGCTTGGCCAGGCGGTCGCGCAGACTGTCGAGGGCGGTCATTCAGATCCCTGCCTCGGGGTTCGGCTCGACGGCGGCGAGGGCGTCGAGGGAGTGGTGGGCGCCCTTGTGGAAGACGACGACTCCCGGCGCGCCGATGGTGACCCAGTCGCCGCCGGGCTCCCTGACGACGCCGGCGTTCTCCGGCACGGCGAGGATCGGGACGTCCACGGGGGTCGCGGCGAGCATGGAGGTCAGCAGCCACTGTCCCTTGGCGGTGTCGCTGTGCGGCACCACCCGCATGCCCGGCAGCAGGCCGAGGCCGGTCGAGTCGTAGGTGTACCAGTAGGGGTCGGGGATGCTCGGGCCCACGCCGCCCTTGCCCTGCCCCTCCGAGTCGATCACGTATTCGGTGAGCACCACGGAACCGGCCGACTCTCCGGCGAGCACGGCGCCGGCCTGCCATCTGTCCAGGATCGCCCGCCAGAGCGGGGTGCCGCGCAGGATCTCGGCCAGCGGTTTGGGCCGCCCGCCGGTGATGAAGACGTAGTTCGCCCGCTCGACGGCCCGGACGTGCTCCGGGTCGTGGGCGTCCTCCCGGCTGAACACCTGCGGCACGGTGACCTTGGTCCCGAGTTTGTCCTCGTAGAAGCCGACGCGCTGGTTCAGCAACTGGGTGGCGCGGTCCCTGGGCCATTCGACGGTGGCTGTGGGGAGGAGGAGCACCTCGTTCCCGCCGGACCGTTCGAGCAGGTGACGGTCGAGTTCTGCGCGGGTGTCGATGTCGTTCTGCCCGATGAGGGCGAGGGGGCCTGGCACGCTGTCACTCCTCAATGTGAAATATGTTTCAATGTAGCAGGCGTTACTTTAGACGGAGGGTCCCGTGATCAGTCCCTACGAATGCCGTTGCGGCGAGTCCTACGCCCCGACGGCCGGCCGCTGGCGCTGCGACTGCGGCGGCCTGCTCGACCTGCCGCTCGGCGCCGCGGAGTGGCCGCCGCGCTCCGGCATCCGCTCGATGTGGCGGTTCCTGGACGCCGGCGACCTGCCCTGGCGTGACGTCACCCTCGGCGAGGGCGACACCCCGCTGGTCGAGGAGGAGGACGGGCTGCACCTGAAGGTGGAGTACGCCTCCCCCACCGGTTCCTTCAAGGACCGGGGTGCGGTCGTGCTGGTGGCGCTGGCCAGGGCGCTCGGCGCGAGCCGGCTGGTCGCCGACAGCAGCGGCAACGCCGGGACCGCGGTGGCCGCCTACGCCGCCCGCGCGGGCCTGCCCGCCGAGATCTTCGTCCCCGCCGGGACCAGCGAGAAGAAGCTGCACCAGATCAGGGGACACGGGGCCGGGGTCACCGTGGTCGAAGGTTCGCGCGAGGACACCGCCGCCGCGGCGATCGCCCGGGTGGAGGAGACCGGCGCCTTCTACGCCAGCCACGTCTACAACCCCTACTTCCACGAGGGCACGAAGACCTACGCGCTGGAGATCTTCGAGCAGCTCGGCGGCGTCGTGCCCGCGACGCTGGTGCTGCCCGCGGGGAACGGCACGCTCGTGCTGGGCGCCCACCGCGGCTTCGAGGAGCTGCGCGCCGCCGGGGTGATCGACCGCGTGCCGCGGATCGTCGCCGTCCAGTCCGAGCTGTGCGCCCCGCTGGCCGCCGCCTGGGCCGTCGGGCGCGACGAGCCCGACCCGGTGAAGCCCGGCCACACCCTCGCCGAGGGCATCGCCATCGCCGACCCGGCCAGGGGTTCGCGGATCCTCGCGGCCGTCGGGGACAGCGACGGCACCTTCGTCACGGTCGGCGAGGACGAGATCGCCGAGGCGCACGCCGCGCTCGCCGCCCGCGGCCTGTGGGTCGAGCCGACGGGCGCCGTCTCCTACGCGGCCGTGCGGCGGCTGCGCGCCGAGGGCTCGCCCTTCGTCACCGGCGGGCCGGTCGTGGCGCCGCTGTGCGGTTCCGGCCTGAAGGCGTCCCTGTGAACGGGATGGGACGGCCGGACGAGCGGCCCGCCCCGTTTTCATCGGCACGGACAAGAGCAGGCGTCGACCCCGTTCATATGGTGGCCCCATGACAACGAAGATCCATGATCTGGTGCTGGCCGGAGCCAGGGTGCTCGACCCGGAGACCGGCCACGACGCGGTCGCCAACGTCGGCGTGACCGGCGCGACCATCACGGCGGTGACGCCGGACCCGCTCGAAGGCCGCCGGACGCTCGACGTCGCCGGATCCGTCCTCGCCCCCGGCTGGATCGACCTGCACAGCCACTCACACACCATCGCCGGTCACCGCCTCCAGGCGCTCGACGGGGTGACGACGGTCCTCGACCTGGAGGCGGGCGTCTCGCCGGTCGCCGCGTCCTACGACGAGGCCGCCGCCGAGGGCCGCCCGCTCAACTACGGGTTCTCCTCCTCCTGGGGCCAGGCCAGGATGGCAGCCGTCGGCGGTCTCCCGCACGGCGGCGGCCTGGCCGTCGGGCTGCGCAACCTCGGCGACCCGGCCTGGCAGCGGGAGGCGACCCCGCACCAGCTCGGCGCGCTGTTCGAGCTGATCCGGCACGACCTCGCCGCCGGCGCGCTGGGGATCGGCCTGCTCATCGGCTACGCCCCGCGCGTCGCCCCCGACGAGTACCTCGCGGTGGCCGCGATCGCCGCCGAGGCGGGGGTGCCCACCTACACCCACGCCCGGGACCTGGTCGACCAGGTGCCCGACATTCCGATCGACGGCGCCGAGGAGGTGGTGCGGGCGGCGGCGGCCACCGGGGCGCACATGCACTACTGCCACATCAACAGCACGTCCCTGCGCCAGGTGGACCGGGTGCTGACGCTGGTCGAGAAGGTCCGCGCCGAGGGCGCCAGGGTATCCACCGAGGCATACCCGTACGGCGCGGGCATGACCGGCATCGGCGCCGCGTTCCTCGCCCCCGAGCTGCTACACACCATGGGCATCGGGCCGGGCTCGATCACCTACACGCCGACCGGCGAGCGGGTGGCCGACGCCGTACGGCTGCGCGAGCTGCGTGCCGCCGATCCCGGCGGCCTGGCGGTCATCCACTTCTTCGACGAGGACATCCCGGCCGACCAGGCGTTCGTCGACCGCGCCCTGCTCAGCCAGGACACCGTGATCGGCTCCGACGCCATGCCGCTGACCTGGACGGGAACCGAGCGGCCCGACCCGATGGCCTGGCCGCTGCCGCCGGGCGCCGTCACCCATCCGCGTACGGCGGGCACCTTCTCCAAGGTCCTGCGCCGCTACGTCAGGGAGACCGGCGCGCTGTCGCTGCTGGAGGCGGTGCGCCGGTGCAGCCTGCTGCCGGCCCGGGTGCTGGAGGAGTCGGTGCCCGCCATGCGGCGCAAGGGCAGGGTCCAGGCCGGCTGTGACGCCGACCTGGTCGTCTTCTCCCCGCACACGGTCGCCGACCGGGCCACCTACGCGGACAGCACCAGGCCCTCGACGGGTTACACGCACGTACTCGTCGGCGGGCGGCACGTGGTGCGCGACGGCGAACTCGTCCTCGACGCGCTGCCCGGCCGCGCGATCAGGCGCTGACGATAGAGTTGAACACTCCCGGCCGAAGGAGTGTGGATGAGCCCGACGGCTCGCGAACCAGCGCGGAAGAAGGCTTCCGTTGAGAAGGGCACCGCCAGGAAGAAGCAGGCGCGCCCGGCCGTGACACCCGCGGAGCCGCGGTTGCCCGGCTCGTGGCTGCTGCTCACCTACAAGGTTCCCAGCGAGCCCTCCCGTGTCCGCGTGTCCATCTGGCGGGAGCTCAAGCGCCTGGGCGCCCTCTATCTGCAGCAGGCCGTCTGCGTCCTGCCCGACGTCGGCACGGTCGGCGAGGACCTGCTGCAGATCAGGCAGCGCATCGACGCGCTGGACGGCACGTCCTTCTTCTTCCAGGTGCCCCTCGGCGACGAGGAGCAGGACGCGACGCTCATCCAGAGCTTCAAGGAGATGGCGGGCAAGGAGTACGACGAGATCATCGAGGAGTGCCAGACCAAGTTCGTCAAGGAGATCGAGTTCGAGCGGTTCCGCGACAACTACACCTTCGAGGAGGCCGAGGAGATCAGGCAGGATCTGGAGAAGATCCACCGGTGGTTCGGCAAGGTCGTGGAGCGTGACTGGTTCGGCGCCGCCGGCCGGGGCGAGTGCGAGCAGTGGCTGGCGACCTGCGAGACCCTCCTCGAAGAGTTCGAGAACGACGTCTACGAGCGGACCTCGGGCACCGGCAGGGCCGACGTGGAGGCCTGACCCCCTCACGCGGCCTCCCGCGCGGCCGCGACGTCACCGGCGACCGAGCGCATGGCGGTGAACTGGATGAGGCCGGCGACGACGACCAGCGGGACGAGGCTCAGCAGGGTGTAGCGCAACGGCATGCCGTCGGTCAGCGCGAGCAGGACGGGGCTCAGCACCCCGCCGGCGAGTTGAAAGGGGGCCGTGAGCTGTAGCCCGATGCCCCGGTGCCGGGCGGGGAGCACCTGGGTGATGAGGACGATGAAGGACGGCACCTGGATGCCGGCGATGATCGAGAACAGCAGGTTCGTCGCGATGAAGACCGGGATCGAGGGGAACAGCCCCAGGGCCAGGACCAGACAGCCGATGCCGAGGGTGCACGTGCCCTGCACGGCGGCCAGCAGGGACGGACGCCGCCTCAGGAAGCGGTCGGCCATCACGCCGGCGATCGGGACCGCGATGAGCCCGAGGATCATCTGCCCTTCCAGCACCAGCGAGCGCTGAAAAGGGTCGAGGGTGAGGTCCTCCTTCGCCAGCAGGGACGACACCATGGCGATCAGCCCGGTGATGATCGAGTAGACGAAGCTGCTGATGGCCAGGATGCGCAGCGTCCTGATGGACCAGCCGGCCTTGATGCCCTCCCAGAACCGGGGCGGCGGCCGTTCATCGGTCTCCCGCGCCTTCCCGGCGACCCGGTCGGTCGCCCCGCGACGGGGCTCGCGCAGCAGGAAGGTCAGGCAGGCGACGATGATCGCCATGACGGCCAGCATCAGCGTGGCGGTGCGCCAGCCGTACACCTTGACCGTGTAGCCGGCGATCGGCGCGGCCAGGAGGCTGCCGAAGCCCGCGGCCATCCGCAGCAGCGCGATGACCCGCCCGCGTGAGGACGGGAGGTAGTAGTCGGCCAGCAGCGGGACCTGGGCCACGTCGTTCGGCAGCCGGCTCACCCCGCCGAGCGCCCGGCCGAGCATGAGGAAGAACGCGTTGGGGGCCAGCGCCTGGACGATGTCTCCCGCGTTGGCCGCCACCTGGCCGAACTGGACGAGTCGCACACGCTTGGGCACCCGGTCGGTCAGGTATCCGAGCGGTAGCCCCGCGGCGTTGGTCACGACCAGGGTGACCGAGCCGATCACGCCCAGCATCGTGAGCGAGAGCCCGAGATCTTCCTTGATCTCGGGTAGCGCCAGTTGCAGGGCGGTGTCGTCCCAGCCCGCCAACAGCGCCACCAGGCAGAACACGGTGAGCGGAAGTCGGGGGCCTTCGATGTTGCGGGGATTGAGATCACTCAGGAGGCCGCGCATGCCACGGCGTCCGGTGATGGGGGGTGTGGTGGTCTCCACTGCCGCCTCCGGCGCGAGAGTATAAGTGCAAGTGTTACATTAGCCTCCTTGTTACCTTTAACAGAAGTTCTAAATCAGTTATTCTGCCGGAAATGTGGGCGCGATGCCCTGACCTGGATCGGTCGCCCGGCCCCTCTCTCCGGCCACCCCAGGCCCACGGCCCCCTCCCTGGTCACGACCGGGAGGCAGCCTGCCTCTCCTCTCCCCCGGACTCCCCCCAATCGAGCAGATGGTGAGTGATCATGAAAACCACGGTGGTACGCGCTGCCAGGCTCTTCGACGCGATCGAGGGCGTGATCCTGAAAGACGTCGACGTCGCCGTGCGCGGCGACGTGATCGCCGAAGTCGGCCCGGGACTGCGCGGCGACGAGGTGATCGACCTCGGCGACCGGACGCTGCTGCCCGGCTTCCTCGACGTGCACATGCACCTGACCGGCATGCGCTCCTACGCCGAGGCGCGCCACCTGCCGCCCCGGGAGACGCTGGCCGTACGCGCGGCCCAGGACTGCGCGGCCCTGCTCGCGGCCGGCTTCACCACGGTGCGCGACTGCGGTTCCGGCATCGCGCTCAACCTGCGCGACCTCGTCGCCGACGGCACGATCCCGGGCCCGAGGATCCACGCCGCCGGCCCGGTGATCTGCCAGACCGGCGGCCACGCGGACGCGCACCACCTGCCGCTCGACCTCGCCCGCGCGCAGCCCGACTCGCTGATCGCGGACGGCCCGTGGGCGTGCCGGCAGGCCGTACGGGAGGCCGTACGGGCCGGCGCCGACTTCATCAAGATCTGCACCACGGGAGGGGTGTCCTCCGAGCGCGACCACCCCAACGACGCGCACTTCACCCCCGAGGAGATCGCCGCCATCGTCGACGAGGCGCACCGGCTGGGCCGCAGGGTGGCCTCGCACGCCCAGGGCAGGGCCGGCGTGCTGGCCGCGGTGCTCGCCGGCGTCGACTCCATCGAGCACGGCTACTACCTGGACGACGAATGCGTCGCCGAGATGGCCGCCCGGGGCACCTTCTACGTGCCGACGTTCGACCTGCGCACCTTCTTCCAGAAGACGATCGACGGCGGCCACGGGCTGCCCGAGTGGCGGCTGCGCAAGCAGCGCGAGGCCATCGCCGCCATGGGGCCGTCCCTGCTCAAGGCGCACGAGGCGGGCGTGCTGATCGCCACCGGGTCCGACTACCTGGGCACGCCGCTGCGCGCGCACGGCGACAACGCCGACGAGCCGATCGCCCTGGTCGGCGGCGGCCTGCCGGCCGCCGAGGCGCTGCGCGCGCTGACCGTGAACGCGGCCACGGTGATCGGTGTCGAGGATCGGGCGGGCAGCCTCCAGCCGGGCAGGTGGGCCGACCTGGTGGCGGTGGACGGCGACCCGCTCGCCGACATCGAGGCGCTGCGCGCGGTGACCTTCGTCATGAAGGACGGGCGGGTGCACACGGCCCATTGACACCGGTCGGACCCCTGATGAAGCATCTGATACAACTTAACAGTTGTTACTTTCCAAGGAGGCGCCGGTGACCGGTGCGACATGGGGCCTGGTGGCCTCGATATTCGTGGCCTCGATCGTGGAGTTCGTCGAGGCGTTGACCATCGTGCTGGCCATGGGCGTCACCCGGGGCTGGCGCTCCGCCATCGCCGGAGTCGTCGCGGCCCTGGTGGCACTGGTGGCGTTCACCTTCGCCACGGGATACGCGCTCAGGACGTGGATGCCCGAGTCGCTGCTGCAACTCGCCGTCGGCACGCTGCTGCTGATCTTCGGACTCCAGTGGCTGCGCAAGGCCGTGCTGCGGTCCTCGAAGCTGAAGGCCCTGCACGACGAGGAGGAGGAGTTCGCGGCGCAGACGGCCGCCGCCCGCCAGGCCGCGGCGAACAGCCGCTTCGGCATCGACACCTTCGCCTTCGTGGTGTCCTTCAAGGGCGTGTTCCTCGAAGGCGTCGAGATCGTGTTCATCGTGATCACGTTCGGCCTCAGCGCCGACAACATGCCCGCCGCCATCGGCGGCGCGGTCGTCGCCGGCATCCTGGTGCTGATCGTCGGCGTGATCCTGCACAAGCCGCTCGCGATGGTGCCGGAGAACACCCTCAAGTACGGCGTGGGCCTGCTGCTCGCCGCGTTCGGCGCCTACTGGGCCGTCGAGGGACTGGGCGTGTTCATCGGCGACGGCGAGAGCCTGGAATGGCCGGGCGGCGACTGGGCCATCCTCGCCCTGCTCGCGGCCTGGGTGATCGTCTCCCGGGTGATGGTGGGGATCCTGCCCGGCGTCAAGGCCAAGCGGAAGGAGGTCGTCGCCCGATGAGATACGTGAAGGGCTTCGGCAGGTTCTGGTACGACTTCATCATCGGCGACGACTGGAAGATCGCGGCGGCCGTGGTCCTGTCACTCGCCGTCACCCTCGGCGTCACCCTGTCCGGCCTGGTGACCCTCGGCGTCGGGACGGTGGTGGGCGGCGTGCTGCTGCTCGTGTCCTTCATGGTCAGCCTCGTTGTCGACGTCAGGAGGTAGACCGTGTCCGCACAGACCGTCGAGTTGCACACCCACCACCGCGACGTCACCGGAGGCTGGCTGCGACCGGCCGTCTTCGGAGTGATGGACGGCCTGGTCTCCAACGCCGCGCTGCTGGCCGGCGTGGTGGGCAGCGGAGCGTCCACGACCGCGGTGGCCGTCGCCGGGCTGGCCGGGCTGGCCGCGGGCGCCTTCTCGATGGCGACGGGCGAGTACACCTCCGTCGCCTCCCAGCGGGAGCTCACCCTGGCCGAGATCGACGTCGAACGCACGGAGATCTCCCGCAACCCGGAGGCCGAGCAGCGCGAACTCGCCCTCGTCTACGAGTCGCGGGGCCTGACGCCGGAACTCGCCGGCCAGGTCGCCGGGCAACTCCACCGGGACCCGGAGATCGCCTGGCGGGTGCACGCCCGCGAAGAGCTCGGCGTCGACCCCGACGACCTGCCCTCGCCCTGGGTGGCCGCCGGATCGTCGTTCCTGGCGTTCGCGATCGGCGCGCTGATCCCCGTGCTGCCGTTCCTGCTGGGAGTCTCCCTGGTCACCGTGTCGATCGCGCTGACCGGCTTCGCCCTGTTCGCGACCGGCGCGATGGTGGCCCGGCTCACCGCCCGCTCACCGTTGTTCGGCGGAGCCCGCCAGCTCGTCCTCGGCGCGGCAGCCGCCGCTGTGACGTACGGCATCGGCGCCCTCGTCGGAGCCGTCGTCTCCTGACCCCCGGGCGGGGCGTCGCGTCCTCCGGCTTCCCGGCGGCGCGGCGCTCCGCCTCCCGGGGATGTCGGACCGGAGATCTATGGTGTCCGGTATGTTACGTGCCGCCCTCGGGGCGCTCAGCGTGCTGGCCGCGGCGACCGGCTGCGCGCAGCCCACCGCCGGAGAGTCCGCCGTCCCGCTGAGCTGGACCCAGTACACGACGGACCCGTGCCGGCTGGTGCCGGTCGAGCGGATGGGCGACCTGCTCGGCCTCCCCGGGGTCCGAGCGCAGGTCAGGACGTCCCAGCGCGGGAGCGAGCTCGGCGCCTGCGCGTACACGTCCGGCACGGTCGAGCTGACCGTCGAGGTGCACGAACGGGACCCCTCCCTCACCCCGGACGAATACGTCAAGGCCGGCACCTACCACCAGGGACGCGCGCTCCAGGGACTCGGCGACGCCGCGGCCGTCGCCCGGCTCGACCAGGGATGGGGACAGCTCGTGCTGGTCAAGAACGACATCGCGCTCTTCCTCGCCGGCGACACGGAGATCACGGACGGTCTCGCGAAGGTGGCCGGGGAGGCGGTGCACGCCTTGCCGCGCTACTGGCGCGCCCCCTGACCTGGAGGACCTTCCACTCCACCTCGCCGCAGCCCCCCCGGGCTTCCGGCGGCCGACGGCACCGCGGGGCCGCGGGCGCCGTCAGTCGCGCGGAGGCGTGGGCGCCGTCAGTCGCGCGGAGGCGTGGGCGCCGTCAGTCGCGCGGAGGTTCGAGGCGGCCGAGCCAGGAGGTCAGGAGGGTTTCGAGCACGGCGGCCTCGGCCGGCGGCAGGGCGTCGAGGAGGCGGCGCTCGTTGCGGATGTGGTCGGTGAAGGCGCGGTCGATCAGGTCGCGCCCGGCGGCGGTGAGGGCGACCGTACGGCCGCGCCCGTCGGCGTCGCTGCGACGGCGGGTGACCAGGCCGGCGCGTTCCAGCCGGTCGATCCTCTTCGTCATCGCGCCGGTGGTGACCATGGTGTGGGCGGCCAGCTCGCCGGGGGCCCGCTCGAACGGCTCGCCGGCGCGGCGCAGCGCGGCCAGCACGTCGAACTCCCCCTCACCGAGACCGTGGCGGCGGTAGACGAGGCACAGCTCCTCGGTGAGCAGGGCGGCGACGCGGTGCAACCGGCCGATCACCCCCTGAGGGCTCACGTCGAGGTCGGGCCGCTCCCTGTGCCACTCGGCCTGGATCCGGGCGACGTGGTCGAGAGGCCGGTTTTCTTCCATGGACTCCACTATATCTTCCACGGAAGTTATATTGTCTTCCATGGAAGCTAAATGGCGGTGGGTGCTGATCACGGCGATCGCACCGGTGGCCTGGGGAGCCAACTACTACGTGACCGCCCGGTACCTGCCCGCCGATCACCCCCTCTTCGGAGCCGCCGTGCGCGCCCTGCCCGCCGGGTGCCTCCTGCTGGCCCTGTGCCGGACGCTGCCCCGCGGCGCATGGTGGTGGCGCTCCGCCGTACTCGGGCTGCTCAACACCAGCGCCTTCTTCGTCCTCGTCTACATGGCCTCGCAACTGCTGGCGAGCAGCGTGGCGGCCACGATCATGGCACTCTCCCCACCGGCCATGATGCTGGCCGCCTGGGCCCTCCTGGCCGAGCGCCCCCGCCCCGCGCACGTGGCCGGCGCGCTGACCGGCCTCGCCGGGGTGTGCCTCATGGTTCTCGCGGGATCGGATACGGCGAGCGTTCCCGGCGTGCTCGCCTCGGTGGGGGCCATGCTGGCCTCCTCCCTGGGCTACGTCCTCGCCAAGCGCTGGGGCGGCGGCACCGCCGTACTCGCCTCGACCGCCTGGCAGCTCGTCGCGGGCGGCCTGCTCCTGCTCCCCGCCGCCGTCGTCGTGGAGGGGCCGCCCGCGCTCGGCGTGCCCGCGCTGCTGGCGTTCGGCTACGTCACGCTGGTGGCCACCGCGCTGGCCTTCGCCGCCTGGTTCACCGGGCTGCGGCACCTGCCCGCCGGGACCGTCGGGCTGGTGGGACTGCTCAACCCGGTCACCGGCGTCCTGCTCGGCACCCAGCTCGCCGGCGAGTCGCTCACCGCCCGGCAGGCGTGCGGCATCGCCCTGGTCCTGGCCGGCATCCTCCTCGGCCAACGCCCCGCCCCCGCACGAGGCGCCCGCGCTCCGGCGGCTACCTGACCGTCATATCGTGACGTACTGCGGCAAATCTCAGGAGGAATGATGGCGAAGATCTGTGTCACCGGGGCGAGCGGCAAGCTCGGGCGGGCGGTCGTACGGGACCTGCTCGACCACGGGCACAGGGTCGTGGCGACGGATGTCAGGCCGGGTCCCGCTGACCTCGGAGCCCCGGTGCTGCTCGCGGATCTGACGGAGTACGGCCAGGCGGTGGAGGTGCTCGACGGCGTCGACGCGGTCGTCCACCTGGCGAACATCCCCGCGCCGGGGATCCGCACCCCCTCCGAGACCTTCAACGCCAACACGACCATGAACTCCAACATCTTCCTCGCCGCCGCCCAGCTGCGGATCGGCCGGGTCGTCTGGGCCTCCAGCGAAACGACCCTCGGCCTCCCCTTCGACGTACCCCCGCTCTACGCCCCCGTCGACGAGGCGCACTTCCCCTTCCCCACCTCCACGTACGCGCTGTCCAAGGTGGTCGGCGAGACGACGGCGCACCACGTCGCCCAGTGGTCCGGCATACCGTTCGCGGCGCTGCGCTTCTCCAACATCCTGGGCCCCGACGACTACAAGGCGTTCCCCGGCTACTGGAAGGACGCCCTCCTGCGCAGGTGGAACCTGTGGGGGTACATCGACACCCGCGACGCCGCCGCCTCGTGCCGGCTCGCCCTGGACGCCGACCTCCAGGGCGCGCAGAGCTTCGTCATCGCCGCCGCCGACACCGTGATGAACCGCCCGTCCGCCGACCTGATGCAGGAGGTCTTCCCCAAGGTCGAGATCCGGCGCCCCCTCGCCGAGTTCGAAACCCTCCTCGCCATCGACCACGCCCACGACGTCCTCGGCTTCACCCCACACCACTCCTGGCGCGACCACCTGTGAACACCGTCCCAGCCTCAACCACCGGGCACGACACCGTCGATCGCCTCGGCGGGGTCCCGGCCGGACGCGCTGAACGACCACATGCGCGACCTCGGCCCGGAGCCCGAGCCGGTGGCGAGCGGCATCCGGGGAGCTCCTTGATCGGTTCTCGGCGGGAGGTGCACCGGGCCGCGGTGGGGAAGGCGTCCCGCGGCCCGGTGTGAGGAGTATCGCCGTGGCCTCCGACAATTCCGGATGCGTCGTGGTGACCGGGGTGGCCTCCTGACTCAGTCCAGGATCACGTACGGCTGCGGCGGCTCGCCGGCGGAGACCAGCGGCGCGTACGGCACCGGGTTCCTGACCACCGGGATCGGCTGGGCCGTCGGGATCAACCGGTCGGCCACCACATCGCCGTGCCGGTCGACGGTGCCGAAGCAGTAGCCACGCTCGCGGGCGGCGTCGATGAGCAGCGCCAGTCCCCCGTTCGTGCCGGGGCCGGCCGAGGTGTCGTACGGGCCGTCGTGCAGCGAGATGATCGCGCCCGGGTGCAACTGCTCGACGATCGCGTCGCTGATCTCCTGCGGCGTGCGCTCCGGCAGCCAGTCGTCGGTGCCGATACGGGTCATGTAGTCCGTGTAGCCCAGGTCTGCGATGATCTGCCGGACCTGCGCGTTCGCGGCGCCGAACGGCGGGCGGATACCGCGGAACGAGATCGGCGCGCCGGCGGCGGCGAACGCGGCCTCCGCGGCCAGGATCTCGCGGCGGACGCCGCCGGGGCCCTCGTCGGCCAGCACCTGGTTGAGGTTCGCGTGGCTGTAGGTGTGGTTGAGCAGTTCGTGCCCCTCGGCCAGTTGGAACCGGGCGAACTGCGGATTCGCCTCGACCCGGGTACCGGTGTCCATGAACACGCCGGTCACCTGCTTCGCACGGAGGATCCGCAGCGTCTCGGTCCGGTAGTGCGACGGGCCGTCGTCGAACTGGATGGCCAGCCGCCGGTCACAGGTGTTCGGGACGGAGGTGTCACGCGGGCCGCCGACGTGGCTGCGGGCGGCGGCCGAGACGACACGGGCCCGGTCCCGCCCGCTGAGCAGGCCGGCGGCGGCGAACTCGTCGGCGGCGGCGCGGGCGGCGGACACGAAGGCACCGTGGGTGGCGAACGGCTCCCGCTCCCAGACCCGGTCCAGCAGGGTGCAGCCGTCGGAAGCCTCGGGGTTGGCGATGCCGGTGTCCACACGCGGCGGGCCGAACCAGATCGTCTCCTCAGCGGACCATCCGTTCGGACACTCGTCGGACGCGGCACCCGGCCGCAGGGATCCGCGCGCCGGTGCGGCCCCGGCCCCGGCCGCCGCCCCGGCCACCGGTGCCGCCCCGGCCGCCGCCCCGGCCACCGGTGCCGCCCCGGCCGCCGCCCCGGCCACCGGTGCGGTCCCGGCTCCGGCCGGAAGCACAGCCGGAACCACGGCCGGGGTGACCGGCTCCGGAGTGATGATCTTGTACGGCTCCGGGGGCAGCCCGCCGCCGAACAGCAGCGGCAGGTACGGCACCGCGTTGACGACGGACGGGATCGGCTCACTGCTTGAGACGTACCGGTCGGCGACGATCGCGCCCGTGCTGTCGAACGTGCCGAAGCACAGCCCGGCCGCCCGGACGTCGTCGATGATCAGCGGCAGCGCCTTCATCAGCTCCGGCCCGGCGACGGTGTCGATGGGGCCGTCGTGCAGGAAGATGTTCCGCCGTCCGTCGGCGATGCCCGCGGCGACGTCGGCCCGCAACTGCTCGGCCGGGCGGTCCGGCAGCCAGTCCGCCGCGTCGATGTCGCCGCTGACGACCGTGAAGCCCAGCCGGGTCAGCTCGGCCCGGACCTGCGCGTTCGCCGCGAGGAACGGCGGGCGCATCCCGGTGAACGGCCGCTCGACCCCGGCCCGGTCCAGCGCCTCCTCGGTGGTCCGCATCTCGGTCTGGAGCCTCGGCACGGTGACCCGGTTGAGGTTGGGGTGCTCGTAGGTGTGGTTGAGCACGAGGTGCCCCTCACGCCGTTCGAACGCCGCGAGCCGCGGGTTGGCGTCGATGCGCATGCCGACGTCGAAGAAGGTCGCGGTGACCTGCTTCTCGCGCAGGATCTCCAGCGTCTGGGCGCGGTAGTACGAAGGGCCGTCGTCGAACGTCAGCGCCACCCGATCGGCGCAGGTGTTCGGGACCGAGTCGTCGGAAGGGCCGCCGACATCCGAGCGGGCGGCGGCCAGGCGGACGGCGGCCGCCTCCCGCGCGCCGAGCAGGCCGAGGTCGCGGAACTCGCGGGTGGCGCGGACGACGGTGGCGACGAACTCGCCGTGCGAGGCGAACGGCTCCTCCCGCCAGACGACGTCGAGCAGCGTGCAGCCGTCGTCGCGTCCGGGGTTGGCGACGCCGGTGTCGGCGCGCGCCGGGCCGAACCGGACCGTGGCCTCGGTGGACCAGCCACCCGGGCAGGCGTCGGCCGCCGCGCCGGCCCCAGGTTCGGTCGCAGGTTCGGCCCCAGGTTCGGCTACAGTTTCGGCCGCAGTACTGGCCGCAGCGTCGCCCGCAGTGCGGGTCGCGGCCTCGGCTGTCCCGGTCAGTGCGCCGGCGGTCGCGCCGGGCGCCGCCACCGGCGTCCCGATCAGCGCGCCGGCGGCCACCACCGCCAGCACTCCCGCCGTCAAGGATCGTCCTGCCGCCGTCCTGGCCATGGCCACTCCTTCTAAGGTCGAGGGCATGCCGAGCGAGAGATCTGCTCAGGACGAACCGGAACGCCGAACAGATCGCTGATCTCTGTGAAGGTACTCGTGACAGATCGTCATCGGAACCCCTTGCGGGCAGACTTTCTTATCGCGATGATCCTTAACTGTCGGCGAGTCAGGCCGCGACGGCGGCGGCCAGCGCACCGGCGACCGCCGCGCGAGCCCCGAACGTGCTGGTCCTGACCTGCAACGACTCGCCCTCGGTGACGGTCAGCCAGCGCCGGGTGGCGGCCAGCGTCTCCGGCCGCGAGCCGATCCCGCCGCCCAGCACGAAAGTCGCGGGATCGACGATCGCCCGGACCGCCCGCAGCGCCAGCGCCAGCAGCCGGCCCAGCTCGTCCAGCACCTGCGCGGCGGCCGGGTCACCGCCCGCCGCCGCCGCGAACACCTCCGGCGCCGGACACCTCCGGCCGGTCAGCTCGTGGTAACGACGCTCGATGCCACTGCCGCTGACCTGCTGCTCCAGTGGCCCGTGCACCAGGTTGGCCGGGTCGAACGGGTCCGCGCCGAACGGCAGGTCGGCCATCTCACCGGCCAGCCCCCGGCTGCCCGCGTACATCCGGCCGCCCAGCACCAGGCCGAGCCCGACCCCGGTCCCGACCGCGACGAACGCGAGGTCACCGCCGCCGCCCGGCTGCCAGACGTGCTCGCCCCAGGCGGCCAGGTTCGCGTCGTTGTGCACCAGGGGCCGGGTGCCCAGGCGGGCTTCGAGGTCGGCGGGCACGTTCATCCGGTCCCAGCCCGGGATGTTGGGCGCGTGCCCGACGGCGCCGGTGGCCGGATCCGGGGCGCCGGGGCAGCCGACGGCCACCCTCGACGGCCGCCCGGCGCCGCCCGCCGCGGCCGTCAGCGACGCCACGAGCTGGGCGATCTGGCTGGTCACAGCCGTGCCGCCGCGCGGATCCGTACGCTCGACGCGATCCAGCAGCCGGTGCCCGGCGGGGTCGTAGAGCACCGCGTGCAGCTTGGTGCCGCCCAGGTCGACGCCCACCACCGGCTCGGCCGCGTCGCCCCGGAACGCCTGGCCGGCCGGAGCCGGTCCGGCGTCGCCCGACGGCAGCCAGCCGGCCTCGGCGAGCGCCCGGCGCAGCGGGCCGGCCAGGCCGGTACGGTCGGTTCCGGGCATCACCACGGGCGGCGTCTCCAGTCTCGAGCGGGCGGGGGATGGATACAGTATCAGCCTGATAGAAAACTCCAAGGGGAGCAGCCATGTCCGGTCCGACCTCCTCGACGGCCAACGCCGGCACCGTCTCGCGGGTGAACCAGACCGCGATCCTCGACGTGCTGCGGCAGTACGGGCCGCTGTCCCGACAGGAGATCGGCGCCCGGACCGGCCTCAGCGCCGCGACCGTGAACCGGCTGGCCGGCCAGCTGCTGCGCAAGGGCCTGGTCATCTCCGACGGGCACCAGCCGTCCACCGGCGGGCGGCCGTCGATCCTGCTGCGCTACAGCGGGCGGGCGCATCTCGTGTCGGTGGTCCACGTGGGCGCCACCCGCACCGAGGGCGCGCTGGTCGACTTCGACGGCGCCATCGTGCACCGGGTCCGGCGCCCGGTGGTCCCGGACGTGCTGCACGCCGCCGACCGCGCGAGCATCCGCCTGGAGGAGGCGCTGTCCGTCGCCACCGAGCTGGGCGCCGCCGCCGGTGAGCTGGGCCAGCCCAGCCAGGCCGTGGGGGTCGCCGTGCCGGGCGTCGTCGACGGCGCCGACGGGCGGGTGACCTGGGCGCCCGCGCTCGACTGGCGCGAGGTGCCGGTCGGCTCGCTGCTGCACGACCGCACCGGGCTCCCCGTCGTGGTCGAGAACGACGCCAACGTGCTGGCCGTCGGTGAGCACCGCCGCGGCGCCGGTCAGGGTGTCGAGGACCTCGTCGCCGTCGTGCTGGGCACCGGCATCGGCGTCGGCATCGTCACCGGCGGCCGGCTGCACCGCGGCTCGCGCGCGGCGGCCGGCGAGATCGGCTACATGCTGCTGGACCGCTCGTCGCTGGCCCGGTTGTTCCCCGGCTTCGGCGACCTGGAGAGCAGGGTCGGGTCGGCCGGGCTGACCCGGCAGGCCCGCGAGCGCGGCATCGTCGCGCCGGCGGACCGGCCGCTCACCGCCGCCGACGTGTTCGACCTGGTCAGGAGGGGCAGCGTGGAGGCGCGGGCGCTGCTGGAGGAGACCCTCGACTACGTCGCGCTGGCCGTCGCCAGCCTGTGCACGGTCCTGGACCCGGAGCTGGTCATCGTCGGCGGCGAGATGGGCGGCGCGGCCGACCTCATCACGCCCGGCCTGCGCGACCGGCTCGTCGGCAGGATCCCGCACGTGCCGCGGATGGCCGCCTCCGCGCTGGGCGACGACGCCGCGATCGTCGGCGCCGCCGAGCTGGCCGCGCGCCTGGTGAGCGACTCCGCCTACGTCCAGGCCACCCGCTGACATCGGCCGGCACGCGCCGTAAAGGTCACCGCGAACGGTAGACGGCACCCCCGGCCGTGGGGCACCATTGGGCCACTTATCACTCGCTCTGGATGAAAAGTCGCCGAGAAAGGGTGTGGTCCTGATGCCGAGACCGAGTCGAGGGTGGCGCGCGGCTGCCGCGGCCGGCGCCGTGGCCGTACTCCTCGCGGCCTGCAGCTCGGGCGACGGCGGCAGCGGCGGCAGCGGCGGACCCGGCGACCGGCCCTACACCATCGGGCTGAGCAACGGCTTCGTCGGCAGTGAGTGGCGCACCCAGATGGTCGAGGGCCTGGAGGCGGCGTTCGCCGAGTACCAGAAGGAGGGCGTCGTCGACGAACTGGTCGTCGAGAGCGCCGACACCGACGTCAACGGCCAGATCCAGCAGATCCGCAACCTCATCAACCGCGACGTCGACGCGATCATCGTCAACCCAAACTCCGAGACCGCCCTGGACGCCGTCTTCCGTGAGGCGACCCAGCAGGGCGTCAAGGTGTTCGCCATCGACCAGGCGGTCACCTCCAAGGACGTCACGAACGTCGTCATCGACCAGGCCGAGTGGGCCCGTACCTCCGCCGAGTGGCTGGCCGAGAAGGTGGGCAGGGGCGGCGACATCGTCGTCGTCAACGGCATCGCCGGCCACCCTGCCAACGACATGCGCTGGAACGCCGCCAAGGAGGTCTTCACCAAGGCCGGCGTCAACGTGCTCACCGTCGCCGACGGCAACTGGGACCAGGCCACCGGGCAGCAGGTGATGACGAACCTGCTGGCCACCTACCCCGACATCGACGGCGTGTGGACGCAGGACGGCATGGCCGAGGGCGTGTTCCGGGCCGTCCAGGCGGCCGGCCGGCTGGACCGGATCACGATCTCCGGCGAGGCCCGGGTCGGCTTCATGCGGCTGTGGAACGAGGCGCGGGCCGACGGCTTCGAGAGCATCGGCGTGGTGAACCCGCCCGGCGGCGCCGTCTCCGCGTTGCACATGGCCGTCAACGTGCTCGACGGCCGGAAGCTCGCCACCGCCACCGCCGCCACCGCCACCGCCGGCGGCAACGGCAACACGGTCCACATCCCGATCCCCTTCACCGTCGACGAGACCACCTTCGACCAGCACTGGGGCAAGGTCAGCGGGGAGAGCGCCGCCTACAGCCTGGACGGCTCGCTGACCCGCGCCAAGGCCGCGGAATTCTTCGAGTGAGCCCGCTGCTGGAGATGACCGGCGTCCGCAAGCGGTACGGCGGCGTCCAGGCGCTCGACGGGGCCGCCCTCACCGCGGTGCGCGGCGAGGTGCACGCCCTGCTCGGCCCGAACGGCTCCGGCAAGAGCACGCTGGACAAGACCCTGGCCGGCACCGTCGTCCCGGACTCCGGCGAGATCCGGATCGACGGCGCCGCGGCGCGCATCGGCGGCCCGCGTGACGCGCACGCGCTCGGCGTCGCCGCCGTGTACCAGCAGCTGAGCATCGTCGGCGACCTGACGGTGACCCAGAACGTGGTGCTCGGGCTGGAGCCGGCTCGCCGGTGGGGGTTCCTCGACCACCGCGCCGCCCGCGCCCGCGCCGCCGCCGCGCTGGACCGGTTCGCCGCCGCGTTCCCCGGCGGGCTGCCGCTGGACCGGCCGGCCGGTTCGCTCGGCCCCGGCGAGCAGCAGATCGTCGAGGTCGCGAAGGCGCTGGCCCGCGGGCCGCGGATCCTCGTGCTCGACGAGGCCACCGCGTCCCTGCACAAAGAGCAGGTCGCGGTGCTGTTCGACGTGGTCCGCGAACTGCGCGCCTCCGGTGTGCTGGTGGTGTTCACGTCGCACCGGCTGGACGAGGTGTTCGCGCTCTGCGACCGCGCCACGGTGCTCCGCAACGGCCGCACCGTCGGCACCGTCGAGCTGGCGGCCACCGACGAGGCGGAACTGGTCCGGCTCATGGTCGGCGACGCGCCCCGCCGGTCGGGCGCGCCCGCCGCCGCGGCCCGTCCGTCGCCGTCCGCGGGGGCGGCGGCGACGCTTGAGGTGCGCGGGCTCACCACCGAGCGGCTGCGCGACGTCGGCTTCACCGTCCGCGCCGGAGAGGTGCTGGGGCTCGGCGGGCTCCAGGGGCAGGGCCAGTCCGAGTTGCTGCTGGCGCTGTTCGGCGCCGCCCGGGTGACCGCGGGTGAGGCGCTGCTGGACGGCCGGCCGCTGCCGCTGACCTCGCCGGCCGGGGCCGCCCGCGCCGGCGTCGCCCTGGTGCCCGGCGACCGCGGCCGGCAGGGCATGTTCGCGGCCCGGCCGATCCAGGAGAACCTCTCGCTGGCCAGCATGCACCGCCGGGCCCGGCTGAGGCTCGCGCTCGGCGCCGCGGCCGAACGGCGGGCCGCCCGGTCCATGGTCGAACGCCTGGGAATCAAGATCGGCTCACTGGCCGACCCGGTGTCCACGCTGTCCGGCGGCAACCAGCAGAAGGTCGTCATCGGCAAGTGGCTGCTCGACCGGCCGCGGGTCGTACTGCTCGACGATCCCACCAAGGGCGTGGACGTCGCGGCGAAGGAGGAGATCTACGCCATCGTGCGCGGTCTGGCCGACGACGGCGTCGTCGTCATCCTCAACTCCAGCGACAACCGCGAGCTGACCGAGCTGAGCGATCGTGTGCTGGTGCTGTTCGAGGGCGCCGTCGCCGAGGAGCTGAGCGCGGCGGCGATCACCGAGAAGCGGCTGGTGGCCGGCGCGCTGCGGCTCACTCCGGGAGAGTCGCCGTGAACGCCCCGGCCCGGCGTGAGATCTGGCGTGAGATCCGGCTGCCCGGCGTCCAGCTCTCCGGCGCCGCGACGGTCGCGATGCTGGTGGTGGCCGTCGTCGTCAACTCGGCGCTCCAGCCGAACTTCTGGAACAGCTACGCGCTGACCTCGAACTTCGCCACGTTCGTGCCGCTGGTGGCGATCGCCGTCGGGCAGACGGTCGTGGTGCTCAGCGGCGGCCTCGACCTCTCGCTCGGCGCGCAGGTCACGCTGGCCGGCGTCGTCGCCGTGCAGATCGTCGACGGCCGGTTGGACCGGATCCCGCTGGCCGTGGCCGCCGCGCTGGGCGTCGGGCTGGCCTGCGGCGCGCTGAACGGGCTGGTGGTCGCGCTGTTGCGGCTACAGCCGATCGTCGCGACGTTCGCGACCGGTTTCGTGTTCTCCGGGCTGGCGCTGGTGGTGCTGCCGACCCCCGGCGGCTCGGTGCCGGTCGAGGTGACGACGGCGTACCGCGACGCCGTACTCGGGGTGCCGGTCGCGCTGCTGGCGATCCTCGGGCTCGCGCTGCTGTGGTGGGTGCTGCGCCGGCACCGGGTCCTGCGGCACATCTACGCCGTCGGCGGCGACGCCGACGCCGCGTACGCCTCGCTGGTGCCGGTCACCCGGACGCGGGTGCAGGCGTACGTGCTGGGCGGGCTGTTCGCGGCGCTGGCGGCGCTGGCGATCCTGGCCAACACCGGCTCAGGCGACCCGTTCGTCGGCAACGAGCTGACGCTCGCCTCGGTGGCCGCGGTGGTGATCGGCGGGACGGCGCTGACGGGCGGGCGCGGCGGGGCGGGCGGGTCGATCCTCGGCGCCGTCGTCCTCGCGCTGGTCACGAACATCGTGTTCTTCGCCGACGTGCCGACGACGTACCGGCAACTGGTCAACGGGGCCGTGATCATCGTCGCGCTGGCCCTGGCCGGCATCCCGGCGTTGCAGAAGAGCCCGGCGTCGCGGAAGAGGAGGCCGGTGGCATGAGCGCACCAAGCCTGGAGGCGCCCCGGCGGGTCCTCGCCTGGCGGCCGGGACCGGTGGCGCTGGCCGGCGCGGTCGCGGTCGCCCTGGTGATCGCCGGTGAGATCGTCTCGCCCGGGTTCGCCGGGTACGGCCAGCTGGTCAACCTCATGCGGGTGGCGGCGTTCCTCGGCGTCATCGCGATCGGCCAGACCATCGTGATCATCGCAGGTGGCGGCGGCGTGGACCTGTCCGTCGGCAAGGTGGCGACGTTCGCGGCCATCATCGGGTCCCGGGTGATGGCCGGTGAGGACGGCGACCTCGTGCCCGCCGTGGCCCTGGCGCTGCTGGTCTCTGCGGCGATCGGGCTGGTCAACGGGCTGGGCGTCACGCTGCTGCGGATCCCGCCCTTCGTCATGACGCTGGGCATGATCGGCGTCGTACAGGGGCTGATCCTGGCCTACACCGGCGGGCGGGCCAGCGGCCAGGCGGCGCCGGCGCTCACGTCGCTGGTCAACGGCCGGGTGATCTTCGATCTGCCCGGGCTGCTGTTCCTGTGGCTGCTGCTCGGCCTGCTCGCCGTCTGGCTGCTACGCCGTACCACGTTCGGCTGGAACCTGTTCGCCGTCGGGGCCAACCGGACCGCCGCGGAGCTGACCGGCGTCCGGGTCAACCGCACGCTGATCCTGGCGTACGTGCTGTCCGCGACGTTCGCCGGGCTGGCCGGGATCCTGCTGCTCGGGTACACCGAGTCGGTCTTCCTCGACCTCGCCGACCAGTACATGCTGCCGTCGGTGGCGGCCGTCGTCATCGGCGGGACGCTGCTGGCCGGCGGCGTCGGCGGTTACGCCGGCACCGCGGTCGGCGCGATCGTGCTGACCGTCCTTTCCGGGCTGCTCACCACGCTGGACATCGGCGGCGCCGGGCGCACCGTCGTCAACGGCGTCGTCCTGCTCGTCCTGCTGTCGCTCTACGGGCGGCAGCGACGCCTTCGGAGTTAGGGGTCCTTCCACGATGGAGAACAGCGAACGGCTCGGCGTCGGCATCGTCGGCGCCGGATTCATGGCGAACTTCCACGTCACCTCGTGGACCGGCGTCCGCGACGCCGACGTCGTCGCCGTCCAGAGTCCGCGGGCCGAGAGCGCGCGGGCGCTGGCCGACCGCTGCCGCGACCTGCGGGTCGGCGACGCGCGGGCCTACACCGACCTGCGCGAGCTGGTCCGCGACCCGCGGGTCGACGCCGTCTGGGTGGTGGCGCCGAACCACGCCCGGCTGGACGTCGTCGAGACCATCGCCGACGAGGTGGCGTCCGGGCGCGCCTCCCTCGTCGGCATCGCCGTCGAGAAGCCGCTCGGCCGCAACCTCGCCGAGGCCCGGCGGGTGCTGGAGCTGGTCGAGGGCGCCGGGCTGCTGCACGCCTACCTGGAGAACCAGGTGTACGCGCCCGCCGTCACCCGGGGCCACGAACTGCTCTGGACCAGGGGCGCCGCGCCGGCCGGGACCCCGTACCTCGCCCGGTGCGCCGAGGAGCACAGCGGCCCGCACGCCGCCTGGTTCTGGGACGGGACGCGGCAGGGCGGCGGCGTGCTCAGCGACATGATGTGCCACTCGATCGAGGCCGGCCGTTACCTGCTGACGCCCCCCGGCGTGGACCATTCGGACTGGCTCACTCCGGTGTCGGTGAGCGCGCAGATCGCGTCGCTGAAGTGGTCGCGCAAGCGGCACGCCGCGCAGCTCGCCGAGCGGTTCGGCGGCGCCGTCGACTACACCCGGCGGCCCGCCGAGGACTACGCCCACGCCACTCTCACGTTCCGCAACGGCGACGGCGACGAGGCGGTGGTCGAGGCGACGACGTCGTGGAGCTACGTCGGTCCCGGGCTGCGGCTGACGTTCGAGCTGCTCGGGCCGGAGTACTCGTTGACCGCCGGCACGCTGAACACCGAGGCGCAGCTGTTCCTCAGCCGGGAGATCCGCTCCCCCGAGGGCGAGGACCTGGTCGAGAAGCAGGGCGCGGAACAGGGCCTGCTACCGATCATGTCCGACGAGGCCCTGACCTACGGCTACACGACGGAGAACCGGTCGGTGGCCGCGGACTTCCTCGCCGGGCGGCAGCCACGGGAGAACCTGAAACACGGCGTCGAGGTCAGCGAGCTGATGATGGCCGCCTACCTGTCCGCCGAGACGGGCGAGACGGTGCGCTTCCCGGTGACCGATCTGGACGCGTTCGTACCGCAGGTGGCGCAGGGGACGTGGCGCCCCGGCGCGGGGTGAGCCTCAGCGTTCGGTGTCACCGGTGCGCAGGAACGCGGGCGGGGAACGGTCCCAGCCCGGCACGTTCAGCGCGTTGAGCGCCGAGAGGATCCGCTTCTCCTCGTAGACGAAGTGCGTCTCCATCAGCGCGGCGAGGCTGTCCAGCTCGCGCCGGACCTCGGCGGGATCCCTGTCCCGGTCCAGTCCGGCGACGAGCGCCTCAAGCCGTCGCAGGGAGTCCTCCACCAGCCGATGGTCCCGGCGCAGCTCCGCCAGCACCGGGCCGAGCTCGAGAAACCGAGCCCGGTTCTACCAACCTCGCAAACGATCTGTCAATCGCCGCACCCGGCCTCCCGGCGTGCTGGCCTACCCCCCTTGGCGTACGACCCTCTCGTGCGCGCCGGGTCCGCCGTGTCCGCCGTGTTCGCCGTGTTCGCCGTGCTCGCCGTGCTCGCCGCGTGGGGCCGGTGCGGACGGCTCGCCGGTGGGCGGGGCGCCGGTCGGCGGGACGGCGCGCAGCAGGCGGACGATCAGCACGGCGACGACCGCGAGGATCGCGGCGCTGATCGCGGCGACCAGGTGCAGCCCGCCGACGAACGCCTCCCGCGCCGGTGCGAGCAGCGCGCCCGCCAGGTCGGCGGGCAGCGCGCGGGCGGCGACCACCGCTTCGGCGAGGCTCTCCCGCGCGGCGTCGGCGACACCGGCCGGGACTCCGCTCGGCGGGATGAACCGGCTGTCGTACACGGCGGCGCCGATGCTGCCGAGCGCGGCGAGCCCGAACGCGAAGCCGAACTGGCCGCTGGTCTCGTTCAGCGCGGCAGCCGAGCCGGCCTTCTCCGGCGGCGCGGAGGCCATGATCAGCTGGATGCTCAGCGTCACGAGCGGGCCGGAGCCGAGGAAGATCAGCGTGAATCCGGTCGCGAGGGTGACCGGCCCGGAGGTCGTGTCGGTCTGCGTGAGCACGACCAGGCCGGACACCGAGATCGCCAGCCCGGCGCCGATCACGTACGCCGGCCGGAACCGGCGGGCGAGGATCGGCGACACGATGAACGACAGCGCGTTCGCCGCGACGGCGGGCAGCATCCACAGGCCGGCCTCGAACGGCGAGAGACCTTCGACCAGTTGCAGGTCCTGGGTGATGAACAGCATGATCGCGCCCATCAGCAGCGTGCCGGCCATCATCCCGCCCAGCGCCGTGCTGAACGACCGACTGGCGAAGAGCCGCAGGTCCAGCAGGGGGTGCTCCAGCCGCCGCTGCCTGCGGACGAAAAGGACGGCGAACGCGATCCCCACCACGATGCCGGCCACCGGCAGCGCCTGCCAGCCGTCCTTCGCCAGCTCCTTGAGCCCGTAGACGACCGGGAGCATGGCGGCGAGCGACAGCGCCACGCTGGTCAGGTCCAGCTTGCCGGCGTTCCGGTCGCGGTACTCGGGCAGCAGGGCCGGGCCGACCGCGAGCAGCAGCACCATCGCCGGCACGCCGAGCAGGAAGACCGACCCCCACCAGAACCGCGACAGCAGCGCACCGCCGACCACCGGGCCGATCACGGCGCCGGCCGAGAAGCACAGTCCCCAGATCCCGATCGCCAGCCCCATCTGCCTGGCGTCCCGGAACAGCGTGCGGATCAGCGACATGGTCGACGGCGCGAGGATCGCACCGGCCACCCCGAGTACGGCGCGGCCGGCGATCAGCATCTCCGGACTGGTCGAGTACGCGCAGACGACGGAGGCGACGCCGAACGTGGCGGCCCCGATCAGCAGCAGCCTCTTCCTGCCGATCCGGTCGCCGAGCGTGCCCATCGTGATCAGGAACCCGGCCAGCAGGAACCCGTACACATCGGTGATCCACAACTGTTCGACGCTGCTCGCGCCCAGGTCCGCCGTCAGGTGCGGAAGCGCGAGAAGCAGGACGTACACGTCGATGGAGACCAGCAGTGTCGGCAGGGCGAGCACGGCGAGCGCGATCCACTCCCGCCGCCCGGCCTTCGCCGGGGCGGTGTCGGTCATGACGGATCCTTTCGAGTTCACCGGATGGTCCGCGCACCAGGCGAACCCCTTGTCACGAAGCAGGTCGTAACGGGCGACCGGTTCTCGACATCCGGGGATGACGGCCGCTTCGGGGCACGCGAGGCACGCCGGCCCTCCACCGGTGCCGCCTCTCGACGCGCACGGAATTTCGTCGGACCCGCCTGGCAGGATTCCCATGATCTGTCCCGAGGGAGAACAGGGCATTACCTTGACGGCCGCAGGATCCTGACCTTCGATCCGCTGTTTCCCGGCGACGAGGACGGCATCCCGGACGACTATCTGGCCGACCGGATCGAGCTCGGGCTCGTCGGCGGAGCGTCGAAGGGCGGCCTTGCCGCCGCGCTGCTCCTGGCCGAGCGGATCACCGAGGTACGGCCGAGCGCTTCGAGTGGCATCGCGGCCGCCCACGGCGTTCTCGGCTACTGAGCGTGAGCCCAACCGTGCCGGCGACCGCGGGGAATGAGCGCGGTGGCGACACGCTCCCGGTCAGCCCATGCTCTTGGCGCCGTCCAGGCACTCGCGGATGATGTCGGCGTGCCCGGCGTGCTGGGCGGTCTCGGCGATGATGTGCATCAGCACCCGGCGGGCCGACCACCGCGCGTCGACCTCGAACCACGGTGCCTTCGGCAGCGGCTGGGCGGCGTCCAGGTCGGGCAGGGTGGCGACCAGCTCGTCGGTCCGCTGGGCCACCTCGGCATAACCGGCCAGCACCTCGGTCAGCGTCTCACCGGGCAGCAGCCGGAACTCGTCGGCCCGCCGGGCGAAGTCGGCCTCGGTCATGGCGGCGAAGTCGCCCATCGCCGACGGGCCGTTCAGGATGAAGTCCACCCAGGTCCGCTCGACCGCGGCGACGTGCTTGATCAGACCGCCCACGCACAGCTCGCCGGCGGTGGTCCGCCGCCCGGCCTGCTCGTCGGTGAGGTCGCGGGTGGTGTGGCGCAGGAACTGCCGGTGCTTGGCCAGCACCGCCAGCAGGTCGGCGCGCTCGCCGGTGGCGGCCGGCGCGCCGGCGATGTCGTGGACAGTCAGCTCGTTGACGGTCACGGTTCCTGCCTTCCGTTGTTCCTGTTCTGCCGCTCACGGACCATACTGGTGGGGATAACGGCCACTTTCTGACCTGAATTGCAGAGGGACGCAAAGATGGCGAACACCAGCGCCCGGATGCTGCGGCTGCTGTCCCTGCTCCAGACTCACCGGTACTGGCAGGGCACCCAACTGGCCGAGCGGCTGGAAGTCTCGGCCCGCACGCTGCGCCGGGACATCGACCGGCTGCGCGAGCTGGGCTATCCGGTGGAGGCGCAACGCGGCGTGGACGGCGGTTACCAGCTCGCCGCCGGCGCGGCACTGCCGCCGCTGGTGATCGACGACGAGGAGGCGGTCGCCTTGGCCGTGGGACTGCAGGCCGCCGCGCAGGGCGCGGTGGAGGGCGTCGCCGAGTCCTCGGTGCGGGTGCTGGCCAAGGTGGTGCAGGTGATGCCGGCCCGGCTGCGACGCCGGATCGACGCGCTGCGCGCGATGACCGTGCCCGCCGGCTGGGACGGCCCGGTCAGGACGGGCGTCGACGCGGGCGTGCTCACCACGGTCGCGCTGGCCTGCCGGGACGGCGAACAGCTCCGCTTCTCCTACACCGCCGCCGGCGGGGAGCACACCGACCGGCACACCGAACCGCATCGGCTGGTCTGCCTCGGCCGCCGCTGGTACCTGGTCGCCTACGACCTCACCCGGCACGACTGGCGCAGCTTCCGGGTAGACCGGGTCACCGCGCCGCAGGGCACCGGCTCCCGGTTCCGGCCCCGCGACCTGCCCGCGGCCGACGCCGCCGAGTTCGTCCGCGCCGGCCTGGACAACCTGTTCCGCCCGTACCGGGTGGAGGTCCTGGTCGACGCCCCGGCCGAGACCGTACGCGAACGGATCGGCAGGTGGTGCACGGTCGAGAAGATCGACGCCGAGCACAGCCGGGTGCGCATGACCGCCGACTCCCTGGACTGGCCGACCATGGCACTGGGCGTGCTCGGCGCCGATTTCCGCGTCGTCGACCCGCCCGAACTGCTCAACCAGGTCCACGACTGGGGAGCCCGGTTCAACCGGGCCTGACGCGAACCGATCCCACCTCGCCACCGTGCCGTCCGCCCCTACCGGGCTGCTTCGTCGCGTGTCGGACACCTGCCATGCGCCGGACGCGGGAGCGCAGCCGAGGGACTCGTACCCAGCCGACGGCTGGGCCGGCTCCGGGTGATCCACGGGGTAGCGTCGGGCATCATCGACATGTGGCCTGGCGGACCTACGTAGAAGGCGGGATCTGATGAACGAGTCCGAGGGGGTACCCCTGGCCGACTACATCCGCGTGCTCCGCGACCAACTGGAGACGGCACAGCAGGAAGGGCATGCCCGTGGGGTCAAGTTCGGCGTCGGGGCTGTGGAGCTGGAGTTCGAGGTCGCCGTGACGCGGGAAGCGGGCGGGAAGGGTGGGCTGAAGCTGTGGGTGGTCGAAGCGGGAGCCGAGGGCAAGCGGAGCCACGGCCAGACCCAGAGGGTCCGGATGACGCTCACCCCCACCGATGAGCACGGCCAGCCACTCTCGGTGACCGACCGGTTGTCCGAGTTCCCACGGTGAGACGGCGCCTCGCGTGGCCGGCTCGCTCGTCGGACGGTGCGTGGAGATCCTGGTCGAGCGCCGGCACGAGACGGGGTACGGCTCAGGGCTGCGACTGGCGACGTCTCTGGTGGTGACGGCCGGACACGTCGTCGAGGGCGCGACCACGGTCAAGGTGCGGCTGCGCGGAGGCGACCCGGACGAGGTCACCGTGGCCGGCCGGACCGTCTGGAAAGGTGACCGGGCGGATATCGCCTTCATCGAACTCGCCCCGGACGTCCCCCTCGGCGAGATCCCTCCGGTGACCGTCGGCGTCCTCCCGGAGGAGTCCCACGGGCGACTGCCGTTCACCGCGATCGGATTTCCCCGCCACCGGACCTGGCGAGACGGGGACAGGGCGACCTGGCGCGACAGCGACCAGATCGACGGGGTGATCCCGTTGGGTTCGAGCGTGAAGCGGGGGCGCCTGGTCCTGCATCGGGCAGACGGACGCCTCCTTGAGGGGCGTGACTGGAGCGGTTTCTCCGGCGCCGCCGTCGTCTGCGAGGGTTCGGCCGTCGGCGTCGTCGTGGAGTCGGCGCACTCCGGAGGTCTGGAAGCCGTACGCCTGGCCGCCGCGATCGGCAGGTACGAACCGCGTGCGGAAGCCGAGCGAGAGCCCGAATCGCATACTGCGGCCGCACGCGCGCTGCTGGCCGGCCATGACGTCGTACCGGAACAGATCAGTGTCCCTCACCCGAGGGAGGAGCGGCGTCGTCCGGCCTACGAGGCCCTGCTGCGGCAGTACGCGGCACGCTGCCCGGACCTGACCGGGCGCGAGCGGGAGCTCGCCGATCTCCGCGCGTTCGCGACCGGGCAGGAGCCGTACCTGATGCTCGTCGCCGGCCCCTGGGCGGGAAAGACGTCGCTGGTCACGCACTTCGCCACGGGTGCCGGCCCGGAGATGGACGTCGTTTCGTTCGTCATCTCCCGGCGCGACGGGCAGATGCGTCTCCAGCAGTTCCACCGCGCGGTGTGCGAGCAACTCGCAGCCCTGCTGGGTGAGTTTCCGCCCGCGGAACCGGACCCGGCCGTCTTCCTCAGCCTGTGGGAACGTGCGGCGAGGAGCCACGAGCGGCGTGGACGTCCCTTGGTGCTGATGGTCGACGGGCTGGACGAGAACGATTTCCGGGAGTTGGCCGAGCCCAGCATCGCCTCGCAACTGCCGGCTGTCCGAGGAGCGACGACACACGTCCTGGTGACGAGCCGCCACTCCCGCATTCCGCTGGACGTGGACGAGAACCACCCTCTGCGCGACTGCCCCCACCTGGTCCTGGCCCCCTTCCCCACGGCGACCAGCCTGCTCCTGCGCGCCCGCCAGGAACTGGACCACGTGCTGACCGAGCCGCTGCCACGCCGGATCCTGACCGCGATGGCGGTCGCCGGCGGCGCGTTGAGCAGCAGGGACATCGCCTCGATAACCCACGAAGCCCCTCTGGCGATCCGGCGGACCCTGGAACGGAGTCTCTCCCGCGTAGTGGAGCCGCGGACCGGTCAGGTGACCCGGTACACACTCGCGCACGACACCCTGGTGGCGACGGTACGGGAGGATCTGGAGCAGGAGGAGGTCGCACAGACCCGTGCCTCCATCGACACGTGGGCTCTCGGCTTCGCCGAGGCCGGATGGCCCGACGAGACTCCGGCCTACCTGACCGAGGCGTACCCGACCCTCCTGCTCTCCGAGAGCGCCGGCGGGACTTTGGCCACGCTGGCCTCGCCCGGACGGCGTGCTCTGCTCCGCCGCCGGACCGGTGGCGATCTGGCCGCACTGTCCGAGGTGGCGCACGCGTCCAGGCTGCTCGCCGCGGATCCCGCGGGCGACCTCGTCATGCTCACGCGGGTCTCCCTGCTCAGGATGCGCATCGAAGACGAGAGCGGCGGCGTGCCCTCCGCGTATCCGCTGCTGCTGGCGCGACTCGACCGGTCCGAGGAGGGCGTCCAACTGGCCCGCACACTCCAGAACAGCTATGCGCGAGCCGAGGCCCTGCTGGCGGTCGGGGAGTGCCTGTTCGACTCCCAGCCGATCGAGGCGTGGCACCTCATCCACGAGGCGATCGAGGTGCCGGGCAGGCTTGATCTGGAGCGCGTGGAACATACGGTGCGAGCGGCCCTCGCGCTGGCGCGCCGGGGCGAACCCGACGCCGCCGGCCTCGCCCGTCAAACCGTCACCGACCACCTGCACGACCTGAACGGGTATCAGCGGGCCTGGTCGATCGTCACCGTCGCCGGCCCGTTGGCCGAGATCGATCCGGCGTTGACTCGGACCCTCGTCGCGGAGGCCGCCGAGCATACCGGCGACGAGGACCGCCCGGAGGTGTACGGCTACCTCGCGCGAGCGTACGGCGTCCTCGGCGACATCGACGGCCTGCTCGGCCACATTTCGAACCTGGACCGGGACGGCAGGAGAAGGGCCCTGCTCTGCGCCTGCGAAGACCATTTCACCGTGGGAGGACGGGAGAGCGTACCGGAGGTGCTGCTCGCCGCGCTGAACCGTGAGTTCCCCGCGGCGGACCTTGTGGAATCGGCCCCCTACCAGGACGAGGATCGGGCTCTGCGACTGCTCGCGATGCCGCCTTCCGATGAGCCGGCCGATCCCCACACGCTCGCATACACCGCCCTCGCCGCCCACGGCCACGATCCACGACAGCGCGCAGCCCCGCCCCTCGAAGATCTCGACGACCTCCTCGCCCGTGCCGCCGCGTCGGCCCGGAACAACGGGCATCTGGTCCTGGCGACCTCCCTGGCACGAGACATCGCCAACCCCGGAACCCGGGCGGAGGTTCTCTCCGGCGTCGCGCTGGCGATCCTCGACCGCGACAGCCCTGAGGAGGCCGATCCCGTCGTCAGGGAGGTGGACACGGCCCTCGGCGAGACCATGAACGCGGCACCGCCCGACGTCCTGGCCGCATTGGCACGTGCGGCCGGCACCGCCGGCAGGACTGAACTGGCCGAAGCGGCCCTGGAGACGGCCCTGAGCATCGTGCTGAACAACGTGAACGGCGTCGAGGCGCGATGGGACGCCACCGCCGTGGCGACCGCGGCCGCGTCCCTCGGGCGCCTGGAGTCCGCGCTCGCGATCGCCACGGCGTTCCAGGCCGATGAATTGGACCGGATCGACATCCTGCTGAAAGTCGCCGAGGCCATCGTCGTGACCGGCGACCATCGAGAAGCCGATCTCGACCTGCTCACCACCCTGGTGGCCGAAGGTGTCGGAAACCCGGAAGACGAGAGCAGGAGCGGATGGCGGTCCCGCGTCGCCCGCGACCTCATCGGCGTCCTCCTTCGCGCAGGCCGGGCAGACGAGGCGCTCAACCTGACGACACGCCTGGACGAAGACGACCTTCGGGGCCGCGCCCTCAGGTTGCGGGCGCACCTGCGGTCGAACGACCCCACCGGAGCGCTCTCACTCATCCGCGAGACAGCGCTGCACACGCCCGCCGGCTCCCCGCACGACCTCGCACACCGGCGTGAGCAGGCAGCGGCCATGATCGTCGAAATGTGCGACTCCGGCCATCGGGCCCTGTGCCGCGACGTGACAGCCGAACTCGCCAGAATCGCCGATCCGAACCTGACCTCGAATGACGGAATATGGGCCCATCCGTGGCTCGCCGCAGCCTGTCAGGCCACAGGACTCGGCGACGAGTACAGCCGACTGCTGGAGGCGGGTCAGCATGCCCTCCTGGTGGCGGGAAGCGTTGTCAGCACTTCCACTGTGCCGGTGGAGGCGGTCGTACGTCTGCGCCTGTGGGACCGCTACCGGGACGAAGCCCGCCGGATGAACGAAGTGCTCGCCGAGGGCGTCCTCACCGACCTGGTCGAGGCGATGCTCAGATCAGGTCTCCTCAACGAGGCGGTCACCGTCATCGATGACCTGAAGGAGCACACGGCCCACTGTCTCGCACTCGCCGCGACCACTGCCCCCGGACCGGCCCGCGACCTGGTCAAACGTTCACTCGCCCAAGGCTTCGAAAGCGAGGTCATCACCCCGCTGACGACCCTGGAACCGCGCTGCCTGGATGAGATCGCCACCCAACTCGGCGTCACCCGAGAGAGCATGCACTAGCCACGAGGAACTACCTTTCGCGAACGGTGCCGTCATGATCTCGGCGGCTCATGATCTGGGTGGCCCGTGACTTGGGCGGCTCATGCTTTGGGTGGCTCATGCGGCTCCCTCGACTCTCGGCGGGTGATCACCTCGCGGGCCGGAGACCCCGCCGGAGGGCGCTGGGTCAGCGGTTCGGCAACAACTTCACGCTGTGGTCGTCGCTGCTGCCGGTGGCGAGGGTTCTGCCGTCCGGGCTGAAGGCCACCGAGTAGACACCGGCGGTGTGACCGGTGAGGGTGGCAACGGTTCGGCGGTCGGCCACGTCCCACAACCGCACCGTCTCGTCGAAGCCGCCGGTGGCGAGAGTCCTGCCGTCCGGACTGAACGCCACCGACCAGACACCGGCGGTGTGACCGGTGAGGGTGGCGACGACGAAGCGGCCGTCCACGTTCCACAACCGCACCGTGTCATCGCGGCCGCCGGTGGCGAGGGTTCTGCCGTCCGGACTGAACGCCACCGACCAGACACCGTAGGTGTGGCCGGTGAGGGTCGCAACGGTTCGGCGGCCGGCCACATCCCACAACCGCACCGTCTCGTCGAAGCCGCCGGTGGCGAGAGTCCTGCCGTCCGGACTGAACGCCACCGACCAGACACCGGCGGTGTGACCGGTGAGCGTGGCGACACTCCTGCGACCGGCCACATCCCACAACCGCACCGTTGCATCGTGGCTGCCGGTGGCGAGGATCTTGCCATCCGGACTGAACGCCACCGAGTAGACACCGGCGGTGTGACCGGTGAGCGTGGCGACACTCCTGCGACCGGCCACGTCCCACAACCGCACCGTCTTGTCGCTGCTGCCGGTGGCGAGAGTCCTGCCGTCCGGGCTGAACGCCACCGACCAGACACCGGCGGTGTGACCGGTGAGCGTGGCGACACTCCTGCGGCCCGCCACATCCCACAACCGCACCGTTTCATCGTGGCTGCCGGTGGCGAGAGTTCCGCTGTCCGGGCTGAAAGCCACCGAGTAGACCCGGCCGGTGTGACCGGTGAGGGTGACACTCGGTGCGGGGTCGGTGGGGCGGGTCAGGGCGATCGTGACCGGCACGCCGATGGCGGTGAGGGCACCGAGTCCGGCCAGGAGCAGGACACGACGCCGGGGCAGCCGCCGATCCGCGGCGGGGGGCGGCGAAGGGGCCGGAGGCGGATTCAGGCGCGGGTCCGGGGGCGGCTGGCCGGCAACGGCGGTGAGCGCCCGGCCGGCCTGTTCGGCGTTGAAGCGCTCGGCAGGGTCCTTGCGCAGCAGCCCGGTCAGCACCGGGGCCAGCGGCCCGGCATGCACCGGCGGCGCGGGCTCCTGACTCAGCAGCGCCGACAGGATCGCCATCAGGTTCGCCCCCGCGTACGGAGGCCGGCCCTCGACCGCGGCGTACAACGTCGCTCCCAGCGACCACAGATCACACGCCGGAGTGACCGGCCGTCCATGAGCCTGCTCCGGCGCCATGAACGCCGGAGTGCCGATCAACACCCCTGAGGCGGTCAGGGTGACGTCCCCGGCCAGGCTGGCGATCCCGAAGTCGGTGATGACCACCCGGTCGCCGGCCAGCAGCACGTTGGCCGGTTTCAGGTCGCGGTGCACGACCCCGGCCGCGTGCGCCTCGCCCAGCGCCTCCAGCATCATCGCGCCGATCCGCGCCACCTGAGCCGGGGCCAGCCGCTCCTGCTGGGTGATCTGCTCCTGCAACGACAGGCCGCGGACGAACTCCATCACGATCATCGGGGCCCCGTCGTGCAGGATCACGTCGTAGACGGTGATGATGCCCGGATGATTGAGCCGGGCCGCCGAGCGTGCCTCGCGCATCCCCCACTTGCCGAACAGCTCACGCTGGGCGGCATCCATGCCGCGCGGAAACAGGATCTCCTTGACCGCCACCTCGCGATCCAGCAGCTCATCGCGGCCCCGCCAGACCCGGCCCATGCCACCGGTGCCCACCGGCTCAAGAAGCCGGTATCGCCCGCCGATGAGTTCGCCGCCCGACTCGGTCACCCTCGGCACATTAGCCACCATGGATCACAAAGCCGCACACGCCGCCCACGGCTGCTCCGCTGTGCGCCGAAGGCGATGACAGATCGCCGAGCAGAACCGGCCGACAAGCCGGCGAGAACCCTCCGACGCCCCCAGGCCGGCGGCGCAGATACCGGCAAGATCGATGAGCCCCTACACAAAGCCGACGCGGACCGACAGCAGATTGCCACTCCCCCGCCTTTCGTCCGCAGCGGACAGCGGGCAGTTGCCCACCATCCTCATCGGCCCGAGCCTGCCTGCCGTACCCAGGAACCTATGTGCCGGTGAGCGTCGCATACAACGCATGGGAGCATCGTGCCCTTGATCAATCTGCCTGTTCCATGCATTCACAACCTTCCCCGCGGGCGAGGAGGGCGTGGCCCAGGTCGCAACGGACGCCGAATTCGGGCAGGCACACACCTTTGGCTCCCAGGCTGGCTCCGGCTGAGCAGCACAACGAAAAAGACCCCTGATGGCGTAATGCCTGTTCAGGGGCCTTCTTACTGCTGCGCGGCCGGGAGGACTCGAACCCCCAACCTTCTGATCCGTAGTCAGATGCTCTATCCATTGAGCTACGGCCGCTTGGTTGTCCGCTTCACCTGGGTGGCGCGGCAACAGGAAGAACTCTACCACTTGGACACCGGTGATAGAGCCGACTATTGCTTGCCTGGAGGAGCGTGCCAGGGGGGCGGGGTCGTGGCCTCGGTGGGCGTGCTTCCGGGTGGGAGGGCGCGGGGTGGTGAGGTCGTGGGCGTACACCTTTGGATGTAGGGGGGACCGTGCTGGTGGGGGACGCCGGAGTGGGGTGGGGGGTGGTGGGATGGGGGTTATGCGGCGGGACTGTTTGATGGCCGTGCTGGCCTTCGCGACCGGTCTCGTGCTGCTGGCCGGGAACGCGTTTCTGGCGCGGGTGGAGTCGCCTTACCTGCTGGTGGGGCCGTTGCTGGTCACGTGTCTGGGGGTGGCGGTGCGGCGGCGGGCGCCGATGCTCTCGCTGGGGCTGGGGGTCGTCGCGATCTCGGCGGACCTGGTGGTGGGGCCGTCGCTGCCGACTGTGCTGATCTTCACCGACAATCTCTATGCCGCCACGCTCTACGGGCCCAGGTGGGCCACCAAGTGGCTGCTCGGGGTGACCTCGGTGCTGGCCGTGGTGGCGGGGGCGCTCGCCGGGTTCTCCACGCTGGACTGGCGGGCGCTGGCGGTCGGCATCGTGCAGGCGGGGCTGGTGCTGCTCACGCCCGTGTCGACCGCGATCATCCTGCGCCAGCATCGCGACCAGGCCGAGGCGGAGCGGACGCGGGCGGAGCAGGTGGCCCGGCTGGCGGAGCTGGATCGCCGGGCGGCGGTGAACACCGAGCGGACGCGGATGGCGCGTGAGCTGCACGACATGATCGCCAACCACTTCAGCGCGATCGCTATCCAGTCCACGGCCGTGCTGTCCCGCAAGGACCTGGACGGGCGGGCGGTGCACGGGGTGCTGGAGAGCATCAGGGAGAACAGCCTGCAGGGCATGACGGAGATGCGCACGATGATCGAACTGCTGCGGCAGGAAGGGCAGCAGGAGGCGCAGGAGAGCGAGGCGACGCGGCGGCGGCTGGCGGACCTCGGGGATCTCGTCGAGCGTTCGCGCCGGTCCGGGGTGGTGACACGGCTGCACATCTCCGGTACGCCGCGCGAGTTGCCCGCCGCGGTCGATCTGGCGGGTTACCGCATCGTCCAGGAGGCCCTGACGAACGTCCTCAAACACGGAGACAAGCAGGCCACGGTGACCATCGGCTACGAATCCCACCAGGTGACCTTGAACGTGGACAATCCGGTGAGCGGGCGGTCGTCGGGGCTGCCCGGTTCCGGGGCCGGGGTGATCGGGATGCGCGAGCGGGTGGCCCTGCTGGGCGGTGTGTTCGAGGCGGGTCTCCGTGGCCAACTGTGGCGGGTGCGCGCCGACCTCCCGACCGAAATCCCCGAAGCCCCCGACCGGAAACGAAAGCCCGCCGCCGACACGCCGGTGGGAGAACCTGTCTCCGGCGCAGGGAACGCCGGGACCGCCGTACGTACGGAGGACGGGGTGCCTGGCGCGGAGAGCGCGGGTGGGGGCGGCGGGGGGCCTGGGGCAGGGAGGGGTGTGGGTGGGGGCGTGGAGGATGTGGGGAGTGGGGAGAGGTTGTGAGTATTCGGGTGCTTGTGGTGGATGATCATGCGGCGGTGCGGGCCGGGATCGTGTTGATCCTCGATGGGGCGGCGGACATCGAGGTGGTGGGTGAGGCGGCCGATGGGGAGAGCGCGGTGGCGATGGCCAGTTCGGCGCGGCCCGACGTGGTGCTGATGGACATCCGGATGCCGCGGCTGGACGGGATCTCGGCCACCCGGCGGCTCAGCGGGATCGCGGACGTGCTGATCCTGACGACGTTCGACATCGACGAGTACGTGTTCGGGGCGTTGGAGGCGGGGGCGGCGGGATTCCTGTTGAAGAACACGGATGCGGACGCGCTGATCGACGCCGTGCGGGTGGTGGCGCGCGGGGACGGGCTCATCTCTCCGGCGGTGACCCGGCGCCTGATCGCGGCGTTCGGCCGGTCCCGTACGGCTTCCGCCGCGGCGCCGGAACCGGCCGGGCGGCAGCCGTACGACACGTTGACCCCTCGCGAGCGTGAGGTGCTGGCGTGCATCGGCCGGGGGCTGTCCAACGCGGAGATCGCCCGGGAGCTGGACATGGCGGAGGCGACGACCAAGACGCACGTCAGCCGGGTGCTGAACAAGCTGGGCCTGCGCAGCCGGGTGCAGGCGGCGATCCTCTACTCGGGCGGTGAGCCCTGAGAAAGGCCGAGGCACCCTGAGGAAAGCCGGGGCGCCCTGAGGAAAGCCGGGGCGCCCTGAGGAAGGCCGGGGCGCCTGCCGGTGGCCGGTTTCCGCGCGGTCCCGGTCGGGGGCCTGCGGCGGGCCGGCCAGCGGGCTGTGGGGGGGAAGGGATCAGGCGTCGGCGGGGACGTAGAGGGCGAGGAAGTCGGCTATGCAGGCGGGGCGGCGGGCGCCCTCGACCTCGATGGTGAGGCGGAGAGTGGAGAGGGTGCCGGCGGGGGTGCCCTTGACGTCGATGAGTTCGGCGCCGGCGCGGATGCGGCTGCCCACCGGGACGGGGGACGGGAAGCGCACCTTGTTGAGGCCGTAGTTGACGCCCATCTTGATCCCCTGGACGTTGAAGAGCTGCGACAGGAAAGAGGGCAGGAGGGCGAGGGTGAGGTACCCGTGGGCGATGGGGCCGCCGAAGGGGCCCGCCTTGGCCCTCTCCGGGTCGACGTGGATCCACTGGTGGTCGTCGGTGGCGTCGGCGAAGAGGTTGACCTGCTCCTGGGTGACCGTGCGCCAGTCGGTGTGGCCTAGGTGCTCGCCTTTGGCGGCCTTCAGTTCGCCGAGATCGGCAAAAATCCTCATGTGCCGAACTTTATTCCGCCCAAGTAAGGGCCACCAGACGGACATTGCGGACACCAAGCTCATCCAGTTCGTTGCATGCCGTTCGGAAGTGCTTCATGTGGCCCCTTTAGCGTGCCCGCCATGAGACGCATCACGATGACGGTGGGCTCCGCCGTTCTGACCCTCGGCCTGGCCATCTCGGCCCCCGCGCACGCCGAGCCCGAGCCCCAGTCCGCCGCCGCCGCGGAGGCCAAGGGCAGGCCCGCCCCGGCCCCGGGGCAGGCCACGCTCACCGGCTTCGCCTCGCTCCCCGCGCTGACCTACGTCCCGGGCAGCGAGCCCTCCGGCAAGCAGCTCGACACCGCTCCGGTGAACGGGGTCAGCGCCCCCTTCCCCGGCCAGCCGGTGCAGGGCTTCAGCGGCATCGTCGACCGGCACGACGGCACCTTCGACGTGCTGTCGGACAACGGGTTCGGCAACAAGGCCAACAGCTCCGACTTCCTGCTCCGGGTGCACCGGATCAAGCCGGACTTCGCCCGGCACACGGTGCGGGTGCTCGGCGGCTTCAACCTCTCCGACCCGCGCAAGCTGGTCTCCTGGCCGCTGACCAGGAAGGACCGGGTGCTCACCGGCGCCGACTTCGACATCGAGTCGATCACCCGGGTGTCGGACGGCAGCTACTGGATCGGCGACGAGTTCGGCCCGTTCCTGCTGCACGTCTCCTCCACGGGCCGGCTGCTCGACGCGCCGGTCAAGCTGCCCGGCGTGCAGGCCCCGGAGAACCCGTTCCTGAACGGCGGCCAGCCCAACCTGAACAGCAGCAAGGGCTTCGAGGGCATGGCCAGGTCGCTGGACGGCCGCAAGCTCTACCCGCTGCTTGAGGGCACGGTGGCCGGCGACCCGGCGGGCACGCTGCGCATGTACGAGTTCGACCTGCGCAAGGGGGCCTACACCGCCAAGCGGCTGACCTACAAGCTGGAGAGCCCCGGGAACTCGATCGGCGACGCCATCTCGATCGACGACCACCGCTTCATGATCATCGAGCGGGACAACGAGCAGGGCGACGCCGCACAGCTCAAGCGCATCTACATCGTCGACACCCGGGACCGGGACCGCGACGGCGCCATGGACAAGACGATGGTGGCCGACCTGCTCAACCTGGCCAATCCCAAGCGCATCGCGGGCTTCGGCGAGACCTTCCGCTTCCCGTTCCAGACCATCGAGGACGTCGTCATCCTCGACGACCGCACGATCGGCGTCCTGGACGACAACAACTTCCCCGGCTCCAACGGCCGCACGCCCGGCAAGCCGGACAACAACGAGTTCATCACCGTACGGCTCGCCGAGCGCCTGCACGCTGACCGGCGGATCTACCGGTAACACTCCGGCCACGGAGCGTGCGTCAGAAAATCTCGCCGTTTCGGTCAACCTCTAAGGCTGCCCGGACGTCTATGTGTGCAGGGAGCCCAACCTCCTTAGGGAGGGTCTGATGCACGACCTGGTGTCCGACCTCCTTGACGCGGAGCTCAGGCTGGAGCTGTTGCTCACCTGGGCCCTGCACGTGGAGGCCGAAGAGCTGGCCGCCGATTGAACGGGCCCCAGGTTCCGCACCGCACGCGGAACCTGGGGCAGGGGGCATCGCCCGAAACCCGGCCACTCCCACGAGCCACTCCCACAAGCCACTCTCACGAGCCACTCTCCCCCGGACCATTTCCACACATCCGGGGTTATATAGATAAAAAACAGCCCACCCGCAGCAGTAATTGAGAAAAATCTGACGCGTATTTGGGCTTCAATCCTGCCTGGTCGAGGTATGCCAGGAACGCCTTATCGTGCGCCCGATAACCAGAATTGGCGGCAACACACCAGCTCATCAGCAGGCCGCAGGTGACCAGGGCTCCGATTAGCGGATGTTCCAACCCTTACCTCTCTGTACCCGGAGGATATATATGAAAAACAGGTGGGCGATCACCGCGATATTGACGAGTTCGCTCGTCGCCGCGGGGCCGGGATTCGCCATCGCCGAGGACCGCGCGGTCCCGGCCGCTCAGGACGACCAGGCGGAGCTTGACCGCTTCGACAAACGGACCGAGCCGTTCTACCGGCTGGACAAGGCCACCGACCCGGGCTTCCGGGACGGTTCCATGGGCGAGCTGCTCGACTACTGGGGCACGTGGAGCAGGGACGGCGTGGACCGGCGGTCGATCGTCTCCTCCGGACGGGTGGCGCGGGAGTTCCCCGGCACGCACGCGTTCCTCATCAAGTACCGGACCCGCCTCGCCCACCCGGGCAGCGCGGACCCGCTCGGCGACACCAGGGCGGAGCGGGCGAACGTGCCCTTCGTCCCGGCGACCGGCATGCTGCTCGTGCCCTCGGACCCGTACCCGCAGGGCGAACGGCCGCTGGCGGTGTACGCGCCCACCCCGCGGGACATCGAGTTCGCGGTGGACATCACCGAGATCAACAGGATGCTGGGCCGGGGCCTGGCGGTCCTGATGCCGAGCTACGCCGACACCTACGGCGTACCGGGATACCAGAGCGGCGCGGCGCTGCCGCCGATGGCCTTCACCACGGTGGACGCCGTCAGGGCCGCCCGGCAGCTCAGCGTGTCCGTCTCCGCGCAGGCCAGGAACCTTCTGGCACAGATCGGGCTGAACACCGCGCCCACCGCCCGGGCGTGGCCCGGTCCCCAGTGGGAGCGGGAGCGGTTCGTCTTCGACCGGCAGCCGCTGCTGCCCCGCGAGGGCGTCTGGACGATCTGGCTGACCGGCGACCGCGGCTTCGCGGGCGGCGGCGACCGCATGATTCCGGTCGCCGGCCTGGACGCGTCGCTGAACGCGTCCGACTCCGGCCTGTCCCTGGACGGCATACTCGGCGGACTGGGCGGCAACCGGCCGCTGGGCGGATCGGTGAACGGATCACTGAACGGCCCCGGTCGCAACGTGTCGCTGAGCGGCTCCGTCAACGGCCTCGATGTGTCGGTCAACGGTTCGCTGGACGGCGACCTCGCCAACCTGATGCGGTGGGACGCCGCGCTGGCGGAGCGGTATGCCCCGCAGCTCGTGTCCAGCCAGGTGACTTCGGCACTCGGCCTGGTCACGAACGTGCTCAGGGACGTGACCTCGCTGCTGTGACCCCGCGGTGAGGGGAACCGCGCCGATGCGGCCTGGCCCGGGACCAGGCCGCACGATCACCCGCCGCTCCACTCCGCGGTGATCATGGCGAGCGCCTCGGTGAGGGCCGCGGCCGAGATGGCGGACTTCGGATCGACGAGGTACTGCGTGGCCAGCCCGGCGAGAAGCGCCTGGTAGAAGCCGCCGAGGGCGAGCGCCTTCTCCTCGTCCGCGTCCGGGTCGAGATCGTGGAAGAGCGCCGCGAGGCCGAGCCGGGACCTGCGGGTGGCGGCCGCGAACGCCTCACGCACCTCGGGCATGCGGTCCATCTGGGCGACGAGCTCGAACTGGATGGCCCACAGCGGGCCGAGCCGGGCGAACGACTCGACGATCCGGCTCCAGGCGGCCTCGAACCGCTGCGCCGGGGTCGCGCCGGCCGTGTCACCGGCGGCCAGGGCGCTCTCCAGCTCCTCCCCCCACTCGGCCATGGCCTGCACGAGCGCCTCGTTGAGCAGCGCGGCGACCTGGCCCACCTGCTGTACGAGGCGACCAGGCACGACGTGGAGTACGTGTTCGGCGACTCGGTCACGCGGCGGGCTTCGCCGCGTACGAGCGCGAGATGCGGCACTTCGCCGAGGAGAACCAGAAGCTCGCGGCGCCCAACCTCAAGGGATGGTGGCGGCGTCGGCCGCGCAGATCCGGTTCCAGATGCTGATGCTGCGGCTGATGCCCCACCTGCCGGGCAGGAACGCGATGGTCAGGCGGATCAGCGAGCCGATCCGCAGGGCCGCGAACGCGATCACGCTGAAGGACTACTCACGACAGCAGTGGCTTCGAGGGTGACAGAGGCGCCCCCGGCGAACTCGGCGCGGCGCCGTCCCCCTGTCCGTCCGGTGGGAAGACGGGCCGGGCGAGGTCGAGGAGGCCGGCCAGCACGGCCGGGTTGGCGGCGAGGGTGGCGGCGGACCTCATGGTGTGCGGGGTGCCGTCGAAGTCGGCGACCGCTGCCCCGGCCTCGCGGGCGATGACCGCTCCGGCCGCGGTGTCCCAGGGCTTGTTGGTGTACAGCACCGTGGCGTCGATCCTGCCCGCGGCGATCCAGGCGAGAGCGGTGGCGGCCGAGCCCAGCATGCGCAGCCGCTGGACCTTCCCGGCCAGGGTCCTGGCCAGGACGAGGCGCCGCCCGTTCACCGTCTCGGCATCCGGGCCGACGGCGTAGTCGCCGATCGCGACCACCACGGAGGAGAGCCGCTCGGCGCCGGCGACCGCGATCGGCTCGCCGTTGAGGCGCGAGCCGGTACCGTCCGCGGCGGTGTAACGCTCGCCCAGGAAGGGCAGCTCGATCACGCCGAGCACCGGGACGTCGCCGTCGAGCAGGCCCAGGGACGTGCCGCACATCGGCAGCCCGTGCATGAAGTTGACCGTGCCGTCGATCGGGTCGAGGGCCCAGGTCAGCCCGTTGCCGCCCTGGTTGGTGAGCCCTTCCTCCTCGCCGAGGACGCCGATCTCCGGGGTCTCCCTCGTGAGGAAGTCGCGCAGCGCGTCCTCGACGGCGAAGTCCACCTCGGTGGCCATGTCGCGGTCGCCCTTGGCGGTGACGGCGCCGGGAAGCCTGGTGGTGACGATCTGGCTGGCGATGGTGACGGCGTGCTCGGCGATCGGGAGGAGTGTGCGGGCGTCGAGGGTCATACGCGTGTCCTTCGAAGTGGCCAGGATCCCGAGCCTAGACGACGCGGCTCCGGCGGCGGTGGACCGGGGGCACGGAGAACTGTCTCCCGCGAATCTGTCCCACCGTGCTAAATTCTGGCCGTGCAGTCAAAAAGTAGGCCAAGCGGCCAGAAGTCGCGATCGTTCATCGAGACGGCCCGCCGGGCGCAGATCATCGCCTCGGCCATCGAGGTGATCGCCGGCCACGGCTTCGCCAAAGCGTCGCTGGCCCGCATCGCCGAGCACGCGGGCATCAGCAAGGGGGTGATCTCCTACCACTTCGCCGGCAAGGACAAGCTGATGGAGGAAGTGGTCACCCAGGTCTACAGCGAGATCGTCGAGGCGGTGTCGCCGATGATGATGGCCCAGAAGAGCGCGACCGCGTTGCTGCGGACCCAGATCCTCGGCGTCGCCCAGCACATGCGCGGGCACCGCACGCAGCTCAAGGCGCTGGGCGAGATCTTCATCCACCTGCGCCGCCCCGACGGCACTCCGCGTTACGGGATCACCACGAGCGAGGAGCTGTTCCAGGTCCTGGAGCACATCTACCGGCTCGGCCAGCGAAACGGGGAGTTCCGCCCGTTCGACATCCGGGTCATGGCCATCACCCACCAGGCGGCGCTGGACAACATGTTCGCCTACTGGAGCGCCTTCCCCGAGCACGACCTCGAAGCCCACGCCCGCGAGCTGGCGGACATCTTCGAGCACGCCACCCGCGCTGAGGAGACCCCTTCATGACCGCCACGACGACACCCGGGACACCTTTACGCACCGGGCGGCTGCTCTACCTCGACAACCTGCGCGTCGCCCTGACCGTCCTGGTGGTGGTGCACCACCTGGCCGTCACCTACGGCAACATCCCGCTCTGGTACCACGTCGAGCCCGCCGAAGACCCCTCCGGCCTGGCCCTGGACATCCTGGTCACCTTCGACCAGGCGTTCTTCATGGGCGCGTTCTTCTTCATCTCCGGCCTCTTCACCCCGGGCGCCCACGACCGCAAGGGCGGCCGGCTCTTCCTGCGCGACCGGCTGGTCAGGCTCGGCATCCCGCTGCTCGCCTTCCTCCTGCTGCTGCGCCCGCTGGTGAACTTCGAGTCCTACCCGGCGGTGGCCGCCGCCCTCGGCGACCCCGGCCTGCCGTACTGGCTGTTCTACCTGGTCACCTGGGATCCGGGGCCGATGTGGTTCGTCGAGGTGCTGCTCGTCTTCGCGGCGCTGTACGCGGTGTGGCGCGCGTTCGCGCGGGCGGTGCCGGTGGTGGAGACGCCGGTGGCGCCGCGGGCCCGCGCGGTCGTGCTGTTCACGCTCGGCCTGACCGCGGCGACGTTCCTGTGGCGGCTGGTGGTGCCGGTCGAGGCTTACTGGCCGGTGATCGGCCTGCCCACGCCGTCGTACCTGCCGCAGTACGCGGCGCTCTTCGTCGCCGGGCTGGTCGCCTACCGGCGCCGGTGGCTGGAGGCGCTGTCGCCGAGGGCGGGGCGCCTGGCCTTCGCGGCGGCCGGTGCGGTGACGGCGGTGCTGTTCCCGCTCGCCATGGTCACCGCGGGCCCGGTGCAGACGCTGGCGCTCGCGGCCTGGCACTCGTCGTTCGCGGTCGCGATGTGCACCGGGCTGCTGTGGCTCTTCCGGCGCCGCTTCGACCGGCAGGGGCCGCGCGGCCGGTTCCTGTCCGCGAACGCCTACACGGTCTACGTCGTGCACCCGGTGGTGCTCGTCGGCGTCGCCTGGGCCTTCGTCTGGCTGGACGCGCCCGCCGTGGTCAAGTTCGCCGTGACGACCGTGATCGCGCTGCCGCTCTGCTGGCTGCTGGCCTCGGCCGTACGCGCCCTGCCCGGGGCGAAGCGGGTGCTGTAGACGGGCTCCGGCGTCCCGGGCGGGCCGGAGCCCGTCCCCCGGCTAGGGGAGCCTGCCCAGGCCGCGGGCCAGGATGGTGGCGGTCTGGGCGATGACCGCTTCGTCGTACGGGGCGTCGGCCGCCCGGCGGTCGGTGTAGATCGACATGATGATCGGGGCCGCCGACTTTCCCGGCCAGATGACGGCGATGTCGTTCGCCCCGCCGTAGTAGGAGGTGGAACCGGTCTTGTCGCCGATGATCCAGGTCCTGGGCAGGCCGGCGCGGATCCGGGCGTCGCCGGTCTGGTTCGCGCGCAGCCAGCCGTTCAGCCGCGCCCGGTCCTTCGCGTGCAGCGCGTCCCCGGCGGTGAGCGCGCGCAGGTCGCGGGCCGCGGCCACCGGGGTGGTGGTGTCCCGCTTCGCACCGGGCTTCCACACGTTCAGATCGGTCTCCCAGCGGTCCAGCCGGGAGACCGGGTCCTTCAGCGTGCGCAGGTACCCGGTCAGCCCCGCCGGGCCGCCGATCTGCCTGAGCAGCATGTTGCCCGCGGTGTTGTCGCTCCGGGTGATGGCCGCCTCGCACAACGCGGCGACGGTCATCCCGTCCCGCACGTGCTTCTCGGTGACCGGCGAGTACTCCACCACCTCCTCGGCCTTCCAGCGGATGACCCGGTCCATCAGCCCCGGGTCGGACGTGCGCGCCTTGTGCAGCACCGCGCCGGCGGCCAGCGCCTTGAAGGTGGACAGCAACGGGAAGCGCTCGCCGGACCGGTTGCCGACCGTCCTGCCGGTGGCGGTGTCCACGGCGTAGGCCCCGATGCGCCCCTCGTAGGACGCCTCCAGCTTCCGCAGCTCCTGCCGGACCCGCTCCTCGCGGGAGACCGGCCCGGTGACCGCCGCGCCCTGCGTGCTCGCCTGGGCGGCGCCCGCGCCACAGGCCGATCCGGCGAGCAGTATGGAGAGCGCCAGCCCGGCCGCCTTCGTCGCCGCCGGAAAGCGGGAGTATCGCATGCCATGTCCTTGCCTTCGGGAACAGAGGGCGTCGAGCCAATCAGACCGGATCCGATGATGTCCAATATCGATATCGCCGGCCGGTGGATATCGGACCACATATGAGTGCAGGTGGGGAATGACGAGCGGCGATCACACGGAGCTGCTGGATGCCGCGCGGGCGGGTGACTCCGCGGCCTTCGGGCGGCTGGTGGACCCGTTCCGCGGCGAGCTGGAGGCGCACTGCTACCGGATGCTCGGGTCGATCCACGACGCCGAGGACGCGGTGCAGGACGCGCTGGTGCGCGCCTGGCGGGGGCTGGACCGGTTCGAGGACCGCGGCTCGATCCGGCCCTGGCTGTACCGGATCGCCACCAACCGGTGCCTGACGATGCTCGAACGCCGGGGCCGCAGGGAGCTGCCCACCGATCTCAGCCCCGGCGCCGCGCCACAGGCCGAGACGATGTGGCTGGAGCCGTACCCGGACGACCGGCTGGGGCTCGCGGACCTCGGCCCCGAGGCGCGATATGTCGCCCGCGAGGGGGTGGAGCTGGCCTTCGTCGCCGCGCTCCAGCATCTGCCCGCCCGGCAGCGGGCCGTGCTGGTGCTGCGCGAGGTGCTGCGGTTCTCCGCGCAGGAGGTCGCCGGCCTGCTGGACACCACCGTCGCGTCGGTCAACAGCGCGCTGCAACGCGCCAGGAAGACCCTCGCCCTGCGGCTTCCCGGCGACAGCCGGCAGGCGGCCCTGAGCTCCCTGGACGAGGCGGGCATCCGGAAGGTGGCGGACCGCTATGCCGCCGCGTGGGAGCTCGGCGACGTGGACGCCATCGTGGCCATGCTGACCGAGGACGCGAAGTACGCGATGCCGCCGCTGCCCGAATGGTACGAGGGCCGGGACGCCGTCAGGGCGTTCCTGGTCGAGGGTCCGCTGAGGCTGCGGTGGCGTGTCCTGCCCGCGCGGGCCAACGGGCAGCTCGCGTTCGGCACCTACATGTGGGACGCGGGCAAGGAGGTCTACGTCGCGGCGGGGCTGGACGTGGTCGTCCTGCGCGGCGCCGAGATCGCCGAGGTCGTTTCGTTCCTGATGCCGGACATCTTCCCGTTGTTCGGCCTGCCCGCCGAGATCGCGGCGTGATTCCTCGTAGGGTGGCCGGGTGAGGTGTCCCACGTGAGGAACGACCCGGTCGCCCGGGAGATCGCGAGCGCGGCCAGGGTGCGGTCGGCCGGGTGGCTCGCGGTCTTCTCCGCCGCGATGATCCCGGCGTTGCTGCAGACCCCGGAGTACGCCCGGCCGGCGCTGGCCCTCGGCCGGGAGGTGACCGGGCGGGAGGCGGCGCAGGCGGCGACCGTCCGCACCGGGGCGCAGGCGATGCTGACCGAGCCGGGCCGGAAGTTCGCCTTCCTGCTCACCGAGGGCGCCGTGCGCACCTGGCCGGGGTCACCCGCGCTGATGCCGGCCCAGCTCGACCGGTTGCTCCAGGTGGCGGAGCTGCCGAACGTACGGCTCGGCGTGGTGCCGTGGTCGGCGCCGGTCCCCGCGTTCCCGCTGCACGGGTTCACGATCTACGACGGGACGGTGAGCGTGGCCGAGAGCTTCACCGGCGACGTCACACTGAGCGGGGAGGCCGAGCTGGCCGCGCACGAGGAGATCTTCGAGTCGTTCGCCGCGGCCGCGGTCTATGGCGACGACCTGCGCATACTCCTCGCCCGGATCAGGACCGAGTTCGCCCGGTTGCCCGCCTGACGGGCAAAGCAGTAATGCTTCTGGCATTCCGGACATGGATCGAGGTGACCGTCGATCCAAGTAAGGAGGCCGGATGGGAGCCGACCCCCACGGCCGGTTCGTGGAGTTGTACGAACACGCATACAGACCGGTGCTCGGATACGTGCTGCGCCGCTGCCAGAACCCCGACGACGCGGCCGACGTGGTGGCCGAGACGTTCACGGTCGCCTGGCGGCGGATCGCCGAGGTGCCGCCGGGCGAGGAGGCCAGACTCTGGCTGTTCGGCGTAGCCCGCCGGGTCCTCGCCAACCACCGGCGCGGTGAACGCCGCCACGACCAGCGGACCGCGGCGCTACGGGAGCAGCTCGCCGCCTCCCCGCTGGTCACCGGCCCGCCGCGGGAGGACCTCTCCCCCATGGGCGAGGTCTTCCGCGGCCTGCCCGACGACGACCGGGAACTGCTCGCCCTGGTCGCCTGGGAACGGCTGGACGCCGGGGAGATCGCCCTCATGCTCGGCATCTCCCGCAACGCCGTACGGGTGCGGCTCTTCCGTGCCCGCAAGCGGTTCGCCAGGGGGCTGCGCAGAGCCGGATACGACCGCACGTACGCCATCGCCCTGGAAGGGAGCACCCTGTGAACATCTCCGAACTCGCCGATGTGCGCGACGAGGACCTGGCCGGCGACCCGGCCGGGCAGGCGTCCGGTGCGGGGGCCCGGACGCTGATGAACGCGATCATGTCCGAGGAGCCGGCGCCCGCCACGCCGCCGCGCCGCTCTCCGTGGCGCTCCCCGCTCCGCCGCGGCGTGCTGCTCGGCACGGCCGTCATCGGGCTGGCCGCGGCCGTCGTCCTCGGCGTCGGCCTGCCCGCGGGCGGCCCCGTCACCGCCTACGCCAACGCGGCCGTCGCCGTCGATCTGAGCCCCGGCTCGCTGAGCATCGACGTCATCGACCCCGCCGCCGACCCCCGGCGCTTCGAGGAGGCGTTCCGTGCGATCGGGGTGAACGCGACGGTGCGCATGATCCCCGCGATGCCGGACCACGTGGGCAAGCTGTACGGCCCGGCCCTCACGGACCCCGACTGGCGGGGCAGCATGACCATGAAGTCCGACGGCGCCTGCGCCGCGGTGTACTGCGCCACGTACACGCTGCACGGCGACCTGCCCAGCAGGCTCGCCTTCGGCATCGGCCGCCCCGCCGCGCCCGGCGAGCCGTACGCCGACATACCCCCGGCGGACACCGGCAGGTGGCAGGGCGCCCTGGACGGATACCACCGCGACGGTTTCGACGTGCACGGCAAGACCGTCGCCGAAGTCCGCTCCGAGCTGGACCGGCGCGGGCTGGGAGCGCGTTACCGGCTGTGGTGGAGCTACCCGGACAACTCCTACTTCGGCGAGCCGGTCCCGGCCGACCGGGTCAAGGACGACTGGATCGTCGAGTCGTCCCGCGCCTACAGCTCCGACACCATCGAGGTCACCGTCGTCCCCGGCCCCGAGGCCGGACCCGCCCCCGAGCCCTCTCCCGTTCCCCGGGCGTGGGACCTCCGGGAGTGACCGCCGGGTCCTCGGCCGGCGCGAGCAGGCCGGGGACCCGCCCCTCGGACCCACCCCTCGGACGCGTCCCGGCCGGGCCGGCGCGCCCGGGGCCGCGGTGAGGCTGTCCGCCGGGAATTGTTCACCATAGCTTTTACGATCTTTGTCTTCCTTCGGGCGGCTCTGACGGAGATCCTGACGGGTGTCTGTTCCCCCCGCAAAGGAGGCTTCGATGCGCACCCAGCATCGCCCCCGACTGTTCTGGCTGGCACGGCTGACCGTCCTGCTCGCCGCCGTCATGTCCATGACCGGTGTCGTCGGCATCACCCCCGCCAACGCCGCGGTCTACAACTCCTGCACCATCTCCCGCTGCGCCGACGCGCGCGCCGCCGACGCCACGTGGGCCTCCAAGGGCTACCCCACGTCCGCCGGCTGGTACACCTGGTCGGGCGGCAGGTACAACTACACTGGCGGTCGCTTCTACAACCGTGAGGGCCAGCTGCCCAGCGGCGCGACCTACTACGAGTACGACGTCTACCCGCGGGCGCGGGGTGCCGCGCGTGACGCCTACCGCATCGTGGTCAACCGCAGCACCGGCGTGACCTGGTTCTCCCCGAACCACTACACCGACTTCTACCGGCTCTAGGACTTCCCATGACCTCCGCCGCACGTCCGCTGCCGCACTGGCTGACGGTTTCCACCGCGCCCGCGCCGGCGGTCGTCGACGGACGCGCCTGCCGGACCCGCGCCGCCTTCTTCGAGGAGGCGGCGCGGGCCCTGCGCTTCCCCGGCTATTTCGGCCACAACTGGGACGCGTTCGCCGACTCCCTGCGCGACGCGACCGCCGCCGGTGCCGTCGCCCTGATCGTCGAGCACGCCGAGGACCTGCTCAGCGCCGAGGCCCCCGACCAGTTCGGCACCCTCCTCGCCATCCTCACCGAAGCGGCGAAGACCGGCCTCACCCTCTCCCTGCGCACCACCCCCGCCCACGAGCCCGACCTCCGGAACCGGGCCGCCGCCGCCCTCGGGTAGCGGAGGCGGCTCTCGCCGGTGGCCGTCAGACGCCGGTCAGCCGCTTGAACAGGTGCACGTCCTCGTGGCCGCCGGGGAAGCCGAGCATCCGGCCGGTCTCGGCGTAGCCGTGCCGCCGGTAGAAGCCGGGGGCCTGGAAGGTGAAGGAGGACACGGCGACCCGGTCACAGCCGCGTCGTACGGCTTCCGCCTCGGCGGCCTGGAGGAGCCTGCTCCCCCACCCGTCTCCCCGGCTGTCCTCCCGCACCCACAGCATCGAGATGCCGCAGAAGCCGCCCCACGTCCAGGCGGTCAGCCCGCCGACGAGGTCACCGGACGCGTCGGTGACCTTGACGGAGAAGGAGTCTCCGTAGGGGACGCCGATCGCGGCCTCGTTGAAGGCGGTCAGCTCGTCGTCGAGCCGCCTGCTCAGCCGGGGGTCACGGGCGCCGACGGCCAGGGTGGGGCCGGGGTTCGCTTTCACGCTCGTGGAGTATGTCAGCGACCCCCGCCACCCCGAAACCCATTTGACGACCGCCCCCACCCGTACAGAATCCATTTCTGCGGATGACCCGCCCATCCACATGATCAACAAAGAACCGGTCAATCTACGATTTTTCGCGACTTATCCGGCTAATTCAGCGGGGGTCATCCGACGAAAAGCCGAAGCAGATTACGATTTTCGTACCATTGCGCACCAAAGGTTGGCCAAGCAGCACCATGGTCATGTGAACGATCTGCTTCGGAGCGGCGGCAACCTGCTGGGTTACGCGCTGTTCGCCGTGGGCGCGAACGCTCTCATCAACCTGGCCACCGACCGGGGCGGGATCTACCTCCTCCCCTGCCTGGTCTTCGCCGTGGTGCTCCATATCGTCAACGCCTTCCTGGCCAAGAAGATCGAGCCGATCGTTCAGGTCACCAGCCCCGTCGCGCTGACAAGCCGCCTGACGAAAACGCTGTGGCAGTGGTGGAAGGGCCGGTTGCCGAAGGACGGCAGGACCTTCCTGTCCCTGGGCGCCACGATGCTGGCCACCAACCTGGTCGCCCTGACGATTTTCACCGGAGTGATCGAGGTCCTCCACCGGAACCGGCCGCCGTGCGCGGGGACCGCGGTCAAGATCCGTATCGCGGCCTCCCAGGAGAAGGACGGCGTGCTGAGCCAGGTCGCCGGCAAGTACAGCGGGCGGCAGGTCGGCGACGACATCTGCGGTCAGGTGGAGATCGTCTCCGTGAACTCGGGGATCGCGATGAAGGCGCTGGCCGACGGCTGGAACGAACAGGAGCGCGGCCCACGGCCGCACGTGTGGAGCCCGGCGTCATCCGTCTGGATCACCCTCCTGGAGCAGTACGAGAGCGCCGTCGACCAAGCCGATCCCGTGCCGGACTACGACCACCCCTCGATCGTCACCACCCCGCTGGTGATCGCGGTGCTGGAGTCCGTCGCCCAGAAGCGGGGCTGGCTCGACCGGCCGATCGGCTGGGCCGATCTCGCCACGCTCACCACCAGCAGCCAAGAAGCCTTCAAACTCGGAAAGACCAACCCGAACTACTCCACCTCCGGCCTCAACGCGACCATCGGCGCCTACTACGCCGCGACCGGCAAAGCCTCCGACCTGACCGTCACCGACGTCCAGCAGCCGGACGTCCAGGGATTCGTCAAAAACGTCGAACGCTCGATCGTGCACTACGGCGACATCTCCCTGACCTTCCTGGAGAACCTCCAGCGGGCCGACCAGCGCGGCGAGGCCAACGACTACATCTCCGCGGTCACCGTCGAGGAGAACTCGGTCATCGACTACAACCGGGGCAACCCGACCGGCGACCCGGCCACCCTCGGGAAGCAGCCGCCGCCCAGAGACAAGCTGATCGCCTTCTACCCCAAGGAGGGCACGCTCTACTCCGACCACCCCTACATCCGGCTCGACCACTGGATGACCGCCTCGGAGAAGGCCGTCGCCGACGATTTCCTCCGCTACCTGCACAGCCCCGCCGTACAGGCGGAGTTCCAGTCGTACGGCTACCGCGACCACCTGGGACGGCCCGGACCGGCCGTGCCCCCGCGCGGCGCGAGCACGGCGATCAGGACCCTCAACACGCCGGCGCCCGAGGTCATCGACGCGATCCTGGAAAGCTGGTCCCGGCTCCGCAAACCGGCCAACGTGCTCATGGTCATCGACAAGTCGGGCTCCATGAACACGCTGACGCGCGGTCCCGCCAAGACCCGGCTGGCACTCGCCAAGGAGGCCGCGCTGGCGGCGCTGCCGGAGTTCCGCCCCGACGACCGCCTCGGGTTGTGGGTCTTCTCCACCCGGCAGGACGGCGACCTCGACTACGTGGAGACCGTGCCGCCCGGCCCGATGTCCGAAGTGGGCGGCAGGCTCAGGAAGGCGATAGCCGAGATCACCGTCCAGGGCGGCACCGGCCTCTACGACACGGTGGCCGCCGCCTTCGACCGGATGCGCGCCGCCAGGGACCCGGACGCCATCAACGCGATCGTCTTCCTCACCGACGGCAAGAACGAGAAGGAGGAGGTGGGCCTGGACCTCCCCCACCTGCTCCGGATCCTGGACAAGCCGAGCGAGGACTCGATCCGCGTCTTCACCATCGGCTACGGCGAAGAGGCCGACCAGAAGGTCCTGAAGCAGATCGCCGACCTCACCGAGGGCCACGCCTACGACTCCCGCGACCCCCACCTGATCGACGAGGTCTTCACGTCGGTCATCTCCAACTTCTGACCGTCCCGACGAGCCCTTCTATACCCCCGGGGGCAGCCGGAAATGATCGGCCACCTCGGTCACGAGGTCATCGACCGGACGGGTGCCGTCCACCGCGACCGTGCGCAGCCCGTACGTCGTGGCCTGACGGCGGACCTCCTCGTCCCACAGCGCGTCTCGCGCGAGGCGCTTGACGAGCATCTCCTCCGGTTCGTGAGCTCCCCAGGTGGCCCGGGCCCGTTGCGGGTCGGCATACCGATCGGTCAGGACACGCTGCCGGAATCCGGGAGAAGGCAGCAGGAACACCGCCTGGTGCCCGCCGGAGAGCAACGACGCGACATCCCTGGGCAGGACGCCGAAGTAGTCGACCAGGATGATCCGGTCGCCGGGGAGGGCGAGGAGGTCCTCGACGAGAAAGCCGGCCGTCTCCCCGTGCAACCCGGCCATCGACCGGAACACCTCCCGCGCCGACCGGCCCGCCCACTGTTGCCCGGGCGCCGCGCCGCGCAGGGCGTGCAGTCGGGGATGCCGCTCCCGCGTGCTCCGAGCCAGCCAGTCGTGTTCCGCCCGGTCCCCTCTGTAGATCAGGACGTCGTGGCGACGCGCCACCGCCTCGGTCAACGTGCTCTTGCCGGCTCCTGTCCCACCGGCGATCCAGCGCACATGAGCCAACCGCCCGACGAGCGCGCCGCCGCCTATCGCGCCATGGGAAGACATCATGCACCCGATTGTCGTGACACATCGCGCACAATCACAGCCTTGTTCTTCAAGCACAAGGAGCCGAGTATGAAAGAAAGGGAGAATGTCGTTCCCTGCCGGCAGGATCACGGGCTGGTACGAGGAAAACGCTGATGAGGACGATGAGCCGCGGCAGTGGGAGGCGGCCCGGCAGCGGCGGGCGGAGGAGAAGTGGCCTTTCCGAGGCCGTGAATCGGGCCTCCGGCGATCGACTCGACCTGCGTGTCCGGTGGCTTGACAAGGGTGGCGGTGTCGGTCATCCTGTAAATGCGACCGACGGGAGAGGTCTGCGGGAGCGTGGACAAATTTAGATAGAGCGAGTACGCTCGTCCTCCACGCTGCCTCCTAGATGACCCGCTTCGCTTCGCTCACGGTGCGATGTCGTCTGGCGTGCGTGTAGTCAGTCCGCCGCGAGCCCTCGGAAGGACATCTTGTTGGCAGCCTCGCGCAACGCCTCCGCCGTACCCGCCGGTCCCCGTCGCGTCTCCTTTTCGCGTATCCAGGAGCCCCTGGAGGTTCCCGACCTTCTCGCTCTCCAGACCGAGTCCTTCGACTGGTTGCTCGGCAACGAGAAGTGGAAGGCCCGGGTCGAGGCGGCTCGTCAGGCCGGGCGCAAGGACGTTCCGGCCCAGTCCGGTCTCGAAGAGATCTTCGAGGAGATCAGTCCCATCGAGGACTTCTCCGGAACCATGTCCTTGTCGTTCCGCGACCACCGGTTCGAGCCGCCCAAGCACTCGGTCGACGAGTGCAAGGACAAGGACATGACCTTCTCCGCCCCGATGTTCGTGACGGCGGAGTTCATCAACAACACCACCGGTGAGATCAAGAGCCAGACGGTGTTCATGGGCGACTTCCCGCTCATGACGCCGAAGGGCACGTTCATCATCAACGGCACCGAGCGTGTCGTGGTCTCCCAGCTCGTCCGCTCGCCGGGCGTCTACTTCGAGCGCAATGTCGACAAGACCTCCGACAAGGACCTGTACGGGTGCAAGGTGATCCCGTCGCGGGGCGCCTGGCTGGAGTTCGAGATCGACAAGCGGGACTCCGTCGGGGTGCGCATCGACCGCAAGCGCAAGCAGGCGGTCACGGTGTTGCTCAAGGCTCTCGGGTGGACCAGCGACCAGATCCTGGAGCGTTTCGGACAGTACGAGTCCATGCGCGCCACGCTGGAGAAGGACCACACCTCGGGCCAGGACGACGCCCTGCTCGACATCTACCGCAAGCTGCGTCCGGGCGAGCCGCCGACCAAGGAGTCCGCCCAGACCCTGCTGGAGAATCTCTATTTCAACCCCAAGCGTTACGACCTCGCCAAGGTCGGCCGCTACAAGATCAACAAGAAGCTCGGCGTCGGGAGTGAGATCTCCCAAGGCACGCTCACCGAAGAGGACATCGTCGCGACGATCGAATACCTCGTCCGGCTGCACGCCGGTGAGGACTCGATGCCGGCCGCCCAGGAGGCGCCGGTCGACACCGTCATCGTCGAGATCGACGACATCGACCACTTCGGCAACCGCCGTCTGCGCAGCGTGGGCGAGCTCATCCTGAACCAGGTCCGGCTGGGCCTGGCCCGTATGGAGCGGGTCGTCCGCGAGCGGATGACCACCCAGGACGTCGAGGCCATCACGCCGCAGACCCTGATCAACATCCGCCCGGTGGTGGCGTCGATCAAGGAGTTCTTCGGCACCTCCCAGCTGTCCCAGTTCATGGACCAGACCAACCCGCTGGCCGGCCTGACGCACAAGCGACGGCTGAACGCGCTCGGCCCCGGTGGTCTGTCCCGTGAGCGGGCCGGCTTCGAGGTCCGTGACGTGCACCCGTCCCACTACGGCCGGATGTGCCCGATCGAGACCCCCGAAGGCCCGAACATCGGCCTGATCGGCTCACTGGCCTCCTACGGCCGCCTCAACGCCTTCGGCTTCGTCGAGACGCCATACCGCAAGGTCGTCGACGGGAAGGTCACCGACCAGATCGACTACCTCACCGCCGACGAGGAAGACCGTTTCGTCAAGGCCCAGGCCAACACGGTCCTCAACCCCGACGGGTCGTTCGCCGACCCTCGGGTCCTCGTCCGCACCAAGGGCGGCGAGACCGAGCTCGCCCGTGCCGAGGAGGTCGACTACATCGACGTGTCGCCGCGCCAGATGGTGTCGGTGGCCACCGCGATGATCCCGTTCCTGGAGCACGACGACGCCAACCGGGCGCTCATGGGCGCGAACATGATGCGCCAGTCGGTGCCGCTGCTGAGAAGCGAAGCCCCGCTGGTCGGCACCGGGATGGAATACCGGGCCGCCACCGACACGGGCGACATGATCAGCGCGGAGAAGGCGGGTGTGGTCGAGGAGGTCTCCGCCGACTACGTCACCGTGATGAACGACGACGGCACCCGGACCACCTACCGGGTCACCAAGTTCAAGCGTTCCAACCAGGGCACCTCGATCAACCAGAAGCCGATCGTCTCCGAAGGCGACCGGGTCGAGGTGAACCAGGTGATCGCCGACGGTCCGTGCACCGACAACGGTGAGATGGCGCTGGGCAAGAACCTGCTGGTGGCGTTCATGCCGTGGGAGGGTCACAACTACGAGGACGCGATCATCC
>NZ_BSRQ01000014.1:0-114234 GCF_030268685.1 Microtetraspora sp. NBRC 13810
GTTGCAGGGTGCGCACCACTGGCCCGACGCCTGGACCGCCCGCCTGGCCGTGTTCCGGTGGATCACCCGCTACAACACGGTCCGACGGCACTCCCGCCTCGGCCAACTCAGCCCGATCGCCTACGAGATGATGGCAGATAGTCTGAGGCCTGCCGCCTGAAATCGGTGTTCGCGTTCATGGGGGAAGCCCCCGGTGCCGTGGCAGTCGTGGCAGGTGTGGTCGTCGCTGGTGAGGCCGGTGCCGTTGCAGGTGGCGCAGCACAGGTGGAGCACCTGGGTCACCGGCTGTTCCTAATCTGCCGGGGGATGATGTCGACGAAGACGCGGTACTTCCCGGTCCGGGCGTGGTCGGGAACGGGATGCGTCACTGAGGTGACGGTGAAGATCTCGCGGATGCGGAACATGCTGTAGGTGATCTCGGCGTGAGTGCCGTCGAGGCGGATGCGCATGGTCAGGTGTCCTTTGGTCAGGCGGCGTGGGTCTGGTCGGTGTCGGTGGTGATGCAGTCGTAGTAGCTGTCGCGGGCGGCGTGCCGGTCGCGGGCGGGGGCGAGAATCGCGGTGATGTCGTAGGTGACCGGTCCGAAGTGGACGGCGGTCCCGTAGTGGCCGTGGGCCGCGGCTTCGGCGTTGATCTGGGTGCCGAGGAGCGCGGCGATCTGGTCCATCTCTTCGCGCATCTGCGGGTCGGTGGTGCGCTTGGGGAAGTAGTGAATGATGGCCTGGGTGCGCGGGACCGGGAGCGCGGGGGTGGTCTCCAGGAAGTCGGCCAGGGCGCGGAGTCCAGTGATGAACGCGGTCCGGTGGTCGTCGCTGGGCATGGGTGGTTGTCCTTTCACAGCGCGTCTGGTGTGAGTTGCAGGTGGCGGAGCAGGCCGGATGCGAGCTGGTGAGAGATGCCGAGGCGGGTGCGGAGCAGGTCGCTGGTGATGGGCTTGCCGTGTTTGGCGCGGTGTTCGTCGATCACGCGCCGGGCGTAGTCCAGGAGCGCTGGGGAGGGTCCCGGAGCGTCGCCCCGTCCGCTGGTGTGGCCGTGTGGGGCGGTTTCGGTGGGGGCCTGGACGAGGGCACTTGCCGGGGATGGCGTGATCGCTGCTGAGGATGCCTCTGGTGCCGGTTGCGGGCGGGGGTCGGCCCCGCGGCGTTCGAGCATGGAGACGGCGATCAGAAAGGCTGCTGCCGGTATTGCGGCTGTGATCCAGCCCCAGGTGGTGGGTTCGGCTTGGTGAAGGTTGGCGGCCAGCGACAGGGTGATCCCGGCGATCAGGACGAGGGTGGGCCAGGAGGTCGGACCGGTCCTTTCGCGTCCGGTCTTCTTGTCGCGTTGGCGTTCGCGGGCGGCCATGACGCAGGTGAGGTCGACGCACACCGCGATGGCCCAAGACATCCAGCCCGTCTGCCCGTGCTCGATCGCGGTGTCTCGGATGTGGGTGAAAGAGCCGGCACCGGCGATGAGCGCCAGGAGCAGGACGGGACCGGAGTCCAGCAGCCAGGCGGCGAGGCGTCGCATCACAACTCAGCCCTTCCGAGGTTCCGGAACGAGATCGGTCATGGGGGTGAGGAACTGAGTGAGGTCGGCATCGGCGACCTCTTCGGTCTGTTCGCCCGCGGTGATCTGCGCCCATGAGGGCGTCAGGTCGGCGTAGATGTGGGCCGCGTGCTCGGCGGCGTGTTCGGAGACGTAGAAGGAACGGGCCCGGTACCACTGGCCGTCCTGGGAGGCGACGATGGCGACGCCGGGTGTCTCGGCGGGGATGGCGCGGGCGGAGTCCAGGGCGGCCGGGTCGAGGTCGCCGAGGGTCATGGTGGCGGTTTCGGGGTCGTTGACGCGGTGGCAGATCCGTCCCGAGCATTGGGCGCGCAGGGCGGTGACGCCGGGGCCGAGGTCGGAGCCGATCCGCTGGCCACAGCAGAACAGGTAGATGCCGAACGCCCGGCCGAGCTGTGCCACGCGTAGGAGTGCGGTGGAGGTGTGGGCGATCTCTTCTTTCTCGCTCTTGTCGGCCATCAGGTACAGCTCGGCCAGCTCATCCACCAGGACCACGACCGGCACCGGCCGCCGCTCCTCAGGAAGCTGCCAGATGTTGCGCGCCCCGGCCGTACGGCAGATGGCCATCCGCTCGACCATTAGGCCCACCAGGTCATCCAGCAGGCCCACGCACTCGACGCGGGAGGTGGCCAGCGCCGACAGGCGAGGCTCGTACGGGGTGAACTCAACGCCCCCTTTGAGGTCGAAGCCCACCAGCGCGACCGGTTGAGGGGCTAAGCCCACGATGAGGGCGTTGGCGAGGTTGGACTTGCCGGATTGGGTGGCTCCGGCGTTGAGCCAGTGCGGCACGGTGCGGAAGTCGATGACCCACGGGGCGCCGGTCTCCAACCGGCCCACCGTCACCTGAAGCAACTCGGCCGACGCGGGCAGTTCCGCGACCCGGACGAGCGGATCCCGGACGGTGGCGGCGAGCGTGACCCGACCGCGCTTGGATGAGGAGACGCGGACGGCGTGCACGCCCCAGGAGTGGGCGAGCCGTTCGGCGACTTCGGCGTAATCGGCCGGGATCTGCCCTTCGAGCAGGCGCAGCGTGACCCGCCAGCCGTACCGGGTAGGCAGTGGCAGCCACATCCACGGCTTGGTGTCGACGGCGATGCGCTGCCATTTGCGGCGCACGCGGACGACGCCGGTGGAGGCGACCAGGCCGGGGACGGTGGTGAACCAGAAGCGATGACGTTTCTTGGTCAGTCCGCAGCCGAGGGCGATCTTGCGCCAGGACGCCCGTACGGAGACGGCGGTGAGCGGGAATCCGACGCACAGCCAGAAGGAGCGGTAGTGGAAGTGGTGCCAGGCCCAGAGCCCGGCCGCTGCGGCGGCCAGGACTCCGAGCACCAGGAGCAGACCGTCAGAGGACACTGGCGGCCTCCACAGGGGAGGGCAGGAGCGCCGAGGCGCGGTAGGAGATGCCCCACCGGCCAGACAGCTCCCACACGTACCCGACGAGCCCGACCGGAGTGACCGTGTCGCCGGGGCTGACGGGAGGCTCGCCGACGACACCGACCTTGAGTAGCTCGATCTTTCCGGCGGTGTCCTCGACGGAGCACAGGACCTCGTAAACCGTGTTGCCGTTCTTGTCGGTCTTGATCTCGCCGGTGTCCTTGTTCACGATGCGCGGGCACGGGGCCTTGACGCAGATGAACTGGAGCCGGGACACGTCGACGGGGATCGGGATGTTGCGCATGAGCTGGAGACCTCCACGAGAGTGATTGTTCTAGCTACTAAGATACCTAGGTATCTAGCTCTATAAACCGATACAGCTAACTTCCTTTCGAAGTTCGTTACAACTTGCCCAGAGACCTAGATGCCTAGAACCTCTACAGTGAACCTATGGGCAACACCGATCGGCGCCGGCCGTACCTGCGGATCGCCGAGGCCATCCGTAACGAGATCGTGGATGGCCGGTACGGCGTGGGGGAGCAGCTTCCCGTGGCCCGGGAACTCGCCAACAGGTACGGCGTCGCCATGATGACCATCGGTAACGCGCTCGCGGTGCTGCGCGACGAAGGTCTGATCGAGACCCGGCAGGGATCAGGCAGCTTCGTGATCGGCACGCCGGAAACCGGCGACGACCGTCAGGCCGTCACCGAGGAGCGTAGTGAAGAGTTCCGCGTGTTGTCCGAGCAACTCCGGGAGATCCGTGAGCATGTACAGAAGCTCAGCTTCAGGCTGGACGACCTAGACGCTCGGACTCGTCGTCCTGATCAACCCGCACAGTGATCCCGAGCGCCCGCCGCTGAAGCTCGGCAAGCTCGGTCGAGATCTCTGCCAGTTCCCGCAGCAAGATCTGTCGCTCGATCTCGTTGAGACCCACGAGTACTGCCCCATTCGTGTAGGCAGGCACGGCGTGCCCTATGGACGATCAAAGGGCGGTGAGCCAAGCGCGGCCAGGCTCACCGGACGAACTCTGGATCAGCCCAGCCTCATCACCTGAGCGAGGTTGGCCACCTCACGCTGGCGAAGATGCTTACCGCTGTCCCTTAGATCACGCACGATGTTGCGGACCAGGGGACGGTTGCGGACGTGCTGTGGAGCGATGCGATCCGCCCTCAGAAGTGCCTCGACAGCCTCGTTCTCCTTACGATTCATGTGGAAGCCCGCCGCAGCACACGTCCAGTAGTGCGCCTGCCGTTCCGACGAGGCGATCTCGGCGATCTCTACCTGTTCGGCGCGTGTGATCACGTCGCGCGGGCGCCCCAGCTCCATGCTGACCTCCACCGCATGGATAGTCGTGTTGACGCGGTTGAACTGGGTCTGGAAGACGTTGCCGTTGGCCGGCAACCGGTCGGCGATGCGCCGGGCCTCGACCAGGTGGCTTTCCGCCTCAGTCTGGTTCCACAGCCGTGCGAACGCCACGGCCGCCCGAAGATGCAAGGCTCCCCACAGCGCTCGCAGCGAGTCGTCACCCCCACCCACGTGTGGCTCAAGCTGATCGAGCGCGGACAGCGCCGCATTCTTGGCCGGATCCAACGAAGCTTCATGAAGCCACACGCCGCACAGATCCCACGAAGCTGCGGCGACGAGCTCGGGTGCCCCCACCTGCTGGGCAGCGACCAACTCCCGTTGTACGGCCGTCCACCCGAGGTCATGGTGCCCGAGAAGATTGGAAGAGACCCGCGCCATATGACAGGCGCGCAGCATCAGCGCCTCTGCCCGATCGCGATCCGGCGAAGCGCCCGAAGTCAGCAACAGCAGATCGGTGATGATGTTGGGCAGGACTTCGCCGAGAGCGGTGAACTTGGCGTCCTGGCGGAGCTGCTCGGCAAGCCGCACGTTCGCTTCCAGGTCCATCAGCGACCGCGGCTCCCGGTTGCCCAGCAGCGCGGCCCCGCCCGGCATCGTTGCCTGCTGAAGCGCCAGACGAAGGCCAGGGATCGCCGAGTGGCCCGAGTCGAGTTCCGCCGTCTCATGGCGGTAGGGCTGGCCCGTCAGTTCGGCCACTTCCACCCCGAGCGCTTCGGCGAGCTGGCCGATGACGCTCATCCGATCAAGCGGCATCCTTCCGTTCTCCACCTTGGAGAGCCAGGAGACCGACCGGCCGAGCTTCTCGGCCAGCGTTGCCTGATCCCAGCCTTTGCGGTGGCGAGCCCGCGCGATGCGCTGCCCCGTCGTCATCTGCTCGGTGGCCATCTCACCCTCTCTCGTCGTCTGGTTCGACGATAAGCCGGGTGATCCGCATCACTGGCAGAAAAACTGCCAGTAGGTAAACGCCTCTAGCCGCAGGCCCGTACTGACCTGCGGAAACAATAAATCCTAAAGTTGTCGCCGTTTGTGCACTGCTTACGGGACAGGTCTTTTCAGGAATTCGCTATGCAACATCTATCACGTTTGTCGGGTCGTCATACCTCCCGGGAATCTGCGGGGACATCTCCGCATGAGCGATCAATAGGCCTGGCCGAGAAGGATGCGCATCCACAACCGCTCGGCGTCGCCGACTTGCAGCCAATCGGTCTCGTGGACGACCACGCTGTCTGATCGGTAGATACGTCGAACGAACACCAGCCCGCCGGCCTGGCACAGCTCATAGCTGATGTTCCGGCAGGAGCAGGTGTGCTCGCGGACCCTGATGCGGTCAGCGCGAGGAGTCGCCTCCTGCCAGGTCAGACGTTCATAGTCCCGCTGCAACGGAGCTACATGCAAGGCGCGACAGGTCTCGGACGCCTCCGGCCTGGTCATCGCCGGTCCTCTTGCCAGCGGAGGAGCGCAATGAAGTCGGGGAGTGCCTCGGCGGCGACGGTCTGCTCAAGCCCTGCCGCGATCTGGGCGTTGGTGAGCCATTCGCCGCGTCGCGTGCCGTAGTAGACGCCGGTGTCGCTGCGGAAGACCGCCCAGGTGGGGAAGGTCTCGCGGATCGCGTCGAGGTTGTAGGCGACGGAGGTCATGACAAGACAGTAGGCCAACCTGTCCTATGCTGTCTACACCATTGCTAGGACTTCCTGTTCTATGTTCGCAGGTGGGGACATACCTAAGGTCGTCTTGTGACCGAATGGGACCCCAGGTTGTACAAGTGGGAACAGATAGCGAACGTCGTCGCCGACCGCATCAAGGACGGCACCTACCCTCCGCTGTCGCTGATCTCCGAAGTGAGGCTCCAGGAGGAGTTCGACGTCGCCCGGGTCACTGTTCGCAAGGCGATGGAAGCACTCAGGGGACAAGGCCTGATCACCACCAAGCCGGGAAAGGGCTCGGTCGTGTCTCCCGCTGACGGGTCTTGATCGCGGAGCGCATTACGACTTTCGAGACGGCGCTGGTTAGCCTGAGCGAGGGCTTGCAGACACTGTCAGAGCCCGCCTGACCGCTAAGTTTTTTGCCATGCCAGATCGTGAGGTCTCCCCGCTACGCGTATCGCAGATCCTCATCTCTAGGGAGTTGAGCCAGCGCATCCGCGCATGGGGAAAGGCTCAAAGAATGGGCGTCAGCGAGCGCGGTCGTATCGCCCCCCAGGTCATCGATGCCTTCCTTACCGCCCACCCCGACGCCTCCGCGACCGCGGGCCGGCTCGAACTGGTCCACGCTGTCGTCCAGGAGCCAGGCGACGGACGCGCGGCCCCCGACGACTACGCCTGGCAAGACGATGAGGCGACGCTAGGTCCTATCTACACTCTGACCTTCGTCCACGCTTTGGACGAGCGCGAGGTCCTGCGCCGCTTCGGGGTTGCGCCACAGAACATCAAACTGCTCACAGATGAGGACGTGTACGAGCGTCTTGAGGCGACCGACGGCATGGGCGACCTGGTCATGACCGTCGGTCTTGGGGCATGGACGGTCGCGCTGGAGAGGGACGCCTGGCAGGGAACGCGTTCCGAGGTGCTTCGAGAGCTGTCGCGGGACGGCGGGCAGGCCATCGCGGTGAGCCGCCATGACTACGCCAGCCACCGCCTGGCCTACGCAGCCGACGGTCAGGTGCTCACCTCCTTCAACCCGGAGTTCCCTTTCACGCGCGAGGGCATCGATCCCGGCCACCTCGACAGGCACTTGTGTGACCTCGGCATCGACCCCAAGGCTGACGATCAAATCGGCAACTGCCTTCCCGCCGCCCTAGCCCTGGGATCAAGGATCAGCGGTGTCATGCTCACTCCCGCGCACCTCGAAGGCCCGCTCCTCGGAGGGAGCGTCACCATCCCGCCCTCGCGCTGACCACCTATCGTGTTGGTTGCCCGCAACGGCCGCACGTGTCATATAGGGCTATCGCAGTATGCGGCGAGCTGGACTGGCGAACCTGTCGAGGCACGCCAGCTCACCAAGATCACTCGAAGCCTGGATGCCGGATGAGAACTTTCTCTCCGTCTTCAAGGGCAGCCCGCCTGCGGCGGCCTGCCGCGCGTCGGGCGGTCGCTGTCCGCGCTGCGGCTCTTCGGCCGGTCGCGGCCAGCACCGCCCGCGCGCCCAATCTCCGGATGAACCGCCAGAAGAAGGCGCATCCAATCGGCAGAAAGCCGCTAAGCTTACACGCCGTGAGCTGGTCACTGAGCCGCCTTAAGCCCCGCGAGCCAGAACTGCTTGATGCGACATTCTTATCGGCTGGACGAGCGCTCTATCTGGCTAACGAATTTGAGTCGAAATGCCAGTTCGTACTAAGGATCTCGAATCTCATTGCAATCGTGGAAGACGATCCAGTCCTGGGCCTACAAGAGGCAATTTCATTGCTTCCTGGCGAAAAAATGCTGGGGCCTACATTGAAGGACCTTACCCAGCATACGTTAGGTGGTTTCGGCTCCCAGGATATTGGCGTTCTCGACAAAGCGCGGAAGGGTCGGAATTTCATTGCCCATGAAGGAGCAGCAATTGGAGTGATGTGGGCTGCAAAAAGCAACCAAATCCTTGATCACATAATCCGTCTGCGTGCTGCCGTTGCAGATCTGGCGCATGGGGATAACTTAATTTCACAGTGGTGTCACGGCATTGAAGAGCCGAAAGAGTCTCTGCCAAGATTCTTCATCGAAGCGTACCCGTCGATGATCGATGAATGGGTCTTTGGCCACTTTGGCGAACTGCTCGATGCCCTTGATTCCGGTGACTAATCAGATTAGGCAGCAGCGCCAGCGCTCGACCACGGCTCTCGATTCCACTCATCTAGTGATCCGGTTGAGGCCGTGACGATCGCCGGCTTCGGTTCTCTCCATGGGGGCTGGGGCGATCGGCTGCCGCGGACCGACTTCGTCGGTCCTTGCCACCGGATGACCAGGCTGGTCAAGCGCGCTGGGAAGCGATGGGCGTGTGGCGCGCGTTGAGAAGCGGTCACTCTGCCACTTCGCCGGGAGTTGGTTGGCGACGCGCGTAGGATTCTAGTCGTTGTTTGTCTCAGAAGCGGGGGCAGGTCGTAGGAGCTGGGGGAACGTGATCCGTGATGATGCGCTCGATGCCCTGCTGGAGATGAACATTCCGGCCAGCGTTCTGGAAGACTTCCCTGAGCTACCTGCAGACGTCGAGGGGTTGTTGGTCTACGGGAGCCGTGCCCGCCGAGACGCCGTGCCCGATTCGGACCTGGATGTGCTGGCCCTGGTGACGACTCAGCGACCCAGCACTGACTCCGGTTACGTGCACGTGAGCTACTACACCCGGAAGCAGCTCTCGACCGGCATCGGCACTCTTTTTGGGGCCCATCTCAAGCGTGACGCCAAGATTGTTTGGGACAGCCACGGCCATCTGACCCGCGCTGTGGAGGACATGGGCGAGGTCGACACCAAGCGACTCCTTGCCCGCGCTTGGAGTCTGTCTAAGCTCTTCACCACCCTGGAGCGAGATTTGCCGAAGTACCTCTCCGGCCTCTTGCGTCAGGCCCGGTACCTGCTACGCAGCTGCCTATACGCACGGGCCATCGCGGATGGTGCTCCCTGCTTCTCAGTGAGGGAGTTGGCCGTCCGGCATGAAGATCCTTACTTGGCTCGACTCCTGGCCTCACGGCAGTCAGGTGAGGCGACGGCAGCAGACCTTGAGCACTGTCTGTCCCGACTGCGCAGGATAATCGGCGAGTTCCCGCCCAACGAACATGGTTCCCTTGAGGCCACAGTCGTCAACGAATGGGGACGTCCCAGCGACATCCTCTCGATGGCGTTCATGGCCCTGGGCGTCACTGGGAAGACCTCCGACTACGCCGAGGTGGAGAAGATTTTGTTGTGAGCGCCGAGATAGCGTTTGTAGGCGACATCCACGGAAATTTGAGCGCTCTCCGGGGGCTATGCGAAGCCCTCGCTGCGCGAGGTGGACCGCACGCGATTTTCCTTGGTGACTACATCAACAAAGGTGCGCAGTCTGCCGAGGTGATGGAAGAGCTCCTTGCCTATTCCGGATCCGGGTACGCGACCCTCCTCAGGGGGAACCACGAGTCAGCGCTGCTCGATGCGTTGGACAACGAAGACTTGACGGCCTTCCTCAAGATGGGCGGAGCAATGACCATTCGGTCGTACGTTGGAACGAAAGTCGGACCCGACGTACTCAGTGAGTTTCGCGCCAGGTTTCCGAGTGAGCATTTAGGCGGGATACGGCGTATGCCCGAGACATACGAGTCGAATGATTTCATCGCGCAGCACACCCCTCCGTCCGCCGTGACGCGCAAGTTCCGGGTGAGTGCACACGTTCCAGTCGGCAAGCTTCCGAGGATCGGCCCCAACTCGGCGCAGCTGGATACCGGTTGTGGGTTCGATTACGGTCGTCTCACGGCTCTACTGTGGCCCAGCCTCGACTACGTCCAGGTTGACGCCCATGGCGCCATCGTGACCAGCTGACGGCGAACCGCCGCTCGGTCATTCGTCCAGCTGATCAAGGAGCCACTGGGCTCGCTGTTCGCCGTCCCTGTTCCCCATCGCCGTGTTCACTTCGAGACAGGCGCGCGCGTGCTCTCCCGCCTCGCGTCCCATACCGGCTGCACGGCAGCATTGTGCAAGCACGAGCAGGGAGATGGCTTCGCCCCGTCTGCTAGCGATCTGCCGGTTCAGAGACAAAGCACGCTCGGCATACGGCATGCCCTCGTCAGGCCGGCCCTGGCGGAGACACACCTGTGCGGCCAACGCCTCGGCATTCGCATGTAGTGCCGTCGGTGGTGTGCCACGCAGAGTCGAGACTACTTCGTTCGCATGAGAAGCCGCGGTTTCCAAGTCCCCCACACGAACCTCAAGCCTTGCCAGATTGACGAGGGACTGGCACACGTCCAGGTCGTTGCCCAAAGCGCGCCTCGAATCGAGAGACTTTTGGAAAGCGCGCCGAGCCGGCCCCAGGTCGCCGATTTTCTGGTGCGCAAGTCCTAGGTCGTCGAGGATCCGACAGCGGACTTTCTGGGCGTAGGCGTCACTCTCGCTAAGAAGTGTTAAGGCTTGCTCGAGCCGTCCTATTGCATCGACGTCGCGTCCCTGCCGACGCAGCACCCCTGCTTGAGCAGCGAAGGCTTCCGCTGCGAGCGGTGCGTACAGGTGTGAGGCTGTACTGACGAAGTGGTCGATGGCGCGCTGCGTCGCGGCGTGAGCCTCGTCGAGCAAACCGTAGCGGGCCAGGAACCGAGCGTAGGCCAGCTGTTCGGCCGGGCCGCCCAACGCGGCTGCCTCCCGGAGGTCCGCCCGTCCAGCCTCAGCCTGACCGAGGTCGACCAACTTTTCGCCGCGCAGGCGCAGGTTCGCAGCCCGCAAGACGTCCTTCCCGGACGACGGCAGCAGGTCGACATGCCTATGGACCTTCGATCCGGCCAGCGCTTTCCAAGCATCGAGGCGGTCAGTCAGCTTCGTCTTGAGCTCACGCATGTCCGCGATGGACTCATACATCATCGCGTGGTGACGGGACATCTGCTCTCGGAGCTTCACGATCCGTTCAGCGGGCGAAGGATGATTGAGAAAGGCCACCCACACGTCCCGCATCGGCTGCTCGGCACGGCCGAGCTCAAGCAGGCCCGTGAAGAGCTCCTCCTCGCTACCGGACGTGTATCCCCACGGACTGCCCGACTCGCTACCCCAAGATCCCTTGAACAACGCGACCAGAAAGTGACTCTCACCAATGAGTTCATTGATTGCCTCCTGTGGCCGCCGGGCAGTTCCTCGCACGCGCTCCCAGCCGACGACTTCGTAGGCAACGTTGCTCTCGCATCTGCAACGAGCGTTGTACTCATCGACGCTGGCGCGAACAACTTCACGCTCGTCTGAGAGATCGCCGGGCGAGGCTAGAAAAATGCGGAGCGGCAACGCGTCAGCCATGGACCCGACGATATCGGGTGCATTCACGAGGCGCCTGCGGGAGAAGAACATATGTGGCCTAATTGAGTGCTCGCAGTCCAAAGCCTCCCGAGCCTCCCAAGAGCTGGGCACTCGCTCGCACGAATCGTGCCCTCTCGCGTTCGGGCGCGCGCACATCCTCCGGGGCATTGAGGGTACTGACGCCAGCGCTAACGACGGTGGCAGATGGCCACGGACGGCGATGGATATGCGGGGATGGGCGCGGTCAGGCCAAGGGATGCCTGTGGGCAGCCCTGAACATTCCTGATCTTGCTACGGATCAGCTGTCAGCGCCCTACTGTAAGCAGGATTTGCGAGTTTGAGCAGAGGAGAACCAATTTGCCCCGGCTCCTGGGCCCGTTTATCGAACCGGACGTGAGAGCTAATCTCCACGTCCGCCCAAGTTCGGACCATCACGTCTTGAACTAGGTCATCGCCGTCGTGGACCGCGTCTAACTAGTTCTCTCTAGAGAGTTCTGGGTCTGCGTCCAGAGCTGATCTACACGCGGCGGCCTGCACGTCGGTGTATGCCAGCAGATAGACAACGCGGATGCGCGACGCCGTGTGGGAACGAAAGTAGGCCACCGTCGCAGCTAGCAGGGAGTTTACGGTCTTGTGCAAGTCGCTGTTGCCCGCGCCGGTCCCAAGAAGAGGCAGGACGACTGAGCGCAGTGTCTCCCCGGCTGTTGCGAGTCGGTCAACCTCGGCGAGGATGTTACGGACACACCGCTCCAAATCCATGACCGGACGGTAACCGGAGCCTGGTTCACCCTCGACGGCAGCGACATGCAGGATCCGCCGGACCTGGTGGCTTTCCTGAAGCTCCCCTGGCCCGGTGACCAGTACCGTGCCAGCCGGCACATGAGAGCGGCCTGTCATGCGTTCGGCGAGTTCCAGGGCGATTGTGTCGCGAACCAGATGGCCGACGTCATCCCTACGGCCGCCGTGGAAGCGAATCGTCGCGGAAATGGTGGGCTCGTCGATGCGTGACATGTCCATCCGGGTATTCTCCGGATTGACCCACACGTCGGTCCCTAGGACATTGGCCAGATTCCCGGTGATTATTCCAACTCGGTGCCGCCGGTCGCCGCGCAACGGCAGTTCATATCTCGTGCACTGGGTGAGAGGGCTCGGACCGTCTACCGGTGGACGCTCGCTAAGCAACTGTCTGTGTAGTGCGGCGTTCTCCCGAGTGGTCTTCTTTAAATTGGCTGCCAGTTCGTCCCATTGGCGCGTCCTAGCCAGCCATGCGAAGGATGCCATCATGAAGAACGCGGCGAAGCCGGCGGCGCCGCCGATCCCGAACCCCAGCGCCCGGCCCTCGGTTAGCGAGTCTGGAAACGCAGAGAATAGAAAGAGTGCCGCAGCCAGAGAGTAGAGAAGAATCACGGGCAGTTGGAGAGCGTACAGTCGCTCGGCGCGACCGGGCGCCGACGACCAGATCTGTAGCGCGATGCCGGAAACGGCGAGTGCCGCGGTGATGACCAAGTGCAGCGGGCTCATCGGTGGCATCGATCCTCTCTGCGTCGTGTCCACGTTGCTCAGTCGCTCCGCGACACTTGTCGGACGCCGATATTATGCGCAGCCGCCCATGACGCAGGTCCTGGAAAACCATAAATATCCGGTCTGCAGGCATTGCTTGCCCCGTGCACTGGCTTCGTGGAGCGGTGCACATGCCCCACTTGCCTGATTACACAAAGTCCGATCGGCAAGAGTTAGGACTTGGAGCTCCGTCTTGGTCATGTCGCGGTGGAGGAGCTTGCCACTGATCCGGTTGAGCTGACGGGAGATCCAGAGATGTTCCTACGCCGACGTCGACGCAGTCCCCAAGCGAGGCGAGCACCTTACCGCAACGCAGTCCGAGGAGGAGCATCAGGGCGTACGCGGCGTAGAGCGGATCATACGTGGCAGGGGCATGAGCACGGTGCCGACCATGGTGTGCGGGATATCCAGAGGCCATCCAAATCCTGCGCGAGCAGGGGTGGGGCGCTCTAAGATCTGCGTGTGGCTTCCGCTCACCGGGCCTCGAGGCCCTGCGGTTCAGCTCCACTTGTCATCGAGCGACGGGGTTCTCCGTCGCCCCGGAACTAGGCTCCGAATTGGCTTGGTCCTGGGCGGCCAGTCAAGCCCCTGTTTTGCCGCCTGTATGCGCTTAAGTGCACTAGAGTTTAGATTGTGCACAAGGTAGACGAGTCAGGTCATGACTGCCTCATCAAGCTTCGTCTCGTTCATAGAGAGGGGGCGTCGATTTTTCTGGTCGACCAAGTCGTCGTTGAGCAGGATGGACGTCACTTCTGGCTACAGCCGCAGTGGATCTACCCGCCACTACTTGGGTTCTGGGAGGGTAGGGCTGGCGCAAGCGTAGGCGTGGTGACGATCGGTCTGAGGAACACTGCCGCCGAGACGCAGATCGAGATCCCGAGTGATGGTCACGTTGTTGCCCTTTCGGATCACGCGCATGTCTACCGGGGCAAGCTCAGGTCGCCGGACGCCCTCAAGCGGCACAAGGCGGGGGCCGCTCGGTTGCGCCCAGACGGCGGTTTCGACCTGCGCTTGTACCACCACACCACAATGGCGGCAAAGATTGCAATCGAATCGAGCGGGGAGGTCCGGGGATCCGCCTGGAACTTCCAGGGGAATAAGCGGCTCGCGAACTGCTCATACGCCTACTTTACAAGTCTGCCGAGTGTCGCGACCGAGGCAGACCTGCATCGAATCGCGATGGCATCGGACGGCAAGTTGCCTCTCCGCCTAGATCAGAGTCTGGACCACGCACCGCCTGATGTGGAGCTTGAGGTGTACCGAGAGAGCACCAGGAACCGCGATCAGACGCTCTGGCTGTGGGTGCCGGCTGAGCATGTCTCGCCGTCGCACATCTTCGTGCACCCGCGATTCACGCTTGAGTATGAAGTTGCGCAGCCATTCATCTACCGCGTCGGCCTCAAGCCTGACGGAGCATATCGGTTTTCCAGGGACAGCGCCTCGCCAGATCAGCCTGACCTGAAACGATTCGACTATGTGATCCTCGGCGACGCTTCGAGCCCCGACGGTTTGGTCGCCCCATACGATGAGGAGAACACCGCTCATACGTTTGAGATCCAGGATCTCGGACCTGAGACCGTCCACAGTTTCTGGCTCTCACACGGGAACCAGCAGCTTTTCTCAGGTGGCGTCGAGAAACAGCAGTTCGCCCAGGAGTGAGCGCCCGACTGCTGTTGTCCTGTTGCCCAGTCGTGTCTGTCGCCACGCGACCACACGTCGGCATTCGCTGTCCGCCGGTAACGCCGATTCTCCGCAGATCTTGCTAACAACACCCCTGGACACCGGTGTACATCTCTGGAGGATAATCAGGCCGTATGAGTCGCTAAGCATGCGCTTCTGACAGCAGAGGACACCCGTGGACGATTTCGAACTGGCTACGGATCAGAAGGCGGCACGGTGGCTGAGGCCGTGACGATCGCGGACTTCGGTACTCGTCGTACGGCCATGGCCGCCGGGTGACCATCGCCGAGGTGACTGCAGCACTGACAGCAACGTCACCACACGCCGACTCATCCGCGTCACCGTCCACGCGCCCCTGACCACGGTCTCGATCAGCCGAGCAGGGTGATTGCTCCGCCTGAAAAGCGGAAGGTCGGGCCTGCCGCGTTGCCTCCGATGCTCGGGCCTGGTGGTCCTGCGCTCCGGGTCGGCTTGCCACCGGATCACCTGCTGAACCGCCGCCGCCAAGCAGGGAAGGGGCGATTGGGTCGCCGAATCAGTATCTGTAGTGATCCGGTCATATCCGGTAATCGCCCGCTGGCTGGTGGACGGTGGTTCATTATGAAGAACATGAGAGGCGGGCGAATGGTGGCGTGGGCCGGCGCGGCGGTGGCGGGAGTCGGTTGCACCCTGGCCGGGGTGCTGTTGGTGCGGGCCGGGCTAGATGACGCCGATAAGTGGGCCAGCATCATCGGCATGTGTATCGCGGCGGCCGGGTTGCCGCTGGCGGTCTACAGCATCGTTCTGGCCCACCGCTCCGCCCTACCCTCTACAACGGAGGAACTGCCGCAGACCCGGGCCCAGCCTAAAGCGCCCCAAGAGGAGGCCGGAGGCGGACCTGTCGTGTCCAACTCCACCATCGAAGGACCCAACATCCAGATCGGCCATGCTGACGGGGACGTGGACATCCGCTATGAGCGCTGAGGCCGCACCCCTCCCCGGCAGGTTGCCCTCCAGCGTCCCGTCGGTGTCCGGCTCGCTGATCGGGGGGCCCAACATCCAGATTGGGCACGCTGCTGGGGATGTGCTGATCGCTCTCGATCGGCCCGGCTACCGGCTGGAGATGCTCGGGGATGCTCCGCCGGTGCGTCTGCCACGTTCTCGGCGCGGTCCCAGTTACCTGCTGGACGTGCAGCGTCAGGTAGTGCCCTACCGGTCCCGCCCCGCCGAGGAAGAGGCCTTGACCGCTTGGCGGGATGTCCCGGATGAACCCGTGTCAGTGATCTTGTTGCATGGCCCCGGGGGGCAGGGAAAGACCCGCCTGGCCGCCCACTTCGCCTCCAGAAGCCACGCCGCAGGGTGGGCGGTGAGCCAGGCGGTGGAGAAAACCCCCCGCCTCCACAACGGCAGTGGCGCCCTCGAGTTGGCCGACAGGCAACCGCTGCTGGTAGTGGTCGACTACGCCGAACGCTGGGACTCGTCCATATTGACCCAAATGATCGACGGCCTAGCCTGGGACCTGCCTGGCCGCACCGTCCGCCTGCTGCTGCTGGCTCGCCCGGGAGAAGACCTGTGGCAGAGCCTATGCGCGCAACTGGACCGTAGTGGCGCCGACCTGGCCGACCCCATCGCCCTGGGCGACTTCACCCCCGCCACCGACCGACCGCAGGCCTACCTCCAAGCCGCCGCCGCGTTCGCCGCACACTTGGAGCACAACGGCCCTGTGCCAGGTCCGCCAGCGGACCTGGACCATCCCGACTATGCCTCAGCGCTGACCTTGCACATGGCCGCCCTGGCCGCCATCTACGCCGCCCAGGAAGAGGCCCCCGCCCCAAATCGGCCAGGTCTGTCGGACTATCTGCTCAACCACGAGATGCGCTACTGGCAGGCGACAACACCCGCTTTCACCTCCCCTGCCGTTATTGAGCGCATGGTGTTCCTAGCCACCGTGTTCGGTCCCCTGGAGGACACTGCCCAGGCACGTAGCCTGCTGCACCGCACCCACCTGGTCGACGGCCCCGCCCAAGCCGGGCTGCTCCTGGACACGCACCGCCGCCTTTACCCCCCTGCAACACCGGCCCGGCCCGGCCACGCGCCCAGTGAGCGGCTGAGCCACAATGGCTGCCTCGCTGGAGGCGGGATTCTGCTGCCCCTACGCCCGGACCGGTTCGGCGAGGACTTCATCGCCCACCACCTGCGCTACCACGCCGTCGAGGCGGCCCAGACCCTGACCACCCTCACTGCTGTTACTGCTGGTAGCTTCAACGACGGGCAGATGGAAGCTGACAGGCTGTCCCGGATGTCGATGCGGCGCTGCCTTATCGTGCTCACCGCCACCGCAGCCCGCCATCCTCAGGCCCGCACGCTGCTACTAGAACTACTGGACCAGCGGCCAGAGCTGGCCCGGTACGCCACCGCCGATCTCGTCGGATTCATCATCGATCACGCCGAGCACTCCCTAGCCATGCGCTTCCATGACGCCCTGCCCGACTACGACACCGACCTGCTCCAAGCCGCCAGCAACCTCGCCCTCCACCTACTGCATACTCTGCCCGCCGATGCATCCCCCGCGTTGCGGGCCCCCCGCCTTTCAGCCCTAGGGATCCGTCTGTCGTACGTGGGGGACATCCGGGGGGCATTAGAGCCTTCGCGGGAGGCGGTGGAGCTCTATCGTCGGTTGGCTGAGGTGGAGCCGGAGGCCTACCTGCCCGGCCTCGCAAACAGTTTGAACAACCTCGGGACCCGGTTGTCGGCGGTCGGGGACATCCGGAGGGCGTTGAAGGCATCGTGGGAGGCGGTGGAACTTTATCGTCAGCTGGATCAGGCGAATCCGGCGGCTCACCTGCCCCGCTTCACGTTGAGCCTGAACAATCTGGCGACCCAATTGTGGGAAGTGGGTGACAAGCGGAGAGCGGTGGAACTCATACGGGAGGTGGTGGAGTCCAATCGTCACTTGGCCGAGGCAGATCCAACGGCCTACCTTCCCGACCTCGCGATGAGCTTGAACAACCTGGGGACTCTCTCCTCGGGGGTAGGGGACATCCGGAGAGCGTTGGGATCGGTGCGGGAGTCGGTGGAGCTTTACCGTCGGTTGGCCGAGGTGGAACCGGAGGTCCATCTACGTGGTCTCGCGATGAGCTTGAACAATCTGGGGAACTGCTTGTCGGGGGTAGGGGACATCCGCGGAGCGGTGGAGCCGGTACAGGAGGCGGTGGAGATCCGGCGACGGTTGGCCGAGGCGGAGCCGAAAGCCTACCTGGCCGACCTGGCGAAAAGCCTGACCACTTTGGGAGCCCGACTGTGGGAGGCAGGGGACAAACACGAGGCGGTGGAACCAGCACGGGAGGCGGTCGAGCTTCACCGTCGGTTGGCCGAGGTGGAGCCAGCGGCCAATCTGCCCGGCCTCGCGATGAGCTTGAGCAACCTGGGGGGCTGCTTGTCGGGGGTTGGGGACAAACAGGGGGCGGTGAGGTCGGTGCGTGAGGCGGTGGAGGTCTATCGTCAGTTGGCTGGAGCGGAGCCGGCGGCCTATCTGCCCAACCTCGCAATCAGCTTGTCCAACCTGGGGGCTCTTTTGTCAGGGGTGGGGGACAAACGGCGGGCGGTGGAACTGGCACGTGAGGCAGTGGAACTTCACCGTCAATTGGCCGAGGCAGAGCCGGAGGCATACCTGCCAGATCTCGCAAGCAGCTTGGCCACCCTGGGGACCTTCTTGTCGGAGGTGGGGGACAAACGGGGGGCGGTGGAACTGGCACGTGAGGCAGTGGAACTTCACCGTCAGTTGGCCGAGGTGGAGCCGGAGGCATATCTGCCTGACCTCGCTCTGAGCCTGTGGACCTATGCACGGGTATGCAACGAGTCTGAAACAGACCTCCCTGCAGGTCTCTCAGCAGCGGAGGAAGCCATCAGCCACTACCGCTGGTTGGCCGGGAAACTCCCTGGGGTCTTTGGCGGCTTCCTGAACGCCGCCCAGAGCACGGCAGCGGAGATCCGGGCCCGGCTTACGCCCGTCATCCGCCGCGATGGCATCGGTAACCTCCTCCGCAACGCCCCGTGCCCGTGCGGATCGGGAAAGAAGTACAAGCGCTGTCATGGCACGACTGGCGGTGCCACGCTGGCGCCGGACAGCGGCGTCTGATCACGGTCTCGATCATCCTGCTGCCGCTCCGCGGTGGTCGACGGCGTACGAGGTGATCAGGGGAGGCGATGGATCCTGATGGAGCCGGTTACTCCACGCATTTGCGGATGATTGAGGAAGGGCGTCCCCATAGGATGAGCCGTTGTGCAGCGGCTCGCTCTCTTCGACCTGGATAACACTCTGGTGGACCTGGACCAGGCGTTTCGGCTGTGGGTCGAGGAGTTCACCGAGGAGTACGGGTTGGGGCGCGAGGTGGTTGACTGGCTGATCGCGCTCGACCGCGCAGGCTACCCCCATCGAGAGACGTTCTTCACGCAGGTGCGTGAGCACTACACCTTGTCTGCCCCGGTCGAGGAGTTGTGGGACGGGTATCGCAGGCGTATGCCCTACCTCGTCCACTGCCCGTCCGAAGTCCTGGCGGGGCTGTCCCGGCTGCGCGCCTCCGGCTGGCTGGTGGCCATCGTCACCAACGGGATGGCCGACAACCAGCTCGGGAAGATCCGGCGGTCAGGGCTCGCCGATGTCGTCGATGCCTGGGCGTTGTCGGGAGCCCAGGGTATCCGCAAGCCCGAGGTCGAGCTGTTTCAGATCGCTGCCACTCGCTGTGGGGTGACGCTCGACGGCGGGGGATGGATGATCGGGGACAACCTCGTCGCGGACATCGCCGGGGGCTGTGCGGCGGGCCTGCGTACGATCTGGATCGACCGAGGAACGTGGCCCGATCACGTCCATGCAGCGGACCATGTGGTCACCGACTTGCTGCAGGCGATGGAAGTCCTGCACAGGCAGCGGTGAGCGCGGCTCACCGGGGGAGTGCCGTACAGCACAGAAGCACAGCAACGCAGCCGCACGCCGCCGGTCCACACCGCCCCTCAGCACACCTCTCAGCAGCCCAAGAAGACTGCGAGCAGGGCCGTGCCCACAGTTCGCATCGAGGGGCGCAGCGTGACGGAATCTGTCAATTTGATCAAGGCGGTTGAGGTGGGCTAATTCTGTGTCGATTTCTCTGTGGTGTCCTTGCCAAGGCCGTCGGACTACGGCAAGTTCACACGGTGCCGGCGCCCGAGCATTCCCGCTTGTGGAGTTGGGTCTCGTTGGCGGGCGCTTGCGTCACCGCCAGTCAGCGCCAGTTTCGTCATGGGCGGCTCCGCCACTAGAGATGCGTGATGGCGTAGCGCCGGAGTAGCGCGGCGTTACGCCTTTCCGTGCTCGTACGGCACCCGCCAAAGCACTTGGTCCTCAGTCGTCGACATCGTCAGCGTCGCCCTCGTAGAAACCCAGGCCTCCGCAACCGGGACACTCGGCGCTGACGCTGGTGGACTCATCGAGTCCGTCTGGGACGTTTACGGTCCCCGTGCCCTCGCAGTCCTCGCACTCGAACCAGTACTCGTCCGGGTCGTCTCCCGGGCCGTCGACGTTGACGCGCTTGCCCACTAATCCTCTTCAGAATCTCGATCTGAATCTAGCGCCTGACAGCGGAAGCACACCTACTCGGTCCCGCCATGACCGGGATGTTGTTGACGATCATGTGCACTGGAATGAACAGAACTTGCGATGCAGCAGCAAACCTCACCAGTTGCCTCGATCCTCGGCTCGATGCGATCTATGACCACCTACTCGACCAGGTCACAAACGGCCCACCGTTACTGCACGGGCCAGATAGCAAGGAAACTGCGGACAAGTACATGGAGAGCTGGATAGCCGCGATCAAGAACCTGGGCGCCGCGGTGGAAACCGATGGCAACGTCGGCCACCAAAGCCACGCTGAGAGCACCTTGGGTGATCCGTCGGCACCTGGTCGAGGCGGCTCAGCAGCCTGATTGCTACATCTGAAAAGCCGAAGGTCGACGGCCCGAACCCGCGGCGCCGAACCCGGTTGCCGCCCTCTTTCACGTGATCATCCGCCTGGCCATGGCCTCGAGGTCGAGGCTCACGACGCCACCATACGGGCCCGTAGCCTCGTGCTCATCCACTCGGCGTACTGGCGGGCCAGCCCAAAGTCCACGTCGGTGAACCACTCGCGCCGTCTTGGGGCTTCGTCGCTGAAGCAGAAGCAGATCTGTCGGAGAATCGTTTCGGCCTTGCCATATCCCTCGAACGGCTCCGACACCCAGTAGTCCTCGATGGTTCGGAGATGCATATGCGCAGGTCGGCGATGCTCGGCCAGCCGTAGTGAGAAGGGTCTGCTGGTCCGGCCAATCTTGATCACGCCGTTGCTGAACAGAACCACGTAGATGACGCCGAGCGTGCCGGTCACGGTGACCTCCATAGGATTGATAGTCGGCTCGGGACGGGACGCTACTCCGGCAGGTTTCCGCTGTCTGGGAAACCGCGAGGGCACAGGCCGAAAGGGCCCACGCCCTGCTTGTCACTCGCGCTATCGGAACGACAGCGGGCAAGCCGCCACGGCTGACGTCCGCTGTTGTGACCCAGGAATCGCAGTTCCTGGCGACGGCAACGTCCCCAGCGCCCTCGGGGATGGCTCGCTCGGCTTGGTGACACGGCGCAGCAGTCATACCAGCACGATCATCGCCGTGGACCGACTGTCTCCGTTGCAGTTCCCGTTGCATTCCGCTCGCGACCACCAGCATCCGCTGATGCCCGCGATGCCCTCTGACCTGCGTGTACGGACATCAGTGGAAGCGCGCGGACACCGCCCAGTGGCCGATACGAGGGCTCGTAATGCGTAGGTCAAGGGTTCGATTCCCTTAGGCGGCTCCACGGTTTGACCAGCAGAAACGCCCCGGACCAGAGGTCCGGGGCGTTTCTCGTGACAGGGATAGTTGACAGGGGAGAGCGTGCAGGCCGGTGCACGCTCTCCGCGATCACTCAAGGGCGAGGCGGCCGACCCCGTCGAACTCGCCGGCCTTCATCCCGCGCCAGAAGGCGAACCACTCCCGGCCGGTGAACCGCAGCACCGGGCCGCCCGGGTCCTTGCTGTCCCGCACGAGGATCATCTCGTCCTGCTCGGCGACCTCTACGCAGTCGTTTCCACCCCCGCTGTAGGACGACTTGCGCCAGACAAGGGAATCACCGTTTTCTATAGTCACTCATTACTCCTTTACGAGGCGGGAGAGGAAGTCTCTCGTATCCGCAGGGGACAATGATGCACCAACTATCCGCTCAAACCGACTTTCGATCTTGGATACGCGGTCTGGTGAATCTTCAAATGTGTCCCCTGCAACACTTTCTACATACGCCACATCTGGATCACACTCCGGGAATCCCAAAATCACAAAGTGCCCTTCTAGTCCAGCATGGATGCCAGCCGAAAAAGGCATGATCTGCAGCGTGATATTCGTACGGCGACTCAGAGCTAGAAGCGCGCCGATTTGCTCCCGCCGTACCGCCGCAGTGGCGACCTGCCGCCGGACGGCCATCTCGTCCAGCACAGCGTGCAACTTCGGTGCGTCCCGCCGGTCCAGGATCGCCCGGCGAGCCATACGAGCTGCCACCCGTCGCTCCACGTCGGCCGCGTCCGCATCGGGCCAGCTGGCCTGGATGACTGCCCGCGCGTACGCCTCTGTCTGCAGGAGCCCGGGAATGAGTTGGGGCTGCCAGGAGCGGATGGTGGTGGCCTCGTCCTCCAGTGCGACGAACGGGCCTGTGAAGGCGTCCCCGTAGCTCGCCCACCATCGCCGCCGGCGGGCGTCGCGCGCCAGCTGCTCCAGCTCGTCCACCCGCTCGGGGGCGACCTGGTAGAGGGCGAGCAGGTCTCCCAGAGCGCCGGGGGCCGGCCGAGTATGGGCCGTCTCGATGCGGCTGAGCTTCGAGGCGCTCCAGCCCACCGTTTTGGCGACCTCTTCCAGGCTTAGGCCCTTAGAGTCACGCAGCGTCCGTAACTCGCGCCCCACCTGCGCATGCGCACGCTGGGTCTATATGAATCGGTCATTTATTATCCATTTGGCTGCGACAAATAGGCGAGGGGTGTCGCGGCGCTGGTACATCATTTCAGCCACAGATCAATGGAGTAGTCCAGTGTGAACCGATCGGCAGGCCGCACGATATCCCGGGCAACCTCGCCGACTCGATCGCCGCACAACATCCGGCGCCGCACGGCCACCACGGGGATGCCCTCGCCGAGCCGGAGGAGCTGTTTCTCCTCTGGGGTCGGCATCCGGGCACCCACAGCCTCCTCGATGCGCGTCACAGGGCGCCCCAGGGAGACCAGGCGGGCGAGCGGTCCGCCGGGCCACGGCCGATCTGCCTCCGCGGCCGCCAGGGCGCCGACCAACTCCGTAGGCATGTAGCTGTGGGCGATCTCCTCGGCGCGGTCGCCGGCGTACCGGACCAGCACCCGGCGCAGCACCGGCGCGCCGGCCTCCACCGCCAGCAGCTCCGCGAGCTCGTCGTCGGCGCCGACGACCCGCCCGGTCACCGTCGTGGTGACGTGCGCCTCGGCGGTAGGGAGGCGGCCATGGGCTACGTCACGGTAGCGCTCCACGTCCAAGCGGCGGACCGGCTGTGCGGATCGGACGATCGTGCCTGCGCGGTAGCGGGTGTCGACGAGGCCGTCCGCGGCCAGCTGTGCGATAGCGCGGCGCACGGTGCCATGGGAGACGCCCCAGGAGTCGATCAGCTCGGCGATCGTCGGCAGCCGGCTGCCGGGCGGATAGGTGCCGTCCTGGATCGCCCGCCGGAGCCTCTCCGCCAGCCGGACAGACACCGGCCGGTCGTCTCGGGGCACTGCTCCTGTCCTTGCCGCTCATTGGATGCGGCTCAGGCTGACAGTCCCTGGTCGGGCGGGCATTTTTGCATGCACAAAGCAGTGTCATCGTGTTTACTACTCAGGCATCGGACGGATGCGGTCTACGCGTACCGCGCGGTCTCCAGGGATGGTGATGGGATCTGCCACCTCAACGACTCGGTTGGCGGCGAGCATCTGTCGCGTGATTGCGAAGACCGGCACGCCCGTGCCGATGCCCAGCATGGCGACCTCTTCGGGGGTGGGCATCCTCACTGCCGTCTCTTCGACGATCTCGTCCACCACGATGCCGAGCGTCCGCAACTGGCCAATGTTCCCGCCGGGCCAGGGTTCGTTCTTCGGGTCGGCTACCGGCGTGCCTTCGACGTCGGCGGCGAGCAGGCAGGAGCGCGACATCTGGCTCGGCTCGCCCTTGGAGTAGAAGACGAACCGGCGTTCCAGCACCCTGACCCCTGGCTCGACGCCGAACAGGTCGGCCAGGTGCGCGGTGGCCTCGACCCACCGGAACGCCTTGTCGAGTCGGTATTGCGACCAGGTGATCCCTTGGTCAGCCGTGAACGAGGTGGCGGGTTCGTGCTGAGGGCCGGCGTCGACGCGGTATCGGTCCATGGAGATGCGCCGGACGGCGGGACGTGCTCGTACGAAGGTGCCGGAACCTCGGCGGGACTCGACCAGGCCCTCAGTGCGGAGCAGGTCGATTGCCCGCCGGATCAGGATCTCCGAAACCTCATACTCGTCGGCCAGAGCGCGGTGGGCGGGTAGACGGTCGCCGGGAGTGAGATCGCCTGAGTGGATCATCTCGCGCAGTTGATCCGCGATCCGCAGATAGGCGTGCGTTTCGGTCACCGACTCTCCAATTTCGTTGTCTTACTTGACAGGAGGCTACATGCTCATGCAGTTCGTATACGAAATCACTAGCTCGTATACGTGATCCTGGAGGGGGCTCGTGCTTGTCCCTCACGACCCGGCCCACGCCGCGCGCCTCACCTACGTGTGGCGTGATGAGCGCTGGCACCTCCTGGACAATCCGCCCACTGTGGTGCTCGTATCCGACACCACGTCCCAGGGCTCTGAATATCCATCTGTGGCGGCTGCCGAGCGCGCGTTCTGGCGTGGCGTCGTCGACAGCATCCTGACTCAGACAGACCGCATCGCGTCCATCACGACGCCCCGGGCAGAGATCGCCGTCGTGCTCGACAAACGATCCCGGGCGGCGCATCTCGTTGAGCGGACGAAGTCCACATGCCTGGCGACGACGTTTGCCGAGCCAGCCGACAGTCTCAGCGCGTGGCGCCAGCGTGCCCGCGAGTTGATCAGCACATGCGAGCACGTTGCATGACGCGGGGCGCCGAGCTCCGCTGAAAAGCGGGCCCGACAGGGCGTGTAGCGACGCCCTGCGGGCCCTTGATCAGGAAAGGACCTCCTGACCCGATGCCTGACCTTACTGGCTCCCGCCGCTTAGCGTCCGCCCGATGCATCCGCATCCGTCACCGCGCTGAGGTGCCCCCGATGCCGATGGGGTGCCGGTGGTGCGGGCATCCGCCGTACGCCCACCGCGGCGAGACGCTGCCCCACCGCCCCCGGCATGACTACGAGCACCCCACCGCGGCGCAGATGCGCGCCCGGATGGTCGCCCGCCGCGCTCGCGGCCTCGTCGGCCGGCTCCCCGCAGCGCCCGCGCCGTCCTCCGTCCGCCCGCCCCAGCCGACGCCGATCGAGGCCGCCGCCACGACCGGCCCGCCCTGGCCCTGCGCCGCGGCGGCGGCCGGCCGCCGGAGATCCCGCTCCCGCCCGGCTGGGCCCACGGCGGCCGTCAGGCGGTGCCGGCATGACCGCCCCGGTCGCCCGCATCGCCACGCGTGAGCTGCGCTGGGCACTGCGCGCCGAACCCCAGGCGGCCGGGGAAGCGCGGCGGCTGGCTCGGAACACGCTGGGACTCTGGGGGCTGGAACACCTGGACGATGTCGAGCTGGTCGTCGGCGAGCTGGTGGCCAACGCGATCGTGCACGGCCGCGGCCCGGTCAGCCTCGCGCTCTTGCACGGCCGGGACTCCCTGCGGGTCGAGGTGGCTGACCAGCGCCCGGACTGGGAGCCCATGGACTCGGACGCGTGGCCGTCCCTGGACGACGAGCACGGCCGCGGGCTCCCGATCGTGTCAGCCTGCACGGACCTGTGGGGGGTGGAGTACGCCCCTCGGCCCGAGGACGGCAAGGTCGTCTGGTGCTCCTGGGTGATTCCTCGCCCGAGGGCTGCCGAGTGAGCCAGGAGCGCCCGGGGCAGGTGCCCGGCCTGGACGAGTACGGCCGCTACATGGGCCCCTTGCCGTCCAGCGCGATCTCAGCTCAGGCGTTCGGGCCCGCTGAGCGCGATCTGTCCTTGAAGGGCCGCGCGGCGGCGATGGCGGACGAGATCGCTGACGAGCTCAAGATCCCGGCCTGGGTGGTTCACCGCTACCTCAAGAGGGCCCGCGAAGAGTGGGCGGCCCGTCCGGCGCCGCCCGCATAGACCGGCGCGGCGGCAGACGATCCAGGAGCCACCCTCACGGCTCCGCCGCCGCGTCTCAACCGTCCTCCGCGGACGTCAGCCACCAGGCGGCGTCCGCGGAGGACAACCAGCAGAGCAGAATCGAACATGTGAGCGAGCGCACTCCGGTGCGCTTTCTTTTCCACCTTGGAAGGACAAATCCGGAATCTATGAGGACAGCGCCTTATTCGGCTCCGCCGGAGCCGTCGCCATCGCCGGCACCACGATCGGCCTGCCTACCCTGCTGACCGTGGTTGTCGCGGTCGTGCTCGCCGGGCTGGGCGTCTACCGGGTCGCCACCCGCAGCCGTAGGGCCGGCCGGTGAGACGGCGTCGCGCCGGTCTGCGCGCGGCGGCCGCGGGGGTGGTGACGCTCGCGGCCGGCCTCGCCTGGATCGCGATCTACAGGACACGTTCGGTGCCGGGGTGGACGCGTGGGCAGGCGTGTACGCGCTCACCACCGGCGTGCTCGTCGTCCTCCTGGTCGTCACCGTCTGGCCGCGGAGCTTCCGGCACCTGCCGCCGGTGCCCGGCCGCGTCGTCGCCATCGTGCCGAGCTACAACGAGGACCCGACGGCGATTACTGCCCGTCAGGAGATGCCCTGGCGGGGAGTACGTATTTTGTACACATCACTTCTCGACCAGTTCTCTTACGCAGCCGAGAGCACAGCGGCTATGCCGACTTCGAGGGGCGGCTACTCTTCGAGCCGGCTGAGCGCGGCTCGGATCATGATGACGGAGTTGTACAAGGCGAGCTCGTCTTCGCTGGCGCCGCTGGTGAGCGCGGACGCCATGTCGGGTGTTGTGACTGCGGCCTGGAATCGCAGTGCTGCTTCGTAGACGTTATCGATGATCCCGGTGCTCACGGCGGCGGCGAGCACTTCGCGGGCTTCTTCGTAGTCGTCGGTGACGCTCATCTGCGCTGGGTCGGCGTAGATGGCGAACTCGGCGGCGTTGGTGGCGTGATCGTAGAGGGCGTTCCACGCGGGGTCGGGGTCGGGCAGTGCCTCGCTCATGGGCGTCATTCTGCTGCTCACCCAGTGCGTGGTGCTGGGGTTTCGTGCTCTTGGCACGAGCGGGTTGAGAGCAACGCCGATGGGGATGGACACGAGCGCACCGAGAGCGAAGAACATCCACTGTTGGCGGTGTTCGGCCCTGTCGGTGGCTTTGGTTTCGCTGGCAGGGATGTTGCGGATCTTCTCGGCGTCGGACTGGTTGATGGAGAGCAGTTCCTGCTGGCGTTCGGCTGCTTTGGTGGCGTACTTGGCGATGTAGCCGGCGACGGCCTGGTCGGTCAGGTCGCCGTCCATGGTGAGTTTGCGGATGTCGTGCTGTGTGCCCCTGCGCAGGACTGTCGCTGGTTCGCTGGCCGTGGAAGGGGCACGGCTCCGGTCGCGTGCTGGATGGCATGGGGCAGCAGTTCGGCGGTGGCCCAGGCAGGTGCGTGAGCTGGTGATCCCGCCTGATCGAAGCTGGGCGGTGGCGGGCGGGGACGCCAACATCCTGGTCGTGTTCGACGTCGGCTACGACGTGGCGCGACTGGCCTTCCTGCTGGCCGATCTGCCGGTGGAGGGGCTGGGCCGGTTGCGCTCGGACCGGGTGCTGCGCTGCCCGGCGCCCTCCCGCGAGCAGTTCGCGCCGGCCAACCCCGACGGCGGCCCGTTGGACCACCGCCGTGAGGCGGTTCCTGTCGTTCGCGCTTGCCTAGCCGCAGGACCGGCGACGGCGCCTGGCTCGCGCTCGTTGCGGTCACCATGGGAACGCCGGCTACGGGATCATGACATCACGTTGCGGTGTCAACTACCTGATGGCGTGAGCACGATCCTGCCGAACACCTCGCCCGCCTTCATCTTCCGGTGGGCCATGACGGCCTGCTCCAGGGGCAGCACCTCGTGCACCAGCGCGTCCAGCTCGCCGCGGGCCGCCGCGGCGAGCAGTTCGGCGGTCGCGGCGCGCCGGTCGGTCTCCGGCACGGTGTCCGCGCTGAAGGTCGCGAACGACATCGACTTGCGGAATGCCGCGAACAACTCCATGCCGAAGTCCGCCGCCGGGAAGCCCGCGACCGCGCCGACGGCCACCATGCGGCCGTTCGGGTTGAGCTTGGTGAAGAACGACGGCAGGTCCGCGCCGGCGGCGATGTCGATGATGACGTCGTACGCCGGGGGAGCGTCCTCGCCTCCTCCGCCGGAACGGTCCAGGACGTGGGTGGCGCCCAGCTTGCGCAGGCGGTCGCCACGTTCGGCCGACGACGTCGTGACCGCCACCGCACCGGCGCCGCCACGCACCGCGAGCTGGACCGCCATGATCCCGATGCCGCCGGCCGCGCCGCGCACCAGCACGGTCTCGCCGGGGACGAAGTGGGCGTGACGAAGGCCGAAATGGGCCACCATTCCGGAGCTTCCGAGTGTCACCGCGTCGACGGCGGACACGTTCGCGGGGAGGGGGACGAGCGTCGACGCCGGAGCGATCGCCCGCTCCGCGTAGCCGCCGCCCGGGCCGGTGAACGCCCACACGCGCTGACCGGCCCATGACGGGTCGACGCCATCGCCGACGGCGGTCACGGTGCCCGCTATCTCGCCGCCCAGGATGTGGCCTTCCTTGTAGCCGTACGCGGCCAGGGCGCCGCTGAGGACCATGGCGTCGACGCCGGCGACGCCGATCGCCTCGGTGGTGATCAGCACCTGCCCGCCGGCGGGACTCGGGTCGGGGAGGTCGATGACCGCGAGGCCTTCGGGGCTTCCGAACGACTGGATGGCGACTGCCTTCAATGCCGTCTCCTTGTTCTGTCGGGACCCTGGGGACACTAGTGGACGCCCCCGTCCGTTTAGCTAAAGTGAGAACGGTGACCGGCCGTTTGACTCACAACCTGCGCTCCGACGCCCTGGACAACCGCGAACGCATCCTCGACGCCGCCCGCGCGGCGTTCGCCGCCGAAGGTCTGCACGTGCCGATGCGGGAGATCGCTCGCCGCGCCGGAGTCGGCCCGGCCACCCTGTACCGGCGCTTCCCGACCAAGGAGATGCTGGCCACCGAGGCGTTCATCGACCAGATGCGCGCGTGTGAGGTCATCGTCGAGGAAGGGCTGGCCGACCCGGATCCGTGGCATGGCTTCTGCCGCGTGATCGAACGGACCTGTGAGCTGCACGCCCGCGACCGGGGGTTCACCGCGGCCTTCATGTCCGCCTTCCCCAACGCGATGGATTTCGCCGCGAGCCGCGAGTACACGCTGAACGCCGTCGCCGAACTGGCCCGCCGCGCCAAGGCCGCCGGCCACCTGCGTCCCGATTTCGTCCTGGACGACCTGATCCTCGTCCTCATGGCCAACAACGGCATCGACGCCACCTCACCGGCCGGCCGGGTCGCGGCCTGCCGGCGCTTCGCCGCCCTCGCGATCCAGGCGTTCCGCGCATCCCCGGACGCCTCGCCGCTGCCACCGGCGGCCCGGATGGTGCCCGCGATGTCGATCCCCCGACACACCATCGACCGACGCTGAGAAGCGCCGCCCCGGACCAATGGAGCCAGGGCCGCCTGGAATTCCACGTCGAGGACGACGCCGCCGTCGAGAAGCCGGTCATCGAGGCGAACCAGCACGGCTGGAGCCTGATGTTGCCCGACCTGCGCCCGTATGTCGGCGGCTGTCACGTCTCGGTGATGGAGAAGGCGTTGCCGTCGGGGTCGCGGAAGGCGAACATCGGTGGTACGCCGGGCCATCGCAGGATCTCATCGGTATCAACGCCGGCGGCGTTGAGGGCCGTGTGCGCGGCCGCTGCGTCGTCGGTGGTGAACCGGATGGTGATGGGGCCGCGGGTGACGACTTCGGTGGCCTGCTCCAGCGTGACGACGACGTTGTCGCCGACGGGTGCGAGCTCGATCCACCGTCCGGTCGGGATCGACTCGTCGCGCAGTACCGTGAAGCCGAGCGTGTCGACGTAGAACCGCAGCGCTCGGTCCTGGTCGTCGACCGGCACGCTGACGGTTCGGACACCCGTGACGACCGGCTTCGGCGCGGTCATGATGTTTCGCCTCCGTACATGAGCGAGCCTGGCGTGGTGAGTTCCCGGCCCGTTTCGAGCCAGGTCTTGAGCCCGGAGAGGATCATCGGCCAGCCGCCGTAGAGATGCGCGTCGGCGTCCGCGGCGAGTTGGTCGTGTCGGACGACGAGCCTGCAACTGTCGTCGACCTGCTCGATCTCCCAGGTCACCCGGCTGGTGCCCTGGCGGGAGATGTCGTCGTCCCAGATGGCGTGGTATGTCTGCACGAGCCGCCGGGGCGGGTCGACCTCGAGATTCTCCCCTTCGATCAATCCGCCAGGCACGCCGTCGTGCGTGACCCTGTAGGCGGATCCCGTGGCCCAGGCGGATTCCACGCGGGCACCGAACTGGAACCGCGCCCGGGTCTCGGGATCGGTGATCGCCTGCCACAGCCGCTGCGGTGTGGTGCGGATGTAGATCTCGAACACCTTCTCCACACTTGTCTCCAGATCTCGTTTCAGGTCGACGAGGCCGGCCGCCCACGTCTCGGTGTATTTGCTGACCCACCGGTCGTGGATGAGACGGATCGGCACGGGGTTCAGGAAGTGCAGCTTCTCCCTGCCTCGCCGGTCCGACACGACCACACCGGCCTCCTCGAGCAGACGAAGGTGCTTCGCCACGGCGACCCTCGTCATCGCGAACCTGCTCGCCAGCGCGTTCAGCGACTGCCCGTCCTGGCGGAACAGCTCGTCGAGCAGCTCCCGGCGCGTCGGATCCGCCAGCGCCCTGAACACCTCTTCCACACACTCGACGATAGGAAACCAAATGGTTTCATGTCAAGCCTGGCGAGGCGTGCCGACGGGTTCCAAGCCCTGTCAAGGCGCTGAGGGTGTGGCCGGAGCGCCCCGTTATGGCCTCCTTGAGTGCTCTTGTTGTGCTCTCGTCCTGACGTTTGGATCTAGGAGGGTGCTCTTCTGTGGTGGGTCACAAGCGGCGGGTTCTGGCCGCCTCACCCGTGCCGCCGCCTGTTCCGCCTGGCCCGTTCCTCTCGTAGTGCGCAGGTCGTCGGCCTGCGTCATTTGCCAAGAGAAGGAGTCGTCAGCATGACTGCGCTGACCTACACCGTCCTCACCGACCCGGCGTCCTTGGAGGCGTCCGTGGATGGGCGGTCTCCGTCCACGGGGACGGTGTATCTGATGGTCACCAACACCGAAAAGACGGTGCCCTGGTTGAGGATCGAGGTGAAGGTGCCGGTGGGTGACGGCGCCGGTGACCTCACCCGGGACATCAGTACGATCAAGCCGAAGGGCGAGTACACCGACACCCAGTCGGGCCCTCAGGCGGACACCCAGCCGGTGATCGTTCAGCCGCAGGGGACCAACGTCTTCCAGGTCACCCCGCAGAGCGGTCGCATAGAGGGTTTCGAGCCCGGTGACTACATATTGCTGACGCTGGAGAACGTCACCGTCGCCCCCAACGCCGGGGTGGCCGTGCTGATGGTGACCGAGACCACCAGAACCCCTAACGGGTGGCAGGTCAGCGATGCGGCGGTGCCGTTGGTGAAGGCCGCTCCGAAGGAGATTCCGCCGCCGCGGGACTTCCGTCCGGACAAGGCCATGCTGGACGCCGGAGACGGTCTCACGCTGAACTGGGACGGGTCCGACGACTTCAGGTACGAGATCCGGTTCCCCGGCGGGCAGGTGAACATCGCCCCGGGTAGGCATGACTGGTCGCCGGCCGAGGCCCCGAAGCGGGCTACCACCTACATTCTCGTCGCCACCGACCCCACCACCGGGCAGCAGCACTTCCTCACCACGACCGTTCAGGTGCGTTATCCCGTACTGGAGACGCTCACCGCCACCGTCGGCATCGACACCCCCTGGGTCCAGGGGACGGCGAACAAGGGGCGTGTCACCTTCACCGACAACGGGGTGGAGATCTTCAACAACTCCGGCGGGAAGGGGACCGTCGAGGCGGACAAGGCCCTCCTCAACGGTGTGAACACGGAGTGGGTCCAGGGGAGAGACTCCGACGACGGGAAGCTCACTTTCCCCAAGGATGGGATCAATGTCCGTCAGGGGAGTGGGGCGTGGGGGAACGTGCACGCCGACAAGGCCGACGTCAACGGTGTGAACACCGAGTGGGTGCAGGGGAGAAGCTCCGACGACGGGAAGCTCACTTTCCCCAAGGATGGGATCAATGTCCGTCAGGGGAGTGGGGCGTGGGGGAACGTGCACGCCGACAAGGCCGATCTCAACGGTGTGAACACGGAGTGGGTGCAGGGGAGAAGCTCCGACGACGGATGGATCAGCTTCCCCAAGGAAGGGCTGAACGTGTATCGGGCGGGCATCCACAAGTGGGGAACCGTGTTCTCCAAGCAGGGCCGGACGGCCTCAGGAAAGACCAGCCCCGGGCAGGGCTGGAGAGCCTACGCACCCGACTCCATCTGCATCGACGTCGACACCACCGCAGGCCAGTTCACCGGTAACCCCGTCTACCTCACCTCCATCGGAGGCGCCGGCGGCATGCAGTACGACCTGGTCGGCACCAGTGCCGTCTACGACATCACCGCCAACAAGTTCAGCGTCTACCTCAAATGGCGCGACGACCGCGAGCTGACTCCCGCCATGGCCCAGCAGTTCGGCTGGTACGTCAACTGGACCGGCTACGACGCTCCGTAGAGCGCGGCCGAGCGCGTTATAGGTATCAACGGGCGGCGGCGCTTGCGCGTCGTCGCCCGGCCCTGCGCCGGCAGGGCTGCATCAACCCAGGCTCACCGAGCGTGGCCGGCCAGGTCATGGGCTGGGCGCCGAACATGCCTGGTAGGTGGTGGCCGGCAGCTCGGACAGGTCCGGTTGCCGGTCGGCTGGTGCCGACCGAACGGCGCTCTCCAAGGCAGGGGCCATGTCCAGAGCATCGAGGAACGCGGCGGCGGCCGGAGAGGGGCGCAGGGAGCTCCAGATCAGGTGTTCCACCCGGGTGGGGGGATCACGGAGTTCGACGACGTGCACGTGAGGGAGTTCGGTGACGAAGGCGGCGGGCAGCAGGCCGATGCCCAGGCCGAGGCGGACGAGGCGCGCCATGAGGTCCGCGTTCGTCACCTCAAGGGCGACCTCGCGGCTGACGCCGGCGGCGGCGAACGCCTCGTCCGACTGAGCGCGTGCGGCCGTGCCGGCGGGAAAGTCGACGAACACCTCGCTGGACAGCCGGTGCAGGTCCACGTCGGCCTCGTCGGCCAGCGGGTGGCCGGGTGCGACCACCGCGACCAGTTCACCCTGTGCCAGGGCGCGGCCCCGGACGCCCTTCGGGCGCACGCTCGGCGGCAGGCCGAGGAACGCGATGTCCAGGGTGCCCTGCTGTACCCGTTCGGTCAGCTCGTCGCTCGACCCCACGCGCAGTGTGATCCGCACCTGCGGATGGCGGACCTGGAAGCTTTTCAGCGCGCTCGCCAGGTCGACCGCCGTGACGGTGGGGATGGTGCCGATGGCGAGCCTGCCGCGGAGCTCTCCGGAGGCCGCCGCGACCTCGGCGCGCGCCCGTTCGGCGGCGTCGAGTGCCTGCCGAGCGGCGGGCAGGAACGCTTCGCCGGCGGGGGTGAGGCTGACCCGGCGGCTGGTGCGGTCGAAGAGCCGGGCGCCCAGCTCGCGTTCCAGCCGGGCGATCTGGTGGCTCAGCGCGGACTGGACGACCCGGCAACGCTCGGCGGCACGGGTGAAGTTCGCCGTCTCGGCCACCGCTACCACGTAGCGCATCTGCTGTAGCTCCACAGATCCATCGTGTATCACGATCGCCACCTTGACAAATATGCGTTGGACTCATAGATCTACGTGTCCGAGGCTGAGTGGCATGACGAACGCAGTCGGGTCGGCCACACCGCGCCAGGCGTGCCACGCGCCGCTGAGCCGCGGGTTGCTCCTCCTGATGGCCGCGGCGACGGGGCTCTCGGTCGCCAACAACTACTTCGCCCAGCCGCTGCTGGACCTGCTCGGCCGGGAGCTTCGGCTCGGCGCCACGATGGCCGCACTGCTCGTCACGGCCGCGCAGGTCGGTTACGGGCTGGGGCTGATGCTGCTCGTCCCGCTCGGCGACCTGGTCGAACGCCGCCGGCTCGCCGTCCTGCTGTACGCGGCGACCGCGGTGTTCCTGCTGGTCTCGGCGACCGCGCCGAACGGGCCCATGCTGCTGGCCGGGACCGTGCTCACCGCGTTCACCTCGGTGGCGGCCCAGGTCGTGGTGCCGTACGCCGCCACGCTCGCGGCACCGGGGCGGCGCGGCCGGGTGATCGGCATGGTGATGACCGGCCTGATGCTGGGCGCCCTGCTGTCCCGCACGGTATCGCGCTGTTCCGCCACGAACCCGTGTTGCGGTGGCGGGCCGGCATCGCCGCCCTGTCGCTCGCGTCGTTCCAGGTGCTGTGGACGGCCGTGACCTTCCTGCTCGCCGGTCCTCGGTACGGCTGGTCCGAGGCGGCCATCGGGCTGCTCGGGCTGGTCGGCGCGGTGGGCACGGTGACCACGGTGGTGGCCGGCCGCCTGGCTGACCGCGGCCACGTGCAAGGGGTCACCGGGATCGGCACCGCCGCGCTGGCCGCGTCCTGGCTGCTGATCGGCGCGGCCGAGAGCTCCCGTGTCGCGGAAGCGGCCCCCTCTCTGACTGCCCGGCATCGGTCAGCTCGCCGAGGTTCGGCGGCAGGCCGTCAGCACGCCGTCAGTGCCGGCCGATGTCCGTTGCCTCGTCACCGGCCGCCGTCCCACCGGTCGCCGTCCCAGCGTCCGCCGTCCCACCGGTCGCCGTCCCACCGGTCGCCGTCCCACCGGTCGCCGTTCCAGCGATCGCCCCTCCAGCGGTCGCCGTCCCACTGGTCCGGGCGCCCGGGGTCCTCCTGACTGCTCGCGGCCGCCTTCGCGGGGCCGTGAGCCGACGTGGCCATGGAAGTGCCGGCCGGCCACAGTGCGAGCGTGCTGAGGGACACCGCCCCGAGCACCTGGAGTCGCTTGCTCTGCATGCTGTCTCCTCCCGATGAGGACTCGAAGCCCTCGAACGAGGACCCGGAATCCGAAACCGGTCACCCACGCATCTTCCCGACATGTCGCCCAGGATTCGCCTCATCTCTCCGTGCGGCAGCCGGTTGAGCTGGGTGTTTGCGTAACCGGGCGGTCTGGGCGGCGGAACCACCACGCAGTGTTGACCAGGCCGGGATCGGCACCGTGACCCGAACCGTCCGCCATTACCTCGACATGCGGAGAACTGGGGCCAACACGGTCCGTACGCGCTGTGCCAGCACGGTTCGTACGAGTTGTGCGGCCCGCTCGATGGAGGAGCCCCGGATGAAAAGGAGATCGGTCGACATCATGATCAGCGAAAAGGAGAGCAGCCCCATCAGCAGACCGATCCCGGCATGCATGCCCATCACCGCGACGAGTCCCACCCGCCTCGCGACGCTGTTCAACATCAGCAACGGGAACGTCAACTGGACGAAGACCGCGGCATAGGTGCCCAGCGTGACCAGGAGGGCGTTGTCGTAGATCAGCCGGCTCAGCCCCGGGAACGGCTGCACCTCCTCGATGCGGAGCGCGTAGTACAGCGCCGTCCCCTCCTGCCAGGCGCCTCCCTGAACCTTGAGCAGGCCGGTGTTCATGTACATGAGGCAGACCTGGATCAGTGTCGCGAGAAGCGCGGTGTTGTGCAGGACGGTGGCCACCCGCCGGCGCAGGCCGCCCGTCCCGGGATCGGGGGAGGCCGACAGCCTTGCCGCCCGCTTCGCGTCGAGCGACCAGCGGGCCGAGAGATCGGCGAACGACAGGTAGATCAGCACCAGCTGCATGACGTCGTCACCGCCGTCGAGCACCCATGGCTGGCGGTGCCGCCAGGACCACACCATGATCGCCAGCAGCGGGGTCACCCAACGTGTCCGCCAGCCCACCAGGAAGAGCGCGGCCAGGACGATGAACGCGTGGTAGAGCACCTCGAACTGGACCCCGGAGTCGGAGAGGGCGAACAGCGAGAACGTCCTGTCCTTCGCCAGGCTCTCCCTGAGCGGGCCGCTGGACAGGGGCGACTCCGGGCCCCACAGCAGGCGGCGGTCGCCGTAGTTGAGCAGGAGAAGGCCCAGCAGGATGAGGCCATAGCCGATACGCAGCAGGGCCAGGCCGTACACCCCGTAGCGAATGGTGCTGACCCGCTCCACCACGTCCAGGACACACCCGCGTATACGGCCGGGCATCCGTGGAAAGGCGGGCTCGTTCCTCACTCGTGCGCTTCTCTCCAGAGTTCAACCGCCTCTGCCGTCACGGGGGTCGCTTTCCACCACGCGAATTCGCTGTGGCTCGTCGTGTCGTCGGCGCTGTTCCGGTCCGCGAAGCGCGGATAGAAGTCAGTGGTGATTCGTACCTGGACCGCCGTCACCCCGTCGCCCCACCGCGCGCGTGCCGCCATCGTCGCGATCGCCGTCAGGTGGCGCACCGCCAGGGCCTGGAAGGCGGGGTCGGGGGGCTGCCGCGCCTCGGCGGCCTGCGCCTCGGCTTCGGCCTCCCCGCTCACGGCGGACGGTTGCACGCGGGCGTCCGCCATCATCTGACGACCGCCGCCCACCAGCCGGGCGATCCGCCGCGGGAGCGCGGTGCCACGGACTATGTCCAGTTGGGGCGCGGTGATGTCCAACCAGCCGGTCTGTCTCTCCGCGCCCCCGGAGTCCCGGACCTTCGCCCGGACCAGGACGCGGGAGTTGTAGTCGACCGGGTCGGGCGCGAAGAGTTCCCAGTTCTGCCGGAAATAGGGATTGATGTAGCCCTCGACGACCGGAGCGCTCATCGCGGAGATCGCATTCCGGGGCGCGACGAAGAGGAACACCGCCACGAAGTGAAAGACCAGAAAAAGCGCGCACCCCAGGTACGTCAAGAGGACGACCCAGCGCTTCCAGCCGGACAACGCGGCATCCGGGCCCCCGGGAGCGGACGCCCCCGTGAGCGGAGGCCGTTCAGCCATGGCCCACGTTCATGAAGTCACCGTCTCCCTCCGGGCCGTCGGGCGGGCGTGGTCCCGCCACCCGGCCCGCGTACCGTCCCCGCTCGGGCACCACGATGTCGTTACCCGGACCGATCCCAAGGAGAGAGCACATCTCCACAAAGCATCACGAAGGATCGCCTGTTCGCGGCGTGACGCGGCTTGTCGCCAGGGCGATGAGCGGGGCGGGCCGCCATGCGGATCCGGTCCGCTCACCGCCGCCGGAGCCGGTCAGGTCAGGTCACCATGATGGCGGGTGTCTCGGTGACCTGGTTCACCTCGCCGAACAGTCCGCGCAGGATCTGCAGGATGTTGCCGGACAGGGCGGCTGAGGCGACCGGGTCGAGGATCTCGGCCAGCGACGGGATGCCCAGGTCGAAGGCGGCGGTGAAGGTGACCGTGCTCCCCCCGGTGGCCGGCTCGACCAGCCACGTCCCCTCGAAGGTCATGAAGTCCCCGCTGACCTGGGTGAACGAGATCGACCTCGTGCCCGGATCGAAGGTGTCCCGCTCGGTCCACCTGAGCAGGCCGTTGCGGAAACTCACCGTCCAGTCCGACAGGTGGGTGTGCGCGTCTTCCTGGGGGTGCACGACGACCTCGTGCACGGTGGCGGTGAGCTCGGGGTAGCGGGCGAAGTCGCCGACTCTGAGGTAGGCGTCGCCGGGGTCGGCGTCCCGGACGAGGACCTTCACGGTGACATGGCGCATGGTGAACGAACTCCGGTTTCGTGGTGGTAGGGCTAGGCGCGGGACACGACCGCGCGCAGGGCGCTGTCGAACGCCTCGTGGAAGAACGCGAGGTCGCTCTCCTCCAGTACGGCGGGCGGGGTGAGACGGAGCACACGGGAGGCGTTGAGCGAGTGGTTCACCAGGACCCCGCGTGCGAGGAGGTCCAGGACCAGTTCCCCGACGTCGGCCTGGGTGGCGAACTCCAGCCCGATGAGCAGGCCGCGGCCCCTGACCTCGGTGACCCGGCCGGGTGCGTGCCGTTCGCAGGTCCGCCGCACCTCGGCGAGCAGCCGAGCGCCGATCTTCGCCGCCCGGTGTACCAGGTCCTCCTCCTGCAGCACCTGGATGGTGGCCAGCGCGGCGGCGCAGGCCAGCGGCGAGCCGCCGAAGGTGGAGGAGTGCAGGAACGGGTCCCGGCCGAAGGGCTCGTAGACGTCGGCGCGGGCGACCATCGCCGCCACCGGCACGACGCCTCCGCTGAGGCCCTTCCCGGTCAGCAGCATGTCCGGGACGACCCCCTCGTCCTCGACGCCCCACCACGAGCCGAGCCTGCCGAGCCCGGTCTGGATCTCGTCCACGACCAGGAGCGCGCCGTACTCGGCGCACGCGTCGGCGACCGCGCGCAGGTAGCCCCGCGGCGGGACGACCACGCCGCCCTCGCCCTGCACCGGTTCCAGCACCACGCAGGCCCGGCCCGGCCGCTCGGCGAGCGCCGCGCGCAGTTCCGCCGCGTCGCCGTACCCGACGTGCGTGGTCTCGGTCAGCAGCGGCGCGAACGGCTGCTGGTAGAGCGGGTTGGCGGTGACGCTGAGCGCGCCGATCGTCTTGCCGTGGAACCCGGAACGGGCCGAGACCAGGGCGGTTCTGCCGTGCGCCCGGGCCAGTTTGATCGCGGTCTCGGTGGCCTCGGTGCCCGAGTTGACGAAGTGCACGTAGTCCAGGCCGGGCGGGGTGACGGCGGCGAGCGCCTCCGCGGCGCGGGCGGTGACCGGTTCGGCGAACACGCGGGTGGCCAGCGGGTGCAGGTCGAGCTGCCGGTGTACGGCTTCGATCACCCGCGGGTGGCGGTGGCCCAGGATGAAGACACCGTATCCACCGAAGTCGAGGAACCGCCTGCCTCCGGCGGCGGTCACCCAGACGCCGTTCGACGCCGTCTCGACGATGTCGCCGAGCAGCCTGCTCAGCGCGGCCCGCCCGGTGCTCAGGTGCCGCCGGTAGAGCTCGATGGTCTCGTCCGGGGCCGTGACCTGGGCCATCAGGCCACCGCCCCGTTGCGTGCGGCGGTCGCGGCCACCAGGACGCCCTGCCGGTGCGCCCAGTACTCCACCGACCTGATGAACGCCTCGCGCAGCCCGGCCCGGTCACGTGCCAGGCCGGGGCCGATCTTGTCGAGCGTGCTCGGCAGCGCGGTCTCGCCCTGGAAGAGCAGCATCAGCTCGGTGAACACCTTGAACCGGCGGCGCTGGGCGTGCGAGGCGACCTCGGCGAGCAGCGGCATCAGCAGCCGGTCCACCGACTCGGCCGGGACCATCCGCGGGCGGTCGGGGCGCAGGCCGAACCGGTGGGCCACGGCCACGCAGCCGTCCACCATCTCGATCAGCGGGAGCGCGCTCTCCCCGGCGGTGAGCCAGTGCTCCTCGCCGGTCTGCCCGGCCCGGACCAGCATCCCGACCGCCCGGGCGGCGACATCCTGCGGAACGCAGTCGATCAGCGAATCGGGGGCCGCGGGCACCACCGGCACGGCGTTGAGCACGATCGACCCGGCCACCTTGTGCAGCCCCTGGAACGCGCTGATGTGACCGTCCGCCGTGTCGCCGATGATGATCGACGGCCGGACGATGGTGGCGGGCAGGCCGCTGTCCCGCACCGCCCGCTCCGCGGCGATCTTGGAGGCGATGTAGGCGGCCGGACCGCCCGGCCCCTGGTCAGGCGATTCGCCGGCATCCGGCGGCCGGGCCACGAAGGCGGTGCTCACGTGGTATTACGGCACCGCCGCCCGCGCGGCGAACGCGAGCATCCGCCGGGTGCCGCCCAGGTTGGTGGCGAAGATCGCGGCCCGCTTCGCCTGCCAGCCGGTGGCCGCCGCCGAGTGCACGATCAGATCGACCCTGCGGCCCAGCTCGGCCACCTGGTCCGGCGCGAGTCCCAGATCGTCCCGGCCGAGGTCGCCGACGACCTCGGTCACCCGCTGGTCGTTGAGGGGTTTCCGGTGCCGCAGGCAGACGAGGTCGAAGTCGCCCGCCAACTCATCGATGAGGGCCTGCCCCATGACACCGCTTCCGCCGGTGAGCAGAAGCGTGCCGTTCTTGCCGCTCATGATCGTCCTTTCTCTGGTTCGGCCGGGATCGACGGGTCCCGGAGCGCGGATGGCAGGAAGCGGCGCAGGATCGCGCGGGCCAGCGGGTTCAGGTGTGCCACGGCATGGGTGCGGGAGACCAGTCGCGCGCCCATCTCGAGTTTCGGCGTGTAGTGCGTCTGGGTGAGGTTGACGCTCGCGCAGCCCCGGGAGATCGCCAGTTCGATCGCCCGGTAGTGCAGGTTGTGGTAGACGAAGGCGTTCGGCGCCGCCGCGTAGTCCAGGCCCACCCGGAGGGCGACCAGTTCCGCGTCAGTGATCATGCACAGCAGGAAGCCGGCCAGCCGGTCCCCGTCGTGGCAGGTCACCGTGACGGTGTCGGGGGCGGCGGCGAGGTCGGCCAGCAGCCGTGCCGTCCAGACGTCGAGCCGGTGGTCGGCCCGGTCCAGTACGTGCTGGTAGAGGGGGAGCATCTGGTCGGTGAGGTGGCCGAAGTCGGTCGTCACCGCCAGCCGCAGGTTTGGGTGTGCCGCGAATTTGCGGATCTTGTGGCGGGCGTTGCGCCGGGGCTTGGCGGGCAGGCCCGCCAGGTACTCCTCGAAGGAGGAGCAGGTGAGCGTGATGATCGCGTCCGGCAGGCCGGCGACGTCGAAGAAGCCGTGTTCCCGGAGGGCTGGACGGAGGTCGTCGAGCCCGGTGTCGGCGAAGTCCTTGAAGATGACGCAGCGGGTGCCCTCCTGCCGCGCGTGGCTCATCACGGCGGACACGGCTGCGGCGGCGGCGGACTCGGCGCCGGGCTCGGCGAGCAGCCGTCCTTCGCCGATCAGGTTGCCGCAGAAGGTCACGTGCAGGCGGAGCAGGGCGGGGAACAGCGTGCGGATAGGCGCGAGCAGCCACTCCGGGGTGTCCCCGGCGATCTGGTCGAGCCGCATGGCGCGATAGGTGCAGGTGGGCAGGATGGCGACGACACGCTCGCCGTCGCGGATCACGACGTAGGCGTAGGTGTCCGGGCCTATCCCGCCCTCTTCCATGGCGCGGAAGAAGGACCGGGTCCAGATCGGGTCCCCGGCGGGGGCCAGCCGTGCCCAGTCCGGTTCCGGATGCCGGTGACCCCGGGCACGATCTCGGCCGTGTACGGCGGGTGCGGGCTCACCGCGTACTCCGCCGGTCGCGGGCGGTCGGCGACGCTCACGGCTCGCCCGCGTCCTGGCCGGGAACCGGCTGCCCGGTGTCGTTCTTCCAGTCTTTCCAGGGAATGGCTTGATTTCTGCCCGGCGACCCCGTGGGGGCGGCAGCCGAAAGTCCGACAACAGTGAACATCTGTTACCTTCGCGTGAGCGTTGAATCCATGGGAAACTCGCCCAGCAGAAAGCTCACTCCGCCGATATCCGGATGTGATGGCATGCCGCTGGGAGCGCGCATCGAGGGACTGGCCTGCCCGGTCGGATTTTCGGTCGTCCGCCGGTGTTAATCGAATGAGTTCGTCAGGCGCGAGTGCTGCGCTGACTGAACGGCCGACTAGTGAACGCGGTTCAGTCTCTCCGCGAGGATGGGAATCTGTCAACTACCGCTTTCATAAGAAAGCGCGATTGACGCCGAAACGCAGGTTGTGGATGATGACGTTCTCCAGATATTTGAAGTCCCGTCTTCCGCCGGCCGCTCACCCGGCGATGGATCGTTCCTTCGGAATCGCCGCCGTGTGCTCTTCGATGTTAGGACGGCGGGCTTGGAGCGTACTTGTCGCCGGCGCCTGCGGTTCACGTGCGCGGTTCCGCCCCGGGCCGGATGGCCGCCGGAGCCTGGCCGGTCGGCCGCTGTACGGCGCCGGGCCGCGCGGCCGTACCCAGCGGAATCGGTTTAATCCGGGTGTGTCACCGATCGCCTACCTGCGGCAGCGGGATGTCGAGTCGGAAATATCCTCTTCTTGTCCTTATGAGGACACAGAAAGTCCTTCGTTCCCTTGTCGCACTCAGGTTGGGTAGAGCGGGGTGTGCCCTTCGCCAAGGAAGTGGGCGACGGGCCGGCGGCTTTTATGGTCTCGGGAAGGCGCGTATTTCGGCTCGGGAAGCGGTGTGTCACCTCTTGCGCCAAGAGTTCGTCACTATGCGTTCGACGGCACGTTCCGTGCGCCGAGAAGCAGCGGGGGAGGATCTGAGTAGTCCGCCCGGCCATATCTCGAAATAGATAGTGCTGGATACTACTTTCCATTTCCGGGGCGAGGCGTCAAAGGGGCGGCAGTGCCTCGCTGTAAAGCCATGCCGAGAAGAATTCGTCCAGCGATTCGGGGGTGTAGCGGGCGGCCAGGTCGGTCAGCATGCCGGTCGTGACGACCCCGTGGCTGTAGGCGTCGGTCCAGACGCGCAGCATCGACATGAACGCCGGACCCCCGAGCGCGCGGCGCAGGGCGTGGAGAGTGAGGGCGCCGCGCTTGTAGACGCGGTCGTCGAACAACCGTTTCGCCCCGGGATCGGCGAGGACGAAGCCGCCCGGGCGCGCGGCGAGCCTGCCGTGCCATCGCCTGGCGTGGGCCTCGGCGGACTCGCCGCCCGAAGCCTCCGACCACAGCCACTCCGCGTAGGTCGCGAACCCCTCGTGCAGCCAGATGTCCCGCCAGTGCGCGAGCGTCAGGCTGTTGCCGAACCACTGGTGGGCCAGCTCGTGCGCGACCAGCCGCTCGCTGCCGCGACGCCCGTCCATGTGGTTGGCCCCGAAGACCGACATCCCCTGCGCCTCGACGGGGATCTCCAGCTCGTCCTCGGTGACGACCACGGTGTACGAGGGGTAGGGGTACGGGCCGAACAGGTCGCCGAACACCCGCATCATCTGGTCCTGGCGGCCGAGGTCGTGCCGCGCCCTGGCCGTCAGCGCGGCGGGGGCGGCGAGCCGCTGCGGCACCTCCCCCGGCAGTGAGGCGAGTTCGTAGCGGCCGATCTGCACGCTCGCGAGGTACGCGGCGGTCGGCTCGGCCTGCCGGTAGAACCAGGTCGTCCGCGAGCCGGACCGTCTGGTCGAGACCAGCGAGCCGTTGCAGACAACCGTGTACGGCGAGGCCGTCGTCACCGCGATGTCGTAGGACGCCTTGTCGGAGGGCCGGTCGTTGCACGGGAACCACGAGGACGCGCCGATCGGCTGGCTCGCGACGATCACCCCGTCGTCGAGCTGCTCCCAGCCCAGCCCGCCCCAGGGGCTCGGCACCGGCCTGGGGTTGCCCGCGTATCCCACCTCGACGGTGAAGGTCCTGCCCTCCGGCAGCCACGCCGCGGGGGTGACGCGCAGCTTCTCGCCGCGGTGCGCGAAGCGGGCGCGCGCGCCGTCCACGAGCACGTTGCCGACGCGGAACGGACCGAGGTCGAGGACCACCTGTCTGAGCGGCTCGGTCGCGACCGCCGTCAGGCGTGCCGTACCGGCGAGCCGGTTGGGGACCGGGCGGTAGTCCAGCGCCAGATCGTAGTGCCTGACCTGGTAGCCCTGGTCGCCCCGCTCGGGAAAGTAGCGGGTGCCCACGGTCACTGTCCTCCCCTCGACGCCGTTCACGCGGCGGTGCGCCAGGCCGCGACCGGGTTGCCGTACCAGCGGGTCCGCGCGGGAATCGAATCGCCGCGCATCACCAGGGACGCGGGGCCGATCGTGGTGTTGCTCCCCACCGTGGCCGCGGGGAGCACCACCCCGTGCGGGCCGAGCGTGGAACCTTCCGCCAGCTCAACAGTATCGACGCTCATGATCCGGTCGTGGAACAGGTGGGTCTGGAGCACGCAGCCCCGGTTCACCGAGGTGCCGTCGCCCAGGCTGACCAGGTCGACCTCCGGCAGCCAGTACGTCTCGCACCACACGCCGCGGCCGATGCCGGCGCCCAGTGCGCGCAGCCACACGTTGAGCGGCGCGGTGCCCAGCCACGGCGTCGCGAACCACGGCGCGGCCAGCACCTCGATGAAGTTGTCCGCCAGCTCGTTACGCCACACGAACGAGCTCCACAGCGGCCGGTCACCCGCGGCGATCCGACCGAGCAACGCCCATTTGGCCGCGACCGCGACGGCGCCCGCCACGATGCCCGCACCCGCGAACACGAGCCCGCCGAGCAGCGCGGCGACGGCGAACCCGGCCCCCGCGAGCCACATGATCGCCGCCGCGGCCAGCACGCCGACGGCGACCGTCGCCATCGCCGGGACCAGGCGGCACAGCTCGACCAGCGCGCGGATCACCCGCAGCCGCCGAGGCGGGTCGTAGGTGCGGTCCGTGTCGGCGAGCTGGGCCACCCGGCGCAGTTTCACCGGCGGCATCCCCAGGTAGGACGTTCCCGCCTTGGCCTTCTTCGGCGTGGCCGACAGGACCCCGACCAACCCGTCCTTGGGCACCTTGCGTCCGGGCGCGGTCATGCCCGAGTTGCCGACGAAGGCCCGTTTGCCGATCCGCGCGTGGTCCACGCGCATCCGCCCGCCGGCCAGCTCGTACGGCGCGATCATGGTGTCGTCGGCGAGGAACGCGCCGTCGCCCACGCTGGTCATCTTCGGCAGTGCGAGCACCGTGGACAGCTCGGCGTGCCGTCCCACCTTCATGCCGAGCGCGCGCAGCCACGGCGGCGTGAACAGGCTGGCGTACAACGGGAACAGCCACACCCGTGCCATCGCCATCAGCCGCTCGGTCGCCCATGCCTGCCAGGCGGGACGGCTGTGCACGGGGTGGTCCCCCGCGCGCAGGCCGATGCCGAGCAGGCGTACCAGCGCCAGCAGGAGCAGGGCCATGGCGGTCATCGACGCGAGGGTGGCGACGGGCACGGCGAGAAGGGCGGGGCCGAGTGCCGCGCCCAGGGTGGCGCTGCCGCGTACGGCGGCGCCGAGCACGGCCAGCCCGGGGAGCGCGGCGGCCAGCGGGACCAGGCTGAGCAGCAGAGCCGACGCGCCGTAGACGATCGTCCAGCGGCGCAGGCGGGGCGGGCGGGGGGCGGGCAGGGTGGCGCGGCCCTGCCGCGTCGCGGGGGCGCCCGCCCAGCGCTCGCCGGCCGGGACCGGTCCGCTGACCGAGGAGCCGGGGGCGATCCGGGCGTTCTTGCCGATCCTCGTGCCGGGGAGCAGGGTCGAGCGGGCGCCGACGCCGGCCCCCGCCCCGACTCTGATCTCGCCGACATGGAGCCGGTCACCGTCCAGCCAGTGGCCGGTCAGATCGACCTCGGGCTCGATCGAAGCCCCCTTGCCGAGCCGGAGCATGCCGGTGACCGGCGGCACCGTGTGCAGGTCGGTGTTCTGGCCGACCTGCGCCCCCAGCGCCCTGGCGTAGTGGGTGATCCACGGCGCGGCCGACAGCCCGGCCACGCCGAGCACGGCGGTGAGCCGCTCGGCGAACCAGATCCGCAGGTGGATCGAGCCGCCGCGCGGGTACGTGCCCGGCCGCAGGCCGCGCAGCAGCAGCCGCGCCGAACCGGCGGCGAGGGCGAGGCGGCCGAACGGGGTCACGAACAGCAGGATCCCGGCGACCACCCACCACCAGGAGACCGCCGGCGTCCAGGGCAGCGCGAGGAGGTTGCCCGCGGCTGCCACGCCGACCACCCAGGGCATCGCGCGGACCGTCAGCAGCGGCACCATGAGGGCGGTCTGCAGCAGCGACGCGCGGCGCGGCATCGGTGTCACCCGGCGGTCGTGCGCCGCGGGCGTGCCCAGCTCCTCCAGGCGGCCGGCGAGCCCGCGCAGGGTCGGGTGGTCGTACAGGTCGGCGACCGCGATGGCGGGGTAGCGGGTGCGCAGTGCGGACACCAGGCGTGCGGCTGCCAGGCTGGTGCCCCCGGCGGTGAAGAAGTCGGCTCCGGGGCCGGCCGCCCGTTCGCCGAGGATCTCCTGCCATCGCTCGGCCAGCCAGCGTTCGGTCTCGCCGAGTTCCGCCTCTTCGGTGTCGTCCGTCTCGACCTCGATCGGCCAGGGCAGCGCGTCCCTGTCGATCTTTCCCGAGGTCTTGGTGGGCAACTCCGCCACGACGGCCAGGCGCGGCACGAGCGCCGCCGGCAGCGTCCGGGCCAGTCGCTCACGCGCCGGCCCCGGGTCGAACCGCGTGTCGCCCGGCATGACGTATCCGACCAGGAGCTGATGACCGCCCGCGGTGGTCCGCACGGCGGCGGCGGCGCCCGCGACCCCGGGCAGCGCGCGCAGCGCCGTGTCCACCTCGCCGAGCTCGATGCGGCGCCCCCCGAGCTTGATCTGGTCGTCGGCGCGGCCAACGAATATCAGGCCCTGCGGGTCGGCGACGACCAGGTCGCCGCTGCGGTAGGCGCGCTCCCAGCCGAGGGCGGGGAGGGGCGCGTACTTCTCGCCGTCCTTGACGGGATCGAGGTAGCGGGCAAGGCCGACGCCGCCGATGACCAGCTCGCCGGTCTCGCCCATGGCGACGGGCTCACCGCCGGGACCGACCACGGCGAGGTCCCAGCCATGCAGCGGCAGGCCGATGCGGACCGGGCCGGGCCCGCCCAGCGGCGCGGCGCAGGCCACCACGGTGGCCTCGGTCGGGCCGTAGGTGTTCCACACCTCGCGCCCGGGGACGCTGAGGCGTCCGGCCAGTTCGGGAGGGCACGGCTCCCCGCCGAAGATCAGCAGCCGCACGTCGTCGAGGGCCTCCGGCGGCCACAGGGCCGCCAGGGTCGGCACGGTGGAGACGACCGTGATGCCGTGTTCGACCAGCCACGGGCCGAGGTCCATGCCCATGCGGACGAGGGCGCGCGGGGCCGGGACCAGGCAGCCGCCATGCCGCCAGGCCAGCCACATCTCCTCGCAGGAGGCGTCGAAGGCGACCGACAGCCCGGCGAGCACGCGGTCGCCGGGACCGATGGGGCGCTCGCGCAGGAACAGCCGGGCCTCGGCGTCCACGAACGCGGCGGCGCTGCGGTGGGTGACCGCGACCCCCTTGGGCCTGCCGGTGGACCCGGAGGTGAAGATGATCCACGCGTCGTCATCCGGGCCCGGCGGTCCCATGTCGGCCCGTGCCGTACGGCGGCTGGTGAGCAGGTGGCCCTCGCCGATCACGGCACACACGTCCGCCTCGCCGAAGACGACCTCGGCGCGCTCGTCCGGGTCGTCGGCGTCCACCGGCACGTACGCGGCGCCGGCGGCCAGCGTGGCGAGGATCGCGACATAGAGGTCGGCGGTACCCGAAGGGATGCGGATGCCCACCCGTTCGCCGGGCCCCACCCCGGCCCCCCGCAGCGTCGCCGCCAGGGCGGCGACCCCGGTGCCGAGCTCCGCGTAGGTCAGCCTGGTCCGGCCGTCATCGACGGCCGGCGCGCCCGGATGCAGCCGGGTCGTCTGCTCCAGGATGTCCAGGAGGGTACGGGTGGACGATGCTCGCCCATCGGACAGAAAGACGGCGTCAGGCCGCAAAGCTCACCCCAAGCGTCAACGAGGCGGCCCCGGGTCGACCTGACCGGTGCTTCCCCCTGGAAGATCAGGGACCTCGGAGGCGGGCCGCCGTGACGCTCTGCGCCACTTTTTACATGAACATCTTCCGAACAAGCATATATTTCCTTGCCGAGCGAACTCGCGTTTGCTAAAGACGCCCGTCCCGACGTCTCGCGGGTGCCCCACGGGGTCAGAGCAGCCCGTCGACCAGTGCCTCGACCACCTCGTCGGTGGGGGTGCCGGGGTCGATGGGGACGGTGAGGCGGTCGAAGAGCAGGCCGTCGACGGCGTAGTGGAACAGCGCGATCTCCGCCGGGCCGCCGGGCAGACCGGCGGCCTCGTTGTAGGCGACGTCGGCGCGGAAGCCGTCCAGGAGGACGCCCCGCATCAGGTCCGCGACCTCGGGGCGCCGCGCCGCCTCCAGCCGCAGCTCGAACCACGCCAGCGTGACCTCCGGGTGGGCGCTCAGCCTGCGGATGATGTCGCGCAGGTGGCGGGCGAACGACGCGCGGTCGGGCGGATGGGAGGCGAGCTCGGCGAGCACCTCCGGATCCGGGGCGAGGCGTTCGCCGATCCGGGCGACCAGGCCCTCCAGCAGCTCGGCGCGGGAGCGGAAGTAGTTGGACGTGGTGCCGGTCGGGGCGCCGCACTCGGCGTCGACGGCGCGGTGGGTGAGACCGCGCGAGCCCTCGCGTGCCAGCACCGCGATGCCGGCGTCCGCCAGCTTCGCCCGTCGTTCCGCGTTGCGTGCCACGGCATCGAGGCTAGTACAACCACGACCGATGTAGTACATTCCCTTCAACCACTACAACTGCTGTGAATGGAGTCGGGGATGCGAGAGCTCACCTACTACGTCGCGGTCTCGCTCGACGGCCGGATCTCGGGCCCCGGCGACGACTACTCGGCGTTCCCGGTCGAGGGCGACCACATCGAGATGATCAAGCGGGAGTACCGCGACACCCTGCCGGAGGTGGGGCTGCGGATGCTCGGCCTCACCGCCGACGGGTCGCGGTTCGACACGACGCTGATGGGCTGGAACACGTACGCCGCGGGCTTCACACACACCCGCGACCCGTACCCGCACACCCGCCAGTACGTCTTCTCGCGCACCCGCGGCCCGGACGACGTCCCCGGCGGCATCACACTGACCGGCGAGGATCCGGTGGACGTCGTCCGGCGGCTCAAGAAGGAGGAGGGCACCGGCATCTGGCTCTGCGGCGGCTCCCTGCTGGCCGGCGCCCTCGCCGAAGAGATCGACAGGCTGGTCCTCAAGGTCAACCCGACCGTCCTCCAGGAAGGCACCCCCCTCTTCGCCGCCCCCTACGCCCCCCACACCTTCCGTCTCGAACGCAGCACGCCGTACCGGTCCGGCGTCGTGGTCAACGAGTACGTGCGGGGATAGCCCGCTGCCCGGCGGCGGCGGACGTGCTCGCGGAGGCGGTCAGACGGTGGCGAGGGCTTCGGCCGGGGTGAGGCGGGCGGCGCGGCGGGCGGGGTAGAGGCCGGCGAGGGCGCCTATGGCGACGGCGGCCAGCACGCCGCCGGTGATGGCCTGGACGGGCAGCGCCAGGGGCCAGCCCTGGGACGCGGCGTAACCCAGGCAGCCGGCCAGCCCGGCGGCTACCCCGGCCAGGCCGCCGAGCGCGGAGAGGGTGACCGACTCGGTGAGGAACTGCAGCCGGATCTGGCCGCGGGTCGCCCCCAGCGACCGGCGCAGCCCGATCTCCTGGCGGCGTTCCAGTACCGAGATCACCATGATGTTGGCGATGCCGACCCCGCCGGCCAGCAACGCGACCGCGCCCAGCCCGAAGAACAACGCGTTGAAGGCGCGGCCGGCGGCGGCCTCGGCGGTCAGCGCGTCCGACGGGCGGCTGACCTTCACCTCCTCCGGATGCTCGGGGTTGACGGTGTAGGTCAGCCTGTCCCGGACGAACTGCACGGTCTCGTCGGTGGACCGCTCGTACAGCGTGGTGGCGTACCCGTCGAAGCCCAGCTCGGCGGCGTAGGACCAGCCGATCAGCGCCGACCGGTCGATCTCCGGGGCGAGCCTGACCGGGTCGAGGATCCCGATCACCGGGAACCACCGGCCGGAGATGTAGACGTGCTCGCCGGCCCGTTCTACGCCCAGCCGGGCCGACGCGGCCGAGCCGAGCACCACCGCCGGATACCTGCTGGTGGCGGCGTTGAGGAACGCCCCGGACCGGACCCTGCCGCCCAGCGCCTCCAGCAGGTCGGTCCGGGTGGCCTGCACGGCGACGCCGCCGGTCCTCGACGTGGGGATCCTGTCCGTACGGCGCACGGTGGCGTCCGGCACCAGCCCGACCGCCGTCACCCCGAGCACCCCGGGAATCCTGGCCACCATGTCCTCCGCGGCGGAGGGCAACCTGGCCTCCTCGCCGAGCAGCGTCGTGCCGGACTCCACGGTGAGCAGGTTGGTGCCCAGCCGCCGGATCTCCTCCATCAGCCCGGCCATGCTGATCGTGCTGATCCCCACCAGCCCGACCATGGCGGCGACCCCGATGGCGATGCCGAGCGCGGACAGCACGGCGCGCAGCGGCCGGCCGCGCAGCCCTTCCAGGCCGACCTTCGCGAGGTCGCCCGCGCGCAGCCGTACCGGTTCCGGGAGTTCGGTCATGTGAGCGCCTCCGTGTCCACCGTCCGGAGGTCGGCGTGGATCCGGCCGTCCCGGACCTCCAGCCGCCGGGGCAGCCGGGCCGCGACCTCCATGTCATGAGTGATGATCACTACCGCGGTGCCGTCCCGGTTCAGCTCGGTCAGCAGGTCCAGCACGCCGGCGCCGGACGTCGAGTCCAGGTTGCCGGTCGGTTCGTCGGCCAGCAGCAGCGGCGGATCACCCACCACGGCCCGCGCGATCGCGACCCGCTGCCTCTCGCCGCCGGAAAGCTGGTGCGGCCGATGGGCCAGGCGGTGGCCGAGCCCCACCCGTTCGAGCGCGGCCCGGGCGAGCCGGCGCCGCCCGCGCGGCGGCACCCCGTGGTAGAGCAGTCCGGTGGCGACGTCGTCCAGCGCCGTCAGGTGCGGGGTGAGGAAGAACTGCTGGAACACGAACCCGATCCACCGGGCCCGTACCGCCGCCAGCCGCCGATCGGGCAGTTTCGCGACGTCGTGCCCCTGGATGAGGACCCGGCCGGAGGTCGGCGCGTCCAGCGTCCCCATGAGATGGAGCAGGCTCGACTTACCCGACCCCGACGGGCCGACGATCGCCACCAGTTCCCCGGGGTGGACGGCGAGCGACACCTCGCGTACCGCTCGTACCCCGCCGGGATAGTCCTTGGTGACGTTCGCCAGCTGGATGACCGGCGTCCGGTTCCCGGCGGTCACGAGCGTGGCACCTGCACGTTCATCCCCGGGGTGAGGGCGCCGCGCACCTCGACCCGGTCCCCGTCGAAGATGCCGAGTTCGACCGGGACGGAGCGGGTGGCCCCGGCGGAGTCCACCACCTTCACCGAATAGTCGCCCTCGGCCGAGGCCAGCAGCGCGTTGATCGGCACGGCCAGCACCTTCTCGTGCACGGTGCTGGAGAACCCGACCGTGACGGGCGCGCCGTCGAGCCCTCCGGCGCTGCTCGACCTGTCCAGGGTGATGTGGACCGGGATGGTGGCGTTCTCGGTGCCCTCTCCGGTCTGGGAGCGGGCGTTGGTGGCGCCGGCGGTGGCGACCGAGCCGACCGAGGTGATCCGCCCGGTGGCGGTCCGCTCGCCGGGCAGGGTGATCCGGACCGCGGCTCCCTTGCCGGCGATGTCCTGGTCGTTGACCGGCAGGTGCACCGTGACCACCCGTTCGGTGCCGCCGGCGGTCAGGATGACGCCGTCGGCACGGGCGCCGGGGACGGCGTTGAGCTCGGTCACCCGGAGCGGGCCCGGCTGCACCACCGCCGCGTCCATCCCCAGCACGCCGGTCCGGGGGACGTTCAGGTCGTCCTGCCAGTCCATGACGGCCCGCGCGGTCGCCCAGGTGAAGGCGCGGTCCACGGTCATGTCGTCGCCGTAGCCGAGCGCGTCGAGGTTCCGCTCCAGTTGCAGCACGTCGCGTCCGGACATCCCCTGCCGCAGGTCCCGCCAGAACGGCGTCGCCCCGTAGAACAGCGGGACGGCGTGGCCGTCCACCCCGTACACCCGTTCGCCGCGCCGGATCACGTCGCCGGGGTCCGGCAGCCACGTGATCCGCCCGCCGCCGCCCAGCACGGTGAAGTCACCGGCGTATCCGAGGGTGCCGTCCACGTCCCGCACGTCGACCATGTCGGTGCGGACCACCGGAGCCGTCGGCAGCGCGGGACCGGACGGCGGCGGCGGGCTCTCAACGCCCCGCAGGACGTACATCCCGCCGGCCAGACCGGCCACCAGCAGCGCGACCCCGCCCAGCAGCAGCCCGCGGCGCCGCCGTGGCCGCAGGATGTCGCCGGGCGGGGCCTTCCGCTCCGTGGACACCCCGATCCCGGAATGCAGCATGACCAGCCTCCCGCCGATCGACGTCATGGCGGCCAGCCTGGACCCCGGCCGGTTTCTCCGAGGTGACCGCAACCGTTAACCGGCGCCTTATCGGCGGGCCCCGGACGGTGTAAGGGATCGGTTAACGCCGGTGGTCACCGTGCCGAAACCGGGCGGCGCTCATGCTGGCGGCATGAGAAGACGCTGTCTTGCCGTGGCGGCCCTGACCGTCGTCACGCTCGGACTCACCGGGTGCGCCGACGAGCAGACGGGACGCAAGCCGCTGTCGCAGGACGAATACGACAGGGCGCTGCGGTACGCCCAATGCATGGAGAAGCACGGCATCGAGGTGCCTATCCCCAATCCAAGCGGAGGGCCTCCCCTCGGGGGTGCGAGGACGGCCGACCCCCATGACCCGAAGCAGGCGGCCGGCCGGGCCGCCTGCGAGCGGCTGGCGCCGCCGATCATGGCCGACAGGGAGCCGCCCCAGGAACTGGTGGAGCACGCCCTGAGGATGGCGGAATGCCTGCGCGAGCGGGGGATCGACGCCAAGGACCCCAGACCGGGCAAGGTCGAGCTCAGCGTCGAAGAGCGCCCGGGAGACACCCCGGAGAAGCTCAGAGCGGCTTTCACCGTGTGCGGTGAGGAATTCCCCGCCCCGCGGGAGTGATCCCCCTTCGCGGTGGCCGGGCATCGGTCACCCGGCGCGGCCGGTCGCCTCGGGGAGGGCCACGGTGACGGAGAGGCCGCCGTCCGGGTTGGCCGTCGCGTGCACGGTGCCGTCGTGGGCGTGGGTGATGGCGGCGACGATGGACAGGCCGAGCCCGGCGCCGTCGGCCGAGCCGGTCCGTGCCGGGTGCAGCCTGCGGAACGGCTCGAAGAGCTCGCCGATCCGGTCGGGCGGGACGGGCGGGCCGGTGTTGGAGACCACCAGCCCGGCGCCGGGGGACAGCTCGACCAGGACGTGCCCGCCGGGATGGTTGTGCCGGATCGCGTTGTGCACCAGGTTGGCGGCCAGCCGGGCGAGCAGCACCTCGTCCCCGGCGACGGTGACCGGACGCGTGGTGCCGGTGAGGGTGACGCCGTCGCGTTCGGCGAGCGGCAGGTGGTCCTCGATGACCTGATCGACCACGGCCGCGAGGTCCACCGGGGTCCGGGTGTCGAGGCCGCGCTCGCCCTGGGCGAGGAGCAGCAGGCCCTCGATGAGCCGTTCGGACCGCTGGGTGTTGCGCAGCAGCTCGGCCCGGATCCCGGCCAGCCGGTCCGGCGAGGGGTCGGCCAGGCCGACCTCGATGGCGGTTCGCTGGATGGCGAGCGGGGTGCGCAGCTCGTGGGAGGCGTCGGCGACGAAGCGGCGCTGGCCGGCCACCGCGTGTTCCAGCCGGTCGAGCATGGCGTCGAAGGTGTCGGCCAGCTCCTTGAGCTCGTCCTGCGGGCCGGTGAGCGCGATGCGTTCGTGCAGGGTGGACAGCGACAGCCGGCGGGCGGTGGTGGTGATGCGGTGGAGTGGCCGCAGCAGCCGCCCGGTGAGCCACCAGCACACCGCGAACGCCAGCACCGTGATCACCACGAGGGTGACCAGGGTGACGATCCGCTGTGAACTCGCCAGGCTCTCCTGGAGCTCGGTCCGCCCGTCGGCCAGGAGTCTCGGGCCAGGCGGCGGAACGGCCTGCCCGGCGTCGTGCGGGAGGACCGCGCAGGCGGGCGGACGCGGGTCACACGGGTTCGCGCTCGCGCCCGCGCCGAGGCGCTCCTCCGCCCGTTGTACGGGGTGATCCTGCACCTGCCGGCCGACGATGATCTGCTGGAACTGCTGCGCGGCCAGCAGCACCCCCAGGCTGATGACCGTGAAGGCGCCGCCGTAGATCAGCGTCATCCGGGCCCGTACCGAGCCGTGCGACGCCGGCCACCTCACAGCCGGTATCCGCTTCCCGGGACGGTGACGATGACGGGCGGGTCGCCGAGCTTGGCGCGCAGCTTGCTCATCGTCACCTTGACGACGGTGGTGAACGGGTCGGTGTGCTCGTCCCAGGCGCGCTCCAGGAGCTCCTCGGTGCTGACCACCGTGCCCCGCGTCTGCATCAGCACCTCAAGCACCGCGTACTCCTTACGGGACAACGCCAGGTAGCGGCCGTCGCGGTGGGCCTGCCGGCGCGCGGTGTCCAGGGTGATGTCACCCCATTCCAGCACCGGAGGCAGCGGCGGGCCGGTCCGCCGGGCGAGCGCGCGGATCCGCGCCACCAGTTCGGCGAAGGCGAAAGGCTTGGCCAGGTAGTCGTCGGCCCCCAGGTTCAGCCCGTTGATCCGCTCGTGCACGGCGCCGGAGGCGGTCAGCATCAGCACGCGGACCGGCTCCCCGCGCCGGACCAGCTCGCGGCAGATCTCGTCGCCGTGCACCTGGGGCAGGTCCCGGTCCAGCACGAGCACGTCGTACTCGTTGACCGCGAGGCGTTCCAGCGCGGCGGCCCCGTCGTAGGCGACGTCGACCGCCATCGCCTGCTCGCGCAGCCCCTCGGCCACCAGATCGGCGAGGACGCGCTCGTCCTCCGCCACCAGAATCCGCATGATCCCATTACCGCAGATCCGCGATAAGAGACCGGTTAACGTTCCGGCGGCCACCGTCGTCACGTACGCGGCGGCAGCGGGATCCACTCGCCGTGCCCGGCGCCGCGTAGCACGTGGGACAGGCCCGCGTCGTCGAAGGCGCGGTCGAGGTCGGCGCGTCCCTGGGTGAAGTGGGCCCAGCCGTCGTAGTGGGCGGGGATGACGACGGGCACGCCGAGTACGGCGGCCGCGGCGGCGGCGCGTTCGGAGGTGAGGGTGAGGGGCCTGCCGCCGTCCTTGGCGGGCACCCGGGCCGCCCCCGCGAAGAGCACGGCCACGTCGATGGGCGCCACGCGACGGGCGATCTCCGCGACGGTGCCGATGGAGGCGTTGTCGCCGCTGACGTAGACCGTGGGAAGCCCTTCGCCCGACAGCACGAAGCCGGTGACCTCGCAGTTCACGTTGCCCTCTTCGTCGCGGGCGCCGTCCTCGGGGCCGTGCACGGCCGGTACGGCACGCACGCGCAGGTGTCCCGTGCCGTCCGCCCGCAGCAGTTCACAGGTGGTCCACGGGGTGAGCCCGGCCGCGGGCGGTCCCAGGCGGCGCGCGGTCGAGGGGCCGGTCAGCACGACCGGCGCCGCGAGGGCGAACGCCCGGCCCCGGTCGTCGAGGTTGTCTGGGTGCACGTCATGGCTGACCAGCACGGCGTCGACCGGCCCGATCTCCTCCTCGGACGCGGCGGGACCTTCGAGTTTGGTGAGATACCCCTTGGGGCCCGGTGCGTCGAAGGTGGGATCGGCGACGATCCGCAGCCCGCCGATGTCGATCACCGTCGTGGGCCCTCCGACCACGGCGACCGCGCACTTCTGCCGCTCAGCGCCGATGCGATGTGTCATGACTGACTCCCCCGAGTGACGGCCGATACCGGTACGTAACACTTATGCCCATGTAGCCGTCGATCCGCGCCCGGCTGTCCCGATCCCGGGCGGGGACGGTCAGCGGAGGTCGGTCGGCGCCGGAGCCGGTCGGGCGTCGTCGTCCGGGGCGGCCGGGGTGCGGCGGGCGGCGTGGATCAGGAAGGGGGCGGTGGCGAGCATGCCCATCGTGCCCGCGAGGGCGCCGACGGACTCCGAGGCGTGCTCCCGGATGAACACCCCCAGCACAGAGCCGGCGGTGCCGCCCAGCGCGGCGAACACGAGGAGGACGGCGCTCACCCGGTCGAGCAGCACGCCGAGCGGCAGCAGCAGCACGAAGGCCGCCAGGCCGGGCCACAGTAAGTCGCCCACGTTGAAGTCGCTCTCCTGCACGGCCATGAAGAGCAGCGCCGTGAAGGAGAAACCGGGGACGAGCGAGAGGCCGGCGCTACCGGCGAGGAACAGGGGGAACCCGCGCGGACGGATCAGACTGGGGGAGATCATCCCCACATCCTCGCGCCAGGCGGCCGGGATCAGCGGGCGACGGTGACCACGATCTTGCCGAACTGGGTGCCGGACTCCATGTGCCGGTGCGCCTGGACGATCTCCTCCAGCGGGAAGGTCCGGTCCACCACCGGGCGGAAGGCCCCGCTGCGCAGGCCGGAGGCGACGAACGCGGCGGCGCGCCGGAGCCGTGCCGGATCTCCGGTGATCTCGTGCACCGTGTAGGTGCGGATGTTCAGCGCGGGCATGCCGAGGTCGAATCCCGGATGGGGCGTCGGCTGCCCGCTCAGCATGCCGTACAGGAACAGCGTCCCGTCGGCGGCGACGGCCCTGGCGAGGTCCGCGACGCCCGGTCCGGCGACGGCGTCGAGCACGTACTCGGCGCCCTGGCCTCCGGTGAGGGCCAGCACCCGGCCGGCGACGTCCTCCTCGTCGGAGACGATCACCTCGGCGGCTCCCTCTTTGAGCAGCCGCTCCTTCTTGGCGCCGGTGCGGGTGACGGCGATGGGGGTCGCGCCCACCCGCACGGCGGTGTGGATCGCGGCCAGGCCGACGCTGCTGGAGGCCGCGTTCAGCAGCACCGTGTCACCGGCCCGCATCCCGCCCACCTCCACCAGCGCGCCGTACGCCGTGAGGTACGGCATCCACACCGCCGCGCCGGACACCGCGTCCACCCCGTCGGGGCGGGGCAGCAGCGCGGTCGCCGGCACGATGGCCCGCTCGGCGTACACGCTGTAGTCGTTCTGGGAGAAGGCCGGGATGACGCTGACCGCCTGGCCCGCCGCGAACCCGGTCACCTCCGGGCCCACCGCCTCGACGACCCCGGCGGCCTCGGCGCCGAGCCCGGCGGGCAGGCGCCTGACCGGCTCGATGTACTGGCCGCTGCGGAACAGCAGCTCGGCCCGGTTGACCCCGATCGCGTCCACCCGGATCCGCACCTCGCCGGGGCCGGGGTCGCCGGTGTCCAGGTCCTCCAGCCGCATCACCTCGGGCCCGCCGATCTCGTGGAACCGCACCGTCCTCGCCATGCCACCGTCCTTCGCTCGCTGTGAACGCGGTCCACTGTGACCCAGAAGTACGATCGCTGTCAAACTTTGATGAGTGCCGTACTATTGGCCTCATGGGACGTACGCCGCCGCACCCGGACGTGTCGCAGTTCGATCTTCAGCTCGTGCTGGAGGCCCTCGTCGATCCGGTGCGCCGGAGCATCGTCAGCCAGCTCGACGCCGCCGGAGAGGACCGTGCCTGCGGCTCCTTCGACATGCCGGTCAGCAAGTCCACCGCCACCCACCACTTCAAGGTGCTCCGCGAGGCCGGCCTGATCCGGCAGTACTACGTCGGCACCTCGCGGATGAACGCCCTGCGCCGCGCCGAGATGGACGAGGCGTTCCCCGGCCTCCTCGACGCCCTCACCGCGCGCCGGACCGCCGTGGCGCGAGGGTGAGCGTGCCGGTCACGGGGTGGCGTTCTCACACGGGTCGAGTTTCAGGGGTTTGTGCGCGACCGGGTTCTCCGGCTGGAGCTCCCGCTCCAGGAAATCCCCCCAGTAGCCCTCGTTGAGGAACGTCCTCAGGTGCCGGGTGAGGAGATCGCACTGCTGCCTGGACTGATCGGGCAGGCCGATGCCGTACTGCTCCTCGGCGCCGAAGGTCAGTCCTTCGACGACGCGGGTCGCCGGTGTGCTCCGGGCGAAGCCGCGCAGCACGAGCTGGTCGGTGGAGAACGCGTCCACCTGCCCGTCCACCAGCCGCCGCAGGCAGTCCTTCAACGCCGTCTCGACGGTGAGCGTCAGCCCCTTCCCGTCGTGCGGCCGGAGTTGCTCCTCGGACGTCGTGCCGCGCGCGACGCAGACGTTCCTGTCGCCGCCGATCAGGTCCGCGTGGGTCCTGATGCGCTCGTCGCCCTCCCTCACCAGCACGCCCTGGCGCGTGACCATGTACGGCCCGGCGAAATCGATCTCCTTTCGCCGCTCGTCCGTCATGGAGAACGTGGAGATCACCATCTGGACCTGGGAGCTCTTCAACGCCTCGATCCGCTCCGCCAGTGTCAGGTCCAGGAAGGCGACGTCCCTGCCCAGCCGGTTGCCCAGCCATTCAGCCAGGGCGATGTCGAAACCGGTGCGCCGATTGGGTCCGGGCTCGAAGGTGGACCAGCCGGGATGGTCGGTGGTCACGCCAATGTAGATCGGATTGCCGAAAAGGGGCTGCGCCGGTGGCGGATCGGGCGCGCAGGCGGGGACGAGAAGGAGCAGAAAGGCGATCAGCGCGGCTCCTCGGCGGACTCGAATCACCGGCGTGCTCCCTTGTCGGTTGTATCAGTTGTAGAGGACCGCTTCGGTGACGGTCAGGTTGACCGCGCACCCCGGATCGGCGAGATCGACGACGACGCGTGCGCCGGCCTGCCGTTCCGCGCCGGCCAGTGACAGGTGGATCTCCGCGTCGGAGGTCGTCGTGATTGTCATCCCGTGCTTGCCGTCCACGGTGGGCGTCACGGTCAGCGTGGCGGGGCTGACGCAGTTGCCGACGGTGGCCGGATTCACCAGCCTCAGCCTGAGGGCGAGCATGTCCCGCCCGGAGTTCACCGCGCCGACGTCGCCGGAGGCGGCCGGCAGGGCTATCCGGGCTTCGTCCATGTCGCGCATCTCGTGGCCGTTGTGCACCGCGACCAGGTCGGTGATGTTGCGGTCGGGCTTGTGGATGAGGAACCACCAACTGGCCGCCGCGGCCAGGATGACCACCGGCACCGCCGACAGGGTCCACTTCAGTCCGGGCTGGAGCGAGAGGGTCGTCGCCTCCGCCTTCTGGAAGTAGATGGTGATGAGGCAGCCGGCGACGCCGACCACCAGGGAGAGCGTCTGGGAGATCTCGGCGCCTTTCGCGCCCATGGTGAGCAGCAGGATCCCCATGACGCCTGTCGCCGCACAGGCAGGGATGAACCAAGCCCATTTCGCCGCATGGCGACGACGGGACGCTCGCGTCATCACGCAGTTCCGCCTTTGCCGGGTCGGCTCCCGCGATGCCGACATCCCCGTGGAATCGCACTGGAATTACATACTAGCGAGACGGTGTGTGCGATGCCGACTATTTGTCCGCCGCAAATGTGAAACGGCTGGAAAGCGGTAATCTGCGCACGTCGGGGACCTGGAAAGTGATCCCTCCCGATCCTGATTTCCGACTGGACCGCTATACCGGGAGCCCGGTCTGCGGCCATTCACGGTATGAGAGCCGTTCGCGTTCCGGTACGCCGAGGCGGGGAGGCTGCCCGGGTCCCTCGTGACGGGGCGCCCCCCACGAATCGGTGGGCGGTCAGAGCGCCGCCCGACTGCTCGCCGTGAGCTCCCGGATCAAGGTCGTGGTCAACCTGGACGGCTCCTACAACCCGAAGACGCCGGCGAAACCGATCGGCAGGCCGCTCATGATGATCGGCAACCCCAGGCAGCAGCCGGCCGCCGTCCCCATGCGCCGGTGCGGAGCCGGATCCCACTCGCCGCCCTTTCCCGCGCGGATGCAACAGTTCGCGGGACCGCGTGCTCTCAGGGGTGAAGGACGACGAAAGGCGAAGCAGGTGGAAGCAGATCCGCGGTTCGCGGGGTTCGTCGCCGAGCGTGGCGACGCGCTGTTGCGCTACGGCTACGTGCTGGCCGGAAACCCGCACGACGCGGCGGACCTGGTGCAGGAGGCGCTGCTGAAACTGCGCGCGGCCTGGCCGAGGATACGGGCCAAGGACAACCCCGAGAGCTACGTCCGGACGGTCATGGCCAGGTCGCACATCGCCACGTGGCGGCTGCGGCGTCACGAGGTGCTCGCCTGGGACCTGCCGGAACGCGGCTACCAGGACGCGCTGGCCGACGGCGACGAGCAGGCGATGTGGGTGGCGCTGGCCGGGCTGCCGCGCAAACAGCGGGCGGTGCTCGTGCTGCGCTACTACGAGGGGCTGAGCGACGTCGAGATCGCGGCGACGCTGGGGATCTCGCGGGGGACCGTACGAAGCCAGGCGTCGCGGGCGCTCGGCAAGCTCCGCGACGCGGCGCCGGCCGGTGTCAGGGAAGACGTATGGACCGAGCAGGGAGGGCGGCGATGAGCGGTATAGAGGACACGGTGCGCAGCACCTTGCGAAGCGCGGCGGAACGGGCGCCTCGGTCGCCCGGCGCGCTGGCGGGCGGGCTCGAAGTCGCCTACCGGCGGCGGCGACGCCGTTCCCAGGCGCTGATCGCGGCGGCGGCCGTGGTCGTCATCGCGGGCGGGGGAGGTGTGGCGCTGCGGATGACCGGCGGCCAGGAGGGGTTGCCGGCCGCCAACCCGTCCGGCGTCCCTTCCGCCGTGGTGACCACCGAGGGACCACCCCCCGAGCCGGTGGAGAAGGTGTGGCCGCAGGCCGTGTGGAAGATCCCCGCCAGGGATCCGGAACGGCGGCAGCTGCGTCCGGTCGCGTTCGTCGACGACCGGACGATGCTGGTCGAGGCATGGCGCGCCTTCGGGAAGACCGAGGTGATCTACGCCTACGACCTGGCCGGCGGCGAGCTGCGGAAGATCGCGGACGTGCCGGACCCGGCGGGGACCGTGCTCGGCACCGACTTCGGCGTCGGAGACGGGCAGGTGGCCTGGTGGACCAGGACGAGGGACACGGTGCGCCTCTGGGCCGTCCCGCTGAGCGGTGGCGAGCCCCGGCCGCTGGGCGACCGCAAGGTGGAACATGACGACATCCAGCCGTTCGGGGGCCTGGATGTCGTCGGCGGCAAGGTGGTGTTCTCCCTGTCCTCGGGCGGCGTGTTCAGCGTCCCGCTGGCCGGCGGGCAGGTGACGGAGGTGCCGGGGGGCGCCGGTCTGCACCTGCTGGCCTGGCCGTGGGCGGGTACGCCGGGCGCCGGCGGGGCGCGCGACGAGCCGCCCTTCAGCCGCCTCGTCAACCTGGAGACCGGGCAGACCAGCACGGCTGTCATCCGCCAGGGCGAACAGGTGCTCGCCTGCGGCGTGCGGTCCTGCACCGTGACCACGCCCGACGGCAAGGCGTACACCCGGCTGCGCGACGGCTCGGGACAGAAGGAGATTCCCGTCGGCTACCAGATCCCGGAACCGCCGAGCCAGGACCGCTTCTTCGTCCGCAACCTCACGGGCACGACCCCGGGCATCGGGCTCTACGACCTGACCACCGGCACCCTCGCCGACCTGGGCATCAGGACAGAGGCGTACCGGGGAGAAATCCCGGTCGCCGACCGCTCCGGCCGTTTCATGACCTACGAACTCAAGTCCGGCCGCTACGTGATCGACCTGTCCAGGATCCCGTAGCCCCTCCCACCCGGCCGGTACGGCGTGCGACCCGGCACGCCGTACTCCGGCCCGGCCGTCGCAGCCGGGGTACTCAGGCAGGACGGGTACGCGTACTCAGGCGGACGGCCGGGCCGTGCTGGACCCTGGAGGCATGAACAAACCGCTCCAGCCCAGCCTGACCTCCGCCTACTTCGCGCAGTGCGTCATCTCGTTCGGCGCGGCCCTCGGCGGCGTGGCGCTCGGGATCGTCTACCTGCCGGTGGACCCGTGGATCCGCGCGTTCCTGGCGGTCGCCGTGCTGTACACGGTGACGTCGGCCTTCGGACTGGCCAAGTGTGTGCGTGACCGGCAGGAGCTTGCCCACATGTCGACCCGGGTCGACCAGGCGCGCCTGGACAAGCTGCTCTCCGAGCACGATCCCTACAAGGTCGACAGCGTGTGAGGCTCATGCCTCGTCGAGGCCGCGCTCGATCGCGTAGCGGACGAGTTCGACTCGGTTGTGCAGCTGGAGCTTGTTCAGCGTGTTCTGCACGTGGTTCTGCACGGTCCGGTGGCTGAGCACGAGCCGTTCGGCGATCTGTTTGTAGGACAGGCCCTTGGCGACGAGGCGCAGCACCTCGGTCTCCCGGTCGGTGAGGCGTGGCCCGTCGTCGGACGGCTTCTGCGTGGCGAGACGGCGGAACTCGCCGAGCACCAGCCCGGCCAGTCCGGGGGTGAAGACCGGTTCCCCTTCGGCCGTGCGCCGGACGGCGTCGAGGAACTCCTCCCGGCTCGCCGACTTGACCAGGTACCCGGAGGCCCCAGCCTTGACCGCCTCCAGCACGTCCTCGTGCTCGCCGCTCGCCGACAGCACCAGGATGTGCGGCGGGCGGTCGGCCGCGGCCAGCCCCCTGGCCACCTCCACGCCGGGCAGGTCGGGTAACCGCAGATCGAGGACGACCAGGCCGGGGCGGGTGGCGGCGGCGACGCGGAGCGCCTGCCGGCCCTCGCCCGCGGTCGCCACCACCTCGTATCCGGCGTCCGTCAGGTCGCGGGCGACGGCGTCTCGCCACATCGGGTGGTCGTCCACGACCATCACCCGCAGAGCTCCGGTCATGCCGTAACTGTAAACCGGTCCGCCGTCGCGGCCAGGGCTATCCGCGCGCGGGAGGCCCGGCGGGGACGGTCAGCTCGACCTCGGTTCCCTGGCCGGGTACGGAGGTGACGCCGACGGTGCCGCCGAGCCCGGCGATCCGGCCCCGGATGGACTGCGTGACGCCGAGCCTGCCCTCGGCCGCCGCCTCGGCCAGGCGCCCTGCGGGGATGCCGGGACCCTCGTCGCGCACGGTGACGGTGATCCAGCCGTCGTCGTGCTCGGCGAAGACCCAGGCTCTCGCGTCCTCGCCGCAGTGCCGCCGGACGTTGTCCAGCGCCGCGCCCACGGCCGCGGTGACCTCGCGGGCCTGACCGGCGGGAAGCGGCAACGGGGTGGCGGGCGTCGAGACGGTGACCGTCGCCGACGTGTACCGGCGTAACCGGGCCCCCAGGTCGCCGTCCTGGTCGGCCGCGGCCGGCCCGCTGCGGATCATCTCGCGCACCGCCGCCTCCTGCTCTCCGGCGAGGCGTCCCAGCTCGGCGGCCTCCCCGCCGATCTCCAGCCCGCGGCGTTGCACCAGCGCCAGCACCTGGAGGACGGAGTCGTGGATGCCGCGGGCGAGCTGCTCGCGTTCGCGGCCGGCCACCTCCATCTCGATGGCCCGTTGCAGTCGTTCCTCCGCCTGTTTGGTGAGCCTGGCCACGTGGCCGACGACAGTTCCGGCGAGGATCAGCAGCACGGCCCCGTTGACCGGGACGGAGAGGTCGAAGCGGTCCAGACCGCGCAGCCACAGGTCGCCGAGCGCCAGCAGGATCGCGACGAAGGCACCTGCCCGCCGCCCGCCGTGCACGCCCCAGGCGAGAGCGGGCCCCGCCACCCAGGTGGCCGTGACCGGCATCACGCCCGCCGGCCCGGCGCCGGGTCCCTGGACGTACGGCGAGGCCATCAGGCACCCGAGCGTGACCAGGACGTCCGCCACCAGCAGGAACCGGCTTCTGGCCGTCGAGTACGCGAGGGTGGTGGCCGCGGTCCAGCCTGTCATGACGCCGAGAAGGAGCCAGCCGGCGACCGGGTGCCGGTAGCCGCCCGCGCCGGCCAGCAACAGTGCCGCGTAGCCCAGTGAGGCGATGCGGTAGACCGCGATGGCCCGCCAGAACGACCCTTCGATCTCCATACGGCCCCATCACGCTCGATCGGCGCTGTTCCCGTAGTTCACGACTATATGGTGACGCGCGGTGCAGGCGGCCGGGGTCGGCGGGCGGCGGCGAGAAGAATGTGGTGCATGAGCTTTCCGATGGGCGGTGCCTCGCTGGACTACTACCTGATTCTTGGGGAGGCGGGGGGCGGGGATCCGCTGGGGCGGGCGGAGGGGATCGCGGTGGAGGAGTTCGTGTTCGCCGCGGATCACACGGCGGCCGGGGTGGACGGGGCGGGGTGGACGGCGGCGGACGGCGGCTGGTGGAGTTCGGCGGCCTTCACCCGGGCGATGCGGTCCGATCCGCGGCTGCGGGCCCGGATCGTGCCGGCTGCGCGGCGTGACGCCGAGTCCGTCTACCGCAGGCTCGGCGGGGGAGATCTGCCGGGCGAGGCGGGCCTGCGGGGCCGCTTCCTGGACCGTCAGCCGTTGGCCGGCTCGGCTCCGCTGGATCTCGGCGCGGGGGAGGTCCCGGACGGGTTCCACGACAGGCGGGTGTATCGGATCCTGTTCGCGGGTGACCCGGGTGCGGGCCGCCTGCCGTACCTGCTGGGTGTCTGGGGCATGACGCCGGCCGGTGATCCCAGCGGACGCCTGGTGGGCAGGGCCGGGCGCAGGACCGGGGACGACCTGTTCGGCTGGGAGCTTCGCCGGATCGGTCCGGGGGTGGCGTGGTGTGTCGATGTCACCGCCTGCCTGGCCGGTCCGTCCGGTGACGCCGTCGGGCCGCTGCTGCGCGAGCTGACCGCCGCCATGCGGCACGCGGGCCTGATCCCGGTGACGATCGAGCGCTTCACCTGATCTTTTAGGCGGGCACGAACCACCTGTTCGTGGCCTGGGAGACCCTCACCCACGCAGGCAACCCAGGCTGATCACGTGAGAAGGCTTCCGTGGCGGGGGACGCCACGGAAGCCTTCATGCGCGTCCGGTCAGGACGTGGTGTCGGCGACGACGTGGATCAGGTTGCGCGCCTGGCCGGCGATGGCCAGCCGCCACGCGTCGAACGTCGCGTCACTGGGGATGAAGTCGGTCTCGAAGTGCTGCATGTCCGGGGTGTGGATGTGCCCGGCCGGGATGTCGAGGCCCATGCGGTCGCGCAGGAGCGTGTTCCGGTAGGCGCTCTCGTTCGACAGGTAGTTGCCGCCGCCGCCGCTGTAGGAGCACGACCCGGGGTCGGGCGGGATCGGGGCGGTCGCCGGCGGGTACTCGACCGGCGGCGGGTTGTTGCGGGTCACCCGGTCGGTGGCGGCGCAGTCGGTGAACTGCGTGTAGTTGGTGTGCCAGACCACGCCGAAGGCGACCGCGGGATCCGGCCACGTGTCACCCGGCGGGCGCGGGATCGAGGCCCCCGTGTTGGCGCGGATCATCTCCTCGACGGGCAGGGTCGCACTGGTCCACTGCGGCGGGTTGGTCAGGCTGAAGGTCCCCGGGCCGCCCCAGCGTTCCACCACGGTGCTGTTGCACTCGTTGTTGTTCACCGCGAGCTGCGGGACGCCGTTCACCGCCGGGCATCCGCGGTAGTTGTCGTTGCCGAGCGAAACGCCGTGGTAGCGCGCGTTCCACTGCTCCAGGTTGAACACCGCGCCGCCCGCCTGGCTCACGGTGATCGACGCGTCCACCCGCTTAGGGCCGGGACGCATGAACGGCCCGACGGTGTCCTCCAGATAACCGCGCTGGAACTCCGGGTAGCTCACCGGAAGCGTGTAAGCCTCGACGCGCGCCGTCTTGCCGTTCTTCGTCCGGTACGTGGTGCCGTCGAGGGAGAGCGCCGTCGCGCCGGACGGGTTGCCGTGCCGGATGTTGTTGCCCACGGTGCCCGGGGCGGTGCCGACCGTGCCGCCGTCGAGCGTGTAGGGGTCGAAGCCGCTCATGATGACCCGCTTCACCCCCTTGCCGGCGGGGAAGTCGATGTCGAACATGCCACGGGAGGCCCGGTCGAACGCGGTGATCAGCTCGGTCCTGTCCCGGTCGGACAACCGGAACTCCGGCGTCCACTGCCGCAGGGTGAGCGTCGACTGCAGGCGGGTCCAGTAGAGCGGCCGGTCGTCGCTGTAGGGGAGGTCGCCCTTGATCCGGCCCTTGTTCTGCGCCCGCCGTACGGCGTCCTTCCAGAGCGCCTCGCCCTGCTGCTGGACTAGCGACGTGGCGGCCTTGAGGCTGTGCGTGCGGCACAGGGCGCGGGTCAGCTCAGGGCCGAAGTCCTGGAAGCCGGCGCCCTCGATCATCTGCTGGGCGAACGTCCGCGACTGCGGCACGGCGGGGTTGTCGTTGTCGGGGAGGACGAAACCCAGCCGGTTCTCCTCCACCGAGGGCGTCACGCTGGAATCGAGACAGCCGGCACCGTGCGCGTCCTGCGCCGAGACCGGTCCGGCCGCGGCGAGGACGGCCGCGGTCACGACCGACATGGCCAGCACGCGGGCGGCGGCGGACTCTGGTCGTAGCAACTTCATTCTGAGCGCTTCCTCCTCATCGGCATTGCTCCCCGAGGGGCATCTGCAGCCGAGGTGAACTCCACTTGTGCGTTGAGGGATGCCGGGCCGGCAGTGCGACGCGAACCCGGCGTGCTCGTGGGTGGCCCTCTGGGCAGGCGGGACCCGTCGCGGGTTCGCGTGTCGGCAGAGGCTCGGATCGTAGGGGCGCGGGTGGCCGTTCGATTGCGGTGACGAGGTCGGCGTTCGCGGACCTGGGGGTCGAATCGTGGACAACCTGGAAGCTACGAGTGATCAGCTCGAAGATGGCCCGAACCTACAGAATCGTTGAACAATCCGTCAAGGGGACAACACCTCACATGGTGGGGCGTGCCCGCAGGCCCAGCCGTACGGCGGTGGCGAGCGTCCCGGCGGAGAGCAGCGACGCCAGCAGTACGGCGGTGCCGTAGGTCTCGAACCAGTCCGCGCTCCAGCCCAGGAACGGCAGGTAGACGGCCGCGAAGCCCAGCGGCACGGCGGCCAGGACCCGTGCGTCGCGGAGCCGGGGGGAGGATCCGCGCACGAAATGCATGCCGACCCCGCCGGTGACCATGAGGAGCACCCCCGCGACCCGGCGCACCAGCCCCAGGGCGTTGTCCGCGTCCACGACGACCAGCGTGACCGGCCCCGCGAAGTCGTCCCCGTTCACCACCACGTACAGGCCCGCCATCAGCAGCAGGGCCGAGATCGTGAATCCCGCCGGGGACCCGCGCAGCCATCCGGCGCTCCCCACGGCGACGAGCAGCGCGGCGAGCACGGCCGTGCCGAACTCGGGGCCGACGAGCTCGCCGGCGCCGGGCAGCGGCATCGCCGACCGCTCGGACAGGTCGCCCCCGTTGCTGCTGAGGCCGAGCCGGTGCCACCGTCCCGCCACGTCGCGTACGGCCACGCCGTCGCTGCCGTTGGCGACCGCCACGACGTGTCCCCCGGGCAGGGGGAGCACGGCCAGCGCCCTCGACACCGCCGGGTCCGCGCCGCCGAAGTCGTGGCGGGCCTGGTAACCGCGGTCCAGCCGCTGCTGCCGGCTCGCGGAGATCTCCCCAGGCGGTCGCCCACGTCGCCCCGGCGTCGATGGACCGCTCGACCTTGAGGCGGGAAGGGGTCAGCCGGTAGCAGTGGCGGGGCTCGCCGGGGACGCACGCGCGGGTACGGGGCGGCGCGGAGGGGCGGCCGGACCGGAGCCGCCAGGTCCGGCCCGCGTCGCCGCTGGCGAGGGCGCCGCCGGAGTCGACGTGCACGACGATCGTCCCGCCGAGCGCCTCCACGTGCCACGCCGACGGGGCGGGCGGGACGGCGCCGGTGGCCGTCACGGACGGCGGCGGGCACGGCGACCAGCCACAGTGCCGCGTCCCGCCGGCGTCGATCGTTCATGTTCGCCTCGCTCGTCCTCGGTTCCCGAGATGAGACGATCAAGAACGCCGGATCGTTCGGGTGACCGGTGCCGGATGTCCGCCGGGACGGCCCGGGGCGACGGTCGCGGGTGTCAGGCGGCTTCGGCGGACACGGCCCGTTCGAACTCGGGCCGGCTCATCGACGCGCCGAACACCGGGCCGCCCGGTTCGAGGAGGCGGCCGTGCCGCAGGCCGTCCAGCCGGACGGCGTCGTAGCCGACCCGCTCGACGACCTCCGCCACGAGGTCCACGGCCCCGGGATCGTCACCGGCGACGCCGAGCGCGCGGCGGTCCGGCGCGCCGGCCGGGCGGAGTTCGGCTTCGAGCTCGTGGTAGCCGGTGTGGTTGAAGGTCTTGACGACCGTCGACCGGGCGAGGCGACGCTGAACGATCTCGCTGCTGCCGTATCGGCGATCCTCGAACAGCTCCTGGACGCCGTCGGTGGGCGGCCAGTAGTTCATCGTGTCGATCACCAGCCTGCCGGCCACCAGGGCGGGGTCGAAGGCCGCGAACCGGTGCAGCGGGATGGCGAGTACGACGATGTCGGCGTCCTCGACCGCGTCGGCCGCCCAGCGCGGCTCGGCTCCCGGGATCAGCACCTGGGTGATCAGCGCGATCTTCGCGGGGTCACCGGAGGCCGCGATCGTCACCGGGTGCCCGGCGGCGATCGCGACCCGCGCGATCGCCGGGCCGACGTGCCCGGCGCCGAGTACGGCGATCCGCGGCCGCTCACTCATGTGGATCATCTCCGGTGGAAGGGGCGCGGAGGTCGTACTCCGGGGTCCGCGGGACGACGGGCCGTCGCCGACCCTACCTCGCGCTCAGCGGCGGCGCCGGGCCGGACGGTCCCTACACGGCGTTGCGGCGAGAAGCCGGGCCGGACGGTCCACACGCGGCGCCGCGGCGGGCGGGCGTCCGCTACGCGGCGTCGTGGCGGGTGCTCGCGGAGGCCATGCCGAGCCAGGTGTGTGGGTTGCCCGCCCAGCACCAGCCGAGCTTCGGGGACCGCTCGCTGATCCAGATCGCCGGGACCCGGCGGTCGCCGGAGCGTGAGCCGCCGAGCGAGAAGCACTTGTTCCTCACCAATATCTGCGGGAAGTGCGTGATGAGCGCGATGCCTTCCTCGATGGTGAGCAGGGTGCGGTCCCGCCCGGCGATGACGTCCATGGCGTCGTTGGGCACGGCGCCGCAGAACTCCTCGCCGCGCTCGACGTCGAACAGCAGATAGGCGTGCTGCCCGGGCGGTGCGGCCTCCTTGGTCGTGACGAACCGCTCCAGGGCGCCGGGTTCGAAGGAGCGGTCGACGAAACCGGGCCGCTTCCCGCCGTGCAGCGACCAGGCTGTTCATGGAGCGGGGTGCCGAGATCGCCGTCGTCGTCATCGAGGAGGGGGGACCTTCTGGAGCCCTCTCTCGGCGGCTACGCGCTCGCGAGATAGTCACTTTCCTCTAGGTACCTACTATACCGGCGGTGTTAGCGTCTCCGGCGTCCCGCCCGATCGGGCGTGGACGACCATGAAGGGGAGCTAGTCATGATCGTTATCACGGGGGCGACCGGGAACGTCGGCCGGCCGCTCGCCCAGGCCCTCGCCACCGCCGGTGAGCGGGTGACGGCGGTGTCCCGCGGTGTGCGGGACGTGACCGTGCCCGAGGGCGTCCGGCACGAGCGGGCGGACCTGACCGACCCGGAGAGCCTGCGGGCCGTCCTCCAGGGGGCCGATGCGTTGTTCTTCCAGGACACCGGCACCAGTGCGCACCTGCTGCGCCCGGCGGACATCCTCGACGTCGCCAAGGCGGGCGGCGTCGAGCGGGTCGTGCTGCTGTCCTCCCAGGCCGTGGAGACCCGGCCGGAGACGGTGTCCCACGGGGGCGTCGGACAGTCCATCGAGGACGCCGTACGGCGGTCGGGCATGGAATGGACGATTCTGCGGCCCGGCGGCTTCGCCTCCAACGCCTACGGCTGGGCCGAGTCGGTCCGCACCCGCCGGACCGTCGCGGCGCCGTTCGGCGACGTCGCCCTGCCGGTCATCGACCCGGTGGACATCGCCGACGTCGCCGCCGTGACCCTGCGCGAGGACGGGCACGCCGGGCAGGTCTACGAGCTGACCGGGCCCGCTCCCAGCACGCCCAGGCAGCGGGCCGCGGCGATCGGCGACGCGCTCGGCGAGCCGGTCCGGTTCGTCGAGCAGACCCGCGACGAGGCCCGCGCGGAGATGCTGCGGTTCATGCCCGAGCCCATCGTCGAGACCACCCTCGCCATCCTCGGCGAGCCCACCCCCGGCGAGCGGCGGGTCAGCCCCGACGTCGAACGCGTCCTCGGCCGCGCCCCCCGCACCTTCGCCGACTGGGCCCGGCGCAACGTCGCCGCCTTCCGCTGAACTGGTCGGCGTCGGCCGCCCTGCCGGGTCCGGGTGCGGGTGGTTCAGCCGACGACGGAGAGCAGGCGGAGTTTCTCGTGGCTTTCCGTGCCGGGGGAGGCGGTGTAGACGACCAGGAGCTGCGACTGCTCGGGATCGACGAGGGTCTGGCAGTGCAGGTCGAGGAGGCCGAGCTGGGGGTGCTGGAGACGCTTCTGCGGGCAGTACGGGCCGGTTATGGGGTGTTCTCGCCATAGTGCGGCGAACTCCGGGCTGTCGGCGAGCAGGGCGGCGACGAGCTCCGCGGCCCGCGAGTCCTTACCTTCCCGCGTGTACACCTGGTGCAGGGTCGCGGCGAACAGCCTGCTGTGCAGGGGATGGTCGTCCTCCGGATGGATCAGGCGGGCGGCCGGGTCGGTGAACCACCGGTAGTGCATGCTGCGGGCCGGTCCGGTGTGCACGCTCTCGTCGCCGATCAGCGCCGCGGACAGCCGGGTCTGTCGCAACGTCTCGCCGAGATGGGTCACGACCTGGGCGGCGGCGTCTTCCAGCCCGTCGAAGACGCGCATCATCCCGGGGGAGACGTGATCGGTGCGCAGGGTCCGCCGCGGTGTGGCGTAGCCGGCGAGGAGGAACAGGTGGTCGCGTTCCTCCAAGGACAGGCGCAGGCCGCGGGCGAGGGCGGCGAGCATCTGCTCCGAAGGGTGCGGGCCGCGCGGCTGCTCCAGCCTGCTGTAGTAGTCGACCGACATGTCGGACAGCACGGCCACCTCCTCCCGCCGCAGCCCGCCGGTCCGCCGCCGCCTGCCACGCGGAAGCCCCACGTCCTCGGGCCGCAGCGCTTCCCGGCGCGAACGCAGGAAGTCGGCGAGCCGCTCCCGGTCCATGACGCCCCCCTCTCCACGGACACCGTCCAGGATCCCCACGACACCGTCCAGGATCCCCACGACACCGTCCAGGATCTGCACGGACACCGTCCAGGATCGCCGACGCGGGCATCCGTATCCAGGTACCGACGATGCGATGACGCACGTCACAGCGAAGCCGGACACGTGGCCCCCGGGGGCTACTCGGTCGCCGGTGTCCCGGGAGGGGGCCACATGGTGGCGATCCGGCGGGCGGTGGCCAGGTACGCCTGCTCCACCGCCGGCGCGAGGACGACGTCGGCGCCCGGACCCGCGGCGGCGAGGTGCTCGCGCAGCAGGATGGACTCGGCCGTGTCGGCCAGGTCCAGCAGCCCGCTGATCCGGGCGGCCACGGTCACCAGCCCGGCCCCCGCCCCGGGCCCGCGCCCGGCCTCCAGCGCCTCGCGCACCACGCCCATGTCGTACCCGTCGGCGCCGGCTGCGCCCGCGGCGTTCGCGGTGGTGGCGAGTACGGCGGCGCCGAGGCCGGCGGCGGTGGCCGACAGGGTCGCGACGTCCAGCGGGTCCACGTCGACCAGGCGCAGCGGGACGAGTTCGACCCGGCCGCCGGGGGAGTACAGCCGTCCCGCGAGCCCGGCGGCGACCGCGTACCTTCCCTGGCTGGGCGCGACCGCCCGCCACAGCCGGCGCAGCGAGACCAGCGCCGCCCCGCCCGCCAGGGCGCCCGGCAGCACCGCCCCGGCGTCCTCGGCGGCCCGCAGCCTGACCAGCACCCCCTCCAGTTCCCCGACCGCGCGGACGAGTTCCTCCCCCAGGTCGGGCACCAGGACCACCCGGGTCCCGAACCCGCTCATCCTCTCCCCCCGGCGGGCGGCCCCGGCCACGCGGGGACGAGAGCGGGCGGCGAACCGGGCGGAGGCGTCACACCCGCGACGGTACGCCCTGCCCCGCCGGACAGCCGCCCCTCCGCCGAACACGGCGGTCTCTCGGAGATGGTCGCGGGGGACGACCGGTGCGATCCCGCCGCCGGGGAAGCAGGCGCGGCCGGGGTTCAGGTGAGGTCGATGGGGAGGTCGACGGTGAGGCCGGGGACGGCGACGCCGGTCGTTCCGGGGTATTCGGCTTCGGCCGCGGCCCGGGCGGTCGCGGGGGCCGTGCCGGGTACCCGGGATCGACGAGCAACCGGAACCCCTCGTGCTCCACGAGGTACGCCCCGCACGCCCACCCCGCCTCCGGCCACACCCCACCCCCGCCGAGAACCGTCAGCAGCATCCGTGCACTCTAACCTCCGGCCGTACGGCGGCGCCCTTGCCGGTGCGTGTGACGCCGAGCGAGCCCGACCGCCGGGCGTCCCCGACCGCCGGGCGTCCCCGACCGCCGGGCGTCCCCGACCGCAGGGCGGGCACGGCGACGGGGAAGGGGGGTAGCGTGATCGGGCGGAAGGCGTCCATGGCGGGTGGACGGCTGGTGACGCAGAGCATCGGGAGGTGCCGTGACGGATACCAGGGCCACCGGCTACGACGGCCTGGCGTCCCGTTTCGTCCCGGAGGATGAGTTCCGCGCCTTTCTGCTGGCGTGCTTCGGGCTCGCCGGGCACGAGTTGTTCCTCGGCCACGCCGACCGGCTCGCCGAAGATCTGCGTGACGTGCCGCCGGAGGTGAGGTTCCCTGCGTTCTGCACCTATCGGGAGGTCAGCGGCCATTTCGCGATGGGCTACGACGTCGGCGTCGAGGGGTACCTCGTGGACCGGGTGGGCCGCAGGGAGTTCACCGAGCGGTTCGCCGCCCGCTTCGACGCCTATGTCCTGTACGGCGACACCGAGCCGCCGGGACTGTGGACGGTGATCCTGCCGGACGGGAGCCGCCTGTGTGCCGCGATGGAGGAGGGCGAGGACGACAGCTTCGTCCTCGACGCGGCCACGGCACCGGTGCCCGGCCTGCCGGAGGTGCCGGTGATACCCGGCCTCGGCTGAAGGCGCAGGTAGCCCGGTGTATCCGTAAATGTACGAATTGTCGTCTATAATGTTCTGGACGGCGACCAGGAAGGCGGGCACCGTTTGCGAGTGAGGACCTCACAGAGCGTGATCGGCGCGCTCCTGGCCCTCGCGGTCCTCGTGCCGGCACTCGCACTTGCGATCTTCGCCGTCACCGTCGTCCCCGGCTCTCCGGAAGCGCACCACAGCCGCCCCGGCGTCACCCTTCCCGACGGCGGCGTCCTGCCCGCCTGCCACGCCGGTTCCTCCGCCGTGGAGCCGCCCTGCCCGGCGGGCGCGTTCCTGCCCGTGCCCCGCGCCCGGCCGGCCGTACCCGCGCCGGTCGAACCCCGCGCGGAGATCGCCCCCACTCCCGCCGATCCGCGCGGTCCTCCCGTATCCCTCGGTTCTTGACCCTTTCCAAGATCGAGACCGGAGGTCGACGTGAAGTCCGACGAACGTGGTTGCCGCATGCCCGCCTTCTGCCGTGAAGGAGAGTGCCGTGGCACTGGGTGACGCTCTCGTCGCGCTGGGCGGCGCGTTTCTCGCGGCCGGGATCATCGGCCGCCTCGGCAGCAGGATCGGGCTGCCGACCATTCCGTTGTTCATGCTGGCGGGCATCGTGTTCGGCCCGCACACGCCGGGGCTCGCCCTGGTGGACGACCCCGGCGAGCTGAAGGTCATCGCCGCGCTGGGGCTGATCTTCCTGCTGTTCTACCTGGGGCTGGAGTTCTCCACCGACGACCTGGTACGCGGCGGGGGCAGGCTGGTCGCCGCCGGGACCGTGTACATCGTGCTGAACGTCGGGGGCGGGCTGCTGTTCGGGCTCGCGCTCGGCTGGGGGTGGCGCGAGGCGCTGGTGCTCGCCGGGGTGATCGGCATCTCCTCCTCGGCCATCGTCACCAAACTGCTGGTGGACCTGGACCGGCTGGGGAACCCGGAGAGCCGTCTCATCCTCGGCATCATCGTGGTCGAGGACGTGTTCCTGGCCCTCTATCTGGCCGCGTTGCAGCCGGTGCTCGGCGGCGCCGACAGCGTGGCCTCGGCGGCGCTGTCCTTCGGCCGGGCCTTCGCCTTCCTGCTCGTGCTCGCCGCGGTGGCCCGGTGGGGCGCACGTCTGGTGTCCCGCCTGGTGCACACCGAGGACGACGAACTCCTGGTGGTCAGCTTCGTGGGGCTGGCCGTGCTGGTCGCCGGGGTGGCGGAGGAACTCGGCGTGTCCGACGCGATCGGCGCGTTCATGATCGGCCTCATCCTGGCCTCGACGCGGTCGGCGCCGAGGATCCGCAAGCTGGTGCACCCGCTGCGCGACGCGTTCGCCGCGCTGTTCTTCTTCGCGTTCGGGCTGGCCATCGACCCCGGTGACGTGTGGTCGGTGGCGCTGCCGGTCACCATCGCGGTGCTGCTCACCGTGGTGCTGAACGTCGCGGCCGGGGTCATCGCGGCCAGGATGCACTCCTTCGGCCGCCTGCAGGCGGTCAACGTGGCCCTCACCGTGCTGTCCCGCGGCGAGTTCGCGCTCGTGCTGGCCAGCCTGGCGCTCGCGGCCGGGCTCGACGGCAGGCTCGCGCCGTTCATCGCCGGATACGTGCTGGTGCTCGCCCTGCTCGGCCCGATGGTCGCGGCGAGATCGGGATGGCTGGTGCGGATGGTGACCCGCCGCCGGGAGGAGGTCCCGGCGGCGTAGTCCCTGCCCGGGAGAGGGTCAGGTGTGGAAGAAGCGTGCGAGCACAGGGGCGAGGATCTTCGCGTTGACCGCGTGCTCGTGCGTTTCCACCGTCCCGCGTTCCGCGCCGGGGACCGCGGCGGCGATCGCGTCGGCGGCGTCGCCGAAGAAGTCGATGGTCAGGCCCGGCGTGTGCGGGTCGGTGCCGGCGCCGGTGAGCGCCAGCGTCGGCCGGGTGACCGTCGCCAGCCAGGGCGGCGGGGGCCCGTCCCCCAGGCAGGCGGCGTCGTGGCCGAGGGTGGGCGCGAGGTCCAGCAGCGCGGGCCACATCGGCGAGGCCGCCGCCTCCTCGACGCTCTCCTCCGGCGCGCCCGCCAGCCGCATGAACAGCCTGAGCGCCTCGTCACGCCGCCCGTCGCCGAGCGCGTCCCGCAACCGGGTGACGTACTCCTGCCACACCCGGACCGCTTCGTCGCCGACCTGGTAGGGCACCTCGTACACGACGACCCGGCCGACCGGCAGCCCGGCCGCCACGGCAGCCAGCACGAGCGCCCCGCCGGAGGAGGCGCCGAACAGGTGCGCCGGCGCGCCGACCTCGTCGATCAGGGCCGCGAGGTCCTCGACCTCGCGTTCCGGCGCGTACGGCTGCGCGTCGCCGCTGCGGCCCCGGCCGCGACGGCTGTAGTTGACGACGGTGAACTCGCCGGACAGCTCCGTGGCCAGCGGCGCGTTCTCCGATCCGTCGTCCAGGGCGCCGCCCACCAGGATGACGACCGGGCCTTCGCCGGACCTGTCGTAGGCGATCGATGTACCGTCACGCGATGTCACCTGCGGCATCGCCGCTCCCTTCCACCGGTAGATTCCTAATATAGGAGTAATCGCTCCTAAAATGGGAGGAGTGCGCGATGTCGGGATCAAGGACGTACGGGGATCCGTGCGGCATAGCCCGCGCCCTCGATCTCATCGGCGAACGGTGGGCGCTGCTGGTGGTCCGCGAACTCGTGTTCGGCCCCAAACGGTATGGGGATCTGCGCCGGGGGCTGCGCGGGGTGAGCCAGAACGTGCTGTCCCAGCGACTGCGCGATCTGGAGGAGGCCGGGGTGGTCGCCCGGTGCGTCCTCGGGCCGCCCGCCGCGTGCCGGGCCTACGAACTGACCCCGCGCGGGCGGGAACTGGAGCCGGTCCTGCTGGCACTCGGCCGCTGGGGCAACCCCATCCCGCCCGCGAGCACCTCGGCGACGGAGCTGAGCCCCGACGCGCTGGCCGTCGCGCTCAAGTCCACCTTCGACCCCGGCGCCGCCGGCGACCTGCGCGGCCGTTACCAGCTCCGCCTGGGGCTCGACGCCTTCCACGCCGACGTCCGGGACGGGCGGCTCCAGGTGGCCCGGGGCGAGATCGGCGGCGCGGACGCGACCCTCACCTGCGACGTGCCCACCCTGACCGCCCTCGTCTTCACGGGCGGCGACCTCGGCGACGCCGTACGCACCGGAGCCGCCGCCGTCCTCGGCGACACGGCCGCCCTGCGGCGCTTCCTCGGCTCCTTCGAACGCCCCTGACCCGCCCCCGGGTCACCACCAGCTCGCCGGCCGGATCGGCGCACGCCTGGGCGGCCCCCGCCCCCACCGACTTCACCGCCGACTTCACCGCCGCCGTGCTGTGTCCCGGCAGGGAAGGCCGGGCGGGGCAGGGATGTTGACGGTGGGCATGGAGGATCGTTTCGCGGATCAGCGTGTCATCAACCGGCTGCTCGTAGAGTCGCGGGTCTGGGCCTTCGTCGGGCTCGGCGACGATCCCGGCCGCACGGCCTACGGCCAGGCCCGTCTGCTCCAGGGCCGGGGCAAGCGGATCATCCCGGTGCATCCGGCCGCGCGGACGGTGCTCGGCGAGCCGGGGTACGCGTCGCTGGCCGAGGTGCCGGTCAAGGTAGACGTCGTCGGCGTGTACCGGCGGTCCGAGTTCGCCGGGCAGGCGGTGGACGAGGCGATCGCGGCCGGCGCGGGCGCGGTGTGGCTGCCGCTCGGCGTGATCGACGAGGCCGCCGGCCGGCGCGCCCTCGACGCCGGGCTCGACGTCGTCATGGACCGCTGCCCCGGAGTCGAGTGGGCACTGCGCCGCAACGTCTGAACGGTCCCGGGTGGGGGCCGGAGCCATGTGAGCGCCAGTGCGGGCGTGGTGGGGGCTTTCCGCGTGGTCGAGGTGGGGGAGACTGGGCGGGTGACCAACGAGAACGGCACCCCCGGTCCGCCGCTGACGAGTCCGTCCATCGTGCTGCTCACGCTGGCCCGCCGCGTCGAGGTCGAGCTCAACGCCGCGCTCGCGTCACTCGACCTGACGGTCGGCAGGCTCGGGCTGCTCGGTCACATCGCCGGTGTCCCCGGGGCGTCGTTCAGCGACCTGGCGAGGATGTCCGGGATCACGGTGCAGAGCGTGCACACCGCGGTGAAGGGACTCGCCGCCGCCGGGCTGGTCCGCGACAACACCGCCCGCGCGGGCGCGGCCTCGGCCATCGAGATCACCCCCGACGGCGCCCGCCTTCTGGAGGCGGCCAAGCACGCGGTGACCAGCGTGGACAACCTCCTGTTCGGCCCGGACGCGGACCCGATCCAGCAGCAGATAGCCGCCGCCGTGGCAGAGATCATTGCCTGAGCCGGTTCTTCTTCGGTAGTGGCAGCGGCGGGCGATGGCTCATCCGCTCTGCCTCATCGGTGACTCAGGGGCCGGCGATGGCCGGATTTCGCGGCAAATCGTCCTGGTCGCCCGGCTGGTCGGCATCAAAGACCTGCGGGCGCGTCGCGGCGTCCCGGATCGCCCGCGCAGAGGTCGCCGAAGTCAGTCGGCCGTCCGCTTGGCGCCGGCATCCGGCCCGGGGCTGTCCGGCACGACGACGAGGCTGACGATGCGACGGGTGCGGCCGTCACCCTCGGCGTGGCTGACCCGTGCGAGGACGGCGCTCTCGATCTCCTCGATCATCGCGGTGAATTCATCGTCGGTCAGACATACCGCCGCCTGCCGGTAGACCACGCCGTCCGAAGCGGGGTCGGCGTTCTCGTGGTCGAGATAGCGGCCGAAATCTGACATCAACGATGCCGCGAACGTGGTGAACGCCCGCTGGTGGTCCTCCCGCGTCATCGCCGCCCGCGCCGCGGGATCGACCACCGCGTGCTCCGGGCGTACCCGGTAGCTGCGCTCCACCGTGCCGCGCACCCGTCTCGTGTCCACCACCTCCAGCACGCCCGCGTCGGCCAGCACGGCGATGTGCCGGTACATCGTCGCCGGCGGGATGTCGGGCAGGCGCTCTCGCAGCTGTGCGGTGGTCATCGGATCGGTGTCGAACAGCGTTTGCAGGATGCGGATCCGGACGGGATGCAGGAGAAGGTCTGCGGTTGCCATGCACCGATTTTCTCACATACGATAAAGTTATCAAAGTTGATAACGATGGGAGTTGGGGCATGCGGGACGTCAACATGACAGCCGCCGCGGACGACGGACTGTCCCTGGTCGGCACGCTGACCCTGCCCGCGGGCCCCGGCCCGCACCCGGCCGTCCTGCTGCTGCACGGATCCGGGCGGCTGGACCGGGACGCCAACGCCGGCCGGCTGCGCATGGAGCTCGGCCCGCCGCTGGCCGCCGCGCTCGCGAACAGGGGGATCGCCACACTCCGTTATGACCGGCGCGGCGTCGGCGCCACAGCCGGCGACTGGCGCGCGACCGGATTCGCCGACAACCGGCGCGACGCCGCCGCCGCACTCCGGGCCCTGGCCGCGCGGCCCGACATCCGGGCGGACGCCATCGGCGTGGTGGGACACAGCGAAGGCGCCGTCCATGCCATGTCCCTCGGTGCCCGTCCGGAGGTGGGGGCGGTGGTGCTGCTGGCCGGGTTCGCCCGCCCGGGTGAGGACGCCCTGCGCTGGCAGGCCGGGATGATCGCCCGCGATCTTCCCGCGCTTGTACGGCCGTTGTTGCTGCCGGTCCTGCGCGCCCTGGCCGCCCGGCACCTGGTCCGGATCAGGACGACCGGCGCGGACGTGACGCGCGTCGCCGGGATGCCGATGAACGCCCGGTGGATGCGGGAGCTGCTCGACCACGACCCGCGCCCGGACCTGGCGAACATCAAGGTCCCCGTCCTGGCGATCACCGGCGGCAAGGACATCCAGGTCGACCCCGCGGACCTGGACGAGATCCGCAGGCTGGTGCCCGGTGAGGTCGAGGTGCACCGAATCCCCGACCTCACCCACGTGCTGCGCCGTGATCCCGGTCGCCCATCGGTGCGCTCCTACCCCCGGCTGCTGCGACGGCCGGTCGACACCGACGTGCTCGCGCAGGTGGTCGGCTGGCTCGCCCACCGGCTTCGAGGAGCGCCCCAGGAGATGCGCGCCACAGGAGTGACAAATCATCCTGACGGGATGCTGAATCCCTGAGTCAAACACCTGATTCGACTCTTCCGACCGGTAAGGCGTCGACTGGTTTCCGCCGGGCTCGTCGCCGACCGTCGAGAATACTGCAACCGTGGTTTCCACTCGCCTCTCGCAGCAGGAATCAGAAATTCCTTGATGCGATGCCCTTGAAAGGGAATATCGTGACTACCGCACCCCCCACTCGTCGGCAAAACGGCCTTGCTCTTTTCTGGGCTGTAACGTTCGCGGTGAGCTGGGCTTCATGGCTTACCGCGATCACACTCGGCGGATCGGCGATGAGTTTCCCCACTGTCATTCCTCACCTGCTCGCCGGCTTCGGCCCGACGGTCGGCGCGATCGTGATCCGGGCGCGCCGCGCCCGCCGCCGTCAACCCGTCCCCGCTCACACGGTGAGACTCCGGCTGAGCACGCGGCTGTTCTGGGTGCCGCTCCTGCTGGTGGTGGCATCGGCGACCGTGCTGGGAGCCGCGCTGCTCGCGCAGTTCCTGGGTGGGTCCGCAGTGAGCTTGACAGCGGGGCAGAATCTGATCTCGACCGTCGGCGGGCCCGTGGCGTTCTTCGTCAGCATGCTGATCGCCGGCCCGTTGTCCGAGGAGCCCGGTTGGCGTGGCACGGCATATCCGCGCCTGCGCGCTTCGTTGAGCCGCTTTCAGGCCGGTCTGCTGCTGGGCGTCGTCTGGGCGGTATGGCATCTGCCGCTGTTCTTCGTCCCCGGAACCGTTCAGGCCGGATTCGGGCTGTTCAGCTGGAGCGGGCTGCTGTTTTCGATCAGTGTCATTCCGATGGCGCTGCTGACCGGTTACGCCTATGAGCGCGCCGGGGTCGCGGCGTCGATCGCGGTTCACTTCGGCGTCAACGCGACAATGGCGCTGTTGGGCGTCAGTTCGCCCATGACGCTGGCATTCGTCGTGGCGGTGCAGGTCATTGTTGCGCTCGCACTGCTTACCTGGCAGCGCGAGCGCCGGGTGGACTCGCTGGGCGATGTGGACCCTCACCCACGCCGGATCGTCACCAACTCGTAGCGTCAGATCGGTCGAATCCGCGCCCGATGTTCATCGCCCACTGCAGGCGTGCCGTACCCCACGCGGGCCGGGTCCGGCCCGCGCGTCGCGCCTGCTCGACTCCCGAAAGGCGGAACCCGCCGAGCGCCTGCAGCGTCTCGGCGGGTTCCTCGGCCGCATGGAGGTGCGACCCCATGTCAAACCCCAAGACAACGTGGCATGCCCTCGTGTCCGCGCTCGCCCAGGAGCAGGGCATTCTGTCCGCCCGGCGTGGCATCTGCGTCTGAGAGGCGGAGCGGATGGCCGGAGCGGCCCTGGAGAGGCCCACCTTCAGCCAGTCTGAAGCTTCTGTGTTAGGCTTCAGGCTGCCTGAAGGCTATCTCAGGGAGAAGTCCGTGGAAGATGTGCTGCTGTCGCTGCATGTGCTGGCCGGCATCGTGTTCGTGGGGGGCTCGGCGGTCGCGGCGAGCCTGTTCCCGCGTTACGCGCCGGTCGCCGTGGCCGTCCCGTCCGGCGCGGGGGCGCCGCCCGTCGCGGGGACGGGGGAGCCGGGGGATCGGAACCGGGCCGTCGCCGTCGTGTTGCACCGCATCACCCGGGTCTACGGCATCTTCGGTGTCGTCGTGCCCGTCGCCGGGATCGCCCTGGGCGTCGTCCAGGGCCGGATGGGCGAGATCTGGATCAACATCGCCATGGTCCTCACCGTCGCCGCGGGCGCCCTGCTGGCCATGGTGATCTATCCGCGGCAGGGTGAGGCGCTCAGTGACCCCGACGACGGCCGGCGGCTGCGCTCGCTCTCGATGTTCGCCGGGATCTACAACCTGCTGTGGGCGGTGGTGGTCGTGCTGATGATCGTCCGCCCGGGAGCCTATCCCTGACGGCTGTGGAGTCGGCGGCTTCGCCGTCCTTCGTGGTGCTGTCGGTCGGAGGTTCTGGGGCGTTACGTCCCCTCGTGGTGCTTTCTTGGTTGTCACGTGGAGAATGCTCCCGTTAGCCTCGACCAGTAAACGGAGACCTCTCCGATCTAGTACGGCACACAGAAGACGGACGTGGCCACGCGTGATGGAAACCAACTCCTCCGCCATCTCGCTCCGTGTGAACGGCGAGACGCATGCCCTCACGGTCGACAACCGCACCACCCTGCTGGACGCCCTGCGCGAGCACCTCGACCTGACCGGCACGAAGAAGGGCTGTGACCACGGGCAGTGCGGCGCCTGCACCGTGTTGCTCGACGGCCGGCGGGCCACCGCCTGTCTCCAACTTGCCGCCGCGGCCGACGGGCGTACGGTCACCACGATCGAGGGCATGGCCGACGGTGACCGGCTGCATCCGGTGCAGCAGGCGTTCCTCGACTTCGACGGTTACCAGTGCGGTTACTGCACGCCGGGGCAGATCTGCTCCGCGATCGGCGTGATCGAGGAGCATGCCGCCGGCTGGCCGAGCGCCGTCACCGCCGATGTCCGGCCGGAGGCGGGACCGCCGCCGCTGGACGCGGACGAGATCCGCGAGCGGATGAGCGGCAATCTGTGTCGGTGCGGGGCTTACGTGTCGATCGTGCGTGCGGTCGCGGAGGCGGCGGCCCAGGTGGCGGCGGGCCGCGAGGCCGCGGGTGGCCAGGGTTCCGGCGCGGGTGGGACGCGGGTGACGGCATGAGGGAGTTCCGGTACGGCCGGGCGACCGGCGTCGCCGAGGCGGTCGCCCTGCACGCCGGGAACCCCGAGGCCCGCTTCCTCGGCGGCGGCACCAACCTCGTCGACCTGATGAAGAGCGGTGTGGAGAGTCCCGAACTCCTGATAGACGTCCGCGGGCTCCCGCTGGACCGGATCGAGGTGGCCGGCGACGGATCCCTGCGGATCGGCGCGACCGTGACCAACAGCGACCTCGCCGCCCATCCCGAGGTCAGGCGGCGTTACCCGGCGCTCGCCCAGGCGGTGCTCGCGGGCGCGTCCGGCCAGTTGCGCAACATGGCCACCGTCGGCGGGAACCTGCTGCAACGCACGCGCTGCGGCTACTTCTACGACACGATCCAGCCGTGCAACAAGCGGCGGCCCGGCAGCGGCTGCCCGGCGGTCACCGGGGAGCACCGCAACCACGCCATCCTCGGCTGGTCCGAGCACTGCGTCGCCACCCACCCCTCGGACATGGGCGTGGCGCTCGCCGCCTTCGACGCCGTCGTCTCCGTGCACACCGCGGACGGACCGGCGCAGCTGCCGCTGCCCGACTTCTACCTGCCGGTCGGCGACACCCCGCACCGCGAGACCGCGCTGCCGCCCGGCGCGCTGATCACCGGCGTGACCCTGCCGCCCGCCCCGGTGGCGGCGAGGTCCCGCTATCGCAAGGTCAGGGAGCGCGCGTCCTACGCGTTCGCCAACGCCTCGATCGCCGCCGCCCTGGACATCCGCGACGGCGTCGTACGGGAGGTCCGGCTCGCCTTCGGGGCGGTCGCGTCCCGGCCGTGGCGGGCGGGTACGGCGGAGCGGACGCTGACCGGCGGACCGGCGACCGCCGAGGCGTTCGCCGCCGCGGCCGACGCCGAACTCGCCGCGGCCAGACCCCTGACGCACAACGAGTACAAGGTGCCACTGGTCCGGAACCTCGTCGTGGCCATGCTGACCGAGCTCGCCGAGGAGGCCGCCCGATGACCGCCCCTTCCCTGGCGCCGGGCCGTACCGGCGTCGTCGGCACCGCGCGGACCCGGCTGGAAGGGCGGGCCAAGGTCACCGGGGCCGCCCGTTACGCCGGGGAGGTGCCGTTCGCGGAGCTGGCGCACGGATGGGTGGCGACGTCGTCCGTGGCCCGCGGCCGGATCCGGTCCATCGACACCGAGGCCGTTCTCGCGATGCCCGGCGTGCTGGCCGTCCTGCACCACGGGAACGCGCCGCGGCTGCGGCCGGGCGTGGGCCTGTTCGGGCCGGACGCGACGCTCCAGGTGCTCCAGGACGACCGGGTGCCGCACGTCGGCTGGCCGGTGGCGCTGGTGGTCGCGGAGACCCCGGAGCAGGCCAGGGCGGCGGCCGAGGCGCTGGTCGTGACGTATGACGAGGAGCCGCACGACGTCGCCTTCTCCGCCGATCACCCCGGGGTGTACACGCCGGAGGCGCGACCGCCCGCCCCGCCGGATGTGGAGCGGGGGGACGTGGACGCGGAGCTGGCCGGGTCCGCCGTGGTGGTGGACGAGGAGTACACCACGCCCGAGGAGTACCAGAGCCCGATGGAGCCGCACGCCGCGGTGGCCCGCTGGGAGAACGGCAGGCTGGAGGCGATCGACTCCAACCAGGGGTCCTACGCCATCGCGCAGTACATCGCCCAGTTGTTCTTCCTCGACGCGGCCTCGGTGCGGGTCACGTCGGAGCACGTCGGCGGCGCCTTCGGGGCCAAGGGGGTGCGCCCGCACCTGGTGTTCGCGGTGATGGCCGCCACCATGCTCGACCGGCCGGTCCGGGTCGTGCTCACCCGGCGGCAGATGTTCACGATGTGCGGGCTGCGGACTCCGACGGCGCAGCGGATCCGGCTGGGCGCGGACGCCGACGGGCGGCTGCGGGCGGTGGACCACGAGAGCGTCTCGTACAGCTCGGCCATCCAGGAGTTCGTGGAGCAGAGCACGCGGCCCACCCGTGTCCTCTACGCCACGGACGCGCTGCGCGCCCGGACCAGGCTGGTCCGGCTGGACGTGCCGACCCCGACCTTCATGCGCGCCCCCGGCTGGGCGCCCGGCTCGTACGCCCTGGAGTCGGCGATGGACGAGCTCGCCGAGCGGACCGGCCTGGATCCGATCACGCTGCGGCTGCGCAACGAACCCGCCGTCGCGCCCGCCTCCGGCCTGCCGTTCAGCAGCCGCAACCTCGCCGCCTGCTTCGAGGAGGGCGCGCGCCGGTTCGGCTGGCCGGACCGCGACCCGCGCCCCGGCGTGCGCAGGGACGGGCGCTGGCTGGTCGGCACCGGCGTCGCCGCGTCGGCCCACGCGGCCATGACCGCCCCCTCCACGGCCACCGCCACCGCCGAGGCGGACGGCACCTTCACCGTGCGGATCGCCGCCGCCGACATCGGCACCGGCGCCCGTACCGCGCTGCACCAGATCGCCGTCGACGCGCTGGCGGCGCCCCCGGAGGCGGTCCGGGTGAGGATCGCGGACAGCGACTTCGGGCCCGCGCAGTTCGCCGGCGGCTCCATGGGCACCGCCTCCTGGGGCTGGGCGATCACCGAGGCCGCCGCCGCCCTCCGGGAGCGGCTGGCGCTCGCGGACGAGATCCCGGCGGACGGCATCACGGTCCGCGCGGACACGTCCGAGCTGGTCCGCGCCCGGCAGCCGGTGGAACGGCACGGCTTCGGCGCGCAGTTCGCCGAGGTCGCGGTCGATCCGGCCAGCGGCGAGGTGCGGGTACGGCGGCTGCTCGGCGTCTTCGCCGTGGGCCGGGTCGTCAACCCGCTGACCGCCCGCAGCCAGCTCGTCGGCGGCATGATCATGGGCCTGTCGATGGCCCTGCACGAGGAGGGCGTACGGGACACCGCCTCCGGCTCCCTGGTGAACGGCGACCTCGCGGGCTACCACGTGGCGTCGAACGCCGACGTGCCGCCGATCGAGGCCGACTGGGTGGACGACCCGGACACCCACAACCCCACCGGAATCAAGGGCCTCGGCGAGATCGGCATCGTCGGCACCGCCGCCGCCGTCGCCAACGCCGTCTGGCACGCCACCGGCACCCGCCAACGCCACCTCCCCATCCGCCTCGACCGAACACTCACCCGCTGACCCTTGACCCGCTGACGCCTGACCCGCTGACCCTTGGGACGCGGCCTCCCGCCCGCTGCCCTGGGAGTCGGCGGCCCCCGCGCTCCACTGATCTTGATCTCGGCCCCGGGACGACGGATGATCCGATGACAGGCGATACGTCACTTAGGGGAGTGTCATGTCGATCGGTGAGACGTATGACCCGCTCGGGAGTCATCTGCTCGATCCCTACCCTTTGTACGACCGGGCCAGGGACGAGGAGCCGGTCTTCTGGTCGCCGGCGGTCGGGGCCTGGGTGGTGACCAGGTACGAGGACCTGCTCAAGGTGTTGCGGGACCCGGAGACGTACTCGTCGGTGAACCCGTTCACCCGGGCGCTGCCGATCGGGGAGGAGGCGGTCGCCGAACTGGGGAAGGGGTATCCGCACCACCCGGACCTCATCCAGTCGGACGGGGAGACGCACGCGCGGCTGCGGGCGCCGATCGCCGAGGTGCTCAAGGCCGACCGGGTGGCGGCGCTGGAGCCGTACATCAGGGAACGCGCGGAGGAACTGGTCGAGGGGTTCGCCGGGGACGGCGCGGTGGAGTTCATGGAGCGGTACGCGGTGCCGTTGCCGTGCTCGACGATCGGGCGGCTGTGCGGGTACGACGACGAGCGGGCGAAGGTGGCGTACTCCTCGCTGCTCGCGTTCACCACGTTGCAGTCGACGCACCTGACGCCGGAGGAGGAGGTCGAGGCGGCGCGGTCGGGGGTGCGGCTGCAACGGCTGCTCGGCGAGCTGGTGCGGGAGCGGCACGCGAACCCGGGGACCGACGCGATCAGCACGGTGGTCCGGCTCAGCTCCGACGGCGGGAAACCGCTGGAGTACGCGGACGAGGCGGCGATCGTCGCCAACCTCGTGCAACTCATGATCGCCGGGCACATCACCACGGTGCCGCTGCTCGGCATGGCCATGGTGCTGCTGCTCACGCACCGGGAGCAGTGGGAGCGGCTGTGCGCCGACCCGGCCCTGATCCCCGGCGCGGCCGAGGAGATCCTCCGGTACGGCACGCCGGCCAGCGGCCTGTACCGCGACACCACCCGGGCGGCCACCCTCGGCGGCGTCGGCCTGCCGGAGGGCGCCCGGGTGGTGCTGCGCTTCAACGCGGCCAACCGGGACCCGGCGCGGTTCGAGCGGGCGGCCGCGTTCGACGTCGAGCGGAAGCCGGGGCGGCACCTCGCCTTCGGCTGGGGCGTGCACTACTGCGTGGGCGCCGGGCTGGCCCGCAGGCAACTGGAGATCACCCTGGAGACGCTGACCGCCCGGCTGCCCGGCCTGCGGCTGACCGCGCCGGTCACCTTCCGCCCCGTGCACGACCTGCGGCACCCGGAGGCCGTCCACCTGGCCTGGTGAGCCCCGCGGCCGGCCCCGCCGGAGGTCTGCGAAACGCCCATGATGTCGCAGGTCCCGCCCGGGAACGTCAGGACCGGCAGACGGGGCGGTAGGGCACGCCGGGGAGGTGGGCTTGCCACTCCTGTTCCGACAGGTCCCGGCCCGCTCTGGCGCAGACGGCGGCGGTCAGCGCCTCGGGGGTGACGAGGCGGGAGGTGGGCAGGTCGTTGCCGTCGAGGGTGAGCAGCCGCCGGCCGTCGGGGGAGAACGCGAGGGCGGTGACGCGTGCCACGCTCTCGGTGACGGGCCGGCCGAGCGGTCTGCCGTCGGCCGTGTCCCACAGGGTGACCTCGGTGTCCTCGCCCGTCCCGCGCATCGTGGCCAGCAGGTCGCCGCCGGGGGTGAGGGCCAGGTCGGTGATGTCCCGGGTGGAGCCGCGCAGGGTCAGCTCGCGCGGGCCGGCGGCGCCGGGCTCCCACACCGTCAGGCGGCCGTCGGCGTCGCCGGGGGCGTAGAGGGCGCCGCCGGTCGCGATCCGCACGGCGCGGGAGTCCTCGCCGAGGACGGCCGGGCCGCCGAGCTCACCGGTGGCCAGGTCGGCGAGCCGGATCTCGTCGCCGTACACGACCAGGGATCGGCCGTCCGGGGTGAAGGCGATGTCCGAGGCATGCTCCCGGTCCAGTTGCCAGCGCGCCCGCCCGTCGCGGAGGTCCCACAGGACCACCCGGAAACCCACGCCGCGTTCGGTCTCGTGCGAGGCGAGCGAGGCCAGCAGCCGGCCGTCGGAGCTGAACCGCATGCGGTCCGGCCAGCTCGTGTGGCCGCCGGTCAGCAGGGCCCGCCGGGTGGCGGTCCTGGTGTCCCAGACGGTGATGTCCGTGTCGTCGATCGTCCTGCCGGTGTACGCCAGGAGGCCGCCGTCCTGGCTGAAGGCGGACGAGAAGATGCCCAGCGACCCGGTGACGGTCCCGGGCGACGGCCCGGCGGAGCGCCAGCCGTCCGTCTCGACGAGCCGGATCTCGCCCGTCGCGGGGACCCGGCCGGCGATCAACCGGCCGTCGGGGCTGAGCGAGTTCCAGCCGCCGGCTCCGGCGAGACGGGAGAGGTCGAGCGTGACCACGGTGTCGCCGGACAGGTACCGCAGCGCCTGGCCGTCCGGATCGAAGGCGGCCTGCGGCGCCGTCGCCGAGATCGCGTGGTCCATCAGGAGCGTGTTGGTGTCGTCGAGCCGCCAGATCCGCACGCTGTTCTCGGCCACCGACGCGATCAGGGTGCCGTCCCTGGAGAACCGCAGAGTGGGGGTGCCGCCGGAGCCACCGCCGTTCCACTGCTCCAGCCGGAACTTCTCGGCTCCCGTCCCGGCGTCGTACAGGATGATCACGTCCTCCGTGCCCGCCGCGATCGTGCCGCCGTCCCGGCTGATCGCCAGGACGCACCCGTCGCACGCCTTGACCGGTGTGGTGAGCCGCCCGCTCGGCAGCGCGGTACGGGAGAGCCCGCCGTCCAGGTTCGCCGAGATCACCCCGGTGCCGTCGGGGACCGGCAGCGCGCCGCAGCAGGTGCCGGTGCCGGTCACCTTCCCGGTGCGCGTGTTCCACGCCGTCTCCCCCTGGCCCCTGGCGACGACGAGGACGTCCTCGGACTCGCCGAAGGTGATGCGGAAGTCCAGCGTCCCTCCGGCGGGGTCGATCGGGTAGGAGCCGTCGAGCTGTTTCCCGGCCCGCAGGTCCCACAGCCGGATCCCGTGCCGCGCGGTGGCGACCGCGAGCACCCGGCCGCTGCCGTTGAGCGCGGCGGCCAGCACCCGGGAGCCTTCCGTGCCGAGGTTCGGCACGCCGCCCGCCGGGGCTCCGGTGCGCACGTCCCACGCCCTGGCCGCGTCGTCGCCGACGCTGACCAGGATCCGCCCGTCGCGGCTGAGCACCCGGGTCGCCTGGGCGGCCGGGTCGCTGAAGGCGCGCAGCTCGGGCTGGGTGATCGAGCCGGTCAGCGCCTGCCTGGCCTCGGCGACCGGGCTCAGCCGCCAGGCCGCCACGCTCAGCAGCATGGCCTGCACGGGATCGGTGGTGCGCAGCCCGTCGGCGACGCCGGCGAGCCTGCCCGCCTCGGCCTCGTTCCGCTGAACGGAGACGACCTGCCCCTGCCACACGGCGATGCCCCCGGCGACCAGGGCGGCCACCAGCAGGATCACCATCGTGACCAGGACCAGCCGGTTCCGCCGTGCCCGGCGGCGGGTCAGCGCGGCGCTCTGGTCGAGGAAGTCGCGTTCGACGGGGGTGAGGGTGATGTTGCGGCGCAGGGTCGCCGCCCAGTGCAGCGCGCCGTCCAGGCCGCTGCCGTGCAGCAGGTCGGCGTCCTTGCGGCCCTGGCGGTGCCAGCGGCGGGCCGCGACGGCGATGTCCCGATGCGCGGCCAGCCCTTCGCGGTCGGCCGCGATCCAGGCGCGCAACCGGGGCCAGGCGTGCGGCGCGGCGGGCCGGCTGAACGCGACCTCCTCGCCGTCGCTCACCAGGTAGGCGAACGCGCGCAGCACGCGTTCCACGCTTTCGGCCTCCTGCGCGGGACGGCCGCCGAGCAGTTCCTCCCGCGGCGCCCGGCGCGCGACGAGGTCGCCGTCGTCGGAGACGGTGACCAGCCGTAGGAAGATCTCGGGGACGATCTCCCGGTCGGCGGGGGCGAGGGAGGCGTAGGAGTCCTCGGCGATGGTGCCGAGCGCCGGATCGACGGTGCCGGCGGCGCCGACGCCGCCCGCCTTCCTGGTGCCCTCGGCGAGCAGCCGGGGCGTGTCGAGCCCGGCCTCCGAGCTGAGCAGGGCGAGCAGCAGCTCGGGCGCGGTGGGCCTGGCGGTGGGCTCCTTGGCCAGCGCCGCGCCCACCAGGTCGCGCAGCGAAGGGGGGAGCGGGCCGAGGTCGGGGGCGACGGACAGCACGCGGTGCATCACGGCGCCGAGGGTCTCGGCGCGGAACGGGTCCTCGCCGGTGGCGGCGAAGAGCACGATCGCGCCCCAGGCGAAGACGTCGGCGGGCATGCCTGCCCGCTGCCCGGTGAAGACCTCCGGCGCCATGTAGGTCGGCGTGCCCGCGGCCATGCCGGTGGCGGTCAGCGACATCTCCAGGGTCCTCGCCACCCCGAAGTCGATCACCCGTGGCCCGTCCGGGCCGAGCAGCACGTTGTCCGGTTTGAGGTCCCGGTGCACGACGCCGGCCTCGTGGATCGCGGTCAGCGCCGTGGCGATCGCGGTGGCCAGGCGGTGCAGGTCGCCGCCGTCGAACCGCCGTCCGCCCGCGATCGCGCCGCGCAGCGTGGGCCCCTCGACGTACTCGCTGACGATGTACGGCCGGTCGGCCCCCAGGTCGGCGTGCAGCACGCGGGCCGTGCAGAAGGACGCGACCCGCTGGGCGGCCGTCGTCTCCCTGGTCAGCCGGTTGCGCAGGTCGGGATCGCTCGCGGCGTCGCCGTACAGCACCTTGACCGCCACCCGCCGCCCGCCCGGGTCGTACGCCTCGTAGACCACGCCCTGGCCGCCGGCGCCTAATCGCCCGGCCAGCCAGTAGTCGCCCAAGCGTTGCGGATCACCATCGATGAGCGGTTGCCCCACGTTCTCCCCTTACCGCGTCCCTGTCGGTGTTCGACGCGACAAAGGGGAGCAAAGTTGGCACGAGATCCTGCCCGGTTTCACCTGGCCGGATTGACTGCGGGCGTGCGGAGGAGAGCGGGCATCCGCACCGAGCACGTCGCCGAAGGGCTACGCCTGCTCACCCGCGCCTTCCACGCCCTCGCCTGACCTACCGGCCTGCGGGACCGTCGCGGGGCCCGGGACCTCGGTCGGCGGCGTCGTACAGCCCGGGACGCCCGGCCGGTGCGGACTGGCCGCCGGGCGGCGCGCCGTGCCCGGGTGGGGGACCGTGCCCGGGTGGCGGGGCGTGGCCGGGTGGTGGGTTGTGCCCGGATGGTGAGGCTGGGCCGGTTGGCGGGGCGTGGGCAGGTGGTGGGTTGTGTCCGGTTGGTGGGGGGTGGGCGTACAGGTCGGGGCGGCGGTCGGCGTGGACGTCGTTGTGTGCGCTGATCCGCTTGTCGTCGGCGGCGGCCAGGTCGCAGCGGGCCAGGGCCGTGCCCGCCCGTCCGAACAGCGGGCCGGCGAGGGGCCAGCCGTCCGGATCGACGATCACCGTGCCCTCCGTCCAGTCCACGTCGCGCTCGGTGCCGGTCCGGTCGGCCACCGCGACGAACACGCGGTTGGTGGCCGCGGCCGCCTGGACCTTGATCATCTCCGCCGGCCGCTCGCCGTCCGGCCGGGGCAGCCGCGGCCAGTTGACCGGCGCGCACAGCAGCCGCGCGCCGCCCAGCGCGGGCAGCCTGACCCACTCGGGGAACTCCAGGTCGTAGCACACCATCACCGCGAGCAGCCCGTGGGAGGTGCCGACCACCGGCGGAGCCGCCGAGCCCGGCGTGAAGATCAGCTTCTCCCGGTCCCACAGGTGCGCCTTGCGGTAGAGCGCCCGCACCTCCCCAGCGTCGAGGAGCACGGCCGAGTTCCGGAGCCGGCCCTCGGCGTCGAGCTCGCAGAACCCGCCGACGAGGACGACGCCGAGCTGGCGGGACAGCCCGGCCCACTCCGCCACGGTCGGCCCGTCGGCGGGCTCGGCCAGCGCGCGCGCCTCGGCGGCGTCGCCGAACGCGTAGCCGCTGCTGGCCAGCTCGGGGACGACCACGATCCGGGCGCCCGCCCCGGCGGCCGACTCCACGGCGTGCCGGACGCGCTCCCGGTTGCCGGTCACATCGCCGACCGCCAGCGGGACCTGGCAGCAGGCGACGACGACCTCCTCGGCGTCGCTCATCCGCCCGCCGGCCCGTCGGCGGGCAGCGCCGCGCCGAGCCGCTCCCGGCTGGACCGTACGACCGCCAGCTCGCCGGCGCGGTCGACCCGGGAGGAGAACAGGTAGTACAGGCCGCCGGAGACCACCAGGCCGACCAGGAACGAGACGTCCGCGCCGCCGATGGCCGCGGCGATCGGGCCGGTGTAGAACGTCGTCGCGAAGAACGGGACCATCGCGGCGAGCCCCGCCCAGTAGGCGACCAGGCCGCGCCACGCCCACCTGCCGTACAGGCCGTCCGGGTTGAAGATCTCGGTGATGGCGTACCGGCCGTGCCGTACGAAGTAGAAGTCGACGAGGTTGACCGCGGTCCACGGCACCAGGAAGTAGAGCATCAGCAGCACGAAATCGTTGAAGCTGCTCAGATAGTCGTCCGGGATGGCGAGCGTCGCCACGTAGGCGATCACGGACACCGCGACCACGCCGATCACCCGCGCCTTCACCGTGGCCCTGACCGGCCGGAAACCGTCGATCCCGCTCACACTGGTGAGCATCGCGCCGTAGGCGTTGACCGCCATGATGCTGACCAGCGCCGGCACCGAGATCAGCACCACGAACGTGCCGAAACCGGAGAACAGGTCGTTGCCCACCTGGCGCACGCTGCCGATCGCGTCCGGGTGCGGCAGCCGGCCGGCGAGCAGCGCGCCGAGCGACATGAGCCAGACGGCGGAACCGGCCGCGCCCAGGTACGTCCACCAGATGACGCCGCCCGACCGGGTGTTCTCCGGCAGATACCTGGAGTAGTCGGACACGTAGACCGCGTAGCTGATCTGGTAACCGGCGGCGGCGGAGAACTGCACCAGGAAAGCCGTCCAGCTCATCCCGTGCCCCGCGATCACCGGCTGCCCGTGCAGGTGCACGATCGCCCAGACGGTGAGCACCCCGAACACGACGATGAGCAGGTACGTCAGCCAGCGCTGGACGAAGTGCAGCAGGTCGTGGCCGACCACGGCGAGCACGATCGCGACGGCGACGAGGACGGGGTACCAGAGCCAGGTGGCGCCGGGGAGCACGGTCCGCAGCGCCTGGGTGGCGAGCACCGTGTCGAACACGATGAACCCCACGTACACGAAGACGACCGCGGCGAACGGGAAGATCGCGCCCCGGGTGCCGAACTGCGCCCGCGACTGGATCATCTGCGGCAGGCCCATCCGCGGCCCCTGGTTGGCGTGGAAGGCCATGAAGAACGTGCCGAAGCAGGCGCCGAACACGATCGCCAGCACCGACCAGCCGAGCCCGAGGCCGAGGGACGGCCCGACGAAGCCGGTCACCATGGTGACGAGGACGAAGTTGCCGGTGAACCAGAACGGTCCCTGGTGCCACACCCTGCCGTGGCGCTCACCCGGCGGAATGTAGTCGATCGAGCGTTTCTCGACGGCGAGGGTGCCTCCCCGGTCGCCGTGCGCCGTGTCGTGTGCCATGCGACACCCTTCGCCGTGCCTGGCCGCCGGCCCGGTGCCGGGCAGGCTGTATCCACCATGTCACTTTGCGGTACCGCAGGTCAGCCCGCCAAAACGGCCAGCGGGGCGGCAGCGGGTGGACGAGTCGGCCAACCGGCGCCCGGTGCGGTCGGCCCGGCTGCCATCACAGCCGCCCGGTGGCGCCGTTCGCCGGGAGTTGTCATGGGGGCGCCCGGATTTGTCGGCCTCGGTCTTTAGGGTGCCGTCCATGACCGTGATCTCCGACTCCACGACGGCCTGGGAGCGGGTCCGCGACCTCGTCACCGACCGCAGAACCGCGGACCTGGCCGACCACGTGCTCGCCCTGAGCGACGACCAGCGGGCCGAGGTGGCACGCCGGCTGCCCGAGCTGCGCGGGGAGCTGCGCGAGGCCGCCGCGAGACGGTGGGACGACGACGGCGGAGACGAGTGGGACGAGGGGGATCCGGAGCCGGCCGACGGGATCGGCGGGTACGGCGAGGCACTGCGCGTCGCGGGCGCTGGCACCCTGTCCGGGGCCGCCGCCACGGTCGCCTGGCTGACCCGCCGCGAGTTCGCCGTCCGCCGCGGGTTCCCCTTCCGTCGCGGGTTCGCCTTCCGCCGGAGCGGGCCGGATGAGTGGAGCGGGCCGGGCGGGCGGAGCGGGACCGGCGGGCGGAGCGGGATGGAGGACGTGCTCCGCGTGCTGACCGCTCGCCCGGCCGCCTGGCAGGCCGACGTGGCCGCGCGGCTGGCCGGGAAGATCCGCACCGCCGACGACCGCAACGCCCCGCTCGCGCTGGAGCTGCTGCGGGCCTGCGGCGCCCCGCCGCCCGAGCACGACCCGCTGGTGACCGCCTGGCTCAGGGCCCGGCCGCGTGCCGACGATCCGCTGATCGGCCCGCTGCTGCCGCGGATCTTCGAGGCCGAGGGCGCCGGGCGGGTGCTGCGCGAGGAGCGGCTCGAACCGCGGCCCACCGGCTGGCTGGCGCTGATCGGGCGGCTGGAGGCGGCCGGGCGGGTCTCACGCGCGGACCTGCTCGACGGCTGCCTGCGTCGCTTCCTGCTCGGCGGGGACGCCGTCGGCCTGCGCTTCTTCGTCCGGCTGCACCGGATGCTGGACCCGACGCCGCGGGAGGTCGCCGCGCGGACGCGCGACTACCTGCGGCTGCTGCCCGCCGCGCCGGGCACCGTCGCCGAGCTGGCGCTCGAACGGCTCCGGCGCGGCGGCCCGTACGAGAGCGCCGACGTGGCCGAGGCCGTCGGCGCGCTGACCTTCCGCCCGGAGGCCAAGCTGGCCCTGGCGGGCCTGCGCTGGCTGGAGGAGGAGCCGCCGCCCGCAGCCGAGGCGGCGCACGCGCTGGCGGCGGCCTTCGGGCACGCCTCGTACGAGGTCCAGGGGCGGGCCGCCCGGCTCGCGCTCAGGCACGCGGCCGCCCTCGCCCCGGCCGGGCAGGTCATCGCCGAGGCCGTGCCGCTGCTCCCGGCGGCCCTCGGGACGCGGGTCGCCGCCGCGTTCGGCGGGGAGGCGGCGGAGCCGGAGGGCACCGAGGCGTTCGTCCCGCCGCCGCTCGCGCCCGTCGTGCCCGAGCCGTTCCCGGAGCCCACCGTCCGGCTGGGGCGGAGCGTGTACGAGTGGGTGGAGTGCGAGCGGTGGCTGGCGGCGTTCGTGGCGCAGGCCGCCGGTGACCGCGAGGAGCTGCGGCGGACGCTGACGGTCGAGTTCGGCGGCGCCTATCCCGACCTGTCGGACGAGACGAGCTGGGTCGATCCGAGCAAGTGGATCGCCGGCCTGGCCGGGGAACTGGTCACGTCCACCCCCGAGCAGCCGGTTTCCGGGCCGGGGCCCGAGGCGGTTGCCGGGCTGGGATCCCGGCCGGGGCCCGAGGCGGTTGCCGGGCAGGGGTCCTGGCCGGGGCCCGAGCCGGGGGCCGGCGAGTCCGGTGCGTTCCTGGGCGGCATCTTCTCCTCCATGCTGAGCGCTTTGCTGCAAGGGGCCGGACTGCTCGGCCCGGCGGCGGACTCCCGCCATGGGAGCCGGCTCCCCCGGCCCGACGACGTCTCGCCGCCGCACTTCTTCCTGTTACGCAGGTTCAACGAGCTCTACCTGGCGCTGCGGAAGGGCACGCTGCCGCCCGTGCTGCTGGCCACGCCCACGGTGCTGACCGGCCACCTCGATCCGGACGTACTGGTGGACCGGCTGGCGGCGTGCGCGGACGCCGGTGTCGAGCCGCCGCCCGCCGACCTGGCGCAGGCGCTGCTGCGGCTGCCCAGGGGCGCGCACCCCGGTGCGGCCGGGCGGGCGGCCGGGCTCGGCTCGCGGGCCGCCGCCACCGCCGCCCGGTGGATGGCCGGGGGCGGGCTGCCCGACCCGGAGACGGGCCTGCGGTGGGCCTACCTGGACGGCGCCACCGACTACTTCTACGACGAGCGCGAGCCCGGGTACCGCGTCTGGGAGCTCCGCCTCGTCCCGGCGCTGCGAGCCGCGCCCACCGGCCACGACCTCCTCGACGAGCTGCTGCGTCAGCCGCCGCGCCACCGCTGGGACGACCACGGCCGGGCCATGCACTGGTGGGCGGCGATCCTGCCCTCGCACCGTGAGGTGGTGGCCGTCAACTTCCTGCCGCATCTGGGCCACCACCTCGGCGTCCACGCGCCGTGCGCGCGTGCGCTGATCGACGCCGACGGGCCCGCCGGTGACGCGACCGCGCTCGTCCTGGCCTACTTCGTGGCCGCGCGGGATCCGCAGGCCGTCTCGCTGCTGGTGCGGATGGCGGCCAGGGGCGGGCTGCCGGCCGAGACGGTGGGGCGGCAGCTCGCACTGCTGATGCGCCGCACGCATGTCGAGCCGCGCCCGGTCGTCGCCGTGCTGGCCGAGGCCGCCCGGGAGGGCGCGCACGCGGAGGTGTGGCGGATGCTGACGAGCCTGCTGCCCGTCCTGCTGCCCGCCCGGGGCGAGCGGCCCTCCGTGGCGCACGTCGAGGCGATGACACTCGCGGCGGACGCCGCCGCCTGGGCGGGCGCGCGCGGCCCGATCCCCGAGGTGACGGCGCTCGCGGCGGGCCCAGGACGCAACCGGTTCACGCGTGCGTGCACACGGCTGCGCGACCAGCTCGGCGGGTAGCGCGAGCCTCCGGCCGCGTCCGCGCCGGCGGGGGCGGTGGCGTGGGGCGTCGCGGTCCGGTGGGTGGGGTTGGGGCGGGGCTATGGGGTGAGGAGGGTGCCCCAGGTCGTGGCCGCGGTCAGGGCCAGGGCCAGTGTCGAGCAGGTGACGGAGACGCGGAGGCGGTGGGCCGCGCCCACCCGGGCGGACAGCAAGGCGAGGCCGCCGGAGACCAGCACGGCGGCCAGGGCCGAGACGGTCAGCGCCGCGATCCGGCTTCCGGACAGCTCGGCGGCCGGCGGCTGTACGGCGAAGCCGCCGGTCACCCCGGCGAGGACCGCCAGCACGGCGAGCAGCCCGCCGGCGATCCGTCTGGCGAGAGTCGTCACGTGGGCCCCCTGTTCGGCGTCGTCGTTCAGGGGGGCGGGTCCATCGTGATGCCGTCCCGCGCGCCACGGCATCGGGATAATCCCTGGTCAGAGTCCTGACATGGCCCTGAGACGGGCCAAGGGTCAACCCTGGGCCATTTGGGCGAAATGCGAAATACAGCCCGTGTATCGGGGATGTGCTTGAGATCTTTGCGTTGCCGTACCTGATCTTCCCTACCATCCCAGGTGTCTTACGGCGCCGTGCAGGGGCGGTTCGAGGCGGGCAAGGTGGACAACTCCTTCTCGGCCTACGACGCCGGCGGCGTGCGGTGGCTGGTGATGACCCTGGAGCTGTGGCCGCGTACCGAGGTGGTCAACTGGGCCGGGAACGTCGTCGCCGCCCGCCACTCCAACACCACCGACCCGGTGCGCCTGGTGGAGATCGACACCAGGGCCGACTCGCTGCGGACCTGGATCTACGGGCCGTACGACAACCGGTCGTTCACCGAGTACGACCGCTCCTTCGCCGGCCTCGGCCTGGTGCGTTGGCGGTCCCCGCGACGCGGCGGCCGGGAGACCCGGCGCGGGGTCTCCCGGCCGCCGCTTTTCACCCGCCCCGATCGGGCCGAGCCCTTCGCGGACGGGGACGCCGACCTAAAGGAAACGGAATTGGCGGCGCCCGGAGCGCGCAAAACAGCATGACGCATCACTCGTCGTTAAACAATTCCTGACTTGACCCGCGCGATGGTGCACAATCAAGAGGATGGCGCGACGGCGCGCGAGGGTCCCGGACGTATCGTCACGGAGGTCGAGCGTGACAGCAGGCCATGAGCTCGTGCACGACGGGCACGCACGCGAATGGCCTTCGACGCTGGACGTGGACGCCCTGCGGGCCGATGGCTGGCGGCCAATGCCGTTCCGCGAGTTCGTGCTGAAAATTCACAGCCGATGCAATCTGGCGTGTGACTACTGCTACATGTACGAGATGGCCGACCAGAGTTGGCGTACCCAGCCTCTCCGGATGAGCGCCGACGTCATCGAGCGCACCGCGCTGCGCATCGCCGAGCACGCCCGATCGCACCGGCTCGCGTCGGTGGACGTGGTGCTGCACGGAGGGGAGCCCCTGCTCGCGGGCCCTGCTCTGATCGAGCGGGCGGTGACCTCGGTACGCGGGGCCGTGGGGGCCGGTGTCAGGGTGGGCGTCCACGTGCAGACCAACGGAACCGCGCTCGACGTGCGGTTCCTGGAACTGTTCGACGCGTTGGACGTCAGGGTGGGGGTGAGCCTGGACGGCGACCGCGTCGCGCACGACCGCCACCGGCGGCACGCCGGCGGGGCGGGGAGTCATCAGGCGGTCGTCGCGGCGCTCGGAACGCTGTCGAAGGAGTTTCGCCGCATTTACAGCGGCCTGCTGTGCACCATAGACCTCCGCAACGACCCCATCGCCACCTATGAAGCGCTGCTGGCACTCGAACCTCCGAGGATCGATTTTCTCCTCCCGCACGGAAACTGGAATTCTCCGCCGCCCGACCGCGTTCCCGGATCGCCGGAAACGCCTTATGGCGAATGGCTCGCCGAAATCTTCGACAGGTGGTACGCCAGGCCGCGCAGGGAAGTGCAGGTAAGACTTTTCGAGGAGATCATTCATGTGCTGCTCGGCGGCGTTTCCAACAGCGAGATGATCGGTCTCGCCCCGGTCGGCGTGGTCGTCGTGGAAACCGACGGGGCGATCGAGCAGTCCGACATGTTGAAATCGGCGTACCCGGGTGCCGGCCGGACCGGCCTGCACGTGTCACGCGATTCTTTCGACGACGTGCTCACCCGGCCGCCGATCGCGGCCAGGCAGATCGGCGCGCTCGCGCTCGCCGGCGAGTGCCGGTTGTGCGACGTGCGTGAAGCCTGCGGCGGCGGCCTCTACGCGCACCGGTACCGGCGGGGCAGCGGCTTCGCCAACCCGTCGGTCTACTGCGCCGATCTCTACCGGCTGGTGACCCATGTCCGCGACCGGCTGCGACACGACCTCCTCACGCGGTCGCCCCCGGCCGGATGATCATCCGTTCCCCCCGGATCCCCGACGACGTCTTCGCCGCCCTCGCCCGTGGCGCCGGAGGGGCCGGCGCCGCCCGCGTGCTCGGCGCCGTGGAGGACGGCAAGCGCCTGCTCCTGCTGCGTGGCGTCGTCGAACGGGCCGAGGCCGTGCGTCATCCCGCCGCCGGGCAGGCGGCCGGCGCCTACGACCGGCTGGCGGCGATGCAGCGGGAGTCGCCCGCCGCCGTCGATCGGGTACTCCGCCATCCGGCGGTGCGGGCATGGGCCAGACGCACGGTGATCGACCTGGCGAAGGACGCCCGGCTCGCCCGGCCCGGCCACCTCGCGGCGCTGGCCGCCGCGGCCGCCGTCCACGCGGGCGCCCGGCACTCGATCGAGGTCACCGCGTACGGCCCGACGCTCATGCTCCCGTCCCTGGGCGAGGTCGAACTCGGTGCGGAGGGGCTCGGGAACACCACCGTGGTGGTGAGTTCCGGCCCTCGCGGAGCCGTGGTCACCAGTGATCGTGGCCAGGTGGTGGTGCCGGGCGACCCGTACCGGGACGCCGAACGCTGGAGAGGGCTCCGGACCCTCGCGGTACGGGCGGGGGAAGCGGCCCTGACCCTGGTCGTCGACGACGTGGATCCCTACCGGATGACCGACATGTCAAGCGTCGCCGACCGGCTTTCCGCGCGCGAGTTCCACACCTGGTGGACGTACCTCGACGCGGCCTGGCGGATCCTCACCCGGTGCCACTGGACGACCGCCACCGAGATTCGCGCGGTGCTGAACGTGCTGACCCCGCTCAAGCCGCCGCCGCGAGGCCAGACCAGCGCGACCGATCCCCATCTGTTCGGCGCCGCCGCGCTGTCCCGCCCTTCCGACGGGCTGGCGTTCGCCCTGACGCTGGCGCACGAGGTGCAGCACGCGAAGCTGGTGGCCCTGCTCGCCGCCGTCCCGTTGACCGAGCCCGACGACGGCAGGCGGTACTACGCGCCCTGGCGGGACGATCCGCGTCCGCTGGGCGGGCTGCTCCACGGGGCGTACGCCCATGCGGGGGTCAGCGGTTTCTGGCGCCGTCAGCGCTGGCGGGAACAGGGCGCGGCGGCGGAGCGCGCGCACGCCGAGTTCGCCCGGTGGCGAGCCGCCGCGCTCGCGACCGTGCGGATGATGGAGGCCACCGGCGGGCTCACCCCTTCCGGCGTACGTTTCGTGCGCACGCTCGGAGGCACGCTGCATGCCTGGAACCGCGAGTGGGTGCCGGAGAGGGCGGCACTTCTCGCGCGCCGGGCAGCCGAACGGCACCTGGCCGACTGGCAGGCCCGGAACGGCGCACCCGAACAGCTCCTCCGCTGAGAGCACCGCGGCACCGGCCGCCGGGGTGACTAGATGGGCGGCGGGTCGAAGTCGAAGTCGAGATGCCGGATCTCCTTGGCGATGAGCGTGTCAGGGTGATCCGGCCCGAGCAGGCGATCGTAGGCCGCGAACGTCGGCCCGGCGAGGCACTCGGCCTCTTCGACCCGGTCCTGCCTGCGGAGAATGGACACCAGGTTGGCCGCGCACCCGAGCGCCAGCGGATGCTCCTCACCGAGCAGGGTGCGCACCCGGGCCAGCGTGTCCTCGGACAGGAGGCGGGCCTGCTCCAGGTCGCCGAGCGCGGTCAGATCGCTCGCCAGGTTACTCGCGACCGTGAGCGAGTAGTGATGATCACGGGTCAGCTTGGCGTCGAGCCCGGCCAGGCTCTCCGCGTTGAGCCGGCGTGCCTCCACGGCGTCGCCGCGCACTCGCTGCAACAGCGCGAGATTCCCGACGCATCCGTAGTTGTAGGGGTGATCATCGCCGTACACGGTGGGATAGCGGACCACCGTGTCGCGGGCCAGCTTGTGTGCCTCGTCGATCTCGCCCAGGGTCCTGAACACGTTGGTGAGGTTCATCGCGGCGGCCAGGGTGTCCGGCTGGTTGTCGCCGAACAGGCGCTTGCATCGCTCGAAGGTGTCCGACGCGATCGTCAGGGCCTCGTCGTGCTGACCGTTGCGGCGCAGCGCGATCGAGTAGTCGATGGCGGTCCTGAGCGTCCAGACGTGCTCCCGTCCGAGCTCGCCGACGCTGTAGTCGTAGGCGTCCTTGCCGAGGTCGACGGCATCGGCGTATCTGCCGCACTGCCGGACGGCCCGGGAGAACCCGTTCCACGCGCAGACGAACGACACTGCGTCGACGCCGCGGGTGGCGTTGCTCTGCTCGGTGAAGGTGCGCTCCTGCAGGTCGCGGGCCTCCTGGTAGCGGCTGACGAGGCCGTAGTCCAGGGCGAGGTTGTTCATCGCGAACAGGGTCGGCGGGCTGGTTTCACCGTAGACGCTCACGTGGCGGCTCAGGGTGTCCTCGTCGTGCCGCAGCGCGTCCGCGAACTTGCCGCGTGCGCGGAGGTCGGCGCCGAAACCGTTGGCGATGGCCAGGGTGTGCGGTTCTTCGGGGCCGAGGTGCTGCCGCGCCTTGTTCAGCGCGATGCCGTCCACCTCGTACGCCGCGGAGAACAGCCCCAGGTAGCGCAGGGCGTTGCCCAGATGGCGCTGGGCGAGGATGACGCTGCGGTCGGCGGGGCCCGAGTCGAGGGTCCAGCGGTCGATGAACCGCTCGGCGAAGATGCGGGACGCTCTGCCGTCGCCCGCCCGGTAGAGGTACCGGACCATCTTGTTGCAGAAGGTGCGGACCAGCGGATCGGGGCAGGACTCGATCTCGGCGGGAGCCAGGTGCGCGACCAGCTCGCGGTAGCGGGGCCAGGTGGCCTCGTTGTCGGGCTGCTCGGGCGCGGCGCACATGAGCAGCAGGTGGACGGCGTGCCGGAAGCGCTCCTGCTCCTCGGCGGTGAGCTCGCCGCGCACCAGGGCCTGGATGAGGCGGTGAACCTGGAAGGTGCGGGTGTCCGGATCGATCTTGGCGAGGGCGAGACTGCCGATGAGACGCAGGGCGCGGGACCGGACGAGCGTGTTCGTCAGGACGTCGCCGAGCTTGGGGCCGCCTTCGCGGGTGCCCCAGCGGAAGACGTCGACCGGGACGGGCTCGGGGCCGAAGAACGCACAGCAGCGGAGCAGGTCGACCGCTTCGGGGAGCTGCTGCTCCAGCTGGGCCACCGACAGCCGCCAGACGGCGGTCATGGAGCGCGGGTATTCTCTCGGCCGGTGCTCCTCAAGGACCTCCGGCATCTGCTCTTCCAGCAGCGTGAGGTATTCCTCCACGGACATGCCGGTGGTCGCCTGCATGGCGCCGGCCTGCTCCAACGCCAGCGGGAGGTCTCCGAGCTCGCGCGCCAGCCGGGCGGCGTCGGTGGTGCTGATCGACCGGGACACCCGCTTGTGCAGGAACTCCACGCTCTCCCGGCGGTCGAACACGTCGACCGAAACGGTGGGGACGGCTTCCTTCCACTCCTGGTTGCGCGATGTGATCAGCACGTGCCCCGGGCCGCGGGGGATGAGGCGGTTGACCTCCTCCGGCTGCTCCGCGTTGTCGAACACGAGCAACCAGCGGCTGTAGGGCTCGCCCTTGCGGAGGGCCTCCAGGACGGACGCGGCGGCGTCTTCGACGCCCTGTGCCTTGGCGGGCGGCAGGTCGAGCCTGGGCGCGAGCGCGGCCAGCGCCGAATGGATGAGCTCGGGCCGGTCGGCCGGCATCCACCAGATCAGGTCGTATGCGTCCTGGTAGCGCCACACATACTCGATCGCCACCTGGGTTTTGCCGACCCCGCCCATGCCGTGCAGGGCGTGGGGCAGCACCGCGGTGACGTCGGATATCCCCTTGTGAAGATTTTCGAGGAGGCTGTCGCGCCCCGTGAAGTTCTTATTCCGCTGAGGAATCTTGGGGTCCAGCACCTTGGGGACCTGGCGCCTCTCAGAACCGGCCATGGCCCACCTCCTCTCCGCCGCTGGCAATTCTAATCGCTGGTCTCGTGGCCGCCCGCTAAGGCATATCCAAGACTCCGTGGCGATTTTGTCGCCGGGTGCTCATCGTATGGCACCCGGCCGTGCGGGGCGACAGAAGGGCGACGCTCCTTTAAGCATTACGGACAACCTTAATGATGTCGAGAGCTTGCACGCGAAGCGGTCATATGTCTTTATGTGGATATCAGTGTATTTATCATCCAATTTTGGACATAACCCCCAATGGGGGATAAGGGTGTCCTGATGGTCCCTAGGCAAGGGGGCGATCGAGGGGGATGCTATACAGGGCGTTAGTCTGACGTCCTGCGGTGTGCGCAAGGGGCTGCGACGGGAAGGGCGACGTGCTTGACGGAACACGGCGAATCCAGAAGTATCCGGCCGATCACACTCGGTGTCGATCTACCTGAGTCGACCCCCCTGTCGTTGGATGATCTGCGCGCCATCGCCAAGAGTGATCCATCGGCTTTCGGGCAAGCTCTGCAGCGTGTGCTCGCGGAGGGCGAAAGTGAATCGCGACTCGGCTTCAATTCCGCGCTCTAAGCTCGTGGTCCTGCGGGCACCGAAGCCGGTTCCGTGCGATTCATGCGACCATCCGTCCGTGCCGGAGGGTAAAGGAGCGTATTTTGCCATAAACTCCTTGGCCGTAATTTGCCATCCATTTCCTGAAACGCTCAATGCGCGGCTGCGTGGACGACCTATGCTTCGCGGGAAGCATCTGCCGTGTGCGCGGTGTCGAGCCCTGTAGTGGGTTCATCATCCACGATGGGATCCCTGTCATGACGGTGAACGTGATGGCCAACGCCATGGACCGATATCCATATGTTGGCGTCCGTCCCTATTCGGCCGAGGAGGAAGGCTGCTTCTTCGGGCGTGCCCGTGAGGCGGCCGAGCTCGTGGATCTCTGGCGGGCCGAGCGCCTGGTCGTGCTCCACGGGGGCGCGGGAAGCGGCAAGACCTCCCTGCTCCATGCGGGCCTGCCGCCGTGGACCGGCGGCGGAGCCGTCGACGTTCTCCCGATCGGGCGTTTCGTGAACCGGTCGCCCCTCCCCGTGGCGGCGCTCCCGGAGCACAATCCCTACACCCTCGCGCTGCTCACCCTGTGGTCTCCCGGCGAGCCGGCGAACCGCCTCGCGGGCCTGACGGTGCTGGAGTTCCTGCGACGGCGGCCGGCGCCACGCGATCGTTTCGGACATCCGCTCCTGACGCTGGCCGCGATCGACCAGGCCGAGGAACTCTATGGCGGCCCGCCGGAGCACGCCGGCCATCGGGAGGCGTTCCTCGCCGAACTCGCCGAGGCGTTGAGCGAACTGGACCACCTGCACGTCCTGCTGGCCGTACGGGACGAGTACCTGCCCGAGCTCATGTCCGGGCAGGCGCGCCCGGCGCTGCCCTTCCCGCTGGGACCGCTCACCCGGGACGGGGCGCTGGAGGCCGTGGCCAGGCCGATCGAGGGCACCGGGAGATGGTTCGCCGACCGGGTCGCCGAGAACATCGTCGACGACCTCTCGGCGGGGACAGGCTTCGTCGAGCCGACACTTCTCCAGGTCGTGTGCTCCCGGCTCTGGAACGCCCTCCCGGACGACGTCGAGACGATCACCGCCGACGACCTGGCCAGATATGCGAGCGTGGACCGCTCGCTCGCGGCGTTCTGCGGCAGCGCCGTGGCCGGTGCCGCCGAGGAACACGACGTCTCCGCCCTGCAACTCGCGGCATGGCTGCAACGCAACCTGACCGGCGTCCGGGCCGGAGGCGCGGTGTCGGAAGGGGCGGCGGAGGCCGAGGGCGTGCCGAGCCGCGTGCTGCGCGACCTGGAGGACCGGCACCTGCTCACCGTGGAGGCGGGCGCCTACCGGCTGCTGGCCGCCCCCTTGGCGCGGGCGTTCGAGCGGATCGACGGCAAGGACCTGGACGCCTGGGCGGTCGAGCCCCGTGACCGGCTCGACGCCGCGGGCGCGGCGCTGGCCGACGGGGAACTCGCGCTCGCGGAACGCCGCCTCGAGCTCGCCCTGCGGGTGAGCGACGAGTGGGATCTCCGCTTCCGCGCCGAAGCGGAGTCTCTCGGCGGGGACATCGCCTTCGCCCGGAACGAGCCCGCACGCGCCGAGCAGCACTATCGGGCCGCGGCCTCCCTCTACGAGACCCTGCAGAACACCCGGGCCGTCGCCGTACTGCTGGTGGCGATCGGCCGTTCACTGGTGGCACAGGGACGCGCGGCCGAGGCGATGGACAGCGTGCGTGCCGCGGCCGACCGCCTGCCCGGTGACACGTTCGTGCACACGGAGCTGGCGCACGTGCTGTGGCGGCTCGGCCAGAACCGCACCTCCCTGACCGTCCTGCGTGAGGTGATCGCCACGGATGTCAGCGGCGGCGACGCCCTCCGGGTCCGCGGCGAACTCCTCGCCGAGCTGGGGGAGGCCGAACCCGCGCTGCGCGACCTCGACCGGGTGCGCGGCCACCAGTCGTCCCGGGTGCGCGCCGCGCGTGCGCTGGCCCTGGCCACGCTCGGCCGCCTGCCCGAGGCGAGGGCGGAGGTCGGGATGGCCCTCGCGTCCGTGGGCAGCGACGGCCCCGCGCTGCTGTGGGCCGCGCGGGTGAAGGCCATGGACGGGGACCCGGCGGCCGCGATGGACCTCGCGGAGCGCTCGTTGTCCGCCCACACCCCGTTGTCAGCGTCGCAGCGTGACATGGCCCTTCGGTTTTCCGCCGTCGAGACCGGCCGCGACGACTGACGGCGGGTCGATCGCCGCCTTGCCGGCCGCGGCCGTATAGAACTCCGCGATGCGCTGATCGAGCAGCCCGAAATCGGGAACCGTCGTTATCTCGCCACTGCGCAGTTCACCGGTGTCGTGATCGTAGTCGAGGCGGGTCGAGCGAACCACCTTTCCCGTGAGGTCGCTCCCCTCCGCGCCGAGGTTTCTCGCGGCGGTTCCCACGACACCCGGTCTCAGCAACGCGACCTGGTACGCGTGCGTGAGCACGAGCGCCGCCTGTTCCTGGATCGAATTCAGATGCGCGTTCATATCCACCCAGGGACGCTGCGCGGCGATCTCGACCTGCATGCGCAGGCGGGCGGCGCCGGCCAGCAGCTCGGCGAACGCCTGGTGACACTCCTGTTCGCGCCGCTCCTCCTGCTGGCGCTCGGCCTGCCGTTCCTCTTTGCGGAGATTCGCCCTGTTGGTCAGCGTCACTCCGCCGAACGCGCTGAGCGCCCCGAGGATCACTCCTCCGGTGGAGATCATTGTCGTCAGAATGGAGGCGTCCACCATAATTGGATGGTGCCACCTGAATGGCCTGCGCGAGATGGCGTCCTGACAAATGTGCCGGCTTCGGGAAGCAGCGTCATCGGGCACGGGAATAGGTGAGCGGAACCGGCGTACCGTCGCTGGTCTTGAGCGCCACCGGCCCGGCACGCAGCACGTCGATGATGCGTTCGAACGCCGCCTTCGGATCGCCGTCGCCGAACGCGCAACGTTCGCCGCCGGCCACGCAGAGCCGGAAGAACTCCTCCAGCGTCTGCCTGCCGGCGACATCGCTGCCGATGCGGCTCGACGGCGTGGTGCTCGGCGCGCCCGTGGGGCGCCGCTCGGGGTGGACGACGCTGTCGAAGACGAACCGGCCGGTCCTGCCCGTGAACATGTTCGCGTAGACCATGCCGAGATAGGTGCCGTACGACTGGCCCAGGTAGTTCAGCCGCTCTTCTCCCAGCGCGGCGCGCATCACGTCGAGGTCACGGGCGATCGCGACGCTGTGACGTGGTCCAGCAGCGTGCCGCTCCGCTCGCGGCACAGCCTCGCGTACCTGGTGTCGGCCGCAGCACGGACGCGCCGCTGCGCCGCGGTCACCGGCACGTTCAACACGTCCCGAGCCAGCGCCGCCGCTTCCGCGGCGTTCTCGAAGCACCGGACCGCCGGCACGCTACGGCCCGTGCCGCGCGGGGAGTGCCCTGGAGCATCGGCCCCCGCGCGCGGGGATCGTCCCACGAGCTCCGACGTCCAGCGGGACCACGTGCCGTCGGCCCCGCGCGTGCGGGGATCGTCCCGGCAAATGTCAGCCGCTATACGATCATAAGTACGTGCCCGCGCTCGCCACGGGCCGCTCTGCCGTCGAACAGTCAACGGCGCGATCCGAGCTGGAGACAGGAAGCTGATTCCCAGCTCAGAGCCTGCTTGGCGGCTGGTCGCGATCAGCAGATCCAGCAGGTCCAGGGCATCGTCGACCGACCGGGCGGTCAAATGCACCACGGTGGCCAGCAACGTGGCGAGCTTGCGCTCCTCACCGTGCCGGTCGATCAGCGTGGCCTTGCCGTCCATGCCGTAACGCCACAGCCCGGCCATCCGCCGGGGCGGGATCACCGACACGTCCACCTGCGCCACCCCCAGCGCGGCGATTTCGGCCACCCGCTCCAGAGCCTTGTCCATCTGCGGTCCCGACGCCTTCATCACCGGACGCCGCAACCGCTCCAGCGTGGAGATCCTCCCACCGGCGGGTACATCCAGGAGTTCGGCCAGCGCCCGGCGCTGCCCACCGTTGAGCAGCCCATGCAGGGTGTCCCACAGGCGCATGGTGGCCTTCTCTCGTTCCCGGGCCACCAACCGCGCCACCTGATGCACCCCCGGCATCAACACCGGGCGGGCGCGCAGCTCGACCACCGCCGCGTCGAACAACGCTTTGGGACCCTCGCCCGTGGTGAACGCGCGCGCCGCGATCCACTGCGCCAGGTCCGCTTCACCCTCGGGGAAGGCGACCCACCCGTCCGCCTCCTCGATCTCCCCGGCATGGCTGCGCGCGGTTCCATCACGCTGTCCGTACAGCGTGATACACGAAGCATCGGTGATTCCCAGCTGCTGAGCGAGATAGTCCACCACCTCGACGGGGACCTGGCGGGGGTCGGGCAGAAACCGCCGCAAGAACCGGGCGACACCGAGCTGGACGGCGAAGCCGAGCCGGTTGTGATCTCTGCGCTTGCTCTCGATCGCCTCTCGGTCAGCGTCATCAAGGAAGAAGTACTTCTCCAGCTCCGTGCGTGTGGGCGCCCCCTGAAACGAGGCGAACCCAGCCGCTTGCTCATCCGACAAGAACTCAACCGGCACCGCGAGCCTCCACCAGGTCTATGACAAGACCTCCGAAGGTTCTGGCAACGATCACTGACCGGTCAACCGGGCATCACCAGGACAAACGCTTAGCGCACGATCCGGTTCCGATGTTCCTCAGACCCCGGCGTGCAGGGCGTCCCCTTGATCGGGAAGGCCGGGCCCTGCTCCTCCGGCGAGGGGAGCAGCAGGACACCGGCCCTGCAGAAGAACGGGAGCAGCCAATGACGGCATGGCTCTGGGTCGGTTCACCGGATCTCGGCGTGCCAGGTTCCGTTCATGAGCGAGATACGCCCGTCGGTGTGAATGTGCACGGCCGCGCCACGCACCGGCAGAGTGCCGTCCATGGCCGCGCGGTGGCGTGCGTCGTCCACGAGGTCCCACAGGCGATGGGGGCCGCCCTGATGCACGACTGGAAGCGCGTCCGGGGCGCCGGACGCGCGGGCCCAGGAACCGTCAGGGTGGACGAGGCGCGCGACATGCTCACCGTCACGGCCCACGATGAAGTGCGTCTCGACCCCGGGAATGGTCAGTTCCAGCATGGTGGCCAGGTGACGGGCGCGGCCGATGTCCACGACCGGATACCGGCCTGTGCCGCAGGACTCGCCGTCGAGTTCCCACGTCTCCACCAGCCGCTGCCGGAGCCGCGGCGGATACCCATCGCCTGTTCGTGCGGCCATGAAGGTGACCGGCTCCCATGCCACGCGTCCGACCGCCGTGCCGTCCTCGACCTTGTCCGCGACGATCAGCAGGCTGGTGCGGGACAGGACGGTGACAAGCCGGCCGCCCGGCCGGAGCACGGCCAGCCAGCTCGGCGGGATGGGCCGGACGGCCACCATGGAGACGATCCGGTCGTAGCTGCCCGGGATCGGCCCCGTTGCGTCGCAGGCCAACATCGCCGGATGCAGGTCCTGCTCCTCCAGCCGCCCAGCCGCGACATCGACGAGGTAGGGATCGATGTCCACGCTGGTGACGTGCGCGTCGCCGAGGGAGCGGGCCAAGAGCGCGGCGCTGTATCCCGATCCGGTCGCGACGTCGAGCACGTCGGCCCCATCGTAGATGTCGACGGCCTGGAGCATGTCCACGACCAGGCCCGGGTGAGTGGCCGACGACGTCGGCCGCACATCGTCCAGGGTGTCGCCGGCGGTGGCGTGGTCGGCGTGCCGCGTGCCGACCCGAGTGACCAGGGTCTGGTCGTCGTATGCCGCCGGCAGCCATCCGGCCGGGTTCTGCGGTCCGTCTCGTAGTTCCCAGCCGCCGCGGTCGGCTGTCTCCCACCAGCGGGGGACGAGCAGGTGACGCGGCGTGGCCGCGATCACCGGCCGCCACCGGGAGCCTTGCGGGGCGACGCGGCTGGCCAACTGTCCAGCGTGATCCTGCCATGTCCGCATGGGCTCCCCTTTCCTTGCTGTGTTCCCGAGCGCCGACCCGGGAAAGGGGCTGCGGTTCAGCGCCTGCCTGTCCCGTTGCATTTCGTGCACTTGGCGCAACGCCGCCCGCTGTTTCGGCCGCGTCGTCGTCGATCTGGGTCAGGACCTGGTGATCGCCGCAGTGCAGCAGGAGCGGGCCGGGCACGCCGTGGCAGAAGACCGCCACCGGCCCGCGCCCGTTGAAGCCCCGGGTCCGTATCACGCCATCGCCGGGAAGGACCTCGACCCGTTCGGCCCGGGCGTAGAACGCCGACCTCTCGACATGGAGGGGCTGTGCTGGTCGAAGATGACCCTGAGATAGTCACCGGGCACCAGGGCGTGCGCGTCCATGCGGTGGCGAATGATTCGATCAGGCATCCAAAGGGCTCCGGCTGGTCGGCTGGGCGTTCCGGGAGGAGGGCCTTGGGCCCGCGGTGGGATGCGGGGCAGGTCCGCCCCCGGACGGGATCGCCTGCCCCCTCGGACAGTAGCCGGTGGCGGTCGTGGTCGCCCTGCGGACACAGAAGACGATCAGGGGTGGTGCGGGCGAGCCGGGACCCCTTTCGCTCGGTTTTACGCCTGACTTCGTTTGATGGGCGCTACCCGGCGACACCGGCCGGGCGACACGCGGGCGAAGGGTAACCAGATGGACGAATCGACACATGAAGGTCCGCCGAGCCGCAGGGCTTTCCTGTCCCACAGCCTGACGGCCGGGGCGGGGCTGGCCGCTCTGGGCAGCGCGGGACCCGGGGTGGCCGAGGCGCGGGCGGTCGTGGCCGATCCGCCGGAGACCCTGCCGATATCGCTGACAGTCAACGGGCGGCGGCGTACCCTGCGTGTCGACCCGCGTACCAGCCTGCTGGACACGCTGCGGAAGGATCTCGGGCTGACCGGTCCCAAGAAGGGATGCGGCCAGGGCGCGTGCGGCGCCTGCACGGTCCTCGTGGACGGCGGGCGCATCCTCTCCTGCCTGACCTTCGCGGTGATGTTCGCCGGCACCGAGGTGACCACGGTCGAGGGGCTCGCGGACGGGGACCGGCTGCACCCGGTCCAGCAGGCGTTCATCGACCACGACGGGTTCCAGTGCGGCTTCTGTACCTCCGGGCAGGTCGTCTCGGCCGTCGGCCTGCTCGGGGAGAATCCCCGGCCGTCCCGCGAGGAGATCAGGGAGCTGATGAGCGGGAACATCTGCCGCTGCGCCGCCTACCCCAACATCGTCGACGCGGTCGAGTCGGCCGCGAAAGGACGGTGACCGTGCTCCCCTTCCACTACACGCGCGCAGGTGACATCGCCGAGGCGCTGCGGATCCTCTCCCGGGACGAGGGTGCCACCCTCATCGCGGGGGGCACCGATCTGGTCACTCTGATGCGAGACGGGATCAGGGCGGCCTCGCATCTGGTAGACGTGAACGGGCTGGGCCTGGACGAGATCCACTGGCTGCCGGAGGGCGGCGTGCGTATCGGCGCGCTGTGCCGCAACGCGGTGGACGACGCCCGGCTGCGCCGGGAGTACCCGGTGCTGGCCGAGGCTCTGCGCTCCGGGGCGTCGCCGCAGATCCGCAACCGGGCCAGTGTCGGCGGCAACCTGCTGCAGCAGACGCGTTGCACGTACTTCCGGCTGCCCGAGTTCGCCTGCAACCGGCGGACCCCGGGGGCGGGCTGCTCGGCCATCGAGGGCGACAGCCACCTCCAGGCGATCTTCGGGGCGAGCCCGCAGTGCACCGCCGTGCACCCGTCGGACTTCTCCGTCGCGTTGCAGGCGCTGGACGCGGTCGTGCTGACCGAGGGGACGAGGGGGCGGCGCAGGATCCCCGTCGACGACTTCTTCCGGCTGCCGGGAACCACCCCGCACCTGACGACCGAGCTGCGCCGCGACGAGCTGGTGGTGGGGGTGGAGCTGCCCGGTGGTCCCCTCGCGGCCCGTTCGCATTACGTGAAGTTCCGCGAGCGCGCCTCCTACGCCTTCGCCCTGGTCTCGGCCGCTGTGGCGGTGGAGGTGCGCGGCGGGACGGTGCGTTCGGCCAGGGTCGCGCTCGGCGGTGTGGCGGCCAAGCCCTGGCGTTCGCCGGCCGCCGAGGAGGCCCTGATCGGCCGCCCTCTCGACGAAGAGGCCGCCGCCGCCGCGGGTGACGCCGCGGCGCGCGGCGCACGGCCGCAGCGGCACAACGGGTACAAGGTCGAGCTGGTCAGGCGCGTCGTGCGCCAGGCCCTGAGCGAGCTGGGGTGACCGTGGCGATCGGAGAGCCGGTCCGCAGGGTGGAGGCCAGGGACAAGGTCACGGGGGGTGCCCGCTACACCGAGGACGTACGGGCCGCCGACACCGCGTACGCGGCGCTGGTGGGCAGCGCGATCTCGGCGGGGAGGGTGCGGAGTATCGACGCCCGGCAGGCCGAGCGGGCTCCGGGCGTGCTGACGGTGATCACGCACACCAACCGGCCGGACTTCGCTGCGCAACCGCCCACCCCGTACACCGCCGAGGGGCGGATGCCGCTGGCGGATGACCGGATCCATTACGCCGGGCAGTACATCGCCGTGGTGGTGGCGGAGACCCAGGAGCAGGCTGACCACGCCGCCACCCTGGTCCAGGCCGACTACCAGCGGACGAGCCCGGTGCCGACCCTGGACGCGGCTCTGCCCGCCGCCTACATCCCGCGCCAGAACGGGCTGGTGCGGTTCCCCTCGGAGTATCGGCGGGGGCACGCCGAGACCGCGCTGGCCGCCTCTCCCGTACGGCTGGAGCAGGAATACCGCACGGCCACGCTCAGCCACGCCCCGATGGAACCCTCCTCGACGCTGGCTTACTGGGAGGGCGACCGGCTGACGATCTACGACTCCTCCCAGGCCGTGCACACGCACCGGGCCCTGGTCGCCACCGCCTTCGGCCTGCCCGAGGACCGGGTACGCATGATCTCCTCCTTCGTCGGGGGCGGGTTCGGCAACAAGTCCTTCGCCTGGCCGCACGTCTTCATCGCGCCGATGGCCGCCAGGGTGGTGCGCCGTCCGGTACGGGTGACGATCAGCCGCAAGCAGGTGTTCACCGGCACCGGCCACATGGCCGCAACCGTGCAGGCCGTACGGCTCGGCGCGGACCGGGAGGGACGCCTGCGCGCACTGATCCACGACAGCACGAACCAGACGTCGTTCATCGACGACCGGCAGGAGGGCGCCGCGGGCACCACGCCGTACATGTACGCCATTCCCGATGTGTACGCCAGGATGCGCGTGGCCAAGGTGAGCACCGGCACGGGCGGGGCGATGCGCACCCCCGGGGACAGCGCGGGCGCGTTCGCGCTGGAGTCGGCGCTGGACGAGCTGGCCTACAAGATCGGCATGGACCCGGTGGAGTTGCGCCGCCGCAACCACGCCGACACCGACCCGGTCTCAGGGCGTCCGTGGAGCGGTAAACGGCTGCTGGCCTGTTACGAGCAGGCGGCGGAACGGTTCGGCTGGGACCGGCGGAAAGCCGAGCCCGGCTCCATGCGGGACGGCGACGACCTCGTCGGCTACGGCATGGCGGGCGGGCAGCGGATGGAGCACCAGAGCCGCGCGCGGGCCACGGTGCACCTCTCCGACGAGGGAACCGCGGTGATCCGCAGCAGCACGGTGGAGATCGGCGGAGGCGGGTTGACCACGCTCAGCCAGGTCGCCGCGGAAGGGCTGGGGCTCCCGGTCGGGGCGGTGACCTTCGAGCACGGCGACACCGACCTGCCCGCCTCGTCGCCCACGTTCGGCTCGCTGACCTCTGGCAGTGCCGGTTCGGCGGTCAGGCTCGCGGCGCAGGACGCGCTTCGCGCCGCGATCGAGCTGGCGGTGGGCGACCGGCGGTCGCCCCTGCACGGCGCGGACCCCGACGACGTAGTCGCCCACGAGAGCGGCCTGCGCCTGCGGGATCGGCCGGACAGGGCGGAGTCCTACCGCGAGCTGCTGCGCCGCAACCGGGTGAACAGCCTGCGCGGCGACGGCGACTTCCAGCCGGCCGGGGAGACGGCCGGGTACGCCATGGCGACCTTCGGCGCGCATTTCACCGAGGTGCGGATCAACCGCCACCTGCCCAGGGTCCGGGTGGTACGCCATGTCGCCGCGTTCTCCATCGGCCGCGTGCTCAATGCCAGAACGGCGCGCAACCAGGCGCAGGGTGGCATCATCATGCGGCTGGGCGCGGCCCTGATGGAGAGTCAGCGCCCGGACCCGGTCTCGGGCCGCTTCATCTCCCCCGCGCTGACCGACTACCACGTACCTGTCAACGCCGACATCGGGGAGGTCGACGTCCTCTTCGTCGGGGAACCGGATACCAACGCCAATCCGCTCGGGGCCAGAGGGCTCGGCGAGATCTCCGCGGTGGGGATCTGCGCGTCGGTCGCCAACGCCGTCTACCACGCCACGGGCAGGCGGGTCAGAAGCCTGCCGATCACCCCCGACAAGCTCCTGTGACGATCCGCCGGTCAGCTCGTCCTCCGTTGTGGCCGATGCCGCCTTGGCCGGCGAACGCGAGGGCGTGGACTATCTCGCCGATTCTCAGACCGGGCGGGTAGGCCCACGGCCTGACGTCATGGTCGAAGGAGTTCGCGGCCCAGCTGCGGGAGGCGATCGAACGGCACGTGGCCGGCCGTAGGATGACGCCGCCGCCGGCGGCGCTGAGCTGGGAGAGTTGTCGGGCCGGTCGAACGGCAGCGTGGGGGGCGTACTCGTCATGGCGCGGGTGCCTCTCCGTGGGGGCCGGATGTCTTCCGGGGTTCGGCGGGTTCGGGCGTTCTCCGGGATCGACCGGGCGGCTCTCCGTGGGCCATGAGCCGGACCGCCTGCCGTATGACCTCGGCCTGGGCGGGGGACAGGTCGTCGAGGAAGGGGTCGAGCGCCTCGACCTCCCAGTCGACCGGGCTCTGATCGGAGACGGAGATCAGGTGCGTGGTGGTGAACTCGGCGAGGGTCGCGGCCAGCGGCGCGATTCTGGGGTCGTCCCGGCCGGCGTCCGAGAGGTCGTCGAGGAGGCGGTAGAAGTCGTGGCCGCGTGCCGTCAGGTCCGGGTCGGCGGCCAGCTTCGCGAACATCGAGGAGGCGTGGTCCCGTTCGCCCGGCGGCGCGGCGGTGTCCATCAGGATCAGCAGGTCGCGGTCCCAGGCCGCCGCCTTCGACGCCGGGATGTCCACCTCGCGGAGGAAGGCCACCAGGTCGGGCGAGGCGGTGTCGTCCAGGCCGAGCGTCCCCGCCTCGGCCCGGGTGAGCAGCTCGGCGAGCCGGGAACGCCGCAGCCGGATCTCCTGCTCCTGCCTGGCCAGGCCGGCGTCGATCTCCAGCAGGATCTCGGGCAGCTCCCTGCCCTGGTCGTCCACGACGGTGTCGCGCACCTCGTCCAGGCTCAGTCCCAGTGCGACGAGACGGCGGACGCGGGCGAGGGCGATCGCGTCGCGCATGCCGTACTCGCGGTAGCCGTTGGCGCGGCGGGGCGGTTCCGGCAGGACGCCCTGGTGGTGGTAGTGGCGCACCGTCCGGGTCGAGACCCCCAGCAGTGCGGCGAGTTCTCCGATCCGCATGCCCCCAGTTAAGACCTTGCCGTCGCGTCAACGTCAAACGGGCGCATCATGAACGGCCCTCCTGCAAGAACGCTGTAACGCCCCCGGCCGGGTCTTACAGGGCGGCCCCGTCGCGGGCCGGGGGAGGCACGGCGGCGACGCGTGACCCCGGACGCCGTTACAGCGCCGCTACAGGCGACTTGGAGCGGCGTCGATCACGCTCCTGGTGTCCGCAACACACGGCGTACACCGCCTCCCCCTGGAGAGACTCCGATGAACCGCAGACTTCTCGCCCGCGCCGCCCTGGCGACGCTGACCACCACGTTCGCGGCCGGCCTGATCGCCGCCCCCGCGCACGCCGCGGGCCCCGGCCCCACCCCCGCCCCGCAGGCCAGCGACGTGAACGCGGCCAGGGCCCTCGCCGCGTGCGACCCGCAGGGCACCACCTCGTCCGACGCGTCGGTGGCCACCCGGCTCAACGCCACCCTCGGGGCCAAGATGCGCGGCTACATGTCCGCCTACCGCGTCTCCTGCGCCCGCATGGTGATCAAGGCGGTGTACGACCGGGGCCTGGACTCGCGTGCGGCGGTCATCGCGATCGCGACGACGATCGTCGAGACCAGCATCGACAACATCAGCGAGGAACTCGACCACGACAGCCTGGGCCTGTTCCAGCAGCGCGCCAGCTGGGGAACGCGGGCCCAGCGGCTCGACCCCACCTGGTCGGCCAACGCGTTCCTGAACAAGATGATCTCGAAGTACCCGAACAACACCTGGAGGACGGCGCCGGTCGGCGAGGTGTGCCAGGCGGTCCAGGTGTCCGCCTACCCCGACCGCTACCAGCCGCAGGCCGCCGACGCGCAGCTCATCGTCAACGAGATCTGGCCCCTGGTCTCCACGCCGGTGGACGGCCGGTTGTATCGGGAGCCGGACGGGACGATCGCGGTGATTGTGGGTGGTGCTCCGGTTCGTTTCTCCAGCATGGCGGAGTTGACGGCGTCGGGGTATGGCAGTGCGGCGATTTCGGGGGTTCCGGCGGGGTGGTTGGGTCGGTTGCCGCAGGTTCCGCGTGATGGCAGTTTTCTGCGGAATGCGGGGAACGGTGGGATCTTCGTGGTGGTGGGGGGTGCGAAGTATGGGCTGAG
>NZ_BSRQ01000014.1:114332-226204 GCF_030268685.1 Microtetraspora sp. NBRC 13810
GCCGGCGTTCATCGGCCGGTTGGGTGCCGATCCTGGTCCGGGGACGCTGTTGCGTGATCACGCGGATGGGTCGATCTTCGTGACGGTGGGTGGGGCGAAGTACGGTCTGACGCCGGCGGAGTATGAGGCGCTGGGGACTCCGGGGTTCGCGAATGTGCCGGTGGGGTGGATCAACGCGTTCGGTGCGGTGCCGCGTGATGGCAGTTATATGCGTGATGTGCGGGACGGCACGATCTACGTGGTGAATGCCGGTAAGAAGCGGGCGCTCGGTTACGACGAGTGGGTGGCTCTGGGCAAGCCCGCTTCCGGCAATGTGCCCGTCGGTTTCCTCAACCAGATCCCCAACGCCTGACCGGACTCGCCAGGAGTGCCCCGGACCGTGTGGTCCGGGGCTTTTCCGTGGGTCAGTTGACCGTCCACTTCTGGTTCCCGCCGCCCGTGCACTCCCACAACTGGAGCCGGGTGCCGTCGGCGCTGGTGTTGCCGGTGACGTCCACGCACTTGTTCGCGGCCGGGTTCACCAGGTCCCTGGTCGCCGCGTTGTACGTCCACTGCTGGTTGGGACCGCCGAAACAGGTCCACAACTGGAGCTGACTGCCGTTGGCGGTGCCGTTGCCGACGACGTCCAGGCACTTGCCGAGCGCCCGGAGCGTGCCGTCGCCGGGGCGGGTCCACTGCTGGGCGGCGCTGCCGTTACAGCTGTGGAGCTGGACGGGGGTGCCGTCCGCGCTGCTCGCCCCCGCGACGTCGACGCACTTGCCGGCCAGGCCGGTGATCGTGCCGCCCTGGTTGCCGCTCTGCGTGCCGCCCCAGGTGAACGTGGCCGTGGTGCGGGCGGGCAGGGAGTAGACGAAGGACTGGTTGCCCCAGTTGACCCGGACGGACTGCGCCGACGTGCCGCGGTTGTGCGCGATCAGGGCCTTGGAACCGTCGGGGTTGCGCCAGGCGACGTTCTGGATCGTGCCGTTCGCGGTGGAGTCGATCCGGTACGCCCCCGGCTTGACGAACTTCGTCAGATGGCCGGTCGTGTAGTACTCGATCGTGTAGTCGACCTGGCCGGCCCGGGAGCCGCCCTCCTGCACGGTGATCAGACCGGTGCAGGTGCCGCAGCCGCCGTTGTGCGGGCCCATGTGCTGGTTGAGCGCGAGGCTCCACTTGACCAGGCTGCCGCTCCAGTTGCGGGCGTAGTTGACGATGTCCGAGAGGTCCTCGTTGTGCTGGTTGCCGACCCACGTGCCGCCGGAGTGCTCGGTGCTGAACTGGCGCACGGCCGGGTACTGGTTGCGCACCTGCGTGCCCACCGCCGGGTCGCCGAAGTAGCCGTGCCAGGCGATGCCGCCGAACAGCGGGTCGTTGCGCACCCCGGCGTCGTTCAGCACGCCGGAGCCGAAGTTGGCGTAGTCGCCGTAGTTCCAGTCGTGCACGAGGACCTTGGTCGTGATGCCCGCCGCCCGGAACGCCGGATACACGTGGTTCTTGGTGAACTCGACCAGCCCGGAGGGGTTCCAGCTCATGCCCGGGTAGTTCATCGCGGTCGGGTTGCCCGCCTGGCAGCAGTTGGGCTCGTTCTGCACCGAGATGTAGTTCACCGGGATCCCGGCGGCCTGGTAACTCTGGACGTACTTCACCAGGTACTGGGCGTAGGTCGGGTAGTGCTCCCACTTCAGCCAGCCCATCTGGTCCATCCGGCCGTTGTCCTTCATCCAGCCGGGGGCGCTCCACGGCACGCCCTTGACCCGCAGCGCCGGGTTGAGCGACCTGGCCTGCTGGGTGAGCAGGCGCACGTTGGTGTCGTACCCGTTGGCGCCGAAGTCGTTGAGGTCGCAGCAGGTGTCGTCGAGGGAGACGTTGCCCGGCCGGGAGAGGTCGGAGGCGCCGATCGGGTTGCGCACGAACGACAGGCCGATGCCGTCGGTGGGGTGGAACAGCCTGCGCATCACGGTGTCCCGGGTGGCCGCGCTGACCGGGCCGCCGCGCAGCAGGTAGGCGGTGGTGTCGGTGATCGACGCGCCGCCGCCTTCGAACTGCTGGTAGGTGGTGCCCTCGTTGACGGTGATGGTGTGGTTCGCGCCGCCGCCGGCGGGGCCGAAGGCGATGGGGGTCTGCGGCTGGAGACCTCGGGTGACGGTCCGGCCGCCCGCGTCGGACGTGGTGGTGAGCCAGATGCTGACCGGCTCGTTGGCGGCGAGGGCGGGCGTGGCGGCGACCGGGCCCGCCACCCATAAGGCGGCGACGCAGGCGAGGGCGAGCGTGAGGGCCCTGCGCGGGGGTCGGAACACGGGGGGTCCTTTCGGGGGGTGTGGTCAGGCGCGCGCGACGTCCGGGCTCCTCGATCGCAGGTCACGCGAGTCACCGTGGAAAGTCGCCGTAACCTTTGAAACAACTATGAAACATGTTTACTGCGCAAAGGACAACATAAGTGGAATTGCCTGTCAAGGCCCATATTCATGCACGCCAGCGCCCGGCTCGGTCGCCTGGCGGGCTGTGTAACAAATGAAACAAACGGTCTAGAGCGGGACCGGGCCGGTGGAGTCGCGGACGATGAGCTGGGTCTCCAGGGAGACGTGCAGCGCCTCCAGGGTGTGCCGGCCGAGCAGCCGCATGAGCAGCGTCACCGCCATCCGGCCCATCTCCTGGAGGGGCTGGCGGACCGTGGTCAGCCTGGGCAGCGTCGCCTCGCTGAGGTCGATGTCGTCGAACCCGGCCACCGACAGGTCGCCGGGGACGCGCAGCCCGCGCTCGGCCGCCGCCCACAGCGCGCCGACCGCCATCTTGTCGTTGAACGCGACCAGCGCCGTCGGCCGCTCGGGCAGGTCGAGCAGCTCGCACGCGGCGCGGTAGCCGTTCTCGGTGTTGGGCTCCGGCACGTGCCGGAGCAGCTCGGCGGACGGCAGGACGCCGACGGCGGCCAGCGACGCGGTGTAGCCGGCCAGCCTGGCCTCGCTGGGCAGCCAGTGCACCGGGCCGCCGATGACGCCGACCCTGCGGTGGCCGAGCCCGGCCACGTGCGCCATCACCTTGCGCGCGCCCGCGAAGTGCGCGGCGGACACCGCCACGATGTCCCTGGGCGGCGGCGTCCGGGGATCGATCACCACGAAGGGGAACCGCCGGTCGCGCAGCCGTACCAGCTCGTCGCCCGGCTCCGGGGGCAGGACCAGGATCGCGCCCGCCACGTCGGAACGGCCGGGCAGGCCGGGGAGGGCGGGGGCGCGCTGGGCGGCCTCGCCGGTGCTCAGGATCATCTGGCGGCCGTGCAGCTCGATGGTCTCGCCGACCGAGGAGACGATGAGGCCGAAGTAGTCGGTCAGCAGGTAGGGGCAGCGCACGTAGATCGCGCCGGCGGTCACCGGCTCCGGGGCGGCGCGCGGGCGGGGCGCCTGGTCGCCCAGCCGGCCGACGGCCTGCAACACCAGCTCCCGGGTGTGCGGGGCGACGTTGGCCTGCCCGTTAAGGACCCGGGAGACGGTGGCGATCGACAGGCCCGTCTCCGCCGCGATGTCGCGCACGGTCGCGCGCATCCCGGGCCTAGCCAATTCCCGCCCCCTGGTAGCCGTGTCCGTGCCGTCAGCATAACCAGTCACGGCGAAAGCCGGTCGGCACGAGCCGACCGGCTTGTCCGGGCCGCGCCCATCCGGCGAATTCGCCGCGATGAACCACGCGGAGAGGGAATCGCGGTCCAGCGCTCCGGGGCGCGGTCAGTGCTTATCTGAAACCGTGGCCGTGGTGACCGTGGCGGCCGTGGTGGCCGCGCGGGTGATGGTGGTGATGGGGGCTGCGCTCCCAGCCGCCGAGAACGGAGGGGCGGCCGTGGCTCCAGGAACCGTGCCCGGGCCGTCCCTGCTGCCCGGCGCCGGGCCGTCCGTGCTGCCACGCGCCGGGCCGTCCCTGCTGCGAGGCGCCAGGGCGTCCGTGCTGCCACGCGCTGGGCTGTACCTGCTGCGACGTACCGGGCCGTCCCTGCTGCCACCCGCCGGGCTGTCCCTGCTGCCAGGCGCCGGGCAGTCCCTGTTGCCACGCGCTGGGCCGTTCCGGCTCCCATCCGCCGGGCCGGCTCTGCGGCCAGGCGCTGGGATGCTGCGGGCCGCGGTCGCACAGCGGGTTGAAGGGTCCGTTGGACGGGTGGCAGGGATGCGTTTCCGCGGCGGAGGCGATCTTCTGGTCGTCGGCGGCCTGGGCCGACGTCGCCATGGGCACGAGACCGAACGCCGCCAGCGAGGCGGCTACGAGAGCGCTTTTCAGCATGCGAGATCACTCCGTATCTGGGATTCCTGGACTTTACGGAGCGCCGAATCGGTTTCCCGGGAATATCTTGATTCGACGTCTACGCCCAGCGACGCTAGTCGAGATCAATCCGGGAGATCGCGCCCCCAAGGCCAAGCCCGGGTCCGGGATCGCCCAGCATTTACGCGACGGCCTCGTCCGACTTTCCGGCATATACGCGCCGGGAAAAGCCATTTCGAGTCCGAGTTCCGGCGAAGGATTTACCCGAATTCGAGAATGCGACGGCGTGTGAGAGGGGTCCGCTGACCCTTGCCTGGTGGTCCGCGCGCCCAGACGGCCGAGCAGGTGCGGCCTCTCGTGCGGCGCGAGCGTCCCCGGGCGAGCCCGTCGTCTCGCGCGTACGGGAGTCAGGACGGGCGGACATGCTGCCGGACGGCTGTACGTGATCGCCGCCGGCACGGGTGCGGTGAGACGGATTGGCTCGCTCTTCAACGCGTGGTTCCCCGGCATTGGTCGGACGGCAAGTCTCGATCACTAGACGTAGCGGGTGATCGGTTTGCCGGCAGGTGCGCGTTCCGTGGGCGTTCGTCCACCTGTGGCGCCGTCTCTGCAAGGGAAGGAACCTTAATGCGCATTGTCCGATTGCTGACCGTGCCGGTCGCGGTCGCCCTGGCCGTGGCCGGCCTGGCGGCGCCGGTCCTGGCACACACCAAGCCGGGCGACACCCTCGTCAAGCGGCAGATCGAGGTCCGGCGCCACCACCCGGACGTGCCGGTGCCGATCGTGGTGCGGAAGACCGGCGAGGCGGTCATCGACCTGACCGCGTCCGCCCCGGGCACGGACTGGGCGGTCGCGGGCGCCGAGTCGGCGGTCGTGTCCATCTCCGTCGACAACCGGAGATGCTCCGCGAGGGCAAGATCGAGGCCGCCTCGGACGGCACCCCGGCCACTCCCGAGGTGAGCGACCAGCGCAACTACCTCTACGCGGTCCTGGAGAAGACCACCCAGGCGCCGAACAGCGGCTCGTCCTGGGCCGGCGTCGCACTCGGCGTGCGGCTCGTGAACGGCGACACCGTCTATCTGTCCCACCACACCGACCCGACCTGGTCACTCCAGCGTGACGACCCCGCCGCCACCACGGTCGAGCTGCCGGCCGGCACCACGGCCGACGACATCGCCGAGGTGACCGCGCACCGGATCGTCGTCGGCACCGACACCGGCGCCGCCGTGCGCGTCACCGGCATCCAGCGCGCCTTCTTCCTCGGCCAGGACTACCTGCCCCAGGAGTCGTTCCTGAGCTGGAACGGCGACGTCGCCCTCGACGCCGCCACCCCCTCCGCCGTCCTCTGGCGCCGCTGACGCCTTCGCGTGGCCGGCACCCGCGTGCCGGCCACACCCGGCGGGGGTTCGATCCGCCGGCGAACCTATAACCGACCGTCCATTCCAGTAAGCGGTCAGCGGAGCAGGGTGAGGGCCTGGGCGGCGGCGTCGCGCAGCCGGCCGGGGGAGGGGTGGCCCTTGGCCATCAGCCGCAGCCCCTGGAGGAAGACGAGGGTGAAGCGGGCCAGCGCCCGGGGGTCGGACGTCTCGGCCAGCTCGCCCTGGGCCCGCGCCCTGATGAGCGCGGAGGCGAGCGCGGTCTCCAGCGACGCCCAGTTGGCGTCGATGAACCGGCCGACCTTCTCGTCCCCGGGCAGCAGCTCACCCGCCGCGTTGACGATCAGGCAGCCGCGCCGGTCGTGGATGGACTCCTCGGTGTAGAGCTCGACGAGGGCGCGTACGGCGGGCAGCGCGGGGCCGGGCTGGGACAGCATCTCGATCGGATCGGGGCTGCGCCGCCGGGTGTAGTGCTCCAGCGCCCGCATGTACAACTCGTGCTTGCCGCCGAAGGTCGCGTACAGGCTGGCCCTGCCGATGCCCAGGTGTGCCACGAGGTCGGCCATCGAGGTGGCCTCGTAACCGCGCTCCCAGAACAGGTCGAGCGCCCGCTGGAGGACGGCGTCGGGATCGAAGTCCTTGGTCCTGGCCACGGGGGATCACTCTAAAGATGTTGGAATGTTCGGTCAAGTAAGGGAACCGTAATCGCAGAGGGTCGGGGCGCAGGTCGCGGCGCAGGGCGGAGGGCAGGGCGGGGCGCAGGGCGGTGGACACGTTGGAAGGCAGGGCGGAAGGCGGGGCGGGAGGCGGGGCGGGAGGCGGGGCGGGAGGCGGGGCGGGAGGCGGGGGTGGCGGGTGCCGGTGGTGGCCGGGGTGGCCGGGGTGGTGATCGCGGTTGCTTCGGCGGGGGCGGTGTACGCGCTGGAGACCCGGTCGTTCGCCTCCGCGCCCGCGGCGGCGCGTTCCGTCACGACGCTGGCCGCGGCCCCCACGCCGTCCCCGCCGCCCCCGGCCCGCGGCGGATGTCCGGGCGCCCGGTGTCGGGATGACCCTCGGCGAGCATCCAGCCGACCCCACCAGGCTCGTCGCCTACCGTGGCGGCGACACCGTCTACCTGCGCACCCCCGGCCTACCTGCGCACCCCCGGCGGCGGAGGGTTCCGGCCGATCCCGGAGAAGGCCGAGGAACTGGCCGCGTCACCGGACGGCGCCTGGGTGGCCCTGCTCAACGCCGGGACGGTCACCTTCGTGGCCCGGGACGGCGGCGAGAGGTTCACCGTGGAGGTCGGTCCGGCGAGACCGGGATCCGCACGTACTCCCTGGGCGGCGCCGTCCTGCGCACCTACCCAGGCGTGCGCGCCGCGGACGGCGGCGGCCCGTGGTTCTCCCCGTCCGGGCGGTTGCTCGCCGCGCTCTGCGCGGACCCCCCGGCTGCCGCCTGCGTGCTGGACGCGGCCACCGGTGAGCACCGGGCGCGCGTCCCGCTGCCCGGAGGGGGCGTGTTGTGGGGCTGGTTCAACGAGGACCATCTCGTCGGCTTCCACGACGGCCAGGCGGACATCCTCGACCTGACCGGCAGGCGGGCACGGTTGCTCGCCGAGATCAGGGCGCCGGCTGACGACTGGCTCGTCCACTTCACCGGGACCGGCTAGTCCGAGGCGAGGGCCCAGGCCGGGGGGGTCACCGGGCCGGAGAGGCTCTGCTTGGCCTGGCGGCTGATCTCGTCGGCGATGATCTCGGGCTGACCGGCGGCGATGCCGTCCAGGGCGGCGGCGGCGACGATCCCCGGGTCCAGCTTCTCCTCGGCGGGGACGGAGGCCGCCATGTCGGTGTCCATGTAGCCGACGTGCAGGCTCGCGACCTCGATGCCCTTCGGCGCGAGCTCCTGGCGCAGGACGTTGGTCAACGCCCAGGAGGCGGCTTTCGCGGTGGAGTAGGCGCCGAACACCGGCGGGTGCCACCAGGAGAGCACGGACAGCACGTTGAGGATGGCGCCGCCGCCGTTGGCCGCGATGACCGGTGCGAAGGCGCGCGTGACGCCGAGGGTGCCGAAATAGTGGGTCTCCATCTCCAGCCGGATCTGATCGAGGTCGCCGTCGAGCAGGGACGTGTGGGTGGAGATGCCCGCGTTGTTGATCAGCAGGGTGGCGCCGGCCGCGATCCGGGCGGCCTCCGCGACCGTCTCGGGCCGGGTGACGTCCAGCCGCAGCGGTACGGCGCCGGGCACGTCGACCGTTTCGGGCCTGCGGGCGGCCGCGTACACCGTCGCGCCGCGCGCGATCAACTGGGTGACGAAGTGACGCCCCAGCCCGCGGTTGCCCCCGGTCACCACGGCCACAGAGTTCTCGATCTTCATGCTCGTTCCTCGCTGTAAGTGTCTAGCTTCGATTGCCTATTACACGACTACCATCGTCGTGCACCGGATGTAAAGGTCTTCACGGTATAGGCCATGTCACCTTAGAGTGGGGTGGTGAGCAGAGCGCCAGGTTCCCCGGAGAAGGCCGGTCGCGTCCCCGCAGCCGGGGAGGCCGTCGTCGAGCTCCTCAACACACGCCCGCACTTCCACTTCGGCGACCGCCTCGACGACCCCGGGCACGCGGTGCGCGTCGCGCGGTTCTTCGCGCCCGGCGTGACGGAGGTCCCCGCGGAGCTGCTGGAGGAGATCCGCGCCGTCCGCACCGACCTGGCCGCCGTCGTCACCGCGCCCGACTCCGCGCGGGCCGAGCGAGGCTGGCGCGACTTCACCGCGCGCACGTCGGACGTGCTGCTCCGGCGCGACTTCACCGACCCGGGCGAGGTACGGCTGCGCCAGGTCGCGGGCGACCCGGTCGTCGGCGGCATCGCGCTCGCCGTCGCCGAGCTGGTGACCTCCGGCGTCTGGCCGCGCGTCCGCGTCTGCGCCTTCGACCTCTGCTCGGGCGCCTTCTACGACACGACCCGGAGCCGCACCCAGCGCTGGCACTCCTACGAAGTGTGCGGCAACCGCAGCAACGTCGCGGCCTACCGCGCCCGCCGGGCCGCCAGGTGACCGGCCGGTCCAGCCCCACGGGGAAGGGCCGCGCCGACGAGATGACCACCCCACCCGGCGCCGCCCGGCTGCGCATCGGGGCCGGCCTGTCGTTGTCCGGCGAGCACGCGCGTTTCGGCACCCAGGCCCTGCGCGGTCTGGAGGTCTGGAAGTCGGGGGACGACGGGATCGAGCTGGTCGTCGAGGACGACCGAAGCGACCCGAGAACGCTGGAGGCGACCCTCCGGGCACTCGCGAAGCGGTGCGACGTGCTGCTCGGCCCCTACTCCACCCGGCTGGCACGCCATGCGGGGGACGTCGCCGCCGACCTCGACCTGCTGATCTGGAACCACGGCGGATCGGGTGACGACGTCGAGGCGGCACATCCCGGCCATGTCGTCTCGGTGCTCACACCGGCAGGCCGATACGCGGAGCCCTTCGTACGCCTGCTGGCCGGCGAGGGGACGCTACGCCATCTGTGCGTCGTGCACGGCAGGGGCGGCTTCGGCCGGCAGGTCGCGGCAGGCGCCGAGCTGACCGCCCACCGGCTCGGCCTCCATGTGGTCCGCCTCGGCCCAGGCGCCCCGCTGCCGGCCGAGGCGGGGTGGGCGCTCCTGTGCGCTGGCTCGTTCGAAGAAGACGTCGAGACGGTCAGGCGGGCCAGGGCCCTGCCGATGCCTCCGGGGGCGGTGTGCTCGGTGGCGGCGGGCGTGCGCGGGTTCGGCGAGGCGGTCGACGAGCCGCACGGCGTCTACGGCGTCGGACAGTGGTCCCCCGGCAGCGGGAGCGAGCCCGAGCTGGGCATCACCGAACCCGATTTCCTCGCCGGCTACCGGTCGCGCACCGGGACGCTTCCCGACTATCCGGCCGTCCAGGCGGCCGCGACGGCCGTCATCGCCACCCATTGCGTACGGCTGGCGGGCGCGGTGACGCGCGACGCCCTGTGGCAGGCGGCGGTGGAGCTGGAGACGACCACCCTGTTCGGCGCTTTCAAGATCGCCCCCGACACCGGGACGCAGCTCGGCCATCGGGCCGTGCTGGTCCGGTGGGGAGCGGACGGCCCGGTGGCCGTCCGGGGGCGTCGCCGTCCGGAGAGCTGAGGGCATGGCGCGCGACGAGGTGGAGATCGACGCCGGCGGGCGTTTCGGTGGAGGTCATGCCGGGAGAGGGTATTCCCGGTTCGCCACCCCTTGCCTATAGTTTCCCTAGTGAACTGACCTGCTCAGGGGGCTGATCGGCGTTCTGTGGCGGGTCCGTGGCCGGAGAGGGACGGAGATCCGGATGGAGCGGTCTGAGCGGCGGGCGGAAGAGTGGCGGGCGAGCGCCTGCATCCTGTGCGAGTGCAACTGCGGGGTGGAGATCCGGGTCAGCGGACGGACCTTCGACCGGGTGCGCGGTGACCGCCTGCACCCCTCGTCCCAGGGGTACACCTGCAACAAGGCCCTGCGGCTCGACCACTACCAGAACGGCAGGTCCGGCCGGATCACCCGCCCGCTGCGCCGCCGGCCCGACGGGACGTTCGAGGAGATCGACTGGGACACCGCGATCCGCGAGGTGGCCGACGGGCTGCGCCGGGTCGAGCGGGCCTACGGCGGCGAGACGATCTTCTACTACGGCGGCGGCGGCCAGGGCAACCACCTGGGCGGGGCCTACGCGCCCTCGACGCTCGCGGCCTTCGGGGCCCGCTACCGGTCCAGCGCGCTGGCCCAGGAGAAGACCGGCGAGTTCTGGGTGAACGCCCGCATGCTGGGCGCGTACAACCGTGCGGATGTCGAGCACTGCGAGGTCGCGGTGTTCGTCGGGAAGAATCCCTACCAGTCGCACGGTTTCCCGCGGGCGCGTTCGGTGCTGAAGGAGATCGGCAAGGACCCCGGCCGATCCATGATCGTGATCGATCCGGTCCGCACGGAGACCGCCGAGCTCGCCGACTTCCACCTCCAGGTGCGTCCCGGCACCGACATCTACCTGCTCTCCGCGCTGGCCGCCGTCCTCGTCCAGGAGGACCTGACCGACGCCGAATGGCTCGCCGAGCACGCCGACGGGGTGGACGCGGTGCGGAAGGTGCTCGGCGAGGTGCCGATCGGCCGCTACTGCGAGGTGTCCGGGGTGCCCGAGGAACAGGTCCGCGCCGCCGCGCGCAGGATCGCCGGGGCCGCCTCCGTCGCCGTCCTCGAAGACCTCGGCGTGCAGATGAACCGGGACTCGACGCTGGTCAGCTATGTCGAGAAGCTCGTCTGGCTGCTGACGGGGAACCTCGGCAGGCGTGGCGGGCAGTACGTCTTCTCCAGCCTGGCGCCCATCGGCAGGGACCGCGGGCACCCCGCGGGTGAGGGCCCGCGCAGCCCCGTGGCCGGAGCGCCGATCATCAGCGGCCTCGTGCCCAGCAACGTCATCGCGGAAGAGATCCTCACCGACCACCCCGCCCGCTACCGGGCGATGATCGTGGAAAGCGCGAACCCGGCGCACTCGCTGGCCGACTCCGCCCGGATGCGGGAGGCGCTGCGGGCGCTCGACCTGGTCGTGGTGATCGACGTGGCGATGACCGAGACCGCCCGGCTGGCCGACTACGTGCTCCCGGCGGCCACGCAGTTCGAGAAGTACGAGGCGACGTTCTTCAACTTCGAGTTCCCGCGCAACGTCTTCCACCTGCGCCACCCGGTACTCGAACCGCCCGACGGCGTGCTGCCCGAGCCGGAGATCCACGCCCGGCTGGTGGAGGCCGCCGGGGCGCTGGGCGAGGCCGACTACGCCCCGCTCAGGGAGGCCGCGGCGCGCGGCCGGGCCGCGTTCGCCGAGGCGTTCCTGAGCGCCGGCGCCGACCCCCGGCTCGCGCCCGTCCTGCTCTACCGCACCCTCGGCCCGACTCTCCCCGGCGGCGCAGCCGCCGCGGCCGTCCTGTGGGCCGCCGCCCACCAGTGCGCCCGCCTCAACCCCGAGGGCGTACGGCGGGCCGGTCACGGCGAAGGGCTCGAAGCGGGTGAACGACTCTTCGACGCGATCCTGTCCGGCCCGCACGGCGTGGTCATCACCGACGACGGCGAGGACGCGACCTGGGCCAGACTCAAGGGGCGCAGGGTCCAGCTCGACGTCCCCGAACTGCTCGCCGAGGTCGCCGCCGTCGCCGGCCGCCCGGTGCCCGGCCCGGACCCGGAGTGGCCCTACGTCCTGTCCGCCGGCGAGCGCCGCGCCTTCACCGCCAACACGATCATCCGCGATCCGGACTGGCGCCGCCGCGACCCCGGTGGCGCCCTCCGGATGAGCACGGCGGACGCCTCCCGGCTCGGCGTGCACGCCGGTGACGTCGTCCGGGTGACCACCCGCCGCGGCAGCGCCGAGGTCACCGTCGAACCCACCGACCGGATGCGCCCCGGCCACCTGGCCCTCCCGAACGGCCTCGGCCTCACCGTCCCCGGCCCCGACGGCACCCCGGCCGTCGTCGGCACGGCCCCCAACGAACTCACCTCCGACACCGACCGCGACGCCTGGGCGGGCACCCCCTGGCACAAGTACGTCCCGGCCCGCCTCGACCTCCTCCCCACCTGACCGGCCCCCCGCGGAGCCCGACGGCGGCCCCGAGCCCGTCCGTCAGTAGGGGAGGACCAGGCGGGGGACGGTGCCGACGATGGTGAGGTGGAGGGCGAGGATGGTGAGGTTGTAGGCGATGTGGACGGCGATGGCCAGGATCAGGCCGTGCTGGAACATGATGAGGAAGAGGAACATGCCGAAGTACCAGGACCAGATCCAGCCCGGTAGTCCCTGGTAGGCGTGGCCGTCGCGGAACTTGCCGTTGGTGGACAGCAGGGCGGCGGCGACCGTCCACGGGTGGTCGGTCAGGATGGCGTGCAGGTGGCCGGCGGTGGCGAAGTCGGCCACCGGGATCATGATCTCGGTGAAGAACCAGCGGACGGGGTGCAGGTCGGCGAAGCCGAGGAGGAGGAAGTCGAGTCCCAGCGCGCCGGCGATGCCCGCGTAGAAGAGCAGCCAGCGGAAGGTGATCTCCTCCAGCGCGCTCCTGATCACGGCGGTCATCGGGCCGAGCCTCACCACGCGTCCCTCGTCCGTGCCGTACCAGGCCAGCTGGCGCTGCACGGGGCGGATGCGCGGGAGGAAGATCAGCGTGAGCAGCACCCCGGCGGCCAGGACCGGCCAGGCGAGGAGCAGCGCGCCGGTGAAGGCGGCCCACAGGTCCGGCGGGACGACCCAGAACGTGGTGAGCTCGAAGGGGATGACGCCCGGCGCGAGCCATTCGAGCAGCACGATGAGCAGGACGGAGGCGCCGAATCCGAAGGGGACGAGTGAGCAGGACCAGGTGAAGCTCGTTCGATCCATGAAGGCGCTCCTGGGGGGTCGGCCTTCTCCCATCATGCATCGAAAGCGTTCTTCGTGACCTTCGCCGGATCCGCCGCCGGTCTACCAGTATTTCTGTGTGCCTTTGCGGTGCTTTGACCTGCGATTTCTTAGTCTGCCCAGATGGCAGTCTGGGCAGGGGCGAACGGGTACGAGGTCGAGATCGTCGTTCTCGACCGGCGGCGGGTGGCACGCGTCTCGCGACGGATCGGCACGCGCAAGGCGCTGGTCGGCTACTGCCGTACGGTGGCGGAGATCGCGGAGCTGGTCGACCTGGCGGACCTCGTCGAGGTGATCGAGCTCCCGGCGCGTTGAGCGGTCGTCACCCGGTGACGGTGACGCCCTTCCAGAACGCGATCCGGTCGGTGATCTCCTTGGCCGCGTCCTTCGGCTCGGGGTAGTACCAGGCGGCGTCCGGGTTGGTCAGGCCGTCCACCTCAAGGGTGTAGTAGGACGCCGTGCCCTTCCACGGGCACACGGTGTTGGTGCCGGAGTCGCGCAGCACGGACGCGTCCACCGACTCCTTCGGGAAGTAGTGGTTGCCCTCCACGACAACCGTGTCGTCGCTCTCGGCGATGACCTTGCCGTTCCACGTCGCCTTGGCCATGGCGGTGGTCCCTTCCGTCGTCGCTTCGATCCGCTTCGAGCTTAGCGCGGCCAGGCGATCCGGCGCCGGGAACGACGGCGCCGCCGACCCGTTCGCGGTGCTCGCCGGCCTTCAGGACGCCCTTCACCCGTACGGCGGGCCGCCTCGCCGTACGGATGGACACGTCACCGCGGAGCCGGCAGGTCCATCGACGAGAGCTTGGCCGGGTCGGTCTCGATCGTGATGGCGGCGATCCGGCCGCCGGCGACGGTGAACGCCATGAGCGAGAGCGGAGCGCCGTCCTCGCGCCAGGACACGATCCCGGGAAGGCCGTTGTGAAGGGGCAGGACCCATGGAAGCACGGGCCGTGTCTCCCCGCGACCGAAGGAGCCGGCAGGGCTCCGGGAAGCCTCGACCGATCTCTGCCGAGATTGCGTGCTCTGGCAGAATCCACAGTGTGAAACGTGCGGTGCGGCAGACGACACGCGACCTGCGTCGCCACGGCGCCGGAGTGGACGCGGGCCCGGCGGGCACTCGATGAGCGGCGCGGCGCGTCGGGCGCTCGTCGTCCGGGGTGGCTGGGAGGGGCACGTGCCGGTGCCGGCCACCGAGTTGTTCATTCCGCATCTCGTGGACTCCGGGTTCGACGTGACGGTCTCCGAGGATCTCGACGTCTACCGGGACCACGAGCTGCTCGCCGGCACCGACCTGATCGTGCAGTGCTGGTCGATGGGACGGCTCACCCCGGAGCAGAGCGCCGGCCTGGTGGCCGCGGTGCACGCCGGGACCGGCTTCGCCGGATGGCACGGCGGGATCGTGGGCACGTTCACCGACAGCAAGGACTATCTGCGCATGGTGGGCGGCCTGTTCCTGTTCCACCCGGACGAGTTCCTGGACTACCGGGTCACCGTCGAGCGCGAGCACGCCGATCACCCGATCATGGCGGGTATCGCGGACTTCGACGTGCACTCCGAGCAGTACTGGATGCTCACCGACGGGCTCAGCACGGTGCTGGCCAGCACGGTGATCTCGGACGAGACCGCCGGGCACGGCGGGGAACCGCTCGGCATGCCCGTGGTGTGGACCCGCCGGTGGGGCAGGGGGAAGCTGTTCTTCTCCGCGATCGGCCACCGGATGGCCGACCTGGAGGCTCCGGCGGTGCGCACCCTCACCGGGCGCGGCCTCGTCTGGGCCGCGAGGTGAGCGGCCCCGCTCCCCGGTGACGCCGCCGGGCCGCGACTCGTTCCGAGGCCGGGAGACAATGAGATGTGGGCTGGGTGCTGCACGTCGACCTGGACCAGTTCGTCGCGGCGGTCGAGCTGCTGCGCCGCCCCGAGCTGCGCGGCCGGCCGGTCGTCGTCGGCGGTGACGGCGACCCGGCCAAGCGCGGGGTGGTCAGCACCGCGTCCTACGAGGCCCGCGCGTACGGCGTGCACTCCGGGTTGCCGCTGCGCACGGCCGTCAGGCGATGCCCCGAGGCGGTGTTCCTGCCGGTGGACCGGGAGGCGTACGAGGCGGCCTCGCGGCGGGTGATGGCGGTGCTGAGCGAGTTCGACGCCGTGCTGGAGGTGCTCGGCTGGGACGAGGCGTTCCTCGCGGTCCGCACCGACGACCCGGAGGCGACGGCGGCGGAGATCCGGCGCCGGGTGCGCGAGGCGACGGACCTCGACTGCACGGTGGGCATCGGTGAGAACAAGCTCCAGGCCAAGCTGGCCACCGGCTTCGGCAAGCCCGCGGGCGTCTTCCGCCTGACCGCCGCCACCTGGTTCGACCTGCTCGGCGACCGGCCCACCGACGCGCTGTGGGGAATCGGGGCCAAGACCGCCAGACGGCTGAGCGGGCTGGGCATCGACACCGTCGCCCGGCTCGCCGCCGCCGACCCGGACGTCCTCGCCGCGCACTTCGGCCCGGCCACCGGCCCCTGGCTGGTCCGGCTGGCCGGTGGCCGGGACTCCTCGCCGGTGACCGGCACGCCGTACGTCGCCAGGTCCCGCAGCAGGGAGACCACCTTCCAGGCCGACCTGGCGGCCTGGGACGAGGTGCGGCGGGAGGTGGCGGAGCTGGCGCGGCGGGTCGCCGCGGACGCCGCCGCGGACGGCCGCCCGGTCGTCCGGGTGGTGGTGAAGGTGCGGTACGCGCCGTTCGTCACGCGGACCCACGGGCACACCCCGCCCGCGCCGGCCACGGAGGCGGCGGAGATCGAGCGGTCCGCCCTCGCCGCGCTGGACCGCTTCACCGAGCGCCGCCCGGTGCGGCTGCTGGGCGTCCGGGCCGAGTTCGCCGACCGGCCCGCGACGACGCGGCTCTTCGGCGCCCCGACGGGGTGAGGGTCACGAGGGCCAGAGGGTCACAGGGCCAGGGTGAGGGTGATCAGGGTGGTCGCGGTGCCCACGGCCGTACCGGCGAGGACCTGGGAGACGGTGTGGTCGCCGAGGCTGACCCTGGCCCAGCCGATCAGCGCCACCAGCAGCGCGCCGGCGGCCGTCACCGCGGCGGGCGGCAGCACGTGCGCGAGCACGACGACGCTTCCCGCGGAGACCGCCGCGTGGAAGGAGATCTTCCACTTCAGTGCCACCGTGATCGGCCCGATCACGGCCAGCGCGACCAGCATGGCGGCCACGGTGACCACGGCCAGCCGGGGGGCGCCGAGCACGGCGAGCAGGCAGAGGGCGAGCAGTACCAGGGGGATGGTGACCGCGATCAGCCGGGCCCGCTGCGCCCGGTCGGTGATGTGCCGGTCGCCGAACGTGCCGGACCGCACCCCCGCGATGATCACCAGCGCCGGCACCCCGCCGCACAGCGCCGCGGTGAGCAGCCCCCACGCCACCCCCGACCAGCCGGACGCCACCGCCCCCACGGTCGGCGGCAGCCCGATCACGAGATGCGCGGGCGCGAACACCTCCGTCATTATCCGGGCGAAACGGTTCTCGGCCCCGCCCGCGACCTCCGACGCCACCACGCCACCCGCCTCCCCGAACCGCAACTCGTCCCGATCCGCGCCGCCCGCGCGGCACGTCCCGGAGACGATCAGTGCCGCAGCAGGATAGCGGCCCGCCCCGCCGCGACGCGGCAGGGCGGGCCGTGGTGATCCGTGCCGTTACGAGGTGGCCTTGTCCGGGCGCTCGGTGACGCGGATCGTGTTGACGATGGTGTCGCCGTCACGTTCGACGAAGCGCACGTTGAGCTGGCCGTCGGTGACCTTCACCGTGTACTGCCGGTTGACGGCGGTGTAGGTGCCGGCCTCCAGGGCGAGGTCCAGCGCGGGGATCGCCAGCTCGCCCTCGACGATGACGTCGAAGACCCGGGCGCCCTCACGCATGTTGCGCAGCTCGGCGAAGCCCAGCTCGACCGTGTAGGTGCCGTTGGGCACCCGGTCGAAGCGGTACTCCAGCATCTTCTCCCGGGCGCGCTGGAACAGGTCCTGCTCCTCGGTGCCCTTGATCGTCCTGCTGGAGGTGACCGTCCTGGTGCTGTTGCCTACGTAGCCGTGGCCGCCGGTGGCGAACTTCCGGTCGGCGGTCCACCGGTCGCCGGCGTCGTCGGTGGTGTCCCTGGTGCCGCCCACCTCGACGGCGACCTGATGCTTGGGCACCACCACGGTCACGATGACCTCGATCTCCGGGTTGCGGCCGCTCGCCGAGCGGACCAGCAGCCTGCCGGTGCGCACGGTGCCCGCCTGGACGCCCGTGCTGGAGGCGCGGACCGCCACGGAGACCGTCTTGCCGGTGGCCAGCTCGCCGGTGGCGGGCGTCACGGTGAGCCAGTCCTGCGCCGGGTCGGACACCACGGTGTAGGAGGTGGGGCCGCCCAGGTTGGTCAGGTCGAAACCGCCGGTCCTGGTGGCGTCGGCCGGCATCACGAGCGTCACCTCGGCGACCGAGGAGGTCACCTGACCGGTGGCGAGCGCAGAGTCGGCCCGGGTGACGGCCCCCGCGGTGACGGTGATCGGGTGGACGAACGTCCCGTAGTTCGCCTTGGACACCTTGACCGCGTAGTCACCCACCGGAACCTGGCCGAAGAACCTGCCGTCCTCCCCGGTGGTGAAGTCGGCGACGTTCCCCACCTGCACCAGCGCGCCGGCCAGCGGGTCGCCGTCGTTGGCGTCGGTGATCACGCCGCTCACCAGCCCGTGCCGGCTCGCGAGGACGGCCAGGCTCTGGCCCTCGGTGAGGGAGGCGCTGTTGAAGGAGTACTGGAACGCGTCGGTGCCGGTCGCGTTCTCCACGCCCACTGTGGCGCTGTTGCCGGCGGCCCGCTCGTTGGTGATGCCGCGGTAGCGGAACCCGACCGAGCCGTCCTCGCCGAGCAGCGCGGAGAACGAGACGCGCTGGGAGGCGTCGGAGTAGAACCGCACGTTACGCCACTCGATCACGAACGTGCGCTCCGGCGCGGTGCCGGTCGTGGCCGTGTAGACGCCGGACTGGTCGTCGATCACCAGGTCGTCCCAGTAGGGGTAGATCCCGGCGTTCGGCGCCCCGGCCGAGGGCAGGGCCCCGTTGCTCGCCGTGGTGCTGGAGGCGGTGAAGCTCAGGAACCCGTTGCTGCTGACGAAGCCGCTGTTGTACCCGGTGCCGTAGAACGGGAAGGTGAACGGCAGCGTGATCGGCTGGGCCGCGTCGTCACCGGTAAGCGTCTGCTTGGCGGTGCCCGCGACGTACGCCTCGGCGCCGCTGGCGCAGGTGTAGCCGAAGGAGTCGGTGCGGCGCGGCAGCGCGATGTCCTTGGTGACGGCGCCGTTCACCGTGACCGGCTCGGTGACGGCGTCCGCGCAGCGGGACCGCGGGGTGACCGTCAGGTCGTAGTCGCCGTGCGGCAGGGTCAGGGTGTACTGCCCGGTGGCGTCGGTGACGGCGGTGGCCGGGGTGCCGGTCACGCTCACCGTGGCGTTCGCCTCGGCGATCTCGGACGCGGTGACCGTTCCGGTGACCGTGCCCGAGGGCAGGGCGGTCAGGGTCACGTCCTGGGTGGCGGTCTCGTCGGCGGCGACGGTGACGTCCGCGGTGGCGTCCTCGAAGCCGAACTTCGCGACGGTCAGCTCGTAGTCGCCGGCCAGCAGGCGGGGCAGCGTGTAGGCGCCGTCCTGCCCGGTGGTGACCGTACGGCTCAGCGGGCCCTCGACGGTGACGGTGGCGCCGGACACCGGCGAGCCGCCGGAGGTCACGGTGCCGGACAGGCCGCCCAGGTCACCGGACGGCGAGCTCTCGACGGCGGCGAACGCGTCGAGCCGGCCCTCGCCCCAGACGTTGTTGTCGTCGGCGGTGCCGCCGCAGGTGAGGTTGCTGACGTCGATCGCGGAGCCGTCGAGCAGCTCCGTCGTGGCGGTGATCGCGCCCTGGAGGGCGGGGGACGCCGACCACATCAGCGCCACGGTGGCCGCCACGTGCGGGGAGGCCATCGACGTGCCGGAGATGGAGCCGTAGCCGCCGCCGGCCACCGAGGAGCGCACGTTGACGCCGGGCGCCGCGATGTTGGGCTTGATCTCACCGTTCGGGCCGGGGCCGCGGGTGGAGAAGTTCGCGATCGCGTTGTTGATGTCGAACGCGCCGGCGCTGTAGCTGGCGACGTACTGACCGGGGGAGCCGCTGGAGCCGCAGCCCGCGTTGGTCAGGTTGCCGTTGGAGAACGCGGGGAAGATGCCCGCCGCGACCCAGGCGTTGACGATGTCCTCGTACCAGGGGTCGAAGCCGGCGCCGCCCCAGGAGTTGTTGACGATGTCCGGTGCCAGGTCGGGGCGCGGGTTGCCGCCCTGGAGGTCGGTGGGGGCGAGGATCCACTGCCCGGCGGCCAGCAGCGAGGCGTCGGAGCAGCTGTTCGACTCGCAGCCCTTGGCGGCGATCCAGGTGGCCCCGGGGGCGACGCCGATGATGTTGGCGCCCTCGCCGCCGGCCATGGTGCCCATGGTGTGCGTGCCGTGACCGTTGTTGTCACAGGGCGCGTCGGTCGGGCAGATGCCCGCCGGGTCGAACCAGTTGTAGTTGTGGTCCACGCCCTCCCCGGTCCTGCCGCGGTACTGCGCGGCCAGCGCCGGGTGGTCGAACTGCACGCCGGTGTCGATGTTGGCGACGACGATGCCCTCGCCGCGGGTGCCGAGTTCGTTCCACACCCGGGGGGCGTTGACCCGGTCGATGTTCCACTCGACCGCGTTCACCGACGCCTGGTCCTTGCCCGGCAGCGGCTCGGGCAGCTTGGTGACCCGGGTGGGCACGATCTGCTCGACCTCGGGCAGCTTCGCTATCTCGTTCGCGAGCTTGGCGCCGCCGGTCACCTGGACGGCGTTCGCGATCCAGAACGGGGTGTAGTCGGCCCGCTCGGCGGTGAGGAGTTTGCGTAGGTTCGCCTGCGATGACGTGGCGGTTTCCGTCTTGGCGCGGAAGACCTGCTCGGCCTTCTCGGCCTTGGTCTTCGCCCTGCTCGCCGAGCTGAGGTCGGCCCTGCTCTTGAGACGGACCCAGAAGGTGGCCTTGTCGTCGTCCGACAACTCCGCCAGCACGGTCTGGTGGATCTTGTCGGGTTCGGGGGCCGCCGTGGTGGTGGCCTGAGCGACGTTCTGAGGGAGCAGGAGTGCGAGGGCGGCGACAGTCCCTGTCAGGACCGCTCGCCACTGTCGGGAAGCGTGTAACACACGATCTCCTTTGCACCGGGCGGGGGGTTCCCGCCGGAGAAGACGTGGGCCGCGCGTTGATCTTTACAGCCCACGTGGAGAATCGTGAAGCGATCATGTCCACTTTTCAAGAAGTTTGACTGTCCGAAGTAGGAAATGTCGCTAGATTTAACATATTTCTGGCGACGTCGGATTGGCACGCTCCGTTAAAGCCGGGGGTCAGGGGCGGATGGGGCGGGGGCGAGCCCGTACCCGCGGCATGCCGCCGAAGATCACACGCCGTCAGGCGGGGACGATGTCGTCGAACTCGACCAGCAGATGGCGCGGGCCGCGCAGGAACGGGTGCGGGCGGTACGGCGGCGGGTCGGCGACCAGCCGCGGGCCGATGAAACGGCGGGCGAACTCGGCCAGCGCGAGCTGGGTCTCCAGCCGGGCGAGCGGAGCGCCGAAGCAGTGGTGGATCCCGCCGCCGAAGCCGAGATGCTGGTTGTCCACCCGGTCGGGGTCGAAGCGGTCCGGGTCGTGGAACCGGGCCGGGTCGCGGCTGCCCGCGGCGAGTGCGATCGTGATCACGGCGCCGCGCGGGATGGTGACGCCCGCGAGCTCGATGTCGGCCAGCGCGTGCCGCAGCGGGGCCAGGAACTGCACCGGCGGCTCGTAACGCAGCAGTTCCTCCACCACCGCGGGGGCCCACCCGGGTTCGCGGTGCAGCCGGCCCAGCGCGTGGGGATGGCGGAGCAGCGTGAGCACGCCGTTCGCGATGAGGTTGACCGTGGTCTCGTGCCCGGCGACGAGCAGCAGCGCGGAGGTGGCCAGCAGGTCGCCGCGCGGGAACTCCTGCTCGGAGACGAAACCGGAGAGCAGGTCGTCCGCCGGCCGCCGCAGCCGTTCGTCGGCCAGGCCGTCCAGGTAGTGGCCCAGCTCGGTGAGGGTGAGGGCGCGCCGCCTGGTCCGCTCGGCCATCGAGCCGGTGCCCGGGTCGATGGTGCTGATGATCGTCTGGGACCACTGGTGGAACAGCGGCTCGTCCTCCCGTGGCACGCCGAGCAGCTCGCAGATCACGGTCACCGGGAGCGGGTAGGCGAAGTCGTCCACGATGTCGACCTTGCCGCGTCCGGCCAGCCCGTCGATCAGCCCGGTGACGATGCCGGTCATCCGCGGGATCAGCGCGTCGATCCGGCCCGGCGACTCCGGCGGCCCGAAGTGCCGCATGGCGAGCCGCCTGAGCCGGTCGTGGTCGGGCGGGTCGAGCCGGATGAACGGCTGGGGCAGGTCCGAGAGCCGGGCGTCCTGGTCCTCGGCGACCGAGCTGACCCGCGGATCGTGCAGCAGCGAGACGATCTCCCGGTAGGTGCTGACCACGTAACTCCCGTCGGGCTGCCGGGCCACCGGCGTCTCGCGCAGCTCGGCGTAGAGCGGGTACGGGTCCGCGCGGCTGGCGTGGTCCAGGATCCTTTCGTACGTGGTGGTCATGCCCGCCTCCCGTCAGCTCCGCGGCCGGACCAGTACGGCCCGCCGCTCGTCAGGGTCGTGGCCGGTCACCACGACGGTGGCGCCCTGGGCCGGGGAGACCCGTTCGGGCATCTCCGCCGGCAGCACCTGGATCTCCGGGGGCCGGTCGACCATGGCGAAATCGGGCGGGAAGGGGGCCGCCCGTTCGATCAGCTCCTGGTAGAACTCCAGCCACATCGCCTGGCCGAAGGCGACCGCCGCCGTGATCCGCCCCCGGTACCCGTAGGCGGCGACGAACCGCCGGTCGGCCGCCGAGCCCTGGACGATCGCCACCTGGTCGGCGAAGGTGGGCACGCCGACGGACTTGATGTTGACGCCGAACTGCGCGGACCAGAAGACCGGCAGGGACAGGTGGGCCCAGCGGCCGGTCTGCGCGCTGATCATGTTGTGCGCGGCCACCTGGGCCTGGGCGACCGCGTTGCCCCAGTGCTCCAGCGCGAGGAACTGGTACTGGTAGAGCGGATGCGGGAAGCGGGCCACGTCCCCGGCGACGAAGATGTCGTCGGTGACCAGGCCGTTGACGTCGAAGGCCCGGCATCCCGCGTCGCAGCCCACCCCCCACACGCCGGCGGCGAGCCCGGAGCCCTCCAGCCACTCCACGTTGCGGGCCGCGCCGAGCGCCACGACCGCCACCCCGGCCTCGACGGTCTCCCCGTCGGACAGCCGGGCGCGGACCAGCCGCCCCCGGTCGTCGCCTTCCAGCGCGGTGACCGTGACGCCGCAGCGCAGGTCCACCCCGTGCTCGCGCTGCAACTCCGCCGCGACCGCCCCGATCACGCCGCCGAGCGAGCCCGCCAGCGGCGCATGGTCGCGTTCCACGACGGTGACCGGCAGCCCCAGCTCCCGGCACGCCGACGCGACCTCCGAGCCGGTGAACCCGGCGCCGATGACCAGCACCCGGCCGGGCCGGTCCGCCAGCCGCGCGCGCAGCCGGGCGGCGTCCTCCCGGGTGCGCAGCACGAACACCCCGTCCAGGGCCGCCTGCGCCGCGTCCGGCCACGGCCGGGCACGTGCCCCGGTGGCGATCAGCAGCCGGTCGAAGCCGACCTTGCGCCCGTCGTCGAGCAGCACCTCCCTGGCCGCCACGTCCAGGCCGGTCGCGCGCACCCCGCGGATCCAGTCGGCGTCGAGCGCGCGGCGCAGCGGCAGGGCGGTCTCCCCGGCGTCCGCGAGCCCGGTCAGCACCTGCTTGGACAGCGGCGGGCGGTCGTACGGGTCGCCAAGCTCGTCCCCGATCAGCGTCACCGACCCCTCGTAGCCCTCGCGGCGCAGCGTGGCGGCGGCGCGCAGCCCGGCCAGCGAGGCACCGACGATGACGACGTTCTCGACCAGCGGCGGTGTGCGCCCGTGCCCGTCGGCGGGCCGCCGGTGCCGCCCGAGGCCGTTCACCTCGTCGATCACCATGGCCTGGACCGGGCACGCGGCGGCGGCCCGGAGGACCCGTTCGCGCTGGGAGTCGTCGGGGTGCGGCTCGTACACGAGGGCCTCGTCGCCGCGCATCGTGAACACGTCAGGGGCGAGGAACGCGCACTGCCCGTAGCCCTGGCAGCGGGTGAGATCGACGACGACTCTCATCAGGCCGTCCCCCTCCGGTCGTGGGACCGGCCACGCGAACGCGCCGCCGGACCGTGAGCCGCGAAGCTGGGCGTCAGTCCTCCCAGGCTAACATTCCCGCAGCTCAAGGCCCTTTCGTGCCTCCGCGGTGGTACTCCGGCTCGAACCGCTCGCAAGGACCGCGTGGCGGTGAAGGATGTGGGGCTGCGAGGTCGGGATGGGCGTTGCAAGTGTCCCTTTCGGACTCGACGAACTGGCAGATCGGTCCAAGACGGTGCTCGCCGGGACAGCTGCGAGGCTGGTGGACTAACGTTCATCTGACGCTTCGAGAGTTTCCCGAGCCAGAGCATCAACGACGAGACGGGTGGACAGTAATCGCCCATACCGCTTCGGAAGCATGGTCGCGGTCAATGCCCAACAAGTCGCATTGCTGGGCTTGAAGCCGATTCATGGGGAAGAGCTCCGACATCGCTGTCCGAAACCCGCTTACTGACATGGATGTTCCTTGACTGACATTGCCGCAGCGTCGGATGCTGAGGCTTGCCCTGGTGCCTCGGCTGGGAGGGAACATCTCGTGCGGAGCGATGTCACGCGGGCTCACTACGACCGCCTGGCGGGCAGGTACGACGAGAACTGGGCCTACAGTCCAGAGTTCATCCGGTGGATGACCGGCGCTATCCTCGACCGGCTGGATCCCGGCCCGGAAGACGTGGTGATGGATCTCGGATGCGGGACCGGCCTCTACGCTCGCGGCCTGAGCGGGCGAGCGAGCGTGGTGGTCTGCGCCGACCCGTCCCCTGCGATGTTGGCCCAACTTCCCGCAGATGAGCGTCTGATTCCGCTGCACGCCGACGCAGAAGACCTCGCCGATGGCCGGATCACGTCACCGCACGCCGGTTATGACGCCATCCTCCTCAAGGAAGTGCTCCACCACGTCGCCGATCCGCCAGATGTCATCGCCGGCCTGGTGCGACTGCTGAGGCCGGGCGGGCGGATCCTCGTCGTCATGCTGCCCACGACCATCGACTACCCGCTGTTCGAAGCAGCACTGAGACTTTTCCGGGAACGGCAGCCCGATCCGGATGGCATCGCCGCCGCGATGGACCACAGCGGTCTGCGCACCGAGTTGACATACGAAGAATTCCCGCTCGCATTCACTGTCGAGCACTACTCGCGGATGGTCCGCGACCGGTACATGTCGCTGCTGTCCAGCTTCGACGACACAGAGATCGAGGCCGGGATCTCCGAGATCCGCCGCAACTATCCCGGCCCCGAACTCCGCTTCCCGGACCGGTTCGCCCTCGTACTCGGGACGAAGGAGACCGCGTGAGCATTGAGTTCGACAGTCGTCTGTTCCAGCTGAAAAACGAACTGGACGACCACTCTCGGGTCGCCCATCATCTCGGCCTGGACTTTGAGCGTCCGATCAAGTCGCTCGGCGACGGCTACCCCGAGAACGCGATCGCCCTGGTCGGGAAGATAACCGAGCGGATTCTCAAACAGCTCTGGCGGCATCACAATGTTCCCGGGGATCCAGGTGGAAAAGCGCTGAACGACCTGATCAAAGGTGCGCAGCCATACATCCGCAGCGGCAACGTCCTCGACTCGCTCCGCGACATCCAACGGTTGCGGAACAGGTCGACTCATGACGGATACGAGGTCGCCGAGGAGGACGGGCTAACTGCGGTTCGCCGATTGCTGGATGTGCTGGCGTGGTTCAGCAGCACCGGTAGCGGCATCCTGAGCGGGAACGTGCCCAAGCTGGCCCCCGAGGTGGCCGCCAAGGCGGAGTTCCTCGCAGGGTTGTACCTCACTCTCGGCTTCCAGCCGGTCAAGCGGTTCGAACTGTCCCGAAATACGGTCTACCAGTTGTTCTTCCGCGAGCGGGGCCTGCGCAACGAGTATGTCGAGCTGCTTCTGAGCAAGAACGTCGACGACGTGCTCCAGGTCCTTGAGGCCACCGACGGCGAGCTACTACAGACGCGGCTGCCGAAGCTCACCCGCTTCCTGATTCTGGAGGAGAGCGGCATCAGCCAGGTGCCGAGCCCGCTGGGCGGCCACTACAGGGTGCTCACCTATGACCGGTTCATGGACGCGTTCGTCGACCTGGACCGGCATCTGGCCGACATCGCCGATGCCTATCCGAAGTTGCTGGACTCGGGCAGGCTGACGGTCTCAGGTGATCTGCTCACTACCGACGAGCGTACGGGTGAGCAGCAGATCTCCCTGGTCGGCGCGGCAGACCAACTGTTGGACGAGGTGGCGGCTTCTGGCGGGAACCTGCTCATCGTCGGCCGATCAGGCAGCGGCAAGACGACGCTGCTCAAGCAGTTGGTCGCCCGCCCGGCGACGGCGAGCCAGCGGCGATATCGCTTCTACTTCGATATGAGCCTCAAACGGCCGGACGAGGAGTTTCGCGAGTTCGTCGCGCGCATCCTCACCCCGTACATGGCCGTGGAGAGTGCGTTCGTCTTCGAAGTGTTCCACTACTTCGCCCGTTCCGGTTCGGTGCTCTGTGCGTTGGACGGCATCGACGAGGCGGTGCCGTCAATGACCCAGGCCGGGTTCCTGGAGCTGTTCACCGAGATGGCACAGGTCCTCTCGGCGGAGTCGGCGGTCATCACCACGTCTCGGGTCTCCTTCCTGGAGGACTCGCCGCTGGTACGGCGGCTGCTGGACGGCACCGCTCTGATCTCGGAGAAGCTGGTCCAGCAGTTGCACGCTCAGGGGGTGAATCCCATGCTCGTGCCGCGTTTTTCCGCTCTGCGCCTGCATGACGTCACCGCCTCGGCCTCGCCGCTGGAGATCCGGTTGGCCAACGATCTCGATTTCGATCAAGACCGTGAGCTTCCTCACCTGGCCGATCTCATTCTGCGACATGTCGCCGAGGTCGCCCATACGGCAGGACTGACGTCCGCTCTCGCGTCGATCACGGGGTACTTCGGATCGGCGTTCCTGAGTGGTCGCACGGTCTTCACCTTTGTGGATCTTGTCAACTATCTGGGTATCGAACTGTTCGAGGGTGGGCAGCTCACCTATGAGGCGTTCCGGCTGCGGACTCTGTTCCGGCAAGCGGGTCCGTCCGCGATCGCTTTTCTCCACAGTGCTTACCAGGAGTTGCTGGCAGCAGAGTTCCTCCACGACCCGGTCAACCGGGTAGCGGCCCTCGAAACGAACCCACGTTTGACCGAGCAGGTCCGGGAGTTTCTGCACCGTAGGTTCCGTCAGGAGAACTCCACCGATGACTGTGTCCTGCCCGCCGGTGTCTACCTGGTAGGGCCGAGCCACCATCTGATGCTCCGGCGCGTGGAAAGGCCCGTTCGCTTCGATCGTTTTCCCGTCACGGTCGGCCGCTACAACCGGTTCCTGGAAGCGGTCCGTCGGTACGGAGCCCGGCAGTGGGACCACCCGGACAAGCCAGAAGAGTTCTCCCACGAGCCATGGCAGGAACGGCTCGCAGTTCGGGAATATTTTACTGATCCGGCGTACGAGAACCATCCGGCGGTTTGCGTCAACTACTGGAGCGCCTACGCCTTCGCCCGCTTCGAAGGTAAACGCCTACCCACCTCTCTGGAGTGGGAGGCCGCCGCCCGAGGGACCGACGGTCGGCTGTTTCCCTGGGGCGACGAGATTGATCTGGACCTCGTCAGCAGCGCCGACTCCTGGAGCGGCCGCGCATTGATCACCTACGAGGCATGGCGGAAGGAGTTCGACCAAGGCAGGCTGAGCCAGGCCATGCCCGGTCCGGTCGACGCGCATCCTGACAACCTCTCCCCTTTCGGTATCCGGGAGATGGCCGGAAACGTTTGGGAGATCACCGGCACAGTGCTGGACGACCTGAACGAGGTGGTCATCTGCGGTGGGTCGTATGACAATCCCTACCGGGCGCTGCAGACCTCGTCAAAGGGGCTGGCACGGAGGCGGGGATGCAGCAACGCGCTCGGTTTCCGATGCGTCGAGGAGCTGTGATGAGCAGCGGAGGGGCTTTCGAAACCGGTCGGCAGCGGTTCGGCTACATTGTCGACCGCATGCCGCACGGCAGCGGGCGGGGTGGGCGTCAGGGCACCTACGTCGTCCGTGACGCCGACACGGGCACACACCACTCCTTCATGTACGCCGACATCGTGACCGAGGGGTTCCGGACCATTCGGACCGGCGAACGGGTGCGCTTTCTGGTGGATCCAGAGGAGCCCGAACGTGCCTGCTATGTCATCCGCCTGGATCTTCCGAGCGTTGAGGATTATTACCGGTGACCCGGCTGGTACGACAGACGGTCATCGTCGTCTACGAGGCTCGCTTTCCAGCCGCGCCTGTGTGGGAACCGGGACCGCTGGTCCTTCAACACGGCCAGGTCCGCTCCACCGCCGAGGCCCGTAGCGAGTACTACAGCGCCAAGGCGGCCCGCATGTTGTACGGCGACTCGGCGCATCCAAGGCGCTGGCACGACGTCTCTCCCCGCGCCATTGGTGATGTCGAGGTCACCGGGGTTGAAGCGCTTCGCCTGACTGACGAACCGGACGCCTGCGGGCTGGTGGCGATCCATCTACGGCTCAGGCGGGGAAACCCTGTCGCGTTGCTGCGTGCGCTGGCCGGACGTAGAGGTACCCAGCCGGTTGATTTCGACCCTCAGGAACTCGTCGGCGGTCAAGCCAAGGTCGAGCCGGGGGGCCGGCCCTTCACCGTCTCCTTCGTCACCTCGGCAGGGCAGAACCTGCCACGCCTGTACCGGGAGCCCCGTTACTGGCGCTGGGCACCCGCCTACCAGTGGTTGTGGGCTCTCGCCTCCCGGACCAACCTGGCTGACTATCCCCCCGATCCGAAGAGTCTCGAACCCGCAGACAGTGAGATCATCCGTCTCTCCAGCGATTGGCACGCCGTCGTCCTGCGAGACGGGATGAGTGTCGTCGGCGTTCGGGCGGACCAAGGGCAGGATGACCCGTTCTTCGGCTACGCGGAGCTGTACCTGCGATCGATTTACCTGGACGCTGTCCTGCTTGGCATGCTCCAAAAGCAGGCGCTCACCTCTCTGGAAGAGCGCATGGCTTCCGAACTCGACTCTTCGCTGTCGGTGACGATGGCGGAGCTCGAACGGGAGGTCAGCGCTTTCCGGCACCGGCTGTGGGCCCAGCATCTGACCCCACACGGAACCCCGAACCGCTTGCTGACCGCCTACCAGCGCCAGCACGTACTCCGTGAGCGCTTCGAGCAGATCCTCACCGACATCAGCGACTTCAACCGGCTCACCCGCGACGACGAGAGCCGGCACGTCAACAGCGCCGTAGTCGTGTTCACCCTCGTCACTGTCCCCACCGGTATCGCTCTCGCGCTTCTGCAGGTCCTAGAGCCGAACGGGCCGTGGCTCTTCGCCATCGTGGGCGGAGTCTGCGCGGTGCTTGTCGCGCTTCTCCTTCGCACCCGTTCGGCCAAAGTGGCATTCAGAGCTCTGCGCCGCCGATTCACCCCCTGACATGGCGTATGAGTGATGCCGCTTGGCGGCTGGACTGCCCGTCTACGCCGACCTCGCGCCGAAGAGTGCAAGGGGGAGGTGGCGGTACTCCAGCTCGAACCACGTGACGGTGGCGCCGCCGTACGAGCCGGAGCCCCAGCGGGTGGCGTAGGCGTCCACGATGAAGAGTCCTCTGCCGCCCTCCTCGTCGTCCTCCGGGGCGCGGAGCTCCGGCAGCGTGGTCCCGCCGTCGTCGCGTACGGCGACGCGGAGTGTCGGCCCGTTACGGGCGAGCGGGTCAGACGGGCTGTCGATCATGGTGATCTGGACGAACCCACCCTCGCCCGATCTGCTGTGCCGGATCGAGTTGGTGACCAGTTCACTGGTGAGAAGAGCGGCTATCTCCGTCAGGGGGACCGAATGCCCCGCGCTCATCAGGTAGCCGGTGTGGTCGTCGCCCATCGCACGGGTCAGCCATGTGCGCGTTTCGGCCACAGATGGACCGACTGCTGCGATTTTGAGGATGTTCACGACTCTTGCCACGGGGACGCGTCTCCTGTCTTTGCCTATGTGGAGATTCCTAGCTTGCCCATGGCTGATTCGCTATAGCGTCAGCACCTGCGGAAACATCTAGCCAAATGCGGACTTGACAAATGTCTGGACTGTCTGTGTCCCGTCGTCGTATGGTTGCGGATATTCGCTGAGTGGATGGAGGCGACGTGTGACTGTCTCTGCGCGTGAACAATTCGCCCGTGATTTGATGAGATATCGGCGCGATTCTGGACTTTCGCAGGATGCTTTGGGGCAGCGTATGAAGTGTCACGCGACCCTGGTCGGCAAGGTCGAGAAGGGGAAGAGAACGCCTACGCCGGACTTCGCCATGGCGGCGGATGCCGCGTTCGAGCTCGATGGGCACTTCGTCGAGTTGGCCACTCGCGTCGCGCGGGAGGCGGCGGGGCCTCGATGGTGGTATCGATGGACCGATGAGGTGGAGCCGCAGGCGGTCATCCTGCAGTCCTGGGATCCGATGCTGGTCCCCGGCTTGCTGCAGACACCGGCATACGCCCGCGCGGTCCTTGGATCATCTCCCCTCATCGTTTCCGACCAACTCGAAGGGGCGGTCGCGGCCAGGACCGCCCGCCGAGCGATCCTGGACAGAACTCCGCCGCCCCGGGTGTGCGTACTGATGGACGAAGGAGTGCTGCATCGGCCTGTCGGAGGTCGCAACGTGCTCCTTGAGCAACTCCACTATCTGCTGGAGGCGGCCCGGTGTCCGTGTCTCACTGTCCAGGTGGTGCCTATCGCCGCCGCCTGCGCCGCCGGAATGATGGCGGCGTTCGCGCTGGCCCGGCTTCCGACGGGTGCCGAGGTCGCGACAGTGGACTCCCTCCGCGAGGGGCACACCACCGCCGACGTGGACGCGGTGGCGGAAATACGGCTGTGGTACGAGACCATCAGAGCGGATGCCTGTTCGCGGTTCGAGTCGTTACAGATCATCGAGAAAGCGGTGGCGCGATGGACAGGGTGAACCTCGATCTAGCCGTTTGGCGCAAGGCTTCCAGGAGTGGGGCCAACGGTGGGCAGTGTGTGGAGGTCGCGACGAATCTTCCCGGTGTGGTGGTGGTGCGGGACAGTAAGGATCCGGAGGGGCCGAAGCTCGTTTTCACGCCGGGCGAGTGGCGGGCGTTCCTGGACGGGGCGGGCAAAGGCGAGTTCGACCTCTAACCAGCCCAAGCCCCGGAACAAGATCCATTATCAGGGGGCCTCGCCTCGGCGCGCGGGAGAGACCGAGTCGAGCTTGGCTCGGTAGCCCGGCAAGTCCGGCCGTACTGGAGAGAAGGTTTCTGCACCCGCCTAACGGGACCCCGAGTGGGTGCAGGAGCACGGGTACGTCGGCTCGCTGTAGGCCCACTCCGCGGCGATCGAGCGCAGGCTGAACAGCAGCAGCAGCTGCCAGTACTGGACCGGGCTCTCGAACGACGGCGGGTCGATCGCGCTGACCTCGGGGATCAGCGCCCGCAGCAGCTCGCCGACCTCCGACTCGTCCTCGGGGCGCAGGTCGGCCAGGAGCAGCGAGACCCGGCACAGCGTCTCGACGAACTGCTCGAGCGTGCTGTTGATCAGACCGCCGTTGCGCTGCGCGTCGCCCGGCTTGCACCAATAGACGCGGCCGTCCTCACCCGACAGGCAGGTGAGGCCACCCATGCCGCTGGCGATCACCAGGTCGTCCCCGAAGTCCGCCCGGTCCTCGGCGGCACCCGAGAAGACCGAGGCCACCGTACGCGGCTCGTCGGTCGCGATGTCCCCGAAGACCAGCAGATCCGTGAACATCAAGGGCATGCCGACCTCGGTCAGGACGCGCCGGTCCGCCTCGCCGGAGACATGCCGCCCGGCCACCTCGGGCGGCATCCGGTTGACCCAGTCGTCGCCGAACGCCTCGACCATTTCCTCGTGCGAGACCATCGCGGGCTCCTCGGCCGGGTGTCGTCCGGCTTACCGTAGCAGGCCCCACCGACGACACCGGCCGGGTCCGGCGGCCCCGCACGAGGGTGGGGCTTCGTGGTGGTGGGTCAGGAGGAGAGGACTCGCTGGTGCAGGTCCGTGACGGTCTTGCGGGCGGACTCCAGGGCGCCCGACTGCCAGGCGATCATGTAGCTGAGCCAGTCGCCGGCGAAGTGGACGTGGCCGGCGGGGCGGTTGAGGAGTTGGTAGGCGCCGGTGCGGGACGGCCAGCCGACCCAGGCGCCCTCGATGTGCGGCTGGAGCTTCCACGCGATCGACACGGAGGCGGCCAGTTCGTCGCGGTACTTGGGGCCGTGGATCTTCATGCCCTGTTCGACCGCGCGCCGCTCCCGGTCCCGGTGGGACAGGGCGGCGTACGCGTCGGCCTGGGCGCCGAAGTTGTAGTAGCCGACGACGAGGCCGCGCCGCCCGCCGTACCCGTAGGACGGGTACCACATGCTGGCCAGGTCGAGGTCGGTGTTGGTGATGCCGCCGTAGATGTTCTCGTCGGTCTCCCACCAGCGGCGGCGGTACTCCAGGCCGATCTTGCCGGCCGAGTTGACGGTGGGAGTGGCGAGGGCGGCCTGCACGTCGGGGCCTAGGTTGTGCGGGGTCCTGGCGAGGATGTGCGGCGGCATCGTGGCGACGCAGAAGTCCGCCCTGATCCGCTGCCCCCTGCCGTTCTTGTCCTGGTACTCGACCTCCACGCCGTCGCGCAGGTCGGTGATCCTCGTGACCTTGGAGCGTAACCGGATCCGGTGCCCGCCGATAGCGTCGGCGAACGCCCTGGGGATCGCGTCCATGCCGCCCACCGGCTGGAACATCAGCATCGCCTGGTCGTAACCGAACTCGAAGGAGAACCGCTGTCCGACTCCGCTGGCGAACACCTCCGACAGCGTGGGCACGTCCTCCAGTTCGACACCCGGCTGCTCGCCCGCGCCGGGATCGACGTGGTAACCGCGCCGTTCGCCGCCGGTGTAGGCGAACCCCTGGGCCCTGTTCCCGATGGACCCGAAGCCGCGCAGGAAGGCGATCAGCCGTTCCTTGTCCTGGGCGGTGAGCCTGGCGTCGAGGGCGCCCGCGTCGGTGGCGGTGGACAGCAGTTCGGCCACGTAGCCGTAGACGTCGGCCTTGGCCGTGCGCCACCGGACGGGGGCGGTCATCCCGGCGGCCTCGTGGAAGATGTACGCCTGCGCGTTGGCGTTGGTGAAGACCTCCAGGGCGACGCCCAGTTCGCGGGCGTAGTCCATGGTGACCATCCACTGGGCGAGCCTGGCCGGTCCCGCGTTGAGGTAGACGCCGTCGGAGAAGCGGGCGACCTGTGTCGATCCGTCCAGCTCGGTGAGCCGGTCGCCGCCCCTGATGGTCCAGTTCCGGCCGCCGACCCGGTCCAGCGCCTCCAGCACGGTGCAGTCGTAGCCCGCCTTGCCGAGTTCGTAGGCGGTGGCCAGGCCCGCGACGCCCGCGCCGAGCACGACCACCTTCTTCGCGCCCCGGCCGGTGAGGGTGAAGTCGGAGGGCTGGGGCGGCACGAAGGCCGTACGGGCCGCCGCTTCGGCGGTGGGCGCGAGGCCGAGCGCGCCCATGGTCGCGAACAGCGCACCGGCGCCGCCCGTCGCTCCCACTGCTGTCAGGAAACCACGCCTGCTGTAGCTCATGGTGCCTCCAAGATCTCTGGAGGTGAGTGTGAGCGGGCCGTGTTGCGCCGGATCGATGCCTAAGTTCCGTCCATGTTTCACCCTTTGTCGTAACATGAGCGAAATTTCGTTAATGGGGGGTTTCTGGCTACTAGTGCGATGTGGTGGGTTCCACGACGACCTGCCAGCGTGCGGCAGCGGCGGCGGCGCGCTCGGACGCCTCGCCGGACGTGCGGCCTTCGCAGAACACGAAGCCGGCGAAGTTCGCCGTGCCGACGGATCCCAGAGAGGTGTCACCGGTCTTCAGGATCTGGACGACGTCCACGACTCCCGGCATGGATCGCACTTCCTCGACGCCGGTCACGTCGATCACGCGCCCCGCGTCCGCCGGGACACCTCGCAGAGCGACAACCGATCCCGAGCTCTTCCAGTCGATCCGCGGTTCCACACCACGGGCGAGACTCGCCTGGATGGCCGGCACGTCGACGCCGTGCTGGAGCTTCAGCATGTGCGGGATCATGGCTCCGCCCGGACGGCAGCCGAGCTCTCCGACCAGCAGACGGCCGCTCCGGTCCTCCAGGAGCTCGCAGTGCACGAACCCGGTCTCCAGGGCCAGCGCCGAGGCCGCCCGACCGGCGAGGGCGGCGATCGCGTCCCGCGTCCGGCCTTCTTCCAGGAGAGCCGACCCGTACGTGCCGCCGGCGCCCTTGAGCACCGGAACGGCGCACCGGCCCGGCAGCGCGTAGAGCACTTCCCCGTTGAAGACGAGCAGCTCGCAGTGGTACTCGTGGGCGACGTCGATGCCCTCCTCGACCATGAATCCGTATTCGTCCTCCAGCCCCACGGTGACTTTCGTCGACCGCACGGCTCCGGGCAGCCGGGTCTCGGGCTCGAAGGCGCCCGCCGCCAGGAGTTCGTCGAACTGCGCCTCGCCCTCGACGAAGTACGTGTTGAGCGCGCCGAACCCCATCCGGGGCTTTATCACGATGGGCCAGCCGACCTCGGCCGCGGCCTTCCGGACGTTGTCGATCCCATGCACGACCCGGTGGCCGGCCACCGGAATCCCGGCCTGCCGGAGCCGGTCCTTCATGATGGCCTTGTCGGTGAATGCGACCGCGTCGTGCAGGTTCTGACCGGGCACCCCCAGTTGACCCCGGAGAAACGCGGCCGCGCGCACCGCCGTCTCATCCATGGTGACGATGTTCGTGACGCCCATGGGTTCGAGCTGCGCGGCTGCCGACAGCAGGGCGTTGTAATCCTCCCAGTCGGCGACGACCTTTCGCGGAAACTCGTCACCGGCGGGCCGGTAGTCGGCCACGGCATTGGCGGGAATCAGCGTGATATGTGGCACCCGCTGCTCGGCGAGCACATCTTCGAGCATCGAGCGGAGTCCGGACAGGACGACGATCATTATAATTCCTTCGGTTTCAGGCCAGCTCGGCGTTTCGTTTCCGCAGTATCGGCGCCAGTTTGCCGAGGATCGCCGCCGCCGCGAGTCCGACCGCCGCACAGGATCCCCAGAGGCCGTACTTGCCGCCCAGGTCCAGAGCGAACGAGCCCATGATCGGCGCGAGCAGTCCGCCGCCGCTGAGCGTCAGTCCCCACACGCCGTAATAGCGACCGCGTGCGTACTCCGGGGCGATCCCCGCGATGATGGCACTCGCGCCCACCATGAACGCGATCTCCCCGGGAACCCATACGGCCGTGATGAACACATAGTCCATGGCGGAGCCCGCGAACGCGTTCAGGCCCATGCCGGCGCTCAGGACGACCACGCCGCAGACGCAGACCGTCAATGGCCGCCGCCGTTCCAGCCACTTCTGGGTGAGCGGTTGAATCGCGACCACGAGGAGTGCGTCCACGGCGCTCACCAGCCCGAACGCCGCCGGTCCGAGACCGTCCGCGTTCATGGCGACGGGCAGTGTGGACAGCGTCTGCATATAGAGGGTGAACACCAGGAGAGACGCGAAACTGAACCACATCAACGAGGGGTCCGTGAAAGCGACCCGATATCCTCGGGGCGCCTTGACGCTCTCTCCCGCACGCGCCGATTCGTCGCGCACGAACCACATCGTGATCGCGAGAACGGGGCACAACGCCGCGTTGACGAGGAAGAGAAGCGTGAAGTCGTGGGAGGCGAGGAGACCGCCCACCGTGCCGGCCACCGCCGCGGTGACGTTGACGACGAAGAAGTAGTACGACATGCCGCGCACGCGCAGTGCCGGCGGCGCCATATCGGTGATCAGAGCCGTGACCGCGGGTCGTGGCATGTCGAAAAGCACGCCGCTCAGAAGCGCGCACACGGCGATGATTTCGACTCGTGTGGAAAACCCGAGACCGATGTAAACCAGAGCGGTGCCGATGGACGACACTATGATGGTACGCCTGCGGCCCAGGCGGTCGGCCGACCAGCCGCCGACGAGTTGGCCGACGACCCAGCCCCCGCCGAAAAGCGCGGTCAGCACGCCTGCGACGGCCACCGAATATCGCAGTTCGTGCACCAGATAGTACGACAGGAACGGCACGACGAAGTTCCCCGTCTTGGATATCGTCGTACCGGCCATGAGCACCCAGAACTGCCAGGGAAATCCTTGGACCCGATGCCTGGCCAGGTAGGCCGTGTTGATAGTCAGAGTAGACAAGAAAATTCCAAAGGTGTATGTTCCGCACCCGTTGGCGCGCGCCGCCCGAGGCTTTATGAGCCCTGTTCCCACATGCGTCGCCCCTGTCCGGGGCAACGGGATCACTGTGGCAGGCCCGTCCTATGCGGGGACGGCGACGCGGTGAACGGTGACCCCGCACCCGCGTAACAATGATCGATCCCTCGCCCTGCCCGGCCGGCGCGCCGAAGGACGGGCCGGCGCGCCGAGGACCGGCCGGCGCGGCGAAGGACCGGCCGGCCCGCGAGGGACCGGCCGGCCGTACTCCGGGTCAGAGCGCGTCGTCGTCCTCGACCACGAGGCGGGTGAAGCCGCTCCCGATCACCGCGTTCGACGGCACCGACGCGACCACCTGGTAGGACTGCGCGGCGGCGGCCGGGGTGCTGTTACCGGTGACCGGTACCTCGAAGGTGGCAGAGGTCGCCCGCGCCGGGATCACGACCCGCTGGGCGAGCGCCGGGATCACCGGTGAGGCGCCGGAGGTGATCGACTGGACGTGCACCGTCACCGGCTTCTTCGCCCGCTCCGACAGCGTCAGCCGCATCGTCGCGGTGCCGGCGCCGTCGCCCTCGGGGACGGTGACCCCCTGGACGGAGACCTGCGGCAGCTCGTCCAGCTCCGTCCTGCCCACCTCGATCTCGGAGAACGCCAGGTCGCCCAGGTAGACGCCGCCGGTCGGGGTGGCGCCGGTGAGCCGGATCTCGCGCAGGTCGTCCACGTCGACCCGGCGCAGCGACGACAGCGGGATGCGCACCGTGCGCAGCCACGTCTTCGGCAGCGGCGAAGCCGTACCGGGGAACGGCGTGAGCGCGTCGCTCACCTCCGACACCCTGACCGTCTGCGACCTGCCGCGGTCGTCCACCACGGTGACCGCCAGGTCGGCCGGGCCGGTCGCGTTCTCGTCCGGCGCGGCGCGGAAGGTCAGCGCGTCGTAGTCGTCGAGGCCGCGCGCGTGCCTGGGCAGTGCGACGGTGACCCGCCCGGTGGTGTCGCTCCAGCCGAACCGCAGCACCGGCGTGGCCGTGACGTTCCCCGCGTACGTCGCGGGCGTCCAGGACGGCGCCTGGGAGGTGGTCAGCTTCGCCGCGCAGGCCGGCAGCCCGCTCTGCGGCGAGCGGTCCAGCATGCTCGCGCACACCGCGGCGGTCGCCGCCCCGGACACCCGTACGGCGGGCGAGGGCGCGGTGAAGGTGGCCACGTCGAGCCGGTCGTCCGCCGGCGCCTGCGCGACCGTGTGCACCACGGCGCGCCCGGCGGACGGCGCGGTGCCGCCGCTGCCGTCGAAGAGCGGCAGCAGCGCCTTCTCGCCGCCCTGGACGAGCCGGAAGAACCCGGCGATGTACGCCGTGCCGACCGCGTACTGCTCGGCCGGGGTCAGCCGGTCCGGCGCGGCGGCGCCGCACACCGGGTCGTTCCGGTTGCCCCAGTCGTCGGAGGCGGGCGCGACGGCCACGCCGGGGGTCCACTCGGTGTTGAAGAAGTTGTGGTTCGTCCCCATGACCATCAGCGAGGAGCGGAAGGCCGGGTCGTCCTCGACCGCGTAGAGGGAGTCGTCGTAGAAGTGCTGGCCCTGCTGGTTGGAGACGTCACCGTCGCAGTAGGGCAGCAGGACGGCCATCGGGACGCCGGGCAGGCTCGCCCGCGCGAAGTCGGTGGGCGCGAGCGGGAGGACCGCCCTGATGCCGTAGGGCCTGGGCCGCCCGGCGTTCATCAGGGCGGCCTTGACGACGCCCTCGCCGCCGCGCGAGTGGCCCATCAGCCCGACGTCGTCCAGGTCGATCCGGTTGCGGAAGAGCCTGACCAGCTTGGGGTCGCCGTGGCCCTGCTCGGCGGCGGCGAGCAGGTCGAGGTGCCGCATGACGACCTCGCCGCGGGCCAGCGCGCCCCGGTCCTCGCTGAACGGGTTGTCCGCCGCGTTCACGCCGTTGGCGCTGACCGACACGACGACGTAGCCGTTGCTCGCCAGCACGTCGGCCGGGCCGTCGTAGCCGGTGTGGCTGGCGATCGGCTGCTGCTCCGCAGGGCAGGGCCAGGTCGAGTTGGACGTCTGCCGGGTGACCGGGTTGTAGCAGGCGGAGTGCCGGCCGTGCAGGAAGACGACCAGCGGGCGCTCGCCCCTGGCCTCCCTGGGCAGGTAGACCTTGGCCCGGATCTCGGCGGGCCGCCCGCCCAGCCCTTCCAGCGTGATGGCGGTGTCGCCGAGGTCGTACTCGTCGTGCACCACCGTGTAGCGCCCCGGGGCGGCCGGGTCGGCGGGCAGGTCGTGGCCCGGCTTCTTCCTGGCCTGCGGGGGAGCGAGGCCCGGCGCGGCCCGCCCGGCGTCCGCGGACTCGGCGGGGACCTCGCCGTTCCAGGCGACGGCGACGGACGTGGGCGCCGCCGCGGCGGGGTCCGTCGTGGTGATCGTCAGGGTGGTGCCGTCCGCGGACTCCTCCGCCGGGCCGAGCGACCTGCCGTCCACGGCGATCTCGGGCACGGCGTCGCGGACCGGGAGCGGCTCGTCGAGGCGGAGGGTGACCCGGTGGCCGCCCTCCAGGCTCTCGACGGTCCAGGCGCCGTCCGCACCGGTCCCCGCGGGCGGCGGGTCGGCGTGGGCGGGGGCGGCGAGGAGCGTTGTGCAGAGTAATGCGGCCGTCACGATGCCGGTGAGCGTCCGCGTCCGACCCGGTGCGGGCAGGCGCATGTCGTTCCCTTCGAGCAATACCCCATGTGTCACGTTTCCGCTGAGTTACGTGGGGTTTGTGCGATTACGACGGGAATGAGATCGCGGTCGGACGCTCGTACGCGTTACGGACTCGTGGCGAGCAGGTAAATGACCAACAGCCACTCCACGGATGCGCTGCGTGATTTTGCTGGGGCGCAGGTTTCGGCGCGGTGGGGCGGGTAGGCGCCCGCTACGGGCGAAACCGGTAAAAACCGGGCTAATGCCATGGTCAGCGAAGGTGTAGCGATGGTGGGACGACTACCGCGGCGCCTGCTCGCCGAAGTGATCGGGACGGCGCTTCTCATCGTCTTCGGGGCGGGCTCGGTCGTGGCCGCCCTGGTGATGGGGAACGGCCGGCTGGACTACGCCGCGCTCGGCTTCATCTCACTCGCCTTCGGGCTGATTGTGACGCTCGTCGTCTACACGTTCGGCAACACCTCCGGCGCGCACATCAACCCCGCCGTCACCATCGCCCTCGCGGTGGGGCGGCGGTTCCCGTGGCGGGACGTGCCGGCCTACGTCGCCGCCCAGCTGTTCGGCTCGTTCGCCGGCGGGGTGCTCGTCGTCGCGATCTTCGGCCCGATGCGCGCGGTGGGCGTCGGCAAGGTCGGGCTCACGTCGCTCGGCCCCGGGATCGGCTACGGGCAGGGCATCCTCGCCGAGGCGCTGGCGACCTTCCTGCTGCTGCTCACGATCATGGCGCTGGCGGTGGACCGGCGGGCGCCGCCCGGATGGGCGGGATTCGTCATCGGCCTGGCGGTGGCCTGCGAGATCTTCGTACTCGGACCGCTCACTGGCGGCTCCGTCAACCCCGCCAGGACCTTCGGCCCGTACCTGACCACGAGCGTGTTCGGCGGCGACGCCCCCTGGTCGCTCTACGGCGTCTACGTCGCCGGGCCGGTCGCCGGCGCGGTCCTCGCCGTGCTCGTCTACGACCAGGTGGTACGGCCGGCCCGCGAGGGACCGGAGACCGCGCAGGGCACGGCCGGCGAGATCACCGGGACCGGCGAGCCGGGCGAACCCCGGGGCTCCGCCGAGGTCCCGGAAGCGCGCGAGGCGCCGGACCACGCGGAGCGGCGGCCCGGCAGGACGCGGGGGCGAGGGAGGTGATCACCGCCATCTCATCGCCGTGACAGCACATTTCCCACACCCCGACAGGAGGGGCAGCTCATGTCAGGCAACAAAGGCGTCGTCTACGAAGGCCCGAGCCGGGTCGATGTCGAGACCATCGAATACCCGGAGTACGAGCTCAGGGACGGCCCCGGGGTCAACCCCGCGAACGTGGGGCGCAAGCTCCCGCACGCGGCGATCCTGAAGGTCGTGGCGACCAACATCTGCGGCAGCGACCAGCACATGGTGCGCGGCCGTACGACCGCGCCGCCCGGTCTCGTCCTCGGGCACGAGATCACCGGCGAGGTGATCGACACCGGCCCCGACGTGGAGTTCGTCAAGCGGGGCGACCTCGTCTCGGTGCCGTTCAACATCGCCTGCGGCCGGTGCAGGAACTGCAAGGAGGGCAAGACCGGGATCTGTGAGCACGTCAACCCCGACCGTCCCGGCTCCGCGTACGGCTATGTGGACATGGGCGGCTGGGTGGGCGGCCAGGCGCAGTACGTGCTGACGCCCTACGCCGACTGGAACCTGCTGAGGTTCCCCGACAAGGAACAGGCGATGGAGAAGATCCTCGACCTGGCCATGCTGGCGGACATCTTCCCGACCGGCTACCACGGCTGCGTCAGCGCGGGCGTGGGACCGGGCTCGACCGTCTACATCGCGGGCGCCGGCCCGGTCGGGCTCGCCGCCGCCGCGTCGGCGCAGCTCCTGGGCGCCGCGGTGGTCATCGTCGGGGACCTGAACAAGGAACGGCTGGACCAGGCGCACAGCTTCGGCTGCGAGACCGTCAACGTGTCCCTCGGCGACCCGAAGGACCAGATCGAGCACATCCTCGGCACACCCGAGGTGGACTGCGGCGTGGACGCGGTCGGCTTCGAGGCGCGCGGCCACGGGCACGAGGCGGAGGTGGAGCGCCCGGCGACGGTGCTCAACTCGCTGATGGACCTCACCCGGGCGGGCGGCGCGCTGGGCATCCCCGGCCTGTACGTCACCGGTGACCCGGGAGCGCAGGAGGAGGCGGCCAAGCAGGGCTCGCTGTCCATCAGGTTCGGCCTCGGCTGGGCGAAGTCGCACGCGTTCTTCACCGGCCAGTGCCCGGTCATGCGGTACCACCGCAAGTTGATGGAGGCCATCCTGCGCGACAAGGTGCAGATCGCCAAGGCGGTCAACGCCACCCCGATCCCGCTGGAGCAGGCGCCGCAGGGCTACCACGAGTTCGACGAGGGAGCCGCGCGCAAGTACGTGCTCGACCCGCACGGCCTGCTCGGCAGCTCGAAGTAGCGGGGAGGCGCGCTGGGCCCACCGCGGTTCCGGCAGGTCGGCGACCGGTGTCGCGGTTGGCCCAGCGCTCCCTCGGGGCACCACAGACCGAGTCAGACGATCTTTCACGATCGGCTTCCGAGATCTGTTAGCCCGAAGTTAACATCGGATCTCTACTCACCGTCAAGGCCCAATTTCCACGATATATCAGTAAATTTCAGGGCATAGCTAGGAAGTTGCGTGATCTTAGAAGGATCTTCCGGTCAACCTTTGATCGCGCCGACCAGGCCGTTGACGAAGTATCGCTGAAGGAAGGCGAAGAGCGCGATGACCGGCAGCACGATGATCAGTGAGGCCGCCATCACCTCGTTGTACTGGGGGACCTCGCCGGAGATGAGCGACTCCAGGCCGAGTGGCAGCGTGTACAGCGACTCGTCGCTGATCGACACCCGGGTCAGCACGTACTCGTTCCACGTCGGCACCGCCGTGAGCACCGCGACGGTGATGTGCGCGGGCCTGGCCAGCGGCAGATAGACCGACCAGTAGACGCGCAGTTCGCTCGCCCCGTCCGAGCGCGCCGCCTCGCGCAACTCGCGCGGGATGGCCTGGTAGGCGTTGGTGAGCAGCAGCACGGTGAGCGGCGCGGTGCCGTTCACGAACGGCAGCACCAGACCCAGATGGGTGCCCAGGATGCCGAGTTCCTTCTCCAGCACCACCACCGGCAGCAGCACCGTGATCCCCGGCACGAACAGCAGCGAGACGAAGAACCAGAACAGCACGGTCCGCCCGGGGAACCTCAGCGTGGCGAAGGCGTAGGAGGCCAGGCTGTAGACGACCAGCACGCCGGCCACGGTCATGGCGGTGACCTGGAGGCTGTTCAGGAAGTAGTCGAAGAAGTTGAGCTGCCCCCAGGTGGTGACCAGGGTGTCCAGCGTCGGGTCGCGGGGGATGAGGGACCCGCCTTCGAGGATCTCGGCCCGGGTCTTGAACGCGCCGGACAGCATCCACAGGAAGGGATAGACGCTGATCAGCGCGTAGACGCCCAGCGCGACGTAGGCGAAGGTCCTGGCGGCACGGGACGCGGTCAACGGATCCTCCCGAGCAGGCGCACGTTCACCAGCGTGAGCAGGACCGCCCCGGCGAACAGCAGCCAGCCGAGCGCGCTGGCCGCGCCCAGCGTCTGGGCGAGCTGCTGCATGAACGACAGCCGGTAGGTCATCAGCCCGAGCACGTCCGTGTGCCCGCCGGGGCCGCCGTTCGTCATGATCAGGAAGATCTGGAAGCCGTGCAGCGAGTCCCGCACGCCCAGCAGCACGATCGCCGCCGTCATCGGCCGCAGCAGCGGCCAGGTGATCCGGCGCAGCACGTGGCGGGGCGCGGCGCCGTCGATCTGCGCGGCCTCGAACAGGTTCGGGTCGATGGCCTGCAGCCCGCTCAGGTAGAGCAGGGTGGCGACGGGCACGCTGGACCAGGTCAGGATCAGGATGAGGGTGGGCAGCGCGGTGTCCGGGTTGCCGAGGAACCCCTGCGGCTGGGACAGGCCGCCCAGGCCGACCGAGCGGAGCAGCAGGTTGACCGCGCCGTCCGGTTCGAGCACGTACCGCCAGGCGAAGTAGACCGCGATCCCGCTGGTGACATAGGGCAGGAAGTACACCGAGCGGAGCAGCGCGCGCAGCCTGGTGATGGAGTTGAGCAGCACCGCGAGCGGCAGCGAGATCGTCACGGTGAGCAGCGGGACCCAGACCATCACCAGCAGCGTGTTCCACCCCGCCCTGCGCATCTGCGACGCCAGCACCGGGTTGGCGTAGAGCAGGTCGAGGTAGTTCTGCACCCCGACCCAGATCCACGTCGGGGTGAAGCCGTTCCACTTGGCGAAGCTCAGCGCGAGGCCGGTGCCGAGCGTGTAGGCGCCCATCAGCGCGAAGAGCGCCACCGCCGGCAGCACGAACGCCCAGCCGACCAGCCATTCCGGCAGGCGGCGGCGCAGGGCGCGGTCGCCGCGCGGCGGCTCCGCCCGAAGCCGCCGCGCCGGTCCCTCCGTGGTCGCCGTGCTCACTGTGTGGACTTCCACATGGATGTCATGATCTTGTCCAGCTCCGTCCCGGCCTGCTGCGGGCTCACCTCCCCTAGAGGGGTGAGCCTGACCATGAGGTCGCCGGGCGGGATCTGGTCGTAGTCCGAGGGGAAGAAGGTGGTGTCACCGGCGTCGTACGCGCTCCCGGCCGGGCCGGTGAAGTACTTCTGCAGCGCGGCCAGGTCGGCGCCGAGCAGCGTCTCGGCCTGTGCGCCCAGGTCGGTCGCGGGCAGGTCGAGCGACTCCTTGGCGATGACGCCGGCGCCCTGCGGCGAGGTCACCCAGTCCAGCCATTTGACGGCGGCTTCCCGGTTCTTCGTGGTCGAGGTGATGCCGAGCGAGGTCAGGGCCAGCGGGGCCATCGAGATCTCGCTGTTCACGCCCTCCGCCGACGGCGGGATCGGGAAGGTGAGGACCTTGTCGGGGGTCATCCCGTTCTGCGCCAGGAAGGAGAGGGTGAAGGAGCCGCCCACGTTGTAGGCCGACTTGCCCTGCGCGAAGGCGACATCCGCCTCGTCGATGCCGAGGGTGGTCGTGCCGGGCATCCAGTACGGCGTCAGGCGGCTGTAGACATCCAAGGTCTTCACGCCGTCAGGGCTGGCGAAGCCCTGGGCCGCGCCCTTGGCGAAGAGCGCCTGGAACCGCTCCTTGCCGAGATACGAGTGTGCGAGCGGCTGGTAGATCCAGTTGTAGCCGGTCTGGCTGACCTTGAGTCCCAGCGACAGGCCGCCCTGCTTCGGGTCCTTGGCGGTGGTGGCCTTCAACGCCTCCAGGAATTCCTCCCATGTTTTGGGCGGCGTCTCCGGATCGAGGCCGGCGGCCTGAAGCTTCTCCTTGTTCGCGTAGACGATGCCGAACGCGCCCGCGGTGAACGGGACGCTGAACAGCGTGCCCGGCTTGACCTGCTTGTAGGGCGAGTCGCTCGCCGCCAGGTCGATCCGCTCCTGGCTCATCCGGCCGGCCTCGCGGGTGGTGGGCAGCAGCCGCTGCATCCACGCGGCGTCCACGTCGGCGGCCAGGTCCTGTAACAGGCCGGAGGCGCCCATCTCCAGGTCCTCGCCGCCGGCGTGCACCTCCAGCACGTCGGGCAGCCCGTTGGTCTGCGCGGCGCCCTGCACCTTGGTCACGAACACGTCGTCGGGGGTGATCGCCTCGACCTTGACGCTGATCCCGGTCTGGGCGGTGAACTGCGCCGACGCCTTGTTCAGCGCGTCCGCGTGGGTCTTCTTGAACGTCCACATCGTCAGTGCCTGAGCGCCGCCCGACTCCTGCGCCGCGCCGCCGCCGCCGCACGCCGCGACCGCGAGCCCCATGAGGAGGGCGGTGGCCACGCCGAGGGCGGCCCGTGCCCGATTTGGATGTGCTGCACCGATGGCCATCGGCGTCCTTTCGTCGGGGGGTCGTACGGAAGGGGCCTTGCCCAGGAAGCTATGCAAATCGTTAAGACTGATCCCGAAATCTACACGTAACGCGTCCGCTGTCAAGGGTGTCTGGTTTGCCGGGTCAGGCCGACGCCCGCCGTACCAGCCGGGACGGGATGATCTCCTCCCCGTACGGCTGCCGCGTCTCGCCCGCGAGCCTGGCCAGCAGCCGCCGGGCGCACGCCTGGCCGATCTCCCGCGCCGGGTTGGCCATCGTGGTGAGCCCCGGCGAGACGAGGCCGGCCGCCTCGATGTCGTCGAACCCCATGACCGCCAGGTCGTCGGGGACGCGCAGCCCGCGCCGGTCCGCGATGTCCAGCGCGCCGATGGCCATGATGTCGTTCGCGCACAGCACCGCCTCGGGCGGCTCGGCCAGGTCGAGCAGCGCCGCCGTGCCCCTGGCCCCGCCCGACCTGCTGAACTGCGTGTGCACCACGAGCGCCGGGTCGGCGGGCACGCCGGCGGCGGCGAGGGCCGTGCGGTAGCCCGCCACCCGCTCGGCCGGCGGGCCGTCGGCGAGCGGGCCGCACACGAAGCCGATCCGCCGGTAGCCGCGTTCCAGCAGGTAGCGGGTCGCCTCCGCGGCACCGCCCTCGTCGTCGCTGTGCACCACGTCCACCCCGGCCTGAGCCAGCCTGCCGCCCAGCCGGACCACCGGGATGCCGGCCTCGATCGCGGGCAGCAGATCCTCGGCGTGCGTGTGGAACACCGCGAAGGCCAGCCCGTCCACCTGCCGGGCGATCATCTGCTCGATGGCGGCCTGCTCCATCCGGCGCTCGCCGTCGGTGTTGCTGATGATCTCGTCGTAGCCCGCCGGGCCCAGCACGTCCTGGATGCCGCGGGCCAGGGCGGGGTAGAACGGGTTGGTGATGTCCGGAATGATCAGCCCGATCGTCTGGCTCCTGCTCGTGCGCAGGCCGCGGGCCAGCACGTTCGGCCGGTAGCCGAGCTGCTCGATGGCCGCCATCACCCGGCGGCGGGTCTCCCCGGCCACCGGCCGCCTGCCGTTCAGCGCGTGCGAGACGGTGGTGGCGCTCACCCCGGCGACCTGCGCCACCCGGGTGATGCTGGGCCGCTCACCGCGGGACCGGCCGCCCGCCGCCGAGGGCGGCGCGGCCAGGCCGGCCCTGATCGGGGCGGACGGCGACGCGGCCCGCGCCTCGCCGGACAGGCCGCGGGCGAGCAGCTCGAAGGCGTCGTCCAGCTCCCGTCTGCCCAGCTCCCCGGCCTGGGCCGGCGGCATGCCGTCGGCGATCCGCAGCAGGGTGGCCTCCCACGTCTCGCGCACCGGGGCGAGCAGGAAGGCCGCCATCACGCCGGGCGCCCGGCCGCCGGCCGCCTCCCCGTCCTCTTCCAGCACCCGGCGCAGGTCGCGCTCGTGCCCGGCGAACACCTCGCGGGCGTGGTGGCGCAGCGCGGGGCTGTCCCGGAACACCGTGGCGTAGGCGACGAGGCCGGCGCCGTCGTGGCCGGCCGCGTCGTCGCGCGCCGAGTGGAGCGTCCCGCGGGCGGCGTCCATGACCGAGGTGCCCGGCGGGCGGCCCCTGACCGCCTCCGCCGGGGCCTCCCGCAGGAAGGGCTCGTGCTCGAAGAACAGCTGTTCCTTGGCCGGGAAGTAGTTGAAGACGGTCTTGGCCGAGACGTCCGCCGCCTCCGCCACCTCGGTCACGGTCACCGACTCGAAGCCCCGCTCGGCGAACAGCCGTCGCGCGGCGCGGGCGATCGCGTGACGCGTCTCCGCCTTCTTGCGCTCGCGCCGCGAGAGCGGCCGTCCCGAGGGATGCATGCGTGGATCTTACATCCACACACACTTTTCCCCGGAGGAGGTTTACGGTGCCTCGATCCCTCCGTCGGGTCTGCGCACCCCGGCCGCCCACCGTTCGTGCAGGTGGGTGCGCGGCGGATACTTCGCCGCCAGGGTCTCGTCCAGGTCGATCCCCCAGCCGGGCGCCTGGTTCGGGTAGAGGTAGGCGTTCCGCGGGCTGATCGTGCCGGGGAAGACCTCGTGCACCGCGTCGCCGTACACGTGGCCCTCCTGGATCTGGAAGGCGGCACTGGTCACGTCGAGCGCCACGTTGGCCGCGGCGCCGATCGGCGAGACGTCGGCCGGGGCGTGCCACGCGGTGCCGACGCCCTGGAGCTCGCACAGCGCGACCAGCTTGCGCGCCGGGGTGAGCCCGCCCACCGCCGAGACGTGCAGCCGCAGCAGGTCGACGCCGCCGTCGCGGACCAGCCGGGCGGCGTCGGCGACCGAGCCGATCTGCTCCCCGGCCGCGATCGGCATCGGCGCGGCCGCGCACACCTCGGGCAGCCGGTCGTAGTGCTCGGGCGCGATCGGGTCCTCCAGGAAGAACAGCCGGTACGGCTCCAGCGCCCTGGCCAGGACGATCGCCTGCTTGGGGGTCAGCCGGGAGTGCACGTCGTGCATCAGGCCGGGCTCGGGGCCCAGCTCGCTCCTGGCCCGCTCGAACAGCGCCGGCACGTCCCGCAGGTAACGCTGCACGTCCCAGCCGTCCGGGTACGGCGAGCCGGGATAGCCGCCGCGCGAGCCCGGCGAGCCGTAGTGGCCGATGCCGGGCGCCCCCGACTGGAGCCGCACGTGCCGGTAGCCCGCCTCCAGCAGCGCCCGCGCGTGGTCGAGCGTCTCCTCCACGGTGGCGCCGCCCGCGTGCAGGTAGGTGTCGGCCGCGGCGCGCACCCGGCCGCCGAGCAGCTCGTAGACCGGCATGCCCGCCCGCTTGCCCGCGATGTCCCACAACGCCTGGTCCACCCCGGACAGCGCGCTGTTGAGCACCGGGCCGCCCCGCCAGTAGGAGGAGTAGTGCACCATCCGGGTGATGTCCTCGATGTCGGCCGGGTGCCGGCCGACCAGCATCGGGCCCACGTGCTGCTCCACGGCCGCGGCGACGGCGTGGAAGCGCTGGGTGAAGGTCGCGCAGCCCAGGCCGTACAGGCCGGGGTCGCTGGTGTCGACCCGGACCACGACGAGCGGCACGCCCTCCGGCGCGGTGACGATCGGCCGCACCCCGGTGATGCGCAGCGCGTCCCTGGCCGGCCAGGGGGCCTGGGTCTCCGGCATGGGCAGGGCGGTCATGAGGACTCCTCCACGGCGTGGTCGCGGGTGTAGGGATGGCCGGCGGTGAAGCCGAGCAGCCGTTCGGCGCGTCCCAGGTCGATCGGGACGGCCCGGCCGGGCAGCGGGGCGCGCCGCTCGACCTCCGGGTGGAACCGGTCGAGCAGTTCCTCGGTGGGCTGCGGGGCCAGGATGTCCGGGGCCGTCACGAAGACCGCGTGGTAGCCCGACACCGGGCGGGTGACCGCGAGGAAGGCGGCGTGCGCGGCGTCGCGCAGGTCGAGGTAGGTCCACAGCTCCTTGACGCCGGACCCGGGGTCGTCCGCGTACCGGGCGGCGGTCTTGCCGAGTTTGTCGCCCGGACCGCCGAGCAGCGGGAAGCGCAGCGCCACCACGGACATGCCGTGCCGCCTGGCCATCATCGACGAGGTGGCCTCGTCGGCCTGCTTCGACAGCCCGTAGGGGTCCTCCACCTGGAGCGGGAGCGCCTCGTCCACCGGCACGTAGGCCGGCCTGAGCACCCGCGGGGACCACGGCAGGCCGAGGACGGAGAAGCTGCTCGCCACGGCCGCGCGGCGCACGCCGGCCCGCCCGGCCTCTTCGAGCACGACGAACGTCGCGCGGGTGTTGCCGCAGAACACCTCTTCGGGGGTGCCGAGGGTGGGCGCGGGGATGGCGGCGAGGTGGATCACCGCGTCCACCCCGTCGAGCGCGTCGCGCACCGCGGCGGCGTCTCCGGCGTCGCCGGTCACGACGCGGTCGGCGGGCAGCCCGCCGGGGTCGTAGAGGTCGAGCCCGGTCGCGGGCACGCCGAGCCGGGCCAGCAGGGTGAGGGTGGCGCGGCCGAGGGCTCCCGCGGCTCCGGTCACCAGCACCCGGCGAGGTGCGTCCGGCCCGGCTCCATCGGTGCTCACGGCGTCCGCAAAACGTTTTGTCACCTGCGAAGGTTGCCCAGCCGTACGAGGCTTGTCAAGAGGCGCGCCGCTTCACCCGGTGTAAGAAGCCGTCGGGCAAGCCAAACGTAACCCTGTCGATTTGTTGCGCTCCGAGGTGGGGAAATCTCTAACTTATGCAAATCGTTACCAGGCCCAGGGGTGCGACCTTCGACACCTATATGTTACAAACCCGGTAATCGTCTTGTAAGGAGCGATACCGAAATCACAGGTCTGGAGACGGCACCCTCCACGCCCTGGCCCCTCACCCGCACCACAGCACGGCATCAGCGCGGCGGCGCGCGCCTGCCTGACGTCCCCCCGGTCAGGAAGGAAGCTCCATGTCACCACGCCTACGACCATGGGTCCGGTTACTCAGTGCGACTCTGCTGGCACTGGCCGGCACGGTCGTGTTGAGCGCGCCGGCCCAGGCGGACATCCCCGCGTCCGACTATCAGCAGGTCCAGCTCGCCGTCGGCCCCAGCGAACTGGGCGAGGCGATGTCCCTGGCGGTCCTGCCGGACCGGTCCGTCCTGCACACCGCCCGTGACGGCACGGTCCGGTTCACCGACGCGCAGGGGAACACCAAGGTCGCGATCAAGCTCTCGGTCTACACGCACGACGAGGAGGGCCTCCAGGGCGTCGCGGTGGACCCCGGTTTCGCCACCAACCGGTACATCTGGCTCTACTACTCCCCGGCGCTGAACACCCCGGCCGGCGACGCCCCGACCACCGGCACCCAGACCGACTGGGACCGCTGGAAGGGCGAGCTCTACCTGTCCAGGTTCACCCTGCGCGCCGACAACACCCTCGACCCCGCCAGCGAGAAGATCGTGATGCGGGTGCCCAACGACCGTGGCCAGTGCTGCCACGTCGGCGGTGACATCGACTTCGACGCGGCCGGCAACCTGTACCTCACCACCGGTGACGACACCAACCCGTTCGAGTCGAACTCCTACACCCCGATCGACGAGCGGACCACCCGCAACCCGCAGTTCGACGCCCAGCGCACCTCGGGCAACACCAACGACCTGCGCGGCAAGGTGCTGAGGATCAAGCCCCAGCCCGACGGCACGTACACCATCCCCGCGGGCAACCTCTTCGCGCCCGGCACCGCGCGCACCCGTCCCGAGATCTACGCGATGGGCCTGCGCAACCCGTTCCGCATGTCCGTGGACAAGGCCACCGGCATCGTCTACCTGGGCGACTACGGTCCGGACGCGGGCGGCGCCGACGCCAACCGGGGACCCGGCGGCCAGGTCGAGTTCAACCGGATCACCTCGGCGGGCAACTACGGCTGGCCGTACTGCACCGGCACCAACACGACCGCCGAGACCTACGTCGAGTACACCTTCCCGAGCGGCCCGGCCGGTGCCAGGTACAACTGCGCCGCCCCGGCGAACAACTCCTTCCGCAACACCGGCCTGGCCACCCTGCCCGCCGCCAGGGCGAGCTGGATCAAGTACGGCGACGCCGGATCCCCGCCCGAGTTCGGCGGCGGCTCGGAGTCCCCGATGGGCGGCCCCGTCTACCGCTACGACGCCGCGCTCAACTCCAACGTGAAGTTCCCCGCCTCGCTCAACGGCAGGTTCTTCGCCGGCGAGTACGGCCGGCGGTGGATCAAGGCGATCGAGGTCAAGGCGGACGGCGCCCCCGGCGTGATCGAAGCCTTCCCGTGGACCGGCACCCAGGTCATGGACATGGCCTTCGGCCCGGACGGCGCGCTCTACGTGCTCGACTACGGCACCGGCGGCGGCAACCAGGCGCTCTACCGGGTCGAGTACATCGGCGGCAGCAACCGCAACCCGATCGCCAAGGCGGCGGCGAACCCGACGTCCGGCGGTCAGCCGCTGACCGTGCAGTTCTCCTCGGCCGGCAGCTCCGACCCCGAGGGCGGCGCGCTGACCTACTCCTGGAACTTCGGCGACGGCGCCACGTCCACCGCGGCCAACCCGAGCCACACCTACACCAGGACGGGCACCTTCACCCCGACCCTCACCGTCCGCGACCCGCAGGGCCTGACCGGCACCGCCAGCCTGGTGGTGACCGTCGGCAACACCGCGCCCACGGTGTCGTTCGTCCAGCCGGCCAGCGGGCAGCTCTTCTCCTTCGGCGACGCGGTGCCGTTCCAGCTCAACGTCACCGACCCCGAGGACGGCACGATCGACTGCACCAAGGTCAAGCTCACCTACCTGCTCGGGCACGACAGCCACAGCCACTCGATCACCTCGACGAACGGCTGCTCGGGCACCATCACCGTGCCGGTCGACGGTGAGCACGACAGCGCCGCGAACATCTACGGCGTCTTCGACGCGGAGTACACCGACAAGAACGGCCTGACCACGCACACCATCCGCACCCTCCAGCCCAGGCACCGGCAGGCCGAGCACTTCGGCGCCATGTCCGGCATCCAGATCGCCCAGCACGGCGCGGCCGAGGGCGCGGCCACGGTCGGGTTCACCGACAACAACGACTGGATCTCGTTCACGCCCTACGCGCTGGGCAACGCGAACCGGATCACCGCGCGGGTCTCCTCCGGCGGCGCCGGCGGCACCATCGAGGTGCGGTCCGGCTCGGCCACCGGGGCCCTGCACGGCACGGTCACCGTCCCGGTCACCGGCGGGTGGGACACCTTCGTGGACGTCTCCGCGGCGCTGACCAACCTGCCCACCGCCCCGACGACGCTGTTCCTCGTCTTCAAGGGCCCGACGGGCCAGGGCAACCTGTTCGACCTCGACGCCTTCACCTTCTCCACCGGGTCCGCCCCGGCCGGCGCGGTCGAGGCGGAGTCCTACACCTCCCAGTCCGGCGTCCAGCAGGCCAACCACACCACCGCCAGCGGCGGGAAGACGGTCGGCTACATCGACAACGGCGACTGGGTGGGCTACTCGTCGGTGAACACCTCCGGGGCGAAGTCGTTCTCGGCCCGGGTGTCCTCCGGCGGCGCGGGCGGCACCCTCCAGGTGCGGTCCGGCTCGGCCACCGGCACGGTGCTCGGCTCGGTCGCGATCGCGAACACCGGCAGCTTCGACACGTTCGCCAACGTGTCCACACCGCTCACCGGCAACGTCTCGGGCCCGCTGTTCCTGACCTTCACCGGTACGGGCACCGGCGGGCTCTTCGACGTCGACACCTTCACCCTGATCAAGTGACGCCGGTCGCCGGTACGGCGGAGCCGTACCGGCGACCCACCCGCGAAAGGGACAGCATGCGAACACCCCCCACCGCGAAGAGGCGTCGTCTCGGCCGCCTCTCCGCAGCCTTGGCCCTCGCCGCGGCGCTCTTCGCCCCGGCCACGTCCGCCGCCGCCACCGCCGTCGCCGCCGACCCGGCGTACGAGGTGCTGGTCTTCTCCAAGACGGCGGGCTTCCGGCACGACTCCATCCCGGCGGGCATCGACGCCATCCGCGCGCTCGGCTCGCAGAACAACTTCACCGTCACCGCCACCGAGGACGCCGCCGCGTTCACCACGTCCAACCTGGCGAGGTTCCGGACCGTGGTGTTCCTCAGCACCACCGGCGACGTGCTCAACGCCACCCAGCAGTCCGCGCTGGAGTCGTACGTGAACGGCGGCGGCGGTTACGTCGGCGTGCACGCGGCGGCGGACACCGAGTACGACTGGCCGTACTACGGCAGGCTGGTCGGAGCGTGGTTCCGCAGCCATCCGGCGATCCAGCAGGCCACGATCAGGAACGAGGACCGGGCGCACCCGGCGACCGCGCACCTCGCCCCCACCTGGTCCAGGACCGACGAGTGGTACAACTACCGGGCCAACCCGCGGGCCACCTCGCACGTGCTGCAGAACCTCGACGAGGGCAGCTACAGCGGGGCCGACATGGGCGACCACCCGATCACCTGGTGCCACCAGATGTCCGCGGGCCGGTCGTTCTACACCGGGCTCGGCCACACCGCGAGCTCCTACACCGAGCCGGCGTTCCGCTCGCTGCTGCTCGGCGGCATCCGGTACGCGGCGGGCGTCGCGCCGGCCGACTGCCGGCCGGAGACCGGCTACACCGCGCTGTACAACGGCTCGACCACCGGCTGGCAGCAGGCGGGGCCCGGCGGCTTCAGCAACAGCGCCGCGACCCTCACCTCCTTCGGCGGCATGGGCCTGTACTGGTACAACGCCGAGGAGTTCACCAACTACTCGCTCAAGCTGGACTGGCGGGCCGCCGGTGACGACAACTCCGGCGTCTTCATCGGGTTCCCCGCCTCCTCCGACCCGAACTCGGCGGTGAACAACGGCTACGAGGTGCAGATCGACGCGACCGACTCACCCGACCGGACCACCGGCTCGGTCTACGGCGTCAAGTCCGCCGACATCGCGGCCCGCGACCGCGCGCTCAACCCGCCCGGCCAGTGGAACACCTACGAACTGCTGGTCGAAGGGGAACGCCTCCAGGTCTTCCTGAACGGCGTCAAGATCAACGACTTCACCAACACCAACCCCGTCAGGTCGCTCAAGGGCTACATCGGCCTGCAGAACCACGGCGACGGCGACGACGTGGCGTTCCGGAACGTCCGGATCAAGAAGCTCGGCGGCGGCCCCGGCCCGCAGCCCGGCACCCCGGTCGAGGCGGAGTCCTACACCTCCCAGTCCGGCGTGCAGCCGGCCAGCCACGCCGCGGCCAGCGGCGGGCGGACCGTCGGCTACATCGACAACAACGACTGGGTCGGCTACTCGTCGGTGAACACCGCGGGCGCCACGGCGTTCGCCGCGCGGGTGTCCTCCGGCGGCGCCGGCGGCACGATCCAGGTGCGGTCCGGCTCGGCCACCGGCACCGTGCTCGGCTCCGTGCAGGTGCGCAACACCGGCAGCTTCGACACGTTCGCCAACGTGTCCACCACGCTCAGCGGGAACGTCTCCGGCCCGCTGTTCCTGACCTTCACCGGCACCGGCAGCGGTGGCCTCTTCGACGTCGACACCTTCACCCTCACCTCGACGCCGACCGCCGCCGCGCCGTCCACCAACGTGCACGCCTTCTACTACCCGTGGTACGGCAGCCCGGCGCGGAACGGCACCTGGCGGCACTGGCAGCAGGGCGGCCAGAACCCGCCGGAGGACGTCGGCGCCGACCTCTACCCGACGCTGGGCGCGTACGACTCCGGTGACACCGCCGTGCTCGCCCAGCACATGAAGTGGCTCAAGCAGGCGGGCGCCGGCGTCCTCGTGTACAGCTGGTGGGGCCGCGGCAGCTACGAGGACAACCTCACCCGCGGCGTGATGGACGCCGCCGCCGCCGAGGGCATCAAGGTCGCCTGGCACATCGAGCCGTACACGGGCCGCACCGGCGCGTCGGTGGTCGCCGACATCAACTACATCAACCAGACGTACGGCGGGCACCCCGCGTTCTACCGCGCGGCCGACCGGGGCAACCGCCCGGCGTACTACGTCTTCGAGAGCCTGCGCATCACCGACTGGTCCGCGCTGAGCCAGGTCAACCAGAACAACATCATCCTGGCCCAGACCACCGACACGTCGAAGATCGCCGGCTTCTCCGGCATGTACACCTACGACGGCATCGCGGGCGCGACCGCCCCCGGCTGGAAGAACGCGGGCGACTACGCCAAGGCCAACAACCTGGTCTGGTCCCCGTCGGTCGCCCCCGGTTACATCGACGACCGCGCCGTCCCCGGCAACACCACGCCCACCCTGGGCAGGGACAACGGCGCCGCCTACGACCGCCAGTGGAACAACGCCCTCAACCCGGCCACCGGCGGCCTGCCCACCTGGGTCTCCATCACCTCGTTCAACGAGTGGCACGAGGGCAGCCCCATCGAACCGGTCGACTCCACCCCGCCCGCCGGCCACGGGTACCAGACCTACAACGGCGCCTACGGCAAGACCGGCACCGCCGGCGAAACCGCCTACCTCGACCGCACCCGCTACTGGGCCACCGAGTTCGAGAACCGCCGCTGACCCACCCCCGGCGAGGGGGCGGCACACCACGTGCCGCCCCCTCCCACGACGGGAGGTACGACATGTGCCGCCCACCTGCGACGGGCGGCACACCATGTGCCGTCCGTCATCTCACGTGGGCGGCGATGACGCGGGCGCAGTCCAGGGACTCGGTGCGGGTCGTGTCCACCTCCAGGTCGTAGTGCACGCCGTGGTGGACGATCTCCGCCTGTGACGCGACCATGCCGGTGACCAGGTCGTGCAGAATGACGCCGCGCAATCTTCTGCTCTGGTGGTAGGTCGAGCGGGGCTTCAACGCATGGCGGTCCGGGAGGCGTCCTCGGACGGCTGCCCTGGTGGCTTCTGTCTCACGAGGCTGGTCAGCGGCACATCCGGGACCAGGTCGATCCCGAGCAACCGGTCGGCCCTCTGATGAGGAAAGCCTTCTATGGCACGACCCGGTTCAATGACTTCGCGGTCCGGGTGGGGTGAAACGTCATGACATTTGCTCAGCTCGGCTTGGCCCGCGACGGCAGCCTTACGCTGCCCTGGGGGCCGGAGAGTGCGTCAATGCGGTGTGGCCACCCCTGAGAAGGGTGGGACCGATCCCGGGCCAGGGGGTCGTGAGAAAGAAATGGTAAACCGGTAGGGATGTGCTGGCCTTCGTAAATGCCGACAGTATTGTGGTAGGAGATCGGCTGAGGTTCTTTTTTCGCCTCACTGCCTTGACCGGCGCACCACGAGTTGCGCCGGTTCAGGGAGGGAGGTGGCCACATGAGCCATAGGAGAAGCAGAAAGGCCGATCAGCGGGTCCCTTCTGGGCGATGGGAGGTGGTGACTCTTCTCATCGGAGCGCAGGTGGCTCTGATAGAACTGCTCGCCGCGGTGCTGGGTGCCGTTCGTTTCTGCGGCTAGGCGCTTTTCCGTGGCACGGGGGCCGATGAGAGCCCTCCCGGGAAAACATGTGCACAAAATGCGATAAATCCCAGCGAGTCTCATATATCGGTCACATGGCCTCAATCCTCATGGCAACCGAGCATATAAGGGCACGATATCGATCGCCGATCGTTCCGGAAATCGGCCGATGCTTCCGCCCTGACCATTGCGCGCCTGTCGGCATCCTCACCAGGTGCGCTCATCTCCGACTCCACGGCCGCGGTCGTTCGCGGTGGCCCGTGGCCGCCCCCATGGCGGGCGGCCCGGTGCCGGTGGTGGCGGGAGGGGACCGCCGCGAGGCCGGAGAGGCGTGCCCGCGGCTTGGTCGCCACCACCTGTCTGGAGGGGCGCCCGGATCAGGACTGGGTGATCTCCGCGGCGGGCTTGCCCTTGCCCTTGGGCACCTTGATGGTCTTGCCGGGGGCGGCGCCCTCGGCGTGCGCGGCCCTGGTCGGATAACAGTCGTAGTAGCAGTAGTGCGCGTCGCAGTAGCGCAGGAAGCAGATCCAGCCGGCCTTCGCGTCGGCCGAGCAGACCGCGGCCTGCGAGGCATGCGCGGCGGTGGTGGCGTGTGCGGCGGTGGCGGGCACCGCGACCAGCATGGCGGCGCCGGTCAGCAGACCGCCGGCCAGCGTGATGGCGACGCGGCGAACGTACAGTTTCATCGGATGCTCTCCTTCGACTTCGGAGCGTGAGCGAATGACTACATTGTGCGATCGAAGTCGCGCGCCCGGTATCCGGGAAACCTCGTACCCGCGGCTCACCGACCGGCAGGAAAAAGCCGGACCCCGGTGTGCGGGGTCCGGCCGTATCGGAGGTCACCGGCTCGGGGAGCCGGTCCGTCGTGCTCAGTCGTCGTCGTTGTCGTCCCCGGGGGCGTTCGTGTTGACCACGTCGGGACGGTCGTCGCCGTCGTCGTCATCCCCGCCGCCGCCGCAGCCCGCGACCAGGCCGACAAGGGTGGCCACTGTCGCGGCCGTCAGGGCCGCCTTCCGTGTGGTCTTTCCGAGCATGCGTGATCTCCAGTCGTCTCCGGCCGGGCATCGCCCGCTTCGTCATCTTTCCTGTCCCGTACGGAGCGGGTTTAACGTCGCGCCCGCGCGATCCGGCGGCGGGCCGGCCATACGGCCGGCCACCTTTGCCAACGTTCCGGGTGGCGATTCCCTATATTTCCCGATAAATCCAGGCGAACGGTATATAGCGCTGATCAGGGAAAACGTGCAAAGTGATCATTCGCGTTGCCGGATAATCAGGCTGACATGCCGTTCTCGAACCAGCCGCTGTGTTCCGGAAGACGGTTGCCCGCCGTCCACTCCGAGTCGGGGAACGGGCCGGGTGCGGGGCGTGGGAAGAGGTGTGCGGTGCCGGGTCCTGGCCCGCTGGCCGAGGGTGATCCGCGGGAGATCGACGACTACCGGCTGATCGGTGTGCTGGGCGAGGGCGGCCAGGGAGTGGTCTACCTCGGCAGGGCGCCCTCGGGCCGGCAGGTGGCGGTCAAGGTGCTGCACGGCCGGATGGCGGCCGACCCCAAGGTGCGGGAGCGGTTCCTGCGCGAGGCCGAGGTGATCCGCCGGGTCGCCGCGTTCTGCACGGCCAAGGTGCTGGACACCGGGATCGTCGGCGACCGGCCGTACATGGTGAGCGAGTACATCCAGGGGCCCTCGCTCCAGGACCTCGTCGCCGCCGAGGGGCCGCGGGCCGGCGGCGCGCTGGACCGGATCGCGGTGACCACGCTGACCGCGCTGGCCGCGATCCACCGGGCCGGCATCATCCACCGGGACTTCAAGCCGCGCAACGTGATCATGGGCCCCGAGGGTCCGGTGGTCATCGACTTCGGCATCGCCAGCGTCCCGGACCACACCGCCACGCACTCCTCGGTGATGGGCACCCCCGCCTACCTCGCGCCCGAGCAGCTCAACGGGGAGGAGGCCGGCCCGGCGTCCGACGTGTTCGGCTGGGCCGCCACGATGGTCTACGCGGCCACCGGCCACCCGGCCTTCCCCGGCGACGTCTCGGCCGTGGTGATGAACGCGGTGCTCAACCGCAAGCCCGACCTGGCCGGCGTGCCCGACCGGCTGCGCCCGCTGCTGGCCGCCGCCCTGGTCAAGCGGCCCGAGGACCGGCCCGCCGTCACCGACCTGCTCGACGCCCTCACCCGCGACGAGGTCTCGCGCGCCCCGGGCACGCCTCGCGGCCGGGGCGTGCGCCCCCGGGTGCGCAAGGCGGTCGTCGCGGTCGCCGTGGCCGCCGGACTGGTCCTCGGCGCCGTCTGGCTCCAGGAGCCCTCACCCGCCGGTCCCGGCCCGGCCGCGGGCGGGACCGGCGGGCCGGCCTCCTTCGGCATGCCGGTCGGCCGGCCGTTCACCGGCACCGCCGACGTCCTGACCGTGGCCGCGGCCGAGCTGGCCGGGCGTCCCGTGGTGCTCTCCGGCGGCAAGGACAGGATGGTCCGGGTGTGGGACCTGGCGACCGGCCGGGCGGTCGGCCGGCCGCTCGCGGGCCACACCGACTGGGTGTGGTCGGTGGCGGCGGCCGAGCTGGACGGCCGCCCGGTGGCGGTCTCCGGCGGCAGGGACGGCACGGTGCGGGTGTGGGACCTCGCCACCGGGCGGCCCGTCGGCCGGCCGTTCACCTCGGGGGCCGCGGTCCTCACGGTGGCGGCGGCGGAGCTGGACGGCCGCCCGGTCGTGCTGTCCGGCGGCGACGACGAGACCGTCCGGGTGTGGGACCTCGCCACGGGGAGGCCGGTCGGCGAGCCGTTCACCGGGCACGGCGAGCCGGTCTTCTCCGTGGTGGCGGCGGAGCTGGCCGGGCGTCCCGTGGTCGTCTCCGGCGGCGAGGACAGAACGGTCCGGGTGTGGGACCTGGCGACCGGCCGGGCGGTCGGCGAGCCGTACGCGGGACACACCGACTTCGTGATCGAGGTGGACGTCGCCGAGCTGGCCGGGCGGCCCGTCGTGATCTCCGGCGGCGAGGACGAGACGATCCAGGTGTGGGACCTCGCCACCAGGAAGCAGGTCACCGGACCGATCTTCGGTCACGGCAGGGCCGTCCACTCGGTGGAGGCCGCGACGCTGGACGGGCGTCCCGTGCTGGTCTCCGGCAGCGAGGACGAGACGGTGCGGGTGTGGGACCTCGCGACGGGGAAGCCGATCGGCGGGCCGTTCACCGGGCACACCGACTGGGTGTGGTCGGTGGGCGTGGCCCGGCTGGACGGGCGTCCGGTCGCGCTGTCCGGCGGCGAGGACGAGACGATCCGGGTGTGGAGCCTCGGCCCGCCCGCCCCGTGACCCCGCCGGGGACTCGGTGAGCCCCCGGCGGAGAGCTCCCGGTCAGCGGCCGGCCGCGTAGCCCTGGGCGCCGCGCGGGTTGGCGGCGGCGCGCAGGAAGCCGCCGGGCGCGGTGGCGCGGGCCACCGCGCTGAGCCGGCCCAGCGTCCAGGAGTCCTGCACCTCGACCTCGTGGCCGCGCCGGCGCAGCTCGTCCACCACGCCGGCGCCGACGCGGTCCTCCACGAGCAGCACGCCCGGACGGGACTCCCTGGGGAAGAACGAGCTCGGGAAGTGCGCGGAGTGGAACATGGGCGCGTCGATGGCCTCCTGAAGGTTCATCCCGGTGTGCACCAGAGTGAGGAAGAAGTTCAGGCTCCACTGGTCCTGCTGGTCGCCGCCCGGGGTGCCGAAGGCCAGCCACGGCTTCCCCTCGCGCAGCGCGAAGGACGGCGTCAGCGTCGTGCGCGGCCGGGCGCCGGGACGCAGCGAGGCCGGCAGCCCGTCCTGCAACCAGAACATCTGCGCCCTGGTGCCCAGCGGGAAGCCCAGCTCGGGGATGACCGGGGAGCTCTGCAGCCAGCCGCCGCTCGGCGTGGCCGACACCATGTTGCCGAACCGGTCCACCACGTCGAGGTGGCAGGTGTCGCCCCGGGTCCGCCCGTTCGGCGCGACCGTGGGCTCGCCGGCGCCGGCGGCGTTCTGGTACGCGGCCACCGCGGCCGAGGGCTGGAACAGCCGCGGCGTACGGCCGTCCACCGTGCCGGGACGCAGCTCCAGGCTGGCCTCCGGGCCGATCAGCGCCCGCCGCCCGGCGTTGTAGGACTCGCTCAGCAGCGTCCCGACCGGCACGTCGGTGAACGCCGGATCGCCGTACCACGCCTCCCGGTCGGCGAAGGCCAGCTTGGCCGACTCGGTGACGGTGTGGATGTAGTCCGGGCCGAGGTGGTCCATCGACCCGAGATCCGTCCCGGCGAGGAGCGCGAGCTGCTGGAGGAAGACCGGGCCCTGCCCCCACGGTCCGGTCTTGCAGACGGTGTGGCCGTGGTAGTCGAAGGACAGCGGCTCCTCCACGGTGGCCCGCCAGCCCGCCAGGTCGTCACCGGTCAGCAGGCCGCCGTGCACCTCGCCGGAGGAGTCCCGCCAGGCGGTCTCCGCGCAGAACTTCGCGATCGCCTCGGCGACGAAGCCGCGGTACCACGCCGCGCGGGCGGCGGCGATCTGCCCTTCCCTGCCGGTGGAGGCGGCCTGCGCCTCGGCGACCACCCGGCGGTAGGTCGCCGCCAGGGTCGGGTTGGTCAGCCGGGAACCGGGGGCGGGCACCTGGCCGTCCGGCATCCAGTGCGCGGCGGAGGTGGCCCAGTCCTCGGTGAAGAGCTGTTCCACGGTGGCGATCGTGTCGGCGATGCGCGGCAGCACGGGGACGCCCCGCTCGGCGTAGGAGATGGCGGGCTCCAGCACGTCGGCCACCGTCCAGGTGCCCCAGCGCTCCAGCATCGTCAGCCAGCCGTCGAACGCGCCCGGCACCGTCGCGGCCAGCAGGCCGGTGCCCGGGACGATCTCCAGCCCGAGGCCGGTGTAGTGCTCGACGGTCGCGGCGGCCGGCGCGACACCCTGGCCGCACACGACCGACACCTTCTGCTCGGCCTCGCTCCACAGCAGGATCGGCACCTCACCGCCCGGCCCGTTGAGGTGCGGTTCGGCGACCTGGAGCACGAAACCCGCGGCCACCGCGGCGTCGAAGGCGTTCCCGCCTCGTTCCAGCACGCTCATCCCGGCCGCGGAGGCGAGCCAGTGCGTGCTCGCGACCATGCCGAAGTCGCCGGTCAGCTCGGGACGGGTGGTGAAGGGGGGCGTGGTGCTGGACACGTGCGTCGTGTTCCTCTCAGTGTGCCGCTGTGGCGTCGGGGATCTTCTCGTCGGTGACCAGGTGGCAGGCGACCGTGTGCCGCCCGCCGTACGGGTCGCGCAGGGCCGGGACCGCGGTGCGGCAGACGTCCTGGGCGAGCGGGCAGCGGGTGTGGAAGCGGCAGCCGGGCGGCGGGTCGAGCGGGCTGGGGATCTCGCCGCCGAGCACGACCCTGCGGCGCTGCCGCTGCTCGACCGGGTCGGGCACCGGCGCCGCGGACAGCAGGGCCTGCGTGTACGGGTGCCGCGGCTCGGCGAAGATCTGGTCGGTGGGACCCGTCTCGACGATCTCCCCCAGGTACATGACCGCGATCCGGTCGGCGAGGAACCGCACCACGGACAGGTCGTGCGTGATGAACAGGCAGGAGAACCCCATGTCCCGCTGGAGGTCCGTGATCAGGTTGAGTACGGACGCCTGGACGGAGACGTCGAGCGCGGACACCGGCTCGTCGGCCACCACCAGTTTGGGCTCAAGGATGAGCGCGCGGGCCAGGCCGACCCGCTGGCGCTGACCGCCGGACAGCTCGTGCGGGAACCGCGCCAGCATCTGCCGGGGCAGGCCGACGCGTTCCATCATGGCGGTGACCCGCCGGGAGACCTCGCCGCCCTTGGCGACCCCGTGCCGGCGCAGCGGCTCGGCGACGATCTGCTCGATCGTGAAGCGCGGGTTGAGCGAGGAGTAGGGGTCCTGGAAGACCATGTGCACGTCGCGGCGCAGCGGGCGCAGCGCGCGGCGGGACAGGTGGGTGATGTCGCGGCCGTCCAGCTCGATCGTGCCCGAGGTGGGCTCGGTCAGCCGCAGCACGCACTTGCCCACCGTGGACTTCCCGCTGCCGGACTCGCCGACCAGGCCGAGCACCTCGCCCTGGGCGATCTCCAGGGACACCCCGTCCGCCGCGTGCACCACGGCTCCGCGTCCCGCACCGTAGTGCTTCACCAGGTTGTCGACGCGCAGGATCATCGCGAACCGTCCTCCAGCGGGTAGAAGCAGGCGGCCAGATGCCCGGGACCGCTCGCCGCCAGCTCGGGCACCGCGGTGACGCAGTCGTCCTTCGCCCGCGGGCAGCGGTCGTGGAACAGGCACGCGGCCGGGTCCGACAGCGACGAAGGCAGCATGCCGGGAATCTCCGCCAGGCGCAGCCGCCCGTCGGCGCCGGCCGCCGCCGCCGTGGGCAGCGCCTTCATCAGGCCGAGCGTGTAGGGATGGCGGGGCCGGGCGAACAGCTCGCCGACGGGTGCCTGCTCGACGGCGCGGCCCGCGTACATGACCACGGCGCGGTCGGCGATGTCGGCGACGACGCCGAGGTCGTGCGTGATGAGGATGATCGCGGTGCCGAGCCGGTCGCGCAGGTCGCGGAAGACGTCCAGCACGCCGGCCTGGATCGTGACGTCCAGCGCGGTGGTCGGTTCGTCGGCGATGAGCACCCGCGGCGAGCAGGCCACCGCGATGGCGATCACCACACGCTGCCGCATGCCGCCGGAGAGCTGGTGCGGGTATTCGTTGATCCGCCGTTCCGGTGCCGGGATGCCGACCAGTCTGAGCAGGTCCACCGCGCGGGCGCGGGCCGCCTTCCAGGACAGCTTCTCGTGCCTGCGCAGCACCTCGCCGATCTGGTAGCCGACCGTGAACGACGGGTTCAGCGAGGTCATCGGCTCCTGGAAGACGACGGAGACGTCCTTGCCGCGCACCCGGCGCAGTTCGGCCTCGGGCAGGCCGGTGAGCTCCCGGCCGTCCAGCCTGATCGATCCGGACAGCCGGGTGCTGTCCGGCGGGAGCAGGCGGGGGATCGACATGCCGGTGACCGACTTGCCGCAGCCGGACTCCCCGCACAGCGCGAGGATCTCGCCCTCGGCCAGGTCGAGCGACACGCCCCTGACCGCGTGCACCAGGCCGTCCTCGGTGTCGAAGCCGACGGTGAGGTCCTTGATCTCTAGGAGGGTCATCGGGCGCTCCTGGGGTCGAAGACGTCGCGCAGACCGTCGCCGAGCAGGTTGAAGCCCAGGGTGGCCAGCGCGATCATCACTCCGGGCCAGATCGCCAGCCAGGGCGCCTGGTCGAGGTACTGCTGGGCGATGGTGAGCATCACGCCCCACGAGGGGGTCGGCGGTTGCACACCGAGGCCGAGGAAGGACAGCGTGGCCTCGCCGATGATCGCCGTCGGGATCGCCACCGTGGCCTGCACGATCAGCGGGTTCGCGCAGTTGGGCAGGATGTAGCGGAACAGGATGTGGCCGTCTCCCGCGCCGTCCGCGACGGCGGCCATGACGTAGTCCATCTCGCGCACCGCCAGCACCTCGCCCCGGGTGATCCGGATCACCGCGGGCAACTGGGCGAAGCCGAGCGCGAACACGACGCCGCGCAGCGACGGCCCGATGATCGCGGCCAGCCCGACGGCGAACACCAGGAACGGGAACGCCAGCACGACGTCCACCATCCGCATCACCACGGGGTCGAGCCAGCGCCGGTAGTACCCGGCCACCAGGCCGATCGGGATGCCGATCACCATCGCGAGCAGCGTGGACAGCACGCCCGCCTGCAACGAGATCTGCGCGCCGGAGGCGATCCTGGCGAGCACGTCGCGGCCGAGGTCGTCGGCGCCCAGCGGGTGCGCGGGGGAGGGCGGCGCGAGTGTCGCGTTGTAGTCCTGCAGGGACGGGTCCGGGGTGACCAGCGGCCCGACCAGGGCGAGCAGCAGGAACGCCACGACCAGCACCAGGCCGACCATCGGCAGCGGCCTGCGCCGGAAGCGCCGCCACAGCCTGCGCCGCCGGTCGGCCCGCCCGGAGGAGACCACGGGCGCGACCGTTTCTTTCACGCCCAACTCAGCCATCGGTGCCTCCCGAGAGCCGGACCCGCGGGTTGAGGAACGCGTAGGCGATGTCCACCAGCAGGTTCACGAGTACGTAGCCCGCCACCGTGACCAGCACCACCGCCTGGATCACCGGGTAGTTGCGGGTGAGCACCGCGTCCACGGTGAGCTTCCCGAAGCCCGGGATCACGAAGATCTGCTCGGTGACCACGGCGCCGCTGATCAGGGCGCCGAGCTGGAGGCCGAGCACGGTGACCACCGTGGTCAGGCTGTTGCGCAGCGCGTGGACGCCGACGACCGCGCTCTCCGGCAGGCCCTTGGACCGGGCGGTGCGCACGTAGTCCGAGGACAGGGCGCCGAGCATCGCCGAGCGGGTCTGGCGCATCAGCACGGCGGCGAACCCGGCGCCGAGCACCAGCGAGGGCATCAGCATCCGCAGCAGGTTGCCGCCCGGGTCCTCGCTGAACGGCACGTACCCGGAGGCGGGCAGCCAGCGCAGGGTGACCGCGAAGAGCAGGATGCCGAGCAGCCCGAGCCAGAAGTGCGGGATGGACAGCCCGGCCAGCCCGAAGCCGGTGGCCAGGTAGTCGGGCAGCCGGCCGCGCCGTACCGCGGCGATGATGCCGGCCAGCACGCCGATCACGATGGCGACGAGCATGGCCAGCGCGGCGAGCTCCAGTGTGACGGGCAGCCGCTGGAGGAGGATCTCCGACACCGGGAGCCCGTCCTGGGTGGACCTGCCCAGGTTGCCGGTGAGGGTCTGGCCGACGTAGGTGACGTACTGCGCGGGGAGCGGCCGGTCCAGGCCGTACTCCTCGCGGATCGCGGCGACGACCGCCGGGGTCGCCTCCTCACCGGCCATCACCACGGCCGGGTCCCCGGGCAGCGCCCTGATCCCCAGGAAGATCAGGACGCTGGCCACGAACATCACGATCAGCGCCGAGCCGGCCCGGCGGAGGACGAACCAGATCACTGGGCGTATCCGGCGTTGGCCAGCCGGGGCAGCGCGTCCTCGTAGTAGTCCACGCCGGCGATCGACTTGTTCATGCCGAGGTAGTACTTGTTGTGGTAGAGGTAGATGAATCCGCGCAGCTCAGCGGCCTTCTGCAGGGCCTTGGCGTAGAGGTCGGAGCGCTCCGCGGGGTCCGACGCGGCGGCGGCGGCCTTGAGCGAGTCGTCGATGACCGGGTCGGAGATGCCGCCGTAGTTGTTGCTGCCGCCGGTGTTGATCATGTTGTTCAGGTTGCCGTCCGGGTCGATGCGGCCGGACCAGCCGTTCAGCAGCACCTGGAAGTCGCCGGCGTTGCCCTGCTCCAGCGTGGAGACGAACTCGGCGGTCTGCACGGAGACGTTGAACCCGGTCTCCTTGACCATCTGCTGGATGACCTCGGCGAGCCGCTGGTTGGTCGCGTCGTTGGGCGCGGTCAGCGTCACCGGGATCGGCGTCTGCACGCCGGAGGCGGCCACCAGCTGCTTGGCCTTGGCGACGTCGCGCTTGGGGCAGGTCAGGCTCGCCGAACGGTAGGGGCTGTCCAGCGGGATGGGGAAGCAGTCCGGCTGGTGCAGGCCGTTGTAGACGGTCTTGTTGATCGCCTCGCGGTCCAGCGACAGCTCGAACGCCTCGCGCAGCTCGGGCGACTTGCCCAGCGGCGAGTCCACCGGGCCGTACTTCTCGGTGGAGCCGCTGACGTTGCCGATGTTGACGGAGAAGCCGTAGTAGCCGAGGCCGCCGCCGGAGACCACCTTGAGGTTCGGGTCGTTCTGCACGCCGGCCACGGTGGTGGTGGCGAGGCTGTCGGCCACCTGCACGTCGCCGGACTTCAGGTTGGCGGCCCGCACGTTCGGGTCGACGATGATCTTGTAAATGATCTTGTCGAGGTTGACCTTGTCGGCGTCGTAGAAGTCCGCCGACTTGTCCAGCACGATCTCCGAGCCCGAGGTGCGGCTGGTGTACTTGAAGGGGCCGACGCACACCGGGTTGGTGCCGAAGTCGTCGCCCTCGGCGTCGAGCGCCTTCGGCGACATGATCATCCCGGACCGGTCGGCGAGCAGCGAGGTCAGCGGCGTGTACGGCTGCGCCAGCTCCAGCTTCACCGTCTCCGGGTCCACCACGTCGACCGACTTGACCTGGGCCAGCTCGGACGCCCTGGTCGACTTCTCCCAGGTGCGGTGCCGGTCCAGCGACTTCTTCACGGCGGCGGCGTCGAACGGCGTGCCGTCGTTGAACTTGACGCCGGTCCGCAGCTTGATCGTCATCGTCTTGCCGTCGTCGGAGACCTCGGGCATCGCACTGGCGAGCTGCGGGACGAGGGTGGACTTCTCGTCGATGTCATACAGCTTCTGGCACAGGTTGACGAAGACCTGACGGCTGTAGAACGTCGTGGCCGAGCTGGGATCCAGGGAGCCTGGATCGGCGCTGAGCCCGACGGTTACCGTTCCTCCCTTCTTGACCGGGCGGTCGTCGGCGGAGGCGGCGGAAACGGAGGGCGCCGGTGCGGCCGCGCCACCGCCGCCCGCGCAGGCCGAGAGGACCAGAGCCAGGGGGGCGGCGATCAGCGCGGCCCGCCACGATGGCGTGAAGGGGGAAGGCATAGGGGGATCTCCTAGCAGGCAGTCGTAAGACTGCCGTGAAGTGTATGCACTATGTTATTACCAAAATGTTTCGGTTTGTCTAATTTTTCACACTGGAACCTTGGGTGATGATCAACTCGTCCCGGCGGCTCCGCCGCTGATCACCGCCCCGGTGCCGGGTCGCGGTCGGCCCCGCCGGGCGGTTCGGACGCGCGCCGGGAAGGTCGCCGGGCGCCTTGTACGGCTCGGCTGACCGAGCGAGCGTTTGGCCGTTCGCGGCCATGCCGGAATCGTCTTCCCGAGGGTTTCGCACGTCCGGGTGAATCGACGGTGAACGCGTCCACAGGATGGTGACCGCTTCCCGGGCACCTACCTCCCCACCTGGTGATCGTCCGCAAAATCGCTGGAGAGGGCCGGTCTGGCGTGCTTGAATGCCCGGCGTGACTTTTCGCGACGGGGGCGACCGGGCCCTGCTGGACCGGATCGAGCGGTTCTACGACGGGGTGCCGCGGCATGAGGCCAGGGCCGAGGACCACGGGCCGCTCACGCTGTTCGTCCGCGACGGCTCGACTGGTGAGGGCTGGCCGTTCTACGCGCGTCCCACCCTGGGACGGCCGGGCGCGGCGACCGCCGCCGACGTGTCCGGCGTCCGCGCCCGGCAGCGCGAGCTCGGCGTCCCTGAGAGCTTCGAGTGGGTCGCCGAGATCACGCCCGCCCTGCGCGCCGCCGCCGAGGAGGCGGGCCTGGCCGTGCACGCGCACCCCCTGATGGCGCTCGAAGCGGACGACCTGGCGCCCGTCCCCGCGGAGACCGCGGCGGCGGCCCGCGTCCTCGGTCCGCAGGACCCGGCGCTGGCGGCCGCGCTCGCCGTCCCGCACCTCGCCTTCGCCGAGCCGGGCACCCGGATCGGCGCGGCGGGCCCGGCCGAACTGGCCAGGGTGGTGGGCGAGCAGGCCGGCGCGGTGCCGCGGGTGGCCGCGCTCGTCCGGGCCGGCCACAAGGCGGTCGCCGTGGCCGAGCGGGACGGGACGGTGCTGTGCTCGGGCCAGTACAACCGGGTGGGGGAGGTCTGCGAGATCGTCGGCGTCGGCACCCTGCCCGCCGCCCGCCGCCGCGGGCTCGGCCTCGCGGTCACCGCCGCCCTCGTCGCCGAGGCGGCCCGGAACGGGGTGAAGACGGTCTTCCTCTCGGCCGGCGACGACGACGTCGCCCGCATCTACGCCAGGCTCGGATTCCGCCCCGTCGGCACCGCCCTGATCGCCGAACCCCGATAAGGCGCACCCTTTTCATAGCTTTCAAGCAGTCCGAAACAAGGTGACGACAGTCGGGTCACCTGGCCCGGCGAAAAGCGCGTAGGCACTGGTCAACACCCCGATAGGACGCGGCGTACCACGCCTCCCACGTGTCTCCCATAACGCCGGGATAGGGGGATAGCTGATACATCTCGGCGCCCATTCCAGCCGTTAACTTGACAGCACCCCCCCAGAAAAAGGAGTGCACGTGTCAAGACAACGCTCCGCTCTCTTAGGCGCCGCGATCGTGGCCCTCAGCCTGGCCGCCGCGGTCACCCCCGCTGCCGCCGCCGCAGCCGAGACTCCGGCGTTCAAGGCCGAACCGGCCCCGCCGGCGATGATCGACGCGATGGAGCGCGACCTCGGCATCACCGAGCAGCAGGCTGTCCAGCGGCTCGCCAAAGAGCAGTCCGCCGCCAAGGCGGAGACCGAGCTGAGCACCTCCCTCGGCAAGTCCTACGCCGGGTCGTGGCTCAACGCCGACGCCTCCAAGCTGCTGGTCGCCACCACCGACGCCGGAACGTCCGCGTCGATCGAGGCGAAGGGCGCCCAGCCGGTCGTCGTCGGCCGCACTCTGGAGCAGCTCACCGGCGTCAAGGAGCAGCTCGACCGGGCACCGGAGCAGGCCAAGGCCGGCGCGTCCGTGTGGTACGTCGACGTGACCACCAACAGCGTCGTCATCCTCGCCGGCAGCCAGGCCGGCGGTGAGGCCCTCGTCGCCGCCTCCGGCGTGGACAAGAACACGGTCCGCGTGGTCGCCTCCGCCGAGAGCCCGCAGCCCTTCATCGACATCATCGGCGGCAACGCCTTCTACATCGGCTCCAGCCGGTGCAGCATCGGCTTCTCCGTCACCCGCGGCACCACCCCCGGCTTCGTCACCGCCGGCCACTGCGGCCGGGCCGGCCAGGCGACCAGCAACCCGTCCGGCACCTTCCAGGGCTCCTCGTTCCCCGGCAACGACTACGCGTGGGTGGCCACCCCCGGCCACACCCCGCAGCCCTGGGTGCGCGGCTCGGGTGGCGCGAACGTCATCGTCCGCGGCTCCACGCAGGCCACCGTCGGCTCCTCGATCTGCCGCTCGGGTTCGACCACCGGCTGGCGCTGCGGCACCATCCAGCAGCACAACGCCAGCGTCACCTACCCGCAGGGCACGGTCAGCGGCCTGACCCGGACCAGCGCCTGCGCCCAGCCCGGTGACTCCGGCGGCTCGTTCATCTCCGGCAGCCAGGCCCAGGGCGTGACCTCCGGCGGCTCGGGCAACTGCACCGTCGGCGGCACGACCTACCACCAGCCGGTCAACGAGATCCTCAGCGTGTACGGGCTCACCCTGCGCGTCGGCTGACCTCTCTCCAGCCCCCCGCGTGCCCGGCGATCCGTCGCCGGGCACGTGTGGTTTTCCGGACAGAACGCGGCGGATTTCCGCCATGGTGGCGGGCGGGCGGGCGTGCCAGGTTCGGGGGATGCTGAGAGACACCCTCACCGCGATCCTCCTCGCCCTGCTGCCGCCCGCCGGCGCCGCCGCGCCGCCCGCCGAGGTCACCCCGGCGGCCGTCGACGCGTACGTCGCCGCCTACCGCGAGGCGACCGGGCTGCCCGGAGTGGCGGTGGCGATCACCAAGGGGACCGCGATCGTGCACGCCGCCGGGTACGGCGAGACGGCCACCGGCGAACCGGTGACGGCGGACACCCCCATGGCCGTCGCCTCGGTCAGCAAGTCGTTCACCTCGCTGGCGGTCATGCAACTGGTGGAGAAGGGCACGGTCGACCTCGACCGGCCGGTGCGCGGCTACCTGCCGGAGTTCCGGATGGCGGACCCGCGAGCGATGAAGATCACCGTGCGCCAGCTTCTCAACCAGACGTCCGGCATGGCGGGCACCGCCTTCCACGAGAAGAGCCTGCCCCAGCCCGGCACCCTGGAAGGCGCCGTCCGCCGCCTGAGGACGGCGCACCTCCTGCCCGCGCGAAGCGTCGCCGAGATGCGCACCCCCTCCCCGCAGAACCCCGGGTACGCCCTCGGCTGGTCGCTCGGCGAGACCCCGCACGGCACCCGCGTCGTGGGGCACGGCGGCGACCTGACGGCAGCCTCGCGGTCACCGTCGTCGGGCCGCCGGGCGGGCTGCGCACCTCGAACGTCCCGTCCAGCGCCCGCACCCGCCGTGCCAGCCCGGACAGCCCGCCGCCGGACACCGCGCCGCCGCGTCCGTCATCGGAGATCGTCACCGTCACCTCTCCCTCGTCCCCGCGCAGCGCCACCGCGATCGCGCCGGCCGCCGCGTGCTTGTTGGCGTTGGTGACAGCTTCCCGCGCCACGAAGTACAACGCCGTCTCGACCTCCTGCGCGAGCCGTTCCGGCAGCGCGCACTCCATCGACACCGGTACGGCCGAGCGTCGCGCGACCTCCTCCAGCGCGGCGCGCAGCCCCAGGGTGTCCAGCTCGGCCGGGTAGACCCGCCACGCCACGCCGCGCAGCTCCTCCAGCAGCAGCCGCGACTCCGCGTACGCCTCGTCGATCAGGGCGGGGTCGGCCGTGTGCCGCACCCGCCCCAGCAGCATCGCCAGCGCCACCCCGCGCTGCTGCACGCCGTCGTGCAGGTCCCGCTCGATCCGCCGCCGCTCGTCGTCCACCGCCCGCACGATGCCGGACCGGGAGGCGGTCAGATCGGCGATCCGCCCCTCCAGGACCGTCCGCCGGTCCGGCCCCGCGAACCGGTCGGCCAGCCGCCTTTCCACCCCCGGCAGGCCGGCGCCGCACCCGCCGGCCAGCGCCAGCGTGACCGCTCCGAGCACGAGGCCGTACGCCCAGCTGCTGCCCATCAGCCGCACCCCGGGGAACCTCAGCGTGATCAGCTCCGTGTCCCCCGACACCAGGTCCCACACCCCGCCGTGGAGCAGCAGCAGCGCGACGAACACCCCCGATACGACCCCATAACCCCCCACCACCCCGACCAGCCCCCGCACGGCCAGATAGACCCGCCCCGCCTGGTGGGTGTGGGGCGTGCCGGCGCGGTAGCCGTACCAGGTGGTCAGGCGGGCGAGCTCCCAGGCGACCAGGGTGGCGGTGCCGCGCCGTGCGCGCCCGTCGCCGACCAGCGGGGCGACGCAGACCCACCCGAGCCCCGCCAGACCGGTCGCGAGCCCCGTGAGCAGCCCGACGGCGCGCCGGAAGGGCACGGTGGCTGCTGGGGGCATGACTGGGAGTCTAGGCGGGGGAGGCGCACGATCGTTCCGCCGTGTGCCGCTGCCCTCGGCGCGGGAAAACGCGCGAGCCCTTGGTCGAACTTTGCCTATATGTGATTGTTCGAGGAACCTTTGCCCATTTAGCTTCGCTTTTATGGCTTCCATCCCCCGTGCCGGTCGGCAGACAGAAATTCTGGAGGAGCTTGCCACCCGATTGTTCGCCGCCCTCGGGTACGACGGCATCTCCCTCGGCCAGATCGCCGAAGCCGCCGGACTGGACGTCGCCGCCGTCAACGACCTCGTCGGCGGCAAACGGGAGCTTTACCTCACCGTCCTGGACCGCCTCTACCGGGCCAAATGGCAACTGCTGCTGAAGGTCGTCGAGGGCGCGAGGGAGAACCCCGAGGTCTCCGCGTACACCCTGCACCGGCTGGCGGACGGCTACCTCGACTTCTGCCTCGTCCACCCCGAGGCCGCCAGGCTGTCGACGCAGCGCATCCTCTCCGACGCCAGCGACGTGGGAGAGGTCGAACGCCAGTACATCCAGCCCCAGAACACCCTCATTCTGGACGGCCTGGCACTCGCGGTCGCCACCGGCCACGTGGACGCCACCGTGGACCTGGAGTTCCTCCTCTGGTCGATCGTCTGGAGCATCCACGACTTCTGCCAGGGCGGCATCCTCGACGACCAGGGCGTCCGCGTCAGCGACCCCTGCACCACCGACCGCTTCCGCGCCCACCTCCACCGCCTCATCCACCGCACCATGGCCCTCCCCGGCCCCCACCCCGGCCCCCACCCCGCTCTCACCCCCGAGAACCCGATGCCCCACCCCTGACCGCGGGCCCCCACACCACGGTCGCGCCGCGGCGCGAAATGGGGATGCCCGCGGGACGGGGCCGCCGATAACCTGCAGGCGACTATGGGAGGAAGCCGGTGGGACACGTCGAGGTGGGTCATCTGACCTATGTGCTGCCGGACGGGCGGCCGTTGCTGGATGACGTGTCCTTCCGGATCGGGGAGGGGATCAAGGCCGCGCTGGTCGGGCCGAACGGCGCGGGTAAGACCACGTTGATGCGGCTGATCGCGGGGGATCTGGAGCCGGTCGAGGGGAGCGTGGCGAGCTCCGGCGGGCTGGGGATCATGCGCCAGTTCATCGGCAGCATCCGGGACGGGCGTACGCTGCACGACCTGCTGCTCAGCGTCGCTCCGGCGCGGGTGCGGGCGGCGGCGGAGCGGTTGCACACCGTGGAGCTCGCGATGATGGAGCGCGAGGACGAGAAGACGCAGATGCGTTACGCCCAGGCGATCACCGACTATTCGGACGCGGGCGGCTACGACATCGAGGTGCTCTGGGACACGTGCACGGTGGCCGCGCTCGGCGTGCCGTACGAGCGGGTGAAGTACCGCGAGGTGAACACGCTGTCCGGCGGGGAGCAGAAGCGGCTGGTGCTGGAGGCGCTGCTACGCGGGCCGGACCAGACGCTGCTGCTGGACGAGCCGGACAACTACCTCGACGTGCCCGGCAAGGTGTGGCTGGAGCGGGCGCTGCGCGACACGCCCAAGACGGTGCTGCTGGTCAGCCACGACCGCCAGTTGCTCGCCAACGCCGCGGACCGGATCGTCACCGTCGAGTCGGGCAACGTGTGGGTGCACGGCGGCGGCTTCGCGGGGTACGCGGAGGCGCGCAGGGAGCGCAACGAGCGGCTCGACGAGCTGCGCCGCCGCTGGGACGAGGAGCACGCCAAGCTCAGGCGCCTGGTCACCATGCTGAAGCAGAAGGCCACCTACAACGACGGCATGGCCCCGGCCTACCACGCGGCGCAGACCCGGCTGCGCCGGTTCGAGGAGGCGGGGCCGCCCGAGGTCGCGCCCAAGGACCAGCTCATCAGCATGCGGCTGCGCGGCGGGCGCACCGCCAAGCGCGCGATCATCTGCGAGGGTCTCGAACTCACCGGCCTGATGAAGCCCTTCGACCTGGAGATCTGGTACGGCGAGCGGATCGCGGTGCTCGGGTCGAACGGCTCCGGCAAGTCGCACTTCCTGCGGCTGCTCGCCGGCGAGGACGTCCGCCACACGGGTGTGGGCAGGCTCGGCGCGCGGGTGGTGCCCGGCCATTTCGCCCAGACGCACGCCCGGCCCGACCTGCTCAAACGCACGCCGTGCGAGATCGTCATGACCGAGCACGCCCGGCTGCGGAACGAGGCGATGAAGGCGCTGGCCCGGTACGAGCTGGCCGGCGGCGTGGGGGACCAGCGGTTCGAGACGCTGTCCGGCGGGCAGCAGGCGCGCCTGCAGATCCTGCTGCTCGAACTCTCCGGCGCGACCCTGCTGCTGCTCGACGAGCCCACCGACAACCTCGACCTGGCCAGCGCGGAGGCGTTGCAGGAGGGGCTGGACGCGTTCGACGGCACGGTGGTCGCGGTCACCCACGACCGCTGGTTCGCGGCCGACTTCGACCGGTTCGTCGTCTTCGGCGCCGACGGCCGGGTCTACGAGGCGCCCGAGCCGGTCTGGGACGAGAGCAGGGTCGTCCGCGCACGCTGACCCGCCGCGCATAAAGAGTTGGTACGGCTACCGCGCGTCACCCCATGGCCGGACCTTTCCCCCGGTTGAGTATGCAAAGTGACGCAGCGTAGTCGAATTGCCGGTGTGCTCGCCCTCGGGGTGGCACTGCTCGCGGCGTGTTCCAGTGAGGAGCAGGCCACGACGCTCAAGCCGCTCTCGGTCAAGGAGCACGTCTCGTCGATATCCAAGGGCGACGAGGGTTACCTGGTGAACTGGGCCGGGGTGCTCGCCAACGGCAACCCGTACCACTTCGGTGAGCAGGTCGTGGCGACGATCGTGGCCACCGACGCCAGGGGCGCCGAGGTGGCCCGGATGGACCAGCCGCTGGACGCGGTGCCGCCCGCCGCGACGCTGGCCTTCAGCGGCAAGACGGTCGCCAAGGGGCAGCCCGCGAAGGTGACGATCAGTTACAAGCCGGCCCAGTGGCGGCTGGCGAGCAGGATCCCGTCGGCGTTCCGGCCGTTCCCGGTCACCGACATCCTCACCAAGCGGCAGAAGAACGGCGGGTATCTGGTCACCGGCCGGGTCGGCAATCCGTACCGGCAGGCGGCGAGCAGCCTGGCGGTGACGGCGTTGCTCCGCGACAAGATGGGCAAGCTGGTCGGCGGCGTGAGCACCTTCGTGGACGACGTGCACGCCGACAACCGGCGCAGGTTCATCCTCACCGCGGACCACGCGCCGCCGACCGTCGCCACGGCCGACGTGGTGGCGCGCACCTGGGGCTCGACCAGTCGCCCCTATGACGAGCTGGCCATGGGCGGCATAGCGCCGGTGCACAAGGCGAAGCCGACCACGGCGCCCTTCGTCAAGGACCGCGGCCTCCAGCCGGTGCCCGGCGTCGACACCGGCCCATGATTCGAAAAATCAGGCAAAAGCGCGAAAAATCGGGGTTAGTCGGGTAATTGGGTTTTGCTGGGTTGTTGACTTCATAGTGACAACTGTTGTCATGGTTGAGTAAAAGGTAGAACCCGGAGTTACTGACCGTTTACCATCCGTGACATGACTGACGAAGTCCTGGTCGAGGCTCTGCGCGAGCGAGATCCGAGCGCCCTCGCCGCGCTCTATGACTCGCACGCGGAGGGAATCCACAGTTTCTGCCTGTCCTCCCTGGGGGGCCTCGACAGTGCTCAGGTCGCGCTTCGGGACACGTTCATCGCCGCCGAAGCCCATATTCACGCCCTCGCCGATCCGGCGCTGCTGCGCGCGTGGCTTTACGCGCTGGCCCGGTGCGAGTGCCGGCGCCGGCGGGCGCTGTCCGGCGCCGGGCGGCGTCCCGGCGTCCCCGACCTGACCGGCCGGCCGGACGCCGACCTGCGGCTCATGGCCTGGCACGCGGTGTGGAGCCTGGCGGCCGACGACCGCGAGGTGCTCGACCTCGCCACCCGGCACGGTCTGAGCGCCGCCGAGATCGCGCTGGTCGTCGGAGCGCCCGCGCACCGCGTCGACACCGGTCACGCGGCGGCCCGCGACCACCTGCGCGACGCGGTCACCGCCGAGATCCTCGCCAGGAAGGGGCCGCACGACTGCCCGCGCCGGGCCCGCATCCTCGGCGGGCGGGAAGGCGAACTCACCCCCGCGACGCGCGAGCAGGTCATCCGGCACCTGGGCCGCTGCGAGGCGTGCTCGCCGCACCGGACCCGGCAGGTGGCCACCACCAAGGTCTTCGACCTGATGCCGCGGATCGCCGCGCCCGAGGCGCTCAGAGTCCGGGTGATGAGCTGCTTCGTCGATCCCGATCTCGTCCCCTACCGGCGGCACGTCGCCGCGCGGGTCGGCCCGCTGGACGCGGCGGGGTTCCCGATCGACCGGGCCGGCCCGGCCCGACGGTGGCCCCGGGTGCCCCGGGTGCCCCGGGTGCTGGCCGGCGCCCTGGTGGCGGGCGCCGCGCTGATCGTGGTCGCGGCGACGTACGGCCCGATGGGGGACACCCGTTCCGGCGGCGTCACGGGCATCGCGTCCGACGCGTTCCCGCCGAAGGGTGAGCCGCCGCGCATCCGCCCGCCGTGGCGGCCGGAGCCCACGCCCACCCGGGTCAGCCGGGAGATCGCCCCCCGCGGCCTCGAACGGCTGGACACCGGCGGATCGACCCTCGGGCCCTTCGCCGGCCTGCCCTTCGAGCCGGACCTCCCGCGCCTGAAGGCCAGGCCCTGGCTACGGCCCGGCGACCGCCCCACCCCGGCCGCCAAGCCGATCGCCCCGCCCGCGCCCCCGGCCGTCTCCCCGGTCCCGCCACAGGGCCCGCCCCCACATCCGGGCCCGCCCGCACACCCAGGCCCGCCCGCACACCCAGGCCCGCCCGCACGGCCGGGCCCGCCCGCGCACCCGGCGCCGATCCTCGTGCCCACCCCGCGCCCCGCGCCGCCCTCGGCGCGCCCGCACCACCCACGCCCGCCCCGCTACACACCGCCCCGCGAACGCCCCCGGCCCCACCACCCGCCGCACCACCCGCCACGCCCCCGCCCGAAACCGACCTCGAAGCCCACCGAGCCCCCGAGCCCGTCCGCCGAGCCCACCCCCGACCCGAGCCCCCAGCCCACCACGACCGTCAGGCACTCCGCCCCCCGCCGCCCGGCCCCGGCGCCCCGCAGGCCGGAGCCGAGAAGACCGCCGGACGCCCCCCACCAGAACCCACCCGGCGGCTCGCCCCCCAACCCGGCCAACCCACACCACCCGCGTCCCCCCGCCGCCCCAGGCGCGACCGACCCGTCCCAGGGCTTCCCCTCCCGCACCGACGACTGGCGCCGCGCCCCCCACCCCTGACCCGCCGCCACCCCTGACCCGCCCTATCCCTGACCCGTCGCCACCGCTATCCCCGCTCTATCCCTGACCCGCCGCCACCGCGGCACCCCTGGCCCGCCCCCACCTCTCCCAGCGCCCGCGTCAGGCGGCCCGGAAGGTAACGCACCGTAGGCGTGCCGGATTCGGGCAAATGGCGATCTCTGGGTTTACGCTGGTGGGGCAGGTGTGCATCGTGTTTCCAGTGGGAAGCATGTTGCGCAGAGTGACGATCAGTCACCGCGGCATCCGGGACCCGGCTCCTTCGGATGGCGAGCCGGGATGGGGGGAAAGGATGCGCTCCGCCAGCAACGGGCCTTCTGCGCGCCGCCGTAGGTCGGCCGCGCTGATCGGGATGGCCTGTCTCGCGATGGGCACCGTCGCCGCGCCCGCGGGCGCGGCTCCGCTGCTCCTGCGGGCGGCCGACAAGCCCCGACCGAGCGCCGAGGAGGTCGCCGAGGCGCGCCGCGACGTGCACGAGCACCAGGATCGGCTCGGTACGGCGGTCGCCAGGCTCGCCCAGGCCCGCGCCCGCCTCGACGAGCTGAACGCGGGGGCGGAGCGGCTCGTCGAGGCGTACAACGGCGAGCTGGTCCGGCTGCGGCAGGCCGAGCAGGCCCTCCAGGCGGCGACCGACCGGCTGCGCGCGGCCGACGCGCAGGTCGCGGAGGCGCGTGCGGCGGTGGCCGCGCTGGCCGCGCAGAGCTACGGCGGGGTGGACCTCTCCCAGCCCATGGTGATCATGGTGGCGTCCGGCGGCGGAGGGCTGCCCGGTTACCTGCACCAGGCGAGCACGCTGCACCATCTCAGCGCAGGCCAGGCCGAGGTGCTCAAGGAGCTGCGCGACGCCCAGACGGCGTACGGGATCCTCCAGGGCCAGACCCGGGACGCGTACGGCGAGCGGCTGGCGGTGGCCGGGCGGGCCGAGCGGGCCAAGGCGGCGGCGGAGGAGGCCGTGCTGCGGCAGCAGGCGGAGACCGGCGGGCTCAGGGAGGAGCGCGACCTGCTGGAGCGCAGGCTGACCGCGGCCCGTTCGACGGCCGACCGGCTGGCCAGGACCCGGGCCGCGTCGATGGAGCGCGCCAGGTTCCGGCGGACCAGCGCGGCGGCCTCCAAGATCGCCAAAGTGCCGAAGAGCGCGTCCTCGTCCCGGATGGGCGACGTCGCCGCCAACTGGGCGCTCACCCAGCTCGGCAAGCCCTACGTGTGGGCCGCCGACGGGCCGGACAGCTACGACTGCTCAGGGCTGACCATGCGGGCCTGGGAGCAGGTCGGCGTCCGGCTCGACCACTGGACGGGCACCCAGTGGACCTCGGGACCGCATATCCCCACCGGGGATCTGCGCCGCGGCGACCTGGTCTTCTTCGGCCGGATCACCAGCAACCCCGGGGACATTCACCACGTGGGCATCTATATCGGGCGGGGGATGATGGTGCATGCTCCGCAGACCGGAGACGTCGTGCGCATCGCGCCGATCTGGCGCAGCGACCTGGTCGGCGCGACCCGCCCGACGTGACCGGGCCGCGCCGCGCAGATCAGTGCTGGCCGCCGAAGGCCTGGGCGCGCTTGACCGATGCCTCGATCTCGGCCTCGGCCTCCACCCTGCCGACCCAGTTGGCGCCCTCGACCGACTTGCCCGGCTCCAGGTCCTTGTAGACCTCGAAGAAGTGCTGGATCTCCAGCCGGTCGAACTCCGGAACGTGGTGGATGTCCCGGATGTGCTGCATGCGAGGGTCGTTGGCCGGGACGCAGAGGACCTTGTCGTCCCCGCCCTTCTCGTCGGTCATCCGGAACATCCCCACCGCGCGGCAGGCGATCAGGCAGCCGGGGAAGGTAGGTTCCTGGAGCAGGACGAGGGCGTCGAGCGGGTCGCCGTCCTCGCCGAGGGTGTGCTCGATGAACCCGTAGTCGGCGGGGTACTGCGTCGAGGTGAACAGCAGCCGGTCAAGACGGATGCGACCGGTCTTGTGGTCCACCTCGTACTTGTTCCGTTGTCCCTTGGGAATTTCAACGACAACGTCGAACTCCACCGCGGTTCCTCCACTCAAGCCCCCGGGAACCCCCGGTCGGGCGTTAATGTCTCGTAGGCGTAGTACCTGTAAGGAGAGAGGTAGGCGACGTGGTTCGGCGTGAGCGGTGGGTGGCCCTGGTCACTCTCGCCTTGCTGCAAGTGTTCGTCATCGCCGCCGGCGCCTATCTGATCACCAACGACTTCAACCTGAGCGCGCTGACCGAGGGGCCGCCACGCCCGGTCGCGCCGGCGGAGCCGCCGCCCGTCCCCGTGGTGACCGCGGGACCAGTGCTGGCCGCGGGTGGGAACGGACCTCTCCCGACCAAGGGTACTTTGGCCGGTCGCCTCGAAGACGCGCTGGGTGACCCCGCGCTCGGCGACCGGGTGGGCGCGGCCGTCATCGACGTCTCCTCCGGCGCCGAGCTGTTCGGCTCCGCCGCCGACGCCGCCGTCACGCCCGCCTCCACCACCAAGGTGGCCACCATGGTGGCCACGCTCGCCTCGATCGGCCCGGAGGCCAGGCTGACGACCCGCGTGGTGCGCGGCCAGGCCAAGAACTCCGTGATCCTGGTGGGCGGCGGCGACCCCACCCTCCAGGGGCCCAGGGCGCCGCGCAGCCGGCCGTACCCGAGGCCGGCGTCGCTGACGGAGCTGGCCGAGAGCACGGCCGAGGCGCTCAAGGCGGCGGGCGTCACGAAGGTGACGCTCGGCTACGACGACACGCTCTACACCGGCTCGCGGCTCGCGCCGGGCTGGAAGCCGGGATACGTGCCGGAGGGCAGCGTCGCGCCGATCACCGCGCTGGCCGTCGACGAGGGCAGGGCCGACCCGGACTCCTGGACCCGGGTGTCCGACCCGTCGCGGACCGCCGCGCTCGCCTTCGCCGCGCTGCTCCGCAAGGAGGGCGTGACGGCCGGCGGGAGCGTCAGGCCGGCCAGGGCGCCCGACGGCGCGGCCGAGCTGGCCCGGGTGGAGTCGGCCCCCGTCTACGCGCTGGTGGAGCGGACCCTGACCCTGAGCGACAACGACCTGGCCGAGGCGCTGGCCAGGCAGGTGGCGCTCAAGGAGGGCCTGCCCGCCTCCTTCGAGGGCGGCGCGCAGGCGGTGCGCAGGGTGCTGGCCCGGATCGGCGCGGACAAGGGCGTGCAGACCTTCGACGGCAGCGGCCTGTCCACCAAGAACCGGATCAGCGCCGCCGCCATGGCCCGCCTGGTCGCCGTCGCGGCCTCCCCCGCCAACCCGCACCTGCACGCGGTGATCAGCGGGATGCCGGTCGCCGGGTTCACCGGCACCCTGGGTCAGCGGTTCACCGGCTCGCTCTCCCGGCCGGGCGTGGGCGTGGTCCGGGCCAAGACGGGCACCCTCAACAACGTCAACACGCTGGCGGGCCTCGCCACCACGACCGACGGGCGCCTGGTGACGTTCGCCTTCCTGGCGGACAAGGTGCCCGTCAACGCCGAGCCCGTCCTTGACCGGCTCGCCACGATCGTCTCGCGTTGCGGCTGCTGATGCGCGGCCGCCGGAAGGAGCACGTACGGTGGACGGTATGCAGGTGATCGACTGGGACCTCGCCGTCTCCACCGGAACGCGCCTGGTGCGCCCGGGCCCTCAGGTCAGCCGTGCGGAGGCCAGGCAGGCCGTCGCCGACCTTCGCAGGCTGTCCCGTGAGGCCGAGGGGCACGTGCGCGAGTTCACCAGGATCGACACCGAGACGGCGGCGCAGCCGGCCACGGTCGTCGACCGCCCCGGCTGGATCCGGGCCAACGTCGAAGGCTTCCGGGTCGTGCTGGAGCCGCTGACCGAGCGGATGTCCAACCGCGCCCAGGCGCCGGCCATCGTGGCCGCCGTGGGCTCGCGGATCACGGGCGTCGAGGTCGGCGCGCTCCTCGCGTTCCTCGCCACCCGGGTGCTCGGCCAGTACGAGCTGTTCCTGCCGCCCGACCCCTCGGGGCGGGCCGCGACCGGGCGGCTGACCCTGGTCGCCCCCAACATCGTCCACGCCGAGCGCGAGCTGGGCGTGCACGCCGGCGACTTCCGGCTGTGGGTGTGCCTGCACGAGGAGACGCACCGGGTGCAGTTCACCGGCGTGCCCTGGCTGCGGGAGTATGTCCGGTCCCAGATGACCGAGTTCCTGCTCGCCGCCGACCTCGACCTGCCGACCCTGATCGAGCGGCTGCGCTCGGCCGCCGACGCGGTGGCCGACGTCGTGCGGGGCGGCGAGGGCAGCCTGATCGACGCGATCCAGACGCCCGAGCAGAAGCAGATCCTCGACCGGCTGACCGCCGTGATGACCCTGGTCGAAGGCCACGGCGACTACGTGATGGACGCGGTGGGCCCCTCCGTGGTGCCCTCGGTGGCCGACATCCGCAACAAGTTCCAGCACCGCCGCGAGGGCGGGTCCCGCATCGACCGGACGGTGCGCAGGCTGCTCGGCCTCGACCTGAAGATGAAGCAGTACGCCGAGGGCTCGGCCTTCGTCCGCGACGTGGTCGGCCACGTGGGCATCGACGGGTTCAACAAGATCTGGGGCTCGCCGGCCACGCTGCCGACCCTGGAGGAGATCGCGGCGCCGGAGAGCTGGATCTCCCGGGTGGTCGACTCCCCGGCCCTTCCCTCGGCCAACGGCGCCGCCTCCGCCGCTTCCGCCGCCTCCGCCGACGGCGCGGGCACGGACGCCGATCCGCGTTCCGACGGGGATTCGCCGGCTCCGCCCCCGCCGCCGGCGAACTAGCGGGCCGTGGGTCCGCATCCGGCCGTCGCCGAGGTCCGCCGGGCCGTGCGCTCGGTCCTCGCCGGACTGCCGCCGGATGCCCTGGTCCTGGTCGCGTGCAGCGGCGGGGCCGACTCGCTGGCGCTGGCCGCCGGGCTCGGGTTCGTCGCGCCGCGCGCCGGGCTGCGCGCGGGGCTGGTGACCGTGGACCACGGGCTCCAGGAGGGTTCGGCGCTGCGGGCCGCCGAGGTGGCCGGGCTCGCGCCCGGTCTCGGCCTCGAACCGGCCGAGGTGCTCACGGTCGAGGTGGGCCGCGAGGGCGGGCCGGAGGCCGCGGCAAGGCAGGCGCGTTACGCCGCGCTCGACGAGGCCGCCGTCCGGCTCGGCGCCGCCGTCGTGCTGCTCGGCCACACGCTGGACGACCAGGCGGAGACCGTGCTGCTCCGGCTGGCCAGGGGCAGCGGCACCCGCTCACTGGCGGGCATGCCCGAGGTGGGCGGCGAGGGCGGCCGTTACCGCAGGCCGCTGCTGGCGCTGACCCGGGACACGACCAGGGCGGCGTGCGCGGCCCTGGACCTCAAGCCGTGGGACGATCCGCACAACACGGACCCGCGTTACGCCCGGGTGCGGGTCCGCCGCCGGCTGCTGCCGGCGCTGGAGGAGGAGCTCGGCCCGGGGATCGCCGAGGCGCTGGCCCGTACGGCGCGGCAGTGCCGGGAGGACGCGGACGCGCTCGACTCCTGGGCGGACGCGGCCTATGCGACGGCCCGGCAGGATTTCGCCTTTAGCGAACAACGGGAGTTCCAGGAGGGCGTCGCGCTGGCCGTACCGGCGCTGGCCGATCTTCCCGATGCCGTGCGGCGCCGGGTGCTGCGGCGTGCGGCGATCACCGCCGGGGCGCCCGCCGGGACACTGGCGGCGGCGCACATCCTGCAGGTAGACCGTTTGGTGACGGAGTGGCGCGGGCAAAGGGGAGCGGATCTGCCAGGTGGCGTGGCCGCCGTCCGCCGGTATGGCACCCTGATACTCGCCAGAGTGACCGGATGAAAGCGGTCATCACCGGAGCCACGTGATATCTGGTCACATCCAGTGCAACACCCACGCGAAGGAACACCCCAGGTGGACGCAGCCGACATGGGCAACGATCTGGAGAAGGTCCTCATCCCCGAGGACGAGCTCCAGGCCAAGATCAAAGAACTTGCCGGGAAGATCGACGCGGATTACGCGGGCAAGGACCTGCTGATCGTCGGCGTACTCAAGGGGGCGGTCATGGTCATGGCCGACCTGGCGAGGGCGCTGCACATACCGGTGCAGATGGACTGGATGGCGGTGTCGTCCTACGGGGCGGGCACGAGGTCCTCGGGCGTCGTGCGCGTGCTGAAGGACCTCGACACCGACATCGCGGGCCGGCACGTGCTGGTCGTCGAGGACATCATCGACTCCGGGCTGACGCTGTCCTGGCTCGTGCACAACCTCAGGTCGCGCAACCCCGCCTCGGTCGAGATCTGCGCGGCCCTGCGCAAGCCCGACGCGATCAAGGTGCCGATCGACGTGAAGTACGTGGGCTTCGACATCCCGAACGAGTTCGTGATCGGTTACGGGCTCGACTTCGCGGAGCGTTACCGCAACCTGCCCTTCATCGGCACTCTCGCGCCACACGTGTACGGAGGAGGCGAGTAAGCGCCTTCCGGCGCGCGCAAAAGTACGCCCTGGGCGAAGCGAACCCTTGAAACCCGTACATTCCTCTGCACCCGCCGGGAACATCGTCATGCCTGACGTACGTTGGTAGGGCAAGACCGGTACGTTCGGCGGTGACCCTGCCGTGCGCTCCGGTGTACCTTCAGACTTCACGAGGGTGACTAGCAGGTCGCCCTCGGGTAGTCAGTTGGAGCGGCTAGGGATGCCGCGACCCCGGGTGGGGGAGGGAGCCGAGCCGGCCACGGCGCGACCGTCACGCACGGTCACGAGGTGGGCGGCGGAGCCGACTCGCCCGGCTTGACCCCCGGGGGCCAGGCCATGGTCAGGAAGGGACGGGCCCGTCGGGGTTCCGCATCGGATGGATCTCAAGAGATTTACACGTGGGCCACTCCTGTGGATCCTGGGCATCGTCGTGCTGCTTCTCCTCGCCACCACCCTGTGGAACGGCGACAGCAACTTCACGCGGGCGGACACGTCCGACGTGGTGCGATGGATCAATGAGGGCCGGGTCTCCAACGCCAAGATCATTGACAAAGACCAGCGCATCGAGATAACCACGACCCAGGGCCAGCGCTACTACTCCTCGTGGGTGTCGGGGCAGGGCGTGCAGCTCGCCGACCAGCTCCAGCAGGCCCAGGCGGCCAACCGGCTGCCCAAGGGCTACACGGTCGAGGTCCCGAAGGAGAACTTCCTCCTCGGGCTGCTGGTCAGCTTCCTGCCGATCATCTTCGTCGTGCTGCTCTTCCTGTTCATCATGAACCAGATGCAGGGCGGCGGCTCCCGGGTGATGAACTTCGGCAAGTCGAAGGCCAAGCTCATCACCAAGGACACCCCGAAGACCACCTTCGCCGACGTCGCGGGCGCCGACGAGGCCATCGAGGAGCTCCAGGAGATCAAGGAGTTCCTCCAGGCCCCGGCCAAGTTCCAGGCGATCGGCGCCAAGATCCCCAAGGGCGTGCTGCTCTACGGCCCGCCCGGCACCGGCAAGACCCTGCTCGCCAGGGCGGTCGCCGGTGAGGCCGGGGTGCCCTTCTACTCGATCTCCGGCTCCGACTTCGTCGAGATGTTCGTCGGCGTCGGTGCCTCCCGGGTCCGCGACCTGTTCGAGCAGGCCAAGGCCAACGCCCCGGCGATCATCTTCATCGACGAGATCGACGCGGTCGGCCGGCACCGTGGCGCCGGTCTGGGCGGCGGTCACGACGAGCGCGAGCAGACCCTGAACCAGCTCCTCGTCGAGATGGACGGCTTCGACGTCAAGGGCGGCGTGATCCTGATCGCGGCGACCAACCGGCCCGACATCCTGGACCCGGCGCTGCTGCGTCCCGGCCGGTTCGACCGTCAGGTGACCGTCGACCGTCCCGACCTGGAGGGCCGCAAGGGCATCCTGCGGGTGCACGGCCGCGGCAAGCCGTTCGCCGAGGGTGTCGACCTCGACGTCATCGCCCGCCGGACGCCCGGCTTCACCGGCGCCGACCTGGCCAACGTGATCAACGAGGCGGCCCTGCTCACCGCCCGGGCCGACCAGAAGCTCATCACGATGGACACCCTTGAGGAGTCCATTGACCGGGTGATGGCCGGCCCCGAGCGCAAGACCCGGGTCATGTCGGACCAGGAAAAGAAGATCATCGCCTACCACGAGGGCGGCCACGCCCTGGTGGCCCACGCGCTGCCCAACTCCGACCCGGTGCACAAGATCACGATCCTGTCGCGCGGCCGCGCCCTCGGTTACACGATGACGCTGCCGATGGAGGACAAGTTCCTCGCCACCCGCTCGGAGATGATGGACCAGCTCGCGATGCTGCTGGGCGGGCGCACCGCGGAGGAGCTCGTGTTCCACGAGCCCACCACGGGCGCCTCCAACGACATCGAGAAGGCCACCTCCATCGCCCGCCGCATGGTCACCGAGTACGGCATGAGCGAGCAGCTCGGCGCCCGTAAGTTCGGCAGCGGCAACGGCGAGGTCTTCCTCGGCCGTGAGATGGGCCACGAGCGCGACTACTCCGAGAAGATCGCCTCCGCGATCGACGAGGAGGTCCGCCGCCTCATCGAGAGCTCGCACGACACCGCCTGGGAGATCCTCGTCCAGTACCGCGACGTGCTGGACAACCTGGTGCTGGAGCTGATGGAGAAGGAGACGCTCTCGCGTGAGCACGTGCTCCGGATCTTCGCTCCGGTGGTCGTCAAGGAGCACCGCCCGTCCTACTCGGGATATGGCAAGCGGCTCCCCTCCGACCGCCCGCCCGTGCTGACCCGCAAGGAACAGAACGGCAACGGCGCCCTGCCTCCGGGCACCGGCAAGGAGCCGCACGACGTCGTGCCGCGGGACGGAAACTGACGAAGTGAGTGGCACCAACGATTTCACGGTTGACTCGGTCCGGATCGAAAAGGCCGTTCGCGAGATCCTGATCGCGATCGGTGAGGACCCGGACCGAGACGGCCTGCTGGACACCCCGGCCCGGGTCGCCCGTGCCTACGCCGAGCAGTTCGCAGGGCTGCGGCAGGCTCCGGAAGACGTGCTGACCACCGTCTTCGACGCCGACCACGACGAGATGGTGCTGGTGCGGGACATCGAGGTCTACTCGACCTGCGAGCACCACCTCGTGCCCTTCCACGGCGTGGCCGCCGTCGGCTACATCCCCAACGAGAAGGGGCAGATCACCGGCCTGTCCAAGCTGGCCAGGCTGGTCGACGTCTACGCGAGGCGCCCGCAGGTCCAGGAGCGGATGACCTCCCAGATCGCCGACGCCCTGATGCACGTGCTGGAGCCGCGCGGGGTCATCGTGGTGATCGAGTGCGAGCACCTCTGCATGACGATGCGCGGGGTCCGCAAGCCCGGAGCCAAGACGATCACCTCGGCCGTCCGCGGCAGCTTCCGGGACAGCGACAAGACCCGCGCCGAGGCGATGTCCCTCATCCTGGGCCGCTGACCCGGGGGGCACACCCGTATCGACAGGGCCGCCGCGTAACACGTGGCGGCCCTGTCGCGTTTTCCCGGGACGTTACGATGCGTGACCGGGAGGGTAAAGCCGGACATCGCAGGTGGAAGTGGGTCCAAGTGACTTCGCTTGGCGTCTCGTTGGGGAAGGCGTTCAATTCGTTATCCCCAAGGCCCACCCGTCGCTCCGCTCGGTGACGGGGAACACCTAGGCTTGTCGGCATGACCACGTGGAGCGTGCCGGGAATGCCCGCCGAGGAGCGGTGCCTGGTCATGGGCGTGGTCAACGTCACGCCCGACTCGTTCTCCGACGGCGGCCAGTGGTTCGACGAGGACGCCGCGGTGCGGCACGGCCTGGAGCTCGTCCGTCAGGGGGCCGACATCGTCGACGTGGGCGGCGAGTCCACCCGCCCGGGAGCGGCCAGGGTGTCGCTGGAGGAAGAGCTGGCCAGGGTGACGCCGGTGATCAGGGCGCTGGTCGCCGAGAGGGTGACCGTCAGCGTCGACACCATGCGCGCCGAGGTCGCCGAGGCCGCCGTGGCGGCGGGCGCCCGGCTGGTCAACGACGTGAGCGGCGGCCTCGCCGACCCCGCGATGCCCAGGGTCGTCGCGGCCACCGGGGTGCCCTACGTCGTGATGCACTGGCGCGGCCACAGCCACGACATGCAGAGCCGCGCGATCTACACCGACGTCGTGACCGAGGTGCGCGAGGAGCTCGCCAAGCGGGTTGACCTCGTGCTCGCCGAAGGGGTCGCGGAGAGCCAGATCGTGCTCGACCCGGGGCTCGGCTTCGCCAAACAGGGCGAGCACAACTGGGAGCTGCTGGCCCGCCTGGACCGGCTGGCCGCCCTCGGCTATCCGCTGCTCATCGGCGCGTCCAGAAAGCGGTTCCTCGGCCGGCTCCTGGCCGCTCCCGACGGCACACCGCGCCCGTTCAGTCACAGCGACGACGCGACGGCGGCCGTGACCGCGCTCGCGGCCCAGGCAGGCGCCTGGTGCGTCCGGGTGCACCAGGTCGGCCCCAACGCGGATGCGGTCAGGGTGGCCGCCGCGTGGACGCGTGGAGGAGGCAGATGAGCGTCGACACGGCGGCGGTGGAGACGGCCAACCAGACGTTCTACACCGCGATCGAGGAAGCCGATCTCGACAAGATGACCGAGATCTGGGCCCTCGACATCGACGGCCAGCAGGTGAGCTGCGTGCATCCGGGCTGGCCGATGCTCACCGGCCGGGGCGAGGTGCTCCGTTCCTGGGCGCTGATCATGGCCAACACGCCCTACATCCAGTTCGTGCTGACCGACGTCCAGGTCACGGTGTTCGGTGACGTCGCCGTCCTGACCTGCGCCGAGAACATCCTGACCGCGGGCGACGCGGGCGAGGCGAGTTTCGCGGCGGGCAAGGTCGTGGCCAGCAACACGTTCATCAGGACCACCGAGGGCTGGCGGCTGTGGATGCACCACGGCTCCCCGGTCCTGCAGGGTGAGGACGACGCCGAGGACGAGGAGCCCGAGTGATCTCCGAGGTGGCCGACACGATCCGGCTGACCGGGCTGCGCGCCCGCGGGTTCCACGGCGCTCTCGACGCCGAGCGGGTGCTGGGGCAGGAGTTCGTCGTCGACGTGACGCTGTTCCTCGACACGGCCCCGGCCGCCGCGGGTGACGACTTGGCCAAGACCGTCGACTACGGCTCGCTGGCCGTGCGGCTGGCCGAGGTGGTGTCGGGCGAGCCGGTGGCGCTGATCGAGACGCTGGCGCAGCGGCTGGCCGACGTCTGCCTGGCCGGTGAGCAGGTCGAGGCGGCCGAGGTGACCGTGCACAAGCCGGCCGCGCCCATCCCCGTCCCGTTCAGCGACGTGTCCGTCACGATCACCCGGCGCCGTCCGGCGAAATGACCGGCCTCGATGGGATGCGGAGCAGGCACCTGGTTTGTTGACCGGTGGGACGGCGACGTGGAGGAGATTGTCTTGGCGGTGGTCGGCAGGTGAAGGCGGTTATCGCACTGGGGAGCAATCTGGGCCGGCGTTTCGACACGCTCCAGGGCGCCGTGGACGCGTTGTTCGACGCGCCGGGGCTGCGGTTCGTGGCCGTGTCCCCGGTCTATGAGACCGATCCGGTGGGCGGCCCCGAGCAGGGTCCCTATCTCAACGCGGTGGTGATCGGCGAGACCACGCTCGACCCGCACACCCTGCTGGAGCGGGCGCAGGGCGTGGAGCGCGCCTTCGGCCGCGAGCGGCGGGAGCACTGGGGACCGCGCACCCTCGACGTCGACCTGATCGCGCTCGGCGATCTGGTCCTCGGCGACCCGGAGCTGACGCTGCCCCATCCGCGCGCGCACGAGCGGGCCTTCGTGCTGGTGCCGTGGTCCGCGGCCGATCCGGAGGCGGCGCTGCCCGGGTACGGCCCGGTGGCCGGCCTGCTCGCCGGGCTGGACACCTCGGGAGTGCGGGAGAGGGCGGAGCGCACGCTACAGGTGCCGATGTGAAGACCACCCGCCCCCTGGTGCTGGTCGCCCTCATCGTCGGCTTCGCCGTGCTGACCTGGGTTCTGCTGCGCTCCTTCTACTCCGACCTGCCGTCGCTGCCGTGGACCGCGATCCCGACCGTGCTGCTGCTCGCCGTCGGCGAGGGCTACAGCGGCTGGATGACCCGGGCCAGGATCGAGCGCAGGGACGACACCAAGCCGGTGGAGCCGCTCGCCGTGGCGAGGCTCGCCGCGCTGGCCAAGGCGTCGTCGCACGCGGGAGCCGTCTTCGGCGGGATCTTCGCCGGGTTCGTCCTCTACGTCAGCGACCGGCTGGACCAGGCCACCCCGCAGCAGGACTTCTTCGTCGCCGGCGGCTCCCTGCTGGCCTGCGTGGTGCTGATCTGCGCCGCCCTCTATCTGGAATACTGCTGCCGCATTCCCAAGGGCGACGAGGACAACCACCGCGACGACGGCTGAGCCGTCACTTGTCGATGTCCCCGACCACGAAGAACATCGACCCGAGGATCGCGATCATGTCGGCGACCAGGTGGCCGGGCAGCATCTCGCGCAGCACCTGGATGTTGTTGAAGGACGCCGAGCGCAGCTTGAGCCGCCACGGCGTCTTCTCCCCGCGGGAGACCAGGTAGTAGCCGTTGACGCCGAGCGGGCTCTCGGTCCACGCGTAGGTGTGGCCCTCGGGCACCTTGAGCACCTTGGGCAGGCGCTGGTTGATCGGTCCCGGCGGCAGCTCGCGGAGCCGCTCCAGGCAGGCGTCGGCGAGGTCGAGGGAGATCTTGACCTGCTCGAAGAGCACCTGGAACCGCGCGTGGCAGTCGCCGGCCGTACGGGTCGCGACCTTGACGGGCAGCTCCCCGTAGGCGAGGTAGGGCTCGTCGCGGCGCAGGTCGAAGTCGACGCCGGAGGCGCGGGCGATCGGCCCGCTCACGCCGTACTGCATGATCGTGTCGCGGTCGAGCACGCCGATGCCCCTGGTGCGGGCGAGGAAGATGTCGTTGCCCAGCAGCAGGTTCTCGATGTCGGGCAGGCGGCGCCGTACGTCGGCGACCGCCTGGGCGGTGCGGGACAGCCAGCCGGCGGGCAGATCCTCCTTCAGCCCGCCGACCCGGTTGAACATGTAGTGCATGCGGCCGCCGGAGATCTCCTCCATGACCGCCTGGAGCGTCTCGCGCTCCCTGAAGGCGTAGAACACCGGGGTGATCGCGCCGAGCTCCAGCGGGTAGGAGCCGAGGAACATCAGGTGGCTGAGCACCCGGTTGAGCTCGGCCAGCAGGGTGCGCGCCCACACCGCCCTGACCGGCGTCTCCATGCCGAGCATGCGCTCGACCGCGATCACCACGCCCAGCTCGTTGGCGAACGCGGACAGCCAGTCGTGCCGGTTGGCCAGCACGATGATCTGCCGGTAGTCGCGCACCTCGAAGAGCTTCTCCGCGCCCCTGTGCATATAGCCGATGATCGGTTCGGCCGAGCTGATCCGCTCCCCGTCGAGCGTGAGCCGCAGCCGCAGCACGCCGTGCGTCGAGGGGTGCTGCGGGCCGATGTTGAGGACCATGTCCTCGGTGGCCAGCTCCTTGACGCCGGTGCCGATGCCGACGATGCGCTCGCGGGGTTCGTGCTCGGTCATACCGTCATGCTGTCACGTCAGGGCGAGGTGGCAAGGTCGCGGAGGGCGGCGACGAGCCGGTCCACGTGCTCCTCGGTGGTGCCGACGCCGATGGAGGCCCGTACGGCTCCCGCCGAGCCGTCCGCGCAGCCGCCCGCCGCGTCCAGCAGGTGGCCGACGAACGGGTGCGCGCAGAACCGCCCGTCGCGCACGCCGATGCCGTACCCCGACGACAGCGCCTCGGCCACCTCGCGCGCCCGCCGGCCCGCCACGGTGAAGGAGACGATGCCGACCCGGGGATGGTCCGGCCCCCACAGCGACAGTTCGCGGACGCCGTCGATGGAGGCGAGCCCGGCGCGCAGCCGGGCGAGCAGGCGCTCCTCCTCGCGGACGAGGGGCGTCCAGCCGGTCGCGGACAGGGCGTCGCAGGCGGCGGCCAGCGCGATGGCGCCCAGCACGTTCGGGGTGCCCGCCTCGTGCCGCTGTTCGGGGTCGTCGCTCCACTCGGTGCTTCCGCCGGCGGCGGCGACGGACTTCGAGGCGCCGCCGCCGCGCAGGTAGGGTTCCGCGCGGGCGAGCCAGTCGGCGCGGCCGACCAGCGCGCCCGCGCCGAAGGGCGCGTACAGCTTGTGCCCGGAGAAGGCGACGTAGTCCAGGTCGAGCGCGGTGAGGTTGAGCCTGCGGTGCGGGACGAGCTGCGCCGCGTCCACCAGGATGCGGGCGCCGTGCCGGTGCGCGATGTGCGCGAGCGCGGCGATCGGCCACAGCTCCCCGGTGACGTTGGAGGCGGCGGTCACCACCAGCAGCTTCGGGCCGTCGATGCCGGAGAGCGCGTCGTCCGCCGCGCGCACGGCCTCGCCGGGGAAGGCGGGCGGCGCCAGCCGTACGGCATCGGGCCAGGGGAGCAGGGAGGCGTGGTGCTCGGTGTCGAAGGCGACGACGGTGGTGCCCGGCGGCAGGCAGCGGGCCAGCAGGTTGGTGGCGTCGGTGGTGTTGCGGGTGAAGACCACGGCGTCGTCGGTCCGGCCGCCGACGAACGCGCGCACGGTGTGCCTGGCCTGCTCGTACCGGGAGGTGGTGAGCTGGGAGGCGTAGCCCGCGCCGCGGTGCACGCTGGAGTACGCCGGGAGCGCGGCGGCGACGGCCTCGCCCACCGGCACGAGACACGGCGCGCTGGCCGCGTAGTCGAGGTTCGCGTACGGCACCAGCCGGCCGCCCCTGACCGGGACCTCAAGGTCGGCGCCGAGCACCTGGGGGATGACGGACCGGACCGGGTTCGCGGCGGCCTGGGCGGGGACCGTCGTCTCCGGTGCGCCGGGTGCGTCGGGGGTGCCAGAGGTGCGAGGGGTGCTGGGGGTGCTGGGGGAGAGGATCGTGAGCAGGGACAACGCCGGCCTCCTGAAGGTCGTCGGACCCCCGCCTCGGCGTCATCATGACCGGAGCCCGCGCTTGCCCGGCGCTTTCTGCGACGGACCAGGTCCTCACCCGGGGCACCCCGCCGCGGACGCGAGGGTTGCCGGCCAGCGAGCCGGGGCTTGGCGCTGGCACTCATGACCTACGCCCGCACTATAACCGACCGGCCGCCCCCGACCGCAAACCGGGAGGTAAACGCCCATCCGTTTACGATGACCCTGTGCGATTCGACCCCTGGGACCAGAAGTTCGTCGCTCATCCCTACGATGTCTACGCCGAGATGCGCGCGTCCACCCCGGTCACGTTCTTCGAGCCGACCGGCCAGTGGCTGGTGGCCAGGCACGCCGACGTCAACGCGCTGCTGCGGGACCGCCGCCTCGGCCGTTCCTACCTGCACGTCGCCGGCCACGAGGAGTACGGCAGGCAGCCCGAGCCGGACTTCCAGGAGCCGTTCTGGCGGGTCACCAGGACCGGGATGCTCGACGTCGAGCCGCCGGTGCACACCCGGCTGCGGCGGCTCGTGTCCAAGGCGTTCACGCCGCGCATGGTCGAGTCGCTGCGGCCGAGGATCCGGCGGATCGCCACCGGGCTGGCCGAGGACCTGGTGGAACGCGGCGGCGGCGACCTGCTCGCCGACGTGGCCGAGCCGCTTCCGGTCACGGTGATCGCCGAGATGCTCGGCGTCCCCGAGGAGGACCGGCACCTGCTGCGTCCCTGGTCGGCCGACATCTGCGGGATGTACGAGCTCAACCCGTCGATGGAGGCGCAGCTCAAGGCGGTGCGCGCGGCCGAGGAGTTCTCCGGCTACCTGCGTGACCTGTCCAGGTCCCGCAGGGACGCGCCGGGGGACGACCTCATCAGCGCGCTCACGCAGGTCGTGGACGAGGGCGACCGGCTCACCGAGGACGAGCTGATCGGCACCTGCGTGCTCCTGCTGAACGCCGGGCACGAGGCCACCGTCAACGTCACGGGGAACGGCTGGTGGTCGCTCTTCCGCAACCCCGGGGAGCTGGCCAGGCTGCGCGCCGACCACTCGCTGCTGCCCACCGCCGTGGAGGAGCTGATGCGCTACGACACGCCGTTGCAGCTCTTCGAGCGCTGGGTGCTGGAGGACATCACGGTCGGCGGCGTGCACATCCCGCGCGGGGTCGAGGTGGCCCTGCTCTTCGGTTCGGCCAACCACGACGACGCGGTCTTCGACGACCCCGCGACCCTGAACCTCTCCCGCCCCGAGAACCCGCACATCTCCTTCGGGGCGGGCATCCACTTCTGCCTGGGCGCCCCGCTCGCCCGCATCGAGCTCATCGAGTCCTTCGGCGCCCTGCTGCGGGCCGCCCCCGGCCTCACCCTGGACGAGGAACCCACCTGGAAGCCCAACTACGTCATCCGCGGCCTCACCTCCCTGAAGGTCTCCGTCTGACCCCGCCCACGGCACCCTGACCGGCGCCGCGGGCGGGTCTTCCGAGGCGGGCTCCCTCACGACCCTGACGGGCGCCGCGGGGGTACAGGCTCTCCCGCGGCACCCTGACGGGCGCCGCGGGGGCTTTCCGAAGCAGGCTCGCGTACGGTGCGGGAGGGCTCGCCGCCCCCCTTCCCCCCGGCGCGGCGCCCGGAGGGCGTCGCGGAGGTCAGGCGCGTTTGGCGATCGCGGTGATGAAGGGCTGGACGAGGCGGGCGGCCAGGGGGCCGAAGGCCGCGAGGATGAGGACGTAGGCGGCGGCGAGGGGGCCGAGGTCGGGATGGGCGCCGGCGCCGACGGCCAGGCCGGCGATGACGATGTTGAACTCGCCGCGCGGGATCATGGCGATGCCCGCCCGCGCCTGGCCCGCCTTCGCGATGCCGGCCCGGCGGGCGGCGTACGCGCCGGCGAGCAGCTTGGTGATCATGCTGACCAGGGCGAGGGCCGCGGCCAGCCCGGCCACCGGGAGGATGGCCCGGGGATCGGTCTGTAACCCGAAGAAGACGAAGAACACGGCGGCGAACAGATCCCGGATCGGGGTGAGCAACGCCCGCGCGTCCTCGGCCAGTTCGCCGGACACGGCGATGCCGACGAGGAAGGCGCCGACGGCCGCGGAGACCTGGAGCTGCTGGGCGAGCCCGGCCACGACCAGCGCCAGCCCGACCACCTTGAGCAGCAGCACCTCGGAGTTGGGACTGCGCACGAACGCCTCGATGAACCGCCCGAAGCGCAGGGCGACGAGCAGCACCACGCTGACCGTGCCGAGCGCGATCGCCACCGTGATGGCCCCGTTGAGCAGGCTGAGCCCGGCCAGCAGGGCGGTGAGGACGGGCAGGTAGAGCGCCATCGTGAGGTCTTCGAAGACCAGCAGCGACAGGACGACGGGTGTCTCCCGGTTGCCTATCCATCCCAGATCGGACAGCACCTTGGCGGTGATGCCGGAGGAGGTGGCGTAGGTGACGCCGGCCATCGCCACGGCGGCGACCGGGCCCCAGCCGAGCAGCAGGGCGGCGATCGCGCCGGGCGCCGCGTTGAGGACGAGGTCGACGAGCCCGCCGCGCAGGTTGCCGCGCAGGCTGCTCACCAGTTCGTCGGCGTTGTACTCCAGCCCCAGTGTGAGCAGCAGCAGGATGACGCCGAGTTCGGCGCCCACCGAGATGAACTCCTCGCTGTCGGCCAGCGGCACGATGCCGCCCTGTCCGAAGGCGAGGCCGGCGAGGAGGTAGAGGGGGATGGGGGAGATGCCGAAGCGGAGGGCCATGGCGCCGAGCACGCCGAGGCCGAGAATGACGAAGCCGAACTCGAGAAAAAGTATCGCGGTGCTGTGCAAGGATCGGCCTACCCGTCGGCCAGGATATCGGCCACGGCTTCTGTGCTGTCCTGTCCGCCCACGACGACGATCACGTCACCGGCGGCCAGGCCGAAGTCCGGGGTCGGGCTGGTGATGACCTGCCCGCCGCGCACGACGGCCACGATCGAGGCGCCCGTCCGGGTCCGCACCCGCGCGTCGCCCATCGGCCGGCCCACGTACGGCGAGCCGGGCCCGATGGGGAGCTGCAGGCTGACCAGACCCTCGACCTGGCTGTGCAGGGCGTTGAGCCGCTGCACGATGCGCGGTGCGCCGAGCAACTCGACGAGGGCTTCCGCCTCCTCGTCGTTGAGCTTGACGGCCTCGCACGCCCGGTCCGGGTCGGAGACGTCGTAGATCACCAGGTCTCGCCGCCCGGTGCGGTGGCTGACGACACCGACCCTACGGCCCGACCGGGTGGTGAACTCGTGTTTGAGTCCTATTCCGGGAAGAGCCGTTTGTTCGATGTCCACCACGCGTGTCACCTCATTAGATACCGCCTATTGGTATCTACAGGGTATAGCGGCTGGTTCATCCGACGTCCTGGCAAAGCCATCCGAAGCCACCAAGGCCGGAAGAATCGATCAATTCGCCTTCCTGGGAGGCGCGGGAGAGGGCGCGCAGATAGCCGCGCGGATCTTTGTGCGCGAGTTCCACCTCGGGCCGCGCACCGGAGATCCCGAGCAGCCGCAGCGCCTCCCGCTGAGTGGTCAGGGTGGTGGAGGTCTCACGGACCGCCTCCACCGCCGCCGCGCAGGCGTCGAGCGCGACGTGCGCGGTGATGTCGCAGGACCCGTCGGGCACGGCGGCGACGATCGCGCCGTCCCGGTAGCCGCTGAGCGTGCCGCAGCCGGGACGGTCGTCCACAGGGTGTGCATAGTCGACGGCGATGGCTCTGCCGCGCTCCAGGCGGCGCACGACGTCGGCCCAGGCTTCGTCGCGGGACCGGCCGATCTCCGCGCGCCGGCCGATCTCCGCGCGCCGGCCGATCTTGGTGAGCGGCCACCAGCGGTCCAGCCACGCCAGGTCGGCCTCGGCCGGCTCCGGTCCCGGCCGTTCCCTGCCGGTCGCCGGGTCCACCAGCACCAGGCGCGGCCCGCGCGCGGTCTGCTCGGCGATGTCCAGCGGCACGTTGTCCAGCCACTCGTTGGCGACCACCAGGCCGGTGATCGACTCCGGCGGGGCGGCGGACCAGGAGATCTCCGCGGGCAGGCCGGCGGGCCGGGGAGCGAGGTCGACGCCGGTGACCCGCAGCCGTCCGCGCAGTTCGGCGGGCGCCCGGCCGAGCACGCCGGCGACCAGGGTGCCCTCCCCGGCGCCCATGTCCACCAGGTCGAGCCGCCCGGGACGGCCGAGCCGGGCGTCCACCTCGGTGAGGACGCGCAGGATCGCCTCGGCGAAGACCGGTGAGGCGCTGACCGAGGTGCGGAAATGACTGGAAGGGCGCTCGCGCAGATAGAAGCCGCTCTCGCCGTAAAGTGCCCGCTGCATGGCGGCGCGCCAGGTGAGCCACACGACATCAGACGCTATCTCCCCGGCCTTGCCCGGGTGTTCGTCGTCGATCCACATCATCATGGCGCAACCGTGACACGCGGAGTCATCGCATTACTGCGATCTGTCATCGCTTTGCGCTAACGTCACTGTGCGTAGGGAGTCGCATCGCCGTCCCGGCCCGTTCCCCCATCGGGCTCGGTCCGGCCGTCTCCCCGGGGCATGGTCAGCAGCGTCCGGCGCCTGGTGCGGGGGCGCGAGAGCGAAAGGAGCCGCCTTGCTCAAGAAATCGGTCCTGGTCCTGGCCTTCGCCGGCCTTCTGAGCTGGCCCGCCGTGGCCGCTCACGCCGACGGCGGTGACGGCGCGGGCAGGGCGATCAACATCGTGCTGTTCGCCGACGAGGTCTTCGAGCCGGTCTCCGTGCCGGTCAGCCTCTGCGGCAACGCCACGGCCAGTCCGGGCAATCCGATCACGGCGTGTAACCGGGGAGCCTCGGTCGTCTCGGACAACAAGCAGGGCTGAGGGCGTCCTCGCCGAGGGAGCGGGCGCCGAGACCCCAAGGGGATCCGGCGCCCGCGAGTGCGTACTCGGAACTGAGTCGCAAATGTGACTCCTCCCCTTTCGATTTCAATAATGTTGGGCCACCCCGACAGGGGATGTACTTTATGTATGCCCTTGCCCCTTATGTCCGAATCTACAGTTGTGGCAAAAGCATGCCATACCGCTGAAGACGTCTTATGGACAGAGGTAGCGTGCCGCGCGGAGCCATGAAAGCGCTGCCGTTACCCTGGCACCGAAGCGGGGCGACCGGACTTGCGGCGTCCCCGTGTGGTCGACAGGACGGTGCGACATGGACGCTAGTGATCGTCCGGCACGGCTGGCCGTGGGGGTGCTCGGCGCGGGCCGGGTCGGGTCGGTGTTGGGTGCGGCGTTGGCGGGCGCGGGGCACAGGGTGGTCGCCGCCAGCGGGGTGACCGACGCCTCGTCCCGGCGCGCCGTCGATCGGCTGGGGGTCTCCCCGGTGTCCCCGGAGGAGGTCGTCTGCGACGCCCAGCTCATCCTGCTCACGGTCCCCGACGACGTGCTCCCGGGGCTGGTCTCCGGGCTCGCCACGACCGGGGTGAACCTGCGCGGCAAGCTCCTCGTGCACACCAGCGGCGCGTACGGCCTGAGCGTGCTCGAACCGGCGGCCCGCTGCGGCGCCCTGCCGCTCGCGCTGCACCCGGTGATGACCTTCACCGGCAGGGAGGACGACCTGCGCCGCCTCACCGGCTGCTCGTTCGGCGTCACCGCGCCCGACCAGCTGCGGCCGGTCGCCGAGGCGCTGGTGATCGAGATGGGCGGCGAGCCGGTGTGGATCGAGGAGGCCGACCGCGCGCTCTACCACGCGGCCCTGGCCAACGCCGCGAACCACATGGTCACGCTCATCGCCGAGTCCTCCGAGCTGCTGGGCCGGATCGGGGTGGAGCATCCGGGCCGGATGCTCGGCCCGCTGCTCGGCGCGGCGCTGGACAACGTGCTGCGGCTCGGCATCGCCGGGCTCACCGGCCCGGTCGTGCGCGGCGACGCGGGCACGGTGCGCAAGCACGTGGACGCGCTCATCCTCACCGCGCCGGAGGCGGCCGACGCCTACATCGCCCTGGCCCGGCTCACGGCCGACCGGGCGCTCGCCGCCGGACTGCTCAAGCCCGAGGCCGCCGAACGGCTGCTGGACGCCCTGGGAGGCAACATATGGACCTGATCGTCGCCGCTGACTCCGCGGAGCTGGCCTCGGCCCGTGCCGAGCTGGGAGGCGGCACCCTCGCGCTGGTGCCCACCATGGGCGCGCTGCACGAGGGGCACAGGTCCCTGATCCGGCTGGCCGCCGAGCAGGCCGACCACGTGGTGGTCAGCATTTTCGTCAACCCGCTCCAGTTCGGCCCCGGCGAGGACTACTCCCGTTATCCCCGGACGTTCGACACGGACGTGGAGATCTGCCGTACGGAGGGCGTGAGCGTGGTCTTCGCCCCGGCGGCCGAGGACATGTACCTCCCCGGCCGCCAGGTCTCCGTGCACCCGGGGGAGATGGGCACGGTGGCCGAGGGGGCGTTCCGGCCGGGGCATTTCGGCGGCGTGCTCACGGTCGTGCTCAAGCTCTTCAACCTGGTCCGCCCGGATGTCGCGGTGTTCGGCCGCAAGGACGCCCAGCAGCTCGCCCTCATCCGCCGGATGGCCGCCGACCTCAACCTGCCGATCGAGATCGTCGGCGCGCCCACCGTGCGCGAGCCCGACGGCCTGGCCCTGTCCAGCCGCAACCGCTACCTCACCGCCCAGGACAGGCCGACCGCCCTTTCCCTGTCCAGGGCCCTGCGCGCGGGCGAGGCGGTCGCGCACGCGGGCGGTACGGCGGGCGAGGTGCGCGCCGCGGCCCTGGCGGTGCTCGGCCAGGCCGCCGGGCTCGACGTCGACTACCTTCTGCTCGTCGATCCGGCGACCTTCGCCGAGGCGGGCGACGACCACGAGGGCGAGGCGCTGCTCGCCGTCGCGGCCAGGGTGGGCACTACCAGGCTGATCGACAACGTCGAGGTCGTCCTGGGCTCACCGGGTCCGGCGCTGCCCGCGTAGCAGGAGGACGACCCCGCCGGTGACCAGGGCGGCGGTCGCGCCGAGCGCGAGGCAGACGGCGTGCAGCGCCCTGGTGAAGCCGGCGCCGTCGAGGTGGCCGCCGCTGATCACGGCGAGCATGGTGCCGACCACCGCGAGGGCGACCGTCTCCGTGGTGAGCCGGACGGTGTTGAACAGCCCCGCCGTCGCCCCGGCCTGCTCGGGGCGGACGGTGGAGACGGCCAGACCGTCGATGACCCCGGTGGTCAGGCCCACTCCCGTCCCGACGAGCAGCAGCGGCAGGCCGAGCTGCCAGGCCGTACTGCCGGCGCCGACGGTGACCAGGAGCGTGACGCCCGTCCCGCTGAGCGCCACCGACCCGGCGACGAGCAGCAGCTGGGACCGCCTGGCGATCATGGTGCCCAGCGCGGGCAGCACCACGGACGGGACGGTGAGCATGAGCAGCCAGGCGCCGGCCTGACCGGCGTCCAGGCCGATGACCGTGATCAGGTAGGACGGCAGGTAGACCAGCAGGGGCACGATCAGGACCATCATCGTCCCCGCCGCCAGGGCGAAGGCGAGGAACGGCCGGTTCGCCAGCAGGCCGAGGTCGAACATCGGGTCGGCGGCCCGGCGTTCCACGACGACGAAACCGGCCCCGCACGCCAGGGCGGCGAGCAGCGCGCCGAGCACCGCGGGCGCGGTGAGTCCGAGGACGGGCGCCTCGACCAGCACGAAGATCAGCAGCACCAGTGCCGCGGTGAACAGCGCCCCGCCCGCCCGGTCGACGCGCCGCCCCGCGTCCCCGCGCAGCCGGGGCAACAGGGCGCACAGCGGCAGGACCACCCCGGCGAGCACCGCGGGCACCGCGAACACCGCCCGCCAGCTCGACGCGCTCACCAGCAGCCCCGAGACGGTCGGCCCGAACGCGAGCCCGGCGCCGAGGACCGTCCCCAGCAGCCCGAAGGCGCGGGTCCGCGCCGCGCCGTGGAAGGTCGCCGCGAGGATCGAGGTCCCCGCCGCCGTGGCGCCGGCCGCACCGACGCCGGCCACCGCCCGCGCGACGTTCAGGAGCACGATGTCGCCCGCCAGCGCGCACATGACGCTGCCGGCGAAGAACAACATGACCCCGGCGGCGAACATCCGGCGGCGGCCGAGCCGGTCGGCCAGCGAACCGGCGAAGGTGAGGAAGGCGGCGAAACACACGTTGTAGCCGTTGATCACCCATTGGGCGGCGGCGAGGTCCGCCGCCAGGTCGTGCTGGACACCGGGCAGGGCGACCGCCGCGCCGGTGATCGTGAGAGGGACGGTCAGGGACGAGAGCAGGACGGCGCCGAGAACGCGCGCGTTCGCCGCCCGGTCAGGGTGGGGGAACCCGGGGCGACGTCGGCCGCGGGTGACGAAGAGGTGCACAGAGAGCTCCGTGGATCGAGCGCGGAGCCGGGCAGCACAGAAGACCGCACCGGCGGGGGACGCTGATGCGGCGAAGCGTGGTCCTGGGGTTCACGCCGCCGCTAAGGGCGGCACACTCTGTCCGACTCTGGCACGATCACAACGTATCCGGCCCCGACACCCCGGCGCCAAGCCTTTTCCCGGCTGTCACAACAGCTCGCCGGACCCGGCCCCCGGCCCGGGACCACCGTCCCCACCCCTGACCTGGGGATCGTGACCTGGCCCCCGGCCCGGGACCACCGTCCCCACTCTGACCTGGGGATCGTGACCTGGTCCTTGGCGTGGGACCACCGTCCCCACCCCCCTGCTCCGGGAGCCCCGGTGGAGAGGGAGATATTCGGTGGTCCGGGTGGATGGGGGTGGGTAGGTTTTGCGGCTGGAGAGGGAGGTCCTGTGCGGGTGTTCGGTGATGACGAGCTTGAGCGGTTCGTGGTGGAGGGGTTCCTGCCGTTACGCGGGGCTTTTCCGAGAGAGGTCGCGGACGAGGCGCGCGGCAGGCTGTGGGCGAAGATCGGGTTGAGTCCGGACGAGCCGGCGGGGTGGACCCGGCCGGTGGAGTGGGCGACCGACGAGGACGGGGCGGGGCCGTTCCGGCAGGCCGTGATGTCGCCCCGGCTGCACGCGGCCTTCGACCAGCTCGCCGGGCCGGGGCGCTGGCTGCCCCGGGGCACGATCGGCAACGTGCCGGTGCGCTTCCCCGGGCTGCCGCCCGCCGACGACACCGGCTGGCACATCGACGCCTGCCTTCCCCGCCCGGACGGATCGTGGGGATACGGGCTGCACGCGCACACCATGCTGCTGCTCATGCTGTTCTCCGACGTGGGCCCGGATGACGCGCCGACCCGGATCAGGGTCGGGTCGCATCTCGACGCCGCCAAGATGCTGGAGCCGTACGGCGAGGCGGGGCCGGACTTCCACGAGCTGTATCCGGCCCTGGTGGAGGCGACCGAGGGCCGTCCGCCGGCCACGGTGTCGGGGGAGGCGGGGGACGCGTTCCTGTGCCACCCGTTCCTGGTGCACGCGGCCGACGCCCATCGGGGGACGAAGCCGCGGTTCATGTCCCAGGGGCCGGTGCTGCTGAAGGAGCCGCTGCGGGTGGACCGCGCCGACGGCGCCTACTCGCCCCTGGAGGCCGCCGCCCGCCGGGGCCTCGGCCGTACGGCGTAGCCCGTGCGGCCTGGACCGTACGGCACGCCGCAAACCCACCCCCCGGGAATGAAACCCCACTGGCCACCATTTATCGTCATGTTGACGAAATAAGGCGATACCAGTCCGGCGACCCGGCCGGGCGGGAAGGTGGCCACGTGAGCGCCCCAGCCATCCCCATGCGTCTGACCGCGCCGCCTCCCGGATGGACGGTGTCCGCCGACGTCGTGGTCGTGGGGTCCGGGGTCGCCGGGCTGACCGTGGCGCTCCGCCATGTCGAGCTGGCCCCGCACGCCCGGGTGCTCGTGGTGACCAAGGACGTGCTGTCGGCCGGGTCCACCCAGTGGGCCCAGGGCGGGATCGCGGCCGTGCTGGACGCGGGCGACTCGGCGGCCGAGCACGTCAGTGACACGCTGCTCGCCGGCGTCGGGCTGTGTGACGTGCCGGCCGTGCAGGCGATGGTGACCGAGGGGCCGGGGGCGCTGCGGCGGCTGATGGAACGCGGCGCCCGGTTCGACCGCGACCCCGCCGGGGAGCTCCAGCTCACCCGCGAGGGCGGGCACCGCAGGAACCGGATCGTGCACGCGGGCGGCGACGCCACCGGCGCGGAGGTGCAGCGGGCGCTGGTGGAGGCGGTGCGCCGCGCGCCGGAGATCGAGGTCATCGAGCACGCGCTCGTCCTCGACCTGCTGAAGGACGCCGCCGGACGGGCCTGCGGGATCACGCTGCACGTGATGGGCGAGGGCGCCCGCGACGGCGTCGGCGCCGTACGGGCGAACGCGGTCGTGCTGGCCACCGGCGGCATGGGACAGATCTACGCCTCCACCACCAACCCGCTGGTGTCCACCGGCGACGGCGTCGCGCTGGCGCTGCGCGCCGGGGCCACCGTGCGGGACGTGGAGTTCGTCCAGTTCCATCCCACGGTGCTCTGGCTGGGACCGGAGGCGACCGGGCAGCAGCCGCTCATCTCCGAGGCGGTACGCGGCGAGGGCGCGGTGCTGATCGACGGGAACGGCGAGCGGTTCATGACCGGCGTGCACGAACTGGCCGACCTCGCCCCGCGGGACGTGGTCGCCAAGGCGATCATGCGGCGGCTCCGGGAGACCGGCGCGGACCACGTCTTCCTCGACGGCCGCGGGTTCGGCGCGGACACCTGGCGGACCCGTTTCCCCACCATCTACGCCGTCTGCCGGGAACACGGGATCGACCCGGCGAAGGACCCGATCCCGGTCGCCCCGGCGGCGCATTATGCGAGTGGTGGCGTGCGGACCGACCTGCACGGCCTTACCAGCGTCGAAGGTCTCTACGCGTGCGGCGAGGTGGCCTGCACCGGCGTGCACGGGGCCAACCGGCTGGCCTCCAACTCGCTGCTGGAGGGACTGGTCTTCGCCGAGCGCATCGCCGCGCACGTTCTCGCGCACCGCCGTGAGCCGGGTGAGCCGGTGGCCGACGGCAGGCCGGGCGGGCTCGTCGATCCCCGGGCGCGGGCCAGGATCCAGGGGCACATGAGCAGGGGCGCCGGGGTGCTGCGCAGCGGCGAGAGCCTGCGCGAGGTCGGCCGCGCGCTGCTGGACGCGCGGTGGACCCCGGTGACGGTCGAGCCGCGCACCGAGTCGTGGGAGGCCACCAACCTGCTGACCGTCGCGTCGGTGCTGGTCTCCGCCGCGCTGCGGCGGGAGGAGACCCGGGGCGCGCACTGGCGCGAGGACCACCCGCAGGCCGACGACGCCTGGTGGCTCGCCCACCTGGACACCGAACTCTCCCAGGAGGGACTGATCATGACCTACCGCCCGCACACGAGCCCCGAGCCCGCGCCGCTGCCCACCAGGGTGGAGAAGGAACTGATCGAGGCCGGGCTCGACCCGGCGGGCGTGGTGGCCGTCTACGAGCGGGCGCTGGCCGAGGACGTGTGGGAGGCCGGCGACGTGACCAGCGCCGCCACCATCCCCGAGGGACTTCTAGCGACCGCCGACGTGGTGGCCCGTGCCGACGGCGTGGTGGCCGGGCTCGCGGTGGCCGAGGGCCTGTTCGCGCACGCCTCGCAGGGCAGGCTGACCGCCGAGCGCCGTACCGAGGACGGCGACCGGGTGCGCCGGGGCGACGTCCTGATGAGCGTCACCGGCCCGGCCCGCGACCTGCTGACCGCCGAGCGCACCGCGCTCAACCTGCTCACCCACCTGTCCGGCATCGCCACCGCGACCGCCCGCTGGGTCAGCGCCCTGGAGGGCACCCGGGCCCGGGTCAGGGACAGCCGCAAGACGCTCCCTGGCCTGCGCGCCCTGGAGAAGTACGCTGTACGGTGCGGAGGCGGCGTCAACCACCGCATGTCCCTGTCCGACGCGGCGCTGATCAAGGACAATCACGTGGTGGCGGCAGGCGGTGTCGCCGCGGCCTTCCAGGCGGTACGGCGGGCCAATCCCGGACTGCCCATCGAGGTGGAGGTGGATCGCATCGACCAGATCGAGCCGGTGCTCGCCGAGGGCGCCGATGAGATCCTGCTGGACAACTTCACCGTCGAGGAGACGGCGCGGGCGGTCCGGCTGGTCGCCGGGAGGGCCCGGCTGGAGGCCAGCGGGGGCCTGACGCTGGAATCAGCTCGTGACGTCGCCGAAACCGGCGTCGATTACCTTGCGGTGGGCGCGCTCACGCATTCCGCGCCCGCGCTCGACATCGCATTGGATCTGCGGGGGTCTTGATGCTGCTCACGATCGACGTCGGCAACACCCATACCGTCCTCGGCCTGTTCGAGGGCGAAGAGGTGATCGAGCACTGGCGGATCGCCACCGACGCCCGCCGTACAGCCGACGAGATCGCCGTCGTCCTGCAAGGACTGCTCGCCCAGTCGCCGTTGCTGAAGAACGCCGACGTCAACGGCATCGCCATCTGCTCCACGGTGCCGTCGGTGCTCAACGAGATGCGCGAGATGTGCCGCCGCTACTACGGCGACGTGCCCGCGGTCGTGGTCGAGCCCGGCGTGCGCACCGGCGTCCCGGTCCGGATGGACAACCCCAAGGAGGTCGGCAGCGACCGCATCGTGAACGCGCTGGCCGCCATCAACCTGTACGGCGGGCCGTGCGTGATCGTCGACTTCGGCACCGCCATCTCCTTCGACGCGGTCTCCGCCAAGGGGGAGTACGTCGGGTCCGTGACCGCCCCCGGGATCGAGATCTCGGTGGACGCGCTGGCCGCGGCGGGCGCCCAGCTGCACAAGGTGGAGCTGATGCGCCCGCGCGCCGTCATCGCCAAGAACACCGTCGAGGCGCTCCAGTCGGGCATCATCTACGGCTTCGCCGGCCAGGTGGACGGCATCGTCGAGCGGATGGCCGCCGAGCTGGCCGAGAACCCCGACGACGTCACCGTGGTCGCGACCGGGGGACACGCCCCGCTGATCGCGGCCGAGGCCAGGTCGGTGGACGTGCACGAGCCCTGGCTCACCCTGATCGGGCTACGGCTGATCTACCAGCGCAACACCACATGAGGTGCGCCTGCCGTACGAAACGGGGTTGAAGACCTCGGTAACCTTTTCCGTGTGACCGATGATGTGACGACCCCAGCCGAGGATGTCCCGGAGCAGATGCGTGTGCGCCGGGAAAAGCTCGACCGCCTTCGCAGCGAAGGCGTCGACCCCTACCCGGTGACCTTTCCCCGCACCGCGACCGTCGCCGAGGTCAGGGACAAACACCAGGGCCTCCCCGCGGACACCGCGACGGGTGAGAAAGTGGGCGTCGCGGGACGGGTCATGCTCTCCCGGGTGGGCGGCAAGCTGTGCTTCGCCACCATCCGCGACGGTTCGGGCGACATCCAGGTCATGATCTCGCTGGACAAGGTGGGCGAGGATTCGCTCGCCCGCTGGAAGCGCGACGTCGACCTCGGCGACCACGTCGGCATCGAGGGCGAGGTGATCACCTCCCGGCGCGGCGAGCTGTCCATCCTGGCCGAGAGCTGGCAGATCACCTCCAAGTGCCTGCGCCCGCTGCCAGAGAAGCACGCCGGGCTGAGCGACCCCGAGGCGCGGGTCCGCCAGCGTTACGTCGACCTCATCGTCAACGACGAGGCGCGGCGGATGGCCAGGGTGCGCAGCGACACCGTGCGCGCGGTGCGCGACTTCTGGCACGGCGAGGGCTATCTGGAGGTCGAGACGCCGATGCTCCAGCCGATCCACGGCGGGGCGGCGGCGCGGCCGTTCAAGACCCATATCAACGCCTACGACATGGAGCTCTATCTGCGCATCGCGATCGAGCTCTATCTCAAGCGGCTCGTGGTGGGCGGGATCGAGAAGGTCTTCGAGATCAACCGTAACTTCCGGAACGAGGGCGCCGACGCGACCCACAACCCGGAGTTCACCATGATCGAGGCGTACGGCACCTACCTCGACTACAACGACATGGCCGACCTCACCCAGCGGATGTACCAGCACGCCGTGACGGCCGCCCTCGGTACCACCGTGGTGGTGCACAAGGGTGAGGAGATCGACCTCGGCGGCGCGTCGTGGCCGCGGATCACGCTCTACGGCTCGGTCTCCGAGGCGCTGGGCGAGGAGGTCACCACGGACACCCCGCTCGACCGGGTGCGCAAGTACGCCGACCAGCGGGAGATCCACTGGGAGGCGAAGTGGGGCCAGGGCAAGCTCGTCCAGGAGATCTTCGAGGAGCTGGTCGAGCACACGCTCCTGCAGCCCACCTTCGTGATGGACTACCCGCTGGAGACCTCGCCGCTGACCCGTCAGCACCGGGAGAACCCGCTGCTCACCGAGAAGTGGGACCTCATCGGCTTCGGCACCGAGCTGGGCACGGCCTACTCCGAGCTGGTCGACCCGCTGGAGCAGCGCCGCAGGCTCACCGAGCAGTCCCTGCTCGCCGCCGGCGGTGACCTCGAAGCCATGCAGCTCGACGAGGACTTCCTCACCGCTCTGGAGTACGCGATGCCGCCGACCGGTGGCATGGGCGCCGGCATCGACCGGATGATCATGGCGTTCACCGGCAAGAACATCCGGGAGACCGTGCTCTTCCCGCTGGTCAAGCCGACGTCCTGACCCCTCGCACGGTCAGCGGGTCCCACCAGGTTTCCTCGTACGGCGGCGCCGGATCGGCAAGCGTCAGATCCGGCGCCGTCGCCGACGCCGCGGTCGGCGCCATGGCCGCCTCCAGCCGGATGCCCCCGCGGGCACGGGGACCGAATTTGACCAGATGCTTGTTCTGTCAGTGACGATTTCACCGCGGTGCGCGCGGCCTGTCGGCATTCGGCGGGACGGATCACGGACAGGGGCCGAATCCGGTACCGGACAGCCCGGATAGGCGGCAATTGTGCGGCGCGAGGCCGCGGCGTCAGTGCAATGTGTGGCGAATTGCCGGATGTCGTGGAGAGAGCCGGAAGTGCTCGGCCAGGAAAATACCCCTGGCGGGTGGCCTTTTGCGGAAAAATGTGCATAGCGGGTGCCCGGAGTGCGGGTGGGGGGCCGCGCGGCGGGCCGCCCCGGTGGGCTGCCCCGGTGGGCCTCCGCAGGGCGGGAGCCAGGCCACGGCGGCGGTGAGCGCCTGCTCGGGCGGGCATTGCGGTCGCCCGGCTCGTCAGTAAACACACCGACATATGGTGACGAGTTCACATACGCATGGGTGCGTCAATGATGATCCACCTGTATGGGTAGAAGTTCTGCTTGACGACCTTTCTCAATCCCGTTTACCGTTCCAGACGAGCGACCACGTATGTGTTCAGTCTCATCGGCATCGTTGAGTACATGTTGGGTGAAGAGGGGGCACCGGTGGCATTTCCCAGGGTGGATTCCCTTCGTGAGGACGGCCTGCCAGACGGCGATGGAGTGGGATTGAGCGAGGACGACCTCGTTCTGCTCGCGGAGCTGGCCAAGGGCGTGACCGTGGACCGCGTGGGCCGCAGGCTGGAGGTCAGCGGGCGCACGGTCCGGCGCAGGCTGCGCGGCATCTGCGACCGGATCGGAGTGGCGACCGCCATCGAGGCGGTCGCCTGGGCGGCGCGCCGCCGCCTGATCTGAGGCGCCCACGACCCGCCGGGCCCGGCTCGCGGCCGGGCTCAGTCGGCGATGCGCACGGCCCCGGCGAAGGGGCGGTTGCCGATCGGCGCGATGTGCACGACATCGCCCGTCTGCGGCGCGTGGATCATCATGCCGCCGCCGACATAGATGCCCACGTGGTGCAGGTCGTTGTAGAAGAAGACCAGGTCTCCCGGGCGCATGTCCTCGCGCGAGATGTGGGTGCCCGCCGTCCACTGGCTGCCGGTGTAGTGCGGCAGGCTGATGCCGACCTTCTGGTAGGCCCACATGACCAGGCCGGAGCAGTCGAAGGAATTCGGCCCCTCCGCGCCCCACACGTACGGCTTGAGCTGCTGGGTGAGCGCCCAGCGCGCGGCGGCGGCGGCCTTGCCGTCGCCGATGATCGGCAGGTCCACCTTCGTCCGGGCGCCCCCGCTGGTGCTCGCCAGCGCCTTGCGGAACAGGTCGCTCTCGGCCCGCTTCACCAGGCCGCGGATCTTGCCGCGCTTGGCGTCGATGCCGGAGACGAGCTTCGTGACCTCGTCGGCGCGCGCCTTGGCGCTCTCCTTGGCCCGCTCGGCCGCCTCGATGGCCTTGGTCACCTGGGCGACCTCCTCGCCCTGCTGCTCCTGGACGGCCATGGTGGTGGCCGCGCGGTCCAGGTACGCCTCCGGGTCGCCGGCGCCGGTGAAGGCGAACGCGGAGGCCAGGCCGCCGGACATGTAGGCGTTAGCGGCCAGGAGGCTGGCCTTGTGCCGGCGGGTCTCCAGGTCCTTCTCGCTGGCGGAGAGGTTCTTCTGGGCGATCTCGGCGGCGCGCTCGGCCTGGGTGAGCCTGACCCGCTCGCCGTTGTACTGCTCGGTGAGGGTCTCGATCTCCTCGTGCAGCTTCTCGACCTGGGTGGTCAGCTCCTTGAGGGTGGGCTCGGGGTCGGCGCCGGCCGGGGTGAGCGGCATGCCGAAGGCCATCAGGCCCAGCGTCAGCGCGACGACCGCGGCCCGGCGCAGGAGGCCGTGTCCCCGACCGTGTCCCCGACCGTGTCCCCGACCGTGTCCCGAGGCGTCTCCCCGGCCGTTGCCCCGGCCGTTTCCCCGGGAGTGCCGTGGCGAGCCCGCCCCCGCGTGCCTGCCCGCATGCCGGGTGCCACGGATGCGCGTGCGCTGCACAGACCAGCTCCTCTCCTCGACGCCTACCGGGTTAGCTGACGGGTTCGGGCCGGAGCAGCCCTACCGCGTCCGACGGCGCGGATTCACCCCAGGTCTGGCTGTGGGTCCCCGGCTCCCCTGACGTGGGGATTCGGCGTTCGGCCGGCAGGCCGACATCGAGCCTGGACATTAGTGCACCTGACGAAGGTGCTCAACCAGAACGCTCAACTCTGTAGGGGACTCACAAATGGGAGATCATATGGTGATCTACCTGATTCGTGATCGACAGGGCGTTACGCTGGTTGTATGTGCATCTGGCCTGGTAGTCCAGTGGTCGCGAAACTGTACAAGTCATGAAAAAACGGTCTTATCCGTATCGTGAGCAGATCGTCGCACACCGTTACTGTGCAGCAAAACTCTCAAATTACGGGCGGGCCGGAATTGGGGAGAGGGCGACCACGTACCCTGAACGTTCATGAAGCAGGCACCGGAGCGAGCTGGGACGGGCGTGCGCCCGGACGGGATCACCGTGCGCCGGGCCAGGACGCCGGACGTGCGGAGGATCAGGTATCTCGTCGACACCTATTCCGGCGCCGGGCCGCGCCTGCTGGAGAAGGCCACCGTCACGCTCTATGAGGACGTCCAGGAATTCTGGGTCGCCGAGCACGACGGTGTCGTCGTAGGGTGCGGCGCACTGCACGTGCTGTGGGAGGATCTCGCCGAGATCCGCACCGTCGCCGTGGACCGGGAGTGCCGGGGCCGGGGGATCGGGCACCGGATCGTGGACATGCTCATCCGCACGGCCCGTGAACTCGGGCTGCGCAGGGTCTTCTGCCTCACCTTCGAGGTGGAGTTCTTCGGCAGGCACGGGTTCGAGGAGATCGACGGCACGCCGGTCGCGCCCGAGGTCTACGCCGAGCTGCTGGCCTCCTACGACGAGGGCGTGGCGGAGTTCCTCGATCTTGAACACGTGAAGCCGAACACACTGGGCAACACCCGGATGCTGTTGCACCTTGATGCCGACCAGAAGGCTGACGGCGGCGAAAGGTGACTGTTGATACCTATATCGATACGTTGTGCTGCAGCCAAGCATGTGAGCCTGACCTACGCCGCATGCGCAGTCGAAGCGAGGTGAGACGGTGAGCACCGGACAGCCGCCGTATCCACAGGACGACCCCGAGCGCAATCCCGCGGCGCGGTCTTCGGGTTCCCCTGAATACGGACAGCAGGACCCCGGGCAGGCCCAGCCTGATCCGGACATGACGATCGTGGGATATCGGGCCGACACCGGTCCCGGCCAGGCCCAGCCGTACAACCAGGCCCAGCAGGGTTACGGTCAGCAGGGCTACGGCCAGCAGCAGCCGTACGGGCAGCAGCAGGGTTACGGCCAGCAGCAGTACGGCCAGCAGCCCGGCTACGGTCAGCAGCAGGGTTACGGTCAGCAGGGCTACGGTCAGCAGTACGGCCAGCAGCCCGGCTACGGCGACCAGGCCCAGCAGGGTTACGGCCAGCAGGGATATGGCCAGCAGCAGGGTTACGGCCAGCAGGGCTACGGTCAGCAGTACGGCCAGCAGCCCGGCTACGGCGACCAGGCCCAGCAGGGTTACGGCCAGGAGCAGGCCCAGCAGCCAAGCTATGGCCAGGAGCAGGCCCAGCAACCCGGCTACGGCCAGGAGCAGGCTCAGCAGCCCGGCTACGGCCAGGAGCAGGCTCAGCAGCCCGGCTACGGCCAGGAGCAGGCTCAGCAGCCCGGCTACGGCCAGCAGTACGGCCAGCAGGGTTACGGTCAGCAGCAGGGCTACGGGCAGGACCAGGCTCAGCAGGGGTACGGGCAGCAGGGTTACGGCCAGCAGTCCTATGGACAGCAGGGCTACGGCCAGGAGCAGGCCCAGCAGGGGTACGCCCAGCAGGGCTACGGCCAGCAGCCCGGTTACGAGCAGGCCCAGGGGTACGGCCAGCAGCAGGGCTACGGCCAGGGCTACGGGCAGCAGGGCTACCAGCAGGCCGCCCCCTACGGCCAGCAGCAGTACGGCCAGCCCTACGGGCAGTCCTACGGCGCGCCGGCGGGCGCGCAGCCGCCCGGGGCCCCGGCTCCGCTGGCGGAGTGGTGGCAGCGGCTGGTGGCGCGCATCATCGACGGCGTCCTCGTGGGCATCGTGACGGGGATCATCTCCGTGGTGATCAACATCGCCGTCGTCACCCAGCCGAGCTACGACCTCGCCACCGGAACGGCCAGCGCGGGCGGCGGTTTCTGGCTGGCGACGATCCTGGTCGCGGTGATCAGCGCGGCCATCGCCTTCACCTACGAGTTCTTCCTGTTGAAGTCGAACGGGCAGACCGTCGGCAAGATGGTCATGGGCATCCGGGTGGTCCGGGTCGGCGGCGCGCTGGTGCCGGCCGGGCTGGAGTCCGGGGTCGCCATGCGGCGCGCGGGCGTCACGTGGGGTCCCTACCTCCTGACCATCATCCCGATCGCCGGGCAGCTGCTCTTCGGGATCGTGTACCTGCTGAACGGTCTGTGGCAATTCTGGGACAAGCCGCTCCAGCAGGCCCTGCACGACAAGCTCGGCGGAACGGTCGTGGTCAAGACCAAGTAGCCGGACTGAAATCGGGGGCCGCCGGGCGACCGGCGGCCCCCTTTTCGTGCCCGCAGGACGCGCCCGCTTCCCCGGAAAAGGGGAAGAAACCGGCGGGTACCGCTCGGTAACCCGCCGGAACCGGTTAGGAAGCGCATCCGCATTCACGGCGTCGCCGAGGGGGCCCTTATGGCCGGGGCGGAGGTGCCCTCCGGTGTGCATGGGGTCTCGGGCGCACGCCTGCGCGTCCTCCCCGGGGCGGCCGAATGGCGGGAGAGGACGATCGCGGGCATGCCGCCGCGTCCGCGCTATTACTTTCTCTTCACCGTGTTCTGGCGGGTCTTGGGTCCCGGCGAGGGGGTACTGCGACGATCGGGGGCGGGCAAGGTGGCCGGCGCGTTCACCCGGCTGATCACCGGAGGCGTCTTTGCCGCCTATGAGGGTCCTCTTACATTCCCACTTCGGGCGGACCCCGGGCAAGCGGTGTTGCGGATCCGGGCGGTGTCCGAACCCGGCCGCGTCCTGACAACGGCGGCCATAGGACGGGGCATAGGACGGCCATGGTGAAACGCGGCGTCGTCATGCCGGGACTCTTGGCACCCGGAGGGATTGCCCGGGTCAATCAGTTCGGGAGCGTCTTCGTCATCGGGATCGGGCTCTTGATGATGATCGACATGCCCTCTCAGCAGGGCTTGTGCGGCGAGCCTGCGGTAACGGCGGCGCCGGGGAGCCCGTGCTCACCGGCGTTTCCGTACATGATGATCGACTCGCCGGGGCCGGCGCGGTCTTTTCACAGCAGATTTACAGACGGCATCCGGTAAGCGGGCTGGAGAGACAGCCATTAAGCTGTCGGGCACTAGGAGGGAGCAGATGGCTCCCCTCCGGCACACCGTGGCCCTCCTGGCGCTATCGTCGTGGATGGGCGTCCGCTCGGACGCCCCTGCCGGGCCCGCCGCGGTGTCCGATCTCGCTTGTGAATACCGTGCGCTCCTGGAAACACCGCCGACCCCGTAGCGAGGGCGAATGTTCGATGTATTGTCCGCGTTGATACCCCCGGCCGTCGTGGGCGGGGTGTTCATCTTCGGCGTCCTGAAGCTGGTCCGTTCCGAAGCTGCCGGAAGGCGTCCAAACCGGCACGATGAGGTCGGGAAGCCTAACTGATCCTCTCACGTCCGGGGTCTCCGGGAAACCCCGGCACCGAGCCGAATTGTGTCGCGGTTCTGTGGGGTATATGTTTGGCAGCGAATGAAACAATGCCCTCGCGAAAGGAATGCTAGATGGCCAAGCAGATCCAGGAGATTCTCATCGACGACCTCGATGGCGGCGAGGCCAATGAGACCGTCGCCTTCGCCATTGACGGCACGTCCTATGAGATTGACCTGAGTGACGTGAACGCCAAGAAGCTGCGGGACGCGCTGTCGCCTTTCGTCCAGAGCGCCCGCCGGTCCACCGCGGTGGCCGCGCGCAGGCGTGGTGGCCGTGGCGGCACGCGCGCCATGACTCGGGAGAAGAGCTCGGAGATCCGTTCCTGGGCCAAGGCCCACGGTCTTCCGGTCAGCGAGCGTGGTCGGATCGCTTCTTCGGTGGTCGAGCAGTACGAGGCGGCTCACTAAAGATCGGCTGCCCGAGGCGGGGTGCCGCCGACGGCTGCTCAGCCCGATCTTTTGTCGGAGCGTGCGCTTATGACGGTCGCCTAGGACCCCGGCGGCCGCCATAAGCGCATGATCGCGTTTGCCCGAGTAAACAGCCGTTCGCTTCGGGCGTATCGGGAACACCTCAGCCCCGAACGGTAGTTGGATAGAGCGTGAACGCCCTGCTCTCGGGGAACGTCTTCCCAGAAGAGCACCTCTTCGGGAGAGGGCAAGGTTCCGCCGAGCCAGGGCTACCATGCGGAATGACGGGCCGGATATCCCGGGCCCGCCTGACCGCTCTGTGAGGAGCGACGAGATGTTCGAGAGGTTCACCGACCGCGCGAGGCGGGTTGTCGTCCTGGCCCAAGAAGAGGCCCGGATGCTCAACCACAACTACATCGGCACGGAGCACATTCTTCTTGGCTTGATCCATGAGGGTGAAGGCGTTGCCGCCAAGGCTCTGGAGAGCCTGGGGATCAGCCTTGAGGGTGTGCGCCAGCAGGTCGAGGAGATCATCGGCCAGGGGCAGTCGGCGCCGTCGGGGCACATTCCGTTCACCCCGCGGGCCAAGAAGGTCCTTGAGCTGTCGCTCCGTGAGGCTTTGCAGCTGGGTCACAACTACATCGGGACCGAGCACATCCTTCTTGGTCTCATCCGTGAGGGCGAGGGTGTGGCGGCCCAGGTTCTGGTGAAGCTGGGTGCCGATCTGAACCGGGTGCGGCAGCAGGTCATCCAGTTGCTGCACGGTTACCAGGGCAAGGAGCCGGCGGCGGCGGGCGGGCCGCAGGAGGCCGCGCCGTCGACGTCTCTTGTGCTGGACCAGTTCGGTCGCAATCTCACCCAGGCGGCTCGTGAGGGCAAGCTCGATCCGGTGATCGGGCGTGAGAAGGAGATCGAGCGGGTGATGCAGGTCCTGTCCCGCAGGACCAAGAACAACCCGGTGCTGGTGGGTGAGCCCG
>NZ_BSRQ01000015.1 GCF_030268685.1 Microtetraspora sp. NBRC 13810
CAACCGCCTGGTCGGCATCCTCCACGGCTGCCTCAAAACACATACCCCCTACGACCAGGCAACCGCCTGGTCACACCGGCAACACGACCTCGCCGCTTGACATTCCGGCTCCAGGGATGTCTGACCCTGAGAGTCCGATCACGGGCGGCCCGTCGGCGACGAGGCCCTCAGGCCGCCCTCTGTCACAGTCAGGCGGTGCGCAACCGGCGGAGCAGGCCGATCTCGCCGGCGTTCTTCATCAGCTCGATGTTCACCCAGGCCAGCACCTGCCCCAGCGGCAGGTCCCCGCCGGCGAACCAGCCGCTGCGCGCGGTGGAGCCGAGATCGTCCTCGGTCAGTGAATCCAGCGCCTCGGCCCAGCGATCACGACACGCCGTCAGCCAAGCGACCCCGGCCTCCGCGCTGCCCGGCCACGGTGTCACCGCCGCGCTCGCGGTGAAGTCGAGGGTCTTCCCCGAAGCGTACGCGTCGCCGAAGGTGTGGCTGTAGGCGTGGTCCCACCAGAAGCCGACGTGCCACATCACCCAGCCGACGCTCGTCATCGGGACCGGATCGGGCTCCGGCATGGCCCAGTCGGCGGCCCAGGAACCGTCAGATTGCGGGCGCACCGACCAGGAGCCGGGGGCCGGCTCCCACACACACTCCTCATCGGTCAGTTTCTCAAGGTTGAGCGCCGTCAGCGACCAGGACACGTCGAGCTGCCAGCGCAAGAGGGGAATCGCGTTCACCGGGACAACCTACGGCCCGGCCCTGATGATCCACTAATGGTTTTATCCGCGCCCGCCGACGCGGACGCGCGGATCCTCGTCGGCCCCGGGCCCGGCGCGGTGCACCTCGCCGAGGGCGCTCCGAGGCGTGGGCGCGGGCGACCGCGCCGATCGTCGGCCGGGCCAAATTAATGCAGTCGACTCCAAATATAGAGCGCCCGTGCTGACGACCTCCGCGTCATCACCTCTGCCGCCACCCTCGTCGAGATGGTCCACCCTCACGTCAACCGGCCGGCTCTGGAGTGGACGCTGTCCCGCCTTACCATCGAGCCGGTCACCGAACCGATCGCCCGCCACGCCGCCACACTCTTGTCCAACGCCGGCTTGCACGGGCACAAGTACGCCATCGATGCCCTGCTCAGCGCCACCGCCCTCGCTGCCCCTGGCCCCGTCACGGTCCTCACCTCCGACCCCGAGGACCTCGCCGCACTGTGCGGTGTACGCGTTACTGTCATCAAGGTTTGAGCTATGCCCCATGGTTCTGACAGGGTGATCATGACCCTATCGCCGATCGCCACGATCGCGGTTTGCAGGCCGCAGGCATCGCTCACTCGAATTGCGGACCCGTTGGCGACAGCGCCGGTACCTTTGGCCGCCGAGTAACGGAGGTTGAAGAACGGCAGGTCGATCACCCCGAGTGTGGGTGTGTCCTTGTCGACCAGCCCCAGAGAGACGCCGCAGAGCGGGATGCCGTGCAGGAAGTTGGCAGTTCCGTCCACAGGGTCCAGTACCCATGTCAGGCCGTCGCCCATACGGCTGACGCCTTTCTCCTCGCCGAGGAATCCGATCTCTGGCGTCTCGCGTGACAGGAACTCCCGTACGGCGTGAGATGGCGGGCCGACCTTCTCGGCAAGGGCGTGTCACCGGGCATGATCGCGAAGGCTTACCGCCTGCTGAGGGCTGTGCTCATGACCGCTGTGGAGGACGACGGGATCATCCCGCGCAACCCATGCCGGATCCGCGGTGCACACGCTGAGCATGCCGAAGAACGTCCAGTGCTGACCGTGCCTCAGGTCTTCGAACTGGCGGACCGCCTCGGCCGTCGTCCTTTCGGCAACGTGCGCAAGGTCAAGGACGCCCGGCGGTGATCGGCGGTTCGCGACTTGGGCGTGAATATGAGCGGTCGTAAGGGACTATTCGCCGCAGGCGCGCCCAGAAGTCCGCTGCGGAGCCGATGGAACGCCGAGGCGCTGGATCGCGTCGCGGGGCAACCTTCTCGCGCCCCGGCGGCGTAGGACGGGTGACTGTCGTTTTGAGGGAGGCCGGTGAATGGCGGATCGGTCGGAGTACGACGCGTTCGTTGCGGCGGTGTGGCAACGGTTGCTCCGTACCGCCTACCTGCTGACCAGGGACTGGGCGGTGGCCGAGGACTTGGTGCAGACGGCGCTGATGAAGGCGTGGCTGGCTTGGCCGCGCTTGGGGAACGAACGCGAGGCGTACGTCCGCAAAATCATCGTCAATGTGCACGTGTCGTGGTGGCGGCGGCGCTGGAGACAGGTGGAGGTCACGACCGGATCGCCGCCTGACCGAACACAGGCGGCCGACGACATGGGACAGGCCGATGAGCGCGAATTCGTCTGGCAGGCGCTTGGACGGCTGCCCGCCCGGCAGCGAGCTGTGGTGGTGCTGCGGTTCTTCGAGGACATGACTGAGGCCCAGGCCGCCGAGACGCTGGGGTGCAGCGTGGGGACGGTCAAAAGCCAGACCAGTAAGGCGCTGGCCAAACTGCGGGTCGACGACTCGTTCGCGTCCACGTTCGTGAGAAGGGGGTAAGCCTTATGCCCATCAACCGGCGAGATCTCCATGACCTTCTGGAGGAGCGCAGCCGTCCGGCGGTCGAGCGCCCGATCCCGTGGGAGTCGCTGCGGACACGGGTGCGTGGCGTCCGGCGCCGCCGTTTCACCGCCGTCACCGCCGTCGCCGTCGCAGGCTTCGCAGCTGTGGCGGTCGTGGCGTCGGGGAGCCTGCTGAACCTGCGCGGGCCTTACGAAGACGGCCAGATCATCGCGTCCGTCGCCGGCCAGATCCCGGCTCAGTTCCAGGAGGCGGACGGGACGGTCTACCGCAGGGTCGCCACGGCGACGCTCGATGCCCCCCGCAAGAAGTCGGTGACGTTCGACGTGGAGGTGCGAGGCAAGCCTCTGGCGGTCCTGGCGGACTGCCCTACGGAGTCCATGTTCATGATGCCGCACGTCACCGTACGGGTGCCGGGCGTATCCAAGGTGTTCACCCTGTCGCCCGGACCCTCCCTGTCGACCGGATGCCAGGGCAACAGGCCGGTCGATGTGATGCCGCTCCCGGCCGGGACGCGCCGGGCGACGTTCACCGTCGAAGCACCCAAGGGGTTCGAGAACGTCGCTCCGCACGAGCGCCTGGAGAGATGGCGGTTCGGCGTCTACGAGTGGACGCCTCCTGCCACGATGAAGGCCGCGTCGCCACCGGCCGAGCCGCCCGCGGCTTTCGGGGGGCGGCCACCCGAGTTCAACCTGATCACGAAGAAGAGCGACACCTGGCCGGCTGCCCGCGAAGTGACGATCATCGTGCCGAACAGGGGCCGGTCGCTGGCCTTCGTGGTGTACTGCGGAGGCGACATCGCGGGCCGCCTTATCCCGGAGCTCCGAGTGAACGGCCGCCTGATCAAGGGCCCCCTCGACTGCCCCGCCGCGTTCACCAACCGAGGGGGCGGCTACACGGACTTGGGCGGGCCGAAGCCGCGTAACCAGAAGACGGTGACCATTCAAATCCGGCTAGTAGCGAAGATATCTGAATATCGGCAGCGGCCGGGGACGCTGACGGTAGCCGTCTACGAGAAGTCCGGGTGAGCTCCGACCTGGCGAGGCGGCAGCAGCGCGGGCACGACCGCGAGTCCGGAAGGCGGCGATGCGGCCCGGGGCGAGGAAGCGGGCCTTGGTCTGCTCGGCTTGTCCCGGGGCGATGGTGGGCGGGATGATCAGGCATCCACCCCAGCCACCTACGGACCCAGACAGCCGACGCGGCGATCATCCCGGAGCCGGAGAGCCCCCGCCGGAGGCATGGGTCTGAGGGTCACGTCCGGTCGGCTGCGTTCACTCCTCATTCCAGTTGTCGAGGATGATGACGGGTGCCTCTTCTACATCCAGCCATTCGCTTTCAAGGCGCATGCCGGTGGATGCCTCGATCAAGGCGAATGCCGCGCTGAGCTTGCCGCGGTAGTCCTCCGGGTGGAGGCTGTCGAGCATAGGCAGGAAATCGGCCAGGATGTTGGGGTCGCCCTCCTGGATGCGGTGCTCGGCGAAGATGAAGTAGCCCATCCTTGCCTTGATCTCGCCGTTGGCCGCGTAGAGGACCGTGTATCCCCCGAAGGTGTGCCAGGTCGTCATCCATACCCGTGACGACTTGCTGAGTTCGACGAGGATGTGATCGGGTGTGGCGTAGCCGTAGCTGAACTCCAGAAAGCCGTAGGTTCCTTCGCCCTTGAAGGCGAAGAGCACCGGCTGATCCTCCGTATAGGCCCTCTCCGTGGGATATTCCATGGTGCGTTGTTGGGGCTCGCGGCCTCCGTTCAGCCGCAGCAGGAGGTCGTCCACGGTGATCTCTTCGTCCAGTGGTTGCACAACGGTCCAGCAGAGCGCGTCCTCTAACCACTGGTGCCGGTCGAAGAGATTGCGGTAGTGATCGATCACGGTGCTGATTGTCGCGGAAGACACCAGGCGGCGGCGTGGCAACCGTGCTCGGAGCGTTCGGTCGGTGCGGCGGGGCCGGCGCGCGGTGCCTGGCCCGGTGTCCCGCCGCCGTCCGGGACCGGCCACCAGGCCGCACGCCCGGACGGCGGGCGGGCGGAGGGCCGGGGGTGCGGCGCCGCGCCGCCGCCATGGGCCTGCCCGGTCTCCACCTCCATGATCTACGTCACACGGGCAACATGTTCGCCGCCGAGTCCGGTGCCGGGCTCAAGGACCTGATGGCCAGGATGGGTCACGACAACGTGAGGGCCGCGATGATCTACCAGCATGCCGTACGTGGTGCCGACGAGGTGATCACCGATGCGATCAACAGGCGGCTCGAAACGCGGGACGACGGCCAGCAGGACGAGGCGCCCACCGGATGATCCCGAAGCTAATGGCCCGCTAATGGCCCGAGAAGATCGAACAGCCCCAACAAAGATCAAGGCCCGGGTCGGGAAAGCATCCCTGACCTGGGCCTTGGTGTGTGGAGCGGGTGACGGGAATCGAACCCGCGCTGTCAGCTTGGGAATCGTATGGATCACGCCTCGTAGGACGGCTGACCTGCGCTTCGGACCGGTTGTGGGTGACCGTGGCTGACCCCTTGTTACCGGGGTTAATGGCACGCTAATGGCACGACGATCAAGTTCGTGGCCTCAGTCGTTGTCACCATGAAGGCCTGATGACACGAGCAGCTGTCCCACGCGGTGCCTCACCTGTGACGGCGTACTTGAAGAAGCCTCAAGGTCATGCTCGGTCCCGTTGTTGATCCGCTTGGCGACCTTGTTGTGCGGGTAACCTCGAAGTCCCTCAGGGCTCTCCACCGCGGCGACGTTCTCGGTGGTGCAGTACACCCGCATCCAGTCGCTATATAGAGGCGGCGTCTCAGTCGTCTTCCTTGGCGGCTTCTGTGCGAAGTCGAGCAGCATGGTTGGATAACCGGCATGACGGATTGGTCCCGGCTTACACATGCCCATGGCTCCGCGGAGAACGTTCCCGAACTGCTCGATCAGCTCGTACCGGATTCCCGCGCCGCAGTGTGGGACGAGCTGTGGTCGTGCATCTGCCACCAGATGACCGTCTACCCGGCGAGCTTCGCCGCGCTTCCACGTCTGGCCGAGATCGCCCGAAGTTGGGCCCCTGCCGACCGCACGATGATCCTCTCCCTGTGTGGCTCGATCGTGGCCGGGGCGAGACAGCCACACGGAGCCGGGGACGTGCGCATGATCCATGCTGCGGAGATCGAGGAACTGCTGCGCTTGACCAATGAGACCATGCATGCCGCGATCGACGAGGACTCGTTCATCTACATGCTGCAGGCGGTGCTTGCCTTCGAGGACGTGCCGGTGTGGGACGAAATGCTGGAGCAGTTGCTGCAAGGGGAGTACGAGCTGGAGAACTGTCCCGGCTGCGGTGTCCATCTTCTCGTCGCGATTGGTGCGGACGGCTATTTCGCTACCTCGGGTGACTACGCGATCGAGGACGACCCTGCCAAGGGCGAGCTGGCTCCCGCAGTTCCCTCCGAGCTTGACCATGTGGCGCGCCGAATGTACGACACGGCCCAGAGTCTCGGCCGGGAGAACCTCACGACGAGACTGCTTTACCTCTTCGGAAATGCGACCTGCCCCGACTGCCGGACGACGTTCCAAGTGGCCGACCAAGTGATCAAGCAGTACAGCTAGGCCCCGGGTTGGGAATCATCCGTTGACCTGGGCCTTTGCGCGGGTGGCGGGGATCGAACCCGCGCTGTCAGCTTGGGAATCATCTACTGACCTTGCTGCCCTGAGCTGGGAAAACAGGAGTGCAGGTCAGGGTGGGTCGAGTCCCCGTGATTCCCCGTGAATAACCGTGGTTCCCCGCCTGTTCTGGCACGCATCTGGCACGGGAAACGCGCTCGTCGTCCATCCCTTGACGGCAGTCTGGTTGCGCTGCCGCTGATAGCTGATCTTGTCGGTGGCGGAGTTTATGCTTCCCGTCCATGACCAGAGACGAGACTTCTGTCGTGCAGGTCAAGCAGCTGGAGGTGGAGGTGGATTACAGCCAGGTTTATCTCGTGGATGAGGGGTGTGATACGTCCGGCCAGTTCGACGACGTGCCGGGCCACCCTGTGGGAATCATCCGAGTGGAGACAGGCAAGGCTATCTTGATCGTGGGCCCTCAGTGGGGACCGGTGGAGTTCACGGTGGCTGCCGCCGATCGGGATCCTGGTGCCGACCTCGACGGCTACGAAGACATCGTCGAGATCAGCTACGAGTCCCCATCGGGTCGGCTTTCGCTGCAGGAGTGGGGAGGAGGGAGGACGTATCCTCTTCCTCCGCTGTCCGCCGGTCCCGGAACATATCGTTTGCGATACCACGTCAGAGGTATGGACGAAGAAATCGCAATCGAAATAGGTGATCACTACTTCCTGCAGATCTGGCCTGAACCGCCACATTATCCCACCGTGCTCAAATCAACGAGTTCATCCTTTCAATGTTGGCTGAACCCTGGATGATCCAGGCAAGCTGGCGTGGAATAGAGCGATCTGCATTGTCAGCTTGGGAAGTCTCTAACGCACCTGGTCGCTGAGCTGGGAAGACGTTGACCTGCGGGGGAGTGCTTCGGTTACCCGTCATTCCCCGTGAGTTCCCCTTGCTCCCTCTACTGACGGGCACGGGAACATCTGCTCCTTCGTCGCCCTGATGCTCGGTGGGCTGGGACTGAGGTACGAAGTCCCGGACCGTCGATCGCCCCCAGCCCTGTAGAAAGATCAGCCACCGCCGGGCGATCGTGAGGGTAGTAGCCGCGCTGATTGAGGCACATGAAGTGGGCTTCGATTACAGAGACGGTGCCGGCGTGGACTTTGAGCCATACCCCCAGTTCCTGACGGCAGCCGATACCGCGCAGTGGTGGCGGGCCTGGATGGGAAACCCCTCTGTCGATGGAGCCGAGTTTCGGGTGTTCGGGCAGGACGGTACTGGCGGTATGGCGGCGTTCTGGCTCGTCCGCAGCGGTGAGCCGCTCACGCAGCAGCCGGTGGTCTTCCTCGACTCTGAGGGCAGGACTGGGCTCGTAGCCCGCAACCTGGACGGCTACCTATGGCTGATTGCGGCCGGATTCGGCCCGTTCGAAGCAATGATGTACCCGACACATGAGCATGAGCCGCGCGCTGACGCGAGACTGACGCAGATCGCCGAACGCTGGGCACCGTCAGCCCGCCAGCCCGCGGCCGAGGTGATAGGCACCGCGCGGCAGGAGTTCCCGTACTTCGACGAGACGGTGGAGTCACTGTGTCGCTGAGGGACCGCTCGTCACCCTGGCTAATGGCACGCTAATGGCACGACGATCAAGGCTCTGAGCTGGGCTCGGCAAGGGACTCGGCGGCGATCGTGCGGAGTCGCGTGATCTCGGCGAAGATCTCTTGGTCGCTGAGCACGGACATGACGGTGAGCCCTTGCGGTCCCGGTTCGCTGTGGTACTTGCGGAGTGAGAAGCAGAGGCTGGCTCGGAGGTCTGCCAGTTCCCGGCGGAGCGCGTCGCGTTCGTTGGTCAGCTCTTCTACGTCGTCCAGGGTGAAGTGCGTCTGGGTGGGGCCGTCCATGGTCCTGTCGTGCTGGCCGGGATCCCAGAAGATGTCGACCTCGACGCCTTCAAGAGGGTCGCCACCGGGTGTCGCGTCTTGGGTGGTGGTCACGTTGAGATCTTCTATGCGGAGGGACCAATCCCCGGCGTTGACGTCGACCACGACGGGGGTTTCGCCGGGCAGGCCGGTGAGGTAGTCGAGGAGTTGGCGGACGGTGAGCATAGGCGCAGGGTGGCATGGACTGCGCACCTACGTACACTCCGCCCGTCTGATCATCCCGTCCGCCGTCGACCCGCCCGAAGGGGAAGCGGGACAGGGCCAGGGGTCAAGGTGGAGCGCCCCGCGGACGAACGACCTTGACCCCTGGCCCTGGTCTGCTCGGCTTGTCCCGGGTCGATGGCGGGAGGGATGATCAGGCCCTTACCTCAACTGTTGAGGACCGGATGGCTTTCGCGGGTCCTCGGCGATCATCCCGGAGCCGGAGTGCCCCCGCGCCTGAGACGAAAAGATCGAATGACCTACACTCTGCCGCACTAGGTGACGGCAAAGGAACCACGATGTCCCTCGACAATCACGTGAAGGTCATCTTTCCCTTGGAACGAGACGAGGACGATTGGCCGCCAGCGGGTGAGGAGTCCATATGGGCGGAGGTCACCGACGAGCCGGAGGTTGTACGCCTGGCGAACACGCCGTTCTTTGTGCGTGGGGTGGCTTGGGGTGATCGGGTCCACGTACGCCGAGACGCTAACGATGGGTCCTGGCAGTACGAGGCGTTAGTTCAGGAGTCGGGTCACTCGACGGTGCGCATCGTGCTATCTGACGAGGGATACGTGTCAAAGATCCATGCCAAACTGGCGGAGTTGGGATGTGAGTGGACGGGCATCCGCGCGTTCCCCAACTTAATCGCGGTTGATGTTCCTCCGGGCCTCCCCTACGGTCCGCTTCGGGCCTGGCTCGATGAGGGGGAAAAGGCCGATCGCCTTGGGTTCGAGGAAGGATGCATTTCTGCTCACCACCGCGCAGGCTGGGATCAGACGCGCTGAGCACTGACCTCTACGCCGGGGATCGATGGCGGATGCATGCATTGAAGGTCTACCGCGGACCGTATTGGTGCGACCCGAGCTGCTGCCGGCCGGGACCGGCCCCCAGGCCGCATGCCCGGCCGGCGAGCGGGCGTTGGGCGCGAGGCGGCGCGGAGCGACGCCCTTGATACCCATGAGATCAATTCGGCAATGTTGCGGGCATGGCTGAGTTCATCGAGGTGCACGTGACGGCCGGTGATCGGGATGAGGCCGAGCGGATGTGTTCGGCAGTGGTGGAGCGGCGGCTGGCGTCGGCTGCCCAGGTGGTCGCGCCGATCTCCTCGACCTACTGGTGGGCGGGTGAGGTCCGGCGGTCGGAGGAGTGGCTGGTGTTCATGAAGACCACCGGTGATCGCTTCGAGGAACTGGCGGCCTGTGTGCGAGAGCTGCACTCCTATGAGGTGCCACAGATCATCGCCGTCCCGCTGGTGTACGGCACGGCCGACTACTTGGAATGGATCAGGCGGGAGACGTCCCCCGGGACCGGCGGGTGGCGATGATGTCGCCGAGGAGTTCCCGGGCGGCCTGGTCGGGCCTGGTGGCGAGTGCCTGTTCCACCTTGGCGAGGTGTTTCATGCCCCAGGTGGATTCGGAGCGCTGGGCGGCTTCCAGGGAACGGCGGGCGTAGGAGACGCCCTCGCTCACGTCGCCGATCTGGAGTTGGGCTTGGGCGATGTCGGCGTAGATGACGGCGACTATCTTGCGGTCGGAGTCCTGGGCGGCCGAGGACAGAGCGGCTTGCCCGGCCTCGATCACGCGGCGTTCGTCGCCGAGTCGTACGTAGGTTGAGAGCTGGAAGGCAGCGATGCGGCCGGGGTCGAGGAAGCGGGTCCAGGCGCGCTCACGGTGGGGGCGGGCTCGGCTGTATGCCTCTTCCGCCCGGTGCAGGCGGTCGATGGCCTGCCGGTCGCCGAGGCCGGCCAGTTCTTCGGCTTCGCGGCACAGCAGCCATGCGCGTGTGGCGTCGTCGCCGTCCGCGGGGAGGTACGCCTGTGCCTGTCGCAGGACGTCGACGGCGGCTCGGCCTTCGACGGCGTAGGACTTGTAGCCCAGGCCGCACGCCTGGATGACCGGGTGTCCGCTCTCCTTGGCGGTCAGGGCGGCGACGCGATCGAATGAGGCAGACTGGCCGGGCTGTTTGAGGTCCCAGGCGATCCAGGCGGCCAGGGTGGCGGCTTCTCCGGCGCTGGCGGCCAGGCGGCGGCGGTACCGGTCGGCAGGGTTGCCGTGGAGCAGGGTGCTCAGTTCGTTGATATGGCCGGTGAGCCCTTGGTAGATCGTCCTGGCGGGGAGTACCGATTCCAGCCGGTGGAAGCCGATGGTCCGGGCCTCCAGGCGTTCCACGATGTCCTCGTCGAGCGACTGCGGGCCGCTAAGGGCGCGTGACAGCCGCTCCCAGGGGTCGGTGATGCTGGCGCCGACTTCGGCGGTCATACCGGCGGCCAGGAGCAACATGGTTCTTCGGTCCATGCGGGTGTCCAGCCTTCCCACTACCCAGGCCAGCGTCGGGAGATCGATATCTCCGGGATCGCCCGTCTGGTGGTCGTCCACAGCAACTTGTCCCACGGTAGGCAGGGCACTTGCTGGGGTTCCATCCCGACGCGGGATGCGTGTGGGCTGGGCAGGTGCCAGGCCAAGGGTCATGCGGGCGGGGTCGGGCAGGTGCAGGCCGTCGGCGATGCGCTCGATGACCTCGAACGAGGTGACCTGCACGGTTCCTTTCATGATTTCGCTGATCTTGCCCTGGCTGAGGTTCACCGCGACGCCGATGCGGGTCTGGCTGACTCCGGCGTACTGGCGGACCAGTCGCAAAATTGTGCCGATGTCGCGATTTCGGAGGGCTGTGAGCATTTCGGGGCGTTGCCAGAGGTCAGCCGGTATGACGACCGGTTGTGCCGCATGTGCGGGCATCTGCCTTATCCCCTTGCGTCCTTGGACTGGCGGTAGTCCAACGCTCACGGCTTGGAGTCATCCCGTCAAGGGATACCGGCCATCCGGCGCAGGGATGTCGCCTCGGGATGGGATGCGTATCCCCTGGTGAAGAACCTTGATCCATGACGACCAAGGGGGAGCCGAGAAGCGAGAGGTGCCGAGCCTGCCGGGGTAAGGGCTGGCGCTGGGTCCGCAAGAGCCGGGCCGGTGCCGGGCAGCGCCTGGACGGCGGGGCGATCGAGCTGGGGCAGGTCGGCTGCTTTGAGTGCTCTGGTGTGGGGAGACGGCGGGTGGCGTGATGGAGATCATCATGAGCTGTATGAGCCCGCATGTGTCGCTGGCTCGGCGGGATCACATGCGGCTGGTCTGGCAGGAGCCGTATCACGGTGTGGAGCGGGTCCGGGTGCTGTTGTGGACATGTGACTGCCGGGCAACGGTCTATGAGCTGTGCCAGGCGGGCGGGCAGACGTTCCTGCGCCGGACGCTGCGGTTCGAGAAGGAACGGCAGGTGCACGAGACGTACCGGTGGACGTTCGCGCAGGCGTACGAAATCTGGGTGGCGTTGCTCTGCGGCGCGGCCCGGTAAGTCCTGGTGACGGTGTCCTGTCGGTTGAAGGGGTTCGCATGGGCAACATGCGCTGCTAGCCTGCTTGGCTAGGCAGGCATGTTGATTGTGGGGCTCTGATGACGTTTGAATATACGCCGCCGAAGTATGCGCAACTGATCGCGGAGCTGGAACGGCGCATCGATTCGGGCGAGTACCCGCCGGGTTCCCCGCTGCCCAGCGAACACCAGCTCATGGCGGAGTTCGGGATGGCCCGCCCGACCGTGGTCAAGGCGCTGGGCGTACTACGCGATCAAGGCTGGATCGTCACGCATCAGGGCAAGGGCCGCTTTGTGCGCGGGCGTCCCGCGATGCCGACCGCCCAGCAGGTCAGGACCGGGCGTGAGCTGCTGGATCGGAACGAGGCCCAGGTATCCGGGCGGCTGCTCAGTGCCGGTGAGGTGGAGGCGCCCAACAGGATCGCGACCTATCTCGGCATCAAGCCCGCCTCGCCGGTCGTGCTGCGCCGGTCGTTGGTGGAGCATGACGGGGAGCCGATCGAGATCTCTTCGGCGTGGCTGCCGGTCGCGGTGGCTGACGGTACGGCGCTGGCCGAGTCCGCCGATCTCAAGCACGGGGTCCGCCGGTATGTGGAGAGCGCGGCCGGCGCTTCCCTGGATCACATCGTCGAGCACGTCACCGCGCGGAACCCGACCAAGGAGGAGTGTGGCCTTCTCGGGGTGAAGAGTTCAGCCGCGCTGCTGACCGTGTACGCGGTCGCCTGTGACGCGACGGGCAGGCCGTGGGTGGTCGTGGAGACCGTTCTTCCCGGCGATCGTCACGAGCTGGAAGACGCGTATCCGATCTTGTAGCTCCAACTTTCTCGCGAAGCCCGCTTGGTGCACTTGACTGGCCAAGTGGGCTTCGTGCTTAATGGAGTCACACAGCTTGGTCAGTCAAGCAGTCTGACCAGTCAAGAGAGGAGATCGCATTATGGCTATCCAGGGACCCATTCCGGTGACGTTCGGGCAGGTCTTCCCGCACGGCTGCTTCGCCGTGGGAGACGTCGAGCCCGTCAAGGACTTCGAAGCCTCCACCAACGGCCGGTTCGTCCAGGCCAGGGACAAGCAGACGGGCGAACTCGTCTGGCAGATCCCGGTCATGGACGCCGACCCGACCCTCAAGGCGGCACAGAAAACGGTGTCGGTGAAGCTCCTCGGCGCGGTACAGCCGGTTCCCCCGGCGCCGGTGGCGGGCGTGCCGTTCGTCCCGGTGGAGTTCGACGGCCTGACCATCACGCCCTACGTCAACGGCGCGGGACGGCTGGCCTACTCGATCAAGGCGCGGCAGATCCTCGCTCCGCGCACCAACACCAGCACGACCAAGACCACGAGCAAGGAGGCAGCAGCGGCATGACCGGCTTCACCTACACCAGCGTCTCACTGGCACCCGGTTCTGAGCCTCGTGTGGCGATCTCCGTCTTCCTCGATGAGAGCACAGAGGTCAGCTACTTCCCAACTACGCCCGATGGGCGGGCATTCATCGCGATCAAGCACGGCAAGGTGTCCGTGCACCTCGGAATCTCCTCGGACGCCGAGATCATCGATGAAGACCTCCGGCTCGCCCGGGAGCTGCACGACGCGACGGCGCGGTTCCTGGCCGATTGCGAGCGCCTGCACGCCGATCAGGACTCGGCTGCGGCCTGACAGGTAAGCGGGGCCGCTGGAAGCGGCAACTTCCGGCGGCCCCCTGGATCTCTCCCGACACCTCATCAAGAGAGGACATCAGCATATGTGGCGACGACTGCCCGGCGAAGAAACCGCGGGACTGGTCTCCACGAGTCCCGGGACACCGGTCGTGTTCCGGCCCACCGTGGTCCCCACCCCCGCCTTCATCACGATCATCATCTTGACGTGGCGTCTGATCTGGGGCGCCCTCATCACCATCTATCTGCACCCGATTGCGGCAAGCCTCGTAGCCGCGACCGCGACCGCGACGGTAGTGCTCGGCTGGAAAGTCACGCTCTTCGGGGCGGGGGCCGTGGCGTCTGCCCTTGCGCTGTGGGCGAATCTGGCCTTCCCTTCATTCCTCACCTGGGTCGGCTGGCCGCTGCTGGCGTTCTGGCGGTGGCTGTGGATCTACCGGCGTCACTGGCTCGCCGTCGTCGCCGTTTCCGGCCTGGGCCGCTCCCTCAAGGGGCGCGACTTCACTCCCCACCTCGTGGGCGTCCGCTGTGACGGCCAGGTGGACCGGGTGACGGTAAAGATGCTGAAGGGCCAAAGCGACAAGGAGTGGTGCGACCGGAGTCCCAACCTCGCGCACGGCTTCGGCGCTACCTCGTGCCGGGTGTCGGTGGAAAAGGCCGGCCGACTGGTGCTGACCTTCCCGCGCCGTGACCCGCTGGCAGTGCCGTTGCCTGCGCGGCCTCTGCCCGAGTGGCCATCCGTGGGACCGGTGGAGATCGGCCAGTGTGAGGACGGCACGCCGTACAAGCTCAAGGTGCATGGCACGCACATCCTGATCGCCGGAGCGACCGGGGCCGGTAAGGGGTCGTGGCTGTGGTCGGTGATCCGTGGGCTGTTGCCTGCGGCGCGTGCTGGGCTGGTCCAACTGTGGGCGATGGACCCCAAGCTCATGGAGCTGTCATTCGGCCGGTCGCTGTTCCACCGCTACGCCGACGCCCCCGAAGATTGCGCCTACCTGCTCGAAGAGGCCGTGAAGGTCATGCAGGAACGGGCGGCACGGTATGCCGGGGTCCGGCGCAACCACGTCCCGACGATCGCCGACCCGTTCATCTTGCTCCTGGTGGATGAGCTGGCGTTCCTCACCGCGTATCAGGCCGACAAGGGCCTCAAGCAGCGCATCACGGCGGCCCTGGCCACGTTGACGACGCAGGGCCGGGCGGTCGGTGTCGGGGTCATGGCGGCGTTGCAGGACCCGCGCAAGGACGTCGTGTCAATCCGCAACCTGTTCCCCGACAAGGTCGCGCTCAGGCTGGATGAGTCCGAACAGGTGGACATGGTCCTCGGCGACGGCGCTCGGGACCGGGGCGCGCTGGCCGACCTGATCTCACCCGATCCCGCGATCGGCGCGGGCGTCGGATACGTCTGGCTGGAGACCTCGCCCGATCCGGTGCGGGTGCGGGCGGCATACGTGTCGGACAACGACATCCGGCACATGGTCCTGCGCTACGGCCGGGGGACAGGTGAGGCCCTGTGACCCATGCCAATGACCGGAGCATCCCCCGTGCCCTCCGCCAGTCCATGCCCGTCGCGCTCGACGTGGCGGAAGAGATCGCCAAGGTCAACGGGGTGTGTCTCCAGCCGTTGGAGTTCAAGCGCATCGACACCCTGACCGGACAGATCACGCTCATCGATGTCCCGTGCGGGGCCACGCTGGAAAGCAAGTGCGCCCCGTGTGCGAAGCGGAACCGGCAGCTTCGCATGGTCCAGTGCCGGGAAGGCTGGCACCTCGACCACGAACCGGTCACCACCCCGGATGAGCCGACCGACGAACAGTCCTGGCTGGTGGAGTTCCGCGCCGACCTCCAAGCCCAGCGCGACGCCGCCGAAACGGCCGGGCAAGACACCGCCGACCTGGACGCCGCGATCCTGGCCGTGGACGACGAGATCAACGCGGCGGGAATCCGCGGGAACGTGCTGGGCCGGGCGGTCAAGAAGCGCAATCGCTCGACCCGCCGCCGCCAGGACGCCCCCGACCTGCCCAGGCGACCGATGACCAACACAACCCTCGGCCGGACCTTCACCGGCAACGACGGCAAGGTCTACCGGCCCTCGATGTTCATCACCCTGACCCTGCCCTCCTACGGCAAGATCCGAGACGGCGCGCCCATCGACCCATCGGCGTACGACTACCGGGCGGCTGCTCGCGACGCGTTGCACTTCTCCAAGCTGGTGGACCGGTTCGTGCAGAACCTGCGCCGGGTGGCCGGGTATGACGTGCAGTACTTCGCCACCGTCGAACCTCAAAAGCGGTTCGCCCCTCATCTGCACCTGGCGATGCGGGGCACCCTGCCTAGGGCCGATGTCCGGGCTGTCGTCGCGGCGACGTATCACCAGGTGTGGTGGCCACCGGCCGACCGGGTCCTCTTCGAGGGTGACCACCTGCCGGTGTGGGTGGAACGGGAAGACGGCACACAGCAGGCCGGGGACTACTGCGACCCCGCGACCGGCGAAGTCCTGCCCACCTGGGACCAGGCGCTTGACCTCCTGGACGCCGACCCGGACGCCGAACCCCTGCACGTGGTCCGCTTCGGCACCCAAGTGGACGTGCAAGGCATCCTCGCCGGGTCGTCCGACGCAGACACCCAGATACGTTACCTGTCGAAGTACCTGACCAAGTCCCTTGGCGTCGGCTCCCTCGACCCCGAACAGGCCACCTACCAGGCCCGGCGGGACCACGCGGCCCGGCTGTGTGACGCGCTGCGGTACGAACCGTGCTCACCCTCGTGCCCGAACTGGCTGCGCTACGGAGTACAGCCCAAGGGCGCCAAGCCCGGGATGGTGCCGGGCCGGTGCAGGTCCAAGGCGCACAAGCCCGATCACCTCGGCTACGCCGGGCGGCGGGTGCTGGTCAGCCGCAAGTGGTCGAACAAGACCCTGGCCGAACACCGCGCCGACCGCCGTACCTGGGTCCTGGAAGCCCTCGGCCTCGATGCCGGCCAGTCTCCGCCGGACCCGCACCGGTTCATCTGGTGTCCCGTCCCGGCCGGGGACCCGAGTGCCACACCACGAGCGAAACGGCTGCTACGCGGGGTGGCCGAACGCTTCCGGTGGCGCAGATCGATGGAAGAGCTACAGGCCAGAGCGGAGGGACCACCGATCACGGATCTTTCGGCAATGCGGGGGGCCGCATGACACGGAAGACCACGACCGAGCCGACCAGTGCGCTCCCGGAGCTGGCGCGGGGACGGCTGCTCACCGTCCAAGAGGCCGCCGAACGGCTCAACACCACGGTTCGCTTCCCTCGCCGTCTCATCGAAGAGCGGCGCATCACCTTCGTCCACGTCGGACGCAACGTCCGCATCCCCGAAGCCGCGCTAGAGGCGTTCATCGCGGCCGGGGTCGTCCAGCCGATCACCACCACACGACGCAGAAAGGTTGCCTGATGACCACGACCACGAAGGACGAGCCCCGGCGTTCCACGGCCAAGAAGGGGAGCATGAAGCGGCGCTTCGGTCGCGTTCGGCAACTCCCGTCCGGACGGTGGCAGGCTCGATACAAGGGGCCTGACGGGCTGGACAGGGCGGCTCCTGAGACCTTCTCGACCAAGCGGGACGCCGAGGTCTGGCTGACCAAGAAGGAAGCCGAGATCATCGAGGGCGGCTGGACGAACCCGGACCTCGGCAAAGTCGCGTTCAAGGACTACGGCGAGGGCTGGGTGAGTGAGCGGCCTGGCCTGCGTCCCAAGACGGTGCAGCTCTACGAGGGTCTGCTTCGGATTCATCTCGTCCCGATCTTCGGCGGCATGGCCGTCAACGAGATCAAGGCCGCTCACGTGCGTAAATGGCGAAAGACGCTGTTGGACAACGGGGTCGGGCCGGTGACCGTGGCCAAGGCGTACCGGCTGCTCAAGGCGATCATGAACACGGCGGTCGAGGACCAGATGATCAAGACCAATCCGTGTCAGATCAAGGGCGGTGGCAAGGAGGAGTCTCCCGAGCGGCCGACGCTCACGGTGGAACAGGTCTACGCGCTGTCAGGTGCGATCGAGCCGCACTTCCGGGCGCTGGTGCTGGTGGCGACGTTCGGCAGTCTGCGGTGGGGGGAGTTGGCCGCGCTCAGGCGGAAGAACGTCGATCTGGAGAAGGGGACGGTCCGGATCGTGGAGAGCACGACGGACCTGCGAGATGGCTCGGTGGTCCTGGGGCCGCCGAAGTCCGCGGCGGGTGTGAGGACGGTGGCCCTGCCGTCCTTCGTCGTCTCCGCGCTCCGGACGCACATGGACAGGTACACGGCGGATCACGGTGAGGCGTTCGTCTTCCTCGGTGCCAAGAGGGCCGTGTTGCGGCGGGCCGCCTTCTCGCGTCCGTGGGCGAAGGCGCTCAAGCGTGCCGGGTTGTCGGGGATTCACCTTCATGATCTGCGTCACACGGGGAACGTGTTCGCGTCCCGGTCCGGGGCGACGTTGCGGGAGTTGATGGACCGGATGGGGCACTCCACCACGCGGGCCGCGCTGATCTATATGCATACGGAGAACGGGCGAGACCGGGCCATCGCGGACGGCATGGGGAAGATCGCGGAAGAGGTCATGCGGAAAGCGGCGGAAGAGGGATCGGGCACGTAGCGGGCACGGAAGATCGAGAAGGCCCAAGAAATCATCAAGGCCCGGGTCCGGAAACCAATCCTGACCTGGGCCTTCGAATGTGGAGCGGGTGACGGGAATCGAACCCGCGCTGTCAGCTTGGGAATTGTAGGGAACATGCCTTGTGGTGGCGCTGACCTGCGGCTGGGGTCGGTCATGAGTGACCGTGAGTGCCCTGTTCTTACCGGGGTTAATGGCACGCTAATGGCACGACGATCAGGGGAGACACGGCCAGAGTTCCAACCATTGATCAAGCTGCGTTCTCAGCGGTTCGCCGGTCACACGGTCGGCGATCGTCCTCATCGATCCGAGCAAGTTCTTGCAGGTACGCAGAGCCAGGATTTCGACTCTGGCTCGGGAGGCCCAATCGGTGCTCCACGCTTGGGCCTCCAGCAAGGACAGCGGCAGTGCGGCCAGAACATCCGCGCCGAGCACATCGGGATCCCACAGGGGATCTGCGTCCGATGGAAGCTCCCTGATCAGCAAGGCACGGAGGTTGAACCGTACGGCATCCGCATCCCGCTTGGGATATCCGGCCTTCTCCGCGCCGTCCAGTGCGAAGAAGACCAGGCGGGCGAACACCCGTCGCCCTTCACCTTGCTCGGGGAGTTGGGCATGGAGTTGGTTGAGTTGATAGGCGGCTATCCACTGGTCGCGTACGTCGCTGGCCGCGGCCAAGCCGTCTCCGTCTGCCATCTTCATTCAGCTTCGACCTACCGAGTCGACACGAGCGCGTTCGTGGCTCCGCTCATTCAGATGACCTCTCAGACACTCCCGATGGGCGGCGATGGCATGACTGCCGGGGCCGTCGGCGCTCCTGACATCCATGACCACCCCATCGCCACCTGGGCTCAAGATTGTGGGAGTGCCGCAGAAGTCGCACGGCCACTGAAAGCTGTCTAGGTCCCGGGCGCGGATGGTCAACCGCACCCATGCCGGCGGATGCCAGCGGCGGATCTCCTGAACTACCGCGTCAATCTCCGACCCGACAGCGGGATACTCCCCTAACCAAGCGCGGCTTTCGCCGGAAGGACTGTCGATCGATGCGCCGTCGATTGACGCGCCGATGTCCTCATGGCCGATGATCGTCGCGATGACTCCCCACGGGTGCTGATCAGTCACCCGGACTCGGACGCGCTGACCAGGGACGAGGTCAGCTCCAGCGGCGTCGAATCGTTGCACGAGTTCATTCTTCCGCGCGCTCGCGCAAGGTTCGCCCGACTGATCATCCCGTCTGCCGTCGACCCGCCCGAAGGGGAAGCGGGCCATGTCCAGTGGGTCCAGGTGGAGCGCCCCACCGGACGAACGACCTGGACCCACTGGCCTTGGTCTGCTCGGCTTGTCCCGGGTCGATGGCGGGCGGGATGATCAGGCCCTTACCTCAGCCACCTACGGGCGTGTCGGGCGATCATCCCGGAGTCGGAGGGCCCCCGCCGGAGGCATACAACTTAGAAATGTCACCCGCCATCAGTACGGTGCTGATTGTGCGGAATTTCGCGGATGAGGATATGCCGACCCACGAAGAGATCGCTCGCTACTGGTACTGTCGAGCGCTTCCGGGCAGCAACTACGTCCCCCTTATCGACCTTGGCGAGCCTGAATGCTTCGCCTGCGGCTGGTGCCGCCAAGAGCAAGTTCGCTCGGAGAAGGCGTTGGCGAATCTCTGGAAGGGGCTAGAGCGGGCCCATGTGGTGCCGCGTTCCCTCGGAGGTCCCACCAGTGTCGAGAACATAATTCTCCTGTGCCACGCCTGCCATCTGAGTGCACCAGACACGAGCGACGCATCGCGATTCTGGCGGTGGGTTGTTGATCATCCGAACAGTGGGGCTTTGGCATACCTCTTCGAGATCTCAGGACCTCACGATCCGCGCGCCCGCGACTACACGGGACCGCAGGCGAAGGACCTGCACGCTCTTTCCTCTCTCCAGATTAACGAGCTCAATGTCCTCACAGAGATCTGGGAGAACAACCCGGAAGGTACCCTTCGGCAACGCCTGCATGAAGCAGTAAAGCGCATCGGCGGGGTGTCGACTCACTGGGGTATCGGGCTCTCTTCCGGCACCGTGCTCGAACTTCTGCGAGAGGTCGTTCGGGATGAACTTGCATCACGCCAGAACCGGCTTGAGGAATCGGGTTGACCGCGGATGCGGCCCGAGCTGCTGGCGGCCGGGACCGGCCCCCAGGCCGCATGCCCGGCCGGCGAGCGGGCGTAGGGCCGCGAGGCGGCGCGGAGCGCCGCCCTTGATCACCCTTAAGAACAATTCGGCAACTGGCAGGACCCCGTCGGTGGTCTGCGCAGAGTTCCCGTGTACGTCGGCGCTGTTGGGCGGTAGCGTCGCGGTGTGGCTACCAACGAAGAGCGGTCGCGGTGGGTCGTGCACGGCGAACGGTTGATCTATGACAACCGGTGGATTCGCCTCGGGTTGGTTGATGTCGAGATCCCGGATGGAGAGCGGTTCGAGCATCACGCGGTGCACCTGGATCGAGCGGCAATTGCTGTGGTGGTCGATGACGACAACCGGGTGCTGATGATGTGGCGGCACCGGTTCCTGTTCGACCGTTGGGGCTGGGAGCTGCCCGGCGGTCTTGTCGAGGCGGGGGAGGACCCGATGGCGACGGCGGCCCGTGAGGTGGAGGAAGAGACCGGGTATCGCCCCAAGCAGATTGAGCACCTGGTCACCTATCAGCCCATGGCCGGCATGGTGGACTCCGAGCACATGCTGTTCCTGGCGCGGGGTGTGGTGTTCGTGAAGGAGCCGGACGGGGAGATTGAAGCGGACGTCATCGAGTGGGTGCCGATGAAGGAAATCCCAGACATGATCGCCCGTGGTGACATCTGGACCTCGGGGACGTTGGTGGGGCTGTACACGGCGCGGGAGCGACTTAATGGAGGGCGTGGGTAAGTCGGCGAGTGAGTTCGTCGATGCGCTTGCGCTGGCGGCGGGAGCCGGTCATGGTCGCCAGGTGGTGAGCGCGCTTGATGTGTGGCTGGGCGGCGTCTGGGTCGCCCAGTGCCAGTAGGGCATGTCCCAGGTCGCAGCGGAGGGCAGCTTCGGCGCGGTTGTAGGTGCCGTCCATCCCGGCGAGCGCTGAGCGCAGGTCTTCCATGCTGTCGGGGTCGCTGAAGCGAATGAGGCAGTTGCCGCGCCACCGGGCGAGATGGTGGACGTCGAGAGACAGGTACGGCATGTCCGGGTCGCCGTGACCGTCCGGTAGTAGAGCGGCGGCCTGGTCGAGCGCGGCTCGGCAGGTCGGTTCATCGCCGAGGATGGCGGCGGCTTCTGCTTCGGCTGCGGAGAGCCATGTACGCAGCCGGTTGGGGATGCGGTCGCGGTGGGTGGCGTGGATGTACTGAAGGAGTTCCGTGGCCTGGGCAGGCTGTCCCAGGTCCATGAGGACGTATGCCTGTTCGGCAGATACGTGGGCGATGATGGCAGGATCGCCAGCTTCGCGTGCGGCTGCTTTGGCGTTCTCGTAGTGGGTCCAGGCGTCGTTCAGGGCGCCGGTGTTGATGGCTTGCCATCCGGCGAGTGAATGTGTTTGGGCGAGTACGTGTGCCAGTTCGGCGCGGATTCCTGGGCGTACGGCGTGGTGATGGGCGTGCTCTATTTGGGATATCTGGGCGCGCATTTTGTCGGCGATGGCGGCGCTGCCGACGCGACGGTCAAGTAGTCGAAGGTTGTTGGTGTCGGTGTTGAGGATCATCACCATCATGGGGTCGATAGCGGCCGCGGCTTCGATCCGGGCGGTGAGTTCTTCGGTCTGCTCTCGATACTCGTCGTCGTGATTGCCGGTGGGTGAGGCGATGTCGGTGGGGGCGAGTCCGAGCAGCATGCGGGCGTGGTCGGGCAGGCCGAGGCCGGCGGCGATGCGCTCGTAGACCTCAAGGTCGGTGACCTGGCGTTGGCCGCGTATGTGCTGGCTGATGCGGCCTTGGGCGATGCCGGTCGCGGTGCTGATGCGTACCTGGCTGGCGCCCGCGTACTTGACGGCGAGGTTGAACAGCCCTGCCATGTCACGTTTCTTAAGTATTTCCCGGCTTTCGTCGCGGTCCCATACCCATGTGGGGATCTGGATAGGTTCGAAAGCGTTCCCGTGCATCCGTCCTCCGGCCATCTCGGACTGGTGTGCATGGCTGTCGCTGAGAACTCTATATCCCTCGGTGGTATATCCACGGGAAATATGGCTGCGCTCTTGCGCGATCCATTCTTTCCGGCATGACAACACCAGTTAAGTGCACCGCGTGCGACGGGCGCGGCTGGAAGATCGTCACCCGGCGCGGGCATGTGACGGCCGCGATGCTCGGAGAGGCGACCTCGTCGCAGGAGGACTGCGTGTACTGCGACGGGCCTGACCCTGTGGTGGAGATGTTCGAGTGGGAAGTGTTCGTCACCATCGACGGCGTTGACGAGATCGGGCCGTGTGGGACCAGTTCGGGGCAGGCCACGTCAATGGACGCACTGCGTATGGCACTGCGCCGGACGGACCTGGGCGGCAAGCCATGGGGCCGCATCACGCACCGCATCTACGAGTTCGGGACTTTCCCCGACGACTGGTCCCGGCGGGTGATCTTCCATGCGACGCTCGACCCGGCCGGATCGGTGCGGTTCAAGCGCGCGGACCGGTGATCGACCAGATCTCAGCCTGGGACATGCCTTGCCCGGCTCCACACCTGCCTCCCTTGCAGAAAGGCAGCACGCCTCTTGGCTGGCACGTCGTGCACCGGTTCGCCCGGTACAGGGTGGTGGCTTGGACCTGTCACGAGCATCGCGAGACCTGGTACGAGCTGTGTTCCGCCGGTGGGCTGGTCTTCGTCCGGCGGATGACCGGCGACCCGATGAAGCCACAGATCGCGCAGACTGATGCCTGGTGTGAGGTTGAGGCGCGAGCGGTGTGGGTGGCGCTGCTGTCCGGCAGGGTGAGATAGCCGTCCCTGCCAATGGCGGAGGTCCTGACACGACAACACTCAGCCGCTACTGTACTTATGCAGACAAGTGGAAAAGTGATTGGGCGGTTGGCATGAGCATGGACTTTGCCCCTCCGAAGTACGCCCGGGTGATGGCGGCGATTCAGCAGCGTATCCAGGACGGGGAGTACGCGCCGGGCGACATGCTGCCCTCGGAGACGCAACTCGTCCGGGAGTTCGCGGTGGGCCGGACGACCGTGGTTCGGGCGCTTCAAACGCTTGCTATGCAAGGCTGGATCGAGCGTGAGCATGGCCGCGGGTCCTATGTGAAGGGCCGGCCGGAGAGTCCAGCCTCGCGGGTACGGCCCGGCGTGGCGACGACTGAGCAGCCCGAGAGCGCTGACAGCATCCTGGACGTGCGCCGCGTGCCGGCCCCCCGGCACATCGCCCGACTGATGGGCGTTGACGAGCGAACCCCCGTGATCGCTCGCCAGCGAGTGACCAGACAGGGGGACCGGGTATCCGCGGTCGAGACGCTGTGGTTCTCCCTGGACATCGCTCTCGGCACGGACCTGGAAAAGCCGGACCCGCTACGGCACGGCATCCGTCAACACCTGTTGGCCGTCAAGCATCTGCGCTTCGACCACGTCACCGAGCGTCTGACCGCTCGCAAGCCGACCAAGGACGAGGCTGAACGGCTCGGTTCGTCCGCTCCAGTGCTGGCTGTGGCGGCTACGGTGCACGACCCGGCCGGGACCGTCCTCATGGTGGTGAGCGTCGCACTGCCCGGCGACCTGCACGAACTTGAGGACGTCTACCAGGTGAGCTGATCGCCGTGTGAGTCGGGCGCAGTCACCGCAGCGGTCGGCTCGATGCTGGGAAGCTCGGCGGCCCGGCAACTCGGGGAGAGTCGAAAGTCACTCGTCGTCATCGCCCAGGTTGCCTAGCGCGTGGCCGTCATACCACACCTGAATGCGCCCAGCGAGGAGCGTCAAAGTCTCGGGGATGCTTTTCTCCAGCGTGTCCGCCGCGTGGGCGAGGTTGGTCGCCTCGGCCTCCGACAGGTAGACGGTCAGGCGGTAAGGGCGGCCGTTGGAGAAGTCGCTCGGAGGGGTGTTAAGCCTAGCGGTACGCCAGCCGCGCGGGCGGCGCTGGTCACAGCCACTCTCGTCACAGCGGTGGATCTTGGCGTCGCAGTGCCCGCACCTGGCGGATTCGGACGAAGGGGCAAGGACGACCGTGTAGAGCCGGTCACCGGTGAGGTCACTCATGCCGAGCCTTTCGTCAGAGGGATGTTCTTGCTCTGGCTGGCTCAACGAGAGGGACAGCCGGAACGCCCTTGCGCAGACCGGGGGAGGCTGGCGTCACTGCTGAGCTGGACCTCCCGAATGTTGATCAGGCGTCGCGACAATAACCACTCCTACTGACAAAACTACGGCGAGCCGAATCTGAGGCCTGACTGCAGCTCCACTTTTTTCGCTTGTTTACTTGTGCGGACGAGTGGGGAGCCTTAGAGTTGCACTCGTCCGGACAAGTGGACGACCACCTAGCTAGATCCATCGTGAAAGGACACGGCACATGGCCATCCAGGGACCCATCCCGATCAGCTTCGAGCACGTCTTCCCGCACGGCTGCTACCTCGTCGGGGAGGTCGAGCAGGTCAAGGACTTCACTGCCTCGACCGGCGGCCGGACTGTCTACGCCAAGGACAAGACCACGGGGGAGCCGGTCTGGCAGGTCGCCGTCATGGACGCGGACCCGGCGGCCAAGCTCGCTCAGAAGACCGTGGCGGTCAAGATCCTGTCCGTGGTGCAGCCGGTACCCCCGACAGCTCCGGCGGGCTTGCCGATCACGCCGGTGGAGTTCGAGGACATGACCGTCACGCCGTACGTCCACCAGAACACCGGCCGCCTGGCCTACTCGCTGCGGGCCAGGGGGATGCACGCCCCCAAGCCCGCCACGACCACCACCACCGCCAAGCAGGCCACCGCCGGTAAGGAGGCGGCGGCATGATCTCCGATCCGTACACCTACGTCACGATGTCGATCAATCCCGGCGGACCCGCGTACCTCGGCGTCTCCTTCTACTCGGCCGACATCCAGGTCAGGGCCTCAACGGTCGACTCCGGGCGGCCCTACCTCGACATCGCCTGCAACACCGTGCACGTGCAGATCTCCACCGCCGGGGCCGGACCGGTCACGGACAGGGACCTCGACCTCGCCCGGCAGATCCGCGACGCTGCCTCGCGCTACCTCGCCGACTGCCAGCGACTGCACCTCACAGCACGCTCGGCCGATCCCGGCGACACAGCGCTCTGACACGCAAGCGGGGCCGCTGGAAGCGGCAACTTCCGGCGGCCCCTTGATCTCCCACACACGCGAATGCTTGGAAGGACTCCAGCCTAATGTTCCGGAAACTACCCGGAGACGAGGCACGCGACCTCGTCTCCACCACCCCCGACACGGCGGTCGTCTTCCGCCCGGCCGTCGTCAAGACCCCCGCGATCCTCACCGTCATCATCTGGCTGGCCCGCCTCGTCGCGAGCCTGTTCCGGGTGATCTGGCGGCACCCGATCGCGGTCGCCATCCCGGCCGCCCTCGGCGTCATCTGGACCCTGCACGGCTACCAGTGGGCGCTGGCCGTCGTCGCCTTCACTGGTACCGCCGTGATGTCCTGGGCGCTGCTCGACGTGAACTCGTTCCGCGGGCTGGTCGGCTGGCGATTGCTGGCCTGGTGGCGGCTGATGTGGGTCTACCGGCGGCACTGGCACTCGGTGATGGTCGTCTCCGGCCTTGGACGCCACATACGCGGCCGTGACTACCTGCCCCACCTGGACAAGGTCACCTGCACCTCGTGGGCCGACCTCGTCACGGTGAAGATACTCAACGGCCAGGCGGTCAAGGACTGGACCGACCGGGCCGACCACCTTGCCCATGGTTTCGGCTCACGAAGCTGCCGTATCTCCATCGCTCGTGCCGGCCGCCTGGTCCTCACCTTCCCCCGGCACGACCCATTAGCCGCTCCGCTCCCGGCCGTTCCCATCCCTGACGTGGTCTCGGTCGGCTCGGTGGAGATCGGCAGGCAGGAGGACGGTCGCCCGTTCCGGCTCAAGGTGCATGGGACGCATGTCCTGATCGCGGGTGCCACCGGCTCGGGCAAGGGCTCCTACCTGTGGTCGGTGATCCGCGGGTTGCTCCCGGCGATGCGGGAGGGCTTGGCCGAGGTCTGGGCGCTGGACCCCAAGCGTATGGAGCTGTCCTTCGGACGGCCCCTGTTTCGCCGCCGGTACGCGGCCACCCCCGACGAGTGCGCGGACCTGCTTGAAGCCGCCGTCGCGATGATGCAGGAACGAGCCGACCGCTACGGCGGTGTCCAACGCTCCCACGTCCCGACCATCGCGGACCCGTTCGTCCTGGTGCTCGTCGATGAGGTGGCGTTCCTGACCGCCTACCAGTCCGATAAGGCGCTCAAGCACCGGATCAACGCCGCTCTCGCCGTTCTCACCACACAAGGCCGGGCGGTCGGGGTTGGGGTCATGGCGGCGTTGCAGGACCCGCGCAAGGAGGTCATGAACATCCGCAACCTGTTCCCCGACAAGATCGCCCTGCGGCTGGACGAGTCCGAACAGGTGGACATGGTCCTCGGTGACGGCGCCCGTGATCGCGGCGCACTGGCCGACCACATCTCTCCCGTGCCTGCGGTCGGGGCGGGCGTGGGATACGTCCGGCTCGAAACCTCCCCTGATCCTGTCCGGGTGCGGGCTGCGTACGTCTCCGACGACGACATCCGCGCCATGGTCGCTCAGTTCACGGCCTTCAAGCGGGAGGAGGTGCCTGCCTGTGGTTGAGATCGCTCACCTGCTGGACGACCTTGCCTGCGCGGGCTGCGGCACTTCCAACGTCCTGTGGCTGTACCCGGTCCGGGGCCTGGTGGAGTGCCGCGAGTGCGGGGAGAAGACGTCGATCCTCATCGAGCCCTCGGACGGTGAGTGGTGATGAACCTGAACGACAGGGCGACGCCTCGGGCGGTACGGCTGGCTCGGCCCCTTGCCCGGGACGTGGTTGAAGAGATCGCCAAGCAGTACGGCGTGTGCATCCGCCCCATCCCGCTGCGGCGGCTGGACACCTGCACCGGGAAGACAGAGATCATCGATGTTCCCTGCGGGGCGACGCTGGAAGCCAAGTGCCCGCCGTGTGCCAAGCGCAACCGGCAGCTCCGCAAGGCCCAGTGCCGGGAGGGCTGGCACCTGGAGGCGGAACCCGCGATCACCCCGGACGATCCGAACGAGGATCAGCGGTGGCTGGTGGAGTTCCGCGCCGACATCCAAGCCCAGCGCGACCAGGCCCACGAGGCCGGCCAGGACACCACCGACCTGGACGCCGTCATCACCGGCCTGGACGAAGAGATCAATGCCGCCGGAATGCGCGGCAACGTCCTCGGCCGGACCGCTCCCAAGCGATGCCGTTCGACCCGTCGGCGGCAGGACGCCCCGGATCTGCCCAAACGCAAGATGACCGCCACGACCCTCGGCCGGACCTTCACCAGTTCCGACGGCAAGGTCTACCGGCCCTCGCTCTTCGTCACGCTCACTCTGCCCTCCTACGGCAAGGTCCGCGACGGTGTCCCAGTCGATCCAGAGAGCTACGACTACGCTCGCGCGGCTCGTGATGCGCTGCACTTCTCCAAGCTCGTAGACCGGTTCGTGCAGAACCTGCGCCGCGTGGCCGGGTACGACGTGCAGTACTTCGCCGCTGTTGAACCACAGAAGCGGCTCGCGCCGCATCTGCACATGGCGATCCGCGGCACGCTGCCCCGTGCGGAGATCAAGCAGATCGCCGCTGCCACCTACCACCAAGTGTGGTGGCCATCGACCGATCAGGTCGTCTTCGACGGGGATCATCTGCCCGTGTGGGAGGACGGCACCGGCTACCTCGACCCGGCCACCGGCGAAGTGCTGCCCACCTGGGAACAGGCCCTCGACACCCTCGACCAGGACGACGACGCCAAGCCCCAGCATGTGATCCGTTTCGGCTCACAGATCGACGTACAGGGCGTGCTGGCCGGAACTCCGGACGCCGACCAGTGCATCCGCTACCTGTCCAAGTACCTCACCAAATCCCTCACCGACACCCTCGACTCCGACGACACCGCCCAGCGTGACCACGCCGCCCGCATGGCAGACGCACTGCGATACGAGCCGTGTTCACCCACCTGCCCGAACTGGCTGCGCTACGGCATCCAGCCCAAAGACGCAAAGCCCGGCATGGCTCCAGGCCGATGCAGGGGCAAGGCTCACAAGCCCGAACACCTCGGCTACGCCGGTCGCCGCGTCCTGGTATCTCGCAAGTGGTCGAACAAGACCCTGACCGAGCACAAGCAGGACCGCCGCACCTGGGTCCTGGAAGCCCTCGGCGTGCCCAGCGACCCGATCGACCCGCACCGCTACGTCTGGCGGCACGTCCCGTCTGGAGACGCGAACGTCCCTCCGCTCGCCATGCGGCTGCTGCGCTCCATCCATGAGCGCCAGCGCTGGCGAGCCCATATGAACGCGCTCGAAGTCAGAGCGACAGGACAACCAGATTCTTCGGCAACTTCACCGGCTGCCTGACGGGAGGACCTCGTTGGACGAACTACTCAAGGCCGATGAGGCCGCCGCGCTGCTCCACACCTCGGAGCGCTTCATTCGTCGTCTGATCGCGGAACGGCGGATCGAATTCGTGAAGATCGGCCGACACGTTCGCATTCGTGAATCCGCATTGCTGGCCTTCGTAGCTGCGGGGACGGTCGAACCGCTGGGGGCTCATGACATCACCGGGAGGGTGGCCTGATGGCCAATAAGGACGGCCACCGGCGTTTCGGCAACATCCGCAAGCTTCCCTCTGGACGTTTCCAGATTCGATATCCAGGCCCGGACGGGCGGATGCGCACCGGGTCCGAGACCTATGAACGTAAGGGCGACGCCGAACGGGCGCTGTCCCTGGTTGAGGCGCAGATCATCAAGGGGGAGTGGACAGACCCGGATCGCGGCAAGATCAAGCTTCAGGAGTATGCAGAGACCTGGGTCTCCCAGCGGCCGGGTCTTCGACCCCGCACGGTGGATCTCTATCGCTGGCTGCTCAAGAAGCACGTGACGCCCTACCTGGGCGGGATGCAGCTCGGGAAGCTCTCCACCGCGATGGTTCGGCAGTGGCGGGCCGATCTTCTCGGCAACGGGGTGTCGGTCAGCATGGCGGCCAAGGCGTACCGGCTGCTGCGGGCCGTGCTGATGACGGCGGCGGAAGAGGACCACATCATCCCGCGTAACCCGTGCCGGATCCGCGGGGCTGGCGACGAGCATGCCCCAGAACGCCCGGTGCTGACCGTGGCCCAGGTCTTCGAGCTCGCGGAAAGGGTGGGCCGTCGTCCGATCGGTAACGTCCGCAAGGTCAAGGACAACGTCTATCGGTTGCGCTTCCAACGCCATGGGAGATGCGGACCCATCCGGAGGTCTTCGCTTCGCGGAATGTCGCTGAGCGCGCGCTATGGAAGATGGGGGCCGATGGCCGGGCCGACTGCGCTCATGATCGACGCTTTCGTGCTCTGGTCCTGCTGGCAACGTTCGCGAGTCTGCGTTGGGGTGAGGTGAGTGCGCTTCGCCGGAGCGACATCGACCTGAACACGGGGACGGTGCGCGTCCGGGCAGCTTTTGTCGAGCGGTCCACGGGGGAGATGGTCCTCGGCCCGCCCAAGTCCAAGGCCGGCCGCCGCATCGTCGGCATCCCGCAAGCCGTCATCCCCCCGTTGCGGGAGCACCTTACGACCTATGTGCCGGATGACCCCGGTGCGCTCGTCTTCCCGGGAGTCAAAGGCGGTCCGCTACGGCGGAGCGGGTTCAACACTCGTACGCGGTGGGTGGACGTGGTCAAGGACATGGGCCTGCCCGGTCTCCACCTCCATGATCTACGTCACACGGGCAATATGTTCGCCGCCGAGTCCGGTGCCGGGCTCAAGGACCTGATGGCCCGGATGGGGCACGACAACGTCAGGGCGGCGATGATCTACCAGCACGCCGTACGCGGTGCGGATCGGGCGATTACCGATGCGATCGACCGGCAGATCAACCGAAGCGAAGACGACGGCCCGGCCGAAGCGATGGCCCCGGTGAGCTGATCGAACGTCTAATGGCACGCTAATGGCACGCGAAGATCAAAGAGTCTCAGAGACGAACAAGGCCCGGGTCGGGAATCCATCCCTGACCTGGGCCTTGGTGTGTGGAGCGGGTGACGGGAATCGAACCCGCGCTGTCAGCTTGGGAAGCTGAAGTTCTACCATTGAACTACACCCGCAGCGGTGTGCCGCGAGGTCTACTGTAGCGGAAACTCAGGGGTTCTCGCCCCGGTCTGGCGGGGGAAGCGGGGCCTGTGGGTGGGGGATGGCACGGCTTGTGGGTGGGGAGAGCGGGGCGTGGGGGTGGGGGAGCGGGTAGGTTGCCTCACGTGCTGCTTTCGGATCGGGACATTCTTGCGGAGATCAAAGCTGGTCGGGTGGGGCTGGAGCCGTTCGAGCCGGCGATGATCCAGCCGTCGAGCATCGACGTGCGACTTGATCGGTTTTTTCGGGTGTTCGAGAACCATCGGTATCCGCATATCGATCCGGCGGTGGAGCAGCCCGACCTGACCCGGCTGGTGGAGCCGGAGGGGGACGAGCCGTTCATCCTGCATCCGGGGGAGTTCGTGCTGGCCAGCACGTACGAAGTGATCAGCCTGCCGGATGACATCGCGTCCCGGCTGGAGGGGAAGTCGAGTCTGGGGCGGCTGGGGCTGCTGACGCATTCGACAGCCGGGTTCATCGATCCGGGGTTCGAGGGGCATGTGACGCTGGAGCTGTCCAACGTCGCGACGCTGCCGATCAAGCTGTGGCCGGGTATGAAGATCGGGCAGTTGTGCATGTTCCGGCTGAGCTCCCCGGCGGAGTTCCCGTACGGGTCGGAGAAGTACGGCTCGCGCTACCAGGGGCAGCGGGGGCCGACGCCTTCCCGGTCCTTCCTGAACTTTCACCGGACCGTTATCTGAGGCCGCTCATCTGATTCGTGACCACATCGTTACCTGCGCGGGTGGTCGGCTTCGGCGTGCCCGGAGGCGGGGACGGTTCGCTGTGGCGTGTCCCAGGATGCGACCCACCCCTACACCCCCAACAGCCAACATCTCACGACATAGTGCTAAAAATAGGGATAAATCGGGGTAAATGGGGGGTCAGGGTGGCGGGTCGGGTAATCCGGCTACGCGGGTGGTGTCGTGGATCATCTGGTGGGTAGCGTGAGGAAGAAGATCGGGTAACGGCAAGGTGTGCGGGAGGTGAAGTTCGCATTCCCGCTGGTTACCCGTACTCTTTCTGCGGACCATCCCCGCACATCTGGAGTACGACGTGCGTCTGCGTCTCACGCCACGTGAGGACAGCTACTACGACTTGTTCGCCGACTCGGCGAACAACCTCGTCACCGCGTCTCGCCTGCTGGTGGACATCATCAGCGACGGTGCCGACCGGGAGGCGCTCGCCGAGAAGATGCGCGCCTGCGAGCACGCGGGTGACGAGCGCACTCACGCGATCATGAAGCGGCTCAACGAGAGCTTCATCACCCCCTTCGACCGCGAGGACATCTACCGCCTCGCCTCCAACCTCGACGACGTCATGGACTGCATGGAGGCGGCGGCCGACCTCATCGTGCTCTACCAGATCGACCACCTGCCCAAGGAGGTCATCCGTCAGGTCGAGGTCCTGGAGCGGGCCTCGGAGCTGACCGCGGAGGCGATGCCGCGGCTGCGCTCGATGCGCAACCTGAGCGAGTACTGGATCGAGATCAACCGGCTGGAGAACCAGGGCGACCAGATCTACCGCCGCCTGCTGGCCAAGCTGTTCAGCGGCGAGTACGACTCGCTGACCGTGCTCAAGATGAAAGAGGTCATCGACCAGCTGGAGAGCGCCGCCGACGCCTTCGAGCACGTGGCCAACACGATCGAGTCGATCGCGCTGAAGGAAAGCTAAGGTCCAGTGGAGCTCGCACTCGTCATCGGCGTCATCGTCGTGGCGTTAATCTTCGACTACACCAACGGCTTTCACGACGCCGCCAACGCGATCGCGACGTCGGTGTCCACCCGGGCGCTGACTCCGCGGGCCGCGTTGTTCATGGCCGCGGCGATGAACTTCCTGGGCGCGCACCTCGGCGAGGAGGTCGCGAAAACCGTCGGCTCGGGCATCATCGAGCCGCCCGACGGCAGCCACGGCCTCGTGATCGTGGGTTCCGGCCTGGTCGGCGCGATCACGTGGAACATCATCACCTGGTACTTCGGCCTGCCCTCCTCCAGCAGCCACGCGCTGATCGGCGGTCTCGTCGGCTCCGCCCTGGCCGCGTCGGCGGTGGTCAAGTGGGACGGGGTGGTCGAGAAGGTGGTCATCCCGATGATCCTGTCCCCGCTCATCGGCTTCGGCCTGGGAGCGATCATCATGATAGCGATCTTTTGGATCTTCCGCCGGTCAACGCCGGCCAGGACCAACCGCGGGTTCCGTTACGCCCAGACCGTCTCGGCGGCGGCCATGGCCCTCGGCCACGGACTCCAGGACGCGCAGAAGACCATGGGCGTGATCTTCCTCGCTCTGATCGTCGGCGGCTACGCCCAGCCCGGCGACCCCATCCCGCAGTGGGTCATCTTCTCCGCCGCGGCGGCGATCTCGCTGGGCACGTACGCCGGCGGTTGGCGGATCATGCGCACGCTGGGCCGGCGCATCATCGCGCTCGACCCGCCGCAGGGCTTCGCCGCCGAGACCGCGGCGGCCACCGTCCTGTACGGGGCCGCCATCGGCTTCCAGGCGCCGATCTCCACCACTCACACGATCACCAGCGCGATCATGGGCGTGGGCGCCACCAAGCGGATGTCGGCGGTGCGCTGGGGCGTCGCCGGCAACATCGTGACGGCCTGGGTCCTGACGATCCCGGCCGCGGCGCTGGTGGCGGCGCTGTCCTACTTCGCCCTGCACTGGATGCTGGAGTAGCCGGGGCTCACCTGCTGTACATCACGTCGGTGTCGAAGTGGGTGAATCCCAGCCCCTCGTAGAGGCGGACGGCCGCGGTGTTGGCCTCGTCCACGTAGAGGATCACGTGGGCGAGGCCCCGCTCGCGCAGATGGGCCAGACCGGCCAGGGTCAGTGCCTTCCCCAGGCCGGTGCCCTGCTGCCCGGGGTCCACGCCGACGATGTAGACCTCGCCCACGGGCTCGTCGCCCTGGTGCACCTTGGTCCAGTGGAAGCCGACCGTGACCCCGCCGCTGTCCGCGAGGAAGAAGCCCTCGGGGTCGAACCACGGCTCCTGCTCACGGCGTTTGAGGTCCTCGATCGTCCACGCGCCCTGTTCGGGATGGTGGGCGAAGGCCCTGGCGTTCACCGCGATCCACGCCTCCTCGTCCGCGCCGGGCACGAACGCGCGCAGCCGTACGCCCTCGGGCAGGACGGGGGCCGGGACGGGGAGCGACAGCGGGCGGCGCATCCGCCACAGGGAACGCGCTCGGGTGAAGCCGTTGGCGGCGGCGAGCCGGGCGGCGGCCGGGTGGTCGCCGTGCGCCCACACCCGCAGCCGGCCGCCGGTGTGCTCCAGTACGGCCCGCAGCAGCGTGCCGCCGTGTCCCGAGCCGCGGAAGCCCGGATGCACGACCAGCTCCCCGACCGGCCCCTCGTCGGAGGGGTCCACGTGCGCGTAACCGGCGAGCGTGTCGCCGGCGAAGAGGAGGGCGGCACGGGACGGCTCGTCGCCGCCGTAGCGCAGTTGCAGCATGGCCTGCTCGTTGAGCGGGTGCACGCCGTCGGCCTCGCCGGCCGCCTCGACGAGCGTCAGAACGCCCGCCACTTCCGCGTCGTCGAGGCGACGCTGGTACTCCACGCGGACGTTCATGGATGAAGCCTAGGTCACATGGCAATTCACGCCATCTTCTGGTCATAGGTTTCGTTACCTGTGCGACCTTCGCCGTATAGGTGGCCACCCTAGGGTCGTGACACATGACGCCACGTACCAAGAAGCGGCTGGCCATCGCAGGGCTGGCCGCGGCGACCTGTATCGCCGTAGCGGTCGGTCCTCCCGCGACCGCCGCCACCACCCCGGCGGCGACCACGCACGGCAAGCCGGGCAAGCCCGCCAAGACGGTTCCGGTCCGTCTCATCGCCATCAACGACTTCCACGGCAACCTTGAGGCGCCGACCGGCTCCAGCGGCCGGATCGTCAACGAGTCCGGCCAGACGGTGAACGCGGGAGGCGCCGCCTTCATGGCGACCCACCTCAAGCGGATGGCCGACAGGAACACCGTGATCGTCGGCGCGGGTGACCTGATCGGCGCCAGCCCGCTGATCTCGGCCGCCTTCCACGACGAGCCCACGGTGGAGCTCCTCGGCAAGCTCGGCCTCGACGTCTCCTCGGTCGGCAACCACGAGTTCGACGAGGGCTACAAGGAACTGCTGCGGATCAGCAACGGCGGCTGCCACCCGGTGGACGGTTGCACCCCGGCGGGCAGGTGGCATGGCGCGAAGTACGACTACGTCGGCGCGAACGTCCGCCTGAAGAAGGCTCCCGAACTGCCCGCCCTCGCGCCCTTCTCGGTCAAGAAGATCAACGGCGTCAAGGTCGGCTTCATCGGCCTGGTCACCAAGTCGACCCCGTCGATCGTCACCTCCGAGGGCATCAAGGACCTGACCTTCGTCGACGAGGTGGAGGCGGCCAACCGCACCTCCAAGGCCCTGAAGCTGCTCGGCGTCAAGGCGCAGGTCGTGCTGGTGCACGAGGGCGACCAGATCGCCCCGAACATGAGCCCGGACGCCTGCCCGGTGATCGCCGGCGCCGGCACCCGGATCGCGCAGGGCGTCAGCGCCGACGTCGACCTGGTCGTCATGGGCCACTCGCACCAGGCGTACGTCTGCAAGACCAAGGACCCGGCGGGCCAGGACCGCTACGTCACGCAGGGCTCGTCCTTCGGCCGCGTGCTGACGCAGTTCGACTTCCAGGTGGACACCAGCACCGACGACGTCGTGCGTTCCTCGGTGGTCGCCGACAACCACGTGGTCACCCGCGACGTCCCCGCCGACGAGAAGACCACGGAGTTCGTGGATGACTGGATCGACCGGGTGGCCGATGTCGCCGACCGGCAGGTCGGCACCATCACCGCCGACATCACCCGGCAGTCCGCGCCCTCCGGTGAGACCCCGCTCGGCAACCTGATCGCGGACGCCCAGCTGGAGTCCACGAAGACCGGCGGCAACGCAGAGATCGCGCTGATGAACCCGGGCGGCGTGCGCGCCGACCTGACCGTCGGCTCCGACAACGGCGTGGTGACGTACGGCGACGCCTTCACGGTCCAGCCGTTCAACAACCTCATGCAGGTGGTCACCCTGACCGGTGCGCAGCTCGACGCGCTGCTGGAGCAGCAGTACCAGGTCAACAGGACGCTGGCGCCGTCGGCGTCGCTCGGCTACACGGTCAGCGCCTCGGCGCCGGTCGGGTCCAAGGTGTCCGACATCAAGATCAATGGGACGCCGGTCACGGACGCCCAGCAGATCCGGGTCGCCGCGAACAACTTCCTGGTCGGCGGCGGTGACGGCTTCACGGTCTTCACCCAGGGCACCGACCTGTGGAGCGGGCAGCTCGACATCGACGCCTTCGTCGACTACCTGGGCGCGCACACGCCGACCGCTCCGCCGGCGACGAACCGCATCACCCGGGTGCCGTGAGCACGTTCTGAACAACCGTCCGCGCCGGTCTCCCCAGGGGGGCCGGCGCGGACGCCGTCGAGGTCAGTGGTGGACCGGCTCGCGCTCTTCCGACTGCTGCTCGCCGCGGTCGGGGACGAAGCGGTAGCCGACGTTGCGGACGGTGCCGATGAGGGACTCGTACTCGGCGCCGAGCTTGGCCCGCAGCCGCCGGACGTGCACGTCGACGGTCCGGGTGCCGCCGAAGTAGTCGTAGCCCCAGACCTCCTGCAGCAACTGGGCGCGGGTGAAGACCCGGCCGGGGTGCTGCGCGAGGTACTTCAGCAGCTCGAACTCCTTGAACGTGAGGTCGAGGGCGCGCCCGCGCAGACGGGCGGTGTAGGTGGCCTCGTCGATCGACAGGTCGCCGCTGCGGATCTCGTCCGGTACGTCCTCGGCCGCGGCGAGGGACAGCTTGCCGACCGCCATCCGCAGCCGGGCCTCGACCTCGGCCGGGCCGGCGCTGTCCAGGATCACGTCGTCGGCGCCCCACTCGGCCGTCATCGCCGCGAGCCCGCCCTCGGTGACGATCACCATGAGCGGGCAGTCGATGCCGGTGGTCTTGAGGAGCCGGCACAGGCTCTTGGCCTGGACGAGCTCGCGGCGCGCGTCGATGAGCACCGCGTCGGACGGCGGAGCGTCGAGCAACGCCGACGCCTCGGCGGGGGCGACACGGACCGAGTGCAGCAGCAGCCCGAGGGCCGGGAGCACTTCAGCGGACGGTTCCAGGGCATTGGTGAGCAGGAGCAAGTTGCTCACTAGGCTCCGCCTCCTTCCCGCGTTCTGACGGCAGAGGGCCGTTCAAACACGTAAGGACCCGGGGGCTACGTCGCCCAGGTCCCGTAGTACGTGAGGATAGCCGACGAGGATGGCGCGTCCAGAGTGGGTCCACCTGGTGAACAGCAGCTCACATGTTAAGAACTTCGCACTGTGGCCCGAAAATGGGTGTGAGAAAGGACGAACGAGCGATGGCGCACGGAAAGATCCGCTATTGGGCGGCCGCGAAGGAGGCGGCGGGCCTCGCCGAGGAACCGTTCGATGCGGTCACTCTTGACGAACTCATGACGAAAATCACAACGGATCGGGAGGAACTGGCCCGGATAGTCAGAAGATGCTCCTTCCTCGTCGACGGTCACCCGGTGGGCAGGCGCGCGCACGACACGGTCGTGCTGGCGGAGGGGGCTACGGTGGAGGTCCTTCCACCATTCGCTGGCGGTTGATTCCGTCCGTTCCGTAATGTCTGCACCAGGTTCGTAAGGTCGGAGGGCGTGTGGCGCGAGCCAAGGGAGTGCGATGCGGAAGCTGATCGTTTTTCTGATCCTGCTGGTCGTCCTCCTCGTCGTCCTGGACAGGGTCGCCGTCGCCGGGGTCCAGAGTGAGATCGCCCGGCAGGTCGCCGCGCGCTACGACCTCGACGCCGAGCCCGAGGTGCGCATCGACGGCATCCCCTTCCTCACCCAGGCGATCTCCGGCCGTTATGACGAGATCCAGGTGGACATGGGCCCGATGTCCCTCGAAGGCATCCAGCTCGCCGGCGTGCACGCCACCCTGTACGGCGTGAGCGCCCCGCTGTCCGACCTCATCCAGAACTCCGCCCAGGCGCAGATCACGGCCGAGCGGGTGACCGGAGCCGTGGTCGTCCCGCTGGAGACCATCGAACGACGCGCGCCCGAGGGCGTGAACCTCGAAGGCGACGGCGACGGGCTCAAGGTTTCCGGCGAGATCAGCGTGCGCGGCGTCCGCGTGCCGGTCGAGGCCGGCGTGCGCATCGAGGTGCTGGACGGCGGGGTACGGCTCACGCCGCGGAACGTCACCCTGGCCGGCGGCATCCCGGTCCCCGCAGAGACGACCAGATCCCTCACGTACACCATCCCGATCGAGAACCTCCCGCTCGACCTGAAGCTCACCGAGGTGAAGAACACCCCCGAGGGCCTCCAGGTGACGGGTGAGGCCACCGATGTCCCTCTTCGGGGATGAACCGGACAGCTCCGCCGTACGTCATGGAGATGTGAGCCCAGCCGGAACCGCTGATGAGCAGCTCGTCCGAGCCCTTTTCGACGACCACGCCGGGCCACTCTACGGTTACGTGTTGCGATTGACCGGTGATCCGGGACGAGCGGAGGATGTCGTGCAGGAGACGCTGCTGCGGGCCTGGCGGCACCCTGACGCGCTCTCCGGCCGTACGGTGCGCGCGTGGCTGTTCACGGTGGCCCGCAATCTCGTCGTCGACCACCACCGGGCGCGCCGGGCGCGCCCCCAGGAGACCGGGGACGAGGCGCTCGCCGTCCTCCCCGCGGCCGACGACCTGGAACGCGCCGTCGAGTCGTGGGCGGTCGCGGACGCGCTGTCCTCGCTGCGGCCCGAGCACCGCGAGGTGCTGATGGAGGTCTACTACCGGGGCAGGTCGGTGAAGGAGGCGGCCGAAGAGCTCGGCATTCCGCCCGGCACCGTCAAGTCCCGCACCTACTACGCCCTCCGGGCGCTCAAGCTGGCACTCGAGGAGCGAGGGCTGGCGCCGTGAACATGTCGTGTGAAGAGGTCAGGATGTCACTGGGCGTCCACGCGCTGGGCGCGCTGGACCGTGACGAGGCGGCCCTGGTCGAGGCCCATCTCGCGGACTGCGCCGAGTGCCGGGCGGAGTACGAGGAGCTCGCCGGGGTGTCGGCCTTCCTGGCGAAGGTGTCGGAGCAGGACATCGCGCACGCGGGCAGCCCGCCGCACGCCGTGCTGGACCGGCTGCTGAGCGCCAAGGCCAGGCGCCGGCGCAGGGCCAGGCTGTTCCTGGTCGCGGCATCGGTCGCCGGGCTGGCCGTGCTGGGCGGCGTGGTCGTCAGGGCGGGGCTCACCGGCTCGGGCGGGGTCGACAGCCAGGCCGCGGCGCCCGCGTCGGCATCCTTCACGGCGTCCCCGCCGGCGCAGGACAGGCGGGCCGGGCAGGAGTTCGGGGAGCCGCTGGTCGCGACCGGGCCCTCCGGCCAGCGGTCGCGCACCGGGCCGCCGGCCGAGGCCGTCCCCAAGGACGAGGCCACGGCCGCGAAGGCCGACGTCGACGTCCAGCAGAAGAACGGCGAGGTCAGGGCGCACCTCAAGCTCTTCGCCCGGACGTCGGGAAGCGCCGTGCAGATCGCGCTCTCCGGAGTCCCCGGCGGCACACACTGCAGCCTGATCGCGGTCGCCCACGACGGCTCGCGGGACGCGGCGGGCAGTTGGCGGGTGTCCACGGCCGGGTACGAAAGGTTCACCGGCAGCACCGGCTTCGCCCCGGGGGCGATCGACAGGTTCGACGTCGTCACCTCCAACGGCGACGTCCTCCTGTCGATCAAGGTCAGGGCCTGAGACGCGGGAAGCTTTCCGGCCAGGGAGAGGTTGCACGATGCGATGACCGGCTGGTGGATTCTCCTGGGCACGCTGCTGCTCGGCACGATGATCGGGGTGGTACGGCTGCGCCGCGACGGTGACCTGCGCCGGGGGGCGCGGCAGACGCTGACCGCCGCCGACCTCGGCGGCGAACTGGGCGAGCGGGCGACGCTCGTGCAGTTCTCCACCGCGTTCTGCCAGCCGTGCCGGGCCACCCGGCGGGTGCTCTCCGACGTCGCGGGCATGGTGGACGGGGTCGCGCACGTCGAGATCGACGCGGAGTCCCGGCTCGACCTGGTCCGCGCGCTCGACGTCACCCGCACCCCGACCGTGCTCGTGCTCGACGCGTCGGGGGGCGTGGTCAGGCGAGCCGCCGGGCTGCCCCGCAAGGCCGACGTGATCGCCGCCCTGGGAGAGGCGGTCGGCCCGTGAAGCGGTGCAACGGAGAGAAAAGCTTGTATCTCATAAACCGGACGGGATGTGACAGACGCCGGGGCGACGGGTAACCTCTTGACCGTGAATCCAACGACAGAGTTGCTGACGAAGCGGCGGGCGGTCGATTTCTGCCGCGTCGCCACCGCGCTCTGTCGTTTTTCCTGAGGGCGATTTCGTGCGGCTGCTCGCCGCCCCGTCGACACCCTTTCAGGAGATCCCGCGATGCAGGTCGATCCCCGAGTTCCGCGCTTTTCCGCGATGATCACGACGGCGATCCTGGCAGTCGTCCTGGTGACCGGCAGTGGCTGGTTGCTGGCTGTGCAGGCCGTCCTGTTCGCCCTGGGAGCCGCGGGAGTCTCGCCTTACCGGCCGCTCTTCCGGCTGCTCGTCAAGAGCCCGCCGGCCGAGCTGGAGGACGCCGCCCCGCCGCGCTTCGCGCAGGGGGTCGGGCTCGTGTTCGCCATCGTGGGACTGGTCGGGTTTATCGCGCAGATCGTGCCGCTCGCGCTCGCCGCGACGGCCGCCGCTCTACTAGCCGCCTTTCTCAACGCGGCCTTCGGCTTCTGCCTGGGCTGCGAGATGTACCTGATCGTTCGCCGTCTCCTGCCCGCCGCATTCCGATAAACCGGAGGATTCCAATGAGCCGTTCCGCCGCACTGGTGGACGCTGAGTGGGTCGAGAACAACCTCGACACCCCTGGTGTCGTCATCGTCGAGGTCGACGAGGACACCAGCGCCTATGACAAGGGCCACATCCGTGGCGCCGTGAAGATCGACTGGAGGAGCGACCTCCAGGACCCGGTTCGTCGTGACTTCGTGGACAAGGCCGGCTTCGAGGCCCTGCTCTCCGACCGCGGCATCGGCAACGACGACACCGTGGTGCTCTACGGCGGCAACAACAACTGGTTCGCCGCCTACGCCTACTGGTACTTCAAGCTCTACGGCCACCAGGACGTCAAGCTGCTCGACGGTGGCCGCAAGAAGTGGGAGCTCGACTCCCGCGAGCTGGTCACCGAGACCGCGCAGCGCGCCAAGACCAGCTACACCGCCACGGAGCAGGACTCCAAGATCCGCGCGCTCCGCGACGACGTGCTCGCCGCGATCGGCAAGCTCAACCTGGTCGACGTCCGCTCGCCCGACGAGTTCACCGGCAAGCTGCTCGCCCCCGCCCACCTCCCGCAGGAGCAGGCGCAGCGCGGCGGCCACGTGCCCACCGCCCGGAACATCCCCTGGTCCAAGGCCGCCAACGACGACGGCACCTTCAAGTCCGACGACGAGCTGAAGCAGCTCTACACCGAGGCCGGCGTCGACTTCGGCAAGGACACCATCGCCTACTGCCGCATCGGTGAGCGCTCGGCGCACACCTGGTTCGTCCTGCACGAGATCCTGGAGCAGGACAACGTCAAGAACTACGACGGTTCGTGGACCGAGTACGGCTCGCTCGTGGGCGTGCCGATCGAGTTGGGGGAGGCCCGCTGATGAGCAGCACCACACAGGGTTGCGCCGCACCGGAGCAGACGGTCGCGCTGCCGGCCGGCATCGATCTTTCCACCCAGGCCGTGATCCAGGGCGTCGTGACCGGTGCCACCACCGCCTACGCCCGCCTGCTCGACGGTTCCGGCGAGTTCACCGGTGAGGTCGTGGTGTCCGACGAGGGCATCTTCCGCTTCTTCGCCGCGCCCGGCGACTGGACCGTCCGCATCATCGCCGGCGGCGGCGTCACCAAGGACATCGCCGTCGAGGCCAGGCTGGGTGAGGTCTCCCAGCTCCAGGTCACCGTCTGACCTCAGGCGGTCACGACCTCGGCACGTCCGCGACAGGGCCGGCGCATCTCGGTGCGCCGGCCCTGCCGCGTCTCCGGCCCGGGGCTGCGTCTCCGGCCCGGGGCTGCGTCTCCGGCCCGGGGCCGCGTCTCCGGCCCGGGGCCGCGGGGGCGGGCGGCACGATCCGGGGAGTGGCCCGCACGGCGGGGCGCGGATCGGTACGATTCCCGCGATGTCTGGAACGTCTGGCTTGCTGGCCGCTCCCCGCCCTGCCGAGCCGCAGCGCCCGGGGCGGGCCGCGCCGTCCGCGTTCTTGCTGCCACTGCACGCGTTCCGGCTGCTGGGCACCCGTGGCGTGGGCGTGGCCGGGTGGTTCTCGGCGGGCCAGGCGGCCACATCCGCCCTGCTGTACCTCGGCGTCGAGGCGCCTGCGGGCGAGCCGGGCCGGGTCGTCACGATCACCGTCCTCACCCTGGTCGTGGTCGCGCACCTGGTCGCCACGGCCGGCATGCTGCACGCGCTGCGCGGCGGCCTGGCGGAGTTCCGCGCCCGTCGTATCGGAGCCGGGCCGGACGAGCGGCTCCTCGTCGCGGTGGACCGGGCCGCCCCCGCGTTCGCCCTCCTCTACCTGACCTGGGGACTCACCGGGGACGACGCCCGCGAACTCGCCCGGCTCGCCGCCCTGCACGGAGTGGCGGGCGGCGACGCGGCCGACTGGCCGGCCGGGCTGGACGTGCGGGTCACGCTGGGCGTCGCGGTGATCGGACTGCTGGTCAGGACGGCCTGCGGATGGTGGTATGGCAGGCGGCAGGGGCGCGTCGCGGGCTCGTTGGCCGCGCTCGGCGAGGTGTGCTTCGCCTTCTTCGGGCTTCTCGCGGTCGCCGCGGCCCTCGGCTCGGCCTGGCTGGAGCGGCGGGCCGTCGTGGCGTGGGCCGGGGACCTGGTGACGCGGTACGAGGGCGTGCTGTCCGGGCCGTTCCGCACGTGGGCGGGCGAGCTCCTGCCCTACGCGACCCAGGCGGTCCTACTCCCGCTGATGTGGCTGGTCGTGGGCGCGCTGGTCCTCGGCGCGGGCTCCCGCCGCCGCGGCGGGTCCACGGCCGACCCCGACGGCGGCCTGACGCGGGGGCCGCGCGGGCGCTGCCTCCCGGTGCTCCGCGCGCTGCGGCTCGTCGTGCGCGGCGGGGCGCCGCTGTTCGGCATGTTCTGCCTGTGCTTCGTGGCGCTCCGGGCCGGCGTCGGGTACGCGGAGCGCGGCGCCCGCCAGCTGATCGGCCCGCAGGAGGGCCCACTGCACCTGGTGTACGACCGGCCGCTGGCGCTGCTCGGCGAGCTGCTGCTCACCGCGCTCACCGTCTGCCTGCTCGCCGCCGCCCTCGACCTCGCCGCCACCCGGGCCAGGGCGTTCGCCAGGCCCGGTGACGACGAGCCCGTCACCGCTCGAACCTGAGCACGTCGGCGACCGCGCGAGACGATTCCCCCAGGCCCTCCAGGCCCCTTGGGCCCCCCGGGCTTCCCATTCCCGCGTGCATGACGGCGGTGCGCGGCGCGCCGGGGGCGAGATGGAGTTCGACCTCGTCCGCGACCGCCGCCGGCACCAGGCTGACCAGCTCGTACCGGTAGCCGACGCCCACCGCGCCCGCCGTACCGTCCGCCGGGGCGTCGTCGCCGACGACCTCGGCCGTCCACGCCCGGCCCCGGTCGTCGCGCATCTCGAACACGGGCGCCTCGTGCGGCACCGCGCCCTCAGCGTCCACCGCCGTCCTGGTCACCGTGCTCTTCAACCAGGTACGGCCGGGCCCGGCGGGCGGCAGGCCGGGCACGTCGTCCGCCGGGTCCACCTCCGCCCGCCAGGAGACGTGCTCGAAGGTGAATGCCTGCCCGGCGGGCACCGGGTGCAGCCGGTCGGGCGTCTCGTAGTCCCGGTAGAGGAGATAGCCGTCCACGGCCGGCGTCCCGAAGGCCACGGCCGCGAGCACCGTCGCCAGCATGATCCGCAGCCGGCTCCCGCCCTTGCGGGCCGGCGGCGGAACGGCCTCGGCCGCCGCCCTCTCCTCCGCGGCGCGGACCCGATCCCGCAGGGGCACCCGGCGCGGCAGCGGCGGCCCGCTCCTCCGCGCGCCCCCCTCCGCGCGTCCACCGGGTGGGACGGCGCGCTCACCGGCCGGGAACGTCGCCGGGCCGCCGGATGCGGGGGCCTGCTCGCGGAGGGACACCGCCTCGGCGCGGCCGCCGGGCGTGGGCTGCTCGCCCGCCGGGAGCGCGGTCGCGTCGGGTTCGGCCGGGTTGGGGGTGGCGGTGCGGGGAGGGGGTGGGGTGTCGTCGGTGATGGCGGGGAAGGGCTGGGTGGAGCTTTCCTCGGCGTCGGCCGGGGGCGGGGGGAGCGGCCAGACGAGTTCGTCCGGCCAGATGCGCCTCGGACCTCGCGGCCGGGGACGGAGGGGTGGCAGCGGGCGCCTCGCCTGCCAGACGCCCATGTGCGGGGGTCTTCTCGGCACACGGGGGGCGAACCAGTCGCGGTCTTGGGGTTCGGCGGGGCCTTGCTGGTCCATACGCGTCAGCTTTCACCCAGGCGATATGTTTCTCCGGCCTCGGCGGCGAGATCGTCGGCCGCCCTCCGCCCGAGGTTCAGATCGATCCCGGCACGCGGTGTGCTGTCGTCGTCCGGGATCCCGATGATGACCTTCGATCCGGTCAGGGCGGCCCGGGGTACCTCGAAGACGAGGACGCCCTCGGTCCACCAGCCCGGCTGGACGTAGGCGCGGCGCAGGGTGAGAAGGTCGCTCACCTTGTCCGTCTGGTCATACTGCGAGCCGTTCCCGGCCCGGAGCAGGCCCTCCAGGCGTACCGGCCGCTTCGGCACGGTCGCCGCCGCCCGGACGACGAGGAAGAGGTGGTCGGTGCCGATCCGCCGTTCGCCGCCCCCGGCGTCGCGCACGGTGAGCGAGCGCGCGGCGGTCACCGAGCCGACCCGGACGGAGAAGCCGCCCGCGGACACCTCGCCGCCGACGCCGCCGGTGAAGGTGGGCACGCCGTCGCCCGGCCGCCCGGCGGGCGCGACGTACTGCGCCGCCACCGCCGCGGCGGCGAGTACGAGGCCCAGCACCGCCCCGCCCACCCGGGCCGGAAGACCGGGCCTACGCGGAACCTCCGCGACACCGGGAGCGACACCGGGAGCGACACTAGGAGCGATGCCGGGGGCGGTGCCGCGGGTGTTCGGTGAGGGGGTGACGGGTGTGTCGTCGTCCGGTGGTCCGGAGGCGCGGGTCATGCCGCCTCCCGGCGGACCGGAAGGGTCACCTCGGCCAGTGTCTCCGGTGTGCGGCCGGGCCGCGCGGCCGGTCGCCAGCCGTGCCCGGCGGCGTACTCGTGCCCGCCCATCGCGAGGACGAGCCTGGCCGGCGGTTCGGCGGCGAGTTCGTAGCGGAGGACGACCCTGCCGGTGATCCCCGGGTGGAGTTGCGCGCTCTCGGCGCCGTCGCCGAGCACCAGGCCCTGCGGGGCGTACGTGACCGCGAGCGGCGGGGTGATCCGGAGCACCGACGCGGCGAACGTGGCCCCGGCGGCGGACGGCTTGGCAGGGCGGGCCGGACCGGGGCCGGGCGGGCTGCCGACCCGCTGGGTGCGGGCGCCGAGGTTGGTGACCTCGAAGTCGATCTCCAGGATGCGTTCCGGTACGGCGGGGCGGCCGTGCGGCGGGGTGACGACGAGCCTGGCACCCAGGATCCTGGTACGGAACTGTCCCTGTTCCAGGATCGACCCCTCACCGAGCCGTCCGGGCCGGTACGGCGTCTCGTCGAACCCGCCGAGCGCCACCGTGGTCCCCACTCCCGCGGCGAGGAGGACGGCGAACACCGGAACCATGACCGGCCGTTTCCTTCCGCCGGGGGGAGACGTCATAGGAATGGATGCTAATGGGTGAGGCTGTCCCAGTTCATCGGTGCCTCACATGCCTCTTTAGTCACATCGGGCACAAAGGCACCGTACGTTACCATGATCGCCGGGAATTCCATCCCTTTGGAGGGAACCCTGCCCCAAAGGGATGGGCTGCTTTATACGCTGTCCCGGAGGCGACGATGGCGGCCGGAGGTCCCGTGGCGGACGTGCATCCCGAGCATGCGCAGCTCCAGGCGGACCGGATCTACCTGGGCTGGCAATACGTCCTGCTGCACCGCGACCCGGGGCCGCCGCCCAAGCGGCCCTCACCCGGCGAGGCCCCCGAGCCAGAGGCCCTCGACGCCGAGTGGGTCCGCAGGGAGCGGATGCGGGAAGACCTGCTCAACCGGCCGGTGAAGATCTTCCGGACGTTCATGGCGCTCCTCGCGCTGCTGATCTTCGGCCTGGGCGTGACCGAGCTGATGAGCTGGTCCTTCGCGGCGATCGGGCTGGTGGCCGCCGGCGGTGTGGCGGTGATCTGCACCTACGCCATCCACCAGGGGCACAAGGCGGTCCGGCACCGGGCGCGCGAGCAGCAGGCCAGGCACGACCGGGCGCGGGCCGAGCGCGACAAGGAGCTGTTCCGCGCGCAGGAGGAACACGCCCGGCGCTACCGCGAGTGGCAGGAGAGGAAGGACCGCTTCGACCGGCAGGTCTCCTGGTACGCGGTGGCGGTGCCGGACGAGATCGACCGGATCGACGTCGCCGGCGGCACGCTGCCCGGCTGGTCGGCGCTGGTCACGCTGATCGGCGCGACCAGGCTCTACAGCGGCGGCCACCTGACCGTGCTCGACCTGTCCGAGGGCGCGATCGCCAAGGACCTCATCGAACTGGCCACCCGCGGCGGCGACGACCCGCTGGTGTGGGTGCTGCCGGTGGACCTGCCCCGGCTCGACCTCGGCGCGACGCTCAGCGCCGAGGCGTTCGCCGACGTGCTCGCGCACGTGGTCAGCGTCAGCGAGGAGCACCGCACCAGCAGGGACCTCTCCTTCGACAACGCGATCCTGGAACGGGTCCTGGAGGTCCTCGGCGAGAACGCGACGATCAACCAGGTGACCGCCGCGCTGCGGGCGCTGGCCCAGGTGGGCGACCCGCGCGACGACCTGCGCTACGGGCTGATCACCGCGGACCAGCTGGAGCGGATCGGCACGCTGTTCGGCCGCGGGGTCAGCGACCGGGTGGTCATCGAGCGGGCGTGGGCGCTGGAGTCGCAGCTCCGCAAACTGGAGACCCTGGGCAGCGAAGCCGTACGGCTGCCGCCCGCCCGGCTGCGCGTGGTGAGCATGGACCGCCAGGCCGGCGTCTTCGGCAACCGGGTGCTCGGCACCTACGTCGCGACCGCGCTCACCCACATCCTGCGCCAGTCGCCCGCCTCCGAGCGGCCCTGGTACCACACGATCATCGTCGCCGGCGCGGAGAAGCTCAGGGGCGACGTGCTCGACCGGCTGATGGACGCCTGCGAGACCTCCAGGACCGGCCTGGTGCTGACCTACCGCAGCCTCACCCCGACCGTGCGGGAGCGGCTCGGCCGGGGGCACGCCGCGGTGGCGTTCATGCGCCTGGGCAACGCCGAGGACGCCAGGGTGGCGAGCGAGCACGTGGGCACCGAGCACCGGCTGGAGCTCGCCCAGCTCACCGAGACGATCAGCGCGGCGGTGGACGGCATCGACGGCGCCTACATCTCCACGGTGGGCAACACCGACGACGCCGAGGAGACGCCGGAGACGCCGCCCGCCGGGCTCAAGGAGGACATCACCGAGTCCACCGAGTGGGGTCGCGCGGCGTCCAAGGCGATGGGCGAGACCGAGCGGGTGCTCCACCGCTCCCGGGAGTTCCTGGTCGAGCCGCACCAGCTCCAGCAGCTCCCCACCACCTCGGTCATCGTCACCGACGCCACCGCGGAGGGCAGGCGGGTGCGGCTGGCCGACGCCAACCCGGCGATCCTGACCTTCCCCAAGACCACGCTGGGGGAGCTGGAGGACATCAGGGAGGCGCTGCTCCGGATCCCCGAGCAGGAGGCGGAACCGGAGATCGAGATCGAGCCCGATCCGGTGCCGCCGAACCTGGGGCCGCCGCCCGCCCGGCTCGACTGGCGCAGGCGCCGCTGACGATCCGGTCATGAACGTTGCAATGAATGGTCAATGCGGCTGTGGGCGCTTGCTCGGCTGCCCAGCGTAGGAGTAGGCCCCTTTGCCAGAACGCGGGAGTCAAATGCAGCCCAGCATGTCGCCGTCGGGACTCACCCGCGCGCCCTCGCCGTTCCCCGGACCGCCGACGCACGTGCTCAGCGGTCCCTGGTACCGCGTGCAGGCGATCGCGGCGCCGTCACGGAGCTCGTCGGCGGAATGGGACTTCGTCACCGTGCTGCCCGCCGTGCTCTCGGCCGCGCAGCTCAGGCGGCCGTTCGTCATCGGCTGGCTGTCCCGCGGCTCGGGGACGCCGCTCGAACTGGTCACCAACGCCGGGCCGCTGACCCCGCCGCGGTCGCCCCGGCGCGCGGCGGACCTGCCCGCGGAACCGCCGCCCGACGGGCCGCAGCCGCTGCTCTTCCCCGGCGGCGCCAGGGGCGTGCAGATCGGCGACGAGTGGCTGCGCGACCTCGCCGACCTGCACTGGACGGTGTGCCCCGGCCGTCAGGCGCCGCCGCTCGGCGGACGCCGCGAACCGGATCCGGACGAGGTCAAGCTGCCCACCCTCTTCGAGTCCACCCTGGTCACCCTGATGTCCCGGCCGTTCGCCTGGCTGGTGGTGGCCGAGCCGACCGACCTGCTCGACGCCGAGATCACCCACCTGCGCACCCAGCTCAACGTGCTCCGGCAGTACGGCGACGCCTCCGAGCGCAGCAGGTTCGACGCCGAGCGGGCCGAGCGGCGCATGCAGGAGCTCGACGCCTTCCGCGAGGCCGGGCTGTGGAACGTCCGGGTGCTGGCCGGCGCGGCGGGACCGGAGGAACTCCGCCAGGTGGCGCCGGTGCTGGTCGGCTCGGTCGAGATGAGCCAGCACCCCTACCGGCTGCGCAGCGCCGTGCAGACCGGTCACACGCTCGCGGAGGCGCTGTCGGCGACCGTGCAGGACCCGGCCGACGGGGCCGCCGCGCCGTTCGCGGCGACCGCCGGGGCGCTGGCCGCGCTGGCCGGGCTGCCCCGCAGGGAGGTGCCGGGCGTGCGGGTGCTCGACTCCGGGTTCTTCGACGTGACCAGCGAGGCCGACGGCAGGGTGCCGGAGGAGGCGCTGATCGACCTGGGCGCGATCGTCGACGGCCAGGACCGGGCGGTCGGCGCGTTCCGGGTGCCGCTCGCCACGCTCAACCGGCACGCGTTCATCACCGGGGCCACCGGTTCCGGCAAGTCGCAGACCGTGCGGCACCTGCTCGAACAGCTCACCGCGAAGGGCATCCCGTGGCTCGCCATCGAGCCCGCCAAGTCGGAGTACGCGGCGATGGCCGGCCGGGTGGAGCACCTCGCCCCGCTGACCGTGATCAACCCGTCCGCGCCGGGCGACGTGCCGTTCAGCGTCAACCCGCTGGCGCCCGAGCCGGGCTATCCGGTGCAGGCGCACATCGACATGGTGCGGGCGCTGTTCATGGCCGCCTTCGACGCCGAGGAGCCGTTCCCGCAGATCATGTCGCTGGCGTTGCAGCGGGTCTACGAGGCCAACGGCTGGGACGTCGTCACCGGCGGCGGCATCCCCGGGGCGGCGGTGCGGCCCGCCGTACCGACCCTGGAGCAGTTGCAGCAGCACGCGATGGACGTCATCCACGAGATCGGCTACGGCCGGGAGGTGCAGGCCGACGTCGAGGGGTTCATCCGGCTGCGGCTGCGCAGCCTGCGGGTCGGCTCGGCCGGGCGGTTCTTCGAGGGCGGTCACCCCGCCGACATCGGCGGCCTGCTGCGCCGCAACGTCGTGCTCGCGATCGAGGACGTCGCCAACGACGAGGACAAGGCGTTCCTCATGGGCACGCTCATCATCCGCGTCGTCGAGCACCTGCGGATGCGCGCCCGCCAGGAGCGCACCTCCGGCCTGCGGCACGTCATCGTCATCGAGGAGGCCCACCGCCTGCTCCGCGACCGCGGCGAGGGCCGGGCCAGCACGCACGCCGTCGAACTGCTCGCCGGGATGCTCGCCGAGATCCGCGCGTACGGCGAGGGCATCGTCGTGGCCGAGCAGATCCCCACCAAGCTCGTCTCCGACGTGGTCAAGAACACCGCGCTGAAGGTCGTGCACCGGCTGCCCGCCGAGGACGACAGGCGGCTGGTCGGCGCGGCGATGAACCTCAGCGAGGAGCAGTCCCGCCAGGTCGTCTCACTGCGGCCGGGCACCGCCGCCGTCTTCGCCGACGGCATGGACCGGCCGCTGCGGGTCCGGGTCCCGCTGGGCGAGGACCGGGAGCGCGCCACGACCGGTCCGACGCCGCCGATCAGCGGCCGCCGCTCGCCCGCCTGCGGCGCCCAGTGCGGCGAGGGCAAGGCGTGCACGCTCGTCGAGCTGCGCGAGGCCGACCTGCTCGCCGACGCGCCCGAATGGGCCTGGCTGCGGCTGTGGACCGACACGCTCGTGCTGGCCTTCTGCACCAACCGCCCGCTGCCCGGCGTGCCGCGGACGCTCGCCGCGGACTGGGCCGCGCTGCCCGTCCGGCGCCGCGAGTGCCTGCTCGCCACGCTGGTGGAACGCAGCGTCGCCCGCCGCGCCTGGTCCCTGCGCACGCTGTACGACCCGTCGCTGCTCATCGAGCGGGTGGCGGCCACCGCGACCCGGCTGCTCGGCCCGTCGGACGCGGCCAAGGAGACCGGCGAGCGGCCCGGCCAGTCCTGGGTCATCCCGCAACTGCGCTGGCTGCACGAGGTGGACCGGCTCTTCCCCTACGGCCACCCGGCCCCCGACCTGCGCTCGCCCGCCCCGCCGATGGAGTACCCGCTGTTCGGCGCCGACTCCTACGGCCGGTCGCAGCCGAGCGGCGGGCCCGGCGACGGCGGCCGGGGAGCCGAACTGCTCGGCCACCGGGCCAAGGCGCTGCGCCACCACCCGCTGTCGATGGAGATGGACCGCAACCGGGCGCTCGCCTGGCGGGCCATCCTGGGCGACGACGAGCACGAGGTGATCGGCCGCGACATCGACACGGTCGCCGTCGGCGTCGAACCGCGTGACCGGCTCAGGCACGTGGCGCAGACCATGGCGGCCGGCTGGCTGGAGGCCGTGCTGTCCTGGCCGCGCCGGTTCGTGCTGCCCTTCGACGAGGGGAGCGAGGCCGAGATCTCGTTCGCCGAGTGACCGGCGATCTTCCTGCCATGGGCGGTATGCGAGGTGTTCCGCCGTTAGGATCTGGTGACATGAGTCAGCTTCCGCTCAGGGCGCAGGTCGCCAGCGCGCTCGGCCGGACCGCCGCCACGTTGTCCCGGATGACGGGGCGCGGTGACGGTTCGGTCATCGGGGGCCGCGTCGGTCTGGTGCTGGAGCCCGACCTGCTGCGCCAGCTCGCGCAGGATCGCAAGCTCGTGCTGGTCAGCGCCACCAACGGCAAGACGACCACGACCCGGCTGATCACCTCGGCCCTGCACGAGCTGGGCGACGTCGCGACCAACGCGTTCGGCGCCAACATGCCCGCCGGGCACGTCTCCGCGCTCTCCCAGGCCAAGCAGGCGCCGTACGGCGTGCTGGAGGTCGACGAGAAATACCTGCCCGAGGTCCTCGACACGACCGGCGCCGGCCTCGTCTGCCTGATGAACCTCAGCCGCGACCAGATGGACCGGGCGGCCGAGATCTGGCAGCTCGCGCAGAAGTGGCGGCGCGCCCTGGCCGGCCGGCCCACGCACGTGGTCGCCAACTGCGACGACCCGCTGGTCACCTGGGGCGCCTCGACCGCCGCGCAGGTGACGTGGGTGGCGGTCGGCCAGCGCTGGAAGGAGGACTCCTGGTCCTGCCCCGAGTGCGGCGGCCCGCTCGACCGCAAGGGCAGCGACTGGGCGTGCCGCGAATGCACCTTCCGCAGGCCCGAGCCGTCCTGGGTGCTCGACGACGACACGGTGATCGACCCGTACGGGCGGCGCTGGCGGCTCGACCTCCAGCTTCCCGGCTCGGCCAACCGGGCCAACGCGGCGATGTCGCTGGCCGTCGTCGCCCTCCTCGGGCTGCCGCCGGAGCGGGCGCTGCCCAGGCTGGGCGAGGTGAAGTCGGTCGCCGGGCGGTACACGACGGTGGAGCGCGAGGGCAGGCACGCCCGGCTGCTGCTGGCCAAGAACCCCGCGGGCTGGCTTGAGGCGTTCGACGTGTCCGACGCCGCCCTGCCGATCATCCTGTCGGTCAACGCCCAGGGGCCCGACGGCCGGGACACCTCGTGGCTGTGGGACGTGGACTACCGCATCCTGCGCGGCCGGCCGGTCTTCGTGACCGGGGAGCGGCGGCTCGACCTCGCGCTCCGGCTCGACGTGGCCGGAGTGCCGTTCCAGCTCGCCGGCGACTTCTCCGAGGCGCTCGCCGCCCAGCCGCCCGGACGGGTGGACGTGATCGCCAACTACACCGCCTTCCAGCAGATCCGATCGGAGTTCGGCCGTGCAGTCTGAGAGCGCCCTGCGGCTGGTCTGGATCTATCCCGACCTGCTCAGCACCTACGGTGACCAGGGCAACGCGCTGGTGCTCGAACAGCGGGCACAGCGGCGCGGCATCCCGGTCCAGACGCTGCACCTGCGCTCCTCCGACCCGGTGCCCGAGGGCGGCGACATCTACCTGATCGGCGGCGGCGAGGACCGCCCGCAGATCCTGGCCGCCGAGCGGCTGCGGCGCGACGGCGGGTTGCAGCGGGCGATCGCCCGCGGCGCGACCATGCTGGCCGTGTGCGCCGGCTACCAGATCATGGGTCACACGTTCGGCGGCGAGGAGGGCCAGCCGGTGGCCGGCCTGGGGCTGCTCGACATCGAGTCCGGCCGGGGCGCCCAGCGTTCGGTCGGCGAGCTGGCCGCCGACGTCGACGCCGCGCTCAACCTGCCGACGCTGACCGGGTTCGAGAACCACATGGGGCTCACCCGGCTCGGTTCCGGCGTCCGGCCGCTGTCCCGGACCAGGATCGGCATCGGGAACGGCGACGGCACCGAAGGCTGCTACGCGGGCCGCATCGTCGGCACCTACCTGCACGGCCCCGCGCTGGCCCGCAACCCCGCCCTGGCCGACCTGCTCCTGAGCTGGGCCGTGGGCAGCGCCCTCGCCCCCATCGACGACACCTGGTTCGACCGCCTGCGCGAGGAGCGCCTCGCGGCCGTCCTGCCGCCCCGCTGACCCGGACCCGCCGGGGGTCAGTGATCCGCCGGGGGGCAGTGATCCGCCGGGCGGGTCAGTAGACGAGCGCCTGGGCGCCCTCGGCGAGGGCCTCCTCGACGAACGTGGAGGCCCCCGCGATGCGCACGCCGCCGATCAGGTCGTCAACCGTGATCTCGCGGCGGGCCGCGCACTGGGTGCACACGGTCACCCGCCCGGCCGACATGACGACCTCCAGCAGGTCCTCCAGCGGAGCCGCGTGCGGAAGGCTGAACTCCTTGGCGCGTCCCGGCAGGCCGAACCACGACGCCTCGCCGGTCAGCCACAGGGACACCGGCACCCCGCTCGCCACCGCGGCCGCGGCCACCGTGAACGCCTGGTTGCACCGCTCGGGGGCGTCGGCGCCGGCGGTCACCTTGATCACCAATGATCGTGCCATATCGGTCACCCTAGTCCTGCTTCGCCGTTACCGGCCAGGCGGGCACATCACCGCCTCTCCGTCGTGTCCGGGAGGCCACTAGGCTCATGGTCATGGGCGTACCTGAACTGCATCCCCAACTGGAGCCGATCGCCTTCCTGCTCGGCCGCTGGGAAGGCGCCGGTGTGGGCGGATATCCGACGATGGAGAGCATCCAGTTCGGCCAGGAGATCGTTTTCGGCCACAACGGCAAGCCTTTCCTGACCTACCGGAGCCGCACCTGGCTGCTCGACGAGGCGGGCGAGCGGGTCCGGCCGCTGTCCACCGAGTCCGGCTTCTGGCGCGCGCAGCCGGAGCGGCAGCTTGAGGTGGTGCTCGCGCACCCGACCGGCATCGTGGAGATCTACCTCGGCGAGGTCGTCTTCCACAAGATCGAGCTGCGCACCGACGTGGCCGCGCGCACGGCCACCGCCAAGGAGTACAACCAGGGCCACCGGCTCTACGGCCTGGTCAACGGCAGCCTGATGTGGGCCTACGACATGGAGGCGATGGGGCAGCCGCTCCAGTCGCACATGTCGGCCGAGCTGAAGAAGGTGGCCGACTTCACCGGCGAGGAGTAAGCAGAACGACCCTTCCGCGAGACGCGGAAGGGTCGAAGAAATGAAGAACCTCGGGCTGCTCCGTCCGATCTGCGGACGGGCCGGATGGACCAGTGGACGGGTTTCTGCCCGTCCTCCGGCGGCCCGAGGTCCCGGTGGTGTCATGGATTCGCCGGACGTCGCCAAACGTCCAGACGTGGTCCGGAGTCGGCGAGCCCTAGCGGACAGCCACCTCGCTAGCCCAATTATGATCAACCATTACTTGGACCACCTCCTTTCCGCGTGCTTGTACCTTATGCAGCGGGTGCGGGGCGGGCAAATGTTTTTCGAACGGCATCCCGGCCAGGCGCGATCCCGCCGCCGCGCCGAGCCCGGACCCTCCTGAGGACCTTTCGCGCCGGGCATTCCAACCTGGAGCCCCTCAGCGGAGTTGTTTCGATACATGGACCGTTACGAGGGGTTCCATGAGTTCGTGCGCGCGCGTCAGCAGTCGCTGATGCGGACGGCGTACCTGCTCACCGGGAACCCCCATCTCGCCGAGGACCTGTTACAGACGGTCCTGATCCGCGTCGCCTCCCACTGGGCGAAGCTCGCCAAGGGCGGCAACCCCGAGGCGTACGCCCGCAAGGCCCTGGTGAACCAGACGCTCTCGTGGCGCAGGCGCAGGCGGGTCGAGTTGCCCGGGGCCGAGTTGCCGGAGCGGGCCGAGGCCGGGCAGTCGCACGACGAGGTGACCGTGCGCCGCATGGCCCTGCGCCAGGCGCTGGCGCAGCTCACGCCGAAGCAGCGCGCGGTGATCGTGCTGCGGTTCTACGAGGACCGCTCGGAGCACGAGACCGCGCAGCTCATGGGCGTCTCGGTCGGCACCGTCAAGAGTCAGACCCATTACGCGCTGTCCAAGCTCCGGGCGCTCACCCCCGAAGAGGTGTACCGATGAACACACTGCGTGATGATCTGCAGGCGCTGGCCGAGGAGGCGCATGTCGTCGATCTGGCGACACGGGCGGTGCGGGGTGCGCGCAGAAGGCGGGCGACCCGGCTGGCCGTGGCGGCCGCCGCCGTCACCTGCCTGATCGCGGGCGGTGGGTCCGTGTTGCTGCTGAAAGCGAACCCCTCGCCGCCGGTCGTGCTCACCCCGCCGGAGACGAAGGCGCCCCCACTGCCCGCGAAGGGCGTCGCGCCGGTGGAGCAGGCGTATGAGCCGGAGTGCCGGATCACGGTGGAGACGTGCACCGAGCGTGCCTGGCGGATCGTGACCCGCGACGGCCGCACGTACGAGCTGGGCGAGGATGTGGCGCGACCGCTGGAAGTCACCGCGGACGGCCGCAGGATCGCGTACTACAGCTCCAGGCATCGCGCGATCGTGGTGCGCGACCTCGCGAGCGGGAGAACGTGGAAGTCGCCGCTGAAGCAGCCCGCGGAGGACTTCTCGGTCGAGTACGCGCTGCGGCTGTCGCCCAACGGGCTGAGGTTCATCGTGTCCGGGTGGGGCGGTCGGCGGCAGCCGAACAAGCTGGTGGACCTGGAGCGCGGGACGGTGACCGACCTCAGGCGAGGATGGTGGCCGGTGAGCGTGTCGGACGGTTCAGGACCCGTGGTGCTGGTCAAGCCGTACGACAAGTCCAGCCGGGTGTGGGTGCTGGGCCAGGAGCCGATCACCATCAAGGACTTCACGTACGACTACAGCGCCCTCGCGCCGGACGGACGGACGCTGGCCAGGGTGGGGACGACCCGCGACCCGGATCGGGAGCCGATGATCCAGAAGGACGGCTCGATCGTCGTCTTCGACGCCGTGCGGGCCGGCCGGGAGACCCGTGTCCCCGTATCCGGGCTCGCCGAAGGTTGGCGTCCCTGGCGGCTCGGGAGCTGGCTGAACGCCACGGAGGTGACCGTGCTGGCCGGTGCCGAATCGCCGAACAGCCCGCCGCCGGTGGCTTATGCGGTCGATGTGCGCACGGGCGCGAGCAGGGAGCTGTTCGCACTGCGCGGAGAGGGGCGGGTCGTGGTGCCGGGGCTGGTGCGCTAGTGCCTGACGTCCTCGGTGTTCCTGACCGGTTCGTCCGACCTCACCAGGTTTTGGGACGACCGCCACACCAAGCTTTGGGATGTCCACTACGGTGATCACGGAAATTGATCCCCTTTGTGAGGTTGGCGCATGAATCGCAAGAAGCTCGCATCCGTTCTGCTCGGCTCCGCCACCGCGGCGGCCCTGCTGCTGACTCCGGAAACGGCTGCGTCCGCGCAGGCGGGCGCCGCATCGTCCAACGCGGCCACCGCCGCGGCGAAGGCGGCTCCGGCGAAGGCCGCTACGGCGTCGGCCCGAGCCGCGGTCGAGCGCGACAGTGTGAAGTGCTCCAAGCCCGGTGGCAAGTGGGCCAACTACTCCTGGGGCGAGGGCAACACGACCGTGACCATCTACTTCAACAACCACTGCAGCCACAAGGTCAGTACCAAGATCGCGTTCGAGAGGAAGGGCTCGGTCGGCGACAAGGTCACCAAGTACCGGTGCATGACGGTCAACGCCAGGACCAAGGGCAAGAAGAAGTTCTACGCCGCGGCCTACAAGCCGTACTCCGTGATCCGGGTCGCGCGCTGCAGTTGAGCCGCTCGACCGGGGGACCGGGTGGACACCCCCGCCGGTTGGCCGGGGCAGGTCCCACCTGACCCGGCGCCGGGTGAGAAGGCGGGCCGATCGGGCTCCTCAGTCTCCCTGAGACCAGGCGGCTACCGGAAGTGACAGGTAGACGCCGAAATCGAGGAGCCCGGTCGCGGCGCCGATGCTCTCATGGAGCCGGTCCACGCGCTCCTGGCGGTTGACGGCCCTGCTCTCGAACCACTTGGACCGCACCTCGATCACGACATCCAGGCCGCAGCGGTCCAACGGCCCGAGCCCGCGGAAGCGCATCTCCACATCGCCCGGTTGCAGGTTGCCGTCGTAGGGCTCCTCGGGACACTCCACGGCCTGGGACACCAGATGCGGCAGCACCGACCCGAGTTCGCGGAGTGTGGTCTCGGCGACATGCGGAGCGTAGGTGATCTCGACGAGCGGCATCGAATCACCATAGGTGAGGTTGCCCCCGGGTCCAGTCGGCGATCCCGGGTGGGGGCGCCGGGCGGGTCAGGTGAAATGTTCGCCCGCGAGGCGGCGTTGAAGCTGTACATCGTGTCGGAGCCTCGGATAGGGCGGTCACATGCTGATTGGGGAGTTGTCCCGGCGTACCGGGGTCAGCCCGCGGTTGCTGCGGTACTACGGAGCGCAGGGCCTGCTCGAAGCCAGGCGAGACGCGAACGGCTACCGCAGCTACGACGAGGACGCGGTGATCGTCGTACGGAAGGTGCGCGCCCTGCTGAACGCCGGCCTGTCCACCGAGGTGATCCGCGAGGTGCTGCCGTGCACCCGGGGCGATGGCACCGAGTTCGACTGGTGTGCCGACCTGCGGGCCCTCATCGACCGGGAGCTCGCGGCCATGGACGAGCGCATCGACGACCTCCGGCGCAGCCGCGGCACCCTCGCCGGCTACCTGGAGTCCTGAACCGCGCGCCCGAGAGTCGTCCTCTGCCCCCGCTCCGCAACTTGGCGAGGACAGAGGACGCCCCACCAGGGTGCTGCACGCGGTCGCGCTCCGGTGCCGCAACGGCGGGACCCGCGGCGACTCCGGCGACCCGCGGCCGGTCGTGTGCGCGCGGGTGAAAACTCGCGTCGCGGGCGCCGGGCGGGGACGCCGGCGCGACTAAACTCGTGACATGACGGAGACTTCATGGCACGAGGAGCTCAGGGCGCGAGGTTACCGGGTGACGCCTCAGCGGCAGCTGGTGCTTGAGGCGGTCAAGAAGCTGGAGCACGCCACGCCCGAGGAGATCTGCTCCGCCGTGCGCGAGACGGCCAGGGGCGTCAACATCTCGACCGTCTACCGCACCCTTGAGCTGCTCGAAGAGCTCGGCATGGTGACCCACACGCACCTCGGCCACGGTGCTCCCACCTACCACCTGGCCGCGGACGCCGACCACGTGCACCTGGTGTGCCGGGGGTGCGGGGAGATCAGCGAGGTGCGGCCTTCGGTGGTGCAGGGGCTGGTGAGCGCGTTGCACGACGAGCTCGGGTTCGACACCGACGTGCACCACCTCACGGTCTTCGGCCGGTGCCGCAACTGCGTCGGCGCGGGCCGTACCGGCGGCGAAGCGGCGCGGAGCGCGAAGTAACCTTGGAGCATGCGAAGCCCGCTGCTGGACACGCCCGGCGCCGTCGCCGCCGAGGCACCTGACGCCGATGTCGCGGCCCACTACGGTGACCCGTTCGCCGAGCAGCGGGCGCTGCTCGGCGGCGCGGCGATCGTCGACCGGAGCAACAGGGAGGTCGTCCGGATCTCCGGCGTCGACCGGCTGCGCTGGCTCAACGACCTGAGCTCCCAGAAACTCGACGCCCTCGCCCCCGGCGAGGTCACGCAGACCCTGCTGCTCGACCCGCAGGGCCGGGTCGAGCACCACGTCACGCTGGTGGACGACGGCGAGGCGGTGTGGGGGCACGTCGAGCCCGGCGGGGCCGCCGCGCTGGTCGCCTTCCTGGACAAGATGCGGTTCATGCTGCGGGTCGAGGTGAGCGACGAGACCGCGGCGTACGCGGTGGTCACCGTGCGGTCCGCCGTGGCCGGGCCGCCGGCGGGCACCGTCGTGATGGGCGAGGACCTGCTGCTGCCGCGCGAGCACCTGGCCGGGCACCTGGGCCTGCGCCTCGCGGGCCTGTGGGCCTACGAGGCGCTGCGCATCGAGGAGCACCGGCCGAGGCTCGGCCGGGAGACCGACCACAAGACGATCCCGCACGAGGTCGGCTGGATCGGCACCGCCGTCCACCTGACCAAGGGCTGCTACCGGGGGCAGGAGACCGTGGCCCGGGTGCACAACCTGGGGCACCCTCCGCGCCGCCTGGTGTTCCTGCACCTCGACGGCAGCGTGGACACCCTCCCCCCGCACGACGCCCCGGTGACGCTGGACGGCGAGGCGGTCGGCTTCGTCGGCAGCGCGGCCCGGCACCACGAGCTGGGCCCGATCGCGCTGGCACTGGTCAAGCGCACCGTGCCGGTGGACGCGGCGCTGCTCGCGGGCGGGGTGGCCGCCTCCCAGGAGGTCATCGTGCCGCCGGACGCGGGGCGTAACGTCTCGATCGACCCGGGGCTGCGCCGCAGGATCCGCTGACCCTTCCCGTCAGGTGTCCAGGTCAGGTGTCCAGGATGAGCGTGATGGGGCCGTCGTTGACCAGCTCGACCTTCATGTCGGCCCCGAAGACGCCCGTCTCGACCCGGGCCCCCAGGTCGCGCAGCCCGCTGACCACCGCGTTCACCAGCGGCTCGGCGACCGGGCCCGGGGCCGCCGCCTGCCAGGTGGGCCGCCGTCCCTTGCGGGCGTCGCCGTACAGCGTGAACTGACTGATCACCAGGAGCGGGGCGGCGACGTCGGAGCAGGACTTCTCGCCGTGCAGGACGCGCAGGCCCCAGAGCTTGGCGGCGAGCCTGGCGGCCTCGGCCGGGGTGTCGGTGTGCGTGACGCCGACCAGCACCAGCAGGCCCGGTTCGCCGATCGCGCCGACCGTCGCGCCGTCCACCGTCACGGACGCGGAGCTCACCCGCTGCACCACCGCTCGCATGCCTGCGCATTCTGCCATGCCCCCGGGGTGAACCCGGATATCGGTCGTCCCTAAACTCAAGGCCCGAGAGGGAGGGCACAGTGGAGCCGCTGCTGGTGGACGTGGTCCGGTCGGGTTTCGTGGAGTCGACGCACCGGGCGCGGATGGTGGTCTTCGGGGCCGACGGCAAGGTCGTCAGGGCGCACGGCGACGTGGACGTCCCGGCGTCTCCGCGGTCCTCGATGAAGCCGTTGCAGGCGCTCGCCATGGTGCGGGGCGGGCTGGCCCTGGAGGGCGAGTCGCTGGCGCTGGCCTGCGCCAGCCACGCCGGGGAGGCGTTCCACGTGGACGGCGCGCGTAAGATCCTGGCCGGGGCCGGGCTCGACGAGGGCGCGCTGCGCTGCCCCCTCGCGCTGCCCGAGGACCCCGGGTCGGCGCGGGAGGTGCTGAGGACCGGCGGCGACCAGGCGCGGATCTTCATGAACTGCTCGGGCAAGCACGCGGCCATGCTCGCCACCTGCGTGGCCAACGACTGGCCGACCGAAACCTATCTGGACCAGACGCATCCCCTCCAGCGGGCGATCAGGGCCTGTGTGGAGGAGATGACCGGGGAGCGGGTGGCCGCCTCCGGGGTGGACGGGTGCGGCGCGCCGCTGTTCTTCGTGTCGATGGTCGGGGTGGCGCGCGCGTTCCGGTCGCTCGTCCTCGCCGATCCCGGTACGCCGGAGCGGCGCATCGCCGACGCGATGCGCGCCCATCCCGAGTGGACCTCGGGCACGTCGCGCCCGGAGACGGCGCTCATGCGGGCCGTGCCCGGCTTGCTGATCAAGGCGGGCGCGGAGGCGTTCGACGCGTTCGCGCTGGCGGACGGCCGCGCCGGCACCGTCAAGATCGAGGACGGCGGCCAGCGGGCCCGCACCCCGGTCACGGTGGCCGCCCTGCGCGCGCTCGGCGAGGACGGCCCCGAGCTGTCCGCCCTGGCCGCCACGCCGGTCTTCGGCCGCGGCGAGCCGGTGGGGGAGATCCGCGTCCGCGGCTGACCTCCGCCCGGTCCCGGGGGCGGGGCGCCTGAGCGCGGCCGGGACCCTCAGGGACGCTTGAAGGCGCCGCCCTGGGCGAGGCCGTCCACGATGAGCTCGACGGCGATCTCGAAGCTGCGGTCGGCGTCCACGGCTCCGGTGCGCATGCCGAGCATGCCGCCGCCCTCAGCCGTGACGAGCGCCGAGACGAACCAGATGAGCACCTCGGCGGTGTGCCCGAGATCGCGCTCGGGGACGCCGGCGGCGCGCAGGATGCGGCTCAGCACGGCCATCATGCCGGAGTCCGCCTGGATGACGGCCGGATGCGCGTCGATGTAGGACATGAGCGCGGGATGCCGCATGGCGTACACGCGATAGGCGCCCGCCAGTACGCGGAGCTGTTCCTGCCAGGGGGAGCCGTCGTCGGCGGGCAGCTGGAGGCGGCTCACGGCGAGCCGGGCGACCTCGCGGATGAGCGCCGTCTTGTCGTCCACGTGGTGGTAGAGCGACATGGGGTTGACGCCGAGCTCGGTGGCCAGCTTGCGCATGGACAGCGCTTCGACGCCGCCCGCGTCCACCAGTCGCAGCGCCGTCTCGTAGATCTCCCCGGGGGTCAGGGGCTCCCCTCTGCGCGCACTGTTGGCCATACGCCGTATGGTAGTAGCCATACAGTGTATGGCTGGTAGTCCGGCACACCGTGAGGAGCCCCCGTGACGACGACAGAGATACCCGCGCCCCAGGGCCTGCCCTTCGTCGGCAACACCTTGCAGATCCCGGCCCACGCGCCCAACGAGTTCTTCGTCGAGCAGGCGGCCCGGCATCCGGACGGGATCTTCCAGCTCGACATGATGGGACGGAAGGTGCTCTTCGTCTACGATCCCGACCTGGTGGCCGAGGTGTGCGACGAGAGCCGGTTCGCCAAGGTGATCGACCCGCCGCTGTCCATCGTGCGCGATTTCGCCGGCGACGGGCTGTTCACCGCCCGGGAGGACGAGCCGGTCTGGGGGCACGCGCACCGGATTCTCATGCCGGCGTTCAGCCAGCGGTCCATGAAGTCCTACTTCCCGCAGATGCTGGAGGTCGCCGACCAGCTCATCGCCTCCTGGGAGCGCCGGCAGGGCGAGGACCTCCCGGTCTCCGACGACATGACCAGGCTCACGCTGGACGTGATCTCCCTGACCGGGTTCGACTACCGGTTCGACTCCTTCAACTCGGCCGAACTGCACCCCTTCCTCCAGGCGATGGGCCGCTCGCTGACCGAGGCGATGATCCGCAACCGGCAGCTCCCGCTGGTCACCAGGCTGAAGAGGAAGCAGGAGGACGGCTACCGGGCCGACATCCGGCTGATGCACGACCTGGTGGACGACGTCATCGCGCGCCGCCGTACGACGGGCGGCGGCGGCACCGGGGACCTGCTCGGCCTGATGCTGGAGGCCGCCGACCCGCGTACCGGCGAGCGGCTGCCGGACGAGAACATCCGCAACCAGGTGCTCACCTTCCTCATCGCCGGCCACGAGACCACCAGCGGCCTGCTGTCCTTCGCGCTGTACAACCTGCTGCGCAACCCGCACGCCCTCGCGCAGGCGTACGCCGAGGTGGACCGGCTGCTGCCGGGCGACACCGTGCCCACCTACGAGACGGTCATGAAGCTGGACGTGGTCTCCCGGATCCTGGAGGAGACGCTGCGGCTCTGGTCGCCGATCCCGGCGTTCGCCGTGGCCGCCCGGTCGGCCACCACGATCGGCGGGTACCCGGTGGAGGCGGGCCGCAAGGCGGCGGTACTGCTGCCCGCGCTGCACCGGCACCCCAAGGCGTGGGAGCGGCCCGACGAGTTCGACATCGACCGCTGGCTGCCCGAGGCCAGGGCGGCCCACCACCCGGCGGCCTACAAGCCGTTCGGCAGCGGCGAGCGGGCCTGCATCGGGCGGCAGTTCGCGCTGACCGAGGCGCGGCTGGCGCTGGCGCTCATCCTGCGGCGGTTCGCCCTCGCCGACCCCGGCGCCTACCGGATGCAGATCAAGCAGACCCTCACCCTCAAGCCGGAGGGCTTCACCATCCGGGTCAGGGCCCGCAGGGAGCACGAGCGCGCCACCGCGCAGCCGGCGCCGGAGGCCACGCAGGAGGAGGCCGAGGTGAGCGTCACCGGGGTGAGCATGGCGGTCGCCTACGGCTCCAACCTCGGCACCTCGGCGGACGTCGCCGAACGGCTCGCCGAGCGGGCCGGCCGCTCCGGCTTCGCCACCACCCTGATGACGCTGGACGAACTCGCCGCCGCCCCGCCGGCCGGCGGCCTGCTGGTGGTGGTCACCTCCACCTACAACGGCAAGGCCCCGGACAACGCGCAGGTCTTCGACGCTGCCGAGCTGCCCGCGCTGGACGGGGTACGGCTGGCGCTGCTCGGCTGCGGCAACACCCAGTGGCCCACCTACCAGGACTTCCCCCGGCGCGCGTTCGCCAAGCTGACCGGGGCCGGCGCGGTGCCCCTGGTGGACCGCGGCGAGGCCGACGCGGACGGCGACTTCGACGGCGACGTCCTCGCCTGGAGCACGGGCCTGTGGGAGGCCGTCGCACGCGAGTACGGCGCCACCGCCGCCGACGCCGGCCGCCGGTACGAGATGGACGTCCTCACCGAGGCGGACGTCCGGCCGGCCATCGTGTCCGAGCAGGCGTTCCCGCTGCGCGTGGTGTCGAACGAGGAGCTGACCGGCGACCCCGGCGGGCTGTGGGACTTCTCGGTGGAGGCCCCGCGTCCCGGCGTGCGTTCGATCGTGGCCGAGCTGCCCGAGGGCGTGACCTACTCGGCGGGCGACCACCTCGCGGTCTTCGCCAAGAACGACCCCGAGCTGGTCGCCTGGGCGCTGCGCTGCCTGCGCGTCCCACGCGATCAGGTCGTACGGCTGCGCGCCCGCGGCGCGACGCACCTGCCGGTGGAGACCCCGGTCACGGCCGAGCTGCTGCTGAGCGAGTTCGCCGAGCTCCAGGAGGTGGCCACCCGCGCCGACCTCGCCGCGCTCGCCGAGCACACCGGCTGCCCGTGGACGACGGGGGAGCTGGACCGGCTCGGCGCGGACTACGCGGAGGAGATCCTGGCCAAGCGGATCTCGGTGCTGAAGCTGCTGGAGCGCTTCCCCGCGGTGGAGCTGCCGCTGCCGGTCTTCCTTGAGCTGGCCGGCCCGATCAGGCCGCGCTACTACTCGATCTCCTCCACGCCGCTGGCCGATCCGCGGCGGATCCGGATCACGGTCGGGCTGGTGGAGGGCGCGGCCTGGTCCGGCGGCGGCGCCTATCGCGGCATGTGCTCGGCCTACCTGGCGGGACTGTCGGAAGGGGATGTCTTCTACGGGTACGTCCGGGTGCCGAGCCCGCCGTTCCGGCTCCCGGCCGACCCGGGCACGCCGGTGATCCTCGTCGGCCCGGGCACCGGGTTCGCGCCGTTGCGCGGTTTCCTGGAGGAGCGGGCGCTGTCCGGCGCCACCGGCCCGGCCGAGGTGTTCTACGGCTGCCGCCACCCCGAGCACGACTGGCTCTACCGCGCCGAGCTGGAAGGCTGGCGCGACTCCGGCCCGGTCCGGGTGCACACCGCGTTCTCGGCCGTGCCCGGCCACCGGTACCGGTTCGTCCAGGACGCGGTGGCGGGCGAGGCGGACACGGTGTGGGAGCTGCTCAGCCGGGGGGCGTACGTCTACGTGTGCGGGGACGGGCTGCGGATGGCGCCGGCCGTACGGCGGGCGCTGGCGGCGATCCACGAGGAGCGCGCCGGCGGCGACGGCGAGGAGTGGCTGCGCGGCCTGGAGGCCGAGGGCCGCTACCAGCAGGACGTCTTCGCCTGACCGGTCACGCCGGGGATGCCTGGGCGGACCGGCGGTGTGCCTGGCTCGATGGGCGGTGCGCCTGTCCGGCGGCCCGCAGGTGGCGCAGCGTCCAGCCGTGCCCCGCGGGGTCGAGCGGCCGGGTCGCGCCGGTGAACAGCTCGGCCGCCCGCCGGTAGGACAGGCGGCCCCGCCCGGTCACCGGATCCCGGTCCCCGGGCGGCGTCGCCCGTGCGGCGCGGCGCTCGGTGAGCAGGACGGGACCCGTACCGCGGCCGAGCAGGAGCAGCGGCAGCAACCGGGCGGCGCCCGCCCGCCAGCGGATCGCGGGCGCCCGCCGCAGCCGCCTGCGCGGCAGGTCGAGATCGTCCACGTTCAGGGCGAGGAGCCGCTCGACCGGGGCGGCGGTCTCGTAGAGCAGCCGCCAGAAGGTCTGCTCGCGCAGGCCGGCGGGCAGCCGGAAGATCTCCGCCACCTGCTCCCCGCTGAGGATCTCGCCGGACGTGGCCGGCAGCGCGGGCGACCGCAGCGGACCCACCGGGTCGCCGCTGATCCAGCCGCGGTTGCGCCACCAGCCGACCGCGCCGCGCAGGATGGACAGCTCCCGGCCCAGCGTCCGCGCGTCCACCGCCGCCGCGCGCTCCGCGAGCGCCTCGCGCAGCCGGTCACGGGCGGCCGGGGTGTCCAGCAGGGCGAGCGGCACGATGGGCGGCGGCGCGCCGCGGCGCTCCCTGCCGCCGGGCGGCGTCCTGCCGACGAGCGGCCAGGCCCAGGTGGCGAGCGCGATGCGGTAGACCCGGCGGGAGGCCGGGCTCAGCCGCAGCGTCTCCAGGTAGCGATCGATCGCCACCGCGTACTCGACCGGGGCGACATCGCCGTCTGCCGCAGTAAAAACCGCCGCCTCCTCTGAGAAGAGCCAGCCCACAAGGCTGTCCGCTATTGCAGTATAGAGACTCAATCTCCTTGAGCCCATCTCTTGCAACCGGCTGGACCGGCACCCAGGCTGAGATGCCATGACAGGGATTCGACGCCGCCTTTCGCCGCTCGCCGACCGGAACCTGCGGCTGTACTTCGCCGGGGCGGCCACCTCGCTGCTCGGGTCGTCGATGTCGGCGCTGGCCGTGGTCTTCGCCGTGCTCCACGCCGGCGGCGGGCAGAGCGACCTCGGTTACGTGATGGCCGCGCGCATCGTGCCCATCGTGGCGTTCATGCTGGTCGGCGGGGTCGTCGCGGACCGGTTCGGGCCCCGGCGGGTGCTGCTCGCCGCCGACGTGCTGCAGTGCGTCACCCAGGCGGCCTTCGCCGCGGCGCTGCTCCTCGGCCGCCCGCCGATCTGGACGTTCTTCGTGTTCGTCGCGATCTGGGGGATCGGCGAGGGGTTCGCGATGCCGGCCCGCGGAGCGCTCGTGCCCGGTGTCGTGGCCTGGGGCAGGCAATATGACGGCAAGCTCAGAGACGCCAACGCGCTGTACGGCCTGGCCCAGTCGGCGGCCACCGTGGCCGGCCCCGCGCTCGCCGGGCTCCTCGTCGCCTCGGCGGGCTCCGGCGCGGTGATCCTCCTCGACGCCGTCACCTACGCCCTCAGCGCCGTCGCCCTGCTCCTGCTGCGGCTGCCCGCCCATGCCGCCGCCCCCGTGTCCTCGGGCCGGTTGGCCGTGCGGGAGGGCTGGCGGGAGTTCAGCTCGCGGACCTGGCTGTGGGTGACGACGTTGCACTTCACGCTGTTCAACCTGGCCGTGTGGGCGCCGTTCCTGGTGCTCGGGCCGGTGGTGGCCGAGCGCGACCTCGGCGGCGCCCGGGACTGGGGGCTGGTGATGGCGGTCTACGGCGCCGGAGCGCTCGCCGGCGGGCTCGCGCTGGTAGGCGGGCGGGTCCTGCGCCGGCCGCTGGTGGTGGCCACCGCGGCGACCTTCGGCTGGGCCGTCCCGTCGGCCGCCCTCGCCGCCGGGGCGCCGTTCGCCGTCCTGCTGGCCGCCGCCCTGGTCGCCGGGATCGGCTCCGCGGTCTGCTCCGCGCTCTACGCGACGGCCAACCAGCAGCACGTGCCCGCCGAGGTGCTGGCCCGGGTCACCTCCCTGACCGGCATGGGAGCTTTCGCGCTGGGGCCGCTCGGCCTCGCGGTCGCCGGACCGGCGGCCGAGGCGGCCGGAACCGGCGCCGTCCTGGGTTTCGGGGCGGTCTTCCAGGTCGTGCTGGGCCTGTCGGTGCTCGCCGTGCCCGCGGTGCGCCGCCTCGGCGCCGCCCCGGACCGTGCAACTGCGATCCGACTCGGCCGCGCTCGCCGGGCAGGAGGTTGTGCTCGTCGAGCAGCTGGCGGCCGTGCGGGACCGTGCCCGCCACCTCTCCGTGCCCCGGGACACGCAGATCCGTGCGATGAGCGCATGGTCCACGACCCGTGACATGGAACTGCTGGACGCGGTCGAACGGCTGCGAGTCGAGACCGAGCAGGATGCGCATGACGACGACCAGCAGTTCCATCCCCTTGCCCGCGCCCACCTCGGCACCGCTGCGGCGCACCTACAGCAGGCACGCGCCGCGATCGACCGCGCCACCGGCTACGGCGTCGCCTGCGAGCTCATCCGCGACTACGACCTGGACGACGACAGCGGCAGCCCCTGCGACGCCGAGCGCCTGTATGAGGTCCTGGTGTGGCTGCCCGGCGAAGGCTTCGAAGAGCTTGCCTGCCCGGTGCACGCCGCAGTCGCAGAACGTCGCGGCCGTCGGCCGATGCCGGCATTGTCTTCCGGGCGCCGCGATGGCGTGCGCCATCGCGGCGGTGGTCCGGGCGATGCGTGTCAGTCGAGCTCGCCGGGATGGATGACGACCTTGGTCCAGCCGAGATCCCGCCGGTCGAAGTGCTCGTAGCCGTCCGGTGATTCGTCCAGGTTCAGTTCGTGCGAGACGACCCAGGACGGCCGGGCCTTTCCTTCGTGGATGAGCGTGCGGAGCTGCCGGTTGTAGCGCTTCACGTTGCACTGGCCGTTGCCGATCATCTGGCCCTTGAACCAGAACATCCCGTAGTCGAAGGCGATCTCGCCCTGCTTGAAGAGATCGTCCGGGCTGCCGGGGTCCGACGGGATGAAGACGCCGACGACGCCGATGGTCCCGGTGAACTTGACCGATTTGACGAGGTTGTTGAGCGTCATGTTGGGGTGCTCGTGTCCCTGTGGGTCGTGCGCCTGGTAGCCCACGCACTCGCAGCCCCGGTCGGCGCCCAGGCCCGTGGTGAGCTCCATGACCTGATCGACCGGTGACGTCTGGGAGTCGTCGATCGCGATCGCGCCGATCTCCTCGGCTTTGGCGAGCCGGTCGGGGTGGCGGTCGACGACCATCACCTTGCTCGCGCTCTTGAGCGTGGCGGAGTAGGCGGCCATCAGCCCGACGGGCCCCGCTCCGTAGATCACGACCGAGTCGCCCGCCTCCACCTGGGCGAGTTGGGTCGCGTGCCAGCCGGTCGGCCAGATGTCGGCGAGCATCACGTAGTCGTTCTGCTTCTCCTTCGCGTCGTCCGGGAGGACGAGGCAGTTGAAGTCGCCGTACGGCACGCGCAACAACTCGGCCTGGCCGCCGTTGTAGGGCCCCATGTCCGCGAAGCCGTAGGCCGCCCCGGCCATGCCCGGCTCGGGATTGGTGGTGAGGCAGTAGGCCGTCAGGCCCTTTTCGCAGTTCGCGCAGAAGCCGCACGAAATGTTGAACGGGATGCAGACCACGTCGCCGACGCGAACGTGGTCGACGGCCGATCCGACCTCGACCACTTGGCCGAGGTTCTCGTGACCGAGGATGCGGCCCGTCTCGAAGTCGGTCCGGCCTTCGTACATGTGCAGGTCCGACCCGCAGATGTTGGTCGTGGTGATGCGAACCAGGACATCGGTGGGCCGCTCTATGCGCGCGTCCGGGACTTCCTCGACGTTGACCTGTCGAGGTCCGTTGTACACGATCGCTTTCATGGTTTCCTCGCATGCGGTTGATTGCGAAGGATCGCTTACCCGTCGACGACGGGGCGAGAGGTTCTACGCCGTACAGCAGGTCAACGGTTCGTTCCTCCTTCCTCGCTCGCCGCGGCCGCGCCCCCGGGAGGGCTCGGCGCCGGATTCACCGGGCGTCCGGGGCGGGCCGTTCCGAGCTGATCGCCGAGGCCGTCCCGGCCGCCTCAGAGCAGCAGGTCGAAGGTACGTATCGTGCGTTCCCACTGCTCGGTCGCGGGGTTCTTCACCTCCGGATCCACGATCTTGAAAGCCTGGGCCAGTGCCACGGACATGCCGCCGACGATCTCGGGCAGGCGTCCGACGGTCTCCTCGCCGACCGACAGGTCGAGCGGAGGCAGCGCGGCGAGCCGCTCCAGGATGGGTTTCAGCTCGATGTCCTCGTCGAGGAGGCGGAACCGGTGGATGCTCTCCTGGAGGCCCTTGGTGACGGGTAGATCCCAGGGTTCGATGATGTCGCGACGGTTCGCCTTGGCGTGGGCCTGGCCGATCACCAGCAGGTCGTAGAGCTTGTCGTTCACGAAGTCGCCGTAGCGCCGGAGGTCGTCCTTGTCGACATCGACACCTGCGGCGCTGCGGAAGAAGCGTTCGAATCTCGGCACCGCCATGACAGCCATGGAGGTCTCCTTCCTTCCGGCCCGGAGTCACTCGCCGGCCTGGAGGTAGTCGTGGATCAGCCGTACGGCCATGGCGCCTTCACCGACCGCCGCGGCCACCCGCTTGATCGACCCGCTCCGCACGTCCCCGGCCGCGAACACGCCCGCCCTGCTCGTCTCCAGCGGAAACGGCCGGCCGGCGGAGCCGGGCGTGCCTTCCTTGCCAGCCCGGGTGGCGTCCGCGCCCGTCAGGATGTAGCCCCGCGGGTCGAGCGCGATCTCGTCGGCCAGCCAGGCGGTGTAGGGCTTCGCGCCGATGAAGATGAACATCGCGCGGGCCTCGATCGTGGAACGCTCGCCGGTGACGTTGTTCTCGGCGATGACCGCGGCGAGCTTCTCTTCTCCCATCAGCTCCCGGACCTCGGTGTTCAGCATGATCTGGATCTGGGGGTGCCGTTCGATCTCGACGGCCAGATAGCGGGACATGTTCCTGGACAGCGCGTCTTCGCGCACGAGCAGCCGGACGCGGGCGGCGTGCCGGGCCAGGAAGAGGGCGCCCTGGCCGGCCGAGTTGCCTCCGCCCACGACGACGATCGGATCTTGCTCGCACATCTGGGCTTCGAACATGGTCGCCGCGTAGTAGACGCTCGTGGGCTCGAACCTTTCCAGGTTTTCGACATCGAGCCTCCGGTAGCGGACGCCGGTCGCGACGATCAGGGTGCGCGCGTGGATCGTGCCGCCCTCCCCTACGGTGACGATGTGATCGCCCGCGTCCAGGCGCAGTCCGCACGCCTGTGCGGGGACGCGGAAACCCGCGCCGAACTTGCCGGCCTGGATCGCCGCCCGCTCCGCCAGTTCGCCGCCGGAGATCCCGGACGGGAAGCCGAGGTAGTTCTCGATCCGCGAGGAGGTACCCGCCTGGCCGCCCGTCGCGACATCGTCCAGGACCATCGTCGCGAGGCCCTCCGACGCCCCGTAGACCGCCGCCGCCAGCCCCGCCGGCCCGGCCCCGATGACGAGCAGGTCGCATCGGGTCTCCTGCACCCGTGGTGCGAGGAACCCGAGCGCCCGGGCCAGCTCCGCGTTGCTCGGGTTGCGAAGCACCCTCTCGCCACGCCAGATCACGACCGGGGTCTCCTGCGGGGTGACGCCCATGCTCCGCAGGAACCGCTCCGCCTCCTCGTCCTGCTCCAGGTCGATCCACCGGTGCGGCAACCGGTTGCGTGCCGCGAACTCCCGAAGCCGCCGGGAGTCGGCCTGGAAGCGGGAGCCGATGATGCGGAAGCCCGCCCCCAGTCCGATGAGCATCGTGCGACGGATGAGGTAGGCCCGCAGGATGAGGTCGCCGAGTGCCGGATCCCCGGCGACCAGGCGGCGGAGCGCGTCCGCCGGCACGGCGAGAACCTCGCCGTCCTCGGCCACCACGCCGGTGACGAAGCCCACCTGGCCGGTGAGTATGTTGAGCTCTCCCAGGAACCGGCCTGCCCCGTGGACGCCGATCACCTGGTCGTCCGCTCCGAATCCCTCGACCGTCGCCACCTTGCCGGCCAGGATCGCGAAGAACTCGGTGCACGGAAGACCCTCCGCGTACAGGACCTCGTCCTGGCGGACGCGGCGCCGCTCGCCGTGCGGAGCCAGCGCCTGGAGCTGCGCGTCGCTCAGCCTCGGGTAGGCCCCCTGCGGGTCCGGCGTCTCGCAAAGCTCAGGCGGCCAGCGCATCGTCCACCCATTCGCGGAGGGCGGGAGCCGGTGCCGCGCCCGACCGCCGGGTGAGGACCCGGCCCTGATCGATCACGACAAGGGTCGGGATGGCCTGTACGGTGAAGCGCTCCGCGAGCCGGGGCGCTTCGTCCACGTTCACCTGCACCAGCTTCAGGCGACCGGCAAGATCGGCCGCGACCTGCTCCAGCGCCGGGCTGACCATGCGGCACGGGCCGCACCAAGGTGCCCAGAAGTCGACGACCACCGGGATCCGGGCCGCCTCGACGACCTCGCTGAAGTCGTCGTCCCCGGCCTCGGTGACCCAGGGAAGTGGCTGGTGGCAGTGGCCGCACCGCGGGACTCCCGAGGCGGCCCTGGGCAGCCGGTTCTTCCGTCCGCATGTCGAGCATTGGACGACGCTCGCGTCCCTGGTCTGTGACCGCATGGTCAGACCTCCGGATTCCCCTACGTCATCGAGGGTGTTCCGCCGGTCGGTGCGACATGGATGCCCGCCCCGTCGAGGGCGTCGCCGGCGACCGGTTCGCCGGTCTCGGCAGCCGCTCGGTGACGAGCCGCTGCTCAGCCTCCTCCACATCCCAAGCTATCTCCGCCACCAAAGGCGCTTTGCAGCACCCCCCCGAACGCTGACCAGCGGCTATCCCCGCGTGTGATCCCTTTCTGCCCTGTCGGGGTGCCGTCGACGAACGTGTCACCAGCCGTCAACCGAGTCGAACGGAGGTGTGGGTGTAGCGCGTGGGCTTCCCCATCGCTTGGCAGCGCTGGTTCACCCGAGGTCGCCGAGTTCAGTGAGGACGCACCGCTTCGTCCATGGAATCCGGCACAACGGCCGTCGTCGCCGTGTTCGGCGTCGATGTGCCTGTGGAGGCGGTGGCGGCAGCGTGCGCGGCCATCAGCCGGCACGACGTGCCCTATCCGGCCTTCTCCCGCGCCCAGCAGCTGCCTACCGGCAGGCCGCACGACTGACGGACCTGTTGACCGCCTGGCCCGCTACCGGCTCCCCTTGCCGCGGTGGTGGCCCGACACCTCTCGCCTGCGGTCAGCGTGCCTGCTGGCGGACACGGCGGACACAGCGGACACGGCGGGCACGCTTCACTGAGTGTTGGCTCGTTCGGGGGATGGGGGAGGAGCGGCGGGGGGCACTGTCCAAGACGGCGCGTCGGGCGGTTGTCGGGAGGGCGGATGGGGTCCAGGCTGCGCGAGCTGGGATCCGGGTTGGGTTACCGGGCCGAGCTGGCCGGGGTGGTCGGCGAGCACGCCGGCCGGATCGACTGGCTGGAGGTCATCACCGAGCATTACCTGTTCGCCCCGGCGGACCTGCGGGAGGAGCTGGGCGAGCTGGCCGGGCGGTTCCCGGTCGTGCCGCACGGGGTGGAGATGTCGATCGGCTCGGCGGGCGAGGTGGACGGGGTCTACCTGGACGCGCTGGCGGCCCTGGTGGACGAGATCGACGCCCCCTGGTTCAGCGACCACCTGTGCTTCACCCGTACCGAGGACGTGCTGCTCGGCCTCCTCGCCCCGCTGCCCCGCACCCGGGACGTGGCACGCGAGCTCGGCCGCAAGGCGCGACGCGTGCAGGACGCGGTGGGCAGGCCGTTCCTGCTGGAGAACATCACTTACTACGTCGACCTCGCCACCCCGCTCACCGAGGCGCAGTTCATCGCCGAGGTGATGGAACACTGCGACTGCCACCTGCTGCTCGACCTGGCCAACCTGGACATCAACGCGCGCAACCACGGCTTCGACCCGCTCGGCTTCCTGGACGTCATCCCGGTCGAGCGCGTGGCGCAGGTGCACCTGGCCGGCGGGATCGACGGCGTGGCCGGGGAGATGTCCCTGGACAGCCACGGCGCGGCGGTGCCGGAACGGGTGTGGGAACTGCTGGACGAGTTGCTGAGCCGCACCGCCGTACCGGCGACGCTGATCGAGCGGGACCAGAACTTCCCCGACGACCCGGCCGAGTTGCTCGCCGACCTCGACCGCGCCCGCGCCCGGCTGCGCCGTCCGCTCGCACGGGACGGGGTGGCCGATGGGCGTGCGTGAGGCGTTGTCCGGGGTGCTGACCCGCGCGGAGGACCTGGCGATGCTGCGCGAGAACCCGGCCGCGCTGCGACGGCGGTACGGGCTGACCGAGGCGGAGCTGGCCATGCTGGCCGGCGCCCCGCTCACCGGCTTCCACGTCACCAGGCAGAACGTGCGCCGCAAACTGGCCCGCAAGATCACGTCCTATCTGCCCGCCACGGTCGCCGAGCTGGAGGCGTCGCACCCGGCGCTGCTGGCCGGCTTCCTGGCCGCGACGGTACGGCGTCCGCAGCCGGGGGAGGGCGTGACCGGCTCGTGGGAGGCCGAGCGTCTGGTCGCCTGGATCGACGGCCGGGTGTCCGCCTCGCTGTCCGACTTCGCCCGCTACGAGCTGGCCAGGGTCTCGCTCACGACCGACCGCCGGGCCGCCGGCGCCGCCAGGGCCGCCAGGGACACGGGGCCCCCTGACACGGGGGCCGGTGGGGCGGGGCGGCTGCGGGTGTCGGCGGCGGTGCGGGTGGCGGTCTTCGACCACGACGTGACCGTCGGCGGGCCGCCGGGGCTGCTGCCGCTCCGGTACACATCCGTCCTGTTGAAACGCGGCTGGGGCACGCCCGCCGTACGGGCCTTCCGGGTCGGCGAGGGGACCGTGTCCCTGCTCGCCCGCTGCGACGGCTCCCGCGACGCCGCGCAGGTGGTCGCGGCGGCCGGCGGCGACCGCGGCCAGACCGCCGCCATGCTCGACCGGCTCATCGCGGCCCGCGTCGTCCTGGCCACGACCGGAGAGGAGGACCGGTGCGAATCTGTGCGATCGTCAAATACCCACCCATCCAGGGTGGGATAAGCGCGCTGTCCTACTGGACGGTGCACGGGCTCGCCCAGGCGGGCCACCAGGTGACCGTGGTCACCAACGCCGAGGAGGTCGAGGACGACTTCCGGATGCTGCTGACCGCCGCGGACCGCGCCCTGCTGGAGGCCGACTATCCGGGCGGCGGCGCCGTACGGCTGGCCGCCACCCGGCGACCGGCGCCGGCGCACGTGCCCTACTCCCCGCTCTACGTGACCAAGCTGGCCGCGCTCGCCACCGACGAGATCCGGCGCGGCGGCTGCGACCTCATCTACGCCCACTACCTGGAGCCCTACGGGCTGGCGGCGCACCTCGCCTCGTCGTGGACGGGGGTGCCGCACGTGCTGCGGCACGCGGGCAGCGACCGCGTCCGCCTGCTGGGCGAGCCGGAGCTGTCGGCCGCCTACCGGGAGATCCTGCGCCGCGCGGACGCGGTCGCCGGGCAGCCGTGCTCGGTGTCCGGGTTCGGGGCCGTCGCCGAGCCCGTCGCGCCGCGGGCCGGCCGGTTCGTGCCGTCCTGCTGGCAGACCGCGGCCCGGCTGGACGTGAACACGCTGATCGCCGGGTTGGCCGAGCACCCGTGGGTGACGAACACCGCGCCGCTGCCCGCCGGGCCGCCGGTCATCGCGGTCTACGGCAAGCTGGGCGAGACGAAGGGCTCGTTCGACCTGCTCGCGGCGCTCGCGGAGGTGCACGACGCCGGAAGGCGGTTCAGCCTGCTGGTGATGGGCGGCGGCTGGCGGCGGGAGGCGTTCGCCGAGGCGGTCGAACGGCACGGGCTCGGCCCGGTGACCTGGACGCTGCCGTTCCTGCCGCACTGGCGGGTGCCCGGGTTCCTGCGCCGGGCGGACGCGGTGTGCGTGCTGGAACGCGACTTCCCGGTGGCCGCCCATATGCCGGCCCTGCCCGCCGAGGTCCTCGCCGCCGGCACCTGCCTGATCGTCTCGGAGGAGGTCGCCGCCAAGCAGCGGCCCGCCCTGCGCGACGGCGTCAACGCCCTGGTGGTGGCCGACCCCAGGGACACCGCCGCGCTGGCCGCCGTGGTGACCCGGGTCCTCGACGACCTGCAAGCCGCCCGGCGGATCGGCGCGGCCGGGCGGCAGAGCCTCGGCACGTACGGCGAGCGGGAACTCGGCGAGGCGACCGCCGCCCTGCTGAGCCGCGTCCTTTCCCGCCGCCCGGCGCCCGGCGGCGCGGCCCTGCTCACCGAGCACATGCCCGCGACCACCCGGCTCGCCTGCGAGGTCGACCCGCCGGTGGTGACGGCCGACCCGCAGGACGTCTACCAGGCCGCCTGCGAGCTGGTCACCTGGATCGACAAGCGCCGTGACGAGCTGCCGTGCGGCGCGGCCGAGATCGCCCGCTACGAACGCGACCGGCTGTGGCTGCGCCTGGACCTGGAGGCCGCCGGCGGCGAGCGGATGTTCCCGCGCCGCCCGGCCGGCGGCCATCCGGTGCGCAGCGGTCTGCTGCGGCTGCGCGAGTACCGCAGCGACATCGACGCCGCCGCGGCCGACCTGTCCTACGGCATCCCGGTCCGCCCGCACCCGGGCACCGCGGACCGTTTCCTGTTCCACAAGCTGCCCAACCTGCTCGGCCAGGTGGTCAGGATCAACTCCGCCACCGCCCGTCTCATCGAGTCGTGCGACGGCCGTACCCCCCTCACGGTCATCGCCACCGCGCTCCGCGCCGACCTCGACGTGGTCACCGACATGGCGCGGGACCTGGCCCGGCAACGGGTCATCGACATGTGACCACGGCTGAGCGCAGCCGGGGTCGCCCAGGGGAGAGGAAGATGATGAAGACATCCGCGCCGGTCGCCGTGACCGCCGCCGAGGACGTGGCACCCACGGCCGAGTGGGAGTCGCTGTTCATGTTCGAGCCCGTCGCCGAGGACGGCCTCGCCCACCCGATGGACCAGCACGCCCACTGCCTCAACTGCCAAGCCTGCTGGTAGCGCCGGCCACCCGGGTGGGGCCGTCGCGCCCCACCCGCCTTTCCCGCCCAGGCTCACCGGCCCGCGTCCGCCGCGGGCGGAGTGACCGGGAAGTGACCACGACGTCACCGGCTCACAGCAGTCTGTGAGCGCGGCGGACGGAACGCCGTGAGGTGACGTCGGACCGGGGCCTCGGAGGCTCCGCACAGGGAAAGAGACAACGTGAACGCATCGAGCAAGTCGCGCCGCTCCGGCCGGAAGACCGTGACCACCCTCGCCGCCGCGGCCGTCTGCCTGGGACTCGGCCTCACGGGGGCGGTCGCGGCCTCGGCCGAGGCGCAGCCTCCCGGCCTGGACCGGTTGCACGCATACTGCCAGCACAAGGGGCATCTGAACTCGGTGGCGACCAACCCCAGGTCGGTGTGGAGCTGGCGGTGCATCGGGCACCGGGGCGAGCACCACGGCATCGACATGAACGACGCCTGCCGCTGGCACACCAACGGCAGGCTGACCAGGGCCTCCTTCCACAACGAGAGGGACGCCTTCTCCTGGTACTGCTACTGATCACCGGGGTCCGGTGGCGCGCGGCGGCGATCCCGCCCGCGCCACCGCCGGGCCCGCTGGTGCCGGGGGCTCAGGCGATCGGGTAGACGAAGGCGTTTCCGCCGTTCTGCGGGCCGCCGCTGACCAGGGCCAGGGCGGTGGAGGTGGAGTAGACCGAGCCGCCGCTGTCGCCGGGCGCGGCGTAGGCGGTGGTCTGGGCGAGGCCGTAGACCGGGCCGTCGCCGTAGTTCACCGTGACGTCGAGCGCGGTGACGGTGCCGCAGGTGGTGCCCGAGGTGGCGCCGGTCTTGCACACGCTCTGGTTGAGCGTCGGCCGGGCCTGCGCGGTGATCTGCTGGATGCTGCCGTCGGCCTGGCGGACGGCGGCCGGGGCCTCCCAGTCCGCCGCCCTGGTGATGAAGGCGATGTCCCTGCCGGGGTATTCGTGGGAGGTGATCTCGCCCAGCCGCACGCCGCCGAGATCCCAGGTCTGGGAGAACTTCTGGCAGTGCCCGGCGGTCAGCGTGCGCGGCTGGCCGTCCACGACGAGGTTGAAGCCGGTGGTGCAGTAGGCGTTTCCGCCGTCGATCCGCTGGCCGCCGTGCACCACCTGCTGGGTGGCGAGGCGGGGGGCGGAACGGCCGCCGACGTAGGCGGTGACGGGGGCGGAGACGGTGTGGGTCTCGACGAGCCCGCTGCGGCCGGTGCCGATGAACGCCTTGGTGGCCGGGTCGGACGCGCCCTCCAGCACGGCGACGTGCACCTTGCCGGTCTTCTCGTCGACATACCAGTACTGGGCGGCGCCGGCCTTGCCCTGTGCGGCGAGGTTGTCGAGTTGCTGCTTCAGCTGGTCCAGCTCCGGGTTGGCGGCGGCGGACACGGCGGGAGCGAAGCCGAGGGCGACGGCCATGACAACGGTCATGACGACCGCGGACGGCAGTCGGCGAGGACGCATGGGGGCTCCTGAAGAACACGATAATGACGGAGAGTAGATTATCCATCACTCTGTGTCTTCAAACGGTCCGCGCCCGGGTGATCCGCAACTCCCAAGGTCATGAACGACAAAAGGGACATTCCGCGCATCGCCCGGCGCGGCAGCCATCACCGGCTCGCCTGAGGTTAAGGGGGGTCAGTCCCGCTGGGCGGTCTGCCGGATGGGGAGCGGTTCGTCCGCGTACGCGAGGTGGGGGTCGTCGGAGTAGACGGTGAGACTCCGGTCCAGGCCGGTGACGTGCAGCAGCTTGGCCATCCGCGGGCGCAGCCCGGTCAGGCCGAAGCGCATCCCGTGCGACCTGGCGTGCCGCTGGATCCCGACGAGCACGGCCAGCCCGCCGGCGTCGACGAACGACACCCTGGACAGGTCGCAGACGAGCAGGCCGTCGCTGTCGCGCAGCGCCCGCCGTAGGCGCTCGCGCAGCTCGGGGCTGGTGAAGATGTCGATCTCGCCGTCCAGGCGGACCACGGTGGCGGTGGGCGGGATCGTGCGGGGGCCCGCTCTGAGCGGGGTCCGGTCGCGGTGGGAGATCATGATGCTCCGACAAGGGGCTCGGTCATGCCGTACGGCCTCGGCGTGTTCGCCGGCCGGAGATCGGTGACACCGGGGATGACCACGAGCAGGATGACGTCCTCCGCGCCCGCCAGGGTCAGCTTGATCAGCCGTGGGTCCAGGTCGCGGAACCAGTCCACCTGGATCCGGCGGCCACGGGCGGAGATGTGCCGGGGGAGGTCGTCCCAGGCGTCCAGGTGAAGGGACACCCGCAGGGTGATCCCGCCCAGCCACTCGTCGATCATGGAGATCAGGCCGGGCAACTCCGCGGCGGCGTCACGGGAATAGGGCCACCAGGCCCCGTCTGGGACGTCGGGCCGGCTCGGCCCGGGGAAGAGAACGAAACGCACCGCCTTCGCGTTCACCGGCGGGGCGCCCGCGCCGCGACACGGCACGAAAGCGGAAAGAATTTTCGGCGTCATGACGATCGCCAGACCTGACCCGGATCTCTCATGGGGATCCGAAGGGTTGTCCATCACCTCGGGCGACGCCGACCGAATGCCAACGTACGGGTAGTCCTCAGCAAGTTACTCGCCCCCTACCCGTGCATGGTGACGCGAAACCCGGCCGGCCGCTCAAGGCGCCGTCGGCCGGGGCAGGTGTGGCAGGCGGGCCGGTCAAGACCGCCCGCCGCCCGTTTACCTGTAGCCTTGAGCCGGCCATGCGGGCCGGCTCAAGGCGAGGGCCGCATCAAACGGGAACGATGTTCTCGGCCTGCGGGCCCTTCTGGCCCTGAGTGATGTCGAAGGACACCTTCTGGCCTTCCCGAAGCTCGCGGTAGCCCTGAGCGGCGATGTTGGAGTAGTGGGCGAAGACGTCGGCGCCACCGTCATCCTGCTGGATGAAGCCGAAGCCCTTTTCCGAGTTGAACCACTTCACGGTTCCAGTAGCCATGTCAATCTCCTTCGATAGGGGGGCATAACCGGTATTCGTACTGCACGAATGCCGCGTTGCCGCAATGACCCATCCGGAGATGACCGGTAAACGAAAATGCACCTGATGGTCACGTCCCGTCAGGTGCACATAAAGTTTCATGGGTACCACAACTGCAACTGCGAGCAGCGTAGCATGTACCCCCCGACGGTGGGCAAGCGGGCTGGTCGGTGCCGCGGGCCCCCTCGCTGAGATGTCCGGCTTAACGGAAAAGTGTGACCATACCGCCCGTATGCCTGTCCGAAAATCCTTGGGCGGCGGCTGACGAGCCCGTTAACGATCTGGTAAGTAGCGGATCCCCTATGTGGTGACTTGCGGCCAAATGCATCAATAAATGGCGCTATCTAGCACAAGTACGGCGGCCTGCCGGGTCATCCGTCCAGCAACCGGAGGCCGACGACGCCGCCCAGGATGAGAGCGAGACAGCCGAGCCGGGCGGGAGCCGCGCTCTCGCCCAGGGCGAGGATGCCGGCGGCGGCGACGCCCAGCGCGCCGAGCCCCACCCAGACGGCGTAGGCGGTGCCCACCGGCAGGGTTTTGAGCGCGAAGGTGAGCAGGACGAAGCTCAGGATCGCCGCGGTCACCCCGATCACGGCCGGCCAGAAATGGGTGAAGCCGGCCGAGCGCTCCAGCGCGATCGCCCACACGATCTCCAGCGTGGCCGCCGCACAGAGCAGCATCCAGGCCATGGTGGTCAGGCCGTGGTGCCGGCGTCGACGGTGAAGGCGGCGCCGGTGATGTTCCGGCCCCCCTCGCCCGCCAGGTGGGCGACGGTGGCGGCGATGTCGCCCGGGGCGCAGTAGCGGTTCAGGGCGGTGTAGCGGCGTTCCTCGTCGGCGTCCGGGCCGTCGGCGGGATTCATCTCGGTGTCGGTCGAGCCGGGATGGACGAGGTTGGCCGTGATGCCGCGCGGGCCGAGGTCCCTGGCGAGCCCCTTGGTCAGGCCGGTCAGCGCCGACTTGCTCATCGAGTACAGGGTCCAGCCCGGGTACGGCACGCGCTCGGCGAGGCTGCTGCCGATGCTGATGATCCGCCCGCCGTCGCCCATGTGCCGCGCGGCCGCCTGGGCCAGCACGAAGGCGGCGCGCGCGTGGATCGCGAGCGTCTCGTCGACCTGCTCCAGGGTCATCTCCTCCAGCGGGCCGTAGGGGGCGATGCCCGCGTTGTTGACCAGGATGTCGATCCGGCCGAACTCGGCGACCGTACGCTCGACTGCCGCGACCAGCTCGGCGGCGTCGGACGCCTCGGCCGCCACGGCGAGGCCGCGGCCCCCGGCGGCCTCGACCTCCCGGACGACCGCCGCCGCCCGCTCCGCCGCCCGCGCGTACGTGATCACCACGTCGGCGCCCTCGGCGGCCAGGCGTAGTGCGATCGCGGCGCCGATCCCGCGGCTTCCCCCGGTGACCAGCGCGACACGTCGTGACATGACTTCCTCCAATATGCGGAATGCGTTCCGGTTAACCATAAGCGGAACGCGTTCCGCATGCAAGGTCTTCAGTACCCTGTGAACCGTGAACGCCATCGGGAACCCGCGTCGCGAGCGGGTGGACGCCGCGCGCAACCGGGAGAAGATCCTCGCCGCGGCGGCCGGCATCGTCGCGGCGCACGGCGTCGAAGGGCTGGCGATGGCGGAGGTGGCCGCCGCGGCCGGAGTCGGCGTCGGCACGCTCTACCGCCGGTTCGGCGACCGTTCGGGGCTGGCCTATGCGCTCATCGACGAGCGGGAGCGGGAGTTCCAGGCGGCCTTCATCGAGGGACCGCCGCCGCTCGGCCCCGGCGCCGACGCGCGGGCCCGCGTCCGCGCCTTCCTGCACGCCCTGGCCGACCGGACGGCCGAGCAACTCGACCTGCTGGTGATGGCGGAGACGGCGACCCCGTTCGCCCGCTTCGGCGGCGCCTACGACGCCTACCACGCGCACCTTTCCATGCTCGTCGCCCAGCTGAGCCCCGCCGCCGACGCCTACACGCTGGCCGACGCCCTGCTGGCCCCCCTGGCCGCCCCCCTCCTCGCCCACCGCCTGCGCGACGGCAAAGTGACCGTGGAAAGGGTCAAGACGGGGCTGGACGCCCTGCTCGCCGGCCTGTGACCGCACGGGGCCGGACCCCGACGCCCACAAGGTCGCTTCCAGGCCATGACCGGATCGGTCAGGGTTCGCCGCCGCCTGACCGGTCCGTCCGCCGGCGCCCCGTGTCGCCGGGCCCGAGCGTGGCGGGTCCCGGCGGGGGCGTCGCGCCCCCCACCTGCGATCCGGCGCCGTGGCACCCGCCCGGATCCGCGCGACCGCCGGAAAAGGCAACGCTCTGAAACCGCCGTTATTGGTTGCCCCTTTCCGTGGAATCACCCGGTAAGGGTTGAATCCGCCTAGGCGGCGACAGCAATATCGACACCGCGCGAGTATCCGCGCGGCAAGGCGTGGCAGGGGTGATGCCGAACCGGGCGACATTGGCTGTGACATCCTCCTCGGCCGCGCCGCAGAGCCATGCCATAAGCGAAAACTCAGCGAAAGAAACGGAAGGAGAACAATGCGGAGTTTCACGCATGCGCGCGTCGAGAACATCCTGAGCCGCGAGTACGACTTCCTTGTCCGGGCGCTGAAATCGATGGAGGCGGGGGAGGTGGAATCCGATGAATTCCGGCCGCCGTGGCGGATTCCGGCGCTCTCGGAGCGATTGGCGGAGTACTTCGCCGCGGCGACGATGGAGACGTCCCCCACCCCCGGCTACGCGGGCCGGCGGATCACCGTCCTGGACCTGATGGGCAACCGCGGGACCCGCACCACGAAGACCATCGCGTCCCTGGTCATGGTGGCGCGGGCGGTGCGGCACATCCACGAGACCGGCGAGCCCGTCACCCTGCTCACCCCCACCTCCGCGAACAAGGGCACCGCGCTGCGCGACGCCGTGCACCGCGCGCTGGAGACCGGGCTGGCCGGCGCCGACCAGCTGAACATCGTCACGCTGGTGCCCCGGCACGCCCGCGACAAGCTGTGGTCCTCGCCGCTGAGCGAGGACGACCGGCTCGCCGCCCGGAACCCGGTGGGCGTCGTCACCTCCGAGCGCCGCGACGACGTCAAGCTCATGGCGAAGGCGTGGTACGACGAGCACGCGACGCGTTACTCCAAGGCGACCGGCGCGCGTCTTTGGTACACGCTCGACATTCGTCATTACCAGGTCGCCGACGCGTTACGGGCCTGGTTCGAATACCAATATCTGCCTTCGGCGGACACCCGCCTTCACGCGCACGCGGTCTCCAGCGCGTACGGCCTGCTCGGCCACCGGTTCGGCGCGAGGCTTGTCGGCGCCGACTTCGCCGAGAAGGCGAGGTATTTCCTCGTGCAGCACCTCGCCACGCCCGATATGGTGCTGCACCTGCTGTACAACAGCTTTTCGCGGGACAACCTCCCCCGCTACGTCTACGACGCCGACACCGGGCTCTACACCCAGCGGCACGATCCCCGTTTTCCTTTCGTGACCGGTGATCCGGACGAATTCCTGGAAACCACCTTCTACACCTCCCGCCCGCCCACAGTGAAGGAGATGACGCCGCTCATCCGGCGTCAGGGCGGCGGCGGCATCGTCGTGTCGCTGCACGAGTGCCTGGTCCGCTACCCCGAGATACGCGAGCTCCTTTCCTCGACGTCGATAGAGCTTCCCGCCGATCCCCGGGAACTGCGGGAATGGTCCCTGGTCATGGCGATGACCGGCCTGCTGAACGGGCTCGACCGTCAGACGGTCCCGCGGACGGACGACATCCTGCTGCACGCCTCCGGCAGCTACGGCGTCCGGGACTTCACCCCGATCTCCGGCGATCGCCTGCACGCGCTGCCGAACTCCGCCGACGAGCTCACGCCCCTGATGTACGCCGCGGCCGGGAGGACGGGATGACCAGCACCACCCTGGCGGACGATCGTGCCCTCCGGCTGACCCGCGGGCTGCGCGATCTGGGATACGACGAGTTCATCGGAGTGCCCTGCGGCATTCTGGCCCCGCTGTTCGCGGCACTGGACACGGACCCGGGCCGCGTCCTGTACGCGCCGCGCGAGGACACCGCCGTCGCGGTCGCGGCCGGCGCCGAGATGGGCGGCAGGCGCCCGCTCGTCGTCATGCAGAACTCGGGACTGGGCCAGTCGGTCAACGCACTCGCCTCCCTGGTCGTGCCCTACCGGCTGCCCATCGCCATGATCGTGAGTCTGCGGGGCCTCCCCCCGGACGCCACCGGCGAGAACGTCGTCATGGGACGGCTCACCGAGCCGCTCCTCGGCCAGATGGGCATCGCCACCCGCCGCTGCGGTGACATCGACGACGACCTCACCTGGCTGGCACGCGTTTCGCTCACCGACCGCCGCCCGGCGGCGCTCCTGGTGGAGCCCGCCTTCTTCGGATGGGACCCGGCACGATGACCGACATCGACCAGCTGACCAGCACCGAAACCCTCAGCGCCGTGATCGCCCGGAGCGGCCACTGCCCCATCGTCTTCACCACCGGTTACACCTGCCGCCGCGCGTTCGCGATCGGCGACGCGCCCAACCACTTCTACATGGTCGGCTCGATGGGGCTCGCGTGCGCGATCGGCTGCGGTCTCGCGCTGGCCCGTGCCGACGTGACGGTCGTGGTGGTGGACGGCGACGGCAGCCTGCTGATGAACCCGGCCAACTCCTTTTTCCTGGGGGCGTACGGGTTGGACAACGTGCACCATCTCGTCCTGGACAACGGCGCCTACGCCTCGACCGGCAACCAGCCGACGAACAGCGGGAGCGTGCGGTTCCCCGTCCTGGCCGATGCCCTGGGCTACCGGGACATCGCCACCGTGACCGACGCCGGCGAGCTGACCGAACGGCTCACCAAGATCAACGACACGCCCGGCCGGGGAGCGGCCTTCACCTACTGCCCGGTCGCCGACGACGGCGTGCCCGGGGGCAGGATCGACATCTCCCTGCCCGACCTCGCCACCCGGATGACCTCGTGGCTCGGCTCATCGGCACGGCGGCCATGAGACTGACGCTCTTCGGCACCGGCGAACTCGCCCGCGTGGTGGCCAACAGCCTGGCCCTGCTGCACTCCGGTCCGCTGCACGTGACGATCGCCGGCCGTGACCTCGGCAAGGCCGCGGATCTCGGCCGCGTGGCCCAGACGCTCGCGCGTTCCCGGCACCCCGGCTCCGTGTTCGAGGCGGTCGAGCTGGAGTGCTTCGAGGAGAGCGGCCCGGTCGCCGAGCTCCTGGTACGGCTGGCGCCCGACGTCGTGGTGTGCTGCGCCTCGCTGAGCTCCTCTCGGGAGGCGGAGACCACTCCGTCGGCGTGGACGGAGCTGATCGGCGGGGCGGGCTTCGGCATCGCCCTGCCCCTGCACACCGTCATCCCGCTCACCCTGGCGCAGGCCCTGCGGCAGATCGGGTCGAAGGCGGTGCTGCTCAACTCCTGCTACCCCGACGCCGTCAACCCGCTGCTGGCCGCACAGGGGCTGCCGATCTTCGGCGGGCTGGGCAACGCGGCGACGATCGCCGCCGCGGTCCAGGCCGAGCTCCGGGTGGCCGACCGCGAACGCCTGCACGTGCTGGCCCACCATCGGCACCTGTACGGCCCGGCCGGCGGCGAGGTCGCGATCTGGCTGGACGGCCACCGGATCGAGGACGCCGGCCGGGTGCTCGCGCCGCTGCGGGCCGCCCGGCGATCCTCGCGGTACCCGCTGATCGGCATGGCCGCCGCCCACCTCGTGAACGCCGTCGGCGGTGACGTTCCGGAGCTGCTGCACCTGCCGGGCCCGCTGGGCCACCCGGGCGGCTATCCGGTGGTGGTCCAGGGGAGAAGCGTCGCCATCTCGCTGCCGGGCGGCGTGTCGATGGCCGAGGCGCGGACGGTGAACGCGCGCGCCGCCGAGGCGGACGGGGTCAGCGTCTCCGCGGAGGGCTGGGCCACCCCGTCGCCGGAGGCGTCGCGGCAGCTGGCGGCGTGCCTGCCCGAGCTCGCGGCGGGCTTCGCGGCCGGCGACGTGCGCTCGGCGGCCAAGGAACTGCTCGACCTGCGTGCCCGGTTGCGGCGGTGCGAGCCACTCGGTGAGTAACCCTCCCGGCCGGTCCGCGTGGTGGCGTGCCACCGGGATGACCACCCTGTCCGGGATCTCGCAGCATTTCGGGGCGGCGCTGGCCTTCTCCTCGTTCTCCGTGGTCGGCCCCACCGCGATGGCGTGGCTGCGGCTCCTGGTCGCGGCGGTCTTCATGGGCGTCTGGCGCAGGCCGTCCTTCCGGCTGGGGAGGACCCGGCTGGCGGTGGCCGTCGGCTACGGGTCGGTGACGGCCGGGATGAACATCAGCGTGTACCAGGCGATCGAGCGCATCCCGCTGGGCACGGTGACCGCGATCGAGTTCTGCGGCCCGGTCGTCGTCGGCGCGTTACTGTCGCGAAGCCTGCGGGACTGGGCGGCCGTCGTCCTGGCGGCGGCCGGGGTGCTCGTGATCACGGGCGGGATGTGGGCGCAGGAGGTGATCGGGGTGCTGTTCGCGGCGGGCGCCGCGGTCCTCTACGCGATCAAGATCGTGCTGACGGACCGGATCGCCAGGTCACCGCGCAGTCTCGACGACCTGTCCGTCGCGTTCGCCGTCCTGACGATCGCGCTGGCGCCCGTGATGTTCCCGCACACGCTGCGGGCCTGGACCTCCGGCACGACCCTGCTCGCCATCGTGACCGTCGGGATCCTGTCCACCGTGGTGCCGTACCTGATCGACCAGTACACGGTGCGGATCGCGGGCCCCGGCGGGCTGGCCGTACTGCTGGCCCTCCTGCCGGGGACCGCCACCCTGGTGGGCGCGCTGGCGCTGGGGCAGGTCCCGACGCTGCGGGAGGTCGTGGGGGTCGCGTTGATCATGGCGGCGGTCGGGTCGCGGACGACGCGGCTGTGAGCTCAGGAGGCGGTACGCCGCCGGTGACGATGTTCGGCCACGTACGTGCGGTTGGCGCATTTGACCGTGCAGAATCGGCGGCGGCCGTTCTTGGAGGTGTCGACGAAGGCGAGGCCGCAGTCGAGGGCGGCACAGCGCCCCAGCCGGTGACCGCCCGCGTCGCAGAGCATGACGGCCACGCCGACGGCCGTGAAGGCGCGGACCCGGCTCATGAAGGGTTCGCGCTCCCGCGCGAAGTGCAGGTGCGGCGGACGCCCGTCGTGGCACGACACGAACGGGCGGCTGGCGGACCGGGCGAGCAGGTCGTTGATGGCCGCCACCTTCTTGTCCGTGGACTGGGAGCCGAAGACGGCTCCCAGTAACGCGCTCCACTCGTGCGCTTCGGCGACGTCGGCCTCCTCGACCGCCGGCACCTCCATGCCGTGCTCTTCCAGCAGCCGCCGCAGACTCCGCGGGTCGCTCTCGGTGTGGTTGGCCAGTGCCGCGGCCAGGTGCGCGCCCTGGCCGCTGTAAGGGTTGAAATCCATAAAGCGATTACATCACCATCGGCTCATGGAGACCATCCGCATACGTCCCTGCTGCGCCCGCTGCGGCGCCTCCCTGGGGAAGGAAGTACGCCTGTCCGAACACGCCTCCTCCTGCGGCACGGTCGTCTACTGGCGCTGCCGCTGCGGAGCCTTCACCGTCACTTGGAGCGGCGAACGACTCCTCGTCCCCTCCCCGACGCCGCCAGGGGAGTGATGCGAAGTCGCCGAGCCGGAGCGCGGAGATGACGCCCTGAACGCTGCTGACCGGGCCGGAAACCGAGTTCTCGCTGCCCAGAGCAGATCTGCCCCGGGCGGATCGTGTCGACGCCGGTCCGGAGCGCCTCACATGATGGACGCATGAGCGAAGAATCGAATGTTCCACTGTTCAACGCGCGGGTGCGGCGCGAGCTCTACGAGCAGCGTGTTCTCGTTCTCGACGGGCCTCTCGACGATGACAACGGGACACTGCTGGCCACGCAACTGATGGGCCTCGCCACGCAGGACGCGTCGACGGACATCGCATTGTGGATTCACTCGCCGGGCGGGTCGGTTCCCTCGATGCTCGCGATCCGCGACGTCATTCGGCTCATTCCCTGTGACGTGTCGACCCTCGTGCTGGGCATCGCTTACAGCGCCGGGCAGTTCCTGCTGTCGTCGGGAGCCCGAGGGAAGCGCCGCGCCCTGCCGCACGCACGGGTCCTGATGCACCAAGGCTCGGCGGGAATCGGTGGCACCGCGGTCGACATCGAACTGCAGGCCGGCGACCTTCGGCATACTCGCGACACGGTGCTCGGTCTTATCGCCGACGACACGGGTCAGCCCGTCGAGCGCATATTCGAGGATTCTCTGCACGATCGCTGGTACACGGCGCAGGAGGCGCTGGACTACGGCTTCATCGATGCGATCGTGCAGAACTTCGACGAAATCGCGCCACGCAATCGCCCACGGCTTGGATTCGGCGTCACCGAAGGAGTCGGCCAATGACCACGTATACGATCCCGAACGTCATCGCCCAGAATCCTCGTGGCGAGCGGATCATGGATGTCTACTCGCATCTGCTCACCGAGCGAATCGTCTATCTCGGCACCGCGATCGACGCGGGCGTCGCGAACGCGCTCATCGCGCAGCTGATTTTCCTGGAGGCGGACAACCCCGACGCCGAAATACAGTTCTATATCAACTGTGAAGGCGGAGACCCGAGCGCGATGCTCGCGATCTACGACACCATGCGCCATATCCGCCCCCGGGTTTCGACCACCTGCGTCGGCCAGGCCGTCGCGGTGGGTGCCGTCCTCCTCGCCGCGGGTGCCGAAGGAAAGCGTGCCGCCCTCCCACACGCACGGGTGATCCTGCACCAACCCGCCGCTCAGGGGCGCGGAGCGATCCCCGATCTCATCCTGCAGGCCGACGAGGTCGTACGTGTCCGGGCGGACATCGAGCGCATCCTGTCACGGCACACCGGCCAGACGGTCGAGACCCTCCGCGCCAACACCGATCACGATCGCGTGTTCACCGCGACCGCGGCCTTGGAGTACGGGCTCCTCGATCAGATCATCGAGGAGCACTCCTAGCCCGGCGGCCGATCCCGGCAGGCCACGCTACGCGGCCAGCGCGTAGACCGCCGAGCAGGTGGCGCCTCTCGACGCGCTGCTCTGAGCAGACCGCAGGCTCTCGGCGACGGCGAGGGTCAGATCCACCAGGGTCACATCCAGCGCGCCGGCGACCGCGGCGATCATTTCACTCGACGGCTCTTTGACGCCGCGTTCCATCTCGGAGAGATACTGCGGCGAGACTCCGGCGCGGCGTGCCGTCTCGCTCAGCTTCTCGCCCCGCTCGTGACGAAGCCCTCTGAGACACTCACCGAGCGCGTGCCGCCACAGCGGCTCGCGAGGCGGAGACGGCTTGGGGTCGGTCCGAACGATCGCCGGACGCAGCGGCGAGACAGAAGAGGCCATGCCTCACCTTAGATAGATGGGGCGTTCACGTTCGGCCGGATCCGCGCAGAGCGGAACCGTCCCCGTCTCCTCCGGTCCGTCTCAGGGCGAATCGCGCTCACCGGGTGGTGCGGGGATCTCCAGGTGGCCAGGATGTCGAGTCATCCCTTCCAGGGATGTCGATCATCCTGGCCTCCGGTACCGGGGAAGAGTAGGAGCGGAACTCCCTCGACCGGCTTGAGGGAGCAGAGAGACGGCGGGACGCCCTAGCCGGACACCTCGATGCGGACGCGGCGGAAGCCCTTGCCCTTGTTCTCGATCTTGGCGACGCGGACGCGGCCGATCTGTTTGGTGGAGGCGACGTGGGTGCCGCCGTCGGCCTGGCAGTCGAGGCCGACGATGTCGACGATCCGGACCTCCTGGACGGACTCCGGGACGAGGTTGGTGGCGGTGCGGATGATGTCGGGGATCCGGAACGCCTCCGCGCGGGGCAGGACGCGGACGTCGATGCGGCGGTCGGCGGCGATCTCGGCGTTGCACGCGTCCTCGATCGCCTCCTTGAAGCCGGCGGGGACCTCGGGCATGTTGAAGTCCATCCGCGCGACCAGCGGCTCCATGTTCCCGCCGGTGACCAGCGAGCCGTAGTCGCGGAAGACCACCCCGCACAGGACGTGCAGCGCGGAGTGCGTGCGCATCAGGGCCGAGCGGCGCTCGTCGGCGACGGCGGCGCGCACGGTGACGCCGGGGGGCGGCACCGGGTCGCCCTCGGCGGGGATCAGGTGCAGGTCGTCGTCCTTGCGCACGCCGACGATGCGCGTCTCGACCCCCTGCCAGAGCAGAACTCCGTGATCGGCGGGCTGGCCGCCGCCTCCCGGATAGAATGCCGACCTGCTCAAGACGATCCCCTCGGGCGTGGCGGCGAGCACCACGGCCTCCCAGTCACGCAGATCCTGGTCGGTGAGTTCGAGGCGCCGGGTCCGCCCGTGGAGGTCATCGGTCATGTCGGCAGCCTAGAGCTCGCGAGGTGTCCATGCGCGGCCAGCCCCGACCGCAGCGCCCTTTGACCGCCTCGCTCGCCCTCGTTCTGGCGATTTGCTGCGGTATTTCGGGATGTGCGTACCAGGCCGGCCGGGAGCAGCCGCCGCCCGCCGCGAAGCCCCCGGCTCCCGTGGTCATGGTGCTCGGCGACAGCTTCACCGTCGGCTCGGGGCCGGTGCGCCCGTGGGAGACGTACGCCGCCGAGGCCGCCAGACGCCTGGGCTGGCAGCTCGTCGTCGCCGGCGCGGCGGGCACCGGGTTCGTCAACCGGGGCCGGGTCGGGCGCGACTTCCGGGAGTCCTACGCCGAAGAGCTCTCCTGGCGGCCCGCGCCGGACATGCTGATCATCTCCGGCGGGCACAACGACCGCAGGGTCGCGCCCGCCCGCGTCCACGCCGCCGCCCGCCGCCTGCTCGCCGACGTGCGCGAGACGTGGCCGGCCACGCGGATCATCGTCGTCGGTCCCCTGTGGGTCGCCGATCCCCCCGCCTGGGCCTTCGACGTCAAGGACGCCGTCGCGACGGCCGCGGCGGGCGCCGGCGCCACCTTCCTCGACCCGCTGGCCCGCCGCCACGTCGCGGGCGACCCCGCCGTCGCCCTGCTCCCGGACGGCGTGCACCCCACCTTCACCGGCCATGTACGGCTGGCGCGCTGGCTCGTCGGAGCCCTGGAAAACGGGTGAGAGGGAGAAGAACTTCTACCTCAAGGCGGTGAGCAACTCCATCGCGGCAGCCGCGCGAGGATGTGCTCGCGCACTTCTCCACGAGGGCCGCCTGGCGCGAGGCCGGTTACGTGCTGCTGTGGGTGACGGCGCTGCCGCTGGTCATGGCAGCCGCCGGGAGGAGCCCGGCCGGGCGAGGGGTCCGTCGACGCCCGGCCGGGGGTACAGGGGCGGAGCTCAGGTGAGGGTGCGGGGGATGGAGGTCAGATGGGCTGAGGGAATTGGGGTTTTGACGGGAGTTGGGGTGGGTCAGGTGGGGGTGCAGGGGATGGGGGTGGGGGTGATGGCGGGGCCGGAGGCGGTGAAGCCGAAGGAGGTGGTGGCGTTGGGGGACAGGGAGGCGTTCCAGGTGGTGTTGCGGACGGTGACGTCGGCGCCCGTCTGGGTGTGGGCGCCGTTCCAGAGCTGGGTGACGGACTGGGCGCCGGGCCAGCGCCAGGTGACCGACCAGCCGGTGAGGGCCGTCGCGCCCTCGTTCCTGACGGTGACGTCGGCCTGGAAGCCGCCCTGCCAGGAGTTGGTCACCCGGAAGGTAGCCGTGCAGCCGCCGGCGGGGGCGGAGGTGGTGGTGAAGGACGTGCTCTCCGACTCGGGGGAGCTGTGGCCGGCGGCGTCCCTGGCCACGACGTGCACGGTGTAGGCGGTCGCCGGGGTCAGGCCGGTGAGGGTGTACGCGGCGGTGTCGGCGGTGGCGACCTTGGTGCCGCCGCGGTAGACGTCATAGCCGGTGACGCCGATGTCGTCGGTGGCGGGCGTCCAGGTGAGCCGGGCGGTGGAGCCGGTGACGGCGGAGACCGCGGGTTTGCCGGGGCGGGTCGGCGGGCTCGCGTCCTCGGCCGGCGGACCGTCGTCCGGCGGCTCGCCCCAGATCACGGCGCCGCCCGAGTGCACGGTGATGTTCCGCACCGGGACCGGCGTCGCACCGGGCGTCGTCGCGACCCCCCGGTAGGACCAGTCGTTTCCCGGATCCCAGGTCCCGGCGCTGGCCAGGCGGAACTGCACCTCCCGCCGGTGCGCCGACTGGCCGGCCGGGGCGATGGAGGTGCCCGAGCAGTCCACCGTGACGTAGTACGTCCGGCCGCTGAGCAGCGTCGGGCCGGTCGGCGGCCGGCACTGGTTGTACGCGGAGGTGACGGTGATCTGGCCGGGCGTGGTGGTCCCGTCCAGGGTGAAGTAGTAGCGGAACGAGCCGTCGTCCAGCGTGCGGGCGGGCCAGCCGGACTGGTTCCGGACGATCGCCTTGATCTCGGTGAACGTCGTGCCGGTGGCGTTCACCCCGGCCTCGACGAAGATCTCCGGGCCGTCCGGCGTCTCGGCCGGCGGGAAGTCCGCCAGCGGCGTTCCGCCGTACTCGCGGTAGAGGCGGGCGAGCGCCCCGGTGAAGCCGGCGTTGTAGTCGGTGGCGACCTCGTTCATCACGTAGTCGTCGCGCCGGTCGGTGTAGACGTCGTCCGGGTCGGGCGGGCCGCCGACGAGCGCGCCGTACAGCGTGTGCCGGCTCTCGGCCGGCGTGGAGAGCTGATCGGTCCACGAGCCGTGCGCCGTGCGGTGGTGCGGGTTCTTCGGCGGGTTCGTGCCGAAGCCGATGACATAGGAGGAGTTGCGCGGGTTGTCGCCGAGCGCGTAGTTGATCTGCCTGACCGCGAAGTCGTGGTACCGCGTTCTACGCTGCGTGTCGCTGATCGAGTCGCTGTGCACCAGTGCGACGAAGGCCGTGTTCGCCGCATAACGCAACGACCCCCACCGGTCCAGTACGGCCTGCCCGCCTGGCGAATAGCGGACCTTCGAGCCGTTCACCCCGATAGTCCACCAGTCCAGCCATCGGTTGGCGTCGTCGAGATACCGCTGCCCGCCGGTCAGCTTGTGCAGCAGCACGTAGGCGCCGAACGACTTGTCGTCCCAGGCGATCGTCCACTTGTAGGACTTCGTGGTGGTCTGCGGCTCGTTGCTCAGGGTGTCGTAGTACGTCTCGGCCTTGGTGAGGTAGGCGGCCTCGCCGGTGGCGCGGTGCAGCCAGATCGCACCCCAGACCAGTTCGTCGTTGTAGCCGCTCCAGGAGTTGTAATAGCCCTGGACGTCGGTGATGCACTCGCTGTACTTGCGGCGGACCGTGTCCGCGAAGGTGTAGAGCTGCCGGGCGTGCGTGACCAGGGTGTCGGCGTAGGCGGGATCCGTCGGGCGGAAGACGATCGACGACGCGGCCATCGCGGCGGCCGTCTCCCCGGCCAGCTCCGACCCGCCGCAGGAGGCGTCGATCTTGTAGGCCGGCCGGGTCATCGGCATCGCCTCGGCCGGGCCCCACCAGGCGTGGTCGGTGCCGCCGTTGCCGACCTGGCCGTAGAGCACGTTCGGCGCGGGGTGGGCCTTGATGAAGTAGTCGTTGACGAAGCGCAGGTTGTTCAGCAGGTGGGTGAGCTGCCCGCTGCCGGCGTACGCGTCGCGGTACTCCACGGCGCCCCAGGCCAGCATGGTCGCGGAGGCCGCCATCGGCAGGCCGAACTTCACGTGGTCGCCCGCGTCGTACCAGCCGCCGGTGAGGTCCAGGCCCGCGTCCCGGCCGTCGGAGAGGGCCGAGTCGCCGCGCCACGCCACCCGGTTCCACTCGGGCAGCTCGCCCGACTGCTGGGCCTCGTAGAACAGGATCGACTTCTGCAGCGCCTCGGCGTAGTCGAAGGCGGGAGCGGCGGCGGCCCGGTCCGGAGGCAGGCCCGCGAGCAGCGGGAGGACCAGGGCGGCCGCCGCGAAGAGGGTTCTCTTCATCGGTGTCCTTAGGGGTGCCCGGGGCACGGGCGGCAGGTCAGGCGTGCCGCCCGCGCCCCGGGGGTTCAGGAGGTGGGCAAAGAGCCGCGGCCCTTTTCAGGAGGTGGGAAGTCCTTTCAGGAGAGGGCTGAGGTCAGGAGGTGGGGAAGAGGCGGCCGTATTCCGCGAGGGCGACGGCGACGTCGACCTGCGCCCAGAACCGGTGGTAGTTGAAGGTCGGCGCGGGGCCGGTGCCGTCGAGGTAGTCCTGCACCTTCGGCCAGTCCGGGTCGTCCTCGTAGAAGGACCGGATGGACAGGAAGGTCGAGGAGGAGTTGATCGGGTCGCCGTTCGGCATCTCGCCGCTCCAGCCGTTCGGCACGTAGATCGGGTCGTCCAGGCGGTTGTAGTCGGCCTTGGTCTCCGGCACCGACACGCCCTTGTCGTCCTGGTGGTGCTCCCAGATGCCGTCGAGCAGGCCCTTGGCCACCGCCTGGACCTCCTCGTCGCCCGCCTTGGCCGCGTAGTACATGAGCACCTTGGCGTAGGAGCCGGCCACGCCGACGTCGGTCGTGTAGTCCCGGACCGTCACGTGCAGGTCCGAGTTGTCACCGGGGTTGGCCGGGTTCCAGGTGTCGGGCTGGCCGGTCCACACCAGCGTCGAGGGGATCTCGTACGTGCCGTCGGCGTTGATCGTGGTGTGGTCCACGGCCCAGGCGACCCACTTGTCGAGCAGCGCCTTGGCCTCGGCGTTCCCGGTGGCGTAGTACAGCTCGGCCACCCGCTCCATCGACCACGCCTGGAAGCCGAACCACTGGTTGGACGGCGGGTCGTGGTAGACGGGCTGCCAGTCGTAGGTCATGCCATAGAAGGTCGGCAGGTTCGCGGGCCGGGCGGCGTAGTGGCCCTGCCAGCTGTTGGTGGCGCCGCCGGCGATGGCGCCCTCGGCGGACTGGAGCCAGGTGTAGAACTCAAGCTGCCGGTCCAGGCTGGTGGTCCAGTCCTGCACGGCGGTGGCGCCCCTGGGCTTGAGCACGTCCACGCTGGACAGCGCCCAGGCGGCCATCGGGTTCTGGTAGCCGGAGTGGTTGTGGCTGGAGCCGATCCGCCACGCCCAGCCGGCCGACGAGTCGATCGCGCCGCCCCAGGCGTAGTACCAGCTCAGCAGGTAGGCCGAGCTGTTCTTGCCGGTGCCGGCCGGGCACGAGGTGCTGGCGCAGCCCTGCTGCTTGAAGTACTTGTCGTACATCGCGTAGCGGAGGTAGTCGCCCATCTTGGCGGCCTTGCCGACCGTCGCGGAGATCTGCCCCTGCTTGCCCTGCTCGGTCGCCCAGGTGTGCGCCCAGTAGGCGACCTGCACGGCGCGGGCGTCGGCGTCGGGCGCGTTGGTGTACTTCCACTGCCTGGCGTAGCTCGCGTCCCGGGTGAACAGGTCGAGGAAGCCGTTCGGGCCGCCGTGCGCGAAGGTGTCGCAGGACGGCTGCGGCACGGTCTCGAAGACCGACTCCTCCGGTCCGCGCTGGTAGGTGTTGATGTAGACGGGTTTGGTGGTGCCGTCGCCGCAGCGGCCGAAGCCGTAGGTGTTGTCGACGTCGAGCAGCCAGTGCATGCCGTAGATGTCGTTGGTGCCGTAGGCGGTGCGCAGCTCGTTCGCGATCGGGTCGGTGCCGACCGACACGTTGCCGTCGAGCTGCGACGGATACTGCCGGATGTCGTCCCACTCACCGGCGTAGGTGGCCGGGTCGGACGGGTTGTAGAAGGAGTTCGTCGGCTGGTCGGCGGTGGCGGGGATGATGTACCTCTCCATCGACGCCCACGCGTCGTTGAACCGCGTCCAGTCGCCGGTCGCCTTGCCGTACGCCGCCTCCAGCCACAGGTAGTAGCTGTACGCCTCCGACGTCGTCTCGTGCCCGTGGTCGGGCGCCTCCACCAGCAGCGTCTCGACCGAGTGGTACGGCACGCCCTCGGGGGAGAAGTAGCCGTTGGCCGGGTCCTTCAGCTTGTTGTACATCGTGATGAAGCGCTCGGTGTACTCGTTGTCGCCGCCGCCGAGGTCGTTGTCGGCCTCGGACGCGGTCACCCGGGCCGCCGTGTGGCCGGTCGCGCTGGAGGTGAACTGCGCGGTGCCGCCGGTCTGGTCGGCGTCCTCGGCCGCGGACACGGTCACGTCGCGCGGCGTGTTCCAGTTGGCCGTGGTGAAGGTCAGGCTGCCGCCCGAGGTCACGGTGAGGTCCGTGTCGCCGGAGCTCCTGGCGGTGGTCACGGTGACGTTGCCGCTGGGCTGCCGGTTGAGCCGGACGCCGAAGGTCGCCGTGCCGCCCTCGGGCACGGTGATCGTCTCCGGTGAGACCACCACCGCGGGCGCCGAGGTGCCCTGCACGGTGATCCCCACCGGGCTGGAGGTGGTGGCGGCGCCGGTGTTGTCGGTCGCCCTCGCGGTGAGCGAGTAGCTGCCCGCGGCCACCCCGGTCCACCCGAACGTGTACGGCGCGGTCGTGTCGGTGCCGACCACGGTGGACCCGTTGAGGAACTCGACCCTGGCGACCGTGCCGTCGGCGTCGGCCGCGTTCGCGGCGAGCTGCACGGTGGCCGGCGCGGTGAAGCTCGCCCCCGCCGCGGGGCTGGTGAGCGCCACGGTCGGCGGCTGGTTCACCGGTCCGCCGCCGGTGCACGTCGTGCCGTTGATGGTGAACGCGGTGGGCTTGGCGTTGGTGCCGCTGTAGCTGCCGTTGAAGCCGATGCTGGTGGACTGGCCGGCGGGCAGGTTGCCGTTCCAGTCCATGCTGCGCGCGGTGACGTCGGCGCCGCTCTGGCTCCAGGTGGCGCTCCAGCCCTGGGTGACCCGCTGGTTGCCGGGGAAGCGGAAACCCAGCGTCCAGCCGTTGAGCGGGTCGCCGTTGTTGGTGATCCGCACGCTGGCGGTGAAGCCGCCGCCCCAGTCGTTCGTCTGGTAGTCGACCGTGCAGGCGATGGCGGCCTGCGCCGCCGTGGGCGCCATCGCCGTCATCATGCCCGCCGCCAGGGTGGCGATGGCGGCCAGGGCGATACGCCGTCTTGATCGACGACGTGGGAGCGCTCCCGTACTCAGGGGTGCTCTGTACATGGGGAAAGGTCCTCCGGGGGTGTTGTCCAGCGAAAAGGTGCCGATAGTGTGGGAGCGCTCCCAAATGGATTCTGATGAGCGACGCCCGTATGTCAATGCGCTGTTACACGCGGATGTCGGCCCCGTCGCCTAGCTGGGCCGTCCGCCGCCCGGCACTGAAACTTTCAGCTCGCGTCCGCGTCGTCCCGCGGGGAACCGGCCCGGCGGAGCAGCGCCCAGGACGCGAGGCCGAGCGGCAGGATGAGCCAGCAGGTGAGCAGCCGGTAGATCAGCACGGCGGCGGTCGCCGGAGCCACCGGGACGCCGGCCGCGGTCAGCCCGGCGATCAGACTGGTCTCGATGATCCCGATGCCGCCGGGGGTGAGCGGGATCTGCCGCAGCATCTGGGCGGCGAGGTACGTGGCGGCCAGCCGTACCGGGTCGATGTGCAGGCCGAAGGCGAGGACGGCGGCCTGGAGGCAGGCCAGGTCGAACAGCCAGCTCAGGACGGCGCTGTTGACGGCGGCGGCCGTGTCGGCGCGCGGCAGCGTGACGATCGAGCGGACGGTCGCGGTGACCGGCGCCAGCCGTTCGGCGAGCCGCGTGCGGCGGCGGGGCGCGTGCGCCGCGCGCGGCCGGCCGGCGTGCAGCACGATCCCGACGACGAGGAGGAGCGCCGCCCCGCCGAGCAGCGGCCCGCGCACGTCGGCGAGCTCACCGGGCGCCAGGACCGCGGTCACCGCGGTGCCGGCCACGTAGAGCAGCAGCAGCCCGATCATCGAGACGGCACCGGAGACCACCGTGACGGACGCGGCGGAGGTACGGCCCGCGCCGTGCGAGCGGAAGGTCCGGTAGGCGTACCCGGCGGACACGGCCGAGCCCGCAGGGAGCGCGGCGGCCATCGCGGTGCGGGCGTAGGACAGCGCCATGGCGTGGCTCACCGGCATGGTGACGCCGTAGGCGTGCAGCACCCGCCGCTGCTGGCGGGCGAACATGCCGAGCGAGATGAGGACCGCCGCGACGGCCAGGGCCAGCTCCTGCGGACGCGCCCCCTGGGCGGTGGCCAGGATCTCCGACGGCGCGGGAAGCTGGTCGCGGAGGGTCCACCCGGCCACGCCCACCAGGGCGACCGGCAGCAGGATCCGGATCCAGCGCCGCAGGGCGGCCGGGACGTGGCGGTCCCGCAGGACGGCGGGCAGGTGGAGCCGCCGACGCGCCGGCGACCGGAGCGGGGGCTCCTGCGAAGACGCCTGGGGAGACGCATGGGGAGACGCATGGGGAGAACCCTGTGGAGACCTCGGCCCGTGCGGCGCACGGTCGCCGCCGCCCGCGCCCGCTGGAGTGCGGTCGCGGTGGTGGGCGAGGCAGTCAGGCATGATCCCGCTCCTTCATCAGCAGGTTACGAGGCCCGGCTCCCGGGGAGGGGCTCCTCGATTCGCGGGGAGCCGATCTCCGAGGCGGTGCCGGCAGTGGCCGCCGCGCGGCGGCCGGGGATGAGCAGGACGATGAGCGCGGCGAGTACGGCGACGCCGCCGCCGATGACGAAGCCGGTGCGGAAGCCCTCCTCGGACGGCAGGACGACCGGGCCCAGCTTCATGGTCATGTTGGCCAGCACGACGCCGATCACCGCGCTGGAGGTGGAGGTGCCGATGGCGCGCATCAGGCTGTTGAGGCCGTTGGCGGCGGCGGTCTCGGAGCGCGGCACGGCGGTCATGATCAGGGCGGGCATGGCCGCGTAGGCGAAGCCGATCCCGGCGCTGATGACGGCGGAGTAGAACAGGATGCCCCACGGGCTGCCGCTGAGGCCGAGCGCCAGGACGTAGCCGCAGGCGATGACGACCGCGCCGGTGAACAGCGAGATCTTCGGCCCGCGCCCGGCCGACAGTCGTGCCGCCAGCGGCGAGACGGCCATCATGACCAGACCGCCGGGGGCCATCCACAGGCCGGCCGCGACCATGGACTGCCCCAGGCCGTAGCCGGTGGCCTCGGGGAGCTGGAGAAGCTGAGGAGTGATCAGCGACATCGCGTACATGGCGAAGCCGACGACGACGGAGGCCAGGTTGGTGAGCAGCACCTGGCGGCGGGAGCTGGTGCGCAGGTCCACCAGCGGGCTGGCCGTCCGCAGCTCCCACCAGCCCCACAGCAGCAGGACGACCGCCGACGCGGCGAACATGCCGAGCGTGGTACCGCTGGTCCAGCCCCAGTCGCCGCCCTTGGAGACGGGAAGCAGCAGCAGGACCAGCCCGGCGGACAGCCCGATCGCGCCGACGACGTCGAACCGGCCCGTGGCCCCGGCGGGCGACTCCGGCACGACCAGGAACACCGCGACCGCCACCAGGACGCCGAGGACGGCCGCCGCCCAGAACAGCACGTGCCAGTCGGCGTGCTGGGCGACCAACGCGGAGGCGGGCAGGCCGAGCGCGCCGCCCACGCCAAGGGAGGAGCTCATCAGGGCCATGGCCGAGCCGAGCCGCTGCGGCGGCAGCACGTCGCGCATGATGCTGATGCCGAGCGGGATCACGCCCATGCCGACGCCCTGCAGGGCGCGGCCGATCACCATGGGGGTGAGGGAGTCGGCCGGGGCGCACACCACGGAGCCGGCGGCGAGCAGGAGGGCGCTGATCAGCAGCAGCCGCCGCTTGCCGTACAGGTCGCCGAGGCGGCCGACCACGGGGGTGGCCACCGCGCCGGCGAGGAGGGTGGCGGTGATGGCCCAGGAGGCGTTGGCGGCGCTGGTGTTCAGCAGCCGAGGGAGGTCGGCGATCAACGGGACGATCAGGGTCTGCATCAGCGAGACCACGATGCCGGCGGCGGCCAGCACTCCTACGACCAGGCCGCTGCGGGGGGAGGCGGTGCTCAACGGTTCTCCACTCACGAAAGAGTATGCACGGTACACATGTTGTGCATCGTGCATACTGTACCGTGCGTATTCTTGAGAGCCGGGGGTGGGCTGGGAGGAGGCCATCTTTTGCGCCACGAGATCACCGAGATCGAGCGCGAACTCATGTTGATCGGTCGTCACGCGACCATGGCGATGCTCAACGCGAAGCCTCTCGAAGGGCGCATGGAGCGCAGCAGCTACGTCCTGCTGAGACGGCTCCACGTGGAAGGACCCATGTCGATCGGCCAGCTCGCCGAGGTCTTCGGCCTGGACACCTCCACGGTCAACCGGCAGACCGCCACCCTGCTGCGGTCCGGTCTCGCCGAGCGCATCCCCGATCCGGACGGCGGGATGGCCCGCAAGCTCCGCATCACCGACGAGGGGCTCAGCCGCCTGGAGCAGGAGCGCGCCTGGACCCTCAAGGGGCTCGCCTCGGTCCTCGGCGACTGGAGCCCCGAGGAGCTCAGCGCCTTCGCCGACGGCCTGGCCCGGTTCAACGCCAGCATCGCCCATCGCGGCGGCTGCCACTGGCCCCGCCCCGAGACCGCTTCCTGACCCTCCGGCCTGCCGACTGAGGGCTGGACCGAACCCTCAGGCTTGGCAGGTGTGCCGGGTGTGGGCCGGGCCGAATCCTCAAGCCTGGTGCCGGGTGAGGGGCGGGCCGAACCCTCAGGCTTGGCGGGTGTGCCGGGTGAGGGCCGTGCCGATCACGGTGAGCCGCACTTCGAGGGCCTGCCGTACGGCGCCGGGGAGCAGGCCCTCGCGGGACCGGTCCTGGACCTTGAGCCGCAGACCGGCCAGGGCGCCGGCGAGGTCGGCCGGTTCGCCGAGCAGGTTCTGCGCGACCTGACGCAGGTCCAGCGCCACGTGCGCCGGGATCAGGCGATCCTCCTCGGCCACCCGGACGGCGGCGGTGAACGCCGCCACCGCGTCCGGCAGCGACGTCGCCCCCACCCTCGCCACGTCCCGCGCCGGTGACTCCCCGCCTCCGGCCACCTCCCGGGCGGGTGACTCCCCGTCTCCGGTGGTTTCCCGCGCCGGTGACTGCGGGCCTCCGGTGGGTTCCCGCGCCGGTGACTCCCCGCTTGTCACGGACGGTCCCCCGGCGGCGCCGCCGCGTCTGCGGGGATCCGCGGCCTCGGCGGCGGGCGGCGAGGCGGGCGGGGACGTGCGGGAGGGCTGCACGGGGGTCAGGTGGGTGTTCATGGTGACCGCGGGCGGCGGAGGGAGGTCGCCGGCGCCGGTCCAGGCGACGACGCCGAAGGAGGCGGCGAGGGTGGCGAGCACGGAGAGGGTGACGGCGGTGCCGCGGGACATGCCGCCGCCGCCCGGCTGGGGGACTGCGGCCGGCGGCGCGGTGAGCGTGCCGATCAGGACGTCGGCGACGTGCTGGGCGGACGGCCGGGCCGCCGGGTCGGCGTCCAGGCACCGCCGGCACAGCGCGCCCACCTCGCCGGGCAGGCCGGGCGCGGCGGGCACGGGCGGCGGCCCCTCCCGGCACGCGGCCTCGACCTCCGCCCAGGTCGTCTCCGGGTACGGCGTGCGGCCCACGAGCATCTCGAACAGCAGCACGCCGAGGGAGTAGACGTCGACGGCGGGATCGGTGATGGCCCCGGCGAGGCGTTCCGGCGCGACGTAGGGCGGCGTGCCGTACTCCGCGACCCGTTCGTCCACCTGCTCCCCGACGAAGGCCGCGATGCCGAAGTCGAGCAGCTTGGAGCCGTCCGGCGTGATCAGCACGTTCTCCGCGGTGACGTCGCGGTGCACGATCCCGCGCTCGTGCGCGGCGGCGAGCACCGTGGCCACCCGGGCGGCGATGGTCACCGCCTCCCGCCAGGGCAGCGGTCCCTCGGTGATCCGGTCGGCCAGCGGGGTGCCGTCGAGCAGCCGCATGACCACGAAGGCCGCCATCCGGCCGCCCGAGGTGACCGTTTCGCCGTAGTCGTAGACCTCGATGGCGTCGGGATGGATCAGCCTGGCGGTGGCCCGTGCCTCGCGGCGCATGAGCTCGCGCTCACCGTGGTCGCCGCCGAGCGGCCCGTCGAGCACCTTGACCGCCACCATCCGGTGCAGCGACTGGTCGAACGCCCGCCAGATGGCGCTCATCCCGCCCGACGCTATCCGTTCGAGCAGCCGGTAGCGCCGGGTGAGCACATCCCCCTCGTGGAGTCCCCCCGCCTCACGCGGACTCACGGATCACCAGCTCAGTGGGGAGGATCGGGTTGCCCGGCGGGCTGTCGCCGGTGGCGGTCGCGGTGAGGAGGAGACGCGCCGCCACGGCGGTCACCTCTTCGACCGGCTGGCGGACGGTGGTCAGCGCGGGGCTGACGTGCCGGGCGATGGGCGCGTCGTCGTAGCCGATCACGGCGACGTCGTCCGGGACCCGGCGGCCGGCCCGTCTGAGCGTCTGGATCACGGCGGCGGCCATCGTGTCGGACCCGGCGAACACCGCGTCCAGGTGCGGCACCCTGCCGAGCAGCCACTGCATGGCGTGCGCCCCGGAGGCACGGCTGAAGTCGCCGTAGGCGACCGGCACGTTGGTCATGCCGGCCCGGGACAGCGTCTGCAGGAAGCCGTCCAGCCGGTCGGCCGCGCCCGGCAGCCCGGGCGGGCCGCCGATCGCCGCGATGGACCGCCGCCCGCCGAGCAGCAGATGCTCGGCCGCCTGCCGGCCGCCGTCGCGGTTGTCCATGTCGACGTAGGGCATGTCCAGGCCGTCCGGCGGGCGGCCGATGCCGCGGATGGGCACGCCCGAGGCGGCGAGCGTGACCATGAGCGGATGGCGGTCGCGGGCGCCGATCAGGAGGATGCCGTCCACCGCCCCGGCGACCAGCGGCGGCGCCGTGATCGTCGAGGTGGCGGGGGTGGCCGTCATGATCAACATGGGCACGCCGTGCCCGGTGAGCGTGTCCTCGGCGGCGGCCAGGACCCGGGCGTAGAAGGGTTCGGTGAACAGCCGGGGCGGTGACTCGCAGACCACCGCGGCGATGAGCTGGTCGCAGCGGCGGGAGGCGACGCCGCGTGGCGCGCGCCGCCGCACATAGCCCAGGCGGGACATGGCGTCGTGCACCTGGCGGCGGGTCGAGGTGCTCACCCGTACCGAACCAGTGAGAACTCTGGAGGCCGTTGCTGGGGAAACTCCGGCGGCTGCAGCGACCTGAGCGAGCGTGGGGGGATCGTCCATGGTCTCCTCCGCACCGATTAAGCGCGCAGGTGGGAGCGCTCCCAGAAACGTATCATTGTTTCGTAAGTGTCAACAGATGTTTCCGAAAAATCACTGTCAACATCGTCAAACCGGTCTGACCGAACATGTTTCCCCAGGTGACGCCGTGATTACCAGGGACCGTAGGGACCGGAGTTGCCGCCTTTACCGATCTCCTTGACCGCGGGTCGTACGTCGGCGAGGTAGACGCCGGAGGCGATCACCGAGGCGATGGTGAAAATGCTGAGGGGCTGCACGTAGACGTATCCGAGCACGGCGGCGAAGGTGAAGAGCGTGGCGAATCCGAGAATGATCGACCACAGCCGCTTGGTCTGCTTGCCGGTGACCGCGAATGCCCGGGCCGGGGTGCGCAACGCATGCACCAGGGAGAATCCCGACATGCCCAGTGCGCCCACTGCCAGCAGCCAGAAGATCAAGTCCAGAATGCTGTAGATCCCAAACATCACCGCTCCCGTCAGGGTAAGGCCGCCGAATCCTCCCCCACCTTAGTGCGCCCACCGACTTTGCGGCGATTGAGCCGGTCCGGGATGTCCCGCACCGGCGGGGATTCCGCGCGGCCTCACCCGGGTGCCCCGGCTCACGCGCAGCCGGGGCACACGCGCGCCATTCAGGGCCTCGCGTTGTTGGTGGACCTGGTGCGGGTGGCGGGCTTCTTGGCGGGGATCGGCTTGGGGGGAGCCGGCTTGGCCGCCGCGGAGACCTCCTCAAGGCCGGTGGCGGCCTCGCCGCTCACCCGGCTCACGACCTTGCGCCCGCGGCTCGCGAAGTCCTCATAGAGCTCGCCGGCCCGCTGGCTGAGGGTGTCCGCGTAGACCTTGGCCTTCTCCGGCAGGTCGCGGGCGTAGGTCTCGGCCTTCGAGGCGTACTCGCGCGCGCGAACCGGCAGGTCCTTGGCCGAGTCGCGGAACTCGCCGCGGGCCGCCTGCAGCTTCTCCAACTGGACGGGCAGTTCCTTCAGCTTCTCGAACGCGAAGTCGCCCGCGCCCGCCACGGCGTAGAACGGCTTGGTTTCCGTGATCTTCTTGACCTCAGTGGCGAATGTCATGGTCAGCCTTCCTTGGTTTCCGGTGTGGCGTTGCCGTTGCCGGTGGACGGTCCAGCGGTCGCCGTGAAGGGTTGGAGTGTGGCGAACAGGTCCGGCACGGGATCGTCGTCGCTCGGGTCGCCCGCCTCGGGCGCCGGGCCGGTATGCGCGTCGTGCGCCTCCTCGGCCGGCACCTCGGTGTCGGTGTGATTCTCCTTGCGGAACGATTCATATATATCGATCAGCACCTGCCGCTGCCGCTCGGTGATGTGCGTGTCGGCGCGGATCGTGGTGATGACATCGCTTTCGTGCGTGCCGTCCTCGATGAGGCCCGCCTGCACGTAAAGCGCCTGGGCGGAGATTTGCAGCCCTTTGGCGATCTGGTTGAGGATCTCGGCGCTGGGCTTGCGCAAACCCCGCTCGATCTGGCTCAGGTAGGGGTTGGAGACACCGGCGGCCGACGCGAGCTGGCGAAGGGAGATCTTCGCCTGCGTGCGCTGGTCGCGGATGTACTCACCAATCGAGCCGACCTTGGGTAGTGCCATGCCTTCGAGTATGCCGCACAGTGCTTGCTGTTGCGCGCATTGGCGCTAACAATAGCAAGCACTTGACCGTGACATCAGTCTCAGTGGGGGATGAGCCAGAGCAACGGCGCAGAGGCGATCAGCGTGACCGACAGCGTCAGCGCCGCCGCGCGCAGCCTGCGCGGCAGCGCGGGGCTGGGCGACACCAGGCGCTCCACCCTGAGCATCACGCAGGCGTGCGCGGCGGCGGCGCCCAGCGTGCCGTCCGGGGTGGCCACGGCGCCCGCGGTGCCGAAGCGGAGCAGGGCGGTGGCCAGCCGGCGCGGTGAGCAGAAGCGCCTGGCCCGGTCGTCGGCGGCCATCTCGATGAGCAGCCCCACCGCGCTCTGCGCGTCGCGGACGACCGCCGACCAGGGCAGCGCGCGGCGCAGCGCGGCGAACGGCAGCAGCACCAGGTCGTGCCGCTCGCGCACGTGCGCGGTCTCGTGGGCCAGCACCGCGGCCAGTTCGTCGGCCGACAGCAGCTTCATCGTTCCGGCGCTGATCACCACCTGGGACCGGAGTCCGGGCACGCAGTAGGCGGCGGCGCCCGGGTGGTCCAGCACCCGCACGCCCGGCATGCCGGGATCGTCACGCGCGATCAGCGCGAGCAGCTCGCGGTGCCGGCGACGGGCCCGCAGGGTCTGCGCCCCCGCGGTCAGCAGCACGGTGACGAGCACGGCGAACAGCGAGAGACCGGCCACCAGCGCCAGGACGTGCGGCAGGTCATAGGCGCCGGGCGGGCCGTACCCGCCGTTGAGGGCGGACCAGGAGAAGGCGGCGAGGCCGCCGAGGACGCCCCGGTCGTAGGGCTGGAGCGCGTAGCTGAGCAGCGCGCCGGTGCTGGCGAGCCCCCAGGTGACGCCGAGCGCCTGCCAGAGCAGGATCGCGAGGTGCGGGGCCCGGTAGGTCCACCGCGCGGTGGTGAAACGCCACGCGCCGAGCGCGCAGACGACGGCGAGCGCCCCGAGGGCCGCCGCCGTCACTCCTCCTCCAGCTCCGTGAGAGCCTTGAGCAGGATCTCCGCCTCGGAGCCGGAGACCGCCTGCGCGAAGCGGGTCAGCGCGGCAGAGCGGTCGCCGGTGAGGTCGAGCGCCTCCAGCATGAGATCCGCGACGTACGCGTCACGGCTCGCGGCCGGCTCGTAGCGCCAGGCCCGGCCGTCGCGGGTGCGGACCAGGAAGCCCTTGCGGGTCAGCCGGTCCAGCACGGTCATGACGGTGGTGGGGGCCAGATCCCGGTCGGCGATGTGCCGGCCCACCTCGCGGGCCGTCAGCGCCGTCTTCTCGGCCCAGAGGATGTCCATGATGCTGCGTTCGAGCTCGCCCAGACCCTTCACATTTTTCAGGGTAGCGCGCCTACCACCCGCCGTAGTACTACGGTACGTCGAGTTCGCGGGACGTCCGGCGGGTAGATTGCCGGGATGACGGTCACACTGGTGCGGGGGGACATCACCGAACAGGCCGTGGACGCCGTGGTGAACGCCGCGAACTCCTCGCTGCTGGGCGGGGGCGGCGTGGACGGCGCCATCCACCGGCGGGGCGGTCCGGCGATCCTTGAGGAGTGCCGGGCGCTGCGCGCCTCGCGTTATCGCGGCGGCCTGCCGGCCGGGGAGGCCGTCGCGACCACGGCGGGCCGGCTGCCGGCCCGCTGGGTGATCCACACGGTCGGGCCCGTGCACAGCCTGTCCGAGGACCGGTCTCATCTGCTCGCCTCCTGCTATCGATCCTCGCTGCTGCTCGCCGAGGAGCTCGGAGCGCGCAGCGTGGCCTTCCCCGCGATCTCCACCGGCGTCTACCGGTGGCCCCTCGACGACGGGGCGCGTATCGCCCTCACCACCGTGCGCGACACGCGGAGCCGGCTGGAACAGGTGAAAGAGGTCAGGTTCGTCCTGTTCGACTCCACAGCCTATGCGCATTTCGAGCGGGCGCTCAGGGAATCAGGTGCTTGACCAGATAGATCTCTTCGCGGTCGTCGCCCGGCGTCACCCGGATGGCCCGCGGGATACGGCCCACCTCCGTGTACCCGGCCCCGGCGTAGAACCGGTCGACGCCGGTGCCGCCCCGGCAGACCAGGTGCAGCGACTCCACGCCGAGGCGGGCGGCGGCCTCGTCGGCGGCCCGCATCAGCTCCAGGCCGAGCCCCGTGCCCTGCCGCTTCGGGTGCACCATCACCTTGAGCAGCCACCGCCAGTGCGCGCGCAGCGGCGAGCCGTTGTCGGCGAGCACCAGCCAGCAGGACAGGTCGCCGGTCTCGTCGTCGAAGCCGGCCAGCAGCCGGTCGGTCCCGCCGGGCCGGCAGCGCGCGAACAGCGCCTCGGCCGTGGGCCGGATGTCCCCGGCCGACACGGGGGGCACGAAACCGACGGCCCCGCCGGCGTTGGTCACCTGGGTCCAGCAGTCGATCAGCTCGTCCACCAGTGCGGGAGTCAGGTCGGGATCCAGGACGAATCGGGTCACGGGGTGACGTTATCCCCGGGTCTCCCGCCGGCGGGACGGGGGGTCAGCGCGGAGGAGCGACCGCGGACCAGGGGAGGGTCAGCTCGCCCAGCCGCCAGCGGGCCCTGCCGCCGAGCGGCGGGCGGGTGTGGATGGGCCAGGTGGCCGTGAGGCTCTCCACGGCGGCGAGCCACCGCTGCCGCACCCCGTAGGGCGCGTACGGCGCGCAGACCGCCCAGGCCCGGTCCAGATCGCTCAGCAGGGCGTGGATCGGCTCACCGGGCACATTGCGATGGATCAGCGTCTTCGGCAGTCGCTCCGCCAGATCCGAAGGCCGCTCGAAACCGGCGAACCGGGTGGAGAGGGTCAGCGTGCGCGGGCCTTCGGCGTCCAAGCCCACCCAGGTCGCCCGATGTCCGACCTCCGAGCAGGTGCCCTCCACGATCACCCCGCCGGGCGCGATCCGCGAGCGCAGCATGTCCCACGCCCGCCACGCCTCCGCCTCGCCGTACTGCCTGAGCACGTTGAACGCGCGGACCAGCACCGGCGGGCGGGCCACCGGGAGCTCGAAGCCGCCGAGCGCGAAGCGCAGGCCGGGCTCCTCGAAGGGGGCGGCCGCGGCGACCCGGGCGGGGTCGATCTCCAGGCCGACCACCTCCACATCCGGGCAGACCAGGCGCAGCCTGCTGAAAAGCTCCACGGTCGTGACGTGCGAGGCGCCGTACCCCAGATCCACCACCAGCGGGCGGGGAGCCGACGTGAGCAGGCGGCCGTGCACGACGGTCAGCCACCTGTCGGCCCGGCGCAGCCGGTTGCGCGCGGTGGTGCCGCGGGTGACGACGCCGACCGGCCGGACGATCCGCGGGCTCTTCGGGACCCCGGTCACGACGTCACGCGGTGGACCTTGTGCTGGGCCGCCTGGGCGCGGGGGCGGATGACCAGGCGGTCGATGTTCACGTGCGCGGGGCGGGTGACCGTCCAGGCGATGGCGTCGGCCACGTCGTCGGCGGTCAGCGGGCCCGGCACGCCCTCGTACACCCGGGCGGCGGCGTCGGCGTCGCCGCGGAAGCGCACCAGCGAGAACTCGTCGGTCCGCACCATGCCCGGCAGGATCTCCACGATCCGCACCGGCTCGCCGACCAGCTCCAGCCGCAGCGTCTCGGTCATCGCGGTCTGGCCGTGCTTCGCCGCGACGTAACCGCCGCCGCCCTCGTAGGAGACGACGCCGGCCACCGAGGTCAGCATCACCAGCACGCCGTCGCCGGACTCGATCAGCCTGGGCAGCAGCGCCCTGGTCGTCCGCAGCGAGCCGAGCACGTTGACCTCGTACATCCGGCGCCAGTCGTCCGGGTCGGACTCCGCGACCGGCTCCAGGCCCACCGCGCCGCCCGCGTTGTTCACCAGCACGTCGCACCGGTCGAGCGCGGCGGCCAGCTCGTCCACCGACTCCTGCGAGGTGACGTCGAGCGTCACCGGGGTCACGCCGGGCACCTCCGCGGCCAGCTTGTCCAGGCGGTCACGGCGGCGGGCCGCCGCGACGACGTGGAACCCCTCCGCGGCGAGCCGGCGTGCCGTCGCCTCGCCGATGCCGCTGCTGGCCCCCGTCACCACCGCAGTGCGCTTCAACCCGTCCTCCTCTGGTTCTGCTTCATTGTCGGCCATCCTGCCAGCCCCCCGCCGTCCACTCCGTCCGGCCCCTGTGATCGCATGCGGGAATCACTCGTGATTTCGGGTGGTTGAAAACCGCTTGGAGGTGGTGCCAGGTGAGGCGACGACGGGTGAACCGGGTCGCGACGATCAGTATGCACACGTCCCCGTTGGACCAGCCGGGCACCGGCGACGCGGGTGGCATGAACGTCTACGTCGTCGAGGTCGCCAAACGGCTTGCTCAGCTCGACGTCGAGGTGGAGATCTTCACCAGGCAGACCGCCCGCGACCTCCCGCCGGTGGCCGAGCTGGCCCCGGGGGTCCTGGTCAGGCATGTCACCGCGGGTCCCTACGAGGAGCTGGACAAGGCCGACCTGCCCGGCCAGCTGTGCGCCTTCCTGTCCGGCGTGCTGCGCACCGAGGCGATGTACGACCCGGGCCGCTACGACGTCATCCATTCGCACTACTGGCTTTCCGGTCAGGTCGGCTGGCTGGCCAAGGAGCGCTGGGGCGTCCCGCTGGTGCACACCATGCACACCATGGCCAAGGTGAAGAACCTGCTGCTCGCCGAGGACGACAGGCCGGAGCCGAGCGCCCGCGTGTTCGGCGAGGAGCAGGTCGTCGACGTCGCCGACCGGCTGGTGGCCAACACCGAGGCCGAGGCGGGCGAGCTGATCGACCTGTACGGCGCGCCGCGCGAGCGGGTCGCCGTCGTCAACCCCGGCGTGAACCTGTCGGTCTTCCAGCCCGCGTCCAAGGGCGCCGCCCGGCACCGGCTCGGCCTGCCGCAGGACGCCCACGTGCTGCTCTTCGTCGGCCGCATCCAGCCGCTCAAGGCGCCCGACGTGCTGCTGCGTGCCGCGTCCCGGATGCTCGTCGAGGAGCCGGGGCTGCGTTCCCGGCTCGTCGTCGCCTGCGTCGGCGGCCCCAGCGGCAGCGGGCTGTCCCGCCCCGCGCTGCTCGCCGAGCTGTCCGCCGAGCTCGGCATCTCCGACGTGGTCCGCCTGGTGCCGCCCGCCCCCCAGGACGAGCTGGCCGACTGGTACCGCGCCGCCGACGTGACCGTGGTCCCCTCGCACAACGAGTCCTTCGGCCTCGTCGCGCTGGAGTCGCAGGCGTGCGGCACCCCGGTCGCCGCCGCCTCGGTGGGCGGCCTGCGCACCGCCGTACGGGACGGCGTGTCCGGCGTCCTCGTGAACGGGCACGAGCCGGAGGAGTGGGCCCGGGTGCTGCGCAGGTTCGTGCACGAGCCGCGGTGGCGGGCCGGACTGGCCGCCGGGGCGGTCGAGCACGCGGCGGCCTTCGGCTGGACGGCCACCGCGGTCCGGCTCGCCGAGGTCTACGCGGGCGCGCTGGCCCATCTGCACCGTGCCCCCGTCGCGATCAGCTCGTAGGGTGGGGACATGACCGTCGCGGACGTGGTGGAGTCGGCGCTCAAGAGCGCCGACGTCTCCTACGAGCGCCCCCGGCCGGAGGCGTTCCTGGCCCGCCTGCCCGGAGCGCACAAACTGGCCACCATGACCTGGCTCATCGTCGGCGACCAGGCCCTGCACGTCGAGGCGTTCTTCTGCCGCAGGCCCGACGAGAACCACGCCGCGTTCTACCGCTGGCTGCTGACCAAGAACGGCTCGACGTACGGCGTGCACTTCGCGCTCGACCAGACGGGTGACGTCTACCTCGTGGGGCGGCTGCCGTTGGCGGCGGTGTCGGAGGAGGAGATCGACCGGCTGCTCGGCTGCGTGCTCACCTACTCCGACGAGTCCTTCGACCGGGCCCTTGAGCTGGGCTTCGCCTCCTCCATCCGGCGGGAGTGGGCGTGGCGGGCGAAACGTGGCGAATCCCTCGCCAACCTGCAGGCGTTCGCCCGTTTCGCCGACCCGGACCGTCGATAAGCTTGCCCCCATGGCGACTTTGGTGCTGTTGCGGCACGGCGAGAGCGACTGGAACGCGAAAGGGCTGTTCACCGGGTGGGTGGACGTCAGCCTCTCGGCCACCGGGGAGAGCGAGGCGCGGCGCGGCGGGCAGCTCCTGCTCGACGCCGCGGTCCGGCCCGACGTGGTGCACACGAGCCTGCTGACCCGGGCGATCCAGACCGCCAACCTGGCGCTGGGCGCGGCCGACCTGCTGTGGCTGCCGGTCAAGCGGTCCTGGCGGCTCAACGAGCGCCACTACGGCGCACTCCAGGGGAAGAACAAGGCGCAGACCCGCGAGGAGTTCGGCGACGAGCAGTTCATGCTCTGGCGCAGGTCCTACGACACGCCGCCGCCGCCGATCGCCGACGACGACGAGTACAGCCAGGCCGGCGAGGCGCGCTACGCGCTGCTGCCGCCGGAGCTGCTGCCGCGCACCGAGTGCCTCAAGGACGTCGTGGACCGCATGCTGCCCTACTGGTACGACGAGATCGTGCCCGACCTCTCCGCCGGTCGCACGGTGCTGGTGGTCGCGCACGGCAACTCGCTGCGGGCGCTGGTGAAGCACCTCGACGGGATCGGGGACGAGGAGATCGCCGGGCTCAACATCCCGACCGGCATCCCGCTGCGCTACGAGCTGGACGACAGCTTCAAGCCGCTGGTCAAGGGCGGCGAATACCTCGACCCGGAGGCGGCGAAGGCCGCCATCCAGGCCGTGGCGAACCAGGGTAAGTGACCCCGGCCGGGCCCCACCCTCAGGCGAGGTCCTGGGGGTGGGAGCCGGTCACCAGGTAGACGACGTCACGGGCCACCCGGACCGCGTGGTCGGCGTAGCGCTCGTAGTAGCGCCCGATCAGCGTCACGTCGATGGCCTGCTCCACACCGTAGGTGGAGTCCTTCGCGAGCAGCACCCGGAACAGCCGCCGGTGCAGCCTGTCCATCTCGTCGTCGTCCTGCTCCAGCTCCATGGCCGCCTCCACGTCGCGGGAGGCGACGCAACTGCCGGCCTTGGTCACCAGCCGCTCGGCGATCTGCCCCATCTCCAGGATGGTCGAGCGGATCTCCGGGGGGATGGCCGAGTCGGGGTGCCGCAGACGGGTGATCTTGGCGACATGCTCGGCGAGGTCGCCCATGCGCTCAAGGTCGGAGCCCATGCGCAGCGCCGTGATGACCATCCGCAGATCGACGGCCACCGGCTGCTGCCTGGCCATCAGGTCGTAGATGGAGGTCTCGATCTCCTTGTAGATCCGGTTGACCTCCTCGTCCTGCGAGATCACGCTCTCGGCGAGCTGGAGGTCGGAGTCGAGGAGGGCCGTGGTCGCCCGGGAGATCGCCGAGCGAACCAGGCGGGTCATCTCCACCAGACGATCGGTGAGGGCGTCAAGCTCTTCATGGTACGCGTCGCGCATGGGAAAACCGTACGGCCGCGACAATGAACGAACTCCTACCGGTACGTGAACTTTGTGGGAAACGGCGTGGTCATGAGCCTGTGACCATCCCTTGCCACGGAACCCCGCGCCTACCATCGAGGTATGGAAGGACAGGGTGAATCACCAGTGGTAGTGAACAGGTGAACGAGTTGTTGGCGAGCCTGACGGCGCTTGCCGGGTTCGTCGTCGGGGCCTTCGCCGTTCTCGCGATAAGGAATCACGGCGACAACCGGCGCGCCCTGGAACCGGCCGAAACGGTGGAGCCGGGAGTGCTGCCCCAGGGCGTCGCCTCCGTCCTCGCCGTCCTGCCCTCCTCGGCCGTGGTGCTCGACCACACCGACCGGGTGCTGCGGGCCAGTTCGGCCGCGCGGGCCTTCGGCCTGGTCAAGGGTGATCATCTGATGGCCGCGGAGCTGCTCGCGCTGGCCAGGCAGGTGCGCAGGGACGGCGAGATCCGGGAGAGCGAGATCGAGGTGGCCGGGCACAAGTTCGGCCTGGAGGCGACCACCTTCGCCGTACGGGTGGCCCCGCTCGGGTCGCACGGCCAGGTGCTGGTGCTCGCCGAGGACCAGACGGAGCGCCGCAGGGTCGAGGCCGTGCGGCGGGACTTCGTGGCCAACGTCAGCCATGAGCTCAAGACGCCGGTGGGCGCCCTCAGCCTGCTGGCCGAGACGATCCAGGACGCGGCGGACGATCCCGAGGCGGTCACCCGCTTCGCCGGTCGCATGCAGCACGAGGCCGCCCGCCTGACCTACCTCGTCCAGGACCTCATCACGCTGTCCAGGATCCAGGGCGGCGAACCCATCCCCACCCCGGGCCCCGTGCCGGTCGACGAGACGGTGCACGAGGCCATCGACCGATGCAACACCAAGGCGGCGGCCAAGGACATCACGCTCGTCGCCGGAGGCACCCAGGGCCTTCGCGTGTGGGGCGACGACGAGCTGCTCGTCACCGCCCTGCGCAACCTCATCGACAACGCGGTCGCCTACAGTCCGGAGCACACCCGAGTGGTGGTGAGCGCACGACCCGCCGGTGACGCGGTCGAGGTCAGCGTGAGCGACCAGGGCATCGGCATCCCGGAAAGCGCCCAGGAGCGGATCTTCGAGCGGTTCTTCCGCGTGGACGCCGCCCGCTCCAGGGCCACCGGTGGCACGGGCCTCGGCCTGGCCATCGTCAAGCACGTCTCCGTGGCGCACGGCGGCGAGGTGACGGTCTGGAGCAAAGAGGGCTCCGGATCGACCTTCACCCTGCGGCTGCCCGCCTTCGGTGGCACGGCGGTAGCCGTACCCAGCACGAACACCAATCCCCTGGAGGCCGCGAAGTGACCCGCGTACTCGTCGTCGAGGACGAGGAGTCGTTCTCCGACGCGCTGTCGTACATGCTGCGCAAGGAGGGGTTCGAGGTCGCGGTCGCGGCCACGGGCCCCGAGGCGCTCGACACCTTCGACCGCAACGGCGCCGACCTCGTCCTGCTCGACCTCATGCTCCCCGGCCTGCCCGGTACGGAGGTCTGCCGGTCCCTCAGGCAGCGGTCCAAGGTGCCCGTCATCATGCTGACCGCCAAGGACAGCGAGATCGACAAGGTCGTCGGCCTGGAGCTCGGCGCCGACGACTACGTCACCAAACCCTTCTCCTCGCGGGAGCTCGTCGCGCGGATCCGCGCGGTGCTGCGGCGGCAGGGTGACGTGGAGGAGGTCGAGTCGGCCATCCTGGCGGCCGGCCCGGTCCGGATGGACGTGGACCGGCACATCGTCGCCGTCCGCGGCCAGCAGGTGCAGCTCCCGCTCAAGGAGTTCGAGCTGCTGGAGGTCCTGCTCCGCAACGCCGGCCGGGTGCTCACCCGCGGCCAGCTCATCGACCGCGTCTGGGGCGCCGACTACGTGGGCGACACCAAGACGCTCGACGTGCACGTCAAGCGGCTGCGGGCCAAGGTCGAGTCCGACCCCTCCAACCCGCGCTGCATCCTCACCGTGCGCGGTCTCGGCTACAAGTTCGACCCCATCGAAGACTGATCCCCGCCACAGCCGGAAAACGCCACCACCCGTCCCGGGTGGTGGCGTTTCCTGGTTGTTCCGCTTGTTCCGGTCGCCTTCGTGGCAGGCCGCCGCGCGGGCCCAGGCGGGCCCAGGCGGGGCTAGTGGCCGGCGGCGGAGTCGGTGGGCGTCGCCGTCGGCGCGCCCTCAGGGGCGTCCGTCGGGGTCCCCGTGGGGGTCTCCGCCGGGGTCGCCGGCGCGGTGGCGCCGTCGGTCGGGGTCGCCGTGGCGGTGCCGGACGGGGCGGTGTCGGACGGGGCGGTGTCGGACGGGGCGGCGCTCTGGGCCGGGGCCAGGGACGCGAACTCGCGGCTGCGGGTGATCACCGGGAGGATGACGTCCACGACGCCGGCGTTGGTGAACTGCAGCTTCACGTTGACGTGCTCACCGCCGGTCAGCGGCTTGGCGAGCCCCTGCACGGTGATCTGGGGCGTCGGAACGCCGGTGTTGACCCGCTGGTTCTGCGGCAGCGAGATCGGGGCGGCGACCTGAACCCCGCTGGCGCCCTCGGCGGTCGCCGCGACCAGCGTGTCGGTGGTGCGGTTGGTGTTCACCACCGAGAGGTACATCGGGGCGGAACCGCCCGCGGGCAGCGTGGCGCCCGAGTCGGGGCCCAGGATGAACGCCTGGGAGATATGGATGTCCCCGCTGCTGAGGATCTTGGCCTCGGTGGGGGCGTACGGCTTGATCGTGTTGGCGTCGAAACCGGCGGCGCAGCCGGCCAGGACCGGGGCAGCCGCGAGGAACGCGGTGGCGGCGATCGCCCAGCTACGGCTGGTGCGGGTCACGGACGGATCTCCTTGTCACACGAACGGACATGTGGTACTTGTCGCAGGTATGGCATGTGGTAGTGCAGGCCAACCCTATCCGCCGCCGAGCGCGGTCTCCGCGCCGCCCCGACGCCTACGGCGCGGCTGCTAAGACGCAGGTCACCCCCGTGTAATGGCCCCGTGTTTCACATTGTCGAGCCGTTGTCAAGCCCTAAAATGGTGCTTTGACCTGCAGTTATGGGTATTTCACTGTTCCGGGAGTCCGTGAATGCGTGGTACCCTGGAGTACAGCGGAAGGGGTACTTGTCACATGACTTTCCAGGTCGGCGACACTGTCGTCTACCCCCACCATGGGGCTGCTCGCATCGAAGCCATCACAACCCGGACCATCAAGGGTGCGGAAAAGACTTACCTGGTGCTGAAGGTCGACAAGGGCGACCTTACCGTACAGGTGCCGGCTGAGAACGCCGAGCTCGTCGGCGTGCGCGACGTGGTCGGCCAGGAAGGCCTCGAGCGCGTCTTCGACGTTCTCCGCATGCCGCACACCGAGGAACCCACCAACTGGTCCCGTCGCTACAAGGCGAACCTCGAAAAGCTGGCGTCCGGCGACGTGAACAAAGTCGCCGAGGTCGTCCGCGACCTGTGGCGCCGCGACAAGGAGCGCGGTCTGTCCGCCGGTGAGAAGCGCATGCTGGCCAAGGCCCGCCAGATCCTGGTCAGCGAGCTCGCGCTCGCGGAGAAGACCAACGAGGACAAGGCCGAGGCCCTTCTCGACGAGGTTCTCAACACCTGAACACTTCACTTCCCAGGGTGGGCGTCGGAGTCGACGTCCACCCGTTCGCTTCTGGCCGGGAGCTCAACCTCGCGGGCCTGCACTGGCCCGGTGAGACCGGGCTCGCCGGTCACTCGGACGGCGACGCCGCCGCTCACGCGGCCTGCGACGCCCTGCTCTCCGCGGCCGGCCTCGGCGATATCGGCGGCCTGTTCGGCACCGCCGATCCCCGGTGGGCCGGCGCCTCGGGTCTCACCCTGCTGGAGGAGACCGCGCGCCGGGTGCGCGCGGAGGGCTTCACGATCGGCAACGTGGCGATCCAGGTGATCGGCAACCGCCCGAAGCTCGCGCCACGCCGCGCCGAGGCCGAGAAGGCCCTCAGCGAGGCCCTGGGCGCCCCGGTGAGCCTCAGTGCCACCACCACCGACGGCCTGGGCCTGACCGGCCGTGGTGAGGGCGTGGCCGCGGTGGCCACCGCTCTCGTGATCGCCCTCTGAGTCCCTCTTCTTCCCGATACCGCTGTGACTTGCGTGGTTGGCGGTATTGCGGTGATTCATGGTAACTTGACTGAGATCTTGACGGATGGCGTCTCGCGTTTGGCAACTTTTTCGTCAGGCGCCTGCCAACCCGGCGTAGGGGACGGACGTCTCATTTACGGATGCCGTTGCGGTCTCCCGGCGGGTGGCGCGGATGCTCGCCGATTCAAGTGGCGGGTGGTGGTCCGTTTACTGGCGCGGTGCGGACCACCGCCCGCTTTATCGTGTTCGGTTATGGGTAGTTCCTCCGGTTGAGAGAGACATGTCGGGCCTAACGGGGGAGCTGGACATGATCGGAACCATCATCTGGGCCATCGTGATCGGCGCCGTCATCGGTGCCGTGGCGCGGCTCATCGTTCCCGGCCGCCAGTCGATGAGCTGGGGCCTCACGCTCGTCGTCGGCATCGTCGCCGCGCTCATCGGCACGCTGATCGCGCAACTCCTCGGGGTGGCCACCACACCGGGAGTCGACTGGATCGAGCTGGTCCTGCAGGTGGTTCTCGCGGTCATCGGCGTGCTCCTGGTCACGCGGGTCATGGCGGGGCGTTCCAAAGCCTGACCCGGGGCCGTGCCCGGGCCCCTCTCGCGGACCCGCCCGAGGACCCGCCGCGGACCTCCCTGGGACCTGTCTGGACCTGCCTGAGGACCTGTCGCGGGACGGTCGTAGAGCTCGAAAAGGGCCTTCTACCTGCGAGTTTAAAAGTTCCGCGATAATCGCCCGATTCTGGGGTAACCGCTCCCCGTGAGAGTGAAGGTCTCGCCCTCACGGGGAGGTTGGACATGACCATCGAAAGCATCATCGGCGCCATCGTCATCGGCGCGATCATCGGCGCCATCGGTCGGCTACTGCTTCCCGGCAGGCAGGCGATCGGCTGGATCCTGACCATTGTCGTCGGCATCGTCGCCGCCCTCATCGGCACCCTGATCGCTCAGTCGGTCGGTGTCGAGACCACTTCCGGCATCGACTGGATCGAGCTGGTGATGCAGGTCGTCCTGGCGGTCGTCGGCGTCGGCCTGGTGGCAGGCCTGCGACGCAGCAGGGTGTAATCCCCAAAAGGCTTCGCGCCCGGCCCCGCACAGGGACCGGGCGCACGCCTGCGCCCCCGGTCCTCCCACCCGCCCACGCTCCACCGATCCGGGCGCGCTCGCCTGCGGTCCGCGGATCGCTCAGGTCGCCGTCCGTGCTTCGCGGGTTCTGTTCGATCGGCCACGGCGTGGGCTGTTCGATCGCCCGTCGCGCCGCCCGCTCCACCCGGGGCCCGTCGCACCGTATCCCTCCCACGGTGCCCGCCCCGACGAGTGGAGCGGGCGGCGGCGGGCTACTGTCCGGCGTCCTCCAAGGGGGGCACCGGGGTGCTGCGGGTGCGGGCGGAGGGCGGGGCCGACTCGTCCTCGCGCGCGCCGGCCGTACGGGGCTCGTCGCGGTCGGCCATCTCGGAGCCGTGGGCCCGGTCGTCGATCTCGATGGGGTCCATCGGCCCGGTGTCCTCCAGCGAACGCTCCACGGCGTCCTCGGCGGGCCTCTGAGCGCCTCTGGCGGCCGGCACGGCTCCGGGACGAGTGTCGGGGAGGGTGCGCAGCGGCTGGGTGTCCCGATCCTTCTCAGAGGCTCGGGCGGTCTGACGATCCGCTTCGTCCGTGTCGCCGCCGTGCCGCGAGGGCGCCGCCGCCCACGTCTCGACCCGCTCGCCGAGAGGGTGCGCGGACTCGGTCTCCCTGCGCGGGTGCACCAGCACGTCCTCCGGCTCGCGGCGCGGGTTGCTGCGGATCACGTCGCCCCAGCGCAGGGGCATGTCGGGCTGCCGCTGGGGCCGGGGGCGCCGCCCCAGGGCGGGACTCCCCGTGTCGTCGACCGCCTGGAACGCCGGGACCGGGTTGCCCGGAGCCGGTTCGTCCAGGGCCGCGCTCTCCGGAACCGCGCTCTCCGGAGCCGCGCTCTTCGGGGCCGGGCTCTTCGCGGCCACGGATGCGGCGTGGGCCACGGGCGCCCCGGAGGGCACGGAGGCCCCGGCGGAGGGCACGGGGGCCATGGGCTCGGCCGCCGGGACCATCTCGGGGAGGGGCCTGGCGGGCTCGGGCAGGGGGTGGGCGGGCTCGGGGAGCGGCTCGTCCCGCGCGGCGCGCTCCGCCGAGGGAGCGATCGGCAGCGGGGGCGCCGCCTCGGGCCGCTGGAACGGCACGAACTCCCCGGCCGCCGGCTCCGCGTCCACCGGCTCCCGCCGCGCGTGCGCGTGCTTGATCATCAGCAGCCAGAGCCACAGGGCGATCGTGAGCATCGCCCAGGGGGCCACGGCGACGACGATGGCGGCCTGCCGTACGTCGACCGTGGCCTGCATGGCGGTGGCGACGTCGGCGGCCACCGCGCCGGCGATCAGCAGCACCAGGACCGCGCCCGCCTGGAGGCGCACCGGCAGGCGGCCCGTGCACAGCAGCAGCACGCTGATCAGCGCGACCGCGAGCAGCGCGTCGAACGCGGCGGGATAGAGGTAGGCCAGGTCGGGGCGGGCCCGGCCGGTGACGGCCAGGGCGCGGAGGTCGTCGAAGGAGAGAACGCACGCCGTGGCGCCCAAGGCGGCGACGCCGAGGCCCACAACGGCGATCCCGAGGCGGCGCAGGGTCAGCGTCATGCCGCTCTGCCGGACTGGTGCGGACGGGCGGGAGGACGTGCCTGCCGCCGCGGGGGGAGTGACGTTCATGGCCCTTCGAGCCTACAGAAGGCGTCAGACATGATCGATGTGCCGGAAGAGCGGGTCTGGGCGCCCGGCGGCGTACGGGAAATGCCGGCCTCGTCCCGGTCACCGGTCATCCGGGGTGAAACCGGCGGTTGCCCGACCGCGGCCCGGTCCGGGGAAGCTGTGCGACCCGTGGACGTTCTCACTGGTCACCGGGCCGGTGGACGGCTGCCGCCGTGCCGGGCCGGGTGGCGCAGCCGGTTTCGCCGGGGCCCCGATCCGGGAGCTTTCCCGCAAATACCCCGACACGCCGTGGGCAAAGGACACGCCGGATGTACGACGCGGGATCGCCCGAATCACGTCAGACCGGGTTCACCTGCACGAGTGAACAACGTTCACGCGATTTCAACGTCGCGCAACGTGGCTTGTGAGGCGGGGTGAGGCGTTAGCCTAGCCTTCGTGAGCCTGCACCTCTACGACACCAGCACACGGACGATCCGTGAATTCGTACCGGTCGAGCCCGGAAGGGTATCCATCTACCTGTGCGGAGCCACCGTGCAGGCTCCGCCGCATATCGGGCACATTCGCTCGGGCGTCAATTTCGACGTCCTGCGGCGGTGGCTGCTCCGGTCCGGCTACGACGTCACCTTCTGCCGCAACGTGACGGACATCGACGACAAGATCATCAGGGTTGCCGCCCAGGACGACGTGCCGTGGTTCGCCGTCGCCGAGCGCAACCAGCGCGCCTTCACCTGGGCCTACCAGATGCTCGGCTGCCTGCCGCCGACCGTCGAGCCGCGGGCGACCGGCCACGTGCCGGAGATGATCGAGCTGATGCAGCGGCTCATCGAGCGCGGCCACGCCTACGCCTCGGCCGGCGACGTCTACTTCGACGTCGTGTCGTACGCGGATCGTTACGGCTCCCTCTCCAACCAGAAGCTGGAGAACATGCGGGCCGCCGGTGACACCGACACCGACTCCGCCAAGCACGACCCGCGCGACTTCGCCCTGTGGAAGGGCGCCAAGCCGGGCGAGCCCACCTGGCCCACCCCGTGGGGTCCCGGTCGTCCCGGCTGGCATCTGGAGTGCTCCGCGATGGCCACCAAATACCTCGGCGCGACCTTCGACATCCACGGCGGCGGCGTCGACCTGATCTTCCCGCACCATGAGAACGAGCTGACCCAGTCCCAGGCGGCAGGCGACGGCTTCGCCCGCTACTGGATGCACAACGGCCTGCTCACCATGGGCGGCGAGAAGATGAGCAAGTCGCTGGGCAACTCGCTGCTCATCCCCGAGATGCTGAAGAAGGTCCGCCCGGTCGAGCTGCGCTACTACCTCGTGGCCCCGCACTACCGCAGCGTCATCGACTACTCCGAAGAGGCGCTCCAGGAGGCCGCGACCGCCTACCGGCGGATCGAGGGCTTCGTCACCCGCGCCGCCGAGGTGATCCACGACGTCGACGCGCACGCGCCGCTCCCGCAGGCGTTCGCCGAGGCGCTCGACGACGACATGGGCGTGCCGCAGGCGCTGGCCATCGTGCACGAGGTCGTCCGCGAGGGCAACGTCGCGCTCGCCCAGGGCAACAAGGAGCAGGTGGCCCGGCTCCTCGCCGAGACCCAGAACATGCTCGACGTGCTCGGCCTCGACCCGCGCTCTGAGCAGTGGCGTTCCTCCGGCGAGGGCTCCGGCCTGCGCCAGACGGTCGACGCCCTGGTCGCGGTCGCGCTGGAGCAGCGCCAGGCCGCCCGCGCCCGCAAGGACTACGCCGCCGCCGACCTGATCCGCGACCAGTTGCACGCCGCGGGCATCGTCGTCGAGGACACCCCTTCCGGTCCGCGGTGGGAAGTGACTCGTTGAAGCCCTTAGGCTGATGGTCATGGCTGGTGGGGCGAAAGGGGCCGGTAGGCCCGCGAAGAAGAAAGGCCCGTCGAAGGGCACCGGTGGCAACCGCCGTCGTGGTCTTGAGGGCAAGGGGGCGACTCCGCCGGCCCATCTGAGGCACTGGTACAAGGACAAGCAGCGCGAGGCGGGCACCGCCCGCCCCGCGGCTTCCCGGCCCAGGGGCCCGCGCCGCGACGACGCGCCGGAGACGATCGGCGGGCGCAACCCGGTGCTGGAGGCGCTGCGCGCCGGCGTGCCCGCCAACACGCTCTACGTGGCCCAGCGCATCGACAACGACGACCGGGTCCGCGACTCGATCAAGCTGGCCACCGAGCGGGGCATCGCCCTGCTGGAAGTCACCCGTGAGAAGCTCGACCGTCTCACCGAGGGCTCGGTGCACCAGGGCATCGCCCTGCAGATCCCGCCCTACGAGTACGCGCACCCGGAGGACCTCGTCTCGGCGGCCCGCGAGGCGGCGGAGATCCCGCTGATCGTCGCCCTCGACGGCGTCACCGACCCGCGCAACCTCGGCGCCATCGCCCGCTCGGCCACCGCCTTCGGCGCGCACGGCCTCCTGGTCCCCGCCCGCCGCTCGGCCGGCGTCACCGCGGGCGCCTGGAAGACCTCGGCCGGCACGCTCGCCACGCTGCCCGTCGCCCGAGCCGCCAACCTCACGACCGCGCTGCGCGAATACCGCGACGCCGGCATCTTCGTGATCGGCCTGGACGGCGAGGCCACCGTCGACCTCGCCGACGCCGACCTCATCACCGAGCCCCTCGTCATCGTCATCGGCTCGGAGGGCAAGGGCCTGTCCCGCCTGGTCCGGGAGAACTGCGACCTGGTCGTCCGCATCCCCATGCGCGCCGCCGCCGAGTCCCTCAACGCCGGTGTGGCCGCCGGAATCGCCCTTTACGAGGTCTCCCGCAGCCGCTGACCGCGTCACGATCGTAAGCAGGTCGTTAGCGTGTTAGCACTGTCCGGCAGTGACTCTGAGCGTTCGACCCCACTAGACTTGTTAGGCCATTGCCGACGTAGCTCAATCGGCAGAGCAGCTGTCTTGTAAACAGCAGGTCAGGGGTTCGATTCCCCTCGTCGGCTCGCTGCTCGGAGGCCCTCCACGATCTTGTGGGGGGCCTCCATGTTAACGTCTTCGTCACCTGCCTGTCCCCGGTTCTTGATCGTCTCAGGGAAGATTTCGGACGCTGCGGCCGTGCGGGTTTGGGGCGGCCGGACGGGGGCGCCGGGGCGTTGTGCACTGGCGCGGATCGCTTCCGCCACGGCGGGCCGAGTCACCGGCGGCGCCGCGATCACCCCCTGCAGCCGCGCGGTACGCGGGTGGGGGACGTCCCGCCGCTTCCGCGGTCTCATCTGTCGTGGACGCGGCCCAGTTTGGAGGACAGCCCGATGTTCTGCTTGTTCTTGCAGGTGCGTAGTCCTCTGGTGCACTTGCCGAACTGAATGGCGGAACCTCCGTCGCCGGTGATGACGCTCTGGGTGCCTCGGATAATCTTGGGAGAGTTGACCGTGAAATCCAGCTGATTACGCCGGGCGCTGCCGGTTTTGATGATGACCGGCCCCCCGTCGTCGTCATGGGCCGCGAAGTCGTGATGTATCGCCGCCGTGCTCGCGCTCGCCGGGAGGGCGGCGGCGATGCCGCTCATCGCGATGGCGACCGGGATGAATATCATGAGCTGCCGGCAAGTGACCATGTTGCCGTGCGCGTCTGCCCGACGGTGCTTTGTCATGCTGGCCTGCCACTTCGCGGTACGGCATGGATGAAGACATTATCGACCACCTTGCGTATACCCAGGTCCTCGTCGCTGCTTTCCTGGCATGCCATGCGCGTTGCGTAAGATGACGGGCATTTTGTCTTCCCGCCTGGATGTGAAAGTGATGGGCCCGCTCAATGTGTGGGCGGGAGGGACATGCGGAGCTGTACGCCGCGGTTCAGTGGCTCGGCGGTGACGGTGCCGCCGTGGGTTTCGGCGACCTGGCGGACGATCGCGAGTCCGAGGCCGGAGCCGGGCATGGAACGGGCGGACGGGGAGCGGTAGAAACGGTCGAAGATGTGTGGCAGGTCGGCGGCGGGGATGCCGGGTCCCTGATCGGTCACCGAGACGGTGCCGCCCGCCTCGACCCGGACGAGGACGCGTCCGCCGCCAGGGCTCCACTTCACGGCGTTGTCCACCAGATTGCCCACCGCCCGCTCCACCGCGTCCGGGTCGGCGTGCACCAGGCACGGCGCCGACTCGACATGGAACTCCAGATGCGGGGCCCGGCGGGTGGCGCGTGCCACGACGGCTTCGGCCAGCAGGTCGAGCCGGGTGTCCTCGGTGTGGGTCTCGGTGCGACCGTATCTGCCCAGGTCGATGAGGTCGTTGACCAGTGCCTTCAGTTCCTCCGCCTGCCGGCGGGCGTCGTCGACCAGCGCCGGGGCCTCCGGATCGGTCAGCCCGTCCTTCTCGGCGAGCAACTCCAGATTGGTGTTGAGGCTGGTCAGCGGGGTGCGCAGCTCATGGGAGGCGTCGGCGACCAACTGCCGCTGCGTCCGGACCGACTCCTCGACCGCGCCCATCATCAGGGAGAACGACCGTGCCAGGCGGGCGATCTCGTCGTTCCCGCCGGCCTCGACCCGTGCGGAGAGGTCCTGTGTGGCGGTGACGTGCTCCACGGCCTCGGTGAGCCGGCTCACCGGCCGCAGGACCCCGCCCGCCGCGAGACGTGCGCCGCTCGCGGCCAGCACGGTGCCGGCGACAGTGATCATGCCGAGGAGGGCCAGCAGCCGGTCCAGGGTCGCGTCGATCACCGAGACCGGTACGGCGGCCCGCACCAGCAAGCCGTCCGCCCCCGGGTACGGGGCGGTGTAGACGCGGTAACCGACCCCGTCGTGCACGGCGTCATGGAAATACGGGGCCGCCTCCCGTGCCGCCACCCTGACGTCTCTGCGGTCGACCGGGAGGAAACCGCTTTTGATGCCCTCGATGCCCTCCAGCGGGAGTTGCAGCCATATGGGGCCGACGCTGACGACCACCGCAGGGGGCAGTCCCCGCTGCTTGAACGCGCTCAGCAGCTCCGGGGTCTGGGCGACGGCGGCGACCAGCTCGCTGTCGTGCCGGTCCCTCAGGTTGGCGCCCTGCCACAGGTAGAGGATCAGCGAGGTGAGCAGGAGGGCGCCGAGCACCACCGCGCCGCCGGCCAGGGTCACCCGGTTGCGCAGGCTCATCCGTGTTCCCGCAGGACGTATCCCAGTCCGCGCACGGTCTGGATCAGCCGGTCCTCGCCTCCGGCCTCCAGCTTGGCGCGCAGATAGCTGATATACACCCACAGCGCGTTGGAGGAGGGGCCGAAATCGTAGCCCCAGACCGACATGAAGATCAGGGTCCGGCTGAGCACTCTCCGGGGGTTGCGCAGGAACAGTTCCAGCAGCGCGTACTCGGTCTTGGTGAGGTCGAGGGTCCGCCTGCCCCGGCGGGCACGGCACGCCGCGGTGTCCAGCTCCAGGTCGGCGAAACGCAGGACGTCCTCGACGGCGCCGCTGCGCCGCAGCAGGGCGCGCAGCCGAGCGCGCAACTCTTCGAGCTCGAACGGCTTGACGAGATAGTCGTCGGCGCCCGCGTCCAGACCGGCGACCCGGTCGGCCACCAGGTCACGTGCCGTCAGCATGAGGATCGGGGTGCGGTCACCGAGCTCGCGGATCCGCCGGCACACCTCCAGGCCGTTGGGCTCCGGCATCAGGATGTCCAGGATCACCGCGTCATGGCGGGATCCGGTGATCATCCGCAGAGCCGAACCGCCGTCGGGCACCGCGGCCACCTCGTACCCGTCCCGAGTCAGCGCGTGGGCCAAGGAGCGGCGCACCGCGTCGTCATCGTCGACAACAAGTAATCGCATGTCTTGGCGGCCTTACTGGACGTGGGAACGGTAAGGAACAGCCAGTATCCGGCCCCGGGTGTCTGGCCGACGTGAAGCGGGACGGATCATCAAGTGGGCTTCCCTCCGTTCCGCCGGCCCTGGCCGGAGACCGGGACTCGGTTCCAGCCAGGGCCGGGCCGCGCGGGGCCGCGTGCCGTCGTGCCTATTGCCCGGTTTCCTTGAGGACCTTCAGCTCCTCCAGCCCGGAGGCCAGCCGCTTCGGCGAGACGCGCAGCTTCTTGGCGAACTCGACGCACTTGGGGTTCTTCGGGTCGACCTTGATGATCTTCCCGTCAGGCTTCGTCGCCCAGTCCAGCACCGGGTCCACCTGGAGTTCCTTCACTCCCAGCTTCTTGGCGAACCACTTGCCCTCGTCGAGGTCGGCGGGCGGGAGGCGCTTGCAGGACCTCGCGTGCCCGCCGATCAGCTGCTTGAGGATCGGGGCCGCCTCGGCGGGGGTGACTCCGAGCTTCCGGGCGAACCACGTGACGTCGGCGGGGTCGCCGAAGTCCCGGCCCTCCGCGGCCCCGCGCTCGAAGACGACCACGGCCTGCTTGAGCCGCTTCTCGGAGACGCCCGTCTTCTTGCCGGAAACCAGGAGCTTCCTGTCGGCCCTGAACTTGCAGCCCGGCTTCCCCGTCCACGAAACGGCCGCAGCAGGCACCCCGCCGGCCTGGTCCGCGGTCGAGGCCGAGGCGGCGGTCGTTCCACCGACGCCCATCATCACCCCGGCCACCAGCCCCGCGGCGAGCAGTCCAGTCCTGAAGCGCATCCGTGTTCTCCATTCCCGTTTCGGGTCCGGCCCTGTACCGGTCCCTTCCAGAGGGAAGAAGATCAGGCGCGACTCAGCGCAACTCTCGGGAAACCTTAGAATCACCGTAGATCTGAGGACCCGGACCGCCGGGATCTGCCCGGTCGCCGTTCGACAGGGGCGCGGCAGTGGCGACCTGACGGAGCCGTGGGGCCGGCGGGGGTCGCGTCGGCGGGTGGGGGAGTTTCGCTGATGGTTCGGACGGCCACGCTGTGGGGGCGCGACGCCGAGCGGGCCGAGTTCGCGCGGTTGACGGCGCGGGCGCGGGCGGGGCGGAGCGGGGTCCTGGTGCTGCGTGGGGAGGCGGGCATCGGGAAGTCCGCGCTGCTCGAACAGGCCGCCCGGGACGCCGCGGACCTTCGGGTGCTCCGGGCCACGGGGGTGGAGGCCGAGGCGGGGCTGCCGTTCGCCGGTCTGCAGATGCTGCTGCGTCCCGTGCTGGACCGGCTGGACTCGTTGCCGGGCGCGCAGGCGGACGCGTTGCGCGGCGCGCTGGGCCTGGCCGAGGTCGTGGGCGTGGACCGGTTCCTCGTCGGGCTGGCCGTGCTCACCATGCTGTCGGACCTGGCCGGGGAACGGCCGCTGCTCTGCCTGATCGACGACGCGCACTGGCTCGATGCGGCCTCCGCCGAGGCTCTGCTGTTCGTCGCCCGTCGCATCGACGCCGAGGGTGTCACGATGCTCTTCGCGGCCAGGGAGGGATTCGAGGCTCCCGCGCTGCCCGAGTTGCCCCTGGGCGCACTGGACCGCGACGTCGCCGCCGGTCTCCTCGCCGAGCGGGTCCCGGACCTGACCCCTGCGGTCCGGGGGCGGATCGTCGAGGAATCGGCCGGCAATCCGCTCGCGCTGACCGAACTGGCGGCCGGGCTCACCGCCGAGCAGCGTGCCGGGCGGGTGGACCCGCCGGCCGTGCTGCCCGTCGCCGGGCGGGTGCTCGCCGCGTTCGGGGCGCGGATCGACCGGTTGCCGCCCCGGGCCCGGCTCGTGCTGACGATCGCCGCCGCCGAGGGGACGGGCGACCTGGGGACGGTGCTCCAGGCGGCGCGGAGCCTGGGCGCGTCCGCCGGTGACCTGGACGCCACCGAGGAGGCCGGCCTCGTCCGGATCGCCGGTACCACGATCAGCTTCCGGCATCCGCTGATCCGCTCGGCCGCCTACCAGCGGGCCGCCTTCACCACGCGCCTGACCGTTCACGAGGCGCTCGCCGGGGTCGTCGGCGGGGAGCGGAGGGTGTGGCATATGGCCGCGGCCGCCGCGGCGCCCGACGAGAGCGTCGCGGCCGAGCTGGAGCACGTCGCCGAGAGCGCGCGGGGACGCGGGGCGGCCGCGGCGGCGGTACCCGTCTACGAGCAGGCCGCCCGGCTCAGTCCCGGCCGGGCCGAGCGGGCCAGGCGGATGACCCTGGCCGCCCAGTCGGCGATCACGGCGGGCCGTACCGAGCAGGCGGCCGCGCTGGCCGGGCGGGCGGCCGCGCTGACCGAGGACCCGTCGCTGCGGGCCGGTCTGGCCATGGTCCGGGCGACGGTCGAGTCGGAGCGCGGCGCGCCGGGTGGGGCCGCGCGGCTCCTGATCGAGAACGCGGTTCCCGTCGCGGGCGACGACCCGGAGCTGGCGCTCGTCCTGCTCGTCATCGCCGCGGGGAGCGCCTGGTCCGCCGGCGAGGACGCCGAGGTGCGGGAGGTGGCCCGGCTCGCCGGCGGCCTCGACCTCGGCGGCGGAGCCGACGCGTCGACCGTGGCGGCCATCGCCGGGCTCGGACGTCTCATCGACGGCGACTACGCGCGGGCACTGCCCGTTCTCGACGCCTTCGTCACGGAGATACGCTCGCGGCCGCCCGGCGGGCTCATCGTGCGCATCTTCGCGGGCAACGTCGCCCTGCTGCTCGGCGACGACGAGGCGGCGTTGGAGCTGTCCGCCGCCGATGTGGCCCGCGGTCGCCGGCTGGGCCAGGCCGGCGCGCTGCCCGGAGTCCTGCAGATCCAGGCGCAGGCACAGGTCGTGGCCGGTCTGCACCACGACGCCGCCGCCGCGGTCGCGGAGGCCCTGACCCTGGCCCGCGACACCGGCCAGAGTCACCGGGTCGGCCGCCTCGGCGCGGTCGCGGCCCGGATCGCGGCCGTGCACGGCGACGAGGACCGCTGCCGTGAGCTGGCCCGGGGCGCGGCGGCGGGCTTGCCCCGGGAAGGTGCAGCGGTCCGGGACGAAGGTGCGGTGGGTTTCGGGCGTATCGCGGAGGCGGCGGCGTACGCGGAATGCGCGCTGGGGCTGCTCGACCTCACCCTCGGGCGATACGAGCAGGCGGCGCGGCGGCTTGAGGAGATCGTCCGCGGGCCCGCCCGGCACACGGCCGCCGCCCTGTTCGCCGTCACCGACCTGGTCGAGGCCGCGGTCCGCGCCGGTGCGCCGGAACGGGCGCGGCAGCCGTTCGCGCGGTTCGCGGCGTGGGCGCGGGCGGCGGACAGGCCGTGGGCGGACGCCGTCGTGCTGCGCTGCCGCGCTCTGCTGAGCCCCGCGGGCGAGGCCGGTGAGCTGTACGCGGAGGCCGTGCGCCTGCACGGGCGGGGCGGGCGGCCCTTCGAGCGTGCCCGCACCGAGTTGCTGTACGGGGAGTGGCTGCGCCGGAGCCGTCGCAGGTCGGACGCGCGTACGCCGCTGCGCTCGGCGCTGGAGATCTTCGAGCGGCTGGGAGCGGTGCCGTGGGCCGAGCGCGTCCGGGCCGAGTTGCGCGCCTCGGGGGACGCCGTGCCGGGCGAGGCCGCCGGGCAGGACGCGCTCGGACGTCTCACCCCGCAGGAGTCGCAGGTCGTCCGGCTGGCCGCCGAGGGGGTGAGCAACCGGGACATCGCCGCGCGGCTGTTCCTCAGCCACCGGACCGTCGAGTACCACCTCTACAAGGCCTATCCCAAGCTGGGAATCGGTTCGCGCGCCGAGCTCGCCCGGTTCCGGTGGTGACTACCGTGGTGCCACGGATTCGGCCCGGTGCCGCCGGCCTCTAGCGTCGTGACCGGTGACGAGAGGAGCTCAAGGTGAGCAAGGCGATCGGGTTCTTCGAGCCGGGCGGGCCGGAGGTGCTGCGGCTGATCGAGGTGGACGAGCCGCAGGCCGGGCCGGGACAGGTGCGCGTCCGGGTCAAGGCGGCCGGCGTGCAGCCGTACGACGTCGCGGTGGTGGAGGGGTGGGTCCCCGCAGGCGTGGACCCCGGCTTCCCGCGGATCCCGGGCAACGAGTTCGCCGGGGTCGTGGACCGTGTGGGTGCGGGAGTGACCGGTTTCCTCCCGGGGGACGAGGTCCTCGGCTACGGCAGGCTCAACGGGTACGCCGAGCAGGTGGTGGTCCCGGCCGGCCAGATCACGGCCAAGCCGCCCGCCATGTCCTGGGAGGTCGCGGGCGGTTTCCCCGCCGGGGCGCTGAACGCCTACGTCGCGCTGCGGGAGCTGGGCGTGGGCGCGGGCGACACGGTGCTGATCCACGGCGCCGCCGGCGCGGTCGGCGCCGTCGCCGTGCAGTTGGCCCGCCGGTCGGGTGCGACGGTGGTCGCCACGGCCCGCGAAGCGCAACACGACTACCTGCGCGCACTCGGCGCGCTTCCCGTCGGCTACGGCGACGGCTTCACGGATCGGGTACGGGCCCTGGCGCCGGAGGGGGTGGACGCCTCCCTGGACGGAGTCGGCGGTGAAGCCCTCGACGCCACCCTCGACCTCGTCAAGGACCGGGACCGCATCCTCACCCTGGTCGAGCATGGGCGGGCGGCGGAACTCGGCATCCGCACCATGCCGCCCGACCGCTCGCCCGCGTGGCTGGCCGAGCTCGCCGACCTGTACGCCCGGGGCGAGCTGACCGTCCATGTCCGTGCGACGTTTCCGCTGTCCCGGGCGGCCGACGCGCTGCGGGCGTACCAGGCGGGGAACGGTCGCGGGAAGATCGTCATCCTCGTCGACTGACCCGCCCGCCATCGCTGTGCACACTCGCCGGCCGAGGCCGGCAGGACGAACGGGGACGAGACCATGGAGTACACCGACGCCGAGCTGGCCAGGCAACCGATCGGCTACTGGTCCGGGGCCGCGCACCGGGCGATCATCGCCTGCATCCGGGGCGAGCTGGCCGCCCTCGGCCTCTCCCAGCCCCAGTACTGGGTGCTGCGTTACCTGTCGGCGGGCGACCTGTCGCCCGACGGCCAGGGCCTGACCCTCGCGGAGCTGACCGACAGGGTACGGACCTACCTGGGCGACCGTGACGACCTGGAGGCGGATGTCGCGGACCTCCTGGAACGCGGGTGGATCACCCGGGACGCCGGCCACCGGTTGTGGATCACGGAGGCCGGGAAGGAGGCGCACGCCCGGGGGAAGGCGCACGCGCCGGGGCTGCGGGCACGCATCCACGACGGCATCGACGACGCCGACTATGTGACCACGCTGAAGGTGCTGCGCCGCATGATCCGCAACGTCGGCGACGACCCGGACGCGTCCGGCACCTGACGTCCAGGCCCGGGGAAACACCTGGCCGGGAAAAGGAGCGGCCCCCCGGACTGCCCAAGCCGGGGGGCCTTCGATGTGCCGCCATATGTGGTGCCGGCGTCTTTTAAGAGGGCGGATCAGCTCTTACGACGTGCGCCCTGCCATTGGGCCACCGGGGCAGGAAAGAGCCCCGGGCCGGATTCGAACCGGCATCTCAACCATCAAAGTCCACCCTCGTTCGATCCGGCACTCGACGGCGATACTGAATCTGGAGCGAGAATCTGAATGTGATCGGCCGCCTCTGCCAATTGGGCTACCGGGGCACGTAGGCGCCCCGGGAAGGATTCGAACCTTCGCTTGAACCGTCGGTCAGCTTCAGCCTCAGCCTCAGCTTGCGCTCCTGGCGCACCCTCGCACGATGGCGAGGGGGTTCATGGCGCCTACCCGAGCAGGTAGGCGAACACCCTGTCGCCGATCTTCTGATCGGTGACACCGGTGCCGTTGGCTTCCTCGCGGGCGTACTTCACCGCGTCCTGCAGCTTCTGCACGCGGACCAGCAGCTCGTTCACCCGGCGCTGCGGCAGGGCGCCGGAGAAGGCGACCTTCGTCCAGTAGCCGACCACGACGTCCTCGGTGAACACCTGCACCTGGGCGGGGTGCTTGTCCGTCGCCTCGGCGAGGACGTGGTTGCGCGGCACCTTCTTCGTCCGGGTCGTCCTGACCGGCTCGGTCCGCCACGTGTCGGTGTTCTCGTCCACGCTCCACGTCTCGGCCGGGTCGAGGACCGGCAGCTTGGAGATGAACGCGTGCACGTCGGTGAGCTGCTTCTCCAGGAACAGCAGGTACGTCACCGGGACGTCCTCCAGGAGGACCGTGCCGTCGATCCGCACGCTGGCCCTGGCCGCGCAGTTGGCCCAGTCCTTGGTCGCGGTGACGTCGAAGAGCCTCGTCAGCGCCGTTCCGACATCCTTCAGCACCTCGCCGGCCTGTACCTGGACGCGGGTCGATTCGGAGGGAAGCTGCTCGCCCTCGTCGTCGATAGGCTGATAAGTGCGCGAAATACCCGACAGAAGCGGCGTCTTCTGGATCGCGTGATATGCGTCCGTCACCTTACGCTGGACGTCGGACTTCACGCCTTTCTCGACGGCGAGGATCTGATTGAGCTTGGTCACAACACGACCTTAACGCCATAGAGCATCGCAACACACCTGAATTACGGCCGATCCAACACGTGAGTGGAAATGTCGTTATATGTGGCTGGGTTCGATGGCAATCCGGCGGGAAGTCGTCCGCCATTCCTCCGACGGGAGCGCGTCCTTCCTCGCCGGGGTGGCAGGGGCAGCGGTGGTCGCGTTGCCGCCGGACAGGACGGCGACGACGGGGCCGGGGGGCAGGGTGGCCCGGTGGGTGAGGTAGGCGGCGGTGGCGACCGCGCCGCTCGGTTCGGCGCGTTCACCGGTCTCCCGGGTGAGCAGGCCGGTGGCGTACTCGATGCTCTCCTCGGTCACGGTGAGCATGTCGTCCACGTATCGGTGGATGTGTTCCCAGGCCAGCGCGCCGAGGACCGGGGCGCGGAGGCCGTCGGCCCGGGTGCGGTAGGTGTCCTGGACCGGCCACTCGGTGCGTCGGCCGGCGCGGAAGCTGGCCGCGCCGTCGGCGGCCAGCTCGGGTTCCACGCCGATCACCCTGATGGCCGGATCGAACGCCTTGGCCGCCACCGCGATCCCGGCCAGCAGGCCGCCGTTGCAGACCGGCACCAGGATCGTGCCCGGCGCCCGGGGGCCGTAGCCGCCGGAGCCGGGGCCGCTGGAGCAGTCCGGCAGGTCTGCGGCTATCTCGGCGCCGGCGCTGCCGTGCCCGGCGATGATGTCGAAGTCGTCGGAGCGGACCACCGTGGCGCCGAACCGGTCGGCGAGGGCCAGGCAGGTGACTTCCCGCAGGGCGGGGGGCGCGATCACCACCTCGGCGCCGAGCCGGCGGGCGGCCGTCACCTTCAGCTCCGGCGCGGTGTCCGGCAGCACCACGGTCGCCCGCATCCCGTGCTCGGCCGCGGCGTACGCGATGGCCTGGGCGTGGTTGCCGGAGGACTGGGCGACGACGTGCCCGACCCCCCGCCCGGCCAGGCGCGCCACGGCGTTCACCGCGCCGCGTACCTTGAACGAGCGGGTGGGCTGCCGGTTCTCGGGTTTGATCCACAGGCGTTCGCCGGGCACCCGCAGCAGCGGGGTGCGCCGGACGTGGGGCGCGATCCGGGCCGAGGCGGCGGTCACGTCGGCCGTCGTCACGAGGTTCATCCGTTCAGCACCTTCCGCTGGATGGCGTCCAGGTCGGCTTCGGCCGCGGGGGGCGGCGCCGCGTCGGGGACGAGGTCCTCCAGGTGGCGCAGCGGGCGATACCGCAGCCCGAGCAGGCCCCAGAGCACCAGGAACACGCCGCTGGCCAGCAGCACCACGGCGGCGCCGCCACCGGGGCCGGAGGCGTACCCGTCGGCCCAGCCGGCGAGCGGGCCGGCGGCCAGGAAGCCGAGCGGCTGCATGGCCGTGGCGAGCATGACGTTGACGGCCAGCACCCGGCCCTGCAGCTCGGGGCCCACCTTCACCTGGATGATGGACAGCCAGTGGGCGTTGCCGATGCTCATGCAGGCCAGCCGGACGAACAGACCGGCCGCGATCAGCCACACCGCGGGCCACACGCCCATCAGCACCACGCCGACGCCGGACCCGACCACGAAGCCGATCATGCCGGTGGCCCGGCGCCGGGTACCGCCCCACACCAGCACCACGCCGGCGCCCACGGCCGCGCCGAGACCGCCGGCCGCGGTCACCGCGCCCAGGGCGGTCTCCGACCCGATGGCCAGCACGACCGGGGTGACCAGCACCCACATCAGCGCGGTGCAGAAGTTGACCACCGCGAAGTAGAACGCCATCACCAGCAGCGGCGGGCGCCGGCGCAGGAACCGCCAGCCGCCGGTCAGCGCCGCCTGGAACGTCTCCTCGCGGCGGTGGAACAGCCGGTCGGGGAAGCGGACCACCAGCAGGGTCACCACGCCCACGGCGAACGTGACCACGTCGACGGCCACCACCGCGGACAGCCCGAACAGGCCGATCAGCGCGCCTCCGGCGAGCGGCGCCACCACGTTCCCCGCCCCGAATCCCAGGTTGGCCAGGGCGTTGGCCTGCGGGAGGTACGGCTTGGGCACCAACTGGGCGATCGCGGCCAGATAGGCGGGCTGCTGGAACGCGGTGACCACCGAGGTGACGCCGACGATGGCGCACACGTTCCACAACGCCAGCCCGCCGGTGGTCATCAGCAGGACGAGCGCCACCATGGCCAGGCCGGAGATCGCGTCACAGGCCAGCATGACCTTGCGCCGGTCCACCCGGTCGGCCAGCGCGCCGCCCAGCGGGGTGAGCAGCACGGCCGGGATCTGGGACAGCATCGTGACCAGGGCCAGGTCCAGGATCCGGCCGCTCTGCTGGTAGGCCCAGACGCCCAGCGCGAACGAGCTGAGCGCCGTGCCGATCGCGGAGACGATCTGCCCGCCCGCGACGGTGTAGAAGGGGCGCAGCCCGGTCTTCCCCGAGGCGCGCACCGGGTCGGGCAGCCGCCCGGACGCCCAGTCCCGCAGGCGTCCGATCAGCAGGTCGGCCAGCGGTTCGGCCTGGTGCCGCAGGAAGTAGTGCCCGGCCCGGGGCAGCACGGCCAGCTCCGCCCGGGGCGCGAAGGCCGCCCACTCGGCGTAACGCTCCTCGTGCAGCTCGGTGGCCCGGTCGCGTTCGCCGACCACGCACAGGATCGGGGCGGCCAGCGGCCGGCCGTCTCCGGCGAGCTCCCGGGTGAACCACTCCTGCGCCTGGTCGGCGTCGTGGCGCATGGCCCGCACCGCGGTGCGCTTGGCGGCCTCGTCCATGTCGTCGAGCAGGCCGCCGGAGGCGCGCAGCGCGTCCCGGAACATCCGGTCGGAGACCCAGCGGTCACCGCCGAAGAGCCGCCGGGCCAGGCCGGGCAGCTTGGCGGTGGGGAAGCTGCCGGCCGCTATCACGCCCAGCACCGGGACGCCGTCGGCCTCCAGCCTGCGGGCCAGCGCCACCGCGGGCGCGGAGCCGACGCAGTGCCCGTAGATCGCGATCGGGCCGGACGCGGCCTTGGCCACCTCGGCGGCCAGCGCGTCCACGAGACCGGCGAGCGGCAGCGGCGTCTCGTCCGGCCGGGCCGGGTCGTGGCCCGGCGGCTCCACCGCGAGCACCTCCACCCGGTCGCCGAGCGCCCGGGCCAGCGGCTGGTACACCGCCGCCGACCCGCCGCCGTACGGCACGCACACCAGGGTGAACTCGCTGGCGGGGCCGCCGCCGAGGCGGTGCAGGAGCCCGCCGCCGTCCCGGTCGTCCAGGAACGCGGCCAGCTCGGCGACCGTCGGCCGGGTGAACAGGTCGATCACCCGCAGCCCGTGGCCGATCTCCTTGACCGCGCGCACCGCGGCGAAGGAGTCCCCGCCCAGGGCGAAGAAGTCGTCGTGCGCGCCGACCTCGGTCACGTCGAGCACCCTGGCCCACGCCCTGGCGACGAGTTCCTCGCCGGCGGTGCCCGGGGGCGTGAACTCGGTGACCTCAGGTCGCGGTTCCGGCAGGGCGGCCCGGTCCACCTTGCCGTTCGGGTTGAGCGGCAGCCGGTCGAGCACCACGAGCTGCGCCGGGACCATGTAGTCGGGCAGCCGCTCGCGCAGCGCGGACCGGACCGCGGGCGGGTCCACGGCGCTTCCGGCGGCCGGGGTCACCCAGGCGGCGAGCTGCCGGGCCCTGCCCTCGCCCGTCGGCAGCACCACGGCTTCGGCGATCTGTGGCAGGGCCCGCAGCGCGGTGCTCACCTCGCCCAGCTCGACCCGGTAGCCGCGCACCTTGACCTGGTCGTCCACCCGGCCGCGGAACTCCACCTGCCCGCCGGCGGTGACCCGCAGCAGGTCGCCGCTCCGGTAGCAGCGTCCCTCACCGGTGACCGGGTCGGGGACGAACCGTTCCGCGGTCAGCTCCGGCAGGCCGATGTACCCGCGGGTGACGCCGGGGCCGCCGACCACGAGCTCGCCCGGCACGCCCACCGGCACCGGCCGCAGGTTCGCGTCCACCAGGTGCCCGTACACCCCAGGCAGGGGCCGGCCGAGCGGCACGATCCCGGTGCGGTGCCCGGCCGGGATCTCCTCGGTGTCGCAGACGAGGCAGATCATCGTGGACTCGGTGTGCCCGTAGTGGCTCTGGATCCGCAGTCCCGGCCGCGCGGCCCTGGCGCGTTCCACCAGGTCCCACGGGCACGCCTCGCCGGCCAGGATGAGCAGCCTGCCCGGCAGCACGGCGGCGAGGTCGCCGCCCGCGGCCAGCAGTTCCAGGTGGCTGGGCACGCACTTGACCACGTCGACGTGGTGCTCGCTCAGATAACCGGCGAACGCGGCGGGGTCCATCGCGGTCTCCCGCGGCACCAGGTGCACCGTCCCGCCCGTGGTCAGCGCGCCGAACACGCAGGTGAGCCCGAAGTCGGCGGCGGGCGTGGAGACGACCGCGTACGAGCCGCCGGGCACGTCGATCCGGGGCAGCATGCCGCGCAGGTAGTTCAGCACCCCGCGGTGTTCGGCGGCCACCGCCTTGGGCGTGCCGGTGGAGCCGGAGGTGAAGATCACGTGGTGCAGGTGCTCCGGCCGCACCTCGACCCGTGGCCGGGTGTCCGGCAGGGACGGCGGCCGGTCCAGTGTGAGCACCTTGCGACCGGGTCCGGCACGGTCGGCGAACTCGGCCGTGGTGACCACGGCGGACACCCCGGCCGCGTCGAGCATGGCGGCGATCCGGGCGGGCGGGTAGGCCGGGTCCAGCGGCAGGTAGCCGCCGCCGGACTTCTGGATGCCGAACAGCGCGCAGGCCAGGCCCGCCCCCGGCTCCAGGAGCACGCCGACCGGCTGGTCGGCGGCCACCCCGGCGGCCAGCAGCCAGTGGGCGATCCGGTTGGCGACCCGCTCCAGCTCGGCGTAGGTCAGGCCGCGGTCCGCGCCCACCACGGCGGGCGCGTCGGGGGTGGCGTCCACCCAGTGCTCGATCAGCCGGTGCACCGGCAGGTCGGCCGCGTCCTGCCGCGGCTCACCGGCCAGGACCGGACCGGTCACCGGCGCGAGCGGCCACGCGCCCACCGGCGCGTCCAGGTCGGCGAGCATCCCGTCCAGCAGGGCCACATACCACCGGGTGAACCGTTCCGCGGTGGCCGCCTCGAACAGGTCGGTGCGGTATCCGAGCCCGCCGCGCAGCGGCCGGCCCGGTCCCGCGTCGATCACGTGCCAGTTCAGGTCGAACTTCGTGGTCTGCTCGGGCGACCGGATCTCGGTGACCTCCAGGCCGGACAGCTCCGGCAGGCCCCCGTCGGTGACGTAGTTGAGCATCACCTGGAACAGGGGAGTGGCGGCCAGGTTCCGTTCCGGGCGCAGCCGGTCCACCACCCGGTCGAACGGCGCGGCGACGTGGGCGAGGGCGCCCAGCGCGGCCTCCCTGACCCGGGCCAGCAGTTCGTGGCCGGTCGGGTCGCCCGCGACGTCGGTGCGCACCACCACCGTGTTGAGGAAGCAGCCCACCACGCCCTCGGTGTCCGGGTGGTCCCGGCCGGAGACCGGCACGCCGACGGCGATGTCGGATCCGGCCGACAACCGGGCCAGCAGGGCCTGCAACGCGGCCAGCAGCACGATGAACGGCGTCACGCGGTAGGCGGTGGCCACCGCCCTGACCCGCTCGCTCAGCTCCGCGGGCAGCTCCAGGTCCACCGAGGCGCCGCCGGGGTCGGCGACCGCGGGCCGCGGCCGGTCGGTGGGCAGGTCCAGCACCGGCGGCAGGCCGCGCAGTCGCTCGGCCCACCAGTCCAGCTCGGCCAGGTCGGGCACCGGGGCCACCTGGGCGTACTGCGCGGGCGGCGGTTGCGGCGGCGGGCACAGGCCGAGCCGGGCCGCGTACAGCGCGGACAGCTCCGACAGCAGCAGGCCGCGGGTCCAGGCGTCGGTGGCGACGTGGTGGAAGGTGAGGGAGAGCACGTGCTCCTCATCCCGGAGATCGTCCACCCGGACCAGCACGGCCCGCATCGGCGGCTCCCTGTCCAGCGTGAACGGCGTGGCGAGGTGCCCGGCCACCGTGTCCTCGACCCGTGACCGCTCGACGCGCACCATGGACACCGGCACCGCCTCGGCCGGCCGTACCACCATGACCGGTTCGGCGCCGGAGTCGTCGATCACGCCGCGCAGCACGTGGTGCCGTTCGGCCAGGTCGCGCACCGCGCCGAGCAGCGCCTCCTCCCGGACCGGCCCGCGCAGCCGCAGCGCCACCGGCACGTTGTACGCGGTGCTCGCGGGCTCCAACTGGGCCATGAACCAGAGCCTGGCCTGCGCCCCGGACAGCGGGACCGGCCCGTCCGACGGCGCCCGCCGGGTCCTGACCGCACGCTCCCGGCGGGGCAGGGCGGCGGCCAGGTCGGCGAGCACCGGGTGCTCGAACAGCAGCCGCACCGCGACCGGCGCGCCCAGCCGCTCCCGCAGCCGGCCGGCCACCCGGGTCGCGGCGAAGGAGTGCCCGCCGAGCGCGAAGAAGTCGTCGTCGGCCCAGAGCGTGGACCGCTCCAGCACCTCGGCCCAGACCTCGGCTACCAGGTGCTCCAGCGGTGTGCCGAGCGGCACCCGGGCCGCCGTGCCGGTCGTCTCGGGAACCGGCAGCGCGGCGCGGTCCACCTTGCCGTTCGGGGTGAGCGGCAGGGCCGCCAGCACGCCGATCGCGGCCGGCACCATGTAGTCCGGCAGCCGTTCCCGCAGCGCGGCCCGGACGGCCGCCGTGTCCACCGCGCCCGCGGCCGGGGTCACCCAGGCGGCCAGCCGCCGCCCGGCCCCGGAGCCGACGGGCTGCACGAACGCCTCCGCCACCTGCGGAAGGGCCCGCAGCGCCGCGGTGACCTCGCCCAGCTCGACCCGGAAACCGCGCACCTTCACCTGGTCGTCGATCCGGCCCAGGAACTCCACCAGCCCGGCCGGGTTCACCCGCACCCGGTCCCCGGTGCGGTACCAGCCGCCCGTGAACCGTTCCTCGGTCAGGTCCGGCCTGCCCAGGTAGCCGCGGGCCACGCCGGGGCCGCCGATCCACAGCTCTCCCGGCACGCCGGGGGGCAGCGCCCGCCCGGCGGGGTCCACCACCCGGCACACGACGCCGGCCAGCGGCCGGCCCAGCGCGACCGCGCCGGGCGGCGCCTCGGCCGCGTCGCAGCCCAGGGCAGACACCGTGGTCTCGGTGGGCCCGTAGTGGATCTGCACCGCGAGGTCCGGCCGCGCCTCGCCGATCCGCGCCACCAGGTCGGCGGGCACGGCCTCCCCGGCGAGGATCAGCAGCTTCGCCGGCAGGGCGGTCATGCCCAGGAGTTCGAGCTGGCTGGGCACCATCTTGACCGCGTCCACCGGGTGCGCGGCCAGGTAGGCGGCGTAGGCGGCCGGGTCGGTGGCCGTCTCGTGGTCGATCAGGTGCAGCGTGGCGCCCGAGGTGAGCGCGCACAGCACGTTGGTCAGCCCCAGGTCGGCCGCGGCCGTGGACACCAGGGCGAAGGAGGTCAGCCCGGCGGGGAGGCGTCCGGCGACCGCGCCCAGGTAGTGGGTGATCTGCCGGTGCTCCACGGCGACCCCCTTGGGCCGCCCGGTGGAACCGGAGGTGTAGATCACGTATGCCAGGTGGCCGGGCGGCACGGCCACGTCCGGGCGGTGCCCGGGCTCCGCCGCGGCCTGCGCGATCTCCGGCTCGGTGAGCACGATCCGGGCCCCGGCGTCGGCCAGCACGGCCTCGGTGCGCCCGGCCGGGTAGACCGGGTCCAGCGGCAGGTAGGCGGCTCCGGCCTTGAGCACCCCGAGCAGGGCGACGACCAGCTCGGGCCGCCGCTCCAGCAGCACGCCGACCGGTTCCTCCGGGCGCACCCCGCGGGCCAGCAGCCAGTGCGCCACCTGGTTGGCCCGCCGGTCCAGCTCCGCGTAGCTGAGCGAGCCGACCGCGACCGCGCCGGGCCGGGCGTCGGCCACCCTCTCGACCAGCGCGTGCAGCGGCAGGTCCACCGGGAGGCGGTCCGCGGCCGGGCCGCGCAGGTCGGAGCCGGCGGGCAGCAGGACGGGCGCGTCCGGATCGGTGAGCATCCCGTCCAGCAGCGCCAGGTACCACTCCACCAGCCGCCGGGCGGCGGGCTCGTCGAACAGGTCCGTCCGGTAGCGCAGTTCACCGGTGAACCGGGTCCCGTCGTCGCCGAGTTCCAGGTTCAGGTCGAACTTGGCCGTCGGCGCGGGCAGCGGTTCGGCCCGCGTCCCGATCCCGGGCAGGTGCGCCGGGGCGCCCGCGTCGTACAGGTTCAACATCACCTGGAACAGCGGGGTGACCGACAGGTTCCGCTCCGGCCGCAACCGTTCCACGATCCGCTCGAACGGCGTGCGGGCGTGCGTGAACGCGTCCAGCGCGGACGCCTTGGCCCTGGCCAGCAGTTCGGCGCCGGTGGGGTCGCCGGAGGTGTCGGTGCGGATCACCAGGGTGTTGATGAAGCAGCCCACGACCCGCTCGGCGTCCGGGTGGTGCCGGCCGGCGTGCGGCACTCCGACGGCGATGTCGTCGGAGCCGGACAGCCGGGACAGCAGTGCCTGCAGCCCGGCCAGGAACACCATGAACGGCGTGGCGCCGGGCACCGCGCGCACCTTGGCGGACAGCGCCTCGGACACCTCGACGCCGATCGCGGCGCCCCGCCCGTCGGCCACGGCCGGGCGCGGCCGGGCGGTGGGCAGGTCCAGCACCGGCGGCAGGCCGGCCAGCCGGTGGGTCCACCACTCCAGGTCGGCCTCGGGCTGCCCGGCCTCCCACGCGGCCACGTCGGCATACTGCAGGGCCGGAGGCGGAGGCGGCGGGGCCACGCCGATCGCGGCGGCGTAGAGGGCCGAGAGGTCCTGTGACAGCAGGCGTTCCGACCAGGCGTCGGTGGCGATGTGGTGCAGGGTCAGCAGGAGTACGTGGTCGTCGTCGCCGGTGCGGAACACCGTGGCCCGCATCGGCGGCTCGGCGTCCAGCCGGAACGGGCGCCACGCCGCGGCGGCCAGCTCCCGGTCCAGGTCGCCGGGGTCCACGTCCACCACCGAGACCGGCACGTCGGCCACCGGCCGCACCCTGTCGCCCGCCACGACGCCGCGCAGGATCCAGTGCCGCCCGGCCAGGCCGGACAGCGCGGCGGTGAGGGCGGCGACGTCCAGCGGGCCGGTCAGCCGCAGCGCAAGCGGCACGTTGTAGGCCGGGGTGTCCGGCTCCAGCTGGGCCAGGAACCACAGCCGCTCCTGGGCCGGCGACAGCGGCATGTCCTCGGCGGACAGCGCCGGGATGCCTCCTGTGCCGGGGATCTCCACCGCGGCCCTGGCGGCGGTCAGCCGGGACCGGAGCAGTTCCGCCATCCGGTCCTCTCGAACCTCGGTCATGCGTCGCTCCCGTTCGTCAGTTCGGTGACCAGCAGTTCTTCCAGACCGGCGGCGAAGTCGGCGAGAACCGGCCGGTCGAACAGCAACCGCACCGGAACGGCCAGTCGCAACGTCTCCCGGAGCCGCCCGGCCACCCGGGTCGCGGCGAAGGAGTGCCCGCCGAGGGCGAAGAAGTCGTCGTCGGCCCAGATCGTGGGCCGCTCCAGCACCTCGGCCCAGACGGTGGCGACCAGGTGTTCGGCGTCGGTGCCGGGGGCGACCCGGGCGGCCCGCGGGAGGCCGGCCGGGTCGGGCAGGGCCGTCCGGTCCACCTTGCCGCTCGGCAGCGTGGGCAGTTCGGGCAGCGCGACCCACCGGCGGGGCACCATGTGCGCGGGCAGCCGGGCGGCGACGTGCCGTTCGACGGCGGCGAGGTCGGCCGTCTCCGGCACGGCGTAGCCGACCAGGTGCGCCTGCGCCCCGGAACCGGCCACGGTCACCGCGCCGTGGGCCACCTCGTTCAGCACCGTCTCGATCTCGCCGAGTTCGATCCGGTAACCGCGTACCTTCACCTGGTGGTCGCCGCGGCCGTGGAACTCCAGCCTCCCGTCCGGCCGCAGGCGGACCAGGTCCCCGGTCCGGTAGCACCGGCCGCCGGGCGTGAACGGGTCCTCGACGAACGCCGCCGCGGTCAGGTCGGGCCTGCCCCGGTAGCCCCTGGCGACGCCGGCGCCGCCGAGCAGCAGTTCACCCGTCGTGCCGGGTGGCACCAGCCGCAGTTCGGCGTCGACCACGTAGGCGCGTTCTCCCGGCATCGGCACGCCGATCGGCACCCGCCCGTTCTCGTGCGGGCGCACCCGGTGCAGGGTCGAGGTGACCGTGGCCTCGGTGGGCCCGTAGGCGTTCCACAGCTCGCCGACCCGGGCCAGGATCTGCCCGGCGAGGGCCGGGTCCAGCGTCTCCCCGCCGACCACGGCCCGCAGCGCCGGGCCGCCGGTCCAGCCCGCGGCCAGCAGCATGCGGTACGTGGTGGGCACCAGGTCGATCACCGTGCTCCCGCTGATCGCGAGCACCCCGGCCAGCGCGTGCCCGTCCACGGCCGTGGCCCGGTCCACCACCACGCTGGTGCCCCCGGCGGCCAGCACGCTCCACAGCTCGGAGGCGGACGCGTCGAAGGTCAGCGGCGCCACGGCCGGCTGGACGTCTCCCGGGCCGAGCCGCAACGCGCCGGTCATCCCGGCGACCAGGGCCGCGAGCGCGCCGTGGGTGACCTCCACGCCCTTGGGCGTCCCGGTGGAGCCGGAGGTGTGCAGCACGTAGGCCAGGTCCTCGGCCGTCACCTCGGGCAGGTCCACCGGTCCGGCGTGCCCCTCCGCCAGGCGGTCGAGATCCAGGGCGGCGATGTCCGGGGCGGCGATGTCCGGGGCGGCGATGTCCGGGGTGGTCAGGTCCGGGGTGGGCGGGTTTGGGGGGAGCGGGTGCGGGGTGGTCAGGTGTGGGGCCGTCACGTCGCCTCGGGTGAGTACCAGGCGCGCCCCGGCGTCCCGCGCGAGCAGGCGCAGCCGCTCGGCCGGGTGCTCGGGGTCCAGCGGCAGGTACGCCGCGCCCGCCCGCCACACCGCCAGCAGCGCGGCCGGCATGAGATGGTCGCGCGGCAGGCACACGCCCACCACCTCGCCCCGAGTCACCCCGTGGGCCACCAGCGCCGCCGCCACCCGCCCGGACCACTCGTCCAGTTCGGCGTGGCCGAGCGAAGAACCGTCCGGCCCGACCACGGCCGTCCCCTCCGTGTGCGCGGCCAGCGCCCTCGGCACCGTGGGGAGGCCGTCCGGCAGCTCGGGACCGGCGGCGGCGGCCAGCAGGGCGGCCCGCTCGTCCGGCGTGACCAGGTCGAACGCGCGCAGCGGCCGGTCCGGGTCGGCGAGCGCGCAGGACAGCAGCCAGACCAGCCGGTCCAGGTAGGCCCGCGCCCGGACCGCGTCCAGGTGGGCCTCGGCGTACTCCACGTGCAGTTCGGCGCCCGCGGCGGTCCGGTTGACCAACACGCCGAGCTCGTGGACGGCGGCGCCCGAGCCCAGCTCGGTGAGCAGTTCCAGGTCGCCGAGACGCACCGGCACGTCCGCGTGCTGCATGGCCAGCAGCACCGGGGCGCGGGGCAGGGCGGCGGGCGGGACCTCCTGGTGGACCAGTGCCCGCGTGCTCGCGGCGGCGGCCTCCCTGACCAGGTCCCTGAAGGTCTTCGCGCCGGCCGGCCGCAGCCGCACCGGCAGGGTGTCCACCAGCGGGCCGATGACCCCGGTCAGCTCCGGCCGGGCCCGCCGCGCCGCGACCATCCCGACCAGCGTGTCCGGCTCGCCGCCGGCCAGGGCCAGCGCCGCCAGGTACACCGCGTACGGCGTCGCGCCGCACTCCCGGGCCAGCGCGCCGACGCCGGAGACGAACCCCGCGGGCAGCGGCCGGAACACCCGGCCCGCCGTCAGGTCCGCGGGCGGCGGGCCGGCCACCGGGGCGCCGGCCAGCTCGGTCCGCCAGAACTCGCGCAGCCGCGCGGAATCCCGCTGTTCCCCCTGCTGCGCGGCCACGTCGCCGACCTGGACCGCCGGACCGGGAACCGGCTCACCGGCGAGACCGGCGGCCAGCTCGCCCATCAGCACTCCGGCCGAGCCGCCGTCGAAGGCGATGTGGTCCACGACGACGACCAGCTCGGCCGTCCCGTCGTCCATCCGGCACACCTCGGCGCGGATCAGCGGCACCTCGGCGGCCAGGTCGAACACGTGCGCCGCCGCCGCCCTGGCCACCTTCTCCGGGTTCTCGCCCACGGCGTGCTCGACCAGCGGCACCGCGACCGGCGGGTGCACCACGGCGTACGGCAGGCCGTCCTCGCCGGTGGCGAACGTGCTGCGCAGCACCTCGTGCCGGCGCACGACCGCGTCCAGGGCCGCGCGCAGCGGCGCGACGTCGCGCAGGCCGCGCACCCGCAGCCGGACGCCGACGGTGGTGACCGGGCTGTGCGGGTGGAGCCGGCGGAGGGTCCAGAACTCGCGTTGCGTGCCGGTGAGCGGATGCCGGGTCCGGCCGCCCTGGCGCACCGGCGCAGGTCCGGCCTCGCGGAGCCGGGTGGCCAGGCCGGCCGCGGTCGGGTCGGTCAGGAAGGCGGCCAGCGGCACGGTGCGCCCCAGCCGGCGGGACAGCTCGGTGACGACCCCGGCCGCGGACAGGGAGTGCCCGCCCAGGTCGGTGAACCGGTCGTGCACGCCGACCTCCGGCAGCCCTAGCACGCCGGCGATCACCTCGGCCACCAGGCGCTCGTCGTCGGTGCGCGGCGCGACCGGCGCCGCGCCGCCCGCCCGGACCGCGCCGAGGGCGGGCAGGGCGGCCCGGTCCACCTTGCCGGTGGGCGCGATCGGGAGGTCCTCGACGACGCCGATCCGGGTCGGCACCAGGTGGTCGGGCAGCCGGGCGCGCAGCCAGTCCCGCAGCTCGGGCTCGCCGGTCCCGGTGGCCGCCACGTGCGCGACCAGATAGGCGATCCCGTCGTCGTCCGTGGCGGCCAGCACGACCGCCCGGCGTACGGCGGGATGCCGGTCCAGCACGGCCTCCACCTCGCCCAGCTCGACCCGGTAGCCGCGGATCTTGACCTGGTGGTCGGCCCGCCCGGCGTAGCGCAGCTCCCCGTTCACCCGGCGGACCAGGTCTCCGCTGCGGTAGACCCGGCTGCCGTCCGGCTCGGTGCGGAACGCGGACGACTCCCGCCCCAGGTAGCCGCGGGTCACCCCGGGCCCGCCGATCCACAGCTCGCCCAGCTCGCCGTCCGGGACGTGGCCGCCGTCCTCGTCGCGGACGGAGAACACCGCGCCGGCGGTCGGCTCGCCGAGCGGCGGCTCTCCTACGTAGTCCCGGGGCACCTCGACGCCCGCGCAGGCCGTGGTGCACTCGGTCGGGCCGTACAGGTTGAGCAGCCGGCGCACGCCGGGGTTGGCGTAGATCCGCCGCACCAGGGCGGAGGTCAGCGGCTCGCCGCCGGAGAACACCGCGCGCACACCGCCGGGCAGCGGCTCGCGCAGCAGCACCGACAGCGCGGAGGGGACCCCGTAGACCGTGGTCACCTCGTCCCGGGCCGGCAGGGTGGGCAGCGCGAGGACGTTGTCCGCCAGGATCACCGTCCCGCCGGCGACCAGTGGGACGAAGATCTGCGTGATCGAGGCGTCGAAGCAGATCGAGGAGCCGGCCAGCATGCCGCCCAGCTCCTCGGCGGTGTACGCCGACGCCTCCCAGCCGAGCAGGTTCATGGTGTTGCGGTGCTCCACGACGACGCCCTTGGGTGTGCCGGTGGAGCCGGAGGTGTAGATCACGTACGCCGCGTCGCCCGGTTCGCCGGGTACGTCCATCGTCCAGTCGTCCGGCGTCACGTCCTCGACGTACACGGCCTCGGCCCTGGTCAGGGCGGCGGTCTCGCGCAGCGCGGCGGAGGTGAGCACGGCGGCGACGGCGGCGTCCTGGGCCATGAACCTCAGCCGCTCGGCCGGGTAGGCGGGGTCCAGCGGCACGTAGGCCGCGCCCGCCTTCCACACTCCCACCAGCGCGGGCACCAGCCACTCGTCGCGTTCCAGGCACACGCCGACCAGGTGGCCGCGTCCGATGCCCCGCCCGGCCAGGGCGCGGGCGACGTCGTCCGCCCTGCGGTCCAGCTCGGCGTAGCTGAGCCGGACGGTGCCCGCCACGACAGCCGTGCGTTCCGGCGTGCGCCGGCTCTGCGCCTCGATCGCTTCGTGGACGCGACCGGGTATGCCGTTCCCGTCGCTCGCGGCCGGACGACGGCATGCCGCATCGAGGCGTGTCACATCAACGATCACTTCGTCCTCGTCTTCCCCAGCAAGATCCTGTGCGCTGACCGAGAATGCCCCCCAGTGATCAGCGTCTGCGGCACAGATCCTGAATTACGAGACTTGCAGTCACCTTGGAGTGCGGTTGCAGTCGTGGTGGGAGGGGATAAAGGCGCCCAGAGCGCCCGCGACCGGCCCTTCCGCGCCGCCCGAGCAGCCCGGCTGGGCCTTTACCGTCGCTTATGCCATCACTGCCGTCTCGACAAGAACGGGCGGACCGGATCACTCCGGCCCGCCCGCGGGCGTGTCGGCATGAGTCAGGTGAGGGGCGGGAAAGCGGTGGTCACGGCCATCCGTGCGCCGCTCGCCGGGCACACCCCTGGCATGCCGTGCGCACTCCGCAGGCGATATTCGCCGCCATTACCGGATGACGTGAGTTCGCTTACTCCAGGGAAAGGGATCGGCAATGGGATTTCTGACATGCGTGTTGACATAAAGGGTTTCTCGCGTGCGACCCCGATGGCCGAGAGGGCTAATTCGGCTTCGGCGTTTCCGGTTGGGCGCCGGAGGTGAGGCGGTGGGCGCGGCGGACGATCTCGTCGTGCCAGGGGGCCGGGATCACGGCGAACCGCCCCTCCCGGACGGCTTCGAGGGCCTCGGCGGCGACGGCCGCGGGATCCTCGCCCTCGGCGGACATGGCGGTGCGGACCAGGGCGGGGCACACGACGGTCACGCCGATCGGAGTGCCGGCCAAGGCCAGGGCGGACTGCTCGGCGAGGGTGACGACGGCGTGCTTGGAGGCCGCGTAGGCGCCGCCGGCGGGGAAGGTGGCCAGCCCGGCCAGGGAGGCGGTGATCAGGAGGTGGGCGGGGCGCCCGGCGGCGAGCAGCCGGGGGACGAAGGCGCGCAGTCCGTTGACGACGCCGCGCACGTTCACCGCGAAGACCCGGTCCCAGTCCTCTGGGCCGACCTCCCATGGCGCGCCCAGGTCCCCGCCGACGACGCCCGCGTTCAGGCACACCAACTGGACGTCCGGCACGGCGGCGGCCAGCGCTTCCATGGCGCCGGGGTCGGAGACGTCGGTCCGGACGGCCGCCGCCCCCAGCTCCAGGGCGACCCCGGCGAGGGCCGTCTCGTCGATGTCCGCGAGGACGACCCGGGTCCCGGCCGCGTGCAACCGGGTGGCCAGGGCCCTGCCGATCCCGCTCGCGGCACCGGTGACGACGGCGGTGGTGATGTCCATGACCTGCTTCCGGTGGGGCTCCGCTGGATGCCCAGATTATCCGCGTCCGCCGGGCCTGCGTCCGCCGGGCCCGGCGCGGTGTCACGGGTGGACGGATGGTTGCCCCGGATCCGGGACGGGTGGAACTCGTCGCCCTCGGGATCGCGGCGGGCGGTACCCGGGTCCGCTATGCCGGGTCGGCGGGGAGGGTCAGGTGCCAGGCGTGCGGTTCGACGGTCCAGGTGCGGGCGGTGTACGGGCCCGTGAGCTCGCCGTCGATGTTGACGTGGACCGGGGGGCCGGACAGGCGGACCCGCCTGCCGCGCACCGTGACGACCTCGGGGCGGGCGTCGTGCCGGCCGAGGCGGAGCAGGACGCCATACGCCAGGCGCTGGAACGGGCCGACGGCGAAGGAGACGACGACGTCGGCGAGCCGGTCGGCGGGGTGGGCGTCGGGGGTGAGCGGGGTGCCGCCGCCGATGGTCCTGCCGTTGCCGATCCCGGCCATCAGCACCCGGCGCCGCCCGTCGGCCACGACCTCGCCGTCCACCTCCACTCTCAGCGGCAGCCCCCTGGTCCGCGTCCCGGCGATGACGCTGCCCACCGCGTAGGCGAACCGGCGCAGGTACGGCTTGAGCGGCGTGGCGGTCTGGGCGGCCTCCACGCCCACCCCGGCGTGCACGGCGTTGACCACGATGCCGCCGTCGTCGTCGCGGAGCAGGTCCAGCGGGCGGGCCTCGCCCAGGGCGGCCACCCGTGCCGCCTCCACCGGGTCCAGCGGTACGCCGAGGCCGCGGGCCAGGTCGTTGCCGGTGCCCAGCGGGACCAGCCCGACCGTGCGCGAACCCAGTTCGCCGCGCTCGGCGAGGGCCGCCACCAGGCAGTGCAGCGAACCGTCCCCGCCCAGCGCCACCGGGTCCCGCTTCGGGTGCCCGGCCAGCAGTCCCGGCAGCTCGGCCGGGTCGCCGATCCGGGCCTCCACCGTGTCGGCGTGCTCCGCCAGCACGGCGAGGACGCGTGCCAGGACCTCTTCGTCGGCGCCTCCGGCCGAGGAGTTGACGATGGCGAGCAGTCGCCGCATCCCGGTCCCCTTTCCAGCGATGTCCACCGCGACTACCCGGTCCCGCGCCCGCGAACCCCGCGTGGCGTGTCCCGGCGCCGCGCACCACGGGAGGGCCCGCCCGTCCCGGCAAGCCGTCGCCGCCCGTCCCGGCAAGCCGTCGCCGCCCGTCCCGGCGAGCCGTGGGCGCCCGTCCCGGCGAGCCGTCGGCGGGCTCCGGTGGCCGGGCGCGGGATGGATCAGGCGGCGTCGGGCGGCAGGGGAGCGCGCCAGAGCCGTTCGCCGTGGTGGAACTCGTCGGTGGGTTCCAGGCCGACGCGGCGGGCCACGGCGGCGGAGGCGGTGTGGTCGGGGTGGATGTGCGCCACGATCTCCACGATGCCGCGGGAGCGGAGCCAGGCGACCATGGCCCGGGCGGACTCGGCGGCGTACCCCCGGCCCTGCCAGGCGAGGCCGACCACCCAGGCGATCTCGGCGCGCCCACCGTTCTCGGTGACCGTCGCCTGCACGTAGCCGACCGCCCGCCCGCCGGCCGTCGTGCGGATGATCCAGTTGTGCCACTCCTGCCGGGGGTCCGGGGACCCGGCGGCCTGCCGGGCGTAGCGGTGGCGGAGCTGCTCCAGGGTGGGCGCGGAGCCGCCGATGAAGGTGTAGAGGGCGTCCCCGGCGAGCACCTCGGCCATCTCCGCGGCGTCGGTCTCGGCCAGCGGGGTCAGGTGGACGCGGCCGGCGGTCAGGGGAGGGGTCCTCACGGTGTCGAGAGTGTAGAGGTCGTACGCCCGCCGCGGAGCCGGAACCGGAGCTTGTCCCATCCGCCCAATTAATCACTTCGGCATATCACAGAAACAAAGATCGCCATTGGTAACGATCTTCTTGGACGCGTACTTCGGGGGCAGAACGCGCACAAGGAGAACGTTGATGACCCGCAACGGTAGAAGGCTCGCGTCAGTCACCAGTCTGGTCCTTTTCACCGGGATGGCCGTCGTGTCCACCGGCGGTGCGGCGCAGGCGGCCCCGGAGCCCCCGCCGACCCCGGCGGCGGCCGTGGCGAAGCAGGGCGGCAAGCCGAGGATCGTCGTCATCGGCACCGGCGGCACGATCTCCGGGGTGTCCGACACCAGGGTGAGCTTCCAGAGCTACCGGTCCGGCCAGCTCAGGATCTCCGACATGGTGGGCGAGCTCCAGCCGGAGATCGGCCAGGTCGCCGACGTCTCCACGGTGCAGTTCGGCAACAAGGGGTCCGGCGGTTACACGATCAAGGAGTACTACGACCTCACCAAGGCCGTGGACAGGGAGCTGGAGCGGGCCGACGGCGTCGTCGTCACCACCGGCACCGACACGATGGAGGAGTTCGGCTACTGGCTGGACCTCACCGTGCGCAGCCGCAAGCCGGTGGTGCTGACCGGCTCGATGCGCCCCTGGACGGTGATCGGCACCGACGCCCCCGCGAACCTGTACAACGCCATCACCCTGGCCGCCAGCGGCAGGACCGAGTGCAACGGCGCCGTGATCATGCTGAACGACGAGATCCAGGCGGCCCGCGACGTCACCAAGACGAACGCGCTGCGGATGGACACCTTCCAGTCGCGCGAGGTCGGCGTACTGGGCTACGTCGACGAGACCAGGATCCGGATGCTCCGCTCGACCCCGCGCGCGCAGTACTGCGAGGACGCGAAGAAGTGGGCGACGCCGTTCGACCTGAAGCGGGTGGACCGGGAGAAACTGCCCAGGGTGGAGATCGTGTACGGCTATCAGGAGGCGGGCGGCGAGGCCATCACCGCCTTCGCGGACGCCGGGGTGCGCGGCATCGTCACCGCCGGGACCGGCTCGGGCGGCGTCTCCGGCGCGCAGAGCGCGGCCCGCGCCGCCGCCGTCGCCAAGGGCGTGACGTTCGTCAGCACCACCAGGACCGGCACCGGCGCGGTGTACGGCGGGTCCGACGGGGTCGTCCCCGGCGAGGACCTGCTGCCGCAGAAGGCCAGGCTGCTGCTGCTCCTGTCGCTGGCCAGGACGAGCGACAGGAAGACCATCGGCGAGTGGTTCGCCACCTACGGCGTGCCGCAGTTCTCCGCCGGATGACCGGAATCCGGTAGGAGGGCGGCCGGTGCCCTCCTACCGGCGCGGTGTCTCCCTGGCCCCCGAGGCGGGGAGACGGGTCCGCTCAGACCGCGGCGGCCATGATGCTGCGCACCCGGGTCGCCGTGGTGACGGCCTGGACCGTCTCCGGCGGGTAGAGCGCGCCGCCCATGTAGATGCCGTCGCGGGTGAACCGGGAACGCGACGAGACGGCCTCGGTGGCGGTGAAGTGCAGCTCGGTGGCCCCGGTCTCGCGGGCCACCCGGGCGGCGGTGGCCTCGGTGATGCCGCCCGCGGGCAGGATGATGATCCGCCCGCCGGCCTTCCCGACCAGCTCGGCGATCAGCTCGGAGCCCTCCAGCGCGCTCGGCGCCGCGCCGGAGGTGAGCAGCCGGTCCACACCCAGCGAGATCACGTCCTCGAACGCCGCCAGCGGGTCGCGGGCCACGTCGAAGGCGCGGTGGAAGGTGACGCTCAGCGGGCGGGCGGCCTCGACGAGCCGCGCGCACAGCTCGGTGTCGATCTCGCCCTCCGGGGTCAGCGCCCCGATGACGACGCCGTCCGCGCCGGCCGCCTTCACGGCCTCGATGTCCTCCAGCATCACCTCCACCTCGGACGGGGTGTAGATGAAGTCCCCGCCGCGGGGCCGGATGATGACGTGGACCTTGATCCGGCCGGCCGCGACGGCGACCGCCTCCTTGATCATGCCGAGGCTCGGCGTGATCCCGCCCTCGAACAGGCCGGCGCAGAGCTCGACCCGGTCGGCCCCGGCCTCCGCCGCCGCGGCCACGCCGTCAGCGGATTCCAGGCAGATCTCGTAGCGCACTTTCTTGGGTTCCTTTCGAAGAGGATCAGAGGAGTTCGGGCGTGAGGTCGGGGGAGGTCATATCGGCGTCGAACGGGAACAGCGGACGCCGTACACCGTGGTGGCCGAGCCGCAGCAGGTCCTGGTCCACCCCGCCGGGCGTGAGGGCGAGCAGCCAGTCGGCCGCCAGGTCGTACAGCTCCGGCTCCAGGTAGCCGATCTTGACGATCACGAGGTCGGTCTCCGCAGGGGCGAGCCCGAGCCGGGTGAAGTCGGCGATCTCGTGGTACGGCTTGCGCAGCGAGGTCAGGATGACCCGCAGCCCGCCGGTCTCGATCACGGCGATGTCGCCGCCCACCGGGTCGTCGCGCAGCAGCGAGTACACGGTGCCGGTCAGCTCGACCGGTCCGGCCGGGCCGGGGTCGATCTTGCCGCCGGCGTAGACGGTCACCGTGGCCCCCTGACCGGCGGTGCGCGCGACGGCGACCGCGTCCGGGTCCACGATGCTCGCGTAGATGCCGCTCACCGCGCCGGAGCGGAGCTCGTCCACCTCCAGCAGCCGGCCCAGCGTGGCGGACACGTCGCCGGCCCCGCCCGCGGTCGGGTTGTCCCCGGAGTCGCTGATCAGAAAGGGCTTGGCGCCGGCGATGGCCGCCGTGACGCACTCGTCCAGGGTGCCGGTGGGGGCGACGAAGGCGAAGTCGTCCCTGGCCGCCCAGTAGGACTCGGCCAGCGTGCGGGCCTGCTCGGTGATGACCTCGGCGTCGTCGCCGGTGACCACCACGGCCGCGCGGCAGCGGGGCTCGTCGGCCCACGCGTACCCCACCCAGATCGCCGCGTCCAGCACGCCGGGGAGCGCCTCCACCTCGGGGACGCGGGCGTAGATGCCCTTGGCCGGCTCGATGCGGGTGCTGGTCTTCTCGCCGGGCAGCAGCACCGGCACCTGCACCCACGCCTTGAGCGGCCGGCCGCCGTCACGCAGCCGGGCCACGAGGTTGCGGGCCGCGCGCTCCTTGGACTCCCAGGCGTCCTCGTGCGGCGCCATCCGGTAGCAGGTGATCAGGTCCACGGTGGTGGCCAGCTCGCGGGAGACGTTGCCGTGCAGGTCCATCGAGGTGGAGATCAGGGTGTCCGGCCCGACCGCCTCGCGGACCGCCCGCGCCAGGCCGGCCTCGGCGTCGGTGCGGCCGACCACGCTCATGGCGCCGTGGATGTCGAAGAACAGCCCGTCCAGCGGGCCGGCGGCCTCGGCGCGTGCCACGATCTCGGCTTCCAGCGCGTCGTACACCTCGGGCTCGACCGCGCCGCCGGGCAGCGAGACCGCGTGCAGCAGCGGCACCCAGGTGACCTCGGCGCACCACGGGCGCGGCTCCTGGATCCACGGGTACCGGGCCAGCAGCGCCTCGTCGCGGGTGACCCTGAAATCGGGCAGGCGGGTGCGATGCGGCGAGAAGGTGCTCGACTCGATCGCGATGCCGGCGATGCCGATGCGCAGTGGTGTCACGGGTTCTTCCTTGATTCGTGGTGCGATTCGTGAATGCGGTTCGTGGGTGCGGTTCGAGGGGTCAGGAGGCCGGCGCGGGCATGCCCTGGTCGATGACGAGCCTGCCGATGCCGAGCAGCCCGGCGTCCGGCCCCGCGGTGCTCTCCCCGATCTCCAGCTCCTGGGTGGTGAGCGGCAGGCAGCGCTCGTAGAGGACGCCGCGGGCGGCGGCGACGAAGAGGTCGCAGCCGCTCAGCGCGCCGCCGAGGATGACCGCCTGCGGGTTGAAGAAGTTGACCACCGTGGCCAGCACCTCGCCGAGCTGGCGACCGGCGAAACGCAGGTTCGTGGTGACCGTGGGGTTGCCGTCGTGGGCGAGGCGCACCAGGTCGGCGGTGTTCCGTACGGCGACGCCGTCCCTGCGGACGGCCGCGACCAGGGCGGCGCCGCTGGCGATGGTCTCCAGGCAGCCGAAGTTGCCGCAGCTGCACGGCTGGTCGCCGCCGGCCGGGACGCGCAGGTGACTGATGTCGCCGGCGACCCCGCGGGCGCCGCGGTGCAGCCGGCCGTCGGTGACGACGGCGGCGCCGACGCCGGTGCCCGCCTTGATGAAGACGAAGTCGCGCAGCTCACGCCCCCGGGCGACCGCCTCGCCCATGGCCATCAGGTTGGCGTCGTTCTCCACGACCAGCGGCGCGCCGAACCGTGCGGCCAGCCAGTCGCGGACGGAGAAGCCGCTCCAGCCGGGCATCCGGGACGGGCCGACCACCACGCCGGTCAGGCCGACGGGCCCGGGCAGCCCGACGCCGATGCCGCGCACCGGCCGGCCCGCGCACAGCTCGCCGAGGGCCTCCGCGACCCGTTCCAGGACCGGTGCCGGACCGGCGGCGATGTCCAGGTCGATGTCCTCGATCCTCTGCGGTCGTCCGGTGCCGTCCAGGACGGCGACCCGGCCGTGGTGGCCGCCGAGGTCGGCGCCCAGGATCACGCCGTCGCCGTCGCGGACGGAGAGCAGGCGGGGCCGCCGCCCGCCGCGCGAACTTCCTTCGCCGGATTCCTCCAGCAGGCCGGAGTCGAGCAGCTCCTGGACGTGGGCCGACACCGTAGAGGGGGCCCAGCCGAGCACGCGGGACAGTTCCGCGCGCGAGGTGGCCTGGCCTGACGCGACGAGCCCCATGATCTGTGCGGCCGACATGGTGGCTCCTTCACTTCTGTGATCCACGGTTGCGATCCAACCATGAGCCTCGATCATCGATACCTGCCCGAACTAAGTGGCAACTTACTTCGGAAACGAACGTTGTCGAGGCAAGCTGAGCTGGACGATAGCAAGCGCGCTGGCCCTAGTCCACCAGGAGACGGACATATCGGACGTGTTACGACCGAGTTACCTGGGCCTCCTGTGCCTACTTTCTTCGATCGAAGGTTGTTTTCGTTCAAAGTTGCGATGTATCGTCGCCGCCAACGTCTAGCCGAACTTCGCAGACGAGGCACCTCGCATCAGGAGCACCGATGAACAGACCCCTGCCATCCCTTTTGAGGGCTGCCCGCCCGCTGGCCGTACTGGGCGTGGCCGCGACCCTCCTGGCGGCCGGATGCTCCTCGGGCGACGGTTCGGCCCCGGGCGGCGGATCGGCGAGCGGCGGCAAGCCGCAGCAGGGCGGCTCGATGACCTTCGCGATGCCGCCGAACGCCACCCCCAACTGGATCTTCCCGATCGGCACCCCCGGCCACAGCGCGAGCTACAACGGCGCGATCCGGCAGCAGGTCTTCCTCCCGCTCTACACCTTCAACGGGAACGACAGCAGCAAGCCGGACATCAAGGCGGGCGCCGCCGAACTGCCGGAGTACTCCAGCGACGGCAAGTCGGTCACCATCACGCTGAGGGACAACCTGACCTGGGCCAACGGCCAGAAGGTCACGTCCAGGGACGTCGAGTTCTGGTTCAACCTGGTCAAGTACAACAAGGAGAAGTGGTCCGCCTACAACAAGGGCCAGTTCCCCGACAACGTCGCCAAGTTCACCGTGGTGGACGACAAGACGTTCAAGATGGACCTCACCCGGGCCTACAACCCCGACTGGTTCACCGCCAACCAGCTCGTCCGGATGTCCCCGATGCCGCAGGCGGCCTGGGACATCCAGCAGGCGGGCGGCCAGGTCGGCGACTACGACCGCACCGAGGACGGCGCCAAGAAGGTCTTCGACTACCTGATCGGCGAGGCCGGGAAGCTGTCGGAGTACGCGACCAACCCGCTGTGGAAGGTCGCCAACGGCCCCTTCACGGTCAAGGAGTTCACCACCACCGGCCAGGTCACCCTCGCCAAGAACCCCAAGTACACCGGGGACGACGCGGCCCACCTGGACAGCATCACCTTCAAGCCGTTCACCTCGGCCCAGGCCGAGTTCAACGTGCTGCGCTCGGGCGGCGTCGACTACGGGTACATCCCCGCGCTGGCGCTGTCGCAGCAGAAGACGATCGAGGGCATGGGCTACTCGGTCAAGCGGTGGGACGGCTGGGCCATCACCTACATCCCGTACAACTTCAACAACCCGGAGATGGGCCCGGTCTTCAAGCAGCTCTACATCCGCCAGGCCGTGCAGATGTCGGTCGACCAGGACACCATCAGCAAGGTCATCTGGCACGACCAGGCGACCCCCGGCTACGGACCGGTGCCGCAGATCCCGCCGTCCTCCTACCAAGGTGAGGGCCAGAAGACCAACCCCTACCCGTTCGACGTCGAGAAGGCCAAGGCGCTGATCGCCTCGCACGGCTGGGAGATCCAGAACGGCGTGGCGACCTGCACCAAGCCGGGCACCGGCGACGACCAGTGCGGCGAGGGCGTCGACCAGGGCACGCAGCTCAAGTTCGAGCTGCTCACCCAGAGCGGCAGCACCGAGACCGACAACATGATGCAGGAGCTCCAGTCGTCCCTGTCAAAGATCGGCGTCGCCCTGACGATCAAGTCGGAGCCGCTGAACTCGGTGCTCGACCACTCCCCGGTCTGCAAGCCGGCCGACTCGACCTGCTCCTGGCAGCTCTCCTTCTTCGGCACCTCGGGCAGCTGGTACTACCCGGCCTACCCGAGCGGTGAGGAGATCTTCGCCACCGACGCCGGCACCAACCTGGGCAGCTACAGCGACCCCAAGGCCGACGAGATCATCGAGCGGACGACCAGCTCCACCGACTCCACGGCGATGCAGGAGTACAGCGACTACCTGGCCAAGAACCTGCCGGTGATCTGGATGCCGAACCCCGCCTACCAGGTGTCCGCCATCAAGAACACCATCGGCGGCGTCGAGCAGGACCCGATGGCCGGCATGACGCCCCAGCGCTGGTACCTGGTCAAGTAACCGATCCGCCCGGGACGGCCACCCCGTCCCGGGCCCCAACCCCTGGTCGGAGGCTCCTCGTGATCCGCTTCCTGGCAAAGCGGTTCGGGCAGGCGCTCGTCGTCATCGCACTGGTGACGGTGATCGTCTTCCTGCTGCTGCACTCGGTCCCCGGCGGACCCGCCCGCGGCATCCTCGGCCCGCAGGCCACCACCGAGGCGATCGCGGCGTTCAACCACGAGCACGGCTTCGACCGGTCCCTGCCGGAGCAGTACTGGATGTACGTCAGCGGCCTGCTGCGCGGCGACCTCGGCGAGTCCTACACGCTCAACCAGTCGGTCAGCTCGCTGATCGGCCAGCGCATCCCCAAGACGCTGGTGCTGACCGGCCTGTCCACCCTGCTCGCGCTGCTCATCGCGATCCCGCTCGGGGTGTGGCAGGGCCGGCGGCGCAAGGGGCTGGCCGACTACGCCATCACCACCCTGGTGTTCATCGGGTACGCCACCCCGGTCTTCTTCCTCGCGCTCATCCTGGTGATCGTGTTCGCGGAGAAGATCCCCATCCTGCCGGTCCAGGCGCCACAGGCCGAGACGCTGGCCGGGCTGTTCGCCGACTCGCGCGGACTCATCCTGCCCATCCTCGCCGGGGCCATCGCCAGCGTCGCCGTGTTCAGCCGCTATATGCGCTCGGCCGTGCTGGACAACCTCGCCGAGGACTACGTGCGCACCGCGCGGGCCAAGGGCGCCTCCGAGCGGCGGGTCGTGTGGCTGCACATCATGCGCAACTCCCTGACGCCCATCATCGCGATGCTCGGCTACCAGCTCCCGGTCCTCTTCTCCGGCGCGCTCATCACCGAGTCGGTGTTCAACTATCCCGGCATGGGTCTGCTCTTCTGGAACGCCGCGCAGACCTCCGACTTCCCGATCCTGCTCGGCTCGGTGCTCGTGATCGCGGTGGCGACCGTCGTCGGATCGCTGATCGCGGACATCCTCCAGGCGTTCGTCGACCCGCGGGTGCGAGGAGCCATCACATGACCGTTTCCACGCCGCATGTCGAAGCCGAGCACGTCCCGGTGGCCGGGCCCTACCGGCGCATGGTGAAGCTGTTCTTCGCCAACAAGCTCGCCGTGACCGGGCTGATCATCCTCGCGCTGCTGCTGGTGTTCTGCTTCCTCGGCCCGCTGGTGCACCCGACGGACCAGATCCACACCCAGCTCGCCGACGCCAACCTGGCCCCCGGCACCAAGGGCCACCCGCTCGGCACCGACGACGTCGGCCGCGACGTGCTCGGCCGCCTGATGATCGGCGGCCAGACCTCGCTGGAGATCGGCATCGCCGCCGGGCTGCTGGCCACCCTGATCGGCACCGTGTGGGGCGCCATCGCCGGGTACGCCGGCGGCTGGCTGGACACGGTCATGATGCGTGTCGTGGACGCGGGCATCGCGATTCCGGCGCTGTTCCTGCTCCTGGTCAGCGCGACGATCTTCCGGCCCACCGTGCCGGTGCAGATCGTCATCATCGGCTGCGTCTCGTGGCTGGTGCCGGCCCGGCTGGTGCGCGCGGAGGCGCTGTCGCTGCGCAGCCGCGACTTCGTGCAGGCGATGAAGGCGATGGGCGGCGGCCACGGCCGCGCGGTGTTCCGGCACATCATCCCGAACGCCATCGGCACCGTCGTGGTCAACGCGACCTTCCAGGTGGCCGACGCGATCCTGCTCATCGCCTACGTCAGCTTCCTCGGCCTCGGCGTGGCCCCGCCCGCCACCGACTGGGGCGCCATGCTCAGCAAGGGCATCTCCTACACCTACGACGGCTACTGGTGGCTGATCTTCCCCGCCGGCATCGCCATCGTGCTCGTGGTCTCCGCCTTCAACTGCATCGGCGACGGCCTGCGCGACTCGTTCGAAGTACGGCTGCAAGGCCGATGAGGAGGATCCAGTGACCGAATCTCCAGCGCTCGCGATCCGCGACCTGCGGGTCTCCTTCGGCAACGGCGGCAACGGCGGCAACGGGGCCAACGGCGGCGACGGCGGCGACATCGTGCGCGCGGTCGACGGGGTCACCATCGACGTGCGCCCGGGGGAGATCGTCGCCGTGGTGGGCGAGTCGGGATCGGGCAAGAGCGTCACGTCGATGTCCACGCTGGGCCTGCTGCCGCGCACCGCCGAGGTCTCCGGCTCGATCCAGGTGGGCGGCGTCGACGTGACGACCCTGGACGCCGGCCGGCTGCGCGCGATCCGCGGCGCCGAGGTGGCGATGGTGTTCCAGGAGCCGATGACCGCGCTGAACCCGGCGTTCACGGTCGGCTGGCAGGTGGCCGAGGCGCTGCGCCTGCACATCGAGGACATGTCCAAGAAGCAGGCTTACGACCGGGCGGCCGAGCTGCTGGCCATGGTCGGCATCCGCGACGCGCGGCGGCGGCTGGACCAGTTCCCGCACGAGCTGTCCGGCGGCCTGCGCCAGCGGGTGATGATCGCGATGGCGATCGCCTGCGAGCCCAAGGTGCTCATCGCCGACGAGGCCACCACCGCGCTCGACGTCACCGTGCAGGCGGAGATCCTGGACCTGCTGCGCGACCTGCGGACGAGATTCGGCATGGCGATGCTGGTGATCACGCACAACATGGGCGTCGTCGCGGACATCGCCGACCGGGTCGTGGTGATGTACCAGGGCAAGGTCGTCGAGCAGGCCACGGTGGAGGACCTCTTCGCCCGCCCGCGGGCCGACTACACGAAGAAGCTGCTGACGTCGGTGCCCCGGCTCGCCCCCGGGCAGCGGCGGGCGCGGACCCGGGCCCGCGAGCAGGGCGAGGCTCCCGCGCTCGCCCTGGACAACCTCGTCGTGGAGTTCCGCGGCAAGGGCGGCGGCACGAACCGCGCGGTGGACGAGGTGTCGCTCACCATCGGCAGGGGCGAGGTCCTCGGCCTGGTCGGCGAGTCGGGCTCGGGCAAGTCCACCGTGGGCCGGACCGCGATCGGCCTGATCAAGCCGGCCTCGGGCGCGGTACGGCTGCTCGGTGAGCCGCTGACCGGCGCCAAGGGCCGTGACCTGCGGCGGTTGCGCCGCCGGTGCAGCATCGTCTTCCAGGACCCGGCCTCGTCGCTGGACCCGCGGATGACGGTGGGCGACTGCATCGCCGAGCCCATGGTGATCAACAAGGTGGGCGACCGGGGCGACCGGGACGACCGGGTGGCCGCGCTGCTGAGGAGCGTGAAGCTCGACCCGGCGGTCCGGTCGCGGTACCCGCACGAGCTGTCCGGCGGGCAGCGGCAGCGGATCGGCATCGCCCGGGCCATCGCCCTGGACCCCGAGCTGATCATCGCCGACGAGCCGACCAGCGCGCTCGACGTGTCGGTCCAGGCGGCCGTGCTCGACCTGTTCCTCGAACTCCAGGACCGGCTCGGCTTCGCCTGCCTGTTCATCACGCACGACCTCGCCGTGGTCGGCCTCGTCGCCGACCGGGTGGCGGTGATGAACTCCGGCCGCCTGGTCGAGGAGGGCCCGCGCGACCAGGTGCTCTTCGACCCGCGGCAGGACTACACCCGCCGTCTGGTGGCCGCCGCCCCCGTCCCCGACCCCGCCGCCCAGCGTGAACGCCGCGCCCAGCGCCTGAGCCTCTGACCTGCGGGCCCGCAGCGGGCGGTCAGGATCTCACGGCGACGGTGAGGTCGAACGTCACCGGTTTCCGGTCCGGGAACAGCAGGAAACCGTGCGCGTCGGTCATGTTCCACTCCGCGTAGCACCGGGTGGGCACACCGGGCGTGGCGACCTTGACGCTGATCTCGGTGGTCTCGCCGGGACGGGTGTACGGGATGGGCACCCGCCGCGCCGTGAGGCAGTCGTGGTCGACGGTCATCTCGCCCATGCGCTGCAGGAAGCGGTTCCGCCAGGGGACGGAGCCGGAGTTCTTCAGCGCCCAGATCTTGAGGTAGGACCGGTTGGGGGCGAGCTGGATGCCGTCCGTCAGCGTGATGCCGGTGACGTGCATCGCGTCCCCGGTGGCCAGCGGGGAGGGCCCGGCATGGTGCTTCTCCTTGGCCGGGCCGGTGATGCGCATTTCGTCGGGCGCGTTGAGCAGGCCGAAGAGCCCGGCCACCACGGCGGTGAGGACCGCGCCCGCCAGGCCGATCAGGGCGACGACCAGTGGTCCGGCCCGCCCTTCCAGCCGCGGCTCCGGCTCGGGGGGCGCTAGCAGCCGCCGCGCGTCCCTGGCCGTCGCGGGCGACCCGGTGACCAGCACGCAGCCCCCGTCGCGGACGCGGCCCGAGGCCAGGGTGAGCGCCTCGCCGAGACCCGCGGCCGTGAGCACCCGGTCCGGCCCGAAGACCTCGGCCGCCCGCGCCGCGAGCGCCTCCGGCGGCAGTGAGCGATATGCGGAGTTCCCCGTGACGACGAGCGTGCCGACCGCCGGCTCAAGCGTTTTAAGAATGTTGAGGGTGTCGGCCTGGCTGGTGACCGCGAGCACGCCCACCACGTCGGTGAAGGAGTAATCGCTTTTCAGCGCCGCCAAGGTCGAAGCGACGGCCTCCGGCCCGCGCGCGGGATCGACGAGCACCGGCGGGTCGCCGCGCAACAGGTCGAGCCGGCTTGTCGGAGCATCGGAGTTTCTGGCCATGGTGAGCCCTATTATGCGCCGCCCCAGTTTCCTCCGCCGCGCCGCCGAGCTCGCTTTTCAGAGCTCGATACACCGTCTTGGCGGGAGTAATACGAAAACCGCTCTTTTGGCGGAGTGGCGGGACCGTCGCGTTTTTCGAGGACCGGCTCATGGATAAGCAACAAAAAGCACGATAAATGAGAAAATTTGATGCAAAAGCCTGAAGTTGGATGACATAGTGGTCGTCGGTGAGCCGGTAGATCGTTAGGCTGGGGCGATGCCCTCCGCGACGCCGGGAAGAGACCCCGAGCTACACGTCGACCAGCACAGCCTCCGGACCGCGTCCGCCGACATCCACAGGGTGGCCGACCGGCTCGACGAGCTCGTCAGGCGGACGCTCGGCGGCGTCCCCGGGCAGCCGGTGGAGGACCCCGAGCATCCCGGGGCCGAGTTCGACATGGAGTACGCGAGCCTGATGGGCTTCACGCCGCAGGCGTACGCGTCGCTGGTGGCGAGGCTGCGCGGCGTCGCGGGCGGCGTGTCGGAGCACTCGGGCAGCCACGAGCGGGCCGAGCGGGCCAACGAGGCGGTGTCGCGGGAGGTGTGAGGGAGATCTCCCGCGGGTCGCGGGGGTCAACGGCCGCGGGAGCCCCGCGTCCGTGGGAGAACCGCGTCTGTGGGAGAACCACGTCCGTGGGAGAACCGTCAGCCGTCGTGCAGAAGCCACTGCAAGGCGAACTGCTCGGGGTATGACGTGTTCCTGATGAGGAAGGTCTTCAACTCCGCGCGGCCCCCGAGATCGCCGATCGCGTGCAACTCCGCGCCGGCCGCGGGCGGATCGCCGCGCAGTCGCCGGGCTTCCTGTTCCGCGTAGACCGCGTGGTCATACCCGGCCTTGTAGGCGTCGTACCCGTAATTCTCCTGAACGTCCGTGCCACGCTCCTGCTCCAGCGCGGCGGCCAGTTCGAAGGACTTCACCTTCCCGTCGACTTCTTCGTCGATGGCCTTGCTTATGTAGTCCTTTTGTGATGGGTTCGACGGATCCGGTGCCCCGGAATGGCGGGCGTGGTTCACCTCGTGCACGAAAGTCTGGGCGAGCTGGTCCGCGGGCGAACCGTTGGTGTTGAGCTTGATCTCGTTCCGCTCGTCACTGTAGGTGCCACCGGTCCCCGGTTCGAGGTCGACGTATTCGATGTCGATCCCGTGTTCGCGTGCGTACGCCAGCGCCTCCCGCCCGAGGGCCGTCTCGTTCAGCACCTTTTCCGTTCTCTCGCGTGCCGTCACAGGGGAGAGTGTTCTGTTCTCCAGGTACATGAGGGCGCCGAGCGGGCCGCCGCCCAGCGTCAGCAACAGCAGCGCGGCGCGTTTGACGGTCTTCACGACGAGCTCGCCGATGTTCCGTTTGACCGCCTGACGGAGCGCGTGCAGCGCGGCGCGTACCCCACGGATCTGGCCGGTGGCGAGGGCCCGGCCCGCCACCGGGCCCGAGAGCGCGGCCCACACCAGGGAGATCGCCAGGACGCCGAGCAGGAAGATGACGGCGCTCACCCACAGCTTCCGCAGGACCGCGACGAACAGGGTGCCGATGCCGATGTCGTCGGCCGCCTCGGCGCTGTCGAGCAGTTGCCGGCGGGGTCCCTGGTCGGCGTTCCAGTGGGCGTGGAAGGCGGTGGCGTCGCCGCCTTCGTTCGCGGTCCACACGTGCGCGGCGGCGGGTTCCACTTCGCCGACAGCTTTCTTCAGGTCGGCGCTCAGGGCCAGCCATGCCCGGCCCGTTCGCAGCCGCTCTTCGGTGTCGTCGGGTGGCAGCGGCGCCAGATCTTTGACCAGCCCGTACACGCGCGCGAGATCCGGTGGGAGTTCCACGCTCAGACCTCCCGCTTCGGACACACGATGTCCACGTCCGGCGGCCCGGCCTGCGGGCCGCCATGTTCGTCGATGTGCACGGTTGAGTGTACCGATCATGCTCGCGACGACGCGAAGCGCGGTGGGGGTCCCGGGCGGCGGGCGGGAAGATTGCGGATCCGCCGCGCGAAGCGCGCTCGTCGTCACATAATGAAGCGCAATGGATGCGGAACGTGAGCGCTTTGCCGTACGCGCGGAGCCTTGGGCGCCGGCCGAGCATGACGTGGACGTCAGCGTGCTCGTGCCGGTGTACAACTGCCGGCCGTGGCTCGACCGTTGCCTGACCTCGCTGCTGGTGCAGCGGGTGGCCAAGGAGATCGTGGCCGTGGACGACGGCTCGACCGACGGCGGCGGCGCCCTGCTCGACCTCTACGCGGCGCAGCACCCGGGCGTGATCAGGGTGCTGAGGCCGGGCCCGCCGCACGGGGCGGGGCGGGCGCGCAACCTGGCGCTCGCGCAGGCCCGCGGCCGCTACGTGTTCTTCTGCGACGCGGACGACTACATGGGCCCCGAGGCGCTGGAGCGGATGCTGGCCATGGCCGACCGCAACGCCTCGGACATCGTGCTCGGCAAGATCGTCGGCCACGGCCGCCGGGCGCCCTCCTCGATGTTCCACGTCAACGCCGACCGCGTCGCGCTCCAGGACAGCCCGGTCTACAACAGTCTGAGCTGCTTCAAGCTGTTCCGCAGGGCGATGCTGGAGACGCACGGCATCCGCTTCGACGAGTCGCTGCGGGTTGGCGAGGACATCATCTTCACCACCCACGCCTACTGCCACGCCGAGGTGATCTCGGTGCTGGCCGACTACGACTGCTACCACCTGGTGGACCGGCCCGACGGCTCCAGCGTCATGCAGCAGCCCGGCAGCCGCGACCCGGTCGGCTGGCTGCGGATGATCAGGCGGCCGATCGAGCTGATGGCCCGGCACGTGCAGCCCGGCCCGCTCCGCGACCACATGCTGCGCCGGCACTTCAAGATCGACGCGCTGGCGCAGCTCGGCGCGCCGTTCCTGGCCGCCGACGACATCCAGCGCAAGGAGATCGCGGCCGAGGTGGCCGACCTGTGCGTGCGCTGGCTGACCGACGGCGTGCGGGCCCGCCTCGACGAGGTCGACCGGCAGCGGCTGCTCTCCCTCGCCGACATCGACCGCCTGGTACGGCTGGCCAGGATCGAGGCGGCCACGATCCGCCGCACCCTCGCCGAGCTGCGCTGGGAGGGCACCCGGCTCGTGCTGCGCGGCCGGGTGGGTCTTGAGGGGGTGCGTACGGCCGGTCCGACGAGCTGGGGCGCGGGCCGGGCGCACTGGTCCGCCGATCCCCGTACCTTCGAGCTCTCGCTGGTGCTGCGGCCCAGGCGGGAGAGCGAGGGGGTGGCCGAGCGGGTCTTCCCGGTGACCCGGCGGGATGAGGAGTTCACGGCCGTGCTGGAGGTCGCCGACCTGCCGCCGGAGGTGTGGAGCGTGTACGTCGCGATCGAGTGCGAGGGCGTCACCCGCCGGGTCAGGCTCGGCGCCGACCGCGACTCGCGGATCGCCCGCCCGGCCCCGCTGGCCGTCGGCCCCACCATCGTCCTGCCCTACTTCACCAGGTCGCACGGCAATCTCAGCATCGACGTCGGCGGCCACGTGATCGCGGTGCCGTGCGGCGTGCGGCTGGCCAGGGCACGCTGGGGGTTCGGCCACCGGCTGCACCTGGACGGGCGGGTCACGGTGGGGGACGGCGTGCCGGCGGCCGGGGCGGTGCGCAGGATGGTGTGGCGGGAGCGGCAGTCCGGGCGGGAGCGGAGCGGCGCGGTCGCCCTGCTGCCCGGCGGCGCGTTCTCCGCCAGGCAGGCGCTCGGCCGGTTCGGCCCCGGCATCTGGGACGCCTACCTGGAGCTGGCCTTCGGCGGCCCGTCGATGCGCATCAGGATCGAGACGGGGACCGACCCGCTGCCGGCCAGGACGTGGTGGCGGTGGGCGGTGCGACGGACCGTGCGCCCCTACTCCACGGCGGGCAAAGGCCGCCTGAGCGCGGTGGTCCGCATCGTTACTCCACGATCTTTGCTACGGCGTATCCGAGGTTAATGCGAAATTCTTGCAATAGTACCGATCTTCCGTAAAGTGTGCTTAAAAATGCCCACTTGGGAGGCTTGGGGTGCACGTACCCGATGGATTCTTCAACGCCGTGGTGTCCGTATCGGCGGGTGCCGTGGCGGCGGCCGGTGTCGCGGTCTGCCTGCGCGGCGCCCGGCGTGAGCTGGACGACCGTACGGCGCCGATGGCCGGGCTCGTGGCCGCGTTCGTCTTCGCGGTGCAGATGCTCAACTTCCCGGTGGCGGCCGGCACCAGCGGCCACCTGATGGGCGGCGCGCTGGCGGCCGTGCTGGTCGGGCCGTACACGGCGGTGTTGTGCGTGGCCGTGGTGCTGGCCGTGCAGGGATTCTTCTTCGCCGACGGCGGGCTGACCGCGCTCGGCGTCAACATCACGATCATGGGCATCGTCACGGCCGTGGTCGGCTGGGCGGTGTTCCGGCTCATCGCCAGGTTCGCCGGCGGGAGCAGGGGCGGCCTCGCGGCGGCGGCGTTCGCGGGCGCGCTGGTGTCGGTCCCCGCCGCGGCGCTCGTGTTCACCCTGCTGTTCTGGATCGGCGGCAACGCCCCCATCGCGGTGGCCGACGTCGCGCTCGCGATGGGCGGCGTCCACCTGCTCATCGGCATCGGCGAAGGGCTGATCACCGCCCTCACGGTGAGCACCGTGCTGGCCGTACGGCCCGACCTGGTGTTCGGCGCGCGCGGGCTCAAGCGCTCCCTCGTGCTGCGCGGCGCCGACGGCGCGACCGAGCAGGTGCCCGCGCAGGCGCCGCGGCAGGCCGCGCCGGGCAGGCCGGGCCGGTTCGTGCTCGGCGGCATCGCGGTGACCGCCCTGCTGGCCGGGATCGTCAGCTTCTACGCCTCCTCCTCGCCCGACGGCCTGGAGCGGGTGGCGCAGGACACCGGCTTCGGCGTCGTGGCCACCGACCACCAGCTCGTCGGGCAGCCGCTGGCCGACTACGGCGAGGCGGGCGGGATCCCGGTCGGGGTGGCCGGGCTGATCGGCGTGGCGGTCACGCTCGCCGTGGGCGGCGGGCTCTTCTTCGCCGTGCGCCGCCGCGCCGGGGAGACCCGCGAGAGCGTGGGCGCCTGAACCGATGGGCGCGGGACACCACCACCACATCTACCGGCCGGGCGACACCGTCGTGCACCGGCTGCCGCCGCAGTGCAAGCTGCCGGCGGTGCTCGGCTTCGCCGTGGTCGTCGTGGCCACCCCGAGGGAGATGTTCGCGGCCTTCGCCGGGTACGCGCTGATCCTCGCCGGGGTCGCCGCGGCGGCGAGGGTGCCGCCGTGGTTCGTGCTGCGGCGGATGGCGGTGGAGCTGCCGTTCGTGGTCTTCGCGCTGGCCCTGCCGGTGATCGGGCTGGGCGAGCGGGTGTCCTTCGCCGGCATGTCGCTCAGCCTCGAAGGGCTGTGGGCGGCGTGGAACATCCTGGTCAAGGCCACGCTGGGGGTGGTGGCGAGCATCCTGCTGGCCGCCACCACCGAGCCGCGGATGCTGCTGCTCGGCGCCCAGCGGCTCAGGGTGCCGCCGCTGCTGGTGCAGATCGCGATGTTCATGCTGCGCTACATGGACGTGATCCTCGACGAGATGCGGCGGATGCGGATCGCCAGGGAGTCGCGCGGGTTCACCGCCAGGGACGTCCGGCACATCCCGGTGATCGCGCGGTCGGCGGGCGCGCTGTTCATCCGCTCCTACGAGCGGGGCGAGCGGGTGCACCTGGCGATGCTGAGCCGGGGCTATGGTGGCTCGATGCCGATGATTTCCGACCTGTCGGCGTCGTGGAGGCAATGGATGCTCGCCGGACTGCTGCCGGTCCTGGCGCTGCTGGTCCTGGGAGTGCTGTGAACGCCGTGGAGACGCCCGCGGGGGAGACCCCCTCACTGGAGGTCAGCAGGCTCGCCTACGCCTATCCCGATGGCACACAGGCGCTCTACGGGGTCGATCTGCGGATCGGCCGCGGCGAGCGGGTGGCGCTGCTGGGCCCCAACGGCGCGGGCAAGACGACCCTCGTCATGCACCTCAACGGCATCCTCACCGCCGGGCACGGCACGGTGAGCGTCGCCGGGCTGCCGGTGCGCCCCGGCACGCTCAAGGAGATCAGGCGCAGGGTCGGCCTGGTCTTCCAGGATCCCGACGACCAGCTCTTCATGCCGACCGTGCGGGAGGACGTCGCGTTCGGCCCGGCCAACCTGGGCATGCGCGGCGACGAGCTGGCCCGCCGGGTCGAGGACGCGCTGGCCAGGGTCGGCATGCTGGAGGCGATCGACCGGCCGCCGCACCACCTGTCGTTCGGCCAGCGCCGCCGGGTCGCGGTGGCCACCGTGCTCGCCATGGAGCCGGAGATCCTCGTGCTCGACGAGCCCTCCTCCAACCTCGACCCCGCCTCCCGGCGCGAGCTGGCCGAGATCCTGCGGTCCCTGGAGGTGACGGTCCTCATGGTCACCCACGACCTGCCGTACGCGATGGAGCTGTGCGAGCGCTCGCTCATCCTGTCCGGCGGCGTGATCGCCGCCGACGGGCCCACCCGCGAGCTTCTCGCCGACCCCGCGCTGCTCGCCGAGCACCGCCTGGAACTCCCGTACGGCTTCGCGGTTCCCGCCCCGGGTGTACCGGGAGTGTGACGATCTCCCGCCAGTCCCTCGTGCCGGACCCCCCGTAGGTCATTCGGGAAGTAAAGTTGGGGCTGGCCTCGTCGCCGTGAGGTGTCGCCGGGGAGGATGGGCAGATGAAGCTACGGCTGGCACGGCACGCGGTGGGCGATGCCGTGGTGGTGGCCGTCGAAGGTGAGCTCGATCTCTTCACGGCCCCGTTCCTGCGTGACGAAGTCCGCGACGCGATCAAACAGGACGGCTCCCGGCTGGTGCTCGACCTCACCGCGCTGTCGTTCATGGACTCCAGCGGGCTGTCCGTGCTGATCGAGGCGTGGCGGCTCGCGACCGGCGAGGGCGGCGGCGTGTGCCTGGCCGCGCCGCAGGCGCCGGTGGCGCGCATCCTGCGGACCACCGGCCTGGACCGCCGGATCAAGGTCTACCCGGATGTGAACACCGCCGTGGCTACCGAAATTTAGCCCACCCTGAGTAGAACTTCATTCGGTGCGGGCGTTAGGGTCCGCATCATGGAGCTGAATGGAGCAGCAGCAATCATCTCGGGCGGTGCCAGCGGTCTCGGTGAGGCGACGGCCCGGGACCTCGCGGCGCAGGGCGTGACCGTGGTCATCGCCGACCTCAACGAGGAGCGCGGCAAGGCGATCGCGGACGAGATCGGCGGGGTCTTCGTCAGGTGCGACGTCTCCGACGAGCAGCAGGTGCAGGCGGCGGTGGACGTCGCCGTGGCCACCGGCAAGCCGCTTCGCGTCGTCGTCAACAGCGCGGGCATCGGCTGGGCCTCGCGCACCGTCGGCCGGGACGGCTCGCCGCACGACCTGGCGAGCTACCGCCGGGTGATCGACGTCAACCTGATCGGCACGTTCAACCTCATGCGCATCGGCGCGGCGGCGGTCGCCAGGACCGAGCCGGTCGACGCGGACGGCCAGCGCGGCGTCGTCATCAACACGGCGTCGGTGGCGGCCCTGGAGGGCCAGACCGGCCAGGTGGCCTACTCGGCGTCCAAGGGCGGCATCGTCGGCATGACCGTGCCCGCGGCCCGCGACCTCGCGGCCATCGGAGTCCGGGTCAACACCATCTGCCCGGGGATCATCGACACCCCCATCTACGGCTTCTCCGGCGGCGACGCGGAGGCGTTCAAGGCCAAGCTGGTCGCGCCCGTGGTCTTCCCCAAGCGGATGGGCACCGCCGCGGAGTTCGCCCACCTGGTGCGCTCGCTCATCGAGAACGACTACGTCAACGCCGAGGTCATCCGCTTCGACGGCGGCATCCGCTTCCAGCCGAAGTAGCCCGTGCCGCGCGGTTCACGAAACGGAGGTCAGTGTGTCTGACGAGGTTCTCGTCGAGGTCGACGGCGCGGTCGCCGTCATCACGATCAACCGTCCGCAGTCCAGGAACGCGGTGAACGGCGCGGTGGCGCGCGGGATCGTGGCCGCCGTCGACGAGCTGGAGGAGCGCGCCGACGTCTCGGTGTACGTGCTCACCGGCGCGGGCGGCACCTTCAGCTCCGGGATGGACCTGAAGGGCTTCCTCAGCGGCGACCTCCCCGTGGTCAGGGGGAGGGGCTTCGGCGGGCTCGTCGAGTCGCCGCCGAAGAAGCCCATGGTCGCCGCCGTGGAGGGGTACGCGCTGGCCGGCGGCTTCGAGATGGTGCTCTCCTGCGACGTGGTGGTCGCCTCGCAGGAGGCGAAGTTCGGGCTGCCCGAGCCCAGGCGCGGACTGGTCGCGGGCGCGGGCGGCGTGATGAGGCTGCCCCGGCGCATCCCCTACCACGTGGCCATGGAGATCGCCCTGACCGGCGACCACTTCTCCGCCGCCCGGCTGTACGAACTCGGCCTGGTCAACCGGATCACCCCCGCGGGCGAGGCGCTGACCGGCGCCCTCGACCTGGCCCGCAGGATCGGGGCAAACGCGCCGCTGGCGCTGGCCGCGACCAAGCGGGTGATCGTCGAGTCGGCCGACTGGAGCATCGACGAGATGTTCGCCAGGCAGGCCGAGATCGTCAACCCGGTCTTCTCCTCCAAGGACGCCATGGAGGGCGCGGCGGCTTTCGCCGAGAAGCGCACGCCCCGCTGGAAGGGCGAATGACCGGAGAATGACACGACCGCGTCGCTCCCGGGCACTCGATGCCGGGGGCGACGCGCTTTTGTGATTTCCTGCGTACGGTAAAGGTGTGAGCGGGTACGCAAAGGGCAGATCCCGCACATCCCATCGGTCGGGCCAGGAGAGTCAATGGACAACTTCCCGAGCGGCTACCGCGCGTCGAGATCCGAGCGTTTCAAGCGCGAGGGGGTCAACCTCATCACCGGCGCCCTCGGCAGCGCCCTGGTGATGATCGGCATCGTGGCGGTCATGTGGGCGGTGGAGATCATCGACTACATCTCGCCCGCCGACCTCGACCTGTACGGCATAGTCGCCGGCGATCCCGACCACCTGTCCGGCATCCTCCTCGCGCCCTTCCTGCACGCGGGATTCGCGCACCTGATGGCCAACTCGCTGCCGCTCGCCATCCTGGGCTTCCTGGCCGCGATCCGGGGCATCGGCAGGTTTCTCGCGGCCAGCCTGATCATCATCCTGATCAGCGGGGCGGGGGTGTGGCTCACCAGCGACCCGAGGTTCGTCACCGTGGGGGCCAGCGGGCTGGTCTTCGGCTACTTCGGCTATGTGGTGGCGCGCGGGCTGTTCGACCGGAGGATCTTCGACATCGTGGTGGGCATCGGCGTCGCCATCGCCTACTACTCGCTCGTGTGGGGGCTGTTCCCGAACCAGGAGGGCATCTCCTGGCAGGGACACCTCTTCGGCCTCATCGGCGGCGTGGTGGCCGCGTGGGTGCTGCGCCGCAAGCGGGCCGTGCGCGGCTCAGACGTGCGCGCGCTCGGGTACTGACGGGCGCAGCAGGCGGTCGATGAACGCCAGCCCGATCGCCGAGATGACGAACGTCAGGTGGATCAGCGTCTGCCACATGAGGTTCTTGGAGTCACTGCTGTCGGCCTTGATGAAGCTGAGTAAAAGGTGCACCGACGAAATGCCGATGATCGCGGTGGCCAGCTTCACCTTGAGCACGTTGGCGTTCACATGGGAGAGCCAGTCGGGCTCGTCGGGGTGGCCGTTGAGCCTTATCTTCGACACGAAGGTCTCGTAACCGCCCACGATCACCATGATCAGCAGGTTGGAGATCATCACGACGTCGATCAGTCCCAGCACGGCCAGCATCACCGCCACCTCGGGTTTGAACTCCGAGGGCAGCGTGCTGTACACGATGTTGTGGATGAGATGACAGAGCTCCACCATGAACTGGTAGACGTAGACGCCCTGCGCCACGATGAGACCCAGATAGAGCGGCACCTGGAGCCACCGGCTGGCGAACATGAGATAGCCCAGGCTGCGCGCTTGGGCGGGGGCGGGGCGCAATCCGGTCGCCGCCCTCCATTCCGCCACCGTGCTGAAGCTCACGTCTTGACCTCCCGTCAGACTCTTCAGTCAACTCGCTGCGAGAGCAAACTCTAATCAGGTTCCGCGCCGGAGGGCACGGAACCTGTAAGACCGAGTCAACGGAGAGTAATCGGCGGGCGGCGATTCGCCCCTATCGTCAGAGCCGCTCGACCACGTGGTCGATGCAGACGGTGAGCGCCTCGACGTCGGCCGGGTCGACGGCCGGGAACATCGCGATCCGCAGCTGGTTGCGGCCGAGCTTGCGGTAGGGCTCGGTGTCCACGATGCCGTTGGCGCGCAGCACCTTGGCCACGGCGGCGGCGTCGACGCTCTCGGCGAAGTCGATCGTGCCCACGACGCTGGACCGCTGCGCCGGGTCGGTGACGAACGGCGTGGCGTAGGACGACTTGTCCGCCCAGGTGTACAGGCGCTGCGCGGAGTCGGCCGTGCGGGCCGTGGTCCAGGCGAGGCCGCCCGAGGCGTTCATCCACTCGATCTGGTCGGCGAGCAGGAACAGCGTCGCGACCGCCGGCGTGTTGTAGGTCTGGTCCTTGGCCGAGTTGTCGATCGCCGTGGGCAGGCTGAAGAACTCGGGGACGAACCGGCCGCCGGCGTCGATCTCCTCGACCCGGGCCAGCGCCTTGGGCGAGAACAGCGCGACCCACAGGCCGCCGTCGGAGGCGAAGCTCTTCTGCGGCGCGAAGTAGTACACGTCGAACTCGCTCGCCCGCACGGGCAGGCCGCCGGCGCCGGAGGTGGCGTCCACCAGGAGCAGCGAGTCGTCGTCGGCGACCCGCTTGATCGGCATGGCGACGCCGGTGGAGGTCTCGTTGTGGGTGAGCGCGTAGACGTCCACGCCCTCCTCGAAACGGGCCTGCGGGTGGGTGCCGACCTCGGACTTGATCACGGTCGGCTCGCCCAGCCACGGCGCCTTCTTGGCCACGGCGGCGAACTTCGAGGAGAACTCCCCGAAGCTGAGGTGCTGCGACCTGTCCCTGATGAGCCCGAAGGCGGCGATGTCCCAGAACGCCGTGGTGCCGCCGTTGCCCAGCACCACCTGGTATCCCTCGGGCAGGTCGAACAGGCTGGTCAGCCCCTCGCGGACCCGGCGGACCAGGTCCTTGACCGGTTTCTGCCGGTGGGAGGTGCCCATGACCGCGCCTCCGGCCGAGGCCAGGGCGGCGAGCTGCTCGGGGCGCACTTTGGAGGGACCGCAGCCGAAACGGCCGTCGGCGGGTTTGATGTCAGCGGGAATCACGATGTCAGCCACCCGACCTAGGTTAGTGAGCCGGACGGATGCTTCCCGCCGCAGGTCCGGATGATGAGATGACTCCGGGCGTGACCATTACCCGGTCACGCCCGGACACCCGGTACCCGGGTCAGTGCTTGCCGACGACCTCGGCCGCACCCGGAACTTCGTTGACCGACCGCTGCGGCGGGCCCACGTACCTCGCGCTGGGGCGAACGAGCCTGCCCGTGCGCTTCTGCTCCAGGATGTGCGCGGCCCAGCCCGCGGTGCGGGCGCAGGTGAACATCGAGGTGAACATGTGCGGGGGGACCTCGGCGAAGTCCAGCATGATCGCGGCCCAGAACTCCACGTTGGTCGCGAGCACGCGGTCCGGCTTGCGCGCCTGGAGCTCGGCCAGGGCGGCCTTCTCCAGGGCCGCGGCCACCTCGTAGCGCGGCGCGCCCAGCTCCTTGGCGGTGTGCCGGAGCACGCGGGCGCGCGGGTCCTCGGCGCGGTAGACGCGGTGGCCGAAGCCCATGAGACGCTCGCCGCTGTCGAGCGCCTGCTTCACGTAGGTCTCGGCGCTGCCGATGCGCTCGACCTCTTCGATCATGTGCAGCACGCGGGCGGGGGCCCCGCCGTGCAGCGGGCCCGACATGGCGCCCACCGCGCCGGACAGCGCGGCGGCGACGTCGGCGCCGGTGGAGGCGATGACCCTGGCGGTGAACGTGGAGGCGTTCATGCCGTGCTCGGCGGCCGAGGTCCAGTAGGCGTCGATGGCCTTGACGTGGCTGGGGTCGGGCTCTCCGCGCCAGCGGATCATGAAGCGCTCGACGATGCTCTGGGCCTCGTCCACGCGGCGCTGGGGGACCATCGGCAGGCCGAGGCCGCGCGCGGACTGGGCGACGAAGCTGAGGGCGGTCACACTGGCCCGTGCGAGGTCATCGCGGGCCTGTGCCTCGTCGATGTCGTGCAGCTGGCCGAAGCCGTACGCCGGGGCCAGCATGGCCAGCGCGCTCTGCACGTCGACGCGGATGTCGCCGGAATGGACGGGGATGGGGTAGGGCTCAGCCGGGGGGAGGCCCGGCTGGAACTTGTTGTCGACCAGCAGGCCCCAGACGTGGCCGAAGGAAACCCGGCCGACCAGCTCTTCGATATCGACGCCCCGATATCGCAGGGCGCCCCCTTCTTTGTCCGGTTCCGCGATCTCCGTCTCGAAGGCCACCACGCCTTCGAGCCCGGGTTTGAAGTCGGACATTCTCGGCCGCCTCCCTTTCTTGAAGTCAAAGCCTTGATGTCGAGATACCGGCGGGTCTTATTCAACCCCCTGCCTGGGGGAGACTTGTTGCCGGACCCGCCGAAACGCGAAACTCCCTGGTGGGGGGTGTCGCGACAGGAGCATGCCAGGACCGGGAGAATGGTGTCCCGTGGACGCCGTATCGCCCCTGCCCCGGTTGGCGGGGCTCCGCCGTACGTACGAAGGTCTGCCCTTGCTTGAGGCGGACCTCGCACCCGACCCGTTGACGCAGTTCCTCGCCTGGTTCGACGAGGCGGTGGCCGCGGGGTTGCCCGAGCCTAACGCCATGGTGGTGGCCACGAGCTCCGCGGGGGGCCGTCCGACCGCGAGGACCGTGCTGCTCAAGGACTGCTCGCCCGAGGGTTTCGTCTTCTACACCAACTACGAGTCGCGCAAGGGCCGCGACCTGCGGGAGAACCCGCAGGCGTCGCTGCTCTTCCCCTGGCATCCCATCCGCCGCCAGGTCCGGGTGGAAGGCCGGGTGGTACGGCTGTCGCGCGAGCAGTCGGCCGCGTACTTCAACTCGCGGCCCTACCCTTCGCGGATCGGCGCCTGGGCCTCGCGGCAGTCGGCCGTGGTCGGCTCCAGGGAGGACCTGGACCGGCGCTACGAGGAGCTGACGCGGCGCTGGCCGGAGGAGCCGCCGGTGCCCGACTTCTGGGGCGGTTTCCGGGTGATCCCGGCGGAGGTGGAGTTCTGGCAGGGGCAGCTCGCCCGGATGCACGACCGGCTGCGCTATCGCCTGTCCGGTTCCGAGTGGATCGTCGAACGCCTGGCGCCCTGACCCCGTTGTCCCCTTTGGCCCGATCACATGGTTCCCTTTTGGGGTATTTGTTCGGGCCAGTGTAGGGAGTTGGCGCATGCCTGGGGGCCTGTGGAGCCGGATCGCCGTGGACACGACCCCCCTGAAGATCCTCGACTACCGGCGCCTGTGGGCCGGCCAGGGCATCTCCTTCATCGGCTTCCAGCTCACCACGGTCGCGGTCAGCGCCCAGATGTACGAGATCACCGCGTCGTCCTTCTGGGTGGGCATGCTCGGCCCGGCGACGCTCGTCCCGCTGGTGGTCTTCGGGCTGTGGGGCGGCGCGGTCGCCGACGCGGTGGACCGCCGCCGGCTGCTCATCTACGGCTCGCTGCTCGCCTGGGTCGCCACGGCCGCGCTGATGGTGCACGCCGCGCTGGGCATCGACAGCGTCGGCCTCCTGCTCGTCATCGTGGCCCTGCACTCCACCGGGTTCGCGGTCACCGGCCCGACCCGCGGCGCCATCGTGCCCAGGCTGGTGCCCGCCGAGCAGGTGCCCGCGGCCAACACGCTCAGCTTCCTGGTCAGCAACGCGGGCTCGGTCGCCGGGCCGCTGATCGCCGGCGTGGTACTGGCCACCGGCGGCTACGCCACCGCCTACCTCATCGACACCGTGCTCTTCGCCGCCGGTTTCTACGCCGCCGTGCGGCTCCCCGCGCTGCCGCCCCTCAACGAGACCCCGGCCAGGCCGGGCCTGCGCGCCGTCGTCGAAGGGCTGCGGTTCATCGCCGGGCACCCCGTGGTGCTGATGTCGTTCGTGGTGGACATCATCGCCATGGCGTTCGCGCTGCCCCGCGCGCTCTTCCCCGAGTACACCGCCGAGCACTTCGGCGGCTCCCCCGTCGCCTTCGGCTGGCTGTCGGCGAGCATCGCCATCGGCTCCGTCGCCGGCGGCCTCATGTCCGGCTGGGTGGGCAGGGTGCGCAACCAGGGACGCGCCCTCACCCTCGTCATCGCGGTGTGGGGGCTGTCGGTGGCCGCCGCCGGGCTGTCCAGGGAACTGTGGCTCATGGTCGCCCTGCTCGCCGTGGGCGGCGCCGCGGACCTCGTCTCGTCGGTCTGGCGGCAGACGATCCTGCAGACCTACGCCCCCGACGACATGCGCGGCCGGCTCCAGGGCGTCTTCTATGTGGTGGTGGCGGGCGGCCCGCGCCTGGGCGACCTGCGGGCCGGCGCGACCGCGGCCGTGGTCGGCGTCGTGCCCGCCTGGGTGGGCGGCGGCGTGGCGGCGGCCGTGCTCGTGGTCGCCGCGGGGCTCGCCGTACCGGCCTTCTGGACGTACCGGCCCGAGCGGCTCCGGCCGTGATCGCTGAGTCGCCCCCGGGCGTACGGGAAACGCGTGGCGGGCGCACCTCGGCGAACACCGCGGGAACGGCCGCGCCATGTAGATCACAACATCGACAACCGGCCGCCGGGTGCCGTAATCCCGGTAGTGTGAACCCGGCAGGAACGAAACGCTCCGCGCCGGTGTTGCCGTTGTCAACCAGCTGGATCGTTCGTGCGATCGAATGGTTTTGTGCCCTCGGCATGTGGTCTCACTCCCAGGACGACGGGCGTAGCATCGAAAGTGGACGGGAGGAGCCTTGACCGCACACGGCCTGATCGACACGACGGAGATGTATCTCCGCACGATCTACGAGTTGGAAGAAGAGGGCATCGTCCCACTCCGGGCGCGCATCGCCGAGCGGCTGACGCAGAGCGGGCCGACGGTGAGTCAGACGGTCGCGCGGATGGAGCGCGACGGTCTGGTGCGAGTCGAGGGCGACCGTCACCTCACCATGACCGAGCTGGGCCGCGCGCTGGCGACCCGCGTCATGCGCAAGCACCGTCTCGCGGAGTGTCTGCTCATCCAGGTGATCGGCCTGCCCTGGGAAGAGGTGCACGTCGAGGCCTGCCGGTGGGAGCACGTGATGTCCGAGTCGGTGGAGGCCAGGCTGGTCACCCTGCTCGGCCACCCGACGATGTGCCCGCACGGCAACCCCATCCCCGGCCTGTCCGAGCTCGGCGTCAGCGACGCCGGGGACGACGCCGAGGACCCCGTGATCGCGATGCTCGACGTGGCCGGCGCCAAGGGGCTGGCCGTCGTCGTGCGCCGAATTAGCGAACAAGTGCAAAGCGATCCTGCTGTGATGCTTAAACTCAAGCAAGTTGGGATACAACCCGGACGCGAGGTGACGCTCGCGGCGAGCGACGACGGTGTGCGGGTGACAGGTGACGACGAGACGGACAACTCTCTCGCGGAGCTACCGCGTGATGTTGCCGCGCACGTTTTTGTCTCCAAGCGCTGACCTCGCCGCGACTGCTTGGTTGAATCCCATAGGGGAGCGCCCGGCCCACTCCCCGGCCGAGACTGCAGCAGGAGCGCCCGTGGTTCTTAACGCGCACGGTCACCGCCAAGAGGTGGTAACCGGATGAAGCGCTGGGGGGATCTGTCACAGGATGCCACCGATCACCTGTCGCCCGGTTCCGTCCTGGACCACGCGGAGATGGCGGTGGTCGTCACCGACAGGTTCAGCAATCTCCTCTACTGGAACCCGTTCGCCGAGAAGCTGTTCGGCCGTCCCGGGCGGCACGGCCCGCGTGACCAGCCGGTGCTCTCCCTGGGGATCATGGAGCGGGACCACCCGCTGTCGGTGGAGCTCGCCAAGCACGTGCTCAAGGGCGGCGTGTGGGAGGGCACCGTAGACGTCCGGCGCGGCGACGGCACGATGATCTACGTCCGGGCCCAGGCCGTGCCGCTGCGGCACTCCTCGGGCTCGGTGACCGGCATCGTCATCACCGCCCGCGAGGCGATGCGCAGCAACGAGCGGGAGAAGGACCGCTTCGGCCTGCTGGAGCGCATCGGCGAGCGGCTGGCCGGATCGCTCTACGTCGAGGAGACCCTGAAGCGGGTCGCCGAGATGCTGGTCCCGCAGTTCGCCGACCACTGCTTCATCGAGCTGATGGAGAACGACCGGCTCATCCGCCGGGTGTCCACCCACGTGCCCGGCTGGTCCCCGCCGCCCGGCACCTGGCTGCCGGTGGGCTCGGAGATCCGTTACCCCGCCGGGCATTACGTCGACGCCGCGCTGCGCCGCCAGGAGACCATCCTCGTCGAGGACTTCTCCCAGGTCAGCTACCCCGCGCCGAGCCCGGGCAGCGTGCGGCTGTCCGGCGAGATCGGCCTGACCTCGGCGATCGCCGCCCCGCTGGCCGTGCGCGGCGAGATCCTCGGCCTCATGTACCTCGGGCTGTCCAACCTGACCGACCGGCGCAGCCCGCACTACGACGCCTTCGACCGCGACTTCGTCGGCGCCATCGCCACCCGCGTCGCCCTGGCCGTGGACAACGCGCTGCTCTTCGAGGAGGAGCGGCACACCGCCGAGTCCTTCCAGAAGTACCTGCTGCCCCGCGCCCTGCCCCAGCTCGACGGGCTGGACATCGCGGTGCGCTACTTCCCCGCCGCCCCGCTCGCCTCGCACGGGCAGGGCATCCAGACCCAGGTGGGCGGCGACTGGTACGACGTGATCCCGCTGTCCGCCGGCCGGGTCGGCATCGTCATCGGCGACGTCGAGGGCCGGGGCGCCAAGGCGGCGGCGGTCATGGGCCAGCTCCGCGCCGCGCTGCGCGCCTTCGCCCAGGACGACAAGTCGCCCGCCGACATCCTCGCCAGGCTGGACGACTGGACCCGCATCGTGGCCGACCGGGGGAGCGGTGAGGCCGACGTCGACGGCCCGGCCATCGTGACCTGCCAGTACATGGTCTACGACGCCTGGTCCCGGCAGCTCTCCTTCGCCAACGCCGGGCACGCCCCGCCGCTGCTCCTCATCGACGGCGTCTGCCAGGAGCTGGAGATCTCCGAGGTGGGCCAGCCGCTCGGCGTGCACGCCAAGGGTCTGCCCGCCGACCTCGTCTACAAGGAGGAGACGCGCACGCTGCCGCCCGGCGCGGCGCTGCTCCTCTACACCGACGGCCTGGTCGACCGCCGCCCCTCCCGTGACGCCGACGGCAACATGCCCGGCGAGGCGGAGACGCTCGGCGTGCTGTGCGACAAGCTCGCCAAGATGCACACCGCGTCCGTCGAGCAGATCGCCGAGGCGGCCACCGCCGCGGTGCCCGGCGAGATCGACGACGACATGGCGATCCTGGTGATCCGCTCCAGCTCCACCGACCTCGACGTCGAGGAGCGCACCTTCCCCGCGCAGCCGATCATGGTGGGCGAGGCGCGGCGGATGGCTTCAGAGGCATTCTCCAGCTGGAACGTGCCGGAGGAGCGGGCCGAGCTGGCCTGCCTGCTCGTCTCCGAGGTCGTCACCAACGTCGTGCTGCACGCCGCCGCCGCGAGCACTCCGCGCCGGGGGCTGGCGATGGAGGGCCCGCCGCTGCCGTTCGAGGACCCGTGGGATCTTCCCGAGCTGGAGGAAGCGGAGACCGTGGGCGAGAAGGAGTTCATCCTCCGCCTGCGCCGGGGCAGGGACGCCGTCTGGGTCGAGGTGTTCGACCAGGATCTCCGCCTGCCGCGCATCCGCAGCGCGGGGGAGAACGACGAGGGCGGCCGCGGCCTCTACCTCGTGGACCAGCTCGCCCGCCGCTGGGGTTCGCGCCCCACCAGGGAGGGCAAGGCCGTCTGGTTCGAGATCCCCACCCGTTCCCGCTGATCCGGGACCGTCTGGGCCGGGCCGGCTGAGCGGGGCCGCCGCCTGGGGTTCCAGGCGGGCGTCGGTGGTAGGCAGCGGCGGGGATCGGTGCTTGACTCGGATTATGGAGCTGACCTACGAACGTCGTGGTCACGGCCCGCCGCTGGTCCTGCTGCACGGGATCGGGCACCACTGGCAGGCGTGGGCGCCGGTGCTGGACCGGCTCGCCGCCGCGCATGACGTCATCGCCGTGGACCTGCCCGGGTTCGGCGGCTCACCGCCGCTGCCGCCCGGCACGCCGTACACCGCGGAGGCGATGGCCGACGCGATCGACGCGTTCTGCACCCGGCTGGGCGTGCGCGAGCCGGACGTGGCGGGCAACTCCTTCGGCGGGTACGTCGCCCTTGAGCTGGCCTCGCGCGGGGTGATCAGGACCGCCGCGGCGCTGTCGCCCGCCGGGTTCTGGTCCGAGCCCGAACTGGTCTACGCGCGGGCGGTGCTGAAGCTGCTGCGCTCGGCCACGAGCACCATGCCGCCCGGCCGCAGGGCCGCCGTCGCCGAGTCCCCCCTGGGGCGGATCCTGTCGCACGGCCTCCTGGTCGCGCACCCGTCGAAGCTGAGCCCCCAGGCGGTGACGGACGCGGCCCAGGCGCTGCGCGAGTCCCGGGGGTTCGACCAGACGCTCGACTCCTTCGTCTGGATGATGCCGCCCGCGCCGCCCAAGGTGCCGGTCACCATCGCCTGGGGCGAGCGCGACCGCCTGCTGCTGCGCCGCCAGGCCGTACGGGCCGCGCGGTGGTCCGGGCAGCGGGTCAAGCTGCTGAAGGGGTGCGGCCACGTGCCGATGAGCGACGATCCCGCACTGGTCGCCCGGGTGCTGCACGAGGCCACCCTGCCCGGCGCACCCGAAACGGCGGACTGACCCCGTGGGCCGAGCGGGCGTGGGCCGGTCCGGCCTCAGGGTTTGATCGGGCCCTGGCCTGCCCCGGTGTCGGCCAGGGCCGAGGCGATCTCGGTGAGTTCGGCGGGGGTGAGGCGCAGCGCGTCCGCCCCGGCCCAGCCGTCGACGTGTTCCGGCGTGCGGGCGCCCACGACGGCGCCGCTGACGCCGGGCCAGGCGAGCGTCCAGGCGACCGCCATCGCCGCGGTGGAGACGCCGCGCTGTTCGGCCAGCGCGGTCAGGGTGCCGGTGACGGCCAGGTTCGCGGCGAGGCGGGTGGTGAACGCCGGTTCGTGGCGCCGCCAGTCGTCCCGGGGCAGGCCGATCGCCCGCCGCCGGGAGAACGTGCCGCTCAGCAGGCCCGAGTGCATCGGCGAGAACGCGATCGCCGCCGAGCCGTTCTCCCTGGCCCAGGCCAGTTCGGCGGTCGCGGACCGGTTGATCAGCGACAGCGGGAAGCTGACGGCGTCGACGTGGGCGACGCGTTCCGCCGCGTCAAGCTGGACGATGTCGTGGTTGGACAGCCCGATCGCCCCGACCTTGCCCGCCCGCCTCAGATCCGCCATGACCTGCCAGTACTCCTCCAGCGGGGTCGGATCGCCGGACACGCCGGCCAGGCCGACGGCGTCGCCCAGCGGCGGCCAGTGCACCCCGTAGAGGTCGATTCGCTCGGTGCGCAGCCTGCGCAGCGAGTCCTCCACCGCCCGCCGCACGCCGACCGGCGTCATGATCCGGTACGGCCCGCCGCCCCGGTCGCCCTCCTCCCACATCATCCCGGTCTTGGTGAAGACATGCGGACGATCAGCGGCGGGAAGGGCGGCGAGCGCCTTGCCGAGGATCTCCTCCGCGTGGCCGAAGCCGTAGATGGCGGCGGTGTCGATCCAGTCGATCCCCCGCTCGACCGCGCGGTAGACGGTCGCGATCGAGTCGGTGTCGTCGGCCGGGCCCCACGAGAACCGCCAGCCCGAGCCGCCCATGGCCCAGGTGCCCAGGCCGACGCCGCCGGACATCCGCATGTCTGCAAGGTCCATGGCCACCACTGTCATGCCGGGAGCGGGGACTTACCCAGGGCCGCGCGATGCCTAGGAGTCATACGGCTAGTCACACCTGTGGGAATGCTGTGGATACTGTGTGGTATGGGTAGGGACCTGGGAGAATTCCTGAAATCGCGCCGTGCGCGGGTCCGCCCGGAGGATGTGGGGTTGCCGACCTTCGGACGCCGTCGCGTACCCGGCCTGCGCCGTGAGGAGCTGGCGCAGCTCGCCGGAATGAGTGCGGATTACTACATGCGCCTCGAACAGGGACGTTGCGGGAACGTGTCGGAAGAGGTGCTCGACGCGCTGGCCCGCGAACTTCGCCTGGACGCCGACGAACGGACGTACCTGTACAACCTGGTCAAGCCGGTCCGCGGCCGGGTGCGGACGACGCACACCGTCGTGCCGCACCTGCGATACCTGCTGGACTCGATGGACAGCACACCGGCCTACGTGATCGACCATCGCGTCGACATCCTGGCCTGGAACCGGATGGCCGCCGCGCTGATCTTCGACTTCGGGGAGCTGCCGGCGGACCGGCGCAACTGGCTGCTGCTCTGCTTCCTCGACGACCGCGTCCGCGACATCTTCCCCGACTGGGAACGCAAGGCCAGGGACACCGTCGCCATCGTCCGGCTCAACGCCGCCCGCTTCCCGGACGACGCCCGGCTGACGGCCCTCATCGGCGAGCTGTCGGTCAAGAGCGAGCTGTTCCGCCAGTGGTGGGCCGACCTCAACGTGCGGGAGAAGACCTACGGGACCAAGCGGTTCACGCATCCGCTGGCCGGCGAGATGACCCTGCACTTCCAGACCTTCGGCGTCGCCGGGCGGAGCGACCAGTCGCTCGTGGCCTACGCCGCCGAGCCGGGCACCGCCGCGGCCAGGGGCCTGTCCCTGCTGGCGAGCTGGACGCTAGCGGAGCGTCTGGCCCCAGACCGCGAGCATGACGATGATGAACGCGACCATCACGCCGGCATAGCCGATCGGGCTGAGCCGTAGCGTCCGCCGGACCCGGTTGAGCCCCCAGGCGAACAGCAGAGCCAGGAACACCAGCAGTATCAGACCGCTGTCCACCGCCACCGCCTCCGTCCGGGCCCGCCTGCCCCCCAGTATGCGCCGCCCGGGTCCCGCGCGTCAGGATCTCACGCCGGGTGGGCTGTCACGCGGGGCGAGTTCTCACGCCGTGGGGGTTCGTACCCCCTTGCGCGTGCTTATGCCGGGCGGGTGCTCATGCCGGGCGGGGCGGGCGCGCCGGTGAGCCGAGCCTTGTGAAGAGCGGGCGGGGCGCGGGCAGGACGCCGTCCACCGGCGCGCACTGCGCGGTGACGCGGGCCGCGGCGCCGGGCAGGAAGGGCTCCAGGTGGTCGCCGACCGTCCGGCAGGCGCGCAGCAGGGCGGCGAGGACGGCGTCGAGGGCGTCGTCGCCGTCCCTGGCCAGTTCCCAGGGACGGGCCAGGTTGACGTAGCGGTTGGCCTCGTCGGCCACCGCCCACACGGCCGAGGCGGCCCGGCGGAAGTCGAACTCGGCCAGCGCCGCGGCGACCCGCTCCGGCGCCTCCCGGCAGGCCCGCTCCAGCTCCGCCGTGCCGGGCGCCCCCGCCGCGACCCGCTCCAGCTCCGCCGTGCCGGCCGCGCCGGCCGCGCCCGGCACGTGGCCGGCGCGGTAGCGATGGATCATGGAGACCACCCGGTTGACCAGATTGCCCACGCCGTTGGCGAGCTCGTCGTCGGCGCGGGCGATCAGCCGTTCCACGGTGAAGTCGGCGTCGCCGACGCGGGGCACCTCGCGGAGCAGCCACCAGCGCACGGCGTCGGTGCCGTACGCCCGGGTGAGGGCCACCGGGTCGGCGGCGTCCCCACCGGAGTTCCCGCCGGACTTGCTGATCTTCCTGCCGTTCGCGGTGAGGTAGTCGTGCACCACGACGTGGGTGGGCAGCGGCAGGCCGGCCGACAGCAGCATCGCGGGCCAGTAGACGGCGTGGAACCGGAGGACACCCTTGCCCACCAGGTGGACCCGCCGGTCCGCGCCGGTCCACCAGCGGCGCAGGTCGTCGCCGCCGGTGCCGTAGCCCAGCGCGGTGAGGTAGTTGCCGAGCGCGTCCCACCACACGTAGACGACCTGGCCGGGGTCGCCGGGCACGGGGATGCCCCAACCGCGCGCCCGTGCGGTGGACCGGGAGATGGAGAAGTCGGCCAGGCCGCCGGCGATGAAGGCGAGGACCTCGTTGCGGCGCTCGGCGGGCTCGACGCGCAGCCGCCCCCCGGCGATGGCGTCGTGCAGCCGGTCGGCGTGGCGGGACAGCCGGAAGAACCAGTTCTCCTCGGCGACCCGCTGCGGCTCGGTGCCGTGTTCGGGGCATCGCCCGCCGGTCAGCTCCGCCGGTTGGTAGAACTGCTCGCAGCCGACGCAGTAGAGACCCTCGTAATGCTCGCGGTAGAGGTCGCCCGCGTCGGCGCAGGCCCGCCACAGCCGCTCCACGCCCGGCCGGTGCCGCGGGTCGCGGCTGGTGCGGATCACGTCGTCCACCGCCAGCTCCAGCGGCTCGCGCAGCGCGACGAACGCCTCGGCGTTGCGGTCCACGAACTCCTGGACGGGCACGCCGGCGGCCTCGGCGGCCAGCACGTTCTTCAGCGAGTTGTCGTCGGTGCCGGTCTGGAACCGGACCGCCTCCCCCCGGCGGCGGTGGAACCGGGCGAGCACGTCCGCCTGGACCAGCTCCAGCGCGAATCCCAGATGGGGACGGGCGTTGACGTAGGGAATCGTGGTCGTGATGTAGACGGTCACCGGAACCTCCGGGGGAGAAGGGGGCTCCGAAACGCGTCGAGGCCCCGTGAACAGGGCCTCGGAAGATCGTCCGTACGCGCGTCAGCGGCCCCGTGAGCGGGGCGCCATGGTCTGGCGTGCGGATGCGGACATGAGATCAGGATAGGCGTCCTCCGCGCGCGGCACCGCCGGTTTTCCGCCGCATCCCGGAACGTCGGTGGCATCTGGTTACATGTGGGCCATGAGCGTGAGCGTCGAGGACTTCCTGTCCATGCTGGACGAGCTGCCCGAGGTGCAGCAGAGCGACGGCGGTTCCTGGGTCTCGCTGAAGGTGCGCGGCAAGGGGTTCGGCTACCTGTGGGAGAAGACGGAGACCGTCGGCCTCAAGGCCACCATCGAGGAGCAGATAGCCATGGTCGCCGAGCGCCCCGACGTCTTCGAGCCGCAGTTCACCGCGGGCCGCTTCGGCTGGGTCGTCGTCCACCTGGCCAGGATCGACCCCGACGAGCTCTTCGAGCTGGTCACCGAGGCATGGTCCCTCACCGCGCCCAGACAACTGGTCGAGTCCCACGAGGCCGGCCGGTAGCGTCGCGCTCATGACGGTGCTGCGGTCACTGTTGCTGTTCGGGCTGGCGGCGCTGGCTGAGATCGGCGGGGCGTGGCTGGTGTGGCAGGGGGTGCGGGAGCAGCGCGGGCTGGTGTGGATCGGGGCGGGGGTCGTCGCGCTCGGGCTCTACGGGTTCGTGGCCACCTTGCAGCCCGACGCCAACTTCGGGCGCATCCTCGCCGCCTACGGCGGGGTGTTCGTCGCCGGGTCGCTGGTCTGGGGCGTGCTGATGGACGGGTTCCGGCCGGACCGCTGGGATGTGATCGGCGCCGCCGTGTGCCTGGTGGGAGTGGCCGTGATCATGTACGCGCCGCGCGGCTGAGACCGGTACGGCGGCGCCGGCTGGTCAAAGGCCGGATGCTGGGTGGGCAGAGGCCGGGTGCCGGGTGGGAAGGGGCCGGGGGCTGGGTGGTCAGAAGCCGAAGGAGCGGCCGATGATCTCCTTCATGATCTCGGTGGTGCCGCCGTAGATGGTCTGGACCCGGCTGTCCAGCCACGCCCTGGCCACCGGATACTCCATCATGTAGCCGTAGCCGCCGTGCAACTGGAGGCAGCGGTCGATGAGCCTGGTCTGCAGCTCGGTGGTCCACCACTTGGCCTTGGCGGCGTCGACGGCGGTCAGCTCGCCCGCGTTGAGGGCGAGGACGCACTTGTCGACGTAGTGCCGGGCGATCTCGACCTCGGTGGCCAGCTCGGCGAGCACGAAGCGGGTGTTCTGGAAGCCGCCGATGCTGTGCCCGAACGCCGTGCGATCGCGGCAGTACTCGACGGTCAGGTCGAGCACCGTCTCCGCGGTGGCCACCGCCGCGACCGCGATGGACAGCCGCTCCTGCGGCAGGTTGCGCATGAGCTGGTAGAAACCCTGCCCGTCCTGGTCGCCCAGCCGGTTGGCCACCGGGACCCGGACGCCCTCGAAGAACAGCTCGGCGGTGTCCTGGGCGTGCATGCCGACCTTCTCCAGGTTGCGACCGCGGCCGAACCCCTCCATGCCGCGCTCGACCACGAGCAGCGTGGTGCCGCGCGCCCCCTTCTCCGGGTCGGTCTTGGCGACCACCACGACCAGGTCGGCGTTGATGCCGTTGGTGATGAAGGTCTTCTGCCCGTTGACGACGTAGTGGTCGCCGTCGCGGACAGCCGTGGTGCGGATGCCCTGCAGGTCGCTGCCCGCGCCCGGCTCGGTCATCGCGATCGCGGTGATCAGCTCGCCGGACGCGAAGCCGGGCAGCCAGCGTTGCTTCTGCTCCTCGTCGGTGAGGTCGGTCAGGTAGGGGGCCATGACGTCGTTGTGCAGCGAGAAGCCGAGGCCGGTGGCGCCGATCCGGAGGATCTCCTCCAGGATCACCGCGTTGTAGCGGAAGTCGGTGATCCCCGCCCCGCCGTACTCCTCCGGCACCCCGAAGCCGAACATGCCCAGCTCGCCGGCCCGCTTCCAGATCTCGCGCGGGACGATGCCGTCCTTCTCCCACTGCGCGTGGTGCGGGGCCACCTCGCGCGCCATGAACTCGCGGACGGTGTCACGGAAGAGCAGGTGCTCCTCGTCGAAGAGATCTCGCCGCATTCGTGCCTCCCTGGGGCCAGAACAAGGTTCATGTTACTCTCCGGTACGGCAAAGTGGCCGAGTCGTGTTGGATGCGTCATTGTCACAAGTCCGCCACATTCGCTATAAGTGCGTCTTGCCCCTTTCCGTAGTGAGTACGATCCCACGGGGCTTGTGATCAGCCGGCTGGTTTCCGGCCGGATCCGTGGGATCGGAGAATGCGGTGGTCAGGTGGGGAGTTCGGCTCCGTAGAACGGTGGCCGCCTCGGCGTTGACGCTGGTGGCGGGGGGATTGTTCGTACTTCCAGGGGTTCCCGCCGTCGCCGACACGGTCGGTGTCGTGCTGGATTACACATGTGAGGGCGGCGTTGGAGACGGCACCAAGCTGCGAGTCACAGTAACGGCGCCGACCACAATGACCGTCGGTGCTCCGATAGATGTGAAGTGGGACATCAAGTATCGGGACCAGACAGCTTTCACTTCGCCCGGTTACCTGGCTGAGGGATCGGCGCTTTCCGCCAAGGGATTCCTGAACATCGCGGGCCCCTGGACCGGTAATGACGCCGCCGAAGGGTCCATCGATCAGGCGGCGCTCCGCATCGGCGAGCGGCTCAGACTGCCCGAGTTGGTGACAGGTGAGGTTGGCGCGAGCGCGCCGGGCGAGATCACGATCTCACCGCGCAGGTTGGTGGTCGATTTCACGCCCTCGGCGTCCGACCGGATTGTCAACGACGATGACCCTGCGCTGGACTACAGGAACGGAACGGGCTGGGGCGACTACAACAACAGGGAACTGGCGTGGAACAACCACGGTCGTGACGTGCACGGCACCACCACGGCCAACGACAGCGTGACCCTGACCTTCGCCGGCACGGGCGTGGAGTTCATCACCGAGAAGGACCTCAACGCGGGCAACCTGCACTTCTGGCTCGATGACGCCAACGGCGTCCCCGCGAACGCCGACCCGTCGAAGAACGACGACGGTACGACGGTGAACACGGTCAACGCGGGCGGCTACACCCTGTGGAGCATGCGCAACCTGCCCTACAAGGCGGACCACAAGCTGACGATCACCAATCTTCAGCAGGACAAATGGGCGATCATCGACGCGTTCAAGGTGATCACCAGGGACCTCAACAACCCGCCGCCGATTTTCAGGTCTACCTGTACCCCGGACGTTCAGCGCGCCTCGTTCAAGATCACTGTTGGCGGCGGGGCCTCCGAGAGCCCGAGCCCGACCCCGAGTGCGACCCCGACGGACGAGGAGACGCCGCCGGACGATGACGACAACGGCGACGACAACGGGAACAACGGCGACAACGGGAACAACGGCAACAACAACACGGGCAACAACACCACGACCACCGGTACGCAGACGACCTTCACCACCACGACGCCGCGGCCCACGACCACGGTGACCGCCACCGCGACCGCGCAGGTGCGGGTGACGCCGCTGGGCGCGGCGCAGACCGGTGAGGCGCCGGAGCGCGGCCCGATGGGGGCGATGCTGATCGGCGGGGGCGGGGTCATGCTCGCCGGAGCGGTGCTGGGCGGGGTCGCGGTACGGCGACGGGCCCTGCACGCCGGCGCGCGCTCGGACGCAGGACTCGGCTGAGAGCGGGGGAGACGCGGTGTCAGATCCAGGTACGCGGCCGTCCGGCCCGGTGAACGACCCGGGCCCCGGTGCGAAGCGCGCGCGTGCGGCGGCCCTGCCCACGCTTCTCGTCGTCGGCTCCCTCGGCGGGATCGCGGCGATCATGGCCGGGTTGCTGACCTACCTGACGCCGGCGTCGAGTGAGGGTGAGCCGGTCGCCAACGCGGCCGCGCTCGCCCCCGTGCCGGGACCGGGGCAGGTGCCGGACGCGGCGACCGTGCAGCAGGTGGCGCAGCCGGTGGTGCTGCCGAGCGTCGGCCCGGGGGGTCCGGGTGTGCCGCTGACCCCGGCGGAGCCCGCCGCGCCGCCGCCGCTGCCCGCCGTACAGGCGCCGCCGCCGGTGAAGACCGCCAAGGCGACCCGGCCCACCAGGCTGTCCATCCCGCACATCGGCGTGTCGGCGCCGCTCAGCTCGCTCGGCCTGCAGAAGAACCGTGAGATCGAGGTGCCGCCGCTGAACGAGCGCAACCTCGCCGGCTGGTACCGGCTCGGTCCCGTCCCGGGGGAGATCGGCCCGGCCGTGATCGTGGGGCACGTGAACAACAGGCAGGGGCCCGCGGTCTTCAGCCGGCTGCGCGAGGTGAAACGCGGGGACAAGATCAAGGTGTCCCGCTCGGACGGCAGGACGGTGGAGTTCACCGTGGACGGTGTCGAGCAGGTCAGCAAGAGCACGTTCCCGACGAACCGGGTCTACAGCAACCTGAACGACGCGAGCCTGCGGCTGATCACCTGCGGCGGGGTCTTCAACCCGGCCAAGCACAGTTACACGGACAACATCATCGTCTATGCGACCCTGTCGAAGACGCCCCGTTGACACGCGCTTTACACTCTACGTGAGGGATCTCCCGTTACGAGGGAGAATCTATGCCCGATTTCTACGGACAGACACCATTTGGCAGTCCGAGTTCATAGGATCTCCATCGAACCGTGACTGGCGACTGGGATGCTGGCCTGTCGAATCGGTCAAGCCGCGTGGAAACGGAGTTGGACAGTGCATATGTCGAAGGCGCGACGTCGCGTCGCCCTGAAGACCGCTGCCCTGGGTGTCGTCGGAGGAGGTCTGGTCTTCGGAGCTCTCCCCGCCATCGCGGTGCCCTCGACCGTGACGTACACCTGTACCGACGCCGATGCCACCGACGGCGTGGGCGGCGGGGGCCCCACCCAGACCGTGTCGTTCCAGATGGAGCTCGTGCCCCCGGCGGCCACGCCCGCGGCGAGCGCGACGGCCACGATCACCTGGAACGTGTCGCAGCCCGCCAGCAACGCCCTCACGGCCACCGCGGCGGTCACCGCGAACGCCCCGGTGGACGTCTACGCGACGGTGACCGCCAGCGGCACCCCGCTCACCACGGCGACGACGGGCGTGAACGTCCCCGCCGACGGCTCCGCCACCCAGGCCGCCGCCCTCGCGGCCGGCGCCACCCTGCCGGTGCCGCCGATGACGCTGCTGATCACCCCGACGGCCACCGGGACGGTCGCGCTGAAGGCCGGCGCCTTCAACCTCGACGTGGGCAACCAGGCTTACCTGTGCAGCCCGGGAACCGGCGGCGGCCCCTCGCTCAACGTCGTCGTGGCCTCGGGGACCGCCAGCACCACGCCGAGCGCGACCCCCAGCAGCACCACGACGAGCGGCACCCCCACTCCCACCCAGACCACCCCCAGGCCGACGACCACGACGACGCACACCGTCACGGCGACCCCGCCCGGCGGGAACGAGCAGGTCACCAGGACGCCCGGTGGTGGCGCGGCGACCGGTGGCGGCGGCGAGATCGGCCCGGACGGGCGGATGTTCCTGCTGGTCGGGTCGCTGCTGGTGATGGGCGCCGGGGCCGGCGGGCTCTTCCTGCGCCGCCGTACGGCTGCCGGCCCACGATCCTGAGCTGGGACGACGGTGACCACGCCACCCGGACAGCCGCCCTATCCCGGGGACCCGCAGGGGTACCCGCAGCAGTACTACGGGCAGCAGCCGCCGCCGATGGTCTTCCCTCAGCCGCAGCCGCAGTGGGAGGCGCCTGAGCCGGCGACCGGCGGCACGGGGCTGAAGCCGGTCGTGATCATGCGGTCGGTGCTGATCCTGGCGGCGGTGGTCGGTGTGGTCACCGTGCTGGTCGGGCTGCTGTTCATCGGGTCGAACCCGGAGGAGTACGACCTGAGCGACGGGCGGAGCGACCTGCCGATGCAGGCGCAGCCGCCGGTGCCGAACAACGGGGGACAGGCGCTGTTCGAGGCTCCGGCCAGCGTGCCGCCGCCGCTGCCGCCGATCCAGCCCGCGCCGCCGATGCAGCCCTCGACCCCGCAGCGGCTGATCGTGAAGAAGCTGGGCATCAACGCCCCGATCAGGTCGGTGGGCACGGCGAAGGACGGCACGATCCAGGTGCCGCCGGCGGACAACCCCAACCTGGTCGGCTGGTACCGGTACGGGCCGACGGCCGGGCAGGCGGGTCCCGCGGTCATGCTGGGCCACAAGGACACCCGCACCCGCAGCGCGGTCTTCAGCCGGTTGCACGAGTTGCGCAACGGCGACCAGATCGAGGTGCAGCGGCAGGACGGCACGGTGGCGGTGTTCACGGTGGGCGGGGTCGAGCAGGCCGACAAGAGGACCTTCCCCACCGAGCGGGTCTACGGTCCGCAGGCGAACGCGCAACTGCACCTGATCACCTGCGGCGGCACCTACAACAGGACGACCGGCCACTACACCGACAACGTCATCGTCTACGCCACGATGACCGGCAGCCACCGCGCCGGTCGGTCCTGAACCGTCCCGCCGAGCGTGGCCGGACATGTTGTAACCTCCAAGTAACCGAACTTTGCTCGGTTTGGCAGAGGAGGAACTGTGGCAGAGGCGTACATCGTCGGGGCGGTCCGCACCCCGGTGGGGAAGAAGAAAGGCGGGCTGTCCGCCGTCCATCCCACCGACCTGGCCGCACACACCCTCAAGGCGCTCATCGAGCGGACCGGCGTCGATCCCGCCGCCGTCGACGACGTCATCATGGGCTGCGTCATGCAGTTCGGCCCGCAGAGCATGGACATCGCGCGCAACGCGTGGCTGTCCGCCGGCCTGCCGGAGAACGTCGCGGGCGTCACCATCGACCGGCAGTGCGGGTCCTCCCAGCAGGCCATCCACTTCGCGGCCCAGGGCGTGCTGTCCGGCACGCAGGACCTCGTCGTGGCCGCCGGGGTGGAGTCGATGAGCATCGTCCCCATGGGGTCGAGCATCACCGCCGCACTGGAGAAGGGCATGCCGTTCCCGTTCGGCGAGGGCTGGGTGGCCAGGTACGGCAAGCAGGAGATCTCGCAGTTCCGCGGCGCGGAGCTGATGTGCCAGAAGTGGGACCTCAAGCGCGACGAGCTGGACCGCTACGCCTACGAGAGCCACCAGCGGGCCGCCAAGGCCATCGTCAACGGCCACTTCAAGGAGCAGATCGCCCCGATCGCCGGGGTGTCGGACGACGAGGGGCCGCGGCCGGACAGCACCCTGGAGAAGCTGGCCCAGCTCAAGACGCTGCGCGAGGACGGCCAGATCACCGCCGCCACCTCCAGCCAGATCTCCGACGGCTCGGGCGCGGTGCTGATCGCCTCCGAGGCGGCGGTGAAGGCGCACGGGCTCACGCCCAGGGCCAGGATCGTCACCCTCGCGCTCACCGGCGACGACCCGGTCTACATGCTGACCGCGCCGATCCCGGCGACCCGCAAGGCGTTGCGGAAGTCCGGCCTGTCCATCGACGACATCGACGTCGTCGAGATCAACGAGGCGTTCGCCCCGGTGCCGCTGGCCTGGCTCAGGGAGCTCGGCGCCGACCCGGCGCGGACCAACCCGAACGGCGGCGCGATCGCCCTCGGCCACCCGCTGGGCGGCACCGGCGCGATCCTGATGACCAAACTGCTGCACGAGCTGGAGCGCACCGGCGGCAGGTACGGCCTGCAGACCATGTGCGAGGGCGGCGGCCAGGCCAACGTCACCATCATCGAGCGGCTCTGACACCGCCGGCGGTCACCTGACCGGCCAGGGCCTCGGCGGCTCCCGGGCCGGTGCTGACACCGGTGCCCCGCGCCGCGCTGGGCGCGGGGCACCGGCGTTCTCCCTGCCGGCCTACTTACTCTTGGGCAGCCGCCGCGGCTGCTGAATGGGCCGCAGCGGCGTCTTCGGCATCGGCACCCGCCTGGGCTGGTGCCGGGGCAGGGGCGGGAGCTGGCCAGGGTTCTTACCGGTTTTGCCAACGAAACGGGCACGCATAAAGGTCTCCTTCACGGATACGGCGACGCGGCGACGAGAAAGTCGAACCGTGCCGTGGTCTCAGCCACCACGTCTGCGACGAACGGGGTCGGAAAGCTGAGCCGAAGCGGACCGGGATGAACCGGTCGACGCCGACGATCAGGAGAAAATCCACATGCCTGGACCGTACGTGGCGCCCGCGCGCGCCCGCAACCGAATTATTTGATGGAGCCCGCGGTCAGCCCGCCGACCACCTTCCGCTCGATGAGGGCGAACAGGATGATCACCGGGACGGTCGCGATCACCGAACCGGCGAAGAGGTTCTGCCAGTCCACCTGGTACTGCCCGATGAAGGAGTTCAAGGCCACGGTGAGCGGCTGGTTCTCCGGCGAGGTGGTCAGCGTCAGGGCGACCACGAACTCGTTCCACGCGGCGATGAACGTGAAGATCAAGGCGGTCACGACGCCGGGCATGGCCAGCGGCAGCGTGATCCGGAACAGCGCCCCGGCCCGCCCGGCGCCGTCCATGAACGCCGCCTCCTCCAGCTCCCTGGGGATGGAGGAGAAGTAGGCGTTGAGGATCCACACCGCGAACGCCAGGTTGAACCCGCCGTTGACCAGGATCAGCGACCACACCGAGTCCACCAGGCCGAGCTGGAAGAACTCCCGGTAGATGCCCACCAGCATCGCGGTCGGCTGGAACATCTGGGTGACCAGCACCAGGATCAGGAACGCCGTACGCCCGCGGAAGTCGAACCGCGCGGTGTAGTAGGCGGCCGGCAGCGCCACCAGCAGCACCAGCACGGTGGACCCGGCGGCCACCTGGAGCGTGACGCCGAGGTTGCCGACCAGGCCGCCGGTCCAGAAGTCGGTGAAGTTGGACCAGGCGAAGGTGCTCGGCAGGTAGGTCGGATCGCGCAGCTCGTCCTGCGGGCGCAGCGCGGTGAGGATCATCACCAGGTAGGGGAACAGGAAGACGAACGCGACGACGTAGGCGCTCGCGGCGACGACCACCGTCCTGATCGACGGCAGGCCCCGCCGGGGCAGCGGCTGCACGGTCATCTCAGGCCACCTCGCTCTTCCACCGGCTCACCTTGAGGAACACGATGACCAGCACCACGACCATGCCGAAGTTCACCACGGACATGGCCGCGGACTCGCCGATGTCGGAGCCCTTGAGGATGAACATGAAGATCGTCGAAGTGGCGGTGGAGTAGCCGGGCTGGCCGTGCGTCATCGCCCAGATGATCGGGAAGTTGTTGAAGACGTTCATGACGTTGATGAGCATCGCCACGGTGAGCGCGGGACGCAGCATCGGCAGCGTGATCGACCAGTAGATCCGCGCCCGGGAGGCGCCGTCCATCCGCGCGGCCTCGTAGACGTCCGCCGGGATCGTGGACAGCCCGGCCAGCAGCGCGTACGTGGTGAACGGCACCGAGACGAAGACCGCGACGAAGATCAGCCACGGGAAGGCGGTCGAGGCGTTGCCCAGCGGGTCGGCGCCCGCGCCGCCCATCGCGTCCAGGAGGCCGAGGTCGTGCAGCACCATGTTGACGAACCCGACCTCGGGGTCGAGCATCCACTTGAAGATGATCGCGGTCATCAGCACCGACGCCGCCCAGGGCGCGATCAGCGCCCAGCGGGCGACGTTGCGCAGCGGGAAGCGCTGGTTGAAGAGCTGGGCCAGGGCGAGCGAGATGAGCACGGTGAGGGCGACCACCGCGACCACCCAGACCAGGCTGCGGACCATCACCCCGCCGAAGTCGGGCTCGGCGAAGAGCTTGGCGTAGTTGTCGACCCCGTTCGACCCCCTGACCACGCCGAACCGGCTGATCTCCAGGAACGACGACTGGATCATGACGACGACGGGCCACACCACGACCACGCCGATCAGCGCCACCGCCGGGCCCACCCAGGCCAGCGGCACCAGCGCCCGCCCCACCCGGGTCAGGGGGGATTCGTGCTGCATGAGAACTCGATTCTCCGATCGAAGACGTGCGCCACGCCGCCCCCACCGGGCACGGCGGGGGCGGCGTGGCGGGGATCAGCCGGCCGCGGTCTTCTGGATGGCGCCGAGGACCTGGGCGGGATCGCCGGTGACGGCGCCGCCGATGGTCTGCTTGATCTGTGTGTTCACCTCGGACCACTTGGGGTCGGTGAAGGGGTAGAACGTCGCGTTGGGCAGCGCGTCCAGGAACGGCTTGAGGTTCTGGTCCGACGACAGCTTCTCGATGCCCGACTTGGTCACCGGGAGCAGCTTGTACGTGTCGCTGATCCGCTGCGCGGCGTCACCGGAGTAGAAGAAGTCGAAGAACTTCTTGATCTCCGCGGCGTGGCCGTTCTTGTTGAACGCCATGATCCAGTCCTGCACGCCGAGCGTGGTGGACAGCGGGCCGGTCTTGCCCGGGATCGGGACGACGCCGAAGTTCTTCAGGCCGCCCTTCTCGAAGATCGGGATGGACATGGGGCCGCCGTTGACCATGCCGACCTTGCCCGCCCCGAAGTCCTCCCAGACGACCTTGCGGTCCTTGGTGCCCGGGTTCGGCGTGGTCAGGCCCGCGTCCACCAGGCCCTTGAGGAAGTTGAAGGTCTCCACGTTCTGCGGGGAGTCGATCGCCCAGTTGCCCGAGGCGTCCTTGTAGCCGCCGCCGTTGCCCATGAACCACAGGAACGACTCGGCCTGCGCCTCCTCGGCGCCCAGCGGCAGGCCGAACGGCTGGCTGACCCCGGACGCCTTGAGCTTCTCGGCGTCGGCCTTCAGCTCGTCCCAGGTCTTCGGCGGCTCGGCGATGCCGGCCTTGGTGAACAGGTCCTTGTTGTAGAAGAGCGCGCGGGCCGAGGAGACGAACGGGATGCCGTACCCGGTGCCGTCCACCTTGCCGAAGTCGGCGAACTTCTCCAGCAGGTCGCTCTGCGTGGCCGGCGAGAGCACCTCGTTCACCTTGTACAGCAGGCCGTCCTGGACGAAGCCGGAGTAGTCGCCGGTCTGCAGGATGTCGGGCGCCTGCCCGTTCTGCACCATCGTGGCGACCTGCTTGTCGATGTCGTTCCAGTTGATGACCTGGACGTCCACCTTGATGTTCGGGTTGGCCGCCTGGAACTCGTCCACGACGCTCTTCCAGAACTTGTCGCCGCTGTTCGCCGCGGTCGGGCCGTCGCCGTAGTCGGCGGCCACCATCTTCAGCGTGACCTGGCCGCCCGCGGCGGCGTCGCCGCCACCGCCCTCGCCGCCGCTCCCGGAGCCGCAGCCGGTCAGAACCAGCGCAGCCGCCAGCCCGAACGCGGCCGCGCCCGCATACTTCTTGTTCACGTGTGTCTACCGCCTTGACTGTCGGACAATACGGGGGTGTGGTCCGTACCAGATGTGCCGCGCGCGGTGCCGGTGTCCTGCGCGTTCGGCCCACTGTAAGGCGGGATTAAACAACCGGTCTATACCGGGTTGTATCGGTTCGGCAACGAGGCAGCCACGCCCGGGGGGAGGCGGGCTGACTGGTCTATACCGGTGAGTGTGAGAAGGATCAGCGGATCGGGCGGTGCACGTTCTGCGCCGTCGTGGCGCCCGGCCGGGCCTCGGAGATCCACGGGCCCTCCAGCGACGGGTCCAGCACGCCCTCCTCCACGAAGCCGAACCTGCCCGCGAGGACGCTCCGGGCGAGCCGCTCGTCCGGCGCGTCGGTGTTGTCCCACAGCCGGTCGAACAGCGCGTCGATCCGCAGCCGCGCCTGCCGGCAGAAGGCGTCCGCCAGCTCCTGCGGCGCCGCGCCGTGCTCCCTGGCGTCCTCGGCGGCCCGCACGCAGACCGCCGTCATCGCGAACAGCTCGGCCCCGATGTCCACGATGCGCCCCAGGAAGCCCTGCTTGTGCTCCAGCCGCCCCTGCCAGCGCGACATGCCGTAGAACGTCGCGCGGGCCAGCTTGCGGCTCGTGCGCTCGATGTACCGCAGGTGTACGGCCAGCGGGCCGAAACCGGCGTAGGACCCGGGACGCTGGCCCGGACCGACGACCAGCGTGGGCAGCCAGCGGGCGTAGAAGCCCCCGGCCCTGGCCAGCGCCCGCGCCCGGTCACCGGTGGACGCCGAGGGGTCGATGAGCTGCCCGGCCGCCGAGAGGTGGGCGTCCACCGCCTCCCGGGCGATGAGCAGGTGCATGATCTCCGTCGAGCCCTCGAAGATCCGGTTGATCCGCACGTCGCGGAGCATCTGCTCGGCGGGCACGCCGCGCTCGCCCCTGGCGGCCAGCGAGGCGGCGGTCTCGTACCCGCGCCCGCCCCTGATCTGGACCAGCTCGTCGGCGATCCGCCAGGCCATCTCCGAGGCGTAGAGCTTGGCCAGCGCGGCCTCGATGCGGATGTCGTTGCTCTCGTCGTCGGCCATCCGGCTGGTGAGGTCCACGACCGCCTCGACCGCGTAGGCGGTGGCGGCGATGAACGAGATCTTCCCGGCGACGGCCTCGTGGTCGCCGATCCGGTGCCCCCACTGGACCCGGGCGCCGCTCCACTCGCGGGCGATCTTCAGTGCCCACTTGCCGTTGCCGGACATGCACGCGGGCAGCGAGATGCGCCCGGTGTTCAGGGTGGTCAGGGCGATCTTCAGTCCCTGTCCCTCCCGGCCGATGAGGTTGGCGGCGGGCACCCGGACGCCGTCGAACCGGGTCACGCCGTTCTCGATGCCGCGCAGGCCCATGAAGGCGTTGCGGCGCTCGACGGTGATGCCGGGGGAGTCCGCCTCGACCACGAAGGCCGAGATGCCGCGCTCGGTGCGCGCCATGACCACGAGCAGGTCGGCGATCACGCCGTTCGTGGTCCACAGCTTGACCCCGTCCAGCACGTAGTGGTCGCCGTCCCGGCGGGCGGTGGTGGCGAGCCGGGCCGGGTCGGAGCCCACGTCCGGCTCGGTCAGCAGGAACGCCGACACCTCACCTGCGGCGCACCTCGGCAGGAAGGCGAGCTTCTGCTCCTCGGTGCCGAAGATCCTGAGCGGCTGCGGCACGCCGATCGACTGGTGGGCCGACAGCAGCGTGGCGACCGCCGGGGAGTAGGAGCTGACCAGCATCAGCGCGCGGGCGTAGTAGAAGTGGCTCAGGCCGAGCCCGCCGTACTGCTCGTCGATGGTGACGCCGAAGGCGCCGATCCCGGCGAGTCCCTTGATCACCTCGTTGGGCACGCGGGCGTCCGCCTCGATGGCGGCCGGGTCCACCCGGGTCTCCAGGAAGGCCCGCAGGGCGGTCAGGAACTCCTCGCCCTTCCTGGTCTGCGTCTCCGGCATCCGGGGCGCGGGATGCACCAGGTCGAGCCGGAAGTCCCCGAGGAAGAGTTGCCTGCCGAAGCTGGGGCGGGTCCACTCGATCTCCCTGGCCTGCTCCGCGACCGCACGCGCCTTCGCGTAATCCGTCATCTGGGCCCCCTCACAGGTTGCTCCTGTCGGAGAACTACCCGTGAGTAGGCCCAAGAACTACCCAGAAAAGGGCATTCTTCTCACACGACGCGTGCGACGCAGAAGACGGTCTGCCCGAACGGCGGGCGGATCAGGCGCTCGATGAGACGGGTGGCGGGCACCACCGTGCGGTCGTAGATCTTCACCAGACGCGGGTCGGGATAGCCCACCCCGCCCCGGCGCACGGCCAGCCACCAGGCGATGCCGCCCAGGAAGTTGATCGGCTTGAGCACCTCGATCCGCAGCCCCGCCTCGGTGACCGTCTTGCCCAGGGTCGCCGGCGTGTAGCGGGTGACATGGCCGACCTTGCGGTCGAAGTCCCCGTAAAGCTGCATGTAGCCCGGCACCCAGATGATGATGCGGCCGTCCGGCAGGGTGACCCTGGCCAGCGAGCGCAGTGCCTCCACGTCGTCCTCGATGTGCTCCAGCACGTTCATCATCACGACCGTGTCGACCTTGTCCTTCAGCGGGATCTCGGTCGGCAGGCCGAACTGCAGCACGTCGATGTCGTCCCGGCCGGCGAACCGCTCACCCAGGCGCTCCACGCAGTAGGGGTCGAAGTCGCTGACCACCAGCCGGTCCAGCCGGGGCAGGAACTGCTCGGCGAAATGGCCCAGACCGGACCCGATCTCCAGCATGGACTTTCCGACATGCGGCGAGACCATGTCGAACTCGTACTGCCGGTAATTTCTGGCCTCGTCCCCACCCAGGTGGTTCTCCAGGGCCTCGTCACCGGCCGCCGGTTGCACTACGCGGTCATATCCAGACATGCGTTTCCGTCCAGCTCGTTTACACAGTCTCGCTTACAGAGCGCCGCGGCCCGGAGCCGCGATGCAGACCGGGCAGAGTCTAACGCCAGGTGGTGGGGGCGACTCCCATTCCCAACAAGTAATGACCCCAAACTCCCCTCACCCTGAGTAATGTTCTCTTCTCTCGACGTGATGTTCCCGATAGGATTCGATGACCAACCTCCCCCTAATAGAGGCGCAAAATGGAGCGAAGCAATCTGCCTGCCGAGGTCACCAGCTTCGTGGGCCGGCGTGCGGAGCTCGCCGAGATCAAACGGCTCCTGGGCGTTTCACGCCTGGTCACCCTGACCGGTCTCGGCGGTGTGGGCAAGAGCCGGCTGGCCATGCGCGCGGCCAGGGCGGTCCACCGGTCGTTCCCCGACGGAGTCCGGCTGGTCGAGCTCGCCGACCTGGAGGACCCCGACCTGCTCGGGCACACCGTCTGCCAGGCGCTGGGGCTCGCCGACCACACCACGCGCGCGCCGATGGAGATCCTTATCGACCATCTGCGCGACCTGCGGGTGCTGCTGCTGCTCGACGGCGCCGACCACCTGGTGCAGGCGTGCGCGCCGCTCGTCGACTCGCTGCTGCGGGCGGCGCCCCGGCTGCGCATCATGGCCACCAGCCGCCAGGCGCTGGACATCCCCGGTGAGCACCTGCTGGTCATCTCGCCGCTGCCGATCCCCGCGCCGGACGAGCGCGCCTCCGCCGCGCGGCACGAGAGCGTCGCGCTGTTCGTCGAGCGCGCCTCCGCCGTGAGCGGCTTCCGGCTCACCGAGCGCAACAGGGAGGCCGTCGCCCGGCTCTGCGCCCGGCTCGACGGCATCCCGCTGGCGCTGGAACTGGCCGCCGTCCGGCTGCGCGCGATGTCGGTGGAGCAGATCCTCGACCGTCTCGACAGCAGGTTCCGCCTCCTGGTCGGCGGCGGCCCGACCCGGCCCACCAGGCACCAGACGCTGCGCACCGCGATGGGCTGGAGCCACGAGCTGTGCACCACCGAGGAGCGCCTGCTGTGGGCCCGGCTGTCGGTCTTCGGCGGCTCCTTCGACCTCGACGCCGCCGAGCGCATCTGCTCCGACGACAAGCTGCCCACCGACGACATCCTCGACGCGGTCTCCGGCCTGGTGGAGAAGTCGATCGTGATGCGCGAGGACGGCGCGGGCGCCGTGCGCTACCGGCTGCTCGACACCGTCCGCGAGTACGGCGCCGAGTGGCTGCGCCGCCTCGACCCGTCGGCGTCCGGCCGGCTGCGCGCCCGGCACATGGTCTACTTCGCCGAGCTGGCCCGCGAGTGCGAGACCGCGTGGTTCGGCGCGGGCCAGGTGGAGATCTTCGCCCGCACCCAGGCCGAGCACGGCAACCTGCGGGCCGCGCTCGACTTCTGCCTGACCTCCCCCGGCCACGCCCGCGAGGGCATGGAGCTGGCCGGCGCCCTGTGGTTCTACTGGATCGGCTGCGGCTACCTCGGCGAGGGCAGGCACTGGCTGGACCAGGCCCTCACCCTCGACGCCGGGTCCAGCCTCCAGCGCGCCAAAGCCCTGCTGGCCTGCGGTTACGTCTCCTCCAGCCAGGGTGACTACGAGCACGCGATCAAGCTGTTCAGCGAGTGCAGGGCGATCGGCGACGAGACCCTCGCGGCCCAGGCCGTGCACCGGATGGGCTGCGCCACCCTGCTCAACGACGACCTCGAAGCCGCCATCCCGCTCTTCGAGGAGGCGCTGCGGCTCTACAACGGCCTCGAAGCGGTCAGCGACAAGATCGCCACCGCGTCCACCGAGCTGGCCCTCGCGATGGCCTTCGGCGGGCGCTGGGAGCGCTCGGCCGAGCTGTGCCGCAACGCCCGCGCCATCTGCGAGCGGTACGGCGAGCGGTGGGTGCTCGCCCATCTGGACTACGTGGAGTCCTACCGGGCCTGGGCGGTCGGCGACCAGAAACGGGCGATCGAGGCGGCCCGCGAGTCGCTGACCACGCATCACCTCTTCCACGACACGCTCGGCTGCGTGATGGTGATCGAGCTCATCGCGCTGCTGCTGACCGAGTCCGACGCGCACGAGCGGGCCGCCGTGCTCCAGGGCGCCGCCGAGCACCTGTGGCACTCGATCGGCCTGCCCCTGTTCGGCTCGCGCAACTTCAACGACGCCCACGTGGAGTGCGCCAGGCGGGCCCGCGAGGCGCTCGGCGACCGCCGGTACGCCACGGCGGTCGCCCGGGGCCGCCGCCTCGGCCTGGACGCCGCCGTCGTCTACGCGCTGGAGGAGGACCACCGGGTGGAGGGCGTGGCACGGCCGACGCTCACCTCCGTCGAGACCCAGATCGCCGAGCTGGTCGCCGAGGGCCTGACCGACCAGGAGGTGGCCGAGCGCCTGGAGATCGCCGACGAGACGGCCGAGGCACAGGTGGCGGACATCCTCGCCAAGCTGAGCTTCTCCTCCCGCGCCCAGCTCACCGTGTGGATGACCCAGCAGGGCCGGTTGCCCGGAATGCGGTCCGGATCCGTCTGACGCCGTCCGGGAAATCGGGTGAACGGGATGAGCGACTCGAACGCGGAAGGGCTTGACCCTACCCAGTGGCTGAAATATGCACTAGGAAGGGAGTGGTTCACGCTGGGTGACAGTGAGAACCGAGTCCGTGAACAGGTGGGCCGTCTCGGTGGAGGGGTCGGGGTCCGTTGATGGAGGCGCGGTTGCGGCGAGGCAACCTGCCGGCTGAGACGAGCAGCTTCGTCGGACGCTCGCGGGAGTTGGAGACGGTGTGCGCGTTGCTGGCGGAGACCCCGCTGGTCACGCTGACCGGCGTGGCGGGCGTGGGCAAGACCAGGCTCGCGCTCAAGGTCGCGGCCGTGCTGGCCCGCGACTTCCCCGACGGCGTCTGGGTCACCGAGCTGTCCGCCGAGCAGAATCCCGACCTGGTCGCGCACAACGTCGCCGCCGCGCTCGGCCTGATCGAGCAGTCGGTCCGGCCGCAGGGCGAGGTCGTCGCGGAGTTCCTGGCCGGCAAGAAGATGCTGCTGGTGCTGGACACCTGCGAGCACCTGATCGTGGCCTGCCGGGAGCTGGTGCGCCTGATCTTCCGGGCCGCGCCCGACGTGCGGGTGCTGGTCACCAGCAGGCAGGCGCTCGCCCTGCCGGTGGAGCGCACGTTCGGCGTCGAGCCGCTGCCCGTCCCGAAGCAGACCGCGCTCGACCCCGACGGCTACTGCTCGGTCCGGCTGTTCCTGGACCGGGCACTCGCCCTGGTGCCGGACCTCGATCCCGACATCGACGCCGTCGCCCGGCTGTGCCGACGGCTCGACGGCATCCCGCTGGCGATCGAGCTCGCCGCGCGCCGGGTCCGATCACTGTCGGTGGACCAGATCGCCGACCGTCTCGACGACCGCTTCGCGCTGCTCACCAGCGGCAGCCGTACGCCGCTCGGGCGGCACCAGACGCTGCGCACCGCGGTGGGCTGGAGCCATGAGCTGCTGTCCGCCGAGGAGCGGCTGCTGTGGGCGCGGCTCACCGTCTTCTCCGGGTCCTTCGACTCGGTGACCGCCCAGGCGGTCTGCGCGGACGACCGGCTGCCCGACATCAGCGGGCCGCTCGACCGCCTCGTCGACAAGTCGATCGTGACCGTCGAGGGCGACCGGCACCGGATGTTCGGCATGGTGCGCGACTACGGCCGGGAGTGGCTGCGCAGGCTCGGAGAGCACAACCGGCTCGCCCGGCGGCACCGCGAGCACTACCTCTTCCTCGCCCAGCGGGCCGACGAGGAGTGGTACGGCCCGGAGCAGGCCGAGTGGGCCGACTGGGTGCACCTGGAGTTGCCCAACCTGCGCGTCGCCCTGGACGGCGGGCTGAACGAGCAGGTGGGCCTGGAGCTGGCCGGTTCGCTGTGGTTCGCGTGGTTCTGCCTGGGACACGCCCGGGAAGGCCGCTACTACCTCGACCGCGTCCTCGACGCCCACCCGCACCCGAGCGCCGCGCGTACCAAGGCCATGTGGGCGGCCGGCTGGGTCGCCCTCACCCAGGGCGACCTGGACACCGCGGAGCTGCGGGCGAGCGCAGCCCTGGCCGAGGCGCGCTGCCGCGAGGACGACACCGGCGTCGCCTACTCCACCTACACGGTGGGCGCGATCCAGTTGTTCCGCGGCGACCTGGCGCAGGCCGACATGCTGCTCGCCCAGGCCCAGGAGCGCTTCGAGCGGGCCGATCGGCCCGAGATCGGGCTGCCCGTCACCCAGGCGGCCCGGGCGCTGCTGTTCAACCTGCGCGGCGACCACGACCGCGCGCTCGCCACGCTCGGCTCGCTGCGCGGGCACTGCGCGGAGCGGGGGGAGGTGTGGGCGCTGTCCTGGGGTGATCTGACGCGGTCCCACGCCCACCTGGGGCTCGGTGAGGTCGCCGCCGCCGACGCCGCCGCGCGCTCCGCCCTCGACGTCAAGTGGCGGCTGGGTGACGCGATGGGCAGCGCGATGGTGATGGACCAGCTGGCCGCGACCGCCGTCGCCCGCCGCGACCCCGAGCGCGCGGCCTATCTGCTCGGCGCGGCGCAGCGGATGTGGACCACGGTCGGCCTGCCGCAGTGCGGCGCCGAGGGGCTGACCGGCGCCCGCGCGAAGCTGGAGAAGTGGATCCGCGGCGTGATCGGCGACGCCGCCTACGGCGCGGCCTTCGCCGTCGGTCTCACCACCGACCCGGACACCGCCGTCGCCCGCATCCGCGAGGACTGAGGGGCCGGGCCCGCCGCGCGGCCTCTACTCCGCCGGGTCCGGGGCGGCGAGCCAGGCGTCGACCTCTTTGAGGAGGTCGTTCCTGACCCCTTCCGGAGCCGCCGAGGAGCGGATCGACTGGCGGGCCAGCTCGGCCAGCTCCGCGTCGCGGAAGCCGCACACCTCGCGGGCCAGCTCGTACTGCGCGAGCAGCCGGGAGCCGAAGAGCAGCGGGTCGTCGGCGCCGAGCGCGATCGGCACACCCGCCTCGAACAGCCTGCGCAGCGGCACGTCCTGCGGGCTCTCCGCCACGCCGAGCCCGACGTTGGAGGTCGGGCAGACCTCGCAGGTGATCTGCCGGTCGGCCAGCCGCTCCATCAGCCGCCGCGACTCCGCCGAGCGCACGCCGTGCCCCAGGCGGTCGGCGTCGAGGTCGTCCACGCACTCGGCCACGCTGACCGGCCCGGACAGCTCGCCGCCGTGCGGTACGGCCAGCAGGCCCGCCCGCTTCGCGATCCGGAACGCTCCATCGAAGTCGCGCGCCCGGCCCCTGCGCTCGTCGTTGGACAGCCCGAAACCGACCACGCCTTCGCCCGCGTACTGCGCGGCGAGCCGGGCCAGCGTCTTGGCGTCGAGCGGATGCCTGGTCCGGTTGGCCGCCACGATCACCGCGATGCCGACGCCCTCGGCCCGCTCCGCCGTCCGCGCCGCGTCGAGCACGAGGTCCAGCGTCGCCGACAGCCCGCCGAACCGCTGCGCGTACCCGGAGGGGTCCACCTGGATCTCCAGCCACCGGGAGCCCTCGGCCGCCTCGTCCGCCGCCGCCTCGCGCAGCAGGCGGTACACGTCCTCGGGCCGCCGCAGGACCGAACGCGCGATGTCGTAGAGCCGCTGGAAGCGGAACCAGCCGCGCTCGTCGGTGGCGCGCAGCTTCGGCGGCCACTCCTCCTTCAGCGCCTCGGGAAGGTGCAGCGCGTGTTCCCTGGCCAGCTCGATCAGCGTCGAATGCCGCATGGAACCGGTGAAGTGAAGATGAAGATGGGCTTTCGGCAGTTTGTCGAGTGGACGTGGCATTTCCCCATGGTGCCGTACCGTCACCGCTCCGCGAGGCGGGTCCGTCTCAACCTCAGGCGCTTCCGGGGCGTTGTGAGGGGCGAAAGGGGACCTGGCTGATGACTGAAGAAGACGAGGCGGCCTTCGACGAGTTCGTGGCCGCCCGCGGTACGGCGCTGTTACGCACCGCGATCCTGGTCTGCGGCTCCTCCCGGCACGACGCCGAGGACCTTCTCCAGAGCGCCCTGGAGAAGGTCTACCGGCACTGGCCGAGGGTCCGGCACGACCGTCCGGAGTCCTACGTCAGGCGTGTGCTGGTCAACGCCGCCATCTTGGCGGCCCGGCGGCGGAAGGTGATCAGGGAGATCTCCTTCGCCAGGCCGCCGGAGACCCCCGTGCCCGCCGCCGACCTCGACCTGCGCGAGGCGCTCCTCGCCGAGCTGCGGCTGCCGTCCAGGCCCCTCCCGGGCTGGCCACCGCCGTACGCCGCGCGCGCCGCGCCTCCTCCGCCCGGTCCCGTACGGCGGGCGTGGCGCTGGCCACGGTGGCGATCGCGGGAGCGGTGCCGGTCTTCCTCACCGAGAGCCACGTCCTGCGGGAGGCGGCCGGGGATCCGGCGACCGCCGTGCCGTCACGGGTCACCGTGCCGGACGTCCGGGGGATCATGGCCGAGCAGGCCGACCGGGTGCTGGAGGCCGCGGGCGTGCTGCGCGAGTTCGGCGCCACGCCGTCCACTCCTACGGCGTGCCGCACACCTACTCCACGTCGTGGGACATCGAGGGCGAATGGTTCGGCGCCCTCGCCTTCTCGGCGACCGTCTTCACCGCAGACGCGGTCCGGGAGGCGAACACGACGATCTCGCACCTGCGTGACGCGGGCGCCGAGCCCGTCGAGATCCGCGACGGCGTGCACGCCTACCTCGCGGTCCTCGGTGAGGGCGGGAGTGTGCCCGGCGGCGAGGGCGCCCTGACCCTGTCCTGGGTGGAGTCGCCCGGTCTCGCCGTGCAGCTGTTCCTCAGCGAGGCGTTCGACCGGCGGCCCGGGGTGGACGGCCGCGCCGAGCTGATCAAGGTCGCCGAACGGCTCCGCGTCGTGGACTGATCCGGCCGGGGCACGGAAAGGGCCCCGGACCGCCTGGGTCCGGGGCCCCGTCGCTTCGTCAGCGCTTTCCGCCAGCGGGCCTTCGCGGGCGGGCCTTCGTCAGTGAGCTTCGGAGAGCAGCTTGGCCAGGCGGCCGACGCCCTCGGCGAGATCGTCGTCGCCCAGCGCGTAGGACAGCCGGAAGTAGCCCGGGGTGCCGAACGCCTCGCCCGGGACCAGGGCGACCTCGGCCTCCTCCAGGATCAGCTCGGCCAGCTCGGACGAGGTCTGCGGACGCCGGCCGCGCAGCTCCTTGCCCAGCAGCCCCTTGATCGACGGGTAGACGTAGAAGGCGCCGAACGGCTCGGGGCAGACCACGCCGGGGATGTCGTTGAGCATCCTGACGATCGTCTGGCGGCGGCGGTCGAACGCCTCGCGCATCGCGGCGACGGCGGACAGGTCGCCGGAGACGGCGGCCAGCGCGGCGGCCTGGGCGACGTTGGAGACGTTGGACGTGGCGTGCGACTGGAGGTTGGTCGCGGCCTTCACGACGTCCTTGGGGCCGATCAGCCAGCCGACCCGCCAGCCGGTCATCGCGTAGGTCTTGGCGACGCCGTTCAGGACGACGACCCGGTCGCCCAGCTCGGGGACGGCGGTGGCGATGCTGGTGAAGCCGGCGTCGCCGTACACGAGGTGCTCGTAGATCTCGTCGGTGACGACCCACAGCTCGTGCTCGGCCGCCCAGCGGCCGATCTCCTCGACCTGCTCGCGGGAGTAGACCGCGCCGGTCGGGTTGGACGGGGAGACGAACAGCAGCGCCTTGGTGCGCTCGGTGCGGGCCGCCTCCAGCTGCTCCACGGACGCGAGGTAGCCGGTGGTCTCGTCGGTGACCACGTCGACCTGGACGCCGCCGGCCAGCTTGATCGCCTCGGGGTAGGTGGTCCAGTAGGGCGCGATGACCAGGACCTCGTCGCCCGGGTCGAGCAGCGTGGCGAACGCCTCGTACACGGCCTGCTTGCCGCCGTTGGTGACCAGCACCTGCGACGCGTCGACCGCGTAGCCCGAATCGCGCAGCGTCTTGTCCGCGATGGCCTGCTTCAGCTCGGGCAGGCCGCCGGCCGGCGTGTACTTGTGGAAACGGGGCTCGGCGCAGGCCGCGACGGCCGCCTCCACGATGTAACCGGGCGTGGGGAAGTCGGGCTCGCCCGCGCCGAAGCCGATGACCGGACGTCCGGCCGCCTTCATGGCCTTTGCCTTGGCGTCCACGGCCAGAGTCGCGGACTCGGAGATCGCGGAGATGCGCGCTGAGATGCGAGGTCGGGTCATGCCTCCCATGGTTACAGACGGCCGGGGCTGCTACCGCCGGATATCCACGATCTGGACGAGCGCGTCGGAAAGGGGTGGTGACCTGCGTTGTCGCGGGGAACGAGCGGCCGGGGCCGCGCCGCCCGGGAGTTTCGGTTCGACGTGCGGGCCATTCACCCGTAGACTTCGGCATGGCCGAGCCGCAGCGTGTCGCTGCACCGGCCGAGTGAGTCACGGCTACACTTCGGCTAAGCCGGGGTATGGTTGGGTCACTACTTAGGGCACTAGCGCAATTGGTAGCGCACCGGTCTCCAAAACCGGCGGTTGGGGGTTCGAGTCCCTCGTGCCCTGCGAGGAGCGGTCCGCGCGGCAGGCGTGATTAGCGCGCCGCAGGTTGCGACGGACACGATGAATTCGGGTGAGGACTGTGGCGATCGACACGCGCGGCGAAACCTCCGACACGCCGAGCAGGGGGAAGAAGCGCACCACCCCCGCCCTCTTCTACCGCCAGGTTGTAGCGGAGCTGCGGAAGGTCATATGGCCGACGCGTAAGGATCTCATCACCTACACCACCGTCGTGCTCGTTTTCGTGTTGATCATGGTGGCAATCGTGACCGCGCTAGACTTCGTGCTTACGGAGGGTGTGCTGGTGATTTTCGGCGGTTCCTGAGCCGAGATCGACGGCATCGCCCGCCGGTGCCGCCAGTCCATTCGACGAAAGAGAAAGAGTCACCGTGTCCGAGTCCCCACTGTCGGCCGGCGAGTCCCGCGAAGAGTGGGAAAGCGAGCCGGACAAGGCGGCCGAGGCCGCCGACGAGGCCCTTGCCGCCGAGACCGACTCCACCGTCTTCGAGTCCGACGAGGATGACGACGACGAGCAGTTCACGGAGTCCGACGAAGCCGCCGAGGCCGCCGAGACTCCGGCCGTTGACGAAGACGGTGACGTCCTGCCCGATGTCGACCCGGTTGAGGAGTTCAAGCGCCAGATGCGCGGCCTCCCGGGCGAGTGGTATGTCATCCACTCCTACGCGGGCTACGAGAACCGGGTGAAGTCCAACATCGAGAGCCGTACCGGGTCTCTCAACATGGAGGACTACATCTTCCAGGTCGAGGTGCCCACGCACACCGTGACCGAGTTCAAGAGCGGCAAGAAGGTGCCGGTCAAGGAGCGCGTGCTGCCCGGCTACGTGCTGGTCCGGATGGACCTGAGCGACGAGTCCTGGGCCGCGGTGCGGAACACGCCCGGCGTGACCGGGTTCGTGGGCCTGTCCAACAAGCCCAGCCCGCTGAGCCTCGACGAGGTCGCCAAGCTGCTCGCGCCCGAGCCGGCCGAGGAGACCAAGAAGTCCTCCGCCAAGACCGCCGCCGCCACCGTCGACTTCGAGATCGGCGAGTCCGTCACGGTCATGGACGGCCCGTTCGCCACGCTGCCCGCCACGGTCAGCGAGATCAGCGCGGAGTCGCAGAAGCTCAAGGTGCTGGTGTCGATCTTCGGCCGCGAGACCCCGGTGGAGCTGTCGTTCAACCAGGTCTCGAAGATCTGAGGGCACGCATACACTGGTTAGTCGTCCCCACGGTCACGTGGGGGATGAGCCCTGGTTTCGGCACGTCGTGCGTCAGGGCTCTTGTTCCAAAAAGGACCCGGAGAAGGACACATGCCTCCAAAGAAGAAAATTGCGGCTCTGGTCAAGGTCCAGCTCCCCGCTGGCCAGGCCACGCCCGCGCCGCCGGTCGGTACCGCCCTCGGTCCGCACGGTGTCAACATCATGGACTTCGTGAAGCAGTACAACGCTGCCACCGAGGCCCAGCGGGGCAACATCATCCCCGTCGAGATCACCATCTTCGAAGACCGCAGCTTCACCTTCATCACCAAGACGCCGCCGGCGCCTGAGCTGATCAAGAAGGCCATCGGTCTGGACAAGGGCAGCGCCAACCCGCACCGCGACAAGGTGGGCAAGCTCACCAAGGAGCAGCTGCGGCAGATCGCCGAGACCAAGATGCAGGACCTCAACGCCAACGACATCGAGGCGGCCGAGAAGATCATCGCGGGCACCGCCCGTTCGATGGGCATCACCGTCGCCGACTGAGGCGGCCCCACCAGCCCAGTGGGAGGGCCGTGCGCCGGCCCGCACCACGAGCACTCGTACAACAGGAGTGAGCAGTGAAGCGCAGCAAGTCCCACCGCGACGCGACGAGCAGGATCGACCGCGAGCGGCTGTACACCCCCTCCGAGGCCGCCGTGTTGGCCAAGGAGACCTCGGTCACCAAGTTCGACGCCACGGTCGAGGTCGCCCTCCGGCTGGGTGTCGACCCCCGCAAGGCCGACCAGATGGTGCGTGGCACCGTCAACCTCCCGCACGGCACCGGCAAGACCGCCCGGGTCCTGGTCTTCGCGACCGGTGACCGTGCCGAGGAGGCCCGCCAGGCGGGCGCCGACATCGTGGGCGCCGACGAGCTGATCGAAGAGATCGCCAAGGGCCAGCGGCTCAACGAGTTCGACGCGGTCGTCGCGACCCCCGACCTCATGGGCAAGGTCGGCCGCCTGGGCCGCGTGCTCGGCCCCCGTGGCCTGATGCCGAACCCCAAGACCGGCACCGTCACCCCGGCTGTCGGCAAGGCCGTGACCGAGATCAAGGGCGGCAAGATCGAGTTCCGTGTCGACCGGCACGCGAACCTGCACTTCATCATCGGCAAGTCGTCCTTCAGCGAGCGCCAGCTCGTCGAGAACTACGCCGCCGCGCTGGACGAGGTGCTCCGTCTCAAGCCGTCCGCCGCCAAGGGCCGCTACCTCAAGAAGGTCACCTTCGCCACGTCGATGGGCCCGGGCATCCCGGTCGACCCCAACCTGACGCGGGCGCTGACCGAGGTCGAGGCCTGACCCTTCGGGTGTGAGAAAACCCCCGCCGTCTTTCGACGGCGGGGGTTTTCGTTTCACCCCTAAGGGCGTTTTGTCAGCTTTTGTCCGGTTCATTTCTGGGTCGCATAGAGATGGACGGTCAGGGTAAACCCCGGGAAATCACCGATAAGACGGCGGATCGCATCACAGGCCCGCTCCGCCCACGTAGTGTCAGGGTCATAGACGGGGATATGAAGGGACACTGAGGCAATGCGCCGAATCACTCTCGCGATCGCGGCCACGGGAACGGCGGCCGCTCTCGCTCTCACGGGCTGCGGCTCATCGAGCCAGCCGCTCGGCAACGTTCAGCTGGCGGCGGCCGAGGCCATCCAGCAGAGCGCACAGCAGGCCGCAGCCGTCACCAGCTACACCGTCGACGCCGTGGCCGACTTCTCCGGCCAGGAGGGCAACGGCAAGGTCCAGGGCCGCATGGTCTACCAGCGCGAGCCGCTCGCCGCCGACGTGACGCTGAACACCGTCAACTTCGCCGGGCGTGACCTCCCCGGCGGGGTGCGCGCGGTCCTGACCGGTGACACGGTCTACGTCAACGTGGAGGCGCTCAAGACGCTCGTCGGCGCCTCCAAGCCATGGATCAAGGCGTCCGTCTCCGACCTGGACTCCTCCGGCCAGGCGCAGGCCAGGGACGTGCTGGCCAACATCCAGCAGTTCGACCTCGCCGGCGCGGTCAAGATGGCGACCACGTCGGACGACGTCAAGGCGGTCGGCACCGAGACCGTCGGAGGAGTGGAGACCACCCACTACTCGGGCACCTTCCCGGTGAACGAGGCGCTGGCCCAGCTCGACCCCGAGCACCGGGAGCGCGCCCAGGCCGACATGGGCTCGGTCAAGGACATGAAGTTCGACCTGTGGGCCGACGCCCAGAGCCTGCCCCGCAAGATCACCATGAGCGGCAAGGCGGACGGCGGCTCGTTCGACGCCACCATGCTGTTCAAGGGCTTCAACGAGCCCGTCCAGATCACCGCGCCGCCCGCGGCCGAGGTGGGAGAGCTGCCCCGGCACACCACCACCGGCTGATCCCGTCGCCTGCCGCCGGGTTCCCGCCACGGGCTGGGAACCCGGCGGTTCGCATTCTGTGGCCCGGTCGAGTACTCTCTTGAATGCCGAAGACCGCCGGTCGTCGCCGGGTTCATCATGGCCCGGTGACCGAAGGATTCACGCGAGTGGACGACCAGCGTAGGTGATGCGAGTTTCCCCGTGGGTGACGCCGGTGCGTTCATCCCGATGAGAGCCCCGCGCGCCTGCGCCGGGGCTTGTTTCTTGTGTGGAGCTCTCCTTCGCCGGCGGCACATCTGGAAGGAGGCCCATGGCGAGGGCAGACAAGGCAGCGGCTGTAGCCGAGCTCAAGAGCGACTTCGACGCTTCGAGCGCTGCCGTTCTGACCGAATACCGCGGTCTCACCGTCGCTCAGCTCAAGGAGCTGCGCGTTTCACTCGGTGGGAATGCGAAGTTCGCCGTGGTGAAGAACACGCTGACGAAGATCGCGGCCAATCAGGCCGGGATCTCCGCCCTGGACGACCTGCTCGCGGGTCCGTCCGCGATCGCGTTCGTCAAGGGCGACGTGGTCGAGGCCGCCAAGGGCCTGCGTGACTTCGCCAAGGCCAATCCCCTCCTGGTCATCAAGGGCGGTGTCCTCGACGGCAAGTCGATGACCCCGACCGAGATCACCAAGCTTGCCGACCTTGAGTCGCGCGAGGTCCTCCTCGCGAAGCTGGCCGGTGCGATGAAGGCGAAGATGGGCCACGCGGCCGCCGTCTTCAACGCGCTGCCCACCAACATGGCTCAGCTCGCCGAGGCCCTGCGCGTCAAGCGCGAGGACGGCGAGGGCGCTCCCGCGAGCGCCGCCGAGGGCGAGAGCGCCGGCGAGTAGGTCCCGGGGATTGCTGCGCACACCGCGGTCCCAGTTCTTTGATTTCTAAGATCCACACGGAGGAACCATCATGGCGAAGCTCACCACCGACGAGCTGCTCGACGCTTTCAAGGAGATGACCCTCCTTGAGCTGTCCGGGTTCGTGAAGCAGTTCGAGGAAGTCTTCGACGTCAAGGCCGCCGCCCCGGTCGCCGTCGCGGCCGCCCCGGCCGCCGGTGGTGCCGGTGGCGCCGCCGAGGAGGTCGAGGAGCAGGACGAGTTCGACGTCATCCTCGAGGCTGCCGGCGACAAGAAGATCCAGGTCATCAAGGAGGTTCGCGCCCTGACGAGCCTCGGCCTCAAGGAGGCCAAGGACCTGGTCGACGGCGCGCCCAAGCCGCTGCTCGAGAAGGTCAACAAGGAGGCCGCGGAGAAGGCCAAGGCGCAGCTCGAGGGCGCCGGCGCCACCGTCACCGTCAAGTGACGCTCTAAACAGCCCACGGAAAAGGGCGGTCCACCCAGGTGCCGGGTGGCCGCCCTTTTTCCATGCCCTTCCGTGCCCGCCCTCCTCTCCGCCGGCCGGAGCCGATTTACGGGAACTCCGGTAGGGGAATTGGGGCCCGAAGTAAAGTGCACTCTAAGCGAAGCCGCTGTTGCTTGGAGTGATGGCATGGGCGTCGAGGTCGTGATCGAGGGGTTGACCAGGTCGTTCGGGCGGCAGGTCATCTGGGAGGACGTGTCGCTCACCCTTCCCGCGGGGGCGATCTCGGCACTGCTCGGGCCGTCCGGCGCCGGTAAGACGGTCTTCCTGCGGACGCTGGTCAGATCGCTGCGGCCGGATCGGGGCCGCATCCTCGTCGACGGGCGCGACCTGACCGGCTACGACGAGCCCGAGATCAGGCGGCTGTTCGGCGTGCTGTTCCAGGACGGTGCCCTGCCGGGGGCCGTGAGCCTGTACGACAACCTCGCCCGCCCGCTGCGCGAGCACACCGGCCGCACCGAGGCCGTGATCCGCCGGACCGTGATGGAGAAGCTGGAGCTCGTCGGGCTCCTCGGCGCCGAGGGCAAGCTGCCGGGGGAGATCTCGCCGGGGATGCGCAAGAGGGCCGGCCTGGCGCGGGCGCTGATCCTCGACCCGGAGATCGTCCTGTGCGACGAGCCCGTGCTGGGGCTCGACCGGGTCCGCACCGCCTATCTGAACCAGCTCATCGTGGACCTCAACGCCGCGACCGCGGCCACCTTCCTCATCCTCACCCACGACGTCGCCACCGCCCGTACCGTCCCCGACGACATCGGCCTGCTCTTCCGGCGCGAGCTGGTCATGTTCGGCCCCAGGGAGAAGCTCCTCTCCTGCGACGAGCCCCTCGTCCGCTGGCTCCTCGACGCGCGCCGGACGGCGGGGCAGGGGGACGCGGCGGCCCGCCCGGGGCGGGCCGCCGGGGCGCACAGAAGGCGCGAGCCGGGCGCCGCCCGCGGTGCGGGGAACGCGGGGCCGTGGGGTGCGGGTGACGGTGCGGGGGACGCGGGGCCGTGGGGTGCGGGTGACGGTGCGGGGGACGCGGGACCGTGGGGTGCGGGTGACGGTGCGGGGGCCGCCGGAGCGCGCCGGATGGGCGACGGGGGAGCGCGTGCGGCGGGGGACACGGCGCCGGGCAGGGCGGCACTGGACGCGGTGGCCCGCGGGGCGGAGGCGGGGCCGTACGGGGGCGAGCAGGGGCGGCTGGCGCCGATTCCGCCGCAGCTCATGCCGAGCGGCGGGCGCATGCGCCGCACCCAGCGTCCGCCCGGCGCCTGGCTGGCCGCCAACAAGGTGGTCCCGCCGCCCGGCTCCTTCGTGGACGAGCGCGGCCGTGACTGGCTCAAGGAGTATCCCCGCCTCTTCGCCGCGGGGACGTACGCCCCCGAGTGGTGACCCGTTCCGTAGACCGGACGCCGCGCGACGGATCGTGATGCCCTGTCGGTGATCTCCGGGCCGAATCGGGGCTAGATGATCTACGGGCCGGGTTATGATCCGGCGACTGGAGGGCATACCGGCGTGCGCGGCATCGGTCGTGCGGCGCGGGAACGCGTGTCCGGTGACCAGGCGAGGGGAGAGAACGCATGGCATTCGCTGCCGCTCGGCCCGTTCCCCGGTTGACCGTGCCCGGGAGGGGTTCGCCGGGGCAGTCCTTATGAGGGCGCTCGTGCTCGGCGTGCTGTGCGTCCTGGCGGCGGTGGCGGGCGGTCTCGGTTACCTGGTCAGCGGCGACCTGCGGGCCGCCCAGGCGGTCACGGACGATCGGCGCGCGGCCGTGCGGGCGGCGTCGGGCCACGCGGTGAACCTGCTGTCGGTGAGCCACGAGAGCGTGGACACCGACATCGGCCGGCTGCTCGACACCTCGACCGGCGCGGCCAGGGCCGGTTACGTGCGCGACGCGCCGGGGCTGAAGGAGACCACGGTGCGGGACAAGGTCATGCAGACCGGGGTGCTCCGCGCGGCGGGGCTGGTCTCCCTGCGCGGGAACAGCGCCCGGGTGCTGGTGGTCGCCGACGTGGTGATCCGCTGGGAGGACTCCGAGACGCCCGCCCAGGAGCGGTTCCACCGCTGGCGGATGGACCTCGCCAGGGTCGGGGGCGTGTGGCTGGTGTCGCAGGCGGAGCAGGTGCCGTGAGCCGGCAGGAGGCGCGGCGGAGGGCACGGTCGCGGTCGCGGCTGTTCAAGGCCACGGTGGCCCTGCTCACCCTCGTGGTGCTGGGCCTCGCCGGGGTCGCGATCGTGGGGTACGCCAACCTGCGCTGGATGCGGGCGAGCGACGCGGCGGGGACCGAGGCGCTGGCCACCGCGCGGGCTGTCGCCGTGGACATGCTTTCGTACAACCACGCGACGATCGAGGAGGATCTCGCCCGCGCCGAGAGTTACACCACAGGGGAACTCACCGATCACTACCAACGGCTGTCCGAAACCCTGGTTCCGAGTGCGAAACGGCAACAGGCCGTGCAGCAGGCGTCGGTGGTGGACGCGGCGGTCGAGGCGGCCGAGCCGGACCGGGTACGGGTGGTCCTGTTCGTGAACATGTCCGTGACGAGGGTGGTCTCGGGGGAGCCGGAGCCCCGGACGGAGGCCAGCCAGAGCCGTGCCAGGTTTGTCATGGTCAAAGAGGATTCGCGGTGGCTCGTGGCGGAGCTGTCCACCTTGCTGGGTAGCGTCCCGTCGGAGTGATTCGTTCCTTCGGGAGTCCCAAGAGTGGCCGTGCGGTGAGGAATCTGATCTCCCCAGGTCAGCCCGCGCGCCGGTACGCTTGGATCTAGGACGGCGTGTCCCTGTTACTTAATTGTTAGTCAAGTTCGGGTTTGAGATTCGTAGAGCCGTGGGTACCTCTGTCTCCGGAGTGTCGATCGTCGGCAAGGGTTCGAGCCTCCGTGTGACCGAGCGTTAGCCCCACCCGCTCGCGGGTATCGTCTGGGGTCCGGCAGCGCATCCGGTCCACACGAGGGGGAAAACCCAGCGTGCTGGCTATTAGTTGGCCGAAATGTCAGCTCTCGGGCTTGACGTTTCGGCTCCGACGGGCGATGCTGCGGACAACGTGGAGCATGCAGCGAGAGTGGACTGGACAGGTGTGTGCCGTTCGGCTACACTGCCCCTTTGCGCTGCCCTTTGACGACCCCGCATTTCGATCTTGTTTTGCGATGTCGTCTGGCGTGCGTGTAGATCAGTCCGCCGCGAGCCCTCGGAAGGACATCTGTTGGCAGCCTCGCGCAACGCCTCCGCCGTACCCGCCGGTCCCCGTCGCGTGTCTTTCGCGCGTATTCAGGAGCCGCTCGAAGTTCCTGACCTTCTCGCTCTCCAGACCGAGTCCTTCGACTGGTTGCTCGGCAACGAGAAGTGGAAAGCCCGGGTCGAGGCGGCTCGCCAGGCCGGGCGCAAGGACGTTCCGGCCCAGTCCGGCCTCGAAGAGATCTTCGAGGAGATCAGTCCCATCGAGGACTTCTCCGGAACCATGTCTTTGTCGTTCCGCGACCACCGGTTCGAACCGCCCAAGTACTCGGTCGACGAGTGCAAAGACAAGGACATGACCTTCTCCGCCCCGATGTTCGTGACGGCGGAGTTCATCAATAACACCACCGGTGAGATCAAGAGCCAGACGGTGTTCATGGGCGACTTCCCGCTCATGACCGCCAAGGGCACCTTCATCATCAACGGCACCGAGCGTGTCGTGGTCTCCCAGCTGGTGCGTTCTCCGGGTGTCTACTTCGACCGCAGCGTCGACAAGACCTCCGACAAGGACATCTTCGGCTGCAAGGTCATCCCGTCGCGGGGTGCCTGGCTGGAGTTCGAGATCGACAAGCGGGACTCCGTCGGGGTGCGCATCGACCGCAAGCGCAAGCAGGCGGTCACGGTGCTGCTGAAGGCTCTCGGGTGGACCAGCGACCAGATTCTGGAGCGTTTCGGACAGTACGAGTCCATGCGCGCCACGCTGGAGAAGGACCACACCTCGGGTCAGGACGACGCCCTGCTCGACATCTACCGCAAGCTGCGTCCGGGCGAGCCGCCGACCAAGGAGTCCGCCCAGACCCTGCTGGAGAATCTCTATTTCAACCCCAAGCGTTACGACCTCGCCAAGGTCGGCCGCTACAAGATCAATAAGAAGCTGGGCGTCGACGCCGAGATCACCCAGGGCACGCTCACCGAAGAGGACGTCGTCGGGACGATCGAGTACCTCGTGCGGCTGCACGCCGGCGAGGACTCGATGCCGGGCGCCTCGGGCGAGGTCGTGGTGGAGACCGACGACATCGACCACTTCGGCAACCGCCGTCTGCGCACGGTCGGCGAGCTGATCCAGAACCAGGTCCGGCTGGGCCTGGCCCGTATGGAGCGGGTCGTCCGTGAGCGGATGACCACCCAGGACGTCGAGGCCATCACGCCGCAGACCCTGATCAACATCCGCCCGGTGGTGGCGTCGATCAAGGAGTTCTTCGGCACCTCCCAGCTGTCCCAGTTCATGGACCAGACCAACCCGCTGGCCGGCCTGACGCACAAGCGGCGCCTGTCCGCGCTCGGCCCCGGTGGTCTGTCCCGTGAGCGGGCCGGCTTCGAGGTCCGTGACGTGCACCCGTCCCACTACGGCCGGATGTGCCCGATCGAGACCCCCGAAGGCCCGAACATCGGCCTGATCGGCTCGCTGTCCTCCTACGGCAGGGTCAACTCCTTCGGCTTCGTCGAGACGCCTTACCGCAAGGTCGTCGACGGCAGGGTGACCGAGCAGATCGACTACCTGACCGCCGACGAAGAGGACCGTTTCGTCAAGGCCCAGGCGAACACCCCGCTCAACGCGGACGGGTCGTTCACCGAGTCCCGCGTCCTGGTCCGCACCAAGGGCGGTGAGACCGAGCTCGCCCGCGCGGAGGAGGTCGACTACATCGACGTGTCGCCGCGCCAGATGGTGTCGGTCGCGACCGCGATGATCCCGTTCCTGGAGCACGACGACGCCAACCGGGCGCTCATGGGCTCCAACATGCAGCGCCAGTCGGTGCCGCTCCTCAAGAGCGAGTCGCCGCTGGTGGGCACCGGCATGGAGTACCGCGCCGCCACCGACGCCGGTGACGTCATCAACGCCGAGAAGGCGGGTGTGGTCGAGGAGGTCTCCGCCGACTACGTCACCGTGATGAACGACGACGGCACCCGGACCACCTACCGCGTCGCCAAGTTCAAGCGTTCCAACCAGGGCACCTGCTTCAACCAGAAGCCCATCGTCCACGAGGGCGATCGGGTCGAGGTGAACCAGGTGATCGCCGACGGTCCGTGCACCGACAACGGTGAGATGGCGCTGGGCAAGAACCTGCTGGTGGCGTTCATGCCGTGGGAGGGTCACAACTACGAGGACGCGATCATCC
>NZ_BSRQ01000016.1 GCF_030268685.1 Microtetraspora sp. NBRC 13810
CCACGAGTGAGGGCACTGTCTGACCCCAGGACTCACGATCGGTCCAGCGGTGGGAAGTGCTCACTCACTCGCGGCTACCAGGCACCGAGTCTGCCCGATCAGCCGACCCGGTAGCTCCCATTAGCGGAGGAAGGCGGCGGCCACCCCGGCGTCGACCGGGACGTGCAGGCCGGTGGTGTGGGTGAGCTGGGTGATCAGGAACACTGCGGCGGCGACGTGCTCGGGCAGCACCTCGCGCTTGAGCAGCGTGCGCTGGGCGTAGAACTCGCCGAGCTTCTCCTCCGGCACCCCGTAGACCGCCGCCCGGTTGGCCCCCCAGCCGGAGGCGAAGATGCCCGAGCCGCGGACCACGCCGTCCGGGTTGACGCCGTTGACCCGGATGCCGTGCCCGCCCAGCTCGGCGGCGAGCAGCCGCACCTGGTGCGCCTGGTCGGCCTTGGCGGCGCCGTACGCGACGTTGTTCGGGCCGGCGAAGACGGCGTTCTTGGAGGAGATGTAGACGATGTCCCCGCCCATCCCCTGGTCGATCATGACCTTGGCGGTCTCCCTGGACACCAGGAAGGAGCCGCGGGCCATGACGTCGTGCTGGAGGTCCCAGTCGGCCGCCGTGGTCTCCAGCAGGGAGCGCGACAGGGACAGGCCGGCGTTGTTCACCACCAGGTCGACGCCGCCGAAGGCCAGCACGGCCCGCCGTACGGCCTCGGCGATCCGCTCCTCGGAGGTGACGTCCACGCCGACCGCGACCGCCGCGTCCTGCGGGCGCAGCGCCCCGGCGGCGATCTCGGCGGCGACCTTCTCCGCGGCGGCGAGGTCGCGGTCGGCGACCACGACGCAGGCGCCCTCGGCGGCGAGCCGGCGGGCGGTGGCCGCGCCGATGCCCGACCCGCCGCCGGTGACCAGCGCGACCCGGGTGGCCAGCGGCCGGGGCGCCGGCATGCGGCGCAGCTTGGCCTCCTCCAGCTCCCAGTACTCGATCCGGAACTTCTCCGACTCCTCGATCGGCCGGTACGCGGAGACCGACTCGGCGCCGCGCATCACGTTGATCGCGTTGACGTAGAACTCGCCGGCGACCCGCGCGGTCTGCTTGTCCTTGCCGAAGGAGAACATGCCCACCCCGGGGACGAGCACGATCGCCGGGTCGGCGCCGCGCATGGGCGGCGAGGCGGGCGTGGCGTGCCGCTCGTAGTAGGCGCGGTACTCCTCCCGGTAGGCCGCGTGCAGTTCGCGCAGCCGGGCCACCGCGTCCTCCAGCGGGGCGTCGCCGGGCAGGTCCAGGACGAGCGGGGCGACCTTGGTGCGCAGGAAGTGGTCGGGGCAGGAGGTGCCCAGCGCGGCCAGCTCGGGGTGCCGCGCGGAGGCGAGGAAGTCCAGCACCTCCGGGGCGTCGTTGTAGTGCCCGACCTGCCGGGCGTCGGTGCTCGCCAGCCCCCTCACCACCGGGAACAGCGCGGCGGCCCGTGCCCGCCTGGCCTCCTCGGGCAGCGGCTCGGCGACCCTGGCGCCGAACGGCTCGGGGCGGCCGTGCTCGGCGAGGTGCCGCTCCGCCGTGCGGATGATCTCCAGGGACCGCTCGCGGCACTCCTGGGAGGTGTCGCCCCAGGCGGTGATGCCGTGGCCGCCGAGGATCACGCCGATCGCGTCCGGGTTCGCCGCCTTGATCGCGGCGATGTCCAGGCCGAGCTGGAAGCCCGGACGCCGCCACGGCACCCAGACGACCCGGTCGCCGAAGATCCGCCGGGTCAGCTCGGGGCCGTCCGCGGCGGTGGCGATCGCGATGCCGGCGTCCGGGTGCAGGTGGTCCACGTGCGCGGCGTCGACGAGGCCGTGCATGGCCGTGTCGATGCTCGGGGCCGCTCCCCCGCGCCCGTGCAGGCAGAAGTCGAACGCGGCGACCATTTCGTCCTCGCGCTCGACGCCCGGGTAGACCTCGGTGAGCGCGCGCAGCCGGTCCAGCCGCAGTACGGCGAGCCCGCCCTCGGTCAGCGTGCCCAGGTCGCCGCCGGAGCCCTTGACCCACATCAGCTCGACGTCGGAGCCGGTGACCGGGTCCAGGCTCAGCCCCTTGGCCGAGGCGTTGCCCCCGGCGTAGTTGGTGTTGCGCGGGTCGGCGCCCAGCGCGTGACAGCGTTCCAGCAGTTCACGGACGTCCATCTCAGGCCCCCCAGCCCGCCTGCGTGCCGCCGACCCGCTCGGCGGCGATCTTCTCGAAGTATCCCGACCGCCGGTAGGCGGCCATCGGGTTCGGGTCCAGGCCCATCTCGCCGCGCACCTCGGCCAGCAGCGGCCGGACGTCGGTGTCGTAGGCGTCCATCAGCACGGCGTTGGCGCCGAGCACGTCGCCCTCGGCCTGCGCCGCGCCGAGCGCCTCCCGGTCCACCAGGAGGGCCTTGGCGGTGGCCTCCTGGACGTTCATCACCGACCGGATCTGGCCGGGGATCTTCGGCTCGATGTTGTGGCACTGGTCGAGCATGAACGCGACGTGCGGGCCGAGCCCGCCGCCGCCCACCACCTCGAACATGATCCGGAAGAGCTGGAAGGGGTCGGCGGCGCCCACCATGAGGTCGTCGTCGGCGTAGAAGCGCGAGTTGAAGTCGAACCCGCCGAGCTTGCCCTCGCGCAGCAGGAAGGCGACGATGAACTCGATGTTGGTGCCCGGCGCGTGGTGCCCGGTGTCCACCACGACCTGCGCCTTCGGGCCGAGCTTGAGGCAGTGCGCGTAGGCGGTGCCCCAGTCCGGCACGTCGGTCACGTAGAACGCGGGCTCGAAGAGCTTGTACTCCAGCAGGAAGCGCTGGTCGTCGCCGAGCCGGTCGTAGACGGCGGCGAGCGCCTCGGCGAGCCGGTCCTGCCGGGCCCGGATGTCGTCCTGCCCCGGGTAGTTGGTGCCGTCGGAGAACCACAGCTTCAGCGTGTCCGAGCCGGTCGCGTCCATGATGTCCACGCACTCGAGCAGGTGGTCCAGGGCCTTGCGGCGCACCTTCGGGTCCGGGTTGGTGACGCTGCCCAGCATGTAGTCGTCGTCCTGGAACACGTTGGAGTTGATCGCGCCGATCCCGACGCCGTGCTCGCGGGCGTGCCTGGCCAGGTCGGCGTAGTCGGCCACCTTGTCCCACGGGATGTGCAGCGCCACGGTCGGGGCCACCCCCGTGTACCGGTGCACCTGGGCGGCGTCGGCGAGCTTCTCGTACGGGTCGCGCGGCACCCCCTGCCGGGGGAACACCTTGAACCGGGTGCCGGAGTTGCCGAACGCCCACGAGGGCGTCTCGATGTGCTGCGCCCTGAGGGCGGTCCTGATGTCCTTGGTGTCCTTCATCGGTCCCTGATTCGGTCGGGGATGGGTCGGGGGTTCCGGGGGCCGTGGCCGAGTCAGTCGAGGTGGAAGATCTCCCGCAGCGGCACGAACCCCTCGTCGGGGCTCCGGCCGCCGAGGTCCTCGAAGAAGGGCGCCATCTCCGCCTGCCACCGGGCGTTGACCTCGGTCCGCGCCATCGCCGCGCGCGCGGCGTCGAGGTCGCCGGTCTCCAGGTAGCCGACGAGGAGGCCGTCCTCGCGCAGGAACAGGGAGTAGTTCCGCCATCCCGCCGTCTGGAGCGCTTCTCGCATCTCCGGCCAGACCGCCGCGTGCCGTTCGCGATACTCGTCGAGGCGATCGGCCCGGACCTTCAGGAGGAAGCACACTCGCCGCACCGGGACTCCACCGTGTTCGCTACTCGGACAAAAACGTTTTAACCACGTTACCGAAGACGCTACGACCGCCGCACAGGGGGTGTCAATGGTCGGTGCGCCCACCCGTCCGCACCCGCCCCCGTCCCCGTGCGCCGCTGGCCCGGCCCCGTACGGCCGGTTCCGCCCCGCGCCCGGTACGGCGGCGCCAGGCCCTCCCACGGGATGACCGGCGGCCCCGCGGGCAGGGCACACCGGCCGGCCAACTGGCGTCAAGGTGCTTGTTACGTTTTAATCAACACTCATGAGTGCGGTGAGCATCAAGGACGTGGCGGCGCTGGCCGGCGTCTCCCCCGGCACGGTGTCCAACGTGCTCAACCGGCCGGAGAAGGTCGCCGGCTCCACCCGGGACAGGGTGGAGGCGGCCATCAGGGAGCTGGGCTTCGTCCGGCACGGGTCGGCCTCCAGCCTGCGCGCCGGGCACAGCCGGACGATCGGGCTCTCCGTGATCGACATCGGCAACCCCTTCTTCACCGACGTGGCGGCCGGCGTGGAGGACGTCGCCAGCGACCGCGGCTACGCCGTGCTGCTCGGCAACTCCTCCGGCGACCGGCTCAAGGAGCAGCGCAACCTGCTCGTCTTCGCCGAGCAGCGGGTGCGCGGCGTGCTCATCACCCCCTCCGACGACGACCTGGCTCGGCTCGACCGGATCAAGGAGCGCGGCATCAGCGTGGTCTTCGTCGACCACCCGGCTTCCAGGCCGGACCAGTGCTCGGTGGCGGTCAACGACGTCACCGGCGGCACGCTCGCCGTCGCCCACCTGCTGGAGCTGGGCGCGGAGCGGATCGCCTACGTCACCGGCCCCGGCACGATCCGGCAGTGCGCCGACCGCCGCCAGGGGGCCGGGCGCGCGCTCGCCGCCGCCGGGCGCGACCCCGGCGCGCTCCAGGAGGTCGCGATGCCGTCGATGACCGCCAGGTCCGGCCAGCAGGCCGCGGAGAAGCTGCTCTCCCAGGGCCGCCTGCCGGACGCGATCTTCTGCGCCAACGACCTGCTCGCCCTCGGCGTGCTGCGCGGCCTGATGCACGCCGGTGTGCGGGTGCCGCAGGACGTCGCGCTGATCGGCTACGACGACATCGACTTCGCCTCGGCCTCCGCGGTCACGCTCAGCTCCGTCCGCCAGCCCACCCACCGCCTGGGCCAGGTCGCCACCGAACTCCTGCTCGACGAGTGCGACAACCCCGAGACCCACGCCCACCAGCAGATCATGTTCCAGCCCGAACTCGTCATCAGAGAGTCCACCCGCCTCCCCTGACGGTGCTCCCGGATGCCCGCGAGGACGGGGCTCGGCGGTGGCGCCGGAAGTCCTCCCGGTCCATGCCGAGGATCACCCGCGGGCGGACAGCGGCCGATGCGCCGGTCGCGGGGGCCTCTTGCCAACCCCCCCTTCCCCACAAGAGGATCTGCCCGGAACACAACCGGCTATCAGGGGATTTATCGTGCTTTCGTGGGGCATCGCGGCGACGGGGATCATCGCGCGTGAGGTGGGACGCGTGATCGCGGCCGAGCCGGGGATGCGGGTGGCGGCCGTCGGGTCGCGCAGCGCCGACCGGGCCCGGGGACTGGCCGCCGAGCTGGGCGCGCCCCGCTCCTACGGCTCCTACACCGAGCTGGTCGGCGACCCGGAGGTGGACGCCGTCTACGTCGCCGTGCCCCAGTCGCACCACCTGGAGGTGGTCGAACCGGCCATCGCCGCCGGCCGCGCGGTGCTCTGCGAGAAGCCGCTGACCACCACGGTCGCCGACGCCGAGCGCATGGTCAAGCTGGCGCGGGACGCCGGGGTCTTCCTCATGGAGGGCATGTGGATGCGGTTCAACCCGCTCGTCCGGCGGCTCGCCGACCTGGTCGCGAGCGAGGAGTTCGGCCGGCCGCGCTCGGTCTCCGCGTCGTTCGGCTTCGCGCTGCCGTACGACGCCGCCGCCGTGCACCGGCTGTGGGATCCCGCGCTCGGCGGCGGGGCGCTGCTGGACCTCGGCATCTACCCGCTCGCCCTGGCGCAGTTGCTGCTCGGCGAGCCGGAGGGCATGACCGTGACCGGCGGCGTCGGCGAGTCGGGGGTGGACGCGGAGGCGGCGCTGCTGCTGACCTACCCCGGCGGGGCGCGGGCGCTGCTGGAGACCTCGCTGGTCAGCCCCATGGCCAACACCGCCACGGTGGTGGGCACGGCGATGCGGGCCGAGCTGGCGGCCCCCTTCTTCGCCCCGCAACGCCTGACGGTGCACGGCGAGCGGGCCGAGGAGTTCACCCTCGACCCCGGCGAGGACGGCTACATCGGCTACGTCAACGAGCTGCGCGAGGTGCGGGACTGCCTGACGGCGGGCAGGACGGAGAGCGCGGTCATGCCGCTCGCCGACACGCTCACGGTGATGCGGCTGCTGGAGCGGGCCAGGGGCGCGCTCGGCCTGTGAGGCGGGGGTCAGTCCTCGGTGGCGTCCGGCTTCGCGGCCTTGGCCTCCCGGGCCGAGCGGATCATCTCGATCTTGGCGCTGGCGGCGTACTTGTCCACGTACTCCTGGCCGGACAGCTCCATCAGCGCGTACACGATCTCGTCGGTCACCGCGCGCAGCACCAGCCGGTCCTCCTCCATGCCGTAGTAGCGGGAGAAGTCGAGCGGCTTGCCGAACCGGACGCCCGGCCGGATGCCGAGCTTGGGGAAGATCCGGCCGGGGGGCATCATCTCGAAGGTGTTCACCATCGCCCAGGGGATCACCGGCGCCCGTGACTCCAGCGCCAGCCTGGCCACCCCAGTCTTGCCCTTGTAGAGCCTGCCGTCGGGCGAGCGGGTGCCCTCGGGGTAGATGCCGAGCACGTGGCCCTGGCGGAGCACCTTCAGGCCGGTGCGCAGGGCCGCCTCGCTGGCCTTGCCGCCCGAGCGGTCGATCGGCACGGTGCCGACGCCGGTGAAGAAGATCCTGCTGAGGAGTCCTTTGACGCCCCGGCCCGTGAAGTACTCGGCCTTGCCGAGAGAGATCACCTTGCGCGGCAGGAAGAGAGCCCCGAAGAAGTGGTCGGCGAAGGAGAGATGGTTGCCGGCCAGGATGACCGGCCCCTCCTTCGGGACGTTGTCCACCCCTTCGGCCCACGGCCGGAACCCCAGATGCAGGAACGGCGCCAAGATGGCCTTGACCACCCAGTAGAACACTCGGGCACCTTCTCTCAGCGTCGGCCGGGAACCGCCGGTCCGCGGTGGCTACTGATCGGCCGGCAGGCGGGGACCAGCGTTATCCTCCCATCTTCCGGCCGGATCCGGCACACGACAAACTCGGCGCGCCCGGTGTCTCTTCGCCCATCCCTCCTGCCCATGCATACCTTGGTAACTCGGAATCGACGGACTTTTCACCGCATCGTCATGAGTTCTGCTCGATGTTCGGACAGGCGTGCCCTCTCGCCAATCGTCGGCCGCGCGTGCGACGATCAGGCCAGTCCGGCAGGAGGAGGAGTGCGATGCCTGTGCTACCCGGCGCCGAGCCCTACCGCCACGACGGGGGCGAGGTCGCCGTGCTGCTCTGCCACGGATTCACCGGCACTCCGCAGTCGCTGCGTCCCTGGGCGCGTCACCTCGCCGCGGCGGGCCTGACCGTCCGGCTGCCCCGGCTGCCGGGACACGGCACCACCTGGCAGGAGATGTCCCACACCCGCTGGGAGGACTGGTACTCCGAGCTCGACAAGGCCCTCGCCGACCTGCGGGGCCGCTGCCCCGAGGTGTTCGTCATGGGCCTGTCGCTGGGCGCCTGCCTGGCCATCCGGCTGGCACAGGTGCACGGCGACGCGATCAGGGGGCTGGTCGCGGTCAACCCGTCCATCGCCAACGACGTGCCGCTGCTGAAGCTCGCGCCGCTGCTGAAGCTGGTGATCCCGTCGGTGCCCGGGGTGGTCGGCGACATCAAGAAGCCGGGCGTCACCGAGCTGGGCTACGGGCGCACCCCGGTGAAGGCCGCCGCCACCCTGCCCCGGCTGTGGTCGCTGGTGCAGAGCGAGCTGGACAAGGTGACCCAGCCGATACTCGTCTACCACAGTGTCGATGATCACGTGGTCAAGCCGGCCGGTGTGCGGATCCTGCGTGAGAGACTGGCGGGAGGCAATCTCACCGTCGTCGAGTTGACCGACAGCTTTCACGTCGCGACGCTTGACAACGATGCCGATCAGATCTTCGCGGGGAGCCTGGAGTTCATCCGCACGCACGCCTCGGTACCCTTGCAGAGGGACTGATCGCCCACGGGGGATGCGCGGTCTCGGGAGGAAGGCATCGGCCGATGACGACAGGCCAAGCTAAGTGACGCCCCAGAGTGACGAGGACGAGGTCTGGCGCCAGATCGTCGCCTCTTACAACGCACCCGCCGAGCACACCTCGGCGGATCAGCCCTGGCCGGACAGCGAGAACCTGCCGTCGGCGCCGACCCGCAGGGTTCTGCGGCGGCCCGACGGAGACGGCCAGGGCCCACTGAGCGACTTCGCCGACGACCCGCCGGCGGACGAGCCCGCCCGCGACGACGACGAGGGCAAGCCCGCCGGGGCCGAAGGAGAGGACGAGGGGCACTACGAGCCGCCGCCCCCTCCCCCGCTGCCCAAGGCCGACCCGTCGACCAAGATCGCCTGGGCGGCGCTCTTCGGCGGCCCGGCCTATCTGCTGCTCGCCGCGATGTTCGGCTGGCAGTTGCACGGCTGGGCGCTCTTCGCGGCGGTGGCCGCCTTCATCGGCGGCTTCGTCGCCTTGGTCGTCCGCATGGGCGACGGCGGCCCGCCGAACGACTCGGGCTGGGACGACGGCGCCGTGCTCTGAGGCGCCGGTGACAGGTCAGGAGCTCTGAGGCGCCGGTGACGGGTCAGGAGGCGGCGCTCTTGTCGTCTTTCTTGGGGCCGAAGGTCTCGACCGCGTCGGTGTACCGGTCGGCGGCGTCCACGACGTGGCCGACGGCCCACACCGCCGACGTGCCCGGAAGGTGGGAGACGGCCTGCAGGCGCATCGTCGTGCCCTTCGCGGCGTCCGCCTCGCCGCGGATGGTCTTCACGGTGCGGCCGTCGTAGCGCAGCAGGAACGCCTCGCCCGGGTCCTCGGGGTCGAAGCCGGAGATCCAGAACCTGCCCGCGCCGTCGCCGGTCACGCCGTACAGGCTCGCGTCGTCCTCGGGCACCCGGACCTGGGACCAGCGCCTGCCGTTCCAGGAGAGCACCAGCGGGGTGGACTCGCCGCCGGAGTGCAGGACGCCGCCGACGGCCAGCGCCCGCTTCGGCCCGTCGAACTGGACGTCGCGCAGGTAGCCGCCCGGGATGCGGGGCAGCGTCATCGCCTTCCACGTGCCGCCGGACAGCCGCATGACCAGCGGCCTGCGCTCGCCGTCACCCACCGCCATGCCGTCGCCCCTGGCCGAGACCGCCACCGCGTAGAGCGTGCCCTCGTCGCGCGGCTGCGGCTCGACCCGCCAGACGCCGGCCGCCTGGGTGAGGATCAGCGGCCTGCCGTCGCGGCTGCCCACGGCGGCCACCCTGCCGGGCACCGCGTCCACCCCGCCGAGCCAGTCGCCGGAGCGGAGCTGCTCGACGCCCACCCGGTCGAAGTTGGACCCGTCGCCGTGCGCGACATATGGCAGGCCGTCGTGCGCGGTGCCGACCGTCCACAGGTCGGTGGCCGAGGCGGCCGCGATGGACCGCAGGGACCCGGCGCCGGTGTCGTCGTTGCGGATGCTCACCTGGCTCCAGGCCCGGCCGTCCCAGTGCGCGATGGCGCCGCGGTAACGCCAGGCGTCCCAGATGTCCTGCTGGCCGACCGCCCACACGTCGGTCCCGGACAGGCCCGCCACGTCGAAGAGCGAGCCGTCGCCGGGCAGGCCGACCCGGGTCGACTCCTGCCAGGCTTCGGCCGCGGCGGACGGTCGGATCGGATCGGCTTGGGCGTGCGCGGCCGAGCCGGGAACGATCGGTCCGGACACGAGCGCGACTCCCGCGCACACCGCCAACGCACGCCGCGCGGTGCAGCGGGTCATAGAAGAATCGTACGGCCACGATCTCGCGGGTGGGGACAACCTGCCGTTTTCACGACCCCACGAGCTCCGCGACAACTGGTAAATGATCGGTGGCGCGCACCAGGTCATCGGGGTCGGCCTCGGCTCCGCCGCAGGCCACGACGGTGAGCCCGGATCCGGCGAAGACGGCGTCGATCCGTTTGTCCGGTCTGCGGGCCAGGAAGGTCATCCCGTCACCGCGCGGCGCGCACGGGTAACAGTCGGTGAGTTCGCCCGCGATGTAGCGGAAGGTGCGCTGGTCGGCCTGCTCGTTCACGTCGCCCGCGAGCACCGGCTCCGCGCCGTGCCGGTCGGCGGCGGCCCGGATCAGCGTGAGGGCCTCGGCCGCGTGGCAGAACCTGGCGGAGGAGTCGAGGTCGAGGTGGATGGAGCCCACCGCGAGCCGCAGGCCGCCCGCCTCGACCACCGCGATGGCCACCGCGCGGCGCTCCAGCGGGAAGAAGCCGCGCAGCAGGTGGCCCTCCGCGTGCAGCACCCGCGCGCCGGGGCCGACGAACACGGCGGTCCCGCCGCGCCGCAGCCCGGCCGCGACCGTCATCCCGCTCGCGTGGGCCAGTTGCCGGCGCCTGCGCCGCCACAGCAGCCACCTGGGCGCCTCCTGGACGCACAGGACGTCGGGCCGCAGCGCCCGGATGACCCTGACCAGCGCGGGCACGCTGTCGTACATCGAGCGCACGTTGTACGTCGCGACCCGCACCGTCGTGGCCACCGTCATGACCGCAGCGTAATCTCCCCGGTTCCTCCCGGCCAGGGGTCCGGCGAACCGGGAGGAACCGGCTGGAAAGAGCGGGTCAGCGGAGGCGGGCGAGGTCGGCCGCGCCGACCAGGCCGGCGGAGGCGCCCAGTTCGGCGAGGCGGATGTCGGCCACCGGGCGGTGCCCGTGCCCGGTCAGCTCGGCGGCGAAGGTCTCCCTGGCCCGGTCGAGGAACAGGTCGGCCGCCCGGGAGACGCCGCCGCCGATGATGAAGCAGCCGGGGTCGAGCAGCGCGGCCAGGTCGGCCAGGCCGCGGCCGAGCCACTCGCCGAGGAGGTCGAAGGCGCCGAGCGCGGCCTCGTCGCCGCGCCGCGCGGCCTCGGTGACCGCCTCGCCGCCGATGCCGGCCGGGTCGCCGCCGGCCAGTTCCAGCACTATCCGGCCACGCGCCGGGTCCGCGGCGGCCAGCTCGCGGGTGTCCTGCACCAGCGCGCTGCCGCTGGCGTAACGCTCCCAGCAGCCCAGCCGGGCGCACCCGCACGGCCGCCCGTCCCGCACCACCTGCATGTGGCCCAGCTCGGCGCCCATGCCCCAGCGGCCCCGGTAGAGGCGGCCGTCCAGGACGATGCCGCCGCCGATGCCGGTGCCGACGGTCACGCAGACGACGTGGCTGCCGCCGCGCCCCGCGCCGAACTTCGCCTCGGCCCAGGCCATCGCGTTGGCGTCGTTCTCCACCACGACGGGCAGGCCGACCAGGTCGGCGACCTTCTTGCGCAGCGGCTCCTCCCGCCAGGCCAGGTTGGGCGCGAACCTGACGAGCGACCGCGTCTCGTCGATGAATCCGGCCGCGCCGAGGCCGACCGCCTCGATGTCGCGGCCCTGGGCCAGCTCCTTGACCACGTCTCCGATGGTCGCCGCCACCTGGTCCGGGTGCTGGGCGGGGGTCGACCGCAAGGTGTGCCCGACGATGGTGCCGTCGTCGTCCACCACGCCCGCCGCGACCTTCGTGCCGCCGATGTCAACACCGATGGTGAGCGCCATCTCCCAACCTTTCCGCCTGGGTCACCCCAGGTCGATGTGCTCCACGTCCGGGGGATCCTCCCGGGGTCTCCTGGGCTCGGACGGGCGCGCGATGACGTCGACGGCCTGCCGGAACGCGGCGAACAGCTCGCCGCCCGCGGCGGCCAGATGGTCGGTGACGCCGGTGCCGGACTCGCGCTGGGCGGCGATGGCCCGGCAGACCGGGCAGGCGCGGCAGATGTACTCGTCCTCGTCGTGGGCGGAGACCGCCTCCTCCCACACGTCGCGCTCCTTGCGCCCGCCGCCGCCCAGCGCCTGCCCGAGGCCGGCGGCGGTGCCCTTCAGCAGGCCGCGGCCGATCTCCCTGGCCGCGCGGTCCTGCACCGCGCCGAACAGCCTCATCGCCTCGTCGGCGACCGACGCCACGGGGTCACGCCGCCCGCCGCCGTCCCTGTCCCGCGCGTCCCTGTCGCGTAGGTCCCTGTCGCGTAGGTCCCTGTCGCGTGGGTCCCTGTCCCGCAGGTCCCTGTCCCGCGCGTCTCTCTCCCGCACGGCTCGTTCCCACACGTCCCTGTCCCGCGCGCCGTCCGGCGTGCCCGGGCCGGCGGGGGTGTCACGGTCGTCTCCGGTGTGCTCAGTCATCAGGCCCTCCCGCTTCGAACCGTACCCGGAGAAGGCCGTCCCGGAGCGCGGCGTCCTTGACGCTGCGCCGGGCCAGGGCGGCGGGCAGGGCGAGCACGCGGCGGTGCGAGCCGGCGGTGACGATCAGCTCGTCGCCCTTGCGGGCCAGATCGACCGCGTCCCGGTCGGCGAGGGGCAGGGCGAGCAGCAGCTCGTGGTCCGCGGTGACGGTCAGCGGCGGCCTCGCGGTGACCGGCCCGAACGGGTCGGCGTCGCCGTAGAGCGCCGCGCCGACGGCGGCCAGGGCGTCCAGCCCGACGGGCTCGGCGGGCAGGTAGGGCACCCGGTGGATGGGCAGCGGGGAGAAGGACTGCACGGCCTCGTCGAGAAGCGCGGACTGGGCGGCGATCCACTTCTCCCGCCAGGCGTCGGCGCCCTCCTCGGGGAACACCCGGTTGGCGACGACGGCGTCCACGCGGTAGCCGTACAGGCTGAGGGAGGTCAGGGTGCGGCGGGCCTCGGCGAGGACGACGGCCTCGGGGGTGAACACGAGCCGGACCGACGCGGTGTCCCCGGCGAGCAGCTCGCGCAGGTCGAGCAGGGCGCGGTGCAGCCGCTCCCCGGCGCCGACCACCTCCTCGCCCGGCGCGGTCACCTTCGTCACGTGCCTGATCACCGGCGCGAGGGTGCGCAGCAGCCGCCTGGCGACCGGCAGCAGCCGGCCGACGTGCCAGTCCAGCGCCTCGGGCAGAGCGAGCAGGCGCAGTGTCTCCGCGGTGGGCGCGCAGTCCACGACGATCACGTCCCACCGGCCGCCGGCCGCCTGCTCGCGCAGCTCCAGCAGGGCGAGCAGCTCCTCGGCGCCGGGCAGGACGGTGATCTCCTCGGCGGTGATCTCGTCGAGGCCGAGCTCCTGGAACACGTCCAGGACGTACTCCCGCACCTCGCCCCACTGCCGCTCCAGCGCCTTCTGCGTGTCCACCTGAAGGACGTGCAGGCCGGGCGCGGCCTCGGCCGGCACGTGCGCGGGCGGCACGGCGAGCGCGTCGCACAGCGAGTGGGCCGTGTCGGTGGACACGATCAGCGTGCGGAGCCCGCGGCGGGCGGCGAGCGTGGCGGTGGCGGCCGCGGCCGTCGTCTTGCCCACGCCGCCCTTCCCGGTGAACAGCAGCACGCGCGGCGCCCCGCCACCGGAGGCGGTCGCGCTCACGACGTCTCGACCCGCTTCTTGAGCCCCTTCAGAGCGGTGTCGACGATCACCTTCTCGGCCTTGCGCCTGACCATGCCGAGCATGGGCACCTTGAGGTCCACGGCGAGCTCGTAGGTCACCTCGGTGCCGCCGCCCGCGTCCGCGAAGCGGTAGCTGCCGGTGAGGCCGGAGAGCATCTTGCCCGCCTCCACGATCCGCCAGCCGACCACCCCGTCGCGCCAGTCGTAGCCCAGGGTGTACTGATCGGAGATCACACCGGCGTCGAGGGCGAACCTGACGGTGGCCGGGAGCCCGTCGTCGCCCGTGGACAGCACCTCGGCCGATCTCACCTGGGTCGCCCACTCCGGGTAGGCCGGGAAGTCCGCGATCACCGCGAGGACGGCGGGCCTGTCGGCGGCGATGGTGATGCTGGAGGTCGTGCGATCGGCCATGCGCTTACCGTACTCGTTCCGGGCCGTGAGATCGCTCACCACTCCAGCGCGAACGGCGTGCGCCTCGACCGGAAGTGCCCCACGTTCACGCACTCGGTGCGCCCGATCCTGGTCCGCCTGGCCAGCGGCTGGTGCACGTGGCCGAAGAGCGCGTACCTGGGTTGCGTCTTCCTGATCGCGGCCAGGGTGGCCTCGCTGCCCCGCTCGAACCGCCTGGCCTCCACGTCGTAGAGCAGCTCGGGCACGGCCGGCGGGATGTGGCAGCACAGCACGTCCACCTCGCCGAGCGCCTCCACCTTGGCCGCGTACTCCTCGTCGGCGATCTCGTACGGCGTGCGGTAGCGGGTGCGCAGGCCGCCTCCGACGAAGCCGACGGTGAGGCCGCCGAGCTCCACCGTCTGGCCGTCGAGCACGTGGTGGCCGTCCCTGGCGTGCTCGGCCCACAGCCGCGGGATGTCCACGTTGCCGTAGGTCATGTAGGCGGGGGTGGGCATGGCGGCGAAGATCTCCTCGTACTGGCTGCGCACCATGCGCTCGATGTGCTCGGCGGGGTCGCCGTCCAGGCCGCCCCACAGCCGCGCGGACATGGCCCTGGCCTCGTCGAAGCGGCCCGCGGTGCGCAGCCCCACGTAGACGGCCGCCTGCTCCGTGCCGAAGAGCGCGGGGAAGATGCCCTGGGAGAGGTCGTGGTAGTCGATGAAGAGGATGAGGTCGCCGAGGCAGATCAGGGCGTCCGCCCCGTCTCCCGCGCGGCTGAGGGCATCCGCCCTGCCGTGCACGTCGCTCACGACATGAACCCGCATGCGCGACATATTAACCGTCCGGTCGGTCAACCGGCCGCCGGGTTCCGCCGGTCCGGGGCGCCGGGCTGATAGCGTGAAATCGCCTTGTGTAACGCCTCAGTGACGGCATCTACCCATGCGTAACTTATCGCGATAGCGTCCGAACCGGCCATTGGTCCCGTGCACCCGGAGGAGCCCAGCCGTGCGCGAGTACACCGTCCCCACGCTGGTGGACGTCCCCCCGTCCGCCAGCTGCATCGACATCGTGTTCCAGCGGGCCGAGCAGGATCCGGGCGCCGTGGCGCTGCGGCGCAAGGCCGGCGACGACTGGCTGGCGGTCACCGCCGGAGATTTCCGTGACCAGGTGAGCGGGGTGGCCAAGGGCCTGATCGCCTCGGGAGTGGAGCCGGGCGACCGGGTCGCCCTGATGTCCCGCACCCGTTACGAGTGGACCGTCGTCGACTACGCCATCTGGGCGGCCGGCGGGGTCAGCGTGCCGATCTACGAGACGTCCTCGGCCGAGCAGGTCAGGTGGATCCTGTCCGACAGCGGCGCCAGGGCGGCGGTCGTCGAGCTCGGCTCGCACGAGGAGACCCTCCGCGAGGTGCTCGCCGAGCTGCCCGAGGTGCGCGACGTCTGGCGGATCGACGGGGGCGCGATCGACGCGCTGACCGCCAAGGGCGCGGCCGTCGGCGACGAGACGCTGCTGGAGCGGCGCGCCTCCCGCGGCGGCGCCGACCTGGCCACGATCATCTACACGTCGGGCACCACCGGCCGCCCCAAGGGCTGCCGGCTCACCCACGACAACCTGCTCTTCACCGCGCGCAACGTCGCCGCCGGCCCGCTGGAGCGGCTCTTCCAGCAGCGTGACCGGGCCGCCCTGCTGTTCCTGCCGCTGGCGCACAGCTTCGCCCGGCTCATCGAGGTCATCCTCATCGAGACCGGCACCGTGCTCGGCCACACGCCCAACATGAAGAACGTCGGCCCCGACCTCCAGTCGTTCCGCCCGTCGTTCCTGCTCGGCGTGCCCCGGGTGTTCGAGAAGGTCTACAACGGCGCCGAGCAGAAGGCGACCGCCGACGGCAAGGGGAAGATCTTCCACGCGGCGGCCGACACGGCGATCGGGTGGAGCCGCGCGGAGAGCTCCGGCGGCGCCGGCCTCGGGCTCCGCCTCAAGCACGCCCTCTTCGACCGGCTCGTCTACGTCAAGCTGCGCGCGGCCACCGGCGGGCGGCTGACCGCGGCGGTGTCCGGCGGGTCCGCGCTGGGCGACCGGCTCGGCCACTTCTTCCGCGGCGCCGGGATCGAGGTCTTCGAGGGGTACGGGCTCAGCGAGACCTCGGCCCCCTCCTCGGTCAACATGCCGGGCGCCAACAAGATCGGCACGGTCGGCAAGCCGCTGCCCGGCGTGACCCTCGCGATCGCCGACGACGGCGAGGTGCTGGTCAAGGGCCGGCACGTCTTCGACGGCTACTGGAACGACGAGAAGGCCACCGCCGAGGTGATCGACGCCGACGGCTGGTTCCACACCGGCGACGTGGGCGAGCTGGACGCCGACGGCTACCTGCGGATCACCGGCAGGAAGAAGGAGATCATCGTCACGGCGGGCGGCAAGAACGTCGCCCCCGGCCCGCTGGAGGACCGGATCCGCGCTCACCCGCTGGTCAGCCAGGCGATGGTGGTCGGCGACGACCGCCCGTTCATCGCCGCGCTGGTCACCCTCGACCCGGAGGCGGTCGAGCAGTGGAAGGGCGCCAACGGCCGCGCCGGGGCCACGCTCGCCGAGCTGAGCACCGACCCGGCCATCCTGGCCGAGGTGCAGAAGGCCGTGGACGACGCCAACCTGTCCGTCTCCCAGGCTGAGGCGATCAAGAAGTTCGCCCTGCTCGGCACCGACATCACCGAGGAGTCCGGGCACCTCACCCCGACGCTCAAGGTCAAGCGCGACATCGTCATCCGCGACTTCGCCAAGGAGATCGACGGGCTCTACGGCTGAGCCGGGCGGGGTCCCGAGGGCGCCAGCAGACGATCGAAGCGGGCGGCCACGGCGTCCCAGGTCCACTCCCGGGTGATCCACTCCCGGCCGCGCTCGCCCATCGCGCGGGCGCGCGCCGGGTCGGCCAGCAGCCCGGCGACGGCGGCGGCGACCTCGGCGGGTGCGGAGCCGTCCACGACCAGCCCGGTCTCGCCGTGCCGTACGGCGTCGGGGGCGCCGCCGGAGGAGCCCGCGATGACCGGCAGCCCGGCCGAGGACGCCTCCAGGTAGACGATGCCGAGCCCTTCCAGGTCGATGCCGCGCAGCCGGGTCCGGCACGGCATCGCGAAGACGTCGCCGGCGTCGTAGTAGGACGGCAGCGCGGCCCACGGCACCGGGCCGGTGATGCGCACCGCCGCCTCCAGGCCGCCCGCCCGGACGAGCCGTTCCAGCCGGCCGCGGATGGGGCCGCCGCCGACGAGCAGCAGCACCGCGTCGGGGACCTCGGCGAGCACCCGCGGCCAGGCCCGCACGAGGACGTCCTGGCCCTTGCGCGGGACCAGCCGGGAGACGCAGACGGCGACGGGGCGCTCGCCCAGGCCGAGCGCCTTGCGCACCTCGGCGCCGCCCGCGCCGGGCCGGAACAGGCCGGTGTCCACGCCGGGCGCGAGCCGTACCAGCTTGGCGTCGGAGATCGCGGCGGCGAGCCTGCCGCGGGTGTAGTCGCCCAGGTAGGTGACCACGTCGGCGTGCCCGCCGATCCGGGCGAGGACGCCGCGGGAGAGCGGCATGCTGGCCCACGACGCCTCGTGGCCGTGGGTGAGCATGACGACCCGGCGCGCCCCCGCCGCACGCAGGCCGGGCGCGAGCAGGCCGAGCGGCGCCGCCGCCCCGAACACCACCGTCTCGCAGCCGAACGCCGCGACGAGCTCGGCCGCCCGGCGCGCCACCGTGGGCAGCGGCAGCATCAGCCGGCCCGGATGCCGCACCACGTGGTACGGCTGGCGCAGGTCGAACGCGTGGCAGCCGGTCCAGCGGGGCGCGTAGACGACGACTGAGCCCGGCGGGCGGCGCGCGGCGAGCCCGTGCACGAACGCCTGGATCCCGCCGGGGCGGGGAGGGAAGTCGTTGGTGACGATGAGGGTCTTGCCGGGGGACCCGGCCCCGTCCCCGGTCACGGCTCCGGCATGCCGTTCAGCAGCGCCCAGGATCTGGCGGTGGCGATGCGCTCGGGTCCGGCGGGGTGGGAGGCGTACAGGACGTACTCCACGGGGTCGGGTGACAGGTCGGAGATGTTGGCGACGGCCAGCCGCTTCTGGATCGCGACGAACCGGCCGGGGTCGCGGGTGAGGTCCAGGGCGTGCACGTCGGCGCGGGCCTCGATGTGCCTGCTCACCACGTTCTGGGCCGGCCCGGACAGCACGGACGCCACGCTGAGCAGGCCCATCAGCAGCCCGGCGGCGCGCGGGTCGGCGAGGGAGGCGATCCCGGCCCGGCGGCGCACCGACCCCGGCGAGGTGACCAGGAAGAGCAGGCAGGCGCCGAACGCGGCGGCCAGCCCGCCTTCCAGCGTGCCGTGCAGGACGTCGTCGTTCTTGGCGTGGCCGAGCTCGTGCGCGACGATCGTCTGCACCTCGTTCTCGGGCGCGCCGAGCAGCGTGTCGTAGACGACGATCCGGCGGGTCGCGCCGAAGCCGGAGACGTAGGCGTTGAGCGCCGTGGTACGCCGGGAGGCGTCGGCGACCAGCACGTCCTCCACCGGCACGCCGTCCCTGGCGGCCATCGCGAGCAGGTCGGTGCGCAGTTGCCCGGCGGGCATCGGGCGGAAGTCGTTGAACAGCGGCTCGACCGCGACGGGGTAGACGAACGACGCCGCCACGGTCAGCACGAAGGCGCCCGCCGCCGCGGGGATCCACCAGCGGGGGAACCGCCGGGCCAGCCCCACCACGGCCACCACCATGAACGCGACGAGCAGGGTGCGCACCCCGAGGTTGAGCAGCCGGTCCGCCGACCACGACGACCAGGTCTGGGTGGACAGGCCGTAGGCGCGGACGTAGGTCTCGTACCACATGCCGAGCGGCCAGCGGAGGACCTCCACGACGGCGGTGAGCGCCACCACCCCGCAGACCACCCGCAGCCACCACGGGCCGCGGGCCGCGGACAGCACCCGTGCGCCGAACGGCGTGACGATCAGCAGCCCGGCGAAGACCAGGGTGAGCGCCAGCGACAGATAGGAAGGAAGACTCAGCGCCGAGTCGAACTCCGCGGCGCGGGCGATCTGCGCCGCGGTGAAGTCGCGCGCCGGATCGACCGCCACCGCGGGCGCGCCCGCGGCCAGCACCCGCCACGGCGTGGTCACCCCGACCACCACGCCGATCGCGGCCCCGAGGCCGATCAGCGCCCAGGCCGCTCCGCGCACACCCGTCCTCCCCGTGCCGCCCTCCGCTCCGTCCCCCCTGACCCGCCTGCCAGAAAGCTCACCCGATTCGGTCACCCCGATCACTCCCCGTCCGGAGCCGACACCCGCTCGACGTCGATCCCCGTATCATCGCAGCCCGCCCCGGCCCCCTCCACGCAGCCGGGCCGTCTCCACCTCCACAGCCCGCCCCCCATGCCCTCCTCACCCCCCGCGAACCCCGCACTCCCCCGCTCCGCCTTCACCGCCCCCCGCCACGCGCGCCGCGGACGCGTTCCCTTCCCCGGCCGTCCAGCTCCGGGTACGCCGTCCGGGCGGGGTGGACGAGGTCCGGGGACGGGTCAGCGCAGTTCGGCGGCGAGGTGGGCGCGCCAGTGGGCGGTGAGGGAGGCGGTGGTGAGGCCGAGGGCGGCGAGCGCGCCGGGGAGGCCGTCGCGCAGGGCGCGCCGGTAGAGGGCGACGAGCGCCCGCTCGCCGTACCGGCCGGCGATGTAGCGGCAGGCGAGCCACGCCTCCTCGTACGCCTGGGGCACCCGGGGCCCGCCGGGGCGGAAGTCGTCGCGGGACGGAAGCTCGCGGGGCAGGCGGCCCGCGCGCACCTCGTCGGCGAGCTCGGCGGCGGCCGTGCGGACGGGGATGCCGGAGTCCCGGTAGCCGACGTAGTCCGCGAAGCCCTCGGTGAGCCAGATGGGCAGCCCGGTGCCGAGCGCCGCTCCGGTGGCGACGTGGGTCAGCTCGTGGGTGAGGACGACGGCGCGTCCCGCCGGGGACAGCCGCGCGAAGCCGTCGGGCACGATCACGACGCGGTCGGCGAGCGCGACGGCGGCGAGCCCCTCCAGCGCGGTGGTGCCGGCGAGGCGGGCGGCCTGCGCCGTGTCGGCGGGCACCTCGATCACCGCGCGCGTGGGACCCCACACCCCGGCGACCGTACGGGCGGCGCGGTCGGCCACGGCGGCGATCCCGGCCAGCCGGCCACGGTCCGCGCCGGGCGGGCCGATCACCTCCGACCGCTCGCCGCGCACGACCGTGCCACCCGGCATGGCCGGTGGCGCCGGCGCGGCCGGCACGCGCATCGCGGCGGACAGGCCGGCGCCGATCGGCGCGGGCGGCGCCCCGCCGGTCAGCAGCACCGCTCCGGCCACGCCCAGCAGACCCGACAGCGCCATGCGCCGGGTCTTCGGGTCGGAGACGGCATGCACGCGGCCCAAAGTACGGCATCGGGCGACCGCCGGGGCCGCCCGTGTGGACCGTGGGACGCGTCCTCGCTCCTCGGGCAACGGGCCAGGTGCGCGCCCGCGATCCGCCGGGGACGTCGGACCGTATCCCGTTGACGGGCCCGCCGGAGGGCGACGGGCTGTGGACAGGGGCCCCGCTCTCGGCCCGCCAGGGGGTGGCGGGCCGGGAACGGGGGTCCCCGCTCGCGGGCCGCCGGTGGACGGACGGGCCCGGCGGGCCGCGAGCGGGGAGGGGCGCGCGCTTCGGGGGCTCAGGCGGCGACCTGGGCGCACCGGACAGGCGTCCGGAGGGGGTATCCGGGCGCGGAACCGGGGGGAGGTCGTGCCTGCGAGACGCGGCCCTGGGGGAGGGCGTCAGAGACCGGGACGCACTGCGCCGCTGAAGGAGGACCGCATGGTGCTCAGCTTCACGATGCGCACGGTTTCGCCGCTGTTGGGGGAATGGATGATCTTTCCGTCGCCGACGTACATGCCCACGTGGCCCTTGCCGTAGAAGAACAGCAGGTCACCGGGCCGCAGATCCTTGATCGAGATCTTCTTCCTGATACCGGAGTACTGGCTGTAGGTCACGCGCGGGATCTTCACCCCGGCCTTCCGCCAGCTGTACTGGACCAGGCCGGAGCAGTCGAACGCGTTGGGACCGGTGGCTCCCCACCGATACGGATCGCCGACCTGCTTCTCGGCCACGGAGACCGCCTTGGCGGCCTTGAGCTTCTGTGCCGCGACCTTGGTGAGCTTCGTGACGGTGGTCACCGCGCCCGGCGCCGCTGCCGTGGCCGAGGAGGGGGTGCTCCCGGCCAGCAACGTCGTGGAGGTCGTCGAATCCACGGAAGGAAGTGGTGCTGTGCTCGTCGTCACCGCCGAGGCCGCGGTGGCCTGTAGCGTCACCACCCCCGCCGAGGCGGTGATGGTGAGTGCCGCACCGCCGATGGTCAGGCGGGTAAGACGCGACAGACGCAGGTTGTACACGGATGTGGACAGGATTGCTCCTCCGCTCTTCCACCAATGCCTACCGGGTTAGCTGACGGATTCGGACGTGGAAGTCGCCCTACGGCGCGATCGCGCCGATTCACCCCTGGCCCTTTCGGTAAGGACCTTTTGGGTCCCCGGCTCCGTGCCTCCTGGCTGCACGGACTCGGCAGGTCACCAATCCCGAAGGGGGAACGGTTAGCGGTGACCAGATGGATCTATTCACGACATCGGCGGTTGATTTCCGATGATCGACTCGGCCGGGCTACGGTGCCCGCCGCGATGCGAGAAGCTACTCGGATCCCCATATCTCGGCAAAGCCCCCGCCAAGAATAAAGATCTCTGGAGAGGTTCCCGACTTTACGAAATCCCAGGAGAACAAGGAGATCAGTTACCTAAATGTGATCCCCCTCACACTTTCGCCGCATGAGCGATTGACACCACTTGTGTCACATCAATCACATAGGTAGGACGATTCATGCGATCGTCAGACATGCCGTGATCGCTCCACTTTTTACGTGAGAAATGCTCCCACCTCGTGGTATGCGCGCTACAATCGCGCCATCCCGGGGGGACCCAAAAGGTAACGGGCAGCACACATCACGATCAGCCAAACGTTCTGACGTCTCCCGTCAGGCGCCGGTAAGGAGGCCCACCCGTTTCGGGCACACCGGTTGGAACGGTCCACGACCGCCGGATCGCCCACCCGCTCCGCGTGCCGTACGAGGCCGCCGGCACATCGCCGGCGCACTCCACCCGGCCGCCGGGGAACGCTTGAGACACCCGCCGCCACGAGCCGGACGGGGACACACGCCGTCGCGCCGGGACGACGCTCGGCACCGCGCAAAGAACCGGACGAAACTCACGGGCCGCGCACAGGACCGGACAGCGCTCACCGCCGGGGAGAGGACCGCGACGGCGCTCCGCACCGCCGGGGGCGCCGGGCGAGGGACTACGGGCGGACTACGGGCGGACGGCGCCGACCAGGCTGCCGCGGCCGTAGGCGTCGAGGCTCGTCACCTTGACCACGTCGCCGGTCTGCGGGGCGTGCACCATGTTGCCGCCGCCCGCGTAGATGCCGACGTGCCCGAGGCCGTTGCTGAAGATGAGGTCGCCGGGCTGGAGGTCGTCCAGGGACACCCGGCGCTGCGCGCCCCAGCTCCACTGCTCCCACGTGGTCCGCGGGAGGGACACGCCCGCCGCCCGCCAGGCCGCCTGGGTGAGCCCGGAGCAGTCCCAGCCGCCGGGGCCGGTGCCGCCGAAGACGTAGGGCTTGCCGATCTGGGCGTAGGCGAACTGGAGCACGGACCGGCCGTTCCCGGAGGCCGCGCCGGTGTACTTCTGCCCCGCGCTGTTGGGGTTGCCCGTCTGGTAGGTGCCGAGACGGCGCAGCAGCTTGGTCTGCTCCTTCACCAGGCGCTCCACCGTGGACTTCTGCTTGCGCACGTCGCCGAGCACCTCGTCGGCCTCGCCGTACGCGGTCTTGGCGGCGTCGCGCTGGCCGCGCAGGGTGCGGGTGGCCTCGTCGAACGCGTCCAGCGACCGGGAGCGCTCGGCGGAGAGCTGGCTCAGGGCGGCCAGGCCGCCGAGGGCCTCCTCCGGGTCCTCGCGGCCGATGAGACCCTGCCACGTCACCATGTCGCCGCCCTGGTAGGCGGTGCGCGCCATGCCGACCAGGTCGCGGCGCAGCCCCTCCACGGTGCTCTCCTGGCGCTTGAGCGAGCCGTTGAGCTGGTCGTACTTCTTCTTCGCCTTCTTGTACCGCTCGTTGGCGAGGTTGTAGCGGTCGACGACCTTGTCCGCCTGGTTGTTCAGCTTCGTGAGCTTGGCCCTGGCCTGGGCGAGGGTCGGCTGCGGATCGGCGGCCGCCCCGTCGATCGGCAGCAGCAGGACGGCGAGGACTAGCCCCGCGGCCATCGGCAACCGTCCACGCCTCACCGGCACGAACTCCTCCCAACGATCGGACCTGGGGCGAAATAGTACAGGTGACTCGGTGTTGACCTCACCTTTTCCGCGCTATTACCCTCACCATCACAAACCACCCCCGAACAGGGCAAAAGCCCCAGCAAACCCCTGACAGAACACCCGCGGAGCCGCAGGTTCGGCGGAGAGAAGGCGCGCGGGGTCAGCGCAGGCGACGCAGCGGCACCAGGCGGCGCGGGAGGGCACGCGAGGTCAGCGCGGGCGACGCGGCATCAGGCGACAGAGAAAGGCACGCAAGGGTCGGCGCAGGCGACGGCAGCATGAGCAGGCGGGGTCAGCGCAGGCGGCGCGGGAAGCCAGGCGGGGGTCAGCGCAGGCGGCGCAGGAGAAGGGACGAGGGGACCGGACGGGCGCCCATCCTGCGGACCGTCTCGGCCACCTCCCGGTCGGAGGAGACCACCGCGACGGCCCGGCCGACCGGCTCGGCCCGGACGAGCTGCCTGATCAGGTCGTCGGCGATCTGGCCGGGCGCGCTGAACATCACCCGCACCCCGCGCGGCGCGGTGACCTGCACCGGACCGTTGAGCTCCGCGCCGTCGAAGACGCAGGTCACCTCGACCCTGGTCTGGGCCACCAGGCCGCCCAGCCCGGTCATCAGCCGGTTGCGCTGGTCGGCCAGGGTGAGGGTGCCGTAACCGGTCTTCGTGACGTTGTACCCGTCCACGATCAGGTGCACCTGCGGCACCGCGAGCAACTGGTCGAGCAGCGCGGGATCGTCGTCGGCGAGCGCGCGGGCGGGCACGGCGCGCACGCCGGGCCGATCGGGGGCGACCGCGGTGACCGTGTCCGCCGGCCGGCTGATCGTGGAGGGCAGCGCGAGCTCCCTGCGCAGCCCGGCGGCGGCGTCCTGCAACGCGTCGAGCAGCAGCCGCACCCGGGCGTCCTCGACGCTGCGCCCCTCGCGCGCCGCCCGGCGGGCGGCCTCGATCTGCCGCTCGGCGTCGGCGAGACGCTCCTTGGTCCGGCGCAGCTCGGCCTCCTGCGCGCCGCCGGCGGCGGCGAGGGCGCCCCGCGCCTCCTCGGCCGCGACGGCCATCTCAACGGCCCGCGCCTCGGCGGACCTGGCCCGCTCCCTGGCGTCGTGCAGCTTGCGCCGCAGGTCGGCGTTCTCCCCGCGGGCGGCCTTGAGCTGCTCGCGCAGCCGCTCGGCCTCCTCCTTTGCGGTGCTCTTCTGGGCGGCGAGCTGCTCGCGCAGCCGCGTCGCCGTCTGCTCGTGGGCGTTGCCCTTCGCGGTGGCGGCCGAACGCTCCAGGTCGGCGCGCGCGACCTCCACCATCTCCGGCCAGCCGGGCGGACGGGTGAGATAGGCCGCGGCGGCCACCAGCACCGGCTCGGCCGCGGGCGGCACGTTGCCCTCAGCGAGGCTCGCGACCAGCTCCGGCCACCCGGCCGAGATCGTCTCCGCGACCGCCTCCCGGAACTCCTTGTCGGTCTCCAGCTGGGCCGCGATCGGAGTGCCGCCGAGTTTGGCCCGCTTGCGCGGGTCGAACTTGGCGATCCCGCGCAGCGGCGGCGGAATCAGCGCGGGCGGCATCGTGCCGAGGACCTGCGCCGCGAGGTCCACGACGTGTAACCTGACCTGCTCGGGCAGCGGACGAGCCAAGCCCTCTCCGGCCGAACTCATCCCCATCTTCCTCTCAGCCCTTTGACGCCTTCCGAAACTCGTCTATCAGACAAGGGTACGGCTGCCGCAACCCTGTATTCGCCCCTCGCCCCGGTTGACGACCGCTGAACAAGCGCTTGGCGGAAGAAATCGCGGCCCGCGGACCGCCCAACACAAGATCATCCCAGCCCAGCGGCCACGCGGACGGCCCGCCCGGCTCAGGCGAGGTGGCCCGCGTCGTGCACGGCCAGCGCGATCTGCACGCGGTTGTTGAGCTCCATCTTGGTCAGCGCGCGGGACACATGCGCCTTGACGGTGGCGACGCTCATGAAGAGCTCGGCGGCTATCTCGGCGTTGGAGGCGCCCCGGCCCACCGCCAGCGCCACCTCGCGCTCCCGGTCGCTGAGCCGGTCGAGCAGCCTCCGCGCCCGCCCCCTGCGATCCTCGATCCGCGGGTCCGCGATGTGCGAGATGAGCTGCCGGGTCACCGCGGGCGACAGGATGGGCTCCCCGGCGGCGACCCTGCGGATCGCGGCGAGCAGTTCCTCGGGCGGGGTGTCCTTCAGCAGGAACCCCGCCGCGCCCGCGCGCAGGGCGCGCAGCACGTGCGCGTCGGCGTGGAAGGTGGTCAGGATGACGACCTCCGGCGGACGCGGGCCCGAGCGCAGCCGCTCGGTCGCGGCCAGGCCGTCCAGCCTGGGCATCCTGATGTCCATCAGCACCACGTCGGGCCGCCGCTCGGCCACCAGCGCGGGCACCTCGTCACCGTCGGCGGCCTCCCCCACCAGCCGGACGTCTGCGGTGCCGCCGAGGATCAGGGACAGCCCGGCGCGCACCAGGGCGTCGTCGTCCACGATCAGGACGCCGATCGGATCGCTGCTCATGCCGGCCACGGTAACCAGGCGCGCAGCACGAAGTCACCGTCCGCGCCGATCAGCTGCTCGAACCGGCCGCCGGCCAGCCCCACCCGCTCGGCCAGCCCGATCAGGCCGTTGCCGCCGCCGGGCACAACCGCGCCGGGCCGGCCCGCCGTACGGACCGGGTTGCGGATCTCCAGCGTGAGCCCGTCGCCGGGGGAGCCGTCCACCGTGAGCCGCACCCGCGCGTCGGGCGCGTGCTTGCGCGCGTTGGTCAGTCCCTCCTGGGCGAGGCGGTAGACCGTACGGCCCAGCCCGTCCGGCGCGGCCGCCGCGTCGGCGGGTCCCAGGCGGAAGTCGATGTCCATGCCCGCCCTCCTGGACTCCTCGACCAGGCCGGGCAGGTCGGCGAGGGTCGGCTGCGGCGGCCCGGGGACGGCGTCCTCCTCGTCGCGCCGCAGCACGCCGATCACCTCGCGCAGATCCTCCAGCGCCTGGTGGGCGGCGGTCCTGATCGAGCCGGCGACCTTGGCCACCTCCTCCCGCGGCAGGTCGGCGCGGAACGCCAGCGCCCCGGCGTGCAGGCTGAGCAGGGAGAGCCGGTGGGCGAGGACGTCGTGCATCTCCCTGGCGATGCGCTCCCGCTCCAGCCGCCGCGCGTCCCGCGCCGCCTCCCCCGCCCGGTCCCGCAGCGAGAGCACGAGCTGCCGCTGGGCCCGCACGAACATCCCCCACGCGATCATCGCGAGATACAGCGCCGACCCGACGATCACGATCCCCCAGAATCCGAAGGCCGGGTCCGGCCGCAGCGTCGCGTAGGGCAGCGTGCTCACCAGGGCGAGCCCGCCGGCCATCGCGGCGTACCTGAACGGCCGGTGCACCGCCACGGTGAAGACCGCCACCAGCGTCGGCCCCGACACCAGCAGCGAGAACGTCGACAGCACGCAGAGCATGAGCGTCAGCCCGACCGGCCACCGCCTGCGCAGCCACACCGCGGCGCACGCCCCGGTGCCGACCACCACCTCCAGCACGATGAGGGGCTGGGGCACCCCGTCGGCCTGCATCATGAGCACGAACATCGCCGCGCTCGCGCACGACAGCAGGAACATCCCCCCGTCGGCCGCCCAGTCCCGCGCCGAGCGCGACCTTCTCCCCTGCCGCGCCTCCTCCGCCGTCCCGATCAGCACCGACGGCAGCAGCCACCGATATTCCGTCACGTCCCCCAACGCTAGGCCGTCGCCGCCCGCTCCGACACCGACCAAAGTAGCCGACCATGACGATCTCCAGTGACCACCGCGGACGGGACCGGCCCCCGTGGTCGACGGAGAAGAGGGCACGGGGGCCGCGGAGGGCGTGGATGGGCGAGCCGGTGCCGTCCTGTCGTTCACCCGGCTGCCGGAAGGAGGACCGCGAGGTGATCTCGGGCCGGCGCCGGAGATCCGCTGCCGCGCGGGATCCGGCTGGAACGGCTCGGGGAGGGCCGGGGGCGGACATCGGCGGGGGGCCGGGTGGTTTATGTCGGTGGCGGCTTCTATGGTCTTGGTCGTGGAGATCGCGGTGCAGGGCGCTCTGGACGAGCTGGGCACGCCGCTCAGCCAGGTGACGTTCGTCGTGTTCGACCTGGAGACGACCGGCGGCTCGGCGGCGGAGCACACGATCACGGAGATCGGGGCCGTCAAGGTGCGCGGCGGGGAGCCGCTCGGCGAGTTCGCCACGCTGGTCGACCCGGGCGGGCCGATCCCGCCGTTCATCTCGGTCCTGACCGGCATCACCGACGCCATGGTGACGACCGCCCCGAGGATCGACTCGGTGCTGCCGTCGTTCCTGGAGTTCATCCGCGGCGCCACGCTGGTGGCCCACAACTCCCCGTTCGACATGGGGTTCATCAAGGCGGCCTGCGCCGCGCTCGGCTACCCGCCGCCGGCCAATCCGGTGGTCGACACCGCCGACCTCGCACGGCGCATGCTCACCCGCGACGAGGTGCCCAACTGCAAGCTGGGCACGCTCGCCAGGTTCTTCCGCAGCTCCACCGAGCCCTGCCACCGGGCGCTCGCCGACGCCAAGGCGACCTCCGACGTGCTGCACGCGCTGCTGGAGCGGGCCGGTTCGCTCGGCGTGGCCACCCTGGAGGAGCTGAAGAGCTTCGTCCGCACCCCCACCCCCGAGCAGCAGCGCAAGCGCCATTTGGCCGACGCCGTGCCCGGCACCCCGGGGGTCTACGTCTTCGAGGACCAGCGCGGCGAGGCGCTCTACGTCGGAAAGAGCGGCAACCTGCGGGTCCGCGTGCGCAGCTACTTCACGGCGAGCGAGACCCGGTCCAGGATCAGGGAGATGATCGGCGTCGCCGAGCGGGTGCGCACCATCGTCTGCGCCACCGGCCTGGAGGCCGAGGTGAGGGAGCTGCGCCTCATCGCGGGGACGAAACCCCGGTACAACCGCAGGTCCCGCTTCCCGGAGAAGGCGGTGTGGCTCAAGCTCACCGACGAGCCCTTCCCCCGGTTGTCCATCGTCCGCGAGGTCCGCCCCGACCAGGCGTCCTACCTGGGCCCGTTCTCCAGCAGCCGCACCGCGGAGGACGCGAAGGCGGCCCTGCACGAGGCCATCCCGCTGCGGCAGTGCACCGAGCGGCTCACCCCGCGGCACACCCGGCGGGCCTGCGCGCTCGCCGAGATCGGCCGCTGCGGCGCGCCCTGCGAGGGCAGGGAGAGCCCCGCCGACTACACGCTGCACGTGGCGAGCGCGCGGCGCGCGATGGAACACGACGCGAGCGTGGTGTTCTCCGCGATGGAGGCGCGGATGGAGCGGCTGTCGGTCGAGCAGCGCTACGAGGAGGCCGCCGCCGACCGCGACCGCCTGGCCGCCTACGTGCGCACGGCCGCGCGCATGCAGCGCCTCCAGGCGCTGACCGGCATCCCGCAGCTCGTCGCGGCCAGCCCGGCGTTCGACGGCGGCTGGGACATCCACGTGATCAGGTACGGCAGGCTGGCCGCGGCGGGAGTGATGCCCAGGGGCGCCCATCCCACCCCTTACGTGGAAGCCCTGGTCGCCACCGCGGAGACCGTGGTCCCCGGCCCCGGCCCCACCCCGGCCGCCAGCGCCGAGGAGACCGAGTGCATCCTGCGCTGGCTGGAGTCACCCGGCGTCCGCCTGGTCCAGGTCGAGGGCGGCTGGAGCCTCCCCGCCCACGGCGCCGGCCGCCTCAAGGCCCGCATCGACCGCGCCTACCAGGCCATCGAGGCCCGCAGCCCACGCGAGGGCCGCCCACTGTCCTGAGCACGACGCGCCGCCGTGGGCCGCAAAACGCGGAAGGTCTCCTGCGCCAACTCGCGAGCGCACGTCCGCGCCGGTGGACCTCCCGCGTCCGTCCAGGGAGTGTCCGGACGTGGGATGAGCTGTCCCGATCTGCGCCGCGATAGGGTTGGCCGAGGTTTTGCCGGACGCCTCCCCGATGCCGTGGAGGTAAGCCCCTGAGGAGGACCCGTGGTCACCGCGATCGTGCACGTCAAGGCGGAGGTCGACCGGATCACCGAGGTCGCCCAGATGATCGCCGGGATCGACGGCGTGAGCGAGGTCTACTCGATCACCGGGGAGTACGACCTGCTGGCGATGGTCCGGGTGCCCGCCTACGAGCAGGTGGCCGAGGTGATCCCCGGCCGGGTGAACAAGGTGCCGGGCGTGCTGCACACCGAGACGCACATCGCGTTCCGCACCTATTCCAAGCACGACCTCGACGCGGCCTTCTCGATCGGCCTGAACGAGGGCGACTGACCCGACCGGCGCAGCCACGGCTGCGCGCGGTCAGGGACTGCGCGGTCAGGGACTGCGCGGTCAGGGACTGCGCGGTCAGGGACTGCGCGGTCAGGGGCGGTGCAGGGTGTTGCTGAGCTCGATCCAGTGGTCCAGGGTCGCGGACGCCCGGCCCGAGTCGATCGCGGTGACCGCCCTGGCGTAGGCATCGGTCATGGCGGCGTCGAGGTCCTCCCCCGGGCCGTCTGCCGCGACCAGGCCGGCGGCGGCGTTGAGCAGCACGGCGTCGCGGATCGGGCCGGTCTTGCCGGCGACCAGGTCGCGGACGGCCTGGCCGTTGAAGACGGCGTCGCCGCCGCGCAGCGCGTCGACCGGCGACCTGGGGATGCCGAGGACGGCCGGGTCGAAGGTGGTCTGCGTGGCGGTGCCGTCACGCACGATCCAGACGGTCGAGGTGGTGGCGATGGTGAGCTCGTCGAGCCCGTCGTCGCCGCGGAAGACCAGGGCCGAGACCCCGCGCTCGGCGAAGACGCCCGCGACGATGGGCAGCATCCGCGCGTCGAACACGCCGATGGCCTGCGCGGTCGGCCGGGCGGGGTTGGTGAGCGGGCCGAGGAAGTTGAACACGGTCGGCACGCCGAGCTCCTTGCGCGGCGGGCCGGCGAAGCGCAGCGCCGGGTGGTAGAGCGGCGCGAAGCAGAAGGCGATGCCCGCCTCGGCGGCGACCCGGGCGGTCTGCGCGGGGGTGAGCTCCAGCACGACGCCGAGGTGCTCCAGCACGTCGGCGGCGCCGCAGGACGAGGAGGCCGCGCGGTTGCCGTGCTTGACCACCCGCGCGCCCGCCGCCGCGGCGACGATGGCTGCCATGGTGGAGACGTTGACGGTGTGGGCGCGGTCGCCGCCGGTGCCCACGATGTCGACCACCGGGCCGTCCACCCGGAGCGGGGTCGAGAGGTCCAGCATCACCCTGGCCAGCCCGGCGACCTCGGCGACCGTCTCGCCCTTGGCGCGCAACGCCACGGCGAACCCGGCGATCTGGGCGGGGGTGGCCGCGCCCGTCATGATCTCGTGCATCGCCCAGGCGGTCTCGTCGGCGCTCAGGTGCTCTCCCGCGAGCATGGCTGACAACAACGCGGGCCAGGTGTTGCGCGCGTCCATGAGCTACTCCAGGGGTCGGCGACCGGCTAGTGGGCGGTGAGTCGGTTGGCGCCGCGCCGCCGCATGAGATCGGCGATGGTGTCGGCCAGCAGGACCGGGTCGAGCGGCTGCGCGACGACGGCGTCGGCCCTGGACCAGGTGGCGAGCCAGCGGTCGTCGCGGCGGGCGACGAGCAGGCAGATGGGCGGGCAGTCGTAGACCTCGTCCTTGGCCTGGCGTGCGACGCCCATGCCGCCCGCGGGCTGGGCCTCGCCGTCGAGCACGGCCACGTCGATCTCACCGGAGTCGAGGTGCTGGACGACCTTGGGCTGGGTCGCGCACTCCACGATCTCCACGAAGGGGACGTCGGCGGCGGGGCGGCGGCCGATGGCCAGCCGCACCTTCTCCCGCGTGGCGGCGTCGTCGCTGTAGACGAGGACCCTCATCTTGTCATCGGTGCCCAAGTCGCTGCTCAAGGTCGTGCTCGCTCTCGCTTCGGTGCCGCGTCGGCGCCAAGAGGTATGGTCAATCATGGATGCTACCGGTCGGGTGGCGCGGAGACCCAGGCTGGACGCCCCCACGGCCGGGATTGACCGTTTTCGCACCTATTGAGGCGACCCTGACACCCCTATCGGGGGGTCGTGCGGCGACCCGGCCACCGAAGCCGCAATAATGCTGCCCGTGGCGACAGCATCCGCAGTAACAACGACGACGGCAGCACACCCGTCCCGCCGGCCCAACCTGGTCAGCGTCGGGACGATCGTGTGGCTGTCCTCTGAGCTCATGTTCTTCGCGGCGCTGTTCGCGATGTACTTCACCATCCGGTCAGTGAGCATCGGGCAGGGGCTGCCCTGGCCCGAGGCGCATCTGAACATCCCCTTCGCGACGGTCAACACGATCATCCTGGTCCTGTCCAGTGTGACTTGCCAGATGGGCGTGTGGGCGGCCGAGAAGGGCCAGGTCGGCAAGCTACGCTTCTGGTACCTCGTCAGCTTCCTCATGGGCGCGGTGTTCGTCGGCGGCCAGCTCTACGAGTACAGCGAGCTCGCGCACGAGGGCCACGTCCTCTCGCACTCGGCCTATGACTCGGTCTTCTATCTGACCACGGGCTTCCATGGCCTGCACGTGACCGGTGGCTTGATCGCGTTCCTGTTCATGCTGGGACGCACGTACGCCGCGAAGCGCTTCACGCATGAGCAGGCCACCAGCGCGATCGTTGTGTCCTATTACTGGCACTTCGTGGACGTCGTCTGGATCGGCCTTTTCGCGACCATCTACATCATTCATTAATGGGAACGGGGATCTCTGTGAATAGGATCACCGCTAGGCGGCGGCATCCCCTCGCGAGATACGCCGTCCTGCTTCTCGCTCTGGGGCTGGTCGGAGGGGCGTACACCACCTTCGTCCTGCCGCAGACCCAGAGCGCCGACGCGGCGGTGGCGTCGGGCAAGGCCGATGACGTCACGGAGGGCGCCAAGCTCTTCGCGGCTCACTGCTCCAGTTGCCACGGTCTCCAGGCGCAGGGCACCGAGAACGGCCCGACCCTGGTGGGCGTCGGCGCGGCCTCGGTGGACTTCCAGGTCAGCAGCGGGCGCATGCCGGCGGCCAACCCCGGCCCCCAGGTCCCGCGCAAGCCGCCGGCCGACTGGGTGACGCCCGACAAGATCAGGCAGCTCTCGGCTTACGTGCAGTCGCTCGGCGGGGGCCCCACGGTCCCCGGCAAGGAGCAGGTCGACCCGGCGCTGGGCGACCCCGCCAAGGGTGGCGAGCTCTTCCGCGCCAACTGCATCAGCTGCCACAACTGGGTGGGAGCGGGAGGCGCGCTCACGCAGGGCAAGTACGCCCCGAACCTGAACCAGTCGACGCCCGAGCAGATCTACGAGGCGATGATCACGGGCCCGCAGGCCATGCCCGTCTTCAACGACTCCACGATCACGCCCGAGCAGAAGCGTGACATGATCGCCTACATCGTCGGCGTCCGCGAGCAGACGGACCCGGGCGGCTTCGGCCTCGGGCGCATCGGTCCGGTCACCGAGGGCCTCGTGGCCTGGATCGTCGGCCTCAGCGCGCTCGCACTCGCCGCCATCTGGATCACCGCGAAGAAGCGACAGGCCAACCATGACTGACAACAACGACGACATCGAGCGGCCGGACGAGCGCGTTCCCAAGCGCGTCATCGGCACTCCGTCCGCCGCGGTCGAGACGACGCTGCTGGGCGAGCAGGAAAAGGTCGAGGAGGTCGCGGTCCCGGGCGTGAAGATGCCCGACCCGCAGCAGGCCCGCCGTGCCGAGCGCATCGCGGCCTTCTGCTTCCTGATCACCTTCCTGTCGGCGATCGGGTTCATCGCCTCCTACGTGGCCTTCCAGGTGCACACCCTGGACGCCACGCAGATCTCCAACCTCTCCCTCGGCGGCACGCTGGCCCTGGCCCTGCTGTCGCTGGCCACCGGCCTGGTGGTCTGGGTGCGCGGCGTCATGCCGAAGTACAGCCTCGTGCAGGAGCGCCACCCGATGGCCTCCGACGCGCCCACCAAGGACTACGTCTCCGAGACGTTCATCCAGGGCGCCAACGAGAGCGGGATCACCAAGCACCCGCTGCTGCGCCGTACGCTGCTGCTGGCGGCGGCGCCGCTGGGGCTCCTCCCGCTGGTGCTGCTCAAGGACCTCGGGCCGCTGCCCGAGACCAAGCTGCGGCACACCGTGTGGGACCCGAAGATCAACGGCGGCAAGCAGCTCCGCCTGGTCGTGGAGGGCACCGGCGAGCCGATCAGGGCCGCCGACTTCAACTCGCCCGGCGGCCTGCTGTCCGTCGTCCCCGAGGGCTACGAGCACGACCTGACCGCCCTCGCCAAGGCCACCGTGATCCTGCTCAACCTCCGCCCGGAGGAGCTCAAGAGCGGGATCAACCGGAACTGGATGCACAACGGGATCGTGGCCTACTCGAAGATCTGCACGCACGTCGGCTGCCCCGCGGCCCTCTACGAGCAGACCACCCACCACATCCTCTGCCCGTGCCACCAGTCCACCTTCGACGCCACGGACGGCGCGCGGGTCATCTTCGGCCCGGCGGCCCGGCCGCTGCCCCAGCTTCCGCTCGGCGTCGACTCCGAGGGTTACCTCATCGCGAAGGGCGACTTCCCGGTTCCGGTCGGCCCGAGCTTCTGGGAGCGTGGCGACGCCGAGGCCGAGGTCCGGAATCAGGGAGGCCACGCGTGACCATCGACAGTGTTCCCAAGCCCGTGGCCGGGGCGAGCGGTTTCATCGACGACCGGCTGGGCGCGGGCAACTTCCTGCGGCGCAACCTGCGCAAGGTCTTCCCTGACCACTGGTCGTTCCTGCTCGGCGAGATCGCGCTCTACTCGTTCGTCATCCTGCTGCTGACCGGTACGTTCCTGACGTTCTGGTTCAAGCCCAGCATGGGTCACGTCGTCTACGACGGCTCCTACGAGCCGCTCAAGGGCGTCCTGATGTCCGAGGCGTACGCCTCGTCGCTGCACATCAGCTTCGAGGTGCGCGGCGGCCTGCTGATGCGGCAGATCCACCACTGGGCGGCGTTGCTGTTCATCGGCGGCATGATGGTGCACATGCTCCGCGTGTTCTTCACCGGTGCATACCGCAAGCCGCGCGAGCTGAACTGGATCATCGGCGTCCTGCTGCTCACCCTGGCCCTCGCCGAGGGCCTGACCGGCTACTCGCTCCCGGACGACCTGCTGTCCGGCGCGGGTCTGCGGATCACCCAGGGTGTGGCGATCTCGCTGCCGCTCGTCGGGTCGTACGTCTCGTTCTTCCTGTTCGGCGGCGAGTATCCCGGCGAGGACGTCATCTCCCGGTTCTACACGCTGCACATCCTGCTGATCCCGGGCATCCTGCTGGCGCTGATCTCGGCCCACATGATCCTCATGTGGGTGCAGAAGCACACCCAGATGCCGGGCAAGGGCCGCACCAACGAGAACGTGGTGGGCGGGCCGTTCTACCCGTCCTTCATGATCAAGGCGGGCGCCTACTTCCTGTTCACCTTCGGCACGCTCGCCGGGCTCGGGGCCTTCGCCCAGATCAACCCGATCTGGCTGTTCGGTCCCTACACGCCGGCGGACATCTCGGCGGGTTCGCAGCCCGACTTCTACATGGGCTTCCTTGAGGGCGCCCTGCGGATCATGCCCGCGTGGGAGATCAACTTCCTGGGCTACACGCTGCCGCTGAGTGTGATCATCCCGGCCCTGGTGCCCATGGGCATCATCATGACGGGCCTGGCGTTGTATCCGTTCCTGGAACAGTGGGTCACCGGGGACCGGCGTGAGCACCACATCGCCGACCGCCCCCGCAACAACCCGCACCGCACCTCGATCGGCTTCGCGGCCATCACGTTCTACGGCATCCTGTGGCTGCTGGGCGCGAACGACGAGATCGCGGCCAACTTCCACCTGTCGCTCTTCCAGATCACCTGGGTCGGCCGCTTCGCCATCTTCCTCGGCCCGGCGCTGGCCTACATGATCACCTACCGGACCTGCCTGGGTCTCCAGCGCAAGGACGCGGAGGTGCTGAGCCACGGCGTGGAGTCGGGCGTCATCAAGCGCCTGCCGCACGGCGAGTTCATCGAGATCCACGTGCCCCCGGCGGAGGACATCGCCGCGCACATGCGGGGCAAGGAGCCGGTGCCGATGATCGCGGCCGGTCCGGACGACGGGGGCATCCCGCCGAAGGACCTGCGCAACCCGATCGGCCGCCTGCGCGCCAAGATGAGCCAGGCGTACGGCGGCGAGAAGATCCCGGTCGAGGACGGTCACGGCCACGACGGCCATGACGGTCACGAGCTCGGTCAGGGTGAGGACCACGCGGCCGTCGGCTCCGGCGGCGACAACCGGTCGATCTCGCACTGATCCGTCGCACGAGCGCGAAGCAGGGCCCCGGGACATCCGTCCCGGGGCCCTTCTCGTGTCCCGGGAGGCCCGCCCGCACCTGTCCGGCACCAGAGTGCCCGACGCCCGGCCGGGGGCCTCCTGGGGCCTCTCAGGCGCTCACGCGGTGGTCAGCGGGTCGGTGGTGAACCCGAAGCCCAGGCTGCTCCACTGGAGCCACTGCTTCCACGACTCCTGCCAGTGTCCCCAGCCGTTGAGCGGCTCCAGGGGACGCGGCGAGCCGGTGAGGATGATCGGGTCGCCGATCAGGGTGTTGTCGATGTACCACTTGGCGTTGTCCGGGCTGATGTTGACGCAGCCGTGGCTGACGTTGGAGTTGCCCTGGGAGCCGACCGACCAGGGCGCGCTGTGCACGTACTCGCCGCTGTTGGAGATCCGGATCGTGTTGTAGACGGTCAGTTGGTAGTACCCGGCCTGGCCGGGGCCGATGCCCGGGGACGTCATGACCGTGACCGGTTCCCGGGACATGGCCAGGTGGATGCCACTGGTGGTGTGATATTTCATGACACCGCCCTGGCCGGCGCTGAACGGGATGTTCCTGACCGTCCTGCCGTCCCGCTTCACGACCATGTGGTGGTTGTTGATGCTGCCGCTGGTGATCTGGGAACGCCCGATCTTGAAGTCCAGCGTGTGGTTCTTGGTGCCGTACATGCCCTCGCCGCCGCGGGCGCCGGCGAGGTTGGCGATGAGCCGCACCTTCGTGTTCGCCGGCCAGAACTTCTTGGGCCGGAAGTGCACCGTGCGGTCGTCGAACCAGTGCCAGGCCCCGTAGACCGGCTTGGACGTCTGGACGAGGAGGTTGCGCTCCACGCCGACCCGGTCCGTGATGTCGCGGTCGAAGCTGATCATGATGGGCATGCCCACGCCCACCTCCAGCCCCGTGTCGTTCTTGTGCGGGAGGATGTTCTTGACGGCGAAGTTCTTCGTCGCCCGCACCACGGTGAACGAGCTGGTCGTCTCGCCGCTCCTGCCCTCGCGGTTCGCCGCCACGGCCTTGACCGTGTACGTGGCGCCCGGCGTCGCGGTGCCGCGGCTGCGCCACTGGGTGCCGTCCACGCTCAGCACGCCGGGCAGCGCGCCGCCCGGGCCGGTCACGGTCACCTCGGACAGGGTGCCGTTCTGTACCGCTACGAGGACCGGCTGGTCCGGTGCGACGTTGCCGCTCCGGTCCGCCGGCGTGATGGTGACGGCGGCGTCCGGTGAGCTGGGCTCACCGCTCTTCCCCGCCGGCCTGGCGCCGTCCTCCCCCGAACAGGCGGCCAGCAGCGCCAGAGCCAGCAACCCAGTGCCCCCGACCGTTACCCGGATTGTGTGACCCACCGCACATTCCCCCCATCGGACCGATCAGGCCCACATTCTGAGGGGTTACTACCCATAGTCACCTTCGGACCACTTGTTGCACTTCATATCACTGGCAAAGAACGCCAAAGGGGCGGCCGGAAGAATCCGGCCGCCCCTTTCGAGCGAATCTCAGTGCGAGAAGTGTCCCCGGTAGTACTGGAACACGAAGCCGATCATGCTCATGACGATGGCGAAGACGCCGATCATGAACATCCACCAGCCGATCACGAAGCCGAGGAAGGCGAACGCCGCCGAGGCCGTGACGAACAGCGGCCACCAGCTGTGCGGGCTGAAGAACCCGATCTCACCGGCGCCGTCGCTGATCTCGCCCTGCTTGTCGTCCTCCGGCTGGTCGCCGATGCGGCGGGCCGTGAACACCAGGTAGTAGCCGATCATGAAGGCGAAGCCCACGGAGATGGCCATGGCCGTGGTGCCCACGGGCTCCTTCGACCAGAACCAGTAGACGACGTCCACCGCGGCGAAGAACAGGCCGCAGGCGAGGAACAACCAGCCCTGAACTTTCATTTGGTTCCTCCCAGCTCCTTCTTGGCGGAGACGTGCGGGTAGTGCAGGTCGAACGCCGGGCGCTCGGAGCGGATCCGGGGCAGCGAGGTGAAGTTGTGCCGCGGCGGCGGGCACGAGGTGGCCCACTCCAGGGAGCCGCCGAAGCCCCACGGGTCGTCCACGGTGACCTGCGGCGCCGTCTTGTGGGTCTTCCACACGTTCCACAGGAAGGGCAGCGTGGAGGCGCCGAGGAGGAAGGCGCCGATGGAGGACACCATGTTCAGGTCGGTGAAGCCGTCCAGCGGGCTGTAGTCCGCGTACCGGCGCGGGAAGCCGATCACGCCGAGCCAGTGCTGCACCAGGAAGGTGAGGTGGAAGCCGACGAACAGCGTCCAGAAGTGGAACTTGCCGAGCTTGTCGTCCAGCATCTTCCCGGTGAACTTCGGCCACCAGAAGTAGAAGCCGGCGAACATCGCGAAGACGACGGTGCCGAACACCACGTAGTGGAAGTGCGCCACCACGAAGTACGTGTCGCTGATGTGGAAGTCCAGCGGCGGCGAGGCCAGGATGACGCCGGTGAGACCGCCGAGCAGGAAGGTCACCAGGAAGCCGATGGAGAACAGCATCGGCGACTCGAACGTCAGGTGCCCGCGCCACATCGTGCCGATCCAGTTGAAGAACTTCACCCCGGTCGGCACCGCGATGAGGAACGTCATGAACGAGAAGAACGGCAGCAGCACCTGGCCGGTCGGGAACATGTGGTGCGCCCACACGGTGATCGACAGACCGGCGATGGCGATGGTCGCGCCGATGAGGCTGATGTAGCCGAACAGCGGCTTGCGGCTGAACACCGGCAGGATCTCGGTCACGATGCCGAAGAACGGCAGCGCGATGATGTAGACCTCCGGATGGCCGAAGAACCAGAACAGGTGCTGCCAGAGCAGCGCGCCTCCGGTCTCCGGATGGAAGATCTGCGCCCCGAGCTTGCGGTCGGCCTCCAGCGCGAGCAGCGCGGCGGCGAGCACCGGGAAGGCCATCAGCACCAGGATCGAGGTGAGCAGCACGTTCCAGGTGAAGATCGGCATGCGGAACATCGTCATGCCGGGCGCGCGCATGCAGATGATCGTGGTGATGAAGTTGACCGCGCCCAGGATGGTGCCCAGGCCGCTGAGGGCCAGGCCCATGATCCACAGGTCGCCGCCGACGCCCGGCGAGCTCACCACGTCCGACAGCGGCGTGTAGGCGAACCAGCCGAAGCTGGCCGCGCCGCCGGGGGTGAGGAAGCCGGACAGCGCGATCAGGCTGCCGAACAGGAACAGCCAGTAGCTGACCATGTTGAGCCGCGGGAAGGCGACGTCCGGCGCGCCGATCTGCAGCGGCATCAGCTCGTTGGCGAAGCCGGCGAACAGCGGCGTCGCGAACATGAGCAGCATCACCGTGCCGTGCATGGTGAACAGCTGGTTGAACTGCTCGTTGCTGGTGAACTGCAGGCCGGGCTGGGCGAGCTCGGCACGCATGATCAGCGCCATGACGCCGCCGATCAGGAAGAACGCGAAGGAGGTGATCAGGTACAGGTGACCGATCACCTTGTGGTCCGTCGAGCTGGCCCACTTGGCGATGATCGAGCCCTTGCGGGTCGCCGGGACCGCGACGGAATGACGGACTGGTTCGTTGATGGCGGTCACTGAGCACTCCCCGCCTGGGTGGCGATGTACTGGTCGAACTCGGCCTGCGGCACGAGCTTCACCCGGAACAGCATCCGGCTGTGGTCGACGCCGCACAGCTCGGCGCAGCGCCCGGCGTAGACGCCCTGCCGGTCCAGCGTGTCGATCTCGAAGGCGTTGTGCACGCCCGGGATGACGTCACGCTTGAACAGGAAGGCCGGCACCCAGAAGGAGTGGATGACGTCGGGCGACTCCAGGTCGAAGCGCACCTTCTTGCTCACCGGGAGCACCAGCTCGGGGGCCGGGTCCTGGCGGTAGTCGCTGGCCGGCGCGCCGGTGACCGTCACGGTCTTGCCCTGGTACTCCGTGGTGAAGCGCCAGCTCCACTGGAAGCCCTCGACCTTGACCTTCACGTCCGGGTTGGGGGACATCTTGTTGAGCTCGTTCTGGTCGCGCGCCGTGAAATAGAAGAAGACCGCGACCATGATGACCGGCACGACCGTGTAGAGGATCTCGATCGGCAGGTTGTACCGCACCTGGGGCGGCAGCTCCTGGTTCGAGAACCTCTTCTTACGGTGGAAGATGCAGGCCCAAGCGATCAAGCCCCACACGACGACACCGGTGGCGATCGCGGCGATCCAGGACCCGTTCCACAGGGTCTGGACGATCTCGCCCTGCCTCGTGACGGTCTCTGGCATGCCGCCACGTGACCACTCATCGGTACTGCACGCCGTCGCGGAGGCCAGCAGCAACGCCAAAGCGGCAGCACGTGGCACCCTGCGGCGGGCCAACGGACGCCGTGTCGTACGGCGGGTCGGACTCACGGATCGCCTACCCCACAGATGCAGCCCAGAAGTCGCTCCTGGGCGTGTCGTTGTCATATTCGAAACTCGGTCGGGGGACACATTAGCGGCGACCACCGTCGCCCCTCTTCGCAGCCCCCGTTAATGTCGCGATGTGGTCTACTTCGACGCGGCCTCGACCGAACCCCTGCATCCGCAGGCCAGAGCGGCTCTGCTGGCGGCACTGGACGTCGGCTGGGCGGACCCGGCGCGACTGTACGGATCCGCTCGCCGCGCGCGCCTGCTCCTTGAACAGGCACGCGCCGAGGTCGCCGAGGCGCTGGGCGCCCGCCCCGACGAGGTGTCGTTCACGACGTCGGGAACCCAGGCGGTGCACCTCGGTGTCCTCGGAACCCTACACGGACGACGCCGTACAGGACGGCATCTGGTGCTGAGCGCCGTGGAGCATTCCGCCGTGCTGCACGCCGCCGGCGTCCACGAGCGTGACGGGGGCGCCGTCTCGGCGGTCGGCGTCAGCCGTACCGGGGCGGTGCGGGTGGACGCGTTCGCCGAGGCCGTCGCGGTGCCCGGCACGGCGCTGGCCTGCCTGCAGACCGCCAACCACGAGGTGGGCACGTTGCAGCCGGTCGCCGAGGTCGCCGCGGCCTGCCGGGAGGCGGGCGTGCCGCTGCTGGTGGACGCGGCCCAGACGGCGGGGCGGCTGCCGTTGCCGGAGGGGTGGTCGGTGCTGACCGCGAGCGCGCACAAGTGGGGCGGCCCGCCCGGCGTGGGCGTGCTGGTGGTGCGCAAGGGCACGCGGTTCCGTTCGCCGCTGCCGGAGGACGAGCGGGAGGGGCGGCGGGTGCCGGGCTTCGAGAACGTCCCGGCGATCGTCGCCGCCGCGGCGGCCCTGCGGGCCGGCCTGGCCGAGGAGCACGAGCAGGAGCGGCTGTCCGCGCTGGTGGACCGGATCCGGCGGACGGTGCCGCGGGTGGTGCCGGACGTGGAGGTGATCGGCGAGGACGAGGACCGCGCGCCGCACATCGTGACCTTTTCGTGTCTCTACGTGGCGGGCGAGGCCCTGCTCACCGAGCTGGACAAGGCGGGATTCGCGGTGTCGTCGGGAAGTTCGTGCACGGCGAGTACGCTTCGACCATCGCACGTGCTGGAGGCGATGGGGGTGCTTACCCACGGGAACATCCGGGTATCGCTGCCGCGTGGGGCGTCCGCCGCCGATGTGGACCGCTTCCTGGAGGTCCTCCCCGGCATCGTGCGCCGAATCCGCCAGGAGGCAGGGGTGAGCTCTTAGATGCCGTACTCGGAGACAGCCCGCGAGGAGCAGCCTCGGACACCGTCGCTGACCATCGACGCCCTGGGCAAGAAGTGCCCCATCCCGATCATCTGGCTGGCCCAGCGGATCGGCGAGGTGCCGCTGAACGCGGTCGTGGCCGTCCTGGCCGACGATCCGGCGGCCTACACCGACGTGCCCGCCTGGTGCCGCCTGAAGTCCCACCCGCACGTCGGCACGTACGAACTGCCGGAGGGCGGCTGGTCCATCCACGTGCGCCGGAACTACTGAGTCCCCCGGACCGGTGTCCCGGCGGCCCCGGGGCGGCTGTCGCCGGCGTGCGCGGCAGGTGGCGCACGCCGGCGGTCCCGCGGCCTCAGGCGTGCGGGCAGCGGACGTACTCGGCCACCTCGGCCGCGGCGGCGGCGCCGTACGCGGCGCCGAACCGGTCGAGGAAGCCCCGCTGGGACAGCTCGTACTCCTGCGGTCCGACGCACTCCAGCGCGTGGGTGGCGAGGAGGTTGCCGAGCTGGCCGCAGCGCTCCAGCGGCATCCCCCAGGCGAGGCCGGACAGGAATCCGGCCCGGAACGCGTCGCCGACGCCGGTCGGGTCGGCCTTGCCCAGCTCGGGCGCGGGCGGGATCTCCAGCGCGAGCTCGCCCCTGCGGTCGATGCGGGCGCCCTTCGGGCCGAGTGTGGTCACCCTGACCTGCACCCGGCTCAGCACCTCCTCGTCCGACCAGCCGGTCTTCTGCTCGACCAGTGCCTTCTCGTAGTCGTTGGTGAACAGGTAAGCGGCGCCGTCGATGAGCCGGCGGATCTCCTCGCCGTTCATCCGGGCGAGCTGCTGGGAGGGGTCGGCGGCGAAGGGCAGGCCGCGGTGCCGGCACTCGTCGGTGTGCCGCATCATCGCGTCGGGGTCGTTGGGGCTGATCAGCACGAGGTCCAGGCCGCCGAACCGGTCGACGATCGGCTGCAGCTCGATCTCGCGGGCCTCGGCCATCGCCCCGGTGTAGAACGAGGCGATCTGGTTGTGGTCCTGGTCGGTGGTGCACAGGAAGCGGGCGGTGTGGTGCAGCTGGGAGACGTGCACCGACTGGCAGTCGACGCCGTGCCGCTCCAGCCAGGACCGGTAGTCCGCGAAGTCGTTGCCCACGGCGCCGACGAGGATCGGGTTGAGGCCGAGGCAGCCCATACCGAAGCTGATGTTGGTGGCGATACCGCCGCGCCGGATCTGCAGGTCGTCCACCAGGAAGGACAGGGACACCCGGTCGAGCTGATCGGCGATCAGCTGGTCGCTGAAACGGCCGGGGAAGGTCATCAGATGATCGGTCGCGATGGAGCCGGTGACGGCGATGCGCACGGGGTTCTTCTCCTCGTTGTCTGCATCTTCGGAAGAGGCGGTCACCCGGAATGCCGGGGACGCGCGAAGACCCCGCTCACCCTAGGGCAAGCGGGGTCCTCCCACGGCATCGTCAGTTGAACGAGTCGCCACAAGCACAGGAGCCCGTGGCGTTCGGGTTGTCGATCGTGAAGCCCTGCTTCTCGATCGTGTCGACGAAGTCGATGCTGGCGCCCATGAGATAGGGGGCGCTCATCCGGTCGGTGACGACACTCACGCCGCCGAAGTCCGACACGATGTCTCCGTCCATCGACCGGTCGTCGAAGAAGAGCTGGTAGCGAAGACCGGAGCAGCCGCCCGGCTGCACGGCCACGCGCAGCGCGAGACCTTCCTCGCCCTGCTGCTCGAGCAGGCTCTTGACCTTCGCGGCGGCCGCGTCGGTCAGGATCAGGCCCTGCTGAGTCGTCTCGCTGCTCTCTACCGTCATGTGCTGACTCCCGCGTCTATCAGCCCCCGAAGGCAGGCTGGCTGTTTGTGACGTCCTACTAAGACGCTACCAACACCTGCCAAGCCCTACACATTCCGCTGTACCGAATGTGTCGAATCCCGCTCGACGTCCTACCCGGGGGGGCCGGAATAAAGCGGGAGGCTCGCTGTGTCATCATTAATCGTCAGTTCGCCGATAAGGGGGGTGCGGTCGCGATGACCACCCACACGCTTCCACTCTTCGTCCTCGGCCACGGCGCGGATCCGCACAGCGAGCGCGGGGTCGACTGTCCCGGCGACCTGCCGCCCGCGTCCGATCCGGCGCTCGTCGAGCGCGCCCGCCGGGCCAAGGCGGCCCTCGGCGACCGGCTGTTCGTGCTCGGTCACCACTACCAGCGCGACGAGGTCATCCAGTTCGCGGACGTGACCGGCGACTCCTTCAAGCTGGCCCGCGAGGCGGCCGCCCGGCCGGAGGCGGAGTACATCGTCTTCTGCGGCGTGCACTTCATGGCCGAGTCGGCCGACATCCTGACCTCCGACGCGCAGAAGGTCGTGCTGCCGGACCTGGCGGCCGGCTGCTCGATGGCCGACATGGCCACCTTCGACCAGGTCGAGGAGTGCTGGGAGGCGCTCCAGGACGCGGGCGTCGCCGACCAGGTGGTGCCGATCACGTACATGAACTCCAGCGCCGACATCAAGGCGTTCTGCGGCAGGAACGGCGGTGCCGTGTGCACCTCCTCCAACGCCCGCCGCGCCCTGGAGTGGGCATTCTCACAGGGTGAGAAGGTGCTCTTCCTGCCCGACCAGCACCTCGGCCGCAACACGGCGGTCCTGGAGATGGGCCTCGACCTCGACGACTGCGTCGTCTACAACCCGCACCGGCCCAACGGCGGCCTCACCGACCAGCAGCTCCGCGACGCCAAGATGATCCTGTGGCGCGGGCACTGCTCGGTGCACGGCCGCTTCACCGCCGAGTCGGTGGACGACGTACGGCAACGCGTCCCCGGGGTGAACGTGCTCGTGCATCCCGAGTGCCGGCACGAGGTCGTGCTCAAGGCCGACCACGTGGGCTCGACGGAGTACATCATCAGGAAGCTGGCGGAGGCCCCCTCGGGTTCCTCCTGGGCCGTCGGCACCGAGCTCAACCTGGTCAAGCGGCTCGCCGGCGAGTTCCCGGACAAGAACGTCACGTTCCTGGACCGCACGGTGTGCTACTGCTCCACGATGAACCGCATCGACCTGCCGCACCTGGTGTGGGCGCTGGAGTCGCTGGCCGCCGGGCAGCTGGTCAACCAGATCACCGTGGACCCGGACACCACCCACTGGGCCAAGGTCGCGCTGGACCGCATGCTGGCCCTGCCGTAGCCCGCCCGCGCGGGCGTTCAGATGACCGCCCGCGCGAGCCACCACGCGAGCAGCCCGGCGTCGCCCTCCACCACGTGGTGCGACGCCGGCCGCCGCCCCCACACGAGCAGCAGCAGCTCGCCCGCGGTGGCCGTGCGCACGGTGACCGTGCCGGTCCGGCCGGAGGGTTCGTGTTCGAAGCCCTCCGGGGTCAGGGTGACCAGCCGGCCCGCCCCGGTGCCGGCCTGCCAGGAGATGGTCTCCCCGCTGCCGGTCAGCTCGCGCACGCCGTCGCGCCAGCGCACCCTCGGCACCAGGTCGAAGAACTCCGCGACGCCGTCCTCGGCCGTCTCCTCGTCGATCTCCGGGACCAGGCCGAGTGCGATCTCGGCGTCGGCCCGGTGCACGACGGTCTCGTGCAGCTGCCGCCGCGACCACCACCGCACGTGCCGGTCGGCGCCCCAGGCCCACATGGGCGTGCCGCCCTCCCTGCCCTCCAGCGCCCCGGACAGCAGCGGCGCCCCCTCGGCGAGCCAGACCGGGTAGGCGTCGCGACCCTCCGGGAGGCCCGGATCCAGCCCGGCCCGGTCCACGAACCTCTGCGCCAGGCCGTCCACCAGGTACGCGGCCCACCGGTGCACGCCGCCGGTGTGCGTGACCAGCTCGGCGAGGTCCCAGCCGGGACAGGTCGGCACGGGTGCCGTCAGGTCCCGGCCGGCCACGACCTCGGCCATGCGGGTGATCTCCTTCGCGGCGGCGCGGGTGTGCGCGGCATGGGTCCACCGGCTCACGGCTGCTCGTCCCCCTCCCGGCGGCCCCGCGGCACGCCGTAGGCAGCAGCGTCCTACAGGCCGGGGGCTCCCCACAACGGGAACCAGCGGGCGAGATCCTCTTCGATCCTCAGCTCGCCGTTCAGCGCGCCGCGCACCTGAAGCTCCAGGGCGTTGTCCCTGCGCTGCCCGCCACGGGGCGCGAAGGGGTAGAAGGTGCCCTGTTTGTACAGGTAGACCAGGGCGAGGCCGCCGCCCGCGGGATCGGCGAAGCAGACCAGCGAGCACAGCAGGGAGGGGCCGAACCCGGCGCCCTCCAGCGTGGTGTTGACACCGTGCAGCTCGGTGACCAGGTCGCCGAGGTCGCCGGGTGAGCGGGTGATCGTCAGCCAGGTGTAGCCGTAGGAGTCGGCCGACTCGGTGACGCCGGCGCCGACGAGCTCCTTGGCGTCGCGCTCCAGCGCGGAGAACGCGGCGCCCTCGGCCGCCCGGAAGCAGACGGAGCCGAGGCCGGTGGGCGTGAGGCCGGTGGCCGCCTCCAGCGTCACCGCCGCCGACGGCAGCGCGAAGAGCGCGTCGAGGTCGGGCTGCACGGGCCGCGTACGGCCGAGCAGCGCGTCAAGCCACCGCATCCCGCAGCCCCCGCGTCCCGGCCACTCGCGCCACGGCCGCCGTCGTCCCGGCCACCTGCGTCCCGGCCACCTGCGTCCCGCCCATCGGCGTCTCGCTCATCCGCCTTCCGATCACCGGGATCCCGGAGCCGCGCATGTCAGACGCCCCGGCCGAGCTGCGCGGAGATCGCGGACAGCTGGGCGAGCCGGCGCTCCAGCGGCGGGTGGGTGGACAGCAGGGTGGCGAGGCTCGTCCCCTTGGCCAGGGCGGGGGCGAAGAAGAAGGCGTTGAACGGCTCGGCCTCGCGCAGGTCGCGGGTCGGGATGCGGGCCATCTCGCCGCTGACCTTGGTGAGCGCGCCGGCGAGGGCGGAGGGGCGCTGGGTCAGCAGCGCGGCGGACCGGTCGGCGGCCAGCTCGCGGTAGCGGGACAGGGCGCGGGTCAGCAGGAAGCTCAGCGCGTAGACCAGGATCGAGGCGAGCAGGATGATCAGGCCGATCGGCGGGCCGCCCCGGTCGTCCCGGCTCCTGCCGAGCCCGGAGTAGAGCGCGAACCTCGTCATCAGCCCGGCCACGACCCCCAGGAACGAGGCGATCGTCATCACCGCGACGTCGCGGTGGGCGACGTGCGACATCTCGTGCGCGAGCACGCCTTCGAGCTCCTGCGGTTCGAGCCGCCGCAGGAGTCCGGTGGTCACGCAGACCACCGACTTCTTCTGGTTCCGGCCGGTGGCGAACGCGTTGGGTACGTCGGTGTCCGCGATCGCCACCCGCGGCTTGGGCATGTCGGCGAGCGCACACAGCCGGTCGATCACCCCGTGCAGCTCGGGCGCCTGCCGGGGCGAGACCTCCCGCGCGTGCATCGCGTACAACGCGATCCGGTCGGACGCGAAGTACTGCACCAGGAGCAGGCCCCCGGCCAGCACCAGCACGACGAGCGCGTGCACGCCCAACGCGACCAGCACCGCCACGAACGCCACATAAAGCAGGCCGAGCAGGAACAGGGTTATGACCATACGGCTGGTCAGGCCCCGGTCCGGGGCGAACCGGGTTCGACTCATAACCCCAGGTTAACCGGGTATCAGACCCTCGTCTCCCAGCATCCCCCGCACTTCCTCCATGGACGCGTCGGCCGGCGGCAGAATCAGCTCCGAAGGCTCCAGGCTGTCGTCCGGCAGCGCCTTCCCCACATGGCGGACCTTGTCGAGCAGGGCGTGCAACCGGACCCGGAAGGTCGGCTCGTCGCCCGCCTCGATCGCGGCCTCCAGCTCGCCGTCCAGCGAGTTGAGCACCTCGATGTCGGAGGGGGCCACCTCGATCTGGCCCTCACCCATGATCCGAATGATCATGCACCCTCCCCCGGCTGTCGATATTGCTGGGTGTGCGGGGCCTGCTGGCCCTGCTGGGGCTTGCCGGCCTCGATGGCGTCGCGCGGCGAGGGGCCCTGGCCGAGCTCGGCGCGCATCCGCTGGAGCTCCAGCTCGATGTCGTTGCCGGCGCCCATCCGGTCCAGCTCCGCCTGGATGTCGTCACGCTGGCCGGTGAAGTCCTCCAGCGCGCCGCTGGCGAGGAGCTCGTCGATCGCCCCCGCGCGCGCCTGCATCTGGGCGGTCTTGTCCTCGGCCCGCTGGATCGCCAGGCCCACGTCGCCCATCTCCTCGGAGATGCCGGAGAACGCCTCGTTGATCCGGGTCTGAGCCTCGGCGGCGGTATAAGTCGCCTTGATGGTCTCCTTCTTCGTACGGAAGGCGTCCACCTTGGCCTGAAGGCGGTGGGAAGCCGTGGTGAGCTTCTCCTCCTCCGCCTGAAGATTGTTGTGCTGCAATCGAAGGTCGGCGATCTGCCCCTGCAACCCGCTACGACGGGTCAGCGCCTCACGGGCGAGATCTTCACGGCCGGCCGCGAGCGCCTTGCGCCCCTGGTCCTCAAGACGGTTGGTCTGCTGCTCCAGCTGGTTGATCTGGAGCTCGACCCGCTTGCGCGACGTGGCCACGTCCGCCACGCCCCTGCGCACCTTCTGCAGCAGCTCAAGCTGCCGCTGATAGGAGTAGTCAAGGGTCTCGCGCGGATCCTCCATCTTGTCCAGGGCCTTGTTGGCCTTGGACTTGAAGATCATAGAAAGTCTCTTCATCACGCTCATGCGCGTCGGCCGTCCCCTTCTTAGGTTGTGCTTCGGGTCTCCCCAGTCGTACCGCCCCCAATGGAGCCGCCTTGGGATTACCCTACGCATAACGCGCGGGGGCGTCATTAAGTTGCAGTCCCGGTAGGCTGAACATCGTGTTGCGACGTCGCGCCCAGCAGGCCGTTGAAGACTCCCCCGCCCCCGGCAACGATCCTAAGCCCCAGGGCAAGGGCCGCCCCACTCCGAAGCGCCGTGAGGCCGAGGGGCGCCGGCGCCAGCCGGTGACCGCCCCTGCCACCCGCAAGGAGGCATACCGCCAGCTCCGCGAGCGGCAGAACTCCGAGCGCAACCGCGCCCGCGAGGGCATGCTGCGCGGCGAGGAGCGTTACCTGCCCGCCAGGGACAAGGGGCCGGTGCGCAAGTTCGCCCGTGACTTCGTGGACTCCCGGCGCATCATCAGCCAGTACTTCCTGCCGTTCTCGGTGGCGATCCTGCTGCTGACCTGGCTGCCGTTCCCGCCGGACATGCGCGGCGCGGTCAACACGGTGGTGCTGTTCGTGTTCTGGCCGTTCATGATGGTCGGGGTGCTGTTCAGCTCCGTCTACGTGTCCTGGCGGGTGAAGAAGCTCGCGGGCGAGAAGTACCCGGGCGAGAGCCTCCGCGGCGTCGGCTTCTACGCCGCGATGCGGGCGCTGCAGATCCGCAAGCTGCGCTTCCCGCCCCCGCAGGTCCTCCCCGGCGGCAAGCCCGTCCCGGTCAAGAAGTAGCCCCGTCACCCGCTTCTCCGCCTTCGGCGGCCTCAGCGGGTGTCCCCGGCCGGGCGCCACTTCAACGCGCCGTCCCGCACCACGGGTGCCCGGCCGCCGATCGGCGTGCCCTCCTCCAGCGCGTCCGCCGTCGCCTTCAACATCGCGTACGGCGACCGCCACCTCGCGCCCCCGGCGAAGTACGCCCCGGCGCCCGCGGCGTACTCCCCCACCCGCCCGCCGGCCGAGTCCACCACCAGGACGCCCCCGCCCGCCCTCCCCGCGAACGGTATGAGCCTTCCGTCCCACCCTGCCGCCACGTCTCCCGCCGCCACGTCTCCTGCCGCCACGTCCGGCTGAGGCCGCGCGCCGCCGGGGGCCGCCGGGGCGGAAGCCGTACCGCGCGGGGTCGCGGACCGCGCCGGGTCCCGGTCCCGAGTGCCGGGCGTGGGGACGCCGCAGAGGCGGCGCCAGTCGTCGCGGATCTCGCGGACGCTTCCCGGCCGGGCGCCCCGCACGGTGAAGGCCGCGGCGCCGGCCGTCACGCCGTCGTGGCGCAGCAGCGAGGCCCGCAGGTCGCCGGGGAACCGCACGCCCATCTGCGACTCGGCGAGCGCGATCGTGGCCGCCCTGGCCGGGGGCCGCAGGGTCGCGTACGTCCGCGGCGCCCGCCGGCGCAGCCATCTCTCGATCCGGTCCCACTGCCTGGCCACCGCTTTCGCGGTCCCGCGCCCGACCGGCCGTACCACGCGGGCCCCGGCTCCCGGCTCGCACCCGGCCGTCCCCGCCGCCCGTGCGGCGGCCTCGCCTCCCGCCTCCGCCTGTGGCGCGACCGGTCCGCCGGAGGCCACCCCGCTTCGGGGGGCCGGGCTGCGCGGTGCCGTCGCGTCTTGGGATGGTGCCGGCGGCGTGGTGGTCCCGTGGCCGGGTTCCTCGCCCACGGCGCCCTCCAGGGCGTGCAGTCCCAGGAACATGAGGCAGACGGCGACCGCGACGAGCCCCCAGCGGGTGACCCTGCGCCCTGTGCCGCGCCGCCTCCTCCCCCGCCGCGCGGGCACCGGCGCGGGAGCGGTGCCCCGGGCTTCCGGCGCGGGGCTCCGCGTGGTCGCACCGGCGCGGGCCGGCGGTGCGGGGTCGCGGGGCGGTGCGGGGCTTGGGAGGTGGGCCGGCGGGGTGGCGTCGCGGAGCCGCAGGCCGGCGAGGACGAGCAGGGCGCCGGCGACCGCGAGCACGGCCGGCGCGAGTCGTGGATCCCGATGGGAAGGCAACCGCCGCACGCCGGGCACACTATCCCGAAATCGATCTCCGCTTCAGGACCATTAAGGTCGGACGTATGGAATTCCGCCACCTTGGCCGGAGCGGTCTCAAGGTCAGTGAGATCAGCTACGGCAACTGGATCACCCACGGTTCCCAGGTCGAGGAAGACGCCGCCAGGGAGTGCGTCCAGGCGGCCCTCGACGAGGGCATCACCACCTTCGACACGGCCGACGTCTACGCGGGCACCAAGGCAGAGGAGGTCCTCGGCCGCGCGCTCAAGGGCGTGCGCCGCGAGTCGCTGGAGATCTTCACGAAGGTCTACTGGCCGACCGGCAGCGGCCCGAACGACCGCGGCCTGTCGCGCAAGCACATCTTCGAGTCGATCCACGGCTCGCTGCGCCGCCTGCAGACCGACTACGTCGACCTCTACCAGGCGCACCGGTTCGACTACGAGACGCCGCTGACCGAGACGCTCAAGACGTTCGACGACCTTGTACGGCAGGGCAAGGTGCTCTACGTCGGCGTCAGCGAGTGGACCGCGGACCAGATCGCGCAGGCTCTGAAGATCGCCGACGACATGGGCTTCGACCGTCTCGTCTCGAACCAGCCGCAGTACTCGATGCTGTGGCGGGTGATCGAGAGCGAGGTCGTGCCGCTGTGCGAGAAGGAGGGGCTCGGCCAGGTCGTGTTCTCCCCGATCGCGCAGGGTGTGCTCACCGGCAAGTACCTGCCCGGTCAGCCGCCGCCGGCCGACTCGCGGGCGACCGACCCGTCCGGTTCCGGGTTCATCAGCCGGTACCTGGACAACGAGGACCTGCTGACCAGGGTCCAGAACCTCAAGCCGATCGCGGACGACCTCGGGCTCAGCATGGCGCAGCTCGCGGTGGCCTGGGTCCTGCAGAACCCCAACGTCTCCTCGGCGATCGTCGGGGCGACCCGTCCCGCCCAGGTGCGGGACAACGTCAAGGCGAGCGGGGTCAAGCTCGACGCCGAGGTCATGAGCAAGATCGATGACGTGATCGGCGCGGCGGTGCAGCGCGACCCGTCGCTGACGGTGAGCCCTCAGCCGCGCCCGTAGCCCCCGCCACACGCCCGGCCCCACCGGTCACGCGAACGGCGAAAGACCCCTCGAATTCCTTTTCGGCCCAGGAGTTCGAGGGGTCTTTTCTGTTCACTCGGAATCACTCCGCGCGCAATGACATTCCGGCGTATTCGACGCGGTCCTCCTCCAGCAGGTCTACCTTTTCCACGCCGTTCTCCAGCAGGTCACGCCAGTTCTCACCCAGCCACGACTCGGCATCCGCCTGGCTGGGAAACAGCTCACGAGGCAATGGCCCATCGGTTACCTCACCACCATTTGCGTTTTCATAACGCCAGCGCCATGTCATGCCATACGCTCCTTTTCCCGGGTTCGTCAGACGCACCCTCAATCGCTCTGCGAACCCTATCCCGATCAGTCGGGAAGTCCCGAGACACCGAGCGTTCCCGAGCATGGAGGCCATCATGCTGCCCACGCGCACCTCGGCCGGAAACCATTCCGTCACGATCCCGTTTTCCCCCACCGGCCACGCCCCCGCGAACCGGCCACCGGTCATGCCGGTCACCACCCTGCCCGTCACGACACCGACCGGGCCGCCCATCCCTTCGCAAAGCGGGCTGTCCGTCACGTCATCGGGCGGGCAGCCCATCCCTTCCCGGGCCCGGCCGTCCGTCACCTCGCGGGGCGGGCTGATCGTCACCTTGCTGGTGGGGTTGCTCGTCACGTTGCTGGCGGGGCTGTTTTTCGCGTCGCCCGCGCGGGCCGAGCCGCTGCCCGGTGCGCCGGACCCGGACGCGCCGCGCGCCTGGAGCTTCTGGCAGAGCGACGGCACCGCCTGGCTCACGGCGCCCGAGGCCGCCGCGGAGACCACCCCGGCGGACGGCGCCACCGTCGGCTGGCGGTTCGCCGCCAGCCCCGACCAGGTCGCCGCCGAGGCGCCGGGCGGCGACATCCCCGTCTTCGAGCAGCTCTGCAAAGATGTGCCCGCCGCCGAGGGGGAGAAGCGGGTCGTGGTGGCCGTCGACTTCGGAGACGCCGAGGCCGACGCCTACCCGGGCGAGACCCCGCCGTCGGACACCCCCGTCGTCCGGTGCGTCTCGGCCGGCGAGCCGGCTACCGCCCTGCAACTCCTCGCCTCGATGACCAAGGCGGGCGTGGACGCCACCGGCCGCGTCGCCACCGTGCAGGGCTACCCGGCCAGGGCCGCCGGGGACGACGTCCGCGAGGCAGCCGCACCGGTCGCCACCGAGGAGGCCGGCGGCCTGCCCCTCCCGCTGATCGCCGGCGGCGCGGCCCTCCTCATCCTCCTCGCCATCACCATCCTCCTCCTCACCCGCCGCCGAAGCACCGTCTAATCCCCCAACCACCATCCAAGCCGCTCCCGCCGGGTGCCCGACCACCATCCAAGCCGCTTCCGCGCCCCCACCCTCCTCGCCCGGGAGCCGCCGTCGTGCGACCGGTCGTGTTGGGGCATCCGTGTTCGTCTCGGGCACCCGTGTTCGGGGTCGGTGGGCGGCCGTACGCTGGCGCGGTGGAAATCGTGTTCCGGGGGACGGGCGGGGTACGCGGGTGGCCGGAGGCGGGGTGCCCGTGCGCCTCGTGCGGGCGGCTGCCCGCCGGGCACCGTCGGCCGCTGGAGATCGTCGTCGACGGCGTCCTGCGCCTCCCGCCGACCGGCCCCCCACCCCCCGGCTACCGGGCCCAGGACACCCCGCACGGCCTGGAGATCACCGGCCCCGGCGGAGACCGGCTCCTCTACACCCTCCCTCCCTTCTGCGCCCTCCCTCCTTTCGCCACTACCTCTGACACCGTTTCCCCTGACACCGGGGAAGGCCCCTCCCCGGAACACGCGGAAGACGGCCCCCATCACGTCGTGGACGGCGCCCATCACGCGGGAGGCGGGGTTCATCACGTCGTGGACCGCCCTCGGGACGCGGGACGCGGGGTCCATCACCCGGGGGGCGGCCCCTATGACGTCGTCCTCGTCGGCATGCGCCCGGAGACGCTCGGCACGCTGAGGCGCGACGGCCTCGCAGGGGCCGGTACGCGGGTGGTGGCGGTCGGGTTCGGCCACACGCTGCCCTCGGAGGCGGAGGCGGCGCGGCGGCTGGCGTTGTGGGGCGTGCAGGGCGCCACCGACGGAATGACGCTGACGGCCGGTACGCCGCAGCAGTTCGCCGAACGACTTCCCAGCACGAAGAACATAGAGGCTCCCGGCACGGAGAACCTGAAGACGGCCGAGCGGCTGCCCTATACGGATAGCGCAAAGGCCGCCGAATGGCCCTCCCACGAGGCCGGACACCTCTCCGGCGCGGAAGGGTCCGAGGTGGCCGAGCGGCTCAACGTGGAAGGGGCTGAAGAGGCCGAGCGGCTCCGGCATGCCGAGGTGGGTTGGGGGCCGGGGGGTAAGGGGCGGGTGTTGGTGGTGGGGGGGTCGCGTTCGGGGAAGTCGGCGGAGGCTGAGTTGCGGCTGGCGGCGGAGCCGTACGTGACCTATGTCGCTACCGGGCCTTCCGGCGGGGACGATCCCGACTGGCGGGAACGGGTGCGCCTGCACCGGGAGCGCCGCCCGCGCCACTGGGACACCGTGGAGACCACCGGCCTGGCCGCCCTCCTGGACACCGCGACCGGCCCCCTCCTCATCGACGGGATCGGCACGTGGCTGGCCGCCGTGTTCGACGAGTGCGGCGCCTGGGAGGCGAGCGGCGACGCGGCACCGGAGGCGAGCGGCGACGCAGCGCGGGAGGCGGGCAGCGGAGGGGCGCGGGAGGCGGGCGGGGACGGTACGCGGGGGGTGGCGGCGGTGGCGGGGCGGTGTGACGAGTTGGTGGCGGCGTGGCGGCGGTGCCGGGTGCGGCTCGTCGCGGTGTCCGACGAGGTGGGGCTGGGCGTGGTGCCGGCCACGCGGAGCGGGCGGCTGTTCAGGGACGCGCTGGGACGGCTCAACCAGCGGCTGGCGGCCGAGTCGGAGGACGCGGTGCTGGTGGTGGCCGGGCGGGTGATCCCGCTGCCGGTCTGACCGCTAGCATCACCGCCCATGTCCGCATCACAGGGCCTGAGGCTGGCCGTGAGCACGCTGAGCGTGTTCCCCGCGCACGTGTCCGGGTTCGACCGGCGGACGGCGGGGGCGGCCATGGCGTTCGCGCCGCTCGTGGGGGTGCTGCTCGGCGGGATCGCCGCGATGGTGCTGGCGGGGGCGCAGTGGGCGGCCGGGCCGGGGCCGCTGGCGTGTGTGCTGGCCGTCGGGGCGCTGGCCGTGCTCACCAGGGGCCTGCACCTGGACGGGCTGGCCGACCTCGCGGACGGGTTCGGCAGCGCCAGGCCCGCGGACGCCGCCCTGGAGATCATGCGGCGCTCCGACATCGGGCCCTTCGGCGTGGCGACGCTGATCCTGACGATCCTGCTCCAGGTCACCGCCCTCGCCGGGCTCGGCGGGGACGCCCCGCTCGCCCTCGCCGCCGCGTGCGTGACGGGACGGCTGGCACTGACCTGGGCGTGCCGCGAGGGCGTGCCCCCGGCCCGGCCGCAGGGCCTCGGCGCGGCGGTCGCGGGCACCGTGGGCCGCGGCACCGCCCTGGCCGTCACCGCCGCCGTGCTGACCGCCGCGGCGCTCGCCGGCCTCATCGGCCTCACCACCCCCGGCGCGCCCGGCGGCCAGTCCGCTGCCGACGGCCAACTGCCCCTCGCGCTCGGTGGCGTCGGGCAGGTTGCCGTGTTGCCGTTGGCGGTGCTGGCGGGGCTGGGGGCGGCCTGGTGGCTGCGGCGGCGTGCCGTACGCAGGCTCGGGGGCGTCACCGGCGACGTGCTCGGCGCCCTCGTGGAGACCGCCACGACCGCCGCCCTGGTGACCTGCGCGGTCCTCCTCTGACGCGGCCCCTCCTCCTCTGACGCGGCCCCTCCTCCTCTGACGCGGTCCTGCCCTGACGCGGTCCTGCCCTGACAAGGACTCAGGGCTACGGCAGGTCTCTGATGATCACGAGGAGGTCCTCGCGGCTGTAGCCGAGGCGCAGGGCCTCGTTCAGGAGGTCGCGGGCGCGCTCGGTGAGCGTGGCGCGGGCGCTCTGGCCGCCCAGCACGGTCACGCCTCGGCCGCGGCGGAACTCCAGCAGGCCCTCGTCCCGCAGGTCGCGCAGGGCGCGCAGGACGGTGTTGGGGTTGATGCCGAGCACCGCCGCGATGTCGCGGGCGGGCGGCAGCCGGTCGCCCGCCGCGTAGGCGCCCTCGGCGATGGCCCGTCTGATCGCCCCGGCGACCTGTTCGTGCAACGGGCGGCGATCCTGGAGATCCAAGGTCAGCAACATGATGCTACTGACACTAGCACCATTTGACCGGACAGCGCAGATGAAGTTAACGCGAATAGCATCATCCAGCACGTGATACGTAGGACGAACCCGCGTTTATGACTACACCGCGAGCAGGGCTAGCATCGGCTGACGTGACGACTGTGCGGCTCGACTCCACTGCCCCTGCCTCGATCGACACCGATGCCCTGATCATCGGCATCCACAGCGGCCCCGACGGCCCCCGCCCGGCCTCGGGCGCCGAAGGGCTGGACGAGGCCCTAGGCGGGAAGCTCGCCGCCACCCTCGGCGCGCTCGGCGTCAAGGGCAAGCCGGGCGAGATCGCGAAGTTCCCGACGTTCGGCGCGCTGCCCGCGCCCGTCGTCGTGGCGGTCGGCCTCGGGGACGCCCCGGCCGGCGACCTCGACCCGGAGACGCTGCGGCGGGCCGCCGGCGCGGCCGTGCGCGCGCTCGCCGGCACCGCCAGGGCCGCGGTCGCCCTGCCGGCCGGCACCGGCGGCGAGACGGGAGCGGTGGCCGTCGGCGCGCTGCTCGGCGCCTACGACTTCACCCGCTACCGCACCAACGGCGACCGGCCCGCGCCGGTGGCCGAGCTCACCGTGCTGAGCGGCGCGGAGGGCGGCGCCGAGGCGCTCGCCCGGGCCGAGGTCCTCGCCGCGTCGGTGACGCTCGTGCGCGACCTGGTCAACACTCCCCCGTCGGACCTGTGGCCCGCCCGCTTCGCCGAGATCGCCGAGGAGACCGGCACCGAGGCCGGCCTGTCGGTCGAGGTGCTCGACGAGAAGGCGCTGCGCGAGGGCGGCTACGGCGGCATCGTGGCCGTCGGGCAGGGCTCGGCCAGGCCGCCGCGGCTGGTCCGCCTCGCCTACAGCCACCCCGAGGCGGACAAGACGCTCGCCTTCGTCGGCAAGGGCATCACGTTCGACTCCGGCGGCCTGTCGCTCAAGCCGGCCGCCGCGATGGACTGGATGAAGTCCGACATGGGCGGCGCGGGCGCGGTCTTCGGCGCGCTGCTGGCCATCGCCCGGCTGGGCCTGAAGGTCAACGCCGTCGGTTACCTGTGCCTCGCCGAGAACATGCCGAGCGGCACCGCCCAGCGCCCGTCGGACGTGTTCACCAGCTACAGCGGCAAGACCGTCGAGGTCCTGGACACCGACGCCGAGGGCCGCCTGGTGCTGATCGACGGCATCGGCCGCGCCCTCGAGGACGCGCCCGACGTGATCGTGGACGTCGCGACGCTCACCGGCGCGCAGATCGTCGCGCTCGGCTGGCGTACGGCGGGCGTGATGTCCAACGACGACGCGCTCCGCGACGAGGTCGTACGGGCCGCCGCCGACCAGGGTGAGGCCGCCTGGGGGATGCCGCTTCCCGAGGAACTGCGCAAGGGGCTCGACTCGGCCGTCGCCGACATCGCCAACCTGCAGCCGGAGCGGTGGGGCAGCATGCTCGCGGCGGGCATCTTCCTCAAGGAGTTCGTGCCCGACGGGACCCGCTGGGCGCACATCGACATGGCCGGCCCCGGCTTCAACAAGGGCGAGGCGCACGGCTACACCCCGAAGGGCGGCACGGGCGCCATCACCCGGACGCTCGTCGGGCTCGCCGAGCGTTATGCACGTTGACCCCTGGCCGGGTCGGGGGCGTGCGGGGCGATGCGCCCCGCACGCCCCGCCGAGTGGCGCGGACAAGGGGCGCGCACAAGTGAAAAGATGCGGTTGTCGAGGCCGCGCCACCGGCCCGGCCTCGGCGGCATTCCAATCCGACAAGGAGCTTTCCTGTGGCTGAAGGCAGCGGCCCCTACGACATCGTCGTCCTGGGTGGCGGCAGCGGCGGCTACGCCTGCGCTCTGCGGGCGGCCGAGCTGGGCAAGAAGGTCGCGCTGATCGAGAAGGACAAGATCGGCGGCACGTGCCTGCACCGGGGGTGCATCCCCACCAAGACGTTCCTGCACGCGGCCGAGGTCGCCGACGAGACCCGCGAGGCGGCGAGCGTCGGCGTGAAGGCGACTTTCGAGGGCATCGACATCGCCGGGGTGCACGCCTTCCGGGACAAGATCGTCACGAGGGCCTGGAAGGGCGTCCAGGGCCTGCTCAAGAGCCGTGGCGTCACCCTCGTCGAGGGTGAGGGCCGGTTGGCCGGCCCCGGCAGGGTGACCGTCGGCTCCGACGTCTACGAGGGCCGGAACATCGTCCTCGCCACCGGTTCGGCCCCCAGGTCGCTGCCCGGCCTGGAGATCGACGGCGAGCGGGTCATCACCAGCGACCACGCGCTCCGGCTGGAGCGGGTGCCGTCCTCCGTGGTCGTGCTCGGCGGCGGCGTGATCGGCGTCGAGTTCGCCAGCGTGTGGCGCTCCTTCGGCGCCGAGGTCACCATCGTCGAGGCGCTGCCGCACCTGCTCCCGCTGGAGGAGGAGTCCAGCTCCAAGATGCTGGAGCGGGCCTTCCGCCGGCGCGGCATCAAGTACGAGCTGGGCGTGCGCTTCGAGAGCGTCAAGACCTCCGACGAGGGCGTGGTCGTCACGCTGGAGGGCGGCAAGACGCTCGACGCCGAGATCCTGCTCGTCGCGGTGGGCCGCGGCGCGGTCTCGGCCGGCCTGGGCTACGAGGAGGCGGGCGTCACGGTCGAGCGCGGCACCGTCGTCGTCGACGAGTACTGCCGGACCAGCGTGCCCGGTGTCTACGCGGTGGGCGACCTCATCCCGACGCTCCAGCTGGCCCACGCCGGCTTCGCCGAGGGCATCCTGGTCGCCGAGCACATCGCCGGGCTCGCCCCGATGCCGATCGACTACGACGGCGTGCCCCGGATCACCTACTCCGACCCCGAGGTCGCCTCCGTCGGCATCACCTCGGCGGTGGCGCAGCAGCGCGGCATCGAGACCGTCGAGCTCACCTACGACCTCGCGGGCAACCCCAAGAGCCAGATCCTGCAGACCCAGGGATCAGTGAAGATCATCTCCCAGAAGGACGGCCCCGTCCTGGGAGTGCACATGGTCGGCCGCCGGATAGGCGAGCTGGTGACCGAGGGCCAGCTCCTCTACAACTGGGAGGCCCTGCCCTCCGAGGTGGCGCAACTCATCCACGCGCACCCCACGCAGTCAGAGGCGGTCGGTGAGGCGATGCTCGCCCTGGCCGGCAAGCCGCTTCACGTGCACAACTAAATGAAGCCCTCGAAATAGGAAACGCGAGAGAAGACACAAAATGCCGGTCTCCGTAACGATGCCCCAGCTCGGTGAGAGCGTAACCGAGGGCACGGTCACCCGATGGCTGAAGAAGGAAGGCGAGCGCGTCGAAGCCGACGAGCCGCTTCTCGAGGTGTCCACCGACAAGGTGGACACCGAGATCCCGTCGCCCACCGGCGGCGTGCTCACCAAGATCGTCGTCGCTGAGGACGAGACGGTCGAGGTCGGCGCCGAGCTGGCCGTGATCGACCAGAACGGCGCCGCCGCCGAGGCCGCCGCGCCGCAGGCCGCGCCCGAGCCCGCCCCGGCCGCGCCCGCCTCCTCGATCCCGCAGCCGGCCCCGGCGCCCGCCCCGGCTCCGGAGCCCGCTCCCGCGCCGGCCTACGCTCCGCCGCCGCAGCCGCCGGCCCCCGCGCCCGCTCCGGCTCCGGCTGCGGCGCCCGCCCCGGCGCAGCAGCAGGCGACCCCGCTGCCCTCCTCCGGGGAGAGCCCCTACGTCACGCCGCTGGTGCGCAAGCTCGCCGGCGAGCACGGCGTCAACCTTGACTCGCTGACCGGCACCGGCGTCGGCGGCCGCATCCGCAAGCAGGACGTCCTGGAGGCCGCCCGCCTCCAGCGCGAGCAGGCCGCCGCCGCCCAGGCCGCTCCGGCTCCGGCGCCGGCCGCGGCTCCGGCCCAGGCCGCGCCCGCCGCCGCCCAGGCCGCCGAGCCCGAGCCGGTCAAGGTGGACACCACGCTGCGCGGCCGTACCGAGAAGATGTCGCGGCTGCGCCAGACCATCGCCAAGCGCACGGTGGAGTCGCTGCAGACCAGCGCCCAGCTCACGACGGTGGTCGAGGTCGACGTGACCAGGATCGCCCGGCTGCGCGACCGCGCCAAGGAGGACTTCCACCGCCGCGAGGGCGTCCGGCTGTCGTTCCTGCCGTTCTTCGCGCTGGCCGCCGTCGAGGCGCTCAAGCAGCACCCGAAGCTCAACGCCGTGATCAACAGCGAGACCAACGAGGTCACCTACCACGACGCCGAGCACCTCGGCATCGCAGTGGACGCGGAGAAGGGCCTGGCCGCGGTCACGGTCCGCGACGCGGGCGACCTCAACATCGCCGGTCTGGCCCGGAAGATCGCCGACCTGGCCGACCGGTTCCGCGCCAACAAGGTGAGCCCGGACGAGCTGGCCGGCGCCACCTTCACGCTGACCAACACCGGCAGCCGGGGCGCGCTGTTCGACACGCCGATCCTGTTCCAGCCGCAGGTGGGCATGCTCGGCACCGGCGTGGTCGTCAAGCGGCCGGTCGTCGTCGAGGACCCGGACCTCGGCGAGGTGATCGCGGTGCGCTCGATGGTCTACCTCGCGCTCACCTACGACCACCGTCTGATCGACGGCGCCGACGCGGCCCGCTTCCTCACCACGATCAAGCGCCGGCTCGAGGAAGGCCGGTTCGAGAACCAGCTCGGCCTCAACGGCTGAGGTCTCCGTCCCACCGGGGCCGGTCGGCGCGTTCGGCGCCGACCGGCCCCGCGGCGTTGCCGTCCGGGACACGCGGGGCCCGGTGGCGTACGTTGAGGTCATGACGATCATCGTGACGGGCGCTTCGGGGCTGCTCGGCTCCGCCCTGGTCAAGGCGTTGGGCACGGACGGGCGGCGGGTGGTCCGGCTGGTACGGCGGGCGCCGCGGGGCGCGGACGAGTCGTCGTGGGACCCGCGGGGCGGCGAGCTGGACCCGGCCGTGCTGGAGGGCGCGGAGGCGGTGGTGCACCTGGCCGGGGCGAGCATCGGCGACCGGCGGTGGACCGCCACCTACAAGAACGAGCTGGTGCGCAGCCGGGTCGAGGGCACGCGGCTGCTGGCGGCCACGCTCGCCGGCCTCGACCGCCCGCCCGGGATGCTGCTGTCCGCGTCCGGGATCCACTTCTACGGCGACACGGGCGACCGGGTGGTGGACGAGTCGGCCGCCAAGGGCACGGGCTTCCTGTCCGATATGGTGGAGCGCTGGGAGGGCGAGACGGAGCCCGCCGCGCGGGCCGGGCTGAGGGTGACGCACCTGCGCACCTCGATGGTGCTGAGCACCGAGGGCGGCCCGCTGGGCCGGATGCTGCCGATCTTCCGCACCGGGCTGGGCGCGCCGCTGGGCTCCGGGCGGCAATATTGGTCGTGGATCTCCATTGACGACTGGGTGGGAGCCGTCCACCATATTCTCGACAATCCCCACGAAACCGAGTTCACTGGAGCGGTCAACCTCACATCCCCCACCCCTGTGACCAACTCGGAGTTCACCACAACCCTCGGCAGGGCCATACGACGCCCGGTGATGCCGCTCGCCGTGCCCCGGGTGACCTTGCGCGTCGCCCTGGGGGAATTCGCGGATGAGGGTATTCTCACCGGGCCGCGGGCGATTCCCCACAAACTTGAGGAAACCGGCTATCGGTTCCGGCATAACGGGCTCGAAGCCGCGCTCGCCGCTTTACTGTAGGTTGGCTGCCCTGTCATGACCTTTTCTGGAGATGCCATATGAGCAGGACCGGCCAGTCCCATATCCTCGCCATCGGCGGCGGTTCCTTCCGCCTCTCCGAGCGCCACGGAAACCTGGAGGCCAGCGCGCTGCTGCGCTACGCGCTCGACCTCACCGGCCAGGACCGCCCCAAGCTCGGCCTGCTGGGGACCGCGGTCGGCGACCACCCGGACTGGCTGCTGAAGATGTACGGCGCCTTCGGCGCGTTCGACGTCGAGTTGAGCCACCTCACGCTCTTCCCGATGCCCAACGTGCCCGACCCCCGCGAGTGGATGCTGGAGCAGGACGTCATCTACGTCAGCGGCGGCAGCGTGGCCAACCTCGCCGTGCTGTGGCGGCTGCACGGGCTGGACGAGGCGTTCGCCGAGGCGTGGCGGGCCGGGGTGGTGATGTCCGGGCAGAGCGCGGGCGCCCTGTGCTGGCACGTCGGCGGCAACACCGACTCCTTCGGCCCGAAGCTGCGCACCTGGTCCGACGGGCTCGGCCTGCTGCCCTACTCCTGCGGCGTGCACTACAACTCCGAGGAGCAGCGGCGGACCCTCCTGCACGAGGCGATCGCCGCCGGCGAGCTGCCCACCGGTTACGCCGCGGACGAGGGGGTGGCCCTGCACTACGTGGGCACCGACTTCATCCAGGCGGTGAGCGTCGACCCCAAGGGCTACGCCTACAAGGTCGAGCACGACGGCGACGGCGGCGTCAAGGAGGTCCGCATCGAGCCCCGGTTGCTCACGACGTGAGTACCCTTATTCCGTGAGGGAACGACACAATCGTCGCACTGGCCCCATCGTCGAGCATCCCCCGTCCCCCGGCGCCGGTTCGCTGGCGATCGTCCGGCTGGGCGTCGACGTCCCTTACGAGCAGGCATGGGCCCTGCAGCGACGGATCCACGCCCTGCGCGCGGAGGACGCCGCCCCCGACAGCTGCCTGATGCTGGAGCACGCCCCGGTCTACACCGCGGGCCGGCGCACCGCCCCGGACGAGCGTCCGGCGGACGGCACGCCGGTCGTGGACGTGGACCGCGGCGGCCGCATCACCTGGCACGGGCCGGGCCAGCTCGTCGGCTACCCGATCGTCAGGCTGGCCCCGGCCAACGACCTGGAGTCCTACGTCCGGCTGCTGGAGTCGGTCATGATCCAGGTGTGCGCCGACTTCGGCGTGCCGGCCGGCCGGGTGGCGGACCGGTGGGGCGTGTGGGCGCTCGGCGACCCCGCGCCCGGCCGTCCCGACCGGATGCTGGGCGCGATCGGCATCCGCGTATCGCGCGGCGTGACGATGCACGGCTTCTCGCTCAACTGCGCCAACGACCCGAGCTGGTATGACCGGATCGTCCCGTGCGGGGTGGTCGGCGCCGGGATCTCGTCCCTGTCCCAGGAGACCGGCCGCAGGATCGTCGTGGACGAGGTCATGCCGTACGCGGAGAAGCGGCTCGCCGAGGCGCTCGGCGCGGAGCCGTACGACCTGCACGAAGAGGACCTCGTCCGGCCCAGGTGAGCGGCCCGGCGAGGGCGGTCGGATCCGTCGCGGAGGGGGACGTAAGCTGGGGACGTGACCGTAGCTCCAGAAGGCCGTAAGCTCCTCCGTTTGGAGGTTCGCAACAGCCAGACCCCCATTGAGCGCAAGCCGCCGTGGATCAAGACCAAGTTCAGGGCCGGCCCCGAATACACCGAGCTGAAGACGCTGGTGCGCGGTGAAGGGCTGCACACGGTCTGCGAAGAGGCCGGCTGTCCCAACATCTACGAGTGCTGGGAAGACCGCGAGGCCACCTTCCTCATCGGCGGCGACCAGTGCACCCGGCGCTGCGACTTCTGCCAGATCGACACCGGCAAGCCCGCCGAGTACGACCGCGACGAGCCGCGCAGGGTCGCCGAGTCCGTCCAGCGCATGGGCCTGAAGTACGCGACCGTCACCGGCGTGGCCCGCGACGACCTGCCCGACGGCGGCTCCTGGCTCTACGCCGAGACCGCCAGGCTGATCCACGCGGCGGTGCCCGGCTGCGGCGTCGAGCTGCTCGTGCCCGACTTCAACGGCGACCGCGGCCAGCTTGAGGAGGTCTTCTCCAGCAAGCCGGAGGTGTTCGCGCACAACATCGAGACCGTGCCGCGGATCTTCAAGCGGATCCGCCCGGCGTTCCGCTACGAGCGGTCGCTCCAGGTGATCACGATGGCCAGGGAGGCCGGCCTGGTCACCAAGTCGAACCTCATCCTCGGCATGGGCGAGGAGCGCGAGGAGGTTTTGCAGGCCATGCGCGACCTGCACGCGGCGGGCTGCGACCTGCTCACCGTCACCCAGTATCTGCGGCCCACGCCGCGCCACCACCCGGTGGAGCGGTGGGTCAAGCCGGAGGAGTTCGTCGAGCTGCGCGAGGAGGCCGAGGCGATCGGCTTCGCGGGCGTGCTCTCCGGTCCGCTGGTGCGTTCCTCCTACCGGGCCGGCCGCCTCTACCAGCAGGCCATCGAGGCGCGGCAGACCGCCTGAGTGGGCGTAGCGCGGCCCTGTGTCCCGGGGCCGCGCCCACCGGTGATCGCGAACCCTACCGGCCGTTCCGCCGACTGCGACAGACTGTCCCCCATGGATCTCGAGCGATTGATCAAAGGGCTCGACCTCGCCACCAAGATCAGCTTGGTGACGGGGGCGGACATGTGGTCCCTGCCCGCCGCGCCCGAGATCGGCCTGCGGCGGCTGGTGATGAGCGACGGGCCCATCGGCGTCCGGGGCGAGCAGTGGGACCCGGGCGACCCCTCGATCGCGCTGCCGAGCCCGACCGCGCTCGCCGCCACCTGGGACACCGCGCTGGTCCGCCGGGCCGGCCTGCTCCTCGCCCAGGAGGCCCGCCGCAAAGGCGTGCACATGCTCCTCGCGCCGACGCTCAACCTGCACCGCAGCCCGCTCGGCGGGCGGCACTTCGAGTGCTTCTCCGAAGACCCCTTCCTGACCGGCGAGATCGGCGCCGCCTACGCCGGGGGCGTGCAGGCGGGCGGCGTGGCCGCCACCGCGAAGCACTTCGTCGCCAACGACTCCGAGACCGACCGCTTCACCGCCGACATCCGGGCCGACGAGCGGACACTGCGCGAGCTCTACCTCGCCCCCTTCGAACGGCTGGCCGCGGCCGGCGTGTGGGCCGTGATGGCCGCCTACAACTCGGTGAACGGCACCACGATGACCGAGCACTCCGCACTGCTGAACGACGTGCTCAAGGACGAATGGGGCTTCGACGGCCTCGTCGTCTCCGACTGGACCGCCACCCGCGACACCGAGCGCTCGGCCCTCGGCGGCCTGGACGCCGCCATGCCCGGCCCGCGCAACCCGTGGGGCGACCGGCTCGCCGAGGCCGTGCGCGACGGCCGGGTGCCGGAGGAGGTCGTGGACGACAAGGTGCGCCGCGTCCTGCGCCTGGCCCAGCGCGCCGGCGCCCTGGGCGAACCGGTGCCACCCGCCGTTTCCTCCGCTGTGCCCCCCGCACGGCCGATCGACGGGAGGGTGCTGGCCAGGGAGGCGGCCGCCCGGTCGTTCGTCCTGCTCGCCGACGAGCGCGGGCTGCTGCCGCTGGCCGGGGTGCGCAGCCTCGCGCTGGTCGGCTCCGCCGCCGCCGACGCCAAGGCGATGGGCGGCGGCAGCGCCCAGGTCTTCCCCGCCCACGTCGTCTCGCCGCTGGAGGCGCTGAGCCGCCGCGAGGGCCTCGACATCCGTTACGCCCTCGGCGCCGACCCCCGGGTACGGCTGGCGCCGCTGGCCGTCCCCACCACGGCCCGCTTCCTCGACGCCGGGGGCGACGTGCTGGCCGAGCACCCGCTGCCCGCCGCACAGGCGCACTGGGTCGCCGCGCTCCCGCCGGACGTCGACGCCGCCGCGCTCGCCGCCGTCGAACTGCGCGCCACCCTCACCCCGGCCGTCTCCGGCGGCCACGAGCTCGGCGTGACCGGCACCGGCGCCTTCGCGCTCAGCGTGGACGGGCACACCGTGCTGGAGAAGTCGATCTACCCCGACACCTCCGACCTCGCCTCCCTGCTCCTCGCCCCCGGCGAGCGCCGCATCGTCGTGGAGCTGACCGCCGGCGTGCCCGTCGAACTGGCCGTCCGGCACACCACCGGCGCCTTCCACGGGCTGCCGCGCATCGCCTTCTCCCTCGGCCACGCCGACCCGCCGCCGGACGAGGAGGCCCTGCTGGCCGAGGCCGAACGGGTCGCGGCCAGCGCCGACGTCGCGGTCGTCGTCGTCTCGACCACCATGGAGGTGGAGAGCGAGGGCTTCGACCGGCAGAACCTCGCGCTGCCCGGCCGGCAGGACGAGCTCGTCACCCGGGTCGCCGCCGCCAACCCGCGCACCATCGTCGTCCTCAACACCGGCTCCCCGGTGGAGATGCCGTGGCTGGACCGGGTCGCCGCGGTGCTGCTCACCTGGTTCCCGGGGCAGGAGGGCGGCGACGCGCTGGCCGACGTGCTGTTCGGCGACGCCGAACCGGGCGGGCGGCTGCCCACCACGTGGCCGGTCACGGCGGCGGACTGCCCCGTCCTGGACGTCACCCCCGCCGACGGGGCGCTGTCCTACGACGAGGGCGTCTTCATCGGATACCGCGGCTGGGAACGGCTCGGCCGTACGCCCGCGTTCTGGTTCGGGCACGGGCTGGGCTACACCACCTGGTCCTACGACGAGATCGCGGCCGAGGGACGGACGGTCACCGTCGCCGTCACCAACACCGGCGCCCGGCCCGGCCGCGAGGTCGTCCAGCTCTACCTGTCCCCCGACTCCCCCGACTCCCCCGACTCCCCCGCGTCCCCGGGCTCCCCGGGCTCCGCCGGGGTGGAGCGGCCGGCGCGGTGGCTCGCGGCCTTCGACACGGTGGACGCCGGACCCGGGCAGACCGTGCTCGTCACGCTGGTCCTCCCCGAGCGTGCCTTCCAGATCTGGACGGACGACGGCTGGCGGACCGTGCCCGGCGCCTACCGGGTGCACGCGGCGCGCGGCCTCGGCGACGAGCGGCTCACCGCCTCGCTGACCGTCTGAAGGTCATCGAAGAGGTCACGTTTTCATTTAACGACCTCAGCGTTTGTATCCTTCATTACATGGCGAAGAAGCCCGACACCGCGACCCCTGAGCGCCCGGGGCGCATCAAGCAGCTCCGGATGATCGCCCAGATCATCAAACAGGCCAATCCCAAGGGCATGCCGATCGTCTACGCGTCCGTGCTGGGCACGTTCGTCGTCTGCGTCGTGATCGGTCTGGTCACCGGCTGGATCTGGTACGCCCTGCTCATCGGGCTCATGCTCGCGGTGACCGTGGGCCTGGTCGTCTTCGGCCAGCTCGCCCAGCGCGCTCAGTACTCCATGCTGCACGGCCAGCTCGGCGCCGCCGCCGCGATCCTGGACGGCATGCGCGGCAACTGGGACGTCACGCCCGCCGTGGCGGTCAACCGCGACCAGGACGTCGTGCACCGGGTCGTCGGCTACCCGGGCATCGTGCTGGTGTCCGAGGGGCCGGGCAGCCGGGTGCAGAAGATGCTCCTGGCCGAGAAGAAGCGGGTCCAGCGCGTCGCCATCGACGTGCCGGTCTACGACGTGCAGTGCGGCGACGCCGACAACCAAATCCCGCTCGCCAAGCTCCAGCGGCACCTGATGAAGCTGCCGCGCAACCTGAAGAAGCCCGCGGTGGCCGAGGTGAAGTACCGGCTGCGCGCGCTGCCGCAGACGCTGCCGGTGCCCAAGGGGCCGGTCCCGCGCGGCGCGCGGATGCCCCGCGGCCCCAAGATGCGCTGACGGCGGCCCGGTGACGCTCTCCGGGGTGGGACGCCGCGAGGTCGGCTCCGCGGGCACGAGCCGCGCCAACCGCGGCTGGTGGGACTCCGCCGCCGACGAGTACCAGGCGGAGCACGGCGCGTTCCTGCGCGACGTGGGATTCGTCTGGTGCCCGGAAGGGCTGGACGAGGCTGAGGCGCGGCTGCTCGGCGAGGTGGCCGGGCGGCGGGTGCTGGAGGTGGGCTGCGGGGCGGGCCAGTGCGGGCGGTGGCTCGTCGCCCGCGGGGCCCGGGTCGTGGGCTTCGACCTGTCCTTCCGGCAGTTGCGCCACTCCCAGCGGATCGACCTCGACTCGGGCGTCGCACTGCCCGCCGTACAGGCCGACGCGGAGCGGCTGCCGTTCAGCGACGGCGCCTTCGACCTGGCCTGCTCGGCCTACGGCGCGATGCCGTTCGTCGCGGACGCGGGCGCGGTGCTGGCCGAGGTCCACCGGGTGCTGCGACCCGGCGGGCGCTTCGCCTTCTCGGTCAGCCATCCGATCCGGTGGGCCTTCCCCGACGACCCGGGACCGCGCGGGCTGACCGCCGACCGGTCCTACTTCGACCGCTCCCCCTACGTCGAGCTGGACGACGAGGGCGAGCCCGGTTATGTCGAGCACCATCGCACCCTGGGCGACTGGGTGGCGCTGATCAGCGGCTCCGGCCTGGTGCTGCGGTCCCTGGTCGAGCCCGAGTGGCCGGCCGGGCACGACCGCCCGTGGGGCGGCTGGAGCCCGCTGCGCGGCCGTCACCTGCCGGGCACCGCCGTCTTCGTCTGCGACCGGCCCTGACCTGCGTCCGGCCCGGTCCCTCTCCGGACGCCCGGTCCCGAATCGGTCAGGCGCGGACGACGACCGTGCCGGAGGCGCGGTCGTGCAGGCCGCGCTGGTCGCGGTCCCAGATCAGGGCGGGCACCGCGAGGCACAGCAAGAAGGTGCGCGCCAGCACGGCGGTGAACACCGGCCGCCCGCCGTCCAGCGACGCGACCCTGATGTTCGTCAGCCGCATCCCGAACGTCATGCCGATCGTGCCCACCAGCAGCACGTATTCCGCGGCGAGCACGCCCAGGCTGACCCAGTTGGCGTCCACCGGATCGACCCCGAGCAGCCCCCTGGTGATGGCCCAGGTGCAGATCAGCCAGTCGATGACGATCGCGCCGATCCTGCGGGCCCAGCCGGCGACCGCGCCGCTGCCCTCCCTGGGCAGCCCGAGCCGCTCCCCCGGATAGCCGAGGTCCGCCCCCGCGGCCCGGGTACCGCCCAACCAGGTCTGCGTCCACCGCGGCTGCCTGCTGCTCATACCCGTAACGGTATCCGCCCGGTACGGCGGTGCCGTTACGTGACCTGAATCGTGACTTTTCTCCAGCGGTCCGGCACGCCATGATGATCTCTCACCCCCTGACCGAGCCCCGCCTGGAGACCCGACGTGCCCCCCGCCGACCCCGACGACCTCGACGCGCGACGCGCCTGATCACCCATCGCGTCGGCACCGTGGAGGCGTTCAAGACGGGCGGGAAGCTCGACTACTGGGTCACCTCCTGGTGGCGGGTGAACACCACCCCGGCCCGCTGCGACGTGGAGGACGGATTCATCCATCCGGTGTACGAGGATTCGGCGCCCGATCCGGAGGCGGCCAAGGCGACCGGCCCTCTCGTCGACCCCTACGACCGGCGTGTCGACGACTCCCCCGATGAGTGTTCGATCGCCAGCCGAACGTGACCGGTGGGTCAAGGCCCCGGTAAAGTCCGGCCAGCTCAGCGGGGGTATGACTACTCTTCGTCGTCACTCCATTAACACCGGCGAAACAATCGGGACATGGGACCGAAACGGCGCGGGCATAGCGTCGAACATTGCAAGTCCGTGCCCTTGGGAGGTTTCGAGAGTGTTTAACTCCGCCGACGACGTCCTGAAGTTCATAAGGGACGAAGGGGTGCAGTTCGTCGATGTCAGGTTCACCGACCTGCCGGGTACGACGCACCACTTCACCTTCCCCGCCGAGAACTTCGGTGCTGGCGTGTTCACCGATGGCCTGATGTTCGACGGATCCTCGATCCGCGGTTTCCAGGCGATCCACGAGTCGGACATGTTGCTGCTGCCCGACCCCACGAGCGCCGTGGTGGACCCGTTCCGCCAGCACAAGACGCTCAACATCAACTTCTTCGTGCACGACCCGCTGACCGGCGAGGCGTACAGCCGCGACCCGCGTAACGTCGCGCGCAAGGCCGAGGAGTACCTCAAGGGCACCGGCATCGCCGACACGGTCTTCTTCGGGCCGGAGGCGGAGTTCTACATCTTCGACGACGTCCGCTTCGAGACGAAGTCGAACGCCGGCTACTACTACATCGACTCCGTCGAGGGCGCCTGGAACACCGGCAAGGCCGACGAGGGCGGCAACCTGGGCTACAAGCCGCGCTACAAGGGCGGCTACTTCCCGGTCCCGCCGATGGACCACTTCACCGACCTGCGCTCGGAGATGGTCCGCAAGCTCATCGAGGCCGGCATCGACGTCGAGATGCAGCACCACGAGGTCGGCACCGCCGGCCAGGCCGAGATCGACTTCAGGTTCGGCACGCTGCTCAAGACCGCCGACAACCTGATGCTGTACAAGTACATCATCAAGAGCACGGCGCTGGAGTACGGCCACACGGTCACCTTCATGCCCAAGCCGCTCTTCGGTGACAACGGCTCGGGCATGCACTGCCACCAGTCGCTGTGGAAGGACGGCGCGCCGCTCTTCTACGACGAGGTCGGCTACGCGGGCCTGTCCGACACCGCCCGCTACTACATCGGCGGCCTGCTCAGGCACGCCCCGTCGCTGCTGGCCTTCACCAACCCGACGGTCAACTCCTACCACCGTCTGGTCCCCGGCTACGAGGCCCCGGTCAACCTGGTCTACTCCCAGCGCAACCGCTCGGCCTGCGTCCGCATCCCGATCACGGGCTCCAACCCGAAGGCCAAGCGCATCGAGTTCCGGGTGCCCGACCCGTCCTGCAACCCGTACTTCGCCTTCGCGGCGATGCTGATGGCGGGCCTCGACGGCATCCGCAACAAGATCGAGCCGCCGGAGCCGGTCGACAAGGACCTCTACGAGCTTCCCCCGGAGGAGGCCCGCCAGGTCCCGCAGGTCCCCGGCTCGCTGCCCGAGGTCCTCGCCGCCCTGGAGGCCGACCACGACTACCTTCTCGAAGGCGGCGTGTTCACCCCCGACCTGATCGAGACCTGGATCGCCTACAAGCGCGAGAACGAGGTCGACCCGATCCGCCTCCGCCCGCACCCGCACGAGTTCGAGCTTTACTACGACGTGTGACGACAGGGAAGGACTGGAACGGCCCGGCATCGATCCTTCTCTTCTGGTGCTTGTCGCAACACCCCGGTTGAGGGGATGCGATGGACTTCGAGCCGGCAAGAACGCGGGGGCGCCACCGATCACATCGGCGGCGCCCCCGGGCATATGCAAAGGCGTGCACCAGGCAGACGAGCGCCCATTCCTGACTCCGTGGACCGACGGCGGCCCCGAGGATCGAGCACGGTCCAAGGACCACAGCCTGGGCAAGGTCGCCGGCCAGGCAGTAAGGCCCGGCTCAACCCCTTCCCGTCGGGTAGCCAGGGGTGAACTTCACCGGCAGGGCGGACAGGCCGCGCTGCTGTATGGACGTGCGCCATATGAGCGCGTCGGGGGCCACCGAGAGGATCACGTCGGGGAGCCGGTCGAGCAGCACCTCGACGGCCGTGTGGGCGATCAGCTCGGCGATCTCCGGTGCCGGGTGCGGGCAGCCGTGCTCGCCGTGGCCGAAGGACATGTGCGCGTGGTTGCCCCCGGAGCCGCCGAAAGAGTCCGGCCGTACCAACGGGTCGGCGTTCGCGGCGGCCAGGCCGAGGATGAGCGCGTCGCCCGCCCGGATGAGCTGCCCGCCGAGCTGGGTGTCCACGACCGCCCAGCGGCCCAGGCTGTTCTGGCTGGGGGAGTCCTCCCACAGCACCTCGTTGAGCGCCTGGCCGGCGCTGCTGCGGCCACCTGACAGGGTCACGGCGAATCGGTCGTCGGTCAGCATCAGCCGCAGGGTGTTGCCGATCCAGTTGGCAGTGGTGTCCTTGCCCGCCGTCATCAGCAGGATCAGGTCCTGGATGATCTCGTCGTCGGCCAGGCCCGCGGCGTGCGCCAGCAGGCGTGAGGGCAGGTCGTGGCCCGGACGTTTGCGCTTGGCGTCCAGCAGGCGGTGCATCGTGGCCTGCACCCGCCCGTACGCCTCCATGGCGTTCTCGCCGCCGTTCATGGTGGCGCTCACGTCGCCCACCAGCAGTGTCGTCTCATGATCGGACAGGCCGAACATCGAGGCGACGACCATCAGCGGGATCGGGTGCGCGTACTGCGCCATCAGGTCGGCCCTGCCGGTACCGATGAACGTGTCGATCAGCTGATCGGCGACGCTCTCGCAATGGGTGCGCAGGTCGAACTGGTCGGCGGCGCCGAGGGCGTCGCTGATCGCCTTGGCGCGCCGCTGGTGCTCGGCCCCCTCGGTGAACAACATGGAGGGCTGGTAGCTGATGTACGCCATCAGCGGCCAGTCGGGCGGGATGTGCTCCCAGGCGTTCCACCGGCGGGAGTCGCGGGCGAAGAGCAGGGGATTGCTGAGGACGTAGCGAAGCTCGCGGTAGCCGATCACCAGCCAGGCGAAGATGTCGCCTTCGAGTAGGACGGGGACGACCGGCCCGTGCGACTGCCGCATTTCCCGGTACAGCTGGGCCGGGGCCTGCTGGTACCGTGGACCGTACAGCCTTATGGACTCGGGGTGGGCGGGGCAGCCCGAGGGCGCTTTGGACTCGTAAGGATTCGTCATCGGGCGCCCTCCCGCGCGACGGACATGGCGTACAGATGGTTGACGAGGGCGATCAGCACGGCCTTGCTGGACTCACGCTCTCTCGCGTCGCAGTCGATCAGCGGGACGTCGTCGGACAGGTCCAGCGCCTCGCGTACCTGCTCCAGCGGGTGCAGCGGCTCGCCGAAGTTGTTGCGGGCGACGATGAAGGGCATGCCGTGGTGTTCCAGGCGGTCGATGGCGTACCAGGAGTTGGCCAGGCGGCGGGTGTCCACCAGGACGACCGCGCCCAGGGTCCCCGAGAACAGCCGGTCCCACAGGAACCAGAACCGCTCCTGGCCGGGAGCGCCGAACAGGTAGAGCACCATCTGGTCGTTCAGGGTGATACGGCCGAAGTCGAAGGCCACCGTGGTCGTGGCCTTGTCGTCCACCCCTCTCGCGTCGTCGATCCCGAGGCCCGCCCGCGTCATGGTCTCCTCAGTGCTCAACGGGCGGATCTCGCTGACCGAGCGGACCATGGTCGTCTTGCCGACACCGAACCCGCCGACGATCACTATCTTGAGCCCGGTGGTCGCCGTGCTCCTCAACGGCGTCCGGGCGGGCGGCTCAGAGGTTCTGAAGTCCAACAAGCACCTGCTTCAGGAATTCGGTATCGGGCAGTTGCGCCTTGGCGGGAGCCGAGGCCGGGTGGCGGGCGGTGACCCGGCCGGTGTCGAGCAGATCGCACAGCAGGATCTTCACGACGCTCAGCGGAAGGTTCAGCTCGGAGGCGATCTCCACGACGGCCGTCGGGCTTCGGCACATCAGCAGGATCCTCGCGTGCTCCGACTGCATGCCGGGCGTGGGGTCGCACTCGCTCACGATCAGCGAGACCACGTCGATGGAGCTCTCGTCGGCACGGCTGCGCCCGCCCGTGATGGTGTAGAGCCGGTCCGGACTCTCGTCGTCGACTCGCCGCGGGGTCATAGCGTCCGGCTGCTCTGCTGGGGCTCGCGCGGAGGTGCGGTCAGATATTCTCCGATCTGCTCGACCAGTTCGTTCATGTTGTGACCGATGATGCCGGGGTCGGCCTCATCGCTGGCGACGACGGCGAGATGGGCTCCCGCTCCCGCCTCCACGATGAACAGGAGCCCGCCGTGGAACTCCGTCATCGACTGCCTGAGCCCGCCGCTGCCGTCGCCGAACTCGATCGACGCGCCGTGTGACAGGCTCTGGATGCCCGAGGCGATGGCGGCGAGCTGGTCGGCCCGGTCCACGCTCAGGTTGTGGGTGTGGGAGAGCTTGAGGCCGTCTTTCGACAGTACGAGAGCGTGCCGCGTCAGCGGCGTCCTCTCCAAGAGGTTCTCCAGCAACCAGGCGAGGTCGCGGTTTGCAGTTCTCATCGGATCTCCGGGGCGGTCGTCCAAGCGGTGACGGCGAAAGGACGGCCCCAGCCTCCTATCTGTTATCTGGTCCGGTCCGGTCCGGCGGCGCGAGTCGGGGCGGTGGTCACCGCGTACCCTCTTCGGGCGCGGAAAGCGTGCCGCCCCCGGGGCCCGTTCCCCTGGCGGCCTGGCGGAAGGCGGTGAGCCTCGCCGGGTCGGCGGGGGCCTGGGGCGAGGGCTTCGCCGTCTGCGGGCCCGTGGGGATCGTCGCCGCGAGCGTCTGCCCGCGCCGCCGCCTGGGCAGACCGTGCAGCTCGCCGTCCCCCAGGGGAACGGCGAGGGCCGGGGCGGCGGCCACCGGGCGCGCGGCCGGCGGGTTCTCCCGTGGCGGAGCCACCGCCCCGGCCGTCCGCGCGGGCTGTGTGATCAACTGCTGGGGGATCATTACCACTACTCCTGTGCCTCCGCGTGAGGATGGCCTGAACGAGATGGTCAGTCCGTGCTTGCGTGCCAGGCTGCCGACCACGGCCAGGCCCAGCCGGGTGCCGGACAGGGTCGTCAGATCGAGCGGCTCCGCTGAGACGGCCCGCTGGGCGCGGCTCAGGGCGGCGGCGCTCATGACCAGGCCGCAGTCCTCGACGGTGATCACGACCCCCGTACTCACCTCTTCCACGTACACATGCACCTCCTCGGAGGGAGGCGAGAAGCTGGTCGCGTTGTCCATCAGCTCGGCGAGGACGTGCATGATGCCCTCGGCGGCGTAGCCCGCGATCGCGACGGTGCTGGCCGAGTGTGTCCGCACCCGCTGGTAGGCGGCGATACGGCCGACCGCGCCGCGCAGGATGCTCTCCATCGCGATCGGCTTGGTCCAGCGCCGTCCGGAGCGCGCGCCGGTCAGCACGGCGATACTGTCCGCGAGCCGTCCGGCCTGCGCGGTGCTGTGGTCCAGCTTCAGCAGGTCGCCGAGGACGCTCTCGTCGTGCCTGTGCTCCATCTCGCGCAGGTCGGCGAGCATGCTGGTGGCCAGGGCCTGGACCCGGCCCGCCGCGTTGGCGCAGGCCGACATCGTGGCCGCGCGCATGCGCTCCCCCTTGCCGATCTCCTGCGCCAGCGTCCACAAGATGCGCTGGTGGGCGATTTCGGCCGGCCTGGGGATCTCGGAGAGCGCGGTGTTCGGCGACGCCCCGGCGCGCAGCCTCTCCACCAGGCCGGGCATCGTGTGCTCGGCCAGCCGGGTGAGCTCGGCGTCCGTCGCCGCGATCCGGCCGCGCAGCAGCCGCGTCTGCTGCGCGGCGTACGCCGCGACGGTGACGGCCGCGGAAAGCAGGATCGCGGCGACGCCCAGGCACCATGCCAGAAGTGCCCTCTCCCCGGCGGGCGCCACGGCCACGGCCAGCAGACACGCGCCCCCGCTGACTGTCACTACGGCGAGTGTCGCGAGCAGGACCGGAGTCGCCTGCGGGCGCTCTGCCTGGCGGCGGACAGGTGGGTGTGCTGACATTAACGATTCCTCGTCGGCGGTCGGTGACTGAGGGTGAGCAACCCCGGGAGGGATGCGGCGACTTGGGGGATCTGTGGCTTTGGGCACCTAGATCAAATCGTAGTGGAGATCGCGGTGCCGGGTCGGACGGTTGGCCATCCGGCCCGACGTTCTAACCGGACTTGGAGCCGCCGAGCGCGCCCAGTGTGTCGAGATCGAGGACGGCATTCGACGCGCGTTCGAGCATGCCGAGGCTGGTGGAGTCCGGCTGGAACTTCGGCTGGATCGCGCTGCGCCCGATGGAGAGCAGCCAGCCGAAGTACGGCCACATCATCTGCTGCCGGTAGGCGAGCCAGGCGGCGTCGAAGCCGGGCGCCGTGCCGCCCGCCTCGCTCAGCCGTTCCAGGTAGAAGGCCAGGAGGTCGCGCTCCCAGGCACGCCGGTCCTCGACGGCCAGGCCGGTCGCGATGGTGTACGACACGTCGTAGGACCAGTGACCGTGCATCACGACCTGCCAGTCTCCGAAGCCCAGCCGCCCCGACTCGGTCTTGTAGACGTTGCCGATGTGCGAGTCGCCGTGCAGGAAGGTCTGGGGACCCTCCTTGGTGAGGTCCATCGCCCGCCACAGGACCCGGTAGAGGTCGTCGTGGATGGGCGTGATGGCCTGCGGCATCACGTCCCTGGCCCGCAGGGCGCCGACCTTGGCCCGCTTCTCCAGACCGGCGAACCTGGCGAGGTTGCCGACGAAGGTGTGCGGTGTCTTGTTCAGGAACAGGTGACGTTCCAACTCCGGGGCGTTCCAGTAGTGCCCGTGCCAGGTCGCCATGCTGCCGAGCAGGTCCTCCATCTCCTTTCGGGAGATCGGCGTCTGGGGCGTGCAGAAGGTCGCCTTCTTGGTCACGGCCACGTCCTCCATCAGCGCGATCGAGCGTCCCGACGCGGGATCGACCGCTCCGTGGTAGCCGTTCGGAGCCTCAATGTCCAGGTGGGGACGGATGTGCTTGTAGAACCCCGGCTCGCCGGTGAGCACCCCGGCCATCCCGAGCAGGAGCCGCTGCGTCCAGCTCCTGCTCGTCTTGGCGAACAGCTCGGTCGGCAGCCCCGCGTCACGACCGGCCCGGTTGTAGGCGACCGTGGCCCGCCAGCGGCTGGAGGTGCCGCTGCTCACGTCTTCGATCTGGCACGATTCGATCGTCGCTCCAGGGTGCTCGCCGCAGAGCACGGCGGTCAGCCATTCACGGGTGACCTCCCTTGTACGCACCGGCACGTCCGTCGCGCGGATCGCACGCTGACGGATGAGCTGCTCCCTGAGGGCGTGGCCGTTGTACCGCAGAATGCTCTTGGCCACCACCAGCCCCGGGCTGTCGGCGCGACGGTCGATATCCAATGATCGATCTCCTTGACCGTAGGGGTCTCATTCGACAAGGGATCTTGCTCCTCGTGAAGTATGCCGGATTGGTGTGATCACAGCCACCCGGGCGAATGGGAGCGGGGAGGCACCCGGGCAAGGGCGGCTACTTCCCGGTCCCGCCGATGGACCACTTCACCGACCTGCGCCCGGAGATGGTCCGCAAGCCGGAGTACGGCCACACCGTCACCCTCATGCCCAAGCCGCTCTTCCTGGCGAAGAGCCCCGTATGCCGAGCCCGCAATGGTGGTTCCTGTCCATCCAGGTGGGCGCCCCGGGGTCAGGCGTCGGCGTGCTCGGGGGTGGTCTGGAGGGTGTGCAGGAGGTCGGGCCGGTTGGTGATGATGCCGTCCACCTCGTAGGACAGGAGGCGGCGCATGGCCCGCGGGTCGTCCACGGCCCAGGGGTAGACGGCCAGGCCGTGGGCGTGCGCGCGGCGGACGTAGGCGCGGGTGACGCCGGCGTACGGCGGGTGGACCTGGGTGGCGAACTCCGCGAGCTCGGGGAGCCGCTCGGCAGCGGGGGCGCCGAGGAGGGCGACCGGGATCTGCGGCATGAGCCGGTGGAAGACGCGCATCGAATCCCAGTTGAACGACTGGACGACGAGCCTGCCGGGGATCAGCCACGAGGGGTGACGGCGCAGCTCGCCGGCGACCCGGGCCTCGATGCCGGGGTACAGCCGGGGCGTCTTGATCTCCAGCAGCAGACCGAGCGGGCCGCCGCCCATCGCGCGCAGCGTCTCCCTGAGCGTGGGCACCCGCTGCCCACTGTGCCGCGCGCCGAGCCAGGATCCCGCGTCCAGCCTGCGGATCTCGGCGAGGGTGAGGTCGCCGACCTTCCACGGGGCGCGGCCGGGGAAGACCTCCTCGACGTCGGTGGTGCGGGCCAGGGTGGGGTCGTGCATGACGATCAGCCGGTGGTCCCTGGTCTGCTGGACGTCCAGCTCGAACATGTCGGCCCGGTGCGCGGCGGCCGTCTCGAAGGCGGCGACGGTGTTCTCCGGGGCCGCGGCGGAGGCTCCCCGGTGGGCGACGTTGACGGCCGGCGGCGGGGCGGCCTCGGCGTCGGGCGCGGCGGCGGCGATGGTCAGCAGGGCGGTCGTGATGAGGCCGATTCGTCGGAACACGGGGTCTCCTCGGGTCGGGGAGGGTCGGCACATCCGTACTTGACAGCCATTCATGACATTCGGTCGACATAAGAGTAACCCACCGCCACCAGGCAGATACATAGGGCGATAACCGCCGGTGACCGCTCCACCAAGAGGCGATATCAACCCATATTTCTCCGCAAAAAGCCATATAACGGGCAGGATGTTTGATCCTTCGGTCGGACTCTGTTACTCAGTACGGACCGAGGAGTACGGGGTCCCCTGCCTGGGCGCCGGCCGTGACGATCACATCTGAGCTTGACGCGTTCGGCCCGCCGCGGTGCGACGTAGGGTTTTCTCTCCGAGGCTTGAACGCCATACGACACCTCCCAATGGAAAAGGGGCCGCATGACGGGTTTGCGAGAGATACCGGATCTGATGCACCGCACGCTCTTCAGGACCCTGTCCCTGCTGGCTCCGGGCGGCCAGGGAGCCGTCCTGCGCCGGTACTTCGACTGGTGGCACCGCAATCCCGACCCGTGGAACCTCGGCACCGACAGCTACGAGCGGCACAAGTACGAGACCACGCTGCGGCAGGTGCCCGAGCGGCCCTACCGGCGGATCCTCGACGTGGGGTGCAGCGAGGGCGTCTTCACCCACATGCTGGCCAGGACCTACCCCGACGCGGAGGTCACCGGCATGGACATCTCCGAGCGCGCCCTGAGCCGCGCCCGCGCCCGGATGGACGGCGACGGCACCAAGGTCACCCTGATCCAGGGGGACCTCCTCGCCGACGGTCCCGGCGAGCGGTTCGACCTGGTGTTCTGCGCCGAGACGCTGTACTACCTCGGCAGGCACGACCGGCTGCTGCGCGCCTCCGCGCGCCTCAGCGGCCTGCTGGAGCCCGGCGGCGTGCTGGTGCTGGTGCACCCGTGGCCGGAGGCGAGGCGGCTGCACGGCTACCTCGACGACAACCCGGCCGTCTCCCGGTTCGCCGAGGAGGTGGACCGCACGCCGCAGCGGCCCTTCGCCGTCTCCCTCTACCGGTCGGCCGGCTGAACGCGGCGAAGGCGGCCGCCCCGGCAGGACGGCCGCCCTCGCCCGGACGTCAGCCCGCGTGCGGGCAGGTGTCGCGGTAGTCGGAGATGTCGTTGTCGTCCGGCGCGGGGCACAGGAACTGCTCGTAGCGGGTGTCGTTGTCCACGAACCGCTTGAGCCAGGAGATCATGTACTTCGCCGTCGTCGTGTTGGACGTCTGCGGGAAGAAGTGGCTGGCGTTGTCCAGCTCCAGGTACGCCTTCTCCGACGCCGACGGGATCGAGTTGTAGAACGGGATGGAGTGGGTGGCGACCGGCGCGATCGAGTCGGACTCACCGCCGATGATCATGGTGGGGACCCGGAGCCCGGACCAGCTCTTCCTGCTGTTCCACGGCGCGATCGGCACGGCCGCCTGGATCGAGGGCCGCTCGTCGGCCGCCTCAAGCGATCCGCCGCCGCCCATCGAGTGCCCGGCGACCGCGAGCCGCGTCGGGTCGATCCGGTTCGCCACACTGCTGCGCTGGGTCAGGTAGTCCAGCGCGGCGAGGAGCTGCTCGCCGCGCTCGTCCGGCTGGTCGTACAGGCTTTCGGTCTCGATGCCGATGACGACGAAACCCTGGGAGGCGAGCCGCGGGCCGAGCCAGCTCAGGCTGGACCACCTGGCGGTGTAGCCGGGCGAGATCGCGACGGCGCCGAAGGTGCCCTGGCCGGTGTCGGTCGGGTAGTAGATCGTCCCGCCGCCGAAGCCGGTCACGAGCGAGGAGACCGAGGTCTGCGACGTCGCGAAGGGACCGCGTGCCGCCGAGATGCTCGCCTCGGTCGGGGCCGGGCCGCGCTCGTAGGGGTTGGCCGCGGCCTGGGCGGCGGGGGCGATCCCGGCGCCCGCGGCGGCGAGCGCCACGGCCAGGGTCACGGCCAGGGTCAGCTTGGCGGTGATGCCCGCCACGCGGCGCCTGAGGGGGTACGAGCGGCTGTTCGAGGTGATGTTCGGGGGGTGCACGTCCTTGAACTCCCGTTCTCTGGAGACTGACCAAGGACACTGTCGCCGCGGGAGGGCCCCTCGCGCACCGGTGAAATCACCAGCCTTGACCGGGGATCAGATCGGTAGCCGGGCGGTCACCCGCGTTTGCGCAGACCGGTCAGCCGGCGCAGCAGGTCCCACCAGAAGGGCGCCCCGAACAGCACGGCGACGTAGGACAGCAGAAAGCCCGGCCAGTGCCCAAGGGTGAGCAGCCGGTCCCACCAGGCCCCGGCGTTCCACGACAGGACCGGGTCGCCCTGCTCGGGCATCCGCATGCTCACGAGCGAGTGGTCGAAGATCCGGGTCAGCGCGGGCGAGCTGAACGACTCGGTCACGCACGCGTACGGCTCCGCCGTCTCGCCGCCCGCCGTGCACCGGTCGCGGAGCGCGGCGAGCCCGTCGTCGCCGCCTCCCGCGATGGCCGCCACCCCGGCGCGGTAGCCGTTGTCGCGCAGCAGCGTCTTGGCGTACTCCAGCGAGTCCATGCCGAACACCAGGACCACCACGAGCCCGAGCGCGGCGACGGCCCACCGGACGTAGCGCCGGTAGAGCATGGTGAGCCGCTGCATCTCGCCGTCGAACCACACCTCGGTGCCCTTGCGGAACGCCTCCAGGTCACCCGCGGCGCTGCGCCACACGCCGCCGAGATGCCCGGACAGCGGGCTGCGCAGCTCCTCCAGCTTGCGCAGGAAGCCTTCGACCCCGCCGTCCTCGGCGGAGACCATCTCCATCACGGCCACCCCGAACCGCGTGGGCGGGATGGTCGCGATGCTGGTCCGGTTGCCCTTGGGGTGGTCGATCTCGCGCAGCCGGTCGTACAGCCGCCGGGTCAGGTCCACCGCCGCCGCCACCGGCGCCCGGCCCTCCGCGACCGGCGCCTCCGGCATCGGCGTCACCACCGCGGGCGCGGGCTCCGGGTCGTGTAACGGGCGCGGGTCGGCGGCGAACGGCAGCCGGGCGAAGACGTCGGCGATCCTGGACGGGATCCAGGATCGCCCCTCCTCCGGCCCGCCGTCCAGCGTGTCCCGCAGGTAGGCCCACAGGAACTTGCTGCGGATCGACAGCAGCCGGACGATGCCCTCGTTGATCCCGCTGACCAGCAGCGAGAGCATCAGGAAGGCGAGGACCAGCCCGATGGCCAGGTCGATATAAACAGATATCAATGCGGATCACCCGCACCCGTTGATACACGGCGACGGGCCGGTGCCGCAGCGGATTCGGGAAAGTCCCCGGGAAAGGCGTCACTCCCCGTAGAAGACGCGCTCGACGACCTTGCGGGCCCGCCTGGTCGTCCTGCGGTAGTCCTCGACGAAGTCCTCCGAGCCGTCCGGCGGGTAGCCCAGGGTGCGCGCGATCATGCCGCGCTCGCGCACGTCGGTGGGGATCGAGTCGCCGGCCCGCCCCTTGACCAGCATGATCGCGTCGCGGACGCGGGAGGCGAAGCGCCACGCCTCGGCGAGCACCTTCTCGTCGGCGGCGGACAGCAGCCCGGCGGCGACCGCGGCGCGCAGGGTCTGCAGGGTCCGGGTGGTGCGCAGCTCCGGCAGGGCTCCCGCGTGACGCAGCTGGATGAGCTGGGCCACCCACTCGACGTCGGAGAGCCCTCCCCTGCCGAGCTTGGTGTGCAGCGCGGGGTCGGCGCCCCTGGGCAGCCGCTCGGACTCCATCCGCGCCTTGAGCCTGCGGATCTCGCGCACCGCCGCGTCCGGGACGCCCTCCGGCGGGTAGCGCAGCGGGTCGGCGATCGCCGTGAACTCCGCGCCGAGCGCCCGGTCGCCCGCCGAGAACCGGGCGCGCAGCAGCGCCTGCGCCTCCCAGGGGGAGGACCAGCGGCCGTAGTAGGCGGCGTAGGACGCGAGCGTGCGCACCAGCGGGCCCTGACGGCCCTCGGGGCGCAGGTCGGGGTCGATGACCAGCGGCGGATCGGGCGCCGGCAGGGCCAGCAGCCGGCGTAGCTCGTTGGCCACCGCGTACGCGGCCTCGGCGGCGTCCTTCTCCGCCACGCCGTCCAGCGGGTCGTGCACGAACATCACGTCGGCGTCGCTGCCGTAGGAGGACTCGAAGCCGCCCAGCCTGCCCATCGCGATGACCGCGAACCTGGTCGGCGGCGGCGCGCCCCGGTCGGCGGTGACCTTGGCGATCGCGGCGTCCAGCGCGGCCTGGATGGTGACGTCGTTCAGCTCGGCGAGGGCGGCCCCGACCTGCTCGGCGTCGATCCGGCCCACCAGGTCGGCGACGGCGGTGCGGAACAGCTCCCTGCGGCGCAGCGCGCGGACCGCGGTCACCGCCTTGGCGGCGTCGTCGGCGTGCCGGCCCACGGCCGCGGCGGCCTCGCCGGCCAGGGCGGCGGCCGGCCGTACGGTCAGCTCGGTGTCGGAGCCGAGCAGGGCCACGGCGTCCGGGGCGTGCAGCAGCAGGCCGGTCGCGTAGCGGCTGGTGCCGAGCACGCGGGCCATCCGGGAGGCGACGGCGGTCTCGTCGCGGAGCAGCCGCAGGTACCACGGGGTGGCGCCCAGCTTGTCGCTGACCTGGCGGAAGCCGAGCAGCCCCGCGTCCGGGTCCGGCGCGTCGGCGAACCAGCCGAGCATGACCGGGAGCAGGGTGCGCTGGATCGCGGCCCGCCTGGACACGCCGCTGGTCAGCGCGGCGATGTGGCGCAGCGCGCCCTCGGGGTCGGTGTACCCCAGTGCTTCGAGCCTGGCCTTCGCGGCGGCGGTGGACAGCCTGATCTCCTCTTCGGGCAGGCGCGCGACGGCCTGCAGCAGTGGCCGGTAGAAAAGCTTCTCGTGCAGCCTGCGGGCCTCCAGGGCGTATCGCCGCCACCGGGTGGTGAACTCGCCGACCGGGTCGGCGGTCATCCCCAGCGCCCGGCCGAGCCTGCGCAGGTCGGTGACGTCGGAGGGCACGACATGGGTACGGCGGAGCCGGTGCAGCTGGAGCAGGTGCTCCACCTGGCGCAGGAACGCGTACGCCTCCGCCATGGTCCGGGCGTCCTCCCTGCCGACGTAGCCGCCCCGGGACAGCGCGGCGAGCGCGGGCAGGGTGGCCCTGCGGCGCAGCAGCGGGTCCAGCCGTCCGTGCACGAGCTGGAGGAGCTGCACCGCGAACTCGATGTCGCGCAGTCCGCCAGGTCCCAGCTTGAGCTGGCGCTCGGCCTCCTCGGAGTGGATGTGCGCCTCGACCCTGCGGCGCATCGCCTGGACGTCCTCCACGAAGTTGTCCCTCGCCGCGGCCTGCCAGACGAGCTCGTTGACCGCCTCGGTGTAGGCGCCGCCCAGCTCGGCGTCACCGGCCACCGGCCTGGCCTTCAGCAGCGCCTGGAACTCCCACGTCTTGGCCCAGCGCCGGTAGTAGGCGAGGTGGCTGTTGAGCGTGCGCACCAGCGGCCCGGACCTGCCCTCGGGGCGCAGCGCGGCGTCGACCTCCCACAGCGCCCCCTCGGGGGTGGTGGCCGAGCAGGCGCGCATCATGCTCTGCGCGAGTCTCGTGGCGAGCCGCAGGGCCTTGGTCTCGTCCATGCCCTCGGCGGGCTCGGCGACGAAGATCACGTCCACGTCGCTGATGTAGTTGAGCTCGCGGGCACCGCACTTGCCCATGCCGATCACGGCCAGCCGTACGCCGGCGCCGTGCTCGGCCCTGGCGATGGCGAGCGCGGCCTCCAGCGCCGCGGCGGCGAGGTCGGACAGCTCCGAGGTCACCTCCGACAGGGTGGCCTCGCCCGTCACGTCGCGGGCGGCGAGGTGCAGCAGGTGGCCGCGGTAGGCGACGCGCAGCGCCATCAGGGTGGCGGGGCCGGAGGCGGCGGCGGCCGGTTCGTCGCCGTAGGGGTCGGCGCCGACGGCCTGGAGCAGGTCGGCGCGCAACTCCTCCTCGGAGGGGCGCTGCACCGCGAGCGGTCCCTGCAGGCCCTTCCAGTGCTCGGGATGGCGGACGAGGTGGTCGCCGAGCGCGGCGCTGACGCCGAGCACGCCGAGCAGCCGCCGGCGCAGGCCCTCGTCGCCGCGCAGCGCGCCGAGGACGCTCGGGTCCCGCTCGGCGAGGCGGCCCAGAGAGGTCAGGGCGAGATCGGGGTCGGCCGCCTGGACCAGGCCGTCGAGCAGGCCGACGTCTCCCACGGCCTCGGGACCCAGGTCGTCGAGCAGTTGCTCGGCCCGGGCGCCGTCGGCGAACCCCAGTCTGGCAAGACGCCCGGACGTGGTCTCGATCCGGGGCACGGCGGTCACCGTCCCTCCCTCAGGCGGCGTCTCCACAGGAGGCGCCGTCTCCTCCGTTCGGCCTCTCTCCACGGTCCGCATACGACCCTCCCATCCCCCCTGTGCGGTATCAACGGATGACGCCGCACCGTCGGGGCGTCGCCGCACACGGTAATCCTTCACCGTGTGCGGCGTCGTTAGGGGTTTCGGACCGTAATCAGGCCATCACAAATTTTTCCGCCGGTCGGCCACGACGCCGGCGAACGCCTCCGCGAGCGGCCGCCAGGTGCGGGCCAGTTCCTCGGCAGCCAGCTTGACCTGGGCGTTCAGCTCGTCGACGTGGTAGCCGGCGGCGGTGAGCGGGTCCGCGCCGTCCGCGGTCCAGCTGACGAAGATCTCCGGGGTGGCCTCGGGGTGGAACTGCAACGCCCAGGCCGATTCGCCGAGTCGATAAGCCTGGTTGGGGTAGGCGTGCCCGGTCACCAGCGGCACGGCGCCGGCCGGCAGGACGGTCATCGCGTCCCGGTGGTACTGCACGGCGGCGGGCGCGGCGCCGCCCGGGACGCCCGGGACGTGCCGGAACAGCGGATCCGTCGCGGCGGCGGGGAGCGGGAGGACCGGGCACAGGCCCACCTCCAGGCCGTTCCCGCCGCGCTCGACCCGGCCGCCGCAGGCGAGGGTCATCAGCTGGGCGCCGAGGCAGAGGCCGAGGGTGGGCACGCCGTCCCGGACGCCGCGCCGGATGAGGTCGCGGGTGGCGGGGAGCCACGGATAGCCCTCGTCGTCCCAGGACGACGCCGCGCCGCCCAGCACGACCAGGCCGTCGGCCGGCGTTTCGGGCACCGGCTCACCGAGGTAGGGCCGGGCGGTCTCGCACCGCGCCCCCGCTCCGGCGAGCCATCCCGCGAAGAATCCGAGTCCCGCCTCGGCCTCGTGTTCGACCACGGTGATTCGCATATCGCCCATTATGCGATGAAGGGTGATCTGTAGTCGTTCGCCCCCGGAGTCCGGCGCGCGGCCGGGCGCGCGCCGGAGGGGCGGGCGGGTCAGCGGGTGACGATCCAGGTGGCGCGGGCGGCGGCGACCAGGGTGCCGTCGGCCTCGTAGACGGCGCTCTCGCTGAAGAGCTTGCGGCCCTCGCGGCCGGTGGCCCGGCCGACGACGGAGTAGGTGCCGCCGGGGTAGACGCGGCGGTGCACCTGGGCGGTGAGGCGGCCGAGCAGGGCGGCCTCGCCGGGCTGGAAGTGCGTCCAGCCGGTCACGCAGTCGAGGGCGGCCCACAGCACGGGCGCGGGCACCATGCCGTCGGCGTCGGTGACCGTGATCGGCACCCGCCAGCCCGCCGCGTAGAGGTCGGTGCCGGCCACCGGGCCGGGGAAGATGCGCAGGCCGTCGCCCGGGTCGCGCAGGCCGCAGGCGAAGCAGCCGGGGAACGGGTGGTCCGCCAGACCGGCGAAGCCCTCCTCGGCGCGGGCCGCCTCGTTGAACGGCACGAAGCCCGGCACGGTGAGGTCCTCGGCCACGGGGATGGCCTCGACGAGCACCGTCCCGCCCTGGGAGAGGGTCACCGCGTTCTCATGCTGTTCGAGCCGGAGCTCGGTGTCCAGCGGGGTGGGAGCGTGCAGGGTGACCTCGACGGGCGAGGTGTGGCCTGCGGCGGTCAGCGCCTCGGCGACCGTGGCGGCGACCCATCCGCCGTTCGCCGAGCCCTCGGGCCCGCGGAACCGCGCCGGAACCGACACTACGGCCTGCAGCTCGGCTGCCGTCGTCATACCAGACCTCCCTATGTGCCCACCAGAGGGCATGCCTTCAAATGGCGTTTTGAGTGAACCGATTTTACCCAGATAGCTGTCAGTACAGCTAACCAGGTCCCAGTATCGCGCCCGTTAGCCCCCGGTAACACCGGCGTGACGCTCCGCCGGACCCCCACTACCCCCTTTGATAGCGCCAACTCCCACCGGCCGACGACCATTCCCGAGAAAAGTGTCACACCTGTCACGCTTCACAAGATCCGCACCAACCGCCCCATTGAGCCACCTAGGATCCGTTGTCACTGGTGTGACGGGAGTGACAGGAGTTATCCGAGTGGGGGCGCTTCGGGGGGATCCGCGTGGGTTCGGCCGGCGGGAACTGTTCAAGCTGGCCGCCGGCGCGGCCGTACTGCCGGCCCTCGGGGCGCGTCCGGCGTCGGCCTCGGCGGCGCGGTTCACCGCCACCGGCACCACGGTGGCGGCGCTGGCCGGGCTGGACGCGGTCATGCGGGACTTCATGCGGGAGCGCGGCATCTCGCAGGCGCAGCTCGCCGTGGGCCGCGAGGGGCGGCTGCTCTACGCCAGGGGGTACACGCTCGGCGGCCACGAACCGGTCACCCGGCCCGACTCGCTCTTCCGGGTGGCCAGCCTGTCCAAGCACATCACCGCGACCGCGATCACCTTGCTGGCCCAGGAGGGCCGCCTCGACCTGTCGGCCCCGGTGCCCGGCCTGCTGCGGCTCGCCCCCGGTCCCGGCAGGCGGGCCGACCCGCGGCTGGCCGAGGTGACCGTGCGGCGCCTGCTGCACCATCTGGGCGGCTGGGACAGGGACCTCTCCGGCGACCCCCTGTGGTCCGACGCGGCCATCGCGGCGGCCCTGGGCGTCTCGTTGCCGCTCGACCACGGCCTGATCATGACCTACGTCACCGGCAGGCCGCTGGACCACGCCCCGGGCACCAGGGTGGCCTACAGCAACTACGGCTACATGCTGCTCGGCAGGATCGTCGAGAAGGCCGGCGGCACGAGCTATCCGGCGTACGTCACCGAGCGGATCCTGCGGCCCCTCGGCATCACCCGGATGCGGCCCGGCCGCAGTCCCAGGGCGCGGGCGGCGCCCGGCGAGGTGGCCTACCGGTCCGGGCTGACCAGGCCGGACGTGACGCGGCCCGGCGGCCGGCCGGTGCCATACCCCTACGGCGGGTTCAACCTGGGCACCAACGACGCCAACTGCGGCTGGCTCGCCTCCGCGCCCGACCTGGTCCGCCTGGCCACCGTCTTCGACCCGCCCTCACCGGTGCTCACCGAGGACTCGATCGCCGCGATGTTCGCCGCCCCGGAGACCGGGGTGAACCCGGACGGGTGGTACTACGGGTACGGCTGGCAGGTGCGCCCGCTGCCCGGCGGCCGGAACACCTGGCACACCGGCAGCATGCCGGGCACCTACACGCTGCTCACGCGCAGATGGGACGGCATCGCCTACGCCGCGCTGTTCAACCGCAGGGCCGAGGGGACCGACCCGGCCTACCACGTGATCGACCCGCTGCTCTACGACGCGGTGAGCGCCGTGCGGAGGTGGCCGGCGCGGGATCTCACGCCGGCGTTGTTCCGCGTCCCCGAGCCGCACCGGGTGCTGAACGCCGGAAGTTGACCTCAAGTTTGGTTGAGGTAGCACGCTGTCCGTGACACGGAAGGAGCGGGCGGATGAGCAGGGACAGCGTGATCGTGTACGAGGAGGCCGGGGCGGATCCCCTGGCCGACGTGATGACGATCGAGAACGGGCACGGCCGCACCCGGGTGCGCGCCGTCGCCGAGCCGGGCCAGATGGTGGAGCTGGTCACCCGGCTGGTCGGCGAGGGAGTCGACCGGATCGAGCTGTGCGGCGCGTTCGGCGCGGTGTGGCACGCCGCGGCCCGCCGGGCCACGGGCGGGAAGGTGCCGGTGGGGGCCGTCTACTACGGGTTCGAGTCGCTGACCTCCGTGGCCTCGTACAAGGCGCGGTTCGAGGCCGGGGAGACGCTGTCGGAGGCGTTCGTCATCGTGCACGAGGGAGCCGATCCCGAGGCCGACCGCGTGGTGCGCGAGAGGGACGCGGGCGGCAGGACCACCTTGATCGGGGTACCCGACGCGGAGGCCGCCGCCGAGGCGGCCGGGAAGATGGCCGGCGAGCTGCACCTCATCGAGTTGTACGGCGGGGAGGGACCGGAGGGGGCCGAGCCGGTCATCCGGGCCGTACGCGAGAGCGTGCCCGTGGGCGTGACGGCGTACCGGCGCTGACGCGGCGAGTCCCCGCCGGGCCCCGCGACGGCCCGGAGCGGACGTGAGGCCGGCCGCCCTGGCCGGCTTCACGTCCGCTCCGGGCCGGAAAAGGCCCGCGGCTACAGGATGGGCAGGTAGCGGCCGAGCTCGAACTCCGTGACCTGGCGGCGGTACTCGTGCCACTCGGCGCGCTTGTTGCGCAGGAAGTAGTCGAAGACGTGCTCGCCCAGGGTCTCGGCGACCAGCTCGCTGCGCTCCATCGCCATGATCGCCTCGTCCAGCGACTGCGGCAGCGGCTGGATGCCCAGCGCGCGCCGCTCGGCGCTGGTCAGGGCCCACACGTCGTCCTCGGCGCCGGGAGGCATCTCGTAGCCCTCCTCGATGCCCTTGAGCCCGGCGGCCAGGATCACCGCGAACGCGAGGTAGGGGTTGCACGCGGAGTCGAGCGAACGGAACTCGATGCGCGTCGAGCCGCCCTTGTGCGGCTTGTACATCGGCACCCGGACCAGCGCGGAGCGGTTGTTGTGGCCCCAGGAGATGTAGCTGGGCGCCTCACCGCCCTGCCCGGCGATGGCCTCGGAGCCGCCCCACAGCCGCTTGTAGGAGTTGACCCACTGGTTGCACACGGCGGTGATCTCGGCGGCGTGCCGGAGCAGCCCGCCGATGAACGAGCGGCCCACCTTGGACAGCTGGTAGTCGGCGCCCGGCTCGTAGAACGCGTTGCGGTCGCCCTCGAAGAGCGACATGTGGGTGTGCATGCCGGAACCGGGGTGCTCGGTGAACGGCTTGGGCATGAAGCTCGCCCACACCCCCGACTCCAGCGCCACCTCCTTCATGACCAGGCGGAAGGTCATGATGTTGTCGGCGGTGGTGAGCGCGTCGGCGTAACGCAGGTCGATCTCCTGCTGGCCGGGGGCGCCCTCGTGGTGGCTGTACTCCACCGAGATGCCCATCGACTCCAGCATCATGATCGCGTTGCGCCGGAAGTCGTGTCCCGAGCTGTGCGGGGTGTGGTCGAAGTAGCCGCCCGAGTCGATCGGCTCCGGCCGCTCCCCCGGCTCCGGCTTGCGCTTGAGCAGGAAGAACTCCACCTCGGGATGGGTGTAGAAGGTGAAGCCCATGTCGGCGGCCTTGGCCAGCGTGCGCTTGAGCACCCAGCGCGGGTCGGCGTGCGAGGGGGACCCGTCCGGCATGAGGATGTCGCAGAAGATCCGGGCCGCGCCCGGCGACTCGCTCCGCCACGGGATGATCTGGAAGGTGCCCGGATCCGGCTTGGCCAGCATGTCCGACTCGTAGACCCGGGCGAACCCCTGGATCGAGGAGCCGTCGAACCCGATCCCCTCGGCGAAGGCGCCCTCGAGCTCGGCGGGCGCGATGGCCACCGACTTGAGGAACCCGAGCACGTCGCTGAACCACAACCGGATGAACCGGATGTCGCGCTCCTCAAGGGTGCGCAGAACGAACTCCTGCTGGCGGTCCAAGGCATCTCCTTCGTGCGCTGCCGTGCTCAACCTCATTGTCATCGCGGTCAGCGGAAGACATGTCTGGTCGGCTACCAGTCTGCCCGCTTCGTGTTTCGCACACGTTACGGGGGGTCGCGGTGAGGAAGCCCCGTGAGCACCGGTTTCCGGTGATTCTAAGCCTTGTGCGGAGAGTCTCCGCCTACTCCCTGGCCGGCCGTTGGCGAAGTCAGTGCGCGCGTGTGACGCCGGGCGGCTGCCCGGGGAACCAGCCGCCGCGGCCGGGCCCTCGCGACAGCCGGTTCAGGTAGGCCAGGGCGTCGGCGGCGGACCACCGCTCCGACCGCTGTTTGCGGGTCAGGCCGGTGACGAGGGGGGCCAGCCGGTTGAGCCGGCGGGGTGGCGGCGGGTCCTGGTGCAGGATGGCCGAGAGCACGGCGGGCAGGTCGTCGCGGGCGAACGGCTGGTGCCCCTCCGCCGCCTGGTAGAGCGTCACCCCGACCGCCCACAGGTCGGAGGCGGCCGAGGCGCTCTCCCCCTGGATCCGCTCGGGCGCGAGGTAGGCGGGTGTGCCGACGAGCCGCCCGGACCCGGTGGGGTTCGCGGCGTGGGTGGCCGGCACGGACAGCCCGAAGTCGGTCAGCACGACCCGCTCACCGGTGATGAGGATGTTGGCCGGCTTCACGTCCCTGTGCACGATCCCGGCGGCGTGCGCCGTGGACAGCGCCTCCAGCACCCACGTGCCGATCGCTGCCACCGCGGCCTCCGGCAACGGCCCGTCCTGGATGGCGTGGCCGAGCGAACGCCCCCTGACCAGCTCCATGACGATCCACGGCAGCCCGTCCTCCTCCACCACGTCGTGCACGGTGATCACGCCGGGGTGGTTGAGCTGCGCGGCGAGCCTGGCCTCCCGGAGCGTACGGCGGAGCGCCGCGGCCCGCTCCGGCGGCGCGTAGGCGTTGCGCAGCTGCACCTGCTTGACCGCGACGGGGCGGTGCAGGAGCTGGTCGTGGGCGCGCCAGACGACGCCCATGCCTCCTTCGCCCAGGGGCTCCTGGAGCACGTAGCGACCGGCGAGCAAGCGCGGGGGATGCTCCGGCATGTGCAACCTAACGGCCCCCGGGGCCGTGAACATGGGCAATCACGCCTGGGAGTCTAACCAGGAGCCGGCTCCCGCCTGACGATCCCGGCGCGGGCACCGGTATGGAAGAGGAGGCCGCCCATCCCACCACGAGGCGTCCGATATGCCGCTGACCTGGCAGGAAGCCGTCGGGCCACCGGTTTGATCGGGCATTGATTCGTTGCGAATCGGTCGTCGCTAGCCTTCGGCGATATGTACCGCCAAAGCACGACAACCGGTTCCGGCGCCTGGGCGTCGTCATACCTTTTCAGGTCCGGCTGCCCGTACGCTGACCGCTGAAATGCTGACTTTTCATATTCTGGGGCCGTTTCAGGTCTGCCGTGACGGCGTGCCGCTCGACCTGGGCGGCCAGCGCCAGCGGGCGGTGCTGGCCCGGCTGCTGGTGGCCGGCGGGCGTGCCGTACCGGTGAACACGCTGATCGACGAGCTGTGGCCGGGGGAACCGCCCGCCCAGGCGCTGTCGACGATCCAGGGGTACGTCTCGCGGCTGCGCAGGGCCCTGGAGCCGGACCGCGCTCCGCGGGAGGAGGCCGGCGTGCTGGTCACCGCCCCGCCCGGCTACGCGCTGCGGGCCGAGACCGGCCAGGTGGACGCGTGGCGGTTCGAGTCGCTGGTCAGGTGGGAGGGGGCGCGAACGGAGGAGGACGGCGACGCGGCCGGCTGGGAGCGCATGGAGACCGCCCTCGGCCTGTGGCGCGGGCCGGCGCTCGCCGAGTTCGCCGACCTGATGTGGGCGGCCACCGAGTCGGGCCGTCTGGAGGAACTGCGCCTGGTCGCCCTGGAGCGACGGGCCGCGGCCGGGGTCGCGCTCGGCGGGTCCGCGTCCGTGGTGCCCGACCTCGAAGCGCACGCCACGGCCCATCCGCTCCGGGAGGAGGCGTGGCGGCTGCTGGCCCTCGCCCTCTACCGCGCGGGCCGCCAGGGCGACGCCCTGGGCGCGCTGCGCAGGGCCCGCACCCTGTGGCGCGACGAACTCGGCCTCGACCTCGGCACCACCCTCCGGCGCCTGGAAGCCGACATGCTCGCCCAGGCCCCCTACCTCGAAGGCCCTCACACCCCTCCCCCCACCGCCCCCACCCGTCCCACCTCCGCCCACGGCCCCACGGTCCCGGCCGCAACCGGACGCGACGGCGCGCCGGCGGACGCGCACGGGCACGGATGGCCGGACGGGCGCGCGGCCGGGCAGTACGGCGGACGCGGCGGGAACGGACCGGCGGGGGCGTATGGGGACGGACCGGCCGCGGGCGGGCACGGGGACGGACCGGCGGGTGCGTATGGAGACGGGCCGGCGGGCGGGCGAGCGGCTGGGCGGCATGGCGCTGGTGGGCCTGGGGGCGGGTACGGCGCGGGTGGGGCTGTCGTGGGGCGGGCGTTGCGGGTCGTGGTGGTGGACGACCAGGCGTTGGTGCGGACCGGGTTGCGGGTGATGCTGGACGCCCAGCCCGGCCTTGAGACGGCCGGCGAGGCGGAGGACGGCGAGCAGGCGATCGCCGTGGTCGGGCGGCTCCGTCCCGACCTCGTGCTGATGGACATCCAGATGCCCAGGCTCGACGGCCTCGCCGCGGCCAGGCGGCTTCTCGCGGACCCGGACCCGCCCAAAGTGATCATGATGACGACGTTCGGCACCGACGACAACCTTTATGCGGCCCTGCGTGCGGGGGTGAGCGGGTTCGTGTTGAAGACCTCCTCGCCCGAGCAGTTCGTCGCCGCCCTGCGCGCCGCCGCCGCGGGCGACGCCCTGATCGACCCGGCCGTCACGACCAGGCTGATCGCCGCGTTCGCCGGCCGCGCCGACCCTGCCGCGCCGCCCGCGCTGGCCGGGCTGTCCGACACCCGGCTCGACCTGCTCAAGCTGGTCGCGCGCGGCCTGACGAACCGCCAGATCGCCGCCACGCTCTCCGTCCCCGAGCAGACGGTCACCGAGTCGGTCGCCGAACTGCTGGACCGGCTCGGCCTGTTCGACCGGGCCCAGCTGGTCGTGGCGGCCTACGAGTCGGGCCTGGTCAACCCCGCCGCCTCCAGATCCTGAAACCGGCCCGCCATGCCCTCCATCCCCCACCCCCCGGCCACCCCGTCCCGTCTCTCCCCCACGACGACGGACAGCCGGGAAGGCGTCTCAGCGGGCGCCTCGGGCGGCATCTCGGCGGACAGCCCGGGAAGCGGCTCGGCGGGCGGCTTGGCGGGCAACCCGGGAGGCGGTCCGGAAAGCGTCTCAGCGGACGGTTCGGGAAGCGGCCCGGCGGGCAGCCCGGGAGGCGGTCCGGGAGGCGGTCCGGGAGGCGGCTTGGTGGGTGGCTTGGTTGGGTGGGGGTGGGCGTGGGGTGCCGGGCGTCGGGCGGTGAGTGTGCCGCGGGTGCTGGCCGTGGGGATGGCCGTGGTGTCGGTGGCGCTGGCGGTCTGCGGGATGGTGGCGACGGCGCGGCTGCCGGCCGCGTGGTTCCCCGACCCGCCGGCCTCGCCGGACAACGGGGCGGCGCTCACCTTCCCGATCGTCGGCGCCTTCCTCATCGTGCACCGCCCCCGGCTGGTCATGGCGTGGCTGATGTGCGCCGGCGGCCTGGCCACGGCGGTGAACGTCTTCGGCACCGGCCTGATGTTCCAGGCGGCCTCGGGCGGCGCGATGGAGGCGGCCGGGATCTGGCGGATCGTGGGCGTCGTCGGCTGGGCGGGCGGCGCCGCCGTACTCGCGTTGCTGCTTCCGCTGCTGTCGCCGGACGACCGGCTGCCCTCGCGCCGGTGGCGCCCGGTGGCCGTGCTGGGCACGGCGGCGATCGCCGTGGACGCGCTGTTGGTCGTCGTGCGGCCGACGCCGGACGCCGCGACCTACCGGTGGCCCTCGGTCATCCCCAACCCGCTCGCCGTGGACACCCTGGCGCCCTTCCACGCTCCAATGCTCGAGTGGCTGACGATCGTGATGTACGGCTTCGTGCTGCTGGCGCTGGTGTCGCTGGTGCTGCGCATGGTGCATGCGGGACCGGAGCTGCGCAGGCAGATCGGCTGGCCGCTGGCGACGTTCATGATCTACGTGGTCTGCCTGTTCGCCGGGCCGCGGTTCTGGGTGCTCGCGACCGTGTGGACGGCGCTGATCCCGCTGGTGATCACCTTCGCCGTGCTCAGGTACCGGCTCTACGGCATCAAGACCGTGATCAGCCGGACCGTCGTGGCCACCGGCCTGGTCGCCTCCGTCGGTGTCGTCTACTTCGGCGTGAGCGCGCTCACCAGCCTGTTCGTCTCCGGCTACGACCCGGCCGCCGGGCTCGTGGCGGCGCTGTTCGCGGGCGTGTTCTTCCAGCCGCTGCGCCGCGGCCTGCGCCGGTGGACCGACCTGATGCTGTACGGCAGGCACGGCGACCCGCAGGAGCTCGCGCGCAGGCTCACCCGTGAGGTGGGCGCGGCGGAGCCGGGGGATGCGCTGGCCGCAGTCGCCGCGGTGGCCCGCGACGGGCTCGGCGTGACCGGCGTCGCGGTCGAGGTCGCCGGCGCCGGCACCCGGGTCGAGCTGGGCCGGGCCGGTGGGCAGGGCGGGCGGGAGGTGCCGCTGGTGTGGCACGGGGAGCCGGTGGGCCGGATGCTGCTCGGGCCGCCGGGGCCGCGCAGGTTCGCCGCCGCGCACAACGACCGGCTCATCGCCGTCGTCACCCCCTACGTGGCCGACGTGGCGCACGCCGTGCTGATGTCGGCGAACCTCCAGCGTTCCAGGGAACGCATCCTGTCGGCGCGCGAGGAGGAACGCCGGCGGCTGCGCCGCGACCTGCACGACGGCCTGGGCCAGGCGCTCACCGCGATGTCGATGTCGCTCAACATCGCCCGGCTGCGGTTGCATGACGCGCCGTCCGACGCCGACCGGCTGCTGCTCGACCTGCGCAGCGGCATGGACACGGTCAGCCAGGAGATCCGGGACCTGGTCTACGGCCTGCGCCCGCCGAGCCTGGACGACCTCGGCCTGGCCGGCGCCGTACGCGCCCTCGCCGCGGAGCCGGGGCCGCCGGTGACCGTGGACACGCAGGACATCGAGGCCACCGCGGATGCCGGGAACGCCGGGAGCGCCGGGGACCTGCCGGCCGCGGTGGAGGTCGCCGCCTATCGGATCGTCCAGGAGGCCCTGACCAACGTGCGCAGGCACGCGCACGCGCGGTCGGCGGCCGTCTCGCTGCGCCGCGCGCGCCCGCCGGGCGCCCGGCACGCGCTCGTCGTACTGGTGTGCGACGACGGCAGGGGGCTGCCGGAGGGGCGCCGCGTCGGCGTCGGCACGGCCTCCATGCGCGAGCGCGCGGCCGAGCTCGGCGGCAGCTGCGTGATCTCCTCCCCGCCCGGGGGCGGCACCAGGGTGGAGGCGGTCCTCCCCCTGCCCGCCCTGGCGGCACCCCCTCCCACCAGGGACGTTTCCGCTTGACGGACGAGGTTCTGCCGCCCGGCGGGGTCCGTCATACAGTGGTCACCGTGACACACCTGCGAATTGCCCTGGCTCAGACCAATCCGACCGTCGGCGATCTGACGGCCAACGCCGGCATGCTCGTCGACTGGACGCGCCGGGCCGCGGAGCGCGGCGCCGAGCTCGTGGTGTTCACCGAGATGTTCCTCACCGGGTATCCGGTCGAGGACCTGGTGCTGCGCAACTCCTTCGTGGAGGCGTCGATCCAGGCGCTGGAGAGCGCCGCCCGGCGGCTCGCCGACGAGGGGCTCGGCGAGATCCCGGTCGTCGTGGGTTACGTGGACCGGGCGGGGCTCGCGCCGCGGGTCGGGCAGCCCAAGGGCGCCCCGCTGGACGCGGCGGCGCTGCTCCACCGGGGCGCCGTGGTCACCCGTACGGCGAAGCACCACCTGCCCAACTACGGCGTCTTCGATGAATACCGCTACTTCGTGCGCGGTGACCGGTTGCCCGTCTTCCGGCTGCACGGGGTGGACGTCGCCGTCGCGGTCTGCGAGGACCTGTGGCAGGAGGGCGGGCCGGTGTCGGTGGTCGCCCAGGCGGGCGCCGGGCTGATCGTGGTGCCGAACGCGTCGCCGTACGAGCGGGAGAAGGACGACGTCCGGCTGGAGCTCGTCGCGCGCAGGGCGCGGGAGGCCGGATGCGCGCTCGCGTACGTCAACCAGGTCGGCGGGCAGGACGAGCTGATCTTCGACGGCGACTCGATCGTGGTCGGCGCGGACGGTGAGCTGATCGCGCGGGCGGCGCAGTTCTGCGAGCAGTTGCTGATCGCCGACCTGGAGCTGCCGGAGGCCGCGCCGGACGCCGAGCCCGGCGAGCACCCGTTCACCGCGGGCGACGGGAGCACGATCACCGTGGAGCGCCTGCGCCTGGACGCCGCCCGCCCGGCCGCCCGGGAGCCTGAGCCGCCCGCGGTGGCCCGGCGGCTCGACGACCTGGAGGAGGTCTACTCCGCCCTGGTCCTCGGCGTGCGCGACTACGTCGCCAAGAACGGCTTCCAGTCGGTGATCCTCGGCCTGTCCGGCGGCATCGACTCCGCGCTGACCGCGACGATCGCGGCCGACGCCATCGGCCCGGAGCGGGTGCACGTCGTGCTGATGCCCTCCAGGCACTCCTCCGACCACTCGGTGAGCGACGCGCAGGAGCTGGTGGACCGGCAGGGGCTGCGGGCCAAGGTCGTGCCGATCGAGGGCATCGTGGACGCCTTCGAGAAGGAGATCGAGCTGAGCGGCCTGGCCGCCGAGAACCTCCAGGCCCGGGTGCGCGGCATGCTGCTGATGGGCCTGTCCAACGAGCACGGCCACCTGGTGCTCACCACCGGGAACAAGAGCGAGCTGGCCACCGGTTACTCCACCCTCTACGGCGACTCGGCGGGCGGCTTCGCGCCGATCAAGGACGTGTTCAAGACGACGGTCTGGGCGCTGTCGCGGTGGCGCAACGAGCAGCGCGGCGCGGGTGACTTCCTGTACGACTTCGGCGGCCCGCCCATCCCCGAGAACTCCATCGTCAAGGAACCCAGCGCCGAGCTGCGCCCCGACCAGCGCGACACCGACTCGCTGCCGCCGTACGAGGTGCTGGACCGGTTGCTCGACGACTACGTGGAGAAGGACATGGGCCGGGAGGAGCTGCTCGCCGCCGGGCACGATCCCGACCTGGTGGCCAGGGTGATCCGGCTGGTGGACCTGGCCGAGTACAAGCGGAGGCAGTATCCGCCGGGTCCGAAGATCACGCCGAAGAACTTCGGCAGGGACCGGCGGCTGCCCATCACCAACCGCTGGCGGGAGACGGCCTCCTGACCGTCCCCCGAGGGGCCTCCCGCGCCTGACCGTCCCCCGAGGGCCGCCCGCGAAGGGCGGCCCCGGCCGGTCCGTTCAGCGGCCGGCGAGACCGGCCATGAGCTCGTCGACGATGCGCTCGGCGAGGTCCTCCGGCAGGTCCTTGGCCTCGCGCACGCTCTTGAGCGACCACACCATGGCTCCGCCGATCACGGCCATGGCGATCTCGACGTCGATGTCGCGCCGGATCTCGCCGGTCTCCATGCCGCGGTGCAGCACGGCGCGCAGGGCCGCGCGGCGCGGCTCGACGGCGACCTCGTGGAAGCGCTCGGCCAGCCGCGGATGGCGGTCCTGCTCGCTCATCGCGATGTTCATCACGCAGCGGGTACGCGGGTTGCCCGACTCCTGGCGGATGACGTTGAGGTAGAGGATCAGGTCGTCCCGGACGGATGTGCCGGGGAAGGCGGGCAGCGGTGCCTTGAGCGCCGCCAGCGCGTCCACGACGAGGTCCTCCTTGTTGGACCACCGCCGGTAGATCGTCGTCTTGCCCACTCCGGCCCGTGTCGCTATCGCCTCGATGGACAGCTCGGAGACGCCGACACCCTCGCCGATCAGGTCGAGGACGGCGTCGATGATGGCCTGATCGGCCTTCGCGGAGCGGGGACGGCCCGCGGGCCGGGCCGTCCCTTCGACTGTTCCATACGTCATCATCGTGGGCTCACACTACCGCTGCTTCCCTCTCCTGATCCCGCGGAGTCGCCGATGCGGCGTGCGCGCCCTTCTCCTTGCCGGGCAGCCACACAGCCACCACGATCGCCCCCACCAGCGCGATCGCCGCGGAGACGAGCGCGGTGAGGTGCATGCCGTCGAGGAAGGCGCTCTTGGCGGCCTCGGCCAGCGCGAGACCGCGCGCTCCCATGGCCTCGGCGATGGGCATCGTGGCGGTGATGGACTCCGCCGCCGCGTGCCGCGCGTTCTCCGGCACGACGGTGAGCGCCGGCGCGATGCCGTCGCGGTAGCTGGCCGACAGCACCGACCCGAGGATGGCGACGCCAAGTGCCCCGGCGACCTGGCGGACCGTGTTGCTCATGGCCGAGCCGACGCCCGCCTTCTCCCTGGGCAGCGACTCCATGATCGTGGTCGTGGCCGGCGGCATGATGTTCGCCATGGCCGCGCCCTGGACGAAGAAGACCACCTCGATGACCCAGACCGACGTGTTCTCGTCCATCAGGGCGTAGCTGGCCAGGACCAGGGCGATGATCAGCATGCTGGCGGTGGCCGAGACCTTGCCGCCGAACCGCTGGATCATCCGCTGGCTCATCGGAGCGAAGATGATCTGGGCGGCGGCGAACGGGATCATCAGGGCTCCGGCCTCCAGCGCGCTGAAGCCCAGCACGATCTGCAGGTAGAAGACCAGGAAGAACATCCCGCCCATCATCGCGAAGAACACGATGCCGACCATGCCGATGGCGGTGGAGAACCTGGCGTTGGAGAAGTAGCGGACGTCGAAGGCGGGGTGGGCGATGCGCCGCTCGTACCAGACGAAGGCCGCGAGGACGGCGACGCCGGCCAGCGTGGGCACGAGCACCTGCGCGCTGGTCACGGTGGCGAGCTCGCCGCCGCGGATGATGCCGTAGGTGACGGCGACGAGGCCGACGATGGACAGCAGCACGCCCACCGGGTCGAGCTTGGAGGGGTTGGGGTCGCGCGACTCGGGCACGACCAGGCCGATCAGCACCATGCTGATCAGCACGACCGGCACGTTGATCAGGAAGACCGAGCCCCACCAGAAGTGCTCGATGAGCAGGCCGCCGGTGATCGGGCCGATCGCCACGGCGATGCCGACGCCGCCGGCCCAGATGCCGATGGCCTTGCCGCGCTCCTGCGGCGGGAAGACGTTGGAGATGATCGCCAGCGTGGCGGGCATGATGGCCGCGCCGCCCATGCCCATGAAGGCGCGGGCCACGACGAGCTGCATCGGGTCCTGCGCGTAGGCGCTGGCCAGTGAGGCGAGACCGAAGAGCACCATGCCGATGAAGAGCATCCGCTTGCGGCCGGTGCGGTCGCCGATGACGCCGAAGGTGAACAGCAGCCCCGCGAAGACCAGGGTGTAGGCGTTGATCGCCCACTCAAGCTGGCTCTGCGTGGCGCCGAGTCCGGCGACCGGGTCGGCGATGGTCTTCAGGGCGACGTTGAGGATGGTGTTGTCGAGCACCACGGCGAGCAGGCTGAAGACCAGCACGCCGAGGATCTGCCACCTTTTCGGGTGGCCGAGCTGCGGTTCCAAAGAAGGGTCCCCCCGGGAATTCGATACGCAATCGTTTCGCAACGCAAGCGTAGCGGATCCCACTTTCGATACGCAACCGTCCCGTTTCGAAATGCTGGGTGAACTATCCCTCACCATCCGGTTTCAGACCTGGACAGACTCCACGCCGGAGGTCACCACCGGCTCCGCGACCGGCCGCGCCCTGCGCCAGAACGGCCACGCCGCCAGCACGACCGCGCCGCCGACCAGGCCGGTCACCGCGAAGCCCCACGCCGGCCCGTGGGAGTCGAGGAGCCAGCCGGCGAACGGGCCGCCGCTCGCCACTCCCAGGGTCAGCGCGGTCGAGTGGAACCCCATCGCCTCGCCGCGCGCCACGGCGGGGACGCTCCGGCTCACCTGGTCGACGGTGGCCGACAGGGCCGGGGCGCACAGCAGGCCGGCGGGCAGCAGCGCCAGGCACAGCCATCCCCAGCCGCCGCCCGCCAGGCCGATCGGCACGGTGAGCGCGCACATCGCGCCGGACAGCGCCAGCGGCGAGAACCCGCGCGACAGCGTGCCGTACACGAAGCCGCCGGCCAGCGAATAGGCGCACCACAGGCCGATCACCAGACCGGACCACTCGGTGACGCCGCCGTCCAGCATGGTGGCCACCACCGCCAGCTCGGTCGCCGTGAGGGTGAACGTCAGCGCCGCGACCACGCACAGCAGCGCGACGAAACCCGGGGTCAGCCACTGCCTGCGCGGGACGGCGGCGCCGGACGGCTCGCCCTTCCCCGCCGAGCTTATGGGCGGGTTGAGCGCGAACAGCGCGACCCCGGACAGGACCGCGCCCACCCCCACGGACACCATCGTCCAGAAGCTGCCCAGCGAGGTCACCGCCACCGCCGCGACCGCCGGACCGATCATGTAGGACACCTCGACCGACATGGAGTCGAGCGCGAACCCCGGCCTGCGCCGCTCGGCCGGCACCATCGCCGCGATGCCCTGCCTGATCACGGTGAACACCGGGAGGGTCAGCAGACCCGCGAACGCGGCCGCGCCCAGCAGCACGAAATAGGGCAGGAACGGCGCGCTGACCCAGAAGACCAACTGGGCCACCGTGGTCACGACCAGCACGGCCCGCAGCCCCCGCCCGTCGATGAACCTGCCGACGAGCGGCGCCCCCGCGGCCGTGCCCAGCGTGACGACGGCGCCGACCAGGCTGGCCTGGGTCAGGCCGAGCCCCATCCCCTGGCTCACGTGCAGGGTGAGCGTGAGCCCCATCGCCGTGACCGGGATCCGCGCGAACACTCCGACCAGCAGCAACGCCCGCACGCCCGGCAGCGCCAGCACCTGCCGGTAAGGCTCCATACCCATGTGATTACTTACCTCCCCACGCATTGTGGCGTAGGGCACCGACAGAATCGCAACCGGATAAAGCGGGACCGGCGGGGTGTCACGGTCCAGCCGGTCGTGTCATCATCGAATCGTCCGGGGACGCCACAGGGGCGCCTCGAGACCTGGAGGGATCTGCGATGTCCTCTGCCACATCCGTTGCGTCCCCGTCGACCACGCTCTATGGCGGCGAGGGAAAGCGAAGGGTCACCGTCCGCGACGTCACCGCCGCCAAGGAGCGGGGCGAGCGGTGGCCGATGGTCACCGCCTACGACGCGATGACCGCCCGGGTCTTCGACGAGGCCGGCATCCCGGTGCTGCTCGTCGGCGACTCCGCCGCCATGGTCGTCTACGGCTACGACTCCACGCTTCCCGTCTCGGTGGACGACCTCATCCCGCTCACCGCGGCCGTGGTGCGCGGCTCCACCCGGGCCATGGTCGTCGCCGACCTGCCGTTCGGGTCCTACCAGGCGTCTCCCGAGCAGGCGCTGGCGTCCGCGGCCCGGTTCATGAAGGAAGCCGGCGCGCACGCGGTCAAGCTCGAAGGCGGCCGCCGGGTGCTGCCGCAGGTCGAGGCGCTCGTCGCGGCCGGCATCCCGGTGATGGCCCACCTGGGGCTGACCCCCCAGTCGGTCAACGCCTTCGGCGGTTACCGCGTGCAGGGACGCGGGCAGTCCGGCGACGAGCTGCTGGCCGACGCCAAGGCCCTGGAGCACGCGGGCGCGTTCTCCGTCGTGCTGGAGTGCGTGCCGGCCGAGCTGGCCAGGCGGGTGACGGCCGCCCTGTCCATGCCGACCATCGGCATCGGCGCCGGACCCGACTGCGACGCCCAGGTGCTGGTCTGGCAGGACCTCATGGGGCTGACCGCGCAGCCGGCGAAGTTCGTCAAGAAGTACGCCGACCTCGCGGGCGAGATGGACCGGGCGGTCCGCACCTTCGCCGACGAGGTCACCTCCGGCGCCTTCCCCACCCCCGAGCACAGCTACCGCTGACCGCCCGCACCGGCCCGCCACCCGCGTCAAACCGGCGTGGCGGGCCGGTGCAGGCCCCGCACGGCACGACCGGGGGCGGCGGGCCGACGCGAGGTCAGGCCAGCGTGGCTGGATCGGTGTTGGCTCCGCACAGCACGACCGCGACCCGCTCGCCCGGCCGCGGCCGGTAGACCCCGGACAGCAGGGCCGCGTACGCGGCGGCGCCGGCCGGCTCGACCGCGATCCGGTGGGCGCGCCACAGCTCCGCGCGCGCCGCCACGATCGCGTCGTCGGTCACCAGCAGCGACCCGACACCCGCCCGCCGCACCAGCTCGAAGGCGAGCCCGCCGACACGGGTGGCGCCCAGCGCGTCGGCGGCGACCCCGCCCACCTCGACGTCGACCGGTCGGCCCGCCGCGAGGGCCCGCTCCAGCGTGGGGATGCGCTCCGGCTCGACGGCGACGACGGCCGCCTTGTCCGCCACCGCCGCCGTGACGCCCGCGATCAGCCCGCCGCCGCCGACGGCGACCAGGATCGTGTCCACCCCGCCCGCCTGCTCCAGCAGCTCGGCGCCGACGGTGCCCTGCCCGGCGACCACGTCGGGATGGTCGTAGGCGTGCACCTCCAGCGCGCCGGTCAGCGCGGCCCGCGCCCGGGAGGCGGCGTAGGCGTCGGAGTAGACGGCGCCGGTCTGCGTCACCTCGGCGCCCAGCGCGCGCAGGCCCGCGACCTTCACCTCACCGGTCACCTCGGGCACGAAGATCTCCGCCCGGACGCCCAGCGAGCGGGCCACGTGGGCGACGGCGAGCCCGTGGTTGCCGCCGCTGGCCGCGATGACCCCGCCCGCCGGCGCCTCGCCCGCCTCCCGGGCCGCGAGCACCCGGTTGAACGCGCCGCGCGCCTTGAACGAGCCCGCGTGCTGGAGGAACTCCAGCTTGAACAGCACCCCCGGCTCCGCCTCCAGCACGGGGGTCCGGCGGGCGTGCCCGCCGATCCGCTCCGCGGCCCGCTCGACATCCGCGCGGGTCACCGTCACACCCTCAGCCATGTCCACCGCCATATCCCACCGCCCTGTCCACCGCCATGCTCTCTGTCACACCCGCCGCCTTCCCCGGTGTCCGCATCCTCAGGAAGACTGCGCCAGCGCCTGCTCGAAGTCGGCCCACAGGTCCTCCACGTGCTCGATGCCGACGGCCACCCGCACGGTACCCTCCCCGATGCCCGAACGCAGAAGCTCCTCGGCCGTCAGGGCGCGGTGCGAGGTGGTCGCCGGGTGCAGGATCAGGGTCTCCACGCCGCCGAGGGAGGGAGCCAGCAGCGCCAGCCGTACGGCGCTCATGAACTTCTCGCCCGCCGGGCGCCCGCCGGCCAGGTCGAAGGAGAACACGCCGCCGAAGTCGGGCAGCAGCCTCGTCGCCACCTGGTGCGAGGGGTGGCTCGGCAGGCCCGGCCAGTGCACGGCGGTCACGGCGGGATGCTCGGCGAGGCGGGTGGCCAGCACCCTGGTGTTGTGGCAGTGCCGTTCCATCCGCAGCGACAGCGTCTGCATGCCGCGCAGGGTGAGCCAGGCGGCGAACGGGTCGGGGGTCGCGCCCAGCTCGACGGAGAAGGACCAGACCCTGCGGTAGAGCTCGTCGGAGGCGAAGACCGCGATGCCGCCGAGTACGTCGGTGTGCCCGCTGAGGTACTTCGTCGTGGAGTGCACCACGATGTCGGCGCCGTGCTCGATCGGGCGGCACAGGACGGGCGAGGCGAAGGTGTTGTCCACCACCGAGACGAGACCGGCCTCCTTGGCCGCCGCGCACATCGCGGGCAGGTCGGCCACCTGGGTCACCGGGTTGGCGATCGTCTCCAGGTAGAGCACCCGGGTCTGCGGGGTCACCGCCGCGCGGACCGCCTCCGGGTCGTCCTCCGGCACGTACGTCACCGACACGCCGAACCGCCTGACCAGATCGGTCAGGGTGGTGGACGTGCCGCCGTACACGGCACGCTGGGCGATCACATGGTCGCCCGGCTTGAGCAGGGCGAACAGCACCGAGTTGATGGCCCCCATGCCCGACCCGGCCGCCACCGCGCCGACGCCCCCCTCTAGCCCGGCCACCGCCTCCTCCAGGGAGCGGACGGTGGGGTTGCTCAGGCGGCCGTAGACGTACGCGCCGTCGGGGCGTCCCATCCCGTCGGCGAAGACGGCCGGGTCGTCGAAGACGAAGCCCGAGGTCTGGTAGATCGGGACCGTGATCGGCCGGGAACCCTCCATGACGGGCTGGGGGAGGTGGACGGCACGGGTTTCAGGACGGAGTTCGCTCATGGGCCAAGGATGGCCCGGGGCCGGAAGCGGTTTCGCACCGGGTAGCCCGTTTCCGGCCGCGGTCAGACGTCGGTGACCCGGAATCCGGCGTGCGCCTTGTAGCGGCGGTTGATGGAGATCAGGTTGGCGGTGAACGCCTCGACCTGGTGGGCGTTGCGCAGCCGCCCGCCGTAGATGCCGCGGACGCCGGGGATGCGGCCGGCCAGCGCCTGCACGGTGTCGGTGGCCTCGCGGTCGTCGCCGAGCACCAGCACGTCGAGCTCCACCCGCTCGACCTCCGGGTCGAGCAGCAGCACGGCCGAGACGTGGTGGAAGGCGGCGACGACCCTGCTGTCCGGGAGCACGGCGGCGGCCTGCTGGGCGGCGCTGCCCTCCTCGACCGGCAGCGCGTAGGCGCCCTGCTTGTCGAAGCCCAACGGGTTGACGCAGTCGATCACGATCTTGCCGGCCAGCTGCTCGCGCAGCGACTCCAGGGTCGCCTTGTGGCCCTCCCACGGCACGGCGACGATCACGATGTCGGCCTCGGCGGCCACCTCGGCGTTGCCCGCGCCCCCGACGTCCAGGCCGAGCGAGTCGGCCGCCTCCTGCGCGCGCTCGGCGCTGCGCGAGCCGATCAGCACCCGCTGTCCCGCCAGGGCGAACCTGCGTGCCAGGCCCTTGCCCTGATCGCCCGTGCCCCCGAGAATCCCCAGGGTCACGCCCTCGATGGCGTTCTCCGTCACGCTCCACTCCCCTTCAGCCGCGACCGACCTGACACGGCCAGATCATGCCAGCCGTCGGAACACCGGACGATACCGGGGTCGCTGGGGCACGATGGAGCGCATGGACGCTTCCTCGGTGGCCCTGCTGCGCGAGGTGCTGGCTCCCACCGGCTGGGTGGAGCGCACCCGGGAGTTCGGGCTGGCGCTGCGCGCGACCCGCTCGCCCGGCGGCCTGCTCCTGGTCGGCACGCCCGAGGAGGAGCCCTGGCACCTCACCGCGCACCTGGACGAGGAGGCGCGGCTGGCCGGGCTGCCGCAGCTCACGCCCACCCTGGTCCGCTGGTCGGTGCCGGCCGGGGCGCCGCGGCACCTGAGCGTCGGCATGGAGCGGCTGCGGGAGGCGCGCCGCGGCGAGACGCTCTTCGTCGTGGCCGAGCGGCGGGCTCCGGTGCCGCTGCTGGAACGGGTGGACGACGCGCGGCGCATCGGGGCCACCATCCTCGCCCTGGACGGCGGCGACCCCGAGCTGGAAGGGCTCGCGCACGACGCCCTCACGGTCCCCGAGCGCGCCCCGCTCTCCTTCGACGGCGCACAGCACCTCGTCGGCGCCGCCGCGGCCGAGCCCGCCAGGGCCACCCCGCGCGGCCTGCGCGCCCGCCTCGCCCGCCTCCTCGACCAGGTCAGCGGCCCGCACGTGCCGGACTGACGGGCGGGCCGCCGAACGCCGCTGCCCGCCGGGACGGCGGTTGACGGACGGCATCGGTGAACGCCGCTGCTCGCCGGGACGGCAGTTGACGGGCGGCGTCGGTGCACGGCCACTGCCCGCCGGGACGGCGGTTGAGGGATCTCGCGGTCTAGTCTCCGTCCCAGTCCTTGTCCCCGGACCGCCACGCCTTGTTGCGCTCGGCCGCCGTCTTCAGGGCGTCGGCCGCGGCCTCACGCGTCTCGTAGGGGCCCATGCGATCCTTGTTGGGGCAGCCCTCGTCGGGCTCGACACGCATGTGCTTCAGGCAGAACCACCAGTCACCGGTCACGGCTCAATCCTGCCCGCCCCGGGGCGCAATAGACTTGCCGCATGACGACACTCCTCCAGCCTGGGCGGATCTCGCCCACCCGCAAGGTCCCCGCCCACATCCAGCGGCCGGAGTACGTCGGAAAGAAGTCGCCCCGCACCGGCGAGCCCGATGTCAAGTCTCCCGAGCTCATCGAGCTGATGCGCGTCGCGGGCAGGCTCGCGGGCCAGGCGCTGGAAGAGGTCGGCAGGCACGTCGCGCCCGGTGTCACCACCGACGAGCTCGACCGCGTCGGCCACGAGTTCCTGTGCGACCACGGCGCCTATCCGAGCACGCTGGGCTACCGCGGCTATCCCAAGTCGCTGTGCACCTCGATCAACGAGGTGATCTGCCACGGCATCCCGGACGACACGGTGCTGCGCGACGGCGACATCGTCAACATCGACATCACCGCCTTCATCGGCGGCGTGCACGGCGACACCGACGCCACCTTCCTGGTCGGCGACGTGGACGAGGAGTCCAGGCTGCTCGTCGAGCGCACCAGGGAGGCGACCAACCGGGCCATCAAGGCGGTCGCGCCCGGCCGCCGGCTCAACGTCGTGGGCCGGGTGATCGAGGCGTACGCCAAGCGGTTCGGCTACGGGGTCGTCCGCGACTTCACCGGTCACGGGATCGGCACGACGTTCCACTCCGGGCTCATCGTGCCGCACTACGACGATCCGTCGCTGGACGTGACGCTGGTGCCGGGCATGACGTTCACCATCGAGCCGATGCTCACCCTGGGCACGATCGAGTACGACATCTGGCCCGACGGCTGGACCGCCGTGACCAAGGACCGCCGGCGGACCGCGCAGTTCGAGCACACCATCCTGGTCACCGACTCGGGCCACGAGGTCCTCACCCTGCCGTGAACCCCGCGCAGTGAACCCCAGGCCGTGAACCCCAGGCCGTGAACCCGGGCTGTGCCCCCGGGCCGCGGGCTCAGCGGCCGGACAGGTGGGGGATCACGCCGGTGACGGTGGTGCCCGCGCCGAGCGTGCCGGTCACGCTGAGCGTGCCGCCCAGCTCGGCGAAGGCGGCGCGCATCGCGTCGATGCCGCGGCCGGTGGCCTGGTCGATGAAGCCCTGGCCGTCGTCGCTGACCGTCATCCGCAGCCCGGAGCGGGACAGCGTGACGGCGACCGACACCAGGTGCGCCCCGCTGTGCCGCTCCACGTTGGACAGCGCCTCGCCGAACGCGGCCATCACCGCGCGGGTGACCTGCGGCGGGACGTTGCCCTCCGGCAGTGCCCACGTCTCGACCGTGATGCCGGTGTCCCGCGACCAGCGGGTCAGCGTGTCCTCCAGCGCCTCGGCCAGGCTCCGCCCCCCGCGCATACGCGTATTCTCGACCACAGCGTCCACGCCTTTCTGAGCACCGAGGGCATCGCCGCTTGCTGCGAGCGAACATCGCTCCCGGCCGACGCCACCGAAGATCACAGGACGACGCACCGCGAGCGACGCCGTGTTACCGATGCTCCTGTCCCCCAACGGCAAGATTACCCGGCGGCCAGCCGCGATTCGGCGGAAGGATAGTGATCCGTAGCCAACGGGCTACTCCGCGCGATCCGCGGCCCCCCGGTCCCTCCTGTTCAGCTCGGCGAGGTAGTCGTTGTAGGCGTCGAGGTTGGCGTCGCCGGTGCCGCCGGAGCGGGCCGCGATCGCGTCGGCCCTGCGGTCGGCGGTCCGCGCCTTGCGCGAGTCGTCCTGCCACCACTGGATGGACAGCGCGATGAGCACGATCAGCGTCGGGATCTCCCCGAACCCCCAGGCGATGGCGCCGCCCGCCTGCTGGTCGGCCACCTGCGAGGCCCCCCAGGTACGGCCGAGCTGGTCGTACCAGTCGGCGGCGAGGACGGTGCTCATCATCATCAGCGCGATGCCGAAGAACGCGTGGAAGGGCATCGTGACGAAGAGCGTGACCAGCCGCCCGACGTGCGGCAGCTTGAACGGCGCCGGGTCCACCCCGATGATGATCCAGAAGAACAGCGAGCCGCTGAGCAGGAAGTGCAGGGTCATCGTGATGTGCCCGAGGTGCTCTTCCATCGCCGCGGCGAACAGCGGCGTGAAGTACAGCGCGTAGGTCGACACGATGAAGATCGCCGTGGCGACGATCGGGTGGGCGAGGACCCGGACGACCCTGCTGTGCAGGATCACGGTGATCCACTCGCGCGGCCCCCGGTCACCGCGCCGCGCCGCGGGCCTGAGCGCGCGCAGCGCGAGCGTCACCGGCGCGCCGAGCACCAGGAAGATCGGCACCAGCATGGACAGCGTCATGTGCTCGACCATGTGCACGCTGAAGAGCACCTGCGCGTAGCGGGAGACGCCGCTCTGGGTGGCGATCACCAGGATGACCACGCCGACGAGCCAGGCGACGGTACGGCCGGGCGGCCAGGAGTCGCCGCGCCGCCGCAGCCGGACGACGCCGGCGAGGTACAGGCCGCCCAGGAGCACCGCGATGAGCCCGAAGAACAGGTCGAACCACCACAGGGAGACCAGGTTGGCCAGCGAGATCGGCGGCGGGACCGGGTAGCCGAGCAGCTCGAAGGCGCGGTCGGCGGGCAGCGTCACCACCGGCGGGGCGGTCCGTGCCAGGGCCACCGCGACGCCCATGGCCGCGGCCATGACCACGATCTCGCCCGAGGCCAGCCGCAGGAACGCGCCCTGACCGCCCTTCTCCAGGGCGGGCAGGGTGCGCCGCCGGTGCCACCAGCCGAGCACGCCGAGCACCGCGAACAGCGCGGTCTTGGCCAGGACCAGGAGGCCGTAGGGGGTGGTGAACACCTCGGAGACGTAGGAGAGCCTGGCCAGCACGCTGAACAGGCCGGTCAGGCCGAGCCCGATGTAGCACCACAGCGCCATCCGGGAGAAGCGCGCCGCGGCGATGTCCAGTTGCGGGCGCTTCAGCAGCGCGTGCGCGCAGAGCACCGCGAGGCCGCCCACCCACAGCGCGAGCACGATCAGGTGCAGGGCGACGCCGCTGGTGGCCATCGAGTGGTTGGGCGAGGAGGCGGAGTGGCCGGTGAGCGCGGGCGGCAGCAGCGTGGCCAGGGCCAGCACGAGCAGGCCGCCGGCGGCCCCCACGGTGATCGCCCCGCGGGAGAACAGCGCGATCGCCACCGCGAACAGCACCACCAGGGTGAGCGCGATGCCCTGGGAGACCTGGCTGGCGAAGCTGGTCAGCTCGTTGCCGCCGAGCACCTCGCTCACCGGCAGGCCGAGCACCTCCGACAGGGTGAACAGCATCGTGAGCCCGCTGAAGGCGGCCCAGGCGAGCGCGGTCCAGGAGGCGGCCTTCACGTAGCCGAGCGCGGCCTTGCCGAGCAGGCCCTTGTCGCTGGGCAGCAGGGCGGTGGCCGCCAGCAGCAGGCCGACGGTGAGCACGCCGGTGCCGTCCATGCCCATCTTGGACAGCGGCAGGGCCCACCGGGTGAGGGTGCCCTCGTCGGGCAGGCCGGGGATGATGCGGGGGGTGGCGGCGCCACCGAGGAACATCGCGGCGATCAGGGCCGCGACTGCGGCGGCCACCGCGGCGAGCGCCAGACGCGCGCTTCTGGTCACCGCTTCTTGTTTCTCAGGCTGAAGAACATTCCGATCCCGATCCCGATGAGGGCGCCGACCACGATCCACAGCCAGCCGGGCAGGCCGCCGTCCTGCTCCTCGCCGGAGACCGGCGTGACCGCCGGGGCGTTACCGGCGGCGGGCGGGGGGTTGCCCGCGGACGGCGTGATGGCCGCCGCGGGGGCCGGCCCGGCGGACGATCCGACGACGGTGAAGGGGATCTCGCCCTCCACCGGGTGGCCGTCGGAGGAGACGATCCGGTAGGCGACGGTGTACTTCCCCGGAGGCAGCGGCCCGTCGAGCTCCTGGGTCACCACCGGGCCGTCGACCTCGGGCCTGCCGCTCTCGTGCCGGTCGCCGCCGGCCCCGGTGACCACGACCGCGGGGAAGGTCACATGCGCCGAGAACTCCAGCGTGACCTTGTCCACGCTCGGCACCTGCGCGTTCTTCGCGGGGTCGCTGCGCTTGAGCGAGTCGTGGGCGAGGGCCGGGGTGGCGAGGAGGGGAAGCAGGGAGAGTGCGGCGAGGAGCGCGAGCACGGCGCCGATCGGGGAAGTCTTCATGACACCCCCAAGGCTACCGACGCCTGCCCCCGGTCCGGACCTCGCGCCACCCCTGGGCGCGGCGCCGCCCACTCCGCGGGGAGCGGGCGGCGCCGCGCACGGGTGCCGGACCAGAGACGCGGGTGCCGGACCAGAGACGCGGGTGCCGGGCTAGAGACCGGCGCTGGTCAAGGCCCGCTGGTAGGCGTCCACGCTCGCCCTGCGCTCGTCGAGCTTGCCCAGCACCTCGGCCACGGCCCGCCAGCCCTCGGCGGCGCGACCGGCCGGCGTGACGCTCTCCAGGGAGTGCTTGACGGTGCCGATCGCCTCCTTGGCGTCGAGGCTCCGGCCGAGTCCCGCCTGCGCGCCGGCCAGCAGGAGGTGGGCGTCGACGTCCAGCGCGTTCGTACTGGTGGGGACCAGCTCGCGCGCGGTGGCCGCGTGGCGCACGACTTCTTCGAGATTGCCCAGAATGAACTCCGCCTTGGCCAGCCCCAGCTCGCACCGGGCGCGGTCGGCGATGCTCGCCGAGGACTCGGCCAGCTCACGCTGCGAGCGCAACAGCGCCTCGCGGCAGCTCGCCGCCTCCGCGGGCTTGATCCGCAGCCGCAGCATGGTGTAGGCCAGCCGGACCCGGGCGAGGTTGCGCGGCTCGCCGTTCTCGGAGTGCACGGCGAGCGCCCGCGCGGCGAGGGTCAGCGACTCGTCGCCCTGTCCGGTGACCTCGGCCACGATGGCGGCGTTCCAGCAGGCCGCGACCGTGGCACGCGGGGTGCCGAGCAGGTCGGCGGCGGCCAGCAGCTCCGCGGAGAACTGCCTGGCGCGCAGCAGGTCGCCCCGCGACACGTAGGCGCCGAGCAGGGTGGCGCCCAGCTCGACCAGCTCGTCGGTCCAGGCGGGGCGGGCCGGGCCGGTCAGGATCTGCTCGCCGACCTGGACGGCGGCGGCGAGGTCGCCGCGCTCCCGGTAGCACCGGGACAGGGCGATGACCACCGCGATCTGGCGCTCCGGCGTCATGGAGTCGCCGGCCGAGGCGCGCAGGCCGTTCAGCGTGGCGACCGCGGCGTCGAGATCGCCGCATGCCTCCATGGCGAGGGCCAGGCCGAACTCCGCGTCCTGCCGCAGCGGGGCGAGCCCGACGAGGCTGTTGTCGGCGACCAGCTCGGTGTAGCGCCGGCGGGCCTCGCTCACCTCGCCGTTCTCCAGGGCCATGCGGGCGTAGCCGAGCTCCAGCTCCAGCTCCAGCATCTGCTCGGCGGTCACCCCGTTGAGAAGATAGCTGAGAGAGCAGTCGAGCTTCACCGCGAGCAATTCGAGCACCGCCTGAGTTGGCGTTCGCTTCCCGCTCTCGATAAGAGATACATAGCTGTCCGACAGCTCCGGATGAGCGAGCTGGGCCTGTGATAGGCCACGTTGGCGGCGGATCGTTTTGATGCGCTGGCCCACTAGATCTTGACTCACCGGAACCCCTTGGAACAATGTCGTCGAACAAAGACCAGTGACTGGAGCCTTACCATGCGTCGACGCCTGACCCTGTCTGCTCTAGCCGTGATGATGGCGGCCGCATTTGCCGTCGGGGCTAATGCTACGGCGGCGGAAGCCGTAGCGCGCCCCCTGCAGCAACTCGATGTACCAATGTGCTGCTAGGTTGCCCGGAGCGCCAAGTAAAAATCGACACGATCGGTCATGGTTGAAAGATCGCGCCCAGTAAGATCTTCAACCCGCCGAATCCGGTACCGCACCGTATTCACATGAACGTGCATGCGCTCGGCACAGGCGTTCCATGAGCCCGCACACTCAAGGAACGTGCCGAGCGTTCGCACCAGTTCGGAGGAATGCCGGCGATCGTAGTCGAACAGCGGATCGAGTAACCGGGAGGCGAAGGACCGGCGAACATCGTCGGGAACCGTCGCGAGAAGCAGGGTGTGGGTGTAGATTTCGTCGCTGGTCACCACCCCTCCCTCGCGTGCCTCGGCCAGCCGCCTGGCGTGCCTGGCCTCCTCGATCCCGCCGCGCAGGGCCGCGGCGCCCTCCAGCGCGCCGCTCACCCCGATCGACACCCGCATCGCGGGCACCCCGGCGGCCAGCGTCGCCACGCCGTCGCGCAGCAGCCCGGCCAGCCCCTCCGCGCCGTCCCGCGCCACCCCTCCAGCGCCGTCCCCCGGCACCTTTCCCGCGCCGTCTCCCGGCACCCCTCCAGCACCGTCTCCCGGCACCCCTCCAGCGCCGCTTCCCGCCGCCCTCGCCAGCAGGGCCCCGGCCTCTCTGAGCGGCACCAGGGCGAGCGCGCCGTCCGCGCCGGCGGGCGCCACGACCCGGTGGCCGAGGAGCTCCTCCACGATCTGGCCGCCGAGGCTGGCCGGGTCGGGACCGCGGGTCGCCGCCGGCCGCGCCGCCCCCGCGCTCAGCACCACGTACGGCTCCGCCGCGTCGATCCCGCAGGTGCGCAGCCGCGCCGCCAGCTCGGCCGCCTCCCCGCCCGCGCACGCCACGCCGATCAGCTCCTCGGCGAGCCTGCGCTCGACCCTGCGTCCCTCCTCCATCCTGGTGCGCTCCAGCGCCACGCAGGCGGCCAGCTCGTAGCCGACATCCGCCTTCTCCAGCAGGTCGCCCGCGCAGGCCAGCGCCCATCCGGCGGCCCGGTGGGATCTGCTGACGCCGAAGAGGGTGTAGACGCCCTCGGGCAGCCGTACCAGGTGGGGCAGCCGGGGGGCCGCGAGGTACTCCCTGGCCAGCCGTCTGAGCGGCGCGCCGGGCAGGGAGCCGGTGACCGGTTCGCCGGTGGCGGACAGCACCATGCCGTGCACGCCCAGCTCGCGGACGGTGAGCGCGAAGAGCTCCGCCAGCCCGGTCCCCTCGGCGACCGCGGCCACGATCCGGCGGTGACGGCCGAGCGCGTCGCGGACGTCCAGCGCGAGCCGCGCGCCGAGCACCTCGCTCACCGTCTTGAAGGACACCTCGGTCGGCACGGCGAGCAGCGGCAGGCCGCGCGCCCGGCAGGCCGCCACGAGGTCGTCGGGGATGACGCCGAGCCGGGCCTGGCCCGCGCCCACCGCGGCGACCCCGCAGGCCACCATCGCGTCGGCGAACCGCTCGGAGTCGGCCGGTTCCTGCCGCCACATGAGCCCGGTGAGCACGAGCTCCCCGCCGGACAGGTATCGGGCCGGGTCGGGCAGGTCGGTGACGTAGACGGCGGTGAACTCGCGGTCGAGGTGCTCACCGCCGGCCAGCACGGAGAGCCGCAACTCGTCGACGGCCACCAGATCGCGTATACGCACAACCCAGCCTAACCCGCCCGCATTTGGAGCAACCTACAAGTCGGCCGCCGGTGTGCCGCGGGGTTTCATCGGGCGGCCCATAGGCCCAGGTCGCACGGGCTGATGTACTGCCGGTGTGACCGGCATCGACACCCGCGCCGCCGAGGGCGCCCGCAGCGCCCAGGGCATCGGCCAGAGCGCACCGCGTCCGGACGGGGTCCTCAAGGTGACCGGCGAGTTCGCCTACTCCTCGGACCTGTGGCTCGACGACATGGTGTGGGGGGCGACACTGCGCAGCCCGCACCCGTCGGCCCTGATCCGCTCGATCGACGTGGGCCCGGCCCTCGCCATGCCCGGCGTGCTCGCCGTCCTCACCCACGAGGACGTGCCGGGCGACCCGTTCTACGGGCTGGAACGCCGCCACCAGCCGGTGCTGGCCGTGGACCGGGTGCGCTACCAGGGTGAGCCGGTGGCGCTGGTCGCGGCCGACCATCCGGAGCGGGCGCGACGGGCGGCGGCGGCGATCGTCGTGGACTACGAGGTGACCGAGGCGGTCACCGACGCGCGGCGGGCGGCGTTCGACCCGGCCTGCCCGCGGGTGCACGAGGAGGGCAACGTGCTGCGCCACCAGCCGGTGCGGACCGGCTCGGTGTTCGAGGCGCCCGTGGTGGTGTCCGGCGAGTACGAGGTGGGCATGCAGGACCAGGCGTTCCTCGGCCCGGAGTCCGGCCTCGCCGTGCCCGCCGAGGACGGCGGCGTGGACCTGTACATCGCCACCCAGTGGCTGCACGTGGACCGCGACCAGATCGCGCCCTGCCTCGGCCTGCCGGCGGAGAAGGTACGCCTGACGCTGGCCGGGGTCGGCGGCGCCTTCGGAGCCCGCGAGGACCTGTCTATGCAGGTCCACGCCTGCATGCTGGCCCTGCGCACCGGCCGCCCCGTGAAGATCGTCTACGGCAGGGAGGAGTCGTTCTTCGGGCACGTGCACCGCCATCCCGCCCGGATGCGGTACGAGCACGGCGCGACCCGCGACGGCCGGCTCGTCTACGTGAAGGCCGAGATCCTGCTCGACGGCGGGGCCTACTGCTCCTCCTCCCCCGCCGTGGTCGGCAACGCCGCCTCGCTGGGCGTCGGGCCGTACGAGGTGGGCAACGTCGCCGTCGACGCCTACGGCGTCTACACGAACAACCCGCCCTGCGGCGCGATGCGCGGGTTCGGCGCGGTGCAGGCGTGCTTCGCCTACGAGTCGCAGATGGACCTGCTCGCGGAGGCGTGCGGGCTGTCGCCGGTGGAGATCCGCCGGCGCAACGCCGTCTCCCAGGGCTCCCATCTGATCACCGGCCAGCTCATCGACGCGCCCGCGCCGCTCGCCGACATGCTGACCGAGCTGGAGTCCTTCCCGCTGCCCGCCACCACCGGCACCGGCTCCGACCTGCGCGACCTGCCCGGCGGCGTCTCCCAGACCACCAGGGGCGAGGGGGTGCGGCGGGGCGTGGGCTACGGCGTGGGCATCAAGAACATCTGCTTCTCCGAGGGCTTCGACGACTATTCGACGGCCAGGGTGCGGGTGGAGGCGACGCCCGATGGGCCGCACGCGCTGGTGCACACCGCCGCCGCCGAGGTCGGCCAGGGGCTGGTCACGGTGCAGGCCCAGATCGCCCGCACCGAGCTGGCCGAGCTGGGCGTCGAAGAGGTCACCCTCGTGCCCGCGGACACCTCCGTCGGTTCGGCCGGCTCCTCCTCCGCCTCCCGGCAGTCCTACATGACCGGCGGAGCGGTCAAGACGGCGTGCGAAGCCGTGCGGGAACGGTTCCGCGAGCTCGCCGCCGGGCATCCCGGCCTGTCCCCCGCCGAGCTGGTCGAGCGGTTCGGGCCCCTGGAGGAGACCCGCGAGTACCGCCACCGGCCCACCCGGCCGATGGACCCGCTGACCGGCCAGGGCGACTCGCACACCCAGCTCGCGTTGTGCGTGCACCGCGCGGTGGTGGACGTGGACGTGGAGCTCGGCCTGGTGAAGGTGGTGGAGCTGGCGGCCGTGCAGGACGTGGGCAGGGTGCTGAACCTGCTGGCCCTGGAGGGACAGATCCACGGCGGCTCGGCGCAGGGGCTCGGGCTGGCGCTGATGGAGGAGGTCCAGGTGGTGGACGGCCGGGTGCGCAACCCGTCGTTCACCGACTACCTGATCCCCACGATCCTGGACATGCCGCCGATGCGGATGTCCATCCTGGAGAACGCCGACCCGGCGGCGCCGTACGGGCTGCGCGGGGCGGGCGAGCCGCCGACGCTCTCCTCCACCCCCGCCATCGCCGCCGCCGTCCGCGCAGCCACCGGCAGACCTCTCCCCCGCGTCCCCATCCGCCCCCAGGACATCGCTCTGCCCTGACCCCGTCGCCGACCCGGCTCGGGTGGAAGCGGGCGGGTGCTCAGGTCGGTTCGCAGGCGACGCCGTCGTTGTCGGGGTCGCCGTAGTGGGCGTACTCGGGGTGGGTCTCCTTGTAGTAGGGGCCGTAGCCGGCGGCGTTGGCCTGTGCGCAGGTGTCGTACAGGGGGTCCGTGTCGTCCGTGCCCGGCTGGGGGTTGCCCACGACGCCGGTGACGGGGGATCTCGTCGTGCCCGCCTGCGGCGCGCCGGTCGTGACCGGGCCGGACGGGGCGCCGGTGCCGCCGGTGCCGCCGGTGCCGGGCGGGGGCGTGGACGTGCCCGCGGTGGGCGCTCCGGCGGTCGGCTGTCCCGCCGGGGGCTGTTGGCCGGAGGGCTGGCCGACCGGCGGGTCGCCGACGGTGGCGGAGGTGGTCGGGCAGGGGCCGGGCGGGGCGCAGGTCGGCGGGGCGGTGCCCGGGCCGGGGGTGCCCACGCCGGTGACGGCGCCGCCGAGGAGCTGGGCGACGAGGGCGTCGGCCCGCTCCTTGGTGAAGGAGCCCGAGATGCTGAGGCTGTCCTGCGTGATCGCCTGCTCGACCGTGGGGGCGGCCACGACCTTCGTCCCCGCGGCGATGACGATCTGCTGCCGCACCTCCTCCTGGGTGAGCGTGCGGACCTGCTCGCCGAACGGGTCGGGCAGCGCGACGCGCACCGCGTACCCGCCGTTCTGGTCCCTGACCGTCTCGACCTTGTGCACGGCGGTCACCTTGACCCCCCTGGCGACGAGGTAGCACGTCGTGCCCGCCTCGTCGAGTATCGCCTCCACGCCGGGGCACGGCGCCGGCTGGGTGCCGGTCACCGGGGCGAACCAGATGGGTACGGCCAGCCGCGTGGGCCGGGCGGCGCCGGGCAGGGAGTCGGGATTGGTGGTCATCAGGACGGCGACGGTACCCAGCACGCCGGTGACCACGACCACCAGCACCAGCGCGACGGCGAGCAGCGCGGTGGTGACCCGGCTCGCCCTCGGCCCTTCGTCCGCCCCCTTCGCCTCTCCGGCGGCCCCCGCCCCCCCGGCCCCCTGCTCACCGGGCCCCGCCCCTCCAGGCACGGAGTCCCCGGCACCGGAGGCGACCGCTCCGGGCATCCCCGCCTCGGGCACGGGTGGCAGCTCCGCTTCGGGGGGAAGTCCCTGCCCGGAGGACATCCCGACCTCAGGCGGCACCCCACCCGCCCCGGGCACGGGTGGCAGCTCCGCTTCGGGGGGAAGTCCCTGCCCGGAGAACGCCCCGACCTCAGGCGGCGCCCCGAGCGTCCCCGCTTCCGGCGGCAGTCCCCGCTCGGGGTCCATCCCGGCCTCGGCGAGCGAGCCTGGCGCGTACGACATTTCCGGCATGGTCGGCATGCCGGACCCCGGCACCTCGGAGACCCACGTCGTATCCTCCGCCGGAAGCCCGGCCCCGAACACCCCGCTACCTGGCGTCCCACTGCCTGGGATTTCACCGCCAGGCGTTTCACCGCCCGACGTCCCGCCTCCTGGGGTCCCGCCTCCTGGGAGCCCGCCTTCTGGGGTCCCGAAGGCCGATGGCCCGGACTCCGGCGGCTCGCCGGCCGGTGCGGGTGGTGCGGGGTCGGCGGACGCCTGGAACCAGGAGGACTCGCCGCTCACCCTGGGGGCGGGGGGATCCTGCGGGCCGGGGCCGAACCAGGACGACTCGGCCGGGGCGGCGTGGGGCTCCGACGGGTCCCGGGTGCCCGGCTCCCGGAGGCCGGAGTCGTCCTGCGGGACCGGGCTGCTGTACCCGGTCGACTCGTGCCTCTCCAGCGGTCCGGGTGTCTCCCGCGGCCCCGAGGGCTCGCCGGAAACCGGATGCTTGTCCATCGGTGACCCCACATCCCTGCCGTTGTTCGCGCAGAGCCTATCGATCGACGGGACAAGCGGGTAACTCGCGAGTCAAGACGGTCGAGACGGACGCCCTGTCACCTTCGGCTGATCGATTCGTTCCCGAATGCGCGGGGTGGGCGGCCCGCCGGGGACGGAGCGTGACGGATCATGCCAGGAGGGGCAGGAAGAGCAGGAAGGGCCTCACGTGGAACCGGCCCATGGAACCAACCCGTGGAACCGGCCCGTGGAACGGGGGCGCACGGGCCGGTCCGGGTCACGCTTGACGTCACGCCCGCGAGAACGTTCGTCCACCTCACGCGGGCGTCCTGCCTGCGGTCACGCCCGCGGGGGTGTCAGGAGCTCGTCGGGGAGGGAGCCGGGGCCGGGGCCGAGCCGGTGGGGGCGGGGGACGGGGCCGCCTCGGGGATGGGGCTCTCCGCGGCGGTGGCCGAGGTGCCCTGGGTGCAGGCCGCGCCCAGCTCGGGGGTGTCCGGGCCGTTCTTGTACTTGGAGATGTACCTGGGCAGCCTCGGGTCTTCCGCGCTCTGCAGCTTCAGCTGGTGGTTCCAGGAGCTGACCACCACCGGCGCGGGCAGGCCGGGGTAGGGGCTGAGCAGCATGTAGTCGTCGGAGGCCAGCTCCTTCAGCCGGTCCACCTGCGCCTTGGGCAGGTCGGGCCGGTAGGTGATCCACACCGCACCGTGCTCCATGGAGTGCACGGCGTGCTCGTTGGCGAGCGGGGCGTCGTAGACGCCGCAGTTCTGCCAGACGGGGTTGTGCTCGCCGCCGACCGGAGGGTTCTCCTTGTAAGTGATCTTGGTTTCCTTGTGCAGCGCGGCGGGATAGCTCGCCGTGGTGACCGCGTCGAGCGAGGTCGCGGAACGCTCGCCGATCAGGTAGAAACCGACCACCGCGATGATCACGACGATGACGAGCCCGCCTCCGCCCCACATGAGGAATGCGGTCCGGCGCTCCTTGCGCTTCTGCTCGGCGCGCATCTGGGCGAGGTGCTCACGCCTCGCCTGCGCCTTCTCCTTCACCATCGTTCCTCCATCGGCGACCCAAACAGGGGTCACCCTATGCCCTCCGGGCGTATGCGCAGAATAACGGCGGTCGACCAGGGCTTTACCTGGATCGAACGCGACAGTGAGTACTCTGGGCGGGCGATGAACATGTCCGCCGGACGCCCCCGACGTCCCTCCCCATCGACCCTGCTGTTCGCCGTCCTCGCCGCGTGCCTCGCGGCGGCCGCCGTGCTCCTGCTGGTCCTCGGCAGGACGGCCACGCCCACGGACGCCTCGGCCGAGGCCGGGTTCGCCAGGGACATGGCGACCCACCACGCCCAGGCGGTGGAGATGGCCTTCGTCGTGCGCGACGCCTCCCGCGACAAGGCCCTGCGCCAGCTCGCCTCCGACATCATCGTCACGCAGTCCGCCCAGCGCGGGATCTTCATGGGCTGGCTCCAGCAGTGGGGGCTGGACCAGTCGTCCTCCCGCCCGCGGATGGCGTGGATGGCCGGGCACGGCCACGGCGCCCTCGCCGCGCCCGCAGGCGGCACGGCCGCGACCCCCGCCGCGATGCCGGGGATGGCGACCCCCCAGGAGCTGGACCGGCTGCGGGCCGCGAAGGGCAGGGACGCCGAGGTCCTGTTCCTCCAGCTGATGATCCGCCACCACGAGGGCGGCGTGGAGATGGCCGACGCCCTGACCAAGCTGTCCGACCGTGACGAGGTGGTGACCATGGCAAGGCACATCGTGACCGGTCAGTCCAGTGAGATCACGGTGATGACCGACATGCTCAGGCAGCGCGGGGCCCAGCCCTATCCGTCGATCCTGAAGTGACACCCGGCGTGTCGCCCGACGCGCCCGAGCGGCGTTCAGGGCAGCATTGAGCCATCCCCTGCCCTCCAAGGGGACCCGGCGCGGGTGAGAACACAACAGGAGCGACATTGAACGAAGAGCCGGAGAGCCATCTCGAGGTGAGCATCACGGCCGAGGTCGAAGCCGGGCAGTATGCCAACTTCGCCTCCGTGTGGCATACCCGCGACGGCTTCGTTCTGGACTTCGCGGTGATCACCAGGCCGCCCCAGCTCACCGACGACCCCCAGTCGGGCCAGCGCATCGTCAGCGTCCCGACCCGCATCGTCAGCCGCATCCGGCTCCCTCCCAGCCAGGTCTTCGAGCTCATGAAGGCGCTGGAGCAGCAGCTCACCGCGTACGAGAAGGAGACCGGTCACAAGATCTGACGCCAGTCGGCTTTGGCGGGGCGCGCGACGGGAACCGGAAGAATCATGCGAAAGGCTGACGGGTACGACGCTGTGGTGGTCGGCTCCGGACCGAACGGGCTGGCCGGGGCCCTGACGCTGGCGCAGGCCGGGCGGCGGGTGCTGGTGCTGGAGGCGGCCGAGCGCGCCGGAGGCGGCCTGCGCACCGAGGAGCTGACCCTGCCCGGCTACCGCCATGACGTGTGCGCCAGCGTGCTGCCGCTCGCGGTGGCCTCCCCCGCGTTCCGCGCGCTGCGCGAGAACGGCCTGCGGATCGAGTTCGCCCATCCGCCGGTCCCCGCGGCGCACCCGCTCGACGACGGCCCCGCCGTCCTGGTCCACCGGGAGGCGGGCCGTACGGCGGCGCGGCTGGGGCGCGACGGGCTGGCCTGGCAGGAGACGGTCGGCGCCACCGCGAGGGGCGGGACGCCGCTGGTGGACACCTTGCTCGCGCCGCTCGACCTGCCGCGCGCGCCGCTGGCGGCGGCGCGGTTCGGCCCGCTCGGCCTGCTGCCCGCCACGACGCTCTGCCGCGCCGTGTTCCGCACCGCCCCGGCCCGCGCCGTCCTCGCCGGCATGGCCGCCCACTCGATGCTCGACCTGCGTTCCCCGATCTCCGGCGGGTTCGGCCTGATGCTGGCGGCGCTCGCGCACATGGCCGGCTGGCCGGTGGTGCGCGGCGGCTCGCAGGAGCTGGCCGACTCGATGGTGAAGCGGCTGGGCGACCTGGGCGGCGAGGTGGTCACCGGGACGCGGGTGCGCGACCTGTCCGAGTTGCCGGACGCGGACGCGGTGCTGCTCGACGTCACGCCGCGGCAGTTCCTGGCGATGGCCGGGGACCGGCTGCCGCCGCGTTACCGGCGGCGGCTGGCGCGGTTCCGGTACGGGCCGGGGGTGTTCAAGGTGGACTGGGCGCTGTCCGGGCCGGTGCCGTGGCGGGATCCCGCGGTGGCCGGGGCCGGGACCGTGCACCTGGGTGGCACCCTGGAGGAGATCGCCGCCGCCGAGGCCGAGGTGGCAGGCGGCCGGCATCCGCGCCGGCCGTTCGTGCTGCTCGCGCAGCCCTGCGTGGCCGATCCGAGCCGCGCCCCGGCCGGCAGGCACACGGTGTGGGCCTACTGCCACGTCCCGAACGGGTCGGCGGTGGACATGACGGAGGCGATCGAGTCACAGGTCGAGCGTTTCGCGCCCGGTTTCCGTGACCTGATCCTGGCCCGTGCCACGCGTGGGCCGGCGGAGCTGGAACGGCACAACGCCAACCTGGTCGGCGGCGACATCGGCGGCGGTCTGGCGTCGCTCGCGCAGTTCGCCGGGCGACCGTTGTACGCCGCGCGGCCGTGGCGCACCCCGCTGCCCGGCGTCTACCTCTGCTCGGCGAGCACGCCGCCGGGCGCGGGCGTGCACGGCATGGGCGGCCACCGCGCCGCCCGCCTGGCCCTCGCCGACACCCGCCGCCGGGGCCCCCTCCGCTGAGACCGGGCCACCGGCCGGGCACGGGCCACCGGCCGGGCCACCGGCCGAGACACCGGCCGAGACACCGACCGAGACACCGACCGGGCCACCGACGGAGACACCGGCTGGGACACCGGCTGGGAGCGCGGCCGGGGCAGCACCCCGGGTCAGCGCCCGTCCATCTCCTCCGCGATCGCGGCGGCGAAGGCGTCGACGTCGGCCTCGGTCGTGTCGAACGCGCACATCCAGCGGACCTCGCCGGTGGACTCGTCCCAGGTGTAGAAGCGGAACCGCTTCTGCAGCCGCTCGGTCACCTCGGGCGGCAGCACCGCGAAGACGGCGTTGGCCTCCACCGGCCGGGCGATGCGCACGCCGGGGACGGCCGCGGCGGCCTCGGCCAGCCGGGCGGCCATCTCGTTGGACCGGCGGGCGTTGCGCAGCCACAGGTCGCCGGCGAGCAGCGCCTCGAACTGCGCGGACACGAACCGCATCTTCGACGGGAGCTGCATGCCCGTCTTGCGGATGTACTCGACGCCGCGCACCGCCTCCGGGTTGAGCACGACCACGGCCTCGCCGTACAGCAGGCCGTTCTTGGTGCCGCCGAAGGACAGCACGTCCACGCCCGCGTCGGTGGTCAGGGCGCGCAACGGCACCCCGAGGGCCGCGGCGGCGTTGGCGATCCTGGCGCCGTCGAGGTGAACGGTCAGGCCGAGGCGGTGGGCGTGCTCGGACACCTCCCTGACCTGCTCGGGGCGGTAGAGCGTGCCGAGTTCGGTGGCGTTGGACAGGGACACGACCTTGGGCTGGGCGCGGTGCACGTCGCCGAAGCCCCACGCGCGCCGGTCGATCAACTCGGGGGTGAGCCTGCCGTCCGGGGCGGGCACGGGGAGCAGCTTGAGGCCGCCGGTGACCTCCGGCGCGCCGCCCTCGTCGGTGTTGATGTGCGCGCTCTCCGCGCAGATGACGGCCTCCCAGGGCGCGCACATCGCGCGCAGGCCCACCACGTTGGCCGCGGTGCCGTTGAAGACGGGGTACGCCTGGGCGTCCGGCCCGAGGTGGGCCTGGAAGACCTCGCGCATCGCCTCGGTGTAGGCGTCCTCCCCGTAGGCGACCTGGTGGCCCTCGTTGGCGAGGGCGATGGCGTCCAGGATCTCCTGATGGGCGCCCGCGTAGTTGTCGCTGGCGAACCCCTTCACCGCCGGGTCGTGGCGGCGTCGTGCGTCGGTCACTTGGTGAGGTCCAATCGTGTGCCGTTGAGCGCTTCGGCCGGGGCGTCCCACAGGCCCGCGACCGCATCGGCCAGGGTACGCACATCGGTGAACCCGGCGAACGCGGCATCCGGCCTCTCTGCCCGCATCGCGGGATGGACCAGGGCCTTGACCACCAGGATCGTCGCCGCCGTGGCGGTGCCCGCGAACGCGTCGGCCAGCGCGAGGGTCCACGCCTCGGCCGCCGCCTTGGCCGTGGCGTAGGCGGCGTTGCCCTGGGTCGGCGCCTGGGCGGCGGTGGCCGAGACGATGGCGAAGCGGCCCCGCTCGCTCTTGGCCAGCAGCGGCTCGAAGGCGAGCGAGACGTGCTGGAGGGTGCGGATCAGCAGGTCGTGCAGCAGGTCCCAGTCCTCCAGCGAGGTGTCGGAGAAGGTCTTGGAGCCGCGCCAGCCGCCGACCAGGTGGACGACGCCGTCCACCCGGCCGTACTCGGCGCCGATCTCCCTCGCCAGGTCGCCGACCGCGTGCGGCTGGAGCAGGTCGAGGACGAAGTGCCGCACGCCCGGGATGTCCTCCCGGTGCGGCCTCGCGTCCACCGCCACGACGACGTCCCCATCGGCGGCCAGGCGGCGCACGACGGCGTCCCCGGCGGGGCCTCCGGCTCCGGTGACGACGACGACCTTTCGATTCATCCGCGAATTCCCCTCGTAGATTCGACGACGCCACCGAGCCTACGGCGGAGAGCCTCGTAGAACATGCTCAGGGGGAACTCGTCGGGCAGCACCGCGTCCACGATCGCCTTGGTGCCGCCCTGCTGCTCGTCCTGAGTCATCGGAAGCGCCTGCACCCCGCGATTCCACACCGAAGCGGGATGCGGTTCCACGTAATTCGCCACAAGTTGGTAGGCGGCCAGCCAGTGTGCGACCTTCGAGCGGTCGATGCCGTCGCGGTAGAGCTTCTCCACCTCGCCGCGCAGGTCGGCCACGCAGCCGGCGACCCGCGCCCAGTCCACGGTCAGCCGGTTGTCGGTCCACCGTACGACGTCGTTGCGGTGCAGGTAGGCGAAGAGGAGCTGGCCGCCCAGCCCGTCGTAGTTGCGCACCCGCTCACCGGTGACCGGGAAGCGGAAGAGCCGGTCGAACAGGATCGCCAGCTGCGCGTACCGCGCCCGCGGCTCGCCCTCCTCCTCCAGCCGGACCGCCTCGCCGAACGCGGTCAGGTCGCACCGGAGCTCCTCCAGCGCGTAGAGCCAGTACGGCATGCGCTGCTTGATCATGAAGGGGTCGAAGGGCAGGTCGCCGTGGCTGTGGCTGCGGTCGTGCACCAGGTCCCACAGGGCGAAGGCGTCCTGGGCGAGATCCTGGGAGGCCAGCAGCCGGGCCGCCTCCGGCGGTAGGTCCAGTTTGAGCGTCTCGGCCGCCGCCGCGGACACCCGGCGGAACCGCGCCGCCTCCCGGTCGCAGAAGATCGCGCCCCAGGTGAAGCGGGCCGGCGCCTCCCGTACGGCGACCGTCTCGGGGAAGAGCACCGCCGAGTTCGTGTCGTAGCCGGAGGTGAAGTCCACGAAGGCGACCGGTACGAACATCGGGTTGTCGTACCTGCCGCGTTCCAGGGCGGCCAGCCAGTCCGGCCAGACCGTGCGGATCCGGACCGCCTCGATGTTGCGGACGGGGTTGCCGTTCTGGGTGTACATCGGGAAGACGACCAGGTGTTCCAGGCCGTCGGTGCGCTGCTCCTCGGGGTGGAAGGCGTCCAGGGAGTCGCGGAAGTCCGGCACGCCGAGCCCTTCGGCGGCCCACCTGTCCAGGTCGGCGGCGACGGCGGCCAGGTAGTCGCGGTCGTGCGGGAAGTGCGGCGCGAGGTGTTCCACGTGGCGGGCGATCTCGGCGGCCAGCGCGGCGGCGCGCTCCTTGTGCCGCTCCTCGACCGAGCCGTCCTTGACCTGGAGCGGGCGCAGCTCCTCGACGGCCGCCTTGAGCGCGGCGAAACCCGCGTCCGCAGCGTCCACCGGGCGGGCCGCGGCCCGCGGCCGGGCCGGGCGGGCCGCCCAGGTGACGACGTCGGTCCAGAGCCGGGCGTGGTCGTAGTCGCCGATGGAGTCGTCGCCGAACAGGTCGGAGTCGGCGAAGACCGCGACCCGGCCGCGGCCGTGCCGTACCGTCGCCGCCAGCGGGGCGCCCGCCGGGTCGGCGCCCGGGGAGGTGGTGAACAGCACCTCCGCGTTCGCCGGCACGGTCAGCGTCCCGGACCGGTAGAAGCACGCCTGCCGCGCCCTGGCGAGCAGGCCGGTCTCCGCGGGCACGCCGAGCACCCAGCCGGCCACTCCGTTGTGGCAGTGCCCGGGATCCTGCACGGTCAGGTGCTCGACGCCGACGCCGAACCGCGCGAGCAGCTCGGCGAGGTTGTTGCCGTACTTGTCCTGCTCGCACTCGGCCAGCACGATCAGGCCGCCGCCGGACTCGACCCAGTCCTCGATCGCGTCCAGCTCCTCGGCCGGGAGCACGGGCGTGCCGAGGCCGGTGGTGCGCTCCCAGCGCTTGCCCGACGGGTGGGCGATCACCAGGACGTCGTGCCCGGCCAGCACGGCGGGCGACAGCGGCCCCTCGGTGTGCGGCACGACGGTGTGCCCCAGCGCGCGCAGTGCCTGCGCGGCCTTCAGATAGCCGTTGTCGCCGGGATGGCCGGGGTTCATGGCCGTGGCGGCCTCGCCCCGGATCGTCCAGGACTCGCTGTGGGCTTCGTCGAACAACACTCGAGGGAATACGGTCATGGAAAATCTCCCGATTCGTACATCTACCTACGAAAAATATACACATAAGGGGCTGTGCTGCTTCAAGATCTGGCGCCACGACTCCGCGCGCCCCTGCTTTACACCGAACGCCGCCTGCTGCTTACTGTTCGTGAGCGCCTGGGAGCGGGTCCCGGCGCGCGACCGAGGAGGAGCATGTCCCAGCAGCACGCATTCCGGTCCCCGTGGCACGTGGCGGCACCGTTCGGAGCCCTGCTCGCGGCGGGCCTGGTCGCGCAGCCGGCCCAGGCCGCCCCCGATCCCGGCGACGCCGGCTACCGGCAACTCGTCGCCCGGCACAGCGGCAAGTGCCTGGGCCTGGCGAAGGCCACTCCGCCGGAGGGCGCCGACGCGGTCCAGCGGCGCTGCGCCGCCGACCCGGGCCGGAGCTGGGCGCTGGTCCCGGCGGGCGACGGCACCCACGTGACGGTGGTGTCGCAGCACACCGGCCAGTGCCTGGAGGTCGGCGGCGCCAGCCTCACCGACCAGGCCGCCGTGCAGCAGTGGCCCTGCTCGGGCGCCGCCCATCAGCAGTGGCGGCGGGTGGACCTCGACGACGGCGACTTCGCGCTGCGCGCCGGGCACAACGGCAAGTGCCTCGCCGTGCGGGACGCGAGCACCGCGTACGGCGCGCCCGCCGTCCAGGAACGCTGCACCTACGAGCACGACCAGCGGTGGCGGCAGCCCTGACCCGCCCCCGGGTCGGCGCCGCGGCGGGGGCCGTCAGCCGGTGACGAGCTCGACGCTCTCCGCGATCCGCTCCGCCACGGGGTCCTGGCACCCGGCCGGCGCGCAGAAGTAGACGAGCAGCGCCACCTCGCCGGGCCGGTCGATCGCGTAGGCGGTGAACTCCAGGCGCCCGCCGTCCTGCGGGTCGCCGATCGCGCCCTTGAGCCGGATGGCCGGCCGCGCGCCGACCCGGACCGGCACCGGGGCGCCGGACACGCTGACCGTGCCCGGCAGGATCGACTGGAGCCCCTCCTGCAAGTCTCCGACCGGGGCGTTCACGTCGAGGGTGTCGAGGATGAGCGCGTAGACGCCGGTGGCCGCCTCGGGGTCGGTGGCGATGATCTGGTTGGCGTCGGCCCAGTCGCCGCTGACCGGCGTGACGAAGAGCATCTCGAACACCGGCACCGTGTCCGGCGGCGACGCCACCGCGAACAGGTCGGTGTGCGTGCGCGCCGTCCAGTCCGCCGGATACTCGAAGCGCATCGGGGCCGCCACCGACCCGTCGTACCGCGCCCACTCCTGCTCGCCGCCGCGCAGGACCAGCACGGCCGCCAGCGTGCCCGCGACGATCACCGCCACCGCCGCCGAGGCCGCGACCAGGAGCCGCCCGCGCCCGCGGGACCGCTTCCCCGCCGGTTTCGCGGCCGGTTTCCGCGGCCGGTCGCGCCGCTCCGGCTCCGGGGCGGGCGCCGGGGCCTGGGCGGGGACCTGTGCCGGGGCCTGTTCCCGGACCTGTTCCCGGATCGGGACGGGGGCCGGCTCCGCCTGCCGGACCGCGCCCGGATGCCCGGCCGGGTGCCCGTGCCCGTGCCCGCTGATCGCGTCGCGCAGCGCGGCGACGAACTCGCCGCAACTCGGGTAGCGCTGGTCGGGCGACTTGGCCAGCGCGCGGGCCATCACGCCGTCCACCAGGATCGGCAGCTCGGGCCGCAGGCTGCTCAGCGGGGTCGGCGTCTCCGCCAGGTGCGCCCACAGCAGCGCGATGTCGTTGTCCCGCTGGAACGGCAGGCGGCCCGCGAGCGCCTCGTAGACGACGCAGGCCAGCGCGTACTGGTCGCACCGGCCGTCGATGTGCTCCTTGTTGATCTGCTCGGGGGCCATGTACCGGGGCGTGCCGATGAACTGGTCGGTCTGGGTCAGCCCGGAGATGGAGGTGCGGTGCTTGGTGATGCCGAAGTCGGTCAGGTAGACGTGCTCGCCCTCGACGCCGCCCGCCCGGCCGCCGGCGATGAGGATGTTGGCCGGTTTGACGTCGCGGTGGATCAGGTCGTGCGCGTGCGCGGTGTCCAGCGCGGCGGCCATCTGGGCGAAGATCCGGTTGACCTGGCTGATCGCCAGCGGGCCGCGGTCCAGGAAGTAGCGGCGCAGGTCCAGGCCGTCGACGTAGCGCATCGCGATGTAGAGCACGTCGCCGTCGGCGTTCGCCTCGTAGATCGGGATGATGTTGGGGTGGTCGATGCCCGCCACCGTGCGGGACTCCAGGACGAACCGCTGCCGGAACCGGTCGTCCGCGCTCAGCACCGGGTGCAGGATCTTCAGGGCGACCCGGCGGTTGAGCCGGGAGTCGAGCGCGAGGTAGACGACGGCCATGCCGCCTTTGCCGATGATCTCCTCGATGTGGTAGCCGGCGACTTCCTGGCCGATGAGTGAGCGCTCGTTCACGGCGTCACGACTCGGTCGGATGGCCGCAGTAGCCGCAGAACCTGTGCACGGGGCCGAGCCCCATCCCGCAGGCCGTGCAGTACTTCTGCGGCGCCTTCTGTCCCGCGCGCCCTTCCGGCTCCTGCGCCGCGGCCCGCACCGCGCCCGCGGCCTGCGCCTGCGCGGCGCCCGGCGGCGCGACCCCGGAGACCGGCGAGGGCCCCTTGGCGGGACTCTGCTGAGCGGGGCCCTGCTGGGCGGGACTCTGGGGGGCGGGACTCTGTTTGGCGGGGCTCTGTTTGGCGGGGCTCTGTTTGGCGGGGCTCTGTTTGGCGGTGACCAGTGGCTGGTCCTGGGGCACCGGCCTGGATGCGGCGGGGAAGGACCTGGGCCGTCCGACGACCACCGTCTGGTCGGCGTGGCCGGGGGTGTCGTTCCGCGCCGGGCCGCCCGGCGGGGCGAAGCCGCCCACCACGACCGGCGGCGGGGCCGGGGCGTGCTCCCCGGACCCGGCGGGCCGCTCCGCCGTACCCGGATCGCCGTCCGGGTCCGGGTCCGAGTCCGGGTCGTCGTCTCCGCGGCGGCGCCACAGCAGCACCACGACCACCAGCACGGCCAGCACCAGCACCCCGGCCCCCGCGAGGATCGGCCACAGCGGCGGCTCCTCCTCACCGGCGGGCGCCTGGGCGGACTTCAGCGCCGCGTCCTCCGGGCCGCCGCGCTTCTCCTGCGCGGTCCTGAGCAGCGTGGCGGCCACCACGTGACCGGGGTAGAGCTCCAGGACCCGCTGGAAGGCGGGCACGGCGTCACCGAAGAAGTTGTTGTGGTACCGGGTCAGCGCCACCTCGAAGGCCGAGTCCACCGAACCGCGCTTGGCCGCCGTCTTCGCCTGGGCGAGCGCGGCCGTGACCTCCCTGATCCCGATCATCCTGGCGTCGTCGCCGCCGCCGACCATCAGGCCGATCACCGCGCCGTCCCGGTCACCGATGACGGGCGCGCCGAGCAGGCCCTTGTCGATCAGCGCGCCGAGCTTCTCCGGCTCGTCGACCTTGCCCTCGGGGTCCTTGAACGGCCGGCCGCCCTCGCCCGCGCCGCCCGCTCCCAGGTGGCCGATGTCGGTCTGGTGCCGCACCCCCGGCGCCGGCCGGCCGGTGAACCCGGCCACCGCCACCGGCGAGCCCTCCTTGTCGGGCACCTGACCGGCCAGGGGCGCCGTGGGCAGTCCCGTGCCACCGTCGGCCCGCGCCGCCGGCACCAGCACCGCGGGCGCCTCCGGCCGGTCCCCGGTGCCGGCGATCTCGGCCTTGAAGCCCTTGTCGTCCGCCGGGGAGATGTTCGGGTACACCGTGATCTCGGGGGTCACGTCGACGATGCAGGTGGCGGTGGGCTTCTTGGGGGGATAGCAGTCCTGGAGGTGCCGGTTGAGCAGCGGGTCGTCGACCTCGTGCCGCTCGAAGTCGTCCTCGATGGAGACCTTGTGGTGCTCGGCGAAGATCTTGTTGGCGGCGTAGATCGCGACGTCCCGGTCCGACCTGACCACTCCGGTGACGGTGACGACCGCCCCCTCGGGGTTGACCACCACCCCGGTGCCGGTGCCGATCGGCACCTCGTAGGAGCGCTCCACATGGACGAGCTGGGCCACGTGGTCGAGCAGAGTGATGTCCACGTGCGCCACGGCCTCCACCCGGACCACCGCGGGGGTGACGAGGTCGGTGATGCCACTGGGATGCTCGTGGGCGTAGGCGGGCGCGGTCGCGCCCAGCAGGACGGCAAGCATGCCGCACAAAAGCACCGAGGCCCGACTGGGACGCCGCATTACGTCTCCCTTCCAAGGGATACGACAATGCTTCCAACCGGCCCCCAGAAGTCAATAGATTTTGGCGGCGTCCCGGTCTTGTTTCACGATTGTTCTCCGGTCCGGCCCGGGGGCGGCGGGCCCGGCCCCGCCGGGGTTCCGGCGCCCGCGGGGCCCGCCTGCCGAAATACCGGACTTTCGTCCGGCAAATGTTGATCAATTATGCGGAAATATCACGGTATAGGAGGTTATTTCGCCTGATCAGGGGTTAATTCCGGCTGGATATGCGGCGTGGCAGGGCGGGGCGCGTCAGCCGTACCGGGCGGGGCGCAGCAGGTGGACCGCCGGTCTGCCGTCCCGGGCCGCCTCCACCTTCACCGTGGCCCCGAAATGAGCGCTGATCAGCCCCTCGGTGAGCACCTCGGCGGGCGGGCCGGCGGCCACCGCGCGCCCGCCGGCGAGGATCGTCATCGCGTCCGCGTACTGCCCGGCCAGGTGCAGGTCGTGCAGGGTCGTCACGACGGTGAGCCCGTCGGCGACCCGCAGCCGGTCCACCAGTTCCAGCACCTGCTGCTGGTGGCCGAGGTCGAGCGCGGTCGTCGGCTCGTCGAGCAGCAGGACCGGCGCCTGCTGGGCGAGCGCGCGGGCGAGCACGACGCGCTGCCGTTCGCCGCCGGACAGCTGGCCGAGCCTGCGCCCGGCGAGCGCCGTGAGGCCGAGACGCTCCAGCACGCCCGCGGTGACCTCGCGGTCCCCGCGGCTCTCGCGGCCCAGGTAGGAGATGTACGGCGTGCGGCCCAGCAGGGCGTAGTCGGACACCGTCATGTCCGGCGGCAGCGCGGGCGCCTGCGGCGCGTAGGCGACGAGCCTGGCCCGCTCGCGTGGCCGCAGCCTGCCGGCGGGCACGTCCCCGAACAGCACCTCCCCCCGTACGGCGAGCAGCCCCGCCAGCGCCTTCAGCAGAGTGGACTTGCCCGCGCCGTTCGGCCCGACGACGGCCAGCCAGCCGCCGTCGGCCACCGTCAGATCGACGCCCGACAGCACCTCACGCTCCGCCAGCGCGACCGACAGCCCCTTCGCGACGACCGAACTCACGTCTCCACCCGCCTGGTCATCCGGAGTACGAGGACGAAGAACGGCGCCCCGACGAAGGCGGTGACCACGCCGATCGGCAGCTCCGCCGGGGCCAGCACGGTCCTGGCCACCATGTCGGCGAGCACCAGGAAGGCGGCGCCGCCGGCCAGCGACAGCGGCAGCACCACCCGGTAGGAACCGCCCGCCAGCCGGCGCACCACGTGCGGCACCACGATGCCGACGAACGCGATCAGGCCGCTGACCGCGACCGCCGCCGCCGTGGCCAGGCAGGCCGCCAGCAGTACGGCCAGCCGTACCCGGGAGGCGCGCACGCCCAGGCTGACCGCCTCGTCGTCGCCCACCGACAGCACGTCGAGCATCCGCCCGTGCAGCAGCAGCACGACGGTGGCGACGACCGCGTACGGCAGGACCAGGCGCACGTCGTCCCATCCGCCGCTCACGTCGCCGAGGATCCAGGCGTAGACGCGGCGCAGTTCCTCCACCCTGAGCTGCTGGGCGAAGGTCTGGATCGCGGTGAGGAAGGACGTGACCGCGACCCCGGCGAGCACCAGCGTCGCCGTGCCGCCCGCGCCGCGCCCGGCTGTGCTGCCGAGCGCGTACGCGAGGAGCACGCCGCCGACCGCGCCCGCGAAGGCGGCGACCGGTACCGCGGCGCCCGCCGACCCGCCGGTGACCACGACCACCAGCGTCACGGCCAGCCCCGCGCCGGCCGCCGCGCCGAGCAGGTAAGGGTCCGCCAGCGGGTTGCGGAAGACGCCCTGGTAGCCCGCCCCGGCCAGGGCCAGCAACCCGCCGACGATCCCGGCCAGCAGCACCCTGGGCAGCCGCAGCTCCCACAGCAGGCTCTGCTCCACCGGGCTCAGCCCGCTGCCGACGTGCACGAACGGCAGCCAGTCCAGCACCTGGAGCACCACCGCCCACGGCGAGATCCCGGCCGCGCCCACCAGCAGCCCCGCCAACCCGCACCCGGCCACCACCAGCACGGCCACGACGGCCACCGCCGCCCGCCGTCCCACCCGGCGCGAGATCACCACCGCCCCGCCCGGCGCGGACGGTCCATCCTCAGGCCCCTCACCCGGCGCTTCCACCACCGGCGCTTCCACCACCAGCGGTTCCACCGCCGTACGCGAGGCGTCTCCGTCCGCCTGTGCCCTGGGCCCGTGCGGGATGTTTACGTCCGCCGGTGCGTCCGGCGGGCGCAGGACATCTCCGTCCGCCGGTGCCTCCGGCGGGCGGGAGAAATCCCCGGCGTCCGGTGCCTCCGGTGGGCGGGGCCTGCGAGAGGTCACTCCGCCGCCGCGGCCTTCTGGACGGCGGCGGCCACGGTCTGGGCGAAGTCGGCGACGCGCGGCCCCCAGCGCGAGGCGATGTCGTCGTCGAGCTGGACCACGTGGTCGTCGCGGACGGCGGCCAGGCCGGACCAGCCCGGCCGCTTCGCCAGGGTGTCCCTGGACTGGCCGCAGCACTTGACATCCGCCAGGAAGATCAGGTCCGGGTCCGCCTTCGCGACGAACTCCGCCGACAGCTTGGGGTAGCCGCCCGCCGCGTCGGGAGCCTCGTCGGCGATGTTCACCAGGCCGAACATGGCGTAGATCTGGCCGATGAAGGTGCCCGAGGTCGCCGCGTAGGGCGTGGTGTCCAGCTCGTGGTAGTACGTGAGCTTCTTGTCCTTGGGCGCGGCGGCGGCGAGTTCGTCCAGCTTGCGCTTCATGTCACCGGCCACCTTGGCCGCGTTCGCCGTGTTGCCGGTGGCCGCGCCGAGGTCGGCGATCTGGTCGTAGCTCTCCTCCAGCTTCTTCGCCGACGGTTCGAGGAGCACCGGCACCCGGAGCTTGCCCAGTTCGGCCACGACGCCGCCGATGTCGTCCGAGAGCACCACCAGATCGGGCCGCTGGCCGGCGATCGCCTCGACGTTCGGCTTGAAGCCGGACAGTGAGGTGCGGGGCGCCTGCTCGGGGTACGTCGACTGGTCGTCCACCGCGACGACCTGGGGTCCCGCGCCGATCGCGAACAGGTTCTCGGTCGCCGTCGGGGACAGCGACACGATCCGCTGCGGGCGGGCCGGGATGGTGACGGAGCCGTTGCCCGCCTGGACGGTGACGGGGAAGGCGCCCGCCGGGGAGGCGGCGCTCCCGCCGGAGGAGGGGTTCACCGACGCTGTGGCGCCGCTGTCCGTGCCGGTCGTCTGGCCGCATCCGGCCAGTACCAGCACACCCAGCAGGGCACCCGCGAAGGCCGTACGTAGGGGCCTCACAGGGATCCTTTCGAGGTGGCCGGAACCGAGAGACCCGTGGGCATGACGGATCACCCTTTTCCGCGAGGGTTGATGACGTCGCGCCGCGCACAGGCGACCTGGCTTCACCCCGGGACCACCCCGGGACATGACAGTTGCGGGAACAGCGCCGGCCTCTCACCGGACTTCGCTGCACACAGCGCTTAGGTAAAACGCTACCAATCCCTCCCCCAACCCACCGAACGGTCCCCTCACCGCAACGCAACACCGCCTATGGCGAGCCTTCAGCGGAGCGGGACCACCGACACAGGGAGGGGGGTGTCGGCCCTGGGGGCGGGCGCAACACCGCCCATGGCGAGCCTTCAGCGGAGCGGGACCACCGACACAGGGAGGGGGGTGTCGGCCCTGGGGGCGGGCGCAACACCGCCCATGGCGGGCCTACAGCGGAGCGGGACCACCGGCATCGGGGGGTGTCGGTGGTTTGTGGAGTGGGGTGGGGGTGTGTCAGGGGTGGTGGGGGTTAGTGGAAGTCGGCTTTTCTGATGAGGGCGTGGATGCCGGTGGTGCGGTCGACGACCTGGGAGACCTCGAAGTCGACGGCGGCGGAGAGGTAGGCGTAGGCGACGGCGGGGGCCATGGAGTGTTCCTGGGAGAGGAAGTCGAGGGCGTTGCGGACGGCGGTCTTCATGGCGAGGTCGAGGGAGGTCTGCTGGCCGGAGACCGGGCCGTCGGGGTCGGACAGGCCGATGGGGATCCAGTAGTCGGAGGTCTCGCCGAAGGGGTAGGAGAAGGCGACCTCGGGGGCGGGGCCGCCCTTCTTGACGACGGTGAGGCGGAAGGTGCCGCGGAGGGACGCCTCCAGGGCGGTGAGGGCGACCTCGCCGTCACCCTGGGCGAAGTGCGGGTCGCCGGCGTAGAACAGCGCGCCGGGCACCTGGACGGGGAGGTAGAGGATCGAACCGGCGCCGAGTTCGTTGACGTCCAGGTTGCCGCCGGCCACGGTCGGCGGGACCGAGTGGACGCGTTCGGAGGTGTCCACGGCGACGCCCATCAGGCCCATGAACGGGTTCAGCGGGAAGCGCACCTCGCTCCGCCCGGCGGGCAGAACGCCCTGCCCCCGGGAGACCCTGGTGAAGACGGACATGTTGCCGCCGGGGTTGAGGAACGGTTCGCTGTGCGGGTCGCCCTTGAACGCCTCGGGGTACTCCCCGGGCAGGGCCCCCTTGCCGTGGCGGCTGGAGATCACGCCGTAGGGCACCCGCCGCCGCAGGTCCAGTACCTCGATCTTGAGGACGTCGCCGGGCTTCGCGCCGGTCACCGCGACGGGGCCGGTCACCACGTGCGGGCCGTCGGCGGCGAAGTCGTGCTCGATCCCGGATGCGGCGATGGCGATCGCGTCCCGCAGCACGTCGTCGCGGTCAACGCCGTGGTCGCCGAAGTAGCCGACGGGGTCGCGTCCCTGGTCTTCGAGGATGCCTTCGTGGGAGACCGTGTCGATGGTGACCACCCCGCCGGAGGCGACCGTGCTGACCGGCTTGGCCGTACGGTTCGGCAGGTGCCCCCAGCGCACGGTGCCCGGGGTGGAGGTGACGTAGACGCCGCGTACCCGGCCTTGCTTCGGCTGGAGGACGGCGGGCGCGCCGGTCTCGGCGGACGCCTGCCCCGGCACGGCGATCCCGGCGCCGGCCACCCCGGCGACGCCCAGCGCGGCGGCGGCCCGTACGAAGCCGCGCCGGCCGAGTCCCGATTCGAGAGTCCGCGCGGCTTCCTCACCAAAGGACATTTTCTCGCCCCAATCTTCGCTTTCAGCCTGGGACCGTATCCGGCACGCGTTTCGGCGCCGTTTCCTTCTCCGCATGCCGCCGGATCGGCGAGGGTGGGCACGGTGGCCGCACCGGCACCACCCTCACCATCGCTCGCGGGCGGTCCGCCATTATGTGGGGATATGGATGAGATGATGCTGCTGCGGCACGGTGAGACCGAGTGGAGCCGTACGGGCCGGCACACCGGCCGCACCGACGTGCCGCTCACCCCGCGCGGCGAGGAGCAGGCGCGGGCGCTCGCTCCCGTGGTGGGGGCGCGCCGGTTCTCCCTGGTGCTGGTGAGCCCGGCGCGGCGGGCCCGCCGTACGGCCGAGCTGGCCGGGGCCGGCGACTACGAGGTCGAGCCGAACCTGTGGGAGTGGGACTACGGCGGCTACGAGGGCATCACCACTCCGGACATCCGGCAGTCCCGGCCCGGCTGGTACCTGTGGCGGGACGGGGTGGTCCCCGGCGACGCCGACCACCCGGGCGAGACGGCGGCACAGGTGGGCGAGCGGGCCGACAAGGTGATCGCGCGCGCCCGCGCGGCGGGGGGCGAGGTGCTGGTCGTGGCGCACGGGCACATGCTCCGCGTGCTGACCGCGCGCTGGCTGGGCCTGCCGCCGGAGGACGGCCGGCTCTTCCGGCTGGACACCGGCACCTACGGCGCGCTCGGCTGGGAGCACGCGGAGCCGGTGATCTGCCACTGGAACGCGCCCGTCGGCTAGCCGGCGGGCGCTCCCACACCGCGGGGCGGGGTCAGGCCACCGCGGCGAAGGGCTGCGGCTGAGGACCGCGACCGGTCAGCCACTCCAGGACCTTGCGGTGCCCGTGGCAGGCGTCCTCGAAGTGACCCCAACGCCAGTAACGGGGCTGGTCGCGAACCCCGGTGACCCAGGTCCGATAGGACACCGCGCGCTGTTCGCCCTCGGCCGCGCTCGCCGGGGCGACGCCGTAGGTGCGGATCACGACACGGCCCCCGGGTGCGAACAACACATCGTCCGCCACCGGGAACAAGGTCATCTGGTCGAGCATGGTCAGGCCCCCAATACACCGAAGCTGCTGGTGGAACCGAATCTGCCGGACCGGCGAGACCACCCCGTTACGCATCCGGCGCACCCCCGTTAAGCGGTTGCGCCGGATGTTAAAACGGCGTTACGCGAGCAGACTGTCGAATTCACCGTCTTTCACCCCGAGGACCAGCGCCCGCATCTCGTCGCGGGTGTAGATCAGCGCGGGTCCCTCCGGGAAGCGGGAGTTACGGACGGCGACACTGCCGTCGGGCAGTTCCGCGAGCTCGACACAGTTCCCCGTCGAATTACTGTGCCGGCTCTTGCGCCAGCTGACGTCGGTCAGGTCCCGAGCGGGCATGCCGTTGTAGGTGTGGTTCATCTATGTCTCTCTGAGAAGTTCGCCGAGGATCTCGGCAGTGCCCCCAGGCGTGGTGCTTTCCACGCACAGCTGTTCCATCGCGGTGAGGTAGGGATCGATGTCCTCACGCTTGTCCAGGTAGAGGGCACCCCAGAGCTGCTCGACGTATACGACGTCCGACAGGTCGGACTCGGGAAACCGCAGGATGCTGAAGGCGCCCCCCTCGGCAGCGTGCATGCCGAACCTGAAGGGCATCACCTGGATGGTGATGTTGGGAAGGGTCGCGACCTCCTGCAGATGGCGAAGCTGCTCCCGCATGATCACCGGCCCGCCGATGGGCCGCTTCAATGCCGCCTCGTCGATGACGGCCCACAGGCGAAGGCCGTCCTTCTTGATGAGGCGCTCCTGGCGTTGCATGCGCAGGTGCACGCGACGCTCGACTTCTCCGGTCGGCGCATCCGGGTAGCCCAGCTCGACGACGGTCCTCGCGTAGGCCGCGGTCTGCAGCAGGCCGGGCACGAACTGCACCTCGTAGGTGCGGATCACGCTCGCCGCCTCCTCCAGTCCCACGTAGGTGGTGAACCAGCCCGGCAGGACGTCGCCGTACTTGTGCCACCAGCCCGGTGTGTTGGCCTCGCGGACCATCTCCAGCAAGCCACGCCGCTCGGCGTCGTCGAGCACGCCGTAGAGGGTGAGCAGGTCTTCAACGTCACGTGTCTTGAACCCGACGCGCCCGAGCTCCATCCGGCTGATCTTGGACTCGGAGGCGCGGATGTGAAATCCCGCGGCCTCACGGGTGAGTCCCTTCTCTTCACGCAGCCGGCGCAGACTCGCGCCGAGCATGATGCGCCGAACTGTGGAGCCGGTACCCGGTGGGTCGATCGACACGTGGTGCTCCTTGGTCGTTTCCGTGTTTCACAGTCTGTCACTTCGCGGGCCAAAGATCACCGGACCGCGATCGAGATCCCCTTTGCTGCCGATTTGCCGGATCATGGGTAACGGTAGCGGTTGCACAGAGCTTCTGCACGTGCATCCGCTCTTGCACCTGCACGCTAGTTTGCATCATCATGATCCCGTGCAGTCCGCTCAACTGAGGACCCTGCGAGCGCCCGCCTTCCCCACGGCGTTCGACCGGTGGCCGGCCGTCGGATGGTGGCCCGACGCCGCACGCGACCTCCTGACCGGCCCGCCGGCCACGATCGCGTCGGAGGCGGACCTGGCGAGCGCCGTGTTCGTCCTCCCGCCACGCCCCGAGTCGATCCACTCCTCGCGTACCTTCACCACCGGCACACTGGCCGGCTGGGGGCTCCCCGACCTCGGGGAGAGCCTGGAGCTGATCGTCTCGGAGCTGTCCACCAACGCCCTGCGGCACGGCCTGCGGCTGGCCGAGCCGCGTGCGCAGGAGCCGATCAGGTTGTCGCTGATCCGCCGCGGCCGGCTGGTGGCCTGCGCGATCAGCGACCCGGGTTCCGGTGCGCCCGAGCTGCGGCACCCCTCGGCGCTGGAGCCGGGCGGGCTCGGCCTGCACATCGTGGAGTCGCTCAGCCTGCGCTGGGGGTACGTCCCGATCGCGCCGCACGGCAAGATCGTCTGGGCGGTGGTGACCGCTCCCGACGAGTGACCGGCGGGCGCCGGCCGGCGGCCGGCGCGGCCCGCCGGCCCCCGACCATCTCCCAGGCGCCGTCCTTCCCCTCGCGTCGGCGCCGCTCTCGGTCCGGCCCGGGGACGCCTCTCCCCCACCCGCATGGCGTCCCCGGGCCGAGCCATGTCCGCTCCCCCTCTCCGACATGGATCGGATCCGACATTGATCGGAGAACGGCCCCGACGGGCCATTGACGATCGGCGATCGTAGGAGAAAAGTTTTCGGGTGACGAGATAACTACGTCACGCCGAGCTCATATCGGTCCGCGGAGAAGATGCCGATGTCGGGGGTCAGGCCGCATGTTCCATTCCGCGCTGCTCCCGCCTTCGGGCATGTGATCTGCATTACCGTGGTTGGCTATGGCTCACGGTGAGTCCCGCGCGAGACCCCCTGAGAGAGCTGAGAGATGGACGATCACCTGCTCGGCTGGCTGAAGACCCTGGACGAGGATCGCCTCGCCCGCGTCCTGGCGAACCGGCCGGACGCCATCGCCGCGCCGTGGCCCCGCCGCCTGGACACCCTGGCGCAGCGGCTGGGCAACGGCTTCGCGGTGATGGACGCGATGCGCGGCCTGCCGCTGCCCTGCCTGGAGGTCGCCCAGGCGTGCCTGGTGCTCGGCGAGAACGCCGGCGCCGACAGGCTGGCCAGGCTGCTCGACGTCCCCGAGGCCGACGTCCTCCCCTGGCTGGACGAGCTGTACGACCACGCCCTCGCCTGGCCGGACGCGACGGGCGGGATCCGGCTGGCGGGCGCGGTGTCACGCTGGTGGACCGCCCCCTGCGGCCTCGGCGAGCCGCTCGCGCACTACCTCAACTCCTGGACGATCAGCCCGGACGCGCTGCGCACCCTCGGCCGCGCGCTGGACCTGCCCCCGCACGGTACCAAGCGGCGGCTCGTCACCCGGGTCGTCGAGATCCTCACCGACCCCGCCGTGGTGCGCGAGCTGATCGGCGGCGCCCCCGAGGGCACGCTGCGGCTGCTGGAGGAGTTCGCCTGGGACGGCCCGGCGCGCGATGTGGACGGGGCCCGGTTCGTCGTGCCGGGCACGGCCGAGAAGTGGGCCGCCGACCACGGCCTGCTGTTCCGGCCGAGCTGGAACGTCGCGGAGATGCCCCGCGAGGTGGCGCTCGCCGTACGCGGCCCGGACTACCACCCGCCGCTGACCCCGCAGCCGCCCGAGCTGGCCACGCTGCCCGTGGACCCCGAGGAGATCGACCATCTGATGGCGCTGGCCGCGCCGCACGTGGTCGAGCGCTGCGCCGCGCTGCTGGAGAACACCGCCAAGAGCCCGCTGCCGCTGCTCAAGGGCGGCGGGGTGGGCGTGCGCGAGGTGCGCAGGGTGGCCAGGGAGACCGGGTGCGACGAGGACGAGACGCGGCTGCTGCTGGAAGTGTGCGCGGTCGCCCGGCTGCTGGCCTTCGACGAGCAGGCGGGCGGGCTGGTGCCCACCGACCGGTTCGACCACTGGCGGCTGGACGACGGCGCGGCCCGGCTGCGGGTGCTGCTGGCGGCGTGGTGGCGGATGGAGCGGGCGTCACTGCGCAAGGTGGACGGCAAGTACCCGACCGTGCTGGGCGACGACCCGGCCGGGCAGGCGATCGGCCGGATACGCCGGGCGGTGCTCGGCGCGCTGGCCCACCTGCCCGACAGCACCGCCTACGCAGGCCGCGCCGGGCTCGTCCGGCACGTGCACTGGCACGCCCCGCTGCTCGACCAGGCGCTGCTGGCCGAGATCGCCCCGGCCGTGCTGGACGAGGCGCGGCTGCTCGGGCTCATCGCGCACGACGCGATCACCGACCTCGGCCGGGCGCTCGCCGCGCTCGGCCACGTCGCGGGGAGCGAGAACGACGACGCGGCCCCCGCCGTGGAGCACGACCCGATGCTGGTCGAGTGCTCCACCCGGGCCCTGGCCAGCGTCCGGCGCAGCGCGCTCTTCGGCGCCGACCTCACCGCCGTGGTGACCGGCCCGCCCTCGGCCGAACTGGCCGAGCTGCTCGACCGGGCCGCCGACCGCGAGTCACGCGGCGCGGCCTCGGCGTCGGTGTGGCGGTTCAGCCCGGCGAGCGTACGGCGGGCGCTGGACGCCGGGCACACACCGGAGGAGCTGCTCGCCGACCTGGCCGAGGTGGGCACGATACCGCAGCCGCTCAGCTATCTCATGCACGACGTGGCCAGGCGGCACGGCGAGGTGACCGTGACCTCGGTGGCGTGCATCGTGCAGGCCGCCGATCCCGCGCTGCTGGCCGAGATCGCCGGGCACCGTCGGCTGACCAGGCTGGGCCTGCGGCTGCTCGCCCCGACCGTGCTGGCCAGCGCCGCGCCCGCCGAGAAGACGCTGACCGCCCTGCGGGAGAACGGCTACGCCCCGGTGCCGATCGAGGACACCGGGGAGATCACGATCCGCCGGGCCAAGATCGAGGAGCCGCCGGGCGGGCGGCTGATCCTGTTGCCCGGGGGCCGGGTGGCCGAGCTGGAGGCGCCGCCGTACCCGCTGGCCGAACCCGCTCCCGACCCGCGCGAGCACGCGCACCGGCTGGTGCTGACCCGGGACTCCGAGAAGGGACAGGGCGGGCGGACCTGGGCGGTGATCGGGCGGATGGCGACCCGGCTGCCGACCGCGCAGCAGTCCCTGCTCGGCTTCGTCGTGGACCGGGGCGTGCGGGCCGCGATCACGCTCACCGACGGGCTGACCGCGACCATCAGCCACGGCGAGCTGCGCGGCGGCGTGCTGGACGCGTGGTGCGAGGAGGCCGGCGACTACCTGGAGTTCCCGCTGGCCGACATCGTGGAGGTGCGCGGCGTCCAGGTCTGACGCGCGGCCGGCGCGGCAGTGGTCGCGCGGGGACGAGGGCACCCCCGGTCGGCGGAGGCCCGCTCCGTTCGCGCCGGTCAGGGCCTGAGGGTGAGGGTGTCCACGGCGGCGGCGCGTACGGCGGCCTCGGTGTGGCGCATCGGCAGGGTGCCGCCATCCGCCCACGGCTCCGCCTGGTCGTCGTAGGAGGCGTGGAAGGCGTGCCCGGACGCGCCGGTCAGGTTGATCCAGCGTGACCGGTCCAGGTCGGCCAGATCGACGACCATGCGCATGGACGGCACCCAGTCCACCTGGTAGCCCGCGCTCGTGGTCCAGCCGGTGGCGTTGACGGTGTCCTTGCCGCCGGCGGTGCGCAGCGGCCCGCGGTTGAACAGCCACTCGATCGGGCCGACGCCGCTGGTGCCGAACGTCTCGTGGGTCAGCTCCAGCGTGTGCAGGTCGCCCCAGCGCCAGTCCTCCGGGGCGTCGCCGAGCTCCTCCGTCAGCTCCGCCGCCGCGGCGGTGGCCGCCGCCGCGAGCATGTCGTCGCGGGTCTCCTTCGCCGGCGTGCGGATGTCGTCCCACCACGGGTCGTCCGGCCGGTCGAGCAGCGCGCGGACCACCTCGTACCAGCGGTCGCCGCCGCCCGGCTCGGCGGCCCCGGTCAGCTCGTCGGCGAAGGCACGGCCGAGCAGGTGCCGCCAGGTCGCGTTGAAGACGGCCGCGCCCGCCGAGTCGCGGGACTGGCGGAAGTCCCACCGCCCGAGCACGTCGCGGACCTCGCCGGGCACGCCCGCGCGCAGCAGGTAGGGCACGAGGACCGGGGCGAGGGTGTTGGCGTCGTCCAGTTGGATCCGGGACATCGTGTCGGCGGTGACCGGTCCCTCCTCGATCGCCTTCCGCACCAGGTCCGTGATCCGCTGGGAGCGGTAGCCGTAGGACCAGTCGGAGGTGAGGTACACGTCGCCGCCCGGCCGGGTCACCGCGTTGTTGGCGGTCACGATGTAGCCCTCGGGCGGGTTGTAGACGCTGGGCAGCTTCTCGAAGGGGATGAACCCGGTCCACTCCTGCTCGCCGGTCCAGCCGCGCGCGGGCCAGGTACCGTCGCCCGACGCGCGGACCGGGATCCTGCCGGGCGCCTGGTAGCCGATGTTGCCGTCCACGTCGGCGTAGACGAGGTTCTGTGACGGGGCCTCGAAGCTGGCCGCCGCCGTACGGAACTCCTCGAAGTTCTGCGCGCGGTTGAGCATGAAGATCGCGTCGGCGGTGCGGCCGGGGTCCAGCGCCGTCCACCGCAACGCCACCTCGGTGACCGCCGCGCCACCCGCCGCGGCCGTACCCGCCGCCGTGCCTTCCGTGCCGCCGTCCGCGTCATCCCCGCCTGCCTCGGCGGACGGGGCGGGGCGGGCGGTGGCGCCGGGGATGGCGTTCCGCGCGTCGGCGAGGACGCCGGAGATGATCGGCCCGTGGCCGGTCGAGCGCACGTCCAGCTCGACGGGCGCGCCGCCGGCGACCTCGATCCGCTCCCTGCGCGAGGTGACCGGCCGCCACTCCGCGCCGTCCTGGTAGGCGCCGTCCCTGGTGTGCTCCAGGTACAGGTCGGTGACGTCGGGGCCGAGGTTGGTGAAGCCCCAGGCGATCCGCTGGTTGTGCCCGATGACGACGCCGGGCAGGCCGGAGAAGGTGAAGCCGGTCACGTCGTAGGGGCAGGCGGCGGTACGGGTACGGCAGTGCAGGCCGGCCTGGTACCAGATGGACGGGATCCGGGGGCCGAGGTGCGGGTCGTTGGCGAGCAGCGGCTTGCCGGTGGCGGTGTGCGCGCCGCCCACCACCCAGGAGTTGGACCCGATGCCCGCCCGGTCCGCCCCGGCCGTGCCCAGGAGGGACGGCACGGCCGCCACCGCCCGCGCCGCGCCCGCCAGCGCCACTCCGGCACCCGCGATCCCCCGCCCTCCCGGCGTCGTCCCGGCGGGGGCGCCCGCCTCGGGGGTGGAGGCGGTGACGATGGGCAGGTGGCGGTCGTAGGGGTAGCCGGGGAAGAGTGCCTGGACGCGGTCCGGTGACACCTTGGCGGCGGAGAGGGCGCGGGACAGCTCGCTGTCCATGTTGGAGCGCAGGTCCCAGGCCATCGCCTTGAGCCAGCTCACCGAGTCGGCCGGGGTCCACGGCTCGGGCGTGTAGTCCACGCCGGTCAGGCCGAGGACGACGTACTCCAGGCTGCGGCCGGCCGCGTCGCCGTGCTGGGACAGCCACGCGTTGACGCCCGCCGAGTAGCTCTCCAGCCCGGCGACGGTCTCCGGGGCGAGCCGGGCGACCTCCTGCTCGGCCGTGCGCCGCCAGCCGAGGGTGCGCACCACCTTGTCCACGTCCAGCGTGGTGGCGCCGAACAGCTCCGACAGGCGTCCGGCGGTGGTCTTGCGGCGGAAGTCCATCTCCCAGAACCGGTCCTGGGCGTGCACGTAGCCCTGGGCCAGGAAGAGGTCGGCGGGGGTGTCGGCGTAGATGTGCGGGATGCCGTTGGCGTCCCTGCGCACGGTCACGGGGGCGGACAGCCCGGGAACCTCGATCTCTCCGGCGACCTGCGGGAAGGACCTGCGTACCGTCACCGTGGCCACCACGCCGAGCACCAGGGCGAGCGCGAGGAGCACGGTCAGGACGCGCGCGGCCCACCGCCAGGGACGGGGCAGACCTGCGAAGGGGGCGATCCTGACCACGTACGTCTCCCGCCGACGGCTCGATGTCCATCACATGATGGGGAACGCACGTGTGACCACGATCACCGATCGGTGAATATTTCGCATAGCGCCCAGATCTCGCAAAGATCGGTGAAGTGCGCGATCAACGCACTACGCTCCAGCCATGACCGTCGACACGGCCGCGCCCGCCGGGACCGTCCGGACGCGCGGGCGCCGCCGATGGGCGGACATCCTGGTCTGGCTGCTCGTCCTGGTCTTCGCGGCGTGGACCGCGCTCCGGGTGACCGGCTTCGACGCGGGATTCCGCTGGGTGCAGCTCGTGGCCTTCACCCCCTATGTCGCCGCCGCCTCGCCCGCCGTACCGGTGCTCGCCCTGCTGCTGCGCCGCCGCGCGGCCGGCACTGCGGGCCTGGTCGTGACGCTGACGCTGGCCGGGTGCGTGCTGCCGCGCGCGCTGCCGCAGGACGGGCCCGCCGTCTCCGGGCCGGTCCTGCGGGTGCTCGCCGCCAACCTGGCGGTGGGCGCGGCCGACCACCGGGCGCTGATCGAGTTGGTCCGCGCCGAGCGCGCCGACGTGCTGGCGCTCGCGGAGGTCACCCCGGACGCGGCCGAAGGGCTGGACGGGAACGGGCTGCGCGGGCTGCTGCCGCACCGGGTGGACACCAAAATCCGCTCCGGCGTGGGCGGCTCGGCGATCTACTCCCGGTTCCCGCTACGCGCCCTGACGCCCATCGATCTGGGGAACTTCGCCCAGTCCCGGGCCCTGGTCACGATGCCCGGGGACCGGCGGGTGGAGGTGACCTCGGTCCACCCGTGCGCCCCGCGCTTCGCCTACAAGCACGCCTGCTGGCTGGACGGCCTGCGCGCGCTGCCCAGGGCGCCCGAGAGCGGCCCGCACCAGGTGCTGGCCGGCGACTTCAACGCCACCCTGGACCACGCCCCGGTCCGCGACCTGATCGCGAGCGGCTACCGCGACGCGGCCAACGCGACCGGGAACGGGCTGCTGCCGACCTGGCCCGCGAAGGGCTGGGAGACCGTCCCCGGCATCACCCTGGACCGGATCCTCGCCGACGAGCGGATCGCGGTCCGCGCGTTCCGCGCCCACCCGCTCGCGGGCACCGACCACAAGGCGACCTTCGCCGAGCTACGGCTGCCCTGAGCTACCCCTCGACGGTCAGGCCGGTGAAGGTGACCGGGAAGCCGGAGCCGACCGGGGCGGCGCACATGGCCCCGGCGAGGGCCGGCACCCCCGGCGGGAAGTAGGCGAGCCGGAGCATCCGGTCGGGCTCGGCGCCGTCCAGGCCGTAGCGCACGGTCACCGTGTCGCCCTCGCGGCGCAGGTCGAAGGTGACGCTCTCGGGCCGGCCCGGCGCCAGGGTCACCCCCCAGTCGGAGAACTCCCTGGTGACCACCGCGCTCAGTTGCAGCGCGCCGTCCACGTACTCCACCCCGGCCTTGATCCAGTTGTTCTCGTCGATCCGGAGCACGGCGCCCGCCTGGTCGTACTGCTCGGCGTAGAAACCCCCCCGGAACGTCACGGTCAGCCGCAGGTCGCCCGGCACCGGCCGGACGAACATGTGGGCATTGTCATAGATGAAGCCGTAGTGCGTGGTCCGCCACAGGTCCGTCTTGCCGTCGCAGACGACCCGCAGCTCCTCCGCACCGGCGGTCCACTCCTTCGGCTCGTTCACCCACTGCCAGCCGTCCAACCCGAACGCTTCGGACATCGTGCCTCCTCGATCTGCGCCCATCCTGCCAAGAGAGCGCTTTCCGGGGAAGGCGGCCTGTGCGGGTGCATAAACTGCCTGTGTGCCAGACCCGAAATTCGAAATCCAGATGCTGCACGACCGAGTCATGATCAAGCTTGATCAGGATGCCGAGGAGCGGCGCAGCACTGCGGGCATCGTCATCCCCGCGACGGTGAAGATGGCCAACCGGCTCGTCTGGGGCGAGGTGTGCGGCGTCGGGACGAACGCCCGGGCGGTCAAGGTCGGCGACAAGGTCCTGTTCCATCCCGAGGAGCAGTACGAGGTCGAGGTCCAGGGCCAGATCTACCTGGTGATGCGCGAGCGCGACCTGCACGCCGTGGCCACCCAGGCGTCCGAGCACGGCACCGGCCTCTACCTGTGACCCTCGCGGCCCGCCCGGCGAAGCCGTAGCGTGCGGCCATGAACACCGGCACCGGTCCCGGCCCCATCACCCCCGACGGCTCCGCGGTGGAGTTCTACGCCGCGCTTCCTCAGGCGCGCACCAGGGAACTCGTGGAGCCGTTGATCCCCGCGGGCCTGCCGTACGAAGCGCTGTCGGGCGAGGCGGGGCCGGAGCTGTTCTTCCCGGCGCCGGCGCGCGATGAGTGAGGGCTACTACGCCTCGGGGAAGGCATCCAGGCGCGGAACAAGGACGCCGCCCGGGAGGCCGAACTGGTCGAGCAGACCCGGAAGGACGTCCTGGACGCCTTCGCCGTCGCCGGCCGGCCGATGGGCGACGACCAGTACGGCGCTGAGCTGGAACGGCACTTCCCCCAGCTGAAGGACGGGCTCCTCGACGCGTTCGACGCCTACCTCGCCGACCTGGAGGGCGTCCAGACCCGGCTGCGAGACACGCGCCACACCTACGACGCCGCCGATCAGGCGAACCAGGGCTGATCGGTCGTGTGGCTGGACGGCGTACCCATTCCGGAACCCGTGCGGCCGTGGATCGCCTGGGCGGTCGGCCCCGACTGGCCGGAGGGGGACGAGACTCGCCTGTTCGAACTCGCCGACGCCCTGGCGGCGGCCTTCTACCGGATCAGGTACGGGGCACGGGGTGACGGCTCCGCGGCCGGTGGCGCCACCGCCGGCGTGCGGCAGGACTGGGAGGGCGAAGCGCTCCGGGAGTTCCTCGACCACGTGCGGACGGACACCACCGACCGCAAGACCGAGTTGCTGAAACGCCTCGCCGGGCTGGCAGTGGCCTGCAACGACCTGGGCGTGCAGATCCAGTACGCCAAGCGCATGATCAAGCTCTCGGCGCTGTTCCTGATCGTGCAGCTCGGCTGGCTGCTGTGGGCGGCGCTGTCCCCGGCCTCCGGGGTGGCCTGGGCCGCGGCCGGAGCCCGCGCCCAGGTGACCCGCCGGACGATCAGGGCACTGGCCAAGCGGCTGCTGCTCAACATCGCGCTGTTCTCCCTCCTGGGCGCCGGCATGGAGCTCTACGTCCAGGCGAGCCAGGACCGGCGGGAGGAGATCGACTGGGAGCAGGTGCTCTGGGCCGGGTTCAGCGGGGCGCTGACCGCCACCCTGCTGACGTTGAGCACCGGGTTGTGGGCGCCCAGGTCGATCGTGGGCCTGATGGGCCACTCGGCCGCCGCCGGCGGCTTGGCGACCCTGCTCACCATGATGGCCAGCGGCCAGCCGATCAACTGGGAGGCGGTCGCCAAGGGCACCACGGCCGGCGCGCTCGGCGGCGCCGACGCCCACTGGGCGAGCTGGAACCCCGGCGCCGCGCCCCGCCCGCCCGGTACCGGACTCGACGGCGGCCCGGTACCGCACGTCCCCCCCGGGGACGACCTCACAGCTGGCACCGGCCCCCGGCCGCCGGACAGCTCCCCACCTCCTCCCCCGGGCCACACCCCGGACAGCTCCCCACCTCCTCCGCCCGGCCACACCCCGGACAGCCCCTCACCCCCTCCACCCGGCCACACCCCGGACGGCCCCGTGCCTCCTCCGCCCGCGCGCACTCCGGACGGTCCCGGCCCGCCCCCGCCCGCCCGCATCCCGGAAAGCCCGGGGCCGCCTCCCGGTCCCGCCCCACACGGCCCGCAGTTCCCCCCGGACCCGAACGCCCCCCTCGCCCGGTCAGCCGGCCCCGACCCGCAGTCCCCCCTCGCCCGGCCGACCGGCCCCGACCCGCGTGTCCAGCACTCCCCGGGCCCGGCCGACCCCGCGTTCCCCGCCGCGCACGGCGGTCCGGCGCGCTCCGACAGTCCCGCCGCACACGCCGGTCCGGCACGCTCCGACGGCTCCGCCGCGCACGCCGGCGGCGAGCGTGGGCATCCCCAGGCCGCCGCGCAGCGCACGGGTCACGACGGCGGGGCCGAACCCGCGCGCCGGTCCATCGACCAGCTCATCAACTGGGGCGGCGATGCGGACTCCGGCGGCGGCACCGGTCAGCCGCACGGCTCGCCCGGTCTCCCCTCCGGTCACCTCCCTGGTCACGACCCCTCCTCCCCCGGCCTGCGCCCGCTACCGCCCGACCTCGCCGGGGCGCTGGCGGCGGGGCCCGGCGACGGGATCCCGCTCGGAGGCGGCGTGGGCGCGTGGAACGTGCGGCTGATCAACCTGGGCGACGTCGGCGAATGGGTGTACAAGGAGGTCAAGATGCGGGGCGAGGCGGACGCCGAGGAACTGGCCTCGCTCCTCGGCGAGGCCCTGGGGGCCAACGTGCCGCCCATCTACCGGACCGGCGAGCGCGACCTGTGGATGCCCTATGTCGGCACGGGTGCCGCGCTCGGCTGGGCGCCGGTCCCGACCTCCCTGGCCGCGCAGATCCTGGGGCTGTTCCACGTGCTCACCGCCGACGGGGACGCCAACCGGCTCAACATCATCATGGACGCGGACGGCGAGCCGTGGGGGATCGACTTCTCCGGAAGCTTCGTCCCCCTCCCCCCCGAGTACGTCGGCCGGATACCCGAGGTGACGAACAGCCCGATGGCCGGCCCGTGGGTGAGCCGCACCTGGAGGGGCGCGCTAGTCGAGTCCTTCGAGTACGTACCGAACGCGCTGTCCCGCGCGGATGTCGCATACCTCGCGGAGCGCATCCAGTCCGTGCGGCACCATTTCGAGGCCCTGGGATATCCGGACTGGTTCGACCTGGTCTGGTCACGCTGGCTCCAGATCGCCGACAAGGCCCAGGGAGAAAGGTCGATATTCGAATGAGGGCATCCGTCCTACAGGTCAGGGACGTGCGAAGCGGACAGCTCTTCGGCACGATCGAGCTCGTCGCGGGGGACGAGCTCCGCGTTCAGCCGCCGGAACTCCTGGAGTTGCTGACGCAGACCATGGCCACCCGCGGGCTGAGCTCCGCCGAGGTGTTCGCATGGTACACCGGCTGGAGCAACGGCTACGTCGAGATCGTGCCCGTGCAGGAGGCGTGAGCGCCGGGGGACCGGCGGCGGAGCAGGCGGGGTCAGGTGCGGGTGTAGCCGAGGTAGAGCTTCTTCTTCCACTCCGCCGCCGGGATGGTGGCGAGGTTGCGGACGACCTGGCCCTTGAGGTCCACGACGGCCACCTGGTAGCCGCCGCTCCTGGCGAGCACGGCCAGCAGGTGGAGGTCGTCCCACCAGCCCCAGACGGCCTCGGGCTTGACCGGGACGCGGACCGCGACCCGGCCGGACGCCGCGTCCACCAGGCAGACGTGCTCCCGGTAGCGCGGCGGGCACCAGGTCGTCAGGCGCGTCCCCGACGGGGAGAAGACCTCCTCGCCGCCGGTGGGGCGGCCCGTCTCGGCCAGCGTCCGCTGGACGGCCCCGGCCGTGGTGTAGAAGCGGATGCCGGTGCCGTGCCTGGTCACCAGGTGGCGGCCGTCGGGCGCCCACTGGAAGGTGGCGGCCGGGTCCACGCCGGAGACGGTCACCGTGCGCGTCTTGCGGGTGGCCGCGTCCACCAGGGTGAACCCGGTGGTCACCCAACTCTTCGCCTGCTTCTTCTGCACCGTGAGGACGACCAGCCGCCCGCCGCGGTGCCAGTAGGGGTAGCCGTTGACGAGCGGCTTCTTGACCGTGGGGATCCTGGTGGCCTTGCCGGTCCGCCGGTCGATGAGGACGGCCGCGTCGCGCCCGGCGCTGTAGCGGACCGGGACCGCGACGGCGGCGGCGCCGCCGGGCGCGACCGTGATCTCGGAGTAGGCGGTCTTCCTGGTGAACTCGGCGTTGCCGTACGTGCGCAGGTAGGCCGGTTTGCCGAGGGTGTAGGAGGTGACGATCAGCGGGTCGGCGGGATCCTCACGGAGGGTCGCCTTCGTGCCGGGCAGGGCGAGGACCGCCGGCACGGCGCCGAGGGCCGCCGCGGGGGGCGGGACGAGCCCTGCCGCCATGACCAGCGCCATGGTGAGCGCGGTTTTCACAGCCACGGCGGCAGCCTAGATCAGGGAACGCCGCAAATCCCCTCACACAACAGTTACAGCATGAATCCCATGCCGTACGGATATGGCATGGGAGGTCAGCGGGCGAGGAACTGGCGGGCCTGCACGACGAGGTCGATGCCGACGCTGAGCCTGAGCGCGAAGTAGACGATCGCCGCCGCGACCACCGCCGTGACGGCCAGGACCAGGATCCGGACCAGCAGGTGCTGCCGCTTGAGCCAGTCGGTCCAGGAGGCCAGGGTGCGCTTGCCGAACTCCAGCACCTTGTGCGCCCAGTGGAACTCGGTGGCGAGCACCGCGAAGCCGAAGAAGACGATCAGCCAGCCCGGACCGGGGAACGGCACCAGGATGAGGCCGCCGATCACCAGCAGGGCGCCGATGGCCCCCACGGCGATCTTGAGCGTGAGCGCGCCGGTACGGGTCGACCGGATGCCGTCGCGCCAGCCGCGCAGGCCACGGCGCCGGGCGCCGCCCTTCGGCCGGTCCGCGCCGCCCGCCGCCCGCCGCCCGTGCAGGTCCTCCCCCGAGGGGCCGCGCAGGGGCGCCCCCTGAGGACCGCGCACGTCCGCGGGCTCGGATGCGGCGAGGCCGGCGTGTCCGGCGCGGGACTGCCGCACCTCGTCTGAGATCGCCATCAAGGCTCCCCCTTGCTGCCGTCGTTCCACCCCGGTTGCTGCGTCCAGGATAGGCGTCGCGGTGTGGGCGCCGACTCCACCGAAAGGACGACCTTGGGCAACGGACGGTCTGCGGCCCAGCGGCTCTCCCGCGGAGCCGTAGATCGTCTCCGACCCGTCGCGCAGGTCACCGCCGGTACGGGAGCGGCGTCCGGCCGGCTCGCCGTGAAGCCGAAGGACGTGCTCGTCCCGGCGGACAGACTTCCGTTCCAGGCGGCGTTCCGCACGATGACGGAGGACCCGTTCCGGGTGAGGACGCCGCCCCGCAACTGCCCGATCGGCTGCCCGGCGGAGCAGGTCCAGCGGACCGTCCAGCCGGTGATCGGCGCCGTCCCGGCGTCGCCGGGCCGTTACCGAACCTTGGAACCCACCTGGCCAGGAGTTGGTCACGGTCTACGCCGCCGCGCAGCCGCCTCCCGTGGTCGCCGTGGGCGGCGGCCCCGGACGGGCACGTCGCCGGCGGGGAAGGCGCTGACAGGGTCTGCCCGGCATCGGGCTCGATCGCGCTGGGGAGACACGCCGCGACGGGCGGCGCCGAGAAGCCGTCAGGGCACCTGGAAGTGGTGGTCACGCACGTCGGTGATCGCCATGTGGCCGGGCAGGTGGCCGATGGCGAAGGGGACGCCGCTCGCCATGACCGCCGCCTGCGGGGTGACGCCGCACGCCCAGAAGAGCGGGATCTCGCCGGGGCCGACCTCCACCGGATCGCCGAAGTCGGGCCGGTGGAGGTCGGTGACGCCGATCTCGGCGGGGTCGCCGGCGTGCACGGGAGCGCCGTGCAGGGCGGGATACCGGGAGGTCACCCTGATCGCCGTGGCCACCAGCGCGGCGGGGACGGGCCGCATCGACACGACCATGGGGCCGGACAGCCCGCCCGCCGGCCGGCACGGCACGGACGTGACGTACATCGGCACGTTGACGCCCTGGTCGATGTGCCGGATGGGCACGCCGGCCTGGATCAGCGCGTCCTCGAAGGTGAAGCTGCACCCGATGAGGAACGGCACCAGGTCCGCCCGCCAGACGTCGCGCACGTCGGCGACCTCGGCGACCGGCACGCCGTTCTCGTAGACGCGGTAGCCCGGCAGGTCGGTGCGCAGGTCGCCGGCGAAGATGCCGGTCCGGTGCTCGCCGGGGTCGCCGACGTCGAGCACCGGGCAGGACTTCGGGTTGCGCTGGGCGAACAGCAGCAGGTCGTAGGCGAGGGCCCGGGGGACCGCGAGCAGGTTGGCCTGGGTCCAGCCGCGGCACCACCCGGCGGTGGGGGTGCGCAGGCCGTCGCGGAACAGTTCCCTGGCCTTCGCCGGGCGGAGGGAGCGCACGTCCTGCGGCGTCATCGTTTCCCCTCGCGAGGCATCATGTTCCATGATTACTCGCCCAACGCCGCCCTTGACACGATATTTCGCGATAACTCCTGTTGATCGGGACAGTGAGACGGGACGTCAGTAATCCAGGCCCCAGTCGTGCGCCCCGAGGACGAAACCGCCGCCGCTCTCCACCAGCCACCCCATCTCCACCAGCCCGGCGAGGCTGCGCCGCACGTCCTCCGCGGACCGCCCGGTCATGTGCGCCACGTCGGCCGTGCCCGCGCGCCGACCGTCCACCGCCAGCGAGGCCACCGCCTCGTACACGTCGGTGTCCATGCCGGTCATCTCCTGGACGTCATGTGGTTCTTGCTTCCTGGCCACGTTGTCTCGCCCCTTCCCGCAGCCGCGCCGGATCGACCTCGCGCTCGGGATGTCGCCGGAGGTATTCCAGCTCCAGCTCCGCGCTGCGCGTGGTGTGGTGCGCGAGCGCGTCCTCCGAGCCGTGTCTCAGGGTGTCGGTGCGCGTCTCGTGCACGTGCCGGAGCTCGCGCAGAAGGTCGTCCTCGCTCAGGTCCCGCGGATCGATTCCCATCGTCATGACACTTCTGCTTACCCAGCGATCCGGGTGTTTCACCCGGGGCGGCCGGTCGCAGGAATAGCCGTGGGACCCGTCCGGGTTGTGAACGTCGTGAGCGATCAGATCCGCGGCATCGCCCGGGGCGATGCCGAAGTCCCCCTTTCCGTTCTCGACCTCGCCACCGTGAGTGCGGGCGGCACGGCCGGCGAGGCCCTCGCGACCAGCACCGAGCTGGCGCGGCGCGCGGAGGCGTGGGGCTACCACCGGTTCTGGGTGGCCGAGCACCACGGCATGCCCAGCGTGGCGAGTTCGTCGCCCGCGGTGCTCATCGCCCACCTGGCCGCCTCCACCCGGACGATCAGGGTCGGCTCCGGCGGCGTCATGCTGCCCAACCACGCCCCGCTGATCATCGCCGAGCAGTTCGGCACGCTCCAGGCGCTGCACCCGGGCCGGATCGACCTCGGCCTCGGCCGCGCGCCCGGCACCGACCCGGCCACCGCGCAGGCGCTGCGCCGGGGCGACGCCGACCGGTTCCCCCAGGAGGTCGCCGACCTGACGGCGTTCCTCGACGACGCGTTCCCGGCCGGCCACTCCTATGCGCGGATCAAGGCCATCCCGCGTGACCCGTCCGGCCGCCCGCCGATCTGGCTGCTCGGCTCCAGCGGCTTCAGCGCGCAGCTCGCCGGGATCCTCGGCCTGCCGTTCGCCTTCGCCCACCACTTCAGCGCGGCCAACACCGAGCCCGCCCTGGAGCTCTACCGCACCAACTTCCGCCCCTCCGAGGTCCTCGACCGGCCCTACGCGCTGATCGGCGTGGGCGCGATCGCGGCCGACACCGAGCGGGAGGCGCACCGGCTGGCCCTCACCAGCGGTCTGTCGATGCTGCGGCTGCGCAGGGGCACCCCCGGCCCGGTGCCCACCCCGGAGGAGGCCGAGAGCTTCCCCTACTCCGAGGTGGAGCGGGAGTTCCTGGACGCCTGGCTGTCCAACATGATCCAGGGCGACGGCGAGGGCGTGCGGACCGGCCTGGCGGAGCTCCGCGCCCGCACCGGCGCCGACGAGCTGATGATCACCACCGGCGTGTACGGCGGCGCCAACCGGCTGCGGTCCTTCGAACTGATCGCCCAAGCTCACAAGATGACCGAATAATTAGTGATAATCACACCGAGAGTGCTACCGACGATCCTTCCGACACATATTCGTCAAATTTCGTGACATAACCACATTGGCAGCAGGTCTCCGCGGCCATACCGTGCGCCTATGGATCTCGAGCTCCGCCACCTCAGGATCGTGCGCGCGGTGGCCGACGCAGGCAGTGTCTCCAAGGCGGCCACCGTCCTCGGACTCGCACAGCCCGCGCTGACCGCGCAGCTCAAGCGGATCGAGCGCGTGCTCGGTGGCGCTCTCTTCGACCGCGATCACAACGGTGCCCGCCCCACCGCACTCGGGGAACTCGTCCTGACCCGGGCCAGGGTGCTGCTGCCGGCCGCCCGGCAACTCCAGGAGGAGGCCGCCAGGTTCGCCAACTCGTCCGGAAACGGCCAGCGCTACCGGCTCGGCGCCACCAACAGCCCGCTGCTCGGCGGGCTGGTCGACCGGCTCGCCGCCGCCCATCCCACCGCGAACGTGAGCACCTACACCTCCTGGTCGGCCGAGGAGCTCGCGGGGATGGTGATGAGCGGGCGGCTCGACTACGCGCTGGTCGGCGTGTGCGGCGAGGGCAGGCCCCCGTCGGCCGACGCGCTCGCCTGGCGCACGGTCGCCGTGGACCCGGTGTGCGCCCTCGTCACCGAGGACCATCCGCTGGCCGGTGAGCCGGAGGCCGATCTCGCCGCGTTCTGGCAGGAGAACTGGGCGGTCGCGCCCGGCGAGGGCTGCTTCGAGGACTGCTTCGCCGCCGCCTGCGCGCGGGCCGGTTTCACCCCGCGCACGATCTACGAGACGGATGTCGCCACCTGCGTCCACCTGGCCCAGGTCGGCCGGGCCGTCGCGCTGGCCCAGGCGACCTTCCGCCTCACCCCCGGCCTGGCCCTGCTGCCCTTCGCCGGGTCTCCCCTGCGCTGGCGCCAGCTCCTCGGCTGGCACCCCGACTCCCCCGCCGCCGACTCCGCCGCCGCCACGGTGCTGCACGCCAAGGCGGCCCACATGGAGGCGGCACGGCGCAGCCGGGGCTACGTCAACTGGCTCTCCCGCAACCCGGAGTTCGGCACGCTTCCCTAGCCCGTCGGCGGCGAGCGCCCCCCATACCTCCGAAATATAGGAGATCTGGTAGATCCGCGCGGATCGGGGCGGGCCGTACGTTGGCGGCACCCCCCGATCTGAGGAGACCTCATGATCCGAAATCGCCTGTTGATCACGGGCGCGGCACTCGCGGTGGCCACTCTCGCCCTCGCCGGCTCACCCGCCGCGGCGGTACCGGCCGACGACGCCGCCGGCACGAGCGCCACCGGCATCACCGCCGTCTCCACCGTCTCCGCGGCCAAGCCGCCGCCCGGCCTCATCCAGGCGATGCAGCGCGACCTGGGCCTCACCGCCGAGCAGGCCGCCCTCCGCCTGGTGAACGAGGAGCGCGCCCGCCAGACGGAGCCCAAGCTGCGCAACAAGCTCAAGGACGTGTACGGCGGCTCCTGGGTGACCGACACCGGCGCCCTCGTCGTCGCCACCACCGACACCGCCGCCACCGCGGACATCTCCGCCGCCGGCGCGCAGGCCAAGGTCGTCGCCCGCTCGCTGGCCGACCTGACCGCGGTCAAGGACAAGCTGGACCGGGCGTCGGCCAAGGCCGGCGAGGGCGTGCGCGTGTGGTACGTGGACGAGCAGGCCAACGACATCGTCGTGCTGGCCGCCGACTCCGCCGCGGGCGAGGCGTTCGCCGCGGAGGCCGGCGCGGACCGCGCCGCCGTACGGGTCGTGGCCTCCACCGAGAAGCCCGAGACCTACTACGACGTGCGCGGCGGCGACGCGTACTACATCAACGGGACGTCTCGCTGCTCGGTCGGCTTCTCGGTGACCCAGGGCACCACCGGCGGCTTCGTCACGGCGGGCCACTGCGGCTCCGTCGGCTCCAGCACCGCCGGGTACAACCAGGTCGCCCAGGGCACCTTCCAGGGCTCGTCCTTCCCGGGCAACGACTACGCCTGGGTCTCGGTGAACGCCAACTGGACGCCGGTGGGCGTGGTCAACGCCTACGGCGCGGGCCTGATCGCGGTCGGCGGATCCACCGAGGCGCCAGCGGGCTCGTCGGTCTGCCGCTCCGGCTCCACCACCCAGTGGCACTGCGGCACCATCCAGCAGCGCAACACCAGCGTCACCTACCCGCAGGGCACGGTCAGTCAGGTCGTCCGCACCAACGTGTGCGCCCAGCCCGGCGACTCCGGCGGCTCCTACATCTCCGGCAACCAGGCCCAGGGCATGACCTCCGGCGGCTCGGGCAACTGCACCATCGGCGGCACCACCTACTTCCAGCCGGTGAACGAGGCGCTGACGGCCTACGGTCTCACCCTGGTCACCAGTGGCGGTCCCGGCCCGCAGCCCACCTGCACTGGCTACCAGAACACCTACACCGGCTCCCTGAGCAGCGGCGCCAGCGCCTACCAGCCGAACGGCTCCTCCTACACGACGACGGTCACCGGCACCCACCGGCTCTGCCTCGACGGCCCGAACGGCACCGACTTCGACATCTACCTCCAGCGGCTGAGCGGCTCGACCTGGGTGAACGTCGCCAGCGGCACCAGCGCGGCGCCCGATGAGACGGTGACCTACAACGGCACCGCGGGCACCTACCGGGTCCGGGTGCACGCCTACAGCGGCTCCGGCTCCTACTCCCTCGGACTCACCCGCCCGTAGCGGGGAAGGCCCTCTCCCCCGCCCCCCAGGTACGGCGTCGCCGGTCATGCCCCCGCGGACCGGCGGCGCCGTACGCTTTCCGGGCACGACCTCCCGCCGGAGGGCGTGCCTTTCCGCATGTCCCGCGGCGCGGGGCATCGCTCAGAGAGCGCTCTCTAGGCAGAGAGTGTCGGGTCCCGCGCGCGGTTGTCAAGATCGGCCGCCTCACCGCCAGGAAAACCGCTGTTCATCTGCGGGAAACACATGATCACCACGATGCCGGGCCGATCCGGTGCTCCGCGGGCGCCCATACGGAGCCTTGACACGGCGCGCCGCCGGATGCAGTCTCCTGAGGAGAGCGCTCTCCCTTGCTTTCCCGGCCAGGCGACACCACGGTGGGAGTTGAACGTGCACCCCAGCTCCGACCTCGACTCGTCCGTACCCGACCTCGGCCCGGACGTCACCGTCCTCGACCCGTCGATGCCCGCCGCCGCGATCCAGCGCCGGCTCGACGAGGTCTTCGCCCGGCAGGAGAGCGACGAGTTCGGCCCCGGTAGGCACGCGCTGCTGTTCCGGCCCGGCCGGTACGCCGTGCGGGTGCGGGTCGGCTTCTACACGCAGGTCGCGGGCCTCGGCCTGGTACCCGGGGACGTGCGGATCGACGGGCAGGTGAGCGCGGACGCCCGCTGGTTCGGCGGCAACGCGACGCACAACTTCTGGCGCGCGGTGGAGAACCTGTCCGTGGCGCCGGGGGACGGGGGCAACCGCTGGGCGGTGTCCCAGGCCGCCCCGATGCGGCGTGTGCACGTGCACGGCGACCTGCTGCTCGACGACGGCGGCTGGTCCAGCGGCGGGCTGCTCGCCGACGCGAGGATCGACGGGCAGGTGCGGTCCGGCTCCCAGCAGCAGTGGCTGAGCCGCAACACCTCCTGGGGCGGCTGGACCGGGGCCGCGTGGAACATGGTCTTCGTCGGGGTGGCCGATCCGCCGCCCGGCGCCTTCCCCGACCCGCCGTACACGGTGGTCGCCCGCACGCCGGTGGTCAGGGAGAAGCCGTTCCTGCACGTGGACGGCGAGGGTCGCTACCACGTGTTCGTGCCCGCGCCGCGGCGGGACAGCGTGGGCGTCTCCTGGGCGGACGGCGTCCCCGGCGGGATCTCGATCCCGATCGGCCGCTTCCACATCGCCCGGCCCGGCGACTCCACCGAGACGATCAACGCCGCCTTGGACGCCGGGCGGCACCTGCTCCTCACCCCGGGCGTCTACCACCTGGACGGCACGATCCGGGTGACCCGGCCCGGCACGGTCGTGCTCGGGCTGGGCCTGCCCACGCTGGTCCCGGGCACCGGCGAGACGGCGGTCGCGGTGGCCGACGTGGACGGCGTGAAGATCGCCCACCTCCTCGTCGACGCCGGTCCGGTGAACACCCCGGTGCTCATGGAGGTCGGCCCGCCCGGATCGTCGGCCGGCCACGCGGCCGACCCCACGTCACTGCACGACGTCTTCTTCCGGATCGGCGGCGCGCACCCCGGCCGGGCGAGCGTCAGCCTGGTGATCAACAGCCACCACGTGCTCGCCGACCACGTGTGGGCCTGGCGCGGCGACCACGGCGAGGGCGTCGGCTGGGCCGTCAACACCGCGGACACCGGCCTGGTCGTGAACGGCGACGACGTCACCGTCTACGGCCTGTTCGCCGAGCACTACCAGAAGCACGAGGTCGTCTGGAACGGCGAACGGGGACGCACGTACATGTTCCAGAACGAGCGCCCCTACGACCCGCCGGACCAGGCGAGTTGGATGGACGGCCCGGTCCGCGGCTACCCGGCCTACCAGGTGGGCCACTCGGTCGCCCGGCACGAGGCGTGGGGGCTCGGCAGCTACTGCTTCTTCCAGGCCGATCCCTCCGTCGTGGCCGACCGGTCCTTCGAGGTGCCCGACCGGCCGGGAGTGCGCCTGCACCACATGGTCATCGTCTCGCTCGGCGGGGTGGGCGGCATCCACCGTGTGGTCAACGACACCGGGGGCCCGGTCGGCGGGCCGCCCGGAAATGCCATCCACCATCTCGTCGACTATCCCTGAGGAAGAACCGTGCGCATACGCAAGCTGGGTTACATGGCCGTGGCGGGAGCGCTGGCGCTCGCCGCCACCGCCTGCGGCGGCGACGAAGGCGGCACCGGTGGCGGCGGGTCCGCCGGCGGAGCCACCACGATCACCTACTGGGCCTCCAACCAGGGGACCAGCCTGGAGAGCGACAAGCAGGTGCTCCAGCCCGAACTCGACAGGTTCAAGCAGGAGACCGGCATCACCGTCCAGGTGGAGGTGGTGCCGTGGTCGGACCTGCTCAACCGGATCCTCGCCGCGACCACGTCCGGTCAGGGCCCCGACGTCGTCAACATCGGCAACACCTGGTCCGCCTCCCTCCAGGCCACCGGCGCCTTCCTGCCCTTCGACGACCAGGCGCTCACCGGCCTCGGCGGCAAGGAGCGCTTCCTCGGCCCCAGCCTCGCCGCCACCGGCGCGGCCGGCCAGCCGCCCGCCGCGGTGCCCATCTACGGCATGACCTACGGCCTGCACTACAACAAGCGGCTGTTCCGCGAGGCGGGCATCGCCGAGCCGCCGAAGACCTGGGACGAGCTGATCGCCGCCGGTAAGAAGCTCACCACCGACGGGCGCTGGGGGCTGGCGGTGGAGGGCGCGAGCGCCACCGAGAACGCCCACCACGCCTTCATCTTCGGCCGCCAGCAGGGCGCCCAGCCCTTCGACCCGTCGGGCAAGCCGCAGTTCGCCTCCCCGCAGTTCGCCGCCGGGATCAAGCAGTACCTCGACCTGATGGCCGTACACAAGATCGTCAACCCGAGCAACGCCGAGTACGCCAACGGCACCGAGGCCGTCCAGGACTTCGTCACCGGCAAGGCCGCCATGCTGATGTGGCAGTCGATCGCCACCTCCCTCAAGGAGAGCGGCATGCCCGAGGAGGACTACGGCCTCGCGCCCATCCCGCTCCCCGCGGCCGGCGGCGCCGGCGCCCAGGTCAACGGCTTCGTCGCCGGGATCAACCTGGCGGTGTTCAAGAACACCGAGCACAAGGACGCCGCGCTGCAGTTCGCGAAGTTCATGACCAGCAAGCAGACGCAGCAGACGCTGAACAAGGCCTACGGCTCGCTGCCCACCGTGCAGGACGCCTACGACGACCCCGCGTTCGAGACGCCGGTCATCAAGACGTTCCAGCAGATCCTCGGCACCACCGCCGAGCCGCTGCCCCAGGTGCCGGAGGAGAGCCAGTTCGAGACCCTGGTCGGCACCGCGATGAACGGCCTGTTCGCCAAGGTCGCGGCGGGTGACCCGGTGAGCGTCGAGGACGTCACCGCCGAACTCGCCGACGCGAACCAGCAGATGACCACCGGCGGCTGACCCGGACCCGCCACCCGAACGAGGGGACCCACATGGTCACGTCCACCACGCCCCGCGACGGCGCGGGGCGGGGGTGGCCGGTACGGGCCGCCGGGCTCATCCCGGTACGGCTGCGCCGCATCGGCCTGCCGTACCTGCTGATCCTGCCGGCCATCGTGCTGGAACTCCTGATCCATCTGGTGCCGATGCTGATCGGCATCTGGATGAGCTTCCTGCGGCTCACGCAGTTCTTCATCGCCAACTGGTCGGCGGCGCCGTCCGCGGGGCTGGCCAACTACCGGGTGGCGCTCGACGTGAACACGGCGGTGGGCGGCTCGCTGCTGCGCTCCTTCCTGCTCACCGTCGTCTTCACCGCGCTGGCCGTCGGCCTGTCCTGGCTGCTCGGAGCCGCCGCCGCGGTGCTCATGCAGGGCTCCTTCCGCGGTCGCGGGCTGCTCCGCGCGCTGTTCCTGGTGCCGTACGCGCTGCCGGTCTACGCCGGGGTGATCACCTGGAGTTTCCTGTTGCAGCGGGACACCGGGCTGGTCAACCACCTCCTGGTGGACCAGTTCGGGCTGGTGGACGAGCGGCCGTTCTGGCTCATCGGGGACAACAGCTTCGTCTCGCTGCTCGTCGTCTACGTCTGGCGGATCTGGCCCTTCGCCTTCCTGGTGCTGATGGCCGGGTTGCAGAACGTGCCGGAGGACCTGCACGAGGCCGCCGCGATCGACGGGGCCGGCTGGTGGCGGCGGCTGGGCTCGATCACCATGCCGCTGCTGCGCCCGATCAACCAGGTGCTCGTGCTGGTGCTCTTCCTGTGGACGTTCAACGACTTCAACACGCCCTACGTGCTCTTCGGCAAGTCGGCGCCCGAACAGGCCGACCTGATCTCCATCCACATCTACCAGAGCTCCTTCGTCACCTGGAACTTCGGCTCCGGCTCGGCAATGTCCGTACTGCTGCTGCTCTTCCTGCTGGCGGTGACCGCGGTCTACCTGGTGGCGACCTCGCGAAGGAGGGATCATGCGTGACCCCCGGTGGCTGCCCTGGGCCCGCTGGATCGTGCTCGGGTTCCTCGCGGTGTTCACCCTCACGCCGCTCTACGTGATGGCCACCTCGGCGATCAAGCCGTTGCGCGACGTGCAGGGCGACTTCCAGTGGTTCCCGTCCACCGTCACGCTGAGCCCGTTCTTCGACATGTGGCGGACCGTGCCGCTCGCCCGCTACTTCGCCAACAGCCTGGTGGTGGCCTCGGTCGCCGCCGTGGCGTCGGTGACGGTGGCGATCTTCGCCGCGTACGCGATCAGCAGGTTCCGCTTCCCCGGCCGCCGGGTCTTCTCCGTGGTGGTGCTGTCCACCCAGATGTTCCCCGGCATCCTCTTCCTGCTGCCGCTCTTCCTGATCTTCGTCACGCTCGGCAACACCATCGGCATCGAGCTGTTCGCCAGCCGTACCGGTCTGATCATCACGTATCTGACCTTCTCGCTGCCGTTCTCGATCTGGATGCTGGTCGGGTACTTCGACTCCATCCCGGTCGCGCTGGACGAGGCCGCCCAGGTGGACGGCAACGGGCCGATCGGGGCGCTGATCCGGGTGGTGATCCCGGCCGCGATGCCGGGCATCGTGGCGGTCACCGTCTACGCCTTCATGACCGCCTGGGGCGAGGTGCTCTTCGCCTCGGTGCTGACCGACGACGCCACCCGGACCCTCGCGGTCGGCCTCCAGGGCTACGCCACCCAGAACGACGTCTACTGGAACCAGGTCATGGCCGCCTCGCTGGTGGTCAGCGTGCCGGTGGTGGCGGGGTTCCTGCTGCTACAGCGCTTCCTCGTGCAGGGGCTCACCGCCGGCGCGGTGAAGTGATCTCAGGCCGACTCGCGGACCACCAGGGCCGGGTCGAAGATGACCGAGGTGACCGGGAGGTCCGGCTGCTCGATGTGGGCCAGGAGCAGCCGGGCCATCTCGGCCGCCATGTCCTCCACCGGATGGCGGACCGTGGTCAGCGGCGGGCGGCAGGCCAGCGCCGCGCTGCTGTCGTCGAACCCGACCACGGCGACGTCGTCCGGCACCCGCCGCCCGTGCTCGCCGAGCACGCGCAGCGCCGCCTGCGCCATCACGTCGTTGGCCGCGAAGACGCCGTCGAGATCCGGGTGCGCGGCCAGCAGCTCCTCCATCGCCGCCTCGCCGCTGCCCAGCGTGAAAGCCCCCTCCGCGCACGGGATGTACGGCTGGCCGTGCACGGCCATCGCGTCCCGGAACCCGGCCAGCCGGTCCTGCGCCGCCGATACGGCGAGCGGCCCCGCGATGGTGACCACCCGCCGGCACCCCCGGGCGACGAGATGGGCGGCGGCCAGCGCGGCCCCCTCCCGGTGCTTGACGTCCACGTAGCTGATCGGGATCGGCTCCGGCGGCCGGGCGAAGAGCACGGCGGGCAGCGCGGCCTCGACGAGGAGCTCCGGCAGCGGGTCCCCGGCGTGCGTGGAGACGAGGACCGCGCCGTCGGCCTTCCCCTGGCGCAGGTACGTGACGACCTCGGCGCGGTCATGGTCGGTCTCGGCGAACATCAGGATCGGATGCACGCCGGCCGGGCGCAGGAAGCCCACGATGCCACTGGCCACCCTGCCGAAGAACGGGTCGGCGAAGACCCTGCTCGGGAACGGCTCGTCCGCTCCGCCGCCCGCTCCCGACACCACCAGGGCGACGGCTCCGGCACGGCGGGTCACGAGGGAGCGCGCCGCCTGGTTGGGCACGTAACCGGTGACCGCGACGGCCCGCCGTACCTTCTCCTGGATCGCCGGATCGACGTTGCGCACGCCGTTGATCACCCGGGAGACGGTGGCGCGGGAGACACCCGCCACGCGTGCGACGTCCTCCAGCGTGGGGGACCCGGCCGCGCGGGTCAGGCCGTCGCTCATGGGGTTGTTATAGCACGCCCGGAGAGCGCTCTCCATCAGCGGCGGCCCGGCCCGGCCCGCGCTCACCACCCGCCGGGCCCCACCGGGCGACCACTGGACGCCCCGCCCGGCGACCACCGGAGCGGTCGCCGGGGGTTGCTGGAACGGTCGCCGGGGAGTCGCCGGAGCGGTCGGCGGGTTCGGTGGGTTCGGTGGGGTTCCCGGCCTGCCATGCCGTCAGCCGGCGGTGACCTCGGCGTGCAGCGGCAGGTCGTGCACCGCGCGGCCGGCGAGCACGGTGAAGGCGCCGGGCTCGGTCAGCCAGCCGCCGTCCGGCGCCGACCAGTGCTGGAGGGCGCGGGCCGCGATCACGACCTCGGCCTCCGCGCTCTCGCCCGGCTCCGCCTCGACCCGGGCGAACCCGGCGAGCCACCGCACCGGCCGGTCCACCGCGCTCTCCGGCCGGGCGAGATACACCTGGACGACCTCGCTCCCCCGCCGCGGCCCGGTGTTGCGCAGCCGTACCCGCACCGTGAGGGAAGCGCCCGGCGCCACCTGCCCGGGCGCGGACACCTCCTCGTAGGACCAGGAGGTGTAGCCGAGCCCGTGGCCGAACCAGTAAGCCGGGGAGTCGTCGCTCCGCAGCCAGCCGCGGTGGCCGACGTCGAGCCCCTCGGTGTAGTCGAGCACGCCCGCCACCGGCGTGGTGGACACCAGGGAGGCGTCGCTCCACGTGGTGGGCAGCCGCCCGCCCGGCTCGGCCGCGCCGAACAGCACGTCCGCCAGCCCGTGCCCGGCCTCCTGACCGGGGAACCAGCCGAGCAGCACGGCGGGCACCTCCTCGCGCCACGGCAGGGCGACCGGGCCGCCGGAGTTGACGATCACGACGGTGCGCGGGTTGACCGCGGCCACCGCCCGGACCAGCTCGTCCTGGCGGGCGGGCAGGTCCAGGGACTCCCGGTCGTAGCCCTCGCTCTCCAGCTCCTCGGTGGTGCCGACCACGACGACGGCGGCGTCGCAGCCACGGGCCAGCTCGACCGCCGCGGCCAGCTCGGCGTCGTCGTCGCCGGTCCGCGGCGGGTCGGCGGCCAGCGCGGACGCCCGGCCGGTGTCCGGGTCGAGCCGCCGCCGCGCGACCAGCTCGACCTCGCGCCCCTCGGCCAGGGTGAGCGGGACGCGGTGGAAGGGCGGGGACAGGCTCACCGTGGCCGGGTCGTCGGTCTCGCGCACGACCTCCTGGTCGATGAGCGTCCGCCCGTCCGCTTCGAGGGTGACGTGCCCCCAGCCCGCGACGGCCAGGCTCCACTCGCCGTCCGCCACCGGTCGCAGCAGGGCGCGGATCTCCACGGTCGCAGCCCCCTCGACGACCGCCGGCTCCAGGATCCGGCCGGTCAGCCGGTGCTCGGCGTGCAGTTCGGCGCCGTCCTCGTCGAGCAGCCGGACGAGGACGCCGGGCTCGCCGGTCAGCGGGTTGCGCGCGTTGCCCGTGGTGAGGGGGGTGGGCCGGTCGTCGGCGGCCAGGCCGCGCGCGTGGCGCACCTCGGCCACCCCGGCCAGCGCCTCGCGGACGCCGTCCAGCGGGGAGACCACGTAAGGGGGGTAGACGCCGGCGCTTCCGCCGCCCTGGATGCGGGCGTCCGCCGCGTTGGGGCCGATCACGGCGACACCGGCCAGCCGGGCCGGGTCGAGCGGCAACAGCCCGCCCTCGTTCCGCACCAGCACACAACTGGCCGCCACCGCCCGCCGCAACACCGCCCGGACCCCGGCCCCGTCCCAACCCTCACCCACGCCCGCACCGCTCACAGATGCACCACGCCCGGCGGCAGCACCGGCGAGAGCCCCGCTGACGGAGCCGCCGGTCACGAAGGTGTCGGTGGTGGGGGTGTCGGTGGTGGGGGTGTCGGTCGCGGGGGTGTCGGTGGTGGGGGTGTCGGTCGCGGGGGTGTCGGTCGCGGGGGTGTCGGTCGTGGCAGTGCCGGTCGCGGGGACAGTGGTCGTGGCGGTGCCGGTCTTGAGAACGCCGGTCGCGGGGGTGTCGGTGGTGGGGGGAGGGGGGGTGAGGGCGCCGACGCGGGCGGCGAGGCGGAGGAGGCGGCGGAGCTTGTCGTCGATGGCCTCCTCGGGGACCTCGCCCGCGCGCACCGCCTTGACCAGGGCGTCGCCCCAGTACTCGTTCGGGCCGGGCATGGCGAGGTCCTGGGCGGCGCGCGCCGAGGCGACGGTGGAGCGCACGGCCCCCCAGTCGGAGACCACCACGCCGTCGAAGGCCCACTCCCCCTTGAGCGGCTCGGCGAGCAGCGGACTCTCGGACATGGTGTCGCCGTTCACCCCGTTGTAGGCGGACATCACCACCCACGCCCCGGCCTCGACCGCGGCCTCGAAGGGGGCCAGGTAGACCTCGCGGAGCGTGCGCTCGTCGACGCGGGCGTCCAGGGTGAGCCGCTCGGTCTCGGAGTCGTTGGCGGTGTAGTGCTTGGCGGTCGCGGCCACGCCGCCAGACTGGACGCCCTTGATGTAGGCGGCGCCGATCCTGCCGGTGAGCAGCGGGTCCTCCGAGTAGCACTCGAAGTGCCGGCCGCCGAGCGGCGACCGGTGCAGGTTGAGCGTGGGCGCGAGCAGCACGTCCACGCCCAGTCGCCGGGCCTCCCCCGCCAGCAGCGCGCCCAGCTCGGCGGCCAGGTCCTCGTCCCAGGTGGCGGCGAGCGCGGTCGGGGAGGGCAGGTTGAGCGACGTCCTGCGCTCGTCCCAGCCCTGCCCGCGCACGCCGACGGGACCGTCGGAGACGGCGATCGCCCGCAGCCCGACGGCGGGCTCGGCGTGCAGCCGCCACGGCGTGGCCCCGTCGAGCAGCCGCACCTTCTGCTCCAGATCCAGTGTCCGCACCAGGCGATCGAGCTCGTCCTCGGTCAGCACCTGCCGCCCCTTTCTTCTTGGAGAGCGCTCTCCATCGCCCCTAGATTCGGGGAGCGGCCGGTGCATGTCAATGGGGCGAACGGTGTTGTTCCTACCGAAACTTCTTTCAGGACCGAGGCGATGGGAGAGCGCTCTCCGTCGAATTCGCCGCTATGGCCACGGGGAGCGGGGCAGGGAACTCCGGTGACCCGACGCCGGTCAGCGGGCCGGCAGGGGTCAGGGGACCTCGGTGACCTTGACGCCGGGCGGGACGGTGAGGGTGTAGCGGGTGACGCAGACGGTCTCCTCGGACGCGAAGGGGTCGCAGGTGGCCTTGACGGTGAGCTGCCGGCCGTTCCAGAACTGCTGGACGTCGGGGGGACCGCCCTGCCAGGTGACCTCCCGCCTGATGGTGATCTGCCCGGCGGGGCCGCGCGCCACCGCGACCTCGACCTGCCCGGTCCTGTCCACCACGACCTCCGGCGAGGTGATCCGGTAGACGTCCTCGACGGTCTGGGAGGAGGTCGAGGACAGCAGCAGGAAGCCTCGCGGCGTGTCCGGCGGGCTGAGGATGTCCAGCCACGCCGCCGCCGCCGGGCCGCACACCGCGAGCGTGGTGAGCAACCCGCTCGCGACGATCCAGCCGGTCCTGACATTGCGTCGCATCGACGTCTACCTCTCAGACCTTCAGGAAACGGAGCACGGCGAGCACCCGGCGATGGTCCTTGTCCGCGCCGGAGAGACCGAGCTTGGTGAAGATGTTGTTGATGTGCTTGCCCACGGCCCCCTCGGACACGGTGAGGGCCTCGGCGATGCCGGTGTTGGAGCGGCCCTCCGCGATCAGTGCGAGCACTTCGTACTCCCTGCGGGTGAGCAGGTCGAGCGGGTCGCTGTGCCGGCGGACCAGCAACTGGGCCACCACCTCGGGGTCGAGCGCGGTGCCGCCCCCGGCGACCCGGCGCAGCGCGTCGACAAACTCCTTGACGTCGGCCACCCGGTCCTTCAGCAGGTAACCGATGCCGCTGGTCTCGGTGGACAGCAACTGGGTGGCGTAACGCTCCTCGACGTACTGCGACAGGACCGTGATGGGCAGGCCGGGATGGGTCCGGCGCAGCACGAGGGCGGCGCGCAGGCCCTCGTCGGTGTGCGAGGGCGGCATGCGCACGTCGGTGATGACGAGGTCGGGCCGCTGCTCGTCCACCGCGCGGAGCAGCCCGTCGGCGTCGGAGACGGCGGAGACGACCTCCATCCCGCCCGAGCCGAGCACCCAGACCAGCCCTTCTCGCAGCAGAACGGAATCCTCGGCGAGCACTACGCGCACGGCAGCTCCACATCGATCGTCGTCGGACCGCCGAGCGGGCTGTCGATGCGCAGGCTTCCGTCGACCGAGCCGACCCGCTGGGCGAGGCCGCGCAGCCCCGACCCCAGCGCCGGATCCGCGCCCCCGAGACCATCATCGCGGACGGCCAGCAGCAGCCGGTCGCCGTCGCGGCGGACGTCGACCTCGGCGCTGAGCGCGTTGGCGTGCTTGGCGACGTTGGTGAGCGTCTCGGAGACGACGAAGAAGGCCACGGCCTCGATGGTGGGCGAGGCCCGCTCCGCCACGTCGACGTGCAGCCGCACCGGGAACGGCGCCCGGGCGGCGAGGCCGGACAGCGCCGCGTCGAGTCCCTGGTCGTTGAGCACGGCCGGATGCAGGCCGCGGACGAAGTCGCGCAGCTCCCTCAGTGCCAGCTTGGCCTCCTCGTGCGCCTGCTCGATCGCCTGGCGGGCGGGCTCGGGCAGCTCGGTCAGGGTGGCGCGGGCCATGCCGAGGTTCATCGCGAGCGACACCAGCCGTTGCTGGGTGCCGTCGTGCAGGTCGCGCTCGATGCGGCGGCGCTCGGTGTCCGCGGCGTCGACCGCGTCGGCCCGGCTCTCGCGCAGCGCCGCCACCCGCCGCTCCAGCCGCTCCTTCTCGCTCGGGCCGAGCAGCGCGCGCGCCGCGAGCGTGTCCACCACCGCCGCCGCCCGGGCCAGCCAGGGCGCGAACGCGCAGAGCGCCACCATGACCAGCACGCAGATCACGGCCTGCACGACGTCCTCGCTCAGCCATCCCCGCAGGGCGACGGCCGGCATGATCAGGGCGCCCACCCAGGCCCCGCCCACCAGGAGGGCCGAGATCCCGGCGAGCGGCAGCGCGAGCAGGTGGTAGCCGAGCTGGCGCCAGGTGCTCAGGGTGCGCACCTCGGTCAGGAACCACCGCACGGGCCTGCCGCCGACCGGCCGCACCGGGGCCTCGGGGATGTCCTCCCCGAGGAGCGCGGCGAACCTGGCCCGCTGCACCCTGCTGAGCCGCGGAACGACCCACAGCAGCGCCCACAGCCCGGCCAGCGCGACGACGACGGTCCAGAAGAACAGCACGGTCAGCGCGACGAGCGCCGCGATCACCGCGCCGCAGAACAGCGCGACGGGGACGCCCGCCACGGCGTGGAAGGTGCGCAGCCAGGTCGCCGCCGAGTAGTGGGCCCGGACCCTGTCCCAGGGCGTCGTCAGCTCCGCTTCGGTCATGCAACCAACCGTAGGGACTCGGCTGCCCGCCGCGACATGGGCACAGGGTCCGCAAAAAGGTGGGGAGAACCCCACCTCCGCCCCGGGGGTCAGACCCCGGTGGCCACCCCTTAGGTTGGCGATAACCGGACAGAAGGGAGCTTTTCCACCGTGATGCTCGCGGGTCTGGCCGAGCACTGCGCCGGGACGCTGGCCGCGACCGGCGCCGCCTCCGTCTCCGTCGCCGTGGCGCGCGACGGCGAGGTGGTCCACGCCGAGGCCGCCGGCCTGGCCGACGTCGCGGCGGGGCGACCGGCCACCACCGGCACCGCCTACCTGCTGGCCTCCGTGACGAAGCCGATCACCGCGACCGGCGTGTGCCTGGCCGCCGAGGCGGGCCTGCTCGACCTGGACGACCCGGTGGAGAAGCACCTGGGCGGGATCCGCCTCCCCCGCCGCCGCCACCGCGGCGCCCCGACGGTCCGCCAGGTGCTCGGCCACCGGGCCGGGCTGGGCGGCCATTTCGACTTCTCCTACGCGGACGAGCCCGCCGCACTCCCCCCGGCACGGCGGGCGATCGAGCGTTACGGCACGCTGTACCACGAGCCGGGCTCCCGCTTCGAGTACTCCAACCTCGGCTACGGCGTCCTGGACGTGGTCCTGGAGAACGTCACCGGCCGCGACCCCGCGGCGTACGCCCGGGACCGGATCTTCGCGCCCCTGGGGCTCACGAGCTGCCACATCGGACCCTCCTACGAGGGCCCGGCCGGGGAGGCCGTGCGGCACTCGGCGGACGGCCTGCCCTACCCGGTGTACGACACCTCCCACCGGGGCGCGTCGCTGGGCTGGGCGACGGCGCCGGACCTGGCGATGTTCGGGCTGACCCAGGCGGGCGGGCCGGGGGTGCTCGGCCCCGCCGCCACGGCGGCCATGCGCGCCGCGCTGCCGGTCGGCGCCGGGCGGGGCGACGGCCTGGGGTACGGACTGGGCTGGTTCGTCTCGCGGAGCGGCGGGCACGAGATCGTCGGTCACAGCGGCAGCATGGGCGGGGTCGCGACGATGCTGGCGGTCGTCCCCGGGCTGCGGCTGGCCGTGAGCGTGCTCACCAACTCCAGCGGCGCCGCGGCCCGCACCTCGGTCGTCGAGTACGTCATGGCGGAGCTGGTGCCGGGTTTCACGGCCGCCGCCCTGCCGCCGTTCCCGGTGCGGGAGCGGGCGATGAGGGTGCCGCCCGGCGCCTGGGAGGGACTGATCGGCACCGAGGCGGGCGCCGTGCCGCTGGCGTTGCGGCTGGGCGCGGACGGGCGGCTGGCGGCCCGGCTGGACGGCGGGGAGCCGGCGCCGGCGCTGATCGTCACCGCCTCCGCCGACTGGGACCTGCGCGCCGCCTTCGCCCTCCAGCTCCCCACCCCGGACGCCCGGCTGAACACCCCGCTGCTGATGCTGGAACTGAACGAGGAGCGCGGCACGCTCACCGGCGCCGCGCGGGCCGTCAAGAACGGCGAGGACGGCGGCCGCCTCGGCAACCAGCTCAGCCACTGGTGCGAGCTGAACCCCGCGGAAGACTCGGGGCTCGTAGGCGCAGAACAGGAATGACGCTCACAGTGCCCGGTGTCCGGTCCCGCGTGGCAGCAGCCAGACCGGCTCGTGAGTCGTCTCGGACGCCCTCGACGACGGGATGTAAACTACACGGTGTAGGTCACCCAGGTGAACCAGGCGGTGTATCCAGCTCGCGGAAGGGGTCGCCGGTGGCACGGCAAGCGCTCGGTAGGCGGGGTCCGCTGGCGGAGAAACGCCGGGCCATCGTCCGCGCGGCCCAGGAGGTGTTCCTGCGCGAGGGGTTCGCCCGGGCCGGCGTCGACGCCATCGCGGCCGTCGCCGGGGTGTCCAAGCGTACGGTCTACAACCACTACGCCGACAAGGAGCGGCTGTTCCTGTCGGTCATCGAGGAGACCATCGAGCCGGTCATCACCCGGTTCGTCCAGATCGCCGACCGGCACCTGGGGGCGGTCACCGACCTGGAGGGCGACCTGGTCGCCTTCGGCCGCGAGTGGGTGCGCCTGACGGTGCTGTCCCCCGAGCACGCGGCGCTGCTCCGGCTGGTCGTCGCCGAGGCCACCCACTTCCCGGAGGTGGTCGACGCCTGGCGCGGCGCGGGCGCCGACCGGAGTCACGAGGTGCTCACCGGCCATCTCGGCAGGATCGCCGCGGCCGGGCTGCTCGACATCCCCGACCTCGACGAGGCGGCCCGGCACCTCACCGCGCTGGTCTGCAACCCGCCGCAGAGCCGCTCGTTCTTCGGCACCCGCCCGCTGGCCGGCGACGAGGTGGACGAGCTCGTCACCGCCGCGATCCGCGCCTTCCTGCGCGTCTACCGGCCGGACCCTCCCCGGCGGGCCTGACGGCCGCCCGGTTTCCCGCGGGCGGCCGGGTCTGGGTCAGCCGGTGCCGTGCCAGGACCGCCAGAGCGCCGCGTAGGCGCCGCCCGCGGCGACGAGGTCGTCGTGCGTGCCGAGTTCGGTGACGCGGCCGGCCTCGACGACCGCCACCCGGTCCGCGTCGTGCGCGGTGTGCGGGACCTGGCCGCGCAGGACTTCCGCGCGATCAGCCCGCGCTTCCAGGGTGAGAACCTCGGAGCCAACCTCGCCCTGGTCGAGGCGCTGCGCGAGGTGGCCGCGGAGCTGGGCGCGACGGTGGCCCAGGTCGCCATCGCGTGGGGTGGCGTCCCGCGGCGAGGACATCGTGCCCCTGGTCGGCGCCCGCCGCCGGGACCGGCTCGCCGAGTCGGTCGCTTCGGCGTCCCTGAAGCCGGACCCGGCCGCGCTGGCGAGGATCGAGGCCGCCGTCCCGGCCGGCGCCGCCGCCGGCGCCCGGTACGCCGACGTGTTCCTCCAGGCCATGGACAGCGAACGGTAGCGGCCCCGGCTCAGGTGAGGGGAACGCGGACGGTCTCCACCCACGGCGGGGGTTCGGCGGAGCCGTCGCCGACGAGGACGGCTATGAGGCGGCAGGACGGCGTCTCCTCCGGCCAGGGGGTGTAGCCGTCGGTGAGGACGATCACGATGCCGGGCCGGTCCGGCCGGGCCAGCGCCGCCGCGATGCCCACCCGCAGGTCGGTGCCTCCGCCGCCGGCCAGCGTGACCTGGCCGGCGGAGGTCACCCGGGACACGGCGTGCACGTCGGCGTCGCAGGCCAGCACGGTGACCCGGTTTTTGCGTACGCCGACCTCGCGCAGCACGCCGGTGACCTCGGCCATGGCCGCGGCGAGTTCGGCCTCGCCCATCGACCCTGAGGTGTCGACGACGACGGCCACCCGGGGCAGCGGGCGGCGCAGGCTCGGCAGCACGACGCCGCGCAGCGCCGGGGTGCGCCGCGACGGGCGGCTGTAGCTGTAGTCGACCGCCCCGCCGGCCCAGGCGGCCGCCTCGCGCACCGCCCCCGCCAGCATCCGCCGCCAGTCGACGACGGGTTCCAGGGTCTCGTCCGCCCAGCGCCGCCAGCCCGCGGCGAGTGTCCCGCGGGCGCGCAGGTGGGCACGCATCGCCTCGGCGGTGTGCCGCCGCAGCGCGTCCGCCTCGGTCGGCCCGATTCGCGGCGTCCCGTCCGCGCCCGCCTCCCACGGCCGTTCCCGCCCGTGCGCCCCCGACCCGCAGTCCACCGCGTCCGCCCCGCCGGAGGCGAAGAGGGGTGCGGGCAGCAGCGGCAGGTACTCCTCGAACAACCGGCCCTCGGGGAGGCCGAAGCGGCCGGGTTCCATGCGGCCCTCCGGCAGGGCGAGGCGGTCGGCGAGCAGGTCGTCGTTGATCTCGCAGTCCTGGGCGACGTTGACCCGCAGCGGGTCGCGTTGCAGCGCGGCGGGGAGGCGGTCCGCGCGGCCGTGGTGGTCGCGCAGCAGGTGCGCCACCTCGTGGATCCACACCCCGGCGAGTTCGGCCACCGGGGTCGCGGCCACGAACGCGGGCGACACGTGGCACCGCCACCACCGGTCCACCCCCATCGTCGGCACCTCCGTGGACGGCACGATCGACAGCGCGTACAACGCGGACGCGAAGTAGGGCCGCTCGTTCGCCGCCCGGAACCGCGCCGCCAGCAACTTCACCCGCTCCAGCCCGGCCCCCGGCCCGCCACCTGCACCCCGGCCGGGCTGTGGGGCACGCCCGCTCGCCGCGCCGGGCTTCGGAGGGCGGCCGGTGGCCGTCCCGGGTGCCGGGTGTCGTCCGTCCTGTCCGGTCACGGGTCAGCCGGGGAGTGCGCCGGAGAGGTGGAGCAGGTCGAGGAAGGCGTCGATGCCGCTCGGGACCGGCCAGTCGAGGTCGCGCATGGCGGCCAGGTCGGTGGCGGGGCGGGCGGCGACGTCCGGCACGCCCGCCTCGACGGCCTTGGCGAGCACCGCCCAGCCGGCCTCCCAGCGGGCGCGCGTGAGGTCGTACTGGACGGCGGCCACCACGGCGGTGAGGAAGGCGAGCTGGCGGTCGCCGCGTTCGGGCAGGGCGAACGCGCCGGGGTTGGCCAGCACCCGGTCGGGATCGGGCAGGTCGAGCTGGTCGAGGTAGGCCAGCAGCTCGATGCCGGCGCCGTCGCCGACCGCGCCGACCAGCGCGGCGGCGACCGCCTCGGAGCCCGCCCCGGTCGCGTACCCGGTGGCGAGCAGCCGCAGCGCCATCTCCCACGTGCGCGGCGAGGGCCAGGCGCCGCCCCGGCCCTCGGCGTCGGCGGGCATGTGGTGGACCAGTCCGGGGCGGGCGGTGAGGAATCCGGAGATCGTGCCGCGGGCGCGCGCGATCGCGCCCGCCGACCTGGTGGCGTCCACGACCGGGACGGTCACCCGCGGCCAGGTGCCCGCCATGCCGCGCGCGACCGTGCGGGGGTCGTGCGTCCAGTGCAGGTGCACGAACCGGTTGGCCAGCGGCGGGCTCAGGTGCCAGCCGTCCGCGGCGCTGGACGGCGGGTTGGCGGCGGCGACGATCCGCACCGGCTCGGGCAGGGTCAGGCTGCCCACCCTGCGTTCGAGCACCACGCGCAGCAGCGCGGCCTGTACGGCGGGCGGCGCGGAGGACAGTTCGTCGAAGAACACCAGCCCACGCCCGGCGCGGGCGAGCCGGACCGCCCAGTCGGGCGGGGCCATCGGCACCCCGGTCGCGGCGGGGTCGTCTCCCACGATCGGCAGCCCCGCGAAGTCGGACGGCTCGTGCACGCTGGCGATCACGGTCTCCAGTGGCACCCCGAGCCGTTCCGCGAGCTGTTCCATGCCCGCCGACTTGCCGATCCCCGGCTCACCCCACAGCAGCACCGGCAGGTTCGCCGACACCGCCAGCGCCAGCGCCTCCAGCCGCGGATCGCTCGCCGCCTCGGTGCGAACCGCCCGCACCCGGCGGTTCAGCTCGTCCGCCGCCCCCAGCGGATCCTCCACACGCTCCGCCCCCGAACCCCCACCACCCCTCCCACCGCCCGGCGAACCGGCACCCGACGCCCCCGCGAGCGAACCGCCCGCCACGACCGGCGAACCGTCCGTCCCGCTGCGCGGACCGCTGTCCTCGGGGGCAGGTGCGTTCACTTCGGGCTCTCTTCCAGGAGGAACAGCAGGTCATGGCGTTTCCAGCGGTCGATGAGGAAGTCCCGCAAAGACTCTTCGCCGGAGGTCAGGAGGGCCGGGCGGGCGCCTGCGGCAAGGAGGGCGCGGACCAGGGCGGGGGAACCGCCGTTGCAGACGGCCTCGTGCAGCGGCGTGCGGCCCTCGGCGTCGCGGGCGTCGACGTCCAGACCGGCGGCCAGCAGCCTGGGCAGCAGGATCTCGTGGTCGAGCGGGGGAAGCAGGGGAAGCACGTGCATCAGCGTGCGCCGCTGCCCGTCGCGGACGCGTGGGTCGAAGCCGGCGTCCAGGAGGCGCAGGAGACCGGGGGTATCGCCGTGCTGGGCGTGCGCGAACGGTTCCTTCCGCTGGGCGCGCAGGCCCTTCGGCAGCCATTCGCCCCCGCCCGTCCAGGCCCGCCGTACGGCGAAGCAGCCGCTGACCGGCCCGCCGAACGCGGCCATCGCCTGTTCACGCCGCTGCTCCTCGTCGCTGTGCGGCATCCGGAGCACACCGTCCCGCACGGCCACCTCGTGCCACTCCCCACGGCACCGGACCCGCACCGCCGGCCACGCCTCGGCCGGACCCGGCCACCCGACACCGGCGCGGGCATGGTCGGCGCGGGCATGGTCGGCGCGGGCATGGTCGGCGTGGGCAGAGTCGGCGTGGGCAGAGTCGGCGTGGGTGGGGAAGAGGGCGGTGCGGACGAGGGGGTGCAGGTCGCCGGGGGTGAGCTTGGCCTCGCGCAGCAGGTCGAGGTCGGGCAGGCGGCGCCGGCACGCCTCGGGCAACCGGGTGATCCCTTCGGTGTCGCGCCGCAGCCGGACGATCCGTCCCCGCAGGCTCGCCCCGGGTCCGAACTCCATGACGGCGCTCCAGGAGAGCGGAACGTGCACGCGATCTGCCCGGACGGCCTCGGTGAACGCACGCAACTCGGGGACGAGCCGGGCCAGGGCCAACGGGCTCTCCCGCAGGAACCGCATCGAGTTCGCCATGGAGAAGTCCACCGGCTCCACCTCGATGCCGACGGCGGCGAGGGCCTCCTCGACCTCGCCCCGCTCGTGCAGCATGGCGACCCATTCCGCACGCGCCGCGAGATCGTCCCGGCCGGGGTACCGAGCGGAATCGTGAGCGGGGTCCCGGGTGGGCAGTTCGGCGGGCGTGAGGGGGGTGCCGTCGGTGTGGAAGAACGGCGTACGGTGGCCGCCGCCGCAGCGGCGGAGCAGCTCGGAGACGTGCCGGACGTCCCACAGGTGCCGTGCCGTGAGCCAGATGATCGCCGGCTCGGCCTTCCAGCGTCCCTCGGACAGCGGCTCGGCGTCCGCGAAGCGCAGGGTGATCCGCTGCGGCCCCTCGGTCCTGCGCGGCGTGACGACGTACAGGCAGGGACCGCCGCCCCGCCATCCGTACCGGGCGAGGACGACCGCCCTGCCGGTGCTGATCGTCGCCTGGCCGCCGAGCGTCCGGGGCAGGTGCCAGCGGAGCAGGTCCGGCACGAGGTGGGCAAGATCCTCCTCCAGCGAGCCGGCAACCGTACGGCCGTGCGTGGCGGCCACCTCGGCCAGGTCGACGGCCACGTCCACGCCGGCCACGGCGCAGGCCCCGCGCCAGTCGCCGGCCAGCCGCCGCTCGGCCGCCTGCTCGATCATCCAGCCCGGTACCGCGTAACGCCGGACCCGCCGCCACCTCGACGCCTCCTCCGGCGGGAAGCACTCCCCGATCACCGGACCTCCTTCGCCGGTCGCCGGCCGGTCACCGGTACACGCTCGCGATCGCCGCCAGGTCGGGGTGGGCCGCGGCGGCCGGGCGCAGCCTCGTGGCGAAGGACCGTTTGATCCTGCGCGGGACGCCGGGGCCGAGGCCCACGAACTCCAGGGCGGTGCCGTCCTGGACCCGGGTGAGGAGCGCCTTCGCGCCGCGGCCGGTGAGACCGGTGTGCCGGAGGTCCAGGCGGCGCAGCGGACTGTCCGGGAGGGCGGCGGCCAGCGCCTCGGCGCCCGCGTCGCCGGTGACGTTGCCGGGGGCGCCGAGGCTGCGCTGGGAGAGCGGGCGGCCGAGGTCGAGCGCCTCGATCCCGGCGAGGGCGGCGGCGAGCGCGCGGGCGCCGGCCGGGCCGATCCCGTTGCCGCCGAGGCCGAGCCGTACCGGCGTCGCGGGGTCGGCAGCCGCGGCGAGCACCGCGGCGCCCTCGTCGCCGAGGTGGTTGGCCGGCAGGTAGAGCTCGCGGACGCCCGCGCCGGCGATCAGCGCGGCCAGCAGCGGGGCCGCCTCGCCGCCGAGGCCGTTGCCGCCGAGGAAGACGCGCTCGACCGGCCGGGACCGCGCGGCGAGGGCGTCGAGCAGGGCGCGCAGGCCGCCGGCGGTGAGACCGGTGTTGACCAGGTCGAGCGTGCGCAGCGGGGTGTCGCGGCGCAGCGCGGCGGCGAGGGCGCGCACCCCGTCGTCGCCCACCGGGTTGCGTTTGAGCCACAGCCCCTGGACGGTGTCGTCGCCGGCCAGCCGGTCCGCGAGCGCGGCGGCTCCGGCCGGGCCGATCCGGTTGCAGCCGAGGTACACGGTCCGCAGGCCGTGCCCGGGGACGAGCGCGCCGGCGACGGCCGCGGCTCCCTGGTCGCCGATGGCGTTGGTGCCCAGCAGCAGGTGGACGGCGTGCGGCGAGCCGGTGACCGCGGGCAGCAGCCGGGCGGCGCCCACCGGGCCGAGCCCCTGCTTGCACAGGTCCACCCGCCCGCCGGGCCGCAGCGTGCCGAGCGGGAACGTCTCGTCCGCGGTCACCGGCTCCGCCGCGGCCAGCCGTTCGACCAGCGGGCCGAGGGCCGCGGGGTCAGCGGGCGGCACGTCGGGGTGCTCGATCGCGGGACAGCGTACGGGTGTCTCCATCGTCACCACTCCACCGGGCGGTAGTCCTTCAGGAACAGGCCGGACATCGGCTCTCCGGCCACGCCGCGCACGATCGGGTCGTACACCCGGGCGGCTCCGTCGATGACGTCGAGCGGCGGCCGGAACCCGGCGGCCCGATGCGCCATCCGGTCCGGGTGGGGCCGCTCGTCGGTCACCCAGCCGGTGTCCACGCTGTTCATGTGGATCCCGGAGGCCGCGTAGTCGGCCGCCGCCGTACGGGTCAGCATGTTCAGCGACGCCTTCGCCATGTTCGTGTGCGGGTGCCGGACGGTCTTGTTCCGCCGGGAGAAGCTGCCCTCCATGGCGGAGACCTGCACGACGTACCTGTCGGGACGTGGTGCGGACTCCAGCAACCCGCGCAGCCGCGAGGTGAGCAGGAACGGCGCGAAGGCGTTCACCATCTGCACCTCCATCCACTCGGCCGCGTCCACCTCGTGCAGCCGCACGCTCCAGCTGTTGCGCCCCCGCAGATCCAGCGGCTCCCCCGTCTCGTCGGTACGGCCGGCGGGGAAGAACACCGCCTCGTCCGCCGAATCGGCAGCGAGGAACGCCGTCTCGCCTGTGCCGTCGGCGGCGGGGAACGCCGTCTCCTCCGTGCCACCGGGGGTGGGGAACGCCGTCTCGTAGGTGCGTCCGGCGGGGAAGGGGGGCTCTCCCGCTGCGGGGGCGAGGGGTGACAGGGCGGCGGTGAGGGCGGGCGGGCTCGGGCGGGGGGCGTCCGTGAGCCGGATCCGGGCGGCGGGGCCGGTCAGCGGGGCGTCCTCGGCCGCGCGGACCTCGCGATGGTAGGCGGCGGGCCTGCGGATCGTCTGGGCGGCGTTGTTGACCAGGATGTCGAGGTGGTCGAACCGCTCCCGTACGGATGTCAGCAGTCCGGCCACCCCGGCGAGGTCGAGCAGGTCCACGCCGTGCACGTGCAGCCGGTCCAGCCAGTCCGCGCAGTCCGGCGCCCCGGCGAACCGGCGGGCGGCGTCACGCGGGAACCGGGTCGTGACCAGCACCTCGGCCCCGTCGCGGAGCAGCTTCAGCGCGACATGGAAGCCGATCTTCACCCGCCCGCCGGTGACGACCGCCCGCCGCCCCCTCAGATCGGCCCGCGCGTGCCGGCGAGCCAGGTTCTCCTCCGCGCACGCGCCGCACAGCAGGTGGTAGCGGGGATCCACCCGCCGGTAGGCCGCCTTGCACACGTAACACCGCCGGACCCCGATCAGCACCGGCCCAGGATGAGCACGATCGGTGACCGGTCCACTAGCAGGCGGAGCGGAGGCGCGAGCCGTACCCGGCTCGGCGCGGCCTCGTCCCGTGACCGGATCGGCGGAGGGTGCGGTGAGGGCGGGGGCGGAGGCGGGGTCGGCGGAGGGTGCGGTGAGGGCGGGGGCGGCGGAGGGTGACGTTAGAGCGGGGTCGGCGGAAGGTGGGGCGGGGGCGGGGTTCTGGTGACGGTGGCGTTCGGCGGTGGCGGCGGCTTCGCGGTCGTGGTGGCGGCGGGCGGCGAGCCTGGCGGCCTTGCGGGACTTCTTGGCGGCGCGGTAGACCTGCGCCGCCGCCTCGTGCACGGATGCCCAGCGCGGGTCGCCGGGATCGGCCGCGGACGCCCGCGCCAGCACCCGCAGGCAGATCTCGACATCGGACGCCGCGAGGACGGCGGACTCGGCCGGGGTGGGGGCGGGCGATGTCATCCGTCCTCCTTGGCGGGGAGTGCCGCGGTCGACGGGGAGCACCGCGGGCTGTGTGGGGGCCTCCGCGGGCGCTTCCGCGAGGGGAGGCGGCAAGGCCGGTCGGATTCGAACCGACGTCCTCCCGCACGCGGAACGGGCGCGACGACCTCTGCGCTACGGCCTTGCCGCCGGACAGCGTACCGAAGGGAACCGCCCTTTCGATCAAGTACTTGAATATAGGCCCTTTTCAGCTAATTGTCGGAAATAATGACATAAATCCCCACAGTCATCCGTCGCACAGAGCGTGCCGTCCGGCGCAGGAGGCGTCCGCGCCGCCGTCCCCCGCACCCCCGCCCACCAGCCGCGACCCCCGACGACGGAACCGCCGCGGAACCACGACGGAACCACGGCGGCTCAGCCCGCGTCCCGCGAACACTGATAGTTTACGATCACCCCAAAATACGACAAGGGAGACAGCGAGCCATGGACGCGGATCAGGCGCCCCACGGAATCGATCCGAACGTGCCGAGCGTCGCCCGGATCTACGACTTCCTGCTGGGCGGCAAGGACAACTTCGCCGCCGACCGGGCGGCGGCCGCGAAGCTCATGGAGCTCACGCCGAACGTCCGGGAGGGCGTCCGGGCCAACCGGCGTTTCCTCAGCCGGGCCGTGCGCTTCCTGACCCAGAGCGGGATCCGGCAGTTCCTCGACATCGGCGCCGGCCTGCCCACCCAGGAGAACGTGCACCAGGTGGCGTTGCGCGCCGCGCCGGACTCGCGCGTCGCGTACGTGGACAACGACCCGATCGTGCTGACCCACGGACGTGCCCTGCTGGCGGACAACGATCGCACCATCGTCGTGCACGGCGACCTGCGCGACCCCGGCGCCGTCCTCGACGACCCGCTGATCAGCGGACACCTCGACTTCGACCGGCCGGTGGCGGTGCTGCTGCTCGCGGTGCTGCACTTCATCCCGGACGACGGCGTCGCCGAGAAGATCGTCGCGACCCTCCGGCAGCGGCTCGCCCCCGGCAGCGCCCTGGCGATCACCCACCTGTCCTTCGGCGACCTGGACGAGAATCAGGTGCGCGAGGGCCGCGAGCTGTACACCCGTACGTCGGCGGGCTCGGCGACCCCCCGCTCCGCCGGCCAGATCGTGCGCTTCTTCGACGGGTTCGAGCTGGTCGAGCCCGGCCTGGTGCCGCCGGAGGCGTGGCGGCCGGAGCAGGAGGAGCCGCCGCTGCCCAAGCTCCCCGGCGTGGACGGCTACTCCGGGGTCGCCCTGCTCCGCTGACCGCCGTCAGCGCGGGAGATAGCAGAAGTTGGACTTGCCCTTGAAGCGGTGGACCGCGCGCGGTTCGTCGAACCTGGTCCGGCACGCCTCGTCCCGCTGTCTCCCGCTCAGCAGCATCCGCTCGCCCTCCCGCCTGATGCAGTAGGCGCCCAGCTCGGGAGTCTCCAGGTTCTCCACCCACTCCCAGCCGATCGACTTGCAGTAAGAGGTGAACCGCCCGGGGCCGAGCTCGGTCAGCCCGGCCGGCGACGTGTCGGCGGACGGCTCCGGCGCGGATTCCGAGGGGGGTTCCGAAGGCTCGTCGGAGACCGGGGCCGGGGTGGCCGCCGGAGTGTCGGGCGACTCCGTCCCCGAGGGGGACGCGGCCGGCGCCGTGGGCCGCGGGGTGGTCTCCGCCGGGATGCCGCCGGTCGCGCTGCTCGGCGACGGGCCGCCGGAACCGGTGTTCGCCAGGATGATCCCGACGCCGCCCGCGAGCACGGCCACGGCGACCACCGAGACGACCGCCACCCGGGTACGGCGGCGCCCGCGCCCCACGGCCCCCGACGGGTCGGTGGGCGGGGCATCCCCCGTGCCCGCCGGCCGAACGCCCGCCGCGGCCATCGCGCCGGCCCGGGGCGTGGTGTGCTCTCCCCCGCGCACCAGCCGGTCGAGGACCTGCTGGGCCGTGGGCCGCCGCGCCGGGTCCTTGGCGAGGCACTCGGCGAGCAGGCCGCGCAGCGGCGCCTCGATCCCGTCGAGGTCGGGCTCGTGGTTGAGGATCCGGTTGAGGATGACCGGGATCGCGTCGTCGCCGAACGGCGGGCGGCCGGTCGCCGCGAAGGCGATGGTGGACGCCCAGGCGAACACGTCGAGCGCCACCCCCAGCTCGCCCGCGGCCAGTTGCTCGGGCGCCATGTAGGCGGGCGTGCCCATCACCCGGCTGGTCACCGTGCTGCTGCCGGACAGCGCGCGGGCGATGCCGAAATCGATCACCCGCGGCCCGTCCGGCCCGATCAGCACGTTCTGCGGCTTGAAGTCCCGGTGCACGACCCCGGCGTCGTGCAACGCGACCAGCGCGGTGGCGGTGCCGATGGCCAGGCGTTCGAGCACGGCGCCGGTACGCGGCCCCTCCCGCGCCACCACCTCCTGGAGCGAGGGCCCCGGCACGTACTCGCTGACGATGTACGGCCGCTCGCCGGACAGGCCGAAGTCCACCACCTGGGCCGCGCAGAACCGGGCGACCCGCTTGGTGACCTCCAGCTCGCGCAGGAAGTCGTCGCGGGCGGCGGCGTCGCGGCCGAGCCGGGCGTGGAAGAGCTTGACGGCCACGAGCCCGCCGGAGTCCGACTCCGCGAGGTAGACGACGCCCTGGCCCCCCTCCCCTATCCTCCCGACGACGCGGTGCGCGCCGAATCGCTCGGGGTCGTTCGGATCCGGGGGCTGGACGTCCGGCATGGGGTCTCCGGCGGTGTGGGGGGTGCACGGTCGGGCTTACCCAACATCATCTCCCATATGACCGGGACGTGTCAGGGGAGGGACGCCGTCATTCGTCGACGTCGACCCAGTTGAGCGTCCGCTCCACCGCCTTCTTCCAGCCCTTGTAGGCGCCGGCCCGCCGCTCGTCGTCCCACTCCGGCTGCCAGCGGCGGTCCTCCCGCCAGTTCTGCTTGAGCTCGTCGGTGGACTTCCAGAAGCCGACCGCGAGCCCGGCGGCGTACGCGGCGCCGAGGGCGGTGGTCTCGGCGACGACCGGCTTGGAGACCGGCACGCCGAGCACGTCGGCCTGGATCTGCATGCACAGCTCGTTGGCCGTGACCCCGCCGTCCACCCGCAGCACGTCGAGGGCGACGCCGGAGTCCTGCCGCATCGCCTCCACCACGTCGCGGGTCTGGTAGCAGATCGCCTCCAGGGTGGCGCGGGCGATGTGCGTGTTGTCGTTGAACCGGGACAGCCCGACGATCACGCCGCGGGCGTCGGAACGCCAGTAGGGCGCGAACAGGCCGGAGAACGCGGGCACGAAGTACACGCCGCCGTTGTCCGCGGCCTGCCTGGCCAGGGCCTCGCTCTGCGCGGCGCCGGAGATGATGCCGAGCTGGTCGCGCAGCCACTGCACGGCCGAGCCGGTGACCGCGATCGAGCCCTCCAGCGCGTACACCGGGGCGTCCTCGCCGAACTTGTAGCAGACCGTGGTGAGCAGGCCGTTCTGCGAGCGGACCAGCTCGGTGCCGGTGTTGAGCAGCAGGAAGTTGCCGGTGCCGTAGGTGTTCTTCGCCTCGCCCACGTCGAAGCAGACCTGCCCGACGGTGGCGGCCTGCTGGTCGCCGAGGTCGCCCGACAGCGGCACCTCACCGCCGAGCGGCCCGTCCGCCCTGGTCACGCCGTACAGGCCGGGGTGCGAGGAGGGCTGGATCTCGGGCAGCATGCGCCGGGGGACGCCGAAGAACGACAGCAGCTCGTCGTCCCAGTCGAGGGTCTCCAGGTTCATCAGCATCGTGCGGCTGGCGTTGGTCGGGTCGGTGACGTGCACCCCGCCGTCCACGCCGCCGGTGAGGTTCCACAGCAGCCAGGTGTCGGTGTTGCCGAACACCGCCTCCCCGGCCTCGGCCGCCTCGCGCACCCCTTCGACGTTCTCCAGGATCCACTGGATCTTGCCGCCGGAGAAGTACGTCGCGGGCGGCAGGCCGGCCTTGCGCCTGATCACGTCGCCGCGCCCGTCGCGGTCCAGCGCCGCGGCCAGCCGGTCGGTACGGGTGTCCTGCCAGACGATCGCGTTGTAGTACGGCCTGCCGGTGGTCCTGTTCCACACCACGGTCGTCTCGCGCTGGTTGGTGATGCCCAGCGCGGCCAGGTCGGCGGCGGTCAGCCCGGCCCTGGTCATCGCGGTCTGGATCACCGCGCGGGTGCGCTCCCAGATCTCCGTCGGGTTGTGCTCCACCCAGCCGGGCCTGGGCAGGATCTGCTCGTGTTCGAGCTGGTGGCGGGCGATCTCGTTGCCACCCTTGTCGAAGATCATGAAACGGGTGCTGGTGGTTCCCTGGTCGACCGCTCCGACGAAGTCAGGCATGGGCGTACCGCCTCCTCAAGATCGCTCTGATGTGGGGTAATTCTCCGGCTCCGGCACCCTGCCCGACTCCGGCTGGACCTCGACCGGCAGGAAGCGGGCCACCAGGAGCTGGTAGAGCCCCGTCCCGAGGAGCCCGCCGAGGACCGGCGCCACGATGGGCACCCAGAAGTAGAGCTGACCGTACTGATCCTGCCAGGCCGTCTGATACCCGGTGAGGAACGACGCGAGGCGGGGGCCGAAGTCCCTGGCCGGGTTGATCGCGTAGCCGGCGTTGGTGCCCCAGGCCATCCCGATGGCCACCACGACCAGGCCGACCACGAACGGCGCGAGGTTCGCCAGCGGCGGCGAGTTGCGCACGTCGGAGATCGCCACGATGAGGAAGAGCAGGATCGCCGTGCCGATGATCTGGTCCCAGAAGCCGCCCCACAGGCCGACCGGCAGGGTCCCGTTGCCGGGCAGCGTGGAGAAGACCCCCTGGGTCTTGAGCGTGTGCCCCGGGTCGGCCGCGTAGAGCACGTCCGCGTAGGCGAAGCGGACGATCAGGGCGGCGACGAAGGCGCCCAGCGTCTGCGCCACCGCGTACGGCACGACCTTGCGCCAGGGGAATCCTTTGAAGACCGCGAGCGCGATGGTCACGGCGGGGTTGAGGTGGGCCCCGCTGACCCGGCCCGCGACGTAGACGCCGAGGGTCACGCCGAGTCCCCAGGCCCAGGTGATGCTGTCGTGATCGCCGATGCCGCCCGCCACCACCTGGGCGACGACCCCCACGCCGAACAGGATCAGGATCATCGTCCCGGCGAACTCGGCCGCCATTTCGCCGAGCAGTGCCCGGCCCGTCCTTCGTTCCGCCATCTCACGCTCCCACGGCCGCGCGGCCACCCCGGTGGTGACCCACCCCTGTCCGGAGCGGGCCCCGACAGCCGTGCGGATGATCATGCGAAGGCGAACCTCACGGCTCTCCGGGACGTTAAGTGCAGGATGTGATTCGGTCAACAGCCAACTGTCACGTATGTCAAAATTTGACCATAAACAGCACTATCCTGCGTGATCGCTGTCAGAGCCTCTATATACACGGTCAAATCTGGCGAAAGTGCGTTTCCGAGCGGCGCGAACGCATCCGTTCCGCGCCCGCCGCAACCGGACGCGACTACCCGGCCCACCCCTCCCCCAGGACCGCGGCTCCGGCCCGCCAGCGGAATCCGGCCCATTCCGGCGGCCCATTCCGGCGGCCCATTCCGGCGGCCCATTCCGGCGGTTCCCGCACAACGCCTCCGGCGAGGCGCCGACGTCTTCACCGGTCACCTTCGGGGCCGCCCTCCCAGCCGCGGCCGATCGCCGCCGTCACGAAAATGCCGGCCAGTTCCCGTGCGTAGTCCTCGCCCGCGTCGGCGGGCCGCCGTCTCAGCTCACCCGGGACGGCCTGCATCGCGGCGAGCATGGCGCCGGCGAAGGCGTCCGGGTCGAATTCCCGGAACTCTCCTTCACGCTGTCCCTCCGCGAGGAAGGCAGCCAGCTCGGCCCGGCCGGTCTCCTGCTGTTCGGCGATCCGGCGGCGGATGGCCGGAGAGGAGGCGGCGGTGCCGATCTCGCGCCTCGCCGCCATGTCCTCCGGGGCGCGGACGCAGTGGAGAACGTGACCGGTGAGGATGCGGCGCAACCCGTCCTCATAGCTCGCCACCGGCTCCGGGCCGCCTTCCATGGCGCTGTCCAGCCGAGAGCCGACCTGGTCGAGCACCGCGCCGATCAGCTTGTCCTTGGTCTTGAAGTGGTAGGTGATCAGGGCAGGGCTGATCGACGCGCGCTCGGCGATACGCACGAAGGAGGCGCGCGCGAAGCCTTCTGCCGCGATGGTCGCGATCGCGGCCGTCACGATCTGATCGCGGCGGGCGGCTTCGATGAACGATCTGCCACGGTCATCGCCGTCAGCACCGACTGTTTGCATAAACAGGATCCTATATGTTCAACTAGTCGCGTGTTCAGCCGCAGTCGAACCACGTCGGCGAGCCGCCGGTGAACAACCATCTCCTGGCCTTGACCGGCGCGACCGCGCTCGTCGGCGACACCATGGAGCCGTGCCACGGCGCGACCGTCCTCATCCAGGACGGCCGGATCGCGGCGGTCGGTCCGGACGTGGCGATACCGCAGGCCGCACGGATACTCCACCTGCCGGGACGTACGGTGCTTCCCGGGCTGATCGACTCCCATGTCCACCTCGGGCCGCCGGAGACGACCCGAGGCGTCAGGCCCGGCCTCCTGGCCAGATCCAAGGCGGTCGTCGACTGGATGCGGTTCCAGCCGGGCAAACGGCGCGGCTTCCTGCGCCACGGGGTGACCACGGTGTGCAGCCTGGGCGACGAGAACGACTGGGTGCACGACTTCCGCCGTAAGAGCGCGGTCGCCGAGTTGGTGGGGCCGCGCCTGCTGATCGCCGGTCCGATCTTCACCTCCCCCGGGGGACACCCGGTCGCCACCGTCGGCGCCAGGCCCGATGCGGACTGGGTCCGCGTCCCGCGCAGTCCGGACCAGGCGCGCGAGCAGGTGGGCGCGCTCGTCACGGGCGCCGATCCCGTCGACGTCGTCAAGGTCGTGCACGACCGCGGCGACCCACGACGCACCCCCCTCGAACCCCTCGAACCGGCGATCCTGCAGGCGATCGTCGAACAGGCCCACCACCACGGCAAGAAGGTCGCGGCGCACTGGGGCACGCTGGAGGACCTGGCGGAACTCCTCGCCGCCGGCGTCGACGGACTCCACCACCTCGAACCCCGCGGCCCCCTGCGGGGATGGCCGCCGCACCTGCTCACCGCCATGGTGGACAGCGGCGTCACCCTCGCACCGACGCTGGCCGTCACCGATGCCTTGCTCGACGGCGAGACCGCGGCCCTGCTGCGCAGCCGGGTCGCCGAGTTCCACGAGGCCGGCGGCACACTCATCGCGGCCAGCGACTCGGGCATGCCCTCGGTGCATGCGGGCAGCGGCCTGATCCGCGACATCGCGCTGCTCGCCCGGTCGGGTCTCACCGCCCGCGAGGCCGTCCGCGCCGCCACATCGGCACCCGCTCAAGCCTTGGGCACTGACCAGATCGGCGCGGTGGAGGCCGGCCGCGCCGCGGACCTCCTCGTCGTCGACGGCGACCCGCTCGCCCGCCTCGACGCGCTACGCGCGGTGGTGATGGTCCTGCGCGAGGGCCGCATCGTCGTCGACCGAACCAGCAGAAAGCACGAGTCGCATGGCACACAGCAGCCCTGACCGGCAACCGGCCGTCGTCCGGCACGGCGCCGGGACCCATCTGTTCCTGTGGACGGTCTTCCCGCTCCTCGGCGCCGCGGCCGGCTGGGTACTGTCGCGGCTTCCCGGGTGGATCATGAGCATCCCCGCCATCCCGCCCATGGAGAAAGTCGAGTTCCTCGCCCGGTTCCTGGGTGCCCCGGTGACGACGGCCGTCCTTGTCGTGGTCGGAGTCGTGGCCGGCGGCGTCCTGGCCCTGACGGCCTATGACGACATCGTCACGGTCGAGGTGGGCCCCGGCACGACGACGATCACCCGCTCCGGTCAGGCGAAGACGTTCAGCCGCGACCTGATCGACGGAGTGTTCGTCGACGGAAAGGACCTCGTCCTCCTCGGCCCGGACACCGAGGAACTGGCGCGCGAGAAGACCGACCACAACGCAGAGAAGCTCCGCTCGGCCTTCCACGAGCACCGCTACCCCTGGCTCGACCGCGATCCGCACCGGGACGAGTTCCAGCGGTGGGTCGACGGGATGCCCGGGCTCGACGGCCATGCCCAAGCCGTCCTGCGGGCCCGCCAGACCGCCCTGGAGGCCAAGGACTCCGCCGACATCGCCGAGCTTCGCACCGAGCTCGCCAAGCTCGGCATCGTCGTGCGGGACGTCGAGTCCCGCCAGTACTGGCGTCCGGCACCAAGCCGCAGAACCACCTGACCGGGGCGGGCACGCTCCCGCGCGGCCCCCGGGCGGGCGGGAAGGGCACCGCCCCGCCCCCTCATCGGGGCGGGGCGGGGCGGTGCTTTCCGGAGGACTCCAGGTCAGCGGTGACCGTTGCCGTGACCGTGGTCGTTACCGTGGTCACCGTCGTGGCCGTGACCGTGGTCGTCGTTCCGCCCGCCCCAGGGGCCGGTGATCGCGATCACGTGGCCCGGGGTCTGGATGCCGGCGAAGAGGATCTTGCCGTCGGTGCTGAACACCGGGCCCGCGAACTCGTTGTCGTTGAGGTCGTTACGGGCCATCGGGTAGGACTTGCCGCCGTCGGTGACGCCGACCAGGTGCTGGACGCCCACACCGTCCTCGGCCACGATGACGCCGCCGTACGGGGAGGCGGTGATGTTGTCCGGGCCGTCGTAGTCGGTGTCGGCCTCGGGGTCGGGGTTGACGCCCCAGATGCTCTTCAGGGTGATCGTCTCCGACCGCGGGTCGTAGAACCACACCTGGCCGTCGTGCTCGTTCACGCTGCCGTCGTCGTGGCGGGCGTAGCTGGCGGTGAAGTAGACACCGTTGTCACTCCACCACTGGCCCTCGAACTTGCGGCTGCGGGTGACCTTGTCGTCACCGAACTGCTTGCGCACCGAGGTCGTCTTGGCGTCGCGCTCGGGGACCTCGACCCACCGGACCTTGTACGTGGTGCCCGGCTGGGTGGCCTCGGACAGGTCCTTGATGTGCTTGCTGCCCTTGTAGCAGGTCATGGCCTCCAGCTCGCCCGCGGTGTCGCCGCCCTTGCCGAGCGCGAGCTTGCGCAGGGCGCCCTTGCCGGCGCGGAAGTGCTTCGGCGGGGTCCAGCGGAAGTACAGGCCGAGCGGGGTGTCCGCGTCCTCGGTCAGGAAGATCTCGTTGGTGCGCGGGTCCACGGCGACGGCCTCGTGCGCGTACCGGCCCAGGAACTTCAGCGGGACCGGGTTCTCGTTGGCCTCACGGTCGAACGGGTCGACCTCGAAGACGTAGCCGTGGTCCTTCTGGAACGTTCCATTGGCCCGCTGCTCGGTCTCCTCGCAGGTCAGCCAGGTGCCCCACGGGGTGACGCCGCCCGCGCAGTTCTGCACGGTGCCGGCGAGGCTGACGTACTCGCGGACCCGGTTGCCGTTCCGGTCGACCTCGATGTTGGTCGTGCCGCCGCGCGCGCCCGGGTCGTAGGTGAGGCCCTTCAGGGGCGGCACCCCGTAGGGCTCGCTCCCGCCGATCTCGTGGTTGTTGACCAGCACGCCGCCCTTGGCGCTGCGGAAGTAGCCGGTGCCGTCGGTGTCGCTGGGAGTCGGCTCACCCGACTCGAGCAGGGTCTTGCCCGCCTCGGCGACGATCTTGTAGGAGAACCCCTTGGGCAGGGCGAGGATGCCGGCCTTGTCGGCGATCAGCGGACCGTAGCCGGCGACCTTGCCGGCACCGGTCTGCGCGGCCTGCGCCATCGCGGGACCCGCGACCGACTCAAGCGTGCCGACGACGGCGAGACCGAGCCCGCCCGCGGCTCCGGCGCGCAGGAGGTCGCGGCGAGAGAACGAAGAAGTCATGAAAGCGCCCTTTAAGTGCATATCGTGCATACAGGTAAGCATTTGGACCTAAGTGGGCAGCCCTTAACGCTTCCTTCCGGGACGCGGACGACAAGATGAACGGGCGGCCAACGATCACTCCGAGACCGTACGGTCACGCAGCGTTCGACGGGCCGAAGGCCACGACCGCATCGAGCAGCTGCTCGGCAAGAAGATCGTGTACACCTCGGTCGGCACCCGCCTGGAGCCGAACCTGGAGTGGTGAGCAGCCTCAGGCCGGACCTCGTCATCGCCGACTCGACCAGGCACGCCAAGATCTACAAGCAGCTCGCCTCCATCGCGCCGACCGTCGTCCTGAACAGCTGGGAGGGCGGCTACCAGGAGACCAAGGACGCCGTCGTCACCATCGCCGACGCGCTCGGCGACCGCGAGGCCGGGGTGCGGGCCGTGCGGAAGCACGAGCAGGCCATGGCCGCGATGGCGGCGCGCATCCCCGAGGACGAGAAGCGGACCTTCATGCTGGTCGTCTCCACCCCGCACTCCATGACGCTGCACACCTCCAGCTCCTTCACCGGCTCGGTCTTCCTCCACGGCGGCCGGAGTCCCTCATCCCCGGGAGGGCCGCCACCGCCGCCCCCCACGGAAAACCCTCCGCACCCCCGTCGTCCACGGACAGGACCCGCACCCCCTCGGCACGCAACTCGGCGACGCTACGCCGGTAGGCCGCCCGCGAGACCAGCGCGTCGCTCACACAGGGCAGCACCACGACCGGAATCCCCAGCCCGGGCGCCTCGGCCAGCAACCCCAGCGCGTACGTGTCCGCGATGCCCGCGGCGAACTTGTTGATCGTGTTGAAGGTGGCCGGCGCGACGATGATCGCCCCCGGCCGCGGCGGCTTGGGCTCGCTCGGCCTGCGGTAGCGACTGCGCACCGCCCGCCCCGTCAGCCGCTCCAGCGCCACAACGTCGAGGAACTCCAGCGCCGCCGGCGTGGCCACCACCTGCACCTCCCACCCCGCCTCCCGCGCCCCCGCCACCAGCTCCCCGACGCCCCCCGCGACCCCCGCCGCGCACACGATCACGTACAACACACCCTCGTCCGCGACCCCCACCACACCCACCCCCAGTCCAGCCCCACTCCCAACAAGCAGGACCCATCGCCCGAAACATCACTTCGGCCGCAATATAGGCCCGCTGAATGCTGATCTGTGCTGGCATCACGCGGTATATATGAGAGACTGCACGTCTGCGGGGCGGTAGCTCAGCCGGTCAGAGCAGCGGACTCATAATCCGTGGGTCGTGGGTTCAAGTCCCACCCGCCCTACTCTTCAATACCGCGTTCGACCTGGGGTTTCTCGGTTCTCGTCGGCCTTTGATCACGTTGTTGATCATGGTTGGTTGCTCGGTGGTTGCTCTTGTGTACGGACCGTGTATCGCGGTAGATCATTTAGAGCGCCATCGTCAGTTCAGACCCGGGTGACGACCATCAGAAGATCAAGCCAGAAGGTCTGCACGACGCCGCCGGTCAGCGATGGCCTTATGCGCGGTCAAGTCTCCTCCAAGCCGCCTCGTCGTGCTCCCCAGGCATTTCTGACCAGCAGATAAAAGATCCGCTGCTTCACAGCGATCCTCTCGGCCCCGTTCACAGCACAGGCCGGGGATCGATCGGGTGCATCTTCTGCGCATAGCCGTTGAGAGCAAACAGGCAGGCCCGCCAGCGAATCGGCGGGCCTGCCTGGTCGGAGTGGCTCAGGTAGTGGTCGTGCCGACATGGTTCGGCAGGGTGATCAGCCGGGCGGTCTGGGCACCTGCGGCTGCGGTGTTGACGAGAGCGGCGGTGGATTCGGCGGCGGCGCGGGCCACCTCCGGGTAGACGCTGGTGTAGGTGTCGCGGGTGAAGGTGGAGGAGACATGGCCGAGGGTCTCCTGCACGACCTTCAGATCGACCCCGGCAGCGAGCATGAGCGAGGCGGCCCCGTGGCGGAGGTCGTGCAGCCGCACCGGCGGCAGCCCCACCTGGAAGGCCAGCTGGTAGAAGTGGTCGCTGACCTGCTGCGGATGCAGCGGCTGGCCGATCTCGTCGGTGAAGACGAACCCGCTGTCCGCCCAGGCCTCGCCCGCGATCAACCGCTCGGCGGCTTGGCGTTTGCGGTGCGCGCGCAGCGCGGTGACGGTGTCCTCATCCAACGCGATGGTGCGGTCGCTGGCCTCGGTCTTCGGCCTGCCCTGCACCGGTTCCCAGCCCAACTGGGTGATCTGCCAATGCACTCCGGCCGTCCCGGCGGCCAGGTCGACGTCCTTCCAGCGCAGCCCAACCGCCTCACCCCGGCGCAGCCCACGCAAGGCGATCAACCGGTACAGCGCGGACAGCCGGTGGGTGGCCGCCTCGGCGAGGAAGGCGAAGGTGTGGGAGGGCGTCCACACCATCACCGGCGACGGTCGCGGCACGGACGCGTACACGTTGATCATGCTGGGCCGGCTGAGCCGGGCCCCGCGCCGCCGCTGCTCGACGTCGAGCCGGTGCTGCAGGTCGCGGTTCCAGTCGGTGACCCTCTCGTCGGTCCACACCAGCGCCTTGGGGCGTTCGGCGTCGGGGAGTTCGACCACGGCGGCGGGGTTGAAGTCGATCAGCCGGTCCTGCTTGATCGCGATGTTGAGGGCGTGCCGGAGGGTGGCGCGGATGCGGTGCATGGTGGCCGGGCCGACCGGCCGCCGGTATCGGACCTTGGCTCGCTCCTCGGGATCGCCGCTGGCGCGGGCGGTGGTGATGACGTCGTTGAACTCCTCGATCGCGTCGAACATGCCCGCCACATCGGACACCCGGAGCCGGTCCAGCCGGATATCGCCCAGGTAGGGGGTGAAGTACAGCCGGATGTGCGCCTCGTAGGAGCGACGGGTGGTGGCGTCGATCTTCCGCTTGCGCCGCAGGAACTCCTGCATCCACTCGGCCACGGACACCGCGGGATTGAGGTCCTGTCGGGTGCGGACCTTGCGCCGCACCTCCTCCACCGGCGGCAGCGCCTTGGTGTCCTTGAGCACCGACAGCAGCAACTCGGTGATCTTCCGCTGGATGTGCGGGTCCTCATCCAGCGCCAGCAGCGCCCGGGCATGCTCCAGTTCGGCCTCCACCTCCTCCAGCGTGGCAAAGCCCCGGCGGCGCAGCGGATTCCGCCGCCGACCGTCGGCGTGTGCGGGCAGCTCCAGTTGGTAGGCCCACCGGCCATGGGTGCTGCTCCACCGCTCCCCGCCGCCCGGGCGGCGCAGCTTCGGGCAGGCCTTGCCCAGTTTCTTGCCGGTCGCCTCGTCCCGGCAGGAACACGTCTTGAAGGTGGTTCCGTTCATCGTCGCTGTCGCACCTTTCCGCTTGTTCGCTGACCTCGCGTCGCCGACCACTCGACGCCGCGCTTCCTCCGGCGCTCCCCATCCCCGCGACCCCCGCCGATCGCCGTCGGCGCCGGTATGACCGGGGCAGGACGACACCGGGGGCATCGCACACCCGGCCCATCACCGCGCCGGTCGCCGTCCGGCGGCCCGGAGTGGGGATTGCCGTGCCCCGGGCCGGAGGGCGGCCCCGGTCGGCCCGCACAGGCCCGTTATGGGGCCGCAGCGGGGATGTTCGGGGCCGCCGGATGGCCCGGGGGCGGTCGGTATCGACGCCCACCTCCATTGCCCGTGTCAAGCGATATCCGCTGGTCACATGTCCCGGCCCACGCCCCGGCCGAGCCTGGGGCGTGCTGCTGCCTGCCTCGGTCACAGGACGCCGGCCTCGCGCGGAGGGCTACGCCCTGATCACGTGACGGCGGTCTCCGCTGGTGGGGAAGGCACAGCATCGAGATTCGGCGAAGTGGCTGAGCTGTACAGTCACCATCGGGTCCCCCAATCCGGCGAGCGAACTCATCCCTGTCACTTATTTAAATACCGGCCACAACGGCCGAGTTAGGACAGCGCGATAGGCCAACCTTGAGTCAAATCCAGCATCGGACTCCACGCCGGGCTGCCCGAGCAACCAACAGCGGCTCACGGTTTCGAATCCATGACATTCACGGATAAATCGCCGCTGGCACTTCATGAAGGAACGTCCGCATTCGATGCATTTGTGCTGGCACTTCCGAACCCCGCGCGACAGAACACGACACGCTCTGACATGCAGGAACAAAGCTTGGGACTTTTAATCCGTAGGTTCCGGGTTCGAGCCCCGGGCGCCCTACCACTCCACACCCCATCCGACCTGGGCTTTCTCGGTTCTCGACCGTCTTCGGCGAGGCGAAACCGGCCGAGTTCATGCTCGTCACATGCTCTTCGGCACGCGTCCGGCACGTCGGCGGGTCGATAGCGAGGGCGAATTGCGTCGTTTGCGCTGTCGATCAACAGCCGCCTCAAGCCGGATCGTAAAGCTAGACCCAAGTGGCACCCAGTAGCAGGGCTCGACGCAAGGGTCCACGAGGGAGACACGTCCGGCCTGATTACAGACCCGTCCAAACAGCGGTCAAGCCGACAGCAGAGCGTCTACTCGTTCACAGTCACCGCCGTTACGACCTCCTGCGATGTCCACGATTTGCCGGACGAGACGGCGCAGACAGCTGTGCCGAAGGGGTGCGGATCAAACGACCGTAGCCTCAGTTGGCCGCCAGCCTGGCCCGCAGGAGCCAAAGACTCGCCGCCTGGCATCGACCAGGGAGTATGCGGCGGGTCCTGGGCCGACGCCCAGGACCCGCCGCAGTTCGGTGTCGTAGAGATCAGAAGTCGAATTCGCCCTTTTTAGCGCCGTCAATGAACGCGCCCCAGACCGAGGACGATACGACGTACGCAGGCAGGTCGGGGCGTTCCGAGTCGCGCAGGCCCACGCGCCCGTCACCCAAGGGCGCCACCTCGATGCAGTCGCCGCTGTCGCCAGAGCGGGTCGCCTTGCGCCATTCGGCGGTCTTGAGGAGTTCTTTGGTCAGTTCGTCCATTTCTCTGCCATCTCCCTAATCAGCTGCAGCGAGGCACGACGGGGCAAGGCCTCGTTGTGCAACATCTCGTACTTCAACCTGACTTCCCGTACCCGCCCACTGTCAGCGGTGATCTGACCCATGGTGATCGACTCCAGATAGGCCATATCCGGCATCCCCGGCCCACCGGCGAGGATGAATGCTCCCTGCAGGCCGGTCGTCAGCCAGGAGTTTCGCGGGAGCACGCGGACGTTGATACGGGGATGTTCGTCCAGTGCGGCCAACTGTGCCATCTGTTCGGCCATCACCGCCTCACTGCCGGTCGGTCGAGTCAGGACACCCTCGTCCAGTATTGCCCATAGCGTAGGCCCAACTTCCCGATGCAGAACATGCTGGCGCTCCATGCGTGCGGCGACGTTCTGCTCCACCTCCTCCTCCGTGATGGCGGGCTTGCCGCGGAAGATGGCCCGTGCGTATGCCTGGGTCTGGAGCAAGCCGGGGACGATCAGCGGCTGCCAGGTACGGAGGATGTCTGCTTGCTGTTCGATCTCCGCTAGCTGAGCCAGCCAGACCGGCCAATGCGAGGCGTGTTCGACGGTCTCGCGCCAGCGCGCCAGCAGTCCCCCGTCCGCGCCCAGCGCGGTGTCCGCGGCGTGGGCGAAGTCCTCGTCGGCCGGGCGTTCTCCGCGTTCGACCATGCTGATCTTCGAGACTGACCAGCCAAGCATGGCGGCAAGTTCCTTTTGCCGCTTGCCTGCCGCTATGCGGTATTCGCGAAGATGTACACCGAATTCTGCTCTGGGCGCTTTTAGCACAGATTCCGGCTCGGTGTCTTCCAAGGCAGAATGCCTCCCTCCCATTGACACACGAGAAACGCACGCGACATGTGTGTTAGCACACTTGGTTCGTGCCTGGGAAGTGCTTTGCAATACATCCCACAGGCAGGGGTTTTCTGGGATTGTCTCTTCAGGCCAGCTCGACGTATCGCAGCCAGCCACACAAAGGGATGATCTTGCGTGTACACGCCATTCTCATTCTTCTCGTAAACGGCATGGCTGACGATCGAGAATAAGCGAGGCGGATTCGATGATCTACGACATTTCCCCCTCCGAACTTCAGACCATCGGGACCATCCGGCTAGCGCGCAGCGGCCGGGCCCCATATCGGGCTCGGCAAACTGTCAGCGTTTGGCTGGAGCCTGAGCATCCCGCCAGGGAGATCGCGGTCTTGGCAGCGTCGGAGCTGGTCACCAACGCGGTGAAGTATGCCGACGCCCCAAGCTCCAGTGCCGGTTCTGGTGGCAGTCCGGAGGCGATCACGCTCGAGCTGTATCAGGGGCGCGACTACCTGCGGCTGGCAGTGACCGATCCCGGATCGTCCTGCTCCAAGCCGTCGCGTATCCCGCTCCAGGCGCCGAGCCTGGACGCCGAGCGGGGCCGGGGACTGGCGATCGTGGAGGCCCTGTCACGCAACCGGTGGGGTAGCTACCAAGTGCCCCCCAACGGGCTGCGCCTGGTGTGGTGCCACCTCGACCTCAACCCGACACCAGCGCAGCTGGAGGAGTTGTTCCGCTCCCCCATATAACTGACCCCGCCTCAGCTCATTCAAGGGTTCCTACCAGCCGGTAGGTCAGAGAGCTGTGGTGGGTGCACCACCGTCTCCTGTCATGTTCATCCCGCTGACCGGTACCACCACCTTGGTCGGCTGACTCACCGCTCCGAGCAGCGATCCGCGTCGGTGACGATCACGGTACTCATTGGCAGGCCGAGTCCTCATCTGTGTCTAGCTCGGGTACTGCAAGCAGGTCCGCCGTCGAGCTGCTCATAACCGGTTCCAGCTCGTACGGGCCCCTGAGCTTTCCTCGGTTCTATCTCCCTCGTGAATGGAGTCTCTGGTCATGTCTCGCCAGACGACGATCATTGTGTTGGCTGTGTTGCTGACCACCGGCGACATCGTCTTCGCCGTGCTGGCCCCTGCCAGCATGACCAAGCCAGCGTCTCTGGTCCTGGTCCTTGCCCTGCTGATCGGCTACCTCTCCGCCGCTCTGCGGTCGATCTACCGCACCCGGCGAGCCGCCAGCCGCAAGCAGGCCCACCCGGAACACCCCCAGCCCCCGCACCCGCCCGCCCCGTGAACAGCAGGCCATCCCTCTACCCACCACCTGTCCATCCTTTGGAGCCAGCCATGCCCGAGCCTGTTAACCCCGCCATAGCCGCGCAAGCCGTCACCCACCTCACCAACCTGCAGGAACTACTGCACGACCTCGGCCTGCACGCCCGCCTGCTCACCCCGGACGAACGGCTACCGTGCCTACGGGTGATCAACCCCCAAGCCACCACCATGTCGGAGATCATCTCCGCCGCACCCATGGACGACCGATGGCTGTTTTGGTGGTCATGGCCCGAACCCATCAACGACGTCACCGACCCCGCCACAGCCGCCAAACGCATCTGCCACGTCCTGGCCACCACACCGGCGGGCGCCGCATAACTACGGTCAACGCCACACACCTACGCCCGATGCCGACCGGTTGAGCAAATCGCCAGCTCCTCGGTGGTCAGCAACAGAAGCGCAGGTAGGCCTGGAGATCGCCGAGAATGCGGGCTACGCTGTCGCGGTCGCCGCGATACAGCACCTCCTTGCCGTCACGGCGGGAGGTGACGATGCCTCCGCGCCGGAGCAGGGCCAGTTGCTGGGAGGCGGCGGACTGGCTGATGCCAGCGCGCTCGGCGACCTGATTGACCGACAACTCGGCGCCCTGGGCGAACAGCAGCATGATCTGCTGGCGTCCCGGGTTGGCCAGCGCCTTGAGGAAGTCCTGGGCGACCTGCGACATCTGCGGTGCGCACGTGGCACCCGCCGTCGCTGGTGGTGATGTCGTGGTCTCGGCCATGCCTGTTCCCTCCTGCCCGCACCCTACCTCTCACATCAACATATTGACATATTAGAAAATGACGGTACGTTCTGCGGCATGCGATCCGATAACGACCGTGTCCTGATCGTGGGGGCCGGGCAGTCAGGCCTGGCCGCCGCGCATGCCGCCCTTGAGCAGGGGCTGCGACCCGTGCTCCTGGAGGCCTCCGACCAAACTGCTGGGTCCTGGCCTCGCTACTACGACAGCCTCGCCCTGTTCTCGCCCGCCCGGTACAGCAGTCTGCCCGGCATGCCCTTCGGCGGTGAGCCCGAGCGCTACCCGCGCCGCGATGAGGTGGTCGCCTACCTGGAGCGTTATGCCGCCGCCCTCACCGGGCGCGGCGCCGAACTGCGCACCGGCGCCTGTGTCAGCGCCGTCCGGCCCGCCGACAAGACCGTTGGGCAGGGCGACGGGAGTGGCTTCCTCGTGCACCTGGAAGGCGGCGAGGAATTGGCGACTCCCGCGCTGATCGCGGCCAGCGGCTCCTTTGGCTGCCCGTATCGGCCCGCCCTGCCCGGCCTGGACACCTTCACCGGCCCGGTGCTGCACGTCGCCGACTACCGCTCACCGGCCTCACTGTCCGGCGAGCACGTCATCGTGGTCGGGGCCGGCAACTCGGCGGTCCAGATCGCACACGAACTGGCCGCCGAGCGGCGGGTGACGCTCGCCAGCCGGGCGCCGATCCGGTTCGTGGAGCAACGCCCGCTGGGGCGGGATCTGCATTTCTGGTTCCAGGTGACCGGGTTCGATCGGCTGCCGCTGGCCCGCGCGGAGGCTCCACCCGCCTCGCCGGTGCTCGACGACGGCCGCTACCGCCGGGCGCTGCGCGAGGGTCGCTATGAGCGCCGGGCGATGTTCGCGCGAATGGACGGTGACCAGGTGACCTGGTCCGACGGTCGGCGCGAGCGCGTCGACGCAGTACTGCTGGCCACCGGCTACCAGCCGAACCTGCCTTATCTGGCCGGACTGGGAGCGCTGACGGCCGACGGGCACCCCCGCCAGCGCCGCGGCGTGTCCCTCACTCACAACGGCCTCGGCTACCTGGGCCTGGAATGGCAGCGCACTCCCTCCTCCAACACCCTGCGCGGGGTGGGTGCCGACGCCCGCCGCGTCGTCGCCGCTCTCGCAAGCCACCTGCACGGCAACCAGCAGCATGTCCGCTCCTGAGCAGGCATACCTTTTGGCTGGCATCTGATTAGATGAAGCTCTAATTTGACACGTCTCTAAGTCATCGGGCATCCTGCCGACGAGCGTACTTAGACAATCTTCAAAACAGCGCGAGCCCGGAGGCTCGCGAGAACCGATGAGGAGATGTGCCATGAGCGGATGCTGCGGTCCCACTGCCGTCGAATTGGAGCCCAACACGCAGGCTGCACAGCTCGACAACCTGCCCATCGTGGTGATCGGTGCTGGCCCGATCGGGTTGGCCGCAGCGGCTCACCTGGCCGAGCGCAATCTCGACTTCGTGGTGCTGGAGGCGGGCGAGCAGGCGGGCTCATCGGTGGACAAGTGGGGCCACGTACGGGTGTTCAGCCCCTGGAAGTACAACATCGACTCCGCAGCCCGCCGCCTCCTGGAAACGGACGGGTGGAGCGCGCCGGATGCCGAGTGGCTACCGACCGGCGCCGAGCTCATCGACGACTACCTGACTCCGCTTGCCAAGCTGTTCGGCGCGCGGGTCCGCGTGGGCGCGAAGGTGAGCGCGATCAGCAGGCTCGGCTACGACCGGGTCCGCACCAACGGCCGCGAGGTCGCGCCGTTCCTGGTCCGCCTGGCCGACGGCAGCGAGTTGCACGCCCGCGCCATCATCGACGCCTCCGGCACCTACGCCACCCCGAACGTGCTCGGCGCCAGCGGCCTGCCCGCCCACGGCGAGGCCGACGCCGGCGACCTGGTCGACCACGCGCTGCCTGATGTCCTCGGTGCCGATCGCGACCGGTACGCGGGCAAGCACGTCCTGGTCGTCGGCGCCGGCCACTCGGCCGCCACCACCCTGCTCGCCCTCGCCCAACTGGAGGACACCCCGATCACTTGGGCCATCCGCGCCGGTAACGCCAGCCGCGCCTACGGCGGCGGTGACGCGGACGCTCTGCCCGCCCGCGGCGCGCTCGGCACCCGTCTGCACGCCCACGTCGAAAGCGGTCGCATCCGCCTGGTGACCGGCTTCTTCGTCCACGCCATCGAACGCGACGGCGAGCAGGTGCGGGTGATCAGCCGCGACCCGTCCGGCACTGAGCAGGCCATCACCGCTGAGCGCATCGTGGCCGCCACCGGCTACCGTCCCGACCATGCCATCGCGAGCGAGCTCCGCCTCGACCTCGACCCGATCCTCGGCTCCACCCGTGCACTCGCTCCGCTGATCGACCCCAACGCGCACTCCTGCGGCACCGTCCCGCCGCACGGCGCCGACGAGCTCGCGCACCCGGAGCCCGGTTACTACGCGGTGGGGGTCAAGAGCTACGGCCGCGCACCCACGTTCCTGCTGGCCACCGGCTACGAGCAGGCCCGCTCGGTCGTCGCCGCGCTGGCCGGCGACTGGGAGGCAGCCCGGGACGTGCAACTGGACCTGCCCGAGACCGGCGTGTGCTCCTCCAGCCTCGCCGAGGCCCAGGAACAGCGGGTCGGCCTGGCCACCGGGATCAGCGGCGGCCTGCTGGGCGCCCCACTGCCGCTGGCGACCGCCGGGGCCTCCCAGGGCGGCAGTTGCTGCGGCTGACCCGCCACGAGCACGCTCGCGGGACTCTTGATCGCCGCCGCGTCGCTGACGGCCTACCACCGCCTATGATTTAGATGAACATCGAACCAATAGTCCGGCCGGAGGCTCCCGTATGACCGCCACCCCCCTGCCTCTCGCCCAGAGCAGTCAGGACGCGCAGGGCGGGGCGTGCTGCGCACCGATCGCTCGTCAGCCGCTCAGTGAAGGCGACGCGGCCGAGCTGGCCGTGCTACTCAAGGCCGCGGCCGATCCTGTCAGGCTGCGGCTGCTGTCCATGATCGGTTCTCATGCCGGAGGCGAAGCCTGCGTGTGCGACCTGACCGACGCCTTCGACTTGACCGCGCCCACCATCAGCCACCACCTCAAGGTCTTGCGCACTGCCGGCCTGATCGACGGCGAGCGGCGCGGCACCTGGGTCTACTACCGGATCATCCCTGAGGCGGTGAACAAGCTCGGCGCCCTGTTCACCCCGCTGTCCGAGCCCGTCTCCGCGTGACTCGTCTGGTCGACGTTCTGGTCATCGGCGGCGGCCAGGCCGGGCTGGCCGCCGGCTACTACCTGCGCCGCGCCGGAGCCCACTTCGTCATCCTCGATGCCCAGGACCGCCCCGGCGGCGCGTGGCGGCATGCCTGGCCGTCCCTGCGGCTGTTCTCTCCCGCCCAGCACAGCTCGCTGCCCGGCCGCATGATGCCCGTCCCACCCGGCGGCGGCTATCCGAGCGCCGCGGATACGGTCGCTTACCTGGCCGACTACGAGCAGCGTTACGACTTGCCCGTGCTGCGGCCGGTGCAGGTCCATGCGGTGCGGCGCGGCGGTGAACGCCTGACGGTGGAAACCGACGCCGGCGCCTGGCAGGCCCGGATCGTCATCAGCGCGACTGGCACCTGGTGGCGGCCGTACGTCCCGCACCATCCCGGCATCCGCGACTTCCAGGGCGAGCAACTCCACACGGCCGGCTACCGCGGCCCCGAGCCGTTCCGCGGCCGACGCGTGGTGATCGTCGGCGGAGCCAACTCCGCCGCGCAGATCCTGGCCGAGGTCTCCACCGTCGCCGACACCACCTGGGTCACCCTGCGCCCGCCCCGCCTGCTGCCCGACGACATCGACGGCCGGGCGCTGTTCACACTGGCCACCCGCCGGGCCCAAGGCGGAGATGGCATCGGTGACTTGGGCGACATCGTCGCCGTCCCACCTGTCCGCGAGGCCCGCGACCGCGGCGCGCTGAAGGCCGAGCCCATGTTCCACCGAATCACTCTCGACGGCATCGCCTGGCCCGACGGCACCGGCCAGGCCGCCGACGCCATCATCTGGTGCACCGGCTTCCGCCCTGCCCTTGGCCACCTGGCCCCGTTACGGCTGCGCGGCCGTGGCGGCCTCATCCCGGTCGAGGGAACCCGCGCCATCGACGAGCCCCGCCTGCACCTGCTCGGCTACGGCGACTGGACCGGCCTGGCCTCAGCCACCCTCATCGGCGCCGCCCGTACCGCCAGGCAGACGATCGTCGAAGTCTTGGCCTCGCTCGGCGTCTCATCAGGACTTCGGACCAGCCGATAAGCCCGTTGCTCGATGCTCAACGGACTGGCCATCATGGAGGTTCGTGCCGTCCTTGAGGCAGCAGAGCCGGAGGAGTCTTGCGAGGAACCCACGACGCGCCTGCCGGCGAGGAAGAGCAATGCCGACCAACGATCACACCGTGCCGCGGATGTATCTGCGGCACTTCTCCCGCCAGAAGAAAAAGGCCAGCAAGAACTGGTTCATCACCGCTCGCAGCATCAACGATCTCGACCGTGTCTTCGAGGCGAACATCACCAACGTGGCGGCGGTCACCGACTTCTACGGCCAGCGCGTCGAGCGGCTGCTCGCGAAAATCGAAGAGCGAGCCGCTCCCGTCTTTCGCGCCATACTCGACGACCCCTTGGGGGCGTTGCCCCTCCACTGGCCGCTCACGGCCGAGGACAGGTTGTGGATGGCGTGGTGGATCGCCGCTCAGATCGTGCGGACCACACGTCAACGCCGCCGTCTCGATTCGATCGCCGCAGCAGGCGCCGACGAACAGCTGCTGGAGGTGCCGCACACAGTCAAGTCGCTGGCTGGCCGGGACACCCATCTTCAGTTCATCACCGGTCAACTCGCCGCCTTAGCCCGGATCGTCCACAACCGCCCCTGGGGGCTCGGGTTCAGCGACGCCTGCCTGTGGACCAGCGACGTACCGGTGGTGATCCTCAACGGGCACGACGATGCGAATCAGCTGCGCGCCGCAACCTACTGGGACATGATCCTCCCGCTGGACCCCCACCGCTTCCTCATCCTCCCCGGATTAGGGACGCGAGACCCAGACCCGGAAAAGCAGGTCGATCACCTGACCAAGTTCGACGGTGGCCTCGGAATCTGGCTCAACGTCGTGATCTACGATGCAGCCGACACCCACCTCTACTGCCACGCTGAACATGACCCGCTGCCATTGATCAGCTCGCACCTGACCGGCGTACGCCTGCCCACCCCATGGAATGGCGATCAGCGACGCAACAGCCCCTCCTACATCGTTGAGTATCCGCCCCTGGGCAGGAACCTGACCGTGGACCGGCGATGGCTGAGCGAGCACCCGTCTCCCCGCTCGACCACATCGTGACCAGCCTGAAGATCAGGATTGGCGAGCCGACCGGACAGGAACCGTCTTCAGCGCCCTTTTCCCACCCGTTGATCTTGGAGAGCCCCTGACAACGCCTGGAGCCGGGGAGGTCACACGCTTGGAGAGGCGTGACGGGCCAACTTGACCGCTGAGATCAGCAGGATCGCGGCCAGGCTGGGGATGAGCACCAGGTCGGGAATCACGCCGAGCAACAGGCCGCCCACGAGAGCTCCAGCGATCGAGCCCATGACCATGACGGCAACGAAGCGCAGGTTGGCGCCCAGGACGGCGAAGCTGCCGTCACGGCTGTAGCGGGCGAACGCCACCAGCATCGTGGGCAGGGACACCAACAGGGACAGGCTGCCCGCAGTCTTGATGTCGATGGCGTACAGCAGCACGATCGTTGGGATCAGCAGCTCGCCGCCGGCCACGCCCATGATGGCGGCCGCCACGCCGATACCGAAGCCGGCCGCGACCCCGGCGATCGTCTGTACGGGGCCGGGCAGCGTGAGGGTGCCCAAGGTGGTGGTGTGGGTGAGCACGAGCGCGGCGGCCATGAGGACCATCAGCGCCGCCAACACCTTGTACAAGGTGGTGGTGCGCATCCGCACCGCCCAGGAGGCTCCCGCCCACGCCCCGAGCAGGCTTCCGGCCAGCAGGTTGGCCGCGACCGTCCAATGCGAGCCCAGGTCGGCCAGCGGGACAGCGGCCAGCCGGGCAGGCAGCGCGGTCAGCACGACGATCAGGCTCATCGCCTTGTTCACGATGACCGCCGCCAGCGCGGCGAACCCGAACAGGCCGATCAGCAGCGGCAGGCGGAACTCCGCTCCGCCCAGGCCGATCATCCCGCCTAACGCGCCGACCGCTGCCCCGGCGGTGACCCCCAGCGGCAGCGAGCGAATTATGCGCGCGGGAATGGTGCCGTCGTCCGAGGTCACGCCGACCAGGCTCCTCACCGGCTCAGCGCCCGCACCCTCGGTGTGGTCAGGCTTTGTCCTCCGGCAACACATTACCTGTCGCCCCTGGTCGGGGTGCTAGGAGTCATGGCGGGGCGGCCTCATCGAGGAGGCGTGGGTGAAGCAGCGCAACAGGGTCCGGGAAGCAGCGACTGCTGCACATGCCGGTTGCCCTCAGCTTGCGAGCTCACCGACGAGCTGTTCGACGCGGTCACGGATCTCGTCGCGGATGGGTCGTACGGCCTCGATGCCCTGCCCGGCGGGATCGTCCAGCTTCCAGTCCTCGTACCGCTTGCCCGGGAAGATCGGGCAGGCGTCTCCGCACCCCATCGTGATGACCACATCCGAGGCCTCAACCGCATCCACAGTGAGGATCTTGGGCTGCTCGGCGGTGATGTCGATGCCGACCTCACGCATCGCCTCGACCGCCACTGGGTTGACCTGTTCGGCAGGAGCCGAACCGGCGGAGCGGACCTCGATCCGATCCCCGGCCAGGTGGGCGAGCCACCCGGCGGCCATCTGGGACCGGCCGGCGTTGTGGACGCAGACGAACAGGACACTGGGCTTGTCACTCACGCAACGGGCTCCTTCTCTTGCTGATTGATCTTCGGGCTGTCGGAACTTCGAGCTCGTCGAGCAGCCGACGGACGCGGCACTCGATCTCGTCGCGGATGGGGCGTACGTCCTCGACGCTCTTGCCCTCGGGGTCGTCCAGCTCCCAGTCCATGTAGTGCTTGCCGGGGTAGACGGGGCAGGCGTCGCCACAGCCCATGGTCACCACGACGTCGGCGGCGCGGACGATCTCCTCGGTCCACGGCTTGGGGAACTCGCGGGAGATGTCGATGCCCCGCTCGGCCATGGAGGCCACCGCCGCGGGGTTGATCTCGCTGGCGAACTCCGAGCCGCCGGACCAGGCCAGCGCCTGGTCCCCGGCCAGGTGCTGGAAGAAGCCCATGGCCATCTGGGAGCGTCCGGCGTTGTGCACGCACAGGAACAGCACCACGGGTCGCCCGTCGTTGTGGCCTTCCACGCGGGCCAGGGCGTTCAGGCGCTGGCGGGCGAAGCGCTCGGCGAGCAACGGCAGGTAGTTGGGGATCTTCCCGTGCAGGGCGAACTGGTCGTAGCTGGTGTGCAGGAACCGCTCGATGGTCTCGGTGCCGAACGTGCCAGTGAACTCCTCGGCCAGGCGGCGGGCGGCGGTGAGCAGGGCGTGCTGCTGATCGATGGACAGGTCCAGGCGGCGGTACGTCTGCGGCATGGCTACTCCTCGGGAGGATGGATGGCGGGTGCCAGCCGTTGCACGCGGTCGGCGATGTCGGTATAGGCGCGCTCGAACGCCTCGTCGCTGCCGGCGCGGACCGGGTCCGGGATGGCCCAGTGCAGCCGTTCGAGGTCGGCGAGCTGCTCGTGGGCGGCATCGCACACGGCCACCACCAGATCGTCGGGACGCAGCGTCCCCTCGACGTGGCGGGTCGCGGCGTGGCCGAGGTCCAGCCCATGGCGGGCGGCGAGGGCGAGGGCGCTGGGGTGGATGCGGGATGCGGGCTGGGTGCCCGCCGAGGTGGCAGGCACGGCGCTGGTACGGCTCCACAGGGCGGCGGCCAGTTGGGAGCGCGCGGAGTTGTGGGTGCAGACGAACACGATGCGCGGGGCAGGACGGGCCGCCGCCGGCACCAGGCCGGACAGAGATTGCGGGACCAGTCGCAGGTAGGTGCGCCGGCGGTCGCCTTCGGAGCGTCGGCGTTCGATCACGCCCGCGTCCTGCAGCAGTTTCAGGTGGTGGGCGAGCAGGTTGGTGGGCAGGCCGAGCACCTGCCCGACTTCGCCCGGGGAGGCGTCGCCCAGCAGCAGCCGGTCCACGATGGCCAGCCGGCCCGGGTCGCCGAGCGCCGCGTGCACCCGGGCCCGGGCCTCCAGCGAGGAAAACCCATCAAGGTTCATTGAGTCAATAATTATTGAGGCATTCCTCGGTGTCAAGCGGCCGCTGGTCAGCGCGCCTCTTGATGGGGCACAACCGGCTCTGCGGCACCCGCCTCAGGACGACCGAACAGCCCATGCACCAGCACCATGCCGACGACGCCGCCGACCAGTTGGGCCACGATGAAGCCGGGCACCGAGGCGGGAGCGATGCCGGCGAAGGTGTCGGAGAAGGCCCGGCCGATGGTGACGGCGGGGTTGGCGAAGCTGGTCGAGGAGGTGAACCAGTAGGCCGCCCCGATGTAGCCGCCCACCGCGAGCGGGGCGACGGCTGTACGACCCGACCGGGTCAGACAGAAGATCACCAGCACCAGGCCGGCGGTCGCGACCACTTCTCCCAGCCACAGATGCGCGCTCGATCGCTGGGTGACCGACAGGGTGACCACGGGCTTGTCGAACATCGCGTTGGCCAGTACGGCACCGGCGATGGCGCCCAGCACTTGGGCGGCGACATAGCCGCCGAGCTCGCTGCCGGACAGGCCCTGGCCGCTCCGCCGTCCCTGCCACCAGTCGGCCAGCGACACCACCGGGTTGAAGTGGGCGCCGGAGACCGGGCCGAGCATGACGATGAGGACGGCCAGGCCGAAGACGGTGGCGGTGGAGTTCTCCAGCAACTGCAGCCCTACGTCCTGCGGGGACAGCGTCTGGGCCATGATGCCCGAGCCCACCACCACCGTCACCAGCAGCGCGGCGCCGAGGAACTCGGCCAGCAAACGGCGCTTCACTTGCCCACCTCCACGGGCGCCGCCAGCAGCGCGGAAAGCTCGGCGAGCCGTTCGGGCACGATCCGGTAGTACACCCACGAGGCTCGCCGTTCGCTGGTCAGCAGGCCGACGTCCTTGAGCACCTTGAGATGGTGGCTGATCGTCGGCTGGGCCAGGTCGAAGCTCGCGGTCAGGTCGCACACGCAGGCCTCGCCGCCCTGGTGGCTGGCCACGATCGACACGATGCGCAGCCGTACCGGATCCCCCAGTGCCTTGAACACCCGCGCCAACGTCGTCGACTTTTCCTCGCCCAGCGGCTCACGCGCCAGCGGCGTGCAGCAGTCCAGCACCTTCAACATATCCATGAGCATCAATATTTACGTCCATGGATATCAGCAGGGACACGGCGAGATGAACCGCAGATGGCCTGCGCCACCAGCGCCGGCCTATCGCGCTCATGGGGTCGTCGATTTCGTCCACCAGCGCATTCGCGAGCCACGCATCCGCCAGCGGGTCGCTTTCTTGGCGTCGGGGATTGAGCGTCAGGGCCAGCAGGCTGGGCTGCTCAGCGGGTGAGTGCTGCGGGCATCGCCCGGAGGGTGGCCGTGATGCGGATGAGGCTTGCCGATATGGCCACCAGCAGCGGCCACACCGCGCTCGATGGCATGCTCATCGCGGCGGCGAGCATGCTGGTATCCAGGGTGATGAGGGCGGTCGCGGCGACCAGCGTCGCGATGCGTGTTCGCCGGTAGGCGTGCTTCGCCCGCACGACCGTCAGCAGCGTGAGGGCGGCCCCGACCAGGACCGCGCCGTAGGCGATGCGCACGGCCAGGGGAATGGGCCAGTCCCATACCTGGGCGGACAGGAGGGTCAGCCCCCAGACCGCACCCATGAGGGGTCCGGTGGTCAGCAGCTTCAGCGCCATCCGCCGCCAGGGAGATTCCCGGACGAATGCGGCGGTGATGGTGTCGGCGTCGCCGAACTCGTCGATCGCCGCACGCGCGGCCACGTCGGGATCATGTAGCTTAGCAAGCTGGGCTTCGTAGGCCTCCTGCAGCCCGTCGGCCAGTTCCTCCATCGCCTGTGCCGGGAGCCGGTCGGCCAGGATGGCCAGCTGCGCGGCGATCAACTCGTGGCCGGCCATGAACGTGCCCTCAGCGCTGCGGTGACGGCGGATGCGAACTCCTGCCAGCTGTCACGCTCGCCACCGAGCGCTGTCCGGCCCGCAGCGGTAAGGGCGTAGGTACGGCGGCGTCGTCCCCCCACCACCGACCAGCTACCGCTGATCAGCCCGGCCCGCTCCAGCCGGTGCAGCGCGGGATAGACGGTCCCGGTCGGCAGGTCGATACGGCCATCGGTGATCTCGCGCAGCGCTTCCTTGACGGCGTAACCGTGCAGCGGCCCAGCCTCCAGCGCGGCCAGCAGCAGGCCGTCCAGATGTCCTTTGAGCGCCTCTGCCCTCATAGGTAGTAACGCTATATCGGGCCTTCCTTCGCGGCAATCACCGGAGTAGCGTCCCTATATAGCAACGCTACCTATGGAGTGGCGATGGACGAGCTCGATGTCTTCGGCATCCCGGTACCGGACGCTGGGCCGGTGTTCTTCGCCGCCCTGGGCGTCCACGTGGCGGCCGGGCTGTGCTGTGTCGGGTGCGGCGCCGTTGCGGCCCTGTCGCTCAAGGGCGGCGCCTGGCATGTCCGGTCCGGCCGGATCTACCTGTGGGGTTTGGGAGTGGTGTGGGCGTCGATGGCGGTGCTGTCGGTGATCCGCTGGCGAGAGAACGCCGGCCTGTTCGCTGTCGGGACGCTGGCCCTGGCCGCCGCGCTGGCCGGCTACACGATGCGCCGCCGACGGCCGGCACTGCACATCGCCGGCATGGGAGCCTCCTACATCGCGCTGCTGACCGGCTTCTACCTCGACAACGGCCCGCACTTGCCGCTGTGGGAACGGCTGCCGGGCTGGAGCCACGGGGCGTTGCCCAGCCTGGTGGGCGCGCCGTTGATCGCCCTTACTCTGTGGCGCAGACGTCCCACGCGGACCGCGAAGAAGGTGACGTCGTGATCATTCCTCTGATCGAAGCGGCCGAGCAGGGTCCGGCCCATGTGTGCGGGAAGGCCACGGCACCCGCGGAGTCGTGGAGGCACCTACCTGGACCGGCTCCCACCGCCGACCGCTGAGCTACGGCGCTCCACCATCAGCACGTCCCGCCAGACGCCGTGATGGCAGCCGATGCGCTCACGCGTGCCCAATACGCGGAAGCCGACCGCCTGATGCAGGGCCAGGCTCGCGGTGTTCTCACCGAAGATGCCGGACTCGATCGTCCACACCCCGGCGTCCTCACTCGCCGAGATGAACGCCTCCAGCAGCGCCCGTCCGACGCCCTGTGCCTGGCAGCCAGGGTGAACGTAGACACTGTGCTCCACCACACCCGCGTACACCGGCCTGGCCGACACGTGTGAAGCGGCCACCCAGCCCAGCACCTCACCGGTCGCGGTATCGGCGGCCACGTAACGCAGGCGCGGCATCTTGCCAGCGGTGAAGCCCTCCCAACTCGGCACCGTGGTCTCGAAGCTGGCCTGCCCGGTGTCCAGCCCGGCCTGGTAGATGGCCAGCACCTGCTCCGCGTCGTCTTCCCGCATTGGCCGGATCTCCACCCCGGTACCCGCCGCGGGCTTGACGGCCTGGACGATCGCCGAGTGGACACCGTCGCCGTGGCCAGCGGTCAACGTGATGCGGATGCCCACGAACCCGGCCGCCGCCAGCAGTTCGCGGTACTCGCTCGCCGGCAGCGCCCCAGCCACGCACCCGATCCGCTGCTCGGCAGCCAGGCGACGGGCTGGGTCGACGTCGCCGTCGACCACCACGTCGCTCACACCGAACCGACCGCCCGGCCGCAACACCCGGAACGCCTCCGCCAGCACCGCCGCCTTGTCGTCGGACAGATTGATCACACAGTTGGAGATGACCACGTCCACCGACCGATCCGGCAGCGGCACCCTTTCGATGCCGCCCTGCAAGAACTCGACGTTGGCCACCCCCGCTTGCTCGGCGTTGCGGCGGGCCAGCGCCAGCATGTCCGGACTGGCATCCAGCCCGTACGCCTTGCCGGACGGACCAACCCGCCGTGCCGACAGCAGCACGTCGATGCCGCCACCTGAGCCGAGATCGAGCACGGTTTCGCCCGGACACAGGTCGGCAACCGCAACGGGGTTGCCGCAGCCCAGGCTGGCCCGCACCGCGCCGTCGGGCAGGGCGCTGGTGTCGTCATAGCCGGCGGCGCCGAAACAGCCCTCCTCGAAGGCATCCGGCCCGCAGTCGCCGACGACCTGGCCATCGGCCGCGGCCCGGGCCAGAGCAGAGTAGTGGTCGATGATCTCGTCATTCGCCATGACAACGCTCCTTCACTCACAGGTGGGCGCGCCTGGGGCGGGGTTGCCCATGACCACGTCAGCGGCGGTCGGGAAACAGCTCACGCAGTTCTCGTTTATCCGGTACAGGCTGGAGGTGCCCTGCTTCTCGACCAGCACGAACCGCACCTCGGCCAGGATCTTCAGGTGGTGCGAGACGGTGGACTGGCCCACCCCGGACGTAGTCACTATCTCGCCCACACTCATCGGCGCGCGCCGCCGTGCCAGTAGCGACACGATCTGAATTCGCGTCGCGTCCGCCAAAGCCTTGAACCAGCTTGCGTACTCCTCGGCCTCCGCGCGCGGCAGCAGCCCCTTATGCTCATTCATCGTCAATCGACGATAGTCGATAAATGTGCAGTGCGGAAGCCGCCAGAACCACGCCCGCGTGTGCGTCTGCTTCCGGAATGGGTCAATTCCGGAAGCAGGCTCCGGGAGTGGCTTCCGGAAACACAACCCGGTCCCGAGTGGCCGCATTGCATGGCTCGCACGCGGGCCGTCCTCACCGAGTACGCCACCGTGCTTGAGCGCTCACCGCTGACCGAGTCCAGCAAGAACAAGTACCACTCCCCCGCCAGGGTGGTCCCTCTCCCCGGCCGGGGGAGCCGCGGGGTCCGAAGTTGCAATGAGAACCGCCCACTCAGAGGCATCCGACACCAACATCCCTCCAAGCGTGCGCTGCTACCGGGCGCCAGCCGAGCAGGCAGGCCTCAGATGCACTTCATATCTGGGCGCATCACCCCTGCCCGCAGGGCCCTCTCCAATGGAAAAGGACGGTCCGCAACGGCAAGGAGGCAGGTCTACCTCGCGGGCGTCAACGTGGCTCTGTTGCTGATGGCAGGTGAATCAACGAACCACCGCCCGCCTCAGGCCTGTCGTCTGCTCTGGGCCGGGCGGTACGGCGTCCCGGCGGGGCCAGTGGCGGCGCCGGCAAGGGCTGCACCGCGAGCAGAGCGGCGGTCGCCTCCGCTGCGGCTGCGGCGGCTTCGGGGTAGACGCTGGTGTAGGTGTCGCGGGTGAACGCCGACGAGGTGTGCCCGAGCGTTTCCTGCACAATCTTGATGTCCACCCCGGCGGCGAGCATGGCGGTGGCCGCTCCGTGGCGCAGGTCATGCGTGCGCCGTGAGGCGCAGTGATTCGAGCGGAGGTGAGAGACCTTCGCCGCCGAACCCGTCGCAGCGGGACGGTGGAGCTGAGGGCAGCCTGAGCCGGGTGATGCCGGGGAGGGTGGGAGCAGCCCTGACAACGCCGGAACGGGCCAGCACTGCCAGATGGCCCGGGTTCGGCAAGCGGGATGGAGAGGAGTACGCGAGGAACCGGCGTGTGACAGCCCCTTAATGCGACACCGGCTCGAAACCTGGTGGATCAGGGCCGGGAGCGGTGCGTATCCGCCCCGCGCATATGTGTGGGTGGACAACTCCCGCGGTGGTGGGCATGAGCTGCCGGGGAGGCTGCGAGGAAGGTCTGCGGCGTACTCGCAGCGATACCGCAGGGGCATAGTCGGGCTCCTCCTTCGTCGAGCGAATCACTGTGAACACGGGAACCGTCTGGATCTCGCCCTGCCGCCCGCCGCCAACGGGGCCGGCCGGGGCTGGGCGCATCGACCGCCGATCGGTCCGGGACGGGGCGGAGCCGCCGTAGTACTCCGAGGCCGGGAGAGCCGGTCACATGGGGAAGGGCGGCAGCAGTTTCGAGAAGAGATGTGGAGGCTGCAATGCCGAAAGACGCGTCCCCGAATGGGGACGCCTGGCCGCAGGCGGTCCCGATGGGGCCACGGCGGCGGGTATCGGAGATGCAGGCCAAGCTTCACCGTTGGGCGGTGGCCGATTCCGGCCGCCGGTTCGATGACCTGTTCAACCTCGTGCACGACCCGGCGACGCTGCTGGTGGCGTTCGACCGGGTCGCGGGCAACCGGGGCGCCGGCACTCCCGGCGTGGACGGCCTGACGGTCGCCGCCGTCGAGGAGCAGGTGGGCGTCTCGGGCTTCCTGGACGACCTGCGTGCCCAGCTCAAGACGGGCGCGTTCCGACCGCTGCCGGTGAGGGAACGCAAGATTCCCAAGCCGGGCGGATCGGGAAAGGTTCGCGCGCTGGGCATCCCCCGGATCGCGGACCGGGTCGTGCAGGCGGCACTCAAGCTGGTGCTGGGGGCATTCCCCCTTGAACGAGGACACCTCGAAGACTGGATCTTGAGGTCCAGGGGAAGAGATGTTCCTGATGGTGATGAAGAACTACCCACCCGAGTTCAAGGCCGACGCGGTGGCGTTGGTGTTG
>NZ_BSRQ01000017.1 GCF_030268685.1 Microtetraspora sp. NBRC 13810
CCGCAAGAAACCAGACAATATTGTGAAACTTGGGCATATTATCCCCCGGGCACATACCGCGACGAGAACGTCCGGCGGACCATTCTTCCGGGGGTTTGTCTTCCGTTCACCGCAGGGCCGCAAACGGCGATCGACGCCTTTTTCCTTTTCCCTGTCCCTTTGTTAGTGTCGTGCTAGTAGCCGTAGCCGCCGCGGACGAAGTCCCACATGGAGTCCCTGGCGTTCCTGTACCAGGTCTTGGGGCCGTGGAGCCGCCCGGCCCGGGTCTTGCCGCGTTGATGGTAGCCCGAGACACGGGGCTGCCCGGTGACCCAATCGTCCACCTTCACCGACACGCCCCGGCTGAGCTCGAAGCCGTAGGCTGTGCGTTTGCCCGTGTAGTCGGTCACGACATAACCTCCGGCACCCACTTTCTTGGTTTTGTCGCCGCCTGCCACTTGAACGCCGGAGTAGGAGTCCCACGTGCCGGGCGTGGTATTCAGCCCGTCGATGTCCGTGTGCGGAGCGACGAAGCCGCCGACGGCGGCGTCAATACCGATCCCGGTCGACATACCGGTCTTGAAGGTGCCGGCGAAACCGAAGCCCTTGCGGTCGGCGACAGAGCACAGTTCGACACCGAACGAAGCGGTGAAACTGATGCTGATGCCGATACACGAGCCGGCGACGCCCTTCTTCGGCTTGCTCGGCGCCTTGGGCTTGGGCGGCGCCGGTGGTGGGGGCGTCGCGTCGGGAATGCCGGGCTGCCGCAGCAGGGGCCTTCGGCCGGGTGCGACCGGACCGGCGAGGTAGGCCCATCGGCGCGCGGCGATGTACCAGTTGCCCACCGCGAGGTATAGCTGGCTGGTGAAGAAGTTCAACTGGACGTGCACCAGATAGAGGTTCTGCCGGGCGAGGTAGTCGTAGTTGCCGTAGCGGTACCAGAACTGGCGGTAGCCGATGAGATAGACGGAGGTCTTGGGGTACCGGCCGTCCGGGTCGGACAGGGTCGCCGGGTTGTTGTCGGCGTAGTTGTAGCCGTTCATCTGCTGCGACCGGCCCATGGTGATCTCCGGATCCACCGAGACGAACCGGCCGGTGCCGGGGTCGTAGCCGCGTGCGCCGAGCGTCGTCAGATCGGTGGAGGAGTCGACGATGCCTCCGACGAAGCCCTTCTCGTTCCCGGCCGGCCACTCGCCCGCGCCTGCCCGCACCTGCCCGAAAGGCGTGTAGCGGCGCCGGCTCAGGGAGCCGTCGACGGCGTCGATGGCCAGTTCGGCGGTGCCGTGGTGGTCGTTGACCAGGAAGGTGACCCCGGCGCCGGTTCGCATGGTGTTCTGGTAGTAGCGGGTGGCCTTGGCCGTGGGCCGGCCCTTCTCCAGCCGGATCTCCAGGTCGGGAAGGTAGAGCGTGGTACCCGCGGGGTCGTGGCGGAGCAGCCGTTCACCCTCGGCGGTGTAGAGGAAGCGGGTCTCTCCCTTCTTGTCGTCGACGACCTTGACCAGCTCACCCTCGGAGTCCCAATGCAGGGTCTGCCTGCCGGAGGAGGTCGTCCGCGCCGTGGTGTTGCCGGCCTGGTCATAGCCGTAGGAGGCCGGGACGCCCGTCACCTCGGAGAGCTGGTGTCCCTTGAACTTCGGGTCGACGCCGGGGTTGCCCGCATAGCGGTAGGCGCGGGTCGCGGTCTGGGCGCCGCCGGACGGGCCGGCGCCGTAGTGGGTCTCGCCGGTGCGGTTGCCGGTGTCGTCATAGGTGTAGTTGACCCGGTACGGCGCCGGCCCGCCGATCGTGGCCTGCCCGGGGTCGGTCGCACACCCGGCGGGGCTTCCCGCGGGCGCCGCCTGGGTCCAGGCGTCGGCGAGCCGCCCCAGGTCGTCGTAGTGGAAGCACTGGTCGTCCACCCCGTCCCTGGAGGTGTCCGTGGCCTGCACGAGGTTGCCGGCATCCGTGTAGCGGTACTCCACGCTGCGGTCGGTGCCGGACATGCCGGCCTGCACCGTGGTGGCCTTCCTCAGCCGCTGCGTGCCGTACTCGTAGGAGAAGGTCTGGTCCACCTGTCTGCCGGCGGCACCGATCGACAGGCGCTGGCCGATCGGCTTGCCGGTCTTGGTGTAGTCGGTGCCCACCAGGTAGGTGGACAGGTTGGACCCCATCTCCACCAGCCGGCCGAGGCCGTCGTAGGTGTACGTGATGTTCTCCGCCGGCAGGTCGCCGGCCGCCGGGCTACTGGACGCCCGCACGCTGCCGTCCAGGTTGTAGGCGGTGTCGAAGACGTAGCCGCCTTCCGGAGCCAGCGCGCCCTCGGCGCTCGGGAGCAGGAACCGCTTGCGTGTCGGCCGGTTCAGGCCGTCGTAGACGTCGATCTGTGTGGTGTACCTCGCCGTCCCCACGATGCGCGTGGCGCTGGTGAGCTGCCCTTTGCGAACCGTGTCATAGACCCATTCGGCGACCTTGGCGCCGGGGGTCGCCGACGTGGCGTCGTACATCGCGGTCCTACGGCCGAGCCCGTCGTAGGTGACGGCGAGCTTCTTGCCCCGCGCGTCCTCGGTCAGTTCGAGTTGGTCCAGGTCGTTGTAGCCGAACTTGGTGACACCCTTGTCCGGGTCGGACGTCTGGATCCTCCGGCCGCGCAGGTCGTAGCTCGTCGTCCAGACGTGTCCGCCCGGCCCGGTGACCGACTCCTCCAGGCCGCGGTGGTCGTATCGGAAGACCGTGGAGACGTGGCCGGCAGCCCGGTGCTCACGGACCTCGGTCCTGCGGTCGTGCGCGTCGGTGTACGTGGTGACCGGTGTGCCGCCCTCCGGCGGGACCACCTTGGTCCAGTCACCGCCGTACTCGTAACGGGTCCGCCACCGCTCCTGCACATCGCTGCTGCCCACCAGCAGCCGGTCGGCCGTCTTACGGCCCTGGCCGTCGTAGTCGAAGACGTGCTGGGTCTCGATCTGGCCCGGGTCGGCCACCCCGAAGAGCTCCGGCGCCGGCTCGCCGTCGGCGTAGTAGCTCTCGTAGGTGCGGTCCACCTGGCCCGCGGCGTTGTAGAAGGTGTCGGAGATCAGCCGCCCCTTGGTCGTGCCGTCGAGTCCCGTCGCCTGTACCTGCCGCTGCCGCAGCCAGCCGTCGAACAAGGTGTAGGACACCTCCTGGCCGCCCTCGGCGGTGATGGACCTGGTGGCGACGGCGACGATCGCGTTCGGCCTGATGAGGTACTCGAACTCCTTGTCCGGCACGGCGGTGACGGCGCGGCCGCCGGTCCACACCTTGACCAGGTGCCCGGCCGCGTCGTAGCGGATGGTGGTGGTCCTGCCGCCGGCGTCGGTGTCGCCGGTCGGGCTGCCCCACGCCGGGTCGAGCACCTTGACGGTGGTGTGCGCCGTCGCGGCGTCGCCGCCCGTGGCCGGTGGGGTGGTCTCCTCGACCTTCGTGGTCAGCCCGTGCGTCTCGGTGAACCGCGTGGTCGTCGTCCTGCCGGCGACGTCGGTGACGGCCTCGGCCCGCCCATAGCGGTCGTACCTGGTACGCGTCTCGGCGAGATGGGTCACCGAGTTCGCCGTGGCCTCCTTGGCCTTCTCCACCAGGGTGGCGTCGCCACGGGTCGGCGCGGCCTTGAAGGCGCCGTCGTCGTAGTACGTGCGCTCTTCGGAGATCAGGTCCCTGGCCAGGTCCGGCGTGTCGGCGCAGCGCCGGGCCACGGTCCTGACCTGGGCCGGCCTGGCCAGGATGCGGGTGCCGTTCGCGGTGAACGTCGTGGTGACGCACTTCTCGTCACCGGTGACGGCGATGTCGCCCTCGTCGTCGACCTCGCTCGGCGCCCCGGTGCTGAGGTTGAAGGAGTTGACGGTCGTCCTGGTCGACCGCCAGCCGCTGTCGATCCGCTTCATGGTCCGGCTGCCCGCGACCCCGGTGAGGTTGGCGGTGACCGTGATGGTGCCCTTGTCGATCGTGCGGGTGCGGGAGGCGGTCTGGTGATGCCAGGGCTTGTTCACGGTCTTGCCGACCGGTTCGCCGCCGGCTCTGTCGTATTCGATCGTCTTGACGGCCATCCCCTGCAGCGACTCGTGGTCGGGGAAGGAGCCACCCTCTCCGTCGCTGACCATGACCTGTTTGGCGCCGCCGTCGGCGTTCAGGCGGTCGCCGTGCATGCCCTGGAAGAACCAGTGGTCGGTCTGGGCCGGTGCGGCGCCGGTGACACCGGTCCGCACCCGGACCTTGTCGTACCCCTGCCATTGGGACCAGGTCCGGTACTTCTCCTTGGTGAGCCCGTCGTCGTCGGTGAAGCGCCAGGCCGGCTCGCCGATGCTGTAGTCGTAGTCGGTCGCCATGTCCGGTGAGCCGCCGGTGAGGTCGCTTTGCACCAGCTGGGTCACCACGTACTTGTGGAACCAGTCCAGGGTCGGATCGGCGTCACCGCCGGACCTCTCCCAGAAGACCGGGAAACAGCGACGGTGGTTGGCCTGCGGGCTCGGCGTGTCGCCCACCCTGCAGTCCGGCGCGGAGTAGTTGACATCCAACACGCCACCGGTCTCGTTGGTGATGGAGCCGACCCGGTTCTTGACGAACGGCCCGACGTCGTCTCCGAGGATGTCCACCCTGTTGGGCCTCGGGGTGTAGGCGAAGCTGACCGGCGGCATCGTCACCGCGGTCGCTCCCGCGTGGCCCTTGTGGACGATCGACTTCAGCAGCAGTTGCCGGTCCACGTCCGCCGTGCCCCAGTCGTGGGAGAACGACCAGGAGTCCACGGCCCGGTGGCCACTGCCGTCATTCTTGATCACCTTTGTGGTCGCCTCGACGACACGCTTGCGCGTCCAGAAGGTGGGGGCGTACGTCCCTTTGTAGTCCGCGCACTTCGTGCCGGCATCGCAGTTGAGGTCCCAGGGCACGTCCTCCCAGTACGCCGGATGGTCGGCGATGTTGGACTCGGCGCAGTCCGCGGCGGAACGCAGGCACCGCTCCGCGACCGTGAAGTCCACCCGGGCCGGGGCGTTGGCCGGATATGGGTTGTCGCTGTTCAGGCCGTATTCGACGCTCTTGAGGTAGCCGCCCCTGACATAGGGCGTGTCGTCCGCGGCCCGCAGGTTGCGCCCGTAGCGGTTGCCCTCCTGCCCGTAGTAGTAGACGATCGCGTTCCCGTGCGGGTCCTCGACGTAGTCGAGATTCCACCGCCAGGCCTGCTGGCACCACGACTGGGCGAAGGCGTCGGCGTGGCAGGGCTCGTTGTCGTCGTCACCGAAGATCGGCACGGTCCAGGTGGATCGGGTTTCCGGCTTGCCGGAGGCCCAGCCTGCCAACCGGTTCTTCCCGAAGAAGTAGCGTTTCCCGTCCGGAGCGGTGACCACCCAGTACTCGTTGTCGTCGTCGCCGTTGTCGGTGTCGGTCTCCGACCCGGTGAGTTTCCGGATCCGGGTGCCGTCGTCCTTGCGTAACTTCCACTCGTCGGCACCGGACTGCACCAGCTCGCCGCCCTTGCCGCCCAGCGTCAGGACCGCGTTGTCGTAGCCCCAGCACTGGTCCATCGGGTGGACCTGGTAGGTGCTGTCCTTGGGAACGCCGTCGTCCTTGCAGGATCGGTATCTACGTTCGATGTAGCCGGGCCACAGGTCGAAGCCGTCCCCGACCTGCGAGCCCTGGTTGTTCGAACTGGAGGTGCGCCCGTCGATGGACGAGGAGGAGTAGGACACGACGAGTTCAGGGGTGAGCCCGCCGGGGACCGGCGGCGTCCGCAGGGGATAGGACCAGGCGAAGTCCCCGGTCTGCGTGCCGACCTGCCAGGTGGCCGAGGCCGCCAGTTCGGTCGCCTTGTAGTCCCCCTTGGCGCTGTCGGCGCTCGACGTCGCCGCGAACACGGCAGGTTCGGCGGCCGGCTCGACCTCGGCCGCGATCGTCCTGGATCGGGCGTCGTTGGTCGCCGGGACCGGGGTTGTGGTCCGGCACTCCGGTCGGTCAGGTGTCGCCAGCGCGCACGCGGGCAGGCTCACCAGCCGGAGCCGCGATCCGTACGAGCCGCCGAACGCCTCGGCGAATCCGGAGTAGTCCAGCCGCAGGCCCACCTTTCCCGGCACATCGCCTATCCGGCTCACGGTGAACACCACGCCCGTGACGCCGGTCCGGACAGCGGCGGCACGATCCAGCATCCGCACCCGGACCCTGCCCGGCTCGGCGCCGAGAGTCTGGGTCGCCGCCGGGGCGGCGACCCAGACCGGCAGGTTTCCCGCCCGCTGCCCGTCGCGGGCGCGGGCCGCGTCCCCCAGCGCCACTTCGGCCTGACCGGCAGCCGGCCAGCGTACGACCGGTTCCGGAGCGCGCGGGCTGTCCTTTCGAGGCTTCACCTTCAGGGTTTGGCCGGCCACCACCGGGTCGTGGTCCTCGGGTTCGGGATGGCCCCGGCCGGCCTGCGCCGTGCCGTATGCCGGCGTGGCCGCGAGCAGCCCCGCCACGAGGGCGGCCGTGAGGCCCATGGACAGGAACCGGCGGACCGGCCCGATCCTCAACCGCGTCGATACACCGCGGACGGTCATGCGAGATCCTCCGAGCACGTCGTGGAGTGAGGCGGAGAGAGCGGGCCGGTGGCCGGGAGGCCACCGGCCCGCGACAGGTCAGCCGGGAATCGAGCCGATCTCCGTCGGCAGGGCCAGCATGTCGATGAGCTGCCGGGAAGCCACACCGCGCAGCACCCACACGTCATCGACCATTCCGGCCCAGGCCCTGCCGTTCGGGTAGGCGCCGCCGGTGAGGCTTCTGCCCACCTGCAGCGAAGCGATGGGGCCGAACGGCCGGGTGCGGTGGCGGAGGGACAGGTTGTCCGCTTCGGCGGTGGCCTCCTTCTCCCCGTTCACCCACAGGGTGACGGTGGCCTCGATCGCGTCGTAGGTGACGGCGATGTGGTCCCAGGGTTCGAAGACGCCCTGGTGGAACATGGAGTGCTCCACACTGGCCGTGTTCGCGCCGGTGCCGTCCTTGTCGGGCACGTCCAGCACGTAGCGCTGCTTGTCCGGGTCGTACCTGACCGTGATCGCACTGTTGTGTGATCCGGTCAGGCCCAGCACGATCATCGGCCGGGTCGGGGTGCCCGGGGTGGACACCCACGCCGAGACGGTGAAGCTGTCCCGGGTGTCGATCACGGGCCCGTTCGCCACGGCGTAGTCGTTGTTGCCGCCCGGCAGTTCGAGCGCTCCGCTGGGAGTGCCCGCCGGCGACTTCACCAGCACCTTGGACCAGTCTGTGGTGATCTTGGCGGCGCCGTTGAGCGTCAGCGGGTACGCGACTCCCTGACCTGTGTCAGGGCTGCTCGCCGGGGTGCCGGTCGCGGTGTTGAGGTGCCACTTGCTCTCGATCAACGGCTTGATCGCGAACAGGTCGTGCACCTCGTCGGCCGACACCACCCGGTCGTAGACCCGGACATCGTCGAGGGGGCCCGGCACATAGTCAGCGAACTGCCCCCGCCAGATGCTCCGGCCGATCTGGAACGCGCCGCCCGCCGCCCACACCGGACCGAGGTCGGCGGGTATGCCCTCCACCCCGTTGACATAGAGCCGCAGCTTCATGGTCACCGCGTCCTGCACCCCGACCAGGTGGGTCCACACGCCGGGCCTGGCCGGACCCCTGGATTTCGCGATGCCGGCCGTGCTGGCGTTCCCGTCGGCCACGGGCCGCGACAACCGCCACGTCTGGTCGGTCGGGTCGTACTTCAGGTAGAAGCCCGCCATCTGTGAGCCGATCTGGCTGGCCACGGTGAAGTGGGTCGTGGGCAGCGTGGCCGGCATCTTCACCCACGCCGACACGGCCAGGTTCTTGGTGGTGTCCACCACCGGCCCGCTCGTGGCCGCGTAGGCGGTGGTGCCGTTGAGCCTCATCGCCGTGCCCAGCGCGCCGGGCACGCCGAGGGCCGCACCGCCCTGCGGGGTGGCCGGATGGCCGCCTCGGGGCGAGGAGTCGGCCAGTTGGGGCGCGCCGGCCGGTTCGTCCAGTTTCCAGTGCGCCTTCGGGGCCGTGCCGTCGGCGACCCAGAACTCGTAGGTGCCGGTCGACCAGTTGTTGGCCGCGTCCCAGGCCGTCAGATACAGCGTGTTCAGTCCGGCACGGGTGGGCATCGCCTTGACCGACTCGGTGTTGGCGGCCTTGACCTGGGCGGCCCCCTCGGAGGGGGTGGTGTTCATCGCCCAGGCGTACTTGGTGACCCGGGTGTCGAACGTGACGGTGAACGTTCCGTACCGGCCGACCCCGTTGGTCGGGACCTGGTTCGGGTTGCCCGGGTCGAGCGCCGGATACCCGTCGGCGCCGGTGGAGGTGATCTTCGCCGCGGGCAGGGCCCTGGCGTCGTAGACGAAGTAGCAGGCCGTCGCGTTGCCCGACCAGCTCCACGGGCTCCATGCCCGGCCGTCGTAGGCGCGCACCCCCCAGTGGGCGACGACGCCCTGCGGGACCACGCCGGTGGGGATCTTGACGCTGAACGAGGAGTGGCGCGCCCCGCTCGCGGACATCTTCACCACGGTGCCGAGGTTCTTGGTCTTCTTGACGCCGTTCTCCGTCCACAGCACGTGGAACTGCGCCCTGAGCTTCTCCCCCTCCACACCCTTGTTGTCAGCATCGGTGAGGTTCTTGGCGAACAGGGTCGGGAGCTGGTTGAACCTGGCCGGCTTCTCCGGGCCGGTGCACGGGCCGCCGGGACTGGAGGAGAGCTGGCTCATCTTCGGCTGCGTCGGCGGGGTGTTGTAGTGCACCCGGACGAACGCGTTCCGGTCGAACCGCTTCCAGGCGAGCTGGTCGCCGCCGTCGCGGGCACGGAGCCCGAAGGTGGTGTTCGACCAGCCTCCCTTGGCCGCCTGCTGCACCGCGCTGGTCACGTTGAACAACACGTCACCGGCGGGACAGCCGGAGTTCCAGCCCTTGGCCACGTTCCTGCCGTCCAGCCGGCGCACCCAGTTGTCCGATGTGGAGTTCCAGGTGGAGCCCGGCCCGAAGCTCTTGGCCAGGTAGATGTCCACGACCCGCTTCCTGCACGAGGTCGCGAACGTCTCCTGCACGTGGAACTCGGCGGAGATGATCTGCTTGTGCGCGAACCTGGCGGTGGGGACGCGGTAGAACAGCCGCTTCTCGTACCACCCGTTGCAGTAACGGCCAGCGGGCGGGTAGTCCCGAGGGCATCGTCCCATGCCCTCGTTCTTGCTGAAGTTGTACTTCCCCCATCCGGCGCTGGAGACCATCAGCCGGGCCGACGCCCTGGGGGTGTCCCACATCGGGTCGATGTAGACGGGGTACGTGGTGTCGGCCCCGTTGAGCAGGGCCGGGTCCGGCTTGAGGGTCAGCTCCCCGTCGGCCACGGTCGTGGTCACCGCGGCGACCTTGGAGGTGTCACCGGGCTGATCGGCCGAAGCCTCCGTGACCGGGCTCTCGACCAGTTCCTCGGCCGGCGGCTCCGCGTCGTCGGCCGTCATCCGCGACTGCTGCGCGGCGGGCGCCGTGGAGTCCCACATGATCGGCGGCGGGGCCTCGTAGACCACGCCGCCCGTGGCTTCGTCCACCGCCTGCTGGGTGCCGTCCTCCGTCGTCCGCACGGTCAATCCCGGCGCGGACAGCCCCAGCCTGACGGTGGCCAGGCCGGGATCCTTGGCCGCCTCCGCGGTCTTCACGACCAGCACGTGGGAGAACCCGTCCGGCTCCACCCGGACCCGCAGATCCACATCCGGGCCCAGGACGCGGGGGTAGACGGCGGCATCGCCGTCCAGCCAGGGTTCGGGCAGCGGCGTCGGCCAGGTCAGCGACATCGGCCGGCCCGCGCGGTCGATCGTCACCAGCGGGCCGCTGCCGCCGCCGGACAGCCGGATCTCCGTGACCGTGGCCTTCGGCACGATCGATCCGTCGGCCTGCTCGCGCAGCGTGGTGTCGACGGGCACCCAGATGCCGTCCTTGAGGACCCGGACCGGCTGGAAGTGTTCCTTCGAGGTGAAGCTGCCGTCCGGGGTGGCGTAAACCTCACGGGTCTCACCGCGTTCGGACAGCACCTCCACCAGCTGCCCGGACGAGGCCGCGGACGCGAGGGCCTCCGCCTCCGTCTGCGCGGGCTCCTTCGCCACCACCCAGGTGTTCTCGACCAGGGACACGTTGTCGACATGGGCCGTGAACGCGCCCTGCCCCCCGAGCTGGAGCGCCACCTCCGCCACAGCGGTGTCTACCGTGGAGGTGAACGGGAAGGAGAAACGCTGAGTGGCCGTCTCCAGACCGACGGCCTGGGTGAACGCCGCGTTGTACGGATCCTCCCCCTCCTGCACGGCCACCTGCACCGTCACGTCGGCCGACGCGCGAGCGTCGAAGGACAGCGTGTAGGTGCGTCCGCTGGTCAGGGGCTCGATGCGCTGCACGACCACGGCGCCCGCCGGGTCGGTGGCGCCGTCGGCGACCGTGGCCCGCAGTTCCCCGTTCGCGACGGTGAGCGCGAGGTTGCCCGCGGACGACCACGGCGCGGGCGAGGAGCCGTCCAGCGTTCCGTTGCGTACGAGTTCGGTGTCGGACGGCTCGTCCGGCCACGCCAGTGCGCCGAGCCTGACCGGCTCGTTCGCCGGCACACCGATCGCAGCCGCGACGTCGGCCGGCAGTGCCGCGCCTCCCGACTCCGCCGGGCTTCCCGGGATCAGCCGGTAGTCGCCGCCCGCCGCGTCGACGAGGTAGCCGGTCTCCTGATAGCGGGAGCCGGCATCGCGCCCGGTCGCCGCCTGGAACTCCGCCAGCGATCGATGGTGCACGCTCGCCCCGGTCCTCCGTGACCACTGCACCAGCGTGCCGGGGGTGTCGGGGGCGTTGCGCGAATACCCGTTGTGGTGCATCTGGCCGGCCGGGATCATGCCGTCCCCGCCGACCCGGCGCCCGGACTCGGCGGTGTTGTTGTCAGTGGTGTTCACCAGCGGCGCGGCGCTGTCACCCCCGGCGATGACGTTGTTCATCAGCGTGGTGTCGGCGGTGTCCCAGGTGATGCCCAGGGCCCTTTCCGCGTCCGTCGGGCAGTTCGTGTCGTCTCCGGGACACGTCGGCCGCACGTCCTCCTGCACGGACATGGCCTGGGCGTTGCCGACGGAGGTGTTGTTGATGATCCTCACCTTGTTCGACCCCAGGATGCTCAGGCCCGTCAAGCCGTTGCCGGCCAGCACGTTGGACGCGAGCAGCGCCTGCCCCGACACCTTGTAGTGCAGGCCGTGGCCGGAGTTGGCGCGGATCAGGTTGCGCACGGCTGTCACGTTGAAGCAGGACAGGTCGCACAGGAGACCTGCGCCCTGGTTGGCCTCGAAGACGTTGTCCCGCACGGTCGCGTTGACGGCCCGGGTGGCCATCATCCCGGCCGCCGTCAGGTGGTAACCCTTGTGGATGCCGAGTCGCTCGGTGTTGTTACGCAGCACCCGGTTGCCCTCGACCGTCAGGCCGGCCGACTTCTGCGCTGTGATGCCGATGTACCCGTTCTCCGCGATCACGTTGCCGCTCACGCGGACGTCGTCGGCGTTGACCAGCAGACCTGTCGCCGCGTTGTGGATGACGGTGTTCTTCTCGAAGACCATGCCCTTGGCGTGGGTGATCAGCGCGGCCGGTTCCTTGGTCTGGTTCTGGCTGGTGCCGTAGTGCGCGAAGCCGAGCCCACGGACGACCGAACCGTCCGCACCGGCGAAGAAGTGCATTCCGCTCTTCCTGGCGGTGATCTCGACTCTCCGCCCGGCCGGGTCGCTGCCGAGGTAGGTCTTGTCCACCGATCCGTCATGGAAGAAGGTGCCGGCCCCGACCTCCTCGCGGGTGGCCACCTGGCGAAGCGGCTCGCCGTCAAGGAACACCATCTGCGGGTCCCCGCCGACCGGGTTGTCGTCGTTGTAGTGCCCGGGATTCATGCACTCGTCATACGCCGGCGGTGTCGCCCGGCACACACTCTCCGGGTTCCAGTCGTCCAGCCGCCAGGCGTCGCCGTCGGCCACCAACTGGCTCGACGGGATCTCCCGGCTGCCCTTGAACCAGACCTTCTCACCCGGGTACGGCTGCAGGGTCACCGGCGCCTCGACGTTGCCCAGCCGTTCCCGGTACTCTCCCGCACGCAACACGACCGTGGTCATCCTGCCGGCCACCGCCTTGAGCACCGCCGCCCCCGCGGTCCGCAGCGGAGCCTCCCTGCTCCCCGGGTTGGCGTCGTTTCCCGTGGGAGCCACGAAGATCGCATCAGCGGGTACGGGATACGACGTCGAGATGATCGACATCCAGGGCGTGGACGTCGATGTGGATGTTGCGGCAGTGGCCGGCTTCGCCACCGGACCCGGCATTGTCAGCACACTCGGCGCCAGCATCGCCAGCGCCGCGGCGACAGCCGTACTTCGTAAGCCCATGCACTTTCCTCCCCTGATCACCGTCGGCACTTCATCGGCCGCACTTCATCGGCCGCTCGCGCGACGCCGCTGTCCCGGCTCGGCACGGCGCCGCGTCCTTGAAGGCTCGACGGGCTTCTGGTTTCCTCGCTCGCCGGCTGACAGCCGCGGACAGCGCCCCAGGAGGAAACAGCGAGGCACGGCAACCCCGCCCCCCGCCGTCACCGGCACAGCCGTCATGCCCCCACGACTCCGCACACCGCGCTCCCCGTCGACGTCAGCCGGCAGACCCCATCCGGCGGCCGTCGCTCAAAGGTGACGGCGACAGGTAGAGGCCCCGCTGGAACCATTGACCCGCCTACGCCGAGGCCGGCGCCGGCCGATCGGGGCCAGAATCTCCCGGTATCCGGAGCGATGTCGTTGGCATGAAGCGCACATCTCTTACCGTCACGCGCACAAATCCGGTGGTTCATCAACGGTGCCGGCGCGGTGCGTGACGACTGCGCAGTAACCGTCCACGGCCGCCCGAACCGCGGGACGGCAAGAAATGGATTTGCTGACCGGATCGTTCACCGGCAGCCCCGAAGCCGGACCGAACGGGGTGAGCATTAGGCTGCTCCCGCATCCCTTCTCTCCGCAGCGCTCTGACGGTCCATCTCCTACACCGAGGGACACATGGCGATAGAGACGATCTTCCGGAGCAATAACCTGCCGGCGCCGCAGCGATATGACAGCTGGTGCGAACTGACCGCCAAAACTCTTTTCCCCACCATTATCGCCAGCGAGTACACGTCCGCCTTCCAGGCGGAACTGGGAATGGCGGACCTGGGTCCCGTGCAGGTCACCGCGATGACGCACTCCCCGCTCACCACCCGCCGGCCTCCGCACCTGATCCGGCGCTCCGATCCGGAGATGTACCTGCTGGCGATGTTCCGGCGAGGCAGTGCGCGATTCTCCCAAGCCGACCGGCATCTTGCCGCAACCGAGCACGACCTGCTGCTGTTCGACACCTCGCGGCCATTCGTCAGCGAAACACATGCCCAGGAGAGTGCGTGCGCCGAAGTCATCGTCCACGTTCCCCGGACATTGCTGCCCCCGCCGCTGAACTCCGCGGTCAACGGGATCACGCCTGCGCTGCTGCCCGCCGACGTGGGCATCGGGGGTCTGCTCAGCGGGGTTCTCCAGCACCTGATCACCGATACGGGCCCTTTGCGCCCTGCGGACACGGTGCGGATCGGCGGTATCGTGCTGGACCTTCTGACGTCACTCCTCGCCCACGAAGTCGAAGCCGACGCCCACATCCCCCCGGAAACACGTGCGGCCACCCTGGACGTGCAGATCCATGCCTTCATCGAGCGGCACCTGGATGATCCGCTGCTGTCGTCGTCCATGATCGCCGATGCTCACCACGTCTCGGTCCGGTACGTCCAGAGGATCTTCCAGCGGCGAGTCCAGACGATCAGCGACTGGGTCAGGGAACGTCGGCTCGATCGTTGCCGCCGGGACCTCGCCGATCCGGCACTGGCGTCACGGCCCGTTCACGCCATCGCCGCCCGCTGGGGTCTGCCCCACCCGCAGCATTTCAGCCGGGCGTTCCGAAAGGCCTATGGCATGGCGCCCCAGGACTACCGGCGGATGGTCTTGTACAACGTGAGCCAGGAGCCCATCAACCAAAAATGATTCCCGTCCTTTTCCATGTGGACTGCGGGTGTTCACAAGGCTCGAAGCCATTGATCGAGCGCCGCGAAGTCTTCGTCGCCGAGTCCCCGGTACGACTCCACGTGGTGGAGGAGAGCCCGGCCGCTGTGGTGCGCGGAGACCCACTCCCTGTCGGCATCGGTGATCTCGTCGTCAACCCAGGCGAACGGGCGTCCGCCCGCCCAGTTCACCAAAGTCCGGGTCTTCCAGCAGAGCCCGAACCACCGGTCCTCACGTTCATGTCGGCGGGTTGACTCCGGCCAGCTCACGACAGGCAGCCGCGGCAACCCGATTCGGGGTACGATCTCGGCATTCGCCGCGTCCTCCCAGGTCGTCGCCCAGACAAGTTCGCAGGGCAGCGCTGCCAGCCGACGCCCCACCCCGGAGGAGAGCCGCGCCAAACGGGATTCCGGCGCAGCAACCCGCGGTACGCCCCGCGGATCCTCGCCGAACGGGAGAAGCGGCCCGTCGACATCGAGGAAGAGCAGCGGGCGTTCGATACGGCCGGTCATGCTGCGGTACCTTGCCACATTCGGCGAGCACGCCGCATTTCGAACCTGACTCTGGAACGCACCAGGCGGAGCACGCTGACCGAGGGTGGAGAAGCCCGTCCAAACGGTTGCCGAGCAGATTGATGGTGATCATCAATGGCTGAAGAAGAGTTGAAGTACTACCGGAAGTTGCTCGATACCCACTATGTTCTGCGTGGCAACACCTGCACATCCTGGACCAGGATTCCGGATGTCACGGCGGTTGCTTCATGTTTTGGAGATCTGGTGGACCCGGTGGGTAAGTGGACCCTCCTCCATGCCTCTGAGTACAGGGATGAGCATGACCCGTCATCCGTCGAGGAACAAGACCCGATCGTTCTCCTCGATACCCGGTCCCGGTGGACGATCGCCATCGAGCCCGATGGCCGCGAGGCCACCGCTGCGGAGGTCATGCGTCGACTCTCTGCCGGGGGAGAGGCATTCTGTATCTTCGGAGGCGGCAGTCCTGAGTGGCAGTATTCCCGGGACGGCGGTAAACCCCTTCGGGTCAAACACATCAAGGATGATGAGCCAGACGTCCGTGTGCTGGGCGCCCTGATAGGAGACCTGCCGTGCCGGGAGGATTCCTCCGGCGAGAACTGGCTGGAGGCCGCCTACACACTCGCTGAGCGGATCACAGGAGTGCGACTCGGCGATGCGTGGCTCAGGGAACCTCATGACGGCTACATCATCCGGAAAACTACTCGTGATGTATTGCCGGAGAATCTGCGCGATCATCCCATCTTGCTAGATCCGGAAATAGCGGCGATCGCTGCTGACCCGCATGGGCATCGCAGGAAAGTGGTGGAGTTGTCTGCGCGAGTCGCAGTGGAAGTCACCGGCCTCGGAAGCGAGGTGATCCGCGACGCGTTGGCGGCGGCAAGCTCCAGACTCGTCCCTGCGGAGCTGTGGAAACAGGTGCAAGAGCTCGCCCTTCAGAGCGGGCGACACGATCTCCTGGGCACCCTCTCTGCTCAAACCGCGGCATTTAACGCCCTGCTGGGCGCGCTCGATCCGAACGACAGGCGAGCCGCCGGACTCGCGTCTCACTGGGCCTCGCGAATTGAAGGCGGTACCTCCGATCAGCGAGCTCGTCTGGCGGTATTACAAGCATGTGCGAAATATCTCTGAACCTTTGGCAACGAATCCGCACGGGTACCTCCGGAAGCAGCGATGCCAGCGTGATCCCGATGAGCCGCTCGGCCAGGAGGAACGCCGGCACTTCGTGAAGGTGATCAGCTCACACATTGGACAAGGGTGACCGCATACGCTCACTGCCAGCCGTAGACAGCCGGACACGAAGGAACCCGCTCCGCGCCAGCAGCGCAGGTCAGGCGAAGATTCCGCCGCACACCGATGGCGCGCCCCGCAGCTTCCGAACTGCGACCGTCGGATTAGAAGTGGATTGATCTTTGGATGCTCCACGCTACGGTGACCTGCCGTTATGGCCCATGGCATGAAGTTGCTCCCCCATGACAGGGCCTTTGATGCCGGGCTTCGACCCCGCCCGTTTCCGGTCGAAGCCGCCAGCCTGCTACCGGGCCTCCTGGCAGCTACCCGGACCGGACTCCCACCGGCAAGCGACGACGAGCTTACGAACAGCAGGATCTACCGCTACGTCACGGTTTTACCTCCCGTCCTGCTGGGCGCACGAATCGCCGAGGCTGAGGAGTCGGAGCTGCTCTTGAAGGGCGTGGAGAAGAAGGAGTTGGAGATTGCACCACCCAGCGTCAGCACATCTTCAAGATCCAAGCGGGGGTCGCGTGATAGCCAGTCCCGATTGAGGTTGGCCAATCCACTCTTGATCCAGGCGAGTGCCAGTAACGGTTTCGACGATAGCCATCGCGGTGGCCCTCAGCGCAGGCCATTTTCGTCTTGATGCAGACCGCAGGAGGGGCAAGTAGTCGCCCACTATATCCAAACCTATTCCGTGGGCCATAGCTGGGTCCAGGTCAAGAATCTCTACCTGAACCTGCCCATTTTTCGCTACTTTCAACATGCTGCGGCCTGTAATATTCCAAGACACATGCCAGACGTGGTTGTCGGTGGCTAGGCGTTCCAGATTGGGCCCGTAGCCAACATGCGAGAACCCCTCCGGTTCAAAGAGGGCTGTGCATGCGTAGCGGGTATTGATATAGGCGATTTCGGATAATCCGACTTCCAGGTCCGGCAGGAGGCTGCCTTCCGGAAGTGACAGGCGAGAGATGATCTCCGAAATAGGGAGTGACTCTTTCTCTGGCATGAGCACCGTCCAGGCCATGCCCTCGCCCAGCCATTCAATATCTCGCATGAGCTGCTCGTAGCGTCTTACGATCTCCTGAGTCGCCATATATTTCCTTTCTTGTTTGAATTTGCCGAAACCCGCCCCCGCCGAGGTGTAATCGGAGGAGGTGGGCCGCGTACTCAGTGGTTAGGGTTCGGTTGTGATACTTACCTACAAGTGTCAGAGCTAGTGAGCGTAGAGACGAGCCCCTTATACCGGAGTCCGCGGGGGAGAGCTGCCCAGCATCACCTACCGTCGGTATGGGCCAGGGCTCGACAGGATGCGCTGACCCCGGAGGAGTGCGCCTCCCCTCTTGCCAAGCGCGTCTACGACCTTCGCCGCGCCTGCGTCTCGACCTGGCTGATCGCCGGTGTACCGGCCCCTCAGGTCGCGGAGTGGGCCGGACACAGCGTGGAAGTCCTGCTGTGGACCTACGCCAAGTGCACCGTGGGCCAAGACGAGGCCGCCGAACGCCGGATCTCTGATGCCCTCAGGGAAGGGTGAAGCCGATCATGGGCAGGACTTGCGCACGTATTTGGCGCGACCACCCGTAGCCCACCGGCGGCAGCCGTACACCACCGGACACACGCAGAGAGCCTCCGGCCGGCGTTCCCGCTGGTCAGAGGCTCTTCTGGCTGCATGCCGGTAGCGCGCCCTGCAGGATTCGAACCTGCGACCGTCGGATTAGAAGTCCGATGCTCTATCCAGCTGAGCTAAGGGCGCTCTCGCCTAATTGTGCATGATCCAGCGGGCGAGGGTGTATTCGATATCTGAGGTGTGTTGGGTGGGAGGGGGGAGTGCTGGTATTTCTGCTGGTCAGAGGGGGTGATGGTGGTGTGGGTGGGCGTTGGAACGATCTTGGGGGCGGGGAGGTGTGCGGGGTCGTCGCACTGAATCGCGTTCTTGTGGGGCGGGGCGCGTTCGGTGGGGGAGCCGGGCTCGTGGTTGAGGGATGGGGCGCCCGCGCAGGCCGCCAGGGGCTTGAAGGGGGGTTCCATGCCGAGGACGGGCGGGCTGCCGGGGAGCGCGACGGATGGCGTAGGTGGTGGCGACCGTCTCAGCCGGTCGCCGACGTGGGTTACAGGGTGGCCGGCGTCGGGGTGTTCGCGGGCCAGGGGCGGAGGTTCACGATGGGAGGGCCGGTGCGCTGAGTCGCGATGGGAGGGCCGGTGCGCTGAGTTGCGGTGGGAGGGCCGGTGTGGAGTTGGGGGCTTGAGCTGAGGGGGGTCACGGGGGACGGCCTAGGATCGGGGGGTGATCGCTGAGTTGGAATGTGTGGTGCTGGACTGTTCGGATCCGTTGCGGCTTGCCGGGTTCTATCAGGCGGTGATCGGCGGGGTTGTCAACCAGCCGGACGCGCGGTGGTCGCTTGACGACGACTGGGCGACGTTGCACCTGTCGTCCGGTCTTGTGATCTGCTTCCAGCGGGTCGCGGACTACCGGCCGCCGCGCTGGCCCGATCCCTCCCGGCCGCAGCAGTTCCATCTGGACTTCGGGGTCGCGGAGCTGGATCAGGCGCAGGAGCAGGTGTTGTCGTGGGGGGCGACGGTGCTGGACGCCGGGTCCGCCGGGCGGAGCTGGCGGATCTACGCCGACCCTGAGGGGCATCCCTTCTGCCTGGTCCGGCATCGGCGCTCCTAACCGGTCCGGGGGCTCACCTCGTCGTATTCGACCGCGTAGTCCTGGTTGGCGCGGTCCTTGAGGGCCAGGGCGGCGATGACGCTGATCAGGGCGCAGATCGCCATGTAGATCGCGATGGGGAGTGAGCTCTGGTAGGTGGCGTACAACCAGACGGCGATCAGCGGGGCGGGGCCGCCCGAGGTGACCGAGGCGAGCTGGTAGCCGAGGGAGGCGCCGCTGTAGCGGAGCCGTCCGGTGAAGCTCTCGGCGATGAACGTGGCCTGCGGGCCGTACTGGATGTCGTGGATGGGGGAGGTCAGCACGATGGCCAGGAAGACCAGCGCCGGGACGCGGGTGTCCAGCAGCGGCCAGTAGACGAAGGACCAGACCACCATGGCCGCGGCGCCTGTGGCGTACAGGCGGCGGCGGCCGACGAGGTCGGAGACGTAGCCCCAGAACGGGACGGTGAACAGCGAGACGACGCCCGCGATGATGACGTAGAGGTAGACGTCGCTCGCCGCGAAGCCGAGGGTCTTGGTGGCGTAGGTCAGGATGAAGACGGTGAAGATGTAGAACGGCGCCTGCTGGCCGGTGCGGAGCAGCGCGCTGAGCACGATCTCCCGCCAGTTCCTGACGATGACCTCGCGGACGGGGACGCGCTCGACCCGGTTCTCCTCGACGACCTTGGTGAAGACCGGCGTCTCCAGGATGCCTAGCCTGATGTAGAGGCCGACCCCGGCCATCACGATGCTGAGCAGGAACGGGATGCGCCAGCCCCAGTACGGGTCGAGCGGCTGGAAGATCTGCAGGGCCGTGTAGCCGAGCACGAGGCCGACCGGGACGCCGAACTGCGGCCAGCTGCCGAGGAAGCCGCGCCGGCCGCCGCGTGACTTGCCCCATTCGGTGGCGAGCAGCACGGACCCGCCCCATTCGCCGCCGACGCTGATGCCCTGGAGCAGGCGCAGGAGTGTGAGCAGGATGCCGCCCCAGATGCCGATCTGATCGTAGGTGGGCACCAGGCCGACGAGCGCCGTGGCGACGCCCATGGTCAGCAGGGTGATGATCAGGGTGGCCTTGCGGCCGATGCGGTCGCCGTAGTGGCCGAAGATCGCCGCACCGATCGGGCGGGCGGCGAACCCGCCGAAATAGGTGCCGAGGGCGAGCAGCAGCCCCGTCGTCGGGTCGCTCGTCGGGAAGTACAGCTCCGCGAAGATGGTGCTGGCGGCGAAGCCGTACAGGAAGAAGTCGTACCACTCGATCGAGGTCCCCACGGCGGAGGCGACCACCGCCCGGACCAGCTGCCGTTTCCGCTGCTCGCCCGTCGCGTCTGACCGCCGCTCCTCGACCATCTACCGCTCCTCCGGCAGTGCGATCGTTTCCGCGACGGTACATGATGCCTCGGTGATAATCACCAGGCTCTTCACCGGCGGTGAGGGACGCCTTCTCCCCGAGGTGGCCGGTCTCAGCTTCCGGCCGCGTGTCGCCAGAAGTCGCGCATGATCGCGGGGGCGGTGGGGCCGGCCATCTCCAGCTGGGTGAGCAGGATGGTGGTCGTGCCGGTGGACGGGGTGATGTGCGCGGCGGTGCCGGTGCCGCCGATCCAGCCGTAGCGCCCGGGGACGTTCCACACGTCGGTGGGGGTGACGTCGACCGAGCCGCCGTATCCCCAGCCCTGGCCCTCGATGAACAGCGTGGAGGCGTCGCGCTGGGCCGGGGTGAGGTGGTCGGTGGTCATCTGCCGGACCGACGCGGGGGACAGCAGGCGGCGGCCGGCGACCGTGCCTCCGGCGAGGAGCATCCGGGCGAAGGCGAGCCAGTCGTCGGCGGTAGAGACGAGGCCCCCGGCGCCGGACGGGAAGATCGGCGGCAGGGCCCACTGGCCGTCGGGGGCGTCGACGAGCTCGGGAGCGCCTGAGGCACCGGTGCGGTAGTAGGCGACGAGCCGGTCGAGCTTGCCGGCCGGCACCTCGAACCCGGTGTCCACCATGCCGAGCGGCTCGAACAGCCGCTCCGCCAGGAACTCGGGCAGCGGGACGCCGGAGGCGCGGGCGATCAGCACGCCCTGGATGTCGGAGCAGGTGTTGTAGAGCCAGGCGTCTCCGGGCTGGTGCAGCATCGGGATGCGGGACAGCGCGGCCATCCACTCGTCCGGCGCGGGGACGTGCTGCGGCTGCGGCGGCCCCTGCTTCAGCTCGCTGAACAGCGGGGCCACCGCCGGGAGGGAGAAGTCGGACGGGAAGCCGTAGCCCGCGCGGAAGGTGAGGAGGTCGGCGACGGTGATCGGCCTGGCGGCGGGGACCACGTCGTCGACCGGGCTCGCGGGCGTGCGGACCACGACCGGCGACGCCAGCTCCGGCAGCCATTTCCGCACCGGGTCCTCCAGTGCGACGCGGCCGTCGTCGACCAGCATCATGACCGCCGCGGCGACGACGGGCTTGGTCGCGGAGGCTATCCGGAAGATGGAGTCCCTGGCCATGGGGGAGGTGCCGTCGAGGTCGGCGGAGCCGGTGGCCTCGACCTCGACCCGGTCGCCCCGGGCCACCAGGGCCACCGCTCCGGGCGCCGCCTGGCCGCCGGTGTGCTGTCGCAGGATGTCGTGCAGCGTGCTCATGGACGCACTGTTTCACGTGCCACCGACAAAGAGAGGCGCCCGCGGCGGAGGCGTGGCCGCCGCCGTCGCGGGCGCGCGAACGGTCAGGTAGGGCGCGGTACGGGGTGGATCGGGTCAGTCGGCGACCATGCGGGACCGGCGGCCTTCCTGTTCGCGCTGGCGGCGGATGACGTAGGTGCCGGGGACGCAGCCCGTGGCGCCGTGTTCGGGGTGCAGGAGGTAGGCGGCGGCCGAGGTTTCGAACAGGCCGATGGCCAGGGCGTCGGCGTCGTACACGTTGTCCGTCCAGCGGCAGGCGCCGGGGTCGGCGACGAGGGTGTGCGGGTTGCCGCCGGCTTCGCCGCGGAGCAGTTCGACGCCGCCCGCGGGGACGTCCCGCCAGCGGGCGCCGGTCCAGACCTGGATGGAGGCCGAGATGACCGGCAGCGGGATGACGATGAGGTCGCCCTGGGCCTGGAGGCCGTCGACGACGGGGACGGTCACGGACTGTTCGAGATGGTCGAGTACGGTGAGCCCGGTTCGCCGGGCGAGGGAGGCGAGAGTCACGTTCACGGCGGGCACCTCAGGTTCGGCGGACGAGGGTGGAGTACTGCTCGGCGGACAACCCGTAGGTCCAGCCGGCGGCGGCGACCGGGTCGTCGAAGAAGCCCGGCACGGTCAGGCCGTACCGGCGGCGGCGCCCGTCGCGTTCGACGGAGCCGTTGACCGCCAGCAGGACCCGGGTGTCCTCGCGCACGTCGTAGAGGTGGAGCGAGGAGCCCGGGTTGCCCGGGTCGGGCGCGGAGGCGACGAGCCTCAGCCCGGCCCGTTCGATGTAGGACTCCCAGCCGATGCGTTCGATCGCGCACCGCCTGACCTCGACGTTGGCCTCCCGTTCTATCCGCCACACGGCCGGATCCGTGATCACCCAGGAGGGCACGCGCGTACCGTGCCAGGCGTACAGCTCCCAGCCGTCGGCGTAACGCACGGCGGGGCCGTCCGCGCAGTGCAGGCGCACCTCGCCGTCGTCGCCGGACACCTCCGTGCGCATGACGGCGGGCCGCTCGGAGATGACGCACACGTCTTCGCGGGGCCACCACCAGCCGCAGGACCGGCCCGCCGCCGCCCACAGGTCGAGCCGCCGGTTCTGCTCGGGGGTGAAGACCACGCCCGCCGCCCGGCGGACGAAGTCGTAGTGGGCGATCCAGGCGACGCCCAGCGCCGTGTACCAGGCGTCCGACCGCGCGGTCTTCGAGTCGTGCGCCGCCCGGAGCGCCGTCCCCAGGGTGTTCCGGGTGGACCGGGTGAGCGAGTCGAACACCTGGGGGCGGATCACCCAGTTCAGTGCCCGGTGGATCCCGGCGTCGAGCTCCAGGCCGAGCGCCGCCCTCGACGCTCGGAGCCGGGAGGGCACGGTCCACTCGGACACGCGGTCCATGGACTCCGAGGGCTTTGGCCGCGTTCCCGGCGGGACGGTCGTGAGGGCGGTGGCCGGTGACGAGACCCAGTGGAAACGTGGTGGGGCGAGCCCGATCAGGTGGTAGAGCCCTGTGACGGCCGCCTCTGCGGCCTGACGGTCGGTGGGTGACGTCGACAGCGTCGCGCCCAGCCATTCTTCGCGGATGCCGGCAGCTTCCCGCTGCACGAGAACGCTCACCGGATGGAGGTGGCGTCGTCCTTTCCTACGATCATGTTCAGGATGGTGACAGATCGTTCCCGCCGATGTCCACCCCCGAAGGCCATCGCACCTCCGTGCGGGTCACCCGCAGGACACCGGCGCGGCGGCCGGGCAGCGTGGGTCAGATGAGTCCGTCGTCGTGGGCCTTTTCAATGGTGACGAGGGTGGCGTCGATGTGCTGGAGGGTCAGCCGGACGGCGCCCTCGGCGTCGCCCGCCCGGTAGAGCCCGACCAGCGTGTGGTGGTCGGTGTTGGCCTTGTGGAGGTGCTGGGGGCTGGCGCCGAGGGCGAGGTTGACGTAGGGGATCGCGCTGTCGCGGAGGCCGGCGAGGATGCCGGCCAGCCGGCTGCCGTCGGCGGGGCGGCACAGGGCGGCGTGGAACCCGCGGTTGAGGTCGATCCAGGCGGCGTGGCCCGGCTCGCGCTCCATCGCCCGCTGGAGGTGCTCGACGTGGGCGAGGTCGTCGGGGGTGAGGTGTCCGATGACCCGGCGGATCATGAGGGGCTCCAGCGTGGTGCGCAGCTCGTGGATCTCGCGGACCTCGGCGATGTCGAGGGAGCGGACGACCGCGCCGCGGTGCGGGTCGACGGAGACCAGGCCCTGGGTGGCGAGATCGCGCAGCGCCTCGCGCACCGGAGTGGTGCTGACGCCCAGCTCGGTGGCGAGCTCGGCCTGGACCAGCCGGGCGCCGCCCTTGAGGGTGCCGCCGAGGATCGCCGAACGCAGGGTCGTGAGCACATACTCGTGCGCGGTGCGGTTCCGCGGCGAACTCGCGAATCTGCCGGGCGACAAGCTGCCTCCTCCATGACCGGTCCCATCCTTGACCAGGGCATTCTTGACTCTTTGCAGAATGGATTTTATAAGATGCAGCATCATTGTAAAACGACGAGCGGAGGAAGCACGGGAGGGCGGGGAGGGCATGGGCGACGACGCCGTCGACAGCGGGGCCGCCGTGACCGGCCGCGCGCGACTGACCAGGGCGGTCGCTCTGCCGAGCTTCGGCCTGCTCGTCGCGTCCTACGTGGTCAACTCGATGGACCGGCAGGTCTTCCCGGCGCTGGTGCCGCACATCGGCGGCGAGTACGGCTTCACACCCGGCCAGGGTGACCTGCTGGTCGCGCTGTGCACGGTGGGCATCGGGGCGGCGGGCATCCCGGCCGGCTTCCTGCTCGACAGGTTCTCCCGCAAGGCCGTGATGCTGGCCGGCATCCTCATCTACTCGGTGTTCACCCTGCTCACCACGATGTCGCTCGGCCTGTTCGACATGTCCGTGTACCGCGCGCTGTCCGGCGTCGGCGAGTCGTTGCAGGGGACCGCGCTGTTCGCGGCCGTCGGCGCGTACTTCTTCGCCCGCCGGGCGCTGGCCGTGGGCGGGCTCAACTTCGCCTACGGGCTCGGCGGTCTCCTCGGCCCGCTGGCCGGCGCGGGGATGGACGGCGCCACCGGCACGTGGCGCTCGGCCCTGTGGGTGTACGGCCTGCTCGGCCTGGGTTTCGTCGTGCTCATCGCGGCGCTGGTCGGCAAGGTGTTCACCGAGCACGTCGGGCGGGACCGCCGGCCCGTCCGCGTGTACGAGCCCGGCCACGCGCAGGACGGCCTGCTCAACCGCAACGTGGTGATGCTGGCGTCGGTCGCCATGGTGGTGGGGGTCACCATGTACGGCTATATCGGCCTCTATCCGACCTACCTCCAGGAGAAGCTCGGCTTCACCGCCGGGCAGGCGGGACTGGCGGCCGGCATGTTCGGGCTGGGAGCGCTGGCCGGGCCGGTCGCCGGGTGGCTCGGCGACCGGTTCGACCAGCGCACCATCATGATCGCCGCGCTGATCGCCGGGTCGGCGGTCGGCTACCTGCTGTTCAACGGGCCCACCACGGTCGGGCCGCAGGTCGTGCTGTCCTTCGCCGAAGGGGCGATCGCGAGCGGCTTCCTGTTCGTCAACATCTACTCGGCCATGCAGCGCTCGGTGCGACCGGACCTGATCGGCCGGGTGTCCGGCGTCTACATGGCGAGTTTCTTCGTTCCCGCCGGGCTCGCGGGATACCTGTTCTCGGCGCTCGTCGACTCGACGGGCTGGAGCGGCGCGGGCTTCCTGCAGCTCACCCTGCTGCCGCTGATCGCGCTGATGGCCCTGCTCTTCGTGGACGGCGCCTCCGCCGCCCCCCGCTGAGCCGCGGGTCAGGCGGCGAGCGTCTCCTCGGACACCTGCCACAGCCGGGCGGCCGCCTCGGGGTCGAGGGCGTGGGGCGCCACGCCGGCCCAGGCGCCCGGCTCGTACGGCTCCGCCTCCTGGCAGTCCTCGAAGTACCGCCCGCCGACGCCTTCCAGCAGCGGCGAGGTGGCGAGCAGCACGGACGTGGCCGCGCCCTGCTCGGGGGTCTTCCACCGCGCGGCGACGCCGGTCTGGGCGATCAGCCCGTCGAGGAACTCCTGGGACATGTGCCGCTGGAGGTTGGTCAGGATGCCGCCCGGCATCAGCGCGTTGACCGTGATCCCGTCGTCGGCCCAGCGCCTGGTCGCCTCCACGGCGAACAGCACGTTGGCGGTCTTGGACTGGCCGTAGGCGAGCATGGGATCGTAGGCGCGCTCGTTGAAGTGGATGTCCTCGAAGACCACCGGCGAGCGCAGGTGCCCGCTGGAGCTGACCGAGACGACGCGGGCGCCGTCCGCTCCGGCGAGCGCGTCGTGCAGGCCGGTGGCCAGTGCGAAGTGGCCCAGATGGTTGGTGGCGAACTGGAGCTCCCAGCCTTCCGGCGTACGCGTCTCGGGGGTGGCCATCACGCCGGCGTTGTTCACCAGGAGGTGCAGCGGTCCCTCCCAGGCGCCGGTGAAGGCGGCCACCGACGCCTGGTCGCCGAGGTCGAGCCGGGCGACGAGGACGCCCTTGTTGCCGGTGGTGGCGGTGATGTCCTCGGCGGTGCGCCCGCCCGCGGCGAGGTCGCGGACGGCCAGCGTCACCTCGGCGCCGGCGGCGGCCAGTGCCCTGGCGGTCTCGACGCCGATCCCGGACGAGCCACCGGTGACGACGGCCCGGCGGCCGGTGAGATCGATTCCGGCCACGACCTCCGCGGCGGTGGACCTGGCGCCGAACGGGGTGCTGATGCGAGTGGTCATGATCCTGCCTGTCCTGCTCGAAGGGCGGACCGAGGCCCGGTATGGTGATAACCGGATGAGCCTCCGTTACGCCTTCCACTGTATGTGGAGGTTCCTCCGGTTAGCAAGCTGGGCCGTGATCCCGCATATTTGGCTGTGACGTACCCGCGAGCCGTACGTCCGTGACCGAGGAGGAGCCATGCCGGCGACCGAGTCCCGCCCGTTGCGCGCCGACGCCCGGCGTAACCGCGACCGGCTGCTGGAGACCGCCGTGCGGGCCTTCACCGAGCACGGTCTCGACGTGACGCTGGAGGCCATCGCCAGGGAGGCGGGCGTCGGCATCGGCACGCTCTACCGCCATTTCCCCACCCGGGACGCCCTGGTCGAGGCGGCCTACCGCAACGAGCTCGCCCGGCTGTGCGACGCGGCGCCCGAACTGCTGGGCAGCCTGCCGCCGGACGAGGCCACCCGGGCGTGGATGGACCGCTTCGTCGACTACATGACGGCCAAACGCGGCATGGCCGACGCCCTGCGCGCCGTCATCGCCTCCGGCGGCAACCCGTACGAGGAGAGCAGGGACCGGATGGTCGCCGCGATCGGCGGCCTGCTGCGGGCCGGGGCCGAGGCCGGGACCGTGCGGCCGGATGTCGATCCGGTCGACGTGCTGACCGGTCTGAGCGGGGTCACCCTGGCGGCGGGCGACGCGGCGCAGCGCGACCGCGCCAGCCGGCTGCTGGACCTGCTGATGGACGGCCTGCGCTACCGCGCCGGAGCCCCGGCGCCGGAGTGAGCCCCCGCACGGCGGGCTCAGAAGGCGTCGGCCCCGGCCTGCGCGACGGCGATGTCCTCCTGCACCGTGCCCGCGCTGACCCCGACCGCGCCGGCCACCTCGCCGCCCGCCTCGACCAGCGGGACGCCGCCACCGAAGATCACCAGACCTTCGTTGGTCACCTCGATGCCGTAGAGCGGGCCGCCCGGCACGGCGGACTCGCCGAGCTGCTCGGTGGTCATCGCCATCAGCGCGGCGGTGCGGGCCTTGCGGATCGCGATGTCGATGCTGCCGAGGATCGCGCCGTCCTGGCGGGCGAACGCCACGAGGTGCCCGCCGTCGTCCACCACGGCGACGTTCATCGGCTGCCCGATCTCCAGCGCCCTGTTCAGCGCGGCGTCGAGCACCTGGCGGGCGGTGGCGAGGGCGAGTCGTGCGGGCATGGTCCTGTCTCCCTTCCCCGCTACGCGGGCACCTGGTCCAGCTCGGCGTCCAGGGTGATCGGGGTCGCGCTGAGCGCCACGGAGACCGGGCAGACCTCCTTGGCCCGCTCCGCCGACCGGCGGAACCCGGCCGGGTCCGCGCCGGGCACCACCGCCCGCACGACCAGCCGGATCTCGGTGATCAGATACGCCTCGCCGCGCAGGTTCTGGGACACCGTCGCCGTGGTGTCGATCCGGTCCGGCGGGGTGCCGGACGCGGTGAGCAGCGCCGACAGCTGCATGCTGTAGCAGGCGGCGTGCGCCGCGGCGACGAGTTCCTCCGGGCTGGTCTGGCCGTCCGGCTCGCCGGCCCTGGTGGGCAGCGACACCGTGAAGCCGCCCGCGCCGGAGGAGACGAGGGTGACCGTGCCCGAGCCGTTGATCAGGTCCCCGGTCCACCGGGTGGTGGCGATGCGATCAGGCATGGGAGTCCTCCTGCCGTTTGAACGGGATGCGCACGACCAGCCGGGCCGCGTTGTGCCCCATGACCCTGGCCGAGCCGGCCGGGCCCGCCGCCGCGGGCGCGTCCCGCGGCAGCTTGGCGTGGTGCACGCAGGTGTTCCCCATGGCGTCCACCCCTACCCCGACGCCCAGGCTGGAGACCTGCGCCGCCGCGAAGGCCAGTTCCCGCGCGCCGCCGTCCGCCGCCTCCTCGGTACGGCACGGCACGCCCTCCTCCTCCAGCCCGGCGAGGATCTCGCGGAGCACCCGCGGATCGCCGTGGCGGTGCAGCAGCACCACGGCGGGCGGGATCCGGCCGGCCCGGCCCGCGGGCCGGTCACCGGGGGATGTGCAGCGCACGTTCCATCACCGCCCGCGCCGCCGCGTGGCTGACGACCAGGCCGGTCGCCACGGCGTTGCGCGGCCCCTCGGTGCCGCGCACGTTCCCGGTCCCGCTGACGACGCCGAACGCCGCGACGGCCTCCGAGATCATGTCGGGGATCTCGAAGTCCAGCGCGGACCCGCCGAGCACCACCACGAAACCGAGGTGCCGGATGTCGCCCCCGGGGGCCACCTGTTCCAGCGCGCGGAGCGCGTTGACCACGAACACCCGGTGCTTGGCCGACCGGCGCACCTCGCGGATCTTCTCCACGCCGTGCCGGGTGGGGATCGGGTGCATGCCGGCGTCGGTGAGCACCAGAACCCGGGCGAAGGCGTCCGCGGGCAGCGGCTCCTGGAAGAAGCGGGCGGTGCCGTCCTCCATCCGGATGTGGAAGAAGCTCTCCGCCTTGGCCAGCGGGAACTTCTTGATCTCCTCGGCGAGTTCCAGGTTGTCCAGCCCGAGTTCGGAGTCGATCAGGTTGGTGACCAGGTCGCCGGCGCCGGCGAGGTGCACGGAGTGCGCGCCGTCGCCGCTGGACACCGCCGCGTCCGTGGACCCGCCGCCGAGGTCGAGGATCGCCAGCGGCCGGTCGGTGCCCGGCGTGGTGAGCGCGCCCAGCAGCGCCATGTCGGCCTCGACGCCGCCGATCAGCACCTCGCAGCCGAGCGCCGCGCGCAGCCGCTCGGCGAGCAGTTCCATCGGCCCCTTGCTGGTCCGCACCATCGCGGCCAGCGCCACCGCGCTCTCCAGCGCGAACTCCCCGGCCAGGCCGCCGGTGATCCGCTGCGGGACGAAGGTGTCCACGGCCAGCACGTCCTGGATCCGGACGCCGTCGACCGGCATCTCGGTCAGCTCGGACATCGTGTCGCGGACCCGGGCGAGCATCCCGCCGACGTGGGTGCCCGGCTCGCCGGCGGCGTCGACCAGCGGCCGCACCCGGCGCAGCGTGTCCATGATCTCGGCCGCGCCGGCGTCCATCTCGACCGAGCGCTTGGTCTGCTCGCCGATCAGGGTGAGGGTGCCGGCCGGGATCCTGCGGTCCGCGATGTCCCCTGCCGGGGTGCGCACCACGACGGCCGAACGGTTGCCGACCAGCGCCCTGGCCACGGGGGCGATCAGCCGGGTCTGCTCCGGGTCCAGCTCGAACACGGTGGCGATGCCGTACACGTTGGACAGGGTGCGGATGGTGCGGCCCTGCTCGGCGACCTCGACGGCGGCCCGCATGCCGAGCGGCACCCGGTCCACCAGGGTGACCTCGTCCACCACCGGCACCGGCTCGCGCAGCCGGTTGGCGATCAGGTTGGCGTCGTCGGCGTGCGCCACCACGCCGGTGACCCGGACGCCGCGCAGGGTGGCGGCGTTGATCCCGGCGGCGGCGTCCTCGAAGTCGACGCCCGCGCCGACGACGCAGATGACCGCGGAACCGGCGGCGCAGTCCGGCAGCCCGGCGAAGGCCACGGTGGTGCCGACGCCCAGCCCGGCGCCGCCGGGGGTGTCCGGGTTGTGGCCGATCATCGTGGACTCCGTGATGATCGTCTCGGTGATGGTCTCCATGGCGAGCCCGCTGATCACCGGGGTCGCCTCGTTGACCAGCACCGCTGCCAGGTCCGCCGGGTCGCGCCCGGCCGCGGCCAGCGCCCGGCGCACCACCTCGACGACACCGGAGACGTTCTCCACGGTGCCCTTCACCCCCGTGGTCCCGCCGAGCGCGCCGGACAGGAAGGTCATCTCCCCGTGCTCGCCCACCAGCGTGGCGCACGCCTCCGTGGTCGAGTTCCCGATGTCCACCCCCACGACCAGGGACATGGATCTCCTCCTCAGCCGGCGTCGGCCAACCGGATCAGCACGTCGAGCTCCACCGGCCCGGCGTCCGGCTGGACGAACCCGGTCTCCTTGATGTGCAGCAGCGCGGCCTTGGCCTGCCAGCGCGGGCGGGCCATGTAGTCGTTGCGCGAGGGCACCGGCTCCGGTGACTCGCCCTTGGCGTACCGCGCCGCGTTGCGGCCGATCCTGCGGAAGGTCTCCAGGTCCATCAGCGGGGCCTGCGGGAACAGCTCCAGGTTCGACAGCCGGAGCAGATCCTTCTGGTGGATCATGGTGGTGCCGCGGGAGAGGATGCCGATCCCGATCCCCGAGCCGGACAGCTTGGCCGCCGTGTGCGCGATGACCGCGAGGTCGGCGCTGGAACGCAGCCGGATCACCCGGGCCTGCACCCCCTGCTCCTCCACCCCGGCCAGCAGCTCGCGCAGCACGTCGGCGTGCGGGATGTCCACGATGGTCCTGGAGAAGAACGCGCCGAACGCCGGCGAGACGCCGATGACCACCTCGTCCGAGCGCCGCCCGGGCAGCGCCGGGCCCTTCTCCACCAGGCTCAGCGTACGGCTCGCCGCCCCGTCGCGGGCCGCCACGGTGTCAGCCATGATCACGTCTCCTTTCCCGGCCGCCCGGTGGGTCAGCCGACCTCCTGCTCCGGATTGCGGGCGCTGACGACGTGCCGCAGCCGCTTCATCTCCTCCCAGCGCGCGCCGCTGGGCCGGTACCCGCTGCCCGGCCCCGCGTAGTCGTTGGCGTCGTTGACGGCCGACAGCGTGGTCAGCTCCGGGGTGAGGATCGCCGAGGTGTGCAGCAGGTCGCCGGAGACCCGTTGCCGCAGCACGCCGAGCAGCGCCTCGGCCATGTCGGGGAAGCCGCCGGCCTCCAGCCCCTTGACGATGTCCAGCCCGGTGACGCCCCGGTCCATCACCGACTGCGCCGACTTGAGGTCCTCCAGCACGTCCCGCGGCGGGAGTTCCTTGCTGCCGTGCGAATAGATGACCGCCTCGATCTCCCTGTCGGTGATCGGGGCCAGGCCGAGGTGGGCGAAGACGCCCTGCAACGCGCGGGCGGCCCGGCTGCGGGCGGCGAGGATCTCCGCCTCGGGGACGTGCCGGAGGGCGCCGTCCACCTGGAGGTCGCGCTGGATGGCGTTCCAGTCGTCGAAGTCCTCCGGGTCCAGGTTGGAGCCGGCGAACATGTTGTCGTAGTTCGGCACGGCGGAGTAGCCGGAGCAGATGAAGTCGGTGCCGGGCAGCAACTGCGGCATCAGCCGCGCGGTACGGCGCATGTCGGAGTGCGAGAAGGACTGGTCGTTGCCGGAGGCGCACTCCAGGTCCACGGTGCTGGCGACGAGGTTCTCGGCGAGCACCGCGCGGATCCCGGACGGCACCGCGCCGGGCACGCCGATGCAGCTGATCGAGCCGTTCTGCAGCCCCTGCACGCCGGCCCCCTTGGCGACCAGGATGCACCGGATCTCCAGGTAGAGCATCGACCTGCCCTCGGCGTTGCCCATCTGCACCTCCGAGCCGGTGCCCGAGGTGAACCGCATCTTGATCCCGCGGGAGGCGTACGCCGAGGCGAGGAACGCCTTGGACCAGGGGGTGTCGTCGCCGTCGCAGAAGACCGCCTCGGTGCCGTAGACCGAGATCGTCTCCGCGTAGCCGGTGATGCCGCGCATGCCGAGTTCCAGCTCGGTGGCCTCCTCCAGCGCGCACTGGGTGAGCACGCCCGGCTTGCCGGCCTGCGCGCCGACCTGCAGCGCGATGGCCACCAGCGGGGCATAGCGCACGACACCGAGGGTGGTCTCCAGTTCGCGGAAGCCGCGCAGCCCGGCCTCGGCGGCGTCCGCGGCCACCTGGACCGGGTTGTCCCTGGCGCTGGTGGAGTGCCCCTGGTTGGCCGGGGTGCGCCGGGCCCGCATCTTCTGCAGGGCCATCATCATCTCCACCACGTTCATGGTCTTGACGACTTCGAGGAGCTTGGCCGGGGTGAGGCCGCAGGACACCGCCAGCACGTCGCGCCTGGACACCTTCGGGTCCACCAGCAGATGCGCGATCTCCACCGCGGACAGCGCCATCGCCCGCCCGGCCGCCTCCGCGTCGATCGCGTGGTCGGCGATGAACTGGTCGAGGAAGTCGAAGTCCTTCCGCTCCCTGCCGTCCATCTCCACGATGACCCCGTCCCGCACCCGCACGCCCGGCCGCGGGTCGTAGGGGCTGTCCATGGCGACCATGCCGACCTCGGGCCACTCCTCGACGAAGCCGTCGAGGTTCACCGGGCGGTTCTCCAGGATCTCCGTGCGCTTGGACCGCCGGGGGACCGCCGGGGCCTGCGGGCGTGCCGTGCTTCGAGTGCTCATGTCCCGTCTCACCTTCCTCATGCCCGTGCCGTCGTGACGGCGGGTTCAGCTCGCGAGGATGCCCCGGCGCTCGTACACGTCGGCGGCCTCCCGGACCAGCCGCGCGCACAGCGTGGCGGAGTAGTCGTGTTCCAGCTCGTCGGCGATCGCGGTCAGCTCCTGCCTGGTGGAGGCGCGCGGCCGGAGCGCGTTGTAGATCCCGAGGACCTTGTCGTCGGGCAGCGCGGTCAGCTCGGCGGCCCGGCGGAAGTTCTGGCCGAGTTGCGGCCGGCCGACGGAGTCGGCGATCTGCGCCTGGAGCCGCAGCGTCTCCGGGGCGATCCGGAGGTCCTCGGCGGCCACCTCGCCGGCCAGGACGGCCGCCATGGTGAGCTCGTCGATGCGTTTGCCGGTCGGGGTTCTGAGCAGTTCGGGGCGGTGTGACGCCAGGGGGTAGTCGCGTTGCGGGTCGAGTTCCGCGTCGCTCATCGGCTCGTACCTCCTCACGAGCCCGGAGGCTCGGTGCCGGCGGGAGTCGTCACCGTGGTGGGAACGTCACTGCACGTTCATCGCGGTGCCGGGAATAGTCGGGAATATGGAAAATAGTATGAAATGTCACGTTGCAATGCCGTAGCATGTACGGCTGGGTGAAGCGGTCACCCGTCCTCGGCGAGCAGCCACGCGAGCCTGGTCGCGGCCACCGGCCGCCGCGGGTCATGCGCGGGCAGGTCCCGGACGAGCCGCTCGAACACCTCAAGGTCGTCCGCGCCCGGCTCGCTCTGCGCGTACGTCCACAGCGCGTCCGGATCCCGGTGCCCCAGGACGGCCGCGCGCAGGGCCGCCACGAGCTGGTAGCCCTCCGCCCGGACGGCGGGCGCCTCGGAACCGGAGAGCAGCGGCGCCCGGCAGGCCGCCGCCGCCGCGCGCACGTCCCCCGCGCCCAGCGCGGCCCGCGCGGCGAGGAAGTCCGCCTCCACGTCGGCCCGCAGCCGGTACGGCTTCGCCCGCATGGTCGCCGCGCCGAGCCGGGCCCGCAGCCGGTGGATCTCGGCGCGCACCGTCGCCGGGTTGCCGTCGTCCCCGTAGAGCTGCAACGCGAGCTGCTCCGCGGTCAGCCCGGCCGGATGCAGCGCGAGCAACGCGAGCAGCTCGGCCCAGCGCAGGGTCAGCGGCACCTCGCGGCCGTCCAGCACCGCCACCGGCCGGTCGCCGAGGAAGGACAGCGACAGTTTCGGCCGCCGGGCCGCCGCCCGCGCCGAGCGGGGGACCCGGACCAGGTAGCCGCCGGGCAGCGGTTCGACCAGCGCCTCGCGGCCGTCGCCGAGCAGGACCCGGTCCGCGCCCGCGGGGATCAAGATCCGCGCCGGCCACCGGCCGTGCGGCTCGGCGGCGATGATCCGCCCGGTCGGGGTGAGCAGCGCGCCCGCCTCGCCGCGCAGCCCGGCCAGGTGCGGCATGTTCCGCGCGCGCAGCAGCTCGTCGTGCAGCTCCATCCGGCGGCGCAGGTGGCCCTCCGCGAGCTGCGCGGTGGCGCCGACCAGGCTGACCACCGCCGGGTGCAGCGCGTAGAGCAGCCCGCTGACGTCGATCACGCCGAGCATGTCGCCGGTGTCCGGGTCGTGCACCGGGGCCGCCGCGCAGGTCCAGGTGTGGTAGGTGCGGACGAGGTGTTCGGCGGAGTAGATCTGCACCGGCGCGTCCGTGACCAGGGCGGTGCCCATCGCGTTGGTGCCGATGGCGTCCTCGGCCCACCGGGTGCCCTCGCACAGGCCGACCTGGTCCGCGCGCCGGCAGATGTCCGCCGGCCCCTCCCGCCACAGGATGGTGCCCTCCGCGTCGGTGGCGATCATGACGTGCCGGGACTCGTCCGCGATGCCGACCAGCAGGTCGCGGACCAGCGGCAGTACGGCGCGCAGCGGGTGCGCCGAGCGCACGTCGGCCATCTCGTCCGGCCGGTACACCACGGGCGGCCGGAAGTCCTCCGGGTCCACGTGCGCGGCCAGCGAACGCCGCCAGGACTCGGAGATCACCGGGCGCGGCGGCGCGGGCGACTTCCCGCCGCTGAGCACGGCGTCGTGCACCTGCTGGAGCAGGTGGAACTGCGCCGAGGGGTTCGCCGACAGCTCCGCGGCCGTCGAGGTGGTCTTGACCTTCATAGTGCGCTCCGCGGCGACCCCGACGGGGCGCGTCGGGGTGGCCGTCACTGCCAGTGACCGGACTTACCGCAGCGCCTTGCGCGACGCCCGCCCCGGCCAGGGCGGGTGTTCCCCCGTGCAACGGCGCTGCAACGTCACCTTTCCTACGTTTGGCTGCATAGCCCGTCAATTCATGCTATAGGGGGCGAAAGTATGACAAGGTACGCAGTTCCCGGTGAGCCGGGCAGCGTGGTGTCGTACCGGCCGCGCTACGACCACTTCATCGGCGGGGAGTACGTGCCGCCGGCCGGGGGCGGGTACTTCGAGAACCCCAGTCCGGTGACCGGCCAGGTGTTCACCGAGATCGCCCGCGGCACCGCCGCCGACGTCGACCGCGCCGTGACCGCCGCCGAGGGCGCCGCCGCCGCGTGGGGCCGCACCTCGCCCGCCGAGCGCGCCCGGGTGCTGAACGCCGTCGCCGACCGGATCGAACGCAACCTGGAGGCCGTCGCCGTCGCCGAGACCTGGGACAACGGCAAGCCGGTACGGGAGACCCTGGCCGCGGACATCCCGCTCGCGGTGGACCACTTCCGCTACTTCGCCGGCGCGATCCGGGCACAGGAGGGCGGCATCTCCGAGCTCGACGCGGACACCGTGGCGTACCACTTCCACGAGCCGCTGGGCGTGGTCGGGCAGATCATCCCGTGGAACTTCCCGATCCTCATGGCCACCTGGAAGCTCGCCCCCGCGCTCGCCGCCGGGAACACCGTCGTGCTCAAGCCCGCCGAGCAGACGCCCGCCTCGATCCACGTGCTCATCGACCTCATCGCCGACCTCCTCCCGCCGGGCGTGCTCAACGTCGTCAACGGCTTCGGCGTCGAGGCCGGCAAGCCGCTGGCGCAGCACCCGCGGATCCGCAAGGTCGCCTTCACCGGGGAGACCACCACCGGGCGGCTGATCATGCAATACGCCAGCGAGAACATCGTCCCGGTCACCCTGGAACTCGGCGGCAAGAGCCCGAACGTCTTCTTCGCCGACGTCGCCGACGCCCGGGACGCCTTCTACGACAAGGCGCAGGAGGGCTTCGCGATGTTCGCCCTCAACCAGGGCGAGGTGTGCACCTGCCCGTCCAGGGCGCTGATCCAGTCGTCGATCTACCCGGACTTCATGGCGGACGCCGTCGCCCGGGTCGAGAAGATCGAACAGGGCCACCCGCTGGACACCGGCACCATGATCGGCGCCCAGGCGTCCAACGACCAGCTGGAGAAGATCCTCTCCTACATCGACATCGGCAGGCAGGAGGGCGCGACCGTCCTCACCGGCGGCGAACGCGTGGACCCCGGCGGCGAGCTGTCCGGCGGCTACTACGTCAGCCCGACGATCTTCGAGGGCCACAACAAGATGCGGATCTTCCAGGAGGAGATCTTCGGCCCGGTGCTCGCGGTGACCCGCTTCGACGACTACGCCGACGCCATCAAGATCGCCAACGACACGCTGTACGGGCTCGGCGCCGGCGTCTGGACCCGCGACGGCAACACCGCCTACCGGGCCGGCCGGGAGATCCAGGCGGGCCGGGTGTGGACGAACTGCTACCACGTGTACCCGGCGCACGCCGCGTTCGGCGGCTACAAGCAGTCCGGCATCGGCCGCGAGAACCACAAGATGATGCTCGACCACTACCAGCAGACCAAGAACCTCCTGGTCTCCTACTCCCCGAACGCCCAAGGATTCTTCTGACCATGCCCATCCACGAACCCCTGCCCACCCACCAGAACCTCACCGGACCCCCACGGCACACAGGGGCTGACGCCGGGCGCCACGGTGGGGCCTGAAGACCGCGACGGTGCGGGGAGGGCGGGGCGTGATGTCCGTGACGGTGAGGGGAGGGCGGAGCGTGGTGTCCGTGATGGCATGGGAAGGGCGGGGTGTGTGATGTCCGTGACGGTGAGGTGATGGCGGGGCGTGGCGGTGGTGGTGGCGAGGCCGGGCGTGTGGGCTTCACCGAGGGTGCGGCCGAGTTGCTGAGGCGGCTCACCGCGCAGTACGGGCCGCTGATGTTCCACCAGTCCGGCGGATGCTGCGACGGCAGCTCTCCGATGTGCTACCCGGCCGGCGAGTTCCGCACCGGCAACTCCGACGTGCACCTGGCCGACCTCACCGTGGACGGCATCGACCGCCCGATCCCGGTGTGGATGTCCACGGCGCAGTTCGAGTACTGGAAACACACCCACCTCACCATCGACGTGGTCCCCGGCCGCGGCAGCGGCTTCTCCCTGGAGGCCCCAGAAGGCGTCCGCTTCCTCATCCGCTCCCGCCTCCTCACCTGATCCCCAATCACACCCCCCACCACCCCTTCAACGACCCGCCCCCACCCGTCCCTGCCGCCCCACCGAGACGCCCCCACCGAGACGCCCCCCACCGACGGGTACACGTTCTCCCCATCAGAGATGATCATGTTGCTCTTGCGGTCCACGAGGTGGATGTAGCCGTCGGCGTCGCGGCGGGCCACGTCGCCGACCGTGCAGTAAGCCCCGAGGAACGCCTCCCGCGTCCGGTCCGGCAGGTTCCAGTAGCCGTCGAACGTGTGCGCGTTGCGCGAGTACAGCTCGCCCGGCACTCGTCAACGTCGTCACCGACTGGCGGGCCAGGGCCACCACCGCGGCCTTCACCGAATACGTCACCTGACACCCGGCCGTGGCGCTCACAGCCCTTCCGCGATGGCGTCCCCCGTCTCCTTGGCGGTCAGGTACGGGCGGATGTCGTGCGCGTGTGACCCGTTGTGCACGAGCAGGTCCCTGAGATCGCCTCCGAAGACCGGTTCCAGCCGTTTGGCCAGCGCGACGACGTCTCCCCGGTCCGCGATGTTGGTCCACCTGGTCACGGCGGCGGGCCACGATCCCCGGTCCAGCGCCGGGCGCGGGTCCAGCCGGTCGAAGACGAGGCCGCGGACACCGAGCGGCGACCCCAGCGTCACGAGCGTGACGTCACGGGCGGCGGGGCTCTCGTGCAGCGCCTCGTAGGCGACCACGGAACCCAGGGAATGCGCCACCACGACCCGGGTCCGGTCGCCGATCTCGTCGGTCACCCGGGCCCGGGCCCGGGCGCGGATCTCCGGATCGGTGAGGTAGAGGCGGGCCTGGCGGGCGCTGAAGACGAGCAGGTGTTCGGCGAGCCCGGCGAAGAACGCGGAGTGGCTGAGCGCGTTGAGGGCCCGCTGGACGACGTTCGGGGCGCGCATCCGGGTGCGGTCGCCGGGTCCGGGCACGGCGGGTTCGAGCGCCGCCGCCGCCTCCCACCAGCCGAGCAGGAAGTCGCGTTCGTCGCCGGTCACGTCCGAGGCGTCGAGGAGCGGCGCCCCGACGGCCCTGGTGCCGGGCTTGCGGAACAGGTCGCCGTAGAAGGCCATGGCCACCTCGTCGCGGGCGACCGTCTCGTGCCCGGCCCGGGCCAGCCCGTCCACCAGGGCCGGATACCAGCTCTCCAGCAGGGAGTGGGCGCCCCGGACCTGCTGGGCGATGCCGTGCACCAGAACGACCCTGCTCACAGCGCCTCCTGTCGATTCCCGAGCGCGGTCACGTCGAGATCCAGCGCCAGCACGCCCATCTGCGTGCCGACGAAGACCCGCCCGTCGGGTTCCATCACCATGTCCCGCACGCTCGCTCCGACGTCCACCTCGGCCAGGATGCGCCGATCGGCCAGGTCCCAGGCGCGGAGCAGTCCCAGGCTGTCCGCGACGGCCAGGACGGGAATGCCGGAGATCGCCGCGAACGACATGGACACGATCAGGCCGTCATGCTGGGTGAACGGGAAGTCGAGACGGGCACGGGTCGCCAGGTCCCAGAGCGCGATCACGCCGTCCGAGTCCCCGCTGAGCAGCACGTCGCGGCCCGCGACGCGTCCGGCCGCCAGTGCGTGGACGGCGAAGACGTGGCCGGTGAGAGGGGCCCCGGCGGGCTCGCCCGACGGCAACTCCCAGAGCCGGACGGTCGCGTCGTCCCCGCCGGACACGACCAGGGGCCGCGCTGCGCTCTCGATCACGGTGAGCGCCTGCACCGTGCCCCGGTGTTCGCTCATGGCCGGTGCGACGGGGGTCAGGGTCGCCACGTCCCAGGCGTGGATGGTTCCTTCGCCGTCGCCGGTGACCGCGACGGTCCGGCCGCCGACCCGTCCGCTCCACAGCGTGGTCACCGTCGCGAGATGCTGGGTGAACACTCCTTTTCGCCTGCGTGACGCGAGTTCCCAGATGTGCACGTGCTCATTGCTGATGAAGATCGCTTTCGGAGACTGATCTGTGGTGAGGGTCACTCGCACGCTCCCGGACGGTGTCAGCGTGTGCGACGCGATCTGGGCGCCGGTATTCGCGTCATGCGTACGGAGGACGAAGTCGCCGTCCAGGCTCACGACCGCGCGGGACCCTGCCGACCGGCCCACGTCCAGGCTGTTGACTATGGAGGTTCCGCCGCTGAGAGGTTCTCCGATCGGCTGTGACCGGAAGACGTCCCATATGCGCACCGCATGGGTGGTGGTGATGACGGCGGTCGGTCCGTCCACGGATTCGCCGAAGGCCACGCTCTCGACTGCGCCCTGCCCCGCGTCGAAATGCGTACCCCAGCGAGCGCCGGTGTCGAGATCCCAGAAGATCACGGTCTGGTAGTGCGTGATCGCCACGACCACGTGGCCGCCGTACTCGCACAGCCAGCCGGAGTACGAAGTCTCGTCGTCGAGATACCCGGCGCCGACCTGGGCACCCGTGGCCACGTCCCGGACCACGATCGTGTTGTCCTGCCGCACGGTGATGCCCAGCCCACGGCCCCGGGCGAATCCGATGCCGATCAGGGTGTAGTGCGGCGGCCAGCTCTCCGGTATCAGCGCGGCCGACTGCTCGGGGGCGGATCGGAGGTCCGGCACCCGCCACAGGTAGGCGCAGTCATGGGATGAGGCGACCAGAATCCGCAGGCCGTCGTGTCCGTCCTCGGCCACGACGTGCCGCACGTCGCCCAGGTGTCCTTTCATCGCAAGCCCGACCGGCTCGCCGGTGTCGAGGTCCCACAGTCGCGCGGTGCCGTCGTCACTGCCGCTGACGACGACGTTCAGGTCTCCGATCCGCCCCAGCGTCACCGTGCTGATCATGTTGGTGTGCCCGCGGAGCGGTTCTCCCCGCGCTGTCCCGGTAGCGGTGTTCCACAGGCGGATCGTGCCGTCCGTGCTTCCCGTCACCGCGATCGGCTGTCCGGCCACCTCGCCGATCGCGACGGCGGTCACGGGTCCGGTGTGGCCTTCCAGCGGGCGTCCCAGCTCCCGTTGCTCCCGCACATCCCACAGGCGAGCCGTCCAGTCGTCGCTGCCGGTGATGGCCACATACCTGCCGCCGAGGAGCCCTACTCCGGATGACCGCGCGGCGCCGTTGTGACCGGAAGAGGGACGATCCGCCGTCAGGTCCCAGATGCGCGCCGACCCGTCGTGGCCCGCGGTGACCGCGATCGGACGGTCGTGCCGGACGTCGAGCGCGGCGGCGGTCAGGCCGCTGCTGTGTCCGGTGAGCCCGTGACCCTGCTGGCGCCTGCTGCGGAGATCCCACAGTCGAGCATGGAGCTTTCCGCAGGTCATCGCGATGGGCCTGCCGTTGATCACGCCGATGGCGATGGTGTTGATCCCGCGGCTCAACCAGTCCAGGTGGGCGGCGATGGGTTCGCCGAGTTGCTGGCGGGTGGCCAGGTCCCAGACGTTCACCTGCCCGGCGGCGTCTCCGCTGAGAGCTATCACCCGCCCGTCCAGGTCGCCGATCGCGACCGCGGTCACCGGCCCGGAGTGGCCGCTCAACGCCTCGGCCACGGGGGCGGCCATGTCGTCGAGATCCCAGACCTGGACCTGCCGGTCCGTGCCGCCGGTCACGGCGATCGGATGCCCGTCCAGCAGGCCGAGGGCGACGGCGTTGACCGATCCTCGGTGCGAGGTCAGCGGAGAGCCGATCTGCTGCCGGGTTTCGAGATCCCACAGCCGTGCCGTACCGTCGGCGCTGCCGGTGAGGGCGACGAACCGGTCGCCGATCTTTCGCATGGCGACGGCGTTCACGGAGTTGGTGTGCCCGCGCAGGGGCAGGCCGAGTTCGGTGGCCGCGGACAGGTCCCAGACGCGTACGGTGCCGTCGATGTCGGCCGTCAGCGCCACCGTGTAGTCCAGGAGGTCGCCGACGGTGACGGCCAGGACCGATCGGTGGCCGCTCAGGGGCTTGCCGATCTGCTGCTGCGTGGTCAGGTCCCAGATCCTGGCGGTGCCGTCCGAGCTCCCGGTGACGGCGACGGCCCGCTCGTCCAGGTCGCCGATCGCGACCGACAGCACTCCGGAGGTGTGCCCCCGCAACTGCCGGTGCGCGCCCGTGGCCGACCACCACGCCCACCGGGCGGTGACCGGGGGACGCAGGCCGAGCGTGCCCACGCTGTCCGCCAGGTCGTCGGCCCGGCAGCGGCGGGCCGACAGTTGCAGCTCCGCGGCCCGCGTCTCCAGCGGGCGCTCCCCGGTGAGCTGGTGGGCGGCCTGTTCGTAGGCGCTGCGGATGCTCTGCGCCCGCGGGTCCCCGTCGATCGTCGGCAGGGCGCGCAGCATCGCCAGCCGGTCGCAGGCGAGCAGGAAGCCCGGATCGACGATCAGCGTGTCGAGGCGGGCCGCCGCCGCGGCGTGGGTGGGCAGGTGGCCGCGGATGTAGGGGTGGGCCGCGAACCAGTCCGGCCGTCCCGCCACCCGGGGGACGGCGTCCACGAGCCCGTCCACGATCAGGGCGTGGATCTCCTGTTGCCGGCCGGAGCTGACCCGCAGGTGCTCGGCGAGGGACTGGTGGTACAGCCGGTAGACGGACCGCCCGTCGTCCACGACTTCGGCGATGTACGCCGAGGCGGCGGTGAGCGTCTCCGCCACGTCGGCCTCGGAACACTCCACGCCGGACAACCGGGTGGCCAGCAGGGTCCAGATGTGACCGCGGGGCAGGCCCTGCCCTTCGGCGAAGGCCAGCGGCGTGAGGATCCGGCGCACCCGTGCCTCGTCGGCCTCGAAGCGGGCGAGGAAGTCGTCGAACGCCTCGCCGATCTCGCTCGGCAACTGGGCCATCCAGCCCTGCCTGGTCACGTCCACCACGGCCGGCTGCCGCCGGAGCGACCGCGCGGTCATCCTCGCGACGAGGAAGACGCCCGCGGCCCGGCGCGCCACCCCCTCGCCCACCTTCCGCGCGAGATCGGGGCGGACGCGGTAGGGGGTGCTGACATCGGGCTCGTCGCTCGCCAGCAGGACCCTGCGGACGTATCCGGCGACGTCGTCGTCATCGCGGTAGGTCGCGCCGCCCAGGTCGAGCACGGTGATCGCGGCTCCCAGGCTGGGCACCAGCTCTCTGCGCGTGCCGATCAGGAGCCGCACCCCGTGGATCTCCGACAGCGGCCGGAGCAGCTCCCTGGCGATCCGCCTGGGCTCTCCCCGCCCGCCGGAGTCCGCCAGCGTGCCCGATCCGGCCTCGTCCAGCGCGTCGACGACGATGACGACCGGCGGGGCCTCCCGGTCTCGCCTGCTGAACTCCTGGAGCAGGCTGGCCGGGGAGTCCGTTTCGATGCCCGCCGCCGGTGCGAGCCTGGCGACGATCTCCTCCAGCCGCTTGTGCCGCGCGTGCACGGCCACCGTGACCAGGTTCTCCGGGACGACGGTGGCCGGATCGACCTCGGTCAGGTCGAGCCTCGTACGGTAGACCGGGTCGGACAGCGCGACGACGCGGCCCAGCACCGCCGATTTGCCGCACCCCGGCGGACCCGTCACCACGCGTCCCCGGCCGTCGCCCTCCCGCGCGGTCATCCAGGAGACGAGGTCGCGGAGCACCCCGGTCCTGCCGCTGAAGTACAACCCCTGCTCCGACTCGAACTCCACCCCCCGGGAGCGCGGGCCGAAGTGCTCCAGGACGTCGCGTGCGGCGACCCGGCGCTGGATCTCCAGGTCGGTGCCCAGGGCGGGCAGGTCCTCGCGGTAGTTGTCGTTCGGCAGGAAGGGCGCCAGGCCGGACACCAGGCCGCTGGCCAGCTCCGCGCGCTGCCCGAGCCGGTTCGCGGCGAACACGTCGTTGATCGCCTTCAGCAGCTCGGTGAGGTCGAGGTAGCGCTGCCGCTGCCCGGTACGCCCGGCCGCCGACGCCAGCGCCGAGCGGAACGCCGCGGCGAAGGCCCCGTCGACCGCCTCGTCCTTGCTCCTGGCGGAGGCGAGGAACCACAGGCCGGAGGAGGCGGCGCCGGTGTGCCGGCGGGCGATCGACTGGAGCGCGGTCATCATGGCGTCGGCGCTGCCGGCTCCGCCCATGCAGCAGTCCAGGATGACGAGCAGGTGCCGGAGCCGGCTTCTGCCGTCGCACAGGACGCGGACGAGGTCCTCGGTGGGCAGCCCCGTGGTGACGAGATCCTCCGCCCTGGTGTCCCAGCACATCAGGTAGTGGCGGTCGTACGGATCGGCGATCCCGTGACCGGCGAAGTAGACGACGACGATGTCGGACTCGTTCAGCCCGACGTCCTCCGCCCAATGGCTCAGGGTCTGTTTCACCTGGGCCGCCCCGGCGTATTGCCCCAACCCCGGCAACGCCGCCTGGTAGCCCACGTCTTCGAACCGGCTTCGCATGGTGGCCAGGTCGGAGGCGACCCAGCGCAGTTGATCCTCGTCCGCCAGATGCTGATAACGCCCGGTTCCCCATCCGATGAAGAATCGGCGCCCGTGATCCTGGACCAAGAAGTTCGACCACCTGTCTGACACATGCCGGAAGACGGTACTCAGACAACATAAATCCGATCAACGCGCCTTGTGACGCCATGCCGCGGATTCGTGACTCCCGGCCCGGCGGGGCGGCTACGACGGGGTGGCGAGGTCGCCGTGGCGGGCGAGCCAGGTGGCGTAGTGGGGGCGGTCGGCGATGGCTTCGCGGTGGGCCTGGGCGGCGAAGGCGGCGAGTTCGGGGGCGCGGTCGGCGAGCGGGCCGTCGTGGCGCCAGGCCACCAGGTGGCGGAGCCAGAGGGGGGTGCCGGCGAGGGGGCGGACCACGATGCCGGGGCCGTCCTGCACGGTGGCCTGGCAGGGGGACACGGCGTGGCCGCCGGCGACGAGCTGGCGGATCATCGTCTGCTCGGTCATGGTGTGCGGGACGCGGGGGGAGAAGCCCGCGTCCTGACAGGCGGAGTAGACGCACTCGGGCCAGCCGACGCCGTCCGGCGGCGAGATCACCCAGTCGTCGTCCGCGAGGTCGGCCAGCCGTACCTCCTCCTCGGCGGCGAGCGGGTGCGCGCTGCTCATGAGGACGAAGACCGGCTCGGAGGCGACGAGGCGCATGCCGACCGAGGGGACGGCGGGCAGTTCGTTGCCCGGGTAGTCGACGAGGGTCGCGGCGTCCAGGCGGCGGGAGGCGAGCAGGTCGAGGAGGAGGCGGGGGGAGTACTCGGTGTGCACGGTGATGGACACGCCGGGGACCTCGAAGAGGCGGCTGAGCAGGCCGGACAGCATGGGGGTGACGTAGCCGCCGATGCGCGCGACATCCGACCGGGCCGCGCCCGTGCCCGCGCCGGTGACCAGCTCGTCCACGGTGAGCAGGACGGACCGCGCCCTGGTCAGGACGAACTGCCCGAAGGGGGTGGGGGTGACGCCGAGCCGCCCCCGCCGGAAGAGCTGTCCGCCGAGCGCCCCCTCGACCCGCTGGAGCTGGGCGGTGAGGGCGGGCTGGGACACGCCGACGGAGGTGGCCGCCCGGCTGAGACTTCCGGCGTCGGCGATGGCGCAGATGACGCGCAGGTGACGGAGCTCAAGCTGCACTCCGGCCCCTCCTTTCACCCCTATAACCCGCGGACTATATCTCTTCAGGATTAGCGGGATATTTCGTGTTTCCCGCAGGGTGGGAGGTTCGACCACAAGAAGAGGAGCCCCGTGATCCACCACCACTCCGGATACGTCTTCACCGACCACGTGATCAAGGTCCCGCTCGACCACGCGCGCCCGCGTGAGTGGATGATCGAGCTGTTCGCCCGGGAGGTCGTGGCCGTGGACCGGGAGGCGGCGGACCTGCCCTTCCTGCTCTTCCTCCAGGGCGGCCCCGGCCACTCGGCCCCGCGGGAGCTCCCCGCCTGGCTGGAGCGGGCCACCCGGGAGTACCGCGTGGTGCTGCTCGACCAGCGCGGCACCGGGCTCAGCACGCCGGCCACCCGGCAGACCCTGTCCGGCGTCGACGACCAGCCGGACTACCTGCGCCACTTCCGCGCCGACGCCATCGTGCGCGACGCCGAACTGCTCCGCGCGCACCTCGCCGGCGACCGGCCGTGGAGCGTGCTCGGCCAGAGCTTCGGCGGGTTCTGCGCGCTCGCCTACCTGTCCTCCGCCCCGGAGGGGCTGCGCGAGGTGATGATCGCCGGTGGGCTGCCGTCGCTGACCGCCTCGCCGTACGAGGTGTACCGGGCGGCCTATCCCCGGGTGCTGGCCGCCAACGAGCGGTTCTTCGCGCGTTACCCGGGGGACCGGGAGATCGCCGGGAGGGTCGTGGACCGATTGCGCGAGGGCGAGGTGACGCTGCCCGGCGGCGACCGGCTCACCCCGAGGCGGTTCCAGACGCTGGGCATCACGTTCGGCCAGGAGCGCCGCTTCGACACCCTGCACCACGTGCTGGAGCGGGCGTTCGTCAGGGACGGCGAGCTGTCCGACGCCTTCCTGCGGCACGTCGACTCACTGGTCTCCTTCGCCGAGTACCCCCTCTACGCGCTGCTGCACGAGGCCATCTACTGCCAGGGGGAGGCGTCGGCGTGGGCGGCGCACCGGGCGCTGGACGGCTTCCCGGAGTTCGGCCTGACGCCGGGCGGGCCGGTGCTGTTCACCGGGGAGATGATCTACCCGTGGCTGTTCGAGGAGGACCCGGCGCTCGCGCCGCTGCGGGCGTGCGCCGAGGAGCTCGCGGCGCACGGGTCCTGGCCGCGGCTGTACGATCCCGACCGGCTGGCCCGCAACACCGTGCCGGTCGCGGCGGTGATCTACCACGACGACATGTACGTGGACCGCGAGCACTCCCTGCTGACGGCCGGTCAGGTGGGCGGCCTGACCACCTGGATCACCGACGAGTACGCCCATGACGGCCTGAGCCAGGGGCCCGCCGTACTGGAGCAGCTCATCACGATGGTGCGCAGCTGATCCATAAAGCCGGAGTTATGCCCATATGGGATGTGCGCTGAGCGGGTGCCGCCCCCGATAGTGCAGGCACGCCCTCGACATGTCTTCCGGAGGTCCCCCCTATGCGCATGCCCAGGCCGCTCCGGGCCTTGGCGGCCGCCTCCACGGCGGCCCTGCTCCTCACCGCGCCGGCGCTCCCCGCGCACGCCGCTGCCGCCGCCGAGCCCGGCAGCGCCACCGTGGTGCCCCTCCAGGTCACCGGCGACCCCTCCGACCGGTTCAACCTGATCATCATGGGCGACGGCTACACCGAGAACGAGCAGTCGTCGTTCGCCGCCGACGCCGATCTCCAGCTCAACGTGCTCTGGTCGATCGAGCCGTACAAGTCCTACCGGAACTACTTCAACGTCTACCGGGTGGACATCGTCTCCGGCGAGTCCGGCGTCGGCTGCGACCCCGACCTGGCCGCGGGGAGGAAGAACACCCCGCTGAGCATGGGCTTCTACGGCGGATGCAGCCCGAGCGGCCTCCAGCGCCTGATCACCATGAGCAACTCGGCCGCCACCAGGTACGCCAACATGGTGCCGGGAACCAGCAACGCCAACCGGCAGATCGTCGCCCTGGCCAACAGCGGCACGTACGGCGGAGCGGGCGGCGCCTACGCGACCGCCTCCGGGCACAACTCGATGTCGGCCCTCATCGCCCCGCACGAGATCGGCCACTCCCTCGGCAACCTGCAGGACGAGTACACCTACTACTCCAGGGGCGTGGACGGCGGGCCGTACACCGACGGCGAGCCCGGCTCCGCGCACCACACGCTGCTGACCGAGCAGCAGATGAAGGACCAGCGGCAGAAGTGGTGGCGCTGGCTCGGCGAGCCGGGCGAGGCGGGCGGCGTCATCGGCCGGTACGAGGGCGGACTGTACAAGAGCAGCGGCGTCTGGCGGCCCAGCCGGCACTCGATCATGCGGACGCTGGGCTACTACTACGACCAGGTCGGCCGCGAGGTCATGACCAAGGCGATCGCCGCCAAGGTCAGCCTGATCCAGGACAACACGCCCACCGGTGCCCCGGTCGGCGCCGACCGGGTGCTCTGGGTCGAGCCGCTGCACCCCAACAGCCACTCCCTGGTCACCACGTGGCAGGTGGACGGCGCCGACGTGCCCGCCCAGGGCGGTGAACTGGACCTGCGCGCGCTGAACCTCGCGCCCGGCACGCACAAGGTGACCGCCACCGTGGTGGATCCGACCGAGTTCGTCCGGGATCCGGCCATCCGGTCGGCCGGTCTCACCGCCACCCGCACCTGGACGGTGGACACCGCCGTGACGACCACCCCGGCCGAGCCGGGCACCGGCTTCCTCTCCTCCACGCCGACGAACCGCGGCGTGGGCCGCGAGGAGGTCGTCTACGTCGAGACCCCGCACCCCGACGACTCCGTACCGCCGGTGGTGTGGGCCCTGGACGGCAAGCCTCTGCCCGACACCGACGAGGACGTGGACCTCGGCGCGCTGGACCTCGCCCCGGGCGCCCACACGCTCACCGCCACCTCCGGCGGCCAGACGCTCACCTGGGCGGTGGACGACCTGCCCGCCACCGGGTACGAACTGTCCGAGCCGCTGGTCCGCTCGGGTGAGAACTACGTCTACAACGGCCCCTTCACCATGAAGCTCACCGGCGCGGACGACGAGCCCGGTTACGTGGTGAACGAGTCGCGGGTGGACGGCGACGGCTGGTTCAACTACTTCGGCTGGCCGACCTCCGCCGACCTGCCGTGGACGTTCAGCGAGACCGGAACCACGATCGACAGCCTCACCTACGGCGCGCTGCCCCGGGGCCGGCACACCGTGGAGTACCGCTCGATCGACGCCAGCGGCAACCGCGGCGAGCCGAAGAGCTTCTCGGTGACGACCCTCGCCGCGCCGCCCGCCTGCACCACCACGGTCACCGGGGTCAGGAAGGGCGCGGTCGCCGTCCGCTCCGGCGTCACCTGCCTGGAGAACGCCGAGGTCAGCGGCGCGGTGACGGTGGCTCCCGGCGCCTCCCTGGTGGTCAGGGGCGGCACGGTCAGGGGCGGCCTGGTCGCCTCCGGCGCGGCCGAGGTGCACCTGCTGAAGGCGCGCGTCGAAGGCGCGGTCGTCGTCAACGGCACCACCGGCCACCTGACGGTCGCCGGCGCGGACATCCGCGGCGCGATCACGCTGACCGGCAACACCACCGCCGACGCCCTCGTCGTCACCGGCAGCACGGTCAGCGGCTCCCTCGCCTGCGCCGGCAACACCCCGCAGCCCTCCGACGCCGGCGTGTCCAACGACGTCACCGGCAGCGGTCAGTGCGCCGGGCTCGTGGACGCCCCGCAGTCCAAGACCCGCGCGAGGTCCTACGAGGCGGTGCTGCCGATCCGCTGACCCGGAGCGGCCATCGGAGCGGGGCGTTCCCGGCACGAAGGGGAGCGCCTCGCTTCCCCATTTTGTACAGAAATCGCACCATAAAACGGTCGGACCGTTATCGGGACCCATTTCCGACCCTCCGGTGAAACCCCTGGCAGGCCGAAAGGGAATCATGAGACTATCCGATCCGGGCGTTTTCCCTTAAGCTGCTGAAAGGCGTTGCCGTCCACGCCGGTAGCGGTTTCTCGCCGAGCGGGAGGCGGTTCGTGTCCTTACACGCGTTTCGCGTTCCGATGACACCGGCGCTGCGACTGGCGGCGTCCGTGTGCGCGGTCGGCGCCGGCCTCCTCCTCGCCTTGGTCCTCGGCCTCGACGACGTCCCGGCCTCCCCCTTCTACATGACCGCCGTGAGCACCCTGCTCGCCGTGGGCCTGTACGGCAGCGCCTCGGGCATCCCCGCCGAGGCCCTGCGCGACGTGCGCCGGGTCGTCGTCGCGGTCACCGTCGGGGTGCTGCTGAAGGCCCTCCTGATCGCCGGGGCGATGTACGTCTTCCATCCGCATCCCGCCTCGCTCCTCCTCGGAGTGGCGGTCGCGCAGATCGACCCGCTGTCGGTCGCCGCGATGACCCGGAATTCGCAGATGAGCCGGCGGGCCAAGGCGCTCCTGCTGGCGTGGGCGTCGTTCGACGACCCGATCACCGCGCTGCTCACGGTCTACCTGTCGGTCTTCGCGTTACGCGGCATGGCGGAAGGAGCCGTCACCTCGCCGCTGGACGGGGAGGTCGGCGGTTACGTCGCCGACCTCGGGCTCAACGTCCTGTTCGCGGCCGGCGGCTGGGTGATCTGGCGGCTGCTGAAGAAGTGGAACCCGGCGCCCGCCGTCTTCCGGGCCGTGTCCGTGGTCCTGCTCGTCGCCCTGATCGCGGTGGCGGTCTGGCAGTTCCTCATCCTCGGCGTCGCCCTGCTCGGCCTGTTCTACCGGCCGCCGCTGGGCGCGGCGCTGGACCGGCTGATCACGGCCGCGTTCTACCTGGCGGCGTTCGCGCTGGGCATGCTCCTGCTCGGCGGGGTCGACCTCGCCGCGGGGGCGGTGCTCGGCGGCGCCGCCTTCCTCGCCCAGGTGCTCGTCGGGGGAGTGCTCATCGCGCCGCGCCGGATGGGCGTCACCGACCGCGTGTACCTCGCCCTGGGCCAGCAGAACGGGCTGACCGCGATCGTGCTCGTGCTCAGCCTGCAACCGGCCTTCCCGCAGGCGATCGCCGCCGTCGCGCCGGCGATCCTGCTGGTCAACGTGCTGCATCTGGTCCTGAACGGCGTCTGGGACATGCGGGAGCGGATCCCCGGCTGGCTGTTGCGGGTCCGCGACTCGCGGGAGCGTCCCGGGCTCGCCAGGGTGGCCAGGGTCACCGGGGTGACGCACGTCGCCGAGCGCGCCTCGGAGCGGCTGGAGACCGCCCTGGAGAAGGAGTCCGGCGACTCGCGGGAGTGGTGACCGCCCGGCATCGCCCGCCGGTTCCCCCGCAACAGCTTATTGACTAGCCCTGTGACGGCGGCTAAGTTTCAACAATTAAAAGGAAACTTTCCTAATGGTTTCCTCCCGACTCCCACCCCCCATCCATCACAGGACGTCGGAGCACACATGAAACGCAGCGCCTTCAAACTCCTCGCAGGCATGGCGGTGTTGACCCTCCCGCTGAGCGCGGCGGTCCTGACCGCGCCCACCGCCTCCGCCGTGGCCGGGCAGCAGAGCATGCTCGCCGCCTACCCGCTCTGGCAGGCGTGGACGCCGTACACCCCGGGCACCCGGGTGACCTACAACGGCGTCGACTACGAGTGCCTGCAGAGCCACACCTCCCAGCCCGGCTGGGAGCCGTCCAACGTCCCCGCGCTCTGGAAGGTCGTCACCGGCGGCGGCGGCTCGGACACCACCGCTCCGTCGGTGCCGGGGAACCTGCGTTCCACGGGGACGACGAGCAGCAGTGTGTCGTTGGCGTGGAATGCCGCCACGGACAACGTGGGGGTCACCGGTTACAACGTGTACCGGGGGACGACGCTGGTGACGACGGTGACCGGGACGTCGTACACCGACACCGGCCGGGCCGCGAGTACGAGTTACAGCTACACGGTGCGGGCGCGTGACGCCGCGGGCAACCTGTCCGGCGTGAGCAACACCCTGAACGCCACCACCCAGCCGGGCGGCGGCGGCTCGGACACCACGGCTCCGTCGGTGCCGGGGAACCTGCGTTCCACGGGGACGACGAGCAGCAGTGTGTCGTTGGCGTGGAACGCGGCCACGGACAACGTGGGGGTCACCGGTTACAACGTGTACCGGGGGACGACGCTGGTGACGACGGTGACCGGGACGTCGTACACCGACACCGGCCGGGCCGCGAGTACGAGTTACAGCTACACGGTGCGGGCGCGTGACGCCGCGGGCAATCTGTCCGGCGTGAGCAACACGCTGAACGCCACCACCCAGCCGGGCGGCGGCGGAGGCGGCGGGGACAAGCTGCTGGGCTACTTCGTCCAGTGGGGCGTCTACCAGCGCGCCTACCACGTCAAGAACATCGACACCAGTGGCGCCGCGGCGAAGCTGACCCACCTCAACTACGCCTTCGGCAACGTGCAGAACGGCCAGTGCACCATCGGTGACTCCTACGCCGACTACGACCGCGCCTACACCGCCGCGGAGAGCGTGGACGGCGTGGCCGACACCTGGGACGCCGGGGCGCTGCGCGGCAACTTCAACCAGCTGCGCAAGCTGAAGGCGAAGTACCCGAACCTGAAGGTGCTGTTCTCCTTCGGCGGCTGGAGCTGGTCCGGCGGCTTCGCCCAGGCCGCGGCCAACCCGGCGGCGTTCGCCGAGTCCTGCTACCGCCTGGTGGAGGACCCGCGCTGGGCCGACGTGTTCGACGGCATCGACATCGACTGGGAGTACCCGAACGCCTGCGGCCTGACCTGTGACACCACCGGCTTCGCGTCCTACCGCACGCTGATGCAGGCGGTGCGCGCCCGGTTCGGCGCCGGCAACCTGGTGACCGCCGCCATCACGGCCGACGGCTCCAACGGCGGCAAGCTCGACGCGGCCGACTACGCGGGCGCGGCGCAGTACCTCGACTGGTACAACGTCATGACCTACGACTACTTCGGCGCCTTCAACGCCCAGGGCCCGACCGCGCCGCACTCCCCGCTCACCTCCTACACCGGCATCCCGGCCGCTGGCTTCAACTCCGACGCGGCCATCCAGAAGCTCAAGGGCAAGGGCGTCCCGGCGAACAAGATGCTGCTCGGCATCGGCTTCTACGGCCGCGGCTGGACCGGCGTCAGCCAGAGCGCCCCGGGCGGCACCGCGACCGGCGCCGCGCCCGGCACGTACGAGGCGGGCATCGAGGACTACAAGGTGCTCAAGACGCGCTGCCCGGCCACCGGCACGATCGCCGGCACGGCGTACGCGCACTGCGGCAACCAGTGGTGGAGCTATGACACCCCCGCCACCATCTCCGGAAAGATGAGCTACGCGCAGCAGCAGGGGCTCGGCGGCTCCTTCTTCTGGGAGCTCAGCGGCGACACCGCCAACGGCGAGCTGGTCACGGCCATGAAGAACGGCCTCGACTAGGTCTCGACCAGGCCCGAGCAGTTCGCGGCAGGTGAGGAGCCGGGAAGGCGAAGCGCCTTCCCGGCTCCCGTCACGCGGGCCGGCCGCCCAGCATGTCCTCCATGAGCGAGCGCAGGTCGAGCAGCGCGCGGTCCATGTCGAACTCGCCGGGGTCGAGCAGCCACTGGTAGGCGGCGCCGCGCAGCCCGCTGATCAGCACCCTGGCGACCGCGGCCGGATCCACGGACGCGGGCACGAGACCCGCCTCGATCCCCTCGCGCACGCCGAGCTCGATGCTCGCCCGGAACTCCCGATGTAACTCGGCCATCCGGTCCCGCAGCACCGGGATGGGCTTGAGAGCCTCGAACATCAGGCTGTACAGCGCGCGGAACTCCCTGGGGGAGCGCCGGTGGAAGCCGCGCACGGCGTCGATGACCACGATCACGCCGGCCGTGCCCCGGTGGTCGCCGGCCCGGCCCCGGAGCTGCGCGTCGCCCCAGACGAACGTCATCCGCTCGATCAGGGCGGAGAGCAGCTTCGCCTTCGACTCGAACCGCCGGGTCACCAGGCCGTGACTGTAACCCGCCCGCTCGCCGATGGCCGCCAGGGTGGCCCGCTCGTAGCCGACCTCGGCGATGACCTCCGCCGCCGCGTCGAGCAGGGCCAGGGTGGACAGCTCCGACCTCGCCTGCACGGGCCGGTTGGCCACGCTGGGCGGCAGTCCTGATGTCGATGCCATAGACGCAGACTGGCCGCACGGAAAGTATGTTGTCAACCACCTACGTTTGGGCCTACCCTTCCCGTCGTGCTACTGCGACTTTTGCGGGCGTATCTACGGCCCTATGCCCGCCCGATAGCGCTGGTGGTGCTCCTGCAACTCGTGCAGACGCTCGCCACGCTCTATCTGCCCACCCTCAACGCCGACATCATCGACAACGGTGTGGTCCGCGGGGACACCGGCTACATCGTGCGCGTCGGCGGCGTCATGGTGGCGATCACCCTGGTGCAGATCGTCTGCGCGATCGGCGCCGTCTACTTCGGCGCCCGCACCGCCATGGCGCTCGGCCGGGACCTGCGCGGCGACCTGTTCGACCAGGTGCAGTCCTTCTCCGCCCGGGAGGTCGGCAGGTTCGGCGCGCCGTCGCTGATCACCCGGACCACCAACGACGTCCAGCAGATCCAGATGCTGACCGTGATGTCGTTCACCATGATGGTGACGGCGCCGATCATGTGCGTGGGCGGCATCGCCATGGCGCTGCACCAGAACGTGCGGCTGTCCAGCCTGCTGCTGGTCATCGTGCCGGTGCTCGGCGTCATCGTCTCGCTCATCGTGCGCCGGATGCGGCCGCTCTACCGGAGCGTCCAGGAGAACATCGACACCGTCAACCGGGTGCTGCGCGAGCAGATCACCGGCGTCCGGGTCATCCGGGCCTTCGTCCGCGACCGCTACGAGCGCGAGCGCTTCGCCGGGGCCAACACCGACCTGATGGACGTGTCGATGCGCGCCGGGCGGCTCATGTCGATGATGTTCCCGGCCGTGATGCTGGTGGTCAACGCCTCCAGCGTGGCCGTCGTGTGGTTCGGCGGCCACCTCATCGCCGGCGGCGACATGCAGATCGGCGCGCTCACCGCGTTCCTCAGCTATCTGATGCAGATCCTCATGGCCGTGATGATGGCCACCTTCATGTTCGTGATGGTGCCCCGGGCCGAGGTGTGCGCCGAGCGCATCCAGGAGGTGCTGGGCACCGAGAGCAGCGTCGTGCCGCCGGCCGAGCCGGTCACGCCCGGCGAACGGCGCGGCGAGCTGGAGCTCAGCGGGGTGGAGTTCCGCTACCCGGGCGCCGAGGAGCCGGTGCTGCGCGACGTCTCCTTCCGCGCCGGGCCCGGCCGTACCACCGCCGTCATCGGCAGCACCGGCAGCGGCAAGTCCACCCTCCTCGGCCTGGTGCCCCGGCTGTTCGACGTCACCGGCGGCAGCGTGCGGGTGGACGGCGTGGACGTGACCGAACTGGACCCGGCCGCCATGGCCGAGACCATCGGCCTCGTCCCGCAGAAGCCGTACCTGTTCAGCGGCACGGTCGCCTCCAACCTGCGGTACGGCAGGCCGGAGGCCACCGACGAGGAACTGTGGCACGCGCTGGAGATCGCGCAGGCCCGCGACTTCGTCGAAGAGATGGAAGGCGGCCTGGAGGCGCCCATCGCCCAGGGCGGCTCCAACGTGTCCGGCGGCCAGCGGCAGCGCCTCGCCATCGCCCGGGCCCTGGTCCGCAGGCCGCTGATCTACCTGTTCGACGACTCCTTCTCCGCGCTCGACTACGCCACCGACGCCCGGCTGCGGGCCGCGCTCGCCGCGGAGACCGGGGACGCGACCGTCGTCATCGTCGCCCAGCGGGTCAGCACCATCCGCGACGCGGACCTGATCGTGGTGCTCGACGAGGGCCGCGTCGTCGGCACCGGCACGCACACCGAGCTGATGCGGGCCAACGAGACCTACCGGGAGATCGTCCTCTCCCAGCTCACCGAGCAGGAGGCGGCATGAGTTCCTCCCAGGCCCCCGCCGTACCGCCGCGGACCCCGCCGCCGATGATGGGCCGCGGCCGGCCGATGGGCGGGCAGCCGATGGAGAAGTCCATGGACTTCCGCGGGTCCAGCCGCAGGGTGCTGCGCATGCTGCGGCCCGAGCGGCCGATCGTCGTGGTCGCGCTGCTCGTCGGCCTCGTCAGCGTCGCGCTGACCGTGCTCGGGCCGAAACTCCTGGGCCACGCCACCGACCTGATCTTCTCCGGTGTCATCGGCGCCCAGTTGCCCGCCGGCCTCACCAAGGCGCAGGCCGTGGCGCAACTGCGGCAGCAGGGGAACGGCACGGTCGCCGACCTGATCGCGTCGATGGACGTCGTCCCCGGTCAGGGCATCGACTTCCACGCCGTCGCGACCGTGCTCCTCGGCGTGCTGGCCATCTACGCCGCCGCCTCCCTGCTCAGCTTCGCCCAGGCGCAGATCGCCACCCGTGTCGTACAGCGGGTCGTCTACCGGATGCGCGAACAGGTCGAGGAGAAGCTCGCCCGGCTGCCGCTGAGCTACTTCGACAAGCAGCAGCGAGGCGAGGTGCTCTCCCGCGCGACCAACGACATCGACAACATCCAGCAGACGATGCAGCAGACCATCAGCCAGATCGTCACCTCGGTGCTCACCATCGTGGGCGTGCTGGTGATGATGCTCCTCATCTCGCCGCTGCTGGCGCTGGTCGCGCTCGTCACGGTGCCGCTGTCGGTGCTGGTCGCGACCAGGGTCGGCAAACGCGCGCAGCCGCAGTTCATCAAGCAGTGGTCCACCACCGGCAAGCTCAACGCGCACATCGAGGAGATGTACACCGGTCACTCGCTGGTCAAGGTGTTCGGCCGGCAGCGGGAGTCGGCCGAGCTGTTCCGCGAGCAGAACGACCGGCTGTTCGAGTCGAGCTTCCGCGCGCAGTTCATCTCCGGGATCATCCAGCCCGCGATGATGTTCATCGGCAACATCAACTACGTGCTGGTGGCCGTGGTGGGCGGGCTCCGGGTGGCGGCCGGCGGGCTGTCCATCGGCGACGTGCAGGCGTTCGTGCAGTACTCCCGGCAGTTCAGCCAGCCGCTCACCCAGGTCGCCAGCATGGCGAACCTCGTCCAGTCGGGCGTCGCCTCCGCCGAGCGGGTCTTCGAACTGCTGGACGCCGACGAGCAGCGGCCCGACCCCGAGGCCCGCCTGCTGCCCGCCCAGGTGCGCGGGCAGGTGGAGTTCGAGGACGTCTCCTTCCGCTACGAGGAGGACCGGCCGCTCATCGAGGACCTGTCCCTGTCGGTGCGGCCCGGCCAGACCGTGGCGATCGTCGGCCCCACAGGAGCCGGCAAGACCACGCTGGTCAACCTGCTCATGCGGTTCTACGACGTGCGGAGCGGGCGGATCACCCTCGACGGGGTGGACGTGGCCGAGATGTCGCGGGAGGAACTGCGCGCCCAGATCGGCATGGTGCTCCAGGACACCTGGCTGTTCGGCGGGACGATCGCGGAGAACATCGCCTACGGGGCCGAAGGGGTGCCGCACGACCGGATCGTCGAGGCGGCCAGGGCCACCCATGTGGACCGATTCGTCCGGACTTTGCCCGACGGCTACGACACCGTGATCGACGACGAGGGCTCCAACGTCAGCGTCGGCGAGAAGCAGCTCATCACGATCGCCAGGGCGTTCCTGGCCGAACCGGCGATCCTGGTGCTGGACGAGGCCACCAGCTCGGTGGACACCCGGACCGAGGTGCTCATCCAGCACGCGATGGCCTCCCTGCGCAGCGGCCGGACCAGCTTCGTCATCGCCCACCGGCTCTCCACGATCCGGGACGCCGACGTCATCCTGGTGATGGAGTCGGGCAGGATCGTGGAACAGGGCGACCACGAGTCACTGCTCGCCCGGGGCGGCGCGTACAGCCGGCTGTACTCGGCGCAGTTCGCCGAGCCCGCAGCCCAGCCGGACTGATCACGCCACCCCGGCCGGCAGGGCCGGGTAGCCGGGCGGCGGGTCGGCGAGACGCCACGGGCGGTGGATCTCCCGGCCGGTCAGGCCGGCCAGCTCCGGGACGTACCTGCGGACGTACTCGCCGGCCGGGTCGAAGCGGTCGGCCTGGCGGAGCGGGTTGAAGGTGCGGTTGGGGCGGGTGTCATTCCCGGTGCCCGCCACCCACTGCCAGTTGCCGGAGTTGTTCGCGACGTCCCCGTCGAGGAGCAGCTCGAAGAAGTGCGCCAGCCCGGCCCGCCAGTCCACGCCCAGGTGTTTCACCAGGTAGTTCCCGGTGATCAGGCGGGCCCGGTTGTGCATCCAGCCCTCGGCCAGGAGCTGGCGCATCCCGGCGTCCACGATGGGCATCCCGGTCCTCCCCTCCCGCCACGCGTCCAGCGCCTCCCCGCCGGGGGCCCACCGGGTGCCGCGCGGGCGGTAGTCGCGGCGGTTGATGTCGGGGAAGGCGTACGTCACCTGGTGGTGGAAGTCGCGCCAGCACAGCTGCCGCAGGAACGGCTCGTTGCCCCGGGCGCCCGCCGCCAGCTCCAGCGGTGAGACGCAGCCGAAGCGCAGGTAAGGGCTGAGCCGCGAGGTGCGGTCCCCGGCGAGGTCGTCATGCCCGTCCTCGTACCCGGCGAGGCCCGACCGCAGCCACGCCTCGGCGCGCTCGCGGCCGAGCGACTCCCCGCCCCGCATCGCGCCGTACGGCTCGCGCGGCGGCAGCTGGCCGGGGGCGAGACCGGCGGGCAGCGGGACGCGCGCGGGCGGCGGCAGCACGGACCGGCGGCCGGTCGCCGACCAGGCCCGCCAGTAAGGGGTGAACACCCGGTAGTGATCGTTCTCGCCGGAGGGGTACAGCGCGCCGGGCGGTACCACGGTGACGCCGGGGAAGCAGCGGAACGCGATCCGCTCCCCGGCGAGCCGCCCCTCCCGCCGCCGGGCGAGCCGGCTCACGTCGGCGCTGGCGTAGATCGCCTCGGCGGACGTCTCCCCGGCGAGCCGCATCGCCTCGGTCACGGTGTCGCCCCGCCGCACGACGAGGTCACCGCCGCGTTCGCGCAGCGAGCCGCGCAGGTCGGCCAGGCATTCGGCGAGGAATCCGCCCCTGCGCCCGGCCGGAATCGCCGGATCCAGCACGAACAGCGGCACGACCCGCTCCGCCTCGGCGCAGGCCGCCGCCAGCGCGGGGTGGTCGTGCACCCGCAGGTCCCGGTTGAACAGCACGATCACGGTGTCCACACCCGATCCTTCGGCGCCCGCCGCCGAGCGGTTGCATCCGCGGTACGCGCCGCCGGGTGGTCACATGGGGGTAGGTGCCGTCGGGCGGCCGTGTGGGGGTACGTGCCGTCGGGCGGTTGCATCCGGGATGTCGTCCGGCACGAAGGGAACGATGGCGGGCCAGGACGGTCGAGGGGGGGACGGCGATGGGCGAGGGACCGTCGCGGAGCGGCGACGAGGGGCCGGGGTACGGCATCGGCGCGGTCTCGCGCACCCTCGGCGTGCCCGCGCCCACGCTGCGCACCTGGAACCTGCGCTACGGCATCGGCCCGAGCCGCCGCAGCCCCGGCGGCCACCGCCGCTACGACGCCGCCGACCTGCGCCGGCTGGCGGAGATGAACCGGCTGATCCGCTCCGGGGTCGCCCCGGCGGAAGCCGCCCGCGCGGCCCTCAGACTCGCCACCCCGTCCACCGCAGTCACCACCGGCCAGCCCGTCACCGGCCAGCCCGTCACGGGGCAGACCGCCATAGAACAGGCCGTCACAGGGCAGCCGACCACAGGGCGGCTCGCCCCAGGGCAGGCCGCCGCCGGGGTGGAGGGGGGCGTTCCGGCGGGGGCGCGGGTGCGGGCGGGGGAGGCCGATCTGTCGGCGGCGCGGCTGGCCAGGGCGGCGCTGGTGCTGGACGGGCGTACCGTGGCCGACGCGATGGCCCGGTCGCTGGAGCGGCACGGCGTCGTGCCGACCTGGGAGCGGCTGGTGCTGCCGGTGTTCGAGACGATCTGCCGCAGGCAGGCCGGGAGCGGGCGGCACATCGAGGCGGAGCACGTGTTCTCCGGCAGCGTCCTAGCGGCGCTGCACCAGTTCGGCGCAGCCGGGCCCTCGCCGGTGACCTGGGGCGGGGGTCCACCGGTGGCCCGGGGCGGGGGATCGCCGGTGACCGAGGGCTGGGGTCCGGTGGCCGGGGCCGGGGCCGGGGCCGGGGCCGGGGGCGGGGGTTCGCCGGTGGGCGTGCTGCTGGCCTGTGCGCAGGATGAGTTGCACAGCCTGCCGGTGCACGCGCTGGCCGTCGCGCTGGAGTCCGAGTACGGCGTCGGGACGCTCGTGCTCGGCGCCCGCACGCCCTATCCCGCGCTGGCGGGGGCGATCCGCCGGGCCGGCCCCCGGGTCGTCTTCGTGTGGTCGCAGCAGGAGTGGACCGGCGACCCCGCGCCGCTGGCGGCCCTGCCCGCCCGCCGCCCGGCCGCCCAGGTCATCGCGGGCGGTCCCGGCTGGCCGGACGGCCTCCCGCCGGGCGTGCTCCGGGTCACCGGCTTCCGCGAGGCGATCTCCCAGGTCCTCGCCCATCTCGCCTGACCGGTCCTTGGGGAGATCATTACCCTGCGTATCCGGTGAAGAGGTTTTGAGTAACTTACCAGGGGCATCCTGGCTGACATGGGGGACACTCTGGGGGCGCGTCTCGCCGTCGGCGAGCCCGAGGCGGTCAGCGAGTGTTACCGCGCGCACGTCGCGCTGGTGCGCGCTTACCTGCGCAGGTTCGTGCCCGCCCAGGAGGTGGACGACGTGACCCAGGTCGTCTTCGCCGAGGTGTGGCGTTCCCGGCACCGCTTCGACCCGGCGCGCAACCTGCCCGCCTGGCTGCTCGGCATCGCGCGCAAGCGGGCCGTCGACCACCTCCGGGCACGCCGGCCGCCGACGGTCCCGCTGGAGGCGGTCGCCGAGCGGGCGGGCGCCGACGGCAGGACCTACGGCCGGTGGCTCGCCGAGCGGGAGGAGATCCGCGCGGCGATGGACCGGCTGCCCCCCGCGCAACGCCAGGCGATCGAACTGGCCTACTACGGCGACCTGACCCAGCGCGAGATCGCCGAGCGGCTGCGGGTGCCGCTGGGCACCATCAAGGCGCGCACGACCCGCGGCCTGCACCGGCTGTCCACCCTGCTCACCCCGGAAGGCGGCTGATCATGGAGTACGGCAGACCCCGGGTGGCCGTGTCGAGTTGCCTGCTCGGCGAGGCCGTACGGCACAACGGCGGGCACAGCAGGAACCGCTTCCTGACCGACGTCCTGGCCGGGTACGTGGACTGGGTGCCGTGCTGCCCGGAGATCTTGATCGGCCTCGGCGCCCCGCGCGAGACGCTGCACCTGGAGCGCGCACCCGGCGGCCCGCGGCTGGTGAGCAGGCGTACCCGCAGAGACCTCACCTCCGCGATGCGCACCGTGGCGGACGACCGCGCCGCCCGGCTCGACGCCGACGGTTACGTGTTCAAGGCCAAGAGCCCGAGCTGCGGCATCCACGGCATCCCGCTCTACGACGGCGGGACCCTGGTGGACCGGCGCAACCGCGGCCTGTTCGCCGGAACCGTCATCGACGCCCACCCGCTGCTGCCGATCGAGGACGAGGGCAGGCTGACCGACCCGGTGCTCAGGGAGGCGTTCGTCGAGCGGATCTTCGCGCACGCCCGGCTGCGCCGGCTCCTGGAGAGCGACTGGCGGCCCCGCGACCTGGTGGCGTTCCACGCCCGCCACAAGATGCAGATCCTGGCGCACGCCCCGGAGCGCTACTACGAGCTCGGCCGCCTGGTCGCCTCCGTCGGCACGCGGCCCAGGGCGGAGGTCGCCGCCGAGTACGCCGCCGCCTTCCGCGCGGCCCTGGCCGACCGGGCGTCCACCGGGCGCAACGTCAACGTGCTGCAACACTGCCTGGGCATGGTGAGCGAACGGCTGGACCCGGCCCGCCGCGCCGACCTCGTCGACGTCGTGCGCGCCTACCGGGAGCGGGAGGTGCCGCTCAGCGTGCCCGTCTCGCTGCTGCACCACCACGCCCGCGGCGAGGCGGCCGGCTACCTGGGGGAGCAGACCTACCTCTCCCCGTACCCGCGTGAGCTGGGCCTGCGCAACCACGTCCCGTGCTGACCGGCGCGGCGGAAGGGGAGACGGATGACCCGGTGCCTGGTCACCGGGGCGACCGGCTACATAGGCGGCCGGCTCGTCCCGCAACTGCTCGACGCCGGACACGAGGTCCGCTGCATGGTCCGCTCCGCCGTACGGCTGCGCGACCAGCCCTGGGCGGGCCGGATCGAGGTCGCCGAGGCCGACGCGACCGATCCGGAGCGGACCCGCGCGGCGCTGGAGGGGACCGAGGTCGCTTACTACCTCATCCACGCCATGGGCGGTACGCGTGACTTCGCCGCCTCCGACCGGCGGGCGGCGGCCACCTTCGCCGCGGCCGCCGAGGCGGCCGGGGTGCGGCGGGTCGTCTACCTCGGCGGGCTGACCGCGGATCCGCGGCTGTCGCCGCACCTGCGCTCGCGCGCCGAGGTCGGCGACATCTTCCTCGGCTCGCGGGTGCCCGCGGTCGTCCTGCGCGCGGCGGTGATCATCGGCTCCGGGTCCGCGTCGTTCGAGATGCTGCGCTACCTCACCGAGCGGCTGCCGGTGATGACCACGCCGCGCTGGGTGCACAGCCGCACCCAGCCGATCGCCGTCCGCGACGTGCTGCGCTACCTGGTCGCCTGGGCGGCCATCCCGGACCGGGTGAACCGCGGCTTCGACATCGGCGGCCCCGACGTGCTGACCTATGGGGACATGATGCACGGCTACGCCGCGGCGGCCGGCCTGCCCAGGCGCCTGATCATCCCGGTGCCGCTGCTCACGCCCAACCTGTCCAGCCAGTGGGTCGGCCTGGTCACCCCGGTCCCGGCGGGCATCGCGCGGCCCCTGGTGGAGTCCCTGCGCAGCGAGGCCGTGTGCCGGGAGCACGACATCGCGGGATACGTCCCGGATCCGCCCGCGGGACTGACCTCCTTCCCGCGGGCCGTCTCCCTCGCCCTGCACAAGATCAAGGAGGCGGACGTCGCCACCCGCTGGTCCTCCGCCTCCACGCCGGGCGCGCCCAGCGACCCGATGCCCACCGACCCCGACTGGTCCGGCGGCAGCCTCTACGTAGACGACCGCCGCCGTCCGGTGGACGTCCGGCCGGAGGTGCTGTGGCGGGTGATCGAGGGCATCGGCGGCGAGGCGGGTTGGTACTCGCTGCCGGTCGCCTGGCGGATCCGCGGCCTCATGGACCGGATGGCCGGCGGGGTCGGGCTGCGCCGGGGCCGCCGCGACCCGAACCGGCTGCGGGTGGGCGACAGCGTCGACTTCTGGCGGGTCGAGGAGGTGGAGCCGGGTCGCCTGCTGCGGCTGCGCGCCGAGATGAGGCTCCCCGGCCTCGCCTGGCTGGAGCTGAGCCTCAGCCAGGCGCACGGCCGCACCGTCTACCGGCAGCGGGCGCTCTTCCACCCGCACGGCCTGCTCGGCCACCTCTACTGGTGGGCCATCTCGCCCTTCCACAACCTCATCTTCGGCCGCATGGCCCGCAACCTCACCGCGTCCGCCCGGCGGTTCCCGTTCCGGACCGGCGGCTAGCGTCCCGTGGGTCGCGCCCGTCACGGGGGGGCCGCTCGCGCCTGGACGGTCCCCGTGCGCGCGCACATGGCCGGAGCGTACTGCCTTGATCACCTCGCCCGGCGATCGGAACCACCCGTGCCGGCACCCCGTCCGTCAGGCGTCGCCGAACACCTCCCAGACCTGGTTGAGCCGGCCGCTCAGCGGCGTGTAATCCACCTTGGCGAGCACGGGATACCTGACCCCCTTCAACGCCTTGGTGAAGTCGGCGGTGCCGCATCCCTTGCGGCCGAGGCCGTTCTGTCCCGCGTTGACGTGGTTGGCCAGCCAGCCGTCGCGGCAGGAACGGGTGACCCGGCTGAACGACAGGTCGAAGGTGTAGCCCAGTTTGACCGTCGTGCCGCCCTTGGTGAACAGCACCGCCCTGTCGTTCAGCCGCCTGATCGTGCCGAGGCCGGTCCGCGAACCGCTCGGCGCGGCGAGGAACTCCTGGATCCGGGTCCTGCCGTCCAGCGCGATCCGCACCGGCGCCGGGCCGAGCCCGAGCACGAAGGCCAGATCGCCGGAGGTGCACCGGGTGGTGCCGAGCCCCTTGGAGTCGAGCCGGACCACCCCCTCGGTCTCCTTCAGGCCGCAGGCGGCGGTGATCCGGCGGAACTCGGCCCCGGTGTAGCGGATCCGCCGCTCCTTGGCGCCGGGGATCACCCGGAGGGTGTGCCGCCGCACGCCGGCCCGGCTGAGCGTGGCCTTGGCCGGCGTGATGCGCAGGGCGCCCGGCCCGTCGGCCCACGCGTAGCCGTACAGGACCTCGGTGCGCGCGGCGGCGGCGGGCGTGGCGGTCACGGCGGCTGCGCACAGGACGGCGAGCGCGGTGGCGGTGATCGAACGCGACATGAAAGGAATCCCCCCGGGTGTGGACCGTCTGTGGGTAAGACTCACCCACCGGCCCAGAAGTTCACGGCATCCACGCTCACACGAAGAGAAGGGGAGCCCTCACGGGCCAAGCCGTGTCACAGGTGGACGGGGAGGGTGGTGAGGCCGCGGACGATGGAGCCGGTCTGGGTCCAGGGGAGGTCGTGGTCGGTGGCGAGGCGGAGGGTGGGGAAGCGGGTGAGGAGGGTGCCGATGGCGATCTGGCCCTCGACCCGGGCCAGCGGGGCGCCCAGGCAGTAGTGGATGCCGTGCCCGAAGGCCAGGTGCCGGTTGTCCGGGCGGGTGATGTCGAGCGCGTCCGGTTCGTGGAACGCGCGCGGGTCGCGGTGCGCGGCGCCGAGTGAGACGTGCACCCACGAGCCCCGGGGGATGACGGTGCCCGCGATCTCGACGTCCTGTACGGCGATGCGCTGGCTGGCCCGCTCCACCGGGGAGTCGAACCGCAGCAGCTCCTCGATCGCCGCCGGCAGCAGGTCGGGACGCTCCCTGAGCAGCCGCAGCTGGGCGGGGGCGCGCAGCAGGGCGTGCACGCCGTTGCCGATGAGGTTCACCGTGGTCTCGTGGCCGGCGATCAGCAGCAGCAGGATGGCGTTGAGCAGTTCGGCGTCGGTGAGCAGGCTGTCTCCGTCGCGGGCCGCGACCAGGGCGCTGATCAGGTCGTCGCCGGGGGTCTCGCGGCGCTCGGCGAAGATCTCGCGCAGATAGGCGTTGAACGCGCGGGCGGTGTCCCGTCTGCGCTCGCGCTGCTCGGCGGACAGGTCCAGCGCGGTGAGGGTCGCGGTCCAGGCCCGGAAGTCGGCGCGGTCGCCGGCGGGCACCCCGAGCAGCTCGCAGATCACGATGATGGGCAGCGGGAAGGCGAAGGCGGTGATGAGATCGACCTCCTCCCGCCCCGCCACGTCGTCGAGCAGCCCGTCGGCGACCTCCTGGATCCTCGGCCGCAGCGCCTCGATCCGGCGCGGGGTGAACGCCTTGGCGACCAGGCCGCGCAGCCGGGTGTGGTCGGGCGGGTCGACGCCCAGCAGCGTGCCGCCGAAGAACGCCTCGTAGGGGACGCGGACGCCGCTGTGGTCGGGGTTCTTGGACAGCCGCGGATCGTTCAGCGCGGCGCGCCCGTGCTCGTGGTCCACGATGAGGAAGGCGGGCACGCCGGGCGGGAAGTCGATCGGGTGGACGGCGCCCGCCTCCCGCAGCGCCGCATACTGCGCGTACGGGTCGGCGGCGAAGTCGGAGCCGAGCAGGAACGCGGCGGGCAGGCGCTCGGTCATCAGCGCACCCTGCCCACGGCGGCGAGGAAGCCGGCCTTGTCGAAGTCGGGTTCCACGGGATCGTCCGGCGGGCGCCACGCCTCGACCGGTACGACGCCGGGTTCGAGCAGTTCCATGCCGTCGAGGAAGGCCGCCACCTGGCCGGGGGTGCGGGGCTTGATGTCACCGGCGGTCGTCTTGGCGTACGCGCCGCGGACCTGCGCCTCGACCTCCTCGCCGACCTTGCCCGCGTGGCCGTGCGAGATGGCGAGGTAGCTGCCGGGGACGAGTCCCTTGCGCAGGTCGGCGACGATCGAGGCGGCCTGTTCGTCGTCCGGGACGAAGTGCAGGATGGCCAGCAGCAAAACGGCCACCGGCCGGTCGAAGTCGATCTGCGCGCGGACCTCGGGGTGCCGCAGGATGCCCGCCGGGTCGCACAGGTCGGCCTGGACGACCGTGGTCAGCGGGTTGCTGGCGAGCAGCGCCCTGCCGTGCACGAGGACGATCGGGTCGTTGTCCACGTAGACGACCCGGCTGTCCGGGGCGGCCCGCTGGGCGACCTGGTGCACGTTCTCCTGCGTGGGCAGCCCGGAGCCGATGTCGAGGAACTGCCGCACCCCGTTGCGCGCCAGCAGCGTCACGACCCGGGACAGCAGCGCCCGGTTGTCCCGGGTGAAGGTCCGCACGTAAGGCATGGCGGCCACGACCTTGTCCGCGGCGGCGCGGTCGGCGGCGAAGTTGTCCTTGCCCCCGAGGTAATAGTCGTACATCCTGGCGACACTCGGGACGTGTGGGTCGATCGCCCACGCAGGACTCTTTTCCTGGTCGCTCATGCCGGTCGGCCTCCGCTGGTCGGTTAGCAGGGATAGTAGGGGCATCTCCCATAAATTGTGATCTTTCATGGGATTTCCAACGGGGATTCGGTGACCGGTGCGCGTGCCGGGCAGCGCTCAAATGAATGGTTAGTTGCCATATTCTTAGCCCATGTCCGAGCAGTCCCAGCCGTCCAGGACCCGTGACGCGGAGGCCACCAAGGCCCGCCTCCTGCGGGCGGCCACCGCCGAGTTCGCCGCCCACGGGATCGCCGGGGCGCGGGTGGACCGGATCAGCACCGCGGCCCGGGCGAACAAGGCGCTCATCTACGCCTACTTCGGCAACAAGGACCGGCTCTTCGACGCGGTGCTGGACGCCCATGTCGCCCGGGTCCTCGACGAGGTGCCCTTCACCCCGGAGGATCTGCCCGGCTACGCGGGGCATCTCTTCGACTTCCTCCTCGCCAACCCCAACCAGCTCCGGCTGGCCGCCTGGCAGCGCCTGGAGCGCGCCGGCACCGGCGCCGGCGGCGATCCGGCGGGGATGAGCGACTCCATGCGCCGCAAGATCGACGCGGTCGCGGGCGAGCAGGGCGCGCGGCGGCTGCCGGCCGACTTCGCCCCCGCGGACCTGGTCGTCTTCACCCTGGCCCTGACCTGTGCCTGGATGCCGACCAGCGCCATGGCCCCCACCCTCGGCGACGGCGACCGGATCGAGGGGCACCGGGCCGCGGTCGTCGAGGCCGTACGCCGGCTGCTGCGCTGAGGACATCTAACCGATAGGCGAAAAACCTGGTTCGTTACCGTATATCGCCTTTACGATCCTTTCGCTGGTAAAGACGGCCGGAAAAGCGGGGGAGTAACCGGTATGCGGGACAGGCGGCTCCTCGTTCTGATCGGTGTGTCGGCCGGGATCGTCGCCTTCGGCGTTTACGCCGTGACGGGGGGCAGCGGGACCGACGCCGTGGTGGCCACGACACCCCGCCCCGAGACCCCCGCCGGAGACGCCGGACGGCAGCCCCCGCCCCCGCCCTCGCCGTCGTCCACTCCGCCGCCGTCCTCCCCGCCGCCGCTGACCACGCCGGCCCCGCCGCCCGGCCCGGAGGGGACCGCGGCCCGCTACTTCGACGCCTGGCGGGCCGGCGACCTCGTCACCATGGGCGGCCTGGTCGCCGATCCGCCGCCGGACTTCGCCGACCTGCACCGGAGGTTCGACTCCGACCTGCGCGTCACGTCGCTGTCCATCACGCCCGGCGCGGTGCGGCCACAGGGCACGGAGGCGGCCGACGTGCCCTTCGAGGGCCTGCGCGTGGTGGCCGGGCTCGGTCCGTGGCCGTTCTCCTCCGTCCTGCACCTCACGCTGCGCGACGGCGCCTGGAAGGTGCTGTGGGGGCTGGACACGTTGCATCCCGCGCTCAGGGACGGCGGCGGCCTGCGGCTGAGGGAGACGCAGGTGCGCAGGCCGGCCACGCTCACCCGGGAGGGGAAGCCGTTCCCGCTGGACAGCAAGGCGGGCGACTACATCACCGGGCTGAACGGCACGGCGGTGGACCTGTCGCTGGAGGAGGAGCCCTCGGGCAGGGTGCTGCTGGAGTCGCCCGCGCCGCCGCCCAGCGACAAGCGCAGCACGATCTCGCTGCCCGTCCAGGCCGCCGCCGCCCGGGTGCTGGACGGCGTCGGACAACCGGCCGCGATCGTGGCGGTGGACGCCGAGACCGGCCAGGTGCGCGCGGTGGCGGACACGCTGGGCGGCAGGAGGGCGTTCAACGGGCTCTACCCGCCCGGCTCGACGTTCAAGGTGGTGACCGCCGCCGCCCTGCTGCGCAGCGGCCTCACCCCGGACACGACGGTCCCGTGCCCGGCCTCTTACACCATCCCGAACGCCAGAAGCTTCACCAACGGCGACCGGACCGACCACGGAGCCGTCTCCCTGTCCCGGGCCTTCGCCCTGTCGTGCAACACCGCCTTCGTGCAGCAGACCTACGAACGGCTGCGCGACGGGCAACTGCGGAGCGAGGCCGCCGACCGGTTCGGCTTCCGGGAGAAGCCGGGCCTGAGCTCCTGCCGGATCCTCGCCGCCGGGACCCCGGACGAACTGGGCTCGGACGCCATCGGCCAGAACTCGGTGCAGGCCAGCCCGCTGTGCATGGCCGAGGTCGCCGCCGCCGTCGCGAGCGGCGTGTGGAAGCCCGCGATCATGTCCGCCGAGCCGCCTCCCGACTCGCCGGCCCCGGTCCCGGTGGACCCGGGCGTGCTCGCCGGCCTGCGCGCGATGATGCGCGAGGTGGTCACCGGCGGTACGGCTGCGCAGGCGGGCCTGCCGCCGGACACCTACGGCAAGACCGGCACCGCCGAGGTCGCCGGGCAGGGGGACCACGCCTGGTTCATCGGTTACCGGGGCTCGCTGGCCTTCGCCGTCTTCGTGGCGAACGGCGGAGGCGGCGGCGCGGCGGCGGCTCCGGTCGCGGCGCGGTTCCTCGACGCGCTCTGACCCCCGCGGGCGCACGGCCGGTCGCGCGCCCGCGGGGGTCAGAGGCCGGGGGTCAGGGCGCGCAGCCGCGCTGCACCCTGGGCTGGGCGCACCGGAACAGCGAGGGGTTGACCACCGAAGGGGCCCGCCACTCCTTGGACGCCTGCTCGTAGGCGTAGGCGTAGGACAGCAGCCTGGCCTCGGTGTAGGCGGTGCCGAGGAAGCTCATGCCGAACGGGCGGCCGTTGGCCGGGTCGTAGCCGATCGGCACGGCGACCGAGGGGTACTGCGCCCGCGCGCCGATGCCCGCCGACCCGCTGCCGGAGAAGACGATCGCGGAGAGGTTCTCCGCCTGGAGCACGGAGTCGATCCGCTCGCGGGCGCCGGCGATGCCGTTGTCCCGGTCGGCCTCGTAGGCCGCCCTGGCCGCCGCGTCGTTGAGGTCCACCGCGTTGGACGCCTCCAACTGCGTCTGGCCGAACTTGATCGCCCCGTCCGCGGTGTGCGCCAGGTTGTACTTCACCACGTCGTCCAGCGTCTTCATCGGGGCGCGTGCGGGCAGCCTGGCGAGGTAGGCGTTCAGGTCGCGCTTGAACTCGTAGGTCAGGATGCTCGGCGGCAGCCCGCCGGTGTTGACGGTCACCGGGACGACCGTGGCCCCCTGGGCGCGGAGCACGTCCAGCGCCCTGGTGAGGGCGGCGCCCTGGTTGCCGGTCGGCGAGCCGGCCACGCCGATCCGCACGCCCCTGAGCGCGTCCTTCGACAGCGCCTTGGTGTAGTCGGTGCCGGCGACGTCCTTGCTGGTCTCGGTGATCGGGTCCTCGCGGTCCACACCGGTGATCGCGGTCAGCAGGGCGGCGGCGTCGTACACGGAACGGGTCATCGGGCCGGCGGTGTCCTGGCTCGCCGCGATGGGCACGATGCCGGTCCGGCTGACCAGGCCGACGGTGGGTTTGACGCCGACGAGGGAGTTGGCCACCGAGGGGCTGAGGATGGAGCCGGAGGTCTCGGTGCCGATGGTCACGGCGCCCAGCGCCGCGGCGGCCGCCGCGCCGGAGCCGGAGCTGGAGCCGCTCGGGGTCTGGCTGACGTCGTAGGGGTTGAGCACCTGGCCGCCGAGGCCGCTGTAGCCGGACGGCATGCCGTTCGTGGTGAAGTTCGCGAACTCCGTCAGGTTGGTCTTGCCGAGGATGATCGCCCCGGCCGCGCGCAGCCGCTTGACGAGGAAGGCGTCGTCGGCCGGGTAGGACTCGGCCAGCGCCAGCGCGCCCGCGGTGGTGGGCAGCCGCCTGACGTCGATGTTGTCCTTGACCAGCACCGGGATGCCGTGCATCGGGCCGCGTACCCTGCCCCGCTTGCGGTCCCGGTCGGCCTCCTTGGCCTCGGCGATCGCGTCGTCGTTGAGGACGCGGACGGCGTTGATGCCGGGCCCGTTCGAGTTGAGGGTGCGGATGCGGTCGATGTAGGCGTTCGTGAGCCACTCGGAGGTGATCTTCCGCGCGGCCAGCGCCTGCTGGAGCTGGGCGACCGTCGCGGTCTCCAGGTTGACGGCCGGGGAGGGCGTGGTCGCCGCGGCCCGGCCGGGCAGGCTCGGCGCCACCGTGCCCAGGGCCGCCACCGCGGCGAACATCGCGACGTACAGGGTGGTTCGACGACCTGGAAGGTGGCGTAACAGGGTGCTGTTCATGACGCGCGCGTCCTCCTGACGGAAGCCTCTCCCGGCCACGCCCGGGAGACGTTGATCAGTGGGAAGCGTGCTATGTACAGGTAATAGCGAAATTACCGCCTTGTTACGATCAGTTACCTTTTTGGGATTAACAGCGCTCTAAGTGCGGCTTTATGGCGATTAAGACCCGCATGGTCAGCGCAGGCGCCTGATGTCGCCGTAGGCGCGGTAGAAACCGCCCCGGCCGGACGAGCGGATCCCCTCGACCAGGTAGCGGGCGCCGGCCTCGCGCACGCCCTTCGGGAACTGCACGTTCCAGTCCGTCTCGTAGCCGGGGGTGACCACCCGGATGCGCAGCCGCTCGCCGTCGGGGACGCACTCGACGACCACGCCCGCCTCGCCCGCCGAGGCCGTCTCCAGCACCGTGGTGGGCTCGACGGCGGGGAGCGCGGCGGACGCCTTCACGTCCACCGGCGTCGGCACCTGTCCCGTCTGCGCCGCCTTGATCGCCTCCTCGCCGGCGTCGATGCAGGCCAGCGCGCCGGTGGTGGTGACGATGTAGAGACGCTCGCCGAGATACTGCATCGAGAAGGCCGAGCCGCAGCCGGTGGCCAGCTTCCACAGCCGCCTGCCGTCCTGGTCGAAGCAGTAGACCGAGGAGTGGCTGTCCCCGGCGAAGACATAACGCCCGCCGGGCGCCGCGGCGCAGGAGAAGACCGCGGCGTCGCACTGGTAGACCGCCTCGGTCCGGCCGTCGGCCTTGGCCAGCCGGTACACCTCGTGCCGGCTCGTGCCCGCGTAGACCGAGTCGGCCTCCTGCCAGCCGAACAGCACCTGCCCGTTGATCGCGTTGTCCCAGACCGGCGTGCCGTCGTAGGAGTCGTACCGGGCGACGCCCCTGGAGTGCCCGTGGTAGACGGCGCCGTCGTCGCAGCGCACCATCCACGCCGAGTCGCCCCGCCCGTCGCGGGACCACTGGAACTCGTCCTCGTGGTCGATGGCGGTCACCCCGCCCGCGCGGTCGGAGACGCCGAGCAGCCCGTCGCGGATGTCCAGCCAGTAGATGTCCACGTCCTCGGCGATCTCGTAGGCCACCCGGGGCGCCTTGCCGCTCAGGTCGTACACGTTGCCGTCGTCGGCCCCCGCGTAGATCCAGAAGTCGTCGGCGACGATGCACTTGACCCCGGCGGGCAGCCGGAACCGGCCGGTGACCGTTCCGTCGTGGGTGACCGTGTAGACGTCGCCCCGCTGGTTGCCGACCCAGCAGCGCTCGTCGTCCACGAAGATGCCGAACGCAGCCTCGCCGCTGGCGAACCGCCACAACACGGGTGCCTGCCGGGCGGTGGAGGGGTGGCTCACCACGGGACGCCGGCTGACCGCGCGGGCCTGCCGCTGCCCGCGCACCGCCGGCGCGTAACCCTTGCGCAGCTTCTCGCCGACCTTCTTCGCCGCCGCCGCCTCGGCCTTGCCGGCGGAGGAGAAGGCCGACACCTTGGTCTGCCCCCGCTCGCCGATGCGGCCGTAGGTGATCGTCACCTGGGTGCCGGAGACCAGCACTTCGTAGAACTTGTGCGCGCCCCCGTCGTCCTCGGACAGCTCAAGATAGGTGTGCGCGTTAGCCATGCCGACCCCTCAGTCAGTGATCCAATGGCCGGGAGACTAAGGGAGGAGGCCGACAAAATCCGGCCATGGCGGGAAAGGGGGACTGGGGTGTGGTCAGCGGACGCCGAGCGGGCGGAACTGCACGCTGATCCGCGGGCCGGTCGGGCGGGCGGTCTTGGGCACCGCGTGCTCCCAGGTGCGCTGGCAGCTGCCGCCCATCACCAGCAGGTCGCCGTGGCCGAGGTCGTGCCGCAGCGCGTGGCCGCCCCCGCGCGGGCGTAGCAGCAGGCTGCGCGGCGTGCCGAGCGAGACGATCGCCACCATGGTGTCCTCGGTGGCGCCCCTGCCGATGGTGTCGCCGTGCCAGGCGACGCTGTCCCGGCCGTCGCGGTAGAGGCACAGGCCCGCCGTGCGGAACCCCTCGCCCAGCTCGCCGGCGTAGTGCGCGTTGAGCGCGGCCCGCATCCCGGTGAGCGCCGCGTCGGGCAGCGGCTCGTCCTCGGCGTAGAACTTCAGCAGGCGCGGCACGTCGACCACCCGGTCGTACATGTGGCGCCGCTCCGCCCGCCAGGGCACCGCGTCGAGCAGCCGCTCGAACAGGGCGTCGGCGCCGGTGATCCAGCCCGGTCTGACGTCGACCCAGGCGCCGCCGGACAGGACGGTGCGCCGCACCGAGGAACCGAGCGCGCCCAGCGTGGTCCGGTCGCACAGGTCGAGCAGAGAACCCTGGAATCCACCGGTCATGCGCCCACTATACGCCACCTATTCAAACACGTATTCGATCACCGGTTGCCGGCTTCCCCGGAATGTTCCGGTCCGGGGGCGTACAGGGTTTAGGCTCCTGTGCCATGTCTCCCACGACCGCGCCACCCGAGATCGTCCCGCTCGGCGGAATGATCACCGAGGGCGTGGTCCGGGTGGGCGACACCGTGCGCAGGCCGGCCGGGCGGGCCACGCCCGCCGTGCAGGCGCTGCTCCGCCACCTGCGGGACGCCGGGTTCGACGGCGCCCCACGGGTGCTGGGCGTCGACGACCAGGGCCGGCAGATCCTCAGCTACGTGCCGGGCTGGTCGGCGTCCGGGCCGCTGCCGCCGCACGCGGTGGGCGACGAGGCGCTTGTCGCGCTGGCCCGCCTGCTGCGCCGCTTCCACGACGCCTCGGCGTCCTTCACGCCGCCGCCCTACGCGCAGTGGGAGCCGGGGTCCAACGACGACCGCGAGCCGGAGATCGTCGGCCATTGCGACGTCACCCTGGAGAACGTGATTTTCCGTGACGGCCTGCCGTACGCGTTGATCGACTTCGACCTCGCCCGGCCCACGACCCGGCTGTTCGACATCGTGACGACCCTGCGCCACTGGGCGCCCATCGCCGACCCGGTGGACCGGGACCCGGCCCAGCGCGGGCTCGACGTGGGCGCCCGGCTCAGGCTCTTCTGCGACGAGTACGGCCTCGCCCCGCGCGACCGGCGCCGCCTCCTCGACCTGGCCCAGCTCCGCTTCGAGCGGTCCTTCCACGCGATGCGCTCGCGCGCCCAGTCCGGCGGCGGCCCGTGGGCGCGGGCGTGGGAGTCCGGGGCCGGCGAGCGCATCCGCCGGGCCCGCGCCTGGCTCGACCTCCATCAGGACCGGCTTCATGACCACCTCATCTGACCGCGCCGCGGACCCCGTGGCGGCGGGGCTGCTCGGCGGGGTGCTGCTCGACGCGCTGCTGGGCGACCCGCGCCGGGGCCACCCGGTGGCGCTGTTCGGCCGGGCCGCGGGCGCGCTGGAGCGCCGCCTGTACGGCGACGCGCGGGCGAACGGCGTCGCCTTCACCGCCGTGTGCGTCGGCTCGGCCGCCGCGCTCGGCGTGGCCGCGCAACGGCTCACCCGGGGCCGTCCGGCCGCCCGCGCCGCGGTGACCGCCGCGGCCACCTGGGCCGTGCTCGGCGGGACCAGCCTGGCCAGGGAGGGCGCCGCGATGGCTGCCGCGCTGGAGGCCGGGGACCTGCCGGCGGCCAGGAGACGGCTGCCGCACCTGTGCGGGCGCGACCCGAGCGGCCTCGGCGAGGGCGAGCTTGCCAGGGCCACGGTCGAGTCGCTCGCCGAGAACACCTCCGACGCCGTGGTGGCCCCGCTGCTGTGGGGGGCGGTCGCGGGCGTGCCCGGCCTGCTCGCCTACCGGGCGGTCAACACCCTCGACGCCATGGTGGGACACCGCTCGCCGCGCTACACGCGCTTCGGCTGGGCCGCGGCCCGCCTCGACGACGTGGCCAACCTGGCCCCGGCCCGGCTCACCGGCGTCCTCGCCGCGCTCGCCGCGCCGCTCGCGGGCGGCTCCGTACGGCGGGCCGCGGCGGTGCTGCGCAGGGACGGCCACCGGCATCCCAGCCCGAACGCGGGACGCTGCGAGGCGGCCTTCGCCGGCGCGCTCGGCGTCACGCTGGGCGGCACCAACGTCTACGGCAGCAGGGTCGAGCACCGGCCGGAGCTCGGCGAGGGCGACCGGCCCCGGGCGGCCGACGTGCGCAGGGCCGTGCAGCTCACCAGGGCCGTCGGCTACGCCGCCGCGGGCCTCGCGATCCTGGTACGCGCACGGAAGGGCGGCAGGCGATGACGGGCGGGGCGCTGCTGGTCGCGGGGACCACCTCGGACGCGGGCAAGAGTGTGGTGACCGCCGGGATCTGCCGCTGGCTGGCCAGGCAGGGCGTCAAGGTCGCCCCCTTCAAGGCGCAGAACATGTCGCTGAACTCCTTCGTCACCGCGGACGGCGCGGAGATCGGCAGGGCCCAGGCGATGCAGGCGGCGGCGTGCGGCCTGGAGCCCACCGCCGACATGAACCCCGTCCTGCTCAAGCCGGGCAGCGACCGGCGCAGCCAGGTCGTGGTCATGGGCCGCCCGCTGGCCGACGTGGACGCGCTGGAGTACACCGCGTTCAAGGACCGGCTCAGGGAGACCGCGGTGGCCTCCCTGAACCGGCTCAGAGCCGAGTACGACGTGGTGGTCTGCGAGGGCGCGGGCAGCCCCGCGGAGATCAACCTGCGCGCCGGGGACATCGCCAACATGGGCCTCGCCCGCGCCGCCGGCCTGCCGGTGGTCGTCGTCGGCGACATCGACCGGGGCGGGGTCTTCGCCGCCCTCTACGGCACGGTCGCGCTGCTCGACGCTGCCGACCAGGCGCTCATCGCCGGCTTCGTGATCAACAAGTTCCGCGGCGCCCGGGAACTGCTCGAACCCGGTCTTGACATGATCAGGGAGCTCACCGGCCGCGAGGTCTACGGCGTGCTCCCCTGGCTGGACGGGCTCTGGCTCGACGTCGAGGACTCCCTCGCCCTGGACTCCCGTACCGTGCCGAGCCGCCCGCCGTACGGGCGGCAGGGGCTGCGGGTCGCGGTCGTGCGGCTGCCGCGCGTGTCCAACTTCACCGACCTCGACGCGCTGGCCGGCGAGCCCGGCGTGACGGTGCGGTTCGCCACCGCGCCCGGCGAACTGGACGACGCCGACCTCGTGGTGCTGCCCGGCTCCCGGGCGACCGTCTCCGACCTGCGCTGGCTGCGCGAGCGGGGCCTGGCCGACGCCGTCACCGCGCTCGCCGCGCGCGGCCGGCCCGTGCTCGGCATCTGCGGCGGCTACCAGATGCTGGCCCGCACGATCGTGGACGAGGTCGAGTCGAAGGCGGGCGAGGTCGCCGGGCTGGGGCTGCTGCCCGCGCGGGTGGAGTTCGCCGCCGAGAAGACCCTCGGCCGCCCGGTCGGCGCCGCGTACGGCGAGCGGGTGGCGGCCTATGAGATCCATCACGGTTCGGTGACCGCCGACCCCGGCGCGGAGCCGTTCCTCGACGGCTGCCGCACCGCCGCCGTGTGGGGCACGACCTGGCACGGCGCCCTGGAGAACGACGGTTTCCGGCGCGCCTTCCTCGCCGACGTCGCGGCCCGCGCGGGCCGCGACTTCGTCCCCGCGCCGGACGTCTCCTTCGCCGCCCTCCGCGAGGAACGCCTGGACGCCCTGGGTGACCTGGTGGAACGGCACCTCGACACGGACGCCCTGCTCCGGCTGGTCGAATCCGGTCCGCCCCCGGGGCTGCGGGCACTCCCGCCAGGGGGGACAATGGTCCCATGATGAGGCTCTTGCTGGTCCTCCTCTTGATCACCATACTGGCGCTGGTCGTGCTCAACATGGCCAGGAAGGCTCGCGCCGCCGTCGTCAGAGAGCCTCTCTCGCCCCCGCACGAGGACCCGCGTGAGATTCTCCGACGCCGCTACGCCGCCGGTGAGATCGACGAGGACGAATATCTCCGCCGCATGTCCGGGTTGTCCCAGGACTGGTGACCGTCACCCCTCGCCGGTGTACGCCACTTCGTGCTCCCACCGGTCGCGGGGCTGGGTGTGCAGCCGCCAGTAGTGCTCGGCGATGTCGTCCGGGTCGAAGGCGGTGCCCGGGGCGACCGGCCCGTACACGGTGACCCCGGCGACGTGCACGCCGGCCGCGCCGTAGGTCTGGTCGAGCAGGGTGACCAGCGTCCGCGCGCCCGCCTTGCCGAGCGACAGGCTCACGTACTCCGGCTTGGGCTCGGGCATGCCGCCGGTGACCAGGAACGACCCCGCCCCGCGCTCCGCCATGCCCGGCGCGACGTGCGCGGCGGCGGTGAGCGCGCCCAGCACGTTGACCGCCCAGATGTCCAGATGGTCCCGCGCGGACAGCTCGCCGACCCGGTCCGGCCGGATGACCGCCGCGTTGTAGATCACCACGTCCGGCGGTCCCAGCTCGCCCGCCGCCACGTCCAGCGCGGCGCGCAGCCCGGTCTCGTCGGCCACGTCGGCGGTCACGGAGACCACCCGCACCCCCAGCGCGGCGACCGCCCCGGCCACCGGCTCCAGCGTCCCGCCGCTCCTGGCCAGCAGGGCGACCGGCAGCCCCTCCCGCGCGAACCGCAGGGCGACCGACCGGCCGATCCCCGGCCCCGCCCCGATGACCACCACTCCCGCCATCCCCGGCTCCTTCCTCTGGTGTGATAACCGACAATGGGGGACGTTAAGCCGTCACATCGATGTGAAGGTCAAGCCGGGAACGGGGGAGCGGGGGAGCGGCATGCGGATCGGTGACCTGGCCCAGGAGACCGGCGTGAGCCGCCGCCTGCTGCGCTACTACGAGGAACAGGGCCTGCTCCGCCCGGTACGGCAGGCCAACGGCTACCGCGAGTACACCGCCGCGCACGTCGCCGTCGTCCGCCACATCCGCACCCTCCTCGCCGCCGGCCTGCCCACCGCCGTGATCGGCGGTCTGCTGCACTGCGTCCACGACGACGGCGACCGCCTGGTCCCCTCCCCCTGCCCAGGCATGATCGCCGGCCTCCGCCGCGAACGCGGCCGCCTCACCGAAACCATCACCCGCCTCCAGGCATCCCAGGACGTCCTGGACACCCTCTTGGCCGCGGCCATACGCGAACACGGCGATCTGTGAACGGCCGGCTCAGCCGTGCGTGTTCCGATGAAGTGGCAGTCATAACAGCCTTTTTGTTTCAGCCGCTACTCTCTGTCTAATATTGCACCGCATTATCCGCTTTGTGTTTTAGATCACTCTTGTGCACACCGCGATCTTTGCGTTACGTTCCTTTCGTTTTGGTGTAGATCGCTTCGAACCTCCAGTGGACAGCAGGATGTCTGATTTTTGGAGGACGGGCGCACGCAGTCATTCGTCCTGTGTTGTTTGTCTGGTGAGTTCGGAGAGTGGTGGCGCATGCGCCGGAATTCGTCATGGCCGCGTTCTGCCGTTCGAATGTCCTGGTGGACGCTGCTTGTCACGTTGCTGACTCTGCCGGGCTTGTTGTCGGTTCAGGCGTTGCCGAATTGGGCGACGCCGGCGGCTGCGGCGGTCGCGCCTCCCGACACACCAGACCAGTTGACGGGGTCGGCCGCGGGACTGCCGCCGCTGGTTGGCACGGCCGAGACTGTCACATCGGCCAAGCCGGGTATTCCCGCGCGAGAGGCGGAGAAGCCCGAGGGGGCGGTCCCGCTGGAAGACCGGTTCACCGCATCGACGAGACCTGACCTCGATGTGGATGCGGGCAAGAGAGAACTTCCACAAGGTGTGCAGCGGGCCGAGTCGGCCGATCGTGCGGCTGCTGTCGCCTTGGCGCCATTCATTGATGATCAGCACCCAGACCATCAGGCGTTGTCCGGATCGCTGACGCCGTTGCTTACGGTCCAGGTCACCAGCCTTGGTGGTGGGACCGCCGGGTCATTCCGGTTCTTCTTCCATGTGTGTGAGAAACCGGAGGAGGACGAAGAGGAGACCGATCCGGGTGCTCCGCCTCCTGTGCCGCTGTGTGTGGAGTCGGGACGACTGGACGGCGTGAGCTCCTGGCGGGTACCGGCCGGGAAACTGGAGTGGGGCAAACAGTACGAGTGGTGGGTGCGGGTCAATGACCCCGCGTCAGGTACCCAGACCATAACGGACAAGCGCCTGTTCACCACCGGGGTTCACCAGCCCGCGACGACTTCGACGCTGGGCGAGCGGGGCGCCAACGGCCAGGAGTTCTACCAGGCGTCGGGCAACTACACGACCCAGTTCACCGACGCGTCGGTGGCGACCGCGGGCCCGCCGTTGTCGGTGGTCCGGACCTACAACAGCCTTGACCCGCGTACGGATGGGATCTTCGGGGCGGGCTGGTCGACCCGCTGGGACATGAAGATCGTGGCCGAGAACAGGCCGAGCGAGGCGGAGACGCTGCTGGTCACCTATCCCGATGGCCGCCAAGTGCGGTTCGCCGCCGACGGGGACGGTCAGTTCCAGCCACCGCCGGGCATGCACGCCACACTGGCCGAGGTCGAGCCGGGCGGCTGGAAACTGATGGACAAGTCCTCGACCACCTACCTGTTCGACGCCCAGGGCCGACTGCTGGAAGTCGTCGACAGCCGCGCCCGCGCCCAGACTCTGCACTACGGATCCGACGGCAAACTGACCAAGGTCAGCGCGGCAGGCGGCCGATCGCTGCACTTCACCTGGACGGGGGCGCAGGTGGCCTCGGTCTCCACCGACGCCGTCGACGGCCAGCCCTTGACCTGGACCTATCGGTACACCGCCGGGAACCTGACCAGTGTGTGCGCCCCTGTCGCGGCGCCGAACTGCACCGGATTCGAGTACGGCGATGGGTCGCGTTATCGCAACCTGGTGCTCGATGCCGAGCCGGTCGGCTATTTCCGGCTCGGCGACAAGGAATTCGAGCATGCGGCCAACGAGGGAACCCACGGCGGGCCTGGCGTGTACCACCAGGTGACCACGGGGCAGGCTGGTGTGCTGCAGGGGACCACCGACACCGCGGTGGAGTTCACCAGGTCGACCATGCAACTGCCGTCCTTCATGCTGTCGCGGCGGCAGAACCAGGGGTCGGTCGAGACATGGTTCAAGACCTCCGTCAACGGTGTGATCCTCTCCGCCAGCCGGAGTGGCTACCCACTTGGCGCACCGTACGCGATGATCTATGTCGGTACCGATGGACGGCTACGCGGGCGACTGGGCGCCGTCGACCGCGTTGGCAATGCGATCCCGCCGATCACCACTACCGGCCGGGTTGACGACGGCCAGTGGCATCACGTCGTGCTTAACGTGTCCGGTCAGCAGCAGAAGCTCTACCTGGACGGTCAAGCGGTAGGCGAGCTGACCGCGGAGGCCTCTCTCGAGTATCTGATGACCGCCTACGTCGGCAGCGGAGACCGGGCCAACGGGTGGGACACCGACACGCCAGGTGGCCCGGCTGTGAGAGGCGCGTTTCCGTTCCAGGGAACGATCGATGAGTTCGCCGTCTACGGCAAGCCGCTGACCGAGGCCGAGATCGGCACACACTACGCGGCCAGGGCGAAGGTCGCCAACAAACTAGCGAAGATCACTCTGCCGTCCGGGAAGGTATGGGCGGCGAACACCTACAACCCGGTCAACGACCGGATCGCCACCCACACCGATCAGCACGGCGGTACCTGGAAGATCGGCGAGACAGGTTACGCCTACGACACCGGGTTCGCCAGGGTGGAGGTTACCGATCCCAAGGGCGGCACCCTGATCTACGACCACGACGCCTGGCGTGGCTACCGGCTGGCCAAGGTGACCGACCCGCGCGGTGGGGTTTCCGCGATCACCACTTACGACTTCGACAGACGCGGCTTCGTCAAGAAGATCACCGATCCGAACGGCAACATCACCCGCCAGTCCAACGACAGGCGCGGCAACCTGCTCAGCCGGACCACATGCCGATCCGCGAACAACTGCCAGACGAGCTACTACTCCTACCACGTCAACGAAGACGATCATTTCGACGCGCGTAACGACCGGTTGATCACGTCAAGGGACGGCCGCTCCGCAGGGAAAGAGGACGACACCTACGCCGCCACGACCGAGTACACCGTCCATGGTGACGTGGCCAGGCAGAGGACCCCGGCGACCCCGGACTTCCCCAACGGCCGGACCGTCACTTATACCTACACCGACGGCACCGAGCCCGCGGTCGGTGGTGGAACCACCCCGGCCGGCCTGCTGGAGTCCGAGAAGGACGCCAAGAACAACGAGACCACCTATCGGTACACCGCAGCGGGTGACTTGGCGGAGAAGACCAGCCCTGCCGGTCTGGTGATGAAGTACACCTATGACGCGATCGGTCGGCTGGTCGGCGAGACCCAAATCTCTGACGCCCACCCCGACGGTGTGACAACCACCGTCACCTATGACGGGATGAGCCGGATACTCACGCGGACCAGCCCCGGTGTCCGCAACGAGGTCAGCGATGTCACGCACACAGCCCGGACCAGCTACACCTACGATGCGGACGGCAACGTACTCACCGAAACCCTCTCCGATCTGACCGGCGGGGACCCCGAGAGCAAGACGATCTACGAGTACGACGACCACGGCCGGGTGAAGAAGACGACCGGTCCCGAAGGCGCTGTGATCTCCACCACCTGGGACAACATCGGCGCACAGGTTGCCACGACCGACGAGATGGGCACCCAGTTCACCTACGCCTACACCGAACGCGGCCAGTTCCAGTCCACGACGATCAAGAACTGGACCGGCAGCCCGGTCAACCCGCAAGCTCCACGGGATGCGGTGCTGGAGTCCTACTCCTACGACCCCGGCGGGCGGTTGGCCACGCAGGCCGACGCGATGGGCCGTAAGACCTCATACAAATATTTCAACGACAACCTCCTCTCCCAGGTCATCGCCGACGACGCGCTGCTGAACGGTTCCACGACGGCCAGGGACGTGGTCCTGACAGACAACACCTACGACGCCGCTGGGCAGCTCACCAAAACCGTGACTGGAGGAAACAAGGCTGTCACCGCGGAGTATGTGTATGACGCGGCAGGCCTGCTGACCTCCGACACCTTCGACCCTGCCTCCACCCCCGCCCCGCTCAGGCGCAAGACCGCCTACGCCTATGACGCGGTCGGCAACGTCACCAAGGAGACGTTCACCGGCTCGGCGACCACCCGACAGGAGGTAGTCGAGTACGACCACAACACCCTGAACCAGGTCACCCGGCAAACTGTGGACAACGGGGACACCGATCTCGTCACCACGTGGGCTTACGATGATCGCGGCCTGCTGGTCCAGGAGACCTCCCCCCGTGGTAACCAAGCTGACGCCGGCGCTGCTGACTTCACCACAACCTCCCGCTACGACGTCTTCGGCCGACTCGTGGAGGTCAAAGAGCCGCAAGTGACGGTGGAGAAGGCTGGTACAGCGAGCACTACGCGGCCTACCACTCGTTATGGGTACGACAGTTTCGGTCTGCGAACGCACGTCGTGGATCCCGAGGGACGCGCGACCACCAGCCTTTATGACAAGGCCGGTCGTCCACTCTCCGACACCGGCACGCCGTATACCCCTCCTGGTGGGACCGCGGTCACCCCCAAGATCTCCTACGCCTACGACGCCGCCGGCCGTACCACGAAGATCACCGATCCGCGCGGATTCGTCACCACGAACGAGTACGACGCGCTGGGCAATCTTGTGCGGGTCACCGATCCTGGGCCGTCGGGTCCTGGCGGGCAGTGGATGGCCGAGTACGACCTGCTGGGCGAGCAGCTTGCCGTCATCGATCCCACCGGGGCGCGAGCCGAGGCCACCTACGACGACCTGGGCCGGGCCGTCACCCGGACCCAGATCGAACGCAAGCCGACCACGGCCGTGTACACCACGCGGTACACCTACGACGACGCCGGGAACTTGACGCACAAGGTGGTACCGGGCACAGGCAACCGGACCACGATCTACGGGGTCAACGCGGCCGGCGAGGTCACTACTGTGACCGATCCGCTGAACCGTGTGTCGGCCATCGCCTATGACAACCTGGGCCGTACGACCAAGGTCACCGACCCCCTCGGCAATGCCACGGTCGCGGAGTACGACATCGCCGGGCGGCAGGTCACCGCCAAGGATCTGAACAAGTCCGGGGCCACGCTGCGCACGTTCGGCTTCGGCTTCGACGCCGATGGGAACCCGACCGCCACCACCTCGGCCGAAGGACACGTCACCCGGCGCGAGTTCGACGCGCTCGGTCAGCTGACCAAGCTGATCGAACCGGTCTCCGCCGCCAAGTCGATCACCACGACCTTCGGCTACGACGCCACCGGCGCGCAGACCCGGCTCACCGACGGCCGCGGGAACGCCACCTGGACCACCTACAACACGCTGGGCCTGGCCGAAACCCTCACCGAACCCGCCACCACCGCCCACCCCGCGGCGGCCGACCGGACCTGGACCAACCTGTACGACATCGCGGGCAACAACATCGCGACCCTCCAGCCCGGCGGGGTCAGAATCGACCGCGAGTACGACCACCTGGGCCGGCTCACCAAGCAGACCGGCAGCGGCGCGCAGGTGGCCACCCCGGTGCGCACCTACGGCTACGACACCGCCGGGCGGAACACCTCCGTCGGTGACTACGGGCTGGAGTACAACGACCGGAGCCTGCTCACGAAGGTGGCCAAGCCCACCGGTCCGTCCACCACCTACGCCTACGACGCGCTGGGCAACCCGACCCAGCGCGTCGACGCCGCCGGTACGGCCGACTTCACCTGGGACAACGCCGACCGGTTACGGACCGCAGGCGACCCGGTCACCGGACGCACCTCCACCTACGCCTACGACGACGCAGACCGGCTCACCTCGCTGACCTCGGCCGGTCCGGCCACCACGCAGTCCTACACCTACGACGCGATGAACCGCCCGGAAACCCACACCCTGAAGAACGGGACGGGGGCCGAGCTCGCGAAGATCACCTACGGGTGGGACAAGGACGACAACCTCACCTCCAAGGCCACCAGCGGCACGGCGGGCGCGGGCAACAACACCTACGGCTACGACCAGGCCGGACGGCTGACCTCCTGGACCGACCCCGACGGGCGAACGACCGACTACGCCTGGGACGACTCCGGCAACCGCATCAAAGCCGGCGAGGACACCTTCACCTACGACGAACGCAACCGCCTCCTGTCCGGGGGCGGAACCGACTACACCTACACCCCCCGGGGCACCCTCGCCACCGAGACCAAAGATGGCACCACCCGCAACCTGGTCTTCGACGCCTTCGACCGGCTCATCACCGACGGCGAGACCACCTACGGTTATGACGCCTTCGGGCGTATGACCGGCCGTGCCAAAGCCGGCAGCCAGCAGAGTTTCGTCTACTCCGGCCTGGACAACGACATCGCCGCCGTTCTGGACGCGAGCGGAACCGTCCAGGCCAAGTACAGCCGCGACCCCTTCGGCGGACTCCTCGGCCTGCAAGAAGGCGGCACCGCCGCAGCCGGCACGATGACCGACGCGCACGGCGACCTGGTCGCCACCTTCTCCGGCACCGCCCTGGTCGACTCGACGGCCTACAGCCCCTTCGGTGAAGTCGTCGCCCGAACCGGCACCGCCCGATCGCTCGGATTCCAGGGCGAATACACCGACCCCGGCACCGGCAAGGTCAACATGAACGCCCGCTGGTACCAGCCAGGCACCGGCGGCTTCGCCTCCCGCGACGACTGGACGCTGCCCCCTTCTCCTTCTGTTCAAGCAAACCGGTACACCTACGGGAATGCCAACCCTCTGGGCTACATAGATCCGAGCGGGCACGCTGCGACTCGACCTCGCCCCGGGCTGCCAGGGAGCGAATGTGTCACCGCGACTGCGGTCGGGGGCGTGGTGGGGGGAGCAGGGTGTTTTATCGTCGCCTTTCCGCAATCTACTGCTCCGCGCCACAAAGACGTGGCAATGGGAGCGTGCAGGTGGATTGACCCACGGCCCCAGTGTAATAGGCCGGTAGCGCAGCCGAACGCTTGCGCCGAGTTCGCGAATAAGTGTCCCAACAAGGGGGGCGGCGGCAGTCCACCGAAGAGCAGTCCGCCGAAGAGCAATCCACGCAAGCCCACACCCGTTCCGCCGAAAGCTAACCCGCCGATAAGAAGGCCGTCGCCGTGCACCTCATGCGGTAACCCGGTCAGAGGTCCAGGAACGAAGGCCAATCCTAAACCGACCATATATCCCCACACTGGGACGAATTTCGATCCAAGCGCGCCATGGTTCAAAAACCACCCGGACAATGTGACGGTCGACCGTAATCCTCCGCCCGCAAAGACTCCATACACCTGCGTTCGCGGGATGGGTTGCCCGGACGACTATGCGGGCACCACTGAATGGATAGAATTCAACGGGGATATAGGGACAAACTCGTCCGGTGGCGGCAATCTCTGTGATCCGGGGACGATCTATTCGACCATCCCAGGGGCATGTCCAAATGCCGGGGGCGGGGCGGGAAGTGATATCAAGCCCCAAGGGGAGGATCACGACTCCAGTGATGGATTTGAGCTTCCGCCGATCATTCCGATACTTCCGATAATCACGGCTCCGCTGGCGCCGGTGGTGCTGGCCCCCGTGGTGCTGGCGCCCGGGGTACTGGCTCCGCTTGCACCTCGGGCCCCGTTAGGTCCACGTCCACCGACGGACTGCTTGCCTGGCAATAGTTTTGTTGCAGGCACAGAAGTGCTACTTGCTGATGGTACGAAGAAACCGATCGAAGAAGTAAAAATCGGCGACAAGGTCCTCGCTACGAATTCCGAGACGGGCGAGACTGTGGCCGAAGATGTCACTGCGCTCATCGTGGGTGAAGGGGCCAAGTCGCTCGTCGCCATCACTGTGGACGTCGACGGCGAACGCGGTACATCGACAGCATCAATCATTGCAACAGACGGTCACCCGTTCTGGCTTCCTCATCTGCGTGTGTGGCTCGATGCCGGTGAGCTGCAGCCAGGAATGTGGCTCCGAACCTCGGTCGGAACTTACGTTCAGATCACGGCGGTCAAGAAGTGGAACGCGCCGGAGCGTGTCTATAATCTGACCGTCGATCGCCTGCACACGTACTATGTGCTTGCGGGCGGGACGCCGGTCCTGGTTCACAATTCAGGTTGTGGCCCCGACCTGGGAGAAACTTGGAAGCCTAAAACGGCAGCGCAGGTATGTGGAACCGGTGGATGTGAGAAGGTAGCCGACCATATTCAGTCGGTCATCGGTGGTGACATCATGCGGCTAACGGACCGATACGGTGCGCCCCAGTTGGGTAAGTACCGCGGCGTCGACAGCGGTTGGAACTATCACGATGTCGTCGTGAAGGATGGTCGAGTATTCGATGCGACTACAGGAAGATACGGTGAATCAATGGCCAACTATCGAGCAAATTGGGAGTATGGGGATGATCTTGTCTTCAGTCCGGCTCCCAGGTAGCGGGTGGGGGCTATGGAACTGCATGAAAGGCTTGCCGACGTGCGTAGACGCCCACGCGCGTACGGGCTCAGCACGCTCGGTGAAATGGTTGCATTTCTGACGGGTGTTGACGCGGCGACTGATTGGCGATTCCTGGAAGGGTTCCGGGAATGGCTGGCGGCCAAGTCGGGGCTTGGTGCAAATCTTGCACTGCCGGTATTGCTGGTCAGAATCGCCTATCCCGATATGGGAAACGACTTCTGGGTGGCGGCTATGCGTGAAGAGAGTCCGAAAGCTGTCGCCGTGCTATTCGATGAGCTGAACACTTTCTTGGAATCGGAGCGCTTGCGCAATTCTGAGTACTATCGTCGCGGGTCTGACAGTAGTAGTTAACGGCAACGTCAGCGGACGGTGGATCTGGCGAGGGGTAGGCCGTCGGCCACTGTTCGATCGAGAACATCCTTGTCGGAATTATTGAAACCGGACATGGGGATGTGCCACTGGGCTGCCTGTTTAGGAGAAAAGCGGCTATGGCGTATTTTCGGGACTTGTCAAAATATACCTATAGCACCTCAGTGATTCCGGATCGAAACGTCGGATGGCTTAGTTCGTGGAGGCCGCACACGATGGATTCGGTGCCAGCGGATTTTCTGGATACCCTTCGATTGCATGTGGCAGTACCCAGAAATCAAACCCGGGGCTTTCGCCGCTGCGGTTTCTGTGTGAGGCGAGGTCGGGTGGGGCAGCCGAAAGTTACGATGAGCACGGGGGTTGAGGTATGCCTTGGGAGTGCGGAGATTCATCTATTCTCGGCTAATGGTGTCATATATTCGTCGCCCGACCTGGTGTATCATTATGTGGAGTGTCACGGATACAGGCCGCCGAGCGATTATGTTGAAGCCGTTATGGAGCCTTGCCGGAATAGAGAACTTTTGAGGAGATTGTATGAGGTCTTGGCTTGCGCGCAGGAGGTGGAAGACCGGATTGATGCCGCTCTCGACCTGATGGTAGTTGCGCCAGGTGAGGCCCGGAAGTATATTCTCCAAGCTGATCTAGGCTCGCCCGCCGATTTTTATTTGAATAAAAAGCTTGAAGTTGTGGGTAGGCGGCTTGGCAGGGAGTGGCAGAGCAGGTAAATACGCTCCGAATATCGCATCGCGACTGAGTGTTCGGGCGAGGTTCTGGCCTGGATGGGGGATGGAGAGATTGGATGAACCGAGCCATGACGCTTCCGTGCCGGGCTTGGACCCTCATGCACGAGAAGCGCCGACCATACCCGCCAATGTCAGCGACTGGGTCGGCATTGGCGTAGATGGCGAACGCTGCGACGAATGCTCGTGTGCACCGGAGTCGTTGGGTTTCGGCTGTGGCCCGGGGTTCTTGTTCGGTCAGGCAGTTTAGAGGTCTTAACAGCCGTTTCCAGGGCGAGTACACCGATCGGCCCCGTCTTCAACAGCCGCTCCTGAGATCGATGGCAGTCGATGTTATTCGACATCTTGGCCTCCGTCATCTTCAGGGGTGAGCAGTGACTTGCGCATGTATCCATCGATGTTTACGACGAATGTCTGTGACCACCACGGCTCCAACTGGCCTTGGACGTGGGCGATTCAATCGATGTCCGCCCCGGCGGCGTCGCAGGAGCTCACGGACGCCGCCGGGGTGCACGCCGAGTCCGGGGTCAGGGGATGAGGAGGAGCTTTCCGGTGGTGCGGCGGGACTGGAGGTCCTCGTGGGCGCGGCGGGCCTCGGCGAGGGGGTAGCGCTCGGAGACGCGGATGTGCAGTTTGCCGGTGGCGACCCAGTCGAAGACGGCGTTCGCGCGCCACAGCAGGTCCTCGCGGGTGGCGACGTAGTGGGCGAGGGTGGGGCGGGTGAGGAAGAGGGAGCCGCCTCGGTTGAGGACCATCGGGTCGACCGGGGGGACCGGGCCGCTGGCGGCGCCGTACAGGGCCAGCATGCCGCGAGGGCGCAGGGACGCGACGCTGCCGTCGAAGGTGGTGGCGCCGACGCCGTCGTACACCACGTGCACCCCGGAGCCGGTCAGGTCGCGTACCGCCTGGGCGAAGCCGTCGTAGCGGAGGACCTCGTCCGCGCCGGCGCCGCGGGCCAGGGCCTCCTTCTCGTCGTTGGAGACCGTGCCGATCACCCGGGCGCCGAGGAGCTTGGCTATCTGGACGAGGAGCAGGCCCATGCCGCCGGCCGCGGCGTGCACGAGTACGTCGTCGCCGGGCTTCACCTGGTGCACCGAGTGGGTGAGGTAGTGCGCGGTCATGCCCTGGAGCGGGATCGCGGCGGCGACGTCGAGGGCCAGGCCGTCGGGCACTGGCAGTGCCTTGGCGGCGGGCAGCACGGCGCGCTCGGCGTAGGTGCCCATCACGTTGGCCCAGGCCACCCGGTCGCCGGCGGCGAACTCCGTGACGCCCTCGCCGACCGCGGCCACCGTGCCGGCGGCCTCGTTGCCGAGCACCAGCGGCAGCTCCAGCGGGTAGCGGCCCTCCCGGTGGTAGACGTCGATGAAGTTGACCCCGCTCGCGGCCACGTCGACCAGCAGCTCACCTGGTCCGGGCACGGGGTCGGGCCACTCCACGTACTCCATGGCTTCGGGGCCGCCGTTGGCGGAGATGACGATGGCACGCATCCTTACAAGGCTCCCTTGATCGTTACTGGTGGTCAGTTTCCGCGGGTCACGGACTGGGGCGCGGAGCCGTTCATGCTGAAGTTGTCGAAGGAGGTCTTCAGCACGGCCGAGCTCTTCTCGCCGACCCGGGCGAGGACGCCGACCTGGCCGTTGGGCAACGGGGTGCTGTCGGTGTGGGTCAGGACCTGTTCGCCGTCGACCCACATGGTGAGCGTGACCGTGCCGGGTCCGGCGCCGCACTCCGCCTGGAGCCGCACCGGTTTGCCCTGCGTGACGGGCACGGTGCCCATGGCGAGGTCGCCGCCGCCGCCGTTCTGCACCCGCCGGATCCGCACCCCGCCCGTCGTGTTGAGCAGGAACTCGTACCGGGTCGCCTTGTAGCCGTCGCCGCCGCGGCAGTACAGCCCGTACTCGCCGGCGCCCTTCGTGCCCTGCCTGACCGAGACGTCCACGCCGAGGAGCAGTCTGCCCGGCGTCACCGGGGTCGGCGTCGCCGACGGGTCGGGCGTGGCGGGCGGCTCGGGCACGAACGGGATAGGGGCGTCCTCGGCCCGTGAGGCGTTGTCCCCCCACACGTCGATGGCGTAGAAGCCCTCGGGGGAGTAGCCGTAGGACGTGGTGTCACTGTTGTAGGTGCTGCCGTCCCAGCCGGTGCCGCTCTGGGTGAAGTCGTCCTGGTAGAGCAGCGCGAGGTCCTGCGGCGGCCCGCCCGGCGACAGCGCCCAGACGACCCCCGCGCCGGCCGCGGCCAGGGCCACGGCGGCGGCCGCGACGCCGGTCCACAGCCCTCTGCGCCACCCGCCGCCGTGGGCGGGGGCGGGGGCGGGTCCGCTCTCCTGCACCCAGGTGCTCCGCACCGTCGAGGCGGCCTGCTCGGGTACGGCGGCGCGGCCCACCAGGCTGTCGAGCAACTGCTGCGCGGTGGGCCGCCTGGCGGGGTCCTTGTCCAGCGCCCGGCTCACGAGATCGCGCATCACCGGTTCCAGATCGGACAGCTCCGGCGCGCTGTTGAGCACGTGGAAGAGCACGGCGGGCAGCGTCTCACCGGCGAACGGCGGCCGGCCGGAGGCCGCGAAGGCCACCAGGCAGCCCCAGGAGAACACGTCGCACGCGGGCGAGACCGGCTCGCCGCGCAGCACCTCCGGGGACATGTACCGCGGCGTGCCGATGATCTCGCCGGTGCCGGTGATGCCGTCCAGGGTGTCCAGCGCGCGGGCGATGCCGAAGTCGATCACCCGCGGGCCGACCGGGGAGAGCAGCACGTTGGACGGCTTGAGGTCGCGGTGCACGACGCCCGCCCCGTGGATCGCGGTCAGCGCGGTCGCCACGCCCACGGCGAGCGCGTCCAGGCTGGACCCGCGCAGCGGCCCGGAGCCGGCCACCGCCGCCTCCAGGCTCGGCCCCGGCACGTACTCGGTGACGACGTAGAGCTGGTCGCCGTCGAGCGCGGCCTCCAGCACGGCGGCCGTGCAGAACCTGCGCACCCGGCGGGCGGCGTCGGCCTCCCGCCGGAAGCGCATCCGGAACGGCTCGTGCCGGCTGTACTCCGGGTTGATCACCTTGACGGCGACCTGCCGGCCCGAGACGTCCTCGCCGAGGTACACCGTGCCCATGCCGCCGCGTCCGAGGCGGCCGAGCAACCGGTATCGACCTATCTGATGAGGCTCACCCGGACTCAGCTCGTTCACCGCTTGCCCTACCCGCTCGCATGGTCATGTGGGGGTTCAGCCTACCGATGATGGACCCGCGCCGATCCCCGGGAAGCGGTCAGGCGGCGGCCGGCTCCCGCACGGCCTCCGGGGCCGCCACCAGGACGGGCCGCTCGACCAGGCGGACGGCGACCTTCGTGCCCGGCGCCAGCCGTACGGACTCGTGGCCGGGGACGTCGGCGATGATCTCGCCGTCGGGGCCCAGGTCGAGGCGGAGGCGGGCGGAGGCGCCGCGGAAGGAGGACGCCGTCACCGTGCCGGCGCCCTGCTCGTCGGGGGCGACGAGCACGGCCTCCGGCCGGATCAGGACCCTGACCTCCGGGCCGGCCGGGGCGGGGCCGTCCACCGGCAGCAGCCGGCCGAGCACCCGCACCTTGTCGCCGACGAGCGTGCCCGGCACGTGGTTCATCGTGCCGACGAACTCCGCCACGAACGGCGTCGCGGGCCGGTCGTAGATCTCGGCGGGCGTGGCGCACTGCTCCAGCCGGCCGGCGCGCAGCACCGCGACCCGGTCGGAGACGGCCATGGCCTCCTCCTGGTCGTGCGTGACGAAGATCGTGGTGATGCCCAGCGAGAGCTGGAGCCGCCTGATCTCCTCGCGCAGCGCCACCCGGACCTTGGCGTCCAGCGCGGACAGCGGCTCGTCGAGCAGCAGCACCCGCGGCTCCAGGGCGAGCGCCCTGGCGAGGGCGACGCGCTGCTGCTGGCCGCCGGAGAGCTGGTGCGGGTAGCGGTCGCCGTGGCTCGGCAGGCCGACCAGTTCCAGCAACTCGGCCGCGCGGGCGTGCCGTCTGGCCACCGGCGCCTTGCGGATCCGCAGGCCGAAGGCCACGTTGTCGCGGACGGACAGGTTCGGGAAGAGGCTGTAGGACTGGAACACCATGCCCGCGTCCCGGCGGTTGGCCGGGATCGCGGTGATGTCCGCCCCGTCGAGGAGCACGGCCCCCGTGTCCGGGTGCTCGAACCCGGCCACGCACCGCAGGGCCGTGGTCTTGCCGCATCCCGAAGGGCCGAGGAAGGTGATCAGCTCGCCGGGCTGGATGGTCAGGTCCAGCCCGTCCAGGGCGTAGACCTGCCCGAAGGTCTTGCGCAGCCCCCTGAGCTCCACACTGGCGGTCACGTGCGCTTCCTTCCTATCGACGAGAGAACCAACAGCAGTGCCCAGGTCAGCAGGAGGCTGAGCACCGACACCGACACCGAGAGCTGCGCGTCGGAGCCGGAGATCGTCACGATCCAGACCGAGAACGGCCCGAAGCCGAGGAGCCTCGCGATCGTGTACTCGCCGAGCACCAGGGCGAGCGTCAGGAACGACGCGCCGGCCAGCGCGGAACGCAGGTTCGGGATGATCACCATGAACATCACCCGGGGCCAGGACGCGCCCAGGTTCCGCGCCGCCTCCACCACCGTGCGCACGTCCAGGGCGCCGAGCCCCGCGTCCAGCGCCCGGTAGACGAACGGCAGCGCCAGCACCACGTAGGCGAGCGCCAGCACGACGGGGAAGTCCGGGTTCTGGATCGCGATCAGCGTCGCCCAGAACGGCGTGCTGGCCAGATGGTCGGGCCCCCAGCGCAGCACCGTGCTGATCCCGGCCACGAACGTGATCGGCGGCACGATCAGCGGCAGCGTGCAGATCACCTCCAGCACGGGCCGCAGCCGCGCCGCGCCGAGCCGTACGGCGAGCGCGGCCGGCAGGGTGATCAGCAGCACCACCACGATCGTCGTCGTGGCCAGCGCCAGCGAGAGCAGCAGGCTCCGCGTGAAGCCGTCGGCGGAGAAGATCTCCAGGTAGGCGGCGAGGGAGAAGCCCTGGCCGGGCACGTCCACGCTGAACCAGAACGACGCGGCCAGCGGGATCAGGAAGTAGGCCGCCGCGACGACCAGCACGAGGCCGCGCCACGGCCGGCGGCGGCCCGTGGACCCGCGGCGCGGGGGAGCGGCGGAGGGGGCGGCCACCGGGGCCGCCGCGGGGGTCACTGCAGCCATCGGGAGCTCCTCCGCTGCATGGGCAGGTAGATCGCCATCACCAGGCCGGCCACCACGATCATGTCCAGGCTGAGCGCCAGCGCGATCCCCTCGTGCCCGACCAGCACGTTGCCGCCGAGCGCGTCGGCGATCTGCAGGGTGATCAGGGGGACGACGGTGCCGACCATCGCCGCCGCGGTCGCGTAGGCCGCGAACGCGCCGCCGAACAGCAGCACCACCCCGCCGAGCAGCGCGGGGGCCAGCACGGGGATGCCCACGTGCCGCCAGTACTGCCAGGTCGTGGCGCCGGAGTTCTGCGCGGCCTCACGCCAGTTCGGGCGCAGGCCGTCCAGCGCGGGCACCACCACGAGCACCATCAGCGGGATCGAGAAGTACAGGTAGACCAGGGCCAGGCCCCAGAAGTTGTAGAGGCTCCAGCCGATCGAGTCCAGGCCGAGGACCCGGGTGAGCACGCCGGAGTTGCCGAGCGTGGCGATCCAGGCGAAGGCCAGCGGGACGCCGCCGAAGTTCGCCAGCACCCCGGAGGCGGTCAGCACAACCTCGCGCAGCGCGGTGAACCTGGAGGTGACCACGGCCTGGGCGACGAACGTGCCCAGCACCGCGCCCGCGACGGCCACCACGGCGGACAGCTCGACGCTGCTGCGCAGGGCGTGCAGGTAGGGGCCGGTCAGGGTCTCGGTGAGGTTCTCGGTGCTCGGGGAGCCGTCCACGGTGAACGCGCCGATCAGCATGGCGATCGCCGGGATGCCGAACGCCACCCCCACGAAGACCAGCAGCGGCAGCGCCGCCGTCCACGCGCGCCTGCCCGCGGTCCGGCCCCTGGCGGGCCTCGCCGCACGGGTACGGCCGGCGGTGGCCGTACCCGGGTCGATCGTCGTCACGATGTCAGCCGGAGACCGCTGCGGCCCAGCCCGCGGCCACCGTCTCCTGGGCCTTCGTGGTCTGCGCCTCGGTCGGGAACGACGGCTCGGCCTCCACCTTGGGCAGCTTCTCGGCGAGCGCGGCGTCCACGGTGCCGTCGGCCTGCATCGCCGGCAGCAGCACCGGGCGGGCGTACCCCTTCAGCCACAGGTTCTGGCCCTCGGGGCTGTAGAGGAACTCCATCCACAGCCGCGCGGCGGCCGGGTGCGGGGCGTCCTTGTTGATGGCCTGCGCGTAGAACTGCGTGTAGACGCCGTCGCTCGGCACCGCCACCTGGAAGTTCACGCCCTTGGCCTTGAACTGGTCGGCGTACTTCGCGTTGAGGTAGTCCCAGTCCAGGGTGATCGGGGTCTCGCCCTTCTCGACCGTCGCGGGGGTGGCCTCGACCGGGTTGAAGTTGCCGGCGTCCTTCAGCTTCTTGAAGAAGTCGATGCCGGGCTGGATGTCGTCGAAGGAGCCGCCGTTGGCGAGGGAGGCGGCGTAGACCGCGGCGAACGCGGCGCCGGCCTTGGTCGGGTTGCCGTTCAGCGCGACCTTGCCCTTGTACTCCGGCTTGAGCAGGTCGGCGAAGGTGGTCGGGCAGGTGGGGATCTTCCCGGCGTCGCACCCGATGGAGACGTAGCCTCCGTAGTCGTTGAACCAGAGGCCGTTCGGGTCCTTCTGGGCGTCCGGGATCTTGTCCCAGGTCTGCACCTTGTAGGGCGCGAAGAGCCCCTCGGCGGCGCCGCTCAGCGCGAAGGACTGGCCGAGGTCGAGCACGTCGGGGGCGCGGTCCTGGCCCTTGCGGGTCTTCACCGCGTTGATCTCGTCGGCGCTGGCCGCGTTCGGGTCCTCGCTCTCGATCTCGATGCCGTACTTCGTCTTGAAGGCTGCGATGACCTCACCGTAGTTGGCCCAGTCCGGGGGCAGCGCGATGACGTGCAGCTTGCCCTCCTTCTTGGCCGCCTCGACCAGCTTGTCCAGCCCGCCGAAGTCCTGGGCGGAGGACGCGGTGCGCGCGTTCACGCCGCCCGCGGCGGTCGTGGTCGCGGTTTCCGGTGCCGCGCCACAGGCCGCAGCGGCCATCAGCAGGAAGGCGGCGATGCCCGCCACGCGGACACGGTTAGTGATCACAGGGGTCTCCCAGACAGGCCGTCAGGCATTTGTTGCGCGACAGGACAAAACTTGTGCGAACAAGCTAACGGCGTCAGATCAGGTAATCAGTGGCCGTTCCGTGAACGGTCGTCATCTAACGGGATAACGTGTGACCTGCGGGTTCGCCGATCGATCATGCTTGATGGCAGTCATCTCTTCGGTCAGGGCGTGTCTCCCGGCTGTGCGCAGCCGGGCGAGGGGGGAACCATGCCGGCGCGGTACGAGCAGATCGCGGCAGAGTTGCGCGAGGCCATCCTCGGGGGGACCTATCCGGTGGGATCGCACCTGCCCTCGGAGGCCGCGCTCGCCGCCCGCCACTCCGCCGCCCGCGGCACCGTGCGCCAGGCGGTCGCCCTGCTCGCCAGCGAGGGACTCGTCGGCTCCCGGCAGGGCGCTCGCCGCGTCGTGCTCCGCGGCGAACGCGACCAGCTCTTCGGCGAGCCGTACGACTTCGCGCGGTGGGCCGGGGCGCTCGGGCACCGGGCCGGCGGGGAGGTGATCGGGCGGCGGCGCAGGAAGGCGTCGGCCACCGAGGCCGTGCGGCTCGCGGTCTGCGCGGGTGAGGAGGTGCTGTCCATGCTGCGGCTGCGCACCCTGGACGGCGTGCCGGTGCTGGTCGAGCGGGCCGTCTACGCGAGCTGGGTCGTCCCCGCCGTCGAGGTACTGGAACCCGGGTGCGAGTCGGTCGTCGGCGCGTTGGGCGAGACGGCCGGGCTGGCCTTCCGGCACGGCGAGCACCTGATCGACGCGGTCGCCGCGGGGGTGCAGGAGGCCCGGCTGCTCGCCGTACGGCGGGGCAGCCCGCTGCTGCGCAGGCGGCGGCTCACCAGCACCGCGGAAGGGCGGCCCGTGGAGTGGTCCGACGACCGCTACCGGGCGGGCAGCGTCGTCTTCGCGACCCGGAGCCCGGGCGGCGTGAACCCGTCCCTGGCTGGACAGGACGGCGACTTGCGGTAGGCTGACTGGAGAACATATGTTCGAGACAGCACCCGTCTTCCCCCGGGTGGCTCACGTGTAGGACAGCCGGAGCCCCAGGGAGAAGACCGCTTTGAGCAGACTCTACGGCGACCCCATCGAGGTCTGGACCAAAGACGGGGAGCCCAGCCAATTCGTCTGGCGCGATCGCCTCTACGCCGTGCGCCAGGTGCTCGACCACTGGGTGGTCGCCCGGGAGTGGTGGAAGACCTCCGAGACCGATCCGGGCGAGCGCAGGTTCTGGCGGGTCGAGGCCACCCCCGGCGGCACGCCCGGCACCTACGAGCTGCGGTTCGACACCGCCAGCGGCGGATGGCTGCTGCTGAGGGCGTGGGACTGATGTTCGCCCACCTGCACGTCGCCTCGGCCTACTCGCTCCGCTACGGCACCGCCTTCCCCGGGGCGCTCGCCCGGCGCGCGGCGGAACACGGGATGGACATCCTCGCCCTGACCGACCGCGACGGCCTCTACGGCGTGATCAAACACGCCCAGGCGTGCCTGGAGGCCGGGATCTCCCCGGTCGTCGGGGCCGACCTGACCCTGTCCGTCTCCGGGGCCGGGCCCGTCTCCGGCGCGGACGCCCGGCGGGAGCATCGGGTGACCGTGCTGGCCCGCGGCGGCGACGGCTGGCCGCTCCTCGCCCGGCTGGTCACCGCCGCGCACCACGCGGGGGAGCGGGGCGAGCCCCGGGTCACCCGCGAGCTGGTCGGGCGACACGCCGAAGGGCTCGTCGTGCTCCTCGGCCCCGCCTCCGACGTCGGCCGCGCCGTGGCCGCGCGCCGCGACGAGCAGGCCGAGGCGCTGCTGCGGGAGTGGCGCGCGGCGGCCCCCCACCTCGCCGTCGAGGTCGTCGACCAGTACGGCCACCGCGAGGGGAACACCGCGGCCCGCATGCTCGCCCTGGCCGACCGGACCGGTGTGCCCGCCGTGCTGACCAACGCCGCGCGCCACCTCGACCCGGCCGACTACCAGGTCGGCGACGTGCTCGACGCCGCCCGCAAGCTGGTCCCGCTGCACCCCCGCCACCTGGAGCACTCCACCTCGCACGCCTACCTCAAGAGCCACAAGGAGATGGCCCAGGTCGCGGTGCGGATCTGCGGCGGCGACACGCGGCGGGCCGGCCGCCTGCTCTCCGTGACCAGGGACACCGCCGAGCGTTGCGCGCTCTCCCCGCTGGAGCTGCTGGCGCTGCGGAACGACCCGCCCCGGCTGCACCTGCCCGAGATCGGCAAGGACCCGGTCCCGCTGCTGCGCAACCGTTGCGCCGACGGCCTGTACGCCCGCGGGCTGGAGCGTTCCAAAGGCGTCCGCGAGCGGCTCTCCGCCGAGCTGGACATCATCGAGCGCAAGCGGCTGTCCGGATACTTCGTCGCGGTGGCCGGGATCACCGACCTGATCCGCGGGATGGACGTGCGCTGCGCGATCCGCGGCTCCGGCGCGGGCAGCCTGGTCAACTACCTGATCGGCATCGGCGAGGTGAACCCGCTGGACCACGGCCTGCTCATGGAGCGTTTCCTGTCCGAGGGCCGGGTCGGGCTGCCCGACATCGACATCGACGTGGAGTCCGCCCGCCGCCTCGACTGCTACCGGGCGATCCACGAGCACTACGGCGAAGACCGCGTCGCCTGCGTGTCGATGATGGAGACCTACCGCGCGCGCAGCGCGATCAGGGACGTCGGCGCGGCCATGGGGCTGCCGCCGCACGAGACCGACGTGATCGCCAAGGCGTTCCCGCACATCAGGGCCCGCCAGATCCGCGCCGCCCTGTCCGACCTGCCGGAGCTGCGCGGCAGCGGGCTGAGCGACCGCGTGCTGGAGACGGTGTTCCGGCTGGCCGAGCGGCTCGACGGGCTGCCCAGGCACATCGCCCTGCACCCGTGCGGCGTGCTGATCGGCAACGCCGGGCTGCGTGACCGCACCCCGGTCGAGCGCAGCCTGCTGGACTTCCCGATGTCGCAGTTCGACAAGGACGACGTGGAGGAGGCCGGGCTGCTGAAGCTCGACGTGCTGGGCGTGCGCATGCAGTCGGCGCTGGCCTACGCGCTCGCCGAGGTGAAGCGGGTGGACGGCGCCGGCATCGACCTCGACGCCGTCCCGCACGACGACCCGGCCACCTACGACCTGATCTGCGCGGCCCGCACCCTGGGCTGCTTCCAGATCGAGTCGCCGGGCCAGCGCGACCTCGTCGCCAAGGTGGAACCGCGCACGATGCACGACCTGATCGTGGACATCTCGCTGTTCCGCCCCGGGCCGGTCAACTCCGACATGGTCACCCCCTACCTGGAGAGCAGGCAGGGCTGGCGGCCGGTCCTCTTCCCGCACGACGACCTGCGCGACATCCTCGCCGAGACGAACGGCGTGGTCATCTTCCACGAACAGATCCTGCGGATCGTGCACGCCATGACCGGCTGCGGCCTGTCCGAGGCGGAGCGGGTCCGCCGCACCCTGGACACCCCCGAGGGCAGGGAGAAGGTCCGGGCCTGGTGGGAGCACATGGTGCGGCCGGAGTACGACAAGGAGGCGGTCGAGCGGTCCTGGCACGTGCTCGACGCGTTCGGCGCCTTCGGGTTCTGCAAGGCGCACGCCGCCGCGTTCGCGCTGCCCACCTACCAGTCGGCCTGGCTGAAACGGCACCACACGGCGGCGTTCTTCGCCGGCGTGCTCACCCACGAGCCCGGGATGTACCCGCCGAGGGTGATCCTCGACGAGGCCCGCCAGTGCGGCGTGACCGTCCTCCCGCTGGACGTCAACCGCTCCGGCGGGCACTGGCAGGTGGAACGCGTCGGCCCCCGGGCGGATCCGCCCGCGGACGGGGAGGTGGCCGTCGGGGAGATCGGCCTGGGGTACGGCCTGCGGGTGCCGTTCTCGGCGGTCAAGGGGATCAGCGAGGCGGAGGTGGACCGCATCGTCGCGGGCCGGCCGTACACGTCGCTGGCCGACTTCTGGGACCGGGCCCGCCCGTCACGCCCGATCGCCGAGCGGATCGTCCAGGTCGGCGGGCTGGACGAGGTGCACGGCCTCGCCCCGGGAGCGGGTCCCCGCTGGCGTCCCGGCGAGCTGACCAGGCGCGACCTGATCGCCCAGGTCGGCGTCATCGACCGGGCCTCCCGTGTCGCCACCACCCGCGCGCCTTCGGCCGCGAGCACGGCGGTGCAGATGCCGCTGGGCTTCACCGAGCGGGTCGCGCCGGGAGAACTCCCCGAGATGACGGAGAGCGAGATGGTGGAGGCGGAGCTGGACATCCTCGGCATGGACGTCAGCAAGCACGTGATCGGCTTCCACGACGAGCTGCTCGACGCGATCGGCGTGGTGCGCTCCGCGAACCTGCTGGCCCAGCGCAACGGCGCGGAGATCCTGGTCGCCGGGGTCAAGGTGAGCACGCAGACCCCGGCCATCCGGTCCGGCCAGCGGATCATCTTCACCACGCTGGACGACTCGACCGGCCCCGTCGACCTGACGTTCTTCGAGTCGGTGCAGGGGCACTGCGCCTCGACGGTCTTCGGCTCGTGGCTGATGGTCGCCCGGGGAGTCGTCAGGCGCACCGGCGCCAGGTCGGTCACGCTGCGCGCGGTGGACTGCTGGAACCTCGCCGAGCTCGACCGCGTCTGGCGGGAGGACGGCCTGCCCGCCGTACAGGCGCTCCTGTCCGCCACCCCGGCGTCCCGGCCCGCCTCCGGCCCGGATGTCGGCGGACGGCAGATCGAATACGCCAACGGCTACCGGCTCTCTCCCTATGCCGACATAGCCCCCGTGTCCGGATCCGCCCCGCCGCGCCGTCTCTGGCACGCCAGCCCCGGCAGCTCGGGCCCGCCCCCCACGAGAAAGTCCGCCTGACCTAAGCGAACAGCTCGTCCGCCGTCTCCACGGTCGCGGCCCGCTGAATCCATTCCTGCAACTGCGCCAGATCGGCGCACCCGCTGATCCGCGCCCGAGCCTCCTCCGGCACCTCTATCCCCCGAGCCGAGAGGAAGAGAAGCAGCGCCTGCGCCTCACCTTCGGCCTGGCCTTCCGCCTTGCTCTCGGCGAGCTGGTCCCGGAAGAAGTTGCTTTGGTACTGGTATTCGCTTTTCAACATTTTCTCCACGTAGAGTCGCAGATCTTCGGGAAGTTCGGGGAGGACGATGTCACAGTACATGTTCCTGAATTGATCATCCACCAGTGGGAGCGCGCTGATCATCGATTTCACGATGGTGAAACCGTCGGCCGAGGAGCCGTGGGCGCGGGCGGACAGGACGGCGAGTTCCGGGGCGCGGGCGGCGTGCTGCGGGTCCGTGATCGCGGGCATGCTCTTGGGCCCGGCGACCAGGGGTGTCAGGGTCCACCCCGGGTGGCCCATCTCGATGGCGGTCCCGCACCAGGCGGCCGTGCGGTCGTTCGTGCACACCACCAGCAGCACGGCGGGACATTCCATGGTTTTGCGCAGAGTGGCGAGATAAACCGGCCATGTCCATCTTTTGTCAGGATCGCGCTTGCGTTGTACCTCGACCACCACCGCCAGCACCGCCTTGCCGGCGGCGGAAAGCACGACGACCGCGTCCGCGCGATACTGGGTCGGCGTGACGTCGCTGAATTCCGTCGATTCGATGGTGGCTTCGTTGTGGTCGGGTACGGGGACGTGCAGCGCTTCGCGTAGCAGTTCCGTGGCCAGGGAGGGCCGGTTACGGAAAAGCTGGATCAGCGCCTCGTGTTCGTTCGAAGGCATGGGCGAGAGATTACTCACGCTTGCCATTTCCATGGGGCGCGTTTCGAAAACTCTCTCGGGCTGTTTTTTGGGTTAATTGCCTTTTGTTCGGTTATTTTCCGGTGGTGAAGGCGATGGGGCGGGGGGTGGTGGTGCCGGGGCGGGCGCGGTGGGGGTGGGTGCGGAAGGTCTGGTGGCGGGTGATCTCGCGGACGGTGGCGGCGCACAGGAGGGCGGCGAGGGCCACGGCGGTCAGCTCGGCGGGGCCGAAGCCGGTGAGCTGGGGGCTGGGGCCGCGGGTGACGGGGCCGGTCAGGGGGAGGCGCAGGACCACGAGGGTGAAGGCGGCGGCGGAGCACAGCCACCACGCGGTCAGCAGGGTGAGCCAGCGCGCCCGGCGGCCGGGAGGCGGGTCGGCGCCGCGCCAGAGGTGGTCCACGATCAGCGGCGGGGCGACCAGATTGACGCCGGGGATCAGCCAGCCGGCGATCACCCGGCCGGCCACCCTGGTCTTCGGGTCGTTCGCCTGGGCGGCGCGGACCAGCCAGACGGCGTAGGCCAGGGCGACGGCGAAGGTGGCGGCGGCGGCCAGCAGCAGGAGGACGGCGAAGACCGTCGCGGCTCCGGCCACCGCCTGGGCGCCGGGGGAGTGCGGGTCGCCGTCGAGCGTGGCGATCTCCTCGGCCAGCCGCCTGCCGCGGACCGCCTCGAAGGTCACCAGGGCGGCCATCGCCGCGAACTGCGCGGAAAGCGTCGCGTACACCGCCGCGGCGGACCTGCGGGGTGGTGGAGGGACGAAGCGCATGGATCTCTCCCCCCGGGATGCGCTGAAGGACGTTGCCCTTCTTGTATCCCGTCCGCGCTCCCGCTAATCGTGATCACCGCACGATGCCGGACTCCCATGCCCAGGCCGCGATCTCCACCCGGTTACGGGCGCCGAGCTTGGCCTGAATGCTGCCGAGATGCGTCTTCACCGTGGACAGCGAGACGAACAGCTCGGCCGCCACCTCCTGGTTCGTCCGCCCTCTGGCCACCAGCCTGACCACGTCCATCTCCCGGCCGGTGAGCGGCTCGCGCGGGGGCCGGACGGTCTGCCGGGGGCGGGCCAGGTGTTCCAGCAGCCGTACCGTGACCGACGGCGAGACCAGCGCGTCGCCCACGGCCGCCGCCCGGACCGCCTCCACGAGCAGCGTCGGGCCGCTGTCCTTGAGCAGGAAGCCGCACGCCCCCGCCCGCAGCGCGCCGTACACGTACTCGTCCAGGTCGAAGGTGGTGACGATGACCACGCGCATGGGGTCGTGCACGCCGGGACCGGCGAGGATCCTGGTCGCCTCCAGCCCGTCCAGCTTGGGCATCCGGATGTCCAGCAGGCACACCTCCGGCCGGAGAGTCCGCGCCTGGTCCACCGCCTCCGCGCCGTCGGCGACCGCGGCCACCACCTCGATGTCCGCCTGGGCCTCCAGGATCATCTGGAACCCGGTCCGCACCAGCGCCTGGTCGTCGGCGATCAGCACCCGCGTCGTCACGTGCCGATTCTGCCAGCACTCCGCGCGGATCGGCCTTTCGGCCGAGGGACGCCGGGAAGGAGGGGCCGCCCGGCCGATGTCGCCGGACGCGGCCCGGCGGGAGCCTTGACGGCATGACTGAAGGTGTGGTGCTCGAAGGCCGCGGGCTGGTCAAGCGGTTCGGGCGGACGGTCGCGCTGGACGGCGTGGACCTCGCCGTGCGCGGCGGCGAGGCGGTGGCGATCATGGGGCCGAGCGGGTCGGGGAAATCAACCCTGCTGCACTGCCTGGCCGGGATCATGCGGCCGGACGCGGGCGAGGTGACCCTGCTGGGACGCCGGGTGGACGGCATGCGGGAACGGGAGCGGAGCGCGCTGCGGCGGAGCAGGTTCGGGTTCGTGTTCCAGTTCGGGCAACTGCTGCCGGAGCTGCCCGCGGAGGAGAACGTGGCGCTGCCGCTCATGCTCGGCGGCGTCCCGCGCGCCCGGGCCGTACAGCAGGCGCGCACCTGGTTCGGGCCGCTCGGCCTCGGCGGGATGGAGGGGCAGCGGCCGGGCGAGCTGTCCGGCGGCCAGGCCCAGCGGGTGGCGATCGCGCGGGCTTTGGTGACCGGCCCCTCGGTGGTCTTCGCCGACGAGCCCACCGGGGCGCTCGACCAGGCGACCGGTCACGACACGATGCACACGCTGGTCACGGCCGCCGCGCACAACGGCGCCTCGCTGGTGGTGGTCACCCACGACCCGCAGGTGGCTCGCTGGTGCCACCGCGTGGTCGAGGTCCGGGACGGCCGGCTGCTGCCGGGGCACACTCCCTCGCCCGAGTTCTCCGGCGGTGGTGCCCGATGAGCGCGCGGGCGTTCTACAAGGGGCTGGCGGCGGCCTGCCGATGGTGGGTGGCGGGTGTGCTGGCGTCCTGCCGGCGGCGGGCCGCGGGCCAGGTGGCGGAGCGGGCCGGGGGTGTCCGGTGAGCGCCGCGGTGACGATCGCCTGGCGGCTGCTGCGCGGGGGCGGGCGGCGCGGGCTGATCGGCGCGGGGCTGACGCTGGCGGCGGTGGCCGTTTCGACGGCGTTCCTGATGTTCACCGTGGCGGTCAACGTCGCCTTCGAGCACCGGGCCGACCGGGAGGCGTGGCGCAACCCGGTCCCGGCGGACGCGGCTCGGGCGGTGGCCGTGCAGGGTGTGCGGCGGGACTTCTTCCAGGGGCGGATGATCACCGTGGCGGAGGTGGCCGCGCTGCGGCCCGGCGTGGCTCCGCCGCCGGGGGCGGCACGCTTCCCCGCCCCCGGTGAGGCGTGGCTGTCGCCCGCGCTGGCCGCCCTGGTGCGCGAGACGCCCCCGGACCGGCTCGGCGGGCGTTTCCCGAACGTGGCGGGCACCCTCGCCGGCGAGACGCTGGTCCACCCCGGGGAACTCGTCGCCGTGCTCGGCAGGGCGCCGGATGACCCGGCACTGGCCCCCGGCCGGGGCGGCGACGGCGTGGCGCCGACCCCGGTCGCGGACTTCACCGGGCGCCACGGCGCCGACGCCGTGGCCTACCAGAGCCTGGCGCTGGTCGCCGGCGTGCTCATGGTGGTGCCGTTGCTGGTGTTCAGCGGCGCGGCGGCCCGGCTGACGGTGGCCAGGCGTGACCAGCGGCTGGCGGCGTTGCGGCTGGTCGGGGCCACCCCCGGGCAGGTCGTGGGGATGACGGTGGTGGAGGCGATCCTGCTCGCCCTCGCCGGCGCGGTCGCCGGCGTGGCCGGCTACTTGGCGATGACGCCGCTGCTGGCGCGGATCACCGTCGCGGGGGGCACCTGGTTCGTCGCGGACCTGTGGCCCGGCGTCCTGATCACGTTCGGCGTGCTGCTCGCCGTGCCGCTGCTGGTGGGGGCGTCCGCGGTGCTCGGCCTGCGGCGGGTGGTGGTCAGCCCGCTCGGCGTCGCCAGGCGGGAGACGCCGCCCGGCATGCGGGTCCTGCGGGTGGTCGCGTTCCTGGCCGTCGTCGGCGCCTTCCCCGTGCTGGGCCGGGGGAACGCGGGCGTGGTCGTGGTGGCGGTCGCGCTCGCCCTGCCGTTCCTGGCGGTGAACCTGGTCGGCCCGTGGGTCGTGGCGCTGATCGGCAGGGTGATGGCCGGTACGGCACGGCGGCCGGCCTGGCTGCTGGCCGGGCGGCGGCTGGTGGACGATCCCCGCTCGGCCTGGCGGACGGTCGGCGGCGTCGCGCTCACCGGCTTCGTGGCCGGGTTCGTCGGCCTGCTCAGCCCGTCGGCCGGGCTGCTGGGCGACGCGCCGGCCGACCGGTTGCGGCTGGGGGTGCCCGCCGCCCAGGCCGCGACGGTCCAGGCCGGGGCCGAGCGGCGGTTGCGCGCGGCCGGGGTGCCCGCGCGGGTGACGGTCACCGGCACGGGGGACCGGCGCCTGGTCGAGGTGACCCCCGAGCCCGCCGCCACTCCGGGCAGTACCGGCGGGAGCCCCCGGGAGGGCTCGCCCGAGGTTCTCGAACGGGCCCGCACCGCGCTCGACGGGCTCGTCCCCGGCCGTGGCGCGAGCACGCCCGCCGAGGACGATCTCCCGGGCATGCTGCTGCTCGGCGACATCCGCACCGGCACCGTCGTGGTGCTCGCCGTGTCGCTGCTGGTCGCGACCACGAGCGCGGGCATCACGGCCGCGTCCTCGGTGCTGGACCGCAGGCAGACGTACGCGCTGCTGCGCCTGGCCGGTACGCCGCTGTCCGTGCTGGACCGGGCGCGCCGTTCGGAGACGCTGGTCCCGCTGGTCGTGATGGGCGGCGGCTCGGTCGCGACCGGCATGTTCTGCGCGCTGCCGTTCGTCTACGCGGGGCTGAACGTCACCGGGGTGCTCGCCCTGGGCGTCTGCGTCGTGGGCGGGTTCGCCGGCGTGGTGGGCGCCGGCGCGCTGAGCTCTCCGCTGCTGCGCTCGGTCACGGCGAACCCGGGCCCGCGCCCGGACTGAGGTCCCCGCCCTCCCCCTGGCGGCGCAGGAGGAGGTCGCAGAGGGCCGGGGTGATGGGCAGCCGGGTGGCCTCCTCGATGAGCAGGTAGCCGCCGGTGGGGTTGACCTCGGCGAAGATGTACCGGTCGTCGGGGGTCAGGGCCAGGTCCACGGCGCCGTAGCACAGGTCGAGGCGGCCGACGAGGTCGTGGCAGGCGTCGCCGACCCCGGTGGGCAGGCGGTGCGGGCGCACCCAGCGGCGGCTGCCCGCGACGTGGATCTCCGCCGCGAACACCCGCTCGCCCACCACGATCACCCGTACCGACAGCCTGCGCTCCGGGTACGCCTGGGCGAGCAGCGGCCCCGGCGCGTGGCCGGCCCCGGGTGGGACGTCGCCGTCGAGTTCCGTGCTGACGATCCGCCCGCCGTTCTCCAGGTAGAAGCGCAGGCACTCGTCGGGGTCGGTGGTGACCAGGGTGGCGGGCACGTCGAGCCCGGCGCGTTCGGCGGTGAGGAGCTGGAGCAGTTTGTACCGGGCGCGCAGGACGGCGACCGGCCTGGCGGGCACCGCCGTGCAGCCGAGGCCGTCCCAGAGGCCGGCGAGCGTCGCGGACACCCCGGCCTGCGGGGGAGCGGGCGGGCCGAGACGGCGGAACCACACCGAGGCCAGGTCGTCGAGGTCGAGGTCGAGGACGCCGGCGGTGAGGCGGCGGGCGCCGTCCGGGCGCAGGGTGACGGACAGCCGGGCCGCGGTGGCGAGGCGGGCGGGGTCGAGGAGCACGGGGTGCGCGCCGCGGCCGGTGAGCGCCTGGGCGACGTGCCTCGCCTGCGTGTCCTCCTCACCCGCGAGAATGAGCACCGTATCGGTCATCGGCCGCCTTGTCGGAGTAGGTGCGGACGACGCCGATCGTGCTCCCGCCCACTTGATCCCGGCTTGGAGCTGGATGGAAGTCTCAGCCGAGCACGGCGTCGCGGACCGCGCGCAGTGCCGTCTCCTCCCGCGGGCCCATCGCCAGCAGGCTCGTCACCGGGGAGCGGCGCCAGGGCGCGAGCCGTTCCCTGATCCGGCCGGCCGGCCCGACCAGGGAGATGCCGTCGGCGAGTTCGTCCGGGACGGCGTGGCACGCCTCCTCCTTGCGTCCGGCGAGATAGAGCGCCTGGATCCGTTCGGTGACCTCGGCGTAGCCCATTCTGGCAAAGACGTCGGCGTGGAAGTTGCGGCTTCTGGCGCCCATGCCGCCGATGTAGAGGGCGAGGGTGAGCTTGACGGTGTCGAGGGCGGCCCGCACGTCGTCGGTGACCAGCACCGTGACCATGGCGGCGACGTCGAAGCCGGGCGGGGCCGCGGCGAGCGAGGCGCCGTACATCTCCTCGATCTTCTCGGGGAAGACGAACAGCGGCAGCCAGCCGTCGGCCGTCTCGGCGGCGAGCGCGACGTTCCTCGGTCCCTCCGCGCCGAGGTAGAGCGGGATCTCGGCGCGGAGCGGGTGCGTGATGAGCTTGAGCGGCTTGCCGAGGCGGGCGCCGCCGGGGAGGGGCAGCGGGTAGTGCTCGCCGTCGCTGGTCAGGCGTCGTCCGGTCCGCGCTGCCAGTAGCCCAGGTTGAGGCCGAGTCTCAGATCGTCGGTCACCGGCTGATTAGAACATGTTCTAGCTGGATTGGTCGAGTGTCGGCTTTTCTTGGACGGGGAAAGCCTGGGTTGTGAAAAGGATCGCCTGCTGGCCGGTCGGCATGGCCGTGGTCGTCATGGTCATGCTGGCGCTGGCCGGCGCGCAGCCATTGCCCGTACGGCCTGCCGACGCGGGTACCGCCCCCCGGCCGAATATCGTGATGATCATGGTGGACGATCTGGATTCGGTGGATCTCAGCCTTTTCCCCAATATCTCTGAGCAGATGGTCCGCCAAGGGGCATCCTTCGACCGGTTTTTCGTCAGCAACTCCTGGTGCTGCCCCTCCCGCGCCTCCGTCCTGCGCTCGCAGTATGTACACAGCCACGAGGTTTACACCAACACCGCCCCCGAAGGGGGATTCGCGAGATTCTATAAACAAGGTCTGGAACGTTCCACGATCGGGACATGGATGCAAGAAGCCGGTTATCGCACGGGGTTGATGGGCAAATATCTCAACCACTATCCGGGTATGGCGACACATCCGACATATGTGCCACCCGGGTGGGACGAATGGGATGTTCCGGTCACGCATCTCTACCGCGAATACCGCTACACGATGAACGAGAACGGTTCGCTGCGCGATTACGGCGACCATCCGCAGGATTACCTGACCGACGTGCTGAGCGTCAAGGCGCGCGAGTTCGTCCGCGGCGAGGCGCCGTTCTTCCTCTATCTCGCCCCGGTGGCGCCGCACGCGCCGGCCAACCCGGCCTGGCGGCACGCCGGAGCCTTCTCCGACGTGATGGCCCCCCGCACGCCGTCCTTCGACCAGGAGGACGTGGAGGCCGAGCCGGCCTGGCTGCGGGCGCTGCCCCGGATGTCCGAGCACGAGATCGCGCAGGCCGACGAGCGTTACCGGGCGCGGCTGCGGGCCATGCTGGGCGTGGACGACATGGTGGGGGCGCTGGTCGAGGAGCTGCGCACCGCGGGCCGGCTCGCGGACACCTACCTGTTCTTCACCTCCGACAACGGCTACCACCTCGGCCAGCACCGCCTGCGGTACGGGAAGACCTCGCCGTACGAGGAGGACATCAGGGTGCCGATGGTGGTGCGCGGGCCTGGGGTGCCCGCGGGGTCGAAGGTCTCGGCGCTGTCGGCCACCGTGGACCTCGCGCCGACCTTCGCCGAGCTGGCCGGGGCCGAGGTGCCCGGGTTCGCCGAGGGCCGCTCGCTGGCGCCGCTGCTGGCCGGGCGCACGCCGGAGTCCTGGCGGAAGAACGTCCTGGTCGAGTTCTACCGGCCGCCGTGGCAGCAGTCCACGCCGTCCGCCCCGGTGCCGCCCTACCGGGCGCTGCGCACCGCGCGGTACACCTACGTCGAGTACGACATGGGGGAGCGCCAGCTCTACGACCTCGTGGTCGATCCCCACCAGTTGCACAACATCGCCGACGAGGCCCCGCACGACCTGATCGCCGGGCTGCGCGACAAGCTCCGGGAGATGGCGCGGTGCAGCGGGGCGAGCTGCCGGGTGGCGGACGCGCGATGACACCCAAGGCCCCGGGGGCGAGGCCGGGACTCGGGGCGGCGCCCAGGGCAGGGGTCGGGGGAGGGCTCGGGGGAGGGCTCGGGGCAGGGGTCGGGTCGGCGCTCGGGTCGGGGCTCGGGTGGAGGGCTGGGGTCAGGGTTCGGATATTTCGGGATATGTGTGGGTGAGGTGCCGGGTGGTGGCGGTCACGGCGGCCTCCCGGTCCCCGGCGGCGATGGCGTCGTAGATCGCCCGGTGCTCGGCCATGAGCCGCTCGGTGCCGCCGAGCCGGGTCACCGCCTCCACCGCGTAGCCCTCGACGGCGGCGCGCAGCGCGCGCATGGTCGCCGCCTGGAGCCGGTTGCCGGACATCTCGGCGATCGCCAGGTGGAACCCCGCGTCGTGCCGGACGAACTCCTCGACCGACCCGGACCGCTCCATGTTCGCCAGCGCCGCCCGCAGCAGCGCCAGGTGCTCGGCGGTGGCGTGCCCGGCCGCGCGCCCGGCCGACCACTGCTCGATCATCATCCGCGTCTCGACCACCTCCCGCATGGACAGGCTGGACAGGCCGAGATGCAGCCTGAGCAGGTCGGTCAGCGCGTCGCCGGGCCGTGAGGTGAGCACCGCGCCCGCGTCGGGACCCCGCCCGGCCTGGGAGGAGACCACGCCGAGCGTCTCCAGCACGCGCAACGCCTCGCGCACCGACGAACGGCTGACCTGGAGCTGCTCGGCCAGCCTGCGCTCGCCGGGAAGGCGGTCGCCGGGCGTCAGGCCGTCCGCCACGATGCGCCGCTCGATCTCCGCGAGCACGTCCTCGAAGGTGCGCGCCCGGCGCACCGGACGCCACCCGGTGTCTTGTGTCCCCATATGGTCCGACCATACTGTGGTCAGACCACAAACGGCGGTCGGACAGGGAAGTCGAGAGGGAAGTCACGTGCGCGTCGCACTGTTCATCACGTGTGTCAACGACACACTGTTCCCCGGCACCGGGCAGGCGGTGGTGTCCCTGCTGAGACGGCTCGGCTGCGAGGTCGAGTTCCCCGCCGCCCAGACCTGCTGCGGGCAGATGCACGTCAACACCGGCTACCGCGCCGAAGGGGTACGGCTGGCCGAGCACTTCGTCGACGTCTTCGCCGGGTACGACGCCGTGGTGGCCCCCTCGGGATCGTGCGCGGCGATGGTCCGCGAGCAGTACCCCCGGCTCGTGCACGCCGCCCGGTCCTCCGGACCCCGGGTGCCGAGCGGCCTGGCGGGCGCGGTGGCCGAGATGACGCCGAAGGTGCACGACCTGTCGGAGTTCCTGGTGGACGTGCTCGGCGTCACCGACGTCGGCGCCTACTTCCCGCACCGGGTGACCTACCACCCGACCTGCCACTCGCTGCGCGGCCTGCGCGTCGGCGACCGGCCGACCCGGCTGCTGTCCCAGGTGCGCGGCCTCGAGCTGGTCCCGCTGCGCGGCGCGGAGGAGTGCTGCGGCTTCGGCGGCACGTTCGCGGTGAAGAACGCCGCGGTCTCCTCCGCCATGTGCGCCGACAAGGTGCGCAACGTCATGGACACCGGGGCCGAGGTGCTCTGCGCGGCCGACAACTCCTGCCTGATGCACATCGGCGGCGCCCTGAAACGGCAGCGCACCGGCGTCCGGATCATGCATCTGGCCGAGATCCTCGCGGCCACGGAGGAGGTCAGGTGAGCGGCACCTTCCTCGGCATGCCGTCGTTCCCGCGGAACGCGGCGGCAGCCGTACAGGACTCCCAGCTGCGCTTCAACCTGCGCAAGGCCACGCACACCATCCGCGACAGGCGGCTGAGCGTGGTCGGCGAGCTGCCCGACTGGGCGGAGCTGCGCCAGGCCGGGAAGGCGATCAAGGACCACACGCTGCGCCACCTGGACACCTACCTGCTCCAGATGGAGGAGGCGGTGACCAGGGCGGGCGGCAAGGTGCACTGGGCCGCCGACGCCGCCGAGGCCAACCGCATCGTCACCGGGCTGGTCAAGGCCACCGGTGAGACGTCGGTGGTCAAGGTGAAGTCGATGGCCACCCAGGAGATCGAGCTCAACGAGGCGCTGGCCGAAGAGGGCATCACCGCCTACGAGACCGACCTCGCCGAGCTGATCGTGCAGCTCGGCGACGACTTCCCCTCGCACATCCTGGTCCCGGCGATCCACCGCAACCGTTCGGAGATCCGGGAGATCTTCCTGTCCAAGATGGCCGAGTGGGGCAAGCCGGCGCCCGCGTCGCTGACCGACGAGCCGCGCGCCCTGGCCGAGGCGGCCCGGCTGCACCTGCGCGAGCGCTTCCTGTCCACCAAGGTCGCCGTCTCCGGGGCCAACTTCATGATCGCGGAGACCGGCACCCTGGTCGTGCTGGAGTCCGAGGGCAACGGCCGGATGTGCCTCACCCTGCCGGAGACGCTGATCAGCGTGGTGGGCATCGAGAAGCTGCTGCCCCGCTGGCAGGACCTGGAGGTCTTCCTCCAGTTGCTGCCGCGCAGCTCCACCGGGGAGCGGATGAACCCCTACACCTCCTCGTGGACCGGGGCCACCGAAGGGCAGGAGTTCCACCTCGTGCTGGTGGACAACGGGCGCACCCAGGTGCTCGCCGACGAGGTGGGCAGGCAGGCGTTGCGCTGCATCCGCTGCTCCGCCTGTCTCAACGTCTGCCCGGTCTACGAGCGGGCCGGCGGTCACGCGTACGGCTCGGTGTACCCGGGGCCGATCGGCGCGATCCTCACCCCGCAGCTGCGCGGCATGGGCTCGGAGCTGGACCGCTCGCTGCCCTACGCCTCCAGCCTGTGCGGCGCCTGCTTCGACGCCTGCCCGGTGGCGATCGACATCCCCGAGGTGCTGGTGCACCTGCGATCCAGGGCGAGGCACGCCCGCGCGGAACGCCTCGGCATGCGCGCCGCGGGCTGGGTGTTCGGCAAGCCGGGACGGCTGGCCCGCGCGCAGCGGATGGGCAGCAGGTTCCGCAGGCTGGTGCCCAGACGGCTGCCCGGACCGCTGGGCGGCTGGACCGACACACGCGAGATACCGGACATCCCCGCCCAGTCCTTCCGCGACTGGTGGGAGCAGACGGACGGAGGCCGCCGATGACCGCCGACACCCCCGCCGCGGGGTCCCGCGAGCTGATCCTCTCCCGCATCCGCGCCGCGGTGGCGAACGCGCCGGAGACCGAGATCCCCCGTGGCTACCGGCGGACCCGGTCACAGGAGGGCCTGGCCGAGCTGCTGGCCGACCGGCTGGACGACTACCGGGCGACGGTGCACGTCGTGCCGGCCGCGCAGGTCGCCGCCACCGTCGGCAGGGTGCTGAAGGAGCGCGGCGTCGGCCGGCTCGTGGTGCCGGACGGCGTCCCCGAGGAGTGGAGCCGGGCGGCAGCCGGGGAAGGGGGGTCGCAGATCGTCCGGGACGACCCGCCGCTGAGCGCGGAGGAGCTGAACGCGGTGGACGGCGTGCTCACCGGCTGCGCCGTGGCCATCGCCGAGACCGGGACGATCGTGCTGGACGCCGGGCCGGGCCAGGGCCGCCGCGCGCTCACCCTGCTGCCCGACTACCACCTGTGCCTGGTGCGGATCGACCAGGTCGCCGGCATCCTGCCCGAGGCCATCGGCCGGCTGGATCCGGCCAGGCCGCTCACCTGGATCGCCGGTCCTTCGGCCACCAGCGACATCGAGCTGAACCGGGTCGAGGGGGTACACGGCCCGCGCAACCTCGAAGTGATCATCATCGACGGCTGACGGGCCGGCGGGTCAGAAGCGGAGCAGCGCCGCCGCGTCGGTGCCCAGCGCGGCCCGTTCCACGAACCACAGCTCGGCGTCCGTGACGGCCACCGCGCGGGCCAGCGCGGCGTCCGCGCGTTCCCTGCCCGGCTCGGCGATCCCCCGGCCGGTCAGCTCCGCGCGGTCCAGCGCGAGCTGGCCGCCCTCGCGGCCGACCCACATCAGGGCCTCGGCCGTCGGGTCGCCGGCCAGCAGCAGCACGTCCACCTGGCCCCGGCGCAGGCAGCGCACGGTCTCGGCCAGGCCGGTCGCCGAGGGACCCTCGCCGTAGTACTCGATCAGCTCGGCGCGCCGCTGCCCGACCCAGTCGTCCACGGCCGCCTGCACGCCCTTCTCCATCGGCCCGCGATCGGCCCCCCGCGCCCGTCCGTCGTGGTCGACCATCACCACCCGGTCGGTCGCCTGGGTGCCGAGATGCTCGCAGAGCACGGCCCGCGCCTGCGGCTCGCCCGCCACCACGACGAGTTCGGCGCCGATCCTGCGCACCTCGGCGTTCACCCGCTTGGCCACCGTGCCCGCGTTGCCCTCCCAGGAGTCCGCCACGCCCGGCTCGTACCGGTGCCGCGACCAGCCGCCGGGCGCGACCCCGGGTAACGCCCGGCCCTGCGCGCTGGCCCGGACGACCACCACGTCCGTGCCCCGGTCGTCGATGAGCACCCGCAGGTGCGGCACGCTCTCCCCGCGCTGCGCGAGCATCGGCGTCACGTGCGGCAGCGGCGACCAGCGAGCCAGCTCCCTGCGCGGCGGGCCGGGCAGCGGCTCGTCCAGCAGGACCTCGCCGCCCGCGGCGAAGAGGGCGCGGCCCGGCGCGGAGCCGGCGCTACCGGCGTCCGAGGCCAGCAGGTCGCCGATGGCGGCGACCGTCGAAGGGTCGCCGCCGGCGTCCCTGAGCCGGGGACTCAGGCGCCGCCAGCGCCGTGCCACGCCCTCCGCGCCCACCCGGCAGGTGTCGAGGTAGACGGAGGCGAACGCCTGCCCGGCGTGGTCGTACAGTGACCGGATCGCGTCCAGTCTCATGGCCGCCCTTCCTACCCGCGACGGGGCTCGACTCCGAGCCCGAGTGCCTGAGCGACCTCCGAGATGTTCGCGAACCGCACGTCGGGCAGCGACCTGACCGCCTCGACCACGGCCTCGGGAGCGTGCACCGCCTCGGCGCGGGCGATCAGCTGGCTCCGGTCGGCGGGGAAGTCGCCGCCGTGCAGCCATTTGGCGAGATTGCTGCGGCGCTGCACGTCGGCGGGGGTCATGCCGGCCGATCCGCCGGGCCTGTTCCTGCGCTGCTCGTCCAGCCGGGCCCCATGTTTCGCACTGCCGCGTTCCATGGTTCTCCCCCTTTCGGATCCGGGGTGCGTCCGGACCCGGGCTCCTACCCGCGGCTTTGAAGGCAAACATGCGTGATATCCGGGTTGCGCGGCGATCTCTGATGCGCTGGGGTGTAGTGCGCCGGAATTCGAGACAGAGCGGGGAGTGGAGCATGAGCACCTTCGATCCCGGGCTCACCGTCGGGACCCGGCGGCTGGTCATGCGCCCCTTCTCCCGCGGCGACCAGGACCGGATCCGCGCGGTGGTGGAGAGCGGCGACGAGTTCCTGCCCGCCGGCGCGCCCCGGCACGTGGCGAGCGTCGGGCAGTGGCTCGACCACGGCGTGCACGAGCTCCAGCGCTCCGGCCAGGGCATCCACCTGGCGATGGAGGCCGAGGGCCGGGTGATCGGCTCGATCAGCCTGTTCCGCACCCACTGGGGCGCGGGCACCACCGAGGTCGGCTACGGCGTGCATCCGGCGCACCGCGGCCGGGGTTACGCGCCCGAGGCCCTCGCCGGCCTGGCCCGGCACGCCTTCGACGAGGTCGGCCTGCGCCGGATCGAGCTGCGCGCCAACGTGGACAACCCGTCCTCGATCAGGGTCGCGGAGAAGTCCGGTTTCGCCCGCGAAGGGGTGCTGAGGGGCGCCGGGTTCGAGTCCGACGGGCCACGCGACCTGGTGGTCTTCGGCCTGCTCGCGCAGGATCAGCCGAGCGGGCAGGTCCGGCGGGACCGCGTGCTCGGCCCGGCCAGGCTGGCGACGGCGCGGCTGCTGCTGCGCCCGTTCCACGCCGGCGACGCCGACGACCTGCTCGCCGTCTCCGCCGATCCGGACATCCGGCGCTGGCTGAAGTGGCCGATCGGCTTCACCGCCGAGCGCGCCTGGGACTTCTGCGTCCGGCTCGCGCACGAGAGTCCCGACACCGGCGTCCAGTGGGCCGTCGTCGCCACCGGGACCGGCCGCCTGTCCGGCGCCGTCTCCCTGTTCGGCGCCGACTGGGACGACGGCCACGCCTACTGCGGCTACTGGATCGCCCCCTGGGCGCGCGGCCACGGCTTCGCCGCCGAGGCCACCGAGGCCGTGGTACGGCACGCCTTCGCGGCCGGTCTGGCGCGCGTCGGCCTGTGGGCCGCGAGCGGCAACACCGCCTCCCAGCGGGTGGCGGACCGGGCCGGGTTCACCAGGGAGGGCGTGCTGCGCGGCGCCGGACTGCTGCCCGGCGGCGTGCGCACCGACATGGTGGTCTTCGGCCGTCTCAGCGAGGATCCGGCTCCTCCGTGAGCCCTTTCGAGGGCGTTTGCGGGCTTTCGCGGGCTCCCGATGTGGCGGCGGCGGCTTCGTGACCTGGAACTCGGACCGGGAGACGGTCACTCTGGAGGGGAGGGCGGTGAAACGTTGATGATCACGGTGATCGGGTTCGACGGTTCGGAGCCGTCGCCGGCCGCGCGGGCCAGGCTGGACGCCGCCGCGCTGGTCACCGGCGCCGAGCGGATCCTGCGGCGGGTGCGGACGGCGGTTCCCCCGGTCCCGGCCGCGGACGACGCGGCCGCGGTGGCGGCCGTCGAGGCGCACCTGGAGCGCGGGGAGGGGCCCGCGGTGGTGGTCGCCGACGGCGATCCCGGGTTCTTCGGAGTCGTGCGCGCCCTGCGCGAGCGCGGCCTCGCCCCCGAGGTGCTGCCCGCCGCCTCCCTGGTCACCCGCGCCTTCGGCCGGGCCGGCCTGCCCTGGGAGGACGCCCTCGTGCTGGCCGCCCCCGACCTGCGGCGGGCGGCCAACGTCTGCCGCGCCCACCACAAGGTCGCCGTGCTGACCGCCCCCGGGATCGGCCCCGCCGAGCTGGCCCGCGCACTGGCCCCGACCACGCCGCGCGCCCTCATCGTCTTCGAGGACCTCGGCGGCCCCGGCGAGCGGATCACGCACAGCCGGATGGGCGAGGCGACCACCCGGCCGTGGCGGGACCCGGCGCTGGTCCTGGTCCTCGACCCGCGGCACCGCCCGGCGGAGCGGACCTGGCTCGCCGGAGCACGGCCAGGCCCCGGCCGGTGGGCGCTCGACTTCACCTCCGCCCCGCATGCCGTACCCGGGCCGGCGGCGGCAGCCGTGCCAGGGAGCGGTGCGGCGCCCGGAGCGGTGCCGTGGGCCGGGCCGGAGGCGCGGGCGTTCGTGCTGGCCAGGCTCGGGCCGCGGCTCGGCGCGATGGTGTGGGACGTCGGCGCGGGGGCCGGCGACGTGGCCGTCGAGTGCGCCCGCTTCGGCGCGGCGGTGGTGGCCGTGGAACGCGACCCGGCCCGCTGCGAGACCATCAAGCGGAACGTGCTGGAACACCACGTCAAGGTGGCGCTCACCCGAGGGGACGCGCCCGCCGCCCTCGAACCGCTGCCCGACCCGGACGCCGTGCACGTCGGCGGCGGCGGTCCCGCCGTGGTCGCCGCCTGCGCCGCGCGGTCACCGGAGTCCCTCGTGTGCACCCTGGGCGCCGCGGACCGGGTGCCCGCCCTGCTCACGATCCTGCGCGAGCACGGCTACCACGCCGAAGGACTCCGGTTGCACGCGTCCCGGCTGGACGGCGCCCACCACCTCGCCCCGAACGCCCCCGTCTACATCGTGCACGGCACCCGGATCGGGCCCGGCTGAGCCTGGATAACGCCACTTGGGCCGCAGTTGCCCCAGCTGTATCGTTGCCAGGTCGTTACCTGTGCTTTGCGTGTCCTTATCGGATATCCTCGCGCTGCCTTGCTGCTGTCCTCCCAGGTCAGCTAGCCGAAACCGCGTCGAGAAACTTGGAGAAGCCTGCATGAAGCCGCCGCTGTTGCTCATCGGGCACGGCCAGGGGGAGGACAGTGGTGCCGCCGAGTTCGGCAGATTCGTGCACCGGCTGCGCTGCCGACTGGACCAGAAAGTCACCGACGTGTCCGGCGGCTATCTTGAGAAGGCGCGCCCCCGGCTGAGCGACTCGGTCGCCTCCCTCATCGCCCGGGGACACCACCGGCTGGTCGCGCTGTCCCTGACCCTCAACGGCGAACAGCTCGCGGGCGGCAGGATCCCGGCCGCGATGGCCCTGGAGCAGCAGCGCCACCCGACGCTCATGTACGACTACGGGCGGCCCCTCGGCCCCGACCCGCGGGTACTGTCCGTCCTCGCCGACCGGCTGGCGGACGCGGCGGCGGACGTGCCGAGGCTGCACACCGTACCGGCCCTCTCCGGCGGGCACGAGGCGCGGCTGCGCGGCCCGTCCGGCCTGTGGCCGCACGAGGAGGACGCGGCGCCGGTGGAGCCGGGCGAGACCGCCGTGGTCCTGGTCGGCGACGGCTCCACGGACCCGACCGCCAACGCCGAGGTGCACCGCGTCTCCCGGCTCTTCTGGGAGACCCACGCCTACGACTTCATGACCGTCGAGACGGCCTTCGTGTCGCTCACCCCGCCCGGCGTCACCGGCGGCCTGGAACGCTGCCGGCGGCTCGGCGCCCGCCGCGTGATCGTCGTCCCCTACCTCCTCTTCGCCGGCGGCCAGCTCGAACGCGTGTGGGCCCAGGCCCTCGCCTACGCCGCCGGCCACCCCGAGCTGGACATCCGCTGCGCCGAGGTCATCGGCGACTGCGAGGCCCTGGCCGACGTCGTCATCGACCGCTACGAGGAGGCCCTCGCCACGGCCGCCCGGTGAACCGGGCCCGGGATGGGAAAGCGGGCCGGGCTGGTGGAGACTGGGCGGACCGTCCACTTCCCGGGAGACACCGTATGAGCCTGCTCGACGAGACGATCGCCGCGATCCGCCCCGCCGACCCGGGCGCCGTCGCCGAGGCCCGCGCCCACCAGGACCGCCTCACCAAGCCGCGCGGCTCGCTCGGCGTGCTCGAAGAGGTCGCGGTACGGCTGGCCGGCTCGGCGGGGACCGGCCTGCCGCCCATGCCGGAGCCCGCCGCGCTGGCGATCTTCGCGGGCGACCACGGCGTGCACGCCCGCGGCGTGAGCCCGTGGCCGCAGGAGGTCACGACCCAGATGGTGGCCAACTTCACCGCGGGCGGCGCGGTGGCCAACGCGTTCGCCGCCCAGGTGGGCGCGTCCGTGACGGTGGTAGACGTGGGCGTGGCCGCGGATCTCGCCCCGGCGCCGGGCCTGCTCCTGCGCAAGGTCGCCCACGGGACCGCCGACCTGTCCAGCGGGCCGGCGATGACGGTCCAGCAGGCCGTGGCCGCGCTGGAGACCGGTATCTCGGTCGCCGCCGAGCTCATCGGCGGCGGCGCCCGCTGCCTGATCACCGGCGACATGGGCATCGCCAACACCACCGCCTCGGCCGCCCTCGTGTGCGCCTACACCGGCGCGGACCCCGCCGTCGCCACCGGCCGCGGCACCGGCATCGACGACCCCACCCACACCCGCAAGATCGCCACGGTCCGCGAGGCCCTGCGCGTCAACGCCCTCGTGCCACCGGCCGGTGACGGCGTCCAGGACGGGTTGCGGGTGCTGGCGGCGGTGGGCGGGCTGGAGCACGCGGCGATCGCCGGGTTCATCCTGGGCGGCGCGGCGGCGCGGGTGCCGGTGCTGCTCGACGGGGTGATCGCCGGCTCGGCGGCGCTGGCCGCCGCCGCGCTCGCCCCGGCGGCGGTGGACCACTGCGTCGCCGGGCACCGGTCGGTCGAGCCCGGGCACCGGCTGGCCCTGGACCACCTCGGCCTGCGTCCCCTCGTCGACCTCGAACTCCGTCTCGGCGAGGGCACCGGCGGCCTGCTCGCCCATCCGCTCGTCTGCGCCGCCGTACGCGTGATGCACGAGGTGGCGACCTTCGACTCCGCCGGAGTGACCGAAAAGGAGTCCTGAAACCTCCGGGCCGTCTCGCCACCGGTGGCGCCATGGCCCTTTTCAGTAATGTGGGGCCGGAGCGAGCCGGGTGGAGAGGTGGGACCGTTGACCAGATATGGCGCCATGTTCGGACCCGACATCACGTTCCTCGGGGTGGACCGCTGTGACGTGACCGACCCGGGCACGTTCGCCGACGCCGACGTCGTGATCATCGGAGCGCCCTTCGACGGCGGCACCTCGCACCGGCCGGGCGCCAGGTTCGGGCCGGGCGCGCTGCGCCAGGCGTGCTATCTGCCGGCCGACGGGTCGAGGCCGAGCCTGGCTTTGCGCGTCGACGCGTTGCGCGACCTGCGGGTCTACGACGCGGGCGACGTCGAGTGCTACTCCGGGGACGTCGAAGGGTCGATCGCGCACATCGAGGAGGCGGTCCGGCGCATCGCGCTGTCCGGGGCGATCCCCGTCGTGCTCGGCGGCGACCACACGATCGCGCTGCCGGACGCGCGCGGGGTGGCGACGGCGCGCGGCATGGGACGGGTGTCGATGCTGCACTTCGACGCGCACGCCGACACCGGCAACATCGCCTTCGGTCACCTTTACGGTCACGGCCAGCCCATGCGCAGGCTCATCGAGTCCGGCGCCATCCGCGGCGACCGGTTCCTGCAGATCGGCCTGCGCGGCTACTGGCCCGAGCCGGAGACCCTGCGCTGGATGGCCGAGCGGAAGATGCGCTCCTACGAGATGACGGAGATCGTCGCGCGCGGCCTGGAGGAGTGCCTGACCGAGGCGTTCGCGATCGCGCTGGACGAGTGCGAGGGCGTCTTCCTCTCGGTGGACATCGACGTCTGCGACCCCGGTCACGCGCCCGGCACCGGCACCCCCGAGCCGGGCGGCCTCACCGCGCGGCAGCTCCTCGACAGCGTGCGCCGGATCTGTTACGAGCTGCCCGTGGTCGGCATGGAGGTGGTGGAGGTGGCGCCGCCGTACGATCACGCGGACATCACCGCCTATCTCGGCAACCGGGTCGTCCTGGAGGCGTTGTCGGCGATGGCCAGGCGGCGCAAGGACGACGCGGGAGGGCCGCGATGGGATCCACGTCAGCCCCTTCTTGACGGTCGTTAACCCACGCGCAGCAAATCGGCCTGTCCAAGCCGGTAGGTTTACCTCCTAACAGGAAACACGCACGAATCCGCAAGTCTCGTGAACTGGAGATCGGCCGCCATGTCCCCCTACCTGCTCGGTCTGCGCCTCTCCGGGCGGCGGGTGCTCGTCGTGGGCGGAGGCAGGGTCGCCCAGCGCCGGGTGCCGGCCCTGCTCGACGCCGGCGCCCTGGTCACGCTCGTGTCGCCGAGCGTCACACCCGCACTCGACGATCTCATCGCGGCCGGCCGGGTCACCTGGGAGGCCCGCCCCTACCAGGTGGGCGACTGCGACGGCGCCTGGCTCGTCCAGGCGTGCACCGACGACCGCGCGGTCAACACCGCGATCGCCGCGGAGGCGGAGGCCAAGCGGGTCTGGTGCGTGCGCGCCGACGACCGCGACGCCTCGGCAGCCTGGACCCCGGCCGCCGGCAAGGTCGACGAGGTCAGCGTGGCGGTGACCGCGGGCGGTGACCCGCGCAGGGCCGCCGGGATCAGGGACGCGGTCGTCGAGGCCCTGCGCGAAGGCACGGTCGACGCCCGGCGCAACCGCACCAAGCCGGTGGGCGTGGCGCTGGTCGGCGGCGGGCCCGGCGACCCCGGCCTGATCACCGTGCGCGGCCGTCAGCTCCTCTCGCAGGCCGACGTCGTGATCGCCGACCGGCTCGCGCCGCGCGCCCTGCTGGACGAGCTGTCGCCGGATGTCGAGCTGATCGACGCCGCCAAGATCCCCTATGGCCGCTACCTCGCCCAGGAGAAGATCAACGAGCTGCTCGTCGAGCACGCCAGGGCGGGGAAGTTCGTGGTGCGGCTGAAGGGGGGCGATCCCTTCGTCTTCGGCCGGGGCGGCGAGGAGATGCTCGCCTGTGCGCAGGCCGGCATCCCGGTGCTCGTGGTGCCGGGCGTCACCAGCCCGGTCGCGGTCCCCGCGGCGGCGGGCGTGCCCGTCACGCACCGGGGCGTCAGCCAGGAGTTCCACGTCATCTCGGTGCACGTGCCCCCGGACCATCCCCAGTCCACGGTGGACTGGGGGGCGCTGGCGCGCTCGGAGGGGACGCTGGTGTTCATGATGGCCGTCGAGCGCCTCGGCAAGGTGGCCGAGAGGCTGCTCCGAGACGGACGTTCGCCGGAAACGCCCGTAATGGTGGTACAGGACGGTACTCTTCCGACGCAGCGAGCTGTATACGCCAACCTGTCGACCGTGGCAGAGCGCGTGAGCGCGGCCGGGATCCGGCCACCGGCGATCGTGCTCGTAGGCGACGTCGTGAAGGTCGGCCAGGAGGTCGAGATGGTCCGTGCGGAGCGGGTTCCGTGAAGTCGGCTGCCAACGGGCCCTCCGGGCGGCTCGGTGAAGGGGTGAGCCAGGACGCGGGCGCCGACCTGGCCGACCACCCGGAGTCGCCGGGCGAGGAGACCGTGACGTTCCGGGCGATCGGCGACGACGACCCGGGCCCGGCCAAGGACGACGGCGCCGGTCCCCGGGCGAGGAGCGGCCCGGCGGGAGCCGGTAAGCCGGCCACGTCGTTCGACGCGTTCGCCGCCTTCACCCCGGTGCACCCCGTGGCGGACCAGGCCGAACCCGACCCCGAGCCCCCCGAGCCGGAGCCCGAACCCGGGGCCGAACCCGGACCGGACGAGCGGGCGGCGCGGGTGCGCGAGGAGTCGCTGCCCGACGACTCGGCGCACCGGCTGACGGAGGCGCTGGCCGCGCTCAGGGAGAGCGTGACCGACCTGCGGTTCGGGCTGGACGGGCCGGGCGCCGAGGAGGCGGGCAAGGCCAGGGCCGAGATCCTCGCCCAGCTCGACGACTACGTGATCCCCCGGGTGAGGATGAGCACCGCACCCGCGCTCATCGTGATCGCCGGTTCGACCGGGGCGGGCAAGTCCACCCTGGTCAACTCCCTGGCGGGGGAGAAGGTGAGCGTCACGGGCGTGCGGCGGCCGACGACCGCCACCCCGGTGCTCGCCTGCCATCCCGACGACAGCGGCTGGTTCGTGCAGGACGGCCTGCTCGGCGGCCTGCGCCGGGTCGAGTCCCAGGAGGGCGCCGGCCCGGACAGCCTGGTGCTGTCCACCAGCGACCTGCTCCCGCCGGGGGTGGCGCTGCTCGACAGCCCCGACATCGACTCCGTGGTGGAGAGCCACCACGAGATCGCCTACCGCATGCTCGACGCCGCCGACATGTGGATCTTCGTGACGACCGCCGCCCGCTACGCCGACGCCCCCGCCTGGCGGCTGCTGCGCATGGCCAAGGAGCGCGGCGCGCGGATGGCCATCGTGCTGTCGCGGGTGCCGCCGCGCTCCCGCGAGATGGTGGTCAAGCACTTCACCCGGATGCTCACCGACTACGGCCTGGGCGGGGTGGACCGGTTCGTCATCGACGAGTGCGCGGCGCGTGACGGCCGGTTACCCGACAACCAGATCGCCGGCCTGCGGATGTGGCTGACCGAGCTGTCGGTGGACGACGAGCGGCGGGCGAAGGCCGTGCAGGCCACGCTCACCGGCGTGCTGGACAGCTTCCGCACCCGCGTCCCCGCGCTCGCCCGGCACCTGGAGGCGCAGGTGGCGTTGCGCGCCGAGCTGCGCGCCGACGTGGAGACCGCCTACACGGCGGCGCTCGCCGAGATCGACGAGGTGACCAGGAACGGCTCGCTCATGCGCGGCGAGGTCTTCGCGCGCTGGCAGGACTTCGCCGGGTCCGGCGACATCACGCGGACCCTGCATCTGCGCCGGCCCGCCCGGCTCGGCGGCAAGTCCTCGCGGCAGGCGCCCGACCGGCAGCGCGCGCTGAAGTCCGCGCTGCGCTCCGGTCTGGAGTCGATGATCGTCTCGGCGGCGCAGCGGGCCGCGGAGGAGGTCGTCGAGCGGTGGGTACGGCGCGGCCGGCCGGGCGACGCGCTGGCCGAGACGCCCGGACTCGGCGACATCTCCGACGAGATGGTGCGGCGAACCGGCCGGACGATCGGATCCTGGCAGGACTACCTCGCCGAGCTGATGCGCAAGGAGGGCGTCGCCAAGCGGTCGGTGGCGAAGGTCGTGTCCTATGACGAGGAGTCGCTGGCCCTGATCTTCACGGTGGGGTTGCTCGGCTACGGCACGCACGAGGCGTCCGACGGCGGGCGGGTCCCGATGCCGCAGCGGCTGCTGCGCGCGCTGCTGGGGGCCGAGTCGCTGCGGAGCATCAGCGTCAAGGCCCGCAACGACCTGCGCGCCCGGATAGGCACGGTGTTCGATGAGGAGACGATGAGATACGTCCAGGTGCTGGACGGAGCCGGCATTCCCGACGAATCCACCGCGACCCGCCTCTACCAGGCCACGTACAACCTCGAGGTCGCCCGATGACTGTCACCACCTCCGCGCGGCCGGCGCTCGGCCCCCGCCTGGCGGCGCTGTCGCGCATCGTCGAGCTCGGCCCCGGCCGGGTCAACCCCACGCTGCTCTCCGAGGCGGGCCAGCTCCTGCTGCGCGCCGGCGACCGGCTGAAGCTGTCCTCCGACCACACCGTGGTCGCGCTCGCGGGAGGCACCGGCAGCGGCAAGTCGTCGCTGTTCAACGCGGTCTCCGGGCTGGAGCTGTCGCCGACCGGCGTGCGCCGCCCCACGACGGCGCGCACCCACGCCTGCGTGTGGGGCCTGGAGGGCGCCGGGCCGCTGCTGGACTGGCTGCAGATCCAGTGGCGGCACAGGTTCGCGCGGGCCAGCGCGCTGGACAAGGGAGACGGCGGGCTGCACGGCCTGATCCTGCTCGACCTGCCCGACCACGACTCCATCCGCGCCCTCACCGACCACGAGGCCGACCGGCTGATCGGCATCGCCGACCTCGTCGTCTGGGTGCTCGACCCGCAGAAGTACGCCGACGCCTCCACGCACCGGCGCTACGTCACCGAGCTGGCCGGGCACGACGCGGTGACCGTCTTCGCGCTGAACCAGGCCGACCGGCTCTCCCGCGAGGAACTCGCCGAGTGCCTCGCCGACCTCGACCGGCTGCTCAAGCAGGAGGGCGTCGAGTCCCCGCAGGTGGTCGCCACCTCCGCCGTCGCCGGCGGCGGCGCGGAGGCGCTCAAGACCGTGCTCGCCGACGCGGTGTCCAAGCGCAGGGCGGCGATCCAGCGCCTGGAGGCCGACGTCGAGCGGGTCAGCCGGCACCTCGGCGCCATGATGCCGCCCGGGGAGGCGGTCGGCGTGGCCGCGTCCGTGGACGGCGCCCGCCGGGTGGGCCTCACCGACGCGCTCTGCGACGCCGTGGGCGTCCCCGCACTGGGCGAGGCCGTCGAGAACGTCTACGCCGCCCGCTCGGCCGACTACGTCGGCTGGCCGTACGCCCGGTGGGCGCGCGGGCTGCGCGGCGACCCGCTGAAGAGCCTGCGGCTCGGCGACCTGCGCCAGGAGATCCGCGGGCTGACCGCGGGGGCCGTGAGCGCCCAGCCGGCCGAGGTGGACAACGCGATCCAGGCGCTGGCCGACGGGCTGTCCGGCGGCATGCACGACTCCTGGCGCAACGGGCTCAAGCAGGCCGCGCGTTCGCGTGCCGCCGAGCTGCCCAAGGTGCTGTCGGAGGAGCTCGCCGAGGTGGCGCCCCGGCTGGACCGCGTGCCCACGTCGTGGCGGCTGCTCAAGATCTGGCAGTATCTGCTGGTCGTGCTCTTCGTCGCCGGCGTGGCCTGGCTCGGCACCACCGTCGCCTACGGCGTGCTGGAGGTGGGCAAGCTGCCGGAGGGGCTGCGGCTCTTCGAGGACGTCGAGTCGATGCCGTGGGTGGGGCTGATGATGCTCTCGGTGCTCGGCCTCGGGCTGTTGACGGGCGTCGCCAGCCGCAACCTCGTGGTCCTCGGCGCCGGGAACGAGCGCGACCGCCTCGAACGCGACATGCGGCGCAGGGTCGCCGCCGTGTCGGAGTCGATGGTGATCGAGCCGGTGGAGAAGGAGCTGACCCGCCACCACGAGTTCTACACCGCCCTGCGCGGCCTGCGCGCCTAGCGCCCGGTCGTCCACAGGGGCCGGCGGCCATCCCCAGAACGCGGTTCTGGCCGATGGCGGGCCCGGCGGGCGGGCCATCGTGGCTTCCAGACGGCGGCGTTCGGGTCCGCCACATGGAAGGCACACGTCATGAATGACATCTACGTCACGCTCACCGGCAACGTCGCGGCCGAGCCGCGCCAGCACACGTTCTCCGACGGTTCACGGGTCACCTCGCTGCGGGTCGTCACCGCCAACCGCTATTTCGACAAGAAGTCCCAGGAGTGGCGCGACGGCGACAGGACCTTCTTCGCCGTGCGCTGCTGGCGCGGGCTGGGGGACAACGTGGCCCAGTCCATCCGGGTCGGCCACCCGGTCGTCGTGCAGGGGCGGCTCAGAATCCGCGAGTTCGGCAGGGAGGGTGAGCGGCGCTTCATGGCCGAGGTCGAGGCCGGCTCGGTCGGCCACGACCTGCGCTGGGGGGTGGGCACGTTCACCAAACCGCAGCGCGGCACCGCCCCCACGTTCGACGCCGAGATCCGCGACCGCCTCGACGAGGCCACCGAGGACTGGGCGCATGCCACGGCCCGCCCCGCGCCGCCCGCCGCCGCGGAGGGAGCGGCGGCGTTCCCGTTCGAGGCCCCGCTGCCCGGCGGCGTGGAGCCGTCGGTGTCCGTGGCGCCGCCGGAGGAGGTGCCGGGCGCCGACGTGGTCGAGATGGTGAGCCCGCTGGGCGACCCGGCCGCCGATTCGGCCGACAACCCCGCCACCGACCCGGCCGCCGACCCGGCCGCCGACCCGGGTCCGCGCCCGCGCCGTCGTACGGTGAGGGCCGATCGATCCGGTGAGACGCTCGGCGAGCGCCTGGCCGCCTAGCGCGCCGGTCCGCGGGGGAGGGGTGGTCGCCGGTCGTGCGATCACCCTTCTCGGCAGGGCGGGTGTGATATCTCACCACCCAATCGGCCTCGCCCCGTGTTCGAACGATAGCGGTCCGTGAGATCCTGGAGTTCGAGAAGGGGGGTCGAGGCGCACCCTCCTCCGGAGGGGTCGGAGAAGGAGGGGGCATCGGCCGGGGCGAAGAGGTGCTCTCGCGGCGCGGCTCACGGGCGACGGCGTCGCCGTGGTCCGGTGGGCGCGGGAGGGGCCTCGAAGACGTCGGCCGACGGTCTTGCCGTTCGGATGTCAGCGCATCCGCCGGGGGTCATGACCTAGGTCCAGGTAATGCCCCGCATCATCGCAACTCCTTTCCGCACGGGTTAGCGCGCACCGTCATGCGGCCTTCGACGGTGGATCGCCGAAGGTGTCCACCTCGCCCAAGGTATCGGTTCCCGTCGCGTAACGCACAGTCCGCAACTATTGTGTTACACATCGTTAGGTAGAGGGGGGGATGGCGTGGTGATGACCGGTCATATCTCAGTCAAGCCTCGTAATGGAGCCTCCGCGCTGGCGGCGCGGTGGCCCCTGCTCGCGCAACGTCGGCCGCTCATCGCCTACCTCTGCGGGATGGTGGCGCTGCACGCGGTGCTGCTCGCGGTCTTCGCGGTCTCGACGCCGTTCCGGTGGGGCGACGTGTTCACCTTCACCGCGCTCACCGTCTGCGGCGCGGTGTGCATCGAGGCGACCCGGCGGCTCGGCATGCCGGCGGGCATCGCGCGCGACATGCTCTCGGCGTGGTGGCTGCCCACCGCGTTCCTGCTTCCTCCGCTCTATGCCCTGCTGGCGCCGATCCCGTTGCAGATCCTGCTGCAGAAGCGGGTCAGGGAGACCGTGCTCTACCGCCGGGTCGGCAGCGTGGCGGCGATCGGCCTGGCCGGGGGCACCGCGTCGATGGTGTTCCACCTGGGCGTGCCCGACCCGGCCGAGCTGACCGCCGGCGGGGTGATGGCGATCCTGCTCGCCGTGGGCGGCGCGGTGCTGTTCACGGTGCTGAACACCTCGCTGATCGCGGTCGCGGCCTTCATGTCCGAGCCGGACACCCGGCTGCGTGACGTGCTGTGGGATCGGGAGAGCGCGCTGCTCGACGTGGTGGAGCTCTGCCTCGGCGTGCTGGTGGCCATCGCCTGCGGCATCAACCTCGCCCTTCTCGTGCTCGCGCTGCCGCCGGTGGTCCTCCTCCAGCGGAGCCTGCTGCACGCCCAGCTCCAGGCGGCGGCCCGCACCGACCCCAAGACAGGGTTGCTCAATGCCGCGGCCTGGCAGCGGGAGGCCGACACCGAGATCGTCCGCGCCCGGCGCACGGGGTCGGCGCTCGCCGTGCTCATCGTCGACATCGACCACTTCAAACGGGTCAACGACCGGCACGGCCACCTGGTGGGCGACCAGGTGCTCGCCGGGGTCGCCGCCACGCTGCGCAGCCAGCTCCGCGAGTACGACGTGATCGGCCGCTTCGGCGGTGAGGAGTTCGTGGTGCTGCTCCCGCACACCGAGGTGCGCGAGGCCCGTCTCATCGCCGAGCGGCTGCGGGTGCGGGTGGGGATGATGGCGATCCCCGCCGACGACGTGATGATCAGCGTGACCATCTCGGCCGGGGTCGCCCTGATGAGCCTGCACGGGGACGACCTGATCGAGCTGCTGGCCGCGGCCGACCTGGCTCTTTACCGGGCCAAGGAGCTGGGCCGCGACCAGGTGTGCCTGCCGCTCACCAGCGCTCCGCCGCCGCCCGCGTCCGCCGCCGAGGCCGAGTCGCCCTAGCCGGCGATCTCCACGGCGCCCGCCCGGCCGGGTGAGTTTTCCACAGCCTGCTCGTCGCGCGAAATCCGCTTGGCCGGGGCCACTAAGCTTGATGGCATGCCGGAGTACATCTATACATTGCAGCGTGTGCGCAAGGCGCATGGCGACAAGGTGGTGCTCGACGACGTCACGTTGTCGTTCCTGCCGGGTGCGAAGATCGGCGTGCTGGGTCCCAACGGCACCGGTAAGTCAACGCTGCTCAAGATGATGGCGGGCCTGGAGCAGCCGTCCAATGGCGATGCCCGGCTCATGCCCGGCTTCACGGTCGGCATGCTCCAGCAGGAGCCGCCTCTCAACGAGTCCAAGACCGTGCTCGGCAACGTCCAGGAGGGCGTCGCCGAGACCAAGGCACTGCTCGATCGCTTCAACGAGATCGCCGAGCAGATGGCCACCGACTACAGCGACGCGCTGCTCGAAGAGATGGGCAAGCTGCAGGAGCAGCTCGACCACCGCAACGCGTGGGATCTCGACAGCCAGCTCGAACAGGCGATGGACGCACTGCGCTGCCCGCCGCCCGACGCCGACGTGACCATGCTCTCCGGTGGTGAGCGCCGCCGGGTCGCGCTGTGCAAGCTCCTGCTGGAGGCCCCCGACCTGCTGCTGCTCGACGAGCCCACCAACCACCTCGACGCCGAGAGTGTCAACTGGCTGGAGCAGCACCTGGAGAAGTACGCGGGCACCGTGCTCGCCGTCACCCACGACCGTTACTTCCTGGACAACGTGGCGGGCTGGATCCTGGAGCTCGACCGCGGCCGCTGCCACGCTTACGAGGGCAACTACTCCACCTACCTGGAGAAGAAGGCGGCCCGGCTCAAGGTCGAGGGCCAGAAAGACGCCAAGCGCAAGAAGCGCCTGGAAGACGAGCTGGAGTGGGTGCGCTCCAACCCCAAGGCCCGGCAGACCAAGAGCAAGGCCCGTCTGCAGCGGTACGAGGAGATGGCGGCCGAGGCCGACAAGCAGCGCAAGCTCGACTTCGAGGAGATCCAGATCCCGCCGGGCCCGCGCCTGGGCACCACGGTGATCGACTCCTCGGGGCTCACCAAGGGCTTCGACGACCGGCTTCTCATCGAGAACCTCTCGTTCTCCCTTCCGCGCAACGGCATCGTCGGCGTCATCGGCCCCAACGGCGTCGGCAAGACCACGCTGTTCCGCATGATCACCGGTAACGACACCCCCGACGGCGGCAGCATCACGGTCGGCGAGACCGTCAGCCTGTCCTACGTCGACCAGAGCCGGGCGGGCATCGACCCGGCGAAGACCGTCTGGGAGGTCGTCTCCGACGGGCTCGACCACATCAAGGTCGGCCACGTCGAGATGCCGTCCAGGGCCTACATCGCGGCCTTCGGTTTCAAGGGCCCCGACCAGCAGAAGCCCTCGGGCGTGCTGTCCGGCGGCGAGCGCAACCGGCTCAACCTGGCGCTCACCCTCAAGCAGGGCGGCAACGTGCTGCTCCTCGACGAGCCCACCAACGACCTGGACACCGAGACCCTCTCCAGCCTGGAGAACGCGCTGCTCGACTTCCCCGGCTGCGCGGTCATCACGTCCCACGACCGGTGGTTCCTCGACCGCATCGCGACCCACATCCTGGCCTGGGAAGAGGGTTCGAGCTGGTTCTGGTTCGAGGGCAACTTCGCCGACTACGAGAAGAACAAGGTCGAGCGCCTGGGCGCCGAAGCGGCCCGCCCGCACCGCGTCACCTACCGGCAACTGCGCCGCGACTGACCTCGCTCCTCCACACGGCCGCACCGGCTCCCGGTGCGGCCGTGCCGGTGGGGGAGGCGCCTCGCACGATGCCCTGTGCGGGATTGCGGAGGTGGATCTCGGGTCCTCGCGGTTCTTCGTTCGTGGTCTCCGGTACGCCAGATCAACAACCTGTGGCAGGCCGAAGGCTTCGCACCCGATCCCCTGACGTTCGAACGCCTCGAAATCGAGGCGGTGTCGGGCGATCGCCAGAGACTGTTCCAGTCCTACCTCGACGCGGTGGATTGGGCCGACGAAGCCACGTGGCCCGGGCCTTACGCGGCATCGAGCGTCTCCTGGAGGATCACTACCTCAGCTCCAAGGAGATCATCTATTACCGGGCGCGCCGCGAACTGGAACGCGATGGCTACAGAATCAACACCGACGACGGACACATCACCCGCGTCGGAGTCGGCATCCGCCCTGGAGCCCTGGCGAACCTCACCGACGCCACTGCCATCCACGACGGCCTCCAACGCATCCGGCGAGCCGAGCAGCACGACGATCCCGCCCTCGTCATCGGCGCCGCCAAGGAACTCATTGAAAGCACCGCCAAACTGGTCCTCCACGAACTCGGCCGCACCATCAACCCACGCGCCGACATCCAGGAACTCATCCGCGAAGCGCAAAAGGCGCTGCTCCTCCAGCCGAACAGAGCCGCCGGCCCGGACGGCACCGACGCCGTCAAGAAGATCTTGGGAAGCGCCAGCGCCATCGCCGTAGGCGTCGCCGAACTACGCAACCGCGGCTACGGCACCGGCCGCGGGCCTGCCAGCGCCCGACACGGGCTCCGGCCCCGCCACGCTCATCTAGCGGCCAACGCGGCCATCACATGGTGCGAACTTCATTCTCGAGACGTTGGCTGACCCCGAGGCTCCCCGGCAAAAGCCGCCATCCACCCCAGCCGGCACGACATAGCCTCCTGCGTTGCGCGCTAGATCTAGTGCTAATTCCTGCGGACTTCCTCCTCGACCCCCAGCACGGCACAGCGGTCTCGTTTGAGTGAGAGCCACATGCCGGTTCCGGTGAACCGTAATGCACGTAGATTCCGTCCGCGGGGTCAGTGCCGGGGGCGGGATGCCAGAACAAGCCCCGGCCTGTCTACGCGCCGGTGCTGCGGTGGGTGACCGCCGTGCCGCTCAGCGCCGCCACGCCCGCCTGCTGCAGGCCGCCGCCCGAACTCGGTACCGACCCGAGCATCGGGCCCAGTTGGTGGCGTGCATTCGGTCGAACAAGGGCGGCAATGGAACCTGTAAAAGTAGGGTAACGTACGTTACTATAACGTTCGTTAACTTATTTGGAGGGGGAGCAGTGCTGGATCAGCTGGGACGGGCGCTCGCCGCGGCGGACGCCGCTGCCGTGTCCGTGGTGCTGGCCGAGGACGTCATCCTGCGGGTCGCGGTGCACGACGAGCCGATCGAGGGGGCCGGTGCCGCGTCTCACGTCATCGGGGCTGTGCTCGACGGGGTGCTGCACGACATCGAGGTGTCGGCGACCATCGGCGGCGGCGACACCTCGATTCTGATGTTCAGCGCCCAGGTCGCGGGCCACCCCGGCCGGGCCGACGGGCTGCTGGTCGCCCGGCAGGACCGGGACGAGCGGATCTCGGATCTCACGGTGTTCGTCCGGCCGCTCGCGGCGTTGCAAGCGCTGGCCGACGAGATGGGGCGGCGGCTGGGTGTGCCGCACCCCGGCGGTGTCGTCTGATGGCCACCCCATCGCTGCGCAACTGGATCCCGGCCGCGATCCTGTCCTCGCCGCTGCACCCGGTGATGAGCCGGAGGAGTCTCCTGCTGAGCTTCACCGGGCGCCGCAGCGGCGTCCGCTACGTCACCCCCGTCAACTACCTCCAGCGTGACCGCGAGCTGCTGATCACCACGAGGAGGGGGTGGTGGCGCAACTTCGAAGGCGGGGTGCCGGTGGAGCTGCGGCTGCGGGGCCGCCGGGTCGCGGCGGTGGCCGAGGCGGTGCGCGAGCCCACTGTAGTGGCCGAGGCGCTCACCGCACTCGTACGTGACCACCGCGCGTACGGGCGCTGGGCGCGAGTCCGGGTCGGCGCGGACGGCACCCCGGACACCGCAGACGTACACGCGGCTATCGCGAGCGGCCGGGTTCTGGTCCGCGTGCTGCTGGACGGCGAGACCATCACCCCATGACCGCAACGCACCGCAGGCGCCGTGGCACGGGGCACGAGCTGCGTGAAGTGGTGGTCCGGGTGGCCACCGACCTGCTGGCGCAGCATGGCGACGCCCAAGCGCTCACCATGCGGGCCGTCGCCGCCGCCGCAGGCGTCACCGCACCCTCGGTGTACCGGCACTTCCCGGACAAGGAGGCGTTGCTGCGTGTTGTCATCGCCGAGCGGTTCGCCGAGTTCACCGAGCAACTCGAAAGCGCGGCCGTGTCCGCCGCCAGCGACCCCGTCGCGCGACTCGAGGCGATCGCCAGGGCGTACGTCCGGAGCGGTCTGGAGCAGCCGGGGCACTACCGGGTGCTGTTCAGCGCCACGAACGCGGGCCCGGCCGGGCTGGGGCTCGAGCCTGGCGCCGCGCATCCGGGCGCGGCCTCCTACAAGATACTGGTCGACGCGGTCAGCGCGTGCCTGTCGCCCGCCCGCCGCGGTGCGGCATTCGTGCTGGCCACCGAGCTGTGGGCTTCCCTGCACGGCGCCATCGACCTGCGCATCACCAAACCCGACATGCCATGGCCCGAGCCCGATGCGCTGATCGAGACGGCGTTGACCGCTGTGCGAGCCGCGTCGCCGCCGAGGCCACTACCCGCGGAGTCGCCGTGAACCTGCTCGTCTTCGTCACGCTGGCCGTCACCGGTTTCATCGCTTGTTCCGAGTTCGGCTCCTATGCCTTCGTCCATCCTGTGCTGCGCCACCTGCCCGGCACCGAACGCATCACCGTCGAGAAGGGCCTGCTCAAGACGTTCGGGCGGGTCATGCCGGTCGGGATGACGCTGTGCGTGGTGCTCGCGGTGGCCGTCGCGATCGAGGGCAGCGGGCCCGGGTGGCTCGCATGGTCCGCGGTGGTCGCGTTCGCCGTCGCGGTGGGGTTCACCGTCGCCGTCAACGTCCCGATCAACATCGCCACCGGACGCTGGGATCCGGCGAACCCGCCCGCCGGATGGGAACGAACCCGCCGCCGCTGGGAGTTCTTCCAGGGCGTGCGCTCCTGGCTGCTGCTGATCGGTTTCGTCCTGGTCTGCGCGGCGGGCACTGTCTGATCAGCGCGCCGCGGTAACCCGGAATACAAGCGCGCGTTCGGGTCTGCCTGAAGACCGTCCCCCAAGTTCCCAGCGCGCCGTACCGGCCCGCCACCACTGCCCGTTGTCCAGACATATGGCAATTCAGGGCATGCGCTCGTCCCTACCATGAATACGGAGGCAGCCATGGGCTTCTCTCGAATCACGGGCATCGCCGGCCTTGGCTTCGCCATCATGATCGTTCTCGCCAACGCGATCATGGTGCCCGCCGGCCTGCCGCTTACCGGTGCCGAGATCGGCGAGGTCAACGTGTTCTTCGGCACCGAGGGCGATATCGTGGCCATCGCGTCCGCGCTCACTCCTTCCGCCTGGCTACTGGCCACCTTGTTCGGCGCGGGCGCGGTCTCCGCGCTGCGGCGCTTCGAACGCGGCCGGGGCGAAGCATGGTCATTGTTCGGGTTCACCGGCCTGGCACTGCAGAACGCCACCTTCGCCGCGGTCATCGCGACCCGCCTCGCGCTCACGTCGACGGCCGTGCGTGACAGCGCCACAGCCGGGGGACTGTGGGCCCTGCACGACGCGCTGTTCACCCTCAACGGCACCTTCCTGGCACTCGCCCTCATCGGCCTGTCCGTCGCTGGCCTGCGCGCCGGTCTCATCCGGCCCTGGCATGGCACCTTGGGGCTGGCATCGGCCGCGCTGCTGTTCGGCTCGGCCACCCTCACCCCCCTGGTCATCGACCACTCCGGCCCCCTCGGTCTCCTTGGCCTCGCCGGCTGGCTGATGTGGGTTGCCTGGATCATCGCGTATGGCATCACGCTGATCCGCCTGAACCCAGCCTCGTTGTCGCAGGAGGTGAGCTGACCTAGTCGACGAGGGCCCCTCCAAGCCAGAGCCTGAGGGCCAGGAGGACAGCAATCGTCATTGGAGTGGGGCGGTCGAGAGCTCACCACCGTCTTCATGCAAGCGGGCACGCCCAAGAGGACAGCCCAGCGGCCTTGGGTGAGGCCCACCTGCCGGTTCCGGTGAAGCCGTAGTGCACGTAAATGCCGTCCACAGGGTCGGTGCCGGGGGCGGGGTGCCAGAACAGGCCCCGCGCCCGGCACACCGTGCACGGCAGCCCCGGCCCGCGCCGACATGCTCTACCTGGACGCGGCCAGCACCGCCGGCCGCCTCCGGCAACGCCCGCTGGCGAAGGATGCGCGATGACCATCCACTGGACTGGGCCGACGCCGTGGACTTCGACGAGCGGATCAGCCACGGCCATCCGGGCGCAGGCACCCTACTGGACGGCCAGGCGTATCTGCACCGCAGCCGCCGCAAAACATCTTGACCACTCCCGTACCACCCGGTTGCACGGCCGGTCTCCGTGCCGCCGTGCCGCTGACGCCGGCAGGGAACACCGCCCAGCCCCGCCCTGGGGAACCTGAGCGCTTGTCGGCCTCACCCATCAACTACGGAGAATTGCATGCGCAGGCAGTGCGCCTCGTGCTGACCGGTATGCGGATGCCGGGTCTCGTTGCCGTCGGCAGTGGATGGATCGTCATGCTTTGTCGCAAGAGTGGGAGGCCGGGTACTCCGTTGCCGTGACGGTGACTTGTGCTGTGCGGTGGCTGGTGAGGCGTGGGTGAGCTGTGGGAGGCGTGGCATGAGGCGGCTGGGGTCTGTGGGGGCTGAGGAGTGCGTGTTCTGAAGGGGGGCGGATCTGGCGTTCTGGGGCTTTCCTGTGAGCGGTAGCATATCGTGCATTATGTTTTACGGCTGGGTTTTCGAATGGGCCGGCGGGTGATGTGGGGCCTTGGAGGGCGTTTTGTGTCTCGGACGGGGCTGGGGCGTGGTGCGGACCCGCATTATGTTTCCTGGTTGGATTTCGTGATTGGTTTGTCGGCGCGTGGCCGTCTTTGACGTGATGCCGGAATCGGAGCGGCGCATTAACGCGTCACGTTTTATAACCGGAATACGGACCCGGGTCGCCCGTGAGGGGTCGCCCGGGCGTTTCGCAGGGGTATGCATTATGCGTTTCGAGCGGTCGGAGCAGGTGTGATGGGCGGGAGTCATCTCTTTTCGAGGAGCGTGCGGTTCGCCGACGTCGACTCCCTGGGGCATGTGAACAACGTGCGGTTCTTCGACTTCCTGGAGGACGCCAGGCAGGCGATGTTCCGCACCGACCGGCATCGCCGGGGTGAGCCCCCGTTCGCCGGGCTGGTGGTCGCCCGGCACGAGATCGACTACCGGCGACCTCTCGGCTTCCGGCACGATCCGGTGGTGGTCGAGACCCGGGTGAGCGACATCCGGGCCGCGCGCTTCACGCTTGACCACCGGATCCGCGACGAGGAGCAGGTGTTCGCCCAGGCGCGGTCGGTGCTGGTGGCCTACGACATCCACGCCACCGGCCCGCGTCGCCTGAGGAAGAGGAATTGTCCTACCTTAAGGCGTTCTGCGAAGTTTGAGGTTAGATCTCACGGTTTGAGACTGGTTGGCGTGTGGCCTCGCTCCGTACGAAGATGCCTGGAATGGGACATGAGCGTCGGCGTTGGTTGATCCTGTCGGTGGGGGTGAACGCGCACACGCTCACCACGGTCGGGCTGTACGGTCTCCCCCTGATCCTCCCCGTCCTGCGCCAGGATCTCGGCGTCTCGCTCGCCGTGGCCGGGCTGATCGCCGGGATGCCCAGCCTCGGCGCCCTGGCCACGCTGATCCTCTGGGGGGCGCTGGCCGATCGGCACGGCGAGCGGATCGTGCTCGGCATCGGCGTCACCGGATGCGCGATCCTGCTGTCGATCGCCGCCACCGTGTCCGCCGTCCTGCCGCTGGCCGTCCTGCTGGTGCTGGCCGGTGCCAGTGGCGCCGCGGCGGTGGTGGGCGGCGGGCGGATCGTGCTGCGCTGGTTTCCGCCCCACGAGCGCGGGACCGCGATGGGACTGCGGCAGATCTCCTACACCCTCGGCGTGGCGATCGCCGCCTTCGCGCTGCCGCCGATCGCCGGCGCCTTCGGCCTGACCGGCGCCTTCGTCGTCGCCGCCGCCCTCTGCTTCTTCTCGGCGGTCCTCGCCGTCATCTTCGTCGCCGACCCGCCGAAGGAACCTCACCCCGCCCCTCCCCAGACCCACCCCGCCTCATCTGCGACCGTCCCGTCGGTGGCCGTCGCGCCCGTGGCCGGTGTCGTTCCGGTGGGTACTGGCACGACGCCTGCGCCTGAGGGGGTGGCCCGGCCGGTCAAGGGGCGGTCGCCCTACCGTGATCCGGCGTTGTGGCGGGTGCATGCGGCGAGTGCGGCTCTGTCCGTGCCGCAGTTCATCGTCGGCACGTACGGGGTGAGTTGCCTGGTGGAGGCGCACGACTGGGACAAGGTCACGGCGGGGCAGGTGTTCGGGGTGGCCGCGCTGGGCGGGGTGGCGATCCGGCTGGGCGTGGGGTTCTGGTCGGATCGGACGGGGCGGCGGCTGCTGCCGCTGCGCATGATCGCCTTCGTCACGGTGGCCGTGATGACGGTGCTCGCCCTGGGGGAGTGGGTGAACCCGTGGGCCGCGGTAGTGGCGTTGTTGCTCGCGTCCGTGATCACGGTGAGCGGCAACGGACTGTCCTACCTTGCCGCGGGTGAACTGGCCGGACCTGCGTGGGCGGGGCGGGTGCTGGGGGCGCACAACACCGTGCAGAACCTCGTCTCCTTCGCCGGGACGCCGCTGATCGGGCTGGCCATCAGCGCCGCCGACTACTGGAGCGGCTTCGCGGTCGGCGCGGGCTTCGCCCTGCTCGCCGTCCCCCTCATCCCGATCGCCGCCGAACGCCGCGCGGCCCTCGACACCCGCCCCCGCCGCCCCCGCACCGCCTGACCGCTCCACGCGCCCGGCCGATCCACCGTTTGGTCCGCGTGTGTCTCGGCCCGGCCATGCGGGCGTCGCGTGGCCGGGCCGAGGTGGTGAAGGAGGGCTACGGGGTGCGGAGCCAGACGGCGGTGTCGGGCGGGAGGGTGTCGCCGGTGCCGGAAGTGGTGCCGAGGCTGGTGCCCGTGCCCGTGCCCGTGCCCGTGCCCGTGCCGGGGGCGTGGGCGTGGGTGGGGGCGGAGGTGGGGGGTGGGGTGCTGGAGAGGAGGAGGTCGGTGTGGGGCGGGAGGGGGATGGGGGTGGGGCCGCAGTTGAGGGCGCAGGTGAGGGGGCCGCGGGTGAAGAACAGGGCGCCTTCGGGGGAGTCCAGCCAGGTGATCTGGTCGGGCAGGGTGCCGCGCAGGGCACGGCGGGCGGCCAGGGCGCGGCGGTAGAAGGCCAGCGTGGAGGCGGGGTCGCGGTCCTGGCGGTCGGCGGTGATCCCGGCCCAGTCCGCGGGCTGCGGCAGCCAGGGCCGGGCGCCGTCGGGCGAGAACCCGTACGGCGGCGCGTCGCCCGACCACGGGAGCGGCACCCGGCACCCGTCACGCCCGGGAAGAGTGCCCTGGCTGCGCGCGAAGATGGGATCCTGTCTCGCCTCGGGAGGCAGATCCTTGACCTCGGGGAGGCCGAGTTCCTCCCCCTGGTAGAGATATGCCGACCCGGGAAGGGCCAGCATGGTCAGCAGGGCGGCGTTGGCACGGGCCAGGCCGGTGCCCGGGTCGGCCTCGCCGTACCGGGTGCGGTGCCGTACGACGTCGTGGTTGGACAGCACCCAGGTGGGGGACGGGACGGTGCCGAGCGTGTCGTCGATCACCTTGCGGAAGGCGGTGGGGGACCAGGGGGCCTCCAGCCAGGCGAAGTTGAAGCTCTGGTGCAGCTCGTCGGGGCGCACGTAGCGGGCGAGGTCCTCGGCCGAGTCGGTCCACACCTCGCCCACCGCCATCCGCTCGTCGGGGTAGGAGTCGAGCACCTTGCGCCACTCCCGGTAGACCTCGTGCACCTCCGGTCGTCCCCAGATGGGGGATTCGGCCTTGAACGCCTGGTCCAGCGGCGGGGTGTCCGGCAGCCCCTCCTGCTTGTAGAGCCCCATCGCCACGTCGATGCGGAAGCCGTCCACGCCCCGGTCCAGCCAGAAGCGCAGCACGTCGAGGAACTCCGCGTGCACCTCGGGGGAGAACCAGTTGAAGTCCGGCTGTTCGGGGGCGAAGAGGTGCAGATACCACTGGCCGTCCGGCAGCCTGGTCCAGGCCGGGCCGCTGAAGGTGGACTGCCAGTTGTTGGGCGGCAGGTCGCCGCCGTCGCGGAAGACGTAACGCTCCCGCTCGGGGCCGCCGGGCGCGCCGGCCAGGGCCGCCTGGAACCACGGGTGCCGCGCCGAGCTGTGGTTGGGCACGATGTCGACGATCACTCGCAGGCCGTGCTCGTGCGCGTCCGCCACCAGGGCGTCGAAGTCGGCGAGGGTGCCGAAGAGCGGGTCGACGCCGCGGTAGTCCGCCACGTCGTATCCGCCGTCGGCCATGGGGGAGGGGTAGAAGGGGGTCAGCCAGATCGCGTCCACGCCGAGGCCGGCGAGGTAGGGCAGGCGGGACCGGATGCCGGGCAGGTCGCCGACGCCGTCCCCGGACGCGTCGGCGAAGCTGCGGACATAGATTTCGTAGACGACGGCGTCACGCCACCAGGGGATGTCCATGCGTCTTGGGCTGCCCTGGGCGCCGCCGGATCATGCCTGACAGCGCTCAGGAGTCGGGAGCGTTGACCAGGCTGTGCGCGGCGTAGACGAGGTAGTCCCACAGCCGGGTGGCCAGCTCGGGCGGCAGCTCCAGGGACTCCACGCCGTCGTGCATGTGCCGCAGCCAGGCGTCACGCTCGGCGGAGCCGATCACGAAGGGGTGGTGCCGCATCCGCAGCCGGGGGTGGCCGCGCTGCTGGCTGTAGGCGCTGGGACCGCCCCAGTACTGGATGAGGAACATGCGGAGGCGGTCCTCGGCCCCGGCGAGGTCCTCCTCCGGATAGAGCGGCCGCAGCAGCGGATCCTGCGCGACTCCCTGGTAGAACCGGTGCACCAGACGCCGGAAGGTCTCCTCGCCTCCGACGGCGTCATAGAAGGACACCTGCTCCTGGATCTCCTCTTGCCCGGCGCTCCCTGACATACCCATCAGCCTAAGTCACCCCGCGGGCCGGTCACGCCGCGGATCACCCGCTGGCCGCGATGTGGATGGACTCCCGGTCCAGCGCGCTCTTGAGCCGCAGCCGCAGCTCGCGGGCGACCTCGGCCTGACCGGCGGGGATGGTCTTCACCGCGACCCGGAAGATGATCGCCGTGTCGGAGATCTGCTCCAGGCCGAAGACCTGCGGCTCCTCGACGATCACCTTGCCGTGGTAGTCGGGGTCCTCCCACAGCTCGTCGGCGACCTTCTTGAGCAGCTCGCGTACGGCGGGCACGTCGGCGTCGTAGTCGACCGGCACGTCGATCGAGGCCCGGGACCAGCCCTGGGACTCGTTGCCGATCCGGGTGATGGTGCCGTTGCGCACGTACCACACCCGGCCGTCGGCGTCGCGCAACCGGGTGACGCGCAGGGTGACGGCCTCGACGGTGCCGACCGCGGCTCCGGCGTCGATCACGTCACCCACCCCGTACTGGTCCTCCAGCAGCATGAACATGCCGGCGATGAAGTCCTTGACCAGCTCCTGGGCGCCGAAGCCGATGGCGACGCCGAGGATGCCGACGCTGGTGAGCAGCGGGGTGATCGGGATGCCGAGGCGGTCGAGGACGGTCAGGGCCGCCGTGCCGAGGACGATGATCGAGGCCACGTGCTTGAGCACCGACCCCATCGTCTCGGCGCGCTGCTTGCGCCGCTCGGTGAGGAGCAGGTCCACCCCTTCGAGGCGGCGCTTGCGCAGGGGCAGGGTGGTCTCGGCGGCGCGGTTCACGATCCGGCTGATGAGCCGGTGGCCGATGCCGCGCAGCAGGAAGGCGAGGGCCAGGATGACGATGAGGTCCGTCAGCCCGGCGATCAACGGCACCCAGGCGTCGAGGCTGCCGGGGAAGAGGCCGTTGAGCAGCGGGCACACGAAGCCCTGGTCGTTCTCACAGGTGGTCGCCAGGTGGCTGAGCATCGCGCTGCCGTCGGGGATGCCGGGTGGCGGGGTGGGTGACGGCGAGGGTGAAGCGAGCGGAAACACGTGGCGGATCTCCCCGGATCGGTTCGGTCGGCAGCGGAAGTCGTGAACCTCTCCATATTGCCGACCGAACCGGCCGCCGTCACATTACGCCGGGGAAGACGGGGTGGCCCGGTCCGGGGCCGCGGGGGGCGGACCGGACACTCCCAGTGACGACCTGCCCGGCGCGGGACACACACCCGGAAGCGTGTCCCGTGCCGTTCCTGGAAGGGCGTGAACCCCTCCGATCGCCCTCCGGTGGTTGCGGAGGGAGTCTGTGGCGCGGCGGGCGGTCGTGCCGCGGGTGCGGCGCGGGTACGAGGGGGCGCGGAGCCGGCCGGGCGACCAGCGTCCCCGGGCCGCGAACGGCTCTCGGACGCTCCGCACCGGTCACCCTGCCGGCTCCCGGCGCCGGGGTGGGGACGGCGGTGACAGCGGCGCCCGCGCGACGCCGGTCACCGCCACGGTCAGTCCCCCACCGCGGCGAGCACTCTCGCGACCTTGGTCGCGGCACCGGCCGGGTCGTCCACCGAGTGCATGCGTTCGCCCCACGACCACCAGTAGTACCAATCGCGGTGATCGGGGACCGGGACCTGCCGGCATGTGACGTTCTCTGCCAGACTGGTCGCGTTGGGATTGATCACGCGGACGAACGCGCGACCCGACTGGGTGCGCACCACCCGGGCGAGCAACCCGTGAGCGTCAAGCTCCGACACCAAGCGCTCAAGGTGTCCGGAGTCGTCCTCCCCCACTTTGCCTCCACCTCCTGGTTCAGCTTCGTGGCGCCGTAACGGCCGAAAGTCCTTCCCGTGACCTGCGGCCGTTCCGGTTGGCCCAAGATGACTCACAGTCTGGCTGTGGTCAAACGCGTACTTCACCACTGCGGGTAGCCGTTCTTTCAACCGGGTTGAAAGAAACAGTCCGGCGGTGGACGATCCTTAGCCGGAAGCCTTATCGCGGTATTTTCAAGTCTTCCCAGTTGGTTCATCATTCTCATAGGCGCAGTGCGACTCATGGACTACGCTGTGTCAGCAAGGTCAGAGATCCGGTCGGTTGAAGACGGCCAGTTGGTCGAGCTGGCAATGGAGAGGGGCCGGGATGTCCGGCAGGCAGCACAGGGAAACCGAGCTGGCGCGGCAGATAAGGGCCAAAGGCCTCGCCGTGGGGCGCGGTACCGCTCAGATCGCGGAGGAGATTCACGACACGTGCAGCCCGCAATTCGGTACAACTCGGATCAAAAGCCATCGGCTGGCCCATGGCATCGCACTCGCCGACGTGATCGAGCAGGTGCGCGCCCTCTTCGACCGGGACGGCAAGCCCGTCCCCGGCATCGGTGAGACGCTGCTCTCGGCCTACGAGAGCGGGCTGAAGCGTCCCGGCCCGGAATACCTGCACTATCTGTGCTCGGTCTACCGGGTGGAGCCGGTCGCGCTGGGCTACGAGGGGCCGTGCATCTGCGGCAACCCGCACCGGACCCTGGCGGCGGCCCGCGGCGAGTTCCGGGAGGAGCGGCCGAGCATCACGCACGGCGCGCACCTGGTCGTGCAGCACCCCTTCGCCCCCGGCCCGCCCCACGTCAGCGCGCACGACGAAGACGAAAACGTGCTGCGCACGTCGCTCCTGAAGATCCTCCAGGGCCAGGACGTCACGCTGAACGGGCCGCTGCTCGGCGCGGTCGAGAACATCCGCAGGCGGATGGACGAGACCTTCGTCAGCGCCACCGTCTCGCCCGCCATGCTCGACCAGTGGGAGGAGGCGACCCGCGGCTTCGGGCGTCAGTACCTGAACACGCCGCCGCTGCGGCTGCTCTGCGACGTCCTGCTGGAGTTCAGCGCGGTGCGCAAGGCGCTGGAGCGCCGGCAGCCCATCGACCTCCAGGAGCGGCTGTGCCGGATGGCCGCCCAGCTCGCCGGTCTCGGCGGCATGATCATGATCAACCTCGGCGACCACCGCCTGGCCAGGTCGTTCTTCAGGACCGGCAGGACCGCCGCCGACGAGACCGGCGACCGCGCGCTGCGCGCCTGGGTCACCGCCAGGGAGGCGCTGGTCCCGCTCTATCTGGGCGACCCCCGCGAGGCGCTCAACCTCGCCAAGAAGAGCCGCGACCTGGCCGGCCAGACGCCCTGCCCGGCGCAGGCCATGGCGCCCGTCGTGGAGGCCAGGGCACTCGCCATGCTCTCGACCAGCGGCCGCAAGGACACCATCGAGCAGGCGAAACGGGCCCTGGCCAGAGCCCGTCAGGCGTTCCAGATGATGCCCCCCAACGACAAGGAAGACTCGACGTTCGGATACACCGAGCGCCAGCTCTACTTCCACCAGGGCGACGCGCTGGTCAAGCTGGGCCAGGCGCTGGAGGCGGACATCGCGCTGACGCAGGCCCTCAACCGGTACCAGCCCTCCGAGTGGCTGGATCCGATGCTGATCAGATTCGATCAGGCCAAGTGCAAGCTGCTGGAGGGCGACGTCGACGAGGCCATCACCATCGGGGTCGGCCTCCTCCGGACCCTCGAACAGCACTACCGCGCCGACATCGTGATGCGGCGCGCGAACGAGTTGGGCCGGTCGGTGGCGGAGAAGGACCCCACACATCCGCTGCTCGGCCTGTACAACGAACTCCTGAAGAACCCCATCGCCTCGTCCCCGGCCCGATCACCTGAACCCGGTCACCAGACCGACGGCCAGTCGATGGCGACGTACCGAGAAGGGTGATGGATGACCCTGAAGATCAGGCGGTATCGCTGGTCCGACCTGGAGGCGGTGAGCGCCCTCCACCGGATCTGTCTGGCCCAGGTGGGGCTGGCGTCCGGAGACGGGGTCTACTACGACCACGACTTTCCGCGCATCCAGGAGGTCTACCTGGCCAACCGTGGTGAGTTCCTGGTCGGCGAGGTGATCGAGTCGCACGGGCCGCGCATCGTCGCCATGGGCGGGCTGCGCAGGATCGACGACGTCACCGCCGAGATGTGCCGGCTCCGCGTCCATCCCGAGTTCCAGCGGCGTGGCTACGGCGAGGAGATCATGGTGGTGCTGGAGGCGAGGGCGGTAGCGCTCGGCTATCGCCTCGCCCGCGGCGACACCACGCTCAACCAGCACGCCGCGATCGCGCTCTACCAGAAGTACGGCTGGCGCGAGCTTTCCCGGCGCGAGGTAGGTGGACTTGTGGTCATTTATGGTGAAAAGCACCTTGTGACCGATTCTGTCCATCAGTTGGCCACGCCCGGTGCCACCTGAGCTCCGCGGTCACGTTTTTCCGGCCTTGGCTGTAGTCGTGTAGGAAATTCTAATTGTCCTTATCGATACAGATATTGCGCTTCAGCTCCCTTGTGCTGTTTCGTCCGCTCCCCAATAATTTGAACCTTTGACTGTATTGGAGGGGAGCCATGAAGAAGATCATCGTGTGCAAGCACACACTCGCCAAGCTCACCGGTAGTTCCAGCGTCATCCACAAGGGGTGATGGACCACTCCGGCCACCTCTGGCTACAGGGCGAGCGCTCCCGCGACAGTGCGGGGGCGCTCGGCCCGTGGGCGACCGGGCCGCTCGTGGTGGACGCGCATCGGCGGCTTCGCGGGCCGTACACGATGGCGGGGGCGATCCTGCACACGCTGGTGCCCGCCGCGCTGGAAAGTTCTCCGGAGCTGGTGGTGGCGCAACATCTGGCGATCCGGGCCGCCGCGCCCGACCTGCGGGACCGGGTGCCCGCCCGCTGGGAGGGGCTCGACGAGCGTCTCACCGACGACGAGCGGATCCTGGTGCCCGCGCCCCGCCGTACCCTGCGGATCGCCAACGGGATCGCGGAGTTCGTCGCGGCGTGCGTGCCGGAGGGCGGTGTCCTGGTCGTGCGGAACGCGCACGAGGCGGATGCCACCGACCGCGAACTGCTCGCGGTGCTGGTGCGCCGGGTGCCGCCGGAGCGGCTGACCGTGGTGGTCTGCGCGGCGGAGCCGCCTCCCGCGTGGTTCAACGGCCGGGTCGTGCACGCGCCCGCCCTGCCGGTGGAGCGTTCCGAAGCGGACGGCGCGGCGTATGTCGCGTCCGACGGCACCGACGACGACCCGCTGCTGCTGGCCGCCTACGAGGCGCTGCCCCCCGAGGTGCGCGCCGAGTTGCACGACCGCAGGGCGGCGGAGCTGGAGGCGGGGCCGGCCTGGGCGCCGAGGCTGGGCGCCGTGCCGTTCCATCGGATGCGCGGCGGCGATCCGCACGGCGCGGGCGCCGAGGCGCTGTGGACCGCGACCGACCACTGCGTGCGCGAGGGATTCCTCGACGCGGTGACCGAGCTCGGCCTGCGCGGCGTGGAGCTCGCCGAGGAGGGCTCTGACCTGTGGTGGCGGTTCGTCCAGCGCACGGCCACCGCGCTCGGCGGCCTGGTCAGGCACGAGGAGGCGCGTCGGCTGTGGGACCTCGCCAGGCGGGCGAGCCGCGACCCGGCGGTGCACGCGGCGGCGGCGTACGGCATCGCGATGCTGGACGCCCGGCATCCCGATCCGGCGCGCCGTGACCTGGACCGGGCGACGGCCTGGATCAACCAGGCGATCGCCATCTCCGACCTGCTGCCCGATCCGGCGGACCGGGCGTTCAAACTGGGCTTCGACCAGAACGGGCTGGCCCTGATCGAGTTGCGCAGGGGGCGCCCGCACGCCGCGCTGGAGCTGGTCGAGGCGGCGATCGAGCTGGCCGCCCGCGACCTGCCGCCCGGCAGGCACCTGTCCCATCGCATGGTGCTGCTGGCCAACCGCGGGCAGTTGCTCGCCAGGCAGGGGCGCACGAAGGAGGCGGTGGAGGACTACAACGCCGCGGTCGCGCTGGACCCCGCCTTCCCCGACCACTATCTGGACCGGGGCAACGTGCTCTTCCAGCTCGGGCTGCTGGAGGAGGCGCTGGCCGACTACGACTCCGCCCTGCGGCTGAGCCCGCCGCTGCCGGAGGGGCACTACAACCGGGCGATGCTGCGGGTCGCACTGGGCGAGTGGGAGATCGGGCTGGCCGAGCTGGACCGGGTGCTGGAGCTGGACCCCGGATACCTGGACGCCTACGTCAACCGGGCGGGCCTGCGCGCCATGGCCGGTCGCGGCGAGGAGGCGCGGGCCGATGTGCTGGCGGGGCTGGCGATCGACCCGGGCAACGCCTACCTGTGGTCGGTGCTCGGGCAGGTGGAGACGGCCGAGCGGCGTTATCCGGAGGCGGAGGCGGCCTTCGACGCGGCGCTCGCGGCGGATCCCGAGCTGAGCGCGGCATGGGCGAACCGCGGCGTCATGCGCTTCGACGCGGGCGACGTGCAGGGCGCGGTGGCCGACCTGACCCGGGCGATCGAGCTGGCCGGGCCGGACGAGCGCGCCGAGCTGTACTACAACCGGGCCACCGCCCTGCGGGTGCTCGGCAGGGTGGCGGACGCGGACCGGGATCTCCACCTGGCATATGACCTGAATCCGGATGACCCCGACATTAAACATGCCCTGGAGGAGTGATTCTTCCCCCCGCCGCAGGGCATGGAGCTGGGCTGACTCCCGGAGGTAGAGAACCCTCCCCCGAGGACTTCCTCCGGGAGCCCCCATCCGGTGCACGATTCACGCCCCGGAGCGGATACCCCTTCCACTCCGGAGGATTTTCTCCTACCGGGCCTATCAGCGTTTCATGGCGCCGTCGGCGATGGCGTCGGCCGCCTCCCCGATGGCCCTTCCCACTTTCTCCAGGCGGCTGGCGAGTTCGTGTTCTTTGAGGTTCTCCGCGGTGATCTCGCCGTCGAAGATGCGCGCGATCTCGTACTGGTACATCCGCCGGATGGTGCGCCCCGCCTTCTTCGCCTGCCGCGAGCCGTGCCCGACGGCGGACGACCCGGCGGCCAGGTCGCGGACCGTCTCCTCCAGCGCCTCGATGCCCTCCACCACCTGGTCCAGCATCGCGGCGAACCGCCGCTCGCCGGGCACCCGGTAGAGGTAGGACTCCCGGACGAAGTCGCGCAGCGAGTCCAGCACGTCGTCGATCGAACGGGACAGCCGGAAGAGGTCCTCCCGGTCGATCGGCGTCACCAGGGCGCCGGACAGCTCGGCCACCAACCGGGCCCGGCAGGTGTCGCCGAGGTGCTCGATCTCGCGCATCCGCTCGTGCGCCTCCGCCCGGCCGGTCTCGCCGGCGACCATCGCGATGGCCAGCGCCGCGCCCTCCCTGGTGGCCGCCAACTGGCCGGTCAGCGCCTCGGTGAGGACGTTGTCCATCCGCCCGGTCATCAGGTTCGTCACCCGTCTCAGCCGTTTCACGCGGTCACCCCCCGGACGGCGAGGGCGGCGGCACCGGCGACCAGGCCGCTCACCGGCAGTGTCAGCAGCCACGCCAGGAGGATCCGCGCGGTGGCCGGCCAGCGGATCCGCCGGGCGCTCTCGGACACGCCCGCGCCGATCAGCGCGCCGGCGAGGGCCTGCGTCATGCTGACCGGCGCCCCCGCCGCGGCGCAGCCGAGCACGGTGACGCCTCCGGCCACCTCGGCGGAGACCGCGTGCAACGGCCGGGACGCGATGATCTCCCGGCTCAGCGTACGGCCGGCCCGCGGCAGGCCGTACAGGGCGCCGAGGCCGAACAGGACGGCGATCACGGCGCAGACGGTGAGCGGCGCGCCGGTGAAGCCGAGCGCCACCATGAAGACGGCGAGCATCTTCTGCCCGTCGTTGGCGCCGTAGGCCAGGCACTGGAGGGCGAAGCCCCAGCGATGCCAGGCGGGCAGGGTGGCGCCGGTGGCCAGCAGGATCAGCATCCTGCGCACCAGGACGGCCACCAGGGCTCCGGCGAACGGCGCGGCCAGGCCCACCACCAGGACGAACGTCACACCGCCCGGCGAGACCGGCAGGTCCCAGCCGAGGGCGGCGCCGGTGACCGCGCCCACGATGGCCAGCGTCAGGCTGGTCGGCCACCCCCGGTCGTTGAGCACGGTGACGACGGCGATGGCCGCCAGCACCGCGATCGCCATGGCGGCCCGCCCGTGCGCGCCCTGCAGGGACGCCAGCCGGGAGGTGAACGTCGTCGCCACCATGGCGGTGACCAGCGGGACGAAGGCGACGGCGGCCATCAGGCCGAGCAGTCCGAAGAAGGGGCGCAGCCGGGGCACCTTCATACCGGTGCCGAGCACGGCGCCACCGTCGTTGATGCCGGTGACGACCGCGAAGAGACCGGCGAGCGCCACCAGCGAAAGGGTCATCGTCCCCTGCGCCACCTTGAAAGTGAACATTTCGTGAACAGTTCGATGGTGCACACCTACCCAAGATCCAGCGAATCATGGGGGAGGGGATCGGGTGAGGAACCGTGCACCGGCTTCCGGGCGCTGTAATCTGCGCAGTGCGTGTAATGAACGAGGAGTGGGTGAGCGACCCGTGGCAGCCGAGTACGTCCTGACGATGTCCTGTCCCGACCGGCCCGGCGTGGTCGCCGCGGTCTCAGGGCTGCTGGCGGCGCACGGGTGCAACATCACCGAGAGCCAGCAGTTCGGCGACCGGGTGGCCGACCGGTTCTTCATGCGGGTGCAGTTCGTCTCCGGGCTGCCGGCCGACGACCTCAGCGCCGCCTTCGCCGCGCTCGCCCCGGAACTGGCCATGGAGTTCAGGCTGCGCGACCTGTCGGTCCGGCCGCGCGTGCTGGTCATGGTCAGCAAGCTCGGCCACTGCCTGAACGACCTGCTCTACCGGGTGCGCTCCGGGCTGCTCGACATCGAGATCGTCGCCGTGGTGTCCAACCACCCCGACCTGCGGCCGCTCACGCAGTCCTACGGCATCGACTACCACCACCTGCCGGTCACGACGGGGACCAAGCCGCGGCAGGAGGCCGAGGTGCTCACACTGGTCGAGCACTACCAGGCCGACCTGGTGGTGCTCGCCCGGTACATGCAGGTGCTGTCGGAGGACCTGTGCGCCAAGCTGGCCGGACAGGTGATCAACATCCACCACTCGTTCCTGCCGTCCTTCAAGGGCGCCAAGCCCTACCACCAGGCGTTCTCCCGCGGGGTGAAGCTGATCGGCGCCACCGCGCACTACGTGACCCCGGAGCTGGACGAGGGGCCGATCATCGAGCAGGAGGTCGCCAGGGTGAACCACACCCACTCGGCCGAGGACCTCGCCGCGATGGGCCGCGACCTGGAGTGCCAGGCCCTCGCCCGCGCCGTCAGGTGGCACGCCGAGCAGCGCATCCTGCTCGACGGCCACAAGACCATCATCTTCCCCCGATGACGCGCGGCTAGATCGCCAGGCCGGTGTGCTCGGCGAGGAAGGTGAGCTGGTCGGCGGCGAGGTCCACCGACCGGCTCACGGCGCGGGCGCCGTGGCCCACCTCCATCTCGTTGCGCAGCAGGATCGGCCGGTCGGCCGCCTGGGCGTGCTGGAGCGCGGCGCACATCTTCCAGGCGTGCAGCGGGTGCACCCGGGTGTCGGACTGGAAGACCGTGAACAGCGTCGCCGGGTAGGAGACGCCCTCCCTGACGTGGTGGTAAGGGGAGTAGGACAGCAGCCAGCCGAGCTCCTCCGGGACGTCGGCCGAGCCGTACTCGACGTTCCACGTGGCACCGAGGCCGAACTTCTCGTAGCGCACCATGTCGAGCAGCGGGGCCGAGCAGACCACCGCCGCGTAGAGCTCCGGGCGCTGGGTGAGCGCCGCGCCGACGAGGAGGCCGCCGTTGGACCCGCCGGAGATGCCGAGCATCTCCGAGCCGGTCACGCCGGTGGCGATCAGGTGCTCGGCCGCCGCGTGCAGGTCGTCGAACACGTTCTGCTTGTTGGCCAGCATGCCCGCGCGGTGCCACTCCTCGCCCTGCTCGCCGCCGCCGCGCAACTGGGCGATGGCGTAGACACCGCCCGCCTCCACCCAGCTCAGGATGGAGGCGGAGTAACCCGGCGTCATCGCGATGCCGAAACCGCCGTAGCCGTACAGGATGGTCGGGCGGGGGCCGGTCAGGTCGGGGCGGGAGATGACCAGCATGTGCACCTCCGTGCCGTCCGCCGAGCGGTAGGTGACCTGCTCGGTGCGCACAGGGGGCACCTCGACGGCGCCGGGGGAGGCGGCCCAGAGGGTGGTCTCCCCGGTGCGCGCGTCGTAGTGCTGGATGGTGGCGGGGGTCGTGTTGTCCGCGTAGCCGAACCACGCCTCGTGGCCGCCTTCGGGACGCTCGATGAGGCCGCCGATCGTGCCGAGGCCCGGCGTGGGCACCTCGCCGATCCGCTCGCCGGTCACCAGGTCGTGCACCGTGATCTCGCTGATCGCGTGCCTGGTCCAGGCGACGAGCATGACCGGGCGGTCCAGCGCGTCGAGGATCGCGAAGTCGGACAGGACGGCCTCGGGGTCCTCCGGGATCAGCTCCCGCCAGCTCTCGAAGCCGGGCTCGGCTGGATCGGTCACGCACACCTTGCCGCGCGGCGCGTCGCGGTCGGAGTAGACATAGAGGCGGCCGTCACGGCCGAAGAACAGCGCGGTCTGGGCGTCGACGTCCTGCTGCACGCTGATCAGCTCGGGCTGTCCCGCCGGGGAGGCGGCCAGGTCGGCCACCCACAGGTCGTTGCGCGGCGCGGTGCCGCGGGAGGCCGAGATCGTCAGCCACCGGCCGTCCCTGGAGACCGAGACGCCGTAGTAGTTGGTCTTCTCCCGGTCGGCCCCGAAGATCATCACGTCGTCGTCCGGCGACGCGCCGACCCGGTGCAGGTAGACGCGGCGGTGGAACTGCTCCTCACCCTCGGGCACCTGCCCCGGGGCGAGCCTGCGCACGTAGTAGTAGGACTCGCCGCCGGGCAGCCAGGCGACCGGCGAGTAACGGCAGCGGTCGATCGGCCCCTCGACCCGCTCACCGGACGCGACGTCCATCACATAGAGCATCGACTCCTCGTCACCGCCCACCGAGATCTGGTAGGCCAGCAGGCGTCCCTCCTTGTCCGGCTGCCACGAGTCGAGCGTGGTCAGGCCGCTCGGGTCGAGGGCCATCGGGTCGATCAGCGCCCGCTCCTCGCCGCCGGGATCCACGGTGTAGAGCACGGCGTGCTCCTGCTCCGGGGTGCGCCTGGTGAAGAACCTGCGCTCCCCGCGCCACACCGGCGTGCCGATGGAGCCGGACCTGAGCAGCTCGGCGATCCGCTCCTTGAACCGGGGACTCCGGTGCAGGGTGGCCTTGAGCAACTCATCCTGTGAGTTCAGCCACTCCTTGGTGGCCGGGTCGTCGGGGTCCTCCAGCCAGCGGTAGGGGTCGGGCACCACGGTGCCGTGCAGGTCGTCGCTGGTGTCACCCCGGTGGGCCGGCGGATAAGGCAGTCGCGTCATGACCCGAACCCTACATTCGCGGTGCCCGCGCAAAGCCGTGCCAGGAGGCTGTTGTGGACCGGAGTAAAGATGAGCCAGGGCGGGGATAAGAGAGATCAGCGACTTCCGTCATTCCGGCTGGGCGTTATGGAGTGGCGGAAAAGCATGGACAAACGCCAAACTGGGTGGAGGACGGTGCCGTGGTGACCATCCGCTGGACCGTCCGGCGGAGGTGCCTGTGACCGAAACATCCGGGCCCCAAGAGAGCGGGCCACAACCCGGGTCGTGCCTCGGCGCGACCCTTGACACGGCGCTGCGAGCGGGAGAGGCCCGCTGATGCGCCAGGTACTACTGCTCAATGCCACCTTCGAGCCTCTGACCACGCTCTCGTTGCACCGGGCCGTCGTGCTGGTGCTCAGGGAGAAGGCCGACGTGATCCATCGGGACGGGCGCGGCGCCGTGCTGCGTTCGGCCAGCCGTACGGTGGACGTGCCGTCGGTGATCAGGCTCAGAAGATATGTCCGAATCCCCTACCGGTCCCGGATCCCGCTCACGCGCGCGGCACTGATGCGCCGTGACGACTTCCGCTGCGCCTACTGCGGCCAGCGGGCCGAGACCATCGACCATGTCCTCCCGCGCTCGCGGGGCGGCACGCACACGTGGGAGAACTGCGTCGCCTCCTGCATGACGTGCAACCACCGCAAGGCCGACAAGTTGCTGGACGAACTGGGGTGGTCGCTGCGCGTCGCCCCGGTGGTGCCACGAGGCGCCCACTGGCGGCTCATCGGCGCACAGCTGATCGGTGACCCGCAGTGGGCGCCCTACCTAGAGGAGACCGCGGCCTAGCCTCGCAAGCTCGACCGTGGACCAGGACGGGTAGCGGGCCGTGGAGTTCCGAGCTCCACGGCCCGTCGCCACGCCGGACCCCTGGCGTCTTGCCGGGGCGGGAGTATCCTTCAGCCATGCCTCGTTACGACTTCCGATGCCGGGCCTGCGGTGACACCTTCGAGGTGAGCAGGCCGATGGCGCAGGCGGGCGACCCCGCGTCCTGCCCCCAGGGCCACGGCGACACCGTCAAGTTGCTCTCGACCGTGGCCGTGACCGGCGGCGGAGCGGCCCAGGCGCCCACGGGCGGCGGTGGCGGCGGCGGTTGCTGCGGGGGCGGCTGCTGCGGTTGAACGGGCCGCGGGGGCCTCGCGTGACGGTGTGACAATCGAGCACGTGTTCTGAAAAATGTCAGTGCCGCGGGCTATTCTTTACCTATGGCTAACGTCATTACGGCCCCTGCCCGCTCCCTGACGACCGCCGAGATCGCTGCCCTCGCCCTCTCCCTCGCCCACCTGGGCTCCGGACCGCAGTCGATCACCGCTCGGCGTGGCCTGCGCCACGCGTTCGAGCACCTCCCCGTTGACGACGACGTCATCGCCGCCACCCTCGCGACCCTCACCGCCCCGCTGCCCGACGACGTCGCGGAGCGCGCCCGGCTCATCGCCGACGCGATCACCGGCAGGCTCGTGATCCGCCTGCACTACCGTGACGTGGCCCAGCGCGTCTCCGCGCGCGAGGTGGACCCGGTGACCTGCCTGGTCCACCGCGAATACTGGTATCTCGTGGGCATGTGCCGGCTGCGGCGCGCCATCCGCGCCTTCCGGTTCGACCGGATCATCGCGGTCGAGCCCACCACGATTCCCGCCCGCCCGCACATGGCCGAGCGCTACCTGCCCTTCCAGCGCCGCAAGGCCGCCTGACTCCGCGTCCCGCCCCGTGGCTGCGCCGTGCCACGGGGCGGCTGGTCCACCGGCCTGTCCTGCCGGCGGCGGCCGGGGGAACGCCGGGTGAGCGCTTCGTGAACATGCCAACATCTGTGGGGATATTTAGCTTTATGTGACTTATGTTGCGCCTACCCTGTCATTGCCCATTTTGTGGTGATTTGGGGGGTGATCGGGTGGGTGTCAGGCGGCTGGGTGCGGTGGTCCTCGCGTCGCTGCTCCTCGCGACCGGATGCTCGGAGGGCGGGACCGCGCCGCCCGGCACACCCGCCGCCAGGGGGAGCGCCGCCCCGCAGGCGCCGCCGTCCATCCGGGTCTCCGCCAGCCACTGCGGCGAGGGCTGGACGCACCCGCACACCGGCGACCAGACGCTGATGGTCGCCAACGACGGGGACGTCTCCGCGGGCGCCGATCTCATCGACGTGCCCGGCGGCGCCGTACACGCCGAGCTGGAAGGGCTCGCGCCCGGGACCACCCGTACCGTGCACGTCAGCCTCGGCCCGGGGACGTACGCGATCCGGTGCGAGATCGACGGCCGCGACCCGATCGCCGGCCCCCCGGTGACCGTCTCGGGAGGCGGCTCAGGCGGTCCCGCGACGCTGCCGGTCACCTACAACGACCTGTACGCCCCGGCGCAGGCGTACCGCGACTACGTCGCCGGCGGGCTGAAGACGCTGGTCGCGAGGACGAGGACGCTGGCGGGGGCGGTGGACGCGGGTGACCTCGCCGCCGCTAGGGCCGCCTGGCTGCCCGCCCACCTCGCCTACGAGAGCCTCGGCGCGGCGTACGACACGTTCGGCGACTTCGACGGCGAGATCGACGGCCGTCCGGCGGGCCTGCCCGGAGGCGTCCGCGATCCGGGTTTCACCGGCATGCACCGGGTGGAGTACGGCCTGTGGCACGGGGAGTCCGCGAAGTCGCTGCGCCCGGCGGCCGACCGCCTGTACAAGGACGTCAGGGCGCTGCGGGCGGACTTCCCCGACGAGCAGCTCGAACCCGGCGACCTGCCGCTGCGCGCGCACGAGATCCTGGAGAACACCCTCCGGTTCGAGCTCTCCGGCCGCGCCGACGAGGGCAGCGGCACCACGCTGGCCACCGCCGCCGCCAACCTCCGGGGCACCCGGGCGACGGTCGGCGTGCTACGTCCGCTGCTGCGCACCCGCTATCCCGGGCTGGCCGGGCTGGACCGGCGACTGGACCGGGTCGAGGCGCTGCTCAAGGCCCAGCGGCACGGCGGCCGGTGGACCCCCGTCGAGGACCTCGACCCGCCGGTCCGCGAATCCATCGACGGCGCGGTGGGCGACCTGCTCGAAGGGCTCGCCCCGATCGCCACCATCTGTTTCCCGAGGCGGACACAATGAGCGGCTACGACCGCAGGACGTTCCTCCGCGGCGCGCTGGCCACCGGGATCGCCGGTACCGTCGCGCACACCGCGCAACCGGCGGCGGCCCAGGCTGCCGCGGCGTCACCGGCGCCCGCCTTCCACGGGCCGCACCAGGCCGGCATCCTGGCCGCGCCGCGCCGCCGGACCGTCGTCGCCGCGTTCGACGTCATCGCCGGCGGCAGGGATGAGGTGAAGGAGCTGTTCCGCACGCTCACCGACCGGGCGCGCGCCCTGACCACCGGCGGCCTCCCGCCGGAGCAGGGCATCAGCGCCCCGCCGGCCGACTCCGGCATCCTCGGCCCGAGCGTCCCGCCCGGCGGCCTGACGGTCACCCTCGGCCTCGGCGCGTCCCTGTTCGACGACAGGTACGGCCTGGCGGCGCGCAAACCGCCCGGCCTGGTCCGGATGCCGGTGTTCCCCGACGACGACCTGGACGCGGCCTGGTGTCACGGCGACCTCAGCCTGCAACTGGAGGCGGACGACGACGACACCCTCCTGCACGCGCTGCGCGACGTCGCCCGGCACACCAGGGGCGCCATGCAGGTCCGCTGGCGGATGAACGGGTTCGCCAGCCCGCCCCGGCCGACCGGCACGCAGCGCAACCTCATGGGCTTCAAGGACGGCATCGCCAATCCGGACACCGGGGACGCGGCCGAGATGGACCGCCTGGTCTGGGTGCGCGACGACCGGCCGGAGACGGCGTGGACCACGGGCGGCAGCTTCGTCGTCTTCCGGCTGATCCGGATGCTGGTGGAGTTCTGGGACCGGGTGGGGCTGAGCGAGCAGGAGCAGATGTTCGGCCGGGCCAAGGACACCGGCGCACCGCTGGACGGCGCGCACGAGCAGGACGTCCCCCGGTACGAGCTGGATCCGGTGGGCAAGGTCATCCCGCTCACCAGCCACATCCGGCGGGCCAACCCGCGCACGGCGGAGACCGACGGCAGCCGGATCCTGCGCCGCGGCTTCAACTACGACCGGGGCATGGACGACGTGGGCAACCTGGACGTCGGCCTGCTCTTCACCAGCTACCAGCGGGACCTGCGCCGGCAGTTCGAGGCGGTGCAGAAGCGGCTGGCGGACGAGCCGCTGGTGGACTACATCTCGCCGTTCGGCGGCGGCTACTTCTTCGCCGTCCCCGGCGTCCGGGACACTTCTGAGTCCTATGTCCAAAATATACTCATTTGATCCGTTTTAGGGTGTTATTTACCTTTTTGTCACTTTTGTGGGGTCGAAGTGTCGTGTGGGTGCGATGAGATCCCCTGGGCGCCCGAGAGCCGTGTGCTCCCAGCGCCGTCCGGGCCGAAGAGCGGCTCGGTTTCGTCAAAGGAGGCACCGTGGGCACTGGCCCAGGTAAGAGGAATGCAGCGCGCTGGTACGCCGCCGCGGCCACCGTGGTGGCAGCAGGCGTCCTGGTGGTATCGAGCACGTCGCCGGGTTCGGCCGACTCCGTGACCCCGTCGCCGACCCAGCCGGCAAGTCCGTCGGCAACACCGTCGGCGACCGGGGCGGCCCCGGCCCCGGCGGCCCAGTCCCCGGCGACCCTGTCCCCGGCGGCTCTGGCCCAGGCGCAGGCGAAGGCCAAGGGGGTCCGCACCACGACCCCGATCAAGCACGTCGTCGTCCTCTTCGACGAGAACGTGTCGTTCGACCACTACTTCGGCACCTACCCGAAGGCCGCCAACACCGACGGCACCACGTTCAAGGCCGCCAAGGGCACCCCGTCGGTGGACGGGCTGACCAAGAAGCTGCTGACGAAGAACCCCAACCAGTACGACCCGAAGCGGCTCACCCACGAGCAGGCGCTCACCTGCGACATGGACCACGGCTACTTCCACGAGCAGCTCGCCTACAACGGCGGGAAGATGGACCAGTTCGTCCAGCAGACCGGCCGGGACAACTGCACCGGCCAGCCGATCCTCTACGGCGCGCCCGGTCTGGTCATGGACTACTACGACGGCAACACCGTGACCGGCCTGTGGAACTACGCTCAGAACTACGCGATGAGCGACAACTCGTACAACACCGGGTTCGGCCCGTCCACCCCGGGAGCGCTCAACCTCGTCTCCGGGCAGACCCACGGCGTCTACGCCGTCGATCCGGCGACGCACAAGAACGTCAGCGACTCCTCGGTCGTCGCCTCGCCGAACGCGACCGGCGTCGGAACGGTGATCAACGACCCCGACCCGGCCTTCGACGACTGCTCCGACGCCAACCACACCTCGAAGAACAACCTCGCGGTGGCGACCGGCCCGAACATCGGCGACCTGCTGAACCGCAAGGGCGTCACGTGGGGCTGGTTCCAGGGCGGCTTCAAGCCGACCGACACCTCCGGCCAGTACGCGGTCTGCGGCACGACGCACAAGAACATCGGCGGCAACGCGGTCGTCGACTACAGCCCGCACCACTCGCCGTTCCAGTACTACGCTTCGACCGCCAACCCCAAGCACCTGCCCCCGTCCTCGGTCGCGGCCATCGGCTACTCCGACCAGGCCAACCACAACTACGACCTGAGCGACTTCGACGCCGCCCTCGGTGCCGGCAACCTGCCCGCGGTGAGCTTCCTCAAGGCGGGCGCCTACCAGGACGGCCACCCGGCCAACTCCGACCCGCTGGACGAGCAGAACTTCCTGGTCAGCACGATCAACAAGATCCAGAACTCCAAGGACTGGGCCTCGACCGCGATCGTCATCGCCTATGACGACTCCGACGGCTGGTACGACCACAAGGCCGCCCCGATCGTCAACGGGTCCCGCGACTCCGCCCAGGACGCCGCCGCGCTGTGCGGCAAGGCCAAGGTCGGCGGCGGCTTCAACGACCGCTGCGGCTACGGCCCGCGCACCCCGCTGCTGGTCATCTCGCCCTACAGCAAGGTCAACCACGTGGACCACCACCTGACCGACCAGACCTCCGTCCTCAGGTTCATCGAGGACAACTGGAACACCGGCGGGATCGGCGGCGACTCGCTGGACAGGATCGCGGGTTCGCTCGACGGCCTGTTCAGCTTCGGCAAGGCCAAGGCCGGCCGGGTGATCCTCGACCCCGCCACCGGTGCGGTGGTCACGAAGTCCCACCACTGATCCACGGAGCCGTCGTCCGCTCCCGTTCATGACGGCGGCGACGGGCTTGTCCCGCCCCGCTCACCTGTTTGCGAGGCGCCGCGCCGCCCGATCCCGCCGGCGACGGGATCGGGCGGCGCGGCGAGCAGCGGGTTTCGGGCCGGCGTCGCGCGGAGGGGGAGGTCAGCGCGGGTGGGCGCCGCCGTCCAGGGTGATCGTCTGGTTGGTGAGGTAGCCGTTGCGCAGGATGGCCATCGCGAGGTCGGCGACCTCCTCCGGCCGTCCGAACCGGCCGACCGGGACCGGGCGGACGCCCGCCGGGATGGTGGGGAACATCCCGGTGTCCTCGATCAGCGCGGGCGCCAGCGCGTTCACCGTGACGCCCTGACCGGCGACCCGTGAGGCCAGGAAGTGCACCAGGCCGTGCAGCCCGGCCTTGGACGAGGCGTAGTGCGGGCCCACGATGCCGCCGGTGAAGGCGGCGATGGACGACATGAACAGCACCCGGCCGAACCCGCGCTCGGCCATCCCGGGAACCGTCTCCCGGGCCAGCAGGAAGGGCGCGCGCAGGTTGATCGCCATCGTACGGTCCCAGACGTCGAGATCCACGTCCGTGTAGCCGAGCTGGATCGCGATGCCCGCGTTGGGGATCAGGACGTCCACCGGGCCGAGCGCTTCGGCGGTCCGGCGGACCAGGCGGGCCGGCACCTCGGGATCGGCCAGGTCGCCGGGCAGCGCGATCGCGTCCACCCCGGCGTCCTTCGCCTCGGTCACCAGGCGCTCGGCCTGCTCGGCCTGCCCGCCGTAGGCGAACGCCGTCCGCACGCCCGCCGCGATGAGCAGGCGGCCCAGGGCCCTGCCGATGCCGCCGGACGCCCCGGTCAGCAGCGCCACCCGGCCGGTGAGGTGATCCGTCATGTGCGCCTCCTTCAGGGCGTGCCACCCCCGCTCAGGGTGAACGGCGCGGCCGGGGCGGTCTGTTCCTGCCCCTTCCCCCTGCCCCTTCCCCCTGCCCCTTCCCCCTGCCCCTTCCCCCTGCCCCGGACACGGTGAAGGGGGCAGCCGGTCCGGCCGCCCCCTTCACCGGAGTCATCCGCCGGTCAGCGGGAGAGCTGCGTGAGGTCGCGGGAGGCGCCCGTCGAGGCGGACGTGGTGAGCGCGGCGTAGGCCTGGAGGGCGACGCTCACCGTGCGCTGCCGGTCGCGCGGGCGGTAGCCGCCGAGGCCGGTCAGCAGCCGCTCGCGGCGGGCGGCCAGCTCGGTCTCCGGCACCTTGAGCTCCATCGAGCGGTTCGGGATGTCGATGTCGATGATGTCGCCGTCCTCCACCAGGGCGATGGTGCCGCCCTCGGCCGCCTCCGGGGAGGCGTGCCCGATGGACAGGCCGGACGTGCCACCGGAGAAGCGGCCGTCGGTGATGAGGGCGCACGTCTTGCCCAGGCCCTTGCCCTTGAGGAACGAGGTCGGGTAGAGCATCTCCTGCATGCCGGGCCCGCCCTTGGGACCCTCGTAGCGGATCACCACCACGTCGCCCGCCTTGACCCGGTTGTTCAGGATGCCCTCCACCGCGTCCTCCTGGGACTCGAAGACCACGGCGGGACCGGAGAACTTCCAGATCGACTCGTCCACGCCGGCCGTCTTGACCACGGCGCCGTCGAGGGCGAGGTTGCCGTAGAGCACGGCCAGGCCGCCGTCACGGGTGTAGGCGTGCTCCAGGTCGCGCACACAGCCCTCGGACCGGTCGAGGTCGAGCGACTCCCAGCGCGCGTCCTGCGAGTAGGCCTTGACCGTGCGCACGTTGCCGGGCGCGGCGTGCCACAGCTCCATGGCCTCGGGCAGCACGGTGGGCGACTGCGGGTCCCAGCCGGCGATGTAGTCGGCCAGCGTCGCGGAGTGCACGGTGGGCACGTCGCGGTGCAGCAGCCCGGCGCGGTCCAGCTCGCCGAGGATGGCCGGGATGCCGCCGGCCCGGTGCACGTCCTCCACGTGGTACTTCGCGGTGGCCGGCGCGACCTTGCACAGGCACGGCACCCGCAGCGAGACCTCGTTGATCTCCTTGAGCCCGAAGTCGACCTGCGCCTCGCGGGCGGCCGCGAGCAGGTGCAGGATCGTGTTGGTCGAGCCGCCCATCGCCACGTCCAGCGCCATCGCGTTCTCGAACGCGTCGCGGGTGGCGATCGAGCGGGGCAGCACCGACTCGTCGTCCTGCTCGTAGTACCGCCGCGTGATGTCCACGACCGTGTGGCCGGCCCGCTCGAACAGCTCCCGGCGGGCGACGTGGGTGGCGAGCGTGGTGCCGTTGCCCGGCAGCGCCAGGCCGATCACCTCGGCCAGGCAGTTCATCGAGTTGGCGGTGAACATGCCGCTGCACGAGCCGCACGTCGGGCAGGCGCTCTCCTCCATCTCCAGCAGCTCGGCGTCGGAGACGCTGTCGTCGGCGGAGGCGATCATCGGGTCGATGAGGTCGAGCTTGCGGCCCGGCGTCTTGCCCGCCTCCATCGGCCCGCCGGAGACGAACACGGTGGGGATGTTGAGCCGGAAGGCGGCGAGCAGCATGCCCGGGGTGATCTTGTCGCAGTTGGACACGCAGATCAGCGCGTCGGCGCAGTGCGCGTTGACCATGTACTCGACCGCGTCGGCGATCAGCTCGCGGCTGGGCAGCGAGTAGAGCATGCCGCCGTGGCCCATGGCGATGCCGTCGTCGACCGCGATCGTGTTGAACTCGCGCGGGATGGCCCCCGCCTCGCGGACCGCCGCCGCCACCACGTCGCCGACCTCGCGCAGGTGCACGTGACCGGGCACGAACTGGGTGAAGCTGTTGGCCACCGCGACGATCGGCTTGCCGAAGTCGCTGCCGGCTACGCCGGTCGCCCGGAGCAGGGCCCGGGCACCGGCCATGTTCCTGCCGTGAGTGACCGTTCGAGACCTGAGGGCGGGCATGGCGCTACTCCCATCGAAGACCGACCTGTTGAAGGCGAGTCTTACAAATGGTACTCGTGCCCGGAGCGTGAGACACCGGGTCCACCTTTCGGACACTCCGCAGGGTGCCACGGGCGGACCCGGGGTCATGCCGCGAGCCGTACCGGCCCTCGCCGCCGGTCGCCCCGATCGCCCGTGCTCAGCCCTCGGCGTAGCGCGGTGGCAGCACCTCGCCCGCGACGTCGAAGATCTGCTCGATCTCGGAGTCGGTGAGCGACCGCTCCCGCTTCGTGATCCACCTGCGCACGCGGCTGCCCTCGAAGACGTCCACCTGCCGGATGTTGAGGATCTTCCACGGCAGCGACGGGCCGTAGATGGCGAGAGAGGGGACGATGGTGATGTCGCGCCCCAGCTTCTTGCCGATCAGCTCGCCCGCCTGGGACGCCTCCCACGCGGCCTCCAGAAGGCGCGGCTTCTGGCTGAACGGGCCGTGGAAGAGCTGTTTGCCCGCCTGGACGCGCACGGGCAGGCGCTTGTCCCACTTCTCCGAGTCGACCGCGTAGATGCCGGTGGGGCCGATCACCAGGTGGTCGATCTGCGCCTCGCTGCCGGGGATGGCGCGGGCGTGCAGGGTGCGGTAGCCGCTCCGCTCCAGCTTCTTGAGCTGCATCTCCGTGCGCCGCTCGGCCACCGACGGCCGCCGCCAGGCCGGCACCGAGGATGCCGAACGCGCCCGGTAGAGGGTGTCGCCGATCGCGGCCAGCACCGCGCCGGTGACACCGAGCCGCCAGTCGGCCAGCAGCACGCCGACGATGATGCCGCCGAGCACCGCGATCACCGCACGGCGTCGCAAATGTCGGTATTTGGGCTCCTGGAGCAGGCTGCGCAGGGAGGCGCGCTCGATCGGTGTGAAGGCTGAGACGCGCGCGGAAGGACGTGCCGACGACTGTGCCGGCCGGTCACTCACCCAGATAGGTGACTGTGTGTGACCGTCATCAGGAGATTGACCGAGATCCACGTAACTCACCGTAGCCGAGGTGTCGTTGTATTGCCTAGTCTTCCCTAGTTCATACTTTTGTGGCCGCGTTGACTTGCTTCGCGCACTCGGAACCGGGGTATCTCCACAGTTTCTCTCTAGAGAACTCCAGCCCGGAGCATAGTGCGCGAACACCCGGCACACGTCATGATCTTACGTATTGGACCAGGCAGCCGGGGTGCGGATCTGCGGTTTCGTCCCGGGGCGGGACCTCCGCCGGAGCCCTGACCGCGGGGAACGTCCTTCTGGCGTTCGCCCGGGGTGTACGCAACTGTCACCTTGAGGATGCCCCCGGCGGCGGCGGTCCGACGGCCTCGGATCACCGGGGGTCACGACGTCATGCGGTCGATCAGATGGGCGCTGATGTCGTCGATCAGCGTGGACGGCTCGACCGGGGCCGCGGCGACGGCAGCGAAGAGTGACGGGAGGCCGGCCAGCGGGAAGCCGTCCTCCTCGGTGGCGGCCTGACCGACCTCCGTCTTGGCCATCGCCGCACGGCTGCGCTCCCAGGCGGCCAGCACCTCCTCCGCGGACGGCACGCCGAAGCCGTGCCCCACGGGGGCGGCGTGGCGCAGCCGTACGAAGGGGGTGTCGGCGAAGGTGAGGGCCACGCCGGCGCGCGCCGCGAGGCTCTCCCGGGCGTGCGGCTCGACCCAGTCCATGACCGTGCACGGGTGGCGGCACGCCGCCACGCAGGTGGCCATCGCCCCGGCGACCTGGCTGTGCTGGCGGTCGAAGTAGGCCCGCCAGCCCTGCGCCGGCTCCAGCGCCACCCGCAGCGTCCGGTTCACCGCCGACTGCTCGGCCCTGGTGTGGTCGCAGTCCCGGTCGCCGATCACGCCGAACCTGCTGCCCGCCGCGTTCAGCCCGGCCGGCCACAGCGCCGGGTCGCCCGCGTGGCCGAGCACCGGCTCGAAGGCGAGCAGCGGCAGGTACTCGCTGGCGATGTGCACGGCGGCCACCATGGGACTCAGCTCCCGCCGGTGCCACCGGATCGCGATCACCTCAAGCAGCAGCCCGTACGCGGGCCGCAGCGAGGCCAGCGCGCCCCGCGGTCGCTCCCGCGGCGTCTGCGGCATGTGACAGGCGCGCGCCCGCCGCTTCAGCTCCGCCGGCACCGCCCGCGCCTCGGCCGCGAAGTCCTCGGCGTCCAGCGCCAGCAGCCGCTGGCCGAACTCGCAGACGTCGGCGATCTCCTCCCCGTCGGGCAGGACCCGGGGTGCGAGCGCCCCCAGATCGGCGAAGGCGTGCCGCCTGGCGAGTTCGATGAGGAGATCGCGCGCCGAATCCATGCAGAAACGATCTCACGCTTGCCAGGCCGTCATGGGCACGGCTCCGTGGTGCACCCTCCGCCCGGGCCGATCTGCCGCTCGGCGGGCGGGATCTCGGACGGCTCGGCGGTCGGGCCGGTGGGATCGGGATCGGGATCGGGGTCCGGATCCGCCGTGGGCTCGGTGGGCGTCGTCGTCGGCGGCTCGCTCGGCTTCGTGGTCGGCTCGCGGGTGGGCGTCACGGTCGGCGTCAGCGAGGGGGAGGGCGCCGGCCGTTCGGTGACCCGGCGGCCGGGGGTGCGCCGGGGACGATGCTCGGACTCCTGCGGCACCACGGTCGGCGGCTCGGCGCTGGGCGTGAGCTGGGCGGCCGTGGGCGTCGGCTGCCGCAGGTCGGCGTCGCTCGGCGCGAGCGTGCGCGCGTCGGGCTGCCGGAGCCAGACGGCGGCGCCCAGCACGGCGGTGGCCAGCAGGGCCGCCGCCGCGGTGGCCAAGATGGTCAGCGCCCGCCTGCGCCGCGAGCGCGGCGCCGCGGGCCCGGCCAGCGGGCGCGCGCCCGGGTCCTCGGCCGCCCGCCGCGCCGCCTGCGCCATCTCGGCCGCCGACGACCAGCGGCCGGCCGGGTCCTTGGCCATCGCCCGCTCGACCACCTGGCGCTGCGCCGGGGTGACGTGCGCGGGCAGCGGATCCGCCTCCGCCTTCAGGTGCTTGAAGATGATCTGCACCGGGGTCTCGCCCTCGAACGGCGCCCGCCCGGCCAGGCACTGGTAGGCGACGACGCCCAGCGAGTAGATGTCGACGGCGGGGGTGATCTCACCCGCGCTCGCCTGCTCGGGCGCGCAGTAGCCCACCGAGCCCAGCACCATGCCCCGGGTGGTGAGCTGGTCGCCCGCGGCCGACCTCGCGATGCCGAAGTCGGTGAGCACGATCCCGCCGCCGGCCCGCACCATGAGGTTGGCGGGCTTGACGTCGCGGTGCACGATGCCCTGCTCGTGCGCCGCGGCGAGCGCCTCGCCCACCTGCACCACCAGCCGCATCACCTCGGCGGCCGGCAGCGGCCCGCGGCGCAGCGCCCTGTCCAGCGACTCTCCCTCGACGTACTCCATCACCAGGTAGCTGACCTGGCTGCCGTCGTCGAGCTCACAGGCGCCGTGGTCGTAGACGTCCACGACGTGCGGATGACGCAGCGACGCCATCGCCCGTGCCTCCCCGCGGAAGCGCACGATGAATCCCGGATCGTCCATGAGCGCCGGCAGCAGCACCTTGACCGCCACCATCCGGCCCAGCACGTCGTCGTCGCCCCGCCAGACCTCGCCCATCCCGCCGCCGCCGAGGCGGTGGTGCAGGCGGTAGCGACCGGCGAGCAGTGTCCCGGGTCCGAGCACGGCATGACCCCCCGATGCCTAGGCCCCCATCACGAGTCACTAGGGAGGCTAGCACCGCGAACGCCGTGGAGGGCCTGAGCTCCGTGGCACACGGAGCTCAGACCCTCACCCGGGGTGATCGCGAGATCAGGCCGAGGCGGCGTCCTTGGCCCGGGCCCGCAGCGCGCGGCCGATGCCGTCCGCGCCCTCCAGCAGCAGCCGGCGCAGCGCGTGCGGCGGCTCGGCGGTGGCGATGTACTCGCCGGTGCGGTCCACCGTGGCCTGCTCGATCAGCAGGGCGGGGAAGCAGCCGACCACGAAGTTCTGGGCCATGTCGAAGGTCCAGTTCTTCCAGGCCCCGCCGACCTCGGCGAAGAACTTCTCGGCGAACGGCCTGAGCAGCTCGACGTGGTGCGGGTCCATGAAACCGGCGATCGTCGAACGGTGCAGCGCGCCGCTCAGCTCGCCGCTGAGGATGCGCTCCCAGGCCGCCGCCTTGCCCTCGGCGGTGGGCAGGGCCGCCCGGCACTGCGCGGCCGAGCGCTCGCCCTTCGCGGTGGCGTCGCGGCGCAGCTCGGCGTCGATGTCCTCCGCGCCCAGCACCCCGCCGCTGACCAGCGCGAGGATGAGGCTCCAGCGCATGTCGGCGTCCACGGTGAGCCCCTCGGGCACGGCCGAGCCGTCGAGGACGCCGCGCAGGTAGGCGAGGTCGTCGGCCGAGGTGGCCACCGCGGAGAACGCGTTGACGTAGCTGAGCTGGTGGTCCGAGCCGGGCTCCGCCGTACCGACGAGGCCGCGCAGGGCGGAGGCCAGGGTGGTCAGGCCGGTGTCCCGCCAGGCGGGGTCGCCGTACTGCTGGACGGCGAGCCTGGCCTGCCGCAGCACCGCCTGGACCACGGAGATGTCCGCCACCGACGGAATGCCGGAGACGACCAGCTTGACGTAGTCGCGGGTGGCCATCTCGGCGTCGCGGGTCATGTCCCAGGCGGCCGACCAGCACAGGGCGCGGGGCAGGGACTCGGCGAAGGCGGAGATGCCGCCCTCGACCAGGGTGCGCAGCGAGCGCTCGTCGAGGCGGACCTTGGCGTAGGTCAGGTCGTCGTCGTTGAGCAGCACGAGGTCCGGCTGGGCCTCGCCGACCAGGTCGGGGACGGCCGTGCGGGCGCCCACCACGTCCAGCTCGACCCGCTTGGTGCGCCTGAGCACGCCGCCGTCGTAGGAGTACAGGCCGATCGCGATGCGGTGCGAGCGCAGCGTCGGGTACTCGGCCGGGGCCTCCTGGAGCACGTCGAAGGAGGTGAAGCGGCCCTCGGCGTCAGTGCCGAAGTCGGGGCGCAGCGTGTTGACCCAGGAGGTCTCCAGCCACTCCTTCGACCACGACGACAGCTCCCTGCCCGAGGTGCGCTCCAGCGCGGACAGCAGGTCGGCGAGGGTGGTGTTGCCCCAGGCGTGGTCGGCGAAGTAGTCGCGCACGCCGGCCAGGAAGTTGTCCAGCCCGACGTAGGCGACGAGCTGCTTGAGGACCGAGGCGCCCTTGGCGTAGGTGATGCCGTCGAAGTTGACCTCGACGGCGTGCATGTCGACGATGTCGGCGGCGATCGGGTGGGTGGAGGGCAGCTGGTCCTGCCGGTAGGCCCACGCCTTCTCCACGTTGGCGAAGGTCGTCCACGCGGTCTGGCCCCAGCGGGTCGCCTCGGCCTGGCACAGCACCGACATGTAGGTGGCGAACGACTCGTTCAGCCACAGGTCGTCCCACCAGCGCATGGTGACCAGGTCGCCGAACCACATGTGCGCCATCTCGTGCAGGATCGTCTCGGCGCGGCGCTCCACCATCGCGTCGGTGACCCGGGAACGGAAGACGTAGTCCTCCAGGAAGGTCACGCACCCCGCGTTCTCCATCGCGCCGGCGTTGAACTCGGGCACGAAGAGCTGGTCGTACTTGCCGAACGGGTAGCGGACGCCGAAGACCCGGTGGAAGAAGTCGAAGCCCTGCTTGGTGACCTCGAAGATGTTGTCCGCGTCGAGGTGCTCGGCGATCGAGGCGCGGCAGTAGACGCCGAGCGGGATACCGTCGTGCTCGTCGGTCACCTTGTGGTACGGCCCGGCGACCAGGGCGGTGATGTACGTGGAGATCACCGGGGTCGGGGCGAAGTGCCAGCGCCTGGCCGCCTGGAGGGTGCCGTGCCGGCCGCGGTGCTCGTCCAGCTCGCTCACCTGGTCGGCCGCCGAGTTGGAGACGACCTCCCACCCGCCGGGGGCGAGCACGGTCAGCTCGAAGGTGGCCTTGAGGTCGGGCTGGTCGAAGCACGCGTACATCCGGTGCGCGTCGGCCGTCTCGAACTGCGAGTGCAGGTAGACCTTCTGGTCCACCGGGTCGACGAACCTGTGCAGCCCCTCGCCGGTGTGCATGTACTCGCAGTCGGCGTCGACGACCAGCACGTTCTCGGCGGCGAGGCCGGGCAGCGGGAAGCGGCCCTCCTCGGCGTCGTAGCTCGTGACGTCGAGCTCCACACCGTTCAGCGTGACGTGGCGCAGCCGCGCGCCGGCCAGGTCGATGAAGGTCGTGGCGCCCGGCTGGGCGGCCGTGAAGCGGGCCGTGGTGACGCTTTCGAACCGCTCGTCGCCCTCGGTGAGGTCCAGCTCTACGACGTAGGACTGGACCTTCAGCAGCCGGGCCCGCTCCCTGGCCTCGTCACGGGTGAGATTGCCTGCCACATCCACTCCTCTTCACACGGCGCCGGTCGCGCGCTTCTCCTCTCCGCCTCGTTGCGGAACGGATGTCTGAATCCTGCCATGGCGGTCGAGGGAATGCCGCACCCGGAAGATCCGGTTGACACAAGGAACGACCCGACTTCACCACCAGGAAGATGCCATGACGGAGCGCACACCCGTAGACCTCTGGTTCGACCCTCTCTGCCCCTGGGCCTGGATGACCTCTCGCTGGCTGCTCGAGGTGCAGACCGTGCGCGAGATCGAGCCCCGTTTCAGGATCATGAGCCTCGCGGTGCTCAACGAGGACAAGGACATCTCCGAGGATTACCGCAAGATGCTGGGCGGCGCCATGGGCCCGGTCCGCGTCGTCGCCGCGGCCGCGGCCAAGTACGGCGACCAGATTCTCGGCTCGCTCTACACCGAGATCGGCACCCGCTGGCACAACGAAGGGCGCGGCAAGGACCGCGACGGCTGGCGCGACATCGTGTCCGAGGCCCTCGGCGCCCTGGACCTCGACCCCGCGCTGATCGACGCCTACGACTCCCAGGAGTACGACGAGGCCGTGCGCAGCTCGCACAACGAGGGCATCGGCCTGGTCGGCCAGGAGGTCGGCACCCCGGTCATCGCCCTCGACGGCCCGGAGGGCAAGATCGCCTTCTTCGGCCCGGTCGTCTCGCCCGCGCCGCGCGGCGAGGCCGCCGGCAAGCTGTGGGACGGCGTGCTGCTCGTGGCCGGCACCGACGGCTTCTTCGAGCTCAAGCGCTCCCGCACCCGGGGCCCCATCTTCGAGTAGCCGGCGGGCACGCCCCCCGCCAACCGATCGGGACATGCGCTCGCCAGATCACCCCGGGCGCGCGAAGATGGCGGCATGCGTCCCCTTTACTTGAACGGAGCCTGGACGGCGTCGGTGTCGGGCGAGGGCATCGACGTCGTCAATCCCGCCACGGAGGAGGTCGTGGACCGCGTTCCGGCGGGCCGCCCCGGCGACGTGGACGTGGCGGCCGCCGCGGCCCGCGCGGCCTTCCCCGGGTGGGCGGCCACCGCTCCCGGCGAGCGCGGCAAGTTCCTCGCCGCCGCGGCCGACCTGCTCAGGGAGCGGTCCGACCGGATCGCCAGGATCATCGCCACGGACATGGGCGCGCCGTACGGCCTGGCGCTGAAGGTGCAGACGCTCATGCCGGCCGGGGTCCTCGCGTCCTTCGCCCAGCTCGCCGAGACCTACGACTTCGACGGCGGCCGGATCGGCAACTCGCGGATCATCAGGGAGCCGGCCGGCGTCGTCGGCCTGATCACGCCGTGGAACTACCCGCTGCACCAGGTCGTCTGCAAGGTCGCCCCGGCGCTCGCCGCGGGCTGCACCGTCGTGCTCAAGCCGAGCGAGGTCGCCCCGCTCGCCGCCTACGCGCTGGCCGAGATCTTCCACGAGGTCGGGCTGCCCGCCGGGGTGTTCAACATGGTGAGCGGTCACGGGCCGGTCGTCGGCGAGGCCATCGCCGCGCATCCCCAGGTGGACATGGTGTCCTTCACCGGTTCGACGCGGGCCGGGCGCAGGGTCGCCGCGCTGGCGGCCGACTCGGTCAAGCGGGTGGCGCTGGAGCTCGGCGGCAAGTCCGCCAACGTGGTGCTGCCCGACGCCGACCTCACCGCGGCGGTCAAGGTCGGCGTGGCGAACGCGTTCGTCAACTCCGGCCAGACCTGCTCCGCGCTCACCCGGATGATCGTGCACCGCGACCAGTATGACGACGCCGTGGCCATCGCCGTCGAGGCGGCGGGCAAGCAGACCGTCGGCGACCCGTTCGCGGAGGGCACCCGGCTCGGCCCGCTCGTGTCCGCGGCCCAGCGCGACCGGGTGGTGCACTACATCAACCGCGGCCAGGAGGAGGGCGCCCGGCTGGTGGCCGGGGGCACCGAGCGGCCCCACGACCGCGGGTTCTACGTGCAGCCCACCGTCTTCGCCGGCGTCGCCGCGGGTATGACCATCGAGCAGGAGGAGATCTTCGGCCCGGTGCTGTCGATGATCGCCTACCGCGACGAGGCCGAGGCCGTGCGGATCGCCAACGGCACGCCGTACGGGCTGGCCGGGGCGGTCTGGGCGGGCAGTGCGGAGCGGGCGGTGGAGGTGGCGAGGAAGCTGCGCACCGGCCAGGTGGCGATCAACGGCGGCGGCTTCAACCCGCTCGCGCCCTTCGGCGGGTACAAGCAGTCGGGCATAGGCCGGGAGATGGGCGAGTTCGGGCTGGAGGAGTATCTGGAGGTCAAGTCGCTGCAGATGTAGCGGGGGGCCGGTCCGCGCGGCGGGGGGAAGGCGGTGGTTTCGTGCGCAGGGTGACGTTCTTCGACGTGGTGATCATGGCGGGCGGGCTGCTGATGGTGTTCCTCGCCGCGCAGAACGCCGGGCCCGCGCTGGCCGCGGCGCGTGGCGACGGCACGCCGGGCACGTTCACCGCGACCCGGGTGGAGTGCGTCCGGCACCCCGGTCACGAGCAGTGCACCTGGTTCGGCGACTACCGGTCGGCCGACGGCAGGGTGCGCCGCGACGGGATCTCCTTCTACGGCGCGGACCGCGAGACGTTCCGGCCCGGGCAGACCGCGCGGGCCTTCGACGTCGGGCGGCGCGGCCACGTCTACGGCCCCGGCGGGTCCAACGAGTGGATCGTCGTCGCCCTGCTGTTCGCGGGCGGTGCGTGGCTGGCGCTCCGCCCGCTGCTGCGCCGCCCCCGGCAGGCCGCGCCGGCTCCCTAGCCGCGGGTCACGGGGCCTGGAGGAGCACCTTGCGCGCGGCGTCCTTGGCCAGCCGGTCGACGAAGAGGGTGCCGTCGAGGTGGTCGGTCTCGTGCTGGAGGCAGCGGGCGAGCATGCCGCGCGCCCTGACGCGGACCGGGCGGCCGAGCCGGTCCAGGCCGGTGACGGACACGCCGGCCGCCCGCGGGGTGGCGGCGTAGACGGGCCGGCGCGCCTCGCGGTCGGGGATCGACAGGCAGCCCTCCTCCTCCGTCACCGGTTCCGGGTCGTCCACGGTCAGCTCGGGGTTGACCACGTGTCCCTTCCTGCCGCTGATGTCGTAGACGAACAGCCGGCGCGGCACGCCGATCTGGGGACCTGCCAGGCCGACGCCGCTCGCCGCGTACATCACGGTGAACATCTCGTCGATCAGGCGGCGCAACTCCCGGTCGAAGTCGGTGACGGGGGTCGCGGGGGTGCGCAGGACCGGATCGCCGATCATCCGGATGTCACGCATCGATGTGCTCCTGTCGGGGAAATGTAAGGACTGCATGGCAGATCTGGGTCTTACCTTAGCCGTCAGGCGGTGATGCGCGAAGGGCGGACCTGCGAGACTGGGCGGGTGCGTGTTTACATCGCTGCCGACCATGCCGGCTATGAGCTGAAGAACCACCTCGTCTCCTGGCTCAAGGAGCACAATCACGAGGTCATCGACTGCGGCCCGTTCGTCTACGACGCCGAGGACGACTATCCCGCCTTCGTGCTGCGCGCGGCCGAAGGGGTGGCCGGCGACCCGGGGAGCCTGGGGGTGGTGATCGGCGGCTCGGGCAACGGCGAGCAGATCGCCGCCAACAAGGTGCGCGGCATCCGGGCCGCGCTCGCCTGGAGCGAGGACACCGCCAGGCTGGGCCGCGAGCACAACAACGCCAACGTGGTGAGCCTCGGCGCCCGCATGCACTCCACCGAGGAGGCCACCCGGTTCGTCGAGGTCTTCCTGACCACGTCCTACTCCGGCGCGGAGCGGCACAGCCGGCGCATCGCCCAGCTCACGTCCTACGAGACGATCGGCCAGTTGCCGCCGCTGCCGTAGGGACTACGACGCCGCGGCGCCGCCCGGGCCGCGGCCGGTCGCCTGCCCGCCGCGGCGCGTCTCGCGCCGCGGCGTCTCGTCACGCAGCGGCCGCCGGTCGGCGGCCTCCTGCTGGTCCGTCGTGGGCCGTGAGACGTCGCGCGCCCTCATCGCCGTGATCGCCGTGATCTGCAAACTCTGCAGTGCCATACCCGGACCCTAACCTTTCCGCCGAGGCACCGGGAGAGGGCCCCGGGAGAGGGCGCCGGGAGAGCGCCTCGGGAACGGGTCAGAAGACCAGGCCCGCCCAGGGGCGCGGTTCCCAGGACATCGCGGCCGACAGCCGCCGCACGGCGCCCGGGGTCTCCTCGCGCACGACCGTCGCGCCGGTCAGCCCGGAAAGGGAACGCCCGCCCAGGTAGGCCGCGCCCAGCGCGGAGGCGGGCAGCGTGATGTCGGCGGGCGCCGAGGTGGTCTCGCAGACCGCGCCGGACTCGTCGGCCGACAGCCGCCAGCGGCCCGCGTTCCACGGGCACACGTCGTCCTCGACCGCGAGGACCAGATCCACCGGCGCCGCATAGGCCCGGCGGACCAGCGCGTCGCCGACGTCGACCAGGCGCACCCACAGCTCGTCCAGCCAGACCGCGTTGAAGTGCCGCGGCTCGGCGAGCAGATCGACGATCGGGTCATCGACCGGGCGGCTCCACGTGCGGACGCGTCCCACCAGGTCACGGTCCAGCACGCCGCGCCACAGCAGCGCGTAGGCCGCGGGATCCGTCGCGTGCAGCTCGCGCAGCCGCAGCTCGGAGTCCGGGACGTCGTAATCGGTGACGCCGTTCCGCACCCGGAACAGCGCGTAGCCGCGCACCTCGCCGTCGTCCTCGGCGAGCAGGCAGCGCAGCGGGCCGTCGCCGTGCCGGGCGGTCTCGTCGTCGGCGAGCAGCGCGTCCCAGCGGGCCGCGGTGCGCGAATAGTGGCCGGGGCGGCCGGTCATGACGGTGTCGAAGATCCGCTCGAAGTCCTTCCTCGCCTCGGCCGGCCGGGCCACGCGCAGCCGCAGGGCGGGGTCGGCGGGCGCGTCCCTCCTGAACGCCGAACGATGGGCGGGAATGGTGCCGGCCAGGGTGTCGGAGGCCCTGCCGTACCCGAACCTGCCGTAGATGGCGGCCTCGGTGGCGTACAGCGCTGCGAGGGGCTCGCCGGCCTCGTGCAGGTCGGTGAGCTGGCGGCGCATGAGCGAGGACAGGACGCCCCGGCGCCGGTGCGAGGGGAGCACCGCGACCGCGGTCACCCCGGCGACGGGGGCCGGGCCGCCCGGCACCGTCATGGTGAAGGGGGTGACCGCCGTCGTGCCGATCATCGTCCCCCCGTCGAAGACGGCGAGAGTCCGGTCGAGAGTGAGGAGGGCTCGGAAGCGCTCGGTGAAGGCGGGCTCGCCTTCACTGTTGAACGCCTCTTGGAGGACCTGGTCGTACTCCGCCCACTCGGACTCGTCGATGGGCCGGATCGTGAACTTGCTCATCGGGCCACGGTAGGCCCCGGGCTACGCGCGGGCCAACCAATATCGTGGGTATGATGATCAAGGCATTGGTCAAGTGGGCTGCCCAAACGCGCCTTCGACCGATACAGTCGAGCGCATCATGAGTTCCCGTCCGGCGCCGCTGATCCCTCCACGGCTCCGCGCGTTCCTGGTCCGTGTGCCGTTCCTCGTGCGCATCGTCCGCTTCCTGCGCCGCGGGCCCTTCGCCCGCGACCGGAACCTGGTGATCACCCTCAGCGTGCTGTCGCTGGCGGTCGGCGTGCTGGCCGCGCGCAGCCACATCGACTGGTTCTCGCCCTCGCTGCTGATCCTGATCACGCTGATCGGCGGGCTCCAGCTCCGGCTGCGCGGCCTGCTGGTGCTGCTGGGGGCCGTGGTCGCGGCGGTGGTCTACATCGCGGCGGCCGGCGAGATCGTGCACATCGGCCCGGGGCTGCTGGTCACGATGGTGTTCACCTCGGTGTTCGCCGCGCTGATGGCCCGCACCCGGGGCAAGCTGGGCGTGCAGGGGCTGCGCGGGGACGCGATGCTGCTGGAGCTGCGCGACCGGCTGAAACGGCAGAGCGAGCTGCCCGCGCTGCCCAAGGAGTGGGGCGCCAAGGTCGTGCTGAAGCAGGCCGGGGGCTCCTCGTTCGGCGGCGACTTCCTGGTGTCCGTGCGCGAGGACGACCGGCTGGAGCTCGCCCTGGTGGACGTGTCGGGCAAGGGCGCCGACGCGGGGACCAGGGCGCTGATGCTGTCGGGCACCTTCGGCGGGCTGCTCGGCGCGGTCTCCGACTTCCTGCCCGCGTGCAACAACTACCTGCACCGCCAGCGGGAGAGTGAGGGATTCGTCACCGCCGTGCACCTCTCGCTCGACCTCTCCACCGGCGAGTACGTGATCACCTCGGCCGGCCATCCGCCGGTGGTGAAGTTCGAGGCGGGCACCGGTTCCTGGCGGGTGTCCACGGCCAAGGGCGTCGTCCTCGGCGTGGTCCCCGACCTGCACTGCGAGACCGACAGCGGGGTGCTCCGCAGGGGAGACGCGCTGCTGCTCTACACCGACGGGCTGATCGAACAGCCGGGCCGGGACATCGACGCGGGGCTCGACCGGCTGCTCGGGGAGGCCGAACAGCTCGTGCCCTCGGGGCAGGGCTTCCGCGACGGCGCCCGCACGCTGGTCAACTCGATGTCCTCCGGGCACAACGACGACTGCGCCCTGGTGCTCATCTGGCGCCCGTGATCCACCGGGCGGAGAAGATCGGCGCCGGACGGGCCGGAGTCGGTTAGCCTGGTAGGGCCACAGGCTTCTCGGTAACGGGGGTTTCCACGGTGATCTGGCTCTACGTTGCCGGGCTCGTCATCTTCCTGCTGGGTCTGCTGCTCTCCATCGCGTTGCACGAGATCGGGCACCTGGTGCCCGCCAAGCGCTTCGGCGTGAGAGTCACCCAGTACATGGTCGGCTTCGGTCCCACGATGTGGTCGCGGCGCAGGGGCGAGACCGAGTACGGGGTGAAGTGGATCCCGCTCGGCGGCTACATCCGGATGATCGGCATGCTGCCGCCCCGGCCCACCGACGCGCCCAACATGGTGCGCACCACGCGCAGCTCGCCCTGGCAGGGCCTGATCGACACCGCCAGAGAGGCGTCCCTGGAGGAGATCCGCCCCGGCGACGAGAACCGCGTCTTCTACCGCAAGCCGTGGTGGCAGAAGGTCATCATCATGTTCGGCGGCCCGGCGATGAACTTCGTGCTCGCCTTCATCCTCTTCGCCGTCGTGCTGATGGGCTTCGGCGTGCCGACCGAGCAGACCACGCTCGCCACGGTCCCCGCCTGCGTGAAGACCGCCGAGGCATACGCGTCCAACAAGGAGTGCACCCCGAGCGACCCGGCGAGCCCGGCGGCGCGGGCGGGCCTGCGCCCCGGCGACCGCATCGTGTCCGTCGCGGGCAGCCCGGTGGCCACCTGGGACGAGGCGACCCGGGCGATCCGCGCCCAGAAGGCCGGCCCGGTCGCGATCGGGGTGGACCGCGCCGGGCAGCGGCTCACGCTCACCGCGCCGCTGATCGTGCAGGACCGGGAGTCCCTCGACGAGCCGGGCAAGATCGAGCGGGTCGGCTACCTCGGCGTCCTGGCGCAGGTGGAGAACCAGCGGATGGGCGTCGGCGCGGTCGCCGCGCACATGTGGGACCTCACCGCGGCTACGGCCGGTGCGCTGATCAGGCTGCCCCAGAAGATGGTCGGCGTGTGGAACGCCGCGTTCTCCGGCGAGGAGCGCGACCCGAACGGCCCGATCGGCGTGATCGGCGCGGGCCGGATCGGCGGCGAGGTCGCGTCCTCGGCCGCGCCGGTGGAGAACAAGGTCGCCTTCTTCATCAACCTGCTGGCCGGGTTCAACCTGGCGATCGGCATGTTCAACCTGATCCCGCTGCTGCCGCTGGACGGCGGGCACGTCGCGGGCGGGCTGTGGGAGGGCCTCAAGCGGGGCTTCGCCCGGGTCACCCGGCGCCCCATGCCCGGCTACGTGGACATCGCCAAGGCGCTGCCGCTGACCTACGCGATGGCCTTCGTGATGATCATCATGGCCGGCCTGCTCATGTACGCCGACCTCGTCAACCCGATCACGCTGACCGGCTGATCCGGCGGATCCGGCGGATTGTGTGTAGCCTGCACATATCCTGCTAGCCTGGAGTCGTGGACACCAGGGAGAGCACGGCCGGCGCCGCCATCGACGTGGCGTTCTTCCGGCTGCGCCGGATGTGGTCGAGGCCGCTCCGGCCGCGCAGGGCGGGCGACCCGGCACGGGCCGTCCAGATGTCCAACGTCATGGTCGTCGGCGCGATCTACCGGCTGGGCCTGGAGTGCCCGGAGGTGACCGTGGGCGGCGTGGCCGAGTACATGGACGTCGAGCCCTCCACCGCCAGCAGGCTGGTCAACGACGCCATCGGCGCCGGGTTCGTCGAGCGCGAGGTGTCCCGGGTCGACGCCAGGCGGGCCCGCCTGGTGCTGAGCGACACCGGGCGCAGGGTGCTCGACGCGGTCACCCGCTACCGCCGGGCCCACCTCGACCGGCTGATCGCCGACTGGGATCCGGCCGAGCGCCAGGAGTTCGCCCGGCTGGTCACGAAGTTCGCCGAGGCGTCCGCCGCCGATCCCGCCGATCCGGCCGAGCTGGACCGGGCCATCGCGGAGGCGCTCGCCGGCTGAGCCCTACTCGCCGGTGACGCCGTCGATGCGCTCGCGCAGCAGGTCGGCGTGCCCGCAGTGCCGGGCGTACTCCTCGATCCTGTGGACCATCAGCTCCCGAACCGCGATCCCGCTCTTCCCCAGACGCTCGCCCAGATCCGGGTGCCCGGCCAGCGCGGCGTCGGTCGCCTCCTGCTCGCGCGCCAGAGCGGAGTACGCGGCGTCGACCTCGGCCTGCTCGGCGACGGCCCCGTCGAAGTCCCCGTCCCGCTCGCCGTACAGCTTCGGCAGCGGATCGCCGTCGCTGATCCAGTTGCGCCAGTCCCGTTCCACCTCGGCGAGGTGCCGGAGCAGGCCGAGCAGCGACATCGTCGACGGCGGAACCGACCGGCGGGCCAGTTGCTCCGCGTCCAGGCCCTCGCACTTCATCCGCAGGGTCATGCGGTAGTTCGTCATGAAGTCCTGCAGCGTCGCGAGCTCGCCGTCCGGGCTGGGCCCCTCGCTGTTGCGGGGGTCGTCGTCCGGGTTGGCCCACATGTCGGGGTAGACGGTCGCCCGGGTCCATCGTCCAGGTTGGTCACTCATGCGCTCCATGGTCGTCCGTGCGGGGCCCATGCTCGCCACCGCCCCCTAGGAGATCGGGCGTTTTGACACCCGTATAGATAGCCGCTATCTATTGGCTAACCGTTAGGGGGTTGGGGTGCAGGACGCAGTGCTGGCGATGCTCGCCAAAGAACCGTCGCACGGGTACCACTTACGCGCTCGGCTGCAGCAGAGTCTCGGCCCGCTGGGCGCGTCGATGAACCCCGGCCAGATCTACGTGACCCTGGCCCGGCTGGAGAAGGCGGGACTCGTCGTCTGCGAGCGGGCGGACGGTCTTCCCGAGCGGCCCGACCGCAAGGTCTATGCGCTGACGCCGGCCGGGCAGCAGCGGGTGGCCGCCTGGCTGACCGAGGTCAACTGGCCGAAACCGGACCTGGCGGAGTTCCATCTCAAGCTCGTCGCGGCGGCCGCGGCCCGGCTCGCCGACCCGGTCGAGCTCGTGGCCGCGCAGCGCCGTGAGCTGCTGCGCCGCCTGCGTGAAGTGCAGCAGGCCGCTCTGGCCGAGCCGGCGGGATCGGCCGCCGTCCTGCTGCTGGAAGGGGTCGTGCTGCGGCTGCAGGCGGACCTGCGCTGGCTGGCGGCCTGCGAGCGAGCCTGGTCCAAGGTCGATGACGAAGCTGAGGATGCATGAACGTGGTGAATGCGGCGGTCCGGGTGCACGGCCTGGTGAAGAACCACGGCCGGGGGCAGGGCCGGGTCCGCGCGGTCGACGAGGTCGACCTGGAGGTGCCCGAGGGGCAGACGCTGGCGGTCATGGGGCCCAGCGGCTGCGGGAAATCCACCCTGCTGCACCTGCTGGGCGGCCTGGAGCGGCCCTCCGAGGGGGAGGTGTGGCTGGCCGGGCGGCGCATCGACACCCTGAGCGAGCGGGCTCTGGCGCGGCTGCGGCGCCGGTCGGTGGGCTTCGTCTTCCAGGCGTTCCACCTGGTGGAGGAGCTGTCGGCGGCGGAGAACGTGGAGCTGCCCGCGCTGCTGGCCGGGCGCTCGCGGCGCGAGGCCAGGCGGCGCGCGAGCCTGCTGCTGGAACGGGTCGGGCTCACCGGCCGCGCCCGGCACCTGCCTTCGCAACTGTCCGGCGGGCAGCGTCAGCGGATCGCCATCGCCCGTGCGCTGGCCAACGAGCCGCTGGTCGTCCTGGCCGACGAGCCGACCGGCAACCTCGACACCACCGCGACACTCGACGTGCTGAGAATCTTCGAAGACCTGCGTTCGGCCGGGCAGACCCTCGTGATCGTCACGCACGACGAGCGGGTCGCGGCCACCGCGGACCGGCTGATCTCGATGCGCGACGGGATGTTCGTCGACGACACCCGGCTGGCCGGCACCGGCACCGGGTGGCTCGGCGGCCTGATCGGGCTGGAGGGCTGAACGCCATGGGCCGCATCGTGCTCGTCGTGCGCCTCGTGCTGGCCGACGTCCGCCGGCACAAGGCCCAGGCCGTGATGCTGCTGGTGGCGGTGATCGCGGCCACCGCCACCATGGCCCTGGGGCTGTCCCTGGGCGGGGCGTCCCAGACGTTGTACGAGCAGACCCGGGAGGCCACCGCCGGACCGGACGTGGTGGCGCTCGTCCCCGACCTGGGTTCCCCCGTGGCCCCGGTCATGACCTTGTTGGCGGAAGCTCCCGGGGTCGTCGCCCACAACGGCCCCTACCGCGTCGTCTACGCCACCCTCACCGCGCACCGTGTCGCCTCCCTCGTGGTGGTGCACGGCGTCGCCGAGAAGCCCGGTGTGGTCAACCGGCCGCTGGTGACCTCGGGCCACTGGGTACGCGCCGGCGGCGCGGTTCTCGAACGGGGCTTCGCCACCGCGCTGGGCGCCCGCGTCGGCGACCACGTCACCATCTCCGGCCGGTCGTACCCCGTCGTCGGGATCGCCGTGACCGCGGCCACCTCCATCTTCCCGTGGGCGCCGGGGATCGGCCCGTACGGCGGCCCGAGTGACGGGGGCGGCCTGGTCTGGCTGACCCGGGAGGACACCCGGGCGCTGGCGTCCCAGGGTCTTCCGGTGACCATGGCCCTGGACCTCAAGCTGCGCGACCCCGACGCCGCCCAGACCTTCATCGAGGCCCAGCACATCGCCACCAGGGTGTCCTTCCGCACCTGGCAGTTCATGGCCGACCAGGACACCGTCATGCTCAGGACCACGCAGCCGATCCTGGTGATCGGCAGTTGGCTGCTCAGCTTCCTGGCCATCACCGGAGTGGCCGCGCTGGCCGCCGGACGGGCCGCCGAGCAGACGCGCAGGGCCGGGCTGCTCAAGGCCGTCGGCGCCACCCCCGGCCTGATCGCCGCCGTTCTGCTCACCGAATACCTGGCTCTGGCGCTGCTGGGCGACGCGCTGGGGCTGGCGCTCGCCCGCCTGGCCGAGCCCGCCATCGCCAGCCCCACCGCCAGCCGGATCGGCGGTGTCGGCGGACCGACCGGCACCGTCATCGTCGCGACGACCACCCTCGCGGTGGCCGTGGCGGTACTGTCCGCGCTGCGTCCCACACTGCGGGCGGTGCGCACCGCGACCGTCAGCGCGCTGGCCGGCACGACTCGCCGGCCTCGCCACCGCCCCTGGCTGACCGCGCTGTCCGCGCTGCTGCCGACCCCGCTGCTGCTCGGGGTGCGGCTGATCGCCCGCCGGCCGGGCCGCGCGGTACTGCACGCGTGCTCCACCGCCGTCACGCTGATCGCGATCACCAATCTGCTGACCTACTATGCCGAGCCCCGCTGGGGCTTCGCCCAGCACCGCGGGGGCTGGGGGCCGGGCCTGTCCGGCCTGCCCGACATGCGAGCCGATCACGACAGCCGGCTGCTGCTGGCGGTCACCATCGCGCTGATCGCCCTCGCCACCGTGAACACTCTCACGCTCACCTGGACCACGGCGATGGAAGCCCGCGCGAACATGGCCATCGCCCGCACCCTCGGCGCCACCCCCGCGCAGATCTCCGCAGGGCTGTCCGTCGCCCAGCTTCTGCCCGCCCTGCCCGGCGCCGTGGCCGGCGTTCCGCTGGGCATCCTCTTCTACGGGCAGATCATCACGTTCCCCCTCTTCTGGATCGCCGCCGCCGCACTCGCGATCCTCCTGGCGACGACGGCACTCACCGCCGTACCCGCCCGCTGGGCGGCCCGCCGGCCCGTGGCACAGACCCTCAGCGCCGAAACGGGCTGATCGACGGAAAGGGAACCACGAAGTGGCATCGGACGTCGCCGGCATGCGGCGATTCATGGTGGACACGGGGGAGCCCCGTGGATGGGTGTCCCCCGGGACGGACCTGGTGACGGCGCTGCTCGGCATCTGGTTCGGGGTCGGACTGATGATCGACGCCTGGGCGCACAGCAACCTGACGGAGCTGGAGACGTTCTTCACTCCGTGGCACGCGGTGTTCTACTCCGGCTTCACCGTGGTCTCCGGCTGGATCATCTGGCAGGTGTGGCGCAACGTGCGCGCCGGACGGCAGGGGCCGGCCGCCGTCCCCACCGGCTATCTCGCCGGGCTGGTGGCGATTCCCGCGTTCGCCGCCTTCGGACTCGCCGACATGGTGTGGCACACCGTCCTCGGCATCGAGACCACGATCGACATCTTCTTCAGCCCGTCACACCTCGGCCTCGTCGTGGCGATGCTGGTCATCATCACGACTCCGCTGCGCTCGGCGTGGAACGCCCCCGACATCGGCGCCCGGCCCTCGCTCGGCCGCCTGCTGCCCGCGCTGCTCGGGCTCGCGTTCGCCGCCACGCTGGTGTCGCTGTTCCTGTCGTACGGCGACGCCATGCAGTACCGCCCCGAGCGCATCGTTCAGGCGCTGTCCATGTTGCAGGACTCGGGCGCCGGGCCGCGGCCGGTCGGACCCAGACCGGTGGGCCCGAGCGCCGAGCGGGTAGCCGTCGGGATGGTCGTCACCAACGTCATCATGCTCAGCCCTGTGCTGTTCCTGGTGCGCCGCTGGCTGTTGCCGTTCGGCTCGGTGACCCTCATGTACACGGTCATGGTGCTCATGCCGGGTGCCCAGACGGCGTTCCGCAACGTGCCGATCCTGCTGTCGTTCGTGGCCGCCGGGTTGGTGAGCGACCTGCTGATCCGCCGGCTGCGGCCGTCGGGTGAGCGGCGCGCCGCCTACTGGGCCTTCGCCGGGCTGTCGGCCTTCGCCACCTGGTCGCTGTACATCGGGGTCGCCTCGGCCACAGGGGGCGGCCTGCCCGCCGTGCCCGAGCTGTGGACCGGAGCGCCGGCCGTCGCCGGGCTGATCGGGCTGGCGCTCGGGGCGCTGTTCCTGCCTGACGCGGTCACCGCCGAGCCGGTTCCGCCGGGAGCGGCCGGCCCGGTTCCGCCGGGAGCGGCCGGCCCGGTTCCGCCGGGAGCGGCCGGCGCCGAGCGGGCATGATCCGGGTTCTGTGCCTCACCGCCGCCCTCGTGCTGGTGCCGGCCGCCCCCGCCGCCGCGCACAACGTCACGGCGGGGGCGGACCTGCGGATCGCCCAGACGATCGCCGGCGCCGAGGTGACAGTGGTGGTCAAAGGAACGACCCGGGTGCCGGGGCCGCTGTGGATCGGCGTCGTCGCCTACCAGCCGGTGTCCGGGCCGCCCATCGGCCTTGAGGTCCGCTCGGCCGAGGACGGCCACACGGTGACCGGCACCGTTCGGGCGGCGGCGAACCCGCAGTACGCACGGCTCCAGGTGGAGCGGACCGGGCCGCACGAGCTGAGACTGAGCGCGGGGAACGAGACCGCCGTCATCCCGTTCCGCGTCCTCGTCGAACGCGAATCGGCGGGCGGGGTCCTCATCTACGGCGGCCTGTTCGTGGCCGCGCTCCTGCTGGTGGGCGGCCTGCTCACGGGGACGCCGGCCCGGCCGGGAAGGGCGATGGCGCTGGCCGCGGGCGCGGCGGCCGGGGTGACTGTCGCCGCCATGGTCATCGTGTTCGAATCGCAGGTGCCGGCGCCCGCGCCCGAGGGCGCCGCCCCCACCTCCACGACATCGGCCGCGCGAGGGCGGCCGTACGCGCAGGTCCGCGCGGAGACGGTCCCGGCCCGGCCGGAGGCGGGAGAGGAGTTCACGTTGCGCGTCGATCTCGTCGACGGCTCCACCGGGCGGCCCGTCGACGACCTCGTCGCGCACCACGAGGCGCTCGCCCACGTGATCGTCACCAGCGAGGACGGACGCTACTTCCGCCACGTGCACCCCCTGCGCACGGCGCCCGGGCGCCTGGAGGTCAGACTGAGCGCCGACCGGCCCGGCCGGTACCTGGCGCACGCCGAGCTCGAACGGGAGGACTCGGGCGGGCAACTCGTCGCCGCGGACTTCACCGTCGGCGGGACGGTCAAAGCATCGGCGACGGATTCCGGCGAAACCGGCGCCCCCGCCCCGACCGTCACGCCGCGGCTCCGACCGGCCGTGCCCGTCGCGGGCCGTCCCACGACGATCGAGGCGGCCACCCCCGCGGGCGTCCGGGCCTGGCTCGGCATGACCGGCCACCTGCTCATACGCAGCCAGGACGGCGACTTCTTCGGCCACGTGCACGAGATGGGCGCCCCGGGATCCCGGGTGCGCTTCACCTTCAGCTTCCCCGAACCGGGCCGCTTTCTCGCCTGGGTCCAGTACGCCATCGCCGACCGCATCGTGACCGTCCCCTTCACCGTGCAGGTGACCGCCCCGGAGACCCGATGATCAGGAGGTGGCACGCGGTGGCCGCGGCCACGCTCGTGACCGCGGCAGCGGCGCTGTTCGTCGTGGGCGGAAGCACGGCCGCCCGGCCGGTCAGCCTGACCACCACGGGCACCCGCTACACCGCCACCGTCCTCATCGCGGACCCGGCGCCCGGCCAGGCCACCGTGGAGATCGAGGTGAGCCGGGGCGACGCCGACAGCGTGTCACTGTCGGCGGTCATGGCCGAGATGGGACACGCCACACCCGAGATCTCCGCCACCGAGCGCGAGCCCGGCCGCTTCGTTGCCGTGGGCGAGCTGTTCCCGATGAACGGCGTCTGGGAACTGTCGATCCGCCTCGACGGCCCCGCGGGCGAGGAGCAACTCACTGCCAAGACGCTGATCGCCCTCCGCCGGGTGCGGCGGTGTTCTAGTACATCGACACGTGCACGTGGTCCCAGTGGTTCTGGGTGATGCTGCCGCGGTCCGACATGCCCCGCCAGCCGGGTGCGCCGATGTTGTAGATCCGCTGCTTGTAGATCACGTACTTGACGCCGAGCTTGCCCGCGTTCTTGATCACCCAGGCGGCGGCCTGGTCGCCCATGGCGAGCCGGTCCGCGGTGGGCATGGCGCCGCCGCCGCTCAGCATGAAGTCGCAGGCCCGGCCGAGCGGGTGCTCGCCGCTGGTGTCCACCCGGTAGCAGCCGATGGTGCCGAAGGCGAAACGCTCGCGGACCTCGTCGCGCATCAGCCGGGTGCGCGGGGTGATGTTGTCCCCGCCGCCGGGCAGCTCGGGCGCCCAGCTCCCGTCCGGGCGGCGGCCGGAGGCGGCGGGGATGAGCTGGTCGAGCTTGCGCTCGATGTCGCCGATGAGCTTCTCGGCCTCCTTGCGGCGCCGGTTCACGTCCTCGGCCTGGCCGCGGATGCGGTCGGTCAGCTCGCCCGCCTCCTGGGCGGCCTTCTCGCGCTCGTCGCGGGCGGTGGCGAAACCCTCGACGTGGGCCTGCTGCTCGGCGGCCAGTTGCTCCAGCAGCGCCGCCCCGCCGATGTTCTCGCCGAACATGAGGGCGGGGAGGCCGGTGTCGTGGTTCTGGTAGCGGAGCTGGGCGATGGTGCCGACCTGGGCGGCGGCCTCGTCGTAGTCCTGCTGGGCGGTCTTCAGGTGCTCCTTGGCCTTGCTCTCGGCCTTCTGCGCGTCGGCGAGCGCCGCCCGCTTCGCGCCGTACTCGCCGATCAGCTTGTCGACCTTCTTGTTCAGGCCCGCCAGCTCGGCCTTCAGCTCGGACTTGGTGGGCTTGGGCGCTGCCACGCCGGTAGCCGCCGGGCCGAGGGCGAACGCGCAGGCGGTGACGAGCACGCCTGCGGTGATCATGGACTTTCTGCGGAACGTGGGGGACGTGGGGGGCAGGGCCGCCACGCACACTCCTCTCCTCGCAGCCGACCGGGTTAGCTGACGGGTTCGGGCGGAAGAGTGTGCCCTACCGCGCGGAAGGCCGCGGATGCACCCCATGGACCTGGTTCCCCGGTTCCCGGGCAAGGCGCCCGAGATTAGGCGGCTCGGCCGTTAGGGCCGATTGCGAGGATATTAGTGGTTAATCGTTGATCATGCGAACCGAGTCGAGATTAAGTATTGATCAGTTCGTTACCGCCTCGCGCAGCATCCGGGCCGCCTCCTCCGGGAGCACGTCGTTGACGAAGGCCCCCATCGCCGACTCCGACCCGGCGAGATACTTCAGCCGGTCCGCCGCCCTGCGGATGCTGAAGAGCTCCAGGTGCAGGCAGGCGAGATCCCGCCCCTCCCGGACCGGCGCCTGGTGCCAGGCCGCCACGTACGGCATGGCGACGCCGAACAGCCCGTCGAACCGGCGTAGCACGTCGGTGTAGAGCGGGCCGAAGGCGGCGCGCTCGGCCGGTTCCAGCGCGCACAGGTCGGGCACCCGCCGGTGCGGATACAGGTGCACCTCGAACGGCCAGCGGGCCGCCGCCGGCACGAACGCGGTCCAGTGCTCGTTCCGCCCGACCACCCGGACCTCCGCCTTGCGCTCGGCGGCGAGCACCTCGGCGAACAGGTCGCCGCCGCCCCGCTCCCGGTGCGCGCGGGCGACCGCCAGCATCCGCCGGGTGCGCGGGGTGACGTAGGGGTAGGCGTAGATCTGGCCGTGCGGGTGGCCCAGCGTGATGCCGATCTCCGCGCCCCGGTTCTCGAAGCAGAAGACCTGCTCCACGCCGGGCAGGGCGGACAGCTCCGCCGTACGGTCGGCCCAGGCGCGCATGACCAGCTCGACCCGGTCCGGCGGGAGTGTGGAGAAGGAGGCGTCGTGGTCGGCGGTGAAGCAGACGACCTCGCAGCGCCCGGCCGCCGGGCGGGTCTCGCCCAGCCCGCCCGGATCGGCGGCCCCGTCGTCCGGCGCGGAGGCGGAGAAGGACGGGAAACGGTTCTCGAACACCGCGACCTCGTAGCCGGCGGCGGGGATCTCGGTGGGCCGCCCGGGGGCCGAGGGGCACAGCGGGCACTGGTCGGCGGGCGGCAGCAGGGTGCGGCCCTGCCGGTGCCCGGCGATCGCGATCCACTCGCCGGTCAGCGGGTCGCGGCGCAGCTCGGCGGCGGGCGGCCTGGGCGGCAGGTCGCGCCGGTCCGCCGCGCCGCGGTCGGCGTTCTCGTCGCGGTCGAAGTAGATGAGCTCCCGCCCGTCGGCAAGCCGGACGGTTGTGCGTTTCATGGTGGAATGTGTGGCTTTCTCGGGTGCGGAGAAGGTCACGGGACCTCCGTGGCCGCGCGGGAGGAGCCCGGTGCGCTCCGGCCGGCGATGACCAGCTCGCCCGCCTGCGCCGACAGCTCCTCGCGGGCCGTCTCCGGCAGGCCGTCGTCACTGATCACGATGTCCGCCTCGGACAGCGCGGCGATGGTGCTGATGCCGACCGTGTCCCACTTCGTGTGGTCGGCGGGGACGACCAGCCGGTGCGCCGAGGTCACCAGCTCCCTGTCCGTCTCCGCCTCCAGCAGGTTGGGCGTGGTGAACCCGGCCCGCGCGCTCATGCCGTGCACGCCGAGGAAGAGCGTGTCCACGTGCAGACCGCGGATCGCCGCCACCGCCACCGGTCCCACCAGCGCGTCGGACGGCGTGCGCACCCCGCCCGTCAGCACGACCGTGCGATCCGGGCGCGGCACGCGGTGGAACACGTCGGCCACCTGGATCGAGTTGGTGATCACGGTCAGCTCCGGCACGTCGACGAGGTGCCGGGCGAGGGTCCAGGTGGTGGTGCCGGCCGACAGGGCGATCGCGGTGCCCGGCCGTACCAGCTCGGCGGCGCGGCGGGCGATCGCCTCCTTCTCCGGCTGCTGGCGCACCGACTTGGCGGCGAAGCCGGGCTCCTCGGTGGACCCCGGCCCCAGGGCCGTGGCCCCGCCGTGCACCTTGGCCACCAGCCCGCGCTCGGCGAGGACCTCCAGGTCGCGCCGGACGGTCATGTCGGAGACGCCGAGCTCGCGCACCAGGTCGGCGACGCGCACACCGCCACTCCTGCGCACGCGCTCCAGGATCGCCTGCTGGCGCTGCTGGGCTAGCATGGGGCTCCTCCCGCCAGATTCCACCAAATTATGACAGAGGGCTTGGGGCTTTGTGTTGGATCCTGGGCGGAAGCGCTGTCGGGTCTTGCCGGGCCGGCGGGTACGGCGCAGTGTGGAGACGAGGCTCCCGGAAGTTCATGGCACGGACATGTCACAGTCGACCCGCAGAAAGGCGGTCGTCACCATGGCACGACGCGCACGCAAGAACAGAGCCCGCAAGAAGAGGAAGGCCAACCACGGCAAGCGCCCCACCGCGCGCTGACCGGGCGCCCCGCCGTCCGGTCACGGCCGTGCGGCGGGGCGCGTCCCGAGGCCGGGTCAGGGCTTGGTGGTCGTGGTCATCGTCTCGCCGGAGTCCTCCGGGTGGATGGCCACGGCGGTGGCCCGGGTGATCCGGCGGGCCGGGATGAAGGCGGCGACCAGCAGGCCGGCGAGCGCGGCGGCCGCGGCGACGACGAACCCGGTGCGCAGCCCGGCCAGTGAGGGGAGCGCGGCGACGGGGCCGGACCCGATGACCATCTGGGCGAGGACGACGGTGATCACGACCTGCCAGGCGGCGGACATGAGGAGCAGGCCGATCCCGTAGCCGAAGGCCATGATGCCCGCCCCGGCCATGAGCGCGACCTTGGGACCCCAGCGGGCCGACATCCGGGCCGACAGCGGCGACAGCGCCATCATGACCAGCCCGCTGGGCGCCAGGCACAGTCCCGCCTCCAGCAGGGACAGCCCGAGGCCGTAGCCGGTGGCGGCTGGCGCAGCTCCAGCCACCCCCACACCGGCAGCACCAGCGCCGCGGCGGCGAACATGCCGAGGGTGATCGGACTCGCCCAGCCCCACTCGCCGCCCTTGGAGACGGCGAGCAGCAGGCAGACGAGCCCCAGGGTGAGGCCGCCCGCCCCGGCCGCGTCGAACCGGCCGGGAGCGCGGACGGCCGACTCGGGCACGACTGTCCGGTTGCATGTACCGTACATGTAGATTGCCGGCTGACCAGATCGCCTCCGTGGTCACAACCTTCGTACCGCGTCCTCCACGGCCCGGTGGAACGTCGGGTACGCGTAGATCATCTGACTGAGGCGCTCGACCGGGATCCGCGCGTGCACGGCCAGGGTCAGCATGCCCAGCACCTCGCCGCCGGAAGGGCCCACGCTGGTCGCGCCGACCAGCACCGGGCCGTCCGCCACCAGCTTGATGAGCCCCTCGGCCCGGTGGATCCAGCCCCGCGAGGAGGTCTCCAGCGGGCTCACCGAGGTGCGCACGTCCAGCCCCTTCGCCCGGGCCTGCGCCTCGGTCAGGCCGACCGCGCCCACCTCGGGGTCGGTGAAGGAGACGCGCGGCACCGCGTGGTACTCGGCCTCGTGCACCGGCTCGCCCAGGATGTCGTTGACGACGATGTTCGCGTGGTACATCGACATGTGGGTGAAGGCGCCCTTGCCGGCGATGTCGCCCAGCGCCCACACGCCCTCGGCCGCGCGCATCCGCCCGTCGGTGGGCACGAACCGCGCCGACTCGTCCAGCCCGGCCGCCGCCACGCCCAGCGCCGCGAGGTCGGAGCGCCGCCCGGTGGCCACGAGCAGCCGCTCGCCGCGCACGGTGTCGCCGCCCTCGGTGCGCAGCGTGAACCGGGAGCCGTCGTGCGACACCTCGGCCGCCCTGGCCCTGGTCCGGATGTCGACGCCCTCGGCCGCGAACACCCTGCCGATCAGCTCGCCCGCCTCGGGCTCCTCCATCGACAGGATCCGGTCCTGCGCCTCGATCACGGTCACCGCCGAGCCGAACCTCGCGAAGACCTGGGCCAGCTCGGCGCCGATCGCGCCGCCGCCGACCACGATCAGCGACTCCGGCACCGTCTCGGTCTCGATCGCCTGGTGGTTGGTCCAGTAGGGGGTGTCCGCCAGGCCGGGGATCGGCGGCACCACCGGCTGCGACCCGGACGCCAGCACGATGCCCCTGCGCGCCCGCAGCACCCGCTCGCCGTCCACCGTCACCCGGCCGGGACCGGTGATCCTCGCCCGGCCGCGGACGAGATGCCCGCCCTTGCCGGTGAACCGGTCGGCCGCCACCTTGTCGTTCCAGTCGTCGGTGGCCTCCTCGCGGATCCGCTTGGCCACCGGCGACCAGTCGGGCGACACGGTGGCCTGCCCCGCCATGTCCGGCACCCGGCGCGTCTCGGCGATCATGTCGGCGGCGCGGATCATCATCTTGGACGGCACGCAGCCCCAGTAAGGGCACTCGCCGCCGACCAGACCGGCCTCGACGCCGGCCACCCGCAGGCCCGCCTCGGCCAGCCGGCCCGCGACGTCCTCACCGCCGGGGCCGAGCCCCACCACGATCACATCGAACTCTTCCTCGGCCATGCGACCGGCCTCCCCTCGTCGTCACCTGGACCCTGTCACGGTAGCCGCACCTCGCACCACACGATCTTGCCGATGGCGGTCGGCCGGCTGCCCCACCGGTGGGAGAAGCGGTCGATGAGGTTGAGCCCCCTGCCGCTCTCGTCCTGTGGGGTGGGGGTGAAGCGGGCGGGACGCTGCGGTGAGCGGTCGGCGACCTCGCAGAGCAGCGTGGCGCCGCGCAGCAGGCTCAGCTCGATCGGCCCGGTGCCGTGGTTGACCGCGTTGGCGACCAGTTCGCTGACCATCAGCTCGGTCACCTCCAGCACCGAGGTCTGCCCCCAGGCGCGCAGCGTGGAGCGGACCAGCCGCCTGGCCTCCGCCGCCGAGCGGGCGTCGAAGGGCAGTGTCCAGGTCACGTACTCCGACGGTGACAGGTCGTGCACCCTGGCCAGCATGAGCGCGATGTCGTCCCGCTCGTCGCCGGGACGCTGGGTGGCGATGGTCGCGTCACACAGGTCCTCCAGGTCCCGGTGGGAGTATTCGAGCAGCCGGCACAGGTCGCTGATGCCGGAGTCGAGGTCGCGGTCCCTGCTCTCGACCAGCCCGTCGGTGTACAGGGTGAGGACGCTGCCCGCGGGCAGGGTCAGCTCGCGCATCTCGAACGGGTCGCCGCCGATGCCCAGGGGCAGTCCCGGGGGCAGTTCGATCAGCTCGGTGCGCCCGTCGGGCCGCAGCAGCACCGGTGGCACGTGGCCGGCGCGGGCGATGGCGCAGGTGTGGCTGATGGGGTCGTAGGTGGCGTAGACGCAGGTGGCGATCTGTGTGGTGTCGAGGTCCTGGGTCATCCGGTTGAGCCGGTAGAGCACCTCGTTGGGCGGCAGGTCCAGGCTCGCCAGGGTGCGCGCCGCGGTACGGAGCTGGCCCATGGTGGCCGCGGCCCGGGTGCCGTGGCCCATGACGTCGCCGACCACCAGCGCGGTGCGGTGCCCGGGGAGCGGGATGACGTCGTACCAGTCGCCGCCGACGCCGGTCAGGTCGCTGGCGGGCAGGTAGCGGGAGGCGATCTCCAGGCCGGGCGGGGTGGGCAGCTCGTTGGGCAGCAGGCTGCTCTGCAGGGTCAGCGCGGTGCGCCGTTCGCGGTCGTAGAGGCGCGCGTTGTCCAGGCACAGCGCGGTGCGGGCGGCGAGTTCCTCGGCGAGGCTCACGTCCTTCTCGTGGAAGGGGGAGCTGCCGGCGTTCCTAGTGAACACGACGAACCCGAGCACTCTGCCTCTGGCCTGCAGCGGCACGACCAGGAAGGAGCTGTCTTCCAGGAGGGAGCCGATGAGGTCGCGTTTCCAGGCGATGGCGAGTTCCCTGGCGGTCATCGCGTCCATCCGGGGGTAGAGGATGGGCTGGGCGGTCGCCATGCAGCGCGCCTGGGGAGACCAGGCGGGGTGGACGCCGACCTCGTCCGGCGGGAAGGCGGCGATGTAGTCGTCGGCGCGCTCGCTGAGGCCCATCGCGATCCGGCGCACCAGGGGTGAGCCGTCGGCCGGGCGCGCGGGGAACTCGCCTTCGAGGACCAGGCGCTCGTGCACGAGCACGCCGGCGGCGTCGGCGAAGCGGGGGACCGCCACGTCCATCAGCTCGCGGCCGGTCTGGCCGAGGTCCAGGGTGCTGCCGATGGTACGGCTGGCCTCGTTGAGCAGGGCGAGCTGCTCCTTGGTCGAGGCGGGGCTGCTGAGCCGCCTGCGCTCGGGCGAGTGCGGATTGATCACGACGTTGCCGGTCATGCGGGCTCGTCGCCCCGCTCGGACCCGGACCGGTGGGGGCGATCGAGAGGAGGTCGACCGCCATCCTGCCGACCTGCCACGCTGCCGCCGGTTTCGCCCACGATATTCTCCTGACCCGCTGACTTTACTCTCTTCGTGATCTTTGACAGGGAAAAACAGGGCATACCGCGGGGTATGGCACTATCCCTGACTGCGTACACCTCGAGCATAGTAAAGAGGGATCTTCCGAAACCCGGGAAAGCGCGGCCTATTTCGTAAAAAGCCGCGATTGACAGGTTGGCCGACCCCCCGATACGGGCGCCCGAGTGATCATCTTGCCCCTCGGGCGCCCTTTGCGCGACTCAGGAGGCCGGCAGCGACGTCAGCGACGCCTCGATCCGCTCCTGAGGCAGGTCGAAGTCGGCCATCTCGCCCGACAGATACTGATCGTAGGCGCCCAGGTCGAAGTGGCCGTGGCCGCAGACCGCGGTGAGGATCACCTTCTCCTCGCCGCTCTCCTTGCACCGCAGCGCCTCGGCGATCACCTCGGCCACGGCGTGCGAGGGCTCCGGCGCCGGAAGGACCCCCTCGGCCCGGGCGAAACGCGCCCCCGCCGCGAAACACTCCCGCTGGCCTTTCGCGACCGCCTCGAACATTCCCAGCTCGTAGATGTGCGACAGCAGCGGCGACATCCCGTGATATCGCAGCCCGCCGGCATGGATCGGATCGGGCACGAAATCGTGGCCCAGCGTGTGCATCTTCAGCAGCGGCGTGAGACCGGCCGTGTCGCCGAAGTCGTAGGCGTAGACGCCGCGGGTGAAGGTCGGGCAGGCGGCCGGCTCGACCGCCCTGATCACCGGGTCGATCCGCCCGGCGAGCTTCTCGCGCAGGAACGGGAAGGACAGCCCGGCGAAGTTGGATCCGCCGCCGGCACAGCCGACGATCAGGTCTGGCGTCTCGCCGAACGCGGCGAGCTGCTCCAGCGCCTCCTCGCCGATCACCGTCTGGTGCGTCAGCACGTGGTTGAGCACCGACCCGAGCGCGTACCGGGTGTCGTCGGCGGCCGAGGCCGCCTCCACCGCCTCGCTGATCGCGATGCCCAGGCTGCCCGGGGAGTCCGGGTCCGCCGCCAGGATCTTGCCGCCCGCGCCGGTCACCGGGGAGGGGCTCGCGTGCACGGTGGCGCCGTAGACCCGCATCAGCGACCTGCGATGCGGCTTCTGGTCATAGGACGCGCGGACCATCCAGACCTCGCACGCCACCCCGAACTGCGCGCAGGCGAAGGCGAGCGCCGACCCCCACTGGCCCGCCCCGGTCTCCGTGGTCAGCCGCCGGACACCCTGCTGGGCGTTGTAGTAAGCCTGCGGCACGGCGGTGTTGGGCTTGTGCGAGCCGGAGGGAGAGCCGCCCTCGTACTTGTAGTAGATGCGCGCCGGGGTGCCGAGCGCGCGCTCCAGCCGCCTCGCCCGGACCAGCGGCGTGGGCCGCCACAGCCGGTAGACGTCGAGCACGGCGTCGGGCACCGGGATCCGGCCCTCCGTGCTCACCTCCTGGGCGATCAGCTCAGCGGGGAACAGCGGCGCCAGGTCGTCCGGCCCGATGGGCTCGCGGGTGCCGGGATGCAGCGGCGGCGGGGGCGGCACCGGCAGGTCGGCCGCGATGTTGTACCAGTGGCGGGGGATACGTGACTCGTCGAGCAGGATCCGGGTGGCTTCGTGCACCATGCCTCCACGTCGGCGGGGAGCGTGTCCGATCGCCTCCAGTCTGTGCGCACGGGAGGCCGCGTGGAAAGGCGACGGATGAGACCGGTGCGCCGTCACACCCCCGCCGAGCAGGGCACTCAGCCCTCGCGCTCGCGGGCCACCCGTTCCCGGACGTCCGGCACGACCTCCTCGGCGAACCGGCGCAACTGCGTCTCCTGGTCGCCGTCCGGCCACAGCACGAACGTGTCCATGCCGTAGCCCACCGCGAGATCGGTCAGCTCCTCGGCCCACTGCCCGGCCGGACCGCGCAGGAAGCCCTCCGAGGGGCCGCCGGTGATGACTCCGCTGACGTTGTAGAGCCTGCGCACGGCCCGCGGCTCGCGGCCGGCCGCGCGCGCCGCGTCGTCGATGCGGGCGTTGAGGCCGGGCAGCAGCTCGGGCGTCGCCCATGGGGAGGAGGGCAGCCAGCCGTCGGCGCGCGCCCCGGTGAGCGCCAGCGCCCGCGGCCCGCGGACGCCGAGCCACAGCTCCATCCCGGGCGCGGGCGCCGGTCCGGCGTTGGCCCCGGCCAGCCGGTAGTGCTCGCCCTCGAAACGCAGGTTGCGCTCCTGTGACCAGATCTTCCTGATCACCGTGATCGCCTCGTCCAGCGCGCCCAGCGCCGCCCCCGGACCGCGCCGGGCGCCGCCGTACGCCTCGATCGCGTCCCAGAAGCCGCCCGCGCCGAGGCCCAGCTCGGCCCGGCCGCCGCTCAGCACCGACAGGCTCGCCGCGGCCTTGGCCAGTACGGCGGGCGGGCGCAGCGGCAGGTTGGCCACGTCGGGGAAGACCCTGACCCGCTCGGTGACCGCGGCGATCATGCTGAGCAGCGTCCAGGTGTCCACATAGCGCCGCTGGTAGGGGTGGTCCTGCACGCCGATCAGGTCGAGGCCCAGCCGGTCGGCGGTCCGCGCCCGGTCGAGCAGCGGCTCACCCGCCTCGGGCACCAGGAAATAACCGAACTCCAGCGGCCGTCCGTAGTCGCCCATGCGATCCTCCTCCGGTTCCACGAGCGGGAACCTCGGGACGGGGGGTGTTGTTCCCCGCAGGACCCCCGGTCAGACGTAGTAGCCGGCGACCGCGGCGGCGGCCTCCTCGAAGAGCGCGGGGCCCTCCTGGCGGAAGGACGAAGGGCCGGGCGGCGGCTTCAGCGCGCCGAGCTGCTCGTTGGACAGCGCGAAGACGACGCGGCCGAGGCCGGACCGCTCGATGGCGCCCGCGCACATGACGCACGGCTGGCAGCTCGTGTACATGGTGGTGCCGGCCGCGGTGGCCGGGTCGAGCTCGCGGGCGGCCCACCTGGCCAGCTTCAGCTCGGGGTGGGCGGTGATGTCGGAGTCGGTGAGCGAGGTGTTGTGGTCCTCGGCGAGCACGTCGCCGTCCGGGCCCACCAGCAGCGAGCCGAACGGCGGGTTCCCGCCCTTCCTGGACGCGGTGGCCAGCTCGATCGCCCTGTGCAGGAAGCGTTCGTCGTCGTGGGTCATGCGTGTTCCGTTTCTGAGTGGTGGGCGGCCACGGTCGCGAGCATCCGCCATGCCGTCTCGGGATGGTTCGTCTCGTCGGGGTCGCCGATGAAGGGGTCGAGGACGACGCTCTCCGCGCCGAGCAGGCGCAGTTGCCGGAGGTCCTCCGCGACCTGGTCGAGGGTGCCCTCGCCGGCCCGCCGGTCCGCGCCGGTCACCGGGGCGTCGGTCAGCCGCAGCAGGATGCGGGGAGCCAAGGCCGGGACGGGACGTCCCAGCTCGTCCGCGGCGGCCCGCAGCCGGTCCACCCGCTCGCGCAGCCAGGGGAGGGTGAAACGCAGCGGGTGCCACGCGTCGCCCAGCAGCACCGCCCTGCGCAGGGCCGCGTCGGACCCGCCGCCCACCCAGAGCGGGATCCGCCCGGACCGGTAGTCGTCCTCGTCCGCCCAGGCCCGGCGCATCGCCCGCAGATGCTCGTCGGTCAGCGCCCCGCGTCGCCCGAACGGCACGCCGAGCGCCTCGAACTCCTGCCGCGCCCAGCCGACGCCCACGCCCAGGACCAGCCGTCCGCCGCTGAGCTGCTGGAGGTTGGCGGCCATCCGGGCGGTGAGCAGCGGGTGGCGGTAGGGCACGATGAGCACCGTGGTGCCGAGCCTGATCCGGGTGGTGATCCCGGCCAGCCAGGACAGCGCGGTGAAGGGCTCGTAGAACGGCGCCGGATACTGCTCGGCGACGTCGGGGGTCACCACGACGTGGTCGGAGACCATCAGCAGGTCGAACCCCAGCCCCTCCACGGTCTGCGCCCAGGCACGCAGCACGTCGGGACGGGTGCCCGGCCCGAAGTTCGGGACGTTCACGCCTAATTTCACCAAGCCAGGCTATCCAGGCGATCAGCCCGGATGGAAGGAAGATATCCCGGACTGGGGGCTGTTCGGCCGTGGATTCACCGGTATCTTTGCCAGATGGCCGAGACTCTTGATCTGACCGACTGGTCCATCCTGGCCGAGCTCCAGCGAGACGGCCGCATGTCGCTCACCGAGCTGGCCCGGCGGGTGAGCCTCAGCGCGTCGGCGACGACCGAGCGGGTGCGCCGGCTGGAGGCGGCCGGCGTCATCACCGGCTACCGCGCCGTCGTCGACCTGGACAAGGTCGGGTACGCCGTGCTCGCCGTGGTCCGCCTCAAATACCCCGGCAGCCGGCACGAGCCCCTGCACCGGCTCCTCGGCGAGCGCCCGGAGATCCTGGAGTGCCTGCGCACCACCGGCGACGACTGCTACACGCTGAAGGTCGCCGCCACCTCCATGGGCCACCTGGAGAAGGTCGTGGACGAGCTCGCGCACTTCGGCAGCACCACCACCAACATCGTCTACAGCCAGACCCTCCCCTTCCGCGGCCCGCACGCCCCCTGAGAATCCGTCCGGGCGGCGGCCGATGGGAAGTCGGAAGAATTGATGTCACGAATGGGTCACGCTTCCCGGGAGGGCGCCCGTATTCCGCTGCCGGCTCGCCGGTCCGGGGCATTGCCGGGGCGCGCGACGGCCGGTCGTCGGGGCGCCGAGAAGGCCGGGGCCGGGAAGATGGGCGAAAAAAGATGGGCAGACAGAAGGCCAGGTCACCGAATGACGGTTGACCTGGCCTTTTCTCAGCGGAGCGGACGACGGGAATCGAACCCGCGTAGCCAGTTTGGAAGACTGGGGCTCTACCATTGAGCTACGTCCGCGCGAGCCGGGCGCGGTCTGGTCTAGACTGCATCCGGTCGTCAGGGCGTAAGCGTACCGGAGTTCGCGGGCGCTTGCGCAACGGCGCCACGGGGCGTGGCGCAGCTTGGTAGCGCGCGTGCTTTGGGTGCACGAAGTCGTGGGTTCAAATCCCGCCGCCCCGACCAAAGAAGAAACCCGGCGGGTTCTCCGCCGGGTGGAGCGTCCGGTGACCGTCGCCCGGGGCGCAGAGGTCTCAGCGGCCGGTGTCGAAGAGGGCCCAGACGGCCTTGCCGCCGTTGTCCAGGCGGTCCCAGCCCCAGCGCCTGCTGTAGGTCTCGACGATGTAGAGCCCGCGGCCGTTCTCCGAGACGAAGTCCGGCTCCTTGGGGGTCGGCGCCTGGTTGCTCGGGTCGGCGACCGCCAGCAGCACGCCGGGCGACATCCGCAGCAGCATCAGGGTGATCGGCAGCTCGCCGACCGCGCCGGGCGAGCACGGCGCGTAACGTACGGCGTTGGTGACGAGCTCGGAGACGACCAGTGCGGCGTCGTCGCCGAGTTCCGGCAGACCCCAGCTCCTGAGCGTGTTCCTGGTGACGTCCCTGGCCGTCTTGACCGAGTCGGCCTTGGGCGGCAGCGGGCAGGTGGCCGTGTCGGAACCGTGGCCGTAGAGCAGCTCCGAGAACCGGAGCCGGCGGTTGAACTGCAGGCAGTCGGCAGTGGATATGGGTTCATCCACCATTCTGCCGGCCCCTCCCGCTCTCATCTCACATCTCCGCCATCGATGCCGTTTTACGGACTAATGCCCCATTAGCCCAATATGCACTAGGCCATCATGGGTCACCGGGAACGTCCGCTGCAAGACCCAAATGCACGTGCAGCTGCAATGTGCAGCCGCATGGGCGTCCAGGGTGTGGCTCGGTTGCGAATCGGCCACGAGGTTGAGACCTTGTCATGACGGCCGGAAGTAGTGACACTGTGTGCGCTGGTAAAGGTGCACGAGGGAGGCGACGTGACGCAGATGCAGCCGGGATCGGGCCCCACGGCGCTGCGCATCCTCCTCGGGTCCCAGCTGCGCCGGCTCCGCGAGAACAAGGGCATCACCCGCGAGGACGCGGGCAGCGTCATCCGCGGCTCCGAGTCCAAGATCAGCCGCATGGAGCTGGGCAGGGTCGGGTTCAAGGAGCGCGACGTCGCCGATCTGCTCACCTTCTACGGCGTGGAGGACGCCGAGGCGCGGGCGCCGGTCATGGACCTCGTGCTCAAGGCCAACGAGCCGGGCTGGTGGCACCGCTTCAACGACCTGCTGCCCTCGTGGTTCCAGGCGTACGTCGGCCTGGAGGAGGCCGCGACCCGGATCAGGACCTACGAGGTGCAGTTCATCCCCGGCCTGCTCCAGACCAAGGAGTACGCCAGGGCGGTCATCACCGCGGGCGCCGCCGGGCTCGGCTCACACGAGATCGCCCGCCGGGTCGACCTGCGGATGGAGCGCCAGCGGGTGCTCGACGGCGGCGACGGGCCGTTCTTCTGGGCCGTGATCGACGAGGCCGCGCTGCGCCGCCCGATCGGCGGCGCCGACGTGATGCGCGCCCAGGTGGAGCACCTGCTCGACCTCATGCGCCAGCCCAACATCACCATCCAGGTGATGCCGTTCAGCTTCGGCGGGCACAGCGCGGAGGGCGGCGCGTTCAGCATCCTGCGCTTCCAGGACAGCGAGCTGCCCGACGTCGTCTACGTCGAGCAACTGGCCAGCGCCCTCTATCTGGACAAGCGCGAGGACGTCGACCGATACGGCGAGGTGATGGAGCGTCTGTGCGCCGTCAGCACCACGCCGGACGAGACGGTCCAGATCCTTGTCAAGATCATGAAGGACATCTGACCCTGGCGCCGTCGCTCTCGGGTGCGCATCTGCCCTAGACTGGCGGGCGGTGCTGGACAACAGCCGGCTACAGCATGTCCATAAAGGTTGTGATCAGCGCCGCTCATGTGGGCGCGGCGCGCTGCCGCGGTAGCCGTACGGGAGAAGGAGCCGGCCGAAAGGCGCCCGGGGTCGTCAGCGGGGCCCGGTGCGATGAGGCACGGCGAGACTCGACCGAGAAGCACGAATCGACGCGCCCGCGATCACTCGAAGCTTGATCAAGGAGACCACCCCGTGAAGACCGCTGTCGAGGAGCTCAGCCCGACCCGGGTAAAGCTCACCGTCGAGGTGCCGTTCGAGGAGCTCGGCGAGAGCATGAAGGCGGCGTACAAGAAGGTCGCGCAGCAGGTGCGCGTCCCCGGTTTCCGCCCCGGCAAGGTCCCTGCTCGCATCATCGAGCAGCGCTTCGGCCGCGCGGTGGTGCTGGAGGAGACCCTCAACGACGCGGTACCGAAGCTGTACGGTCAGGCTGTCGACGAGAGCGACATCTTCCCGGTGAGCCAGCCGGACATCGAGGTCACGAAGATCGAGGACGGCGAGCAGGTCGAGTTCACCGCCGAGGTGGACATCCGGCCCAACTTCGACCTTCCCGACTACAGCGACATCGAGATCACCGTCCCGGCTGCCGAGGTCTCCGACGCCGACATCGACGCCCAGCTCGACGCCCTGCGCCAGCGCTTCGCCACGCTCACCGGCGTGGAGCGCCCGGCCGTCGCCGGTGACTACGTGGTCATGGACCTCGCCGCCGCGATCGACGGTGTGAACATCGAGGAGCAGCAGGCCAGCGAGGTGTCCTACGAGGTCGGCGCCGGCTCGGTGCTCCAGGGCCTCGACGACGCCCTGCTCGGCATGTCGGCGGACGAGGAGAAGACCTTCACCTCCAACCTCGTCGGCGGTGCGAACGCCGGCGAGGAGGCCGAGATCTCGATCAAGGTCAAGTCGGTCAAGGAGAAGGTCCTGCCCGAGCTGGAGGACGAGTTCGCGCAGCTCGCCAGCGAGTTCGACACGCTTGAGGAACTGCGTGGCAGCCTGAGCGAGCAGGTGCGCCGCACCAAGCTCCTCGACCAGGTCGTGCAGGTCCGCGAGAAGGCCGTCGACGCCCTCCTGGAGAAGCTCGACATCCCGCTTCCGGACAGCGCGCTCACCACCGAGATCGACGCCCGCAAGCACAACCTCGAGCACCAGATCTCCGACAGCGGCCTCAGCCGGGAGGCGTTCTTCCGCCTCTACCAGACCACCGAGGAAGAGCGCTTCGCCGAGTTCGAGGAGAGCGCGGCCAAGGCACTCAAGACCGGCTTCGTGCTCGACAAGATCGTCAAGCAGGAGGACCTCGGCGTCTCCGAGCAGGAGCTGACCGACTTCGTGGTCCGCCGCGCCATGGAGATCGGCGTCGCCCCGAACACGCTGGCCCAGCACCTCGCCGACAACGACCAGCTCACGCTGGCCATGGTCGAGATCGTGCGGGACAAGGCCAAGAGCGTCGTCGGCGACGCCGCCAAGGTGACCGACGAGTCGGGCGCCGAGGTCGACCTCAAGGCGATCTACGCCGAGCTCAACCCGCAGGACGAGAGCGCCGGGCAGGACGAGCCGGCCGGGGAGAAGTCCGAGGACTGAGCCTCCGAGACAACCGTCCCGGCAGGCACCCCGAGAGTGTCACCGACGCCCTCGCCGCACACGCGTGCGGTGAGGGCGTCGGCGTTTACGCGGCCCGTGGCCGGCGACGGTGTGACCTGTTTCAAACCTGCACGGGCCCTACCTGCGCCGACAGCGAACAGCAGGCGGAGGGGGCATGTCCGGTCCGCGACGGGCGTTAGGGTCACAGGCAAAGGCCAATCGATTACGACGCATCGGAAGGTGACGCTGTGACCAGCCCGCCGACCCTCTACCAGCCGACAGGTCTCGAGCAGCCCTCGATGAGCCAGTCCAACGGCTCGTTCAGGCTCGAAGACCAGCTCTATCAGCGGCTGCTGCGCGAGCGCATCATCGTGCTGGGCACCCAGGTCAACGACGAGATCGCCAACCGAATCTGTGCGGAACTGCTCCTTCTCGCCGCCGACGACGCCGAGCGGGATATCTACCTGTACATCAACTCGCCTGGCGGTTCGGTGACGTCGGGCATGGCGATCTACGACATGATGGAATACGTGCCTAACGACGTGTGCACGGTGGCCATGGGGCTGGCCGCCTCGATGGGGCAGTTCCTGCTCTGCGCCGGCGCCCACGGCAAGCGTTACGCGCTCCCGCACGCGCGCATCATGATGCACCAGCCTTCCGGTGGCATCGGCGGCACCGCCGCCGACATCGCCATCCAGGCGGAGCAGATGCTCTATGTGAAGAAGACCCTGGCCGAGCGCATCGCCTACCATACGGGTCAGGCGCTCGACCAGATCGAGAAGGATTCTGACCGAGACCGCTGGTTCACGGCGGATGAGGCCAAGGACTACGGCTTCATCGACCAGGTCGTGCGCAGTGCGCGGCAGGTGCCCTCCTCGGGCGCCGTCTCCTGAAGGGACACGAGGTGAGCGAGCTGATCCGGCCGGGGGACATCAACGGCCGATACATCATCCCTTCGTTCGTCGAGCGCACGACGTACGGCGTGAAGGAGATGAATCCCTACAACAAGCTCTTCGAGGACCGCATCATCTTCCTCGGGGTGCAGATCGACGACGCGTCGGCCAACGACGTCATGGCCCAGCTCCTGACCCTGGAGTCGCTCGATCCCGACCGTGACATCAGCATCTACATCAACTCGCCGGGTGGCTCCTTCACCGCCATGACGGCGATCTATGACACGATGCAGTTCGTCCGGCCCGAGATCCAGACGGTCTGCCTGGGCCAGGCGGCGTCGGCGGCGGCGGTGCTGCTGGCGGGAGGCACTCCCGGCAAGCGGTTCGCGCTGCCCAACGCGCGGGTGCTGATCCACCAGCCGTCCACCGAGGGCGGCGGCCAGGGCAGTGACATCGAGATCCAGGCCAGGGAGATCCTCCGGATGCGCGCGCTTCTGGAGGAGATCGTGGCGCGGCACACCGGCAAGCCTTCGGACGAGATCCGTCGCGACATCGAGCGCGACAAGATTCTCAGCGCCGACGAGGCCAAGGCCTACGGCCTGGTAGACGACATCATTCCGTCGCGGAAGAAGCGGGCGCAGGCAGTCGCTTCCTGACGGATCGTGCGCACCGGAACGGTGCCCAATTGGGCACGTTCCGGTGCGACTCGCCGCTAGGGGGCTCACTGAGGGCCCGGAAGACGGTAACGTCGAAACCTGAGCGGGATGACTTTTCGCACCCGGTATCGGGCCGGGGGCGAAAGAAACGGACCGCGGTAGCAGGGCGGTCCCACGCAAAGGAGTATCTGGGGTGGCACGCATCGGCGACGGGGGAGACCTGCTGAAGTGCTCGTTCTGCGGAAAGAGCCAGAAGCAAGTCAAGAAGCTCATCGCCGGACCCGGCGTCTACATCTGCGATGAGTGCATCGATCTCTGTAACGAGATCATCGAGGAGGAGCTCTCCGAGTCCTCCGAGCTCAAGTGGGACAACCTGCCCAAGCCGAGGGAGATCTACGAGTTCCTCGACGCCTACGTCATCGGTCAGGACAAGGCGAAGAAGGCCCTCTCGGTGGCGGTCTACAACCACTACAAGCGGGTGCAGTCCGGTGAGCGCGGGCGTGACGACGGCGTGGAGTTGGCCAAGTCCAACATCCTGCTGCTCGGCCCGACGGGTTCCGGCAAGACTCTGCTGGCGCAGACGCTGGCGAAGATGCTCAACGTGCCGTTCGCCATCGCCGACGCGACCGCGCTGACCGAGGCCGGCTACGTCGGCGAGGACGTCGAGAACATCCTGCTGAAGCTGATCCAGGCCGCCGACTACGACGTCAAGAAGGCCGAGACCGGCATCATCTACATCGACGAGGTCGACAAGATCGCCCGCAAGAGCGAGAACCCGTCGATCACCCGCGACGTCTCGGGTGAGGGTGTGCAGCAGGCGCTGCTCAAAATACTGGAGGGCACCACCGCCTCGGTGCCTCCGCAGGGCGGCCGCAAGCACCCGCACCAGGAGTTCATCCAGATCGACACCACCAACGTGCTGTTCATCTGCGGTGGCGCCTTCGCCGGGCTTGAGAAGATCATCGAGTCCCGGATCGGCAAGAAGGGGATCGGCTTCAACGCCGTCATCCACTCCAAGGACGAGATCGACTCCTCCGACATCTTCGGCGACGTCATGCCCGAGGACCTGCTGAAGTTCGGCATGATCCCGGAGTTCGTCGGCCGGCTCCCGGTCATCACGAGCGTGCACAACCTCGACCGCGAGGCGCTCATCCAGATCCTCACCGAGCCGCGCAACGCGCTGGTCAAGCAGTACCGCCGGCTGTTCGAGCTGGACAACGTCGAGCTGGAGTTCGGCACCGACGCGCTGGAGGCCATCGCCGACCAGGCCATCCTGCGCGGCACCGGTGCCCGCGGCCTGCGCGCCATCCTGGAGGAGGTCCTCCTCTCGGTGATGTACGAGGTACCCAGCCGGCAGGATGTGGCGAGGGTCATCATCGACAGGGCCTCGGTCCTGGAGCACGTCAACCCGACCCTCGTGCCGCGCGACCAGCTGCAGGCCAAGCAGCAGCGCACCCCGCGGGAGAAGTCCGCCTGACCTGCCGGTCCGGCTCCTTCCCACCTGGCCTGTGGCCCCCGGCCGGCCCTGTACTCCAGGGCCCGCCGTTCTGACCTGCGTTGATCCCTACCGGCGTGACCGGGCGAGATGCGCCAAAGCGGCCGCCGGACGTCCCTAGAATTGGTCACCGTGACGACGCCAGAGCTGCCCACCCAGTACACACCCTCGGAAGTCGAGACCCGAAGCTACGAGCGATGGGTATCCGAGGGCTTCTTCCACGCCGACCCGGGCAGCGGGCGCGAGCCGTACTCCATCGTCCTGCCGCCGCCCAACGTGACAGGTTCGCTGCACATCGGTCACGCGCTCGACCACTCGATCCAGGACGCACTGACCCGGCGCGCCCGCATGCGCGGCATGGAGACGCTGTGGCTGCCCGGCATGGACCACGCCGGCATCGCCACGCAGAACGTCGTGGAGCGCGAGATCGCCAAGGACGGCGTCTCCCGCCACGACCTCGGCCGTGACGCCTTCGTCGAGCGCGTCTGGCAGTGGAAGGAAGCGTCCGGCGGCTGGATCCTCGGGCAGATGAGGAAGCTCGGTGACGGGGTCGACTGGTCCCGCGAGCGGTTCACGATGGACGAGGGCCTGTCCCGCGCCGTCCAGACGATCTTCAAGCGGCTGTTCGACGACGGTCTCATCTACCGCGCGGAGCGCATCATCAACTGGTGCCCGCGCTGCCTCACCGCGCTCTCCGACATCGAGGTCGAGCACAAGGAGGACGAGGGCGAGCTCGTCTCGATCCGGTACGGCAGCGGCGACGAGTCGATCGTGGTCGCCACCACCCGGGCCGAGACCATGCTCGGCGACACCGCGGTGGCGGTGCACCCCGCGGACGAGCGCTACGCGCACCTGGTCGGCCGCGAGGTCGAGCTGCCGCTCACCGGGCGGCGCATCCCGATCGTCGCGGACGAGCACGTCGATCCCGCGTTCGGCACCGGCGCGGTCAAGGTCACCCCGGCGCACGACCCCAACGACTTCGAGATCGGCCGCAGGCACGGGCTCCCTTCGCCGTCGGTGATGGACGAGCGGGGCGTCATCACGGCGCACGGGCCGTTCGAGGGGCTCGACCGCTTCGAGGCGCGGCCCGCCGTGATCGCCGCGCTGCGCGCCGAGGGGCGCATCGTCGAGGAGAAGCGGCCCTACCTGCACTCCGTCGGCCACTGCTCGCGGTGCAAGACCGTGGTGGAGCCGCGGCTGTCGCTGCAGTGGTTCGTCAACGTGTCGCCGCTGGCCAAGGCCGCCGGTGACGCCGTGCGCGACGGCCGCACCCGCATCCACCCGCCGGAGCTGGCCAAGCGCTACTTCGACTGGGTGGACGACATGCACGACTGGTGCATCTCACGGCAACTGTGGTGGGGGCACCGGATCCCGGTCTGGTACGGCCCGGCCGGGGAGATCGTGTGCGTCGGCCCGGACGAGCAGCCGCCGCCCGGTTACGTGCAGGACGCCGACGTCCTGGACACCTGGTTCTCCTCCGGCCTGTGGCCCTTCTCCACGCTCGGCTGGCCGGAGCAGACCCCGGAGCTCAAGCGCTTCTACCCGACCTCCGTGCTGGTCACCGGGTACGACATCCTGTTCTTCTGGGTGGCCCGGATGATGATGTTCGGGCTTTACGCGATGGACGGGGAGCCGCCGTTCCGCACCGTCGCCCTGCACGGCATGGTGCGCGACCAGTTCGGCAAGAAGATGTCCAAGTCGTTCGGCAACGTCGTGGACCCGCTGGACTGGATCGAGCGGTACGGCGCGGACGCGACGCGCTTCACCCTGCTCCGCGGCGCCAACCCGGGCTCGGACGTCGCGATCAGCGAGGACTGGGCCGCCGGCTCGCGCAACTTCTGCAACAAGATCTGGAACGCCACGCGCTTCGCGCTGATGAACGGCGCCTCCGTCGCGGCCGAGCCGCACGCGGAGTCGCTGACCGAGGCCGACCGGTGGATCCTGTCCAGGCTGCAGAGCGTGACCAGGGCGGTGGACGACGCCTCGGAAGAGTTCGAGTTCGCCAAGGTGTCCGACCTGCTCTACCACTTCGCCTGGGACGAGGTCTGCGACTGGTACGTCGAGCTGGCCAAGATCCAGCTCGCCGCCGGGCTGGACCACACCAGGTTCGTCCTCGGCCACGTCTTCGACGCGCTGCTCCGGCTGCTGCATCCGCTGATCCCGTTCGTCACCGAGGAGCTGTGGCGCGCGCTCACCGGCGGTGAGTCCATCGTCGTCGCACCATGGCCCGCCGCGGACGCGGCCTATGACGATCCGGCCGCGGAAGGCGTGATCCAGCGGTTGCAGGACCTGGTGACCGAGGTTCGCAGGTTCCGCTCCGACCAAGGGCTCAAGCCCGGCCAGCGGGTCGCGGCCCGGTTGTCCCTGGACGGCGGGCCGCTCGCCCCGCACGAGCCCGCGATCCGGACCCTGCTCCGGCTGGACGCGCCGGAGGACGGCTTCGCGGCCACCGCACGGCTCGCCGTGGGAACGGTCGTGGTCGAGATCGATACGGCGGGCGCCATCGATGTGGCCGCCGAGCGCAAGCGCCTGGAGAAGGATCTCGCGGCTGCCCGCAAGGAGGCCACCCAGTCGGCGGGCAAGCTCGGCAACGAGCAGTTCATGTCCAAGGCGCCGGACGACGTCGTGGCCAAGGTCCGGGCCCGCGCGGCCCAGGCCGGCGAGGACATCGCCCGGCTGGAGGCACAGCTCGCGGCACTGCCGGCCAGCTGATCGTCGAGGCCGCCCATACCCGCGTTGACCTGCGTCGACGGGGGCATGGGCGGCCTTTTGCAACTCCATGGCCCAAGCCTGTTTAGGCCCTGTGGACCATGGGTAGACCTCATTGTTACCGAGTACTGCACGGAAGATCCCGGCGAGAGTGCTAAAGTTCTTCCTGCGAGGCCGAAGAGCCACGCACTCCCACCTATCTCCACCGGGATCCGGGTCCTTCACCATGATTTGGTCAGGGCCGGGCGCTTGGCTAAGATAGCGGGGCGGTCCTCGAAAGGGGACAAAAATGTAGATAAGGGTCAGTTTGCTACAAACTTCCCAAATCTGCTAAGATAGAAAAGACGGAAGTTCGCCCCGGAAGGCAGATCTTCGGATAGGCCGGAAGGTGTTCGCGTCCGTTTCTTGAGAACTCAACAGTGTGCTAAAAGCCAGTGCATGATGAATTAACCCCGTCATGTTGTCTGTGACGGATTCCTTTGGTTGATACTGATTGTATCGGCCGGGA
>NZ_BSRQ01000018.1 GCF_030268685.1 Microtetraspora sp. NBRC 13810
TCCTGAAATATCGCCCTATCGGCCACCTAGTCGCCTTCCGTTGGTCTGCTGACGGTACAGACGCATCGGCCACGGCGACGGGTTGCCCGACGGTGGGTGCGATCCAGGGAAATTCGATGGCGGGCGGGGACAAAGGCGTGGGTTGGGCCGCGTAGGCCCAGCCCAGAGCCTCTAGTATTCGTTCCTGAAGCAATTGCCCGAACTCTCGCCAGTGCCGACCCCGACCTTTCTCGTCCCAGGTTCGTCAAGCCCAACCGCGTCCCGCATCACACGCCCGGTCGCGAGGTCCTGGCCCTCGGGGTAAGTGACGGGTTCGAGCCCTCGCAGGTTGGGCCGGCCGTTCACAGATTGCCGTGTTCGCGCATGGCCGCGACCAGCAGGGTGTCCAGGACGTCCTGGGATGCCTGGAGGCGGGTGACGGTTTCGGTGAGGCGGCCGCGTTCGCGGCGGAGGCCGGCGATCATGCCAGGGCAGAGGGAGGGGACCAGGCGGAGGGGACGAGCCGGTCGCCGTCGTCGTGGACGCAGTGCTCGGCCGCCCCCATGGTGGAGGGGGAGGCGGTCGCCGAGGTGGCCATGGTGGGCGGCCTCGGCGACGGGGAACTCGCAGGCGTCGCCGGCGGTTGCCTGAGGCTCATGCTGAATGGTCAGACGCGGTCCTGGCCGCGGCCGAGGTACGTGAGCAGCCGGTCCAGGGGCCAGGTGTTGATCACGTCGTCGGTGGTGAGCCAGGCCCGCTGGGCGATGCCGACGCCGTAGCGTTGGTTGGCGAGGTGCGGGATCGCGTGTGAGTCGCTGTCGATGGAGAACTTCACGCCGAGGTGACGGGCCAGGCGCACCAGGTCGGCGGGCAGGTCGGAGCGGTCGGGGTAGGAGTCGATCTCCATGACGGTGCCGGTGGCGGCGGCGCGGCGGAAGACCGCCTCCCAGTCGGCGTCCACCTGAGGCCGCTTGCCGATCTTGCGGGTGGTGGGGTGGCCGATGATGTGGACCTGCGGGTTGTCGCAGGCGGCGATGAAGCGGGCGGTCATCTCGGCGCGTGACTGGGTGAAGTGCGAGTGCACGCTGGCCACCGTCACGTCGAAGCCGGCCAGGACCTCCTCCGGCCAGTCCACGGCGCCGTCGGGGCCGATGTTGAGCTCGGTGCCGTGCAGCAGCCGCATCCCCGGATAGCGGTCCTGCAGGCGGGCGATGCGCTCGCGCTGGTCCAGCGCCTTCTCCAGCGTCATGCGCTGCATGACCAGGTCGGGCGCGTGGTCGGTGATCGCGTAGTAGGAGTAGCCGAGCGCCGCCGCCGCGGCGACCATCTCCTCCAGGGAGGCGATGCCGTCGGTCAGGTCGGTGTGCGTGTGCAGGTCGCCCCTGAGGTCCTCCAGCGTGACCGGGACCGGGAGCTCCCCCTTCAGCGCCGCGGCCACCTCGCCGCCGTCCTCCCGCATCGTGGGCGGGATCCACGGCATGCCCAGCGCCTCGTAGATCTCCTCCTCGGTCCGCGAGGCGATCACCCGGTCGCCGTCGAACAGGCCGTACTCGGAGAGCTTCCAGCCCTTCTTGACGGCCATCTCGCGGATCCGGACGTTGTGCTCCTTGGATCCCGTGAAGTACTGCATCGCGGCGCCCCAGGACTCGGCGGGAACGACCCGCAGATCGACCTGGAGCCCGGCGGTGGTGCGGATCGAGGTCTTCTTGTCCCCGGCGGCGATCACCTCCGCCACGTAGGGCTGGGCGCGGAAGGACTCCATCAGGGCCGGCGGGTCGCCCGCGACCGCGAGGACGTCGACGTCGCCGACGGTGTCCTTCATCCGGCGCAGCGAGCCCGCGTAGGCGATCCGCTCGGTGGCGCCGGACAGCGACGCGATGACCTTCTCGGCGACGTCGGTCGCGACCCCGATGTGCACCCGTGCCCCGGACTGCTCCAGCTGGTCGATGCCCTTGAGCAGGTTTTCCTCGGTCTTGGCGCCGAAGCCCCTGATGCCGGTCAGCCGCCCGGCCCTGATCGCCTCGCCCAGCGCCTCGGGGGAGTCGATGCCCAGCTCGGTGAACAGGAAGATCGCCTTCTTGGGCCCGAGCGACGGGATCCTCGTCATCCGCCTGACCCCGGCGGGCACCCGGCCCCGCAGGTCGTCGAGCTGCCGGAAGCTGCCCCGCTGGAGGAACTCCTCGACCTTCTTGGCGATCGCCTCGCCCACGCCGGGCACCTTGCGGACGTCGCCGGTCGCGATGTCCTCCGGATGGCCGGAGATCGCCTTCGCCGCCTTCTGGTAGCTGCGCACCCGGAACGCGTCGCCCCCGGTCATGGCGAACAGATCGGCGTATTCTTCCAGCGCCGCCGCGGCGTCATCGTTTGCCCGAGCCATGGCTCCAGCCTAGGCGCCGCCCCCGACAGTTTCCGTCCTGCCGCTCCCGGGACGATCAGTTGCATCCGCAGTCGCAGGAGCACCCGTCGCACCCGTCGCATCCGTTGCAGCACTCGCCGCACGACGAGCACGCCTGGCAGCAGTCCCCGCAGGAACCGCAGGCGTCGCAGCAGTCGCCGCACCGGTCGGTGCAGGACCGGCGCTCCTCCTCCATGCCCGGCGACTCGTAGAGGCCGCACGTGCAGCAGGTGAGGGCGCCCGCCAGGCAGCCGAGCGCGGGACCGCCCTGCCGCCGGGGCGTCTCGGTGCCGGGCTGCCCGGTACCGGGTCCGGCGGCGAAGACGCGGTCCACCGTACGCGCGACCTCGGTGACCAGGAGCGCGCGTACCAGGGCGCTCCTGCGCAGGTCGAGGTCGGCGACGGCCAGGGCGAGACCGCGGGCGGCGTCGTCGCACAGGCGGCGGGCCTGCGCCGGGCCGGTGCCGGTGGCGGCGAGCGGGTTGTAGGAGCCGCTCGCGCGGTCGGCGGCGAGGTCCTCCACGGCGTCGAGCAGGTGGGCGAGACGGCCGAAGAAGCGGCCCGCCTCCGCCAGCGCGGGGACATTGTGCGGCCGGCCGGTCAGCACCCCGGTGTGCGCGAACACCGCGGCGACCGCGCTCTCCGCCGGCTCGGTCAGGTCCAGGACGGAACCCGCGGGACGCGCCTCCAGCACCGGCTGCCGCGCCAGGGCCCCGGCCAGGACGGTTGTGTCGAAGGCCAGCTCCGCCGCGTCCGCCGCGCCCGCCCGGTCCCAGCGCCGCGCCGCCCACGCCGCGCCCCTGGCCACCGCGGGCCGCCCGTAGAGCCCGTCGCCGTCGCGCACGTGGTCGCCGATCTTCCCCGCGGCGAGGATCAGCGAGGCCGCCGCCGCCAGCCGCGCCCCCTCGGCCCGCGCGTCCACCACGTCGGCCGCCGCGAACCCCCGCAGGGCGCACGGCGCGGCCCTGCGCCGCGGGTACGGCGAGCGCGCCTGGGCCTCGGTGAGCACCGAGACGAGCAGCCCGTCGTAGTTGGTGACGAGCCGGGCCGCGTGCCCGTGCCGATCCCGCAGGGTCAGGCAGAGCCCGCACAGGTGGGACAGCCACTCCCGATGCAGCCCGCCGCACAGACTGTGCCGGCAAGGCCGGACGATTCCGAACACGCGGCCACTTTATTGACGATCACTGTGCGAGGTGGCCTATATACGACTATTCGGTCGTCCGGAACCGGTCATCGGGGGCGACGGCCACCCGATGACCGGATGGGTACGGGGCTCAGAAGACCAGGGGCCGGGGGCGGTAGGGCTCGGCGAGGGCGGTGAGTTCCTTGTCGGTGAGGGTCAGGGTGGTGGCGGCGACGGCGTCGTCCACATGGCCGTCCTTCGTCGCTCCGACGATCGGCGCCGTGACGCCGGGCTGGGCCAGCACCCAGGCGAGGGCGACCTGCGCCGCCGGGACCCCGCGCTCGCGGGCCACTTCGGCGACGCGGTCGAGGACGTGCCGGTCGTTCTCCGGGTCGTAGAGGTAGCCGATGCGGCCGTCGGAGCCGGCCCGGACGGTGCTCGTCTCCGCGCTGCCGGCCCGGGCGAGCAGCCCCCGGGCGAGCGGGCTCCACGGGATGAGCCCGACACCCTGGTCGGCGCAGAGCGGGATCATCTCCCGCTCCTCCTCCCGGTAGAGCAGGTTGTAGTGGTTCTGCATGGTGACGAATTTCGTCCAGCCGTTGCGCTCGGCGGCGTGCTGGGCCTTGGCGAACCGCCAGGCGTACATGCTGGACGCGCCGATGTAGCGGGCCTTGCCCGCCTTGACGACGTCGTGCAACGCCTCCATGGTCTCCTCGATCGGCGTCTCGTCGTCCCACCGGTGAATCTGGTACAGGTCCACGTGGTCGGTGCCCAGGCGGCGCAGCGAGTCGTCGATCGAGGCGAGGATGTGCTTGCGGGACAGCCCCCTCTGGTTGACGCCCTCGCCCATCGGGCTGAACACCTTCGTGGCCAGCACGTAGTCGTCGCGGTTCGGGAAGATCCGGGCGAGCACCCGCCCGGTGATCTCCTCGCTCGTGCCGCGACTGTAGACGTCGGCGGTGTCGAAGAAGTTGACGCCCGCGTCCACCGCCCGGCGCACGATCGGCTCGGCCTGCTCCTCGCCGAGCACCCAGCCCTGCCAGCGGTTGTCGCCGAAGCTCATCATGCCCAGGCAGATCCGGGAAACCTTCACACCGGTCGATCCAAGTCGTACATAGTCCATGTACGCACTTTAGGCAGCGTCACTTGCAGCGTGTTCCGTCGGCCGGGACCTTCCCGTCCAGCAGATAGCCGTCCACGGCGGAGCGGATGCACGGGTCGCCGGTGTCGTAGGCGCCGTGGCCCTCGCCTTCCAGCGTGATCAGCACGCCCACGCCCAGTTCCTTGGCCAGCGCCGGTGCCCACGCGTACGGCGTCGCGGGGTCGCCGATGTTGCCCACGACGACGATCGGCGGCGCTCCCTGCGCGTTGACGTCCTGCCCGGCGTTCTCTCCGGCGACCGGCCAGCCGGTGCACTGCAGCAGGTTCCACACCATGCTGCTGCCGAAGACGGACGAGACGTTGCGGAACTTCTGCGTCGCACCCTTGACGTCCTCCACGGTGAACCGCTCGTTGGTGTCGTCGCAGGTCACCGCGGTGTTCGCGGCGATGATGTTGTTGTAGCGGCCGTTCTCGTCGCGGCCGTTCTGGGCGTCGGCGAGGCTGAGCAGGATCGTGCCGTCGCCCTCGTAGGCCATCATCAGGCCCTGTGCGAGCGCGGGCCACAGTTTGGTGGAGTAGAGGCCGGTGGCGACGCCGGTGACCCCGAGGGTCTGGCTGAGCTTGCGGCCCTGGGCGGTGTCGAGCGGGTGGGCGTCCAGCTTCTGGATCAGGGCGGCGACGTCGGACACGATCGCGTCGGCGTCCTTGCCGCCCGCGCTGAGCGGGCACCGGCGCGGGCCGGACTCCACGCAGTGCCGGGCGAAGTCGCCGAGCGCCCGCTGGAAGGCCGCCGTCTGCTGGAGGGTCAGCGCCTCGGTGCCGAGCTTGGTGTCCACGGCGCCGTCGAGCACCATCCTGCCGACGTTCGTGGGGAACTGATGCGCGTAGTTGGCGCCGAGCTCGGTGCCGTACGAGATGCCGAAGTAGTGCATCTTGGTGTCGCCCAGGGCGGCGCGCAGCCGGTCCATGTCCTTGGCGGCGTTGCTGGTGCCCACGTACGGGAGCACCTTGCCGGACCTGCTCTCGCACGCCTGGACGAACGCCCGCTGCTCCGCCGTGTAGATCGCCTCTTCCCTGGAGTCGTCGGGAGAGGAGTCGGACTGCTGCATGGCGTCCATCTGGCGGTCGTCCAGGCAGAGCACGGGGGAGCTCCTGCCGATGCCGCGCGGGTCGAAGGAGACCAGGTCGTAGCGGGTGTTGAGCTTCTTGAAGTCGGACGCCGCCTGGACGAGCGTGTCCACCCCGGAGGCGCCGGGCCCGCCGAAGTTGAAGATCAGCGACCCGATCCGCTGTCCGGGGCCGGTGGCCCTGGCCCTGATCACCTCGATCTCGATGGTGTCGCCGGTCGGCTTCGCGTAGTCCAGCGGCACGGTGAGGCGGGCGCACTCGTACCGCGCCGCCTTCGGGTCCCTGCCCGGTTTGGTGTCCCCCGGATCCGAGGAGGAGGAGGCCGGTGAGGCGGATGGCGACGCCTGCGCCGCGGACCGGTCCTTGCACGGCGCCCACGACAGCGGCTCGGTCATGGACAGATCGCCGTGCGCCGCCACCTGCGCCGCCGGGCCCCCGTCCGGCCCCTGCCCGCCGCATCCCGCCACGGCCGGCCCGAGCATGGCGACCAGCGCCCCGGCCGCGACGATCGGCCTGCTCACAACAGTCATACGACACCCCCAAGACAGTCACAGCGGGGGATTTCACCACCCTACGCCGCGCCCGCCACCGACCGCCCGAGACGCGCCGGACACACCTCCGGGCCCCGTCCCGGACTCCCCTCCCGTCCCCGGAGGACTGGGGGCCGGGCTTCCACGGAGACGACTCCCAGGTCCGGCGCAGGGGCCGGAGACCCGCTCCGTCCGGCCGAAGGTCGGGGAATTTCGCCGGGTGCGACACGGCTTCCAGTCATTTGAAAGTGGTATGCACAAGCTTGACTGCGAGTGGCTTGCGAAGTTTCGCGCGTTCTATGGTGATCGTTGGGCGGAGTGACATGGACGGTTGGGGCCTTGACTGGGCGGCGTGGCAGCGCATCACACCGGAGGTGCTCGGTGAGCGGCTGGCCGCCGGGGCGAACCCCGACGCGGGCCTGCCTGCCCTCGGCAACACCCCGCTCTTCGAGGTGCTGAACCGGCCGGCCGCCCGGGAGATGATCGAGTTGCTCGTCGCCTACGGCGCCAAGGTCGACGCGGTGAACCTGCTCGGCCAGACGCCGTTGTGGGAGGCCGTCCGGATCGGGCGGCGCGACGCCGTGACCGCGCTGCTGAGGGCCGGGGCCGACCCGTGGCGCAGACTGTTCGGCCAGTGGTCGCCCGGCCTGCTCGGACTGTGCGGGCCGTTCGCGGACCTCTTCGAGGACCTGCCGGGCGGCCTGCGTCTCGGGCCCAACATGAGGGAGCTCCAGGACTACGCCGACGTGCTGATCGACTCCTACGGCACCTGGAAGTTCGAGGGGAACCCCGCCTTCGGCTTCATCTCCGGCGTCCGGGAGGAGGAGGTCGTCCGCCGCCTCGGCGCCGACCCGGACGCCTGCCCGCCGATCCCGCAGGGCGGGCACCCCTCCGGTTGCCGCTCAGGCGGCGCCGGCCACGAGACCATCCACCTGGCCACCTCCCCGTGGGGCGGCGTCGTGCTCCACCAGTACGACGGCGTGGCGCTGGTCGTCGAGCGGATCTGCCGAGCCCTGACCACCCCCTACGGCCTGATGGCCAGCGTCCTCGACGACCCCGGCGGCCGGGCGTACGTGCACGTCTGGCAGGACGGCCGCCGGGTCCGCCAGATCGAGCCCGGCCAGGAGCCCGGCGCGGAGGGCCGCATCGAGGAGTGGTTATGCCGTTTCGGTGACCTGAGCGGCGTCTACGGCCGGATGGAACGCGCCCTCGCCTGCATGAGCATGATCACCGGCGTCGCGGCCGAGGAACAGTGGACCCACGAGGCCCCCCACCGCCGGATCAAGGTCTCCCGCTGACGCCTGTCAAGCCTGTCAAGCGCCTTGCAAGCGTCCCGTGTCACTCCGCGATAAACGGCCGCCGGGTTCGGTTCCGCCGTCCCGGCCGGCCGATATGCGGTTCCAATTCCATATTGCCTGGTGAATACGGAGTCATATGGAGAATGGTCACAGATTCCCGCCTGGGAGTATTTCCAGGCGGCAAGACGTGAACAAGGGAAAGGGGCGGGGTCAGCCGACGGCCTGGCCGACGAGGTGGCCTATGCCGTAGGTGATGGCGGCGGCGGCCGCGCCGAGGGCCAGCTGCCGGGTGCCGCCGAAGAGGGGGGATCGGGTGGTGAGGCGGGCCACCAGGGCGCCGGCGGCGAAGAGGGCGAGGGCGGTCAGGACGATCGCGGCGGCGACCGAGCCTACGCCGAGCAGGAAGGGCAGCACCGGGATGAGCGCGCCGACGGCGAAGGCGGCGAACGACGAGCCGGCCGCGACCCACGGGGAGGGCAGGTCGTCGGGGTCGAGGCCGAGCTCCTCGCGGGCGTGCACCCGCCAGGCGACCTCGTCGTTCTTGTGCAGCTCCTCGGCCACCTGCCGGGCGAGCTGAGGGGACAGGCCGCGGGACTCGTAGACTAGCGCGAGCTCCTCCCGCTCCGCCTCCGGATTCCTGGCGATCTCCCGGCGTTCGACGGCGATCTCGGCCCGGGTCAGCTCCGTCTGGGAGGCCACCGACGTGTACTCGCCGACGGCCATCGAGAACGCGCCCGCGGCCAGGCCCGCGAGGCCGGCGACGGTGACCGCCGCCCCGGAGCCGCCGCCGCCCACGACGCCGGCGATCAGCGCCGAGTTGGAGACCAGGCCGTCCATGACGCCGAACACGGCGGGGCGCAGCCAGCCGCCGGTGACGTCCCGGTGATGTTTGTGCTGCTCCGCCACCTGCTCCTGCAGGGTGGTCATCTGAGTTCCTCCACGTCTGGACGACGCCGGGGGGCCGCTTGGCACGCCAAGGCCGCGAGAACCCGTGGCGGCCGGCCGTACGGCTGTGCGGTGCCCCGGTCCCGTCATCATGTAACAGTTGTTAGATTGTGCTCTTATTTCATTGTACTGGGTACAAGTTGGGATAGGACAGGCTAAGACAGTCAGGAGGCGGCCTGGGCGGCTCCCGCCAGGAGGGAGCCGTACTGGATGGCGACCAGATGGCCGATCGGGATCGTCTCCGCCGGGGTGCCGGACTCCGCCTCCGCGCACCACGCGGCGTACGTCCCGGCGAGGGAGGCGGCGTGGCCGCGGATGGCCGGGGTGCCGTTGCCGATGGCCAGCTCGCCCTCCAGGGCGCGCAGCAGCATGCCGCCGAACCTCAGCCGGAAACTGTGCACGATCTCCCGTCCCGACTGGCGCTCGGCGACCGTGGCCGGGCGTTCCGCGGCGGGCTGGGCGGCGCGCAGCTCGTTGGTCACGGCGGTGGCGTCGATGAGCGGCACGAAGAACCTGCTCGCCCGCAGGAAGGGCGAGTCGCTCACCACGTCCCCGCGCACCTCCTCCATGACCCGGCCGAGCACGGCGGACGTGGCGCGCATGTCCGCCGCCTGCGCCAGCAGCAGGTCACGGTAGACGTCGCCGGTCGCCGAGAGGTCGGCGGCCGACGGGTCGCGCCAGTAGGGCAGCTCGGCGGCGATCGAGAGCGTGCCGTACCTGGCCGCGTAGGAGTCGCTGCCCCCGCCGCCGCCGACCGCCGCCGCCGGATCCTGGCCCATCTTCTCCGCGTAGTCGTAGGAGTCGCGCATGTCAGGGAGCTGGAAGACCGACTCCTCGAACCGGCGCATCGAGGGGTGCTCGGGCTCGCCCGCGTGCAGCGGCACGCCGTACCGGCGGGCGAGGTCCTTGAGCACCCCGTGCAGCGCGGGCTCGGGCCGGTTGAGGTAGAAGAAGGCCCCGCCCAGCTCCGCGTTGTGCAACGTGGTCATGAACGCGGGCCGGGTGTCGTCGATCAGCCGCATCAGCGCCAGCGTCTCCGGCAGCACCCGGTCGAAGTACGCCCCCTTGTAGGCGAAGGGGAAGGTCCACTCCACCTGCTCGTGGCCCGCCGGCCGGTAGAAGTGCCTCCCGTAGTGCGACTTGGTGAAGGGACCGGCGAACCAGCCCTCGTTGAGCCTGGTCCCGTCCGGGTCCAGGCAGGCCACGATGTGCCAGGTGTAGCCGGTGCGGGCGCGCAGCCCCGGGTCGGCGCACAGCCGGGCGGCGAGGTGCACGACGGTCAGGCCGCCGATGGGCTCGTTGGGGTGCGGCATGGCCGCGACCAGCGCGTGCCGGGGACCGTCGCCGACGGTGAGGCACCACATCGGCTCGCCCAGCCGGGAGGTGCCGACGCGGCGCAGGGCGGCGACGTCCTGCCGGTCCGCCGCGAGCCGGGTGAGGCCGGCGGTGACCTCGTCCACGGTGGAGAACCGGGTGTAGCCGGGGACGGTGTCGAGTTCGCCGGCCAGCCATGATTCGAGCACTTTCGACCCCTTCGTCGGTGTTGTATCCAGTGTGCAAAAACCCCGTTGTGGCTACCAAGGCGAACATGCGGCTCTTGTGGTGATCTATCAACCGGCCCTTTCCGGTTCGTGGCGTCCGGCAGGTGTGGGGCGGCGTGGAGAGGACAGAAGGGGGAGGGACTATTACGCCGCCGAGGGGACGTGTTCATGGGGCAGAAAGTGGAGAAGGAGCGGTTCGAGGAGGCGGAGTACGCCCGTTTCACCGAACGGCTGGAATCTTCGCTGACCGCTTTGCGTGAGCTTCTCGCCCGGCCGGGTTTCGGCGCGGGCCCCGCCTCGATCGGCGCGGAGCTCGAGCTTTTCCTGGTCACCGCGGAGGGCCGGCCGATGCCCCGCAACCTGGAGGTCCGCGACCACGCCGACGACGAGCGGGTGGTGCTGGAGCTGGGCAGGTTCAACCTGGAGTGCAACCTGACGCCGGTGCCGCTGGCCGGGCGGCCGTTCAGCGCGCTGGCCGAGGAGACCCGCGAGGCGATGGACCTGGTGGACGCCGCCGCGGCCAAACTGGGCGGCGGGGTGGTGCCGATCGGGATCCTGCCCACGCTCACCGAGTTCGACTTCACCAGGGACGCGATCAGCGACGAGACGCGGTACCGGGCGCTGAGCCACGGGGTCCGCCGGCTGCGGGTGGAGCCCTTCAGGGTCCGCATCCACGGCGCCGAGCTGATCGAGCTGGAAGTGGAGGACGTGATCCTGGAGAGCGCCAACACCTCCTGGCAGATCCACCTGCGCGCGGAGCCGGAGAAGTTCGGCCGGGTCCACAACGCCGCCCAGCTCGCCATGGCCCCGGTGCTCGCCGTCTCCGGCAACTCCCCGTACTTCTTCGGCCGCGAGCTGTGGGAGGAGACCAGGATCGCGCTGTTCGAGGAGTCGGCGGACGACCGCGACATCGAGCGCCGCTGGCGCAGGGAGGGCAGGGTGGCCTTCGGCACGGAGTGGGCGGCGGGCGGGGCCGAGGAGCTTTTCGCCCGCTGCGTCCGCGACTACGAGCCGATCCTGCCCGTGGTCGGCGACGAGGACCCGGTGGCCGTGGTCCGCGCGGGCGGCGTGCCCGAACTCGCCGAGCTGCGGCTGCACCAGGGCACCGTGTGGCAGTGGAACCGCGCCGTCTACGACCCCGCGGACGGCGGTCACCTGCGGGTGGAGCTGCGCGCGCTGCCGGCCGGGCCGACCGCCGCCGACATGGCGGCCAACGCCGCCTTCCTGGTCGGCCTGGTGAAGGCGCTGGCCGACGAGCCGGACTGGGTGGACGACTTCCCCTTCGCGCACGCCTACCGCAACTTCTACCGGGCCGCGCGCAGCGGGCTGGACGCGCCGCTGTGCTGGCCGGGCCGCGAGGGCGAGACGCCCGGCGGCGTGCTGGCGCTGAGCCTGCTGCCGATGGCCGCGGCCGGGCTGGCGCGGGCGGGCGTGGACCCGGCGGAGGCCGAGGCCGCGCTCGGCGTGATCAGGGACCGGGTCGAGCGACGCCGTACCGGGGCGATCTGGCAGCGCCGCGCGATGGCCGCCCTGCGCGACGCACCCGGCTCGACGGGACGGATGGTCACCCGATACCGGGAGCTAGCCCTCGAAGGCTCCCCTGTTCACACATGGCCGGATATGTCGGTGTGAGTGGCTTGAGTACCTCGGGTACTCATGCGTCCCATGCATCCGTAGGGTCAAGCTATAGGGAGACTTGACGCGGAGAGGGAAGAATCTTGGCGACGGCGATGACCTCGGTGGACACGGCGCCCTTCACGTTGCGGCGGGCCGGCGGCGAGCTGGCCGAGGCGGCCGGCGTGCTGGAGCGCGACCTGGAGCGGGCGGATCTCGCGGCCGTGCTCGCGGGCGCCAACCGCACGGTGGCCAGGAAGAAGGCCAGCGACGCCTTCGACGGGATGACCGGCGCACCGGACGACTGGTACGTGTTCAACGCCGGCGACAACGACACCACCGACTGGTACCCGCAGGGCGTGAGCTGCGCCTCCGACGCCGGGCTCGACGTGCGGGCCTTCGCGGTCAGCTGGTACTGGAAGCCGGAGGAGGGGGAGCGCGGCGCCCGGATCAGCCTCCTGGACCTCACGACGCTGAAGTACCGGCACGTGCTCCTCGTCCTGCCGACCCCCGACGGCTCCTTCAGGCCGATCGACATCCACGCCGGCGGCATCGCCTGGTACGGCGGGCACCTCTACGTCGCCGACACCACCCGCGGCCTGCGCGTCTTCGCGATGGACCGGATGCTGGACATGCGGACCGGCCGCGACGACGTGGGCGACGAGACGAAGATCGGCCGCCACGGCGGCGCCCTGCACGCGTACGGCTACCGCTACGTGCTGCCGCAGATCGGCTCCTGGCAGGTCGTCACGCCCGGCCCGCGCTTCTCCTTCGCCGCCGTGGACCGCTGCGGGGACGGCGACCTGCTGATCTCCGGGGAGTACACCGACGGCCCCGATGGCGCGCCGGGCAGGGTCGCCCGGTGGCCGCTGGCCGCTGACGGCACGCTCGCCGCCGACGGGTCGGGCACGGCCACCGCCGCGGACGCCTTCAGCCTCCCCGGCCACCGGATCCAGGGCGCCCTCAGCCACGAGGGCCGCTGGTACTGCAGCCAGTCGGCCGGTTCGGGCGGGAACGGCACGCTGATCGTCGCCAGGCCCGGCGAGGAGCCGGAGAGCAGGTCCTACCCGGTCGGCCCGGAGGACCTCACCTGCTGGGGCGAGCAGAAGACGCTGTGGAGCGTGACCGAGTTCAAGGGCAGGCGCGCGCTGTTCTGCGTGCGGTACTAGCCGGTCAGAAGATCTCCTCGACCGCCGCTCCGAAGAGGCCCGCGGCGAGCTGCACCACCGCGTAGTGGGCGCCGATCGTGTCCGCGTAGCCCGCGCCGACGGCCTCCGCCGCGTCCGCGACCTTCTGGATGTCGGCCTCGGGACCGATCACGTAGGGCGCCACCGCGAGCTTGGAGGCGCCGATCCGGTGCAGCCTCTCCGCGGCGTCGCCGATGCTGGGCGCGGAGTCGATGGACGCGGCCACCACCGGCAGCGCCAGGCGGGCGGCCAGCAGGACGGCGGTGGTCTCGGCGGCCCTGGCCGCCTCCTCGCCGCCCGCGGTGGCGACGATGACGCCGTCCACCGGCGCGGCGATGTTGAACAGCCGCATCCGGTCGACCCGGGCGAGGCCCTTGTCGGCCAGCCGGACGTGCAGCGCCTCGGCGAGCATCGGGTGCGGGCCGAGCGGCTCGCAGACCGTGGCGAGAATGCCGCTCTGCGCGACCGCCTCCCGTACCGTCCGGTAGATCCGCGGGTGCGGGCCGGTGACCAGCGGGATCACGATGGCGGCCAGCGCCTCCTTCGGGCGGTCGGCGCCGAGCTCGGCCAGCAGCTTGCCCACGCCCTCGGCGCCGTCGCCGAGGTAGGCCAGGCGGACTTCCACGTGCGGGTTCTCGACGGAGAGGACGCTGGCCACGTCGGCGGACGCCTCGTCGCCCGCGCCGGGCACGGCCAGCACCAGCGCGGGCGCGCCCGGCGGCAACTGGGCCGGCACGGGCCTCCGGTGCCGGCCCGTCGTCGCTCTCGGCGACCGCTCGCGTATCGGCAACCTCTCGGGAGATTGGTTCACATCGGCGGATTTTAGGTGGATTTGTGGGTCACGGTGTACCAAAAAGATCCGGACGTCTGTGACCTGGGGTAACTTAGGCCCTCTCGCCGCCTCCGGTGGCGGCCCTGAAGAGGGTGCCCTCGCCGGACAGCTCCAGGGGCCCGGCCGAGGCGGGGACGAAGACCGAGTTTCCCGGTGGAACCCGGTGCTCCGTCGTGCCCTCACCCTGCCCGCCCGCCCGCCGTACGGACACCTCGCCCGCCACGGACAGCAGGATCTGCGGGCCGGCCGCCGGAAGCGTCACGGGCCCGTCCAGCGGGATCCTGGACAGCCGGAACTCCCGGGCGGGGGTGTCGTAGACCTCCTCGGACCCGGTGTCGCGGGCGTGCACCAGGGCGGGCTCGGACGCCTCGGGGGACAGGATGCGCAGCAGTTCGGGCACGTCGATGTGCTTTCCGGTCAGGCCGCCCCTGAGCACGTTGTCCGACGCGCCCATGATCTCCACGCCGGTGCCGCTCAGGTAGCTGTGCGGCTGGCCGGCCGGCACGTACATCGCCTCGCCCGGCGCCAGCCGTACCCGGTGCATCAGCAGTGCGATCACCACGCCGGGGTCGCCCGGGTAGTGACCGGCCAGGCCGGCCGCCCAGGCCAGCTCGGCGTCGCGGGCGCAGGCCGCCGTCACGTCGGCCACCAGCGGGGCGCGCTCGGCGGCCGGCAGCGTGAGGAGCTCCGACACCACCGCGTGCAGCCGCCCGGCGGCCAGCAGCTCGACCGCCGGGCCGAGCGCGGGCACGCCGAGCCCGGCCAGCCGCGCCGCCGACCGTGCGGGCTCCTGAAAGCCGCTGAGAGCCTCGAAGGGCTCCAGGGCACAGATCAACTCCGGCTTGGCGTACGGGTCGCGGTAGTTGCGATCAGCGGCCTCCAGGGGGATCCCCGCGGCGTCCTCCCGCGCGTACCCCTCCGCCGCCTGCTCCGGCGCCGGATGCACCTGCAACGACAGCGGCTCGTCGGCGGCCAGCACCTTCAGCAGGTACGGCAGGCGCGGGCCGAACTCCGCCAGCGCCGCCGCGCCGAGCGTCCCCGCCGGATCGGCCGCCACCAGCTCGCCCAGCGGCACCGGCCCGCCCGGCGTGGCCAGCACCGAGGGCGCCGCCGGATGCGCCCCCATCCACAGCTCGGCCTCCGGCTCCGCCGCGGGCGCGCGCCCCTGGAGCGCGGCGATGGCGACCCGTGACCCCCAGGCGTAGGGCCGGACGGGGTTGGTCATGGGCAGGACGGCGGTCATCGGAGCTCCTGGTGCGTGCCGGGGAGGTTCGTCCCGCAGGCCCTCGGGCCGGGCCGCGGGATGGTCGGGCGGGTTCGCCGTGCCGCTAGGGCCGGCCGGCGGGAACGAGCAGGTCGAGCGCGACCCTCGCGGCGCCGACCAGGCCGGCGTCGGTGCCGAGGGCGGCGGGGGAGATCGTCAGCCTCCGGACGTAGCCCAGGTGGGCGCGTTCCCGCACGTGCCGCAGGAGCGGCTCGAACAGGATCTCACCCGACTTGGAGACTCCGCCGCCGACCACCACCTGGTCCAGGTCGCAGATCGTCGCGACCGCGACGATACCGGTCGCGAGCGCCGCCGCGCCCCGCTCGAAGGCGGCCAGCGCGAGAGGGTCGCCCGCCCGCGCGTCCGCCGCCAGCACGCCCGCGTCGGGCGGCCCGGCGGGACCGCCTCGCTCACCGGTGCCGCCGGCCGCCGAGGAGACGGCCACTGACGCGGTCACGGACGCGGTCACGGACGCGGCCACCGTCGCGGTGACGGCGTCGCCGGAGGCCGTGTGCCCCACGGCGGCGGTGACGTGCTCGGTGGTGGTCCGGCTGCCGATCCGGCCGTATACATCGGAGGTCTCGTCTGTGGGCTGCCGGTGTGCGCCCGCCCCTCCCGGGGAGCCGGCGGCGGTTCCGGCGGCGGCCCGGCTCGACGTGGAGGCGTTTCCTGAGGCGGCCCGGCTCGACGTGGAGGTGGTTCCCGGGGCGGTGCGGCCGGTCGCGGCGGTCTGCTCATCGGCGTGCCCGGCGGTCTGCTTTGCGTCGTGCTCAGTGGCGTGCCCGGTGGATTGCCCGGCCGCGTGTTCGGCTGCCGCGAAGTCGGCGGCGCGCCAGCCCTGGGCGCGGGCCCAGCGGACCAGGGAGGGGCCGCTGGAGAGCGTCTCCACGCAGCCGCGCCCGCCGCACGCGCACACCGGGCCGGTGGGATCGACGGTGATGTGACCGAAGTGCCCGGCGTTGCCGGTCGGTCCCGGGTACGGCCGCCCGTCCAGGACGAGGCCGCCGCCGATGCCGGTGGACACGACGATGCCGAGCAGCGCCGTGGCGTCCGCGCCCGCGCCCCGCCAGTGCTCGCCGACCGCCGCGGCCACCGCGTCCCCGACCAGCGCCGCGGGCACGCCCGGTACGGCGGCGCGCACGTGCTCCATGAGCGGGAAGTCCCGCCAGGCCGTGATGTTGACCGGGCTGACCGTGCCGCGCACCGGATCGATCGGCCCGGCCGACGCCACGCCGACAGCCGCCGGGGCGACCCCCTCCGACACCTCGGCGATCAGCCCGGTCAGCGCCCCGGCGACACGCATTCCGTCCGTGGAGACCGGCGTCGGCACCTGGCCGCGCCGCAGCACGGCGCCCTCGGCGGACACGATCGCGGCGGCGAGCTTGGTACCCCCGATGTCGATCGCCAGCACCGGAGCCCCGCCGGGGCCGGCGCCGGAGCCGGAGGCGGGAGAGGACGCGGACGGAGGGTCGAAGGGCGTCATGCGGTGCCGATCCTTGGCTGATCGAGGTGGGTCATGTCTGAGGGGGCGCGTCGGAAGGGATGAGGCGGGGGTGAAGGAGGCGCGCCGGAAGGGGTGGGCGGTTGGAGTGAGGTGGTCGCGTCGGAGGTCACCGATCCCGGCGATCCGCCCTTCGCCCAGCACATGGTGCCGGAACCGGCCGACTATGTAAAACAATCCCCACTCCACACGCGGGGAATTCGCCCGCCCGCCGCGACCACCCCGCTGACCAGCGAAGGAACCGGCCGTACCGGGCACATGGGAGCCCGGCCCGCAGTCCGGGCCGATCCGGCCGCCGAGTGAGAAGGATCACTGAGCCGGTGCCCCGGTCAGGCGGGGACGATCATGGTGACGCCGGGGGAGGAGCCCATGGTGGTGAGGGCGGCGCCGGCCTCCTCCAGGGAGATCGTCCGGGTGACGAGGAGGTCGGGCCGGAGGGCGCCCGAGGCGATCATGTCCATCATGGCGGGGTAGGTGCGTGCCGCCATGCCGTGGCTGCCGAGGATCGCCAGCTCGTGGCCGATGACCCGGCCCATCGGCAGGGTGGTGAGCCCGGGGAGCAGGCCCACCTGGACGTGCCTGCCCCGGCGGCGGAGCCCGTCGATCGAGGCGGAGCAGGTCGCGGCGGACCCGAGGGCGTCGAGGGAGAGGTGCGCCCCGCCCCCGGTCAGCTCCCGGATCCGCTCGGCCACGACGCCGGGCGGGAGAAACGCCCCCTGCGTGACCCCGGCGGACGCCACCGGGCCGGTGGATGCCGGGGCGGTGGGGGAGGCGGGGTTGAGCGTGGCGGTGGCGCCGAAGGTGCGGGCCAGGGCGAGGGCCGCGGGGGAGACGTCGACGGCGATCACGCGGGCGCCCGCGGCGGCCGCGATCATGACGGCGGAGAGGCCCACGCCGCCGCAGCCGTGCACCGCGACCCACTCGCCGGCCGCGACCGCGCCGACCTGGACCACCGCCCGGAAGGCCGTCGCGAAGCGGCAGCCCAGGCTCGCGGCGGTGACCGAGGTCATCGTCTCGGGGACGGCGACCAGGTTCACGTCGGCGTGCTCGATCGCGACGTACTCGGCGAAGGAACCCCAGTGGGTGAACCCCGGCTGGGACTGCCGTTCGCAGACCTGCTGCTCCCCGGCGGCGCAAGCCGTACAGCTGCCACAGGCGCACACGAACGGGACCGTCACCCGGTCGCCGGGCCGCCAGCCGGTCACGGACCCGCCCACCGCCTGCACCGTGCCGGCCAGTTCGTGACCGGGCACGTGCGGGAAGCGGCGGATGTCCGGATCGTGGCCCCGCCAGCCGTGCCAGTCGCTTCTGCACAGCCCCGTGGCCTCGACCCGGATGACGGCGCCACCCGCCGAGGGGGTGGGGTCGGGCACCTCGCCGAGGACCGGTTCGCCGTCGAATTCGTGATACATCACCGCACGCACCCGGTCACGGTACCGATCCCGGCCCCAGAGGTCACCCGGCGGGGCGGGGAGCCTGCTACCGGGGCCGCACCGGCCCGCCCACCGGGGTGAGGTGGTGGGGGAGGGTCAGCCGGCCGGGGTGAGGATGTCCGGGGTGAGGGTGTCCACGCCGGTGTGGCCGGAGAGGGCGACGGTGAGGTCGAGTTCGGCGAGCAGGCAGCGCAGGACGTGCCGTACGCCCTCCTCGCCGCCGAGGGCGAGGCCGTAGGCGTAGGGGCGGCCGACGAGGACGGCGCGGGCGCCGAGGGCGAGGGCCTTGGCCACGTCCGCGCCGGTGCGCACGCCGCCGTCGAACAGCACCTCGGCCCGGTCGCCCACGGCGGCGGCCACCGCGGGGAGGGCGTCCAGGGCGGCGATCGAGCCGTCCACCTGCCGGCCGCCGTGGTTGGAGACGAGCACGCCGTCCATGCCGGCGTCCACCGCGCGGCGGGCGTCGTCCGGATGCAGGATGCCCTTGAGCACAATGGGGCCCTGCCAGTGCTCGCGCAGGAAGGCGAGGTCCTCCCACGTCTTCGTGGGGTCGGCGAACTGCTCCGACCAGCACAGCACGGCGGCGTTCGGATCCTCCTCGACCGGTTTGTCGAGCATCGCCCGGAAGACCGGGTCGGCGAAGTAGTTGGCCACGCCGACTCCGCGCAGGAACGGCAGATAAGCCTGGTCCAGGTCGGCGGGACGCCAGCCGAGCAGCCAGGTGTCCAGCGTGACGACGAGCGCCGTGTAACCGGCCGCCGCGGCCCGGCCGAGCATGCTGACCGCGAGTTCACGGCTCCTGGGCCAGTAGAGCTGGAACCAGCGGGGCCCTTCGCCGCCGGCCGCCGCCACCTCCTCCAGGGTGTGCGAGGACGACGTGCTGAGGACCATCGGCACCCCGAGCGCGGCGGCGGCCCGCGCGACCGCGAGTTCGCCCTCGGGGTGGGCGATGGACAGCACGCCGACCGGGGCCAGCATCACCGGGGCGGGCATCGGCGTCCCGAGCACGGTGCGGCCGAGGTCGCGGCGGGACACGTCGCGCAGCATGCGCGGCACGATCCGCCGGCGGTCGAAGGCGTCCCGGTTCGCGCGCACGGTGCTCCCCGCGCCCGCGCCCCCGGCGATGTAGCCGAAGACGGCGGGGTCGGTCCGCCCGCGGGCGACGTCCTCCAGCGTGGTCAGGTCGGTGGGGAACCGCGGGCGCTCCCCGGCCAGCCCCTTGAGGTAGATCTCGAACTGGTAGGCGCTCGGTGGCCCGGCGTTCATGCCGTCTCCCTTCTGCACGTGATCTTCACGTGATCAGAACGTATGTCGGCGGCTCCGCCGGGAGGAGACCCCGAACCGGGTTCGGTTCATGAATCGTGATCTGATGGACGGATGAAGGTTCGGATCGGAGTGGCGCCTCCGCCGGGCGACGGCGCGGACCGCCTCGCCGCGGTCGCCGGGCGCGCCGAGGCGCTGGGCATCGACTCGCTGTGGCTGTCCGAGATCGTCTACGGGCCGTCGGCCGAGCCGTTCGTCGGCATGGCCTGGGCGCTGGCGGCGACCGAGCGGCTCAAGGTCGGCACCGGCGTGGCCATCCTGCCGGGCCGGCACCCCGTGCTGGTCGCCAAGCAGCTCGCCACGCTGGCCGCCCTCGCCCCGAAACGGGTGCTTCCCGCCTTCGGGCTGCTGCCCGCGAGGCCCGAGGAGCGGGCGGTGTTCCCGCTGCCGGGCGGCGGGCCGCGCGGGGCCGTGTTCGACGAGGCCATGACGTTGCTCCGGCTGCTGCTGCGGCAGGAGAGCGTGACCTTCAAGGGCGAGTTCTACAGCGTGTCGGACGCCAGGGTCGGGCCGCTGCCGCCCAGGCCGCTGGACATCTGGCTCGGCGGCAGCGGCCCGGAAGCGCTGCGCCGGGTCGGCCGCCTCGCCGACGGCTGGCTGGCCAGCCTGCTCACCCCGCGGGAGGCGGAGGCCGGGCGGCTGCGCATCCAGGAGCACGCGGCCGAGGCGGGCCGTGAGGTGGAGGCCGACCACTTCGGGATCAGCGTCCCCGTCGCCGTGGACGCGGTGCCCGCCGAGCTGGCCGCCGCCGTGGCCCGCCGCCGCCCAGGCACCGACCCCGCCACACTGGTCCCCGTCGGCTGGGCCGCGGCCCGCGACCTCATCGGGCGCTACGTCGAGGCCGGCCTGACGAAGTTCGTGGTACGGCCGGCCGCCCCGGTGCGCTCGGCGGAGGGGTTCCTGGAGGAGTTCGCCGCCGAGCTCAAGCCCCTGGAGAACTGATCCCGAACGCCCGGCGGGGCAGGTCGTAGGCGAGGTCGACGGCGGTCTCGACGGCCTCCGCCAGGGTGAGGCGGTGTTCGGCGACGAGGCGGGCCAGGTGCCCCGCGTCGGCGCGCCTGGCCAGGTCGTGCCGGGCCGGGATGGACAGGAAAGCCCGGGTGTCGTCCACGAACCCGGTGGTGTTGTAGAACCCGGCGCTGTCGGTGACCGCCTCCCGGTAGCGGCGCAGGCCGTCCGGGCTGTCCAGGAACCACCACGGCGCGCCCAGCCGCAGCGCCGGGTAGACCCCGGCCAGCGGGGCCAGCTCGCGGCTGTAGGTCGTCTCGTCCGTGGTGTAGACGATCAGCCGCAGCCCGGGGTCGCGGCCGAAGGACGCCAGCAGCGGCCGGAGCGCCCTGGTGAACTCCGCCCCGGCCGGGATGTCGAACCCGCGGTCCGGGCCGTAGGCCGCCAGCACGCCCGGGTCATGGTCGCGCAGCACACCGGGATGGATCTGCATGACCAGCCCGTCGTCCCGCGACATCTCCGCCATGACGTGCAGCATGTGCCCGGCGAACGCGCCGGCCGCCGCCGGGTCCGCGCCGCCGGCGAGCGCCTCGGCGTAGATCCGCGCCGCCTCGGCGGCGGGGAGCCGCTCGGAGGCGGCGGTGGCGTGGCCGTGGTCGGTGGCCAGCGCCCCGGCCTCGGCGAAGGCGCGCCGCCTGGCCCGCAGCGCCGCGAGGAACCCGTCGTAGGAGCCGGTGTCCACCCCGGTCAGCCCGGCCAGCGCGGCGATCTCGGCGGGCCAGCCGGTCCGGCCGGGATGCAGCAGCGAGTCGGGCCTGAAGGTGGGCACGACCTCGCCCCGCCAGCCGTCCGCCCTGATCCGGGCGTGGTCGGCGAGCGTGGACAGCGCCGAATCGGTGGTCGCCAGCACCTCGATGCCGAACCGCTCGAACAGCGCCCTGGGCCGGAACGCGGGCTCGGCCAGCCGCGCGGCGATCTCGTCGTAGAGCGCGTCCGCCGTCTTCCTCGACGGCGTCCCGGTCACGCCCAGCACCTCGACCAGCTCGTACTCCAGCCAGAACCGGGTGGGCGTGCCGCGGAAGAGGTGCCAGTGCTCGCAGAACGTGCGCCAGATCGCCCGCGGGTCGGTCTCGGCGGGCAGCGCGGCCGGGTCGCGGCCCGCGATGCCCAGCGCCTCCATCGCCACGCCCTGGGAGACGAGCATCCGGGTGAGGTAGTGGTCCGGCGTGACGAAGAGCTCCGCCGGGTCGCCGAACGGGGCGTCGTCGGCGAGGAGGGACGCCTCGACGTGCCCGTGCAGGCACAGCAGCGGCAGGTCGCGGGTCGCCGCGTGGATCTCGCGGGCGGCGGCGCGGGTCGCCGGATCGGCCGGCAGCGCGCGGTCGGGATGCAGCTTCGGATGCGTCACACCTCGCAAGCCTGACCGGGATCACAAACGATTGCAAGCCTGTCGAATGGGCGAGAAGCCACCATGGTTGACTTCTCCTACAAACGATTTCACACTGGGCGCGCGACGAGCGCAGGGGAGGCGGGCATGGGAGCGACGATCCGTGACGTCGCCCGCGCGGCGGGCGTCTCGCCCTCGACCGTCTCCCGGGCCCTGGCCGGCTCCGCCGTGGTCAGCCCCGCCACCACCGAGCGGGTACGGCGGGCCGCGGCCGGCCTCGGCTACGAGCCGAACCCGGTGGCCAGAGGGCTCATCACCGGCAGGACGGGCAACCTCGGCATGATCGTCCCCGACCTGGCCAACCCGTTCTTCCCCGGCGTCGTCAAGGGCGTGCAGGCCAGGGCCCGCGAGGCCGGGTACGCGGTCTTCGTCGCCGACACCGACGAGGACCCGCTGCTGGAGGCCCGGCTCGCACGCAGGCTCGCCAGGCAGGTGGACGCCCTGGTGCTGTGCTCGCCCCGGCTGAGCGAGGAGGAGCTGCTCGCCCTGGCCGGCGACGTCACCCTCGTCCTGCTCAACCGCAGGGCGGGCGCCGTCCCGGCGATCACCGCGGACAACGCCGGCGGCACCCGCCGGGCGATCGCGCACCTGGCCGCGCTCGGCCACCGCAGGGTCGGGCTCGCCGCCGGCCCGGCCACCTCCTGGTCCAACGCCGAGCGCGCCGCCGGGCTGCGCGCCGCCGCCGCGGAGAGCGGCGTGGACCTGGCCGAGCTGGGCGGCTACGCGCCGACCTTCGAAGGCGGGGTGGCCGCCGCCGACGTGGTCCTCGCCGCGGGGGTGAGCGCCGTCGTCGCGTACAACGACGTGATGGCGCTGGGACTGGTGAGCCGTTTCGCCGCGCGCGGCGCCGCGGTGCCCGGCCGGATCAGCGTCGTCGGCTGCGACGACATCCCGCAGGCCGTCATGGCCACCCCCGCGCTGACCACGATCGCGGTGCCGAAGGAACGGATCGGCAGGGCCGGGGTCGACCTCGTGCTCAGCCTCCTCGGCCACCCGGGCGCGAGCGGCCCGCCCGTACGCGAGCTGGACACCCAGCTCCTCGTCCGGGGCAGCACCGGCCCCGCCGCGGCCACCGAACGACCAAGGAAGCGAGCGCACCAGTGAGAATCACCGACGCCCGGGTGATCGTGACCAGCCCCGGCCGCAACTTCGTCACCCTGAAGATCGTCACCGACGAGGGGGTGACCGGGGTCGGCGACGCCACCCTCAACGGCCGCGAGCTGGCCGTCGCCTCCTACCTGACCGACCACGTGATCCCGCTGCTGATCGGCCGCGACCCCGCCCGCATCGAGGACACCTGGCAGTACCTCTACAAGGGCGCCTACTGGCGGCGCGGCCCGGTGACGATGAGCGCGATCGCCGCCGTCGACACCGCCCTGTGGGACATCAAGGGCAAGGTCGCCGGCCTCCCCGTCTACCAACTCCTCGGCGGGCGCTCCCGGGAGGGCGTGACCGTCTACGGCCACGCCAACGGCGAGAACGTGGACGACGTGCTCACCGAGGTCGCCCGCTACCGCGACCTCGGCTACCGCGCGGTCCGGGTGCAGACGGCCGTGCCGGGGCTCGAAGGCACCTATGGCGTGAGCAAGGACAAGCTGTTCTACGAGCCGGCCGACGCCGCGCTGCCCGGCGAGACCGCCTGGTCGACCGAACGCTACCTCGGCTTCACGCCCTCCGTCTTCGCCCGGGTGCGCGAAGAGTTCGGCCCGGAGCTGCGGCTGCTGCACGACGTGCACCACCGGCTCACGCCGATCGAGGCCGGCCGCCTCGGTCTCGCCCTGGAGCCTTACGCGCTGACCTGGATGGAGGACCCGGTCCCCGCCGAGCTGCAGGAGGGCTTCCGGCTCATCCGGGCGCACACCCGCACCCCGATCGCGGTGGGCGAGGTGTTCAACTCCGTCTGGGACTGCCACACGCTGATCACCGAGCAGCTCATCGACTACATCAGGGCCACCGTCGTGCACGCGGGCGGCATCACCCACCTGCGGCGCATCTTCGACCTCGCCGCCCTGTACCACGTGCGCAGCGGCTCGCACGGCGCGACCGACCTCTCCCCGGTGTGCATGGCCGCCGCGCTGCACCTCGACGTCAGCATCCCCAACTTCGGCCTCCAGGAGTACATGCGGCACACCCCGGAGACCGACGCCGTCTTCCCGCACGGCTACCACTTCGAGGACGGCTACCTGCACCCCTCGGAGGAACCCGGCCTCGGCGTCGACATCGACGAGGAACTCGCCGCGGCCTACCCCTACAAGCCCGCCTACCTCCCGGTCAGCAGGCTCATGGACGGCACGGTGCACAGCTGGTGACCGCGGAGAGGCTGAGCCTGGCCGAGCTGCCGCGGCTCAGGCGCGAAGGCCGGGTACGGCTGCCGCCGTACGATCCCGCCGAGCTGGCCGTCGGCATCGTCCACCTGGGAGTCGGCGGCTTCCACCGGGCCCACCAGGCGCTCTACACCGAGGACGCCGTCCGGGCCGGCGACGACCCGCGCTGGGGGATCTGCGGGGTGACCCAGCGCTCGGCCGGCGTGGTGCGGCTGCTGCGCCCGCAGGACGGGCTCTACACGGTGCTCGACCGGGGCCCCGGCCACCTGTCCGCCCGGGTCGCCGGGCCGCTCCGCGAGATCGTGCACGCGGGCGACGAACCGGACCTCGTCCGCGGCCGGATCGCCTCCCCGGCCGTGTCGATCGTCACGCTGACCGTGACGGAGAAGGGCCACCGGCGCGCCGGGGACGGCGGGCTCGACCTCGCCGACCCGGTGGTCCTGGCCGACCTCGCCGGCGGGCCCGCCGTCAGCGCCGTCGGCAGGCTGGCCCGCGGCCTCCAGGAGCGGATGCGGCGCGGCGGGGCGCCGATCACCGTGATGTCGTGCGACAACCTCGTCGCGGGCGGCGCCGTGCTGCGCCGCCTCGTGCTCGACTTCTGCGCGGCGCTGCCGGCCGCGGAGGGCGGTCCGCTGGCCGGGTGGATCGAGGACGCCGTGCGGTTCCCGTCCAGTGTGGTGGACCGCATCGTGCCCGCCGCCACCGACGCCGACCGGCGGGACGCGGCCGGGCTGCTGGGCGTGCGGGACGAGGGTGCGGTGGCGGCGGAGCCGTACCGGCAGTGGGTGATCCAGGACGACTTCGCCGCCGCCCGGCCGCGCTGGGAGCTGGCCGGCGCGGTGCTCACCTCGGACGTGGCGCCCTACGAGGCGGTGAAGCTGCGGCTGCTCAACGCGTCGCACTCGCTGCTGGCCTACCTCGGGGCGCTGGCCGGGTACGACACCATCGCCGAGGCGGTGGGCGACCCCGGCCTCGCGGCGGCGGCGCGGCGGCTGATGGAGGAGGACGCCGGGCCCACCCTCACCGTGCCGCCCGGCGTGGACCTCGCCGGATACCGGCAGGCTGTCCTGGAACGGTTCGCCAACCCGGCGCTGCCGGACCGCACGGTCAGGGTGGCGATGGACGGTTCCCAGAAGCTCCCGCTGCGACTCCTCGGCACCGCCCGCGACCGGCTGGCCGCCGGGGCCACCCCCGAGTGGGCCGCGCTCGGCGTGGCGGCGTGGATGGTCTACGTCGCCCGCGGCCGGGACGCCAGGGGACGCCCGCTGCCCCTGGACGACCCCCTCGCCGACCGCCTGCGCGCCGCGGCCTCCGGCGTCACCACCCCACGAACCCTGGTGGAACGCCTCACCGCCATCGAGCCCATCTTCGGCCGCGACCTCCCCGAGACCGACTCCTTCACCACCGCCGTCACCACCCACGTCACCCACCTCCTCCACACCCCCTGACCCCACCCCCGCCCCAAGCACCCCGCCTTCGCGCCTTCGCGCGCAGGGGTGGGCACCCACCTCTCCCCGGCCTCCGCGCAGGGGTGGACACCCACCCCCGCCTTCGCGCGCCGGGGTGGGCGGCCACCTTCCCCCGCCTCCGCGCGCCGGGGTGGGCGGCCCCCCGCCTTCTCTGCTGTGGCGGCGGGGCGGCGGGGCGGGGGATGATGGGGGGCATGAGTTGGGGAGGGGTTCGATGAGCGGGCTGGAGGGCGGCGTGGTGGGCGATGCGGTGACGCGGGTGGACGCCCACCACCATGTGTGGGATCTGAGCGTCCGCGACCAGCCGTGGATCACCGGTGAGGAGATGGCGGCGATCCGGCGGGACTTCACGCTGGACGACCTCGCACCGCACGCCCGGCGGGCCGGCGTCTCGCGGACGGTCCTGGTGCAGACGGTGGCCGACCCGAAGGAGACGCCCGAGTTCCTCGCGCTCGCCGCGGGCTCGTCGCTGGTGGCGGGGGTGGTCGGCTGGGTGGACCTCACCGCGCCGGACGTGCCGGGGGCGCTCGCGGCCCTGCGCGCCGGGACGGGCGGGGAACTGCTGGCCGGGATCAGGCACGGCGTGCAGGGCGAGCCGGACCTCGCCTGGCTGTGCCGTCCCGACGTACGCCGGGGGCTGGCCGCCGTGGCGGACGCGGGGCTCGTCTACGACCTGCTCACCCTCCCGCATCAGTTGCCCGCCGCGATCGAGACCGTCCGCGCGCTCCCCGGGCTCACCTTCGTCCTGGACCACCTGTCCAAGCCGCCGATCGCGAGCGGCGAGCTGGAGCCGTGGGCCTCCGGCGTGCGCGAGCTCGCCCAGTCGCCCAACGTGTACTGCAAGCTGTCCGGCATGGTCACCGAGGCGCGGATCCCCGGCTGGACCGTCGAGGACCTGCGTCCCTACGCCGACGTGGTGCTGGAGGCGTTCGGCCCGGAGCGGGTCATGTTCGGCTCCGACTGGCCCGTCTGCCTGCTGGCCGCGTCCTACGCCGAGGTGACCGACGCGGCGGAGCGGCTCACCGCGGGCCTGTCCGAGCCCGAGCGCGCGAGCGTCTTCGGCGGCGCCGCCGTACGCGCCTACAGGCTCGGCTAAGCCGGCCCCAACAGGCGCCGCCGTACGCGCCTACAAGCTCGGCTAAGCCGGCCCCAACAGGCGCCGCCGTACGCGCCTACAAGCTTGGCTGGGCCGGCCCCAACCGGCCCGCGGCCGGACGGGCGCCGTCGTACGCGCCCGCGGGCTCGCGTAGGCGGCGCCGCGTTCTCCGGATCGAAGCCCTTGTCCTGACGGGACCCGCGGCTTACTGTGGTCGTGTGACCGCGTGACCAGATTTCTCATCCGGTCACGAAGTCACGAGGGGGAGGGCGGCGCATGCGGAAGACGGCGGACCCGAGGGCGGACCGGAGGCGGCGGGCGGAGCGGATCCTCGACGCCGCCGGGGAGCTGCTGGTGTCGTGGGGATACCGCCGGGTGACCGTCGACGAGGTGGCCCGCCGGGCGGGGGTCGGCAAGGGGACCGTCTACCTGCACTTCGAGACCAAGGAGGCGCTGTTCCTCACGGTCCTGATGCGCTCGCAGCTCGCGCTGGCCGAGCGGTTCCTGGACGACATCCGGCGTGATCCCGAGGCGGTCCTGCTCAGCAGGATCGTCGCCACGGCGTTCAGATGGGTGCACGAGGACCCCATCCTGCGCGCGGTCCTGATCGGCGACACCGAGACGCTCGGCACGCTCTCCCGCAGCGCGCCGGATGTCGCGGGCGACATCCTCGACGAGCGGTGGCGCGTCGTCGACGCCTACCTCGACGTGCTCCGCGAGCACGGGCTCGTCCGCGCGGACGAGTCGCGGGAGGCGCAGCGCCACGCGCTCGGCGCGATCATCACCGGTTACCTGACCGCCGACGCCCTGATGCCCCCCGGCGGCCCGGATGTCGAGGGTAGGGCCGCCATGCTCGCGCACGTCGTCAGGGCGGCCTTCGAGACCCCCGGCGATCGCGCTGCGGTCCACACCGTCGTGCCCCGGGTCGTCGCCCTCTACCAGCACATGCTCGACCGCCTGCGGCAGGAGATCGGCAGGCGGGATCTCAGCTGACCACCGATGGAGGACAGATCATGAGCATGACCGGCTCCGGCGCGGAGATCGTCGACCTGATGGACCCCGCGCTGCTGAGCGACCCGTTCGGCGGCTTCGCGCGGATCAGGGAGGAGTCGCCGACGGTCCTCGGCAAGATCTTCGGCGTTGAGGCGCCCATCTGGATCGTCACCCGGTACGACGACATCAAGGCCGTGCTGAGCGACCAGCGGTTCGTGAACAACCCGGCCAACGTGCCCGGCGCGGACACGGAGAACCTCCGGGTGAAGATACTCAAGTCCCGCGGCATACCCGACGAGTACGCCCCCTACGTCCTGGACACCATGCTCGACACGGACGGCACCGACCACGTGCGGCTGCGCCGGCTGGTGTCGCGGGCGTTCACCGCGCGCCGGGTGGCGGAGATGCGGCCACGGGTCGAGGAGATCACCGAGGAACTGCTCGACCGGCTGGAGGAGTCCGCCGTGGACGGCGTCGCCGACGTCATCGACGGCTTCGCCTACCCGCTGCCGATCACCGTCATCTGCGAGCTGGTCGGCGTCCCCGAGGAGGACCGCCCGCAGTGGCGGGACTGGGGCAAGGGGCTGACGTCGATGAAGCCGCAGGACGCCGGGGACGCGCTGGTCGGCATGATCGAGTACATCGAGGCGCTGGTCGCCCGGCGCCGCGCGGAGCCCGCGGGGGACCTGCTGACCGAGCTGATCCGGGTGCACGAGGAGGAGAGCGACCGGCTCAGCGACACCGAGCTGACCACCATGGTCCTCACCCTCGTGTTCGCCGGGCACGAGACCACCGCGCACCTGATCGGCAACGGCACCGCCGCGCTGCTCACCCACCCCGCGCAACTGGCCCTGCTGCGCGCCGAGCCGGAGCTGATGCCGCGCGCGGTGCACGAGCTGATGCGCTGGTGCGGCCCCGTCCAGATGACCAGGACCAGGTACGCGACGGAGGACATCGAGATCGGCGGGGTCACGGTGCGGCGCGGCGAGCCGGTGATGGCCATCCTGGTGTCGGCCAACCACGACCCGCGCGAGTTCGACGGGCCGGAGCGGCTCGATCTCGCCCGTGAGCAGGAAGGCCGCAAGGAGACCCACGTCGGGTTCGGGCACGGGCTGCACTACTGCCTGGGCGCGGCGCTGGCCCGCCAGGAGGGCGAGGTGGCGTTCGCGGCGCTGCTGCGCCGCTTCCCCGGCCTCGCCCTCGCGGTCCCGCCGCAGGACCTGGAGCGCGAGCCGGTGCCGGGGACCTGGCGCCTGGCCCGGCTGCCGGTCCGGCTCTGACCAGCGGCCCGGCCGTACGGCTCCGGGCGGGCTGACCAGCGGTCCCGCCGTACGACTCCTGGCGGGCTGACCAGCGGTCCCGCGGTACGGCTCCTGGCGGGTGACCCGTGGCCGCGCCGGTCCGGCTCCGGGCGGACGCGGTTCGCCCGGAGCCGGACCCGAGGCTCAGCAGCGGTCGAGCATCTCCTCCAGTGCCGCCTTCTCCGCGCTGTCGACGGACAGGCCGTACTCGTTCTTGACCTCGATCCAGGATCGGGCGTAGGTGCAGTGGAAGCTCCGCTGCGGCGGCTTCCACACCCCGGGGTCCTTGTCACTCTTGGCCTGGTTCACGTTGTCGGTGACGGCCCACAGCTGACTGGTGTCCAGGTCGTTGGCGAACGTACGGCGGCGCTGGGTGGACCAGTCCGCCGCGCCCGACCGCCACGCCTCGGCCAGCGGGACCATGTGGTCGATGTCGATGTCGGCGGCGTCCGTCCAGGTCTCCCCGTCGTAGGGCGAGTGCCACTCGCCGCGGACCGCGCGGCACTCGTTGTCCGCGACCACGTCCTGACCGTCACGCCGCAGCACGATCTCCCTGGTGTCACAGCGTCCCTCGACCCGGTCCCAGTGCGGGAACAGGTCACGCTTGAAGCCGGCCATGCTGTCGGCCGGGGCCACGGTGAGACCTTTGAGCTGGATCCGGGCGGTGGACAGGGTGGGCGGCGGGGGCGGCGCGGCGACGGCCGGCACGGTGAGGAGGGAAAGGGCGACGGCGAACGTGGATGCGCTCGTGACGAGCGGTGCACTGAGTTTCACGCGCCGGACGGTAGAGACGCGCCCACGGGCGGTTCGATGCTCCACGCGGTCCTTGACGATCATTGGGGCAGGTGCTGCCGCTTTCCTGACGAACGGGCGTCCAGGCTTTCCGAGCCCGGTACGAGGCGTGCCCGCACGGCCGGTTGACGGTCGCCGGGAGGCGGGAGACGGCGGGGCGAAGGTCCGGCCCGCCCGGCGCGTGGCCGCGGACGGCCGGAGGCCGGGTCCAGGGACTGACCGGCCGCCCACGGTGCCGATAGGATCCGTCATCTCGGAACGCATCCGGCTCGAAGAGGTGAAACGCGGCATTCGACGCGATGCGCACGGGATCCCCGGGACGCCCAGCGTCGCCCCCTTCGAGTGACGGAGTGCCGCCCCCATGACCTCATCCCGGCGCGCCGAACGGCGCACGGTCACCGTCGGCGTCGTGCAGCTCACCGCGGCCCACGGAGACGTGGCCGCCAACCTGGACGCCATCGAGGAACTGGCCGCGGCCGCCGCGGCGGACGGCGCCCGGGTGGTGGTGACCCCGGAGCTGGCGCTGACCGGCTACCTGTGGCCGGACGAGGACGCGGTGCGCGGCCTCGCCGAACCGGTGGACGGGCCGTCGGTCCGCCGCCTGGCGAAGCTGTGCCGGAGCACCGGGACCTGGCTGGTGCTCGGCCTGCCGGAGCTCGACCCCGGCCTCGGCACCCTGCACAACACGTGCGTGCTCGTCGGCCCCGACGGCCCCGCCGGCGCCTACCGCAAGGCGCACTCCTTCGTCGCCGATCCGCTGTGGGCGGTGGACGGGCACGCCCCGCCCCCGGTGTGGGACACCCCCGCGGGCCGGGTCGCCCCGCTGATCTGCGCGGACGCCGACTACCCCGAGACGGCCCGGTACGCCGCGCTGGCCGGGGCCGACTGGGTCGCGCTGCCCACGGCCTGGGTGTTCGAACCGGGGCCGAGCGCCGTCTGGCGGCTGCGCGCCTGGGAGAACGGGCTGCCGCTGGTCGCCGCCGACCAGGCCGGGGCGGAGAGACTGGGCGCCCGCACCGTGCAGTTCGCCGGCGGGAGCTGCGTGCTCGACCACACCGGGACCGTGCTCGCCGCGCTGGACGACGGCCCGGGCCACCGTACGGCGACGCTCGACCTCGACGCCGCGGCGGCGGCCAGACGCGCCCGCCTCGCGGCCCGCCGCCCGGCCGAGTACCGCCCCCTCGCCCGCGCCACCGTCTGGCCCCGCCCCGACCGCGACGCCCTCCTCGGCGCCGCCGCCCGTTCCGGCGACCTCACTCTCGCGGTCCTGTCCGCGTCCCCGATCCGGCCGGGGACGGCGGCGGCTCCGCCGCCTCCGGAGGGCACCGGGCTCGCGGTGCTGCCCGCGTTCCACCTGACCGGCGGGGTGCCCGAGGCCGCGCGGGCGGGGCGGGCGGTGGACGGGCTGCGGGAGTGGTGCGCGGAGCACGGGTGCGAGGCGGTCACCGCGCTCGCCGTGCCCGCGGACGGCGGGGCGGCGCGGTACGCCGTGGTGCTCGTCGGCGCGGCGGGTGAGATCGCGCGCCGGGAGGTGACGCACCTCGGGGCGCACGCGGCGTGGGCGGAGCCGGGGGAGGAGGGCCCGCGCACGGTCGCGCGGCCGTGGGGGAGCCTGGGGCTGCTGGCGGGTGAGGAGCTGGAGCCCTTCGAACCGTCGCGGGCGCTCGCGGTGCTCGGCGCCGACGTGCTGGCGGTGCCCGCGGCGGTGGACTGGCCCTTCCCGGTGCCGTTCGCCGGTACCAGGGTGCCGCTCAACCCGGCGGAACTGCGGGCGCCGCAGGAGGTGTTCGCCCATCCCGCGCGGCTGCGCGCCGGAGACTCGCACGTCTGGGTCGCGATGGCGAACGCGGGGCCGGTGCCGGGCGGGGTGTTCTCCCCGGACGCGGTGACGGTGCCGCGCGGCGAGGCGCTCGCCAGGGGAGAGGGCTGGGCCTCCCTGCGGGCCGACCTGGGCGGCGCGGCCGGACCGGGCGCGGCGTGCGCCGCCAAGCCCCAGCTCGCCCGCCGCCGTACGGACCTGTTCGGCGCCGCGATGCTGCGGCGCTGACAGCCGCCCGGCGGCGGGCGCGGCGGGTCAGCCGACGAACAACTGGGTGAGCTTCAGGATCAGCTCGTAGACGCCGTAGGCGAGGGGCAGCCCCACCCACAGCCACGCGAGCACCATCAGCCCGGTACGGCGCGAGCCGTGATCCGCGGTCGTCATGACGCGTCCCCCTTCGTGACCAGCGGCTCACGCTCCTCCGCGGGAGCGGGCTCGTGGAACCGGGAGTTCACCGGCCGGATCAGCTCGTTGGCCACGAACCCCACGGCGAGCAGGCCGATCATGATGTACAGCGACGTCGTGTACAACGCGGGCCCGGTACGGCCGGCGTGCTCCTGCGCGTCGGCGATGGCGTTGACGATCAGCGGCCCCAGCACGCCGGCGGTCGACCAGGCGGTCAGCAGCCGGCCGTGGATCGCGCCCACCTGGTAGGTGCCGAACAGGTCCTTCAGGTAGGCGGGGACGGTCGCGAAGCCGCCGCCGTAGAAGGACAGGATGCCCAGCGCGCAGATGATGAAGATCGGCTTGGAGTTGTCGCCGAAGTGCGCGATCGACAGGTACAGCAGGGCGCCCACGCCGAGGTAGACCCGGTAGATGTTCTTGCGGCCGATCAGGTCGGAGGTCGAGGACCACACGATCCGGCCGGCCATGTTGGCCAGCGACAGCAGGGCGACGAAGCCCGCCGCCGCGCCGGCCGCGACCGGCGTGGCCGTGTCGGCGAAGAAGTCCTGGATCATGGGGGCGGCCTTCTCCAGGATGCCGATCCCCGCCGTGACGTTGAAGCACAGCACGATCCACAGGCACCAGAACTGCGGGGTGCGGATCGCGTTCCTGGCCGACACGTTGGCGGTGGTGACCAGGCGGCGCACGGTGGTCCTGGCGGGTGACCAGCCGGGCGGCGTCCAGCCGTCCGGCGGCACGCGGATCAGGAAGACGCCCAGCGACATGAAGACCGCGTAGACCAGGCCGTGCACGAGGAAGGCGGTGGCGATCCCGCCGGTGTCGGTGCCGAAGGACGACAGCATCTGCGCCGACCAGGGCGAGGCGATCAGGGCGCCGCCGCCGAAACCCATGATCGCGATTCCGGTGGCCATTCCGGGCCGGTCCGGAAACCATTTGATCAGCGTGGAGACGGGCGAGATGTAACCGATACCGAGGCCGATACCGCCGACGAAGCCGTATCCCAGCACCACGAGCCAGTACTGGTGGGTGTAGACGCCGAGGGCGGAGAGCAGGAAGCCGGAGGAGAAGCAGATCGCCGAGACGAACATCGCCCAGCGCGGGCCGTTGCGCTCGACCAGCGTGCCGCCGAAGGCGGCGGACAGGCCGAGCATGACTATGCCCAGCTGGAAGGGCAGGGCGCTGAGCGTGCCGGACAGGCCGAGCGCCGATTCCAGTGGGGGCTTGAACACACTCCAGGCGTAGGCCTGGCCGATGGCCAGGTGCACCGACAGCGCCGCGGGGGGTACGAGCCAGCGGCTCCAGGTGGGGGGCGCAACAGTGTGCGATCGATCGAGGAAACCGAAATTGGGTCTTTGACCCACTTCGTCACGCATGCCGGAACAGTATGTCAAAAGCTGGGTAAGCGTCGAGATCTTCGTCAATATCCGGCAAGATCCACGGTGACGTGCGGTCAAAGGAGAGGGCGAGGATCGACGTGGAAGAGATCGGCGTACCCGCGGGCGTGGACCCGACTGTGCCCAGTGTGGCCCGGATGTACGACTATTACCTGGGCGGCAAGGACAACTTCGCGGCCGATCGGGCGGCCGCCGACAAGATCATCGAGATTTTACCCAACGTCGGTGACATCGCCAGGGAGAACCGCGCCTTCCTGGTCCGCACGGTGACCCATCTGGCCGGGCTGGGCGTCCGCCAGTTCCTCGACATCGGCGCCGGCCTGCCGACCAGGCGCAACGTGCACGAGGTCGCCCAGGAGGCCGCCCCCGGGTCACGGGTCGTCTACGTGGACAACGACCCCATCGTGCTCGCGCACGCCCGCGCCATCCTCGCCGAGAACGCCGACGTGATCGCCCTCGACGCCGACATGCGCGACCCGGCGGCCCTCCTCGCCCACCCCGGGATCCGCGCCCACCTCGACTTCTCCCGCCCCGTGGCCATCCTCATGCTGGGCGTCCTGCACTTCGTCCCCGACGACGCGGAGGCGTCCGCGATCGCCGGGACCTTCAGGGCGGCCCTCACCCCCGGCGGCTACCTCGTCGTGTCGCACGGCTCCCTCGGCGAGCTGACCGAGGAACAGGAGAAGGAGGGCCGCTCGGTCATCGGCCGCACCTCGGTCCCCGGCGCCACCTCCCGCACCCCCGCCCAGGTGCTGTCCTTCTTCGACGGCCTCGACGTGCTGGACCCCGGCGTCGTCCCGCTCCAGGACTGGCGGCCGGAGGACCGGGCGCCGTTCCACGAGCCGGGCCAGGCGGGGGCGGTCGGCGGGGTGGGGCGGATGCCCTAGGAGGTGTGCGCAGTGAGCCGCGGCAGACCGGCCGGCACGTCGGCCCCTGCCCCGGCCGGCCCGCTCGACTCGCGCCGTTCTGCGACCCGCCGCCGCTCGGGACGACCGGTGCGTCAGGTCGGGCGGAACCGGTCGGTGGCCTGGACGAGGTGGTGCAGGATGCCGGGCTCGGTGTAGGCGTGGCCGGCGTCGTGGACGAGGTGGAAGTCGGCCTCCGGCCAGGCGCGGTGCAGGTCCCAGGCGGTGGCCATCGGGGTGCACGCGTCGTAGCGGCCCTGCACGATCACGCCGGGGATGTGCCTGATCCGGTCCACGTCGCGGATCAGCCGCCCGGACTCCATGAAGCCGCCGTGCGTGAAGTAGTGGTTCTCGATCCGGGCGAAGGCGAGGGCCATCCGCTCCTCGCCGAAGTCGGCGACCAGGCCGGGGGAGGGCCGCAGGGTGATCGTGCCGGCCTCCCACTGCGCCCACGCCCGCGCCGCGGGCTCCCGCACGGCCGGGTCGGAGCTCTCCAGCCGCCTGCGGAACGCGGCGATCAGGTCACCGCGCTCCTCCTCCGGGATCGGCGCCACGTAGGACTCCCACAGGTCGGGGAACAGGTAGGAGGCGCCCTCCTGGTAGAACCAGCGCAACTCCGCCTCGCGCAGTGTGAAGATCCCGCGCAGGATCAGCTCGGTCACCCGGCCGGGATGCGTCTGGGCGTACGCCAGCGCGAGTGTGCTGCCCCACGAGCCGCCGAAGACCTGCCAGCGCTCGATGCCGAGGTGCTCGCGGAGCCGTTCCATGTCCGCCACCAGGTGCCAGGTGGTGTTCGCCGCCAGGGACACCGCCGGGTCGCTGGCGTGCGGCAGGCTGCGCCCGCAGTTGCGCTGGTCGAACAGCACGATCCGGTAGGCGGAGGGGTCCCACTGGCGCCGGTGGTCCGCCGAACAGCCGCCCCCGGGGCCGCCGTGCAGCATCACCGCCGGCTTGCCCCCGGGATCGCCGCAGACCTCCCAGTAGACGTGGTTGCCGTCGCCCACGTCGAGGAGGCCGGACTCGTACGGTTCGACAGGCGGATACAGGCTCATGACCTGGCATCCTGTCACATCGCCCGGCGGGCGGGCGGCAGCTCAGAACAGGCCGTTCACCGGGGGCTCGGCGCCGGTGAGATGGTGGGCGCCCACCACGGCGGCCTTCCACTGGCGGGGGTTGTGGCTGGCCACGGTACGCGCGTTGCGCCAGTGCCGGTCCAGGTTGTGCCCGCGCAGCGTCGCCGAGCCGCCGGCCACGTCGAACAGCAGCTCGCCCGCCTTGAGCGCGGCCTCGGCGGCGAAGAACTGCGCCTGGGCCACCTCGACGGACGCCCCGGTCAGCGAGGCGGGGGAGAGGCCGTCCCGCCAGGCGCGGTCGATCGCCCCGGCCGCGCGCAGCACCGCCGCCTCGGCCGCGTAGGCGCGGGCGGAGATCTCGCCCACCGCCTGCCGGACGTAGGGGTCGTCCACCGAGCGGACGGCGCCGCTGTGCTGGATGGGCCTGGCCCGCTCGCGGGCGAAGGCGACCGCGTCGGCGAGGGCGTTCCTGGCGATGCCCGCCTGCACCGCGGCCAGGTAGAGCTGCAGGAACGGGGTGACCGGAGAACGCCCCTCCCCGGCGTCCCGGTGCACGATCTCCTCCGGGTGGACGGTGACGTCGTCCAGTTCGGTGGTGCCGCTGGCGGTCAGCCGCTGGCCGATGCCGTCGAAGTCGTCCACCAGGCGCAGCCCCGGACGGTCGCGCGGCACGGTGAAGAACACCTTCCGCCCCTCCTCGTCCACCGCGACGCTGCCGATCCAGTCGGCGAACAGCGCGCCCGTACTGTAGAACTTCACCCCGTTGACCTTGTAGTGGTCGCCGTGCCGGGTGATCCGGGAGCCGACGGCGCCGTTCGGCCCGCCGGTCTCCCAGCCGGCGTTGCCGAAGACGTCGCCGGCCAGGAACCTGGGGAACCACACCTGCCGGTCGGTCTCCGGCCCGGCCAGCAGCGCCTCCACCCGCCCGAAGCAGGGCCGGACCGCCTGGGCGATGTTGGAGTCGGCCGCGGCCAGGTCCACGACGAAGCCGATCACCTCCTCGACGGAGGAGCCGGCGCCGCCGTACCGGGCCGGGACGCGGAAGGTGAACAGGCCGGCCTCGGCGAGTCGGCGGACCTCCGCGCGCGGCAGCTCGCGCAGCCGTTCGCGGTCGGCCGCGCCCGCGGCCAGCTCGGCCAGGAGCGCGCCGGCGCGCTCGCGCAACCCGGTCACGCCGGAAGCAGGGGACATCTCGGGGTCCTTCTCGACAAGCTGTGCTGGAACGGTACGTGTCATGGCGAGCCGGGTCAGAGCAGGCCGTGCCGGGGTGGTAGCTGACCGTTGAGGACGTAGCGGCCGATGTGCTGGAGCTTCCAGCGGGCCGGGTCGTGCAGGGTGTGCGTCCTGGCGTTGCGCCAGTGCCGGTTCAGGTTGAGCGGCTCCAGGCTGGAGCGGGTGCCGCCGAGCTCGAAGACCGCGCCGCCCAGCTCGACGGCCACCGGCTCGGCGTACGCCTTGGCGGCGGCGACCGCGATCGAGGCGGCGCCGTCGTCGGCGATCACGCGGACGGCCGGCCGGTCGGCCACAGGCGGAGCGCTTTCGGTACTCATGGGGGTCTTTATCCGTTCTGCGAAGGAAGCTACGATCTACCCTAATCCCTCAAAACAGGTAGGCAATATATGCAATACGTCACATTGCAATGACACACATCACATTGCCCCTTTAAGGTCTGGGCCCATGACCCGAGGCACCCCCTCCCGACCATTCCTGCTCTCCGCACTGCTCACCCTGTCCCTGGCCGCCTCGCTGGCCGCCTGCGGCGGCGCCGTCACCGGCGCGGGCGCCGGCGGCGGCGCCGGTGACGGCGCCTCCGGCACGCCGCGCCGGGGCGGCACGCTGGTGCTCGGCGAGAACGGCGACGAGCCGGCCTGTCTCGACCCGCACCAGCTCAGCGCCACCAACACCACCGTCGTCGACCGTCCGATCTTCGACTCCCTGCTCTGGCAGGACCCCGCGGGCAAGCTGCACCCCTGGCTGGCCTCCTCCTGGAAGGTCTCGCCCGACGGGCTCACCTACACCTTCGAACTGCGCCACGGCGTGAAGTTCCACGACGGCTCCGCGTGGAACGCCGAGGCGCTCAAGGCCAACTTCGAGCACATGCGGGACCCGGCCACCAAGTCCCCGCTGGCCGCGGCGTACATCGCGCCCTACAAGGACGCCGAGGTGACCGGCGAGTACACGCTGGAGGTGCGCCTCGCCACGCCGTACTCGGCCTTCCTCAACGTGCTGGCGCAGTCCTACCTGGGGATGATCTCCGCCAAGCAGATCAAGGAGGCCCCGCAGACCACCTGTGAGCACCCGATCGGCTCCGGCCCGTTCGTCTTCGGCAAGTGGGTCAAGGGGCAGAACATCACCTACCGCCGCAACCCCGACTACACCTGGGGCCCGCCGGGAGCCGCGCACACCGGGCCCGCCTACCTGGACGGGCTGGAGATCCGCTTCCTCGCCGAGGACGCCACCCGCTACAACGCGCTCGCGTCCGGCGAGGTGAACGTCATCGACAACACCCCGCCGGTCAACGTCCCCGACGTGAAGAGCGACCCCGGTCTGCGCTTCGCGTCGATCGAGCGGCCCGGCCACCCCTTCTCCATCTGGCTGAACACCTCCCGCGCGCCCTTCGACGACGTCCGGGTACGGCGGGCGATCACGCTCGCCGTGGACCGCCGGGCGATCGTGGACAGCGTGTCCTTCGGCCAGTGGAAGGTGGCCGGCGGCTTCGTCACCCCCTCCACCCCCGACTACGCCGGCGACCCGGAGGGGAAGATCTCCCACGACGAGGCCGAGGCGAACCGGCTGCTCGACGAGGCCGGCTGGAAGCGCGGGCCGGACGGCATCCGGGTCAAGGACGGCAGGCGGCTGACCGCGGTCGCCCTGGACACCGGCGCCGTCCCGCAGAACACCCAGATCCTCGTGCAGGCCCAGGCCGCCGCGGCGAAGGCCGGCCTGCAGGTGAAGATCGAGAGTGTCACCTCGCAGGTCCAGTCGGACCGTACGGCGAGCGGCGACTTCGACATCTCCGTCGGCATCTGGACCACCAACACCGCCGACGTGCTGTGGATCCAGTACTCCTCGGCGAACATCACCACCCCCGACCGGCGCGGCCAGAACACCACCCGGCTGGACGACCCCGAGCTCGACCGCCTCCTCGACGACGCCCGCAAGGCCACCGACGAGAAGACCAGGGCCGGGCTCTACACCCGGGCGCAGGCGAGGCTGATCGACCTCGCGCCCGCCATCCCGCTGTACAACCGGCCGAGCCTCGTCTCCCGTCAGAGCACGGTCCAGGGGCTGGGCTGGGACAACGCCTACGGCGCCGTCAACTTCTACGACACCTGGCTGGATCGATGAGAACGACTGTACGCATGGCCGCCGTGACGATCGGGGCCTCCCTCCTCCTCGCGGCCTGCGGCTCCGGCGGCGACACCGGCGACACCGGCGGCACCGCGACCGGCGGCTCGCCGGACACCGGCACCCCGCGCCACGGCGGCACCCTGGTGCTCGGCGAGAACGGCCAGGAACCCACCTGCGCCGACCCGCACGGCAACGCCAGTTCCGACGGCCCCGTGGTCACCGTCCCGGTGTCGGACTCGCTGGTCTGGTTCGACCAGGACGGCACGATCGAACCGTGGCTGGCCGACAGCTGGACGATCTCGCCCGACGGCCGCACCTACACCTTCAAGCTGCGCCACGGCGTGAAGTTCCACGACGGCTCCGCGTGGAACGCCGAGGCGCTCAAGGCCAACTTCGAGCACATGCGGGACCCGGCCACCAAGTCCCCGCTGGCCGCGGCGTACATCGCGCCGTACAAGGACAGCAAGGTGATCGACGAGTACACGCTGGAGGTTCATCTCTCCTCGGCCTACTCGCCGTTCCTCAACGTGCTCGCGCAGGGCTACCTGGGGATGATCTCCGCCAAGCAGATCAAGGAGGCCCCGCAGACCATCTGCGACCACCCGATCGGCTCCGGCCCGTTCGTCTTCGACAAGTGGGTCAAGGGACAGAGCATCACCTACCACAAGAACCCGGACTACAACTGGGGTCCGAAGGGCGCCAAGCACACCGGGCCCGCCTACCTGGACGGGCTGGAGATCCGCTTCCTCGGCGAGGACGCCACCCGCTACAACGCGCTGGCCTCCGGCGAGGTGGACGCGATCGACTTCACGCCGCCGCAGAACGTCGAGGACGTCAAGGCCAACCCCGACCTCGCCTTCCTCAGCGCGATCCGCCCCGGCCACCCGATGTCCTTCTGGCTGAACACCTCCCGCGCCCCGTTCGACGACGTCCGGGTACGGCAGGCGCTGCTCTACTCGGTGGACCGCGAGTCGATCATCAAGGGCATCTCCTTCGGGCAGTACCGGGTGGCCTCCGGGTTCATCAACTCCTCCACCCCCGACTACGCCAGCGGTCTCGAAGGCAAGATCGAGTACAACCCGGACAAGGCCGGCAAGCTCCTCGACGAGGCCGGCTGGACCACCAGGGGCGCCGACGGCATCCGCACCAAGGACGGCAAGCGGCTGGTCGCCTACTTCCCGATCGACCCGACCTTCCCCGCGCAGCGCATGCAGATCGCGGTCCAGACACAGGCCGCGGCCAGGAAGGCCGGCATCGACATCCAGATCCAGACGCCGTCCACCCAGGAGGTCAGCGACCGCGCGCTGGCCGGCGACTACGACCTGACCTCCGGCCTGTGGGCCACCAACACCGCCGACGTGCTGTGGATCCAGTACTCCTCCAAGAACATCACCACCGACGAGCGGCGCGGCCAGAACGTCGCCCGGCTCTCCGACGACGAGGTGGACCGCCTCGTCCAGGAGGCCAGGGAGACCACCGACAAGGCCCGGCAGACCGAGCTGTACAACCAGGTCCAGGCCAGGCTGATCGAGCTGGTGCCGGCGATCCCGTACTACGAGGACCCGCGGCCGGTCTCCTACAACAGGAAGGTCCACGACCTGGTCCTGCCGCCCGCCTACCCCTCGCCCTACTTCTACGACACCTGGCTGGACGAATGAACCGCGTCCTGCGGCTGATCGGGTGGCGGCTGCTCGCCGGCGCCGGCGTGCTGTGGGGCGCGGCGACCCTGAGCTTCCTGGTCATCCAGTTCACCCCCGGCGATCCCGCCCAGGCGATCGTCGGCGGGGAGAACGCCGCGCCCACCCCCGAGGTGATCGCCCAGGTCACCCGGGAGTACGGCCTGGACCGGCCGTGGTACGAGCAGTACCTGTCCCACCTGGGCCGGGTGCTGCACGGTGACCTCGGCACCTCCTACCGGCTGCACGAGCCGGTGACCCAGGCGATCGGCGAGCAGGCGGGCGCCACCGTCGAGCTCGCGCTGGCCGCCGCGGTCGTCGCGCTGACGCTGTCGGTGGCGGTCGCCCTGGCCACGGCCAGGCGGCGCCGCTGGGTCCGCGGCGCCGCCTCCGGGGCCGAACTGCTCGTCGCCTCGACGCCGTCGTTCTGGCTCGGCATCCTGCTGCTCACGGTCTTCTCCTTCGGGCTGCGGATCCTGCCGGCCACCGGCAGCCACGGGTTCCGGTCGCTGATCCTGCCCGCCTTCGCGCTCGCGCTGCCCATCGCGGGCGTGCTCGGCCACGTGCTGCGCGAGGCGCTGGAGGAGGTGCTGGAGGAGCCGTTCATCGTCAGCGCCCGCACCCGCGGCCTGGCCGACCTCACCGTGCGGCTCCGGCACGCCCTGCGGCACGCGCTGACCCCGCTGGTCACGATGTCGGGCTACTGGGTGGGCGCGCTGCTCGGCGGCGCGGTGATCACCGAGACGCTCTTCACCCGGCAGGGGATCGGCCGGCTCCTGATCAGCGCGGTGGACGCCAAGGACCTGCCCGTCGTGCTCGGCGTCGTGCTGCTCTCCGCCGGGATCTACGTCCTGGTCAACCTCGTGGTGGACCTGCTGTACCTGGTCATCGACCCGCGGCTGCGGGAGGTCCCGGCGGCGGCCGGACGAGTCGTGGAGGGAGCCGCGTGAAGGGGATCAGACCGGGAGTGTGGCTGGCCGCGCTGGTCCTCGTCCTGCTCGTGGCCGCCGCCCTCGCCCCGCACCTGTTCACCGGGCAGGACCCGCTCGCGGTGGACAGCGCGCGGACCCTCCAGCCGCCCAGCGCCGAGCACCTGCTCGGCACCGACGAGAACGGCAGGGACGTCTACAGCCGGATCGTCTTCGGCACCAGGACCTCGCTGCTGCTCGGCTTCGGCGCGATCGCGATCGCGCTGGTCGGCGGCGGCCTGCTCGGGGTGCTGGCCGGGCTCGGCAACCGCTTCGTCGAGGGCCTGATCATGCGCCTGTCCGACGTCGGGCTCGCCTTCCCCGAACTGCTGCTCGCCCTGGTGGTGATCACCGTGGCCGGCGGCGGCACGTGGAACGCGCTGGTCGCCATCGGCGTGGCCAACATCCCGAACTACGCGCGGGTGGTCCGCGCCCAGACGCTCTCCATCCGGCGGTCCACCTACGTCGAGGCCGCGCACGCCCTCGGCCTGTCCGGTCCCCGGGTGGTGCTGCGGCACGTGCTGCCGAACGCGGTCAAGCCCGTGCTCATCCTCGCCACCATCGGCGTCGGCACCGCGCTGGTCGCCGGCTCGGCGCTGAGCTTCCTCGGCCTCGGCACCCCGCCCCCCGAACCCGAATGGGGATCGATGCTCTCCACCGCCCGCAACTTCATCTCGCGCGCCTGGTGGTACGGCGTCTTCCCGGGCGCCGCCATCACGCTCACCGTGATCAGCGTGACCGTCGTCGGCAGATGGCTGCGGCTGCGGTCGGAAGGGAGGACCTCGTGACGGCGGTGCTGCGGGTGGAGAACCTGCGCATCGGATTCGGCGCGGGCACCGTCGTGGACGGGATCTCCTTCGAGGTCCGCCGCGGCGAGTGCCTCGCCCTGGTCGGCGAGTCCGGCTCGGGCAAGAGCGTCACCGCGCGCACCCTGGTCGGGCTCACCGGCGACGGCGCCACCGTGCGCGCCGACGCGCTCACCTTCGACGGCCGGGACCTCACCCGGCTGCGCGAACGCGACTGGCGCGCGATCCGCGGCGGCCGGATCGGCTTCGTGCTCCAGGACGCCCTGGTCTCCCTGGACCCGCTGCGCAGGGTGGGCAAGGAGATCGACGAGGTGCTGGCCGCGCACACCCCGCTGTCCCGGCGGGCCCGCGCGGAGCGGATCGCCGAACTGCTCGCCCAGGTGGGCGTGCCAGAACCCGGGCTGCGCGCCAGGCAGCTCCCGCACGAGCTGTCCGGCGGGCTCCGGCAGCGCGCGCTCATCGCCACCGCCATCGCCGGCGAGCCCGAGCTGATCATCGCCGACGAGCCCACCACCGCGCTGGACGTGACCGTCCAGGCCCAGGTGCTCGACCTGCTCGCGAAACTGAAGAGCGAGGACAGGTCGCTGCTGATCATCAGCCACGACCTGGCCGTGGTGTCCAGGCTCGCAGACCGGGTCGCGGTGATGAAGGACGGCCGCATCGTCGAGCAGGGGCCGGTCCACCAGGTGCTGCGCGCCCCCGCGCACGACTACACCCGGAGCCTGCTCGCCGCGATCCCCGCCGAGCACACCAAGGGCACCCGGCTGTCCGGCACCCCGGCGCCCCCGGGGGAACGCCGCCCGCCGGGCGACGTCGTGATCCGGGTGGACGCGGTGACCAAGTCCTTCCGCGGCCCCGACGGCGTCGCCCGGCAGGCGGTCCGCGACGTGTCCTTCACGCTGCGCGCCGCCGAGACCGTCGGCATCGTGGGCGAGTCGGGTTCGGGCAAGACCACCACGGCCAGGATCGCGCTCGGCCTCACCGAACCCGACTCCGGCTCGGTCCAGGTGGGCGGCCAGGCGTGGTCCGAGGTCACCGGCCGGGACCGCCGCGCCCTGCGCCGGAGCGTCCAGGTGGTCTACCAGGATCCGCTGGCGTCCTTCGACCCCCGTTACACCGTCGCCAAGGTGCTCGACGAGGCGCTCGCCGTCGCCGCCGTGCCCCGCGAACGGCGCAGGGACCGCGCCGTGGAACTCCTCGAACTCGTCGGCCTCGACGCGCGGCACCTGCCCAGGCGGCCGTTGCAGCTGTCCGGCGGGCAGCGCCAGCGGGTCGCCGTCGCGCGTGCGCTCGCCCCGCGGCCCGCGGTGATCGTCTGCGACGAGCCGGTGTCCGCCCTGGACGTCTCGGTACAGGCCCAGGTGCTGGACCTGCTGGACGACGTGCAGCGGCGGACCGGCGTCGCCTACCTGTTCATCTCGCACGACCTCGGCGTCGTCCACCACGCCTGCGACCGGGTCCTGGTGATGAAGGACGGCCAGGTGGTCGAGCAGGGACCGGTGGAGACGGTCTTCACCTCGCCCGAGCACCCGTACACCCGCGAGCTCATCGCGGCCATTCCCCGGCTGACCGCGGCGTAAGGAACGACAGTGACTCACGTGATCAAGACCGACGAGGAGGCCGTGGAGGTCGCCCGCACGCTGGCCCGCGGGTTCGCCGAGGGCGCGGCCCGCAGGGACGCCGAGCGGATCCTGCCGGTGGCCGAGTTGGACGCGCTGTCGGCCAGCGGCCTGCTCGGCATCACCGTCCCCGCCGCGTACGGCGGGGCCGGCGTCCGCACGGCCACCCTCGGCGCCGTCATCAGGGAACTGTCCGCCGCCGACGGCAGCATCGGGCAGATCCCGCAGAACCACTTCTGGTACGTCGAGGCGCTCAAGGAGAACGGCGCCCCCGAGCTCCAGGAGTTCCTCTTCGCCGAGGTGCTGGCCGGCAAGCGGCTGGGCAACGCGGCGGTGGACGACCGGGCGCCCGACGGCACCCGGCTCCGCACCCGGCTGCGACCGGCGCCGGACGGCTCCTTCCTCATCTCCGGGCGCAAGATCTACTGCACCGGCGCGCTGTTCGCGCACTGGATCCCGGTGATCGCCGTGGACGACGAGGACCGCCACCACACGGCGTACGTGCCACGCGACAGCCCCGGCCTGACCGTCGTGGACGACTGGGACGGCATGGGACAGCGCACCACGGCCAGCGGCACCGTGGTGCTGCGGGACGTACGGGTGAGCGCCGGGCGGATCGTGCCCAGCCACCTCACCCACCGGCGGGCGAGCACGTTCCGCAGCTTCGGGCTGCTCATGCACGCCGCCATCGACACCGGGATCGCCGAAGGCGCGCTCGCCGACGCCGCGGCCTTCCTGCGCGGCTACACCAAGGGCGGCTGGCCGGGGAACGAGGCCACGAGGGTCGTCGAGGATCCCGTGGTGGTCCAGCGGTTCGGCGAGCTGGCCGTACTCGTCCGGGCCGCGCGCGCCCTGCTGGAGAGCGCCGGGGACGTCGTCGACGAGGCCCGCGAGGCCATCGCCGGCACCGCGGACCCCGAGGAGGCGGCCCGCTGGGAGGGCGAGGCGGCGGTGGCCATGGCCGCCGCGCGGGCGCAGGCCGACACCGCCGCCCTGCGCGTGACCGGCGAGTGGTTCGAGCTCGCCGGCGCGGGCTCCTCGCTGCGCGCGCACAACCTGGACCGGCACTGGCGCAACGCGCGCACCCACACCGTGCACGACCCGCGCCGCGCCAAGGTGCACGACGTCGGCGACTTCCACCTCAACGGCATCCTCCCCGCCCGCCCCTACGAAACGCGGAGCACACGACCGTGACCGGCATCATCCACTTCAACCTGTTCGAGATGAACACCGTGGGCCACATCCAGCACGGCCTGTGGACCCACCCCGCCAACCAGCGGCACCGCTACACCGACCTGGAGTACTGGACCGGCCTCGCCCAGCTGCTGGAACGCGGCCTGTTCGACGCCGTCTTCCTCGCCGACGTGGTCGGCCTCTACGACCGCTACCGGGGCGGCGCGGACACCGCGATCAGCGAGGCGGTGCAGGTGCCGGCGAACGACCCGCTGCTCGTGGTGCCGGCGATGGCCGCGGTGACCCGCCATCTCGGGTTCGCGGTGACCTTCTCCACCACCTACGAGCCGCCCTTCGCGCACGCCCGCCGGATGTCCACGCTGGACCACCTGACCAAGGGCCGGGTGGCGTGGAACGTGGTGACCTCCTACCTGCGCGGCGCCGCCAGGAACTTCGGCCTCGACGACGAGATCGAGCACGACCTGCGTTACGAGATCGCCGAGGAGTACCTGGAGGTGCTCTACAAACTGTGGGAGGGGAGCTGGGAGGATGGCGCCGTGGTCCGCGACCGGGAGCGCGCCGTTTACACCGATCCGGCCAAGGTGCACCCGATCGACCACGTGGGCAAGCACTTCAGGGTGGCCGGGCCGCACCTGTCGGAGCCCTCGCCGCAGCGCACCCCGGTCCTCTACCAGGCGGGCAACTCCGAGCGCGGCAAGGACTTCGCGGCCAGGCACGCGGAGGCGATCTTCACCGGGGCCCCGTCGCTCGCGGCGCTGCGCGAGGAGATCGCCGACATCAGGCGCCGCGCCGCCGCCTTCGGCCGCGACCCCGACCACGTGAAGGTCTTCCCCGGCGCCTCGATCATCGTCGGCCGCACCCAGGAGGAGGCCGACGCCAAGGTCGCCGACCTGCAACGGCACATCCGGGTGGAGGGCTTCCTCGCCCAGCGCGGCAGCGGCATCGACTTCGCGGCCTACGACCCGGACGAGCGGATCGACGACCTCGTGGCCCGCGGCGGCGACTTCACCGAGCGGGCCGTCCGCCACCTGGTGGGCAGGGATCTGCGGGTGCGTGACGTGCTCGACTCCATCGGCCGGATCGGCGCGGGCGGCCCGCTCTTCGTCGCCGGCGACCCGGGCACGGTGGCCGACGAGATCGAGCGCTGGGTGGACGAGACCGGCGCGACCGGCTTCAACCTCATGCAGTACCTGTCCCCGGGCACCGCGGAGGACTTCGTCGACCTGGTAGTCCCCGAACTCCAGCGCCGCGGCCGCTACCGCACCTCCTACGAGGACACCACCCTCCGCGAACGCCTCCTCGGCCCCGGAATCCACCACCTCCCCCCCACCCACCCCGGCTCCACCCACCGCAACCTCTGACCCCCCTCCCCCCACCCATCCCGCTCACCGCCACCTCTGACCCCACCATCCGCCTCCCCGCCACCTCTGCCCCCACTTCCACCCACCCGCCCCGCTGACCGCCGCCTTTGCCCCCACTTCCACCCACCCGCCCCGCTGACCGCCGCCTTTGCCCCCCACTCCGCCCCTCCCGCTGACCGCCCCCTCTGGCCCCATTTCCGCTCATCCGTTCTGCCTGCGCCACCTCTGACCCACCGGCCCCCCACAACCCACCGGCCCCTCGCAACCCACTGGCTCCACGTCTGCGGCCAGTTCCGCCCGCCCGTCCGCTCCCCGCCTCGTCCCCTTCCCACAGGCCCCTCCGCCCCCGGCTCCTCGCTCTCGCCGCCCATATCCCCGCCCCCGCCCTGCCCCGGTTCCCGTCCGCCCGGGGCGAGGAGCCCTCTCCCCGGGGATAGGCATGCACGTTTTATGCATAGATGTCTTGTTTTGCACGAAATGAGCAGTATGGTGGGTTCGGTGTCGGGGGAGGGTGTCCTCCGCGACAGGAGGTGGCTAAGAGGATGGTGAGGAAGAAGCGAGGTCGCGTAGCCGCTGGGCCGGAGCGGGCGTGACGCAGGTCGTGACACAGGTCGTGACACAGGTCGTGATCGTGGCCGACGATCTGACGGGAGCGGCCGACGCCGCGGCGCCGTTCGCGGCCCGGATGCCCACCGTCGTGTCGGTGGCCCCGGCGGCATGCCGGCCGGACGCGCAGGTCGTCGCCGTGGACACGGACACCAGGTACGCGCCCGGTCACATCGCCGCGGAACGCGTCCGCGCCGCCGTACTGCGCGCTGCGGGCTCCGGGGCGCGGGTCGTGAAGAAGATCGATTCCACGCTCCGCGGCAACGTCGCCGCGGAGGTCGCGGCCGCGGCGGCCGTCCTCGGCGGCGCCCGCCCGGCGCTCGCCGTGATCGCCCCGGCGTTCCCCGCCACGGGACGGACCACCCTCGGGGGCGTGGTCCACCTGTACGGCGTGCCGTCCGGGGGCGACATCGCCGCACTGCTGGCGGCGGAGGGGCTCGGCACGCGGCTGACCGGCCTCGCCGTGGTGCGCGACGCGGACGCGCTCGGTGCGTGTTTCGCGCACGCGTACCGGACCGGTGTGGACGCGGTGGTCTGCGACGGTGAGACCGACGACGACCTCGCCGCGATCACGGCCGCGGGCCTGGCCTGTGCCCATCCGGTCCTCCTCACCGGCTCCGCGGGCCTCACCACCGCCCTGGCCCGGCACATGGCCCGGCACATGCGCGCGCAGGGGGAGCGCGCCGGACGCCGGACCTCGCGAAGGACCTGGGGGAGGTCCTTCGCGGCAGGGGGGGAAACGGGCCGGGAGGCGGTTCACGTGCCTCCCGGCCCCGCCCTGGCCGTCATCGGCAGCCGCTCCGGCACCGCCCGCGCCCAGCGCGCCGCCCTCGTCGCCACCGGCTGGACTCCGGTCACCATCCCCCCGGCCACGTCTTCGAACATGGCTTCGGCCGTGCCTGGGGCCATGTCCCGGCCCACCGTGGGGGTCGCCGAGTCCGGCGGCCTCGACGCCGAAGCCGTGGTGCGCGCGGTCGGGGAGGGGCTGGCCGTGGGGGACGTGGTGCTCTCCGTGGATCCGGACGCGGGGGTGGACGGGGGCCGCGCGGGGGAGACGGCCGGGGTGCTGGCCGCGGTGGCGGCGGCTGTCGCGGACCGGGTCGCCGTGCTCGCGGTGACCGGCGGGGAGACCGCCCGCGCGCTGATGACCCGCCTCGGTGCCACCGAACTGCGCATAGCGGGCGAACTGGAGCCAGGCGTGGTGGCGGGCCACCTCACAAGCCGCCCGGAAGAAGACCCACCGCGTGCCGGGCACCCGGAAGAGGGCTCAGAGCGTGCGGGACGGCCGGATGAGGACGTGCCGCACGCTGAGCAGTCGGGAGAGGATGTGTCGCGTGCGTGGCGGTGGGGAGAGGGCTCACCGCATAAGAGGCGGCCGGGAAAGGACGTATCGCACGCAGGGCGACTGAGGGAGGACGTGTCGCACGCGGGGCAATCGGGTGAGGACGTGTCGCACGCGGGGCGGTCGGGGGAGACGTCGTTGTGCGTGGGGCCGCCCGGGGGAGGGGAAGGGCTTTTCGTCACCAAGGCGGGTGGGTTCGGGGACCCGGGGACGTTGGTGCGGGTGTTGCGGGCCGTACGGCGGGCGGGGCGCGCCGGGGCCGGATCGGCGCGGGCGTGAAGGCCGGCGGGCGGGAGCGGGCGGGGCGGCCGATCGTGGCGATCACGATGGGCGACGCGGCGGGCATCGGACCCGAGATCATCGTCAGGGCGCTCACCGAGCGCTGGGTGTACCGCGGCAGCAGGCCGCTGGTCGTCGGGGACGCCGAGCGGCTGCGCAGGGCCGTCGCGATCGTCGGCGGGCAGGGGTGCGTGCACCCGGTGGACGGACCGGAGGACGGTGCCTACACGCGAGGCGTGATCGACTGCGTGGACCTGGCCTGCATCCCCGCCGACCTGCCGTTCGGCGTGCTGAGCGCGACGGCGGGAGAGGGCGCCTACCGTTTCGTCGAGCGCGCCGTGGAACTGGCCATGGCGGGCCGGGTCGAGGCGATCTGCACCGCCCCGCTGAACAAGGAGGCGCTGCACACCGCCGGGCACCGCTATCCCGGGCACACCGAACTGCTGGCCGCCCTCACCGGCACCCCCGAGGTGTCGATGATGCTGAGCGCCCCCGGGCTGCGGGTGATCCACGTCACCACGCACCTCGGCCTGCTGGACGCGGTCTCCAGGATCGACCCGGGACTCGTCGAGCGCACCGTGCGCCGCGGGCACGCCGCCCTGCTCAGGGCCGGGGTCCGCGCGCCGCGCGTCGCCGTGTGCGGGATCAACCCGCACGCCGGGGAGAACGGCCTGTTCGGCCGGGGCGAGGACACGGAGAAGATCGTCCCCGCGATCCGGCGGCTCAACGCCGCCGGCATAGACGCCCGCGGCCCGCTGGCCGCGGACACGGTCTTCTTCCGGGCGGTACGCGGCGACTTCGACCTCGTCGTCGCGATGTACCACGACCAGGGGCACGCGCCGGTGAAGGTCATGGGCCTGGAGGAAGGGGTGAACATCACCCTCGGCCTGCCCGTCGTACGCACCAGCGTGGACCACGGCACCGCGTTCGACATCGCGGGCACCGGCCGCGCCGGGCACGCGAGCATGGTGGAGGCGATCCGCCAGGCCGTGGAACTCGTCCCCCGTCACCCGGACCCGGGGGAGATCGAAGGGGGAGGGAAGCCGTGAAAGCCGAGCAACGCCGCGCCAGGATCGGGAACCTGCTCCAGGCGCATCCCGTCACGGTGGAGGAGATGGCCACGATGTTCGCCGTCTCACCGTCGACGATCCGCCGGGACCTCGCGGAGCTGAGCTGCCGGGGCGCGATCGTGCGCACGTACGGCGGGGCGCTGTCCGCGGCGCCCGGCGAGCAGTCGGTGCGCGAACGGGAACGGCTGGCCCGCGCCCACAAGGCCGCCATCGCCAAGGTGGCCGAGGGCCACGTACGCCAGGGCGCGTTGCTGCTGCTCGACGCGGGCACCACGGTCGGCGCGCTGGCACAACGCCTGGCCACCTGGTCGGGCATCACGGTCGTCACGAACGGCCTCACCACCGTGGACGCGCTGGCCGACAGCGAGGGCGTCGAACTCGTCGCGCTCGGCGGCGCCGTACGGCACGTCAGCCTGGGCATGATCGGCCCCATCGCGGAGGGCGCGCTGCGCTGCATCACCGCCGACGTCGCCTTCATCGGCGGGGACGGCGTCGTCGCGGACCGCGGAGTCTGCGAGGGCACCGCGGAGCAGGCCGCGCTGAAGCGGCTCATGGTCGAGCGGGCCCGCGACGTCTACGTGCTGGCCGACTCCACCAAGCTCGGCCTGGCCGGCGGCCACTGGTGGACCACGCTGGACCGCCCGTGGACGCTGGTCACCGACAGCGAGGCGGACCCGGAGCGGCTGGCCCCCTTCCGGGCGTGTCCCGGGGTCACCGTGGAGATCGCCTCGCTCTGAACGGTGGTCCGGTCAGTGCTCGTCCCAGTGGTCGTCGTGCATCGCGTGGCGGTGGCCGTCGTGCACGAAGTCCACGTGGTCCCCGTGCGGCACGGCGACGTGCCCGCAGCCCATCTCGTGCCGGTGCTCGTGCCGCTGGTGGACGGTGTGCCCGCCGCCGCCGCACTCGTCGGCGTGGTCGCCGTGTGCTCGGTGCAGGCATCCGTCGTGGACGTAGTCGACGTGGCCCTGGTGCGGCACGGCCACGTGCCCGCAGCCCTCGCCGTGCCGGTGCTCGTGGCCGGTGTGCGGGTGGTGTTCCGTGGACGCCGTCATGGTTCCCCCCGTGAAAGCCGTGATTGCCCCACATCACCTCATACCCGGATTTATGGCATGAAACGGCCCTTATGTGGGATGACGTGGCACGTGCCTCATCGGGACCCTCGCCCGGCCGGACGCGACGGGCGTGGAGTAGCGTCCTCGCCGGGCCGCATCCCTGGCGGACCGGGGGCAGACCGGGGGCACGGGAGTGTGGCGGCGTACGGATCCCGGGCGGATCGAGGAGACCGAACAATGGGTGGAGTCGATCTCCGGTGCACCGTGCTCGTTGTCGAACGTAGAAAGCAGGGTCAATGACACAGAACGCGAAGTTCCTCTGGGGCGTCGCCACCTCGTCGTACCAGATCGAGGGGGCCGTCGGTGAGGACGGGCGCACCCCGTCGATCTGGGACACCTTCTGCGCCACACCGGGCGCCGTGGCGGACGGCGACACCGGCGCGGTCGCGTGCGACCACTACCACCGGATGCCCGAGGACGTCGCGCTCATGGCCGGGCTGGGCGTGGACGTCTACCGTTTCTCCCTCGCCTGGCCCCGGGTTCAGCCGGACGGCAAGGGCGCCGGCAACCCGGCCGGGATCGCGTTCTACGACCGCCTGGTGGACGAGCTGCTCGCCAAGGGCATCCTGCCGTGGATCACGCTCTACCACTGGGACCTGCCGCAGGCGCTGGAGGACGCGGGCGGCTGGCCGGCCAGGGACACCGCCTACCGGTTCGCCGAGTACGCCGAGATCGCCTACAACGCCCTCGGTGACCGGGTGCGCCAGTGGACGACCATGAACGAGCCGTGGTGCTCGGCCATGCTCGGCTACGTGTTCGGCCAGCACGCGCCGGGCCGCAAGGACGCCCGCGCCGGCATGGCGGCCGTCCACCACCTGCTGCTCGGGCACGGCCTCGCGTCCCGGACGATCCGCGACGCCGCCGCGAGCCGGGGCCGCTCAGAAGGGCTGGAGGTGGGCATCACGCTCAACCTCTCGCACAAGATCCCGGCCAGCGACTCGCCCGCCGACCTGGCCGCCGCCCGCTGGGACGACGGCATGAGCAACCGGCTCTACCTCGACCCGCTGCTGCGCGGCGAGTACCCCGCCGACATCGCGGGCAAGCTGGCCGAGCTGGGCTGCCCGCTCCCCGTCGAGGAGGGCGACCTGGGGCTGATCAACCAGCCGGTGGACGTGCTGGGCGTCAACTACTACACCTCCCGGGTGGTGCAGGCCGCGCCGGTGGGAGGCAACGGCTGGCCGGCGTCCAGGAGCGTCCCGCGCGACGTCGAGCGCACCGCGATGGACTGGGAGGTCACCCCCGAGGCCCTGACCGACCTGCTGCTGCGCCTGGAGCGCGACTACCCCGGCCCCGCCTGGTACATCACCGAGAACGGCGCCGCCTACCCCGACGTCGCGGACGAGTCGGGCTACGTGCGGGACACCGCCAGGGAGAACTACCTGCGCACGCACATCGACGCCGCGCTGGAGGCCCGGGGCAAGGGCGTCAACCTGCGGGGCTACTTCGCCTGGTCGCTGCTCGACAACTTCGAGTGGGCCTACGGCTACGACCGCAGGTTCGGCATCGTGCGCGTCGACTACGACACCCAGAAGCGCACCCCCAAGCGGTCCGCGCGGTACTTCGCCGAGCGGATCGCGGCGGAGAAGGCCGGGCAGTTCCCGCAGTCCTGACCGGCCACCTCCCGCAACCTCCCGGCGGCCACCTCCCCGGCGGCCACCTCCCCGGCGGCCACCTCCCCGGCGGCCACCTGGCCGGCGTCCTGGAAAGGCGACGATGCCCACGATCCGCCCGTACGACCTCGCAGACCTGCCCGGCATGTACCGGGTGTGCCTCCAGACCGGCGACTCGGGCCGGGACGCCACCCGCCTCTACCGCGACCCGGACCTGCTCGCGCACATCTACGCCGGGCCGTACCCGGTCGCCGACCCCGGTCTCACCTGGGTCGCCCGCGACGACCAGGGGGTGCTCGGGTACATCGTCGCCACCGCGGACACGCCGGCGTTCGAGCGGTGGCTGGAGGACGCCTGGTGGCCGGGCCTGCGCGAACGGTATCCGGCGGAGCTCGCCGCCGACCCGGGCGACGGCACGGAGGACTGGCGGCGCGTCGCTCACATCCACCGGCCCCGGCGCTTCGCCGACCCGCTGCACGAGCCGTACCCCGCGCACCTGCACATCGACATCCTGCCCCGGGGCCAGGGCGCGGGGCTGGGCCGCAGGCTCGTCGAGACGCTGACCGGGGCCCTGCGCGCCCGCGGTGTGCCGGGCCTGCACCTGGGTGTCGGCAGCGGCAACCCGCGGGCCCTCGCCTTCTACCTGGCGGTGGGCTTCCACGAGGAGCGCCGGGGCGAGCGGGGCAGCACCATGACCATGGACCTGCGGACCTGACCGCTCACGCCTCGCCGGTCGCCTGCCCGGGGATCCGCTCCCGCCAGGCGACCTGGAGCTCGGCGATCCGCTGGAAGGCGCGCTTGAAGCCGGCGTACACGTCCTCGCCCAGCTCCTCCGCGTGCCGCCGCTCGATCCCGGCCACGATGGCGTCCGAGGTGGACATCATGTCCAGGCCCAGCGCGGTGGGCACCACCAACTTGGCCCGCCGGTCCTGCGGGTCGGGCTCCCGCCGCACGTAGCCGAGCGCGGTCAGCTCGTCGACGAGCGTGCTGATGACCTGCTTGTGCTGGCCGGACTGCTGCGACAGCTCGGTGGCCCGGCTGCCCTCGGCGTCGAGGTACACCATCACCGCGCCGTGCCTGGGACGCAGTCCCGGATGGCCGCGCCGGGCCAGCGTCTCGAACAGTTCCTTCTGCAGGTTGAACAGCACCCGGCCGGTCAGCATCCCCAGATCGGGATCCGCCTGCTTGCCTACGCTGCGCCGCATCGGCCGCCTCTCCACATTCGCCTGGCGTGAAGGACGGGCCGGCTGCCGTGCCGGCCCGCGTTCTTCTCCATAAGAACGGCGTAGATCACCCACACGGTTCACCTCGGACCGGGCGACTTCGAGAAACTGCCGCGGTCTCGCGTCACGAGCCGCGTACCCCCGCCGGCGGACCGCCGCGGAAAACGCCCTTCCGGTCTTCCCGGTCGGCTTCTCCCGGTCAGCGTGCGATGGCCACCATGAGCCGGCCGGCGGTCGGCCTCTTCGACGGGTCCTTGTCCAGGCAGGCGGCCACGGGGTCGCGGAGAGGCGGCGGGAGGTCGCGCAGGTCGGGCTGGTGGTGGAGCACGGACTCGTAGATCTGGAACTGCGTGCCGCCGCCGAAGGCCAGGCGGCCGGTGGCGCCGAAGTACATGGACGATGCCCAGCTGAAGATGTCGGACGGGGGACCGACGGACCGGCCGGAAACCTGTTCCGGTGACATGTACGCCGGGGTTCCCCTGACGCCGGCGGAGGCCGTGCTCACCTGGTCCAGGGCCCTGGCGATGCCGAAGTCGATGACCCGGGGACCATCCGGCCCGAGCAGCACGTTGGCGGGTTTGAAATCGCGGTGCACGATCCCGGCGGAGTGGATGGCGTTGAGCGCGGCCGAGGTCGCGATGGCCAGCCGGATCAGGTGGCCGACATCGAGCGGGCCCTCATGGCGCACCTGCCACTCCAAGGAGTTTCCCTGGACGAACTCGCTGACGATGTAGGCGACGTCGCCCTCGATGCCCGTGTCGAGGATCCGGGCCGTCGAGAACTGGGGCACGCGCTGAGCGGATGCCACTTCGCGCATTAAGTAGGCGAGTTCCTCCGATCTGCCGCGAAACCGTTCATGCAGCACCTTGACCGCGACCTGCTGCCCATCCGGCGCTCTTCCGAGATGAACCGCCCCCTGGCCCCCCTCGCCGATCTTCTGCAGCAGAATGTACGGCCCCAGCCTGCCCGGACCGGTGAAACCGGAGGACGGGGCGGCTCCCCAGGGATCCCAGGTCGGCGACGGACGTCCGGGCGGTGTACTCGGCGGGTCAGTCGGTCGCGGGCGGTCCGTCGGTGAATCCGGGACCTGCGCCTTCGGCTGGAAAACCTGTTTACGGATGAGAAACGCGTGCAGCGTCCCTCCGCCGCACATGCCGCCGAACCAGAGCCACATGGCGACCGTGTTCCGCAGTTCGTCCTGCGGCGGATAATCGACGCCTGGAGCGAGGACCATGACGAAGACGAAGTACCCCAGATAACCACTCGCGGCCAGCCACAGTTTCTGTTGTGCCAACCGTGCGGCGGCGGAGCCGATGACGAACACCGTGCCGATACCGAGGGTGAGCAGCGGAAGGAGCGCCCAGACGATACTGAGCGTCTGCCGGGTGGACGACAGCCGAATCGGGGGATGGCTCGGGGGCACGATGGAAATCATACGGAGGAGCCGCGAAGGTACGTTCTGCATCAGGAATTCAGGCTTGCCGGAGTGAACAGTGCCGAACAAACGGATGATCATTGACGGGCGTTACGAACTCGATCCGGATTCTCGGCTCAAGGGCGGTATGGGGGAGGTTTGGTTCGGCCGTGACAAACGTCTGGACCGGCCGATCGCGATGAAGTTCGTTCGCGTCGATCAACTGCCCGGTGGCGAGCCGGACCCCGAGCTGGTCCGGCGCTTCGTGCGCGAGTCGCGGATCACCGCACGGCTGGAACATCCCGGAGTGCCGGCGGTCTACGACTGCGGGACCGAGGGGAAGGATCTCTATCTGGTCATGCAGCTCGTCAACGGCCGCTCGATCGCGGACATCCTGGCCGAATCGGGCACGGTGCCCGTGCCCTGGGCCGCGGCGATCGCCGCCCAGGTGTGCTCGGTGCTGGCGGTCGCGCACGCCGGCTCGCTGGTGCACCGGGACCTGAAACCGGGCAACCTCATGCTCTGCCGGGACGGCTCGGTCAAGGTGCTGGACTTCGGTGTCGCCGCAGCGTTGTCCGCCACCAGGCTGACCAGGAGCGGCGTCGTCGTCGGCACACCGGAGTACATGGCGCCCGAGCAGGCCCGGCACGGAACGACGAGCCCGCGGAGCGACCTCTATTCGCTCGGCGTCGTCCTGGACGAGATGCTCACCGGACGTGACCGGTCCGCCGGCCCGACGGCGCCGGCGTCGGCACGCGACCCCTTCCGCCGTGAACCACCCCTCCCGGATCCGGCCTCCGGTCAGGTGCCCGAAGCGCTGGAACGCCTCCTCGCCCGGCTGCTGGCGGAGAAGCCCGGCGACAGGCCGCCCTCGGCGGAAGCCGTGTACCGGGTCCTGGTTCCGTTCTGTGAGGATCTGCCGCCGTTCGCCGGCTACGTGGACGCGGAGGAACTGCACCCCGTCCGTATGTACGCGACAGTGCTCGGCCGCGTCCGGTCACCACGGCCCCGCTACGAATCGGTCCCCTCGGTGACCGACCCGCCCTGATCATCCAGCTCGGGAAGGACGAGGCCGGAGGAGAACCGGTGGCCGGACTGACGGACGAGCACCGCGCCGCCGAGCAGAAGCTCGTCCTTGTCCCCGACGACGACCTCCTCCCCGGAGGTCAGCCGGCGCTCCGCGGGCATGCCGAAGCGCTTGATCGCCGTACCGTTGCGCGAGGCCAGATCGACGGCGGTGAGCCGTGGCATCCGCGCCGTCCCGGACATCTGCAACTTCACATGCTGGCGGCTCACCCGGGCGCGGGCTCGTGGGAACGGCAGGCCGCGTGCGTCGAGATTGATGCCGTAGGGAAGGCGCCCGCGGCCGATGACGAGCGCGAGGTTCTCACTGATCGGGAAACGGATGATCTCGCCGCCGGCCCGGTCCGCGACGACGATCACCCTGGTGACCCCGCGCGGCCCGATGTCCTCCAGCGGCCGACGGCAGGACGGGCACAGCACGGCGCCGTCGCCGCCGAGCCGCGGCCAGGTCAGCAGCCGATCCGGCGAGGACATCGCCTCGATGCACGAAGGCGTGGTGCAACGCCACGCGGAGCGCAGAACCCGTCGGTGCGCGGCGTCACGCACATTGATCCTGTACGCGAAGCTCAGCTCCTTGGCCTCCTCCTGCCGGGACTTGTCCTGCTCCGGCACCTCGCGGATGCCGCTCGGCGCGAGGCGGAGTCCCGCTGGGTCGCCCGCTGTGTCGTCCGCTGTGTCGTACGTCCAGCTCAGGAAGCGGTCGGCGGCGCCGGCGATCCACGGGTGGTCGCGCCGCTGGTCGACGAACCGGTCGGAGCTGATCACATGCAGGCCCCGGTCCCGGGCGAGGGCGAGGAGAACCGGGTCGGCGTAGGGGACCAGACGCAGCTCCCCGGAGCGGACCGACTCGTGCAACCGGTGCCGATCACCCGGCGGAAGCGTGTGCTGGAGCGAACGATCGCCGATCAGCGTCAACGGCGCCGCCGTGCCGTACGTGCGGACCCAGCACTCGCGCACCGCCTCCAGCCGGGACAGCAGCGGCACCTGCCGGCCGAGCGGAGGTATCCGCGGTGACCAGCAGACGTTCGACACGTCGACGACGGCACCCGCTGGTCTCACCGGGAGGACACCTCTTCCGTATGTGCCCGCGCCGGCTCGAACGTCATGCGGAACGCCGGGCGGGGGCGCTGCTCAGGGGCGCTTCGTCCTTGCCGCCACTTTCAACGTACAGGTGGGAGGGGGGCTTGCGGCAAGACCCCGGTGATCCCGCAGAATCGGGGGCCGTGAGCCGGCCGGGCCCGGTACGGATGCCGATCCCGGCTCATGTCCACCAGCCGGCCCTTCGGCCGTGTTCCATGCCGTCACCAGGGGGATTTCCTATGCGCGTGCTGCTGTCCACCATCGGGTCGCGTGGCGACGTCCAGCCGTTGGTGGCACTCGCCTTGGAGTTGCGGAAGCTCTGCGAGGTCCGGATGTGTGTGCCGCCCGACTTCCGCGAATGGATCGAAGGGCTCGGCATCCCCGTCGTGCCCATCGGCCCCGAACTGCGCGCGACCGCCGCCGGCCGCGCGACCGCGTCAGCACCGTCGGCCGCGTCAGCACCGTCGGCCTCGGCGGCTCCGGCGGCTCCGCCTTCGCCCGAGCAGCGGCGGCAGATGGCGGAGGCCACGATCGCCGCCCAGTTCCCCGCGATCACGTCGGCGGCCGAGGGCTGTGACGTCATCGTGGCCGCCACGGCCCTGCAGATGGCCGCCCGCTCGGTGGCGGAGACGATGGGGATCCCCTACGTCTTCGCCGCCTACTGCCCCGCGGTGCTGCCGTCGCCGTACCACGCCCCGCCGCCCGGACCGGGGCAGCCGCCCGCGACCGCCGGCAACCGCGAGCTGTGGGCGCGGGACGCCGAGCGCTTCAACGAGCTGTTCGGCGCCGCGCTCGACTCCCATCGGGCGTCGATCGGCCTGGCGCCGGTCGGCGACGTGCGAAGCCACGTCTTCACCGACCGGCCCTGGCTGGCCGCCGACCCGGTGCTGGGGCCGTGGCCCGAGGACGGCGAGCGGACCGTGGTCCAGACGGGCGCCTGGATCCTGCGTGACGAGCGTCCGCTGTCTCCTGAGCTGGAGGCGTTCCTCGCGGCCGGCGAGCCACCCGTCTACTTCGGCTTCGGCAGCATGCGCGCACCTGGGGACCTCGCCCGGGTGATGGTCGGATCGGCCCGTGCGCTCGGCCGCCGGGCGATCCTGTCCCGCGGCTGGGCGGGGCTGGCACCGGTGGACGGCGAACCCGACTGCCTGTCCGTCGGCGAGGTCAACCAGCAGGCGCTGTTCGGCCGGGTCGCCGCCGTCGTCCACCACGGCGGGGCGGGCACCACGACCGCGGCCGCGCGGGCCGGTGCGCCCCAGGTCGTCATCCCCCAGCTCTACGACCAGCACTACTGGGCGGGGCGCGTCCAGGACCTCGGGATCGGAGTCGCGCACGCGCCCGGCGCCCCGGCCGCCGGCTCGCTGACGAGCGCCCTCAAGCAGGCCCTCCGGCCGGACGTGGCGGCCCGCGCCCGGACCGTCGCCGCCCGGGTGCGGATCGACGGCGCCAGAACCGCCGCGCAGCGCCTGATGACCCTGGCCCAGGGATAGACACCGGTCGGTGATCAGCCGGTGTGGCCGGCGGCGGAACGAGGGCAGGGTGTCCAGAGGACCAGTTGCATCGAATCTGCCCTGCGGGCTTGACCCTGACGCTGCGTCAACCCTCCATGCTGACAGGCATGAGCATCCCGCCTGATCAGGTCCGGGGGTCTGCGATCCACGTGCAGGGCCTGGAGAAGTCGTACAAGGAGTTACAGGTGCTGCGCGGCGTGGACTTCGACGTGGCGCGGGGCGGCATCTTCGCCCTGCTCGGCTCCAACGGGGCGGGCAAGTCCACAGTCGTGAAGATCCTGTCCACGCTGCTCAAGGCCGACGCGGGGACTGCCCGAGTCAACGGTTTCGATGTCGCCACGCAACCGGCGGAGGTGCGGGAGTCCATCAGCCTCACCGGGCAGTTCGCCGCTGTGGACGAGATCCTCAGCGGGCGGGAGAACCTCGTGCTGGTCGCCCGGTTGCGGCACCTCAAGGAACCGGGCAAGATCGCGGATGACCTGCTGAGACGCTTCTCGCTGGCCGAGGCGGGCGCCCGGAGGGTGGCGACGTATTCGGGTGGCATGCGCCGCCGCCTGGACATCGCGATGAGCCTGATCGGTGATCCGCCGGTCATCTTCCTCGACGAGCCGACGACCGGGCTCGACCCGGAGGCGCGCATCGAGGTGTGGCAGGCCGTCAGGGAACTCGCCGGGCAGGGGACGACGGTGCTGCTCACCACCCAGTATCTGGACGAGGCCGAACAACTCGCCGACCGGATCGCGATCCTGCACGAGGGCCGGATCATCGTCAACGGCACCCTCACCGAACTCAGGCAACTGCTCCCGCCCGCCAAGGTCGAATACGTCGAGAAGCAGCCGACCCTGGAGGACGTCTTCCTCGCCCTCGTCGGCGACAACGGCAAGAACGGCCATGACCGCAACGTCGGCGCGGACGCGTAAGGGACCACGATGAACAAGCATTTCTTCGGCGACACCGCCGTCCTGCTGGGACGTTCCCTGCGTCACATCACGCGCAGCCTGGACACCATCATCACGACGGCGATCACGCCGATCGCCATGCTGTTGTTGTTCGTCTACGTGTTCGGCGGCGCGATCAACACGGGGTCGGATTCGTATGTGAACTACCTGCTGCCCGGCATTCTGCTCATCACGATCGCCTCGGGCATCGCCTACACCACCTTGCGGCTCTTCCTGGATATGAAGAGCGGCATCTTCGAGCGTTTCCAGTCCATGCCGATCGCGCGGTCGTCGGTGCTGTGGGCGCACGTGCTGACCTCGCTGGCCGCCAATGTGATCTCGCTGGTGGTCGTCGTGCTCGTCGCCCTCCTCATGGGCTTCCGCTCGGAGGCGGGAGTGCTCGCCTGGCTCGCGGTCGCCGGCATCCTGATCCTCTTCACCCTGGCGTTGACCTGGATCGCCGTCATCCCCGGCCTCACCGCGAAGAGCGTGGACGGCGCGAGCGCGTACTCCTACCCGCTCATCTTCCTGCCGTTCCTCAGCTCGGCCTTCGTACCCACCGCCACCATGCCCGGCCCGGTACGCGCCTTCGCCGAGAACCAGCCGGTGACCTCCATCGTCAACACGATCCGCGACCTGTTCACCCGGCAGCCGGTCGGCACCGACATCTGGATCGCCCTCGCCTGGTGCGTCGGCATCCTCGTCGTCGCCTACATCTTCGCCGATATCTCCTACCGTCGCAGGATCTCCTGAGCCGGTGTCGACCGGTCCGGGCGAGTTGAGGGCATGATCAGAGCATGCTGACGATCGGTCAACTGGCGGCGTACGCCGGCGTCACGGTGCGGGCGGTGCGGCACTATCACCAGATCGGACTCCTGCCCGAGCCGGAGCGGGACGCTTCGGGGTACCGGCGGTATGGCGCGAAGGCAGTCGTGTCCCTCATCAAGATCCGCACCCTCGCCAACGCCGGCGTGCCGCTGTCCCAGATCGGTCAGATGCTCGACGCCGACGCATCGACCTTCGCCGAAGCGGTCCAGAGGATCGACGGCGACCTGCGCGACGAGATCGAACGGCTTGAGATCAGCCGCAAGCAGATCGCGCAGCTCGCTGCCGGGGACAGCCTGGCGCTCCAGCCGGAGGTGGTCTCCTATCTCGATCGGCTCCGGGAGATCGGGGTGTCAGAGCGGTTGGTGGAGGGTGAGCGGGACGGGTGGATCCTGGTCTCGGCTCGCTGGCCCGATCAGATCTGCGAGATCATGCCCGCGAAGTTCGCGCAGCTCGATGACCCGGAATTCGTTCGGCTCTATCGGGTCCTGTCGGAAATGTCCGAAAGCGACGCAGACGACGACCCGCGTCTGGACGAAGTCGCCGACCTCATGGCCGCCGGCCTGGCCGAGCACGCATACGCCTCCGGCGAGGTGGCGCACGACGGTCTGCCGTTCGACCTCCTGGACGCGCTTGCCCTGGAGTACGACCCGCGGGCGCAGCGGCTTCTGGACCGGATACGCGAGCGTGGCTGGGCCAGCTGGACCCGGGCGGAGCGGCTGACGGAGCCACCCGGCTGACCTCCGGCCGCCGTCTCACCCCTGGACGCCGACGGCGGTCATCCAATGTTGGACGTCATGGCTGCGACCATCGCCTTGCTATCCGAACCGGCAAGAACCGTCCTTCCGGTGAACGGCTGTCTGTCAGGGCCATGTGACGTAACGGAAACTGATGCTTCCGCTCGCCTCAGTGGCGCGGCGTGTGATCGTCAGCATGCTAAGCCTGCCTTCATCTGTTTTCACGCACACGTTCCGGCCCTCGGTCAGGGTGTAGACGTGGGCGTACCAGCGCACGTAGCCGGTGGCCTGCGCGCAGTGATGCCGTTGCTCGGGAACCGGAGCCGGTAGCGCGACGTAAGAAACGCGCGTGGACATCGCGTCCAGGTGTGTCGACGAGGACGAGAACGAGATGTCGACACCCGCCGCGTTCTGGTCGGGATTGCGCTGCCCGGTGTCCAGGTCCATGCCTTCCTTGGTGCCTAGCGCCTCTACGGCGCCGCTGGCCAACACCGCCGAAGCCGGCCCGGCCACCTCCGAGGCTGCGAGGTCGGGAGCGGCGCCGAAGACCCCGGCGCGCACCGCGACGACCACCCCTCCAGCCAGCACAGCCACAGCGACGGCACCGACCCACCACCACGACCGGGCCGACTGTGCACGCCTGGGGCTCTCCCCATCGGGGGCCGCGCCGCCGGGGGTTTCGGGCGGGTGAGGTGGGCTCGCGGGTGGGGCGAGTGTGGGCACCGCGTCGGGAACCGGCACGGCACCCTCGGGCGGCGGGGCGGTGTGGTGGGCCGGCTCCGGTGAGGCGGTGGCGGGTCCGGCGGTGCGATGGCGGTCGGTGTAGGTCCATGCCCGCTGCCAGTGGACCAGCTCGGCGTCGAGCTGGGCGCGCGTGGCCTGCGGGAGCCGGTGCCGCAGGCACACCACCACGAACTCGGCCACCCATTCGTAGCGGGGCCATGCCTTACCGCGCTCATAGTCCGATGTGGTGGTGATCGGTAGCCGGTCGCTGCGGTCCCGCATGCCCGCCAAGGTCAGCCCGGCCCACCCGCGCAGCGCTTCCCCGAACTCCACAGCGCTGGCGGGGACCGGGTACGGGCGCGGCGCCGGCCCCAGCGGCTGACTTGACGACATCGTTCGTGACTCCTTGCGGCTGCTCGTGCGCATTGTGCGAGCAACCATGATGCCCGCGCGGGTCGTGCCCTCGCCCCGGCTTTCCGTGCCCGCCCCCGGAATTCCGGGAAAGCGCCCCGGAATCCCGGATTCGTCGCCGGAACCATCACCCACTGTGACTGTGATGCCACGACGCGGGGACAGGCCCCGCGCCCCGGCACGAACGGAGCACGCATGCCGGATATCTTTCTCGGATGGTGGCGCGCGCGGACGGTGCGGCCACTGCTGTGGTGGACGCTCGGCGTCATCGGCTCTCTTCTGCCCGTCCCGCAGCACCTGGTGCTCGCGCTGATCGTGTGGCTGGGGGTCGCGCTCACGATCACGGTCAGGCGCATCCGCGAGTCCGGCCGTCAAGCTCTCGACACGGCCGGGCGGGTACGGGTCATCGCCGATCGGATCGCCGACGCCGTCACCGGCCGCGTCCGCCACACCGGCCCGCCGCCGGCGCGCGACTACGGGCACCCCGCAGCCGCGGCCGGCTACGCCTCGCCCGCGCCCGAGCTTCCGCGGGTGGCGGTGTACTGCCCCGGCGTCCTGCTCGCCGCCGTGAGGGCGGTGTTGGCCGCCGAAGGCATCCCCACCCACAGCGGACCCGCGCCGGCTGAGTGCGCGCAGCTACTCACCCGGCACGGCATCGCACTGCTACCCGGCGCGCCCGGCCCCACCGCCCGCACCCTGGCCGGCCTGCGCCCAGGTGCGGCCCGCCCCTACCGCGCCGCACCTCCGGCACTGCTGGCCGCAGCAATCGCGGCCATCCTCGCCGCCGACGGGGTACTACCGGCCCGGCTGCACCCCGCCGACGCCGACGCGCTCACCGCCGACACCGCCGCGCTACTCGACGCGCTCGATATCGTGCCGCACCCCGGCGCTGGACCATCGCAGGCGTGGCCCGTCCTGGCCGACATCGCCGGCGGCTGGTGATGCGCACAGGCGATTCGCGCTGTTCCTGGAAGGAATGACTTCCGCTGATGTAGTTCTTGACGAAACGGGCCATCGGATGTGAGCTGACCGCCCACGCGTGGGTGACGCGGCATCGTGAAGAGCTTCATTGACCAGTCGGGCCTCGCCCTCTGGACGCCGGCACATCCGCCACCAGGCGTTTATCTCAGTAGTTACCGGCTACTCGGAGTAGTCCAAGACTGTGGCGCCCTCGAAGTAAAGCCCGGTCACCGAGGACAACTACACCGGGATTCAATCTATTGGTCGGGCAGAACGTCAACGCCGCCCCCGTCGAGTCCGACATATACCATCAGCTGCATGATCTCATTGATGGCGTCGAAAGTGGCGGGATCGTTGGGGTCCAGCCTTACGGACCAATGCCGGTCATCGGTGGTATTGGTCATCCCCCATCTTTTGAAGGTGTCCACCTGCTGTTGAACATACTCCGGCTCTACTTGGGTGTTAGTCGTGGCCAACACCAGCACCTTGAAGGTCATGATCTAGTTCTACGCCACAGCTGCGAAGAGGTCAACGGCGGCCAGGTCCACGGCCGGGGCCGGGGCCGGCCGGATAGCCGAGTCGGACAATGTCCCTCAGTAGTTAGCCACTACTCCTCGTAGTTCGGGCGACCTGCGAAAACGAACTAATTTGCAGTTTGTACGGAGAAGAAACGTCGACATGATTTGTTTACCAGTCTCAGATGGCTCTCTCGAGTTGTGTTGGTGGGACAGTCCGGCAAGGGACGGAACGGCACCGCCACCTCTGCGGCCATGCGCCTCATTGAAATAACCACTGAGCTTGCGCCGGTTACTCGGATCGGTGTCAGCGCTCTGTGTGCGTGATTTGGGAAACGTACGGCGGGCCAGGCCGGTCGGGCGGAAGCGAAGAGGTCGGTTGCCATTGCCGGATCTCCCTTGAGAGGGAGAACACGCGGGCTTGTCCGAGGTAGGCGTGGGTGAGGCAGGAGATGTTCCGGGAGGGGCCCAGACGATCTCGTAGCCGGCCCGCGAGGCACGCCGGAGGGAATGATTTCCAGGGAGATGGATGGGAGCGGCATGCCCTCCAGGAGCTGGCCCGGTTGGCCCGCCATGACCTGGTCGTCGGCGATTCGATGGTGAAGGACGGACTCCTCCATGAGGATGGCGAACCGACCGTCTCCCTCGAACCACGGACATCAGCCGGAGAAGTCAGAAGGCCGCCAACGCCCGAAGTGGGCTTTGGCGGCCGTTTGACCAGGTCAGCCCATAGGTGCTATGGGCAGTGGTGGGCGATACTGGGATTGAACCAGTGGCCTCTACCGTGTCAAGGTAGCGCTCTCCCACTGAGCTAATCGCCCCGGTAAACAGAGCGGACGACGGGATTCGAACCCGCGACCCTCACCTTGGCAAGGTGATGCTCTACCAGCTGAGCCACGTCCGCGTGATCGCTTCGGGCTTGGAGGCCCTTGGCGTCTGCCTTACTTTAGCGGATTCCGGAAGGTCCGGAGTCCTTGAGGTGGAGACGGGATTTGAACCCGTGTACGCGGCTTTGCAGGCCGCTGCCTCGCCTCTCGGCCACTCCACCGGGATGAACCCGAGCGGACGACGGGATTCGAACCCGCGACCCTCACCTTGGCAAGGTGATGCTCTACCAGCTGAGCCACGTCCGCGTGCGGCCGGTGAACCGGCCCACGTGGAAACCTTATCGTCATCTCGGACCACGCCACGCCATCGCCATGCGGATCAGCTCCTAATTACCCGCACGTCGTCGCTCCTGACGAACATGACCCGGTGCCCGAACTGGATCTGGTGATAGGTCAGGCCGCCGCGCACGATGACGTGCCGGGCCGGGTCGAAGGTGGCCGCCCGCAGGTAAGAGGCGTCGACGGTGAGGCCGACGGTGTAGTGCTGGCCCGCGGCGAACCTGTACTGCAACGGCACCAGCTTCTGCACCGGGACGCCCTGCGGGTAGGCGGACGCCTCGGGATAGGCCCTGCCGTACAGGGGGACCGAGGTGAGGCCGGGGCGCGGGGTGACGATCCGGCCGCCGGCCGGGACAGCCGTCCGGGCGCCGGGCGGGTTGTGGAACCACGCCCGCCGCCCCAGGTACCAGATCGCGGTCCACTCGCCGCGCTGACCGGCCAGGACGTACTTCTGCCCGGTCGAGGCGCGGGCCGCGTGGTCGTACACGCTGCGGGTGGAGCCGCCGCCCGGGTGCTTGCCCTCGTCCCTGACCAGGGGCGCGTCGTGGCTGGGCGCGTCGTGCAGCCAGACGGACGCCGCGCCGCCGCTCGGGCACACCCGCTCCGGCCGCCTGCCGCTGCACCCGGTGAACGTGGGGCGGTGCGTGTCGAAGTCCGGCGCGATCATGATCGCGCGGGGTCCGGACGGCTCCGCCGCCCGTATCCGGTACCCGGCCGGGACGTGCATCCCCGGCTCGGCCACGTCCGCCGAGGGCGGGCGCGGCGGCGGTCTGAGCGGCATGATCGGCCGCGGCGGCGGGCTCGCCGGCGTGTCGTGCCTCGGGCGCGGGACGGGGTCCAGCGACGTGTCATGCCGGGGCCGGGGCACCGTGTCCAGCGACGACGCGTGCCGGGGCCGGGGTGCCGTGTCGAGCGAGGTGCCGTGCCGGGGACGCGGGACGGTGTCGAGCGAGGTGCCGTGGCGCGGGCGCGGGACGGTGTCCAGGGACGATCCGTGGCGCGGGCGGGGGGCGGTGTCCATGGATGTGGCGTGGCGGGGGCGGGGGGCCGGGCTCGTGGCCTCGTCCTGGGGCGGGCTGGACGGCGGGTTCGACGTGGTGCCGGCGGAGGACCCGGGCGTGGCGCTCAAAGGGGTGGCGCCCGGCGGTGGCGCCGCAGGCGTGCCCGGGTCCGGGTCAGGGGCCGTCGCTCCGGCGCTGAAGGGGTGGATGGCCGTGCCCGCTGTGCCGACGGCCGCTGCGCCGAGGGCCGTCCGGGGAGAGGTGGGAGGGGAGGCGGTGAGGGGTGTCCGGGAGGAGGTGGGGTGAGAGGCGGCGAGGATCGTCCGGAAGGAGACGGGGCGGGAGGCCGCGAGATGCGCGGGGCTGCCGGACCGTGGTCGCTCCGGGACGGTCGCGGCCGACGGGGTCTGCGCGGCCAACAGCGGGTGCGCGGCCGACGGGGGGTGGGAGTCCGACCGGGGGTGTGCGTTCAGGGGTGGGTGGGCGGTGGTGGTGTGGGGTGGGTGGGGGGTCGCGTCGACGGGGGCGGCCAGGTGGCGGGTGGGGGTGGGTCTGAGGGGGGCGCCGAGGAGGCGGAAGTAGTGGGCCCAGTCCCAGTACGGGCCGGGGTCCTCGTGCATGCCCTGGACCTCGGAGGGGGTGGTGCCGGGCACGTTGTCGTGGCCGAGGATGTGCGCGCGGTCCAGCGGGATCCGGTACTTCCCGGCGAGATGACGCACCAGCTTCGCCGACGCGCGGTACATCGCCTCGGTGTACCAGGCGCCTCCCTGGGCGAGGTACCCCTCGTGCTCCAGGCCGATCGATCGCGCGTTGACGTACCAGTTGCCGCTGTGCCAGCCGATGTCACGGGTCCGCAGGTGCTGGGCGATCTGCCCGTCGCGGGAGCGCAGGGTGTAGTGCCAGCTCACGTAGGAGGGGTTCTTGCTCAGCCGGGTCATGGTGTCGTAGGTGGTCTCGCCGTCGTGGACGATGATGTAGTCGATCTCCCGGGGGCCGCGCAGCCGGTCGTGGTTGCCGTACCTGCCCTTGCCGAGCTTCTCGTACGCGCCGGGCATCCATTCGCACGACACCGACGCGGGACACTCGGCCTGCCCGCTCCCGGACCGGTCGGGCGCCGGGGTCCTGCTCGCCGCCCGCAGCCCGGGGGCCGGCGCGAGCCGTACGGCGTGGCCGTCGTCGGTGGTCGCCTGCATCCCCGACCTGATCAGCGCGTAGACCTCCTCGGCGAATCCGGAGCGCCGGGCAGGCTCGCCGGTCGGGGAGGCGTAGGCGGCGACGGCGTCGTACCACCGGGCGGGGTCGGCGGAGAGCGGCCCGCCGAGCCGCCGCTGGTGCTCGGCGAGAAGCGCCGCGCCGCCCCGGATGTTGGCCGCCGGATCGGACCGGAGTACGGCCGAGTCGAGCCCGGTGATCCGCGCCGCCCGCATGACGTTGTCCACCTGGGGAACCATCCCGGTGGCCGCCTCCCGCGACGCGCCCGCCCCGTGCCGGACGCCGGCCACCCGGGCGGCGCCGGACAGCGCGCGGCGGGCGGAGCCGGGGTGCGGGAAGGGGGCGGAGAGGGGGGCGGATCCTCGGTGGGGGGTGGAGTCGTGGCCGGGGTCCAGGAGGGAGGCGGAGCCGGGGGAGTGGAGGGTCAGGCGTGGGCGGCTGTCGTCGCCGCGCGGGTCCTCGGTCCCGTCGTGGTGGTGGCCGTGGGGGTGCGCGGCGTGCCGCGGGGGTGCGGTCGTGAGGTGCATCGGGCCGTAGCCGCCCGCGGTGCTGGGCAGCCCGCCGTGGGTGTCCCAGCGCGACTCCAGGTAGGAGACGGCGAGCAGCACGCTCTCCGGCACGCCGTACGCCCGCGCGGCCCGCGCGTAGTCGGCCTGCCGGGCGGACCCGGCGTCCCCGGCGGACCCCGCGGACCCGCCGGACCCGGCGGCGTCGGAGGGGACATGCGCGGAGGCGGTGGGATGCGCGGAGGCGGTGGGAAGGGCGGGCAGGGCGTGGGCGGGCGGGGTGATGGCGAGGTCGGCGACGGCGAGAGTGACGGCGAGAGTGACGGCGGCGGACGGCGATCCGGAACGCATAGAGTTACTCCTCGAATGCTCTTCGCTGCATAGAGTAACCGGTTGCGGGCGATGTCCCTTTTAGGCGAGGAACCTCGGCGAGCCGTCAAGGAGGATCGGTATGCAAAACACGCGGCGTTCTGCCCGAATTCGGGCAGAAAAGTTGTTGATCGCTACTTCGGCTGCGTAAGGTCCTGCTCTGTGACCGTGACGCGGCATCCTCATCAGGATCTGATCATCCACCTCACCAGGACGAGCGCGCTCGGCCCCGGTGAGGCGGCGCGGGTCGTGGCCGATGTGCTGACCTACTTCTCCGAGGGCACGGAGGCGTTCGTTCGCCGCCGGCACGGGGAGTTGAAGTCCGGCGGGCTGACCAACGAGGAGATCTTCCGACGGATCTCCGCGGAACTGCCGTCCAGGCGGGTCGCGGCACCGGAGCTGTCCGTGCGGCAGCTCCGCAGGATCGTTTACGGGTAAGGAGCTCTATTCGATGTGCGGAATTGTCGCCTATGTGGGGCCGAAAGACGCTGCGCCGATCCTGCTGGAGGGGTTGCAGCGTCTTGAGTACCGCGGCTATGACTCTGCCGGTCTGGCCGTCGTCAACCGGGGGCTGAAGACGCGCAAGGTCAAGGGCAGGGTCGCCGACCTGGCCTCCGCCGTACCGGCGCGGTTCAAGGGCGGCATCGGCATCGGGCACACCCGCTGGGCCACCCACGGCGTGCCCAGCGACCTCAACGCCCACCCGCACCTCGACGCCGCCGAGCGGATCGCGGTCGTGCACAACGGCATCATCGAGAACGCCGACGAGCTGCGCGCCAAGCTGACGGCCGACGGCGTCGACTTCGCCTCGGAGACCGACAGCGAGGTGCTCGCGCACCTGATCTCCCGCACCGTGAAGGACACCGACTCCCTGGAGGAGGCGGTCAGGACCGCGCTCAAGCTGGTCGTCGGCACGTACGGGATCGCCGTGGTGGACGCGGAGCGGTCCGGCGAGGTGGTCGTGGCGCGCAACGGCAGCCCGATCGTGCTCGGCATCGGTGAGAAGGAGATGTTCGCCGCCTCCGACGTGGCCGCGCTGGTCCGGTACACCCGCCAGGTCGTGCACCTGGAGGACGGCGAGCTCGCGGTGCTGCGCGCGGACGGCTTCCACACCTTCACGATGGACGCCAGGGAGACGGCCAAGGTGCCGCTCACCGTGGACTGGGACGCGGGCCACTACGACACCGGCGGCTACGAGCACTACCTGCTCAAGGAGATCTCCGAGCAGCCGGACACGGTGGCCCGGACGCTGCGCGGCCGGATCGACGACCGCTTCCACATCGCCCACCTGGGCGGGCTCAACCTCACGCCGCACGAGACCCGGGCGTTCCGCCGGGTGAAGATCATCGGTTGCGGCTCCGCTTACTACTCCGGCCAGATCGGCGCCCAGCTCATCGAGGAGCTGGCCCGCATCCCGGCCGACGCCGAGCCCGCCAGCGAGTTCCGCTACCGCAACCCGGTGGTCGAGCACGACACGCTCTACGTCGCGATCAGCCAGTCCGGCGAGACCTACGACACGCTGGCAGCCGTGCAGGAGCTCAAGCGCAAGGGCGGCCGGGTCCTCGGCATCGTCAACACGGTGGGCAGCGCGATCGCCCGGGAGTGCGACGGCGGCGTCTACCTGCACGCGGGGCCGGAGGTGTCGGTGGCCTCCACCAAGGCGTTCACCTCCACGGCGGTGTCGTTCGCGCTGCTGGCCCTGCACTTCGGCCGGGTGCACGACCTGTCGCCGGCCGACGGCCGCCGGATCTGCGAGGCGCTGCGGCTGCTGCCCGGCCAGATCGCGCAGATCCTGGAGCTGGAGCCGAGGATCGCCGAGCTGGCCCGCAAGTACGCCGATCACCCCAGCATGATGTTCGTCGGCCGGGTCCGGGGCTATCCGGTGGCCAGGGAGGGCGCGCAGAAGCTCAAGGAGATCTCCTACGTGCACGCGGAGGCGTATCCCGCGAGCGAGCTCAAGCACGGCCCGCTGGCGCTGATCGGCCCGGACATGCCGACGGTGGCGATCGTCCCCGACGACGAACTGCTGGACAAGAACCTCACCACGCTGGGCGAGATCCGGGCCCGCGGCGGCCGGGTGCTCATGGTGGGCCACCGCGAGGCCGACCCCAGGCTGGCCGACGACTGCATCGTGGTGCCCAAGAGCGAGGTCGAGCTGGACCCGATCCTGCTGACGCTGCCGCTCCAGCTCTTCGCCTACCACGCGGCCGTGGCGCTGGGCCGCGACGTGGACAAGCCGCGCAACCTCGCCAAGAGCGTCACGGTGGAGTAGTCAGCGCCGGACGAGGAGTCTCGTGGGCCGGTGCACCAGGGTGCCTTCGGTCCACGGGACCTCGCCGGCGGGCACGGCCAGGGTGAGGCCGGGGGCCAGCTCGGTCAGCACGGTCAGGATCTCGCGCAGCTCCATCCTGGCCAGGTTGGCGCCCAGGCAGAAGTGCGGGCCGCGGCCGAAGGCGAGGTGCGGCGGGCCCTCCCGGTCCAGGACGAGGGCTCCGGCCTCGGTGAAGGCCGTCGGGTCGTGGTTGGCGCCGGCCAGCCCGGCGATCACGCCCTCGCCCTTGCGCACCGTGCCCGAGGGCAGCTCGACGTCCTCGGTGGCCACCCGGAGGAACGCCGCCAGCGCCGGCGACTCCACCCGCAGCAGCTCCTCCACCGCGGTGCCGGCCAGCTCGGGCTCGGCGACCAGCCGCTCGTAGCCGTCGCGCGGGTCGAGCAGCCGCAGCATCGCGCGGGCCAGCAGGGACGCCGTGGTCTCGTGCCCGGCGAGGAAGAGCCCGATCGTGTTGATCACCAGCTCCTCGTCGGTCAGCCGGTCGCCCTCGTCCCTGGCCCTGATCATCGAGGCGAGCAGGCCGTCACCCGGGTCGTCGCGGTGCGTGGCGATCAGCTCGGTGGTGTAGGCGTGGAACTCCGCGGCGGCGGCGACCTTCTCCTCCGGCGGCAGGCTCGACGTGGACAGCATCGCCTCGGACCAGCCGCGCACCCGCGCGACGTCGATCCCGGCCACTCCCATCACGTCGCACATGATCTGGATGGGCAACGGGAAGGCGAAGTCGTCCACCAGGTCGAACCCGGCCGGCAGCGCGGTGAGCAGGTCGCGGGCGATCGCGCGCACCCGGGGCCGCCAGGACTCGACCTGGCGCGGGGTGAAGGTGCCCGACAGCAGCCTGCGCATCCTGGTGTGCCGGGGCGGGTCCATGCTGAGCAGCGTGTCGGGGAGGGCCGCGAGGTCGAAGCCGTCGAACATCCGGGGCGCGCCCGGATAGAACAGCTCCCTGCTGAACCGCGGGTCGATCAGCACCGCGGCGACGTCGTCGTGCCTGACGGCGAGGGTGACGACGTCGCCGCTGGGCAGCCGCACCGGCCCGAGCGGGTCGTCCCGCCGCCTCGCGTCCCACTCGTGCGCGGGGCAACCCCGAGGGCCGCTCTGAAAGGGATAGCTCTCGATTTCGGCCACGAGCGGACCATACCCGCGGATCCGCGGGCTGAGAAGGCCCGGACTCCCCACCCTCGTGGTCACGTTCCGTGATGAGGGGATAACCTATGGTATGAGTCCTTTCGTGGGAAGTGGGGCACATGTACCGTCGGGGGTTTCTCGCGCTCGGGGCCGGGCTGGTCGCCGCGGCCGCGGGCTGCTCCACCCGCGGCCCTACGGCGGAGCGCTCCCTGACCGGGCTCTCCGTGGTCGCCGCGACGGCGGCCAGGCCGGAGTGGCGTGAGGTCGCCGCCGTCCTCGTCGCGGCGCTCGGCGCCGCGGGGCTCGCCCGCGCGCCCCGGGCCGACAGCCGCTCCGACGCGCCCGTCACGGTGGTCAGGGACGTGCTGGGCGGGCGGCCCGCGGCGGGATCCGCCGGGTGGCTCCTCGCCGGGGTGCCGCTGGTCGCCTCGGTCGAGATGGACGATGCCGGGCGCGCGCTGGAGTCCGCGACCCCGCTCGCCCGGCTGATCGGCGACCGGGAGGTGCTCGTGGTGCCCCACGCTTCCCGGCTGCGCGACTTCGAGGCGTTCGCCGCCGCGCTCCGGCGGGCGCCGGACAGCCTCCACGTCGCGGGCGGCCCCGCGGGCGGCGCCGAGCACGTGCTCTTCGGCCTGATCGCCCAGGGCCTCGGCGTGGACGCCAGGCGGGTGGAGTACGCGGGCTACTCGACCGCGGGCCTGGCGGCCTCGGCCGTGCTCGCCGGGCGGGTGCCGGTGGCCATCGGCAGGCTGGGGGAGTGGCGGCGGCTGCTGAGCTCCGGCGCGGCCAGGGCGCTCGCCGTGTCCTCCGCCGCCAGGATCGACGGCGTCGACGCGCCGAGCCTGCTCGAATGCGGCGTCGGGGTCGACTTCGCCGACTGGTGCGGCCTGCTGGGACCCGCGGGGATGACCGACGACGAGCGGGTGGCCGCGGCCGGCGTCTGCGACCGGCTGGGAGAGGCCTCCGGCTGGCGGGACGCGTGCCGGGCCCACGGCTGGCCCCCGCTGCACCTCGGCGGCGACGGCTTCGCCCAGTGGTTCGGCGCCGAGATCGCCAGAACCCGGGCCGTGCTCCGCGATCTCGGCCTCCTCGCCCACCCGGACACAACTTATGGGGGGTAGTTGCGTTCCCCGCCACTAGATGTAGGATCCCGTGATGTTGCTGGTTCGCCTGTCACAGGCGAGGCAAGAGGGAACCCGGTGGAAGTCCGGGACTGCCCCGCAGCGGTGAACGGGAACGACCGCCGTCAAGAGCACTGGGCCGATCGCACGGCCCGGGAAGCGACGGCCAGTAGGACGCGCCTGGTGCCTCACCGGGCGCGGCGCCCGTGAGTCCGAAGACCTGCCGGCGACGCCGCGCGCCCCCGGCCGGGGGCGCGCGCGGTCCAGGGCCTCGAGGGAGGGCCGCGGGACGGCACGGCGCGGGCTCGCCAACCGGCGGACCCGCGGCGTCCTCACGCGTGCCCTTCCGGGGGAAGAGCTCGCGAGGAGAGTACACGTGACGACAGTCATGACACCCGCCCGACGACGTGCGGCCATCGAGGAGGCCGCCGCGAGGGTGCTCATCGACCCGGAGAACTCCCGGGTCGCGGCCCGGCTGCTGGCCGACGAGATCGCCGAGGAGGCGGCGGCCGGCGGGGTGCGGGAGTTCTCCGAGTCGGTCGCGGCCACCCACGCCGCCGGGCTGGTCCAGGACGGGCTGGCGGCGTTCGTCGCCGAGCACGCCGCCGCCCTCGACGCGCTGATCGCCCCCGGCGCCGACGACGTCTTCGAGTACTTCGGGCTGCGCACCGTCTACGACCGCTACCTGCTGCGCCACCCGGTCACCCGCAAGGTGCTCGAACGGCCGCAGCACTTCTTCCTGCGCGTCGCCTGCGGGCTCGCCGGCACCGTCGCGGAGGCGGAGGAGCTCTACCGGCTGATGGCCGGCCTGTCCTACCTGCCCAGCTCGCCGACACTGTTCAACGCGGGCGCCCGCCGGCCCCAGCTCTCCTCCTGCTTCCTGCTCGACTCCCCGCGCGACGAACTGGAGTCCATCTACGAGCGGTACGGCCAGGTCGCCCGCCTGTCCAAGTACGCCGGCGGCATCGGGATCTCCTGGACCCGGGTGCGCTCGCGCGGATCGCTGATCCGCGGCACCAACGGCCACTCCAACGGCATCGTCCCGTGGCTGCGCACCCTCGACGCCTCGGTGGCCGCGGTCAACCAGGGCGGCCGGCGCAAGGGCGCCGCGTGCGTCTACCTCGAACCGTGGCACGCCGACGTCGAGGAGTTCCTCGAACTGCGCGACAACACCGGCGAGGACGCCCGGCGCACGCACAATCTCAACCTGGCCAACTGGATCCCGGACGAGTTCATGCGGCGGGTGGAGGAGGACGGCGTCTGGTCGCTGTTCGACCCCAAGGAGGTGCCCGAGCTCACCGACCTGTGGGGCGCGGAGTTCGACGCGGCCTACCGGGCGGCCGAGGCGGCCGGGCGGTACACCGGCCAGGTACGGGCCCGCGCGCTCTACGGCCGGATGATGCGCACCCTCGCGCAGACCGGCAACGGCTGGATGACGTTCAAGGACGCGGCCAACCGCACCTCCAACCAGACCGCGCTGCCCGCCAACGTCATCCACCTGTCCAACCTGTGCACCGAGATCCTGGAGGTCACCGGCGACACGGAGACCGCCGTGTGCAACCTCGGCTCGGTCAACCTCGCCGCCCACCTGTCCGGCGGCGACGGCGGCGACGGCGACGGCGAGGCCGCCGGCATGGACTGGGCGCGGCTGCGCCGTACCGTGCGGACCGCGGTGCGGGTGCTGGACCGGACGATCGACCTGGGGTACTACCCGACGCCGGAGGCCGAGCGGGCCAACCGGAAGTGGCGGCCGGTGGGGCTCGGCGTGATGGGCCTCGCGGACGTGTTCTTCGCGCTGCGGCTGCCGTTCGACTCGCCGCGGGCTCGGGAGCTGTCGGCCCGGATCGCCGAGGAGGTGGCGCTCGCCGCGTACGGCGCCTCGGCCGAGCTCGCCGAAGAACTGGGCGCGCATCCGGCCTACCCCGACACCCGGGCGGCGGCCGGCGTGCTGCACCCCGACCACTACCCGGACGCCGTGCCCGCGCACCCCGCGGAGTGGGCGGCGCTGCGGGCCCGGGTCGCGGTCACCGGCCTGCGCAACTCGCTGCTCGTCGCCATCGCGCCGACCGCGACCATCGCCTCCATCGCCGGCTGCTACGAGTGCATCGAGCCCCAGGTGTCCAACGTGTTCAAACGGGAGACCCTGTCCGGGGAGTTCCTCCAGGTCAACCGGTATCTCGTGGCCGACCTCAAGGCGCGCGGCCGGTGGACCGGGGAGGTCAGGGACGCGATCAAGCGGGCCGACGGGTCCGTGCAGGACATCGCGGAGATCCCCGGCGAGCTGAGGACGCTCTACCGCACGGCGTGGGAGCTCCCGCAGAAGGCGCTGATCGACCTCGCCGCCGCGCGGCAGCCGTACATCGACCAGGGCCAGGCGCTGAACCTGTTCATGGCCTCGCCGACCATCGGGAAGCTGTCCTCGATGTACGCCTACGCCTGGCGGGCGGGCCTCAAGACCACCTACTACCTGCGGTCCCGTCCGGCGACCAGGATCGCCCAGACCACCGTGAGCCCCGTCGCCGAGGTCCTGCCGGCCGACGCGGTGGCGTGCTCGCTGGAGAACCCCGAGATCTGCGAGGCGTGCCAGTGAACGAGCCGATGCTGCTCGACCCCGGGATGGACCTGACGCTGCGGCCGATGCGCTACCCGGACTTCTACGAGCGCTACCGGGCCGCGATCCGCAACACCTGGACGGTGGAGGAGGTCGACCTGCACTCCGACCTCGCCGACCTGGCCAGGATGAGCGACCGGGAGCGGCACCTCATCAACCGGCTCGTCGCGTTCTTCGCCACCGGCGACTCGATCGTGGCCAACAATCTGGTGCTCAACCTGTACCAGCACGTCAACGCCCCGGAGGCGCGGCTCTACCTGAGCAGGCAGCTCTTCGAGGAGGCCGTGCACGTCCAGTTCTACCTGACCCTGCTGGACACCTACCTGCCCGACCACGACGAGCGGGCCAGGGCGTTCGCCGCGGTCGAGCACATCCCGTCCATCAGGGCCAAGGCGGAGTTCTGCTTCCGCTGGATCGACTCGCTGGGCGGGCTGCGGCGGCTGGAGACCAGGGAGGACCGGCGGGCGTTCCTGCTCAACCTGATCTGCTTCGCCGCCTGCATCGAGGGACTGTTCTTCTACGGCGCCTTCGCCTACGTCTACTGGTTCCGCTCCCGGGGGCTGCTCGGCGGGCTGGCCACCGGGACGAACTGGGTGTTCCGCGACGAGTCCATGCACATGGAGTTCGCCTTCAGCGTCGTGGACACCGTCCGCGCCGAGGAGCCCGGCCTGTTCGACGACGAGCTGGGCGCGCAGGTCGTCACGATGATGGAGGAGGCGGTCGCCGCCGAGCTCGCCTTCGCCCTCGACCTGTGCGGCGACGGCGACGACCTCGGCCGGATGAGCGCCGCCCGGATGCGGCTCTACCTGGAGTACGTCGCCGACCGCAGGCTCGCCCGCCTCGGCCTGCCCACCCGGTACGGCTCGGCCAACCCGTTCGCGTTCATGGAACTCCAGGACGTTCAGGAACTGGCCAACTTCTTCGAACGCCGGGTCTCGGCCTACCAGGTCGGGGTGGTGGGCGACGTCACCCTGGATGAGGCTTTCTGACCTCCTTATCCGACCGGACATAGGGCAAGGTATGGGAAAGGAGTAACCGACAAAGGGGCAAGGTGGCGTGTCCGGGATTCCTCAGTGGCTGGTTCTGATCGTGGCCGTGGCGGCGGCGGTGGGCGCGGTGGAGGTGGTGCGCCGATTGTTGCGATCCAGGCTGGGCGAGCGCTGGGTGCTCGCCCGGCCCCTCGTCCGGCGGTGCACCTGGCCCGGGTTCGCCACGGCGGTCGCGGCCACCGTGAACTCCGTCTGGGAGCCGGCGCCCACCGGCGGCCTGGAGCGCGGCCTCGACCTGCTGATGATCGGCTGCGTCACCTGGCTCGTGGTCCAGGCGGCCTACGCGATCACTGATGTCGTGCTGGACCGGCTGATCGCGGTGGAGGGCGACGGCAACGTGCGGGCCCGCCGGGCGCGGACCCAGATCATGCTGGTCCGGCGGGTCGCCACCGCGGTGTTCGTGGTGGTGGCGCTGGGCGCGATGCTGTTCACCTTCCCCGCGGTGCGGACGCTCGGCGCCGGGCTGCTCGCCTCGGCGGGCATCGCCGGCGTCGTCGTCGGCATCGCGGCGCAGTCCACGATCGGGAACGTGCTCGCCGGGCTGCAACTGGCCTTCAGCGACGCGATCAGGATCGACGACGTGGTCGTGGTGCGCAACGAGTGGGGCCGGATCGAGGAGCTGACCCTCACCTACGTCGTGCTGCGGCTGTGGGACGAGCGCCGTCTCGTGCTCCCGGTGTCCTACTTCACCACCAACCCGTTCGAGAACTGGACCAGGCACGGGAGCCGGGTCGTCGGCACGGTGTTCCTCCGGGTCGACTGGACGGTGCCGGTGGACGACCTGCGCACCGAGCTCTACCGCTACCTGCGCGAGCACCCGCTGTGGGACCAGAAGGACTGGACCCTCCAGGTCACCGACGTGCACGAGAACGGCCTGGTCGAGGTGCGCGCGCTGATGAGCGCCGCCGACTCGGCCAGCGCCTGGGACCTGCGCTGCGACGTGCGCGAGCATCTCGTCGCCTACGTCCGGGACCGTCACCCGCACACGCTGCCCCGGCTGCGCGTCGAGGAGCGCCCGGCCTTCCAGGCGCCCACCCGCTCCGGCTTCGCCGACCGTGACGGCCAGGACGGCGGTGACCGCCGAGACGGTCAGGACGGCCGGGACGGCCGCAGTCCGTTCGACGGGGACGGCGTGCACGGCGGCGGGCGGCGCGCGGACGGTGAGCCGCACGAGGCGCGACCGGTCGGCGCGCCGGGGCTGCGCGACGGTCAGGATCCGGACTGAAGACCCGGATTGAGGAGACGCCGGGGCTGCGCGACGGTCAGGACCCGGACTGAGGGCGCAGCACCCGCGCCGCCCCGGCGATCAGCGCGGTCGCGAGGATCCACCCCGCGACGATGATCACGCCGGCCAGCCACTGGGTCCAGCCCACCGGCTCCCACGCGGCGCGCTGCTCGAAGACGCTCACCGGGGCCAGCAGGTCCAGGGTGTAGATGAACGGCTGGAACGCCCGGACCTCCTCCGGGTCGATCTTGGTGGGCGGCACCAGGGAGAACGCCGTCGTGCCCACCGCCAGCAGCAGCCCGGCCCAGCCCGCGGCCAGCCAGGGGCGGTAGCCGTACCCGACCATGACGTCGAGGAGGCGGCCCCAGCCGCGGCCGGCCGCGGGGAGGGTGCCGCGGCGCTCGCGCTGCTTGGCGACCAGCACCCGGCGGGCGTCCGGCTCGTGGCCGATGCGGCGGTACCAGGCCGCGAGCTGCTCGTACGGCTGCGGCCGGTAGCCGCCCGGGTCCCGGCACACCCATTTCAGGCGTTCCGCGACGGTCCAGTCGCCGCGCAGCGATTCGTAGGTCGTGCCGTTGAGGTGCACGGCGTCCGGGTACACGGCGGGGCGGTCGAGCAGTACGCCGATCCGGGAGTAGCCGAGGTTGACCTCGCCCTCGATCTTCTCCGCGGTGAGGATCAGCTCGTCCACCTGCATGTGACTCAGATGCAGCGAACGGCCGGGGGCCTTCACGGTGGCCTTGTCGAAGGACAGGACGCCGGCGATGCGGGCGCCGCGCAGCCGCACGGTGCCCTCGGCGCTGAACCCGCCGCTGAACTCGGCGCTGGCGGTCTCCATGTGGTCGCCGTTCACCGCCTGGGTGCCGATCGCCTTCACCACGGCCTCCCGCAGGTAGAGGCCGCCGCTGAAGCGGGTGCCGATCAGCCGCAGGCCGCCGGTGGCGCGCAGGCCGCGCATGAAGGCGCCGCCGTCCACGCTGAGCCCGCCCGCCCACACGGCCCACTGGTCCTGGACGTAGCCGCGCTCCTTCAGCTCCTCCCCGGAGTAGGGGGCGCGGATGTCGCGCAGGTGTCTCTCGCCACCGCCGTCGCCGCCGGGCCGAGGCGCGGAGACCCGCGCCCTGGACAGCCGGAACTGGCCGGTGACGTGCGTGTTGTCCAGCCGCATGCCCTGGTGCACGGTCGAGCCGTCCAGGTCCAGCAGGCCGTCGATCCTGCACCGCCCGGCGCGCAGCCGGCGCAGGTCGCAGCCGCGCAGCCGGACGCCCTTGGTGACCGAGTCGGTGAGGTCCACCGTCTCGGCCAGGTGGCAGTTGAGCAGGTGCACCTTGGTGGTGATCTCGGCGTCGGACAGGTCGAGCGCCCCGGTGATCCTGGCGCCGGCCAGCCGCAGGCCCGGTGTGTGGCCGGGCTCGGCCGGGGCCATGCCGAGCAGCAGCGCGACGAGGACCTCCGCCCGCACCGTGCGCTCCGGCCCCCAGGCGCCCCCGCCCGCGGGGTCGTCCCGCTCCCGGTCGCCGGTGCGCAGGTCGACCCACTCGCCGGTGGGATAGGCCTCCCAGACGCTGTGCTCGGCTGGACTCAGATGCCAGAACGGCCGCGATCTACGCACAGCCGGAACAGTAGTGTAGATCACGGCCGATCGGTTGATTCTTGTCAGACCGGGCGAACCGTCTTGCCGATCTGGTCGAACAGCTGCTGCTTGTCCTTCTGGTCGGTGCTGAGCGTGACCAGGCAGGTCCTGCCGCCCGCGGGCACGTAGTACTGGGTGCCGCGGACCTTCACGTCCTTGCTGGTGAACGTGTAGGTGACGCGCACCGCCTGACCGGCCTCGACCGGCACCTCGGCGGCCTCGTCGATGGTCGCGTCGAGCCGGCCGAGCTGCGACTTCGCCGAACTGATCAGCTGCTCCGTGGTCTCACCCGCGCTGGGCTGGCAGAAGCCGTTCAGGTTGGTGGCGAACTTGTCCGGCGACTGCGCCGCCGACGCCGGGTCCGAGGCCCACAGGGCCTTGCTGGACACCAGCGACTCCAGTCCGCGCTTGGCCTGGCGCAGCGCGCCGCCGCTCAGCCCGCTCTGCGCCAGGCCCTGGTCCAGGTCGTCCTTGGTCAGGTCGAGCGCGGTCCAGGACTCGGGGACGGCGACGGTGACCCCGTTGGCCTCGCCGCCCACCGTCTTGAAGCCGGCAGGCGGCTGCGCGTCCTTCGCCGCCTGCGTGTCCTCGGCCGGAGCCGACGCGTTCTCACCGGTCTGGCCGCCCCCGCAGCCGGTCAGTGTCAGACATGTCCCGAGTACGCCCGTGGTCACGATGTAGTGGCGCCTTCGCACCAGACTGCCCCCCTTGCGGGCCTGTACAGGCCCGATGCCGTTGTGACCCGCGGGAGCCTACAGGCTGTGACGGTGCCGACACCGCCGTTCCGCCGGAATCGGCACCAAGGTCGTCCGATCAGCGGTCAATGATCTCGTTCTTCCCGATGACGACGACGCCGCCGCGGGTGACCGCGTAGCGGCTGCGGTCCGCCTCCAGGTCGAAGCCGATGCGGGCGCCGTCCGGGATCACCACGTTCTTGTCGATGATCGCGCGGCGGATCATCGCGCCCCTGCCCACCCGCACGCTGTCCATCAGCACCGAGTCCTCGACCTGCGAGTGCGAGTGCATCATCACCCGCGGCGACAGGATCGAACGGCACGCCATGCCCCCGGAGATGATCACACCGGGGGAGACCAGCGAGTCCACCGCCCGGCCCACCCGGTCGCCGTCGTTGTGCACGAACTTCGCCGGCGGCAGCGGGTCGTGCCCGGTGTGGATCGGCCAGCGGGCGTTGTAGAGGTTGAACACCGGGTGCGCGGAGATCAGGTCCATGTGCGCCTCGTAGTAGGCGTCCAGGGTCCCCACGTCACGCCAGTAGCCGCGGTCCCGGTCGGTCGAGCCGGGCACCACGTTGTTGGCGAAGTCGTACACCTCGGCCCCGCCCGACTTCACCATCATCGGGATGATGTTCCCGCCCAGGTCGTGCTTGCTGACCGGGTCGAGCGCGTCCTCCCGCACGGCGTCGATCAGCGCCTGGGTCCTGAACACGTAGTTGCCCATCGACGCGTACACCTGGTCGGGGGCGTCCGGCAGGCCCACGGCGTCCTTCGGCTTCTCCCGGAAGGCGACGATCTTGCGCCCGGCCGGGTCGGTCTCGATCACGCCGAACTGGTCGGCCAGCGACAGCGGCTGCCTGATCGCGGCCACCGTCACGTCCGTGCCGCTGTCCACGTGCTGCTGCACCATCTGCCGGGGGTCCATCCGGTAGATGTGGTCGGCGCCGAACACGATCGCGTGCTCGGGCATCTCGTCGTAGATCAGGTTGAGGTTCTGGAACAGCGCGTCCGCCGACCCCGCGAACCACCGCGGCCCGAGGCGCTGCTGCGCGGGCACCGGCGTGACGTAGTTGCCGAGCATCGCCGACAGCCGCCAGGTCCGCGAGATGTGCCGGTCCAGGCTGTGGTTCTTGTACTGCGTCAAGACGACGATCTTCAGGTAGTGCCCGTTGGCCAGGTTGGACAGCACGAAGTCGATCAACCGGTAGATCCCGCCGAACGGTACGGCGGGTTTGGCGCGATCGGCCGTCAACGGCATGAGCCGCTTCCCCTCGCCACCGGCCAACACGATCGCAAGGACACTCGGGGTCGTCATAGCCAGGACGATAACCCTACTAAAGCCCACCAAACATGATTTACACCCGGTCATCTCCACGCGCCGCCCGCCAGGCGGGTGCGTCACCGCTCGCGAGCCCGTGATGGTGCGACCGCACGCACCGGGCGAGCCTGCCGTTCGCCCACCGGGTAAGCGTGACGCCCCGCCGATCATCGTTCGGCGGGGCTTCTTCGCGCTTCACCGAGGCAGCCGGGGGCTTCACGTCAAGGGGCGATGGCCCAGCGTGACACCGTATTCCTCGTGGAGCGCCGAGCCGTAGTCGGTCACCAGACGCTCACGGGGATACTGCTCACGCAGCGCTGCGTGCAGTTCAACGGCGCGCGGCAGAAGCTGGGCGGATCGCCGCTCCAACATGAGCGCCGTCCCGGCCTGAGACACGGCTTCTTCGAGGTCGCCCCGACGGGTGGCGATCACGGCGAGATCGAGGCTCGTGATGGCCAGGCGCATCGGCCAACGGATGCCGCCCCCTGGCCGCTTGCACTGCTCGATCACCTCGCGTACGTGCTCCTCTGCCGCCGCGTCGTCGTGCCCGAGCTGCGTGAAGATCGTCCCGGCATAGAACTCGTACTTGGCGGGATCGAACACGAAGTGGTGATCTGGAGACGTGGGTTGCGGTAGTTGGTTAAGCGCGGCCTTCCCGATCTTGAGGGCTTCGGTCGCGCGAGCATCCCCCATCCGGGCGTAGCCGCGCCCGGCCTGGAGGGTGAGCTGGGCGCCCGCGCTGGAGTTCCGGGCGTAGCGTTGCCCGCCCTCGGCGTAGGTGACCACGTCACTGAACCGCCCATCGACAAGTGCGAACCAGGCGGCGAGTTCCCAGGACCAGGCGATGATCTCGCCATGCCCGGCCTGCTCGCCGAGACGGAGGGTGAGCCGTCGAGCCATATCGGCGGCGAGCCGGTCGCCCAGGTCGAAGTAGACGCACCCCAGTAGCGCGGCCAGCCATCCGGCGTGAACGAGGAGTTCCTTGTGCTGCGCCAAGGTTGTGCGGGAATCGAGCAGGTCCATGACGTACTTCAGATGTGTCTTGGCCCGACGCTGAAGCACCGCAGGTGCCGTTCGCGGATACTCGCGGCAGAGCTGATCGACGACCGCGTCAAGATCGTCCAAGGTGCCGGCTCCAAGCTGGGACGTCTCGGCCCGGCCGGCGAGCGTCATCAACTCGACGGCGTCGCTGTCGCCGTCGTCGCGGGGACGGCCATCGCCGAACAACTTGCCCTCATCGGCACCGAGCGCTCGCGCAATCAGCATCGGGTAGGGGGCGCGCGGGCGGTGGGCGCCGCTCTCCCAGCTCTTCACCGCCCGGATCAGCGACTCCCGTTGCGGCATGGGAACACCCATTTCGGCAGCCACGTCGGCTATGTGGCGCGCAAGATCCTTCTGCGCCCAGCCTCGCGCCAGTCGCGCAGAGCGCAGCCGTTCGGCCAGGTCCGAATTCGTCTTCACGGCGAACACCTCGGGGCAGGGGAAACGCCTTCTCCCCTAGTCTCCCTCACTCGCACCTGTCCGCGCGTGCTCACGGAGAGTTGAGATGGGGAGTGCCGCAGTTTGGCGGAACCCGCCGAGCGATCCAAGCGCATCGACGGGTCCCTTGATCGCACAACGGAGGTGCGACCCAATGCCACACCTTATGGGCTGTCCGTGCGGGCATCCCCACCCGAAGGTCGTCCACGGACGGTATGACCAGGCGCAGCGGGAAGCCGCGGCCTGCCTCGACGCCGGCCACCCGGCGTGGCTGGTGATGTACAGCCTCTTCCGGCGCCAGTTCTACGCCATCGCCGCATGGGCCGCGCCCGAGCCGCTCACTCTGTGGGCTCGGACGGCCGAGGACCTCGCCCAGCAGATGCGCGCGATGACCCCCGTGGTCCCCCGGCCTCGCGTCCTGGGAGGTGCCCGATGAGTGACCAGCCGACGCCGCGCCCGCTCGTGGCACTCGCCCGCAGGACGACCGCCATCGCTCATCTGACCCGCCTGGCGGTGCTCCTCAAGGACCGCGGCCTCGAAGCCGGAGTGAAGGCCGACGGCCGGATGCCGCACCTCGTGGTGACCAACCCCGGCGCGCGGCAGCTGACGGAGACCATCTACGCCGGGCCCGGCTTCGCCGACGTATGGCGGTTCTGGTGGTCCTGGCACGAGCCGATCGACACCGTGGACGACGACCGCGAGGCGGCCGAGCGGATCGCACGTGTCTTGAGCTTCGCGGAACAGCGGCGATGACCCCGGACGAGGCCGCCTCGGTGCCCCAGGACGACGACGGGCGGCTGCTGGAGGCGCTCCGCAACCTCTACCCCGGATGGGACATCGAGCACGACGGCGTGTGGTGGGCGATCCGGCGCGGTGGTGTGACCGGACGCGAACTCCGGCAGGGCCTTCGGACCGCCATCGGCCGGTGCCGGCTCCGCGACCTCGCGACGCGTCTCAACGAGCAGGACGAGATCCTCGAACGCCGCCGCGGAGCGCTGAACCACTGCGCCCGCCCATGAGCCCCTCGGTGGGGGCCGCGCTCTCCGGGCCGGCTCCCGCCGAGGCCCCACAGCCCCGCCGCTTGAGTCCATCCGCGAGGGACGGAGCGGCGGGGCTTCCTACTGCCCGGCGGGCTTGCTTCGCGTTGGGCACGCGATACGTGGCTCAACCGATGGTCATGGCGCGCCGAAGAGGGGTTCGGGGGCCGGACGGGTCCTCGCGCCGGTCCGCCGCCCGTCCTTCGTGCGCGGGGTTGGGGCTAAGGTGCGGGGTATGCGTGTCGATCTGTTGAGCCGGGAGTATCCGCCGGAGGTCTACGGCGGGGCCGGGGTGCACGTCGAGTATCTGGCGCGGGAGCTGCGCCGGCTGGCCGACGTGCGGGTGCGCTGTTTCGGCGCGCCGCGGGCGGAGGAGGGCGTGACCGCGTACCGCGCGCCGGAGGGGCTGGCGCGGGCCAACGCCGCGCTCCAGGTGCTCGGCGCCGACCTGGAGATGGCCGCCGGCTGCGCGGGCGCGGACGTCGTGCACAGCCACACGTGGTACGCCAACTTCGCCGGCCACGTCGCCAAGATGCTGTACGGCACGCCGCACGTGGTCACCACGCACAGCCTGGAGCCGCTGCGCCCGTGGAAGGCGGAGCAGCTCGGCGGCGGCTACACCCTGTCGTCCTGGGCCGAGCGCACCGCGCTGGCGGCGGCGGACGCGGTGGTGGCGGTGTCGGAGGGGATGCGCAAGGACGTCCTCACGACTTATCCCGAAATATCGCCTGAAAAGGTGACAGTGATTCACAACGGGATCGACACCGCCGAGTACGCGCCGGACCACGGCGTAGAGGCGCTCCGCGGGCACGGCATCGACCCCGGCCGGCCCTACGCCGTCTTCGTCGGCAGGATCACCCGGCAGAAGGGGCTGACGCACCTGCTGCGCGCGGCCCGCGACCTCGATCCGGGGGCGCAGCTCGTGCTCTGCGCCGGGGCGCCGGACACGCCGGAGATCGAGGCCGAGGTGCGCGCGCTGGTCGCGGGCCTGGACAGGGAGGGCGTGGTGTGGATCTCCGAGATGCTGCCCCGCCCCGAGGTCATCCAGATCCTCAGCCACGCCACGGTGTTCGTCTGCCCGTCGGTCTACGAGCCGATGGGCATCGTCAACCTGGAGGCGATGGCCTGCGAGACCGCCGTGGTGGCCACCGCCACCGGGGGCATCCCCGAGGTGGTCGCGGACGGCTCCACCGGGCTCCTCGTCCCCGTCGACCAGGCGGCCGACGGCACCCCGCACGACCCCGAGCTGTTCGCCGCCGGGCTCGCCACCCGGATCAACGCCCTGCTCGGCGACCCCGGGCGGGCCGCCGCCATGGGCCGGGCCGGGCGGGAGCGGGCCGTCGCCCACTTCTCCTGGACCAGGATCGCCGAACGCACCGCCGAGCTGTACAGGACACTGCGATGATCTCCGTGGGCCGGGCCAGGATGGCCTTCACCGACCGCCACGGCGGCGTCAGCGCCGCGCCGTTCGACAGCAGGAACCTCGGCGCGCTGACCTCCGACGACCCCGCCGCGGTCGCCGAAAACCGCGCCAAGACCGCCGCCGACCTCGGTCTCGCGCCGGGACGGCTGGTTTTCCTCCGCCAGGTGCACAGCGCCGAGGTCGTCTACGTCACCGAGCCGTTCCCCGGCGAGCCGCCGGCGCTGGACGGCGCGGTGACCGACCGGCCGGGGCTCGGCCTCGCCGTGCTGGGCGCCGACTGCGCGCCCGTGCTGGTCGCCGACCCGGACAACGGCGTGGTCGGCGCGGCCCACGCCGGGCGCAAGGGCACGGTCGGCGGTGTGGTCACCGAGCTGGTGGCGGAGATGGTGCGCCGCGGCGCCGACCCGTCGCGGGCCACCGCGGTGATCGGCCCGGCCGCGTGCGGCGGCTGCTACGAGGTGCCCGCGGAGATGCGCGAGGACGCGGCGCGGGTGCTGCCCGAGACCTGGTCCACCACCACCTGGGGCACCCCCGCCCTGGACCTGCGGGCCGGGATCGCCGCGCAGCTCGCCCGCGCGGGCGTCGGCGACGTACGGCACGACGACCGGTGCACGATCGAGAGCGCCGAACTCTTCTCGCACCGGCGCGAGCAGCACACCGGGAGGTTCGCCGGGATCGTCTGGCTGGTGTGACGGTCATGTGACGGCGATCACATCTGACTCTTGCCTTTGCCCTGAGTCCGGATCATGCTCGGGGAAAGACAGATCTCGGGGGAGGCATCCCAGGAGGCGCCTTCATGACCGAAGGCACGCAGAAACGTCAGCTAGGAGTCAGCCGTCCAGCACTGGAGATCGCCGACCTCCCCACCCCGGAGGAGGTCTTCAAGGTCCCCAGGATAGGGACCAAGGAACTGTTTAAGTTCGCGGTCGGGCCCAGCCTGATCGCCCTCGGCATCTCGATCGGCAGCGGTGAGTGGCTGCTCGGCCCGCAGGCGGTCGGGCAGTACGGGTTCGTCGGCGTCGGCTGGGTGATCCTGGTCTCCGCCATCCTGCAGACCTTCTACAACGTCGAGTGCTCCCGCTACGTCATCGCCACCGGCGAGACCCCGGTGGTCGGCTGGGGCCGGGTCCCCCCGGGCTTCCTGCTCTGGGTGCCCATCTCCGTCTTCCTCGTGATCTTCGCGTTCATCGCCGGCGGCTGGGCCGCCTCCGCCGGGCAGGGGCTCTACGCGCTGGTGCACGGCGAGCTCGCGCCCTCCGGGGCCGAAGAACCGCGCCTGTGGGCCATCGCCCTGCTGTTCCTGGTCTTCCTCATCACCGCCGCCGCCCGCCGGGTCAGCCGCGCCCTCGAACTCGCCAACTGGGTGATGGTGGGCGCGATCCTGGTCGCGCTGCTGCTCATCAACGTCTTCGTGGTGCCCTTCTCGCAGTGGTGGGACGCGATCGTCGGGTTCGTCACCCCCGCCGCGCCCCCGGCCGGCATCACCGCCACCCAGCTCGGCGGCCTCGCCGGGTTCACCGCGCTCGCCTCCGGCCTCAACTGGTACGTCATGGGCCACTACCGCGACAAGGGGTACGGCATGGGCCACCGGGTCGGCTTCATCGCCGGCCTGCGCGGTGAACGCACCGAGATCCTGGCCAGCGGGGTGACCTTCCCCGACGACGAGCGCAACGCCGGGATGTGGAAGCGGTGGTACCGGCTGCTGCTCGTGGACATGTGGGGCGTCTTCTTCGTCGGCGCGATGCTCGGCATGCTGCTGCCCACCATCCTGATGAACCGCGCGGTCGAACTGTCCGGCGAGCGGCCCACCCAGGAGAACGTGCCCACCTTCGTGGCCAGCGCGCTCGGCGGCGAGTACGGCCAGGGGATGTTCTACGGGGCGCTGGTCCTCGGCGTGCTCATCCTCTTCTCCACCCAGCTCGGCATCTTCGAGGGCATGGTCCGGGTCGTTACCGACGCCTCGCACGCGACCAGCCCGCGGCTGCGCGCGCTGATCGAGGGCGACCCGCGCCGGTTCTACTACCCGTTCATGTTCTTCCTGATGGTGGTCATCTCGATCATCCTGCACTTCGCGCTGCCGATCAGCCTCGTCCAGTGGTCGGCCAACATGTCCAACCTGGGCGCGCTGATCTACCCGTTCCTGCTGATGTACCTCAACAGCAGGCTGCCCAAGGTGGCCCGGCCGCGCTGGTGGCACTACCTCTTCCTGGTGCTGAACTTCCTGTTCTTCGGCTTCTTCTTCGTCAACTTCATCGCCGACACCTTCGGAGAGCCGCTGGTCACCTTCTGAGGCCCGTTCCGGGTGGTCCGCCCCGTGCCCGGAACGCCGATCCATTAAGGTGCGTTGACCGTTGGGAAGGTCGGACGCGACTGTCGAATGGAGAGGGCGCCTCATGGCACTGCAGCGGCACTTGGCACGACGGGGGTCACCGATGCGGATGCGGGGCGGCCGGGGCGCCCTCGCGGCCGCGGTGACGGCCACGGTCGCCGTCGCGGCGGGCCTGTGGGCCCTGCGCGACATCCCCGCCTCATTGGGCGCGGCGCCCTCCGGCGCGCGCGCCCGGCGGGTGCGCCGGTCCCCGCAGTTCGACGGCGAGGCGTTCCGCAACCCGGTGCCGGGCGCGGTGATCCCGCACGGCACCGGCAAGCGGGTGCTGCGCCAGCTGCTCTTCGACGACGACCACCGCGCGCCGCGCGGCACGGTGCCCGTCGTGCGGCCCTCGACCGGCCCGGCCGGGCCGCTCACCACGGGCGGGCTGCACGTCACCTGGATGGGCCACTCCACCGCGCTGGTGGAGATCGAGGGCCGCCGGGTGCTGTTCGACCCGGTCTGGAGCGACCGCTGCTCGCCGTCCGCGCTGGCCGGCCCGCGCCGCGTGCACCCGGTGCCGCTGCCCATCGAACGGCTGCCGCACATCGACGCCGTGGTGATCTCGCACGACCACTACGACCACCTCGACCGGGCCACCGTGCGGACCCTCACCCGGACCAGGTCGGTGCCGTTCCTGGTGCCGCTGGGCGTGGGCGCGCACCTGGAGCGGTGGGGTGTGCCGCGGTCCCGGATCGTGGAGCTCGACTGGGAGGAGGACGCCACCGTCGGCGGGCTGCGCTTCACCGCGACCGCCGCCCGGCACTTCTCCGGGCGGGCCTTCGCCCGCAACCAGACGCTGTGGAGCTCGTGGGTCGTCGCCGGCCAGCGCAGGCGGGTGTTCTACACCGGCGACTCGGGCTACTTCGACGGCTACGCGGAGATCGGCCGGGCGCACGGCCCGTTCGACCTGACGCTCATCCAGATCGGCGCCTACAGTGCGGCCTGGCCCGACATCCACATGACGCCGGAGGAGGCCGTCGAGGCCCACCTCGACCTGCGCGGCGACGTGCTGCTCCCGGTGCACTGGGGCACGTTCAAGCTGTCCGTGCACCCGTGGAGCGAGCCCGTCGACCGGCTCTGGACCGAGGCCAAGGCCAGGGACGTGCGCCTGGTGGTGCCGCGTCCCGGCGAGCGGATCAGCGCCGACGACCCGCCGCCGGTGGACGGCTGGTGGCAGACCCTGGCCTGAGCCCCCTGTCCTCGGGAGGAGGCCCTATGGGCGACCGCTGCGGTGGACCGCGGCGGCGAGCGCGGTGGTCCTGCGGACCGAGTCCCGCCACGACGAGCCCGCCGGGTGGGCGGTCAGCAGCACCATGATCAGCCGGTCGTCCCGGCCGACGATCCCGGTGGTGTGCAGCACCGGCCGGCCGTAGTCGGGAACCGCGCGGTTGCCCGCCTGCCGTGCCGGGGTGACCGCGACGGCCTGCCGTGCCGGGGTGACCGTGCCCGCCTGCCGTGCCGGGGTGACGGCGACGGCCTGTTGTGCCGGGGTGACGGCGGTGGCCTGGGGGAGGGGAGGGCGGCCGGCCGAGGGGCCGCCGCAGCGGACCGGGGGCGTGGTGCCGAAGCCGGACCAGCCCTGCTTGACCGCCCACGGGCGGCTGATCGCGTCCGGGATGCCGAAGGACTGGTCGAAACCGTCGCTGCCGCACTTCGTCGCCTTGCGCAGGTGACCCAGGACGAGCCCGCGCACCTTCGGGTCGGCGCGGTCGAAGAGGTAGCGGTAGGTCTTCGCGATGTCGTGGGCGCTGATCGAGGTGTAGCCCCAGAACCCGGGCAGGTCGTCCGGCGGCGGCGCGGTGTCGGAGAGCCCCAGCTTCCGCGCCATCCGCTGGATGATCTGCTTCCGGCCGCCGCGGTTCCAGAACGTGGTGGCCGCGTCGTCGTCGCTGGACCTCAGCATGACCCTGAGCAGGGCGGCGTCGGAGTCCGGGACGCTTCCGGCGCGCTCCAGGTGGTCGACGGCGATGAGGATCTTGACCACCGACGCCGACCTGAACGGGCGGTGCGCGTTACGCTGCGCGGTGATCTTCCCCGTCCTGCGGTCGAACACGACGTAGCCCGCCGTGGTCCCGGGCGGCACCTTCACCCCGGGCCTCGCCTCACGCCCGGCGGCGGACGCGGCGGGGCGCTCCGCGGCCGGCTCCGCCGGAGACTGCGGAGCGGCCCCGGCGGTGCTCCCGGGCGCCGCCCCGGCCGGGGGCCTGGGCGGCGCGGGGGCCGCGTCCGGCTCGGCGTGCGCGCACCCGGCGACGACTGGCAGGGCGGCCGCCGCGACCAGCCACGGCTTCCAACGACGTCTCATCCCGCCCTTTTACCAGATTCCGCCGCCGGGAGTCCGCCGATCAGGACACGGCCGGTCCCGCGCGGGGACGGTCAGGGCAGCCGCTCCAGCACCACGACGGGGATCTCCCTGTCGGTCTTGGTCTGGTACTCGTCGTAGGCCGGCCACGCGGCGGTCATCGTCCGCCACATCTCCGGCTTCTCCTCCGGCGTCGCCGTGCGCGCCCGCGCCCGGAACCTGTCGGCCTTGACCTGGACCTCGACCTCGGGGTTCGCCTGGAGGTTGAGGTACCAGGCGGGCGGGGCGTCGGAGCCGCCCTTGGAGGCGACGAGCAGGTAGTCGTCGCCGGACCGCTGGTAGATGAGGGGCGTGGAGTGCCGCTCGCCGCTCCTGCGGCCGGTGGTGGTGAGGATCAGCGTGACCGTCCCCTGCCACTCGTGGCCCTCTTCGCCGTCGGTGGCTCGATAACGCTTGACATGCTCTTCGCCGTACAGCATGGTGGCCTGCCTTTCGATCCTTGGCACATCGCTCACCTACCCAGCGCGCGGTGCCCCTCCCACTCGTCGTCGAGTGCGGAGTGCACGATCGAGTCGCGCCAGGCCCCCCGGGCCCGTACGTGGTGGCGGATCCGGCCCTCCTCCACCATTCCGGCGGTCAGCATCGCGAGCTGGGCGGCCGTGTTGGCGGGGGCGCGGGCGCCCCACATCCGGTGCAGGCCGAGCATCCTGAACCCGTAGTGCAGCACCAGCCGGACGAGGTCGCTTCCCTGACCCCGCCCCCAGTGGTCGGGACGCAGACCGAGGCCGATCTCCGCGCTGTGCGGGTGATCGGCCTCGATCCGGATCCGTGCCACTCCGATGACCTGGCCGGTGTCCAGTTCGATCACCGACATCAGGTGGATCTGGCGTGGGTGCTCCGCCGCCGCGTCGAGCGCCTGGGCGATCATCCGCTCGACCTGTCCCCTGGTCCAGGGATCGAAGGGCATGTGCTCGGTGGCGGCGGGATCGCCGTAGACGGCGAGGAGCGCGTCGGCGTCCTGTGGGCGCACCTGGCGCAGCCCCAGGCCCTTGCCGGTGATCTCGAAGCCGCACATGGGGCGACGTTAACCCCTAATCCACCACAGATCTAGCTATAACCCCCTGAAATATGATCTATTCGACGACCAGCTCGACGGGGATGTTGCCCCGGGTGGCCTTGGAGTAGGGGCACACCTGGTGGGCGGCCTCGACGAGTCCCTGGCCGACCTCGCCGTGCAGCTCGTCGGGCAGTTCGACGCGCAGGGTCACCCCCAGGCCGAAGCCGCCGTCGTCCTTGAGCAGGCTGACCTCGGCGGTGACGGAGACGTCGGAGACGTCGATCTTCCGGCTGCGCGCGACGAGGGACAGCGCGCTGGAGTAGCAGGCGGCGTAACCGGCGGCGAAGAGCTGCTCGGGGTTGGTGCCCGCGCCGGAGCCGCCCATCTCCTTCTGCCGCGCGAGGGTGAGGTCGAGGATGCCGTCGGAGGAGACGGCCCGGCCGTCGCGGCCCGAGGCGGTGGCGATCCCGGTGTAGACGGTGCTCATGAGTACTCCCAATATCCCGATTTAGTACGCGATGGGTGACGGACAGATTGATTGTGCACAATTTAATTGTGTGTCGTCAAGGTGTATCGTTCCCTCATGGAGTCCGACTGGCTACTGCTCGACCGGCAGCTCTGCTTCGCCGTGCACGCCGCGTCGCGTGCCTTCGACGGCGCCTACCGGCGTGTGCTCGGCGGTCTTGGTCTGACCTATCCGCAATACCTGGTGATGCTCGTGCTGTGGGAGCGCGAGCCGGTGACCGTCAAGGAGCTCGGCACGGCGCTGCGGCTGGACTCCGGCACGCTCTCCCCGCTGCTCAAGCGGCTGGAGGCGGCGGGTTTCGTGCGCCGCGAGCGCAGCCGGGCGGACGAGCGGTCCGTGCTGGTGCGGCTGACGCCCGAGGGGCGGCGGCTCAAGGAGCGGGCGGCGGACGTGCCGAAGACGATCGTCGGCTCCAGCGGGCTCGACCCGCGCGAGCTGGCCGAGCTCCGGTCCACCCTGCGGCGGCTCACCGCGACCCTTGACGCGGCCGTCGGTGCCTGAGCACGGAGCGGGCGGCGGAGCCGGCATGAACGTGACGGTGCTGACCGGGCCCGGGCTCGTCGCCGACCCCGACCTGGTGGAGAAGCTGGCCGGCCGCGAGTTCCGCGCCCTCGGCGTCCACGGGCGGGTGGCCGCCGCCGGGAGCGTGCCGGCCCTCGGCAGGCTGATCGGCGCCGCGGACGCGGGGGCGCTGGTGGTGCTGCCCGGCCCGGACCCCGAGGCCAGGCGGCTGATGACGCTGCACGGCCCGCACACGCCGCGCACCGTCTGGCTCGACCTGCACCGCACCGGCCCGCTCCCGGTGGCCGGCGGCGCCGCCCACCTGCACGGCCGCGGCCTGTGGGGCCTCACCTGGGCGGTACGGCACGCCGTGCACCGCCTGCGCCGCCCCGCCCGCAGGATCCCGTACGGTCTGCACCCCGACCAGTGGGGAGAGCTCCGGCTGCCCGGCGGCATGGGCGAGCGGGTTCCACCGGTGACGGTGCTCATCCACGGCGGCAACTGGCGTTCGCCGTGGGGCGCCGACACGATGGACGCGCTCTGCGTCGACCTGGCCGACCGCGGGTTCGCCGCCTGGAACCTCGAATACCGCCGCCCCGACGTGCACGGCTGGGCGGCCACCACCTCCGACGTCCGCGCCGGGCTGGCCGCCCTGGACCGCTTCCCCGCCCAGCTCCAGCGGGTGGACCTGCGGCGGGTGGTGGTGCTCGGGCACTCGGCCGGCGGGCAGCTCGCGCTGCGCGTCGCGGCCGAGGCGCCGGAGACCGTCACCCTGGCCGTCTCGCTGGCCGGGGTGTTCGACCTGGCCGAGCAGGACCGGCGGCACTACGGCAACGGCGCCGTGCGCGACGCGCTCGGCGGCGGCCACGCGGAGCTGCCCGGCCTCTACGCCGCGGCCGATCCGCTGGCGCGGCTGCCGCTCGGCGTGCCGCAGGTCGTCGTCCAGGGCGCCGACGACGAGCCGGACCTCGTCGACGCCGGGCGGCGCTACGCCCGCGCGGCCGGCAGGGAGGCCGTCTACCTCGAAGGACCGGGCGACCACTTCGACGTCATCGACCCCGCCTCGCACCTGTGGCTGGACACCGCCGAGCAGATCGTCAAGTCACTGGGCTGAGGTCACCGGACGATAGGGGACCGGGCTGGACAGCACCATCATGCTGGAGGGCTGCCCGTAGGGGGCGAGCCGGTCGATCAGCTCCTCGAAGCCGGGCATCGAGGCGGTGGCGACGCGGAGCAGGCAGCACGTGTCGCCGGTGACCCGGTGCACCTCCATGATCTCCGGCCAGGCGAGGGCCTGCTGGTCGCGCAGAACGCAGCGCGGCCCGTAGCACGACATCCGGATCAGCGCGCTCACCGCGCGGCCGGCCCGGGCGAGGTCGACCCTGGCGTGGTAGCCGGAGATGACCCCGCTCTCCTCCAGCCGCCGCACCCGCTCGGCGACCGCGGGGGCCGACATGTGCACCCGCCTGGCCAGCTCGCTGTAGGACAGCCGGGCGTCCGCCTGCAACTCGCCCAGCAGCGCCCAGTCCATCGCGTCCATCATCACCCTCCGTCACTCTGAAGGCGGAACCGGACAATCGCCTTCCGATCGGAAGCCCGGATCCGGGGAACCACGATAGACCCATCTTCTCCGGGCGCCCAGCGGTGTTACACGATGGGGGTGTGAAGGAGGAGTCATGATCACGGAGAAGGAGCGGGCGGCCACGGCGGCGGGGAACCACGGAAGCCCGACGCTGGACTTCGGGCGGGCCACGCCGTACGACGAGTACGTGGGCACCGCCGTCCTGCACGGCCTCCAGCGGACGGTCACCGACGTGCCCGAGGAGCGCGTCTTCCTGGTCACCACGCAGGTCATGGAGCTCTACTTCGGGTTGCTGCGGGCCGAGTGGCGGCTCGCGCAACGGCACCTCGACGGCGACGACGTGACCGGGGCGACGGCGACCCTGCGGCGCAGCGTGTGCCACTTCGAGCCGCTGAACGCGGCCTGGGCGTCCCTGGGCAGGCTCACCCCGCAGCGGTTCAACCTGTTCAGGGACCAGCTGGGGGAGGCGTCGGGATTCCAGTCGGCGATGTACCGGCATGTGGAGTTCCTGCTCGGCAACAAGTCCGAGCCGCTGACCCGCCCGCACCGGAGCGTGCCCGGCGCGTACCGCGAGCTGACCGAGGCGCTTGCCGCGCCCAGCCTGTACGACACCGCGCTGGCGCTGCTCGCCAGGCACGGCTACCCAGTGCCCGCCGCCGTGCTGGAGCGCGACCTGACCGCCGCCTACCGGCCGGGGGCGGAGGTCGAGGCGGCCTGGCGGGCGGTCTACGAGCGCGGGGAACTGGTCGAGCTGGCCGAGACGCTGGTGGACGTGGCCGGCCGCTTCGCGGAGTGGAAGCACCGCCATCTGCTCGCCGTGCGCAGGTCGATGGGGGCCAAGCCGGGTTCCGGCGGTTCCAGCGGGCTCGCCTGGCTGGAGCGCAGCCTGGCCAGGGAGGTCTTCCCCGAGCTGTGGACGGCCCGCACCGCCATGTGAGACGGCTGAAAATTTCATCCGCCACCATGCCGCTGACCTGCGAGGATGTGCCTCCGACAAGGGCTGGGCGGGCGGCGCCTCGGTGCCGGCCGGATGCGGACGTAACCTCCCAATGCATGCATGGGAGCGCTCCCGCACGTCTCGCCGGACCAAGGAGGTGAGGCCGCTCAAGAAGTGGCCACCACTCGCGTGCAACACCTGCCCCTGCGAAGGGCACCGCCCGGATATTCAGCACGGCCGGTCGCGGAGAACCTCCGAGACCGGCCGTGCTGTCTTGCCGTTTTCGCGATTTCGCCTCAGATCAGCCTCGGGTCAACCCTCGGGTCACCCGCAGCTGATGTTCGTGAAGGACGGGGAGCCCGAGCCGGTCGCGAGGAATCCGGCGTTCGCCGACGCCCCCGGGGCCAGGGTTCCGTTCCACGCCGCCGCGTGGATCATCGCCGTGGTCCCGCTCTGCATGTGCGTGCCGTTCCAGCTCTGGCTGATGGTCACGCCCGCCGGTTGGGTCCACTGCACGTACCAGTTGTTGATCGGGCTCGTGCCGGTGTTGCGGATCGTCACCGCCCCCTGGAACCCGTCGCTCCAGGTGGTGGTGGCCGTGACGGTGGCGGTGCAGGACGCCGGGTCCGGCGGGACGGTCGGCGTCACCGTGGGGGTCACCGTGGGGGTCACCGTCGGGGGCACCGTGGGCGTGACCGTGGGATTGGCGGTGGGCGTCACCGGCGGGGTGGTGCCGTTCGGGCCCACGCCGGTGACCTGGCCGTTGCCGCCGTCGAAGGTGACGTCGGAGCAGCTGTAGAAGTTCTCCTGGCTGTCGGAGCGGATCCAGTGCACGAAGATGATGTGCCTGCCGGACTTGCCGGAGGGAAGCTGGGCGTTCCAGTAGTAGTAGTTGAGCGCTCCGGGCGGGCCGGACTGGGGCGGGTTGGTGACCGTGTTGAACCGCTCCAGGTCGCTCCAGGCCAGCGGGGCGTTGGGGTTCCAGCCGTTCCTGGTGACGTAGAGGTCGAACCTGCCCGGATGGTGCGCCCAGTTGCTGAACCGCCACTGGATGTTCGCCCCGGAGGTCAGGTGGGTCAGCGGCCAGTCCGTCCGGGCCGCGTTGTAGGCCGCGTACTTCGTGGTGCCGGCGCCGCAGATCTGGCCGTCGGGGATGAACCCGCTGGTCCGGCCGTTGGCGTCGGAGCGAAGCACGCTGTACCAGTCGTACAGCGGCTGCTGGCCGCCCTGGTTGACCGCCGCCGCGCAGGCGGGGTTGTAGGGGATGATCTGCCCGTTGGCCCGCAGGCCGTCCTGGTAGCACAGCCAGGTGCGGCTGCCGGGCACCATCGCGGCGCCGTGCGCGTCCGCCTCGTCGGGCAGGGTGATGAGCGCCGTCACCAGGGCGACCACCCCGGCCAGGGCGAACAGCCACAGGCGCCGCCGGAAGGCGGTCACCCCGTCGGTTCTGGATGTCACGTGCGAGTCCTTTGCGCTGCGGGCGCCGTGTGGAGGATCGGCGCCCGGGAACGGCGCGGCCTTGCCTGCACCCCGCCGGTGAGCGCGGAAGGAGGATCCCGCACACCGGAGGGGCGGCGCACGGCGCCGCCGTCTGCCGCACGCCCTCCTGCGACCTGCCCGCCCGGCAATCGCGTCGCTGGAGAAATGGCCACCGGCACTCGCGTTAAGCGCATTGAAGCACGCGTCCCGCCGGGCGGCAACGGCCTTTCCCCGACCGGCCGGCCGGGCGGGCCGCGCTTCCCCGGGGCCGGGCCCCGGGGAAGCGGTTCAGCGGGCGATCCGGTAGGCCCGGATGACCGTCTGTTCGACGGTGTTGCCCGCGGCGTCGGCCGAACTTGCGCGCAGCGACACGAACCCGTCCGAGGACGGGTGCCGCAGCACGAGCGTGCCGTTCCCGCCGGAGCGCAGCACCTTCGCCGGTTCCCAGGTGGCGCCGTCGTCGTAGGACACCTCGGCGGAGAGGTCACGCGTCGGACCGGCCGAAGACTCCGGCTGCGCCTGTACGGTCACCGGGACGGTGAACACCCTGCCCGCGGGCGCGGTGTTGTGCCGGTCCAGGTCGGGGGAGAACCGGATCACCGACAGCGGAAGCGCCGTCCTCGTGCCGTCCCGGCCGGCGGCCGAGCGGAACGTCCAGGCGACCGAGGTGCGGGCGGACGGCAGGGAACCGTCGCCGCGCTCGGCTTCGGCCACCAGGCGGTAGGCCGCGTCCTCGGGCGGCACCTCCACGTTCGTGAACAGGAACGGCTCGTCGGTCAGCAGTCGCCCGTCACGGTAGAGGGCGAGGCGTTCCCGCGTGAGAGGCCCCCAGTATCCCGCGTGCCCGGCCCCGTCGCCGTAAAGCAACGGCTGAGCTGTGATCCTGTCGCCGGTGCGGGTGACGGCGGGGGCGTCCCTGCCGATGAGGAGGGCCGGCCCGAAGACTCCGCGGTTCCACTTCTCGGCGTAGGCGCGCCTCGCCTCGTACCGGGTCGCGGACGAGCTCTGGCCTCCCACGTCGTCGGAGCCGGACTCGTGGAAGGAGGTCCTCCAGCGGATCCCGCCGTCGGTGTTGACGTACTCGGTGTGGGTGAAGGGCAGGGCGAAATTCGTGAGGAACGTGGTGGTGAAGAACCAGTCGTCAGCGGGCCAGGCGCCGCTTCCCGCCTCGCCGAGCGAGCCGGGCCGCTGCGCGGCGTAGTCCCTGCGGATCGTCGCCAGGTCCTTCTGGGCGACGTTCCTCGTGAAGCCCGTGGGCACCCCGCCGGGGATGAACCACGCCAGCCGGTAGGCGGACGGGCTGCCGTCCGGGCCGCCGTCCGGTCCGCCGTCCGGTCCGGGCACGGCCCATTGGCCCCCGACCTTGGTGAGCAGGTCGTGCTTCCGGGCCGGGCCGAGTTGCGCGACGAACCGCCGGTCGAACGAATCGGCGATGAAGCCCTCGAAGAACTTCTGGCCGTCGAGGAGTTCGCCGCCATACGTCACCTCGCTGAGCAGGGAGATCGCGGACCTGTCGGGGACACCGACGGACACCGGGCGGCCGAGGCGCGTGTCGAGCACCAAGGTCTGCGAGGAGTGCAGTTCCAGGCCCGGATGGACGAGCATGGTGTCCCCTTGGTCGTCGAGGGTCCTGCTGTCGATCAGGTATTCCCCCTTGGGGAGCCGCAGGGTGATCGTGCCGTCACCGTTCTCGACCTCCAGGGGACGCGCCTCCTCCTGGGTGACGTCGGTCCTGAGGATGAACGTGTAGTCGTTCGGCGCGGGCCGGCCTTCGCGGTCGAGGTGCTCCAGCGTCAGGTCGTAGCTCTCCACCTCCTTCTCGACCCCCAGCGGCGTGCCGACGGACACGCCGTCGTCCCCGGTCGCCACCAGGTAGCCGCCGATGAACCCGTCCGCGACGTCCGCGCGGGTGTCGGCGGTGACGGTCGCCTGCGCCTCACCTCCCGCCGGGACGGTCACCGTGTCCGGGCTCACGGAGAACGGTGACGACGACAGCGGCCTGCCGCGCCCGTCGATCGCCCGGATCGTGAGCCGGAGCGTCGTCGAGGTGGGGCCCGTGTTGCGGTATGTCACCTTCCTGGTGATCGGCTGATCGTCGGTGTGCGGCCACATCTGGCGGCCGAAGCCCAGCCCGCCGGGCTGGGCCGTCACGAGCTGGGACGTCGCCCGCGCCACGTCCACCCGGCCCGCGCCCTGGGCGAAGACGCCGGTCTCCGGATGCGGCCGCGCGCTCGCCATCAGCGCCGACTTCAGCGCGTCCGGCTTCCACCCGGGGTGTTGTCCCGCGAGGATCGCGGCCGCGCCGGCGACATGCGGCGTGGCCATCGAGGTGCCGGACATGACCGTGTAGGGGCCCTCGCCGGGGGAGTCCTTGCTCCGCGCCGCGCTGATGTCGACCCCCGGTGCTGTGAGGTCGGGCTTCAGCGCCGAGTCGCCGGCGCGCGGGCCCCGGCTGGAGAAGCCCGCCGGCGCACCGGACCTGTCCACGGCGCCCACGGTGAGCGCCGAGTCGGCACTTCCGGGGGAGTTGACGGTGCGGTCGGCGCCCCGGTTGCCGGCGGCCACCACGAACAGGATGCCGTACCGGTCGGTCAGGGTCTGGACGGCCTGTTCCAGCGGGTCGAGTCCGGGGAAGTCCTGGTGGCCCAGGCTGAGGTTCGCGATCTGGGCGCCCTGCTCGGCGGCCCACTGCATCCCCGCCAGGATCGCCGAGTCGGCGCAGAGGGTGGATACGCAGACCCTGGCGTCCAGCAGCGTGGCGTCGGGTGCGACCCCCCGGTGGGTTCCGCCGGAGGCCGCGCCACTGCCGGCGATGGTCGAGGCGACGTGGGTGCCGTGCCCGACCAGATCCCGCTCGCCGGGCTCCTCGGTGAAGTCGGCCCGTGCCGCCACCTTGCCGGCCAGGTCGGGGTGGGTGGCGTCCACGCCGGTGTCCACGACCGCGACCTTGACTCCCTTCCCGGTGTACCCCTTCGCCCAGGCGACGGGGGCGCCGATCTGCCCGACGCTGACGTCCAGCGACACCTTCGCCTTGCCGTCCAGCCAGACCTTGGCCGACGGCGCGGCCAGCGTCCGGGAGTCCGGACCGCGGACGAGGTCCTTCCAGAGGCGGGCGCCGTCGGCCTTGCTCTCCCGCACGGCGACGCCGTTCACGGCGGGCAGGTCACGGACGACCCGGGCGCCGTGCGCGGCCAGCGGCGACCGCAGCTCGGCCGCGCCGCCGGAGCGGGTCAGGATGAGCGGCAGGTCCGCCCGCCGGTCGTCGTAGCCGAACTCCAGCAGCGTCGTCACGTCGAACAGCCGGGGGTCCAGACGGTCCTGGCGCAGCAGTGCGAACGCGTCGCCGGGGATGACCCGCAGCCGCCCGCCGACCTGCTGGGTGGCGAAGGTGACGCCCTCGCGCCCCTTACCCGCGGTCACCTGGACGCCGCCGTCCGCCAGGACCGTCACCCGGTCCCCGGTGATCAGCGTCACGGTGCGCCGCTGCCCCGCCGTGCCGGGCACCGCGGGGGCCGCCGCGGCGTCTGGCGAGGACCCGGGCGACGCCGTCCGGGCGGCCTCGGCGGCGGCGGGTACGTCGTCCACGCCGTTGACCAGCAGCGCGACGCCGAGCAGGACGGCGGCCGAGCCCCGTCGCACGGCGGTCACGGGGTCTCCCCAGGCTTGTCGACCAGGCCCGAGGCGAGGACGGAGCCGCCGACGACCCGTCCCGAACGAGTCAGGTCCTTCACCCCGAGATAGCGGTAGTCGACCGGATCGAGAATCGTGTAGTGCTTTCCACCGGGGCCCGCGTCGAAGACGACGCCGATGCCCTTGCGGCCCTCTGTCGTCGTCGCGTTCTCGTCGAGCTGGATGCCCGGGATCATGGCCATCGCCCGGTACATCGCCGCGGCCTTGTCCGGCGGGATGAGCGGGCCGTACTCCATGTACCACCGGAGCGCCGCGTACGCCTCGACGTCCTTCTCCGTACCCGCCGGGCAAGGGGGGGACGGATCACCGCAGATGGTGCGGCCGAATCGCATCCCGTCCGCGTCCTCCCGGAAGTGTTCCAGCATCGCGCCCGGGTCGGAGGGAAGGTTCTCGATCTTCCGCTGGGTCTTGGCGGGGTTCATCGGCCCCTTCTCCCCCGGCCCCACCCTGAGCTTGCCGTCCGCTTCGCGCACCGCCTGCCGCTCGCCGTCCATCCGGGTCCACAGCTCGTACACCGGGAGAACCGGGGAGCCGGGCTGCGTCTTCTTCAGGTAGAACCACTGCTCCGGCCGCCATGCGACGACCTTGCTCTTCTCGGCGACCAGGGCCGCCTTCTCCAGCACCGACGCGGCGCTGACCTGCACGGCGGCCACGGGAGGCCGGGTGACCGGTGTCTTCGGCCCGCCGTCGAGCCGGGCGACGGTGACGGTCACGGCGGCGGCCAGGCCGAAAGCCCCGGCCAGCGCCAATCCCCGGCGCAGCCGGACCTTCGGGCGCGCCGGCCCGAGCCGGACGGGCACCGACGACTCACCACGTATCTCGGCGAGCAGGCGGTTCCTCTCCGCGCCCACGTCCTGCTGCGGCGGAATGCCCTCGCGCAGCCGGTTGAGTACGGTCATCTCATCCACGTGGGAACTCCTCGTTCACGGCGGTCGGATCGATGTCGCCGAGCGTCCGGCGCAGTTTCTTGCGAGCCCGGTTGACCCGGGAGCGGACCGTTCCCACGGCGACGCCCAGCGACTGGGCCGCGTCCTCGTAGGAAAGCCGGCCCCAGGTGACCAGCAGCAACGCGTCACGGTGCCCGTCGGGCAGTCCGGCCAGAGCGTCCGCGAGCCTGCCGCGCATCCCGCCGGCGGCCACGCGCTGTTCGACCCGGTCGGTGAACGGCTCCATGACCGGGTCGGCCCCCGTACGGCTCAGCGCGCGGTACAGGTCGATCTCGCTCCGGCGGTGCCGGGCGATGAGGTTGGTCGCGATCCCGTACAACCACGGCCTCGCGTCACCGAAGGTCAGGTCGTACGACGCCCGCTTCCGGAACGCCACGATGAAGGCCTCCGCCACGATGTCCTCGGCGGCCTCCGTGCCAAGGCGCCGGACGGCGTACTGCTTGAGCGCCGGGGCGTGCCGCGAGAACAGCGTGGCGAACGCTTCGGGCTCGCGCCGGGATAGAGCGATCACCGCGGCGTCGGTGGCCACGTCATCGGCCCCGTCGGCGGTCACGTTGGCGGTCACGGGCGCGGCCAACGTGGGCCGGCTCTGTTGTCGCATCTACATGCCTTTCGCGTGTCGGCATTGACACCAGTGGTTCTTGCGAGAGGCAGGCGGAGTTCCCGGTTCGGCGAACTTTTCTGGGTAGAACGGCCATTTCCCTGGAGGGTGCTCCTTCTCAGAGAGGCCGCATCGGCTTCTGATGGATGCCGGAAGGCCGGTGTGATCGTATCGAGAGTCCTCTCACGCCGACGGCCGCGCTCCCGGGTGGTGGAGCGCGGCCGTCGGCGGGCGGGCCTCAGGCGCCCGCGGGTTCCGCCGTGTCGAGGTCCTGGGCGAGCAGGTCGGCGAGGGCGGCCAGCGCCTCCTCCGCGCCCGGCCCCTCGGCCTCCAAGGTCACCTCGGTGCCGTGCGTGGCGCCGAGCGACAGCACGCCGAGCATGCTGTTGGCCGGCACCGCCTTGCCGTCGCCGACCCGGACGCGTACGGGCACCCCCTGCCGCGCCGCCGCCTGTACGAAGATCTTCGCGGGCCGGGCGTGCAGCCCGGAACCCGCCCCGACGGTGACTGTCCTCTCGGGCATCTTGCGCCTTCCTCTCTCGCCGGTGGTCAGGGCTCCACGGTTACCTTGATGGCTTCGCCCCGGCTCACGATGCCGATGCCGTCGAGCACCTGGTCGAGCGGCAGCCGGTGGGTGATCAGGTCCGAGACCGGGACCGCGCCCTCGGCGATGAGGCGGAGCGCCTGCTTGTTGTGCTGCGGGCTGGACCCGTTGGCGCCGACGATGGTCAGCTCCCGGTAGTGCACGAGGTTGGCGTCGGCCGAGATGATCGGCGCGTCCTTGGGCAGGCCGCCGAAGAAGCTGATCCGGCCCTGCCGTGCGGCCATCTGGATCGCCTGCTCCTGCGCCGCGCCGGACGCCGCCGCGGTGATCACCACGTCGGCGCCCCTGCCCTCGGTCAGCTTGAGCACCTCGTCCACCACGTCGGTCTCGTCGCCGCGGATCGACGCGTCCGGGTGGACGAGGCCGGCCGCCATGGCGAGACGCCCGGCGTTGAGGTCCACCAGGAAGACCCGGGCCGCGCCGCGCGAGCGGGCCAGCCGTACGTGCAGGCAGCCGATCGGGCCCGAGCCCATGATGACCACGTCGTCGCCCTCGCCGACCCTGGCGAGTTCCTGGCCGTTCAGCACGCAGGCGAGCGGTTCGGCCACGGACGCCTCGGCGAAGCCGACGCCGTCCGGGATGCGGTTGAGGCCGTCCACGGCCAGCACCTTGGCCGGGACCGTCATGAACTCCGCGAAGCCGCCCTCGAAGTGGTAGCCCATCGACTCCTGGTTCGGGCACACCGTCATCCGGCCGCGCCGGCACTCCTCGCACCGGCCGCACGGGATCGCGGCGATGACCTGGACGCGGTCGCCGGCCTGCCACCCGGTGACCTCGTCGCCGACCTCCACGATCTCGCCGGCGATCTCGTGCCCCATCACCCTGGGCGGCCGGATGTGGTGGTGGCCGAACTTGTAGATCTTGGCGTCGGTGCCGCAGGTGGAGCAGTTGCGCACCCGGATCTTGACCTCGCCGGTCCGCGCCGTGGGTTCCGGCGCGTCCTCCACGCGGATGTCGCCGGGAGCGTGGAAACGGGCGACTTTCATTCTTCTGAGTCCTCTCCGATGGGTTGAAGCAGCCGCAGCACGCCGGCGGTGTCCGCCGACTCGCGCAGGGCACGGGCGCGGTCCGGGGCGAGCAGGATCTGGGCGAGTTCCGACAGCAGCCGCACGTGGCCGTCGCCCTTGGCCGCGATGCCGACGCAGACGGTGACCCGGTTCCCGTCCCAGTCGACGCCGGCGGGGAAGCGCACCACGCAGATCGCGTCGTGGTGCACGGTGTCCTTGCCCAGCACGGTGCCGTGCGGGATGGCCACCTCCTCGCCGACGTAGGTGGACAGCGACCGCTCGCGCTCGATCATCGTCTCGATGTACGGCTCCTCGATCGCGCCGACGTTCAGCAGCGCCCGCCCGCACTGGCGGATCGCGTCGTCCCGGTCGGCCGCGACCGCGTCGAGCAGTACGGCCCGCGGATCGAGCGGGAGCGCGGCCGTGTCAGGCATTGACGGTCCCGCCGCTCTTGATGGTGGCGACGAGCTTGTTCACCGCCGGGTCGCCGATGAAGATCTGGAACGGCACCAGCGGCTTGCCCGGCGCGGTCGCCCTGGCCCGGTCGGCGAGGGCGACGTGGCAGAGCACGACGTCGGCGTCGGCCGGGATGCGGTCCACCGGGGTGTGCTCCACGGTGACCGAGGAGCCCTTGAGCTGCTTGCGGAGCTGGCCGGCCAGCATGACGCTGCTGCCCATGCCGGCGTCGCAGGCCACGACGATCTTGTGGATGTCCTTGCTCTCGATGCTGGCCATGCCGATCACGCCTCCTTCATGACGGGTGCGCCGTCTTTGTCGGTGATGGTGTGGGTCGTCCCCGCCTGCTGGGGTTCGATGCCGTCCCGCGTCTCCGTGGCTGCCGCGGCTCCCGTGGCGCCCGTGGGTCCCGTGGGTCCCGTGGTCTCCGCCGTCTCCGTGCTCTCCGCGGCCGGTGTGCCGCCGGGGGTCTCGTCGTCGCTTCCCCGCCCGAAGCCCAGCAGCACGGCGGCGACGGCGAAGGAGACGACGGTGGCGGCCAGGACGCCGGCGATGACGCCGAAGTAGCCGCCGCGCGGGGTCATCGCCATGTAGGCGAGGATGCTGCCCGGCGACGGGGCGGCGACCAGCCCGGCGCCGGTGACGACGAAGGTGAAGACGCCGGCCGCGCCGCCCGCGACGACCGCCAGGATCAGTCGCGGCTTCATCAGCACGTAGGGGAAGTAGATCTCGTGGATGCCGCCGAAGAAGTGGATGACCATCGAGGCCGGGGTCGTCGAGCGCATCGAGCGCGGGCCGAAGAACAGGTAGGCGAGCAGCAGGCCGAGCCCGGGACCGGGGTTCGACTCCAGCATGAACAGGATCGACTTGCCCTGGTCGGCGACCTCCGCCGAGCCGAGCGGGGTGAGCACGCCGTGGTTGATCGCGTTGTTGAGGAACAGCACCTTGGCGGGCTCGATGAGCACCGAGGCGACCGGCAGCAGGTTGTGGTGCAGCAGCCACTCGACGCCGTTGCCCGCGGCGGTGGTGAACACCTGCACGACCGGCCCGATGCCCAGGGCGCCCAGGACCGCCATCGCGGCGCCGACGATGCCGGCGGAGAAGTTGTCCACCAGCATCTCGAACCCGGCCCTGGTCCGGGACTCGGTGAAGCCGTCCACCAGCTTGATCAGGTAAGCGGCCAGCGGGCCGACGATCATGGCGCCGAGGAACATCGGCACGTCGGACCCGACGACGACGCCCATCGTCGCGACGGCGCCGACGACCGCGCCACGCTGGTCGTGCACCATGCGCCCGCCGGTGTAGCCGATCAGGACCGGGAGCAGGTACTTGAGGATGGGGTCGACCAGTTCCGCGAGGGTCGCGTTGGGCAGCCAGCCCGTGTCGATGAAGAGCGCGGTGATCAGACCCCAGGCGATGAACGCGCCGATGTTGGGCATGATCATGCCCGCGAGACGACCGCCGAGTCGCTGAACTGTGGCCTTTATGCCGGTCCCGTAGACCGTTGGTGTGTAGGCGGTGGCCATCGATTACTCCTTTTCCGGGGCGCCGGCGCCGTGATGCCGGACGCGGGTGGAACGCGTCGCTGTCTAACCCCCGGATGACAGCGGCTGGGTGGGATCGGCTTCTCCGACGCGAACGGCGTCGCGCCGGATGTCGGCGGGAGAGGGCATGCGGCTGCCCGGCAGGCCCACCGCGGCGGTGGCCCAGGCGAGTCCTTCGACGAGTGCCGTCTCGCCCTCGGCTCCCGCCGCCAGGAATCCGGCGAGCATGGCGTCGCCGGCTCCCACGGTGCTGCGCCGCTCCGCGACCGGGCACTCGCCGTGCCACACCCGGTCCTCGGTCACCAGCACGGCGCCGTCCGGCCCGAGGCTGGCCAGCACCGTGCCCGCGCCCATGGCGCGCAGCTTGCGGGCGGCGCCGATGGCGTCGCCCAGCGTCGTGATCGGCACTCCGGTGGCCTCGGCCAGCTCCTCGCGGTTCGGCTTGACCAGCGCGGGGCGCGCTGTGAGGGATTCCAGCAGGGCGGGCCCGCTGGTGTCGATCGCGACGTGGATGCCCGCCCCGGCGAACCTGCGGCACAGCGCCGCGTACACGTCGGCGGGGACCTCGGGCGGCAGGCTGCCCGAGGCGACCACCCAGTCGGCGGAGTGCGCGGCCGAGAGTACGGCGTCGGCCACGGTGTCGAGCTCGGCGGCGGACAGCGCCGTGCCCGGCTCGTTGATCTTGGTGACCGTGCCGTCGGACTCGGCCAGCGTGACGTTGGACCGGGTCGTCCCGGCGACCGGCACGGTGATCATGTCGATGCCCTCGGCGGAGAGCAGTTCGACGAGCCTGCGGCCCTCGTCCCCGCCGTAGGGGATGACCGCGCACGAGCGGACGCTGTTGGCGAGCAGCGCCCGCGAGACGTTGACGCCCTTGCCGCCCGGGTCGAGGTGCGCCGTGCCCGCCCGGATCACCGCGCCGCGGGTCAGCGAGCCGACCTCGATCGTGCGGTCCAGGCTCGGGTTGAGGGTCAGCGTGAGGATCACGCGCGCACCACCTCCGGTCCCGCCGCGGTCAGCTCCGCGGCGAGCGCCGGGTCCAGACCGGTGTCGCTGATCACCACGTCGATCTCCGCCATGGAGGCGAAGCGGGCCAGGTAGGTGTTGGTGAACTTGGTGTGGTCGGCCAGCAGCACGCAGCGCTCGGCGGCCCTGACCATCGCCCGCTTGATCGCGGCCTCGGCCGGATCGGGGGTGGTCAGCCCCTTGGCCACCGAGCAGCCGTTCGCCGCGATGAAGGCGACGTCGGCGTTGAGGTGGGCGAGCGGCTGGAGGGCCCAGTCGTCCACGGTGGCCAGGGTGCGGCCTCTCACCCGGCCGCCCAGCATGATCACGCTCAGGTTGGGCCGGGCGGCCAGCGCCGTGGCCAGCGGCGGCGAGTTGACGATGACGGTGAGCTCCCGGTCGGCGGGCAGTATCTGCACCAGGCGGCCGGTGGTCGTGCCCGCGTCGATGATGACCGACCCGTCCTCCGGCAGCTCCGCCAGCGCCGCCTTGGCGATGCGCTCCTTCTCGGCCGTCATCACCTCGTCCCTGGTGGCGAGCTCGGGCTCGAAGCCCAGCCGCTCCACCGGGATGGCCCCGCCGTGCACCCGGCGCAGCACCCCGGCGCGCTCCAGGGCGGTGAGGTCGCGACGGATCGTCTCGGTGGTGACGGTGAACTCCTCGGCCAGCGTCACCACGTCCACCCGGCCGGCGGTTCGCGCCCGGCGCAGGATCTCCTGCTGTCGCTCCTCGGCGTACATCGTGTTGATTCACCACCGTTTCGGCTTGGTTTCGTCTTTGTTTATACCCGTTTGTGTTGCCGGTCAAGGGTTGACGAAGCCGGGGAAGCCGCTTGGCGGAACTGTTACCGGAGCCGGTCGGCGGGCCGGCGGGGGAGCGGGGGCGGGCATGAAAAAGGGCCCCTGAACGGGGCCCTCTCTCCTGTACGGAGCCGTGTCCGCGGGGTCGCGCGGACGCGCCGCCTCCCCCTGCGCCGAAGGGTGCCTTCAGGCGGCGCGGCGGGCGGTGATGGTGTCGAAGTCGGGGATGCGGGAGGCGATCGAGTCGCCGGTGAAGGCGCCGATCCAGCCGTCGTCGTCGTGGAAGAAGCGGATGGCGGTGAAGTCGGGGCTGGTGCCCATGTCGAACCAGTGCGTGGTGTTGGCGGGGACGCTCAGCAGGTCGCCCGGCTCGCACAGCACGGCGTGCACCTTGCCGCCCACGTGCAGGTAGAAGATGCCGGAGCCGCCGACGAAGAAGCGGACCTCGTCGTCGTCGTGGGTGTGCTCGTTGAGGAACTTCTCCCGCGCGGCCTTCGCCCGCTTGGGCCAGTCGGCGCTGTCGTCAGGGTGCAGCTGGGCCACGTCGACGAAGGTGTAGCCTTCCTCCGCGACGACCCTGGCCACCTCCTCGCGGTAGGCGTCGAGGATGGTCTCCTGGTCGGCCCCCGTCGCGAGGTCACCGATGACCTCCCAGTGGCGCAGCCGTACCTCGATCTCCTTGAGTGCGGCCGCGATCTCCTCGGCGTCACCGGTCTCCAGCAGGGTCTCCGGGGTCTCGCCATCCGTGTAAACGGTCAGGTATGTCATACACCCGATTGTCGGTCAGAGGATGACAAGTCGCCAAATCCCCTTATACCCATGGGAAAAGTGGACATTGCGCCCCAAATGGGCCTATCATCCCGGGTGTGATTCACGCAAGACTCCGCGGAACCGTCTTCTTCCTCACGGCCGCTCTCACGCTGGCAGGCTGCTCACAGGGTACGCCCGCCACCAGCACGGCAGCGGCGCCGACCCCCGCCTCGCCGTCCTCGACCCCCGCCGCCCCGACGGCCGCGGTCCCCGAGCGGTTCGCCAAGGGTGACGTCACCGTGGCGCTCGTGCGGCAGCTCTCCTCCGGCGACTACTTCGAGCAGTGGCTGGCCGGCGCGAAGGCCGAGGCCCAGGCCCTGAACGTGAAGCTGGACGTCTCCAGCGGCGACGGCAACAACGACAAGCAGGCGCTCAACCTGGAGCAGGCCGTCAACCAGAAGGCCGACGCGATCATCGTCGACCACGGCTTCGCGCAGACCATGCAGCCCGCGATCAAGAAGGCCGTGGCGGCGAAGATCCCGGTGGTGGCGTTCGACGTGGATCCCGGCACGCCGGAGGCCGTCGCCCTCGCCCAGGACGACCACAGCATCGCCGAGCAGGCGCTGAGCTCCCTCAAGGCGGACACCGGCGGCACCGGCGACGTCGTCTACGTCTACGCCGCCGGCTACGCGGCGCTGGACCGGCGCAACGAGACGTGGACGCAGTTCAAGAAGGACAACCCGGGCATCAAGCAGGTCGCCCAGATCGGCGTGGTCAACAGCTCCACCGCGTCGGCGGTCGCCGACCAGGCCAAGGCGGCCCTCCAGGCCAACCCGGACGTGAAGGCGATCTTCGCGCCCTACGACGAGTTCGCCAAGGGCGCGGCGCTGGCGGTCAAGGAACTCGGCCTGCAGAGCAAGGTCAAGATCTACGGGGCGGACATCTCGACCGCGGACATCGGCGTGATGACCGAGCCCGACAGCCCGTGGGTGGCCACCTCCACCACCGACCCGTCCAACGTGGGACGCATCGCCGTCCGCGCCGCCGCGCTGCTGGTCGCGGGCGAGAAGGTGGACCCGCAGCTCAGCGTGCCGCCCGCGCTGGTCACCCAGAAGCAGTTGCGCGACGGCGGCATCACCACCATCGACCAGCTCACCCGCGCCGTCCCCGCCCTCCTGACGCCGGACGTCGCACGGGTGCCCTGGGCGACGTCTTGACCGCCGCCGCCGAGCCGGTGGTGTCCGTCTCGGGGGTGTCCAAACGGTACGGCGCCACGCTCGCCCTGGACGACGTCACCCTCGACGCCCGTCCCGGCGAGGTCGTCGGCCTCATCGGCACCAACGGGGCGGGCAAGTCCACCCTGATCAAGGTGCTGTCCGGGGTGACCCGGCCCAGCGCCGGCACGATCCACCTGGCCGGGACGCGGGCCGAGCCCGCCGGGCCGCTGGAGGCCCAGGCGGCGGGCGTGCAGACCGTGCACCAGAACATCGACGACGGCGTGGTCTTCGGCACCACCGTGGCGGAGAACCTGCTGCTGGACTCCTTCGGCAGGCGCCACTCGGGCTGGTTCACCACCCGGGCCAGGATCCGCGCGCGGGCCGCGGAGGTGGCCCGCGCGGTGCGGCTCGACCTGCCGCTCGACGCCCCGGTGGAGACGCTGCCGGCCAGCGCCAGGCAGCAGATCGTCATCGCCCGCGCGCTGTCCCGGCGGGCCCGGCTGCTCATCCTGGACGAGCCGACCTCCACGCTGTCCGCGGTGGAGGCGGACGCGCTCATGGCCAGGGTGCGCGAGGCCGCCGCCGGCGGCGTGGCGGTGCTCTACGTCTCGCACCGGCTCGCCGAGATCGAGGATTTGTGTGACCGCGTCGTGGTGCTCCGCGACGGGCGGGTACGGCGGATCTTCACCGCTCCGCTGGACCGCGCCGCCATCGTCGAGGCCATGCTCGGCGAGGTCGGCCACGTCTCGGCCGCCGGGCGGGAGACCGCGCCCGGCGGCCGGGGCAGGCCGGTGCTGGAGGCCGAGGGCGTACGCACGACGGCGGGCGGGCGGCCGTTCGGGCTCGTCGTCCGCGAAGGGGAGGTGCTCGGCGTGACCGGGCTGGTCGGGTCGGGCAAGACGGAACTGCTCGAACAACTCGGCGGGGCCCGCCCGCTGGTGTCCGGCGAACTGCGGGTGGACGGCCGGCCGTACCGGCCGGGGCACCCGCGGGCGGCCATCGCCGCGGGCGTCGCCTTCGCCGCCGAGGAACGCTCGGCGCAGGCGATCGTGCCGGGCTGGTCGATCCGCGCGCACGTCACGCTGCCCTGGCTGCGCGCGCACAGCCGCGCCGGGCTGCTGTCGCGCGGGTCGGAGACGGACTCGGCGCGGCGCGTGGTGGACCTGTTCGGGGTGCGCGGCGCGGGGCGGGCGGCCTCGCCGGACGCCGCCATCGAGACGCTGTCCGGCGGCAACCAGCAGAAGGTCGTCGTCGGCCGCTGGCTGGAGACCTCGCCCCGGGTGCTGCTCCTCGACGAGCCCTTCCGCGGGGTGGACGTCGGAGCCCGCGCCGACATCGGCCGGGTGGTGCGGGAGCACGCCGCGGGAATGGCGGTCGTCGTGGCCTCCTCCGACCCGCAGGAGATCGTCGAACTCGCCGACCGCGTCCTCGTCCTGCACGAGGGCGCCCCCACCGGCGAGCTGCCCGTCGCCGACGTGACGGCCGAACGCCTGGCCGCCCTCATGTCCGGCGGCACCGACGGCGACCCGCCCCCGCACGACCCGGGGGACGGGACGGACCCGCGGCGCGGCGCCGCGACGGAGCAGGGAGGGGAGCGATGACGACGACGCGGGAGGAGACGGCGGGCCCGCCGGGAACGGCGGCACCCGTACGGCGGGCGGTGGCGGAGACCGCGGCCACGGTCGCCTACCGTTACGGGCTGGTCGTCGTCCTCGTGGTCATGCTGGTGGTGTTCGCCGCGCTGCGACCGGCGTTCGCCACGTACGGCAACGCGCTGATCGTCCTGCAGTCGGTCGCCGTCGTCGGCGTGGTGGCGCTCGGCGTGACCGTGTCGATGACCACCGGCGGCTTCGACCTGTCCGCCGGCGCCTGTGTCGGCACGGTGGTGATGGTGACCGCCCTGACCATGGTGCGGTTCAACCTCACCGGCGCCACGGCGATCCTGTTCGGCCTGCTCACCGGGCTGCTGGTGGCCGGGGTCAACGTGCTGCTCACCGTGGTGGCGCGGGTGCCCGACCTGGTGGCCACGCTGGGCACGATGTTCCTGTTCCAGGGGCTCGCGCTCATCGCCACCTCCGGCCAGTCGGTGTCGGCCGGCATGACCATCGACGGCGCGCCCGCGCCCGGCAGGTACACCGAGGGTTTCACCTGGCTGGGCGGTGGCACGATCGCCTCCGTGCCGGTCCCGGTGGTGGTCTTCGCCGTGCTCGCCGCGGCCGTCTACGTCTTCCTCAACCACACCCGCTGGGGGCGCGCGCTGTACGCGATCGGCGGCAACGCCGAGGCGGCCAGGCTGGCGGGCATCCGGGTGGGCCGCTACCGGGCGCTGGCCTACGCCGTGTCCGGCGTGTGCGCGGCGGTGGCCGGCATCCTGCTGTCGGCGAGGCTCGGCCGCGGCGACGTGGGCGCCGGTGACCCGTACCTGCTCCAGTCGGTGGCCGCGGCCCTGATCGGCTTCGCCGTCCTCGGCGCGAACCGGCCCAACGCGGTGGGTACGGTGGTGGGCGCGCTGTTCATCGGAGTGATGATCAACGGTCTCACGATGCTCAACGCGCCCTACTACGCGCAGACGTTCGTCCAGGGGGCGCTGCTGGTCGGCTCGCTGGTCGTCAGCTACGCCCTGACCCCCGGGCGAAGAGAAAGGAAGATACGGTGACCGTCACCGTCGGCGCCGGGCAGTCCTACGAACTGCTCACGGTCGAGAACGTGCCCGACTACATCGCCGGGCGGCCCGCGCTGAGCCGCCTGCTGGACCCCGCGGACATCACCGGGGTCCGCGAGGTCGGCGACGGCAACATGAACCTCGTCTTCGTGGCCGAGGGGGCCGGCCGGGGGCTCGCCCTCAAGCAGGCGCTGCCGCACGTGCGGGTGGACCCGACGTGGCCGTTCACCCCCGAGCGCAACGCGTTCGAGGCCCGCGCCCTGCGCGCGCACGGGCGCGTCGCCCCCGGCCTGGTGCCGGAGATCCACGACGAGGACACCGCCAGGCACGTGCTGGCGATCGAGGACCTGTCGGACCACCGGGTGTGGCGCGGCCTGCTCAACGAGGGGGTCAGGAACCCGGGCGTGGCCGGCGACCTCGGCAGGTACGTGGCCCGGGTGGCGTTCGGCACGTCGATCTTCGGGCTCGGCGCCAAGGCGCACAAGGCGGCGCTGGCGGAGGCGGTCAACCCGGAGCTGTGCGAGATCACCGAGGACCTCGTCTACACCGAGCCGTACATCACGCACGAGCACAACAGGATCCTGCCCGCCAACCAGGCCGACGTGGCCGGGTACGCGGGCGACCCGGCGGTGCGCTCGGCGATCGGCATGGCCAAGATCACGTTCATGACGCACGCCGAGGCGCTCATCCACGGCGACCTGCACACCGGCTCGGTCCTGGTGCGCGCCGCGGAGGACGGCAGGCCGCGCTCGACCAAGGCGTTCGACCCCGAGTTCGCCTTCTACGGCCCGGTCGGGTTCGACATCGGCGCCCTGTGGGGCAACTACGTGCTCAACGCCGCCCGCGGTCTCGCGCTCGGCGACACCGGGCACGCCGGCTGGGTGCTCGGCCTGGCCGGGGAGACCTGGCGGGCCTTCGCCGAGGAGTTCGCAGCCCTGTGGCCCGGCCGCGCCGACCCCCGGGTGTTCGGCTCCGGCGTCATGGAGGGCTACCTGGGCAAGGTGTACGGCGACGCCGTCGCGGCCGGGGCGGCCAAGGCGGCCCGGCGGGTGATCGGCTTCTCCCGGGTGACCGACATCGAGACGCTGGAGGAGCCGGCCAGGGTCAGGGCGATCCGCGGCGTGCTCGGCGCCGCCCGGTTCCTGCTGGTGGAGGGCGCGCGGACGCGCGAGCCGGAGGCGCTGTTCGGCCGCGTCGGCGAGATCCTCACCGACGCGGCCTGAACGCCCGGTCCTACGCCCTCACCTGGTGGCGAGGGCGTAGGACAGCAGCCACTCCACGCACTCGGTGACGTGCCGGGCCCGCTTCAGGTCCGAGCCCCACGTGTACAGGCCGTGTGAGGCCACGATGACGGCCGGGGTGCGCGGGTCGTAGGCGGCCTCGAACCGGTCGCCCAGTTCGGCCATGTCCTGGCTGTTGCCGATCACCGGGATGACCACCTCGTCGTCGTGCGCGAGGCGGCCGATGCCCTTCAGCGTCTCCACGTCGCGCAGCCGTACGCCGTCCGGCCAGTGGTGGCCCGCCACGACGGCGCTCAGCGCGTGCACGTGCACGACCGCGTCGGCGCCGGTCAGGTCGGCCACCCGGGCGTGCAGCCCCGCCTCGGCGGAGGGGACGAGCGGTGCCACCCCGTCCACCGGGGCGGGCCGCCCGGCCGCGTCGACCACGGCCACGTCGGAGGCGGCCAGCTCGCCCTTGTCCAGGCCGCTGGCGGTGACGGCGAGGCGCAGCGGGTCGCGGGCGACGACCTCCGACAGGTTGCCCGACGTGCCGCGCATCCAGCCGAAACCGGTGAACCGGGCCGACTCCGCGGCCAGCCTCTCGCCGGCCAGCAGGATGCGCCCGGCGGTGAGCGGGTGAGTCACTTGATCTCCTCGAAGGACGCGATGACGGGATGGGCGCCGAAGTCGGCGTCCGCGCTGGGCTCGCCGGGACGCCGGACGCCGGTCGTCCGCCAGCCCGCCGCGGCGGCCGCGTCCAGCTCGGCCGGCACGTCGGACAGGAAGAGCAGCCCGGCGGGCGGGCCGAGCGTCTCGGCGATCCTGAGATAGGAGGCGGGCTCCCGCTTGGGGCCGGCGTTGACCGTGTCGAAGTGGTGCTCGACCAGGACCGACAGGTCGCCGGCCGTACTGTGCCTGAACCAGGGACGCTGGCTCGCCACCGAGCCGGAGGAGAACACCGCGAGGCGCCGCCCCTGCGCGTGCCAGGCCCGCAGCACCGGCGCGACGTCGGGGAAGAAATGCGCGGTGAGCTCCCCGGCGGCGAACCCGGCCGCCCAGATCTGCCCCTGGAGCGTCTTCAGCGGCGTCGCCTTGACGTCGCCGTCCATCCAGCCGTGCAGGATCGCGACGGTCTCCGCGGTGGTCGCCCCGCCCGTCTGGCGCACGGCCTCGCGCACGTCCGGGTCGTCGGGGTGCGCGTCGATCCACGGGCCCAGCCGGGGCCGGGCGTAGGAGTAGAGCCCCACGTGCACGGACTCGGTCGAACTCGTCGTGCCTTCGATGTCCAGCACGACCCACGAAGGGGACGTCATCGGGACAGCACCTCCACGAAATCGGTCACGAAACGCCAGGAGTCGACGGCGGTGATCACCCGGGTGTCCGGCGCCGGTTCGTACCGGAAGGCCGGCGGCAGCCCGTCGAAGGTGCGCATCAGCCGCGCCCTGGCCATGAAGCCGTTGCTCACCACGTTGACCGGGCCGTCGGTCCAGGCGGTGGCGAAGCCCGGGTCGAGCAGGATGCCGGCCGCCAGCGGGTCGTGCAGCGGGATGATCCGGCGGCCCCACTCATTCTGGTAGAAGTCCAGGTAGGCGTCGAGGATCTCGGTCGCGAAGCGCGCCTTCGGGGTGCCGGCCGCGCGCAGGGCCGCGATCGCCTTCTCGTCCAGGATGGTCGTCCCGGTGACGTTCACCCCGACCATCACCAGCTCGTTGCGCGGCGCGGCGAACACAGCGCGGGCCGCCTCCGCGTCGTTGTTGATGTTGGCGTCCACCATGAGGGACGTGCCGGGCGGGCCGTACGGTCCCGAGCCGCCCATCAGCACGACCGAGCGGTACTTCGTGAACAGTCCGGGGTCGATGCGCAGGGCCAGGCCCAGGTTGGTCAGCGGGCCGAGCGCCAGCAGGTCCAGCTCGCCCGGCCGCTCGGCGGCCAGCCGTACCAGCATCTCCGCGCCGCTCTCCCCGGTGACCTCGGGCAGCGGGCGGTCATAGCCCATGTCGCCCAGGCCGTCCTTGCCGTGCACGTAACCGGCGATGCGCGGGCTCCCGGTGAGCGGCGCGGCGGCGCCCCTGGCCACCGGCACGTCCAGGCCGAGCAGCCGGTTGACGTAGCCGATGTTGCGGGTCGCGTCCTCCTCGACGCAGTTGCCGTAGACCGAGGTGATCGCGACGATCTCGGCGTCCGGCCGTCCCGCGAGGTAGAGCAGCGTGTGTGCGTCGTCCACGCCGGTGTCGGTGTCGACGACGACGTGTCGGATCTGGCTCAAAGAAGGCTCTCCTTGACTTGTCCTGGCTGGTAGACGCCGTTCTCGGTGACGATCGCGGTGACGAGGCGCGGCGGCGTCGTGTCGAAGGCGGGGTAGTAGCCGGTGACGCCCGGCGCGGCGGTGCGCGTCCCGAGGACGTGCAGCACCTCGTCGCCGTCGCGGTGTTCGATCACCACGTCGGCCGCGGTCGGCGCGAGCGGGTCGGGGGCCTGCACCAGCGCGTAGTACGGCACGCCGAAGGCGGAGGCGGCCAGCGCCACGCCGAGCGTGCCCACCTTGTTGATCACATGCCCGTCCAGGGTCACCCGGTCGGCCGCGGTCAGCGTCACGTCGGCGATCCCGTCGGCCAGCGCCGCCGCGACCATCCCGTCGGTGATCAGGGTGGGCGTGTACCCCATCTCCACCAGGGTGGCCGCGGTGAGCCGGGCGCCCTGCAGGTAGGGGCGGGTCTCGGTGCACACGAAGGACAGGCGCCTGCCCGCCTCCTGCGCCGCCCGCACGGTCGCTATCAGGTAGGCGTCCGCCCAGCAGTGCGTGAGCACCCGCGCGCCGTCCGGAAGCAGCGACGCCGCGTGCCCGCCGAGGGCCGCGCTGCGCGCCCAGTACGCCGCGTCGTGCCCGGCCGCCGCCTCCGCCACCGCCTCCGCCAGTTCCTCGCCCGCGGCCTCGGCCAGCGGACCGTCCGCGGTGGCGGCGAGGATCGCGTGCACGGCGTCGCGGATGTGGTTGTTCGTCGGCCGGGTGGCGATCAGCCGCTCGCCGGCCGCGCGCAGCCGAGCGGCTGCCCGGCCGGGCGGCTCGTGCCTGCCCTCCCTGGCGGCGAGCGTCATGCCGGCCGTGGTGGCGAAGAGCGGCCCGGAGCTCTGCGTGACCATCTGCTCGATGGCCGTCGCGACCTCCTCACTGGTGGCGCAGCGCACCCAGCGCACCTCGAAGGGGTAGACGCGGCGGTCGAGGATCTCCACCGCGTCGCCGGCCATCCGTACCGAGTCGGCCAGGGCCGGGGTGTTCATCGTGCCTCCACTGTCTGCCGCCGCCTGCCCGCCGCGCCGGCGACGACCAGGGCGAGCAGCGTGATCACATAGGGTGCCGCGTCCGCCGCCTGCTGCGGCAGCCCGGCACCCTGCAGGCGGAAGCCGAACGCCTCCGCCGCGCCGAAGAGCAGGCAGGCCAGCAGCACCCGGTAGGGTCGCGAGCCGCCCAGCATGACCGCCACGACGGCCACCCAACCGCGCCCGGCGCTCATGCCCTCGCTGAAGAGGGTCACGTTGCCCAGGGCGAGCTGCGCCCCGGCGAGCCCGCAGAGCGCGCCGGCGGCGAGCACCACCCCGTGCCGGTAGACGCCGACCCGCAGGCCGAGGGACTCGGCGGCGTCCGCGTGCTGCCCGATGCCGCGCAGCCGCAGCCCGGCCCGGGTCCGCTTCAGCCACAGCGCCACCGCGACCACCAGTGCGAGCGTCACCGGCACCAGCGGCGACTGGGAGCCGAGCACCGGCACGTCCAGGCCGAGGTCGGCGAGGGTGGGCAGGCCGCGCAGGTCGGGGGAGGTGTAGGTGCCGCCGACGCCGAAGACCTGCCGCATCAGGAACGCGGTCAGCCCGAGCGCCAGCAGGTTCATGCCCACCGCGACCACCACCGGGTCGGCCCGGAAGGTCACCGCCGACACCGACAGGATGGCCGAGTAGAGCACGGTGGCGAGCACGCCGCCCAGCACGCCCAGCCACGCGCTGCCGGTGAGGTAGCTGAACACCACCGCCGTGAACGCCCCCCACAGCAACTGGCCCTCCAGCGCCATGTTGAACACGCCGGACACCGAGCTGAGCAGCCCGCCCAGCGCGGCGAGCACGACGGGCGCGGTGGCGGTCAGCACCGCGGCGAAGAACGTCGCCTCGAAGATGTTCACGCGCCCGCCTCCGTTCTGGCGTTCCGTCTCCGCCGGACGTGCCGCACCGTCGCGAACACGGCGACGATCACGATGATGAGCCCCTGCACGATCTGGGTGAGCTGGCTCGGCACGCCCGCGTCGCGTTCCATGCCCGGCCCGCCCGCCGACAGGATCGTCAGCAGCGCGACGGTGAAGGGCACCGCCACCGGCCGCCCGGTGGCCAGCAGCACCGCCGCGATGGCGGTGAAGGTGTAGCCGGGCGCGGTCAGCGCGCCGTCCACGAACCGGTACGGCGGGCCGAGCACGATCAGCGCGCCCACCAGGCCGGCGAACGCGCCGCCCCCGGCGAGCGTCACCGCGGCCAGCCGGTTCACCGCGACCCCGCCGTACCGGGCGAACTCCCGGTTGGAACCGGTGGCCCGGATCTCGTAGCCGAGCACGCCGCGGGCGTCGGCGAGCAGCCAGGCGGCGGTGAGCAGCGCGATCAGCGGCAGCCCGAGCGTGACGTACTCGCTGCCCGCGAGGGCCGGCAGGTGCGCCGCGTCGGGCAGCGTGGGCGTCTGCGCGTTGCCGGTGCCCTGCTCGGCGAGCGGGAAGCGCACCAGGTAGGACGCGAGGGCCACGGCCGGGGTGCTGACCAGCAGCGTCGTCACGATGGCCGGGACGCCGAGCCGGGTGCGCAGCGGCGCGGAGATCCCCGCGACCAGCGCGCCGGTGAGCGCGGCGGCCACCAGCGGCAGCAGCACGCCGAGCCCGGCGGGCAGCGTCACGTTCAGGGCGAGCGCCGCCGCGACGACGCCGCCGAGCGCCATCTGGCCGTCCCCGCCCAGGTTGAACTCCCCGGCCCGCAACGGGATCGCGAACGCCAGCGCCATGCCCAGCGTCGGGACGAACGCCGCGATCGTGTACTCCAGGTTGCCGTCGTACAGCGCGCCCCTGACCAGCGCGGGGTAGGCCAGCGCCGGGTCCACGCCGACGGCCAGCATGACCAGCGTGGTCAGCACGAGCGCCCCGGCGACCGCGAGCACGGCGGGCGCGAGCACGATCCGCCCCGCGAGCGCCACCACCGCGCCGGCCCCCCGCCGCCCCGGCACGGGGCCGTCCACGCCGCGCCCGTCCACCTCGCGCCCGTCCGTGTGGTGCTCGTTCGCGTCGCGCCCGTCCGCGTGCTGCCCGTTCGCGTGCTGCCCGTTCGCGTCGTGCCCGTCCACCGTCGGCCCGCCGCTCACGAGGCCGCCCCGGAGGTGCCGCCGGTCGTGGTTCCGGACGCGCCGCCGGTCGTGGCTCCCGTCATGGCGGCGCCGAGGCGTTCGTCGCCGGCCTCCTCGCCGGTGATCTCGGCGACCACCCGGCCCTCGAACATCACCAGCACCCGGTCGGCGAGCGCGCGCAGCTCGGTCAGCTCGCTGGACTGGAGCAGCACCGCCTGCCCCTGGTCGCGGGCGTCGGCGATGAGCGCGTGGATCTGCTCCTGCGCGCCCACGTCCACGCCCTGGGTGGGCTCCTCGACCACGATCACCGGCGTCCCCCTGGACAGCTCGCGGGCCAGCACGGCCTTCTGGGCGTTGCCGCCGGACAGGCTGGAGATCGGATCGGAGACGGAGGCGGCGCGGATGGAGAAGCGCTCGGTGAGCGTCCTGGCCCGCTCGCGGACGGCCGAGGCGGACAGGCCGAGCCGCCCGCGCAGGGCGGGGGTCCGCTGGTCGCCCATGATGAGGTTCTCGGCCAGCGACATGCCGGGCGAGGTCGCCCTGCCGCGCCGGTCCTCCGGCACGTACGCCACGGCGGGATGCCGGCCGCGCCGTACCGGGGCGCCGGACAGCAGCACCTCGCCGGAGTCGCCGCGTCCAGGGCCGCGCAGGCCGGTGACCGTGTCGAGCAGCTCGCGCTGGCCGCTGCCGGCCACGCCCGCGATGCCGACGATCTCGCCCGGCCGCACGCCGAAGGACACCCCGTCCAGCCGCGGCACCCCGTCGCGGTCCCGCACCCGCAGGTCGCGCACCTCCAGCGCGTACGGCCCGTCCGCCGGCGGCCGGGTGGCCCGGCGGGGCGTGGCGGGGCCGAGGGATCGGCCGATCATGGCCATGACCAGCTCGTCCGCCGTGGTGGTCGCGGTGTCGAAGCGGCCGGTGACCCGGCCGCGGCGCAGCACGGTGACCCGGTCGCCGGCCGCGAGCACCTCGGTCAGCTTGTGCGTGACCAGCACGACCGAGGCGCCGGTGGCGGTGACCGTGCGCAGCACGTCGAACAGCCGGGTCGCCTCGCCCGGCGTGAGCACGGCGGTCGGCTCGTCCAGGATGAGCACCTCGGCCCGCCGGTAGAGCGCCTTGAGGATCTCCACCCGCTGCCGGATCCCGACCGGCAGGCCGTCGATCCGCGCGTCCGGGTCGGCGCGCAGGCCGTAGAGGTCGCCGAGCCGCTCGACCTCGCGGCGCGCCGCGGCCAGGTCGAGCACGCCGCCCCTGGTGGGCTCGGCGCCGATCACCACGTTCTCGGCGACGGTCAGCTCGGGGAAGAGGCGGAAGTGCTGGTGGACCATGCCGAGCCCGTGCGAGATGGCGTCGGCGGGGGAGCGCAGCCGGATCCTGGCGCCGTTGCGCGCGACGTGCCCGGCGTCGGGGCGGTGCAGGCCGTACAGGATGGACATCAGGGTGGACTTGCCCGCCCCGTTCTCGCCCACGACGGCGTGGATCTCGCCCTTGGCGATCGCCAGGTCGATCCCGTCGTTCGCCACGACGGGACCGAACCTCTTGGAGACGCCCACCAGCTCGGCGGCCGGGGGCTCGGCGGGGGAGACCGCCACGGCTAGCCCGCCAGCGGGTCGGCGACAGTGATCTTGCCGGCCACGATGTCGTCGCGGACCTGCTTGACCTTGGCCTGCAGGTCGACGTCGCCCGCCGTGGTGCACTGGGAGGAGGAGAAGTCCGCCTGCAGGGCGCCGACGCCGACGCCGTCCTCGGCCAGGCCGTAGACCTTGACGCCGCCCGTCTTGCCGGCCGCGATCTCCTTGATGGCCGCGATCTCGGCGACGTCCACGCGCTTGAGGACGTTGTCGATGACGTTGCCCGGGCTCTGCGGGCACTGGTCCACGTCCACGCCGATGGCCTTGACCTTGCCCGCCGCGGCCGCCTCGAACACGCCCTGGTTGCCGGCCGAGGCCGCCGCCGTGATCACGTCGGCGCCGCGCCCGATCAGGGTCTGCGCCTGGGACTTGGCCCGCGCCGGGTCGCTGAACGGGTTGCTGCCGCCGACGAACAGCGAGGTGCCCCGCACGTCCGGCCGGACGGACTTGGCGCCCTCGAAGAACGGCTCGATCCAGCGGTGGACGAACGGCGTGTCCTGCGCGGCCACGACGCCGATCTGCCCGCTCCTGGTGAGCAGCCCGGCCTCCACGCCGGCGAGGTAGGCCGCCTCGTGCTCCTTGAACGACACGCAGGCGAGGTTTGGCGCCTGGTCCTTGGCGCAGGAGTCCACCTGGAGGAACTGCTGGCCGGGGTGCTGCTTGGGCACGGTGGCGAAGACGTCGTCGAAGGAGAAGCTGATGCCGACGATGATCGTGGGCTTGGCCCGGACCGCGGCGTCGACGTTCTGCGCGATGCTGGTGGGATCCTTGCTCTCGTACAGCTTGAAGGACGCGCCGATCTCCTTGGCGGCGGCCTCCGCGCCCTTGACGCCGAGCTGGAGGAAGCTGTTGGTGCCGACCGGGTTCGGGGTGATGAAGATGACCGACTTGCTCGGTGCGGCCTGGGCGCCGTCCGCCGCCGGCTCGCCGCCGCAGGCCGTCAGGGTGAGGGCCGAGACGAGTACGGCCAGCGCAGGGGTGATTCGCATGATGTGGTCTGTCCTTACGAAACGGCTAATCCCACCAGATGGGACGAAAGCCCAGAATACTGGGCGTAAGCATATATCTACTCATTTCCTACTCGGGTGCCAGGTTTGGAGTGCCACATGACGAACGATCTCCCCGAGGACCCCTTCCACCGGCGGCTGCACCACATCGCGCCCTCCGGGCTGAGCGGTGAGACGGCCCAGTCCTCCGGCATGGAACGGCGCGCGGCGATCAGCGGCGCCACCGTCGGATCCCGGCGGCTGTGGATGGGACAGGCCCACGTCGCGCCCGGCACCGTCTCCGCCGACCACCACCACGGCGACTCCGAGACCGCCATCTACGTCGTCAGCGGCAACCCGTCGTTCGTCTTCCTCGACGTGGACGCCGACGAGCCCCGCGAGGTGCGGATCACCGCCAAACCGGGCGACTACATCTTCGTGCCGCCCTTCGTGCCGCACCGCGAGGAGAACACCGACCCCGACGAGGAGGCGGTCGTGGTCGTCGCGCGCAGCACCCAGGAGGCCATCGTGGTCAACCTCGACGGGCTGCGCTGGGGGCCCACCGGCGGCTGACCGGGGACGCCGCCGCTGCTCAGCGGCGTGCCGCGGTGTTGCACGCCCCCCGTGACAGCCCGTGTCACGCGTGCGTCCTACCGTTTACCAAGGCCACAATGGTCGGCCTGCCCCCGAGTTCCTGGAGACACGACCTCGATGAGAAGCCCGAGAATCATCGCCCTGGCCGTGACCGCGCTGCTCCTCGCGGCGGGCTGCGGCGCCGCCGACGACGGGTCGCCGACCGGAGCCGCCCCGGGGCGCCCCGATCCCCGCGCCGAGGTCGACGTCCGGCTGCTCCTCGAACCCACCAGCCTGGACATCACCAAGGTCGCCGGTGCCGCCCTGGAGCAGATCCTGCTTGGCAACGTCTACGAGGGCCTGGTGAAGTACACCGACGACGGGAAGATCGAGCCCGGCCTCGCCGCCCTGCCCGAGGTGTCCGGCGACGGGCTGACCTACACCTTCACTCTCAACAGGGCCACCTTCCACGACGGCTCCCCGGTCACCGCCGCCGACGTCGAGGACTCCTTCGGCAAGGTCATCGCCGCCGACTCGGTCAACCCGGCCAAGGCGTCCTTCGCCTCGGTCGAGAAGGTCGAGGCCAAGGACGACACCACCGTCGTCATCACGCTGGCCCGCCGCGACACGACGTTCCTCTACGCCCTCGCCGGCCGGGGCGGGGTCGTGCTCAAGAAGGGCGCGGCCAACCGGCTCGACGACTCCGAGAACGGCACCGGCCCGTTCCGGCTGCAGAACTGGCAACGCGGCTCCACGATCACCTTCGTCCGGGACGACGCCTACTGGGGCCAGGCCAAGGCGAAGGTCGCCAAGGTGGTGTTCCACTACATCGCGGACGAGAACACCGCGCTCAACGCGCTGCGCGCGGGCGAGATCGACCTCTACACCGGCACCACCGGCGACAGCTACGCCGCGGTCCAGGGCGACCCCGGCTTCACCGTCACCACCGGCAACAGCAACACGATCTTCGTGCTCGCCTTCAACAACTCCCGCGGCCCGCTCAAGGACCCGCGGGTACGGCACGCCCTGCGCCGCGCGGTGGACAAGGACGGCCTGGTCACCACGCTCGGCGGCGACCACCTCTACGCCAAGGCCGGCAGCCACACCGCGCCCACCGACCCGTGGTACGAGGACCTGACCTCGATCGACTCCTACGACCCCGCCGCCGCCAAGGCGCTGCTGGCGCAGGCGGGCCACGCCGCGGGGCTCGACCTGGAGCTGACCGTGCCCAACATCTACCCGTCCACGATGGCCGACTACATCGCCGCGCAGTACAAGGCGGTCGGCGTCAACCTCAAGGTGAACACCGTCGAGTTCGGCGTCTGGCTGGACAAGGTCTACACGAAGGCCGACTACGACCTGTCGCTGGTCGCGCACGTCGAGCCGCTGACCATCCTGCAGTACGCCCAGCCCGGCTACTACTGGCGCTACGACAACCCCGACGTGCGGAAGTGGACCGAGGAGGCGATCTCCGCCGGGAGCGACGCCGAGCGGGACACCCTGCTCGGGCAGGTCGCCAGGAAGATCTCCGAGGACGCCGCCGCCGACTGGGTGGTGCGCTCCCTCAGCACCAGCATCGCCCGCCCCGGCGTGACCGGCTTCCCGAAGAACGACACCAACGCCCGGCTCGACCTGTCCGGCCTGACCGTGACCACACCACGATGACGCCGGTCTTCCTGGTGCGGCGGCTGGGTCTCCTGGCCGCCGCCCTCTTCGGGGTCAGCCTCCTGATCTTCGTGCTGCTCCGGCTGCTCCCCGGGGACGTCGCGACGATCGTCGGCGGCGTGCAGGCCACCCCGGAGCAACTCGCCGTCCTGCGCGAACGGCTGGGCACCGACCGCCCGCTGCCCGTGCAGTACGCCGAGTGGGCGGGCGGCGTGCTCACCGGGGACTTCGGCCGTTCCATGCTCAACGGCGTCTCGGTCACCGACGAGCTCGCCCGCAAGCTCGTCGTCACCCTCCCGCTCACCCTGACCGCCGCCGTGCTCGCCGTGGCGATCGCCGTGCCGCTCGGCGCCTACGCGGCGCTGCGGCAGCGCGCCCCGGACGGCGCGGCGGTGTCCGCGCTGGGCCAGCTCGGCGTCGCGGTGCCGACGTTCTGGATGGGCATCATGCTCTCCGTCGTCTTCGCCGTGCAGCTCCGCCTGCTGCCCGCGCAGGGCTTCCCCGCCGACGGCTGGGCCGAACCCGGCCGGGCCGCCGCGAGCCTGGTGCTCCCCGTCCTCACCCTCGCCCTGGCCCAGGCGGCCGTGCTGCTGCGCTTCGTCCGCTCGGCCACGCTGGAGGTGCTCCAGGCCGACTTCCTGCGCACCGCTCGGGCCAAGGGGCTCACCACCGGGGCGGCGCTGCTCCGCCACGGGCTGCGCAACGCCGCGATGCCGGTGGTGTCGGTCCTCGGCATCCAGATCGCCTCGCTGATCGTCGGGGCCGTCGTCGTCGAGCAGGCGTTCAGCCTGCCGGGCGTGGGCAAGATGCTCCTCGCCGACGTGGGCAACCGCGACCTCGTCAAGGTCCAGGGCACCGTCCTGCTCCTGTCCGGCCTGGTCCTCGTCCTCGGCACCGTGATCGACATCGTCCACCGGCTGGCCGACCCCCGCCTGCGGGACACCCCATGACCGGGGCGTTCCGGTCGCTGGTGCGCAGCCGGTCCGGGCTGCTCGGGCTGGCGCTGTCGGCCGTGGTGGTCGCGGCCACACTGGTCTCCCTGGTGTGGACGCCCTACGACCCGGGAGCCGTGGACCCGCGGGCGAGCTGGGCGCCGGTCTCCGGCGCGCACTGGTTCGGCGCCGACCGGCTCGGCCGGGACCTGTTCAGCCTGGTCCTCGCCGGCGCCCGCACCACGCTGCTGGTGAGCCTCGCGGCCACCGTCGTCGCCGCGGTGACCGGCACGCTGCTCGCCGCCGCCGCGGCGGTCACCCCAGGCTGGGTGCGCGCCGCCGTCGGCTACGGGATCGACGTGCTCATCGCCTTCCCCACCCTGCTGCTGGCCATGGTGCTCGTCGCCGTGCACGGCGCCTCCACGCTGACCGCCGTGCTCGCGATCGGGCTCGGCGAGGGCTTCTTCGTCGCCAGGGTCATGCGGGCCGAGATGACCCGGGTGCTCGCCGCCGACTACGTCCTCGCCGCGCGGGCCGGCGGCGCGGGCACCTGGCGCATCCTGTACGCGCACGTGCTGCCCAACGCGCTGCCCACCCTCACCGTGCTGCTCTCCCTGGTCATGGCGATCGCCGTACTCGCCGAGGCCGCCCTGTCCTACCTCGGGTATGGCGTGCCGTCCAGCACCCCCACCTGGGGCCGGATGCTGCACGACCTGCAGACCCAGCTCACGATCAGGCCGCAGGTGCTGGTGTGGCCCGGCCTCGCGATCGTGGCCACCGTGCTCGGCTTCAACCTGCTCGGCGACGGGCTGCGCGACGCCGGCGACCCGAAGGCGAGGCGGACGTGAGACTGCTGGAGGTCGAGGACCTGACCGTGCGGTTCGGCGACTCCACCGTGGTCGCCGGGGTGCGGCTCTCGCTCGGCGCGGGGGAGCGGCTCGGGCTGATCGGCGAGTCGGGATCGGGCAAGACGCTCACCGCGCTCGCCGTCGCCGGTCTGCTGCCCCCCGGCGCCGCCGTGACCGGCTCGGTCCGTTTCGAAGGCTCCGAACTCCTCGGCCGCCGGGAACGCGCGATCGCCCCGCTGCGCGGCGCCGGGATCGGCTTCGTCTTCCAGGAGCCGCTGACCGCGCTGAACCCGCTCATGCGGATCGGCGCGCAGATCGGCGAGCCGCTGCGCATCCATCGGGGCCTGTCCCGGCGGGCGGCGCGCGGCGCGGCGGCCGAACTGGCCGCCAGGGTCGGCCTCCCCGACCCGGAGCGGATCGTCCGCGCCTACCCGCACCAGCTCTCCGGCGGCCAGCGGCAGCGGGTCGGGATCGCCATCGCGATCGCCGCCCGCCCCGCGCTGATCGTCGCCGACGAGCCGACCACGGCGCTGGACGTGACCGTGCAGGCCGAGATCCTCCGGCTGCTCACCGCCCTGGTCGAGGAGGAGGGCAGCGCCCTGCTGTTCATCAGCCACGACCTGGCCGTGGTCGCCCAGGTCAGCCGCCGCCTCGCCGTCATGCGGGCCGGCCGGGTCGTCGAGGAGGGCCCCACCCTGGACGTCCTGCGCGACCCGCGCGAGCCGTACACCCGGCAGCTCGTCGCCGCGGCCAGAGCCACCAGTTGGAACCCCCAGGAGACCCCGTCGTGAACCTGCTCACCGGACCACCCGCCGCACCGCCGCCCGGGACGCGCACATGACCGCCGACACGACCGGGGACATGACCGCCGACATGGCCGCTGCCGGGCCGGACGTTCCGCTGCTGGAGGCGGTGGGGCTGCGGCGGGGGTATCCGCTGCCGCGTACCTCGCTGACCGGGCGGCGGGCCCGCAGGGAGGCGGTGCGGGACGTGAGCCTGCGCGTCGAGGAGGGCGCGGCGCTGGGCATCGTGGGCGAGTCGGGAGCCGGCAAGTCCACCCTGGTCCGGCTGCTGCTCGCGCTGGACCGGCCGGACGCGGGCACGGTCCGCTACCGGGGCAGAGAGGTGCGGCCGGGGCGGCCGTCGAGCCTGCGCTGGTTCCGGCGCGAGGCGCAGATCGTGCTCCAGGACCCGATGAGCTCGCTCGACCCGCGGATGACGGTCGCCCGCGCCGTCGCCGAGCCGCTGCGCGCCCTCGGCGTGGCCGGCGACCGGGCGGCCACCGCGGCCCGGGTGGCCGAGGTGCTGACCGCGGTCGGCCTGGAGCCGGAGATGGGCCGCCGCTACCCGCACGAGTTCTCCGGCGGGCAGCGGCAGCGGATCGCCATCGCCCGAGCCCTCGCCCCCAGGCCCCGGATCCTCGTCGGCGACGAGCCGGTCAGCGCGCTGGACGTCTCGGTACGCGCCCAGGTGCTCGACCTGCTGGCCCGCCTCGCGGCGACGGAGGGACTCACGCTGATCGTCGTCTCGCACGACCTCGGCGTGGTCCGTCACCTGTGCGACCAGGTGCTGATCCTGCACGAGGGCGCCGTCGCCGAACACGGCCCCACCGCCAGGGTCCTCACCGACCCCGCCCACCCCTACACCCGCCGCCTCCTCGACGCCGTCCCCCGACTCCCCGTCTGACTGCGGGACGGAAAACCCAGTAAGTTGATCACTTTGGGGGATCGCGGTCTGAGGAGAAGGTTCGTGAAGAGAGTTCAAGGCATCGGGTTCGCACTCGTGGCGCTGGCGCTGGTGAGCGGCTGCGGCGGTGGCGGCGAGACGGCCGGCGCCGCCGTACCGGAGGCTCCGGCGACGACCGCGGCGCCGCCCGAGCCGTCCGCTACCTCCGAGGCGGTGTCCCCCGGGGCGGCGGACCCCGGTGACGCCGGTCCGGACGTCACGGGCACCTGGCGGACGATCGCCGAGACCGACCTGGAGACGCTGACCATCACCGGCGACAAGGTCACCACCACCGGCAAGCTCACCTGCACCGGAGAGCTGGCCCGCCAGGACGCCAAGCGGGTCATCACGCTCCGCTGCCCCGGCGGGGAGGAGTCCCGGAGCACCGGCCAGGTCAAGGTGAAGGCGGACGGCACCGCGCTGGCCGTCGAATGGGACTCCTCCACCCCGTGGGGCGGCCGGATCGACAGCTACCGCAAGGCCGGATAGGGCGCCACCCCGGCGGTCACGTCACCCGAAGAGGTGGCGCTCCAGGAAGTCGTTGCCGAACTTGCCGGCGGGATCGTAACGACGGGTCAGCGCCTGGAAGTCGGCCAGCCGCGGATACCGGGAGCGCAGCACCCCGGGCGGGGTGGCGAACAGCTTGCCCCAGTGCGGACGGGCCTCGAAGGGCGCCAGGCGTTCCTCCAGGAGGCCGATCACCGGGGTCACCGCCGCGGTGTCCTTCACCCAGGTGAAGTGGACCGCCACGCAGTCCTCCCGGTGGCACGGGCTCAGCCACAGGTCGTCGGCGGCCACGGTGCGGATCTCGGAGATCTGCAGGACGGGCGCGATCCGGTCGCGGACGCCGTCCAGCGCGCGCAACGCGGCGACCGCGTGCCGGCGCGGCAGCAGGTACTCCGTCTGGAGCTCCTCGCCGGCGCTCGGCGTGAAGTCCGGCCGGAAGTGCGGCAGCCGTTCGGACCAGGGGCCGGGGACGCCCAGCTGCTCGGTGCAGTGCTCGGCCGACACGCCCGGCACGGGATGACGCGGCACCGCCGCCCGCCGCGCCCCGAACCGGGTCGGATCGGGCGAACCCGGACCCTCGTCCACCCGGCTCTTCATCCACACCTGGTCCACGTACGGCCCGCGCCAGCCGGTGAACAGGCTGACGCTGTAGGCGGCCGACGTGATCTCGTCGAAGTGCTCCGTCACGGCGTCGAACGGCAGCTCCTCGTAGACCACCTGCCGCACGTCGAAGGCGGGCAGCACGTCCAGCGTGACGCCGACGACGACGCCGAGCGCGCCGAGGGACACCACCGCCCCGGGGAAGTCGGCGTCGCCCCTGGCCAGCGTGACGAGGTCGCCGCCGGCGGTGACGAGGTCCAGGGCCGAGACGGACGTGGCGAGGTTGCCGTTGCCGTCGCCGGAGCCGTGGGTGGCCGTGGCGCAGGAGCCGGCGACCGAGATGTGCGGCAGCGAGGCCGTGTTGGCCAGGGCGTGCCCGCGCCCGGACAGCCACCGGCCCAGCTCGGCGTACCGGACGCCCGCGCCCACCCTGACCGCGGACGCGGCGGTGTCCAGCTCGACCGCCTGCGGCAGGCCGGCCAGGGAGATGTGCGCGCCGGAGGTGTCCGCGACGTCGTTGAAGGAGTGGCCGGTGCCGAGCGCGCGGACCCGGGAGCCGCCCGCGACCAGGCGCCGCAGCTCCTCCAGGGTGGCTGGCCGGTGCACCTCCCGCGCGCGGAACGTGACGTTGCCCGCCCAGTTCACCGATGCCCCGGCCAATCGGCTCTCCCGTCGCCTCGCCCGCGCGTCCGAGCCACCACCATAGCCGCGTCGAACGGGGCATATCGACCCGCGTGGCGGCCGTCTGGGAAGATCCAGCCATGAGCTCCTTGCTGGCCATCAGCGATCTGCACATCGGTTACCCGGAGAACCGGCAGATCTTGGAAGGACTGCGGCCGAGGTCGGCCGACGACTGGCTGCTCGTCGCGGGGGACGTCGCGGAGCAGGTCGCCGACGTCGCCTGGGCGCTGGAACTGCTCGCCGGCCGGTTCGCCAAGGTGGTCTGGGCGCCGGGCAACCACGAGCTGTGGACGCACCCGCGCGACGCGGTCACGCTGCGCGGCGTCGAACGCTACGAGCACCTGGTGCAGACCTGCCGCGACCGCGGCGTCGTCACCCCGGAGGATCCCTACCCCACCTGGACGGGCCCGGGCGGGCCGGTCACCGTGGCCCCGCTGCTGGTGCTCTACGACTACACCTTCCGGGTGGACGGCGTCACCACCAAGGAGCAGGCGCTGGAGCTCGCCTACGACAAGGGCGTGGTGTGCACCGACGAGAGGTTCCTGCACCCCGACCCCTACCCTTCGCGCGACGCCTGGTGCGAGGCCAGGATCGCCGAGACCGAGCGGCGGCTGGCCGAGCGCCCCGCCGGCGTGCCCACGGTGCTGGTCAACCACTACCCGCTGGTGCGCGACCCGACGAGGATCCTGCGCTACCCGGAGTTCGCCATCTGGTGCGGCACCGAGCGCACCGCCGACTGGCACGTGCGCTTCGACGCCGCCGCCGTGGTCTACGGCCACCTGCACATCCCGCGCACCACGTGGCACGACGGGGTCCGGTTCGAGGAGGTCTCGCTCGGCTATCCGCGCGAGTGGCGGCCCCGCCCGACCCCGCCCGGCGTGCTCCGCCAGATCCTCCCGCACCCCGGGACCACGCCGTGATCGAGAAGATCCTGCCGCCCTGGGTCGCCGTCGCCGAGGCGTTCGGCGACCCGCCCGAGGCCGTGCTGCTCCCCGAGGAGGAGGCGCACGTCGCCCGCGCGGTGGACAAGCGGCGCAGGGAGTTCACCACCGGCAGGTACTGCGCCCGGCAGGCGCTCGCCCGGCTCGGCCTGCCCCCGGTGGCGATCCCGCGCGGCGAGCGGGGCGCCCCCGTCTGGCCGGACGGCGTCGCCGGCGCCATCACGCACTGCGCCGGATACCGGGCCGCCGCGCTGTCGGTGGACGCCCTGACCGTCGGCATCGACGCCGAGCCGCACGACGCGCTCCCTGACGGCGTCCTGGACACGGTCTCCCTGCCGGCCGAACGCGAGGCGCTGGGCCGTCTCGGCGCCGGCGTCCACGGGGACCGGCTGCTCTTCACCGCCAAGGAGGCGGTCTACAAGGCGTGGTTCCCGCTCGCCCGCCGCTGGCTCGGCTTCGAGGACGCGGAGATCACCCTCGAACCCGGCGGCGGGTTCCGCGCCCGGCTCCTGGTGCCGGGCCCCCGGCTCGGCGGACGCGAGCTGACCGGGTTCTCCGGCCGGTGGCTGGTCGCCGGCGGCCTGGTCGTCACGGCCATCGCGGTACCCGCGGGCGAAACCCCCGCCCCGGAGTGACCCAACGCCCCCCGCCCGCCCGTTCCGCGCCCGCCCGTTCCGCGCCGTCACCCGGCAGCCTTCCGCCGCCCGGTCGTTCCGCGCCGCCTTCGGCCGCCCGCCCGTTCCGCGCCGCCGGTCGGCCGGCGCCCGGCAGCGTCCCCCGCCGGTCCGGTACGGCCGGCGGTCGTCTGACGTCGCAGGCCCGCCCCCGCGACGCCCGCCGTGCGCGTTCACCCCCGCCTCGAACGCCCCGGCACCTGGCCACATGCCCGGCGTCGCTCCTGGGCCACCTCCCGCGATGGCAAACAGCGGGTGAACCACCTGCCTCCGGCCGCGCCGGAGGCGTGCGGCACAATGCTCGGGCCGTGTCAGAAGGAGGCCGCCGGTCGCGCGGGCTCCGCCGCAGAGAGGATCCGACCGTGCCGGCACTGTCCGCCCTGGTCCTGCCCGACCGTGCGCCGATCTCCCGGTTCGTCGCCGACGTACGGCAGGCCGAGGCCGCCGGGGCGCGCACCGTGTGGACCTACGACCACCTGACCTGGCCGCGCCTCGCGGACCGGCCCTGGCACGCCGCCGTGCCGCTGCTGGCCGCCGCCGCGGTGTCCACCTCCCGGGTGCGGCTGGGCACCCAGGTGGCCACGCCCAACTACCGGCACCCGGTCACCTTCGCCAAGGAGATCATGACGCTGGACCACCTGACCGGCGGCCGGCTGGACATCGGCGTCGGCGCGGGCGCGGAGGGACCGGACTCCGCGGTGCTCGGCGGCCCCGAGTACGGCATCCCGGAGCGCGCGGCGCGGTTCGCCGAGTGGCTGTCCCTGCTCGACCACCTGCTCACCCACGACGTGAGCACCGTGCGCGGCCCGCGGTTCAGCGCCGTCGAGGCGCGGCAGATCCCCGGCTGCGTGCAACGGCCCCGCGTGCCGCTGACCGTGGCCGCGGCCGGACCGGGGGCGTTGCGGCTGGCGGCCGGGTACGGCCAGGCGTGGGTCACCTACGGCCCCTACCGGCGGCGGACCGACCCGGACGACTGGTTCAAGGCGCTCGGCGAGCAGAGCGAGGCGCTGACCGAGGCGCTGGCGGCGCGCGGCCGGCCGGCCTCGGCGCTGCGCCGGATCGCGCAGATCTCCCTCGACGTGCGCTGGCCCTTCGAGAGCCGGGAACGGTACGCGGACACCCTGGGCCGCCTGGCCGGGCTGGGGTTCGACGAGATCACCGTGCACTGGCCGCGCCCGGACGACGGCGCCGGCCTGCCGTCGGCCGCCCTCGACTTCGTCGCCGCCGCGCACGCCTGACCGCGTTCCGCGCACGCCTGACCGCGTTCCGCGCACGCCTGACCGCGTTCCGCCCTCCGGCCGACGGGCGTTCCGGCGGCCGGTGGCACAGCGGGGAAACACGTTCGGGCCGCAACGGAAACGGGCGGGCGGTGAGCCGCCCGCCCGTCACCGAGCGCGATTCGTGCGGGGGTCAGCCCGGGAAGTCGCCGGGGTTGATCCTGGTGGTGCGTGCGTTGCCGTTCTTCACCGGGTTGAGGGTGAGGGTCCAGATGGTCGAGCTGGTGGAGGTGGTGCGGAACGCCAGCGACCGGTCGAAACGCTGGTACGTGGCGCTCCTGGCGAACCGCTTCTTGGAGGTGCTGAAACGGTAGCCGCTGGTGAAGTAGACGCGGTACGTGCCGTCACGCACCTCCTTGTACGAGGCCGTGGAGTTCGCCCGGACGTAGAGGCTGACCGCCTTCGTCTTGCCGCGGACGAGGGTGATCATGGCGTCGTACTTGGTGCCGTTCTTCACCTTGAGGGTGCCCTGGCCGCCGCTGATGCGGTCGTAGAGGACCTTGCCGTTGGAGGGACGGGCCGCCGCGACCGACGCCGGTGCGGCCGCCGTGGCGACGCTCTGGCCCACCGTGGCGGCTCCCGTGCGCACCGCGGTGGAACCCGAGGTCGCCGCGGCGGCCGGAACGGCGGCAGCGGTCAGGACGACGGCTGTGAGAAGCGCGCCCGCAAAGGGACGACTTAAACGGATCATGCGGGTAAATATGTCGAGTTACCGCTGAGTCGTCAACGCGATACTCACTGATGCAACCGTCCCGGCATCTCAGCCGCGTCCGAGCAGGGAGTCGATCTCGGCCAGCTGGGCGGGGGTCAGCGGGCCGTGCGCCAGCGCGCCGGCGTTCTCCTCGGCCTGCGCGACCGTGCGGATGCCGGGGATCGGGATCGTGCGCCCGCTGCGCGCCAGCAGCCAGCCGAGCGCGCCCTGGGCGACGGTGCGCCCGCCGGAGGTGAGGATCTCCCTGACGGCGTCGAGCTGCGCCAGGAGCGCCACCGAGGGACGCCCGTCGCGGAAGTACCTCATCCACTCCGGGGTGTCCCCGCGCACGGTGTCGTGCGGCAGCCGTGACCCGGCGTCGTACTTCCCGGACAGCAGCCCCATGGCGAGCGGCCCCCGGTTCACGCTGGCCAGGCCGAGCTCCTCGCAGGCGGCCAGCATCGCCGGGGTGTCGTCCAGCACGTTGATCTGGTGCTGCACGGCGGCGCAGTGCGGCCCCTTGGCGAAGGCGGCGGCCCGCTCCGGGTCGTCGGTGCTCCAGCCGTACGCCCGGATCAGCCCCTCGGCGACGAGGTCCTCCAGGGTGGCGAGCATCTCCTCCACCCGCTCGAAGGGGACGTCGCCGGGGTGCAGCTGGTAGAGGTCGATGCGGTCGGTGCCGAGCCGGTCCAGCGAGGCGCGGCAGGCCGCGCGGATGTAGCCGGGGGAGACGTCTACGCCGGTCAGGGCGCGGGCGTCCGGGTCGAAGGTGTTGCCGAACTTGGTGGCGATCGTGACCGCGTCCCGGCGGCCGGCCAGGGCCCGGTTGAGGACCCGCTCGCTGTGGCCGGTGCCGTAGACGTCGGCGGTGTCGAAGAAGGTGACGCCGAGGTCGAGGGCGCGGTGGATCGCCGCGACGGACGTGTCGTCGTCCACCTCGCCCCAGCCGGCCGGCTTGCCGTTCGCGGTGAACGGGCCGCCGATCGCCCAGGCGCCGAACCCGATGGCGCCGACCTCGATGCCGCTGCCGCCCAGCGGCCGGAAGGGAATGCTCATGGTCTGCCCTCTCGCGGAGCGTTGCCGTCGAACGCTCTCGGCCAAGACGGTGCCAGCTGGACCGGACTCCAGGTCAAGCCCGGCCGCTCAGCGGTACATCCCCTCCGCGTACGACGGGCCGTAGTAGCGTTCCAGCTCCTCGATCGACTCCTGCTGCCGTTCCAGGGCCTGCGCGATGCGCGCCCGCGACGGCAGCGCGTCGGGCCGCCAGCTTTCCGGCTGCCACAGCTCGGAGCGCAGGAACGCCTTGGCGCAGTGGTGGAAGATCTGCTCGATCTCCACCACGATCGCGAGCTGCGGCCGGTGCCCCTTGACCACCATCCGGTCGAAGAACGGGGCGTCGCGCACCAGGCGGGCCCTGCCGTTGACGCGCAGCGTGTCGCCCCGGCCGGGCACGAAGTAGATCAGGCCGACGTGCGGGTTGCGCAGGATGTTGTGGAACCCGTCGGCCCTGCGGTTGCCGGGCCGTTCGGGGATCGCGATCGTCGTGTCGTCCAGGACCAGGGTGAAGCCGGCCGGGTCGCCCTTGGGCGAGACGTCGCAGCGCCCGTCGGCGTCCGACGTCGCCACGAGGCAGAACGGCGAGGCGGCCAGCCAGGCCCGGTCCAGCGCGTGCAGCGTCGTGCGTTCCTTGTCGATCGCGCCCGGTTTGGGTTCCCCGAGCAACTCCCTCAGCTCCTCCGCGGAACCGATCGACCGCCACCCCTGCGTCTCCATGGTCCTCCCTTGATCGAACCGGCCCCGGCAGTCTATTTTGTCCCACTTTCCGGAGGGCTGGCGGGCTCCACGGGCCGGTCGCGCTGAAAGTTTCTGGGAGCGCCGGGGGACGGAGGTCTTCGGGCACGGCGCTGTTGACCGGCCATGCCGTGCTGGCTACCATCCGGTTGATTTATCCGGCTCCGAAACATTTCAAGTTGACAACGAAATATTTCGAGAGCTCTCCCCAGCCCCCGTAACGGAGATCGCGAAATGAGAAGGTTCGTCGTTGGTCCGCCGGGTTCCGCACGCACGTTCTTCACCGCACTGCTCTCGTTGACTGTCCTCGCCGCGACGGCGGTCGCCGGTCCCGCCGCCGCCGACCGCCAGGGCGGGAGACCCGGCCACGGGGGCGACCCGGCGCCGGGCTCGTACATCTCCGGCGAGCCGGGACCGGGACGGTTCCCCCTGGTCGCGGCGCGCAGGGCGGCGCCGATCGTGGTCAGCGCGAGCGACCACCGCGGCGTGGTCCGGGTGGTGAACGACCTGCAGGCCGACATCCAGCGGGTGACCGGCGTACGGCCCGCCGTGTCCGCGGACCGGATTCCGCGCGCGGACGACATCGTGATCGTCGGGACCATCGGGAAAAGCCCGCTGATCGACCGGCTGGTCAGCGGCGGCAAGCTGGACGTGCAGGGCATCGAGGGGAAGTGGGAGACCTCCCTCGAACAGGTGGTGCAGAACCCGCTGCCCGGGGTCCGCCGGGCCTTCGTGATCGCCGGCAGCGACCAGCGGGGCACCATCTACGGCGCCTACGACGTCTCCAAGGAGATCGGCGTCTCCCCGTGGTACTGGTGGGACGACGTCCCCTCACGTCACCGGGACGCGCTCTACGTGCTGCCGGGACGGCACACCCAGGGCACGCCGAAGGTGAAGTACCGCGGGTTCTTCATCAACGACGAGAACCCCGCGCTCGGCACCTGGGCGCCGGAGTACTTCGGGCCGGGTCTCGCCCCCGGCTTCGAGGGCGGGTTCAACAGCAAGTTCTTCGCCAAGGTCTTCGAGGTCATGCTCCGGCTCAAGGCCAACTACCTGTGGCCCGCCGTGTGGGGCCGGGCCTTCGCCGAGGACGACCCGCTGAACCACCGGACGGCCAGCGACTACGGCGTCGTCATGGGCACCTCGCACGAGGCCCCCATGATGCGCGGCATCGAGGAGTGGAACCGGCACGCCGTGCCCGCCGTCCGGGACGCCGAGGGGAACATCGTCACCCCCGGCCGCGACCCCTACGGCGGCACCGGCGAGTGGAGCTTCCGGCGCAACGGCGAGGCGATCAAGAGGTACTGGGCCGACGGCATCCGCCGGATGCGGGAGCAGGACTTCGAGGGCGTGGTCACCCTCGGCATGCGCGGCAACGGCGACGTCAGCCTGCCCGACGGCGACGGCATCGAGCTGATGGAGAGCATCCTCGCGGCCCAGCGGGAGATCCTCGCCGAGGAGAGCGGCGAGGAAGTGGAGTCGATCCCGCAGGTCCAGACGCTCTACAAGGAGGTCCAGCGCTACTGGGACCAGGGGCTGCGCCCGCCGGACGACGTCACCGTGGTCTTCTGCGACGACAACTGGGGCAACATGCGCAAGCTGCCCGACCGGAGCCTGCCCGCCCGCGGCGGCGGCTACGGCATGTACTACCACTTCGACTACGTCGGCGGCGGCCGCAACTACAAATGGGTCGACACCGTCAACCTGGCGAACACCTGGGAGCAGCTCAACGCGACCTACTCCTACGGCGTGGACCGGCTCTGGGTGGTCAACGTCGGCGACATGAAGAACCAGGAGCTCCCCCTGCAGTTCTTCCTCGACTACGCCTGGGACCCCGGCCGGTGGCCGCTGGACCGGCTCGGCGAGTGGGCGGAGCGGTACGCGGCGCAGAACTTCGGGCCGGAGCTGGCGCAGGAGATCGCCGGGGTGCTGGGCGACTACGGCCACCTCCAGTCCCGGCGCAAGCCCGAACTGCTGAACCGGCGGATCAGCGTGGACCCCGCCAAGGACCTCGCCACCGACCCGTCGGCCGTGGTCTACGACGACACCGACACCCCCTTCAGCCTCACCGCCTACCAGGAGATGGACCGGGTCACCGCCGAATGGCAGGCTCTCGCGGCGAGGGCGCAGAAGATCGGGGAACGGCTGCCCGACGCCTGGGACGACGCCTACTACCAGCTCGTCTACTACCAGGTGAAGGCGACCGCCAACCTCTACGCGCTGCGCAGGGCTCAGTTCACCAACATCCTCTACGCCAGGCAGGGCCGGGCGGCGACGAACGACCTGGCCGACCTCGCCCAGGCCAGGTTCGACGAGGACCAGGCGATGTCCGCCTACTACAACGACACGCTCGCCGGAGGGAAGTGGAAGGGCTTCCAGACCCAGCCGAAGATCGGCTACGGCGACGTGGAGCGGTACGGCCCGAACGCCCCCTGGCAGCAGCCCGAGCTGGACAACGTGGCCCTGCCGGACGCCTTCTACCCGCATCTGCGCCGGATCGAGGTCCCGCGGGCGGCCGAGATGGGCGTGGCGATCGACGGGTCGGACCAATGGTGGCCGCAGGCGGGCACGCCCGCCGTGCTGCCGGTCTTCAGCCCCTACCAGTCTCAGCCGGGGCAGTACATCGAGGTGTTCAACCGGGGCACGACCGCCTTCGACTACACGATCCGGCCCGCCGTGCCCTGGGTGAGCGTCACGCCGAAGGCGGGCAGGGTGACCGACCAGGTGCGCGCCGCCGTACGGGTGGACTGGGCGCGGGCGCCGAAGGGCAGGACCGAGGTGCCGGTCACGGTGTCCGGGCCGGGCGGCGCGAGCGTCGTGGTCACCGCGGTCGTGGACAACCCCGCCACGCCGCGCGGGCAGTTGAAGGGCTTCGTGGAGGCGAGCGGGCACGTCGCCGTCGAGGCCGGCTCGTACACGAAGGCGGTGTCCCGCTCCGGGGTCGGCTGGCGGCTCATCCCGGACATCGGCAAGACCGGTGACGGGATGACGCCCGCCCCGGTGACCGCGCCGCGGCAGACGCCGGGCGGGGCCGGGCCGCGGCTGGAGTACACCGTGTCGCTGTTCACCACGGGGCCGGTCAAGGTGTCCGCGGTGCTGTCGCCGAGGAACAACGTGCTGCCCGGCGACGGGCTCAGGTACGCCGTGTCCTTCGACGACCAGGCTCCGCAGGTGGTGAACGTCACCGCCGTCACCGGCGCCAACGACACGACGATGAACCGGCAGTGGGAGCGCAACACCTCCGACAACGCCAACGTCACCACCACGACCCACACGATCACCAAGGCGGGGGTGCACACCCTGAAGTTCTGGATGGTGGACCCCACGGTGGTGCTGCAGCGGCTCGTGGTCGACACCGGCGGCGTCCTGCCGAGCTACCTCGGGCCGCCGCAGAGCACCCGGATCGGGTGAAGGCCCGGCCGGGGCGGCCCCCCACGGCCGCCCCGGCCCGCGCCGGCGTCAGCGCAGGTAGGAGGCGCCGTTGAGGTCGAGGACCGTGCCGCTGGCCCACAGCGCGTCGGCGGAGGTGAGCCAGGCGACCGCCGCGGCGATCTCGCGGGGCTCGGCGACCCGGCCGAACGGGCTCTGCGCCCGGATCGCCGGACCGTCCGGCCCCGCGAGCAGTTCCTCGGCCATGTCGGTGCGGACGAAGCCGGGCGCGACCGCCGCCACGGCGATGCCGTGCGGGGCCAGGGAGACGGCCAGCGACTGCGCGAACGCGTGCAGCCCCGCCTTGCTCGCGCCGTACGCGGTCGTGTCCGGCTCGCCCCGGTAGGCGCCGCGCGAGCCGATCATGACGATCCGCCCGCCGCCGGGCCCCTCCGGGCGGTCCAGCAGGTGCCGCACGACCTGCCAGGTGACGTCGGCGGCGGCGAACAGGTTCACCTCGATCGTCTGCCGCCAGGTGGCCCGCCACTCCTCGTAGGAGGTGGTGGCGATGGGGTGCGCCACGTACATCGCCGCGTTGTTCACCAGCACGTCCACCCCGCCGAGCGCGGACACCGCGCCCGTCACCAGGCCGGGCAGGTCCTCCGGGCGGGACAGGTCGGCGTGCAGCGCCACGTGGCCCTCGCCGGGCAGCCGGGCCGCGAACGCCTCCGCGGCCGTTCGGTCGGTGCGGTAGTGCACGGCGATCGTGTCACCGCGGCCGGCGAGCTCCTCGGCGATGGCGGCGCCGATCCCGCGTGACGCACCGGTGATGAGTACCCGCTGTCCAGACATGGCTTCCTTTCGGGGCGGTTCGCGTCGCGATCCTAGTGAGCCCGGTACGGCCGGCCGCGCGAGGGGTCGGCCGCTCAGCGGATGATCCACTCGGCCCGACGCCCGGAGCCGCGCGTCCAGCACCGCCGTCTTCAGCGCCGCCTTGGCCATCCGGCGCCCCTTGACCGGCCCGGGCCGCGAGCCGCTCAGCGCGTCGTCATCGGGTCACCGTCGCGACCAGTCCGGCCAGCAGGGTGGCGCGCGAGGGCATGTCGGCGACCACCACGTGCTCGTCGTCGGCGTGTGCGCCGCCGCCCACGGCGCCCAGGCCGTCGAGGGTGGGGTAGCCGGCGCCCGCGGTGAAGTTGCCGTCCGAGCCGCCGCCGACCGCGACCCCGCGCAGCGGCGCCATGCCCAGCTCGGCCGCGATCTTCTGGGCCAGGGCGAACAGCTCCCGCGACGCCGCCTCCTCCAGCGGCGGCCGGTTCGGCCCGCCGAGCACCTCCACCCGCGCGCCGGGCAGCCGCGGCGACAACCCGCGCATCAGCTCGTCCACCCGCGCCTGAGCCGCCATGGTCGCCACCCGCGCGTCCACCGAGATCCGCGCCGTCGCGGGCACGGTGTTGCCGGTGGTCCCCGCGGCCACCACGGTCGGCGTCACCGTCGTCCCCCCGGCCCCGCCGTCGCCCTTACCCGAGCCTTCACCGGTGCCCTTACCTGAGCCCTCACCGGCGGCCGGGGCCGTGTCCGTGTCCGTGTCCGTGTCCGTGTCCGCCAGGGCGGCGAGGGAGGCGATGGCGAGGATCTGGTGGGCGGCCTCGACCGTGGCGTTGATCCCGCGCTCCGGCTCCAGGCCCGCGTGCGCCGCCCTGCCGTGCAGCACGACCTCGTACAGGGAGATGCCCTTGCGGGCGGTCTTCAGCGCGCCGCCCGCGGACGGCTCGGGCACGAAGACGGCGGCGCACCCCCGGGCGGACTCCTCGATCAGGGCGCGGGACGTCACCGAGCCGACCTCCTCGTCCCCGGTGACCAGCACGCTGACCCCGTCCAGCGACGGCAGCGCGGCCAGCGCGTGGAACAGCTGCACGAGACCGGCCTTCATGTCGAAGACCCCCGGCCCGCGCGCCACGCCGTCCAGCACCGACCAGGGATGCCGGGCGAGCGTGCCGACCGGCCACACCGTGTCGTGGTGGCCGAGCAGCAGCACCCGCGGCGTGCCGAAGGTCCATCTGAGGTGCGTCACCCCGTCGATCACGATCCGGTCCGGCCGGGCGCCGAGCAGTCGTGCGCCCTGCGCGGCCACGACGTCCGCGCTGCGCGCCACCGCGTCGAGGTCGGCGGAGAAGGATTCGCACAGCACGAGCTCTTCGAGGTCGGCGAGCATTTTCGGCAGATCGGTCACCGGGCGGTGGAGGTCACTGGACACGTGCGGGCCTTTCTCTGCGTGTTCCCCGTGACGGTACGGCAAGCCGGCCCCACCCGCCGCAGGCGATCCCCTCTTGCCCGCCCACCCGAGGTAGGCGACGACGGCACGACCCCGCCCGGAAAAGCCGGACGAAGAAAGCCGCCGACATCCCCGAGAAGGGACGCTGACGGCTGAGAATGATGAGCACATAGAATCGCCCATTCAAGGACAAAGAGCCATATTCTTTTAGAGGGGCCCGGTTGATCGGTCAGCACAATGGCCGGCACGCACTCTTGGCCGCCACAACCTCATAGATGGCTGGGTATGCGGCTCTGACTCGATGGGTGCGGCGGACGGTGGTACGGAAGTCGCCGTGCCCGGTCATCATGGGCCTTGGGGCCGGCGCGCTCGCTTTCCTTGGTCAAGTCGGCGACTTACGTGTCTTTCTTCCGCTGGTCAGGTGCGTTTTATGGGCCGTCGTGGCGGAAGTCGTCCCAGCGTTCTTCCTGTGGGGCGTCCCTGTCCATCGGATGCGCCTTGGTGCGCTTTTCCGGCGAGCAGGACCGCACCGGCCACCGGGTTCGGCGTCAACAGTTCGCCCGGTGCTCGACGGGCGAGCACCGGGCGAGTTCGTGTTCCTACGACCGGGTCACGCGCTCTGCGTGTCGGCCTCCTTCGCCTGCGGTGCCGGTGTCTCGGCCCGGCCGAGCGCGAACGCGGCCAGCAGGGCGGCGAGGACGAGCAACGCGGCCGCCACGACGAAGGCGAGGCCGAAGCCGGACGTCGTCGCCTCGGCGACGCTCTCGCCGGCCGCCTGCTGCGACCGGGCGTGGCCGCTGGCGACGCTGACCAGGATGGCGAGGCCGACCGCGCCGCCGATCTGCTGCACCACGCTCAGCATCGCTGAGCCGAGACCCGCGTTGGCCTCGGTCGTGCCGGACATGGAGGTCGTGGCGACGGTCGGGAAGGTGAGACCCGCGCCGAGACCGATCAGCAGCACCGAGGGCAGGATGTCGGCCACGTAGGTGTCGTCCGGCGACACCTGGGTCAGCAGTCCCAGACCTGCGGCGACCACCAGCGGTCCGATGATCAGCGCGCCGCGCGGCCCGACCTTCTGGACCAGCTTCGCCGTGGTGCCGATGGCGATGATCAGGGTGACCGCCATCGGCACGAAGCCGAGGCCCGCCTGCAGCGGCGACCAGCCGAGGACATCCTGCAGGTGCAGGGTGATCAGGAAGAACATGCCGACCAGGCCGCACGCGATGAGCATCATGATGCCGTTGCTGGTCGCCCGGGTGCGGTTGGAGAAGAACGCCATGGGCACCAACGGGTTGCGGATGCGGGACTCGGTGACGAGGAACGCCACCGCGAGCACGACCGCGAGCACCAGCGAGACGATGACGGTGGCCGACTGCCAGCCCCGCTCCGGCACCGACAGCAGACCGTAGACCAGCGCGGCGAGCGCACCGGTGCCGAACACGGCGCCGGGCACGTCGATGCGGCCCTGGCCGGTCGCGCTGCCCCGCGGCACCAGCCGGGGCACGACGACGAGCGCCACGGCCGCCAGCGGCAGATTGATGAAGAAGACCCAGCGCCAGGACAGCAGGTCGGTCACCAGGCCGGACACGACGTAGCCGACGATCACGCCGAGGCCGGAGATCCCGCCCCAGATGCCCAGTGCCTTGTTGCGGTCCGGGCCCTCCGGGAAGACCAGGGTTAACAACGCGAGTGCGGCCGGCGAGGCCATCGCGGCGCCGGCACCCTGCACGAACCGCGCGCCGACCAGCTGCCACGGTTCCTGGGCGAGACCGCAGGCCAGTGACGCCAGCGCGAACACGGTCAACCCGATGAGAAAGATCTTGCGGTGTCCGAACAGGTCACCCGCCCGGCCGCCGAGGAGGATCAGGCCACCGAACGCGAGTACGTAGCCGTTCACCACCCAGGCGAGTCCGGCGAGGTCGAATCCGAGTTCCCCCCGTATCGACGGAAGTGCGACGTTCACCACGGCGTCGTCGACGATAAGCATGAACTGGACGATTCCGAGCACGATCAGCGCCCGCCAGGCGGCCTTGGTGGCGGAGGGCGCCTTCATGTTGGCTGCTGCGTCCGGCCCCTGTGGTGTCCCCATGACATCCTTCCGATGCGTGTCCGACTTGCGACCGTGATATCACACGATGTGTAGAAAGTAGCCAGGTTTTTAAAGGATGAGCGGGCTCGTCGCCGCCAGGCCGCCTAAGGGCACCAAACCGTTACATCGAGCTGTAGAAAGCCCTAGTGGGGATAGGCATCGTCCCCGCATCCCCAATAGAGTGGACACTTCCCGAACCGGGCAGCCTTGGCCGCGGATTTGATCTGCGCCTCGGTAATCCGCTGAATATCCCGCAGGTCCGCACCGCGCAGGTCGGTCCCGGAAAGGTGCGCGTCAGTCAGGTCCGCGTACCTCGGGCGCCCCGCCAGGTCGGTGCCGGTGGGATTTGCCCTTATCGGGTTCGCGGACCGCCTCACGCCGTTATTCCAGATCCGCGCCACGGAGCCAGGTCCGGCTCAGGTCCAGCGTCTTGACGGCGCCCTCGTCGAGGCGAACCCCGCTCGTCGATCCGCCCCTGCTGGGTCGCCTCCACCTGTCCGGCCGGTGTAGTGCCTCGACGCGTTCGTCGAGGGTGAATGACCTGAAGCGAAGCGACAAAGAAACCCCAGCTCATGACCGGGATCGTGAGCTGGGGTTGTTGAATTCTTTATGACCGGGTCGGCCCATATGTGTATGGGACAGTGGTGGGCGATACTGGGATTGAACCAGTGGCCTCTACCGTGTCAAGGTAGCGCTCTCCCACTGAGCTAATCGCCCCTGTGCTGCAAACTGCGAGGTGGAGACGGGATTTGAACCCGTGTACGCGGCTTTGCAGGCCGCTGCCTCGCCTCTCGGCCACTCCACCGAGCGAGGCTCCTGAGTGAAGAACCTCTCCGAGCGGACGACGGGATTCGAACCCGCGACCCTCACCTTGGCAAGGTGATGCTCTACCAGCTGAGCCACGTCCGCAGTGCGCCCGGATGTTTTCCCGGCGACGACGCCACTCTAGCGGGTTTTCGCCGCCGGTGCCTAACCGGCGGCTCAGTCGATGCCCGCCCTGCGGAGTTGACGGGCCAGGCCGCGCTCCACGGCGGGCAGGGTGAGGAAGATCTCCAGGATCCTGGTGAGGCGGTGGACCTCGGTGCGGTGGAAGGCCGGGCCCTCGGCGCGGGCCAGCAGAAAGACGAGCGCGAGCGGCGGCAGCGGCGCGGAGATCACGTGCAGGCCGGACTCCAGGGTGCTCGCCACCGGACGGGCCGGGGTCAGCGGGAAGGGGATCTCCTCCGGGGCCCGCCAGCTTGAGTGCACGACCGCGTGCGTCTCGGTGCCGGCCGCCGCCCAGTCGGCGCTGAACAGCACCGGCATGGAGTCGATCAGGGTGGACAGCGCCCGGTCGCCCGCGGTGGTGATGTACTTGAGGATCTCCAGCTCGGGGTAGGTGCCGGGCGCCTCGCGGGTCGTCCAGACGCCCTCGACGGTCACGTCGGGCATGCTCTGGAGGCTCCGCGCCAGCAGCTCGCGCGGCGAGTGCTCGGGCCAGAAGACGGTGAGGTCGTCGACCGCCCTGCCGTCTCCGCGCTCCAGCACGGTGATCTGGGTGATGTCGGCACCGGCGACGCCGAGGACCCGGGTGACCTGGCCGAGGGAACCGGGCCGGTCGGGCAGTGCGATCCGCAGTCGCAGCAGCATTCGTCGCCTCCCCTGCATCTGGTGGTCCAGGTCACAGCCTATCCGCGAACCGCCCTCACGGCTGGCGTCCCCGGTCCGGTGCGGGACAAGGTGCGGTACAAATGGTCGGGTGGAAGCGTTGAAGCTCGGGCCGATCGAGGTGTGGCCCCCGGTGGTGCTCGCCCCCATGGCCGGCATCACCAACGCGGCCTACCGCACACTCTGCCGCGAGCAGGGCGGCGGGCTGTTCGTCTCCGAGATGATCACGACGCGGGCGCTGGTGGAGCGCAACCGCAAGACCTTCACGATGATCAGGTTCGAGCCGGGGGAGCGGCCGAGGAGCATCCAGCTCTACGGCGTGGACCCGGTCACCGTCGGCCGCGCGGCCAGGATGATCGCGCGGGAGGATCTCGCCGACCACATCGACCTCAACTTCGGCTGCCCGGTGCCCAAGGTCACCCGGCGCGGCGGCGGGTCCGCCCTGCCGTACAAGCGGAACCTGCTGCGCGCGATCCTGCGCGAGGCGGTCGCGGGCGCGGGGGCGCTGCCGGTCACGATGAAGATGCGCAAGGGCATCGACGACGACCACCTCACCTACCTCGACGCGGGGCGGATCGCCGTCGAGGAGGGCGTCGCCGCGGTCGCGCTGCACGGCCGTACGGCGGTGCAGCACTACGGCGGGGTGGCCGACTGGGAGGCGATCGCCCGCCTCAAGGAGGCCGTGACCGAGATCCCGGTGCTCGGCAACGGAGACATCTGGAGCGCCGAGGACGCGCTGGCCATGATGCGGCGCACCGGCTGCGACGGCGTCGTCGTGGGGCGCGGCTGCCTGGGCAGGCCGTGGCTCTTCCGCGACCTCGCCGCCGCGATGGAGGGCCGCGCGGAGCGGGCCAGGCCCACGCTGGGCGAGGTGGCCGCCGCCATGGCGCGGCACGCCGAGCTGCTGGTGGAGTGCTTCGGCAGCGAGCCGCACGCGATCGCCGACTTCCGCAAGCACGTCGGGTGGTATCTCAAGGGCTTCGAGGCCGGCGGTGACATCCGCCGCGAGCTGGCCACCGCCACGACGCTGGACGGGCTGCGCGCCGGGCTCGCCGCCCTCGACCCCGCCGTGCCCTGGCCGCAGGCCGCCGAGGGCCCGCGCGGCAGGTCCAACCCGCGCGACCGCGTCCACCTCCCCGAGGGCTGGCTCGACGACCCCTACGAGACGCCCGCCCTCTCCGGCGACGCCGAACTCGCCACCTCCGGCGGCTGACCCACCCCGGCCACGACAAGCGCCGCTCCTCCGTACCCGCCCGCACGGGCCGGGCAGGGCCGGGCAGCGGTCGGTCGTGGGTTTCGGTCGCGGGCCCGCACCCCCGCTCTCCTGCGGATTCCCGGTTTCACCCGGCAGTAATGAGACTGTGATCATAGAATTACGGACGACTGTCAGCCTTCCGCGTAACGTTCAGTCAGGCAGACGCACCGCCTCACCAGTGGAGACGACGTTTGACGGAAACCCGGGAGCAGAACGCGGCACCCTCGCCCGAGGGGCTGATCGCGGAGCTTGACGCCGAGCGGCCGGCACGGAGCTTATCCGGGCCGGTGGCCGTGGCCGTCACGGTCATCGGCGTCGCCTCGACGCTCGGCGTGCTCTACTGGACGTTCCGCCCCGGCCCGGTGCTGCCCTACCGCATGGGCTTCCTCGCCGTCGTGCTGCCGCTCGTCTTCCTGTGCTACCGCCCGCGCAGCAGGCAGGGCCGCCCCGGCGCGAAGGACAACCCGGGGGTCGCCGACTGGGTGCTCGCCGCCCTCGCGCTGGCCGCGTGCGCCTACCCGCTGCTGGTCTTCGACGACCTCATCCGCCGGGCGTTCGCGCCCACGACGCTCGACGTGGCGGCGGGCACGCTGATCGCGCTGCTCATCCTGGAGGCCGTGCGCCGCACCGTCGGCTGGATCCTCCCCGCCGTCGTCATCGGCTTCTTCCTCTACGCCTACTACGGCGGCTACCTCCCCATCGACTGGGCGATCGGGCACCGCGGCTACGGCATCGAGCGGATCATGGCGTCGTTCGTCATGGGCACCGAGGGCGTCTACGGCGTACCGCTCGACGTGGCGGCGACCTACATCATCCTGTTCACGATCTACGGCGCCGTGCTCGACCACTCGGGAGCCGGCCGGTTCTTCGTGGACGTCTCGCTCGCCGCGTTCCGCCGCTCGCGGTCCGCGCCCGGCCGTACCGTCACCCTCGCCGGGTTCCTGCTCGGCACGGTGAGCGGCTCGGGCGTGGCCACCACGGTGAGCGTGGGCAGCGTCGCGTGGCCGATCCTGCGCCGCGCCGGCTACCCGCGCGAACAGGGCGGCGGCGTGCTGGCCGCGGCCGGCATCGGCGCGATCCTCTCGCCGCCCACCCTGGGCGCGGCGGCCTTCATCATCGCCGAATACCTGCGGGTCGGCTATCTCACCGTCCTCGTCTACGCGATCATCCCGACGCTGCTCTACTACCTGGGCGTCTTCCTGGCCATCGAGATCGACGCCAGGAAGTACGGCACCCAGGCCGTGCGGATCGACGCGCCCCGGCTGTGGCCGCTGCTGCGCCGCTTCGGCTACCACTTCAGCTCGCTGTTCGTGATCGTCGTGCTGATGGCGGTGGGCCAGTCGCCGTTCCGCGCAGTGGCGTACGCGACGATACTCGCCTTCGCGCTGTCCTTCCTGGACCGCGAGCACCGGCTCACCCCGCGCCGCGCCGTACGGGCCCTCGCGGCCGGGGCCACCGGCGTGCTGCCCGTCGCGGCCACCTGCGCCGCGGCCGGCATGATCGTCGCGGTGGTCACGCTGACCGGCCTCGGGCTCAAGGCCAGCTCGCTGATCGTCGGGGTGTCCGCGGGCGTGCTGGCGATCACCGCGGTCATGTGCGCGCTGGCGGTGCTGCTGCTCGGCCTCGCCGTGCCGGTGACCGCGTCCTTCGTCATCGCCGCCGTCATCATCGGCCCCGCCCTGCTGAACCTCGGGGTGAGCGCGGCCGAGGCGTACATGTTCATCTTCTACTACGCGGTGCTGTCGGAGGTCAGCCCGCCCACCGCGCTGTCCGCCTTCGCCGCCTCGGCGATCACCGGCGGCAACGCGCAGCGCACCATGCTCGCCACCTGGAAGTACACCCTGCCCGCCTTCCTGGTGCCGTTCGCCTTCGTGCTGACCCCGGCCGGGGGCGCGCTGCTCGGGCAGGGCTCGCCCGGCGAGATCGCCCTGGCGCTCGCCGTGTCGGCGCTGGCGGTCGCCGCGCTCGCCGCGGCCACCGGCGGCTGGCTGGTGGGGCCCGCCGGGCCGGTCGAGCGGGTGCTGTGCGCCGCCGCGGCCGTGGCGCTGCTGGTGCTGTCCCCGATGCCGATCCTGGCCGGCGTGATCATGCTGGTCCTGGCGCTCGCCGTTCATCTGCTGCTTCGAAGGAGGAGCGACTCGTGAGCTTGACGCGTATGGCCGCGCTGGTGGCGGCCGGAATCCTGGTACTGGCCGGCTGCGGCGGCGAGCAGGGAGGCGGCGCGGCCGGCGGCGGCCAGCGGCTGTCCATCGCCACCGGCAACACCACGGGCGTCTACTACGTCCTCGGCGGCGGCCTCGCCGAGCAGATCGGCAAGGGCATCCCCGGCTACCAGGCGACCGCGGAGGCCACCGGCGCGTCGGTGGAGAACATCCAGCGGGTCGTGCGCGGCGACTCCGACATCGCCTTCTCCCTCGCCGACTCCGCGGCCGACGCGATCGGCGGAAAGGGCGCCTTCACCGCCCCGCAGCCGATCCGCGCCCTGGCCCGCCTCTACGACAACTTCACCCAGGTGATCGCCCGCACCGACGCGGGCGTGCGCACGATCGCCGACCTGAAGGGCAAGCGGGTCTCCACCGGCTCGCCCAACTCCGGCACCGAGGTGATCGCCCTGCGGCTGCTCGCGGCGGCCGGCCTCGACCCGGACAAGGACGTCACCCGGCAGGCGCTGTCCCTCCCGGAGACCGTCCAGGGCATCAAGGACGGCACCCTGGACGCCCTCGTCTGGTCCGGCGGCCTGCCCACCGCCGGCATCACCGACCTGATGACCAGCGAGAAGGACCGGGTCGCCTTCGTCCCGCTGGACGACGTGCTGCCCGCCATGCAGCAGGCGCACGGCCCGGTCTACGCCGCGGGCACGGTCGGCGGCGACGTGTACGGCACGGCCGCCGACGTGCCCACGATCGTCGTGCCGAACCTGCTGCTCGTCAACGAGAAGATGGACCCCGCCCTCGCCGGGAACCTCACCAAGCTGCTCTTCGACCGCAAGGCGGACCTGGAGAAGGTGCACAGCGCGGCCAAGGACATCACCAGGGAGAACGCGCCGAAGACCGAGCCCGTCCCGCTGCACGACGGCTCGGCCCAGTACTTCGCCGCCGGCTCCTGACCCGGCGCCGGGCCGCCCCGGCTACAGCCGGTTGAGCCCGAGGACGTGCAGGACCGCGCGGCCCTCCTCGTCGGAGGCCGCGAGGTCCACCTGCGCGTCGATGCCCCAGTCGCGGTGCCCGGCCGGGTCGTCGATCGTCTGGCGGACCCGCCAGAACCCCTCGTCCTCCTCGATGCTCAGCAGCGCCGGACCGCGCGCGTCGGGGCCGGTCCGGATCTCGTCGTGCTCCTCGAAGTACGCGTCCAGCGCGGCGGCCCAGTCGACATCCGGGGCGGGCTCGGCCAGCTCCTCCTCCTTCTCCAGGGCGGCCAGCTCCACCAGGCGGAACATCGCGTTGCGCACCAGCACCCGGAAGGCCCGCGGGTTGCCGGTCACCGGGCGCGGCTTGACCTCGATCTGCTGCTCGGCGGCGAGCGCGGCGTCCGGGTTGGTCAGCGCCTCCCACTCGTCCAGCAGGCTGGAGTCGACCTGCCTGACCAGCTCGCCCAGCCATTCGATCAGGTCGACCAGGTCGTCGGTCTTCAGATGCTCGGGAATCGTCCGGGACAGCGTGCGGTAGGCGTCGGCCAGGTAGCGCAGGACGGTGCCCTCGGACCGGGCCAGCTCGTAGAACTGCACGTAGTCGGTGAAGGTCATCGCCCGCTCGTACATGTCCCGCACCACCGACTTGGGGCTGACCGTGTGGTCGCCCACCCACGGGTGGCCGTGCCGGTAGGTCTCGTAGGCGCCCAGCAGCAGATCGGCCAGCGGCATCGGGTAGGTGATCTCGGCGAGCAGCTCCATCCGCTCGTCGTACTCGATGCCGTCCGCCTTCATCTGCGCCACGGCCTCGCCGCGCGCCTTGTTCAGCTGGGAGTGCAGGATCGCCCTCGGGTCGTCCAGCGTCGCCTCGATGATCGACACCATGTCCAGCGCGTACGTCGGGGAGTCGGGGCCGAGCAGCTCGAACGTGGCCAGCGCGAACGTGGACAGCGCCTGGTTGAGCGCGAAGTCCTCCTGGAGGTCCACGGTGAGCCTGGCCCGGCGGCCCTGCTCGTCCGGCTCGCGCAGCGTCTCCACGATGCCGCCCGCCAGCAGCGAACGGTAGATCGCGATGGCGTGGCTGATGTGCCGCCGCTGCCACTTGCGGTCGTCGTGGTTGTCGGTGAGCAGGCGCTTCATCGCCTGGAAGCAGTCGCCCGGACGGTTGATCACCGCCAGCAGCATCGCGTTGCTGACCTTGAACCGGGAGGTGAGCTGCTCGGGCTCGGCGGTCTGCAGCTTCTCGAAGGTCTCCTCGTTCCAGCCGACGAACCCCTCCGGCGGCTTCTTCCTGGCATATCCCCGGCGCCGCTTCGGATCGTCGCCGATCTTGGCGAGCGCCTTCTCGTTCTCGATGACGTGCTCGGGCGCCTGGCAGACGACGTACCCCACGGTGTCGAAGCCCGCCCGGCCGGCCCGTCCGGCGATCTGGTGGAACTCCCTGGCCCGCAGCCGCCGCACCCTGCTCCCGTCGTACTTCGACAGCGCGGTGAACAGCACGGTGCGGATCGGCACGTTGACGCCGACGCCGAGCGTGTCGGTGCCGCAGATGACCTTCAGCAGGCCCGCCTGGGCCAGCCGCTCCACCAGCCGCCGGTACTTCGGCAGCATCCCCGCGTGGTGCACGCCGATGCCGTGCCGCACCAGCCTGGACAGCGCCCGGCCGAACTTGGTGGTGAACCGGAAGTTGCCGATGAGCGCGGCGATGGCCTCCTTCTCGGCCTTGGTGCTCATGTTGATGCTCATCAGCGCCTGGGCCCGCTCCATCGCCGCGGCCTGGGTGAAGTGCACGATGTAGACGGGGGCCTGCCTGGTCGAGAGCAGTTCCTCCAGCGTCTCGTGCAGCGGTGTCAGCCGGTAGGAGTAGATCAGCGGCACCGGGCGCTCGGCGTTCTTGATCACGGCGGTGGGGCGGCCGGTGCGCCGGGTGAGGTCCTCCTCGAACCGGGTCACGTCGCCGAGCGTGGCCGACATGAGGATGAACTGCACGTTGGGCAGCTCCAGCAGCGGCACCTGCCACGCCCACCCGCGGTCCGGCTCGGCGTAGAAGTGGAACTCGTCCATCACCACCTGGCCGATGTCGGCCCCGGCGCCGTCGCGCAGCGCCACGTTGGCGAGGATCTCGGCCGTGCAGCAGATCAGCGGCGCGCCCGGGTTGACGCTCGCGTCGCCGGTCATCATCCCGACGTTCTCGGTGCCGAACAGCGCGCACAGCTCGAAGAACTTCTCCGACACCAGCGCCTTGATGGGCGCGGTGTAGAAGGTGCGCACGTCCCGGGTCAGCGCGGTGAAGTGGGCGCCCGCCGCCACCAGGCTCTTGCCGGACCCGGTGGGCGTGGACAGGATCACGTTGTTGCCGGAGACGACCTCGATCAGCGCCTCCTCCTGGTGCGGATAGAGGGTGAGCCCGCGCTCGGTGTTCCACTCGGCGAAGGCGTCGAAGATGCTGTCCGCGTCGGCGTCGGTCTCTTCAGGCAGGTATTCGAGGAGGCTCACACGTCCATACTGCCGCCACCGGCAGAGTGATCGATCCCCGAAGCCGACATCCGCGCCGCCCGCCACGCGCGCCGGGCCGTACGTGGTTGGCGATCCTTGGCCCCCGGGATGAGTTCTTTTCGCCCGGGGTGGCGGATGTGACACGCACCGGACGACGACTCTCTGTGATCACATGATCGCATGCGGTTCCCGCCCGATCCCTGGGCCCGGACTGAAGGAGCTGATACGTTGACCGCGTCATCCACCCCGGAGGAGCGCATGGCCCACCTGGAGGACCAGGTCAAGGCGGTAGACCACGTGGCGGGCATGGCCACCGCGCGTTACGACGCCATGAGCGAGATCCTGAAGCACGTCTCCGCCGACGTGCGCGAGACCAAGAACGCCACGGATCAGCTCACCCGGACCGTCTCCGGCCTGTCCGGCACGCTCGGCGAGGTCAGGGGACAGATCACCGGTCTGAGCGGACAGATCACCGGGCTGACCGACCGCGTCTCGACGTTCGAGCGGGAGGTGAGGTCCGACGTCGCCACCGTCAAGACGCACGTCTCCGACCTCCGGACGGACCTGGGCTTCCTGCGCCTGGACGTCACCGGCCTCCAGTCCGACGTCGCCTTCCTGCGGATGGACCTCACCGGCCTCCAGTCGAACGTCGCCTTCCTGCGCAAGGACGTCACCGGCCTCCAGACGGACGTCTCGGAGATCAAACAGCGCATGGCCCGGCAGGACGAGACCCTCGACACCCACGGCAGGGCCCTGGAGTCGCAGGGGAAGGCCCTGGAGTCGCACGGTGAGGCTCTGGAGTCGCACGGGGAACTGCTCCGGTCCCATGGGGAGATGCTGAAGGAGATCCTGCGCGTGGTGTCGGCCAGGTCGTAGCGCGGCGGACGGGGACCCCCGGGTGCGGGGTCCCCGGTGCGTCACGTCCGGGCGGCCGGGGCGGTGAGCAGGAGGCCGCCGGCGAGGGCGACGAGGGCGGCGACCGGGGTGAGGCCGGGGGCGAAGCCGGCGACCGTCAGGGTGAGCAGGCCGCCGCCGATGAGGGCGGCCGCGGTGAGCATGCCGGGCCAGGTGGCCTTGCCGTACGGCAGGGCGGGCGGCTGTTCGAAGCGGGTGAAGACCCGCAGCAGGGGATAGATCGCCAGGGCGAGCAGGGCGAGCCAGAGCGGCCAGCCGGCGAACCAGGCCAGGCTGCCCGGAGCGGGGGTGGCGACGCCGAACCCGACCACCACGACGCCGGTGACGAGGAAGAGCGCGGGCATGTGCCACAGGTAGACCGTCATGATCCGCGACCCGGCCCAGCCGATCAGGCGGTGCCGGCCCAGCCGGGTGAGGTACGGGCGCAGCAGCGTGGCCAGGCCGATCTGACCGGCCGCGACGGCCAGCATGGCGAGGGTGGGCGGCGCCATGTTCGACACGGCGGCGCCCGGCAGCCCGATCATGCTCATCGGGTAGGGGCCGTACGCGACCAGCAGCGCGGCGGCGCCGAAGCCGCCCACGGCCAGCGGGACCGGCCTGGTGAGGCGGTTCTCCGCGTGGAAGAACCCGAGCTGGTGCACCGCGAGCCAGACGAAGAGGATGTTGAGGTAGCCGAGCCACTCCACCCCGGTGGCGAACCTCGCCACGTCCACCGGGATCGCCCCGGCGGCCAGCAGGGCGGGGACCAGCAGGCCGTGCCGCGCGTGCGCCCTGAGCATCAGCGGGGTCAGCGTGACCGCGATGAGGTAGACGGCGAGGAACCACAGGAGCTGGCCGGCGAGCCGGGCGCCTACCTCCACCGGCTGGGCGGGCAGGCCCAGGGTGAGCAGCACGTGCGGCAGCGGGATCCACACCGCGGCCAGCGCCAGCACCGGCCAGGCCAGCCGGCGCAGCCTGCGGGCGAGCCAGGCGGGCCCGGCGGCGTGCAGGGCGGCGGAGACCGCGGAACGGCCGGGCGCCGAGGGCGAAGGGCCCGTGGACGTGGCGGAGGGGAGGGACGCGCGCAGGCTGAGGGCGTTCGCGGCGCCGCCGGCGAAGAAGACGAGCGGCATCACCTGGGTGAGCCAGGTGATCGCGGCGGCCCCCGGGGTGGCGAAGGCGTTGCCGGTGACGATGTGCCCGGAGGTGTAGGAGAGCACCGGGATGCTCCAGTGCTGGAGCACGACCAGGGCGATGCCGAACAGTCGCAGGACGTCGATGAACGGGTCGCGTACGAGGGCGGGGCGCGGACGGGAGGAGACGGCCGCCGGCGGCCTGGCGGCGGGCAGCGGACGATCAAGCAGGACGGTCATGGCGGGGCTCGATTCGGCGAGGAGCGCGGTGTGTCGAGCCTCTCGCCGGAGGGGGTCCCTGCGCAGTCACGCGGTCCCGTCTCTTCCGCGCAACGCCGCACTACCGCCCGTGGTAGTGCCTGCCCTACCTTCGCGGCCCGCCGGGACGCGGTCCGGCCCGGGGTAGTGCCCGCCCTACCTCCGGGACGCCTGCGCACGGGGTCGTTCCCGGCCGCGCCCGCCTCATAACGTGTGACGCATGCGCTCCCTCTACAAGCAGGCCGGCATCGACACGCGTTACCTGCTCATCGGATTCCCCGTCGCCGTCATCGCCTTCGTCCTCCTGATCACGGGCTTCGCGGCGGGCGTGGGGACCACGGTCGTCTGGGTGGGCCTGCCCATCCTGGCCACGACGTTGCTGCTGGCCCGCACCTTCGCCGACACGGAACGGCGTCAGCTGCCCGAAGTGCTCGGCCGGCCGGTCCCCAGGCCGCGCTACGCCCCCGCCCCGAAGGACGCCGGCGCGTTCCGCCGCATGGTGAACCCGCTGACCAACGGCCAGTCCTGGCTGGACCTGCTGCACGGCATCCTGGCCTTCCCGTTCGCCATCGTGGGATTCGTCTTCGCGGTGACGTGGTGGAGCGGCACGGTGGCCGGCCTCAGCTACCCGCTCTACGGCTGGATCCTGTACCGCATCCCGGGCAACAACACCCTGCCCTCCCTGCTCGGCCTGCCCGATCTCTACATCGCCGACGCCGCGTTCAACTTCGCGATCGGCCTGCTCTTCCTGCTCACCCTGCCGTTCGTCCTGCACCTGGTGGCGCTGCTGAAGGCCGGGCTCGGCCGTGCGCTGCTGGTCGGGGTGGCCGAGTTGCAGGAGCGGATCGAGGACCTCACCGAGGGCCGCGCCGCCGCGGTGTCGGCCGAGGCCACCGCCCTGCGGCGGCTGGAGCGCGACATCCACGACGGGCCGCAGCAGCGCCTGGTCCACCTGGCGATGGAACTGTCCCGCGCCCAGCGTCAGATGGGCAAGGACCCGTCGGGCGCCCAGCACACCATCGCCGAGGCCATCCTCGCCACCCGGGAGACCCTGGACGAGCTGCGCGCGCTGTCCCGCGGCATCGCCCCGCCGATCCTGTCCGACCGCGGTCTCGCCCCCGCGCTGGCGGCGCTGGCGAGCCGGTGCACCGTCCCGGTGGAGATCGACGTGCAGACCTCCGAGCGCTACCCCGCGGCCGTGGAGAACACGATCTACTTCGTCGTCGCCGAGTCGCTGACCAACGTCGCCAAGCACAGCCGCGCCACCCAGTGCACCGTCACCCTCACCCGGGTGGGCGACGTGCTGCTGCTCACGATCGGGGATGATGGGGTCGGCGGCGCACACGTCGCCAAGGGACACGGCCTGTCCGGTCTTGCCGACCGGCTGCGCGCGGTGGACGGGGAGATGGCCGTCGAGTCGCCGCAGGGAGGGCCGACGATGATCGTGGCGGAGGTACCGTGCGGGTAGTCGTGGCCGACGACGCGGTGTTGATCAGGGAGGGCCTGATCCGGCTGCTGGAGGAGTTCGGCTGCGAGGTGGTGGCGGCGGTCGGCGACGGCGACGCCCTGATCACGGCCGTCGAGGCGAACCGCCCCGACGTGTCGGTGGTGGACGTCCGGATGCCGCCCAGCTTCCGGGACGAGGGCCTGCGCGCGGCCGTGGAGGCCCGCCGCCGGGTGCCGGGCGCCCCGATGCTCATCCTGTCCCAGTACGTGGAGGTGTCCTATGCGGACGATCTGCTCGCCGACGCGAGGGGCGCGGTCGGCTATCTGCTCAAGGACCGGGTCGTCGACGTGGACGAGTTCCTCGGCGGCCTGCGCAGGGTCGCCGGCGGCGGCACGGTGTTCGACCCCGAGGTGGTGGCCCAGCTGATGGTACGGCGGCGCCGCGACGACCCGCTCGTCTCGCTCACCCCGCGCGAGCGCGAGGTGCTGGGCCTGATGGCCGAAGGCAGGTCCAACCCCGCCATCGGCCGTCAGCTCGTCATCAGCGACGGCGCGGTCGAGAAGCACATCCGCAGCATCTTCGCGAAGCTCGGCCTGCACGCCGACGACACCGACCAGCACCGGCGGGTGCTGGCCGTGCTCACCTATCTGCGTTCCTAGGTGACCGGGAGGCGGTCAGGAAAGCGCGTCCACCAGCTTGCGGCGCTGCTGCGCGCCGAGACCGCCGATCCGCCGGTTGGCGTCCACGCCCGCCTGCCGCATCAGAGCGCCGGCCTTCGCGGGCCCGACGCCCTTCACCGCTCGTAACGCCATGGACACCTTGGTCTTCCTGGCGATGTCGTCCTCCTTGTCCAGCAGCTCGGAGAAGGACAGCTCGCCTGTCTTGATCTTGGAGAGCAGCGCGGCCCTGGCGGCGCGCGCCTGCGCGGCCTTCTCCAGGGCGGCCAGGCGCTGCTCGGGGGTAAGGCTGGGGAGCGTCATGCGCTCGTCCTCCTTGGGGGTAGGGGCTCGGATCTAGTTACCCGCAGCGCCGAATCTAATCGCGGCGGGCCCGAGTTTTCCGGGCTTCCCGTCACCCACCGTGCCCCTGCCAGGGCATATGCCCGGTTCGACGGCTAATGCGGCCCGCTGGTCCGGTGGCGGCCGGTGCGGCGTCCAGACCGTCCTCCCCGTCCGGGACCGCGTCCGGCCCGCGTCCAGGCCGTGTCCAGAGCGCGTCCAGAGAGCGTCCGGAGCGCGTCCGGAGCGCGTTCAGATCGTGTTCCACAGTGCGGCGGCAGCCTCGGCGCAGGCGACGTCCTGGACGACGGTGCCGCCGCTGACGCCGACCCCGCCGATCACCCGTTCGCCGTCGCCGTGCCCGGACCACAGCGGGATGCCGCCGCCGAAGCACACGTACCGCCGGTCGCCCGCCAGGCCGTACAGCTCGCCGCCCGGCTGGACGAGCTGGGCGAGGTCGGCGGTCGAGATCCGGTGCGCCACCGCCGTGTACGCCTTGCCGGGCGCGAGCGCCGGACCGGCGATCTCGGCGTCGTCCATCCGCTGGAAGGCGACGAGATGCCCTCCCGCGTCCACCACGGCGACCGACACCAGCGCGCCGGCTCGCACCGCCTCCTTGATCGCCGCTTCACACATCCGCAGAGCGAGCTCCAGGTTCACGTCGCCTCCGTGCCGGGCCGGGGTCTCGTTCGTACCCTTCGCGGTCCCTCCGCCGCAAGATCGCGGCGCGAAGGATAGCCTTCGGGTCTCGCCCGGCACCGTCTCCCGCACGGTCTTCCCAGGTCCGCCGGGTGCCGCGTTACCAGGTCGTGACTTGACGCCTACGTTACGCACCGGTTTCATAGGGGCCATTCATCCATCCGTAAACGTTTACACAAGCGAGCTTGGGAGTAAACGTTTACGGCACAAGAGCGGGCGGGAGTGTCCAGCGTGGGGGAAGGGCCGACGATCACCACGATCGCCGCGCGGGCCGGGGTGTCCATCGCCTCGGTGTCGCGGGTGCTCAACGGCCTGCCGACCCGGCAGGAGACCGTGCACAAGGTGCTCAGCGCCGCCGAGGAGCTGGGTTACGTGCCCAACTCGGTGGCGAGGTCCCTGAAGTCGCGGCGCACCAACCAGATCGCCTTCGCCATGGCCGACATCGCCAACCCGGTCTACCTGGCGATGGTCCGCGAGATCCAGCCGGTGCTGAAGGCGGCCGGCTACCGGCTCGTGCTGCACTCCACGGACGCGGACGTCGGCGACGAGATCGGCGTGCTGCGCAGCCTGGGCGAGCGGTACGTGGACGGGCTCATCATGATCCCGCTGCGGGTCACCGAAGAACTCGTCAAGGCGATCGCGGCGGCACGGGCGCCCGTGGTGGTCATCGGCTCGGTGCCGGACGGGCTCCGGGTGGACAACGTGCGGACCGACTCGCGGACCGGCCTGCGGCTCGCCCTGGACCACCTGCACGGCCTGGGCCGCAGCCGGATCGGCTTCGTCAACGGCCCGCTGGACACCGTGCCCGGCGCGGCGCGCGGCGCGGCCTACGCCGACGGGCTGGCCGCGCTCGGCCTGCCGTACCAGCCGGAGCTGGTGGAGACCGGCGACTTCTACCGGGCCGAGGGCGCGGAGGCGGTGCGGCGGCTGCTCGACCGGGCGCCCGACATCGACGCGCTGATGTGCGCGAACGACCTGATCGCGCTCGGGGCGCTGCACGTGCTGCGGCGGGCCGGGCGCAGGGTGCCCGAGGACGTCGCGGTGGCCGGCATGGACGACATCGACCTGGCCGCCGACGCGTGGCCCGCGGTGACCAGCGTCTCGCTCGGCTCGGCCGAGCGCGGCCGGGCGGCGGCGCAACTGCTCCTCGACCGGCTGCACGACGCGGGCCGGCCACCGCAGGTGGTCACCGTGCGGCCCAGGCTCGTCGTGCGCGCCTCCACCGTGGGGGAGGAGCCCCGATGACGGCCGCGCACGCCCGCCGGCGGACCGCCCCGGACCGCGGCCGGCGGGAGATGCTCCTGCTCATGCTGCCGGCCCTGGTGCCGGTGCTGGTCTTCAGCGTCGGACCGCTCATCTACGGCATCGCCCTGTCGCTGACCGACGCCCAGGGCGGGCGGGACCCGTCCTTCGTCGGCCTGGCCAACTTCGGCGACCTGCTGACCGACGGCGACTTCTGGGGATCGTTCCGGATCGGCATGATCTGGGCGCTGTCGGTGACCGTGGTGCAGTTCGCCGCCTCGCTCGGCCTGGCCCTGCTGCTCAACCAGAACCTGCGCCTGCGCGGCCTCGCCCGGGTGCTCGCCGTGGTCCCGTGGGCGATGCCGCCGGTGGTCATCGGCCTGATGTGGCGGCTGGTCTACCACCCCAACGCCGGCCTGCTGAACTCCGTGCTGCGCGACCTCGGGCTGATCGGCCAGAACATCGACTGGCTCAACGACTTCTCCCTCGCCCTGCCCGCGGTGATCGTCGTGGGCGTCTGGGCGGGCATGCCGCAGACCACCGTCGTCCTGCTGGCCGGGCTGCAGAGCGTGCCGAAGGAACTGCACGAGGCGGCCCAGATGGACGGCGCGAGCGTCTGGCGGCGGTTCTGGAACGTCACCCTGCCCCAGCTCCGCCCGGTGATCGTCGCGATCACCTCGCTGGACTTCGTGTGGAACATCAACCAGTTCAGCCTGGTCTACGTGCTCACCCAGGGCGGTCCGGGCGGGCAGACCCGGCTGCCGATGCTCTTCGCCTACGAGGAGGCGTTCCGCTACGGCTTCTTCGGCTACGCGGCCACCCTCGGCGTGGCGATCGTGGTCGTCGTGCTGGCCGTGCTCGGCCTCTATCTCTGGCGTCAGATGCGGGAGGCGAACTGACATGGCCCGTCCCCTCACCAGGCGCGCCGGCCGGGCGGGGCAGTACCTCGCCCTCGCCGCCTACATGGTCTTCCTGGCGTTCCCGCTGCTGTGGCTGCTGTCCACCGCGCTCAAGACGCCGCGCGAGATGGCCCTGCTGGACCCGACGTGGCTGCCCAGGCAGCCGACGCTGGCCAACTTCGCCGCCGCGTTCAGCGAGCAGGACCTCCTCGGCGGCGCGCTGCGCAGCCTCGTGGTGGCGCTCGCCTGCGCCGTGCTGACCGTGGTGCTCGCGCTGCCCGCGGCGTACGCGATGGCGCGCTACCGGTCGGTGATCAACCGGATCGCGATCGGCTGGGTGCTGGTCAGCCAGGTCTTCCCGTTCATCCTGATCATCATCCCGCTGTTCATGGTGCTGCGCCGGCTGGACCTGGTGAACACGCTGGTCGGGCTGATCCTCGTGCACGTCACGTTCGTGCTGCCGTTCGCGCTGTGGATGCTGCTCGGCTACGTCCGGGCGGTGCCGCGCGAGCTGGAGGAGGCCGCGGCGGTGGACGGCGCGGGCCGGGTGCGGTCGCTGGTCAGCGTGGTGGCGCCGCTGCTCGCCCCCGGCGTGGTGGCCACGCTGCTGTTCTCCTTCATCTCGTCCTGGAACGAGTTCCTGTTCGCACTGGTCGTGCTCAAGGACCCGGACGTGGCCACCCTCCCCCTGACGCTGGCGAAGTTCACCGGCCCCGAGGGAGTGGTACGGCTCGGCCCGCTCGCCGCCGCATCGCTGCTGGCGACGATCCCGAGCATGGTGTTCTTCGCAGTCATCCAGCGGCGGCTCAGGTCCGGCCTGATGGCCGGCGCCGTCAAGGGTTAGCAAGGTAGGTCCCGATGGGAGAGTGCTCATGCGTGTGAGAACCGCACTTGCGGCCGCGGCGGCCGCGCTGGTCGCCCTGACCGCCGCCGCGTGTGGGTCGGGCGACGGAGGCGGTCAGGCCACGTCGAACGAGCCGGTCCGGCTGCAGTTCCTCAGCCTGGCCTGGCAGAAGGAGTCGATCGCCGCCAACAAGCAGCTGGTCGCCGAGTGGAACAACGCCAATCCGAACATCCAGGTCGAATACGTCCAGGGCAGCTGGGACAACGTCAACGACCAGCTCGTCACCTCCTTCGAGGGCGGCGACCCGCCGGACGTCATCCACGACGACTCCCCGGCGCTGGCCGGCTTCGCCTCCCGCGGCTACCTGCTCGACCTGACCCCGAAGCTGCCCGCCGAACTCAAGAGCGACATCCCCCAGCCCGCCTGGGACACCGTCACCTTCGGCGACGGCAGGGGCGGCCAGGGCGTGTACGGCGTGCCGTTCCTCCAGGAGTCGCAGGTCATCATCGCCAACAAGAAGCTGCTGGAGGAGGCGAAGGTCCGCATCCCCACCCCGCAGGAGCCGTGGACCTGGGACGAGTTCGCCGAGATCGCCAAGAAGCTCACCAAGCCCGGCGACCGGTTCGGCGTCGCCTGGGGGATGAAGTCCCCGGTCAACCGGGTGCTCAACCTGGCGCTGAACTTCGGCGGCACCTTCTTCGCCACCGACGGCTCGGGGAAGACGACGGTCAAGGTGGGCCCGCAGGAGCGCGAGGTGCTCCAGCGGATCCACGACCAGCTCTACACCGACAAGTCGGCCGACCCGTCCGCGCTCGGCATGGGCACCGCCGACCCGCTGCCCGGCTTCTACGCCGGCAAGTACGCCCTGCTGCCGGCCGGCGTCTACCTGCGCCAGCAGGTCGTCGAGCAGGCCCCCGAGGGCTTCGAGTGGATCACGCTGCCGCCGCTGAAGGGCACCACGTCCGAGCAGGGCGCCACCTCGCAGACGCTGTCCGTCGCGGCCGACAGCGAGCACCCGGACGAGGCGCTGAAGTTCATCTCCTTCTTCCTCAACGGCGCCAACCAGGCCAAGCTCGCCAAGGGCGACTGGCTGCTGCCGACCAGCGTCAAGGCCGCCGCCGACCCGTCCATCACCGGCACGGAGAACGGCTGGGACGTGGCCACCGCCTCCGCCAAGAACCTCGTCGTCGCCCCCTACCTGAAGGTGAACGGCTTCGACGAGTGGAAGAGCAAGGTCGCCACCCCGGTCCTGCAGGAGTACTTCGCCAACAAGATCACCCTGGACCAGGCGGCCACCCGTCTCGTCGACGAGGGCAACAAGGTCCTGGAGCGTTACGCGTCGTGAGCATTCTTGACCGGGCCCGGGGGTGCCTGCTCGGCCTCGCGGCCGGCGACGCCCTCGGCCGCCCGGCGGAGAACCTCGAACCGGCGGAGATCGTCCGCCGGTGGGGCCGGCTGACCGAGATCGAACCGGGCAAGGGCGGCACCGACGACACCGAGTACTCCATCTTCGCCGCGATGCTGCTCTCCCGGCACGGCTCCCGGCTCACCGCCGGCGACGTCGCCCGCGCCTACCGCGAGGAGGTCGTGCCGCTCGTCGAAGGGCCGATGCGCGGCGCCGGGTTCTCCGAGCTGGGCACCGTCCAGGCGTTGCGGCGCGGCCTGGAACCGCCGCTGACCGGTCGGTGGCACGAGCACGGCTGGTCGGACGGGCTGGCCATGCGGGCCGCGCCGTACGGGATCTTCGCCGCGGGCGAGCCCGGTGAGGCGGCGCGGCTGGTGGCCGCCGACGGCGCGGTGAGCCACAGCGGCGAAGGCGTCTACGGCGGGCAGGCGGTCGCGGCGGCGGTCGCCGCGGCCATGGCCGGCGCGGAGCCGGACGAGACGGTGGCCGCGGGCCTGGCCGCGATCCCCGAGGACTCCTGGACCTCCCGGTCGGTCCGCGCCGCCGCCGACATCGCGCGGCGGGCGGGCGGCGCGGAGGAACTGCACGACGCCGTGGTGGTCCGGCACTACCCGTGGACCGACCTCGCGCCCGAGGCGGTGGCGCTCGCGTTCGCCGCCTACCTGGCCGGCGGCGGGGACGTGGAGGAGTCCGTGGTCGCCGCCGCCAACCTGGGCAGGGACGCCGACACCACGGCCGCCATCGCCGGCGCCCTGTCCGGCGCCGGACGCGGTGAGAGTGGCGTGCCCGCCCGCTGGGCACGGGAGATCGGGCCGGTCAGGGGCGCCTGCCTGCCCGTCGTCGCCGGCCGGCACGTGCTGGACGTGGCGGCGGAGCTGGTGGCGGCACGTGATCGGGAACGGCCGGAAGGAATCTGAGCACACGATGACATCGGGGGACAGGATTCGCGGCGCGTTCGTCGGGCTCGCCATCGGCGACGCCGCCGGATGGCCCGCGCAGCGGCACCGCTCCGGCCTGCACGCGCCGTGGAGCAGGCGGCTGCGCAGGGAGCTGGACGAGTTCGCGGAGAAGCACGCGCTGACCGCGCTGCCGGTGCCGTTCGCGCTGAACCAGCCGGTCGGGCCGCTGGCCACCGGGCCGTCCGACGACGCGGAGTGGCTCGCCTGGACCGCCGCGACCATCGGGCGGGACCGGGCGGAGGCGTTCGGCGAGCTGGCCGGCCGTACCGACCTGCGGGTGCGGATCTCGGTGCGCAGCGCGCTGGACGGTCTCGCCGCCGGGCGCAGGCCGCCGGTGACCGGGCACGACAACCCGCACTTCTTCGACGACTCGGCGGCCGTGCGCGCGGTGGCCTTCGGCGCGGCCGGGCTGGACCCGCGCGCCGACGCCGAGGTGACCAACGCGGGCGACGGCGTGCTCGCGGCGCTGGCCGTCGCCGCGGCGGTCGGCACGGCCGTGCGCGGCGGCGACGCCGAGCAGGTGGCCGCCGCCGCGCTGGCCGAACTGCCCGCCTACACCGCGATCGGCACCGCGGCCAGGATCGCGCTGGACGTGGCGCGGGCCGCGGGCGACCCGTTCTCGGCCGTGCCGGAACTGGACGCCGCCCTGCTCGACCACGTCTACAGCTACGGCGTGGCGGCGGCGCGGACGGTGCCGGTCGCGCTGGCCCTGACCGTCGCCTCCGGCGGCCGGCTCGGCGCCGCCGTACCCGCCGCCGCCTGCCTGCCCGACCTCGCCGACTCCGCGCCCGCCCTGACCGGGGCGCTCACCGGGGCGATCGGCGGCTACGCGGCGCTGCCCGCCGCCTGGGCCGGGGCCGCCCGCACGCTGGCGGGCTGCTGCCTGCCCGACCTCGCCGGGACGGACCTGCTCGCCCTGGCCGACGACCTCCGCCGACCAGCGAACGACGCCAAGAGTAGAGGAGAAGCATGACGCCGCTTGAGGACAAGGCCGCCGGCTGTCTGGCCGGGGCCGCGGTGGGGGACGCGCTCGGCGGTGCCACTGAGGGCTGGACCCCGGAACAGATCGGGCAACGGTACGGCGGGCGGGTCGAAGGCATCGTGCCGCCCTACCACGACGACTGGCGCAACGCCCGTCCCATCGCCCCGTACCACAAGGGCGACGGCCACGTCACCGACGACACCCTGATGACGCACGCCCTGGTCCGCGTCTACGAGCGCGCCGGCGGCCACCTGGACGCCTACGCGGTCGCCGAGCATCTCGTGCCGGAGATGATGGGCGAGAAGCGCTGGATCCCCGAGCTGGAGGCCGAGGCGCTGCCGCTGCACCGGGTGTTCCTGGCCGAGAAGTGGCTCGTGCTGCGCCTGCACTACGGGCACGTGGACCCGCGCGAGGCCGGCGTCGGCAACATCGTCAACTGCGGCGCGGCCATGTACATGGCCCCGGTGGGCGTGGTCAACGCCGCCGACCCGGACGCCGCCTACGCCGAGGCGATCGACGTCGCGGGCGCCCACCAGTCGAGCTACGGCCGGGAGGCCGCCGGGGTGCTCGCCGCCGCCGTCGCCGAGGCGATGCGCCCGGGAGCCACCGCCGAGACCGTGGTGGAGACCGCGCTGCGGCTCGCCCACGACGGGACCAGGGCCGCGATCGAGGCAGTGTGTGAGAAGGCCCGGGAGTTCGGCCATTGGGAGGGCTCCTTCGCCGGGCTGCGCGCCGCGATGGCGCCCTACGACACGGTCGCCGACACCTACCGGGACCAGGGGCTCGGCGCGCGCCGCCCGAGCAGGCTGCACAGCATCGAGGAACTGCCGCTGGCGCTGGCGTTCCTGCTGATCGCCAAGGGCGACTACCGCGACACCGTGCTCGGCGGCACCAACTACGGCCGCGACGCCGACTCGATCGCCAGCATGGGCGGCGCCATCGCCGGCGCGCTCGGCGGCCTGGACGCGGTCCCCGCGGACTGGCGTTCCGACGTGGGCACCGCCAGCCGGCTCGACCTGGTGGCCCCCGGGCTCGCGCTGGCCGGGGTGGCGGCGCGGGTGCGCGCGGCCGACGCCCTGCGGCGGCGCGCGGCCGACGAGGCGTTCGGCGGGCTGCTGGCATGATCAGGCTCACCTGGGTGCAGCCGGAGGACCTCGTCGGGCACGAACTGCGCCAGGCCGGCCAGGACGGCAGGGACGTCGCGGAGATCGCCGCCCGCTGGCGGGCGGCGGGCGGCCACGACGCGCCGCCGCGCGCCGGCGCCTCGCCCGCCCCCGCCGGACCGGCCCTCGCCGCGCTCGCCGAGGAGATCCTCGACGAACTCGCCGCGCTGGAGTCGCCCTTGGACGAGCCGTCGGACCTGGCGGACATCGTCGCCGCCTGCCCGCGATGGCCCTCCGGCTCCCGCAGGCCCGCGGACCCCGACCGGATGCTCGGCGCCTGGCGGGGCCGGGCCGCCGGATGCGTGCTCGGCAAACCGGTGGAGAAGATCCCGCGCGCCGGGATCAGGGAGATCGCCGAGGCCACCGGCAACTGGCCGGTCCGCGGCTGGTTCACCGCCGTGGGGCTGCCCGCCGAGGTCGCCGGGCGGTGGCCGTGGAACCGGCGCAGCGCGGCCACCTCCCTGGCCGAGAACATCGCGGGCGTGCCCGAGGACGACGACCTCAACTTCCCGCTCCTCGCCCTCGCCGTCCTGGAACGCCACGGGCGCGGCTTCGGCACCGACGACGTCGCCCGGACGTGGCTGGACGAGCTGCCCGGCGGCCGGGTGTTCACCGCCGAGCGGATCGCCTACCGCAACCTGCTGGCCGGGCTCGAACCGCCCGCCACCGCCGTGCACCGCAACCCGTTCAGGGAGTGGATCGGCGCCCTGATCAGGGCCGACGTCTACGGCTGGGTCAACCCGGGTGACCCCGGCGCGGCGGCAGGGATGGCTTGGCGCGACGCCAGGCTCAGCCACACGGCCAACGGGATCTACGGCGCGATGTTCGCCGCCGCCATGTGCGCCGCCGCGCTGGTCGCCGCCGACGCCGAGGAGGTCGTCGCGGCCGGCCTGTCCGTAGTCCCCGAACGCTCCCGGCTCGCGGCGGCGGTACGGCACGCGGTGACGACCGCCCGCGCCGAGCCCGACTTCGAACGGGTCCTCGACGCCCTGCACGAACGGCACGCCGGGCTGCACTGGGTGCACACGGTCAACAACGCCGCCCTGGTCGCCGCCACGCTGGTGCACGCCCGGGGCGACTTCACCGCCGCGATCGCGGGCGCCGTCGCCGGCGGCTGGGACACCGACTCGGCCGGGGCCACCGCCGGCTCCGTGGCGGGGGCGCTCGCCGGGGCCGGGGCGATCCCGGAGCGGTGGGCCATGGAGAATCGACTGGCCAGCAGCATCACGGGATTCGACGGGATCGGGCTGGACGAGCTCGCCCGCCGTACCTTGGAGGTTCAGTGATCAGCGTATTCGGCAGCGCCAACATGGACCTGGTCGCCTACGTGGCCCAGGCCCCGGCGCTCGGCGAGACCGTCACGGGGCGGGCGTTCCGCGCGATCCCCGGCGGCAAGGGGGCCAACCAGGCGGTGGCCGCCGCCCGCGCGGGCGGGTCCGTGCTGTTCCTGGGCGCGGTCGGCGACGACGCGTTCGGCCCCGAGCTGAGAGCCACGCTGGCCGGCGCCGGGGTCGACGTCACGCACCTGCGCACCGAGCCGGGCCCCTCCGGCATCGCGCACATCGTCGTCGACGACCGGGGCGGCAACTCGATCATCGTGGTCCCCGGCGCGAACGGCGCCGTCACCGGCCCCACCGACGCCGGCGCCGAGGCGATCGGCCGCTCAGGCGCGCTGCTGCTCCAGCTCGAACTCCCGTTGGCGGCCGTGACCGAGGCGGCCCGCCGGGCGCGCACCGAGGTGATCCTCACCCCGGCGCCGGTCGTCCCGCTGCCCGGCGACCTGCTGGACGCGGTCACCCTCATCCTGCCCAACGAGCACGAGGCCGCCGCGATCACCGGCCGCAAGGACCCCGGGCAGGCCCTCGCCGAGCTGCTGGAACGGGTCCCCGAGGCGGTCATCACCCTCGGCGGCGAGGGCGCGCTGTACGGCGCGCGCGACGCCGCGCCGGTGCACGTGCCCGCCTTCGAGGTGCGCGCGGTGGACACCACCGCGGCGGGCGACACGTTCGCCGGGGCCCTCGCGGTGGCCCGCGAGGAGGGCCGCCCGCCCGCCGACGCCCTCCGCTTCGCCTCCGCCGCGGCGGCGCTGTCCGTGCAGCGCGAGGGGGCGAGCACCTCCATGCCGCTCCGCGCCGAGATCGACCGCTTCCTCGCGGAGCGGCCGTGAAACCCCTCGAAGGCATCCGGGTCCTGGACCTCGCCACCCTCTTCGCGGGTCCCACCGCGGCCATGCTGCTCGGCGACTACGGCGCCGACGTGACCAAGGTGGAGCACCCGGCCAAACCGGACCCGGCACGCGGCCACGGCCCCGGCGGGCTGTGGTGGAAGCTGCTCGGCCGCAACAAGCGCGCGATCACCCTCGACCTGTCCGCGCCCGAGGGCCAGGACCTGCTCGTCGAGCTGGTCAGGGACGCCGACGTGGTGATCGAGAACTTCCGCCCCGGCACCCTGGAACGCTGGAACCTCTCCTACGAGCGCCTTTCCGAGGCCAACCCCGGCCTGGTCCTCGCCCGGGTGACCGGTTTCGGGCAGACCGGCCCGTACGCCCGCAGGCCCGGCTTCGGCACGCTGGCCGAGGCGATGAGCGGGTTCGCCGCGATGACCGGGGAGCCGGACGGGCCGCCGACGCTGCCGCCGTTCGGGCTGGCCGACGGCATCTGCGCGATCGCCACCGCCTACGCCGTGATGACCGCGCTGCGCGCCCGTGAGCACACCGGCAGGGGGCAGGTGGCCGACCTGTCGATCATCGAGCCCATCCTGACCGTGCTCGGCGCGCAGCCGACCATCTACGACCGGCTGGGCGTCATCCCGCCGCGCACCGGCAACCGGTCGGTCAACAACGCGCCCCGCAACACCTACCGGTGCGCGGACGGCGCCTGGGTGGCGGTCTCGACCTCCGCCCAGAGCATCGCCGAACGGGTGATGCGCCTCGTCGGGCGGCCCGAGGTCGTGGCCGAGCCGTGGTTCGCCACCGGCGCCGGCCGCGCCGAGCACGCCGACGAGCTGGACGCGGCCGTGGCCGCCTGGGTGGCCGAACGGTCCAGGCAGGAGGTGCTCACCGCGTTCGAGGAGGCGCAGGCCGCGGTCGCGCCGGTCTACGACGTGCGCGACGTGCTGGCCGACCCGCAGCTCGCCGCGCTCGACGCGATCACCACCGTGTCCGACCCCGAGCTGGGCGACCTGCGCATGCAGAACGTGATGTTCCGGCTGTCCGGCACGCCGGGCGAGATCCGCTGGCCCGGCCGCCCGCACGGCGCCGACACCGCCGAGGTCCTCGCCGGGCTCGGCCTCTCCCCGGCCAGGATCGCCGAGCTGCGCGAGAAGGGCGTCGTCTGATGCTCACCCTGCTCTACGTGCCCGCCGACCGGCCCGACCGGGTGGCCAAGGCGCTCGCCACCGCCGCCGACGTGGTGATCGTCGACCTGGAGGACGCGGTCGCCGACGACGCCAAGGACCGGGCCAGGGAGAACACCGCCGCGCTGCTCGCCTCCGGGGTGTCCCGCCCGCTGCAGATCCGGATCAACGACCCGCGCGGCCCGTACGGCGCCGCCGACCTCGACGAGCTGGCCCCCTACCTCGCCCTGACCGAGGGGGTGCGGCTGCCCAAGGTGGAGTCGGCGGCGGAACTCGCCGGCGTCGCCGGAGCGGTGCCGGGCGCGCGGCTGCACCCGCTGCTGGAGTCGGCGCTCGGCGTGGAGCGGGCCTTCGAGATCGCGACCGCCTCGCCGGCCGTGGCGAGCGTCGGGCTCGGCGAGGCCGACCTGCGGGCCGACCTGCGGGTGAGCGACGAGGCGGGGCTCGCCTGGGTCCGGTCGCGGATCGTCGTCGCCGCCCGCGCGGCCGGCCTGCCGGCGCCGGTCCAGTCCGCCTACGCCGACGTGCGCGACCTCGACGGGCTGGCCGCCTCCTGCGCGGCGGGCCGGGCGCTGGGGTTCCGCGGCAGGACCGCGATCCATCCCGCCCAGCTCCCGGTGATCGCCGCCGCCTTCCGGCCCACCGAGGAGGAGGTGGCGCGGGCCCGCGAGGTCATGTCCCTGGCCGGGGCCGGCGCCGCCGCGCTGCCCGACGGCCGGTTCGTGGACGCGGCGATCGTCCGCCAGGCCGAGGAGGTCCTGGCCGACGCCGGGCGATCCGTACCCGGCTGATGTCCTGGAGTGAGATTTAGATGTCAAGTCCGGCGTGTGGTGAGATGGCGGACACGGTAGCGTTCCGGGTGTGGAACGGATCTTCACTATCGAAGAGGCACGCGCGCTGATGCCGGACGTGCTCGCGCGGGCGGAGGAGTTCGTCGCGATCCGCGCGGACATGTCCGAGCTGGCGCACGATCTGCGACGGGGGGAGCGTTCGCCGATCGGCGGGCTGGCGGAGGCCAAGGCGTTCGAGGCGCGGATGGACGAGATCCTCGGCTGGTTCGACGAACAGGGCATCGAGGTCAAGGGCGTGGCCCCGCTGCTCGTCGACTTCCCCGCCGAGCTCGACGGAGTGCCGGTCCGGCTGTGCTGGCTGGAAGGCGACGCCGAGCTCGCCTGGTACCACCGCACCGACCTGGGCTTCCCCGGCCGCCGCCCGCTCGGCTGACCCCTCCCCGGCCCTCCCGCCGCGGCCTTCGGCGATAATCGGCGGGCGAGCGGAAGATCCCTGGAACAGGACTATGCGAGAAGAGCCTGCGTGTTGTGCCCCCGCACGGGGCGGTTCGGCCGCCGTGACCCCCATGCCGATGGGCGCGGTCCGGCGTACGGACGGGATGGTGAGCCTGCCCGGCGGCGCGTTCCTCATGGGCAACGAGGACGGCGGCTTCCCCGCGGACGGCGAGGGGCCGGTGCGCGAGGTCACGCTGCGGCCCTTCCTCATCGACGCCTGCGCGGTGACGAACGCCAGGTTCGCCGAGTTCGCCGACGCCACCGGGTACGTCTCGGAGGCCGAGAAGTTCGGCTGGTCGCACGTCTTCGCCGGCTTCCTGCCCGGCGTGCTGCGCAGGGACTCGCCGAGGGTGGAGCAGACGCCCTGGTGGTGCGCGGTCTCCGGGGCCGACTGGCGGCACCCCGAGGGGCCGGGGTCCACCCTTGAGGGCCGCTGGGACCACCCGGTGGTGCACGTCTCCTGGCACGACGCCGACGCCTTCAGCCGGTGGGCCGGGCTGCGGCTGCCCACCGAGGCCGAGTGGGAGTACGCCGCCCGCGGCGGCCTCGTCCAGCGGCGCTACCCCTGGGGCGACGAGCTGACCCCCGGCGGGCGGCACATGTGCAACATCTGGCAGGGCTCCTTCCCGGCGAAGAACACCGCGGAGGACGGCCACCGCGGCACCGCCCCGGTCACCGCGTTCGACCCGAACGGCTTCGGCCTGTACAACGTCGCGGGAAACGTGTGGGAGTGGTGCTCGGACCGGTGGAGCGTCGACCACCACCGCACCGCCCGCAGGGAGGACCCGGCCGGCCCGCCGAAAGGCTCCTCCCGGGTGCTGCGCGGCGGCTCCTACCTCTGCCACGACTCCTACTGCACCCGCTACCGGGTCGCCGCCCGGATGGGCAACACCCCGGACAGCTCCTCCGGCCACACCGGTTTCCGCTGCGCCCTGACCGCTTAGGAGGCGCCCGGGGCGGCGGTCACAGGGCGGCGGTCACAGGGCGGCGGTCACAGGGCGGCGGTCACAGGGCGGCCCTCCGCACGCCGGCGAGGAACTCCTCGACCCGGTCCCGGTCCGGCCGGAGGGGGAGCGGGGAGCCGGGCACGGCGTCCTCGATGCCGCGGGTCAGCTCCGCGCGCCACCGGCACGCCTCGGCCCACGGCGTCTCGCCCCGCCGTACGGCGAGCAGGCGGTCACGGTAGCCGTCCATCCGGACCAGCGGCTCCCCGTGCCTGGCCAGGTGCAGGCCGCTGATCAGCAGCCGGAGCATGTGCATGACCCGCTTCCACGGGGGCCGCTCCGGGTCGAACCGGCGGAACCGGCCCTCGGCGTAGTGGAGGAAGCTCCGGTGGGCCCGGGTGGACAGGAAGGCCGTGCGCAGCGCGAGGAGATCCTCGCCCGCCGGGGTGACCCGCTCGACGAGCGGCGACCACAGGCATTCCAGGACGGTCGGGTTGGCCTCCAGGGCCAGCCCGCAGAACCGCTCGACCTCCCAGGAGAACTGCTCGGGCAGCGGCCCCTCGACATGCGTCGGAGGCTTGTCCAGCCGCCAGAACCACGGCGTCGGCGCCACGAACACGCCCCGCCGGTCCACGTCCGACTCCTCGGTCTCCAGCCCGTACGCCCGCGATCCCACCACGACCGACAGGACCACCTGATCGGGCACCAGCCCCGTCACATCCATGATCCCCGACCATAACCACCCAGACCTCGCCGGGCCGACTGGTTTAACGCCGGATCATCTCGGCGGGCGGCCGAGCCGCCAGTAGCCCATGAAGGCGACCGACGACCGGTCCACGCCCGCATCCTGGACCAGATGGCGGCGCATCCGCCTGACCATGCCCGCCTCGCCGGCCAGCCAGGCGTAGAAGCCGTCCCCGCCCGGTGTCTCGGGGATCTCCCACAGCTCGTCCTCGTCCACGTCCTCAAGGTCATCCAGGCTCTCCGGGCCCCGCCCGGCGGCCTCCTGCGCGGGGGCGGCGAGCGCCCGCACGGCCTCCTGTACGGCGGGCACCAGCAGGTCGCCGTGGGCCTGTGCGCCGGTCCTGGGCAGCCAGGCGACCTCGACGCCCGGCGGCGCCGCCAGCGGCAGCTCGTCGTCCGGCTCGGGCACCTCCAGCAGGATCCGGCCGCGCGCCGCCGGGGTCAGCGCCGCGGCGATGACCGAGATGGCGGGCACGGCGGTCTCGTCCCCGGCCAGCAGCAGCCGGTCCGCGCCCGGCGGCGGAGCCCACTCCACCGCGCCGGTCGGCTCCGGGCAGCGGGCGTTGGGCCCGACCACCACGAGACGGTCGCCGGGCACGGCCGCGCCCACCCAGCGGGACGCGGGACCGCCGTCCCCGTGCAGCACGAAGTCGACGTCCAGCTCGCCCGCGCGCGGCCGCACCTCCCGCACCGTGTAGGTGCGCAAGGGCGGCTGCGCGGGGGGTGGCAGCGACCGCCACGCCTGGTACCAGTCCGGCTCGGCGCAGAAGCCGAAGTCGGCGCCGTCGTGCGGCAGGATCACGTTGATCCGCTGGTCCAGGCCGTTGTCCGCGAAATCGCACAACGTGTCCCCGGCGAAGGTCACCCGGACGAAGCTCGGGCTGAGCCGCACCGTCCTGGACACTTCAACATGAAAGGGCAGGTAGGCGGGCACGTCGCCCCGGGTCTTCGGGCTCATCACGCTGCCTTCGCTCGACGAGTGTCTCCGAGCGAAAACTTAGCTTAGGCTTACCTTATTATCAACGGGCTTCGACCAGCGCGGGCGCGGCCGGCGCCGTCCGGCGCCCGATCAGCCGCTCGCAGTCGGCGATTGCCTCGGTGAGCATCGAGCGCAGCAGGGCGTCCGGGTCGTTCACGCAGGCGTGCGCGACGCCGCGGGCGGCGAGCTGCACGGTGTTCGGCGCGGCGAAGCGGCGGAAGCCGCGGGCCGACACCCGGATGCCGCGCCTGAGCTTGCGGGCGCCCTCCGCGGCGCGGGGGACGAGCGCGAGGGCCTCGGCGCTCTCCTCGCTCAGCTCGCCCGGCGGCCGCCCGTCGAGTTCGGCGAGCATCTGCTCGGCGGCCAGCACCGAGACGGCCATCGCCAGTTGCAGGTCGGCGGCCACGACGGGCAGCGCGGTCCTGGCGCAGCGCAGCGCGATCTGCGCGTCGACGTGCAGATCGTCGCTGGTGAGCCCGATCACCGAGGGGATCAGGCCGACCAGTTCGGACCGCTTGTCGTCGGAGGTGTAGTCGTTGACGAGCCGGGCCAGCCCCGCCAGCAGCGGATGCGTGCACGCCGGATGGTCACTCCAGCGCTCCCCGGCCAGGTAGGACGCGAACTCCATGAAACACGCGCCCTTGTTCGGATTTCTGTGCCTGCCGCGCGACAGCACGGGAACCAGCGCGGGCGGTTGAGTCTGACGACTGTGCACGACCACTCCAAGGGATCGCCGTGATAGGTCCACCTCCCAGTCTGCGATTCCCGACCTTCCCGCGCCAGGGGGTCTCCGGTCCGGGCGCCGCCGTACTGGCGTTCTTTTTGTCCCGCCCTGACCGGAATGTGAGATTCCCCGTTCTACACGTCCGCCCTCTGATGCACCTTGACGGGCCTCAGCTTCTGGAACGACACCGTCCGGCCCTGCGCGGCGAACCTCGCCCGCGGGACCAGCCGCTGCGTCCGCCCGCGACCGCCCGCCGCGGGCGGGGTCACGGTGAAGGCCGCTCGGAGCGCGCCGCCCGGTTCGAGCAGCTGCCGCTCCGCGCCGCCCTCGACCCGCCAGCCGGAAGGCACCTCCAGCCGGAGCCGGACGCCGTCCCAGGGCTGCGCCGACCCGTTGTGCAGGGTGACCACGAACTCGTGCGGCTCGCCGTACCGCACCGGGCCGCTGGAGGCCACCCGGAGCCCGTACGGCGAGCGCGGGTCGGGACCGACGGACTGGTTCATCAGCTCGTCCAGCTCGGCGGCGATGCCTGTCTCGATCTTCGCCAGGTTGTGGGTCTCGCCGCGGTCGTTGTCCAGGTCGTAGAGCTCGAACCGGCCGTCGGAGCCCGCCCCGGCGATGTGCGGCGCGAAGCGCACCGCCTTCCACCGGCCGCGCCGGATCGCCTGCGCCTTCCTCGGCCGGTTCCAGAACAGCAGGTCGTGGCCCTCGTAGCCGGAGCCGTCGAGCACCCCCTTGAAGGAGATCCCGTCGAGATTGTCCGGGACGGGCAGGCCCGCGAGGTCGGCCAGGGTCGGCATGATGTCCCAGGACGCCACCTGCTCGTCGGCCACCTCTCCCTGGCGGGACAGCGCCGGGGACCACGCGATCATGGGCGTCCGGATGCCGCCCTCATAGAGGTCGCGCTTGTCGGCCCGGTAGGGGCCGTTGGAGTTGAACAGCCAGGGGGTGACGCCCTTCTCGCGGTGCGGTCCGTTGTCGCTGATGAACAGCACCAGCGTGGAGTCCGACACCCCGGCGTCCTTCAGGGCCTGCACGATCTGCGCCACGTGCGAGTCCAGCCTGGTCACCTGGGCCGCGTGCAGCCGGTTGGCCCGGGTCCACGGCTTGTTCTCGTACTGGCCGGCGCCGTCCGGCACCACGCTGGGGGAGTGCGGCAGGATGGTCGGGAAGTAGAGGAGGAACGGCTCGTCCGCGTTGCGTTTGATGAAGTCCTTGGCCCGCTTCAGGAAGAGGTCGGGCGCGTAGTACTTCCTGCCCAGGGACACCTTCTGGCCGTTGTGCCACAGATAGGACGGGTAGTACTGGTGGGCGTGCTGGTGGTCGATGAAGCCGAAGAACTCGTCGAAGCCGCGGGAGTTCGGGTGCGACGGCTGGTCCGGCCGCTCCGGCCCGAAGCCCCACTTGCCGAAGAGCGCCGTGCGGTAGCCGGCCATCTGCAGCAGCCCGGCGAAGGTGAGGTCGTCGACGCTCATGTCGTGCTGCTCGCCGCCCTCGGGATTCTCCCGCACGGTGGTGTGGCCGGTGTGCAGGCCGGTGAGGAGCGCGGCCCTGGACGGAGCGCAGAGCGGCGCGCCGGAATACGCGCTGGTGAAGCGGAGCCCTTCGGCCGCCAGCCGATTCAGGTGCGGGGTTTTGATCATCTTCTGCCCGTAGCACCCGATCTCGCCCCAGCCGAGATCGTCGGCCAGGATGATGACGAAATTGGGTTTGGCGGGCAGGGAGAGGGAAGAGGCACCGCGTGCCGCCGAGGCCCAAGCCGTGCCGGACATCGTCGACGTCGCCGCCGTGCCGGTCATGGCAGAGGTGAGGACGCCGCCGGTACCCGCAAGGAACGCGCGGCGTGAGGGGGAGTTGGTCATGGTCTCCGCTTAGGTCGGGTTCGGGCGGAGTGTAGCGAGTGATCATTAACGGCGGCACGGGTTTCCGGCCAACATCGTCCACGGATGCCGGGAAGCACTGGGACGAACGTATTGATGTGCTCAGTTAATGACACAAATCGGATACACCCTCCTGTGTGCGCAGACACCGCCCAAACAGCTCGTCTCCGATCCGGCCTCCGCCGAACACCGTGGCTTCGTCACGCCGGTCATTCCCTACTTTCCCGGTCTGAGGCGTAGGGACACTCGTGGAGCGACCGCCTCCTGCTCTCGGGTCCTGACCCCCGCCCACGCCCTCAGGCCAGGGGCAGCAGCGAGCCGGAGAGCCGGCCGCCGGGCTCGTAGACGGCGCACATGATGTCCCGGTCCCCGTCGGCCCACGTCTCGGCCGTGGGCAGGATCGGATAGAACCCGAGCCCCGAGGCGGCCTCCCCCGGCCACCTGCGGGCGAACATCTCCTCACACCCGCGCCACCCGAACGCCGCCACCGACGCCCGGTCCCAGGGGCCGTCCGCGGCGTGCACGAAGCCGTAGGACTGGTTGTCGGCCCCGTCCGCGCACGGCGTGTAGACCACCACGGGCTCCCCCGCGACCGGCGAGTAGGCCGGGTCGCTGAAGCACTCGCCGCCCTCGATCAGCAGGATGCCGGTGGTCTGCGCCGAGATGAACGCGTCGTCCTTGTGCTCCACCTGGGTGGACGGCACGACGAAGAGCGTGCCGAGCGCCGCCGCGGCGGGAAGCAGCGCCCACCGGCGGGCGGGCCGCCGGCGGGGGACACGGGCAGCGGTCGTCATCGGCGGCACCTGCTCCTCCGGTCGGCATGATCGCGGCACATCGTAACGGGACGCGCCTGAACGCCGTGTCAACGCCAGATGGAGGACAGGTATACGAACTTCTGTTCATCTCACGGCAAGATCGCGTCCGCTTGATCGTCGGGCGGGGCTGGCTGAATGCAGGCGTCCACTACGTCCTCTGTGGACACCATCTGCTTCTCATGGAGTGAACCTCAGTGAGTGACGTCCTCAGAAAGCCGTGGCCCCTCGGGTCCCGGCAGACCCGGCTCCTGGCGATCGGCGCCGGTGCGCTGCTGGTGAGCGGCCTGGCTTTCGGTCCGACGGCGTTCGGCGCCGCGGCGCCCCCGAAGTACCCGGCCGCCGAGATCCACAAGCCCTCGCCGATGCCGGACCGCATCATCCTCACCCCCACCACCACCCCCTCGACCAGCCAGAAGGTGACCTGGCGCGCCGAGGCGGCCGCCGAGACGGCGCAGGCGGAGATCCTGGAGGCGCCGCGCGCGCTCGGCGAGGTCGCCCCGGCCGCGGGCGCGGTCAGGAACGTCCCCGCCGCCTCCACCACCCCGGTGAACACCACGCTGGGTTACGCCTCGACCTACCACACGGTGGAGTTCTCCGGCCTCAAGCCGGCCACCAGGTACACCTACCGGGTGGGCGACGGCGCCAACTGGAGCGAGTGGATCGACTTCACCACCGCCGCCGCCGACTTCCAGCCGTTCTCGTTCATCTACTACGGCGACGCCCAGAACTACATCGACTCGGCCGTGCCGCGCGTCTTCCGCCAGGCGTTCGCGGAGCGCCCGCAGGCCAAGGTGATCGTCAACGCCGGTGACCTCATCGACTCCGCCAACAGCGAGGAGCAGTGGGGGCAGTGGTACAAGGCCGCCGGCTTCATCGACGGCCAGGTGAACAACATCTCGATCCCCGGTAACCACGAGTACAGCAACGGGCTGTCCACCTTCTGGCGGCCGCAGTTCCCGTACCCGGACAACGGGCCGGGCAACGCCGAGCTGAAGCAGACCTCGTACTACGTGGACTACCAGGGCGTCCGCTTCATCGGCCTGGACTCCAACGTGCAGAGCAACGCCACGCTGATGGCCGCGCAGACCGCGTGGCTGGAGGGCCTGCTCAAGGACAACCCGAACAAGTGGACCGTGGTGACCTTCCACCACCCCGTCTACTCCACCACCGGCACCCGCAACAACCCCGTCGTGCGCGCCCAGTGGGGCCCGCTGTTCGAGAAGTACGGCGTCGACCTGGTCCTCCAGGGTCACGACCACTCCTACGGGCGCGGCAACACCCAGGCGGCCCGCAAGTCGGCCTCGGTGCACAACGGCGTGGTCTACGTCGTCTCCGTCTCCGGCGGCAAGATGTACGAGCTGAACGGCGGCGTGAACTGGACCGGCAACGGCGCCGAGGTCCGCAGCTCGATGCAGGACACGCAGCTCTACCAGCTCATCGACGTGGAGTCGGGCACCCTGCGGTTCGAGGCCCGCTACGCCAACGGCGAGCACCACGACGGGTTCCTGGTCCGTAAGAACGCCAAGGGCGAGCGCACCGTCAACGAGATCCGCACGCCGGAGAACACCGTCGGCGACCAGGTCATCGTGGACAAGACCACCGTCTCGACGCGGGACTCGCTGAAGGTCTCGGCCTTCGGCTACGACCCGGGCGAGACGGCGAAGGTCTACCTGCGCGAGGTGGACGAGGAGGACGTGCGGGCGGACGCCAGGGGCGGCCGTGGTCACGACCACGGTCACGACCACGGCAAGGACCGGGCCATCGAGCTCGGCTCGCGCAGGGCGGACGAGCTCGGCCGGCTGGAGTACTCCTTCCGGCTGCCCGGCAACGTGCGCAGGGGCAACACCTACGAGGTGTACGTGGAGAGCGCCAACCTGAAGATCACCAGCCCGGTGATCACCGTCGAGAAGTAGCCGTCAAGAAGCAGTGACCGTCAAAAAGCAGTGACCGTCAAGAAGTAGCCGGACTCCCGGGCGGGGGCCTTCCGCCGTAGTAAGGCTCTCGCCCGGGTCCAGGCAGGAGTTCTCCTTGTTGCTCCCCCTCCAGGCGCTGGCGGGCGCGCTCGTCGCCGGCGCCGTCGCGCTCGGCCTGCCCGCCCACCCCTTCGGGCCGCCGTCCACGGCCCGGATCGGCGCGGACGGGTCGCGGGTGACCCTCTCCTGGCTGGCGGCCGAGGACGACTGGGTCGCCCTCGGCCAGTCGCTCGGCGCCTTCGAGGACCCCACGTCGGGCCCGGTCTCGACCGCTTTGACCGGTGAGCAGAAGCTCGCCCGCTCGCCCGCCGTACGCGACTATCTGCTCTCCCACGTCACCGTCTCCCAGGACGGGCGGCCCTGCCCGGGGCGGCTGGAGGCGCTGGAACGCCTGGTCGCCGAGGGGGCGCGGTTCAGTTTCTCCTGCCCGGCGCCGGTGACCGGGGTGGACGTGACGGTCCGGGCGCTGACCGACCTGAACTCCGCCTACCGCACGATGCTCACCGCGGAGGGTCCGGCCACGCCGGCGCAGTCGCTGCTGACCGCGACCAGGCACACCGAGCGCGTGTCCTTCTCCGGCTCGGGGGCGGGCGTACCGGGGTCGGTGACCGTTCTCGCCGCGGGCACCGGCGCGGTGGCGGTGGCCGGCGCGGGCGTGCTGGTGGCGCTGCGGTCGCGGCGCCGGGCGGGCGGCCGGGCGTGAACGGCATGCTCGACGCGGAGAGCCGGCTGATCGCCCTGTTCGACGGCGCGGGGGTCTTCTGGGTGGTGCTGGCCGTGGCCTTCGGCGTCGGCGCGCTGCACGCCGTCGCGCCGGGGCACGGGAAGAGCGTGACGGCGGCCTACCTGATCGGCACCCGCGGCCGTTACCGTGACGCGCTGCGCCTCGGGGTGGTCGTCGCGGTGATGCACACCTTCTCCGTGCTGGTGCTGGCGCTGGCCTGGGTCGGGCTGAGCGCGGGGTTCGGCACGAAGTCGGTCACCGCCTGGATGCAGGTCCTCGCCGGTCTCGTGGTGATCGGCGTCGGCGCCCATCTGGTCTACCGCCACCTGCGGCGTCCGGCCGGTCACGGGCACGGCCACGGCCACGGTCATGGACACGGTCATGGACACGGTCATGGACACGGTCATGGACACGGTCATGGACACGGTCATGGGCACGGTCATGGGCACGGTCATGGGCACGGGGAACACGAGCCCGCGGATCCCTGGTCGCGGCGGGGGTTGTTGCTGCTGGCGTTGTCGGGCGGGCTGCTGCCCTCGCCTTCGGCGTTCGTCGTGCTGGTGAGCGGGTTGCTGACCGGGCGGGCGGCGGGCGCGGTGGTGCTGGTGGTGGCGTTCGGGGCCGGGATGGCGGTCACCCTCACTCTGGTCGGCGTGGCGACGATCCGGGGGGCGGCGCTGCTGGCCGGCCGCGCGCCGGGCCGGCGGGTGGCCGCGTTCGTGGCGGCGTGGCTGCCGGCTGCGGCGGGGGTGGCGGTGGCCGTGGGCGGCTGTTTCTATCTGGTGGCGGCGGTCAGTGCCCTGACGGCGTAGCGGCTGCGTGCTCTTTTCCCTCCACCCTGGGAGATCGACACGGCATTATCGGCATATATGTCCCAAAAGTGTGCATTTGCGACATTTGGAGGATTGGTGGGGGCATGCCGTTGTGCGGGATGGATCGTATGTGCGCCGATCGGAGCCGCGTCCATCGGTCAAGGAGGTACACGTGAAGACATCCGCACTTCTCGTCTCGGGCCTGGCCGCACTGGCACTGGCCCCCATCTCCCCCCTCGCCCAGGCGTCCGTCACTCCCGAACCACCGGACACCACGGCGCCCACCGAGACGACGGCGCCGGAGGACACCACCGCGCCCGGTCAGAGTCCGGAGGAGTCTCCCGGTGAGACCACCTCGCCCGAGGCGACGCCCACCGGAGAGGAGTCGCCGGGGGCCACGCCGACCGGGGCGGCGGCGCCGTTCGGGCCGGGCTGTGCCAGCCTGCCCGCGTCGGGGCCCGGCAGCCTGCAGAGCGCGGCCGGCAAGCCGGTCGCCGCGGCCGTCGCCGACAACCCCAAGCTCTCCACCCTCTCGAAGGCCATCAAGGCGGCCGACCTGACGCAGCGGCTGGACTCCGCCAAGGACATCACCGTCTTCGCGCCCACCGATGACGCCTTCTCCGAGATCTCCAAGGACGAGCTCGACAAGCTGCTGGCCAACAAGCAGCAGCTCCGCCGGATCCTCAGCTACCACGTGGTCGAGGGCAAGAAGACCAAGGCCGACCTGTCCAACGCGACGCTGACCACGATGGAAGGCGGGCAGTTGACGGTCAAGGGCTCGGGCAACGACTACACGGTCAACGATGACGCCAAGATCGAGTGTGGCGGCATCCCTACCAAGAACGCCACCGTCTACCTCATCGACAAGGTGCTCATGCCCCGGTGATCACCTGCTGCCTCGCGCGGCCACCGCCCGCATCGCCGGCGGTGGCCGCCTTCGTGCGCGCCCGGGTCCCACGGGTTCGGGGGCAAGGGTAAAACCAGGGGGTGTTCACGGAATGCGATAGCATGTTCACTGTGAGTTACGTAGTGGTCAACGTGTTCCGCGGCCTCGCCCGCTGCGTCGGCCGCCGCGGCGCGAGCCTCCTCTTCGTCGGCATGCTGTCGTTCGTGCTGAGCACCTCGCTGGCGTTCGCACCCCCCGAGCTGCGGGCGGCGCCCGCCTTCCAGGCGCTGGACGAGGTGGCCCCGCTCGCCGTGTGGGCCGCGCTCTGGGCCGTGTCCGGGATCGTGTGCTTCGTGCAGGCGTTCATGCGCGTCGACCGGATCACCTTCGCCCTGGCCTCGGCCACCTGGTGGGCCTACGGCCTGGCCTACTTCGTCGGGGTGTTCAGCGGCGTCAACCCGCGCGGCTGGGTGACCGGGGGCATCTGGATCGTCTTCGGCGCCTACATCGCCTTCGTCATCTCCACCTGGCCCGAGGTCGTCGATCTGCGCATACCGCCGGGCGAGTCGGGCGACGCGATCATCACAGCCGACGCCGGGGGCGTCGTGCGCGCGTTCAACGCACCCGCCGAGGCGCTGTTCGGCTGGGAGGCGGCGTCCATCGTCGGCCGTCCCGTCACCGTGCTGATGCCCGAGCGGTTCCATCCCGCCCACCGGGCGGGTGTCGCCAGGGTCAGGGAGAGCGGGCAGCTCAAGCTCTCCGGGCGGGTGCTGGAGCTGACCGGGCGGCACGCGGACGGCACGGAGTTCCCCATAGAGCTGACCCTCACCGAGCTGAGCACCCCCGCGGGCGTCACCTACAGCGGCCTGGTGAGGCGGGGCGCCGAATGATGTCGATCATCCAGGACGTCGTGGTCCAGCTCGCCATCGGCGCCGTCCCGCTCGGCGTCGCCTGGTTCGCCTACCGCAGCGCCACGGACGCCAACCGCAAGACCGCGGAGTCGTCGCGGGCCGCCGCCGAGCAGCAGGCCCAGCTTGAGCGGTCCAAGGTGGACGTCGAGGCGTTCAGCAGGGCAGAGGGCATCTACAACAACAGCCTCAACCTGCTGGAGCGGCAGCTCGCCCGGTCCCAGGAGCAGATCGTCGCCCTGGAGCAGGCGGTGGCCGTGCTGCGCGCCCAGCTCATCCAGGCCGGCATCCCGCCGGACCCGCGTACCACCGTGCACATCACCATCTCCCGGGAGTGATCCGGGTGCTCGCGGTCCGTCCGGGTGCGGTTGAATGCAGGCATGACAGCCGGGAACCTGGGGGACCGAATGGATCGACAGCTGACCGTGATGGCGGTGCACGCACACCCCGACGACGAGGTGATCGGCACCGGCGGGATCCTCGCCCGCTATGCCGCGGAAGGCGTGCGCACGGTCCTGGTGACCTGCACCGACGGCGGTCAGGGCGACGGCCCCGGCGGGGTCAAGCCGGGGGAGCCCGGCCACGACGAGGCCGCGGTGGCCGAGCGGCGGATGGTCGAGCTGCGCGAGTCCGTCGAGCATCTGGGCATCGCCCATCTCGAACTGCTGGGCCACAAGGACTCCGGCATGGTGGGCTGGCCGGCCAACACCGCCCCCGGCGCCTTCGCCGAGGTCCCGGTGGAGCGGGCCGCGGCCAGGCTGGCCGAGCTGATGGAGCACTACCGGCCCCAGGTCGTCGTCACCTACGACGAGAACGGCGGATACGGTCACCCCGACCACATCCAGGCGCACCGGATCGCCGTCGCCGCGGCCGAGCTGACCGGCATCCCGGACAAGCTCTACTACGTCGCCGTGCCGCGCGCCCGGTTCCACGAGCTGTTCGAGGCCATGCGCGTGGCCGGGGTCGGCCCGGAGGACTTCGAGCTGCCCGACGACTTCGGCACCCCCGACGAGCTGATCACCAGCGTCGTGGACGTGGCGCCGTTCGTCGAGCAGAAGGTCAAGGCGCTGCGCGCGCACGAGAGCCAGGGAGACAGCATCTTCTTCCTGCGCCTGCCCGAGGAGATCCAGCACCGGGCCTTCTCCCAGGAGTCCTTCGTCCGTCACCTGTGCCGGGTGCCCGCACCCGACCACGAGGACGACCTGTTCGCCGGCCTGCGCGGCTGACCGCCCGGCCTCGCCGTCCCCGGGGCGCCCGCCCCGGGGACGGCGGACCGGAAACGCGAAACCCCAGGTCGGCGACCTGGGGTTGGATGGTGGGCGATACTGGGATTGAACCAGTGGCCTCTACCGTGTCAAGGTAGCGCTCTCCCACTGAGCTAATCGCCCCCACGCCGCTCCACGGGGTGGAGCGCGATCGCGGTCGCGCCGCCGCGGGTGATCCCGGCGGAGCGGAGCCGCTCCGAGCGGACGACGGGATTCGAACCCGCGACCCTCACCTTGGCAAGGTGATGCTCTACCAGCTGAGCCACGTCCGCGTGACGGCCGCCTGAACACCCGGCCGCACGTAGAGAACTTTAGCGAATCCCGGCCCGCTCCCCAAACCGGATTCGGCGACCCGGCCTCCGGGACACTTCGACCGGGCCCCAACGATGGATGGGTTAGCGTCGATGACATGGTGGAACACGTCGCGCACGACGCGGACATCTCCCAGGTCGCGGCCCTGATGGCGGAGCCGGCGCGGGCCGCGATGCTCACCGCGCTGCTGGACGGGCGGGCGCTGGCCGCGGGCGAACTCGCCCGGCTGGCCGGCGTGAGCGCCGCCACCGCGAGCGCCCATCTGCGCAGGCTCCTCGACGGGGAGCTGGTGACCGTGGTGAGCCAGGGGCGGCACCGGTACTACCGGCTGGCCGGCTCCGAGGTGGCCGAGGCCCTGGAGGTCCTGGCGAAGATCAGCCCGCGGCCGCCGGTCCGCTCGCTCAGGGCGGCCCGCCAGGCGCGCATGCTCCAGGAGGCCCGTACCTGCTACGACCATCTCGCCGGGCGGGCCGGCGTCGAACTCCTCGACCGCCTGCTCGGCGGCGGCTGCCTGGTGCCCGCCGGGGAGGGCTTCGAGGTGACCGCCGGAGGCGAAGAGGTGCTGGCGGGGCTTGGAGTGGACCTCACCGGGGTACGGCGAGCGAGAAGGAGGTTCGCCGCCTCGTGCCTTGACTGGACCGAGCGCCGGCCGCATCTCGGCGGGGCGCTGGGCGCGGCCGTGACCGGCAGGCTGCTCGATCAGGGGTGGTTCGAGCGCGGGACGACGCCCAGGGCGTTGCGGCAGACCGAGGCGGGGCGCCAGGGCTTCGCCGCTCTGGCCGCAGCCGTGCGTCATCCTGCGGAGGCGTCCTCGGGGCCGGCCGTGATGTCGGTTCGGTAAGGGGCTGAGATGTTCTACGGAAGTCACCTGGTGGGGAAGTGAGCGAGACATGCGCGACGACGGGGTCGTGGGGGTCGGCCCGGAGCCGCTGAGCTTCGCCGACGTCATCAGGGTCGCCCGGCACGGCGCCGCCATACGGCTGACCGACGCCGCGATGGCGGCGATGGAGGCCGCGCGGTCGCGCGTCGAGGATCTCGCGGAGCGCCCCGTCCCCGCCTACGGCGTCTCCACCGGGTTCGGCGCGCTCGCCTCCCGGCACATCGACCCGCCGCTCCGCGCGCGGCTCCAGCGCTCCCTGATCCGCTCGCACGCCGCGGGCTCGGGTCCGGAGGTGGAGGTGGAGGTCGTGCGCGCGATGACGCTGCTGCGGCTGCACACCCTCGCCACCGGGCACACCGGCGTACGGCCGGGCACCGCGCTGGTGATGCAGGGCATGCTGAACGGCGGGATCACGCCGGTCGTGCACGAGTACGGCAGCCTGGGCTGCTCCGGCGACCTGGCGCCGCTCTCACACGTCGCCCTGGCGGTCATGGGGGAGGGCGTCGTCCTCGACGAGAAGGGTGTGCGCCGCCCGGCGGAGGAGGCGCTGAGGCAGGCCGGGATCGAGCCCGCCGTGCTCTCCGCCAAGGAGGGCCTGGCGCTGATCAACGGCACCGACGGCATGCTGGGCATGCTCGTGCTCGCCCTCGACGACCTCACCCGGCTGCTCAAGGCGGCCGACATCGCCGCCGCCATGAGCGTCGAAGGGCTGCTCGGCACCGACCGGGTCTTCGCCGCCGACCTCCAGGCGCTGCGGCCGCATCCCGGCCAGGCCGCCAGCGCCGCCAACCTGCGCACGCTGCTCCGCGACTCGGCGATCATGGCGGGCCACCGCGACGGCTCGTGCACCCTCGTCCAGGACGCCTATTCGCTGCGCTGCGCCCCCCAGGTGGCCGGCGCCGCCCGGGACACGCTCGCGCACGCGGCGGCGGTCGCCGAGCGCGAGCTCGCCTCCGCGATCGACAACCCGGTGGTGCTGGACGACGGCCGGGTGGAGTCGAACGGCAACTTCCACGGCGCCCCGGTCGCCTACGTGCTGGACTTCCTGGCCATCGCGGTGGCCGACGTCGCGTCCATGTCCGAGCGGCGCACCGACCGCTTCCTGGACACCGCGCGCAACCACGGCCTGCCCGCGTTCCTCGCCGACGACCCGGGCGTCGACTCCGGGCACATGATCGCCCAGTACACCCAGGCGGCGATCGTCTCCGAGCTCAAGCGGCTGGCCGTACCGGCGAGCGTGGACTCGATCCCCAGCTCGGCGATGCAGGAGGACCACGTCTCGATGGGCTGGGCCGCGGCGCGCAAGCTGCGCCGGGCGCTGGACGGGCTCACCCGGGTGCTGGCCGTGGAGATCCTCACCGCCGCCCGCGGGATCGACATGCGCGCCCCCAGCCCGCCCGCGCCCGCGACCGGCGCCGTCGTGGCCGCGCTCCGCGAGGAGGTCGGGGGGCCGGGGCCGGACCGGTTCCTCGCCCCGGAGATCGAGTCCGCGGTGCGGCTGCTCGCCGACGGCTCGCTGCTCGCCGCGGCCGAGTCCGTGACCGGGCCCCTCGCCTGACCCGGCTACGCCCCGGGAACCGCCGCGACGACGTCGATCTCGATCAGCAGGCCGGGCCGGAAGAGCCGCGGCACCTCGACCGTGGTGCTGGCCGGAGGCTCGCCGGTGATCCGCCGGGTGCGCACCTCGGCGTACTCTTCCAGCAGGTCCATGTCGGTCAGATGGGTCCTGATGAAGGTGATGTCGCCGAACGTGCAGCCCTGGTCGGCCAGGATGCGTTCCAGGCAGTCGAAGACGAACTCCGCCTGCCGTGTCATGTCCCCCTCGCCGACCACCGCGCCGTCCGCGTCCAGGGCCACCTGGCCGGAGACGAACAGCAGGTTCCCCGACCTGACCGCGTGCGAATAGCGGCCGTTGGTGGGCGGCACGGTGGCCGGGTTGATCCGGACCGGGCCGGTCCGGGCCGCGTTCCCGTGCGGCGCGGGGGCGGTCCGCGCGGCCTGGACGATCGCGGTCACGTCGTGGTCGGCGAAGCCGTCGCCGGCCGCCCGCAGCAGCCGGTCCCTGGCCGCGCCGGCCAGCGTCTGGACCTCGTGCGAGGCCAGCACCAGGTCCTTGGCGGCCAGCCTGAGCGCGTACCGGGGCTCCGGCGGCCCGGACTCCGCGACCGGGCGCAGCCGGACGGCCACCCCGGCCAGCATGGTGCCCTCCAGCACGTCCAGCAGCAGCCCCTGGTCCACGCCCTGCGCCTCGGCGTAGGCGAGCGTCTCGGCCAGCAGCACCTGCGCGGGCACGATCGCGCTCATGACGGCCAGCTTCAGCGCCGCCCCCGCGCCCAGCGGCCCGGCCTCGCGCACGACGCCGAACACCTCCAGCACCTCGCGGCAGGGCGTCACGTTCCCGCCCGCGAGGATCACCAGCTCGCCCGCCGCGGCGGGCTGGACGCTGCCCAGCACGGGCGCGTCCACCAGGTCCACGTCGGCCGGCAGCAACGCGCGCACCCGGGCCACCGCCTCCGGCCCGATGGTGGACATCTCGACCACCAGCGTGCCCGGACGCGGCCGTACCGAGCCCAGCACCTCCTGCACGGCGGCGGGGTCGCTGAGCATGGTGATGACGAGATCGGCGTCCGCCACGGCCTCCGCCGCGGTGGCGGCCACCGCCGCCCCGGGCAGCGGCCTGGGCGTGCGGTTCCACCCGGTCACCCTGTGCCCGGCCTCGACGAGCCGCGCCGCCATCGGGGCGCCCATCCGGCCCAGGCCGAGAAATGCGATATGGGAATAGTTGCTCACGTCGTTCGACCCTAGGGGTGCCTTCCGCATCCCACCAGCGACCACATCGCATGTCAGGCATGCGGAGGAGGAATGTGTTCGAGACCGACGCCCTCGTCATCTTCGACGCGGTGGCCCGCACCGGCTCCTTCACCGCCGCCGCAGAGGAACTCGGCTACACGCAGTCCGCGGTGTCCCGCCGCATCGCCACGCTGGAACGCGAGGCGGGCGGCCCGCTCTTCGAGCGCCTGCCCAGGGGTGTACGGCTGACGCCGGCGGGCGAGACGCTGCGCGGGCACGCCCGGGCCGCGCTCGCCCGGCTGCGCCGGGCGGAGGAGGAGCTGGCCGCGATCCACGGCGGCACCGGCGGCCGGCTGCGGATCGGCGCGTTCGCCACCGCCAACGCCGCCTTGGTCCCCGCCGCGCTGCGCGAGTTCCGGCGCACCCGGCCGGAGGTCGAGATCTCCCTCACCGAGGGCTACAGCGACGCCCTGATGGAACGCCTCCGCGACGGCGCCCTCGACCTGGCCGTGGTCGGCGACTACCCGGCCGGGCTGCCGGCCGGCGGCTTCGCCGAGGTCGTCGCGCTGCTGGAGGACGAACTCCTGGTCGCGCTGCACCGGGACCACCCGCTGGCCGCCGGCGGGGACGTCGTCGACCTGCGCGACCTGCGCGAGGAGACCTGGATCGAGGGCGCCGGCTGGGTCGAGGGGCCCGCCGGGCGGCCGAGCACGCTCACGGAGTCCTGCGCCAGGGCGGGATTCGTGCCGAAGGTGGGCGTGCGGATCGCGGAGTGGACGGGCAAGCTCGGCTTCGTCGCCGCCGGGCTCGGCGTCGCCCTGGTGCCCGCGCTGGCGCTGCCCGCCGTACGGGCCGACGTCGCGATCAGGTCGCTGGGGGAGCAGGCCCCGCGGCGCACCGTGTACGCCGCCCTGCCGTACGGGCCCGCGCTGCCCGCCGCCCGCGCCCTGCTGGGCGCCCTCACCGTGACGGCCCGCCGGATCGCGGCCCTGGGCGGGGAGGCCCCCGCGCCCGGCGGTGGTGCCCCGCCCGGCGGTGGTGCCACGTCCGGCGGTGGTGCCCCGTCCGGCGGAATCCGGCCTGTTGGACAATAGGCGCGTGCATCGCAGTTTCGCTCATATGGGCGGCGTGCTGGCCACCGGCCTGCGCGACGTCACCGCCGACCTCGCGGCCCTGGACGGGACCGGCTGGTGGGCCGTGGTGGTGGACTACGAGGGCAAGGTCACCTGCGCCCGGTTCGACCGGGTGCGGCCGGCGCCGCTGCCGTCCCCGGCGGCCCCGTGGCGCGGGCCCGCCCCCGGCTCGTGGCGCACCTCGCTGGACCAGGCGGCCTACGAGGCGGGCGTGGCGCGGATCCGGGAGCACATCGAGCGCGGCGAGGTCTACCAGGCGAACCTGTGCCGCGTGCTCACCGCGGAACTGCCCGCGGGACAGGACCCGGCGGCCCTGGCCGTACGGCTGGCGCGCCGCCACCCGGCCCCGTACGCCGCCACCCTCAGCCTGCCGGACCGCGCGGTCGTCTCCGCCTCCCCCGAGCTCTACCTGAGCAGGGACGGCGAGGTCGTCGAGTCCCGGCCGATCAAGGGCACCGGGCGCACCGAGGACGACCTGCTGGAGAAGGACCGCGCCGAGAACGTGATGATCGTCGACCTGGTCCGCAACGACCTGGCCCGGGTATCCGAACCAGGTTCGGTCACAGTGCCCGCGCTGTGCGCCGTGGAACGGCACCCCGGCCTGGTGCACCTCGTCTCGACCGTGCGGTCCAGGCTGGCCGCGGGGAACGGCTGGCCGGAGCTGTTCGCGGCGACCTTCCCGCCCGGCTCGGTGACCGGCGCGCCGAAATCATCCGCGCTGCGGATCATCAACGAGGTCGAACCCGAGCCCCGGGGGCCTTACTGTGGAGCCGTGGGCTGGGTCGATGCCGACCGGCGCACGGCCGGGCTGGCCGTGGGCATCCGCACCTTCTGGATGGAGCACCGCCTGATCCGTTTCGGCACCGGTGCGGGCATCACCTGGGGGTCCGACCCCAGGCGAGAATGGCAGGAGACGGAGCTCAAGGCGTCCCGGCTCATCGGTTTGGCATCCACGGGAGGACACAGATGAACGTACCGGTATGGGTCAACGGGCAGTTGCTGGATCCGGAGCGGGCGACGGTCTCCGTCTTCGACCACGGCCTCATGGTGGGCGACGGCGTGTTCGAGACCGTCAAGTGCGTCGGCGGCGAGTCCTTCGCGCTGACCCGGCACCTCGACCGGCTCAGGCTCTCCGCGCAGCGGATGGACCTGCCCGAGCCCGACGTGGCCGCGATCGCCGACGGCGTGCGCGCCTGCCTGGCCGCGGCGCCCGCATGGCCGCTCGGCCGGATCCGGATCACCTACACCAGCGGCCCGGGGCCGCTCGGCTCCGACCGCGGCGACGCGGGCACCACCGCCGTCGTGATCGTCGGCGAGCAGAAGCCGTTCCCCGAGACGGGAGACGTCACCGTGGTGCCCTGGCCGCGCAACGAGCGGGGCGCGCTGGCCGGGGTGAAGAGCACCTCCTACGGCGACAACGCCAAGGCGCTCGCCTATGCCAAGGCGCGCGGCGGCGGCGAGGCGATCTTCGGCAACCTCGCCGGCGACCTGTGCGAGGGCACCGGCAGCAACATCTTCATCGTCAGGGACGGGCGCCTGGTCACCCCGACCCTCGCCTCCGGCTGCCTGGCGGGCGTCACCCGGGCCCTGACCCTGGAGTGGTGCGGCGGCAGCGAGGAGGACGTCCCGCTGTCCGCGCTGTACGAGGCGCAGGAGGCGTTCCTGACCTCCACGACCCGGGACATCCAGCCGATCCGGCTGGTGGACGGCACGGCGCTGCCGGTCGCGCCCGGCCCGATCACCACCAAGGCCATGCGGGTCTTCGCCGAGCGCTCCGCCGCCGACCTCGACCCGTGACCGCCCGCCCGTGACCGCCCGCGGCGGCGCGCCCTTCCCGGCCGCGCCGCCGTCCGCGGTCACTCGGCGTAGGACATCTGGGTCTGCACGTTGAACCCGTCCATTCTGACCTTCTTGGCGGGGTCGGTCAGCGGGTCGTTGATCTCGATCACGTCCAAGCCCTTGGTGATGTCGCTGGAGTAGATGTAGCCGTTGTAGTAGTAGGCCGACCAGGAGCCGCCGAGCTCCTCGTCCCCGTCGATCGGGCCGCGCTCGAAGAAGCCGATCTCCACCGGCCGGTCCGCGTCGGTGAAGTCCCAGATCGAGACGCCGCCCTGGTACCACGACTGCACCATCAGGTCCTTGCCCGGGACCGGGATCAGCGAGCCGTTGTGCGCCACGCAGTTCTCGGTCGGGGTCTGGTCACGCGGGATCTTGAAGTAGCCGCGCAGCGTGAGCGTGCCGTCCTTCAGGTCGTAGATCGCGTTGGCGCCCTTGGTACGCGGGGTGTCGCGGTCGCAGGTGGAGGTGACGCCGCCGCCCAGCTCGTCGGCGAACACGACCTTGGAGGCGTCGTCGTCGAACGTCGCCGAGTGCCAGATCGAGAAGTTCCGCTCGTCCCTGAGCCGCTGGAGCAGCTTGGGGGCGACCGGATCGGAGATGTCCAGCAGGACCCCGTCGCCGAAGCAGGCGGCCGCCGCGAGGTCCTTCTCCGGGTAGGCCGTGATGTCGTGGCAACCGGAGATCGTCGCGGTGTCCGGGGTGGTGCTCTGGTCCTGCGGGAACAGCCGGGGCTCGGCGACCACCCTGGACCTCGTCGGGTCGCCCACCGGCACCTCCACGATGGAGATCGTGTTGTGCGGCGGCGCGCACGTCCGAGACGGCTCGACCGGCCCGGGTGAGGAGACGTAGAGGTAGAGGGTGTCGCCGGTCTCGCCCGGCACGACCGAGTGGGTGTGCGAGCCGCAGGAGGTGGCGACCGACGAGACGTACCTCGGGCGGGCCTTGTCGCTCACGTCGAAGATCCTGACGCCCTCCCAGCCCTCGTCCGGATCGCCTCCCAGCCGGCTCTCGCAGGTGGCGTCGGAACGCGGGTCGTCCACGGACAGGAAAAGCAGGTTTCCGCTGACCGAAATGTCGTTCTGGCCACCCGGGCAGAGCACCTGGCTCACCGTGACGGGCTTCGCCGGGTCGCTGATGTCGAACACCGTGAAGCCATCGTAGTTACCGACATATGCGTAGTCGCCGCCGAACGCGAGGTCGGTCCCCCAGGACCGCGGGCCGTCGAGGGGCTCGGCGGGCGGCACGTTCGTCACCAGCCTGACGTTGTCGCTGGTACGGATCTCGTCGGGGCCCAGCGCGTCGCCGCTCGCCCCGGCCGCCGGACCGCTCGTCCCACCCGGCGGCGACCCGTCCGGCTCCGCCGAGCAGGCCGTGGCCAGCAGCAGCGCCGTCGCCACACTCAGGCCGATCGATCGAGCCTTTCTCACTCTTCCCCCATCCGATGTGGCCGGCCACGCCGCCGGCCGGTGATCCGTACCCCAATATGGAAGCTATGTCGACGAGCGGTCCGACGCGGCGGGTTTTGGTCACGGTTCTGGCGGCAATCGCGGTACAGGGGTGTTCCCCGGCGGGGGAGGAGGGCGGCACGCCGCTCACGGCGGGCACCGGCGCGCCGGTGATCATCCCGCAGGGTCCGGGAGCCCCCGGGCGCACGGCGTCGCCGGGGGAGCGGCTCGGCGAGTCGGAGTCGCGGCCGGGCGCGGCCGACGTGGCCTTCGCGGAGTCGATGATCCCGCACCACCGCCAGGCGCTGGAGATGGCCGCGCTGGCCGCCGGCCGCGACGCGGGCGAGACGGTGACCGCCCTCGCTGGGCGCATCACGGTCGCCCAGGGGCCCGAGATCGAGGCCATGGGCGCCTGGCTGACCGCGCTCGGCCGCCCGGTGCCCGCCGGTCACGCCCACCTCGCGGGCCGGTTCGGCATGGCGACGCTGGAGCAGATGAACCGGCTGCGGGCGGCCAGGGGCCGGGACTTCGACCGGCTCTTCCTCCAGCTCATGATCGCCCACCACGAGGGCGCGCTGACCATGGCCAGGACGCAGCTCGCCCAGGGCACCGACCGCCTGATGCGGCTGATGGCCAAGGACGTCCACGCGGGGCAGGCGATCGAGATCACCCGGATGAGGCGGCTCCTCGGCCGCTGACCTCGCTCAGGAGCTCCAGAGCATGTTGGTCAGCTCGGAGTCGAGGTTCATGAAGTCGGTCTCACGGCCGGCGGGGACCAGCTCGTAGGTCCGGTGCAGGAACTCGGTCAGCGGTGCCAGCGGCACCTCGAACAGGGCCTGGCCGAACGGGGACGTCAGGCTGATGTGCAAGGTGCGCTCGCCGTCGGAACGCGCCGGCCACACCTGCACGTCGCCGTCGCCGACACGTCGCACGATGCCCACGGTCAGCAACTCGCGGGCGAAGATCCACTCGACCGGCTCGTCGTTCCCCACGTGGAAGGCCATCCGGATCGCGTACGGATCCTCGGCCGTGTAGCTCAGTCCGGCGAGCAGGGGGACGGTGGTACGGTCGGGGACCACAAGCCGAAGGCCCAGCTCGGCAGAGACGGTGGTGCTGTTCATCGTCAGCCAAACCTTTACGTCGTCGGGTCCCCTCATCGGGGCTTTCACTGCTCTGACGGACTTCGTCCTGAGCTATGACGCGGAACGAAGAAACCTGTAGGAAAGATTCCGCCCCCAGGCCCTTCTGTAACGCACATCACAGCGCGACATTTAGCTCCCTACCTGGTCAAACATCACCAACAGGGCCATGTTGCCGAGGGTTTTGCGTGTCGCTCCCCGTTCCCTGGCCGTTGCCGGAGGATGTCTCGGGCGAATGATCCCAGCTCCAATCGAACCATGTCACTGCGGGTCAGCACGATGCTATGACAACCGACCCCACCCCCGGGCACATCCGCGACCATTGCCCCCGAACTGGTACCCGCCCCCACGCCCGCCCCCACCCCCGCGCCAACCGCTTCGCGCCCGCGCTCGGAGTGCGGTATGGTTTTCCCGTCGGCGCCGCAAGGGGCCACACAGGAGAGGGCGATTAGCTCAGCGGGAGAGCGCTTCGTTCACACCGAAGAGGCCACTGGTTCGATCCCAGTATCGCCCACCACTCCACCGCAGGTCAGAGGCCGGTTCGCAGCATAGCGAACCGGCCTTCTCTGTGTCTGGATCGTCGTTGGACCGTGAGACCGGACGTCAGTCGCCGCCATGGACCGTCAGTGGATGCTCTTTGGTGACCGGTGCCGGCCTGCCGTGGCCGAGCGGGCTGAACGTCCGTTGCGCGCCATCGGTCGTGATTGACCATGAATGTGCCCGCGTTGCCCAACGATGGGAGAAGGCTGGCAAGGGAGTACCGAATGTTCGTCCGGTCATGAGTGCCGTGCCTGAGGTGAGCTGATCTACAACGTAAAGGGGCGTTCCCTTTGGTGCGGCCTAGGTGCTCATGGGGTGTTCGCCCGCCGTGAGATAGATCGTGGCAGGGTCCGTCGGAGTCGTTCGACAGTTTGACGTGACCCGCCGGGATGTCTCCCGAGAAAGCGGTATGTGAATGGTCAGTCGCGGTGACGGTGTGGGCTTCGGCGCGAAGCGGATGTGGGACGCAGGTCGACTCTGGATCGCGCTGGGCCTGTGGTCTGTGTGCCGGGCTGTGCCGAAGCGGAGCAAGATATGCCTGAGGTCCTGTTATCCCTGGACCCGGCGGTGTCCAGGGACGCACACCGCTGATCAGGAAGGCGTCCCGTTCGAGCGGGGTCGGACGGGTGATCAGCAGGGGACCGGGCGCGGTCCTCGGGGGAGTGGGGCATGGGCGACGGGGACTCGGATGAGGGGAAGCGGGTCGTGCGTCGTCGCCGGGGCCGGCAGGTCGTCCGGCGGGCGCATGTGGTGCAGTTCGTCTTGGCCGATGTTGAGCATGCTTACGCCCGACATCACCCAAACGAACTCGTTGGAATCAACCACTGAGGTCTCCACCGAACCCGGGGCGCTTCAGGTCGGCCGGGCCCGGCTTCGTCAGAAGGTTCCCGACCGGCCGCCGCGGGCGATCCCCGACCGGCTGTGGGATGAGTTGTTCGCGGCGATGGACGCGGCTGCGACAGCCGGTGCCGGCGTCGCAGCAGGCATTCGTGCGGCTGGCCCTCTATCTCGACGAGGTCGGGAGCCTGCCTGGTGGTAGGTCTCGAGCAGTCGCCAAGTCACACCGAGGTAAGGAGACGGGGAGCGTGAGCAAGCCCTACCAGAGTACGCGCCGACGCGCCCGGCAAGCCGCCGGAGATGTGACCGTGCCGACGAGTGTGAGTGTGGCGATGGAGCAGATCGCCGCCTCGAAGAGGGATGGCCGTCTCTTTCGATCTTGCAACATCGTAGGGATCACGCGGATGGAACACATCGGTCCGCTCTTGGGGGCCGTTCTGCCGTCAACGCGTGGCGCATGCGGGCATGCCGATGTAACCTATCCGATCTCTCCGACTCTTCTCTTCCTGTCAGGAAGGGTAGTGATCATGTTCAGAAGGGATCAGATGGGCGGTCCTGCCCCGCGTTCCACCCGGCACGAGGAAGGCGCGGTCGACCGGCGCCGCTTTCTGACGGTCCTGGTCGCCGCGCCTACCCTGACGCTCGCGCTCGGCGCGACGACCGCCTCCGCGGACGCCGGTTCGAGCGTCCCGCAACCCGCCGACATTCTGGACTCCGGCGACGCGCTCATCCTCGCCGGAACCCCGACCGCGCACCTGATGCTGGTCCTGGAGGTGACCGAGAGCGGCGAGGTCCGGGTCGAGCTGCCCCGGGCCGAAGTCGGCCAGGGCATCACCACGGCGGTGGCGATGCTGGTCGCCGAGGAACTGGACCTCCCGCTGCGCAAGGTGCGCATCGGGCTCGCTGACGCACGGCCCGAACTGCTGCTGAACCAGCTCACCGGAGGGTCCAACTCGATCCGCTCGCTCTACGATCCGGTGCGCAAGGCCGCCGCCGCCGCGCGAGCGCGCCTGGTCGCGGCCGCGGGCGAGTTGTGGGACGTGCCGGCCGGCCGCCTGGTCACCCGGGACGGCGTGGTGGTCTCACCGGACGGGCGCCGAGCCACGTACGGCTCGCTCACGACCCGCGCGGCGAAACTTCCCCTGTCCCGGATCACCGCCAGGCCCAAGCCGGAGTCCGAGCACAAGCTGGTGGGCACCGCGACCTCGCGCGTGGACGCCCGCGCGATGGTCACCGGCCAGATGCGGTACGCGCTCGACCTCGACGTGCCGGGCGCCAAGCCGGTGATGGTGCGGCGACCGCCGACGATCAACGGCACCGTGCGGTCGGTGCGGAACGAGGCGGCCGTTCGTGGCATGCCCGGCGTGATCGACCTCGCCGTCGTTCCGACCGGTGTCGCGGTCATGGGCGAGACGTTCGGGCAGGTGATCGACGCCGTCGAGGCGCTCGAGGTCACCTGGAACGCCGGGACGGTCGACGCCCTGTCCGACGCCGGCATCCGCAAGCGCTTGCGCGCCGCGGTGCCGCCTCCCGCGGTGCCGCCGTTGACCGACCACATCGAGGCGGAGTTCGACTTCGCGTTCGTCAGCCACGCGCCGCTTGAGACCAACTGCGCGATTGCCGACGTGCGCAAGGACCGGGCCGAGATCTGGGCCAGCCTGAAGTCGCCGATCATCGCACAGCAGGACGTCGCCGCGGCGCTCGGCCTGCCGGAGCGGCGGGTCACCGTGCACGTGACGCAGGGCGGCGGCTCGTTCGGCCGCAAGCTGTTCGCCGATGCCGCGGTCGAGGCGGCGCGGATCTCCAAGGCGATGGGCAGGCCGGTCAAGCTGATGTGGTCGCGCAAGGACGACATGCGGCACGGTCGCGCCCGCCCGGCGAGCCACCACAAGATCCGCGTCACCCACACGCGCGGCAAGGTGCTGACGTACGAGCACAGGGTGGCCGCCGTGGAGACGGATTTCCGGCACGGCGTGGGCGAGTTTCTCACCGCCACCGCGACCAGGCTCCCGGTGGCCGGGAACATGAGCTTCGCCCAGACGGTCTTCCACCTGACGGTGAAAGTCCCCTACCGCTTCGGCGTCGTCACGGAGTCGCTCAACGAGGTGCCGCTGAAAATGCACACCGCGAGCTGGCGGTCGGTGTGGTCGGCCAACACCCGCGGAGCCGAGGAGATCATCGTCGACGAACTGGCGCGGGAGATGGGCAAAGACCCCGTAGCCTTCCGCCGCGAGTTCCTCAAGACCGCCCGGCAGCGCGCCGTGCTGGACAAGGTGGCGAAGGAGGGGAACTGGGGCCGCGACATGCCGGCGGGCTGCGCCCAGGGCGTGGGGTTCCACGACGAGTACAAGTCCTGCACCGCCTGCCTGGTCGAGATCGACGCGCGGAATCCGAGCCGGCCGAGGGTGGTCAAGGCCGTCATCGCCGCCGACGTCGGCCGCCCGATCAACCCGCGCGGGCTGGAGGCGCAACTGCTCGGCGGCCTGACCGACGCGATCTCCACCACCTTGCGCGCGGGCCTGCACATCGACAGGGGGCTGCCGTTGGAAGGCAGCTACTCGCAGTTCCACTACGCGCGGCAGCAGGACTCGCCGACCAACGTGCGGATCTTCATCATGCCGGCCAACGGCGAGCCTGGCGGCGCGGGCGAGCTCGGCGTGCCCGCCGCGGTCGGCGCCATCGCCAACGCCTACGCGCGGGCCACCGGCACCAAGCCGCGCAGCTTCCCGATCGACTTCGACGTCGACTTCACGCCCTTCCCCCGCTGAGGAGCCACGAGATGCCCCGCTACACCTTCTCGGTGAACGGAAAGACCGTCGCCGTCGAGGCGCCGGCCGACCTGCCCCTGCTGTGGGTGCTGCGCGACCGGCTCGGCGTGACCGGCCCGAAGTACGGTTGCGGCATCGACGTCTGCAAGGCGTGCACCAGCCACCTCGACGGAAAGGCGATCAACCCGTGCGTCGTCCCGGTGGCGGAGGCCCAGGGAAGGGAGGTCACCACGATCGAGGGGCTCGCCGAGGGCGACAAGCTGCATCCGGTGCAAAAGGCGTGGCTGGAGCAGGACGTCGCGCAGTGCGGCTTCTGCCAGCCGGGCCAGATCATGGCCGCGGTGGCACTGCTGCGGGAGACCAAGAACCCCACTGACGCCCAGATCGACGCGATCCAGAACGTCTGCCGCTGCGGCACCTACTTCCGGATCAGAGAGGCGATCAAGAGCGCGGCGGCGAAAATGTAGTGGCCGGGGCCGGGCTTTCGTGTGCCCGCATGATCTGTAGATAGATCGTGGGTAATGTGGTGTCAATCAGCTTTGTCAGACTAGGAGTTGCATGACCGAGCAGGAACGGGCTCCAGCGGGCGTCGATCCCACCGTGCCGAGCGTCGCCCGGATGTACGACTACTACCTCGGCGGCAAGGACAACTTCGCCGCCGACCGCGCGGCCGCCGCGCAAATCATCAAGATCTCGCCCAATGCGAAGGAGATCGCGCGAGACAACCGGGCGTTCCTGGGCCGCGCCGTACGCGCGGTCGCCGAGCTCGGCATCCGCCAGTTCCTCGACATCGGCACCGGCCTGCCGACCCAGGAGAACGTCCACCAAGTGGCGCAGCGTGCCTCTCCCAGCTCCCGGGTGGTCTACGTCGACAACGATCCGATCGTGCTCACGCACGCCCGCGCCCTGCTGGCGCACACCCCGGACACCATCGTGGTGAACGGCGACATGCGTGACCCCAAGGCCATTCTCGGCCACCCGGAGATCACCCGGCATCTCGACCTGCGCAGTCCTCTGGCCGTGCTCCTGGTCTCCGTGCTGCACTTCTTCCCCGACGACGACGAGGCGTTCGGCATCGCGCGCGACATCCGCCAAGCCCTTCCCTCCGGCAGCCATCTGATCCTCTCCCACGTGACGGCGGGAGAACTCAACGGCGAGGACGTCGGCAAAGGCCGCGCGATCTACCGAGGGACCACATCGGGCGGCCTGGCCCCACGCTCACGCGAGCAGATCGCCGCCTTCTTCGAGGACCTGGAGTTGCTGGAGCCGGGCCTGGTGCCGCCGACTGCCTGGCGCGCCGACGGCCCCGGGCAACTGGTGATCAGCGGCCCGGGGGGCGCCGGCTTCCTCTGCGGCGTCGGACGCGTCCCCTGACAACCGCCGCACCGGACCGCTGCCGGCACCTCCGGTGGAGCATCGCTGCCATGGGTGTCGAGATGGGGGCGCATGGATCGTGAGGTGCTTCAGGATGACGAGGACAAGCGTGCCGCGAGTGCGGTGACCTCGCGGTGCAACATACGCAATTCATCGCAAGTGGGCGCGAGTTCGTACGAGTGGTAATGACAGGCTGCGCCGAGAGCTCCCCAGGCTCCCGCCGCAGTCCGTGCGGTCTCCGTGTCCGCACAGGACGTCAGGCACAACGTTGTACCCGCATGCTGCACGTTCCGACTCCGGGAGCCACCCGTTCCAAAAGATGGCGAAGATTTCTTCTGGCGCGAGCCGAACGAGGAAGGCCGCCGCACGGGGCCCACAGCCCGGGAACGCCCGGCGAGATGTTAACGACAGCCCGCTACGTCGGGCGCTTTCTGACCGACCCGCTGGACGTGCCCGACGAGGTGCTGGTGTACCTCGGAGAGCAACTCGGGATCGAGGATGTCTCGCAAATCAACCAGTACACCGAGCGGCGCAGCACGCCGTTCGAGCACCAGGAGGCGATCCGCAAGGCATACGCGCTGAAGGAGTTCTCTCAGGCGGAGGCGGATTTCATCGTGTGGGCGAGCGCGAGGGCGTGGAACACCGGCGACGGCAAGAAGACGATCTTCTATGACGGGGTGACGTGGCTGCGCACCAACAAGGTGCCGCTCCCGGGTGTGACCACGCTGGCACGGCTGGTCGCCCGGGTGCGGGATGAGGCCACCGACCGTCTCTATGACACGCTGCGCGGGTGCTGCCGCCGCGGCAGCGGGTGATCCTGGAGATGCTGCTGGAGGTGCCTGAGGGCCGGCGTTCCTCGGACCTGGAGCGCTGGCGCAAGGGCCCGGCGGCGCAGATGGTCGAGCGGCTGGCACCGAGGAGCTGGGCCGTGGAGGAGATGGTGTTCTCCCGCCGGGTGAGCAGGTCGCGGGCTGAATGCATGAGCTGCCAATGCTCGGGAAATGCGGTCAGCCTTGTAGTGTGGCGAATTCGACTACATTGGATCTTCGCACCTTTCGTCTCGTCCTTCACATCTGTCCATGTCGCCTGCCGAGGAGCGCCCCTAGATGAACTGGCTCTACGTCGCGGGGATCATCTTCTTCCTCCTCGGGTTGATGATCTCCATCGCGTTACACGAGCTCGGCCACCTGGTGCCGGCCAAGCTCTTCGGCGTCAAGGTGACCCAGTACATGGTGGGCTTCGGCTCCACGGCCTGGTCCCGGCGGAAAGGCGAGACCGAATACGGCATCAAGTGGATCCCGTTCGGCGGCTACGGGGCTTCCCCCATGAACGCGAACACCGATTTCAGGCGGCAGGCCTCAGACTATCTGCCATCGCCTCGTAGGCGATCGGGCTGAGTTGGCCGAGGCGGGAGTGCCGTCGGACCGTGTTGTAGCG
>NZ_BSRQ01000019.1 GCF_030268685.1 Microtetraspora sp. NBRC 13810
GCACCGGACTCGGCCTGCCCATCGCCCGCCAGATCGCCGAGACCAGCGGCGGCACCCTCCGCATCGAGGACAGCCCCCGCGGCGCCCGCTTCGTCCTGCGCCTCCCCCGCCACCAGGACGCCCCCGCACCCGCCATCCAGCACGACCCGGTGACGTAGCCGGCGGCAGGCGGCCCGCTGGAGGCGCGCTGGAGGCCGGACCGGCGGCAGGCGGCCCGGTGCCGGCCGGACCGCCTGCCGTGGGCGTTACCGGTCAGCGCTGGAGGTCGACGCAGGCGTAGAACGCGTTGGCGGTGTCGGCGATGTTCCACACCGCGAGCAGCTTCAACTTGCCGGTCCTGCCGCCCAGGTTGACGCTGTGCGAGACGGTGGCGCCGGGAATCCTGCCCTGGTCGTTGAACTGCGCGATCCGGGTGTTGCCGATGAAGTAGTCCCAGGTGCTGGTGCTGTGCCGGGCGGTGAGCTGCCAGTTGAAGGTGACCTGGTTGCCGACCTGGGTGGCGGGCCACCCCTTGCTCTCGTCGCTGAGCTGGGCGAAGCGGGCGACGTTGCCGTGACAGTTGCGCAGGCCCTTGGGACCTTCGACGCTCTGGGGCTCGTAGATGATCGGCCCGCAGTTCGCGACGCGGCCCTGCGCGCACAATGCCTGGCGGCTCGGGGGCGAGCTGATGTAGCCGTGCGCCTGGGCGGGTGTGGCGATGAAGACCGTCGTCGCGACGGTCACCACGGCCACTGCGAGGAAGGTGAGCATCCTTCGCATGAGCTGCTCCTTTACTGGGGGGTTCCACTCAATGTAAAGGAAACTTTCCTAACAACAAATGTCCTGGAGGTTAGTTCACCCGATGCCTGGCGCCCGGCTTGACCTTCCAACCGATGTCAAGCCTTAGCGTCGCTCCGAGAGCTCGGGGGCCATCGCTCGTACCCGGGCCGAGGTGCCGGTATCCGTACCCGTGGAGTGACGCATGACCTCTTTCGTCGTACAACGCAACGGCCTGGCGGCGACCGCCGGGGACCTGACACCGCTCGCCTTCGCGGGCTTCGCCCACTTCACCGCCGCGCAGGTGCGCGGGGGCCGGCTCCGCGGGCTGGACCTCCATCTGGAGCGGCTGCGGTCCGCCTCGGTGGAGCTGTTCGGCCGCGCTCTGCCCGACGACCGGGTGCGGTCCTGCCTGCGGAGCGCGCTGGAGGCCGGGCCCGCCGACCTCTCGTTGATGGTGACGGTGTTCTCGCCGGCGGGCGAGTTCACCGTGGCCGGGCCCGACGTGGAACCCGAGGTGCTGGTCAGCACCGCTCCCCCCTCCTCAGGCCCGGAGGGCCCGCTGGCCCTGGCCACGATCGAGTACGAACGGGTGCTCCCGGCCGTGAAGCACGTCGGCGAGGTGGCCAAGACGTACTACCTCCGGGAGGCGGTGGCACAGGGCTTCGACGACGCCGCCTTCGTCGACCGCCGGGGCCGGCTCAGCGAGGGGTCCATCTGGAATCTCGCCTTCTGGGACGGCTCCACGGTGGTGTGGCCCGAGGCCGAGATGCTGGACGGGACCACGATGGGCATCCTGCGCCGGCAACTGGAGCGCCTCGGCGTCCCCCAGCGCGTCCAGGAGATCACCCTCGCCGACCTGCCGGCGCTGGCCGGGGCCGTGGTCATGAACTCGTGGACGCCGGGCATCCCGGTGCACCGGATCGACTCGGTGCCGCTGCCCGGGGCGCCGGCCTTCCTGGACCTGCTGCACCGGGCCTACCAGGCCGAACCGCTCGTCGCACCGTGAAGGAGAGCCGTGAACTCCCCCCTGCTCGCCCCCTACCACGGTCCGGTCCTCCGGCTGCCCAACCGGGCGGCCATGGCCCCGATGACCCGCGCCCGCGCCGACGACGCCACCGGCGTCCCCACGCCGATCATGACCGAGTACTACACCCAGCGCGCCGCCGCCGGTCTCATCGTCAGTGAGGGCATCTGGCCGCACCGCCTCGGCAAGGGCGGCCCCGGCGTACCCGGGCTGACCGGGCCGGCGCACGCCGAGGGCTGGCGTCAGGTGACGCGGGCCGTACACGCCGCCGGTGGCCGCATCTTCGCCCAGCTGTGGCACGTGGGCCGGGTCAGCCACCCCGACATCCTCGGCGGAGAGCGGCCGGTCGCCCCCTCGGCGGTGGCGATCTCCCAGGGCAGCGTCTTCACCGCCTCCGGGCCGCAGGACTACGTCATCCCGCGTGAGCTGCCGGCGGCCGAGGTCGCCGAGATCGTCGAGGCCCACGCCGCGGCCGCCCGCGTCGCCATGGACGCCGGTTTCGACGGGATCGAGATCAGCGCCGCGTACGGCTACCTCATCGCCCAGTTCCTGTCCGACAGCGCCAACCTGCGCACCGACGGCTACGCGGACCACGTGCGCTTCGCGATCGAGGTCGTCGAAGCCGTCGCCGCCGCGGTCGGCGCGGACCGGACCGCGCTGCGCGTCTCCCCCGGCAACCCGCTCCACGACATCGTCGAGTCCGATCCGGCCGCCCGCTACCACCGGCTGCTGGACGCGCTGGACGGCATGGGCCTGGCCTACCTGCACGTGGTGCAGTCGTCCGGAAGGTACGCCGCGCTGGAGGGCCTGCGCCCCCGCTGGAGCGGCACCCTCATGGCCACCTTCGACGGCCCCGAGCCGGGCGGCCTGGGGCGGGCGGAGGAGGCGGTGCGCAGCGGGCTCGCCGACGTCTACGCGTTCGGCCGGCTCTTCCTGGCCAATCCGGACCTGCCCCGGCGCATCGCCACCGGCTCCCCGCTCAACCCGCTACGCGAGAACGGCATGTACGAGGGCGGCACGGAAGGATATCTGGACTATCCCCGCCTCACCGGGTGAGCCGGTCCTCGCGGCCGGGGTCAGGCGGGGCCGATGGCCTGGAGGATCGCGCGGGCCAGGTCCGCGGGGCGGGTGAACTGGGGCCAGTGGCCGGTCGGCAGGTCGAGGTATCCGACGTGGCGGAGTTTCGCGAGCTCCCGCAGGTCCGGCTCACCCTGGGCCATCCAGTCCCGGAGCCGCGCGCTGGGCAACTCGCACGCGATGACGGTGGCGGGGACGTCGTAGCGGCGCTCGTCGGAGAGCCGCTGGGGGTCGTGGGCGACGTGCGCGGGCGTGGGGATCGCGCGCTCGCGGAACGCCGCGCGCAGGTCTTCGCCGAGGTCGACGAGGTCTTCGTCATCGAAGAACGACCAGTCCGGCAGCGGGACCTCGCCCCGCTCGGCCGGGAGCCCGGCGTTGACGACCCCGCCGTCACCGAGGGGCCAGCTGTCCACGTAGACGACGTGGGCGATCCTGCCGGGGCGCGCGTCGAGCGCGGCGTGGGCGACCGGGCCGCCGCCGGAGTGCCCGGCGAGCACGATGTCGCCGTCGAGGGAGTCGATCACCCGGACCACCGCGTCCACATGGTCGCGCAGGGTGATCTCCGAGCGGTCGGCGTCCTTGGACTCCATGCCGGGCAGCGTGAGCGGGTGCGTGCGGTGTCCCGCCTGTTCGAGGACGGGGACGACCGCGTCCCAGGACGAGCCGTCGAGCCAGAACCCGGGTATCAGGATGACGTTCATGCTCCGAGGCTAGGACAGGGCACCGACATCGGCCGCCGGCCGTCGAGCCAGGTCGTACGCCGTCGCGTTCGAGCCGATGATCGCCGGGGCCGGGCCGGAGAAGAACTACAAGCCTTGGGGATGTGGTGAGGCGGCCTCTGGGACAACGTGGATCGGGAAGCACCGGACCGGGGACCGGTGTGATCTCTTGCGCGATCAGCGGCGGTGACCGCGCCGCCGCGGGGGGAGCGGAGCGATGGCGAAGGCAGTGGGCATCGATCTGGGGACCACCAACTCGGTGATCGCCACCACGGAGGAAGGCCATCCCACGGTCATTCCCAACGCGGAGGGCTCGCGGACGACGCCCTCCGTGGTGGCCTTCACCGACCAGGGCGAACGGCTCGTCGGTCAGCTCGCCCGGCGGCAGGCGATCCTCAACCCGAAGGGCACCGTCTACTCGGCCAAGCGGTTCATCGGCCGCCGGTTCGAGGAGGTGCAGAGCGAGCTGAACGCGGTGTCCTTCGACGTGGTCGAGGGGCCGCAGGGCGCGGCCAGGTTCCTGGTGTCCGGCAGGCAGTACGCGCCGGAGGAGGTCTCGGCGCTGGTGCTGCGCAAGCTGGTCGCCGACGCCGCCAAGTACCTGGGCGAGAAGGTCACCGAGGCGGTCATCACCGTGCCGGCCTACTTCAACGACGCCCAGCGCCAGGCGACCAAGGACGCGGGCCGCATCGCCGGCCTCGACGTGCTGCGGATCATCAACGAGCCGACGGCGGCGGCCCTCGCCTACGGCCTGGACAAGAAGTCGAGCGAGACCGTGCTCGTCTTCGACCTGGGCGGCGGCACGTTCGACGTCAGCATCCTGGACATCGGCGAGGGGGTCATCGAGGTCCGCTCGACCTCCGGGGACGGGCACCTGGGCGGGGACGACTTCGACCGGCGGGTGGTGGACCACCTGGCCGACGAGTTCCAGCGGCAGGAGGGCATCGACCTGCGCCGCGACCCCCAGGCGCTGCAACGGCTGTTCGAGGCGGCGGAGAAGGCCAAGGTGGAGCTGTCGGCGGTCAGCCAGACCACGATCAACCTGCCGTTCATCACCGCCGACGCGAACGGCCCCAAGCATCTCAACACCACCATGATGCGCTCCACTTTCGAGCAGATCACCTCGGACCTGGTCGAACGCTGTAGAAATCCGGTCAAGCAGGCGATGGAGGACGCCAAACTGACCGCCGACGACATCGACGAGGTCATCCTGGTCGGCGGCTCCACCCGGATCCCCGCCGTGCAGGAGCTGGTCCGCAGGCTGACCGGCGGCAAGGACCCCAACATGACGGTCAACCCGGACGAGGTCGTCGCCATCGGCGCGGCGGTCCAGGCGGGCATCATCAAGGGCGAGGTGCAGGACGTCGTACTCCTGGACGTCACGCCGCTGTCGCTGGGCGTGGAGACGCTCGGCGGGCTGATGACCAAGGTGATCGAGCGCAACACCACGATCCCGGCCCGCCGTACCGAGACGTTCAGCACCGCCGAGGACAACCAGAGCGCCGTCGACATCGTGGTCCTCCAGGGCGAGCGGGAACGCGCCGCGGACAACCGGGTGCTCGGCCGCTTCCGGCTGCAGAACATCCGGCCGGCGCCGCGCGGGGTGCCGCAGGTCGAGGTGACGTTCGACATCGACGCGAACGGCATCCTCAACGTGTCGGCCAAGGACAGGGACACCGGCGCCGAGCAGCGCATCACGATCAGCGAGACGTCCAACCTGGACAAGTCGGAGATCGAGCGGATGGTCGCCGACGCCGAGCGGCACCGCGGTGAGGATGCCAGGCTCCGCGAGACGATCGACGCGCGCAACGAGCTCGACTCGGTCGCCTACCAGGTGGAACGCCGGTTGACCGAGCTGGCGGACACGGTGCCGGTGCACGAGAAGGCCCGCGCGGAGACGCTGGTCGCCGACGCCCGGCAGGCGATCAAGGAGGAGGCCCCGCTGGCCCGGCTGCGCGAGCTCACCGCCGAGCTCCAGCAGGTCTACCACGGCCTCGGCACGTCCTCCGCCCGCCCGAAGGAGGAGCCGGGATCGGGCGGGGAGAAGCCGCCGGGAGGCGACGACGACGTGATCGACGCCGAGTTCACCAGCTCGGACTGACATGAACGGCCACGAGGAGATCCCCGAGGAGGTCGGCCGCACGTCCAGGGCCGGCCCGCGCCCCGGTGCCCGCCGCCGCGCGGACGCCCGGCAGAGCACGCGGCAGGAGCCCGATGCCGTGGTGGCGGCCGACGCGAAGATCGCCGAGCTGGAGGACCGCTGGCTGCGGGCCGTGGCCGGCCTGGAGAACCTGCGCAAACGGATCGCCAGGGACGCCGAACGGGTGCGGGCCGAGGAGCGGGACCGGGTGGCCGCGCAGTGGCTGCCGGTCGTCGACAACCTGGAGCTGGCCCTGCGGCACGCGGGCGGGGCGGAAGGCGTCGCAGAGGGAGTGCGCGCGGTGCGCGACCAGGCGGTGGACGTCCTGACCCGCCTGGGTTACCCGCGCGACGACGAGACCGGGGTGCCGTTCGACCCCCGGCGGCACGAGGCCGTGGCCACCGTGGACAGCGAGGAGGCCGAACCGGGCACGGTCGTGGAGGTGGTGCGGCCCGGGTACGGCGGCGCGGAACGGCTGCTGCGGCCGGCGGTGGCGGTCGTGGCGAGGGCGAAGAGGGCCGAGTGATGGCCGCTCGGCGCGACTTCTACGAGGTGCTCGGAGTGGGCAAGGAAGCCGGGCAGGACGAGATCCAGCGGGCCTACCGCAAGCTGGTCCGCGCCAACCATCCCGACGTCAACAAGGACCCGGGCGCGGAGGACCGGTTCAAGGAGGTCTCCGAGGCCTACGCGGTCCTGTCCGACCCGGCCACCCGCCGCCGCTACGACGCGTTCGGGCACGACTTCCGCCAGGTGCCGCCGGACGTGGACCCGGCCGACTACGCGAGAGCCAGGGCCGGGGCCGGGGCCGGAGGCGGGTTCGGGACCGGGGCCGGGGCCGGAGGCGGGTTCGGGACCGGGGAGGGCGTCGAAGTGGACCTTGAAGACCTGCTCGGCGGGATCTTCCGCGGCCGGGGCGGGCGGCGGTGGGGTGGCCCCGTCCAGGGGGCCGACCAGGAGGCCGAGATCGAGCTGACGGTCGAGGAGGTCTACCGGGGCGGGCGCCGTACGATCACGCTGCCCGGGCCCGCGGGGACGCGCCGGCTGGAGGTGACGATCCCGGCCGGGGTCACCGCCGGGCAGCGGATCAGGCTCGCCGGGCAGGGCGGCAGGGGCGGCGACGGCGCCAGGGCCGGGGACCTGTACCTGATCGTCCGGCTCGCCCCGCACCCCCGGTACCGGGTGACCGGCCGCGACATCCACGCCGACCTGCCGATCAGCCCGTGGGAGGGCGCGCTGGGGGCCACCGTCGCGGTGGACACGCCGGGCGGGGAGACGAAGCTGAAGGTGCCGCCGGGCACCTCGACGGGCCGGCGGCTGCGGTTGCGCGGCCGGGGCATGCCCAACCCGCGCGGCGGGGCGGGCGACTTCCTGGCCGAGGTCAGGATCAGCGTGCCGGACCGGCTGACCGCCCGGGAGCGCGACCTGTACGAGCGGCTCGCCGCCGCGTCGGACTTCGATCCCAGGAGGCGGACATGATGTACGCGATCGTCCGGCCCGCGCTGCTCGATCTGGACTCCTTCGCGCGGGCCACCGGCCTGCATCCCGACGCCGTGCGCCGCCTGGTGGCCCTGGGGCTGCTGGAACCGGCCGCCCGTGCCGGGGGCGGGCTGTGCTTCCCGCCGTCGCAGGTCGCCGAGGCCGCGCGCATCCAGCGGCTGCACGCCGGCCTGTCGATCAACTACGCCGGGCTCGGCTTGGTGATCGAGTTGCTCGACCGGATCGCCGAGCTGGAGACGGCGCTGCGCGAGGCCGCGGCGGCAACCGGGCACGCGAGACCAGGAGGGGTGACGTGGATCCGAACCGGATGACCCAGAAATCGCAGGAGGCCCTGCACGACGCCCAGACCAAGGCGCTCCGTTTCGGGCACACCGAGATCGACGGCGAGCACCTGCTGCTTGCCCTGCTGGAACAGCCGGAAGGGCTCGCCTCCCGGCTGATCGCCGCGGCGGGCGCGGATCCCGAACGGCTCCGCGAGGACCTGGCGGCGGACCTGGCGCGGCGGCCCCGGGTCAGCGGCCCGGGGGCGGCCCCCGGCCAGGTGTTCGTCACCCAGCGCCTGTCCCGCCTGCTGGACGCCGCCGACCGGGAGGCGAGACGGCTCAAGGACGACTACGTCTCCGTCGAGCACCTGCTGATCGCGCTGATCGACGAGGGAGCCGAGTCGGCGGCCGGCCGCCTGCTGCACGGGCAGGGGCTCACCAGGGACCGGTTCCTGCAGGCCCTCACCTCCGTGCGGGGCAACCAGCGGGTCACCTCGGCGATGCCGGAGGCGGCGTACGAGGCGCTGGAGAAGTACGGCCGCGACCTGGTGGCGGAGGCCAGGGCCGACAAGCTCGAACCGGTGATCGGGCGGGACCAGGAGATCCGGCGGGTGATCCAGATCCTGTCCCGCAAGACGAAGAACAACCCGGTGCTGATCGGCGATCCCGGGGTCGGCAAGACGGCCATCGTCGAGGGGCTCGCCCAGCGGATCGGCCACGGTGACGTGCCCGAGGGGCTCCGCGACAAGACGATCTTCAACCTGGACATGGGGTCGCTGGTGGCCGGGGCGAAGTACCGCGGCGAGTTCGAGGAACGCCTCAAGGCCGTGCTCACCGAGGTCAGGGCCGCCGAGGGGCGCATCCTGCTGTTCGTGGACGAGATGCACACCGTCGTGGGGGCCGGGGCCGCCGAGGGCGCGATGGACGCGGGCAACATGCTCAAGCCGATGCTGGCCCGCGGCGAGCTGCACATGATCGGCGCGACGACGGTCGACGAGTACCGCAAGCACGTGGAGAAGGACGCCGCGCTGGAACGCAGGTTCCAGCCGGTGCTGATCGACGAGCCGACCGTGGAGGACACCATCTCCATCCTGCGCGGCCTGCGCGAACGCCTGGAGGTCTTCCACGGCGTGAAGATCCAGGACGGCGCGATCGTCGCCGCGGTCACCCTCAGCCATCGCTACATCTCCGACCGGTTCCTGCCCGACAAGGCGATCGACCTGGTGGACGAGGCGTGCGCGATGATCCGCACGGAGATCGACTCCATGCCGGCCGAGCTGGACGAGCTGACCCGCCGGGTGACCCGGCTGGAGATCGAGGACGCCGCGCTGGCCAAGGAGGACGACCCCGCCAGCCGGGTCCGCCTCGAAGAGCTGCGCAGGGAACTCGCCGACCTGCGCGCCGAGGCGGACGCCACCCGCGCCCAGTGGGAGGCCGAGCGCGCCGCGCTGCGCAAGGTGCAGGCGCTGCGCCAGGAGATCGAAACGGTACGGCGGGAGGCCGAGCAGGCCGAACGCGCCTACGACCTCAACCGGGCCGCCGAGTTGCGGCACGGCAGGCTGCCCGAACTCGAACGCCGCCTGAGCGCCGAGGAGGAGCAACTGAGCAGCAGGCAGGGCGGCCACCGGCTGCTGCGCGAGGTCGTCACCGAGAACGAGATCGCCTCCATCGTCTCCCGGTGGACCGGCATCCCGGTCACCCGCCTCCAGGAAGGGGAACGGGAGAAGCTCCTGCGCCTGGACGAGATCCTGCACGAGCGGGTCATCGGCCAGGACGAGGCGGTCAGGCTGGTCGCCGACGCGGTGATCAGGGCCCGCTCCGGGATCAAGGACCCCCGGCGTCCCATCGGGTCGTTCATCTTCCTCGGCCCCACCGGGGTCGGCAAGACCGAGCTGGCCAGGGCACTCGCCGCCGCCCTGTTCGACACCGAGGACAACATGGTGCGCCTCGACATGAGCGAGTACCAGGAACGGCACACGGTCAGCCGCCTGGTGGGCGCCCCGCCCGGCTACATCGGGTACGAGGAGGGCGGCCAGCTCACCGAGGCGGTGCGGCGCAAGCCGTACTCCGTGGTGCTCTTCGACGAGATCGAGAAGGCGCACGCGGACGTGTTCAACACGCTGCTCCAGGTGCTCGACGACGGGCGGCTCACCGACGCGCAGGGGCGTACGGTCGACTTCAGGAACACCGTGATCATCATGACGTCCAACATCGGCTCGCAGTACCTGCTGGACGGTGTCACGCCCGGCGGGGAGATCAAGCCGGAGGGGCGCGACCGGGTGATGCGGGAGCTGCGGACCAGGTTCCGGCCGGAGTTCCTCAACCGGGTGGACGACATCGTGCTGTTCAAGCCGCTCACCCAGGACGAGATCGAGCGCATCGTCGAGCTGATGTTCACCGACGTCAGGAACCGGCTCGCCGACCGGCGGCTGGGCCTGGAGGTCACCGAGGAGGCCCGCCGGCTGATCGCCGCCCAGGGCTACGACCCCGTCTACGGCGCCCGCCCGCTGCGCCGGTTCATCGCCCGCGAGGTCGAGACCAGGATCGGCCGCGCCCTGCTCGGCGGGGAGATCGCCGACGGCTCGACCGTCAGGGTGGACACCGCCGAGGGCGAGCTCACCGTCACCTACCGAGAGCCGGCCGAAGCCCGCTGAGGTTGCCGGCGAGCGGCGAAGGTGACAGTGCCATTTCGCCTGACACCAGTCGAAAACGATCGACTATGGTGACCGCCCATGAGGATCCTCATCGTCGGTGGCAGCGGCTTTCTCGGCGGCGAACTCGCCCGGCAGTGTTCGGCGGCCGAGCACGAGGTGGCGGGGACCTACCTGACCCGACCGGGAGAGACGGCGGGTGTCGACTGGTTGCCGCTCGATGTGCGCCGACGGGAGGAGGTCGGAGCGCTGATCGGCGCGTTGCGGCCGGAGGTGGTCGTCAATGCCGCGTTCCGGCAGACGGATTGGGCGACCACGGCGGTCGGTGCGGCGAATGTGGCTCTCGCCGTCTCCGCGGTGGGCGGGCGCCTGGTTCACGTGTCCAGCGACGCGGTCTTCTCCGGTGCGGCGATTCGCTATGACGAGACGTGCGTCCCCGACCCGATCAGTCCGTACGGCGCCGCCAAAGCCGCCGCCGAGACGGCAGTGGACGCGATCGTGCCGAACTCGGCGGTGGTCCGGACCTCCCTGATCATCGGTGACGGTGGTTCTCCGCACGAGGAGCTGGTGCGTCAACTGGCCGACGGCACGGTCAGGGGCAGGCTGTTCACCGACGATGTGCGATGTCCCGTGCATGTCGTCGATCTCGCCGCGGCTCTCCTCGAACTCGCCGCGTCCGGGTATCGCGGCGTCCACCACGTCGCCGGAGCCGACGAGGTCAGCCGATACGAGCTGGGGCTGCTCATCGCCCGACGTGACGGGCTCGACGCGGACAGGTTGCCTTCGGGGCTGCGCGCCGAGACCGACCTGCCCGGTCCGATAGGCGTGCGCCTGCGGTGCGACATGACTCAGGGACGGCTGCGGACCAGACTGCGCGGCGCGCGGGAGTTCCTGGCCGCGGGACGCCGCTGACCGCGGTCTCGTCGCCGGCGGATGTGGCATATGGCCGCGGTGCACTGACAGCCGCAGGCGCTGCTGGAGGTCTACCGCCGCCGCATCCGCTACGCGCCCCAACGCCCCCGATGTCATCTGCGATGGCTCAGTGCGGGGTCGCGTGACGCACTGTCATCTTCAAGGCCGTCTGACAGCCCGGCGGCTGCCATGATTGATTGACATATCAAATGAACGATATTTTGATTCGCATATGGGGCGTATCGCAGGCGTCACCGCGGCCGAGACGCGCGAGCGGCTGTTGCGTGCGGCCGCCGAGGTCTTCGCGCAGCGCGGATACGACGGCACGCGGGTGGCCGACATAGCCGCGACCGCGAAGGTCAGCAACGGCGCGCTCTACGCGCACTTCGGCTCGAAGGCGGACCTGCTGGTGGCCGCGCTGCGCGCGCACGGGCCCCGGCTGCTGGCCGATCTGCTGGCCGCCGACCCGAGCCGGTCGATCACGGATCTGCTGGTCGTCGTGGGCCGCCGGCTCCCGCGCCGGCGTGACGCGAGCGGCTACCTCATCGTCGAGGCGCTGGTCGCGGCCCGCCGCGACGAGGACGTCGCCGGGCCGATGCGGGACTACGTCGGCGAACGCGCCGACTGGCTCGCCGGGCTCGTGCACGTCGCCCAGCGCGACGGCGAGCTGGATCCCGCGCTGCCACCGGGGGCGCTGGCACACTTCTGCCTGCTGCTCGCGATGGGCAGCGCGCTCATCCCGCCCAGCCTGCACGCGGTGGACGACGAGGAGTGGCACGCGTTGCTCACCCGGATCGTCACCGCCTTGGCCCCTGACACCACAGCACAGAGGGGAGCGCCCGAATGAAAGTGAAGATCGACACGGAGCGATGCCAGGGACACGGTCGCTGCTATGACCTCGCCCCGAACCTGTTCGGTGAGGACGACGAAGGTTACGGACAGGTCGTCGGCGACGGCGTCGTGCCGCCCGGCGAGGAGCAGGCGGCACGGCTGGCCCTGTCCAACTGTCCAGAGAGAGCGATCGAAACCCTCTAGGAGGCGTGCATGACCGTCGACGACGACCGCTTCAGTCAGGAGTTCCGGGAGAACATGCAAGACCGGTCTCTCGGCAGACGTAACGAGGTCATCACCGGCCCGGTCTCGGACTGGGCGACCGACTTCTCCCACGCCGAGCCGGAATGGGCCGCCGACCCGTACCGCATCCAGGACGACCTGCGGCAGCGCTGCCCGATCGCGCACACCGACCGGTTCGGCGGCGGCTGGCTGCCGACCCGGTACGAGGACGTCGCGGCGATCGCCTACGACACCGAGCACTTCTCCTCGCGGGCGATCATCATGAGCAACTTCCGGCCGCCCCGCGAAGTGGCCCCCGTCGGCGGCGTGCCGCCGATCTCCTCCGACCCGCCCTTCCACCACGACGCGCGCAAGCTGCTGCTCCCGGCGTTCACCAAGACCGCGGTCGCGAAGCAGGAGCAGGCGACCCGCGCGTTCTGCCACACGCTCATCGACGCGCTGGAGGGGCAGGACGTCGTCGACGCCGCGCGCGACTACGCCCAGCACATCCCGATCCGGGTCATCGCCGACATGCTCGGCTTCCCGCCCGAGGACGGGCCGCAGTTCCGCCAGTTCGTCGAGAACGCGCTCGAAGGCATCAACCTGCCGCCGGAGGAACGCCTGGCCAGGATGGAGAAGCTGTTCGAGTACCTGTACGCGCAGATCCGCGACCACGTCGAGAAGCCGCGCGACGACCTGACGACCTACCTCGTCAACGTGGAGCTCTACGGCAGGAAGCTGGACTCGTCCCACGTGGCGGGCACGATGGCCCTGCTGCTCATCGCCGGCATCGACACCACGTGGAGCGCGATCGGCGCGTCGTTGTGGCACCTGGCGAAGACGCCCGCGGACCGCGAGCGGCTGGTCTCCGAGCCCGCCCTGCTGCCGACCGCGATGGAGGAGCTCCTGAGGGTCTACGCGCCGGTCACGATGGCGCGGCTGGTGAAGGAGGACATGCACTGGAAGGGCGTCGACATGAAGGCCGACGACTGGATCCTGCTGTCCTTCCCCGCGGCCAACCGCGACCCGGCGCAGTTCGACCGGGCGGGCGAGGTCGTCATCGACCGCGAGGTCAACCGGCACGCCGCGTTCGGCCTGGGCATCCACCGCTGTGTGGGCTCGCATCTCGCGCGGATGGAGCTGCGGGTCGCACTGGAGGTCTGGCTGGAGCGCTTCCCGGAGTTCACCCTCGACGACCCGGCGGCGGTGACCTGGGCGGCGGGCCAGGTGCGCGGACCGCGGGTGCTCCCGCTCCGCATCGGCTGACCCCATCGGCTGACCTATCGGCTGACCCATCGGCTGACCCCGTCCGGGCGGCCCACGGCGACGTGGCGGCGGCTGCGCCGATGCCGGCGAGGACGGCACTCCTCGCCGGCATCGGCGGTCTCACGCCGGTCAGCCGACCGTGCAGTTCGTCCCGTTGAGGGTGAAGGCGGTGGGTTCACCGGTGTTGCCGGTGTGGGTGGCCTGGTAGCCGAACGAAACGGATGCGCCGGGCGCGATCGTCGCGTTGTACGGGGCGTTCCTGGCCGTCACCTGTCCGCCGGCGGGCGACACCGTGGCGTTCCACGCCGAGGTCACGGCCTGCCCGGCGGGGAGCGCGTAGGCCAGGGACCAGCCGCCGACGGTGGCGGAGCCGGTGTTGGCGATCGTGACCGCCGCGGTGAAGCCGGTGTTCCACGTGTTCATGGTGTAGGTCACCCGGCAGGTGCCGCCCGGCGGCGGCGTGGTCGTCGGGGTGGGGGTCGGCGAAGGGGACGGGCCAGGCGACCCGGGGGGACCGCCGGTCAGGCCGAGGAACTGGATCACGGCGGCGGCCATGCCGCCGGTCGGCAGGCTGTGCCCGACCCCCTGGACGCTGATTGCCTCCACCGGGACGCTCGTACCGGTCCCGCCGTAACGGGTCCGGGTCCAGTTCGACTGCGGGCGGTCGGTGAACGCGGGCGTCTGGCTGAGCCCGTGGACGTCGGTCCACTGCTTGATCTGCTCCTGGAAGTTCGGGTAGCGCAGGGTGGTGTCCTCGGTGCCGTGCCAGGTCTGCATCCGGGGACGCGGGCCGCTGTACCCGGGGTAGGCCGCCCGTACCAGGTCGCCCCACTGCTGCGGGGTCCTGCTGATCGTGCCGTTGGCGCAGGCGCTGTTCCAGCTTGAGCCGTCGGTGGTGGCGAAGCAGGCGAACGGCACGCCCATGAACGCGGCCCCGGCCTTGAACACGTCCGGGTAGGCGCCGAGCAGGACGTTGGTCATCATGCCGCCCGAGGACGCGCCGGTGACGTAGACCCGGTCCGGGTCGCCGTTGTGGCGCTGCTGGACGTACCTGACCATGGACACGATCCCCACCGGGTCACTGCCGCCGTTGTGGGTCAGCGCCTGGGGCGAGGAGACGTCGAAGCAGGATCCGCTCCTGGTGGCCGACGGGTAGACGACGATGAACCCGTACCGGTCGGCCAGGGAGGCGAACTCGGTCCCCGAGTAGAAGGCGGGCCCGGAGCCGGTGCAGTAGTGCACCGCCACCAGGATCGCCGGTCTGGGCGCGACGTTGTCCGGCACGTACAGGTGCATCCGGAGATTTGTCGGGTTGGTACCGAAGCTGGTCACCTCGGTCAGCGTGGCCGGTGCGGCCGGGGGCGCCGTGGACAGCCCCACGACGACGAGCACCGCGGCAGCGGCCACGGCGCCCAGCACCTTTCTGAGGATCTTCATCCGCCGTCCTGTTCTCCCTGGCGTCGACCGCGCGCCGAGGCGCGATTCACTGAAATCTTTCGTAGTGTCAGCCGAAATGTTTCAGAACGGAAGACGGGGACCGGGCCTGTTCCCGCCCCCTGCCGTACACCTGGGGACTTCGCTCGGAATGGGCGCGAATCCGCTGAAAGTTTCCTCACCCCGGGGCGTCATGACCGACATCCCCGCAAAGTAGACTATTCATGTAGGTAGTGTTGACAATTCGGCATTGCTATGTTCGGCCTGCGCGACGCCGACAGGGGCATCGATGAGGAGGGTGTCATGTCTGAGATGGATCCGAGTTCTCCGCCCTCATGGCCCACCCCCTCGCCCACCTCCACAGGCACCCCCACCCCGAGCCCCACCCCCACCCCCAGCCCTTCGACCCCGGACCCGTCCCCGAGTCCGACGTCCCCAAGCCCCACCCCCAGCCCCACGCCCACGCCCACGCCGAGCCCCTCGACCCCGGACCCCACCCCGAGCCCGACGTCCCCCAGCCCCACCCCGAGCCCGACGTCCCCCGGCCCTTCGCCCACGCCCGCTCCGACGCCCGCCGAGACGCCCGGGGCATCGCCGGCCCCCTCCGCTCCCGCGCATCCCACCCCCAGCCCTTCGCCGGCCTGGCCCGGTATCGGACTCCCTGCCATGCCGGTAACCGATGTCCGCGGGAGCACCTTCATCAGAGCGGCCGGTGGGTTCGCCGACGAGCACGACGACCTGAAGAGGGATGTCCGCCGGATTCTCGACTCCATCGCCGCACTGGGCGACTTCGCCGGCACCGACGAGACGGCGAACACGTTCAAGCAGGGTTATTCCGCCGCGTTGCAGAAAGCCGAGACGTACGTCAACGCCCTACGCGACATTTATCCCGGGGTCGCCGGACGGCTGGACAGCATGACGACCGGCTTCGACGTCGCAAACTGGGCCACCATCGCATCCCTACCGAAAGTGTCCGAACCGCCGAAATACTCGAAGTCGGACAAGAAGTTCACCTCTTGATGTTTTCTGGAGACCTGATGACCACACCGGACGACGGCGCCCCCTTCCTCGACGAGGAGATGCACCGCCTTCTCGCCCAGTTCCAAGCCGACACTCGTCCGCTGCTGGACCTGCAGGAGAGCCTCAACGCCGTCCGCGGCCGAGGTGAGGCGGCCAACGGCCAGGTGACGGCCGAGGTGCTGCCCAGCGGCGCGCTCGGCGGCCTGCGCATCGACCCGCGCGCGCTGCGACTCGGCGCGGACGCGCTGGCGGAGGCGGTGCTCGCCGCCGCGGGCGACGCCACCGCCGACCTGGCCCGGCAGATGGCCGGGATGATGACGGACGGCCTGACCCCGTTCGCCGACGAGGCCAGGCGCTTCGGCCGGGACTAGCCGTGCGGTCAGAGTCCGCGCCAGCGTCTGAACTGGTCCTGGCCCGCGGCGACACCCAGCTTGGCGAGCATCTGCTCCCAGGTGGGCAGCAGGCTGACCGGATCGTCGATCACGTCGCCCGGCCGGTTGAGCACGTTGGCCGTGGTGGTGAAGACGCTGGACCCGGTCAGGAACACGATCGCGTTCTGTGCCGCCTTGTTCTTCGGCAACACGTTCGCGGCCTTTCCGAAGTTGGCCGGGTCCACGTGGTAGAAGACCATGGCCGCCGCGAAGTTCTTCAGCATGTACTCGCCGCGGTCGCCCCACGACCCCGTGTCCTCGCCTCTCGCCAGCTTGACGCCGTCCACGACGAGCTGGTCGAGGGCCGTGTAGGCGAGGCTGCCCCCCGCGGCGTAGATGAACCGCTGCCCCACCGCGTGGTTGAACATCTTGAGCAGCAGCCGTGCCTGCGACTTGCGGATCCCCCAGTTGATCAGCGTCTGGATCTTCTTGTCGATCGCCGGCCAGCAGAAGAACATCAGCAGTTCGAGCCACTGGATCATGGCCATCGTCCGGAGCGTGTGCTGGGTCTCCTCCAGCATGTCCGCGTATTCGTCGACCGCGTCGGCCAACCCGCGGATGTACGCGGACACCAGCGGCGGATAGGGCGCGACCTCGTCGGTGAAATAGCTCCTGAAGGCGTCGACGCCCGCGCCGGAGGTGGGCGGCTGCCACACCCTCCTCGCGACCTCCTCCACGTCGTCCAGGCTCACGTCCACCCGCGTCGCCAGCTGCCGCAGCAGCCCCGCGGCCTCGCGCGCCTTGGCCGGGTCGCCATCGGGGTAGGCGACGGCCAGCATCTGCAGGACCACGCCGCCGACACCCACGGCGGAGAGCATGAACCCTGCCTTGGGAAGGGACTGGGATGGATTCACGTAGCAGACCCTTTCTCCACCGCCGGATGACCCGATCCAGAGATCAGGTCATCCGATCATCCTGCCAAATATAGTGCCACTAGTTGTAGCCGAATCCCGGCGGCAGCGGCTTCCGGTGGAACAGGCGGGCGGGAACGGCGCCGGCCAGCGCCTCGTAGCCCGCCGGGTTCAGGTGCAGCCGGTCGCCGGTGTCGTACGCGGGCAGCAGCCTGCGCGGGTTCGCCGGGTCACGGGCCGCCCGGTCGAAGTCGATCACCTCGTCGAACCGGCGGCTGGTCCGGATCCAGTCGTTGACCTTCTGCCGGGCCGCCTCCCGGTACCCCTGCGGGTCGTCGTACATCGCGTTGCCGCCGAAGGGCGTGAGGGTCGCGCCGTACACGCGGATCCCCTGGGCGCGGGTCCGGACGAGGATCTGGTCGTAGGCGGCGATGAGGTCGTCCGCGACCCTGTCCTGGGCCGCCTGGGTGGCCTCGGCCGTGCCGATGTCGTTGACGCCCTCGAAGACGAGCAGCCACTCGACGCCGGTCTGCGCCAGCACGTCGCGGTCCAGCCTGGCCAGCGCGTTGGGGCCAAGGCCGTCGTTCAGCACCCGGTTACCGCCGGCCGCCTGGTTGAGGATCGCGACGCCCGCCGTGCCGGGCCCGGCGTGCAGCCGGTCGAGCAGTTGGTCGGGCCAGCGGTCGTTCATGTTGGTGGTCGAGCCGCGGCCGTCGGTCAGCGAGTCTCCCAGCATGACGGCCGCCCCGCCGCCGCTCCCCGTCCACACCTCGACGCCGCTGAGGAAGTACCAGTGATCGGTGGGCGTCGCGCCGGGCAGGTCCGTCGCCGCGACGTGGTCGCCGGTCAGCAGGTGGGACGTGGTCCTCGACCCGGGATGGGAGGTGATGTTCGCGGACGCCTGCCCGTCGGCCAGGTAGACCGTGACGGTGAGGTTCGAGCGGGGCGCCAGGTCGAAGGACAGCGGGTCGGAGACCGCCTGCGCCCCGGCCGGGATCACCACCGACGACCTGCCGCCGAAGGTCACCGGCTTGGAGGTGCCCGGCCTGACGGCGCTCACCCCGGCCCGCCCGCCGGCCGGCAGCGCGACGGACACCTTGGTGAGCGGCAGCGCCGTGCCGCCGAACGCGTTGGAGAAGCGCAGCCGCAACTGCCGCCCGCCGACCGACACCCGTACGGTCTGCCGCAGGGTGCTGTCGGGCAGCACCAGGTTCTCCTGGGTGTACGGGGGCGGCGGCATGTTGCCCGGCTCGGTCAGCTGCGGCATCGACACCCAGGTGCCGAGCCAGCGCCGGCCTGTCTCCGGCGCCGCACCCCCGGCGGCCCCCGGTACGCCGTCGGCCCCCGGTACGCCGGGGGCCGCCGGTACCCCGGGGGCCGCCGGTACGCCGCCCTGCCCCACCGCCCCGAGCGCCGGCGACGCCAGCACCACACCGAGCCGGTAAACCATCCGCCGCCCGGCGGACGTCTCAGTGGCATGAGAGCCCCCTCGCTAGCCCTCTGCCTCCTGCTCACCGCCTGCACCCCCGCCGCCCCCGCGGGAGCAACGCGCTACACGGCTTCGGGGACCGTGCTGGAGAACGAACGGCACGGGCCGCAGTTCTGCCGGGTCGTCCTGACGTCCAAGATCCCGCAGTGCGACGGGGCCGACATCGTGGGCTGGGACTGGGCCGCCGTACGGCACGAGTCGGGCGGCGGCGTGAAGTGGGGCAGTTACACGGTCGTCGGCACGTGGGACGGCGGGCGCCTGCACCTGACCGAGCCGCCGAGGCCCCCGGCGCCCCCGCCCTCTCCGGGCGCCGTTGATCACATCCCTCCCACGCCGTGCCCGGAGCCGGCGGGCGGCTGGCGGCCGGTGGATCCCGCCACCGCCACGTTCGAGGCGCTGTCCGCCACGAAGAAGGCGGTGAGCAGGTCACCGCAGTTCGCGGGCTCCTGGCTCGACAACGACCACACGGTCGACTTCAGCGCGCACGATCTGAAGGAGGATCACGAGCCGGTCCGGTTCGTGTTCAACCTCATGTTCACCGGTGATCTGGCCGGCAACGAGCGGCTGGCCCGGCAGACCTGGGGCGGCGCGCTCTGCGTCTCCCGCGCCGAGCACACCCACGCCGACCTGGACGCGCTGGCGAAGAAGGTCTACGACGACGCCCGGCGCGAACAGCACCCACGTGGACCTCGTCGGCAGACGGGTGAGACTGACCGTCTTCGTCGCCACCGACGAACTGCGGCGCGACCTGGACACCCGTTACGGCCCCGGCAGGGTCGAGGCCGAGGGCGTGTTCCGGCCTGTGACCGGGTGAGCCCGCCTCACCAGGAGTACTCGTACTCGACCTGGTCGATCAGGTTGCCGTCGCCGAAGTCGTGCCCGCGGAGCGCGCCGGACTCGGTGAAGCCGCTCTTGGTGTAGAAGCGGCGGGCCCTGGGCGTGTCGCGCAGCGTCCACAGGTGCACCCGGCCGAAACCGCGCTCGCGGAGTTCGCGCAGGGTCGCATGCATCAGGACGCTCGCGACGCCGGTGCCCCAGCCCGCCGGATGCCCGAAGAAGCTGAAGATCTGCGCCGTGCCGGGCCGTTCCGGCGAGGCGCCGAAGAAGGAGAGGGCCAGCGGCCGACCCGCCCGCCCGGCGAGCAGGGCGGTGCCCGTCCGCGCGGCGAGCCGGTCGTGCCACTGACCGCGCCGGCGTCGCACCGCACCGGCGAAGAACTCCGGTGCGAAGAACCCGGCGTAGGCCGCCTGCCAGGACGCCGCGTGGATCTCGCCCAGCACATCCCCGTCCTGGGCGGACGCCTGGACCACCGTGATGTCCTGTATGCCGTCCACCTCCCGCCCGTAGGCCATGCGGCCATGAGGCCGGTCGTCCGTGCGACCGGCCTCATGGCGTTCGTGCTGTCACCCGGTGGGACGGCTACGACTCGGCGTTCTGGGCGGCCTTTTCGGCGTTCAGGCGGATTCGCTCGATCTGCGCCTCGGTCACGTTGAGGTCGCCGAATTCCCGGACCGCCTGGTAGTAGGTCCAGGCGAGGCCGTTGCAGGTGCTCCGGGAGACGCCGGAATATCCCGCGCAGACCTGCTGCATGTCGAAGTAGAACGCGTCGTCGATGCGCGCCTTGTTCGCCGGGAACTGGCTCACCGACTTGTAGTTCCGGTAGCCGAAGTCATGCCGCCGGCACGGCATTCTGAAGTCGAAGCCGAGGGGCTGGTCGGGGCTGGTCGAGCACAGGTCGGTGGACCAGTCGAAGGCGTAGTCCGCCCAGGCTCCCTGGTTCTGCCAGGCGGCCCGCCAGCTCGCGGCGCTGGCGGCGGTGGGCTGGGAGAAGCTGGAAAGTGCGGCGAGCTTTTGCTGCAGCGTCACCGCGTAGGCGGGAAGCGTTAATCCGAGTAATGTGGCGAGGGAGAGGGCGACGGTCGCGAGGGCGCGTTTCACCATTGGGCTCTGCCTTTGTCCGGGGGGTAACTCACACGGCAGGGTCCTGCCACTGCACAACAATGAGGTGGAATAACCACGGACGCCGGATCAGATGTCCATCAAGATCGATGTCGATATTCGCCAACAATCGCTCTTTACAGGATGACTGTGTCCTGTAAGGTGCCGGGCGGCCCGCGGCCCGCGGTACGGCCCGCGACCGGGTGCGCCTGGGCTGCACCCGCAGTCGGTTCGCCCTGCCCGCCAGGCAGGCGCGTCGCAAGAGGGAACCCGGTGAGAATCCGGGACTGCCCCGCAGCGGTGAATGGGAACGACCGCCGTCACTCGCACTGGATCCGAGCACCGGATCCGGGAAGCGACGGCCAGTAGGCAACGCGGACTCCGGTCCGTGCCGCCCGTGAGTCCGAAGACCTGCCACTGCCCGCGTGCGACCCGAGGGCGGGCACGACGGTCCGGGGCAGGCGTGCCGACAGTGACCACATCCGGTGATCAAAAATCCCCGTTATCACCGGATGTGTTGCTCAACCTGGGGACGACCCTAATAAGCGCACAAAGCACTGTCAGTCGTGCCAGCACCCGACAGCCGGGTCGTGGTGGCACGCCTTGACAGTGCTGAGAGGTCGGAAGCCTTCTGACACGGCCTTCGGAAGTGGCTACCCCCGCTGCTCGGCGAGCGTGCCGGCCGTTTCGCACGGCTCGCCGCGGCGGGACAGGAAACGGGTCACGGTGAAAGTGATCAGCAGGATGACAGCGGAAATGGCATAGCCGATGAGGTGCCCGTTGGCGCGCAACGTGTTTCCGACGAGCGCGCCGATCGCGGCGTAGGACGTGGACCAGACGACCGCCGCGAGGCACTCCCAGGCGAGGAACCGCCGGTACGGCATGCGCAGCGTGCCCGCCAGCACCGGCACCAGCGCGTGCATGAGCGGGATGAAGCGGGAACCCGCCAGCGCCCAGCCGCCGCCCCGGCCGAGCACCAGCCGCTCGGCCCGGCGCCAGTTGCGCTCCCCCAGCCTGCGACCGGCCCGGCTGTGCCGTACCCGCGGCCCCCAGTGGTAGCCGAGCAGGTAGCCGCCCGTCTGCCCGATCAGCGCCCCCGCGACCGCGACCAGCACCAGCGGCGGGAACTCGGCCACGGATGTCACGCTCGCCCCCGCGAGGAGCACGACGCCGTCACCGGGGACGAGGAGCCCGAGGAAGAGCGAGGTCTCGACGACCAGGAACACGCTGACCACCAGCGCGACGGTGACGCCCTGCTGTGTCGCCAGCCAGTCGAGGACCCCGGCGATCACTGCCATGGCGAATCACCGCCCCCCTCCGTCGCCCCGCTGCCGCCCCTGCCGTGCGCTCCTGACACCCTCCCCCACATCCGGTCGCCTGTCTGTACGGTTGGCACCCGTATCCCCAGGGGGACAACCCTCCCGCGAACCCACCCGCCAGCGGGATCGCGCGCTCCTTCCGCTGATCACAGCCGGGCCGGTTGCCTGCCCTTCGGGCGCGGCGGGTCCTGGCGGGCGAGGAGAAGGTCGAGTTTGGCCTGCACCGCCGCGAGTTCCTCCTTCACGACGCCGAGTTCGGCCTGGGTCTGCAGCTCGGACGGCGACGCCTCCGCGTCGTTCATGGCGTTGACCACCACCGCGATGAACAGGTTCAGCGCCACGAAGGTGGACATGAGGATGTAGGTGATGAAGAAGACCCACGCCCACGGCTTGTGCTCCATGACCTCCTTGGCCAGGTTCCCCCAGTCGTCACCGGTCATGATCTGGAACAGCGTGAACAGCGAGTACGGCAGCTCGCCGAACCGTTCGGGCACGATGTCGCCGAACAGCCTGGTGGCGATCACCGCCGCGATGTAGATCATCAGGACGAGCAGGCCGATGATGGAGGCCATTCCGGGGACGGCGGCGAGCAGGGCGCCGACCACGCGGCGCATGCTCGGCACCGCCGACACCAGCCGGAGCGCGCGCAGGATGCGCAGGGCGCGCAGCACCGACGTGGGACCGGAGGCCGGGATGAGCGCGATCACCACGATCACGGTGTCGAACCAGTTCCACGGATCGGCGAAGAAGGACCGGCGGTAGGCGTACAGCCGGGCGGCGATCTCCACGGTGAAGACGACCAGCGCGATCCGGTCGACCGCGTACAGCAGCCCGCCGATCTGTTCCACCAGGTAGGAGCTGGTCTCACATCCGATCGTGACGGCGTTGATGACGATGACCAGGATGATCGCCCGCTGGACGAACCGGGTCTCCAGGACATGACGAACGCGCTCTTGCCGCGACAACGTCGGCTCCTTGACGAGGGATGAGATGCACGATTGTGGATCATCATGTCGGGCGGAACCCGGGCGCGTGGCACCTACGGGAGAGACACCGATCACAACTTGCGGGGCGGACGTCGCCCCGGGAGCCCGCGTCGCCGATCCTCACCCCTGGGCGGCGGGCCGGACGAAGCGCCGGCCCGCACCGCCCGGTCGCTCGTCACCCGCCGCGAGGACCGGACCGGCGTGCTTCCGGACCACCGCGGCGGCGTCCCGGCGCAGACCGGGGCCGTGCGCGGCGCGGTCGGCCGCGAGCTGCTCGGCGACGCTCCGCAGGACGGCGCGGAAGTCCGGGTCCTGGGACAGCTCGGCGAGTTCCACCCACGCCTCGACCTGTTCGAGGCCGGGCCAACTCGCCGATCGAGTAGACCGCGTCGCCTTCCATGCCCCCACCCTCACATCTCCCCCTGGAGGAGACTCAAGCCCGCCGTCCCACCGTAAAACCATTTGCCGTCTGGGGGACGATGTCCAACATGAGCCGACCCGTCATATCCAACATGCGGACCGACCTCGTGGAGGTTCCCGCCGTCATCGCGGCGATCGCCGGGGGCGACGACGTCACACCGGTGTGGGTCAACGAGCTCGGCGGCCTGACCTTCCGCCTGGAGGACGGGCACGGCGGCAGCCGGTACGCCAAGTGGGTCGCCGCCGGCACCCCGGAGATCGACCTGCCCGCCGAGGCGGAGCGGCTGAGCTGGGCGCAACGCTGGGCGACCGTCCCGCGGGTCGTCGAGCACGGCACGGACGCCGAGGGCGCGTGGCTGGTCGCCGAGGCGGTCCCGGGCCGCTCGGCGGTGGACCCCTCGCTGGCCGTCGATCCGGCGACCGTTGCGGCGAGCATCGGCCGGGGGCTGCGCGGGCTGCACGACGCCCTGCCCGTGGACGAGTGCCCGTTCGACTGGAGCGTCGAACGGCGGCTCGTCCGCGCCGACGAGCGCATCGCCGAGGGCGAGGGACCGGCCGACCGGTTCCCCGAGCACCAGCACCTCGACACGGCGCAGGCCAGGGCGCTCATCGGCGCCCCGCCGCCGATCGACCGCCTCGTCGTCTGCCACGGCGACGCGTGCGTGCCCAACACGCTGCTGCACGACGACGGCGGGTTCGCCGCGCACGTGGACCTGGGCTCGCTCGGGGTGGCCGACCGGTGGGCCGACCTCGCGGTCGCCGCGTGGAGCCTGGACCTGGACTTCGGCCCGGGATACGACGGCTTCCTGTACGAGGGGTACGGCGTCGCCCCCGACCCCGAGCGGCTCGCCTACTACCGGCTGCTCTGGGACATGGCCTGACCTTCTCGGTTCAGCCGGGCGCGCTGCCCGTTCCGCACCGCGTCGAACCCCCTGCGCATCGCCCGGTCGGCGAGGACGCTCAGCTCGCCGGTGACCTTGCCGAGCCGCGGCCCGTCGAGGATGAACCGCAGCGCGCCGCCGGGACGGCCGCCCTGGCGACGTTGGTGACGTTCGCCCAGTGCAGGCCGTGGTCGCGCAGGACGTCGCTGCGCCCCGGCCTGTGAGCGGACCTTCGCGCACGGCACGTGCAACTACTTCGGCTATGGCTGCCGATCCTCCCCTCACGGAGAACATGACCGCCGCCCGCCCACCCCCGGGGGCGGCTCCGCCTCCGCCTTCCCGGCCGGGGAGACGTCCTCCGCAGGAATGAACGCCGGGCCGTGCGGCGCTTAACCCTGGTGTTCGCGCACAGCTAGCAGGGAGGCGGCGGAATGCGGAAGACGTCGGTGTTCGCCCGGCGAGGCGACCAGGAGGCGGCGTTCGCCGCGGTCGTGACCGGGGAGGCCCGATGAGCGGGCACGTGCTGGACAACCCCACGCGGTCGTCGCTGGCCGGGCCGCACGCGCACCTCGCGGAGCGCCGCGGCGGCGTGCTGCGCTACCCGGTGGACGTCTCGCCGTTCCACGCGCTGCCGGACCGGCCCGGCCGGGCCGACTGGGACGACCTCGCCGCGCTCGCCGGACCCGGCGCCCTGGTCACCGTGGCAGGCTTCGACACCGAGCCGCCCGACGGGTGGGAGGTGGAGATGCGGCTGCCCGGCGTCCAGATGGTGGACGACGGCGTCGCCGCCGCGCCCGACGGGGAAGCGGTCCCGCTGGGTCCCGGGGACGTGCCGGAGATGCTCGACCTCGTCGCCAGGACCCAGCCGGGCCCCTTCCTGCCGCGTACCGTCGAGATGGGCGCCTACCTGGGCATCCGCCGTGACGGCAGGCTGGTGGCGATGGCCGGCGAACGCATGCGCCCACCCGGCTGGACGGAGATCAGCGCCGTCTGCACCGACCCGGCCTTCCGCGGCCAGGGCCTGGCGGCCCGCCTGGTGCGCGCCGTCGCCGCCGGCGTCCGCGCCCGCGGCGACGTCCCGCTGCTGCACGCCGCGGCGTCCAACGTCAACGCGATCCGGCTCTACGAGTCCCTCGGCTTCCGGCTCCGCCGCCGGCTCGTCTTCGGAGCCGTACGGGTGCCGGCCGGCGTCCCGGTCCTCGCCCAGGCCGGCCACGACGGGGAGGAGAGCGCCGAGTCCTGACCCCGGTCCCGGACCGTCGCCGGTCTCCACCCCGCGGTCCGCGCCGCCCGGCCCTCTCCCATCGACGCCCCGCGCACCGGCGGCCGGCCCGGCCTGGCATCCTCCGGCCACCGGATGATCTTGACCCTGCCCGGATCTCCTTCGCATCATGGGGATGACGCTCGATTCAGGCCGTGACGTTCCCGGCGCGAATGATCTGCGATGCCGTCTCCATCACGAATCCGCGACAGGGGAGAAGTCTTGCTCGAAGTTCGCAGAATCACGGCCCTGCTGGCGTGCGCCGGCGTGTTGGCCCTGCTCCCGGCGGCCCCGGCGGTCGCCGCCCCGCAGCCAGCGGCGGCGTCAGCGTGGACGCCGCCACCGGGATACGTCCTCGAAGGCACGTATCTCGGCCCCACCTGGTGTGACGAGGTGGGCAGCGCGGGGGTCGAAGACGGCCGGTGGGCCGACTACGTGTGCAACGACGTGCTGATCCGCCTGACCGATCTGTACATGCTCTACGGGCAGCTTTACGTCCGGCGGTGAAATGCCCGGCGCCCGCCCCGTGGGCGGGCGCCGGTCCGCGGTCCGGCGTCAGCCGGCGTGGCGGCGGTGGTAGGCCGCGGCGGCCAGCGCGACGCCGGCGGCGGCCAGGACCACCTGGATGATCAGCTCGATCCAGTCGATGCCCCGGGTCTCGGCCACCCCCAGCCCGGCGGCGATGCCGGTGCCGATGAACGCGGCGATGATGCCGATGACGACGGTCAGCCAGATCGGGATGTGCTGCCGGCCCGGGAGGACCAGGCGGCCGAGCGCTCCGATGACGATGCCGATGATCAGTGCGGAGAAGATGCCGGTGACTTCCATGACTCACGCTCCCGTGAGACGGCCCCCGGCTCGTCTCGGCCGCGGGCGGTAAGTCTCACTCATACCCGTCAACGCTCGCTCTACCTGTGGCGTTCCCCGCCGATGGGTTCCGGGGGCCAGGAACCTTACCGCACGCGAATGTGAGAGTTCTGTGATCTATGGTGCGGTTCTTGCCTAAAATCCGGAAGGAACGGGGAGAGGAAAGGCGATGACGGAGAGCGCACCCACGGGCATTGACCCGACCATCCCGAGCGTCGCCCGGATGTACGACTACTACCTCGGCGGCAAGGACAACTTCGCCTCCGACCGGGCCGCCGCCGAGGAGTTCATGAAGGTCGTGCCCACCATCCGGGAGATCGCCAGGGAGAACCGGCGGTTCCTGATCCGGGCGGTCCGCACCCTGACCGACCTCGGCATCCGGCAGTTCGTGGACATCGGGACCGGGTTGCCGACCCAGCGGAACGTGCACGAGGTCGCGCACGAGACCGCTCCCGACGCGAAGATCGTCTACATGGACAACGACCCGATCGTGCTCATCCACGCCCGCGCGCTGCTCGCGGACAACCCCGAGACGATCGTGGTGGACGCCGACCTGCGGCAGCCGAAGGCGCTCATGGAGCATCCCGAGCTGCGCGCGCACATCGACTTCGACCGGCCGGTGGCGCTGCTGATGTTCGCCATCGTGCACTTCGTCCCGGACGACGCCGAGGCCGCGGACATCGTCGCCCGGCTGCGCGAGCCACTGCGTCCCGGCAGCTATCTCGCCATGTCGCACGGCTACGCGGGGAGCATGACCCGCGAGCAGATCCACGCCGGTCAGGCCGCCTACCGCATGACGGCCAGCGGCACGCTGATCCCGCGTGACGTCGAGCAGTTCACCGGCTACTTCGACGGGCTGCGGCTGCTGTCGCCGGGCATCGTCCCCGCGCCGGCCTGGCGGCCCGACATCGTCTTCGGCGACGAGCCCGACTTCTCCCGGCCCGGCCTGCTCGCCGCCGTGGGCGAGGTCGTCTGACCCGCGGCGGGCAGCGGATCGCCGAGGTTCACAGGCGGGCCGTCAGGGCGGCGACGACGGCGGACGCGGGGCCGGTCGGGGCGTGGCGGTGGCCGGTGCCGGCCCACAGGTGGAGCCGGTCGGCGTCGCCGGCCGCCGCGGCGGCGGCGCGTAGCTCGCGGGTCAGGTGGTGCACGGCCGGGTAGCCGTGCGGCGCGCCCGCGTCGTGCCGGTCCACGAAGCCGTTGCGCAGGCTGCGCGCGGGACGGCCGGTGAAGGCGCGGGTGACCACCGTCTCGGTGAAGGCGGGATCGACGAGGGCGTCCCGGTGCGTACGGCCGGCCCCGCTCTCGTCGGTGCGCAGCAGCAGCGTGCCCACCATGACGGCGCTCGCCCCGGCGGCGACCAGGTCGCGCACGTCGCCGGGGCCCGCCACCCCGCCGCCCGCGATGACCGGCAGCCCGGTCTCCAGCACGATCCTGCGGACCAGGCCGGGCAGCGGGACCGCCGGCGCCGGCCGGTCGGGCGTGTGCGTGGCGCTGTGCCCGCCGGCCGCGCCGCCCTGCACCACGAAGCCGTCGGCCCCCAGGTCGCGGGCCGCCGCCGCCTCGGCCTCGCCGGTCACCGTGACCAGCACCCGGGACCCGGCCCGGCGCAGCGCGGCGACCGCCGCCGCGCCCGGCAGGCCGAAGGTGAAGCTGACGACCGGCACCGGCGTCTCCAGGAGCTGGTCGATCTTGTCCTGCCAGTGGTCGTCGTCGGTGACGAGCGGGGCGCCGGCGAGGTCCAGCCCGTAGGGCCGCCCCTCGTCGGCCAGCTCCCGCGCGTACCTGCGGAACTCCTCCTCATCGACCGGCACGTGGTTCGGCACGAAGACGTTCACCCCGAACTCCACCCCGGCCCCCCGCAGCCCCTCCATCTCCGACCGCAGCGCCTCGGGGGTCTTCATCCCCGCGGGCAGAAACCCGAACCCGCCCGCCGAGGTCACCGCCGACACCAGGGCCGGCGTGGTCGCGCCCGCCATCGGCGCGGCGATCAGCGGAATGTCCCTGTCCAGCAGCCGGTCCCACACGCTCGCCATGGTTCTCTCCTTCCACGCGTCCCAAGTCGCACTCTGTCAGCCGAGGCGGACGAGATCACCGGCGGGCCGGAAGGCTTCCCGGCAGCGCACGACGAGCTCCCGCAGGGCGGGGCCCGGGGAGGCGGCCCAGACGAGGGCGAGCACGGCGGACGTCTCGACGTCGTCGATGACGAGGGCGCGCAGCCGGTCGGCGTACCTCTCGGCCATGGACTCGCTGAGGATCGCGACGCCGAGGCCGCGCAGGGCGAGGTCCGCCGCCGCGTCCGCGGCGCTGGCCTGCAACGCGATGGCCGGCCGTACGGCGAGGGCCGCGCAGGCCCGGTCGAGGACGGTGCGGACCCCGGTGCCCTCCGGCATGCACACGAGCGGATGGGCGGCGACCTCGGCCAGGGTCGTGACCGGCGACTCCAGCAGGGGATGGCCCTCCGGCACGACCGCGACCAGCCGCTCGGTGATGATCGGCAGCGCGCCCAGGCCGGCGGGCGGCCCGTCGGCGGCGCCGATGAGGGCGAGGTCGAGGGCGCCGGCGCGGACCCCTTCGACGAGCCGGTCGGAGTTGCCCTCGACCAGGGACAGCTCGATGCCGGGGTGGGCCCGGTGGAAGGCGGAGAGGGCGTCGAACAGCGGGGTGATCGTGCAGCCGATCACCATGCCCACCGTGAGCCGCCCCCGCACCAGCCCGTTCACCTCGTCCACCGCCTGCCGTACGGCGTCGGCGGCGGCGAGCGCGGCGCGAGCGTGCACGAGCGCCGCGGCTCCAGCGGTGGTCAGCGTGGCGGTGCGGCCGGAGCGGTCGATGAGCGCGGCGCCCAGCTCCCGCTCAAGCTGCCTGAGCTGGGCGCTGACCCCGGACTGGCTGATGTGCACCCGCTCGGCCGCCCGGGTGAAGTTGGCCTCCTCGGCGACGGCGACGAAGTACTCCAGCTGCCTGAGTTCCATAACCACAGATTCTAGTTACCAGCAGAACCATCTGTTGGACTTCTGAATGCCCGCCCGGAAGACTTTTCCTGTCAACCGATGAAAGGGACATCGATGTCGGACTACGAGAAGGCCATGAAGCCCGAGGACCTCACCCGGCTCTTCGTCGAGCGGTCCAACGCGGGCGACGCGGAGGGCGTCGCCGCGCTCTACGAGGAGGACGCCGTCCTGGCCTACCCGCCGGGCAGGCGGACGGTGGGCCGGGCGGCGATCCGCGCCCTGTGGGAGAAGGTGCTCGCGAACCGGCCGCACTTCGAGCCGGAGGAGCCGCTGCCCACGCTGATCAGCGGCGATCTCGCGCTCACCGCCACCCCGCCGAAGGACGGGACCGGCGCCCGCGCCCAGGTGGTGCGCCGCCAGCCGGACGGGAGCTGGCTGCGCGTCCTCGACCAGCCGGAGTTCGTCCAGCCGTGACCGGCTCGCCATCTGGACATCTGTGCACGTTTCCCCTATAGGCGATAAGGTGCGGCGCGCCATGCGGAACGGGTGGCGCCGGCCCGGCCGATGCCCACGGGTGCCGCGCTCCGGGGCCCGCCGCATCGGCCACCCGCCAACTGAAGCGCGAACGCCTCGCGGCGTGCCCCTTTCCCCGGCGTCGCCGCGACCGTAAGGACTACGCATGGACCAACCGATAAGGCCATGGCCGGCGCTCTGGGCGCTGGTCATCGGGTTCTTCATGATCCTGATCGACACGACGATCGTGTCGGTCGCCAACCCGGCCATCCTCGAAGGACTCAGGACCGACATCAACTCGGTCATCTGGGTGACGAGCGCCTACCTGCTCGCCTATGCGGTGCCGGTGCTGATCACCGGGCGGCTGGGCGACCGGTTCGGGCCGAAGAACGTCTACCTCACCGGCCTGGTGATCTTCACCGGGGCGTCGGTGTGGTGCGGGCTCTCCGGGTCGATCACCGTGCTGATCGCCGAGCGGGTGGTCCAGGGCCTGGGCGCCGCCCTGATGACACCGCAGACCATGGCCGTGATCACGCGCATCTTCCCGCCCGACAAGCGGGGCGCGGCCATGGGACTGTGGGGGTCGGTCGCCGGGGTCGCCACCCTGGTCGGCCCGATCCTCGGCGGGCTGCTCGTCGACGGGCTCGGCTGGGAGTGGATCTTCTTCATCAACCTCCCCGTCGGCATCGTCGCCTTCGTGCTCGCGGCCCGGCTCGTGCCGAGACTGGAGACGCACCCGCATCGCTTCGACGTCCTCGGTGTGCTCCTGAGCGCGGTCGGCATGTTCCTCGTCATCTTCGGCATCCAGGAGGGCGAGAAGTACGACTGGGGCACGATCACCGGGATCGTCTCGGTGCCGAGCCTGATCGTCGCCGGAATCGTGGTGCTGGTCGCGTTCGTCGTGTGGCAGAAGGTCAACAGCGGCGAGCCGCTGCTCCCCCTCGGCCTCTTCCGGGACCGCAACTTCTCACTCGCCAACGGCGCGATCACCACCGTCGGCTTCGCCGTCACCTGCATGTCCACGCCGCTGATCTTCTACTTCCAGCTCGTCCGCGGGCTGACCCCCACCCAGTCGGCGCTCATTCTGGTCCCGATGGCCGTGCTGCTCGCGGTGGGCTCGCCGCTCGTCGGCAGGCTGATCGACCGGGTGAACCCGCGCAACATCGCGGTGACCGGCCTCGTACTGCTCGCCGCCGGGCTGTGCTGGTACTCGGCCATGCTCACGCCGGACGTGAGCATCTGGCTGCTCACCCTGCCCGGCGCGCTGCTCGGCGTGGCCAGCGCCGCCATCTGGGGGCCGATCTCCACGACCGCCACGAGGAACCTCCCCCCGCAGCTCGCGGGCGCCGGCGCCGGCGTCTACAACACCACCCGGCAGATCGGCGCGGTCCTCGGCAGCGCCTCCATCGCCGCGCTCATCCAGGCCCGGCTGACCGCCGAGCTCCCGGCCTCCCCCGGGCCTGCGAACGCGTCGGAGTTCACCCTGACCGGCTCGCTCCCCGCCGCGCTGCACGCCGGATTCACCAGCGCCATGGCCGAGTCGATGCTGCTGCCCGCCGCGGTCGCCGTCCTCGGCGCGGTGGTCGTCGCCTTCTTCGCCAAGCCGGCGAAGGTGGTGAACTGGTCGCAGACGCCGGCCGCCATGGCCGGCGATCAGAAGCGCTGAACCTCCGCCTCGCGGCGGTCATATCCGTCGCGGGCTGGCTGACCCCGGCGACCTTCCTGGACAGGTCGCTGTACCGCCGCGGCCCGTCGGCCGGCGCGTTGAGCAGCAGGCTCACCCATTTGTCGCTGATCCGGTCAAGAAGCCGGCGGGCCGGGCAGGCCGCGAGGTAGGCGTCACAGGCGACACGCGCCTCCTCCCGCCGGTGCACGGCGCGGAGCGGACCACGGCGGAGCGGACCACGGCGGGGCCCGCGCCCTGGCACCCATGCCCCCTCCCCCCTTTCACGGAGGATCGCGCGGGCCTCGGCGTGTCGGTGCGGGGGCGGATGTGAAGCTATACCTAGATAGGTTGCATTCCTAACTAGGTCGCTTTACGCTTTAGATCGCACCACATGGAAGGAAGTGGACGATGATCCCCCTCGCACTCTCAGTGCTGCTGATCGCCTATCTCGCCGCCGGCTCCCCCTGGCTGGGCAAACGGTCGTACAACCGGCTCGCGCGGGAGCGTGACACGCCGCGGACGTACGAACGGCTGGTCGGGTGGTGGATGGCCGAGTTGTGGGCGCTGGCCGGGCTGGCTCTGGTGATCGTGGGGTTGTCGCCGGAGCTTGACCTCGCGCGGATCGGGCTGGTGCCCGGCGCCGACCTGCCCACCCTGGCCGGAATGCTGGTCGGGGCCGCGGTGGCCGCCGTGCTGATCGTCCTGCTGCTGCGCAGATCCCAGCGGGACGTGGCAGGCACGACCGCGTTCCAGGCGATCATGCCGCGGACCCCGGCCGAGCGCTGGTTCGCCATGGGGATGTCCGTCACGGCGGGGGTCACCGAGGAGATCGTGTACCGGGGGCTGCTCATCGGCCTGGGCGTGCACGTGTTCGGGCTGCCGCTGCCCGTCGCGGCGGGGCTGGCCCTGGCGATCTTCGTCGCGGGGCACCTCTACCAGGGCTCGAAGGGCATGGCCGTGGTGACCCTGGCGGGTCTCGGCCTGACCCTGCTCTACCTGCGCACCGGCAGCCTGGTCCTGCCCATCGTGCTGCACGTCCTGATCGACGTCCGCTCCTTCCTGTTCCTCCCCGCCAAGCGGCCCCCGGCTAAGCTGCCTGGCGACGTAGATGGCATCGCTACTGTGCGAGGATGAGTCCATGGCGGCCGACCGACGCGCGAGCTGGCTCAAAGGTGTCCTCGACCTGCTGGTGCTCGCCAGCCTGACCGAGGGCGAGAGCTACGGCTACGAGATCTCCAAGACGCTCGCGGACGCCGGGCTGGGCCAGATCAAGGGCGGCACCCTCTACCCGGTGCTCAACCGGCTGGAGGAGGCGGGCCTGCTGGCGACCGAGTTCCGGGTCACCGAGCGCGGTCCCGGCCGGCGTTACTACCGCCTGACCGACCTCGGCCGGGAGACGCTGGCCGATCAGGCGTCCCGCTGGCTCGCCTTCGACGAGTCGGTGCGGGCCGTGCTCACCAAGGGGAGGGCCGGATGAGCGACTACTTCGACACGCTCGCCAGGCTGCTGCGCGACCGGGGAGTCCCGGACCACCGGATCACCGCCACCGTCGACGACCTGACCGCCTACGCGCAGGAGAGCGGGGCCGACCCCGAGGAGGAGTTCGGCCCGGTCGCCGAGTTCGCCGCGCAGCTCGGCCCCGAGCCGGAGCCGGAGACCGGTGGCCCGGCCGAGGGCACGTGGGTGTGGACCGCCGACATCTTCGCCGACGAGCAGCGGCTCAACGAGTTCGGCGACCAGGGCTGGGAGGTGGAGAAGGTCGACCGGCTGGGCCGGTTCGTCAGCCACCGCGACCCGGAGCGGGCCCAGCGCTGGGAATACCGGCGGGAGGTCGTCCTCGCGCGCGGGCGCTCCCTGACCGAGCGACTGGCCCCCGACGGCTGGGAGCCGTGCGGCACCTGGTTCCACTACGAGTATTTCAAGCGGCCCAGGGCGGCCAGCGTGGGACCGGCGGCCGCCATCGACTCCCCGCCTCCGGCGGCGGGCCGCCAGCTGTTCTTCAGCAGACGTTTCTACCTGCTGGCCGTCCTGCTGCTGGTCGCCTGCGTGCTCGCGGTGGTCGGCGCCGCCCGGACCTCCGGAAGCGAAGCCACCGGTTTCACCGTCGGCGCGGTGGTCGGCGCGACCGCCGTCATCGTCGCCCTCTGGCTCCTCTCCCGCCGCCGCGACCACTAGCCGGCCCGCTCCGCGCCTGGCGGTGTCACCCCTCGGAGGAGGCGGGTGATGGCGGCGCGGGCGCGGGCGGGGGCCCGAGGGTCGCGGTAGAGCTGGATGGCCTGCTCGGCGGCGAGGACGACGCCGTTCAGTTCGAAGGCGAGCTGGTCCACGTCGGTGTCCGGGGGGAGCGTGCCGTTGCGCGCGGCGATGGCCAGCTCGGCCGTGACGTACTCGGACCAGCTCGTCAGCGCGGCGATCACGGCGTCGCGGACCGGACCGGGGCGGCCGTCGAACTCGCTGGCCGCCGAGGTCAGGAAGCATCCGCCGTGCCCCTCGCCCTCCATCATGAAGTCGAGCCACTCGCCGAACGCCCGCCCGAGCCGCTCGGTCCCCGGTTCCGCGCCGACGACCCGGGCGGGCACCCGCAGCCGGAACCGCTCCACGGCGGCGTCGAGCACGGCGAGCTGCAACGCCTCCTTCGTCCCGAAGTGACCGATCACGCCGGCCTTGCTCATGCCGAGGTCGGCGGCGAGCCGGCCGATGGTGAGCCCTTCGAGCCCGTCGGCGGAGGCGACCTCCAGGGCGCGGCCGATGATCCGGGTGCGGGTGGCGACCGCCTCCAGGGCGGACTTGCGCGGGCTCATGCCGACAGCTTAATCTACCGACCGTTCGCTATTAACTTACGACCGTTCGTTAGCCAAAAGGGGCACGTCATGAAGGTCCACCATCTCAACTGCGGCACCATGCGCGAACTCGATCCCGGCGAAGCCTCCGGCCTGCGTCCGGCCAGGGCGCTGAACCACTGCCTGCTCGTGGAGACCGATTCGGCCGGGCTCGTCCTGGTCGAGACCGGCTTCGGCACCGGAGACGTGGAACGCCGCGAGGAGTCGCTCGGCCGTACGTTCCTGGAGCGCACGGAGGCCGTGCTGGACGTCGGGGAGACCGCGGTGCGCCAGATCGAGCGCCTCGGGTACGCGCCCGAGGACGTACGGCACATCGTGCTCACCCACCTCGACCTCGACCACAGCGGCGGCCTGCCGGACTTCCCGCACGCCACCGTGCACCTGCACGACGCCGAGCACCGCGCGGCCATGGCCGCCACCAGCCACCACCCCGAGCACGTATTCCGCTACCGGCCGGCCCACTGGGCGCACCGGCCGCACTGGGCCACCTACACGACGCAGACGGGCAACTCCTGGTTCGGGTTCGACGCCATCGAGCTGACCGGCCTGCCGCCGGAGATCCTGCTCATCCCGCTCGCCGGCCACACCGAGGGCCACTGCGCGGTGGCCGTGCGAGACGGCGGGCGCTGGCTGCTGCACGCCGGCGACGCCTACTACTACCAGGGCCAGATCGCCCCCGAGGCCCGCTGGTCCGTGGCTCCGCTGGACACGCTGCAGGCGCTCGCCGAGATCGACCGCCCGCTGCGGATGGGCAACCAGGCCCGGCTCCGCGAACTGCTCCGCGACCACGGTGACGAGGTGGCGGTCTTCTCCGCACACGATCCGTGGGAGTTCCGGCGCCACGCGTGACCGCTCCTACGGGCGTGCGCCCCCGTCAGGCGGTGATCGGGCGGACCCGGGCGCCGGTCACCTGGTTGCAGGCGTCCAGGGCGTGGCCGTCGCACAGGTCGGCGCTCTCTCCCACGGCGTCGGTCAGCCGCCACCGCGCGGGCTCCGCGCACGGTGCGGAGTCGCGGTCGTAGGTCCAGGTGCGCCCGCAGGAGGAGTCCCCGCACCGGCACAGACCGGCGGCCGTGACCAGGGTGTTGCCGTGCTCCGGGCAGACGCCCCACGGCATCGAGCACGAACCGGGCGGGCGGACCGCGAGCCGGGGCAGGCCGGGCGGACCGGCGGGAAGCACGCCGCCGGGCGTGTGACACCAGCGCTCGGTGCGGGCGAGGGTCTCCTCGCCGGCGCCGCGGGCGTAGGCGTGGCCGGTGGCCCACACGTCGAGGTCGGCGGCGAGGCCCCGGACGGTGCGGATCAGCGCGTGAGGTCCGGCCGCCCGATCATCGGCGGCCGGGTCGAGCCCCGCCGCCGCAGCCAGCTTCGCCAGGCACCCCAGGTGCAGCAAGGCCGCCTTGGCGTGCCGGGCGAGCTGCCGGGCCGCGTCGGTCTCCGACGGCGACCGCGGATCGCTCATGAACGCGGCCACGGTCGCGAACGGGCCGGCCGGCTCGGGCTGCACTGCATGACGACAGGCTAGACCGTGGACCTCCACCGCCTGCCGGAGAACAGCTGAATTCCCCCGGCTCAAGGGCAGGCCGATTCTTCAGGCCGGCCGGTCACTCTCGGCCTCTCTCGGCCTCAGAAGTTGGTGACGAATTCCCCGTCCCAGAGGCCACCGTCGCAGTACAGGTAACTGTCCCCGTACACGGTGTTGGCCAGGCCAACGTATCCGCCACCGTACATGCACTCGTAGGAGTCCACGAACGCGTCCACGAATGCGTCGGCATGCGTGGCGGCGGCCGTCAGGCCCATCCCCAGCATCGCGAAGGCCGCAACGGCGGACGCCACACCAAGACGCCGTCGAACGGTCATGACACAACCTCTTTTCTGCGGTGATCAACCTGTGTGCACCGCGTAACCGGGTGACGCCTCGCGGAACGGCGACGGCCGGGCTCCGCGGGCTCTGCGCCGTGGTTGCGGGCCCACAACCACGATCAGCCCTCAAAGTAACGACAAGCGGTCACGATGTCACGCTCCGCACACGCGCCGACCGGCGAGTTTCGCCACCCCGCCGCCGGACCCCTTTCACCGGCCCCTCCGTCCGGCCGGGTGAGCCGTATTCCGGCGAACCCTTGGCGAAATCGTGGGCGGCGGCACGGGATACGGAAGGGTGACGTCAATTACCCTTTGCGTTCGTCAAGACACCCGCTGTTACGCTGAACGGTACGCCGGAACTGGAGGCTGGAATGAGAGCGTCGGTGCGGACCGCCCTGGTGGCCGTGGTGGGATGGGGGGCTCTGCTCTGCTGGTCCGGCCCGGCCTCCGCCGACCCGCCCAGGGAGGACTCCCAGCTCGCCGCGCTCGTCGGCGCCGATCTCGGCACGGTGCTCAGGACGCTTCCGGCCGTTTTCTGCGGCAACCGCCTGATCAATTACCGGTCACCGGTGACCGACTCGCCCACCAAATGCGTCAACGGCCCGGAGAACAGTGGAAACTCCTCGAACAGCGGGAATTTCCACAACAGCGGCGCCCCGATCAACAGCGGCAACTTCTCGAACGTCAACGGCTCCACGCACAGCAACAACTCCGCCAACGCCGACAACATGGCCAACGGACCGCAGCACTACACCGTGGACAGGTGAGCGGGAATTCCGCGAGCGCAGGGGAGCGTGGGAAATGACCTGGACAGTCGCATGGACGGTGCGGAGTCTGACACGGGCGACCGCGCTGGTCATGAGCGCGTGGATCTGCGCGCCGATCGCGGTCGCGGCACCGGCCGCCGCGGGCACCGCACGGGCCGCCCGGCACGTGGACGCCGCCGTCGCCACGCGGCACGACCCCGGTGCCACCGCCGCCGTCGCCATGCCGGCACTGCCGGTCGGCGACGGCCCGCGCGACAGCGGGAACCTGAAGAACAGCAGCAACTACCGGGGCACCGGCAGGCCGGTCAACAGCGGCAACTACTCGAACATCACCGGCAGCACGCACAGCAACAACACCAAGGTCGGCAGCGGCAACTTCGCCAACGGTTCCCAGTGCGTCGTCATCCGGAAGCGGGCGGCCAAACGCGGCTGCCGATGACGCGGGCTTTAACGCCCGGCTTCGCGGCCTTCCCAAAAACGCGGTCACATGAAAACCGTGGCGACCGCCACGACTCCATACAATCTCGCGGGTCAAATCAAAAGCCTGGTACAAGAATGGTCAAGCCCAGGTCAACCAGTGACCTAAATCACCTATTCTCGGCAGCCAAGCGTGCAATAGGTTGCCTTTAATCGTTGTTTTGACTTTGACAGGAGTCAAGGAGGTGGGCAAACCGGGACCAGGAGCCACCTTGGGAGGCAGTCGGTGTCACTTCATCTTCGCCCGCGGTCGATCCGCGCGCGTTTCACCCTCGCCGCAGGTGTGCTGGCGCTCATCGTCTTCGTGGCGATAGGTACCGTCATGGACTTTGCGATCGTGACCAAGGCCGAGGACCAGCTCTACCGGCGGACCGAGCGCGCCGCCACCGACTGGGCCGGCACCCTGCGCCCCGGCAGCACGCCGCAGGCCACCCCCGCCACCGGCGGACAGCTCATCCAGGCCGTCGACTCACGAGGCCGGGTGATCGCGGCCAACCCCGCCGCCGCCGGTCTGCCGCCGATCAGCTCGGTGCGCCCGTCGGCCACCGACCGGTTCCACTACGGCACCACCTGCGCCGCCGGGGGACGGTGCCTCTTCTACACGGCCGTCCGGGTCCCTCCCGTGGAGACCCAGGTGCTGTGGCAGGGCGAGCCGCACTTCGTCTACGCCGCGCTGCCGCAGCCGCCCATGTTCACCCGGCACCGCCTGGAGATCCTCACCGCCACGGGCGCGCTGCTGGCCGCCGCGCTGTCCGCGTGGGCCACCTGGTGGGTGGTGGGCCGCACGCTGCGACCGGTGGCGGCCATCCGGGCCAAGACGGCCGAGATCTCGGTCAGCGACCTGAGCCAGCGGGTGCCGGAGCCCCCCGGCCAGGACGAGATCGCCCAGCTCGCCCGCACCTCCAACCAGACGCTGGCCCGGCTGGAGGAGGCGGTGCAGCAGCAACGCCACTTCGCCTCCGTCGTCTCGCACGAGCTGCGCTCGCCGGTCGCCGGGCTGCACGCGCAACTGGAGGAGGCGCTGCTCTACCCCGGCGACGTGGACCCCCAGCAGACCTTCCAGGCCGCGCTGTCCACCACCGAGCGACTCCAGGCGATCATCGATGAGGTGCTGGCCTTCGCCCGGGTGCGCACGGCCGCGCCGGCCGCCCCCGAGTCGATCGACCTCGCCGCCCTGGCCAAGGAGGAGTCCGCGGCCCGGGTCTCGGGCCCGCTGGTGCACACGCTGGCCGACAGCGAGGTCCGGGTGCTCGGCAACCGGATCCAGTTGATCGGCGTGCTGAACAACCTCCTGGTCAACGCCCAGCGGCACGCCGAGACCGGCGTGGCGGTCACCGTCCGGGCCGAGGACGGGCAGGCCGTCGTGACGGTGTCCGACGACGGCCACGGCATCGCGCCGGAGGACCGCGAGCGGATCTTCGAGCCCTTCGTCCGTCTGAACGAGGGCCGCCGCCGCGACCCCGGCGGCAGCGGCCTGGGCCTGGCCATCTGCCGTGCCGTCGTGCACGCGCACGACGGCACCCTCACCATCGAGGACTCCCCGAAGGGCGCCTGCTTCGTCCTGCGGCTCCCCCTCCAGGCGCCGGAGCCGCCACTCGAACCCGAGGCGATCTAGCCCACCCGGATCCGCTCCCGGGCACAGCACGGCACGGCGTGGCGTGGCGTGGCGTGGCGTGGCGTGGCGTGGCGTGGCCGGTGCGGGTCAGTGGAGTGCGCCGCGGGCGGTCGTCGCCGAGAGGTACGACCGGGCCGTGCCGCCGTCGCCGCGCTGGACGGCGACCAGGGCGGCGTCGTCGTCGGGGAAGCTGCCGATGTGCCGGAGCAGGTCGTCGTGCACGTGGCCGAGCAGGCCCTGCGGCCCGTCCTGCGCCCACTGGGCGAGCCGTTCGGTCAGCGGGTAGAACGTCCCGTCGCCGTCGCGGGCCTCGACGACGCCGTCGGTGTAGAGCAGCAGGACGTCCTCCTGCTCGAAGGCGAACGTCTGGACCGTGTAGTGCGGCCGGGTGAGCTCGCCGAGTCCCAGCGGCGGGGCGGGCTGGGCGGCGCACAGCTCGATGACGTCGCCCGCCCGGATGAGCAGCGGCGGCGGATGACCACAGTTGATCAGACTGAGGACCGGCACGTCGTCGGGGATGTCGAGCACCACGGCGGTGACGAACGCCTCCCCGGCCTCCAGGTCGGCGTCCGGGAACTCCTCCATCTCCGAGCGGAGGCTTTCCTCCAGGTCGGAGACCAGGGCGGGCAGTTCGGGTTGCCTGCGGGCCGTCTCGCGGAAGGCGCCGAGCAGCAGCGCGGCGTCGGAGATGGCGCCCAGGCCCTTGCCGCGCACGTCGCCGATGATCAGCCGGGTCCCGGCGGCGGTGCGGGCGGCGCCGTACAGGTCGCCGCCGATCTTGGCTTCGGCCTGGGCGGCGAGGTACAGCGAGGCCATGGACAGCGGGCCGCTGCGCTGGGGGATGGGCCGCATGAGCACGCTCTGCGCGACCTCGGAGACCGACCTGATCTGCACGAGCTGTTTGCGCTGCCGGTCGCGGGCCAGGCAGTAGACCACCACCAAAATGGAGACCGCGACCACCGCGATGATCTCGGTCTGCACGCGTTCGGTGCCGAGCGCGCGGTCGTGCACGCTGAGCAGCACGTGGCAGACCATCGCGGCGCCGCCGAGCGCGGCCGTGAGGCGCGGACCGGCGAACGACGCCGTGATCGCGGGGGCCACGATGAGCAGCGGGCCGAGGTGGGTGTCCGCGGGAGCGAGGAGATCGCCCACCATGATGATCAGGATCATCGCCACCGGGATCGCGGCCAGCGCGTATCGGGAACGCCTCCGGACCGGCCCCCCGTGGTGTCGCGTTCCCCCGCCCACTCGAAGGTGGATGGTCAGGACAATCACCCCCTTCCGGACAGTGTGGCGTCTTTTTTCATGAAAACCCAGTAAAGCCCCCTGCCCGCACCCAACTCCGGCCAGCCGTTTACCGTTTTCTGACCCACCTCCGTCAAGGCCGATATCCGTCACGGAAGCGGGCAAAGGTTCCCGGGCAGGTGTTTGCCGCCCTGGTACCGGGCATGCGGACACATCACCGCCATGTCGTCGCCTCAGGACGAGGTCTCCGAAGTTGGGATGGTGATCGCGTTGACCGGTGTGTCCGTTCCCGCGCCCGTGACCGCCCGGCCGCGCCGGCCGTACGTGCGAATGCGCGACCTTGAGCGGGACCTGGCCGAGCAGGTGGACGGCGAGGTCCGGTTCGACCCGGGCAGCCGGGGTGCGTACTCCACCGACGGGTCGAACTTCCGGCAGGTGCCGCTCGGGGTCGTGGTGCCGCGCACCGTCGAGGCCGCCGTGCGGGCGGTCGCCGTGTGCCGCGCCCACCAGGCGCCGATCACCTCCCGTGGCGGCGGGACCAGCCTGGCCGGGCAGACCTGCAACACGGCCGTGGTGATCGACTGGTCGAAGTACTGCGACCGGCTGGTGTCGGTGGACGTCGGCGCGCGGACCTGCGTCGTGGAACCGGGGATCGTGCTGGACGTGCTCAACAGGAAGCTGGCGTCCACCGGCCTGATGTTCGGCCCCCGCCCCTCGACGCACGCCCAGTGCACGCTCGGCGGGATGATCGGCAACAATTCGTGCGGCTCGACCGCCCAGGCGTTCGGCAAGACGGCCGACAACATCCGCCGGCTGGAGATCCTCACCTACGACGGCGAGCGGATGTGGGTGGGCGACACCGGCGAGGAGGAGTTCACCGCGATCCTCGCCGAGGGCGGGCGGCGGGCCGAGATCTACCGCGAGCTGCGCGCGATCATCGAACGGCACGCCGATGAGATCCGCCGCCGCTACCCCGGCATCCCGCGCCGGGTGTCCGGCTACAACCTCGACGAACTGCTGCCCGGCGGCCCCTTCCACCTCGCCCGCGCCCTGGTCGGCTCCGAGGGCACGCTGGTCACCGTGCTGCGCGCCGAGCTGTCCCTGGTGCCGGTGCCGAAGGCGGAGAGCCTGGTCATCCTCGGCTACCACGACATCGCCCAGGCGGGCGACGCCGTCACCCGCATCACCGGGCACGACCCGCTCCAGCTCGAAGGCGTGGACGACAAGCTGATCGGCTACGAGCGGCGCCAGGGCATGCACCCCGCCGCCCTGCGCCGGCTCCCCGAGGGCGGCGGCTGGCTCATGGTCTCCTTCGGCGCCGACTCCCAGGAGCGGGCCGACGAGCGGGGTCACGCGCTGATCGAGGCCCTGGCGGGCACCGAGCACGAGCCGCACATCGCGTTCTTCGACGACACGAAGACGGAGAAGGAGCTGTGGGACCTGCGTGAGGGAGGGCTCGGCGCCACCGCCCGGGTGCCCGGCATGCCCGAGACCTGGGAGGGCTGGGAGGACTCCGCGGTCCCGCCGGAACGCCTCGGCGACTACCTGCGCGACCTGCGCAACCTCTTCGAGCGGTACGGCTACGCGGACGCCGCCCTCTACGGCCACTTCGGGCAGGGCTGCGTGCACACGAGGATCCCGTTCGACCTGGTCACCGCCGACGGGATCGCCGCCTACCGCTCCTTCCTGGGCGAGGCGTCCGACCTGGTGACCGGCTACGGCGGGTCGCTGTCCGGCGAGCACGGCGACGGGCAGGCCCGCGGCGAGTTCCTGCCGAGGATGTTCGGGCCGGAGGTCGTCAGGGCGTTCGAGGAGGTCAAGGCGGTCTTCGATCCCGACGACCAGATGAATCCCGGCAAGGTGGTCACGCCGTACCGGTCGGACGAGAACCTGCGGCTGGGCGCGGCCTGGAGTCCGGCGAACCCGCCTGCCGAGTTCGGCTACCCCGGCGACGAGGGCAGCTTCCAGCGGGCCGTCATGCGCTGCGTCGGCGTCGGCATGTGCCGCAGCCACAGCGGCGGGGTGATGTGCCCGTCCTACCGGGCGACCGGCGAGGAGGAGCACTCCACCCGGGGCCGGGCGCGGCTGCTCTTCGAGATGCTGAACGGCCACGCCGACTCCGCGGTGACCGGCGGCTGGGCGTCGGAGGAGGTCAACGACGCGCTCGACCTGTGCCTGGCCTGCAAAGGGTGCAAACACGACTGCCCGATGGGGGTGGACATGGCCACCTACAAGGCGGAGTTCCTGTCCCACCACTACGCGGGCAGGCCGCGGCCGGCCGCGCACTACACGATGGGCTGGCTGCCGCTGTGGGCCAGGCTCGCCGTGCTCGCCCCGCGCACGGTGAACGCGATCACCCACGCCCCCGGCCTGACCGGGCTGCTCAAACGGCTGGGCGGCATCGAGCGGGCCAGGCCGATGCCGTACTTCGCGACCGTGCGGTTCTCCGACTGGTACCGGGTGCGCGGACCGCGGGGCGGCGGGGAGCGCGGGCCGGTGGTGCTGTGGCCGGACACCTTCACCGACAACCTCGACCCGCACGTCGGGCAGGCGGCGGTGGCCGTGCTGGAGGCGGCCGGATACCGCGTGCTCGTCCCGCCGCGCACCCTGTGCTGCGGGCTGACCTGGATCTCCACCGGCCAGCTCGGCATCGCCAGGCGGGTGCTGCGCCGCACCCTGCGCACCCTGGCCCCGCTGCTGCGCCAGGGCACGCCGATCGTCGGCCTGGAGCCGAGCTGCACCGCCGTCTTCCGCGGCGACGCCCCCGAGCTGTTCCCCAACGACCGGAACGTCGCCAGGCTGGCCGAGCAGACCCGCACCCTCGCCGAGCTGCTCAACGCCACCGACGGGTGGTCCCCGCCGATGATCGACCGGTCGGCGGTCTCCCAGCCGCACTGCCACCAGCACGCGATCCTCGGCTACGACGCCGACCGGGAACTGCTGGCCCGCGCCGGGGTCCGGCTGGACGCGGTCGGCGGCTGCTGCGGGCTGGCCGGCGACTTCGGCTTCTCGGCCGGGCATCTGAAGGTGTCGATGGCCTGCGCGGAGCACGAGCTGCTGCCGGCCGTCCGGGGCGCCGACCCGAGCACGCTGATCATGGCGGACGGCTTCAGCTGCCGGACCCAGATCCAGCACTCCGGCGTCGGCCGCCAGGCGGTGCACCTCGCCGAGATCCTCGCCGCGGCACAGCGGGACACCGCCTTCGGCTTCTATCCCGAGCAACGCCTCACCCGCCCGCCCGGCCGGCTCTCGACGTTGCACCAGCGGTAGGAGGAGGGTCCGGCGCGGGATCCTCCTCCGGGTCACCTCACCCGTCCATCAGCAGGCCGACGGCCAGCGCGATGATCAGGGCGCTGGACGCCATCGCGGTGAGGAGCCGGGCCCGTGCGCCGCTCAGAGCCCGGCCGAGCAGTGCGCCGCCGCCGGCCAGCAGGAGCTGCCAGCTCGCGGAGGCGACGAAGGCGGCGAGCACGAACACGGCCTGTTCCAGGTGGCCGGGCGCCGTCGCGGTGGCCTGGTTCGCGAGCACCAGCGCCGCGAAGTAGATCACCGTGGTCGGGTTCATGATCGTGATGCCGAGGAGGGTCAGGTAGGCGCGGGTGGGGCCGATCGGGGTCTCGCGTGAGGTGCCTGACTCCTGCTGCTCGCGGTAGCGCCGCAGCGCGGTGACCGCTCCCCGGACCGCCAGCGCGACGAGCACGGCCACCGACGCCCAGCGCAGCGGAACCGTGAACGGCTGGATCACCGGGGCCAGCGCCGAGCCGCCGAGTGCGGCGACCAGTGCGTAGAGTCCGTCGGCGGTGGCCACGCCCAGCGCGGCACACGCACCGATCAGCAGAGACGTCCGGGCCGTGAGGGCCATGAGGTACGTCGCGACCGCTCCCATCGGCATGGCGATGCCATAGCCGGCGACGAGCCCCGCGACCAGGGCCGCGATCACGGTCGCGGGTCGATCGGCTCCCGTCGTCGGCCACCCTGCTGTCGCACCCGCACCACGTGAACGGTGGTGGAGGCGGGTGACAGAGTGTTGATGATCGAGGTCATGCGCAGATCCTGCCCATGACGACGAATCGGGGCAACCAATTTATGGGAGCGCTCCATGCGGACGGGCGGGGTGGTGGTCAGGCGGGGTGGCGGCGGGCGGGTGGTGCGTCAGGCGGTGAGGGCGGTGGTGATGCGGGCGGCGGAGACGAGGAGGGGGGCGGCCAGCTCGGCGAGGCGGCGCTTGGGCCAGCGGACGCCGGGCACGGCGACCGCGGCGGCGGCGACCGCGCGCCCGGCGGCGTCGCGCACGCAGACGCCCACCGCGCGGACCCCGCGCTCGCTCTCCTCGCTGTTGACCGCGTAACCACGGCGGCGGACGCCGTCCAGCTCGCGGCGCAGCGCGGCGAGGTCGCCGATCGCCGCCGCGCCGGTGGACACCCCGCGCGGGTAGAGCGCGCGCAGCTCCTCGTCGGGCAGCTCGGCGAGCAGCGCCTTGCCGCCTGAGGTGGCGTGCGCGGGCAGCAGCATCCCGATCCTGCTGCCCACGTGCAGCGTCTGCGGCCCCTCCACCCCGTCCACGAACCGGACGCCGTTGCCCTGGAGCACCATCAGGTGCACGGTCTCCCCGACCTCCCGGTTGAGCTCCCGCAGGTGCGGGTGGGCCGCCGTGACCAGGTCGGGCGGGGCCATCCCGGCCTCGTGGAAGGAGCGCAGCGCGGGCCCCGGCCGGTAGACCCGGCGGGCGTCCTGGATCGCGAAGCCGTGGAAGACGAGCATCGCCAGCACCCGGTGCGCGGTCGACCTGGCCACCCCCAGATGGTCGGCCACGTCGGCCACCCGGATCTCGCCACGCTCCTGGAGGAACTTCAAGGCGACCAGCGCGTTCTCCACCGCCTTGAGCGGGTAGGTCGGGGGATTCTGCATCCTGGAATCTTAACAGCCACAAGTTCCACGGAGAGATCGGCGTGGGTACCGTCGAATCGCCGGTACGGGCATGCCCCGGCCGGCTGCACCGATGGGTTCGATGGGAGATTCCATGACCACGATCGAGCAGGATCAGGCCGCGCTCGACGAGCTGTACCGAGACTTCGGCGCCGCCAACCTCATCCCCCTGTGGACCGCGCGCGACGATCTGATGCCGTTCACCCCGCAGCCCGCCGCCGTGCCGTACGTGTGGCGCTGGTCCGACCTCTACCCGCTCGCGCGGCGGTCGGGCGACCTCGTGCCGGTGGGACGCGGCGGCGAGCGCCGGGCCATCGCCCTGGCCAACCCGGGCCTGCCCGGCCTGCCGTACGCGAGTCCCACGCTGTGGGCGGCCATCCAGTACCTCGGCCCGCGGGAGATCGCGCCCTCGCACCACCACACGCAGACCGCGTTCCGGTTCGTCATCGACGGGGAGGGCGTCTGGACCAACGTCGAGGGCGACCCGGTCGCGATGCGCAGGGGCGACCTGCTGCTCACTCCGAGCTGGGCGTTCCACGAGCACCAGAACACCTCCGACCAGCCGATGGCCTGGATCGACGGGCTGGACATCCCGCTCGTGCACCAGCTCGACGCGAGCTTCTTCGAGTTCGGGCCGGACAAGCTGACGGTGACCGAGACGCCGGAGCGTTCGCGCAACGAGCGGCTGTGGGGCCATCCGGGGCTGCGGCCGATCGGCGCGGCCGACCAGCCCAGCTCGCCGCTGATGGCCTACCGCTGGGCGCACACCGACGCGGCGCTGACCGCGCAGCTCGAACTCGCCGACGAGGGGCACCCGACGACGCTCGGCCCCGGGCACGCCGGCGTGCGCTACACGAACCCGACCACCGGCGGGGACGCGCTGGTCACCATGCGCACCGAGTTCCACCGGCTGCGCGCGGGCGCGCGCACCGAGCCGCGCAGGATCGTCGGCTCGGCCGTCTGGCAGGTGTTCGACGGCACCGCCGCCGTCTCGCTGAACGGCGAGCGCTTCACGGTGGACAAGGGCGACTTGTTCGTCGTGCCGTCATGGTGTGAGTTCTTCCTTGAGGCGACGTCACAGGTGGACCTCTTCCGGTTCAGCGACGAGCCCGTGTACGACGCGCTCGGCTTCACCCGGCTGGCGCGGCAGGCGAACGGCAAGTAGGAGTACGGGATGAAACTCGCCACCATCCGCGTGGACGGCACGACCCGCGCGGTACGCGTAGACGACGACGCGGCCGTCGAACTCGGCGCCTCCGACCTGGTCGAGGTGCTGCGCAGGCCCGGCTGGCGGACCACCGCGGCCACGGCCGACGGCCCGGCGCACCCGCTGGACGGGCTGGACTACGCCCCCGTCGTGCTCGCGCCGGAGAAGATCTTCTGCGCCGGGCTCAACTACCGCAACCACATCCTGGAGATGGGCCGCACGCTGCCGGACGTGCCGACGCTGTTCGCGAAGTTCAGCCGCTCGCTGGTCGGCGCCTACGACGACATCGTGCTCCCGGCCGCCTCCGAGGCGATGGACTGGGAGGCCGAGCTGGCCGTGGTGATCGGCGCCCCGGTGCGCGACGCGAGCCCCGAGGAGGCGCGGGCCGCGATCGCCGGCTACTCGGTGCTCAACGACGTCACCGCGCGGGACTGGCAGTACCGCACCCTCCAGTGGCTCCAGGGCAAGACGTTCGAGGCCACCACGCCGATCGGCCCGTGGCTGGTCACCTCCGACGAGGCCACCGCGGAGAGCGGCGAGCTGCGCTGCGAGGTGGACGGCGAGACCGTGCAGACCGCGGACATCGCCGACCTGGTCTTCGAACCGGCCGAACTCGTCTCCTACATCTCCAGGATCATTACGCTGGTACCCGGTGACGTGATCGCCACCGGCACGCCGGGCGGGGTCGGGCACGCCCGCAAGCCTCCCCGGTACCTCGCCGACGGCTCCGTGCTCACCACCCGGATCGCCGGACTCGGCGAGTGCCGCAACGTCTGTCACAAGGAGAAGGCATGACCGTCGCCTCACTGATCGCCTGGGTGAACGAGGGCACCGCCCTCTTCGAACGGACGGTCGCGGGGATGGACGACGCCGGCCTGGAGGCGCCCTCGGCGCTGCCGGGCTGGCGTCGCAGCCATGTCGTCGCGCACGTCGCGTACAACGCGGACGCGCTGGTCAACCTGCTGGACTGGGCGCGCACCGGCGTGCCGACGCCGATGTACTCCTCGCCGGAGCAGCGCGCGGAGGACATCGAGAAGGGCGCGGCGCTGCCGCCCGGCGAGCTGCGCGAGAAGCTGATCACCGCGAACGCCCGGCTCGGCGCGAACCTCGCCGGCATGCCCGCCGACGCCTGGGAACGGCAGGTGCGGACCGCCCAGGGCCGCACCGTGCCCGCGTCCCAGGTGCCGTGGATGCGCACCCGCGAGGTGTGGGTGCACAGCGCGGACCTGGCCGCGGGCGCCGGTTTCCACGACATTCCCCAGGGGGTGCTGGAGGGGCTGCTCGCCGACGCCGCGGCGAAGTTCTCCACGACGCCGGACACGCCCCGGGTGTCGCTGGTGGCGACGGGCGGGCCCGGCCGCTGGGAGGTCGGCACCGGTGACTCCGCGGTGCAGGTGGCGGGCGCCCTCCCCGACCTGGCGGCCTACCTGCTCGGCCGGCCGCTCTCGGGCAGGCTGGAGCCGGCGGGACCGGCACTGCCCGCCTGGCTCTGAGCGCCGTCGCGTGCCGTACGCGCCGCCGAGGCGGGTTCGCCCTGCCACGGCGGCGCTCCCGGCACGTGCACGCCGATCAGTGACAGCGCGCGGGCCACGATGTGGTCCACCACGTCGTCGAGCGACTCCGGCATCGAGTAGAACGCCGGCATCGGCGGCGCGATGATCGCGCCGATCTCGGTCGCGGTGACCATCGCCCGCAGGTGCCCGAGGTGCAGCGGCGTCTCGCGCACGCAGAGCACGAGCCGCCGCCGTTCCTTGAGGGTGACGTCGGCGGCGCGCACCAGCAGGTTCTCCGACACTCCCGCGGCGATCGCGCCCAGCGTCTTCACACTGCACGGGATCACGATCATCGCGTCCACCGGGTAGGACCCGGACGCGATGGAGGCCCCGATGTCCCGGAAGCTGTGCACCACCTCCGCGTCCCGCTCCAGCCGGGCGTCCGGCATCTCGTAGGCGGCGGTGCGCCGCGCCGCCGGGCTGACCACCAGGTGCCGCTCCACCCCCGCCGCGCCGAGCAGTTGCAACGTCCGTACGGCCAGCGCCGTGCCGGTCGCGCCGGAGACCCCGACGACGACCCGGCGCGGCGCTCCGGCGATCGGCGTGTTCACCGGCCGCTCCCGGTGATCGACCGGTTCCACGGCGCGATCCACCGTTCGACGAGACCGATCAGCCCGGTGAGGGCGACGGCGGCGAGCATGAGCACGACGACCGCGGCGAACATCCTGTCCGGCTGGAAGCTGTGCCCGGCGTCCACGATGACCCCGCCGATGCCGCCGAGCGCGGTGAAGAACTCCGCGATGACGATGCCGACGACGGCCTTGCCGATGCCGATCCGCAACCCGGTCATGATCGACGGGATGACGGAGGGGATCACGATCTGCCACAGGATGCGCGGCTGGGAGGCGCAGAACGCGGTGCCGACCTCGATCGTGGTGCGCGGCACGTTCTGCACGCCGTTCCAGGTGTTGATGGCGATCGCGAAGACCGTCATGGTCATCACCATCGCCGTCTTCACCGCGAAACCGAGCCCGAACCAGAGCATGAACACCGGGGTGAGCGCGATCATCGGCATCGCGTACCCGGCGATGACCAGCCAGCCGATGGCCGCCTCCACCACCCGGAACCTGCCGACGAGCAGGCCCACCGGGATGCCCACGACGATGGCGAGCAGGTAACCGACCAGGAACGGCTGGGCGCTCTCCCACACCGCCTGCGGCATGCTGCCGTCCGAGATCATGCCGACCAGCGCGGTGAAGACCGCGCTGGGCGGAGCGGCCAGGATCGGGTTGACCTGGCGTGCGGCGACCTCCCAGATGATCAGCAGCACGACGACGCCGCCCGCCGTCACGAGGCGGTCGCGCCCGCTGCGCCGCTGCGTGCGGATCTTCCTGGACAGGGCGGTCTCGTCGTCGGCGACCGGCGCGGTCTGTTCCGCCAAGGCTGTCATGCTGACTTCCCATCCTCCTGCGGTTGGATCTGCCGGCCGTGCACGAGCTGGAGCAGTTCGTGCCGCCGCCGGGCGAACTCCGCCGAGGTGCGGCGGTCGTCCAGGGAGCCTCCCCGGCCGAAGGCCGTGTCCAGCTCGGCGTGCACCCGGCCGGGGTCGGGCACCAGGGTGACCACGCGGTCGGCGAGCAGGACGGACTCGTCGATGTCGTGGCTGACGAAGATGATGGTCTTGCCGGTCCTGGCGTGGATCTCCAGCAGCTCGCCCTGCATGTTCTCCCTGGTCTGCGCGTCCAGCGCGGAGAACGGCTCGTCCATCAGCAGCACGGCCGGGTCGATGGCCAGCGCGCGGGCGATGCCGACCCGCTGGCGCATGCCGCCGGACAGCTCGTGCGGCCTGCGGTGCGCCGCGTGCCCCAGTCCGACCAGCTCGATGGCGCCCTCGGCCGCGGCGCGCCGCTCCTCCTTCGGCACGCCGCGGGCCTCCAGGCCGAACTCGACGTTGCCGAGCGCGGTACGCCACGGCAGGAGTTCGGCGTTCTGGAAGACGATGCCCCGGTTCAGGCCGGGACCGTGCACCACGTCGCCGTCCACCACCACGGTGCCGGAGCTGGGATGCTCCAGGCCCATGATGATCCGCAGCAGCGTGGTCTTGCCGCAACCGCTGCGGCCGGTCAGCGCGACGATCTCCGAGCGGCGCACCTGGAAGGAGACGTCCTTCAGCGCCTGGACCCGGTGGCCCCTGTCGTCGCCGAACACCTTGGACACCTGCCGCACCTCGACGGCGAGGTCCGCCGGCCGGGCGTCGGCCGCGGAGTGGCCGGGCGCCGTGGTGGTCATCGGGCGTCTCCGTAGTAGGTCGAGGGGACCTCGCCGATCGCGGCGACGGCCTTCTGCCGGTAGCTGTCGTCCACCAGCGGGTCCACCGGGACCGCCGTCTTGGTGATGCCCAGCTTCACCTGGAGGTCGGCGAGGTACTTGATCTGCCTGACCGGGATCTCGCCGTTCATGGCGAGGTAGCCGCCGTCGTGGAACTCCTTGTAGGTGGCGGCGATCATCGGGTCGGTGGCCGGCACCTTGAGGGTCTTCGCGGCGAGGGCCGTCGCCTCGTCCTGGTGCGCGTCGGCGTAGCGGATGCCCTCGACGAGGCCGGCGATGAGACCGGTGACCGCGGCGCCCTTCGACTGGAGCACCTCGTCCCTGGTGATCAGCGCGTACCTGGGGAAGTCGGGCACCACGTCCTTGGCCCGGCCGAGCAGCTTGATGCCGTCCTTCTCGGCCTGCACGGTGTAGTCCAGCGGCGCGGAGGCCACCTGGATCTGGCCCGAGACGACCGCCTTGTACCGGTCCGGCGAGCCGCCCGCGTTGACCAGCTTCACCGAGGCCGGGTCCACGGAGGACTGGAGCATCATGGCCTTGGCGACCACCGCGGGGAGCCCGGTCGGGGTGGAGATGCCGAGCGTGGCGCCGGCGAGGGCGGACATGGCCGGGACGTCGGGCTTGGCATAGAGCGCATAGTTCTGACCCGGCATGGTGGAGCCGACGAACTTCAGCTTCGCTCCCTTCTGCGAGGCGAGCAGCGCCTCGCTGGGGTTGCCCTGCACGACGTCGACCTGACCGGCGAGCAGCGCGGGGAACGCCTGCTGGGCGCTTTTGAACTGCACGACCTTCACGTTGACCTTGTGCTTGGCCCAGAAGTTCTTCTCCTGGCCCATCAGCAGGTAGCCGGAGTCGGCGCCGGGCTCGTAGATGCCGTAGGTGATGGTGTCGGCGCCGCCCGCCGTGGCGGAGGTGTCGCCGCCGCCGCACGCGGCGAGGCCGAGGACCATGGTGGCGGTCACCGCGGCGAGGGCGGCGATACGGGACCTGCTCAAAGTGCATCCTCCGGAGTGCGAACCGACGGGTGAGGGGTGGGGGTCCCGATCGTGGCCAGCACGTCGGCGAACTTGCGGGCGACCTGGTCGCGCAGCTCGGGACTGGCCTCGGCGACCGGCGGGAACTCGGCGAGGCGGTGGTAGGGGCGGACCGCCGAGATGACGGCGCGCGAGTTGTGCGTCTGCCCGTGCGGGATGCGCGGGTCCAGCGGCCCGCTCCACGCCCGGCGGATGATCTCGATGTCCTCGGCCGGGTCGCACCGGGTGGACATCGCCCAGAGCACGTCGAAGGTGTTCGTCGGGTCGATGTCGTCGTCCACCACGACCACGAAGCGGCCCAGGTAGGAGCCCGACTGGCAGGAGGCGGCCAGCAGCCCGGCCTGCTTGGCGTGCCCGTCGTACGCCTGCTTGACGGAGATGACGTTGAACAGCCGGGCGGCGCCCGCCTCGTGGCACCACACTCCCTGGACGCCGGCGAGCCCGGCCCGCTCCACCTCGTCCCAGATCATCCCGGACTTCATCACGCACTTGCTGTAGGAGAAGTTGGACGGGGGCCTGATCGGGGAGGCGACCGTGACGATCGGGTCGTCCCGGTGGTAGATCCGGCGGACCCGCACCACGGGCTGGTCGGAGCGTCCTCCGGCGTAGTAGCCGGTGAACTCGCCGAAGGGTCCCTCGGGGGCGACCTCGCCCGGGTACATCTCGCCTTCGAGCACCAGCTCGGCCCGTGCCGGCATGGGCAGCCCGTGCAGCTCGGAGTTCACCACCTCGAACGGCTCGCCGCGGTGGCCGCCCGCGTAGTCGTACTCCGACAGGCCGTAACGCAGCTCGTTGCCGGAGGCCAGGAACAGCAGCGGGTCGTGGCCGACCGAGATGAGCACCGGGCAGGGTTCGCCGCGGGCGAAGTACTTGTCCCTGATCTGCCTGCCCTGCTTGCCGGGGGAGATCCACAGGCCCACCCGGTCCGGGCCGTGCACCTGGCTGCGGTAGGTGCCGACGTTCACCCAGCCGTCGTCGGGGTCGCGCATGATGACCAGGTCGTCGGTGCCGATGTACCGGCCGCCGTCGCGTTCGTGCAGGAAGGGGGCGACGAGGGCGGTCACGTCCACCTCGTCGTCGCGCAGCACGTTCTCCAGCACGGGGCCGTCGTCCACGGTCACCGAGGGGATCGGCCGGTGCGTCTTCATCCGGTCGCGGTAGGCGCGCACGACGTCGAGCGGATGCTTCGGCCGGGGCAGGCCGAGGGTGAGCGCCAGCCGCTCGGCCGAGTTGGTCGCGCCGGAGAAGGCGCGGTGGCCGGGCCGGGCGCCCACGAGGTCGTCGAAGAGGACGGCCGGGCCGCCCTCGCCGCCCCGGTGGGCGACCAGCTCGATCAGGGTGCCCAGCTCCAGGTGCGGGTCCACGCCGCCGAGCCGTACGAGCTGCCCGGACCGGTCGATGCGTTCGATCAGTTCGCGCAGGTCGGCATGGGGGCGGTCGTACGCGTTGTAGCTCATCGTGCCGTGCCCCGGCACCACCCGCGCGAGCGTACCGCGGCGTGACCGTATTCGTGAAGAATCATGGCATATATCCGTTTCGTGGCGCAGAGCCGGGAGCAGCTCGTTCGTTGCCAGAAGTTACGGCCCGTTTTCACAAAAGGGAATCTAACCGCCACAGATTCTGCATACCGGAACAAACCTGGGCTTGCCAGCCACGCCACCCTCCGCTAGAGGTCCTGGCTGATCGCCTCCGCCGTCGCCCGCAGCGCGGGGAGCATCATGTGCAGGTTGCCCTGGGTCATCCGCTGGTGGGGCAGGCTGACCGCGAGCGCCGCCAGCGCCCGGCCCATGTGGTCGCGCACACAGACCGCCACCGCGTCGAGCCCCGCCGCGCTCTCCTCGTGGTTCACCCCGTAGCCGAGATCGCGCACACTGCGCAACTCCGCGCTCAGCGCGTCCGGATCGGTGATGGTGCGGTCGGTGACCCGGGTCAGCCCGTCGGGGAAGAGCGCGAGCGCCTCCTCGTCGGCCAACTCGGCGAGCAGCACCTTGCCGCCCGAGGTGCTGTGCGCGGGCAGCAGCGTCCCGGTGCGCGAGGAGACGCGCAGCGGCCGGTCGCCTTCGACGCCGTCGATGAACCGGCTGCCGTTGCCCTCCAGGACGATGAGGTTCACCGTCTCGTGCAGCTCGGCCGCCAGGCGCTCCATGTGCCGCCTGGCCTTGCGCCGCACGTCCAGCTCGCCGACCGCGGACAGGCCGATCTCCACGACGACCCGGCCGGCGCGGTAGGCGCGGGAGACCCGGTCCTGCGCGACGAATCCGCGGTGCGCGAGCGTCAGCAGCAGCCGGTGCGCGGTGGACCGGGCGACGCCCAGCTCGTCGCTGACGTCGGTGACCCTGACCTCCCCTCGGTCGCGGATCATCAGCAGGATCAGCATGGCCTTGTCCACTGATCCGATGGCGTAGGGGGGGAGTTGGTCGGACATGGTGTTCTGTATAGCAGAAAAATTTTGACAAATCGGTGCGTTCTGCACAACACATGGCACGATGTGCACGGCGCTCGACCGGGCGCCACCCGGCCGGTACCGGCCCATCCCGCCGCCTCCCGGCGGAACCCCGCACAGGAGCCAGGAGTCTTCATGCCGCGACGTTCCAGCGATTCACCGAACCCCTCGATCGAGGACGACGTCCTCATCGTCGGCGCCGGCATCGCCGGTCTGGTGCTCGCGCTCGAACTGCACGACGCCGGAATCGGCTGCCGCGTCTACGAAGCCGTGCCCGAGATCGGCCCGGTCGGCGTGGGCATCAACCTGCTGCCGCACGCCTCGCGCATCCTGCACCGGCTCGGACTCGGCGACGCGCTGGGCGAAGTCGGCATCGTCACCCGGGAATCGGTGTTCTTCAACCGCTTCGGCCAGCTCATCTACCGCGAGCCGTCCGGCAGGCACGCCGGCTACGAGCACCCGCAGTACTCGATCCACCGCGGCGACCTGCACACCGTCCTGCTCACCGCCGTGCGGGACCGGCTCGGCGCGGACGCGGTGGTGCTCGGCCACCGGTGCACCGGGGTCGAGCAGGACGACGACGGCGTGACGGTCCGCTTCCGCTCCCCCGCCGACACCGAACTGCCCGCCGTACGGGCCCGCGTGGTGATCGGCTGCGACGGGATCCACTCGGCGCTGCGCCGGCAGTTGCACCCCGGCGAGGGCGAACCGCGCTACTCCGGGATCAACATGTGGCGCGGCGTCACCCGGGGCAGGCCCTTCCTGTCCGGCGCCAGCATGGTGCGGGCCGGCTGGATCGACCGCGGCAAGCTCGTCGCCTACCCGATCAGGAACCTCGAAGGCGGCGACCAGCTCCTCAACTGGGTCGTCGAGATCAAGACCCCGCGCCACCTCCAGCGGGACTGGAACCGGCGCGGCCGGCTGGAGGACTTCATCGGGGCGTTCGAGGACTGGCACTTCGACTGGCTGGACGTGCCGGCGATGATGCGCGGCTCGGACACCGTGCTGGAGTACCCGATGGTGGACCAGGACCCGCTGGACCGGTGGAGCTTCGGCCGGGTCACGCTACTCGGCGACGCCGCCCACCCGATGGTCCCGCGCGGCTCCAACGGCGCCGGCCAGGCGATCCTCGACGCCCGCGCCCTGCGCCGCCACCTGACCGAGACCCCCGACCCGGCGACCGCACTCCGCGCCTACGAGGCGGAACGGCTGCCCGCCACCGCCCAGGTCGTCCTGGCCAACCGGAGCATGCCGCCGGACGTGATCATCCGCGAGGTGTGGCAGCGCACCGGCGACCAGCCCTTCACCTCGATCGACGACGTCATCAAGGTCGAGGAACTGGCCCAGATCTCCCAACGCTACAAAGAGGTCGCCGGCTACTCCCCCGAAGCCCTCCGCACCCCCGACCACTAGCCCCACCCCACCAGCTCATCCCCCCGCAACCCACACCACAGGCAGGCAAAGCCCCCCCAACACGGCAACCGGCGCGCGATGCAGCTCGTCGTCACCCGAGAGGGGTACTCCGGAGACGGGTGGCGCCGGCTCGGCATGGGACGGCTCGGCCTGCGAACCTGGCCGCTCACGATGGCCACCACCGCCGGCGTCTGCCTGATCGCCACCATGGCGGCCGTCGCGCTCGGCTTCGGCCGGTTCACCGCGCCGCAGGGTGACTGGGTGCAGTCCGTGACCGCTCGGCCGATGCGGCAGCCCCAGGCAGGCCACCATCCCGATCAGGGCCGATCAACGTGAAAAGGGATCGAAGGGCGGCCGGCCACCGGCCTTCGATCCCGAGGTGTACAGGCGACGCCACGCCGTGGAATGCGGCATCGGCCGGCTCAACCGCCACCGGACGTCGCGGCCCGCTTTCGACAAGCTCGCCGTGCGCTACGAGGCCACCGCCAACATCGCCACGATCAACGAGTGGCTCTGACCTGGTTCGCGGAACACAGCCTAGTCGACGTAGATGTTGGGGGCGGGAACGTTGTGCTGAAGCTCGCGGGTGTTGGTCTCATCCTCGGGCCACAGCGACCGGAAACCCTCGATCCCTGACCGGCTGGCCTTGGCGTGGTCCTCGAAGACCACCCAGTTCACCGGCTGGAAGTAGTTGCCCTCCGCGTCGGGCGTGGTGAGGGAGCCGGTGTACCGGTAGGTGGTACGGCTCTCGGGCAGCAGGTCTTTGAGGCGGATGTCGGAGACCTCCTTCGTCTCCCCCAGTTCCGGCGGCGACTTCAGCAGGCGGTCGTGCTCGGACCGGGTGCTGGTGCGCGCGGCGTCCAGCATGACCGACAGCACCACGTAACCGGGCCCGCCCGTCGCCTTCTCGTGCACGAAGTGCGCCTCGATCGGCGCGAACGGCTGGCCGGCGAACTTGTGCTCTGCATGCCCGTGGAAGTGAACATTGCTCAGGTTGTACCGCGCACCGCCGTACGTGATGTACGGCTGCGTGCCGTCGTCGCCGATGATGAAGCGGACGTCATCGTGCTCGCTCGGCTCGCCGCCGAGCGGCGCCTTGTCCTGGAAGAGGATCTCGCCGTCCACCGTGCTCGGGTAGTGGAAGACGACGGCAGGAACGGCGGCGTGGCACGCCTTGGCGCGGTTGATCTCAATCGGACTCTGAACTGCCTGGTCGGTCCCGTTGCCCGGGCACTGGGTGCCGTGCGCCTGAGCGGAGACGGGGAGTGCCGTCAGGACGAGCGAGGCGGCTGCTGCCGCCGTCGTCCAGGCAAGACGACGAAACATTCGGGAGGCCCTCCGTGTTCGGCCGCCTCCGGACGCAGCACAAAGCGGCTGCGGACCCTTTGCCCACATCCGGGGGGCTATGTGGCATTAGCACGGTAAGTAGATCACGGGCAAATCGCACCCCTGTTTCCGGGTCGCCAATCTGCCGGAAAACGTCCCGTGGGAGTGATTTGCCCCCCGATCCGCCCATTCCGCCCACTGGAAGGCGGGCCGGATGCGACCCTCCGACGGCGGCCGATAATCTGAACTGGTCGTTCAGTTCAGATAGGAGTGATCATGTCGACCTCCACCAAGATCGCCGAAGCCTCCGGCAGCTTCGCCATCGGCGGGGACCTGCCCGTCGTGCGCCTGGGCTTCGGCGCCATGCGAATCACCGGCGCAGGCGTCTGGGGAGACCCCGCCGACCCGGACGAGGCCGTGCGCGTACTGCGCCGCGCGGTCGAGCTGGGCGTCACCCTCATCGACACGGCCGACGCGTACGGCCCGTTCGTCGCCGACCTGCTGATCAAGAAGGCGCTGCACCCGTACCCGGACGATCTCGTGATCGCCACCAAGGCGGGGTTCACCCGTCAGGGCCCCGGCCAGTGGACTCCCGTCGGCCGCCCCGAATACCTCCGCCAGCAGGTCGAGCTCAGCCTGCGGCACCTCGGCCTGGACCGCATCGACCTGCTCCAGTTGCACCGGATCGACCCCGACGTGCCGCTCGACGACCAGATCGGCGAGCTCAAGTCGCTCCAGGACGAGGGCAAGATCCGGCACATCGGCCTGTCCGAGGTGTCCGTCGAAGAACTCCAGGCCGCCGAGCGCATCGCGCCCATCGTGTCGGTGCAGAACCTCTACAACCTGGTCAACCGCAGCGCCGAGCGCCTCCTCGACCACTCCGAGAAGAACGGCATCGCCTTCATCCCGTACTTCCCGCTGGCCACCGGTACCCTGGCCAAGGAGGACGGCCCGCTCGCCGAGATCGCCCGCGGCCGTGGCGTGACCCCGTCCCAGCTCGCCCTGGCATGGCTGCTCCGTCGCTCGCCCGTCATGCTGCCCATCCCGGGCACGTCGCGGGTCGCGCACCTGGAGGAGAACACCGCCGCGGCCGGCATCGACCTCACCGACGAGGAGTTCGAGCAGATCGCCGCCCAGGGCCGCTGACCAAACCCGAAGGGGAGAGCCGAGTCCCGTGCCGAACACCACCCCGGGTACGTCACCCCCCACCCCCGACCACCCCCACGCTCTCCCCACCCCCACTCCGCCGGGCCCCGACGCCCCTTCCTCCGAGGCGGGCAACCGTACTTCCACGGAGGCAGACGCCCCCACCTCGGCAGGGGTAAGTGGGCCTGTTTCTGAGGTGGGCGAGGTGGGTGTGGTGGCTTCGGCTGGTGAGGCGGGCGAGGGGATCCTCGTCTGTCCCGTCGGGACGCGGAGCCGGCGGGTGCACGAGGCGGCACTGCGCGCCACACGGGAACTGCTGCTGGAGGGCGGCCTGCCCGCCGTCACCGTGGACACGATCTCCGAGCGCTCCGGGGTCAGCAAGGCCACCATCTACAAACACTGGCCGTCGAAGACCGCCGTCGCCGCCGAGGCGTTCGGCCGGCACATGGCCGAGGTCGTCGAGCCACCCGACACCGGTACGGCACGCGGCGACCTCACCGAACAGGTCCGCCGGGTCAGCTCCTTCTACGCCAGCTTCGACGGCGCCGTGTTCGCCCAACTCCTGGCCGCCTGCGTCACCGATCCCGAGGCGGCGCCGTACTTCCGCATCTACTTCCTGCACGGCCGCCGGGAGGCGATCCGCCGGCTGTGGGAGCGGGCCGTACGGCGAGGCGAGACGGACCCGGGCATCGACGTGGAAACCGCCATCGACCTCCTCTTCGGCCCTCTCGTCTTCCGCCTCCTCACCGGCCACCGCGAACTCACCCCCACCCAAGCCGACAACCTCGCCCACGCCGCCCTCAACGGCCTACTCCGCAACAAGTGATCCGCCAGCCACCCACAACAAGTGATCCACCAACCATCCGGAAGCCACCTCCGTAAGCCATCCGAAAGCCACCTCCGCAGCCCGCCCGGCTCTGGTGCCCTGGCCACCTCCTCCGAGGCGCCGCGACGGCGAGAAGTGCCGCGGACGTACCCGGCGCCTGTGAACGGAGCGGCACCGATCGCTCTCCGGAGAGGGGCGAGCGGTACGCGGGTCCGCCGTTCGTTGGGAAGGCGGGCAGGTGAGAGGTGAGGTCGAGGGTCGCCGCTCAGATCACCTCGCCGCCGCGTCTGCGAATCGTGGCGGCCGAACCGGACAGCGCCACTCGCCGCACCCGGCGTCACGGCCCTTGAGCAGCACGTCGCAGCACCCGTGGTCCGCGTAGGCCCACACCTTGGCCCAGGGCTCACCCCAGAGCACCAGCACGTACGTCATGGTCACCCCCCGCCTGTCAGGTTCACCCCTATGACGCGCTGATGACGGCCGAATCGACGATCCTCGGGGAAATTCTCATCTGGCCCACGAGCCGATACCAGTGATCACTCTGAGCTACAAGACGACTACGGAGTGACAAAAGTAAGGCTCGACACGCCGAAGCGACGCTGCGTTTACTTTGCGTGACAGGTTGTCAACTTCAGTGTCAGGAGACGCCATGCGCATCAGGACTCTCGCCGCCGTCGCGACCGCCGTCATCGCCGCCGGAGGGATCGGGCTGACGGTGACGGCCGCCCAGGCCGAGGAGGCGGCGCCCACCGCGGCCCAGGTCCAGGCCGTGCCCGGCTACCAGGTGGTGCGGCTCCCCAACGCCAACGTGCCGAACTTCCAGCGTCGTTATGCCTACTGCCCGGCGGGCAAGGTGGCCATCGGCGGTGGCGCGGAGGCGCGCGGCAACGAGGCGATCCTCGTGGGTTCGTTCCCGACCGACGGCAACAACGGCTGGATCGGTCTCGGCCGCCAGCCGGGCCACAACGACGTGGGCATCAGCGTGTTCGTGATCTGCGCCGACGCCTGACCCGGTACCCCCGGCGCACGGGAGCACCCCGTGCGCCGGGGCACGTCCGGCTCGGCGGAGACTTTCGCCGGACGTCCCTGGATGACCGCCTTCCCTGCGCTGAGAATGATCGTGAACTCGCACCACGACTCGCAGGAGGAGCCATGACGACCCATTGGACGCTGCTGGACTACGGAGAGGTCATCTCGCTGCCGCAGCAGGCCGGTGACATCGCCGCGATGGCGGCCCTCGCCGGCCAGGACGACGAGACGTTCCGCGACCGGTACTGGCGTCACCGCCTGCCGTACGACCGCGGGCAGGCCGACCACCTCTACTGGGGCGAGGTGCTGGGGCGGGCGCTCGCGCCCGATGATCCGCTGGTCGGCGAGCTGGTGACGGCGGATGTCGCGAGCTGGTCGCGGATCGACCCGGCGGCGCTGCGGACGATCGAGGAGCACGTGGCCCGGGGCGACCGGCTGGCCCTGTTGTCGAACGCGCCGGAGCCGCTGGCGGCGGCGGTCGACCGGGCCTCCTGGGCGGCGGCGTTCAGCCACCGTTTCTACAGTTGCCGGCTGTCCCTCACGAAGCCGGACCCGGCCATCTACGAGACGGTCCTGCGACTGCTCCAGGCCGAGCCCGCGAACGTCGTCTTCCACGACGACCGCGCCGAGAACGTCGAGGCGGCCCGGGCGCTCGGCATCAACGCGGTTCTCCACCGGGCACGCTAAAAGACTCCCCCGCTAGCACAGGCAATACGACTTCGGCAGTGGTATTTGCTGAAGGCGTAATGCGCTTAAAGCGTAATAAGCCGTGAGAGTAATTTGCCGTCAGCGAAAGGACGGACTTATTCGGGGGCCCCGTGGTTAATGTCCAGAGAAGGACGGCGTCCACCACGCGTCCGGAAGCTCATTGACGAAGGGGAGTCGCAGCAATGACCAATCCGTGGGACACCTCGGGCCGGCGGCCCCTCGACCACGTGGCCCCCATCCGCGCGCGGACGACGGACGCACCCCACCTCACCGGCCTGGACCAGCTCTACAACCGCCTCCGCCAGCAGCGCATCATCTTCCTCGGCCAGGAGGTCGACGACGAGATCGCCAACCGCATCTGCTCCGAGTTGCTGCTGCTGAGCGCCGAGGACCGCGAGCGCGACATCTTTCTCTACATCAACTCGCCGGGCGGTTCCGTGAGTGCCGGAATGGCCATCTACGACATGATGGAATACGTGCCCAATGACGTCGCCACGGTCGGCATCGGGCTCGCGGCCTCCATGGGGCAAATCCTGCTGACCTGCGGCACGCCGGGAAAGCGATATGCCCTTCCGCATTCGCGGATCATGATGCACCAGCCGAGCGGCGGCATCGGCGGCTCCGCGACCGACATCGCGATCCAGGCCGAGCAGATGCTCTACGTCAAGCAGACCAGCGCCGAGCTCATCGCCCGGCACAGCGGGCAGAGCGTGGAGCAGATCAAGGCCGACTTCGAGCGGGACCGCTGGTTCGTGGCCGAGGAGGCCAAGGAGTACGGCCTGATCGACCAGGTCGTGCGCAGCGCCGACCGGGTCGTGGCCGGCGGAGCGGTCTCTTGACCGGCCCCGGGCCGCAGGCCCGCTACGTGCTGCCCTCGTTCGTCGAGCGCACGACGTACGGCGTGAAGGAGACGAGCCCGTACAACAAGCTGTTCGAGGACCGGATCATCTTCCTCGGCGTGGAGATCGACGACACCTCGGCCAACGACGTCATGGCGCAGTTGCTCACCCTGGAGTCGATGGACCCCGACCGGGACATCCATCTCTACATCAACTCGCCGGGCGGGTCGTTCACCTCGATGGCCGCCATCTACGACACGATGCAGTTCATCAAGCCGGAGGTGCAGACGGTCTGCCTGGGCCAGGCGGCCTCGGCGGCGGCGGTGCTCCTCGCCGCCGGCGCGCCCGGCAAGCGGGCGGCGCTGCCGAACGCGCGGGTCCTCATCCACCAGCCGTGGACGCAGGGCGGTCGCGGCCAGTCCAGCGACCTGGAGATCCAGGCCAACGAGATCCTCCGGCTGCGCGATCTGCAGGAGGAGCTCATCTCCCGGCACACCGGCCATCCGACCGCCAAGGTCCGCAAGGACATGGAGCGCGACAAGATCCTCACCGCCGAGGAGGCCAAGGAGTACGGCCTCATCGACGACGTCTACACCGGCCGCAAGCGCATCCCGTCCCTGGTACGAAGCTGACGCCCGACCTCCACCGGCCCACCAGCCCGCTGGTGGGCCGTCCCCTCTCATAGAGCGGTCAGGCCCTCCTAAGCGCGGCGTCAACACGCCGAGACTGTCAGTGGCGCCCTCTACGATGAGCGACCACATGGAGGGATGCCTGATGCTGGACGCATTGACAGTGCCGCTGCTGGTCACCACCGATCTGCCTCCAGGCGCCGACCTGGCCGAGTTCGGCGAGTTGCTCGCCGGCGCGGTGCGCACGCTGCGACCGCAGGACAGCTCCTATCCCGGCTGCCTGTACGGCAGGACGTTCTGGCTGGACCGGCCGTCGGCCGTGCCGGGCGGCGACGGCGCCCCGCGCCCGGTGACCGAGGATCTGCGGTTCGCCGCGATGCTCGGTTTCCTGTCCACCGCCGAGTCCCAGCGGTCGGCGAAGGAGATGGTCTCCGACGCGAGATCGGTGATCACCGACGCGGTGACCGGGCGTTACGGTGACCTGGCGAGCCCGCCCGCGGTGATGGCCATCAGGAGCGAGGACGTCCGCGAGCGGGCGCCGAAGACCGCCGTCGTCACCATCACCACCGGCACCCTCCCCGAGCTGGCCGCGATCTCGCGCTCCTACCTCTGACCCCGGCGGGCGCCGACTACGGCCGAGGCACCGACCTGCGGCGGGCCGGACAACCGGCCGCCGCCGCCAGGGGAGCCGGTCGAGGGCCGAACTCGGAGGGCCCCAGAGGGCCGAACTCAGAGGGCCGAACTCGATGGTTGACAAGCGCATGGAGACGGCGTGCCCGGGGTATCGGAGAATCGGAATGCGCACCGGCCTCCGACGGCGGAAGCGTGGCACGGCGCCCCTCGGAGCGGTTGCGAAATGAGGCCCGCGCACACCGCCAATGCGCCCCGGTGAGGCCCGGGCGGCCCGCCACCGTGCCATGATCATGCAACCTTCGTGCAACATTCGGCCCCCACAAACCCCGCTGATAAACGCTCCACCCCCGAGCCGACCCGAATGCACGTGCATCTGCAATCGCATACTCACGACCCATACCGATACGGAATAGATCACCATTCGCGGGCGGGAAACGGCAGCTCAACGCCCTGCTGAACGTTTTCTTCCACTACCTGGAACGCCAGGTGTACACCCGCCGGGCACCCGGGGACCCGGCGCCTCCCCAGGGGCCTCCGGGCACGAATCCGCAGCACAACCGCCCTTTGGCATGATCAACAGGGCGCGGGTTTCGGATAGGCCCTATCACTCCCTAGGTGTTATTCCAAACCTCTCATGCTAAAGCGGTAATTGCCTCACTTTTTTATCTTCCCACCCGATCACCCTCGGTCTAATATCAGGGTTTGTGTCTCGGCATAGGTCAGTTATCCCGTCCCGTCGGGCCGGTGATTCCCTTGACCATGCCCTCACTCGGATGCCGTCGAGGCGGCGCCGATCCACAGTTCAGCCCGCTTTGCACCGGGAACCCGAGCCATTCGAGCCGCACGGCATTCGGTTCGGCCCGCCACCGGCGATTGTCCAGATGGCCGGGTCCACGGACCAGCGGCGGCGCCTCGGCCTGTATCCCACCTGCTGGTTCGACCGAGCGTGTCCGCGTGATGGGGGAAGTGGACCGAACTCTTGGAGAGCGAAGGCGTCTGACGCCCCGCTGGAAGAGGAGGCACGTTCAACATGACATCGTCACGGAGGTTTTCCCGCACGACGGTGATCACGACCAGTCTGGCGATCGGCGTCTTCGGCGCGGGCGCCGGGCTGGGAGTTCTCCTGACCTCCCCGTCGCCATCCGGCGAGCAGTCGATACGCCTGGCGGCCGGCACGTACCGGCTGGACGAGCAGGCCGAGCTGTGGACGTTCGCCCCGACCGACGGGCCGGAGGCACCCGAGGCGCCGCGCACGGACGAGAACCGCGAACAAGGCGACGACGGCCGATTACGCATCTGCCTGACCACCACGCCCGAGGGCAGGGTGATCGAGTCCACGGGCAGGGACTGCACGCCGCTGCCGGTGCCGGACGGGAACTCCCGCGACGGCCTGCGCCCGGTCGATCCGGACCGCGACGGTAACAGCCAGGACGACCGCGACGGCGGCGGCCAGGACGACCAGGGCCGCAACGATGGCGGCCAGGACGAGCAGGGCCGCGACGGGAGCCCCCCGCGCGACGACCCGGGCTCGCCGCCCCCGCACCCGCTTCCCTCCCCGGTGGACACGCCCCCCGCCGGCGCGCCGCAGGATCCCGCGCCCCCGACGCCGGAGCGCTCGTTCGCGGACGTCTCACCCGCTCCGCCGGGATGCCTGCGCGCTCCGAACGGCGTCCCGCTGGTGCCCGCCGTACGGCCGGGCGAGGGCGGGCGCGGCGGCGACCGGCAGCTCGGCGCCGGCTGCCCCACCGCGCTCCCGACCGGCTCCCAGGCCCCCACGGCGACCGCGTCCCTCTACACCACCCCGCCGCCCGGCCGGCGCGACCGGCCGACGAACGCCCCGCAGCCGTCCGAGCGGGTACGGCCCGGCGACCCGTGGTCCACGCCGCGGATCCGGCCCACCGACGCGCCGCAGCCCACGCCGAGCGGGCGGGACGACTCGCCGCGCCGGACCCGCCCGACGCAGACCCCGCTGCCCAGCACGAGCAACCGGGAGCTCCTGCCGCCCCGCACGCCGACGGCGTCCCGGGCGCCGCTGCCGAGCGCCTCCCCGCCGCCGATCTCCCAGGCGCCGCTCCCCAGCGTGTCCCCGCCGCCGAACCCGTCACAGAACCCGCCGCCGAACCCGTCACAGAATCCGCCGCCGAACCCGTCACAGTCCCCGGTGGCCCCCAGCCCGACGCGCACCCAGAACCAGTTGCCGGTCTTCCAGGACCCCGAACTGCTCCGCCGGGCCTACGAAGCCCTCGGCCTGAACGGGAACCAGCGGTACACCGACGCCAACGGCGTGTGGGACCTCAACATCGCCCCGCCCGGCACCCCCACCTGCCGCGACTACACCGAGGCCCAGTTGCGGGACCTCCGGTCCAGTGACAGCGACAGCCCGCTGCCCACCGGCGTGATCCCGCGCGACTCGTGCATGTGGCCCGCCTTCATCCGCTGGCTGCTGGCGGACCCGGCCCCCGGCGAGGTGAGCAACTGGACGAAGTTCACCGGCCTACCGGAAAGGAACCTGGACATCGAGGTGCGGAACCCGTCCACCCCCGTGCCCGTCCAGCCCAGCCGGGTCACCGTCCAACCCGGCGCCGGCCAGATCGAGCCGGATCCCTTCGAGGTCACCGAGCAATGAGCACGCCCACCGGAGCCGAGAACACGGTTCTCGGCCCCGGGCCGGGCGCGGCCTGGGTGGACGAGCACGCGGCGCATCTGGTGGACTACGCCGGCTATCACCTCGAACCCGCCCAGGCCGTGACCGCGGTCGGCTCCGCCCTGTCCGCGTGCCTGCGCGAGACCGGCGACGACGACGTCCCGGTACGGGCCAGGCTGCTCGCCGTACTGCGGCGCGACTGCCTGGCGCGCCCCGGGCAGGGCCGCGAGTACGAGCCGAGCGGCGGCCCCGGGATGCCGGACAGCAGGCTGATCGAGCAGGCGTGGACGCTCGCCGACCCGCTCGGCACCGAGACGCTGCGGCTGATGTACCGGCACGCGCTGGCCACCGAGGACCTCGCCCACGTGCTCGGGATGCCCGCCGAAGAGGTCGGCAGGCTCGCCAACCGCACCCAGGACCTGATCGAGACGCTGGTCAGCGGCCTGGACGCGCTCGCCCACGACCGGCACGCCTGCGCGGAGCTGGCCCCGCTGGTGGACGCGCTCTTCTCCGAGGAGCGGGGGCCGCGCTCGCCCGCCGACTTCAGCCGGGCCCGCATGACGCTGCTCAGCCACATGATGCAGTGCCAGGTGTGCACGCGGCCGATCAGCATCCGCTACACCGTGCCGCAGCTCATCTGCCACCCGCCGGTCAAGCCGCTGACCCCGGAGGTCAGGCAGCGGCTGCTCGCCGCGCTCCCCCCGCCGGAGCCGCCCGAGCGCCCGGCCCGCGCCGAGCCCCGGCAGCCGGAACAGCCGGTGCGCCCGGCGAGCCCGCCCCCCTCCCCGCACAGGCAGCCACCGGCGCCGCCGCCGCCCACGACGGCGGGCCCCGAGGAGATCACCCTGCCGAACATCGAGGCCGGGCTGCCCACCCGGCCGCGCAGGCACGGCCACGACACCCCGCTCTATGACGCGCTGCGGTCCCAGGCGTGGGCCCGCGAGGTCCTGTCCAAGGCGGAACGCACCGAGGACACCACGGTACCGATCAAGAAACCCGCCCCCGAGCAGCGGAACCAGCCGCCGCCGCTCTTCGAGCAGCCCCCGGTCTTCCGGCAGCCTCAGGCGCCCCCCCGGGTGCCCGGCCCTGCTTCCCACCCGGCCCCCAACCCCGGCCCCGGCCCCGGCGAGCCGGGTTTCGCGCTGTCCGCGCCCACCCCGGCGGACGTCGCCGAGCCGCCGGTCATCCCCTCCTGGCCGGACAGCTCCTGGCCGGACCACGCGGACCCGCCGGACGAGGAACGTTCCGCGCTGCGCGAGCGGATCTCCGCCCGGCTCCGCACCACCACCCTGAAAACGCTGATCATCGCCATCGCGGGCACGGCGGGCATCTGGACGGGCATCCAGTTCCTCGGCCCCGGCGCCGAGGAGCCCCCGGCGAACACCCCGCGGCCCACCGCGGTCCAGTCTCCACCGACCACCGGCACGATCGACGGCGCGCTGACGATCCCCTCCAAGGTGTCCCTGGACGACTTCGGCTGGGGCAGCATGCCCCTCACCTTCACCGGGCCGCCGCTGGAATGGCGGATCACGGCGCCCGGCCTGGAGGCCACGCCGTCCAGCGGCACGTTGGAGGACGGTCAGACCCAGGTCGTCGTGCTGCGCGCGCTGCGGGTCCGCAACTGGTGCGGCGCACCGGCCGAGGTCACCGCTCCGCTGACGCTGCACGGCCCCCAAGGCTCGATCACCACGACGGTGCGCTGGAGCACCTGCTGACACCCCCGCCGCCTCGCGAAAGGACCCCGCGGACATGACCGAGACCTCCCCCCGGACCCATCCGACCTCGCCGGCGCAGCCGACGCAGCCGACGCCGACCCCGACCCCGACGCCCCCGACGTCTCCGCTGACGCCGCCCCCGACGTCTCCGCTGACGCCGCCGCTGACGTCGTCCATGCAGCCCGACCGCTACCCCGAGACGGTCCCGCTCACGGCCGAGCACCTGCTCACCAACCGCCGTCCCGAACCGGCCGGCGGGTGGCGGCGGCTCGTCTGGCGACTGTCCGGCGGCCGGATCATCCCGGGCGAGTCCTCGTCCGAACTGGAACGCCGCACGCTGATCGCCCAGGCGCAGATCCCGGTCGCCAGCGGCCACCACCGGATCGCCGTGATGAGCCTGAAGGGCGGGGTCGGCAAGACCACGACGACCGTCGCCCTCGGCAACACCCTGGCCTCCCTGCGCGGCGACCGGGTGATCGCGGTGGACGCCAACCCGGACCGGGGCACCCTCGGCCTGAAGGTCAAGTCGGAGACCGCCGCCACCATCCGCACGCTGCTGGCCGAGGCCGGGCACATCGCGCGGTACGCCGACGCCCGCGCCTTCACCTCCCAGTCGCCCGCCCGGCTGGAGGTGCTCGCCTCCGACACCGACCCCGCGGTGAGCGAGGCGTTCAACGCGGAGGACTACCGCACGGTCGCCAACCTCATCGAGCGCTACTACTCGATCTGCATCACCGACTGCGGCACCGGGCTGCTGCACGGCGCGATGGGCGCGACGCTGGAGATGGCCGACCAGATCGTGCTGGTCAGCCTGGTCGCCGTGGACGGCGCCAGCTCCGCCGCCGCCACCCTGGACTGGCTCACCGCGCACGGCCACACCAACCTGGTCAAGAACGCCATCGTCGTGCTCAACGCCGTGGAGCCCAAGACCGACGTGGACCTGAACCTGCTGGAGCAGCACTTCGCCTCCCGCTGCCGGGCCGTCATCCGGGTGCCGTTCGACCCGCACCTGCGGGAGGGCGCGGAGGTGGACCTGCTGCGGCTGCGCCCCGCGACCCGGGCCGCCTACCTGCGTCTCGCCGCCGCCGCCGGCCAGGCTTTCGGGGTTCGGCAGGACCGGGGCCGGTAGTGGGACAGATCATCGAAGACCCCGCGCTCGACTGGGGTCTCCGTTCGCCGCGGCGCATCGTCCACTGGGCGGCCGTGGCGATCGTGGGCGTGCTCGTCATAGGTCTCGGGGTGTGGCTGGCCGTACGGCAGGCGCCGGCCGCCACCCCGGCCCCGCCCGCGAACCCGGCCGTCTCCCTGGCCAAGCCCTCCGGCTACCACGGCGAGGCCGGTTATCCCATCGGGTTCCCGCGCACCGAGCTGGGCGCGGCCTCCGCCGCGACGGCGGCGCTGGAGGCCGCCTGGACGTTGGAGACCGCGGACGCCGAACAGGCCGCCGTGCTGTACGCGCCGCCCGAGCAGCAGGAGGCCGCCCGGGAGGGCGCCAACGCCGCCGTGCAGGAGTGGCGCGCGGCGCTCGGCCTGCCCGAGGAGGGCGACCTGCCCGAGGGCGCGGCCCTGCGCACGACTCCGGTCGGCGTCCAGTGGACCAAGCGCGCCGGGGACCAGGTGCTGGTGTCCGTACTGGTCCAGGTGGACGCCACGAAAGGTACGGCGAGCGACGAGCCCGCCTATTCGAGTCCTTACGCCATGAGCCTGTTGATGGCCTGGCGCACCGATATCCGCGACGGGTCCGCCGGGGACTGGGTCAACGTGCCCGACCCCTCGCCCGCCGCCATCCCCCCGGTGGCCACGCCGGGCACTCCCGAGTTCCGCGCAGCGGGCTGGAAGCCCATCGCAGGCCCTACGTCATAGTTCGAGGTGGAGGATCCATGACCCCCCGCAGCCCCTCCCGGCGCCAGAGTGTGATCTCCGGGCTTCTTCTCACCGGGATCTCGGCGTCAACCGGTCTGATCATCGGCTACCCGTGGGCCGCGGTCGCCGAACCCGGCCGGAGCGGCGAAGTGGCCCCGGCCCCTCCCCTCGACCCCCTGGCCGCCTCCGCCCCCGCCTCCCCGGACACCCCCCGGAACGACGGCCTCCCGGCGGACACCCCCGCGGACGACTCCGCGAACTCCCCCTCCGGCGACTCCCCGGACGATCCCCCCGGCGCCCCCGACGGTCCTTCCGCCCCCGACGGTGCCGCCGCCCCCGACGGCTCTCCGGACGGCGCCGCGAACAGCTCTCCGGACGGCGCCGCGAACAGCTCGGCGGACGCTCCCGCCGGCTCTTCGGACGCCCCCGTCGGCGGCCCTGCCAGGGACTCCGCTGCCCGCCCACCGGCCGACCCGCGCGACGGCTCCGCGGACTCCCCCACAGGCGACCAGCCGCAGCCCAGCACCCCGGTGCGGACACTCCCGTCCGACGGCCTCGACCGGAACTCCCGGGACGTCGACTCGGTCCGCACCCCGCCCCCGGGCTACTTCGGCCGCACCCCGTCCCGCGCCCCGGACGACACTCCTGACAACGTGCGGCCACCGCGCGACACCGACCGCACGGCACCGCCCCGGGACGCCGACCGCGTCCCGCGGCCCCGTGATCCCGAAGGGCAGCCCCCGGACGCGCGCACCCCGGCCCCCACCGGCAGCGCGGCACCGACGGAGCGGATCAGACCGCCCGTCAGATACCCGCGCCCGCCGGGCTTCGTACGAACCCCGCGCCCGACCCCGCCGCAGGTCACACCGGCGCCCCCGACGCGATCCGGGTCCCCAACCGGGTCCCCCACCGGGTCCCCCACCGCGGCCCCGTCCGGGAACCCCTCGGGACGCCCGCCGGGTGACCCGTCCGGGAACCCCACGCAGCAGCCGTCGGGGGTCCCGACGGCGTCCCCCACGACGACGGGGACCGCGACGATCCCGGCACCGCGCCCGCCGATCGACCCCGCGCCGATCCCTCCGGTCCCCCTGCCCCCGGCCGAGCGCACCCCTGACCCCGACCGGACCCCCGACCCGGACCGGACGCCCGACCCTTCGCCGCCTCCGGCCGAATCCGCGACGCCGGCCCCGTCCCCGACCGGTTCGGCCACCCGCCCACCGGCCCGCCGCCCCCCGCTGCGCCTCATCCCACGGCCGAGGATCACGCCGCCCACCACCCCGCCCACCACCCCGCCGCCGAGCGCGCCCCCGGAGACCACCCCGGCGGCTACGCCCACCCCCGACGCGCGGCAGACCACCGCGAAGCCGACGCCGTCACCCGAGGCGAAGCCGGAGACCACCCCGACGGGTAGCGCCACCCCCACCGGTGGCGCCACACCCGCCCCCGCCCCCTCGTCGCCCGTCACCCTGCCGACGATCAAGCTGCCGATCCTCACCCCGGCGTCACCCGACCCCGCGCCCGCGCCGCCGACTCCGGCCCCGAAGCCCAGCGGCTCCCCGGCCCCCGGCGGCGAGTCCAGCCCACCGGCGACCACCCGGGCCCCGAAACCGGCCACCAGCCCGCCCGCCAAGCCGGCCACCAGCCCGCCCCCGCGGGCCAACCCGCCGAGCCCGCCTAAGCCGCCGGTGAACCGGCCGCCGGTGGCCAGGTCCACGGCTCCGCAGCCGGGCGTCGGGAACGCGTCCAGGCCGCCCGCCGCCCCCCGCCCGGCGCAGACCGCGACGCCGGCGCCGACGGCGACCCCCGCGGTCATCCCGACGACCAGGGTCACGCCGCCGGCCGCCCCGGTGCCGCCGGTGCGGGCGGGCTCGCCGTACTGGGCGCGCGGTCCGCAGTCGGCGGCGGCCCAGCCGGCGCCGCGGAAGGTGCTGCCGTTGCCGCCGCTGCGGCGGGCCGCCTCCGTCGATCCGGCGTCGTGCCGGCCGTTCGACAAGGCGGAGTGCTGGAGTCTCGCGCCGTGGCGGGGCCGTACCATCGGCGCGGACGCGCCCAAGGGGGCGGACCCGGCGGGGGCGCCCCGGTGGGTGTTCGCGCCTCCGGTGGTGCCGGGGCTGACGGTGTCGCCGACGCCGCGGACGCCGGTGCTCGGCCAGGTTCCGGCACAGGTCGGTTGCTGGTCCTTCAGTCCCTCCGCGCTCTGCGCCCGTTCCGAGGAGAACTCATGATCTCCCGCCTGCTCCCGCGAGCCCTCGTGCGTACGGTCGTCCTCGGCACGGTGGCCGCGCTGGCCGTCACCTCCCTGCCCTCCGCGCAGGCGACCGCGGCCGGGCCGTGTCCGGCGGACGGCGCCCACCCGAACTGGGGGGCGCCCGTGTGGTGTGAGGAGTTCACCGATCACGTGGACACCTCGGACTGGGAGATGTACAACTCGGCCGGGCACGCGGGCAACGGACGGCGTACCCAGGACCAGGCGTTCATCGGCGGCGGGTCGCTCTTCCTGTGGGGCAGGGAGAACGGCGACACCGCGGGCATGGCCACCCGGTTCGCGCAGGCGCGCGGCCGGTGGGAGACCAGGATCCGGCTCTACCCGGGCGCGGGGAACTACCACCCGGTCGCGCTGCTGTGGCCGCAGAACGGCGGCGGCAACGTCGCCAGCGCCACCGGCGAGGAGATCGACTACTTCGAGGTCGTCAACGACCCGCAACGGCAGCGGGCGAACTTCTTCCTGCACGCCCCCGGCGGACGCCAGGAACAGGCGCACGCCAACATCGACCTGACCCAGTGGCACACCTACGGCGTCGAGGTCTCCGCCGACGGCATCGTCGGGTATCTCGACGGGCGCGAATGGTTCCGCTCGTCCCGCACGACGCAGAGCCCGATGACGGCCACCCTGCAACTGGACTGGTTCCCCGGCGACAACTCCCCGGGAGAGGGCTGGATGGAGGTGGACTGGCTCCGCATCTATCCGCTCACCACGGGATAGTCCGCCGGGCACGGCCCCCCGCGACCCCGCGCGGGGGCCGTCACGCTGCACGACCCTTCGACAACGGAGGGCACTCCCGAGTACGGTTGACATCTGGCCGCGACGACGGGGCCGTCGCCATGTCATGACTCAGGGGAAACCGGCGGACCGCGGAGCACGCCGCGCGGGTCACGTGGAGCCGCGGGCGAGCCACACACGAGGGGAGACACCCAGTGCCGAACGGGGTGCGGCATGTCATCGGGGCGCTCGTGGGGTTGATCTCCCTTCCCGGCCTCTACTACGGCCTGGAGGTCGGTCCCGCGCGGCTCGCCCGAGCCGTCACCATCTTCCAGATGGCGGAGGCCTACGTGCCCGCGGCCGGGCTCGCGGGCTGCGGCGTGCTGATCGCCCTGCTCACCAGCTGGCAGTGGCTCTCCCCGCTGGCCGCGCTGCTGTCCGGGGCGCCGCTGTGCGCGATCGGCGTGCTGTGGGTGCTCGAACCGGTCCTCGCCTTCGAGCTCTCCCAGCGGCTGGCCCTCCCGGGGTACACCGCCTTCGCCGGCGGGACGGGCCTGTACCTGCTCATCGGCTCGGCGCTGCTGATCACGGCGTTGTTCCCCTCGCGGTGGCGGTCCCGCCGTCGCAGGGCGCCCGCCCACGCGCCCGCGGCGTTCCCGGCGGCGCCGGCCGCGCCCGAGACCGCGGGCTCGCTCTTCCAGCCGCAGCCGCGCCCACAGCCGGCCCAGCCGCAGCCGCGTCCGCAGCCGGCGCCCGGTGAGAGCGCCCAGCCGGCGGGCTCGCTGTTCCAGCCGCAGCACCCGCAGCCGCCGGTGGACGAGGGCGCCCAGCCGACGATCCCCGGCCCCCTCCCCAAGCGCACTCCCCCGGACCAGTCGTGAGCCCACCGGCCGCGCACGATCTGGTGGTGCGCGGCGGGCGGGTGCTCGACCCGGAGACGGGCCACGACGCGGTGGCGGACGTCGGCGTCACCGCCGGGATCATCGCCGAGGTGTCCGCCGCGCCGCTCGCGGGCCGCCAGGTGCTCGACGCGCACGGCCAGGTGGTCGCGCCGGGCTGGATCGACCTGCACAGCCACGCGCAGACCCTCGCCGGTCACCGCCTCCAGGCGCTCGACGGCGTGACCACGGCGCTGGAGTTGGAGGCCGGCGCGAGCCCGGTCGCCTGGGCGTACGCCGTGGCCGCCGCCGAGGGCCGCCCGCTGAACTACGGCTTCTCCGCCTCCTGGACGCAGGCGCGGATGGCCGCGGTCGCCGGCATCACCACGACGGGCGGCCTGAGCGAGGTCCTGCGGCACATCGCCGACCCGGCCTGGCAGGCCCCGGCGACCGACCGGACGGCCGGCGCCCTGCTCGGCCTGCTCCGCCGCGACCTCGCCGACGGCGCGCTCGGCATCGGCATCCTCCTGGGCTACGCGCCGGGGGTCGATCCCATCGAGTACCTCTCCCTCGCCCTTCTCGCCGCCCAGGCCGGCGTCCCGACGTTCACGCACGCCCGGAACCTGGTGGAACGGGTCCCCGACATCCCGATGGACGGCGCCGAGGAGCTCGTCAAGGCGGCGGCCACGACCGGCGCCCACATGCACTACTGCCACGTGAACAGCACCTCGCTGCGGCAGATCGACCGGGTGCTCTCCCTGGTGGAGCGGGTACGCGCCGAGGGCGGCCGGGTGTCCACCGAGGCTTACCCGTACGGCGCGGGCATGACCGGCATCGGCGCCCACTTCCTCGCCCCCGAGCGCCTGGCCGCGCTGGGGATGCGCCCCGACTCCATCGTGTACGCGGTCACCGGCGAGCGGGTGGCCGACGCCGACCGGCTGCGCGAGATCCGCGCGGCCGACCCGGGCGGCCTGGCCTTCACCCACGCCCTGGACGAGACGCTGCCCGCCGACCTGGCCTTCCTGGACCGGGCCGTGCTCGCCGACAGCACCGTCATCGGCTCCGACGCCATGCCGCTGACCTGGACCGGCGGCCCGCCCGACCCGCGGGCCTGGCCGCTCCCGCCCACCGCCGTCACCCACCCCCGTACGGCCGGCACCTTCTCGAAGTTCCTGCGCCGTTACGTCAGGGAGACGGGCTCGCTGACGTTGATGGACGCGGTGCGCCGGTGCACCCTCACACCCGCCGAGATCCTCGGCGACTCCGTCCCCGCCATGCGCCGCAAGGGCAGGGTGCGGACGGGCTGCGACGCCGACCTGGTCGTCTTCGACCCGGAGACGGTCAGCGACCAGGCCACCTACTCGCACACCACCCGCCCGTCCACCGGCTACCGGCACGTGCTGGTGATGGGCGAGCCCGTGGTTCGCGACTCGGCGCTCATCCCCACGGCCCTGCCCGGCCGCCCGGTCCGCCGCTGATCAGGTCGCCGGATCGCTAAAGTCAGTGGATACTTATCAGCGAGTTTCGGCAGGGATAGCGTGTCTCAGGGCGCTTCGGATTGGTATGCGCAGATCGTGATGGACGATCGGCAGGAGGCCCCCCAGGTGGTCCTGCGCCGGATCACCGCCGGGGACGAGGAGGAGTTCCTCGCCCTGGCCAGGGCACACGTCGAGCTGCATCGCCCGTGGGTCAGGTCGCCCACCACACCGGAGGAGTTCCACGCCCTCGTCGCGCGCTCCGACGGGACCACCTGCGACGTGCTGCTCGTCTGCGCCCGCGAGGAGGGACGGCCCATCGTCGGGCAGATCACCGTCGGCGACGTCGTACGCGGCCCCTTCCAGAGCGGCACGCTCAGCTACGCGGCGTTCGCGCCCGGCCGGGGGTACATGTTCGAAGGGCTCGGGCTGACGCTCCGCCACGCCTTCGGCCACCTGGGGCTGCACCGGCTGGAGGCGAACATCCAGCCGGGCAACGCGCCGGCCCGCAGGCTCGTCCAGCGGCACGGCTTCCGCAAGGAGGGCTTCTCCCCCGACTTCCTGTTCGTCGACGGCGCCTGGCGGGACCACGAACGCTGGGCGATCACCAGCAACATGGTCAACAGCACCGGACCCTCCGTCCTGGACCCGAACTGACCGGCAATACGCCCGTCGTCGCGCCTCGGCGGGGACAGGCCCTGGGGGAAGCCCGCCCCCGCCGAGGAGTAGAAGGCGCCGTCGTCAGACGCAGATGCCACGCCGGGCGGACAGGATGCCCTGCTGCCGGGCAAGGGCCGAGACGAGGGCGTGCGGATGGTCGCGGCGGATCTGCGCGTGAATCCCTTCAGCCCTTTCCTTCTCGGTGGGCGGATCCACCTTGGTGGCCCACCAGCCGCCGCCGAGGACGGTGAACCGCCAGGCGGGGAAGGTCTGGTCGAGGGCGTTCAGGTGCAGCGCCTCCTCGTCCGGGGTCATCGGAGCGTTCCCGTGAGGACGTACTTGATACGCGTCGCGACCGTGTGCAGGTTGCCCACCGGGGCGATCGGGTCGCCCCACGACCACCGGTAGTGCCACACACCGCCGGCGTCCACGGCCACGGTGATGGACTCGCCGAGCCGGGACGCGTGCGGATTCGTGACGATCAGCCTCTGCCCCTCCACGCGGGTATCCAGCGAGAGACCGCCGAGCACGTCGGCGAGAAGGTGGAGATAAGAGACCGGCGTCCCCGACGGGCCGCTCATCGCACGTCCTGGAGAACACGCGGACGCGGCACCACCGGGGTCATCGCCCGCATCTGCCCGGCGAGGTCCTCGACGGTACGAGCCCACAGAGTCACCGGCTCGGGCAGCGGCCACAAGGCGACGGCGTAGAACTGCCTGCGGTACAGGCTGTAGAGGACGAGCCACAACGGGCTGGCCTCGTCGAGGCGGGCGGCGGCCGCCCGTTTCGCCGGGTCGTGATTGCCCCGGTGGGCACGAACGCGGGGCTGTGCCGATGGCCGCCCCGTCCTAGGGTTGCTCATGGGTCAGGAGTCGCCTTCCTGGTCAAGGAACCCGTCGAGCGTTCACAGCGCCTCGGCGGGTTCCGCCTTTCTCACGGAACGTGAGCGCGTGGTAGTGCCATCATGGGGACCATCCGATGGACGTCCAAGAGGTTCGATGTGGGGGGAGTCACGTTCCCGCTACGACCCGCAACCACCGGGAGACTTCGATGCCGCGCCGCCCGGAGCCCGTGGACCCGAACGCCTCTCCGTGGCACCTTCTGGGTGCCGCCCTCAGATACTGGCGTGACGACGTACGCGTCATCAGTCAACGTGAGGCGGCGGCGGCGGGGTTGTGCGACGACTCAGACCTGTCCAAGTGGGAACGCGGCCTCGCCCGCCCCCACCCCGACACCGTCGCCCGCCTGGACGCCCTCTATGGCGCGGGCGGGCAACTCGTGGCCCTCCACGCCTCTATGGCCGACCTGGACCGATTACGTACTCTGGCAAGCAGTGGACATCGAGACCTTGGGGAGAGCGCCACGGACCGCAGACGACTGCTGCAAATCGCCGCTGCCGCCGGTCTCGGCGCGCTCGGAGGCACCGAGGCCGTGCGGCAGCTCCTGAACATGGGCATCGGCGACGACTTCCGCGACCTCGACGAATGGGAGCTGTCGTCCTCGGACCACCTGCACGCGCTCCGTACCCGCCCGCCGGCGGCCGTTGCGGCGCACCTGGCGATCGACCTGGACACCCTGCGACGGCAGAAGGAGGTGTCCTCCCCCGCCGAGTTGCCCGCCCTGCACCGTGTGACGGCGGAGTTGTGCGCCATCCACGCGAACGTGCTGACCAGGCTCGGTGAGCACGGCGCGGCGATCGGCTGGTGGCGCACCGGCCGACGTGCCGCTGACGCCTCCGGCGACTTCGAGATCCGGTTGCTGATCCGCTCGGAGGAGGCCGGGCACAGCCTGTACGGGCAGCGGAGCCCGGAGAGCGTGCTGCGGCTCGTGGACGCCGCCGAGCGGCTCGCCGGTGAGCCGCTCGTGCATCTGCTGTCCACGCGCGCCAAGGCGCTGTCGATGCTCGGCCGGACCGATGAGGCGCGACAGACGCTGCGGACACTGCTCGATGTGGCCCACCGCGGTGTGCCCGCCGACAGTGCCGGGTTCTACACGCCCAGCCAGGTGTACTTCACCCAGAGCTGGGTGTACGCCGCGGCGGGGGACGAGACCGCGGCTGGGGCGGCGCAGGAGGAAGTACGGCGGCTGACGGGCGACTACGTGTACCGGGCGAACGTGGAGTTGCACAGGGCGCTGTGCCTGGTGCGTGCGCGCGGGGTCGCCGAAGGGGTACGGCACGCGGCCGGGATGCTGGACACCGTGCCCGCGGAGTACCTGAGCAACCACGTCCTGGAGACGGGCAGGATGGTGTTGCGGGCCGTGCCGGTCGAGCAGCGCGGTCGCGCGGATGTCGCCGAGTTCGGTGAGTTCCTGGCCGTCGGGAGGACCGGTGACGCATCGCGAGGAGGCCGCGGCTCCCTCGATCCGGGTCAGGGGCGGCGTTAACGCCGGGGGCCGGTCAGGGCGTACGTCAGGGTGCCGGTGGTCGTGAGGGCCAGGGCCGTCCAGGTGGCGGCCGGGGTGCCCGGTGGGGTCATCATCCAGGCTGCCGCCTGGACCGGCAGATCGGGGGTGATCGGGATGAAGTACGCGACCGAGCACCAGGTGATCGGCAGGGTCCAGGCGAACTGCCGGCCGAAGGCCGCGGCGCCCAGGGCCGCGAGTCCCGCCAGCCCGGCGCTGTTCCGTACGGCGGACGCGGCCGGCATCGCTTCACCGGCCACCGTCTGCAGCGCGAGGAGCACGGTCCCGGCCAGCACGCCGATCAGCAGCACGTGCGCCGCCCGCCGGGGCGCCCAGCGGATCGCGGCCGTCCGGTCGAGCGCGACGTCCTGGCCGCCCAGCCCGGCCGCGGTCGCCGCCACCGCCATGGCCACCGCCAGCGCCGCCAGCCGGGGATCCCCCCGCCCGTCGCTCACCCACCGCGCGAACCCCCACACCGCCACGAGCCCGCCCACCGCCGCCGCGCCCCCCACCGGCACCTCCCGCGACCGCGCGTAGAGCACCAGCCCCCTCACCGGACACCGCGCCAGGAAACGGCTCGCACCGTGCGGCCCACGTGGTGATCGTCCACCAACGGCTCGTACCGTGCGGCCCATGTGGTGATCGTTCACCAGAGGATCTCGTCTCATCGGGACACCTCGGTAAGAGTGGACAGGAGGTCGTCGTCGCAGGACAGGGAGGTCGTGCGCAGGGCGGACATCCGGGACACCTGCTCGTGCGCGGGCAGGGCGCGGAGCGTGTCCCAGGCGGAGGCGGCCATCTGGCCCACCTCGCCCTCCGGGTCGAAGGTGCCGGGGAGGGGTTCGAGGTCGCCGAGGAACCAGGCGGCGGCGACGGTGCGCGCGGCCTGTTCGCGGGCGTCCCACCCGGCGGTGCCGAAGCACGGCGGGGTTCCGGCGCCGGCGACGAGGCTGCGGGTGAGCCGCTCCCCGGCCGCGCCCTGGAAGTCGGGGGCGCCGAAGTCGACCGGCACCGCCCCGGCGGTCCGCGGCGGCGGCCCGTGCACCGGCCAGGTGACGTCGGTCTCCCGGATCGCGACCGGCGGATCGGGAAGCCTGCCCAGCAGCCGCAGCGCCTCGCGGCCCGGACCGGCGAGTACGGCGAGACGCGGCTCGTGCAGCCGGGTGACGCAGACCGGGCCGTCGCACACCGGCGCCGTCAACGCCGCGTCCTTGACGTACGTCGCCGGGCCGGCGGGCAGGATCGCCGGCGCGACAGCCGTACCGAGGGCCAGGGGCAGCAGCGCGGCGAGCCGGGCGCGCGGCCGGGTGGCCGCCAGCAGCAGCAACCCGGTGGCGGCGATCCCGGCCAGCCAAACGGCCTGCCCGAGGTGCACCCGGCCCGACACGGCGAGGAACACGTCCCTGACCGCCGTCAGCGAAGGGGAGAGCAGCCCTATCCGGTGCGGCAGCCCACCGCTGAACACCGTGCCGGCGCTGTTGGACGCCTCGAAGTAGATCATCGTCACCAGGCCGGTCACGGCGAGGGCCGGAGGGGTGAGCACGGAGGGAATCGTCCGTCCCACGCCCATGCCCAGCCAGCCACCGGCGACGACCGCCAGCACGCCGACCGCGACGACCGGGACCCAGCCGAGATGGAAGTACCCGCCGTTCACGACCACCTGGACGGCGGCGACGACGAACACCAGCAGGTAGGCGGCGGCCAGCAGGATCGCCAGCGCGCCCGCCGTCGTCACCGCGCGCCGCCAGGCGGGACGCGGCGTGCTGGCGAGCAGCTCCCGCATACCCGAGCGCCGCTCGCGCAGCCCCTGCAACGCCCCGGCGCCCAGCACCCCCGGCCACAGGAAGAGCAACAGCCAGCGCTCCCACTGCGCCGCGGACGACCACTGAGCCGTCCACATCCCGGTGCCCTTCCACCACGGCCCGCCGAGCCCGTAGAGGAAGCCGACCGCCACCGCGAAGAAGATCCCACCGGCCCACGGCGCCACCGACCGCCGCAACTCCGTCCGCAGAATCCCCCCACCGCCCCCACGCCCCTCCCCTGACCCAGCCCCCGACGACCGCATCGCCATACGCCCCTCCCCGGCCCCCGACGACCGCGTCACCGCACGCCCCTCCCCGCTCCCGGACGACCGCATCGCCGCACGCCCCTCCCCGACCCCGGACCGCATCTCCATGTGCCCCTCCCCGGCCCGGGACCCGTCGTCCGGGGCGGGGGGCCGGGTCACCATGCGCCGCCGCCCTGTTCGGAGCGGGACAGGAGGGCCGAGTAGCCGCGTTCCATCGGGGTGTCGCCGGGGTGGTCCGGGGTTCCGGCGCCGGCCAGGCGGGCGGGGGTGCCCTGGAAGACGAGTTCGCCGCCGGCGATGAGGACGACGTCCGTGCAGGCGGCGGCGACGTCCTCGACGAGGTGGGTGGACACGATGACGCAGCTGCCGGCGCCCAGGCTCTGGAGGAGTTCGCGGAAGCGCAGCCGCTGGGCCGGGTCGAGGCCGACGGTCGGCTCGTCGAGGAGCAGGATCCGCGGGTCGTTGACGATCGCCTGGGCGACGCCCGCCCGCCGTACCATGCCGCCGGACAGCGTCCGCATCCGGTGGTCGGCGCGGTCGGCCAGCCCGACGCGTTCGACGGCGTGCTGGACGGCCGCCGGGATCTCCTTGGCCGGCATCTCCTTCAGCCAGGCCATGTACTCGACGAACTCGCGGACGGTGAACCGCTTGTAGTACCCGAAGTCCTGGGGCAGGTAGCCGATCCGGCGGCGCAGCTCCCGCCGGCCCGCCTGCCCCCCGGCCGGGACGCCGAGCAGCTCCAGCGTGCCGTCGGCCGGGCGGAGCACCGTGGCCAGGGCCCGGATCAGGGTGGTCTTCCCGGCGCCGTTGGGCCCGAGGAGCCCGTGCACACCGGTGCCGAGGGACAGGTCCAGCCCATCGACGGCCATCCGCCGCCCGGCCCGCACTTTCAACCCTTCGGCCCGGATCTCCCAGGCGTACGGCGTCGGTGCGACCTCCGCCGCGCCTACCGCGCGTGTCATGTCAGTCCTCTCTCCGGTCGGTCAGCGATGGACGCCGAGCAGGGTGTACGCGTGCTTGCGCGTTATCACGACGGCGGCCCCCAGGACGAAGAGCCCGCCCCATACGGGCAGGACGCCCGGTTCCAGTACGGAGGGGAGCCGGCTCAGGGCCAGGATCGGTGCGACGATCACGGCGGCCCACACCGTCACCAGTGCGACCGCGGCCCGGGTCATCCCGATCAGCCCGCCGAGCACCAGCGTGCCGGTGGTGAAGGCGAGGCAGGGCAGCAGCCACTGCGCGGCCATCACCCCCGTCACCCACCCGGCGGCCAGCAGCACGGGGACCAGTACGGCGAGCATCGCGGCCGTCCGCCGCAGCACCAGCTCCAGCCCCGCCCTGGGAGTCCCGGCGACCAGTTCGTACGCCGGGTCGAGGCCGCGCGCCCAGGAGGCGGCGACCCCGAGCACGGGCAGCACCGGCGCCAGCACCAGCACGGGGGCGACCCGGCCGCCACCGGCCATCTCGTGCGCCACTACGGCGAGCGGCGTCACGAGCGCGGTCATGACCAGCCACGACAGCATCGCGGGCGTCATCCAGGTGGCGAGCCTGCGTGCCCAGCGCGGCCGGCGCGGCGCGGGGACGATCGTGGCGGCCAGCGGTTCGAGCTCCGCCCACACGGCGTCGACCAGTGCGGCCACCGCCGGGGCCCGCTCCCCGACGACCGCGGCGAGGCGGGCACGGCACTCCGCGCACGACTCCAGGTGGGCTTCCACCGCCCACACCTCGTCACCCGCGAGCGCGCCGCCCGGCAATGCGCCCGCGGGCGCGCCGCCCGGCGGTGCGGCGGCGTCGTGCGCGTAGCGGGCGAGGAGCCGGGCCGAGGGGTGGGGGACGGTCATGACAGCGCCTCCCGCATGGCGACGCGCGCCCGGCGGGCGCGGGTCTTGACGGTGCCCTCCGGCACCCCGAGCAGGGCCGAGGTCTCCCGGACGGACAGCCCGTCGAGCACCATGGCCTGGAGCACCTGCCGCAGTTCGGGGGCGAGCCGCCGCAGGGCGTCCCCCACATCGCCGCCGACCGTGGCCGCCAGCGCCTCGTCCTCCGCGGCCGGGGCGACGGCCTCGGCGGCCACCGCCTCGGGCGGCTCGGCGTGGTGGGCCCGGCGGCGGAAGGCGTCGACGAGGCGGCGGGCCGCGATCGTCCACAGCCAGCCGACCGCCGTCCCGCCCACCGCCACCCCGGTGAACGCGCCCGCCGCCCGCCACACGGCCAGGTACGTCTCCTGCATGACCTCGGCGACGATCTGCTCGTCGGCGCACCGGCGGCGCAGCCGTACCGCCAGCCACGGGGCCGTACGCCGGTACAGCTCCTCGAAGGCGGCGCGGTCCCCCTTGGCGACGAGACGGACGAGATGCTCCTCATCCGCCTTCTGGCGTGATCTCACACTTCACAGACGCCGGAACGCCCCGGACGGTTTTGCGATCGGAGTGATCTACGTCACAGTCGCCCGCCTTCCCGCGGGACGCCGATAACTCTGCGTAAAAACCTATTGACTGTGTAGGTTTTCCCGGTAGTTTTCGCGGTAAGGCCCCCGCATCCGAGGAGAGTCGATGAGCGTCACCGACGAGTTGGTCGCCAACGCCGAGCACTACGCGGCCGCCTTCCGCAAAGGGCATCTGCCCATGCCGCCGGCCAGGAGGCTGGCGGTGCTGGCGTGCATGGACGCGCGTCTCAACGTCTACGGGCTGCTCGGCCTGCAAGAGGGCGACGCCCACGTCATCCGCAACGCCGGCGGGGTGGTGACCGCCGACGAGCGCCGGAGCCTGGCCATCAGCCAGCGCCTGCTCGGCACCCGCGAGATCATGCTGATCCACCACACCGACTGCGGCATGCTGACCTTCACCGACGACGCGTTCAAGTCGGAGATCGAGGCCGAGGTCGGCATCAAGCCCGACTGGGCCGCCGAGGCGTTCCCCGACGTCGACGCGGACGTGATCCAGTCCGTCAACCGGATCAGGTCCGACCCGTTCATCCCGCACACCGACCAGGTCCGCGGCTTCGTCTACGAGGTCGAGACCGGCCGGCTGCGCGAGGTCAAGGCGTGAAGGCCGCCGCCGCCCGGCCTCTCCCGCCGGGCGGCGGCGTCCCCTCAGCTCCCGGCGGGCGGGTACGCCTCGGGGTTCTCCACCGGGTCCGGCATGTCATCCGCCCCGGGAGCGTCCACCGGGACACACGGGCTGACCGGCCCGTCGGCGAGGTACGCGGTCATCATCCACACGGCTCTCGGCTTCTCCGGGTCTTCGGGCTCCATGTTCTCCCTGATGTCCATCACCAGGGTCTCCCCGCGCTTGATGTGCCGGGGGAAGATGCCGATCCCGCCGGTGCCCGCGACCGGGTGCGCCGCCTGGAAGTCGGGTGACCTCTCGCCCGGCTCGGCGGGCTCCCACGACTCGTACGCCCGGTTGGCGCGGCGCGCCGGTGAGCACTGCTGGCTCAGTTCCAGGTAGGCGATGTCGGCGGTGACGCCGAGCGCCGCGAGGTCCCGTTCCACCAGGTCGGGGTCCCGGAAATCGTGGATCTTCAGGATGATCGAGCCGTCCGGCCGCGTGGTGAGCGCGTACGCGGCCGTCTCCGTGCCGGTGACCAGCGGGATCATCACCGCCGCCGCGGCCGCGGCCCCCACGGCCACCGCGGCGGCGAGCATCCGGCGCGGCGTGAACCGGCGGGCGCGCCCCTGTGCCGCCTGCCGGGCGACCTCGGACTTCAGCTCCATGAGCAGTCTCTCCTCGAAGTTCATGCGAGTCCTTCCATGACCACGGGCGGGATCACGTGCCGGAGCGTCCGCCGGGCGCGGTGCAGCCGCACCCGGGCCGTCCCCTGCCTGATGCCGAGGACCGCGGCGGCCTCGGGGACGGTGAGCTGGTCGATCGCGACGAGTTCCAGCACCGCGCGCTCGCCCTCGGGCAGTTCGGCGAGCGCGGCGAACGCCCGGCGGGCCGGCGCCTCCGCGTCGATCCGGTCCACCATCCGGGAGACGTCGTCGGGATCCATCAGCCGCCGGCCGACGATCCTGCCGGTCGCGCGGGCCTCGCGGTAAGCCCGGCGCCGTTCGGCCGACAGGGTGTTGCGCGCGACGCCGTACAACCAGCCGATCTCGCTGCCCGCCGCCGCCCGGTAGGTGTGAGCCGAGTCGAGCGCGGCGAGGAAGACCTCGGCGGTCAGGTCGGCGGCCAGATGCGGATCGTCCACCCGCCTGGCCACGAACCTGGTGACCGCGTCGATGTGCCGCCGGTAGAAGGCTTCCAAAGCCGCGGGGTCCTCGGCGATGGCCAACCCCGCCTGTCTCAAGCGCACCGGCAGCGCCCCTTTCGTGTTCCGCCCATGACCTCACTTGGACGAACCCCCACGAAACGTTACAAGACAATGATCCGGCCACGTTGTTGTAGGACGCGGTGTTTGCCCCGGCCCGGCGGGGTCGGCGAAGGTCTGAAGCATGACACCGCCGAAAGAGCTGCTCGAACTCGACCGCGCCCACGTGTGGCACCCCTACAGCCCGATGCCGGGCACCGGCACCCCCCTGCTGATCGAGTCGGCAGCCGGGGTCAGGATGCGGCTGGCGGAGCCGGTGGACGGGGTCAGCGAGCTGGTGGACGGCATGTCGTCCTGGTGGACGGCCATCCACGGGTACGCCCACCCGGTGATCGACGAGGCGATCCGGCGGCAGCTCGGCCGGATGGGGCACGTCATGTTCGGCGGCCTCACCCACGAGCCCGCCATCCGGCTCGCGACCACGCTCGTGGAGATCACCCCCGGGCCGCTGCGGCACGTGTTCCTGGCGGACTCCGGGTCGGTGTCGGTCGAGGTCGCGATCAAGATGTGCCTCCAGTACTGGCGTTCGCGGGGGCTGGGCGGGAAGCGGCGGCTGATGACCTGGCGCGGCGGCTACCACGGCGACACGTGGCACCCGATGTCGGTGTGCGACCCGGAGGGCGGCATGCACCACATCTGGGGCGACGCGCTGGCCCGCCAGGTCTTCGCCGACGCGCCCCCCGCCGGCTTCGACCCCGGATACGTGGACCACCTGGACCGCCTGCTGGAACGGCACGCCGCCGAGCTGGCCGCCGTGATCGTCGAGCCGGTCGTGCAGAACGCGGGCGGCATGCGCTTCCATTCGCCGCGATACCTGCGCGCCCTGCGCGAGCTCACCGAACGGCACGGCGTGCTGCTGATCTTCGACGAGATCGCCACCGGCTTCGGCCGCACCGGCGAGCTGTTCGCCGCCGACCACGCCGGGGTCAGCCCGGACGTGATGTGCGTGGGCAAGGCGCTGACCGGCGGCTACCTGACCATGGCGGCGACGCTGTGCACCGAGGAGGTCGCGGCCGGCATCTCCACCGGCGACACCCCGGTGCTCGCGCACGGCCCCACGTTCATGGGCAACCCGCTCGCCGCCGCCGCCGCGAACGCGTCCCTGGCGCTGCTCCTCGAAGGGGACTGGCGCGGGCAGGTCAAACGCGTCGAAGCCGGGCTGCGGGCGGGCCTCGAACCGGCCCGCGACCTGCCGGGCGTCGCGGACGTCCGGGTCATGGGCGCGATCGGCGTCATCCAGCTCGACCACCCGGTCGACGTCGCCGCCGCCACCCGCGAGGCCGTACGGCACGGCGTGTGGCTGCGCCCGTTCCGCGACCTGATCTACACGATGCCGCCCTACGTCACCGGCGACGAGGACCTCGCGCTGATCACCGCCGCCGCCGTCGCCGCCGTCACGGCCTGACCTGCCGCGTCCGGCGTTCCCGCCAGTAGGGTTGGGGGGCGCGGTTTCGAGGATCGAGGAGGCCGGGTGAGCGCAGCGTTACGCGGGACGCCCGAGAAGGCGGCCGCTCCGGTGAGCGGTCCGGTGGACGGCCCGGCCCCCCGGTCCGCCGCCTTCGTGGCTGCTGCTGATCTACAAGGTGCCCTCCGAACCCTCGCGGATCCGGAGATGACGGCCAGACGTGCCAGGCGCATAAGCGGACGGTACCGGCATCTTTCACCGGGAACCGGGTGCGAGCCGCGGACAGTCCTTATATGTGGACATGTCGTTACGCGCCCGGATACGTGATGGGGACGCTGAGGCGTTCGAGCGGCTCTTCGATGACTTCGGCCGAGCGGTGTACGGCCACGCCTTCCGGCTGACCGGTGACTGGTCGGCCGCCGAGGACGTGATGGCCCTCACCTTCCTGGAAGCCTGGCGGCTGCGCCGGCGGATCGACGCCGAGGGCGGCTCGCTGCGCCCGTGGCTGCTGGGCATCGCCACCAACGTCGCGCGCAACACCCGGCGGGCCGCGCGCCGGCACGACGACGCCCTGGCCAGGCTGCCGCGGCCCGCGCCGGTCGCCGACTTCGCCGAGGAGGTGGCCGGCCGGGTGGACGACGCCAGGACGCTGGCCGCCGTCCGGCGGGCGTACGGGTCGCTGCGCCGGGCCGAGCAGGAGGTCTTCGCGCTGGTCGTGTGGTCCGGGCTCGGCTACGCGGAGGCCGCCGTGGCGCTGGGCGTGTCGGTGGGCACGATCCGCTCCCGGCTGTCCCGGGCGCGGCGGAGGCTGGCGCTTTTCGCGGCCGAACGGGAACCGCTGCCGCCGCCGCGACAGGAAAGAGGTGACCGCGGTACCGCGGTCCGGATCGTGAGGGAGGAATACCGATGAATCCAGGCGAGCGAGAAGAACTGGCCCGGCTGCTGCCGTACCGGGCGGACCCCGAACTCCCCCGCGACCGGCACCGGACACTCAAGGAGTTCGTGATGACCGAGATCCACCGCGACCCCCGGCCCGCCGCGCCGAGGCGCCGGTTCCCCCGCCTCGCCCTGCTGGCCCCCGCGCTGGCCGCCGCCGGCCTCGCGGTCGCCGCCCCCATGCTCCTCGGCGGCGCCGAACCGGCCTACGCCGTCACCAAGGAGGACGACGGCACCATCTTCGTCACCATCAACGAGGCCAAGGACCCCGACGGCCTGGAGGCGGAGCTGCGCGCCCTGGGGCTCAACGCGGTGGTGGACTACGTGCCCATGGGCAAGAAGTGCAGCCCGCAGCCGCGCAGTGAGCGCTTCCTCACCAAGGAGGAGGCCCCGCTGACCGTCTTCCCGGCGCCGAAGGGCCAGGAGACGGGGTTCACCCTCGACCCCGGCGTGGTCAAGGCCGGGCAGACGGCGGTGCTGGAGTTCAGCGTGTCCGAGCAAACCGGAGGGGTGATCGCCGCCATCTGGGCCCGGGTGTCCGACGGCCCGGTGGCCGAGTGCCACCTGGCCGACAGCACCGAAGCGCCCCTCGGCCCGCCCGCCGGTTCCTGACCGGAGCGCCGGTCAAAGGGTGGTGAAGGTCAGACCGGCGCGGGTGAGGCGGGCGGTGAGCGGGCCGGCCATGGCGGTGGCGGGGGTGAGCTGGCCGGCGAGCGGCGGGAGGTCGTCGAAGGCGAGGCTCAGCGCCGACTCGGCGAGGATCTTGGCCGCCTCCTCGTAGCCGGGGTCACCGCCGGCGACCCGGGTCACCACCCGCTCGCCGCCGCCCTCGCCCACGAAGGTGAGCTGGAACCAACTCCGCGCCCGCCGTTCCGGAGAGGGACCCTGCCCGGATCGGAAGCGGTCCAGCATGAGGTCACGGACCACGGGGATCTGGGCCAGCGCCGCGACCGAGGCGGCGCCGGTGACCGCCGCGACCGCCGCCGGGAGGTTCGGCACCACCAGGTGGTGCCGGTAGACGAAGTCGGGGCCGTACCTGCCGAGCGCGCGCGCCGTGCGCGCGATGATCTCCACGTCGGGGGCCGGGTACGGCAGCGCCCAGCCGTGCGCCGGGCGCCGCCCTCCGGGGGGCCGCCGCACGCCCACGAGGCGGAGCGGACCGGGACCGGAGCGGACGGACCTGTCCTTGAGGGGCGGTTCGTTGCGGCGGCGCTCGGCCGCGGCGGCGGCCATCTGGCGGGTCCGCGAGACGGCGGTGACCAGCGACCGCATGGTCCCGCCGGACGGCCGCCCGCTGACCCGGGCGAACCCGCTCACCCGCAACGGCACCCCTTCGGGCAGCAGGTGGACGGTCCGGTGGACGCCGAGGTCGTAGGGCGCCGAGTCGAACCCGCAGGCGTGCACCAGCTTGGCTCCGGTGCGCACCGCCTGATCGTGGTGACGCAGGTAGACCCGGTCCACGAACTCGATCTCACCGGCCAGGTCGGCGTAGTGCGTCCCGGCCTCCGCGCAGGCGGCGACCAGGGGTTCACCGTGGGTGAGGTAGGGGCCGACGGTGGTGGCGACGACGCGGGCGGCGCGCGCGACGGCGGCCAGCGAGGCGGGGTCGCGGGCGTCGCCGTGCAGCAGCGCCGGCTCCGGCGTCCCCAGCCCACGCCGCACGGCCGCCAGCTTCACCATGTCCCGCCCGGCCAGCGCCCACCGCAGGCCCGTCTCGCGGTACGTCCGGGCGAGGTAGGCGGCGGTCAGGGAGCCGGTGAAGCCGGTGGCGCCGAACAGGACGAGGTCGTACGGGCGGTCGTGCGGCATGCGCTCCTCCGGGCCGCGCGGGTGGCCGTCCGGCCCCGCGCGGGTAAGTGCTCGGTCACGCTCTACCTTCCCGCGGGGGCAGGTGCGTATCGAGCCAGTCGAGCTCGGCCAGCAGCCGATCGGGCGGACCGGCCAGCGACGGGTCCCCGAGGGCGAGGTCGAGCGCGTCGCGGGTGGCCTGGTAGCGGGTGGCGGCCAGCAGCCGGGTGCGGGTCACCGGGTCGTGCGCCGCTCCGGCGTCCACCACCGTGGACCGGGCGGAACCGGCCAGCCGGGCGGCGAGCAGGTGGATGTGCCGGAACCTGCGGCGGCGGCCGTGCGAGATGATCCAGGACGCGCCGCGCAGGACCGGATAAGGACGGATGGCGGCCTGCCGGGTCACGGAGACGAACGCGCGCGGCAGCCGGGCGCCGTCGGCGCGGCGGCGGCACTCCGCCTCCAGGGCGCCGAGCCGGTCCACCCTGGCCCGCAGCCGGACCAGCAGCAGCCGGGAGTACATCTCCTCGATCTCCTGACGGCGGCTGATCACCCTGGGCTCCCAGGAGGTGCCGCGCTCCAGCATGATGTCGCCGGTGGCGTCGAACACCATCTCGTGGGCGTGCGCGCTACAGGCATAGGACAGGGCGAGCGCTACGTCTCGGCCCCGCGCTGTGGTGTCTTTCATGGTGCGGGCCGGTTGGTGCGGAAGTGGTACATGGCCCTCCTGAGGGACGCTGCTGCGTGGATGGCCGTCGCGGCTGGGGTGGCCGCCTACCTTCAAGTATCTCAGGTAGCGGACTTTCATGCAGGTACCGCCCACCCAAAAGGGTACGAATCACACGGTAATCTGGGGTGTCATCACATGATGGATAATCCGTGATTCCCCTGGTCGGCCGGAACGACGTCCGCGAGTCGCTGCTGCGCGCCCTCCGGTCCACGGCGGACGGCGGCGGCTGCCTGGTCCTCGAAGGCCCCGCCGGGATCGGCAAGAGCCGGCTCCTTGACACCACGGCACGCGAGGCCACCGCGCTCGGCCTCACCGTGGCCACGGCCCGCGCCACCGAACTCGACCGCGTCGCCCCTCTCACCCCTCTCACCACCGCCCTCCGCGGCATCCTGCCACCCCTCCTCGGCGACGGCCCCGGGCACGGAACCGGCCCCGAACCCGACCACAGGTTCTGGCTCGTCGACCGGCTGGGCCGGCCGCCGGCGTGCACGATCAGCATGGCGTGCCCGCGCGGCAGCGGCGGCCGGTCCCCGGGGCCCACCCTGACCCTGGCGAGCATGCGCTCCACGCGGTAGCCGAGGCGTTCGAGCACGGCGGCGAACAGCAGGTTGTGCTCGTGGCAGTAGCCGCCGCGCCGCCGTCCGGCCAGCTTGGCGACCAGCGCGGGCGGGTCGAGGCGGACGCCCACGCCGAGCACGATGTCGAGGTTCTCGAACGGGATCGCGGCCACGTGCCCCGCGTGCAACCGGCGCAGCGTCTCCACGGTGGGGCCCAGCGGGCCGTCGTGGCCGATCCGCCGGAGATAGGACAGGAGGTCGAAGGGGTGGTCGGAGTGCGTCATGGGGTCCATGCTGGGCGTGCGCCGGGGACACCCGCATCACGTGTTCACGGGACCTGCCGGGGTATCTCCGACACGCACACCTGACGAAGGGAACGGCATGCGCGCTCTGACGGTGACACCGGGCGAGCAGGATTCGCTGCTCGTGACGGACATGCCGGACCCGGTACCCGGAGCGGGCGAGTTGCTGGTGGAGGGGCTGGCCCTGGGCATCTGCGGCACCGACCGGGAGATCGTGGCGTCGGCGTACGGCTTCGCGCCGCCGGGCGAGAAGCGGCTGATCCTGGGGCACGAGTCCCTGGGCAGGGTGCGGCAGGCGCCCGCCGGGTCCGGGTTCGTGCCCGGCGACCTGGTGGTGGGGGTGGTCAGGCGGCCCGACCCGGTGCCCTGCCAGGCGTGTGCCAGGGGTGAGTTCGACATGTGCCGCAACGGCCGCTACACCGAGCACGGGATCAAGGAGATCCACGGGTTCGGCAGCGAGCTGTGGAAGGTGGAGGTCGACTACGCGGTGAAGCTGGATCCCGGCCTTGAGGCGGTCGGCGTGCTGATGGAACCCGCCACGGTGCTGGCCAAGGCGTGGGAGCACATCATGCGGATCGGCGCGCGGGCGTGGTTCGAGCCGCGGCGGGTGCTGATCACCGGGGCGGGGCCGATCGGGCTGCTCGGCGCGATGATGGGCAAGGCCCGCGGGCTGGAGGTGCACGTGCTCGACCTGGCCACGGAGGGCCCGAAGCCGCGGCTGGTCCACGACCTCGGCGGCGTCTATCACACCGGCAGCGTCGGCGAGGCGGTCGAGGGCTGCCGTCCGGACATCATCATCGAGGCCACCGGGGTGGGCCGGCTCGTCTTCGACGCGATGGAGAACACCGCCGCCGCCGGGATCGTCTGCCTGACCGGCGTCTCGACCGCCGGCCGGCACATGGAGGTGGACGCCGGGTCGATCAACCGGGACATCGTCCTGGAGAACGATGTGATCTTCGGCTCGGTCAACGCCAACCTGCGGCACTACGAGATCGCCGCGGCGGCGCTGGCCGAGGCCGACCGCTCCTGGTTGGAGCGCCTGATCACCCGGCGTGTCCCGCTGGAGCGGGCCCTTGAGGCGTTCCACCCGGAACCGGGTGACGTCAAGGTGGTCGTGGACCTCGGGCGGGAGTGAGCCCACCCTCGCGGCGCCCGGCCTCTCTCCCTCGTAGCAGACTGTCAGACATGGGGCGACATCCCGCCCACAACGATGTGGAGAGATGATCATGGCGAATAAGGCAGTCATCGGGGTAACCGGTCTGGCGGTCATGGGCCGCAACCTCGCGCGCAACCTGGCCAGGCACGGGCACACCGTGGCCGTGCACAACCGGACCCCGGCCAAGACCAAGGCACTGGTCGAGGAGTTCGGGCACGAGGGGACGTTCGTCCCCGCGGAGAGCGCGGAGGAGTTCGTCGCCTCCCTGGAGCGGCCACGCAAGCTGATCATCATGGTCAAGGCCGGGGCGGCCACGGACGCGGTGATCGAGGAGTTCGCGCCGCTGCTCGAACCGGGCGACATGATCGTGGACGGCGGCAACGCGCACTTCGCGGACACCCGCAGGCGGGAGGCGGCGCTGCGGGAGCGCGGCCTGCACTTCGTGGGCACCGGCATCTCGGGCGGCGAGGAGGGCGCGCTGAACGGGCCGAGCATCATGCCGGGCGGCAGCGTCGAGTCCTACCAGGCGCTCGGCCCGCTGCTGGAGAGCATCTCGGCCCACGTGGACGGCGCGCCCTGCTGCACGCACATCGGCCCGGACGGCGCCGGCCACTTCGTCAAGATGGTGCACAACGGCATCGAGTACGCCGACATGCAGCTCATCGCGGAGGCGTACGACCTGCTCCGGCAGGGCGCCGGGCTCACCCCCGCGGAGATCGCCGAGGTCTTCAAGACCTGGAACGACGGCCGGCTCAGCTCGTACCTGATCGAGATCACCGCCGACCTCCTCGCGCACACCGACGCGAAGACCGGCGAGCCGTTCGTGGACGTCATCCTCGACCAGGCCGAGCAGAAGGGCACCGGCCGCTGGACCGTGCAGATCGCCCTCGACCTCGGCACCCCGGTCACCGGGATCGCCGAGGCGGTCTTCGCCCGGTCCGTCTCCGGCCACGCCGACCTGCGCAAGGCCGGACGCGGGCTGCCCGGCCCGGCGAGGTCCACCGTGGACCTGTCCCCGGACGACGTGGAGAAGGCGCTCTACGCCTCCAAGATCATCGCCTACGCCCAGGGCTTCAACCAGATCCAGGCGGGCAGCGCCGAGTACGACTGGAACATCGACCTGGGCGCGACCGCGGCGATCTGGCGGGGCGGCTGCATCATCCGGGCCGGCTTCCTGGACCGGATCCGCAGCGCCTTCGAGGCCGACCCCGGCACGCCCACGCTGCTGACCGACGACCACTTCTCCGAGGCGCTCGGCGAGGCGCAGGACGCGTGGCGCGGCGTCGTGGCCACCGCCGTGAAGCTCGGCGTGCCCACGCCCGGCTTCTCCTCGGCGCTGGCCTACTACGACGCGCTGCGGGCCGAGCGGCTGCCGGCCGCGCTCACCCAGGCGCAGCGTGACTTCTTCGGCGCGCACACCTACCGCCGGGTGGACGCGGAAGGCTCCTTCCACACCCGCTGGGAGGCCGGCCGGGTCGAGGTCGAGTCCTGATCGCGGATCCCGCCCCGCGTCCCGGCTCACCGGCAGGGGACGCGGGGCGGGATCGTCACTCCTCCATGGACAGCGCCCCCGACGGGCAGCTCCGCACCGCCCGCCTGGCCTTCTCCTCCAGCTCGGGGGCGGGCGTCGGTGTGAGCAGCACCACGACGCCGTCGTCGTCCTGGTCGAACACCTCCTCTGCCGTCATGAGGCACAAACCCGCTCCGATGCACACGTCTCTGTCCGCCCGAATCTTCATGGCCGTCACCATGCCACTTCACACGAGGTCAGGCCATACACGACATGAAACGTGCGGAAGTCGGCGTCCACCGCGCGCAGCCCGGGGAAGCGCCGCAGCAGCGCGGGATAGCCGACGCGCATCTCCATCCGGGCCAGCGGCGCGCCCAGGCAGTGGTGGACGCCGTGCCCGAAGGCCACATGGCCGGCCGCGTCCCTGGTGATGTCCAGGGCGTCCGGGTCTGGCACGAGTGCCGGGTCGCGGTTGGCGGTGGTCAGGGCGCACACCACGAGCTCGCCCGGCCGTACGGTGTGCCCGGCGAGATCGACCTCCGCGGTGGTCACCCGGGCCGTGCCGGCGTGCAGGATGCCGAGCCAGCGCAGCAGCTCCTCCACGGCCGCGTCGATCCGCTCCGGCTCCTCGCGCAGCAGCTCCGCCTGGTCCGGGTGGCGCAGCAGGGCGAGCGTGCCGAGCGACAGCATGTTGGACGTGGTCTCGTGCCCGGCGACCAGCAGCAGGTTGCCGATGCCGATCAGCTCGTCGTCGGTCAGCTCGTCGCCGTGCTCGCGGACCAGCGTGCCGAGCAGTTCCTCGCCCGGGTCCGCCCTGATCCGCGCGACCAGCCCGGCCATGTACGCCCGGGACTCCCGCTGCACCGCCACCCGCTCCCGCACCGGCACCGACACGTCCAGCATCCGGCTCGTCCGGTGCTGGAAACCGGCCCTGTCCTCGTACGGCACGCCGAGCAGCTCGCAGATCACCATGGAGGGCACCGGCAGCGCGAAGGACGAGACGAGGTCGGCCGGTGAACCGGAACGTTCCATCTCGTCGAGATGCCGCTCGACGATCTCCTCGACCCGGGGCTCCAGCCGGCGCATCCTGCGCACCGTGAACTCCGGGGTGAGCAGCCGGCGCAGCCGGGTGTGCTCGGGCGCGTCGTAGGCGAGCAGGTTGCCCGCGCGCAGCCGGGCGAGCTCCTCGTCGCCCATCGCCTCCAGGCCGGCCGCCCGGAACAGCCGCGCCCAGTCCCGGCCGCTGCTGAACCGCTCCGGGTCGCCGAGCACGGCGCGGACGTCCGCGAACCGGGTGACCAGCCACGCGTCCACCCCGAACGGCGTGGCGACCCGGCGGACGCCCTCCTCCTCGCGCAGCACCGCGAGCTCGGGATCGGGATCGAACTCCCTGCGCCGCATGTAGACCGGCAACGGCTGGATCTCGGTCATGCAACCTCCCCCGATCGGTCACACCAGTCGATGTCCCCGGATTCCCCGCCGGGACACGTCCCCGGTCGGGGGAAGTCAAGTGCTTTGCAACCCGAGCCGGATACATTGCGGCGATCGGACAAAAGGGAAACATGCCCAGGGGGTTGGATGAAGGCCCGGATCTCGGGCGTTGCCGCTCATCTGCCGGATCGGACGCTGACCAGCGGCGAAGTCGAGCGGCGGATCGAGGGTCACGTCCCCTACACGGGCGTGGTCGAGCGTCTCACCGGTATCCGGCGGCGGCACGTCGCCGGCGACGACCGGCAGGCGTCCGACCTCGCGGTCGCGGCGGCGGCGCAACTGGACCTCGACGGGATCGATCTGCTGATCTTCGCCTCGGCGTCCCAGGACATGGTCGAACCGGCCACCGCGCACATCGTCGCCGCCAAACTGGGCCTGTCCTGCCCGGTCTTCGACGTGAAGAACGCGTGCAACAGCATGCTCAACGGCATCCAGGTGGCCGAGGCGCTCATCCTCGCCGGCGGCCACCGCAGGGTGCTGGTGTGCGGCGGCGAGATGCCGTCCCGGGCGGTCAGGTGGCGGGTGCGGGACCGGGCGCAGTTCGTCGAGTCGTTCGCCGGGTACACGCTGTCCGACGCGGGGGCGGCCGTGCTGCTGACCGCCGACCAGGACCGCGGGATCTTCTACCGCGACTTCTCCGCCGACAGCACCGCGTGGCCGATCGGCACCCTGCCCGGCGGCGGCTCCGCGCACCCGCGCGACCCCGACTACTCCTACTTCCGCGGCGACGGGCGGCGGCTGCACGAGGCGTTCGAACGCGTCGGCCCCGACCTCTTCCTCAACGCCCTCAAACGTACCGGCCTGACCTGGGACGACTTCGCGATCGTCGCCGTACACCAGGTCGCCATGCCGTACCTGCGCTTCCTCGCCGGAGTGCTGGACATCCCGGCCGACCGGCTGGTGGTCACCCTGCCCGAGCACGGCAACTGCGCCTCGGCGACGCTGCCGCTCCAACTCGCGCTGGGCGGCTGGTCGCCGGGTGACAAGGTGGCCCTGCTCGGTCTCGGCGGCGGGATCAGCCTCGGCGTCATGCTCGCGGAGATGTGATGGACCTCTGGGTGGTCGTGCCCGCCTACAACGAGGCGGCGGGCATCGAGGCGACGCTGCGCGCGCTCGCCGAACAGGACGACGACGGCTTCACGCTGGTCGTGGTGGACAACGGGAGCACCGACGGCACCGCCGAGGTGGCGCGGCGCCTCGGCGTCGAGGTGGTGCGCGAGCCGCGCAAGGGCACCGGGGCCGCCGCCGACACCGGCATGCGGCACGCGATCGCGCACGGCGCCACCCATCTGGCCAGGACGGATGCCGACTGCCTGCCGCGCCGCGACTGGGTGCGCAACATCAGGCGGGCGTTCGGGGACGGCCTGGAGATGGTCGGCGGGCGGCTGCTCCCGCGCACCGACGAGTTCCCGCTGAAGCTGTGGGAGCGGCGGTTCATCCCGCTGGTGGTGGACGTGGCCGCGCTGTTCGGCCGGTTCCGGCCGGGCAACCGGGACGCCGCCTACCTGGGGCCGTACGTCATGATGCCCGGCGCGACGGTGGCGATCACCGCCGACCTCTACGAGCGGGCGGGCGGCTTCCCGCGCACCGCCATCGAGGAACTGCACGAGGACCGCGCCCTGGTCAACGCCGTGCGCCGGTTGACCGCCGGGTACGCCTCCCGCCGCGACGTCGTCGTCTACGGCTCGGTGCGCCGGCTGCGCGCCTACGGCCTGGTGGGCACCCTCGCCTGGTACGCCGACCACCACTACCGGCCGCAGGTGATCGACGTCAGATGATCTCCCGTGACACCCGCCTGTACCTCGCCGCCCACCCCTTCGCCTACCCCCTCGTGCGCTTGCTGGCCCGGCTCGGCCCCGCCGTACGGGTGCCGGGGCTCGGCGTGGTGGTGAACGACGCGGCCACGGCCCGCGAGGTGCTGACCGACCGGCGGTTCCGCAAGGACGGCCCCGGCTCGCCCGCCGACCTGTGGACGCCGGTGCTCGGCCCTTCCGTGCTGCTCAACATGGAGGGCGAGGCCCATCTCGCGCTGCGCCGCAGGCTCGCCCCGCTGTTCACGCCCGGCTACGCGGGCGGGCTGGTGGACGACGTGCTCGCCGCGCCGCTCGCCGCCCTGTCCGCCCGGCTGGCCAAGGGCGAGACGGTGGACCTGGTGGACGCCATGCGGGTGATGGCGGGCGCGGTGATCTGCCGGGTGATCGGCCTGGGCGAGGTGCCCGAGGAGCGGGCCAGGGAGCTGTTCAGGGACGGCGAGCGGGTCGTGTCCATGGTGTCGCTGCGTTCCCGGCGGCTGTCGGACCGGCAGGTGGCGACCGCCCGCGAGGTGCTCGACCGGATCGGCGACACCGCCGCGGCGGCCTACCGGCACGGCGGCGAGGGCACGGTGATGGGCCGGATGCGCGCGCTCGGCCTGTCCGAGGCGGAGGCGCGCGGCGCGGCGGGCGCCTTCTTCCTCACCGGCACCGAGACGGTCGCCACCTTCGTCCCCCGCCTGGTCGCCCTGCTGCACGACCACCGGGTCACCCCGTCCGGCGGCGACGACCTGGACGCGGCCGTCGAGGAGGCGATGCGGGTCACCACGCCGACCCCGGTCATGCTGCGCTCGGTCGCCGAACCCGCCCGGGTGGGCCGGGTCCCGGTACGGCCGGGCGACCGGGTGCTCATCGTCACGCACAACTGCGCCCGCGCCCTCGGCCCCTTCGACCCGGGCCGCGCCCACCCGCCGGAGCTGCGCCGCCTCTGGTTCGGCGCCGGTGCGCACTTCTGCATCGGTTACCCGCTGGCCATGGCCGAGATCAAGGCGGTCGCCGAGGTCCTCCTCACGCACCGGCCCCGGGTCACCGGCCGGCGGGCGGCCCGCGGCGTCCTCATCCCCACGTATCAACACCTGTGGATAAAGGCGACATGAACGACATCGTGGCAGGCATCCTGGACACCGCCCGCCGAACCCCGCACGCCACCGCCGTCATCGACGCCCGCGGCCGCACCCTCACCTACGAAGCCCTCCACCGCCGCGTCCTCAGCGTCCTCCCCGTCCTGTCGTCCTCCCTGGCGGAGGACCCGTCCTCCCTAGCGGGGTCCGCGTCCGGCTCCCCGGCGGAGCACGCGTCCGGCGGGTCCGCGTCCGGCGGGGATGCCGCCGTCGGGGATGCTGTCGCCCGGGATGCCGCCGTCGGGGATGGCGTCGTCCGGGATGCCCTCGTCGGGGATGGTGGTCGCGGGGTGTTGTTCGCGGTGCGGCCGGGGGTGGATGCCGTGGTGCTGGCGCTGGCCGCGGTGGGGGCCGGGGGGATGCTGATGCTGGCGGAGCCGGGGGTGGCGCCGGAGGTCTTCGCGGGACGGCTGGCGGCCACCCGGCCCAGGTGGGTGATCGCCGAGTCGGCGCTCTACCTGCTCAGCGGGCCGCTGCACGCACCGGCCCGCCGTACCGGCCTGCTGCTGCCGCGCCTCGGCGACCCGCTGCCCGGCCACCCGGTACGGCACCTGCACACCGGCCGCCGCCTCCCCGGCGTCCCCCGGCACGCCCTCTCGCTGCGCCGCCTGCTACGCCACGCCCCCGCCCCCGCGCATACCGCGTCGGCCGGCGGCGACCACCCGGCGGTGGTGGTCTTCACGTCCGGCACAACCGGGCGGCCGAAGGGGGTCGTGCACACGCGCGGGTCGCTGGCGCGGGGGCTCGCGATGTTCGGCGAGGCGTTCCCGCTCGGGCCCGGCGACGTCGTGCACACCGACCAGCTCATGCTGGGGCTGCCCGCGCTGACGGCGGGGGCCACGTGGTCGCTCCCCGGCCGGGCCGCCCGCTTCGCCGGGGAACTGGCCGAACGGCGGGCGACCCACACGTTCTGCGTGCCGGTCCGGCTCGACGCCCTGCTGAGAAGGTCGCCCCGGCTCCCGGACACCCTGCGCCACCTGCTGCTCGGCGCCGCGCCCGCGCCGCCCGCCGTACTGCGCCGCGCGCTCGCGGCGGCCCCCGGCGCCCGCGTGACGTCGGTGTACGCCATGACGGAGGCGCTGCCGATCGCGGTCGCCTCGGCGCAGGACAAGCTGGCCTGCCCGGACGGCGACCTGCTGGGCGCCCCGCTGCCCGGCGTCGGCGTGCGGATCGCCGACGACGGCGAACTGTTCGTCTCCGGACCGCACCTCGCGCTCGGCTACCTCGGCGAGCCCGCGGTGACCGAGGTCGCGACCGGCGACCTCGTCCGGCTGGACGGCCGGGGACGCCTGGTGCTCCTCGGCAGGAAGAAGGACATGATCCTGCGGGACGGCGTCAACATCTACCCCGGCCTCTACGAACCCGCGATCGCCGCCCTGCCCGGCGTGGCCGAGGCCGCGATCGTCGGCCTGGCGGACCCGGAAACCGGGGACGAGGAGGTCGTGCTCGCCGTGGTGCCCGCGCCCGGCTTCGACGAGGCCCGCCTGCGCAAAGCGCTCCCGGACATCGTGGACGCGGGCGCCCTCCCGGACCGGGTGGCGGCGCTCCCCGCCCTCCCCCGGTCCGGCCGGGCCGACAAACTGGACCGCGCCGCCCTCCGCACCCTCGTAGGCCCCGGCCCGTCCTGACGGGCGGGCACGGAACACCGGCCGACGCGAGACACCGGCGAACGCGGGCCCCGGCGAGCACGGAACATCGGCGGGCACGAGACACCGGCAGGCACGGAACACCGGCAGGCATGGGGCGCCGGTAGGTGCGAGACGCCCGGCGGGCGGGGGTGAGGTGCCGGGGCGGGGTGTGGAGAGGAGGGGGTGAGGCGGGTGGCGGTGATGCGGGTGGCGGTGACCGGTGCGTCCGGGTTCGTGGGCGGGGCGGTGTGCCGGGCGGCCCGGGAGGCCGGTTGGGAGGTGCACGGGTTCGGGCGGACCCGGACCGGCGGGGGCCTGCGCTCCTGGGACATCACCCGCCCCGCGCCACCCGGCCTGCCCGAGGTGGACGCCGTGATCCACTGCGCGGGCGGGGTCACCGACTGGGGCCGCCCCGAGGCGATCTGGGCGGCCAACGTGACCGGCACCCGCAACGTCGCCGCCGCCTTCCCCGGCGCCCGGTTCGTGCACGTCAGCACGGCCAGCGTCTACGACCCGTTCCGGCCGACCGTCCGGGCCACGGAGGAGGAGGCGCCGGTCACCCGGTACGTCAACGCCTACGGCGCCTCGAAGGCGGCGGCCGAACGCCTGGTCGCCGGCCGGGCCGTCGTGCTGCGCCCGCACGCGGTCTACGGACCCGGCGACACCACGCTGCTGCCCCGCGTCCTCGGCGCGGTACGCGGCCGGCGCCTGCTCGCCGTGGGCGACGGCCGCCAGCTCCTCAGCCTCACCTCGGTGGGCAACCTGGCGCGGGCGTGCCTGCTGGCCGCCGCGGGACCGGTCGCATCGGGCGTGTTCAACGTCACCGACGCGGAACCGGTCGTCCTGGACGACGCCCTGCGCGCGATCCTGCGGGAAAGGGGCGTCCCCGCCGAGCCGTACTACCTCCCGCCGCGTCTCGCCACCTCCCTCGCCGCCGTCGCCGAGACCGCCTTCCGCCTGCTGGCCAGCCCCCGCCCGCCCCGCCTGACCAGGTACGCCGCCGGCCACCTGGCCGTGGAACGCACCCTGGACATCTCGGCCGCCCGCCGCCTCCTCGGCTACCGTCCGGCCCCGACCTCCTTCACCGGCGCCGCATCCTGGTGACCGACGCCGCTCCGATGATCGACGCCTCCCCCTCGTTCCGTGACATCTCTGTCACAATGGGTGGTCAAAACGGGGGAGTTCGATGGCGATCGGGGGCAGGCGCTTCGACTGGGCGGCGAGCATCGTGCTCACGCTCGGCTCCGCCGTGTTCTGGGGGCTGGCGCATCTCGCCACCTGGCGGCGGACGACCGGGCTGCTGCTGCTCGGCGCCGAGACGTTCCTCGTCCTCACCGGCTACCTGCTGGTCACCCGTTTCCAGATGCGGCTGCTCGCGCTCGCCGTACAGCCGGGGTGGCTGACCGCGCTGTCGATCGGGCTGCTCGTGCTCGGCGCGGCCTGGGCTGCGATCATCATCCGGTCCTACACGCTGGTCCGGCCGGCGGGCCGGTCCGGGCGGGCCAGGGCCGCCGGGGCGGTGCTGGCCGGGCTGTTGTGCGTGGCGGTCATGACCCCCCTGGCGTACGCGGCCCGGATGGCGCACGTCTCGCGTGACCTGGTGCTCAGCATCTTCGGCACCGGCACGGCGCCCACCGGCCCGTGGGAGGGCGAGCGCCGGGTTAACGTGCTGCTCCTCGGCGGCGACTCCGCCCCCAACCGGTACGGCGTGCGCACCGACAGCATCACCCTGGCCACCATCGACGTGCGGACCGGCCGGACCGTGCTGTTCGGCCTGCCGCGCAACCTCCAGCGAATCCCGCTCCCGGAGGGCCCGGCCCGCGACCGCTTCCCCTACGGCTTCACCGGCGACCCGCCCGCCTCCCCCGGCATCATCAACGAGTTGTTCCAGTACGCCGAGGACCACCCCGAGATCGTGCCGCACGCCCCCGCGGGCAGCCGCGGCCCCACGCTCCTCAAGGAGACGGTCGCCGGCATCCTCGGCCTCCCCGTGCACTACTACGCGCTGGTCGACATGAAGGGCTTCGCCGCGCTCATCGACGCCATCGGCGGCGTGACCGTCACCGTGAAGTCCCCCATCGTGTACGGCAGGCAGCACGAGGGCTACATCCCGGCGGGCACCCGCAAACTGTCCGGCGAGGCGGCGCTGTGGTTCGGCAGGTCCCGCACCGACAGCGACGACTACTCCCGGATGTCCCGGCAGAAGTGCCTGCTGCACGCGGTCGCCCGGCAGGCGGACCCGGCCACCCTGCTCAGGAGCTTCGACCGCCTGGCCGGCGCCGCCGAGCAGGCCGTCTCCTCCGACATCCCGCCGAGCCTGCTGCCCCACCTCATCGAGCTGTCCGGCAAGGTGCGCGGCTCGCACATCACCAGCCTGCAGTTCGTGCCACCCCTGATCAACACCGCCGACCCCGACTACGACCTCATCAGGCGCAAGGTCACCGAGACCCTCAGCAAGCCCCACCACACCCCACGCCCCACCGCATCCCCAACCCCCACCCCGACGGCCACCACCACCGCCACGGCCGCCCCTCCCGGCCCGCTCTCCCTGGACACCACCTGCGAGTAGCCCGCCCGCCGCGACGGGCGACGATCTCTCCATGCCCGAGGTTCGGCATGCCCGAGGCCGACCGGGACCGGCACCCGGCCCGCTCGCCCGCTCGCCCGCCCGAATCGCCTGATCGCCTGATCGCCTGATCGCCTGAAACGCTCCCCGCGGGCACCCGCGCCCCCTCGACACCCCCGTTTCCCGCTTATCCCGGCGGGAGCGGGGTTGACATGGCATCATGAGGCAGCGACAGTAATAATGGTTTTCATAATCAAGATGGGATCGGGAGTGAGAGTAGCCTTCGTTGGCAAGGGTGGCAGCGGCAAGACGACTCTGTCGGCGCTGTTCTCCAGGTTCGTGGCAGGCCACGGCGGGCCGGTCGTCGCGATCGACGCCGACATCAACCAGCACCTGGGCATGATCCTCGGGGTCGAGGAGCCGGAGATGCCCCGACCGCTGGGCACGCATCTCGCGGAGATCAAGAGCTATCTGCGCGGCGACAACCCGCGCATCGCCTCGGCCGAGGCGATGGTCAAGACCACGCCGCCGGGGCGCGGCTCCCGGCTGCTCCGGCTCGACCTGCCGACCGATCCGATCCACGAGCGCTTCGCGATCACCACGCCGCAGGGTCCCGGGCTCATGGTCACCGGCCCGTTCGACGAGAGCGACCTCGGCGTGGCCTGCTACCACTCCAAGGTGGGCGCGGTGGAGCTCTACCTCAACCACCTGGTGGACGGCGCCGGCGAATACGTGGTGGTGGACATGACGGCGGGCGCCGACTCCTTCGCCTCCGGCCTGTTCACCCGGTTCGACCTGACGTTCCTGGTGGCCGAGCCGAGCCGGCAGGGCGTGAGCGTCTACCGTCAGTACCGCGACTACGCGGCGGAGTTCGACGTGCCGATCGCGGTGGTCGGCAACAAGGTGCACGGCGAGGACGACGTGGCGTTCCTGCGCGCGCACGTCGGCGACGACCTGCTCACCTGGTTCGGGCACAGCCGGGCCGTGCGCGCTCTGGAGCAGGGCAGGCCGTTCGCGCTCGGCGACCTGGAGCGGCCCAACCTGGACGCGCTCGCCGTGCTGCTGCGGCACCTCGACGGGCAGCCGAAGGACTGGGCGCGGTTCGGCAGGCAGGCCGTGGAGTTCCACCTGCGCAACGCGGCGGCCTGGGCCAACCGCGCGACCGGCCAGGACCTCGCCACCCAGGTGGACCCGGACTTCACCTTCGGCCCGGCGGCCCTCGGCCTCCAGCACGCGAGTGTCGCGCCCTAGCCAATGGAGTGACCGGCCGGTTCTGCCTAGCGTCGATGAGATCCCCTTCGAGAGGAGAATGCAGCATGTCGCTGACCGTTCCCAACAGTCTGCTCGAACAGGCCAGGGCGGGTGAGGTGGCGGACGCGGCGTTCGTCGCCTGCGTGCGGGACTCGCTGCCCTACGCGTGGTCGCTGATCAGCGAGCTGGCCGAGCAGCGGAACGCCACCGGTGCCGCCTTCGCCGACAACCAGACCCCGCCGCCGGACGAGGAGGCCCGGGGCCAGCTGCTGCGCTGCCTGGCCAGCGACGCCATGCGCGGCGCGCTGGAGCGGCACTTCGGGATGCGTCTCGCGTTCCAGAACTGCCACCGGGTCGCCGTCTTCGACCCCACGGCCACCGAGGCGCTGCGCGACTTCGTCACCCCGCGCGCGCAGATTCTCAACCAGCGGCCGGAGTTCGTCGACTGCTGACATCTCCCGGCCTCGGGAGCCGGGCCACGGTCGCCAGGGTGCGGGCACGCCAGCCCGCACCCTTCGCCGTCGTAGGGCGGCCAAGATAACCCTGATCCTCATTCAACCGGACAGCGGCAATGCTTTGATGACTTAAGGTATTTTCATAGCATTTTCAGGGGAAGTGTCCGAAACATGATGGTTTCTTCCCTGCCCTCGATGCGAATAGGCGAATTCGGCATCGGCCCGGGAACCCTGCAGAACGTGGCGTTGCACCACATTCTCGACGGCGTTCACCAGCTCCACATCAGGCTGGCCGAAGGCACCCACGCCGGCGAGAGCATGTACCGGGAGCCGCACGGTTTCACGCTTCCCGCATATCGCGGGAACGGCGACCTGGCCGCCATGATCCTGCGCGATCTGGAACCGATCAGCACCCGTTTCGCGGAGGCCGCGCAATTCCGCGAGGCGGTCATCCCGCTGGTAACCGATATTTCCGGCGGTGACCGGCTTACCGATATATGGCGCGCCTACCAGGCATTCCTCGACCTCGTCCACCGGCACGTCATGCCACTCGCCGGTGAGAACGGCATGGCGCGCGTGGCCGCCGGTCCCGACCGGCTGCACGTGGTCCTCTCGGTGCCCGCCTGGCGGCCGGACGGGCGGCACGGCGGCCACGCAGGCGGACCGGTCGCCGAACTCACCCCCGCCGACTACCTCGACTCGATCACCTACCTGCTGGAGAGCCGCCGCCGCTGTCCGGGCGGGCCGACCAGGAACGAGATGGTCGCGGTGCGGATCGCCTACCACCTCATCGCACGAGGCTGGAGCCCGCGCCGGCCGTACAGGGCGTGGGGCGCCTCCGGGTTCCGGGACCGGCAGACCTACCTGGCGGTGGCCGACCCGGGGCCGGGACATCTGCGGTGCACCACGGCCGACGCGGCCAACCTGGCCGGGGCGGCGGTGCACGTCGAGCGGCCGGCGGCGGACGCGGCGGACCCCTACCGCATCCCCGCGCTGAAGACCGTGGCCAGAGTACGGCTGCACACCGGCGCCGACGCCCCGTGCTCCTGCCATGTCGGCCGGCCGATGTTCGCGGGCGACGCCGCCGCGTCGATGGCGGAGGGCGTCCGGCTGATGAACGGCGTGTGCGGGCTGATCTTCAACGAGGGGCTCGCCGAGTGCAAGGTCGTCATCGAGGGGATGACGGTGCTCCAGGCGATCGGCTTCATGCGGGCCGTCGCCGCGCACGTGCGCCGGGACCCGCTCCGGCAGCTCCTTTCCGCCTCCGTCAACCTGAACACCCCGCTGCTCGACGACCGCCCGGCCACCCGCGAGCGCAACGACGGCCGGCCCGTCCTGGTCGCCGACCGGTACGCCGTGGGGATGCTGGCCGTGGAGATGATCCGGGCGGGCCGGTTCGACAAGGTCGTCTGGGACGGGACGGGAGGCGACCGGCCGGAGCAGTGCGTGCTGGAACAGCTCACCCACGAGGAGGCGGTCCGGCTGGTCCACCGGGCGCACGAGGCCGGGCTGCCCGCCTGCTTCGCCGCCGGGATCGGCCCCGAGCACGTGCCGCTCGCCGTACGCACCGGCGTGGACGGGGCCGTCGTCGGCGGGCTCGTCCGCTACACGGACACCCCGCCGTTCGTCGAGGAGGAGATCGCCGGGCTGCTGCGGCTGCGCGACCGGGCCGCCGCCTCGGTGCCCGGCCGGGCGGCGGGCCTGCTCGCCCGGCTCGACCGGATGCGTTACGAGGGCTCGATCACCCCGGCGGACGACATCCTGCGCGAGCGGCTGTTCACCGCCGTGGCCGCCTCGGACGAGGACGCCATGCGCGAACTGGTGGACGTCATGCGGCACGTCACCGCGCTGCCGCCGGACGGGGACCACACCCTGATCTGCTCGGCCGTCCGGCTCATCGGCGCGGGGCACGGCAGCCGGGCCGCGCACGTCTTCGGCGAGTCGTGGGACACCCGCCTGGGCGGCCTGACCGAGCTGGTCGCCGAGCGTGACCTCGCCATCCTGGCCGCGGAACTGCGGACCATCTGCGAGGCCGCCGAGCCCGTGCCGGAACGCCGCGGTCCCGGCGCCGCCCTGAACGTGTGACCGGTCAGCCGACGGTCGTCTCGGACTCCTCGAACTGCATCTCCCTGGGCCGCTCCCGGAAGCCGCGGGTGAGGACCGCGAGGTAGACCACGCCGATCACCAGCCAGCTCAGCCCGAGGGTGATCGCCTTGGAGTCCAGGTTGGTCAGCAGCCACAGGCACACCACGGCGCCGACGGCGGGCACCGCCAGATGGCCGAAGGCGCCGAGCGGCCGGCCCGCACGGCGCTCGCGCAGCCAGAACGCGATCACGCTGAGGTTGACGCAGGTGAACGCCACGAAGGCGCCGAAGTTGATGAACGACGTGGAGGTGGCCACGTCCAGCTTCAACGCGACCAGTCCCACCAGGCCGGTCAGCAGGATGCCGAACGCCGGGGTGCGGTAGCGCGGGTGCACGTAGCCGAACAGCCTGCGGGGCAGCACCGAGTCACGGCCCATGGCGTACAGCAGGCGGGCGGTGCTGGCCTGGGCGGCGAGGCCGGAGGCGAACTGCGCGACGACCAGGCCGGCCAGGAAGATCGCGCCGAACAGGCTGCCGCCGATGAGCCTGGCCAGGTCGAACGCGGCGGAGGATGAGTCGGTGAACGTGCCGCCCGGGTGCAGCAACTGGGCGACGTAGGCGACGAAGACGAAGATGCCGCCGCCGATCAGCGCCACCAGCAGGATGGCGCGCGGGATGGTCCGGCGCGGCTCCCTGGTCTCCTCGGTGAGCGTGGTCACCGCGTCGAAGCCGAGGAAGGAGTAGGCCGCGATGGCCGCCCCGCCGGTGATGCCGCCGAACGTCGCGCCGCTCCCGGTGAACGGCCCGGCGCTGAACAGCGCGCCCACCCCCGACCCGCCGACGAGGTGCCCGGCGGCGAGAACGACGAAGAACACGATGACCAGGACCTGGAAGGCCATCAGCAGGCTGTTGGCCCGGTCCGCCACCTTGACGCCCACCACGTTCAGCACGGTGGTCAGCACGATGAAGCCGAGGATCCACACCGCGAACGGCACCCCGGGGAACTGCGCCGACAGGTAGGCCCCGCCGATCAGCCAGATCACCATCGGCAGGAAGAAGTAGTCGAGCAGCACCGCCCAGCCGACCATGAACCCGACCCGCGAGTCGATCGCCTTGCGCACGTACGTGTAGGCGGAACCGGCGACCGGGTACGCGGCGGCCATCCGGCCGTAGCTGTAGGCGGTGAAGAGCATCGCGATCAGCGCGATCAGGTAGGCCGACGGGGTGGCGCCCGCGGTGGTCTCCGCGACGACGCCGAAGATGCCGAGAACGATGAGCGGGGTCATGTACGCAAGCCCGAACAGCGTGACGGAGCTGAGGCCGAGCGACCTGGTGAGTGTGGTGGGTGCCATGGGCGAGCGTCTTTCTCGGTCAGGGGGAGGCGGGCCGCCAACGCCGCGGATGCAGCCGGCCCTGATAGAGCGGCAGGTCGATGGGGGAGTCGTCCGGGCGGAACTGCGACCACATCCGGTTCAGCCCGGCGGTGCCGTACCGCCGGACCCGGGTGACGTCGTCGAGGTCGATGACGTCGGTGAGGACGGCCTCGCCCGCGTGCGCGACCTCGTTGCGGACCCGCCCCTCCGGATCGGTGATCAGGCTCATCCCCATGCCCTCGGGCCCGGCGGCGTTCACGCTGAGCACGAAGACCTGGTTGACGATGGCGTTGGCGCGGGCGAGCACCTGCTCCTGCCGCCGGTCCGTGGTGGTCGTGTACACCGGGTTCACGATCACCTCGGCGCCCATCCAGGCGAGATGCCTGGCCACCTCGGGGAACCACGCGTCGTAGCAGATGGCGAAGCCGAACCGCCCCACGTCGGGGATGTCGAAGACGACGAACCGGTCACCGGGCCGGAACGGCTCGTACGGCCGCCACGGGAACATCTTGCGGTAGGAGGCGACCAGCTCGCCCTCGGGTGAATAGGCGAGCGCGGTGTTGTAGATCGTCCCCTCGCCGGCCTCGACCACGGTCCCGGGGAGCAGCCAGACGCCCAGGTCGCCCGCGAGCTCGGCCAGCCGCTTGCCCCGGGGGCCGCCCAGCGGCTCCGCCATGGCCGCGAGCTGGGCGTCGCGGTCCGCGGGGCGGCCCTGTGTCCCACACAGGTGCAACTCCGGATAGGCGATGAGCCGCGTCTGCGGGAGCTTCGCCATCGTCGCCTGGACGGCCTCGGTGAAGGCGTCCAGATCGGTGGCGGGGGGCTCCTGCACGAGCGCGACAGGGAGCGATCGAGACATGACGGCGAAAATAAGTCAGATTGAGCAAATTTGGCAATACCTAACTTACCCTTGAGTTACGGTTGCACGCATGCCCCCCGTCCCCCGCAAGCGAGTCGATCTCACGGCCCCCGCGCTCGCGGGGATCCGCCGGCTTTCGGCGCTGGACACCGTCCGCGCCCGGATCGCCTTGGCCGTCGACCTCGGGCTCCTCAAACCGGGCGAGCGCCTCCCGCCGAACGCCGACATCGCCGCCGCGCTGGATGTGAGCGACATCACAGTACGGCGGGCCCTCGTCTCCCTGTGCGAGGACGGCGTGCTACGCCGGGTGCGCGGCCGGACGGGCGGCACCCTGGTCGCCGACGAGCCGGCGCGGGGCATCGTCTCGGCCATCGCCGCCTACCGCGAGTCCACCGGCGAGGTGCACCGGCTGATCGACCACCGGGTGGTCCTGGAGTGCGGCCTCGCCCACCTGGCCGCGCTGACCGCCCCCGACGACCGGATCGGCGCGCTCGCCGACGTGGTCGCCCAACTGGACGAGGCCAAGGACTGGGCCGACTTCCACGCCCTGGACCAGCGCTTCCACCTCCTGGTCGCCGAGACGATCGGGCTGGCCGGCGCCGTCCCCGAGTACCGCCGGGTGCTGCACGACCTGTACCAGTACTACCTGCCCTACCCCGTGGAGTACCTGCGCGAGTCCAACGAGGAGCACCGCGAGCTCGTCGGCTCCCTCCGCGCCCGCGATCCACGCGCCGCCGTCGACGTCGCCAGACGCCACGTCGAGGTCCTGCACAGGACGATGTTCGTCGGACTCGTGTGACGGTCCGCCCCCCGGACGGCTCGTACCGAGCCGCTCGACCAGCGCCCTCTGCCGTGAGCCCGGCTGCCGGCCAGGAGACCTCCTCGGATACGACGGCTGACGGCCGCCTGGGCAAAGCGCGGGCAATTTCGTCACCTGCTGGACCCGAACTTGACGCCTCGGCTCCGCGATGACCTACCCACGGTGGGAAAGGACATCTCATGGCAGAGGAACTCACCGGACTTACGGGCCTGTTGTACGAGATCGGCCTGCTCAAGCGGTACAAGCGCACGGGATGGCTGGTCGCGGGTGTGCGCGACCCGGAAAGCGTCGCCGACCACTCGTTCCGTACGGCGCTCATCGCGGGCGTGATCGCCGCGCTGGAAGGCGGCAACCCCGAGCGGGCGGCGTTCATGGGCCTGTTCCACGACACCCAGGAGACGCGGATCACCGACATCCCCTACATCGGCAAGCGCTACCTGAAGCCCACCCCGAACGAGCAGGTCACCGCCGACCAGGTGCGCGGCCTGCCCGAGCCGGTGGCGCGGATGGTGGGCGACGCGGTCGGCGAGTACGAGGAGAAGACCAGCCTCGAAGCCGTCTGCGCCCGCGACGCCGACAAGCTGGAATGCCTGCTCCAGGCCGTCGAGTACCGCGAGCAGGGCAACCACAACGTCCAGCCGTGGATCGACAGCTCCCTCGCCGCCCTCACCACCCCGACCGCCAAACGCCTGGCCGACGAAGCCCTCCGCACCGGCTCCCTCACCTGGATGACCCACGTGCTCAACGGCCACCGGACTCCGTGACGCCCTCGTTTCACAGGTCGAGCAGGGTGAGTTGGCCTTCGCCGGCGAGAGGGTTGCGGTGTCTCTTCAGGTGGCGCCAGCGGGGGAGGTCGTCGAGGTAGCTCCAGGACAGCCGGTGGTGCGGGGTGGGACCGTGCTCGGCGAGGGCGGCCTGGTGGGACGGGGACGGGTAGCCGGCGTTCTCCGCGAAGCCGTACGCGTCGAAGCCCAGGGTGGCCATGTGCGCGTCGCGGCGGACCTTGGCGAGGACGGCGGCGGCGGCGACGGAGACGCAGGTCAGGTCGGCCTTGATCTGGCAGCGCACCGGCCAGGGGGCGCCGAGGTAGTCGTGCTTGCCGTCGAGGATGACGGCGTCCGGGCGTTCCGGGAGGGCGGCGAGGGCTCGGCGGGCGGCCCGGCGCAGGGCCTCGGTCATGCCGAGTTCGTCGATCTCCTCGACGTCCGCCTCGCCGTGGCCGATGCCGGCGGCCCAGCTCTCGACCTCGGCGGCGACAGCCGTACGGCGGGCCGGGGTGAGCAGTTTGGAGTCGGTGAGCCCGCTGGGCGGGTCCGACAGGTCGGTGACCACGGCGCACACGGAGACCGGCCCGGCCCACGCGCCCCTGCCCACCTCGTCCACCCCCGCCACCAGCCGGGTCGATCCGCCGCCTGCCATCAGCAGCCGCTCGATGTCATAGCTCGGCACCGGGCGTCCGCCCCCGTGACCACCGCCCTCGTGACCGACCTCGGGGCGCGGGTCGAGGTGCGGGTCGGACAGGGGCGGGGTCGGGTGGTCCGGTGTGCGGGTCACGAGGATCGACCGTAGCGGTCGGGAGCGGGTTGCGGGTCGCGGTCGGCGAGGGCGAGGGGCGCCAGGTCGGCGGCCAGGAGGCGGGCGGCGACGTGCAGGGCGCGCAGGGTGACCGAGACCGAGGGCCGGTGCACGCTGGAGACCCGGGCCACGGCGTGCACCTCGCGGCCCACGGCGGCCGGATAGACGGGGGTGCCCGCGACGACCGGACCGCCGATGATCGCTTCGGCGGCGTCGAAGGGTTCGCCGGCCTCGGAGACCCCGGCGAACGCGGCGGATCCGGCGTACTCGGCGGGCTCGGCGGGCTCGACGGGGAACTCGCGGACGACGATGCCGCGTACGCCGGCGGCGAGGGCGAGGGCGGGGACGGCTGCGATGCCGATGCCCTTGGCGACCAGGCTGAGGATGGTGCCGAGTCCCTCGAACTCCCACGGGACGGGCGGGGCGCCGCCCACGTCGGCGAGGAGGCGGTCCACGGCGAGGCGGGAGGGTTCGCCGTCGGGGGTGGCCATCCAGGACTCGCCGCGCAGCGCCATGAGGTCCACCGGCACGGCCGGGTCGGCCATCCGGTGCTTGCGCGGCACCACGAGCACCAGCGGGTCGCGGAGCAGCGGGAAGACGCGGAGGGTCCCGGAGGCCCGCTCACGCACCCGGCCGTACCAGTCGTCGACCAGCGCGATGTCCGCCTCGCCGGATTCGACCTCCCGCATGCCGAGGCCGGACCGGCGTTGCCGCATCCGCAGGGTCAGGGACGTGTGACGGCGCAGCGAGCGGGCAAGTGCGGGGGCGAAGGCGACGGCGGCGGTGGGGAAGGCGGTGATCATCACTCTGCCGGACGGGGTGGCGACCTGCGCGGAGAGATCGCTCTCCGCGGCCTCCACCATGGACAGGATGCGCTCGGCGTGCACGACGAGGCGACGCCCGGCGTCGGTGAGCTCGGCGCTGCGCGCGGTGCGGTCGAGCAGCGCGGTGCCGGCCTCCCGCTCCAGCGCGGCGAGCTGCTGGGAGACGGCGGACGGACTGTAACCCAGCGATACGGCGGTCGCCGCGATACTACCCCGCCTGGCGAACTCGCAAATCACCATTAACCGGCGCAGATCGAGCATCAGACTTCCTTACGCCCACCCACAAAAAGCCTCGCTTGTCGTGATGCCTGTACCCCATCACCCTGGGAACGTTCCGAACAAGACGCAGGAGGCACCCTCATGAACCTAACCCTCTCCGCCACCCTGGCGGCCAACGAAGACATCGACCGAAGACGGCGCGCCGGGGAGCGGGTGCTCAATCTCGCCTTCGGAGAGGCAGGGCTGCCCGTCCACCCGGCGCTACGGCGCCGCCTGATCGCGGCGTCGGGAAGCAACGGCTACGGCCCGGTCGCGGGGGCCGCCGCCCTGCGCGAGGCGGCCGCCGGCTACTGGGGGCGGCGCGGCCTGCCCACCGACCCGGATCTCGTGGTGTCCGGCCCGGGCAGCAAGCCCCTGCTGTACGGCCTGCTGCTGGCGATCGGCGGCGACATCGTGCTGCCGATGCCGAGCTGGGTGAGCTACGCGGCGCAGGCCGACCTCGTCGGCGCTCGGCCGCTGCTCGTGCCTGCGTCCCCCGGCGAGGGTGGGGCGCCGGATCCCGAGCTGGTGCGGTCGGCGGTGCTGCACGCGCGGGCCCAGGGGCGCAGCGTCGGCTCCCTCCTGGTCACGCTGCCGGACAACCCGTCGGGGACGCTGGCCGGCCCCGAGACCGTGCGCCGCCTGGCGCAGATCGCCAGGGACCTCGACCTCGTCATCATCTCCGACGAGATCTACCGCGACCTGGTGCACGACCCGGCCACCGGCTACCTGAGCCCGGCGGAGGTCGCCCCGGAGCGCACGGTGATCACCACCGGGTTGAGCAAGAGCCTCGCGCTGGGCGGCTGGCGCATCGGCGTGGCCCGGCTGCCGGAGCACGCGCACGACCTGCGCGCCCGGCTGCTGGCGGTGGCGAGCGAGATCTGGTCCAGCCCGGCGGCCCCGGTCCAGCAGGCCGCCGCCTACGCGTTCACCGAGCCGGCCGAGCTGGCCGAGCGGGTGGAGCGGAGCAGGACGCTGCACGGCACGGTGGCACGGGCGGTGCACGCCCGGTTCGCGGCGGCCGGCGCGGCGGTGGCGCCGCCGCAGGGCGGGTTCTACATCTATCCCGACCTGGAGCACCTGCGAGACGGGCTGGGCGTCACCACGTCGGACGAGCTCGTCACGCTGCTGCTGGACCGGTACGGCATCGGCGTGCTGCCGGGTCACGCGTTCGGCGACGAGCCGGCGGCGTTGCGCGTCCGGGTGGCCAGCAGCCTGCTCTACGGCGAGACAACCGAGCAGCGGCTGACCGCGCTGGACGCCGACGACCCGCTGAGCCTGCCGTGGATCGCCGACTCGCTGGACCACCTGGCCGGATCGCTGGCCGAACTGGCCGCCGAACGGCCCGTCGCACAGGCCCACCGGCACGCGACCCTGGTGCCACGGATCGCAGCCGGCTGAGCACCGGCTGAGCACCGGCTGAGCACTGGCTGAGCGCCAGCCGGGCACCGGCCGGGCACCGGCTGGACACCGATCCCGACCGCGGATCTCCGGCGCCCGCCACCCGGGCGCCGGAGACCCGTGGAGACAGCTGCCGGAGACCCGGAAAACCCCTGCTGAACAGCGGCGTTTCCCCGATGGTCATCGAATCGTCATCATCCGACGCACCATAAGGTGCCATGCGCACCTCATCATGTCCGCATGCCCGCTTTCGTCACCTTGTCCGGGCGCTCCGTGCGCCTGGAACCTCTCAGCCTCGCGGTGGTGGACGACCTCGTCGCCGCGGCGAGTGAAGATCGTTCTACTTATACCTTCACCCGTGTTCCCGCAGGCCGGGATGAGATGGCCTCCTACGTGGAGGCCGCTCAGGCTGAGCAGGCGGAGGGTCGCACGATGCCCTTCGCCATCCGGTGGCTGGACACCGGCAGGATCGTCGGTGCCACCCGTCTGATGCACCTGGAGTACTGGCAGGGACCGCTGCCCTGGCCGCCGGGCGCGCGCGGGATGGTCGGCGACGTCCCGTCCGTGGCGGACATCGGCTACACCTGGCTGGCCGCCTCGGCCCAGCGCAGGGGGGTCAACCTGGAGAGCAAGCACCTCATGCTCTCCCTCGCCTTCGACACCTGGCGGGTCCACCGCGTCTCACTCAAGGCCGACGTGCGCAACCTGCGCTCACGGACGGCCATCGAGGGCATCGGCGCGCACTTCGACGGGGTACGGCGGGCCGACAGCCGGGGCGCCGACGACACGGTGCGCGACACGGCTTACTACTCGATCCTCGACTCGGAATGGCCGGCCGTACGGGAGCACCTGCACCGGCGGCTCGGTCTGGTCGAGGCGGCATAACGTGGACAGCCCGCCCGGATCCCTCCGGGCGGGCCTGGAATATGTCGGGCCGGCGACGCCGAGCGTTGTCCGAAAGCGGTCAGTCCCGGTCGCCCTCGTAGACGTAGTCCCACCGGCCGCACAGCCGGGTGGTGTCGTAGCGGGTGTCCCAGTAGCAGGTGCGCACCCGGACGTCCTGGACGTCGTACCGGGAGAAGCGGAAGTAGTTGGAGCCGTCGGAGCCGCACTTCCTGGCCCAGTAGCCCTTCTCGTCGCCGTCCTCCTCCTCGAACCTGACCTGGGTGTAGCCGCACAGCCAGGTGGGCGAGTTCTTGTCCTGCACCCGGCCCTCGACGTAGACCCGGTCGCCGGTGTTCCACACTCGCCCGGCGGTCTGGGCCCGGGAGTCGCCGTTCCACCAGCGCGAGGACGAGAGCAGGCGGTCGGCGGCCGAGGTCTGCGCGGTCACGGCGGCCGAGGTCTGCGCGGTCACGGCGGTCGTGGTCGCGGCGGTGGCTGCGGTGGTCGCCGGGAGGACGAGGGCCAGCGAGGTGGCTCCCACGGCGGCCATTCCGAGAAGGGCGCGAGTCAGGCGGCGCATTTCCGGCTCCTTGTGCTTGAGGGGTGACCCCTTTTCCCGGGGAGGCGTCTCATTGATAAACCATCACGCCTGCACTCCACTGAATGATCATTTGCCGTCGGCTGCAACCCGCTTGCAGCCGGCGGATAGCGGTGAACACGCCAGCAACGAGGGATGAACGAGGCAACCCATGCCTTCGTGGTAAGCATCGCAGGATCTATCATTTGGGCCATAAAGCGTCCCATTAGTGCGGGGTATCGGGAAAATGGCAGTTCAGGGCTCTGACGACGGGCTCCGCTTCGCCGTACTCGGTCCCGTGCGGGCCTGGCGGGACGGGCTGGAACTCGAACTCGGCACCCCGTTGCAACGTTCCATCCTCGCGATGCTGCTCCTGCGCGAGGGGCGCGCGGTCACGCCCACCGAGATCATCGACGCGGTGTGGGGCGAGGACGCGCCGCCGCGCGCGCTCGGCGCGCTGCGCACCTACGTCTCCCGGCTGCGCGCCGTGCTGGAGCCGGACCGCTCGCCGCGCGCCCGGCCCGATCTGCTCACCTCCGTCGGCAAGGGCTACGCGCTGCGGCTGCCCGAGGGCGCGCTGGACCTGACGCTGTTCGAGCGCGGCGTCGCGCGGGCGGAGACCGCCCGGCGCGCGGACCGGGCCGGCGAGGCCGCCGCGCTGCTGCGTGAGTCGCTGGAGCTGTGCGGCGGCGAGCCGCTGGCCGGAGCCGTCGGCCCGTACGCCGACCACCAGCGCGACCGGCTCACCGAGCGCCGGATCAACGTCGTCGAGTCGCTCGTCGAACTCGACCTCGGCCTCGGCCGGCACAACGAGGTCGTCTCCGACCTGATCGCGCTCACCGCCGAACACCCGCTGCGCGAGCGGCTGCGCGCCCAGCTCATGCTGGCCTACTACCGCTGCGGGCGGCAGGCCGACGCGCTCGCCGTGTTCACCGACACCAGGGAGTCCCTGGTCGAGGAGCTGGGCGTCGATCCCGGCCCCGAGCTGACCGCCCTGCACCAGCGCATCCTCGCCGCCGACCCCGCCCTCGCGCTCGCCCCCGCACCGCCGGAGCCGGTACGGCCGGCCGCTGGCGGGCAGCCCGCGGAGGCCGCGCGGCCCGAGGTGACCGAGGACCTGCCGCGCCCCGCGCAGCTCCCCGCGCCGGTGAGCGACTTCACCGGCCGCAGGGAGGCGGTCGGCCGGCTGCGCAACCTGCTCACCGGCGAGGGCGTCCCGGTGGTGGCCGTGTCCGGGATCGGAGGCGTGGGCAAGACGACCCTGGCCGTGCACGTCGCGCACGACGTGGACGACCTCTTCCCGGACGGCCAGCTCTACGCCGACCTGCGCGGCCACGGCGACGAGGAGACCGCGCCGGAGACCGCGCTCGCCGCGTTCCTGCGGGCGATGGGCCTGCCCGCCGACGTGCTGCCCGAGGGTCTCGCCGAGCGGTCCGCGCTCTACCGGTCGCTGCTGGCCGAGCGCAGGATGCTGGTGCTGCTGGACAACGCGCACGGCACCGAGCAGGTGACCCCGCTGCTGCCGGGCACCCCGGGCTGCGCGGCGATCGTGACCAGCCGGGCCAAGCTCGCCGACCTGCCGGGCGCCCGGCTGATCGACCTCGACGTGATGGAGCCGGACGAGGCGCTGTCGCTGTTCGCCGCGGTGGCCGGCGCGGAACGGGTGGCAGCCGAGCGGGCTCCGGCGATGGACGTGGTCGCCGCCTGCGGCTTCCTCCCGCTGGCCGTGCGCATCGTGGCCGCGAGGCTGGCCGCACGGCCCGCCTGGACGGTCGCCTCGCTGGTCCCCCGGCTGGCCGACGAACGCCGCCGGCTGGACGAGCTCAAGGTCGGCGGCCTCGCCGTGGACGCCACCTTCGCCCTCGGGTACGGCCAGCTCGACCAGGCCCAGGCCAGGGCGTTCCGGCTGCTCTCGCTGCCCAGCGGGCCGGACATCTCGCTGCCGGCCGCCTCGGCGGTGCTCGACCGCGACCCCGTGGAGACCGAGGACGTCCTGGAGTCGCTGGTGGACGCCAGCCTGCTGGAGTCCCCGGCCTCGGGCCGTTACCGCTTCCACGACCTGCTCAGGCTCTTCGCCAGGCGGGCCGCGGCGGACTCCGAGCACCCCGACACCCGGAACCGGGCCCTCGGCCGGCTGCTCGACTACTACCTCGCCTCGGCCAAGGAGGCCCACCGGCTGGCCTACGAGGGCAGCATGATCTCCAGCTACCTGTCGGTGCACGGCACGGGACGCACCTTCTCCACCGCGGACGAGGCCGTGGCGTGGCTGACCGTCGAGGCCGAGGCGCTGTTCGCGGCGATCGGCCAGGCGGCCGAGCGGGCGACGGGGAGGGATCCCGGCAAGGAGCACAAGGAGGACGGCACGCTGCTGCCCGCCGCCGACCTGCTGGTGGCGATGGAGCCGTTCCTCGAATCGGGCACGCACATGCGCGAGTTCGACCGGCGCACCCGCGAGACGCTGGCCGCGGCCCTCGCCACCCACGACCGGCGCAGCGAGTTGCGCGCCCGTTACGTGCTGGGCCGGGTGCTCTTCGGCGCCAACCGGCTGGACGAGGCCGAGGAGCAGTTCCGCGCCTCCCTGGACCTGGCCGGCGCCCTGAACGAGCGCGTCGTCACCGGCGAGACCCTGAACGCGCTGGCCGTCGTCGCCGGCCGCCGGCGCCGCCACCACGAGGCGCTCGCCTGGTTCGACGCGGCGAGCCGGGTCTACCGGGACATGGGCGCACCGGCCGGCGAGGCCCTCGTGCTCAGCTACTCCGCCCGCGACCACCTGGGGCTCGGCCACCCCGAGGACGCCATCGCCGCCGCCGAACGCGGCCTGGCCATCTTCAGCGAGATGGGCAGCGGCGCCGGCACCGCGAGGGCCCGCTACCACCTGGGGATCGTGCTGTCCCGGGTGGGCCGCCTGACCGAGGCGGTGCACCACCACGCGGAGTGCCTGTCGTTCTTCCGCGCCAGCAACCAGCGGGTGTGGGAGCAGCGGGTGTGCTGCCGCCTCGCCGAGACGTTCATCACCGCCCGCCGCTTCCCCGACGCCGTACGGCACGCCGAGCAGGCGCTGACGCTCAGCAGGGAGATCGGCCACCCCTACGGCGAGGGCCAGTCACTCGCCGTCCTCGGCCGGGCGCTGCGCGGCCTGGGCAGTGCCACCAGGAGCCGCGAGTGCCTGCGCCGCGCCCTGGACGTCTTCACCAGGATCGGCGCCCCCGAGGCCGAGGACCTGCGCGCACTTCTCGATCTCGACCAGGTCAGCAGCTGAGCGCGCGGGACCGGGGTCGTCGTGGCCGTCGAGGCCGAGGAACAGGTCGTCGTCGAGCCGAGTCATCCGCACATGGTTGATCACCTGAGCTCCCGTCCTGTCGCCACCCTGGGTGCCGCCTCCGGGTACCGGCGACGCGGCTCCCCAACCGCGCCACCGGTCTCCCGGATCCCCTCTCCCCAACGTGGCGCCCGGCCGATCATCGACCGTCGCGCGGCGCTAGGGGGCCCGGTGTTCCGGATGCTCCACGCGACGGTCAGCCGCCTCACGTGACGACCGGCCGGGCTTGCACGGACCTCGAACCCCCCGGGTCCGTGCCCACGTTCCGAGCATCGCGCCCGGCGGTCAACATCGGATCAACAGCGAATCAAGCGGCTGGTCACAGGGTGAAGAAGCCCTCGGCGAGCAGGGCGCGGACCGGCTCGGGGGCGGCGCGGCGCACCTCGTCGGCGGACTGCCCGGTCAGCTCCGCGATCGCGTCGAGCAGCGGCCCCAGCGGCAGCGTGCCGTCGCAGACGCCTGCCAGCGCGGCCTCCACCGTGCCCACCGCCGCGGTGCGGCGCAGGCCGCGGGTCTGCCGGAGCACGATCCGGGCCGGGTCCTCCGCGCCGGGCGGGCCGATCCGCTCCTCCACGACGCCTTCCGCGGTGTTCAGCGCGGCGGCGAACAACTCGTCGCCGGTGAGCCGGTGCGCCGTGGTGACCGAGCGCAGCACGTCCTCCACGTAGGCCCCGACCGGCAGCTCCACCCGCTGGGTGAGCTCTTCCACCCGGACCACCGGGTCGAGGGTGCCCGAGTCGTGCAGCGTGATCCAGCCGAAGCCGATGCCGGTCACGTCCATGGCTTCGAGGCGGGCGAGCCAGGCGTCGTAGCGGTCCCGGTACGCGGGGGTGCCCTGCTCGGCGGAGTCGCGCAGCCACAGCTCGGCGTACTCCGCCGGGTCCTGGACGTCGCGCTGGACGGCCCAGCCGTCGCAGCCGGTCCCGGTGAGCCAGCCGCCGACCCGGTCCCGCCAGTCCTCGCCCTTGACGTGCAGCCAGTTGGCCAGCAGGTGGCAGTGGCCGCCGGGGGCGAGGTGCCGGGGCGCCCGCCGTACCAGGTCGCGGCAGAACGCGTCGCCCTCCTCGCCGGTCTCCCGGTAGGTCAGGCCGCCGCCCGGCGAGATCACGAACGGCGGGTTGGACACCACCAGGTCGAACCGCTCGCCCTCGACCGGCTCGAACATCGACCCCTCGCGGGCCTCCACCGTCTCGTCCGGGATGCCGGACAGCCGCCAGGAGAGCCGGGCCAGTTCCAGCGCGCGCGGGTTCACGTCGGTGGCGACGACCCGGGCGGCCCGCCCGGCGAGGTGCAGCACCTGGACCCCGCAGCCGGTGCCGAGGTCGAGCGCGCTGTCCACCGGGCGGCGGGTGACGAGCTGGGCGAGGTTGGCGGACGCGCCGCCCGCGCCGACCACGTGGCCGGGGTGCAGCGGCGGGTCGCCCGGCCTGACCTTGCGGTCGGACACGACGTAGCCGTCGCCCTCCCACGGCTGGAGGTGGACGGCGGCGCGCACGGTCCGCCCCTGCTCCGGGGCGAGCAGCCCGGCCTCGACCAGCCCGGCCACGTCGAGCGGCAGCTCCGGGCCCTCCACGGGCACGCCCAGCCACCACAGCCGGACGAGCGCGGCGAGCGGGTCGCCGTCCGCGGTGGCGCGCAGCGCGGGGACGAGCTCCTCGCGGGAGAGGGCGGCCGCGGCGACGGGACCGAGGCGTTCGCGGACGCCGTCGATCGTGTAGCCGGATTCGAGCAACCGGTCGCGGAGCCGGTCGAGCAGGCTGGCTGGGACGTTCACCGGCCCATCCTGCCATCGCGCGCCCCGGCGCCCGGCGATCCGGGTGATCCTGGTGATTCCGGTGATTCGGGTGATCTCGGTGATGCGACTTTCGGCGACGCCGGCCGGAAAGCCACTACGATCACTTCTGCCCGGGTAGCAGGTATTTGATCACTTGAGTCCCGCTAGTATCCGGAACACGGAACGCCACCTTCCGGTCACCCAACGGGGCAAGCGTTCTGCAAGTGGCGGTCAAGCGCTTCGCGATACGTCTGGGCGGTAGCCGCCGTGATCTTTTTCGACAGGGAGTGGATCTTGGATGTTGATCCCCTGCTTGGCATGTGAGTCGCGTTTCGTCCCCGACGAGTACTTCCGCGCCTGCCACGACTACAACCGTGGCCGGGATCTCGTCGCGTGGACCTGTCCCGCCTGCGGGAACAGGGACGAGCTTCGCGTGCTGCCCGGGGAACTCGGGTTCGGCTATCCCCGCCGTGGCCGTTTCGACGTGCACGACCGGGTCCGGGTGCCCGGCCTGAGCCGCCGCCGCCAGGACCTGCGCCTGGACATCTCCCTGGACCAGAAGGTCTGGCGGGTGCCCACCCGCACCGCCTTCGCCCCCGCGCACTGAGCGACGGCGGGCGCTGACCGCCCGGGCGCGGGGCTTCCTCCCGTACACCCGCACCCAGGCGGCCGTCCCTGCCCGGTCCCGCCCCCGGGTCCGCCCTGTCACACCTCGCGGCTCCTGATCACGCGCACCACGTCGTCCACCACCAGCCCGGCCCGCTCCGCCTCGCTGTCCCCGGTCGCCTCCCCCAGGCAGGGGGTGAGCACCACGTTGGACAGCCGGACCAGCGGATGATCCGGGTCCAGCCACTCCCCTTCGAAGTGGTCGAGCCCCGCCCCGCCGAGATGCCCGCCGCGCAGCGTGTCCACCAGGGCCGCCACGTCGTGCAGGCCGCCTCTCGCGGTGTTCAGGTAGATCGCGCCCGGCCGCATCGCGGCGAACTCCGCGCTGCCGATCAGCCCCCTGGTCTCCGCCGTCAGCTCGGCGTGCACGGACACGACGTCGGCCTCGGCGAGCAGGGCGGGAAGTGTGTGCCCGGCCTCCGGCACGTGCGGGTCGCAGGCGATCACATGCATCCCCAGCCCGCGCATCCGCCACCGCACCGCCGTGCCGACCCGGCCGAGGCCCACGATGCCGAAGGTACGGCCGGCCAGCCGTACCCCGCGGTGCCGCTGGGCGGGCGGCAGGCCGCGGCGGTAGACCCGGCCGCCCCGGACGTCGCGGTCGGCGGTGACGATGTGCCGGTTGACCGCGAACAGCAGGGCGACGGTGAGTTCGGCGACCGCGTCCACGTCGTGGTCGGCGGAGTGCAGCACGGCCACGCCGCGCTCACGGGCGAGCCGGACGTCCACCCGGGTGGGCGCCCGCACGCAGGCCACGATGTCCAGCGGCAGCCCGAGCACCGCGCCGCGCACCTCGTCCCCGTCGGTCACCAGCACCCGCGCGCCGGTCCCGATCACCAGGTCGGCGAGCCGCTCGTCGGAGAACCCCCACGCGGGTCGGCCCGCCAGTTCGGGGAACTCGTCGGCGGAGACCACCTCGGCGACCGCGGCCAGGCGCTGGACGGCGTCGGCCGGCAGCCTGGCCAGCACCAGGGCCCGCGGCCGCACCCGAGGGAATTCGCCAACACCCACAATCGCGACAATAGCCCCTACCAGCGAGTATCGCGGAGGGTGCCCGCGCGACCACGCCGCCTCGGGGTCAGGCGGCGGGCTGCCGCAGGCTCTGCCAGGCGGCCTCGCACAGGCCGGCGATCTCCTCGTCGGAGGGCTGGTGGGCGCCGCTGAACCACAGCCGGCACATCTCCTGGGCGGGCCCGAGCCACAGTACGTAACACATGGTGGCGTGCACCGGCTGGAGCAGGCCCGCCTTCATGTGCGGCCGCCACCAGTCGGCCACCTGGCGGAAGAACGCGCGGCGGGACTCGGCGACCTCCGTGCCGCCGGGCTCGTTGCGGCGTGGCGGGCGCTCGCTGATCAGCAGGCGGGCCCGCTCGGGGTGCTCGCCGCACCAGGTCATGTGGAAGGCGACGATCGCCTCGATCCCGTCGCGGGCGTTCTCGTGGCGGACCAGCTCGGCCAGAAACGCCTCCTGGTACATCGCCAGCGTCTCGGCGTACAGGACCCCGAAGACATGCTCCTTACTGGCGAAGTGGTGATAGAAGCTGCCCACGCTGACGCCACTCTCCTCGCGGAGACTGGCCAGGGTGGTGGCGGAGACGCCGTCCTGGCTGAACCTGCGCAATGCGCCGTCGATGATCCGGGTACGACCGTCACGCCCGTTCTTGACACTCTTCACGAGGTCAATGGTGCGGTAACAGAACGTTGTTCCGCAAATGGCCGTACCGCGTTTCAGAGAGCGGCGACAATCTCCACCGTGCCCTGAACCGCCCGCGCGGTCGCCTCCGGCCACCTCTTTCTGATCATCGATAATACTTTGCGATTGTCCCCGAGCACGTCCATACCGACGGTTTCCGCCCCTTCGGCGACGGCCCGGGCGAGCAGGACGCCGACCAGCCGCGAGCCGTGCCCGCGCCCCTGCCACTCGTCGGCCACCACGACGGCGATCTCCACCTGGGACGTCCCGGCGTACCGGTAGCTCATGGCGTGCCCGACGACCTGGCCGGTGACGGCGTGCACGGCCAGCAGGGCGTCGCGCCCGCCGTCGAGGGCCAGCAGGGACCTGACCATGCTCGCGCTCGGCCGGGTCACGCCGGCGAAGAACCGCATGGAGCAGGTGCGCAGGGACAGCCCGGCCAGGAAGGCGCGGACGGGTTCCTCGTCGTCCGGGCCGGCCGGCCGCACCACCACCGTGTCGGCGGGCTGTAACACGGGAGGGAAAGGCTGAGTTCGGAGCATGGACTCAGCCTGCCGACAGCGTCCTGAGTCTGTCAAGTAGACTCAGGGAAGATTGGAAGGAACGGAATGACCACCTACGATTCCGCCATGAGCGTGCCCTTCCGCGTGGACAACTGCTCGATCGAGGCCACCCTGCGCGTGGTCGGCGAGAAATGGACGCTGCTCGTCCTGCGGGAGGCGTTCGGCGGGGTGCGCCGCTTCGCGGACATGCAGGCGGCGACCGGCGCCCCCCGGCAGGTGCTCAGCGCCCGGCTGACCCGCCTGGTCGAGGAGGACCTCATGCGCAAGGTCCCCTACCGGGAGCCGGGGCAGCGCCAGCGCGACGAGTACCGGCTGACCCAGAAGGGCATCGACCTGTATCCGATCATGGTCGCCCTCATGCACTGGGGCGACCGCTACCTCGCCGACGACGGCGCCCCCGTGCTCCTCACCCACCGCGGCTGCGGCGCCGACGTCGAGCAGTACTTCCGCTGCGCCGACGGCCACGAGGTCGGCTCCGCCCGCGAGATCACCCCGCTTCCCGGTCCCGGCCTGCGGCTGGCCCCCCGGGTCCCGGACCCCGCCCCCGAGGCCGGGGAGTGCCGCGCCCGCGAGCCGCGCCCGGCCTGAGAGCCGCCCGGAGTCGGGGGCGGAGGTGGCGATGCCTACGCTGGGTGGGTGTACAGGTTCCTCCTGACCCCTCGCTGGCTGGCGTTCCACGTGGTGGTGCTGCTGGTCATCCCGGCCTTCGTGTTCCTCGGCCGGTGGCAGTTCGGGCGCTTCGAGGAACGCTCGGCCGCGAGCCACCACATCACCGCCAACCTGCGGGCCGGCGCGGCCCCGCTGGACACCCTGGCCCGCCCGGGCGAGCCGGTCAGGGACGCGGACGAGTACCGCACCGTCACCGTCTCCGGCACCTACGACACCGCCCACCAGCTCGTCGTGCGCCGCCGCCCCCAGGAGGGCAGGCTCGGCTTCTACGTGCTGACCCCGCTGGTCACGGGTTCCGGCCAGGCGGTGCTGGTCAACCGGGGCTGGGTGCCCGCGGGCGCGACCGCCGACGCGATGCCCCAGGTGCCCGCGCCGGCCACCGGCGAGGTCACCGTCACCGGGCGGCTGCGGCCGAGCGAGACCGAGGAGACCTCCGGGATCAGGAACCGCGCCGGCCTCCCGCCGGGCCAGGTCCTGCTGATCGACGCCGGCGCGATCGGCCGCGGCCTGCCGTACCGGATCCCCGGCGGCTATGTGGAGCTGACCGGGCAGCGGCCCGCCGCGGCGGAGCCCGAGCCGGTGCCCGCGCCCGACGTCGGCGAGGGCGGCGGGCTCAACCTGGCGTACGGCGTGCAGTGGTGGCTGTTCATCGGGATCGCCGTCGGCGGCTGGTTCTTCCTCATCCGCAGGGAGGCGGCCGACATCAAGGCGGCGGCGGACGAGCCCGAGGAAGAGCTGGCGGACGCTACAAAGGGACCATGACCAGCAGGAACGTCGCCACGATCGCCACCAGGAGCCCCTGCGCCGCGTTCAGCGGCCCCCTGGGGGTCAGCACGTCGTACGGCCTGCGCCACAGCGGATAGGGCTCCAGCAGGACGTAGAACACGATCCCGCCGCGCAGGAAGATCCACAACCAGGCCCAGCGGGTGGCGTAGCGGCGTTCCGGCAGTCCCAGCATCAGCAGCAGCGTGAGCGCCCCGGCGGCGGCCCCCAGCGGGGCCAGCGGCGCCCACACGCGTTGCAGCTCCGCATACGCCCACAGGCCCGGCCCGCCGGGCGGGTCGGTGACCGGCACCACGCGCCCGCCCTCTCGGCCGGCCGCCGCGATCGCGGCGAGGTGGGAGGCGCGCACCGGCGCCAGTCTCGCCTCGTCGAGGCGGGTCGTCACCGGGTCCCACACCTCGCCCTTGGGCACCCCGATCGCCCGCGACCAGCGGGTCGGGCCCTCCGACCACAGGAGCTGCCCGTAACCGGGCCAGGACCGGTCCGCGACCACCTGGGTCACCGTGCCCGCGCGCAACCCCGCGTAGAGGTCCCGGACCGGGCGCGGCGCCGGCTCGCCGTTGACCGTGACGGCGAAGACGGCGAAGGTCAGCACGGCCAGCAGGACCCAGCGGGTGGCGTGGAGCAGGCGGTCGTGCGGAGTCCGGGGCTGGAGCACCGGGTGCGGGACAACCGGTTCGACGACGCCCGGTCTGATGGCGGAGGACACCCAAGCCCCAATCGCGAAGAGATGGCGTGCTTAGGGTAAAGCGCCTGATCGATCCCCTCGAATTCGAGGTACCCGGTGGCGCGTTTCACCTGGGGGCCGGGGTGGAGTGGGGACCGGGTTCGCCGTTCGGGTGGTGCGGGCGAAGGTTGCTGCGAGAATGTTTCTCGTCATCGACGGCGCCGCCGTGGAGAGGGTCCGGAACATCCCGTGGACCGTTCCGCCCCATTCGCCGGGCCGTCCCGTCCACGAGGTGAATGAAGAGATACAGCTTGGAGACCTCCCAGCTTGTTCTGTGTGATGCCAGCGTCATACGGTTTCCCATGTGACTACGCCGCTGCTTACCGACCCAGAGCCGAGGCGGCGCGACTATGTGATCATTTCGGTAGATGATCACCTCATCGAGCCACCTGACATGTTCGAGGGACGGCTGCCCGAGAAGTACGCCGACCTCGCCCCGAAAGTGGTGGAGACCGGGTCGGGCCACCAGGTCTGGCAGTACGGCGGGGCCACCTACCCCTGCGCCGGGGTCGACGTCGGCGCGGGCATGCCGCCTGAGCAGTGGACCCTCGACCCGGTGCGCTTCGAGCAGATGCGGCCCGGCTGTCACGACATCGAGGCCCGCATCGAGGACATGGACCGCGCGGGCGTCTGGGCCGCCCTCTGCTTCCCCGGCATGCTGGCCGGGCAGGCGGGCATGCCCTTCGCCAAGACCCGCGACCAGGATCTCGGCCTCGCCGTGCTGCGCGCGTGGAACGACTGGCACGTGGACGTGTGGGCGGGCACCTACCCCGAGCGGATCATCGCGATGCAGCTCCCCTGGCTGCCCGACCCCGAGGTGGCGGCCAAGGAGATCCGCGACAACGCGGCCCGCGGCTTCAAAGCGGTGATCTTCCCGGAGTTCCCCACCCGGCTGCGGCTGCCGTCCATCCACAGCGGCCACTGGGACCCGTTCTTCGCGGCCTGCGAGGAGACCGGCACCGTGGTGTGCCTGCACACCGGCTCCGCGTCCTGGGCGCCGGTGCCCTCGCCGGACACCCCGATCGAGGCCATCACCACGCTGATCCCGACCAGCGCGATGTTCGCCTGCGCCGACTGGCTCTGGTCCGGCGTGCCGCTGCGCTTCCCCAACCTGCGCATCCTCGTCGTCGAGGGCGGCGTCGGCTGGCTGCCGATGCTCGCCGAGCGCGCCGACTACGCGCTGGACCACACGGTGGGCGGGGAGTCGTCGTGGGAGGGCGGGCTGAAGCCGAGCGAGGTGCTGCGCCGCAACTTCTACTTCGGCACGCTCAACGACCACGCGCTGTCCGGCGTGCGGCTCGCCGTGGGGCTGGACCACGTGCTGCTGGAGAGCGGCTACCCGCACTCCGACTCCACCTGGCCCGACACCCAGCGCTCGGTGGCCCGCAACCTCGGCAGCCTGCCGCCGGCCGACATCGCCAGGGTCGCCTACGGCAACGCCGCCCGGCTGTTCGGCCACCCGCTGCCGTCCCGGGCGTGGCTGCGGATGGAACAGCTCTAGGAGGGCGAGTCCAGGAACGTGGGAGCGTCGTGCGTGCGCTCCCACGTCACATAACGCCCGCTCTCACCGAGCAGCGAGGTCATCAGCCACAGGAAGACGCCGAAGTCGTCGACCACCCCGATGAGCACCAGGAAGTCGGGGATGACGTCGATCGGCGAGATCAGGTAGACCACGCCGAGCCCCATCATGGCGAGCCTGCCCTTGCCCATGCCCGGATAGTCGCCGCGGAGGACGGCGGCCAGCATCCGCGGGATGCCGCGCACCCGGACGCCGATGCCGGGCGTCCCCGGGCTGTTCACCTCGCGGTAAGCCCGCCATAACGCCGCGCTCCGCCCCACCTTGGCCATCGTGGGCTCCTCCCAGAGGGGATCGTGGCGCCGGTACTACCCGGCCGTCGTCCCGCTTAACGCGCGCGGCGGGCCCCGCGTTCCCTCACCCGGCGAAGGCGCCCGCCCAGCGCGGCGGTGTCCCGCACGGTCCTGGTGAGCACCCCGGTCACCGCGAACCCGGCCCAGCCCTCGCCGACGGCCGGGCCCATGCTGATCCGCCCGCGCGCCGGTTTGAGCCCTACGAGGCCGCACAGGCTCGCCGGGACGCGGATGGACCCGCCGCCGTCGCCGGCGGTCGCCACGGCCACCATGCCCGCCGCCACCGCCGCGGCCGAACCGCCGCTGGACCCGCCGCTGGAGTACGCCGGGTCGTACGGGTTGCGGGTCGGCCCGGCGGCCAATGGCTCGGTGGTGACGGTGGTGCCGAACTCGGGGGTGTTCGTCCGGCCGAGGATGACGAACCCGGCGCGGCGCAGCTTGGCCACGTCGTAGGAGTCGGTGTCCACGACCACGCCGTCCAGCGCGCGCGACCCCTCCCGGTACGGATCGCCCGCCGACGCCCAGCCGAGGTCCTTGAGCAGCGTCGGCACGCCCCGGAACGGCGCATCGGCCGCGATCGCGTCGATCTCCGCCAGCGCCCGCTCGAAACGGCGGTGGACCACGGCGTTCAGCTCGCCGTCGAGCGCCTCGATCCGGGCGATCGCCGCCTCGGCCAGCTCGCGCGGCGACACCTCCCCCGCGCGCACGGCCCGCGCCTGGTCGACCGCGTCCCGGGCGAGGACCTCCGCCGCGCTCACCCTGCGCTCGGCGCCAGGTCGCGTACGGCCTGCGTGATCGAGACGCCGCCGGGGACGGGGGCGAGGACCGGGGTGGTCAGCCCGTTGGCCACGTACTCCCGGATCCTGGCCCGGCAGGTGGCCGCGTCCCCGTGCACCACGAGGTCGTCCACGACCTCGTCCGGGATCGCCTTCAGCGCGGCCTTGCGGTCGCCCGCCGCCCACGCCTCGTGCAGCGGGCGGAGCACCTCGGCGCGGCCGAGCCAGTCGTGGAAGGCGGCGTAGACGGGCACGGTCAGGTAGCCGGCGAGCAGGCGGCGGGCCAGCTCGCGTACCTGCTCGGCGTCCTCGCTCACGCAGACGAACAGGCGGGCGATCAGCTCGGTGTCCGGGCCCGTCTCGGCGCGCACCTTCCTGACGTCGGCCGGCGAGAGCCAGTTGGTGATCGCGCCGTCGGCCTCGGCGGCGGCCAGCCGGAGCATCCGCGGGCGCAGCGCGGCCAGCACGATCCTGGGTGGCGTCGCGGGGGCGCGTTCCAGCTTGAAGCCCTGCACCTCGAAGGTCTCGTAGCGCTCGGAGACCTTCTCCCCGGCCAGCGCCCTGCGCAGGAAACGGAGGGTGTCCCGGGTACGGGCGTAGGGCTTGACGAACTCCCCGGCGTTCCAGCGTTCGACGATCGCCGGGGAGGAGGCGCCGATGCCGAGCACGAACCGCTCCGGCGCCAGGTCGGCCAGCGTCGCCGCGGACATCGCCAGCAGCCCCGGCCCGCGGGTCGAGACCGGCACGATGGCGCTGCCCAGCCGCAGCGACGGCGCCCACTCAGCGGCCAGCGCGAGCGGGGTGAACCCGTCCGTCCCGCTGACCTCCGCCGACCAGGCGTCCGTGTAGCCGAGCGCGGGCAGCTCCGCGACCAGCTCCCGGGATTCGGACAGCGTTCGATCGTAGAACGGGATCGTCATCCCCCAGCGCGCTTCCGCGGCCATCGGTCGCCTCCATCCAGAATGTCGTTCTGTCGTAGCTTGCCCCAGTATGACCGGGGGGCGTCAAGGGTTATGGCATACCAACTGGACGGTATGGCACCGAATCCATCCGGCATCTGTCGCAATACCCGGCCAAGAATCCTTTGACGTGCCTAAACTCATCTCGTGAGGAGCCGGTACGAGAAGCCAGCGCACAACCGCCGCCACCGCCGAGCCTTACTCGGCCCGATGTCCTTGACCGCCCTCCCCCTATTCGCGTTATCCCTCACCCCCACCCTCGACATATCCCCCGAAAACCCACCCCAAGCCACCTCGCTTGCGGTGCCCCGGGGGCATTCGTCCGAGGTTGTACGGGTGAGCTCGCCTTGGGAGTCCCGTGCGGACTCGTCCTCGGTGTCCCGGGCGGACTCGTCCTGGCTGTCCCGGGCGGACTCGTACTCGGGATCTCGGATGGACTCGCACGGGGTGACCCAGGCGGTCTCGTCGGGGGTTGCTCGGGCGGGCGTGTCCAGGGTCGCCTACGTGAGCCCGCCGTCCGCCGGACAACCACCGTCCCGCCTGGACACATCCCTGGAGCACTTCCTCCCCTCAGAGGACTCCACCCAACGAACTCCCGACACCCTCGCGGAGAACACCACTCCGCGAGCCGAAGCCGCTTCCTCCCCGGAGGACTCCACACTCCGAACCACCACCGTCTCCCCGAACGAGACCACCCTGCGGGCCGACGCCGCCACCTCCCCGGAAAGCACCACCCTGCGAGCCGAAGCCGCCGTCCCCCCGGAGAACACCCCCCTGCGCGCCGGAGCCACCGCTGACACTCAGACCGACACTGTCGTCACCCCCCAGAACGGCACATCGCAAGCCGACGCCACCACTGCCGTAACCCCGCAGGACACCTCACTACGCACCGAAGCCGCCGCCACCTCCCCGGACGACACTCCGCTCCGCGCCGAAGCCCGCGCCTCCGTCTCCTCCCCCGACGGCAGTTCGCTCCGCGCGGGAGCCCGCGCCTCGGTCTCCGAGAACGACGCGGACGATCCCTCCCGGAACGGCACTTCACTCCGCGCGGGAGCCCGCGCCTCCCTCTCCTCCTCCGACGGCACTTCGCTCCGCGCCGGAGCCCGCGCCTCCCTCTCCTCGGATGACGCAGCCGAACCCTCCCAGAACGACACTTCACTCCGCGCGGGAGCCCGCGCCTCCCTCTCCTCCCCCGACGGCACTTCACTCCGCGCCGGAGCCCGCGCCTCCCTCTCCTCGGATGACGCGGCCGACTCCCCCCAGGACGGCTCACTGCTGCGGGCCGGTGCCCTCGTCGCCGTCTCGCCGGGGGACGCCGCGGGCGTGGCGCTCGGGGTCGGCGTGGGGCGGTTGCGTCTGGCGGCCGGCGTCGGGCTGTTCCGCGCGCCTGCCCCGCAGGCCCCGAGCGTGGGCGTCGCCGCGGGTCTGCGCGTCACGATCCCCGAACCGCCCCGGCCACCGGATGTCGTCGTCCCCCCGATACCGCCCGCCCCGGCCATTCCACCGGTCCCCGGCGGGGTCAAGCCCGTCAAGCCAGCCAAACCCGCGAAGCCGGCAAAGCCCGCCAAACCCCGCAAGCCCCAGATACCGGCCCCACCCGTACAACGCCCCGCCCCCGTACCCCCGCGCCCGGTGACGCCCATCGCGGCCCCCGAGCCCATCCCGGAGCCCACCCCCGAACCGCCCCCGAAGGCCGCCCCCCAGCCTCCCGAGCGCGACTGGAACCCCAACCGCCACTCCGTACTGGAACGCTTCGCCGCCCGCCGCGCCGGCACCGACCGCAACACGATCATCGTCGTCTTCGTCACCGTGATCGGCGCCGTAACCCTGGGCGCCGCCACCAGACTCCGCCGATAACCCACCACTAACCCCGCCTGCGGCACCATCCCAGGCGGGGCCCCTCCCCCAAACCCTCCCCCCAGGGCAGCACCACCGCCCCCACTCCGCCACGAACACCACCGACAACCCACCCCGCCCACCTGGCAGGCGCACCACCACCGGCCCCCACCCCTCCCTTCCCGGTACGAACACCGCCGACGGCACCACCACCCCGCCCCCAGCCTCCGGCCGCCCGCAGGCGGAGGGGCAGCGGCCGGGCGTATTTCGGATGCCCCGGCATGGGCCCCCGTCCGATACTGGGGCGATGAGGGATGCCGTGGCCGTGGCCGTGTCGATCGCCGGGGAGTACGGGATCCGGGTGACGGATCCGGTGGTGTTGCGCGACTCCTTCAACCTGCGGGTGTGGCTGCGGCCGGCGCCGATCGTGGCGAGGATTCCGACGGTGACCACGCTGGGCCGGCCCCGGCCCGCGGAGGCGCTGGCGCGGGAGGTGGCGGTGGTGTCGCATCTGCACGAGGCGGGCGCCCCGGTGGTGCCCGTGAGCGACCTGCTGCCGGCGAAGCCGTTCGAACGGGACGGGGTCGCCATGTCCTTCTGGACGTATGTGGAACACGACCCCGATCGGCGGCTGGAGCCCGCCGAGGTGGGCAGGGCGCTCGCCGAGCTGCACGACGCGCTGCGCGGCTACCCGGGCGAGTTGCCCCACCTGGGTCCGGCGCTGGAGGAGACCGCCCACCTGCTGGACGTCCTCGCGGGGACGGGCTTCGACGCGGAGGCGCTGGCCGAGTTGCGGGCCGCGCACGGGCGGCTGAGCGAGGAGTTGCGCCGGCCGTACGGGGCGGTGCAGGCGCTGCACGGCGACGCGCATCCGGGGAACCTGCTGGCCACCGGCGAGGGCCTGCTGTGGACGGACTTCGAGGAGACCTGCTCGGGACCGGTCGGCTGGGATCTCGCCTGCCTGCGGCGGAGCCGGCTCCTCGACGGCGGCGAGGCGGTGCGGGCGTACGGCGCGGACCCGGAGGACCCGGCGTACCGGCTGGTCGCGGAGGCGCGCAGCCTCCAGGGGACGCTGTGGCAGCTCGCGAAGTCCCTCCGCTTCCCGGAGTACGCGCGGCAGGCGGACACCGCGCTCGCCGGGTGGCGAGCGGCCACCCGCTGACCACCACCGGAGGGACACCCCAGGGACAGCGCGACGCGACCGAAACCCGCCCCGGACACGGCTCAGGGGCTGACCGGCAGCCGTGAGAACGGTCACCGGCCGGCCCCTGGAGAGGGCCTTCGGTCAGCCGCCGGGGGAGGTGAGGATCTGGTCGTCGATGCGGTCGAACTGCTGCTGGGCCGTTTGCAGGGCGGACGGCTCGACCGCGCCCACACCGCTGAAGGGGTGGCTCAGCAGTTGGATGAAGACGATGCCGGTGACCACGATGGCCAGCCGGACCACGTCGCTCACCACCGAGGTGACGGTGGGACGGATGCCGCGAGTCCAGGGCAGCACGATGACCGCGATGCCGGAGATCACCATCGAGATCAGGAAGATCCCTTCCAGGCGGGTGCTCGCGTCCGCGGCCCGGATGCCACGGGCGTGGCTCACCTCGGCGGCCCTGGCGAGGGCCTCCTGGCGCATCTCCCTGTGCGTCTCGTCGGCGGGCCGGAGCTGGAACAGGCCGGCGCGCAACTCGTCGAGGCTGCGGTCGGCGACGTCGGACAGCCGGTCCTGGGTCATCAGCGGCCAGTCGAGCGTGATCGACTGCTCGGTGTAGGACTTGATCTTCTCCCGCACGGGCCCGGCCTCGGGGATCGACGAGACCGACCAGTAGAGCTCGGTCAGGCTCTCCGCCTCGGCGGCGACGTCGGTGTTCGCGGCGTTGATCGCGTCTCGGCAGAGGACCGCGGCATAGGCGAGGACCAGCAGATAGATCGCCAGCGCGAGGTTGGTCGCGAAGTCGAGGGCCACGGAACCGTGCTCCTCGTCGCTTCTGCCCCTGCGCCGGAGCACCGTCAACGTGATGCCCATGACCACGAACACGGCCACCGCCACTACTGCCACCCAGCCCATGAACCCTCCACACCTACCTACTTAGCGTGTCATGTCAAATGCCGAGGGTAATGCTTTGGTGCGCGTATTCCCATGAATCACGCGCGGAGTTCGTGCATGGCGGCAATAAAGTCTCTGGCGATCCCTCGCAAACCAGGCAGATGCGACAATCCCACGAGCTTTCCGACCAGTGGCACCGTCAGGTCGATGAGCCGGTAGGTCCGCTGGCACCCGGGCGACCTGTCGTGCACCCAGAAGAGCACGACGCCCATCGACATCAGCCACAGCAGCTCGGGCAGTTCCTCGCGCAGCTCGGAGTCCATCCGGTCGGCCGCCCCCTCGACCACCTGCCGGTAGATGCCGATCGACGACTCCCGCGCCGGCGTCGACTCCGCGCTGAACGGGCTGAGCGGATTGCTCGGCTCGGCCGCGTGCTTGAAGAACTTCACCGCGAACTCGTGGTACGGCTCCGACACCACCACCCACTGCCGCAGCACCCCGCCCAGCCGCGCCTCGAACCCGGTCTCCACGGCGAGCAGCTCCTCGCAGGCGATCTCGTGCTCCCGCTGAGCACGGTCGTAGTACGCCTGGACCAGCGCCTCCTTGGAGGAGAAGTAGTAGTACGCGTTCCCCACGGAGACCCCGGCCTCGGCGGCGATGGCCCTCATCGTGGTGGCTTCGAAGCCACGCTCGCGGAACAGCCTCAGTGCCGTCTCGACGATGAGCTCGCGGGTCCTCTCCGATCCTCGACTGCTGCGCTGGGGCGGTTCCACCACGTTCGTCACTGTACGACTCGTCCCTTAGGTAGGTCATGAACCCTGACGGTGATCACCACCACACCGCAAAGAGTGACCGAGATCAGGGATCACTCGCGGGTAATCGTGGGATTGATCCTCCAGGCGGAAGGGCAATCCGCGAAAAGGGATCAACATGGGGACCAGTCCATGTAAACAGGTGCCCGTACGGCTTGCGGCTTGTGTGCTGCTCGCCGTACAGGCATCCGTTCTCGCCACGGCCTTGGCCGGTACGGCGGGAGCCACGACCACGCTGGCCGACGCCGGCACGGACGAAGGCGAGGCGGGGGCCGGCGCAATAAGCGACGGCTCCCATAAACCGAGCCTGAAATCCACCAGGCACGACATTATGCACCGGAGCCGTGCGACCGCCCAGGTCACCCGATCCGGTACGGCAGGAGGCTCACGAGCCGGCTTCCCATCTCCATACGAGTCGGCATATCCGGCGTCGTATTCGAGCTGGCTGGGCGGCCGGCAGAAAGCAGTCGATCCGACCGTGGGCAGGGGTGACGGCGCGATCACCGCCATGAACGCGCCGTCCTCACCCATCCATGTGCCCGACCACATGCCGGAGCTCGCGCCCGGCCGCGCCATCGCACGGACCTATGACGCCGGTGGGATCTTCACCGCGACCGCGCAACTCGCTCACGCCTCGAACACACAGGGCAACGAGAATATCGGCAAGGTCCGCTCCGGGCCGCACCGGCGCGCGCACGCGCACCGCAAAGCGGCGGTCCGGCTCGGCCATGTCCAGGCCATGCGGCAGCTCCGCGACGCCGGGCTCAAGTGGAGCTCGACCGGCAACTGCACCGACCGCCGCATCCGCACCTGCACGTCGCTGACGGCGGTACGGGCCGAGACGGTCGACTCCGTGATCAGGCTGAAGCAGCGGAGCGGCTGCCCGATCGTCGTCACCGGCGGCACCGAGACCGGCCACGCGCCCGGCCCGTACAGCCACGGCAAGGGCTACAAGCTCGACATCACGCCCAACGCGTGCGTCGACCGTTACATCACCGGCCACTTCCCGGCCGCCGGTGTCCGTGAGGACGGCGCGCCGCTGCGCCGGGCGCCCAACGGCGACCTCTACGCCCGTGAATCCGATCACTGGGACATCCTCTTCCGCTCCACCAAGGAGACGGACTCGATCCGCTCCACCAAGGAGACGGACTCGGCCGCCAGGCCCGACCGTCCCCGCCTGCACGCCGCGAAGCGCTCCACCGCGCCCCGCGATGACCGGCCCGCCCACCGGCGCGAGGAGCGTCCCGTCGCCCCGCACGCCCCCCAGCCGGCCGGCCCGGAACCACGCCCAGCCCTGCACGCGGCCATCCGCCCCGGACAGGGCGCCACGGTCGGCGACCGGCCCACGGCCGAGTACGCCGGACGGCCACCGTCCGGCCACGCCGGACACCCGGCCCCCGGCTACACACAGCCCGGCTACACACAGCCCGGGTACGCGCAGCCAGGGCAGGCACAGCCCGGCCACGGGCAGCCCCGCCATGAGCAGCCCGGCCACGAGCGGCCCGGCTACGAGCGGCCCGGCTACGAGCCACCCCGCTATGAACGGCCCGGCTATGAACAGCCCGGCTATGGCCAGTGGCTCGGAGCCGGCTCGCCGCCCCTCGCGACCTACCGGCTCGCGCACCACCTCAGGTCCCCAGGACCACAGGCGCAACGCCTCTGGTCCCCAGGACCACAGGCGCAACGCCTCTGGTCCCCAGGACCACAGGCGCAACGCCTCTGGTCCCCGGGACCGCACCGCGGCGACGACACCGCGGCGGCGGACCGACGCGCCCCGGCCACCGGAGACGGCGGCTCACGGGTGTCGGCCGGGGTCGCACCACGCCTGGTCGCCGCTCCCTGGTCTCCGGCGGGTGACCGCTTGTAGGCCGGGCCACCGGACAGCCCGGCCCCCTCCCCGGAGAGGCGAGGGGGCCGGGTCCGGGTCAGGACGTGAGCTCGGCGGCGACGAGCTCGGCGATCTCGGCGGTGTTCAGAGCGGCGCCCTTGCGCAGGTTGTCGCCGCAGACGAACAGCTCCAGCGTGTCCGGGAAGTCGAGCGCCTGGCGGATCCGGCCCACATAGGTGGGGTCGGTGCCGACCACGTCGGCCGGGGTCGGGAAGACACCGGCGGCCGGGTCGTCGAGCACGACCACGGTGGGCGCGGCCGACAGGATCGCCCGGGCGCCCTCGACGGTGACCGGCTTCGCGAAGGTCGCGTGGACGGCGAGCGAGTGCGTGGTGACCACCGGGACCCGGACGCAGGTCGCGGAGACCTTCAGGTCGGGGATGCCGAGGATCTTGCGCGACTCGTTGCGCACCTTGAGCTCCTCGGAGGACCAGCCGCCGTCCTTGAGCGAGCCCGCCCACGGCACCACGTTGAGCGCCAGCGGAGCCGGGAAGGGCGAGTCGGCGAGGTCGGGCACGGCCTTGCGCACGTCACCGGCGACGGTGCCGATCGTGCGGTCGCCGGCCACGGCCGCGATCTCGTCGTAGAGCCGCTCCGGACCGGACACCCCGGCACCCGACACCGCCTGGTAGGACGCCACGACCAGGGCCCGCAGCCCGTACTCGCGGTGCAGCGCGCCCATGGCGGCCATCATCGACAGCGTGGTGCAGTTGGGGTTGGCGATGATGCCCCTCGGGCGAACCCTGGCCGCCTCCGGATTGCACTCCGGCACGACCAGCGGCACGTCCGGGTCCATCCGGAAGGCGCCGGAGTTGTCCACGGCCACCGCGCCGCGGGCGGCGGCGATCGGCGCCCACTCCGCGGACACCTCGTCGGGCACGTCGAACATCGCGACGTCGACCCCGTCGAACGCCTCGGGGGCCAGCGCCTGGACGACGACCTCCTCACCTCGCACCTTGAGCACCTTGCCCGCGGACCGCGGAGAGGCGATCAGGCGAATCTCGCCCCACACGTCGGGACGGCCGGAGAGGATGTCGAGCATGACGGTGCCCACGGCACCGGTCGCGCCGACGACGGCGAGAGTCGGCTTGGTCATCGTCCACTACCTCCGTAAACCACGGCCTCGACCTGCTCGGCGTCGAGGTCGAACGCGTGGTGGGCCGCGGTGACGGCCGTGTCGACCTCTTCCTGACCGACGATCACCGAGATGCGGATCTCCGACGTGGAGATCATCTCGATGTTGACGCCCGCGTCGGCGAGGGCGGCGAAGAAGGTGGCGGTGACGCCGGGGTGCGAGCGCATGCCCGCGCCGATCAGCGACACCTTGCCGATCTGGTCGTCGAACAGGAGCGACTCGAAGCCGATCCGGTCCTGGATCTTGGTGAGCGCGGTCAGCGCGGTCGGGCCGTCGGTGACCGGGAGCGTGAAGGAGATGTCGGTCCTGCCGGTGGCGGCGGCCGAGACATTCTGCACGATCATGTCGATGTTGACCTCGGCGCCGGCCAGCGTCTTGAAGATCGTGGCTGCCTCTCCGACCTTGTCGGGCACCCCGACAACAGTGATCTTGGCCTCGCTCCGGTCGTGTGCCACGCCGGAGATGATCGGCTGCTCCATCTCGCTTCCTTCACTGTCACTGGTGGTCGAACGAGAGGCGACGACCCACGTGCCTTCTCGCTGGCTGAACGAGCTCCGGACGTGGATCGGCATGTTGAACCTGCGCGCGTACTCCACGCAGCGCAGGTGCAGCACCTTGGCGCCGCAGGCCGCCATCTCCAGCATCTCCTCGTAGGAGATGCGCGGGATGCGCCGCGCCGCGGACACGATGCGCGGGTCCGCGGTGAACACGCCGTCGACGTCGGTGTAGATCTCGCACATGTCGGCGCCCAGCGCGGCGGCCAGCGCGACCGCGGTGGTGTCGGTGCCGCCACGGCCGAGCGTGGTGATGTCCTTGCTGTCCTGGGAGACGCCCTGGAAACCGGCCACGATCGCGATCTGGCCCGCGTCGATCGCCTCCCGGATCCGCCCCGGCGTGACATCGATGATCCGCGCCTTGCCGTGCGAGGAGTCGGTGATCACGCCTGCCTGGGAGCCGGTGAACGAGCGGGCCTCGTGACCGAGGTTGGCGATGGCCATCGCGAGCAGCGCCATCGAGATGCGCTCACCCGAGGTCAGCAGCATGTCGAGCTCGCGGCCCGGTGGCAGCGGCGAGACCTGTTGCGCCAGATCCAGCAGCTCGTCCGTGGTGTCACCCATCGCGGAGACTGCCACGACGACGTCGTTGCCGGCTTTTTTCGTCGCGACGATCCGCTGGGCGACCCGCTTGATGCTGGCCGCGTCGGCGACGGACGAACCACCGTATTTCTGAACAACGAGTGCCACGAGAAATCTCCGAAGCAAAAAGGCAGTGGAGCTGACAGTTTACGGGGTTGCCTCGGAGCGCCCTCAGTGCCGGCTCAGTATGTGGACAACCAAGCCGTCGTCCACATCCTCGCCCTCTTTCTCATACCGTCGTGCGCTCGTCCACCACGTCGAGCCGGGTGTGCGCGACCAGCGCCTGAAGCGCGCGCATCGCGGCGCCCGCGTGGTTGCCCCACGTGTTGAAGTAGGAGTACTGCCACCACCACAGCGCCTCGAGCGGACGCCCGGCCTGGTGGTGCCGCATGCCGTGCACGAGGTCGGCGGCCACGGCGGTCAGGTCGTCGGACAGCCGGTAGGCGGTGACCCCGGTGTCCTTGTACGGGTCGAACACCTCGGCGTAGTCGTCCACCGGGCCCAGTCGCTCGGCGAGAGCCGTACGGATCTCGTCGAGGTCGGGGTCCTCGCTGAGCGGCGGCTCGTAGTTGCCGGACAGGATCACGTCCTGGCTGGCGCCGAGCTGGGCGCCGGCCAGGCTGACCTGCGCGACCTCCATCAGCAGCAGGGGCAGCATGGCGTCGCCGCCCTCGCCCCTGGCCAGCCTGGTCAGGCCGTCCAGATAGTTCCGGGCATGGCCGGCGATCGTGTCGGCCAGGCCGTTCCACTCATCAGACATCCAGCAACCTTCGTCCTTCGAACGCGCGGCCCAAGGTCACCTCGTCGGCGTATTCGAGGTCACCGCCTACCGGCAGACCGCTGGCCAGTCGTGTCACTTTCAGACCCATCGGCTTGACCAGACGGGCGAGATAGGTCGCCGTCGCCTCCCCCTCCAGGTTGGGGTCGGTGGCGAGGATCAACTCGGTGACCTGGCCGTCGGCCAGGCGCGTCATGAGCTCGCGGATGCGCAGATCGTCGGGGCCGACGCCCTCGATCGGGCTGATCGCGCCGCCGAGCACGTGATAACGCCCGCGGAACTCGCGTGTCTTCTCGATCGCCACGACGTCCTTGGACTCCTCGACGACACAGATCACGTGCTCGTCGCGGCGGGCGTCACGGCAGATCCGGCACTCCTCCTCGGCCGCGACGTTCCCGCACACGCGGCAGAAGCGGACCTTCTCCTTGACCTCCAGCAGCGCGTGCGCGAGCCGGTTCACATCGGCCGGGTCGGCGGCCAGGAGGTGGAAGGCGATCCGCTGCGCGCTTTTGGGACCGACGCCCGGGAGCATCCCCAGCTCGTCGATCAGGTTCTGGACGACGCCTTCGTACATGGCTAGAACCCGGGCAGCTGTCCGAGGCCGCCCCCGAGGCCCTGTGCGAGCGGGCCCAGCTTCTCCTGCTGCAGCTCCGACGCGGCGCGGACGGCGTCGCGAATGGCCGCGATGACCAGATCGGCGACCGTGTCGGCCGTCTCCTGCGGGTCTCCCGGGTCGATGACCTCAGGCTTGATCTTCAGCTCCTGCAACTCGCCGGCACCGTTGACGGTGGCGACGACGAGCCCCCCGCCCGCCGAGCCCTCGACCTGCGCGTCGTTAAGCTCCTGCTGGGCGCTCACGAGCTGCTGCTGCATGAGCTGTGCCTGCTCCAGCAGCTGCTGCAGGTTGACATCCCCTGGATTCACCGTCGTGCGCTCCTCATGGCTCCGCGTCTGTGACGTTCGTCGTCATGAGCCTACGGTGTTTCGCCGAGGTGTTGCACTGGCGGTGGCCCGTGTTCCGTCACACTCGCCGGCGCCCGAGCCCCGAGCGCGCGCCCCGCCCGTGCCGACGGCGCCCCTGGCCGGGTCCCGGCCCCCCTCCAGACGTCCGGGACCCGGCCTTCCCCCCCACCGGATCGGCCGCACCACGGCGAGGCGTGGGCATGAAGGTAGCCAAACCTACGTTGCACACACGTTGCGCTCGTTCAATCACCCTGTGCACACAGCCGAATTGGTCGAATCGGTTGCGAGTTAGGGCCGTAACCCGGATGCTTCCCGAAGTGACATGATTACTGGGGGTGGCAGATGACCGGCGGCCGCCTGCGGGCCCTATCGTCCACCGACCTCGGCGACGATCTCGATCTCGACGACGACCCCGGACGGCTGCGGCGATGGCACGAGTCGGCGATGAACGGCGAGCCCGCCGGGGAAACCGGCCCGCGCCCGCTGATCTCCGACTCCTGGCGGCGTTCGCTCGACGCCGGCATCGATCCCGAGGTCCGGTCGGCGCCGCTCGCCCTGGAGGCCACGGAGCTGACCGAGGCCCGGCTCGCCCATCCGCTGCACGCGCTGCTCCCGCTGCTGACGGACACCCTCCTCCCGTTCGCCGACGACACCGGGCACATCATGATCGTCACCGATGCCGGCGGCCGGATCCTGTGGCGGTACGGCGACCGGCACACGATGCGGCACGGCGACCGGGTGGGGCTGAGCGACGGGTTCGCCTGGAGTGAGAGCGCCGTCGGCACCAACGGCATCGGCACCGCCCTCGCCGTCCGCCGCCCGGTGCACGTCTACTCCGCCGAGCACATGGCCCGCGTCCTGCACGACTGGTCCTGCGCGGGGGCGCCGATCATCGACCCGGACACCACCGAGATCCTCGGCTGTCTCGACATCAGCGCCGCCAGGCAGGAGCTGCACCCGGCCACGGTCGCCCTCGTCGAGACCACCGCCCGGCTCGCCGAAGGCCAGCTCGCGCTGCGCGCGCACGAGCGCGACGGCCGGCTGCGCGCCCGCTACGAGGCGTTCGCCCGCGGCTCGCGCGCCGAGCCCGGCGCCCTCGTCACCCCGACCGGCCGGGTCATCGCCGGCGACCCCGACGGCAGGTGCGGCCACCGGGTGCGGCTGCCCGCCTCCGGCGACCGGGTCATGCTGCCCGGCGGCAACACCGGCCTGCTCACCCCCTTCGGCGGGGGGTTCCTGCTGCGCTGCGACTCGCCCGGCGCGCCGTCCGTGCTCAGACTCGGCTTCCTCGGCACCGACTCCCCGCACGTCCGGCTGGACGGGTGGCGCCGGATCCAGGTGTCCCTGCGGCACGCGGAGATCCTCGCCCTGCTCTGCCTGTATCCGGACGGGATGACGGCCGAGCAGCTCTCCTTCCATCTCTATGGCGACGAGGGCAACCCGGTCACGATCCGGGCCGAGATCCACCGGTTGCGCGGCCAGCTCGGCCGGGCCATCGCCGCGAAGCCGTACCGGCTGTCCTGCGCGGTCGAGGCCGACTTCCTGGAACTCAAGCACCTCATCGCCACCCGCGACCCCGCCGCCCTGGCCCGCGCCTACCCCGGCCCGCTGCTCCCCTGCTCCGAGGCCCCCGCGATCCGCAGGGAGCGCGAAGAGCTGGAAGGCCAGGTCAGAGCCCGCCTGCTGCGCGAGGGCACCGGCGAGGACCTGTGGGCCTACGCGCAGACCGAGCACGGCCACGACGACCCGCACATCCTGGAGCGCGTCACCGCCCTACTCCCCGACCACGACCACCGAGCCATAGCCGCCCGCCTCCGCCTCACCACCCCCTGAACCGAGCGGCTGACACGTCACGGCGTTTGGGGGGGTGAGGCGTGGGGCGACCCGCGCGTCACGGAGTCTGGGGGGGGTGAGGTGCCGGGCGGGTAGCGCGTTACGGGGTCAGCTGTGGTCGATCTCTTCGATGATTCGGCCGCCGAGCTCGCGCTGGATCAGGGCCATGCCGGTCAGCTCGTCGACGTCGGCGTCTTCGTCGTTGAGGGGGTCCACTTCGTCGACGTCGCCTGCGGGGGCGCTCTGCCGGGCGGGGATCGCGTCCGGCCAGCCCTGCGCGCCGCCGCTCGGGCGGGGGCGGGCCTGGGCGGCCTGGGCTGCGGCCTGCGCGGCCGAGCGGGCGGCGGCGAGGCCGGGGCCGGCGCTCATCGCGGGCGGCGAGCCCGGGTCGTCGCCGGGGGGCGCGTCGGGCCACGACTCGTCGGTGGTGGCCTTGGCGTCGATCTTCGGCTCGGGGGCGTCCGTCGCGTCCTGGACGACCTGTGGCTTGGTCCGCGCGGCCGGTTCGGACCCGTTGGCGGCCACCTGCGCCGGACCGGTGTGCCCGGCCGCGGGGAAGGCGCCGCCGCCGCGTGGCCCCGCTCCGGGCTGGCGACCCTGCGGCTGAGCGCCGCCGGGCCCGCTCTGCGGCCCGCCACCGCCCGGCCGTACCGGCCGGCCGCCCTGCGGACCGCCCTGGGAACCACCGCCCGAGCCGCCGCCCGGAGGCCCGCCCCCGCCGACGACCGCCTCGACCCGCCACTGGCCGCCGAGCACGTCGCCGAGCGCGGCGGCCACGACCGCGTCCTTGCCGCCGCCCACGAAGTTCTTCATCGCGCCGACCTGCGCGAAGCCCAGCGTGACGATGTTGCCCTCGACGCCGACCACCTGGGCGTTGGTGTTGACGTTGGCCCACACCACGATGCTGCGCTGCTTCAACGCCCCCAGCACGGCGGGCCACATCTCCTGCAACCCGCCCGTCCCGCTCGCCACCGGGGCGGCGGCCTGCGCCTGCGGCGGTTCCTGAGCCTGCGGGACCTGCCGGGGAGCACCCCCCGCCCCGGGGACGGCGGCCGCCCCGGGAACGGCGGCCGCGGGCCAGTCCCCCGCGGCGGACGCCTCAGCCCGCGCGGGCGCCGCGCTCTCCTCCACCGGAGCCTGCGCCACGGCGGGCGCCTGCGCCTGTACGGCTGGCGCCGCGGCCCGCCCCTGGACCACGCCGGCCGGAGCCTGCGCGCGTACGGCGGGCGCGGGCGGACCCTCGCGCTCCAGTCGCTCCAGGCGGGCGAGCAGTGAGGCCTCACCCTGCTCGGCGGCCGGGAGCAGCACCCGGGCGCACATCAGCTCCAGCAGCAGCCTCGGCGACGTGGCCCCACGCATTTCGGTCAGACCGGTGTTGAACACCTCGGCCGCCCGGGTCAGCTCGGCCGGCCCCATGGAACGCGCCTGCCCCTCCAGCCGCTCCAGCTCGTCGGCGGGACGGTCGAGGAGCCCGCTCCCCGCCGCCTCCGGCACGTTGGCCAGGATCACGAGATCGCGGAAGCGCTCCAGCAGGTCCATCGCGAACCGGCGCGGGTCGTGCCCGCCCTCGATCACCCGGTTGACCGCCCCGAACACCAGCGAGCCGTCCCGCGCGGCGAACGCGCCGATCACCTCGTCGAGCAGGTCGCCGTCGGTGTAACCGAGCAGGGAGACGGCCCTGGCGTACGTGATGCCGGCGTCGTCGGCCCCGGCGAGCAACTGGTCCAGGATCGACAGGGAGTCACGCGCGGAACCGGCGCCGGCCCGGACCACCAGGGGAAGCGCGGCCGCCTCGAAGGGCACCTTCTCGGAGGTGAGGATCTCCTCCATCAGCGCGCGCAGCGTGGTCGGCGGCATCAGCCGGAAGGGATAGTGGTGGGTGCGGGACTTGATCGTCCCGATGACCTTCTCGGGCTCCGTGGTCGCGAAGACGAACTTCAGGTGCGGCGGCGGCTCCTCGACGAGCTTCAGCAGCGCGTTGAACCCCTCGCGGGTCACCATGTGCGCCTCGTCGATGATGTAGATCTTGAAACGCGCGGACACCGGCGCGAAGAAGGCCCGCTCCCGCAGGTCACGGGCGTCGTCCACACCACCGTGCGAGGCCGCGTCGATCTCGATGACGTCGAGGTGCCCCGGACCGGTCGGGCCGAGCGCCACGCACGACTCGCACTGACCGCACGGATCGGGGGTCGGCCCCTGCTCGCAGTTGAGCGAACGGGCGAGGATGCGCGCACTGGAGGTCTTGCCGCACCCGCGAGGACCGCTGAACAGATAGGCGTGATTGATCCGCCCCGACCGCAATGCCTGCCGCAGCGGCTCGGTCACATGCTCCTGGCCCTTGACCTCAGCGAACGTCCCGGGCCGGTACTTTCGGTACAGCGCGAGGCTCATTAGGGGTCCCCTCCAGCTAAGAGACCCCCCGCACACCCGTCAGAGCCCGCTTATCCTTGCTGCCTTCCGGCCCTGGGGAGGTTCACAGGATGACGCCGCGCGAGGGGTCCGATCAACAGTCTAGCCGGGTACGCGAGTGCTTGCTGCAGAGATTCGCGGTCACCTTCACGCCGAAAGTCGGGTAAGCTTTCCGGCGGAGGATTCGCCTAGTTGGCCTAGGGCGCACGCTTGGAAAGCGTGTTGGGGGCAACCCCTCGCGAGTTCGAATCTCGCATCCTCCGCGCCTGGTTGAGGCAGAAGTTCAAGAGGGGCCGACCCCATCCAAGTCGGCCCCTCTTGGCGTTTCCGTCCCAGTCGGCTTCTTCGGAGGACTCGTCTCCCTCCTTACTCGCCCCCCAGAGCAGGCCGTCAACCTGCTCGGCCACCGTGTCCGAGCTCTCCGGCGACGTCTGGAGCATCGCCCTCGCGGGCGGCGAGGCGGCGCGCGTGCCCTATAGCGACGGGCTGCACCTGATGAAATGGCCGTACGCCGTGGACGCGGCCGACGGTCCGAAGGGCCACGACCGCAACCAGACCAAGCTCGTAGACCTGGCGCGGGGCGCGCAGACCGAGATCACCGTGCCCGCGTCGGCACAGAGCCTGCGGTGCGGACCCTCCTGGTGCTTCGGGCGCAACGGGCAAGGCTCGTTCGTGCAGTACCTCGACGGCACGAACACGATCGCCCTCAGCGGCGTCTCGCCACTGACCCGGTTCCCGATCCTCGACCGGTTCCTGTTCGCCGGGAGCACCGTCTACGACGCCGCCACCGCCGAGGTGGCCGCCATCGGCAAGGGCAGCGGCACGTACGGCGTGGGCACCTCCTCCGAGCCCAGCACGATCATCTATTGGGACGGCGAACCCGGCACGTTCACGGTGCTGAACTTGGAAGCCGTCCCGCCCGCGCCATAGCGTTCGGGACCAAGCGGACCTGCACGAATGTTCAGGAGCCCAAGGCGGCCGTCTGCGAGAAGTTCGGCCGACGTGGTCGCGAATCGAGAACGGTGTCATGGATCCGGGTCGAACAGGTCCCAAGAGGTCTTAAGACAGGAATGCCGGTCGTTTACCGAAACAACCGGCATTCCTGTCCATTGCCTTAGCCACACAGTGCGCGTACGTCTCTACGAAGTTCTTCGTATTCAATCTGCTCGCGCAGGGCGCCAACCTGGTTGGCGAGAGGGCGGGCCGTCGCCGCCCGCGCCCCCCTGGAGGCTGCCAATGATCCGGACTGGTCGTTCGCTCGGACTCGGAGCTGCCGTGCTCCTGATTGCCCTCGGCGCCGTCGCGGTACCGCCGGCCCACGCCGACGGCGAACAGTTCATGAACCTGGTCACCTATTACAACTGGGACCGGGAAGACAACTACTCCGCCGTCACGGCCGCAGACCACGCCCGCGAAACCGGATACCAGTGGATCCGGACGAAGGAGGCATGGGTTCTCGCGAGGCCCACCGACACCAGCACGCAGAAACCGCTGGTCCTCTACTACAACAGCGAGCGCGGCGACTACATGAGCACGGCGACCACCGAGGGCATCGCCTCGGCCGAGAGCGCGGGATACGTGCGTAAGGGAGTCCAGGCGTACATCTACAGGAACCACGAGCCGGGCACCGTGCCGCTCTACCAATACTGGAGCTGGGACCGGCAGGACAACTTCGCAGCGGCCTCACCCGAGGGCATCGCCTCGGCCGAAAGCGCGGAATATGTCCGGGTCCGCGTGGAGGGCTACGTGCGCCCCGGGTCGGATCTCTGACCGCCGAGCCGCCACGCTCAAGGTGGACGAGGACGGCTCCCCGGCACGCCGCCTGGCTGGCTCAGCGCCACCGCGGCCACACAGATCCCGCGGGGGCGTATGAATGACGGAGTACCAGGGCACGATCCCCCGCAGCCCTCCATCGGCCGAGTCCAGGGCGTCCATCGAACCGACCTCGAAGCGCAGGTCCCTGATACGCCTCACGGGCAAGATCGATCATCACCGGCGACAGGTCGAGACCGAAAATGTCCAGTCCCAGCTTCTGCAGGTACGCGGTCACATATCCAGGGCCGCGCGGACAGCCACCTCGCCGGCCGCCGTGACTCGGGTACGGCCCGGCCGGGCCGTACCCGAGAAGGTGGTCAGCGGCGTGCGGAACGGCTGGTCTCGTAGGCGTCGATGGCGTGGCCGAGTTTCGCGAGCTTCTCGGTGTAGGTGACGGGGAGCAGGCCGGGCTCGGCGGGCGGCCGGTCGGCGTCCACGTACTGGGTGCCGAGGTTGGTGAAGGCGACCACGATGTAGTGCCTGCCGTCCTTGCCGGGCAGCGACTTGACGATGCCGGCGTCGGCGCCGGAGTTGCCCACCCAGCCGGTCTTGTGGGAGAAGGTCACCTCGGCGGCCGTGTTGCAGGGGCGCACGTCGCTGCCGAACCTGTTGCCCGCGACGGTGACGGTGCCGTCGGCGCCGATCCACCGGTCGGCGACCTTCTGCGGGATGCCGGCCGCCGGGTACGAGCCGCCGCACCGGTTGGCCGAGGAGAGCATGTCGTTCCAGCCCTGGGCGGCGAGGTGCCGCTTGAACACCTGGCGGGAGGACGCGCTCAGCACGGCGGCGGTCACCGGCGCGCCGTTGGGGGCGGTCCAGGCCTTGTCGGGCAGGCCGTTGACCAGAGCGAGCAGCTTGGCGGTGTCGAGGGAGGTCATGGTGACGGGGTTGGACCAGCGTCCGCCGCTGGCCGGGTTGGTGTTCTTGAACTGGAGGGTTTCCAGGCCGAGGCTCTGGAAGGTCTGGTTGAGCTCGTCGACGGCGCCCTTGTCGTGCAGGAGCTTGACCAGTGCGCAGGTGGCGGGGTTGCTGGAGGAGGTGAGGGAGGCTTCGAGGTAGTTGGCGACCGTGTTGCTGGTTTCGCCCAGACACAGAGAGCTGGCCTCGGTGGGGCGGTAGTCGTAGGTGTCGGTCAGCGCGATGGTGCCCTTGTCGACCAGACGCAGCACGCCGAAGGCGACCATCAGCTTCAGCACGGAGGCCGGGTAGGGCGACATGAAGTCGATGGGCGCCTGCTCACGGCCGGGGACGATGTCGATGGTGCCCCGGCCCTGGTTGGCGTACCAGCCGCTGTCGTCCCACTGCCGCCAGCGGACGGCGGTGGTGTGGAGGTTGCGGTCGACGGGGACGACGACGCCGCGCGGGTGCTGGGGGCTCATCAGCACGGTGCCGGAGGACAGCGGCCTGCCGTAGCGGTCGAGTTCGAGAACGGTCACGTCGAGTTGCGGCTGCTGCACGATCGGCTGGGGGTCGGCCGCCGACGCGAACAGGCGGGCGTACTCCTCGGAGGTTTTGGCCTCTTTTTCCTCGGTGGCGGCGAGTATGCGCGCCTGGGCGGATCCTGGCGGGGCCAGGTCGAGCACGTCCTGGAATCGTGCCTCATCCATGGCCTGCTGCAGGAAGCGGGCGACGTGGCCGCCGCTTTCCGCCTGCGCGGGGGCGGTCGCGAGACCCAGGAAGAGGGTGCCTGCGGCGACCCCCGCGACGGCTCGGCGGCTCTTGTAAAGGAACGACATGAAAATGATCTTAGAGATTGATCTTGTCGAGCGAGGTCTTTCGGAGGATTTGGCGGGATATATCCAAGGATTCGGTCCCGCCGTTGGCGGCCAGGACACACCCTCCGCCCCGGCTGACCGGCCGGTTCTCTCAGCAGGCGGCAGACGGGCTTTACGGGTGTCGGGGCGGGGCCGTCGGGGCGAGGTTGAGATCGGCCAGCGCGGCTGCGCCGCGGGCGGCGTGGGCGCCGCCCGCGAGCACCAGGGTGCGCGCCGACTGGTAGCGGCAGCCGGCGGTGTCGAACGCGTCTGCCGTGGCGAGCAACCGCTCCCGGTCATTGTCGAGCAGCGCCTGGGCCCGTTCCACGATGGCGGTGGCGACCGGGTTGCCGGCCACGACGGTCCGGGCCTCGGCCAGACGGTCGCCGGCATCGGAACTCCCGGCGTGCCCACCGGCGGGCAGCAGTCGCCCGAGAAACAGCGTCACCCCGTCCACCATGCCGCAACGGCCACCGTACGATCCGTGCCGTCGGTCCGTGGTCGGGGTCCGTGGTCGGGGTCCGTGGTCGGGGTCCGTGGTCGGGGTCCGTGGTCGGGGTCCGTGGTCGGGGTCCGTGGTCGGGGTCCGTGGTCGGGGTCCGTGGTTAGGTTCCGTGGTCGGGGTCCGTGGTTAGGTTCCGTGGTCACCACGGATGCGGGTCGGCCAGGCCGGGAGAGAAGGTGTGCATACGTACACAGCGGCTCGATGTGACCCACGACCACCGGAGTGACCATGACCACCCAGGGAATCAAGACCGTCTTGCACCCCGTGTCCGATCTGACGACGGCCAAGGCGGTGTATGCGGCCCTGCTCGGCATCCAGCCGCAGACCGACTCGCCCTACTACGTCGGCTTCGATGCCGAGGGCCAGCACATCGGACTGGTGCCTGACGGTGGCCCGCAGGGCATGACCTCGCCGGTGGCCTACTGGCACGTGGAGGACATCGAGGCGAAGCTGGCCGAGGTGACCGCCGCGGGAGCCACCGTGAAGGAGGCCGCGCACGAGGTCGGCGGCGGCCGCCTGGTGGCCACCGTCACCGACCCCGACGGCAACGTCCTCGGGCTGATCCAGGACCGGTGAGCTCCGCATCGTGATCGGCGGCGACGTACAGGCCGGTGGGCCGAGGTCGTCCAGGAAACCGGCAGCGCAGCCGCCGAGGTCCCTTCTCAAGATCCGAAATCAAGATTCGCAAGGGGAAATCCGCCATGAGCACCAGCTACCAGGGATTCACGGCCGAGGAGCGGGCCGCGATGAAGGAGCACGCCCAGGACCAGAAGAAGGCGGCGCGCCGCAGCTCACGTGCGGACAAGGCGGCGCAGGACCAGCGTGACGTACTCGCGAAGATCGCCGAGATGGGTGAATCGGATCGGATCATGGCCGAGCGGGTCCATGCCGTCATCACCGCCAGCGCCCCGGCCCTCGCGCCGAAGCTCTGGTACGGGATGCCCGCCTACGCGCTGGACGGCAGAATCGTCTGCCACTTCCAGAGCGCGGCGAAGTTCAAGACCCGCTACGCGACGCTCGGGTTCAGCGACCAGGCGAACCTGGACGACGGCACGATGTGGCCCGCCGGTTTCGCTCTGACCGAGGTGACGGCCGAGGTGGAGGCGCGGATCAGCGCGCTGGTGAAGCGGGCGGTGAGCTGAGCCCGCCCTGGCAGCCGGGACACCAGAACAGGTTGCGCGCGGCCAGCACGGTGGTACGGATCTCGGTGCCGCAGACGTGGCACGGCAGCCCGGCGCGGCGGTAGACGTAGACCTCGCCGCCGTGGTCGTCGACGCGTGGCGGCCGGCCCATGGCCTCGGGGGTGTGCTCGGGGCGGACGGTGTCGATGCGGTTGGCCCGTACGCCGTCGGCCATCAGCCCGACCAGGTCCGCCCAGATCAGCTCCCATTCGGCACGCGTGACGCTTTGGCCGGATTTTTCGGGACTCATCCTGTGCCGGAACAGCACCTCGGCGCGGTACACGTTCCCCACACCCGCGATCACCTTCTGGTCCATGAGCAGCGCGGCGATGGGCTGGCGGCTGCGCCGTATCCGCTGGAAGGCGCGGTCGGGGTCGGCGTCGGCGCGCAGCGGGTCGGGACCGAGCCGGGACAGGATGGACGCGCGCTCCTCCAGCAGCTCGCAGGCCGTCGGCCCCCGCAGGTCGGCGATCCGCGCGCGATGATTGATCCGCAGCCGGACCGTGTCGTCGTTCGGCGTCCGCGCGAAGTCGAGCCTGCCGAACAGCCCCAGGTGCACGCGCACCATCCGCGTCCCCGGCCCCGAACCGAAGTGCAGGAACAGGTGCTTGCCGTACGCGTCCGCGTCGGTCAGCACCGACCGGTCGAGCAGCGCGGCGGCGGCGCCGAACTTGCCCTGCGGGCTGCTGACCCGCACACCCCGGCCCGCGAACCGCGCCCGGAACTCGGCCGCCAGCCGGTGGATCGTGTGCCCTTCAGGCAAAGCCCCTCCCAACGCCGTCGGTCTCTCCCACCGGTTATACCGCCGCTGCGACTCGCCGCAGGACGCCGCCGACGTCGTGGCCGACACATTCCTTCCGTATCCGCCCTGAGGACGGTACCTGTCAGGCGGGCCACGTCATGGGCTGTCGCCGGAGACAGGTCGGACCGCTCGGTAGTCTCCCCCTGGAGAGAAAGGGGTGCCGGTGCTGCCGATCGGGGAGATGCTGCGGTTGCTGGACGTGCTGGAGGCCGCCGGATGCGAGGTCTGGGTGGCCGGCGGCTGGGGGATCGACGTCCTGGTGGGGCGGGTCACCAGGGAGCACCATGACCTCGACCTGCTCCACCGCGCGGAGCAGGAGCCACAGGTGATCACCACGCTGGAGTCGCTCGGGTACGCCGAGCGGCCCGGCGCGGTGCCGGGGCGGCCCGCCAGGTTCGTCATGGCCGACGACCGGGAGCACGAACTCGACCTGCACCCCCTGCACTTCGCGGAGGACGGCTCGGCCGTGCAACACCTGGACGACCGCGGCGGCGCGTACTTCTACCCCGCCGCGGGCTTCGTCACAGGCACGATAGAGGGCGTGCGGGTCCGTTGCCTGTCCGCCGACCGCCAGATCGCCTTCCATCAGGGCTACCGGCCCAGGGAACGCGACCTGCACGACATGGCCCGCCTGCGCGAGGCGTTCGGCGTCACCACGCACTTCTGATCGTGGTAGCCCGTCTCGCTGACCGGCAGCGGATCTGACGAGACGGCAGAACGGCTGTGCGACCGGGTCTCAGTTGACGCGGGTCCCGCGCAGGCCGGTGATCTGCAGTCCGGCGAAACCGGCGACCACCACGGCCTGGAGGACGGCCCAGATCGCGCCGGCCGTGGTGAAGTGGGTGGCACCCGTGACGACTGCCGCGATACTGGCCAGGGGCCAGGCGATGTTCAGGGCGATCACGGCCTTCGTGGCGGCGGGGCTGATCGCGGGACGGCTCGCCAGGAAGCCGACCGCGACGCCGTACGCCAGGAGGAAGGCGCCGATGCCGCGCAGCAGGCCGGCGTCAGGGCCGAGCAGGGTGCTGACGGGGCCGGCGAAGGCGAGGTAGATCAGCCCGTTGCCGCCGGTGACGACGGCGTCCGCGGCGAGGGCGAGGCGCAGGAACTTCGTCCGGTCGGTGGTGACGGTCAAGGTGGTCATGTCGGCCCCTTCGGCTCTATCGGTGCGACACCTGAAAGATGTCAGCCGGGAGGCGGGAGCCGCGATTACGCGCCAGGTAAGCAACGGCCGCCACAGCGGGCTTCACCGGCGGGAACCCGGATCGTGTGATGATCGCCACACCGGGGCGCCGAGCACGGCGAGCGGCACGGTCACCGTGCTCTACGGCGGCGGAAGGTCGCTCACGTTCCGGGCGTGGCCGGAGCACCGGTCAGCCGAACGCCTTCTCCGCTTCCTCGTACCCCTCAAGGGTCCTGCCGCGGCTGACCATGAACGCCGCGTCGTTCTCCTTGAGGAACTCTGACGTCTTGGGTCGCGTCCGAACCCGCTGCAGGCTCTCCCGGAGGTCGGTGAGCTTCTGGTCGGTGACGAGCAGGCCGGGCAGATCTTGCGTGAGGAGTTTGGGCATGTTGTCGTAGATGTCGTTGAACGCGCTGTTCGGTGCCGCAAGGAAGCTGCGGGTCCGGCTGTCGGGGGTACCGCCGAGATCCCAGAACTCGTCCCAGCCGCTGCGGTCCGGGTCCACCGCGCGTTCGAAGTTGTCCCTGCACCACTCGGCGACCTCCTTGAACCGGGTGGCCGCCGTGTCAAGCCGGGCCGCGACCGCGGCCAGCGCGGTCGCGTTCCCGTGGATCTGACGCAACGCGTTCTGCGCCCTGTCCGCCGCGTCGCCGATCCACGGCGCATCCCGCAGGTCCTGGGCGCGGCCGACCAACGCGTACGAGAGCTCGGCCAGCGCATCGCCGGCCGGCCCGAAGGACATCAAACCGCTGGTGCCGAAGACCGGATAGGGGATGAGGTCCTGCTTCGCCTTCTCCGCGGTCATGTTGCCGACGCCGTAGTCGATCGCCCCGGGCAGTTCCAGTGACTCGCTGCCGTTGGGGTAGAACTCGCTCAGCTCGCCCAGCAAGCTGCTCGGCAGATCGCCCGACAGAAGTCCGATGACCCGCCTGTCGAGCTCGGCCATGGGGATGTCGCCGAGTAAGGGCTGGTCCGCGAGGTCGTATCGCTGGGAGGCACGCTCGATCAGCAGCCCGGCCATCCCCGTCTCGCAGTGCAGATCCCGCCAGTACGAGGCGAACACGTTTTCGGCCTTGACGAGCAGCCTGCCGATCTCCCGCGGCAACGCCCAGTGGTCGTCGTTCAAGCCGTAGTCCCTGGGGTAGGCGTCGTACCTGGTGGTGGCGGTGGCGAGCTTGAGAAGACCGCCGGCGACCACCTTCACACCCCTGCGGTCGATCTCGAAGCCGCGTCGGTGCTCGTCTCCGAGGCCCGGCCAGTATGCGGGGGGCGAGGGGTGGGTGTCCCACTGGGTCCACTCATCGGCGGCAGTGGGATTGGGGTCGCTCACGGGCGTCTCCGATGATCGATTTGAAGCGATCAGCCTACGGGATATGCCCGATTCGCGAGATGATGATTCCGCGGGCGGTTTCCTGAGCGGGCGAGATTCGCGCCCGACGGGCCTGCCCCCGGCGCTGGTCAGGGCCAGGGGTGGGGCGGTGAGCGTCCGGCCGGGGATCAGGTGGTGAGTGTCCGGCCGAGGATCAGGTGGTGAGCGCCTGGGCCAGGGTGAAGCCGAGTGCGGCGGCGCCGAGGCCGGCGACGATACCGGCCACGACGTTGGCGGCGGCGTAGAAGCGGGCTCCCTCCTGGGCGAGGCGAAGCGTTTCGTAGCTGAAGGTGGAGTACGTGGTCAGCGCGCCGCAGAAGCCCGTGCCGACCAGGGCGGTGAGCGCCGTGCCCGCGGGCAGGCCGGCCAGCAGTCCGAGGATCAGCGACCCGGCGACGTTGACGGTCATGGTGCCCCAGGGGAACACCGAGTCGTGCCTGGACTGCACGAACCGGTCGGTCAGGTAGCGCAGCGGCGCCCCGATCGCGGCGCCGAGCGCGACGAGCAGCACGGTCACCCGTCCTCACTCCTCCCGGGACGGCCGACGTAGTGGATCACCTCGACCGGGTCCAGAATGACCAGGCCCTCGATGACCAGTTCCGCCAGCTCCGGCAGGAAGGCGCGGATCCGGTCCTCGGCGTCGACGATGACGACCGCCACCGGCAGGTCATCCGACAGGGACAGGATCCGGGTGGTGTGGATGCGGCTGGAGGCGCCGTATCCTTCGATGCCGCGCAGCACCGAGGCGCCGGCCAGCCCTGCCGCGTGCGCCCGGTGCACGATCTCGTGGTACAGCGGCCGGTGATGCCACTGATCGGTCTCGTCGACGAAGACGGTCAGCCGCAGCGCGGGTCCTTCCAGCTTCATCGCCGCCTCCTTCCCTTGGCGGTTTCCAGCGCCCAGGCGGTGCCTGCCGCGCCCGCCCACACGGCGGTCATGGCGCCGGCCAGCGTGCCGAGCAGGTAGGCCAGCGCGGTTCCGGCCGCGCCGGCGGTCATAGCCTGGTGGATGTCCACGACGTAGGTGGAGAACGTGGTGTAGCCGCCGAGGACTCCGACGCCCAGGAACGGCCGCAGCAGCCGCCGCCCGCTCCACACGTCGCCGATCAGGGTCATGAGCACGCCGATCAGCAGGCATCCCGACACGTTGACCAGAAAGGTGGACCAGGCGAACGCCCCCGGCGGATGCGGCAACGCCACCGAGATCGCGTACCGGGCCAGCGCCCCGAGCAGGCCCCCGGCGGAGACGACGACCAGCACCGGCCAGGAGCCGGCCCGCTCGCGCGGCATCCGCCGGCCGGGGCCGGCGGGAACGGAACGGTCTGCCACGGCGATCCTCCTACCAGCATGGACACGACACATCTGGTAGGGACCGTTGGCGGCGCTCAGGCCGCGGTTTTCCCCGTCGCCCGGGGACGGCGGGCCCCACCGCCGTTCTTCCAGACTACCGGGGGAGCCCGGTCAGGCGGCACAGGGCGGCGAACCCGTCGTCGGTGCCGGGCCAGTGGCGGCGGACGGCGCCGAGTCCCGCACGGCGTACGACGCCGCGGAGCACGGCGGTGACGATGATGGCGTCGTCCGCGTACCCGAGGACGGGGATGAAGTCGGGGACGAGGTCGATGGGCAGGGCCAGGTAGGCCAGCAGGAGCCCCAGCCGGACGCGCACCCCGCGGGGCAGTTCCGGGTCGGCGGCCAGGCGGCGGACCAGGCGCAGCACGTCCGGCAGCAGCCGCAGGGCCTCGCGCAGGAGGCCGCCGCGCGGGCGCGCGAGGGCGAGTGCCGCGACCAGCGCCGCCCAGGCCAGCAATACGGCGACCGCCAGGCCGATCAGCAGGTCCCACCACCGCGAACCGGTCACACCCGCTCCTCGACCAAAGCCCAAATTAAAGACCATTTATCCAGATAAGCCGACCTTTCCGTGACATTACTTCAGCAGTCGCTTCTTTCGCAGAGTGTTTAGCCTGCACGACGAGCTGACGCTGCTCGTCAGGGCCGCCGCTCCCCCGCCGGCGCTCGACGCTGCCCGCCGGTGCTTGATGCGGGTAAGTTCGGCCGGCATGGACGGTATCGCGGGGACGGTGGTGGCGGCGGCCGGGATGTTCGCGGGCACCAATGTGGACGATCTCATCGTGCTCACCGTTCTGTTCCTGGCGGCGCGGACGGGTGGGGCGCCGAAGGCGTGGCAGATCTGGGTGGGGCAGTATGCGGGGATCGCGGTGCTGGTGGCCGTTTCGGCGGTCGCCGCGCTGGGGTTGACCGTGGTGCCCGACGGGTGGGTCGGCCTGCTGGGGCTGGTCCCGTTCGCGCTCGGGGTGCGCGGCCTGGTCGCGGCCGTCCGGGCGGGGGATGGCGACGCGGATCCGCCGCCGGTGGCCTCCGGCGCGGTCGCGGTGGCCGGGGTGACGATCGCCAACGGGGCGGACAACCTGTCGATCTACACCCCGGTGTTCCGTACCATCGGCGCCGGGCCGGCGGTGGTGACCGTCGCCGTGTTCGCCGCCGGGGTGGCCCTGTGGTGCCTGGCTGGGTCCTGGCTCGGCTCGCACAAGAAGGTGATCGAGGTCGTCGAGCGGTACGGGCGGTGGATCGTGCCGGGGGTGTTCGTCGTGATCGGCGGGCTCATCGTCATCGAGTCCGGCGTGCTCGGCAGGATCTTCTGACCCTCACCCGATTCTGGGAGTGGCCCGCATGCCGGCGTAGACGCAGGCGGTGCCGTCGCTCCTACGGCCTCGACCGCCTCCTCGACGGCCTCGCCGCCAGACTCGCCGCCCTCTACGGGTGAGGGGGCCCGGCCCCGGGCGATGACAGAAGAGGGGTGATCGCGGGATATTCTGCCCCACCGCGCTGCCCGCCGCCTCCCTGCTCACCTCGCCCTTCTGCGAGCGCCACCCGCACGCCCGGGTGTCCCTGACCTCGCTGTCCTCCCGCGAGGTCAACCGGCAGCTCACCGACTTCGAGATCGACGTGGCCATGACGTACCTCGACGACGAGCTGTGCGGCGTCCAGGCCACCCCGTTGTACGAGGAGCGTTACCTGCTTCTCACCCCCGACGACGGCGAACTGGCCGATCGGGAGGTGGTCCGGTGGGCCGAGGTGAGCGCCCTGCCGCTGTGCCTGCTGTCCGGCGAGATGCGCAACCGGCGCATCCTGGACGCCATCTTCCTCGCCAACGGCGTCACCGCCGTCCCCGCGATCGAGACGGACACCGTCTCCGCCCTTTACGCGCACGTCGCCACCCACCGCTGGTCCAGCGTCGTGGCGCACGCCTGGCTGCACATGTTCGGCGTGCCCGAGGGCATGCGGGTGATCCGGATGGAACGGCCCGCCCAGACGCCCAGGGTCGGCCTCGTCGTCGCCGACCGCACCCCCGAGCCGATCCTGGCCCGCGCCCTGCTGGACGTCGCCCGCGACCTCGACCTGCGCGACGACCTCAACCGGCTCGTCCACCAGCACCTGGCCGGGCGGCCCGCCGTCCCCTCCTGAAACCGCGATCGCCCGCCCCGCCGAGACGACGGCGGGACGGGCTTTCGGCGTGCGCGTTACGGCTTGACCGGCTTGTCATCCGTCCAGGTCGCCGTGGTGGTGGCGGACCACCAGGTGATGGTGCCGGGCTTCGCCCAGGCGTTCGGGCCGGTCGGCTCGACGGCCACGATCTGGTCGGTCTGCAGGACCCCGGTCTCCGGGTCCACCAGGAGCTGCCGCTCGTACCTGCCGGTCCGCCCGGTCTCGGTCCGCGCGATGCCCTGCGCCTTACGGCCCAGCACGTCGGTCACCTCGCCGAGCGAGCGCACCCCGGGGATCCCGGCGAGCACCCGGTACGCCGCGGCCCGTACGGCGGGCTTCACCGGCATCTCGCTCAGCAGGCCGGAGGTCACCTGGAAGAGCCAGGAGTCCGCGTCCTGCTTCTCGTCCGACTCCGTGCCGTGGCCCTCGTAGCCCGCCAGCAGGTACCGCCTCAGCGCGGCGTCGTCGGCGGGCAGCGCCTGGAGCTGGGCCACCGAGACGTTCCGGCCGGCCAGCTCGAAGACCTTGTCGCCCACGTTGATCGGGTTGCCGAACGGCTTGCCGCCCTTGCTGTCGAGGGTCAGGCTCATCGCCTTCTCCCCGGCGGCGGAAGGCTTGTCCATCGACACCTCCCACTCCGTCGGCGAACCGTCCCGCTTCCACGCGTCCTCCGCGCCCGGGGCCGGCTTCGAGCCCAGGTGCTGGTTCACGAACCAGCTCTCGACCTTCGGCGAGCGGGCCACCCACAGGCGGGTGCGGGTCGTGCTGTGCACCAGGTAGCGCTCCGCCGTACCCACCTGCTCGGCGGTGCCGGCCACGCCTTCGACGTACCAGTAGTCCCCGCTCGCCGCCGGCGCCTTCAGCGACGACTCGGCGGCGACGAGCAGCAGTTGCTTGGCGGAGAGGCGGACGGCCGGCTGGCCGCTCTGCGTGACGGCGGCGGCGGACGGGGCGCGCGGCGTCGGCGTGGTGCCGCCGGTCGCGGTGACCGCGACGGCCACGGCGGCGGTCGCCGCCACACCGGCCAGGCCGAGCCCCCACACCGGCCTCACGGTCCTGCGGCGGTCCCGCGCCTGCCCCCGGGACATGGCCTGGGGCCTGGCCTGGGGCCTGGCCTGGGACATCGCGCGGGAAAGCTCGGCGGCGCGGGTGCGCTCGTCCACCGGCGTGTCGAGGTGGGCCGGGCGGGCCGCCCGCAACTGGTCGATCGGGTTCATGACCACTCCTCAGTGAGATTGCCCACCCGGGACCGGGGACGGGCCGCCGGGGCCGTCTTCATCGCCTCGGCCAGCCGCCTGCGGGCGCGGTGCAGCCGCACCCGGAAGGCCGCCGTGGAGCATCCGACGACGCGGGCCGCGTCGCGCCTGCTGAGCCCCTGCCAGGCGACGAGGATCAGGATCTCGCGCTCGTCCTGGGTCAGGGAGGCCATCGCGTTGAGTACGGCCAGCCGTTCGGCCACCCGTTCCGCGTGGTCCTCCTCGGTCCAGGCCCGCAGCTCGTCGGCGAGCGACTCGCGCCTGATCTCGGCGCGGATGTTGTCGCGCAGCACGTTGCGCGCGACGACCAGCAACCACGGCAGGGCGGGATCCGGCACGTCGTCGAACCGCCGCCAGGCGATCGCGAACGTCTCGCTCACCACCTCGTCCGCGACCTGCCGGCCCGCCTGGCTGACCGCGTAGGCCCACACTCGGTTCCGGCACTCGTCGTACATGGTGGTGAACCGCTGAGCGTCGTCCGTCACCGCCTGCCCCCCTTCGTCCCGGGTGTTGTTCCGACATGAGGAAGTGGGACGAGAACCCCAAGTGTTACAAACAACTCCAAAAACCCACCCAAAACCACCCCCTAACCAGCACTTACCCGCCCCTCAACAACCCCGGAGACCCTCAACAACGGCACAGACACTTGGCGGACAGGGGCACGCACACCCTCAGCGGCGGCGGAGGCGCTTGTCGGACAGGGGCGGGGGTGTGTGGTAGATGTCGTCCTGGTTGAGGTTGACGCCGGGTGGGACGATCTCGTCGATCCGGTCGAGGACGTCCCCGGTCAGTTCGACATCCGCGCCGGCCAGCAGGTCGGCCAGGTGCTCCGGGCGGCGCGGGCCGATGATGACCGACGTGACGGCGGGATGCGCCCGGACGAACGCGGTGGCCAGGTGCGTCAGCGGCATCCCCGCCTCGGCCGCCAGGTCCGACAACCGGTGCCGAGCCGGCGCAGGCTGGCCTCGACCGCCCGGACGATCCAGCGCGGCGAACCGCCCCGGTCGTTGGCGTCCGGCCCCATGGGGTGGAAGAACTTCGTCGCGAGGACGACGTCGTCCCGCCGCCCCTTGAGGGCCTTGCCGACGATCTCCTCCGACTCGCCCCCGGAGTACACGTCGGCGGTGTCGAGGAAGTTGACGCCGGCGTCCAGGGCCGTGTGGATCATGCGGATCGACTCGTCGTGGTCGGGGTTGCCCATGGCGCCGAACATCATCGTGCCGAGAGCGACCTCGCTGACCGATATACCTGTTCCGCCGAGGATTCTGCGCCTCATCGTGTCTCGCCCTTCTTCCAGCCGGTTGCTCCTTCCAGCCAACCGCCGTCCCGGAGCCCTCGGCGCGACGAGACGGGCACCGCCTTACCAGGGGTCCGGCACACCCCCGCGGAGGACCATGGCGTACGCGATCACCGACCTCCCCCTTGGCGGACCGGTCAACGGGGCACGGACGGGGGCGGGTGGTACTGTTTCCGACGCCAGCAGAGGACGTCCCTGGGGAGGTGAGACCCATTACCGCCAGATCAGGCTGGGTGCTCTCGCCTCACGACCCCTCCGCCCGCGCGACGTAGGCGGCCGGGAGAGCGCCCGTCGGCAGTTCCGAAAGGCGCCTTTCATGTCGGTTCCCTCGTCCGCTCTCTCCCTCCCCGCCATCGTCACCAGGCTCCGCGCCGCCGGCTGCGTCTTCGCCGAGGACGAGGCGGTACTCATCGTCTCCACCGCACGCACCCCGGCCGACCTCGCCGTCATGGTGGACCGCCGGGCACTCGGCCACCCTCTGGAACACGTCCTGGGCTGGGCGGACTTCTGCGGCCTCCGCATAGCCGTGGACCCCGGCGTGTTCGTCCCCCGCCGCCGCACCGAGTTCCTCGTCACCCAGGCCGCCGCCCTCCCCCACCCACCCACCACCAACCCCCCGGAAACCACTCCGCCCACCCCCGACCGGCCGGAGACCACCCCGCCTGCCGCCGACCGCCCGGAGACCGTCGTGCGTGCCGCCGACCGCCCGGAGACCACCCCGCCCAGCTCCGACCGGCCGGAGACCGTCGTCGTCGATCTGTGTTGTGGCACGGGTGCGCTGGGGGCGGCGCTCGCCGCGGCCCTCGGACCGGTCGAGTTGCACGCCGTCGACCTGGATCCCGCCGCGGTGCGGTGCGCCCGCCGCAACCTCGCCGCCGCCGGAGGCCGCGTCCACCGGGGCGACCTCTACGAACCGTTGCCCGCCTCGCTGAGGGGCCGGGTCGACTTCCTGGTCGCCAGCCCGCCGTACGTCCCCACCGAGGCGATCCGGCTGCTGCCCACCGAGGCCCGCATCCACGAGCCGCGGGTGGCGCTCGACGGCGGCGCCGACGGCCTCGACATCGTCCGCCGGGTGATCGCCGAGGCCGCCCACTGGCTGTCCCCCGGCGGCCACCTCCTCGTCGAGACCAGCGAGCACCAGGCCCCCCAGGCCGTGGAGACCCTCACCGCCCACGGCCTCCTCCCCCGCACCGCCACCTCGGAGGACCTCAACGCCACCGTCCTCATCGGCACCCGCGGGCGTTGATCGGTCCCAGGCTCCCAGGCGATTCCACCGTGCCGGCGGCTCTCTTCGGAACCTGGGCAGGGATTGCCCCCGTCCTCTCGGGGCAGGAGGGGCGGGCGGCCCGGCCTGCCGTCGCACGGCCGGGCCCCCGGTCGGAAGGGGACGTGGGATGGACTTCAGGGACGACGCCCAGCTCGACTCCTCACAGGTCGAGGACACGGGCGGCAGAGGCGGGTTTCCCGGCGGCGGGCTGGCCATCGGCGGCGGCATCACCGGGATCGTCGCGCTCATCGCCGCACTGCTGTTCGGATTCGACCCCGGCGCGATCACCGGCGGCGGCACCGGCGCCGGACAGCCGCAGCTCCAGCCGAACTCCGACCTGTCCGCCCAGTGCCGGACCGGTCAGGACGCCGACCAGTCGGAGAAGTGCCGCGTCGTCGGCGTGGTCAACAGCATCCAGGACTACTGGCGGGGCGCCTTCGCCGGCGACTCCTACCGGCCGGCCAAGACCGTGCTCTACTCCGGCGTGGTGCAGACCGGGTGCGGCACGGCGGACTCCTCGGTCGGCCCGTTCTACTGCCCGCGCGACCAGCGCGTCTACCTGGACCTGAGCTTCTTCGACCAGCTCAAGAGCCAGTTCGGCGCCGAGGGCGGCCCGTTCGCCCAGGCTTACGTGATCGCCCACGAGTACGGCCACCACGTGCAGAATCTCACCGGCACGATGAGCGAGGTCCAGGGCGACCGGAGCGGCGCGCAGAGCGGGTCCGTGCGGCTGGAGTTGCAGGCCGACTGTTACGCCGGGGTGTGGGCGAAGAACGCCGTGGACACCGGCTTCTACGCGAAGCCGTTCACCCGGTCCGACATCGAGGAGGCGCTGAGCGCCGCCGCGGCCGTCGGCGACGACCGGATCCAGGAGCGGTCGACCGGCCGGGTGAACCCGGAGGCGTTCACCCACGGCACTTCGGAACAGCGGGTGAAATGGTTCACCACCGGCTACGAGAGCGGCGAACCGCGGCGCTGCGACACCTTCTCCCAGGGCATCTGACCTGCGGAGGGCATTTCGGGAAGGCACGAACCCGGATTTCCCCATAAACTGCATAGGGTGATCTTCAAGATGGTCGGCGAAGGACGCCCTTATCCGGAACACGGTCTGTCGAGCAGGGAGTGGGCTCAGATCCCGCCCCGGCAGATCCGGCTGGACTCGCTGATCACGACCAAGGCCGTGCTCGACCTGCACTCGCTGCTGGCGAAGGACTCCACCTTCTACGGTGACCTGTTCCCGCACGTGGTCCAGTGGCAGGGCGAGCTGTATCTGGAGGACGGCCTGCACCGCGCCCTCCGGGCGGCCCTGCACCAGCGGTCCGTCCTGCACGCGCGCATCCTCGAACTCTCCGCCGAGGAGGAGCGCCCCTGACGGTCAGGGTGCGCGGAGACCGGCGAGCGTGCGGCGCCGGAGGTCGTGGTCCCAGCCCGCGAGTTCTTCGCGTGCGAAAAGCGAAACGATCCTCTGACGCGAGTACCGGAACCTGCCCGCCGACGCCGAGCTGGAAAAGCCGGACTGAAAAGCCTGACCGAGAAGCCAGGCCGAGAAGCCAGGCCGAGAAGCCAGGCCGAGAAGCCGGGCTGAAAAGGTCAGCCGTTGCAGCCGCAGCTGCAGCCTTTGGAGCAGGAACACGAGGACCCGTGTCCGCAGGTGCATCCGGCCATGATCGCCCTCCCTGGATAACCGGAGTTTGCCGAGCACACGTAACGTAACCCCCATTCATCTCGGCGTAAAGGAAAGAAATCCCTACCTCCGCCGTCAGCGGGCGTGCGCGCAGACGGCGCAGGTGTCGCCCGGCACCCGTTCGGAGCCCGCGGCCAGGATCTCGTGCTGGAGCCTGCGGGCGTCCGCCGAGGGCTCCAGGCCGAGCTCCTGGTCGAGGAGCTTGCGCAGGCTGTGGAAGGCCCGCAGCGCCTCGCCCCGGCGGCCCGAGCGGAAGAGCACGTCGATGAGCTGGGTGTGGTACCACTCGTTGAGCGGGCTGGCCGCGATGAGCGTGCGCAGCTCGGCGACCAGCTCCCGGTGGTTGCCGAGCAGCATGTCCGCCTCGACGCGCATTTCGATGGCCCTGGTGCGTAGTTCCTCCAGGTAGGTGAGGTGCCGGGAGAGCACGGGACCGGGTGTGACGTTGGCCAGCGCCCGCCCCCGCCACATGGCCAGGGCCTCCCGCAGGCCGCGCGCGGACTCCGCGACCATCCCGGCGCCGAACAGCTCGCGGCCCCGCTCCACGAGCTCGGCGAACCGCAGGGCGTCGAGCTGGGCCGGCTCCACCCGCAGCATGTAGCCGGTGGACTCGGTCACCAGCATGTCCGCCGCCGCGCTGGTGACCTCGTCGGCCGCGAGCGCGGAACGCAGGTTGTAGACATGGGTTCGGATGGCCCCCACCCCACCCCGGGCACGGTTCACGTCCCACAGCTCCTCGGCGAGCGTGTGGACGTCGACGACCTCGTTGGCTCGAAGCAGGAGTAAGGCCAGGACCTGTCGCGCCTTGGGACCCTTGGGCGAACGGGCCCCCGCCGCTGTCCGCACTTCGAGAGAACCCAGAACACCGAACTGGATCATCAAATCCCCATTTCTTCAGTTGTGCTGACAATCCAGAAAGCCGTTCAGCTCACCTCGGCAGGGTATGCGGCGCTCACCCGCCGTCCGGGCCATCACGCGGGGATAGGGATCCTAAGCAGCATGTCAATACGCCCTAAGAGACATCGCGCGTTTCCTTGGAGGCACGAATCCGGGTCGTTAGTTCTTCCCGAACTACTTCCTTACGGGAATGGGCGACACGCCGTCTCCGACTAGTCTGCCAGACGAAGATCCGGCCTGGACGCCAAATCATTTATGAAGTGAACGGAGTTCGGCATCGTGAAGAATTCTTTGCCCGTGCTGGTGGTCGGAGCCGGTCCCACGGGTCTCGCGCTCGCCACGGAGCTACGCAGGCAGGGCGTGGCCTGCCGGATCATCGACCTGGCGCGGGAGCGGCCGGCGAACCAGGCCAGGGCGGTGGCCCTGTGGCCCGGCGCCCTGGACGTGCTCGCCCGGCACGGCATCGCGGCCGAGGTGATCGACGCCGGCCTGCGGATGAGCGCCGCCCGCTACTGGTCAGGCGGCAGGAACGTCGCCACCGTACGGCTCGCCGAGATGCCGAACGGCATGCCGACCATGCTCGGCATCACCCAGCCGGCCGTCGAGGAGATCCAGGTCAAGCGGCTGCACGACCTCGGCGTGGACGTCGAGTGGCAGACCCGGCTGGACACGCTCAGCGACCTAGGCGACCGGGTCGAGGTACGGCTCACCGGGCCGGACGGCACGACCGAGGAGCTCGCGGCGAGCTGGGTGGTGGGCTGCGACGGCGCGCACAGCCGCGTCCGCGAGCTCACCGGCATCCCGTTCGGCGGGCAGACCTACACGCAGAGCTTCGTGCTCGGCGACGGCGACGTGGACAGCCCGGTGCCGCCCGGCGAGGCGCACTACCACCTGCACCCGAAGGGCGTGCTGGTGCTGGTCACGCTGCCCGGCGACGGCCTGCGGGTGTTCGCCGACGGGACCGGGGTCGGCTCGCCGGACACCGCGCCGACCCTGGAGGAGTTGCAGCGGCTCGCCGACGAGCGGGCGCCGTACAAGGTGACGATCCGGGATCTGCGGTGGAGCACGCGGTTCCTGGTGCACATGCGGCAGGCGGCGCGGTACCGGTCCGGGCGCTGCCTGCTGGCCGGGGACGCCGCGCACGTGCACAGCCCGGCCGGCGGCCAGGGCCTGAACACCGGCATCCAGGACGCGGCCAACGTGGGCTGGAAGCTCGCCCTCATCCACGACGGCGCCGACGCCGACGCCCTGCTGGCCGCCTACGAGGCGGAGCGCTCGCCGGTGGCCGCCTCGGTGCTGCGCGGCGCGCACCAGCAGACCCGGTTGTGGACCGTGCGCTCGCCGATCGGCCGGGTCCTGCGCGACACGCTGCTCGGCACGCTCGACCGGGCCGGCGTGATGGAGCGCCGCATCGTGCCCACACTGACCCAGGACGACCTGGACTACCGGCGCAGCCCGGCGGTGGGCGCGCGCGGCGGCCGTCGTGCGCTGGGCCCCCGTGGGCTGGCCGACACCGATCTCGTGCCGGTGGGCGAGGGGCCCCAGGTGCGCCTGAGCGCGCTGCTCGCCGACCCGCGGCACGTGCTGGTCGTCCTCGCGGACGCCGACGGCGCGAACGGCGCGGACGCCGTCCGGGTGCGGAACGTGCTGACCGCCGTCGCGCCGCTGGCCGACCGGCTGCGCCCGCTGGTGCTGCTCAGCGCCACCGAGCCGGACGCGGACGGCGAATGGGCCGGCCCGGACGCCTACCTGCTTCCTCCCGGGTACGCCCCTGCGGGCGCGCTGAACGGCAGCAGGCTCGTCCTGGTACGACCGGACGGATACGTCGCCGACGCCTCCGCCACGCTCGACCTGACCACCCTCACCGGGATGCCGAAGCCGCCACGCCGCGAGCCGGTGCCCATGGCGCCCGACTCGCCCGCCCAGGGCTGAACCGGGCGCCGGATCGGAGAAAGGCAGTCCCATGTGCTCCCCAGAGACGATCATGGCCGCGCTCGAAGGCTCCCCCGGCGCCGCCTGCGGCCACCCCCACGGCCCACCGCCCCCTGACACCGCCGCCCCCGGCTCCCTCGGCGGGGACGGAACAGCCGCCGCTCCCGGCTCCCCTGGCGGGGACGGAGCGGGTGCCGGTCCCGGGGGCCGGGACCGGGAGGAGCGGGGTGTCGGGCGGCGGCAGGCGTTGCGGGCGGCGCTCGCGGGCGTGGTGGGCGGCGGTCTGGGCGCGGCGGTGGCCTGGCTGCCCGCCCGCGCCGCCGGGGACCCGGCCGCCGCGCCGCCGGCCGCACCGCCCGCCGCCGCGGCCCGCACCGGGAAGGTCCTCGACCTCACCCACCCGCTCGGCCCCGACTTCCCGGTGTTCCAGCTTTACGTGCGCAGGCCGGTGCGACGGCAGGTGATGTTCGAGGACGTCGCCGGGTTCAACACCGCCGAGTGGACCTTCAACGAGCACACCGGCACCCACATGGACGTGCCCGCGCACTCCAGGGAGGGACTGCCGACCGTGGACCTGATCAGGGCCGAGGACCTCGTCGTCCCCCTGTGCGTGGTCCGCATCGCCGGACGGGCCGCCCGGGACAACATCACCGAGCTGACCGTGAAGGACCTCCGGGAGTGGGAGCGAAAGAACGGCCCCATCCCCGAGCGCGCCTTCGTCGCCAGCGACAGCGGATGGTACCGGCGCGTCTCCGACCCGGCCGCCTACCTCCAGTTCGACGCGCTCGCCCAGGTGATGCGGTTCCCCGGGATCAGCCCGGAGGCCGCGGACTTCCTGATCAACCAGCGGTCCGTCGTCGGCTTCGGCACCGACACGAGCAGCCTCGACGTGGGCACGAGGCGCGAGCCGCTGGTCCACCGGATGCTGCTGACCACCGGCCGGTACGGCATAGAGAACCTGGCCGCGCTGGACACCGTTCCGGACCGGGGCGCGACCCTCGTGGTGGGCGCCGCCAAGCTGCGCGGCGGCTACGGCGCCCCCGTCCGGGCACTCGCCCTCCTGTGACACCCCCCGAAGACCCCGCGGCCGGCGGCCCGACCCCACCGCCGGCCGCGGGGTCACCCCTTTCGCGGGGTCAGCCGGCGACCAGGACGGGGACGGTGACGACCTCCTCGCCCGCCGCGCCGTGCACCCGCACCGCGAACTCCCACACGCCGTTCATGGTGACCAGTTCGCCGGTGGCGAGGAAACGCCCGGCCTCCTGGCGACGGGCGGAGATCTCCGGGGTGGCGTGCCCCATCTGCGGCATCACGGTCGAGACCGTCACGGTGTCCGCCGATGCGGGGGCCACCTCGATGCCGACGGTGAGCGGCCGGGCGGCGGGCTCGCGCACCGTCACGGTGACCGAGTAGAGCCGGCCGGCGGCGCGTGCCTCCACGTCGCCGGAACCCCAGCCGCCGAGCGCGAAGACCAGGACCGCGACCGCTACGAGAATGCCGGCGATCATGAGCCGTTTCATGGCGTGACGTCCTCCCCGGCGACCGTGATGACGAACGGCACCGTTTCGATGTGGAAGTTCCTCGCGTACTGCACCCAGGCGAGATAGCGGCCCGGCTCCGGAAAGCTGAACGTGAACCGGAGCCGCGGCCCGTAGGCGGCGGCGCCCTCCTGCGGCGGCCGGACGTCCGGGCCGGCGTTCATCGAGCCGGACTCGTGCACGTGGCCGAGGAAGCCGCCCTCCCGGTCGCGCACGATCAGATGCCCGGCCATGCCGAGCCACGGCTGGATGCCGCCCTGCCCGGTGTCCAGCTCGACGGTGACCGGCCGCCCCGCCACCGGCCGGGCCGGCGTCAGCACCGGCGCCCCCGTGCCCGCCCCCGATTCGGCGGGCACGGCGGGTGCGGCGAGCGCGCCGGCCGCGGCGGTGACCGTGAACTCCGCCGAGACGAGCTGGGTGCCGGAGCCCTCACGCTCCACCTCGGCGTAGGCCAGGTAACGGCCGGGCCGGTCGGCGCGCAGCCGGGCCTCCAGCCGGCCCGGAGCGGTGCGCAACGGGTGGAGATGGCGGAAGAAGCCGCCGTCGTCACTGGTCACGACCAGGTGGGCGAGCGCCTGGTGGTAGAGGTTGAGGTCGTCGACCGGGCGGCCGGTGGAACCGTCGTGCAGGTCCAGGCGGAGGGTGAAGTCCTCGCCGGTCGCGGGCCGGTCCGGGATGGTGGCGACGCGCGCCAGGGCGTAGGGGCGGCCGGTCTGCGGGACGGGCGGGGCGGGCGCGGCCCCGTCGGGGACCGGCGGCGGCAGGGCGGGCGACAGCGCGGCCGAGGTCAGCGCCACGACGGCGAGCGTCGCCCCGCCGTACACGGCGAACGCGGAGGGGCGGCGGGACAGGCCGCCGGTGAGCAGCCCGCCGACGACGAGGATGCCGGCCGCGTACAGCCCGCCGTGGATGAGGAACTCCCACGGCGAGGCGGCCGAGACGAGCATCCGGAACGGCACGACGGAGACGTCGCCGCCGGCCCGCAGCTCCAGTTCGTGCGGCCCGGCCCGGGTGACCCGCAGGGTGGCGGGGTGGACGCCGGGGCGGTCCCGTTTCAACGTCACCGTGGCGCGCGAGGTGTGCCCGGTCTCCGTCGACCGGATCGCCAGGTGCACCGCCAGGTCGGGCACCGGGCGGTAGGCGACGACCTCCACGCGCAGGTCGGCCGGGACCTTGGCGGCGCTCCGCACCACCACCGTCAGCTCGGTCCCGGCGATCGTCTGGGTGAAACGCGCGTCGGCGCCGGCGCCGACCACGTCCCCCGCGGCCGGTGACGCCATCGTCGACACGGCGAGGAACAGCAGCAGGATGACCAGCCCGCGCATGATCACGACTGGGTCAGGTGAGGTAGCGCCGGAGGAAGGCGCGCTCGTCGGCGGTGAACCGGCGCGGACGCTCGGTCGCCAGGTCGATGGCCACCACGACCGACCGGGTCTCGACGAAGACGTCGTGGTCGTCCCGGATCTCGGCGGCCAGCTCACAGCGCACCATGCCGATCTTGGTGACCCAGGACTCGACCCGCACCGACCCGTGCCGGAACCGCAGCGGCCGGCGGTAGTTCACCTCGTGCCGGGCGATGGCGATGCCGAGCAGCGGGCTCTCCGGGCCGCCGTCGTCCTGGAACCTGCGCACGAACTCGAAGAACAGCGCGACCCGCGCGTCCTCCAGGTACTCCACGAAGCGCACGTTGTTCACGTGCCCGTGGGCGTCGATGTCGGCGAACCGCACCGGGCGGTGGAAGATGTGCCGCCCGGTCACCGGCTCCACCGGCCGCGGCTCCTGGATCGGCACGGTGGGCGTGGGTGTCGCGTACTGCTCGCCGGGGACCGTCGCCGACCGGAACCAGGTGTGGGTGGCGGCTTCGGTGACCATCTCGTGGATCGGGTTCTTCATCGCGTTCCTCACTACGGGTCGAGGGGTCGCCACAGACCGGTGGAGTCCGGCGGGTGGTCGATCGTGCGTTACGTGGTGCGGGATGAGCCGGCGCGCAACGGGATCGACGCGACGGCGGCCAGCAGCATGGCGGCGGCGCACGCGAGGAGCGCCGTGCCCATGCCGATCCGGGAGAAGTAGCCCGACGCCGCCCACAGCGCGGCGGCGAACAGGGGGCCGAGGACGAAGCCGGCGCCCCGCGCGACCTGCACGCGGGCCGCGGCCCTGGCGACCACACCGGCGGCGCCGTCGGCGCCGATGCGATCGACGGTCGTCACACCGGTCGTGCCCGTGGTGCCCGGGGTGGTGGTCGTGGTGGTCGTGTTGGTCTTGGTGGTCGGGTTGGTCATCGCGTGGAGGGCGAGGGCTTGGGCGGCGCCGCCGTACAGGCCCATGCCGGCGCCGGTCAGGAGGAGCCGGAGGCCGAGTTCGCCGGCCGACCAGTCCGGGGTGAGCGGCATGGTGAGCAGCGCCCCGGCCGCCGCGACGAGCGCCCCGGCGACCATCACGGGGAACGGCCCGCGCCGGTCCGCCAGCCGCCCGCCGGCCACCCCCGCCGCCACCATGGCGACGGGCAGCGCGCCCAGGGCGAGCCCCAGCGCGGGCAGCGCGCTCTGCTGCATCTCACCGTGGAACATGAAGAACGGGTACAACGCCAGCATCGCCCCGTCGGCGGTGGCCAGCGCCACCAGCACCGCCAGCCCGAGCACCGGCCGCACGCCACCACCGGGCCCGGCGGGTACCCTGCCGCCGATCCCGGCGGGCGAGCCGACCGCGGTTCCGGGGGTGAGGGACCGGGCGGCCAGGAAGGCGAAGACCGCCACCAGGGGCAGGAGGACCAGCAGCAGGCCGCGCCAGCCGACCGCGGGCAGCAGGCCGCCACCCGCGGCGGCCCCGGCGAGCGCGCCCAGCGAGCCGACCACCGCGGTGACGCTCAGCGCGGTGACCGGGCGGACGGCCCGCAGCGCCAGCACCGGCACCAGTACGGCCAGCAGCCCGGCGAACCCGCCCTGCGCCACCCGGCCCGCCAGCAGCACGAAGATCCCCGGAGCCAGCCCGCACAGCACCGTGCTCGCCGCGAACCCGGCCGCCCCGAGCAGCATCGCCCGGCGCGGCCCCGTCCGTGCCACCCAGCGGGCGGCGAACGGCGCGGCGACGACGGCCGCCAGCCCGTAGCCGAGCACCACCCACCGGCTCACGGCGGGCTGGACGGCCAGGTCGCGTTCGACCGCGGGCAGTGCCGGGTTCGTCACGCTCATCGCGAGCAGCGCGGTGAACGCGGTCAGCGCGGCGGCGGTCACCGCGCCCCTCGGCGGGCGGGAGGCCGCGCCGGTGGACGCCGGCGGCGCCGGGCTCAGGGTGCTGGTCATGACGCCGGGTAGGGGGTGAGCTCGACGGCCGCGTCCGCGAGTGGCGCCGGGTACGGGCTGAGTTCCACGGTCGCGTCCGCGAGCCGCTTGCCGTACTGGTGCAGGCCCAGCTCGACGGTGACCCGCCCGCCGTCGCGCCCGGTCACCTCCGCGGACGTCGTGAGCGGGGCGCCGAACTCGCCGAAACCGGCGAACGTGGTCGAACAGGCCGTCACCGCCGCCACCGGCGAGGGCAGCGCCCCGGCCCTGGTCGCGGTGACGATCGCCGCCTGCCGGAAGCCTTCGACGATGAAGGGACCGGGCACGTGGTCGTAGGCGTGGTCGAAGTAGGACGGATGGGAGGTGTCGATGACGTACTGGAAGCCGTCCGCCGCCTCGCCGATGACGACGTTGCGGTGGTCCATCCGGCCGACCAGCAGCGGGTCCAGCCGCGGCGGGGCCGGCGCCGGGTCGGCGGGCGGCTTGGTGGACTGCTGGTAGGTGCGCAGCACCTGGTAGTCGTCGGCGTTGAAGAAGACCACGTCGCCGGTGAGCGTCATGGCCGTGCTCCCGCCGATGGTCAGCTCGCCGTGCAGGGTCATGTCGCCGAAGCCCGCGCCCTTGCGGCCCTTGTCGGTGACCCGGTAACGCAGCACGCCCTGGAGCGGAGTCCGCTCGTCGTCCCGGTAGGCGTTCAGGTCCTCGATCCTGAACGCCCAGCGCAGCAGGCTGAACGGCAGCCCGACCGGCACGTCGAAGTAGCGGTGCAGCACGACGAAGGACCCCTGCCGGGCCGCCTCCGCCGTGGAGAAGGTGTCGTGGAAGCGGGACCTGCGGTCGTACCACAGGCTGTGCGCGCGCGGGAGCTGCACGGCGACGAGGTATTCGCCGTCGGGGCCCGGCGTGGAGTCGGTGACGAACACCTCCCCGACCGCCTGGCGGTGGGCGATGGCGCGCGGCACGGTGTGCTCGAAGCCGAGCCGCTCGCCGACGAGCGCGGATCCGACACGTTCGGACATCAACTCAGGACTCCTTGGGTGATTCGTCGCCAGATGGTCTCGAGTACCTCGTCCTGGGCGCCGCCCAGGTAGAAGTGGCCGCCGGGGAAGCTCCGCCAGGCGAAGTCCGCGCTGGTGTACCGGCTCCAGCCGCTCAGTTCCCCGACCGCGACGTTGGGGTCGTCCACCCCGCCGAGCGCGGTGATCGGGCAGGGCAGCGGCGGCCCGGGACGGAAGGCGTAGGCGATGGCGAGTTCCAGGTCGGCCCGCAGGATCGGGGCGAAGTGCCGCACCATGTCGGGCGAGCGGCGCACCGAGTCGGGCACACCGTTGTAGATGCGGTCGACGGCCTCCATCAGTTCCATATCGCCGTCGGGCAGGGTGAGGGGGTAGGGGGTCAGCGGCACGGCGCGGGCCGACACCACCAGGTGCGCGGGCGGCTCACCGGCCCGGTTCATCGCCCGTGCCACCTCGTAGGCGAGCAGGCCGCCCAGGCTGTGCCCGAAGAGCACGACCGGCGGGCGTACCTCCTCCAGCACCGCCTCGGTGACCTGGGCCACCAGCGGCGCCCACTCCCGGGCGAACGGCTCCCCGGCGCGGGCCGCCCGGCCGGGCAGCGTCACCCCCCAGACCTCGATGTCCGGGGCCAGGCCGGCGGTCCAGCCGCGGAACATCGCGGGGGTGCCGCCGGAGTGCGGGAAGCAGACCAGCCGGGTGGCCGCGCCCCACTGCTCGCCGAGCCTGCTCAGCGCGGTCGATGTGCGTAAGGTCATCTATCCTCCTGCCACGGCGGTGCGGATGCGCATGTCGGCCTCCGGTTCGGTCCATCCGGTCTCGGCGGCGGCGACGGCGGCGGCCAGGTCGGTCGCCGTGCCGCCGGTGAGGAGTCCCAGCAGCGCCTGGAGCGGCACGGTGACGCCGAGTTCGCTCTCCACCTGGTTCTTCAGTTCCACGATCACCAGGGAGTCGAGGGCGAAGTCGCGCAGCGGCCGGTCGGCGGGCACCTGGTCCAGGTCGTCGACGTTCAGCGCCGCCGCGATGTGCTGCCGCACGTAGAGGGCCAGCGTCTCGATCCTCGCCGGGTCGGGCCGCCGGGGCCCGGCCTGGACAGCCGTGGCGGGCACCGGGACCGCGGTGATCGAGACGGCGGGCACGGACGCGGGAGGCACAGAGCCGGCGGACCCGGACCCGGCGGACCCGGGCGCGGGGGGCACGGACGCGGGGGCCGCCGGGGCGGCGGGCAGCCAGTGCCGGGTGTGCTGCCAGGGGTGGCCGGGCAGGTCCACCCGCCCGGCCGGGGTGCCGAGGACGGCCGCCCAGTCGATCTCCAGGCCCGCCTGGTAGACGTCGCCCACCGCGCGGGACAGGCCCGCGGCGGCGGACCGGTTGCGGCGCGGCCCGGCGACCGCCAGGTGCCGCACCCCCGCCGTCTCCAGCGTCTCGCCGATGTCCCGCAGCAGCACGGGGTGCGGGCCGATCTCCAGGAAGAGCGTGACGCCGGTCCGCGCGACGGCCTCGATCGCGGGCGCGAAGAGCACCGCCTCGCGCAGGTTCCGCGCCCAGTGCCCGCCGTCCAGCCGGTCCGCGCCGATCCGGGTCCCGGTCACGGTGGAGAACAGCGGCACCTCGCCGGTCACCGGGGTGATCCCGGCGGCCTCCTCCGCGAGCCGGTCGGCGTAGCCGTTCAGCAGCGGGCTGTGGAAGCCGTACTCCACCGGGAGCCTGCTGGTGCGCGCGCCCAGCCGTTCGGCGGCCTCGATGACCCGCTCCACCGCCTCCCTGCGGCCGGACACCACCGTGGACCGCGGGCCGTTGACCGCGCCGACGCCGACCTCGGGCTCCCCGGCGATCAGCGGCCCGACCTCGGTGACCGGCAGCCCGATACTGCACATGGCGCCCTTGCGCGCGCCCGCCTCGGTCAGCCTGGCCCGGGTCAGCAGCAGCCGGAAGGTCTGCTCCCTGGTCAGCATCCCGGCCGCCCGCGCCGCGGTGACCTCGCCCATGCTGTGACCGGTCACCGCGTACGGCGTGACGCCCCACGACCGCCACAGCGCGGCCAGGCCGAGCTGGAACGCGGCGATGCAGACCTGCGCCACCTCGGTCTCGTTCAGCCTGCCCTCGGGCGCGGTCATCTCCTCGACGATCGACCAGCCCGCCAGGTCGCGGACGACGGCGTCGCAGGCCAGCACCTCCGCGCGCCACACGGGCTCGCTCGCCAGCGGTTCCACGCCCATGCCGGCCCACTGCGAGCCCTGGCCGCCGAAGACGAACGCCACCCGGGGCGGCCGGGGCGGCGCCTGGCGGACCGCCGCCGGGCCGGTCCTGGCGAGCTTGCCGGCGAGTTCCGCCGGGGTCTCCGCGGTGAGGCAGAGCCGGTGCGTCAGGTGGGTGCGCCGGGTCGCCGCCGCCGCGCAGATCCGCGCCGCCTCGGCCGGCTCGCGGTCGGCGAGCAGGGCGGCGTAGGACCGGGTGAGCGCGGTGAGTGCCGCCGTGCCACGCGCGGACAGCGGAAGCACCAGCGTGCCGGGCGCCTCCTCGGCGGGGGTCACGGCCGGGGTCTCGGCGAGAGGCTCGGCGGGGGTCACAGCGGGGGGCTCGGCGGGGGCCGCCTCCAGGATGGCGTGCACGTTCGCGCCGCCGAAGCCGAACGAGCTGACCGCGGCCAGCGGCGGGACGTCCCCGGCGGGCAGCGGGGCGAGCCCGGTCGGCAGGTGCAGCCGGGAACCGGAGAGGTCGATCTCCGGGTTCAGGTCGCGCAGGTGCAACGTCGGCGGAACCTGGCGGTGTTCGAGCACCAGCATCGCCTTGATCAGCCCGGTGATGCCGGCCGCCGCCTCCTGGTGGCCGAAGTTGCTCTTGACCGAGCCGACCGCGCACGGCCGCTCGCCCTCGCCGTAGACCTCGCGCAGCGCCTCCATCTCGATCGGGTCGCCGAGCGGGGTTCCGGTGCCGTGCGCCTCCACGTAACCGATCTGCGCCGGGTCCGCCGAGGCGTCGGCGAGCGCCTTGCGCAGCAGGTCCGCCTGCGCCCGGGGATTCGGCGCCGTGAGACCGTTGGTGCTGCCGTCGTGGTTGGCCGCCGTACCCCGGATGAGCCCCCTGGGCCGCCCGCCGCGCACCAGCTCGGGCGCCAGCGACTCACGGGTGAGGACCAGCAGGCCGCAGCCCTCCGCGCGGATGATCCCGTCGGCCGCCGCGTCGAAGGAACGGCACCGGCCGCCCGGGGCGATCGGCAGCACCTTCTCGGTGACCAGGGTGGACAGCGGGGAGAGCAGCAGGTTCACCCCGCCGGCCAGCGCGATGTCGCAGTCGCCCTGCCGAAGCGCCCGGACCGCCAGGTGCACGGCCATCAGGGAGGAGGAGCACGCGGTGTCCACGGCCAGGCTGGGGCCGCGCAGGTCGAGCAGGTAGGACAGCCGGTTGGCGAGCACGCTGTGCGCGCCGCCCGGAGCCGTGTACGTGTTGATCATGGAGGGGGCGGAGAACTGCATGCTGAGGTAGTCGCTGCCGTACACGCCGAGGAACACGCCGGTGCCGCGTCGCTGGAGCTCGGCCAGCGGGAGTCCGGCGTCCTCGATCGCCTCCCAGGCCACTTCCAGGACCAGCCGCTGCTGGGGATCCATCCTGGCGGCCTCCCCGGCGGAGATGCCGAAGAAGTCCGCGTCGAAGCCGTCGACCCGGCTCAGCAGGCCGGCCCAGCGACCGTTCACGGACCGCTCGGCGGGCGGCGGGCGGTGCCCGTCCACGGTGTCCACCATCGGCGTGGCGGCGTCCACGCCGTCGCGCAGCAGGGACCAGTAGGAGTCGAGGTCGGTGACGTCGCCGGGGAGCCGGACTCCGGCGCCGAGCACGGCGACCGGCTCCCGCCGCGCCCGCTCGGCCGAGGCCAGCCTGGCCCGGGTGTCGCGCAGCTGGAGCAGTGCCCGTTCGAGCAGCGCACGCTGGTCGGTCATGCTTCCATCTCCCGGTGCATATCGAGTTCCTCGGACAGCAGGGCGGCCAGGTCGGCGTCCTCGATCTCGCCGAGGTCGCCGTCCACCCGCCCGAGAACGGCGTCGTCCGCCTCGGGGACCCGCGCGGGGGCGGCGTCGGCCGGGCCCAGGCGGTCGAGCAGCCCTTCGGCGAGCGCCTCCACGGTGGGGAAGGTGTAGACGACGGTCGCCGACAGCCGCAGGTCCAGGCCCGTTTCCAGCCGGGTGCGCAGTTCCATCGCCATCAGCGAGTCGAAGCCCAGTTCCTGGAGCGGCACGGAGGTGTCCAGCTCGGCTGCGGGCCTGCCCAGCACGGCGGCGGCCTGTTCGAGCAGGAACGCGCGGAGCACGTCCAGCCGCTCGGGCGGGGACTGGGCCGCCCGTACCGCGTCCCGCACCGCGCCCCGGACGCCGCCCGCCGTACCCGGGCCGGCCGCCGAACCCGGCGCGGCGACGAAGCCGCGCAGCAGACGGGTGAGCATCGGCCCGAGTCCGGCCCGGCCGAACTCGGCCCAGTCGAAGGCGGCGGCGGCCAGGTGCGGCTCGCCGCTGTGCAGGGCCTCCTCCAGCAGGTCCACCGCGACGGCGGGGTCCAGCGGGGGCATGCCGCGCGCGGCGAGACGGTCCGCGCCGCCGCCGGTGACCGCGAGGCCGGAGCCGGTCCAGGTGCCCCAGTCGATGCTCTGGGCGGGCAGTCCGCGCGCGGCACGGGTCACCGCCAGGGCGTCGAGGAAGGTGTTCGCCGCCGCGTAGGCCCCCTGGCCCGGCGAGCCGAAGAGCCCGGCCAGCGAGGAGAACAGGACGAAGTGTTCGATGGGCAGGTCCGCGGTGAGCCTGTGCAGGTGCCACGCGCCGGCGGCCTTGCCGATGAGGGCCCTGCGCAGGACGTCCTCGCCGAGGGTGGCGATCGTCGCGTCCTCCAGCACCCCGGCCAGGTGGAACACCCCGGCGAGGCCGGGCGAACCGGCGATCACCTCGGCGAGCCGCGCCGGGTCGGCCACGTCGGCCTGCTCGGCGCGCACCCGCACGCCGGCCGCGCGCAGCTCGCCCACCGCCCGGAGCGCCTCCGGCCCGGGGGCGCCGCGGCCGAGCAGGACGAGCCGGCGGGCGCCCTTGCCCACCAGCCAGCGCGCCACGTGCAGGCCGAGCGCGCCGTACCCGCCGGTGATCAGGTATTCGCCGTCGGGCCTGATCGGCGCGGTGGCGCCGCCGCCCGGCACGGTGCCGAGCCGCGGTTCGAGCAGGACGCCGTCGCGCACCATGAACTGGCCCTGCGCCTCGCCGTCCAGCACGCCTTCGAGGACGGCCAGGTCGCCGGGTCCCGCGTCGATGAGCGAGCACGCCAGTTCGGGGTGCTCGTTGGCGATCACCCTGCCGAGCCCCTGCACGACCGTGCCCGCCTCCGCGCGTTCCGCGTGGGTGAGCAGCCACAGCCGGGGCGGGTCGCCCTGCCAGGCGTGCCCGGCCATCGCGCGGGCCAGCCCGAGGGCGTCGGCCGCGTGCCGGTACAGCAGGTCGGCGCCGGGCTCGCCGGCCGCCGTCGCGCGCGCGTCCAGGACGCCGTACAGGCCGCCGGGCAGCGCCGCCGCCTCCGCGAGCACCTTCGCGTACCCGTCGCCCAGCGACCGCTCGTCCGCGGTCCCGGCCGCCCCGCTCACGGCCACCAGGTACGGCCGGCCGGCCGCGGCGAACCGCGCCGCCAGCGCCCGCCCGAACCCGCCCGCACCGCTGAGCACTCCGCCGGGAGCGGCTCCGTTGGGAGAGGCCCCATTGGGAGAGGCCCCGTTGGGAGAGGTGCCGTTGGGAGAGGTACCGGCGGCGGCGGTGTGGTCGGCGGGGAGGCGGTCGGCGAGGATCAGCCAGGCGCCGCGTGGCTCGCGGGAGGCGGTCGCCGTCTCCCGGCCCGCGGCGGGCTCCCAGCGGACGGCGTACAGCCTGCCCTGCTCGGCCGGTCGGCGGCCGAGGAGTTCGATGCGCAGGGAGCGGATCGACCAGACGCGGTCGCCCGCCTCGTCGAGGACGGTGACGTCGGCGGTCAGCTCCCGGGGGGTGGCCGTGCGGACGACGGCGTGGCACCAGCCCTCGCGCAGGGCCGACGCGTCCTGGTGCACCCACACCTGCCCGGCCCCGGCGGGGAGCGGCAGCACGCCGCCGCCCACCCGGTCGCCGGCCGCGGCGGCCACGGCGTGGAAGCACGCGTCCAGCAGCGCCGGGTGGAGCGGCGCGCAGTCCTTGTCCAGCCCTTCGGGCAGCCGCATCCTGGCCAGCGCCTCGTCGGCGCCCGCCCGCAGGTCGGCCAGCCCGCGGAAGCGCGGGCCGTAACGCAGGCCCACGCGGTCCAGCCGCTCGTAGAGATCGCCGGGCGGCACCGGCGGCGCGAGCCGCCCGCCCAGCTCGTCCGGCGACGGGTACGGCTCGGCCGGCCCGCCGTCCTCGACCACGACGCCACGCGCGTGCACCACCGGGCCGCTCCCCGTGTCGGAGGTGATCAGAAAGTCGGAACGTCCCCGCTCCGCGGGTCGCAGGGCGAGTTGCAGGTCGGGCCGGTTCCCGCCGACCGGGCTCGGCCGTTCGAAGACGACGTCCCGCAGCGCGACGTGACCGCCCTCCGGGACCGTCTGGGCCGCGGCCTCGGCGGCGGCGGCCAGCCAGTAGGCGCCGGGTACCAGCGGCACGTCGTCCACGACGTGGTCGGCCAGCTCCGGCGCGCTGTCCAGGTCGCCGGGCAGCGGCCACAGCCGCAGGTCGGGCTCGGCGCCCACCCGCACCCTTCGGCCGAGCAGCCCGCCCCGCCACGGAGTACCGGCCGGCGCGACCCCGTCACCCGTGGCGGGGGCCTCGGCGGTCAGCAGCGGGAAGTGCCGATGGGCCCAGCCGTGCGGGGGCAGGTCCAGGTGCGCGGCGCGCGGGTGCAGGACCGCCCAGTCCACGGCCGCGCCCCGGGTGTACAGCTCGCCGAGCGCGTGCAGCAGCCCGCGCGTCTCGTCCTCGTCACGGCGTACCGACGAGACCACCGTGACCGTACGGCCCAGGTGGTCGGCGAGTTCGGCGACCGAGCGGGTGAGCACCGGGTGCGGAGCCATCTCGACGAAGGTGTCGTGCCCCTCGTCGAGGAGACGCTCCAGGGTCGGCGAGAACAGCACCGGCTCCCGGACGTTGCGCTCCCAGTAGGCCGGGCCGAGTTCGGTGCCCTCGACCGGCTCGCCGGTCACCGTCGAGTACAGCATGGTGGTGGCCGGGCGTGGCTCGATGCCCTCCAGCGCGGCCTTCAGCCTGGGCTGCAACGGCTCGACCTCGGGGCTGTGCGCGGCGAAGTCCACCGCGATCCGCCGGGCGAACACCCCGCGCTCCTCCAGCCCGGCGACCACCTCGTCCAGGGCGCCGGGCGTCCCGGACAGCACCGTGGCGCGCGGCCCGTTGACCGCGGCGACGGACAGCTCGTGCTCCCTGCCGGCGATCGCCTTGACCGCCTCCTCCGCCTCCAGCTCGACGAGGGCCAGCCCGCCGCGTCCGGAGATCTCGGTGAGGAGCCGGCTCCGCTCGGACACCAGGCGGGCCGCGTCGTCCAGCGACAGGGCGCCCGCGACGTGCGCCGCCGCGATCTCCCCCATGCTGTGCCCGATCACCGCGGCCGGTTCGACGCCCCACGCCCGCCAGGCGTGCGCCAGCGCCACCTGGTAGGCGAACAGCGCGGGCTGCACGTGCGCGGTGCCCTCGGCCACCAGGCCGTCCGCGTCGCTCCACAGCCGGCGGCCCACCCAGCGGGAGATCGCGTCGTCGCAGCGGCGGATCGCCTCCCGGAACGCCGGGAGCGCGGCGGCGAGGCTCCGGCCCATGCCCTGCCACTGGGCGCCCTGACCGGGGAACACCAGGGTGGGACGCTGGGCGCGGCGGCCGGCGGCGTGCGGCCCGGACAGGCCGGGCAGGCGCCGCCCCTCGGCGAGCGCGTCCATCGCCGTGGCCAGTTCCCCGGCGTCGGCGACGACCGCGGCGGCCCGGAACCTGTCGTGGTCGCCGCGCCGCGCCGCCGCGGCTGCGGCCCTCGGCAACCAGGACGGGTCGGCGGCGTTGCGCCGGGCGGCCTCCGCCCAGCCGCGCGCCCTGCGCAGCAGCGCGGCCTCGGTCCTCGCGGACAGCGGGAACAGGTGGACGCCGGACCCGCGCGTCTCCTCCGGCGTCCGCGTCTCCCGCGCCTGCGGCTTCGGTGCCTGCGGCTTCGGCGCCTCGGTGAGCACGACGTGCGCGTTGGTGCCGCCGAACCCGAAGGAGCTGACCCCGGCCACGGAGGGCGTGCCGGCGCGGTCCGGCCAGGAGCCCGCGGTGTCCTGTACGACGATGGGCAGCCGGTCCAGGCCGAGCAGCGGGTTGGGCTTCTCGAAGTGCACGGTCGGCGGCAGCTCGCCGTGGTGCAGCGCGAGCGCCGTCTTGATCAGCCCGGCCACGCCGGCCGCCGCCTCGGTGTGCCCGATGTTCGTCTTCGCCGAGCCCACGCGCAGCGGCCGGTCCTTGGCCCGGCCCCGGCCGAGCACCGAGGACAGCGCCCCGACCTCGATCGGGTCGCCCACCGCGGTGCCGGTGCCGTGCGCCTCGACGTAGTCCACGTCGGCCGGGTCGATGCCCGCCGCCGCGTACGCCGCGCGCAGCACCGCCTCCTGCGCCGGGCGGTTCGGCGCCGCGAGGCCGTTGGTGCGCCCGTCCTGGTTGACCGCGCCGCCCCTGATCACCGCGTAGATCCGGTCGCCGTCGGCGAGCGCCTTGTGCAGCGGCCGGAGCACCACGATGCCGGCGCCCTCGCTGCGCACGTAGCCGTTGGCCCGGTGGTCGAACGCCTTGCACCGGCCGTCCGGGGCCATCAGCCTGCCCTGGCTGAAGCTGAGCGCGATCCGCGGGCTGGTGATCACGTTCACCCCGCCGGCGAGGGCGAGGTCGGCCTCGCCGTTCCGCAGCGCCTGGCAGGCCAGGTGCACGGCGACCAGCGAGGACGAGCACGCCGTGTCGGTGATCATGCTCGGGCCGTGCAGGTTGAGGCAGTAGGACAGCCGGTTGGCGATCACGCTGAGCGCCGAGCCGGTGCCGTCGTACGCCTCCGCCGCGCCGCCGGAGCCGAGCAGCCCGGCGCCGTGGTCGAAGGTGGAGGCGCCCACATAGACGCCGGTGAGCGAGCCGGACAGGGAGCCGGGGGCGACGCCCGCGTCCTCCAGCGCCTCCCAGGCCACCTCCAGGACGATCCGCTGCTGCGGGTCCATCCGGGCGGCCTCCCGGGTGGAGATGCCGAAGAAGTCGGCGTCGAAGCCCTCGATGTCGTCGAGGAAGCCGCCCCACCGGGTGTTCATCCTGCCCGGCGTGCTCGGGTCGGGGTCGTACAGCGCGGCGCCGTCCCACCGGCCGGCCGGGATCTCGCCCACCGCGTCCACGCCGCCGCGCAGCACGTCCCAGTAGCCCCTGACGCCCGCGCCGCCGGGCAGCCGGCAGCCGATGCCGACGATCGCGATCGCGGTGCCCGCGGACGTCTCGGGTTCCGCCGTGGCCGCCGGAGCCTCCTCCGGCTCGCCGAGCCCGGCGACGTGCCGGGCGGCGTCCGCGATCGTCGGGTAGTCGTAGGCGAAGGTAGGGGACACGGTCACCCCGGCCCAGCCCTCCAGGTCGCCGGACAGCTCGACCGCCTGCATGGACGACAGGCCGAGCTGGGTGAAGGGCGCGTCCGGCGAGATACGGCCCGGATCGGTGCCGAGCATGTCGGCGATCCGGCCGATCAGCCAGCCGGCCACCCGCTCCTCGCCGCCGCCCATCGGGCCGCTCATCGGGCCGCTCATCGGGCCGCTCCGGCCTCGGCGACGGCCACGACGGCCAGCTCGCCCGACTCCCACGCGGCCTTGCACGCGCGGCGCTGCAACTTGCCGCTGGAGGTCTTCGGCACCGAGCCGGCCGCGACCAGGATCACCTCGTCCGGCTGTACGGCGTGCGCCGACGCGATCGCCGTCCGCACCGCCCGGCGGATGTCCTCCAGTTCCTCCGCCTCGTGCACCGGCTTGATCTCGGCGACCACCACGAGCCGTTCCGCGCCCGCCTTCTCCGCGCCGAACGCGATGCTGCACCCGCGTCTGACGAGCGGATGGGCCGCCTCGGCCACCGCCTCGACGTCCTGCGGGTAGTGGTTGCGCCCGGCCACGATGATCAGGTCCTTCAGCCGGCCGACCACGAAGAGCTCCTTGCCGTCCAGCACGCCGAGGTCGCCGGTCCGCAGGAAGGGTCCCTCGCCGGTGTCCGCGATCCGCGCGCCGAACGTGCGCTCGGTCTCCTCCGGCCGCTCCCAGTAGCCGTCGGCCACGTCGGGTCCGGCGACCCAGATCTCCCCGACGGTGCCCGGGGGCGCCGCCAGGAAGGTCTCCGGATCGACGATCTCCAGCCGGCGGTGCACCCGCGGCTCGCCCGATCCGACGATCCGGTGGTCGCCGCCGGTGACGAGGCGGCCGTCGTTGAGCGCGGTCAGATCGACGTCGAGGGTGGCCGGGCCGGCGTCGATCCACGACCCGGTGGCCATCAGCGTGACCTCGGCGAGGCCGTAGCAGGGGAACAGCACCCCGTCGCCCAGCCCGTGCGGGCGGTACGCCTCGGTGAACGCCTCAAGGGTGGCCGCCCGGACCGGCTCCGCGCCGTTGAAGGCGATCCGCAGGCTGCTCAGGTCCAGCCCCTCCCGGTCCTGCGGCGGGACCCGGCGCACGGACAGCTCGTAGGCGAAGTTCGGCCCGCCGGACACCGTGGCCCGGTACTTGCTGATCGCGCGCAGCCAGCGGGCCGGACGCTGGATGAACGCCGGCGGCGGCATGACCACGACCTGGCAGCCCGCGTACAGACCGGCCAGCACGTTGCCGATCAGCCCCATGTCGTGGAAGAGCGGCAGCCAGGTCACGATCACCGACTCCCGGCTGAACTCCCCGACCTGGTACAGCAGCTCCTCCTGGTGCATCAGGGCCCGGTGGGTGACCATCACGCCCTTGGGCAGCGAGGTGGAACCCGAGGTGTACTGGAGGAAGGAGACGTCCTCCGGCTTCACCTTCGCGGGGTCGAAGCCCTCGGCGGCCCGCTCCTCCGCCTCGCCGGCCGACCGTGGATCGATCCACGGCAGCCCGCCCAGCTCGGGGGCGCCGTCCAGCAGGAAGGCGCGGTACTCGTCCGGCACGGCGGCGATCACCACGGTGGGCGCGCAGTCGCGGACGATCGCGCTCAGCGTGTCCGTGCCCTGACGGCCGCCGAACGGCAGCGGCGGGTAGACCGGGACCGCGACGAGTCCCGCGTACTGACAGGAGAGGAAGCCGCGGATGAAGTCGTCCGCGTCCGGGGCCAGGATCAGGGCCCGGTCCCCCGGCGCCGTGTGCCCGGCGAGCAGGGCGGCGAGGGCGCGCACCTTGCGTTCGAGCTCGGCGAAGGTGAGCGCGTGGGTTTCCCGCTCACCGTCGGGGAGAAAACGATAGGCGACGTCCGGGCCGCTTTCCAGTGCTCGCAGTGCGATCAGCTCGGTAAGCGTCGAAGTTTTCGGGATTGTCTGCACCATTACCCGCCTTCGGTCGACTGGATAAATAGCCGGCGCAGCCGACGAATCGGCAATCTATACAGCCGTTCCGAATACCGGCAAGCGGGAAAACGTTCACTTTGAGACCGGGGGAAACAGTACGTCAAGTCGGCGTGATTGGCGCGTGATCCGGCTTTGATCGAGCCCTGACAGCAGGCTGACCAGGCTGTGCCATGGTGAACCGGGATTATCCAGAACGGAGGCACCGGCAATGATCAAAGCGGTCTGGACGGATTTCGGCGGCGTGCTCACGCCGCCGGTCGCCCACACGTTCGCGGCATTCTGCACGAAGACCGGGTTGCAGCCCGAGCCGCTGCTCGCCGCGGTCCTGGAGGTGACCGCCAGGTACGGCACCGACGACATCATGTTGCCCCTGGACACCCCCCTCGTGACCGAGGACGAGTGGATCCGGCAGATCGCCGAGGTGCTGTCGGGGATCACCGGGGCCGAGGTGGAGATGGTGAGCCTGGCCGACACCTGGTTCGACGGCCGGGAGACCAACCACCTGTGGCTGGAGGAGCTGCACCGGCTGCGTGACCTGGGGCTCTTCGTCGGGATGCTGTCCAACATGCCGCCCGCCTGGGACGCGCACTGGCGGCGCATGGTCCCCCCGGAGGGCGTCTTCGCCGACGTGGTCAGCTCGGCCGAGGTCGGTCACCGCAAACCGGACCGGAAGATCTTCGAGCTCGCCGCGGCCAGGGCCGGCGTGCTCCCGCACGAGTGCGTCCTGGTGGACGACCTCGCCAAGAACTGCGCCGGCGCCGAGGCCGCGGGCTGGCAGGCCGTGCACTTCACCGACACCCCGCTGGCCATCAAGCAGCTGAGCGCCCTGCTGACCGCCGCCTAGGAGTCCCGGTCGCCGTAGATGACGTCCTCCTGGGCGAACCTGCGCAGCGCGCCGAAGATGGCGTCGCCCAGGGGCGTCCAGACCACGGCGGTCTCCAGGAGGGCGTCGGAGTCGCTCTGCCGCACCAGGAGGTCGAGCTCGGCCTCGGCCACCTGGCGGGCGGCCTGGGAGTAGACCTCCAGCAGTTTGAGCTGGTCGGTC
>NZ_BSRQ01000020.1 GCF_030268685.1 Microtetraspora sp. NBRC 13810
CCACGAGTGAGGGCACTGTCTGACCCCAGGACTCACGATCGGTCCAGCGGTGGGAAGTGCTCACTCCCTCGCGGCTACCAGGCACCGAGTCTGCCCGATCAGCCGACCCGGTAGCTCCCATTAGCGGAGGTAGCCGCGTAGGAAGACGCGCACACCGGCGGCGACCGTCTCGCTGATCGCCTCCCGGGTGGGGACGGCGCCGCGGTAGGACGGGTCGGCGACTGAGATCAGCAACAGCAGGTGGACGGCCGCGCGGTCGGGGTCGGCGACCTCCAGGAGGCCCCGCTCGGTGAGTCTCCCCAGGTGGGCGGCGAGCGCGCGGCGGACCCTGAGCGGGCCGGTCTCCTGCCAGGCGTCGATCGCCGGCTGCGGGATGTGCCCGGCCTCCGCGTTGATCTGGTGGACCAGGGCGAAGTGCTCGGCGTGCTCGGCGGCCGTCGGGGCGGTGAACGCCAGGCCGAACTCGACGAGATCGGCCTCCAGGTCGACGACCTTGGTCAGGTGACGATCGATGATCGCGATCTGGGCGTCGGCGGCCCTGGTGGCGCTTTCCTGGATGACGGCCTGGAACAGCCGGGCCTTGTCGGTGAAGTGGTTGTAGATGGTGCGGGTGGACACCCCGGCCGCCGCGGAGATCGCGTCGAGGCTGGTGCGGGTGTAGCCGTCGCGCGCGAACACGGTCAGCGCACCGGCGAGGATCGCCCGCCGCTTGTCGGCCAGCCCGCCCCGAGGCCGCGTCGGCGCCGTGTCACCCCTGGTCATCGTGCTCTCCCTCACTTTTTTGCAGACAGCGTTTTACTTATTGCCATACACATTGTAGTTTACTGGATGTCGCCCCGTTTCCGCAGGAGTACACATGACCCGCATCGCCATCGTCATCGGCAGCACCCGCCCCCGCCGCCGTGGCGCGGCCGTGGCCCGGTGGGCCGCCGGCGTCGCCGACCGACACGCCGGCGGAGAGGTCGCCTTCGAGATCGTCGACCTGGCCGAGTACGGCCTGCCGCTGCTGGACGAGCCCGTGCCCGCCCTGTTCGGCGAGTACCAGCACGCGCACACCGCCAGGTGGGCCGAGACGATCGGCTCGTTCGACGGGTTCGTCTTCGTCACCCCCGAGTACAACCACGGCGTCCCCGCCGCGATGAAGAACGCGATCGACTTCCTGTTCGCCGAATGGCACGACAAGGCCGCCGGGTTCATCGGCTACGGCGTGCACGGCGGCACCCGGGCGGTCGAGCACCTGCGGCTGACCATGGCCGAGCTGAAGGTCGCCACCGTCCGCGGCCAGGTCGCGCTGTCGCTCTTCACCGACTTCGAGATCACCGACCCCACCCAGCCCGGCCTGTTCACCCCGGGCGAGCACCAGGAGCCGGCTCTCACCGAGATGCTGGACGAGGTCGTCGCCTGGTCCCGCGCGCTGGCGCCGCTGCGCGCCGCGGGCCCGCAGACGGCGCTCGTCTGAAGGCGCTGAGGAGACCTCCATGCGCTACCGGCTCCTGGGCCAGACCGGCCTGCGGATCTCCGGCCTGTTCCTCGGCACGATGACCTTCGAGGACCCGGAGAAGGCCCGCCGCATCCTCGACCGATATGACGCCGCAGGCGGCAACGTGGTGGACACCGCGAGCTTCTACGGCGGCGGGCGGAGCGAGACCGTCCTCGGCGAGCTGCTGGAGGGCCGCCGTGACCGGTTCGTCGTCGCGACCAAGTACGCCGTCTCCCGTGACGACGGCGATCCCAACGCCTCCGGCGGTCATCGTAAGAACCTCACCCTGTCCCTGGAGGCGAGCCTGCGGCGGCTGCGCACCGACTACGTGGACCTGTACTGGGTGCACCTGTGGGATCGGCACACGCCCGTCGAGGAGACGATGCGGGCCCTGGACGACGCCGTGCGCGCCGGGAAGATTCTCTACGTCGGCGTCTCCAACGCCCCGGCGTGGGTCGTCGCCCGTGCCAACACCCTGGCCGAATGGCGCGGCTGGACACCCTTCGCGGGACTGCAGGTGCCCTACAACCTGCTCAACCGCGACATCGAACGCGAGCTGCTGCCGATGGCCGAGACGCTCGGCATGACGGTCGCCGCCTGGAGCCCGCTCGCCCACGGCCTGCTCTCCGGCAGGTTCGCCGGCGGCGAACCCCTGCCCGGCGGCCCGCTGGCTCCCCGGTCCCTCGGCGCCCGCGAACTCGCCGTCATCGGGGCCCTGCGGGAGGCCGCCGCCGAGTCGGGGGCCACGCCCGCCCAGGTCGCCATCGCCTGGATCCGGGCGCGGTCCGCGGCCGTCCACCCGATCCTGGGCGCCGACGACGCCGAGCAGATCGGGGAGACCCTGGCCGCCGCCGACCTCACCCTGCCGCAGGACGTCCTGCGCCGCCTCGACGCGGCCGCGGACTTCACCCTCGGATACCCCGGAGACTTCCTCGCCAAGGTCGGCCCGCAGGTGTTCGGCGCCGCCCACGCCAGCATCGACGGCAGATGAACCCCACACCCGGCCGCCGCGGGCCCCACAGCGAAGCAGCACGCCGCGGGTTCCGGGGCCAGGCCACACGCGGCGGGTTCCGGGGCGAAGCCGCACGCTGCGGGTCCCCGGGCGAAGCCGTGTCCTCCCGGCAATTCACCGGGTGACGGCCTCGCCCGGGTCCGCCTCCGGCTCCCGGTGACGCCGGTAGGCGCCGGGCGGCCTGCCGTACGCGCGCTTGAACGCGTGCGCGAACGCGAACTCCGAGGTGTAGCCGACCCTGCCCGCCACCGCGCTCGACGGCGCGTCGGAGTCGCGCAGGAGGCGGGCGGCGAGGGTCATCCGCCACCAGGTGAGGTACGCCATGGGCGGGCGGCCGGTCAAAGCGGTGAACCGCTTGGCGAAGGCCGCGCGGGACAGCCCGGCCCGCCTGCCGAGTTCCTCGACGCTCCACTGCCGTTCCGGCTCGCCGTGGATGGCCCGCAGGGCCGCCGCGACGGCCGGATCGTGCAACGCCGCCGCCCAGCCGGTGGCGGCGTCCTCGCGGGACCGTTCGCCGAACCAGGCGCGCAGGATGTGCAGGAGCAGCACGTCGAGCAGCGCGGGCACCATGGCGTCGGTCCCCGGCCTGGACCTCTCCAGCTCGCCGCCGAGCAGGTCCAGGGCCGCGCGCAGCTCGGGGCGCAGGCCGATCCTGGCCGGCAGGTGCACCACCGCCGGCAGCTCCGCCATGAGCGGATGCGCACGCGACCGGTCGAGCAGGTACGCCCCGCACAACATGACCGTCACCTGCCCACCGGCCGCCTGCACACCGGGGGTCTCCCCTCCGGCCGCCTGCCCACCGGCCGCCTGCCCACCGGCCGCCTGCACACCGGGGGTCTCGCCTCCGGCCGAAGCCGCCCGGCGCGGCCTCGGCCTCACGCTGACCGGCCGCGACGGAACCCGGCTGCGCGCGGCGGCGGCGGGCCTGCCCGGCGCGCAGGTACGGCCGGCCGCCGTGCACGACCACGACGTCCTCGTCGCCGCCTTCCGCGAGGCGGACGCGGTCGTCAACTGCGCCGGACCCTTCACGCCGACCGGCGCGGCGGTGGTCCGGGCCGCGATCGACGCCGGCCGGCCCTACCTGGACACCGCCGGTGAGCAGCTCTACATCAAGGAGGTGTTCGACGCCTTCGGCGCGCGGGCGCGGGCGGCCGGGGTCGCGGTCGTCCCGCGGCGAACGACGCCTGCGTCCCGGGGGACCTCGTCGCCGCGATGCTGGCCGAGCGGCTCGGCCCGCTCCGGGAGATCGCCGTCGTGCACGTCATCACCGGGGGCGGCGGGCCGTCACGTGGATCGCTGCGCTCGCTGGTCGAGACCGCGGAGGTCATCAGGTCGGGCGGCCTGGTCTACGACGACGGCGAGTGGCGGACCGCCGCACCGGCCGAGCACGCACCGGCCGAGCACGCGCCGGTGACGCTGCCCGGGGATCCGGAGCCGGTGCCGGTGGCGCGGTTCCCGCTGGCCGAGGTCGTCACCGTCCCGCGCCACGTCCGGGTCCGGCGCGTCGAAGGGCTGGTCGAGGCCGTGCTGAGCGCCCGGCTGTCCGCGCCCGTCGATCCGGCGGTCATCGAGCGGCTGCCCGAGGGCCCGGCGGAGGAGGCCCGCCGTACGCAGCGGTTCACCTACGTGATCGACGCGGTCGCCGCCGACGGCCGCCGGGCGCGCGGCGTGGTGCGTGGCCCCGACACCTACGGCACCACCGCGGGTGATCGCCGTCGAGGGCGCCCGGCGGCTGGTCGCGGACCCGCCCGGGCCGGGAGTCCTCGCCCCCGCCCAGGCGTTCTCCCCGGCCGCCTTCCTCGACTCCCTCCGCCCCGGCGGCGTCACCTGGACCGTCGAGGACGAGACACCCGACGCCTCCCAGGTGGCGTAGGCGGACCGGGGCACGCCTCGCCAATCCCACGGGCGGCCGTCCGCCGGGCACGACGCGTGACCCAGGCGGCGATCACCGTCGTCCCGGCCACGACGAGCCCAGCGGCGGCAGCGCCTGGAGCGCATGGATGCCGGCGAAGGCCCCGCCGCGTGGCCATGGGCACGGTCACCTGGCTGAAGCGTCCCGGGAGCCTGACGCGGGTGAGCCTGTGCACCACGACTCGCGCGCGGACCAGGTCCTGGTCCGGCGGCTCGTCGAGCGCGGGCACCGGCCGGCGTGATCTTCGGAGTGGTGGCCCGCTCAGATTCCGCCGGCCTCCCTGGCCACCCGCTCCAGCCGGTTCCGGTAGTCCTCCCACCACGACGGGTCGGCCTGCGGCAGGTTGTCGTTGCCCTCCCGCAGCCCGGCGGTTCCGTCGACGAGCTCCCTGACGATGTCGGCGTGCCCGGCGTGCCGCTGGGTCTCGGCGACCACATGCGTCAGGATCCGGTGCAGCGTGACCTCGTTCCGGTCCTGCGGCCACCACGACACCCGGCCGACCGCGTCCAGCTCCAGCGCGGCGATCGTGGCGTCGGAGTGCGCCCACGCCCGGCGGTAGAGCGCGACGATCTCCTCCCGCGTCTCGTCGCCGGTGGCCCACATGTCCGCGTTCGGCTCGGCGTCTTCGGCCAGCCACGGCTCCGGTTCGCCGGACGGCCGCCCGAAGGTCTCGCCGAAATAGGCCAGCTCGACACTGGCCGCGTGCTTGACCAGACCGAGCAGGTTGGTGCCGGTCGGGGTGAGCGGGCGGCGGATGTCGTACTCCGACAGCCCGTCGAGCTTCCACAGCAGGGCGTCACGGGCGCTCTGCAGGTAGCGGTGAAGGTCCGTTTTGGGGGTTTGTCCCGTCATGTCGGACAGTCTGCCATCCTCGCGTCGTCACTCTCCGTACCGAGGGCTGGCGGGGCCGCCGCCGGGGCCGTGCGAACCGGCCGTTCAGGTGCTTCGGCGGGTGTGTCGCAGGTGAAGCATGGCCTGGTCCAGTTCCTCGTAGGTGAGGGGCGGTCTGGGTAGCGGGCGGGCCGCCTCGGCGCGCAGGCCGTCCAGGAAGAAGGCGAGCTGCCGCCGCCAGAAGTCCGGTGCGACGGTGGCCGTCGCGGCGATGCCCCGGGAGAGTGACCAGATGAGCGCGACGATGTCGGTGGCCGCGAAGTCGGCGCGCAGGACACCTGCCTCCTGGGCGCGGCCGATCAGCACGGCCGCCGTCTCGTAGTAGTCGCGCTTGGCCGCCTCCAGGGCGGGCGCCCCGGGGAAGCGCGTGGACATCAGGTCGTTGAGCCCCCTGTCCCGGGCGAGCAGCGTGAAGACCTCCTCCATGAACCACGCCACGGCCCGCCACGGGTCCTCGATCTCCAGCGCCCGGTCGGCGATGCCCTGGAAGGCGGCGACCATGTCGCCGAAGACCTCCTCGATCAGCGCCTCGCGGGTCGGGAAGCGCCGGTAGAGGGTCGCGTTGCCGACGCCCGAACTGCGCGCGATCTCGTCCATCGAGGCGTCGAGGCCGTGTTCGGCGAAGATCTGCCTGGCCGCGGCCAGGAGCAGCTCCCTGTTGCGCCGTGCGTCGCTTCGCATCATGACCCGATCCTAACAAGAAGCGTGGACACCTCCCCACTTATGTGACTATCGTCGAAGCGGGGATGAGTCCCCACTTAAACGGAGAGGGATATCCGATGACGCTTCACTTCCCGCTGGCCAGACCGGCCGACGACCCGCTGGCCCCGCCCGAGATCTTCCGGCGGCTGCGCGACCGGGAGCCGGTCACCATGGCCACGCTGTGGGACGGCAGCCGCGCCTGGCTGGTCGCCCGGCACGCCGACGTCCGGGCCGTGCTGCGCGATCTTCCCGTGAGCGCGGACATCACCCGCCCCGGCTTCCCGAGGATCTTCCCGTTGCAGCAGGCGCTCCCGCAGGGGGAGCGGCCCCCCTTCGTGCTCATGGACCCGCCCGACCACGACGTCCTGCGCAAACTGATCAACGCCGACTTCGTGGTCAGGCGCATCGAGGCGCTCCGCCCGAGGATCCGGCGCCTGGTGGACGAGCACGTCGACGCCATGCTCGCCGGGCCGCGCCCCGCCGACCTGGTGCGCGCGGTGGCGCTGCCGGTTCCCTCCACGGTCATCTGCTGGCTCCTGGGCGTGCCGGTCGCCGAGCAGGGCGCGTTCAACGAGTGGACGAGCACGGCGATCGACGCCACCAGCACTCCCGAACGGCGCGCGCACGCCTACGGCGCGATCGGCGGCCTCCTGGACAGGCTGCTCGCCGAGAAGGAACACCGGCCAGGCGACGACATGCTCACCCGCCTGGCCCGGCATGTGACGTCGGGCGCGGTGAGCAGGCACGACGCCCTCACCACCGCCATGCTCATCCTCATCGCGGGGCACGAGACCACGGCCAACATGATCGCGCTCGGCACGCTCACGCTGCTCGGCCACCCCGAGCAGGCCGACGCTCTCCGCGACGACCCCGGCCTCGCGCCGAACGCCGTCGAGGAACTGCTGCGCTACCTGTCGATCGTCGACGGCGTCATCGGGCGCGTGGCGCTGGAGGACTTCACCCTCGCCGGCCGGCAGGTCCGCGCCGGCGACGGCATCGTCGTCCTCATCCCCTCGGCGAACCGGGATCCCGGCGTCTTCGACGACCCGGACACCCTCGACCTGCGCAGACCGGCCCGCCGCCACGTCGCCTTCGGATACGGCCTGCACCAGTGCCTCGGCCAGCCGCTGGCCAGGGTCGAACTCCAGGTCACCCTCACGACGCTGCTGCGCCGCGTCCCCGGCCTGCGGCTCGCCGTACCGATGAGCGAGCTGACCTTCAAGCAGAACGACGGGGTGTACGGCGTGCGGTCACTGCCGCTCACCTGGAACGAGGAGAACTGACCATGCGGATCGACATCGACGAACCGGCCTGCATCGGCTCCGGGCAGTGCGTCCTCATCGCGCCCGAGGTCTTCGGCCAGCGTGACGAGGACGGCACGGTCGTGCTGCTGCGCCCGGAGCCCGGGGCGGAGTCGCGCGAGGCCGTGCACGAGGCGGCCGGGGTCTGCCCCGCCAGGGCGATCATGGTCGGCGGCTGACGCGCGACGGCGCCTGCTTCAGGGCGGCCAGGCGCTGCTCGGAGGTAAGGATGCGGGTATCGGCCGGCCGCCGGACCGCGGCTCAGGCGGGCTCGCGGACGGCTGGGCACGGAGAGGCATTGCGGCACCTTTATGTGATCTTGATAGCCTTCGTTCGCCTGTCAACGAGCGCCCCGGGTGCGATGCGTTCAGTGTGGAGGATGCCGTGGTCTCGCTCGAAGCCGCCCATGGGGCACCCGCGGGAGAGGGCGTGCCGCGGCCGGTGCGGATCTGGAACCACGTGGTCACGGTGGCCGCCGCGGCGGCGATGGCCTTCGCCGGATGGCAGAACCGGTGGATCAGCGACGACGGCCTGATCGCCGTGCGGACCGTGCGGCAACTCCTCGCCGGGAACGGCCCGGTCTACAACATCGGCGAGCGGGTCGAGGCGAACACCAGCACCGTGTGGACCTATCTGGTCGCGGCGGTCTCCTGGCTCAGCGGGGGCGACGTGGCCTATGTCTCCGTGCTGGTGGGGCTGGCGTGCGCCGTGGGCGCGGTGGCGTTCGCGGTGTCCGGCGCCATGCGGCTGCACGGCGCCGGGCACCGGTTCCTGCCCGTGGCGGTGCTGGTGGTGCTCGCGCTGCCGCCGTTCTGGGAGTACGCCACCTCCGGCCTGGAGAGCGGGCTGATGCTCCTGTGGATGGCCGCTTCCTGGTGGCTGCTGGTCCGGGCGGCCTCGGGCGGGCCGGTGCTCCCCGTGGTGATCGTCCTCGGCCTGGCGCCGCTGGTCCGGCCGGAACTGGCCCTGGTCTACCCGGTCTTCTTCGGCGCGCTGCTCGCGCTGCGGTGGCCGGGATGGCCCACCGCCGCCCGCTGGTTCGCGGTCTCCGTGGCCCTGCCGGTCGCCTACCAGGTCTTCCGGATGGGCTACTACGGGCTTCTCGTGCCGAACACCGCCCTCGCCAAGGAGGCCGGCGAGAGCCGGTGGGCGCGCGGCCTGCTCTACGCGGCGGACACGGTGCTCACCTACCAGCTCCTCGGGCCGCTGCTGGCCCTGGTCCCGCTCGCCCTGTGGGGCCGCCGTACCCGGCGTGACCTGGTCCTCTCCGCGGCCCCGATCGCCGCCGGGCTGTTGATGCTGCTGTACGTGCTGCGGGTCGGCGGCGACTTCATGCACGGCCGGATGATGCTGCCGGTCCTGCTGCTCCTGCTGCTGCCCGCCATGGTGCTCCCGCTTCGCGCGGTCACCGGGCTCGTCTGCGCGACCGTGACGCTGTGGGCCGTGGTGTGCGTCGTCGCGTTGCGCGTGCCGTACCCGCAGGTCATCGGGCCGGACGGGATCGCGGACGAGCGCGGCTTCTACGTGGCCTCGACCCGGGACCCGCATCCGGTGACCGCCGAGTCCCACCTGCGCGCCCGGGCGCATCCGCTGATCGGGGGCGGCGCCACCGGCCTGCACGTGCCCGGGCTGGCGCCGGTGCCGCTCCGCGACGACCTGCCCGCACGCCTGGCCGTGGCGGGCAACGTGCTCGGCGCGGTCGGCGTGTCGTTCCCGCTGGACGTCCTCGTCGTCGACCAGCTCGGCCTGGCCAACGCCCTCGGCAGCCACATGGAGCTGGCCTGCGGGCAGCGGGTCGGGCACGAGAAGCCGCTGCCCGCCGAGTACCTGCTCGCCGACTACATGGCCGGCGGAACCCCGTTGCCCGACCAGCGGCTCCGGGCCGAGGTGGAGCGGATCAGAGGCGACCTGGCCACCGCCCCGTACCGCGACCTGCTGGACGCCACCAGGGCCCCGCTGACCCCGGGCCGCTTCTGGGACAACCTGGTGGGCGCCCCGGCCCGCACCACCTTCCGGTTCCCCACCTCCGGCACTCCCTGCCCGCCGAGCTGACCCCACACTCCACCGCCCGGCACGGACCTAGGGTCGCGGGCCGTGCGCGCCGGGTCCGGGCGCAGCCGGGACAGCACGGACACGAGATCGTCCCGGCCGGACAGCAGCCCGGGGGTCGGCGCCACGTAGAGCAGGACCGAGGTCACGCCGTCCAGGGCGAAGGCGGCGATCCGCTCGCGGCACTCGGCCGTGGAACCGTGTACCCACAGGGCGTCGACCAGTTCGTCCGGCAGAGCCCGCGCCGCGGACGCCCGGTCGCCGGCGTCGAACCGGGCCCGCGACTCGCGCAGGACGTGCTCCCGTCCGAGCCAGTCGTGGAAGGCCCGGTAGGGGGTCTGGTTGAGGATCCAGCCGAGGAAGGCCCGGCCGGTGCGCCGCGCGAAGTCCGCGTCCTCGGTCGGGCAGACGAAGACCTTGACCACGATCTCCTTGCCCGGGGGCCGGGGGCCCGCCGCGTCCAGGACCTTGGCGAGATCCTCGGAGGTGAGCAGGTTGGTGATGAACCCGTCGCCCTCGGTCAGGCCCAGCCGCACCTCCGGACCGGCCGGCTAGTTCGAGACGCTCACGGTGGTCAGGTCGACGAACCAGGACTTCGGCTGGACCAGGCCGGTCACGCCGGGGCGATCATCCTCGGGTTGCGGTCGCTGACCACGAACAGGTAAGGCGCCTCGGCGCTGACGATCCGCTCGGCCTGCCGGAACCGCCGGGTCCGCTCGGCGGGGTCCAGCGTCCGCTCCGCCTCCGCGGACAGCTCGTCGACCTTCGAGGAGTACCAGTGCCCGTCGTACACCGGCGAGCCCTTGGCCCAGGTCGCGCGGATCAGCGACTCGGCCTGTTAGGTGACGGTGGAGGCGCACTGGACGTCGGCGCCGAGGGCGGGCTTGCCCGCGTTCAGGTCGGCCAGCAGCGCGGACCATTCGACCTTCTGGATGCGCACGTCGATCCCGATCTTGGCGAGCTGGGCCTGCAGGGCGGTGGCGATGGGCACCGGGATGAGGTTGCCCGAGCCGCCGGTCGGCACGGCCAGGGTGGTGGTGAACCCGCCGGCGACGCCCGCCTCGGCCAGCAGGCTCCTGGCCTTGGCCGGGTCGTAGGAGTAGACGTCGTTGGCGGCGTCGTACGCCTCCGTCGCGGCGGGCGCGTGCTGGTAGGCCGGGGCCGCGGTGCCCTTGAGCAGATCGCCGGCGATGGACTTCCTGTCGATGGCGTAGTTGGCCGCCTGCCGTACCCGCACGTCGTTCCAGGGCTTCTTGGCCTGGTCGAACGTGCAGTACCACAGGTGGTCGTAGTCGTTGGCGAGCAGTGAATAGCCGGCGGAGGTCAGGGACTCGATGTCGTCCGGGCTCGGGTACTCGATCCAGTTGACCTCGCCCGACCGCAGTGCCACGGTGCGCGCCCCCGGGTCCGGGACGGGCCGCAGGACGAGCTTGCCGAGCTTGGGCGCCCCGCCCCAGTAGTCCTTGTTCGGCAGCAGCACGAGTTGCTGGCCCGGCTGGAGCGAGGAGAACCGGAACGGTCCGGTGCCCACCGGGTGCAGGGCGAAGCCCTGGTTCCCGTACTTCCCGACCGCGGTGGGGCTGGGAAAGGTGAGGAAGGTCAGGTCGGTGAGCAGGTGGCCGCTGGGCTGCGGCGTGGTGATCCGGACGGTCCGGTCGTCGACCTTCTCGTAGGACTTGATCTGGCCGGTCCACAGGCCCGCGGCCCCGGCGGCGGCCGGGTAGTACGACGGGCTGTCCTTCTTCAGCAACCGGTCGAACCCGAAGATGACGGCGTCCGCGTCGAACGGCGTGCCGTCGGTGAAGGTCACGCCCTGCCGCAGGTGGAACGTCCAGGTGCGGCCGTCCGGGCTGGTGTCCCAGGAGGTCGCCAGGCCGGGCACGATCTGCGGTGACTTGTCAGCCTGTTTCAGGTCGTAACGGGTGAGACCGTCATAGAGCTGGAAGTTGACGAAACGGTCGCCTTCGAAGCCCTGGGTGAACGACAGGACTGGGGAGCCACGACGGACTGCCCGTCGGCGTGACGCTCGCCGCGGCACCCGGCGAGGACCACCGGCTGCTCGGCCTGGGCATCGCCTGCCATCCGATTCTCACCACCCGCGACAACTGAGGACACCCATGTACATACAGCTACGGGCACCGCGCCGGCCCGGCGACGTCGTGACCACCCGGGAGAAGGCGCCTGGAGGGCGCCGCGCGGCCCCCGTCCCGTCCACGTCACGGTCCCCGCGATGAGCGTCGCGGTGATCACCGGGGGAGGCGGGGACGTCGGCGCGGCCGTCGCCGCCCGGATGTCCGCCGACGGATGGACCGTGGTCGTGGCCGACCTCGACCCGGCCGCCGCCCACCGCGTCGCGCAGAGGCTTCCCGGCGTGCACGCCCGGCGGCTGGACGTGGCCGACCCGGCCGGCATCGGCGCCTTCGTGGCCTCGGTCACCGCCGATTTCCGGCGTATCGACACCCTCGTCTGCGCCGCGGGCATCGAGCCGCCGCAGAATCTCGCCGACATCGACGTGGCCTCCTGGGACCGCACCCAGGACGTCAACCTGCGCGGGCCCGCCCTGCTCGCCCAGGCCGTGCTGCCGCAGTGGGCCGAGCGGCGCTCGGGCTCGATGGTCAACATCGGCTCCCGGACGTGGCTGGGCGGCGGGCATCCCGGATACGCGGCCTCGAAGGCGGGCCTGGTCGGCCTGACCAGGTCGCTGGCGATGGAGCTGGCTCCGCTCGGCGTGCGGGTCAACGCGGTCGCGCCCAGCTTCGTCCGCACCGGGTTCAGCCGGCAGCGCGGCGACGAGCGGATGCTCGACGACTACGCCGAGCGGGTCCGCGCGGTGACCCCGATGCGCGAGCTGGTGCGCACCGAGGACGTGGCGAACGCCGTCGCCTTCCTGGCCGGGGACCAGGCGGCCCGGATCACCGGCGAGGTCCTGCACGTCTGCGCGGGCTCCCAGCTTCCGATGTTCCTCTGAGCGGGGGCGGCGACCGTGCCGTGCGGCGGCGGGGCGATCGTTCCCTCCGCCGCCGGGCGGCGTTCGCGCGGAGTTCTCCTCGCGGGGCCATGATCCGGGCGTCGTGTCCCCCCGAGAACGAGGAAGACCCATGCGCCTCCGGCTCGCGCCGCCGCTCGTCATGACCTCAGCACTGCTCACGGCGCTCGTCGCCGCCCCTCCCGCCACGGCCGACCGCGTGCCGGTGGTCACGGCGCGGGCCGAGACCCCGGCGTTGTTCGACGACGCCCCCGGCGGGAACGCCAACGGCGACGACCCGGCGATCTGGGTGCACCCCGCGAAGCCCGGCAGCAGCGTCGTCGTCGCCACGGCCAAGGAAGGCGGCCTGTTCGCCTATGACCTGAAGGGCGGGCAGCTCCAGCACGTACCGGCTCCGCCCGCTCCCGGCGCGGACGACGAGCCCGGCCGGTTCAACAACGTCGACCTCGTCTACCGCTTCGGCGGCCGTGACCTCGCCGTGGTGTCCGATCGGGGCCGTGACCAGCTCAGGTTCTACGCGATCGACCCAGCCGCGGCGGCGGGCGCCCGCGCGCCGCTGACCGACGTGACCGACCCGGCCGCGCCGTTCGTCTTCAACGCCGGCCAGGAAGAGGTCAACGAGGCCAGGACCGCCTACGGCGTGGCCACCTGGAAGGACAGGACCGGCGTGTACGCGCTGGTGAGCCGCCGCCACGAGACGAGTGTCGCGCTGGTCCGGCTCAAGCCGGTGGCCGGCGGCAAGGTGGGCTACGAGGTCGTCCGCACCCTCACGCTGCCGTCGTCCTTCCGCCTGCCCGACGGCACGACCTGGACCCCCTGCCTGGAGCCGGGCGAGCTTCCCCAGGTGGAGGGCATGGTCGTCGACGCCGAGCGCGACGTCCTGTACGCCGCCCAGGAGGACGTCGGCGTCTGGCGGCTGCCCGCCGACCTCACCGGCAGGCCGGAGCTGGTCGACAGGGTCCGCGAGTACGGCGTGCCCGGCACCTATGACCCCGAGACCGAGGAGTGCGACCCCGGCCCCGACCCCGGCTTCGGGGGAACCCACCTCGCCGCGGACGCCGAGGGACTGACGATCTACTACCACGGCGACGGCACCGGCTACCTCCTGGCGTCCGGACAGGGCGACGACACCTTCACCGTCTACCGCCGCGAGGGCCGCAACGCCTACGTCGGGCAGTTCCGCGTCGGCTCCGGCCGCGTGGACGGCGCGGAGGCCAGCGACGGCGCCATGGCGGTGAACGTGCCCCTCGGCGACGCCTACGACAAGGGCCTGTTCGTCACCCACGACGGCGTCAACACCCCCGAGGCGCGGGACGACGAGGGGGAGGTCCGGGAGAACACCGACTTCAAGTTCGTCCGGTGGGACGACATCGCCCGTAAGGTCGGCCTCCGCGTCGACACCCGCGGCTGGGACCCGCGCGCACACTAGCCCGGCAGCCCCCCGAACACCCCGAAGACCCCGGAACTCCGGACGCCCCGGATACCCGCGACATACCGGATACCCGGGCGGCCGGTCGGAGATCCGGGTCCTGGACTCCTGACCGGCCGCGGGGCCGCCGGTCTTTCCGCGGCCCGCCGGGACGGGACGGCTAGGTACGGCAGGCCGCGGACATCCCCGTCGGCGCCGCCATCGGCAGACTGCGGTCCAGGCCGGTGATGCGCAGCAGGCGGGTCATCGCCGGGCGGGGCGCGGCCAGGGCGAGGACGACGCCCATCGCCCTGGCGCGGTGCTGGACGCCCACCAGGACGGCCAGACCCGAGGCGTCGCAGAAGGACACGCCGGACAGGTCCAGGATGAGCAGGCTCGTGCTGGATCGCAGGGCGCTCATGAGGTGCTGGCGCAGCTCCGGGCTGGTGAAGATGTCGATCTCACCGGACAGGTGGACGGTGGTCGGCGCCGACGGGCGGGCCCTGCCGAGCGGGAACGCGTCGGCGACGGCCAAGGGATGCCCGGGCCGGAGCGGAGCGTGCCCGCGTGCCCGGTCGATGGCCGGTGGCTGGTGCGGGCCCGGCCTGAACCGGCCGGCGGGTGCGTCCAGCGGCCTCCAGCCGACGGCGTGTCCGCCCTCGCCCTTCCAACCGACGGCGTCTCCGCCCCCGGCTTTCCGGCCTGCGTCTCCGCCCTCGTTCTTCCGGCCGGCGGCGTCTCCGTCCCCGACCTTTCGGCCGGTGGCGTGTCCGCCCTCGTCCTTCCGGTCGGTCGGTCCGTCCGGGGCCGGTGTGGCGATGCCGGGGCCGCTGGATTCGCCGGCGCGGGTGAGGATGTCGGCCGGGCTCAGGCCGGGTGCCGCCGGGGCGGCGAGTGTGAGCGCGGCCGTGGCCGGGCCGTCCGCGGTGCCGGGCGGGACGACGAGCAGCATGACCGGCTCCGCCCCCGAGGAGATCAGGCTGATCAGGTGCGGGTCGGTGTTGCGGAACCAGCCCACCCGGATCTGCCGTCCGCGGGCCGGTATCCGGCGCGGGATGTGCTCCCAGGCGCCGGCGTGCAGGCCGACGCGAAGCGTGGTCCGGCCCAGCCGCCGGTCGACGGCGGCGATCAGCGCGGGCAACTCGGCCGCGGCGTCGCGGGAACGGGGCCACCACGCCCCGTCCACGGTGGCCCGCGGGTTGGGCGCGGCACTGAGGCTGAGCCTGACCGCGGAGTCGATCGCGGGCAGGGCGGAGGCGAGTGACTTGAGGTGGGAAAGAACGGTCGGCATCGTGGCTGCCTGGCCTGACCGGGGCCCCGGAGGACCCGCGAATGATCTATCGCCGTGGGCGACGCCGACCTGAATGCCAACGCTCGAAGAGTCCTCGGTACCCTCAGCCTACATCTTCGCTGCGGAACCGGCCGCCGGAGCGAGGTTTTCGTGGCGCCACGTTTCCTTGAGCCGCTCGGGACGCTGGCGGCTCTTCGCCCGCTGAGCAGGGCGGGCGTAGGTACCCCTAGGCCGGATGCTGGGGCGGGAGGATATGGCATTCGCCCGATGTGGGGCCGGGTGCCTTAGGACGAACCTTGAGGTGTCGGAGAAAACGATCGCCTCAAGGAGAACCCGATGGGTCCCGAGCTCCACCACCAGATGATCACCTACCGGGTGTCGGACCTGCTCGGCCAGGCCCAGGCGCACCGGCTCGTACGCGAGGCGGAGAAGGGCCGCGAAGGACGGGCACGCACCGCGGGCCGGCGTCACCGTTTCACCTTCAGGTTTCGCGTCTGGCGACATTCCCTTTGACCGGCGGATCTCCGGCGATCACCGGGGTGGGCAGCGGGCGTTTGGCGGTGCGGCCGTCGCCGGAGGATCGGCCGCGCAGGCGGCGGCCGATCCACGGTCCGGCGAACGCGGCCAGCCACCTCGCCTCCGTCGCCGCCGCCCGCCAGGCGGAGATCGCGGCCGGCGGCGGGAACGGATCCGCCCAGGTGCCGTCGCTGCCCGGCAGGTCCAGCGCGTGCGCGACCGCGGCGGCGATGCGGGCGTGCCCCACCGGGCTGGCGTGCAGCCGGTCGCCGCTCCACATCCTGGCGTCGGAGACGAACGCGAGCGGGAACGTGTCGATCAGGGTGACCCCGTGCCGCGCGGCGGCGGCCCTGATGCGGGTGTTGAGGCCGATCACCCTGGGCCGGAGCGGGCGGGCCAGCGGCACCGTCGCGCCGATGTCGGGGAAGGTCACGCTGACCACCCGGGTCCCCGCGGCGGTCAGAGCCGCGAACATGTCCTCCAGCGCCGCGGCCACCTCGGCGGCGTCGAAGCCGGGGCGGATCAGGTCGTTCATGCCGGCCATCACCGTGGCCAGGCCGGGACGCAGCGCCAGGGCGGCGGGCAACTGCTCGTCGCGGATCTGGACGGCGCGGCGGCCACGGACGGCGAGGTTGGCGTAGAGCAGGCCGGGTTCGGTGCGGGCCAGGTGCTCGGCGAGGCGGTCGGCCCAGCCGCGGTGGCCGCGGACGTCGTCGCCGTCCCCCAGGCCCTCGGTCTGGCTGTCGCCCAGGGCGACGTAACGACCGTACATCAGCGTGGCTCCCTTCCCGCGTGGGCGGTCCGTTCGCTCAGGGTGCGCGCGGTTCGCAGGCACCAGTCGCGCATTTCGCGCTCCAGGCGGCAGCCGGCCAGGCAGGACAGGTAGGGGCCGACGCGCTCTCCACCGCGCAGGAACGACTCCTCGTCCAGGTCACCGCGCAGGCGGACGAGCGTCTTCTCGAACAGCGCGGCCCGCCACCTGGGACGAGTTGAAGGCCACGGCCGGGAAGCTGACCAGCGGCACCAAGCGGTACGGCATCGGGTTCGCGGTCCCGGCGACCGAGGAGGGCAGCTTCCAGTTCGAGTCGTTCTTCTTCAGCGCCGGCGCCGATCTGAAGACGCTCGACTCGCCCCAGGCGGTGTCGGCGCTGCAACTGCTCACCGACCTGGTCGCCTCGGGGGCGGCGCCGAAGGACGTGCTGTCGTGGACCCAGGCCAACGTGGAGGAGCAGTTCGCCAACGGCACGGTGGCCATGATGGTCAACGGGCCGTGGCAGCTCCCGCAGCTCGCCAAGGCGGGCACCGACTTCGGCATCGTGCGGATGCCGGTCCCCGCGGCCGGCGGCACCCCGTCCAGCCCGCTCGGCGGCGAGGTGTGGGCGGCCGGGAACAACGGAGAGAAGGCCACCAAGGCAGCGGCGGTCATCAAGTGCCTCAGCTCCACCGCCAACAGCCTGACCTGGTCCAAACTGACCAACTACGTGCCCTCCAACAAGTCGGCCGCGGCCGAGCTCGCCGGGTCCGATCCGCGGATGAGGACGTTCGTGGACGGCATCGCCGGGGCCAAGGGGCGGACCGCCGAGCTCGGGGCCGAGTACCCGAAGTACTCGCAGGCGCTGTGGACCGCCGTTCAGTCGGCGCTGTCCGGGCAGAGCAAGGCTGCTCGCGGTCGCCCGGGAGCACAAAAGGCGCGGACTGCCGCTGTCCGTGATCGTCGTGGACTACTTCCACTGGCCGCACCTGGGCGACTGGCGGTTCGACCCGGCCGACTGGCCCGACCCGGCGGCCATGGTGCGGGAGCTGGCGGAGATGGGCGTCAAGCTCATGGTGTCGGTCTGGCCGTCGGTCAACCCGGTGGGGGAGAACCACGCCGAGATGCGGGACCAGGGCCTGCTCATCACCTCCGAGCAGGGCGTGCCCGTCCACCACCTGTTCCCCGACCGGGGTTTCGGCGGCCACGCCCTGGGGGTCAGCTTCTACGACGCCACCGATCGGCGCGCCCGCGACTACCTCTGGTCCAAGGTGAAGCGGAACTACTACGACCTGGGGGTGCGCGTGTGGTGGCTGGACGCGTGCGAGCCGGAGATCTTCCCCGAGCAGCCGGGCAACCTGCGCTTCGCGGCCGCCGTCGGGGTGGCGGGAGTGCAGCGTTTCGTGGCTCGGCCCGCCGCGCAGCTCACCGGCGTCGTCATAGCCCAGGACGGCGACCGCGGCCGGGTTCGTGTACAGGATGTACCCGTCCGGATCGACCACCCAGATCGCCTGAGGGACGCTGTCCAGGATCCGCTCAAGGACCGTGCCGATCGGTGACACCGCGCAAGCCCCTCGTCAGGTTACCGACACCTCCACGGTATACGCGCAGCGTGGCGAGCCGTGCACGGACCCGTCGGTGCGCGCGCGGGCCGTATGGCAGGCCCCACACCGGTGGTGGGGACGGCCTCGCCGCAGGTTTGGAGACCGCTCTACAGCGTTCATGGCCCGATCGCCGGAGGGTGGAGACACCGAACGACACGCACCCCGCGGCCCGGGACGCGGCAGGACGCCTCCTGGGCCGCCGGACGACGGGAGGACACCATGTCTCACCATCTCGACTCGCCCATCGCCCGCCAGGACCCGCGCCTGGACATCAGCGACCTGTACGTCTTCCGCGGGGAGCGGGGCACGGTCTTCGCGACGAACCACAGCCATTCGTTCGCCGGTGAGGACATCCCCCGGGGCATGCACCCCGACGGGACGTACGAGATCAAGATCGACGGGAACGGGGACGCCGTCGAGGATCTGACCTACCGTTTCACCTTCGGCGAGCGTGCCGGGGACGGGACGCAGCCCTACGTGCTGCGCCGCCTGGCCGGGCCGGAGCCGCGGGACGCCCTCGCCGCCGGGACCGTGATCGCCGAGGGGCGCACCGGCGAGACCCTCGGCCTCGGGGGAGGGGGCCGGGTGTGGGCGGGTAAGGCCGGAGATCCGTTCTGGATCGAGCCCGTCGTCCTGGGCGCGGTCGGCGTGGCCTTCGAGAGGGGCACCGCGATCGACCTGTCGGCCTGGAACCCGGCCGAGGCGAAGAACCTGTTCGCCGGGCACACCGTCCATTCCATCGTCCTGGAGGTGCCCGACGAGGACCTGCTGCCCGTCGCCGGTGAGGACCGGACGATCGGCGTGTGGGCCCTGACCACCCTGGCCACCGACGCCGGCGGCCGGCGGCCGATCAACCGGGCCGGCCTGCCGATGATCCACCCGCTGTTCACCCAGCTCAACGAGAGCCTCGGCGACCAGCTCAACGTCAACGCGCCCGCCGACGACATGGAGATCCACGGCAAGGCCGTCGCCGACATGGTGGCAGGCGTCGTACGGGCCGGCGGCACGGCGGAGGACCCCGAGTCCTACGCGAGGACCGTGGTCAGGAGGATCTTCCCGAACACGCTGCCTTACACCGTGGGGACGCCGGCGGTCTTCGGCTTCGCGGGGTGGAACGGCCGCGCGCTGTCCGACAACGCGCCGGAGGTCATGTTCTCCCTCGCCGCCAACACGCCCGTCGCGATCGGCATCACGAAGGATTCGGTCACGGCGAAGCCGTCGCGGACCTTCCCCTACGTGCCCGGCGCGTCCTGAGCCCCGGGGGAACGAGCCGCCGGACCGGGCCTCACGCGCGTGGGCGGCGGCTCACCCGGCCGAAGGCTGCGGGGTGGCCGCGGGGGGTTCGAACCACGCTCCGGGGACGTCCGGATCGATCACGGACAGGGCGTGCCGCACCCAGGGGGCCACCCGCATCGCGGTCCGCTCGGCGGGGGAGGCGAAACGGAAGCGGGCCACCTCCTCCCCGTCGGCCACCGGTTCACCGCTGACGACCCGGCAGGCGAAGATCGTGGTCACGTACTGGACGCGGTCGCCGTTGCCGTACTCGACCGTCAGGTCCGGTCCTCCGAACACGCCCAGCACGGCGGTGGGCTCGACCTCGACGCCGAGTTCCTCGCGCATCTCCCGGACGACGGCGTCGGCCGGCCGTTCGTCGGGATCGACCGCCCCTCCGGGCAGCGCCCACCAGCCGGTGCTGATGTCCTCGACCAGCAGGACGCGTCCCTCCTGATCGGTGACGATTCCGGTCACCCCGGGCATCAGCACGAGATCGCGGCCCACGTGGTCCCGCAACCAGCGCAGGTAGGCGGAGATCGGCATACGTCTTCCCCCTCGGCGCCGCCCGCGGCATGGAGCGCCCGGCGAGCGGAAGATCCGGCTCCGCGACGGCCGCGGAGTGAGCGTCAGGGCAAGGCTACGGTCAACGGCTCCGGTGACGCGGACGTTGCCGGTCCCGGGTGTTATGGATCTACATTGTAAAGGCGCTGGGCTGAAGAGCGCGGAGACCGAGCTGAGTCCCTCGTCCTACTGCTGCCGGGACGGTCGTACGGCCGGGAAGAAGATCGCGCTCATCAGGTGAGGGCTGCGATCCGGGGTGGGCTTGTTGCGGGCTCTCGCGGCGAAGACCTGGCGGAGCGCGTCGATCATCTCGGCCAGTTCGCCGGGGCTGAGCCAGACGACGCCCTGCCGGTAGCCGACGGAGTCGGCGGTGGGGTCGGCTCCGTCTCGTTCGAGGTAGGTGTTGAACTCGGCGAGCAGGGCGGCCATGGCGGCGGCGAAGCCGCGCTGGTGGTCGTCGAGGGTCATCGACGCGGCCGAGTCCGCGTCGATGACCGTGCGGTCCTGGCGGAGCCGGTAGTGGCGCTCGGTGGCGCCGTGCACCCGCTGCTCGGCCACGACCTCCAGGATCCCCGCGTCGGCCAGCAGTCCGACGTGCCGGTAGGCGGTGGTCTTGGGCACGTCGGGCATGGTCGCGCACAGGTCGGACGTGGTGCGGGTGTGCCCGCCGGACATCGCGTTCACGATGCGCAGCCGTACCGGGTGCAGGAGCAGGTCGAGGGTGTTCACCCGGCCATGGTTCCATATCTGGTACTGTTCCCAAACTTGGGAAAGCAGAGGAGATCGGACATGGGGACGAACGCGCCGGCTGACCGGCTGACCGGGGCGGCGGTGTTCCCGCTGCGCACGCTGGATCCGGCCGGGCCGCTGGACGACCTCGGCTGGCTGGACGAGGCGATCGGCGATGCGCGGGTGGTGGCGATCGGGGAGAGCGCGCACTACAACCGCGAGTTCTTCCAGCTTCGCCACCGCCTGTTGCGCTACCTGGTGGAGCGGCACGGGTTCGGCGCCTACGCGATGGAGACCGGTTTCGTCGAAGGGCGGGCGGTCCGCGACTGGGTCGAAGGCGGGGAAGGCCGACTCGGGGACGTCATGGCGAACGGCATGACGTCCCTGATGGGGCTGTGGACGCAGATGCGCGACCATCTGGAGTGGATGCGGGAGCACAACAGGACCGCCGCGCACCCGGTCGGCTTCTACGGGGTCGATCTGCCCGGTTCGGTCGTGTCCCTGCTGCCCGGTCTGGACGCCGTGCTCGGCTACCTCGCGGAGGCGGATCCTGATTTCCGGGCCGATCCGGGGCTGCGGGAGACGGCCCGCGTCTTCGCGGCGCCGTCCGCGTTCTCCGCGCCCGCGGCGGTCGCCGCCTACGGGGACCTCCCGCCCGGGGCCGGGGACGCGCTCACCGCGGGCCTCGCCGGTCTCGCCGAGCGTATGGCCGGCCGGCGCCCGGAGTATCTGCGGCGGACCACCGCCGAAGCCTACGAGCATGCGCTGCGCGCGCTGCGCGTCACGGTCGCCCTCGACGGCGTGGTGCGCGCGCTGTCCGGCGGCGACCGGCAGTCGGCGATGTCCGGCCGCGAGGCCGCGATCGCGGACACGGTCGAATGGATCCTGCGCAGGGAGGAGCGGATCGTCCTCGCCGCCCACAACGGCCACATTCAGCGCTGGCCGGGCGTCTTGCCCGGCATGCCTCCGGTGACGCCCATGGGCATGCGTCTGGCCGACCGACTGGGGGAGGGCTATCTCGTCATCGGTACGACCTCGGGGACCGGCCAGATCCTCAACACGGGTGCCGACTTCTACACCGGCACCTTCTTCACGGCGATGGAGGCGCCCCGGCCCGGCAGCCTCGACGCGCTCATGGCCGCGAGTCACGACGGCCCCTTCGCGACCGACCTGCGGCGGCTGGCACCGGCCGACGCCGCCGCCGTCCGGGCGGCGTCGCGGATGCGCGCGGGCATCGGCGACTTCTACTCCGACGTGAGCCCGCAGGACGCCTTCGACGTCATCGTCCACCTCCCGCACGTCACCGCTGCGGACCCCGACGAGGCCGCCCTCGCCCACGCGCCCGGCGAGGTGCGGGAGGCGTTCGCACCGACGTGATGGGTGGCAGGCCGCGCCTCGGAGTTCACCGGACCGGCAGGACGTATTCCGCGAGGGTCTCGGCGGTGGTCGGCCGGATCGTCCCGGCGGCCGCGAGGAGGGCGGCCTGCCCGACTCCGTGGCTTTCGACCTGGACCAGCGCGCCGCCGCTGTGGGTGAACACCGCGATCCGCCCCCGCGGACCGTGGCGGACCCATCGGTTCGGGGCCGCCTCGCGGCAGGGCCGGTCCGGCGCTCCCCATGACTCGGCCTGGTACGGCGTCGCGCATGCCTCCGCGGCGGTTCCGGCCGAGCCGCGGCGTACGGTCACCTGGATGGCCTCGAAGCTCCCGGACTCCCGCTCCGCGCCGGTGCGCCGGTACTCCAGCAGGATCACCGGTTCCGTGTCGCCGACGACCGGTGTCTCGGCGTAGAAGAGCCTGTGCTCCGCGATGTCGGGTGCGACCAGCGGGACTTCGAGCAGTTCGAAGGCGCGGGCCAGGTGCCAGCGCCAGGCGGGTTCCGCCAGTGGGACGGTCAGCGCGCAGACGGCGGTGAGGACGCCGAGCGCGGCGATCCTGGACCACCATCGCCTCGCGGCGGCCAGTGCCCAGGCGGCGGTGCTGAAGCCGGCCAGGGACGCCGTCAGGTGCACGCCGCCGAGCAGTGATCGGTCGAAGCCATAGGAAATGGTCTCCGGGGCGATCCGCCACAGGGCCTGGCCCAGGGCCAGGGTGGCGATTCCGCCGATGATGACGGTGAGGGACCGGCGGCGCAGCCGGACCAGCGGAGCCGTGATCGCGGCGATCAGGAAGACGGCCACCGTCAGGACGAGGGAGGAGGGACCGCGCACGCCCGAGTGCCCGTCCCACGGCGGGCTCGACGTCCACAGGACGGCCTGCGTGACCCCGACCGCCAGCCCGACCAGCGCGCCCTTGCCCATATCCCTCATTCGGTCATGATCCCGAACCCATCCGGCATAGACCCTGATATCCGTCAACTTCGCGCACTGACGTCCATGAGGGGATGGCTCATGGGACGGTACGGCAGGCGGTGGGCGTTGAGAGACTGCACCATCGACATCCCGTCCGGGCACGTCGTCGGGCTGGTGGGCCCCAACGGGGCGGGCAAGACCACACTGCTGAAACTGGCCGGCGGCCAGCTCGCGCCGACGGCGGGCGCCATCACCGTGCTCGGCGGCCATCCCACCGACCACCCGGCCCAACTGGCCAGGATCGGATTCGTCGCCCAGAACACCCCCACCTACGCCGGGATGACCGTCGCCGACCATCTGCGATTAGGGGCCCGGCTCAAGCCCGGCTGGGACGCGGCGCTCGCCCGGGAACGCATCGGACGGCTCGGCCTCGATCCCGCGCACCGGGCGGGAAAGCTGTCGGGCGGCCAGCGCGCCCAGCTCGCCCTCACCCTGGGCCTGGCCAAGCGGCCCGAGCTGCTGATCCTGGACGAGCCGGTCGCCTCGCTCGACCCGCTCGCCCGCCGGGAGTTGCAGGGCCTGATGGAGGCCGTCGTCGAGCAGGAGCTCAGCGTGGTGCTCTCCTCCCACGTGGTCGCCGACCTGGAACGGACCTGCGACTACCTGATCGTGCTCGTCGACTCGCGCGTCCAGGCGGCGGGAGAGGTCGAGAGGCTCCTGGCCACCCATCACCGGCTCAGCGGACCGCGCCGCGACCCCGGTCGCCTGCCCGCCGACCAGCCCACGGCAAGGTCACCGCGTACCAGTGCGCCGTGGACGGCTCGTGCGAAACCATGCGGACCGATGACAGCGTCGCGCTGGTCGCGTCCGGCGGTCCGGCCGCATCCGCGAGCGCCCCGGTCCTGCCCGCGCCCACCGGGCCCCATCCGGTCGGCGCCACCGTCCTGCATCTGGCGGACACCTCCCGGCCCGACCCGTGGGTGCCCGAGGCGAAGGCCAGGGAGCTCATGGTCACCGTGTGGTACCCGGCGCGGGCGGGTGAGGGTGAGCGGGCCCCCTACATGTCCGCGAAGGAGTCGGAGCTCACCCTGAAGGGCAGGGGGGTGACCGGTGTGCCGCCCGACCTGCTGAGCAGGACGCGCACCAACGCCTTCGCCGACGCGGAACCGGCCGGCGACGAGGGGAGCCTGCCGCTGGTGCTCCTCTCTCCGGGGTTCTCACCATGCCCCGCGGCACGCTCACCGCCCTCGCCGAGGAACTGGCGGGCGCGGGGTACGTGGTGGCCGGCGTCGACCACCCGTATGAGAACCACGCGACGACCTTCCCCGGCGGGAGGGTCGCCGAACGCGTCGCGTGCGACAGCGACACGGATCCCGGCTTCGGCGCAAAAATTCGACAAAACGGTCAAGTTGGGTCTTCTCAGTTGCCCGGGCGGCAGGTTATCAAGAGCCGGAGGGCACACGCGCGCGCCATCCCGCTCCCGACGACCGCTCCGACGTGGATGAAGGATGACATGCGCCGGTTATGGACAGTGATCATGCGAACCCTCTGTGTCGTGGCCCTGGCCGCGACCGGGCTCGCCGCGGGCGCCACTGGTGCGACGGCGGCCGAGCTGCCCCGCTGGGGGTTCGCCGTCGTCAGGACCGGACCGGTCGTGGACACCCTGCGCCAGGCGGGCTCGTGGCCGGAGGGGGCCGGCGTCGAGGCCACCGCGGGCGGTCCCGGCCAGGTGTTCGTGAAGTTCCCGCAGATCGGCGCCGCCACCGGGGGAGTGGCCCACGTCACGGCGATCTCGCGGTCCGCCGACTGGTGCCAGGTCCAGGACTGGTGGCAGTCCGGGGCGGACGAGATCGTGGCGGTGCAGTGCCACCGGCACGGCGTGGGCCCGGTCGCCTCGTGGTTCTCCCTCACCTTCGGGCACAGCGCCGTGTACCTGCCCGCGCCCCAGGCGTTCGGTTACGTGCACTGGGACGGCTCCGCCGTGGCCGCGCAGTTCAACTCCTCGGCGCCCACCGCGGTGAACACCGCCGCGCCGCTGACGTCGCCGGGACTGTGGCGGGTCACCCTGCCGGGGCTCGGCTCGGCGGGCCACGCCGGGAACATCCAGGTCACCGCCGTCGAACCGGACGTGCCTGCGCGCTGCAAGCTGGGCGGCTGGACCGCGACGACGGCCGCGCAGAGCATCGTGGTGCGCTGCTACGACGCCGCCGGCGCGCCGCTGAACACCGGGTGGAGCCTGACCTACCAGCGCGAGCGGCCCCTCGTGTGGGCCCCCCAGACCTACCGCTTCGCCTACACCTTCGACAACGACCCCACCGCTGTGGGCACCTACGTGCCGACGCCGTACCAGGTCAGTCACAACTCGCGGTCCGCGGGCGTGCAGCTGAACAGGTACGGCGTCGCCAGGAAGCAGGTGATCTTCGGCGGGCTCGACGGTTACCGGGACAACGTCCAGGTCACCGCCTTCGGCTACGGCCCGGAGTTCTGCAACCTGTCCGCCCCCTGGGAGCTGTCCTCGGCGTACGTGAGCATCCGGTACGTCACCTGCTACAACGGCGCCACCCAGATCGACCACCCGGCGATGGTCGCGTACGTGGCGCGCTGAGCCGGGCCCACCGGGGGCTAAGCCGTCCCCGCCAGGCGTCGCCGGGTGCGGGACGGCGCCGACGGGGGGAGCGCGGCGAGGATGTCGGCGAGTGAACAGCCGGCGAGGGACTGCCGCCATGCCTGGTGGGCCTCGGCCATCTTCGCGGCGAGGACGCAGGTGTCGCGGCACTCCTCGGGGGACAGCGCTCCGCGTCCCTGCTGGCGGATCTCGCGGCACTCGTACGGCGAGGCGGCGCCGTCGACGGCCTCGACGATCTCCAGGAGGGTGATCTCGGCAGCCTGCCGTGCGAGCCGGAACCCGCCCCGGGGGCCCGTGGTCGCGGTCAGCACGCCGGCCTTGACCAGCGCCTGGAGCTGTTTGGCGAGGTAGGCCGCCGGCAGGTCGTAGTACTGCGCGAGCTGCGCCGCCGACGTGGTGGCCGCCGGATCGAGCTGCGCCAGCGTCGTGGCGCAGTGCAACAGCCATTCGGTGCTCACAGGCAGCTTCATGGCGCTGAGTCTATCTCAGACATTGCGGATCTATTTAGTCCGAGATAGCGTCAGCGGGTACCAGAAGAGATGGGGAGAGATCATCATGCGGATCGCAGTCGCCGGCGCCACGGGGAACATCGGGACCCTCACCGTCGCCGCGCTCGAACGGGACGGGCACGACGTCGTGCGCATCAGCCGCTCGCTCGGCGTGGACCTGTCGACCGGTGACGGGCTCGGCGAGGTCCTGACCGGCGTCGAGGTGGTCATCGACGTCACCAGCGGCCCGGTGGCCGGCCGGGCCGAGACGGTGGCCTACTTCGGCGCCGTCACGCGGAACCTGCTCGCCGCCGGGGAGCGGGCCGGCGTCCGGCACCACGTGCTGCTCTCGATCGCCGGGGTGGATCGCGTCGAAGGCAACGCGCACTATGCGGGCAAGCGGGAGCAGGAGCGTCTCGTGGCCGGGGGACCGGTGCCGTGGACGATCGTGCCGGCCACCCAGTTCCACGACTTCGCCGCGATGGTGGCGAGCTGGACCGAGCGGGACGGCGTCGCCACGATCGCCCCGCTGCTCGTGCAGCCGATCGCGCCCGCGGACGTGGCCGGCATCCTCGCCGAGATCGCGACGGGCGAGCCGCAGGGGCGTTACGTCGACGTCGCCGGGCCCGAGCCGCAGGACCTGGTGGACATGGCCCGGCGCACCAACGACGCGCGCGGCCACGCGGTGAAGCTGGTGCCGGCGTGGTCGGGGATGTTCGGCCCGGCGATGGCCGGCGACGTCCTGCTGCCCGGCGAGAACGCCCGCATCGCGCCGACCACCTTCGACGAGTGGCTCGCGGAACAGCGGTGACAGCGGCCGGTCGTGCTCGTCCACGGCGGTGTGTGGCTTTGTACACGCTCGCGGCGTGTGCGGATTTGTACGTATAAAGCCAGATATCGCCTGCCTTAGCGTCTGGGACGTCCGAACAGACACACCCAGCGAATGTGAGGAAGATTTCGATGGACGCTTCGAAGCAGGCCGGCCGCACGACCGGCCGGGGACGTGTGGCGGCTCGGCTGACGGTGGGCGCCGCGGCGGCGCTGCTGGCCCTGGGCGCGGCGGCGCTGCCGGCCGGGGCGGCCACCGCCACCACGGCCGGCACCGCGGCCACCACCGCTTCCGCCACGACGGCCACGGCCAAGAGTTACTACTTCGCCACCGTGCTGCTCGGCAGGAACGAGGTGCGGGAGGCGGGCAAGAAGGTCAACGACCGGGACGGGCTGGCGGTGGCGAAGTTCCGCATCGTCGGCAACCGGATGTACTACCTGGTCCAGTGGAAGAGGGTCGCCAAGCCCTCCGCGTTCCACATCCACCGCGGCAAGGCGGGCACCAACGGCGCCGTCGTCATCGACCTGCTGTCCCACGGCAAGACCCGCGGCAACACCAGCACGGGATCCGTCGTGGTCAAGGACACCAGCGTGCTGAACGGGATCAAGAGCAACCCGAAGAACTGGTACGCCAACCTGCACACCAAGCCGTTCCCCGACGGCGCGGTCCGCGGCCAGCTCGCCAAGGGCGGCCGCTGGTAGAGACCCTCGGGGGGTGAAGCGCCCGGCCCCGTCGGCGTCGGGGGGCACTGGGCCGGGCGCGCCGGACGCCGGCGGTCACCCGCGACCGGGCCGGAGGAGTACACCGCCTGAGTCGTCGACCACGTGCTGAGCGGCGGCCGGCGGACTTTCTCACCGGATCAGCCGATGAACCGCTTCAGCTCGGCGCGGGTCGCGGGCCTGCGGCCACCCTCGTCGAGTTCGACGAGGGCGGCCTCGGCGACCATGCCCACCCACAGCCGCGCCGCGTCCAGCGGATACGGCCTGCCCATCGCCTTGAAGTCGGCGGCGCAGAGCTCGGCGCCCTGGGCGTTGCGGGCGCGCACGACCTCCGCGATGGGCGCCTCCGCGCGCGCTTCGAGCAGCAGGGCGCGCACGCCCCGATCGCGGAGGCACCCCTCAAGATAGGTCTCCGCGGCGGCGAACAGCCGTTCGGCGCCGGGCGTCATCCCTTCGATGGCGGTGAGCATCTCCGCCAGCAGCCGATCGTGGAAGCCGCCGTGCAGCGCCAGCAGGTAGCTGGCCCGGTCGCGGAAGTGGTGGAAGAACGTCCCCTTGGAGACGCCGGCCTCGTCGACGAGCAGGTTGACGCTGAGCCCCGCCAGCCCGGTTCGCTCCGCGAGCCGTAACCCGGCTTCGATGAGACGGTCTCGGGTGCGTGCGGCCGCCGCGCTCCGTGAGGTCACCACGGCACCCTACCCGTCGATCTCCGGTGGGGCGGGACGGCCCCGCTGAATCTCGTCCGCATGTACGTATGCTATTCATTGACCGGCCGGTCGGTCAATGAAAGGACATCGTCATGCCATACGTCTCCACCCGCGCGGGCCGCGTCCACTACCGGGAACGCGGCGAGGGAACACCCGTCGTGATGCTGCACGCCACGCTGCACGATCACCATGACTTCGACGCCGTCGCGCCCGGTCTCGCCGAGCGGTACAGGACCATCACGGTCGACTGGCCCTGGCACGGGGAGTCGGAGAGCCCTCGGGCACCTCAGAAGCCCGGGGTCACGCTGTTCGCCGAGGTCCTCCAGGACGTGGTGACGAACCTCGGCCTGCCGCCGGCGTTCTTCATCGGCAATTCGGTGGGCGGCTTCTCGGCGGCCCGGCTGGCCATCACCCATCCCGACCGGGTGCGTGGCCTGGTCATGGTCAACGCCGGGGGATTCGTCTCGTGGAATCCGCTGACGCGGAGCTCCGCCCGCCTGCTCGGCGTCCCGTCGGTGACGCGCCTGCTCATGCCCCGGTTGGTGAACAGTTACATGAGGGCCAGGACGCCCGAGGACGCGGCGATCGTCCGGCGGGTCGTGGCGCGGGCGAAGACCCGCGAAGGGGCGCGGACGGCCGCGGCGATCTGGCGCGAGTTCCCCACTCCCGGCCACGACCTGCGGGGCCGGGTGGGGGAGCTCCGGGCGCCCACGCTGCTCGTGTGGGGCGCGCTCGACCCCGTTCTCCCGCTGCGGGCCGGCCGGGTCACGCACGAGACGATCCCCGGGTCGCGGCTGGAGGTGTTCCAGGCCGGACACGTCGTCTTCTCCTCGGAGCCGGATGCGTTCCTCGCCGTGGTGCGGTCCTTCTTCGAGACGGTGACCGGTGGTGACTCCTTCGAGACGGTGACCGGCGGTGACTCGCGCTGACGGCGCCGCCTTCGGCTCGGCGCCGGAGCCGGAGGCCGGACGCGGAGCCGGAGGCCGGACCGTGAGCGGGCCGGCGCGTGGCCACCCGGGTATCCCCTTCGACCCGGCAGTAATGGCACAAATTTCCCGAATAATCAGCCTATTTCGCAATAATTGAATGGGGTGGCATTTGTCGTGTTCGGGGCTTGTGGTGGCTAATCGGATTGTGGGCGTGCGGGCCATGTTCTGGCATAGTGTTGTGCGGTCGGACCTCAGAAGTCAGCCCTCTTTGCGAGTGGCTGTCAAAGAAAGGCGGTAGGAGATGCAGAAAGCGGCCCTCGATCGCGTAAAGCTCATCTTCACCCTGCTCGACACCGACGGTACCGGCTATCTCGAAGCCGAGGACTTCGAGCTCATGGCGTCCCGGGTCGTCGCGGCGGCCCCCGAATCCGACGACGCCGCCAAAGCCGCCATGCTCGCCGCTTTCCGGCGCTACTGGACGACGCTGGCCGCCGAGCTGGACGCCGACCGCGACCACCGGATCAGTTTCGAGGAGTACACCGCGTGCGTGCTCTCCCCGGAGCGTTTCGACGGGGCGGTCACCGACTTCGCCGGGGCGCTGGCCGCGCTGGGCGACCCCGACGGGGACGGGCTCATCGAGCGGAGCGTGTTCGCGGCGCTCATGACGGCCATCGGCTTCGAGCGCGCCAACATCGACACGCTCTTCGACGCGTTCAAGCCGTCGGACGCCGACCAGATCACGGTCTCGGTGTGGGCCGCCGGAATCAAGGACTACTACAGCCCGGACAAGGCGGGAATTCCAGGCGACCACCTCGTCGGTGGCCCGATCTGATCGAAACTGCGGCAACCTGACACATCGGCCTTCGGCAAAGGAGTTCATGTGGAGGAACCAGTCATCGGACTTGCCGTGGGACAGGGAACGGGCCCCGAGCTCGCGGCCGTGTTCGAGCGGGTGCTGGCCGGGATCGCCGACACGTATTCGGTCGGAATCGGCGTCACCCGATCGGAGAAGGTCTACCACTCGTACTCGTCGTTGAAGGCCGCCGCCGGGATCGAGCGGGCCCGCGAGCTCACCCGGGAGGACGCCGAGCATTACGCGGAGTTCTGCCGCGCGCGGGCCGCGCTCGGTGTCCCGGCCGTCTTCCGCACGGCGATCAACGCCCAGTCGCTCTACCTGGTCCGCCAGCGCCTCCAGGCGGTGAAGGTCGATCTCATCGCCGCTCCGGACGCGTCCCTGCTGCTGGTCCGGGACCAGGCCCAGGGCTTCTACACCGGGGAGAACACGCACGCGCCGGGCGCGCTCATCCGCACCATGGCGTTCAGCCGGGAGATCACCGACAAGGTCGTCGACTACGCCGTGGGGCGCGCGCGGCGGCAGTGGCCGGACGGCGGAGCCGACCAGATCGTCATGGCCTACAAGTTCCACCTGCTCGACGGGGCCCTGGACGGGTGGGTGGCCGACGCCGCCGCACGGCACGGCGTCGAGATCCGCCTGTTCCAGCCGGACACGGTGAACCGCAACCTGATCGAGCACGGCCCGCGCCCCCGCACGCTGATCATCGCGGGCAACGAGTGGGCCGACATCATGCACGTGATGCTGCTCGACCGCTTCGGCTCCGAACGCCAGGAGAACCGCTGCACCGAGAACGTCTATCTGCACCCCGACGCGGCCGGGCTGGTCGAGTACCAGACCGTCCACGGCTCGGCCGACGACCTGGCGGGCAAGGACGCGGTCAACCCGGTGGCGACCGTGCGCGCCGCGGCGGCGATCGCAGAGCGGCACGCGGGCTGCGCGGGGGCGATGGGCATGGTGGAGCGCGGCCTCCGGTCGCTCGGCCGCCGCGGCATCGCCACCCCCGACCTCGGCGGCGGGCACTCGACCACCGCCGTGGTGGACGCGCTGCTCGACGTGCTCGAACCCGATGAGCGGCCGGCCCTGATGGCGGACCGGTGACCGCCGCGGAGACGGCCGCGCTGGTCGTCGTCGACGTGCAGAACGACTTCTGCGCCGGCCCGACCGCCCTCGCCCGGTACTCCGGCGACCCCGCGGCACTCGACGCCGTCACGACGAACACCGCGCGGGCCGTCGAACACGCCAGGGCCCACGGCATAGAGGTGATCTTCGTCCGGTTCGTCGGCGACGCCGAGCACCAGGGGCCGAGCTGGCGGCGCCGGGATCGTCTCCTCGGCAAGCGGCCCAAGTGCCGGGAAGGGTCGTGGGGGGCGGAGTTCCACAAGGTGTCGCCGATGCCGGGGGAGCAGGTCTTCACCAAGCGGGCGTGCTTCGACGCCTTCCTCACCGCCGGGTTCGAGCAGCACCTCGCCCGCCGCGGCATCGCGCGCCTCGTCTTCGCCGGCCTGTACGCCGACGTCTGCGTGGACTCCACCGCCCGGACCGCGTTCCAGAAGGGTTTCCACATCACCGTGCTGACCGACTGCACCACCGGCCTGCACCTGCGGGACGCGGACATCCTGCGTTTCATGACCGTCCTGTACGGCGCCCACACCACCACCCACGACCACCCGGGCACGTGGGCGCCTCCGGCCGGAGAGGAGGACGCGTGCCCGATGCCCGGTACACCGGCGTCGAAGGCGGCGTCGGCCTGACCGCCCTCATGGTCGCCGCCGCGCGGGCGATCGAGGCACACCGGCCCGACGCGCTGGCCGGCGACACGTACGCCGAGCACTTCGTGCGCGCCGCCGGGGCGTCCGCGGCGTGGCCGGTCCGCCCGGCCGAGGTGCCCGGTGGGGATGCGAACCCCCTGTGGGGCAGGCTGGGGCGCTATTTCGGCCTGCGCACCCGGGTTCTCGACGACTTCCTTGTCAGCTCGGTCCAGGCGGGCGCCCGGCAGGTAGTCCTGCTCGGCGCGGGCCTCGACACCCGGGCCTTCCGGCTCGGCTGGCCGCCGGGCCGGGTCGTCTACGAGATCGACCGTGACGGTGTCCTGGCGTTCAAGCACCGCGTGCTCGACGCCCTCGCCGCGACCCCGGCGACCACCCGCCGCCCGATCGCGGCCGACCTGCGCGACGACTGGGCCCGATCACTGGCGGGCGCCGGCTTCGACCCGGCCGTGCCGACCGCGTGGCTGGCCGAGGGCCTGCTGCTCTACCTCCCGGCGGACGCCGAGCGGCGGCTCATCGACACGGTGGACCGTCTGAGCGCAGGCGGCAGCACCCTGGCGTTCGAGGTCAAGCTCGGGACGGAGTCGCCGCAGGTCCGGGCCGGCGCCGTCTACGCGGCGGCCAGGCAGCAGATCGGTGTCGACCTGCTCGCCCTGTTCGACGGGGAGCCGCGCCCCGACTCGACCGGCCGGCTGCGGGAGCGTGGCTGGTCCACCGCGGTCCACACGCCCTTCGACTTCACCCGCGACCACGGCCGCGGTCCACGCCCCGAGCCGGACGACGCCCTGGCCGGCAACCGCTGGGTGTTCGCCGCCAAGGCCGGCGCGCCTCCCGGGCTCAAGCCCGCCGGCGACGGCTCCGAACCGGGTTCCCGGTAGGAGAAGGGGCTCACCTCGCTCGGTCTGGGAGGGTCAGGGGATCGGGGCCCGCCTGACCCTCCCGGACCGGTCACCTACCCCTGCGCCCCGGTCGCCGCCTCAAGGGCGTCGCGCAGGCCGGTCGAGGTGAAGACCTGGTCATCGGACAGTTTCCGGCCGTCGAGCAGGAGCGTGGGCGTCCCCTGGATGTCGGGGGAGGCGAGCGTCCGCTGGGTGAGCTGCCGGACCTGGGCGGCGTGGCCCTGGGCCTCGATGCAGGACGACACGGCCGGATCGGTGATCTTGGCCTTCGCCGCGAACCTCTTCAGGTCCCCGATCGTGAGAGCGACCCGTTCGTCCGGCTGCTGGGCGAACAGCTCGTCGTGGAAGGCCATCCAGGAGGCGCCGGGCACGCACTGCGCCGCGGCGGCGGCCCGCAGAGAACCCTGCGGATTGACGAACGCGAGCGGGTGGTAGACCACCTTGATCTTTCCTTCGGCGGCGAACTGCTTGATCTGCGCGCCGTTGAGGTGCTCGAACTCCTTGCAGATCGGGCACTGGAAGTCCTCGTAGACGTCCAGCACCGGTGCGGTGACGCCCGGCCTGGCCATGACGACCGTCCCGTCCTGCTGGACCGTGACCGGCGCCAGCGCGCCCGAGAACGACGTCGCCTTCGACATGTTCGCCTGGACGAAGACGCCGGTGATGACGGCCGCGACCACCACCAGGCCGATGCAACCGATCAGCAGCGCGCGCCGCCGCTTCTCCTTCCGAGCCCGCAGGCTCCGCTCCTGCCGCAGCCTCTCACGTGCCGACTTGCTCATGACGCTCCAAGATCTTCAATCGTGCCTGTCGGGTTGTCTGCACGGCGATCCTCGACCGGGCGACGTCAGAGCCGCTCCTCGTCATGGGTACGCCGAAGGCACGCCGGACCAGGCCCGGGAGGCGTCCGGAGATCTGGGCGCTGTGCTCGATCCTGGTCAGGCGGGATGGGGGATGGGGTGAACTCCCCGCGGTGGCCCCCGGCGTACCAGGGCGTGGCGGTGCATCGCCATCGCCGGGGCGGCGTCGTCGCGCGCCCGGTGCGCCACGGCCGGGCGGCGGGGGATCGGCGCGGGGCCGGCCAGGGCGAAGATCCAGCCGAGCCGGGCGGAGAGCGCGAACGCGAGCGATCGAAGGGCCCGCCACAGCGCGCGCTCGCCCATGGAGAGCCACAGGGCGACGAACGCCCCGGCCAGGGCATGGGCGGCGAACATCACCAGGGAGGACATGCCGTCATGCGCGCCCACCGGCGCCCCGTGGTGACTTGTCGCCATGAGATGCGCGGTGACCGGGGCGGACACACCGGTCGCCGGGGTGGTCCAGGCGAACCACACGTGCAGGTAGAGCTGGCCCGCCTCCATCGCGGCCAGGATCCACAGGGGCGAGCGTTCGCGGTCCGCCAGCCGGTATCCGATCGCCGCGACCAGGCCGAGGGCCACGCCGGCCGACCAGGCGGGCACCGGGCGCGGCGCCATCAGATCGTGCCCTGTCTGCGACAGCCCGACGCACACCAGGGCGAAGGCCCAGGCGCGCGTCATTCGGAACCATCCAGGCGGGCGCATGTCTCCACATCCGCTCTGTGCGAAGTAGAGCCGAGCCTACCTCCGGTATGCGCCGGTCCGTCCAGGCAGGCGGTTCGCGGCCCGCCTCGACGGCCGTGCCCGCCGTCCTCTTTCGGCTCGCCCTCCTGTCTGGTCTCTCAGGATGGGGCGCCGCGAGGACCGGGTCAGGCGGTCAGGCGGTCGAAGGACACGAGCAGCCGCTCAGGTCCGCGCAGCACCGCGTTGTCCCGGTACGGCGGCGGGTCGGTGACCAGCCGCGGCGCGTCCAACCGGCGGGCCAGCGCGGTGAACGCGATCTGCGCCTCGGCGCGGGCCAGCGACGCGCCCACGCAGTAGTGCGCGCCGCCGCCGTAGGCCAGGTGGGCGTTTCCGGCGCGGTCGGGGACGAACGTGTCGGGATCGGCGAAGACCTCGGCGTCGCGGTTGCCCGCGGCCAGGATGAGCACCATCGTGTCCCCTTCGGGGATGGTGACACCGGAGATGTCGATGTCGGCCAGCGCGCGCCGCCTGGTCATCTGCACCGGCGGGTCGTACCGGAGCACCTCCTCGACCAGCGGGGTCGCCAGCTGCGGGTCCTCGCGCAGGCGGGCCGCCGCGGCGGGGTCGCGGAGCAGGGCGAGGGTGCCGTTGGCGATGAGGTTGACGGTGGTCTCGTGCCCGGCGATGAGCAGCAGTTGCAGGGTGGCGTGCAGGTCCAGCGGGCCGAGCACGTTCATCAGCCCGTACAGCAGGCCGTCGTCCGGGTGCTCGCGGCGGAACGCGATCAGGCCGCTGAGGTAGGACGCCAGCTCGACGCGGGCGACCGCCAGCTCGCGCAGCTCCTCCTCGGTCTGGGTCTCCACGGGGTCCAGGCCGCGGGTGAGCCGGCGCGCGTAGTCACCGAAGATCGCCTCGTCCTCCCTGGGGACCCCGAGCAGCTCGCAGATCACCGTGACCGGCAGCGGGTAGGCCAGGTCGGCGACGACGTCGATCTGACCGGGCCGGCCGGTGACATGGGTGTCGAGCAGACCGGTGACCAGGTCTTCCAGATGGTCGCGCATGTCCATGATGCGGGGGATCAGCAGTTGGGTGACCGCCTGGCGCAGCCGGTCGTGCCCCGGCGGGTCCTGGACGAGGAACGACCCCTCGAAGGGCGTGCCGTCCGGGTGGTGCAGGACGGGGCCGGCGTTCGCGGCGCCGGATTCCCGCTGGAACGAGCCCACCCTCGGGTCGCGCAGCAACCGGGTGATCTCGCGGTGGCGGGTCACCAGCCAGCGGCCGTCGTCGAGCCGGGACATCCCCCGGCGCCGCAGTTCCTTGTAGAAGGGGTAGGGGTCGGGCCGGTTGGCCTGCTTGAGCGCCTCGGTGAAGAGCTCGGCCTGGGACAGGTCCTCAACGGTGATCATGGTCATCCTCTCGATGGTGTCCGCCGGCCGGTACGGCGTGCCCGCCGGGGAAGGCGGCGGGCACCGGGTGCGGCGGCCCGGCCGGGCCGTCCGTGGCGTTGATCGTCGGCGGGAACGGCACGCGGGCCTCGATGAGCGCGGCGTATCCGTCCAGGACCCGGGGCGAGTCGACGGCGACCGCGGCCACCAGCCGCCCCCGGCGTCCGTGGGCGGCGACGAACTTCCGGGCGTCGAGCGAGCCCTGGTTGATCACGACCTGGTCGGCGCCCGCGGTCAGGCCCACGGATTTCAGGTTGACCCCGAACTGGTTGGACCAGAAAGTCGGCAGCTCGCGGTGCTCCCGGTGGTCGACGGCACGGTGGAGCATGTTGTGCGCGGCGACCCGTGCCTGCGCCACCGCGTTGCCCCAGTGGTCCAGGCGGACGAGCCGTCCGTCGTAGAGCGGGTGCGGCCAGCGGGCCACGTCCCCGGCGGCGTAGATCGCCTCGGCGACGCCGCCGTCGGCGGTCCGCGCCCGGCAGCGCGCGTCGCACAGCAGGCCGCGCCCGTCCGCGGCCAGCCCGGAACCGGCCAGCCACTCGACATTGCCGACCGCGCCCAGCGCGACCACGGCCACGTCGGCCTCCAGCGCCGTGCCGTCGGACAGCCGCGCCCGCCGCAGCCGGCCGGACGCGTCGCCCTCCAGCCGCTCGACGGTGGTGTTCAGGCGCAGGTCCACCCCTGCCTCGCGTTGAAGGCCGGTGGCGAACCCGCCCACCGCCGCACCCAGGGCGCCGGCCAGCGGGGCGCCGTCGCGATGCGCCAGGGTCACCGCAAGGTCCAGGTCGCGGCAGAGCGAGGCGACCTCCGAGCCGGTGAACCCGCCGCCGACGACCAGGACGCGGCGCGGGCGGGCGGTCAGGGCGGCGCGCAGCCGTTCGGCGTCCTCGCGGGTGCGCAGCAGGTGTACGCCGGTCAGGGCGCTTTCCACGGGATCCCGCCACCGGCGGGCGCGGGTGCCCGTGGTGATCAGGAGCTTGTCGAAGCCCACCCGGCGGCCGTCGGCGAGCGCGACCTGCCGGCGGTGCAGGTCCAGGCCGGTGGCCGCCACGCCCAGCAGCCACTCGGCGTCGAGCCGGCGGAGCTGGGGGAGCTGGGTGTGCGCGGTGCTCAGCCGGCCCGCCAGGACGGCCTTCGACAGCGGCGGCCGGTCGTAGGGGTGATGGGGCTCGTCGCCGATGAGCGTGACGGCACCGGTGAACCCCAGTTCGCGCAGCGCCTCGGCGGCCCGCAGGCCGGCGAGTGAGGCGCCGACCACGACGATCTTCTCGGTGGTCATCGGAGCGGCCCGCCGGGCTCGCGGCCGGGCGGGGTGCCGATACTGATCGCCTGCACCGGGCAGGCCGCGGCCGCGCGTTCCACCTGGACCCGGGCGCTCTCGCCGGGCGCGTAGTCGTACTCCAGCGCTTCCGCGCCGTGGAACCGGAAGACCGCCGGCGCGGCGAAGACGCACTGCCCGTAGCTCTGACAGCGGTTCAGATCCACCACGAGCCGCAGGGTGTCCGCCGGGGACCTGGTCCGCCAGCGCCGCATCGCCCCCGACCAGGTGTCCCAGGAGCTCTTCGGAGTGGCCCTGAAGTGGCTGTTCGCCGGCATCGAGGCCGAAGGAGCGGCCACCGGCGAACCCGGCGAACCCGGCGAGAAGGCGGACCGCCGGTCCCCTGGGGCGTGAGACCGCCGCGCCCGCAGGCCCGTCCGGGCGGGCGGGAGGCGGCCGCGGCGGTGGAGCGGTCAGCTTTCCGGGGCGAAGTAGGTGATCTCGGCCTGGTCACGCCGGGTGTAGGCGTCCCAGTAGACCCGGGCGACGGTGTCGGGTTCGGTTCCGGGCCCGGTGTTGAGGTAGGCGGCGACGCTGACGTGCGCGACGTGGACGCCCTTGCCGGCGAGGGCGCTGTGCAGGGTGGCGGCGTAGTAGCGCAGGGCGGCGCCGGCGATGCCGAAGTTCGCCACCGCGTCCATCGGCTGCACCGCGGCGTAGGCCGTGGTGAACAGCAGCGTGCCGGTGCCGCGCCCGAGCATGCCCGGCAGGACCTGCTGGACGGATGTGATCGCGCCGTGCAGTTGGACGTCGAGTTGCCGCTGCACGTTCTCCGGTGAGACGTCGAGTGCTCCCACGACGCCGCTGCCGATGTTCAGGGTCTTGCTGACCGGTGAGAAATGCAGCACGTCGACGGGGCCGGCCTGGTCGAAGGCTCGGCGCATGGAGGATTCGTCGGTGACGTCACCGGTGAATCCTTCGGCCCGGACGTCCTCGGCCGCCAGTTCGGCGACCAGCCGGTCGAGGTTGGCGCGGCTGCGGGCGATCAGGACGACTCGGAAACCTTCGCGTCCGAACAGCCTGGCGACAGACAGGCCGAGCAGCGGACCGGCGCCGACAATGGCGATCGTGGGCATGCGTTCTCCACCTTTTCGGGGGCTTGGGTGCCGACTTCGAGGGCTTGGGTGCCGACCGGCTCAGCCGAGTTCGGCGCTGGTGATGGGCATACCGGGCAGTGCCGTCCCCGGCTGGGCGCGCAACCCGTCAAGGAACAACGCCAGGAACCGGTGGGGCAGGGTCTCGGCCACGGCGGCGGGGGCGTCGCGCTGCTGGACGAGCATGTTGACGAACAGCGCGAGGTCCCCGACGCCGACATCCGGGCGCAGCGTCCCGTCGGCCTGTGCCTCCCGCACCATCCGCTCGACCTGGCCGAGCCAGCCGTCGCGGGCCTGGCGCAGCTCGGCGCTGGCCTGGAGCAGGGCGGGCAGGCGTTCGCACAGCCCGGCGTGCACGAGGCCGAACCGCACCTCGGCCCAGTCGTGCAGGAAGCGCCGCAGGGCGCCCCACGCGTTCTCCTCCTGTTCCCAGGCGGTGGCCGCCATCTCCGACAGTTGCCGGTAGACGCTCAGCGTCACCGCTTCGATCAGCAGTTCACGCTCGGGAAAATGGCGGTAGAGCGTGCCCTTGCCGACACCGGCCTGACGCATGATCTCGTCCATCGGCACGTCGATCCCCGCCCGTACGAACAGGACGCGCGCCGTGGCGACGATCCGATCCCTGTTACGCCGGGCGTCGGCCCGCAGACTCTCGCGCTCTCCCTGCATGCCGCCTCACCAGATTTGGACGATTTACGTCCACTTAAGCTAGCGCACCCGGAAGTGGACGACAACCGTCCGGTAGTGCCCTCGGAGTCCTTCGTGGCACGCCGGTCCACCCGCAGGCCGCCGTGAGCGGTCAGGGGTGAGACTCTCTCGGCCGTCGCTGTAGCGGAACCACAAGCATCAAGTCAGAAATATTCAAGCTAGTAATGTGTTGACTTGATGGACTTGCTAGGATGGGCGCATGACGACATCCCCGGAGCCGCGGGCCGGCGCCGAGCGGGAGCTGTGCGGGCTGGTGAACGGGCTGGCCCAGCAGATCGCCGATCACCTGCGCGAGCGCGCCGCCACCCTGGGGCTCACCGCGGCCCAGGCGACCGCGCTGCGGGAGCTGACCGGCCCGATGACCATGCGCGACCTCGCCGAGCGCATGAGCTGCGAGCCCTCCAACGCCACCTTCGTCGTCGACAAGCTGGAGAAACAGGGCCTGCTGGAGCGCCGCGCGCACCCCACCGACCGTCGCGCCAGGCAACTCGTCCTGACGCCGGAGGGCACGGCGCTCCGCGAGCGGCTCCTGGCGCTCCTCTCCCAGGAGTCACCCCTGGCCGGGCTCACCGCCCGGCAGCAGCGCACCCTCAAGGCCCTGCTGGAGCAGGCCATCATCCGCCCGTGAGGCCGGCTCGCCGGCTACTGTGCCGGGCGCTTCGGTGCGGGCGGTCACACGTCGTCCGGACCCCACCAGCCGTGGCGGGCGGCGAGCAGCCCGGCCTGGAAGCGGGTGCGTGCGCCGAGCCGGTCCATCAGCTCGCTGACCCGCCGGTGCACGGTGCGCAGGCTCACCCCGAGCTGGCGTGCGACGGCCTCGTCCTTGAGCCCGGCCGCCAGCAGCGTGAACAGCTCCTGGTCCGGGAGGTCGGCTGAGGAGGTCTCGAAGGGCCGGGCGGGCAGCGGCAGCGCCGATCGCCACAGGACCTCGAAGAGCGCGACCAGCGCGTCGAGCAGCGTCGAGGAGTGCACGATGACCGCGCTGTCGGCGTGCGCGGCGGCGTCGGTGTTCAGCGGCAGGATCGCGGTCCTGCGGTCGGCGATGGCCAGCTTCATGGACACATCCGGACTGATCCGCGCCTGTTCCCCGGCGGCCACCGCCTCCTGGGCGAGGCGCAGCTTGCCGGGGATCGCCAGGGCCGAGACGTCGTAGATGCCGCGCACCTGGAGACCGTGCGCCAGGCGTTCGATCTCGGTGTCGTTCTGCTGGGCGGGGTCCTGGGCGTAGGGCGGCCGGTCCAGCACCAGGAGCTCTTCGGTCGCGGTCTGCTGCAACTGGGTGAACCGCTGCACCACCGCCGCCTGGCCCTGTACGACCTCCACCAGTTCCTCGGGGGCCTGGTTCTCCGCGCGCGGGGTCTCGGCGAGCAGCGCGAGCGCGGCCAGCCGCGCCTGGGCCAGCCCTTCCTCCCGGCGCGAGATGAGGGCGGCCACCGCGACGTCGGGCCGGGTCGGCAGGAACCGGACCGGGCGGCCCGCCATGCGGCTGACCAGCCCCTGCGCCTCCAGGCGGGAGAAGGCGCGGCGCAGGGCCACCGTCGTACGGCCGGTGTGCGCGGCGAGCTCGGGCAGCGTGGCGCGCGGACGGTGCAGCAGGTCCCGGTAGAGCCGCTCGTCCTCGGCGTCGACCCCGACGGCCGCCAGGGCGTTGTCGTCCGTGTTCATGATCCGCCACTCTGTCAGATGCATGCAATGTCATAGATCTGCCAGGCTCTAACCTAGCCCAGGCGATCCACTCACCGATAGGACATACCGGGGGATTTATCGACAAACCCCACCAGATCTGCCAGGGAGACAGTTGTGAAGAAGGCGTTGACCATAGGACTGGCGACCGCGCTGGCGGTCCTGTCGGCGACCGCACCCGCCGTCGCGGAGGTCGAGCCTGATGAGGGCTTCGGCGGTTCCGGCCGCTGGCACCGACCGGCCTGCCAGACGGTCACCGGCGACGGGGCGGTGACGTTCACCCGGAACGAGGGCAGGACGATCGCCCCGACCAGCCAGGTGCTCAAGCCGATCGTCTACACCACCGGACTCGTGGCACTCGACCGTCCTGACGAACTGCTCGCCGTGTCGAACAATGTGGCGTCGAGGTCGAAGGACGCCGGTTGCACCTGGACCCCGGTGGGCAAGGTGGCCGGTTCGTACATCGAGCTGGCCGCGGCTCCCGGCGGCCGGGCGTACGCCTGGGACCGCGCCGGCAGCCTCACGCTCGTCACGCCCGCGGGCACCACCCCGCTCGCCTCGCCCGCCGACGCGCTGTCCGGGCTCGGCGTGGACCGGCGCCGCGGCGACCGCCTGCGGGTGGCCGACGGCGCCGGGCAGTTGTACGACTCGCGCGACGGCGGGCGCACCTGGAAGCCCGTCGGAGTGCCCGCCTGGCCGCAGAGCGACATCCTCACCGTCTACACCGCGGTGTTCGACGCGTCCGACCTGGACCACGTGGTGCTCGGCGGATCGGAGACCGGCGCCCGCGTCACCTTCGACGGCGGGCGCACCTGGACCGCCGCCACCGGCCTGAGCAGGACCGGCACCCGGGTCAACGTGTTCACCGCCGCGATCTCCCCGGCCGCGCCGCACATCGTGTACGCGATGGGACTCGACCTCACGGAACTGGACGCGGGCGCGCCGTCCGGCGGCCGGCACATCTACCGGTCGCACGACGGCGGACGGCACTTCACCCCCGTGGTCGACCATGGCGACGGGATCACGCTCCCCAACGGCCCGCTGCTCGCCGCCCACCCGTCGGACCCGGGCGTCCTCTATTTCGTGTACGGAACCGGCTGGTCGGCCATCGGCACGGACATCTACCGGTACGACGCCCGCCGCGACCGGGTCACCACCAACCACAACCCGTACGACCGGGTCACCTCCATCGCGTTCAACCCCTCGACGCCCAAGGTCATGTACCTGGGAGTGGCCGAGGAGGTGTGACCCTCCACGGGGCCGGCGGCGTCAGTGATCGTTCCGGCGAACGGCCGGGTGGTCGCGCGGCGACGGATGCCGGCCCCGGCCCGGGGCGTCGCGGGTGAGCGGATCGTGGGCGTACGCGGCGACCGCCCCCGCGGCGCCCCGGTCCACGGCACCCTGGGGTGGGTCGTCAGCGTGCCGCCGCGTGGTACTGGCGGATCAGCCAGCCGCCGCCGGAGCGCCGCGCGACGACGGACAGGCGTATCGGTGTGGTCTCGCCGGTGGGAGCGGTGAAGGTCACGTCGGCGAAGCCGCCCACGATCCCCTCGTGCAGCCGGTGCGCCCGCAGTATCTCGACGGTCACCCGGGTGCCCTCGGGGACGGCGTCGTAGTACCCGAAGACCTCCGCCGGGCCGACGCGCAACCGCGGGCCGATGCCCTGGAACAGCGCGTCCTCGGTGAACAGCGCGGCGAGATCGGCCGCCCGGTGCTCCTCGAAGGCCCTCCGCCACCTGTCCAGCAACTCGGCGACGACGTCGTGCGCGGAGCCGGCCCGCGTGACGCCGCTCATGGCCGCCGACCGCCGTTCCCTCGCGGGCGGCGTCGAGGCCGCCGTGGTGTGGTTTCCGTCGCCGTCGGCCGCATGGTCACTCCTTCACCGTGATGTCGCTGACAACGGGACGTTAGGGCGTCACATCGATGTGCGGGTCAAGCCCGGACCGCGGTGACCACGACGGTGGTGTAGCGCATGGTGAAGCCGCCTCCCATCGCGTCGACGGCGGCTCCGGGTCGCCGAACGCCCCACCCCACGCCGATCCTCGTCAAGCCACCTTGACGTCAAGGTGGCTTGACGACATACTCGGTTCATGTTCACACCTGAGGATCTTGAGCGTCGGTTCACGCTGCTGACCGCGGCCGCGCGTCATGACGTGCTGCGGACCCGTGACGCCCTCGCGCCGGTGGACGAGGAGGACGGGCCGCCGATCGACCAGGGCGCGGAGGCTCTGTCGCGGGAGGAGGCGCTGGAGTTGCTCGCGCTGGGTGAGGTGATCGCGCGGAAGGCGGGGTACGGGCGTCAGCTCACGGTGCGGTCGGCGCGCAGGGCCGGTGCCTCGTGGTCGCAGATCGGTGCCGCGCTGGGGACGACCAAGCAGGCCGCCTGGGAGGCGCACCATCGATGGATCGACGAGCAGGCCGAGCGGCAACCGGACGGCGGCCATTGGGGTTGGGACGGCGACGAGGTGGCGGCCGCGCGCACGCTCGCCGGGAAGGCCGGTGACGAGGGGGCCGCCGGGTGAGCGGGGCTACGGGCGCATCCGCGACACCCGGCCGCAGCCGATGGCCTACTGCCTCACCGGCCGGAAGACTCGCCTGATCGTCGAGGGAGTTCAGAGCGTGGACGGACTGCTCGGAGGCGTCCGAGGGGGCGGTCTCCGGGGACCGGCTCCTGAGTGACATATGCCCTGCATGGCTCACCGCGTCGGTCCCCCGGAGCCACCGCAAGTTCCGGTGACGGAGCCGGGCTCGGCGGCGGACGGTTCGTAGGGCGAACCGTGAGGGGTAGCCTGGCCGCGTGGACAAGCATGAGGACGGCCGGATCGGGATCGTGCCCGCGCTGGTGCGCTCCACGTTCCTGGTGAACGCCGTGTACGCCGAGTCGGGCCGGGAGTACGGGCTCACTCCGCAGCAGGGGCAGTTGCTGTGCGTCCTGATGGCGCAGCCGTACGGCATGAGCGAGCTGGGTGCGATGCTGGGGCTGGCCAAGTCGAGCCTCACCGGTCTGGTGGACCGCACCGAGCGCAACGGCCTGGTCCGGCGCGACCCGGACCCGCGCGACACGCGGGCGGTGCGGGTCGCGCTCACCGCGCGCGGCAGCGGGCTCGCGGCGGAGTTCTACGCCGAGACCACCCGCCGGGTCGAGAAGCTGACCGCGGGACTCGCCGCCGCCGAACGGGACGCGCTCGCCGGGCTGCTCGGCCGCATCGTGCTGGACAACAAGGTCCCGGTCGTCTTCCTGGAACCGGACGAAGGAACCCTCACCGCCCGCGAGGACGAAGGCCGCGACATCCGCTAGACAGTTCGTAGTGCGAACCAATATGGTTCGTGCTACGAACTTTTATGGGAGTGCAGATCATGCCGCGTGCGGTCGCCGTGAACGGCGGTCGCCGAGGTGCTGGAGTGCGAGGCGGGAGTCATCCGCATCGGTTCCCGGGACGCCGAACAGTCCGGCGGCGCCTGAACGGCAGGCACCCCTTGAGGCGGAAAGGAAAGACGTTGTCCCTGCACAAGGTCGTCTTCGGATTCGGTGCGCACTCCGGGGTCGAGGAGGTGCCGGAGCTGCTGCGCATGGCCGAACAGGCCGACCGCGACGGGCTCGACATCCTCTCGCTGCCGGACCATCCCTACATCGGCGGGCGCCTGGACGCCTACGCCTCCCTCGGATTCATCCTCGGACGCACGCGGCGCATCGCGGGCTTCGCCAACGTCACCAACCTGCCGACCCGGCCCGCTCCCATGCTGGCGCGGATGGTGACCTCGCTGTCGGCCTTCTCCGGCGGGCGCGTGGTGCTCGGCATGGGCGCGGGCGGGCTGTGGGACCGGATCTCCGACCTGGGGGTGCCGCGGCTGTCGCCGTCCGCTGCCGTGGACGCCTTCGAGGAGGCGATCGTCCTGGTCAGGGCGCTGTCGGGAGGCGGCCCGCCGGTCACCCACCGGGGCCGCCACTACCAGGTGAACCAGATCGAGCCGGCCCCCGTGCCCGCGCCTCCCGTGTGGACCGGGTCGGTCGGCCCGAAATCGCTGGCCGCCACCGGCAGGGTGGCCGACGGCTGGATCCCCGGCCACGCGGCGGACTGGCTCAGCGAGCGGTACCGGGCGTCGCGGCCGGTCATCGACGAGGCGGCGGCGGCCGTGGGCCGCGATCCGCGCGAGATCCGCACGGTCTTCAATCTTCCCGGGCGCATCACCGACCGGCCGCTGCCCGCCACCCGGGACCGGGACGGCCGCTGGATCGGCGGCTCGGCCGGCCAGTGGACCGAGGAGCTCACCGGGGCCGTGCTGGAGCACGGCGCGTCGGGCTTCATGCTCTTCTCCGCTGGTCACGCCGCCCCGGACTCCGTCTTCCTCGGCCGCTGGGCCAAGGAAATCGTCCCGGCCGTACGCGAGGCGATCGCGAAGGAGAACGACTAGGACGTGTATCGAAAGTGGATCTTGAACATGGATGATCTTGGGTGGTGGCACGTGGAGATCTGACGGACGCCCAGCCGGTACGGCAAGCTCGCGGTCCGATACGAGGCGACCGTCCTCGTCGCGGCCATCAACGAGTGGCTGTGACCGGCCACGTCACGATGGCGCTGTGTAACAGCGGATGGCCACCGTCTGGTGCGGGCTCCACTGCTGCTCGACTGTGGCCATCAGCGTCCAGCCCAGCCGCTCATACAGGGCTGCCGCTGCGGTGTCGGAAGTGACGACGTCGAGTACCGGATGCAGGCCACGATGCCGCGCTTCCTCCACTGCCTGGCCGATCAGCAGTGCACCGATCCGATGTCCCCTCGCCTGCGGGGCAACGAACAGTCTGCTGACCACGGCGGTCATACCCCGCGTCGCCCCGTTCCGCTCGCTCCACAGCATCGGGGCCAGATCGCCTTCGCCGCCTTGTGACAGACTGACGTGCCCAACCAGGCGGCCTTCGAGTTCGGCGACCCAGGAGCCCAGCAGGGAACCGCGTGACAGCCACTCGTCGGGCTGATCAGGCCAGTTCACCGGATATCCGTCAAGCTGATGGACCTCCGTGAGGACCCGCAGGCACTCCGAAACATCGCCGTCAGCCCTCTGACGGACGCAGAGGCTGGGCCTCTCATCAGGCCCCCTGGAGCTCTCGATGTTCACTCCGGAATAGAAACACAGGCCACAGGATCACAGCCAGCCACTTCGATACAGGGCCTGGGACGTACCCGGACCACGCGTCGCGAGCCCGGAACGCCACGCCGGACCGCGCGGAGGGTCACTCGACCACCCTGTCCACGAACGCGTGCAGGTTGGCCAGGGTCCGGGCGACCTTCTCCGCCGGGGCGAGGGACTCCTCGACCGCTCCGCCTCCCGCGGCTTCCTTCCTCCCGCGCGTGTAGAGGGAGCAGGCGAGGTCGGCGCACAGGTACCGCCCGACGGAGTCGCCCTGGCGGCCGGCCTCGCCGGTCCGCCGCGCGGTCATCAGCGCCACGCCGCCACCGGTGTGCGTGGTCAGGCACAGCGAACACATGCTGCGCGCGGTGAAGCCGCGCCCCCCGCCGGAGGTCACCCGGAGCGCGACCCCCACGAGGAGACCGTCGCGTTCGGCGACGAGGTAGGCGCGTTCGGGTGCGCCCGGATCTCGCCAGCCGAGGAAGTCGAGGTCCTGCCAGGGATGGGCTGCGAGCTCTGCGGGGAGGCTGAGACGCTTGGCCTCCCCCTTGGAACAGTTGACGAAGGAGGCGCGGATGTCCCGCTCAGTGAGTGCTCTCATGGGCGTGGAGGCTAGCTTCCTTAAGGGTGGTAAGCAAATACTTAAAGCTTGTAAGTAAGCGAGAAGGGTGGCACATGGCACGCGCGGGACTCACCGTGGAACGCCTGACCCGGGCGGCCGCGGACCTGGCCGACGAGATCGGCTTCCAGAACGTGACGGTCTCGGCGCTCACGCGCAGCTTCGGCGTCAAGCCCGCGGCCCTGTACGCGCACATCAAGGACGCACGGGACCTGCGGGTCAAGGTGGCGCTGCTGGCCATGGCGGAGCTCGCAGACCGGGCCGCCGCCGCCCTGGCCGGCCGCGCTGGCAAGGACGCGCTGGTGGCCTTCGCGAACGCCTACCGGGACTACGCCAGACAGCATCCGGGGAGGTACGCCGCGATGCAGACCGAGCTCGACCCGGAGACCGCCGCCGCCAGCGCCGGCAGCCGGCACGCGGAGATGACGCGGGCGATCCTGCGCGGCTACGAACTCTCCGAGCCCGACCAGACGGATGCGGTGCGGATGCTGCACAGCACGTTCCACGGGTATGTGAGCCTGGAGACGACGGGCGGGTTCCGCCACCACCCGCGCGAGGCGGCCGCCTCATGGTCCAGAACCCTGGACGCCCTCGACGCCCTCCTCAGGAACTGGCCCCCGGCCTGACCCGTCACTCCCCCGAGCCTCCCGGTCCGACGCGGATGCCGGGTGCCTTCGGAGCCCGTTGGATTGCCGGCGCTCTGTCACACCTGCACGGATGACAACACCGCCGGGTGACGTCGTCCGGGGCCCTCACCTTGGAGGCCCGCCGTCGGGCTTGCGGTGTGCAGGATGAAAAGGCACGTAACCTGGCGGACCTCACCGATCCCGTTAAAACAGTAATTTTCCTCATATGGGGGTCGGGAGACCGGGGTCGAAATAGCGGCGATTTTCTTACTATGGTGCTTAACGGTTCACGATCGGGGACGTGCCGTACGGGGTTTCAGCACTGCGATCGTCGTCGGCATGCCGTCCGCCGGTCGCGCGAAAAAAGGGGGCCGCGGTGGAGTTCCAGGTGCTCGGCGCCGTCGGGGTGCGTGATGACGGGCATTCCGTGTCGTTCTCCTCCCGGCGCCAGGAGCAGTTGCTGGCGCTGCTCATCTGCCGGGCGGGGCGGGCGGTCACGGCGGAGACGCTGATCGACGAGCTGTGGCGGGAGCGGGCGGGGCCGGCCGCCGGGAAGAACCTGCAGGTGCTCGTGCACCGCCTGCGCAAGACGCTGGGAGATCCCGGCCGGATCCGCCTCGACCGCTCCGGCTACATGCTGTGCGCGCGGACGCCCGAGGTGGACGCCTGGTACTTCGCCGACCTGGCCGAGCAGGGCCGGGCCGCGCTGCTGCGCGACGACGCCCACACCGCGGCCACCCTGCTGGGCAGGGCGCTCGCGCTGTGGCACGGCCCGCCCTTCGCGGGCCTGACCGAGGTCGCCGCGCTCGCGGAGTCCGCGGCACACCTGGAGCAGGAACGGCGGCGCGCGCTGACCGCGCGGATCGACGCGGACCTCGCGCTCGGCCTGCACGCGCGGATCGTGCCCGACCTCGTCACGCTTCTCGCCGAGGACCCGCTCGACGAGGCGACCGCCGCGCGCCTCATGAAGGCGCTCTACCGCTCCGGCCAGCGCAGGGAGGCGGTCGAGGTCTACCGGCGCACCAGGGCCGCCCTGGTCGACGAGCTCGGAGTGGAACCCGGACCGCAGCTTCGCGGGCTCGAACAGGCCATGCTGCGGGGCGACTCCGACGGCGGCCCGCCGCGCCGGGACGCCGAGACGCCGTGCCTGCTGCCGCCGGCCGTGCACGACCTGACCGGACGGGACGAGGAACTGCGCCGGCTGACCGGGGCCACGCGCGAGGTCCGCACGGGCACGCCGGTGCTCTGCGTCGTCTCCGGCATGCCGGGCGTGGGGAAGACCGCGCTGGCCGTACGGGCCGCCCACGACCGGCGCGCCGACTTCCCCGACGGGCAGCTCTACATCAACCTGCGCGGCGCCGGGCCGGCGCCGGTCGAGCCGCACGACGCGCTCGCCAGGTTCCTGCGCGCGCTGGGCGTGAGCGGGACGGCGATCCCGGAGACCGTGGACGAGCGCGCCGAGGTCTACCGGGCCAGGATGTCCGGGCGGCGCGTCCTGGTCGTGCTGGACGACGCCGCCGGCGAAGGTCAGGTGGAACCGCTGATCCCGGCCGGGGCCGGCTGTGCCATCGTGATCACCAGCCGGGCTCCGCTGACCGCGCTGCCCGCCGCCTTCCGGCTTCCGCTCGGCGTCCTCGGCGAGGACGACGCCATCAGCCTGCTGAGCGCCGTCACCGGCCGGCCCCTGCTGAACACGGACGGCACCGTGCACCGGCTCGCCGCGCTCTGCGGGCGGCTGCCGCTGGCCCTGCGCATCGCCGGAGCCCGGCTCGCCGCCCGCCCGCACTGGTCCGCCGACCGGCTGGTGGAACGGCTCGCCATCGAACACCGCAGGCTCGACGAGCTCACCCACGGCCCGCTGTCGGTGCGGGCGAGCCTGGCCCTGGGCTATTCCGGCCTCGGCGAGCCGGGCCGTACGCTGCTGCGCCGGCTCGGGCTGCTGGAAACCCCGATCTTCGCCGGGTGGACGGCCGCCGCCCTGCTCGGCACGGGCGCGGGGGACGCCGAGGACGCGCTCGAAGGACTGCTCGACGCGCAGCTCGTGGAGTACGCGGGCACGGACGGGATCGGCGAGGCGCGCTTCCGCCTGCACGACCTGGTCCGCCTGCACGCCAAGGAACGGCTGGCCGAGGACGAGCCGCCCGGCGAGGCGGACGCCGCGGTGATCCGGCTGATCGGCTGCTACCTCGCGCTGGCCGAGGACGCCCACCGCCGCCAGTACGGCGGGGACTACACCGTGCTGCACGGCCACGCCCCCCGCTGGGACCCGGACGAGGCGACCCGCGCCCGGCTGCTCGCCGAACCGGCGGCCTGGCTGCGCAGCGAACGGCTCGGCCTGATCGCGGCCGTCGACCAGGCGGCCCGGCTGAACCTCAGCGAGACCTGCTGGGACCTGGCGCTGACGGCGGTCACCCTCTTCGAGGCGCAGGGCCACTTCGACGACTGGGAACGCACGTCGCAGACCGCCCTCGCCGTGGCGATGCACGCGGGCGACGCCCGGGGCGAGGCCGCGATGCGTTACTCCCTCGGCTCGCTCGACGTCTTCCGCCAGCGGTACACCGCCGCCCAGCCGCACTTCGACACCGCGCTCAGGCTCTTCGAACTGGTCGGCGACCGGCACGGGCAGGCGCTGACCCTGCGCAACGCCGCCCTGATCCACCGGATGTGCGGCCGGGCGGAGGCGGCACTCCGCCAGTACGAGCGGGCGCTCACGATGCTGCGGGAGGCGGGCGACCGGCACGCCGAGGCGCACGTCCAGGGCAGCATCGCGCAGATCCACATCGAGCACGGACGCGCGGCCACCGCGGCGTCCCTGCTCGACCGGGCCCTGGCCGCCTACCGGTCCCTGGGCGACCAGCGCGGCGCCGCGCAGATACTCAACCGGATGGGGGCGATGCACCTGAGCGAGGGCCGCCCGGCCGAGGCCGAGGCCGCCTACCGGGAGGTGACGGCGGCGGCACGGGCCGGCGGTGACCTCATCGGCGAGGCGCACGGCCTGCTGGGCAGCGGCGAGGCCCGGCTGATGGCCGCCGACCACGACGGAGCCGGCCGCCTGCTCGCCTCCGCGCTCGCCCTGGCCACCGAAGTGGGCGAGCCTTACGTGGCCGCGAGGACCCGGCTGGCGGCCGGGACGCTCGCCGCCGGCCAGGGCGACGAGGAACGCGCCCGTGAACTGCTGAGCGCCGCCGCGGGCGACTTCGCCGAACTCGGCATGCCGGTCTGGCGAAGCCGCGCCGCCGCGGCGCTGCGCGCTCTGGGCGAGGTTCAGGCGTTCCCGCACTGAAGCCGCCCGGTCACAGGATGCGCGCGTCCAGCAGGTCCGGCGGGCGCGTCCAGTGACTGTCGCTGCATCCCGGACCGTCGTCCTCGTCGCCGCCGTCACCGCCGCCGTCGTCGTCACCGTCGTGGAAGAGCTCCACGGGGCACTCGCGGTCCGGCGGGTCGGACGGGGGCGGCGGAGGGGCGGCGAACGCCGCCGCTCCCATGGCGAGCGCCGCCAGCAGGAGTGCCGCCAGCCGGGCACGGGGCCGGGGGGTTTCCATGTGTTTCAACCTCCGATTACTTGAATAATGTCCGCGATCATGTCGATGATCTCGTTTCCTGCCTGTCGTCATCGGCGACCACCCGAGGTCAACTCCCGAGAGCTCTGATCGCGGCTTCTATGAGACCCAGCCCGTCATCCGCCCTCTCGCCCCATCCATTGATCGACTGATTGGGGTTCTGCCCACCGGAGTTCGGCAAGCGAACTCGAATCCAGACATAGATTTTCGTGCTGAGCGGTACTTTCGACTTCGGCTGGAGGATGGCCAACTCCGGGGCCACCGGCTCGATTTGCGGGGCCAACTGCCCAGGTGAGATGGGCGGACCCGCGGACGTGGCTCCTCGCTGTGTTCTGGCTCGTTCGACGTTGTAGCGCTGGTTGTTACGGCTGACGTTGTCGCGGTGCGTCGGGCCGCAGGGGCCGACGGTCGCGTTGTGCACCAGGACGTCGGTGCCGCCCGCGGTGACGTAGTACGTGTGCACGCCGTCGACCGTCAGGTTGTGCACGCGCCGTTCGGTGTGCCACTCGCGCAGGGCGACGATCGGGAGGGTCCCGCCCTCCGGGGTGAGCACCGTGTCGCCGGTCTCCAGGTGGGCGGCGTCGACCCAGCGGCCCCGCGAGTCCACCCAGAACGGATGGCCGCCGGTGGCGACCAGCCGGCCGGTGGCCTCGCCGCGCGGGCCGTCGGTGTCCACGGTGACCTCGACCAGGTGCTTGTCACCCTCGCCCACGATGGTGGCGGTGACCGTCCTGGTGCCCGTCTCGCCGCTCTCCGGGTCGGTGGCGATCACCTCGTCGCCCGGCCGTACCTCCTCGATCGGGGCGCGTGAACCGTCCGCCATCAGCACGGGGGTGCCGGGTACGAAGCTGTTGGGGCAGGACGGGCCGCGGGTGCGGACCTGGGGCAGCTTCACACCGTCGGGCGCCAGCCGTTTCAGGCCGTCGCCCACCCCGCCGCCGGCCGGACCGGCGCCGGGGCGTTTCGCGGCGTTCGCCGCCTCCTGGGCCTTCTTCCACTTGGCCAGGTCCTCCTGGTACTTCGCGGCGGCGGTCGCGGCCTCCTGCGCGTCGTCCAAGACGCGGCGGGCCCACTTCAACCGGTCGAGCCAGGCGAGGACGGCTCTCGCCGCCTTGTGCGCGGCCTTGATCGCCTTGCCGACCTTGAACCACGGGATCACACCGCCGAGGGCCATCGCGCAGGCGCCGATGTTGCCCTGGAGGCAGTCGCGGACGTCGTTGTAGCCGATGATCTCCTTGATGATCTCGCCGCCGGCCTCGATGGCGACGTCCGTCCAGGACTTCCTGATCGTCTCCTTGGCCTTGTCCTGGTCGCCCTTGCTCGAGCCGCCGGACGGCGGCGGCGGGGGAGCGGAGCCGCTGCCGCCACCGCCGGGGGGCGGTCCGCCGCCGGGCGGCCCGTCCTCGCATTGACCGGGGTACTGGCCGCACAGGTCCGCCATTCCGGACGGGTCGGCGTAGGTGACCGGGCTGTTGTCGCTGTAGGCGTAGCCGTTCAGGTTCTGCGGGTCGCCCGGTTCCAGGATCGGGTCCACCGAGACGAAGCGGCCGATGGATGGGTCGTACTCGCGGGCTCCGATGTGGGTGAGCCCGGTCGGGTCGCCCACGCCGCCGATGAAGCCGCGTTCGGACGGCCACGAACCGGGCGGGGCGCCGCGCGGGTTGCCGAACGGGTCGAACTGCCGCCGGGTGACCGAGAGGGTGGCCGCGTCGATCGCCAGTTGACCGGTGCCGTTGTGGTCGGGCACCACCCAGGTGAGTTCCTGCTCCCCGGTCCGCACCGCGACCGGCTCGCCGCCGTGCGCGTAGTACCTGGTCGCGGTGGCGGCCGTGGCGTTCCTGGCCAGCCGCACCTCCATGCCGGCGACGTAGAGCGTGGTGCCGGCCGGGTCGCGCCGGATCAGCCGGTTGCCGTCGGCGTCGTAGAGGTAGGAGGTGGTGCCGCTCGCCTCGGTGACCTTGGCGAGCCGGCCCTCCGCGTCCCACTCCATCCGCTGCTCGGCGGAGCCGAGCTTGCGCATGGTCATGTTGCCCGTCGCGTCGTAGGAGTAGGCGTCCAGCCGGCCGCCGCCGGGTCCGGTGGTGGTCACCTGCTGGAGCGCGTGCGGGCGGGCCTGCCCGGCCGCCGGGTAGGCGTACGTGCTGGTGGTGTCGCCGCCCGCGGCGTGCCGGGTCTCGGTGAGCCGGCCGCCGGTCCTGTCGTAGGTGTAGGAGTGCCAGTACGGCGCCGCCCCGCCGACCACGGCCGCGCTGGGCGGCGACGCGCAGTCGTCGGTGGCGGTCCACGCGTCGCTGAGCCTGCGCAGGTAGTCGTAGCCGAAGCACTGCACGTCGGAGGGCGCGTTCGCGGCCGGCGGCGTGTCCGCGATCCGGGTGATGTTCCCGGCGGGGTCGTAGGAGTAGGCGATGTCGGCCTGCCGTACCCTGTCGGCCGTCTGCCGGTCGGTGATGCGCCGCAGGACCCGGCGGGTGCCCTCCTCGTAGGTGTAGTCGTGCAGCACCATCGAGCCCTCGGCGCCCCAGCGCACCTGCAGCGGCTCGCCGCGCTTGCTGTAGAGCGTGTCGTTGACGTAGGTGGACAGGCTGGACCGGGTCTGCAGCGGCAGGCCGAGCTCGGTGTAGGTGGTGCGGACGGTCTCCGCGGGCAGGTCGCCCGCCGCCGGGTACTTCACCGAGCGGACCGTGCCGTCCAGGTTGTAGCTCGGCTGCACCGTGTACGTCCCGGCGAGCACGCCCTCGGCGGCCGGGATCTCGTGCGTCATCGACGTGGGCCGGTACTGCGTGTCGTAGGCGTCGACCCTGGCGGTGTAGGACTGGCCGCCCCCGTGCCGGATCGCCGCCACCGGCAGGCCCTTCACCGAGGTGCCGTCGGCCAGCGTGTCGTACGTCCACTCCGTGATCTTGGGGCCGGTGGCCGAGCCTTCGCGCACGCCGGTCCGCCGGTCCAGCGCGTCGTAGGCGAAGGCGAGCGTGCGCCCGCGGGCGTCGGTGCTGGAGGTCGTCCGGCCGAGGACGTCGTAGGTGTAGGTCGTCGGCCCCCGGTCCGGGTCCTCCTCCTTCGTCACCCGGTTGCGCAGGTCGTAGTGGGTGCGCCAGACGTTGCCCGCCGGGTCGGTGACGCTCTCCTCCATGCCGTTCCTGCCGTAGGAGTACTTGGTGACGTCGTACTCCCCGGTGGGCGAGTCGCCCTTGTACTGCCGCAGTTCGACGGTGCGGCCGTCGGCGTCCAGGACGGCGGTCGTGGGCACCGCTCCGGCCGGCGGGTCGGTGTCCACCCGGTCCGGGAAGTGGCGGGTCGTGGTCCGCCACTTCTCCGTGCCCATCACCCGGAACGCCTCCGAGGTGGCACGGCCGAGCGCGTCGTAGCCGAACACGGTCTGCGCCGGCACCGCGCTGTCCGCCACGCCGAGGATCGACGTGGCCGGCGAATCCGGGTTGGCGTAGAGGTCGTTCTTCTTGGCGATCTGGCCCAGGGTGTTGTAGACGGTGTCGCTGAGCAGCCGCCCGCCGCCGTGCGCGGGGAGCTGCGTCTGGCGCAGCCGGAGCAGGCCGTCGTACAGCTCGTGGCCGGTGGTGTAGGAGCCGTCCTCGCGCAGCGTCCTGGTGGTGACGGCCACCGGACCGTCGGTGCGCACCTGGTAGGAGAATTCCCCGTTGGGACTCTGGCCGGTGGTGCGGCCCGGCAGCCAGACCTTCGACAGGCGTCCGATCGGGTCGTAGGCGAGTTCGGTACGGCGGCCGTTCGGATCCTCCTCGGCCGTGATCGCGCCCCACTCGGGTTGCAGCCAGGTCTTCGTGACGTGGCCGAGCGGGTTGGTGCTGGCCGTCTGGGTCACCGGGCCGCCGGTGGCGGGGGTGTAGGAGGTGCTGGACTTGCGGTCCTGCGCGTCCGTGCTCTCGGTCAGGCGCCCGTAGGCGTCGTAGGCGTTGCGGGCGATGGGGATGTAGACGGGCTGCCCGTCCGCGTAGGAGTCCAGCTCCTCGACCCTGGTCTGGTCGCCCTTGGCAGGCGCCTCGCCGTACTCGCCGCCGTCGTACAGAATGCGGGCGTCGCCGAGCACGTCGCCGGGCCGCTGGGGCGTCGTCGCGCAGGCCGTCGCGACGGTCTCGATGCGGCTCGGCAGGTGCAGGATCCACAGGGAGGTGTTGCGGGCGTAGGTGTACCTGGTGCACTTGTCGTCGGCCGGGGTGCCGACGTCCCCCCGGTCGTCGATCTGGGAGATCGCGCCGATCGAGTCGTAGGAGCGGTGCGTCTCGGTGCGGCGCCACCCGCCCGTGCTGAGCTTGGCCCGGCTGCGCACTTTCGCCGTGTCCAGCCGGTATGCCTGGTCCCCGCCGCCCTCGGCCGTCGGGCCCGACAGCCAGGCGTCGTTGATGGTGCCGGACTGCTCCGCGCCGCCGGGGCCTTCGAGGTAGCGGGTCTCGCGTTCGAAGCCCTGCAACCGCCAGTGGTCGTTGACCTTCGTCCCCTCCGAGTCGGTGACCTGGACGTTCCGCGTGCCGCCGGGCTGTTTGTCACCGTGCATCCCGCGGAAGAACAGGTGCTCGGTGGCCGTCCTGCGGTCGGTGTCCTCGCCCTTGGTCACCACGACCTTCTCGTAGCCGCGCCACTGGGACCAGGTGCGCCGCTCCGCCGGCACCAGCTCCTGGTCGTCGTAGGCCCAGGCCGGGGCGTCCAGGTAGGTGTAGTCGGTGCGCACGATGGGGGAGCCGCCGGTCAGGTCCGCCTCCAGCACCTGCACGGCGAGGTACTTGTGGAACCAGTCGAGGTAGGGGTCGCTCGCCCCTTCCGGCGCCCAGTACGTCGGGAAGCAGCGCTTGCCGTTGGCGTGCGCCTGGGGCGGTGAGCCGCGGGTGCACTCCGTCTTCGAGTAGTTGACGGTGAGCCGCCCGCCGGTCTCGTTGTTCACGCTGCGGATGCGCCACTTCATCATCGGGGCGATGCCCTCCAGGCCGTCCAGCCGGTTCGGCATCTCCACGCCGTCGAAGTCCACGGCCGGCATGCTCTGGGTGCCGCCCACGTGCCCGGTGTGCTGGATGCGCTCCAGCCACAGCGCGGCGCTCATGCCGTCGCCGGGCGCCGGGAAGGAGTGGGTCAGCGTCCAGGAGTCGACGTCCTTGAACGCGGTGCCGCTCAGCACCTGGCTGGTGACCTTGGCCAGCCGCTTGCGGGTGAAGAACGTGGGCGCGTAGTTCTCGCAGTCCTTCCCGGCGGCGCAGATCTGGTCCGCGGGCACGTCCGGCCAGTGCCGGGCGTTCGCCTCGGTCAGCTTGCTCGCGGCGCAGTCGAAGGCCGAGGTGGGCAGGCACCGCTCGGCGACGGTGAAGAGCACCCGCGCGGTCGGCTGGGAGGTGTACACCTGCCCGGCACGCTGGCCGTACTCCAGGCGCTCCAGGTAGCCGCCCGCCACGTACGGCGTCTCGTCGGCCATCTTGACGTTGCGCCCGTAGTAGTTGAGCTCCTGGGTGTAGAAGTAGCTCAGCGTGTTGCCGTGCGTGTCGACGATGTGGTCCAGGTTCCACCGGTAGCCCTGCTGGCACCAGGAGGAGGCGTAGTCTGACGCGTGGCACGGTTCGCCGTCGTCGTCGCCGTACACCGGCATCGTCCACGCCGACTTCGTCTCCTCCTTGCCGGCGCTCCAGCCGGGCAGCCGGTTCAGGCCGAAGAAGTACTGCGTGCCCTCCGGTGTGGTGATCTTCCAGTGTTCTCCGTCGTTGTCGCCGTTGACGGCGCCGGTGACCTTCTCCACCCGCGAGCCGTCGTCGTGCTTGGTCCGCCACGCGCCGGTGGCCGAGTCGCGCACCAGCTCGGTGGACCGGCCGCCGAGCATCATGGTCGCGTTGTCGCCGCCCCAGCACTGCTCGCCGTTCTTGGGGTCCACCCCGTCGTCGTTGCACGACTTGTACCGGCGTTCGACGAATCCGCCGGGGGTGAAGTCGAATCCCTCTCCGGCCCAGCTCGGCTGGTTGTTGGTGGAGGCGGTGCGCCCGTCCACACTGCCCGCCGAGTAGGTGAGCGCGAGCTGCGGGGTGGGGCCGCCCAGAGACGGCGGCGTGCGCAGCGGGTAGGACCAGGAGAAGTCGCCGGTCTGGGCGCTCACCTGCCACTTGGCGCTCGGCGACAGCGTGCTCGCGGCGAAGGAGCCGGTGCTGCCGGACGGCGCCGCCGCGACCGCGTACAGGCCGCCGCCGGTGCCGGCCGGCGCGGCGGCCACCTCGGCGGTCAGGCGGCTCCGCCGCACGTCGTGCGCCGTCTTCAGCACCCGCGGCGGCGGGCAGTCCGCCTTCGCGGCGCCGGACAGGCCGCAGGGCGGCAGTTCGACCAGGCGCAGCCGGGCCGCCCAGTCTCCGCCGTAGGCGTGCCGGAAGCCGGAGTAGTCGAAGTCCAGGGTCACCGGCGCCGCTCCGGCGCCGCCGTCCGCCCTGGTCACCCGCAGCGGCACGACCGCGGAGTCGAAGGAGGGCCGGTCGAGCACCTCCACCCGCACCCGCGCGGGCCCGGCGCCGGTCGCGCTCTGCGCGGCCCGCACCGGCGTGCCGGGCACGGCGACGGCGGTGTCGCGCAGGGCGACGTCGGCGGCGCCCGGCCGGGGCCAGGTCACCTGCGGCGGTTCGCGCAGGGCCTGCGCCTCCGCCGGATCCGGCGGCGTCTCGGCCACCGGCACCGCCGCGCCCGCCACCATCCGGTCGCTCTGCGGTTCCGGCGGGTCCCAGCGGTCCGCGTAGGCGGTCGTCGCCGTGGCGGGCAGGGCGGACAGGAGCATGATCATCAATGTGGTGAACGCGATTCGGCGTCGTGCTGCGAAACCCATGGCGACCCTCCGGGGGGCGGGATCCTACTGGTCGGCGAGGTCGGCGATCTCGTCTTCGGTGAGCACCCCCGAGTAGGCGCGCACGTCGTCGACGTTCAGAGTGATGTGCGTGAAGGGCGTGTGAGCACCGGCCAGGCCGATCAGCAGATGGTCGCCGTCGTACGGGGCGGTGAGGTTGGTCGCCGTGTCCTGGAGGGCTCCGTCGACGTAGAGCCGGATCTCGCCGGTCGGGTAGTCGTACGTCGCGGCGACGTGCGTCCACTCCTCGGCCTGGGGCGGATCGGTGGACTGGACGCTCACGGCCGCGGTGCCCTCGGGGGAGGAGGGCATGCTCATCACCCAGCGATCCGTCCGCTGGCTGTAGGACAGGGAGACGTTGCCCTGGGCCACCACCTTGGCCGAGCCGGTCTTGTCGTCGAGCCTGACCCAGGCGGCGACCGTGAAGCTGCGGTCGGTCCGCAGCACCGGGCCGGCCGTGTGGACGTACCCGGTGAAGATGGCCGCGGTCCCCTGGTCCGTGGCGGCGGCTGCGCCCAGGTTGGGCAGCCCGGTCCGTACGGCACGGCCGAGCCAGCCGTCGCCCCGGATCACCGTGCCGTTGAAGGTGGCGTGCCGGTTCCGGCCCGAGGAGTCCGTGGCGGTGGTCCCGGACCGCTCGTCGAACCGCCAGTGCCCTTCGGGGACGACGGGCCGGTTGGCGAGCTGGGCGATCTCCGCCTGGTAGAGGACCCGGTCGTGGACGCGGACGTCGTCCACCTCGCCCCACCACGGGACGTCGGGATTCTTCCCCCTGCCGATGTTGAAGACACCGGTCGCGTTCCACGGGGACGTCTGCGTGGCGGTGATGGCCTGCGGCCGACCGTCCACGTAGAGCCGGATCTGCCCGGTGGCCGCGTCGAAGGTGCCCACCAGCCGGGTCCAGCTGCCGACCGCGGGCGGGCCGTCGGAGCGGGCCATGCGGTAGCTGACCGCCTCCTGGGTGTCCGCCGAGGCCATGACCATCGCCCACCGGTCGAAGGTCGCGTTGTACATCAGGTGGAAGCCGTCCCGGTGGGCGCCGTCCTGGCTGAGCACGATCCGGTTGGCGCTCTTGTCGGTCAGCCGCACCCAGGCGGCCACGCTGAAGTTGCGGTCGGTGCGGATGATCCCGGTCTGCGCCGGGGCGAGGCGGGCCCCCTTGCTGATCCTCACCGCGCCCTTGGCCCGGCCGCTGACCCAGTGCGGGCCGTCCTCCGGCGCCGGACCCGCGACGAAGGCGGCGTGCCTGCCGCGCCCGGAGGAGTCGGCGGCGGTGCTGCCGCCCGTCTCGTCCAGCGTCCAGTGCGCCACCGGGGCGGTCGCGGCGCGGACGCTGAACTCGTACCGCTTGAACGGCCCGATGTGCCCCGCCCGGTCGCGGCTCCACACGTACAGGGTGTTGAGCAGGCTGCGCGAGGGGGTCGCCCTGATCACCGCGCTGCCGTCGGCCGCCGCGGTCACGGCGGTCGCGGTGCCCGGATCGTCGCTGTTCAGCGCGTAGAGGAAGGCGCCCACGTCCGGGTCGGCCGCGTCGCGGCGGATGGTGAAGGCGCCCATGACGCCGACGCCGCCGCCGGGCACCGGATCGCCGCCGTCGGGCGTCTCGGGATAGTCGGCGGAGTCGACCTGCGGCGAGCCCGAGGGCCGGGTCCGGTCCACGATCAGCTCGCACCAGGGCGACCAGTCGCCGGTCCCGCTGGTCGCGGTGCCGTCCTGGGCGCGCACCCGCCACGACACCCGGGCGCCGTCGGCGAACGCCCCGGCCGGGACCGGCGCGGTGACCGGCGTGCCGGAGGCGACGTAGGCGGTCACCCGCTCACCGAGCTTCGCGCCGCCCGTGACATGCCATTCGAAGTGGGCGCGCACCGTCTGTCCCCTGGCCGCGTCGGGGTCGCTCACCCGGGCGCGCAGCGTCGGAGTGGGCGTGGTGACGTACGGCGCCGCCGCACCCGTCGCGCAGGGCACCCCCTGGCTCGCGCCGACCGTCGCCGAACGCTGGTCGGGGACGTTCGGCCGGGAGTTGTAGGTGATCTCCAGCACCGGGTTGTTGCGGAACTTCTTCCAGCCGAACGTGTCGCTCTCGTTGGACGCGCGCAGGCCGAGGGTGAGGTCGGCCCACCTGCCCGCCGCGGCGGACGTCACGATGGACGTGGCGTTGAAGTCGACCCCGCCGTCGCTGCAACCGGAGCCGTATCCCTTCGCCACGTCGACGGTGGCCACCCTGCTCTTCCAGCTCGGCTGGGCGTTCCAGGTGGTGCCCGAACCGATCGCGCCGGTGTGCCACAGCTCCACCGGGCGCGCCGAGCACGACCAGGAGTGGACCTCGTACGTGCGGAACGTCGCCCTGATGATGTGCTTGCCGTTGACCGGGGCGGTCTTCATCCGGAAGAAGGACCGGTAGGTGTCCCGGGTGGGACCCGAGGGGACGTAGGGGTCGTCGTAGTAGCCGACCCGGGCGACGTCGCCGCTGCCGTAGTACTTGGTGCGCCCGAAGTGCTTGGAGACGAAGGCGAACGCCGCGCGGCCCGCGCCGTGCATGGGCGGGTCGATGTACAGCGGGAAGGTCAGCCCCGGGGCGCGCAGGAACTCCTGGTCGGGGGTCAGGACGAGGGTGTTCCCCTCCAGCCTCGCCGGCACCGCGCCGACCGCGTCCCCGGTGCGCGGCCCGACGGACCGGTCGCCGATCTCGGTCGCCGAGCCGGAGGAGTCCCACATCTGCGGCGCGTTGCCGTGCAGGGCGACCTGCCCGTCGCCGTCGAGCACGGTGAGGTTCCCCGCGGAGTCGAGGTCCAGCGTGCCGCCGGTGACCTGGACGCCGAAGCGGATCTCCGCCAGCGCCGGGGTGACCTCACGCACCACCAGGACCTGGGAGAAGCCCTCGGCGCCCGCGGTGAGCCTGAGGTCGGCGCCGGGGATCACGTCGGCGTACGTCGCGGTGGCGCCGCTCAGCGAGGGCTCGGGCAGCGGGGCGGGCCAGGTGTACGCGATGGAGACGCCGTCCCTGGCCAGGCGGGCCAGCGGCCCGGTGCCGCCGCCGGAGAAGGCGAGGTCGGCGTCGGCCGCCGCCGGGCGCACCGTGCCGTCCTCCCGCCGGGTCAGCGCCGGATCCGCCTCCACCCAGGCCGCCCCCTGCTGGACATGGGTCGGCCGGGCCGAGACGACCATCCGATGGTTCCCGTCCGGCTCCGCGAAGACCCGGGTGGTCGGAGTCCGCTCGGAGGCGATCTCCACCGGCACCCCCAGCTCGCGGGCCCGTTGCAACGCCAGGGAGTCGTCGTCCGGCGGCAACCCGGACCCGGCGACCGTCGCGGAGGCGGGCAGCCCGACGACCAGCCCGCCGATCAGCACACAGAACATGACGAGAACTCGGATCACCACGTCCACCTCGGAAGAGTCGTCCGTCACCCGGGTGCACCAAAGTAGGAAGATCCGGTTTCACGCCGGTTTCACGGGCGCCTCAAGGGGGCGGCTCGTCTGCGAGGTCGGCCGAACCACGGTGCAGGTGGCGTGATCCGCCGGGGTCAGCGTACGGAGCAGATCGCCGAACCGATCACCGAGGTCACCGCGGCCGGGTGTGAGATGAGGGTCAGGTGGGATCCGCCCTGGAACCGGGTGATCTTCGAGTGGGCCCGGTGGGCCATGGACGTCTGTGCGGCCGGTGTGATGATCCGGTCGCCGGTGCTGATGAAGTACCAGGACGGGATCGTCTTCCACGCCGCCGCTTTCGACGGGGTGGTGAACGCGCTGGTCGAGGCGGCCCGCTGGGAGGCCCACAGGCGGACGGCGGTGTCCTGCGGCAGGTCCGAGGCGAACGAGCGGACGAAGACGTCCCGCTTGAGGTACAGGTCGGCCGCTCCCGAGGGGGCTCCCGCATAGGGCACCCGGTCGTAGAGGGAAGCGGGGCTCGCGCCGAGGGCGGAGCCCTGCCCGCTGAGCCCGCCGGTGGTCTCCCCGACGTCCGGGGCCGCGGCGTCGACGTACACGAGGGCCTTGACGTTCGGGGCACTCGCGGCGGCGTTCGTGATCACCGAGCCGCCGTAGGAGTGTCCGACGAGCACGATCGGGCCGTGCACGGTCTTCAGGAAGTCGGCGACGGTCGCGGCGTCACCGGTGAGGTCCCGCAGCGGATTCGCGACGGCCCGCGCGTCGTAGCCCGCTCGGCGCAGCGCGTCCACCTCGCCGTTCCAGCTCGACGTGTCGGCCCAGGCTCCGTGGACCATGACGACCGTCGGCTTGGTCCGGCCCGGTGACGGGCAGGGCGGCGGGCTCGCCGACGCCCGGTCCGCCGGGGCGACGACGACCGACGTGGTGATCATGGTGAGTGCCGCGATGGAGGTGATCATGCCGTGTGCGAGCTTCATCTTCTCTCCCCGGGTGTGGCGGGCCGTCGGACGGACCGGCTGTTTGAGGGGGGATCAGGATGTTCCCGTGCCCGGCGGGCGCGCACCGCCGCGTCGGCGACGCCGGTCTCCGCGAGGGCGAGGACCCGGGCGTGCGGATGGGCCGCACCGGCCATCCGGGCGAGGACGTGTCCCGGGGGCGCCTGGATGAACAGGGTCGTGCCGAGCTCGCCGAGCAGGGCGGTGGCGTCGCGCCATCGCACCGTCGTGGCGACGCCGCGGGCGAGGTCGTCGAGCACGGCGCCGGTGTCGCGCAGGAGGCGGCCGGTGGAGTCGCCGACGTAGGGGACGGTGAGCCGGCGGCGGGGTACCGTGCCGAGAAGGTCCGCCAGGGCGTCGGCGACGCCGCCGAGCAGCGGGCAGTGCGAGGGGACGCCGATGTCCAGGCGTTGTACGCGCCGGGCTCCGTCCCGGGCGGCCGTCACGGCGAGGCGTTCCAGGGCCCGGGTGCTGCCCGCGACCACGATCTGCTGGTCGGTGTCGACGACCGCCACATAGGCCGGGTCGTCGTCGGTGCCGATCGACTCGACCATCCGCCGGACGCGGGACACGGTCAACCCGAGGACGGCGGCCATGCCGTACCCGCGGGGGTAGGCGTCACGCATCAACTCGCCGCGGCGGCGCACGGTCGTGAGGGCTTCGGCGAAGGTCAGGGCGCCGGCGGCGACCGCGGCGGGGAACGCTCCGACGGAGTGCCCGGCCACGGCGTCCGGCGTCACGCCCGCGCCGGCGAGGGCGCGGGTCGCGGCGACTCCGGCGACGCAGAGCGCGACCTGCGCGGTGACGGTCGATCGCAACGCCTGGGCGGTGTCGTTCCCGGACGAGCCGGGCAGGATCCGCTCGGCCTCGGCGAGGGTCGCGGCCACGGCGGGCTGATCGGGCAGGTCGTGGAGCATCCCGGGACGCTGGGTGCCCTGGCCGGGGTACAGGAAGGCGACTCTCACGGGACGTCCCACGGGTCGTCCACCAGTTCCGGGCCGTGGGCGGTGCGGGCCAGGACGGGACCGCCGGTACGGGCCCATTCGGTGAGGCTGATCCCACCACGCGGAGTCTCCAGCTGGCAGTCGACCCTGCGGGGGAGGGCGGCGAAGGCGGCCGTCAGGCGCGCGGCCAGGGCCCGCTCCCACCTGCGCGGCGCCCTGATCAGCAGGTCCAGGTCACTTCCGGGGTGGGTGACCGCCCGCCCGGTGGCGAGCTCGAAGCCGACGCCGCCGATCGGGCCCCAGACGGCGTCACCGTCCAGTTCGGCGGCCAGCAGCAGGGCGGCTGCGGACAGGGCGGTGGACAGGGCGGTGGACAGGGCGGCGGGCAGCCGGGGAAGGCGGGGACGCTCCCGCCGCAGGTCCTCGGGTGGTACGCGGCGGGTCACCGCGCCGGCGGGTACGAGGGTGGCATGACGTTGCCGTCGCGCGGGTCCGCGCACGCCGACCGGGATCAGGCCGGGCGGATGCGGCGCCCGCCGTACGACGCCCCAGGGGCAGGCGGCGAGCGACGCGGAGGCCCAGCCGGGGAGCACGGCGTCAGCCACCGCGCTCCCGGTGAGCCGCAGCAGGTCGTGCGGGAGCGTGGTCCCCGTAAAGGTCCCCGTAAAGGTGTCCGCCATGGTCCCCGTCGTCTGCGTCATGGAATGGTCACCACCATTGGGCGGCGAGCGACTCGTGGATACGGCGGGAGGCGGCCCGGGTCCGCCGGGCGCCGGGGGAGGTGAGCCGGTCGCTCAGGTCGCGGGGGCCGCGGCGGGCCCGCCGTACCGCGGCGGTGAGCGCCTCTTTGACCTTCCGGACGTCCCCGCCGGTCGGGTCGGCGGCGTTCTCGACCTTCAGGAGCTCGTCGCACATGCCGAGTCCCGCCCAGTCGGCGACGTCGTAGGACAGCGGGGGGACACGCCGTGCCAGCTCGTCCAGCTCGTCCACCGTCCGCAGGGTCACCCTCGCCGCGGCTTCCTTGTGCATGGCGTGGACGACCACGCCGGGGTCGTCGAGCGCCAGGATCTGGTTCGCCTGGTAGCCGTGTGCGAGCAGTCCGCCGGACAGCGCCGTTCCGACGACGAGCGTGATCACCGGGTGTCCGGCGGTGCGGGCGCGGACGTAGGCGTCCACGGCGGCGGCCAGCGCGTGATGCAGGCCGAGCAGCTCTTCGACGCGTCCGTACGCCTGGCTGGGGACGTCGACCACGGCGACGATCGCGCGGCGGCGGTCGTCGGGCAGCCGGGCGTCCTCGGCGACCGTGCCGGTCAGCGTCTCGGCGATCGCGAGCCCTTCGCGCAGGCCGACCTCGCCCGCACGGGCCCGGGGGTAGGGGCTGCGCGGGTCCGGCACGACGGCGAGCAGCCGGGCGGTCCCGTCGCCGAGGGTGGCGTCCGCCGTGATCACGGAGGGGACCACGTGGGTCACGTCGCCGCCGGCGAGCGCCCGGGTCCAGGTCTGACCGCGGCTCATGTCCGGTCTCCCTCCGGTGGTGCGGCGTGCGCCCACACGGCCGCGAGGCCGTCCGGCGCCGGCGGATCGGCGGGGTCGACGGCTTCGAGGCGTGCTCGCAGCTCGTCGATCCGCTGGGAGCGGTGCTCGCCGGGTACCCCGTGCCGGACGGCCTCCGCCACGGCGGAACGGATGGCGGTGACGTCGTCGAGGGCCAGCACGTCCGCCAGGCCGGTCCGGGTGCGTTGCGCGCCGCCGTCGATCGACCAGATCAGTGCGTGGTCGGAGGCGTCGAACTCGGCGACGCCGGCCTCGGACTCGATCACCTGCGGACCGTCCAGCCCCAGACGGCCCTCCTCCGTCATGATCAACGTGGTGCACAGCCCGGCGGCGATGCTCATGCCGCCGAAACAGCCCAGCGCCCCGGCGATGACGCCGATGACGGGCCGAAGGGCACGCAGCTCCAGCAACGCGGAGCACACCTCGGCGACCGTGGCCAGGCCCAGGTTCGCCTCCTGCAGGCGCACGCCGCCGGTCTCCAGGAGCAGGACCGCGGCGGTCGGGATGCCGTCCCGGTTGTCCCGGGCGGCCAGAGACAGCGCGGCGGCGATCTTCACCCCGGAGACCTCGCCGATGCCGCCGCCCTGGAATGCCTGCTCGACGGCGATCACGACCGCGGGGCCCCCGCCGAGCCTGCCCTTGACCACGACGACGCCGTCGTCGGACTGCGGGACGACGCCCTGCGGCTCCAGCCAGGGCGACTCGATGCGGTCGAAGGGGCCGCACAGCTCGCGGGCCGTGCCGTCGTCGAGCAGGGCCATGGCCCGCGCCCGGGCGTCCAGTTCGATGAAGCTGGTACGGCGGAGCAGCGCGGCCCAGTGCGGGGGCGGGGGCTCCGGACTCGCCGACGTCATGACCCGCCCTCCTCGACGGCCTGCCGCAGGCGCAGGGTGACCACGCCGGGCGTCGCTCCGAAGTCGTTGAGCTCGAAGTTCGCGGCGACACCGTGGCGGGCGAAGAACCGTTCCAGCACGACCCGCCACACGGTGTCGAAACCGTCGACGCTGGTGCGCACCCGCACCCGCACCCGGGCGGCGCCGGCCGCCGGGGTCATCAGGACCTCCAGATCACCCGAGCCGACCAGTCCGGCATGCGCGCGCCGGGCGGCCGGCCGGTCGGCGGGAAACTCGAAGTTCAGCGTCTGCACGGAAGCACCTCCCGTCCGGTGTGCGGAGAGCGCCCCTGCCAGGGCACCGTGTCGAGGAAGAGCGCGGCGGCCAGCAGGTCGCCGCTCCCGCCCGGCGACAGCCGCCGGCTGCGGAGCCGCTCGTCCAGCTCCATGAGCGCGGCACGGCCGGAGACCGTGCCGGCGCCGCCCTCGGCCAGCACCCGCTCGGCGCCGTGCCGGACGACGCGCAGGCCCTCGAGGCCGCCACGGTGCAGGACACACGTGTCGTCCAGGAGGCTCATCACCTCAAGCAGGGCGTCCAGCCGGGCCACCTCCTCGGCGAGACCGGCCGCTCTGGCCCGGCGCAGCCGCGGTAGGGCGACCTCGATGACATGCGGGAACGCCGCCTCGGCCTCGCTCCGCGCGCCACGCACGCCGTACCGCCGCCGGGCCCGCTCACCGTGGGAGACCGTGCCCGGCGGGATCCGCCGGTCGGGCAGGGCGGCCAGCAGGGCCGCGCCGCGGGCGGCCTCCCGCTCGCCGCCGGCCCGGCCGGCGGCGGCGACCAGCAGCCCGAGCGCCCACAACGCGCCGCGATGCGTGTTCACCCCTCGGGTGATCCGCAGCATCGTCCGGTCGCCCATGCGGCCGAGCCTGCCCAGTTCCTCACGCAGACCGATGCCGACCGCCATCCGCTCCGCCGCGTCCGCGACGGAGCGGAACGTGGCACGCAGCGCCTCGGCGGAGGCCAGCAGGAGCGGCAGGTCCATGTCGTCGTGCGCGCCGCCGCCCCGGCGGTCGACCAGGCCGGGCTTGGGACTCAGCAGGGCCTCCCCGCGCAGCGCCCGCACCGCCCCGTCGGCCAGCACGGCCGCGGACGGCCGGGGCGTCCGTCCCGGGTCGCGCCCGGTGGCGGTCATCGGCGGTCACCAGGTCCGGAAGCGGGCGGGTGGGTCATACAGTCCTCCGGACCAGGCCACGAGATCTTCGATGCTGCGGGCCGCCAGCAGGGAGCGCTTCGCCCTGCGCACGTCGACCCCGAGGTCCGCGGGCAGCGCGACCAGGCCGTCGCGGCGCAGCTCTTCGACGCGTCGCTCGTCGATGCGGCGGCCCACCGGGGTGGCGCCCGCGACCGCGGCCACCGCGTCACGCCGCTCGGCCGGCCCGGTGGCCTTGTAGAGGTAGGCCACCCCCTCCTCGGTCACCACGTGGCTGACGTCGTCGCCATAGATCATGATCGGCGGGATGGGCATCCCGGCGTCCTTGCCCACCTGGATCGCGTCGAGTTCCTCGACGAACGCGGGGACGCCGCCGCCGCGGAAGGTCTGCGTGATCTGCACGACGAGCTTGCGTCCCCGCGACGCGGGGGCCTCACCGGCCGGCAGGCCCAGCCAGGCGGGGGAGGGGTGCCTGCGGCCGTGCGGGTCGTGCCCCATGTTGGGCGCTCCGCCGAAACCGGTCAGCCGCCCCTCGGTGACCGTCGAGGAGTTGGCGCAGGCGTCGATCTGCAGCGACGACCCGATGAACAGGTCCACCGCGTACTGCCCGGCGAGCTGGCACAGCACCCGGTTCGACCGGAGCGAGCCGTCGCGGCCGGTGAAGAACACGTCGGGGCGGGCGGCGACGTAGCGTTCGGTGCCGGGCTCCCCGCCGAAACAGTGCACCGACTCGACCCAGCCGCTCTCGATGGCGGGGATGAGCGTCGGATGCGGGTTGAGCGTCCAGTGTCTGCAGATCTTCCCGCGCAGCCCCAGTTCCTCGCCGTAGGTGGGCAGCAGCAGCTCGATCGCGGCGGTGTCGAAGCCGATCCCGTGGTTCAATGTGGTCACGCCGTGGCGCTCGTACACCCCGCGCAGCGCCATCATGGCCATCAGGATCTCCACCTGGCCGATGTGGCGGGGGTCGCGGGTGAACAGCGGCTCCAGCGCGAACGGCCGGGGGCTCGCCACGATCAGGTCCACCCAGTCCCGGGGAACGTCCACCCGGGGGACCCTGTCCACGAGTTCGTTCACCTGGACCACGGTCACCCCGTCGGAGAAGGCCGTCGCCTCGGCGATGGTCGGGGTGTCCTCGGTGCTCGGGCCGGTGTACAGGTTGCCGTCGCGGTCGGCCTGCTCGGCGCAGAGCAGCGCGACCTGCGGGGTGAGATCGACGAACATCCGCGCGTACAGCTCGACGTAGGTGTGGATCGCCCCGACCTCGACCTTGCCGTCGGCCAGCAACTGGGCCATGCGCACGCTCTGCGGGCCGGCGTAGGCGAAGTCGAGCCGGTGGGCGATGCCGCGTTCGAACACGTCCAGGTGCTCCCGGAGGCTGATCGAGGAGATCAGCAGATGCAGGTGGTGCACCACGTCCGGATCGCATTCCGCCAGCGACCCGGCGAGGAAATCCGCCTGCTTCTGGTTGTCGCCCTCCAGCGCGACCCGATCGCCCGGACGCAGCAGCGCGTGCAGCGCCTCGCGCATCCGCCCGGCGTCCAGCACCCGGCCCGAGGCGAAGGGCCGGACCGCCTCCATCCGTTCCCGCTTCGCCGTCCGCCGCCGCGTCCAGTCCCGGGTGGCCTCTGTGAGTGCCATCGCTCGCCCCCCAGCCGTGCGTTGACCTGGGTCTGCTGCCTCCAAAGGCGTTGAACTAACCCAAAAGCAGCCCAAAACGGCACAGCCTGGGGCGAAGGTCGTTCCTCCGGTCGGAGGTCCGGCCTTCGCCGTGTCGCAGGCTTCGGTCACCGGCGGACGCTCACGCCACCAGGGGCTGCTCCTCCAGCTCGGTCAGCTGCACGGTGCACAGGCCGCCGCGCTCGGTCTTCACGTCAGTCACCTTGAGCTGGGTGCCGGGGGCGAGGATGAACTCCTCCTCGCCGGTGAACGCGGAGAAACCGCGGATGCCCACGGCCCGCACGGGGAGCACCTCGAACAGCGTCCGCTTGCCGCGGCGGCCGAGGAACGCCTGGGCTACGCCGAGCTCCGAGGTGCACGAGGACACGCCCCACCAAGTCACGGTCCGGCCCAGCGGGTACTGCGCCCGCAGGTCCATCGACACGCCGCGCCACAGCGGCTCCCTGCGGGCCGGCAGCCGGGACACGGCCGAGAACAGCAGCCGCAGATACGGGAGGTACGGCACGATCCGGGTGCGGTCCGGGGTGCGCAGCGTGGCGTTGATCTGCCGGTAGAAAGCCGACTCGCAGGTGTAGAGATAGAGGGCGGCGACCTCGTCGGCGGACAGGCCCTCGGCCGCCCGCGTCTCGCCGAACCGGTGCGACTGCTCCACGTACCAGTCGAGACCGGACAGCAGCTTGGCCACCGGGGCGACGGCCTCGCGGAAGTCCATGAGCGGGGTGTCGAACACGCCGGTGATCGCCGGCAGCACCAGCCCCTCGTCCTTGACCCCGGCGAGCCGTTCGAGGTAGAGCTGGTGCAGCTCCATCGTGGACGCGATGAACGCCCCCATCCGATCGGCCGTGGCCGCGTCCGCCCCGCCGGTCAGCGCCGTGCGCGCGTTCCATCCCCTGCCCGGCAGCCAGTCGATCTCGTCGGCGCCGAGCGCGGCGAGGGCCGCGTTCACCGTGGCGAAGTGGTCCCCGTCGCAGAAGATGTCGCCCTGTGCCGCGGGGTTGGGGTGGTCGATGTGCCGGACCTCCACGTCGGGGTACTTCCGCTGCAGCCTGACCACGACCTGCTTCAGGCCGCGGGCGTGCACCCCCCACCACGCGAACACCACGCCGCGGTCCTGCTCGTCGGCGTCCTGCTTGGCCTTGAGGATCTCCTCGACGAGCCTCTCGACGACCGGCCGCCAGAACGCGGTGTGCCGGTCGGTGGGCATCGCCCCGTCGCCGCTGGCGGTGAGCGCCGCGTTCAGCAGCAGCACGCCCTGGGTGAGCATCGCCTGGAACCACTCCGGCGGCTGCACGGTGTCGTGCTCCTTCAGCAGGGCGCGGAGGTCGGCGATCGGCGTCTTCTTGGGGATGCCGTGCTTCCACATCGCCGCCGCCTTGATGATGCAGCGGATGGTGATGACCTTGCCGAACTGGCGGTCCTCCCAGTCGTGGAAGGTGTTGTCGAACATGGCGATGCCGGTGGCGCTCTCCGCCCGCGGGTACGGGTTCTGGCCGAAGACGACGACCTTCCACTTGTGCGGCGGGTTGGGCTTGAGCGCCTGGAAGGTCAGCTCCCTGACGGGCACGATCTCCGGGCTGCGTTCCGGGCCGATGAACGTGGCCGCGGCCGGTTGCGCCTCGATGACCGGCTTCAGGAGCGGCAGCCACGGCTCGCCGCCGCCCTTGAAGAGGTCGGCGAGGGCCAGCGGGTCGGCCGGGGTGGGTGCGGTGCTGTCGCTCATCGTGGGCTCCGGGGTTTGTGAGCCGTGCCGGTGACGGCACGGGAGAGGTAAATGGGGGAATTGTGCCGTGTGAAGATCCCGGATGCGATGTCGAACAAGATCTGTTCTGTCGGTGCGGGGCGCTATCTTCGTGAACGTTCGGAAACACCCCCTCCCCATGACCGGAGTGAACCATGATCGACGAGCCGGTGAAGCCGCTGCTCAAGGTAGTGCTGGCGGACATCAACGCCGAGGTGGTGCAGGCGTGGCGGGCCGCGTTCGCCGACACCCCCGAGATCGAGATCTACCAGGGGTCGATCCTGGACCAGCAGGTCGATGCCTGGGTCAACCCGACCAACTCCCGGGGGCGGATGGACGGCGGGGTCGACGCGGCCATCAAGCGCTACCTCGGGGCGGGGATCCAACTGCGCGTCCAGCGGGCGATCCGCGACCGGTTCGACGGGTCGCTGCCGGTGGGCAGCGCCGTGTGCGTGCCGTCGGGGGCGGTCAACCCGAAGTACCTGATCTCGACGCCGACGATGGAGCAGTCGGCGCAGAACGTGAGCGAGACGCTGAACGTGGCTTTGGCGTGCGCCGCCGCGTTCCAGGCCGTGCACGCGCAGAACGACGAGGAGCCGGGCAGCATCAAGTCGGTGGCGCTGGTGGGCATGGGCGCGGCGACCGGCCGGGTGCCCGCGCGGGTCTGCGCCAACCTGATGTGGACCGGCTACACGCTGTTCAACGACCACCACTTCCGGGACTACGACGACCTGCGCAGCACGATCCGCGAGCAGCTCGACGACCTGGAGAGCAGCCCCGTGGAGCAGCGGGTGCGGATCAGGCCGCCGAGGTCCCGCCGCTGACGGGGTTGACGCCGGGGCCACCCCTGCCGCGCACGCACCCGCCGTCGGGGCGGTGCGGGTGGTCGTGCAGCGCGAAGGTGAACACGAACGTGCCGTCGCCGCCCGGGTTGGAGGGTACGATCAGTACCCTATGATGGGCGGGGCGCCGTGCTGTCGCGGGACGGCCCGCCCCGCCGGCCCCTGCGGGTGTACGCACGGATTCGTGTATTCCCAGGTCAACGGCATGAGGCGGTAAGATGTGAACGCCGGAGAACGGCGGCGTCACGACTGCCGGATACCCGCTCGGCAGTGCGGAGGTGCGACCCGGCACACCGGTCGCGGGTTTTCGCGGCGGACCGCTCACGTTCGGGGTGGTGAGCATGTGGACCAGGCTTCCGGCCATGTCGGCACGGTCCCTGTCCGGGCTCGGACCGGCTTCGGTCCGTGGCCGTATCACGATGCTGGTCACCTTCATCGCGATCCTGCTGCTGGTGCCCGCGGCGCTGGCGGGCGGACAGGTGGCCCGTACGGCAGTGAGCAACGGCATCTGGAGCTCCGGCCGCAGGCAGGCCACCCTCACCGCCGAGGCGGTACGCGCGCACACCCTCAGGAATCCGATCACCCCGGCGGTGGCCGGCATCGATCTCATCCAGGTGGTCGCCCCCGACCGGCGGGTCCTCGCCGCGTCCTCCGACGCCGGCGCCAGGACACCGCTGCTCGGGGTATGGCCCGACCCCCAGCAGCCGGAACGGGACGTGCAGGCGTGTACACCCCGCCGGCGGGCATGCGTGCGCATATCCGCGCTCCGGGTGTCCTCCGCACCCGGCTCGGAGGTCGTCTACGCCGGCCGCGCCGCGCCGGGAATGGCCTCCACCGCCATCCTGGACGGACTGTTCGCCGTCCAGGCGCTGCTGCTGATCGCGCTGGCCACATGGGCGGCCTGGACGGTGACCGGGCGGACGCTGGCGCCGGTGCAGGCCATCCGCGGCCGGCTGGCCGAGATCAACGGCAGTGACCTGAGCGCCCGCGTGCCCGAACCCGCGGGCGAGGACGAGATCGCCCAGCTGGCACGGACCGTCAACGCCACCCTGCACCGCCTGGAAGGAGCCAAGGCCGGGATGGAACACACGCTGGAACAGCAGCGCCGCTTCACCGCCGACGCCTCCCACGAACTGCGCACCCCGCTGACCGGACTGCGCATCCAACTGGAGGAGGCCCTCATGCATCCGGACGAGGCCGCCCCGCTGGACGTGATCAAGGAGGCGCTGGACGACGTGGAGCGGCTGCAGGCCATCATCGCCGACCTGCTCCTCCTGGCCCGCATCGGCGTGGACACCCCTCGCGGCCTGCAGCCCACCGACCTGGCCGAACTCGTACGGCACGAGCTCGCCCGGCGCGTGGGCGACTCTCGCCGCATCGTCTGCGAGCTGTGCCCGGACGTACGGGTGAACGTTCTTCCGGTCCAGATCTCCAGGCTGCTGACGAACCTCCTCGACAACGCCCAGCGCCACGCCGAAACCCTCGTCCGCGTCGAGGTACGGCGGGCCGGTCGGACCGCCGAGCTCACCGTCACCGACGACGGGCCCGGCATCCCGCCCGCCGACCGCGAGTGGGTCTTCCAGCGTTTCGCCCGCCTGGACACCGCCCGGGGCCGCGACCAGGGCGGCACCGGCCTGGGCCTGGCCATCGCCCGCGAGATCGCGCACGCCCACCACGGCACCCTGCGCGTCGGCGAGCCCGCCGAAGGCGGCCACGGCGCCCGCTTCGTCCTGCGCCTCCCCCTCACCACCTGAACCCCGGCTTTATCCCGGCTCGCCGAGTCCCAGGCGCTTCCGACGTGCGGGCTCAACGGTTGTACAGCCTCCGCGCCCACAGGTATCCGGCCAGGGCTGACCGCGCTCCGCGGGGACGCTCATGGCGTCCTCCTGCGGGTGATGTGCTCGTGGGCGATGGCGTTTCACTACCAGGTGACCGGCAGGCTGTGCACGCCGTAGATCTTGACGGGGTCGCGCAGCGGCACCTCGTCGGCCGGTACGGCAAGCCGCAGCGACGGGAAGCGGGCCAGCAGCGCCGGGAAGGCGACGCGCATCTCGACCCGGGCGAGCTGCTGACCGAGGCACTGGTGGACGCCGTGGCCGAAGGCCAGGTGCCCGGCGGCCGGGCGGCGGAGGTCCAGCACGTCGGGGTCGGCGAACCTGGCCGGGTCCCGGTTGGCGGCGTTGACCGCGATGACGACCGTGTCGCCGGCCTTGAGCGGCGCGCCGCCGAGCTCCACGTCCTCCAGCACGCCGCGCATGCCGGTGGTGGCGATGGACAGGTAACGCAGCAGTTCCTCGACCGCGTTGCCGACCAGGTCCGGGTCGTCGCGCAGGGCGGCGAGTTGCGCGGGGTTCCGCAGCAGCGCGAAGGTCCCGAGTGCCAGCATGTTGGCCGTGGTGTCCAGGCCCGCGCCGAGCAGGAAGGCGGCCACGCCACCGAGCTCGTCCTCGGTCAGGTCGCTCGCGGTCAGGTCGCTGAGCAGGTCGTCGGTGGGGTCGGCGCGCTTGGCGCGGGCGAGGTCCCGCAGATATTCACCGAGCCGGGCGAAAGCCGCGAGCTGCGCTTCGGGGTCGTCGCCGTCGGAGAGGGACCGGGTGAAGCCCATGAAGTCCGCGCGCTCGTCGTACGGCACGCCGAGCAGCTCGCAGATCATCTGGGCCGGGACGGGGTGGGCGAAGACCTGGACCAGGTCGGCGGGCGGCCCCTGCTTCTCCATCTCGTCGAGCTGGGCCCGGGTGATCTCGGTGACCCGCTCGGTGAGCTGGTTCATCCTGCGGACGGTGAACCTGCCGGTCAGCATCCTGCGGAGGCGCATGTGCTCGGGCGCGTCCATGCCGGTCAGGTCGCCGATCGGCGCGGGCGGCATGTACGCGCCCATGAGCGGGTGGTACTGCGCCTCGTAGCGGGAGCTGAAGCGCCGGTCGGCGAGGATACTGCGGACCTCCTCGTAGCCGGTGACCAGCCAGACGCCCGGTGCGCCCTCGGGCGCGGCCAGGCGGGCGATCGGCAGCTCGGCCCGTAACGCGGTGAGCTCCGGGGAGGGGTCGAAGGGGCAGCCGGCGGGGCGGTCGAAGGACGGCGTGACCGGCGCGTGGTCGCGATAGTACGTGTTCGCCATACCCTGAAAGCTACGTTGCGTTCAGAACCGTCGTCAATCGTCGCTCGTACAAAAGTGCAGGTAGACGGGGAAATATTGATGCAATGACGATGAACCCGAACGCAATGTTGTGTTGCAATGAGATGGCGGCGAACGCAATAATGGCGTCATGCCAGGAGGAAGGTTGACCCAGCAGGACCGTCAGCGCATCGCGGCGGGGCTCGCCGACGGTCTCTCCTACGCCGAGATCGCCCGGCGGCTCGCCCGGCCGACCTCGACGATCAGCCGGGAGATCAACCGCAACGGCGGACCGAGCGGTTACCGGCACGAGCAGGCGCACCGGGCGACGGAGCGGCGGGCGCGGCGCGGCACGCCCGCCTCCCCGTCCGGGGCCGGCGAGCCGGACGGCGCGGCGGGCGCGGTGGAAGACGGGGCCGTGACGATGGCCGTCAGGATGGGCCTGCCGAAGATGACGGCGCGCGTGCTCATCAGCCTGTGGCTGACCGACGACGGCAGGCTCACCGCGGCGGAGCTGGCCCGCAGGCTCAAGGTCAGCCCGGCGTCGGTCTCCATGGCCGTCGGCTACCTGGCGGACCAGGGGATGATCAGACGCGAGCGCGATCCGCAGCGGCGGCGCGACATCTACGTGATGGACGACGACGCGTGGTACCGCTCGACGGTGCACAGCTGCCGGCAGTCGCTGGAGGCGGCCGAGGTCACGAAGAAGGCGGCGGAGGTCTTCGGGCTCGACACGCCGGTGGGGCGCCGGCTGTTCGCGGGCGGGGCGTTCCTGGAGCGGATCAGTCAGGACACGCTGGCCTCCGCCGAGCGCTGGCGCGACCTCCTGCCGTGACAGCGGATCGTCCGCCGGCCGGGCTCAGCCAGAGAGGTCGGACGAGCGCGAGCTGCCGCTGCTGCGGGCACTGATCGCCGGGCCCATGCCGTCGTTCCTGTTCCCGGTGCCGCAGGAGCGGCTGCCTTCGCCTGCGACGGAGCTGGATTTGCTGCTGGCCACGGAGGAGAGCTTCTTCCGGCGCGAGTACGGCGCGGTCGTGGGCATGCCGGCAGCGGAGGTTCCCGAGCCGGCGGCGGTGCTGCCGCGACTGGCGCAGGCGCTGCACCGCTGCCACGAGCTGCTGATCGCTCCGCTGTGGGGCCGGATGCGCGCGGTGCTGGACGCCGACGTCGCCAGGCGGGCGCTCACCCTGGTGGACGGCGGCGTGCAGGCGCTCTTCGCCGAGCTGCACCGGGATGTCGCCTGGGACGGCGGCCAGCTGGTGGTGCACGGCCGGCGCACCCCGCACGCCGTCTTCACGGTGGACACCGGCGGCCACGGCCTGGTCCTGCTGCCCAGCGTCTTCAACTGGCCGAACGTGGGCGTCGACAAGTCGCCGGTCGCCGCCGCGTCGATCCGCTATCCGGCGAGGGGCGTCGGCCTGCTCTGGGAGCCGCCCCCGCCCGCGCTCGCGGGCCTGGCCCCGGTGCTGGGCCGTACGCGGACGGCGCTGCTGGACGCCTTGGCCGAACCCCTGACGACCCCGGCCCTGGCCACCCGCCTGGGCATCACCCCGAGCGCCGTGTCGCAGCACCTGGGCGCACTGCGCGGCGCGGGCCTGGTGTCGACGCAGCGCGACGGCCGGACGGCGCTTCACCTGCGCACCGAACGAGCGGCCCACCTGCTGGGCACCTCAGCCCCCTGACCGCCTGCCCCGCCGCCCCCCGTTACCTCCTGCGACTCCCCCGCGGTGACGGGGGAGACGCAGATCACATCCGCTCGTCCTCACATGCCGCCGGGCTGCTTCGTCGGTGTGGGTGTAGCCACCCGGAACGGCAAGGAGACACCGTGGACACCCGTTTCAACTACCATGGCAACCCGATCGGGGCGAAGTTCGTGAAGTACGTCGCCTCCGCGGGCAGGGCCCTGCACGACTCGCCCCTGCCCGTCGCGACGCAGCAACTGGTGGCGCTCCGCGCCAGCCAGATCAACGGCTGCGGCTTCTGCGTCGACATGCACACCAAGGACGCCGCACAGGCGGGGGAGACCGCGCAGCGCCTCCACCTGGTCGCGGCCTGGCGGGAGGCGAAGATCTTCACCGACGCCGAGCGGGCCGCCCTGGAACTCGCCGAACAGGGCACCCGCATCGCCGACGCCGCCGGCGGTGTCCCCGACGAAGTCTGGGCGAACGCCGCCAAGCACTACGACGAGGACCAGCTCGCCGCCCTGGTGTCCCTCATCGCCCTCATCAACTCCTTCAACCGCCTGAACGTCATCCTCCAGCAGCCCGCCGGCGACTACCAGCCCGGCCAGTGGAGATAGCAACGCCGACCCGCGTCAGACCGGGACGCGGGCGGCCCCCTCCCGCCTGACCCGGCGTAGCGCCCCCTGGTCAGCGGCTAAGAGGGTTCCCGCCGCCGGGCTCGTACGCGGCCCCGGGTCGGTATATTCGCGAAATGCCCGACCTGATGGACCGGGTGCTGGTCGTCTGCGCGGCCGACAACCTCGCCTCGATGAGGACGATCGAGCGCCACGGCGGCGTCCTCGAAGGCATCCGGGACACCCCGCTCGGCCCGGCACGGCGTTACTGGATCAAGATCGGCGCACCGGACGCGTGATCTTTGGGACGCCGACGGCTCGCACCGGCTCACGGAGATGGCGGGCGCCGCCGCTCCCGGCGGGTGAAATTCTCGGCCGCCGGGAGAGGTGATGCAGGGGGGGTGGCGTGGGTTCGCTCGGGTCCCGCACGCTGGCGGTGGCCCGGCACTCATCGCCCGCGGGCGGGCCATGGCCCCGGCGGGGAACCTCAGAACGGCGGGAACACCAGGGCGTTTCCGCCGCCTCTGGGGCCTCCGCTGATCAGGGCGACCGCGGTGGCGCCGTCGTAGACCGAGCCGCCGCTGTCACCCGCGTTGGCCTGGACGCTGGTGAGCGCCAGGCCGTAGACCGGCCCCTCACCGTAGTTGGCGGTGACGTCGAGCCTGAGGACCGTGCCGCAGGTGGTGCCGGTCGTGGCGCCGGTCTTGCACAGGCTCTGGTTGATCGACGGCCTGCCGAACTGGGTGATCTGCTGGATGCTCCCGTCGGCCTGCCGGACGGCCGCCGCCAGTTGCCAGCCGGCGACCGGAGAGATCTCCGAGATGTCGCCTCCCGGATAGCGGAAATGGGTGATGTCACCCAGGCGGAGGCCGTCCAGGGACCAGGACGTGCCGAACTTGTGGCAGTGCCCGGCGGTGAGGACACGCGGCTGCCCGTCCTTGCTGACGTTGAAGCCGGTCGAGCAATAGGCGTTGCCCGAGACGATCCGCTGGCCGCCGTACACGGTCCCGGCCTGGCCGGTGGAGCCGGTCACCGGCGCCGTCGTGGTGGCGACGTAGGGCGTGACGGGCTCGTCCACGGTGAAGGTGCTCGTGAGGTTGGGGGCCCCGGCGGCCAGGAAGGACCGGGTCGTGAGGTCGAGGGGACCCTTCAGCACCGCGATGCGGATCTTGCCTTCGGCGGTGTCGATGTACCAGTACTGCGCACCGCCGGCCTTCCCCTGCTCGGCGAGCCGGTCGAGCTGCTTCTTCAGCGCCACCAGCGCGGGGGACGGGGAGGCCGCCTCCGGGGCGGCGGAGGCCTCGGCCGCGGAGAGCGCGTATCCGGACGTGACCGCCGCGAGGATCGTTACGAGGACGCCGGAGAGGAACCGGCGTGGGGGACGCCATGATCGCATGGGGGGACTCCTGCAATCAGTAGGTATGGTGACTGTAAGTTAACATCAATGACTGACAGTTACCATACGGCAAGGCCTGTTCTCATTCGGGCACAGGCCGCGACGCGTCCGGGCGTTGCGGTGTGGCGGTTCCGCGGCGCGCGTCTACCTGCTGAGGAGTCGCCGCAGCCAGCGCAGGCGGGCGGCGCGGGCGTCCTGGGAGAGGGGCGCCTGCGGGACCATGCCGTCGAAGCCGTGGAAGCCGCCCGGCCACACATGCAGCTAGGCGCTGCCGCCGGCCAGCCAGATGCGGGAGGCGTAGGCGACGCTCTCGTCGCGGAAGGTCTCGGCGGAGCCGACGTCGATGAACGCGGGCGGCAGGCCGGACAGGTCGGCGGCCCTGGCGGGGGCGGCGTAGGGGGAGACGTCCGGTCCGCCCGCCGGGCCGGGGACCGTCCGTTCCACCACCTCGAAGGCGCCCCCACGCCTGAGCATGTCGTCGGTCACGGACGGGAGGCTGACTCCCAGCTCCCGGATCCGCGGGAGCATGTCCGGCGTCAAGGTGGGCGGCCTGCTCTCGGCCATCACGGCCAGAGCCGCGGCCAGCTCCGGGTCGAAGGGCGGCGGGGTCGCTTCTGCGGGCGGGGTCGTGCTCATGGGTTCCTGTCTCGTGGAGTCGTGCTCGGCGGGTGGTCCGGTTCACCATGGTGCGGAACGCCGTGACGGGGATCCAGCGCCATCCGGCGGACATGATCCGCCACGCGGCGGCCACGACGACCTGGGATCGACACACCCGGGGGAGGGCCGCGCTCGGTAGGCGGCGGCCCCTGCTCCGGCGGCGCCTCCTCGACGGTACGTGACCGGACTAGCGTGACGGCGTCCCCGTGCGCACCACGGTGGTCTCGCCGGGGCGCAGGGTCCGCAGGCGGCCGGTCAGGTGTCGGCGGGCGAAGGCGCCGGGGATGGTCTCCGGGCCCTGGGTGAGGTGATGCCAGCCTTCCAGGTGGATGGGGATGACCGTGGGCGCGGCGAGGATCTCGGCGGCGTGGGCGGCCTGGTCGCTGCTGAGGGTGAGGTAGGCGTCCATGAGCGGGCTGCGGCCGCGGCCGGCGAACAGGATCGCGACGTCGATCGGGCCCGCGTGGTCGGCGACGTCGCGCACGACGGCGAGTGAGGCGTTGTCGCCGCTGACGTAGACGGTCGGCACCCCTGCGCCGGACAGGACGAACCCTCGTACCTCGCCGGTGAGGTGCTCGGTGCCGGCCGGGCCGTGCTGTGCCGGTACGCCGGTGACGCGCAGCAGTTCGCCGTCCGGGCGGGGCAGGGTGACGCTGCGCCACACGGGCAGCTCCCGGGTGGCGCCGCCGAGCCGTTCCTGGGCGGAGGCCGTACTGAGCACCAGCGGCACCCGGTCGAGGAACCGGCGTCCGGCGTCGTCCAGGTTGTCCGGATGCTGGTCGTGGGACAGCAGCACCGCGTCCACCCGGCCGACCGTCTCCGCCGGGACCGCGGGCCCGGTCGTCTTCACCAGGACGCGTTCGCCGACCGGGTGGTCGCCGGGCGGATCGAAGGTGGGATCGGTGAGCAGCCGCAGCCCGCCGATCTCGATCAGCACGGTAGGCCCGCCGACCAACTGGACGGTGATCGGCGCCACCGTGCGCGTGCCGGGTGATGATGACGTGCTCATACCTCGATGATGCGCCCCGCGCCCGGATCACCGTGAAGCCGGACCGTCCGCCGCGTCACCTCCGGGCGGCTCACGCGGGGTGAAGCGGTCGGCAGCGGTTCCGTGCCCGCGTCGAGCCGGTGCCTTCCGGGCGATGTCCGGCCCGGGCGGGGGCCGCTGTCGAGCGATCAACGGCGGTGGTAACGTCCGATACAGGGGGAAATATGGACACTTTGTCCATCAATACGATCCGTGGCCTGTGTATGGACGCGATCCAGCGGGCCGAGTCGGGGCATCCGGGCACGCCGATGGACATCGCGCCGGTCGCCTACACGCTGTGGCAACGGTTCCTGCGGTTCGACCCTTCGCATCCGATCTGGCCGAACCGCGATCGCTTCGTCCTCTCCGAGGGCCACGCCTCGGCGTTGCTGTGGTCGCTCCTGCACCTGACGGGTGTGCGCGCCGTCGACTCCGACTACGAGGTGCTCGGCCGGCCCGCGGTCACCATGGACGACCTGAAGACGTTCCGCCGGCTGGACTCGCACGCTCCGGGCCATCCGGAATACCGCTGGACGAGCGGGGTGGAGGCGACCACGGGACCGCTCGGCCAGGGCGTGGCGATGTCGGTGGGCATGGCGATGGCCGGCCGGTGGCTCGCGGCGCGGTACAACCGGGACGGTTTCCCGCTCTTCGACTTCGACGTCTACGCGCTGGCGGGGGACGGCTGCATGATGGAGGGGATCTCCTCGGAGGCCGCCTCCCTCGCCGGACACCAGCGGCTGTCCAACCTGTGCTGGATCTACGACTCCAACCGGGTCACCATCGAAGGGCACACCGACATCACCTTCACCGAGGACCTGGCGGCACGCTTCATCGCCTATGGCTGGAACGTGACGACCGTCGCGGACGCGAACGACGTCGCCCAGGCCACCAGGGCGCTGCACTCGTTCAGATCGGAGCACCAGCGGCCCACGCTGATCGTCGTCCACAGCCACATCGGCTACGGCTCCCCGCTGGAGGACCTGCCGAAGGTGCACGGCGAGCCCCTGGGCGCCGAGGCGGTCAGGGCGACCAAACGTTTTCTGGGCATGCCGGAAGACGCCGACTTCCTCGTCCCGGACGGGGTGTACGACTGGTTCGCGGAGGGGATCGGCCGGCGGGGCGCGAACGCCCGAGCCGACTGGGAGGTGCGCTTCAAGGAGTACGCGGGCGTCCACCCGGCGCTGGCCGACGAGATCGAGCGTATGCTGCGCCGGGAGTTGCCGGACGGCTGGGAGGGCGCCCTGCCCGTGTTCCCGGCCGATCCCGAGGGCATGGCGACCCGCGCGTCGTCCGGACAGGTGCTCAACGCGCTGGCGGAGGCCGTGCCGTGGCTGCTGGGGGGTTCGGCGGATCTCGCGCCGTCGACCAAGACCCGCCTCGTCTTCGACGGCGCCGGAGACTTCGAGTCCGGCGACCGCAGCGGACGTAACCTGCACTTCGGGGTCCGGGAACACGCCGCGGCCGCGATCGCCAACGGCATGGCGCTGACCAAGCTCCGCTCGTACTGGTCGGGATTCCTGATCTTCTCCGACTACGCCCGGGGTGCGATCCGGCTGTCCGCGCTGATGGAACTCCCGGTCGTGCACATCTTCACCCACGACTCCATCGGGGTCGGTGAGGACGGGCCCACACATCAGCCGGTGGAGCAGTTGGCGTCGCTCCGGGCCATGCCCGGGCTGCTGGTCTTCCGGCCGGCCGACGCCAACGAGGTCGCCGAGACGTGGCGGATCATCGCCGGACTCCATCGGGAGCCGGCCGCCCTGGCCCTGTCCAGGCAGCCGCTTCCGACACTGGACCGATCACGGCTCGGCGACGCCGAGGGGGTCGCGAAGGGCGCCTACGTGCTCGCGGACCCGCCGGACGGGCCGATCGACGTCATCCTGCTCGCCACCGGCTCGGAGGTGGCGCTGGCGCTCGACGTGCGGGAGGAACTGGCAGGGGAGGGCATCGGCACCCGGGTGGTGAGCATGCCGTGCTGGGAGCTGTTCGATCGGCAACCGCGTGAGTACCGGGATCGGGTACTGCCGCCGGAGGTGACCGCCCGGGTGAGCATCGAGCAGGCGTCGACGCTGGGCTGGGAGCGGTACGTGGGGCCCGGGGGCGCCACCGTCGGCATGCACACCTTCGGTGCGTCGGCGCCGCTCAGGCAACTGCTCACGAAGTTCGGCTTCACCCCGGAGAAGGTGTCCCTGATAGCTCGCGAGCTGGTGAGGACGCGGAAGAAGGCCGGGTGAAGCCGACCCGGGCATCGCACGAACCCGGCCGGAGCCGGAGACAACTGGGGGAACCATGGCAACGGACAAACCCATGCAACTGGGCATGGTGGGCCTGGGGCGGATGGGCGCCAACCTCGTTCGCCGGCTGATGCGGGACGGGCATGACTGCGTCGTGTACGACGTCAGCGAAAGCGCCGTCCACGATCTCCAGGAGGAGGGCGCGACCGGCGCCAGATCGCTGCCCGACCTCGTGGGCAGGCTCGCCCGGCCCAGGGCCGTGTGGCTCATGCTTCCCGCCGGTGTCGTCGAATCCACGCTCGACCAGCTGGCGGAGGTGCTCGACCCCGGCGACGTGGTGATCGACGGCGGCAACTCCTACTACCGCGACGACATCACCCGCGCCCGCCGGCTCGCCGCCCGGCGGCTTCACTACATCGACTGCGGCACCTCCGGCGGAGTGTGGGGGCTCGAACGCGGCTACTGCCTGATGATCGGCGGCGAGGACGAGATCGTCGGACGGCTCGACCCGATCTTCGCGACCATCGCTCCCGGCATCGGGACCGTGGAGCCGACGCCTGGACGGTCCCGCGACGGCACCGCCCCGTCCGGCTATCTGCACTGCGGCCCCAACGGAGCCGGGCACTTCGTGAAGATGGTGCACAACGGTGTGGAGTACGGAATGATGGCCTCGATCGCCGAGGGCATGTCCATCATCAGGCATGCGAACGCGGGCAGGGACAAGCGCACGGTCGACGCCGAGACCGCCCCGCTTCGCGACCCGGAGGCATACCAGTACGACATCGACGTCGCCGAAGTCGCCGAGGTGTGGCGCCGCGGCTCGGTGGTGTCCTCGTGGCTGGTCGATCTGCTGGCCGGCGCGCTGGCCCGCTCCCCGGACCTCGACGATTTCCGCGGGCGCGTCTCCGACTCCGGCGAAGGGCGCTGGACCCTGATCGCCGCGATCGAGGAAAGCGTGCCCGCCCCGACCATCAACGCGGCACTGTTCGAACGGTTCTCCTCACGCGGGCTCGGCCACTACGCCGATGCGGCACTCTCGGCCATGCGGTCCGAGTTCGGCGGCCACGCCGAGAAGGAGTCGTGATGCGCCACCACACGTCCGCCCGCCGGGTACGGCCGGCGAGCGGGTCAGGGAAGGCACCGCACGCCGAGCTCGATGGCGCCGGTGATGCCGGAGTGGTCGCCGAGCGAAGGACCGACCACGTAGTCGTCCATGGCGGACCGGTCGGTCAGCGCCGGTATGGCCGGATAGCCGGCGGCGAGGTCGAACGCGCGCGCCCGGATTCGGGCCATCAGCCCGGCGCGCTTGGCGACGCCGCCGCCGATGATGATCCGCTCGGGCGACAGCGTGTAGGTCAGGTTCATGACGGCGTGGGCGAGGTATTCGGCCTCCAGCTCCCACACCGCCGGCTCGTCCAGGTTCTCGGGACGCTGTCCCCACCGACGGCGCATTGCCTCGCCCGAGGCGAGCCCTTCCAGACAGTCACCGTGAAAGGGGCAACTGCCTGCGAACACGTCCCGGCTGCGATCGTGCGGGACGCGGATGTGGCCGAACTCCGGATGCAGGAGACCGTGCAGCAGCCGGCCGTTCGCCACGGTTCCCAGGCCGATGCCGGTGCCGACCGTCATGTAGGCGACCGTTTCCAGCCCTTGCCCGGCTCCGCGCCGCCACTCGCCCAGTGCGGCGGCGTTCACGTCGGTGTCCAGGCCGACAGGGACGTGCAGCGCGGTGCGCAGCGGGGAGACGACGTCGGTGTGGGCCCAGCCGGGCTTGGGCGTGGCCATGATGTGGCCGTACGTCGGTGAGCCCGCGCGCAGGTCCACGGGGCCGAAACTGCCCACGCCGATCGCGGCGAGCGTGCGGTGGTCCCGGAAGAAGCGCACGGCGGCTGCGATGGTCGTCCGCGGTGTGGTCGTCGGTATCACGCCGGTCGCGACAACGTGTCCGTGGGCGTCGGCGACGGCGCACACCCATTTGGTCCCGCCCGCCTCGATCCCGCCGTAGAGCGGCGTCGTGCTCATCGCCGTCAGCCCTTCAGGGAGCCCTGGAGCAGGGCCTTGACGAAGTGGCGCTGGAAGATGAGGAAGATCACGAGCGTGGGGGTCAGGATCAGCAGCGATCCGGCGCACAGCAGCGGGATGTCGGTGCCCCACTGGCCCTGGAAGGCGCCCAGGGCGCCGGACATGGTGCGCTTGGCCGGGTCGTCGACGAGGACGATGGCCAGCAGGAACTGGTTCCAGGTCCAGAGAAACAGCAGGATGCCCAGGGACGAGATCGCCGGCATGGCGAGGGGGATGTGGATGCGCCGGAACAGCTGCCACACGTTGGCGCCGTCCATCCGTGCGCTCTCGGACAGCTCCGCCGGCATGTTGACGAAGTGGGCGCGCATCCAGAAGACGCCGAACGGCATGAACAGGCCGATGAGCGGCAGGATGATGGCCCAGCGCGTGTTCAGCAGCCCCATGTCGCGGATCTGGTAGTACAGCGGCGTGATGATGCCCTCGAAGGGGAGGGTGAGCCCGAGCACGAACAGCAGGAAGACGACGCGGGCGCCGATCACGCGCAGGTGGCCGATGGCGAAGCCGGCCATCGTGCTCAGCAGGATCGAGATCGGGACCACGCCCAGCACGATGAGGACGCTGGACTTCAGCAGCTCGCCCATGTTCGCGGCCTCGAAGGCCCGCAGGAAGTTGCCCCACTGTGGGGAGTCGGGCCAGGCCAGTCCGGCCGGGTAGGTTTTCGATGGGTGCAGGGCAGTGACGAACAGGCTGAGGAACGGCAGGAGCGTGACCGCCATCAGGAGGATGAGCAGCAGCCTGCCGATCCATGCCTCCCGCCGCGAGGTGATCATCGGTTGGCGTCCTTTGCGAACCACTGGATGGGAAGGGCACAGGCGATCACGAGGACCATGAGCACCACGGCCAGGGCCGAGGCCGTGCCCACCTGGCGTTCGAAGAAGGCCAGGTAGAAGATCTGCAGGCCGGGCACCATGGTGGTGTTGCCGGGGCCTCCCTGGGTGGCGATGTAGATGATGTCGAAGCTGGCCAGGGCCGCGGTGACGGTCACGGTGACGCAGACCGCGATCTCCTGCCGCAGGCTGGGGACCGTGATGGAGGCGAACTCCCGCCACGCGCCGGCGCCATCCAGCCGGGCGGCCTCGTACAGCGCCGGGTCTATCTTGCTCATGCCGGCCAGGAGCAGCAGCGTGCACAGGCCGAGGAGCACCCAGGCGCCGATCATGCCGACCGCCGGCAGGGCGGTGGCGAAGTCGCCCAGCCAGGCCCGGGTCACCCCGCCGAGGCCGACGAGCCTGAGCAGCTGGTTGATCACTCCGGTGGAGGCCAGCAGCCAGCTCCAGGCGATGCCGGCGGCCACCAGCGGGATGACCTGTGGCAGGAAGAGCACGGTTCGCGCTACGAGGGCGAGCCGGCTGGCGGCGATGCGCCGGATGGTCGCGGCGATCGCCAGGCCCAGTACGACCGGGATCACGCTGAAGAACACGATCAGTTCGAACGCGTTGATCAGCGAGTTGAACAGGTCCGGATCGGTGAACACCTTGCCGTAGTTGGCCACGCCCACCCACGTGGACGGCCCGATGCCGTTCCACTCGTACATCGAGTACTGGAACGTCAAGGCGATCGGGCGCAGGACGAACACCGCGTAGAACGCGAGCGCCGGGATGACGAACAGCCAGCCGGCCAGGCCGCGCGCGCCGCGCAGCTTGGTCGCGGCCGGCCGCCGGTGCGCGGGCTGCGTGGCGAAAGGCCGGGCCATCAACGCACTCAGTTCCCTTCGAGCTGGCCGGCGTAGTCGGCCTGAACCGTCTTCAGCAGCTCTTGCGCCGTCTCCTGCCCGGCCACCAGCTTCTGCAGACCCGGGGTCCAGCTCTTGGCGTAGATGGCGCCGGTGGCGTTGGCGATGAAGTCCATGGCGCCGTCGTCCTTGGCGACATCCGCCCCGGCTGCCAGGGTGCCGGCGGTGACCTTGTCCGATGCCACGGCCGGCATGTAGGCGTCGGCCGGTCCCATCGGATGTGATCCGCCGACCTCGACGCCGATCTCGCGGGCCCGCTTGTCGGTGGCCACCCAGTTGAGGAAGAAGGCGGCGCAGTCGGCGTTCTTGGCGTTCGCGGCGATCCCGAAGGCGAGGGGTGCCGACATGGCGGTGTACTTGCCGCCCTGCTGCACCGGCGGCATCAGGGAGAAGCCGACGTTGCCCGGCATCTGCTTGTCGAGGTTGCCCGACTCCCAGTCGCCGTTGAACATGAACAGGCCCTGGCCGTCGATGAAGCGGCTCATCATGGTGGCGTAGTCGACCGCGTTGACGTCCTTCTGGAAGTACCCTGCCTTGATCCACCGCTCCAGGTGCTGGGCGGCCTGCAGGTTCGACGGGGTGTCGATGGTGGCGCCCGGCTTCTGGAAGATCCAGTCGTTGATCGGCCCTGTCGGCCCGTAGGAGGCCATGAGATTCTGCAGCGGGAACGCCAGGCCGCCGGTGGCTCCGCCGTTGAACTGCAGGATGGGCGTGATGCCCGCGCTCTTGGCCTTCCCCAGCGCTTGGTCGAGCTCCGCCAGCGTGGTGGGCGGCGCGGCCATGCCGATCTGCGCGGCGAGCTTCTTGTTGTAGAAGACGCCGGTGATGCTGAAGTTGAGCCCGAGGGCGTACAGGGATCCCTCACCGCGCGGGCGGCCACCCGGGCCCAGCCGCAGCTGTTCGAGCTGCGAGGCCGGCCACTTGTCCCAGCCGAAGGCCTGCGCGTAGCCGTCGAGGTTCTTCAGCAGGTTGTCCTTGACCAGCTCCGAGACCTGGGGCAGACGCATCAGGTCGGGCGGGTTGTCCGCCAGCACCCGCGGGGCGTTCTGGGTGATCACCGCGAACTGGTCCTCGCGGATGTTCCATGTGACGTTCGGGTGCTGCTTGGTGAACTCGGTGGTCAGCGCCTTGGCTATCGGGAAGCCGGTTTCGAAGTAGCCGTTCATCGTGATCGGCGCCGAGCCGCAGGTAGGAGCCGCCGACACCGACGACGTGGCGGTGCCGCCGGCTGCGGGCTGCGGGCTGTTGTTGCCGGGAGCCGCGCAGGCGGCGGCCAGCGTCCCCATGGCGATCACAAGCGCGACCCCGGCCCTGCCAGGGGGAACGTGACGAGCCATGTGCATCTCCTCTGCTGTGTGGGACAATCGGCACCCGGCTGATGTCCCGACTTCGTTGCTAAATCGGGTTAGCGCCCGTAGTCTCACCACGCGCGTCGCACGATGTCAACCCCCTGTAACACACTCTTGACGATCGGAGATTCTGGGTGAGCCGACGACGGGTCACGCTGGCCGATGTGGCCAAGGCCGCAGGTGTCTCGCGCCCGACCGCCTCGCTGGTGCTGTCAGGCCGCGGCCGGGAGCTGCGCATCTCCCAGGACGTCGAGCAGCGTGTTCTGAGAGCCGCCAAGGAGTTGCAGTACCGGCCCAACATCGTCTCCGTGGGCCTGCGTACGGGCACCTCCCGGACGATCGGCTTCGTCTCCGACACCGTCGCCACCTCACGGCTGGCCGGTGACATGATCAAGGGAGCGCTGGAGGCCGCCCGCGACCGCGGCTTCATGCTGTTCATCGGCGAGACCGAAGGCGACGCCGAACTCGAACGCCTCCTGCTTCAGGCCATGTACGACCGCCAGGTCGACGGGCTCATCCTGGCCTCGATGTTCACCCGCACCATCAAGCTGCCCAAGGCCATCACGGCCGCCCCCGCCGTACTGCTCAACGCGCTGCCCAAGCAGCCCACCACCCTGCCCGCCGTCCTGCCCGACGAGGTCGAGGCCGGCCGCCGCGCGGCCCGCGTCCTGCTCGACGCCGGCCACCGCGACGGTATCTACCTGATCGGCGTCGGCCCGGGCCTGCGCGACGTGCCCTCCGACAGCCTCGCCGCGGTGGAGCGGCTCGTCGGCATCCGTGAGGCGCTCGGCGAGGTGGGCGTCAAGGTGGCGGGCGCCCGCACCTGCCCCGACTGGCAGCCGGAGTACGGCCTCGCGGCGACGCGCGACCTCCTGCGAAGCGCCCAGCCGCGCGCACTGATCTGCTTCAACGACCGGATCGCGATGGGCGCCTACCAGGCGCTCGACGACTTCGGGCTCAAGGTGCCCGCGGATGTCTCCGTCGTCTCCTTCGACGACCATCCCATCGCCTCGTGGATGCGACCCCAGTTGACCACCGTGGCGCTGCCCCACTACGAACTGGGCCGCAAGGCTGTGGACGTGCTGTTCACCGAGATCGACCGCGATCGCCCGGACAGCGACCGGGTGGGCGAGGTGTATCGGGTTTCGATGCCCGTCCGCACCCGTGAATCCGTCGCACCGTCCGCGAAGTCGCTCGGCTGAAGGTGGCGCCCAAGGTGCCGGCCGCGAGCGGGAGCGGGCGAAGTTCCACCGGGTCGAGAGCGGCGAGAGTGACCTGTACCCGCGGCTGACTCCGGTGATGATCACGTCCTGAGCGACACCCGAGCCGCAGCCTTCACCGTGGTCCAGTGCGAAGATCCACACTCCGGTACATGCTGTCGTGCCGGGGGTCGTGGATCGACAACGAGAGGCCCCGCTGCCTAGCCTTTTTCGAGGCGGACGACCTCTTCCAGGACTATGCGCATGCCGGTGATCCGATCCCGGCCGAGGTGCTGTGCCCACCGCCGCTCGATGTCCCCGAGGATGCGAGCGGCGGCAACCTGTGCCTCCATTCCCCGTTCGGTCAGTCGGATGATCTTGGCACGATGGTCGTCCGGATCGGTCGTCCGCTCGACGTAGCCGTGCCGCTCGAGCTCGGTGACCACCTCACCGAGCGCCTGCTTGGAGAGCCCTGAGCGTTCGGCGAGCCCGGTCAGCCGCGAGCCCTCGGCGTCGATGAACCGGAAAACGGCGCCGTGGCTGTAACGGATCCCCTCGAACCCCTCCTCGTCGAGCCGCCGGTGCAGCTCCGCGAGCGTGACGTCCTTGGCCTGCGTGAACAGGGCGGGAAGCGGGATCTCGCTCACACCTTGGTCGCCCTGCCTTCCGGCGCGCGTCGTCATCCTGGGCACCCCCTTCCGTCGTGATTCGTCAGGCGACTTGACAATACCGTACCGGCAGATAGTACGGTCACCTTACTATCTGCGGCCGCTCCGGCTGGTCGCGTATCAATACCGGCAACCCCATAGGGAATGATCATGACCAGTTCGGACCCACAACGCTTCCAGCCCGCCGGCATCGACCCGGCCGAGGTCAAGGCCCTGGCTGAGCGGGTGAGAGGCCCGGTGCTCACACCCGAAGACGAGGGCTACGACACCGAGCGGGCCGGGTACCAGCTCGCTCGTCAGCATCGGCCCGACCTCGTGGTCGGCGCGACCGGAACCGCGGACGTGCGGGCCGTGGTGGAGTTCGCGAGAAGCCACGCGCTCCCGGTGGCCGTGCAGGGCACCGGACATGCGTCAGCCGGCATCGCCGGTGAGGGCGGAGTGCTGATCAACACCACTCGGATGACGGGTGTCCGGGTGAACCTCGAGGCGAAGACGGCCTGGGTGGCAGCCGGCACCCGCTGGGACGAAGTGATCCACGAGACCGCGCCTGCCGGGCTGGCGCCGCTGTCAGGCTCCTATCCGGGCCTCGCCGTGGTGTCCTACACCCTGGCCGGCGGACTCAGTCTGCTCTCCCGGCGCTACGGCTACGCCGCCGATCACGTGCGCAGCATCGACGTCGTCACAGCGGACGGCCGGCTGCGGCATGTCACCGAGGAGTCCTACCCGGACCTGTTCTGGGGACTACGTGGCGGCCGGGACAACTTCGGTGTGGTGACCGGCATCGAGATCGGCCTCGTGCCGATCACCACCCTTTACGGCGGATCACTGCAGTTCCCCGGCGAACTGGCCGCCGAGGTGTTCGACACCTACCTACGCTGGACGGCCACCGTGCCCGATGAGATGAGCTCATCGATCATGCAGATGTCCTACCCGGACATCCCCGCGTTCCCGGAGGCATTACGCGGCCGACAGGCCGTCCATGTCCGCATCGCCTACGCCGCGGACGTGCTCGATGCCGCCGAGAGCCTGGTCGAGCCGTTGCGGGCACTCGGCCCGATGGGCGACACCCTCGGCGTACTGCCCTACCCGGAAGCCGGGTCCATCTACGCCGATCCGCCCTTTCCCGGATTCATCGAGGCCGGTACCACCCTGCTCGGCGAGCTCGACACCACGGCGGTACGCACCATCCTCGATCTGGCCCCACCCCACGCGCCGGTGCCGCACATCTTCGAACTGCGTCACCTCGGCGGCCGACTCGCCCTCCCGCCGGCCGTCGCCAACGCCGTGGGCCACCGGGACGCGCGATACCTGTTCAACGTGGTCTCCCGGCTGGAACGGGCCGACATCACCGAAATCCGGCCGGCACACAAACGCATGCTCGAAGCGCTCGCCCCGTGGAGCACCGGCGGCCGTCTCCTGAACTTCATGAACGGCGAGGACGCCGCCAAGGAGGTGCGCTCGGCTTACGAGCCCGAGGACTACCGGCGCCTCACCGAAATCAAGGCTGTCTACGATCCTGACAACACTTTCCGGCTCAATCACAACATCCCACCCGCCAAGCCGTAGACCCCACATCGGCCTGCACTCGCCTGCCCTGGTTCCGGGGTCGAGGAACGACGGGACAACCCTGAACTGTTCGAGCAGGACCGAATTCAATTCCTGTGCGGCCGGGGCATTTACCATTCCTGCCTCCGGCCCCGGAGCTCTCCTCCAAGTGGTGCGGGAGTTGGCCAGCGGGGGTTGCCCCAGACTGACGGCGGGGGCTTTGAGCCTTCGGGCAGACCGACGCCTCGTCAACACCTGGTGAGCCGGCACACGGCACTCCACAGACGACGGCCCTACAGCGGCCACGCGGGAGGTATGTACGGCAAGGGCGTGGAGCGGGCGGCGGTGTCGGCCGGTGACGGAGCCGGGCAGAAGCGGCCCCGGCCGGGCAGTGTCCCGGTGGCGAGGAAGGCGACCAGCGCCGCGTCGGCGCAGCTGCCGAGCCCGATGACGCCGTGGCCGCCCTGGTCGACCGTGATCATGACGGCCCGCCGTCCGAGCGTCTCGCGCAGGCCGCGTGCGCCTGCCAGGGGCGTGGAGGGGTCGCGGGTGTTCTGCACAATCAGGACATTGCGCGGCCCGTGACCGGTGACCGTCACCGGCGGGTCGACGGGCCGGGTCGGCCAGGCCGCGCATGGCCACAGGTTCGAGGGCATGCCCGCCGTCACCGGCCACGCCTTTCGGTCGGCCGTCACCTGCCGGGCGTGCAACGCCAGGCTGCGTGGCCAGGCGGCGTCGTCGCAGATCACCGCGTAGAGGGCGGCGAGGTGGTTGTCCGCCGGTATCTGCGCTGTCGTCCATGCCCCCGCCGGCAGAGCCCAGCCGGTTGAGACGCGTCAGGATGGCGGCGTCCATGGGGGATCCCGAGACGGCGGCCGTGAGCTGCTGCCAGAACTCGGCGATGGCGGGGAAGTGGCCGTCGTAGTAGAGCCCCACTCGGGTGATCTCGCGCAGTGCGTTGCCGTCGAGCACGAGGCCTCCCTCGACCGGCAGGGGCTCCCGGTCCAGGGCCGCGATCAGCCGATCGAACGTGCGCCTGACCTCCTCCGGCGTCGTGGGCGCGGTAGTCCAGCGGCACCCGCAGAGTCGCGCACTGCTGGCGAGGATCGCGCGGGACGCCGGATTCCACCGGCGGGCACTCGCCCCAGACCGGGGCCGCTCTCTCGGCCGGCCAGGCGGCTTCGGCCACCGCCTCCGGCGTGCCGATCCGGGCCTCGGCCGACGTGGTCGCGCCTGCCGTCGTGGTGGTCACCATCGCCGTGGCGATGAACATGGACAGCGTTGATTGCAGACTTAATCGCACTGACACTCCTTCTTGAAAGGAACAGATGCTTTCTTGATGACAGGCAAATCGGCACTGCCGGGTACGCGAGCCCGTTGCTCAGAATGGTTCGTGGGGCACTTCGGTCGAAGATGTGGCGCGACCGGCCGTCGGGCCGGGCCCATTCGCGTAAGCCATGCCGGCGATGACAGATGCTCTTTCCGAGCACGCACACGTACAAGATCGCTACTGGCGGGGATGCTTCCCCGGCCGTCCGATCGGTGTTCAGCTGCTTCGGATGATGTTCTACTGCTCGTCGAGAAAGACTTCTTCGATCGTCAGGTCGAACACCTTGGCGAGGCGGAAGGCGACGGGAAGGCTCGGGTCGAACTTGCCTTTTTCGATCGCGTTGATCGTCTGCCTCGACACGCTGATCCGCTGAGCCAGATCAGCCTGTGTCCAATCGCGTTCGGCCCGGAGCTCCGTAATACGGTTCTTCATCGGTATCTGATCATGCCAGCCGCAAAGGCGATCAGGAAGACGACTCCCAGGAGCGCGGGCAGGACTGCGGTGTTGACGTCGAAAGTGATGAGGCCGGCGGCATCCGCGACGACATAGGCGAATCCGCCGACCCACCCTGCTCCGAAGGAGATGGCCAGCGCCTCCTGCATGACCTTGCGCTGCAACTCATCGATTCTCTGAAGAAAGCGAGTGAAGGCGACGATCCATCCGATGCCGACGGCCAGGTTGACGGCGACCGCGGCCCAGCTTGCCACCGGTTGCTGAGAGCCCCACAAGAGTTCGGGACCGAACTTGGCTGAGGCGAGGGTCGCCGTCCAGGCGAGTGTCCAGAGTGCGAGCCGGACGGTTGCCTTGGTCGACTCCCGGTAGTCCCCGGTCGGGATGTGTGCTTGCACGGGGGGCCCTCCTGTGGCGAGAAGTCAAGGACACTTGACACGGTAGGAGGAGGCCGCCGTGATGTCAAGTGTGCTTTACATCGGCCGGTTCGACCCCTGGTCGGGGCGCCATGGGACGGTCATCAGTTCCGCCCGACAATGTGCGGCCCGGGCGACGCTGCTTCCGGTCATCGCTGTCAACCAGAAGCCGACGTGATCGATCTGCGGCAACCCCGCAGCCGGGCAGCATGACGGCCGCCTACGGCATGCTCCAAGTCATCGTCGCGCTCACCCAGAACGGGCCGTAAACACCAGGGGATGGCCCGCGCCGGCGCGGGTCACCGCTCAGAGCGGCCCATCTGACGGTTGCCCCTCAGCGGCCGGCCCCGGCCTGACGTCGAGCTGTTTGCTCATGTCGAGCTCGAACTTGCCGTACAGGTTCAGATGGGAGAACAGAGCCGACAGGGCACGCCGGTCGGCGTCGGTGAGCTTCTTGCGCCACTTCGGCTCGGCGAGGACGGGGCAGGTGGCCAGGTGCTGCCCGTACGGCACGGTGAGCACTTGTAGCCCTTTCCCCACACCTCGGTGACGTCGTCGAGGCGGAGGAAGGCCAGTTCGCTGCGGTGCCCGACAACGCCGGCGATCATCGCGAGGTCAACTACGACACCGACGAGCGCGAGCCGCCTCGTCAGATGCCCAGCGCGGCGAGGTGGCGGGAGGGACGATGACGTCGCCAGGCGACGGCCAGGAAGGCGATCAGTCCGAGGACGGGCAGGGTGCAAAGGGCCCAGCTCAGTGCCAGCGGTGGGCCGGGCTGGTCGAGGACCGTGACGTTGTCCAGAGTGCCTGTTCCCTGTCCCTGGGGTCCGTTGATGGCGAAGGTGAAGCTCCACTTTCCGGCCGTGGACAGCGATTGGATGTCCAAGCCCCAGACGTCGCGTTTGCGTGGATGGCGAGACAGCGGACCCGCCTCGCGCCTGCCTCCTTTCATGCCGGGGCCGGTCATGCTGAGGGTGCCGGATTTGCCGGTCAGTCCCCCGTCAGGGGCGAAGGTGAAGTCCAGCGACTGCATGGCGCGCAGCGGCCACGTGGAGAAGCCCACGGTCAGGTGGTACGGGCCGGCCTGCACCTGCTCGGTGTGCACGACCTCGACCGGCGCGTACGCCTGCTCTGGCTCCGCCGGCGCGTAAGCCTTGGCGGACGGGGCCGAGACCGGGATCACAACTGCCATGATGCACACGGCGAGAAGCAGGCTGCGGGCGCGGTGCTTCGGCGCGTGGCGCGTGGCGCGGGCCGGTCGCGGCCGTGGCAGCAGGTACGTTCGGACGTGCATCCGGTCAGCGACCTTCCTGGTCGGCGGCGGGGGTGTTGAGGCGCAGCAGGACGGCGAAGCGGGCGGCGAGGTAGCCGGCCAGGGCACCGAACGCCAGCCCAACGAGCACGTCGATCAGCACCGTGGTCGCCGATGTGGTGGCCTGGCCCATCGGCCCTCTCCCCGCCCCTGCGCGCAGCATCGACGTCTGCACGAGCATGGACAGGCTCACCACCACGCCGCCGGCGGCACCGACGAGCTGCGGCAGCCAGCGGGCCGACCAGCCCCGCCCACGCCCCAGCCAGAGCAGCCCCTCGATCACCAGGGCCGCGGCGAGCATGAACATCGGTATGCCGGCCGGAAGCTGAGGCGCCATGTCCATGAGGTTGTCCCGCAGAGGCAGCCCGACGTAGTCGGCGTATGCCCTCGAGGCCCACGGCGAGAACCACCAGAGAAACAGCTGCATGGCGCCGAGGACGACCGCGATGGACAGGGCCACCTGTCGGTGCCGCAGGGTGATCGCTCCCATGAGCACGAAGCAGACGGCGAAGAAGACGGTGCCCGCGAGCTTGGGGTCGAGAGGAAGAGGCACTCTCTGGAAGGCGTACGTGGTGATCGGGGTGAACGTCATCAGCACGGGGATGCTGACGATGAGCCCGATCCGCCCCCGGCGCTGCGCGCGGGCGGCGGCGAAGACGATGACGCTGCCGACCATGGTCAGGCTGATGGAGATGAACAGGGCGACGTGCGGCGGGGAGTCCAGTACGGCGTCGAAGCCGTACAGGGAGTGCCACCACAGGTCGAGTAGGCCGTAGAGCAGGAATAACGCGCCGCCGGTCCCGGCGACGAGGTATCCCAGGGGCGCGGTGAACGTGCCGCCGAGAACCCGGACCGGACTGCCGCCGGCGGCGGGGTCGGCGGGGCGCCCGGCCCGTTGGGCGAAGGTGGCGCGCAGCACCATCACCAGGCTGGCGATGCCGGCGATGGCGCTGCCGGAGTACAGGATCAGGTGGGGCAGGGTGAAGAAGGTGTCCGGGCCGACCTCGATGTGCCACTGCACATCCCAGCTGAGGCCCACCGTGGACATCAGCGTTCCGGCCAGCACGGTGTACGCGCCGACCACGCCGGTCGCCGGCCGGTCGGACGGAGAGGGCCCGCCTCGGCCGGTCGGCGCGGATACGGGAACAGGATTCATCGGACATGCCTTTCTCGGAATGGGTGTGCGCGACTAAGGGGAAACCGTGAGCGGGAAGACGAGCCGGTCGCGACGGCCGTCGCCGTCCACGGCGACGAGGAACTCCCACCGGCCGGGCATCATCAGCGGAAGGCCGGCCACGTGGTAGCTGTTGTCGGAGACGCGTATGGCTGGGAGGTCGGGTACCGCGTGGCCTGCGGTGGGCAGCACTGCGGAGACCGTGACGACCGGTGATGACCGGACGGCCGCGTTACGCGCCACGACCCGGACATCGACCGCGGTGACTCCGGTGACGGGCGCGGAAACCGTCAGGGTCACCACATCGTGGGCGGTGCCGCCTGTGAGGGTCACCGCGCCCCGCGGGACGGAGTCGGACGCGGGCCGCGTCCCACCTGACCACGGCGCCCACAGGGCATGAACCGACAGTGCGGTGAGCAGGATCGCCGCCACGAGCACCGCGGCTACCAGGAACCGCCGACCGGATGGGCTCACGGAGTCTTCTCCGTGCCGGTGACGTGGAGCAGGTAGGGGACGGTCAGGAGCGTGTTGTCGCGCTCGGCCTGGATCCACACCCGGTAATAGCCGGCGGCCGGGAAGGTGTAGACGAAGGCGACGTCGGGGCCGTAGGCGGCGACGGTCTCATCGGCGATGCCATCGCCATTGACGGAGGTCAGCCCGCTCATCGAATGCAGCTCCGAGGAGGAGGCCGACGATGTCGGCGACGAGTGCGGCCCTCTGTGCGGCCCCCTGTGCGGCGTCTCCTGCGTGCCGCTCTCCTCGTGAGCGCTGTCCGGCATCGCGCCCATGGAGTGGGAATGGGCCCACAGCTGGGCCTTCTGCGTCTGCGCCCCCACCGCTGCCGTGGGCGAGAGCGGACCGACGACGATCAGGTGGCCGACCATGCCGAGCCAGGGCTGCAGGGTCGCCGTGTCCCCCACGCGGGCGGTCAGGACAGTGGCCTTGCCCGCCACCAGCGACGACGCGGACAGTCGCACCTCGACCCCGGCCACGGTCCGCGAACCGGTCCCTGCCTGCGCCGGAGCGTCGCCGGCCGTGGTCCGCGCGCCGGAGCTGGACACCGCGTCGAGGCCGGTGGCGGAGCGCAGTTGTTGGACGCCGCCGCCCCGGCGGGCGAACTCGGCGGAGACCGCGTAATGGCCTGCCTCGGGCAGCGACAACGGGACCTCGAATGCGCCGGGTCCGGTCCGTACGGGGTGCAAGTGCCACAATTGTCCCGAAGGGCCGATGGCCAGCAGGTGCATCAGTGCGCCGTCGTGGACGACAACGTCGTCCAGGGGCAGGCCGGTGGCAGCGTCCGACAGTTTCAGCTGCAGCTCGGCGATCTCACCCGCCCGGTCCGTGGAGGACGACAGCAGCAGTGTGGCGGGCGGGCGCGAGTAGTCGCCGGTCTGCTGCCCGACGGAGGCGTAGGGATCATTGACGCCGTCGATCGTGGCGTCCACCTGGCCGCCCTGAGACGGCGGCAGCGGCAGCTGGGACGACAGCAGCGCCCCGGTGACCGCCACGGTCAGACAGGCCACGAGCCCGCCGCCCGGCACCAGTGTCCACCAGCCGCGCCGCGCCCGTACGGCGACCACGACGGTGACGAGGATGAGCGCCCCAGCGCCGGAGAAGCCCAGGTAGGCCGCGCTCTCCGCGGGCGAGGTGGTCTGCTTCGGCACGATGAACGGAATCGTCGCGGTCCGCTGCCCGTCGCTGAGCGACAACTCCCACGGGCCGGCCTGGGTGACGTCCAGCACCGCGGAGTAGGTTCCCGGCCGGCTCCCCAGTGTGACCACGGCGGTGTCGACGACCGTGCCGGTCGCCGAGGCCACGGACGCGGAGGAGGAGACCCCGGTGGGTACTGCCGCCAGGTTGAGGGCACCGGCGGGCGTGCCCGCGTGGGTGAACACATCCACGTGCAGCGGTCCGGGCACCCCGGTGACCCGTCGCAGGATGACGGTCAGCTCCCGGTCGCCGAGCGTCTGGGCGACGTGCAGGTCGCCGCCGCCGTTGGAGTCCGCCCCGGCCTGTGGGCTCATGGCGAGTATCAGGGCCACGGCGGTCAGCACGACGGCGAGCGCGGCGCCGAGGCGGTGCCGGGGATCAGGAGCCGTGCGCGGAAACGTGTCGCACTCCCTCGTAGGAGCGGCGGAATCGTTCATCGTGCGGGCAGCCTAGGCAGGCCGCCCGCCGCTGTCGTCACGGCGCCAGGGGACAAGGGTCCCCCGGACGGGGGACTCCGCCCCCACCGCCGACCGGGCATCATGGGAGGTCGTGAACGAGAAAGGGGTGCCGGTGCCCGACAGGGAGGGACGTGACGGGCTCCGCGACGTCAATGGGCCGCTGACCCGTCAGGCGATCGTGATCGCCGCGGTCACCTTGGTGGTGGACGCCCTCACTTTCGCCCACTCCACCGGTTCCCCCGCATTTCCGGCGGGATGGCGCTGGGCCATGCTGGCGGCGATCATCGTGGTGGACGCCGGCCTGGCCGGCGCACCGCGGCTGTCGGGAGTGGTGGCCGTCGCTCAGGCGGCGGTCCGGGTAGCGGGCACGTTGTCATGCCCCGAGACCGCGCTGCCGCCCGCGCTGAACAGCGCGGGCATGCTCATCTCCGCCTACCGGGCGGGTGCCTGGCTGGACCGGTGGCCGGCGGTGGTGTCCCTGCTCTTCCTGGTGGCGGGGACCCTCGCGAGTCCGATCCTCAGCGAGGCGAACTTCGCGCCAGAGCTCCTCCTGCTCGCTCCGACGGCCAGCGCACTGCTGCCCTGGCTCGTCGGTCGGTACACCACCGCCCGACGCGCCTACATCGCCGAGCTGGAACAGCGCTCCGAGCGGGAGAAGTCGGAGGCGCGGCAGGCCCTGGCCGCGGCCATCGCAGAGGAGCGCACCGGCATCGCCCGCGACCTGCACGACGTGATCTCCCACCACGTGAGCGCCATCGGCGTCCACGCCGGGGTGGCCCGGTTGCGGGCGGCGGCGGGCGCTTCCGACCTGGCGGACTCGCTGACCGCCGTGGAGACGTCCAGCCGGGCGGCGATGCTCGACCTGCGGCGACTGCTGGACGTCCTGCACGGCCACCCGTCGGGAGAGGACAGCCAGCCCGGGCTGGACAACCTCCCCGAACTCCTCGACAGCCTCCACGCCGTCGGCCTGCGGGCGCGGGTGACCGTCCACGGCGTCCCGTCTCCGCTACCGGAGTCACTGGACATCGCCGTATACCGGGTGGTGCAGGAGATGCTCACCAACGCCCTGCGGCACGGCGCCGACGGTGCCGCGGAGGTCGAACTGCGCCACGCTCCCTCCAGCCTCACCGTGACCACCTCCAACCTCCTCGGCACGCGGGCGCGCGCCTGGCCAGACTCGCCGCACCGGGGGCTGCAGGGGATCCGCAGCCGTGCCGCCGTGTTCTCGGGCTCCACCAGCTACGGACCCGCACCCGACGGCAAGACCTGGATCACTACCGCGACGTTCCCCGTGAGCCCCTCATGACCTTGCGCGTCCTGATCGCCGATGACCACGCAATGTTCCGCTCCGGTCTGCGCGCCGTCCTGGGCACCCAGCCCGACCTCACCTGCGTAGGCGAGGCGTCGGATGGCCGGGCCGCGGTGAGCGAGGTGCTCCGACTGCGTCCCGACGTCGCAATCATCGACATCCGCATGCCCCGGCTCGACGGCCTGCACGCCACGGAGGAGATCCTCGCAGACCCGGCCAACGCCACCAAGGTCATCCTGCTGACCACCTACGACCACGACACGTACGTCCACCGCGCCCTTCGGGCAGGAGCCAGCGGATTCCTGCTGAAGAGCCTCCCGCCGGAGGAACTGATCGCGGCAGTCCGGGTGGCCGCCCGCGGCGACGCCCTCATCGACCCCTCAGTGACACGCCGCCTCAGCACCCGTCTCGCCAACGGCATTGCCCCTTCTCCGCCCCCGACCGACCTGGATCTCCTCACCGCGCGGGAACGCGAGGTACTGCTGCTGCTCGCCGGGGCGCACAGCAACGCCGAGATCGCCGACCGTCTCGGGATCGGCGATGAGACCGTCAAGACGCACGTGTCGCGCATCCTGACCAAGCTGAATCTGCGGGACCGGGTGCACGCGGTCGCCTACGCCCACCTCAATGGCCTCATCGGCCAGGCCCCTGCTCATTCCGATCCCGGAGAGGACCAGGCCGCCCGGGGCAGGCGCGGCAGAGAGAAAACCCGCCACGATCCTTGATCCCGGACGGGACCGCATCCGTCCGCCAACGTCTCCTCCGGCGGGACGGGCGGGCACACCGGCGCCGGAGCGGGGGAGCGGTGGGCTGGACCTGATCGGGCTGCCTCATCTCGGCAGGGGAGGAGTCCGGCACACGCCGATGCCCTGCGGCGTGGGGGAGCCGGCCTGTTCCGGCGCGGCGGCGTGCGGGACCGCATGTGGGCGCTGTGCCGCTTCGCAGATGTCAGGAATTTACTTTGTAAAGGCGCCAGGGCGGTCCGAAAATAGATCCCGCAGCCCACAATCTTCCACCGAGAGGGGACGAGCGCGCCCATGGCCTTCTGTTGACCAGACCGGTCAGGAATCGAGAAGCGCGGTCCGGCCGGCCGGAACTAGCGTGACCGGCATGGACATCACCATCCACCAAACCTTCCTCCCTCACCACGACGCCGAAGCCTCCCTCGCCTTCTACCGCGACACCCTCGGCTTCGAAGTCCGCAACGATGTCGGATACAACGGCATGCGCTGGATCACCGTCGGTCCTCCCGGCCAGCCCGGCACCTCCATCGTGCTGCACCCCCCGGCCGCCGACCCCGGCATCACCGACGACGAACGCCGTACCATCGCCGAGATGATGGCCAAAGGTACCTACGCCGGCATCAACCTCGCCACCAAAGACCTCGACACCACCTTCACCCAGCTCCAGGCCGGCGACGCCGAAGTCGTCCAGGAACCCACCCAGCAACCCTACGGAATCCGCGACTGCGCCTTCCGTGACCCCGCGGGCAACATGATCCGCATCCAAGAACTCCGCTGAACCACCCGGACGGCAGCGGACTCGAAGAACGTCGCCCGGCACCTCCGCCGAGAGCCCGGCGCCATCGCCTTACGGGGCGGGCGCCGGGCTCGGGGGAGTGGTGGAGGCCGAGTGGGACGAGAGAAGTCGCCGGGGTCTCGGTCAGGTGGTGACGTAGGCCGCGAGGTGTTCGCCGGTGAGGGTGGAGCGGGCGGCGACGAGGTCGGCGGGTGTGCCCTCGAAGACGATCCGGCCGCCGTCGTGGCCGGCGCCGGGGCCGAGGTCGATGATCCAGTCGGCGTGCGCCATGACCGCCTGGTGGTGCTCGATGACGATGACCGACTTGCCGGAGTCGACGAGCCGGTCGAGCAGGCCGAGCAGTTGCTCGACGTCGGCGAGGTGGAGGCCGGTGGTCGGCTCGTCCAGGACGTAGACGCCGCCCTTCTCGGCCATGTGGGTGGCCAGTTTGAGCCGCTGCCGCTCGCCGCCGGACAGTGTGGTGAGCGGCTGGCCGAGGCTGAGGTAGCCGAGCCCGACGTCGGCGAGCCGGGCGAGGATGGCGTGCGCGGCGGGGGTGCGCGCCTCGCCGGTGCCGAAGAACGCCTCGGCCTCGGTCACCGACATCGCGAGCACCTCGCTGATGTCGCGGCCGCCGAAGTGGTACTCCAGCACCGATGCCTGGAACCGCTTCCCCTCGCACTCGTCGCAGACGGTGGCGACGCCCGCCATCATCGCCAGGTCGGTGTAGATGACGCCGGCGCCGTTGCAGTTGGGGCAGGCGCCCTCGGAGTTGGCGCTGAACAGTGCCGGCTTGACGCCGTTGGCCTTCGCGAACGCCTTGCGGATCGGGTCGAGCAGTCCGGTGTACGTCGCCGGGTTGCTCCGTCGCGAGCCGCGGATCGCGCCCTGGTCGATCGACACCACACCCTCGCCGGCGGGGATCGATCTACGTACGAGCGAGCTCTTGCCTGAGCCCGCCACGCCGGTGATCACGCAGAGCACCCCGAGCGGGATGTCGACGTCGACGTCCCGCAGGTTGTTGGCGGTGGCGCCGCGGATCTCCAGCGTGCCGGTGCGGGTTCGGACCGTGTCCTTGAGGGTGGCCCGGTCGTCGAGATGGCGGCCGGTGATGGTGTCGCCGGCCCGCAGCCCTTCGACGGTGCCCTCGAAGCAGACGGTGCCGCCCGCCGTACCGGCGCCGGGGCCGAGGTCGACGACGTGGTCGGCGATCGCGATCGTCTCCGGCTTGTGTTCCACGACGAGGACCGTGTTGCCCTTGTCCCGCAGTCGCAGCAGCAGGCGGTTCATCCGCTGGATGTCGTGGGGGTGCAGGCCGATGGTGGGTTCGTCGAAGACGTAGGTGACGTCGGTGAGTGAGGAGCCGAGGTGGCGGATCATCTTGGTCCGCTGCGCCTCGCCGCCCGAGAGGGAGCCGGCGGGGCGGTCGAGGCTGAGGTAGCCGAGGCCGATCTCGACGAAGGAGTCGAGGGTGTGTCCCAGTGAGGCGAGCAGCGGCGCGACCGACGGTTCGTTCAGGCCGCGTACCCACGTGGCGAGGTCGTTGATCTGCATGGCGCAGGCGTCGGCGATGCTGATTCCTTCGATCTTCGAGGATCGGGCCGCTTCGCTGAGCCGGGTGCCCTCGCATTCGGGGCAGGCGGTGAAGGTGACCGCGCGGTCCACGAACGCCCGGATGTGCGGCTGCAGCGCGTCGGGGTCCTTGGAGAGGAACGACTTCTGCACCTTGGGGATCAGGCCCTCGTAGGTGAGGTTGACGCCGTCGATCTTGACCTTGACCGGTTCCTTGTAGAGGAAGTCGTCGAGTTCTTTCTTGGTGTATTCGCGGATCGGTTTGTTCGGGTCGACGAAGCCTGATTCGGCGTAGACCCGTACCGTCCAGAAGTTGTCCGACTTCCAGCCGGGGATGGTGAACGCGCCCTCGGCGAGTGACTTGGAGTCGTCGTAGAGCTGGGTGAGGTCGATGTCGGAGATGGTGCCCCGGCCTTCGCAGCGTGGGCACATGCCGCCGGTGATGGTGAAGCTGCGTCGTTCCTTCACGGTCTTTCCGGCGCGTTCGAGGGTGACCGCGCCGGCTCCGCTGATCGAGGCGACGTTGAAGGAGAACGCCTGGGGTGAGCCGATGTGCGGCTTGCCGAGTCGGCTGAAGAGGATGCGCAGCATCGCGTTGGCGTCGGTGGCGGTGCCGACGGTGGAGCGGGGGTCGGCGCCCATCCGCTGCTGGTCGACGATGATCGCGGTGGTGAGTCCTTCGAGTACGTCGACCTCGGGCCGGGCCAGTGTCGGCATGAAGCCCTGGATGAAGGCGCTGTAGGTTTCGTTGATCAGTCGCTGGGACTCCGCGGCGATCGTGCCGAACACCAGCGAGCTCTTGCCGGAGCCGGAGACGCCGGTGAACACGGTGAGCCGGCGTTTGGGGATCTCGACGCTAATGTCCTTGAGGTTGTTCACGCGTGCGCCGTGTACGCGGATCAGGTCGTGGATGTCGGCGGCGTGTGGCGCAGGCGACTGCGTGTCCGTCCTTGTGGCCGTGCTCATGGTGTCTCCATCTGTTACGTGGGGGCCGCTTTGGCGGTTTTTGTCGGCGTCGCCTGGCTTGATCTACGTGTTTGAGTGGTTTGTCCGTCGCGGCCGGGCATCTCGTCACCTCGCGCCAGGATCGGGTGCGGCGCGGGGGGATGCGGAACCGGCGGTGTTGCGTGGCCGCGTGCGCGGGTCGAAGCGGCGGACCGGTGGGTGATTCTCGGGTGGTTCAGGCGAGGGAGGCTTCGGGGTCGTGGTGGGGGAGGAGGGTTCGGTGGATGGTGGTGTCCATTTGGGTCACGCTAGTTGCGGCTGGGTGGGGCGTGCTTCTCGATTCCTGACCGGTCTGGTCACCTGTTTCACGACGCATGACGGGATCCCCGCCGTCGTGGGTGTGGCGTGGCGCCGGTAGACGCTGGGCGGTACGCCGACGAGTTCGGTGAAGCGAGTGCTGAAGGTGCCCAGCGAGGAGCAGCCGACCGCGAAGCAGACCTCGGTGACGCTGAGGTCGCCCCGGCGTAGGAGTGCCATCGCGCGCTCGATGCGCCGCGTCATCAGGTAGGCGTACGGTGATTCGCCGTAGGCGAGCCGGAACTGGCGGCTGAGGTGCCCGGCCGACATGTTCACGCCGCGGGCGAGCGCGTCGACGTCCAGTGGCTGCGCGTACTCCCGGTCGATCCGGTCGCGGACGCGGCGTAGCCGTGCGAGGTCGCGCAGGCGCTGGGCTTCGGCGGCTTCACTGCTGGTCACCTGCGAGATGGTGCCATGTCGCGCCGGATTTTCCTAGCGCCGGGGTCGCATCTCACATGGGTTCGCGCAGGGCGAATGCCAGTCATCATGCCATCAACGGTATCGTTGAACTGCCGGTTGAAACTTTTCCGCGATAGGGTCGGGCCCATGGGGCGGAACCTTCAAAGCGGTGAGCGGCTCAGGCCGGTTGACCTGGCGCGTGGGCATGGTCTGTCCACGCAGGCGATCAGGAATTACGAGGAGGCGGGGATTCTTCCGGCCGCCGGTCGCACGTCTCATGGTTACCGCACGTACACTCCGCTGCACGCGGTGGCTCTGCGTGCGTTCCTGGCGCTGGTGCCCGGCCATGGTCACCAGGTGGCGGCGTCGATCATGCGGGCGGTGAACGGGGGCGGGGTCGAGGAGGCGTTCCGTCTCATCGACGAGAGCCATGCCCAGCTTCTTGACGACCGCCGGACTCTCCAGGCCGTGGAGAACGCCCTCCGCGATCTGGAGTCGACCGCGGAGTCCGTCGCGGTGTCCGGGCTGGGTGGCACGTTCATCGGGCCGCTGGCGGGGAAGCTCGGGATCCGGCCCGCGACGTTGCGTAAATGGGAGCGGGCCGGGCTGGTGCGGCCGGGTCGGGATCCGCGGACCGGGTATCGCGTCTACGACGAGGCCGATGTGCGGGATGCCCGGCTGGCTCACCAGCTCAGGCGGGGCGGTTATCTGCTGGAGCAGATCGCCCCGCTGCTCGACCAGGTGCGGGCCGCCGGCGGGCTGGCGCCGCTGGAGGCCGCCTTGCACGACTGGCGGGGGCGGTTGTCCGCTCGTGGGCGGGTGATGCTGGCCGGGGCCGCCGAGTTGGATGCGTACCTTCGCGAGCGTGGGTAGGGGTCATCCGTCCGGTTCGCCGTTCGTCAGGGTCGGTGTGACGGGTTGGTTGACGGGTGTCAGGCGCCAGGCCGTACGAGCCACTGGCGCCTGCACCACGGCGACGTCGGCGACCGGAACTCACTGCCTGCCCAGGGGCATGCACCAGGTGTGATCCGAGGGTTATGGCGTGAGGACCGTCTTGCCGATGGTGGAGCGTTCTTCGAACGCTTTATGTGCGCCGGCGGCCTGGGCCAGCGGAAGGGCGGCGCCGATGATCGGCTTGAGTTCGCCGGTTCGGGCCAGATCGAACGCGCGGTTGAGCAGGCGGGCCAGGTGTTCTGGTGGCAGCACTACGGACGCGAAGCCTATGACGGATAGGCCTCGTTGGTAGACATCGAGTGGGTCGAACTGCGGCGCCTGGCCGCTTGTCGTCCCGTAGACCACCATCCGGCCGGTGCCGGGCGTCAGAAGGTCGAAGGCGCTCTTGGAAACCGGGCCGCCTGTGGTTTCCAGCACCACCCGGAGATCACCGTCCGCCGCCTCCCGCACGCGATCGCACCAATCCGGTGTGCTGTAGTCGATCGCCGCATCCGCGCCGAGTTGCTTGGCCACGTCCAGCTTCTGTTCGCCTCGGGCGACGGCGATCACCCTCGCGCCGGCGTGTTTGGCCAGTTGTACCAGCAGACTGCCGACGCCGCCCGCGGCGGCCTCGACCAGCACCGTCTCTCCTGGCCGGAGGGCGGCCGCCTCGGCCACCCCGACCGCGGTCGTCCCCTGGCCGAGCAGGGCCAGGGCTGTGTGGTCGTCCAGTGTGCCGGGCCGCGACAGGGCCGCCGCCGGAAGGACGGCCTTCTCGGCGTAGCCGCCGCCTGCGGTGGCGCCGATTACCTGCCGGCCGATCTGTGCGGGGTCGACGTCCGGGCCGACGGCGATCACCGTGCCCGCCACTTCGAAACCCGGCGAGTACGGCAGGGGGAGGTCGGCGAGCACCGATCGCATCAGGCCGGCTCGTATCTGGATGTCGGCGAAGCCGATCCCGGCCGCGGTCACCCGCACCAGGATCTCGCCGGGGCCGGGCTCTGGGTCGGGAACCTCGTCCACACGCAGAACGTCGGGTGGACCGTAGTCATGAAACCGAACAGCACGCATTGATGGTCCTTCGCATCGGGGAGATGTGAGGCGGCGGATGCGCCGTCACCGCGAAGGTATCGATGAGATACTGGTTACTTCAAAGGTATCTAACTACCGTGAGGGTACTAGTGGAACCGCTCGCCCCGGACATGTTCGACCCGGCCTGCCCGAGCAGCATCATGCCGATCCGGATCGGCGACAAATGGTCCGCGATGATCATCCAATGCCTCGAACAGGGGCCACGACGGTTTTCTGAGATCCGGATCCCGCTCCGGCATGCCACCCCCAAAGTGCTCACGCAGACTCTTCGCGCCCTCGAACGCGACGGGATGATCACTCGCACGGTCTATGCCGAGGTCCCGCCACGAGTGGAGTACGAGCTGACCCCGCTGGGGCGCACCCTGCTCGACCTCATCGCCGCCTGCCGGCACTGGGCAGAGGAGAACATGCCCACCATCCTCGCGGCCCGTGATGCCTACGAGGACACCATCACCGACGCCGGCTGATCGGAGGTTGTGTCGGAGCCGGTGTCGATCGCGGCCGCGGTGGTGTGGGCCGCCAGGTGGGTCCGGGCGACGGTGAGGGTTTGCGTGCCGTAGAGGTTGCTGAGCCGGATCCGCAGGCGGTCCGCGCCGCCGTGGACGCGTACGACCTGGCGGAGGGTCTGGTCGGCGAAGCCGCGCGGCTCGTGGATGAGGGTCATGGGCTCGTACGGGCTGACCGGTGCCGATCGGAAGGCCGCGGTCCATGTGTGGGTCATGAGGTCAGTTCTCCCTGGGGGTGCAGGAGGCGGTGGGTGAGGTCGTGCAGGCGGGTGGCGGCGCCGGGGTCGAAGTCGGGGCCGTTCAGGTTGATCGGGTCGAAGCGCATGAAGGCGCTCAGTGGCGCCGTGGGCGGGGCGTCGATGGGGGCGATGATCGGTTTGATGCCTTCGTGGACCGGCCGGCCGTGCTTCTTGAGCGCGGCGACGTGGGCGGCGGTGGCCGGGTCGTACTGGCCGGCGAAGGAGGTGGCGACCGGGCCGGGATTGATCAGCACGTACCGGGTGCGTCCGGCGGGCTGCCGGGCGGCGTATGCGACCGCGAGCAGGTCGTTGGCCCGTCCGGCCTGCATCTGGGCGGCGACTCCGTCGTAGCCGCGTTCGAGCATGAGGTCGTTCCAGTGGATGCGGCCCATGGGGACGCCGGGGCCGGACACGTTGACGATGACCTTGGGTGCGGTCAGGCCGTGGCTGAGCTGGAACCGGCTCAGGTAGTCCAGGGCGAAAACGCCCTCGAATCCCTCGGTGGTGACGAACCGGCTGGAGCGGAAGTAGCGGGCGCACAGTACGAGTGCGTCCACGACGGGGTAGCGGTCGTTGATCTCCTGGACGACTCTTCTGTTCTCGCTGACCAGGCTCAGGTCCGCGGGGATGAAGTGGGCTCGGGGCAGCGTGGCGGCCTTGGCCGCGTCGCGGCCGATGACGACCACGGTGTCGCCTCGGTCGAGGTAGGTGGCGGCCAGGGCGCGGCCCATGCCGTCGGTGCCGCCGGTGATCACGATGGTTTTCGTGGTGCTGGTCATGAGGACGCCTTGGGGGAGGTGACGGGTTCGGGGTGGGCGGGCGCGGGTTGCGTACGGCCCGGCAGCAGCGGGATCACGGCCATCACGGCCGCGATGAGCACGGCGACGAGCCAGAAGACGCCGTGGAAGCCGGTGATCACTTCACCGGAGGTCTGCAGGATGAGGGTGACCAGGGCGATGCCGAGCGCGGCGCCGAGCTGGTTGAGCATGTAGAGGACGGAGCTGCCCTGTGCTACGAGCGGGCCTGGCAGGCTGCGGTAGAGCGAGCCCATCGTCGGGGCGCTGAAGCATCCCATGCCCAGGCCGATGGTCAGTGCCGCCAGTACGGGCCACGCCTGGCTGGTGTCGGCGTCGATCTGGGTGAAGGCCAGGGCGCTGAGGCCGGCCAGGAGCGCGCCGCCGAGGGCCAGGCCGCGGGCGCCGATCCGGTCCGACAGCTGTCCGGCCAGGGGCATGGCGATCGCGCCGCCCAGGCCCGCCGGGGCCATCAGCAGTCCGGCGGCGAGTACGCCGTGGCCGTGTGCCTGCTGGTAGTACAGCGGGAGCGCGAACAGGGTGGCGAAGTTGGCGAGGCCGCCCAGTCCCATGATGGTGACGCTGGCGGTGAAGCCTCGGCTGGTGAACAGCCGCATGTCGATCAGGGGTGGCGTGCGCCGGGAGCCGAGCGCGTGCAGGACGTAGCCGGTGATCAGTGCGATGCCGGCGGCGAGGGGCAGTAGCGCCTGCCAGGCGGTGAACGTCGCGTACTCGGCGGTCTGTGACAGGGCCAGGACGAGTGCGGCGAACCCCGGCGCGAGCAGGGCCAGCCCCAGGACGTCGAGGCCGACCGGCGGCCGTTGCCCGGGTGGGGGGTCGGCGGGCAGCACGCGCACGGCGAGCAGGTAGGCGACAAGGCCGGCGGGCACGCTCAGCAGGAACATCCACCGCCACGAAAGGCCGCTCAGCACGGCGCCGCCCGCGACCGGACCCAGGACCGGGCCCAGCGACAGCACCACGCCCATCAGGCCCATGACGCGTCCCGCGCGGGCCGGTCCGGCGGCGCGGGCCAGCAGGATCAGCACCAGCGGGTCGAGCACTCCGGCGCCGATGCCCTGCAGGGTGCGGAAGGCGATCAGGCTGCCGACGTTCCAGGCCAGCCCGGCGGCCAGCGATCCCGTCACGAACAGTGCCAGGCCCGCCAGCCACAGCCGTCGGCTGCCGTATCTGTCGACCGCCCAGGTGGTGAACGGGATGGTGGCGGTGACGGCGAGCAGGAAGCCGGTGGAGGCCCAGCCGATCGTGCTGAGCGAGGCGTCGAGCGCGTTCGCGAGGGTGTTCGTGGCGACGGCGGCCATCGTGCTGTTGAGGATGCCGAGCAGGCCGCCGAGCAGGACGACGGCGATCAGGGTCAGCAGCGGGCGGTCCAGACGGTCGCCCGACTCTGTTGAACTCATGGGTTCAATTTAGCTATCTCATCGATCCATTCGCAACCTAAGGGTTCAGGCCACTGAACCAACGAGTACAATCGTGGCATGGCTACCGCACGGGGACGCATCGACAAACGGCAGGCGATCCTGGACGGCGCGTTCACGGTGTTCGCCCGCCAGGGCTACGCCCAGGCCTGCGTACAGGAGATCGCCAATGAGGCCGGCGTGGCCAAGCCCACGGTGTACAACCACCTCACCGACAAGGCGACCCTTTTCCGGCACGCGATGCAGGCTGCGGCTCGGAGCGTGCTGGAGCAGCGACTCGCCGCGCTCCAGCCACTCACCGAGCCGGGCCCCGACCTCCGCGCCGGCCTGGAGGAGGTCGGGGCCCGCCTGATACGCCTGCACGCCGACGACCGCTCCTGCGCGCTGCGGCGCCTGCTTTACGCGGAGATCACCCACTTCCCCGACATCCTCGGCCTCGTCGTCGAGAGCGGACCGCAGCGCCTGAGCCAGGCGCTCGCCGACCGGCTGGCCCGGCTCACCCTCGCCGGCCGCCTGAACGCCACCGACCCGGACCAGGCCGCCGAACACTTCCTGGCGCTGCTCATCGGCCCGCTGGAGACACGCTCCCAGATGGGCACCCGCCAGATCGGCGACGCCGAACTGGACGAGATCGCCCGCGCCGCCGTCCGCACATTCCTGCACGCCTTCGGCGCCGAGGGCGTAAGCGGGCGGCATCCTGCTGGATGACGTGTCGCGGATCAGGGCCGATCATGACCACGGCACCCCTACTTGATCGCCGCCAGGTCCAGGACGTACATCTCGTTCTTGATCTGGTAGGTCATCAAGCGGTCGAGGCCGCTGTCGGGGGTCACCATGGTTCCCTTCGCGTCCGGCCGTATGCCGAGATCGGCGGACCTGCCGGTGTCGGCATCGTAAAGCGTCAGGACGATCTGGGTTCCCGGTCCGCTCAGAGTGACCTTGAAGAAGCGCTCGAAGGCGGCGTCGTCGCCCGGCTGGAAGCTGTTCGGCAGCTTGCGCTCCTGGGAGCCGTCGCGGTCGCGGACGAACCTACGCAGGACGGTCTGGGTCCGCATCGTGTCCGGGCACCGGCGAGTGCCGCACCTGATCTCCTTGCCGGAGCGGTCGCGGGGGCGTTCGACCTTGACGGTCTTGTAGCGCACTGCCACGCCCGCGCACCGGTCGACACCGCACCTGACCTCCTCGTCGGCCTTGACCGCGGCGTCGCGCCGCTCACCGGTCTCGACGTTGAGCAGCTCGCGGAAGATGGCTTTTCCGTGGTGGACGCCCACCCACGGCCACTGCAGGATGTGGTGCCGCTCGGCGCCCTTCACCGGCTGCGGCGAACCTCCACTCAGGGGCACCCGGTAAACCCCGCCCTTCTCGTAGGCGAAGACCACGTCCGAGCCCGTCACCGTCAGCCCGTCGATGTGCCCCTGCTTCATGACGTTTCCGAGGGGAACGTCGGTCACCGGGCGAGGCTGGCCGCCGGTGGCCGGCACCGTCCAGATCCGGGCGACCCGCGGGCTGCCCGCATCCTTGTAGGACGCCCACCAGACGATGTTGCCGCCACCGGCGGCGACGCCTTCGGCGACGATCGCCGATCCCTTCGTCGGGGGGATCTCGGCGACCTGCCTGGGCCGGCCGGTGTCCAGGTCGTACCTCCACAGGAACTGGCGCTTTCCGTCGGAGGCGCCCGTCATGACCAGCAGCGTGTGATCGTCGAGGAGGAGCTGCGGGTAGTACGCGCGGCCGTCGGGCAGCTTGGCCGGGATCTTGCGTACGGCCTGCGGCCACACCTTCTCGACGGGCGGCGGGATCTTGTCCGCCGGCGGCTTGGCCTCGCCGGTCGCGCTGACGGCGGGGTGCGACTCGGCCGACGAGCCCAGGGTGCTCACCACCGCGCCCGTCCCACCCGCCAGCAGGACCACGGCCGCGGCCGCGCACAAGGCGGTGGTCCGCGCCCGCCGCCGGCGATGACGTGCCTTGACCGTCGCGGCCAGCTCGGCCGGTGCCTGCGGCACGAGATGTGCCGCCCCGGAAAGGACGCGGCTCAGCTTGTCTTCCAGATCGTTCATCGCATGCTCCCGTGGGTCGCCGGCGCGGAGGAGAGGGAGGAACGCAGCTTGTCCAGGCCCCGGGAGGCCTGGCTACGCACGGTTCCGGGAGAGATGCCGAGCACCTTGGCGATCTCGGCGTCGCTGAGCTGCTCGTAGTAGCGCAGCACCAGCACGGCACGCTGTCTGCGGGGCAGCGCGGCCAGTTCCTCCCAGAGGCCCTGCTCCTCGTCGAGAGGGAAGACTGCGTGGTGAACGCGTTCCGGCGGCTCTCCGGTGAGGCGTTCACGCCTGTGCCGCCGCCAGACGCTGATGTGTAACCGTGCCATCGTGGTTCGGGCGTAGCTGTGCGGGTTGTCCTTGCGTCTCACCCTCGGCCAGGCGCCGCACAGCCGTACCAGAGCTTCCTGGACCAGGTCGGCGGCGTCATGAAGGTTTCCGGTCAGGACGTATCCGTAGCGGAGCAGCGCGTCCCTCTGCTCTGCCACGAAGTCGTCGAAGCCGGGTTCGTCATCCACGTGTAGTCCCTTCAGTAGTCACGTCCCAGACGGCTGAAGGGACGAAGACGTTGCATCGCCCGGCGGATGTTTTCGGGGAGGATCGGTCCGGATCGGCGCCAGAGAGACGATGTTGACGACGACCAGGCGCTGAAGGCTGTGAATCGCGTCGTGACGGTTACGCGCACTGCCACAAGAACGTGACTGCATCACGGTGCTGGGGGCACTGCACGATGAAGCCGACACCGTTGTCGCCCCACATGTGTGCGACGCCATGGTGGGAGTCGATCTGCAGGACCGGCTGTGTCATGCGGTGGCCGCCATGGGGGCAGCGTGGGTAGTCGGGGTCCTGTACCCAGTTCGGCCAGCCGCCGAGCTTGTCGCCCTGGCGGTTCAGTGTGAAGACGACCGCACGTTCTTCGGGGAGCAGCGCCGATTCGTCGGCCTCGCGACAGGGGTAGTCCTTGACCGCGCGGGCCCAGCCGGTGATCGGCCGCTCCGGCAGCACGTGCGCGCCTTTCGGTTTCGTCGCGTCGGTGACCGCGTCGGCCGGGTCGACGATCCGCACCCGGTGGCCGCTGGAGAAGGGGTGGGAGGGGTTGCAGGCGGTGCAGTGGAACAACTGCAGAAGGCCCACGCCGAAGACCTCGCGTGCGGCTTTCGGCGTGCGGGAAAGGTCGACCTGGACGAAGAAGGTGAGCGGCGCTCGGCAGTCCCCACAGGCCGGCCAGCCCTCGTTCGAACGCAGCGACGGCAACCCGAACCGCGACGCGTCGCCGGTCGCGGCTGTGCCGCCAAGCTGCGGGGCCCAGGTGCTACGGGCGCCGGCGGCGAGTTTTTGTCTTGTCGCCTTGGCGATCGCCGCGGGCGTCCGCGCGGTCGCGCCGGCGGCCTGCAGCATCCGCACGATTTCAGTCTGGCCGCGATCGCGTGCCGCGGCGATCGCATTCCGCCCCCGCTTGTCGCGGCGCTGCAGGTCGACGCCGGCGAGCAGGTCACGCACGATCGAGACGCGGCCCCGGTCGGCAGCGAGCACGATCGGTGGCGCGTCGTAGTGGTTTTCCGGCGAGTCACGGTCGACACCGGCGGCGATCAACGATGGCACGACCTCCGGAACGTCGAAGGCGATGCACTGCCCGAGCGCGAGCACGAGCTTGTGATCCTCGATCCCGCCATACTCGGCAATCGCCCGGGCGACCGCGCCGTTCTCCTTCTGCACCGCGCTGACCAGGGCGTCGCCGCGCTCCTGAGGAGTCGCTGCCGGCAGCAGATCCCGCACACGCGTCACGAAGCCCCGGCGCGCCGCCTGATCAAGGTTGAGCTCTTCGGGCCCCAGGACTTCGGCGCCTCGCTCTCGAAGCCGGAGAGGTTCATGGGCCATGAACGTACAACCTGCCACCGCATTGAAATGTCGCGTCGATGCCCGCGGCGCGCTTCCCCTGCGCGAATCCGAGGTCGCGCATGCACGCCGAGACGATCAGGTGCGGCGATCTCCACGGGGGTAGGGGTCGAGCGGCATGGGTACGGGGTCGGCCGAGGTGACGTTGATCATGGTTCCCAGCGGAGGCTCGGGGAGGGGCGGTGCCGGCACGCTGTGGGAGGCGGATGGGCGGGGGGTCCTGAGGGCGGTGGTGGGGGCGGGTGTCCCGGTGGCCTCGGCGAAGGACGCGCGGGCGTTCTCCTGGCCGGGGCGCGCGGCCAGGATGACGATGAAGATGAAGGCCAAGGTCGCCACAGCGGTCACGACGACGATGGCCGCTTCCTTGCCGGTTCCGCCCATCTGCTCTCCCGTTCCGATCGACTCCCGTGATCACAGTATTAGCCATGCCGGGGGGACGGGTGACGGAGGTGGTCATCGCGGGGGTTGCCGCCCGAGGTGGCGACCGGGCCGGGATTCCGTGCTCTGATGTAATGCGTGGACGCGGGTATTGAACGGCATGCCTGACAGCCCTTGTCATCCCATCGGCGTCGTTCGATGGGACCCGGACGGCGACTCATTCCCTTGTCCCGCATTAATGGAATGTGTGTCGCTTCCTTTCTTCGGTTCGAGTCCGGGGAAATAGAGTTGGGACTGTTATTGCGGGTTTTGAGTGCGTCCCGGTGGGGGCGGTCGCGGTTTCCGCTCCCACCGGGACGGGGGCATTGTGGCTCAGCCCGGCGGGAGCTGGCCGTTCTTCGCGACCGGTACGGCGAGCTGGGCCGCGCCGGAGAGGGTCGCCTGCTCCACCGGCAGGCTGCCGAGCACCGGGTTGAGGTGCCGCAGCGTCAGGGTCACGGGCCTGATGGCCTGGGTGACGATGTCGTACTTTTCGAGGTCGATCCATTGCACGATGTTCAGCACCTCGGCCGGGATGCGGTCGCCGGACTTCTGTACGGGCACGCAGAGCTGGCGGGCGTTGGTGACCTCAACGGTGCTGGTGGGGATCTGGCCGACCAGTACCGGGTTGAGCTGCTGGAGGCTCAGCCGCCGGTTCATCGCGGTGTTCGGCGTGATGGCGTAACACTTGAGGTCGATGTGCGCGATGAGCGACAGCACCTCCGCGGGCGGGACCACGTTGTTCTTGGCGACCGGGACGCACAGTTGCTGCGCCACGTTCATGGCGATCTCCTGCCGTGGCAGGTCCTGCAGCACCGGGTTGAGGTGGCTGAGCACGAGCCTCGTGTCCGCCGAGGCGCCTCTGATCTGGTAACACGCCAGGTCGACGAACCTGACGAAGTCGAGGACGCCGGGCGGTGGGATCACGTTGTTCTTGGCGACCGGGACGCACAGTTGCTCGCGCGGGCCGAGGGTGACCTGTTCGGTCGGCAGGCTTCTGAGCACGGGGTTGAGGTGCCGCAGCGTGAGCGTGACGGCCGGCGGCTGGTATGAGCTGGTCTTGAAGCACTCAAGGTCGAGGTTCGACACCAGGGCCTGGGGAGTGGGCAATGCCAGAGCGGTGGCGGGTGGTACGGCGAGGAACGCCACGGCGAGCATCCCGACGGCGGCGGACAACAGGCGGCGGACCGTGAGTTTCGCGCGCCGGGGTTTTCCGGTGACGGGTCTGTTCATTGCGCCTCCATTGGGCGGGATCGTGCTTCGTGCCCTTGAGTGTCTGCCGTCATCCTCCTCCTGACAATGTCCGTGACCGCTTTTTGCCGCGCATGGAATTCGGCCGATGATTGGCAAGGCTCGCTGATTTGTGCCGGGTATGGCGTATCGCCCGGTTCGGGGACATCACTGTAGACAGAAAAGCGTTGTTATGTCTCACCGGTCTCACCGTGCCGGCGGGTGGGGCGGTACGAAAGCTCATTTCCTGGTTGTTTTATCCGGGTCATGCGCCGGGGGTATTACCGTGTGGCATGGTAAACAGCCTGGGCGCCGGCTGATCAGGGCCGGGCCGGGGACGCCGGGGACGCCGAGGACGCCGAGGACGCCGAGGACGCCGGGGACGCCGAGGACGCCGAGGACGCCGAGGACGCCGGGGACGCCGAGGACAAGGCCGCGGCGGTCGCTCGTCATGGTTCGTCGCGCCGCAGGTCGGCGCCGAGCGCGTCGAGCCAGTCGCCGGTGCCCTGTCGCCGCCAGTCGGGGTCTTCCCGGCCGTCGAGGAATGTGCCGTGCTCGGTGAGGGTGAGCAGCGTCGCGCCGTCGGCGGGGGTGAACTCCACGGTGGTCAGCGAGACGGTGGCGAGTTCGGCGCCGTCGTACAGGGTGGAGGTGTAGATGATGCGGTGGCCGGTGACGATGTCCCGGTACCAGGACTCGAAGGTCAGGACCTTGTCGGTGCCGTCGGGCCTGGCGCGGTTGGTCTCGCGGCCGCCGACGCGGAAGTCGAGTTCGTGTTCCCCGCCGGGGGTGGCGAACCAGCGGGCCTTGGCGGCGGGGTCGGCCCAGGCGGCGAACACTCTGGCGGGCGGCGCCTGGTAGGTGCGTTCGAGGGTGAAGGTGGCGTGGGTGACGGTCATGGGGTGCTCCCGTGTTCTGGTGGTTGTTCTGCGAGGAGGTCGTCGAGCCGGTCGAGGCGTTGCTCCCAGGAGGTGCGCTGGCGCACGATCCACTCCTCGGCCGTGCGCAGCACCTGGGGCTCGATCCGGCAGGTGCGGACCCTGCCCACCTTTTCCGTTCTGATCAGGCCGCAGGCTTCCAGCACCTGGAGGTGCTGCATCACGGCCGGAAGCGACATGGCCAGGGGGTGGGCGAGCTGGCCCACCGAGGCCGGGCCGCGTACCAGCCGGGCCACGATGTCGCGGCGGGTCTGGTCGGCCAGCGCCTGGAACACGCGGTCCAACGACCCAGAATGGTTAGGCATGTACTTAACTATCGACGCCCAGGGGCAGATAGTCAAGTGGTTGCTTAAGTGTTCATCTCGGAACCATGGGGGAACGCCTCACCCCGGACCGTTGATCACTTTGCCGGCGGGGTGGTGACCAGGCCGCCTTCGTAGGCGGCGATGACGAGCTGGGCCCGGTCGCGGGCGGGCAGTTTGGCCAGGAGGCGGCCGATGTGGGTCTTGACCGTGCCGACGGTGAGGTGCAGGTGCCCGGCGATCTCGGCATTGGACATTCCCCTGCCGACGAGGGTGAGCACGTCGCGTTCGCGCTGGGTGATGCCGGAGAGGTCGCGCCCGGCCGGGGCGGAGTGCGGACCTCGCAGGAACTCGCCGATCAGCCGGCGGGTCACGGTGGGCGCCAGCAGTGCCTCGCCGGAGGCGACGACCCGGATGGCGGCCAGGAGCTCGGCCGCCGTGGCGTTCTTGATCAGGAAGCCGCTTGCGCCGGCCCGCAGCGCCGCGTACACGTACTCGTCCACGTCGAACGTGGTGAGGATCAGCACGCGGACGCCCGCGGAGTCGGCGCAGATGCGTCTGGTCGCCTCGATGCCGTCCATGTCGGGCATGCGCACGTCCATGAGGACGACGTCGGGCCGGCACCGGCGGGCCAGGAGCACCGCTTCCGCGCCGGTGCCCGCCTCGCCCACGGTGGCCATGCCCGGAGTGGTGTCGATGAGCACCTTGAGGCTGTCGCGGACCAGCACCTGGTCCTCGGCGAGCAGGACCCGGACGGGCGGCGCCGGGTTGTGCGGCGCGGCGTCGATGCTCACGTCGCCGGTGCTCACGTCACGGACCCGTTCCGGTCGTAGGGCAGCCGGGCCGACACCCGGAAGCCCCCTTCGGCCCGGTGCCCCGCGCTGAACGTGCCTCCGTACATCCTGGCCCGCTCGCGCATACCGATCAGGCCGTGTCCCCCGTGTCCCCCGTGTCCCCCGTGTCCCCCGTGTCCCCCGTGGTGCGCCCGGGGTGGGCGGCCGTGGCGGGGACCGTCGTCGACGATCTCGATACGGGCTTCCCGGTTGTCGACGTCCACGGTGACCGAGCAGCGGGTGGGGGCCGCGTGGGTGATGACGTTGGTCAGAGCCTGTTGCACGATCCGGTACACCGACAACGCGACCGCGGGGGGTATCGCGGCCTCCTCGCGGACGGTCAGGTCCACCTCGACTCCGGCCGCGCGGGCGTGGGCGGCCAGTTCGGGCAGGTCCGCCATACCGGGAACGGGCGTGTGGGCCTGCTGGGGATCGTCGTCGGAGCGCAGGAGGCCGAGCACGCGGTGGATCTCGGTGAGCGTGCTTCGGCTGGTCTGCTCGATGACGGACAGCGCGGCGCGTACCTCCTGCGGGCGGGCGTCGGCGACGTGGTTGGCGACGGTGGCCTTGACGGCGATCAGGCTCATGCTGTGGCCGATGACGTCGTGCAGCTCCCGGGCGATGCGCCTGCGTTCGTCGGCCACCGCGGCCTCCGAGAGGTGGTGCAGGTGGCGAGCGGTCTTGTCCCGCTTCCATCGGACAGTCGTTCCGACGGCCCATCCGGTGGTCAGGAGCACGCCGATCGCCCCGATCTCGACCGGCCAGTACGGCGGCATCTCGCTGGGCGCGGGCGCGGGCCTGAAGTCCGGGAGCACCTGCGCGTAGAAGATCAGGACCGCTGTCACGGCGGCGGACAGGCAGGCTGCCAGGCCCGCCGCCGACCAGGCGACCGAGGTGGTGGAGGCGGCCAGGTACAGGACGAGCACGGTCGGTGCGAAAGTCAGCCAGATCACGCCCGGTGCGACGGCTCCGGCCAGGGTCGCCAGCACGCCCGCGGCGCACGCCAGGCCGAGCATGGTCCGCGGCAGGCGCCGCCGGAGCACGATCGGAAAGCTCACGACGACCGCGACCGGCCAGGCCGACCAGGTCGGCCACCACGACGACGGCCCCGGCGGATCGACGATGGCGTACCCGATGGTCAGCGCCACGACGGCCGCCACCGCCACGTCGACGGCGCCCTTTCCGCCGAGCCGCCATCCAGCCCACTCCATGACGGGAAGGTATCGCCTCACCGATCGTCCGGCATCTGTCCACGGTAGGACATCCGCCTGCGGCTGCGGTCAGGTGCCGTGCCGGGGCCTCGCTCACGTCAGACGGGGGACGAACCTCACAGCCGTCTCTCGCCGGAGATCAACCGGCGAAGCAACTGTGGTACGCCTGGACGAGCCACCGGCCGTCGTGTCGTGAGAGCGTCCAGGTCGCCAGTTCCCACCGGTCGGCGGCGGGGCTCGTCTCACCGGGGGACAGCGTGGCGCTCCTGGTGACCACGATGGCCACGTCCGCGCCGAGGAACCGCACGCTCTGAGGCGTGTGGACGCGCCGCGACCCCTTCAGCGGTCCGGCGAACGCGTCGCCCATGCTCGAACGGATGTCCTCCCTGCCCCGCAGGCGGGCTCCAGGCAGGATCACCGTGGCGTCTTCGCCGTACCGGTCGGCGAAGGCGTCGGCGTCGCCGTCCGACCAGGCGGTGGACGTCGAGTCGAACACGGCGAGTACGGCGCGCTCCTCGGCCGCGGCCGATGCGGTGCAGCCCGTTCCGGATGTCGTCGCGGGTTGACGGATTTCAGGGTTCATGTGATCCTCCACAGTTTCGCGGGCCGCTGTCGGCGGTCCCGCTGAACCGACGCGGCACCCGTGCCGGTTTGGACACGGGGGGCTGGAAAACTTCGCGGAGGGGGATTCGCCTTCGGTACGGCCGGCGGCTTGGCCGGGGCCGGCAGGACGTACGCTCGGATGACGGCCGGGCCGTCCGAATCGCGTGTGGTGCTGCGTCGTACTGATGACGCCGCGGCCTGCGGCGAATCCGAGTGAGGAAGATCCGATGCCGGACTACATGGTGTTGCTGTACACGCCGGAGCGCGATGAGGACGAGCGGCCGGAGGAGCGATGGGCCGACATGCCGCTCTGGCTCGAACTGACCGAGAGCCTTCGCGGTGCCGGGCTGCTCGTGGCCCACGGTCCCCTGTATCCGGTGTCCGCCGCCACAACCGTCCGGGTGCGTGCGGGGAGGACCGAGCTCACCGACGGGCCGTTCGCGACGACCAAGGAGATCCTCGCGGGCTACTACGTCCTGAGGTGCGCCGACCTCGACGAGGCGCTGCGCCATGCGGCGCGGATGCCCACCGCGCTGCGCGGCTCGGTGGAGGTGCGGCCGATCATGGATGTGAGCGAGATCCCGGCTTCCGGCCGGGCATGACCGTGACCGGGTCGAACGGGCGGGGGGCGGGCTCGGCCGACGCGGCGCCTGACAGGGAGGCCGGCAGAGAGGCCGGCAGGGAGGCTAACAGAGAGGCCGGCGCGGTGGCCGTAGCGGTGGCCGCGCGGGTCTTCCGCGAGGAGCGGGCCGCCGTGCTGGCCACGCTGATCAGGTATGCGGGCGATTTCCAGCTCGCCGAGGACTCGTTGCAGGACGCCTTCGAAGCGGCGCTGTCGACTTGGCCGCGGGACGGGGTTCCCGGTAATCCGGGGGCGTGGATCACGGTGGCGGCGCGGCGGCGGGCGATCGACCGGCTGCGCCGTGACCAGGCGGTCGCCGGCCGTGCCGAGCGTCTGGCCGCGTTGCTGCGCCTCGAAGGGCAGGAGCATCCTTCGGCGGGTGAGGCGGGTGCGATCGAGGACGACCGGTTGCGGCTGATCTTCACGTGCTGTCATCCGGCGCTGGACATGCCGGCCCGGGTGGCGTTGACGTTGCGCACGATCGGCGGCCTGACGACCGGGGAGATCGCCCGGGCCTTCCTGGTCGCGGAGCCGACGATGGGCAAGCGCATCGTCCGCGCCAAGCGCAAGATCGCGGACGCCCGCATTCCGTACCGGGTGCCCCCGGCGGAGGAGTTCCCCGATCGGGTGCGCGGTGTCCTCGGTGTCGTGTATCTGATCTTCAACGAGGGTTACTCCGCCGGCGAGGGTGACCGTCTGGTGCGGGGCGAGTTGTGTGACGAGGCCATCCGCCTGGGACGGCTGCTGTGCGACCTGATGCCCGGTGAGCCCGAGGCGTGGGGGTTGCTGAGCCTGATGTCGCTGCACGACGCCCGGCGCGCCGCCCGCGTCGACGGACACGGAGGTTACGTCGCCCTGCCCGAGCAGGACCGTTCCCGGTGGGACCGGCGCCGGATCGGCGAGGGGACGCGCGCGCTTGAGCGCGCGGTCCGGCTCGGCCGCCCCGGCCCCTACCAGCTTCAGGCCGCGATCGCCGCACTCCACCTCCAGGCGTCCGGCGACGATCCGGCGCACTGGGCGCGGATCGCGGACCTGTACGCCGCGCTCGGCGAGCTCGCGCCCTCGCCCGTGGTCGAACTCAACCGGGTGGCGGCGGTCGGGTTCGCTTATGGCGCCGGCGCCGGTCTGGAGGGGCTCGGACCGTTGCTGGGCGATCCCGCGCTCGAGTCGTACCAGCCGCTGCACGCCACGCACGCCGAACTGCTCCGGCGCGCCGGCGACGTGCCGGGGGCCGTGCGCGCCTACGAGCGGGCCATCGAGCTTTCCGGGAACGCGGTGGAGCGCGCCGAGCTTCGGCGGCGGCTGGAGGCGTTGGACCCGGGCGGGAGTCGATCGTCGCCGGGCTAGATGTTACGCGCGGTGACGCTGCCGTCGACCTGGAGGTCGCCGGAGACTCTCAGGGCGGGGGCGTCCATCTCGTCGCGGGAGGAGATCTTGTCGTAGGCGGTCAGGTTGGCCGTGTAGAGGTCTTCGAATTGGCAGGTTCCGCTGACGATGCCGCTGATGTAGACGTTCGCTCCGTCGTAGGACGTCTGGATCTTCGGTCCGTAGGTGTCGGAGGAGACGAGGAGGTCGTTGAGGGCCGAGAGCAGCCCGTGGGCGGTGACCGCCCCGTTTGCGGTGACCGCCCCGTTTGCGGTGACCGCCCCGTTGGCGGTGAGGTCCCCTTCGGCGGTGACCGTCCCTCTGGCGCTGAAGTTCCCTTCGGCGCTGAGCTCGCCTCCGGTGGTGAGGTCGCCGTTGACGCCGGCGTCGCCCAGGACGGTGAGGCCGTTGAGGACGGGGTTGTCGATGGTGACGGTGATGGTGGCGTACCGGTAGATGGGTTCGAAGCCGTTGGCCGGCTGTGCCGCGCCCGAGGTGAGGGTCGCGACGAGGGTGAAGGTGGTGTCGTTGCTGACGCTTCCCGCCGAGACGAGGTAGGAGGTGTCGGTGCCTTCGTACAGGATCGTTCCGTCGCCGTTGTAGAGCTGGAAGAAGGTGCCGTTGCTTTCCCAGGTGAGGTAGATCTGCGCGCCGCTGGAGAATTTCGTCCGCGGAACGGTGGGCCGGTCCGGGTCGCCGGCCATGAAGTTGTACAGGTAGAAGGTCTGCGTTTCGACGGCCAAGTTCAGCGAGCCTTTCTTGAGTGTGAAGCGGGATGTGTCGTCGTCGGTGCCGGATCTTTCGCCGACGGTGCAGGTGAGCGTGCCGGTCGTGGTGCCGAGTGTGCCGTCGACGCCGAAGTTGAGCGGATAGTCGACGAGGTTGTCGTCGTCCTCGACGGTGCGGAACGCTACCTGGTAGTACGTGGGTTGTTTCCCGTCGAGGTCGTCGTCGCTGCTGGGATAGGTGCTGCCGATTTCCCATGTGGTGCTGCTGCACGACCAGTCCGGCGGCTCGCTGAAGTAGGCGCCTTCGGCTGCCGCTCCGGGGCCGGGGACGGCGATCTTGATCGTGTCGCAGTAGGCCGTCTGGTCGCCGGGGAAGACGGCGATGGTGATGCGGCCCAGGCTGGGAGTGCCGGAACTGCTGGCCTGCAGGGGGCTGGGGCTGGTCGAAAGACGGTAGTCGAGGAGCATGGGGTCGGTCATGCGTGGCGGCACCTCGCAGTCAGCTGGGGTCGGTGTGTTCTTCCAGGTCGGCGGTGAACCGCAGCAGGCCGTCCTGGAGCGTTGTGGGGGCGTCCGGAAACTGGGCGTTGGGCAGCGCCGGGGTGAGCGGGTACGACGTCCACGGGGCGTTCCCCGGCGCCGGGAGCAGCCACGACCAGCCGCCTTGTTTCTCGCTCGGCCGCGGGAAGGCGATGGACTGCGGGTACCGGGTGGTGACGACGGGGCCGAAGCGGAAGAGGGCTTCGATGCGGGCGAGTGCCTTCTCCACATGACCGGACGGCACGCTGATCTCGGCGGCCGGCGTGATCCCGGTGATGGCGTGCACGCCGGCCCGCGGGTCCATCAGCAGGAGGACTCGGGTCGGCGCCGGGTCGCCGAAGGTCAGTTGCAGGTAGTTGGCGGCCGACGGGGTGGCGCAGGGGCCGAGAGGGCCGATCTGGGTGACGTAGTCCTGCTGTCCGTCCGGGGTGGCCACGCTGTTGAAGGAGTCGTACCGGTACCCGCCCTGTGAGTCCGTGCCGAAGTAGCCGATGAGACCGTCGTCGCGGGCGAGTTGGTCGCCCAGCCGGACCGCGAACTCGTCGCCGGTGAAACTCGGAGGGGGCGGGCTGAGTGTCGCCGCCCAGCCCGTGTCGAAGATCGGTGCGCCGTCGAGGCGCAGCCGTAGCTGTGCCGGCACGAGTGCCAGCGGCCGGCCGATGAGGACGGAGAGGTTCTGGTCGGCGCGGGTGCCCAGCGGGTCGCTGGTCCACAGGGTCGAGTCGATGACGTCGAGGAAGGCGGTGAAACCGGCCTCCGGCGCGAGCCGCGGCGAGCGGATCAGGCCGGCGACGACGGGCGCGAGTGCCGCGACCTGGTCGAGCGTGGTGACGCCGCCGTCCGGTGGCGGCTCCCACTGCCCGAGGCGGCCGTCCTGGGTGACGAGCAGCCGGTAGGTGCCCAGCAGCCGCCCGGTGGGGTCGTAGAGCAGCAGGCTGTGGTCGAGGTGGTTGGGCAGCACCCAGCCGCCTACGGGGTTGAGTTCGGCGTCGGTGCCGACGACGCGGCTGCCGGTCATGCCGTCGAGGAGGTCGAAGTCCAGCCGGGCCGGTTGCAGGGGGCGTGGCGGTAGCTGGGCGACCGACGCGATGGACGGGAGCAGGGAGGTCTCGGTGGCGAGCGCGTCGTCGATGACGAGCGGGAAGTTCCGGTAGTCGTGCAGCCCGCCGCCTTCGGGGTCGGGGTTGACGACGTCGAGGACGCGGCCGAACTTGTCGTACAGGAAGAGCTGCCGGAGGTAGATCTGCCCTTGCCGGGTCTCCTGGAAGGGCGCGCTGGCGCCCTGGGGAAGATAGGGGGCGGTGGTGACGCGACCGCGGTACCGGGCGGGCAGGCCGTCCGCGGTGGCCGCGTCGGGGTATCCGGCGAGTTCGGCGATCTGCGGGAAGCCGGGGTCGCCGGGTGTGGGGCGGCGGAAGGCGCGGGTGTCGCGTGCGGCGAGGCGTTCGTTGAAGCCGGTCAGCTCCTGGGCGAGGAATCCCCAGTCGCCGATCGCCGTCAGCCAGTCCTCCAGTTGCGCGCGCTGGTCGGCGGTGCCGTGGTCGGCGACGAACTTCTTCAGCCGGGAGGCGAACAGCTCCCGGGGATGCGGGCCCAGACCCGAGATGCCCCTGATCTCGACCGTGGCCGGGTCCACGACCGCTTCGCCGGGGGTGAAACGGTAGTCCGTGCCGTCGAAGGTCCAGCAGCGCTGCGTGCCCACGGCGTACGGGATGGGCACGTAGTATGCCCGCCACTCCATGAACAGCGGCTGCCAGGGCTGCTGCCAGGGGACGAGGCCGAGTGCCGGCAGGGTGCCGGTGTAGTCGGCGGGCCGGTGCGCGGTGAGGGTGGCGGTGACCTCGTCGGCGGGCAGGCCGGTGGCGGCGGCCAGGGCTGGGGCGTTGCCCGGGTCGAGCAGGAAGTACTCGGCGAGGAGTTCGCCGGCGGTCTCCGGTAGCGCGGCCTGGATGGGGACGCCGGGCATGGGACCCTGTCCGGGCGTCGCGGTGATCGGCGTGTCGCGCACCGTGACACTGCTGATCAGCGTGGACAGGTCGTCGGTGACCGGCCGGACGAGGAGCGGCTCGTCGGAGACGGTGGCGTCGGGCGGGGGCGTGATCCCCGACAGGGTGATGACGGGGTTGTTGCTCTGCCAGTACGGAGGCTGGGGGAGTGCTTTGAGCGTCGCCCCCGGTGCCAGGCCCTTCGCCTGGGCGAAGGCGTCGATCCCGGCGAGCAGCGCGTCCTGCGGGTCGGCGTGGGAGGTGTCCGGCTGGGGCACCTTGGCCGCCTGGTCGCGGGCCTCGGTGGTCTTGCGGCGCACCGTCTGGGCGAGGGAACCGTCCCTGCCGGGGTCGAGTTCGTCCTCCATCTGCTGCTGCTCCGGCGCGTCGTCCGGGGGCATGAGCGATTGTGCGCAGATGCCGTTCTTGAGCCACAGCGCGTTCAGCCGCCACTGGAGCGAGGCCAGTTCGCCGAGTTGCGCGTCGAGCCGGCGCTGGTCGTCGTTGAGGGTGTCGAGCCAGTCCGGCGTGGTGACGGGCTGGGGTGTGTCACCCGTCGTGGCGGAGGGCGTCACCGTCCAGGAGTAGCCTCCGGAGGAGGCGCCGAACCACGCGTTGTGGATACTGCGGCGTACCCGCTCGTCCCCGCCCTTCTCCTCGGCCAGCGGCAGCAGGTCGTACAGGAAGGCGCGCAGGAGTTGCATGTCGGCGGCGGTGGGCGTGGCGGTGGTGCCGTCCAGTGCGCGGCCGGCGAGTGCCACGAAGGCGTCCTCGGTGGTGTTGGCGATGGCGGCGTCGAGTTTGCCGTTGTCCCGGATCTGCCGCAGCGGGTCGGTGGCGGGCGCCGCGGAGGCGCCCGGGTCCCAGGTGACGGTCAGCGCGTGGCCGGCGTAGAGGCTGCGCGTGGCCGGTTCGACGGCGGCGTCGTGGTCGGCGTCGCCGGTCAGCCGCGGATCCTGCCAGTCCAGGTGGGCGAGGAGGCCGGCGTAGGAGGTGTCCTGCGGCGGCGCGGCGAGGATGTCGGCGTCGGGGCGGGAGTACCAGCCGATGACGTGGTAGCCGAGGGTGGTCGCGGCGGTGAGGTCGGCGAGGTCGTCGACGAAGGAGAAGATGTTGCTGTTGTGCGGGGTGTAGCTGGGGAAGTACGGGTTGGCGGCGCCGATGGCGGTCAGGTACAGCGGGTCGCCGGCCGCGCGTTCGGTCCAGGACTGGGCGTCCTGGATGGGGAAGGCGAGCCCGATGGGCACCTGGTAGGAGCCGGGTTCCGGGTTTCTCGGCCGGGCTGCGCTGCGGTAGGGGTCGGTGCTGGCCTGCCAGGCGTTCACGGTGTCCGCGGCGATGACGAAGTCGCTGGAGTGTGAGTCGTCGTGGCCGTGCTGCCGGGCGTACGTACTGTGCGGGCAGTCGCTCTCGATCACCCACGCTTTCACCTGGCGGCTGGTCGTCCCGCTGAAACGGGTGAGCAGCCATCGGTTGGGGACCGGTGGGAACCGTACTTCTCCGGTCTGCGGGTCCTGGACGCCGTGGCGCAGGCCGCGGGGCAGCGTCCAGTGCAGGTGGACTCCGGTGTCGGTGAACCGTGGGGCTTCGACCTGCCGGTCGCCCTCGTCCGGTTCGGGGGTGCCGTAGCCCTGGAGGGCCGTGTAGCTCTGTGTCCAGATGCGGAAGGCGTTCTCGCCCTTGACGGCCGTGGTGATCACCAGCGCGTCCAGGGTGACGGGGACGACGAGGGTGGGGCGCATGCTCACTTCTCTTCCGTCTGGTCCGCGGGGCCGTTGAAGCAGATCGCCTCGGGCACCCTGACCATCTGCAAGGCCAGGTCGGCGGGTCCCAGGGGGCCGACAGGGGTGCCGTGCGCGGTGTCGAGGGCCTGGCCGAGTGCGGGGACGAGCGAACCGAGGTCGAGGACGAGGCCGGTGCCGGTCCGCAGGTGGTCCAGGACGCGGAACGTCACGTAGGGGAACGGGTCTCCCAGCGTGGGCGGCAGCAGGTGGCGCAGCGGGATGAGGCCGTCGTCGTCGACGCCGAACCGGAAGCCTTCGTGCGGTTCCCGTAGCTCGACCGTGTCGGGGATCCCGTCGAACAGGCACAGCAGCACCGTCGGGGAGAGGTGGTCCATCCGCAGCACCGGCAGCAGTTGGCCGGTGGGGTCGTAGCCTCGGACGACCAGGTTCGGCCAGCCGGAGACGATCGCGGAGCGGAGCAGGAAACCCGAGATCCGCCCTGGTGCCGCCGTCGCGCGGGACCCGCCGCGGGTGGGGCGGGGGCGGGTGATGCCGCGTTGGGTGTCGCGGTGGGCGGCGGCCTCCTGGGCGGCGGCGGCGCGGACGGCGTCGCCCATGATCTGGTCCTGGAGGGTGTCGCGGCTGGACTGCGCGCCGATGCTGAGGGCGCCGGAGACCAGCGCGTCCAGCCAGTTCGGGTCGAGGTGGAAGAAGCGCAGCGACTCCGGTGGCAGCATCCGCTCGTCGGCGACCAGTTGGGTGAACGGTACGCCGTTGAGCAGCAGCCGCTGCCCCAGCCAGTTCGCGACCGGGGCCAGGTCGTCCTTGAGGGGGGCCTCGCCGAGCGCGTCGGTGATGGCGGACCGGGTCTGCGCGGAGTCGAGGAAGTCCGCGAGGGCTTTCGCCTGGTCGCCGGGTGGCGCGGCGGGGGCGGGTGGTGACCAGGTCCCGGTGGCGTCGGGTGGTGGTGCGCCGAGGACGGTCAGCAGGTGGCCGTCGAGCATGGCGCCGAACGCCGCGCGGGCGGTTGCCGCCGCCGGCCCGCCGCCCGCCGGGAGGTGTGTGCTGGTCGCCTGATGGTAGAGGGCGTCGACCAGGGTCCGGCCCCCGCGTTTCAGGGCCGTGAGGTGCTGGGCGAAGGCGGAGTCCGCCAGGGCGAGTGCCCGGCCGGTCTCGAAGGCGGCTGCCAGCGACAGGTCGAAGGTTCCCCATGCCGGGTCGTAGCCGATGAGTTCGTCCGCCGACGTGGCGCCGGCCGCCTGGGGGGTGGTGGCGGGCACGACCGGGGTGAGCGGTCCGCGGTACCAGCCGTAGGTGGTCTCGCCGGAGCGGGTCACGTAGGGCAGGGGGACGTAGCCGTCGTCGAGCCGCCGGGCGACCTGCCGCCGGGGGTCGGCGGTGTCGTCCGTGTCCGGGTAGGGGGAGGTCAGTCTGAGCCACATCTCCTCGCGCGGCGCCGTCTCGGTGGAGTGCGGGCGGCGGGTCAGACCTTCGGCGAGTTCGCGGAAGTCGGCCTGGGGGTCGGCGTGACACCACAGGGACCAGCTGTACAGGGAGAGCAGCGCGACCGAGGTGTGGCCGGTGAAGTCGGGGTTGTCCACCAGGATCTTCTGGTGGCCTTCGAGGGAGACGAGGTGCACGATGTTCTTGGCGCCGGTCGCGGAGTCGGGTGGGGCGGCGGCCGGGAAGCGGCCCGCGACGATCACGGAGAACAGTCCGTCCTCGTCGATGCCGAGGATGGGCCGGTCGCCGGTGTTGGCGCCGCGGCAGTGCGCCAGGAACCTCAGCTCCTCCAGCCGGGGCGCCACCGCCTGGAAGTCCTCGGCGGTGACCTGGATGTAGCGGCAGGGCGTGTCCTGGTCGATGTCGGCTTCCAGGGTCATGCCGGGTTTGAGGACGGCTGGGTCCGGGGTGAGGAAGTCCCGTACGGTGGCGGAGATCGTCCGGGTCGGGTCGGTGGCGGCCCCGGTGAGCTGGTCGTCGGTGAGGACCAGCAGCGCCAGCCAGGGGGTGCCGGCCGGGGCGCCGTCCATCGCGCGTTCCCACGGCAGCATGGGGTCGCCGAGCACCACGTGCGGGAGCACCTCGGCGAACCGGCCGACGGCGCCGTCAGGAGGCTGGGTGGCGACGACGGCGCCGGTGTCGATCGACACCTGGGGGCCGCGGACGGTGAACTGCTGCACGGCCTGGAACTGCCCGCCGTCGATGATCGACGACGCGCCGGAGCCGGTTCCGGTCCGCAGGTCGTGGGTGACCTTGACGGAATAGTCGCCGGCCTGGAGACCGGGCAGGTAGTCGTCGTGGAGCTCGATGTCCCCCAGCGGGATGGTGTCGCGCGCGGAGTGGATCCGGCCTGGGCTCATCTGGGGCTCCCCGTTTCCTGGATCATCGGTGGCCGGCTGTAGAGGTGGCCCGCGCCGGCCGCCAGCCCGGTGAGGCTGTCGTTGTCACCGGTGTAGAGCCGGGCGTCGGCCAGGGCCGCGTACACCTGATCCCGGTGGGTTCTCGGCGGGTCCGTCGCGGCCTCGCCGAGGAGCTGGAGGGCGGAGGGGTCGGGCGCGCAGAGGTAGTCGTCGTTGAGGCCGGGGTGCTGGGGGAGTGGTGAGAGGCCGGGCGGGATCTCCTCGGCGTCGTACTTGCTGAGGGGGAAGACCCCGCGGGAGCCGGCGAGGACGGGCCGGGGCGCCTGCACCGTGTATCCGACCGGTTGGCCGGGGACGACGTCGGCGCTGGGTGCGCCGGGTGTGTGGCTGAACGGGGCCGGTGGGGCTCCCCACAGGGACGCGGGCAGGTTGTGGGTGCGGACGGTGAGAGTCCAGTCCTCGACGGGGTGGCCGTCGTGCGACACGGTCACGCGGTGCACTCCGGCGAGGCCGGTCCGGTTCATGGGGCGGATGTCGATGCTCGGCCCGTCGCCTGGTTGGGCGGGCTCCAGTGGAGTGTCGCCGATCCTGAGGTGGCTGGCGGGGGCGGCGGACTGGGTGACGAAGCACAGGTCGCGGGCTCGTACCAGCCACCGCTTCCCGCTGCCGCCGGTGCCGTCGCCGGTGTCCGGGATGGTCCTGTCCAGTCCGCTCACCGGCGAGACGGTGACCATGTGGTCGCGGTCGGGCAGCATGCTGCTGAACGCGGACCACTCCAGCGGTGTGGCCTGCGCGCCGCCGCGACCGGCTCCGAAACTGATGGTCTTGGAGAAGCACAGGAAGTGCGCGGTGACCGATCCGCCGGTCGGCGGTCCCCACAGTTCGAGCTCGGCGCCGACGGAGACGCTGACCGTCTTGTGGATGAACAGGAAGTCGACGCGGTAGGAGGCGCCGATGCTGACCGCGATGCGGGCGGTGAAGAAGAACGGCCGCCAGGAGATCAGGAGGTCGGCCTGGGCCGTGAACCACGCCTTGAAACTCCCGGAGTGGTACACGACGCTGAGCGCGGCCCCTGCCATGCCGCATGACGGTGTCACGGCCAGGTAGGCGCCGGCGGTGATGGACACGGAGCTGCTGACGGCCCAGTTGATACCCAGCCGGGGTACGTCGGGGTAGTAGGAGGGGCGGTCGAACGCAGGGTGGTAGCCGCCGAGGGTGATGACGAACTGCCCGGCGTTGGGGTTGTCGCCGAACCAGACCGAGGCGGCGAATCCACCGGTCAGGTGACAGTCGGGGGTCAGCACGTAGGACGCGGGCGACAACTGGGCCTGCACCTCGAAGGTGCCCTCGGTGGGGCGTAGTGCCGCCTCCAGGCCGAGTTCGGCGTAGACGTAGGTGGCCGACGACTCGTCCTTCAGCGGCAGTCGCAGCGTGGCCGTGCCCAGGAGGGCGAAGATCAGGTCCTGGCCGAACTCCGCGGCCAGGACCACCTTGGACGTCGCGACCTCGAAGAGGGTGAGCTCGATCCCGGCGGCCAGCCAGTAGCTGCCCTGTCTGGGGCTGACCCACGTCCGCGGCTGGTCTCCGGTCACGGCCGGCCGGCGGCCTTCCAGCACGTCGAGGACCTGCGTGGCGTCCTGTCCGCCCTGGTCGTTGAGCACGAGGAAGGGGAAGCCCGGCACCTCCCGCACGGTGGGCAGGGTCAGCTCGCGGTTGAACCCGAACCCCGCCATCAGGCCGGTGATCTCCACCGGCGGCGGGCCGCCCATCGGGACTTCCAGTTGCGCGAAGACGAACAGCGACGGCTCACCCGTGGCCAGTTGCGCGTACGAGCCGACGGCGGCGAGGGAGAACTTCTCGGCGGAGACGACCGCGGCGCCGTCGTACTCGAAGGCCACCCTGGCCGGTGGGGGCACGATGCGCAGCAGGGCTCCGGAGATCTTCACCGACGGGGCGCTGTAGTCCAGGCCGAGCCCGGAGAGGCTGAACGTCGGGGCGAACTTCTCCAGCGGAGAGCCGACCGCCAGGCCGTCGAGGGAGAGCTTCAGCGGGCCGAGCGTTATCGCGGCGTCGAGCGCGAACAACAGCGCGTGTTCCTGGTAGAGCAAGCCGACCCGGTTGACCTGGAGCACACCGAGCTGTTTCTGCACCTGCACCCAGACACTGGTGGAGCCCGGCGACGCCGGGCGGTCCGCAAGGACGGCCGGGGCCGCCCAGGACTGCGGGGTGGACGGGGGGCCGGCGGGGGCGGGCAGGCCGAGCGCCACCGGTGTGGTGCCCGTGCCGATCCGCAGTTCGGCGACGGCGGCCAGTCCCTTCTGCAGGCCCGCGCCCGGCAGGGGCAGTACGCCGTTGCCGCCGAGCAGGGTGTTGACCGCGGCGGCGGTCGTGGCGTCGAGGGCGTCGGAGCTGTAGAGGACCTGGAGGTTGTCGACGCCGAGCGTCCCCGCGGAGGACAGGAACCCGCCGACCAGCGGAAGCTGGGAGAGGTCGATGTCGGCGGAGAGATCGAAGCCGACGCAGAAGCACGCTGGCCCGTCGGGGCGTTTCACCCGGACGAACTTGGCGTCGGTCAGATCGATGCGCAGACTGTCGGGGATCATCGAGGCGAGTTCGGCGGAGAAGGCGGCCACCCAGTCGTGCGGGACCACCGTGGCGCCCTTGCTGCCGCCGCTGTAGGTGGCGGCGAAGGCGTCCAGGCCGCTGTGGGTGTCGAAGACGAGGTCCAGCTCGAAGCCGTCGATCGACAGTGTGCCGCCGTACCGGGTGCCGGTGTCGTCCTGGGTGACGGTCGCGCCGATCGACAGCGTGACGTCGTCCGTGAGCGCGAGGTCGCCGCGGCAGGTGAAATCGAACCGGTCGGTGCCGGTGGTGTGGGAGAGCCAGAGGCTGGTGAGTTCCAGGCTTTCCACGGGCTTGGGTACGCCGGTCAGGTGGAGCGCGTCGGTCAGCGCCCGCACCGTGACGGCGTCGTCGGCCAGTATGCCGCCTTCGAAGGCCCAGCCGCCGCCCTTGCCGGTGGGCATGGCCGCGCTGACGCCGATGGTGATCGACGGCCCGATCGTCACCGTGCCCGCGAACCGGGCCACGAACTTCTCGACGGTGTCGTAGGAGATCTCCAGGGACAGGCTCGTGAGCGTGAAGGGGCCGACCTGCCAGTCGCCCGTGAGCGTCATGCCGACCTGGTAGATGTCGCCCAGGCCGGCGGTGAAGTCCAGTTCGCTGACGTCGAGGCCGGCCGGCACGTCGACGGCCGGGAGCCCGAAGGAGCCCAGCAGTGCCGGGATGCCGATCGGCGTGTGCTCGTGCAGGCCGCCGGTGACGTACAGGTCCGGCAGCCACAGCCGGATGTCCATGGTGAGGTCGCCGACCGTGAGCACGGCGGCGACCGCGACGGATGTCACCGGGTAGGTGACCGGTTCGGCCTCCGGGTTCCGCTCCAGGCGGTAGTCGAAGCCGGCGACCTGTCCGAAGGTGAGCCCCAGGTCACTCAGTCCGCTCCGCACCGGTCCGCGCAGGTCGTCGCCGCCCAGTCGTCCGACGAGCGCGTCCAGCGAGAACGCGCCGGAGTCGGGCGACCGTACCGCCGCGGTCAGTTCGTCGTCCTCGTCGGCGGTCAGCGTGACCACCACCGTGATCCCGTCGAACGCACCGCTGAGCGTGCAGGTGACGACGCCGTCCGCGGTCACGGTCACCGTGACGCCGCTCACCGTGGTGGCCGCGGTCGCGTCGGCGGGCCACGCCTGCGCGGCGCAGGTGAGGGTCAGCGTCAGCGTGGTGTGGTGCCCGTCGATCTCCGGCCGTCCGGAGCCGGCCCCGCCCGTGATCCTCCGGCCGGTGAAGGTGGCGAGCATGTCCCTCAACCGGGCGGGCAGTACGGTGTCCGCCGCGTCGAGGACCGGTGGGTCTCCGAGGCCGTCCAGGTGCGTCCTGAGCGCGTCCAGATCCACTGGATCGTTCCCCTCGGCCTGCGTGCGGGCCCGGGTACCGGTTCGTGGCTCGTCCTGTGACTCTCTCACGACTCTCTCCACCTGGCCCCCTCGTCCCCCAGGACTTCGGCCGCCTGATCCGCGGTGATGTTCAGCCCGTCATATGTGAACACGAAGGATTCGTCGGGTGGTTTGCCGGTGGATTTGTCGCCGGCTCTCCTGCTGTACTTGCTCCAGTCCTTGATCGCCTCTTTGAACGGGGGGATTTTCTTGCCGTCGCTCCATTCGTACTGTGAGGCGGGGCGCACGTCCTGTCTTATCCCCTGGGTCCAGTTTTTCCGGAACTCCTGGCAGTAGGCGTCGAAGCGGGCCATCTCGGCCAGCATTCTGGCGATCAGGCGGAAGGCGAGCTGCGCGTTCGGGAGCTTGCCTTCTTTGCCGTCGGTGACGGCGCGCAGATAGTCGTGGAGTATTCTCACTTGCTCGAAGAGGGTCTTCCTGGAGAACGTGGATCCGTCGACGTCCTGCCCCTGGCCGTAATCCGAGCGGACGAATTTGTATTCCTCCCGCCAGGTCACCTCGGTGGGCAGTGCGCCCGGGTCGTGGGCCTCGTCGCTGCCCCACGCGGCCACGAACGGCCGCCCCGCGTCGATCGCCCAGCCGCGCAGGTAGAGGTTCTGCTTCTCGAAGTACAGCCGGACGGTCTCGGTGTGTTTCCCGCCCTGTCGATTCTTCAGGACCAGATCCACCCGGAAGAACCGGCCGTCCGCCCCGTCCTGGGGGGAGCTTTTGTAGCGTTCCCGCAGGAAGTCGATCGTATGCTGATACGCAATGGTGCCGGCGGCCATTTCGTAGAGCTTGAGGATGTCTTCTCTCCTCAGCACCATGCCCGGCCTCTTCTAATGTGGGCAGCATTGTGACACGACTCGAAAACAAATTTCTCCCGCAGTGCGGGCCTCCCCGTCCATATCGCCGGGATACCTCGGGCGAAATCCATCCTGCGCCCCATCCATGAACGACTTTGCCATTCTTCGTGCAACAGCACAACGCCTCGGAGGAAAGATCGTCGATCAGGTAAGCCGACACTCTCCGGCAGGGCAGCCGCCGTGCGCGGGCCGAGCTGGGCGTATGCGAGGACGCGGGTGCGGCCGGGTCCGCGGGGTCACGGGAACCCAGACGAAGTCCGTACGGTCACGCCTTGACCCTTGACCGCGCGCGGAGATCTGGTACGCGAGGAGCCGCCTGTGCCCTGCGCCGGAGGCGGCGGCGTGCTGGGGGAGAGGAGTTCGATTTGTCCAACAGGTCCGATTCCTCTATAATCTACCTGTGATACATGTATCTGCCCTTCGCAAGGTGTACAGCACCGGCGTGGTGGCGCTCGACGGTGTCGACCTCGACGTGCGCGAGGGCGAGATCTTCGGCGTGCTCGGGCAGAGCGGCGCCGGTAAGAGCACGCTCCTCCGCTGCGTCAACCTGCTGGAGCGGCCCACCAGCGGCGTCGTGACCGTGGACGGCCAGGACCTCACCGGCCTCGGCGGCGCCGAGCTGCGCCGGGCCAGGCAACGGATCGGGATGATCCACCAGCACTTCGCGCTGTTGTCGTCCCGTACGGTCGCCGCGAACGTCGCCTTCCCCCTGGAAGTGGCCAAGGTGCCCAGGGCGGACCGCCGGGCACGGGTCGCGGAGTTGCTGGAGCTGGTCGGGCTGGCCGACAAGGCCGACGCGTACCCCGCGCAGTTGTCCGGCGGGCAGAAGCAGCGCGTCGGCATCGCCCGGGCACTCGCCGGCCGGCCCAAGGTGCTGCTGTCCGACGAGGCCACCAGCGCCCTCGACCCCGGCACCACGCAGTCGATCCTCGCCCTGCTCCGCCGGTTGAACGCCGACCTGGGCCTGACGATCCTGCTCATCACGCACGAGATGCAGGTCATCAAGAGCGTGTGCGACTCGGCCGCCGTCATGGGCGCCGGCAGGGTGCTGGAGTCCGGACGGGTGCACGATCTCATCGCCCGCCCCGGCTCGCTGCTCACCCCCGAGCTCTTCCCGCTCCCCGAGCCGGCTCCGCCGGGCAGCGTCACGGTGACCTTCGCCGCCGGGCAGGCCGGCGAGGCGGTGCTGTCCGGCCTGGTGCGCCGGTTCGACGTGGACGTCGACATCCTCGGCGGCTCGCTGGAGGAGCTGCGCGGGATCACCGTGGGCCGCCTGCGGCTGCGCGTCACCGGCTCGGAGGCCGAAGCCTCCCTCGCCCACCTGCGCGAACGCGGCCTGCTCGTCGAGCCCGCGTCCGGGGAGACCGCTTCGGGGGAGGCCGGGCCGGCGTCCGAACAGCCCGCTGCCGCAGACCACCAGCGCCAGGAGAGCCGATGACCTTCGACGAACTGCTTCCCGCGCTGTGGCAGGCCACGGCGGAGACCGCACAGATGGTCTTCTGGTCCACGCTGCTGACGGCGCTGCTCGGCCTGCCCCTCGGGGTGCTGCTGGTCACCACCGACCGGGGCGGACTGACCCCGCTGCCCGCCGTCAAGGCCGTGCTCGGCGCGGTCGTCAACGTCGGCCGGTCGCTGCCGTTCATCGTGCTGCTGGTGGCGATCCTGCCGTTCACCCGGCTGGTGACCGGTACGACGATCGGCACCGTGGCGGCCATCGTCCCGCTGACCCTCGGGGCGGTGCCGTTCTACGCCCGCCTGGTGGAGACGGCGCTGCGCGGCGTGGGCCGCGAGCTGGTGGAGGCCGCGCAGGCCATGGGGGCGCGGCGGACCACCGTCGTGGTGAAGGTGCTGTTGCCCGAAGCGCTGCCCGGGCTGGTCGCCGGGCTCACCGTCAGCGTCGTGGCGCTGATCGGCTACTCGGCGATGGCCGGGGCGATCGGCGGCGGCGGCCTCGGCGACCTCGCCATCCGGTACGGCTACCAGCGGTTCGAGACGGCCGTGATGATCGTCACGGTCGTGCTGCTCATCGTGATCGTCCAGCTTGTCCAGAGCCTCGGCGACGTCGTCGCGCGCAGGCTGTCCCATAGATAGGAGATGTTCGGAGTGCGCAGAATATTCGCGGCGGTGGCCGCCGCCGCGCTGGCGTTGACACTGACGGCGTGTGGCGGATCGGATTCCACGGCGAGCCCGGCGACCGCCGCGCCGGACGCCCCGCTGAAGGTCGGGGTGAGCCCGGTGCCGCACGCGGAGATCCTCAAGTACGTCAGCGACAACCTGGCCGCCAAGGCGGGGCTCAAGCTGGACATCGTGGAGTTCACCGACTACGTGCAGCCGAACGTCCAGCTCCAGGAGAGCCGGCTCGACGCCAACTACTTCCAGCACCGGCCCTACCTCGCCGACTTCCTGAAGTCCAAGGGCGGGCAGGAGCTCACGTTCGTGCAGGCCGTGCACCTGGAGCCGCTCGGCCTCTACTCCAAGAAGGTGAAGAGCGCGGCCGAACTGCCCAGCGGCGGCACGGTCGCGCTGCCGAACGACGCCACCAACCTCGGCCGGGCGCTCAAGCTGCTGGAGGACAACGGCGTGATCACGCTGAAGCCGGGCGTCGGCACCGCCGCCACCGAGCGCGACGTGGCGGACAACCCGAAGAACCTCCAGTTCAAGCCGCTGGAGGCGGCGCAGCTCCCGCGGTCCCTCGACGACGTGGACGCCGCCGTCATCAACGGCAACTACGCCCTGGAGGCCGATCTCACGCCGGCCACCGACGCGCTGGTGCTGGAGAAGGCCGAGGGCAACCCGTACGCCAACGGCCTGGTGGTGCGGAAGGGCCAGGAGAACGACCCCCGGGTCAAGAAGCTGGCCGAGTTGCTGGCCGGTCCGGAGGTCAAGAAGTTCATCGAGGACAAGTACAAGGGTTCGGTGATTCCTTCGACGTCGTGACCGGCCGCGAGCCACCGGGTTCGGCGTCCCCCCGCCGGACCCGCGTGCCCGCGGGCGCTCCGCTCGGAGTTCGTCCCCGTTGACCCGGACGCCCACCGGGAGACATCCGGCGACGCGGACGGTGTGGCCCGCCGGCGAACGCGATCCCTTCACCGTCCGCGTCACAGGAGTCCGCGCACCCCCTCCAGACATGTTCTGTACCGACTGGTATGTACTGCCCGCCGACTACGACATGCGGATCATCCGCAGGCGGCCAGAACATCATCCGGGACTTCGGGCGTCCGGTCGCACGGCACTGGACGGGCATCGCCTGCCACGCCGGCCTCGCCCGTACGGCGCCTCCCCGGGCGGCTTCCGGTCGCCTCACCCCCATGGCGACGGAGGCCGCAGGCGGGCCGCCCACACCGGCGCCCGGCCGGCGGACCCGAGCCGGTAGGCGTCCAGCAGCCAGTCGGCCAGCCGGTCCCGGTCGATGACGACCAGGTCGTGCTCACGCGCCGCCCGCATGGCCGCCGCGGTGAGCCGGTTGGAGATCACCAGCACCCCTTGGTGCTCGCGGTACCTCCTGGCCTGCAACGCCCCGACGAAGTCACGGACGCCGCCCGGCCCGAGCGGCCTGCTGTAGTACTTGCACTGGATCGCGTACGGCCGGCCGTCCGGCGCGACGCCCAGCACGTCCACTCCGCCGTCTCCGGCGCCACCGACGACACGAACCTGACGGAACCCGTCCCGGCGCAGCAACTCGGCGGCGAGTTCCTCGAACAGCGCCGGGTCGAGGGCGTCCACCCCGGCCCGCCGCAACGCCTCCACGCGATACCGCGCCCCGACCCGGCGCACCCCCACCACGACGGCCGCCCCGACGCCGAGCACCAGCACGGCGGCCACGACCACGGCCGGCCATGCCGAGGCCAGGAAGTCGACCGCAAGCGGGATCATGAACACCACCGCGAGCAGCGCGAACGGCCATAACACAACGCCTGTGCCGGCACGGCGCCGCCGCGTGTTCCGTCTCGGTGCCGGTGATCGGCGCCTCACCATCGCAACCTCCAACGGGGGAAGAAGGAGCCGCCGCCAAGTGTGAACGACGCCGGTGACAAAACCTCCTCCGAATAGCTGTAATGCTGATAGGAATGCCATGGAATCTCGATGGCGTTCCAGAGGGGGCCGACCTCGCGGCGACCAGGTCAAGGATGCGTGTGCCGGTCGAGGCCGAGCGTGGCGATGAGGTCTTCGTGGAGCTGGAACCAGACGCTGTGGCAGGAGTCGGCGTCGGTGCGGTCCACCCAGGCGCCTTCCCCGGCTTGGGCGCGCGCCAGGGCCGCGGTGAATCGGGTGTCGTATCCACGAAACCGGGTCAGGACGCCGCCGAGCCGATCGGCCAGTGGCGTGAGTGCGCGGGAGATGCCGGCGAGTTCGTCGAGGACCCTGGCGTCCCAGGCGGGATCGCGGTGGTCGTTGGCGGCGAGCCGGTCGCCGGCGGTGGGCCGGAGTTGCCAGTCGGTGCAGGCTCGTAGCAGGAGGGCGTTCAGCGGGAGGAACTCGCGGTAGACGTCCCGGACCTCGTCGGCGCCGCCGACGCGTGCGAGCTCGGCCGCGAGCTGGCGCTCGTTCTCGGCCCGGCCCGTTTCGGTCAGCGACCAGCCCGCGGTGCCGGCGAAGGCGGCGTACCCGGCCCAGCCGCGCGCCTCGGCGTCGAGCAGCAGCTCTTCGGTCTGGGCCGCGTCGAGCCCGAACCGCCGCGCGATCACCGGGGTGTCCGCGAACCCGAGCATGCGCACCGCGTGCAGGGACAGCAGGCCGGGCGGAGAGTCGCGGGTCACGAGCCGGCGTCCTGTCGCGCAGTCAGGCGGTTGTAGTGCTGCTGGCACGCCTGGGGGGAGTTGAATCCCATCGCGTTCGCCATCTGCGCCCAGGTCAGTCCGGCGCTGCGGGCGATGAACAGCAGGGCGGATTCGAGTCCTTCGACTTCGGCGCGTGCGGCGGGCAGGAGGGCCAGCGCGCTCAGGACGTGCTCCGGGTCCAGGTCGGCGTTGCGCCAGACGGCGAACTGGACGAGGTCGACCGCCGACGGCGGGGCCGGCGGGGGGCGCCACGGACGGGCTTCGAGCGCGTCCGCGCCCAGGCGCAGAAGGCGTTCGCTCGCGTCGCGCTCGCGGTCGGCCTGGGCGTGGTCTGCGCGCCCGGTGTGAGTGATGTCCTGCTTGCGTGACATGACGTTTATGATCCACAATCAAGAAATTGTTGTCAATCTTTCGTTGAAAGGCGGGGTGGGTGATCGTACCCCTCATGTCGGCTGCCGCCGATACGTGCGGCGGCAAGGCCGGTGCGCTCGGCGCGCTGCTTCGCGCGGGACTGCCGGTTCCCGACGGCTTCGTCGTGTCGTTCGCCGCCTACCGCACCGCCGTCCGCGACCTGGACTTCGAGCGGTTCGCCGGCGAGCCGGACCGTCTCGACGACTTGCGGCGGGCGATCGAGGCCCGCCCGGTCCACGCCACCCTGATCGCCGCGCTCGGACGCGCGCTCGGCGAGCTCGGCGATCCGCCCGTCGCGGTGAGATCATCCGCCGCGCATGAGGACACCGGCCAGGCGTCGGCGGCCGGTCAGCACGACAGCTTTCTCGCCGTACGCGGAGCCGGCGCGGTCACCGACGCCGTCCGCGCCTGCTGGGCGTCGCTGTTCACTTCACGCGCCGTCGACTATCGGGGTGACTCCGGCCGTGGCGGCAGGCCCTTCGACGATCTCGTCATGGCCGTCCTCGTGCAACGCCATCTGGACGCCGAGGTGTCCGGGGTCATGTTCACCCCCGCGGACCCGCGCGACGCGATCCGCATCGAGGCGTCCTGGGGGCTCGGCCCCAGCGTCGTCGGCGGCACGGTCACCCCTGACGCCTACCGCATCGCCGAGGACGGGTCGGTCACCCGCACGGTCGCGCGCAAACGGACCCGCCTCGACCGGCGCGGCGGGCAGCTCGTCAGGTCCGACGTGCCCACCAGTGCCCGCAACCGGCCGACGATCGACGACGCGACCGCAGAACTGCTCGCCGAGCTGGGCAGGGAGATCGCCGCCGCACGCGGTGGACCACAGGACGTCGAGTGGGCGATCGCCGACGGCCGTACCTGGATCCTGCAGGCACGGCCGGTCACCGCCGCACCCCCGGCATGGCCTTCGCCTGCCGACCACACCCCGGCCGCCGCACCCCCGGCATGGCCTTCGCCTGCCGGCCACACCCCGGCCGCCGCGCCCACGCTGACCGGTACACCCGGCAGCCACGGGGTCGTGACCGGCACCGCGAGGATCATCCGCGGTCCCCGCGACTTCACGCGCGCGCACCCCGGCGACATCATCGTCTGCCCCTTCACCGACCCCGCCTGGACGCCGCTGCTGCGCATCGCGGCCGGCGTCATCACCGAAACCGGAGGCGTGCTCTCCCACGCCGCGATCGTCGCTCGCGAGCACGGCATCCCCGCGGTCCTCGGCATCCCGAACGCGACGAGCAGACTCCACGACGACAGCATCGTCACCCTCGACGGCACCACCGGCACCGTCACGGCGGCCTATGCGTGACCGACTCCGCTGCCTCTCCGGCCGGGGAGCCATCACCCGAGAGCCGCACCCACACCCACGTCACCCACGTCACCCGTCAGCCACGTCACCCACGTCACCCACGGATCGAACAGGAGACGGGCACCGCCCCGAACTGCTCATGACCACGCGACACCTCTACCTGGCACGCCACGGCGCGGCCGACGCATTCGGGAACCTCACCGACATCGGTCGCCGGCAGGCGGGCCTGCTGGGCGAACGGCTCGCGGGCCTACCGGTCGACACCGTGTGGCACTCTCCGCTGCCGCGCGCCGCGGCCAGCGCGCACGAACTAGCCCGGCACCTGCCGAACGCGCCCGTCGCCGAGGCCGCCGAACTCATCGACCATGTGCCCTACGTTCCCCAGGCGGCCGAAACACCCCCATCCTGGGCCGGCTTCTTCGACGGCTACGACGACGCCGAGGCGGCCGCGGGCCAGAAGCTCGCCGAGGCGGCCGCGGGCCAGAAGCTCGCCGAGGCCCTGGTCACCCGGTTCGCGAATTCCCCCGACCCAACCGCGACAGGAACCCGGCCCGAGACGCACGAGGTCCTGGTGACGCACGCCTACCAGATCGCATGGCTGGTGCGGCACGCCCTGGACGCGCCGCCTTCCCGCTGGCTCGGCCTGAACAGCGCCAACGCCGCACTGACGGTCATCGACTACCGCCCCGGCCTGCCGCCGACCCTCGTGGTGTTCAACGACCTGAGCCACCTCCCGGCCGACCTGCGCTGGACCGGATTCCCGGACGCCATGAGGCCATGAGACGGCTTCTCAAGGCCCGTACTCTCTGGGGTCCATCGAGGTCGCCCGGGGCAAACAGGGGGTTTGACGTTGCGTTTTCGTGAGTGGCAGGAGGTCGAGGCGGATCTGGTCGCCCATGGCTTTGTGCTGAAGGACGTACGGGACGTGCCTGATCGGCGGTAGAGAGTTCGTCTTCCCAGGTCTCATGTCGTCTCCCGGCCGGTGGCCGGGGTGAGGCCGTTGACCGCGATCACGTCGCGGTACCAGTACCCGGAGGATTTGATGGTCCTGTGCTGGGTTTCGTGGTCGACGTGGATCAGTCCGAAGCGGTTGTCGGGGTCGTCCAGCAGCGCCCACACGCTCCAGCCGCGAAGATCGACGCCGGCGCGGATGGCCTGGTGCGCGGCCTGCAGATGGTCATGGATGTACGAACGGCGGGCGGTGTCGTCGATGGTGCCGTCGGCCTCGACGGTGTCGGGGAAGGCGGCGCCGTTCTCGGCCACGTAGAGGGGCAGATCGCCGTAGCGGTCGCGGATGGCGCACAGGACGCCGGTCAGGCCGTCGGGGGCAATTTCCCATCCCGTGTCGGTGACCGCCCCGGCGGGGTCGGCCACACGCACGTTCAGCATGTCGGCCAGAACGGTCTCCTGGCGGTCGATCGCCGCCAGCTCGGCGATCCCGAGACCTTCGGGGAGTTCGCCGGCGGCGGCCCGGCCGCCGGGTTCCGGGTCGGCGACGGTCAGGCGCAGGTAGTAGACGACGCCGAGGAAGTCGATCGGGGTGGAGATGGTGGCCAGATCGCCCTCGGCCACCGGCGGCCAGTCCCGCCGCAGGCGCTCGGGGAGGTCTTCGGGGTAGGCGCCGAGCAGGATGGGGTCGAGGTAGAGCCGGTTGAAGTAGACGTCGGCTCGCCGGGCCGCGTCGCGATCGGGCCGGCGGGCCGACGCCGGGCGGATGTCGGTCATCACGGTGCTGACGCCGATCTCGCCGCTGGCCTCGGTCGCCCGGAACGCCTGGACGGCGCGGCCGTGCCCGAGCAGGAGGTGGTGGCCGACACGCAACGCGGTACGAAGGTCTCGGACGCCGGGGCCGTCCTCGCCGACGAGGTGGCCCAGGTGCACGATCGACCACGGCTCGCAGACAGTGAGCCAGCGGGGGACGCGGTCGCCCAGCCGGTCGTACACGCAGGCGGCGTAGTCGGCGAACCAGTCGGCGCAGTCGCGGTTCGCCCACCCTCCGCGATCTTGTAATGCCGCCGGCAGGTCCCAGTAGTAGAGGTAGGGGAAGGGCGTGATCCCGGCGTGCAGGAGCGCGTCGACGAGCGCGTCGTAGTGGTCGAGACCTCGCGGGTTCGCCGTCCCGGTCCCCTCGGGCAGGACGCGCGGCCAGGAGATCGAGAACCGGAACGCCTGCAGGCCGATCTCCCTGGCCAGGGCGATGTCCTCGCGGAAGCGCCGATAGTGATCGACTCCGTGGTCCAGGGACCCGCCCGAGGGTCTGTTGCCGGGGGTCCTGGCGAAGGTGTGCTGGATGGACGGCCCGGCCCCGTCCGCGAGCGGAGCGCCGTCCATGAGGAAGCCCGCGGTGGACGCACCCCAGAGAAACCCGGCGGGGAACCGCAGGCTGTCTTCCTCCCGAAAGCGCGCGGAGTTCGACATCTCGCCTCCTTGTTACATTGGCATATATACTAGGAATGTATACGACGATGTAACAGGATGGAGGCGGTCGATGGGCGGCCGCGAGGCTTCGGCGCCGAAACTGCCCCGGGCGCAGCGCCGCGAGCAGATACTCGCCGCGGCCACCCCGATCTTCGCCCGTGCCGGCCATGCCGGGACGAGCCTGGACGACATCGCCGACGCGGCCGGGATCAGCCGCATGATCATCTATCGCCACTTCGACTCCAAGGCCGATCTGTACCGCGCGGCGATGAGACGGGCCGCCGACCACCTGGCCGGGGCCGTCGGTGACGAGCTCACGGATACCGCCGTCCATGCCCTGGTGAACTGGGCGTCCACCGAGCCCGCCGCGTTCCGGCTGCTCTTCCACCAGGCCGCCAGGGAGCCGGAGTTCCGGCAGGAGATCGCCGAGCTGCGCGCGGAGATGGCGGAGGCGGTCCACCGGAGCGTGGCCGAGGTGATCACCGACCCGGCATGGGCGACGTGGGCCGCGCAACTCTCCCTGACCGTCGCCATCGAAGGCGTCATGACCTGGCTGGACATCGGCCGGCCCGACCCTTCCGAGGCCGCGCTCCGGATCGACCGGGCGGTCAAAGCCGTCCTGCGGTCGGTCCACGGGCACTGACCCGCCGGTCTCCGCGCCGTGGCTCACGCCATGACACGTCGATCGAACTCGCCTGGCTTGCTAATCGCCACCTGGGACGCCGCGCCTTATACTTTTCAGATGCAAGCCAGGAGGTGGCGGGGGCCGCTTCCGGCTCGCCCGGATGAGCGCGGTCGTCGCTCAGGTTCCGGGCCGACGAGGAGGGCCGCGTTCCGGCCTGGGGGGTGAACGTCGCATGATGACGCTTCCGTTGGTCTCGACGGTCCGGGCGCGGTCGGTGGACGTTCCGATGGCCCGCCCCCTGCGTACCGCGTCCGGATCGATTCCCACGGCTCCGCTCCTGCTGCTCGACGTGGTCACCGAGAGCGGCGTCGTCGGACACGCGTACCTTTTCGCGTACAGCAGGCTGATGCTGCCGGCCATGACCGCGATCGTCGGTGAAGTGGCCTCGGGGCTGGCCGGAAGGTCCATCGCGCCCACGCGCTACATGCACGACATGCGGCGGGAATTCCGGCTACTCGGCACCCAGGGCTTGCTCGGCATGGTCCTGTCCGGGATCGAGATGGCACTCTGGGATGCTTTCGGCAAGACAGTCGACCAGCCCGTCGCCACCCTTCTGGGAGGTGCCCCGGTCGCGTTGCGGGCCTACGACAGCTACGGCATGGTCGACCTGCCGCGCGACGAGGCGGCCCTCCGGGAATCCGTGGAATCCGGGTTCCAGGCCGTCAAGATCAAGATCGGTTACCCGGACGCGGACCATGACGTGGCGGTCGTCCGGCGGGTGCGGGAGATCGTGGGCGACGACGTCGAGCTGATGGTCGACTACACCCAGGCGCTCGACCCGCCGGAGGCGTGCCGGCGCATCCGGCGCCTACGCGACTTCGATCTCTACTGGGTGGAGGAACCCGTCGCCGCCGAGGACCTGGCCGGCCATTCCTTCGTACGGCGGGCGACCCGGGCGAGGATCCAGACCGGTGAGAACTGGTGGTTCCCCGAGGGCTGCCGGGCGGCGATCGCGGCGTCGGCGAGCGACTTCGCCATGTTCGACCTCATGAAGATCGGCGGTTTCACCGGCTGGATGCTCGCGGCGGGTCAGGCGCACGCGGCCTCACTGCCCGTGTCCAGCCATCTTTTCGTCGAAGCGAGCGCGCACGCCATGGCCGTGACGCCCACCGGCGGCTGGATGGAGTACCTCGACCTCGCGGGCGCGATCCTCCAGGACCCGTGCCGGCCGGTCGACGGGCACGTCACGGCGGCCGGACCCGGGCTCGGGATCACCTGGAACGAGGCGGCGATCGAGCGATACGCGGTGTGACGGGGCGACCGGCCCGGGCGTCGTCACGGAGCCGTCACGGAGCCGTCGCGGTCCGGTGCTGGTGCACACGCAGTTGGACGGTGGCCAGGTCGAGCAGCGGAGTGTCCACCGACAGAGTCCGGGCGCGTCCCACGAGGTCGCCGAACACGTGCTCGACCTCCGTGGGCAGCCCGGCGACGACGTCGCGGTACATCGACGACGTGAAACCGGAACCCCGCTGCGTGACCGTCTCGGTGATCCAGGCGAGCTGGTCGGCAGGGAGGGGGTGACCGGCCGCGGCCGACACCGCCGCCGCCTCGGCGAGGATGGCGGGGCCCAGATCCGTGCCGCCGGGGACGTCGGCGATCTCCCCGACCGAGCCGCGGGCCAAGCAGGTCAACGCGCCGACGGTGACGATGAAGACCCACTTGTGCCACATGGCCGTGACGATGTCCGCCGTGACGGCGGTGTCGATGCCCTCGGCGGACAGCAGCCCGCAGACCTCCTGTACTCGCGGGGTCGGCCGGCCGTACTGCTCCCCGATGACGAGGTCCGCCATCGGAGCGAGCCGGACGATGTCCCCGGCCGCGTCGACGATCGTGGCGACCTTGACGACCCCGCCCAGCACCGCGTCCGCGCCGAACCGCGCGTTGAGCGCGTCGAGGTGCGCCATGCCGTTGAGGAAGGGCACGATCGAGGTTCCCCGGCCGACGGCAGGCGCCAGGTCTTCGATCGCCTGCGCCAGCCCGGTGCCCTTCACCGACAACAGGACGACGTCATAGGCATGGCTGATCTCTCCCGCAGTGATCAGCCGGGGTTCGATCAGCGTCCGCTCACCGAGACCGATGATGCGCAGCCCTCGTTCACGCAGTGTGGCGGCTCGGCGGGGGCGCACCAGGAAGGTGACGTCCCGGCCGGCCTCGGCGAGCCGCCCTCCGAAGAATCCCCCGGTCGCGCCGGCACCCACCACCAGGATTCTCTCCGCCTTGCCCTGCTCGGATTCCATCACCGCCCCTTTCCCATCCTGGCTTGCATATGGCAAGTCTAGCTGGGTGAACCGCAAGAGCGCTCGCGACGAGGGGGGAGGGCCTCAGGGGTGTTCGGCAGGCGGTGGCATCGCCGTACGCGGCGCGTCACCGCGTCGGGAGGAGCTTGTCCGGCCACACCGGACGCCAAAAGGCAAAGGCAAGGAGGTCATCCACTCCCTGCCACTTTCAAGGTATAGCGAACCGGGGGGCTTGCGGCAAGACCCGGGGCGTGCTGCAGAATCTCCAGCCGAAGCCGGCACCTGCGCAGTTCAGGGACTCGCGGTGCGGCTGCGTGCGCGCGCCCCGGACTGCGCGGGGCGGCCGGCCGAAACGCAACCTCGTCGAATGGGGGGATCATGATGGACGTGATCATTGCCGGTGGCGGACCGACCGGCTTGATGCTGGCGGCCGAGCTGCGGCTGCACGGCGTGCGGGTGGTCGTGCTGGAGAGGGACGCGGAGCCGACCGGGATTGTCCGCGCGCTCGGCCTGCACGCGCGCAGCATCGAGGTGATGGACCAGCGCGGTCTGCTGGATCGGTTCCTCGCGCTCGGCCGGCAGTACCCGCTCGGCGGCTTCTTCGCCGGCATCAGCAAGCCGTCCCCGGAGCGGCTGGACACCGCGCATGCGTACGTCCTCGGCATCCCGCAGACCACCACCGATCGCCTGCTGGCCGAGCACGCCACCGAGGTCGGCGCCGAGATCCGCCGCGGCTGCGAACTGGTCGGGCTGAGCCAGGACGCGGACGGGGTGACCGCCGAGCTCGCCGACGGTACGCGGTTGCGCTCGCGCTACCTCGTCGGCTGCGACGGCGGCCGCAGTACGGTGCGCAAGCTGCTCGGCGTCGGCTTCCCCGGCGAGCCCAGCAGGGTCGACACGCTGCTGGGCGAGATGGAGCTGACCGCGCCGCCGGAGACGCTGGCCGCCGTGGTGGCCGAAGTCCGCAAGACCCAGTTGCGGTTCGGCGCCATACCCCTCGGGGACGGGGTGTACCGCGTTGGCGTGCCCGCCGAGGGAGTGGCCGAGGACCGCTCGGTCCCGCCGACCCTTGAGGAGGTCAGGCGGCAGCTCCAGGTGGTCGCCGGCACCGACCTGGGCGTGCACTCACCACGCTGGCTCTCCCGCTTCGGCGACAGCACCCGGCAGGCCGAGCGCTACCGGGTCGGCAGGGTGCTGCTGGCCGGCGACGCGGCGCACATCCACCCGCCGGTGGGCGGGCAGGGGCTCGGCCTCGGCATCCAGGACGCGTTCAACCTCGGCTGGAAACTGGCGGCCGAGGTCGGCGGCTGGGCGCCGGAAGGGCTGCTGGACAGCTATCAGAGCGAACGGCACCCGGTGGCCGCCGACGTGCTGGCCAACACCCGCGCGCAGATGGAACTGCTGTCCACCGAGCCGGGGCCCCGGGCGGTACGCCGGCTGGTGGCCGAACTGATGGACTTCGAGGACGTGAACCGGTACCTGATCGAGAAGATCATTGCGATCGGGATCCGCTACGACTTCGGCGAGGGGCACGAACTGCTCGGCCGGCGGATGCGGGACGTGAAGCTGAAGCGGGGGCGCCTGTACGAGCTGACGCACGGCGGTCGCGGACTGCTGCTCGACCGGACCGGCCGGCTCTCGGTGGCGGGCTGGGCGGATCGGATCGACCACGTCGTCGACGGCAGCGACGAGCTCGACGTGCCCGCGGTGCTGCTGCGGCCGGACGGCCACGTGGCGTGGGTCGGTGAAGATCAGCAAGATCTGCTCGCCCGGCTGCCCAAGTGGTTCGGCGCCGCCGTCGGTTGAGCGCGCGGTTGTGGCTCGAAGGGGCGGGGTCCACCTCCGGCCGAGTGCGGCGAGGCGGGTGCCGTACCTCGCCGGTTCGAAGCTCCCTCAGCATTCCCGCAGCGCGGCGCGGGTCTGCGCGGTGGACATCGGCGGGGCGGGGAGGGGCCGGGCGGCGACGGCGCGCAGGCCGTCCAGGGTGAGGGCGAGGTGGCGCCGCCAGGCGCCCGGCGCCACCTCGCGGGTCGCCCTGACCGTCGCCGCCACTGCTCACTCCGGCGGAGCGCGCGATCTCTTCGAGCGGCACGTCGAGCCCCCGGTCCGCGAACAGCTCGCTGTTCGCCCAACCGGTGGCCAAGGCCGTGCCGCCGATCGCCGCGCTCGTCGACCGGCCGCCGGCCGAGCCGCTCACGGCCTGGCGGAAGGGCAGGCCCATCGGCCTCACCGTGGATCGGGACGAGGCGCGGCGTCTGGCGGAGACCGTCGACACCCTGACCGGGGACCGGCTCTGAGAGCGGTTCGTCCCCGCTTGACCTTGACACGGTGACAAGGTCTTCACTGTTGCCGAGGAGGTGCCGATGACCATGCGGCAACAGGACACGGATACGGACGCGATGCGAGTTTTGCAGGGGCTGGAGGACAGCCGCTCGTCGGTGCGGCTGCGGGCGGCGATGGCGGTCGGTACGACCCCTGACCCGCGGTTCGTCGGCAAGCTCATCGAACGATGCGCGATCGAGCCCGAATTCTACGTGCGGGACATGCTGACGTGGGCACTCACCCGCCACTCGGCGTCCACGACGATTCCCCAGCTTCTCGGCGAGCTCCGCTCGGAGCGTGCGCAGGCGCGAAGCCAGGCGCTGCACACGCTGTCCAAGATCGGGGATCGGCAGGCGTGGCCGGCGATCACCCGGGCGCTGCTGTCCGACGCCGACGATGAGGTGGCGCGGAGCGCTTGGCGGGCGGCGGTCGTGCTCGTGCCCGAGGGTGAAGAGCCCGAGTTGGCCGCGGTGTTGGCGACACAGCTCGGGCGCGGCGAACGTGAGACGCAGCTGAGCCTCAGCCGGGCGCTGGTGGCGCTCGGTGAGACGATGGTGCCCACGCTGCGCGCCGCGATGACGGATCCCGACCCGCGGGTGCGCGCGCACGCGATCGCCACGGAACGGCTGTTGCGCGACCCGGATGCCGGCTTCGAGTTCGCGATCGAGGAGGCCAAGCGAGTCGTTGCCCTCGGCGGCACCGGCAAGGGGGAGTGACAGGCCGTGTTGATCGGTGATGTGGCACGTCGGTCCGGGGTCAGCGCCCGTATGCTCCGGCATTACGACTCGCTCGGCCTGGTGCGGCCCACGGGTCGTAGCGGCGCAGGCTATCGGGAGTACTCCAGCGAGGACATTCGGCGGATCTTCCATATCGAGAGCCTGCGGTCCTTGGGGCTGTCGCTGCGTGACGTCGGGCGCGCGCTCGATGATCCCGGCTTCACGCCCTCGGAGCTCGTCGACGACCTCATCCGCCAGACGCGAGAGCGCATCGCGGCTGAGACGGAATTGCTCACGCGACTGCGTCGGATCGACGCCGTGGAACCCGCAGACTGGGAGGACGTGCTCCAGCTTGTCGCCCTCCTGCAGGCGTTGGGGGCGAAAAGCGCCGGTAAGCGCCAGCGCGCGGCCCTGTCCTCCGTCGAAGAGGTTCCGGTGCCAGTGGAAGCACTGGTCGAGGCGGCGCTGAGCGAGACGGACCCGTACGTCGCCGGAGCCCTCCGATGGGCTTTGGCGCAGTCGGGCGATGACGGACTGGCGCTGCTGGCGGAAGGTCTCGGCTCACCGGTGGCCGAGGTGCGCGAACGCGCCGTCCAGTCCATCGCCGAGATCCCGGACGATGAGGCGACCGCACTGCTGCGGGACGCCCTCGCGAACCCCGACACCGTGGTCCGCAGGTACGCGGCGCTGGCACTCGGGGCACGGGGAGTGGCCGACGCGATCCCGGCGCTCATCGATGTCGTCGTCGAGGGAACGAATGACGTCGATGCCGCCGACGCCCTGAGCGCGCTGGCGAGCCGTCCCGCGTCGGCGGATCAGATCGCCACCGGGCTCGTTGATCGCCTCGCCCGCGGCGGCGTCGGATCGCCCGCCCGCCGGCGGCTGACGCAGGCGCTCGCGGACATCCCGGGAACCATCGCGTCCCGAGCCCTCGCGGATCTGTCACACGACGAAGATCGTGCCGTCGCACTCACCGCGACATACATTCTCGGGATACGCGACGCTCTGTGACGGATCCTCCCTGGGGCTGTCACGCGCTTGCCCGCGGCGTTTCCGCGGTCGGTTTCAGCCACGGGGCGCCGCTGACCGGAGCGGCGGTCGACGCCTACGAGTCCTTCCTGAGCCGCGCGGCGGCCGACCTGTGAGGCGGCCGGGCACGTCCCGGCCCGCCGACCGCTTCACCGCCGTGCCCGGCCGGACCGTCCGGCTCAGCAGGCGGTACGGGTCGGCGTGGCGGCCCCGGGCGTCAGCTGGGCTGACCGGTGGGCATGATCGTGACCTGCTGGAGGTTCACGCGCGGCGGCAGTGTGGCGATGAAGCCGACGGTCTCGGCGATGTCCCGCGGGGTGAGCCACTCCATCGTCTCCTTGGAGCCCGCCAGCCACGCGAGGGCGCCCTCGTCGGTGACATGGCTCTGCAGCTCGGTACCGACGATGCCCGGTTCCAGCGCCGACACCCGCACGTTCCTGGCACCCAACTCGGCACGCAGATGACGGGACAGATGGGTGACGTACGCCTTGGTGCCCGAGTAGACGGCGAAGTTGGGGAAGATGTTCTGCGCCGCGATCGACGAAGTGTTGATCATGTCGGCCACGCCACGCTCGCCGGCGGCCCTGACCAACTGCGGGGTGAACGCGCCGATGACGTTCATCAGCCCGGTGATGTTCAGATCGATCTGGCGCTGCCACTGGTCGGTGGCCAACTCCTCGATCGGTGCGGGCAGCATGACACCCGCGTTGTTGAACAGCAGGTCGGCGTCGCCCAGCTCGGCCGCCACCCGGCCGGCGGCCGAGCGCACCGCCGCGGCGTCGGTGACGTCGACGGCGACCGCCAGGGCGGTGCCGCCGTTCCGCTCGATCCGGGAGACCAGTTCGCCCAGCCGGTCCGCGCGCCGGGCCAGGACGGCGACGCGCGCGCCGAGCCCCGCCAGGTGTTCGGCCGCGGCCTCGCCGATGCCGCTGGAGGCGCCGGTGACGACCGCAACGCGGCCGGTCAGGGGCTTGGCAAGGATTTCCGTGGACATGGAGCACTCCTATCGAATGGAGATCAAGAGGCGGTCCGGCCGGCAGCCGCCGCCCGCACCTCCAGCACATCACCTGTGAGGTCCGCCGACGGTGCTTGGGCGGGCCCTGAGCGGGCAGGTACCAGCAGGGCCACCCGGCGGGGAGTACGCCGGACGCGTCAGGCCCACACTGGAAACATGAACCGTAGGAGCGAGATCGCCGACTTTCTGCGCTCCCGTCACGCCCGTCCTGCGCCGCACCCACGGCACCAAGCACTACCGCCACCCCGTGGCCGGCGATCTCCACTTCGCCTATGAGTCCTTCCAGCCTCCCGGCGACCCCGACCAGACCCTGTGCGTCTACAACGTCGAACCCGGCTCCGCCACCGCCCAGGCCCTGCGGCTGCTGAGCAGCTGGACCGCCGCCGACACGTCCGCGGCCGGCACGTGAGCGCCGCCGCTACCGGCTCCAGGCGCCAGGAGAGAATCGCCGCTCCGGTGAGCGCGTCGATCCGCTGAAGACCCTCAGGGCTGGATCGCGCCTGGGGGCTCACTCCCCAGGCGGCTCAGCGCCCGCATGGCCTCGCGCTCTATGCGTGAAAGATCGCAGAGGATGGCGCCCGCCTGTTCGAGGCACTGCGCATCGCCTGATTCACCGGCTTCGGTGATCAGTGCTGCGGTTTCCGTCCAGAGGGTGGCCGCCTCGGTGTACAGGCCGTGGCCGGTGCGCAGGTGGCCGCTGTCGAGCAGGTGGGCGCATTCGCCGAGGAAGTCGCGGTAGAGGTTGCGGAACAGGGCGCCGCCGGTGCCGGCCTGCTCCATCAGGAGGGCAGCCTGCGGCAGGTCCCGCTGCGGGTCGCCGGTGCGCTGAAGCCATGCGCGCACCAGCTTGCCGGCCTTCTCGATGCCTCGGTGGCCGAGGTTGGCGATGGGCGGGTTGAGGAAGGCGTCCGCGCAGGCGGTGATGGCGGGAATGATCTGGTCCCGTGGGGAGGGCGGGTTCCTCGGAGCGTTCAGGGTGAAGGACCGGTGCCTGGCGGTCATCGGGCCGCGCGCGGCCCTGGCCTGGGCGAGACTGGTCAGGCTGGTGGACACGGCTCCGCCCTGCCGGTCGGTGTCCACCAGGTAGGCGTCGCGGTCGTCGTAGCCGTACATGGCGACGATGTGACCGCCGAAGTGCACCTTCGACCCGAAGTACTCCAGGTGGTAGCTGTCGAGCTGCAGTCCGACGGGGTCACCGGCGTCGATCGCGGCCACCACGTTCTCCCAGGCCCTGCGGGGCGAGGTCGTCTCCTGGACCAGGAGTTCCAGCCCGAGTCCGGTGGCCAGGTTTCTGGTGAGGTCGAAAGGCTTGACCCGTCCGCCGAGGAAGGGGAAGTCCATGTTCCTGCCGTCCCAGTAGACGAAGGACAGGCCGGAGCCGAGGCCGAAGAGCATGGGCTCGGACAGATCGAGCCCCTGGTGCCGCAGCAGCACCCCCAGAGCTGTCGTCTCGCAGTGCTGCGTACCGCGGGCGTCGATGCCTGTCACCGTGGTCATGCCATGCTTTCCTGGACGGGGATGATCAGCCGGGTCGTCAGTTCTTCTTGCGGTGCCTCTGCCGGTCCGGCGAGGTAGACCTCACGTACGGGGGCTCGGGGCCGCAGCCCGCGCTCGTGGATGGCGGAGAAGAGAGCGTTGTAGGCCAAGGGCAGCTGGGTGTAGGGCCCGACGTGCACGGTCTCGGCGACGGGCCCGCCGGGCAGCGCCTCGAACTCCAGGCCGGGCGTTTCGTCCCCCCGCGGCGTATGCACGCCGACGGTGATCTCCATCCGTTCTTCCAGATCCAGCGGATACAGCGCCCACAGCGGCGGCTCCCATGCGATTCCCGCCTTGCCGAGCACGGGCAGCAGCCGGCCTGCGCACTCCTCGACCTTCCCCCCGATCTCCGCAGGGGTGCACAGCGCCCGCACCACTGCCAGCCGTCGCTCCGGCTCTCTGCTCATCGTCACGTCATAGCCGGGCAGGCCGCCCTCCGCCAGCCGTCCCAGCATCTCCAGTCGTGCCCGGTCCCTGCTGATCCGCTCGGCCAGCCGGTCCCGCTCGGCGCGCAGAATCTGCGCCCTCGCCCCAGGTTCGGCCGCCAGCGCCTGGGCGATCACAGCCAGCGGGAGATCCATCTCGCGGAGCAGGGCGATGGTCAGGGCGTCACGTGCCTGTTCAGGTGCGTAATAGCGGTAGCCGGAGTCGGCGTCCACGCGGACCGGAGCCAACAGCCCCATCTCGTCGTAGTGCCGTAGCTGCTTGACGCTGAGCCGGCACAGACGGGCGAAGCGCCCGATGGTGAGAAGTTCGTCTTGCACCCCTTCATGGTGGACTCTCCCATGGGGGGAGAGTCCACCGCCGGATCGGCGCAGGAACGTCTCGTGGATGCATCGCCGATTGAAGGTTCACCGCGACGGGAGCAGGGTTTTCGCGGAAAAGTTTACATCGAGTGTTCAACGATACCGTTGAAGGTATGGATATCAAGGACACGGCCCGGCCGGCCGACGGCGCGGGTGTCTCGGCCTTCCTCCGGTCGCTTCCCGCCAAGCCTCTGCTGCTCGGCCTGGGGGAGGCCAGGCACTTCGTGGGGGAGCTCGGCGAGTTGCGCAACGAGATCTTCCGGCACCTGGTCGAGCACGAGGGCTACCGGTCGTTCGCCGTCGAGAGCGACTGTCTCATGGGCCTCGTGGTGGACGACCACATCACGACGGGCGCGGGCACACTCGATGACGTCATGGAGCGCGGCTTCAGCCACGGCTTCGGCGCGTCACCGGCCAACCGCGAGCTCGTGCGCTGGATGCGGGCGTACAACGAGGAGCATGACGAAAAGGTCCGGTTCTTCGGGTTCGACGGCCCGCTGGAGTATTGGGCGGCGAGCCCGCGCCAGCCGCTCACCGCCCTCTACGCCCTGCTCGACGGCCCGCTGCCCTGTACCGCGGAAACCCTCGACGCGCTGCTCGGCCCGGACGACCGGTGGTCCAACGAGGCCACGGCCATGGATCCGTCCCAGTCGATCGGCCGGTCCGCCGACGCCCAGCGGCTTCGGCTGATCGCCGACGACCTGGTGGCGCTGCTCGACACGCAGGCGCCGCGGCTGAGCGCGGAGGACAGGGAGCGGGCGGGACTGTACGGGCGCACCGCCGTCGGCCTGCTTCGCTACCACTACTGGATGGCCGACGCGTCCCCGGCACGGTGGGCCCGGCTGTCGGCCCTGCGGGACGCGATGATGGCCGCCAACCTGCGTGCCGTCGCCGAGCGCGGCCCGGCCCTGGTCTTCGCGCACAACCTCCACCTGCAGCGCAACGAGAGCTCCATGTCGTTCGGCGACCAGATGCTGGGGTGGTGGAGCGCGGGGGCGATCATCGGGACGTACCTGGGCGACCGGTACGCCTTCCTGGCCTCGGCCCTCGGCACGGCCGGCGACAACACCCCGCCCCCGGACACCGTCGAGGGCATCCTCTCCACGCTCCCGTGGGACCACTCTCTCATCGACGCCCGCCGCCTGGCCGAGGTCGTCACGAAGCCCACCCCGCGCATCTCCCACGATTTCCGCTATTTCCCGCTGGACCCGGCCCAGCTCGACACGATCGACGGCATCGTCTTCCTCAAGCAGCCTGTCAGGCTGGGCTGACACGCACCCGCATCAAAGGTGGACGGTCGCCTCGCCTCACCTCGCCGGCCGCCAAGGTCGGCTGCCGGGAAAGGAAGGCGCCCGTCCCCGTGCGGGACTACCGGGAGCATCCGGACAGGCAAGGGGAGTAAGCCCGAGTTTCGGCCGCTTCCGTAGTCAGCTCTTTACACTTGGTGCTCGTGGCAGATCTCGGCTACTTCGACGCCTGGCAACTCTGGTTCTCGGGCGCACCCACCACAGGTCATCTGCTCCACGGCGTACCGATGCTGTGGGTGGGCCGAGTGGGGAAGATCGTGGCCTTCCTCGCCTGCTCGCCTCGTGACACCTGGCCAGAGCGGACCTGGACAACGTCTCCTTTCGCTCCTTCCACCGGCCTCGATCGGCGGCTTGTTCGGGGAGTAGGACCCACTGTTCGCCGCAACATTCGGACGTGTCTGCGGCGTGCGGAGCTTGTTGCCTTCACCGTGACACAGCCTCCCCGGCGAGGGCGTCATGTCAGTGTGGAGACCAGTGGGGCGTCCCGGCGCTGACGACGGACCAAGGGGGCCAGCATGCGCTGGACGATGAAGTACTCGGCGACGAGGACGTTACCCAGGATGGACGCCCATACGGCGGTGGTGTAGATCGCCTCAAACCCCGTCGAGGGGGACAGTTGCAGGCCGAGGAGCAGGTAGACGCGCAGGGTGACCGCGGCGAACGTCAGAGCGTAGTTACGGATCATCCAGATCCGGTGCAGTTGCACCTCGCCGCGGCGGATGCTCCGGTAAGCCATGGCGAGGGTGTACAGCCACGCCAGCACGAGGATGAAGAACGCGACCTGGACCGCGAAGCCGCTGATCGTGACCGCGGCATTGATCGCGGCCGCGGTGGACGCGATCACGACGGAGATCATGTATACCCGGCCGACGACGCGGTGCAGCTTGGGCCGGCGGACGCGGAGGCGGTTGACGAACTGCAACGGCCCGAGGGCCAGGGCGAGGGCACCTGGGACGGCGTGCACCATCAGGGACAGGTAGTGCAGCGCCACCTCCGGGTTGAGCGGCAACGGGGCGTCGGCCGCGTCTCCGGTCAGGTACGGCGGTACCGACCCGACGGCGAAGCCGACCGCAGACACTGCCATCAGCCCCCACAGCGCCCACCACTTCCGGCCGCGGATGGAGCGTGCTCTCGTCGTGGACATCGGGTGTCCCTTCACTGTCTGGGGTGGTCGAGGAACGGCTGCCGGCCGCCGCGGGGAACGCGTTGCGTCCCGGATGTCGCCGCCGCCGCGGGGAGGTGCTGATCATGCATCGGTGGCCTTCGCGTATGCGGCGAGACCGTCGGCCATGCGTTGCATGAAGCGGGTCAGGTACCACTGCCAGAAACCACCCGAAAGCGGCACCTTGGGGTTGAAGATGGCAGACCACGTGATATGCGTGCCCCCGCCGGACACCGCGGCGAGATCGATCGTCCCCCGGTACGAACGGAAGGGCCCGCTCACGATGTCGTAGACGAACCGCCGATTGTCGATCAGTTCGACGATCCGCTCCCGGGAGACGCTGCGGCCGCTGCGGAAGATCCTGGTGTCACCGACCCGCTGCCGATCCTCAGGATCGCCGTGCTCGACATCGGCGGAGTCGATCGGTGACCACCGGGGCCAGGTGGCCGCATGGACGAGCGCCGCGAAGAGGGCGTCAGGAGTAGCCTGCGAGCGTGCGGTCACGCCATAGGAGTACGGCATGCACCTCAACGTAGAAGCTGCCGACGTCGCCGGACATGCGGGCGATTGCCGTCGATCGATCAGTTCTTGCGGTACGTCGAGGGGCGGACACCCGTATGGCGCAGGAATGCCGACGACAACGCGCCCGGACTGGCGAATCCGCACCGCGGGGCGATCTGCTCGATGCTGAGTGAAGTGGTGGACAGCAGCCGCCGCGCCTGCTCGATCCGTAACCGGGTGAGGTACCGGTGCGGTGTCTCGCCGGTAGCCTGCCGGAAAACCCGGACAAAGTGGTACACGCTCAAATGGACCTCGGCGGCGATCGTGGCCAGCGTCAGAGAATCCGCCAGGCGATCTCGCATGATGGCGACGCTCGCCCGGACGGCGGCATGCTCCGGACCGGGCAGGCGCACGTCCCTGCCCAGAGTCAGCACGTGCGTCGAGAGAAACGCCGCAGCGGACTCCGCGTACAGGTCACCGGCGCCGCCGGCGCCCGGCAGCGCACGAAGAAGCTGCTCGACGACCGGATCCCCCGCTCGTAGGGCGGCGGACAGCCCCTCGAAGTCAGGCTCACGACCACCTAGCCCCCTGGCAGCCTCCCGGACGGCCGATGAGGGAACGTGCACCTGAACGGTCCGCAACTTGGACGTCGCCCGATAAGTGAAGGAAGTGGCGCGCCCGGGAACCATGAGCTCCAGGTGGCCCGGCACCCACCGCCGCTGGGCGGGCCTGCCACCGGCGTACAGCCGAGCGTCCGCGTTCCCCGCCAGGCACAACACAATATGCAGGTCAGACACCGCGGGCAGCGGAAGATGCTCGGCTTCGGACGCGTGGTCGAAACTCTGTACCAGCAGCGACCGCCAACCGGCGTTGTCCCAGCTGTTGTACGTATGCCGCACATACACCGCTGTGTCGAAATCTGCATAAGCCGAAGTGTCGAAGTCAGGCGAATCGAACACACCACGAGTTTAGTCGCCGGTCAGATGCCTTACACGGCTCCCGAACCCAGGCTGCCCCGCACAAGGCCGCCCGGCACTAATAAGCGGAAGTCCCAGGTGGTGGCGTGCGCCCCCGGAGCCGGCCTGCGACGAGGGCGTTAAGCAGAGACGGAACCGCTGCCACCTACTCGCCACGGTCAGAGTTACGACAAGACGGCGCAGATGTGGGACATCGACGATCGGTCATAGCTCCACGACGTCGACTTCCAGGGGTCATCACGCACCTCGACGGCCCTCCACTCCCGAACATGTCCCCAGCCGCCAGGTAGGCACCCGGGGTGGCTCCTGAATCTTCCCCCGGCGGGTACGGCCCGCCGTGCTGGGTGGCCCTCACCTCCGGGTGGGGCCGCCCAGCACACCTGACGTGCGTTGATTCTGTCCGGGTCCTCCTCCGGGCCATAGTGCTGTAGACCTGCGCCACAGCCAGGGCCTCGCACCAGCCAGTGGAGCGAGACCCTGGCTGCGAGGGGATCAGCTTCCGGTGAGGCGGAGGACTGGTGGCTCGACGTTCACCTGTTGGGGAGCGGGGACAGTGAAGTGACGCCAGGCCGTGGCCCAGCGCATCCTGTCTTCTTGGGTTCCGCCAAGGACTGTGACGAAGGTGTCCACGAGGTCCAACTTTCGGGGCACAGTCTGGGCGTTAAGCATGTTCCGGAAAGTGGAGTGCGAGATCTTCTGCCCGCACGACTGAGACATCTCCCTGAGGCTCGGGTTTTTGGCCCACACCCGGTAGCGCCTCATCGTGTCGACGAATTCCTCCTCGGTCTGCGCGTCAAGGGGGTTCGGCTTGGAATCGCGCCCAGCAACATCAGCGATCGCGGGCTCAACGACCGCCCGAGCCCTTACTCGTTTGGCGAATATCCGAGCCTGCTCCTCGCGTTCCTTCTCACGTTCCTGCTCAAGCGCGCGATCTTTGCGCTTGTAGCGTTCATTGACAAGACGCACATGCGCCTTCTCTGTCAGATCAAGCGCCTGGAACTGGGCGAGGATCGCGTCGATGGTGCGCTTTTCGGTGCCGCACAAGAGAAGGAACGACACGAGGAAGGCATTGTTGTCTCTGACTAACTGGAGGGTGATGACTCGGGCCAGCTCGACCTCGCTCACCCCCATCCGCTCCGCAAGCATGGGCAGCGAGCCTGCTTGGTTGGCGATGCCCGCCAGTTCCATAGCGAGGCGGGCGCGCATCTCCAACCGTCTGCGTGATGCCTCCGCAATTTTCTCGGCGAGAATTTCAGCACTGTAGGAGGCGATGGTTGCGGAGCTCAGAGACAGGTACTCCTCTGACACGCTGCGGTTCTCTCCGTCCCGCTCTGGGGAGGGGGTCATGCCCACCGCGGCCCCCCTCTGTCATCGTCATCGGGGCCGGGAAGGCGCCGGATGATTTCTGCCCCCGCGGCGCAGACGATGATGGTCATGGCGAGCGCATGGTGGGGGTCATTACCATGACCGACCAGGCCCACGAATGTGGTGGTGAAGATCGAGAACAGGCCCAGGCGGTATTCATAGCCTGGGCGTGGAGAGTCGGGCTCTCCTCTGGGCGCGGCAAGGCCGGCGTCGGGCACGGAGTTCCTCTCGAAATCTTCTGGCCCCGGGGGTTGCGAAAACCCCCGGGGTGACACGGACAGGACTTTTCATCGCCTTCCGTCGGGGTGGAGCCCAACGTGAAGCAAAGCGATAGTCCGTATCATGCCTCATCGGACGCGCTGTTGCCACGCGACTACAACGCACCAGAGACCCCTGGGAGAACAGGGTGCAGCTCTATGCAAGATCTCGTGACGCAAAACCGTCTAACTCTGTTGAGGATTGTAAAAAAACGTAAACCATCGTACAGAGCTGTCCAGAAATGGAATCGCAGTTCGCTAATGTTGAGGGTAACGCGTTGTAATAGCGGAGTCGTTATCACACGTGGTTCCTGCGGCTTGATCTTGTGACACGGACAGGCAGCGGGGCGACCGGTGAGTCCAGTGGAGTGGATCTCACCCAACAAGGGGGACCGGCGGCCAAGTCCGCGGTCCCCTTTGTTGATGGACAGGCAGGCAGTTCTTCCGGGGGGCCTGACGGCTTGCAGGCGGGCCGCTCGGCGTGCTCATGGTCTTAGCCGGACAGTGCGCAGATGCCCGAGTGGGCTCACGATGATCGTGATCTTGTACAGAATCAGCCGCGCCACCATCTACCGCCACCTCAACCCCAACAGATGAAGCCGCTGTGTGCGCAGGGCGGTGTTAGCCTGCTGGCCGTGTCTGTTGATGATCATCGCTTACCTGGCCATGGTGGTAGGGATTCCTCGGAGGAAGCATCAGCTGAGGAGATGCTGGGTGATGCACGTTTCTTGATCCACGCTGACCCGGATGAGGTGCTGGCGCTCGCGTCGCGAGCAGTGGGGACCGAGGCGCGGTTGGCTGCGGCGGTTTACCGCACGTCCGTTGGCCGGCATCGTGACCTGCCGCCCGCCGCGCGGCGCCAGGTTCTGGTCGTGGACGCCGCACGGTGGCAGGCCGGTGACTTGTGCCGACGGCTCGCTGAGGTACCGGACGAGTGCGGCGCGGAGGCTCCGTACCGGGTCGAGTGGGCAACGGGCACGTCGCTGGAGGGCGCGCTGCTGTGGTCGGCCGATCTGCCGGACCACGAAAAACTGGGGTCGGCCGGCGTCTGGGCGATGGCCGCCGGCGGGCCGCCGGGCCAGGCCATGGTGACCGTCGCGTCCCGGGGCAGTGAGGGTTGGACCTGGGATCTGCTGTCGGGCAGATGCGTCGGCAGGCCCGCATTCGACGACGGAGGGGTCGAAGCCCTGGAGACCGGGGTGCTCGACGGTCGTCGATCGCTGATCGTCAGCGGGTACAGCATCGTCGGCGGCCTCGTGCGGGTGAGTGTGTGGGTGATGGACCTCGACTCCGGGCGGCGCGTCGGCTCGCCGTTCGTCACCGAAGGAAGCAAGAGCGATCCTCTCGCTGTCACCACGGTGGCGGGGCGTCCGGTCGCGATCTCCGGCGGATCGGCGGCGAGGGTCTGGGACCTGCTCGCGGGGCGCCCGCTGGGCAGCCCGTTTGAGGCGCACAACGGCACGAGGGTGATCTCGATCGCCTCGACGACCCTGGACGGCCGCGCGGTCGCGGTCACCGGTGACGACGACGGCCTCGTGCGGGTGTGGGATCCCCTCGACGGGACGGAGGTCGCGGCACCGATCGAGACGTCCGGCAAGCCGGAAAGCCTGCTCGCCCTGTCCCTCGACGGTCGCCCCGTCGTGGTCTGCGGTGGCGGCGGCTACGACGGCCCGGTCGAAGTCCGGGACCTACGCGATGGAACACTCATCCGCGAACTGCTGCCCGATGGCGTGCTGGCCTGGCGCGGCCGGTCGCTCGCGGCCGCTGAACTTCATGGCCGCCCGATCCTGGTCGCCCTCGGCCGTGATGGGCGCCTGCGCGTGCTGGACCCGTCCACGGGTGAGCCGTTGTGCGCCCCCTTGCCGCCGGGGCGCGGAAGACCCGATGCTGTTCGCGTGGCCGAGGCCGACGGCCGTCCGATCGCCGTCACCAGCGGCTTCCACTCGCCCGTGGTGCAGGCCTGGGACCTGGCCGCCGCGTGTGCCGCACCCGTTGCCGAGCGGCCACGCAGCCTGCCTGGCGACATCACCACCCTGACGGTCGGGAAGGTCAACGGCCGCGAGGTCATCGTCACGGCTCACCACGACGACCCCACCAAAGACGCCAGACGGGGCGAGGGCTATGTGTGCGTCACCGACCTGGCCGACGGCACTCCGGTAGGACCCGCCATCCCCACCGGGAAAGGACAGATCCGGCTCGCCCTGGCCGACCTCCACGGCACCCCCGTCGCGGTGATCAACTGTAACCGGCGGTTCCAGCCGCGGCTGCTGCGCCTGCCCGGCGGTCAGGACGTGGACATCACCTTCCGGACCCCGCACTACAAGCAGGACCACCACGGCCACATCACCGCAGTCGCCACCGGCCACCTGGACGACCGCCCCGTGGTGGTGACCGGAGGAGGGTACAACGAAGCGCGCGTGTGGTTCCTGGACAACGGCTCCATGTGCACGTCCGTCACCGGGCGAGGTGATGATTACACCCATGTCACCGCCGTAGCCGTCGGCTCGCTACGAGGCCGCCCGGTAGCGGTCACCGCCGGACACGGATTCGACACACCCGAGTTACGGGTGTGGTGGCTGTCCAGCGGCCGCAAGGTCTGCCAGCCGGACACCGGTCACAGCGGAGCGGTGAACACCGGTCACAACGGGGCGGTGAACGCTGCCGCGCTCGGCACCCTGGACGGCGTCCCGGTCGTGGTGACCGGCAGCGCGGATCGCACCGTCCGGGTCTGGGACCTGAACAGCGGACGACTGGTCCGCGATCCCCTCATGGGACACACGGCGGCAGTGCTGGCCGTGGTCGTGGCAGAACTGGACGGCCGCCCGGTCGTGGTGACCGGGGGAGCGGATCGCACCGTCCGGGTCTGGGACCCGGACAGCGGCCGTCAACTACAGCAAGCGGACCTGCCGGGCGCGGTGTCGCACGTCGCCGTCGCGTCGGGTGGTCGGCTGATCGTGGCGTTCGGTGACGACATCGCCGTCCTGGCACTCCAAAGCCTGGCAGCGGAGAGGGAGTCGTGAGAAGGCCTGACTACGGCCGCTGTACCAAGAGCCTGCGCTGCGTCGACCCGCCGCACTGGGCGACCCCCGGGGACCGAACTCCAGCCACCAGATGCGGCAGCGTGGCAGCGCATCAGCATCGGACAACGACACGATCGTGAACTACTCCGGTCCGCCCAACTGCGCAGCAGCCGCGCCGCCGCCCAGCGGCAGACGCTTGGCGACGTCCAGCCGTACCTCGCCGTAGGGCTGGACGTGCTGTCGGAACAGCGGTGTCAACCCGCGCCGCAGCCGGGCCACGATGTTGTCGACCTGGCCGAACGCCGCCAGCCCCGCCGCGGACCAGGCACCGACCGAGCGCTGGATCTCGACCTGCAGCCCTGGCGTCTCGCCGCGACGGGGCCGGCCGTCACCACCGGAGAGAGGGGGAGGTCATGTCGATCGACCTGACCGAGACTCGATCACCAAGGCGGTGCAGAGAACCTTCGACGGCTGCCGGGACGCGCGCACCCAGGAGTTGTTCGTCGCGCTGGTGCCATCTGCACGACTTCACCCGTGAGGTGCGGCTCACCGGCGGGGAATGGTTGACTTTCTTCCACTTGCCGCCGTCGTTCGGGAGTCGAGGCGGTGCCGAGGGGCCGGCGAGAGGCCGTCGTCGGCGACAGGGGCAAGCCGAGCGCACCACGCCCGCGTTCTCAGCCCAGACGGTCGGCCTGGTCGAGGAGATATCGCTGCTCGACCAGGTTGCCGGTCAGGGAAGCCGCCTCACGGTACAGACTTGCCGCGCCGGCCGCGTCGCCGGTCATCCGGAGCAGGTGCGCGCGCACCGCGCGTTCGCGTTGCCGGATCAGCGGGTCCCGGCCGAGCTGGAAGCGGCGGTTGAGATCGTCGAGCAGGGCCAGTCCTCGAACCGGCCCGTACGCCTTGGCCACGGCGACCACCCGGCTCAGCCGTACCGGCGGGATGGGGTTGAGCCGTTCGAGCCACAGGTAGAGCGCCGCGATCTGCGGCCAGTCGGTCTGTTGCGGCGAGGTCGCCGCGGCGTGCACGGCCGCGATCGCCGCCTGCAGCTGGTAAGGGCCGACCTCGCGGCGGTCCCAGACGCTGTCGATCAGCTCGGTGCCCTCGCGGATGAGGTCGCGGTCCCATCGCGTCCGGTCCTGCTCATCCAACGGCACCAGCTCGTCGTGGCCGCTGGTGCGGGCGGGACGACGGGCCTCGGTGAGCAGCATCAGCGCGAGCAGGCCGGTGACCTCGACGTCGGCGGGCACGGAGGCGTGGAGCATGCGGGTCAGCCGGATGGCCTCGCTGGTCAGGTCGACGCGGACGAGCCAGTCGCCGGTGGAGGCGGTGTAGCCCTCGTTGAAGATCAGGTAGAGCACCTGCATCGCGGCGGCCATCCGGCTGTCGCGGTCGGCGTCGGTCGGCGGGGTGAAGCGGGCGCCGGCGCGGGCCAGCCGCTGCTTGGCGCGGCTGATCCGGGTGCCCATGGTGTTCTCCGGGATTCCATGGGCATGCGCGATCTCGGCGGTCGTGAGGCCGCCCACGGCCCGCAGCGTGAGCGCCACCTGGGAGGCGGCGCTCAGTGCCGGGTGGCAGCAGAGCAGCAGCAGGGCGAGGCTGTCGTCGGTCTCCCGAGCGGCGCCTGGCCCCCGACCCGGTTCCCACATGGCCAGCTCGGCGACGCCGGCCTCCTGCTCACGCCGGCGCCGGGACTGGTCGGCGCGGAGCAGATCGACCATCCGCCGATAGCCGATGCGAATCAGCCAGCTGCGTGGGTTGTCCGGCACGCCGTCGGCCGGCCAGACGCGGCTCGCGGTGAGCAATGCCTCCTGTACGGCGTCCTCGGCGACGTCGAAGCGGCCGAAACGCCGTACCAGCGCGCCGAGCACCTGTGGCGCCTCGACGCGCAGCAGGTGCTCGATGTCGGCGTTCATGCTCGCGTGCGCCTTTCCCGCCGCCCAGCTGGCCGCCGGTTCGGCATGATCGGTCACCCCGTGAAGTCCTCGCCCATGATCGGCCGGATCTCGATCGGCTCACCCAGCACCTCGACGATCCGCGAGACGATCTCCACGGCTCGTTCCTGGCTGGCCACGTCGATGACGGCGAAGCTGGCCAGGACCTCCTTCAGTTCGGCGAACGGCCCGTCGGTCGCCACCACGCCGTCAGCGGTCCTGCGGACCGTGGTGGTGACCGCGGGGTGGCCGAGACCCTCGCTGCTGACGAACTCGCCGGTGGCGATCAGTTCCTGCTCGAACTTCTGGTAGGCGGCGAACGCCGCCAGCGCCTCCTCCGACGGGGTGTCAGCGGTCGCGGCGTCCCAGGCCGCGGCCGGGGTGTGGCTGAGCAGCAAGTACTTCATGGTGGACCCTCTTCCGGACGTTCGGGACAGCGTACGCGAAGTCAGGCGGAGCGGCGCAGGGACAGGGCCAGGACGGTCGTCCAGGTGAAGGCGACCAGCCCGTTGACGGCGATCTGGATGCTCATGTGATCGGGCGACATGGGCAGCAGCAGGACGAGCGCGGCGGCGCCGTTGCCGATGGCCGCCGGCACGGCCCGGCGGCGGGCGCATCGGACGGCCAGCACGATGGCGGCGATGGCCAGCGCGGTGAAGGAGACGGCGGCCGCGGCCGAGTGCGTGATGCTGTGCCAGGACATCTGAGCCACCGGCGTGTCGGGAGTTCCGGCGGGAAAGCCCTTTTCCGGATCCATGATGAACACGCCCGCGGCGATCATCCCGGCCCCGAAGATCCCGACGAGGATGGGCAGCGCCCGCCGGCCGATCCCCTCGGTGACGGTGCGCCTGACACCGCCCGCCAGTGCCAGGCCGCCGAGGCCGGCGAGCACGAACGTGGCGATCTGGATCCAGCCGAGGTCGCCGGTGGAGAGCTGGCTGATCGGATGGCGGGTGATGTCGAAGCCCTCGCGGGTGAGCATCTGGATGGTCGCCGAGGTGAAGAACACCGGCCCGGCCAGAGCGCCGGCGAGCAACAGGTGGCCGGTCGAGCGGCGGACGGCGGGGACGCCGGTGGTGTCCGGGGTGGTGGCTGCGGTGGTGGCCATGACTTCCTCCTTGAGGGGTGGGTTCCTGCCGCTACCTCGGAGCCGAATCTGGGCTCTCGACACGGCCGCGATGTGATCTGAAACACACCCGGATCGTGTCGAAGCTCGCAAGCGGGCTCCGAGGTACCTGCAAGCAGTCACCAAAGCGACAAGGAGAATGAGATGTCCGAGATGACGGAGACCTACCAGCCGAGCGCCGATGTGAAGGCCCTGGATCGCCTGGTCGGCACCTGGGCGGTCACCGGCGGCGCCGAGGGAACCGTGCGGTACGAGTGGATGCCCGGTGGCTTCTTCCTGCTCCAGCACGTCGAGCTCACCCAGTTCGGCCAGCCTGTCACCGGTCTGGAAGTGATCGGCAACCTGCGCCCGTTCGGCGAGCCGGCCGGCGCGGACGTGGTGTCGCGCTTCTACGACTCGACCGGAAACACCCTCGACTACGTGTACGAGCTGACCGGCGACAAGTTGACCATCTGGGGCGGCGCGAAGGGCAGCCCCGCCTACTACGAAGGCATGTTCAGCGCCGACGGCACCACCGTCACCGGCGCCTGGGTCTACCCCGGCGGAGGCGGCTACGAATCCACCATGACCCGGATCTGACCTCGGCTCACGTCGCCGATCCGACCGGCCGGGACGAACTGGGAGCGCCTGACCGGCGGTTCGGTGCCGGAGCACGGCATCGAACCGCCGGCCGGCGGCCAGGTGGAACGGAAAACTCAATCCATTAAGCCGCCATTTCGAAGGACGCCCTATCGAACCTCTCCTGCCCCTGGGGGAGAGGCTGCGGACGTGTCGAAGGAGAACGAGGTCAAGTCCTTCGCCGACGCCTGCGTGAACCGGCACGGGCGCATCGACATCGCCGTCAACAGCGCTCGATCGTGACGTGGTGCTGCTCGGTCAGCCGCTGGGCGATCAACGAGCGGTGGCAGGCGTCGAAGTCGCGTTCGACACAGCAACGCTGCGGTTCCGCTGCTCGGCAGCTCCGACACGATCGGCGTGCGGTCGGCGCGGTCGAGGATCTCGGTGGTGTAGCGGCGGGCGTACTCGGCGGCGAGTTCGCGGCGCGAGCGCTTGCCGACCCCTTGGCGGTCATCCTCGGCGTACTGGAGCTGGCGTAGCTCGGTGGTCGGGGCGAGCTCGGGGTGGTGCTCGCAGGCGATCCGGGCTCGGGCGAGGGCTGCCGACTACTCGTGCCGGTTCGATCGGCAGCGGGTCGCATCAAGCGACGGCGGTCCCCTCAAGCTCGACCATCAGGTCGGGGATCGCCAGTCGTGTCACCCCGAGCATCGTGGTGGACGGCGCCACCCCGGCGGCGCCCAACCGCGACGCCAGCACGCCGTAGTGCTCGAAGAGCCGATCGACGTCGGTGGTGTAGACGTTGAGCCGGACGAGGTTCGCGAGGGACATGCCGGCCTCGCCGAGCACGGCCTCCAGGTTGTCGAGGCTCAGCGCCAACTGCGCCGCCATGTCATCGGCATGCTGGGGCTTGCCGTCGTCGCTCATCGCGGTCTGCCCGGCGCAGTACAGGGTCCGGGTGTGCTCGGAGACGATCTCACCCTGGTTGTACCCCATCTCCACCGACCACGCCCACGGGTTGACCGCCGTTCGCTCCATTGCCACATCAGCTCCATTCGATTCGTCGACATCACGTACCGGCTCGGTAGCCGCCATCTGTTCGGTGATGTGGACAAGCCTCCCGGGAAATGACGACATCCTGTGTCGTATATCTCTGTAGAGTTTTCGTATGCGCGCCGACCGGTTGGTCTCGCTGGTGCTGCTGCTGCGGCAGCACGGCCGGCTGTCCGCGGCGGCGCTGGCCCGCGAGCTGGAGGTATCCACCCGCACCGTGCTGCGCGACATCGAGGCGCTGTCCGCAGCCGGCGTCCCGGTCTACGCCGAACGCGGCCGGCACGGCGGTTTCACGTTGTTGCCCGGTTTCCGGACCGAGCTCACCGGGCTGAACCACGACGAGGCCCTTGCCCTGCTGGTCGCCGGGTCGCGGCGCGGCGCGCAGGCATTCGGCCTCGGCTCGGCGCTCGCTTCGGCGATGCTCAAGGTGGTTGACGCGTTACCCGAAAGCTATCGGGACACCGCGGCGGGCGCGGCCGAGCGATTGCTCATCGACCCGGAGACCGACCTCCTCTCGCGCCGGCTGGTCGCTGAGGAGGTGCCTGACGCCATAGTCGCCGAGATCCTGCGTGCGGTGTTCGCCGGACACAAGCTGCGCATCCACTACGCGGCGGTGGACCAGGCCCCGCAGTGGCGCACGGTGGACCCGATCGGCCTGGTCACCGTACGCGACCGGGGCTACCTGCTGGCCACGAGGGCTGGCGCGGACCGCACCTACCGCCTGTCCCGGGTCTTGGCCGCCGAGAAACTCGCCGAACCCGCACAGCGACCAGACCGGGTCGATCTGGACCGGGCCTGGCAGGAGCGCAGCACGCGGTTTCGGACCGGCGGCGACCAAGTCTCCGTGCTGGTACGGGTGGACCCGGCGCGGCGGGAGGACCTGGTGGGCACCGCGCTGGCCGTCCACGCCGAAGAAGCCGACCCAGACGGCTGGCTGCGGCTGGAGGTGACCTTCCAAGATCCGAGACACGCCGAATGGGCACTGTGGCAACTCACCACGAACGCGGAAGCGCTGGCCCCGCAGTGGTTGCGCAACTCCCTGCGCGACCGCGCCGCCGCGATCGCCGCCCGCTACGCAGTGTCATCCTGAGAGTCGCCGCCTTCTGCGGGCAGGCCGCGTTCCTGCCGGCGTCGATCGAGAGGCGGCACCTGATCGGCATCGCCGGCGAACTGGATGCCGCGCTCGCCTACGTCACCACTCCGTACGGGCGCGGCAAGCCCCAAACCGAGATCAACCAACCCCACCCCGGTCTGTGTGATCGACGTATCACAGTCCATTTCCGGAGCAGGGTCGCTCAGCCGGTGCGGCGGGAGCGGGTCAGCACGAGCCCGCCCAGGACCATGGCGAGCAGCCCTACCACCAGGGCCACGTAGCCCCCGACTATCCCGTAGCCGGTGCCGGGGCCACCGTCGGCGGCGGCCACCACCAGCCCGCCGCCGACCGCGCCGGCCAGCCCCGCCACCAGGGCCACGATGGCTCCCCTTCTCCCGGTGCCGGTGCCGGTACGCCCGGCGGAGCGGGCCAGAGCCAGCCCGCCGATGACCACGCCGGCCAGCCCCACCAGCGCGGCCACCAAGGACCACGCACGCCCGGCGGTCAAGGCGTAAGCACTGGCGGGATCCGGCTGGACCAAGACATGCGCGGCCGCCGGTGTGGCGAGCACGACACCTCCGAGCACGACACCTCCGAGCAGGACGGCTGCGGCCACGGCAAGCACAGATCGGACTGACACGAGGGTGCTCCTTCTCCTCTGACGACTGGACGTCGCCCGATCATGTCCGCCGGACCCGCCGCCGGTCGTCCGGCGGAGGCAGACAATTCGCACCACCGCCGATGCCGTAGTCGGTTGCCACGGCCGCCGTAGGAGCCGCGAAGGTACTGCGTGTGCGGTAGGCGGCCGATCATCCTCGCGCAGGAGTCGCCCGCGCGCGCATCCGGCTAGGGTGCGCCCATGAGGACAGGACGGTTCACTGTCCGGGCGGGTGTCACAGACTGGGCGATCGCCGTCGGCGTGGCGGCGACGCTGCTGGTCACCGGACTGTCCGGACAGCACGCCACCACCAACCTCGACCTGCTCGGCTACGCGCTTCTGACGGCCGGCGGCCTGGGGCTGGCCGCGCGCCGCCGGGCTCCGGTTCCCGTCCTGGCCGTCACCGGACTGTGCGCGGTGGGGTACCAGGCGGCCGGTTTCGACGTGCCTGCCGTCGCGTACCTGTTCGCGGTGTACGCGGCCGTGCGGGCGGGACACCGCACCATCACGGTGGTGGCGAGCGTGACGATGCTGGCCGTTCTCCCCCTCGCGGCCCTGGTCTCGGGCCTGCACGACCCCGGCGAGGCGTTCGCGCAGGCCCGAGGCGCCCTTGAGCTGGCCTGGTTGATCGCCGCCGGCGCCGCGGGTGAGGCGTTGCGGCAGGCCGAGCGGCGGGCGGAGGAAGCCGAGCGGACCAGGGAGGAGACCGCGCGGCACCGCGCCGCCGAAGAGCGGCTGCACATCGCGCGGGAGTTGCACGATTCGCTCACCCACCAGATCTCGGTCATCAAGGTGCAGGCCGAAGTCGCGGTACACGTGGCCCGCAAACGGGGCGAACAGGTGCCGGAGGCGCTGCTGACGATCCGGGAGGCCGGTCGTGAGGCGGCCCGGGAACTGCGGGCCACCCTGGAGGCGTTGCGCGACGACGACACGATCCTGCCGCGTGGGCTCGACGACGTTGCGGAACTGGTGGAACGGGCTCGGACGACCGGCCTGGACGCGACGCTGACCATCGAAGGGCGACGACATGACGTGCCGGCCGCGGTGGACCGGACCGTCTACCGGATCGTTCAGGAGTCGCTCACCAACATCACCCGTCACGCCGCCGCCGAGACGGCGTCCGTCCTGATCGACTACCGTTCCGACGTCCTCGCGATACGCATCGACGACGACGGCGAAGCCGCACCGCACACCGTTCCTGCGCCCGGCGTCGGACTGCTCGGAATGCACGAACGCGTCACCGCCCTCGGCGGTCGCCTCCGGGCGGCACCGCGCGCCGGGGGCGGCTTCACCGTCCAGGCCGAGCTTCCCGTGGACCGGACGTCATGATCCGGGTCCTGCTGGTGGACGACCAGCCGCTCCTGCGCAGCGGATTCCGCGCACTCCTCGACCTCGAGGACGACATCGAGGTGGTGGCCGAGGCCGGCGACGGGAGGGAGGGCCTGGCTCTGGCCAGGGAGCACCGGCCCGATGTCGCGCTCATCGACATCCAGATGCCGGTCATCGACGGCATCGAGCTGACCCGGCGCATCGCCGCGGACCCGGCCCTGGCCGGGGTGCACGTCGTCATCCTGACCAACTACGGCCTGGACGAATACGTCTTCAACGCGCTGCGCGCCGGCGCGGCCGGATTCCTCGTCAAGGACATCGTGCCGGAAGACTTCCTGCACGCCGTACGCGTCGCCGCACGTGGCGACGCCCTGCTCGCACCGTCGATCACCCGCAAGCTCATCGACCGGTACGTCACCCAGCCGCCGCACACCGGCGCCGGCACGGGGCTGGAAGAGCTGACCACCCGGGAACGCGAGGCCGTCGCCCTGGTCGCGCACGGCCTGTCCAACAACCAGATCGCCGACCGTATGGTGATCAGCTCACTGACCGCGAAAACCCACATCAACCGGGCCATGGCCAAACTCCATGCCCGTGACCGCGCCCAACTCGTGGTCCTCGCCTACGAATCCGGCCTGGTAGCCCCGCGCAGCTCCTGACATCACCCCGTGGTACGGAAAGCCCAGACGCTCGCCGATCTGGCCGGCGGCTACCTAGGCGGCTACCTCGGCGCCCACCCCAGCCTCGCCTGCCGGCTCGAAGCGCGTACGTAATTCGGTGGACATCCAGTTCGTCGATGCCCTAGGTCTGCTTGCCAGAACGTGGACGCCACATCGACTTGCACGTGAGGGCAACCATGACCATCATCATGCGCCGCTACACAGGGCCCGCCGACCTGCGTGCGATGCAGGACCTGACACAAAGCCTGTGGTCGACCTCCAGCGCACACCACGTCGGTGACCTGGCCTGGGATCGGTTGCACACGACACAGCAGGCCGGCTGGCCCATCGCGCTCTGGGAATCCCAGGGCAAGGTGGTCGCCTGGGCCTGGGCCCAACTCCCCGACGGCCTACGGCTCGAAGTCGACCCGGCGCATTCTCCGTTGCTATCGGAGATCTTGAACTGGTTCGACCACCTGGCCGGTGACCGCCCCCGCGAGATCAACCCGTTGGACACCCAATCCGCCCTGCGCACCGCCCTGCTGCGGCACGGGTACGAGCCCCAGGACGAAGCCCCCTTCTTCGCCTACCACTCCCGCGACCTGACCGGCCTGCCCCAGCCGGTGCTGCCGGAGGGATTCACCGCACGCGCCGTGCGCGGCGAGGAGGATCTGGACAGGCGGGTCGCGGTCCACCGGGCAGCGTGGAACTCCACCCGCGCGACACTCGAGTCCTACCGCGATGTGATGGCCGCCTGGCCCTATCGGTCCGAACTGGACTGGGTCATCGAGGCCCCCGACGGCCGTTTCGCCGCCAACTGCTTGATCTGGCATGACGATCTCCACCGGGTCGGCCTCATCGAACCTGTCGGCACCCATCCCGGCTTCCGCCGCCTCGGCCTGGCCCGGGCCGTCTGCACCGCTGCCCTCCACGCGCTGGCCAAGGAAGGCGGCGAAACCGCCATCGTCTACCCCCGCGGCGACAACGCCTATCCCGTGCCGCAGATCCTCTACCGGAGCATGGGCTTCCGCCCCTACACCCGGACACGCACCTTTCGGAAGAACGGGGCGCTGTAAACCCGCGTGAGCTGACGTGGATCAGGACCGGGACGCCGCGGTGAGCTTCGCGACATCGGAGGCGTAGACGGTCATCCAGTGCGGATGCAGCCGGTAGTAGACCACCTCCTTGTCCCAGTCGAAGGAGTCGTCACCGTAGAAGTCTTTGAGGTAGGCGAGCAGGTCCGGCCAATCCGCGGCCGGTTCGCCGCCCCGAGGGTTGAGAATCTCGACCGTGCCGTGCGTGAACACGCCCAGGTCCTCACCGCGCATGTGCGCGGCGCTGACGGCAGACCGCGTGGCGAGATGGCGAGCCTTGGCAGCGCCGCGCGCCGTGCCGAAGTGCCACCTTCCGTGCAGGAAGTGCCCGTCCACACCGCTGATCCGCGGTTCGCCCTTGGCCGTCACGGTGGCCAGGGCGAGGGTGCACATACCGGTGAGGACCCGGACGAGCTGCTCGGCGGTCAGTGTGCGCTCGGCGTTGATGATCGAGCGGAGGTGCGAAGTGGAGCGGAGAGCGAGGCGTCAAGGAGAGCCTGGAGCTGCTTGAGATCTTCTGCCGTTTCGCGCATGGAGGTCCTTGTCTGTTCGTGGGACCCGGTCGACGCCGACCGGTGAAACCATGCTCGACCAGAAACCCGACATCGAGTGTCATGATTCTTCAGCCGTTTTGGCGTAGCCGGTGTACTGGTAGTCCGTGCCGTGACCGCCTGCCTGGTGCCGGAACCGGCGCCGGCGGATAGGTCAGGCGTCGTCGCCGAGGAGCCGAGGCAACTCCTCGGCCGCGACGTCGGCAAATGCCTGCGCGGCAAGGGAGAGCCGCCCCGTCCGCCACACCAGCCCCGCCCTCGACGGAGGGGCCCCGGCGATCGGCACGAACACCACGTCAGGATGCTGGTAGTAACGCAGGATCGACTCGACGCTCGGATACACCACCGTGCCCATGGCGACGTGCGTCAACGCCTCGCCGACCGTGTTCACCGTGACGATCCGTCGAATCGGCCGCCCGTCCGGCGCCCGCGGAGGGAAGAGTTCGTCGAGCACCTCCCTCGGCGCGGTCGGCACATCAAGCGTCGCATAGTCCGCGACATCGTTGTAGGTCACCGGCTCCCGTCCGGCGAGCGGATGGTCCTTCGCCACGATCAGAATCCGCTCCTCCACCGACAGGACCGGCCCCACCGTCAGCCCGGCGTCATCCGGCGCAGGTAGCCGGATCGCGAGCATGTCCAGCTCGGCCCTGTGCAGTAGCCCGTAGGGCTCGCTGTTGTAGGTGAGCTCCAAGAGGTGCACCGTGCACCGGGGATAGCGCTGCTCAAAGATCCGCACCAGGTCCAGCAGGTGCGGCCCTGCCGAGGACTGCAACACCACACCGACCCTGACCGTCCCCGCCGTGCCGGTCACCATGTTCCTGGTGTCCTCCAGCGCCGAGCGCAGCGCGCCGTATGCAGGTTCGAGCCGGTCGTGCAGGTGGGCGCCGAGCGCGGTCAGCTGCACCCGTCTGCTGCTGCGATCGAACAACTGGCCGCCGACGCGTCTCTCAAGGCTCCTGACCAGCTGGCTCACCCGTGACTGGGTCAGGTACATCCGCTCGGCTGCCCGGCCGAAGTGCAGTTCGGCCGCGACCATCAGGAACGCGCGGACCTCCTGCAAGTCGATGGTTTCCCACATGAATGAGTGAGCGTACCCTGGCGTTTCCCCCGGGGTGTGGACAGCCGTGTGTAGTGGGACAGGTGTGATGCGGCGATGTGCCGCGGTGAGCGGGTCGGCTCCTCACGGGCACATCGGTTCCGCGTTTGCCTTCAGGCTCTGGGAAGGGCGTCCACGACGACCTGGAAGCGGCGGGGATCGAAGTAGTCGTGATATTCGCTGATCAGGCCATCCTCGAAGCGAAAGACGGCGATGTTGTCGTTGGTGTACTCCACCCCTCCGACCAGGGTGGCCACGTTGCGGTATTCGACACAGACGGCATCGGAGTCGAACGCGGCGTAGATGCCGGTGACCTGGGCGTCGAAGGTCTCGAAGTTGGCGAACAGGGCCTGGAAGCCAGAGACGATGTCGTCCTTGCCGCGTATGGCCGACGCGAATCCGTCCGGCGGGTAGGGCACGGTGATCACCGCGTCCGGATGCCACAGGGTGCTCCATCCGGTCACGTCCTTGACGGACAGGAGTCGGAAGAATTCCCGCACGGTGGCGACGTGGTCGGGGCCCAACTGCCGGGTCGTCCGGCTCATATGATCGCTCCTCTTGGATTCATGGATGGAAATGCCGAGCTCGGGACGGTAATTCAGCGACGAGGGGCTCGAACGCCCAATCGGCCGCCAACGACGATCGTCCGTCACGTCCGGGCACCGCTGATCTTCGTTGCCGCCCATAGGGGAGCGCGGGCCATCGATAGACCGCAGTCTTCATCGGTGAGTCGGATCCCCCAACATCGATCGGTCCGGTCCGTAGTGGAGCGGCTCTGCCATCGTGGGGGAGGGGCCGACTGCCGATCAACGGGCGGTTCCTCATCGCAGCCAGTTGTACGGCTCATCGATCGGAGCGCGGCTCACCTGGATCAAGCGAGGCAACCATCTCCGGGGTCCATGCGGTGGTTAAGGGTAGAAGTCACCGGAGAAGGCAGGGTCGATGCGAGGTTGGGCGGACTACACCGCGTACGTCGAGGCGCGGTCGCCGAGGTTGTTACGCACCGCATACCTGTTCTGCGGAGATTGGGCCCAGGCCGAAGATCTGGTGCAGACGGCGCTGGCCAAGGTGTGGCGGGTCTGGCGGCGGATCAGTGACCAGCCCGATCCCTACGTCTACCGGGTGCTGGTGAGGACTTACGCCTCCTGGCGCCGGCGCCACTGGCACGGCGAGATCCCCACCGATTTCCCTCCGGAGGTCGCCGACCCCCGCGATGCCATGGACGCCGCCGTCGACCGGGCCGTGCTCTGGGCGGCCCTTGGACGACTGCCGGCCAGGCAACGGGCCGTCGTGGTGCTGCGGTACTTCGAGGATCTGTCGGAGCAGGCGGTTGCCGAGGCCATGAACTGCTCCGTCGGCACCGTGAAGAGCCAGACCAGCAAGGCATTGGCCAAGTTGCGCATCGACCCCGGCCTGACCGTCCACGTACCCGCCAGGGAGGACCTGTCATGACCATCCACGACCTGCACGACCTGCTCGACGAGCGGAGCAGCGGCGCGCCGGGCAACGCGCGCCGCATGGCCGAGATCCACCGCAGGATCCGCCGTTCCGCCCGCAGGCGGCTGGCGGCCGGCGCGCTGGCGGGCGCGGCCGTGCTCGTGGTCGCGGGCGGCCTTCTCCAGTGGCCGGGCGACGGGGTCACCCGGACGACTCCGCTGACCTCCGCGACCACCGGCAGGCCCGAGGCCCTCACCGAACCGCCGGAGGTGTTCGCCGGGATGGGACGCGTGGCATACGGCCGCTACAACCTGTCCGGCACGATCACACGACTCGACGTCACCCCCCAGGGACCCGACTCGGCGATCGTCGCCACCTGCCCCGCCGGGTTCGAACTTCTCCAGCGCACTCCTCTCGCCGGGACGCGCCTCACCCGCTGCGACACCCGCGGCGGGAAACCTGCGCCGGTGCCGGTGACGCCGCCGGGCGAGTTCCTGGAGAACGGCGGTCCCACGCGGCTGGAGGTGGCGATCCTGCCGGAGGGCGTGGCGGCGTCGGCATACGCGGCGATCGAGTTCGGCTCCACGTCCCCGCAGGCGGGCGTCGACCGTACGTCGATCAAGCTGGAGGCGCTGCTGGCGGGCCAGCCGCGGAAGCCCGCTGACTGGTCGGTGGCGGTATACAGCGGGACCTGCACCGACAGACGCTGGTGCGTACCCGTCCGGTAGCGTTTACTGGGCGGTCCGGCCGGCGATCAGACATGAAGGACGCAGGTCAAGGAATAGGAGAAGCTGACCGCTTCCCGTTCTGCGCCTCCATGGATCCGCCGGGTGTGTCACCCCGCTGCCTGCTGTATGGCGGGGGTTGGTTGCGCGGAATGGCTCAGTCCGTGGCGTCGGTGATGACGAGGAGCTTTCCGCGCACGTGGCTGTGCACGAGATCGGCATACGCTCGCGCAGCCTCTTCCAGCGGGTACCGCCGGCTGATGGTGGCCGGCAGGGAGCCGGCCATGGCCTGTGCTGCCGGCTCCTCCAGATCTCCAGGGCGCGCGGTGCTGTAGACGGTGCGGACCGTCAGGTCGGCGCGGTCGAACGCGGACGGCTCGGGGCTGGGAAAGGCGACGTTGAGCAGGTGGCCTCCTGGTCTGATGGCATCACTCGCCCTGACCAGGTTGGGGCCGGGCAGGGCGAGGTTGACCATGGCGTCGACGCCGTCGGGGTGGCGCCGCAGCGTCTCAGTGACCGTATCGACCGTCCGGTAGTCGATCACCTCAGCCGCGCCCAGGTCGCGGACGTAGTCGTCGTCCTCAGGGATGGCGGTGGCGATCACATGGACCTTGGCGGCGGCCAGCAACGGGACCACCGCGCCCCGACCCCGCCCGCGGCGCCGGTCACCAGCACCCGTTCACCCGCCTCGAACCGGCCCGCGCGCATCACGGCCTGCGCGGTCAGCCCGGGTATCGGCAGGCTGGCCGCGTGGTCGGCGGTCAAGCCGTCCGGGCGCCGGGTGATGGCGGGGGTGTCGGCCTCGAAGACCGCGAAGTCGGCCATGGCGCCGGTGGTCAAGGATGGCGGGGTGGACAGCATCGCGGCGATCGCCGGCGTCGCGCGCGGCAGCCCGACTCCGAACACCTCGTCACCCCGGGCGAACCGGGTCACGTCCGGGCCGACCCCGGTCACCGTGCCGGCGAAGTCGCTGCCCGGCACATGGGGAATCGAAGCCTCCTCATCGACGCGGCCTCCGCGGAACTGTCCGAGCATGGCCTCGACGTCTCCATCGCGCGGATCGCCGCGCGCGCCGGCGTCGCCAAGGGGACGGTCTTCAACCACTTCTCCAGCAAGGAGGAGCTCATCTCGGCGATCTTCTGCGACCAACTCGACACCCTCGCCGCGACCGGCGAAACCCTGCTGGAGCACACCGATCCGCGAGCCGCCCTGCTGCAGTTCATGAGCGCAGGCGCCGAACTCCAGGCCAACGATCGTGCATTCTGCGAGGCGGCAGCCGCGACCTCGCGCGCCCATCCCGCGATCAGGGCCGCCAGCGACCGGCTGGCACAGGTGGCCGAGGCGCTGACCGCACGCGCCCGGCAGGCCGGTGTCGTCCGGGCGGACGTCACCGGCCACGACATCGTGCTGCTGCTCAATGCCCCCACCCGGATCGCGGCACCGCTCGCCGGCGCACGATCCGACCTGTGGCGGCGCTACCTACACCTGATCTTCGACGCACTACGACCGGAAGCCGGACACGAGCTACCCGTTGCGGCACCGACGAATGCGGACTTCACCACAGCCGCCACTCGCTGACATCGTCCGCCCCGCAGGGCCGACCACGTCTTTGTCACGACATCAGTGGTCGGCACGTTGCTCGGAGAGGCTCAACAGCCGTGAGCGCGCCGGCTCAGGCGAAATCAGTCGGCGGGCTTGCCGAACCAGCGGGAGAGGTGGTCGTCCAGGTCCTGCTGATCGTCGCCGATCCAGGCGACGTGGCCGTCGGGGCGTAGCAGGACGCACGGAACATCCAGTACCGCAGTGGGATCCGCGAGGTAATCGACCCGGTCTGACCAGCGGCCGACGGACAGGCGTTCGGTGCGGTCCAGCAGCAGGCCGCGGCCGCGATGCAGCAGACCGTAGAGGTGGCCCTGTTTCACGTCGATGTCGCGCAGGCGGCGGCCGAGCAGGTCGGGGCCCTCGCCGAAGTCGTAGCGGATGCCGATCGCGGTGATCTTCTCGATCAGGTAGCGGTTCACCTCGTCGAAGTCCATCAGTTCGGTGAGCAGCCTGCGCACGGCCTGCGGGCCCGGTTCGGTGGACAGCAGCTCCATCTGGGCGCGGGTGTTGTCCAGCACGTCCTCGGCGACCGGGTGACGTTCGGCCTGGTAGGTGTCCAGCAATGTTTCCGGGGCCCAGCCGCGGATCTGTGCGGCCAGTTTCCAGCCGAGGTTGAACGCGTCCTGAACGCCCAGGTTGAGGCCCTGTCCGCCGATGGGTGGATGGACGTGTGCCGCATCGCCGGCCAGCAGCACCCGCCCGACCCGATAACGTTCGGCTAGCCGGGTGGCATCCCCGAAGCGGGACAACCAGCGCGGGGAGTGCACGCCGAAATCGGTTCCGGCGACGGCGCGCAACTGGTCTTTGAAATCCTCGAGAGAGGGCGGTGTCGCGCGGTCGCTGACTCCCGCAGCGGGGACTACGACGCTGTAGACCCCTTCGCCGAAGGGCCGGAGCCAGAATCGCCGATGGATCTGCCCGATCTCGGGCACCTTGGCGGCGATCTCCTCCTGCGGCACACCCACTTCCATCTCGCCCATCAGCGTCTCGGTCCGCGCGGGCTCGCCGGGGAAGCCGACGCCGAGCAGTTTACGCACCGTACTGCGCCCGCCGTCACAGCCGACGAGATAGCGCGAACGCAGCTGTTCCCCGTCGGCCAGCTCGACGGTCACACCTTCGTCGTCCTGCTCGAAACCGGTGACCGCGCAACCGCGCCGGACCTGCGCACCCAGTTCGACCGCATGTTCTCCGAGCAGGCGATTGACGACCGGCTGCGGGATGCCCAGCAAGTAGGCGTACGCGGAATCCAGGCCCGCGGGCGCGGGTTTGGGGATGGCGGCGAAGAAACCGCCGGCCGGGCGCTGTCTTCCGTGTTCGAGAATGCGATCCAGCAGTCCGCGCATTGCCATCAGCTCGAGACTGCGAATATGCAGACCGACTATGCGGACGAACGACACGGGCTCCGTTTCCTTCTCCAGAACGAGTACCCGCACGTCGTGCAACCGCAGTTCGGCGGCCAGCATCGCACCGGTCGGCCCGCACCCGGCTATGATCACGTCGAACATGAGGGGCGCGTGATCGGCGCCGGAGGCCGGCGACCAGAGCCCGGGGACGTCGCGCTCGACCACGTCGTTCGACGACGGCTCGGCGGTGCCCTGCAGAGAATGCATAGGTGTTGCCTTTCGGGAGTGCCTTTGGCGAGGCGCTCCCGGCGACACCTACGTCAATCGCCCGACCGTGACGGGAAGGGGGAGCACCCACATCGATACAGCGTTCATGGGTCTCACCTCCTCGGGCGGTGGCACGGTCAGCTGCAAGCTACAAGCCCGAGCATCACCCCGTCCATCCTTTTAAGCCCGACCGGCTCGCCGGTTCCCAGGCTGTCGTGCGGGGCGGGCGCCCACACCCCGACAACAGGTGCGGGCGGGATGCCCGGTGACCTGCTCGGTCGAGCCAACCCATATTCGTCGGTCGGGCCGATAATTTGGCGCCACGGCGAGAGGCGAGATGAGAGGAACGCCGTACGATCGGGCCTGGCCGAAAACCGCGGCCGAAACGTCACTCGGGAGACCCTGACGCATGAATACGCCACCATCGCCCCCTGGAGTCGAGCCGACTGACGGATCGGCCGTCCAGATCGGTGCTCTCGTTCCGCTGACTCGGCCTGGCTGGGTCGACGCGGGCCGACACCTGCTGGCTGGACTCGAACTGGCCGTTCACGAGGTCAATGACGCCGGGGGGATCGGCGGCAGACCACTCGAACTGGTGGTCCGAGACACCGCGGCTGATCCAGAGAAGGCCGCGGCGGCCGTGGACGAACTGGCTCGCCTGGGCGTGGCCGCCTTGGCGGGGGAGTATCACAGCGTCGTCGCCCGCGCCGCCGCCGCCAGAGCCGACGCTCTCGGCCTGCAGTTCCTCTGCTCGTCAGCGGTCCTCGACGCGCTCACCGAACAGCCGGCGGAATGGGTCGCGCGCCTCGCCCCGCCGCAGTCCCGCGGCTGGCAGATCTATGCGGACTTCCTCCTCGGCGCGGGCCACAGTCGAATCGCCGTAGCGGCCCAGCCGAGTGTCTACTGGGCATCTGGGGCCCGCATCCTGCGGGACCACCTCGCGCCACGCGGCGGCACCGTCATCGAACTCGACATGCGCGAGCTCACCCCCGCGGCCGTGTGCGACGAACTCGCCGACAATCGCGCGACAGCCCTCCTTCTGCTGGTCGGCCACCCGGAGCCGGCAGTGTCGATCGTCAAGTCTGTCCGCCGCGACCAGCGCCTCGCCGAGATCATGATCGGTGCTCCGGCCGGGCAACCGGAGTTCGCCGAATGGGCGACGTCGCTGGGCGACGACGGCGCCGCGATCCCGTTCCTGCGCTACCTGCCCGAGCGCCTCAGCCCACTCGGTACACGAGTCGAGACGGCTCTCCGTGAGCGGCTGGCCGAAGCGCCCTCCTTCGTCGCCTTCGAGGGCTACGACACGGTCGCCGTCCTCGCCGATGTGCTGCGTGCCCGCGGCGCGGACCGGGCGCGCATCGCCGAGTTCTGGCCGCGCGTCGCGGTCGAAGGGACCCGCGGGCGGATCCGGTTCTCCCGCACGCCGGGCGTCAGCGTCTGGCAGTGGGCTTGGGCGCCGATCCAGGTCGTTGATCGAGATCCGGCGGAACCCGATCGCTTCCGGATCCTGCACGCCGGCTGAGGGGTTGACGGTGCAGTGGAGCCGGTGATGAAGGCAGGGGCGGCGGACCAGCAAAGGTGTCCGAGGAGAGGTGCGACCTTAAGAAAATCAAGATCCACATCTTGAAAATTGAACCTTGCTTGCCGTATAACTTAGATATGGCAGAGCAGGCGATGGATTGGCAGGAACTCACGAACCTGACCCGGGGCCGGCCGTTCCTCGTCGAGCGGGTGCGCCTGGCAGACAGCGGCGTCGCGATCGAGGGCGAGTTCGAGCTGCCGCAACTGGCTCAGCTCAACGTCGAGGATCAGGTCTTCGTCACGGCGTTCGTGCGGTGCCACGGCTCCATCAAGCAGATGGAACGGATCTTCGGGGTGAGCTACCCGACGATCAAATCACGGCTCAACCGGATCACGCAGATGCTCGACTTCGTCGAGACCGATCCGGCGCCGCCGGCGGCCGACATCATCGATCGGTTGCGCCGCGGCGAGATCACGGCACAGCAGGCCTTGTCCGAACTGGAGGGGCCGACGTGATGCCGCAGTTGCTGACCGTACGGGTCAAACGCCCGGACCGTCGTCCCATCCGGGTCTGGGTCCCGCTACTCCCGGCAGTGCTCGTGCTCTCACCGGTCGTGGTCCTGGCCGTACTGGCAGCCGTCGTGGCCTGCCAGGTGTTCCGCATCGATGTGGTGCGGGCGCTCGGCACCGGCTGGCGCATCGTCTCCGCGCTGCCCGGCACCCGGTTCGACCTCGAATACAGCCGTACGGCTGTGCTCGTAGCCATCCGATAGGAGAGGTTCGCGATGAACGAACAGCGCAAGGACATCCTCGGCATGCTGGCCGAGGGCAAGATCACCGCAGAGGAGGCTGAACAGCTCATCGCCGCGCTCGAACGGGACCAGTCGCCGCCGGCGTCGAGTATCGGTACCCGGCCGAAGGGCAGGGCGAAGTACCTGCGGTTGATGGTGGACACCATTGACGAGAACGGCGAGCCGGGGCGGATCAACGTGCGGGTGCCGCTGCAACTGCTGCGGGCCGGCGTACAGCTGACGGCCCTGATCCCGCCGCAGGCACTGACGGCGGCCAACGCCAAACTGGACAAGTCGGGCGTGCCGTTCGACCTCACGCAGCTCAAGCCCGAACACCTCGAGGCGCTCGTGGACCACCTCGACGAACTCACCATGGAGGTCGACCAGCCCGATGCCCAGGTGCGTGTCTTCTGCGAGTAGGCGCCGTCCAGGACGGGCCCCCGAGAGGGTGCTGGAACACCCTCCCGAGGCCGCGCCCGCTACAGCAGAGCACGGTTGAACTGCCAATCTGAAGTCTAGCCACCCAGCAGCGCGCCGCCGCCGCACACGCCCGCCGCTCTCGATCGTGCCGGCCGACGGGATGCGCCGGGTCGGCCACCGGGGCCCTTCGAGATGGCCCTGCGCCGACTGTCCCGCTGATCTACGCGGCGCGTCAACTGCCCCGAGGTGACTTCCACCCGGGCTCGCGCCGACCCGTGACCGATTCTGTACGGCCGGCCCGCGTACGGCTACGAGATCACGGCGCGGGCTCAGGGCTGCTTCGCGCCAGGGGACGCGGACAGTCCTGCTGATGCTGGATGATCTCGCCGGTCTCTCCGAGCGGAACGCGGCGAACGGAACTCCGAACCGCGAAGTCGTCGGCGAAGACCCTGTGGGGTTCGCCGAGGCGTTTCTTCGCGACTACCCGGCTGGTCAGTGGCGGAAACGGCTGACCAACGCCATCAATCGCGTCGCGGGCGACAAGCCGTGACGAACAGAGAACGGATATCTGAATGACAGCCAATAAGGCTCAAGGGCCTGTGATCCAGGTGCAGGGCCTGGAGAAGTCGTACAAGG
>NZ_BSRQ01000021.1 GCF_030268685.1 Microtetraspora sp. NBRC 13810
CGCCGACGCCATCCTCGCCACCTGCACCGACGAAGTGCACGAACTCCTCCTGATGGGCGTACCCAGACAACAGATCGCCGTCATACCGTGCGGAGTGGACCTCAACCTCTTCACCCCCCACGGCCCAACCACCGCACGAAGCACCCGGCCACGCCTGCTCAGCCTGGGCCGCCTCGTCCCACGCAAAGGCATCGGCACGATCATCCAGGCACTCCGGCTCCTGCCCGACACCGAACTCGTCATCGCGGGCGGCACCACGGACGACCCCGAAGCCGCACGGCTACGCGAACTGGCCGACGCACACGGCCTGACCGACCGGGTCACCCTGATCGGCAGCATCCCCCGGCCGGAGGTCCCCGCCCTGCTCCGCTCCGCCGACGTCCTGGTCACCGTGCCGTGGTACGAACCCTTCGGCATCGTGCCCGTCGAAGCGATGGCCTGCGGAGTCCCCGTGGTCGCCTCCGCCGTGGGCGGCCACCTGGACACCGTCACCGGATGCGGCGTGCTCGTGCCACCCCGGCGGCCGAGGGCGCTGGCCGCGGCGCTCCGCGATCTGCTGGAGCGGCCGGACCTGCGCGCCTCGCTGAAGGCGGCGGGCGAGCGGCGGGCGCGGGAACGGTACGGGTGGCCGTGCGTCGCCGAGAGGACCGAGTCCGTCTACCGCAATGTGATCACCGCGTGCCCGGACCGGTTCGCGGTGACAGGGGGGTGAGGCATGCACGATCACCTGTCGCAGCTCACGAAGGCGCTCCTGGCCATCGACACCGAGATTCCCAAGATCTGCGCGTGGGGCGACAAGCTGGCCTCGGTCCTGAAGGCCGGCGGGCGGCTGCTGGCCTGTGGAAACGGCGGGTCCGCCGCCGAGGCGCAACACCTGACCGCGGAACTCGTCGGCCGGTTCAGGAACGACCGGCAGCCCTACGCCGCGTTGCCGCTGCACGCCGACAGCTCGACGTTCACCGCCATCGCCAACGACTACGGCGCGGACGCCGTCTTCTCCCGCCAGGTGCGCGGCCACGGGCGTCCGGGTGACGTGCTCGTGTGCCTGTCCACCAGCGGCGCCAGCGAGAACGTGCTGGCCGCCGCGCGCACCGGGCGCGAAGTGGGCATGCTGACCTGGGCGCTGACCGGGCCGGCGCCCAACCCGCTGGCCACGCTGTGCGACGAGGCCCTCGCCGTGCCCGCCGAGGACACCTGCACCGTGCAGGAGGTCCACCTCGTGGTGATCCACATGCTGTGCGAGGTCGTCGAGAAGGAGTGTGCATGACCCGTACCGGCCCCGTCGTCGTCATCGGCGACACCTTGCTGGACGTGGACGTGGTGGGCGAGGCCGAGCGGCTCGCCCCGGACGCGCCGGTGCCGGTGGTCGTGAGCCGGGCGGAGCACCGCAGGCCGGGGGGCGCGGGGCTCGCCGCCCTGCTCGCCGCGCGGGACGGCGCCGAGGTGGTCCTGATCACCGCCGTCGGCGACGACCCGGCCGGAAGGTTCCTGCGCGGCCTGCTCACCGAGCACGTCCACCTGGTACGGCTCCCGCTGTCCGGCTCCACGGTGAGCAAGACCCGCATCCGGGCCCGCGGTCAGACCCTGGTCCGGCTGGACGGTGGCGACGGCAGGGCCGTGCACCCCGCCGGCGCCGGGCGACCGGACGGCACGCCGGACGCCGAGATCGACGCGGTGCTGCGTGACGCGGGCGGTGTCCTGGTGTCCGACTACGGGCACGGGACGGCCGGGGTCCTGCTCGGCCGCCTGCACGATCTGGACGTCTCCCTGGTCTGGGACCCGCATCCGAGGGGGCCCGCGCCGCCGCCGGACTGCACCCTGGTCACGCCGAGCGAGAGCGAGGCCAGAGCGCTGTGCGGCGAGTCGTACACGACGCCCGACCTCGCCGCCCGGCGGCTCGTCCGCACCCTCGGCGCCGGGGCGGTGGCGATCACCCTGGGAGAGGACGGCGCGGTGCTGGCGCGGCGCGGCGGCCGGTCGGTGCGGATGCCCGCGCCGCAGTGCTCCGCGGTGTCCGACGTGTGCGGCGCCGGTGACCGTTTCGCCGGCGCCGCGGCGCTCGCCCTGCGGGACGGCGCGCCGGTCGAGGACGCCGTGGCCGTCGGCGTCGGCGAGGCCAGCCGGTTCGTGCGCACCGGTGGCGCGGCGGCCATCCGGGTGCCGGTGCCCGTGCTCGGCGACGGACCGCGTACCGCGCAGGAGGTCGCCGACGCGGTGCGGGCCGCCGGCGGGCGGCTGGTCGCCACCGGCGGCTGCTTCGACCTGCTGCACGCCGGGCACGTCAGCCTGCTGCGCGGGGCCAGGGCGCTCGGCGACGCGCTGATCGTGTGCGTGAACACCGACGCGTCGGTGCGGCGGCTGAAAGGTCCCGGCCGCCCGGTGGTCGCCGAACGGGACCGGGTGGCCATGCTGAGCGCGCTGGAGTGCGTGGACGCGGTGCTCCTCTTCGAGGAGGCGTCCCCGTGCGCGGCGATCGCACGGCTGCGGCCGGACGTGTGGGTGAAGGGTGCCGACCACGCGGGAGGGGACCTGCCGGAGGCGGAGGTCGTGCGGCGCGGCGGCGGCGAGATCGTCACCCTGCCCAGGGTGCCCGGCCGGTCCACCACCGAACTCATCTGCGCCGCCCACGCGGCCGCGCGGATCGTTTCGACAGGTTCGACGGGGGAGACGACATGACGGGAAACATTCTGATCACCGGCGGGGCGTCCGGTCTGGGCGAGGCCACGGCGGAGGCGGTCGCCAAGGCGGGCGGGCGACCGCTGGTCGTGGACCTCAGGCCGCCGGCGAACGGGTCCGTCACCGACCACGTGACCGCCGACCTCGCCGACCGCGCCCGGACCGAGCGCGCCGTGCGTGAGCTGGCCGATCGGGCGGGCGGCCTCGACGGGGTGGTCACGGCGGCGGGCATCGACGCGTGCGGGCGGCTGGCCGACGTTCCGGCCGGGGCGTGGGAACGGGTGCTCCAGGTGAACCTGCTGGGCACCGTGTCGGTGGTCAGGGCGGCGCTGCCGTACCTGGTGGAGTCGCGCGGCCGGGTGGTGACCGTCGCGTCCACGCTCGGGCTGCGCGCGGTGAGCGACGCCACAGCCTACTGCGCCGCGAAGTTCGGCGTCGTCGGGTTCACCAGGGCCCTGGCGGCCGAGCTGGCGGGGCAGGTCGGCGTGACGCTCCTGGTGCCAGGCGGCATGCGCACGCGCTTCTTCGACGACCGGGAGGAACAGTACAGGCCGGGCGCCGACGCGCTGCTCAACCAGCCCGAGGACGTCGCCGCCGCCATCGTCTTCGCGCTCGGCCGGCCCGTCGGCTGTGAGGTCAGGGAACTGGTCGTGTGCCCGGCGACCGAGACCTCCTGGCCGTGACCGCCCGGGCGATCCCCGTGCCGGGGCCGGCCCGGATCGGCCGGCGGGATCGGACAGAAGGCTCTCCGGTGCTGCTCGTCCTGCGCGGGCTCGGGCTGGGAGACCTGCTCACGTCGGTCCCGGCGTTGCGCGGGCTCCGGCGCGCCTTCCCCGGTCACCGGATCGTCCTGGCCGCGCCGTCCGCGCTCCGGGAGTTGCTGCCCCTGATCGGCGCGGTCGACGACCTGGCCGACACGCCGGAGACGGCGGTGGCCACCGGGCGGATCACGGTGGACCGGCCGGCTGTCGCGGTCAACCTGCACGGGAGCGGGCCGCAGAGCATCGCCGCGCTGCGCCGCGTCCGCCCCGGGGCACTGCTCAGCCACGCCCATCCCGCCTTCCCCGACGTGCCGGGCCCGCCGTGGCGGGACCGGCTGCACGAGGTGCTCAGATGGTGCGCGCTGCTCGGCTGGCACGGTATCGCCGCCGACCCTTCCGAGCTGCGCATCCGGGTCCCTCGGCGGCGGCACGCCGCGGCGGACGTGGTGGTGCATCCGGGGGCGGCGTCCGCCGCCAGACGGTGGCCGCCGGAACGGTACGCCGCCGTGGCGGGCGCGCTGAGCCGGACCGGCCGGCGGGTGGTCGTCACCGGGACCGCCGCTGAGGCGACGACCGCGGGACAGGTCGCCAAGCTCGCCGGACTGCACGGCGACGCCGTGCTCGCCGGCCGGACCGGCCTGGCCGAACTGGCCGGGCTGATCGGCGACGCCCGGCTGGTGATCTGCGGGGACACCGGCGTGGCTCATCTGGCCACCGCGCTCGGCACGGCCTCGGTGGTGCTCTTCGGTCCGACCCCGCCCGCGCTGTGGGGGCCGCCGCCGGGACGGTCCCACGTGGCCCTGTGGGCGGGCCGGCGCGGCGACCCGCACGGCGGCGAGCCGGATCCCGGCCTGCTGGCGATCGACGCCGGTCAGGTGTTCGACGCCGCGCGGAACCTGCTGGAGAGGAGCGTCCGATGAAGGGTCGTACGGCGGTGGTGACCGGCGGTGCCGGATTCCTCGGCTCGTATCTGTGCGAACGGTTGCTGGCCGAGGGCGCCCAGGTGATCTGCCTGGACAACTTCCTCACCGGCTCGCCCCGCAACGTCGAGCACCTGATGACGGATCCGGCCTTCCGCCTCCTCCGGTGCGATCTCACGGGTTTCGTCCACGTCCCCGGCGAGGTGCACCTCGTGCTGCACTTCGCGTCGGCCGCCTCGCCCGCCGACTACCTGCGGCATCCGATCGAGACCCTCAAGGTGGGCAGTCTCGGCACGTTGCACTCCCTGGGGCTGGCCAGGGAGAAGGGGGCCCGCTTCGTGCTCGCCTCGACCAGCGAGGTCTACGGTGACCCGCTGGTGCACCCTCAGCCCGAGACCTACTGGGGCAACGTCAACCCGGTCGGTCCGCGCAGCGTGTACGACGAGGCCAAGCGGTTCGCCGAGTCGCTGACCACGGCGTACCGCGACTCCCGGGGCGCCGACACGGCGATCGTGCGCATCTTCAACACCTACGGTCCGCGCATGCGCCCGCACGACGGCCGGGCCATCCCCACGTTCATCCGGCAGGCGATCTGCGGGGAGCCGATCACGGTGACGGGGGACGGCACCCAGACCCGGTCGATCTGCTACGTGGAGGACACCGTCGCCGGCATCCTCGCCCTGGCGCGCAGCGACTTCCCCGGGCCGGTGAACATCGGGAACCCGGAGGAGCTCACCATGCTGGAACTCGCCCGGACGATCCGGGAGCTGACCGGTTCCTCCTCCCCCATCCGGCTCGTGGTCCGCCCGGTGGACGACCCCGAGGTGCGCCGCCCGGACACCACGCTGGCCGCCGAACGGCTCGGCTGGCGTCCCGTCGTGGGGAACCTGGAGGGGCTCCGCCGCACGATCAGGTGGTTCACCGGGGAACTGGTCGGCGCGGACGGGCATCAGCCTTCGGCCCCCGTCGCGTCGTGAGGAGCGCCGACCGGTTTGGACTCCGGGGAGGACCGCTGGCGCAGGTAGATCGACAGGGCCACCATGGAGGCGACGGCCAGCATCTCCGACTGCCAGTTCTGCAGGGTGCGGCTCCAGAACTCCGCCGACCCGGCGTAGGAGGCCCAGTCCACCGGATCCCGAAGCTGGGACAGCCGATCGCCGTTGTAGGCGGCCAGCCCGGCTACCGACTGCCCCAGCCAGGACAGCAGGAAGATCACGCCCATGGTCAGGCCGAGCGAATTGGAGTAGAGCGTGCGCCGCCAGCCGTACCCACGTGCCCACCGGGGCGAGCCGTCCACGGTGTGCGCCCCGGTCCGCTGGTCCGCGTCGGACTCCTCGCCGGCCTTCTCCACCGGCTTGGACTCGGTCGACCCGCGTTGCACGAGCCACACCGTCGCCAGGATGTACAGCAGGAACTGGAGATACTCCGACTGCCAGTTCTCCGCCACGTCCACCGCGAAGTCGGAGGAGGTCACGTACTCGGCCAGCGACACCGGGCTGCCGCCGTCGACGATCTGCCGGTCGTTGAACACCGCCTGTCCGGCCACGGCCTGCCCTGCCAGGGCCAGCAGGAATGCCAGCAGGAAGAAGATCGTCAGCCCGTTGTCCCGGAGGAAGCGCCGCATCGGAGTCCTCATCTCTGCAGCAGCCCGATGGTGAAGAAGTAGACGAGACCGACGACGATGACGGCCACGATCACGGTGAAGACCACGCGCATCGTCAGGTCTCCACTTCGCAGTCGTAGGGAGCGGGCGGGCGCGGTTCGCATCCCGCGCCCCTGATCCGCCAGCCCGCCGGGTACTCGTGCAGGAACACGGTGTCTTCCGTCATGCGCACCTGCGCCTCCCCACCCCACACCGAGACGCCGCGCACCGTCCCGCCGCGCAGACCGAGCGCCAGCACGCCGTGCGCGCACGACCCGTGTTCCTCGGCCAGCCGCTGTTCGGCGCGCGGCGCGAGCAGCGCGCACGCGGCCTCGCCGCGCCCGCCGCCGACGGCGGCGTAGAAGCGCTGCGCCGCCTCCCGCGGGGGATCCGCCCGCGCGGGCGCGGCGCATCCCACGGCGGCGAGAAGCATGATCAGGCAGAGGAGGGCTCTTCCCATGGCGCCCCAGTACCCAAGTCTGGCCAGGTCATGACCGCCACCTGACCAGGCACGCAGCCTCGGCGGCCGCGCGGGTCGCCGAAGCCGGGCGTCGCCGGCGGCGGCTTCGGGCATGTTCGCCGACGCCCGGGTAGGCACAGGGGGAGAACAAGGGAGTGAAATGCGGCGACCGACAGACTCAGAGCGGGTGCCCGGGTCTCGCCGTGCGTCCCCGACCATGGGAGTGGAGGAGGAGTTCCTGCTGGTCGGCATCGAGTCGGGTGAGACCGTGTCGCGGGCGGATGCCGTACTGCGCCGGGCCGGGAGGCATCCCGCTGACGACGCGGGCGGCGGGTTTCATCCCGAGTTGTACGAGACCCAGTTGGAGGCCGCCACCGGGGTGTGCCGTGAGCTGGGCGAACTGCACGCTCAGCTTCGGTGGGCCCGGGCGGGCCTGGCCGCCGCGGCGCGGGCCGAGGGGCTGCGGCTGATCTCGGCGGGCGTTCCCGTGCTGCCGTCCCGCCCTCCCCGGCCGGCGCCCGGCGAACGGTTCCGGCGCATCGCGCTGCTGTACGGGGACGTGATCGCCGACTACGAGGCGTGCGGGTGCCATGTGCACGTCGGGGTCGCCGACCGGGAGACCGCGGTCGCCGTGGTCAACCATCTGCGGCCCTGGCTGCCCACCCTGCTGGCGCTCTCGGTCAACTCCCCGATCAGCGGGGGCCGGGACTCCGGATTCGCGAGCCGGCGGATGGTCGACCAGTCCAGGTTCCCCGGTGCGGGGGTGCCGCCGTGGTTCGCCTCGGCGGCGGCCTACCACGACCAGGTCGCCAGGCTCGTCGAGTGCGGCGTGCTGGTCGACGACGCCATGACGTTCTGGCTGGCCCGGCCGTCCGCGAAGCTGCCGACGGTCGAGGTGCGCGCCGCCGACGCCGCCGCCACGGCCGGTGAGGCGGTGCTGCAGGCCGCGCTCACCCGCGCTCTGGTGAGCACTGCGCTGGCCGCCCTCGGCACCGGCCGCGAGGCGCCCAAGATCACGGCCGTGTCGTGCGCCACCGCGCTCTGGAGCGCCGCGCGGCACGGACTCGACGGCTCCGGATTCGACCCGTTCGAGGAACGACGGGTACCCGCCGGGTACCTGCTGGACCGGCTCGTCGCCCTGGTGACACCCGCCCTGGAGGACAGCGGCGACCTGCCGGCCGTACGCGCGCTGCTGAAGGAGGTGGCGTGGCGGGGCACCGGAGCGGCCAGGCAGCGGCGGGCGATGGCAGGCGGGCCGAAGGCGGTCGTGGACCTGCTGGCCGCGCAGACCACGGCCGCGAGTGCCACGTGGATTCCCGCAGAGGGGGAGCGGACATGACCACCGGAACGATCACGTCCTACGAGGCAGCGCTGCCGGAGGGAAGGGGCCCGCTGTCCGACGTACTCGTCAGGGCGCTCCGGCACACGCCCGGCACCGTGCCGCTCCCCCGCTCAGGTGCGACCGCCGAGCCGTACGGTGACGACCTGCAGCTCGCCCTGTACGTCTGTTATGACCTGCATTACCAAGGTTTTGAGGGAGTATCCGGCGCATGGGAGTGGGAGCCGGAGCTGCTGGCGGTGCGCCGCGACCTGGAACACGTCTTCCTGGCGGCCCTCCGCGCGGACACGCCCGGCGGCGACGACGTGACCGGCGTGCTGGACGAACTGCTGATCGAGCCGGTCGACGGGTACGGCGTCTCGCACCACCTGCGCGACCACGGCGACCTGGAACAGGTGCGGGAGTACGTCGCCCATCGGTCGATCTACCATCTGAAGGAGGCCGACCCGCACGCCTGGGCCATTCCCCGGCTGCGGGGCCGGGCCAAGGCCGCCCTGGTCGCGGTGGAGTTCGACGAGTTCGGCGGCGGGCGGGCCGAGATGATGCACTCGCGGCTGTTCGCCGATCTGATGGACGAACTCGGGCTGAACTCCTCCTACGGCGCCTACCTGGACGTCGTCCCGGCGCCGGCGCTGGCCACGGTCAACATGATGTCGATGTTCGGGCTGCACCGGGCCCTGCGCGCCGCGCTGGTCGGCCACTTCGCGGCGGCCGAGATCACCACCGCGCCCGCCGCGCGGCGGATGGACCGCGCACTGCGCCGGCTGGGCGTCGGCGAGCGCGGCACCCTGTTCTTCACCGAGCACATCGAGGCGGACGCCGTCCACGAGCAGGTGCTCCGCCGCGACGTGGTGGGCGACCTGCTGCGCCGGGAGCCCGGACTGGCGGCCGACGTCGCCTTCGGCGTACAGGCCACCGAGTTCCTGGAGGCGCGGCTCGGTGAGCATCTGCTGGAGTCGTGGCGGTCGGGCCGCTCCTCGCTGCGCCGCCCGCTGCGGTCGGCCGCCGTCCGGGATCAGGTGTGATTTGTCCGATTCAAGGTAGTTGTGTGGAATGTTGCTGCTGCGACCGCCCGGTGTCTACCCGGCACAGGGCGACACGAGGATGCTGTGCGCGGCGCTCGGCGCGGCGGGCCTTCCTCCCGGCGCCCGCGTGCTGGACATCGGCACCGGGACGGGCGCGGTCGCGCTCACGGCCGCGCGCCACGGCGCGGGCGAGGTGACGGCGGTCGACATCTCGTTGCGCGCCGTCCTGGCCGCCCGGATCAACGCGCTGGTCAGGGGCCTGCGGGTGCGAGTGGTACGTGGCGACCTGTTCGCCGCGGTCGAGGGAGAGGTGTTCGACTTCATCCTGGCCAACCCGCCGTACGTGGCGGGCGACCGGCCGCCGTCCAGGCACGGCCGGGACCGCGCCTGGGCCGCCGGGCCGGACGGGCGCCGGGTGCTCGACCTGATCTGCCGTTTCGCACCGCGGCACCTGGCCCGCGGCGGCACCCTGCTCATGGTCCATTCGGCGCTGAGCGGTGTGGCGGCCTCTTTGGGCGGTCTGCGGGACGCGGGCCTGAAGGCGTCCGTGGTCGCCCGCAGGATGGAGCCCTTCGGGCCGGTCATGCGGGCCGGGGCGGCGGCGCTGGAGGCCCGGGGGCTGATCGGCCCCGGTCAACGTCACGAGGAACTGGTGGTGATCCGTGCCGACAGGACAGAACCCTGCGTCGGAGTGCTCTACTGACGCCGAGCCGGCCAGGGCGGGGAGGGGCCGCCCGGCCCGCGTCACGCTCGGCGCCGACGGGCCGGTCAGCATCGAGGGATGCACCCGTCTCGTCATGGTCCACGAGGGACCGATGCTGGTGGACGGCCCGGTCGAGATCGTGCTTCCGGACGGCGCCGTGGCCCGCTCGGAACGCTTCCTGGTCGCCCTGTGCGTGTGCCGCCGCAGCAAGCGCTACCCGTTCTGCGACACCAGCCACCGCCGCCGCGTCCGCACGCGCTGAATCAGGACATGTCCCCGGACAGGCAGCATGCGAGACGACGGCGGCTCGGAGCGGTGTGTCGTCCCGTACCTGCCGGGTAGACGCGAGAAGACCCACGGACTAGTGAGGTGAGGATCATGCCACGAGGTTCGAGTCCCAAGCGGGAGCGGCAGTACGAGCACATCAAGGACAGTGCCAAGAAGCGCGGCGAGAGCGACCGGCGCGCCAAGGAGATCGCCGCCCGCACCGTGAACAAGGAGCGGGCCCGCTCGGGCGAGGCCAGGACGAAGAGCCGCACCTCCACCCAGGACATCTCCTCCTCGCGCCGTGGCGGGCTGCGCTCCCACTCGGGCGCGGCCGGCCGTACCAAGGAGCAGCTCTACGCCGAGGCCAGGCGCCGCAACATCAAGGGCCGCTCCTCCATGAGCAAGGCGCAGCTGGAGAAAGCGCTCGGCTGAGCCGACCGGGACGATCATCATGGGCGGTGGCCCCGGCGGGTCACTCGGTCCCACGGGCCGCGTAGTCGTAGGGCATGTCGAGAAGCGAGTACTGACCCATCACTGTCTTCCTTTGTTGCAAAAATATGCAACAACCTTGGCTTCGCATCTAGGTGCCGGTGTCCGCGACCCGCCTAGGCGTGCCAAATGGCAGCGAGCTGCCGGGTGGCCAGACGGGCCGGGATCGCGCGCAGCAGGGTGTCACGCGCCCAGGCGGCGGCCCCGGTCCGCGAGGTCAGCCGCGACTGCCGCTCCGCGGCCCGCATCAGCCGGTTGGCGCGCGGGCGGCGCTGCGCGTCATAGCGCAGCAGCCGCTCGGCCACCTCGGCGGGCCCGGCCCCCGACAGGTGGCGGGCGAGCGCGGCGGCGTCCTCGAATGCCTGGCTGGCGCCCTGCCCGAGGTCGGGCGTCATGGCGTGCGCGGCGTCGCCGAGCAGCGCGATCCTGCCGGTCGCGAACGCCGGCAGCGGCTCGGCCAGGCAGGCGATCGGATCGACGTAGACGTCGCCGACCGGGGTGGCCGCCAGCAGCGCGGGGACGGCAGGGTGCCAGTCGGCCATCAGCGCCAGCATCTGCTCACGCGCCTCCTCCGACCCCGGGACGGGTTCCGGCAGCACGGAGTCGGTGAACCAGTACAGCCGGTCCGCGCCGATGGGGAACAGCCCGAACATCCCCCCGGTGCGCCGGTCGATCAGGATGCCTGCCAGCAACTCCGCCACGTCCAGTCCCGCGGGGCGGGGCAGGGTGCCACGCAGGTCCATCCGGCCGATCCTGCGCAACCCGCCGTGACCGGGGAACAGCTGCCCGCGCAGCCTGCTGCCGATCCCGTCGGCCACGATCACGGCGTCCGCCTCGGCGACGCGCTCGCCGCCGCTGAACACCGCCACTCCGTCCACGCCGGGCTCCAGCCGCTCCACCGGTGTCGCCGTTCGCACCGCCCCGGCGGGCAGCGGGGCGCGCAGGGTGCGGTGCAGCTCCGCCCGGTCGGTCACGATCATCGAGCCGACCTCGCGCTGCGCCCGCACGGCGTCGGTGATCAGCAGCGGCCTCCCGCGCCAGTCGCGCAGCCCGGCGCTGCGGGCGGGGGTGGACCGCCCCCTCATGTCGTAGCCGAGCTCCTCCAGCGCCCGGAGCCCGTTGGGCATGATCACCACGCCGGTGCCCGCCTCGCGGAGCTCGGCGCCCCGCTCGTAGAGGGTCACCCGATGCCCCTGCCGGTGCAGGCCCACCGCGGCCACCACCCCGCCCAGCCCGGCACCGACCACGACGACACGCATGACACTCCCTCATTCACTACGATCGTACTACTACGATTATTGGTAGCATGGCAGGGTGCCGCCCACCAACCCAGCCCGCCGCCAGGCCCTGACCGACGCCGCCATCGACCTCCTGGCCGCCTCGGGGGTGCACGGGGTGACCCATCGGGCGGTGGAGAAAAAGGCGGGGCTGCCGCCCGGCACGGCGTCCAACTACTTCCGCAGCCGCGAGGCGCTGCTCGTGGCCGCCGCAGAGCGGGTGGTCGAGCTCCACCTGGCCGACATGGACCAGGCGGCCGAGCACCAGCCCGCGGGCGGCGCCGACCTGGTGGAGATGCTGACCGAGTCGTTGCTCACGGCGGCGACCACGCTGCGCCACCGCTACCTCGCGATCTTCGAGCTGCAGTTGGAGGCGGCGCGCCGCCCGGCGTTGGCCGCGGCGCTGGCGGGCCTGCAGGAGGTCGCGGTGCGGTTCACCGCCGGGCATCACGACCAACTGGGGTTGAAGATCGCGCGCGAGAAGGTCCCCGCGCTCATCGCGCTCTACGGCAGCGCCCTGTTCACCCTGGTCAGCGCGCCTCCCGGCAGCGTCACCCGGCCCGCCGTCGAGGCCCTCGTCGACACCATGGTGTACGGCTCGGCCGTACCCGACGCCTAGCGCCGAGTCGTGGCCGGGGTGCCGTCGCAGCTCACCGTGTCACCTGCGCCGCCCACGGGTGTCCGGCGCCTCCGCGACGCTCACTCGGCCGACCTGATCTCCTGGAAACCTCAGACCCGCACCTGTTCCGCCGAGCCGGCGGGTAGCCAGTGGAACAGGCCTCTGATCTGCTTCGGTGCCCGGAGCAGGTCGTGCTCGATGCCGTCGCGGCCCTGGCGGAAGTGCTGCCATCCCTCGTAGTGGACCGGCAGCACCGTGCGCGGGGTGATGGTCCGGCACAGCCGTACGGCCTGCCTTGCGGTCATGGTGTAGTGCAGTGGCCCGGTGAGGGGGAAGCCGACGCCGCCCAGATGGAGCAGGACCGTTCCCGGCCGGATCGCGGCCGCGGCCCGGCGCAGTGCGCGGTGGTAGACGGTGTCGCCGGTGATCCAGAGTGGGCCGTGGGTCTGGCCGGGCCAGGTGAGGGAGAAGCCGGTGACCTCGCCCACGATCGGCCGGCTCAGCGGCGGGCCGTGCCGGCAGGGGGTCGCGGTGATGTCGATGGGCGGCCGGCCGGGGGCCTCCAGCCGGGTCCTCTGGCCCGCTCGCAGTCCGCGGGCCGGCCACGGCAGGGAGCGGGCGCCCGAGGAGGTCGTCACGATCGTGCCCGCGGCCGGCAGCAGGGCACGTCCCGCGTCGTCGAGGTTGTCGCCGTGGTGCACGTGCGAGAGCAGCACGGCATCGACCTGCGGCAGGTCGGCGGCGCGTACGGCGGGGCCGGTCAGTTTGCGGGAGGAGGTCCCCCAGCCGAAGGAGTACGTGCGGCCGGGGGGATCGAAGGTCGGGTCGGTGAGCAGCCGCCAGCCACCGAACTCGATCAGAACGGTCGGACCGCCGATATGGGTGAACCGGACCTCCGTCACGGGAGCCTCCTCGGGTCAGCGCGGATACACGTCGGTCATGCGGTCCCCGCCCGGGGAGCCGGCTTCCCGGGGGCGGGCCCCGGGGAGCCGGCCCGTCGATGTCAGGAGTGGTCCAGGGCCCAGGCGAGGGCGTGGTCGGCGATCTCCTCCCAGCCCTTCTCGGCGGGCATCAGGTGGGAGCGGCCGGGGTACTCGACCACTTCGGTGACCGTCTTGGACTTGTAGTGCCTGGCGTTGGACCGCTGGATCTTCGGGGGCATGAGGTTGTCGTTCTCACCGGCCACGAACAGCAACGGCTTACGGTCATCGTTGTGGTAGTCGACCCAGTTGTCGTCCTTGCCCGGGTGGATGTTGGCCAGCGCGCTGCCCCAGAAGATGTGGCCGGAGGCGGGGATGTGGTAGCGCTCGTAGGTGGCCCGCGCCTCGTCCTCGGGGAAGGTGTTGGTGAAGGCGTACCGCCACTGGTCGTAGGTGAACCCGACCGCCTTGTGCCGGTTGGCCGGGTTCTTCAGCACCGGGAACGTGGCGCGGATCTGCGACAGCGGGATCACCTGGACCCCCTCGGTCGGGGCCGAGTTGATCGCCACCCCGGCCGCGCCGTACCCGTGGTCGAGCAGAATCTGGGTGAACACCCCGCCCGCGGAGTGACCCATGATGATCGGCGGCGTGTCCAGACCACGGACCAGCGTCTCCAGCGACTCGATGATCTGCGGGACGGTCACCTGCTCGATCGGCGTGGGATCGGCATTGAGCGCCTCCACCTCAACCTCGAAACCGGGATAGGCGGGGGCCAGGACACGAAAGCCCTTGGCCTGGTAGCGGGCTATCCAGTGCTCCCAGCTGCGCGGAGTGACCCAGAAGCCGTGGATCAGGACGATGGTGTCGGGTTTCATGGAACGTCTCCCTTGTCGGCTTTATCGGGTGGCGTGGTGGGCGGAGAGGACCACCGCGGTGGCGGCCTCGGGCTGGGACATCATGACCACGTGCGAGGAGCGGATCTCCCGGACCTTGCTGCCGGCGCGCTCGGCCATGAACCGCTGCGCGGCCGGCGGGATGACGTTGTCCTGGGTGGGGATCAGGTACCACGACGGTATGGTCTTCCAGGCAGGCTCGCCACTGCCGCCGCTCAGGCCGCTGACGCTGCCGGGCCGCTGGGTGGCCGCCATCAGCCGGGTCGTGCTCACGGGCAGATCGGCGGCGAACACCTCGCGGAACCTGTCGGCCCGGATGTAGCCGTCGATCCCGTCCATCGTGCCGTCGGGCAGCGGATAGTGCCGCGTCAGCAGCGCCTCGCCGAGCCTGCTGCCGGGGAACCTGTTGGCCAGCTGCAGGGCGCTCTCCCCCTGGTCGGGTGCGAACGCGCCCAGGTAGACCAGGGCCTTGACGTTGTCGTGGCCGCGGGCGGCGTTGGTGATGACGATCCCGCCGTAGGAGTGCCCCACGAGGATGACCGGACCGGTGATGGTGTCCAGGATGCTGGAGACGTACGCGGCGTCGCCCGCCACGTCACGCAACGGATTGGCCGGCGCGATCACCGGGAAACCCGCCCGCTGCAGCAGGGCGATCATGTCGTCGAAGCCGGAGGCGTCGGCGAACGCCCCGTGCACGAGCACCACGGTCGGCTTCGCAGTGGCGGTGGCAGTGGTGGTGGCAGCGGCGGTGGCGCCGGGACCGGTGGCGGCGGCGGGCGCGGTCGGGCCGAAGGCCAGGACGCAGCCGGTGACAAGCACGCCCAGCAGGCGGCCGAGACGGCGTAAGGGGGTCATGAACAGTGCTCCTCAGGAGTTCGGGAGGGCCAGTAGGTCGTCGGTGTGGTGGTCTCGGAGGAGGCCCGGCCGCGGTCGGGCGCGCCTTTCACGCCGGCCTGCATCCTCCACAGCCGGAAGGCGCCGCCCTGTGACGGCGGCGACCGGTCAGATGACCGCACGGGAGGCGGTGACCGGGGTCCTCGGCGCCGGCCGGTCCAGCCGGACGTCGCGGGTCTCGGGGACGAACCAGATGGCGACCAGCGAGACCGCCGCGCATCCGGTCATCAGCAGGGCGACCGGCCACGACGCGCCGCCGCCCGCGGCCAGGAGGGCGGCCGCGGCGAAGGGGGCGGTGCCGCCGGCGAGCGCCGCGCTCCATTCGCGGGCGATGGCGATGCCGCTGTACCGGTAACGGGTCTCGAACAGCTCGGTGTACAGCGCGGCCTGCGCGGCGAGCATCGCGGCGATGCAGAGGCCGTGGCCGAGGGTGACGGCCAGGATGACGAGTTCCGGGCGGCCGGTGTCGACGAGCCAGAACATCGGGAAGGGGTAGGCGACCAAGAAGACCGCGCCGCCGAGCCAGACCGGGCGGCGGCCGACGCGGTCGGTCAGCATGCCGAACAGCGGTGTGGCGGCGACGGCCACGACGGAGGAGATCACGTTGGCGATCAGGGCGGTCGTGGCCGACATGCCGAGGCTCGTGGTGACGTAGGAACGCGTGCTCGGCACCGTCGCCATCCGCTCCAACATGGCCCTGCTCCGCCACGCCAGGGGCATGGTCGCGCTGACCGCCGGGCGGCACGAGGAGGCCTTCGGCCACCTGTGGCGGGTGTACGACCCCGGGGACACCACGTTCCACTCCACCTGGCGCCACTGGATGATCAGCGATCTGGCCGACGCCGCCGTCACCGACGCGCACCGCGAGACCGCCCGGTCGGCCCTGGCCGAACTGGAGGACATCGGCGCGCGCACCCCGGCGCCGCTCCTGCACGCGGGACTGCGCTACGCCCGGGCGGTGCTGGCCGACGACGACGGCGCCGAACGGCTCTACCTCGACGCCCTGGCCGCCGACCTGTCCGAATGGCCGATCGCCCGGGCCCGGCTCCTGCTGGCCTACGGCGTGTGGTTACGCCGCCAGCGCCGCATCCTGGACGCCCGCGTCCCCCTGCGTACCGCCCGCGACAGCTGCGACGCCCTCGGCCTGCTGGCGTGGGGCGAGAAGGCCCGCCAGGAACTGCGCGCCACCGGCGAGAGCAGCGAGACCCGCGTGCCCACCACGACCGAACAGCTCACCCCTCAGGAACTGCACATCGCCAAGCTGGCCGCCGGCGGGCTGTCGAACCGCGAGATCGGCCAGCAGCTCTACCTGTCGCACCGCACCGTGAGCACCCACCTGTACCGCCTGTTCCGCAAACTCGGCATCACCTCACGGGGCCAGCTTCGCGACATCCTCTGACCTCGGCGGGTATCCGTCACCCGGCTTACGTCAGGCTCCGCGGCGCCCTGCCCGCCGGACTCCCCCGGGCCGAGCGGGATCGCTAGGGATGCTGTCGCCGGCCGCGGAGGCTCTCCAGCGCGTCCGCGACCTCCCGGACCTGCTCGGGCCGCCGGGCGCACCAGTCGGAGACACCGTTGAACCATCCGTTCCAGACGACGCCGACCACGTCGGCGGTGATCTCCTCCCGCCGTGCACGAGAGCGGTGAGATCACCCACTTCGGGGTCGTACTCGTCCTCGGGAGCCCCCATGCCCAGCAGACCTTCGGGGTCGTACCGGTTGATCAACGCGCGGACGGCGGCGGCTACCCGATCATCGGTCATGGCTCCAGCATGCCTCTGCCGGATGTGCGCGTGGTGCGTCCAGGGCCCCCCTCTACCGGTGGCCGCTGTGGGCGAGGGGCCCCGGCGCCCGGAGCATGTCGAGTGCCGTGGCCTCGGGGGAGCCCGGTTCGGCCGAGTACACGAGTACGGTCTGGCTGGTGTCGGGGAGGAGGAGGGTGTCGCAGTCGAGCGTGATCGTGCCCAGGTCGGGATGCCGGATGCTCTTGGTCGCGGCGCGCCACGGGGCGGATCGCCCCTCCCGCCAGAGCTCGTCGAACCGCCGGCTGCCAGCGCGCAGCTCCGCGATCAGCCGTGCCAGGTCGTGGTCGCCGGGATAGCGGGCGCGGGCGGCGCGCAGCGTGCCGACCGAGGCGCGGGCGGCGGCGTCCTCCTCGTCCGCGTTCGCGGCGACCTGGCAGCGGCTGCTCCCGAGGAACCGTTGCCAGACGAGGTTGCGTCGCTGCCGCGGCCACGCGGACATGTCGCCCTGCAGCGCTGCCCCGAGGGGATTCCAGGCCAGCACGTCGCCCTTGGCCGACAGCACCAGCACGGGCAGGCCGGCCATGCGGTCCAGCAGCCGGAACACGCTCGGCCCCACGCTCATCGCGATACGCCCGGCCGGGGGCGGTTCGTGGCCGGCCAGGCGGAAGAGCTGGTCGCGGTCGTCGTCGTCGAGCCGCAGGGCCCGGGCCAGCGCGGCGATGACCTGGCTCGACGGCCGCGGCCCGCGCCCCTGTTCGAGCCGGACCACGTAGTCGACGCTCAGGTCCGCGAGCGTGGCGACCTCCTCCCGGCGCAGGCCCGGCACCTGACGGCGCGGCCCCGCCGGGAGGCCGACGTCCTGTGGTCGCACGCGAGCCCGGGCGGTGCGGAGGACGTCGGCGAGTTCGGCACGGTTCACCCTTCAATCATGCCGTACGCCCCCTGCCGGGGGGTGGTACCGCGGGTCCCATGCCCCGGCGGCCCTGGCGGGCGGGACCGCGCGCCCCGACGATCGAACGCATGACAGACGTGAGACCGGTGGCGCTGGTCACCGGGGCGAACAAGGGGCTGGGCCGGGAGACCGTACGCCGCCTGGCCGGAAGTGGCTGGCTGGTCCTCCTGGCCGCGAGAGACCGGGAACGCGGTACGCAGGCCGCGGCGACGCTGGCGGACGAGGGGCTCGACGTGGAGTTCGTCGAGCTCGACGTGACCTCGGACGAATCCGCGGAGGCGGCCGTGCGGGCCGTCGCCGAACGCGTGGATCACCTGGATGCGCTGGTCAACAACGCGGGGGTCGCCGGCCCCATGCTGGACCCGGCCGACGTGGAAGCCGCCGCGCTACGGAGGCTGTACGAGGTCAACGTGTTCGGTCAGGTACGGGTCACCCGCGCGTTCCTGCCGCTGCTGCGGAAGTCGGAGCGGCCCCGCATCGTCATGGTGTCCAGCGCGCTCGCCTCGCTGGAGCACGCGAGCGACCCCGCCCGCCCCGAGTACGGCTTCCTGAGCCTGGACTACGCCTCGTCGAAGGCGGCACTCAACATGATCGTGTCCCAGTACGCCCGGGCGCTGCCCGGGTTCAAGGTCAACGCCGCGGACCCGGGCAACCCCGCCACCGACATGAACCGGCACACGGGTGTGCACACCGTCGCCGAGGGCGTCGAGGCGATCATCAGGCTGGCTACCCTGGACGATGACGGGCCGACCGGCGGCTTCTTCGACCGTAACGGCCCCGTCCCCTGGTAGGAGCGAGAATGACCACCATCTTGACCATCGGACTGCACCCGGGCGCGATCGACTACACCGGGTTTCCCGGGCTCGACGAGGCGACGCTCACCGCACGGATCGAGCAGGGCCACGCGGCTCTGCGGGCGGCGGGCTTCGACGCGGTGTCATGCCTGGTCGGCACCGACCCGGACGAGGCGGAGCGGACCGTCCGGGAGCAATTGGCCCAGGGCCCCTTCGGCGTGGTCATGATCGGAGGCGGCGTGCGCATGTCCCCTGAGCACACCCTCCTGTTCGAACGGCTGATCAACGTCCTGGTGGCGACGACACCCGGAATCCGGTTCTGCTTCAACACCTCACCGGAGACGACGATCGACGCCATCCGCCGCTGGATCTAGGCGGGCGTCCTGCCGGGACACGGCTGGGGGCGAGTGCGTACGGCATGCATGACGGGCTCGCGCGGCCCGTACGCGGGCGCGTCCGCGGCCCGCCTCACGTGGCCGCGCCGCCGGGCCGGTCCAGTCCGGCCGCGAGCTCGGTGATCACCGCGTCGATCCGCCGGCCGAGCAGGGCCGTGTCCAGCGGCCGGTCCGAGCCCGCGGTCTGCTGGAGCCACTGGTCCACGACGACGCGGAGCGCCGTCAGGACCGCGGCCGCGCACAGGAGCGGATAGACGGACTCTTCAGACCGTCCGGCTGCCGGGTCTTCGATGTGGTCGGCGATCGCCTCCGCCAGGGCCTTCTCCTGGGCGGCGAGCACGGCCAGCTGCTGGGGTACCAGCGTGGGCGCGGCGCGGATCAGTTCCAGTGCCCGGATGTGGTCGCGGCTGACGGCGTCGCTCTGGTTCATCGCGATCAGCACCGCCTCGCGGAACGCCCGCAGGACCGTCTCCGTCCGCGGCCGGGCCCTGAACTGGGCGATGAGCTCCTGCGCACCGGCCGACAGGGAGGCCACGATCGCTTCTTCCTTGCTGGAGAAGTAGTTGAAGAAGGTCCGCAGCGCGATGTCGGCCTCGTCGGCTATCTGCTCGACGGTGACGTTCTCGACACCGTGGCGCACGGACAGGCGGAGCGCGGCCTCGCGCAGTGCGGCGCGGGTGGCCTGCTTCTTCCGTTCGCGGCGACCGGCGACCGGCGGCGCGTCACCCGCCACGGCCGGCCGGGCCCGCTCACCGCCCGGTGCGGGCTGAACCACTCCGGCCTCCTTCTCCACCACGGTCTCTCATTATGGGTGGCCGGAGGCGGCGTCGGCACGGCCGACGTGCCGCCGGAGCGGACCCGAGCGGACCCGGGCCGGTGCGGGCCGGCACCGGCCCGGCACCCGCGTTCAGCGGCCCGGGCCGCCGGTCACGCCGGAGCGGGTCCGGACCAGGTCACCGGCAGCGAGTGCACGCCGAAGATGAGCATCTCGTCGCGCAGCGGCACCTGCTCGGCGGGTACGGTCAGCCGCAGGTCCGGCAGGCGAGTGATCAGCTCCCTGAGGCCGACCTGCATCTCGACGCGGGCAAGCTGCTGCCCCAGGCACTGGTGGACGCCGTGCCCGAAGGCCAGGTGCGGGGCGCGGGGGCGGTGTACGTCCAGCCGGTCGGGGTGGGGCCAGTGCTGCGGATCACGGTTGGCCTCGGGCGTGGCGATCACGACCGTGGCACCGGCCGGGATGCCCACCCCGCCCAGGGTGACGGGCTCGGTTGTGACGCGGCTCACGCCGAGCTGGATGATGGCCAGGTAGCGCAGCAGTTCCTCGACCGCGTTGTCGATCAGGGTGGGGTCGTCCCGCAGCGCGGCGAGCTGCTGGGGGTGTTCCAGCAGGGCGAAGGCGCCCAGGCCCAGCATGTTGGCGGTGGTCTCGTGGCCGGCGCCGAGCAGGACGAGGGCGATGTCGACGAGCTGGGCGTCGGTCAGCGGCGGGTCGGCGTCGTGGACGAGGCCGGACAGCATGTCGTCGGCGGGGTTGGCCCGCTTGTCCGCGACCAGGCGCTGCATGAACGCGTACAGCTCGGCGCTCGCCCGGGCTCGCTCCTCGGCGGTGGCGTTGGCGTTGAGTCCGACGGCGGTGCGTTCCTGGAACTCGCCCCGGTCGGCGTAGTCGACGCCGAGCATCTCGCAGATGACCAGCGAGGGCAGCGGCAGCGCGAACGCCTGGACGAGGTCGGCCTCGGTGCCGGCCGCCTTCATCGCCTCGATGTGCTCGACGGCGATCTCGGTGACGCGTGACTCCAGCGCCCGCATCCGCCGCACGGTGAACTGGCCGGTCAGCAGCCGGCGGATCCGGGTGTGCTCGGGCGGGTCCATGAAGATGAAGAAGCCGTCCTCGCGGGCGGCGGGGGCCGTGTCCGGCTCCGGCGTCGTGGCCGCCATCTCGGCCACCTCGTGCGGTTGCAGCGACGTGACGTCGCGATGGCGGACCTTGTCGGCGCTGAAGCGCGCGTCCGACAACACCGTGCGAGCCTCCTCGAAGCCGGTCACCAGCCACGCCTGGGCGCCGTTGAGCAGGTGCAGCGGCCGGACGGCGTCCTGGCCGCGCCGCGCCCGCAGGCCGGCCGGCGGATCGAACGGGCAGCCGCCGCGCTCGACCATGTCCGCGGGCAGGATCCGGCGCATCGCCGTGGGGCCGGCGGCCGGGGACTCCTCGGTCAAGCTGCTGTCGTTCATCGGCACATCCTGTTCTCGGGCGGAGCCGCCGAACCGTCGTCCGCGGCGGAGGACGAGCCCACCCTACAAAAGATGCACGACACGCATCAATGCGTGTCGTGCATGAAACCTGGACCACGGGCACCCCTGTCAGCGGTGAGCGCCCACCGCGAGAAGCCGGTCGGCGCCGCGCTGGAACTCGTACGGCACCCGGCGTATCTCACTGCTCAGGCCCGCGGCCTCCAGATCGACACGCAACCGGTCGAGGAACATCACCCGTTCACCCGCGCCCCGGTGCACGATCGGGAAGATCCTGACCTCGCCGCGGCACACCCGGCTCATCTCCAGGATCGCGGCCCTGTGCCATGCCAGGTCGAACCGGTCGGCCCAGGTGAACAGCAGGTGCGAGCACAACACCAGGTCGACGCTGCCGTCCGCGAACGGGAGACATGGCAGGGCCGCCGCCAGGTAGGAGCCCGGCCGCCGGCGCAGGTCGGCGATGAACTCGACGCCGGCGGCCGATCTCACCTCGCCGTACCGTTCCGCCGTGCCGTACCAGTCCCACACGAACCGGTCCGCGTTCGCGCGCACCATCGCGCGGGCCCGCTCCTGATCGCCACGCAGCAGGCCGGCGAGCACGTCCGGGCCGTGGGCATAGCCGGGGTCGGCCGCCACGACCCTGGCCCCGGCGCCGGCGGCCCCCGCGGCGAAGCTGGAGGCGCCGCCCCCGCAGTCGAGCACGACACCGCGCAGATCACCGTCGCCGAGCGCGAACATCGCACGGTACTCGCCGAACGACCGAGACGTGATGATCACTCCTGCTCCTCGCGACAGGTCCTCCACTACCGCACATCCTCGCGCGGGGCAGGTCACGGTGGCCCGGAGAACTCCCCCAGGCAAGATGATCCCCCGTTCGGAGGCGCACACCACCGCCGCAGGCGAACGGATCGCCGAAGCGCGAGCTCCCCCGGCCGCACCGAAGCACGGGCTCCGCCGCCGCACCGAAACGGTGGCTGGAGCCCGCTCTTCCCCAGGGCCGATCACTACGGCCGTGCCCGGCGTCGTCTCGGTCAGGTGCAGGTGACCAGGACGACGGAGATGACGGTGCAGGTGGTGGCGGCGTTGTCGTTGGCCGGGTCGGGGTCGGCCGGGGCGCTGGTGGTGCGCACGCCGGTGACGGTGGCCTGGCCCAGGGACAACAGCGACAGCGGCACCCGGAAGGACTTGGCGGCCGAGGTCCCGTCGGCGATGGCGCCGTAGGCGCAGGTGACCTTCCCGGCGGCGGTGGTGCAGCCGGGCGACAGGTTGGTCGCCGAAGTCCCCGGGGGCAGGGTGGCGGTGAGGGTGGCGGAGGCGACCGCGTCGGGGCCGGTGTTGCGGGCGGTCAGGGTGTAGCGCAGATAAGGCACCAGGATGCCCACATGGGGCTGGGCGCCCAGGTCCACGTCGATGTCGGCGGAGCCGCCCGCGTCGGTGTAGGAGAACCCGTCGAAAAGGGTGTAGAAACTGCCGAAGCCCAGCACGGTCACATTGACCGTACCGGTCCCGGGCGGCGTGGTGGCGGTGATCGTGGTGTCGTTGACGACGGTCACCGAGGTCGCCAGGTTGTCGCCGAACTCGACCTCGCTCACCCCGTACGGATGGCAGGCGGTGTCCAGGAAGCCGTCGCCCGTGATGGTGACCGCGGTACCGCCGCCGGTCGGGCCCGTGTTGGGGGTGACGCCGCCGACTTCGCAGTCCTGGGCGTGCGCCGCGGGCGACAGGGCGACGCCGCCGGCCATGGCCAGGAGCGCCGCGGCGGCCAGTGTCGCCAGGCGGCCGAGCCGCCGTGCACGTCCCGAGGTGGATAAGCGCATCGTTGATCTTCCTCCCATGGTTACGCGCCGTCCCGGCCCCGCCCTGTGGCCGGGAACATCCGTGACGGCACGGCGAACAGGCGAGATCCGCACCCACCTGGCATGGGAAAACGCCCCTGCCGTCAGCGGGAAGGCCCATCCCCCCTATGGCGGACCCGGTCGTGACGCGCTCCCCGAGGGATCGTCTCGATGTCCATCTCGCCCGCCCGATGGTGCCCCCGTGCCAGAACCCGGGCAAGGTCCTTCGGCCAGGCGGTGCCCGGTTGGCCCAACCTGGCCAGCGGGCCACGCCCACGCCGTACTCCGGTCAGCCCGGCAGCGCCTGGAGGGCCACCGTGGCGAGGCGGTCGAAGGTGGCGTAGTCGCGGCGCCCAGCGGCTCGGCCACCTCCGCGCGCAGCACCTCGGAGATCCGCCTGCCGGTCGCCCGGCGCACGACCTCGCCGACGACGTAACCGAAGGACTGAGCGTGATAGGCGGTCACGGTGCCGGGCTCCCACCAGGGCACGGCGTCTGCGATCGCGGCGCACATCCGGTCCCAGCCGGGTGTCCCACCCACGGGCCGCACCGCCACCGGTTTATCCGGTGGCGTGCGGATCGGCCGGTCAGTAGGTTCTGTGGCCGTGAGTGGTCTCGGCAGGATCGGAATCCGGCGCGCGGATGAGGCGGACGCGGAGGTGATCGCACACATCCACATGACGTCCCGCGTGGCGACGATGCCGTACCTGCCGCCGCAGAGGCGCAGTCACGACCAGGTCACCCGGTGGATCGAGGAAGTCCTGCGCACGTCGCACACGTGGGTGGCGGTGCGCGACGCGGAGGTCCTCGGCTATGCCGCCCTCGCGGGAGACACGCTCGAGCACCTCTATCTGCGACCGGACGTCCGCCGCCAGGGCATCGGCACGCTCCTGCTCGACGAGGTCAGACGGCACAGCCCCGACGGGATCTCGCTGTACGTCTTCCAGGCGAACACCGACGCCCGCGCGTTCTACGAGCGCCACGGCTTCAAGGTCGTCGACGAGAGCGACGGCCACCAGAACATGGAGAACCTGCCCGACCTGACGCTGCGCTGGACGCCGGACGACTCAGCTGAGCGCCAGGCCCTCCGGACATCGGGACATGGCGGAGGGAGTGGGCGGTCAGGGCTTGGGTGAGGGTGCGGAGGGGCAGGTCGTGCGGTATTCCTCACCCTTCAGGTGGTGGTTCCATTCCTCTGGGGTGAGAGGCCGGTGGGCGATGGCGCAGACGGCCGCGGGCACGTCGGCGGGCAGGCCCACCTTCCAGAACCGCAGGGTCGCGTCGAAGCCACCGGAGGCCAGGGTGCGTCCGTCCGGGCTGAACGCCATCTTCAGCACGTGGCCGATGTGGCCGAAGAGCGGATCCCCGATCTGCCGCTGGGTCTCCACGTCCCACAGCCGCACCGATCCGTCGCCGGTGGCGCTGGCCAGGGTGGTCCCGTCCGGACTGAAGGTCATCCACAGCACGTCGTTGACGTGGCTCATCGGGGTGCCGATCGGGCGGCGGGTGGCCACGTCCCACAGCCGTGCCGTCCCGTCGACCGCCGCGCGGGCCAGGGTGCGCCCGTCCGGGCTGAACCTGACCGACCACACGGCGCCGCCGGTGTGGTCGTCGAGCGGGACGCCGACCGGGCGGCGGGCCGTCATGTTCCACAGCCGCGTCGTCCCGTCGGCGGCGCCGCTGGCCAGGGTGCGCCCGTCCGGGCTGAACGCCACCGCCTGCACGCCGCGGGTGTGGTCGTCGAGCGGGGCGCCGATCTGCCGCCGCGTGGCCACGTCCCACAGCCGGATGGTCCCGTCGTCGGAGCCGCTGACCAGGGTCCGCCCGTCGGGACCGAACTCCACCGAGAGCACGTTGTGCGTGTGCCCGGCGAGCGGGACGCCCACCTGCCGGCGCGTGCGCACATCCCACAGCCGCACCTTGTCGTCGAATCCGCCGCTGGCCAGGGTGCGCCCGTCCGGGCTGAACGCCACCGTCATCACCAGGTCGCCGTGGCCGGTGAGCGGGGTGCCGATCGGCCGGCGGCCGGCCGCGTCCCACAGCCGTATCGTCCCGTCGGCGGAGGAAGTGGCCAGGGTGCGCCCGTCGGGACTGTAGGCGACGGCCCACACGGCGCGGGTGTGCTCGGTGAGCGGAGGACCGGAGGGGCGCCCGACCGTGACGTCCCACAGCCGCGCGGTGTCGTCGCGGGAGGCGCTGGCCAGGGTGCGCCCGTCGGGGCTGAACCGCACCGAGAGCACCGCGTCGGTGTGGGCCTCGATCGGGAGGCCCTGCAGGCTGCGGCTCGCCGTGTCCCACAGCCGTATCTTCCCCTCGCCCGCTGAGCTGGCCATCAGGCGGCCGTCCGGGCTGAAGGTCACCGAATGGACGGTGTGGGTGTGGCCGGTGAACTCCGCCAGCGCCTCACGGGCGGCGACGTCCCACAGCAGCACCGTCCTGTCGCTGGACCCGCTGGCGAGGGTGTGCCCGTCCGGGCTGAACGCCACCGACCACACGCCCTTTGCGTGACGGGCGAGTGTGCCGGTCTGCCTGCGGGTGGCCACGTCCCACAGCCGTACCTTGCGGTCGAAACCGCCGCTGGCCAGGGTGCGCCCGTCCGGGCTGAACGCCACGGACGAGACGGTGTCGCGGTGGCCGCTGAGCGTGGCGAGCGGGCGGCGGGTCGCCACGTCCCACAACCGCACCGTGTCGTCGTCGCCCCCGCTGGCGAGCGTGCGCCCGTCGGGGTCGAAGGCCACCGTCAGCACGTTGCCGCCGTGGCCGGTGAGCGTGGCGAGCGGGCGGCGGGCGGCCACGTCCCACAGCCGGACCGTGCCGTCGTCACCCGCGCTGGCGAGCGTGCGCCCGTCGGGGCTGAACGCCACCGACCACACGGCGTCGGTGTGGCCGGCGAGCGTGGCGAGCGGGCGGCGGGTCGCCACGTCCCACAGCCGCACCATGTCGTCGTTCCCGCCCGCGGCCAGGGTGCGCCCGTCGGGGCTGAACGCGACGGAGAGCAGGTTGTCCGTGCCGGTGAGAATGGCGCGGCCGGGTCTGCCCAGCACGCCGGCCATGCTGACGCGGGCCTCTTCGGTCCGGGCGACGCGCGCGGCGGCGGTGGCCAGCCGCGCCGAGGTGGCGGGGTCGCGGGCCAGCCTCTCGCTCTGCGCGGACAGGTCGCGGGACAGCGCGAGCGCGCGCTGGTGGTCGTTCTCCCGGCCGGACAGGACAGCCAGGGTGGCGGCGGTCAGGGCCACGACGAGCAGGAAGGTCAGGGCGGTGAACGCGCCCTGCCACCGGCGGCGGGTGCGTACGGCGGCGCGCTCGCCGGCGTGCAGGAAGTCGTCGGCGTACGCGGGGAGGGCGGGATGGTGGCCGGGGTCGGCCTGCCAGTGCGATCGGGCGCGGCGGGCCGCTTCCAGGCGTGCTCCCCGGTACAGGAACGAGGGGTCACGGTCCTTCCGGTCCCATTCCCGGGCGTCCGTGACGAGTTCGGTGTAGACCGCCCGCTCGGCCTGGTCCTCGGCGAGCCAGCCGGTCAGCCGTGGCCAGGTGGTGAGCAGCACGTCGTGGGCCATCTCGACGGCCCCGCCCTGGTGGCCGGTCACCATCAGCCGGGAGGCGGTGAACGCCTTCATGACCCGTTCCACCGCGTCCCGGGCCGCCGATCCGCATGCCTGGAGGAGTTCGTCGTGCGGGACGCGCCGTCGTATCACCCGTCCGTCCGGGCCGGTGGCGGTCAGCAGGAGCAGGACCCGCCGGGCCACCTGCCGGTCCTCGTCGTCCAGGCCGGTGTAGGCGTCCTCGGCGGTGGCCCGTACGGCGAAGGCGACCCCGCCGGTGCGGTCGTAGCCGTGCCGGGTCAGGCGGTCGTCCTCCCGGTTGTCCCAGGTGCGCGTCATGGCCAGCGACAGCAGCGGCAGCAGCCCCGTGCCAGGGGCGTCGCGCGTGTGGCCGGTCAGCTCCCGCACGACCTGCTCGGCCAGCCCGTCCTCCACGTGCAGGCCCGCCGCGGCGGCCGGGCCGGTGATGGCCCGGGTCAGCTCGTCGCCGCTCATCGGCCCGAGCACGAACACCCGCTCCTCCAGCGCGCGGGCGAGTTCGAGGTGGGTGGCGCACCGGTCGACGAAGTCACCCCGCACCACCACGACCACGACTCCCGCCGGTTCGCCCTCCGAGCGGGCGGGCAGGGTGGCGATCGCGTGCAACGCGGCCAGGAACCGCTCCCGGTCCCGTCCTGACCGGTCGCCTTCCGGCACCTGGGTGAACACCTCTTCCAACTGGTCGACCACCACGACCAGCCGTCGCGGGCCCGCCAGGAGTGTCCCGCCCTGCTCGCCCCGCCGTACGGCGTCGGCCACCAGCACCTGCCCGGCCCTCCCGGCGGCCCGGGCGGGATCCTGCCGCAGCTCCTCCAACACCGCGTCCGGGTCGGCTCCGCAGCGGACCGCGAGTTGCGTCGCCAGTTCCCGCAACGGCCGCGCGGTCGGTGTGAGGACGAGCTGCGGCCACTGGGACGCCGACGGCAGGCCCGCCACCAGCCCGCGGGCGAGACCCGGCAGCAGCCCGGCCTGCACCAGCGAGGACTTCCCCGCGCCCGAGGCGCCCGTCACCACCACCAGTCCCGGGTCCTCGACCCGCGCCGCGACCATCGCCGCCAGCCGTACCGTGGCCTGACCCCGCCCGTGGAAGACCTCCGCCTGCGCCGCGCCGAACGGCACCAGACCCTGGTACGGGCATCCGCCCGCCCACACCGCGGCCTCGGGTTTCCGCCCGGTCACGGCCGGAAGACGCCGATGCAGGAGAGCCACCTGCTCGTGCAACGCCGCCAGCATCATCAGCTGCTGCTCGGTCCGGCGGCGATCATGACGATGCTCGGCGTCCTGACGGTGCAACGCCCCCTGGATCCGCACCGCCGCGCTCTCCAACTGCCCCAGCAGCGGCGCGAACCCGGCCATCTGCCCGCCCAGCTCGGCGAAACCCTCGACGAGTTCGGCCAGCAGCCGCTCGTCGCCACGCCGAACGGCCTCGGCGAGCACCGCCTGCGCGGCCCCCACCTCCTCCAGCACCCCGGCCAGCGTCCCGGCGAGCGCCGGTCCGCCCTCGCCCCGCAGGGCCTCCTCCAGCCGGGCCGCGAGCTCCGGTTCCACCTGTGCCGCCGTCGGCGGCTCCCCGTGGCCGCGCTCGCGTGCCGCCGCCAGGGCCTTGCTCACCACCTCGGTCAGCAGGTTCGCGCCCACCGAGCCCGCCACGCCCGCGCCCGCCAGCACGAGGGGCAACTCCAGCCCGGCCACCGCCAGCGGCGCGAGCGCTCCCGCGCACAACCCCACCAGCAGCACCCGAGGCGTCGCCTGTCCGGTCCGGCGCGCCAGCCCCGTCACCCAGACCCGCGCCCCGCGCCGCGCCTGGTCCCGGGCCCGGCCGGAGCCGCCCGGCCCTTCGCCCGGCTCCTGGACGTCGTCGTTCCGCATGCCCGTCCCCGCCGCCCGGTTGACTCTCGTTTCCGACCACGAGGCGATGCCTCAGTGAACCAAGGGTTATCGCATCAACCTCACCCAGTGCCACCGGAACGCATGTATGAGTAATCACCGGAGGCCGGTCGTCCTGGTCAGGAGAAGGCGCCGCCGGGACGCCCCCTGCGGCGGCAGACCTTGCCGAAGAGGCGTCCTGCGGCGTGGATGACGGGCCGGCGGAACGTCGGGGTGGCGTTGGCGAGGACGGCCACGCCGGCCTCGGCGTCGGGGCTGAAGCCGACGAACGCGGTGAACCCGCCGGTGCCTCCGCTGTGCCAGGCCAGGGTGTGACCGCGCAGGTCCCGGATGTTCCATCCCAGCCCCACGCTGTTCGAGCCGCGCGGGCAGGCGCGCCGTGGCCGCTGTGTGGCCGTGATCGCCACGGCGAGAGGGGCGGGGGTGGCGTCGGGCCGCACCTGGGCCCGCAGGTAGCGGAGCATGTCGGCGCCGGTGGAGTACAGGGCGCCGGCCGGGGCCATGACGTCGAAGTGCCAGTGGGGTACGGGGCGACCGCGGCGGTGCCCGTGGGCGGCGTCACGGGCGAGGACGTCGTCGGTGGGGATGGAGGTGTCCCGCATGCCCAGCGGGGTCAGGATCCGTTCGGCGAGCAGGTCGGCGTAGGGCTTGCGGGCGGCGCGGGAGAGCAGGTGGCCGAGCAGCCCGATGCCGAAGGTGGAGTAGCTCACCGGCGGCGGCGTACGGTGCGGGCGCAGGCGGGCGGTGGCCCGTCCCAGGTCCTCCGCGTCGTAGCGGGCGTAGGGGTCCCGCCGGTCGCGCAGCGCCCGGCGGTGGAACCCGGGAGGGAGCCTGGGAAGTCCGGCGCCGTGCGTGGCGAGGTGGGCGAGCGTGATCGGCGGCCCGTGGCGGGACACCGCCTCGGGCGGCAGATGGGCCTGGATCGGGTCGTCGTAGCTCACCTCGCCGCGGACGGCCATCTCGGCGAGCAGCAACGTGGTGAAGGTCTTGGTGATCGAGCCCAGGGCGAACCGGGTGCCCGGCCCCACCGCCGCCGGCTGGGGATGTCCGGCCCGGGGACGGGTGCGGTGGCCGGCGGTGACGACGACCTCCCCGGCCTCGCGCAGGGCGACCCCCGCCGCCGCGGGCGTGTGCCGCTCGGCGACCAGGGACTCCACGGCCCCGGTGAGCAGGGTGGTGATCGTGGCGGAGTCGCTCACCCGGCGCCTCCCGCGGACGCGGCCGGGACGGTGAGGGCGCGCGAGACGGCCAGGGTGCCGGCGACGGCGGCGACGACGGTGGGATGGTGGTGGTTCAGCCAGGCGGCCCGGGAATCCGCGGGGGGCACCGTCAGGCCGTTGGGGACCATGCCGTCGGCGTGCTGGGCCTCGGCGACCCGCTCCCACACGGACGGGAAGAAGAGGGGGCGCTGCAGACACGTCCCGACGATCAGGAACTCCAGCAGCAGATCCCAGAACCGCGTCTCGCAGAACACCTCGGTCCACACCGGCAACCACAGGTGAAGGTAGTCCTGGAGCCGGTCGGGCAGCCCTTCGGGACGGCTGCCCCAGTCGGTCAGGTGGAACACGGTGTGCGTGACGCCGTAGGCGTTGTTCGCGTCCAGCATCCAGGGCTCCGGGGTGCCGCCGAGCCAGGTCTGCGCGATCAGGGCGTCGACGTCGTCGTGCACGGGCACGCCGATCCTGGTGGCGGCGGCGACCACGGCCAGCCGGCGGTTGGGCACGTGCTCGATCACCCGGGACGCGCGCAGGCCGAGCAGGTGCCCGGCCAGCCGGTCCAGGCGCTCGTGGCGGTAGCCGGCGGCGGCGAACAGCGAGTAGATCTCGATCGGGTGGGTGGCCGCCGGGGTGTGGGCCTGCAACCGGTACAGCAGGTCGCCCTCGTCGAACTCCCGCCAGGCGAAGTCGAGCAGTCCCTGGGCGGTCTGCGCGCACCTGGGGCCGGCCACCGCCTCCCGGCGTACCAGCCCGGCCGCGAGGGCGAGTTCGGCCAGCGACTTCAGCCCGTCGCCGCCGATCCGTTCGTCGGGCACGTCGCGGGCGAGGGTGAAACCGGTGCGCATGCTTCCCAGCCAGGCCACCGCCCTGTCGCCGACCTGCTGAGCCAGGCGGATCGCGACGGCGTCCATGGTGTCCCGCGTCCCCGTTCCCATGTTCCGCATGTCCTCTCTCTACCGTCGTGTCCTGATCGGTGTGCCGTCCCGGGTGGCCGGCGCCGGTCGCGCCGGGACGGGTCTGAGCGGCGAGGTCAGGCCGGCGGGCGGGTCATCGTGCGCCGGGCGATGGTGGTCTCCAGCAGCACCCGGGCGTCGTCCGCGCCGACGATCTCCAGGTGTTCCAGCGCCGGCGCCAGCAGCGGCGGGCGGGCCGTGACGGCGTCGAAGGTGAGCCACCGCGCCAGCCGGGCCGCGCTGAGCGCGTCCCTGCGCAGCAGCGCGCGCACCAGGCCCCGGGTGAGGTCGAGGCGGCGGCGGGCCAGTTCCTCCCGTACGGTCGCGTCCGTGAAGGGCGGTGCCGCGCAGGCCAGCCGTACCAGGTCGACGGCCAGTGGCACCCACTCCGGAGCCGGCGGCTGCCGGGCCGGTCGGACGGGGGTCAGGCCCTCCCAGCCGGAGGCGTCCACGCCGAGTGCCGCCAGCGCGCGTACCAGCGCCGCCTCGCGGACCCGCCACAGGGCGGTCTCGCGCGGTTGGTCCTGCGGTGCGGGGTACACCCGCACCGCAGCCTCGATCAGTGCCGCGTCCTCACCTGGCAGGGGGAGCCCTTTCAGGACGAACGGGGTGAGCACGTCCGCGCCCAGCACCCGCACGGCGGCCAGCCCCGCGGACCGGTCACCCGAGTCCGCGAGGAACCGGCCCAGCCGGAAACCGTCGCCTTCTTCCAGCAGTGCCCGGGTCAACGCGCCCGCCAGCAGATGGACGGCGGGACCGACCGTGCCCGGTGTCGGCGCAGACGTGATCGGCATCGGTGACGGCCTCAGAACAGCGCCGCGCAGGCCAGATTCTGCACCACGCCGCCGAAGGCGTCCTCGACCGGCTCATCCCGGTCCGGGTCGGCCGACAGCAGCGTGGCGAGCAACAGCAGCACCAGCGCCGCTCCGCGCTCCGAACCCGGCCCGTGGCTGCTCGGCGCCTCCCCCTCGGTGAGAAGCGCCTGGACCTCGATCCGCTCCTGAGCCGTCGGCACCACGTGGGCGAACGCCGGCACATCTCGCACGGACATGTGTTTTCCCTCCTACCTCGAGAATTTCCCTTGACCATTCAACAATCCCCTTGACCTGCGAAGACGTAACCTTTTCCCGGCAAGGAGTAACGGAAGAGGAAGGAATAAGGAAGCGCTCACGTTCTGCATGTCGTGTTTTTTATTCACATGTCGGGGCGGTCATGCCGGATGACGCCACCGCGCAACCAGGCTGCGGGCCACCGGCATGCCCATCAAGGCCGGCCGCCCGGCGGGTGCCCGCTGAGCGATCCCTCAGGGTGGCCGCCGGACGGAGCGGGCCGCGGTCAGTTCGCGAGGAATCCGGCGAGGGAGGCGGTGAGGTCCTCCGGAGCCTCCTCGGCCATGTGGTGGCCGGAGTCGATCCCGTGGCCGCGTACGTCCCCGGCCCACTGCCGCCAGATCCTCAGCGGGTCGCCATACAGGTCTTCGAGGTCGTCCCGCAGCGACCACAGCACCAGGGCGGGGCAGGACACCCGCACCCCGGCGGCGCGGTCGGCCTCCTCGTGACGCGCGTCGATCGTGAGTCCGGCCCGGTAGTCCTCCAGCATGGCCCGTACCACGCCGGGGTTCCTGGTGGCCTGCCGCCATTCGTCGTAGTTCTCCTGGCCCATGGTCCGCGGGTCGCCCCGGTACCAGGCGTCCGGGTCCGCGTTGATGACGCGTTCGGGAACGTCCGGCTGGGCGAAGAAGAACCAGTGCCACCACTGCGTCGCGAACCGCGCGTTGACGCGCGACAGGTGCTCGCTGATGGGCAGGCAGTCCAGGAACGCGGCCCGTGACACCGCACCGGGATGATCAAGGGTGAGCCGCAGGGCGACGGCGCCACCGCGGTCGTGACCGGCGACCGCGTACCGCGTGTGTCCGAGCGAACGCATCAGCGCCGCCAGGTCCTTCGCGACGGCCCGCTTGGCGTGGGCGGCATGGTCCGCGGTGGGCGCCGGTCCACGTGACCGGCCGTACCCTCGCAGGTCGGGACACACGACGGTGAACCTCCGCCCGGCGAGCAGAGGGGCGACGCGATGCCAGGTCGCCGAGGTTCTGGGATGTCCGTGGAGCAGCAGTACGGGCGGGCCGTCCCCGCCGTGGCGGACGAAGACGGACGCCTCTTCGACATCGATGAACTCGGCTTTGAAGTCGTCGAACATCACCGCCGTATTCCCCGTGCGCCGGCTTTGATGTGAGACCTGGAGCATCCCCTCCGGGGCTGCCGTCGTCTTCGCTGACACGGGCCTGCCCCGCCGGCCGCGAACCGGCGCCCGGCGCGGCGGGTCCTACGAATGCCCCCGCCGGGGGTCGTGGGATGCCGCGTTGATCACCTCGTCGAGTACGTCGCGCGAGTTGGCGAGTTCGGAGATCATGCGGTCGATGCGGTCGCGTTCCACGGACAGCTCGGCGACCAGCCTGGGGGTGGCGATCTCCGAGGGGCCGCCGTCCGCGTCCCGCATGCACGGCAGCAGGTGGGCGATCTTCTTGCTGTTCAGGCCCGCGGCGAACAGCTCCTGGATGCGGATGACCCGTTCGACCGCCTGCTCGGGATACTCCCGGTGGCCGCCGGGGGTGCGGTCGGACACCAGCAACCCCTGCTGCTCGTAGTAGCGCAGCGACCGCTCGCTCACCCCGGTACGCCGTACCAGCTCACCGATCCGCACGTGCCCTCCCCCACGGGTTGAATCTGACATCGATGTTAGCTTTTACCGTGGCAGCATGACGAACACCGTGGAGAACGAGCTCTTCGACTACAACCCGATCGTCGGGCGTCCCCCGATCGACTGGCCCGGCGGCGCCCGGGTCGCCGTCTACATCGGGCTCAACATCGAGCACTTCCTGATCGACCGCCCGTCCACCAGCATCTGGGCGGGCACGGCCGACCTGGTGCCCGACGCGCTCAACTACGGCTGGCGGGACTACGGGGTCCGGGTCGGCGTCTGGCGCACGATGGAGAGCCTGGACCGGCACGGCATCCGGGCGAGCGTGCTGCTGAACTCCGACGTCGCCGGCCGCTACCCGCAGATCATCGAGGCGGGTCTGCGCCGGAACTGGGCCTGGCTGGCGCACGGGCGGACCAACTCGATCCTGCAGGCCGGCATGTCCCGCGACGAGGAACGCCGCTTCCTCACCGAGGTCGTCGACACCATCGCCGACGCCACCGGCCGGCGGCCCCGCGGCTGGATGGGACCGGGGCTCACCGAGACGTTCCACACCCCGTCGCTGCTCGCCGAGCTCGGCCTGGGCTACGTGCTGGACTGGACCAACGACGACCAGCCCTACCGGCTGAACGTGCCCGGCATGATCAGCGTCCCGTACTCGGTCGAGCTCAACGACCTGCTCCTGTTCGGCAAGGGCACCACGGGGCCGGAGTTCGTGCAGATCGTGCGGGACCAGTACGAGCAGCTGAGCGCCGACGCGGAGCACGGCGGCCGGGTGATGGCGCTGGCCCTGCACCCGTTCGTGATCGGCCAGCCGTTCCGGCACAAGTACCTGGACCAGGCGCTGGAGTACCTGGCGTCCCGGCCGGACGTCTGGCTGACCACCAGCGACGAGATCGCCGAGCACTACCGGGGCACGATCGCCGCCGGCTGAGCCCGGCCTTCGCCGCCGGCGGCGGTGTCGCGTTCCGGCGGGGGCGAGGGCACATCCCGCCGGGACGAACGTCAGAGAGCGGCCGGGTACGCCGGTCCCGACGACGGGGAGGGGCGGGGCGGTCGAAGTGGTCCGGGGGAAGTCGCGGGGAACCAGCCGTGGGGCGCCGCCGACTACTCATAGGGGTGCCTCCCCCGCCACCCGGCCACCGCCCCCTGGAGAGTCCATGCCGCGTTCGCGTCCGTTCCTCGCCGCCCTCGCCGTGTCGATCGCGCTCACCGGCGCCTGCGGCTCCGAATCCGGCGGCGGCGCCGCGTCCACGACGCTGCGCATCGGCCTGAGCGCGGAGTCGGGTGCGCTGGATCCGCACGCGTTCACCGGGAACTTCCTGCTGCTCGACGCCATCTACGAGCCGCTGGTCGGCTACGGGGAGGACGGGCGGCTGGAGCCGGGCCTGGCGGAGTCCTGGACCGTCGCAGAAGACGGCAGGCGGGTGACCTTCGACCTGCGTGACGGCGTGCGCTTCACCGACGGTTCACCGGTCGACGCCGCCGCCGTCAAGTGGAACTTCGAGCGGTGGGTGGGCAAGGAGCGCTTCTCGTTCTTCCGGGCGTCGCAGGTCATATCCTCGGTCGAGGCTCCGGACCCGGACACCGTCCTGCTCACGCTGTCCGAGCCGTACGAGCCGCTGCTCCAGGAGATGTCGATCGTACGCCCCGTCCGGCTGCTCAGCCCGAAGTCGGTCGCCGCCGACGGAGCGTTCCGGAACCCGGTGGGCACCGGAGCCTGGAAGCTCGTGTCCAACACCGCCACCGGCGCCGTGCTGGCACGCAACGACGACTACTGGGGCACGAAACCACGTCTGGAACGGCTTGAGTTCAAGGTCATCCCCGACTCGCAGGCGCGGGTCGACGCCATGGCCAACGATGAGCTCGACCTGGTCGGCGGCGGATATCTGGCCCCGATCACGCCCGTGGAGGCCCGGTCCCTGAGCGGGCGCGACGACATCAAGCTGCTCACCGGCGCGCCGGACGTCTCGATCCTGCTCGGGTTCAATCCCGACGGCCCGGCCGGCGACAAGGCGGTACGGGAGGCCGTCACCAAGGCGATCGACACCGCGTCCCTGGCGAAGGCGCTGTTCTCCGGTCATGCCGAACCGGCCCGGCGGGTGTTCCCGCCGGACGTGCCCGACTCCGGCACCGATCTGCGACCGAGCTTCGACCAGGCCGGCGCCCGCAGCGTGCTGGACGCCGCCGGATACGCCCTCGACGGCGAGACGCGGGTCAAGGACGGAAAGCCGCTGTCGCTGCGGTTGCTCATTCCCGCGACTCCGGCCGAGGGGCAGCTCGATCCCCGCACCATGGCCGCGGCGATCGCCGCGGCCCTCGCGGAGGTGGGCGTCGCCGTCGAGATCACTCCGGTCGACGCCGCCACGTACTACGACGAACGCGCGGAAGGCGGGTACGACATCACGTTCTTCGAGACCCTCGGCGCGCCCTACGATCCTTCCAGCTCGATCGTGTCCCTGTTCACGAGTGACGCACGGGCGCCGCTCTGGGCGACGCCGGCCGTCGAAGACCTGGTCGACAAGGCGCTGTTCGCCCGCGACCCCGCCGCCCGGTCGGCGGCGTACCAGGACCTCTACGACGCCGTGGCCGACGACGCCGGGTTCGTCCCGCTGGTCTACCGGCCACGGATGTGGGCCGTCCGCGGCGACGTGCACGGCTTCACGGTCCCGCCCACCGACGTCGACCTGGAACTGACCGGGGTCACCGTCGGATGAGGGCTCCGGGCCGGCTGCGCTTCGCGGGGCGCTATGTCACGCGGTGGGCCGTCGACACCGCCGGCGTGCTCCTCGCGCTCTCCGCCGGCACCTTCGCGCTCGTCCTCCTGGCACGCGGCGACCCGGCCGCGATCCTGGCGGCGACCCGGGCCGGCCGTTCCGCCACCCCGGAACAGATCGAGGCCGTCCGCGCCGAACTGGGCCTGGACGCTCCCGCCCCGGTGCGGTACGTGCGGTGGCTCGCCGACGCGAGCACCGGCGACTTCGGGCTGTCACTGCGGACGAACACGCCCGTCGGGCCGGAGATCGCCGATCGGATGGGCGTGACGCTCGGGCTGGTGGCCGGTTCCGCCGCGGTGGCCCTCGTGGCAGGGGTCGCCGTCGGCGTCGCCGGGGCGGTGCTCGGGCGTGGCCCGGTGCGCGGGGCGCTGCGCGGCGGAGCGCTGCTGGCGACGTCGGTGCCGGCGTTCTGGCTGAGCTACCTCCTCGTGCTGGTGCTGGCCCTGCGCCTGGGCCTGGTGCCGACGTCGGGGATGGCAGGTCCCGCGACCTGGGTGATGCCGATGGCGGTGCTCGGACTGCCGGCGGCCGGCGCCCTCAGCCGGGTGGTGGCCGTCACGCTGCGCGAGGCGCTCGACCAGCCGTACGTCCTCGCCGCGCAGGCCCGGGGCAGCGGGCCGGTCTCGATCGTGCTCCGCGACGGGCTGCCGAACGCCGCCGGGCCGATCCTGTCCCTGGCCGGAGTCACGGTGGGCAGTCTGCTGGTGGGCACGGTCGTCGTGGAGCAGATCTTCGGCTGGCCCGGTCTCGGGGCCTATTTCGTCCATGCGGCGGCGGCCCGGGACGTCCCGGCGCTCCAGGCCGCCGCGCTCGCCCTGGGCGGCGGGTTCATTCTGGCGAACCGCCTCGCCGACGTCCTCCAGGCCCTCATCGACCCCCGATCCCTCAGGGACGCCGGCGGCACGGGTCCGCGCGCGGCCGGGCGCGGGCGGCGGCCGAGCCGGCGTGGCGGGACCGGCCCCCGAGAGGAGGCGACGTGACCCAGGGACACCGCCGGTGGGGCCTTCCGGCGACCGTGCGTACCACGCTGGTCGCTCTCCCGCTGATCGTGTTCGCGATCGCGGGCGTGCTGGCACCCGTCCTCGCGCCGGCCGATCCGACGGCCAACGATCTGGCGGCCGGCCTGCTGCCGCCGTCGGCGGACCACCTGCTCGGCACCGACCAGCTCGGCCGGGATCAGCTCAGCCGGATCCTGTACGGCGCGCGTATCTCGCTCGCGGTCACGGCGGCGGTCCTGGCGATCTCGCTGGCCGCCGGCGTCGTCATCGGCACGGTCGCCGGCTACCTGGGCGGCCGGGTCGACCGGGTGATCTCCCGGTTGATCGACATGGCCGTCTCCCTGCCCGGGATGCTCGTGGCGCTGGCGGTCATCGGCGTGCGGGGCCCCGGTGTGGAGAACCTCGTCATCGCGCTGTCCCTGTGGGCGTGGGCACCGTACGCCCGTATCGCGCGCGCCCGGGTGGCGGGCCTGCGCGGCAGTCCGCATCTCGACGCTCTGCGGCTGCTCGGCGCCGGGCCCGTACGCGTCATCGGCCGGCATCTGCTTCCGCCCGCCCTCGCGCCGTGCCTGGTGTATGCCAGCACCGACGTCGGCGCCATCGTGCTCAGCGTGGCCACGCTGAGCTTCCTCGGCCTCGGCATCCCGCCGCCGCACGCCGAGTGGGGTCAGATGCTCATCGAAGGGCGCCCCTACCTGGCCTCCGCCTGGTGGCTGGCCTACCCGCCGGGTATCGCGATCACGGCCGTCGTGTTCGCCGGCAACCTGCTCGGGGAACGTCTGGCGGGCGGCGACGAGCGGCCCTCGATCCTGCGGTGGGTGCGCCCGGCGCGCCGGCCCCGGCATTCGATCGCCCCCCGCCCGGCGCCGGCCGGGTCACCGGCCACCTCAGCCGCCCCGGCCGCCTCCGCCGAGGACGACGTCGTGCTGCGCGTGCGGGACCTGTCTGCCGGCTATCCGCACGGCGGCGGGCTTCGCCGGGTCGTCGCCGGGGTCTCCTACGAGGTTCGGCGCGGCCGTGTCCTGGCCATCGTCGGCGAGACCGGCAGCGGCAAGACCACGTCGGCGCTGGCCCCCTTCGGCCTGGTGGATCCCGGTGCGGTCGTCACCGGCTCGGCGACCCTGGGCGGCGGGGCCGGGGCCTTGGAGCTGATGGGCCGCACGCCGCCCGAGCGGCACCGGGTCAACGGCCGCCGCGTCGGCGTGGTCTTCCAGGACAGCCTCGCCGCGCTCAACCCCTTGCGGACAGTCGGCGCGCACGTCGACGAGGCCGTCCGTAACGCGGGCCGGGGTGGGCGGCGGGCGGCCACCCGCCGTGTCAGCGAAGAGCTGCTGCGCCTGGCCGGTCTCCCCGACCCCGCGGTGATCGCCCGTGAGTTCCCCCACCAGCTCTCCGGGGGGATGCGGCAACGCGTGCAGATCGCCATCGCCCTCGCCGGTGAGCCGGAGCTGCTCGTCGCCGACGAACCGACCTCCGCGCTCGACGTGACCGTGCAGGCGCAACTGCTCGACCTGCTCGGACGGCTGCGCGACGAACTGGCCATGGCCATGGTCGTGGTCAGCCACGACGTCGCGGTGATCTCGCGGCTGGCCGACAGCGTGGCCGTCATGTACGCCGGGCGGATCGTGGAGACGGGGCCGCTCGCCACCGTGATCGGGAACCCGGATCACCCTTACACCCGTGGCCTGCTCGACGCCGTCCCGCGTCCCGGAGCGGCGCCGGGCACCCGGTTCCGCACCATGCCGGGACGCTCCGGCGCCGGTCCGGACGACACCGGCGGCTGCGCCTTCGCACCCCGGTGCCCGATCGCCGTCGCGGCCTGCGCGGACGACCGGCCGGTCCTGGAAGCGGCCTCCACCGTCGCGCACCGGTCGGCGTGCCTCCGCCATCCCGGCGGAACCGCGCTCCAGCCGGGGACGGCTCGCGAGCGGGATAGGCTCTGACCCATGCTGGAGGTCGAACGACTCACCGCCGGCTACGCCGGTCCGCTCGGCCGGGACCGGGTGACCGTGGTCAAGGACGTCAGCATCCGCGTCGGCGAGGGCGAGATCGTCGGGCTCGTCGGCGAGTCGGGCTGCGGCAAGACGACGCTCGCGCGCGTCATCACCGGGCTCAGCCGGCCCAGCGCGGGCGTGGTGCGCTTCGCCGGGGTGGACGTGCACGCCCTCCGGGGCCGGGCGCTGCGGGCGCATCGGCGGCACATCCAGATGGTGTTCCAGGATCCGTATCTCACCCTCAGCCCCCGGCAGACGGTACGGCAGGCCCTCGTCGAGCCGCTGCGCATCCACCGGATCGGCGACACCCGGTCCCGGTCCGCGCGAGTGGACGAACTGCTGGACCTCGTCGGGCTCGATCCCGGGGTGGGCGAGCGCCGGCCCCGGCAACTGTCCGGGGGGCAGCGGCAGCGGGTGGCGATCGCCCGGGCGCTCTCCCTGGGGCCCCGCCTGCTCGTGTGCGACGAACCCGTCACCGCGCTCGACGTGTCGGTGCAGGCGAAGGTGCTCAACCTGCTGTGCGACCTGCGCGACCGGCTCGGTCTGGCCTGCCTGTTCATCGCGCACGACCTCTCCGTGGTCCGGCAGCTCGCGGATCGGATCGCGGTCATGCGCGACGGCCGTATCGTCGAGCAGGGCCCGACCCAGGACGTGACCGCCGGCCCCCGTCACCCGTACACCCGGGCCCTGCTCGCGGCGACTCCCACGATCGATCTCGGCCCCGTCGCCTCCGGAGTGCACCCGATCGGCGAGCACGTGCCCGCGAGCCGGCCACCTGGGCAGGGCTGAAGGGCGGAATCCCCGGCGCTCCTGTCCGGGGATCAGTCCAGCGGGCGCATGTCGTGCGTGACGGTGCCTGCGGCGGCCAGCGAGTGGTACAGGCCGAGTTCGGCGGTGGCCCCCTCGGCCATCACGAGGGCGGTGCAGCCCCGCTGGTCGGCGAGGTGGACGATCGGGTCGCCGGCCCGGGCGGTCGGGAAGAACTCCGGCGAGCCGGGGAAGAGCGGCAGCCGTTCGGGGCCGCGCCAGCCGGCGAGCCGGCCCGGGGCCGGCGGGTGCAGGAAGGTCATGCCGTAACCGCGTCCGGTGGCCAGCGGCGCATCCAGCAGCCGGGGCCAGCGGCCCAGGGCGGCGTCGATGACGGCCGTGTACACGTTCACCCGCAGGGCGCGGCACATCATCTCCCCGATGACCGCTCCGGCGATCCGCCCGTTGATCTCCACCACCTCGGGGCCGTCGGGCGTGTGGGCGAACTCGGTGTGGGCGAGGCCCGAGGAGAACCCGGCCGCGCCGAGAACCTCGCCGATCCAGGTCTCCAGAGAGTTCAGCTCGGCCTGTGGGAAGGCCACCGGGAAGGCGACGGCTTCCTCGCGCCGGACCGGTTCCGGGGTGTGGAGGTGCACGGCGACCCCGAGGAGTCTCGTGACCCCTTCCCAGCTGACCGTCTCGGCGCTGTAGACGGGGCCGGGGAAGTACGGTTCGGCCACGAGATGCCGGCCCAGCAGGGTGGCGTCTCCGACCTGGCGGGCGGCCCGGTCGAGTTCGGCGTCGTCACGGATCAGCCAGACCGACCGGGAGGAGGTCCCCGCCGAGTCCTTCACGATCACCGGGTAGCCGATCGCCGAGACCGCCTCGATGACCGCCTCGACCTCGCCAGCGCTTCGAGGTCGTTCTTGAGGAACAGCACCGCGTTGCCGGCACCGAGCGCGGCGACCCCGGCCACGACCGTGACCCCGTTCCCACCGGCGAAGGCGACCATCCCCGCCGCCAGGCAACCGAACCCGATCATCATCGCCGCCGCGTAGCTCATCCGCTCCACCCGCTGTGCCACCAGGGGCTGCACGAGCACCAGGCCAAGGGAGTACCCCATCATGGCCAGGCCGAAGACCAGGGTGCTCACCCATCCCTGGGCACCGCGTGCTGAGCCCCGGTGACCTCCTGACCGTTCGTCGCCGGGTGATCCCACCATGCCGGCCTCTTCATGGTCAGGCGGCCCGTTCGGCGGCGAGCCAGGACGCCGACAGCTGGTGCCGGGCACGGGCGACCCTGGAGCGGACGGTGCCCACCGGGCATCCGAGCACTTCGGCGGCCTCGGTGTAGGGAAGGCCCATGACCTGGGTCAGGACGAAGGCCCTGAGCCGTTCAGGTGGTACCTCGACCAGCAGTCCTGCCAGGTCCACCCCGTCCTGGGAGCCGGGCACGCCGCGCGGCTGACATCGCTCCACCGCCGCCTGCCAGTCGGCCACGTCGGCCACCACCGGCCGTGCCCGGGCAGCGCGGAAGCGGTCGACGACCACCCGGCGCGCGATGGACAGCAGCCACACCCTGGCCGACGACTTCCCGGCGAACCCGGGCAGGCTGCGCAGGACCCGGACGAAGGTCTCCTGGGTGAGATCGTCCGCCGACTGGATGTCGGTCAGGTAGGCGAGGAAGCGGCGCACGTCCCCGTACACCGCCCGGGCGAAGACCTCGACCTCGGCGGGGCCGCCGTCGCGGGCGGCCAGGGCGAGGGAGGTCAGGTGCCGGTCGTCGGCGTCGCGCCGGCTGCGGACATGGTTCATCTCGATCACTCCTTGCGTGACTGGACGGCGGGCGCACGGCGGCGACCGGGCGGAGGCACTCCACCCGGTAGGGCCGCGACGATCACTCAGACGCGGCGGAGCCGGGGACGTGCCCGGCCCCGCAGCGCGCGGGAACCGCCGCTCACCGCACGGCGGTTCGCGCGCGCAATCCGAGGATCACGTCGAGCACCAGGAAAGCCGCCAGTGAGATCCCGAACAGGGGCAGGAACACACCGACCCCCACGGCGCAGCCGATCAGCGCGACGAGGACGGCCCGGTGCACGCGCCGCCAGCCGCCCCGCGGGTACGGCGCGGCGAACCCACGGCCGGGACGGCGCTGCCACCACATGCGGTAGCCGTACACCACCAGGAAGACCAGCCCGAGCCCGACCACGGCCAGGACCACCTGGTTGGCCAGGCCGAACAGCACGCCCATATGGGCGTCGATCCCCCACCGGGCCAGCTTGGCCGCCAGGTGGTAGTCCTCGAACCGCAGCACGTCGGTGACCTGGCCCGTGGCCGGGGCGACCGCCACCTGGTCGAGCCGCTGCGGCCACTGCGTGTCGATCTCCTTGACCACGTAGGCGGCACCGAGCTCGGCCGGCCAGCCCACCTCCAGCGCGCCGGACAGGCCCTGCTGCCCGGCCGCCTGGATCACGCGGTCCACGCCCACGTCCGACGCCGTGTCCAGGTGGGCGTGGGCGCCGGTCGTCGTGTGCTGGGCGTGCTCGCCGGCTGTGGTGGAGAGGGACGGCGTGGACCAGTCAAGCGCGGCACGCAGCTCCGTGACGTTCTCCCCGGCGTACTTCGACCAGGTCAGACCGGTCGCCGACAGGAACAGCAGGCCCAGCGCCAGCCACAGCCCGGCCGAGCCGTGCCAGGACAGCGTGCGCCGCAGGCCCCTCGCGCCGCGTTCGGGCATCAGCAGGCCGCGCGCCCGGCTCCCCCGGCGACGCCGGCGGGTCAGCCACAGCGCCGGCCCGCCCAGTGCCACCACCCACAACCAGCTCGCCGCCAGTTCGCTGTAGAGGCGGCCCGGCTCACCGAGATGGAGGCGGCGGTGCAGGTCGGAGATCCAGGCACGGACCGGCAACGCGCCCGAGCTGCCGTAGCTCGGCAACGCGCCACGCACCTGGGCGGTGTAGGGATCGACGAAGACGGCCAGCCGGGTGCTCTCCGGCATGCCGGGGACGTCCAGGAGCACCTGGGTCGTCTGCTCGGGCAGATCGCCGGTCCGCACAGCGTAGACCGAGCCCTCGGGACGGGCGGCTCGGGCCGCGGCCACCTGCTGGGAGACCGGCAACCTGGCGGCGCCGGCGACGGTGGTCACCTCGTGCCGGTAGACCGCCTTCTCGATCTGGAAGGACGCGGCGTACAGGGTACCGGTGGACGCGGCGACGAGCAGGAAAGGCGCGATCAGGATTCCGGCGTAGAAGTGCAGGCGCAGCAGCAGCGGGCGCAGAACGGCCCAGTGGGCGCGCCGGGGCGGCGGAGGTCCGGCGGAGCCGGTGGACTCCGCGTCGAGGTCGGTGACAGTGGTCATCAGGGGTTTCTCCGGTTCACGCGAATGCGCACAGTGCTGGTGCGCGGCGGAAGGGCATCACGCCGTGGCCGTTCACGGCCAGGGCGAGCCACGGGCCATGCCGGTTGCGGCAATGGCCACGGAACGGGCCTGTGGACCCGTTTCAGATGGCGGAGACGACCACCGGAGGACCGCGGCGGCGGATCGCCGCCGCGAGTACGAGTGAGGTGAGCGGCGCCGGATCGCCGAAGATCGACGGCCGGGCCGGGCTCAGGTGGGCGACCGGTACCAGCAGGACGCGCAGCAGCGCGGCCAGCAGCCGGCGCACGGGGGTCACGGCCAGATGCAGCATGGTCGCCAGGGCGGTCTCACCGCGTTCCAGCCACCAGCTCGACAACAGCGCGACGGCCACGTGGATCAGCAGCATCCCCAGGCCGCCGCCGTGCTGGTGGGAACCGCCGAGCAGCGGATCCTGGAGGACGCCCTCGCTGGAGGCGAACAGGAAATGCAGGCCGTACTGGACGGCGAAACAGGCGGCGAGCAGGGTGACCCGGCCGCGCTGCCGGCCGCCGAGCGCGAACGCCAGCGCCCATGTCGGCACCGCCGCCCCGGCCAGCACCACCGGATGCACGGGACCGCCCGCCACCATCGCGTGCAACACCGCCGACAGCAGGACGCACACCACCGCGAACACGGTGGCCCGCATCGCGCGGACGACGGGACGGCTGACATGCACCGGACGGCCGTCCCCGGCGCGGGCCTCGCCCACGCGCCCGGGAGGTGACGCGGCCGCCGAACTCACCGCGCGCACCGTCTCACGCTCCCTTCATACGAGGTACGGCTGTCCACCGGCCCGGTTCGACGTCGCCGGAGGGTCCGGCCGAGCGCCGCGGGCCGACGGCTTCCTACACCGTCTCGCGCAATAATGAGGGAGATTGCTTCCTGCGTCCAGATGCGATGATCCGGACGGTCCGGGCGATCCGGGACGCCGGGCGGGAGGGATCGAGTTGAACGGCCGGTGCGCTCCGCCGGCCGGGTGCTCTACCGTCTGCTCGCCGAGCATCGGCAGGAAGGATCTTTGACGCATGTTCCACGAGTACGCCCCCGGCGACCGGCCGGGTCCGCGGGGAGGCGCCCGATGAGCGGCGGAGAGAAGCTGGTCGAGCAGGTGCACGCCCTGCTCGCGGCGCCCCGGCCCTGGTCCGTCACCCAGGCAGGCGACCCCGTGCTGCGCCGCACCGCCGAACCGTACGACGGCCAGCTCCCCGACAGCCTGCTGCGCGACCTGCTCGACGCGATGTTCCGGCACCTGCCGGGCGTCGGGGTGGGGCTCGCCGCCCCGCAGGTCGGCATCCCGCTGGCGCTGGCCGTCATCGAGGACACCGCCGAGGTGCCGCCGGAGATCGCCGCCGAGCGGGAGCGGGTGCCCCAGCCGCCGCTCGAACTCGTCAACCCCGTCGCCACCCCCCTCGGGTCCGGCTACCGGGCGTTCTACGAGGGGTGCCTGAGCGTCGAGGGGTTCACGGCCGTGGTCGCCCGGCACGCCCGGGTCCGGCTGTCGGCCCTCGACGGCGGCGGGCGACCGTACGAGATGGAGCTGTCCGGCTGGCCGGCGCACATCGCCCAGCACGAGACCGACCACCTGAACGGCGTCCTGTACCTCGACCGGGCCGAGCCGCGCTCGCTGTCGACCACCGGCAACTACGAACGCTTCTGGGCTCCCCGCCCGGCACCGTGACCGGCGACCGGCGCGGGAGGCCGATTCACCTCAGCCGGCGGCGAGCACGGCTTCGAGAGACGCCTCAAGGATGTCCACGCCGGTGTGAAGCTCGTCGTCCGTGATCGTGAGGGGCGGGGCGATGCGGAAGATGCCGCCCATCCCGGGCAGCTGGACGATGTTCAGGTGCAGGCCGCGTTCGAGACAGGCCGCGGTGATCGCCTTGCCCAGTGCGTCGGCGGGCGCCCTGCTCTTCTTGTCCTTGACGAGTTCGACACCTTGGAGCAGGCCACGGCCGCGGACGTCACCGACGACCTCGTGGTGGTCGCGAAGCGCCGACAGTCGTTCGGTGAGCTGATCGCCCAGCGTCGCGGCACGCTCCGTGAGGTTCTCGCGGTCGATGACGTCGAGGACCGTCAGCGCGACGGCAGCCGCCAAGGGGTCGGACACGTGGGTGGTGTAGAAGAGGAAACCCCGGTCGTGGCAGACCTGTTCGATGTCGGCGGTCGTGACGACGGCCGCCACGGGCAACCCGGCTCCCAGGGTCTTCGACAACGTCAGGATGTCGGGGGCGACCCCGTCGCGCTCGAACGCGTACATCGTCCCGGTGCGGCCGAGACCGGTCTGCGCCTCGTCCAGGATGAGCAGCATCCCGCGTTCGTCACACATCTGTCTGAGGCGGCGCAGATACCCGGGCGGCAGGTCGATGATCCCGCCTGAGGACAGGATGGGCTCGACGAGGCAGGCGGCGAGACTCCCGGCGGACTGCCGGTCGACCAGGGCGAAGCCGTAGGCGAGCTCGGCCTCCCAGTCGTGTGACCCGTCAGAGGATCGGAACGGCGAACGATAGGCGTTCGGCGCGGGCAGCGCGAGGTTTCCCGGCACCGGAGGACCGTAGCCGCGCCGCCCGGCGGAGAAGGTCGCGGCGGCGGCCCCCTGGGTCATGCCGTGCCAGGAGAGGTCGAAGGAGACGATCTCGAAACGGCCGGTGGAGAGCTTGGCCATCTTGATCGCGGCCTCGTTCGCCTCGGCTCCCGTGGTGAGCAGCAACATCTTGCCGAGCGTCGGGGGCAGGGTCGCGGTGAGCCGGCGGGCGAGCTCCAGCACGGGCGCGCTGAGCATGCCGCTGAAGAGGTGGCCCAGGGACCCGACCGCGGACGAGACCGTCGCCACGATATCCGGGTGCGCATGGCCGAGGATGGCGCTCATCTGCCCCGAGGTGAAGTCGAGAATCGGCGTGCCCTGGCGATCGAAGACATACGCGCCGGAGGCGCGTTCGATGACCCGCGGGGTGAAGCCGGCTCCGTAACGGACCAGGAGGCGGTCCGCCTCGTCCCAGAACGTCGTGTCCATCGCCAACCTCTCTCACCGTGCCGAGACGACGTCGAACGTCCCGCTCGATGCCATCCTCGTCCGACGGCAAGACTCGTCACAAGCAAACAAATGCGACTCATCATTCGGCATCGCCTTACTATCGACGTCATGCTCAACCCGCAACGGCTCGCGATCCTGCGCGCGGTCCTGGCAGCCGGCTCCATCAACAAAGCGGCGCGGAACCTCAGCTACTCCCCCGCGACGATCAGCCAGCACATGACCACCCTGGCGAAGGAGACCGGACTGGTCCTCTTCGAGAAGCAGGGACGCGGAATCAGCCCCACCGACGCCGCGCGGCACCTGGCGGATCAAGCTCAGTCGCTCCTCGCCGACTTCGGGCGCCTTGAACGCGTCGTCGCAGACCTCCGGGGCGGCCAGGCGCAGCACCTGGCGATCGCCTGCTTCGCCTCCGCGGCAGAGCGGTGGATCCCGGAGGTCGTGCGGACCGTCCGCGAACACCAGCCGAACCTCACCGTCGAGATCAGCCTCAACGAACCCGTCGACGGGCGCGGACGCCGGCGACCGGATCTCGACATCCGGACCGAGCCCGCCGGCGGAGCCGGAGTACACCTCGACGGCTACCGGCGTCACGAACTCATCGTCGAGGAACTCGTCGCCGTGCTCCCCGGTGCCCATCCCCTCGCCGATGCCCGCGAGCTCGCTCTCCGGGACCTCGAAGACGAGCCCTGGATAGATCACGACATCTACGACAGCCCGATCGGGCAGATCATCGTGACCGCCTGCAGCGCCGCCGGATTCACGCCGCGCTACGCCGCCCGCCTGGACGATCATCGGGCGGCGCTGCGGCTGGTGGAGACGGGCATCGGCGTCACCCTCCTGCCGCGCCTGGCCGTCGCGGAACTCCCCGGCGGAGTCGTCGCCAGGCCCGTGGTCCGCCCCACCGTCTCGCGGCGCATCGTCGTCCACGCCCGCCAGGACCGGCGCCGCGGCGACCTCATCGCCCGCGCGGTGGCACAGCTTCACGACAGCGCCCGCAGGGGAGAGCCCGCGTAGCACGGACCCGTACTCCCGCTCTTCCGTGCCGCCGGTCAGCGGGGGGACGGACCGTCCTGCGGCGTCAGGGGTGGACCGGTCCGTCGCGTGCGCGCCCAGATGACGGCGGTGATCGCGGCAAGCAGCGCGCAGGGAAGGAGCATCACGATCGATCCGGTCCCCGCCGAGCGATCGGAGCCGGCGAGGGGGTCCGCGTGCGTGACGATCACCAGGAGGTACGCGAGCGCGTTGTTGGCCGCGTGGATGACGACCGACGTCTCAAGACCGCCCGTCCGCCACGTGATCAGGCCGAAGGTGACGCCGAGGGTGAGGTAGTAGACGTTCAGCCACGGGTCGGTGGACACGTGGATGGCCGCGAACAGGACGCTCGACACGGCCAGGCCGAGGACCAGCGCCGTCCGGGGGCCACGGCCCCAGCTCGCGGCCACCCGGAACGCCAGTCCGCGGTAGCCGTACTCCTCGCCCGCCGACTGCAGAGGGGTCAGCAGGAGCGTGACGACGAACACGGCGATCAGGTCGGAGAACCGCCACGATCCTTCCGTGTACGGTGCGAGGAGGAAGAAGACGGTCATGTAGAGCACCCAGATCGGCACGAGCGTCAGCACCGCGCGACCGAACACCGCGGGCCGGAACACGGACAGCACGGAGTGCAGCGACGCTCCCCGCACCCCGTACAGCCCGCGCTGGATGAACATGCTCCATGGGATCATCAGCGCGATCGCGACGAGGTTCGCGGCGTGGAAGATCGGCGTGAACTCCGTACCGCCCGCGATCGGGTTGACCCTGCCCTGCGCCTGGTCGATGGTGGAGCCGAGGACGCCGAGGACACCGCCGAAGCCGAACAGGCCGACGAGGAGCAGCGCGAGCGCCAGAATGCCGCGTCCGACACGGCGCTTCTCACCGGCCAGCACGCCGTGGTAGGGCACGCCCGGCGGGATCGGCCGCGGGCCGCGCCGGTGCTGTGACGGGTCGTGGGGGTCGCTCGGCGCGGTGTCCGGGGGAAGGGCCGGGGAGTCGGAGTACATGGTTCCACCCTCCTGCGGCGCCCGTCGCGGCAGCAGTGCCGTCGGTCACGAGTTCGTATGCGATCTGCCCGGCATGGGCATGACATTTGCCATATGAGCGGCGGCCCGACGCGCGCACCCGCACACGGCGTCGCAGGGTGCGGCGTCGCTCAGGTCCAGCCGTGCTCGGCGGCCGTGCGGCCTCGGTCAGATCCAGCCGTGCTTGGCGGCGATGTGCGCGGCCTCGTGCCGGTTCGCGGCGCCGAGCTTCGCGATGGCGGCCGCGAGGTAGTTCCGCACGGTCCCGCGGGAGAGCGAGACACGTTGCGCGATCTCGTCTACGGGCGCGCCGTCGCGCGCGAGGGCGAGAACATCGGTCTCACGCGGAGTGAGCGGAGAGTCGCCCGCGCCGATCGCCTCGGCCGCGAGCTCGGGGTCGACGTGCCGGCCGCCACTCGCGACCTTGCGCACGACGTGTGCGAGGGTGCCGGAGGAGACGGTCTTCGGCAGAAAGCCGCGCACGCCCGCGGCGAGTGCCGACTTCAGATAGCCGGGACGACCGTGCGAAGTCACGATGACGCAGCGGCAGTCCGGCAGCTCGGCCGCGAGCCGTCGGGCCACCTCGATGCCGTCGGGCCCGGGCATCTGCAGGTCGAGCAGGGCCACGTCCGGACGTACTCTGAGGGCCGTCGCGATCGCCTCGTCACCCGACGCCGCCTGCCCGACGACCTCGAAGTCGTCCTGGAGGTCGAGCAGTCCGGCGACGGCGTCGCGGATGAGATGTTCGTCGTCGGCGACGAGGATGCGGATCATGCGCGGTCTCCCTCCGGAAGCGGGATCGTGGCCTGGAGCAGGAACCAGTCTCCGTCGCGGCGCGTCGTGATGTGCCCGCCGAGCGCCCGGATCCTCTCGGACATCGCGCGCAGTCCCGTGCCGGCGTCGGGGGACGCCGCGCCGGTCGGCACGAGGCGGACGGGGTCGGCGCCGTCATTCGCGATCGTGAGGAGAACCTCCCCGTCCTCGTTCGTCGTCGCGAGCGTGACCTGCGTCGCCGCCGAGTGTCGCAGCACGTTCGTGACGCCCTCGCGGACGACCCACGCGAGCGCCTCGGCGCATTCCTCGGGCACGGGGTCACCGGTCACCGTGCAGCGGATGCCCGCGGAGCCGAGCAGCGAACGCGCGCCCGACACCTCGCCCTCCCAGTTCGCGCGGAGCTCGCCGCGCACGACGCGACGGACCTCGTTCCCCGCCTCCTCGGCGAGCCGCCGGACGCCGGTGATCTCTTCGGCCGCCTGCTCGTCGCCGCCGCGGCGCACGAGCTCCGACGCGAGTTCGCTCTTGACCGCGATCGCCGCGAGGGTGCGGCCGAACACGTCATGGAGGTCGCGCGAGATGCGCAGGCGTTCGTTCGCGAGCGTGAGGGCGGCGCGATCCTCGTGCGCTCTCTGCAACTCGCGCAGGACCCGCAGCAGCCACGCGCTCGACCAGCCGGCCCACAGGATGACGCTGATCACCGCCACCCCGACGACGACGAGCGGGATGTCCGAGACGGCCGCGAGCGGGACGGCCAGGACGAGTATCGCCGCGTTGAGCCGGAGCGTCCGTCGCGCGTCGAGCACGGGCACGAAGCTCGCGGCGACCGACCCGATCGCCGCCGCGGCCGTCACGGCCATCGCGGGGACCGGAGTCGTGAGGGTCACGGCGACGAGCGCCACGAGGGCGAGCCCCCAGGCGATGACACCGCCGGCCGCGAGCCGCCGGGCGCGGCCGGCGAGGACGTCGAAGCTCCACCGGCTGACGAGGATGTTCCCGGTGACGAGGGCGAGCGTGAGCACGACGGCCACGAGGAACACGACGGGATGCGTTCCGACGAGCCGGTCGGCGCCTGTCAGTCCGGTGAGGAGGGTGCCGATCGGGGTCGAGACGGCGCCGTATGTGGACCAGCGCACGTAGGTCTCGAACCGTCGCGCGCTGACCGCCGGCCCATCCCCCATAAGCCTCAGTCTGCCATCAACGACCTGCGGCTTCGTCCGGGTCGGCACACCGGGGAGACGCGCGAACCGCGCCCGGAGGTCGCACGGGCGCGGTTCGCATCGGACGCTTCTTGGACGATCACTGTAATGGTGCCGCCCTTGATCGAACCGGGCGTAGGCGGGGGCGTTGCCTCCGTGTTATCTCCTGACCCGAGGTACCCATGAAATCGATGGTCTTGAACCATCGGCATATAACGCCACTGGCAGCGGGAAGGCGGCCGTCGACGCTGGCCCGCCGCAAGGGCAGGGTCGCGATCCTCGACCCGCAGACCCGGACGCTCACCGCGCTGAACCGTGGCTCGGTGACCGTGTCGGTGACGAATGAGTCGATGCGCGCCTACACCGACGACAGCTCGCTCGCGCCGATCACGACCTCGAAGACCGTCCAGGTCGTGCGCGGCAGGACGTCCCTCACCCGGGCGGCACGAGGGTGAAGTAGCGACCGAGCACCGTCTCGTCGCCGTGGACCGCGTCGAGCCGGTCGGCGGGGAGCCGTCCCCACAGGAACAGCATCAGGTCCGACGCCGTCCCGGCCAGCTCGACGTCACCGGGCGCGCCGCCGCCCGCGTCCAGCCGTACGTCGTCTGCGGTGAAGCACACCGTCCAGTCGCCCGGGCCGTCGGTGCGCCGGAACCGGTAGCGTTCCCCCGTCCCGGGCGGCGCCTGTGTCCTGGCGCGCCGGGCCGGAGCCATGACCTCGAAGTTCTGCGCCACGGCGTCCACCGCTAGCTCCGCCTGGACCGGCTGGGCGGCGCCGAGCGCGTTCTCGGCGTCCCAGCGGTGCAGGGCCGCCTCGATGGTCTGCATCCGCACCCAGAACCCGGTGGTCTGCTCCCGGGACCAGGTCCACACCCGCTCCCCGGGGTCCCGGCTCGCGAACAGCGACGCGAGGGCGGCGGCCCCCTCCGCGAACCAGGCGATCAGGCCCTCCGGGATCGGCCCGCGGTTCGGCGCCCGTTCCGGGAGCGGCCAGCCCGTGATGTCGGCGGGCAACCGGAGATGGCCGGGATCCGTCTCTTCCGGCCGCTCCGCGAGGCGTTCCCCGACGACGTGGATCACGTACCGGTGCACCCAGGCCAGATGCCCGGTCAGATCGGCCACCGACCAGCCGGGACAGGACGGCACCGGCGGCGCTCCCCCGCCGGCCGCGGCCCGCCGCGCCGCGGCCTCGAACGCCTGGACCTCACGCCGGAAGTGCGGAACGTAATCCATGATCTCATTCTGCGCCGTGCCGCCGCCCGCCGAGCCCCGATCGCCGAACTCGTCCGTCCGCCCCACCCGTGGCAGCAGGTCCCCGCTACTGGAGACCGGCGCGAACAGACGTGATGCGCTGGGTGTTGAAGCCGAGCCAGTGCATCCGGCCCGCATAACGGGCGTGCTCGATCTTGAGGCAGCGGTCCTTGACCACTGTCACGCCGCCGTCCTCGGCGATTCGGGCGCCCTCCTCGTTGATCACGCCGAACTGGCACCAGAGCACGCCGGCGTGGATCGCCACGGCCTCCCGCGCGATCCCCGGCAGCGCGTCCGGCGCGCGGAAGACGTTCACCACGTCCACCGGCACGGGCACGTCCAGCAGGCTCCGGTAACTGGTCTCGCCGAGGATCTCCGGCTCGCGGGGATTCACCGGGATCACCCGGTAGCCGTGCCGCTTGAGGTAGTAGCCGACGAAGTAGCTGGCCCGTAGCTCGTTGTTGGACAGGCCCACGACCGCGATCGTCCTGGCGGTGTGGAGCACGCGCTGAATCGTCGACGGGTCCTGGTAACGCGCGAGATCGGTCATACCGTTTCCACTTCCCTTCCCAAGGTCGCGGCGACGCGGGCGAACCCCTGCTCCAGGTCCCAGATCAGATCCTCGACGGACTCGGTGCCGACCGACAGCCGCACCGTTCCCGGCCCGACGCCGGCGGCCCGCAGTTCGTCGTCGCCGAGCTGCCGATGGGTCGTGCTGGCGGGGTGGATGATCAGGCTTTTCGCGTCGCCGACGTTCGCCAGGTGGGACCAGAGCGTCACGCCGCCGATGAGGCCCTGCCCGCCGGTCCGGCCACCGGCGCAGTCGAAGGAGAACACCGCGCCGGGGCCGCTCGGCAGGTACTTCTCCACGAGCGGCCGGTACCTGCTCCCGGGCAGGCCGGGGTAGGTCACGTTCGACGCCAGCGCATGCGACTCCAGGAACGCGGCGACCGCCCGCGCGTTCTCGACGTGGCGTTCCATCCGCAGCGACAGCGTTTCGAGCCCCTGCAGGAACAGGAAGGCGTTGAGCGGCGCGAGGGCGCCGCCGAGGTCGCGCAGGGTTTCGGCCCGGAGCTTCATCAGATAGCCGTACGTGCCGAACGTCTCGTGGAAGCGCAGGCCGTGGTAGGCCGGCGACGGATCCGCGACCACGGGGAACCGCCCGTTGGACCAGTCGAACGTGCCGGCCTCGACGACGACGCCGCCGATGCTGGTGCCGTGGCCGCCGATGAACTTGGTGGCCGAGTGGACCACGATGTCGGCGCCCCACTCGATCGGGCGGCACAGGTACGGCGTCGCGAACGTGTTGTCCACGATCAGGGGCAGCCCGTGCTCGTGCGCGATGGCCGCCACGACTTCGATGTCCAGCACGTTCCCGGCGGGGTTGCCGATCGTCTCGCCGAAGAACGCCTTGGTGTTCGGGCGGACCGCCTGCCGCCACGCGTCCGGATCGTCGGGATCCACCCAGGTCAGTTCCACGCTCATTTTGCGCAGCAGGTGCTTGAGCTGGTTCACCGTCCCGCCGTAGAGCGCCGAGGAGGAGACGACGTGGTCGCCCGGCTGCAGCAGCGTGAAGAGCGCGGCCGCCTGCGCGGCGATCCCGCTGGCGAAGGCGACCGCGCCGGCGCCGCCTTCGAGGTTCGCCACCCGTTCCTCGAACACCGCGACGGTCGGGTTCATGATCCGCGAGTAGGTGTTCCCGTACTCCTGCAGGTTGAAGTACGCCGCCGCGGACTCCGCGTCCTCGAACACGTAGCTGGTCGTCTGGAAGATCGGCACCGCACGCGCGCCCGTGTTCGGGTCGGGCCGCTGCCCGGCGTGCAGTTGCCGCGTCTCGAACCCGAACGCGCGGGCTTGTTCGGCAGGGGAAGGCTGGTCGGTCACGAAGGTCTCTTCCTCGATGTCATCAGGGCCCGCCCTGGGCCAGGAACCGGCGGATGATGGGCGTCTGCCGCGCTTCCTCCAGTAAGAAGCAGTCGTGGCCGTACATCGCCTCGATCACATGGAACTCGACCGGCTTGCCGAGGGCGCGAAGCGCCTCCTCGATCTCCCTCGACGCGGACGGCGGGTACAGCCAGTCGGAACTGAACGCCATCAGCAGCGTCCGTGCGGAGACGCCTTCCAGCGCGCGCGTGAGCGACCCGCCGCCGTGCTGCCGCGCGAGATCGAAATACGTCAGCGCGCGCGAGGTGTAGAGGTAGGTGTTGGCGTCGAAGCGCCTGACGAACGAGTCGGCTTGGTGGCGCAGGTAGCTCTCCACCTCGAACTCCGGCTCGTCGATCGTGTAGCGGATGTCGTCGGCGAACTGCAGCCGCCGGCCGAACTTCTCGTTCAGCGCGGGCGCGGACAGGTACGTGACGTGGCCGACCATGCGCGCCACCCCCATGCCGGCATCGGGCGCGCGGCCGGTGCCGTGGTAGCGGCCGCCCTGCCAGGCCGGGTCGCGCATGATCGCGTCACGCGCGATCGCGTTCCAGGCCACCCCCTGGGGATGGAGGGCGTGGGTGCTGGCGATCGACACGACGGCGTCGACCTGATCAGGGAACTGGATCGCCCATTCGAGCGCCTGCATCCCGCCGAGCGAACCCCCGGCCACCGCCGCGAGCCGCTCGATGCCCAGTGCGTCCAGCAACGCGCGCTCGGTCCGCACCATGTCCGCGACGGTGATCACGGGGAAGTCCGGCCCGTACGGCCTGCCCGTCGCCGGATCGGTCGACGACGGCCCGGTCGTCCCGCGGCAGCCGCCGAGCAGGTTCGTGGAGACGACGAAGAAGCGGTCGGTGTCGAACGCCTTGCCGGGGCCGATCATCCCGTCCCACCAGCCGAGCCCCTTGCGGGCCGAGCCGTCGCGATCCTCCGATCCGAACCCGTCACGCGTGCTCTCCTCGGGCGGCGCCTTCGCGAAGCCCGCCGCATGGGCGTCGCCGCTGAGCGCATGGCACACCAGGATGACGTTGTCGCGCTCGGGCGAGAGGGCACCGTAGGTCTCGTACGCCACCCGAACCGGATGCAGCCGCCGCCCGCAGTCGAGCCGTACCGGCTGCGGCAGGTCGAGATACCGCGTCTCCACCGTGCCGACCGAACCGGCGACGAGTGGCGGGGGTGACTGCGACATGGGGCTATGGTGCCCGCCCCGGCCGGTGTATTGTCAAGCTTCCCTACCGGGAATATGGGAAGCAGGCGAAGGAGCGGACATGACCACGGTCGCCAACGGAGTGAACGTCCAGGCACTGCTCGACGCACGCGAAGTGCTGAAGGGCGCGCCCGAGGCCGCCCAGTTCGTCTGGCGGGCGACCTCCAGATGGCAGAACGGCGTCCACAGCACGACGACGGTCAAGGAGTTCTTCGGTCTCGGGCAGGAGCAGAGTCACAAGAGCGAGGCGGTGTTCGACGCCGACCACCCCGAGGTCTTCGCGGCGGAGGACAACGGCATCACGCCGATCGAGTACCTCCTCGTCGGCCTGGCGAGCTGCCTGACGGCGGGCGTGGCGTCCGTCGCGCAGAATCGCGGCATCCAGTTGCGCTCGGTCGAGGCGACGCTCGAGGGCAAGCACGACATCCGCGGGATCCTCGGTGTCGACGGCGACGTCCGCAACGGCTTCAATGACATCAAGGTGACGTTCAACATCGACGCGGACGCGTCGAAGCAGGACATCGAGGCTCTGGTGGCCCAGTCGCAGAAGCGCTCCGCCGTGTTCGACGCTCTCACGAACCCGACGGACGTCACCGTCGAAGTCGCCTGAGGGGCCGAGCCATCGAGAACCTCGCGACAGTCGTCATCGGCGCGGGGCACGCGGGCCTCGCCGCGAGCCACTTCCTCGGCGAACGGTCGATCGATCACGTCGTGCTTGAGCGCGGCGAGGTGGCGAACTCGTGGCGGCGCGAACGCTGGGACTCCTTCCGGCTGCTCACTCCCAACTGGCAGAGCCGTCTTCCGGGTCTTCGCTACGAAGGCCCGGATCCCGACGGCTACATGACGGTGGGGGAAGTGGTCGAGTTCATCGAGCGCTTCGCCAAGGTCTCGCGTGCTCCCGTCCGGACCGGCACGGACGTCACATCCCTGCGACGGGTCGACGGCGGATACCAGGTGACGACGAGCGACGGCGAGATCCGCTGCCGGGCGGTGGTCATCGCGAGTGGCGCCTGCAACCGGCCGACGGTGCCGCGGTTCAACGACGCGGTGCCGGCATCCGTCGAGCAGCTCACGCCGTTCGACTACCGCGGCCCCGCCCAGCTCCCCGACGGCGGCGTGCTCGTCGTGGGCGCGTCGGCGACCGGCGTGCAGCTGGCGGCGGAGCTGCGGCGGTCGGGCCGGCCGGTGACCCTCTCGGTGGGGGAGCACGTGCGGGTGCCGCGCACGTACCGCGGACGCGATGTGCTGTGGTGGATGAACGCCTCCGGCGTGTGGGACCAGCGGTTCGACGAGATCGACGACCTCGCGCGGGCCCGGCGGCTCCCCTCGCCCCAGCTCGTCGGGACTCCGGAGCGGATGACGCTCGACCTCAACGCGCTCGCCTCGACGGGTGTCGAACTGGTGGGTCGCTGGGCGGCCGTACGTGACGGCCGCGCGCTGTTCTCCGGCGGCCTGCGCAACGTGTTCTCGCTCGCGGACCTCAAGATGGAGCGCCTGCTGGACACGTTCGACGCATGGGCTCGGACGCACGGCCGTGACGCCGAGGTCGGCTCACCCGAGCGCTTCGCGCCGACCCGGGTGCCCGAGTCGACGCGGTTGCAGCTCGACCTGCGAAGCGGCGAGATCCGTACGATCGTGTGGGCCACGGGTTTCCGGCCTGACTACGGGTGGCTCGACGTGCCCGTGGTCGACGCGAAGGGCCTGCTGCGTCACGAGGGCGGCGTGCTCGACAGCCCGGGACTCTACGCGCTGGGGCTGCCGGTGCTGCGGCGGCGCAAGTCCACGTTCATTCACGGTATCGAGGCCGACGCGCGGGAGGTGGTCGACCACCTCGCGCGGTACCTGGCCCTGCGCGGGTGAATCCGGCCAGAGCCCCGTACGGAGGAGGACGTCACCACACCACGTTCCGTCGGCCGTGTGGACCGGGAGCGCTCAGACACTGCGGAGGACCGAGACCACGATGCCCAGCACCACCGCGTCGTCGCCGTCGATGACGTCGTAGGCGGGATTGCGCGGTTCGAGATGGACGCGGCCGTCGCGTCGGCGGTACACCTTGACGGTGGCCTCACCGTCGATCATCGCGGCGACGATCTGGCCCGAGTGCGCCTCGGGCTGCTGCCGTACCACGACGATGTCACCGTCGCAGATCGCGGCGTCGATCATCGAGTCCCCCCGCACGCGGAGGCCGAACACGTGGCCACGCCCGGTGAGGTCGCGGGGCAGGGTCAGCGTGTCGTCCAGGTGCTGTTCGGCGGGGATGGGAGTGCCCGCGGCGATGTCTCCGACCACGGGCACGGTCACCAGGTCGCCGGCCGGCCCCGGCGCCGAAGATCGCAGGAAGAGACGTACGTCGATCGGCCGGGTCATCGCCGGGCCGCGGCGGAGGAACCCCTTGTCCTCCAGGCTCTTCAGATGCTTCGACACGGACGAGGACGACCGCAGCCCGACCGCGTGGCCGATCTCGCGGGTGCTCGGCGGGTACCCGTATCTGACCACCCAGTCCCGGATCGTGGCCAGGATCCGCTGCTGGCGCTGCGGCAGGGCCGAGGAGTCCAGGTACTCGAACGCGTCAGGGTCGTCGTAGGCGGTCACGTGCGAAATGCTAGAGCCCGGCGCCTCCCGGCGGGAGCCTCCGCTCCCATCTCCGCCGGCCTCCTACCGGGAGCTCATACAGGCGGCCAAGTGCGGTTTGGTCGAACTGTCCGGGCGCCGCGAACTGCTGGACACCTTCCTGCGCCTCTTCGCCGTCCCCCAGCCGGCCTGATCGAGGCCGTCGCTACCCCCCGCTCCGGCAGCGCCTGCGCGGGTCACTCCGCGGTGGACAGCCCGTCTCCGGTGACCTCCAGTGACCTGTGGGCCCGCTCCACGGCCGGGGGCAGCGAACGCCGGCGGGCCAGAGCGCGCGGCAGCCGGGGCAGCGTGCCGTACAGACCGCGCCACCCCTCGGGACCGGACCGCACGGCCGCGAGTACGGCTCCCGCCACCGCCGGCCACGGGCGGCGCAGCACCGCGGTGAGCACCCTGTTCCGCACGGCCAGCGCCCGCCTGGCGTCGTGATCCCTGGCCGGAGACGGATGGTGATGGGCGACCACGTCACCGACGTAGGCCATCCCCCACCCCACCGCCGCCAGATCCAGCGCGAGGCGCTCCTCCTCACCGTGGAAGAAGACCACGTCGTCGAAGCCGCCCGCGGTGAGGTACGCCTCCCGCCGCACCACGGCGCCGCACGCGAGGAAGCCGAGAACGCTCGGACCGGGCAGCCCGGCTTCGGCCTCCAGCGGGGAGGCGGCCATGGCGGCGCACATCGGTTCGAGCCGCTCGTCGGCCCCGACCAGCACGCGCGCGGCCAGCAGGCCCAGGCGGGGATGGGCGTCCAGCACGTCGGCGGCCCGCTCCAACGCCCCCGGCGCCCACCAGGAGTCGTCGTCGGCGAAGGCGACGTACGGCGTGTCCGCTATCCGCACGCCGATGTTGCGCGCGGGCGCCCCCAGGTTGACCCGCAGGGCCACGACCCGCGTGTCCGGAAAGCACTCGCGGACGAAGTCCGGGGTGCCGTCGGTGGAACCGTTGTCGATCAGGATGACCGGGCCCCGATGGCGGGGCAGGGACCGGGCCAGGTCCTCCCGGCGGTTACGGGTGACCACCACGACGGTCACCCGCGCGTCACGAAGGCCCCGGACGTCCGAGGCCGGGGAGGGCGCTGTCATGTGGTCGTCACCACCGTTCTCCGCTGCTTGCCTGCCCAGTGGCTCTTCCCCCGGCCGGGTCATGACTCGTGCCGCCACGCGGCAAGATTCGATGCATCGGCAGCAGGCGGGCGAGTTGCGCGGCGTTCAGCTGGGCGTGATCGCGATAGCAGTTGTTCATCAGCACGTGGGTCGTGTCGGCGTCCTCTGCCAGGCGGCGGAGATCGGGCACCCACCGCCTGAGCTCCTCCTCGCCGTAGAGGTAGCCGAACCGCTCGTGTACGTCCTTGCTGGTCCACTTCGCCGAATGGCCGTGGAAGCGGACCACGGCCAGGTCGGCGGTTGCCGCGAGCACGGGCGGGATCGACGTGGGGTATCCCTGGGGCATGTCCACGCTGACGTACGGCACCTCGTGCGATCTGAGGAAATCCAGCGTCTCCGCCTGATTCTCCTTGCTCATCCACGTGTGGTTACGGAACTCCACGCAGATCGGCACGGGAGCGCAGCGCTCCCTGCATTCCAAGATGTACTGCTTGTTGCGCCTCGCGATCGGAAACCACTGCGGGAACTGGAACAGCAGCGCACCCAGCTTGCCCGCCTCGCGAAGCGGAGCCAGCGCGGCGAGGAACCGATCCCACACCTGCTCGGCCACGTCCGCGGGGACATCGCGGAGGTAGAGGTTCTTCTTCGACTCCCCCAGGCGTTCCCGCAGGTCTTTGTACAGCGCGGCGGGCCGGGTGGGATGCTGGGTCAGCAGCGAGAACGCCTTGACGTTGAAGGTGAAACCGGCGGGAGTCCGATCACGCCACAGGGCGACGGTGCTCTCCCCCGGCGGCGCGTAATAGGAGGAGTCCACCTCTACCAGCGGAAATTGGCTGGCGTAGTACCGGAGCCTTTCCTCCGGCGAGGTGACGCCGTGCGGATACCAGCCCGACTGCAGCAGCGTCCCGTCGGTCCAGGAAGAGGTCCCTACCAGGATGGAACCCATGTGGGCCCCCTACCCGAGCCCGGAGGCCTGACGCGCGCCGTCCTGTGCTCGCGGGTCACCCGGCGGGCAGCGTCGCGCGCCGCCCACCTGACACGGATGGGTCCTTTCCGGAATCGGGCCCCGTCGGGCGTCCGCCGTTCCGGGGGCGCCGGCGTGACCGCGCCGGCACCGAAGAACATGACGACCGATTACGTGCTGTATGTCCATATGGGTGGTTCGCTGGGTAGGTCTGTCCCGGGAGGGGCAGATCGGCTGAGAGCTATGTCATGAGGGACCTGACCAGGAGAGAGTTCGCGCTTCTGGCGGCGGGCGCGGGTGCGGCCGCCGCCGGTCTGGGACGCGCCGTCCCCACCGGCGGGGAGGTACGGCTGGCCAAATGGGTCGACCCGGTGCCGATGCTGCCCATACCCTCGCCTGGGCGCTCGGCCGCCTACCCGGGAGCGGACTACTACGAGCTGACGATGCGGCAGCGCCCCTGGCGTTTCCACCGGGACCTGCCGCCCGGGCAGGCATGGGGTTTCTGGGCCGAGGGTGACGGCGGGCCGGTCGGCCTCGGCTACCTGGGGCCGACCCTGGTCGCCCGGCGGGACCGCCCGGTGGTGGTCCGCTATCGCAACCACCTGCCCACCACGCATCTGCTGCAGTCGGCGGTCGACGTCACGTTGTGGCGCAACCTGCCGGGCGTCCCGCCCGATCCGCCCGGCGGCCGGATGCCGCAGAACTTCCCCGCCGAGCCCGCCGTCTGGGTCGTCCCCCACCTGCACGGCGGCTTCGACGCGCCCCAGTCCGACGGCTACCCCGAGGCGTGGTTCACCCCCGACGGCCTGCACGGCCCCGCCTACGCCACCGTCGGCAACGCCCGCTCCGACGAGGTCGTCTACGCCTACACCAGCCGGCAGCAGGCCACCATGCTCTGGTACCACGACCACGCGATGGCCATCACCCGGCTGAACATCTACGCCGGGCTGGCCGGCCTCTACCTGATCCGCGACGCCTTCGAGGAAGGTCTGCCCCTGCCGGCCGGCGCCTTCGAGGTGCCGCTGATCCTGCAGGATCGCAATCTCACCCCCGGCGGCGCGCTGTCCTATCCCGACAAGGGCCCCACGCCCTACCACCCCAAGTGGAACCCGAACTTCTTCGCCGCCGTCCCGGTGGTCAACGGCAAGGCATACCCGTACCTGGACGTGGAACCGCGACGCTACCGGCTACGCCTGCTCAACGGCTCCAACCAGCGCTTCTTCCACCTGTGGTTCCAGGACGGCGGTAGGCGGCGGCCGTTCTGGCTGATCGGCACCGACGGCGGCTTCCGCGCCGAACCGCTGCGGCTGACCAGCGTCCTGCTCCCCCCGGCCAACCGCCTGGACGTGATCCTCGACCTCACCGGCACCCCGGCCGGCACGCGGATCACGATGATGAACGACGCCGCCACCCCGTTCCCGCAAGGCGGCAAGAACGTCCCCATGCCGGAGATCATGCAGTTCAGGGTCGGCACAGCACGCTCCGGCCCGGACCGCAGCGCACCGCCGGACCGGCTGGCCCTGCGGCCCGTCACACCGCTGCGACCGACGCCCGGGCTCGCCCACCGGCAGTTCGTCATCACCGCCAACCGCGACGCCCACGGCAAGTCCACCCACCTGGCGATCAACCAGCGTTTCTTCGACGACCCCGTCGAGGACTTCCCCAAGGAGGGCACCACCGAGATCTGGGAGTACATCAACACCTCGGGCGACGGTCACCCCATGCACGTGCACCTCGTGCAGTTCCACCTGCTGAACCGGCAGCGGTTCGGCGCGCCCGCCTATCTCGCCGCCTACCAGAACTGGATCTCCAGAGGCCGCCCGCCGGAATCCAGGCCCGGCCTGGGCCGCTACCTCAAGGGGCCGGTGCTGCCACCGGCCGCCGAGGAGGAAGGCTGGAAGGACACCATCATCGCCTATCCCGGAATGGTCACCCGGATCGTCCTGCGGTTCGACCTGCCCCCGCCCATCGACGGCATCCCGGGCACCCACAGCGGCAACCCGGCCACCTACATCCAGCACTGCCACATGCTGGAACACGAGGACAACGAGATCATGCGCCCCTGGCAGATCATCTCCTGACCACCTGCCCCTCCAGCATCTTGGCCAGCCGGTCGGTCTCGGCTGCGAGGCGTTCGCGCACGTCGGTCAGAGCGGCGATGCGTTCGTCGAGCGCGCCGAGGCGTTCGGAGAAGGTCCGGATCAGGCCCACGCAGTCCTTCGGCGGCTCCGCGTGCCCCTTACCCAGGCAGGGGACGAACCGCAGCACGTCCTCCGAGCTGAGTCCGGCGTGCAGGAGGCGCGCGATGTCGCGCACGAGGAGGACGGCGTCGCTGTCGTAGATCCGGTAGCCGTTGTGGTCACGCTCCGCACAGATCAGGCCCTGCTCCTCGTAGTAGCGCAGAGCACGCGTGGACACCCCTGCGCGGCGTGCCACCTCGCCGATCCGCATCACCTGCTCACTCTCCTCCGCCGCTCGGATGTGAAACCCGCCCAGAACAACGCCAGTGAAACCAGCACGCATCCCGCCGCTGCCGCCGGTACGGCCAGCGGGCCGTTCGTCTCCAGCACCAGACCGCCTATCCCGCCGGCGAGCGAGAAGCCGAGGAACATGGCGCTGTTGTTCAGCGCGATCAGCTCGTTCGCGGCGCCGGGGCCGTTCCCTCGTTCGAGCAGCCATGCCTGTGTCGCCGGTGCGATTCCCCAGGTCGCCAGGCCGTACAGCACCAGAACCAGCGCGACGACGGGGACGGGGTAGGGACCTCCGGAGACGCCCAGCACGACCATGAGAAGGGGTGCGGCGAGCACACCGCACATGAGGACCATCAGCGCGCGGAGGGCGCCCAGCGCGTCCACCAGTTGACCGCCGACGAACGCGCCGACGATCCCGGCCAGCCCGACGGCGACGATGAGCGGGGCGACGGCGGAGCCCCGGATGCCGCCGATCCGGCCGACGATCTCTGTGATGTAGACGTAGGACATCATCCCGCCGGCGCCGCTGGGGATCATCGCCAGGAGCGCCGCGGCGGTGGCCGGACGGCGTAGCGGCGCCAGGCGGTCCCCGAGCCGGGCCCTCTCCCCGCCCGGCAGCGGCGGCAGGGTCAGCAGCAGGCCGATTCCTGCCACGAGGGCGACGGCGGCGACGTAGATCATCGTGGCCCGCCAGCCCAGTTGCCCGCCGATCCAGGTACCGGCCGGCACCCCTGCCACCAGCGAGGTGGTCAGCCCGGCCCCCACGATCGCGAGGTACCGTCCCTGACGGCCTTCGGGGGCGGCCGTGGCCGCGATGGCGAAGGCCGCGGGGGCGGCGGTCGCGGCGGCCAGCCCCGAGATGATCCGGGCCACCAGCAGTGGGCCGTACGCCGGGGCGAGGGCGGCCCCGAGGTTGGCGAGGACGAACACGGCAGCCGCCCCGATGAGCACCCGCCGCCGGGGCAGCCGGGCGGTCAGGAAGGCCGCGACCGGCGCCCCCAGCGCGAACGTCAGCGCGAACACGGTCACGAGCTGGCCGCCCATCGCGACCGAGACATCAAGATCCCGGGAGACGTCCGGGAGGATGCCTGCGATGATCAGGTCGTCAGTGCCGAAGGAGAATGCCAGGAGGAAGAGCGCCGGCAGCCACGGCGGCAGGGACGAACGCGCACCGTTCGCCGCCCCCGCGCTCCTCGAACCCGGCCGGGTCCCGTGCGTAGTCATGCCGCGACGCTAGGAGCTTGACGTTAGCGTCAAGGTCAAGCCCACGACCAGCTACACGGGGCGGCGGCTCTCGCGATTCACACCGAGGCGCCAGCGCAATCGGTAGCTCATTTTATGCTGAAATTCACCCGAAATGATTACAAAGCAGGTTTTGTAGGGGTGTGAGGCCGAAACCCCCGGATGACTCGTTGGATCGCCCGTCCGTGCAGGCGGCGCGGAGCCCTGCTGGGCAGCGAGTCGTGTCGCCGACGCTGGTCGGACGTGTCGAGGAGCGGGCGGCGCTGGTGGCGGCGGTGACCGCTCCGCCGGCGGTGATGTCGGTCGAGGGCGAGGCGGGGGTCGGCAAGACCAGGCTGGTGTCGGAGCTGCTTGGCCGGCCCGAGGGTCGCCGGCCGCCGGGTGCTGCTGGGCCGGTGCCACCGGTTCCGTGAGTCGTTTCCGCTGGGCCCGGTGATCGAGGCGGTGCGCGGCATCGGGGATGAGCTGCGGGGGCTGCGTGTCAGCGGAGCGGCCGGAGCGTTGCGGCCGTTGTTGCCGGAGCTGGCGGAGGTGCTGCCGGCCGCACCCGATCCGCTGGACGATCGGATGGCCGAGCGTCACCGGGTTTTCAGCGCCCCGGCGCACACCACGTGCTGCTCGTTGCTGAGCCTGATGGACCTGGAGACCGGCCAGGACTGGCTCGGCCTGTACGACCACGGCTCGGCGTACTTCATCGGGCTCGGCTACGACCCGATGCTGCTGCTCGGCCGCCGGCGCCCTGATAACCAACATTTCGGACTGGACCACCGGGGAGCCGTACTCCAAGCTGTCGGAGACCATCGCCGGTGAGCCGGAGCTGGTCATGGACGGACCTCGGGAGCTGGTCTTCGACATGCGGAAGGCCCGGCGGGTGGAATACCCCACCCGGCGGCCGACGGAGGCGGTCGACCGGATGAGCGTGGGCTGGAACCGGCGCCTCGGAACGCCCGGCCACGAGCTCGGCGTGATCGGGCAGAGCTTCCACGGCAACGCCGGCCCGGCCGAGGTCTTCGTGCTGCCCGGCACGACCAAGGCCACCAGGGGCACCTTCATGATGGGCTCCGTTCACCCGCACCGAGTACGTATCGCCGGGCATGCGCTGGCAGTTCGTCAACCAGACGAACGCGCTCCACGAGGAGAGCCTGCGCGAGTACGCGGCCGGTACCCGCGTCACCGAGGACTACTTCTCCGCGCCGATCGCGCCCGGGCCGGTGGGCCCCGGGTCCCTGACCGCGTCGTCGTACGCGCAATGGGGGTACGGCTATATCTCGCTCAACCTGTCGCCGCTCCGGATCGGCAACGGGTACCACTACCTGGCCCAGCCGCCGCAATCGACCATCCGGTACCCACGCGACGGCGAGTTCGTGACCCTGCGGGTGCAGGTCACCGACTCCGCCGGTAACTCGATCGACCAGACCATCACCAGGGCTTGGAAAGTCGAACGAAGGTAGGAGGTCCGCGACATCGGCGCCATCCACGGGGACCACCCCCGCGGATGGCGCCGTCCGTCCAGGCGGCCGACCACGCGCTCAGCGCACCCCTGCCCATGACCGGCAAGCCTTCCCTGCACCGGATCCGCTCGGACAGCGACGTCCCCAATGCCGTCAGCTCCGCCGCCCTGGCCGCGAGCCGCACAGGCCGCGTCGTACAACCCTCGTGCCCCCGATACGACAGGCCATCCGGGGAGCCCGGTCGGCCGCACCCCACCAATCGGATAGCTTAGCGTTACCTCACTATCACGCTATGTAGTCATCGTGTTGTGATGAGGGCTGCCATGACAACGCCCGTTCATCAAGGACCCCCTGGTGAGAGCCACACGATGGCGCATGACGCGGGCGACGGGAGTAGGGAGGACCAAGACCATGGCCGCGATCACGTTCGACCACGCGACCACCCGATACAGCCTGCCGCACGCGCGGTGCCTCGCGCACGCCGCCGCCCTGGCCTACAAGAACGCGAACGACATAGAGACCACCGTGAACGGCTGGGGCTTCGACCGGTACGCGTTCTTCCGCGTGCCGCACCGCCCGCCCTTCCCGCTGGAGGACACCCAGGCGTACGTCGCCGCCAGCGACCGCATGATCATCGCGGCGTTCCGCGGCACCCAGCCCCTGGAACTGCGCGACTGGCTGTCGGACGCCAACGTCCTGATGACTCCCTACTCGGCAGGCGGCACCATCCACGCGGGGTTCTACCAGGCCCTGGACGTGGTCCACGCCGAGCTGCGCGACACCATCGCCAAATGGCGCACCGACGATCAGACGCTGTGGTTCACCGGGCACAGCCTGGGCGGCGCGCTGGCCATGATCGCAGCGGCGCGCACCTACTTCGAGGACCCGGCCCTGCTGGCCGACGGCGTGTACACCTTCGGCCAGCCCCGTACCTGTGATCCCGATCTGGCCGCCGCCTACGACAAGGTGTTCCGCGGGCGGATGCTCCGCTTCGTCAACAACAACGACGTCGTCGCCCGGCTGCCACCCGCGCCGCTCTACCAGCACGTCGCCGAAGAGCGCTACTTCGACGCCGACGGCAGGCTGCGCGAGACGATGACGCTGCTGGCGAGCGTGGCCGACCGGTTCAAGGGCCGTACCGCCGACCTGCTCGCTCCGGGCGCCGACGGCGTCCGTGACCACTTCATCGACGCGTACCTGGCCCGCTTCGAGACCAGCCACCACTGACGACGGGACCGGCGGGCCTTCTGGACCGCGTTCCCCGTCACGGCTCCGCCGCCGCGCCGAAGCGGCGGCGGAGCCCGGCGGCCCCGTCGAAGGCTTAACGTGAGGATGCGGTTCCAACCGGAGTGGGCAAGGTGGCGTTCTCCATGGCGAAAGGAGAATGCATGGACCGTTATGAGGGCTTCCGTGAGTTCATGGGCGCGCGTCAGCAGTCGCTGATGTACAGCGCCTACCTGCTCACCGGGGACGCCCATCTCGCCGAGGACCTGTTGCAGAGCGTGCTGGTCAAGGTTGCTCGGCACTGGCCCAGGATCGCCAGGAGCGGCAACCCGGAGGCGTACACCCGTAAAGCGCTGATCAACGAGCACATCTCGTGGTGGCGGCGGCGAAGATCGGCCGAGTTTCCCCGGGAGGATCCGCCCGACGAGGGGCATGACCCGGGCGACGCCACCTTGCACCGGCTCGCCCTGCAACGCGCGCTCGCCCGCCTGACCCCGCGGCAGCGGGCCGTCGTCGTCCTCCGGTTCTATGAGGACCGCAGCGTGGCGGAGACCGCCGACCTGCTCGGCTGCTCCACCGGGACGGTCAAGAGCCAGACCCATCACGCGCTCGGCCGCCTGCGGGCACTCGCTCCGGACCTCGCCCACCTACTCCATGACACCGACGCGCCCGCCGCCGAGGAGATCCGCCGATGACCACGCTGCGCGACCAGCTGACCTCGATCGCCACCGCCGCACCCACGGTCGACCTCACCGAGGGGGTGATCCGCAAGGCCCGCCGCAGGCGCGCGGGCACGCACCTCACCTCCGCCGCCACCGCGGTCGCCGTCGTCGCCGCGCTCACCTTCGCCGTCACCGGTGGTCAGCGGCCGGGCGACGTCATCATGAGCAAGGTGACCGACACCCTTCCGGCCGCCGGCGTCGGGCCGCTCGCCTACGCCTACTACGACTGGTGCGGGGAGGAGTGGAAGCCCGGGGTGAACACCCGCCGGTTCGCCAAGGAGTGCGCGCAGTGGAACGTGGTGACGCGCACCGGCCACACGTACCGGATGCCGGAGGCGCTCAGCGTCTACACCGAGCAGAGCGCCGAGAACTACATGAACACGAACGCGCCCATGGTCATCTCGGCGAACGGGGAGCGGGTCGTCTACTACAGCGAGCAGGACCAGAAGATCGCCGTACGGGACCTGGAGAGCGGGCGGGTGTGGCTCATACCGGGGACCGTGTCCCGGGCCGAGCTGGTCGCCGCGCCGATGCTGCTGATGCCGTCCCCCGACGGCAGCCGCCTCGGCGTCTGGGGCCGGTCCGGGCAGGACATGGTCGTCGAGGTGGAGACGGGGAAGGTCACCGAGATCCCCGAGGGATGGCACGTACGGGCGGTGGGCGACGGCGGCGCCCCGGTGATCGTCAGCACGGACAAGGACGACAAGTTGGGCGTTCTGGCGGAAGACGGCACCGTACGCGCGTTCCCGCCACTGAAGCACACCCCGGCCTTCGACCTCAGCCTGCCTTCTCCCGACGGACGCAAGCTGGCCTATCTCACCGGCATGACGGGCGTCCTCACACCGACGAGCGACCCGGCGGAGAAGTCCAAGCCCAATGACACGATCGTCACTCTCGACACGGCCACCGGCGAGACCCTGCGCCCGGTACGGCTGCGCGACGTGCCGCCCGGCTTCGCCGCCACCCGGGCGGGCGGCTGGCTGAGCCCCACCGAGGTGGTCGTCAGCGGGCCGGCCATGGCCTCTTCGCAGGACGTCACCCCGGTCCTCGGCGAGCAGACCTACAGTGTGGACATCCGCACCGGCAAGGTGACGCCGCTCGCGAGCCACACCTACCGGGCCTGGGCGGGCAGCCTGGAACTACCGGGCTTCTGACCTGCTACGACGGCGCCTTGACCAATGCGGCCGACGCGACGCGCCGGCCGCACTGGTCGTCCTGGTCACTTCAGCCGGCCCCCCGGAACCTGCGGCTTGGTTCACGGCCCCCCAGCGAGAGCGACGCGGGCTCCAGATAAGGGGCTGGCATCGGGCGTCCAGGCGCTTCACGATATTGATGCCCGCCTGCTTGACGGGGCCGTTCCATTGGGTCCTGGCAGCTTCCCGCTGACGATCCCCGAAGGCGCCCTAGACCGTTTCGTCGAGGTTCTCCGCGTAGTAGGTGACAGCCTTCTCGTAGCCCCCCACCTGCTTGTTCTCGGCCAGGCTCCGCAGCAGGTCGGCGACCGCCTCGCGGGACCGCCCAGTGTTGTACAACGCCATGGCGCGGAAGACGCGCAACCCCGGATCACCGGGAAACTCCCGCAGCCCCTTCTCGAAGACCGCCAGCGCCTCCTCGTAGCGCCCGATGACGCGCAGAGTGCTGCCATAGCCCGTCCACACGCCCAGCCGGTCGGACGCGCCCAGCGCCAGCGCCTTCTCGTAGTACGGCACCGCCTCGTGCTCCAGCCCGAGCCTGTCATGCGTGTAAGCGATTTCTCGATGCAACTCCGGATCTTCGGGATTGTCGGCCAAACGCGCCAGGAAATCGTCCAACGTGATTCTCAGCGCTTCGTCAGTCATGCGAGCAGTATGGCAAAGGTCCGAGCAGCGGTGTCACCGGCGACGTGCACGTACTCCGCAGGGCGGCAAGTGTACTAGTCCATTGTTGGTGAACTAGTTCACTTTGTGAGGCTCTATTGCCGGTATATGTCGGGGTTTAGCGCAGGTTGAATACGATGCCCACATGACGATAGATACAGCGTACGCACCTGCGCGAAGCTTCCTGGCGCGCCGGCTCCGGCCCGGCGGCACGGCGGACACCGCGGCCTCCACCGGCGTGGGCGACACCGGAAGGGGGGTCGGATGAACCGGTTGTCCGGCTCGTTAACCGAAGTGCGGTCGTGCCACCGGCCGTTGATGATCATGGTGGCGGCGATGTCCGCGCTCGTCGTCTTCGCGAGCTTCGGTCTCCTCGTAGACGGTCGTGAGCTCATGCGGGCATCGATCTGGGCGAAGCCGTTGAAGTTCGGGGTGTCGTTCGTCATCTACGGCGCAACGCTCGCCTGGCTGTTACCGAAGCTCCGCCGGGCAAGGCGCACGATGTGGACCCTCGGAACGGCCTTCGCCGTCACCGGGCTGATCGACGTCGGTTTCATCGCGGTGCAGGCCGCCCGCGGCACGTACAGCCATTTCAATGTCAACACCGATGCGTTCAACCAGATCGGGCAGGTGGTCTTCTCCTCAGGCGTGGTCGGGTTGTTCGGGGCGAGCCTGCTCATCGCGGTCATGCTGCTGTTCCAGCGGGTCGGCGACACGGCACTCACCTGGGCCCTGCGCGCCGGGATCGGGCTGTCCGTCATCGGCATGGCGCTGGCGTCCTTCATCCGCGGGTGGGCCGCGACCGGACCACGGACGGTCGAGGACGCCTACGGGAACCCGGTCACGCTGCTGGGGCAGCACGGGGTCGGGGCACCGGACGGCGACGGCATGCCGATCACGAACTGGAGCACCGTGGGTGGCGACCTGCGCGTTCCGCATTTCATCGGCCTGCACTCCGTCCAGGTGTTCGTTCTCGCGGTGCTGGTCCTCACCGCCCTCGCGACCCGGATCGGCTGGCTGCGCGGCGAACGCGTGCGCGCCCAGCTGACCGGGGTCGTCATCCTGGGCTACACCGCGCTGTTCACCATCACGACGTGGCAGGCGCTGCGCGGCCAGTCACTGGTCCACCCCGACACGGCTACGTGGACCGCGCTCGCCGCAACGGTCGTCGTGACCGCACTGCCGGCGGCTCTGGCCATCTCGGCCGCCCGCCGCCGCGAGGCGGCACCCTCCGGCGACGGGCACCCGCCCGGCGCACCGCCCCGCGCCCCCGCCGGGTCCTTGAGCCGGGACCATACCGCGGCTCGATGAGAACACCAGCCGGACCGGGAACGACCCAGGCCCGGTCCGCCTCCGGATCCGTCGACGGCGCCGCGTGCGGCTATCCCACCAGGTCCAGCTTGGCCAGCCCGCCCCTGGACGCCGGGTGCAGCCAGTGGGCGTCGTCGATCAGGCACAGCAGGGGTCGCTCTTCCGCCAGGTCCGCGAGCAGGGTGAGGACGGCCAGGCCGACCTTTAACTCGTGAACGGGCTCTCCCCGCTGCTGGCCGGTCTCTGGTCGCTGCCCAACGCGGCCGGACTGATGGTCGGCGCCATGACCGCTTCGGCTCTGGCGGCCAGGCTGCGCCCCGCCTTCGTCATCGCGTCGGGTCTGCTCCTGGCGGCCGCCGGTCTCGGGATGCTCCTGCTGACCGGCGCGACCGCCGGGTTGGGAATCCTGGTCGCGGCATCCGCGGTAACGGGTCTGGGACTGGGGCCGATGGCAGCCCTGGGCACCGACCTGATCGTCGGGGCGTCCAAGGACTGCACACGACAGCCGTCGTGGGAGCCGCCGTCGCCGTCGCGTTGCTGGCGGCGACCCTGCTGCGGAACGTCCAGCCCGGATCCGGCGACCACTGAGAGAGCGGAGAGTCCCCCATGGAACGAACCGCCGAATGGAACCAGCGCCGTCCGCCTGAGACGAGAATCGACGCACATGTCGGATGTATGCCCTGTGGCAGATGTGACGGAAGGTTCGCCTTCCTAGCCTGTGTGGTCATCCGCGGCGCTCGCCGCACCGTCTTGTTTCGGAGGATTCGATGACCTGGCCGAGATCAGCCTTGCTTGCCCTGCCCTTGGTGGTGACGCTGGGAGCGTCGGCTCCAGCCGCTTCCGCTTCGTCCAGCGGGGCACCGGCGTCGTCCCTCACATGGTCCGCGTGCGGCGGGGATGTCTCGGCCGAGTTGCGGTGCGCCAAACTGGCCGTACCCGTCGACTGGTCGAAGCCCGGCGGGAAGACGATCACCCTCACCGTGGCCAGGGGGCCGGCCACCGGCGAGGCCGCGGGCACCGTCCTGTTCAGCCCCGGAGGTCCCGGCGGCGCCGGCGTCCGGGAGCTGTCCCGGGCACTGCCCAACTTCGCCGGTCTGCGTACCCGGATGAACGTCGTCACATGGAACCCGCGCGGCGGGGTGAGCGGCGAGCACATCCCGCTGGCGTCCTGCGCGGCCGGCCCCGCGTTCGCCACGCCGGACAACAGGCGCGAGTACGACCAGGCGCTCAAGGCGAACACCGCCGGGATCGCTCCGTGCCGGGACGCCGTGCCCGAGTTGTTCGCCCACATGGACTCCGCCACCCAGGCACGCGACATGGACGCCATCCGCGCCGCCCTGGGTGAGGAGAAGATCTCCTATCTGGGCAACTCCTACGGCGGCGTGCTCGGGGCCTCCTACGCGCGGCTGTTCCCGCAGCGGCTGCGCGCGATGGCGGTGGACAGCGTGCCCGACCACGTGTCCCCGCTCGCGAAGTCGGAGCGGCTGCAGTACAAGAGCCTGGAGGCGGGGTTCAAGCGCTTCGTCCGCTGGTGCGCCGGCTCCTCCGACTGCGCGCTGCACGGGAACGACGTGGAAAGGACCTGGCAGGACGTCGTGCGACGGGCCGAGCGTCGTCCCCTGCCCGGTGCCGCGGCCGCCCGCTACGACGGCGACGACCTCAAGTTCCTGGCCTACGGCATGATCAACACGGCGGACTGGCCGACGTTCGCCAAGGCCGTCGCGAGCGCCTCGAAGGGCGACGCGTCCGGCTTCGACCCGCAGGGCCGCGGCCTGCCGCGGCGGGTGACCGCCATGCTCGCGGTGAACTGCGCCGACGGTTTCCGCTACGACGGCTACCGCGCCTACCGTGCGGCGGTACGGCGCTCGGTCGAGGTGTCGCCGAACTTCTCCGGCCTGCGGGAGAACGCCTGGCTCGCGTGTTCGCCGTGGGCGGCCAAGGCCCCCAACCCGCCGGCGCCGCTGCCGGCCCGCGCGCTTCCGCCGCTGCTCGGCGTCGGGCCGGTCTACGAGTACCCCGCTGTCCGCGCCATCACCGACCAGGTCCCCGGCTCCGTCACGATCAGGTACGACGGCATCGGCCACGGCCGGTACCTGAACGCCGGTGACCCCTGCGTGATCGGCCACGTGGATCGCTACCTGATCGACGGCAAGCTGCCCGCTCCCGGCACCACATGCCCCGCCTGGCCCGCGTGACACTGATCGCGTGAGACGACCACGGATCGCCGACGAAGGCACATGCACAACCTCGCCGACACCCTTCAGGCGATAAGCAGCCGCAACTCGTCGCGGACGGCATGAAGGGCGTCGACCGTCCGATCGGTGCGACTGATGACAAGAGCACCCTCGATGGCGCTGACCGCGAGCGTCGCGAGGCGATCGGCCGGGGCGCCGTCGATGCCGTGCGCGGCGAGATGCCGGGCCAGGGATCCGCGCCACGCCCGGAAGAAGCTGAGTGGTCCGGAGCGTGACCACCTCGCTGGCGGTCTCGTCCTTGCCGCCACGGAAGAGGAAGATCATGTACCCGCTGGAGCGAACCGCCCTCGTTGTCATTGATGCCACCAATGACTTCATCTCCGAGAACGGCAAGGCCTGGCCGATGCTGCGGGAGGTGTGCGAGGAGGTCGGCACGGTGAGCCGAGCGCGGGACTTCGGTCGCGAGGAAGCCGACGTGTCATGCTCCCGGTCGGCGAACGCGTGCCGTCAGCCGATGCCGAGTCGATGGAGCAGTCCTGGGCCGGGGATCGCGTCCGCAACCGCCGAGGAGTCCGGGTGATGGGCTCGCGCCACTGGGCCGCAGAGCCCCTCCCTGCGCGCGGGTGCGCCGCACCGGCCCACGGGACCCCGATTACGCAGCCCTGCCGGCCGGGTCAGCGGGCGTCTGCGGGAGTTTCCGTCGCAGCCAATCCGATGGCGAACGTCGCCAGCAGGGCGTCGAGCCGGGGTCCGATGTCAGTGGTGGCATGCCCCCAGCGCGGGTCCTCTTCGTACAGCCTCGCCAGCGTCGGTGTGGGGTTGGAGATCTGCCAGAAGCCGGCCGCCAGGAACCCCGCGACCGCCAGCAGGCTGACAACCTGTTCGATCGTCAGGGTGCTCGCCTGTTCCAGCGCGGCGGCCATGTCGTCACGCGCGGCGGTTGCGTTGATCTTGTACTGCCGGGCTCTGTCGATGCTGACGTCACCTTCCAGGTGCAGGGCCGCATGCGTCAGCAGGTCGCAGAACACCGGCAGCGAAGTCAGGGCCTTGCTGACCACGGCTGCTGCCTGGGTGGGCGTGAGACCGGTGCGGCCGGCGATCTCAGCCTTCACGGCGTCGCGCCACTGACCCCACCCGCGCTCGGCCAGTTCGAGGAGCAGTTGTTCCTTGCTGGTGTAGTAGCGCCTTATCCCGGTGCGGTGGAGGCCCGCCCGCTCGGTGACGGCCGCCAGCGTTATGTACCGGACACCACCGAGCTCCAGAGCGACAGCCTCGGCGGCCTGCAGCAGATCTTCCGCGCGACGTGCCTTGTCCTCGGCTGATCGAGCCCTCTCCACGCCGCCAAGCGTAGCGCACACGGATGTTCGTTACGCTTGGCGGCGCGAGAGGCCTCAGTCTGTCTCCGCCTGGTCTCCGTTCGCCTTCAGCCGCTGGCGGTAGGAGCGCATGGAGACCTGGCTGAGGCAGGCCGGACTGCAGTACAGGCCAGCCGAGTTGCGGGTCTTGTCCAGGAAGCTGACGTGGCAGGGCAGGTTACGGCACATCTTCATCCGCGGCCACAGCCCCGACGCCGTCGCCTGCGACATCGCGGCGAAGAGCGAGCCGAACACGCCGGGCACCCCTCGCTGGGACGGTGCCAGTTCGCATCCGTTCGCGGTGACGACCGCGACGAGCGGGTAGAGCTCGGCGGTGCGCCGCAGGTGGCCTTCGGCGGCGGCCACCGCGCCTTCGTGTTCCTCGACTCCCACGTGGGAGAGAAGCAGGACCACCAGGGCGGCGCGCAGTTCCCGGGCCACAGCCGCGTCGGCATCGGTGACCTGCAGGTTCTCATCGCCGCCGCCCAGGCCTGCCGCTTGGACCCACTGCCGTAGGCTCTCCGCGTCGCCCATGCGTTCGGGTGCGCCGTTGCCGGTGGGCCTGGTGTTCACGAATCCCAGCACCAGGTCCGTCGCCGGCTTGCCCGTGCTCTCCTGCACTGTCACCTCTCCGCCCTCCACCAGGCTCCACCGGGAGCCTACCGTCTGGAGCAAAGCGCCGACGCACGTAACTATTTTCCACTCTGACAATATGCCGTTACTAGCTAAACTAAGTCGTGTTCGCCGTGACACCGGTGCCCGCGAGTTCCCCGGCGAGATCGTACGTGTGGTGATGAGGGCGAGCTTGGACCGGCAGTACGCAGCGAGTTCCGTGTAACCGTACTCCTGCTGCGGGTCGTCGAAGTCGATCGGCTCCTGGCCCATCGAGCCGATGTTGACGATCCGCGAGGAGGCGTTCTGCCGGCCATGTCCGGGGCCTTGACGACCTCGAGGATCACCGGCATCGGAAGGTTCGTCATGGCCGCCGAGAGCTGAGCGTCTCCTCACTCGCCGTCCCGGGGGCCGGCGTCCTCCGCGACACGTCGGACCGGCTTCAGTTGTTCGTGGTCAGCACCATGCGGAAGCGGGCGTCGCCGGCGAGCATCTTGTCGAAGGCCGCGGGGGCCTGCTCCAGGGGGACCTGCTCGGTCATCGCCCGGACCCCGGACAGGGCCGCGAAGCGCATGGTCTCCTCGACCTCACGAGAGGTGCCCGACGCGTGGCCCTGCAGCTTCTTCTGCCCCGAGATGAGCTGGTAGGGGCTCACCTCGATCTTGTCCGGCGACGCGCCCACGACCACCAGCTCGCCACGGGTGCCGAGTCCGTCGAAGGCCGCCGTCATCGCACTCGGCTGGCTGACCGTGGCCAGTACCACCTTGGCGCCGCCCAGCGCCTGCAGCGCCTCGGCGACGTCGCTGACGGTGCTGTCGATGTAATGGTCCGCGCCCAGTTGCTTGGCCAGGGACTCCTTCTCGCTGCCGCGGGCGATGGCCACGGTGTCGAAGCCCATCTTCTTGGCGAACTGCACGCCCAGGTGCCCGAGGCCGCCCAGGCCCAGGATCGCCACCAGGTCACCGGGCCGCGCGGAGGTGCGGCGCAGAGCGTTGAACACGGTCACGCCGGCGCAGCCCATGGGGGCCGCCTCCGTAGCCGTCAGACCGTCGGGGATGCGCGCCAGCGCACTGACGGGCACCACGACAGTCTCGGCATATCCACCCGGGTAGGCAACGCCGGGCACCTGTACCTCGGTGCAGTTGATCGCGTCGCCATCGCGGCACGCCTGGCAGTGACCGCAGTTGCCGCCGAACCAGCCCACGGCTACCCGGTCGCCGACCGCCCAGCCCTCCACGCCTTCGCCGAGCGCTGCGATGCGCCCGGCGATCTCGTGCCCGGGCGTCAACGGGAACGGCCCGTCGCCGAAGTCGCCACGGACGATGTTGTGGTCGGTGCGGCAGACTCCGCAGGCCTCGATCGCAACGCGGACCTGGTCCCTGCCGGGCTGCGGCACGGGCAGGTCCACCACGCTCAGCGCACCGTTGATCTCGGGGATGCGAACAGCCTTCATTGTGGTGCTCATGGCGTCTCCTTGCGGTTTTGCGTGCGGCGCAGACGGTGCCCCCACCTCCGAGCTCTCACCAGGCGCAGCGCCGATGCCTCCGACACGCGCTAGCCAGCTCGTCGAACGACCTCACGAGTTATGATGGTAGCAGACTAGAAAATAACGAAGCGATCCCCTGTGGCGGCCCATGTTTCGTCCATCAGCTATTTGCTAATCTCCCCCGCAGTCCGCGAGGGTCGTCGACCACCGGCCCACGCGGTGGCGCCCGGCAAGCCGCCTCCGGACTGGCGAGCCGCGCCGGCTGAGACCTCCACGGCATCCGCTTTCCTGGGGTGTCGTGGATCCGGGTCAGGCGGCGTCGTGGAAGACGAGGCCGAGGGTGTGCCGTCGGCCTGTGCGTACCGTGGACACGCCATGGCGTACGGGTGCCGCCAACCAGCCGCGTGCGGACGGCACGGGCCTGTCCCGGGTAGTGAAGATCAGGCCGTGGCCCTGAGGTATGAGGACCGTCGTTCGGCGAGACTGCGCCCGAGGGCGCTGCTCGACCAGCAGGAACTCGCCGCCGGTGTAATCCTCGGCCGGGGCGTTCAAGTTGACGACGACCTGCAGCGGGAAGACCTTGTCGCCGAAGATGTCCCGGTGGAGCGCGTTCCATCCACCTGCCTCATAGCGCAGCAGGATCGGGGAGGGTCTGTCCTGGCCGGCGCTGTGGCAGATCTTCAGCCATTCGGCCAGGGTGTCGGGCCATGCCGCGTCGCGGCCGAGCTTGGCGTACCAGTCGCGGGCGGTGGGCAGCAGCCGCGGATACAGTTCTTCGCGCAGCCGCTGGACGGCCTCGGGGAAGGGGTGATCGAAGTAGCGGTACTCGCCCTCGCCGAACCGGTGCCGTCGCATGTTGACCGTGGTTCGGCGAACGTGTCCCTTGTGGTCGTGTCGCGCCCCGGTGTGCGCGATGTGGCGGTGACGGCGTTCATGTTGTCGCCTCCAAGGTGAGAAGGGCGTGTTTGGCGTCGGTGCCGCCGGCGTACCCTCCGAGGCTGCCGTCGGAGCGTAGGACTCGGTGGCAGGGCACGACGACGGGCAGTGGGTTGGTGGCGCACGCGGTGCCCACCGCGCGGACCGCGCGGGGGCTGCCGGCGGCGGCGACCTGGGCATAGCTTTCGGTGCGCCCGTAGCCGATGTCGGGCAGGTGGGTGAGCACCTGGCGCCGGAACCCCTTTGACAGTCGCCAGTCCAGCGGCAGGTCGAAACGGGTCCGCCGGCCTGCGAAATACTCCTCGATCTGCCTGGCCACCTCGTCCAGCCTGCCGGGAGCCTCCATGACGCGCGGGCTGACGAGGTCGGCGAGTTGCCGCAAGGCGGCGTCGTGGTCCTGCACGGCGTAGGCGACTCTGATCAGGCCCTGCTCGGTGGCGGCCAGCAGGAGTCGCCCGACCGGCGTGTCCAGCGTGCGGTAGGCCACGTCGAGGATCCCCTCGCGCTGCGCCTGATCGACGAGCCGCTCGCGCAGCCGGGCCATCGTCACCGGGTCGTGGGCGTGAAGCCCTTCCAGCAGGCGCTCGGCCCCGGGGCGGGCAGAGGACAGGGGCGCGTCGCTCTGCTGCGTGAACGGGTGCGCGGGCCGCGGGTCGTATGGGGGGCGGCCGGAGGACTGGGACGGCGACCTGCCCTGGCCGATCAACTGATCGCGCGCCGGCGGTCGTGAACGGACGGCCAGGGATCGCCCCACCCTTGGCCGGTGGCCGCATCGCATAGCTCTGGGTGATCTCGATCTCGTCGGTGACAACCCGTCGCCTTGGGCAGGTCCGGCGCCACGAGGTTGGGCTGAGGTAGCGAGGGGACGGGCAACGGCGCGTTGCCCGGCCGGGTGATCAGCCCCGCGGTGTAACCCGCGCTCTGGGCCCCCACGGTGTCCCAGACGTGGCAGGCGACCATGAAGCAGGCCGACGGCGGCACGCCCAGGCTCTGGTCCACCAGATGGTAGACCTGCGGTGCGGGCTTGTAGGCGCGGACGGTCTCGACGGTGAACTGCCGCTCGAAGAACGGCGCGAGACCGGCGTGCTCCAGCGGGCTCTGCCCGCCGGGGTTGGCCGGCGAGTTGGTCAGCGTGACCAGGCGGAAGCCGGCGGCCTTGAGCCGGGTCAGGCCGGGCTCGATGTCGGGGTGGGCGGGCATGGTCAGCATCGCCTGCCGGATCTCCTCGATGCCGTCGTGGGCGACCCGGACGCCGTGGACGTCGCCGACCATCTTCAGCAGTCCCTGGCCCAGGGTGAAGTAGCTCTCCCGGAGGCAGGACAGGGTGGTCGTCATCGAGTACATGATGAGGTGGCCCAGCCACTCGCGCATCATCCGGGCGTCGCCGAAGATCTTCTCGAACAGCGGGTTCACTCGAAGTCGATCAGTGTCTCGTTCACGTCGAAGACGAGTTACCCGGGGCTCGCCGCCGATCCACACGCCGTCGGCGCCGGCGGGCGTGGTCCGGTCGTGGTTCGTCGTTGTCATCCCCCTGTCCGGTTCGGATGGGTGCGGGTGGTGTGTCGGGCCCGGCGCTCACCAGTCGGCAGCGTCCACGTACGGCCGGGTCCAGACCGTGACGTGCAGCATGACCGACTTGGTGAAGGCGGCATGCATGCGATCGACCTGCTCGGCCGGAGCGCCCCCGGCCGCCAGGTACTCACGCGCCGTGGCGATCACGACAGCGGTGAAGGCGAGCAGATAGCGCATCGGGATGTGGTCGAGCGAGTCGGCGTCGTCGGTCTTGTTCTTCTTCGCGCGGGTGTGCCGCAACCCGATCTCGTGCTGGTAATTCAGCCAGTCCGCATCCAGCGGACGGGTGCAGGCGTCGATGATGAACCGGTCGAACCGCGGCTTGGACGCCGCCCCGTACTCCGGGTTCGGCTGCCCGTCGGGATGCCCGAAGTAGGGGCGCATGAACGGCAGTTCCTCGAGCCGTTGCCGGTAGGCGGTCACCATGTCGTCGGCCTGGTCGACCAGCACACCGGCCGCCTCGACCAAGGCGTCCTCATCCTTCCGGGTCAGCCCCACCACGGCCTTGAGCCGCTCCAGGTCCTCCATGGTCAGCGGCGAGGTGGCGGCCTCGGCGGTGCCGTAGGTGTAACCGGGAATGCTCTCGGCTTGCTCGGTGACCAGTTTCGGTGTCGGCGTGTGGTCACTCATCACAAAGGCCCCCTTGATCGGTACGTCGCCACGCCCGGCAGGACTGTGGAGGGGTCGCCCGAACCTCGGCGCCGCCCTCCAGACCGCGCGAATCTGAACTGGGCGCGGACCTGGTCACAGATCCGCCGCTCCCGGCCTCGACCTGGGCCTCTACCCTGGCCGAAGGCGCTACACCTCAGACCCTAACCGCGCGGCACTTCGCCGCCGATCGAATCGAAACCGGCCTATCGTGGATATATGGGACAGCTATCGACCGCGTCCGGTGTCAGTCCCGCCACGGCCGGCAGCCGTCTGGGCAAGCTGACCGAGGCCGGTCTGCTCGCCCGTATAGCCCTACGGGCGGCACCGCTACTACCGCCTGGCCGGACCCGACGTCGCACGGCTGATCGAGGCACTGCAGCGACTCGCGCCTCCCCTGCCCATCCGGTCACTGCGGCAGGGCACCCGCGCCAAGGCGCTGCGCGAGGCCCGAACCTGCCACGACCGTCTCGCCGGGCGCCTGGGCGTCGAGCTCATGTCCACCCTGATCGAACACGGTGCGGGAGAACACCCCGGCGCGGACTACGACGCGCTGATCGCCGACCAGGTGGTAGGCACGATCGTGTACGAGGACCCCGACCTCGTCGATGCGGGGCACCCGGGCCACCCACGCCGCCGGCGCGGCTGAAAACCGTCGCGCCACGATGAGAAAGAGTGGGTGTACGGGGACGAGCGCCTCGTTCACTGGAAGCCGGTCTGCCGGCGGTTACCTGTCCGAGATGCGGCCGTGTGTGGCGGTGGTGGACAGGAGTCGTCTCAGGGCGCTGTCGGTGGACGTGAGGGTGTCCCAGGTGCCTTCTTCGACCACCTGGCCGTTCTCCAGGACGGCGATGTGGTGGGCGCGGCGGATGGTGGCCGGGCGGTGTGCGATGACGATCGTGGTGGTGTCACGTCCGGCCAGCAGGCGGGCGAGTTCGGCGTCGCCGACGGTGTCCAGGTGGGCGGTCGCCTCGTCGAGGATCAGGACTCCGGGGTCGGTGAGCAGGGCGCGGGCGAGCGCGACGCGGGCTCGTTGACCGCCGGAGAGGGTGGCGCCGCGTTCTCCGACGATGCTGTCCAGACCGTGGGGCAGGGTGGCGGCGATCCGGTCGACACCGCACTGCCTGATGACGCGGTTCAGCAGGTCGTCATCGGCGTCGGGCACGGCCAGCCGCAGGTTGTCCCGGAGCGTGCCGTGGAACAGGGAGGCGTCTTGGCCGACCAGCGCGACAGCGGAGCGCAGTTCGTTGTCGGTGAGGTCGCGCAGGTCGACGGCTCCCCCGGCGGTGACGAGTTCGACTGTGCCGTCCGTGGGGTCCCAGAAGCGGGCAAGAAGGTGGGCGACGGTGGTTTTTCCCGCTCCGGAGGCTCCGACAAGGGCGAGGGTGCGCCCCGGGGGGATGGTGAGATCCAGGCCGCGCAGCACGGGGACGTCACCGTAGGAGAAACGGAGGTTGCGCAGCCGGACGCCGACCCGGCCGCCGGGAAGCGGGATCGGCCGAGCCGGAGGCGGTGCGGCCGGCGGGGCGTCGATCGCGGCCATCACCCGCGCGGCGGCGGCGCGCAGGCTGCCGGCCTGGCGCAGGGCGTCGGCACCGGCGGCCACCGGGGCCAGGACCGAGACGGCCAGGGCCAGCGCGGCGGGGGCCCACGCGCCGGGCGAACCGTCGCCCGCGGTTGCGATGGCGGCGACCACGGCGATCAGGGCCAGCGCCACGAGGATGTCCTGAACAGCGAGGAAGGCGCCGTCGTGACGGGCCTCGGCGCGCTGCGCCAGAGCGAGTCGGCGGCCGGCGGCGGCGAGCTGCCGGCGGCGGCGGTCGAGGGCGTTGTGGGCGAGGAGTTCGCGGATGCCGTCCACGGTGTCGACGGCGTCGGCCGAGAGACCGGCCGTGGCGGTGCGGACCTGGTCCCCGCGGAGGGTGCGGCCACGGTCGCCGAGCAGCGGATGCGCCATGAGGGCGGCGGCCACGGGCAGCACGGCCAGCGCCGGCCAGGGGTCGATTACCCCGAGCACGGCCGTCCCGGACATGAAGACCAGTCCGGAGGCGAAGAGCTGAGCGGTGGTGTGGGCGTAGAAGAACTCCAGTGTCTCGATGTCGTTCATCGCGGTCGCCGCCAGGTCGCCGCTACGGCGACCGGCGATGCGTGCCGGGGCGCTGCGGGCGAGACCGTCGTAGATTCGGACCCGCAGTTCGGCGAGCACGCGGTAGGCCAGGTCGTGCGACAGGTCCATCTGCCACCATGTCGCGACGGCCCTGAGCAGCACCAGCCCGCCGAGCACGCAGACGGTGGCGGGGTCGGGCGCGGCGTGTTCGGTGACGGCCCGTCCGACGATGTGGGCCAGCCAGGTGACCAGGACGACGAGGGCGGCTTGGTCGATCAGGCAGGAGAGGATCGTACGGGCGACCATCCGGCGGTGCGGCCGCAGCGCGGGGAGCAAGCCGCGCAGGACGCGCCGGGTGGGCGGTTGGCGGTTCATGGAAACTCCTCGGCGGATCAGTGGCGGAGGTCCGCGGTGGCCAGTGCGGCGTAGGTGCCGCCCGCGTCGACCAGCGTCCGGTGGTCGCCGACGGCGTCGAGGTGGCCGCGGTCCAGGACCACGATCTGGTCGGCGTCCCGGACGGCGGCCAGCCGGTGGGCGATGATCAGACAGGTCCTGCCTCGCGCGACGCGGCGCAGCGTCCGGGTGATCTGGTGTTCGCGGTGTTCGTCCACCGCGCTGGTGGCCTCGTCCAGCACCAGGACCGGGGCGTCGCAGAGCAGGGCGCGGGCGAGGGCCAGGCGTTGCCGCTGGCCGCCGGAAAGGGTCGCGCCGCGTTCTCCCAGCACGGTCGCGTATCCGTCGGTGAGCGCCGTGATCTCGTCGTGGATCCCCGCGTCGCGGCAGGCGGCGACGAGCTGCTGGTCGGTGGCGCCGGGATCGGCCAGCCGCAGGTTGTCGGCGATGGAGGCGGCGAAGAGATAGGTCTCCTGGGAGACCACGGCAATGGTACGGCGCAGCGCGGCCAGGGACAGTTCCCGGATGTCGACGCCGTCGAGCGACACCGCCCCGGCATCGGGGTCGTGATGACGTTGCACGAGTGCCAGCAGCGTGGACTTGCCGGCCCCGGATGGCCCCACCAGGGCGGTCGTGCGGCCCGCCGGGCAGGCGAAGCCGACGCCGTGGAGAGCAGGACGGTCGGCGCCCGGGTACCCGAAGCGGACGTCGGTGAACGACAGGGCGGGCGCCGACGGCCACGAGGGCTCGAGCGTGCCGCTGTCGGGCACGGCGGGCCGGGCAGTGCGCAGTGCGGCGATGCCGTCGGCGGCCGAGAGACCCACGTATCCGGCGTGCCATTCCCTGGACAGGTCGCGCAGCGGCCGGAAGCACTCGGCGGCGAGCATCAGCAGAAGGTATGCCTCGGCCCCGGTGGCGCGGCCGGTGGCGGCGGACACGCAGGCCAGCAGGACCGCGCCGAGCGTGCCCGCCTGGATGGCGAGGTCGGTCAGGGCGGTGTCGACCAGCGAGACCCGGAGCTTGGCGACGATGGCCCGATGCAGCCGGCGTGACCGGTCTTCCAGAGTCTCACGCTTACGGTGGACGGCTCCGGTGGCGCGCAGGGTGGGCATCTGCTGGAGCGCTTCCAGATAGTCGGCGGCCAGGTCTTCGTAGCTGTCCCAGTGTTCCTTGCCGCGTTCGGCCAGGGCCCGATCCCACAGCCGGGGGACGAGGAGCGTCAGGGCGACGGCCACGGTGAGGACGACGGCCGCCCACGCGTGGACGGTGGCGATCCACGCCAGCAGAACGGGTGTGACCAGGCACACCACGGCGAACTGCGGCAGGTAGCGCGACAGGTAGGTGTTGACGCCCTCGACGCCGTCGACGACGGTCGCGCGCAGTGCTCCCGCGCGGGCGGCGGTGCTGTGGGCGGCGCCGAGACGACCGAGCTGGACGAGCAGTTCGTCGCGCAGGAGCGACCGGATCCGCGCACCGGCGTCGGCGGCGGCCAGTCGCTGCCACCTGATGAGGAACACGCGCAGGAGCAGCACGGCGGCCACCGCGGCGAGCAGGACGGCCAGCCGGTCGGTGCGGTCACGGGCGACGTCGGCGAGGGCGACGGCGAGCAGTGTGGCCTGGGCGACATGGGCGACGGTGACCGCGGTGAGCAACGCGGTGGCGCGCGCCAGCGGGGCCGGCGCGGTACGGGCAGCACGCAGGAGCTCAGAGTGCAACATCATCGGCGGTCGCTCCGGAGGTGAGACGGCGGGGAGAATCGGAGAGGGGCAGCCAGCGCGAGACCGTGGATGACCCATCGCTGCCCGGCCGGGCCGCCGAGTGCGGCTCCCAGGTCGGCGGCCTGCCAGGAGCCGATCGGCCGGGTGCGCAGTCCGAGAGCGGTCGCGGCGAGCTCCGCGCGGGCGGCGGCGTACCCCGCGGCCAGATGCTCGACGCGTATCCGCTCGGCGGAAGCCGGGTCCGCGACGCCCTCGGCCAGCAGGACGGCTCCGGCTTGGGAGAGCCAGCCTTGCCGAGCCGCCCACACGGCCAGCGTCGGCCGTGCCTCTCCACCGGCGATGAGGCGGAGCGCCTTCGGCTCCGAGGGATCGGCGGTCACCAGGCCCGGGGGCGAACCGATGGCGGCGCACCAGGACGGACCGCCGGGACCGGCATCGTTCGCCGCGGACAGCACGGCGGCGAGGGCGCCGGGATCGGGCTGTCCGTTCAGGGGTGGTGGTGCGCTGCGGCGGTCGGCGATGGCCTGCGCCAGGGACGACTTCCCGCCGCCGAACGGGAGTCCGGCGGGCCACCAGAGTGCGGGAGCGGTGCTGCGGGACAGGGCGGCCAGCACCGCTCCGGCGTGCTCCCCTGCCGGACTTGGCGCGGGGCCGGTCGCCGGCGGCGTCGACAGCGGCTCGGCGGCCCAGGTGGTGAGCGGGCACAGGGTGGAGTGGCCGGGTTCGTCGGCCGTGACGTGCACGGCGGCCAGGGGATGTTCCGGTGCGGTATCCGCCCAGGTGGCGTTCCACCGGTCGGGCACGGGCAGTCCGGCGGCAGCGGCCAGCGCCGCCGCGCCGGCGTTCAGCGTCAGCCGGGCTTGGTGGCCGCCGGCGAGCGCGGCCACGGCCAGGGCGGCCACGGCGTGTCCGGTGTCCAGGAGCAGCAGTGGCCAGGCGCGGTGTCCGTAACGGGAGGCGGTTCGCTGGGCGGTCACGGTGAGCACGGCGACCATCCCTTGAGGGGCGTCGGACGGTGCGGGGCCGCGCCGGCGAGCCCGGTGCTCCAGCGGGTCGTACGCATAGCGTCCTGGCGGCATCGAACACCCCGGGCCGACGAGCAGGTGGGCGTTGACCGGATACAGCCCGCCGGCAGAGGCCACGGGTCGCAGCCGCGTAGAGACGCCCCGGTCGCCGTCGACCGGCTCGGCCCTGAGGGAGGACGCCAGCAGGCGTCCCAGGTCGAGGGCGCCTCCCCCGGCCGCGGGATCGGTCGGCTCGCCGGTCCAGTGTCGTCCGGCCGGGCCCGGGTGGGTGTCCGGCTCGACCGGCCGGGTGGAACGGACCTCGGCGAGCGCCTCGGCGAACAGGCGGCCGGTGGATGTGGCGGTCATGCTCGGGCGACCCCTCACATGTGTGGCGGCGGGGCGAGGGTGAAGTCGCCGGGACCGGTGGGGACGGTGGTACGCCACCCGCGGGCGAGCGCCGCCCGCGCGAAACGTGGACAGCCGTAGTAGGCGAACGCGGCGGGGGCGTTGGGCACCAGGCCGGTGACCAGAACACGGGCCACCCGCAGCGGCGTCTCGGCCACGTCGGGCGTGGTCAGGTCGAAGGTGACGACGCGGTGGCCGCCGGAGGCGAGGCGTTCACGGAGCCGCTGCGGCGAACCGGGGGTGACCTGGTCCACCGGCACGGTCTGCGCGGGATGGGTGAAACGCCGCGCCAACGGGGCCAGCCGGTCATCCAGCCAGACCTGGACGTGCGCCCCCAGGTCGCGGACATGTGCGAAGTCCGCTCCGGCGTCGTCGAGGTAACGGCGATCCGCCCGGTGGCCCAGGTAGAGGCCCTTCGCGAGCATCCCGGCGTCGACGGCCTGGAACACCCATCCGCCGGGGTCGGTGAGCCCCTGAGTGAACACCCAGGTGTGCACGGCCTCCAGAACGGCCTTCCGTGCGGCTTCGGCGGGGTCGTATCGGCAGGCGAACCCTGCCGCGTAGAGGCCGCGACCGGCGTCGTGCACCAGGGCGGCCATGGCAGGGGCGAACTCGTTCGGCATCTCCACCACCCAGGTCCGCAGCGGCGACCCCGCGAGGTCGGCCGGCAGTCCCGGGATGCTGTCCAGCTCGACACCTCGCGTGGGGCCGTCCAGGTGCCACCACACTTCGAGGGCGTCGCGTTCGACGGTCTCCAGCAGCGCGCGTTCGACGGCGTCGGCGAGACCCGCACCGGTCGCGATGCCCGCGTAGTTCAGGTGATGGGTGCGCGGCAGGGACTTCAGTTCACCCTGGCGCCAGTTGAGATGGGTCAGCGCCACGGGTGCCAGGCAGTCGCGTTCGCCGCCGTCGGGCAACTGCTCGGTGCCGCGCGCCCACAGCGCCTCGGTGGCCTCGGTGAACCGCCGGTACGGAAAGCCGGGCCGGTCGTACTGCCAGCCGGCGTAGGCGGGTAACTCGGCCGGGGTGAGATGGTTCTGCCCGGCGAGGTCGGCCGCGGTGGCGCGCAGCGGGGCGTCCGGTTCGCCGGCGGGCGGCAGGCGGTTGCCGCAGTAACGCTCCACCGCCTCGGCGATCGCGGCGATGCGGGCCCCTTCGTGGTCGCCGAAGGTGGTGCCCAGGGCGACTCGGTCAGCGGGCCAGGCGCCGAACCGGCGGGCGTCGCTGACGTCGGCCGTCACCGCCACGTAGCGGGCCGGGGTTCCTGGTGGGTGCTCGACCGGGGCCACCGCCCGGATCAGCCCGCAGACCGGGTCGACCAGCGCGTCCACCGGGAGGGGGGACGCGGACGTGGCGGTGGGGTGGTACGCGGGATCGGTGGCTGTCACCTGGTGATCTCCTCGGCTGGGTCGACGGGGCGGAGCGCGACGGTCCGGTCGAGGGCGGGCAGCGACAGGTGGCTGGCGTCCGGAACGACAGTGCGCCGAGAGGCCCGTAGGAAGGTGGCGCGGAGCGGATCGTGCCCGGTGTGCGGATTGCGGGCGTGGGCGGGGAAGTGGTGCCCCGCGATCTCGAGCCGCAGCCGGACGCCCGCGGGCAGCCGGCGGAACATCGGCCCGAGCGGGACGCTGATCACCACGTGGGCTCCGGCCGGCGCCCGCGTGCGCGCGACTCCGGTGGCCAGGGGCTCGGCGGTGTCACGCGAAGTGAGGACGACCAGGCGAACGGCCCAGTCGGCGCTGGGGGTGTCCGCCGTGGCCAGGATCCGGGCCTCGGCATCCCCGGCGAGGTCCAGCGGATCGGGCAGTGGCTCGCTGAGGGCCACGAACCGGTCAGGCCGTCCGTCCGCGGGCACATCCAGGCGATCCGAACGCACCGGACGTTCGGGATCTGCGACGAACTCCGTCCCCCGCAGCACCCGCAAACCCGTGCCCTCGCCGTCCATGCGCACCGGCTTGGGGAGACGCTCCATCTCCTGGGCGGCCACCCATTGGCCGGTTCCCTCCAGGGCGACCGCGCCGCGACGCCCGGTCAGCGTTCCGTTCAGCGCGGCCTGCGCGAACCTCGCATACAGCGATCCCAGCGCCAATCGGTGACCTTCGCCGGCTCCCGGGCCCGGAGAAGCGGTGAGGGCGTGGCCCCAGGGACCGAGCAACAGCCGGGCCGCGCCCAAGCCGTGGCGGCCCCAGGCCCGCCACAGCGACACGGTGTCCGGGACGAAAGGGTCGTGACTCCCGCCTATGGCGAGCAGAGGAATCGCTCCCGATCCGGCCCGCCCGACAGCACCCGGGCCGGTGCCGGGCGTTCCGGCGGGATCGCCAGAGCGCTCCGCGGCCCAGAGCCGTTCCCAGGAGGGCATCGGGCGTCCGAGCCGCCGGGGCAGATCCAGCAGAGGCAGGTGGTCGAGCAGGCCGGGGTCGGCGGCCAGGGCCCGGCGCAACGCGGACGGGTCGCTGTCCGCACGGTCACCGTGGGCTGCCCACCAGCCCGCCCGCGCCAGCAACCGCTCCGCTCCGCTTGGCTCGCGTGCCGTCTCCGCCAGGCCCAGCGCCGGTACGGCGGCGATGACGGCGTCGGGCCGGACCGCGGGGTCGTCCTGCAACGCCGTGGCCAGTGCGCAGTGCGCGGCATAGGAGGCCCCACAGGCGACGATCGTGCCGTCGCTCCATGGCTGCCGGCGCAGTACCCGCACGGTGGTCGCGCCGTCCTCGGCTTCGTTGAGGTAGGGGTGCCACCGTCCGCCGGAGCCGTGCCGGCCACGCACGTCCTGGGCCACCGCTGCGAAGCCCCGCCGCGCCCAGGCGCGCAGCTCCGCGGCGTGCGAGCGACGGTCGTACGGAGTGCGGATCAAGACGCAGGGAAACGGACCCGGCCCCTCCGGCAGGCAGTAGTCGGCGGCCAGGATCGCGCCGTCACCAGCGACGAGGAACATACTGCGACAGGGGTTCATGTACCGCGTACCGCGGTGGAGACGACGGGCGGGACGGGCAGCACGCAGTGCTCGGTGACCTTCAGGTCCCTCAGGTCGACTCTGCGCAGGCGCCGGCGAGCGGGCAGGCGGTTCCCCCGGCTCGCCCGGCCCTGAGCCCATGCGGCGAGGTCGGTGGTGACCAGGGCGGCGATGGTCGCCGCCGCCGCGGCTCCGGTGACCGGATGAGGGCCGGTGGCGGCGGGCCCGGCCCAGTAGGCGGCCAGTTCGCGGTGGGCCGGGGTGGCGGCGAGGCGACGCGCGGCCACGTGAGCGGCGAGTACGTCGCCCGGGGCGGCGGCGATCGGTTCGACCCAGGCATGCCAGCCCTCACGATGGCAGCGAGCCCAGGCGATGCCGTGCGCGGGCAGCCGGTCGGCGTCCTTCCACAGTTCCGGAGGAGCAGGACGGTCGAGGCACCAGACCACCGCGGCGACGTCGGAGGCCCGCCCGTCGGCGAGTACCGCGATGTCTCGTGGCGTCGCGGGGCGAGGCCGGGCTCCCGCGGAGGACAGGAACTCGGTGAGCGGCGAGGTCAGCCGTTCGTCACCGAGCACGAGCACATCGGCGCGGTCCGGCGGCCAGGAGGGCGGCGCGTCAAGGTATCCCGCCTCGGTGAAGGCGCCCAGCAGTCGTTCGACCTCCCGGGGTTCACCCGGCTGAGCCCGGTCCGATCCGCCGCCGTCCGCCGCGGCGGCGTGGCCGAGCAGTTCCAGCAGCTCTGTGGTGGCCCCGGGTGAGGCGTTGAGGCGCAGGAACTCCCCGTCGGGAGCGCGCACCGCGGGCGCATGCCCGTGCACCGTGACGATGTCGACGCCGGGGGCGAGTTGGGGCCGCGACACGTTTCCTCCTCATGAGCCGTTGCGCCGGACGCGGACAGGACAGGACAGGACAGCGGATGCCGGCGGGACAGGGACGGGCCGTCCGGAGGCGCCTCCGGACGGGCCCGCCCAGCCGGTTACTCCTGCTCGTCGTCGAAGGGGTTCTCGACGAGGGCGTTGGAGTGGGTGGCGGACAGGTGCGGGAGCTGGGCCTGCTCGACGATCGGGGTGAAGACCTGCTGCTCCATGGGTTCCTCCTGACTGGTAGGAAACGACACCCAACCGGGTATCGGGATTAATGATAATGAAAACGGTTTTCGGTATCAAGAGGGATAGATCGGTCGGGATAGCAGACCGGCCACCGGCGCTCGGGGTCCCGGCCCACCCTGCCCTCGATGCCGAACACCTTCCGCAGCAGCTCAGACGTCACCACCCGGTCCGGAGGCCCGTCCGCCGCCACGTGCCCGTCCCGCAGAGCCACCAGACGCTCGGCGAAGCGCGCGGCGAGGTTCAGGTCATGCAGCACCATCAGCACGGTCAGCCGCCGCTCCTCGCGCAGCCGGACGACCAGTTGCAACACCTCCAGCTGGTGCCGCAGATCAAGGTAGGTCGTCGGCTCGTCCAGCAGCAGGACGGGCGTGTCCTGGGCCAAGGCCAGAGCGAGGCGAACCCGCTGCCGCTCACCGCCGGAAAGTGTCTCCACCGGTCGATCCGCCCACTCCCGCACGCCGACGTCCCGCATCGCCCGGACGGTCACCGCGTCGTCGCCGACCCGGAGCATGCCCAGCGGACCTCGCGCGGCGTACCGGCCCTGCCGGACGAGCTGGCGCACCGTCAGGCCCGGCACGGCGGGGGCGGACTGGTGCAACAGGGCGACCCTGCGAGCGCCGGCGCGGCGGGAGATCACGGCCATGTCGGCGCCGTCCACCGACACCCGCCCCGACTCGGGGCGCAGCACGCCCGCCGCAAGACGCAGGAGGGTGCTCTTGCCGCAGCCGTTCAGGCCGACCAGGGCGACGAGTTCGCCGGTTCCCACCCTCAGGCTCACCTCGTCGAGCACCCGTCGCTCCGGATAGCCGAAACTCACCCGGTCGACGTCCAGCGCGGCGGCTCCCGTACTCGTCGCCGGGTTCGCCGGCGCGGTGCCGGGATCGCCGATCAGTTCGGACACGGTCTGCACTCCTCGTTCGTATGGGGACACGTCGATCACGGCTCGACGGCATGCCGGCGGGCGACGAACAGCAGCACCAGCGCGCCCACGCAGGTGGTCACCGCGCCGACCGGGACGCTGAGATGCTCGGCGCCCCAGGCGGTGACCGCCCGCGAGACCAACTGGGCGACCGCGTCCGCTCCGCACACCGCGACGGCGCCGGTGAGCGCCACCCCCGGCAGTGCGATCCGCAGATCGGCCCCGAGCAGCGCGAGCGCCGCGTGCGGCACGACCAGTCCGACGAACCCGAGCGCTCCCACCGAGGCCACCGCGCCCGCGGTCAGGGCCACCGCGCAGAGCAGCGCGAACCCGCGGGCCCGCGCCGGAACCAGGCCGGCCGCCTCGGCCACCCGCTCGCCGCACCGCAGCAGCATCAGGGGGCTCGCGGTCAGGCAGGCGACGACGCCCCAGCACAGCGCCCACGGCCACAGCAGCGTCCAGTGCTGCCAGGTCCGCGCCTCCGTGGTTCCGACCATCCACTGCACGAAGCTGCCGAGTTCGCCCGGGGCGGCCAGCAGCATCACCGCCGTCAGCCCGCCCAGAGCCGCGGAGACGAGCACGCCGTACACCGCCATGGAAGCCGGATCGGACCGCGCCCGGCCGGTCAGCAGCCACAGCAGACCCGCCCCGCCGCAGCCGCCGGCGACCGCGGCGATCATGACGGCGGCCGGTGACGCCCAGTTGGCCAGGCCCGCTCCCGTGGCGGCCACCGCGCCGAGCACCGCGCCCGGGGTGACCCCGGTGACCTCCGGCGCCGCCAGCGGGTTGCGCAGCGCCGCCTGCAGGATCAGCCCCGCGAGGCCGAGACTGGCCCCGGCCCCGAGCGCGACCAGCACCCTCGGCAGCCGAACCCGCCAGACCAGGTGACGGGCGACCGGATCCACCGCGCCCCCGGTGAGCGCCTGCCACAGCTCGCCCACCGTCAGCGCGCGCCCCGCTGCCAGATCGGTCACGGCCGCCAGGAGCACGGCGAGCAGCAGCACACCGAGGACGAGCGCGGGCCGGCGCCGTCCTGTGCGTGCCGCGCGGGGCGTGCCGAAGGTCGTGGCCGCGGACCCGTTCGTGAGCGTCATCGGGCACCGCTCCTCGGCCTGGCACGGAGGCCGCGCAGCAGCGCCACCCCCGCGGGCACCCCGACCAACGCCGTCCAGGCTCCGACGGGGGTCTCCACCGGCCTGAGAACCAGACGCGCGGCCTGGTCGGCCCACACGGTGATCACCGCCCCCCACACCACCGCCCAGGGGAGCCACCACACCACGTCGGCGTCCGGGCGCAGCCGCCGCGCCAGCTGCGGCGCGAGGAACCCCACCCAGGCGATCGGGCCGCACACCGCCACCACAGGGGCGATGAGCAGCACGGAGACGGCCAGCGCCGCCAGCCGGGCGTGCCGGACCCGCAGCCCGAGGGCACTCGCGTCCTCGTCGCCGAGCCGCAGCACCGACAACATCGGAGCGCACAGCACCACGAGCGGGACGGTCACCAGCAGCCACGGCCAGACGCCGTGCCAGGCCTGCCAGGTACGGCCGGACAGGCTGCCCAGCAGGTAGCGGAAGATCACCTGGAGATCGAGCTGGTCGGCCAGTACCATCAGCACCAGCAGCGCGGCCTGGAGCGCGGCCGCCACCGCGGCCCCGGTCAGCAGCACCGCGGACGGACTCCGGCCGAACCCGGCGGCAACCAGCGAAATGACCCCGCCGAGCCCTGCTCCCATCAGCGCCAGCAGCGGATAGGCCCAGCCGGGCAGGGTGAGCGTGAGCACCAAGGGAGCGGCGACGCCCAGTGCCGCCCCCGAGGAGACACCGAGCATCTCCGGAACGGCCAGCGGGTTACGCAGCGCCTCCTGCATGACGAGCCCGGCCGCCCCCAGGCACGCCCCGGCGATCACCGCGAGCAGCAGCCGGGGCAGCCTGATATCCCTCACCACCACCGCCTCCAGCCCATCCGCCGTGCCGCCGGACAGCACGCCGGACAGCACGCCGGACAGCACGCCGACCAGCCGGGACGGCGAGACGCCCGGAGTGCCGAGGCAGAGCGCGCACAGCGCGGCGGCGGCCAGCAGCCCAGCCGCCAGGACGCCCGTCCGCGTCATCGCAGAGCGGCCGTAGCTTCATCCAGGACGATGCCCAGGGATCGGGTGCCCCGGCCCTTGGCCCACACTTCCGGGTCGACCTCGACTACTTTGCCGTTCCTGACCGCCGGGATCTGTGCCCACAGGGGATTGCCGGCCATCTCCTCCGACAGCTTCTTGCCCGGTGCGCCGAACGCGATGGTCTCCACGAAGAGCACGTCGACGTTCTGGGCCAGGATCTCCTCCAGGCTGTAGGTGCCTTCGACGCCGCGGTTCTGCCACGGATAGTCACAGATCCGCGGGAACAGCCCGGCCGCGACGTCCCCGCCCGGCGTGGCCACACCGAAGTTCTCGTCGCTGCCGAACACGATCAGCGCCCTCTTGCCACTCCTGGCCTTCTCGGCGCGGGACAGCTTGTCCCGCAGCCGTTGCTCGGCGGCGACCGCCTTGTCGCCGTGGCGGGTGAGCGCGGCGAGGTCACGCAGGTAGGCGACACTGTCCTGCCACGTCGTGGGCTGCACCGGCCAGAACGTGGTGGCGCCCGCCAGCGCGGGAGCGAGTTTCCCGTGCGTGTCCTCCAGGCCGATGACCAGGTCCGGCTTGTGGGAGAGGATCGCCTCCACCTCGGGGCTGATGAAACCGCCCGGGATGACCGGGACCTTCTGCGCCTTCTCCCTGCCCAGGAACCGGGGGTGGGCGAGGAGCGCGGAGTTGGTGGCGGCCGGCACCATGCCGAGCTCGGCCAGCATGTCGTCGCACAGGGCGACCAGGCAGACGACGCGTTCCGGGGTGCGCTGGGGGGAGATCTTCCTCCCCTGTACGTCGGTGATGCTGTCGGCGGCGGTGACCGGCTGGACGGGCGGCAGACTCGCGACGGTGTCGTTCCCGGTGTCGTTCCCGGTGTCGTTCCCGGTGTCGTTCCCGGCGCCGACGCCCACGCCGGGGCCGTTGCCGGCGTTTCCACCGCAGCCGGCCAGCAGGACCCCGGCGGCGGCGAGCGCGACGGTACGTCGCAATAGGCGGCTCTGGGTGCGCGGCATGGTCATGGTTCTCTCTCGTCGAGGGACGGTTACGAGTCGGGGGCGAGGCGGCCGTTCGGACCAGGGTCGCCCTTCCACCCGCTGTCCGGCATGATAATGGTTTTCATTTGTATGTGTACATCCAACGCCCTCGGGAGCATTCGTGACATCTCTGCGACTTGTCGCGGCTGACCATGTCGCCGGCGTCATCTATGTCATCGAGCCGCGCACCGGCCGCACGCTGGCCCGGCTCGACGGACGCCATCTCGCCGAGCACGCCGGTTTCCTGCACCTGGGCGGAGCAAGGCTCGCCTTCGTCGACGACCTCGCCGGCGAACTGGTCGTCCTCGACCCGTTCGCCGCGGGAACCGGCGATCCGCTGGTGGTGGCCACCGCACCGGTCGCCGTTCCCGCCGAACACCTGGCTGCCGATCCTGGAGGCCGGTACATGGTGGTGACCAGCGGCTGCGGCCGCGCCTGGGAGCCGTGGAGCGACCTTCTCACCGTCGTAGACCTGACGCCGGAGACGGGCGCGGGCGAAGCCGTCCGGCCCCGTTCGGCGCGGGTGCGAACCCGCGTGGGTGAACCGGGCGTCACCGTGCTCACCGACCGCGCCGTCCAGGCGGGCGGTGCGGATGATCTGCTGGTCCTGCTGCGGCATCGCATGCCCGGGGCGTTGGACGCCTACCGGCTCTCCCACCTGCTGGACGCTCCCCCGGGCTGCCCCACGGCCGAACCGCTCACCCGGCTGCCGCTGCCCGACGACGGCCACGGAGACGCCGCGGACCCCGGGACCGGACAGGTGTTCGCCGCCACCGGCACCGGCGTGCACCGCGCCCGCCTCGGCCGCACCGGTCTGGTCGCCGCGCCGCCGTTGGCCTGGGACACTCCGGGGCGCGACGGGGGACGGGGCTACTACCTGCGGCTGGATCCGGCCCGCCGCATCCTGTGGAGTACCGTGCGCGGCGGACCGGGCGAGCCCGGCGAGTGGCCGCTGTGGAGCAACGACGCGTGGTGGCACCGGCTGGACGACGCCACCACCGGGCGGGTGCCCCTCGGCCCCGGCCTGGTCTTCCGGCTGGCCTTCTGCACCGGCCGAGTCGTCTTCTCCCGAATCCATCCGGACGGGGACGAGCTGATCGTGGTCGGTGCGGAGGACCCCGCCGTCCTCGTCCGCGTCCCGTTGCCGCCGATGGACGACGCTCCCCGCAGGGGCGGCACTCCCTGGGACGGCGTACAACGCCGAGCCGTCGCCGCCTCACCGGCCGCGCCCTTGGTCGCGGTCACCCGCGGAGGCCATGGCCAGATCCACCTTCTCGACATCTCGGCCGGTACGGACCTGCGCACGCTCGACCTTCCCACCCCCTTCGAGGAGGGCGGCCACATGGCCATGATCGGAACAGACGACGGCTCGGCGGGAGACACCGTCGGTCGCTGAGCGTCAACGAGACGACCCGTTGCGGACCATGAGGAACGGCGGACCATTACCGCCGATGACCAGGTCGGCCGTCACCAGGCGGCGGGCCGCGGCACGCCAGGGCGGTCACTACCCGGGACTACTGGCTCCAGGGCGCCTCGATCTCCCCGTCAGCGGTCAACCCGAACCGGACAAGACGCTCGGCGCCGTCCCGGTCACCCGCTTCCCACCACGTCCCGACGCACTCGGCGCCGTCGCGATCACCGGCCTCCCTCAGCAGCCGGGCCAGCATTCGGAGCACGTCGCCGTCGCCGGCATCGGCGATGTCCGCGGCCCGCTGGACGAGGCGGGTGGCGTGCCGGTAGCGGCATCGGTTCCATGCCGCCTCAGCCAGAGCCGCCAGGGCCGCCGGGGTGTGGGCATGACAGGTGGCCGCGTCCCAGAAGGCGGCCGGTGGGCAGAGCAGGACGCGTTCGCGGCGGCCGTGCTGGTCGAGGTAGTCGGCCAGCCGATACAGCGACTGCGGGAAGGACGGCTCGCCCGGACGGGGCTGGTGTTCGATCAGCGGGCCGGGCAGGCGCCGGTGCCTGGCGGTCAGCCGGTCCACCGCGCCGGTGAACCAGTCCTGCCCGCCGATCTGATCCCAGGCGTTGTCATCGAGATATCCGGGGGCGGCGCGCTGGAGGAAGGGTTCGGGCAGGTAGGGGCCGTGTCCCAGGCGACGGGCGTCGATGGGTGGCCGCCGGTCGACGCCGCCCTGGCGGTGGCCGGGCTCTCGCTGGCACTGTACGCGCTGCGGCATCGCCCTTGAGGAAGCGGCCTTGCGCCCCGAGAACGCTGACCGGGCGTGCCACAGGAGTTCCTGGAAGCAGGGCGCAGCAGCGAGAACGGTGCCGTGTTCCGGCGCCGTACCCTGCTCGCCACTTTGTCCGCTCTGCTGGTGGTGGCCCTGGCGGCAGCGGACTCGCCATCCGGTCCGAGCAGGAAGCTGCTGTGGGACGTGGAAACCCGGTGATCTGCCTGGAGCCGCGTTCCAGCCGGGTTCGGTAGCTGTGTGCCGAGTGGGGGCGTGAGCGCATGTCGCTGAACCTCGTGGAGCGCTGGCACGTCTGTAGGTCATGCGTTCACTCGCCTTTCTCGCCCTCATCGTGCTGACCGCCTGCGGCAGCGGAACGGCGGGCGCCAAGCCGGTCACGTACGCGGCCGACGCCGTCTCCGTCCTGGAGAGCCCCGGCCACGGGCCGCAGTTGTGCGCCGCGATGGCCGAGTCGCTGCCACCCCAGTGCAGTGGGCCGGACGTCGTCGGCTGGGACTGGTCCAAGGTTCGGCACGAGAGCGCCCAGGGTACGAAGTGGGGTCGGTATCGGGTGGTCGGCACCTGGGACGGCTCCCGGCTGACCGTGACCGAATCACCAGGGGCGGCGGTTCAGGGCACACCGGAGGAGCACAGGTTCGACAGCCCGTGCCCCGTCCCGGAGGGCGGCTGGCGCCCGGCCGATCCTGCCAAGGCCACCCAGGAAGCGCTCCAGGCGACTCAGCAGCGGCTGGAGAACGAGGCGGCCGTGGGCGGGGTGTGGCTGGACCAGAGCTACCTGGACTCGATCCCCGGCTACGACGGCAGCAAGCGGGAGTGGGCGGAGAAGTATGCCAACGACACGACCAAGCTGGTGCTGAACGTGAAGTTCACCGGCGACCTGACCGGCAGGGAGGCGTGGATCCGGGAGAGCTGGGGCGGCGCGCTCTGCGTCAGCCAGGCCCGGCGCAGCCATGAAACGCTGCGGCGGATCCAGGAGTTCATCGGCGACGATCTCGGCCAGCCCTTCACCTCGACCTCCGTCGACATCATCAAGGAGCAGGTGGTCGTGGGCGTCTGGGTGGCCGGCAAGGAGCTCCGGCAACGGCTGGAGGACAAGTACGGCGAGGGCGTCGTGCTCCTGCAGGCGGTACTGAAGCCGGTGCGATAGGGAAGCGCCTCACCGAAGATGTCCGTGCCACCGTGGGAAGCTCACCGTGGGTTCGGGGTCTGGATGTGTTCGTGCGAGGCGATCACGGGGTCGGTGCCGCGCGGCGACAGCATCACCGCGCGGTTCAGTACGGCGATGCCGCGTTCGCGAAAAGCCGCTGTGGACCGATCCTCAGAGTGCGTGCGGCCTCGGTCACCGGCATGCCATCGGCAACCAGGCCTACATCTTCGACGAGACCAGCGGGGCGACACTGCTGACGGCTTCGGTCCTGCACGCGCTGGAGGCGGTGAACCACACCCTGGGCGACTTCGCCGGCGTATCGGCCAACCTGGTCAGAGGCCGCGAGGAGGTGCGCTTGGCCGACGAGGGGATCACCATCCCGGTGACGGCGGCCGACCAGGTATGCGTCACCGGCACCCTGCGCGGTGGTGCCGCCGTGTCCGTCTTCTACCGGGGCGCCTTCTCCCGCGGCGACAACCTGCGCTGGGAGATCAACGGCACCGAAGGAGACCTCATCCTGACCTCCGAAGGGATCAACGGCAACCTCCAGGTGGCGGACCTGACTCTGCACGGTGGCCGGGGCGCGTCGATCTGCTCCGCAGCGGCATCCCGGCGCGGGAGCTGCTCCGTGGCATCTTCGTCGATCTGGTGGAAACCATCCTGCGTGACGGGCGCGAGCAGAGCTGCCTGATCGTCGGCGCGGCGGCGGAAGGGCTGTGCCGCGATCCCGAAGTCGCCGCCCGGGTGGAGGCGACCACCTCGTCTTTGGAGGACGCGCTGACCGAGATGATCGCGGCGGCCCAGACCGGCGGTGAGCTGAGTGACGCACGCGATGCGCGGGGCCTGGCACGCTTCGTCATGACCACCATGCACGGGCTGCGGGTCATGGGGGCGATCAATCCCGACCGGCGGTACCTGATGAGCGTCGCGGAAGCCGCCCTGTGCGGCCTGAACTGACGCTCCTACGCACCGAGTCCTCGCCCCCAACGTGCCCAACGACCTCACCGGGGCGGCCTTGCCGGCCGGGGCCGCCCGCTGCGGGAAACCGGAAGAGCCAAACGATCTCCTCCGCGCGACCGTCCAGCGGCAGCAGTTCCCAGCCGTCTTCGGCCGTGCCGTTCAGCACCAGGGCGCGATCCGCGGCCACCAGGGCTGCCGGACCTGGACGGTGCTGGTGGCCAGGTTGATCGTGGCCAGGTTGATCACTGCCGCGAGCGCGGTCGCCACCAGCACCATCGTGATCGGGTCGTGCAGACGGCGCAGCACATCACCCCGCAGCGGCCCCTCCGGCAATCACCACCACCCGACAGGTGCCCCCGGGGAGAGCACGAGACAGGCGGTGCCCGCGTTCTACGGTGTGGCGAGTGCCTCCGTCGGGGAGAGGCGGGAGGCGCGGACGGCCGGGTAGAGACCGGCCAGGGCGCCGATGGCCAGGGTTGCCGCGAGGCCGCCGATCGTCGCCCAGGTGGGGATCACGGCCGGCCAGCCCTGGTAGAGCGCGTAACCGATGGTCACGCAGGCGCCGAGGAGGACTCCGCCCGCCCCGCCCAGGGCGGAGAGCAGCAGCGACTCCGCGAGGAACTGCGTGCGGATCTGCCCGCGGGTCGCGCCGAGTGAGCGGCGCAGGCCGATCTCCGGGCGTCGTTCCAGCACCGAGATGACCATGGTGTTGGCCACCCCGACGCCGCCGACGAGCAGCGCGACCGCGCCGACCCCCAGGAGCAGCCCGGTGAACGCCTGGCTGGTGGCCTGCTTGGCGGCGAGCGCGTCGGACGGGCGCGAGACCTCGACTTCGTTGGGCGCCTGCGGGTTCGCCGTGCCGGCCAGGACCGAGCGGACGGACGCCAGCTTCGACTCGTCGGAGCGGGTGTAGAGGGTCGTGGGGTGCCCGTCGAAGTCCAGCGTCGCCGCCGCGACCGGCCAGCCGGTCAGCGCCGCGCTGTCCAGCTCGGTGGCGAGCGGCACCGGGTCGAGGATTCCGACGACGGTGAACCGTACGCCGCCGACGACCACCTGGGTGTCCGGCGCCGCCGTGCCCACCCCGAGGCGCTCCGCCGCCCTTGATCCGAGCACCACGGCCGGGTAGCGCTCGGTGGCCTCGTTGAGCCAGGTGCCGCTGCGCACCGTCGCGCCCACCGTGGACAGGAGGTCGATACGGGCGGCATAGGTGGTGATTCCCCCGGTCTGGGCTTCGGGGACCTCCTCGGACCGGTAGACCTTGGCGTCGCCGACGCGCCCGGCCGCGGAGACCGATTCCACCGGGCCGATCCGCTCGATCATCGCCTCGGCGTCCACCGGCATCTTGGCCGCCTCGCCCAGGAGCGTCTGGCCGGACGAGACGGTGAGCAGGTTCGTGCCCAGGGCCGAGAGCGTACGGTCGAGCTCGGCCCCCGACGAGGACGAGATGCCGACCACGCCGATCATCGCGGCGATGCCGATGGCTATGCCGAGCGCGGACAGGAACGCCCGCGTCGGGCGGGTGCGCAGGCCGACCGCGCCGACCCGCATCACGTCGCGTGGCCGCATCCTGGCGGGGACCAGCTTCGGCAGATCGGCCTGATCGATCACGGTCATCACGCCACCCCGGCTTCGGCGTGCCGCGGCGTCTCGGCCGCGGAGCCGGAGTTGAGCGCGGAGCCGGAGTTGAGCGCGGAGTCGAAGACGATCCGGCCGTCGCGCATCCGCACCTGCCGGGGCAGGCTCGCGGCGATCTCCCGATCGTGCGTGATGATCACGACGGTGGTGCCCGAGGTGTTCAGATCGTGCAGCAGTTCCATCACCCCGGCGCCGGAGACGGAGTCCAGGGCGCCGGTCGGTTCGTCGGCGAGGAGCAGCGAGGGATCGCCGGCCACGGCTCGGGCGATGGCGACGCGCTGCCGCTCACCGCCGGACAGCTCGTGCGGCTCGTGGTCGAGGCGGTGGCCGAGCCCGACCCGTTCCAGCGCGGCCGCCGCCCGGCGCCGCCGCTCGGCGCGGCCGATGCCGGAGTAGAGGAGGCCGTCGGCCACGTTGTCCAGCGCCGGGACCTTGGCGGCGAGGTGAAATTGCTGGAAGACGAAGCCGATCCGGGTCGCCCGCAACGCCGAGAGCCGGCTGTCCGACAGTGTCGATACGTCGTACCCGTCGATGTGCACGGTTCCCGAGGAGGGGCGGTCGAGCGTGCCGACGACGTTGAGCATCGTCGACTTGCCCGAGCCGGAGGGGCCGACGATGGCGACGAGCTCGCCGCGTCCGATCTCCACGGACACCGCGGCCAGCGCGGTGACCCCGCCGGAATAGACCCTGGTCACGTCCGACAGAGAGATCATCGGGGGCGTCATTTCGGCATCCCCACGGTCGCGCCCTCGGCGAGACCGTCCCCGGAGATCTCGACCCGGCCGCCGGCGAACAGTCCTGTCTTCACCTGGAGGTAGCGGGACTTGGCGCCCTCGACGACCTCGACGCCGAATCCGCCCTCCCGCAGTGCCACGAGCGCGGAGACCGGCACGGTCAGCACGTCCTCGCGCCTGGACGCCGTGAAGGTCACGTCCACCGCGGCCTGGTCGAGGCCGTTCACCGCCTTTTGCCGGCTGAGGGAGACGACCGCCTCAAGGCTCGTCTCCGGGTCCGCGTTCGGGCCCTCCCCCGGCTCGATGACCGTGGCGACCTCGGTGACCTTGCCTGCCACGCTGTCGCCGTCGGGCAGGGTGACCGACACCCTGGCGCCCTTCTTCGCCATCTGCCGGTCTTCCGCCTGCAACCGGACGGTGACCACCTTGGTGGTGCCGGTGTGGGTCAGCACCTTCTGTCCTGGGGCGGTGGGCTGGCCGGTCTCGGCCTCCAGGCTGTCCACGCGGACCCTGCCTCCGGCGAAGACGACCCGGCCGAGCTCGACGACGCCGGTCTCCTCCAGGCCCCGGTCCTCCTGCCACCGCATGACCGCGGCGGCTGTGGCACTGGTGTACGCGTCGTCCACGGTGAAGTCGGTGTAGCCCAGTTCGCTGAGGTTCCGCTCCAGGCGCTTGACGTCCGGGCCCTCGATGCCGGTCCGCAGGTCGCGATAGGCCGGCGTCGCGCCGTACATCAGCACCACCGGCCTGTTGTCGATCTTGTACAGCGGCTCGCCGCGGGTGATCTGGGCACCGCTGTCCGGGAGCCAGGTGACCGTGCCGGGCTGCCGGCTCACCGACGTGGTGGCCGGGCCGTAGCCGAGCTCGCCGTCGGCGTCCCGCGTGTCGACGAGGGTCTCCCGCTTCACCACGGCGGTGGCCGGAGGCAGAGTGCTGGTCATCTCGTTCGTTCCGGTGTCGCCCAGGCCGTTCATGGCCGCGGCGACCGCCCCGGCACAGGCGACCGCGACGACCAGTCCGGCGATCTTCTTGCCGCGGCCGCGGCGCCGCCGCGAGCGGGAGGGGGCCGCGTCCTTGTCCGCCCTGTCGTCGAGGGTGGCCGTACCCATCAAGAGCCCCCCTGCCCTGCTTCGGGCAGGAACTCCTTCGAGCACTTCTCCTGTGCCGTACGGAAGTCCGGGTCCTCGGCGAGGGTCTCGGTCATGCGCAGGCCGGCGCCCTCCGGGTCCGGGAAGTCCTCCACGCCGTTGTCCCGCATGCACTGCGAGAACATGCGCATCGACTCGACCCGCTGCGGGTCCGGCCCGTTCGCTCCGGAACCGCCCATCGGGGAGAACTCCGCGCAGGCCGCCTTGGCCTTCTCCACCGTCTCCTTGCTGACGCTCTTGTCGATCTGGAGGGTGATGCCCTTGCCGGGTTCGGGGTCCGGCATGTCGACGCCGTTCTCGCGCATGCACTGGGCGAACCTGATCCCCTTCTCCTGCTGGTCCAGGCTCGGCGCGGGGCTGCTCACACCGGCCCTGTCGCCGCCGCCCGCGGACGCCACGTCCGCGCCGCCGCCGGCCGTACCGCACCCCGCCAGGGCAAGGGCGAGCGCGAGCGCACCGAGAATTCGCATGATCTTCTCCACTTCCGGTGGCCGGTCGTTCCGCCGGCCGTTGAGGCGATGCAACAGGGCGGCGCGTTTCAGTGGCGTTTCTGTCGGCGTAAACGGTGAGCAAACACCCCGTGCGCCACTATCACCCCGTGCGTACACGACAAAGGGGGGCATGAGGCCGCGATGCGAGTGCTGGTGGTGGAAGACGAGCGCCTGCTCGCCGACGCGATAGCCGAGTGGCTGCGTGAGGAGACCCACGCGGTCGACACCGCGCACGACGGCGAAGCGGCGCTGGAACGCATCGCGGTCAACGACTACGACGTGATCGTCCTCGACCGCGACCTGCCACTCGTGCACGGCGACGACGTCTGCCGGGAGCTGGTCAGGTCGGAGTCGACCGCGCGGGTGCTGATACTCACCGCCGCCGCGGAGATCTGTGACCGGGTGACCGGGTTGTCCCTGGGCGCCGACGACTACCTGACCAAGCCCTTCGCCTTCGCCGAACTCGCCGCCCGGGTCCAGGCGCTGGGGAGGCGTTCGCGGCCGGCCACGCCGCCGGTGCTGCGGCGGGCCGGGATCACCCTCGACCCCGCGCGCCGGGAGGTGTTCAGGAACGGGCGGTACGTTCCGCTGTCGAAGAAGGAGTTCGCCGTCCTGACCGAACTGCTGCGGGCCGACGGGGCCCTCGTGTCCGCCGAGCGACTGCTGGAGAAGGCGTGGGACGAGCACGCCAACCCGTTCACCGGCGCGGTGCGCCTCGCCATACTCAAGCTTCGCCGCAAACTCGGTGAACCGCCGGTCATCGAGACGATGCCAGGAGAGGGATACCGGATCACGTGACCATCCGCAGGTTGCCGCGCCTCACGCTGAGAGCCCGGCTCACCCTCGTGTACGGCGCCCTGTTCCTCGCCGCCGGCCTGACCCTGCTCGGCGTCACCTACCTGCTGTTCAACCAGCAACTGTCACAGTCCTTCGCCAGCAGGTACCAGGGACCCGAAGGCCGGCTGAGGGAGATGACCCTCATCAGCGCGAACGGCCACGTGCTCACGGGCGCCGAGGCGATGCAGTGGCGGCAACGGCAGGAAGAGGAACTGCGCAGCGCCGCGGCCACCTCACTGCTCACCCAGGGGGCGGTCGCGCTGGCCGTGGTCGGCGTCGCCGCGGCCGGGTTCGGGTGGGTGGTCGCGGGGCGGGTCCTCGCCCCGCTGCGCCGGGTGACCGAGACGGCGCGGCGGATCGCGGCCGCCCCGGTCGCCGACCACGGCCTACGCGAGCGGATCGCCCTGCGCGGACCTGAGGACGAGGTGAAAGAGCTCGCCGACTCCTTCGACACCATGGTCGAGCGGCTCGACCACTCCTTCGACGGTCAGCGCCGGTTCGTCGCCAACGCCTCGCACGAACTACGCACACCGCTGACGCTCAACCGGGCGCTGGTCGAGCTGGCCATGCACCGCAAGACGGCATCGCCCGATGTCAAGCAGCTTGGCGAGAACCTGCTGGAGATCAACGCTCGGCACGAGCAGCTCATTTCGGGGCTGCTGCTGCTGGCCCGCGCCGAGCACGAGATCGCGCACCGCTCACCGGTGGATCTGGCCGACGTTGTGGCCCATGTGGTCGCGCAGGCATCCCAGGAGGCGGAGCATGCGAAGATCACCGTGCACGAGGCCGCGGGCACCGCGCCCACCAGCGGGGATGCGCTCCTGCTGGAACATCTGGTGCACAACCTGGTCGAGAACGGGATCCGGCACAACGTCGGCGACGGCACCGGCTGGGTGCGGGTCGTCAGCCGTACTGCGACGGAGGAAGGCGTCGAGGTGGAGGTCAGCAACACCGGGCCCGCCATACCGCCCTACGACATCCCGGAACTCTTCAAGCCCTTCCGCCGCCTGGGTTCCGATCGCCTGGTCACGGCGCGGAGCGCGGGCCTGGGCCTGTCCATCGTCCGCTCCGTGGCCCGCGCCCACGGCGGCGACGTCACGGCCCGCCCGCGCGAAGGCGGCGGCCTGGTCGTGACGGCCGTCCTCCCCCGCACCCACGAATGACGCGCGCGTTCCGCGAGTCCCGAGCTATGCGCCGGTGATCCGGTCCGCGAGTCCCGAGCTATGCGCCCGTGATCAGGCGTCGTTCCAGGTCGATGATCGGCTCGATGCTCTGCAGGTCGTAATTGCTCAGGATGACGGCCGTCCAGTCCAGGTCGAGGTAGACGGACCAACTGGTCGATATGCCGCCTGCGCCACCTCCGTGGGTGACGATGCGCTGGTTGTCGTAGGTAGCGGCCACCGGCCCGTATGCCTGGAAGGTCTCCCCGCGCAGGGAGCTGCCGGAGGTGTCCTCTCTCAGCGGCTTGGCGGAGATCTTTCCGTTCACGTACAACTCCGTGTAGGGCCGGGTGGTGAGCTTGCCTCCTTGCAGCGCGACCGCGAAGCGCACGAGGTCCGGGGCGGTGGAGAAGCCGTTGCCACCGCCGGTCCCCATCCATCCCCGGGCGGAGTTGCTGCCTTGGCCGGCGTCGCCGTAGACGGAGCCCTTGTCGAGGTTGCGGACGGCGTCGACCCGCGTGCCGTCCTTCTGGTACATGTACGGATGGGCGATGCGTTTGTCGGCCAGCCACTGGCGGCGGTTGTAGTAGGCGGAGTCCTTCATGCCGGCCGGGACGAAGACGTTCTGGCGGACGTAGTCCTGCAACGACCTGCCGGAGACCTTCGCCACGAGTTCGCCGAGCAGGATGTAGCCCATGCTGCTGTAAGCCTTCTTCGTCCCTGGGGCGAACTCCAGCTCGAAGGTCTTCAGATCCGCCCAGAAGTCCGCCCTTGTCCGCCCAGCCGTAGGCGCGGGCCAGGACCTGGCGGCCACGGTGTGCGATCATCACGGTGCCGGAGAACTGATCCTTGTCCGCCAGTTCTTTGATGTGCTGGTCGAAGGCGCCTCCGGGGCGCAGGTCCTTGGGGATCCGGCCGGAGCCCGACGAGAGGCCGACGTTCGCCTCCGCGGTTCCCTGCGCGGCAAGGACACCACCGGCCGCCAGCGGGACCGCCCCCAGGAACCCCAGAGCGGAACGACGCGAAGGGCGGTGGTCATGCGAGCGACGCGACAACATCATGGAATCCCTTTCACAAGGAGCGACGTACGAGGGCATACCAGCACCCAGTTCGTTTCCCCAGCGTTACCGCCACCCCCTTGGCAAGGCCCCCTCGCCCCTCGCCGCGGTCTACCTGTCAAAGGTGATTTCCGCGCGCATCCACGAGCCGGGCGGTGAGCAGGGTGCACACGTACTTGATGGTGAACTCGCCGCCGAACCGCTCCGCGACCTCCCGCTGGACGTCCGCCACCAACCGGGCGCGCTGATCGGCGGGCAGGTTGAGGTAGGCGCTGCGCGTGCCGAGCAGTCGCGCCCAGTTCCGGGCCGTGGTCGTGGTCCGCCACGGCAGGGACACCAGGTCGATGTCGGCGAACCCGTGTCCGGCCAGTTCGTCCGCGAACAGGGCGATATCCAGCGGGAACGCTCGCTCCGCGGCGAGGTAGGGCTCGTCCCAGCCCGGGGACAGCACCCGTCCCTGTACCTCGTCCGCCACCCGGTCCAGCCCCTCCTGACCGACCGGTAGATTCCACGCCAGCAGAATCCGGCCGCCGTCGCGCAGGCACTGCCGCGCCTTCCCGGCGGACAAACCGGAAAGCGTACGGTTGTGGGACGTGGCCATCCACCAACCGATCGGTACCCCACTCATCGGCCACACCTACCCGGTCAACTCGGTGGCGTTCAGCCCGGCGGGCGGCTGCTCGCCAGCGCAGGTGGCGACCGTACGGTGCGGCTGTGGGACCTGGCCACCCGGCAACCGGCCGGCCCCCCGCTCACCGGCCACCAGGGCGCGGTCCACTCCGTGGTGTTCAGTCCGGATGGGACCCTGCTGGCAGGCGCCGGGGGAACCGACCTCACGGTGCGGCTGTGGAACGTGGCCCGCCGGCAGCCGGTCGGCGGCGAGCTCACCGGTCACAGTGACGCGGTGTGGTCGGTGGCGTTCAGCCCGGACGGGAAAATGCTGGCCACCCCCTCGTCTGACGCCACGATCCGGCTGTGGCGCCTGAACCGGCCCGCGAATCCAGCCGCCGCCCTGTGCGACATCGCGGGCCGGCCCCTCACCCCCGCGGAATGGGACCGCTACGTACCGGGAGAAGAGTTCCAGCAGGTCTGCGGCTGATACGGGTGAGATCTACGATGGGAAGCGCAGTACCCAGCGGCGCTGCCACGGGGTCTCGACGGCCCGGTGGTGGTGGTGCTCGCGCGTCCAGGTGACGGCGTCGGCCGGGGCGCGGCCGGCCAGGATGGCGAGGCAGGCGACGACCGTGCCGGTACGGCCGACGCCGCCCCCGCAGGCGACCTCCACCGCGGTGCCCGCCCGCGCCCGCTCGTGCAGCGCGCGAATCTCCCGCACGGCCAGGTCGTGGTCGCGGGGCAACAGGAAGTCGGGCCACGGGATCCACGCGTGTGGCCACCGCAGCTCGCTCTCGTGACGACGGCGGAGCCGGTCGGAGCCGAGGTACAGGCCGAAGTCGGGGACCGGGCCTTCCGGCAGTGGATGGCGCAGGCCGCGCCCGCGGATCCAGGAGCCGTCCGGCAGTTGGAGGGCGCCGACGAGAGGCGGCCCGCTCACCGGCCTGCCGGCCGGGCCGGCTGCCGCGCTGTCCCCAGGTTCTTGCATCGGGTTCTCCTTGTGTCTCTCACTGGGCGCTGCCCAGCCGGTGCCGTGCACGGTGATTGGCGACATTGAGCCGGTTCCCACACAAGTCAGGCATGCAGTAGATGCGGCGCCCTCCGCGACTGGTGTCCACGAACACACCCCGGCAGCCCGGAGCCGCGCAGGCGCGGAACCGGCCGTGGCCCAGGGCGCGGACGGCGCCGAGCAGCCCGACACCGATGACCGCGGCCAACTCCCTGGCCGCCGACGCACCCGGCGCAGTCGGGACGTACCACTGCCACCGCCCGCCGGGATCGCGGTCCAGCACCGGGCTGAGACCGGCCCGCCCGGCCAGCACGGCAGCACCCGCGACGGCCTGCTCCTCCGTCTCGGTCTCCACGACGCCACGCGCCTCCCGGCGCAGCAGGTGAACCTCGCGGACGTCGTCGCCGGTCGGCGACCGCCCGTCCGCCAACGCGTCGAGTCGCAGCCCGTGCCCCGTGAGGAAGCGCGTCAACGCTTCCGGGGTCGGCAGGGCGTCCCTCGCCGTGGTCTGCACGGTGGGCGAGGTGTTGACCAGGTCACCGGCCAGAGCCGCCCCCACCGCATAGTCGGTGATGGAGATCCGCATGCCTCACCACCTTCCATGTAACCGATAAAACGAGAATATACCCATTACATCGTGATGAAGCGACGGACTGCACCCGAGGGAGCGCACCACGACCGAGTTTCAGCTGGTCACGTCGGCGGCGGATGTCGAACAGGATCCCGACGGCCGAGACGAGGGTGCACGCCTGTCACCAGCGCAACTCGTACACCAGGAGCACTTCGGGTGACGCCGGTGGCGCCTCGATGTGCTCGTGTATGGCTGATCAGTCATAGGGTGGCCCCGGAACTGCGCGGGACGTGAGCCGATGGGTGCCGAGATGCCGGATGTGGGGCCAGCTTTGATCGCGGGGCGATATCAGCTGGAGGAGCTGATCGGCCGGGGCGCCATGGCGGAGGTGTGGCGCGGCGTGGACCACCGGCTCGACATGCCGGTCGCGGTCAAGATCCTCAATCCGCTGGTGGCCGGCGTCTCCGCCGCCGACCGCTTCGCCCGCGAGGCACGGGCCGCCGCCCAGATCATGCACCGCAACGTGGTCACCGTGCTGGACATCGGCCTGGAGGGAAGCCGCCGCTTCCTGGTGATGGAACTGCTCACCGGCCGCAACCTCGCCGCCGAACTGGCCGTGCGCAGCCGGTTGCCCGTCGGTGAGGCCTGTGCCCTGCTCGCCCAGGCCGCAGCCGGTCTGGCGGCGGCTCACCGGGTCGGCGTGGTCCACCGCGACATCAAGCCCGCCAACCTCCACCTGGCAGGCGACGGCACGCTCAAGGTGGTCGACTTCGGGCTGGCGCACATCGCGAGCGAGGCCGCCCGGCTGACCGCGGTCGGCACGTTCGTGGGCACCGCCGCCTACCTCGCTCCCGAACAGATCGACGGATCGGGCGGGCAGGCCGCCTGCGACCTGTACGCGCTCGGCTGCGTGGCCTACGAGTTACTGTGCGGGCAGCCGCCGTTCACCGGCTCGGCGCCCGAACTGATCCACCAGCACGTGCACCGCGCCCCAGCCAGGCCGAGCAGCCACCGGCCCGACATCCCCGCCGAGCTGGAGCGGCTGATCGGGGCCATGCTCGCCAAGAAACCGGCTGAGCGGCCCGCCGGCGCCGAGCAGGTCGGGCAGGTCCTGGCGGCCATCGCCCACTCGGCCCGTGGGGTGAGGCCCGCCTGGCGGCCGGCTCCGGCGGCGCAGGTTCCCCCGCCGGGTACGGCTCGCGTCGGCGACACCACTGTGCTGGAGGTTCCCCGGCCCGGCCCGGCTGCCACGTCGGCGCAGGGGCGGCGTCCCCTGGTGCGGCTCGCGGTGGCCCTCGGCGCCGTTGTGGTCGTCCCCCTGGGGGCGGTCGCGGTGTTCTCCGACTCGGAGGACGAGACGGCGGCCCCGGTACCGTCCGCCACCGCCACTGTTCACGAGTCGACGCGGCCCGCGCCATCGGCCACCCCCACCGCCACCGTGGCCGCCAAGCTTACGACGAGCCCGACGCCCACGCCCGCCTCGCCGCCGTCCCGATCGGCCGAGCAGGACCCGCGCGTCTGGCTGATCGCCTTCGACCGCGCGGTGAGCGCTCAGCAGAGCCGTGGCGGGATCGACAGGGACCTGGCGAGGAAAGCACACAGGAAGATCCGTGAAGCGGGCGAGAAGCTGAGCGAGGGCAAGGTCCGCGAATCGCGCGAGGAGATCCAGGAACTGGTGAGAGACCTGAGCGAGGCTCGCCGGGAGAGGAGGCTCGCCCCCGGCCCTCTGACCACGTTCCTCACTGGTTCCCTCAAGGCGGTACAGGACGATCGTGGGCGCTCTCGCGACGACGACGATGACGACGATGACGACGACGAGTAGTCAGGCGTAGTTGATCGGGGCGCGTCCGAGAGCATCGGTGCTGCGGGCCGCCCACCAGGCCGACGGTTTGCCGGAGCCCAAGCCTCGTGGCGGCTTCCTCGAAGGCGTCGAAGCAGACCGCTGATCAGGATGAAAGAGCTCACCGCTTCCGCGCCCCGACCAAGCCGTTGGCGGTGGGGTGGAGCCTCCGCCAGTACGACCGCCGCACCGCTCCGCGCCCTCCTTTCAGTCTCGTCTCGGACGGTTCGAGGGGGTTGCGATTGCTCGCCTAATCGATTAGAAACGTCGTCATCTAATCGATTGGATGCTTCATGGCGTTAACCTTCGAACCGACCGTCGTCGTTGTCGGATCCGTGAATCTCGACACGACGATCCGCGTCGCCATGCTGCCCCTCCCGGGCGAGACCGTCCTCGCCGCGACGAACCACCGCCGGCTCGAGGGCAAGGGAGCCAATCAGGCCGTCGCCGCGGCGGAGGCCGGAGCGTCCGTCGGCATCGTCTGCGCGCCGGGCGAGGACCATGCCGCCGCACAGGCCCTCAGGTGGCTACGGTCACGGGCTGTCGAGGTCCGGCCGGTGCGCGATCAGACCCGCCCCACCGGTCGGGCCTGGGTCATGGTCGACGACCACGGCGAGAACGCCATCATCGTCGACCGGTGCGCCAACGCGGCGCTCACGCCCGACCTGGCCATCGCCGCCGTCCTCGACAGGACGCGCGCCAGGGGCGGGGCGAACGCCACGCTCGTCGCCCAGGCGGACATCGCGCGGCGATGGGGTATCGACGTCATCATCACGCTCGGCGCCGAGGGCGCTGCGATCATCTCGCCCGACGGCGGGATTCGCCGGGTGCCGGCACCTCCGGTCGACGTCGTCGTGGACACGTCGGGAGCGGGCGACGCCCTCGTGGGAGCGGTCGCCGCCGCACTGAGCCGGGGCCTTTCCCTGCACGAAGCCGCGGAGGACGGCGTCGCCGCCGGGGCTCGTGCGGTGCGCCGCTGGGGCGCATCGGGCATCGGACATGAACAAGGAAGTAATCGATGAACATGAACAAGGTGCGGGTCGGCGTGCTGGCCTTCCTGATGGCGGCGACGAGCACGACACTGGCCGGATGCGGCGCACCGCCCACAAGCGGCGGTGCGGACGAGGCGGCGCCGTCGCTCTGTATGGTCACGGACACGAACGGGATCGACGACGGCTCGTTCAACGAACTGACCTACGTCGGGCTGACCCGGGCGGGTGGGACCGAGCCGACCGTGACGATCTCGCGCACCCCCGACGACTACGTGCCGAACGTCGAGAGCCTGGTCAGCGGCGACTGCAAACTGGTCGTCGGCATCGGTTTCAATCTGGTCGACGCCATCAGATCCGCCGCCGAGGCGAACCCGGAGATCCGGTTCGCGATCGTCGACGACGGTTCGATCGACCTTCCGAACGTGACGACGATAACCTTCGACATCACGCCCGCCGCGTTCCTGGCCGGCTACACCGCGGCGAGCTACTCGACCACCGGCGTGGTCGGCACGTACGGCGGCACGCAGATCCCGCCCGTCACCGCGTTCATGGACGGCTTCGCCCGCGGCGTCGACTACTTCAACAGGCAGCACAACGCCTCCGTGACGGTGGTCGGATGGAACGTCGCCAAGCAGACGGGGACGTTCGTGGGCGGCTACGCGGCGGGCGTCGAGGCCAAGACGGTCGCCCAGAGCCTGCTGGACCAGGACGCTGACGTACTGATGCCGGTCGGCGGTCCGATCTACCAGTCCGCGGCGGAGGCGATCCGCGACCGCGGGACGTCCGCCGCGCTCATCGGCGTCGACACCGACGGGTACGAGTCGGATCCGAAGTATCAGGACCTGTTCCTCACGTCGGTGCTGAAGCATGTCGACGTGGCGGTCGCCCAGGCGGCCGGCGCGACGGGCGACGCGGCCGGCGCGGCCGGCGCGGCCGACTACGTCGGCACCCTGGCGAACAACGGCGTCGGGGTCGCGCCCTTCCACGACTTGGCGGACCGGGCCGGCCCCGCCCTCGGCGCGGAGTTGGACAAGATCCGGGCCGGCCTCATCGACGGCTCTGTCAAGCCGTGACCCGGAAGGGAGGCCAGACCTCATGAAACTCGAGCTCCGCGGCATCACCAAGCGGTTCGGCAGCCTGACCGCGAATGACCACATCGACCTGGTGATCAGGTCTGGCGAGATCCACTGCCTTCTCGGCGAGAACGGCGCGGGCAAGTCCACCCTCATGAACGTGCTGTACGGCCTGCACCAGGCCGATGAGGGCGAGATCCTCCTGGACGGCGTGGCACAACGGTTCGCCGGCCCCGGCGATGCGATGAACGCCGGGATCGGTATGGTGCACCAGCACTTCATGCTCATCCCCGTGTTCACAGTCGCCGAGAACATGATGCTCGGCGACGAGCCCACACGTGGCGGTGGCGTTCTCGACCTCGACGCCGCCCGGGGCCGCGTTCGGGAGATCTCGGAGCGCTTCGGATTCGACATCGACCCCGACGCGGTCGTGGGGGATCTCCCGGTCGGCGTGCAGCAGCGCGTCGAGATCGTCAAGGCCCTCTCCCGTGACGCCCGGATACTGGTCTTCGACGAGCCCACCGCCGTGCTCACGCCCCCGGAGATCGACGAGCTGATGGCGGTCATGCGCCGGCTCAGGGAGCGCGGCACCGCGATCGTGTTCATCACCCACAAGCTGCGTGAGGTGCGCGAGGTCGCCGACCGCATCACGGTGGTGCGTCTCGGCAAGGTGGTCGGCGAGGCCCCGCCCACGGCCGGCGACGCCGAGCTCGCGTCGATGATGGTGGGCCGCGCGGTCGAGCTGACCGTGCAGAAGGCGCCGGCCAGGCTCGGGGATGCCGCGCTCGCCCTGCGCGACCTGTCCGTGATCGACGCGCGCGGCCAGTACGTCGTGTCACACGTCGACCTGGTGGTCCGGCGCGGGGAGATTCTCGCGATCGCGGGTGTGCAGGGCAACGGCCAGACCGAGCTGACGGAGTCGATCCTCGGGCTGCAGCCGCGAGTCGAGGGCTCGATCACGCTCGACGGAGTCGAGCTTGTCGGTCGCACGCCGCGGCAGATCCTCGACGCGGGCGTCGGGTTCGTGCCGGAGGACCGCACGGTGGACGGCTTCGTCGCCGAGTTCACCATCGCCGAGAACCTCATGCTCGACCGCACGAACGGCGCTCCGTTCGTCCGGGCGGGCGCGCTTCAGCTCGACGCGATCGAGATGTTCGCCCGTGCCGCGATCAGCGAATTCGACATCCGCGCGCAGGGGATCGACACCCACGTCGGCCGCCTGTCCGGCGGCAATCAGCAGAAGGTCGTGCTCGCCCGGGAGCTGAATCGCGAGCTGCGGCTGTTCGTCGCCGCCCAGCCCACCCGCGGCGTCGACGTCGGCTCGATCGAGTTCATCCACAAGCGGATCGTTCGGACCCGCGACGCGGGGGTGCCCGTGATCGTCGTGTCGACCGAGCTCGACGAGGTCGTCGCGCTCGCCGACCGCATCGCCGTGATGTACCGCGGGGGGATCGTCGGCGTCGTGCCCGGTGACACCCCACGCGACGTGCTCGGCGCCATGATGGCCGGCGTCACACCCCAGGCGGTGGCGACGTGAGACAGGACACACTCCGCTCCCATCGGGTCCTCAGGGAGATCCTCGGCGGCAACGCCGTCGTCTCCGTCCTCGCGATCGGGCTCGCCCTGCTGGTCGGCAGCATCCTCGTCGTGTTCACCGATCCCGAGGTGCAGGCGGCATCCGGATACCTGTTCGCGCGTCCCGCCGACACCGTCCGGGCGGTCGGCGACGCCATCGGCGGCGCATGCTCGGCGCTGTTCCAGGGGGCCGTCTTCAACGGGACGCGCGCGGGCTGGGCGAACCAGATCAAGCCGCTCACCGAGACGCTCACCGTCGCGACCCCGCTCATCGCGGCCGGTCTCGGTGTCTCTGTCGCGTTCCGGGCCGGCATGTTCAACATCGGAGGCCGAGGGCAGATGCTCATCGCGGCCGCCGTCGCCGGCTGGATCAGCTGGTCGTTCCCGATGCCGCACCTGCTGCACATGCTCGTCTGCGTGCTCGGCGCGATGGTCGGCGGCGCGCTCTGGGGCGGCCTCGCGGGTGTGCTCAAGGCCCGGACCGGCGCGCACGAGGTGATCGTCACGATCATGCTCAACTACGTCGCCTTCTACCTGGTGTCGTTCCTGCTGCGGACTCCCGGGGCGCTGCAGGCGCCCGGCTCGGCCAATCCGAAGTCGCCGGCGGCGCTCGACACGGCGGTGATGCCGACGCTGTCGGATCTGCTCGGCGTAGGTTCCTTCCGCCTGCACGCCGGGTTCATCCTGGTGGTCGCGGCCACGATCCTCATCTGGTGGGTGCTGAACCGTTCCGGCGTGGGCTTCCGGTTCCGGGTGGTCGGCGAGAACCCGAATGCGGCCCGGGTCGCCGGGATCGATGTGAAGCGCGTGTACCTGGTCGCGATGATGATGTCCGGCGGGCTCATCGGCCTCGCCGGTGCTTCGCAGGTGCTCGGCACGACGACCACGGGCTTCGGTTCGGGGATCGACGCGGGCATCGGCTTCGACGCCATCACGATCGCCCTGCTCGGACGCTCGCGTCCGTGGGGCGTCTTCGCCAGCGGCCTCATGTTCGGCGCGCTCAAGACGGGCGGGTACGCGATGCAGGCGGCCCAGGCGGTCCCGATCGACCTCGTCCTCGTCGTGCAGTCCGTGATCGTCCTGCTGATCGCGGCGCCGCCCCTCGTACGCGCCGTGTTCCGGCTGCCCGCCCCGGCCGCCACCACCCTGCCGCACCGCGCCCCGAAGGCGGTGAACAGGTGAGCGGCGTGAGCGACACCGCGACGAAGACCGTCGGCGCCCGAAAGGCCGTGAGCCGCGACCGGAAGGCGCCGATCGTGCTCGACACGTTCGCCGTCATCGCCCTCGTACTCGGCTTCGCGGTCCCCCGTACCGGAACGAGCACCTTCGGCCTCGCGACGCGAGGCGACCTCGTCGCGCTGCCCCCGCTGGCGGTCCCCACGGGCGGCACCGTCACCGCGCTCGCCCTCGTGCTCGCCGGGCTCGCGGTCGCGGCCCACGTGTACGTGCTGTTCGGCGCCGCCCGGCGGGTGCCGATCTGGCTCATCGCGGGGTTCGCGGTCGTGTTCCTCGTCGCGTTCCTGACCTGGGCGTCGGCGGGACGGACCGTCCCCGTCCCCGGGCTGCTGATCGGCAGCCTCGCGCTCGGCACCCCGCTGATCTTCGGCGCCCTCGGCGGGGTCATCGGCGAACGCGCGGGCGTCGTGAACGTCGCGATCGAGGGCCAACTGCTGCTCGGTGCGTTCTCGGCCGCCGTCGTCGGGTCGGTCACCCGTCAACCCGTCCTCGGGCTCGTCGCGGCGATGGCCGCCGGCATCCTCGTCGCTCTCGTGCTTGCCGTTTTCGCGATCCGGTACATCGTCGACCAGGTCATCGTCGGCGTCGTGTTGAACGTGCTCGTGATCGGGCTGACGGGCTTCCTGTACGCGAAAGTGCTGAAGTCCGACGTCGAACTGTTCAACGCGCCCGACCGTTTCCCCGTGCTGCCGATTCCCGGGCTGTCGGCCATCCCGATCATCGGGCCGGTGGTCTTCCGGCAGACGATCATCGTGTACCTCATGTACATCGCGGTGTTCGCGGTGTGGTTCGGCCTGTTCAAGACCCGCTGGGGTCTGCGGGTCCGTGCGGTCGGCGAGTACCCGGCCGCGGCCGACACGGTCGGCATCGACGTCAACCGCACCCGGTTCCGGAACGTCGCCCTGGCCGGCGCGGTCGCCGGCGTCGGCGGCGCCTACTTCACACTTGACTCCGTCGGCGCGTTCAACAAGGAGATGACGAACGGCATGGGCTTCATCGCCCTCGCGGCCGTCATCTTCGGCCGATGGCATCCGATCCGGGCCGCGTTCGCGGCGCTGCTGTTCGGATTCGCCACGAACCTGCAGAGCATGCTGGGCATCATCGGCTCCCCCGTGCCGAGCGAGTTCATGCTCATGCTGCCCTACGCCGTCACGGTGTTCGCGGTCGCCGGCCTGGCCGGGCGGTCCCGCGCGCCCGCGGCGGCCGGAAAGCCTTACCTCAAGTCCTGAGAGTCCTCCACCAAGTGCCGAGTTCACAGAAACCCCGAGTTCACCGAAACAAGGAGAAGATCACCCGTGCCGCAGAGTCTCGTCATCGACACCGACACCGCGTCCGACGACGCCGTCGCCCTGTTGATGGCCGCGCGCGATCCACGATCGGAGATCCGCGCCGTAACGGTCGTCGCCGGGAACGTGCCCCTCGTGCAGGGCGTCCGTAACGCGAAGGCCACCCTCGAACTGGTGGGAGCGTCCGACGTGCCGGTGTGGGCGGGATGCCCCGCTCCGCTCATCCGCGATCTCGGGACCGCGCAGAACGTGCACGGCTCCGACGGGATGAGCGGAACGCCGCTGCCCGAGCCGCGGATGGCGACGCAGGACGGCCACGCCGTGCTCGCGCTTCTCGACATCGCCCGTGACGAGCCCGGGCGGCATACGCTCGTGACGCTGGGACCGCTGACGAACATCGCGGCCGCCATCACGATCGACCCCGAGTTCCTCACGAGGTTCGAACACACCTACATGATGCTGGGCACCAGCGACGGCAACGGCAACGTGTCCGCGATCGGCGAGTACAACGCCTGGGCCGACCCCGAGGCGGCGCAGATCGTGCTCCGGGCGCCGGGTGAGAAGACCATGGTCGGCTGGGACATCTCCCGCAAGTACGCGGTGATCGATCCGGATGAGGATCGTCGCCTGCGCGACCTCGGGAAACTCGGGCGGTTCGCCGCCGACATCAACCGCGACGTGCACGTGTTCGCGGTCGAGGAGACCGGGTTGGCCGGCTATGACCTCCCCGACCCCATCGCCATGGCGATCGCCATCGATCCCGGCCTGATCGTCGACGCCGAGGACCTCCACCTTCAGGTGGCGACCGACGCGACGACCCGTGGGCACACCTACGCCGACCGTCGCACCCCTCCGCGACCGGTGAACACCCGCGTCGTGACGCGTGTCGACGGCCAGGTCTTCCTCGACACGCTGCGGGCCGCCCTGACCCTCTGACGCGGCCCGGGGCGGCGCCGGTCAGGTCCTTCGACCGGCGCCGCCCCACGCGGCAGTAGAATGTCGACCATGGTGGTCACGTACGCCGACATCGCCAAGCGGGCGGGCACGTCGACCGCCGTGGTGAGCTATGTGCTGAACGACGGGCCGCGCAACGTCGCGCCCGCCACCAAGGAGCGCGTGCTCACCGCAGCCTCAGAGCTCGGTTATCGGCAGCACCGGATCGCGCGAGCCCTGCGTTCCGGCCGGACGGGGCTCGTCGGGGTTCTGACACCCGACGCGACCATTCCCTACTTCGGCGAGCTCACTCGGGCGATCGTGCGGGCCCTCGGCGACACCGACCGGTTCGCGCTCGTGAGCCACGCCGCGGTGGCCGGCCGATCCGAGCGCCAGGCCATCGAAGCGCTGCTCTCCGCCCAGATCGACGGGCTACTGATCACGGCATTCTGGCCAGACCAGGAGCTTTCTGTCGAAATCGACGTCCCGGTCGTCTACGTCCACCACAAACCCGAAGGGGTCGAGGGCCTGCTTGTCGAGAGCGACAATACGCACAGCGTCCAAGAGGCGGTAGGGCACCTCCGAGGCCACGGTCACGGTACGCCGGCATTCTGGGGAGGCCCCGACGACGTCGGCCCCACCGGCGAGCGGACCCGCGAATGGGCCGCGCTCACCGGCGGCGGCGGATCGCTCTACCGGTCCGGCTACAGCAGCGAGGAAGCGTCCGCCGAGTTCCGGCGACAGCACCGGCTGGGCACACTGGCGAGGTCGCTGGTGGTCGCCTCCGACGTCCAGGCACTCGGGATCCTGTCCGCCGCCTACCAACTGGGGGTGCGGATCCCGGACGACCTCGCCGTCATCAGCCTCGACGGCTCCGCGGAGACGGCGTTCACCTCTCCGCCGTTGACGGTCGTGCGGCAGCCGGTGGAGTCGATGGCCGCCCGGGCGGTCGGTCTGCTGACCGGACATCCCGACGATCGCGAGCCGCTCGGGACCTTGACCATCCGTGCGAGCTGCGGCTGTGACTACGGGAGCTGAACGATCCGCGACCGGATGAGGACGGTCAGCGCGGCGAGAGCCGACAGCAGGACGGCGAGCAACAGCCCAACCGTGATCGTCGGGCTTAGCGCGCCGAGCATCGTCCCGGCACCGATCCCGATGTAGAGCGCAGAGGCGTTGAGGCCGACCGCGATCGCGCCATCCAACCCCGCGGCACGCAGCAGCGACTGCTGGATGACGGGGCTGATCGACCAGGTGGCCGCACCCCACACACCGAAGAGCAAACCGGCGCTCGCCGCCCAGCCCACCTCGACGTGCGTCAGGGCGACGAATCCCAGGAACACCAGGCACAGCACCGTGAGCGTCCCGACAAGCAGGCGTTCCGGGTTCCGGTTCTGGAGCACAAGGCCGACCAGCAGGGTGGCCGCGACGCCTCCGGCTCCGAAGACAGCCGGCCCGGCCACGTCCGACCCGACGTCGGTCGCGAGCTCGTCCGATCGGCCGAACACCGTGTAGGCCGATGCCATCGAGATCGCTGTGAGTAGGAGCCAGAATCCGCAGGTCGCCAGAGTGCCGAGATATCGGGCCGGCTCCGGCCGGTGTGCCCGATCCGTCGTCGCGCCGCGCACCGCGAACGCCACGAGCACGGCGGCGACGCTGATCAGGGCAGGCGCCATCAGGAGCAGTTGCCAGGGGATTCGGTTGACGAATGCCCTGGCCATGTCGGGCGTGAATGAGGTCGCCCCCGCCAGGACGGCGAATGCGACCCCCGTCGCCGTGCCCGATCGTCGTGCGGCTCCGGCCGCGGAGAGGAGGACCGGGACGAGCGTCGCCGCGCCGACGGCGGCGATCGCCCGGGAGGCGACGAAAGCGCCGTGGGTCGATGCCAGCGCGCCGAGCACGCCGGCCACGACGACCAGTGCCGCGCCGATCGAGATGACGCCGCGCCACGAGAGCCTGTGGCCGAGGACCGGTGTGAACGGCACGCAGACCGCGTACGCGACCGAGTAGACAACGGTGGCGATGTGGATCCGGTCGACGTCCGTGCCGAGATCCCGTGCCACCGCGTCGGCCAGCCCCTCCGGGAGGAAGGTGCTCATCCCGGCGGCCGTGATACCGAGAACGACGACGACGAACCTCACGCGCCGCCGGCCCGGCACCACCCGGCGGCCACCTGTTCCCGAACCGTCACGTCGCCGATGTTCAGCGCGATCGTGGCCAGCGCCGCGTGGTGCATGTCCTCCTGGTAGGACGCACAGCAGTCGGCGGGCACCTGAACGTCCCACCCACGCTGGAAGGCGTCGTTCGCCGTGGACGCGACACAGCACTCGGTGGTGAGCCCTGTCACGGTGACCCGATCGGCTCCGGCCTGTCGCAGCATGGACTCGAGCGGCGTGTCGATGAACGCGCTGTACTTTTCCTTGCGGACCACGGTCTCTTCCCCGAACGGCTGGACCCCGTAGAACTCGGCGAGCTCGGTGCCTTCCACGCACGCGTCGAAACCGAACGCGGCAGGCGAACCACGCAGCTTCCTGTTCGCCTCCCAAGGTGAATCGGGCCGAGTCGTGTTCTGGATCCAGTAGATCGGGACATCCATCGATCGCGCGTCGTCCACGAGCCCGGCGATCTGCCCGACGGCCGCCTGAACGCGAGCCACGGCTTCCATCGAGACGCCGTGACTCCTCAGAAACTCGGGCCGGGCGAAGTAGTGCTGCACGTCGACGACCAGAAGAGCTTCGGCACGGGGTCGGGTCATGAGCCGTCTTTCTAATCGATTAGATGAGAGACAGTGGGACGGTACCGTCGGCCCAGGGCCTTGTCAACGGGGGCGGATGTGTCCGATTGCGTTGAACGCCCGCTCGGAGACCCCGATCCGGTAGTACGTCGCCCAGCCCCTGATGATCGGATTGAGCTTACTGATCAGCATGTCGTGCGGTTCGTACTCCGCGTACACTCACCAGGACCTATCGGAGGAGCAGGGAAGATGAGCGGTTCTGTCGACCCGTCACAGACAGCCCGTACGGAATCGGTCCGACTCGCGGTCTACTCGCACTTCGCCCGCACCGGCGATGCCCCTACCCCGCAGGACTTGGCCCGCGCACTTGATGCCACTGCGGGCGAAGCACGCCAGGCACTGGAAACCCTGCACGCGCGCCATGATCTGGTGCTCGACAGCCACAACCGCGACCGGATCGTGATGGCCCATCCGTTCGCCTCGATCCCACTCGGCTTCTCCGTCATGGGAACGAGCACGCTGTGGTGGGGCGGCTGCGCCTGGGACTCCTTCGCCATCCCCCACCTCGTGGCCACGGAGCAGGACGTTCTGGTCGCCACACGCTGCCCGGCCTGCGACACCCCGCACGCATGGGTCGTGGGCCGGGCAGCCCCACCGGAAGGCGAACAGGTGGCCCATTTCCTCACCCCCGCTCACCGCATCTGGGACGACGTCGTCCACACCTGCGCCAACCAACGCCTCTTCTGCTCAATCGACTGCGTCGACGCCTGGCTGCACGACACGGGACACAAACGCGGCTACGTCATGGATCTGGCCACCCTGTGGCGCCTGGCCCGCGGCTGGTACGCAGGCCGTATGGAACGGGGATACATCCGCCGCGACCCCGTCTCAGCCGCGTCCTACTTCACCGAGGTCGGACTGCACGGAGCCTTCTGGGGGCTCTCCGACTGAACCCACAGCTCTGAGGCCACTACGACACAACTTCCGACGGCGGGCCGACCAAGGAACGGCAGCCGGAGTATTCCGCGGCCACCTCCTCCATCCGCCGGAAGACGTACCAGCAAGGGGCGACCTCGAACGGCGTAGCTTTCGGTGGATAAGCGACCACTTCGGAGCGGATGACCGCCACCCACCCGACGGCACGCCTGAAACGAGCCGTAGTGGAGCAGGGCATCGTGGCAGCGCGCGAAAGGCGTCGGATCAAGTCTCGAGGTGGTGGCCGAGTTGGCCCGCCGTGTGGACGACGTCGACGCGGAGTTCGACGACCGGACCGCCCTGTGGGTGGCTGTCTGCGCCCACCGCCCGGACAACGCCCGCGTCCTGGCCGCCGCCGGAGCGGACCCGTGGCGGCCGATGATGGCCGGCTGGTCTCCTGGGCGGCTCGCCCTCGCCGGTCCGGCGCCTGACCTGTTCCCGATCCCGGCGGGGCACCCCGGCCTGACCTCCGCCGAGGCCGCGACGGTCGCGGAGGCGCGACGGCTGATCGCCGCGCTGGAGGAGGCCGGCGAAGACTACATGGGTGTGGCGTGCGTGGCGGGTGTCACGGCGGCCGAGGCCGCCCGGCGGCTGGCGGCCCGGCCGGCCGACGGCGCCGACGTCGAGGCGGTCCTGGCTGATCCGTGGGCCGACCCCGACGGCAATCTGGGGATCGTCGGCGTCACCGACGTTCCCGGCGGCTGCGTCGTCATCCAGCCATGGGGATACGCCCCCTCCACCCCCGAGGTGATGCTGCCGCTGTCGGTGGAGGCGGTCTGCTACAGCGTGTTCGCCAATCCCAAGAGCGGCGGCCAGGGGGCCGTGAGCCGGGATGGAGTGATGGAGGACTCGGACACATCTCCCGGCGGCGGCGCCCCCGGTGGGCACCTGCCGGCCGAGGAGATTCTCGTCGAGTACCTCTACCAGGGCGAGGCCGTGCCCTACTGCTGCGCCGCGGCGGGACTGCGACTGCCCGACGCGCGGGCCGTCGCCGGCCCGCCGGATCTGTGGTTGCGGCTGCCCGAAGGAGATCGCTGAGGCTGTACGGCCAAGCCGTGCCCGAGGCCGTACGGCGGGCGAGGCGCGCGGGTCTCGGCAGAGGCGCGGACCTGTATGCGGCGGATGGGCGCATGAGACGGTGAGGAAAAGACCGGAGGCCGGCTTTGACGACCCGCTTCGAGTCGCCGCTTTCGAGATACGTCACGTCCGCGCGTGCGGTTGACGCTCTGTCGCGAGATGTGCACGCGGGGATTCTGTTCAGCCCCTGTGGGCGACTGCCAAAGTATGGCAGACGAACCCATCGAGGCCGACGCGCGGATTCCGCGTCGGCTGCCTATCGCACATCGGGCAGGTGACCTTCATGTCCTACACCTTGATCAAACTTGACGATATTCCTGTGGGTAAGCGATTCGACTTCTGGTGGGAGACCGTGGCGCAGTCGGTGGTGTCGGTGGACGCCTCCAGTGTCAACTCCACGAGCTTCTGGGCCGAGATGCGCACTCTCGACCTCGGCACGACGCAGTTGTCCCGGGTGCGGACCTCATCGTTCGACGCCCGTCGCACCCAACGGCGGATCCGCCAGTCCGATACGGGGCAGTACCAGTTGTCGCTGATCCTGCGCGGCCGGTCCAGAGTGCGGCAGGAATACCGTGAGGCGACTTTGAGGTCGACGGATCTGGTGTTGTACGACACGTCCCGCCCTTTTCACGCTTCGTCCATGGCCGACGACACGGCGGAGATGTCGAAGCGACCTCCTAAGGTGCCGTCCGACGGTTTCATCCTGCAGTTCTCGCGTGATCTCCTGCCGCTTCCCGCGTCGTCGGTCGAACGGCTGCTGGCCGTGCGGCTTTCCGGGAGAAAAGGCGTCGCCGCGCTGCTTCGCGGCATGCTTCGCCAGGCGATGCAGCAGTATGACCAGTTCTCGCCGGTCGAGGCGATCCGGGTGTCCACGTCCATCCTCGACCTTGTCACTGCCCTGCTGAGCCGCGAGGGCGGCACCGCTCCGGACGCCCTGCTCAACGACCCGCGCGGCGTCCTGCTGCTAAGGGTGAAGGCGTTCATCGAGCAGCGGTTGGCGGACGTGGACCTCACTTCGGAGATGATCGCCGCGGCTCACCACGTCTCCATCAGGCATCTGCAGAAGCTGTTCGAACAGCAGGGGCTGAGCGTGGCGAGCTGGATCCGGCGGCGCCGGCTCGAACGCTGCCGGCGCGATTTGGCCGATCCCGGCGAGGACGGCCGCTCCGTCCGGGCGATCGCCGCTCGATGGGGCTTCACGAACGACGCCCATTTCAACCGTGCCTTCCGCGCGGTTCACGGCGTTCCCCCGGCCGCTTACCGGCGTCACCTGCAGGAATCCAGGGAAGCGGCACTCGTGCGCTGATCGGCAATGGCCGTGCGCGTATGCGCAAGGAGCCGGGGATCCGGGTATGCGATCGTTCATTCGAACGAGATCGGATTCCACGGGGTCGAGCGAGCAAATCGTTCGGAAAAGGGCTCACAGATCGGGGAACGGGGGCACGGCCGGCGATCTGGCCGGTACGGGCGTTCTCCACGGGTGGAGCACCTTCTTTCGCAGGCGCATGCGCGTCGGGAGAACCCTGCGGGAAAGGTAGACGGGCCACTCTGAGACAGGGAGAGCGAATGAGGAGAGTAATACGCAGAACCGCGATGGTTCTGGTGGCGATCTGCGTCGCCCTTGCCGGGACCACCGTTTTGTCGAGCCCGGCGCAGGCGGCCTATCGGCCCATTGTGAAGACCGGCGCCGCCGTCGGTGTCAACAGTGACGGACGTCTTGAGGCGTTCGTCACCAGCGACGTGGGCGTGATCTGGCACATCTGGCAGAATCCCGGCGGCGGCTGGAGCGAATGGGACAATCTCCGAATGCCGTCGGGGGCGGGAGCCTTCGGGCCGAAGCGTCCGGCTGTGGCGCGTAACAAGGACGGCCGGCTGGAAGTGTTCGCGGTCGCCGACAACGGCCACCTTTACCATATCTGGCAGAATCCCGGGGGCGGCTGGAGCAACTGGGAAAGCCTGGGCAGCGGTTTCGGCTGGGCCAACGTGGCCGTCGCCGGCAACAAGGACGGACGGTTGGAGGTGTTCGCCGTCCGAGACGGCCAGTTGGTGCACCGATGGCAGAACCCCGGCGGCGGCTGGAGCGGCTGGGCCAACCTCGGCGGGAGCCTGCATGCCGAGACCTGGCCCGTCGTGGGCGTGAACGCCGACGGCCGGCTCGAACTGTTCGTCATCGGGACCAACGGCCGCCTCTCCCGGAACTTCCAGCTTGCCGTCAACGGTACGAGCGGCTGGAGCGGCTGGTACAGCATGGGCGGCGACCTGGTGACGGGCGCGAACGAGGGGCCCGCCGTCGGCCGCAACGCCGACGGCCGGCTGGAGGTCTTCGCGAACTCCACCGACGGGACCCTGCGTCACATCTGGCAGACCTCGCCCAACGGCGGCTGGAGCGGCTGGGGAACCGTCGGCGAGGGCGCAGGCTTCCCCATCGTCGGCCGCAACGCCGACGGCCGCCTCGAGATCGTCGCGGTCGAAGGCCGGGCGGTCGTCCACAACTACCAGACCAACGGCAGGTGGAGCGGCTGGTCCAACGTCGGCAGCGTGCTCGCCGCGATGAACCGGCCGGCCATCGCCTCGAACCCCGACGGCCGGTTGGAGATCTTCCAGCAGCACATAGTGGACGGGCGAAGCGAGATCCACCACATCTACCAGGTGGCACCGAACTCCGGCTGGTCCAACTGGTCCCACCTTGAGGCCGGCTGACCGCAGATTGTGCCATGGCCGGTTCCCGAAAACGACGGACAGAACTGGCCGACCGGCCCCGCCCGAGAACATCGGGCGGGGCCGCCCCTTCTCCACACAAGGTCGTGAACACGATGAACCGGCGTACGGCCGTTTACGATCTGCTCCTGGGCTACGAGGCGGACTCGGTGAAGCCGTTGCAGGAGTTCCATGCGGTCTGGTGCCGGGGCATCGATGTGCCGGAAAACCGCACGCCGGCTGCAAGCGGATCCCGCGTCGCTGACCCCGGTGAACGCGACGGGACCCGCTGCGCCTCTGGGTGACATGGGACCGGACTGGCGCCTGGTACTCATCGGCGACGGTGGCCCGTGGACCGCCGTCTTCGGTGATCACGAGTGCACGACCAAGGAGACCATGGCCGCTCTCTCCGCGGCGGGCGGTGCCGCCATCAGCGTCGGCCGGCACATCAGCGGCGGGGAAAAGGAGCGAGGATGGTGTCCTCTGGCCAGTAGGCGCGCAGGTGCAGGGAGAACGGTTCGCCGGCGGGGGCGGGTGGCCAGTTGGCGTCGGACGCGCTGGGCCGGGTCGCGTGGACGTGCAGGGTGAGGGAGCCGTCGGGTCTCAGGCGCAGGTCCTTGTTCTTGGTGCCCGGCGAGTAGCGGTTGATGGGGGGACGAAGGCGGTCTCGTCCGGGGCGTTGACGAAGATGCCGGCCTTCGACGGCCGCGCCGGAAATCGGCGTGAAGAAAACCTGTTGAGCGGCGAACACTGGGAGACAGTTGCCTTCGGAAGGACGCCATGACTGCACCACCTGACGCCAAGGACGTGCTGGAGGACGTCACTGTGGTCGAGCGGTCGCTGGACGATCCCGAATTGTTCGCCCTCCTGTACGACCGGTACTTCACCGAGGTCTACCGTTATCTGGCCGCCCGGCTCGGCAGCGAGCAGGCCGAGGATCTGGTCGCGGACGCCTTCCTGCTCGCGTTCAACGGCAGGAGCGGCTTCGACCCACGGCGGGGCACCGTACGGTCGTGGTTATTCGGGATCGCCACGAACGTCGTGGCCCGGCACCGCCGCAGAGAGGGCCGCCGCCTGAACGCGCTGAGCAAGGTCGCGGCCGAGGAATCCGCCGACGGACACGAGGACGGGCTAACCTCGCGGCTCGCGGCGCAGGCCAGCCGGCCGGAGCTCGTCCGAGGGCTGAAGGGGCTGGCGAAAGGTGATCGCGACGTGGTGTTCCTGCTGGTGTTCGGTGGGCTGGGCTATGAGGAGATCGCCACGGCCCTGGACATACCGGTGGGGACCGTCGGGTCCCGGATCAACAGGGCGCGCAAGAAGCTGCGCAAGGCGCTGGGCGACGTCAACCCGATCGGAGAGTGGTGATGGACGAGCTGAAGCTGATCGAGGCCGTGTTCACGGAGCCCGAGCCCACGCCGGAGGCGGCGGCGAAGGGGCGTGACCGCTTCCTCCGTTTGACCCGCGAGGCACAGGCGTCACGGTCGCGCCGTCCGCGCCGCAGGTGGTCGGCCGCGCCGCCGATCCGGCGCGTCGCCCTGGTCGGCGCCATGGCGGTGATGCTCACCGGCGGCATCATCGTCACCCAGGTGAGCCTGGGTGGCTCCGACCCGCGTACCCCCGGATATCTGATCGCCGCCCCTCCGGCCGACGCTCAGGCCCTGCTCACCCTGGCCGCACGGGCCGCCGCCGGCCGCCCCGACACGGTTCCGGCCCGCGGTCAGTACGTGCACACCAAGATGCTGGCCCAGCACAGCTTGTACACCAAGGGCGAGTCGGGCCGGATGCTCTACACCAAGGTGCTGGTCAGCGAGGAGCGCTGGGAGGCCGCCGACGCGGGCAAGCCCTGGCTGAGCCGCAGCCAGAACCTGTCGGCCACGGGACCGGCGCCCCGGAAGTACTGGGACCACGGCGTCGAGGACATCGTGTCCGAGCCGGGAGCCTGTCCCGGCCAGCCGGCGTTCGCGCGGCTAGGCACCTGGCCGACGGACCCCGCCGAGGTACGCGCGAAGATCGTGGCCGACACGGGCGAGGAGCCGCTGCGCATCTGGCGCTCCCTCCAGCACCTGGTCCGCGAGTCCGTGGTACGGCCCAGCTTGAGCGCCGCGCTGTACCAGGCCGCCGCGGGGCTGGACGGCATCGGGCTCGTCCACGACGCCGTGGACGTCGCCGGCCGCCCCGGCCTGGCCGTCGCCATGGACGAGGGCGACGGCACCCGGTCCGAGCTGATCTTCGATCGGAAGACCTACCGCTACCTGGGCGAGCGCACGGTGAACACCAGGGACCGCAAGGTGAAAGTGTCCTCCGGCGGCGAGTACACCGAGAAGAAGGGCACGGTGAACGGCACCGCCGTGCTCGCCGTCGATCTCGCCCCCAGCTTGCCTGAGGTGTCGCCGAAGGCGTCCCGCATGAAGATCCCCTGCTGAGACTTTTCCCCACCTGATCCGGCCTTTCCGGCCGTGAGCTCTGTTTCGCATGCCCTCGATCGATCCGGCATGCCCTCAAGGAAGAAGGAGAACATTCATGTTCATCGCCAAGGCGGTCGCGGCCACCCTGCTCGCCGGCTCATTCGGCGGCCTCACCTCACCGCCGTCGGGGGACGCCGCCGCGCACGAGAAGCAGACGCGGCTGGAGGTCAGGCGCGTCGCCTGCATGACGGAGAAGGGCCTGGACTACATAGCCTCGCCGGAGCCTCGGTACACGTGGCAGTCCGGGGAGCGGGAGCGGCTCGCGGGTGACCTGGAGGCGCTGCGGGCGTACCGGGCCAAGTACGGCTTCGGCGTCTGGGCGCCGAACGTTTATCCCAAGGACAGCGTCGTCAACCCCGTCCAGCAGGAGAACCCGAACAACAAGATGCTGATGTCGCTCTCGGCCGGCCAGCTGAAGAAGTGGCGCGCCACCGATGAGTCCTGCTTCTCCCAGGCGGTCAAGGAGGTGCTGGGCAAGACCGTCACCTCCCAGGAGGACTACTCCGACCAGCTCGAAGCGGCGGTGCGGAAGTCGTTGAGCGTCCTCGACCGGGACACGCAGCTCGTCCAGCTGGGCAAGCAGTTCGCCGCGTGCCTGGACGTCAGCCGGACCGAGCCGACCGCGCTGGACGGTCTGAGCCACACGAAGATCGTGCGGCAGGCTTCGGACGTCGCCAAGAAGGCGTGGCAGGGCGAGCGGCCCAAGGGCAGGACCGTCATCTTCCGGCCGAACCTGAAGCCCGCGCAGGCCAGGCCGTACTTGGACAAGGAGATCAAGGCGGCGCTGAAGGACCTGGAGTGCGGTAAGGGCTTCTATGCCGCCTACTCTCCCAAGGCCATGGAGATCACGTCGCGGGTCTATCAGGAGTTCGGCCGGGAGGGCGCGGCCCAGGCGATCCCGTCCCGGATCTACCGCAGGTTCGCCTGACCGGCCACCCTCTGATCTGGCCATTGCCCCGCCCCCGTATCACCCTCCCGCCACGCGGCGTCGAGAAGTGATGTCAACTCACCGCACATCGACCATGAGAGAGCAGATGAAATCAAGCCACGCGACCTTCGCCATGATCGTGGCGGTATCTGTCATCGCAAGCGGCACTTCGAGCGCCGCGCAGGCGGCCGAGCCGGTAGCTCCCGTGACCGGCGTGTCGGGCTCGGTGACGCTGCTGACCGGTGACCGGGTGACCGTCACAGCGAACGGTCACCGGATCGAGCCCGGGCCGGGCAGGGAACATCGCTTCGACGTCCAGCGCCGTCAGGGCCACCTGCGCGTCATTCCCGAGGATGCCAAACGGCTGCTGGCCGAGGGTCTGCTGGATGAGCGGTTGTTCGACGTCACGCAGTTGCTCACCTGGCGGTACGGCGACGCCTACAAGGCGGAGATACCGCTGATCGTGCAGTCCGCCGAGGGGAAGGCGGCGCAGGCGCTCAGCGGAGCGCGGCAGGGGAAGGAGTTCGCCGGGCTGGGGCTGGCCGGCATGAGCGTCTCCAAGGCGACGGCGGGCCAGACCTGGCGGAGCCTGGTCGGGGGCGCCCGATCGTTGGCCGCGGACAGGTCGAAGATCTGGCTGGACGGCAAGCGGCCCATCGCCCTTGACCAGAGTGTCAAGCAGATCGGGGCCCCGCAGGCGTGGCAACAGGGGCTGACCGGAGCCGGTGTCACGGTCGCCGTGCTGGACTCCGGTTACGACGCCACCCACCCCGATCTTAAAGACGTGGTCACACAGTCACGGAACTTCTCCGACGAAACCGATATCACTGACAACGTTGGACATGGCACCCATGTCGCCTCCATCGTGGCGGGAGCCGGGGAGAAGTATCGGGGCGTCGCGCCGGGGGCGAAGATCGCGCTTGGCAAGGTCGGCGGAGAGTACGCCATCGAATCGGCGCTCTTGGCGGGCATGGAATGGGCCTCCGCCGAGGTCAAAGCGAAGATCATCAATATGAGCATCGGCGGTCCGGACACGCCCGGCATCGATCCGCTCGAGCACGCCGTCAACACTCTGTCGGCACGCACGGGCGCGCTGTTCGTCATAGCGGCGGGCAACGACGGCGTACCCGGCTCGGTCAGCAGCCCGGGCAGCGCCGAGGCGGCACTTACGGTCGGCGCGGTCGACAAGTCCGGCCGGATGGCCGAATTCTCCAGCCGCGGCCCGAGAACAGGCGATCACGCGATCAAGCCCGACGTGACCGCTCCCGGCGCCGACATCATGGCGGCGGCCTCGCAGGGAACGGCGGACGGCCCGTACGCCGCCCACAGCGGCACTTCCATGGCGGCGCCGCACGTCGCGGGCGCGGCGGCGATCCTCGCCCAGCGGCACCCGGACTGGAGCGGCGAGCAGCTCAAGGCCGCGCTCATCGGCAGCGCCGCGCCGCAGGCCGACGCCACGCACTTCGACCAGGGCGCCGGGCGCGTCGACGTCGCCCGGGCGGTTGGGCAGCAGGTGTACGCCAGTCCCGCGAACGTCGGCACGGTCTTCCGCTGGGGCGGATCCGGCGAGCGGCAGGCGACCAAGGAGATCACCTACACCAACGCCGGTGACTCTCCGGTCACGCTGGACATCGCCGTGGACGGTGACGTGCTGCGCACCTCGGCACAGCGGGTCGAGGTGCCCGCCAAGGGCACAGCATCGGTGACCGTGACGATCGATGGGACCGGCAAGGAGCCCGGTGATCACCCGGGCACCATCACGGCCCGATCGGGTGACCTGCTCGTCCGTACCGTCGCCACCGCGTACGTGGAACCGGAGGCCTACGACGTGAAGATCAGCGCGCTGGGCACCGACGGCCGGCCCGCCGACGCGATCGGGGAGTTCTACAACGGCAGGGGCGAGAGTCTTCGGATGATCCTTCGCGGCGCGCCGGAAACCTACAGGCTCCCCTCAGGCGAGTGGAGCCTGTACGTGGACATCTACGAAGGTATGCGCATCACGACCACGCATCTGCCGGTAGAGGTCGGCGAACAGGGCACGGAGATCGTCCTGGACACGCGCAAGGCCAAACCGATCAGGTTCACCCTGGATGAGCCCACGGCTGCCACCAGCGGGTGGACCGAAATGTGGGTGATCAACGGTTCGTGGTACCTCGGCTGGGCTGGAGGCAGGCCCGACCCCAGCGCGGTGTACTTCGTGCTCGCCTCCAAGCAGCCCGGCCTGAAGTACGTCACCAGGATGCACTTCCACCACAGGGACGCCTCTCCCACCCCCGTCCGCTACGACCTGGTGGACGAACGTCATGACGGCATCCCCGAAGACCCCACGTACACGGCCAGGGTGCAGGATCTCGACAAGGTGACCACGACCTTCCGCGGCGCCGGAACGGCCGCGATGGGCACCTACTTCGTGGCGACTGCAATCGACGGCGTCTCTGACGGATTCCTGACCCCCACGAACGATGTGCCGCTGCCGGGCAAGCTGACGGAATACCGGACGCGAGGGCAGAAGTGGTCCAGCGCTCTGCGCGTCGGTGAATCCATGGTCACGGGGGCCACGGGACCCATCGGCGGCGGCGATCGGCAGACGTGGGGCGTCGCGGTGAGCGGCCCGTCCTTCGCCACCTTGGGCGCCTGGCGGGAGGGGAACACCGTGACGTTCGACGGCGCCCGGCTGTTCTCCGAGAGCGTGCCCGGCCGGGTCGGCATGGACGGCGCGGCCACTGGCACGGTCAGTCTCGCCAAGGGTGATCAGGTCGTCTCCACGATCGACTACACCAGGTGCGGGCCGTGGGAGATCGATTCCTGCCGGTTGACCGCCGGCCTCCCGGCGGAGCCCGCCACCTACACGCTCAGCGCAACGGCCAGCCGGCAGGTACCGCACTCCACGCTGTCCACGAAGGTGGAATCGACATGGACGTTCCGCTCGGCGAGCACCGCCAGGCGGGAAGCGCTCGCGCTGGCGGCGGTCCGCTTCGCCCCGGAGGGACTGAACGAGTACAACCGCGCCAAACCCGGATCGTCCACCCGGCTGCCGATCTGGATCGAACGCAATCCCGGCGCTCCCGCGGCGGCCACGAAGTCCATCCACCTGCAGATGTCCGTCGATGACGGAACAACCTGGCGCGACATCCGGGTCAGGGCCGAGGGCTCGGGCTGGACGGCGCAGCTGACCAACCCGCGCACGGCGGACTTCGTGTCCTTGCGCGCCACGTCGACCGATACCGCGGGCAACAGCGTCAGCCAGACCATCCACCGCGCCTACGCGGTCGGATAACCCCCCCCACAGGGCGGTTTCTCCAAAGGCGCGTACCTCATTCGCCGTGGTGAAGCCGCCCTGCTTCGCCGGCATCCAACTCCCGGGTTTGAGCAGGGTGGCCCAGTCGGGGTCGGCCAGGACGGCCCTCCGCATCCCCAGGCCGATCCACCGTTCCGATGTCGACCCGGTGCTACTACCCGGTACGAGCGTGGCCGCGCCGGCGGATCTGTCCTGGGGGAGCCGGAGCCGCGGCACGCCCTGACCGTTCTGGCTCGGGGCCTGGGAGGCGTCCGGGGAGGGGGCCGGCCGCCGTCCACTTGATGGTCCAGCGGCGGCGGCCGCCGCTGAGGCGGGGCTCGCGCCGCCGGGGCGAAGAGAGCCCACGAGGCGTTGACTTTGTCGCAAGGCATGACGCACCGTGCTGCTACAAAGCTTGCGACAAAGGAGGTGCTATGGCCCGTGAACCGTTACCGGACGCCGGCCCGCCGGCGCGTGCGGCCGATCTGCGACTGGCTGGAGAGTGGCTGAGCCGGCACGACCTGGCCAGCGCCCGCCCGACCCCGCTGCTGGCCAGCCGGCCGGCGGCCCGCAGACGCGCCCGCCTCGCCGCTCAGATCCTCCTGACCGTGCTGATCATCGCGAGCGCGCTCGCCGCCACTTCCGCCTTCGGCGACTTCCAGCCGCATCGCCCCCTGGCGCTGCTGGCCCTGACCGCGCTGGTCGCCGGGCTGCTGCTGGCACAGTCGCTGCTCGACCGGTGGGTACGACGCGTCGACCAGCGGGCGGGCGCGACCCTGTCCCGCAGGGCCGCCCACCTGATCCAGCCCGGCTGGCGGGCCGTACTCGGCCGGCCGTACGCCATCTTCGCGGTCGCCACGTTCGCCGGTGCGATGGTGCTGGCCGGGAGCGCCCTGGCCGTTCCCGACCCCATCGTGCGGCAGCTGGCCGTCGTCCTGCTGATCGGCCTGCTCGGCGCGACAGCCATCACCGCCGTGCAACTGCGCCACCTGCTCAGGCACCCGGTCGTGGCGCAGGACGAGGAGTCCCTCACCGCCGACGTCATCATGCGCGTCGAGGACGCCCGCGACCTCACCACGCCGAGCGTGCAGTGGTCGCTGCCCATGGTGCTGCTGTTCGGCACCGCGCCCGGCTGGTGGAGCGCCGCCGCGGTCGCCTACCTGCTCCTGGGCGTGGGCACGACCGTCGCGCTCCATGCCAAGACGCCGTCGAGCGCGACGGTGGCCCGGCGGGTCATGAGCGTCCGATGATCGTCATCGATGCGGCCTCGCCGGTGCCGCCGTTCGAGCAGCTGCGGTCCCAGCTCGCCCGGCAGATCCAGGAACGCACGCTGGCCGTGGGTGCCCGGCTGCCGACCATCCGCCACCTCGCGGCCGACCTCGGCCTGGCCGTCAACACGGTCGGACGGGCCTACCGGGAGCTGGAGGAGGCGGGGCTGATCGAGACGCGCGGGCGGGCGGGCTCGTTCGTGTCGGCCGGCGGCGAGGAGGGCCGGGAGCTGGCCCGCCGGGCCGCCGCCGACTACGCGGCCGTGATCGCCAGCGTCGGCATCGACACGGCCGAGGCGATCCGCATCGTACAGGCGGCTCTGACGTCCGGCGCGGCAGCACCGGCCTCGTCATGACCGCGACCCGGCCGCGGGGTCACGTCGCCGGCCGCGCGACGCCGGCGGAACCTGGAACCGGTACGCCCCCAACGACCACTCCGAGTGACCCCCACAGGGGACGTGGTGTCGAGTACAGATCACTTGATCAACGACTCCTGCCAGCATGGCACCCGTTGTAGAGCGGGTGCATAGGATCGCCGACATGGCACTGCGACCCGTTATGGTGAACATCAAGGCTCTTGATCACTCGGCGGTCGGCCGGTTCTGGGCGGAGGCGCTCGGCTGGTGTGCTTACAGCCCCGGCGCGACCACCTACGTCGGACCCGCCGGCGGCCTCGTCTGGCCGGACCCGGTCGCCGTCGGCATCGACATCGTTCCCGTGCCGGAACCCAAGGCGACAACGAAGAACCGTGTGCACCTCGATCTCGCCACCACCTCTGCGGCCCATCAGGCTGAGTTGGCCGCGCTCCTCCAGGCTCTCGGTGCGACTCCCGCCCACGTGGGCCAGGGCAAAGTGCCGTGGACGGTCCTCGCCGACCCGGAGGGCAACGAGTTCTGCGTGCTGGAGCCTCGGGAGATCTACCGGGACACCGGCCCGATCGCCCGGGTGGTGGTCGACTGTGCGGATCCGCGGGCCATGGCCCGGTTCTGGGACGAGGCGATCGACTGGACCCTGCACGAGGTGACCGACGATCACGCGGTGCTGCGCTCCGCCAAGGGTGTCGGCCGGTATCTGGAGTTCGTCCGCACGCCCGGCGAGAAGACCGTGCCGGAGCGCGTCCATCTTGACCTGCTGCCGTACCCCGGTGACGATCAAGCGGCGGAGGTGGCCCGGCTGCGGGCTCTCGGCGCCACCGACATCGATCTCGGCCAGGGCGACGTGCCATGGACCGTCCTCGCCGACCCGGAGGGCAACGAATTCTGCGTCCTCGCCCCGGCCTGACGCGGAGCCCTACTCAAGTGAACTCCCATCGGATGATGCCGCCAACGGCTCAGCGGGCGTCGAGTCCCGCCGGTCCGGGTCGCCCCAGCCGCGGCAGGTCCGCGGCTCGACGACGCGGTTGCGGGTGAACAGGGTGCCGTCCTGGCGGGCCAGCGTGGCCACAGGCAGGCTGCCCCGATCTTGAGCCACGCGATCTCGCTGTCGGTACCAACAGCCTGTTTGAGCTGTTCGACCCACGGGGGTTTTTGATTGCCGGCAGGTCATCTGCATCCGCGCGGACCTGGCGTGGGTTTGTTGTCCTACGCCCGGCCAGCCGGTCGCACGGCGTCGGCCACCTCCCGCATCGGCGCCTTCGCGCCGGTGTTCGCGGGCCAGGCGGCCTCGCCATAGCCCGCTCACTGGTGACGGCGCACGGCGGCCGGCTCGACCTGCGTACGTCCCCGGGCCGCGGCGCCGCCTTCACGGTGGCGTTTCCCGCCCTCGCCGAGTCCCAACGCGGGCGCCGGGTGCCTCAGTGGTCCTTCTGGACGAAGGAGTCCTGCGGCACGTTCTCAGCGAGAGGTCTCTTGCGCTCCGACGGCACACGCCGCCGGATGTCTTCTTCGAGATTGCGCATCGCCATGTGGAAGATCTCCGACTGCCCGGCGCCGACGAACGACAGGTGGCCGAAGACCTCGAGCACCACCAGGCCGTGCATGTGCCCCCACGCGCTGATGAAGAGGGCAGCCGCCGGGGCGGGAAGGACCCCGAGCTCCTCCTGCCCGGGCAGGCTCTCCAGGTGCCGGCGCAGCGCGGGGCTGAGGTCGGGCGCGTCGGCGCGGGCCAGTTGGTCGGCGGTGTAGCCGTCGAACAGGGCGCGGTGGAACACGGCGCTGATCCGTCGCGCCGCGGACGTCGTGGGGCCGTTCGGGGCAGCCTGGTAGTTGGGCAGCGGCGTCCCGTAGATGAGGTGGAACAGCTGGACGTTCTCCAGTGCCCACCCGCGGTAGCCCTCGGCGGCGACGAGCATGGCGGTTGATCCCCGGCCGTGCCCGGCGCCGGCCTCGGCGGCCGCGGCGAGCCCCTCGTACGCCTCCACGATCAGCGGCGTCAGCAGGTGGCCTTTGCTGGGGAAGTAGTGATACAGCGCCTGAACGGTCATGCCCAGCTCGCGGGCGACGGCACGCAGAGACAGGGCGGCGGCGCCCTGGGCGGCCACATGCCGCCGCGCCGTCGCGGATCTCGGCCAACGCCGTGGCGCGGCGCCGCTCGCGCACCGATCGCTGGCTCGTCACGGCCCGCGTCTCCTCCTTGACCGTGTCAAGAAAATCTAGCACTGCTACGGCCAGGGCGGCCGCTCTTAGCCTGGCGTCGCCATCACCGACCGGTCATATCCAGGCGTTCTCCAGCATGCCCAAGCGCTCGGCGGCGCGGGCCACGCACGCCGACCGCATCGGTCGTCATTTCGTACGGGGAATTCGACGGCACGGTCAGCCGGGAAATCCATAAGGGAGACAACGAAAGTGTTCCGAAACGATCAGATGAGCCGGCTTCGTCGGCGCCGGCAATGGGTGCTTGCCGCCGCGGTGGCAGCCACATTGGCGACACCCGCGGCCGCGGCCGCGGTGCCGGCCGAGCGGCAGCACCCAACGCACCAACTCAAGTGGGAGGCCTGCACCGATCCCGCTTTCACCGGCAAGCAGTGCGGCACGATTCGAGTTCCCATGGACTGGTCGCAGCCTCGCGGCGCTCACCTCACGCTCGCGCTGGTCCGCCAGCCCGCGCTCGACCCCGCACACCGCATCGGCACGCTGCTGATCAACAACGGGCGCGGCCTGTCGGCGATCGAGCAGTTCCGGTACGCCCTGGAAGGTTTGACACAGATCGGTGGGGCGATGCCCCGGCGATTCGACCTCGTCGCCGTCGACAACCGCGGCGTCGGACACAGCACGCCCATCCGCTGCGCGGAACCGCTGAAGCCCGCCGGTATCAGCTACTTCCCCCAGAGCAAGGCAGCTTTCGACAAGCTTGTCGCCCATAACCGCACGCTCGGGCAAGACTGCGTGCGCCGCAACGGATCCCTGGTCGCGCACATGGACCAGGCCGGCACCGCTCGCGACCTCGACGCCGTACGGGTCGCGCCCGGCGATTGCTCGAACGCCGGGACTGTCAGGACTGAGCGGACGACTCCTCGCGCTGGGCGGCGCCGTGGCGGTGACGGCCGTCGTGGCGAACCTGGTCGCGCCGACACTGATCGGATCCGAAGCGCCCGCCTACGCCGTGACCAATAACCCTGACGGCACGATCACCATCGAGTTCAGGGACCGGTTCTATACCAAGGACTTCAACAGGAGACTGGAGGAGGACCTGCGCGCCTCCGGCGTACCGACGGTGGTGGATCTCTTGCCTGCCGGAAAGACGTGCAAAGAGCCACGCGCCCGGTACCGGCCGCAGGAGGAGACCAAGAATCTGACTACATGGAAATCCAGCTCGGACGCGCTCTCTTTCACTCTCCACGCTGACCAGATCAGGGCCGGCCAGACTCTGGTGATGACCTTCGCGGGCTCCGTCGATACGGAGGGCGGGTGGGACTTCAAGGTTGCAGACGGTCCCGTAGCCGCTTGCCTGCCGGTAGACGACCCGAGGGTCGTCCAATCCTCCATCCCTGAATCCTCTGCCTCCGGAGAATAGGTACCCGTCCGTTGGACACGCCGCCCGCCGGTCTGTCGCGCGGGGAAACGATTTCCTCGCGGGGCACCCTGGCGACACGGAAGCCCACCAGATCTCCGGAGGTGCGGGATGCCGCGAGCTGAGCCATCGTCAGCACGTCGTGCAGGCGGCCCCGCTCATCTTGAGGCGCGGCGCGACACACCCCCTGTCGCGAACAGAGACGTCGACGAGTGCGCCGTCGGCAGATGCGTCGGCGCTGACGGGCATCGGCCCGCGACGTCAAATGGTGCGGACGGTGAGGGGAGTCAGGTATCCCTCGGGGGATTTCTCCCGTTACATCGGGGGGGGTGACGCGATGCGCGGCGACGGTCCAGCCTCTTGACCGGGCCCGATGCCTGCCCGGTCGCATCTACCACGATCAGACGATCTACGACGCGGAGATGGCGAACATCTTCCGCCGCGAGTGGGTCGCGGTGTTCCACGCGGCCAGGCTTTCCCGTCCCGGCGACTTCCTCGCCTTCGAACTCACCGGGAAGCCCTGCTGTTCGTTCGCGACTCCGAGGGTGAGATCCGGTGCTACAGCAACGTCTGCCGGCATCGTGGAATGCAGGTCGCCCTGGGCGAGGGCAACAGGACGAGGTTCCAGTGCGGGTACCACCGGTGGGCGTACGACCTGTCGGGCGCGCTCGTGCACGCGCCCGAGATGCCTGAGCTGAGGGACGGCGGCATCAGGCTCCCCGAGGTGCGCACGGCCGTGTGGCAGGGCATCGTCTTCGTCAACCTCAGGCAGGACGCGCCCGACCTGCACGAGCAGCTGTCCGAGCTGAGTTCGATCCTCGAACCCTGGAACGCCGGGAGCCTGGAACCCGTGTACGAGCGGCCGTATCCGTGCGCCTGGAACTGGAAGATCATGTACGAGAACGGCATCGAGAGCTACCACATCCTCGGCACGCATCGCGCCTCGCTGGAGGACCCGCTGCCGACCCGCGTCAGCTATGGCGCACCGGGGGACGGCCGGAACTACGCGGAGATCCATCTTCCGTTCGCCCCCGCGGCCGACGGGCTGTTCGCCGCCGACGCCGTCGTCCCCGCTCTTCCCGGTCTGCCGTCCTGGGCCGCGGAGAAGTTCGTGTTCTGGGCCGTTCACCCGAATCTCATCATGAACCAGACGCTCGACGGCCTGCAGACCTACATCACCCTGCCACACGGCCCGCAGGAGTCGACGTTCACCTGGGCGTACATGACCCATCAGGAGGCCAAGGCGTCGCCGAACTACGCGAGGTTCAAGAAGGCGCAGGAGGATTTCGCCGACCTGGTGCAAGGGGAGGATGCGATGTGCACCCGGCCCGTACAGGAGTCGATGAACTCCGGCGACTATGTCCCGGGCCCCTACAACCAGCGTGAGCTGCCCGTGTGGGCCTTCCACCGCTGGTACGTCCACCGCATGGCCGGCGGTGCCGAAGAAGCCGCGACCTGGTAGCCGCCCTTCGCGTGGGCGGGTCCTACGACGCGGTGCGCGACATCCACCACGCCGCCACCTGCGCCCGGGAGGTGCAGCCGAGCTTCCGCAGGATCCGCTCGACGTGCCCTTCGGCCGTGCGCTGGGCGATGACGAGTCGTTGCGCGATCTTCTTGTTGGTCAGACCCTCGCTGATCAGCTCCGCGATCTCCAGCTCCCGGGGGGTGAGCTCCTCGGCGTTCGCCGCGTGGTGCGAGTCATACGGCGCCGCCCTCATTCCCTTCTTGAGGACGTGGTCGATCGCGGCGTCGGGTGTCATCCGGGCGCCCCGCTGGTAGGTCTCCTCGAACGCCGTCTCGCCCAGCGACGCGCGCGCGTACTCCCGGGCGTCCTCATGTGCCTCTCCCCACGCGGCGTATTGCAGCAGGGAGATGCCCGCCTTGCCCCACGTGGCATGCGCCGAGCCCAACAGCCAGGCCACCGAGTCCGCGTCCTTCCGCCCGCGCGCTATCCAGGACAGCGACTCCAGGCACGCGCCGACGACGGTCGGGTCGTCGAACTCGCGATTGATCTCAAGGATCTCCTTGAGCAGGCGGGTGGCCTCGTCGAGATCGCCTTGCATACGCCGCAGATCGGCGAGGATCCACATGAGGTACGACAGGTTCCACCGCGCGCCCCGCCGGACGCACTCCTCGATCGCCGAAACGCACAGTGCCACGCCCGCGTCGATCTCGCCCAGCACCCCGAGCACGCCGGCCAGGTCCGAGGTGACGAGCCAGCGTCCCGGTAGATCGCCCAGCGCGTCGTAGTGATCACGTGCCGCGCTCAGCAAGGCCTTGGCCTTGGGGAAGTCGTGGTCGCAGGTGGCGGTGAGGCCCTGGACGTAGGTCGCGTACGCCCGGCTGCGGTCGTCGCCGAGTCGCTCGGCCAGGGCACGGCTCTCCTGGCCGTGGCGGCGGGCGGCTCGAATGTCTCCCTGGTAGAACGCGAGCCAGCCCGCCAGCCACAGCCCGCGGACTCTGGCCGCGTCCGCCTCGGCGCCCTCCGGTAGGGCGGTCAGCAGGCGCTCCACATGGCGTCTGCCCTCGCTCACCGCGTGGACCAGCCAGAAGGGCCAGAGGTCCGTGGCGAGATACAGGCCGGTGATGGCTTTGTCCGGGGTGGTCAGGCAGTATTCGATCGCGGCCCGGATGTTGTGCCGCTCGGACTGGAGCCGCCGGCTCCAATGCCGCTGTTCCGACTGCGCCCACCCGATCGCCGCACGGGCGGCGAGCGCTCCGCACCAGTCGCGGTGTCGCGCCCTGATCGTTTCGAGCTCGCCCGACTCCTCCAGACGGGCCCGGCCGAACTGCCGCAACGTGTCGAGCATGCGGTAACGGTCACCCGGGCCGTCATCGTCCCGGATCACGATCGACTTCTCGACGAGGCTGTCCAGGCGGTCCAGCAGCGACTCGGCAGGGAGGTCGTCGTCACAGCACACCGCCTCCGTCGCCGCGAGGTCGAAGCCGCCGGCGAAGACGGTCAGCCTCGCCCACAGCGTGCGGTCGGGCGGATCCAGCAGGTCATGGCTCCACTCGACCATGGCCGTGAGCGAGGTCTGCCGGGTCTCGCGGCCCCGGTGCCCGATGGTCAGCAGCTTGAACCGGTCGCCGAGACGGGCGACGATCTGCTCCACGGACAGGGACCGCATGCGCACCGCGGCCAGCTCGATGGCGAGCGGGATCCCCTCCAGATCGCGGCAAAGACGCGCGACCGGCGGGCCTGTCCCGGCGTCCAACCGGAAACCGGGAAAGACCGCCTGTGCGCGGCTCACGAACAGGTTGACGGATTCGTAGCGCAGCAGGATCTCGGGGGGCTCCGCATCCGTCGATTCGGGCGGCACCGTGAGCGATGGGACCTGGAAAATCTGCTCGCCCTCCACACCGAGCGCCTGGCGGCTGGTGGCGAGGATCCGCAGGTTCTCCGACGCCTGGAGCAGGGTGCGGGCGAGAAGCGCGGAGCTGTCGACCAGGTGCTCGCAGTTGTCCAGGATCAGCAGCCCGTTCCGGTCCGCCAGGTGGTCGATCAGCGCCTCCGTCCGCGACGTGGTGGACACGTCGGGCAGGCCCATCGCCGCGGACACCGTCTGTGGCAGGAGACTCGGGTCCGTCAGCGTGCTGAGGTCGACCAGCCAGAGACCGCCGGGAAACGCCCGGTGCTTCGCCCGTGCCGTATGCGTGGCCAGCCGCGTCTTGCCGATGCCGCCGGGGCCCGTCAGGGTCAGCAACCGGCTCGACTCCAGCAGGCGGCGGACGTCGGCGACCTCTTCCCGGCGGCCGATGAACGGGGTCAGTTCAGCGGGAAGCACAAGACTCGATCGTTGAACGTCAGCCACGGGTTCGTCACCTCCTGATCGACTGGACCGGTGACACGACCGTCAGGGGAGTACCCATCCAACATAGTTCGGGCCAGATGTCAGGTCTTGTGGCGGTCTGGCAGGGAACGAGAAGGGGCACCACCCTTGCTACGGCTGGTGCCCCGGTGTTCCCTGGTACCGGCGGGCACTGCTGGTCTCGATGAGGTGTGTCCCTCGATGCCGGCGCAAGGCGCCCATGGCAGAGCCCCCGCGCTCGCCGAACAGTCTGGACGGCCCGGCGGCGCGAGATCAGGGGAGAAATCCCCGGCCTCCAGTGTCCCCCGGTGATCTCCGGGCTGAAGAAGCCGGATGTACCCGCTCCGGCGCCGTGGTTCTCCCGGTGCCGGACGGGCGGCACCCGGGGGACGACCTCTTCCCGGGGAGTCCCTTCATCGCATCGGGGAAGGCTGTGTACGACCGCGAGGACCTGGTCGCCGCCGCCAGGTGACCTCGGCGTCGACACCGCATCAGTGGTTGGACGGATCGTTGATCGCTTACAGCATGTACACGGACATGAGAGCCGCGCCGGGCCTGCCGCCCACTCCGGCCCACTACGATCGGGTGATCGGGCTCGTACGCCTGGCCGAGCGGCTCGGATATCGAACGGTGTGGGCCACCGAACAGCATGTGGACGACGGATATCTTCCGGCTCCGCTGATCGCGCTCAGCGCTTTCGCCCGTGAGACGAGCACGATCCGCCTGGGCACGGGCGTCCATCTGCTGACCCTCACGGACCCCCGCCGCGTCGCGGAGGAGGCGGGCGTCCTGGACGTGCTCTCGAACGGCCGCCTGACGCTCGGGGTCGGTGCCGGTCTGAACCCGCACGAGTTCCGGATATTCCACCGGCGTCTGGAGGATCGGGCGCGGTCGATGGAGGACGGCCTGTCCTATCTCCGGCGGGCGCTGTCGGGGGAGCCGTCCTCCGAGCAGTACCCGATCAGTGTCGGTCCGGTCCAGCGGCCGGTGCCGCTGATCGTGGGAGGGCTGGCCAAGCCGGCCGTCGACCGGGCGGCGCGCCTCGCGGACGGGCATCTCTCCTACAGCCTGGTAGACGCCGAGGTGGAGGTCCCCCAGCTCTGGAACGAGCGGATCGCTCCGGCCATGGAGCGTCACGGTCGCACGCCCGGCGACTTCCGCCTTGCGCTGAGCGTGACGGTCTGGGCCTCCGACGACTGGGAGCGGGAATGGCGCGAGCACGTGGGCGCCGCGTTCCGCTACCAGCAGGTCATGTATGCCGAGTGGGCCGGGGGCGGCGAGGAGGATCTGCCGGCGTTCCTCCGGCAGCCGTCGTGGGATCTGGACGAGGTGCGCAGGCGGGTGTTCGCCGGGCGGCCGGACGAGGTCGCGGAGCGGTTGTCCGCGCTTCGGGAGGTCTTCCCGTTCGATGAGATCGTCATCTGGCCGGCGCTCCCGGGTGTGCCGTTCGAACTCGCCGAGAAGTGCCTGCGCACGTTCGCCACCCAGGTGGCTCCCGCCATCACGGGTTAGTGCCGGGCAGGGGTCGCTGGGCGGGGAGTAGGTAGTGATACGGGTATTTTCCCCCTTTGTCCGGATTGGGGTGATCGGCATTTTGGGTGGAGTCGGGAACATCTGCCAGAGGGAGGTATGCCATGAAGCGGCCTTCGACCCAGTCTCCATCCGCGTACACCTCAGATCTGCGCAGGACGGAGGTGAGGGCGTGCGAGCTGGAGGACGCCCACGGCTGCGCTGAGCGGGCGAGTGCCCGTCAGCGGCAGTTCGTCTCCGATGCCTCGCACGAGTTGTTCACCCCGGTGGCGGCCATCCGGGCCCGCCTGGAAGAGGCCCGGCTGCACCCCGAGGAGACCGATCTCAAGGATCTACTCGATCGCGCCCTGGACGATGTGGACCGTTTGCAGGCCATCATCGGCGATCTGCTCCTGCTGGCCAGGATCGACGAGGGACGGCCGCCGGTGCTGAGGAGGCTGGACCTGTCGCATCTGATCCGTTCGACGGTCTCCCAGCGTGTCGACAGGCTGCCCGTGCGGCTCAGGCTGAGTCCTCGCCTGATGATCGACGCTGTCGGCGATCAACTCGTCTGCGCTCTCACCAACCTGCTGGACAACGCCCAACGGCATGCGGAACGCGTCGTGACGGTGGAGCTGCACCGCGACGAGGGATACGCCGAACTCGTGGTGACCGACGACGGCGCCGGCATCGCCGAAGCGGACAGGGAACGCGTCTTCGAACGCTTCTCCCGCCTGGACACCGCCCGCTGCCGCGACAAGGGCGGCCCCGGCCTCGGCCTGGCGATCGTCCACGGCGTCGCCGGCGCCTGCGACGGGACCATCGGACTGACCAAGTCGGAGACGGGCGGCGCACGCTTCGTCCTGCGCCTCCCCCTGGCCGAAGGCGTTTAGCGGGCGCCCGCCCGTCGCCGGCGTGGTTTCCCGCCGCCCCGGCGTCGTGGTCAGGGTGTCGGGCCGGGTACCGGTGTCCACTGGCGGCAGGCGTCGCCGCGGGCATCACGGCGCGACGCGCCGGACTGGACACAGACCCCAGCCGCGCCCGGCGAGACCCTGCCGCCTTGTAATGGCCGGCGGATAGGAGCTGGCGACCCTCATCGGCGTGTTGAGCGTTCTGAACGGCGGCGCCCACGCGGCAGCTGACCGCCGAGTAGGACCACGCACGACCCGACGGTCAGCAGCCCGCCGGCGAGGAAGGTACTTCGCACATCGGCGAGCGGCAGAACCAGTCCCCCAAGCGCCGCACCCGCCGCGATGCCGGCGTTGTAGGCGCCCGAGTTCGCTGCGAGGGCGATGTCCGTGCGGCCTGGCGCGTAGTGCAACATCGCGTTTTGCGTGGTCATGAACACCGGCCCGAGGGCACCGCCCATCAGGACAAGGAACATCACCGTCGTCACCGGATGAACGCCGAACGCGTACAGGCCAAGCATGCCCACCGCCTGCGTGGCTACGGCGGTGACCAACGCGGACTGCGGAAAGCGGTCCAGCAACGCCCCGGTGATGCTCACCCCGGCCAGACACGCGACACTGAAAACCACGAACAGGACGCTGACCGCATCGGGGGAGAACCCGCTCACGTCGCCCAGAAACGTCACGACGTAGGTGTATCCCGTGAACGCCCCGGTGGCGGACAAGGTCCCGGCCGTCTCCGCAGTGTTGAAGGTGAGGGCGGCCAGCATCAGAGCGCCGAGCACCGCCAGCCTGTGCCATGGAGCCGGACGTCGCGTGATCGTACGGTCTCTTCTTGTCCTCGCCCGTTGAACCTGCTCAATGGCATCACTCATGCAGATACCCCAGCGAGCTCAGCAGTCCCGATGCAACCGAATTCATCCATAGAAGGCCCAGGCCATCAGGGGTCACACGCTGGTCATCCCCAGAGCGGCATCTTGCATACAGAACATATAACCTGAATACAATACTTGGGTATTGCATGCAAGCGAGGGAGTGAATGGACAACGTCACGGCTCCGCTGCGGCGCGACATCGCGGAGCAGGTCACCGCGCGCATCCTGGACGGTCGGCTGCCTGCGGAGGGGCGCGTCAACGAGGTCCGCCTCGCGGCCGAGCTGGGGGTCAGCCGTACGCCGTTGCGGGAGGCGCTCGTGGAGCTCACCGACCGCGGTTTACTGGTCGCCGAGCCGCGGCGTGGCTTCCGCGTGCCGCCCTTGGACGTCGACGAGGCCCGCAGGCTGTATCCGCTGGTGGGCGAGTTGGAAGCCCTCGCCCTGCGGTGGACCGCGCCGCAGGACCTGCTCGGACTCGCCGACCGGCTGGAGGAGCAGATCGACGAGATGCGGGCCGCCCTGGAGCAGGGTAAGGAGCTGGCCGCGCTCGACGACCGCTGGCACGCCCTGTTGCTCTCGGCCTGCGCCAACGCCCACCTCATGCGGCTCATCGCCCAGACGAAGCCCCTGCTCAAGCGCTACGACGTGCTCTATTTCGGCGGCTTGGACCGCGCCCGGCGCAGCATCGACGAACACCGCCGCATCCTCGCCGCGATCCGCGAGGGAGACCTCACCGAGGGAGCGCGATGGCTCGTTCAGAACTGGGTCAACGGAGCCGCCTACCTCGGTCAGAACCCTCGCTGACCCTCCTGGTAGGTCGCGGCTCGGAAAGGAAGGCCATGACCGAAAAGACTCCGGCCTATCGCACCGGCACCGACCTGAACGGACACGTCGCCATCGTCACCGGAGGTTCCTCCGGTCTGGGCCGCGCCATCGCGCTCGCCCTCGCGGAGGCCGGCTCGACGGTCGCGCTCGTCAGCCGGCGGCGGGAGGACTGCGAGCGGGCCGCCGCAGCACGGATCACATCCCTCACGGGTCGGGCGGCCTCGGCGCTGGCGTGCGACGTCAGTGACGAAGACGGCGTCCACCGGGCGGTGGGTGAGGTCGCCGAGCGATTCGGCCGCCTGGACATCCTGGTGACCAGCGCGGGCATCCAGGCCAGAGGCGACATCGGCGAGCTCGGCGTGGCCCAGCTCCGGCGCTGCCTCGAGGTCAACGTCGTCGGGACCTTCCTGGCCTGCCAGGCGGCCGTCCCGCTCATGCGAGCCGCGGGATACGGCCGCATCATCACCCTGGCCAGCGCGCTCGGCCTCGTGGGTGCCGCAGGCCGGGCCGGCTACGCCGCCAGCAAGGGCGCGGTCGTCCAGCTGACCCGGAGCCTGGCTGCCGAACTGGCCGGCACCGGCATCTGCGTCAACGCACTCGCGCCCGGCCCGTTCCGCACCCCGCTCAACGAGGACGCCGACGACGACCCCCGCGTACGCGACTTCCTCGACCACCAGGTGCCCGCGGGCCGGTGGGCCCAACCCGCCGAGCTGACCGCCGCCGCGCTGCTGCTGGCCGGTCCTGCCGCGTCCTACATCACCGGCGCGATCCTCCCCGTCGACGGCGGCTGGACCGCCCACTGACGCCGACCGAGCTCCCCCGGTTCGGGAAACGATCATCCCTCGCACGGGAAGACGGGGACCCTACCTCGACATCGAGGGTGTGCCCGACCCGGAGAATGTCCCCTGGATCGACCCGACCCATCCGGCCTGACGAACGGCCCGGTGTGAACGGCTTCACCGCTCAGAAATACTCCGCCACGTCGTCAGTTCTGGTAGCCCCTCGCCACCTGCGGAAGGATTGACGACCATGACCGACGCCAGACTGCCAGGCGACGACGAGGCCGCGTTCATCGCGGCGGCCCGCTCGAATGACGCAGCACAGCTCGCGCTCATCACGGAGCCCTACCGGCGTGAGCTGCAGGTGCACTGCTACCGGATGCTCGCGAACTACGACGACGCCCAGGACATGACGCAGGAGACGTTCCTGCGGGTGTGGAACAAGCGGGAGTCGTTCAAGGGCCACGCTGCGCTGCGGACCTGGCTGTACCGGATCGCGACGAACGCCTGCCTCGACTTCCTGGAGAAGCGCAACGACCGCACACCCGTACCTGCCGAGCTGCCGGGAGCGGGCTCGGAAGTGCACTACCTGCAGCCCTACCCGGACCGGATGCTCCCGGAGGATCCGCAGGAATCGGTGGTGGCCCGGGAGACGATCGAGCTGGCGTTCATCGTCGCCGTGCAGCACCTGCCGCCGCGGCAGCGGGCGGTGTTCATCCTGCGCGACGTCCTCGGCTGGCCGGCGCCGAAGGCCGCCGACGCCCTCGATCTGACCGTCGCATCGGTGACCAGCGCACTGCAGCGGGCGCGCGTGACGATGCGCGAGCAGCTGCCCGGCCGCCGCCTCGACTGGCGGCGCCCTGCCACCCACGAGCTGTCGGATGACGAGCGCGACGTGGTGAAGTCGTACATCGACGCCCACGAGCGCAACGACCTCGACGGGCTGATGGCCCTGCTGCGCGACGACCTGCGCTTCGCGATGCTGCCCGATCCGGGCACCTTGATCGTCACGGCCAAGGACGCGCTGGACGGCTGGGTCTCCGCTGGGCTCTTCCAGCGCGGCTACGACGACTGGCGCTGCATCGCCACGACGGTCAACCGCCTGCCTGCCGCCGCGCTGTACCTCCGCACCCCCGGCGACCCGGAATACCGTTTGTTCACCATCGCGGTCCTGCACATCGTCGACGGGAAGATCGCCGAGCTCACCGGATTCGACGCCACCGACAAACCATGGCTGGGCCTGCCCGCGACGCTCTGATCAGACAAGTCCCCATCGTCGACGAGTCCAGCGCACGGACCGGCGTCACCGAAGTCACCGCGGAATGAGCACCCCGACCAGCTGAACACCAACGCGGCAACGCGAACACCACCGCCCCGCCGGCGTTGCCGGCGGGGCATCCCTATGCCCGAAGGACATCGTCACGATCAACGACGCCGTCGTCCTCATCTTCAGCGAGCCGGTCAACAGCTCACTCGGAACGCAGGGGGCCGGGGAAGGTTCCCTCATAGAAGAGGCACGCCAGGAAGGATTTCGACCCGGCCTCACGAGCCGAGCATTTGGCCCGTGCTCATCGCCTCGTCTCGTATCGGGTCAGCACCACGCCGCCGGGAAACGTCCGCGTCTCGACCAGCTTCAGGTTCACCCAGCTGTCCAGCGCGGTGAAGAACGGCGTGCCGCCACCCACCAGGACCGGCAAGGTGACCAGCGCGTACTCGTCGATCAGCCCGGCCCGCATGGCCGCCCCGGCGAGCGTCGCGCCGCCGATGTCCATCGGGCCGCCGTCCTCGGCCCTGAGCCGGGCGATCTCGGCGACCGCGTCGCCGGTGACCAGGCGGCTGTTCCAGTCGACCTTGTCGATCGTCGAGGAGAACACCACCTTCGGCATGTCCCGCCAGAGGCGCGCGAACTCGATCTCCGCCGGGGTAGCGTCGGGCCGCTGGTCGCCGGTCGGCCAGTAGGAGCTCATCGTCTCCCACAGCTTGCGCCCGTACAGCGACAGATCGCTCGCCCGCATCTGGTCGTACCACCACTGGAACCGCTCGGCGCTCGGCGACGAGTCCGGCCCGTCTCCCCCACTCCAGCCGATGTCGTCGCCGGGCGCGGCAATGTAGCCGTCCAGGGTCACGTTCATGCCGAAGATCAGTTTCCGCATCGTGCCAGCCTTCCGTGAGTCGATCTCACACGTACAGACGGGTGCGGCGCGGAAACCTAATCGGTGCGCGATCTGCGTCCGCAGATCGGGGGTTCAGGTGCGGCCTGGCAGGCGGCCGGTCGGGATAGGGCCGCCATGGTGACGGCCAGGGGCCCGTGGCGCCGGGCACACCACTGGCGCAGATGCGGCCACAGCACTGCCGGCCTGATCCGGGCCAGGTCGTGCAAGTAGCAGTCGGTGACCGAAGTGAGTTCGTCTCCGCCGTACCCGGTCAGGTGCGCGGTCGCGCCGTGGCGAGCCGGCAGCGCTGCCACAGCGCGGATCTCGTGCAGGAAGTTCACGGTGCGCAGCGGCTCGTCCAGCCCGGCGATGGGTTCGGCGATGGGTTCGGCGATGGGTTCGGCGACGCCGGCGAACCAGGCGGGCAGGTCGTCGGGGGCGGTGACCAGGTGCCCGGCGTCGAGGTGGGCGGCGGCCTTGGTCGCCCAGACGGCGTCGTCGTGAGCTCGGTGGTCCACCTCTCTGCGGATGGTGATCAGGCGGGTGTCGCGTTCGCGGGCGGAGGCCTGGGCCCTGCCCGGCCCACGCGGCGATCAGCGAGCGCACCATCCCGGGCGCGGCCTGCCGTCCCAATCCCCACGCCGAGGCGGGACGCTGATGCGCCGTGTCACGCACGTCGATGCCTGGCTGGACCAGGTGCTCACTGAACGCCGCCGCTGCCGCCACACTCCCCTGCCGCACCTGCTCATCAGGCCGCGGAACACCCAGATCCTGCCCCTGCCCTTACCCACACCCAAGGTGCCCTGACAAGGCTCAGACCACTAGGGGACAGACCAAGTAACTCGAAGGGGCTAATAGGGCCGGTCGGAGGGCGTGACAACAGCTAATGTGTGACCGTCCGCACGGATGTGGATACCCGGGGCACCGGGCCGCACGACGGTCGGCAGGGCTGCAGGGGCAGGCTCAGTTTGCCGCAGGATGGTCGACCGACGGGTCAAGCTCCTGCGGGCCGGGGGTGGCCGGGCGGGGCTGCAGGTGGACCTGGGTGATGGCGTGGCGTTCCACGGCGGTCACCGTCAACTGCCAGTCCCCGGCGGTGACGTGCTCGCCGGGGGCGGTGGGGACCCGGCCGAGCAGGGCCAGGATCAGGCCGGCGACGGTGGTGTAGTCCCCATCGGACCGGTCCTGCAGGTGGACGTCCAGGTCGGGCAGGTCGTGCAGGGGGAACCCGCCGGGCAGCAGCATGCCGCCGTCGGCCTCCCGGACGATCTCCAGCACATCGCGGTCGGTCTCGTCGTAGATCTCGCCCACGACCTCCTCCAGGAGGTCTTCCAGGGTGACGATGCCGTCGGCTGCGCCGTGCTCGTCGATCACCAGGGCGAACTGCTGGCGTTCGCTCTTGAAGCGGCGCAACGCGTCGGAGACCGGCAGGCTGTCGGGCAGCAGCAGCGCAGGACGCGCCAGGTCGGCGGCGGTGCGGCCGGCCTCGTCGGTGAGCAGGTCACGCAGGTGGGCGATGCCCACGGTGTCATCCAGCGAGCCGTTGCGCACGACCGGGGCGCGCGAGTGCCCGGAGGCGGCCAGCAGCCGGCCCGCATCGGCGGCCGGGGTGGTGGCCGCCAGGGTGAACACCTCGCGACGGGGCAGCAGCACCTCGCGCAGCACCCGATCGGTGATCTCCACGGCGCCGGAGATGATCAGGCGCTGTTCCGGGGTGAAGCCGCGGTGCGCGGTGACCAGGTCGCGGATCTCCTCCGGGCTGATCTCCTCGCGGTGGCGATCCGGGTCGCCGCCCATCAGCCGCACCGCCAGGTCGGTGGACTTGGCCAGCGCCCACACCACCGGCCGGGAGGCGGTGGCGATCAGGCTCAGCGGCCGGGCCATCAGCAGCGCCCAGGACTCGGCGCGCTGCATCGCCACCCGCTTGGGCGCCAGCTCGCCGAACACCAGCGTCAGGAAGGTCAGCACGATCGTCACCAGGATGATCGCCACCGGGCCGGCGGCGGCGCCCAGAAAGCCCAGCAGCGGTACCAGCGGTTCCGACAAGGTGACCGCTGCGGTGGCCGAGGCCAGAAAGCCCGACAGGGTGATGACGAGCTGGATGGTGGCCAGGAACTGGCTGGGGTCGCGGGCCAGGCGTACCAGGATCCGGCCGCCGGCGCTGTGCTGTTCCAGACGGCGCAGCTGCCCTTCCCGCAGGGTGATCAGCGCAAGCTCGCTCCCGGCGAAGACCGCGTTGACGATGACCAGGACCAGGACCAGGGCGAGCTGAAACCAATAGCCGTCCACGGCAGAAGAACTCCTCGAACAGGGCCGGCCTCAGGGCCGGGGGAAACACGGAAACCGGCCGGCGCTGTGGCCGGCCGGTGCTGATACGACGGCACCGGGATGGATCGACCCACGACGCGGTCGGGCAGCCGACCGGTCAAACCGGTGATCTTATGGGTGGCCTCATGGCGGTGGCGCGCAGGCGGCCACGGACGGCATGAGCGGTTCAGGAGGGGGGCCGGGCCGGTGCCCGGCTCGGTACTGCAGACCTCCACGGTGACTTCGCCGCTCTCTTCCATCTCTCGCTGAGCAGAGGACATGGAAAGCAACGGCCGAGAGGGAAAGAACGTTCCCGCCTGATCAGGCCACTGCACTGCTGCGGTCCGGGGCCGCAGTGGGCTGCGCGAGCCTGCCGCTCCCGGCGCCGCTGCCTTGCCGCCTCTGTCAACGCAGTGTTTCGGTCATGTCATGATCAATCACGATTTTTTCTGCAAGGATGCCTGAAGGGGCCGCGTCAGCGGGCCCTTGACCCTGATCGTGAATGCACACGGAGGTGCGCAATGGCGGTTTCCGCCAACCTGGACAAGCTGCTCGACAAGGCGTACGAGGAGTCCTCGCTGCAGGCGCTTCTCGACGCGCCGGTCGCCGGGCTGGCCGGGGTGAGCAAGGCCGACGCCGAGGCGCTGGAGAAGGCCTTCGACGTCAAGACCATCGGCGACCTGGGCCGTCTGGCGGCCGTCCGCGCCGCGGTCACGATCGTCGACCTCGCTGACCTGGCCAAGTAGCCCAGCAGGTCTTTCGCGTATCAGGGGGCGGGCGCCGACAGGGCGCCTGCCCCTTCTTCGCGCCCACCCTCGTCGGACTCACCCTTCGAACGCGCCGCCTCCCGGCGGCACCCGCCACACGATGCGCCACCGGGGGAACCCGGACAGGCGGCACGGCGTTGGACACAGTGATCGGCCCGCGGGGCCGGTAGGCCCGGCGGTCATCTCGCGGAAGCGTGCAGCATGGAATCACAGGTCTCATCTCCGCCCTCATCGTCGGCATCGTGATCGGCGCACTGGGCCGGCTGGTCGTTCCGGGGCGCCAGTCCACCCCGATCTGGCTGACCATCGTGATCGGCGTCGTCGCGGCGCTGATCGGCACCGCCGTCGCCGGGGTGCTGGGGTGGCCGACACCCGGGGTTTCGACTGGATCGAGCTGATCATCCAGGTCGCGCCGGCCGCCGGTGGGGTGGTGCTCGCGGTCAAGGCCGACGGCAAGCGCCAGATCCGCTGACGTCCGCGCCCCGGCATCGAAGTGGTGCCGATTGGATCACATGCCGGGTTCGGCCGCCGGGGCTGGGGGCACCAACAGCCACGATGATGACGGCCCGCCCCGTATACGCCACGGGGCGGGCCGTCATCTCAGGCCCGCAGCCGGGCTTCCATTCCAGGCTGGGCCGCTATCGGGGTGGGTGCGGCGGCCGGTCCACGTCGACAGGGTGACGGCGATGGCGGCCGACAGGATCAGGGCGAGCACGCCGGTGGCGCCCCGCCCTGGGATTCGACGTCGGCGCCGAAGACCAGCGTGATGAGGAAGGAGATGGCGGTGAAGATCAGCACCATCGGCCGTCCGCACGCGACCAGTCCGGGGCCATGCCGTAGCGCGGCACGATGTTGAGCAGACCGGCCATCGCCGAGGCCCCGGCGAACCACAGGATCGCGATCGTGGACAGGTCGTAGGCAGTGCCGAACCAGCCGCCCAGGAATTCGTGGGCCAGATAGGCCAGGGCACGGCCGTTGGCCGCCCCGCCCTCGGCGAACTCCTCGGCCACCAGGACGACGGCGATCGAGATGGCCTCGCTGAACCCGGCCAGAAACACCCTGCCCAGAGCGGCGATCAGCACCAGCGTGACCGGGACCTGCCAGCCTACAACTCCGGAACGAACGGGTTGTGCAGGATGTGCGCGGTGGCCTCGGCGGCCGACAGAGCGATCGTCACGATGAAGGCGGTGGCCACGAACCCCAGCAGGAACAGCACCAGCAGCTTGCCGCGCCAGTTGGGCGGGTGGTAACTGTTCAGCTGCTGTGACCCGGCATCGCCTCGGGCCTGTGCAGCGGACCTGCAACGATAACGGCCCGCCCCGTATACGCCGCGGGACGGGCCGTCGTCATCACATTCGCATCAGGGCGCAGGCGCAGCCGTTCAGCGGGCCGGCCTCGGCCACCTCACTCCTCGTCTCCGCCCTCATCCTCGTCGTCGAAGATCTCATCGGCGATCTCGGCGGCGACGAACCCGCCGACCAGACCGGCCGCACCGGCCGCGGCCACTGCGCCCCAGCCCGGGCCGTCGCGGTGCTCGTGATGACCGTGGTGGCCGCTCTGGTGCCCGCCGTGGGCGTACGGGTCGTGGTGACCGCCCTGGGGGCCGTAAGGGCTGGGACCGCCGTAGCCGCCCTGGTGGCCGCCGCCGTGGGCGTAGGGGTCGTGGTGGCCGCCGTAGGTCGTGCCGTGAGAGGCATACGGGTCGTGAACCCCATGGCCGCCCGCGTAGCCGCCGTGGCCGCGCTGGGCCAGGGCGGCCAGCCAGCCGTTGATCTCTGAGGCCCAGTCGCGGTGCGGCGCCTCGGAGTGGCTGGTGCTCCAGCGGCCGAAGGCATCCCCGCCGGAGCTGTAGCCGCCAGCGCGCTTGTCGGCCTCCAGGACGATGTCCATCCCGCCGGGGTTGGTGATGAAGGTCAGCTCGACCTCATTGATCTGCCCGGAGTAGGCCGGCGGCGGGTAGAACTCGATCTCCTGGTAGAACGGCAGCTGCTGGTTGACGCCGTAGATGTGGCCCATCTCCAGGTCGGCGCTCTTGAAGCCGAAGCCGAGCCGGGAAAACGCCTGCAGCACCGCCTCCTGGGAGGCCAGGGGGACGATCTCGACCGGGTCCAGGTCGCCCTTGTCGACGGCGGCGGCGATGGCCAACTCGGTGCGCACCCCCATGGCCATGCCGTGCAGGCGATGGCCGATCACCTCGGTGATCGGCGCCTCCCACGGCACGGGGAACTGGAAGGGCACGACCTTGTCCTCGCCGCTGCGCAGCCGAAACGGCCCCGAGACCTGGGCCCGGTGGAACTCCACCAGGCCAACCTGCTCACCCTCGCCGTGCTCAGCCTCGACCCGGGTGACCAGCCCCAGGGTGATGTACTCGATGTCGGCGTCGAAGTCGCCGCCCTTGACGCGCACCTCCCCGCGCAGCAGCTCGCCCGGCTGCACGCGCGGGGAGGCCAGGACGGTGTCCACCGAAGGGGCCCCTACACCGAAGGTCCCCAGCACCCGTTTGAAGATCACGAATTTCCTCTCTGTCATGCGTGATGAACTCGCCCAGCAAACGATCAGCACGGGATGGTGGTTCCCCGCCGCCCATACCGATCGGCAGGTAAGAGATCCGGGCCGTCTACCGGCGGGCGTCCCAGGCCTCCAGCGCGGCCTGCAGGCGGTGCGCGACCTCAGCGTCAAGGCCCGGCCGTCGCATGGTGTGGCGCAGATACCTCTCGGCTCCCTGCGGCAGTCCGGACCCCGGGTTGGCCAGGACCTGGGCGATGTGGGTGCCGGACGATCCGATGTGACACCAGGAGTCGTAGTCCCGAACCGGCGGCTCGGGGATGCCCGCGTCAGGGGGCGAACAGGACGCGGGGTTCGAGATCGAGATGAGTGGTGGGTTCCTGGACCGGTGGGGTGAGGTTGAGGGTCCAGTTGCCGAACCGGCGGATGGTGTGGGTGATGTGGGGGGAGATGGTGGCCAGGTCGTCGGGGTCGACCGGAGGGCCTTCGGCGGCGGTGGCGTTGGCGGCGTCGGTAATTCGCGGCCGCCGGCGCCTCCGGCCTGCTCCAGAGCCTTGAGCACCAACCGGCCCGCCCGCTCGGCCACCACCCCCTGGCCCGCGGCGTCGCCGCTGTGGCCGCCGGCCTGCTGTTCGAGGCCCAGGGCTTCGCGCGCCCCCAGGGCGTCCAGGTCCCGCAAGAACGCCAGACGGCCCTTGAACTTGCCCAGAGAGGCGGCCTGCGCCACGTCCTTCAGCCCGTCGTAGGCTGCGCGGCATCCGTCCAACCTGGAGCTCGAACGGCTCGTCGGCCGGCTCGCCGTCGACAACCCGCAGTTCGCGCGAATGTGGTCGCGGCGTCCCGTCCAAACCTGCTCGTACTCTCTGCGGGAACTCGACCATCCTGTCATCGGGCGAGTGACCCTGGCGAACGAGACGGTCACCCTGCCTGACGATGACCAGCAGATCGGGCTGTTCTATGCGGGTCCCGGCTCATCTGACACCGATGCACTCGCCGTGCTGGCACAGAGCCTCGAACGACGCCTCGCGCCAGGAAGTAAGTCCGTCAGTGCCTTGGCCACACGAATCTCGTATCCACTGTGGACGCCCGCCGACGAGTAGCGGAAGGCGAGAATCACGCCCTTCGTCACCGGAGGAGGTTTCGTCTCGTCTGCAGGTCAGTGTGGTCGAAGGGCCCTACCCGACGCGGCACAAGGAACGGATGTACCCGCAGTCCGGCGTTCATGACCTGCTGGAGCGCCTCACGCGCACCAGATCAGCGTGCAGGCCGGACCGAGCCCCGGCCCGGTGGCGCACACGAGGGGCGCGAGCAGGACTCCGAGCGGCCCGGCGATGAGAAGCGCGGCCATCGCATAGGCAGGCACGCCCAACGTCCGACTGGAGCGTGCGCCGCCGCCGATCAGCCGCTCCACGCGCTGCGGAACCGCTGTGTCGGCCATCGCGAGAGCGCCTGCCGCGCCATCATGGGGAGCGGTCGCCATCCGCACCAGTGCCTGGGCCAGCGGCCACTCCCCCCGTGCCCGGCGTGCCCGGTCGTCAGCGAGCATCTCCAGCAGGACGGGGACGGTACGGCGGGCGCCGCGAGCGACCGGAAGCCAGGGAAAGGCGTTGTGGAGGGCGAGGAAGGGCAGGAGCAGGAGCGCGTGGTGCCCCCGGGCGTGCGCCCGCTCATGGGCGAGTACGGCGTCGAGTTCAGCCGGGTCGAGCAAGTCGAGCGCTCCCTGGGACAGTACGATCCGCGCCCGGCGGCCGGGGACGCAGTAGGCGAGCGGTTGAGCGCCGGGAAGCACGTAGGCGTCGTGTGCGGCAGAGTACGGGGCGAGCAGGTCCACGAGCAGACGTTGACGCCGCTGCTGGGCGACGGTCCGTACCGTGACCCGGGCCGTGTGCATGACCAGCCACGTGGTCAGGGCCAGTGACCACGCCAGCGCCGCGACATGGACGACGCCGAGCCCCTCCAGGCCACGCCCGGCGGCGAACTGACCGGCCAGACTGTGCACGCCGTGCGGGAAGACCGCCGCCAGCGGCGCGACCGCTGCCACCAGGCCAACCCCCACGGCTCCCAGGCCGGCTGCCAGGCCGATCGCCTGCCACAGCGCGAGCGCGGCCCGCGGGGAACGACGGGTCCAGCCGGCTGTGGACAGCCACTCGACCGCCCGCCCGCCAAACAGGAGGGGCGGCAGAACGGCACCGGCGGCCACCAGCCAGCCGGTCACGGCCTTTGCCTCCCGCCCGGCGCCGCACCGGTGACTGCCGGCCGGCCGGTCACGGTTCCTTCCTCCCGGCCAGCGCGTCGCGCAATGCCGTGGCGGCCTCCGGGGAGACGGTGCCGATGAACCGGTTGACCACCGCTTCGAGATCTCCCGCGTCCTCCAGAGCGGCGCGCATGGTCTCCGCGACGAAGGCGTCCTTACCGGCAGTGGCCCGGTAGAGGTGGGCCCGTCCGGCCCGTTCTCTGGACACCATGCCCTTGCGTGACAGCCGTACCAGGACGGTGAGCACAGTGGTGACCGCTGGCTGGGAGGGAAGCGCGTTCGCCAGGTCTTGGGCGAGTAGTCCTTCGGGATGGGCCCAGAGGGCTTCCATGATCGCCCGTTCCAGGGTTCCGAGCCGCATCGGTCTCACCTCATCGCCGTCCACACCCCTCTACTGAGAGTAGAAGATAACCCGCTCTGGGCATCGGCGGTACGGAAGGGCTTCGTGCAGTGCGGGCTGCGTGACTACGGCCGCCAGTAGTATTGCTCTGACCCGTGGCAGGGGGGAGTGCCGAATGCTGCGCGGACTGGGCGACCTGGAAGCCACAATCATGGATTGGCTGTGGGCTCATCGGCGGCCCGCTTCAGTCAAAGACGTCCTCGAGGACCTACGGCGGGAACGCGACATCGCGTACACGACGGTGATGACAGTGATGGACAAACTGCACACCAAGGGTCTGCTCAAACGACACCTGGCCGGGCGCGCCTACCTCTACGAGACGGTGGCGAGCAAGGAGGCGTACACAGCCGACCTCATGCGCGAGTCCCTGGCCAGCAGCGGCAACCAGGCGGCCACTCTCGTGCACTTCCTGGAACGGCTGACGCCCGAAGAGGCCGCCGCTCTTCAGGCAGCGCTTCAGGTGTACCCGCCGAAAGAGCACCGTCCGTGATCGTCGCGATGCTCCTGGCGCTCTACGCGGCTCTCGGCGTCGTGGCGCTGCCTCGGCTGCTGTCCCAGGTGGCCTGGTTTGAGCGGGCACCCCGTCTGGCTATCGCCATGTGGCAGGCAGCATGTGCTTCGGTGGTTGTCTCCGCTCTGCTGGCCGCCTTGGCCGTCGCGGTACCGGCTTCGGTGCTCGGGCACGGGCTGGCAGATTTCTTCGAGGCCTGCGCAACCCTTCTCTCGCACGGGGTGCCTTTCACATCAGCGAGTGCCCGCATCGCTCTGCTCCTCGCGGGCGTGCTCGTGGTGCGGATCACCTACTGCGCCGCCTGTGTATTGCTCAGTGCCAGGAGGGAGAGACGACGCCACGCGGAGATGCTCGCCATCGTCGGCCGTCATGACAGCCGACTGGGTGCCATGGTGGTGGACTATGACGAGTGCATGGCCTACTGCCTGCCGGGTCGTCACGGCCTGCCTGTGATCACCACGGGTGCGCTTCGAACACTTACCTCCGCGCAAACCGCTGCGGTGCTCGCCCACGAGCACGCCCATCTGCGGGGACGTCATCATCTGGTGCTCGCGGCGGTTCGGACGCTTGTCCGTGCCTTCTCTGGAGCACCGCTGTTCGCCCGCGCTTCGAGCGAGATCGCCCGTCTGGTCGAACTGCTGGCTGATGACGTGGCGGCCAGGGGCCACCCTCGGGTGCATATAGCCGCCGCGCTCGTCGGGTTGGCCACCGGCCGGGTCCCGGATTTCGCGCTGGGGGCGGGCGGGGAGACGGCTCTCGTACGAGTGCGGCGACTGCTCGACCCGGTGGAGCCGCTACGCCAGAGGGAGCGTCTGGTCGGCATCCTCACCATCGGAGTGCTCCTCGCCGGACCGGCCGCGGTGGCCGCCATGCCGGGCGTCAGGGCGTTTCTCGCCCACTACTGTGAGTCCTTCATCTTCTGATCTCGTGCCTCTCGCAGGTCACCGGCAGAACCTCCGCGCTGCGTGAACGGGTGGTCCTCAACGAGGCCGGGCCGCCCGCTGGCCGATGTAGCTACTAGCAATGGTAGTAGATCTAGGTAGATCGTCGACACCTTCCACGACTATGGAATCGCAGGATGGTGCGCCCGTGAGCTGCTTCTTCTCTCGCCCCCTCCGTCTTCATGCTCCGGCTCGCCGAAGCCGACGTCCTCGAATCGACTGCCGTCGAGACATGAGATACGGAGTAAACCGTAATGAGGCAAGCGTGATCTAGGTAGCATTGCGCCCTGAATCCGGCCGAACGGAAGGGCACGAGAGTGACCAAGGCAGGCAAGTTGGCAAGGCCCGTGCGGTTACTCTCCGCTACGGCGACGGCGGTCGCCTTGCTCCTCCTGCCGCCGGATTCGGCAATGGCTGAGCCGCGGCCGACCATCCCTCAGGCTCAGGCGAGGCTTGAAAAGCTGAACGACGAGGTAGGCAGAATCGTCGATCGCTACAACCTGGCCACCGAACGGTGGAAGAAAGCCAAGAAGGACTACGACCGGCTCGACACGGCTTACAAGCAGCAGCGCAGGACAGTCGATGATCTCCGTAGTGAGCTGGTCGATATGGCCGTAGGGGCCTACCAGTACGGAGACATGACCAGCACCGGGGCGCTGATCACCGGCAGCAGGCCGGAGGCGGTTCTGGGCAGTCTTGCCGCGATGGACCAGATGTCGGCCGGTCGAGTGGAATCCCTCCGCGCCTTCGACGAGGCCACCCGTTCCCTGCAAGACCGCCACGACAAGGCGAAACGGGGGCTGGCTACGGCGGAAACCGCCAGGGAGACGCTGGCGGAAGCGCGAGCTAAGGCCAAGCGTATGGTCGATGAGCAGACGAAGCTCTTGCGCCGACTAGGCGCCTTCCGCCAGGGAGACCCCAACAGCGTTGGATTGCCTTACACCGGCCCTGCCTCCGGCAACGCTCGGACCGCACTGGAGTTCGCCTATCGGCAGATCGGTAAGCCTTACCAGTTTGGGGCCGTAGGGCCCGGAGGATACGACTGCTCGGGGCTGACCCAGACGTCCTGGGGGCAGGCCGGCGTCACCCTTCCCCGCACCACGTGGGAACAGTGGAGTTGGGGTGCGAGCCGCAGGGTCCCGTTGGATCTCGATCAGCTCCAACCTGGTGACCTGTTGTTCAGCAAGGGCCTCGGCCACATGGGCATGTACGCCGGGAACGGCAAGATGGTGCATGCCCCACGAACCGGCGACGTGGTCAAGGTGGTCGACCTTGACGACTACTGGTGGGGGCGGCTCTTGGGCGCAGTGCGCCCGTGACACCGGGCCGGAACCTACGGCAGAGGCGGAACGGAACTCATCACGATCACCGGCTGCTCGCCCTCGCAGTGCCGCCGGGCACCGGTCACCTTCAGGGGCCCGGCCCGGCGGATCATGGCCGGACGAAGGGACGTTCCCTAGCGCGCCTCAGCCTGCGGAACTTGGCCCGCCTGCGCCGCATACACCGGAGATTCATCTAAGGCGACGTTCAGCCGGGGAGGCCGGCGTAGGAGTGGAGGCCGGCGATGAACATGTTCACGCCTATGAGGTTGAACAGAAGGGTAGCCAGGCCCACGAGCTGGACGATGGTCGCCGAGGTACCTCGCCAGCCGGCCGTGACCCGGGCGTGCAAGTAGGCGGCGTAAGTGATCCAGGTGATGAAGGCCCAGATCTCCTTGGGATCCCAGCCCCAGTATCGGCCCCAGGCCTTGTCAGCCCACAACGCGCCGGCGATCACGGCGAAGGTCCAGATCGGAAAGGCGATCACAATGGCCCGATGCGCCACCAGCTCCAGCTCGGAACGGGAAGGCAGGCGCACGGATGAGCTCTTCCTCACCAGGTAGAGGATGCCGGTCACTCCTGCCACTATGAACAGCCCGCTCGCCACAACCGCTGCCGACACGTGGATCGCTATCCAGTACGTGTTGAGCGCGGGCATGACAGGACCGGCCTGGACGTGCAGATAGCGGACCGCGAACCCGAGCCCGAGTGTTGCCGCGACGCAAACGAAAGGCCCGAGAAAACGCATTGGGTGACGGAGCTGCATGAAGAGGAACGCCGTCACGGCACCGAACGACATGGCCACGATGAACTCGTACATATTGCCCCAGGGCCACCGCGCGACGGCGATCCCCCGGGCCAGGACCGCCCCGAGATTCGCGGTCCAGCCCAGCCAGCACAGAAGCATGGCTGCGGTGCCGGCAACAGCCGCCCATCGAGGGTGGGAAACGTTTGCGTGGTCATCGGCGCCGCTGCCGCCCGCCGGAGCGGAGCTGTTTGCGAGAAGGGCACCTACGGGTCTGGCCGTTGACAAGTGGCCGAAGCCGAGCTGCAGGGCATAACCGATCATGGCTAAGACGTAGAGGAGTATGCAGGCGAGCACGAGCTGGTCGCTCAAAGTGGCGAGACCTGTATTGAGATAGGGCATTTCCGCTCCTGTGTCATGCAGTGACGCGTCCACGCGAGGTGCCGGGCTTTGGCGCTCCGTGCGCTGATCTCCATGTCCGGCTTGGTTGTTCCTGATTACCACGCACTTCTACTATGGACGATAGTAGAAAGGTAGTGCACGATCGCTTGGCCCACCGATCCGACCCAGGTGACGGCACGGCCGTGTTCGCGAAACCGCTCGACCAGGCCGTCCCCGCCCCGCGGCGCAGATTCACCTCGAGGCAGAAGCTTCTGACGGGCCTCGCGCTGGCCGCGATGGCGATGGTCGGCGGCGTGGCAGGAGCCTTCGCCGCTACGGCCATGGGAACAGGCGCGCCTGCGCGGACAGCACCCCGACGACGATCGGCGGTGCGATCCAGACCGACGCGGCGATCAACCCGGGTAACTCCGGCGGCGCGCTGTGACCGGCCAGGTCATCGGCCCGCACGGCCGACATCACGCTGACCGAGAAGACGGATACGCCCATCAACTGACCCACAAAGCACCATGAGCTCCCGTCCGGTCGCGCTGACCGGGCGGGATCTGTCTGGTTGGCGGGGATCCGGCCCCCTCCTCCAGGCCGGAGATATGTCCTCGCGGCTCCTATCTCCGACATACTGTAGAAGTTCTACGCTATGTAGAAGGAAGAAGGGGTCCGGATGGGTGACGAGGCGAACACCACGATCAAAGAGCGGTTGGGGAAGCTCCAGGCGAAGCAGCGCAGGGCGGAGCGTATCCGCACGTTCACGATCGCCGGAACAGTGCTGCTGGGAGTGGGCAGTGTGGTGGCCGCCGGGACAGTGATGATCCGCAATGAGCTGAGCCGTACTTCGTTGGACGCCGTCCAGACAGTGGCCATCTCCAGCCGTAACCACACCACCGAGGCGGTCACCTATCCGCAGAGCCCTCCGATCGGTGGCGACCACGACCCTGCCTGGCAGAACTGCGGGATCTACAGCGAGCAACCCCGCGGTGAGAACGTCGTGCACGCGTTGGAGCACGGGGCGGTCTGGATCACCTACCGGCCCGGGCTTCCGCAGGCCGACATCGACAGGCTGCGTGAACTCGTCTCCAGTCGTGATTACGTCGTCCTCTCGCCCTTCGCGGGTCAGGACTCTCCGGTCGTGGCGAGCGCCTGGGGCAGTCAACTGACGTTCGCCACGCTCGACGATCCGCGGTTGCCCGCCTTCCTCAACGCCTACATCCAGGGGCCGGGTACTCCCGAGCAGGGTGCGGCCTGCACCGGAGGCGTCGGAGAGCCGGTTCTTTGATGGCCTCCAGCGCCTGCTTCCGCTGGGACACCCCCGTCGGCAGTACATCAGTGAAGCGACCCTCGTCGCCCACCTCCAATGGACGAAGGACCGTAACTCATGTCTGTGCGGCTGGTTTGTTATCTCTTCGCCACTCTGATCGCGGCAGGTGTGGCTCTCTCCATCGGCATGTTGGCAGGCGGAGCAGCACAGTCCACGGCAGTCGCCGGGATTCCCGACGCGGGCGCGATCACTCGCTGGGGTCTGCCCGCAGCCAAAGTGCTCGCGAATCTCCTCGCGGTGGCGACCGTGGGCTGCCTGGTAGCGGCGGTGGCGTTGTTTCCCTCGAACAGAGGGCTACTTGGGGAGCAGGCTCGCCGGTACGTACAGGGGGCGTCGTGGGCAGCACTTGGCTGGGTGGCGGCGGCGACGCTCACCCTGCTGTTCACGCTCTCCGACCTTCTCGCCGCCCCGGTGCCCCTCCTTGCCCCGGAGGAGATCATCGGTTTCATCAGTACCCTCCCGCAGGGCCAGGCGTTGTCGCTGGTGGTGATCCTCGTAACGGGTGTCGCGTTGTGTGCCGGAGGCGTGAACTCGGTCAACTCCACGGCCGGTCTGCTGGTCGTCGCCCTGGTCGCCCTGTTGCCTCCCGTGCTGACCGGTCACTCGGCTTCCTCGCCGAATCACTCGATGGCGATCATCGGGCTCGGCCTGCACGTCGTCACCCTTACGCTGTGGATCGGCGGCCTGGCCGCCACGCTCGCCCACGCCCTGATGGGAAGCTCGCAGCCGGCCATCGCCGCACGGCGGTTCTCCAGGCTGGCGTTGTGGTGCTTCGCCGGCGTGGCGGTGAGCGGGGTGGCCAGTGCGGCCGCCAGGCTCACTGACTTCGGGCAGGTGGTCTCCTCCCCGTACGGGCTGATGCTCCTGGCCAAGACCGCCGCGCTCGTTCTCCTCGGATTGATCGGCTGGCTGCACCGGCGCCGGACCCTGGCCGATCTGGATGCTGGAAGGCCGCGGGCGTTCCAGCGAGTCGCCGTCGGTGAGCTACTGGTCATGGCCGCGGTCGTCGGGCTTGCCGTCGCCCTGTCCCGTACCGCGCCTCCAACGACGGTGCTGCCATCCGACCCGGCTCGCGACCTGCTCGGCTACGCACTCCCACCTGAGATCACACTTGGCCGGCTGGCCACGATGTGGCGTCCCGACCTGTTCTTCGCCCTCGCGGTCGTAACGGCCGGGGTGCTGTACCTGCTCGGCGTGCTACGGCTGCGCCGCCGAGGCGACCGGTGGCCGGTCGGCCGATCGGTTGCCTGGATTCTCGGGCTCGCCATTATCGTGGTCTTCACTCAAAGCGGGATCGCCGTCTACGCGCCCGTGCTGTTCAGCATGCACATGATGCAGCACATGGGGCTGGCGATGCTGGCGCCGATCTTCGTGGTGCTCGGGGCGCCGGTAACGCTGGCACTGCGGGCGATCAAGCCTGCGGTGCGCGGAGACCGGGGGCCGCGCGAGTGGATCGTCACCTTACTGCACAGCCGGTTTTCCACGGTGGTGACACATCCGGCCGTCGCCGTCGCACTCTTCGTGAGCGGTTCCTACGCGCTGTACTTCACGTCGCTGTTCGAGACAGCGATGCGCCAGCCCGTGGGGCACATCCTCATGAATGTCCACTTCCTGTTGTCCGGGCTGCTGTTCTTCTGGACCGTCATCGGTGTGGACCCCGGTCCGCGCCGTCTCCCGTATATAGGCCGGCTCATGGCCCTGATGATGACGATGCCCTTTCACGCCTTCTTCGGCATCGCGATGATGAGCATGGGTACCGTGATCGCCTCCTCCTGGTATGAGGGTCTCGGCCGGACCTGGGGCGTCTCCGCCCTGACAGATCAGCAGACAGCCGGCGGCATGGCGTGGGCGTTCGGTGAGATCCCAACCATGATCGTCGTCATCACCATCGCGGTGCAATGGGGGATCAGTGACCACCGCGAAGCCCGGCGCGAGGACCGCCGCTCTGATCTGCGTGCCGATGCGGACCTGGCCGCCTACAACGACTACCTCAAGCGGCTCGGTCAACGAGGGGGCGAGCGATGACTCAGGCATCAGGGCGACGCCTTCGACCTACCAAGACGAAGACTCCCGCTGTCAGCGCAGCGATGACTCCTGCTCCCAGGAGGAGAACGGCGGTTGAGCCGCCACCGGCTGGTATGTTCCGAGCTTCAGCTTGTGGGGTCAGCGAGGGCTGCACCGGCTGAATACTCGGCGGGGCCTGCGCCGGCGCACTGCCGCCGGCCTGCTCCGAGGGAGACTCACTAGAAGTCGGCGTAGGGGCGGCGGCAACAGTGAAGGGGACCTCGCCACTCCTTGGGTGGCCGTCGGAGGAGATCACCCGGAAGCCGATCGTGTACTTTCCCGGTGAGATCACCGCGCGTAGCCTCTGGACGACCTTCTTGCCATGTAGTTGTGCTTCGCCCTCCTGGACTTGCTCTCCTGAGGCGTCGAGCACCACCACCCTCGGAAAGGTCACCGGATTGTTGAACTCCAACTCCACCTCTTCGAGGGTGGTGACCTTGGCATCCTTGGCCGGCTTGCTGGATTTCAGGATGTCGTGTGCCTGCGCTGCGGTCGAGTGGAACAGCGCGACCGTGAGGGCCGCGAACAGCGCGAAGGCCGCGCGGAACAACATGCAGTGAGCTCGCTTTCGAGACGGGCGTCGGGCTACACAGTCAGATCTCACTTGCCGGTGTAGCGCCGTCGGCACTGGAATCGGCGGATTCGGCCGCCTTCGCGCGCGCCTCGCTACGCACTAGCCACACGATGCCGGTCACAACCGCGCCTCCCACCACGAGAGGAGGCAGGAGGGCCGATACAACGTCGAACACGAAGCGACCTCACAGAAGTCTGACACTGGATACTTCTACACTATGTCGAAGATGTGCGCGGGCGCCACAAGGGAGCCCGCTTCGAGAGCCGGGACGGAGACTTGTGGGTGACGTGACCTCACGCAGGACGGTTGACGATGGAACCAGTTGGCGTTCAGCGCTCGTAGGACGCGTCCGCTGCTGCGGCCGGCAAGACTTCGGCCGCAGGGCGATCAGCGTGGATCGCGGGGAGGCCCGCACCGGTCAAGGCGGCCAACATGGTCCGGCCGGCGTCGGTCAGCGAGTAGATGACGAGCTTGCCGACGCGGCGGGAGACGGCAAGCTCGGCCGAGCGCAGCACACGCAGGTGATGGGAGGCGAGGTTCTGGGTCAGGCCGCAGACCCAGGCCAGGTCGCACACGCACATTTCACCGCCCGCCCGAAGGGCCAGCGCGATTCGCAGCCGGGAGGCATCAGCCAGGGCCCTGGCCCGTCCGCTGGCCACGGCGATGTCCTGACTCTCGGGCAGGTCGGCACGCACGGCTTCAGCGTGGGGCAGGTCCAGGCACAACAGCGAGCACCGCTCCTCTTCGACCATCGGGTCACCGTAACAGGCCGCTCGGCGCTGATCCGCGCCCGGGCCGGGACCCGCGCGCACCGCCGATAGGCTCCGACGACATATCAACGCCCATGAGGATGTTCCAGGCGTTGCCGCAACCAGCCCTGACCTTTCCGACCTTTCCGACCATTCACAATGAGAAGAGGCGAGATGCCGGACCCCCGAGACCGCGGCCAGACGCGCCGGGCCAAGATCTCCGCGATGCGTGAGCAGGAGGAGCGCGCCCGCAGGCGCAACAAGAATCTCACCATCTCGCTGACCGTGATCGGCGTGTTCGCGGTCGTGCTGGCCGCCGTGTTCGTCGTCAACCGGGTCTCCGGCTCCGAGTCGGCCGAGGTAGCGGCCGGCGAGTCCCGCTTCGTGCGCGCCGACAGCCACAAGTTATCGGTCGCCGCCGATGGCAAGGTGACGCTGGTGGAGTTCCTCGACTTCGAGTGCGAGGCGTGCCGGGCGGCCTTCCCCATCGTGGAGGATCTGCGTGAGCAGTACGCCGGCAAGGTCACCTTTGTCGCCCGGTACTTCCCGCTGCCCGGCCACTTCAATGCCGAACGCGCTGCCCGCGCCGTCGAGGCCGCCGCAGGGCAGGACAAATTCGACGCGATGTACCAGCGCATGTACCAGACGCAGAGCCAGTGGGGCGAGAAGCAGGTTCCGGCAGATGAGGTGTTCCGCGGCTTCGCCAAGGACCTCGGCCTGGATCTGGCCGCCTGGGACAAGGCATACAACGATCCCGCGACGTTGGAGCGGATCAAAAAGGACGTAGCCGACGGGCAGGCCCTGGGCGTCAGCGGTACGCCGACATTCTTCCTCAACGGCCAGAAGCTCGAACCCCAGTCCGTGGACGACTTCAAGGCGGCCATCGATGCAGCGCTCGCAAGCTGAGCCCTTGCCCGAGCTCGCCGACGCACCCCTGTCCGCAGAGGACGAAGAGGCGGTCCCGTTCCCGCGACTGCTGCCCCGGCTGCTGACGACCGGCGGCCTAGTCGGCCTGGCGGCGGCATTCACGCTCTCGATCGAGAAGATCGCCCTGCTGAAGAACCCGGCGTACGTGCCGAGTTGCAGCCTCAACCCCGTCCTGTCCTGTGGCTCAGTGATGAACACACCGCAGGCCGAGGCGTTCGGTTTCCCTAATCCGCTGCTGGGAGTGGCCGGCTTCGCGATCGTGACCACGGTTGGCGTCGCGATGCTCGCGGGCGCGGCGCTCCCCCGCTGGTTCTGGATGGGCCTGCAGGCCGGCGTGACGTTCGGCGTCGTATTCGTGCACTGGCTGATCTACCAGAGCCTGTACGTCATCGGCGCGCTGTGCCCGTACTGCATGGTGGTCTGGGCGGTCACGATCCCGCTGTTCTGGTACGTCACTCTGCACAGTCTTCGCCGGCTGCGAACGGCCCACAGTGTCATCGGATACCACGCAGTGCCGCTCACGCTGTGGTTCTTGGCCGTCATCACGGCGATCGGCATTCGGTTCTGGTCCTACTGGAGCACTCTGCTCTGACCTCAATACAGTCAATCATGAATCAAGCCTGTACTTGATTCATGATTGACTGTACCGTCGATGGTGTGGAAACGACCGATTCCCCCACCTTTGCGGTGGTCGTGGACGCCGAGGCATTGGCCCGGGTGGGCACCGCGCTGGCCGACGAGAACCGGCGCCGGCTACTGCTTGAGCTGCTGCGAGAACCCGCCTACCCCGCCGATCTGGCCGAGCGGCTCGGCATGACCCGCGGCAATGTGTCCAACCACCTGGCCTGCCTGCGCGGCTGCGGGCTGGTGCGCACCGTGCCGGTGGGCCGCCGCGTACGCTACGAGCTGGCCGACGCCAAGCTGGCGCACGCTCTGGCCGAGCTGGCCTCCCTCGTACTGCTCGTCGACCAGGCCGGAACCGCTGCCTCCGGCGAGCCCTGCGCGCCCGGCGACTACGCCTGCACCGAGCACGACAACCCGGTCCAGGAGGAAAAGGCAGGCCATGTCTGACGCATGCTGCGCCCCCGACGCCCCCGCCGCCACCACCTCCTCGGACACCGAGACCGCAGCGGTCCTGCAACTGGTCGGCGCGCCGCAAGCCCCGGCCAACAGGACCCTCCTGCCGATCGCGACCGGCGCCGGCGCGGGCGATCGCGACAAGATCAGAGGCGGCAGCACCAGGGACTGCACTGACGGCTGCTGCTCGCCCGCCGCTAAGGAGTCTCGATGATCGGTCGCCCGATGCCCGCCCCCGTACGCACCGCCTACCGCTTCGAAATGCGCGCCGCCCGCGCTGCCACCGACGATATGGCGCGCTGGCGGCACCTGGAAAGGGCGCATATCCTCTCCCAGCCGTGGCCCTGGCCGCACACCGCCAACCACGTCGCCATGTTCGCCCTTGCCGTACGCCAGCGCGACCGGCGTGAGGCGATCGGCCAGGTCGTTCGGATCATCGTCGCCGCGCCCGGCTCCGCGCTCGGCCGCTACCCCGAAGGCAACACCGGCCGTGTCCACGCCGGCCTGACCAAGCCCATGCCACTACCCGATGACCTTGCCGTACTGCTGCAGGCCACCAGCTGACGGTACAGCGTGTAATAAGCCCTGCTCCTTCCGCCTGAGGTGCCCCTGATCTTCCGGACACGGTGCCAAGTAAAGTGCTGAGTGTTGCGATGGAGGGGAACTCCTCGGCGAAGCTCGCGCTGCCGAGCCGTACCGGGGACAGTCCGGCCTCCTGGATCAGGGCTGGTGCCACCTGCAAGGACCGCCCGTAGTGGGCCTGGAGCCCGTCCACGGTCGCGGGGACGGCGGGCAGACGCTGGGCCAGGTGATCGTCTTGGCTTACCAGCCAGTCGGCAAGGATGACGATCCCGCACACCAGGGCCGCGGCTTCACCGCTGATGGCGTCGAGAGGGCGTGACGGGTCCACAATGGCGGCGACGGTGTCGAAGAGGACTTTCCGCTGCTGTTCCCATTTCCCCTCCCCCAGTTCCGGCACTATCGCTGTCGCAGCATCACGACACTCCCGATGATCCCGCGCGTAGAAGCGGCCATGATGGCCGCCGAGTAATTGAGCTGCCAGAAAGGCGACGCCGTTCACACTGCGGGCGTTGTAGCCCAGCCGGGCCAGCGACTGGCCGAGCCACTGACATGCCCCGCGTTTTCTGGACACCGGAGTAAATGCCTCATTCCATGCCGGTTCAACGTGACAGCAAATTCGCGAGACGTATATTGACTGCCCCGGTCCGAGTGAAATATCGCTCCACTAGGAATATCAATCCGCATGACAGCCATGTCGAGGGCGGCGCAAACCAAACCGGCCGGATAGCGCACGTCCAAAGAAAATTAGCCTTCTCCGCGTGGATCAGCGAGTATTTCTCGCCGGCTACTGCTCCCTCGCAAAGAAGGCTGCGCATTTTTTCAAGAAGGCGTTCTCCTGCTCAAGTTCGACGATGCGGCGCTCCATCTCGCGTATTCGCGCCCGCTCCGCAGCATCTCGAGCCTGCTCGGTGTTACCCGACCGGCGGCGCTTCTCCTTGGTGACCCAGTTGCGGACGGTCTCCCGGGAGACTCCAAAGTCCTTCGCCGCCTGACCAATCGTCAACTGCTCGTCCAAGACGGCCTTAACGACCTCGCTCTTGAACTCCTCTGAATAATTCTTGCCCGCCACGGACCCTTCCTTCCAGAACACTCAGCACTTTACTTGGCACCGTGTCCGGAAGATCAGGGGCACCTCATCACACATGCGCAGCATAATCGTGCCGGCGCTTCTCGCCAGCCACGCCTGGCTATCCGTTGAGCAGTTTCCAGGCGTCTGGGTCCATCACCTGGAAACAGGCCATGCACTTGCCGATGTCATGCAGCCCGGCCCAGAAGGTGATCGCGCGCCGGGCTTCGTCATCGGCCATCCCCATAGAGGTGGCGATGACGTGCTTGACCCCAGGTGAGAGATACTGATCCCATAGGGTAGCGGCCATGGCCGCCGTGTCGAGCAGGTGGCAGATCAGAGGGTACGGACTGACCAACCCCCGGGACTTTCCCCACAGGAGAAATCCAGATCGTCTGGCGTCGCCGACTCCCCCACGCTGCTCCTATCCCTTCTCGCACAATGTCTACGGACCGCCCTGTACGGTCCGCGTCCGGGAGTCTACGACGGCCGGCGACCTTCGCGTGCGCCGCCGCGTGGCCGGCGGCGTACGCCACCACAGGGCGGGACCTGGCCGGCTTCGCGGCCGCCGGTCGGCTACGTCGCGGACTTCGCGCCGTCTTGACGCACCACGTGATCTTCGCCTGGAACCGGACCGGGCTGCCGCATGCGACGCAAGCCAGCTTGGCGGCTGCCGCCAGTGGTGTGGTGTCCGGCTGTGATCCCACCAGGCACCACCCCGAGAATGGAGGATCCGCATGCTTCTGACGCCTTCGTGGTTCCCGCTGGTTCAGCGGGCCCGTCCGCCAGGGGCTCCGCTGGAGGCCCGGGTCAGGGAACTGGTAGAACTCGCCGCGCACCCAGGCGCAGGGGAACAAGGACTCGTACAGGCGGCTGAGGTGTGCAACAAGGCCGCGCTGATCGCGTCCGACTGCGGCATGCCCGGCCTGGCGCGGGAGCTGTGCTGGAGGCAGTACGACGTGCTGGATCGGGCACAGCCGCTTCCGGCCTCGGCTGCGCAGCTCTTCTTACAGCCGGTGCTGAACATCCCCCGACAACTGATCCGTCAAGGGGGACGAGAACGGTCGAGGCGGCGCCGCTTAAAGGGGTCAGGAGCGCAACCAGCGTCCATCTTGGTACTCGGCGGGGATGTCGTCGTTCCACGGGTCGACCCCGAGCGCCTCCAGCGCATCGAACCATCGGTCCCGCTGAGATTCGGGTAGCCGTGTCCCGCACCAGGGGCAGAAAGAGATCGTGATGGAAGACGACCCGCCATCATGGACGATCAAGCCGTACTCGACGAACCGCTCGGCGAAGTGGATCAGCGCGTCCGGACAGTCGAACGGGTCTGTATGGTGATCGCACTCCCAATCCAACTGACCGGCCATCGACTCGCAGCAGTCCTCGATCAAGTCAGCCTCTCTCTCATGGCATGGAAATCTCGAAGAGGGCCGGAGACGAGCGAGGCCCAGGTCATCCTTCCGCCCCTGGGTCTCGACACGTGAAGCGGGTGACGGGAATCGAACCGGCCCTGCCGGCTCCAGTCGGATGGGTGGTGGTCATTCGGCGGTCGACGGTCAACGGCACGGGCGTCGCAGGTCTGGTCTCGCCCTGCTCGTGGCCCGGCAGGTCAAGTCGCCTCCTCGTGTCGCCCCGCCTGAGCCCGCCCCGGAGGGGGTGCTGGCCGGTGCCGTCGGACCGGGCATAACCTGGGGTGACAGGCTCTGACGATGACCCACCGGCCCCTGCGACCGCACGAGGCATGTGATGACAGCAACAACCGCTTTCAAGGAGAGCCGTACCCACGGACTGCCGGCCGAGACGACCAGCTTCGTGGGACGGCGGCACGAGATCGCCAATGTCAAGCGGCTGCTGTCGCATGCACGACTGATGACACTGACCGGTGTGGGCGGGGTGGGCAAGTCCCGACTGGCCACGCGGGTGGCCACCGAAATGCGGCGGTCTTTCCCGGACGGCGTCTGGCTGGTTGAACTCGCCGCCCTCCCCGACCCGGAGCTGATCCCGGAGAACGTCGCCGAGGCCCTGTTGATTCGGCACCACTCCGGCCGGCCGACCGTGGACGTGCTCATCGACCACCTGCGGGACAAGCAGATGTTGATGATCTTGGACAACTGTGAGCACGTGCTGCCGACGTGCGCCATAGTCGCTGAGACGTTGCTCCGGTCGTGTCCGAAACTGCGGATCTTGGCTACCAGCCGGCAGGCGTTGGGCGTCGGCGGCGAACAGCTCATGCACGTGCCGACGCTGTCGCTGCCCGAGTCCGATGACGTATCGTCTCCGGACGGGTTGCTCGTTCAGTCCGATGCGGTGCGACTGTTCGTGGAAAGGGCCGGGGCCATGCTCCCGGACTTCACCGTCACCCTGGACAACCAGGGCGCGCTGATAGGAATCTGTCGCCGGCTGGATGGGATCCCGCTGGCGATCGAACTCGCGGCCGTGCGCTTGCGGGCATTGTCGGTCCAGCAACTGCTCGACCGGCTGGAAAACCGCTCCCAACTGCTCACCGTCGGACCATGGACGCGCCTGCCCCACCATCGGACGCTACGAGCTCTGATCGACTGGAGCTACAACCTGTGTACCGAACAGGAAAAACAGCTGTGGGCGCGAGCCTCGGTGTTCTCCGGCGGCCTGGACCTTGAGGCGGCGGAGGAGATCTGTGCCGGAGACGGAATCGCCCGCGAGGAGGTCATCGACCTGATCGCGGCCCTGGTCGACAAGTCCATCCTGACCCGGGAGGAACAGCCGTCGCGGGTGCGTTACCGGCTCCTGGAAACGGTCCGCGAATACGGCTTAGAACGACTCGTCGCATCCGGGGAAGAGTCGACGCTACGCCAAAGACATCGGAACTACTACCGGAAACTGGCGGCCGGGGCGAGCACACAGCTTTTCGGGCCGTCGCAGAAGACGCTGACCGCCCGGCTCCACCTGGAACACACCAACCTGCGCGCCGCACTCGAAAACCACTTCAGCGAACCGGCGGACATCAGGCGCGGCTTGGCCATGGCGTCAGACCTCATCACCCACTGGCTCAGTGGTTACCATCTCGTCGAGGGGCGCTGCTGGCTGAACCGAGGGCTGGCCGCCTACACCGAACCCGACGAAGTCCGGGCCCGCGCGCTGTGGTCGAACAGTTGGCTGGCCATATATCAAGGCGACATCGCATCCGCCGAGAGAATGCTGGAGGAGAGCCGCACCATCGGGGAGACGCTGTCGCTGACGCCGGACCTCGCCTACGTCGCACTGTGCTCCGGCATGGCCGCCATGCATCAAGAGGACGTACAATCCGCCGTCACTCTGTACGAGGACGCGGTGACCCGTCAACGCGCCGCCGAGAATCCGATGGGCCTCGCGCAGGCGCTCCTCCGGCTCTCGCTGAGCTATTCCTGCCTGGGTGATATTCCGCGAGCCGTGTCTTCCGCCGAAGAATGCCTGCGAGTGTGTGACGCCCACAGGGAGATATGGCACAAGGCATACGCGATGACGGCGTTGGGCATCGCGGTCTGGCATCAGGGCGACACCCGGCGCGCCGACGAACTGGTGAAGAGCGCCCTTGAGATCATGCACCTGATCGATGATCCGCTGGGGGCCGGGCTCACCTTGGAGGCGCTGACCTCGGTCACCGCCGCAGAGGGCCAGAATGAGAGGGCGGCCCAACTACTGGGAGTTCTCCACACCGTATGGCGTACCATCGGCGTGCCACCGCTGGCCGCGTACGGAAACCTTGCCCGCGATCACGAGGCATGCGAGTCACGAATTCGCCGTGACCTCAGCCGGACCTGCTTTGACGCGGCGGTCAGGCGAGGTGCCATGCTGTCCTACGATGAGGCGATCACGTATGCCCTTGACCGGCGCACCCCTGCGAGCAAGCCGGCCAAGGAGTCCGGGCAGGCAGATCAGCTGACCGCCAGGGAGATCGAGGTCGCCCGGCTGGTCGCCAAGGGAAAGAGCAACAAAGAGATCGCGGCATCGCTGGTGATCTCCCAGCGCACGGCAGAAGGGCACGTCGAGAGAATCCTCAGCAAGCTTGGATTCACCTCTCGCGTCCAGGTCGCGACCTGGGTCAGCATGCTAAAACAGGACCGCGACGAGCCCTCGTCCAGCAGCCCCCCGAACACCCCGGAGGTTCCGTAGCCATGGCTGTGGCTGTGGCTGGATATTCCGGGCGGCAAACGTGGACAAGCTGGAGTTCGGGCTTTCGATGGCCAGTCATAGTGAAGAATGATCACTGATGATTAGAGGCGAGCTGAAGTACTTTCGAGGACGACGTCCGCCAAACCCTGAAGGCGAGCCTTTTCGGGATGGTCAGCGTGACGCAACGCGTACTCCCGATACTCAGGCAACAGGGGCCGGGCACCATCGTCAACATGTCGTCCGTGATGATTCCGGCGTTGTTCACCAGTACGTCGATTCTCCCGAATCGGTTCATCGCGGCGTCCACCAGGGCTGCCACAGCATGGTGGGAAGTCACGTCGGTCGGCACCGACAGCGCTTCTGAGCCCAGATCGCGAATTTCGTCCTCCACCTGAGCGAGCCGGTCGGCCGAGCGGGCCGCGAGAACCACCCGTGCCCCTTCCTGGGCGAACGCCAGCGCGACGGCTCTGCCGATTCCTCGTGATCCGCGAGGCCGTCACGACCTACCACCACGGCGACGGACCGAGCCTCACCTTCTACAGCCGGCCCTCGCCGGGATAGATTGTTCCGCGGATTTGCGCCACGACAGACGGTATATCGCGCTCGAGAGTTTTCCTGCGCTCCTCCATGTCCCGGGCCTGGTCGTGTGCCGTCCTGATTCCGCTCAAGTCCAGGGGGCGGCGCACTTGCTCATGGGCTCTGTGCGCGTCATCGGCTGTGTTCGCCAGGGGAGGCTCTTTGAAATAGGCGTCCCAGGCATTGTCGATGCGCTTCCGGGCGGTATCCAGGTGCTCCTTCACTCCGCGCTGGACGAGTCCTTCCAGGTCGTCCAGCGTTCTGAGATGCCCTTTCAGCGTGGCTTGCTCATGCGGGTGAAGGACCGGATGGTTCTGCAGCCCACGGCTGTGGGTGTACAAGTAGTCGTGACGCTGGCCTGCCGTATAATCTCCGCGCTGATATCTACGGTCGACTCTCCGGTCAATGGCGGCTCTGGCCGCCTGCATATTCGACCTCACGGTCGCGAAGGTCTTCTCACCACGCGCCAGTTGTTCCTCTGCCCGGCCGAGAGAGATCCGGCTCTGTGTCAAATGGCGGGTTATCGCCCTCGCGTTCTGCATGAGACTCGCCGTTTTGGATGTCAGGAGGGTGGCATCCTCCTGAGTGATGAGCCTCGTCCTCACCGGAGAGGGTTTGCGCAGCGCCCTCAGAAAGCGTCCGACCTTCTGCAGGAGAGAGCTGAGCATGGCCAGGAACCGCTTGCCCATCGCGATCAGGCGGGGCAGGAGGTGAGGAGTCGCGGTGGCGGCCACCGCGCCGACGGCGAGGGCGGCGAGATTGTCGCCGATCCACTTGACTATGCCGCCGGCGATCCCCAGCCCGCCGGCGGCGTGGGCGAGACGGCCACCGAGATCATGGGTCTGTGGCAGGGCGCCTTCACTGCCCGCCAGGTAGGTGTTCGCCGCGTCCGCCGCCGCCCCCTGGTTGACCCCGGCCAGGCGATAAGCGTGCGTGCCGTCCTCGTTCAACTGCTGATGAAAACCAGCGGCCGTGGTCAGCGTCCCGACGTGCTTCTCCAGAGTGTCCAGATTCGGCATCGGGGGAAGCCCCAGCACACCGAAGCCGCTGGCGATCATCGGGTCGTCCATCATGACGCTCACGCCGGCATCTGCCCTAAGCGACTGATGTTCTCGATGCCGACCCGCTCGGCCTCGACACTCCCATCCGCCATGACGACCTGCCCCGTACCGGCGTTACTCAGCATCGAGCCCAACTGCTCGCACCCGGCGATCAGGTCATCCATCAACTCGGAATAGGGGCCGCTGATCTCCTCGTAGGGCAACGGGCGGTCACCGCTCAAGTGCCCGCGCATACCCGAAGCGAACTGCGTATAGTCACTCGCCAGCGACTGGAAACCGCGCCCGGAGGCGTACCGGCCGTTCGCATCGATGATCACCTGATCGTCCGCCATCACCACTACCTTTTCTCCAGGCGCCGCGACATCTCGCCCAGCGCCGACGTCACCCGATCGAAGTCCTGGACGGCCTCGGCCGCCAACTCATCCAGCCGCTGGACCAGTTCCCCGGAGTCGAAACCCTCCTGCGGCGCGGCTTCGTCCCCTTCGGACTCCTCGATCCGCCCGAGCCGGTCCTGCTGCGCCGCCCGCGCCGCCGACACGATGTTCCCGGCGAGCACCTCATCGAGCGCAGGGCCCGCGGATCCACGCGCAGCGTTTTCAGAAGCCCGTCGGCCCTCCGCCTGACCACCGGCGGCCTGGGCGGCACCGCAGAACCTCGGCGTGCGCGGGAGGGACGTCAGCCACTCGACACCTCTCGATCCGTAGCACCAACGTAACAGTGGATCATCTGGCCAGACGATACAGGATCGTCGGCGCGGAGGGCATACCGTGGGCTACTTCGGTACGAATGTGCGCACCGAGGGGGTCGCCAGAGCGAGCGGAGTGCCCTGGAGCATCGGCCCCCGCACGTGCGGGGATCGTCCCGGCAAATGGCGTTGGGTCGAGCCTGAGAGCCGACCCGACGTGGATAAAGAAAAAGCAATTCAGAGTGAAAGCCCTTCGGGAATCTTCCGGTCGGAACAGCGAATTGCGATGCTCCACCAGACGGGTTCTGACGGGGCATCGCCGTGTGGTGCTCGCGTTCCCCGGTCAGGGGACGTGCTTCCAATTACACCGGCAAACGCCAGGAAGACTCGAAGGGACGCTGTTTGTTGTAGTAGTGCCCCGAGGCCCGGATCACGCCGGGCAGCCCTCGGGAGCCGAGGTCGAACCGCGCCGAGGTGACCCGGGAGACGCTGACGTTGATGCCTGTCGCGCTGAGACACCTCTGCACCTCGGCGGCGGGCACGTCGTCGCCGGTAAAGGTGACGATCCCGCACAAACGCCGGCCGCGGTCCTGGACGGTTACCCGGGGCAGTTCCTGAAGGCGTCGCCGCAGTCACGCGGCGAGCGCGGTGACCCGTTCCTCGATCGTCTCTCCGCCAGGACGTGAAGTACCCGGTGTACGACTTCTCGCTCTGGGACGCCGACCAGCGCGCCCTCTCCATCGCGATCCACCAGTTCCACGGCCACACGATCGCGCTGAAGGACTACAAGGTCGAGGGCAACTCCTTCTCCGGCAAGCTCGTCTTCCACTCCTACGACCACTTCGGTCTCGACCCGGACGACGAGATCACGGAGTACGGCTTCATCGACTGGTTTACCCTCCAGCACTATGACCGGTTCGATGGGAAGTACCCCCCGCCGATCGCGCAGGCGGACATCGAGATCCCCATCAGCGGCACGTTCTGACCTCGCCGACCTGATGCCCCACAGGCGCTCGCCGGGCCGGGTCCTGGTCGTCACGCTGCTCGTCGTGACGGCCGGGTACCTGGCCTGGCGGGTCGCCGTCCTCGCGGGCCTGGAGGCCCACTTCGGCAGCGGCTTCGACGAGCAGCGCTTCAACCGGCTGCAGCAGGAGTACGACCGCCGCGAGGACGCCTTCGCCCGGGCCGACGCCCGGATGCGGAAGCTGATCGCGGAACACCCCCGCGCCGAACGCATCGACTGGAGCCTGTACCGGACCTGCGTCCGCGAGCCCGGCCGCCCCTCCGACACGTGCACGACGACGCCCCCACGCGACCAGAAGGTGTACGACGCCCTCTGGGGCGTCAGCGTGATCCTCTACCAGCCCAAGGACGAGGGCCGCACGTTCTACCGCTTCTACCACGAGGACCCCCCGCGCTACACGATCATGCGCGCCCCCGAGGACACCGCGGAGGAGGCCGAGGAGTACGCGGACGCCCACGGCTTCCGCTCCACCCGCCCCCTCGGGCCCGGCTGGACGATCCTCGGCCCGATCGACGACATCGGCCGCGAGGAGAAGCAGTTCCCGTAGGAGGGCTCGCGGAACGCTTCGCCGGGAAGCAGCAACTCCAGGACGGCGGCCAGGACGGAGACCATCATTTTGGTGCCGGGGTCGTCGCTGGCCAGGTCGATGCCAGACAACAGTCCGGATTCGACGCGCAGGTGGAGGCCGCGGCGGATGAGCACTGGGCGCAGAGCGAGGATGTCGGCGACGGAGCGGAACAGTCGGGCGGCGTCGGCGATACGAATGGTGTCGCCGACGGCGGCCTAGTGCGGCAGTGTGGTGAAGCCCGCGCGGTCGAGGGAGAGTTGCCTGCTGGAGGTGGCGGGATCTTCGTAGACGGGGGCGCCTGCGGCCAGCAGGGCGGTGAGGGCGTGCCGCTGGCGGGCGTCGGTCTGCTTGTCGGTGGAGTGCCGCAGATAGACCAGGTCAGCCACGCCCGGCATCCGCGGAGTGGTTGCTGGTGAAGGGGATCTCCGGACGGCGGGTTGATTGGATCCGCCTATGGGGGCGCAATCGACCAATTCCGCCCCCACTGTTGACTGACCTCAGCTTCGAATGAGCGCGTCGAGGTGCCGTTAACCAACGAGTCATAGGCCGCCAAACCCGGAGATCCCTGGCCTGACCTCCTGAACTGTCGAAGGGCCCGGCGCGGATCGATTGGCACGAACCGGTCCGTCAGTTCGTCAGTGTGAGCGGGTTGACCAGGTCGGCGTAGACGAGCAGGCCTGCCATGATCATCATCGCCAGTGCGGCCGCGTACGTCAGCGGCAGCACCTTGGCGATGTCGACGTGCTTGGGCTTCGGCCGCCGCATGATCTTGGCGTAGGCCCGTTTGAGGCCCTCCCAGAGGCCGCCTGCGATGTGTCCGCCGTCGAGCGGCAGCAGTGGGATCAGGTTGAACATGCCGATCGCCAGGTTGAAGCCGGCCAGCAGGTTGATGAAGGTGGCGATCTTCTCCTTGTTGGACAGGTCGGAGGTCAGGATCTCGCCGCCCAAGCGGCCCGCGCCGACCATGCCCACCGGGCCCTCGGGGTCGCGCTCCTCGGCGGAGAAGGCCGCGTGCCAGACGCCGACCATCTTCTCCGGCAGGTTGAAGATCGAGCCCGCCACCCTGGCCGTCTGCTCGCCCATGTAGCCGATCACCTGGCCGACGCTCTGCTGCTCCATCACCTCGGTGGGCCGCACGCCGAGGAAGCCGACGTTCTTGTCGGTCTTCTCGGGGTCTTCGAGGTTGGGCCGGTCCTGGGCGATGAGCGTGACGTCGAACATCATTGGCTTGCCGTCACGCACGATGCCGAGCTTGACTGGGCCGGCGCCGTGGGAGCGGATCAGGCGCTTGGCGTCTTCCCAGGAGCTGATCGTGGCGCCGTCGAAGGAGACCATGCGGTCGCCCGGCTTGAGGCCCGCCTGCGCGGCCGGGGTGAGCTGGTCGCCGGGCTCGCAGGCAGCGCGCCGCTCGGAACTGGGGATTACGCACGTTTCGGTGGTGGGCGAGACGATCGGGGCCTCGGCGGGCAGGCCGATGCCGACCAGCAGGATAGTGAAGAAGACGAACGCGAGCACGAAGTTCATCACCGGCCCGCCGGACATGATGATGACCTTCTGCCACCATTTCTTGCGGTAGAAGACGCGGTTTTCGTCGCCTGGACTCACCTCTTCCAGTGCGGCCTCGCGGGCGGACTCGATCAGCCCCTGGAAAGGTCCTGTCACCGTGCTCCTGACCTTGGTGGTATCCCCTCCGGGTCGCGGCGGCAGCATTCCAATCATGCGGATGTAGGGCATTCCCCCTTGAACGAGGACACCTCGAAGACTGGATCTTGAGGTCCAGGGGAAGAGATGTTCCTGATGGTGATGAAGAACTACCCACCCGAGTTCAAGGCCGACGCGGTGGCGTTGGTGTTGT
>NZ_BSRQ01000022.1 GCF_030268685.1 Microtetraspora sp. NBRC 13810
CACGAGTGAGGGCACTGTCTGACCCCAGGACTCACGATCGGTCCAGCGGTGGGAAGTGCTCACTCACTCGCGGCTACCAGGCACCGAGTCTGCCCGATCAGCCGACCCGGTAGCTCCCATTAGCGGCTGGGCCGGACTCGCGTCCACAGGTCGTTGAACGCGATGCTGTCGTAGAACGCGGTGCCGTACACGACCTTGCCGTTGCGCATCTTCATGAACCAGGCGTAGCTGTTCTCGTACGGGCGGCCGTCGTTGGCGATGCCGCGGCCGTCCCAGTAGACGATGACCGTGTCGCCCTCGCACAGGACGGCGTTGATGGAAGGCCGGAACGGGTACGGCGACTTGTCGAAGCGGGCGACGAAGGGCAGCATGACCTCGTTCATGAACTGCTGCTTGCCGCGGTAGACCTTGGATATCAGCGAGCGTCCCTCGATCCGCCAGACGATGTCGGGGGCGAACACGTCGGTGACGGAGCCGGTGCCCTTGCGCCAGGCGTCGAACGCCTGGCGGACGATCCGGCGGTCGGTCTCCGAGCACTTGCCGCTCGACTCGCGGGTGATCGCCGCCTCGCCGAGGGTCCCGGCGGAGGCGGGCGCGACCGGGATCGCCACGGCTCCGGCGGCCACGATGAACCCGCCAAGCATACTGCCCAGAATGGTGCGAATTTCCATGAGTTTGTCCCTTGCCCTTGCTGGCCCTTGCAGCCCCCTTCTATCTGCCACCCCGCCCGGACGAATATCTCAGAACAGGTGCCAACTTTCGCTAAACAAGCGCCATCGACCGGCCATCCGGCCAGACTTCGACCGCCATGTCGGCTATCGCGGCATTTCTCCGGCCATATGGCTGAGAAATGCGTTTCTTGGGCCGGAGGAGCGAATTTCCGGCAGATGGCGCCAGGCAGGTCGAGCCCAGCGTGGGGCCGCGACCGGACGGCCCGCCACAGGCGAACTCTTGAGCGGTTCTAGAATGTGTCGTCACGGTGAGTGACCGGCGGAGGGCGGCTGCTGTTAACTCTCAGTAGTCATTCCCCTACCGATTGGAGTGCCGTGAGCCGGATTCTCGCCAGCCTCGCCGCCGCGTTGTGCGTCGTCGCAGGCATGCTGGCCATCGCCCCCGCCGTCAGCGCCCACACCGCCCCGACGACGCCCATCCCCGTCGTCGGGTCACTCGCCGGCGACGACGGGGTGGAAGCCGATGACCCCGATGACGACGACGATGACGACGACGCGGGCGACGACGACTAGGAAGGCGAGCCGCACACAGTGAACGCGCACCCGGCCGCCCGGCGCATCGGGCGGCCGGGGCCGCGTGGAACCGCACCCGTCAGCCTGGCCGCCGCCGTCACAGCGGCCGAGGTCCGCTCGTCAGCCCAGCCGCCGTGCGGACTCCGCGAGGAGCCGGGCGACGGCTTCGACCTCCGGCCGGGTCGTCCACCGGCCGAGCGAGAGCCGTACGGCACCACGCGCCCGCTCGTGTCCCAGTCCCATCGCCAGCAGCACACCCGACGGATCGGGCTCTCCCGTATGGCAGGCGGAACCGGTGGCGGCGGCGATCCCCGGCGTCGCGGCCAGGAGCGCGGACCCGCCGGTTCCCGACACGCTGATGTTCAGGGTTCCGGGCAGTCTCCGGCCGGTGTGCCCGTTGAGCAGGACACGGCCGGGCAGCAGCGCGCTCAGCCGCCGGTGCAGCAGGTCACGCAGGCCACGTAACCGGCCGCCTTCCCGATCCACCTCCCCTGCGGCGATCTCGGCCGCCGCGCCGAGCGCGACCGCGTACGCGACGTTCTCGGTCCCCGCCCGCAGCCCCCGTTCCTGCCCGCCGCCGTATATCGTCGGCTCCAGGGACACGCCCCGGCGGACGAACAGCGCACCCACCCCCTTGGGGGCGTACAGCTTGTGACCGGCCACGGTCAGCAGGTCCACCCCGAGTTCCGCCACGGAGACCGGGATCTTGCCCACCGCCTGCGCGGCATCGGTGTGGAACAGCGCGCCCCGGCGGTGCGCGATCTCCGCCAGTTCCGCGACGCGCTGCACCACCCCCGTCTCCCCGTTGGCCAGCATGATCGACACCAGCCGGGTGCGCGGCGTGAGGGCCGCCTCCAGGTCCAGCGGATCCACCAGACCGTCCGCGTCCACCGGCAGGTACGTGACCCGCACGCCGTGCAGCCGCTCAAGGCTCTCGCAGCTGCGCAGAACGGCGGGGTGCTCGGTCACCTGCGTCACGACGTGGCCGCCGCCCGGCACGGCGACGCCGCGAACGGCCATCGTGTCCGACTCCGACCCGCCGCTCGTGAACACGATCTCCTCGGGACCGGCGCCGAGGAGCTCGGCCACCTGGCGTCTCGCCACCCGCAGTGCGCGCCGCGGACCCTCGGCATAGGGCGAGGACGTGGACGGATTGCCGAAGAACCCGCTGAAGTACGGCCAGGCCGCCGCGCTCACCCGAGGGTCGACGGGCGTGGTCGCGTTGTAGTCGCAGTAGATCACGTCGGGGTCGAGACCCGGATGAGCCATGGACCGCCCTTCTCTTGGGGCGGCCGTTCGGGAAGGCCGCCTGCCAGCATGATCGCGCAGTGGGCGGACGGCTCCCGGGCACCACGCCCGGCGGCGGGCGGCTTGTTCTCAGCCGCCGGTCAAGCAGCCGCGCAGGGCCGCTACCAGCCCGGTGGCGCGGCCGTCGCCGTGGCCGATCATCCGGTTGGCGACATAGGCGAAGCCCACGCCGTACTCGTCGTCGCCGAAGGCGAACTGGCCGCCCGCGCCGTCGTTGCCGAAGCTGCGCGGGCCGAGCGTGGGCCGGAACCGGGGCGCGTCGAGCAGGAACCCCGAGCCCCAGCGGCCACCCAGGTCGGGGAAACCCGACCAGGAGACCCCGGCCGACTGCTCCCGCACGGCGTCCGTGACGGTGTCCCGGCCGAGCAGGCGGGCCGAGCCGCCGACGCCGGTCGCGGCGGCGGCGTACAACCCGGCCAGGCCGTTCGCCGAGGAGACCGCGCCCGCGCCGGGGATCTCGGCGGTGAGCAGCGCGGGGTCGTTCCAGCCGTGCGGCTCCTCCAGGCCGGGGAAGACGAAGGCGCCGTTCATGGTGACCATGCGGGTGATCAGCGTCTCGGGTCCGGGCATCGCCGGGCGGCCCCCCGCCTCGGCGAGCCGGGCCAGCCGGCCGACCTCGTCCGGCGGCAGGCCGATCCACGTGCTCAGCCCCAGCTCGTCGGCGACGGCCTCGCGGAAGTACGCGCCCGGGGTGAGCCCGGTGATGCGCCGGATCACCTCGCCGAGGAGGAAGCCGAAGACGTGCCCGTGGTACTCGTGGGCGCTGCCCGGCTCCCACAGCGGCTTCTGCTCCTCGATCGCGTGCACCACCGGGGTCCAGGCGGTGACCTCCTCGAAGGTCAGCACGCGGTCCAGGACGGGAAGCCCGGCGCGGTGGCCGAGGACCATGCGCGTCGTGATCGACTCCTTGCCGTCACGGGCGAACTCCGGCCAGTACCGGCCCACCGGCGCGTCGAGATCCAGGCGTCCCTGCTGGGCGAGCAGGTGGACGCAGACGCTGACGACGCCCTTGGCGCAGGAGAAGACCGGCACGATCGTGTCCTCCTCCCATGGCCTGCCGGTGCGCTCGTCCGCGATCCCGCCCCACAGATCCACGACCTTGCGCCCGCCCGCGAAGACGGCGACGGCGGCGCCGAGCTCGCCGTATTCGGCGAAGTTGCGCGAGAAGACGTCGGCGACCGCGCCGTACCCCTCGTCGGCCCATCCCTCGTACTGCATTGGTGTTCCTTCTCTCTACGCCGTGCGTCCCCGCACGTCACGACCTCGCGTCGTGGTGCGCACGGCGCGAAACGCTACCTTGCCTAGGAGTATTAGGCAAGCACCTAGGGAGATTAGGAAACCGTTGGAGTGTTTCGTGCCGGTGGATCAGACGGTGAGGACCACCTTGCCGCGCACGTGGCCGCTCTCGACGAGGCGATGAGCGGCGACGGCCTCGCGCAGCGGGAACGTCCGGACGGGCAGAGTCAGCCGGCCGGTCGCCGCCTTGCCGACGATCTCGCGCAGGGCGGGAAGCGAGCGGCCTCCGACTCGCAGCACCCCGTGTTCCTCGACGGCACGCCGGTCGACGGTCGTCCCGATGCGATGGCGGTCCTGGACCAGGGCGAGGCTGGTGGTGACGGCTTCACCGCCGACGAGGTCCAGGACGACGTCGACTCCGTCCGGTGCGAGAGCGCGGACCCGGTCGAGCAGTCCGGGACCGTAGGTGGTGGGGGTGGCGCCGAGGCTGCGCAGGTAGTCGTGGTTGTGCTCGCCGGCGGTGCCGATGACCCGTGCCCCCAGCTCGCACGCGAGCTGGGTGGCGATGGTGCCGACACCGCCGGCCGCGGCATGGATCAGGAGGACGTCGCCGGGGCCCACACCCAGCTGAGACAGCGCGGTGTGGGCGGTCTGCCCGGCGGCGGGCAGGCCCGCGGCCATCTCCCACGGAACCGGCGGCGGTTTCACGACCAGGCCGGCGGTGTCGACGACCAGGACCTCCGCATATGCCTGCGCGGTGGCCGAGCCCACCACGTCGGCGCCGACGGCGACGGCGCCGTCGGCGGGGACGTCAGGGCCGAGGGCGACGACCGTTCCGGCGAACTCGTTGCCCAGGCGTTGCGGGAAACCCGCGGGATCGGTGCCGGCGAAGTCGCCGCGGCGGAGCTTGCAGTCGACCGGATTGACTCCGGCTGCGCGGATCCGCACGAGCGCCTGGCCTGGCCCCGGCCGGGGGGTCTCGATCCGCAGGGGCCGCAGGACTTCCGGAGGGCCGAAGCGGGTCAGTGCGATGACGGTCGGCATGGAGGAGGCTCCTCGGGGCGCGTGGCGGTCACCGGGACTCAGCCGGTCAGGGCGTAGGGGCGGGCTGTGCGGGCGGCACGCAGGGCTGTCCCCCACCAGGCCAGCCGGTCGAACAGGATGTGCGCCGCGGCCTCGGCGGATGTGGCGGTGGCGGGATCGGCGACACGTCCGCTCTGGTCCACGTGGTCGTGCGGGAAGTGGAAGCTGACCGTGTCGCGCAGGGTGACGGCATGGAGCTCGGCGAGGACCTGGCGCAGTTGCTCGACGGCGCGCAGCCCGCCGGCGAGTCCGCCGTAGGAGACGAACCCGACGGGCTTGGCGGCCCACTCGTCACGCACGGTGTCGATCGCGAGTTTCAGCGAGGCGGGGTAACCGTGGTTGTATTCGCAGGTCACGACGAGGATGGCGTCGGCGTCGCCGATGCGGTCGGCGAACTCCGCCGCGTGGGCCGAGCCGCCGAGATCGGCGGGCAGGTGGAGCTCGGCCAGGTCGATGACGTCGGTGACGAACTCCGGCCGCCCGGCGGCGACGCCGGCGGTCCAGCGGCCGATGGCCGCGCCGAAGCGGCCCTGGCGGGTGCTGGCGACGATCAGTGCCAGGCGCAGAGGCTGGTCGTTCACGGGCGGGATTCCTTGTCCTCGTGATGGGCGTCCTCGTGATGGGTGTCCTCGTGATGGGCGTCCTCGTGATGGGTGTCCTCGTGGTGAGCGTCCTCGTGGTGAGCGTCCTCGTGGCGGGCGCGTGCGGCGTCGCGCACGGCGGCGAGACCGGCCGCCAGGTGCTCGCGCTGCGGGTGGGAGAGCCGGCCGAAGGAGAGTCGTTCCAGTTCGGCCCAGGCGGTTCGGATGCGGGGGCACAGGGCGCGTCCGGTGTCGGTGAGATCGACGTTCATCGCGCGCTGGTCGGTCTGGGAGGGCGTCCGCACGATGAGCTCGGCGCGTTGCATGGCCTGCAGGGTCGCGGTCACCGTGGAGCGGTCGCGGCCCAGAAAACGGACGAGCTCGGCCTGCGGCGTCCGGCCGTGGTCCTGCAGATACAGCAGGACCACCTCCTGTGGGGCCACCAGGCCCAGGTCGGCCAGGAGCGAGGCGGCCAGGGCGGCGTGGGCCCGCACCGCCTGCAGCAACAGCGAGCCGAGGGGGGCCTCCGCGATCTGAATCCCCGGATGGGACCTCGCCACCTGCCCAGAACTTCTTGTTGGCATGCCAACATCATAACGCGCATACTGCTGGCATGCCAACAAAATCTGGTGGCCTCGATCCGCTGGAGCCGGGCCTGATCCGTCATGCCGTGATCTTGATGATCGGCGGCCTGGCGTCCCTGCTCAACACCACCATCGTGGGAGTCGCCCTGGAGGATGCCCGGATCGCCCTGGCCGCCGGCACCGAGCAGATCCAGTGGGTGGCGACCGCCCACCTCCTCACGCTGGCCGTGGTCGTCCCCGCCATGCCCTGGGCACTCAGCCGCGTCGGCCCCCGGACACTGTGGCGGAGCAGCCTGCTCATCTTCGCCGTGGCCTCGCTGCTGTGCGGAGCCGCGTGGTCCACCCCCAGCCTCATCGTCTTCCGCATCGTGCAGGGGATCGGCAGCGGGCTGATCCTGCCCCTGTTGCAGACGATCCTTGCCACCATGGCGGGACCACGGCGGCTGGGCCGGGTGATGGCACTGGTCGCGGTGCCCGGCCAGCTCGCACCGCTCCTCGGACCGGTCCTCGGCGGCATATTGATCGATGGTCCCGGATGGCGGTGGGTGTTCTGGATCAGCGTTCCGCTGAGCATCGCCGCTCTGGTCCTGTCCTGGCATGGACTTCCCGGCACCGTGCCCGCCGACCCGCGACCCTTCGACCTGCGCGGACTGCTCCTGTTGTGCCCTGGACTGGCGGTATTGCTGTACGGCAGCACCCGGCTGACGGCCTCCACCGACGTCCTCGGCGCCGGGCCGCCGATCGCGCTCGGTATCGTGCTGCTGCTCGGCTACACGCACCGAGCCCTCCGCCGTCGTCATCCCCTGGTGGACCTACGGTTGCTGGGCGATCGCGCATTCGCCCTGTCCTGCGGGCTGATGATGCTGGCCGGCGCGTCGATCTTCGGCCCCATGGTGCTGCTGCCCCTGTTCTACCAGCAGGTACGCGGTGCCACCGGCGTGGAAACAGGGCTGCTGCTGGCTCCCCTGGCACTCGGCACCATGACCGCGTTGCCCCTGGCCGGGCGGCTCACCGACCGCTTCGGGCCCCGCGTGCCGCTCATCGTCGGCACGGTCGTCGCCGCCGCCGGCACTGTGCCCTACGTGGCCGTGCCCGGCGCGAGCGATCCAGCGCTGAGCGTCGCCCTGTTCCTGCGCGGTGCCGGACTCGGCCTGGCCACCGTCCCCATCACCACCGCCGCGTACATGCGGTTGCCGGCTGGGGCCGTTCCCGAGGCGACCACCCTGCTCAGCGTCATTCAACGCGTCGGCGGCTCCTTCGGCACGGCTTTCCTCCTCGCCATCGTGGCCCACCGTTTCGCCACCGGCGGCTCCGCCCCGCAGGCGTACGCCATCGCCTTCGGTGCCACCCTCATCCTTTCCCTCCTCGCGCTCGTTCCAGCGGCGCTGTTGCCACGGCGAGAGCCGGGGTCCCCGGACTCCGACACCACGGGCTCAGCCGCTCGGCCGGTTCGTTGAGACGTTCGGCCGGGATGATGAGCAGATGGACAATGCGGTTCAGGACTACATCGACGCCATCGACCCCGCGTACCGCCCGCTGTTCGATCGGCTGCACCACCTGGTCCTGGAGGTGTATCCCGACGCCGCCGTGGTGCTGTCCTACAAGATGCCCACCTACGAAGTCGGGCGCCGCCGCCTCCACATCGGCGTGTGGCGGCACGGGGTCTCGCTCTACGGCTGGGGCCAGGACCGCGTCACCGACTTCACCGCCCGCCATCCGCAACTCCGGACCAGCAAGGGAACCATCCAGATGCGTCCCGCCGACGCTGCCGCGATCCCCGACGACGAGCTCCGCGACCTGATCCGCGCCGCCCTGGCCACCTGAACACGCGAAACGGCCGCTGACTCCTGCGACCCCGGCTTCCCGCTGTCAGGACACGCAAGTCGGTGACGTGAGATCTAGCGTGAAACGGTGACGGGTCAGGGCGAGGAGAACGCGGGGCGGGGCGAAGGGAACGAGCACCGCTTATCGGTCGGGGAGCAGGTCGTTGAGGTGGTGTTCGGCCTTCCTTTCGTCGTGGGGTCGACTCCGGTCCCGGCGAAGCTGAGGCCGCATGGAACAGCGCGCAGCCATGCCGGGGAGATCGCACCGGCCTTCGTACGTGGAGAAGGAGCGCGGAATTGTGACACCGACAAGGACCTCTGGGAGCTCCTCGTCGATCACGGCATCGACTACGACACGCCGTTCCGGAGCATCTGGGTGGAAGGCTTGGACGTCGAAGAGGTGGCACGGAGGCTGGGCGCCGATCCGACCAGTGCCCGGGCCTGCGGATGGCGGGAGATCATCACCGGCAGCTACACGGAGCACGGCGACGGCGTCATCTGGACCGGCCCGCAGGCACCGGGCTGGGTCCAGGTGATCCAACTCGACGGGAACGACGCGTGGCGATGGCGGTCCTGGGCCGAGCTGACCCGGGACGGCGGGCGGCTGCTCTACCTCGGCTGGCCCCTGTACGAGCTGGAGGGGGTCGAAGACCTCGAATACGTGGTCGACGGCGAGGTCGTGACGACCCTGGTGGTCGGGGATCCGGAGGAGCGGGACGGCACTGATCCGGCCGCGTTGGACGACTACCTGAACGGGCTGGCCTTCGAAGGCGACACGGCCGCGGCCGAGGTGACCTCGGCTCTACGCCTCATCGGCCGCGACCGTCAGGGCCAGGCGCTCATCGCCCGGGGATACGATCTGGTGGCGCGTGCCTGCTCCGGTGCGGACAGCGCTGACGGTCAGGTGTCCGGCGCCGGTCGCGCGGGGGTGTGCGGCGGGGCGCCGGTGGGGAGTTGCGCGCCGATGCCGCGCAGGACGCGGTCCAGGCCGTGCCGGAACCGCTCCTCGGGGGTGAGAAGCGCGGTGCGGGATTCCAGCACGGACCGGCTGAACAGGGGGTAGGTGCCCGCCTCGACGACCTGCCGCACGTAGGGGCCGACGTAGTCGCGCCGCCAGCGTTCCGGGTCCAGGCCGGTACGGCGGGCCTCCTCCAGCCAGCCGATCTCGCGGCGGATGGCGCCGTGCACGTAGTCGTTCAGCATGCCGACGAGGCCGGTGATGTCGTCGATGCCGAGGCCAAGCCCGTCGAGCGCGCCGAGGGCGAACTCGTTCACCCGCAGGAGCTGGGGGCCCAGGGTGGGACGGCTGCCGATCAGGGGGACCAGCCAGGGGTGGCGCAGGCCGGTGACGCGGGTCTGGTGGGCGACGAGCGACAGGTCCGACCGCCAGCCGCCCCCCGGCCGATCGGGGAGTTCGACCTCGGCCATCACCATGTCGATCATGAGGTCGAGCAGGTCGTCCCGTTTCGGCACGTAGACGTACAGCGACATGGCCCCGGTGCCCAGCTCGGCCGCGATCCGCCGCATCGTCGCGGCCTGCACGCCCTCCGCGTCGGCGATCCGCACGGCGACCCCGGTGATCTGCTCGCGGCTGTAGCCGGGCCGCCGCCCGGGCCCCGAGCGCCTGACCCGCTCCGGCCGCATCCAGATGGTGATCATCTCGTCGTCGGACATCCGCCCTCCTCTTGCGTACATGGTACGGGAATGGCTATGTTCCGTTTCCAGTACGTTGTACGTAATTGGAGGGTATGACCATGGGCACGTTGACCGGCAAGACGGCACTGGTGACCGGTGCGAGCAGGGGGATCGGCCGGGCGATCGCGACCCGGCTCGCACAGGACGGCGCCCGGGTCGCCGTGCACTACGGCGGCAACCACGCCGCGGCCGGGGACACGGTGTCGGCCATCGAGGCGGCGGGCGGGCGGGCCTTCGCGATCCAGGCCGAGCTGGGCGTGCCCGGCGACGCCGAGGCGCTGTGGAGCGCGTTCGACGCCCATGCCGACGGGCTGGACATCCTGGTCAACAACGCGGGCATCCTCGGCGACCAGGCGGAGATCGACGACGTCACCAGGGAGGGTTTCGAGCGGCTGCTCGCGGTCAACACCATCGCACCGCTCCTCATCACCCGCCTCGGCCTGGCGCGGCTCCGGGACGGGGGCCGGATCATCACGGTCGGCACCATGCTCACGCGCGGCCTGCCGATGCCGCGGACGATCGGCTACGCCATGTCCAAGGCGGCCCTGGACGTGCTCACCACGAGCCTCGCCAGGCAACTTGGCCCCCGGGGCATCACGGTCAACACGGTGGCGCCCGGGGTGATCGACACCGACATGCACGAGGGCCGGCTGACCGGCGACGCGCTGGCCTGGCTGTCCTCGCTGTCGGCGCTGAACCGGCTGGGCACGCCCGCCGACGTCGCCGGCGTGGTGGCCTTCCTCGCCTCGGAGGACAGCCGGTACATGACCGGGCACCGCCTGGACGTCTCGGGCGGGACGACCGGCTGACCGTGCGCCACCGGCCGGCCCGACACGCGATACCAGGCTGACGCTGTCAAGCCGCGTCCGGGCCGTCCGAGAGCCCCTCGATGGCCACCTTTTTGTGGGTACTTGTCCGCCGGGCCGGGGGGCTCGAAGCTTGGTCGTGGCGGCCGGAGGGCTCCCGGATCCGGGTGAGACGGGGAGGTCGATGCATCAGGAGACCCGCTGAGGTCCCGCCAGTTTCTCCAGGCGGCGGTGGCCCCAGGCGGAGAGCGGCTCCAGCGCCTCGGACAGTTCACGTCCGAACGCGGTGAGGGAGTACACGGTCTTCAGCGGGCGCACCTCGTGCACCTCCCGGTGGACGAGCCCGTCGGCCTCCATCTCCCGGAGTGTCTGGGTCAGCACCTTCTCGGTGAGACCCGGAAGGAGCCTGCGCAGCTCCCCGGGACGGTGCGGACGGGTTTCCAGGAGCCAGAGCAGGATCGTCTTCCACTTGCCGTCGATCACGGCGATCGCGGCGGTCACTCCGCAGACGTTGGGGTCCTCGGCACGGCTGCGCGTCATCTTTCCCCCTTGTTGTACGCCGACATTCCCACAGGAGTTCCATCATGACCTCGCACGTCGAACAGTCTGCCGTCACCGTGCTCGGCCTCGGGCCGATGGGCCGCGCGCTGGCCGGCGCCTTCCTGGACGCCGGCCTGCGGACCACGGTGTGGAACCGGACCCCCGGCAGGGACCGGGAGCTGGTCGAGCGGGGTGCGATCAGCGCCCCGTCGCCCGAGGCGGCGGTCGCGGCCGGCGCGCTGACCGTGGTCTGCGTGGTGAACTACGACGCGGCCGACGCCGTCCTGCGCCGCGGCGCGGTCGCCGACGCGCTCAAGGGCCGCACCGTCGTGAACCTGACCGCCGACACCCCCGAGCGGGCCAGGGACACCGCCGCCTGGGCCGCCGGCCACGGCGTCGGGTACCTGGACGGCGCGATCATGACGCCGACCACGACGATCGGCACGCCGGCCGCCGTGTTCCTGCACTGCGGTCCCGAAGAGCTGTACCAGGAGCACCGGCCGGTGCTGGACGCCCTGGGCGGCGCGCACACCCATCTCGGCGCGGACATCGGCCGGGCGGCGGCCTACGACATCGCATTGCTCGACGTCTTCTGGACCGCGATGGCGGGCTTCGGGCACGCGCTGGCAGTGGCGCGGGCCGAGGGGATCAGCGCCGGGGAGCTGGCGCCGTTCGCCGCCGGCATCGGCGCGATCCTGCCGCCGCTCTTCGAGGCGCTGGCGAAGGATGTGGACAACGGCACGTACTCCGGTGAGGGCAACCCGATCACCTCGGCGGCCTCGTCCATGGCCCACATCGTGCACGCCTCCGAGGCCCACGGGATCGACGCGGGCGTGATGCGGGCGGCCGAGGGCCTGGCGCGCCGCGTCATCGGACAGGGCCACGGCACCGACGGGTTCCTCCGGATCGTCGAGATCCTCAACCCCCGCTGAGTGACCCGCCGCGGGCGCGGACCGGCCCGGTACGGCTCCCGCGGCGTGCGAAACCCCTTTTGTTCTAGAGTTCCCGCATGACGTCCACGCTCCGCCTGGCGGAGGTCACCGCCGCCAACTTCGACACCGCGATCGGCCTGAAGGTGCGCCCCGACCAGGAACACCTGGTCGCGCCGGTGGTCAAGTCCCTCGCCGAGGCGTACGTCCATCCAGGTGTCGCCTGGCCCCGTCTGATCTTCGACGGGGCCAGGCCCGTCGGTTTCCTCATGGCCTTCTTCGACGTCGACTTCGCCGGTGACGGCAGCGGCGACCGCCGTTCGGGCCTGTGGCGTCTCAACATCGCGGCCGGCGAGCAGGGGCGCGGCTACGGCCGGTTCGCGGTCGAGTCGGTGGCCGCCGAGATCCGCCGCCGGGGCGGCACCCGGCTGACCGTCACCTGGCATCCGGGCGAGGACGGCCCCGAACGGTTCTACCTGCGGCTCGGGTTCCGGCCGACCGGGGAGTTCAGCGGAGGTCAGAAGGTGGGCGAGCTGGAGCTGGGTTAGGCGGGTTCCGCCGTTCCCCCGTCGCCCGGCACCCGGCGCAGCCGGCGGATCGGCCGGATGAGCAGCAGCGCGACGCAGACGGCGGCGGTGACGCCGGTCGAGACGAACAGCAGGTGCCCGGGTTCGACGACCGAGGAGACCGGCCCGACGAGGGCCTGGCCCACGGCCGCGCCGGAGACCGAGCCCGCGACCTCGTAGGCGGTCACCCGGTTGAGGACGTCCGGGGCCACCTGGGTCTGGACGCTCGTCGCCCACATCACCGACCAGAAGGCCCAGAACGCGCCGCCGGCCAGGTGGCCCGCCATCAGCAGGGGAAGCGGAAGCTCCAGGGCGACCGCCAGCGGGATGCAGGTGAAGCCGGTCAGCGCGACCGCGCCCCCGGCCAGGGGACGGACCGGGCGGAACCGGATCGCGACCAGGCCGCCGACCACGGTGCCGGCGCCGAGGGCGGCCATCACCCAGCCGTAGGCGGCGTCGCCCAGCCGTTCGCCGATCAGCCGGGAGGCGAGCGGGACGTAGGGGCCGAAGACGAGCATGCTGAAGAAGACCCAGACCAGGATCACCGACCACATCCAGTTCCGGGCGCGGAACTCCGCCCAGCCGCGTCGCAGGTCGCGCAGGACCGTCGAGGGTTCCCTGGCCCGGACGGCGGGGGCGACCCTGATCAGGGCCAGGCACAGGCCGCTGAGCAGGAAGATGCCCGCGTCGATCGCGTAGACGGTGCCCGCGCCGGTCAGCGCCGTCAGCAGGCCGGCCAGCACCGGGCCGCCGAGCTGGGTGGCCGCGTCGGCGATCTTGAGGGTGCCGTTGGCCCGCTGGGGGTCCTTCGCGACCAGCGGGACCATGCCGTTGACGCCGGGCTGGAACATCGCGGCGGCCGTGCCGGACAGCGCGGAGGCGGCCAGCAGCAGCCACAGCGGCGGGGTCCCGGTGAAGAACGCGACGGCGAGCACGCCCTGGGCGACGATCCGCACCAGGTCCGCGCCGACCATCATGGCGCGTGCGCCGACCCGGTCCGCGAAGACCCCGCCGAACAGGACGAACAGCACGAAGGGCGCGGTCCAGCTGGCGAGAACGTACCCCACGCCCGACACGCCGTAGACGGCTCCGACCGCCAGCGCCGAGGCGACCGGCATCATGGCGTCGCCCAGCAGCGACACCACCCGGGCCGCGAAGTAGAGCGAGAAGTCCCTGGTCCAGAAGGTGGCGGGGAAGGTTTACGATCAAGGGCAGTGGTCATGTGACGTACTCCATGATGAGGGTGCGCGGCGGCTTCCACGACGCGCTCAGCACCACCCCGGCCGCGTACCGGCGCTCGTTCCGCTGACCGCCCCGCCGTCCCGCCGCCGGGTCCGGCCGGGGCCCGTCAGGCCGGGAAGCCGGGATACCGCCGGACGCCTGACGTCCCGGTTCCCACCGGCGGCAAAAGCCGTGGCCCGCGGCGATCCCCCTCCGGTAGCTTGCTCCGCATGCTGGCGTACCCCGACAAACCGAAGCCCGGCGGGCGGGTGGCCGTCCTGTCGCCCGGTTCCGCGCTGCCCGCGATCTTCCCCGCGCCGTACGAGCTGGGGCTCACCCGGCTCCGCGAAGAGTTCGGACTCGTGCCGGTCGAGTATCCGACCACCCGTGAGTTCGGCGCGTCGCCGGCCGCGCGGGCCGCCGACGTCAACGCCGCGTTCGCCGACCCGTCGATCAGCGCCGTGCTGACCTCCATCGGCGGCGAGGACCAGATCAAGGTGCTGCGGCACCTCGACCCGGATGTCCTGCGCGCCCATCCGAAGCCGTTCTTCGGCCTCAGCGACAACACGAACCTGTGCAACTACCTGTGGAACCTCGGCGTCGTGTCGTACTACGGCGGCACGATCATGACGGTCTTCGGCCGTGGCGGCGCGATGCACCCGCAGTCCGCCGAGGCGGTGCGGGCCGCCCTGTTCACCCATGACGAGTACGACCTGCGCCCCGCCGAGTCGTTCACCGACATCGACCGGGACTGGAACGAACCGGCCCTCCTGGAGAGCGAGCCGGACATGCTTCCCGGCGAGGGCTGGCAGTGGCACGGCCCGGGGCACGCCGTGTCGGGCCGGTCGTGGGGCGGCTGCCTGGAGATCGTCGACTGGAACCTGCGGGCCGGCATCCACATCCGGGAGCCCGCGGCCTACGACGGCTGCGTGCTGTTCCTGGAGACCTCCGAGAGTCTCCCCGACGCCGCCTACGTGTACCAGGTGCTCGTGGGCATGGGCGAGCGCGGCTTGCTGGAGCGGTTCGGCGCCGCGATCATCGGCCGGCCCAAGGCGTGGGCGCTGCACGACCGGCTCTCGCCGGAGCGGAAGGCCGCGTTCGTCGCCGCCCAGCGGGATGCCGTCCTGAGGGCCTTCGGCGAGTACAACCCGGGCATCCCGCTGGTCCTCAACGTGGACATCGGGCACACGGACCCGCAGCTCGTCGTCCCGTACGGCGGCACGGTCACCGTCGACCCCGCCGCCGGCCGGATCACCGTGCGGTACTGACGCCGCCGCCCGGGACCTGCCGCCGGATCGACGGGCCGAGGCGGGCCGGTCGGCGTGTGACGGGACTCACCGCGGCACGGCCGGGGCCGCGGCCCGGCACGGTCCTGCGTGCCCTCCTGCTCCACCTGTTCCGTGCCCGCCCGTCGAAAAACGCCCGAATTCGCCGCGATATCCCGGCGGGTGTCAACGAAATATCCGACCATGAGGATCCGGCCGCGGGGACGCGTCAATCCGGCCGGAACGAAAAGTCCGGTGACCGGCGGGTGTCTCCCCGGTGTGAATGCCTCCGAGCCGAGGAGAAAAGAGACCATGTCAGCCCCCGACGCCGGCACCGGAGCGGCGACGCAGAAGTCCGGCGCGTTTCATGTGTTACGCGGCAACCCGGGATTCCTCGCCCTGTGGTCGTCCCGGGTGATCTCGGTCGGCGGCGACGCGCTCAGCCTCGTCGCGCTGATGCTCTACGTCGCCGACTCCACCGGCCAGGCGATCGCGGTCTCGCTGCTCCTGCTCACCGGGGAGTTCATCCCCTCACTCCTCAGTCCGGTCGCGGGCGCGATCAGCGACCGTTTCGACCTCAAGCGCGTGATGATCGCATGTGAGCTGGCCCAGGGCGTGATCCTGCTGCTCATCGCGCTGGCGCTGCCGCCGCTGCCCCTGCTGCTGGCGCTGGTGGGGCTGCGCGCGATCGCCGGGCAGATCTTCCTCCCGGCCTCACGGGCGGCCATCCCCGGCCTGGTGCCGGACCGGAACCTGGAGACCGCGAACTCCACGCTCGGGTTCGGCACCAACGCGGCCGAGGCCCTCGGGCCCCTGGTCGCGGCCGCGCTGTTCCCGTTCATCGGCATCCGTGGCGTGCTGCTGGTGGACGCCGTCACCTTCCTGCTGGCCGGGTTGCTGCTGGTCAGGCTGCGGTCGCTGCCGCCGGTGCCGCCGGCGGGGAGGCGGCCCTCCCTGCTGAGGGAGGCGAGATCCGGATTGGGGTACATCTGGTCCACCCGGGTGGTCCGGATCATCGCCCTGGGCTTCTGCGCCAACGTCGCCTTCAACGGGGTGGACGACGTCGCCCTGGTGCTGCTGGCCACGGACACCTTCGAGGCCGGGGACTCGGCGGTCGGCCTGCTGCTGGGCGCCGTGGGCATCGGACTGCTCTTCGGGTACGCGCTGACGGCCCGCCACGGCACCCGGGTGTCGCTGGCCACCCTGCTGATCGCCGGCTTCGCGGTGAGCAGCGTGGGCAACCTGCTCACCGGTCTGACCTGGGCCGTCGCCGCGGCGTTCACCGCGCAGTTCGTCCGCGGCCTGGGCGTCGCGGCCATGGACGTGGCGACGAACACCATGCTGCAGCGCTTCGTCCCGGCGGGCATGCTCGGCCGGGTCTTCGGCAACCTCTACGGCGCCGTCGGCATGGCCGCGGCGCTGTCCTACATCGCCGGTGGTCTCCTGCTGGACGCCACCTCCGCGCCGGCGACGTTCGTCATCGCCGGTGCCGGCGGCACGCTGGCCACCGTGATCGTCGCCATGATCCTGCCGGGAGTGCTGCGCCGCCATCCCCCGGCGCGCACCACGGCGGGCACCGACGACGCGGGCGAGGCGGGCGACGAGGCCGCGGCGGGCGAGGTCAGGGAGTGAGGGCCGGCCCCGCCCGGAAAATCGACCTCACGAAGTAATCACGAAACGTCGATCAGCCGCCCAGAATTCATGACGAATATTTTCCCGGTGAATTCCCGGCCACCTCACGTCACAGATCCGTAAGGGTCGGCGAATGCCCGTCGTTGTAACGTCGCAACGTGATTGAACGTCTCGACATGAACAGCCGTTCTCCGGAATTGCCGGGCGCAGGGCGGGAGTGCGGCGGCCCCGGTTCCTCCGCCATGGGATCGGCCGGGGGCGCGGCATGATCGGCGCCTTCTACGAGGACGCGCTGAGGGGAGGGACGGTGGACGTCGAGTACTCCGACGGCAGGGTCCTGCCGCTGGACGCGGAGCGCTGGCTGCGGCCGATCGAAGGGGACCGGCGGCTGCTGGACAGGTGCGACGGGCCGACGCTCGACGTCGGCTCCGGGCCCGGCCGGCTGACCGTGGCGCTCGCCCGGAGGGCCGTGCCCGTCCTCGGCATCGACATCACTCCGCTGGCGGTCGCGCTGACGCGGCGCGCGGGCGGGCCGGCGTTGCGCAGGAGCGTCTTCGAGCCGCTGCCGTGCACCGGCCGCTGGGCGGTGGCGCTGCTGGCCGACGGGAACATCGGCATCGGCGGCGACCCCGCGGCGCTGCTGCGCCGGCTCCGCGAGCTGGTGCGGCCGGGCGGCGCGGTCCTCGCCGAGCTGGCGCCGCCCGGGTCGCCGAGCGCGGTGGACCGGGTACGGCTGCGCCGCGGCGGGCGGGTGGCCGACTGGTTCGCCTGGGCGACGGTGTCCGCCGACGACATCGATCCGCTGGCCCGGCGCTGCGGCTTCACCCGCGCCGACCACTGGAACGAGGCGGGACGATGGTTCGCCGCCCTGACCTGAGCGCCGCCGGACGCCGTGGTCGCGGTCGAGTCGCCGGAGAAGGGCGGCGCGTGCCGGTCCGGCGAGGTACGCTCGCCGCACCGGCGAGACCCGCTCACCCTGCTCGCCCTCCGGATCAACGGCTCACCGCTCGCCCCGACCACGGCTTCCCGCTCCACCTCATCGCGCCCGACCGGCCCGGGGTGCTGCAGACCAAGTGGGTGACGAAGGTGGTGGTGGCGTGAAGGGCCGCAGGTGGCGACTGGCCGGGTACGGGATGGGCGGCGCGCTGGTCGCCGCCGGGCTGGGCGGCCTGCTGGTGGACGCCCGTCTCACCGATCCGCTCGGCTGGGCGTTGTGGTCCGGCGGGCTGATCGCGGTCGCCGCGGTCATGGTGGCGGCGCGGCTGCGGACCCGGCCGGCCGAGCGGGCGCGGGTGCTGTACGGCGCGGGCGCGGGGCTCGCCGGCGGGCTGCTCGTCGGTTCGGTGCAGGCGTACCACGGCATGCTCGGGCATCCGGGGCCGGCGGCCTTCGCCGCGCACGCGGTGCTGCTCGGCGCGGTGCTGGGATTCGTCGCCGGGGAACGCGCGGAGGATCTGGCCACGGCCTTCTCCTGCGGCATCCTGACCGGCCTGCTCGACTGGGCGGTGTGGCAGCTCACGCTCCGCCCGCTGCTGGCGGGACGGCTCCCCACCTGGGCGCTCGCCTCCGCCGACGAGCAGTTCGGCGCCCTGGTCGGCGACGTGCTGCTCGGCGGGACGGCCGGCGTGCTGCTGTACTGCGCACTCGCCCTGCGCCGGCGCGCGCCGGCCGGGCCCGCGCCGGCGCAGGCGCCCCTGCCGCGCGTCGTCATCGTCGGCGGCGGCTTCGGCGGGGTCGGCACGGCCCGCCGGCTCGACCGGCTGGCGGCCCGGGGGCTGCGCGCCGACGTCACGCTGATCAGCGACACCAACGCCCTGCTCTTCACGCCGATGCTCGCCGGGGTCGCCTCCAGCGCCCTGGAGCCGCGGCACGTCAGCGCCCCGGTGCGCGCCGCGCTGACGCACACGTCGTTCCTGCACGGGCACGTGGACCGGATCGACACGGCCGGCCGCCTGGTCCATGTGACGACCGCGGACGAGGGCATGGCCTCGGTGCGCTATGACCACCTGGTCCTCGCGGTGGGCTCCGTGCCGTACTTCTTCGACCTGCCGGGGCTCGCCGAGCACGCCTTCCCGCTGAAGACCGTGGGGGACGCGACGCGGCTGCGCAACCACGTCCTCGGCGCCCTGGAGCGCGCGGACCTCGAACCCGCCGCGCGGACCCGGGCGGAGTTCCTCACCTTCGTCGTCGCCGGCGGCGGCTTCGCCGGGACGGAGCTGGTCGCCGAGTTGTCCGACCTGGTGTACGGGGTGCTGCGGCACTACCCGAACGTGCGCGAGTCCGAGCCGCGTTTCGTGCTCGTGCACACCGGTGAACGCATCCTCCCCGAGCTTCCGGCCGAGCTGGGCGCGTACGCGCAGGAGCGGCTCGCCCGCCGGGGTGTCGAGTTCCGGCTGAACGTGGCGGTGGCCGAGGCGCGGGCCGGGGCCGTACGGCTCGGCGACGGCACGGTCATCCCCGCCAGGACGCTCGCCTGGACGGCCGGCAACCGGCCGCATCCGCTGACCGCGGCGCTGTCCGGCGGCGGCCGGCTCACCGTCGACCCGTTCCTGCGGGTGGACGGCGTCGAGGGCGTCTGGGCGATCGGCGACTGCGCGGGCATCCCCGGACCGGACGGCCGGCCCTACCCGCCGACGGCGCAGCACGCGCTGCGCGAGGGGCGGGCCGTCGCGGGCAACGTCGCCGCCGCGATCACCGGGGGCCGTCCCGCGGAGTTCCGTTTCCGCGGGATCGGCGTCCTGGTCGCGCTGGGCCACCGTACGGGGGTGGCCGAGATCCGCGGCCGCCGCGTCACCGGGCTGCCCGCCTGGCTGCTGTGGCGCGGCGTCTACCTCGCCAAGCTGCCCGGCTGGGAGAAGAAGCTCCGCGTCCTCGCCGACTGGACCATCGACCTGGTCTTCTCGCGGGACATCGCGCTCACGCCGTCACCGCCCCGCGCCGCGCGGCATCCGGAGGCCGGTCATGAGTGAGATGGGGATCGCGGACCGGGCGCGCCGGGGAGCCGTGCCGGGGGCGGTGGCCGGGCTGGCCGGCGGGGTGGTCTTCGGCGGTGTGATGGCCGAGATCGGCTTCCTGCCGACGGTCGCCGCGATCGTGCGCACCGACGTGATCCCGCTGGCCTTCGCCGTGCACATGCTGTTCGCGGCGATCATCGGGGCCGGGTTCGGCCTGCTGGTCGTGCACCAGCGGGCCAGGGTCGAGGAACTGCTCTTCTGGGGCCTGGTCTACGGGATGCTGTGGTGGTTCCTCGGGCCGCTGACGCTGCTGCCGATCCTGCTCGGCCGTCCGGTCGCCTGGGACCTCGCCGGTGGCCGGGAGCTGCTGCCGAGTCTCATCGGCCACCTCGTCTACGGCGCGGTCACCGCGGCGGCGTTCGCGTGGTTGCGCCGCCCGGCCGGTTCCCGCCCGCGGATCCGGCCCGCCGCGCCGGTCCGCGGTCTCGCCGCGGGCGCGCTCACGGCTGCGGTGCTCGTCTTCGGCCTCGGCGTCATGACGGGCGTGCCGCCGTACCGGCTGTTCGTCTACGGTGTCGTCCTCGGCCTCGGGTATCCGCTGCTCTTCGGCGACCGCCCGGAGGGCACCGGCCCCGCGCTGATCCGCGGTGTGGCGTACGGCTTCGCCTGGTGGATCCTGGTCGCGCTGACGTTTCCCACCCTGCTCACCACCGGGACGCTGGACTGGTCGCTCGAAGGCGTGCGGAACGCCGTCCCCGAGCTTCCCGGCCTCGTCCTCCTCGGCGCCGGCACCGCCGCCGGGACCACCTGGCTCGCGGCGGCCGGGCAGGCCCTGTTCGAGGACGACATCCGGCGGCTGCACCGGGTGTCGTTCGGTCCCGGCAGGCTGCGGGCCGCCGGGTACGGGCTCGCGGGCGGCCTCGCGGGCGGCGTCGTCTTCGCCCTGGTGCTGGCGCCGAGCGGGCTGCTGCCCACCGTGGCCCGCCTGGCCGGCGGGCGTACCGCGCTGACCGGCCTGTGGGTCCACCTGGTGATCGCCATGGCGGTCGGCGTCTCCTACGGGGTCTTCTTCCGGAACCGGAGCTTCGACCTCGCGTCCGGGCTCGGCTGGGGCGTCTGCTACGGGTTCCTGTGGTGGATCCTGGGCGGGCTCACCCTGGCGCCCGTCCTGCTCGGCGGCGCCCCGCTGTGGACGGCCGCCGGTCTCACCGCGTCCTTTCCCGTCCTGGTCGGGCACCTCGCGTACGGGGCCGTCCTCGGGGCCGTCTGCGGGCGGCTCGAACAGCGGGTCAGCCCGTGGTGGCTCACCCGGGGCCAGGCCGAACAGGAGCGCAGGACCGCCCTGCGTGAGCAGACGCTCGGCTCCGCGCCCGCGCTGTGGACGTTCGTCCTGCTCATCGCCCTCACCGTCCCGCTGCTGATCGCGCGCTGAGCGTCGAAGCGGCCGTCAGCGCAGCGCCAGGCCGGCGCGCACGTCCCGCAACGTCGCGGCGAACCGGGTGCCGGGCGCCTGGGCCGCGACGTGGCAGGCGTCGGCGAAGGTGTCGACGTCGTGCAGCTCGGGCAGGTGCGCCACGCTGAGCCCGGCCCGGCGCAGCCGGGTGAGCTGGACCGCTCCGGTGTCCGGCCGCGACATGGGCACGCCGAGCAGCAGCGCGGGGTCGGGGCGGCGCAGGCCGAGGAGCCAGAAGCCGCCGTCCGCGGCGGGGCCGTACACCGCGTCGTGCCCGGCGAGCGCGCCGGCGGCGGCTTCGAGCAGGGCGGGAGTGAGCTGGGGGGTGTCCATGCCGACGAGGACGACGGGCATCGCGTGCAGCCGATAGGCGTCGGTGAAGGCCGCCGCCAGCCGCTCGTCCAGGCCGCGCCCGCGTTGCGGGATCACCGGGAACCCGGCGGGCAGCCAGGCGCCGGGCAGCCCCTGGAGGACGAGGACCCGGTGCGGCACCCGGACCGCGGCCACCGTGCGCAGGGTGTCCTCCAGGGCGGCGGACGCGAGCCGGGCCGCCTGTTCCTCGGTGCAGGGCGGGCAGAGCCGCGTCTTGACCCTGCCCGGCACCGGCTCCTTGGCGATGACGAGGATCTGCGTCACGCGGTCTCCCGCATGACCCGACGCATGTCGCCGATGGCCCGCAGCGTGCCGCGGATCGTGCCGGTCACCTTGGACCGGCCGGCCCTGGGCAGGTAGTCCACCTCGCTCTCGGCGATCCGCCGGCCGGCCGCGGCGGCGCGCAGCACCATCTCCAGCGGGTAGCCGAACCTGCGGTCCCGCAGGTCCAGGGCGAGAAGGTCGGCGCGGCGCGCCGCGCGCATCGGGCCGAGGTCGTGCAGCGCGGCCCCGGTGCGCCGCCGCAGCCGGTGGGCCAGCAGGGCGTTGGCGGCGCGCGCGTGCGGCGGCCAGGCGCCCGCCGAGCGGGTCACCCGCCGGCCGAGCACCAGGTCCGCGGCTCCGGTCAGGACCGGCTCGGTCACCCGGGGAAGCTGACGCGGGTCGAGGGAGGCGTCGGCGTCCATGAAGGCGACGACGTCGGCGGTCGCGGCGAGCAGGCCCGCGTGGCAGGCGGCCCCGAACCCGCGCCGGGGTTCCATCACCACGCGCGCCCCGAGGCTGAGCGCCACCTTCACCGAGCCGTCCGAGGACCCGTTGTCCACCACGATGGGCCGGTATCCGGCCGGCATGCGCTCCAGCACCCAGGGCAGGGCGGCCTCCTCGTCGAGGCACGGCAGCACCACGTCGATCTCCATGGCACCGACGTTAAAGCAGCCGATGCCGCGAGACTCTTACGGAGTGGTGACGCCCGCTTCAAAATAAGCGCAGGTCAGAACTACTGTTACCGAGTGGCGGAAAGATCGGATCGACGGGCGGCCGGCGCACGGCCCGCCCGCCAGGACGGGCCCCGGCGCCGGGACGAGACCGGCGCCCCGACCGGCCTTCCGGGCGCGGACGGGAGTGCGGGCGGTCGATGGCCGCGCGGGGCGCTCGGCTGGTGGGTGGCGCTGGTCGCGGGCGGCTTCGCGGCGGGCGGGGTGCTGCACGGGCTGGGCGTGCTGCGCATCGATCATCTGCCGCCGCTGCACGCCCACTTCCGGGTGCTGACGGTCACGCTGCTGCCGGCGGCGCTCTTCGCGGCCGTCGCCGTGCGGGTCCTGCCCGGGCTGGTCAGGCGGGGCGGGTTCGGGCGGGCGTCACTCGTCGCCTACGGCTTCGCGCTGGCCTGGACGGTCCTGCTGGCGGAGTCGGCCGACGGGCTGGCCGCGCCATTCACCCACCCGGAGGAGTACCTGGCGGTGCTGCCCGCGGTCGGCCATGACCCGCTCGGCTGGCTGGCCACCTTCACCCAGCGGCTGCCGGAGTACCCGACGCACGTGCGCGGGCATCCGCCGCTGCCGGTGCTGGTGGTGTGGGCGCTGGGCGCGGCGGGCCTGGGCGGGCCGCTGTGGGCGGCGATCGTGGTGGTCCTCGCGGGCTGTTCGGCCACGGTGGCGATCGGGCTCACGGTACGCCGCCTGGCCGGGGAGGAGGCCGCGCGGCGGGCGCTGCCGTACCTCGCACTCACCCCGGCCTCGGTGTGGATCGCCACCACGATGGACGCGTTCTTCGCCGGGGTCGGCGCGTGGGGTGTGGCGCTGCTGGTGCTCGGCCGGAGCACCGCCGCCAGGACGTGGTTCGCGGCGGGGGCGGGGGTGCTGCTGGGGGCGCTGCCGTACCTCAGCTACGGGCTGGTGCCCTACCTGGTGATCCCGGTGACGGTCGCCGTGCTGGTGCGGTCGCCGTGGCGGGCGGTGGCCGCCGCTTCGGCCGGGGCGGTGGCGGTGACGGGCGCGTTCGCGGCGGCGGGGTTCTCCTGGTTCGCCGGGGTGGCGGCCACCCACGCGGAGTGGGCCGCCGATCCGGGCGCCGCCCGCCCCTACCTGTACTTCCTGGTGGCCAACCTGGCCGTCCTCGCCCTGGTCACCGGCCCGGCCACCGCCGCGGGACTGGCCCACCTGGCACCGCACCTGGCACCCCGCCTGGCGCGGCGTCATGGCGCCGCCGCCGTCGTCGCCGCGGCGCTGGTGGCGGTGCTGGCGCTGGACGTCAGCGGGGTGACGCGCGGGGAGGTGGAGCGGATCTGGGTGCCGTTCGCCGTGTGGATCGGCCTGGCGGCGGCGTACGCGCCCGGACGTCGCACGCTCGCCGCGCAGGTGGTCACCGGGCTGCTCCTGCAAGGACTCGTCGCCTCCCCCTGGTGAGCCCCGCGCCCGATCAGCCCAGGGGTGCGGCGGAGAACTCCTTCATGCCCTCGGCGAAGGAGACCCTCGCCCGGAAGCCGAGCTCCGCCGCCGCCCGCTCCGGGGAGGCGACGATGTGCCGCACGTCGCCGAGCCGGTACTCGCCGGTGACGACCGGATCCGGGCCGCCTCGCTCGGCGGCGAGCGCGGCGGCCATCTCGCCCACCGTGTGCGGCTCGCCGCTGGCGACGTTGTACGCGACCGGCGTCCCCGGCGCGCCCCCGGACAGGGCGGCGAGGTTCGCCCTGGCGACGTCGCGGACGTGCACGAAGTCGCGCCGCTGCCTGCCGTCCTCGAACACCCTCGGCGCGCGGCCGGCCTCCAGCGCGGACCGGAAGATCGCCGCCACCCCGGAGTACGGCGTGTCCCTGGGCATCCTCGGCCCGTACACGTTGTGGTAGCGCAGCGCGACCACCGTGCCGCCGGTCTCCCTCGCCCAGTTGGCCGCCAGGTGTTCCTGGGCGAGCTTGGTGGTGGCGTAGGCGTTGCGCGGATCGGCGGGCGCGTCCTCGCCGATCGCGGCCGGGGTGACCGGGGAACCGCACCGGGGGCAGCGCGGCTCGAACCGCCCGCGTGCCAGGTCGGCGACGGCACGCGGGCCCGGCCGCACCCTGCCGTGCCCGGCGCAGTCGTAGGCGCCCTCCCCGTAGACCACCATCGAGGACGCCAGCACCAGCCGCCCGATCCCGTGCCGTGCCATCGCCGCCAGCAGCACGGCGGTGCCGTACGCGTTGACCGACGTGTAGTCCGGCAGGTCGGCGACGTCCACGCCGAGCCCGACCTTGGCCGCCTGGTGCACCACGGCCTCCGCGCCGGGAAGCGCCCGGTCGAGGACGGCGGCGTCCCGCACGTCGTCCCCGTTCCGCAGGTCGAGCCCGGTCACCTCGTGGCCCGTCTCGTCCAGCGCCTCGACGACATGACTTCCGATGAACCCGGCGGACCCGGTCACGACTACCCTCATCCCGCCGAGCGTAGGCGGCGTCCCGCCCCGCGCGGCGGTACGGCCCGCGGCCGTTCGCAGGCCGTAAGAAGTCTTGGCCGATCCCGGCGGCGGCCCTGCCCGGCCGGAGACGGTGCCTTGGCGGGAGCCGGGCCTTTGCCGAAGGGGCACCGTTTCCGGTGCGAACCGGGAGACGCCCCGGCCTTTCGCGAGCCGTGTTCGCGGTAACGACGACAAGCAGGAGTCGTCGGGGGGGATCGGTGTCGGACACGTCGCGCGAGGGTGGCCGCGGGAAGCGGGGGCCCGGGCGGATACGGGCTTTGCTACGGGGAGAGGAACGGCCGCCGGGCCCGTTCTTCCGGCCGGAGTTCTGGCGCAGCCCGCTTCGCGGGCCGTGGCTGACGTCGGTGTTCGGCATCGTGCTGCTCGTGGGCATCCCGATCGTGGCGGTCACCGGACTGGTGTCCTACGCGGCGTACAACCCCCGGCTGCCGGGCAACGACATCACCCCGGAGAGGGGCCTCTTCGGCTTCTACCTCTTCGACTGGCCCACCAGCCCGATCTGGCTCTACCGCCTCACCCAGGGGGTGCACGTCATCCTCGGCCTGACCCTGCTGCCGGTGCTGCTGGCCAAGCTGTGGTCGGTGATCCCCAAGCTGTTCGCCTGGCCGCCGGCGACATCGGCGGCCCAGATGCTGGAACGGGCCAGCCTGCTGCTGCTGGTCGGCGGCGCGGTGTTCCAGTTCGTCACCGGCATCCTCAACATCCAGCTCTTCTACGTCTTCCCGTTCTCCTTCTATCCCGCCCACCTTTACGGCGCGTGGGTCTTCCTGGCCGCGCTGGTCGCGCACGTGGTGATCAAGCTGCCCACAGCGGTCACCGCGCTGCGGTCCCGGAGCCTGCGCCGGGAACTGCGCACTCCGCTGCGCGACACCCGCCCGGAGCCGCCCGACCCCCACGGCCTGGTCTCCCCCGCCCCCGCGCCGGCGACCGTGTCCCGGCGCGGCCTGCTCGCCTTCGTCGGCGGCGGCTCGCTGGCCATGTTCGGCCTGTCCGTGGGCCAGACGCTGGACGGCCCGCTCCGCCGTACGGCGTTGCTCGCCCCGCACGGGCGCGACTACGGCCCCGGCCCGAACGACTTCCAGGTGAACAAGACCGCGGCGAGCGTGGGCATCGTCCCCGCGGAGACCGGCTCCGGCTGGCGGCTGACCCTCGTCGGCGCCCGCCGGATGCAACTGTCCCGCGAGGACCTGCTGGCCCTGCCGCTGCGCACCTACCGGCTGCCGATCGCCTGCGTGGAGGGCTGGTCCACGGAACAGGCGTGGACCGGCGTACGGCTGGCCGACCTGGCCCGGCTGTGCGGGGCGACCGGCGACGGCGGCGTCTACGTCCGCTCGCTGCAGCGGGGCGGCGTGTTCAGCCACGCGTCGCTGAGCGCGGGGCAGACCACCGATCCGCGTTCCCTGCTGGCGCTGCGGGTCAACGGGGCCGACCTGTCGCTCGACCACGGGTTCCCGGCCAGGATCATGGTGCCCAACGCGCCCGGCGTGCACAACACCAAATGGGTCCGCGAACTCGACTTCCGGCCCGCGTCATGAGCGGCGGACTCGCGGACCTGCACCGCCGCTACGGCGCCGGGCCGCTGCACCTGGCCATTCTGCTGGTGTGCTTCATCGTGGCCGCCTACGCCCTCACCCGTGTGATCCTCGCCGGCATCCTGGTGGGATTCGTGCTGTGGTTCATCGGCGCCGTGATCCTGCACGACCTCGTCGCGTTCCCGCTCTACTCGCGCGCGGACGCGGCCCTCCAGCGCCGCCGGTGGCCGGTCAACCACCTGCGGGTGCCGGCCGGGCTGTCCGCGCTGCTGCTCGTCGTCTGGTTCCCGCTCGTGCTGCGCGCCGCCGAGCACAACTACCGGGAGGCGACCGGGCTGAGCACCGCCCCCTTCTTCGGCCGGTGGCTCCTGGTGACGCTGGCGCTGTTCGCCGGCTCGGCCCTGCTGTACGTCCTGCGGCGCGCCACCGGCGCCCGCCGGACCGGCCGGAAACGATGAACCGTCCCCGATTCCCGGAAATCCGCACCGGGATGGGAGCGGTGCAGGTACTCGCGGCTGACCCGCGCCGGTCCCACTATCTCTGTTGACTTATATAAGTAAAAGCTGAAACGCTGCCCTCCATCATCACCGGGTGAGGAGTTCGGCGCGATGTCCAGTAGTGCACCACAGAAGATCACGACGTTCCTGATGTTCGAGGGGAAGGCGGAGGAGGCGATCACCTTCTACACCTCGCTGTTCCCGGACGCCGAGATCATCTCGCTCGACCGGTACGGCGCGGGTGAGGCCGGCGAGGAGGGCAGCGTCCGGCACGCGACCTTCTCCCTCGCCGGGCAGCGGTACATGGCGATAGACAGCAGCGTGAAGCACGCGTTCACCTTCACTCCGGCCGTCTCGCTCTACGTCCAGTGCGAGTCGGAGGAGGAGCTCGACCGGCTGTACGCCGCGCTCGGCGACGGGGGCACGCCGCTGATGCCGCTGGACGACTACGGTTTCAGCACCGGATTCGGCTGGCTGAACGACCGTTTCGGCGTCTCCTGGCAGCTCAACCTGGCCTGACGTCATGTTGAGGGGTCACCGCCCGCCGGGGCGCAGGTGGCGTAGGCGGCATGAGTGATCATCCGTGCTCGCGGGCGGCCCTTGACCGGTGCGTCACCAGGGTATTCGATCACTATTACGCTGCTGCGCCGCCGGAGGCCGTGATGCCGCTCACCGTCCTGTTCGTGCCGGAAAGCGCCTACGGGCCGACGAACAACTGCGTCGGCATCGGCGACATCCTGCGCCGTCGCGGGCATCGCGTGGTGTTCGCGGCCGAGTCGTCCTGGCGGGGCAGGCTGGCGGCACTCGGGTTCGAGGAGGACCTGGTCGACCTCGCCCCGCCCGCGCCCGACGGCGAGGAGCAGGACGCGGGACAGTTCTGGAAGGACTTCATCCAGGCCAACGCGCCGGAATACCGCAAGAGCACGTTCGAGCAGCTGGAGACGGTCACCCGGCCGATCTGGGAGGCGCTGGCCGACGGCGCCCGGTACTGCGAGCCGCAACTGCGGCGGATCATCGACCGGGTCCGGCCGGATGTGATCGTCGAGGACAACGTGATCACCTTCCCCGCCCTGCTCACCGCGGGCAGGCCGTTCGTCCGGATCGTGTCGTGCAACCCGCTGGAGGTGCGCGGCGAGCACGTGCCGCCGGTGTTCTCCGGCCTGCCGTCCGCCGACCGGAGCGGCTGGGACGCCTTCCGCGCCGAGTACGACCGCACCCACCGCGACCTGTGGACCTCCTTCAACGCCTGGGTGGTCGACCAGGGCGCCCCGCCGCTCCCCGACCTGGACTTCATCCACGAGGGCGACCTGAACCTCTACCTGTACCCGGAGATCGCCGACTACACGGCGGACCGGCCGCTCGGCGCCACCTGGCACCGCCTGGACTCCTCGGTCCGCGAGACGGACGCGGACTTCGCGCTTCCGGAGATCCCCGGCGGCGGCAGGCTGATCTACTTCTCGCTCGGTTCGCTCGGCTCGGCCGACGTGTCCCTCATGCGGCGGGTGATCGACGTGCTGGCGGGCACCCCGCACCGCTACATCGTCTCGATGGGCCCGCTGCACCAGGAGATCAAGCTGGCGGGCAACATGTGGGGCGCCGAGTTCCTCCCGCAGACGAAGATCATCCCGCTGGCCGACCTGGTGATCACGCACGGCGGCAACAACACCACCACCGAGGCGCTCCACTTCGGCAAGCCGATGATCCTGCTCCCCCTTTTCTGGGACCAGTACGACAACGCCCAGCGCGTCGCCGAACTGGGCTACGGCATCCGGCTGCCCACCTACACCTTCACCGGCGGGCAGCTCCGAGCCGCGATCGAACACCTCGTCGGCGACGAGGATCTGCGCACCAGGCTGGCCTCGGTGGGCGAGCAGATCAGAGACCGCGACGGCCTGCGCAAAGCCGCCGACCTCGTCGAACACCTCGGCCACGGGTGACCCGTCGCCTCACCGGCCGGGCCTCCTCCCTTCGCCCGTGAGCAGGGTCACCTGCGGGGTTCCGGTGCCGGGGTGTACGGCCACGTCGGCGTGCACGCGGTAGACCTCGGCGAGAAGGGCGGGGGTCAGGACCTCTCCGGGGGTGCCGGCGGCGACGAGTGAGCCGTGGTTCAGGACGCAGATCCGGTCGCAGAAGGCTGCGGCCAGCAGGCTTCGCAGGACGGGTACTCCGCGGAGAGCACCTTGATCCGGTCGTAGGCGGGCGCGTACTCCGGCAGGATCCGGTCGTCGAGGTAGCCGGTGCCGACCATGGACTTCTCCAGCCCAAGCGCGAGCATGACCTCGGTCGCGTGCTGGTTGAGCGACACGACGCGGCGCGGCGGGCGCTCGTAGGTGGTGCTCACGCCGCAGTCGGCGACCGTGACCGGGAACCCCGGTGGAGCGGAGGCCGCCGGGGCGACGGCTTCGGAGGTGCCGCCGCAGCCGGAGATCAGCAGGGCCGCGGCGAGTGCGAGCAACAGACGAGGGCCGCCTGAGACTCGAGGAGGCCACCGAGCCCACCCGGACTATTGCGAATAATTTGCAGGTGATAGAAGTTCTCCTGTGACCAAGCTTCTCCAGAAGTCCGCCACACTGTGCGCCGCCCTCGCCCTGGCCGGTGCGGCGTGCTCCGCGCCGCAGCTGCCCACCGGCCCCCGGGACGACACGTTCGTCCTCGGCCTGAGCTCGGAGTTCGACAATCTGAGCCCGGTGCTCGGGTTCTCCCCCGACGGAGGCTCGCTGATCTTCGACGGGCTGATGAGCCGGTCCCCCGACCTGACGCTCAGGCCCGCGCTCGCCGCCGAGCCGCCCGCCGTCTCCGAGGACGGCCTGACCGTCACCTTCACCCTGAAAGAAGGGCTGAAGTTCCACGACGGCAAGCCGCTGACCAGCCAGGACGTGGAGTACACCTACGAGGCGCTGCTCGACCCCGCCAACAACTCCACGATCAGGAGCGACTACTCCGCGATCAAGGACGTGGCGGCCCCCGACCCGCTCACCGTCGTGTTCCGCCTCGGCCACCCCTACGCGCCGCTCGTGCAGCGCACCACGCTCGGCATCGTGCCCAAGGGCACCCTGGAGAAGACCAGGCCCGTGGGCAGCGGTCCCTACCGGTTCGTGTCGTGGACGCCCGGAGACAGGATCGTGCTGGAGGCGAACCAGTCCTACTGGGGCGGCGCCCCGGCGATCTCCCGGCTGGTGCTCGCCTTCGCGCCCGACGACAACGTGCGCGCCACCCGGGTCCGGGCGGGCGACTTCGACGCCACCGTGCTGCCGCCGAAGGCCGCCGCCGGGCTGCGCGGACAGCCGGGCATGACCGTGTACGACGTGCCCAGCGCCGACTACCGGGCGATCATGTACCCGATGACCCGGCCGGTGACCGGCGACCCGGCCATCCGCAGGGCGCTCGGCCTGGCGCTCGACCGGCAGGCGATGGTGGACACGATCCTCGCCGGCGCGGGCGTCCCCGCCTACGGGCCGATCTCGCCCGACACCCGCTGGTACGAGCCCGAGGTCGCCGGTGCCACCGACCCCGCGGCGGCCGGCAGGCTGCTCGACGAGGCGGGCTGGACCATGGGACCGGACGGCGTCCGGGCCAGGAACGGCACCGAGGCCCGGTTCACCCTGATGTACCCCGCCGGCGACTCGCTGCGCAAGGAACTCGCCCTGGCCGCCGCCTCCGACGCCAAGAAGATCGGCCTGCTGGTCGAACCCGCCGGGCTGGACTGGGACACGATCGAGGCCAGGCTGGGCCAGGACGCCGCGGTCATGGGATTCGGCAGCCCGTACGACCCCGACTACGTCAACTACGAGCTGTTCCACTCCGACTTCAAGGGCCGGGGGTTCCTCAACCCTGGCCGCTACGACAACCCCGAGGCCGACAGGCTGCTGGAGCAGGGCCGGGCCTCGGGCGACCAGGCCGAACGCGAACGCGCCTACGCCGGCTTCCAGAAGGTGATCAGGAACGACGAGGTCTTCTCCTACCTGGTCTTCCTCAAGCACGTCTACGTCGTCCGCGGCGAGTACGACGGGATCGTGCCCGGCGTGGACGGGCACGATCACGCCACCGGCGGGCTGTTCGCGGGCATCCACACCTGGAAGCCGGCCGCGTGAGAGCGGTGCTCAAGATGGTCGCCTGGCGGGCCGCCTTCGCGGCGCCGCTGCTGGTGATCGTCACCATCGGCATGTTCGCGCTGGCCCAGGCGTCCCCCTTCGACCCGGTGCGGCAGTATCTCGGCGAGCGCGCGCTGGTCACCTCGCCGGAGGTGGCCGAGTCGATCAGGCAGAACTGGGGTCTGGACCGGCCGGTCCTGGAGCAGTACGCCACCTGGTTCGGCAACCTGGTCAGCGGCGACCTGGGCGAGTCGCGTTCGCTGCACCGGCCGGTCGTCGAGATCATCGGCGACCGGCTCGGCTGGACGCTGCTGGCCACCGGCTCGGCGCTGGTGCTGATGTTCGCCGGCAGCCTGGCCGTCGGCACGCTCGCCGCCTGGCGGCGCGGCTCCTGGCTGGACCGGGCGATCACCGGCGGCGCGTTCGCCAACGAGGCGGCCCCGGTGTTCTGGCTGGGACTGCTCGCCATCTGGATCTTCGCGGTCCAGCTGGACTGGCTGCCGGCCGGCGGGCTCACCGACCCGGCGGCCGTCGCGATCGACCCCGCCGACGTGTTCACGCACATGATCCTGCCGGTCACCGTGCTGGCGGTCTCCCAGTCGTCGTGGCTGATCCTCTACGTGCGGGAGTCGGTCATCGGGGTGCTCCGGGAGGACTTCGTGATCGGCGCCCGCGCCCGCGGCCTGCGCGAGCGGACCGTGCTGGTACGGCACGCGCTGCGGTCGGCGCTGCTGCCGTTCCTCACCCTGCTCGGCGCCCGGATGCCGGAGCTCGTCACCGGCGCCATCCTGGTCGAGACGGTCTTCTCCTGGCCCGGCGTCGCCGCGGCCTCGGTGCAGGCGGCGCTGGCCGTGGACTTCCCGCTGCTGGCGGCGCTCACGCTGCTGGGCACCGCGGCGGTGCTGGCCGGCAACCTGCTCGCCGACATCGCCTACACCGTGGCCGATCCGCGGGTGCGCACGCTGGGGGTGAGCTGAATGCCGGTGAGATTCGCGGCCGGCACGCTCGCGCTGCTGGCGCTCGCCGTACTCCTGGTGCCGGCCGTCGTGCAGCTCGACCAGAGCCTGGTGGACCTGCGCGCCGCCGGGCAGCCCCCCTCCCTCGCGCATCCGCTCGGCACCGACGAGGTCGGGCGGGACGTGCTGCTCAGGTCGATCTACGGGCTGCGGGTCTCCTTCCTGGTGGGCCTGGTGGCCGCGCTGGTCAGCATGGTGATCGGCGGGCTGATGGGGCTGGCCGCGGGCAGTCTGGGCGGGCTGCCCGACCGGCTGCTCATGCGGGTGGTGGACGGGTTCAACGCCCTTCCGCATCTGCTGTTCGGCATCTTCATCGTCGCGCTGTTCGCGCCGAGCGCCGCCGCCGTGGTCGTCTCGGTGGGCGTGACGCACTGGACGACGGCGGCGCGGATCGTCCGTTCGGAGGTGCTGTCGCTGCGTTCGCGCCCGTTCGTGGAGGCGGCGATCTCCGCGGGGGCGACGAGGACGCGGGTGGTCCGCCGCCATCTGCTGCCGCATCTCCTCCCGCACCTGATGCTGGCGACGGTGCTCATGGTGCCGCACGCGATCTGGCACGAGACCGCGCTGAGCTTCCTCGGCCTGGGACTCCCGCCGCATCTGGCCTCGCTCGGCAACATGATCAACGACGGGCAGCGCTCGCTGCTCACCGGCGACTGGTGGTCGAGCCTGGTGCCCGGCCTGTTCATCCTGGTGCCCACACTGGCGGTGTCGGTGCTGGCGCAGCACTGGCGCGACCGCCGCAGCCCCCGCTGGAGATCGGAGCTGGAACTGTGACACAACCGGTGACCGGCCGGGGACGGCTGCGCGTCCAGGATCTCAGCGTCGCCTTCCGGATACCCGGCGCACGGGTGCAGGCGGTGGACCGGGCGAGTTTCGAGGTACGCCAGGGCAGGTGCCTGGCCCTGGTGGGCGAGTCCGGATGCGGCAAGTCGGTGCTCGCGCACGCGCTGCTCGGCCTGCTGCCGGGCAACGCCACCGTCTCCGGCCAGGCATGGCTGGAACACGGCGCGGAGCCGGTGGAACTCCTCGCCGCCTCGCAGGCCGTACTCGCGAGGCGGGTGCGCGGGCGCGCGATCGGGCTCATCCCGCAGAGCCCGGCCACCCACCTCACCCCCGTACGCACGGCGCGCGCCCAGCTCCAGGAGGCGTTGCGCGAGCTCGGCTCGCGGGCCGTCGCCGACGACCTGGCGGCCCGGTACGGCCTGCGCCCGGAGGAGCTGGACCGCTACCCGCACGAGCTGTCCGGCGGCATGGCCCAGCGGGTGGCGAACGTGATCGCGCTGGCCGGCGACCCCTGGCTGATCCTGGCCGACGAGCCGACCGGCGGGCTGGACCGGCCGCTGGTGGACCGGGCGATGACGACCCTGCGCGAGCTGTGCGACGAGGGCCGCGCCGTCCTGCTGATCACGCACGACCTGCGCGCGGCCGAGCAGGTCGCCGACGACCTCGCGGTGATGTACGCGGGGCGCCTGGTCGAGGTCGGACCGGCGGCCGAGGTGCTCGGGCGTCCCCGCCACCCGTACACGGCGGGGCTGGTGGCGGCGCAGCCGAACCGGGACTTCGTGCCCATCCCCGGCCTGCCGCCGGAGCTGACCCGGCTGCCCGCCGGGTGCGCGTTCCGCCCGCGCTGCGGGCACGCCACCGAACGCTGCGCCACGCTCCCGCCGATGGACGGCGGCGTGGCCTGCCACCACGTCCTGGAGGACAGGCATGCTTGAGGCGACCGGGATCACCGTCAGGTACGGCGGGCGAACCGCGCTGGAGGCGGCCTCGCTGACGATCAGGCCGGGTGAGGTGACCGGCCTGGCCGGGCCGAGCGGCTGCGGCAAGTCCACCCTGGCCAGGGTCATGGCGATGATGCTGCGCCCGGACGCGGGCACGCTCACCGTGGACGGCGTCCCCGTCACGGGCTGGCGGCAGCGGGCCCCGCGTGACCTGCGCACCAGGGTGGCGCTGATCTACCAGCAGCCCCGGCTCGCGGTGGACCCCCGGCTGCGGCTCGCCGAGGTGATCGGCGAGCCGCTGGCCGCGAACGGCCGACCGGACGGGGAGCGCGTCGCCGAGCTGGCCGCGCTGACCGGGCTGACCGGCGAACTGCTCACCAGGTGGCCGCACGAGGTGTCCGACGGCCAGTTGCAACGGGCCTGCGTGGCCCGCGCGCTGACCCTGGAACCCCGCTACCTCGTCTGCGACGAGATGACCACCATGCTGGACGCCTCCACCCAGGCCCACCTGGTCGCGGTGGTGAACGCCTACCGCGAGCGGACCGGCGCCGGCGTCCTGGCGATCAGCCACGACCCGCTCCTGCTCGACCGCTGGGCCGACGGCGTCGTCGACTTCGCCGGCGGCCAGGGCCCTACCCCGGGGCAGCCTGGCCGCGCCCTGAGGTCAACGTGACGTAGGCGCCCTCAGCACGGCGCCGGCTGCGGGAGCAGCAGAGAGGCGGCGGCGGCCCGGAGTTCGTCGCTGAACGGCGTCGGCCGCAGGGTGGCCGGGTCCAGGTTGACGTTGACGCGGTAGCCCTCGGCGTGCACCACGGTGCGGTCCGCGGACAGCACGCGGAAGCCGTACACGCCGCTGGTGCGTCCCATCCGCTCCATCCAGAAGTGCACCAGCGGCTCGCCCGCGCCCGCGATGGGCACGTTGTAGGTCACCTTGAACTCGCGCACGGCCAGGAACACGTCCTTGAACGCCGACCGGCCGGGGTCGGACGCCCAGCCGAGCCGGTGCCAGTAAGCGCCGATCGCCCGCTCGACCAGCAGGGCGTACCGCGAGTTGTGCAACAGTCCCATCGCGTCGAGCTCGTCGAAATGCACCTGGACCGGCTCGTGAACGCCGCCTGTGGTCATGTCAGTCCTCCGGGAGTAGCGCTGGGTCGGGGCAGAGCGCGCGCAGGCGCTGGAGCACGGCGCGGCGGGCGTACAGCAGGGCGGCAGGCCCGTCGTGCAGCCGGGAATGGATGATCACCATCTCGCCGAGCGCGTCGATCTCGTAGGCGAGCTGGGCCGGGTCCACGCTCTCGGGGAGTTCGCCCAGCGTCACGGCCTCCGCCACCATCCGGCGGATGTACTCCTGCCAGTCGCGCATGGCCCGCGCGAGCCGGTCGCGGACCGCTCCCGGACGATCGTCGAACTCGGCCTGCGCCGCGAAGAAGAAACACCCGCCGGGCAGCGTGGCGTCGCCGTAGAACGTCAGCCGCGCCTCGTGCAGCGCGAACACCCGCCGGACGCCCGCGGGGGCGCGCCGGGCGGGCTCCACCACCCGCTCGGCCCACTGCCGGGCGGCCCACTCCACGGCGTCGAGCTGCAACTGCTCCTTGTCCTGCCAGTGTGCGAAGAATCCTGACTTGCTGACGCCGGTCGCCGCCGCCAGCCGTCCCAGGGAGAGTCCGTCCAGCCCTTCTACCGAGGCCAGCCCCACCGCCTGCCGGAGGATCGTCTCGCGGCTGCGCAACCCACGCAGCCGCCGGCCGTCTTGTGTCATGCGCCGCACTCTATATGAACGACCGGTCGTTCGTATACTTTGGGCCGGGCCCGCCGGCTACGGCGCGTTCACCCCTCCTCCCCGCCGGTCAGTTCCCGCTTGCGGCGGAGCAGCGCGGCCCGGCGGGCATGGGCGCCGACGGCCAGCGCCAGCGCGACCGCGGCGAGCGCCTCCCTCTCCCCGGCGTACTCGCTGCGCAGCCGGTCGGTCACCGACCGGCGGGCGATCGTGAACAGCCAGGGCGCGAACCGGCCGGGTTCGCGCAGCCCGGGCAGGCCCCGGACCACCGCCAGCCAGATCTCCTGGGTCACGTCGTCGGCCCGCTCGGCGTCCAGCATGCGGCGCACGTACGTCCACAACGGCACCCGCCACCGGTCCACCAACGCGGCCAGCGCCGCCCGCTCACCCAACTGGGCGCGCACCACCAGCAGTTCATCGGTCATCTCGTCCTCCCGTCACCCTGCACAGTCGGGCGAGAAGCCGATCAGGTTCACCGGTCACTGTGCCGTCCGGCGCGGGAGAAGCCTTCCCCGGGTACGGCCGCATCAGATTTAGGAGGTCGTATACGGCTCCTGATACGTTCTTGACAGGTGAGCCGGGAAGTCTGGTCGGCACGTTCTGTCCGTTTCGAGATGAAGGATGTGCGCGTGCGCGCCCGTGACCTGCCTGCCGGCATTCCGGTGCCCGGCCCGGATACCCCGATGACCGAGGCGGCCACAGCGCTCGCCGTGCCCGTGCCCGTCATGGAGCACACGTGAGCGTGCTCGCCTGGGTCAGCGTGGCGGTGTTCCTGGCCGCGTACACGCTGATCGCCACCGAGCGGATCCACCGCGTCGCCGCCGCGCTCGGCGGGGCCGGGATCATGCTGCTCATCCACGCCACCGACGGCGGGGCGGCGTTCTTCTCCGAGCATTCCGGCATCGACTGGAACGTCGTCTTCCTGCTGCTCGGCATGATGATCATCGTGGGGGTGCTCAAGCAGACCGGCGTCTTCGAGTACCTCGCCATCTGGGCGGCCAAACGCGCCCGCGGCCGGCCGTTCCGGCTCATGGTGCTGCTGGTGGTCATCACGGCGACGGCCTCCGCGCTGCTGGACAACGTCACCACCGTGCTGCTGATCGCCCCGGTGACGTTCCTGGTCTGCGAACGGCTGGCGCTGTCCGTGGCGCCGTTCCTCATCGCCGAGGCGATGGCCTCCAACATCGGCGGCGCGGCCACCTTGATCGGCGACCCGCCCAACATCATCATCGCCAGCCGGGGCGGGCTGACGTTCAACGACTTCCTCGTGCACATGGCGCCGATGATCGTCGTGCTGATGGTCGTGTTCGTCGTGCTGTGCTGGTTCATGTTCGGCAGGAAGATGCGCTACGACCCCGGCCGGGCGAGCGAGATCATGGCGCTGAACGAGCGGGAGGCGATCGCCGACCGCGGGCTGCTGTGGCAGAGCCTGGCCGTGCTGGCCCTGGTGATCGTCGCGTTCGTGCTGCACCCGGTGCTGCACTACGAGCCGTCCGTGGTCGCGCTGCTGGGCGCCGGCGTCCTGGTCGCCGTCACCAAGGTCACCACCGAGGAGGCCATCGCCGAGGTGGAATGGCCCACCCTGGTGTTCTTCGCCGGCCTGTTCGTCATGGTCGGCGCGCTGGTGGAGACCGGCGTCATCGGCCGGCTCTCCCAGGCCGCGGTCGGCGCCACCGAGGGCCACCCGGAACTGACCGCGATGGGCCTGCTCGGCGGCTCGGCCGTCATCTCGGCCGTCGTGGACAACATCCCCTACGTCGCCACGATGAGCCCCATCGTCGAACAACTCGTCCATGCGGGCGGCGGCGGGAACGTGCTGTGGTGGGCGCTCGCCTTCGGCGCCGACCTCGGCGGCAACGCCACCGCCGTCGGCGCCGCCGCCAACGTGGTCGTCCTGGGCATCGCCGCCCGCAACGGCACCCCGATCACCTTCTGGCAGTTCACCAGGTACGGCCTGATCGTCACCGCGGTGACCGTCACCCTGGTCGCGCCGTACCTGTGGCTGCGCTACCTCTGACGACGTCACCCCCGCGCGGCGTCCGACGGCGGACCGGACGAGGACGGCGGGGTGTCCTACGACGATGTGAGGCGGCGGCGTCTCGTGACCCCGATGGTCCTCAGGCTGGTCCTCAGCAGCAGGCGCGGGCCGCGGCGGTCGCCGGAGTGGCGGTGGGCTTCGCCGCCAGGTCCGTGGCGATGCGGCCGCGCAGCATGGTCTCCATGACCTTCATGAAGCCCTGCGCCCTGGACCGGCCGATGACGAACGGGTTCCCCGCGCCCGTGGACCCGCGCAGCTGTTCCATGCGGGCCAGGCCGTGGTCACAGGTCCCGTGGTTGTTCAGCTCGACGTCCACACCCGCCCGCTTCATCTGGGCGGAGAAGTCGAGGACGGAGGAGACGAGGGTCCGCTTCTCCGCGGTCGCGGCGGGCGGGTTGGTGCCGCCCCACAGCATCGCGGTGTGCCGCCGCCCCTTCCACCGCACCGGGAAGATCGCCGAGACGGTGCCCCGCGTGTGCCCGGGGGTGTGGTGGAAGGTGACCGTGGTGTCGCCGAGGGTCAGCCGCCGGCCGTCGGCGATCTCCAGGTCCCGGGTGGGAGCGTCGGGCGGGGAGTCGGCGGCGACGAGGTCCCAGTCGGCCGGGCTCATCATGACCCGGGCCCCGTACCGGTCGGCGAGGTGCTGGGCACCGCCGAAATGATCGCTGTGACCGTGGGCGGCCACCACGTACTTGATCTTCGCCGGGTCCACTCCCACGGAACGCAGGTCCGGAAGGAGGATCTTCTCGACCTCGTCCGGTGATCCCAGCGCGTCGATGAGAATGACGCCCTGGGACGTGAGGATCGCCGTGACCGAGACGAAGGCGGTGCTCACCACCGCGACGTTGTCGAAGATCCTCAGCGGCTTGACCCGCTGCACGGTCGGCATCGGGGAACCCGGCGTGAGCGCCTTGACGAGGTCCCGCAGGACCGGATCGTCGCCGGCCAGCTTCGCCGCGCGGTCGTAGTAGTCCTGCGGGCCCTTGGGGGCGGTGGCGGCCGACGCCTCGGCCCCGCGGCCCGCCAGCGGCAGAAGGGCCGCGCCTGCCAGCAACGCGCGGCGGGACACGCCGGACTGTGCACGGGACATGCGCTGATACCTGCTTTCACTCGCCCGAGGGTTGACACGATCACGACCTCGGGAGGATGTGGACGCCGCCCAGCAGACCAGAGACGATCAAGTGTTGTCCAATATTGATATCGCTCACGGATCGATCGAGAATCCGATATCGAAGCAGGTCAGACGGCACGTGTACCGCCCTGTCCGCGCGGACGGGGGCGGCGCGGTCACGTGGGCGGCACCGCGGGGTCACGCGTGACGGGGGCGGGGCGGTCACGTGGGCGGCGCCGCGGGGTCACGCGTGACGGGGGCGAGCCACAGGCCGACGAGCGCGTCGATCAGTCCGGTCGCCGCGTCGTGCCAGCTTGGCCGCGACGTGGGGGCGCCTTCGGCGAGCGCGCGTTCACGGTCGGCGCACGTGTGCACGATCAGCCGGCGTGCCATCTCGCCACGCTCGGCGCGCACGTCGGCGGGCAGGTCCGGCAGGCACCGGTCGAACCCCTCGACGGCCCTTCGCAGCGAGGCGGAGCCGCGGTTGGCCTCGATGATGATCGCGCAGAGCGCGGGGTCGGTCACCACCTGGGCGAGGAAGCGGGCGTACCAGGTGGGGGTGCCCAGGGCGGCCAGATGTTCGGTGACCGGGCGGACCAGGCAGGCGACCCAGTCGCGTACGTCGGCGGAGTCGCCGGCGGCGTCCGCCAGTTGCCCGCGTCTCCGCTCGATCGGCTCGGCGTGCCTGCGCACGATGGCGCGGACCAGATGGGTCTTGGTGCCGAAGTGATAGCCGACCGCGGCATTGTTGCCCTGCCCGGCGGCCTCGCTGACCTGGCGGTTGGACACGGCGGACACGCCGTGCTCGGCGAACAGCCGCTCCGCCGCCGTCAGGATCTGCTCGCGGGTCACACCGGCCCGCTCCGCCCGTCCGCTCCTGCCGGTCACGGTAACCACCGCGCCGGCGATGCCGCCGGTCCCCCGGCTCCGCCTTCCCCGGGGACCGGGCTCGACGCTCTCCTCACAGGAACCTCCTCCGGAACTTGACTCTCGGTTGTGGCCGGGAAATTCTCGCTGTTAGTCTTAAGTCAAGCGACTGATTTACAACCTACCTCATCGCTCACTTCCCGATCGCCGCAACCGGAGGCGTCGTATGGCCACAATCTCCACCCACCCCGCTCACGCGGCCGGCCCGCCGCGGGCGAACGGCTTCGTGGTGGTGCTCGCCTTCGCCGGGATCGCGGTGGCGCTGATGCAGACCCTGGTGATCCCCCTGGTCCCCGAGCTTCCCAAGCTCCTGGGAGCCTCGGCGTCCGACGCCACCTGGGCGGTGACCGCCACCCTGCTCGCCAGCGCCGCCGCCACCCCGGTGATGGGGCGGCTCGGGGACATGTACGGCAAGCGGCGCATGCTGCTGATCAGCCTGTTCCTGCTGGTCGCCGGATCGGTCCTGTGCGCCCTGAGCGACTCGCTGACGCCGATGATCGTGGGACGGGCCCTGCAGGGGGTGTCATCCGGCGTCATCCCGCTCGGCATCAGCATCATGCGTGACGAACTGCCCCCGGAACGGCTCGGTTCCGCGACCGCTCTCATGAGCGCCTCGCTCGGCGTGGGCGGCGCCCTGGGCCTGCCCGCCGCCGCCCTCATCGCCGAGAACGCCGACTGGCACGTGCTGTTCTGGACCGCGGCGGGTCTCGGCGTCCTGGCCGTCGTCCTGGTGCTGACACTCGTGCCCGAGTCGGCGGTGCGCGGCGGCGGGCGTTTCGACTTCGTCGGCGCCGCCGGGCTGTCGGCCGCGCTGGTCTGCCTGCTGCTGGCGATCTCCAAGGGCGCCGACTGGGGCTGGACCGGCGCCCTCACGATCGGGCTGTTCGCCGCGACGGTCGTGGTGCTGCTGCTGTGGGGGTGGTGGGAGCTGCGCACCCGGGAGCCGATGGTGGACCTGCGCACCACCGCACGGCGTCAGGTGCTGTTCACCAACTTCGCCTCCACCATGCTGGGCTTCTCGATGTTCGCGATGTCGCTGGTGCTGCCACAACTGGTGCAGCTGCCCGAGGCCACCGGCTACGGACTGGGGCAGTCGATGCTGGCCGTGGGTCTGGTGATGGCGCCGTCCGGCCTGGTGATGATGGTCCTGGCACCGATCGCGGCCCGGCTGTCCGCGGCCAGGGGGCCCAAGGTGACCCTGATGCTCGGCGCCGTCGTCGTCGCCGCCGGCTACGGCCTCAACATCGTCCTGATGTCCGAGATCTGGCACTTCGTCCTGGTCTCCTGCGTCATCGGAGCCGGTATCGGACTGGCGTACGCCGCCATGCCCGCCCTTGTCATGGGCGCCGTGCCGGTGACCGAGACGGCCGCCGCGAACAGCCTCAACACCCTCATGCGCGCCGTCGGCACCTCCGTCTCCAGCGCCGTGGCGGGTGTCATCCTGGCCCAGATGACCATCACGTTCGGCCCCGCCGTCCTCCCCTCCCAGAACGGCTTCCGCGTCGTCATGGCCATCTGCGCCGGCGCCGCCCTCCTCTCCTTCGTCCTCGCCGCCGTCCTCCCCCGCCGGAACACGGCCACCGCCACGCCGACCCCGCACCCGGCCACCGCCACGCCGCACACCACCACCCCGGCACCTGCCGGCGACGAGCCCGCCGACGCCCTGGCAGGTCCGGGCGGCGAACCCGCGTACGCCTCGGCGCGTTCCGGCGGTGAACCCGCGTACGCGCTCGCGGGCGGCCCGTGGGCCGGGGGCGGGGATGACGGCGTCGAGATCCGCGGCTTCGTCAGCGACGGCGGCGCGGCGAACCACGCGGCCGAACACGCGGCCGGCCACGCCACGCTGACCCTGATCGACGTGCATGGCCACCAACTCGGCCGGACCGCGACCCGCGCGGACGGCGGCTACAGCATCCGGACGCCGGGCGCCGGGACCTACGTCCTGATCGCCTCGGCCGCCGGGCGCGATCCGCAGGTGGCGACCCTCGTCGTGGGTGACCGGCCGGTGGACTTCAACGTGGTCCTCACCGGCTCGAACCGGCTGACCGGCGTCGTACGCGACCCGGAGGGCAGGCCGGTGCCCGGCGCGCTGGTCGTGCTGACCGACGTCCGCGGCGAGGTCATCACCACGAGCACGGCCGACGCGGAGGGCTCGTACAGCTTCTCCGGGGTGGTCGCGGGCGGCTACACGCTCGCGGTCAGCGCGGACTCCCACCGGCCGGCCGCCGTGCCGATCGAGGTCGGCGGCACCGGCCGGACCAGGCACGACGTCGTGCTACAGCCGGGCACCCGGCTCCGGGGCACCGTACGGGTCCGCGACGGCGGGCCGCTCAACGACGCGCGGGTGACGCTGCTGGACGCGACCGGGAACGTGGTCGGGACCACGACCACCGGCGCGGACGGCGCGTACGCCTTCGCCGACCTGACCGGCGGCCACTACACCCTCATCGCCACCGGATACCCGCCCGTGGCCGACACCATGACGGTCAACGGCGCGGACGACGACGACCACGACCTGTGGCTCGCCCACGCGGAGTGACGTCCCGCCCGGCAATACGAAAGGCCGACGAGGGCCGGACCGGCGGCAGGACGACCAGAGCGCCCGGTCCTTCGGCCGGCGTGCTCTTCTTCCGCCCGGTACCTGTGGGTGATTGTCGCGATGCGCCTTGTGATCTAGGCTTTTGGCCATGGGCATCCCTACCGAACCGATAGGAAGCATCCCACGGACCCCGGAACTCCAGGCCGCGCTCGCCGAGTACGGCGAAGGCCGGCTCGGGGCAACCGAACTGGCCGCACTGCAGGCTCAGGCCGTCGCCGACACCATGGGCAGGCTGGAGCGGCTCGGCTGCCCGGTGCTGGTGGACGGCGAACAGTCCAAACCGAGCTTCGCCACCTACCCCCTCACCGGCTCGACCGAGCTGCTGCCGGACGGCGTGGTGATCCCGTTCGCGGACGGTCACACCCGGCAGTTGCCGTGCCTGGCGGCCGGCCCGTTCCGCTACGGCGTGCACGCGGAGAGCTATCTGCGCCAGGCGCAGGAGCACACCGGCCTGCCGGTCAAGCAGGCGGTGATCGCCCCCTCGGCGCTGAGCCTGCTCTATCCGGCCACGCCCCTCGACGACTATCCGCAGAAGGCGTTCATCGACGACCTGATCGCCGAGGCGGAGGCCGACATCCGCGGCTGCCTGGACGCGGGCGCGCACGTGGTGCAACTGGACTTCACCGAAGCGCGGCTGTCACTCAAGCTCGACCCGAGCGGCGGGCTGCTCGACGACTTCATCAGGCTCAACAACCAGGTGCTGGAAAGGTTCGACGAGGCCGGGCGAGCGCGGATCGGCGTGCACACCTGCCCCGGCGGCGACCAGGACTCCACCCACAGCGCCGACGTCGACTACGCCGGCCTGCTGCCCAAGCTCTTCCAGCTGAAGGCGGGCAACTTCTACGTCCAGCTCGCCAGCGAGCCGGACGCCGATCGGGTGCTGGAGATCATCGGCGAGCATCTGCCCGCCGGCGGCAGGGTCTTCGTCGGTGTGACCGATCCCATCGACCCCCAGGTCGAGACGCCGGAACAGGTGCGCGACCGCGTCCTGCGAGCCGCACAGCACATCCCGGTGGACCGCCTGGGCACCACCGACGACTGCGGCTTCGCCCCGTTCGCCGACGACACCTCCACCTCCCGCGAGACGGCTTTCGCCAAGATCTCCGCCCGTGTCCAGGGCACGGCCCTGGCCGCCGAGTCCCTCCAGGTCTGAGGTCCCGCGACATCCGATCCGCCGCCGCGGGGCACACCGCTCCGCGGCGGCATCACCAGGGCCGCCGGGCGACGGCCCGGAAGCGCGGCGGATCAGCGCCACTCGCCGCCCAGCAGGCGTTCGAACTCGGCCTTCGCCTCGGCGGGGTCGTAGCCGGGCAGGGCCTCACGGATCAGGTCGTGGGTCTGCCGCTCGGCATCCGCGCACGCCGCCCGCACCGCCATGAGCGTCTCCTCCGCCAGGTCGCGGCTGCCCATGCGCATGGCCCGTGCGCCGTATGTGACGTCGAGGACCCGCCCGGCCTGGTCCACGGTCGCCCTGATCTGACCGGACGCCCTCTCGCCGATGCCGACGATCTCGTCGAGCTCCTGATCCGCCGTCTCCAGCCAGGCCAGCATCCGCTCGCCCTGGCGGGCCGCCTCGTCGAGCTCCTGGTGGTCGATGGCGGCGGGATCGATCTGCGAGCCGTACACGTTCGCCTCCAAGCTGAAGAAGATCGCGGGCCGCCTGCTCGACCCGCCGCCGCACGAACGTCTCGTCGAGCGGCTCCGGCAGGGCCGCCGTCCGGCCGGCTGCCTCGTCGGCGATGTCCCGGGCCCGGCGCGCGGCGTCGTCCCGCGGCGCGGGTGACCACATGTCGACCTCCGTCGATCCGGGAGCGGGCTGGGCCCAAAGTGTAGACAGTCCCGATACGATCTTGCAGTGAGATGAATCTCTCATGAATCGCCGCCAAGTATGCCGAATGCGCCCAGTTCGGACTCGCGGCACTCACGGGGCTGGCAGGGGAGATGGACGGCACGGGCGAGGGCATGCGGGCTGTGGCCAGGGGCGCCGACGACACGGAGGACGCGGAAACCCCGCTACGACAGGAACGCGCCCGGCGCCGTAGACCACACCGGTAAATTCCACGGCAAACTCCCCTCGGACACGAGGGACATGACGCCGGAGCAGAAAGAGGCGCTCAAGAAGGACCTGGAGTCCAGTATCAACGTGCGGAAGATTCAGGAGAGTCTGCTGGGCCGTGACCACGGCCACGCCGAGCGGCTGAGACAGGAACAGTCGCTCCTCAGGCGGCTCACCGAGGAGAGTGACAGCTGATGGGGACGCGAGCGGGCGACGACCTGATCGAGCGGATACGCAGGCATTCGGCCGACGGTGACGTCGTGGGCCCGGCGGCCAACGACCTGCTGAGCGAGTTGTTCGACGGATACCCCGTCGAGAGCCTCAGGATGTTCCTGCACAGTGGTGACGACTCGCTCGTGCGGACGGGCACCTGGCTGCTGTCGGAGCTGGGCCCGCTGGCCGCCCCGCTGATGGGCGAGGTCCCCGCCCTCCTCGCCCATCCGCTTCGCCAGGTGCGGTTCTTCGCCGTCGACGTCGTGCTGATGAACGCCGACGCCCATGACGGTCCGGTCATCGCGCAGGTCGTGAACCTCAGCGCGGATCCGGATGTCGCCGTCCGCTGGAAGGCGCTCGAATTCCTGGCCGCCGCCTCGGCCGGGCAGCTCTCGGCCGGAGTTTCCCGGCTGGAGTCCGGTCAGGTCAGGGAACTGGCCGAGTGGCTGCTCCGCCAGGAGTCCGAGGAACCCAGCCCGGACGACGTCGCCGCCCGCCTCGAAGCGCCCGATCCGCTGGTCCGGCGGTTCGCCGCCGCAGCCGCCGCGCGCCTGTCCGATGAGGAGCCGGACCTGCTGGCGTACGTGGCCGCCGCGCAGGACGAGGAGATCCGCCTGGTCGCCCAGGGACGGCTGGGCGAGCCGGACTGAGCCCGCCGGCCTGACACGGGGCGGCGGCTCCGGCTCTAGGTGGACTCGGCGGGCCGTTCGACGGCGTGGCCGAGCAGGTGCAACGGCGCCGCGTGGACATCCGCCGCGGCCAGCTCCGCCCAGTAGGCGAGGGCCGGTGCGGTGTCCACCAGGCCGTGCACCAAGGGGAGGCCGGGGCGGGCGGCCCGGAGCAGCGATTCGAGGCGGCAGGAGGCGATCGTGCCGGGAAGCCACGGTTGCGCCGCGTATCCGGCCGCCGCGGCCGCGGGCAGACCGTCGGCGATCCGCCGCTCGACGCCGCGGACCGCCAGCAGGCCGCCGCCCACGATCAGCACGTCGCGCCGTTCCGCCATCCTGGCCAGGGCCTTCGCCGTGTCGAAGCAGTGTGGGAAGGAGTCGTCGACGACGATCGCGCCGGGCCGCAGCCGTTCCACGTCGAGCAGCGTGCCGCCGCCGCTGACCGCGGTGACGATGAGATCGGCCTCGTACCCGGTGGGCGGCAGCGAGGGATCGGACTCGTGCACCGCCACGGTTCCGGCCAGGCCGCGGCCGGTCAGCTCGCCGGCCAGCTCCGCGAGCCGGGGTGCGCTTCCCGCGACGTCGCACAGGAGCAGCCGGGCGGGCGGGCGCTCGGCCAGCGTGAGAAGCAGTTCGAGCGACGCCCGGCCGATCGAGCCCAGCCCGGCCACGGCCACGGTGAGTTCGCCGAGCGTGCGCCCCGACCGTTCGAGCGCGGCGTGCACGGTCTTGACCACGGACACGGCGGTCGCCGCGTGACCGGTGGTGACCGCCGTCCGCGTCGTCGTCTCCCGCAGCACGTCGAAGCCGTATCCGGTGAGCGAGGGAATCATCCCGGCGAGCGAGACGCAGCGGGCGCCCAGCGACGCGGCGTACTCCACCGCTCCGGCGGTTCGGGCGGCCAGGTCGGGCGTCGCCGGGAGCTCGTCGGCGAACAACGGCAGGCAGACGAATCCGGAACGGCCCAGCGGGGTGACGATCTCCTCGACCAGGCGGGGCCGGCCCTGGGGGAAGAGCAGTTCCCGCAGCCGTTCACGCGGCAACGCGGCGGCGGTGGGTCCGGCGAGCGAGACGAGGTCTCCGGGCGCGGGAAGGTAACCGACGAGCGCGGCGTCCAGCCCACCCCCCGTACCGGCCGCCCGCGCCACGCGTACGGGCTCGGCTGCCTCGTCCCGTGCCGCGTGCGTGGACGTGTCGGAGGGGGAGGGCGCGGTCCAGGCCGGTGCCGCGTGCGCGGATGCGTCGGAGGTGGGGGCCGTGGTCGCGACCGGTGCCGCGTGCGCGGACGCGTCGGAGGTGGGGGCCGTGGCGTCGGACAGTTCGTTCTGCATCGCGCGTGCGAACGTGTCGAAGGCCGGTGCCGTGAAGGCCGTGGTCGAGGCGCGCAGCACGAGCCGCAGTTCTCCGTTCCCGGTCGGGCGCGCGGCGAGGAGCGTGTCGGTGCCCGGCGGCGGGGTGAGTTCGGCATCCGCGTCGTCCCACGACAGGGTCAACGTGTCGCCGCTCAGCGGCCCGAGCGCGGAGAAGTCGAGGAACGTGAAGAAGAACTGGGCGGCCGGCGGCGGACCCCCGCCTCCGTGGATGCCCTCGCCGCCCTCGGCACGGGCGGCGGCGACCTCGGCGGCGACCCTGCGCAGGTCGCCGGCGAAGGTACGCCCGGTCGCGTCCTCGCCGTACGGCGGGGCGGGGCGCAGCGGCACGGCGGCGGCGAACGGCCCGAACACGAGGTGCGCGTCGGGCGGCGCGTGGTCGCGGCCGGTGACGGCGAGTCCGAGAATGAGGTCGTCCTGCCCGGTGACGGCGGCCAGGGTCCGGTAGTACGCGGTGAGCAGCGGGGCGAAGAGCGTCGTGCCCGCCTCGCGGGCGATCCGGCGCAGGGCCGCCACCCGGTCCGCGCCGAGCGTGAACCCGGTGGACCGATACGGCGACCCCGGTACGGAACCCTCGCGGGCCCGCCCGAGGACCGGACGCCGGTAAGGGGCTTCAAGACGCGCGCGCCGGGCGGGGTGCGTCGTCGCGCGCGCCAGCAGCGCCACATGGTCACGGAACGTGCTGCGCGGCGGTGGGGGTTCGGCGACGTCACCCCGTAGGAGGCGGTCGTACGCGGCGAGCAGTTCGCGGCCCAGGAGCGCCACGCTGTACCCGTCCCCGATCAGGTGGTGGGCGTGCGCGATCAGCACGTGCTCGACGGGCGAGAGGGTGATCAGCCGCAGCCGGAGCAGCGGCCACGCCCACGGCTCGAAGCGGCGTTCGCGTTCCTCGGCGACCCTGGCCGCCAGCAGCCCGGGGTCGGCCAGGGTCTCGAAGGCGACGGGGAGCCGCAGGGCGGGCGGGAGTTCCTGCTGGACCGGCGGGCGGACGCCGGCGGGGAAGACGGTGCGCAGCATGGGATGGCGGACCACGCAGGCGTCCACCGCGCGCTGGAACAGGTCCGGGTCCAGCCGCCCGCGCACCCGCATGCGAGCCAGCCACGCCGAGCCCGCGCCGGGCGCCATCGCCTCGGCGAGCAGGAAGCCGCGCTGGGAGGGGGTGAGCGGGAACGCGGAAGGGCCGGTCAGAGCGGCACGGATGTCGCCCCCCGGCTCCTCGTCCCCACCCCCCGGCCCTTCGTCCCCGCCGCCCGGCGCGGCGCCGCCCGCTGAGGCGCCGCCCACTGAGGCGCCGTGTGAGGCGTCGTCCACGGCGGTGGCCAGGGTGCCGAGGGTGCCGGCGGTGTAGATGACGGTGGGCCTGGGCAGCACCGGGAACTCCTCCCGCAGCCGCGCGAACACCTCAAGGACGAGGATGGAGTCCCCGCCCAGCGCGAAGAAGTCGTCCTCCCTGGCGATCGACGGCACGCCGAGGAGTTCGGACCAGATCCGTGCCAGCCGGTTCTCGGTCGGCGTCATCGGAGACGTCCTGACGTCGCCGGTCGCGGCGACCTCGGCGGCGGGCATGGACGGGAGCGCACCGAGCGCGAGGCGGTCGAGCTTGCCGGTGCCGGTCACCGGGAGCGCGTCGACGGTGTGGATCCGGGACGGCAGCAGGTACGCGGGCAGGGTCGCGGCCAGATGCGCGCGCAGGGCCGTGGCCTCCGGCGCGGGCGCACCCGGCCGGCGTTCGACGAAGGCGGCGAGCCGTTCGTCGCGGAGGACGACGGCGGCACGGGCGACGGCGGCATGCGTCTCCAGCGCCGCCTCGATCTCCCCGGGTTCCACCCGGTGCCCGCGTATCTTGATCTGGTCGTCGATCCGCCCGAGGAACTCCAGTGCTCCGTCCGGGGCGCGGCGAACCCGGTCGCCGCTCCGATACCAGCGGCGCCCGTCGCGTTCGGTGAACGCGGTGGCCGTCAGTTCCGGCTCGCCCAGGTATCCCGGGGTGAGGCCCGCTCCGGAGATGAGGAGTTCGCCGGGCTCGCCGGGGGCACATGGCCGGCCGTCCGGGGCCACCACCTCCACCTGCGTCCCGGTGACGGGGCGGCCGATCGGCACGGTGCGCGCGTCGTCGGCGGGACGGGTCTCGATGAGATGGCAGGTCGCGTTGACGGTGGCCTCGGTGGGCCCGTACAGGTTGGCGATCCGGGGTCCCGGGCCGAACAGGTCGTACCAGCGCCGGAGGTGGGCGGCCGGCAGCGCCTCGCCGCCCAGGTGGATCCAGCGCAGCGCCGACAGGTCCGGCAACGGCGTGCCGGCGCGTACCCGGGTCTCCGCCGCTTCGAGCAGCCGCGACCACAGGGTGGGTACCGAACTCCACACGGAGACCCGGGCCCGCTCGACCCGGTCCAGCAACGCCTCGGGGTCGCGGGCCAGGCGCCAGGGCACGGTGACCACGGTGGCGCCGACGAGCAGCGGCGCGAGGAGCTGGCGCACCGAGGCGTCGAAGCACACGGAGGCGGTCTGCGCGAGCCGGTCGCCGCTGTGGTAACCGAACGTGGCAACGGCCCAGTCCAGGTAGTTCTCCAACGACCTGTGCGTGATCGGCACCGCCTTGGGGCGGCCGGTGGACCCCGAGGTGAAGATCACGTACGCGAACGCGCCGGGGTTGACGGCCGGTGGCTCGGTGCCGCCGTCGCCGTACGGTACGGGAGCCGGGTCGTCGGCGGCGACGAGCGCGACGGACCGCGCCTCGGCGAGCGCCGCCGCCGGAGTACGGGTCGCCCCGTGGCAGACGAGGGCCCGTGCCCCGGATCGTGCCAGCTGACCGGCCAGCCGCGCGGACGGATGCGTGGCGTCCAGCGGTACCCATCCGGCGCCCGCCCGGAGAATGCCGACGACGCCCGCCACGGTGTCGGCACCGGGCTCGGTGAGCAACCCGACCAGGTCGCCCGGGACGACGCCCGCGGCGCGCAGCCGGGCGGCGAGGGCCGCGGAGGCGCGGTCGAGCTCGGCGTACGTCATGGTGGTCTCGCCGGTGTCGACGGCGACCTCGCCGGGAGCCACGCGGAACCGCGCGCACAGACGCGCGACGACACCGGATCGCAGGTCCACCGCCCGCGGCCCGGCAGACGGCTCGACCCGCCGCCCCGCAGACGGCTCGACCGGCGTCGCAGCTCGCCACTCGGCAGACGGCGCGAGCGGCGTCACAGGCCGAGGCTCGGCAGGCGGCGTGGCACGTGTCGCGGGCTGAGGCTTGGCAGGCGGCTTCGTGGGGAGGGCCTCGGCGAGTTCGGCCAGGTGCTCCCGGGCCAGCCTTTCGACGGTCGTGCGATCGAACAGCCGCGAGGGGAAGTTCCACGAGAAGCGCAGTTCGCCGGACGACTCCCAGCACAGCAGGCTCAGCCGCGTGGCGGCGGACGCCGTGCCCGCCGCGGCCGGCCGGACCCGCACCGGGCAGCCGGGGTCGAGGGCGGCCGGGAAGCGCGCGAAGCTGAACGACGCGGGACTGACCGTACGGGGTCCGGTGCCGTCCGGGGGCAGCAGCCGGGCCAGGTCCAGGCTGGTGAGGCGGGCGTGCCGCTCCCCCGCGGCCCAGGAATCGCGCAGCCGTGCCGCCAGTACGTGCACGGGTTCGTCCGGATCGACCCGGCCCCGTACCGGCAGGGTGTCGGCCAGCGGGCCGACGATCCGTTCGATCCCGGGCAGCCGGGTGTCGCGGCGGGACCGGGCCACGTTCACGGTCACGTCCCGCCGGCCGCCGCTCCACCGAGACAGGCAGCGCATGTACGCGGCGAGCAGCAGATGGAACAGGGAGACCTCGTGCGCGGCGGCGAGGTCGCGCAACGCGGCCGACGGCTCCGGGCCGACGGCGACCTGATGGGCGAGCAGCGGAGGCCGGGGAAGTCCGCGCGGGTCACCGTCGTAGGGGAGGGCGAGCGGCTCACCGCCCGGGGCGAGCGTCTCGCGCCAGTACGCCAGATCCTGCGCGAAGGCGGCACTCGACCGTTCCGCGCGGACGTGCGCGGCGTAGGCGGAGAACGTCGTGCCGAGCGGGGGCAGGACGGCGGTTAGGCCCCGGGCGAGCGCGGTGTAGATCGTCCAGAGCTCCTCGCCGAGGAGGTTGAGGCTGAACCCGTCGGCGGCGGCGTGATGGACCACGAGGAGGAGATGGGCGGTGCCGGTGGCCGTACGGGCGAGCAGCGCGCGCACCGGCGCCTCGGCGGCGAGGTCGAAGGGCCGGTTGCACAGGGCCGCTTCGAGCGCCTCCAGTTCCTCGTCCCCGGGTACGCCGGAGAGCGCGCGGAGGTCGTACCAGCCGGGCACCCGGCCGTGGCCGGAGGGGGCGGCGACCTGCGTGGGTGCGTCGTCGCCGGGCCGGACGCGGAGCCGGAGCATGGGATGGCGGTCGGCGAGACACCCCAGCGCCCGTCCCAGCAACTCGGCGTCGAGCGGGCCGCTGACGGTCTGGCGCACGTATCCGTAGGCGGTGATGTCCGGATACAGGCGGGCCTGGGTGTGGAAGGCGAGCTGCACCGGTGTCAGGGGGAAGGGGATGTCGCCTGCCGCCGTCTCCTGGCCGTCCTGGGAGGCGTCGTCCTGGGAGGCGTCGTCCTGGGAGGCGTCGTCCTGGTACGGCTCGCCGGTCTGGAGGTGTGCGGCCAGTTCGCGCAGGGTCCGGTGCTCGAAGAACAGGGTGATCGGCAGCGAGCGGCCCAAATCCTGCTCCAGCCGCTTGACGAGGTCGACAGCGGTGAGCGAGTCGAGACCGAGCCCGAGGAACGGCTCGTCATCGCGGACGTCACCGGGATCGCGCCGCAACGCCCCCGCCACGAGCCGCCGCAGCAGAACCGGCACACCACCCGCGTCCCCAGGCCCTCCTCCCGAACCGGCGACGGGAACCGGGACGCCGCCCACCCTCTGAGCCGCCCCCTCCGGACCGACCACGGGAACCGGCACACCACCCACCTCGGGGACCGCCCCCTCCGCACCAGCCGTGGAACCGGGCGCGGGGCCGGTGCGCGGGCGTGACCGCGGTTCCAGGTCGGCGACCAGGAGTTGGGCGGCCTCGACACCGCAGGCGGCACGCAGCGCCTCCAGGGCGTCGGCGGGAGCCAGGGGTGCGGGCCCGCGGACGGCGAGGCCGCCCGGTACGCCCGAGGCCATGCCGGTTCCCGCGAACGCGGCGAAGTTCAGCGCCTGCCACGGCCGGCCGACCGCGCGCTCGGCGGCGGCCAGGGCGTCGAGGTAGGCGTTGGCCGCCGCGTAGTCGCCGAGTGCTCCGGCCAGGCCGGGCAGCACGGAGGACACCGAGGAGAAGGCCACGCAGGCGACGGGACGCAGACCGTGCCGCCGGAGCCCGCGTGCCAGAAGGTAGCCGCCCCGCGTCTTGGCGGCCAGCCCTTCGGCCACCTCCTCGGGGGACTTGGCCCGCAACGTCCCCGGTCGTACCACCCCGGCCGCGTGGAAGACCCCGTCCAGTCCTGGCAGATCCGCCAGAACGGCGTCCACGTCGGCCTCGCGTGACACGTCGGCGACGCGGTACTCCGCGACGGCGCCGCGCGCCCGCAGGTCGGCCAGCAGCCCGGCGGGTGGTCGCGGCGAGCGGCCGGTCAGCACGAGCGTCGGCCGGCCGCGGTCGGCCAGGTCGCGCGCGAGGGCGCGGCCTGCCCCTCCGGCGCCCCCGGTGATCAGGTACACGCCGTCGGCGGGCAACTCGGCCGCCGCCGCGGTGACGGCCTCGGTGGTACGGCCGAGGCGGCGGCCCGCACGCCAGGCGACGGCGCCCGCGTGCCCGGCGGGCGTCCCTCCCCGGGCGGCGAGTTCCCGGTCGAGCGCGTCGAGGCGCGCGTCGAGGCCGTCCAGGGAGGACAGGTCGACGCTGTGGGCCACGACGCCGGGCAGTTCCTCGGGCAGCGCGAGCGCCAGACCGGTGAGCACCGCCTGTTCCGGGCGCGGGCGCTCCGCGGCCACGCCGGTGGCGTGCACGTCCTCGGTGACGACGAGAACCCGGGGCCGGTCCCGGGCGAGCGTGGGCAGAAGGGCATGAAGGTCCCGCACCATGGCGAGCTGGGCGGCGTCCAGCGCGGTGACCGAGTCCGGTTCCTTCGCGGGTCCGGCGAGCAGCACGGCGACCTCCGGACGCGGTGCCCCCTCCGGAAGCGGGTCCCCCGCGCGCTGCACGGCGACGCCGCGCCCGGTGAGCCGGTCCGCCAGCGCGCGGGAGAGCGGCCGGTCCGGACCGGCCAGAAGCACCGTGCGCGGCCCGGGACCGGCGGTCAGCGGCGCGTCGTCCCAGACGAACCGGTGCAGCAGCCGCCCCGGCGCGGACGCCGGCCAGTACCGCCGGCGCTGGAAGGGGTAGGTGGGGACGGCGACGCGGGCGCGTCCGGCGTCCAGCGCGGTACGGTCCAGGCGCACGCCGCGCTCCCAGAGCCGGCCCGCCGTCCCCAGCAGGCCCCGCGCGCCGCCGTCGGCCACGGCCGGCAGCACGACGGCTCCGGCCCCTCGCTCGTGCGCCGCCGCGACCGCGCGGACGGCCCCGCCCAGGGTGGGGACGGGGCCGAGTTCCACGAAGGTGTCGTAGCCGTCGTCGAGCAGCCGCGCCACGGCCGCGCCGAAGCGGACCGGCCGCCTGGCGTGCTCCCGCAGGTACTCCGGGGCGAAGGCCGGCTGCCACTCGGCCGTCACCGTGCTCAGCAGCGGTGTGCGGCCCGGGTGGAGGGTCAGGGAGGCGGCCGCCTCGGTCAGCGGCCCGAGCGCGGGGTCCATCAGCGCGGAGTGGAACGCGCGGGACACGTCCAGCCGGTGTACGGCGACGCCCCCGGCGGTCAGCTCGCGTACGGCACAGTCGACGGCCTGCGACGTCCCGGCGAGGACCACCTGGCCGGGGGCGTTGACCGCGGCCACGCTCAGCGCGCCCCGCGAGCCGGCCACCAGCGCGGCGACGGCCTCCTCCGCGCCGCGCACGGCGGCCATGGCCCCCGGGACGCACAGGTCCCGCATCAGCCGCCCGCGCTCGGCGGCGAACCGTACGGCGTCGGCGAGCGTGAGCCGCCCGGCGACGCAGGCCGCGGCGATCTCGCCGACGCTGTGCCCCGCCACGGCGTCCGGGATGACCCCCCACGCCCGCAGCTGACGGGCCAGCGCGACGCCGTACGCGACGACCAGCGGCTGCGCGACCTCGGTACGGGCGAGCGCGGCCGGGGAGACGCCGGGATCCAGGCACCAGGCCGACAGGCTGCGCCCGCCGATCTCACCGGCGACATCGGACGCCTCGTCGATCACGTCCCGGAACACCGGCGCGTCCGCGTACAGCGCACGGACCCGCCCGGGACGCTGCGACCCCTGCCCCGGCAGCAGGAAGACCAGCCGCGGCCGGGAGCCCGTCACCCGGCCCGCCGGACCCTCCGGGCTCGCGGCCCCTGCCCCAAGGGCGGCTCGTTCCTCAAGGCGGGTGGCGAGGTCGCCGTCGGCCACCACGGCGAGGCGGTGGGGTCCCTCGTCGCGCGCCGCGGCGACGGCGGCGCACACGTCCCCCTCGTCGAGGTCCGGGTGCGCACGCAGATGCCGGGCGAGATCGGCGGCGGCGGCGCGCAGGCCCTCGGCGTCGCGCGCCGACAGCGTGAGCAGCCGCGGGCGGGCGGAGGCGGCCGGAGTGCGCGGTCGCCGGGCGGGCGGCTCCTCCAGGATGGCGTGCGCGTTGGTACCGCCGAAGCCGAACGCGTTGACCCCGGCGACCAGAGGGCCGGGGGCGTCCCACGCGCGCAACTCGCTCACCAGCGCGAAACCCGATCCGCGCAGGTCCAGGCCCGGCGCGGGCGGTGAGTGGTGCAGGGACGGGGGCAGTTGCCGGTGTCCCAGCGCCAGCAGCACCTTCACCAGGCCGGGCATGCCGGCGGCGTTGAGAAGATGCCCGATGTTGGTCTTCACCGAGCCGAGCAGCCGGAGGCGTCCGTCGGCCCGCGGCGGGAAGGCATGCGCGAGGGAACCCGCCTCGATGGGGTCGCCGATCGGCGTCCCGGTGCCGTGGGCCTCCACGTAGGACACGGTGCCGGGGTCGATGCCCGCCTCGCGGTACGCCTCGGTGATGACCTCACGCTGGGTCAGGGGCTGGGGGGCCATCAGGCTCAGCGAGCGGCCGTCGTTGTTCACGGCGGTGCCGCGCAGCAAAGCCAGGATCGGGTCCCCGGCCCGTTCCGCGTCGTCGAGGCGGGTCAGCACGAGGGCCGCGCCGCCCTCCCCCGGGACGAAGCCGTCGGCCGCGGCGCCGAACGCGTGGCAGCGCCCGGTCGGGGACAGCGCCTGGGTCCTCTCCAGCAGCGCGTATCCGTCGGGGGTGAGGTTGAGCTGGACGCCGCCGACGACGGCGATGTCGCACTCGCCCTGTTGCAGGCTGCGGCGTGCCAGGTGCAGGGCGACGAGAGCGGAGGAGCAGGCGGTGTCGACGGCGAGCGCGGGACCGGTCAGGTCCAGGCAGTGCGAGACCCGCGCGGCGAGGAGGTTGGGCAGGTTCCCGGTCAGCGCCGACGGGGGCAGCCCGGTCTCGCCGTGCGCCTGTTCGAGCAGCCGCCGGTACCCGCTCTCCCCCGCCGCGGCGAACACGCCCACCCGGCGGCCCAGCCTCCTCGGCCCCGCGTATCCGGTCCGTTCCAGCGCCTCGTGGGCGAGTTCGAGGAAGAGCCGCGCCTGCGGATCGATCGCCCGGGCCTCCTCCTCACCGATGCCGAAGTACCCGGCGTCGAAGGCGGCCGGATCGTCGAGGAACGCCCCCCACCGGGAGTCCGCACCCACCGGCTCCGCCCCGCCCACCGAGACCACCGCGCCCACCGCACCCGCCGGGTCCGCCCCGCCCACCGAGCGCACCGCACCCGCCCCGCCCGCCGAGTGCGGCGCGCCCACCGGGTCTGCCGGGTCCGCCCATCGTCCGGCGGGTACGCCGGTGACGGCGTCGCGGCCCTCCGCGAGCAGGCTCCAGAACGCCTCGGGCGTGTCGGCACCGGGAAAACGGCACGCCATCGCGGTCACGGCGACCACCGGGGCACCCCGACCGCCTCCCGGCCACCGCGCCCCGCCGCCCCGCACGGAAGCGCCGACGGCGTCCATGCCGCTGACGGCGTCCGTGCCGGTGACGGCGTCCGTGCCGGTGACGGCGTCCGTGCCGGTGACGACGTCCGTGCCGGTGACGACGTCGACGGCGCCGATCGCCAGGACGTGACCGGCGAGCGCGGCCACGGTGTCGTGGTCGCGTACGTCGGACGGCCGCAGGGAGACGCCGAACATGTCCTCCACGGCGCCGAGCACCTGCATGCCCTTGAGCGACGAACCCCCGAGGGCGAAGAACCGGTCGTGCAACCCGAGCCCCGCTGCGGGCAGGCCCAGCACCCGGGCCCAGATGCCGAGCACCGCGGACTCGACATCCCGGCGCGACCGAGGTACCGGCAGCCCCCCGGCCCCACCATCCGCCCCGACGCTCAGAACCGGCCCCGCACCAGGCGAGTCCGCCGCCACCACGTCCCGGACCGGCACCCGACCAGGCGCCGCCGACTCCCCGACCGGCACCCCACCGGGCGCATCCGCCGCCGACTCCCCGACCGGCACCCCACCGGGCGCATCCGCCGCCGTGCTCCGGGCCGGGACCGTATCCGCCGCCGGGGCGGCACCCGTTGCCCGGTGGACCTCGGACTCCGCGTAGACCCCTGTCTCGAAACGCTCTCGCATGACCGCCCGGCGCAGTTTCCCGCTCGTGGTGCGCGGGAACGCGCGGGCGGGCAGTGCCAGCACGCGTACGTCGTCGTGTCCCAGCGCCGCGCATACCCGGACCGCGACCTCGCGCAGCACGCCCGGGTCCGGCTGTCCGGCCGCGACGAAGACCACGACCCGCTCCCCGCCGGACACCGGGTCGGCGGAGCCGACGACCACGACCGGACCGGATGGCAGACCCGGGGTGCCCGCCGCCACCTCTTCGAGGTCGGCGGCGTGGTGGGTGGCGCCGTTGACGAAGACGACATCCTTGGACCTGCCGGTCACGCACAGCCGTCCCCCGTGCAGGAACCCCAGGTCACCCGTACGCAGCCGGCCGCCGGCGAAGGCGGCACCCGTCGCCTCCGGGGCACGGTGGTAGCCGCGGGCCAGTTGCGGGCCGCCGACCTCGATGTGCCCGACCCGGCGGTCGCCCAGCGGCGTGCCCTCGTCGTCCACGATCCGTACGTCACACCCGGGAACGGGGCGGCCCACGTCCATCAGCTCCACGGCGTGCGGGCCCGGATCGGTGAACACCACCCGCCCGCGGCCGAGCGCGGCCCTGTCCAGGACGAGCGGCTCCGCCACCTCGCCCGGCGGCGGGAAGGTCACCGCGAGCGTCGCCTCCGCGAGGCCGTAGACCGGCTGCGGCGCCCCGGCGGCGAGCCCGGTGGGCCGCATCCGGCGGACGAACGCGCGCCACACCGCCGGGGAGATCGGCTCCGCGCCCACCACGATCATCCTGACGCTGGTCAGATCCAGCCGGGCGAGCGTGTCCTGCCCGACCCGCCGCTCGGTCAGCGCCAGGGCGAAGTTCGCCGCGGAGAGCATCGTCGCCCGGTGCCGCGCCGCCGCCTCCAGCCACAGCGCGGGCCGCTTCGCGAAGGACAGCGGTTCCAGCTTCACCTGCTTGAGCCGGGCGGAGAGCGGGACGAGGTGGGTGCCGATCAGTCCCATGTCGTGGAAGTAGGGCATCCAGCTCGCGGCCACGTCGTCCGGCGTGATCGCCGCCGCGACGCGGATCTGCGCCAGATTGGCCAGCACCGCGGCGTGGGTCAGTTCAACGCCCTTGGGCGCCCCCGTGCTGCCCGAGGAGAACTGCAGGAACGCCACGTCGTCCGGTGCCCGCGCGGGGAGGACCTCCGGCGGGCGCCCTTCGCGCAGCACGTCCAGCGGCAGGGCGCGTACCCCGTCCCCCAGCGCGGCGAGCAGCGGCGCGGTGGCCGGGGCGACGGCGACGGGCGGCCGGTCGAGGAACTCCCACACGGGAAGCACCCGCCGCGCGTCGGGAGCGAGGGGAACCGGTACCAGCCCGGCGGCGAGGATGCCCCAGAACAGCGGCTGGAAGTCGTCGGGGCGGCCCGCGGGCAGCAGCACGGCGCTCCCGGCCGGGAGGCCCGCGTCGAGCAGGCCCCCGGCGACCCGCAGCGACGCGTCGCGTAACTCGCGGTAGGTGACGGTTCGTTCGCCGCCGTCACCGCGCACGTGCACGATGACCTGTTCCGGCGCGTCCTCGGCCGCCCCCAGCAGCACATCCGGCAACACCGTCTCGTCGCCCGGTCCGGTCATCGCCGCCCCGCCTTCCCCGCCGGCCCCGCTGTGCGCCCCGGCCGCGTCCCCGGTGCACCCGCGTACGGCTCCGGCGGCCGGCACTTCCCGGGTCGAACGCGCACCGGCCGACCGTACCGCGCCCGCCGGTCCCCCGGACACGTCGCCGGGCGGCCCGCGGGTCCGCCGCATCTTCCCGGGGTCGTCGTCGTTGATCGTCACCCCGCGCCGGTGACCTGCCGCCACTGCTCCTGGACGCCCCGGAGCCCGGCGGCGATCTTTGGTCCAGAGCGGGCGATCTGCACGGTCGCCCTGATGGATGGGAGGGTGATCGTCAGCGCCCGGGGGACGCCGGACGCGAAGTCGGTTCCGATCTGCGACCATACCTTTCGGGACTGATCGCCCCATGACCCCCGGCCTGCCGCACGCGGCCGGAAACGCGTTGCGGCGGAACGCGGTGGCGCGGAACGATCCCGGCATGAAGATGCACCCCGGCGAACTGACGGTGTCACCCGAGACGGTGCGCACGCTGGTGGCCGAGCAGTACCCCGAGTGGCGGGGCATGCCCGTGAGCCGCGTCGCCGCCCACGGGACGGTCAACGCCGTCTTCCGGATCGGCGACCGCCTCACGGCGCGGTTCCCGCTCCAGCCCGGGGACGCCGGCTCGGTGCGGCGCCGGCTGGCGTCCGAGGCGGAGGCGGCCCGCGAGCTGGCGGGCCGCACCCGGTTCCGCACGCCGGAGCCGGTCGCGCTCGGCGAGCCGGGGGCGGGATACCCCCTTCCGTGGTCGGTGCAGACCTGGCTGCCCGGCGCGGTGTCCACCGGCGAGGATCCCGGCGAATCGGTCGCGTTCGCCCACGACATCGCCGATCTCATCCACGATCTGCGCGCCGTGGACACGCGTGGCCGTACGTTCGCCGGGCAGGGCCGGGGAGGCGACCTTCGATCCCACGACGCGTGGATGGAGACCTGTTTCCGGCACAGCGCACACCTTCTGGACGTTCGCCGACTTCGCCGGACATGGGAGGACATGCGGAGCCTGCCCCGTGAAGCGGCCGACATGATGACCCACGGCGATCTCATCCCCGGCAACGTGCTCGTGTCCGCCGGGCGGCTGGCCGGGATCCTCGACGTCGGCGGCTTCGGACCGGCCGATCCCGCGCTGGATCTCGTCGGCGCCTGGCATCTGTTCGAGGCCGGGCCGCGGCAGGCGCTCCGCAGGGACCTCGGGTGCGACGACCTGGAATGGGCACGCGGCAGAGCGTGGGCCTTCGAGCAGGCGATGGGGCTCGTCTGGTACTACCGCGAGACCAACCCGGCCATGAGCCGGCTGGGCCGGCGCACCCTGGAACGCGTCCTGGACGCGTCGCCGACCTGAGCATCGCCCCTGGTTCGAGCGACCGGTCAGGCGACGCGCCCGGCGTCGAGGGGCCCACCTCCATCACCAGTTGAAAGGCCATGTCGTGGCACCCGGGAAAGGCGACTCAGCTCACGGTTTTCCCGACTTCGCGTCCTTGATGATCCCGATTGCCTGCCGTCGTAACTGACGCGCGATGTGATAGGCGTCCGCGGCGGTGCCGGCCAATGATCCGGACAGCAGGGAATACTGCCCCTGTAAACCGATGAACGCGAGTCCCGGGTGCGTGGTGGACATCCCGCACCGCTGTTTCGGCACGCCGGCCCGGTCAAGGGCGCCGAGCGGCCGGAGGTAGTCCATCGCCCACCGGTATCCGGTGGCCAGGATGACGGTGTCGACGTGCTCCGCCTGGCCGTCCGCCCAGTGCAGCCGGGTGCCTTCCGCACCGACGAACATCGGCCGGCGGTCCGGGCGCCCACTTTCGATCGCAGCCCGGTAACCGCCTACCTCGACCACCCCACCCACCCCGTTGGAGGTGCTGTGCACCGGAAACACACGGCTGGTCGGCAGCCGCCCGAGCCCGCCGAACACGGACCAGATGAAAGAGTCACCTGTGTTCGGCTTTTTGTTGAAGAAATTCAGCGGCTTACGGGTGGCCAAAGTGACCTGCGAATCCCGGGCGAGTTCGATGGCGATCTGCACCGCCGAGTTGGCCGCGCCCACCACGACGACCCGTTGCCCGGCGAAAGGCGCGGGATTGCGATAGTCGGCGGCGTGCAGAACCGTGCCGGTGTATTCCCCCAGCCCGGGGATATCAGGCTTGTACGGCTTGTCGAAACAGCCGCTCGCCGCGACCACGAAAGGGGCTGAATAACTCCGCCCGTCCTCGGTTTCGACCTGGTATCCGTCCTCCGTGGCCAGCACCGAGCCCACTCTCCTGCCGGTGAGGATCTCGCAGTCCAGCCGGCCGGCGTATTTCCTCAGATAGTCGACGACTTCGTCTCGGACGGGGAAATGGCTCGGGTCGCCGGGGAACGCCATCCCCGGCAGCGAGTTGATGCGGGCCGGGCTGAAGAGCGCCAGGCTGTCGTAGTACCGCGGCCAGGACCCGACCGCCTCCTTCCCCGCCTCCAGGATCACCGGCTTGAACCCCGACCGGCGCAGCGCGTACGCCGCCGCCAGCCCGGCCTGCCCGCCGCCGATCACCAGGACCGCGGTCAACCGCCGAAGTCGTCCACCAGGTCCGGGAGGCGTCGTTCCGGCGTGCTGGCCGCCGGTCGGTGATCTCTTCTCCGCGTTGATCGGGCGCGGCTCCTGCACGGCGTTTCCCCTCAGTTGGCGTGCGTGAACGGACATGGCACCCGGTGGGCGTCCTCCGCAGGGCGGAGGCGTGCCCCGCACGCGGCCCTCCCGGAAGGTCACGCCCGACCCGGTTCTCCAAGTCTGCAACCCCGGACTCGTTTCGCGGCGCCGGAAACCCATTGGGTCCGGTGACCGGTGTAACCCGGGCAGGCACGCGCCAGGGGAGGTCCGGATCTGTGGGTTCCCCGTCATTGCGGTCCGGCGGGCCGTACCGGAGGCTCGTTGTCGTGTCGGAGAATGGAGCCGACCGGCGCGACGTGGTGGTGCTGGTCGAAGACGGACTGGTGATGACGGACGCCGCGGGGCCGCTCGACGCGTTCACCGCGGCGAACGCGATGGGCGGCCGTTACGAGACGCGGACGGCGTCGCCCGGCGGCCGGGCGGTGCGCGCCACCAACGGTCTGCGGATGATCCCGGACCTCGCGGTCGAGGACCTCGGTCCCCCGGTGGACACGCTCCTCGTCGCCGGCGGGCCCGCACCCGGGCGGGGAGAGGGCTCGGCACTGGCCGGGACGGTCGCGCGGATGGCCCCCCGGGCCCGCCGCGTGGTGTCGGTGTGCGTCGGGGCGTTCGTCCTGGGCGAGGCCGGGCTCCTGGACGGCCGGCGGGCCACGACGCACTGGCAATGGTGTGACCTGCTCGCCGAACGTCACCCGGCGACCCGGGTCGTCCCGGACGCGATCTTCGTGCGGGACGGGCCGCTGGCGACCTCGGCCGGCATCACCGCGGGCATCGATCTCGCCCTGTCACTGGTGGAGGAGGACCACGGGGCGCGGCTCGCGCGCGACGTCGCCAGGTTCCTGGTGACGTTCCTCCAGCGCCCGGGCGGCCAGTCGCAGTTCAGCGTGTGGTCCCGGCTGCCGCCACCCGGCCGGGGCCCGCTGCGCATCGTCGTGGACGCGGTGTCGCTGGATCCGGCCGCCGACCACTCCGTACCCGCCATGGCCGCGCGGGCCCGGGTCAGCGAGCGGCACATCAGGCGCCTCTTCGTCGCCCAGCTCGGCGTCACACCGGCCGCCTATGTGGAACGCGTCCGGGTCCAGGCGGCGCAGATGCTGCTCGAATCCGGCGACCACGGCATGGACAGCGTCGCCCGCCGGTGCGGATTCGGCTCCGCCGAGTCCCTGCGGCGCGGCTTCCTGCGGCTGCTCGGGATCACGCCCGGCGCGTACCGGGCCAGGTTCACCACCACCCCGCACACGAGCACCTGAGACGTCTTCCTGTCCGAAGGAGAATTCCATGACATCTCCCCTGTCCCGTCGTGTCCTGCTGGGCGCCGGGCTCACCGGCGCGGCCGGCGCGGCGGTCGGCATGACCGGCGCCTCCGCGGCGACGCAGGACCTGTCCTTTCCCGGCACCCGTCTGGCGCGCCGGGCCCGGGAGGTGGTGACCGAGTCACAGCAGCCCTGTCTGCGCAACCACAGCCTCCGCAGCTTCCTGTTCGGGCGCGCCGCGGCGGCCCAGGCGGAAAGGCGGCCGGACGAGGATTACGACGCCGAGGTGATGTTCCTCATCTGCGTCCTGCACGACATGGGGCTCACCGAGCGGGCGGCCACCCACCAGCGGTTCGAGGTGGACGGAGCGGACTTCGCGGCGAGGTTCATGGAGGAGAACGGGGTGTCCGACCGCCGCGTGGACACCGTCTGGGACGGCATCGCGTTGCACACCTCCCTCGGCATCCACCAGTCCCCGGTGTTCTCCCGCCGTCGCGCCCCGGAGATCGTGATCGCCCAGACGGGCATCGGCATCGACCTGACCGGAAGTCCCGCCGACGTCCCGGCCGGGTACGCCGGGCGGGTGCACGCCGCCTATCCGCGGCACGGTGGCGCGCGCGCACTGACCGCGGCCATCGAGGCGCAGGGGCTCGCCGACCCGCGTAAGGCGCCGCCGATGACGCTGCCCGGCGAGATCCTGCACCAGCGGCACCCTTCCCTGCCGTACACGACCTGGGACATGTTCCTCGCCGAGGGCGGCTGGGGCGACTGAGGACGACGCGGCCGGGTCCGCCGCCGGTGCGGCCGTCGGAGGTCCGTGCTCCGCCGCGGGATCATGGCTCGGGTGGGTAGGGGGAACCTGGGGGGAGGGAAGGCCATGGAAGCCAAGGAATGGACCGTTCACATCTTCATCGCGGAAGGCGACGGCGACGACCGCACGTCCGCGCGCGCCGTCCTGTACGCCGGCGGTGACAAGCGGCACGAAAGCACCGGCTACGCGCGCCGCAACCCGACCGACCGCCCGGTGCCCGAGATCGGCGACGAGCTCGCGGCCGGGCGGGCGCTGATGGATCTCGCCGACAAGCTGATGGGTGACGCCGCGGAGGACGTCGCCCATGCCGGTGGGCCGGCGGCGAGCCGGTGACGCCGCCGAACATTCCGGTCGGTACCGGATCTGGGCCCGCTCTCCCCGGGGAGGGCGGGTCCGCTTTTCGCGTTCTCGCCGCGGTGAGCGCCGGTTCGGTCCTTCCGGGCGGCGGCCTGACAGCCGGTCGGCGTCAGCGGCGCGGGCGGCACACCCGCCGGTCGTCGGCGGTGCGCCGGGTGATGCCGTGGGCGTCGAGGCACTCCAGGAGCGGGATGGCGACGCGGCGGCTGGTGGCCAGGGCGGACCGCGCGTCGGAGGCGGTGAAGGGCGCGGGCAGCCGGGCCAGGATGTCCGCCGCCCTGTCCAGCGCGTCGGGCAGGAGGACCACGTGCTTCCCGACCGAGATCACCGCGCCGGAGCGGAGCGCGGCCGCCAGTGCCCTGCCCGTGAGGCCGAGCTCGGCCAGCCGGTCGGCGGTGGGGGCGTCGAAGGGACGCTCGGCGAGGTCGGCGGCCAGCCGCGTGACCGCCGTGACGACCGCGGGAGGCAGCGCCCCGCCGGCGGGCAGGATCCGCCCGCCCTCGACCACCAGGGGCGCCTCGACCAGCGCCTCGGCGAGCCGGCGATCGGGCAGTCCGAGCAGCTGGGCGGCGGCGTCCACGGTGATCCCGGGGTCGAGCGGGGGCCGTCGCGAGAGGTGGCCGGTGAGCCGGCGGCCAAGCTCGGACCAGTGCCCGGGGTCGGCGTACCAGTCCCCGGCCACGGGCGAGCCGCCGGGCGGGCATCCCATCATCGTCAGCTCGCGCCCCGTCAGCAGGCCGTGCCAGCGCAGCAGGGCCGCGAAGTCGGGCAGCTCCATCTCGTCGAGCGCGGCTGCCCGTCCCGCCGCGGCACCCCGGCGCCGCAGCGGGACGGGCCGCACGTCCAGCACCCGGAGCCCGGCGACGATCTCCCGCCTGCCGGGGTCGCGGACCAGTCCCCGGTCACCCGTCCGGAGCGGCAGGGGGCGGCTGAGAGTGAGCCTGGCGGTGTCCGCGCCCAGGAAACGCAGCCCGGCGGGGACGGCGGCGGACCCGATGTGCAGGACCGCCTCTCCCCGGCGGTTCAGGCCGGAACTCAGCCGTACGTCGATGACCTGGGCCGGCATCCAGGCGTCCGGCGTCGTCAACGCCATGCCGCGGGACAGGTCGGCCCGGTCGGCCCCCCGGAGGTTGACGGCGACGCGGGCGGTCGCGGCGACCCGGTCCGCCTTCTCGCCCAGTGTCTGCAGCCCGCGGATCCTGACCCGGCGACCGCCCGCGTCCAGTTCGTCGCCGATACGCAGGGTGCCGCCGGTCAGCGTTCCGGTGACGACGGTCCCGGCGCCGGTGACGGTGAAGACCCGGTCGATCCACAGCCGGATGTCCTCCCGCGGGTCCGCGTCGGGAAGCGCGGCGGCGAGCCGGGCCAGCGCGGCCTTCAGCTCGGGGAACCCCTGCCGGGTCCGGCCGCTGACGACGACGCTCTCGGCGCCCGCCAGGCCGGTCCCTTCCAGGTGACCGCGCACCTGGCTCAGGGCGTCCTCCGGATCCGCCAGGTCCGCTCGGGTGATCACCGCGAGGCCGTGCCGTACGCCCAGGGCGTCGAGTGCGGCCAGGTGCTCGGCCGACTGGGCCCGCCAGCCCTCGTCGGCGGCGACGACGAACATCACCGCCGGGCACGGCCCCACCCCGGCCAGCATGTTGGTGACAAACCGCTCGTGCCCGGGGACGTCCACGAACGCGATCCGCTCACCCGACGGGAGCGTGGTCCAGGCGAACCCGAGGTCGATGGTCATGCCGCGGCGGCGTTCCTCGGCCCAGCGGTCGGGTTCCATCCCGGTCAGCGCCCGGACCAGCGTGGACTTGCCGTGGTCCACATGCCCGGCGGTGGCGATCACCCGCACGCGTGCTCCACCGCCGCGGCGATGACCTCGTCCTGACCGGGCTCCACCGCGCGCAGGTCGAGCACCAGGCGCCCGTCGGTGATCCGGCCGATCACCGGAGGATCGTAGGAGCGCAGCAGCGGGGCCAGGTGCTCGTCCACGGCGATGCCCGCGCTGGGCAGTTCGACGCCCGGTGCGCCCCCGCCGCCGACCCTGGCGACGGTCGGCACCGCCTCCGCGTGGCCGTCCAGCCGTCGCGCGAGACGTTCCGCGCGTTCCCTGAGCTCGGCGACACTCGCATGGAGCGACCGGTGGATCGGCGGTCGCGGGCCGCGCAGGGTCGCTTCGAGCGCGGCCAGGGTGAGCTTGTCCACCCGCAGCGCGCGGGCGAGCGGGTGGCGGCGCAGCCGTTCCACGAGGTCTTCTTTGCCGAGCAGGAGTCCCGCCTGCGGGCCGCCGAGAAGTTTGTCGCCGCTGGCGGTGACCAGGGCAGCTCCCTGGCGCAGCGCGCCGGCCGCGTCCGGTTCGCCGGGGAGCAGCGGTTCCGAGCGCAGCAGCCCCGAGCCGATGTCGGCCACCACCGGCGGGCCGATCGTGGCGAGTTCCCCGACGGAGACCTCGGCGGTGAACCCTTCGATCCGGTAGTTGGACGGGTGCACCTTGAGGATGAAGCCGGTCTCCGGGCCACAGGCGTCCTGGTAGTCGCGCAGGGCGGTCCGGTTCGTGGTGCCGACCTCGCGGAGCCGGGAGCCGGCCGACTCCAGCAGCTCCGGCAGGCGGAACCCGTCCCCGATCTCCACCAGTTCGCCGCGGCTGACGACGATCTCCCTGCCCGGCGCGAGCACCGTGGCGGCGAGCACGAGCGCGGCCGCGTTGTTGTTGACGACGTGCACGGCCTGCGCCTCGGGGACCGCCTGCGCGAGCGCGGCGAGAGCCGTACGGCCCCGGCGGGCGCGCTGTCCGCCGGCGAGGTCGAACTCGACGTCGGTGTAGCCCGCGGCAGCCGTGACCGCGGTGACGGCGGCGGGTGAGAGCGGAGCCCGGCCCAGATTGGTGTGCGCGAGCACACCGGTGGCGTTGACGACGTGCCGCAGGCCGCCGGCGGTCGCCGGCAGGAAGGCGAGCGCCGCGTCCACGGCGCCGCCGGGCTCGGCGACGCCTTCACGGACGCGCTGCTGGGCGCTCGCCACCGCGGCCTTGACGATGGCGGGGCCGAGCGTCTCCCGGGCGGCGGCCAGCCGGGGGTCGGCCAGCATGACATCGGTCCGCGGCACGGAACTCCGTCGATCCACTCGCGACCACCCCCGGACTCGCCGATCAGCGGAGGCGGACGGGAATCGAACCCGCCGCGCCGAGATGCTCGGCGCCACTGGTTTTGAAGACCAGGAGGGCCACCAGGCGCCTGAACGCCTCCGAAACGGATCGTAGCCAGCGGGTTCCCGGCAAAAGGCAACGAAGGTACCTGCGACCGCAAAATTCCTCCGGGCGAGCCGATCCCACCCGCGGCGACGATCCCACCGCTTGACCACATGTATGCCTGAGGCCAGGTTTCGGGGCATACGGGTGGATAGGTGATGAATGGAGAGATCCGCTCGGCGCCGGGACCGCTCAGGGACCGGGCCGAGCTGATCGCGGAGGTGACGGAGGATGAGTACCGAAGGGATCGGTAAAACGGTCAGAGACGTGATGCACGAAGGGGCGCAGTGCGTCGGCGAGCATGAGAGCCTCACCGCGGCCGCACGGATGATGCGCGACCTCGGCGTCGGGTCGCTGCCGATCTGCGGGGACGACGACCGGCTCAAGGGGATCATCACCGACCGGGACATCGTGATCAGGTGTTGCGCCGAGGGCAAGGACCTCGATCGCTGCACGGCCGGGGAACTCGCCCAGGGCGTGGTGTGGACGGAGGCCGGCAGCAGCATCGAAGAGGCGCTGAACCAGATGGAGGAGCACCAGATCAAGCGCCTGCCGGTGCTGGAGAGCCGCCGGCTGGTCGGCATGATCAGCGAGGCCGACCTCGCCAAGGAACTACCCGACGGCAAGCTCGCCGAGTTCGTCCACCGCGTCTACGCCCACGCCTGAGCCGGCGACGCCACCGGCCGCCGGTGTCCCCGCGTCGTTCGGGTGCGCCATGCGCTGGACTCCGACGACTTTCAGGAGTTGAAGGGTCCCCGTCGCGGCCGTCCTGACCCGCTCCGCACCGCTGGACCCCTCCCGGGCCCGGCGGCTGTTCGGCTGGCAGGCCACCGCGCCCGGCCTGCTGGACGAACTGCGGTCCGGCTCCTACGCGAGCCCCACGGCGGAGGACGCGGCCTGACGGCGGCGTGCGCCTGGCATCCCGGCGTGAGACGCGGTCCGCTGGAATCCCGGTATGAGACGCGGTCCGCCTGGAATCCCGGCATGAGACGCGGGGAGCCCGCCGCACGCGCACGTCATCGTGCGCGTGCGGCGGGTGCCGGTCAGCTGGCGGTGGCGGCGTCCCGGCGGGGAAGCTTCCATCCGGGGCGGACGAAGTGGCAGGTGTAGCCGTTGGGGTAGTGCACCAGGTAGTCCTGGTGCTCGGGCTCGGCCTCCCAGAAGGGGCCGGCCGGCGTCACCTCGGTGACCACCTTGCCGGGCCACAGGCCCGAGGCGTCCACGTCGGCGATCGTGTCCTCGGCGACCTTGCGCTGCCCTTCGTCGAGGTAGAAGATCGCCGACCGGTAGCTGGTGCCGATGTCGTTGCCCTGGCGGTTCTTGGTCGTCGGGTCGTGGACCTGGAAGAAGAACTCCAGCAGGTCCCGGTAGGAGGTCTGCTCCGGGTCGAAGACGACCTCGATCGCCTCGGCGTGCGTGCCATGGTTGCGATAGGTCGCGTTCGGCACGTCACCGCCGCTGTATCCGACCCGGGTGGAGACCACACCGGGGATCTTGCGGATCAGGTCCTGCATCCCCCAGAAGCAGCCTCCGGCGAGGATCGCCTTCTCCGTCGTTCCGGTCATCTTCGCGCTCCTTCATCGGCGTTCTCGAAGTCGGTGCCGCCGGGCTCGGTGGTCTCGATGTTCTCGATGGTCTCGGCGCGGGACTCGGACAGCTCGCGGTAGACCCCGTAGCCCTGGCGCTCCAGCTCGTCGAGCGCGACGGAGCGCAGGGCCGCGGAGTCGATGCAGTGTCGCAGCCCGCGTGCCTCCTCCGGACCATCGTCGAAACCGTGACCGAGATGGCTGTCACCGTGCTTCGACCGCACCTCGATGCGGATCATGCCATGGCTGGTGTCGCTGTTCTCCACTAGATTGCCAGATGCGACGGGCGCGGTGAATCCGTATGCCGCGCATCCTTTCGCTCTGTCAACAGGACCCCACGGATCACTCAACCACCCCCGCCCGCGCTCTATTCCGGGTTGCCTCCCCGGTGGGCTGACTTCAGCCGTGGAGCGCGACCTGGCCGAGGAAGTCCCGGATCAGCCGGGCCACTTCGTCGAGTGCGCTCTCCAGGAGGAAGTGACCGCCTTCGAGCAGGTGGATCCGGGCGTCGGGAAGATCGTCGGCGAATGGCACCATGACTAACCCCCTAGCTCGCTTTCGATGGTTAGACTGAACCAGCAGGGGTTCTAACCTGTCAAGCACGCCAAAGGGGTTAGGTAATGTTCGAGACGACGACACGGGCGGACGAGGACGTGCTGCTCGACCTGCTCAACAGCACCCCGCTCGTCGACGGCGCCGCCCAGGACCACCTGGCCGGCACGGCCGAGGCTCGCGCCTGGCTGCGGCAACGCGGCGGCGCCGGGTCATCCCCGGAGCGCGACGCCGTACGGCGGATCAGGGACGCGTTGCAGGGAGTGCTCCGCGGCGACCTGCCCGCGGACGCCCTCGCGCCGTTCCTCGACGGCGTCGCCTGCCACCCGGCCGTGTCGGAGCGCGGCGTGGAGTGGTCGCTGGACGTGCCGGCCGAGCGGGTGCTGGGCGTGAAGGCCATCCTGACCTGGGATGCGCTGGCGAAGACGAAGCCCGGCCGGCTGAGGCCGTGCGAGAACGACGAGTGCCGGCTGTTCCTCCTCGACCGGAGCAAGACCAACAGGGCCCGCTGGTGCTCCATGGCGTTGTGCGGGAACAGGATGAAGGCGCGACGGCACTACCAGCGGACGCACCGGCCCCCGGCCGACTGACCCGGAGGCGGGCCACGCGCCACCTCTGTCGCCGCCAGGATCCCCAAGCCCCGGAGTTCGCAAAAACTAGCCGATTCCTTCATTACCTTCACAATCCGCCGGAAGGCAGGTCAACCGGCCAGTCGCTAGGGTTGAACCGGGCTGAGGAAGACGACGCCACGTCTTCGGCGCGTACCCGGCCGGCACCGCTTCCGTCCCGCGATGACCGGTCCGTTCCTCACCGGCGTGACACCGGGCTCGACGGCGGAGAATCCCGGGTCCGGGCGTCGCTCCGCCGCTTCCGAGCAGAGATCAGATACCGGCCACCGGGGGCGAGGATCACCATGGCGAGGTTGCTGTCAGTGAATGTCGGGATGCCGAAGGACGTGTCCTGGCAGGGGAAGACGGTGCACACCGGCGTGTGGAAGCACGCGGTCACCGGCCCGCGGATGGTCCGGCGGCTCAACATCGACGGCGACGGCCAGGGCGACCTTCGAGGTCACGGCGGCGAGCAGCGGGCCGTGCTCGTCTACCAGATCCAGTCCTACGACCACTGGCAGCGGCACTTCGGCCGGACCGACTTCGAGTACGGCCAGTTCGGCGAGAACTTCACCGTCGACGGCCTGCCCGACGACGAGGTGTGCATCGGCGACCGCTACCGGATCGGCGAGGCCGAGTTCGAGGTCACCCAGCCCCGCGTCACCTGTTACCGGGTCGGACTGCGCCTCGGCGAACCCGAGCTCCCCGCCCTCCTCGTCTCCCACCGTCGTCCCGGCTTCTATCTCCGCGTCCTCACCGAGGGCAGGGTGGCGGCGGGCGACGACATCGTCAGAACGAGGACCGGCCCCGAGGCGCTCAGCGTCGCCGACATCGACGCGCTGCTGTACCTCCCAGGCCACGACCCGGACAAGCTGCGCAAAGCCCTCGCCATCCCCGCCCTGAGCCCGGGATGGCGGCAGTCCTTCCGGGAGATGGCCGACGCCGCCGGCCGTACGGCCGCGCCCAGTCCGGAGGGCTGGCCCGGCTTCCGGCCGGTGCGGGTGACCCGGGTCGTCCGGGAGACCCCCTCGGTGCTGTCCGTCCACCTCGAAGCCGCCGACGGGAGCGCGCTGCCCGCCGCCCTGCCGGGCCAGTACCTGACCCTCCGGGTCGCCGGAGCGGGCGACCCTCCCCCGGTGCGGAGCTACTCCCTGTCCTCGCCGCCCGGCGCCGCCGCCTACCGCCTGAGCGTGAAACGCGAAGAAGCCGGACTCGTCAGCCGCTACCTGCACGCCACCCTGAAGGCCGGCTCCCGGCTGGAGGCCGCCGCTCCCCGGGGGGACTTCGTGCTCACTCCGGGCGCCGGCCCGGTGCTCCTCCTGTCGGCGGGCATCGGCGTCACCCCGGTCATGGCCATGCTGCACCGGCTCGCCGCCGAACGCACCGCACGGCCCGTCTGGTGGATCCACGTCGCGCGCAGCGGAAAGGAACACCCCTTCGCCCGCGAGGCGCACACCCTCCTGACCTCACTCCCCCACGCGCACGAGCACGTCTTCTACACGGCAGACACCGGGGACGCGGGCCACGGGGTCCACCACGGCCGGCCGACCGCCGAGGCGCTGGCCGCACTCGGCCTCCCCGCCGACGCCACGACCTATCTGTGCGGACCCGCGTCCTTCATGGCCGCCATGCGCGAGGCCCTCGTGCGCGCCGGGCTCTCCGGCGAACGCGTCCACACCGAGTTGTTCGGCGCGCTCGGCCCGGTCAATCCGGGGGTCACCGGCCGCCCCGCCGTGCCGCCGCACCCGCCCGCCGGTGAGCCGGGCACCGGACCGCTGATCACCTTCGCCCGCAGCGGCCTGTCGGTCCGCTGGTCGCCCCGGCACGGCTCCGTGCTGGACCTCGCCGACGCCTGCGACGTGCCGACCCGCTGGTCCTGCCGCACCGGCGTCTGCCACACGTGCGTCACGCCGCTCCTCGCCGGAGACGTGGACTATTCCCCGGTCCCGCTCGAACCCGCCGGGTCCGGCGAGGTCCTGATCTGCTGCGCCCGACCGCGCGAGGACCTGGTGCTCGACCTCTGACGCCGGAGGACGCCAGGCGTGCCGTCGTCATCGACAGCGGGCGAAGCCGGCCCGGCGTGGGGCGCCACCCGGCACGACGGCTAACCGGGTTCGCCTTCTGCGACGCGTTTGACGTGCGCCAGCCGCCGGTCCCAGTCGGCCGCGAGGGCGCCCATCCACCGGGCCGTCGCGTCCAGCGCCGCCGGCCGTACCGCGTATCGCACCTCGCGTCCGATCCGGTTGCCGGAGACCAGTCCGGCGGCGTCGAGGACGGCCAGGTGCTTGACCACCGCCTGCCGCGACACGGGGAGGCGCTCGGCGAGGGTGGTCGCGGTGGCCTCACCGTGGGCGGCGAGCAGATCGAGCAGCCGTCGTCGTGTCGGGTCGGCCAGCGCGACCAGCACGCTGTCGACCGCCTCGGCGTCGCCGCCGCGTTCGTCCGTCACGCGGATGATTATTCGGCGCGGGTCCGGAGCGCGTCGAACTGTCGCCCGTCCGCTCCGGGGATCGCCGGCACCCGCGTCACCCCCTACGCCTGCCGGGGGCGCCACATCGGCCACAGGAGCGGGCTGTCCGCCGCGCTGACCGGTGCGCCGAGGTCATCGAATCCGTGCCGCAGGTAGAGGGCGCGGCTGCGGAGCGAACTCGCCTCCAGATACGCGGGGAGGCCGTCCGCGTCCGCGCGCGCCAGCCGGTGCCGCAACATCGCCGAGCCGAGCCCGGCGCCCCTCCCGCCGCGGAGCACCCCCATGCACGGGAGGTATAGGTGGGTCTCGTGAACGGGGTGCCGCTCCGCCAGCACCCGCCCCAGCGCCCGCAGCCGCGCGCCGCTCTCACCGAAGACCGGGTCCACGCCCTCCCCGGCCCCGTCCGGACGCTCCCCGTAGGGCGCCTGCCCGGCGGCCGGCGTCAGCCACACCGACGCGCCCTCCCGCCGGCCGGCCAGGTACGCCTCGCCGGCGGGATGGCTGAGCAGGGGACGGTAGAAGTGCCGCTGGAGACGGCCTCGTTCGCCCGGGTCGGGGAAGAGCCAGCAGATGACGGGATCGTCCATGAACGCCTCGGTGAGGACGTCCGCCACCGCCTGCCGCTCCGCGTCGGCTGCCTGCCGTACGGATGCGTACGGTGTATCTTCTGCCATGCGCACATGGTATCCAAGCGCCGTTCATTCACGGGATACGGCGCACTGAACTAGTACACTGCCGTGGGCAACGACCTCACCGGCGGATCGGGGGCTCCCATGTCGTCGTCAGATCGGCGGCCGGATCCGCCGTATCAGCGGATCGTCGCGGAGATCCGTGCCCGGATCCTGTCCGGCGAGCTGCGGCCCGGCGACCGGGTGCCGTCCATCCGGCAGATCGCCCAGCGGTGGGGCGTCGCGGTCGCGACCGCGACCAGGGCGGTGGCCACTCTCCGCGACGACGGGCTGGTCGAGTCGAGGGTCGGTTCCGGCACGGTGGTCAGCGCGCACCAGGCCGGGAAGCCGCCGGTCGGCCCGGCCCCCGCGCCGCGGGCCCGCCGGGCGGACGTCCCCAGGCGGGCGCTGAGCCGCGGGCGGGTTCTCCGCACCGCCATCGCGATCGCGGATGTCGAGGGGCTCGACGCCGTGTCCATGCGGCGGCTCGCGGCCGAGCTCGGCGTCGGGCCGATGTCGCTGTACCGGCACGTGGCGAACAAGGACGAGCTCGTGACGCAGATGGTCGACGAAGCCTTCGGCGAACCCGACCTGCCCGTCCCGGGGCCGGAGGGGTGGCGGGCCAAGCTCGAACTGATCTCCCGCGAGCAGTGGGAGCTGTGCCGGAGGCACCTGTGGCTGCCCAGGGCCATCTCCTTCACCCGCCCGTTGCTCGCGCCCAACATGGTGGCGCACACCGAGTGGACCCTGCGCGCGCTCGACGGGCTCGGACTGCCCATGACGACCCGGCTCAGGGAGGCGCTGACGCTGCACGCGCTGGTCGCCACCGTCGCCCTGTCCATGGCGGACGAGGCCGAGGCGGAGCAGGAGACCGGCGTGACGCTCGACCGGTGGTGGCTGGCCCGGCGCAGGCACGCCGGCGAACTCCTCGACGGCGAGCGGTTCCCGCTGCTGGCCACGGTTCCCGAGGAGACGGTGTCGGACCTGGACGGACTGTTCGAGTACGGCCTCGCCCGCCATCTGGACGGTTTCGCCGCCCTGCTGGCAGGCCAGTCCGGCCCATGAGGGCGGACGCGGCCCGCGGGGAGGTCCCGCGGGCCGCGCAGAGGGCTCAGACCCCGGCCGGGACCTTGTCCAGGAAGCCGTGGACCCTGCCGATGCGGCCGTCCTCGGCGAGCACCGCGACGTCGAAGCCGACCACGAGCGCCTCACCGCCGGCCGGGCCGAGTCCCCAGGTGAAACGGGCGATGTCGTGGTGGGCGTCCACCGGCCCCGCCAGAGTGAAGACGAAGCCGGGGAACTGGCCCTGCACCGCCGCGATCGTGGCGTCGATCGCGTCCCGGCCCTCGGCGACCGCCATCGGATCGGTGTACACACCGCCCTCGGCCCAGATCTCCTCGATCGCCGCCCGGCGGGCGACCGGGTCGGTCTCGTTCCAGGTGGCGAGGTAGGAAGCGACAAGCTGGTCCATGCTGTTCACAGGAAGTTCCTCCGTGTCGTGTTCTTGCTGGTCACGAAGGTACGCGGATCCGCAGGAGGGGGAATCCGTCATGCTTAGGCAATCCGGTTGGCGATGATCGGCGCCCGATAGGTACCGTTCGTGCATGCTGCACGGACGGGAAGCGGAGATATCGGTCATCGACGAACTCCTTGCCAAGGTCCGTTCCGGCGGCAGCGGCGCCCTGGTGGTGAGCGGGGAGCCGGGCATCGGCAAGACGGCGCTGCTCGATCACGCGGCGAAGAGCGCGGAGGGCGTCCAGGTCATCCGGCGGATCGGGATCAGGTCCGAGAGCGACCTGGCGTTCGCCGGGCTCCACCTCCTGCTGCGTCCGGTGCTGGACCGGATGGACGCGCTGCCCGGTCCGCAGCGCCGCGCGCTGGAAGGGGCGTTCGGGCTGGCCCCGGCGGAGGGGGCGGACCGGCTGCTCGTCGGACTCGCCGTGCTCTCCCTCCTGGCGGAGGTGGCCGAGGACGGCCCGGTGCTGTGCCTCATCGACGACGCGCACTGGCTGGACCGTTCCTCGCGCGAGGCGCTGGTCTTCGCCGCCCGGCGGCTGGACAGCGAAGGCGTCGCGCTGATCATGGCCACCCGCGAGGACCACCTGCCCGGCCTGCCGGAGCTCAGGTTGCGCGGCCTGAGCGCCGCGGCCTCGGCCGCCGTGCTCGACTCCGTACGGCCGGCGCCGGAACTCCGGTACCGCGTGCTGGCCGAGGCGCAGGGCAACCCGCTCGCGCTGATCGAACTGCCCGCCACGCTGCGGGGCGACGGTTACCGGCCCGGCGCCCTGCCCCTGAGCAGCCGCCTTCGGGCGGCGTTCCACGAACAGGTGGACCACCTGCCCGAGGCCACCCGGACCCTGCTCCTGGTCGCCGCCGCGGGCGAGAACCTCGACGAGGTGCTGGCCGCCGGCGTCCGGTTCCACGCGGACGCGGCCGACCTGCTGCCCGCCGAGAAGGCCGGCCTGGTGTCGGTCGGCGAGCGGGCGCTGACCTTCCGCCACCCGCTGGTCCGCGAGGCCGTCTACCAGCACGCGCCGCTCAGCCTGCGCCTCGCCGTGCACCGCGCGTTCGCCGAGACCCTGTCCGGGGCGCACAACGCCGACCGGCGGGCGTGGCATCTCGCCACCGCGACCATCGGCCCCGACGAGGAGGTGGCCGCCGAACTGGAGCACACCGCCGTACGCGCCGCCGCCCGCCGCGGCCACGCCGCCGCGGCCACCGCCTACGAACGCGCCGCGGAGCTCTCCGGCGACGGCGACGCGCGGGCCAGGCGGCTCACCCTGGCCGCCGAGGCCGCCACGGAGGCGGGTGAGCTCGACCGGGCCAGGAAGCTCGCCGAGGACGCGGAGCGCCAGGTCACCGACCCGCTTCTACGCTCAAGGCTCGCCCACGTGCAGGCCACGGCGCACTTCTGGCGGGGCGCGTACACGGAGGCGCACCGGCTGATGGTCCTGGCCGCCGACCTCGCCCGCGAGGGCGCCCCGGACCAGGCGGCCCGCATGCTCGTCCAGGCGTTCCAGACCGCCTGGTACATCGGCGAACCCCAGCTGAGAGAACTCGCCGGACGCCTGGCCGCCGTGGCGCCCGGCACGCCGGTCGCCGCGCTCGCCCATCTGGAGTCCGGCGTGTTCGCCCGGCTGCTCGGCGAGGACGTGGCGGGGCTCCCCCCGCTCGACGAGGCCATGGCCGGGGCCAGGACGGCGCTGGCGGGCCAGACCCGGGAACTCGTCCTGGCCAGCGGCATTCCCCTCGTCGTCGGCGCGGACGCGCACACCCTGCGGGCGGCCACCCTGCTGGCGGCCGAGTGCCGCGCGGAGGGGAGCATCGGCGTCCTGCCGATGGTGCTGTTCTTCCTGGCCCAGGCCGAACTCCTGCACCTCGGACGCCACCACGACGCGACGGCGACCGCCGGCACGGCGCTGCGGATCGCCGAGGACACCGGCCAGCACCAGTGGGTCATCCATCTGAAGAGCTTCCTCTGCTACCTCGCGGCACTCCAGGGCGACGAGGAGCGCTTCCGGCGGCTCAGCGCCGACGCGTTGTCCGGCGCCGCGGTGCCCATGCCCGGGGCCCTCTGGGTCGACTGGGCCCACGGGACGCTCGACCTGGGGGCGGGCCGGGTGGAGGCCGCCCTGACCCGGCTGGAGACCCTCACCCGGGGGCCCGGCTGGTACCACATCTCGGCGATGCGCTGCGTGCCCGACCTGGTGGAAGCCGCCGTGCGCAGCGGTGAACCGGACCGCGCCCGGCCGGCCTTCGCCCGGTACGACCGGTGGGCGCGGCAGCCCTACACGAGGGCCCTCGCGGAACGCTGCCGGGCGCTGCTGTGCCCCGGAGCCGAGGCCGAGGAGCACTATCTGGCCGCCCTGAAGGTCGGCGGCCAGCCCTTCCAGCACGCCCGCACCTCCCTGCTGTACGGGGAGTGGCTGCGCCGCTCCCGGCGCAGAGGGGCCGCCGTCGCGCATCTGCAGGCCGCGCTGGAGACGTTCGAACGGCTGGAGGCGGCCCCCTGGGCGGAGCGCGCCCGCGGCGAGCTGGAGGCGACCGGCGCGAAGGCGCCGCACGCGGCGGCCCGCGGGATCCTGCCCGAGCTCACCCCGCAGGAGCTGCAGATCGTCCGGCTGGCCGGGCAGGGCCTGTCGAACAAGGACATCGCCGCGCAGTTGTTCCTCAGCCCCCGCACCATCGGCTACCACCTCTACAAGGCCTACCCCAAGCTCGGCGTCACCTCCCGCGGCGAACTCGCCGCACTCGACCTGACCGATCCGGCCTGACCTCCGCGCTCCGGCTCGCGGAAGCCGTTCACCGGCGCGCCTTCACCCTCGACCTGTCCGGCCGCGGCCGAAGACTGGCCGAAGACTGCCTGTCCTGCCTCGGCCGAGGCTGCCTGTCCGGCGTCAGCCGAGGGCGGCGAGCAGGTCGCGCTCGCGCTGGGCGCTGAGGCCCGCGCGTCGTTCCCGGTCCAGCCCCTGCTCGCGTTCCCAGGCCAGCGTGTCCGCCAGCAGCTCCGCCCGGGGCCGGTGCCGGAGCCCGGCGGCGCGCGCCGCGGCGCCGGTCCGGGCCGACCAGCCTTCCCAGCCCGGCTCGACCAGCCACATCGGCAGCGACTCCGGCCCCATGTACTCGGCGACACCGTTCGCGAGCAGCCAGGCCGAGTCGGCGGTGACCAGCGGGCCGGTGTGCCCGCCGGCGGCGCGGGACAGCTCGATCCACTCGCCGAACGGGACAACCGGACCGACAGCGTCGTACGTGCCGACGGTCCCCTTCTCCGCGGCGTCGAGCAGCCAGGCGGCGAGGTCCCGTACGTCCACCACCTGGGTCGGCATGGCGGGTGTGCCGGGTACCAGCATCGGCCCGTGCGGATCGCGGGCGGCACGGGCCACCCAGTAGCCGGACCGTCCGCTGTGATCGCCCGGGCCGCCGATGAGGCCGGCGCGTGCGATGAGGAGGCGGTCGCCCACGACGTCCGCCGACGCCTGCTCGCAGGCGACCTTCGCCTCGCCGTACAGCGCGCGGTCGACCTCGCTGCGGCCGGTCGGGGCGAGGATGGGCGTGGACTCGTCCGCGCCCGGCGTGGCGTGGGAGGCGTAGGCGTTGAGGGAGGAGACGTAGACCCAGTGCCCGGCCCTGCCGCCCAGGGCGTCGAGCGCCCCCCGTACGAAGCCCGGCTGCCAGGACACCTCCATGACCGCGTCCCACGCGCGGCCGAGCAGGGGGTCGTACGCCGAGGGGTCTCGCCGGTCGGCGGCCACCAGCATCGCCCCGGCCGCGGCTTCTCCGCTTTCGCCGCGAGCCAGGCACGTCACCCGATGACCGCGCTCGATCGCCTGCCGCGACAGCTCGCGGCCCACCCATGCCGTACCGCCCAGAACCAGGATCTCCATCCCGTCACCCAAGCACCGCGAACCACCGGCCTCCCAGGCGGGTTCACTCACAGCGGACCCGGTTCGCTGACAGCGGACCCCGGGATCCCGCCCGGCCGAGCCCCGCAGCGGCCCGGCGCCGGGAGACTCAGGCGACGGGCTGGAAGCGGATGTCGTGGCGGTCGGCGCCGGCGGCCGCGAAGCGCAGCAGGCGGAGGCCCTCCTCGGTCACGGCGGCCCGGTCCGGCCCGCCCAGGGGGTCGAAGAGCTTGACGACCAGCGTGGCCGTACCCGTCTTGTCGCGTTTGACGGCCCAGAGTCCGCGGACGAAGCCGTCCACGGTCAGCGCCGCCTCGACGATGGTGTGCCTGCGCCGTTCGTCGGACACCACGCGGGTCCGGTCGGCGTGGGCGAGCACGACGTTGTCGAGTGCGGCCAGGAACCGGACCGGCGCGGGGACGTCCGGTCCAGGACGCGGCGCGTCGGGCAGGTCGAACAGCTCTCCTCCCGCCTCGTCGCGGAAGACGCGCAGCCGCGGCCGGAGCGGTTCGACCACCTCGCGCAGCCGGGTCATCCCGCTCCACGCCTGGACGTCCTTGACCGACGCCGGGCCGAACGCCGCGAGGTAGCGCAGGATCAGCTCCCGCGCCGAAGGTTCGCCGACCGGCGGCCGGTCCAGCCACCGGTCGGCGAGCACGAAGGGGGTCGTGCCGCGCCGGCCCCAGGTGCCGTCGGGCGGCGGATGCACGATCGGCAGCAGGCCCTGCGCCGACCTTGCCAGCGCGACCGGATCGCGGCCCGGCCAGCGTTCGGCCAGCATCCTGCCGAGTTCGGGCCTGCTCACCGTGCCCCGGCCGAGGATCGCCCGCGTCGCGGCGGCCAGCTCGGCGAGGTCCAGCCCGGCGGTCGCCCCGCCGAAGGCGCCCCGCTGCCAGCGGGCCAGCATCGGCTGCAGCAGCGGTCGCATCCACAGGTAGTCGTCGGCGGTGACCAGGTGCTGGGTCCCCCGGTACAGCGTCGCCCGCACCACCTCGCGCCGGTGCAGCAGCCGGGTCAGGTCGTCGAGCCGGAAGGCGTCGACACGGTTCCACAACCCCACGTACGGCGGGTCGGGGTCCTGTGCCTGCAGACCGGCCAGATGCTCGATCACCTGGAGAGGGGAGGCGTCCGTCCGGCGCAGCAGGAGTTGCCGCGCCAGCGTCGCCCGGTTGAGGTCGCGGCGGTTCAGGGTTTCCACGGGTGCGGGGTGTTCCTCTCTACGGCCGGGCGGCCCGTTGCAGGCGTGCGGTCAGCGTGCGAAGGTGTTCGACCAGCTCGGGCGGCTCGCGGATGTCGAACTCGAAGCCGAACGCGGCCACCCACACCGCGAGATGGTCCAGGTTGTCCGAGCCGATGCGCAGGGTGCAGGTGCGGTCGTCGAGGGGTTCGACCACGCCGAGCGTGGGCGGCACCTCCTCGGCCACCTCCGCGGCGGAGGCGTGCATGGTGAGCACCGCACGGTAGCGGTGACCGTTCGAGGCCGTGCCGAAATGATCATCCGTGTCCCCGCCGGGCAGCGGTCTCGGGCCGAACCGGGGTCCGGCGGGGACACGCAACGACAGCCTGTCGACCCGGAATTTCCGCCAGTCCGCCGCGCCGGTGTCCCAGGCGAAGAGGTACCAGCGCCGCCCGTTCTGGACCAGCCGGTACGGCTCCACATCCCGTACGGAGGCGGAGCCGTCGTGTGAGACGTAGTCGAAGCGCAGCCGTCTGCGGTCGCGCACCGCCGAGGCGATCGCGGTCAGCGTCGGCGGATCGATCGTCGCGCCGGGCATCGGCATGATGACCATGGCCGAACTGAGCGTGTCGATCTGGTACCGCAGCCGCGAGGGCAGCACCTGGTCCAGCTTGACCAGCGCCCGCATCGAGGTCTCGGCGATGCCCGTGATCGCGCCACCGGCCGCCGTGCGCAGCCCGACCGCCACCGCGACCGCCTCCTCGTCGTCGAGCAGCAAGGGGGGCAGCGAGGCGCCGGCCCCCAGTTGGTAGCCGCCTCCGACACCGCCGATCGCGTTGATCGGGTAGCCCAGGGCGCGCAGCTTGTCGACGTCGCGGCGGACGGTTCGCGGGCTCACCTCGAGACGGTCGGCCAGCTCCGTCCCCGACCAGTCGCGGTGGACCTGGAGCAACGTGAGCAGGCGGAGCAGCCGGGCCGAGGTTTTCAGCACACGACGAGGATGGCATCGATAGCGGACATCCCCTGTCCGCTATCGGCGCCGCCCTCTATACGAGCCTGCCGAAGAACTCCCGCACGTCCTCGGCGAACGCGTCGGGCTTCTCCATGGCGAAGAAGTGCCCGCCGTCGTCCTTCTGCGACCAGTGCACGATGTTGTGGTCGCGTTCCGCGTAGGGCCGGATGCCGTACTCGTGCGACCCGGCGAGCAGCACGCCGGTGGGCACCGTACCGCGCGGCTTGGGCACCCAGGCCATCGGGTCGTTGACCTGCTCGTAGTAGATCTGCGCCGAGGAGCCCGCGGTGCCGGTCAGCCAGTAGAGGGTGACGTTGGTCAGGAACCGGTCCCGGTCGACGGGGGTCCCTGCCCACCGGTGGAAGATCTCGGCGATCCAGGCCAGTTGCCCGGCGGGCGAGTCGGTCAGGCCGAACGCGAGCGTCTGCGGCGACCGCGACTGGATGGGGACGTAGCCTGCGGTGGCCTCTTCCATCTCGGCCGAGCGCTGCCGTTCCGTCTCGGACAGCCGGGCGTCCTCCTCCTCGTCGCCCGCCGGGAACGACAGGATGCCGTTGAGGTGGACGCCGACGACGCGCTCGGGGGCGAGGCGGCCCATCTCCGGGGCGACGAACGCGCCGGTGTCGCCGCCCTGGACCCCGTACCGCTCGTAGCCGAGCACGGCCATGAGTTCGACGAGCGCCTCCGCCATGCGGGCGGCCGTCCAGCCGGCCCCGGCCAGCGGCGCCGAGAACGCGAACCCGGGAAGCGACGGGATCACCAGGTGGAACTCCTTGCGCAACGGCTCGACCACGTCGAGGAACTCGACGAACGAGCCGGGCCACCCGTGCAGGAGCAGCAGCGGCAGCGCTTCGGGGGCGTCCGAACGGATGTGCGCGAAGTGGATGGTCTGCCCGCCGAGGACGGTGGTGAACTGCGGCAGCTCGTTCAGCCTCCGCTCCTGGGCCCGCCAGTCGAAGCCCGTGCGCCAGTACTCGGCCAGCTCCCTGGCGTGCGCCACCGGCGTGCCCCTGCTCCAGTCGGCATCGGGCAGTTCGGCGGGCCAGCGCGTCCGGCCCAGGCGGTCTCGCAGGTCGTCGAGCTCGGCCTGCGGCACATCGATATGGAAGGGGACGATGGAGGTGTTCCGTGTCATGGAAGGGACCGTAGGAGCAATCGCGGTCAGGCGATGTCCGCCGGGGACGCCGGTGGGCCTTCGGTATGGTCAGCCGCCGAGGGCGTGTCCCGTCGTCACGTCGAGGTGGTCCGGGATCTCCTCGTGCCGGTCGCCGACGGTCAGCGTCCCGGCCGGTTCGAACATGAGGATCGCGGCGCCCGACGGCGCGGACGGCTTGTGCTCGACGCCCCGCGCCACGGTGAAGACCGCCCCGCGGGGGAGCACGACCTCGCGCTCCCCCGCGGGCTCGCGCAACGCGATGCGCAGTGTCCCGTCGAGGACGAGGAAGAACTCGTCGGTGTCCTCGTGGACGTGCCAGACGTGCTCCCCCTCGACCTTGGCCACGCGTACGTCGTAGTCGTTGACGCGGGTGACGACGCGGGGGCTCCACAGGGCGTCGAAGGAGGCCAGGGCGTGGGCGAGCGGGATGGGCTGGTTGCTCATGGGCTCATCCTGGGTCTCGCGGCGGGGACGGCGGAAGTGCTAGGAATCGCACATGACGCAAGGATCCTCGCACCCGGTTCCCCATCGGATCGTGGCGATCGTGGACGAGAGCTCCAACCCCTTCGAGCTGGGCTGCGCGACCGAGATCTTCGGCCTGCGCAGACCCGAGCTCGGCCGTGACCTGTACGACTTCGGGCTCTGCTCGCCGCAGCCGCACACCGTGATGCGGCAGGGGTTCTTCACCCTCACCGGCGTCGCCGGTCTGGAGGCGGCCGAGACGGCGGACACGGTGATCGTGCCCAACAGGCGCGACGTCCACGTGCCCCGCCCGCCGGCCCTGCTCGACGCCGTCCGGCGGGCGCACGCGCGCGGGGCCCGCCTGATCGGCTTCTGCAGCGGCGCCTTCACCCTGGCCGAGGCCGGGGTTCTCGACGGCCGCCGGGCCGCCACCCACTGGCAGCTGGCGGCCTCCTTCCTGGCTCGTTTCCCGTCCGTCCGGCTGGAGTCCGACGTGCTCTTCGTGGACGACGGCGACATCCTCACCTCGGCGGGCAGCGCGGCCGCGCTCGACCTCGGGCTGCACGTGGTCCGCCGCGACCACGGAGCCGAGATCGCCAACCTGGTGAGCCGGCGACTGGTCTTCGCGGGGCACCGGGACGGCGGGCAGCGGCAGTTCGTGGAACGACCGGTGCCCGACCCGCCGGACGAGTCTCTCGCCCCCGTCCTCGCCTGGGCGCAGGAGCAGCTTGACGCGCCGCTCACCGTGTCCGACCTCGCCGCCCGCGCCGCGGTCAGCCCGGCCACGTTGCACCGCCGCTTCCGTACGCAACTGGGCACGACGCCGCTGACCTGGCTCACCGGGGAACGGCTGGCCCTGGCCTGCCGGTTGATCGAACGGGGTGAATCCCGGCTGGACGTCGTCGCGCGGCGCAGCGGGCTGGGCACCGCGGCCAACCTCCGCGCGCTGATGCGGCGCGAGATCGGGATCACACCGTCGGCGTACCGGCACCGGTTCGGATCGGACCCGCGGGACAGACGGGGTTGACGCTTTTCCTTACGTCGGACGTCATCGAATCACGACAATCGGTTAATTTGTGGACACCTCAAAGGACAGGCCCTTACCATGCGAGTCGTCCGACCGGAATAGGGTGAGGAATTCTTCGGGTCGCTACGCGGAGAATTCTCTCTGTCGCGATTCTCCGTCATACCGGCGGAGGCGGCGGCCTTTCCGCGCCTGACATCGGTTCAGCGTGGCTTTTCGACGCCCGATCGGCGAAGCCCTGCCCCCGTGCCTGGGTCGCGCAGTACAAGTGCGCGGTCACTCGCATCGTCAACGCCGTCGTGCCTTGGAGACGCCCCGTGTCCCGTAAGAATGCTCCCGCTCCGAAGAGTGCCACGGCCGGCCGGCTGGGCGGGATCGACAGCTCGCCCGTCCGGGATCTGCTCGCCCTCATCGACCGGCCCGAGGTGATCTCCTTCGCCGGGGGGCTGCCCTCCCCCGAGCTCTTCGATCTGGACGGGCTGCGCGCCGCCTACGACCACGTCCTGTCCCCGGCCGGCGGCCGGCGCGCCCTGCAGTACTCCTCGACCGAGGGGGATCCCGCCCTCCGGGAGGCGCTGGCGCGGCGGTTGAGCGACCGCGGTCTCCCGACGTCGGCCGGCGACCTCCTGGTGACCACCGGCTCCCAGCAGGGCCTTTCCCTGGTGGCCATGGCGCTGCTCGACCCGGGCGACGTCGTCCTGGTCGAGGAGCCCACCTATCTGGCGGCGCTGCAGTGCTTCCGGCTGGCCGGCGCCAGGGTGATCCCGGTCCGCGGCGACGAGGACGGGCTCGACCCGGAGGCCCTGCGGGAGATCGTCGAGCGGGAGCGGCCGACGATGCTCTACCTGGTCCCGACCTTCGCCAACCCGACCGGGCGGACCCTGACGGGGCCGCGTCGCCGTGCGGTGGCCGAGCTCGCCGCCGCCCGGGGCTTCTGGATCCTTGAGGACGACCCCTACGGCGAGCTGCGCTACCGGGGTGAGCCGCTGCCGCCGCTGAGCTCCTACCCGGGCGGCGAGGGCAACTCGATCTACCTCGGCAGCTTCTCCAAGATCGGAGCCCCGGGGCTGCGTCTCGGCTGGCTGCGGGCCCCGGAGGCACTCCGGCGCGGCCTGACCGTCGCCAAGCAGGCGACCGATCTGCACACCTCCACCCTCGACCAGGCCGCGGCGGCCCGCTATCTGGCCGTGACCGATCTCGACGACCGGGTCCGCCTCCTTCGGGACGCCTACCTGCCCCGCCGCGACGCCATGCTGGACGGGCTCGCCGGGATCACCCCTGCCGGCACCACCTGGAGCACGCCCGACGGCGGCATGTGCGTCTGGGTCCGGCTGCCCGACGAGACGGACACCGCCCACCTGCTCCGGCGGGCGCTGCGCCACGATGTGGCGTTCGTGCCGGGAGCGCCGTTCTACTGCGCGGAACCGGACCGAGCGACGCTGCGGCTGTCCTTCTGCGCCTACCCCCCGGAGAAGATCACGGAGGGGATGCGCCGCCTCGGCGAGGCCCTGAGCGAGGTGCCGGCCCTGCGCGCCTGAACCGCGCCGCGGAACGGGAACCGCCCGGCCGGGGGGGAACTCCGGTGCGACGCCCCCGGCTTCGCCGCCGCGTCCCCCGGAGGGCGCGTCCCCGGAGGGCGCCGCGTCATCAGGCGTCGCGTCATCCGGAGGGCGTCGCGTCATCCGGACGCGGGTTCGCGCATCTTCCGGAAGAATCTCCGGATGTCCTCGACCAGCAGGTCCGGCTGCTCCATCGCCGCGAAGTGCCCGCCCCGGTCGTACTGCGTCCACTGCACGATGTTGTTCGTGCGGTCCGCGATGTGGCGCAGCGGGATGAAGTTGTCCCGCGGGAAGTCGGCCAGCGCGGTCGGCGTCGCCGACGGCTCGGGCGGGGCGCCCCAGTAGTCGGCGTGCGCGCGCTCGTAGTAGATGCGGGCGGAGGAGCCGGCCGTGCCGGTCAGCCAGTACAGCATCACGTTGGTGAGCATCTGGTCGCGTCCGACGGCGTCCTCCGGGCGGTCCCGGGAGTCGGTCCACTCCTTGAACTTCTCCGCGATCCACGCCAGCTGGCCCACCGGCGAGTCGGTCAGGCCGTACGCCAGCGTCTGCGGCCGGGTCGACTGGATGTCGGCGTACCCCTGCCGTTCCCGGGTCCACTCCCGCATGCGCCGCCAGGAGGCCAGCGTGCGCTCGCGTTCCTCCGGGCTCAGCGCGTCCAGTTCGTCCGCGCCGGGTTCGTGCGTCGCGGCCGAGTTCGGCAGCAGGTTCAGGTGGACGCCGATGACCCGGTCGGGACGCGTCCGGCCCATCTCCCTGGAGATGACCGCCCCCCAGTCGCCGCCCTGCACGCCGTACCGGTGGTGGCCGAGACGCTCCATCAGTTCGGTGAACGCGCCGGCCACCCGCCGGAACTCCCAGCCCGCCGACCTCGTCGGCCCGGACAGGCCGAACCCCGGGATGCTCGGCAGCACCAGGTGGAACGCGTCGGAGGGGTCACCGCCGTGCGCTCGCGGGGCGGTGAGAGGGCCGACGACCTTGGCGAACTCCACGATCGAGCCGGGCCAGCCGTGCGTCATGATCAACGGGGTCGCGTCCGGTTCCGGCGACCGGATGTGGGCGAAGTGGATGTTCGCGCCGTCGATCGTCGTGGTGAACTGCGGCCACCGGTTCAGCTCGGCCTCCGCGGCACGCCAGTCGTACTCGTGCCGCCAGTACCGCACGAGCTCTTCGAGGTAGTCGCGCGGGATGCCGTACGCCCAGCCCACCCCGGGAAGCTCGTCCGGCCAGCGGGTGCGGTCGAGACGGGCGTGCAGATCGTCCAGGTCAGCCTGGGGGATGTCGATGCGGAACGGGTGAATGTTCTCGCCGGCCATCGTGGTCATGACGGCGATGGTATGTCCGGCAAGATCCGCAGGCGGTGACCGCGCCCTGCGGTCGCTCCGCGCGGCGCGCCGGTGAGGGCCGGGGCGGCCGTCAGAGGACCCCGGCGCGCGCCGCGGCCAGCGCCCCGGCCGCGGCACGGTCCGCGGCGGCGTCGTCCAGGGGCTCGCCGGTGTTGAGGAAGGCGTAGTACAGGGGCGCGGAGACGGCGGCGATCACCCGCCGCGGATCGGTGCCGGGAGGCAGTTCGCCCCGTTCGACGGCGTCGGTGACGCAGCCGGCCCATTCGTCGATCCGCACGGCGTAGAAGCGGTGCAACGCCCGGGCGGCCTGGTCGTTGCAGAGCGAGGCGGCGATCAGCGCCCTGAACAGCCGCCCCTGGCGTGGATCCGTGAGCGTCCTGACGACCAGGCGGGCGTTGTCCCGGAGGTCGTGGTCGACGCTGCCGGTGCGCGCGCGGGGCAGGGAGCTTTCCGCCATGTCGTCGAGGAGGTCGGCGGCCAGCGCGCCGGGGGTGCCCCAGCGGCGGTAGACGGTGGTCTTCCCGACCTCCGCCACCCGGGCGATCTCGGCGAGGTCGAGGGCGTCGAAGCCCTTCTCGGCCAGGGTGTCGCCGGCGGCCCGGAGGACGGCTTCGCGGACGCGCGCGGTGCGTCCACCAGGGCGGACGGCACCGGGCTGAGGTGCGACGGCCATGACGTACTCCTTCTCCCCGGGACTCCGCCGGGAACTCTTATCGGAACCCGGGTTCCTTTATGGCGTCACCGGGTGCTACGGTTCTCCTATCTTAACGGAACCTTAGACCCGTTTGCTTTCCCTCTCCCCCGGCGCCGGCGCGCCGCACGCCGGAATGCTCGAAAGGAAGTCCGTCATGTCCATGACGAAGCCCGCGTCCCGGGCCGTGGCCGCGCACCAGGCGCCTCCACCACGGCTGACCGGCCGCCTGAAAATCGTCCTCGTGGTGCTGCTGGTCGCCCAGTTCATGCTGGCCGTCGACTTCTCCATCCTGAACGTGGCACTGCCCGCGATCGGCGACGACCTCGGCTTCACCCTGGCCAACCTGCAATGGGTCGGCACCGCCTTCGCCCTGTGCGCAGCCGGCTTCACCCTCTTCTTCGGCCGCATCGGCGACCTGATCGGCCGCAAACGCATCTTCCTCGCCAGCCTCGCACTCCTCGCCCTGGCCTCGCTCGCCGGCGGACTCGCCCCCACCCCCGACATCCTCATCATCGCCCGCGTCGCCCAAGGACTCGCCACCGCCGCCGCCACCCCCGCCGGACTCGCCCTCCTCACCACCTCCTTCCCCGAAGGCCCACTACGCCAAAAAGCCCTCGGCCTCAACGGCGCCCTCATGTCCGCCGGATTCACCACCGGCGCCATCCTCGGCGGCGTCCTCACCGACCTGCTCACCTGGCGCTGGGCCTTCTTCATCAACATCCCCGTCGCCCTCGCCGTACTCCTCACCGCCCCCACCGTCATCACCGAATCCCGCCCCACCCAACGCCCCAGAATCGACCTCCCCGGCGCAATCACCGCCACCCTCGCACTCCTCACCATCGTCTACGGCCTCACCCAAGCCGGCGAACACGGCTGGACCCACCCCCTCACCCTCACCCCCCTCACAGCCGGCGCAGCCCTACTGACCGCCTTCCACCACATCGAACGCAAAACCACCCAACCCCTCGTCCCCCTCCACATCCTCCGCAAGCCCACCATCGCCTGGGGCAACACCCTCGGACTCCTCGCCTTCGCCACCGAAACCTCCCTGGTGTACCTCCTCACCCTCTACATGCAGAAAACCCTCGGCTTCACAGCCCTCACCGCCGGACTCTCCTTCGCCATCCTCGGACTCGGCACCGCAACCGGCGGCATACTCGCCCCCAAGATCATCGCCCGCACCTCCACCACCACCACCCTGATCAGCGGCGGACTACTCCAAGCAGCCTTCACCACCACGCTGCTCCTCCTCAGCGACACCCCCGCCTCCATGGCACTACTCCTCCCCGCCACCTTCCTCGGCGGCATCGGCAACATGCTCGTCATCGTCGGCTTCATGGTCACCGCCACCACCGGCCTCCCCGACCACGAACAAGGACTGGCCACCGGCCTCGCCTCCATGTCCCAGCAGGTCGGCATCACCATGGGAACCCCCATCATGTCCGCGATCGTCACCGCCACCACCGCCGGCGCCACCACCGCCGGACCCATCCTGCACGGCGTCACCACCGCCATCGCCGCCAACGCCGCCCTCGTCCTACTCGGCGTCCTCATCGCCGCCGTCTTCCTCCGCGCACGACGTGACCGCGCGCACGCGTGACCGGCACGCCGCCGCCGTCAACCGGTGGAGCCGCACCCCCGCGCCGTCGTCGACCTCGACCGGGGCACGGCCGCCCCCCGGTGGCCCCGACGTGACCCGGACCGCACCCACCGCTCGCGGGGCCGCCGGGAACCCGGCGACCCCGTTCCGCCGCGGACGGCGCGGGCGCGCCGCTCTCAGTTGGCCGCGGTCCTCGGCAGGATCTGGACGGTGGCGGCCACGACGGCGCAGAGGCCCGCCAGGAGACTGAGACCGAGGGCGAAGGCGTGCGCGTACGGGCTCGGGACGGACTGGCCGGCGAGGGCGCCGTAGAAGACGGCCCCGATGACGGCCACGCCGATCGCGTTGCCGGCCTGCCCGGCGGTGTTGAGGACGCCGGAGGCGGCGGCGGCGTGCCTGGGGTCGGTGCCGGCCAGCACGAGCGCGGGCAGTGGCGCCATCACCAGCCCCATCCCCGCCCCGGCGACGAACAGGCCGGGGATGACCCAGGCGACGGTGTTCGAAGCGCCGAGGAGCGAGGTGGCGGCGAGGACGGCGTAGCCGGCGGCTGCCACCACCGTGCCCACGGTGATGACCTGCCGCCCGAGCCGCGCCGCGATCCGGCCCGACCAGGCCGCGAAGGCGAAGTAGCCGACCCCCAGCGGCAGGAAGACCAGCCCGGACTCCAGGGCGGAAAGGCCGCGACCGTCCTGCAGGTAGAGCGCCAGGATGAGGAAGAACGACGCGGTCGTCATGGAGTAGAGCAGGTTGGTGGCCATCCCTGCCGAGAACGCCCGCCGGCGGAACAGGCTCAGGTCGATCAGCGGCGAGCCGCCGCGCACGGCGAGCCGGTGCTGGTAGAGGACGAAGGCGGCGAGGAGCGGTACGGAGGCGGCCAGGCACAGCCAGGTCCATTCCGGCCAGCCCTGCTGCGGCCCCTGGATGAGGGGGAGCACGATGGCGACCAGGCCGAGCGAGACCAGCACGGTGCCGAGCAGGTCGAGCCGGGCGCCGGCGGCGCGTGATTCGGGGATCGAACGCCGGGTGAGGGCCAGGGCGACGACGCCGACCGGGATGTTGATCAGGAAGATGCTCCGCCAGCCCAGCCCCGCGACGTCCATCTTGATCAGCACGCCGCCGATGAGCTGTCCGAACACGCCGCCCAGGCCGAGGGCCATGCCGTAGGCGCTGAACGCCTTCGTGCGGCGTTCACCGGTGTAGACGGTGTTCATGATGGCGAGCACCTGGGGCATCAGCAGCGCCGCGCCCAGCCCCTGGACGACGCGCGCCCCGACCAGGATCGCGGCGCTGGGGGCCACGCCGCACGCCGCCGAGGCGACGGTGAACACGACCAGGCCGGTGGCGAACAGGCGACGCCGGCCGTACAGGTCGCCGAGCCGGCCGCCGGTGATGAGCCCCGCGGCCAGGGCGATCCCGAATCCGGCGACGATGAACTGGATCGCCGACGGGCTCGCGTGCAGGTCGTGCTGGAGGGCGGGAATCGCGACGTTGACGATGAAGAAGTCGAGAGTGGTGATGAAGGTGCCCGCGAGGAGCACGGGCAGCCCTCCTGACATGGTCACGGGGGCCGGGGCGACCGGCGCCGGGGCCTTGAGGGTTGTCATCGTTCGGTGTCCTGTTCCGGTGCGGATGGCCGCGGCCCGCCGGTGGAGCCCCCGCGGGCCGCGGCGGGGGTTCAGACCTGGGCGGGGATCTTGTCGAGGAAGCCGTGCACCCTGCCGATGCGGCCGTCGGCGGTGAGAACGGCGACGTCGAAGCCGACCACCAGCGCCTCACCGCCCGCCGGGCCCAGCTCCCAGGTGAAACGGGCGATGTCGTGATGGGCGTCCACCGGCCCGGCCAGCGAGAAGACGAAGCCGGGGAACTGCCCCTGCACCGCCGCGATCGTCGCGTCGATCGCGTCCCGGCCCTCGGCGACCGCCATCGGATCGGTGTACACCCCATCCTCGGCCCAGATCTCCCCGATCACCGCCCGACGGACGACCACGTCGGTCTCGTTCCAGGTGTCGAGATAACGAGCGACAAGCTGGTCCATGCTGTTCACAGGAAATTCCTCCGTGTCGTGTTCCTACTGGTCACGAAGGTACGGAGATCCGCAAGACGGGGAATCTGTCGCTCTTAGGCAATTCGTCCAGTAATGATCGACGTCCGATAGGTCATGTTTCGGGCATGCCGTACGGGCCGGGTGCGGGGATATCGGTCATCAGCGCTTTTCAGGACGGTGCCGGGCGGGCGGTGAGCATCCGGCGGCCGGCGAGCAGCAGGGCCGCGCCCGCCGTGACGCCGCACGCGCCCGCCACCGCGGCCACGGCCGGTCCGCCGTGGAGCAGCAGCGATCCGCCGGCCGCCGAGCCGCCCGCGATACCGGCGCCGACCAGGGTCACCAGCCAGGAGAACGCCTCGGTGACGGTGCCCTCCGGGGCGAGGTCGCCCACCATGCCGAAGGAGACCGAGAGCAGCGGCGCGAAGAAGACCCCGGTGAGGACGGCGACCACCGCCATGCCGATCGGCCCGGGCACGAGGGCGACCAGCCAATACGAGGCCGCCATGCCGGATGCCAGCAGCGTCGCCTTCAGCTCGGGCGCGGCCCGCCAGTGCCGGACCCCGTAGGTCCCGTAGCAGAGCGCCCCGGCGAGGGCGCCCGTGGCGGACAGGGCCAACAGGGTCCCGGCTCCGCCCGGGACGTGGTGGGAGTCGGCGTAGGCCACGCTGAAGACGTTGAACGACCCCACCGCCCAGCCCGCTCCGCACAGAGCCACGATGAGCAGCAGCAGGGCGGGGCTGCGCAGGGCGCCGAGCCAGTGCGGTGTCCGCGCGGCCGGTGTCCATGATCGCGAGGGCTTCGAGGTGCTCATCACGAGGGCGCCCACGAGGCCCAGGGCCGCCGACACCCACAGGGCCGTCCGGGGAGACCCGGCCGCCGCGATGCCGGTGACCGCCAGGGGGCCCGCGATGAAGAGGAGTTCCTGCGCGCCGGCGTCCAGGGAGTAGGCGGACTCCAGTTCGCGGGGCTCCACCAGTCGCGGCCACAGGGCGCGCAGGCACGGTTCGAGGGGCGGCGTCGCGGCTCCGGCGACAACCGCTCCGAGCAGGGCGTGGGCGGTGCTGTGCGGCGCCAGCGCCAGCACCGTGTACCCGCCCGCGGCGACGATCGCCGAGACGGTGAGGACCCTCGGTTGCCCGAGCCGGTCCACGCAGCGTCCCAGCAGCGGCCCGGCGACGGCCTGCGCCACGGCGAAGGTCCCGGTGACCAGGCCCACGATCGCGTAGTCGGCGCCCGCCTGGCGGAGGGTCAGCGCGATGGCCAGGGCGGCCATGGCGGCGGGCAGGCGGCCGACCAGGGAGGCGCCCAGCAGCCGGCCGACATAGGGACGGCGCAGGACAACGGTGTACGACATGGGGATCCTCGCGACGGGGTGGATGGGGGCCGCCGTCCGGCGGCGGTGTCGGCGCCGGGCGCCGTCATCCGGTCTGCAGGACGGACAGGTGGCCTGCCCGGCCGAGGACCAGATGCTTGGCGAGATAGCACGGCGCGCCGTTCAGCGCGGCCGTCTGCGTCATGATCAGGACCGGCTCGTTCGCCGGGGTTCCGAGGAGCGCCGCGCGTGACTCGCCCGGTACGCCCGGCGTGATCCGGACGGCTCCCGGGCCGAGCCGCGGCCCGTACCGCGCCAGGAGGATCGACAGCAGGCTGCCGCCGCCGGGTGCCCGCATGGCCGCGGCGATCGCGTCGCCGTGCTCGGCGCCGATCGCCCCGGCGGCGGGGAAGTGCTCCTGGCTGAGCGCGACCACCTCGCCGTCGCGTGACAGGACGGTCTCGAAGAACCAGGTCGAATCGCTCGCCCGCATGCCGAGTCCCTCGCTGACGAAGGTGGCCGGAGGATGCTGGAGTGTCACCTCGCTGCGGCGGAGCGCGACCGGGGACGTCGCCGTGCTCAGCAGTTCCTCAAGGGGCCTGATGCGTTCGAGCCCTCGCTGCGGGAGGGTGTCGGCCACGAAGCGCCCGACCCCGCGCCGGGAGAACAGGAAACCGTCCTCGTCCAGCAGCATCAGGGCCTCCCGGACGACGGTGCGGCTGACCCCCATGAGCTGCCCGAGCTCCGTCTCCGTCGGGATCATGGACCCGGGCGGCAGCGCCCCGGAGCGGATGGCGTCGAGGATGCGGCTGTGGACCCACACCCGCAGCGGGACACCGGGGTCCCGCGGGATCTCCTGGGCCGGAAAGGAGCGGCGGTCGATCACGTGGCATCGTCTTCCGTGAGTTGTTATACAAGCTCATCATACAAGCGCCCACAAACTGACCAAATGGCGAATCCGGTCACACCGTGGACATGAACAGCACGCGCCACGCGCGCTCGTCGTCGAAGCCGGTCGGCTGAGGGAAGCCGGCATCGCCGCGGCGTGACGGCCACGTCGCCCGCCTCGCGGAGGACCCCGGCCACGTGCCGCCCCGCCGGCTGAGCCCCTTCATGCCTGGCGCACCCGTTCGGCGGCACGCCGAAGTCGGAGGGATCCCGGAGCGGCGGGTCCTACGGCTGCGCGTCACCCCGTTCCACGAAGGCGCCCCGCCGCCGACCGCCCCCTGGCCCCGGTGAGGCGGGCGTCAGGTCCGCCAGTGCCGTCCTGATCTCCGGGCAGCCGGCCAGCGCCCGGCGTACGACGGGATCGGTGACCGTGAGCGACGCGAGGTGCCGTACGGCGTGCGCGGCGACGTCGGCGACGCGCACCCGCGGTGGCGCAGGCTCGGCCGGCTTCACGCCCCTGGCGATCTCCAGCGTGGCCAGCCGGATCCCCGGAAGCCGGGGGGCCGGATCGGGACAGACGGCGTAGGTCAGCACGATCCGGCCTTCGGGCAGGTAGCGCCAGCTCGTGGAGTGCACAACGGTGGCCGCCGCGTCCGCGTCGACGCCGCAGGCGCGGCGCGCGGCCTGGTCCGGTGTCTCACCCGGCACCGGAACGGTGACCGTCCGCCGGTAGGACCAGCCGCCGGCATCCGCCCGCAGCATCAGCGTCTCGACCGACACCGGCAGCAGCCCGGCGACCGGTGCGTCCGCGTTTCTCCCCGTCATCGCCGCCATCTTATTGCGACTCAGTTGCAGAAGCAGCGGCGTCGCAGAGGGACCTATTGCCGTGGAGAGCCATCCGTGTGTCGCTGGAGGGGGACATGAGAGGGAGGCGGACCGTCATGCCGGATCGGCCCGGATTGCTGGTGTTGATGGGATCGGGTGAGACGAGCCCGACCATGGTCGAGATCCATCGTTCCGTCGTGCGGGAGCTGGGCCCCGCGCCCAGGGCCGTGCTGCTCGACACCCCCTACGCCTTCCAGGAGAACGCCGCCGACATCTCCGCGCGCGCCTGCGGCTACTTCGCCCGCAGCGTCGGCCTGCGCGTCGAAGTCGGCACGGAGGTGGACGAGGCCGACTGGGTGTTCTCCGGGCCGGGCAGCCCGACCTTCGCGCTGGACCGGTGGACGGAGTCCCCGACGGCGGGCGGCCTGCGGGCGCGCGTCCGGCGCGGGCGGGGCGTGACCGTGCTCGCCTCCGCCGCCGCCTGCACGGCCGGCCTGGCCACGGTGCCGGTGTACGAGATCTACAAGGTGGGCGCGGAACCACACTGGCGGGACGGGCTGGACCTGCTGGCGGCACTCGGCCTGCGGGTGGCGGTGATCCCGCACTACGACAACGCCGAGGGCGGCACGCACGACACCCGCTACTGCTACCTCGGCGAACGAAGGCTCGCCCGGATGGAACGCGAACTTCCGCCGGGCGCGGCCGTACTCGGCATCGACGAGCACACCGCCGTCCTCATCGACCTGCGGACAGAGCGGGTCACGGTCGCCGGCCGGGGCGGGCTGACCGTCCGGCTCGGGGGCGGGGGCACGACGCTGCCCGCGGGCACGGGCACGGACCTCGCGGAGATCCGGCGTCTCGCCCGGGGCGGCACGCCCGCTCCCGCGCCACCCGCGGCGGCGACGGCGGCGCGGACCGGCCAGGCCACGCTGGAGGAGACGGTCCGCTCCCGCGAGCACGACCTGCGCGCGGCCCTGGCGGCACACGACACCGGCGCAGCCCTTCAGGCCGTCCTGGATTTGGAGGAGGAGATCGCCGCCTGGGCCGCCGACACCGAGGAGGACGCCGGCGGCGTACGGGAGGCGCGGCGGGCACTGCGCTCGCTCATCGTCACCCTGGGCCGGCTGGCCGACCCGCGGGAGCCGCGCGACCGGGTGGCCGCGCCGGTCCGCCCGCTGGTGGCGCTGCGCGACGAACTGCGGCGGGCACACCGGTACGACCTGGCGGACGCGCTCCGCGTGGCACTCCTGCACGGCGGAGTGCTCGTCGAGGACACCCCGGACGGCCCGCGCTGGGATCTCACGCCCCCACCGTGAACCCGGCGACCAGCTCCCCGGCCCCGGCACGCCCCGGCGCGGCCCGGCACGCGCGGCAGAGCCCGGCGCAGCGCAGCCCGGCATGCGCGGCGGCGTCCTCGGCGCTGACCCGTGCGCGCGCGGGCCCACCTGGCGGGCGAGCCGCACCACCTGCCACGGCGAGACGACCCCCTCTGCCACGAAACCGGATGTCAAGCCTTGACGCCGTCATGACGGCAGGCTATACATCCAGGAAATATCCTATAGGATCGATGATCCTTCCGAGAGGGCGCGGGCATGCATCAAGGACCCCTGATTCGGCTCGGCGGACTGGCTGCCGCTCTGGTGCTCGCCGCCACCGCCACCGCCGGTTGCGCGAGGAAGAGCGACGACACGGCGACGGCCGGCACCACCCGGACGCCCGCCGAGGTCAAGATCGCCCTGGTCTCGGGCGGGGCACACCCCTACTTCCAACCCTGGAAGACCGAGGCCGCCAAGGTGCGGACCGACCTGGGCGTCGGCGACGTCACGTTCAACGAGACCGCCGCCTGGGACCAGACCAAGCAGAACGACGTGCTGAAGTCCCTCGCCGCGCAGGGCTACAACGCCTTCGGCGTCTTCGGCGTCTCCCCCGAGAACGTCAACGCCACCTTCGACGACCTCAAGCGGCAGGGATTCCCGGTCGCCTCGCTCGGATCCTGCCCGGCCGGCGACGTCGACAAGGCGGACTTCTGCCTCTCCACCGACGTCGGACTGGCCGCGTACAAGGCGGCGCAGGCCGCGATCCAGGCCATGGGCGGCCGGGGGAACCTCGTGCACCTGACCGGCAACAAGGTGGACTCCAACACCCAGCGTCGCATCGCGGGCGTGCAGAAGGCGGTCGACGAGACCGGCGGGAAGGTCAAGCTCCTGCAGACCGTGACCGATGTGGACAAGGACCTGCAGACGGCACAGAAGGCCGTCGCCGACCTCCTCGCCGCGAAGGGCGACCGGATCCAGGGCATCGTCAACACCGCCTACAACCCCGCGGTCGCCGCCGCGGAGGGCGTCAAGCAGTCCAAGCTGCCCATCAAGGTCGTCGCGATCGACGACGACAAGGCCATCCTCGCCGACATCAAGGACGGATCGGTCGCCGCGACCGTGCTGCAGAACCCGGTCGGCCAGGCGTCCGTCGGCTCGTACGCGCTGACGAAGCTCGCGGGCGGCTGCGCGATGACGACGCCGGGCGTGGTCGTCGACTCCGGATCCTTCGTCGTCACCGCGGACGACATCGGCGCCTACGACACGGACCGGCAGGCGAAGACGGACGAGCTGAGGAAGGCGTTCGACACCCGGTACCTGACCTGCAAGTAGTCCAGCACGCCCAGGAGGAGCCTCCCCTTGCCCGCGATCACCCACGCAGAGGCGTATCTCGTCGACCTGGAGGTCGAGACCGTACGCACGGACGCCGTCCAGTCATTCGTCAAGCAGGAGACCGTCTTCGTCGAGATCCAGACCGGCGACGGCGGTACCGGCACCGGCTACTCGTACACGATCGGCACCGGTGGTTCGGCCGTGCTCGCCCTGCTGCGCGACTACCTGCTGCCGAGGCTGGTGGGCGCGGACGCCCGCCGGGTGGAGGCCGTGTGGTACGACCTGTTCGCCGCGACCCGGGCGACCACGGTCGGTGCGATCACCTCGCTCGCCCTCGCCGCGGTGGACACGGCCCTGTGGGACCTGCGGTGCCGCGACGCGGGCCGGCCGCTGTGGCTGCTCGCCGGGGGCGCGAAGGACCGCATCCCGCTGTACGACACCGAGGGCGGCTGGCTGCACCTCACCACCGAGGAACTGATCACCGGCGCGAAGGCCAGCCAGGCCGCGGGCTGGCCGGGGGTCAAGCTCAAGATCGGCCGCTCTCCGGTGGAGGACGCGGAACGGCTGGCCGCCGTCCGCGCGGCCGTCGGGCCGGACTTCGACCTGATGCTCGACGCCAACCAGTCGCTCACCGCCGCCGAGGCCGTCAGGCGGGCCCGGCTCCTCGAACCGTCCGACCCCTACTGGCTGGAGGAGCCGCTGCCGGGAGACGACGTCGCCGGGCACCAGGCGCTGGCCTCGGCCGCCTCGATCCCCGTCGCGGTCGGCGAGTCGCTCTACTCCGTGGCGCAGTTCCGCGAATACCTGCACCGGCAGGCGGCCGGCATCGTGCAGGTGGACGTGGCGCGGATCGGCGGCATCACGCCGTGGCTCAAGGTCGCGCACCTGGCCGAGGCGTACAACGTACCGGTCTGCCCGCACTTCCTCATGGAGTTGCACGTCAGCCTCTGCTGCGCGGTGCCGAACAGCCGCTACCTGGAGCACATCCCGCAGCTCCGGGCGATCACCCGGCGGGAGATCGAGGTGGTGGACGGGCACGCCCTGCCGCCGTCGTCCCCCGGGCTCGGCATCGAGTGGGACCGCGACGCGATCGACGACCGGAGAGTCCGGTGAGCACCACCGCCACGCCGTCGAGGACTCCCGCGGCGGGCCCGCCGGAGCCGCGCAGGCCGTCGAGGATGCCGCTGTGGGCGAACCCGCGGCTCGGGCTGCTGATCCTGCTGGTCGCGCTCATCGCGCTGTTCACCGCGCTGAGGCCGGCGTTCATGGACGTCACGCTCACGCTCGTGCCGCTGCAGTCGGATGTCAGCGTGTACGCGGTGGTCGGCCTCGCCCAGCTCGCCGTGCTCTCCCTGGGGCACATGAACATGGCCGTCGGCCGGATGGCGGCGATGAGCGCGTTCGCCATGGGGCTCGCCTACGACCGGCTCGGCGTGTCACTGGTGACCGGCCTGCTGATCGGGCTGCTCGTGGGCACGCTGCTCGGCGCGCTCGCCGGACTGGTCATCTCGCGCACCGGCGTCAACTCGTTCGTGGTCACGCTGGCGATGGACTTCGCCCTGGTGGGACTCATCACGATCCTGTACACCAGGTTCACCGACGGCGTCGCCTTCGGCGGTCTGCCCGCCGGCATGGACGCGCTGCGCAACGACACGTTCGCCGACTACTGCACGGGCGACGTGTGCGGCCCCGAGATATCCCTCGTCGTGCCGCTCGCCCTGGTCGCAGTGCTGGCCGTGGGAGTGCTGTTCCGCTTCAGCCGGCTGGGCCGGGAGATCCTGATGACCGGCGCGAACGGCAGGGCGGCCGAACTGTCCGGCATCCCGGTCCGCAGCCGGGTGGTGCAGGCGCATGCGCTCAGCGGGCTGCTCGCCGGGTTCGCCGGATTCCTGCTCGCCGCGAACAACGGCGCGTTCTCGGCGAGCATCGGCGACGCGTTCCTGCTGCCGTCGTTCCTCGGCCCGGTGCTCGGCGGCACGTTGCTGGCCGGCGGCGCCGTCAGCGTGCTCGGCACGGTGCTCGGCGCGGGACTCACCCAGGTCATCTACAAGGGGCTGAACCTGCTGCAGTTCCAGCTCGACCAGCTCAACCTGTACATCGGGCTGGTGCTGCTGGCCGCGCTGTCGCTCGACCGGGTCCGCCACGTCGTCGCTGACCGGAAGGGAGCACGGGTATGAGCACCGGCACCACGACGGCCGGCCGTACCGGCTCCGGCGGGAGGTTCGGGCGCGTCACCGTCCGGCCGGAGTTCACCCTCGCCGTGCTCGCCGTCGCCGGTTTCGTCGCGCTGGCCGTCGCGACGGATGGCAACCTGCTCACGCGCGGCACGCTGGACGCGTTCTTCCGCTTCCTCGCCGTCCCGATCGTCATCGGGCTCGCCCAGATGGTGGTGCTGGCCATCGGCCAGATGAACCTGTCGGTCGGCACGCTCACGGGCCTGTGCGCCATGGTCGCGGCGTGGCTCATGCTCGAAGCCGGCCTGCCCGCCCCGCTGGCCGTGCTGGCCGCGCTCGGGGTCGGCCTCGCCGCCGGCCTCGTCAACGGGCTTCTCGTCGTGATCACCCGGATCAACGGCTTCGTCGTGACCCTCGCCACCATGACCATCATCGAAGGTCTGCGGTACGGGGTGAACGGCCCGGACACGTTCCAGGGGTACTCGCAGGGGTTGCGCGACCTCGGCACCGCCTCGGTGCTCGGGCTGCCGGTCGTGTTCGTCTTCGCGCTGGCGGTGGCCGCGCTGGTGGCGCTGTTCTTCGGCCGCACGGTCGCCGGGCGGCAGTTGCTCGCGACCGGGGGCAGCCCGTTCGCCGCGCGTCTGTCCGGCGTCTCCAACGACCGGTCGATCGTCATCGCGCACGGGCTCAGCGGCCTGCTCGCCGGGGTCGCCGCCGTCATCACGGTCGCCGCCTCCGGCTCGGTCAACTCCAGCATCGGCGACGACCTGATGCTGCCGAGCTTCGCCGCGCCGATCATCGGCGGCGTGGCGCTCACCGGCGGCGTGGTCAGCGTCGCCGGCACCTGCCTCGCGGCGTTCCTGGTCCGGCTGGTGGACGTCATGCAGGCGCAGTTCGACATCAATCCGCGCTGGATCGACCTGATCGTCGGTGCGGTCGTCCTCGGTGCGGTGCTGCTCGGCACCGTACGGCAGAAGCTGTCGAAGGGGTCGCCATGACACTCGTCGCCGAGAACCTGGTGAAGACGTTCCCGGGGGTTCGCGCGCTGGACGGCGCCACCCTGCGACTCGCCGCGGGCAGCGTGCACGCCCTCCTGGGCGAGAACGGCGCGGGCAAGAGCACCCTCATCAAGATCCTCACCGGTGTGCACCGGCCGGACGGCGGGAAGATCGTGCTCGGCGGCGCCGAACTGCACCTGAACGGGCCGCTCGACGCCCAGCACGCCGGCATCGGCGTGGTCCACCAGGAACGCAACCTGATCCCCGGATTCTCCATCGCGGAGAACATCGTGCTGCACCACCTGCCGCGGCGCTTCGGGCTGGTCGACCGGGCGCGGATGCGCGCCGAGGCCCGCCGCTGCCTCGGCCTGCTCGACCTGGACCTCGACCCGGACACCCCGGTCTCCCGGCTGTCCGTGGCGCAGGCGCAGCTCGTCGAGATCGCCAAGGCGCTGAGCGTGGACAGCAAGGTGCTGCTGCTCGACGAGCCGACCGCGTCGCTCACCGGAGACGAGGCCGACCGGCTCTACGGCATCGTGCGCAGGCTGCGCGACGACGGCCAGGCCGTCGTGCTGGTGAGCCACAAGCTGGAGGAGGTGTTCGCGGTCGCGGACACGGTCACCGTGCTGCGTGACGGGCGCAGCGTGGCCGAGGCCAGGCCGCTCGCCGGCTACACGCAGGACCAGGTCGTCGATCTCATGGTCGGGCGGGCGTACTCCTCGGTCCGCCTCGCCGACCGGCATGTGGACCTGCGGGCGGCACCGGCCCTGCGGCTCGACGGGGTGAGCACGGCACGGGGCCACCGCGACATCTCCCTGTCGGTACGCCCCGGGGAGATCCTCGGGCTGTACGGCCTGGTCGGGGCCGGGCGCAGCGAGCTGGCCAAGGCGCTGCTCGGGCTCGACCGGATCACGGCGGGAACGGTGGAGGTGCGGGGCCGCCCGGTGCGCATCCGCGATGTCGGTGACGCGCTGCGCCGCCACCGCATCGGCTACGTGACCGAGAACCGCAAGGAGGAGGGCCTCTTCCTCGACCAGCCGATCACCCGCAACGTGGGCGTCACCGTGTGGCGGCGCATGGCCAGGGCCGGGCTGGTGACCGATCGGGCGGAACGCCGCCTGGTGGCCGGGTACACCGACCGCCTGGGCATCCGGATCTCCTCGCCGTCCCAGCTCGCGGGCCTGCTCTCCGGCGGCAACCAGCAGAAGGTCAGCCTCGCGAAGTGGCTCGCCGCCGACTGCGAGATCCTGATCGTGGACGAACCGACGGTCGGCATCGACGTGCGCACCAAGGCGGCGTTCCACGAGCTGATCGCCGAGCTGGCGGGTACCGGGCTGGCGCTGCTGCTGATCTCGTCCGACCTGCCGGAGATCGTCACCCTCGCCGACCGGATCGCGGTGATGAACGACTTCACCCTGCGCGGCGAACTGGTCAACGACCATGACTACGCCCGGATGAGCCAGGCGATCATCCGGTTGATCCACATGGGGTCCCGGCCGGCGGGTGACGAGACGGCGTGAGCCGTCGGGCGGGCCGCTCGGCGCCGGCCGTACGTGCCGGGTGAACGCCCAGCCGCGAGGGGGCGGCCGGAGCCGCGTGCGAAGCCGGGATTTCACCGGTGGTCGCCGGGCGATCCGTGTGGCACGGCGGCCGGGCGGCGCGGTGGAAGCGGCGGCGGGGCGGGCTCGTGGGAGAGCCCGATCCGGTCGTGCAGGCGGCGCAGCGGGCCGGGCAGCCACCAGTTGGCGCCGCCCAGCAGGCGCATGGTCGCCGGGACGAGGACCGCCCGCACGAGGGTGGCGTCCACCAGGATGGCCACCGTCAGGCCGACGCCGATGGTCATCAGCACCTGGGAACGCGCCGTGAAGCCCATCGTGGCGAGCACGATGATCAGCAGGAGGGCGGCGCTGGTGATGATGTGGCCGGTGCGCTGGAGGCCGACGGCGACGGAACGCCCGTTGTCGCCCGTCCGCAGATACTCCTCGCGCACCCGGCTGAGCAGGAACAGTTCGTAGTCGTTGGCCAGGCCGAAGACGATGACCAGGACCATGGCCAGGGTGCCGACGTCCACGGTGCCGACCGTGCCGAAGCCCAGGACCGGCGCGAGACCGCCTTCCTGGAACGCCCAGACGACCGCGCCGACCGTCGCGCCCAGCGAGACGAACGCGGCCAGGACCGCCTTGACCGGCAGCACGATCGAGCCGAACGCGAGGAACAGCAGGACGAGCGTCGCCACCACGACGAACAGCAGGGCGGCCGGCGCCGCGGCGGCCATGGACTCGATGTTGTCCAGGTTGAGGGCCGGGCTGCCGTTCCCGCCGACGAGCACCTCCCGCGCCCCGGCGGGCGGCTCCTCGGCCCGGATGTCCCGCACCAGGCGGCTGTTCCGCTCGTCATCCGGCGCTCCGGTGTATCCGACGGCGACGTGGGCGAGGCCGTCCCGGACCCGCCGGAGCTCCACCTCGCCGGCGCCGGGGAGACCGCCGAGGCGTCGCAGGTAACCGTCCAGCGCGCCGGGGGCGGTGTCCCCCACGACGGCGACGTCGATGGACGGCGAGGCGGGACCGCCCGCGGGGAACCGCTCGCGGATCGTCTCCAGGGACACCTGGCCCTCCGCGTCGGGCGGCAGGTAGCGGTGATCGGTCAGGCCCGGTTGCAGCGAGAGCAGCGGCGCGCCCATGACGAGAAGCACCGCCCCCGCCGCCACCAGCCACCGCACCGGCCTGCGCATGATCGCGGTGGCCAGGCGGGCCCAGCCCCCGCCCTCGCCCTCGCCCTGGCGGCGTGCCGTACGTCGCGGCCGGGGCAGGGCGAGCGCGTTGATCCGCCGCCCCAGCACGGCCAGCAGCGCGGGGAGCACGACGAGGGCGGCCACGATGTCGAAGATCACCACAGTGATGCCGCCGACGCCGATCGAACGGAACGCGGGCTGCGGGAAGAGCAGCAGCCCGCAGAACGCGATCACCACCGTCAGCCCGGAGAACGCGACGGTACGGCCGGCCGTGGCGAGCGTCGCCGCCAGCGCCGGGGCCACCGCCGCCCGTCCGTCCGGGTCGTCCGCGCCGTCTCCCCGCCTGGCCAGCTCGTCGCGGAACCGGGAGACCATGAACAACCCGTAGTCGATCGCCAGTCCCAGTCCGAGGATCGTGGCGATGTTGAAGGCGAAGACGGAGATGTCCGTGACGTAGGTCAGGGCCCGCATGAGCGCCATCGACCCCACGACGGCCAGCCCGCCGAGCAGGACCGGCAGCCCGCCGGCCACCACTCCCCTGAAGATGATCACCAGGAGCAGCAGCAGGACGGGCATCGCGACCAGTTCGGCGCTGACCAGGTCCTCGGCCGCGAGCGTCTGTAACTGGTTCAGGCTGGCCAGGCCGCCGCCCATGGCGGTGGACAGGCCGGGGATGTGCAGGTCGCCGAGCACGGCTTCGTAGGCGGCGAGCCGTTCCTGCTCGGTGTCGCCCGCCATGGTCAGCGTCACGTAGGTGGCGTGGCGGTCGGCGGAGACGAGGGCGTCGCGGACGTCCCGCGTCAGGCCGGGCGTCCAGCGGCTGGTGACCGCGCCGACCCGGTCGGCGGGCAGTGCGTCGAGGGTCGCGGTCACCTTGCCGGCGAAGCCGGGGTCGTCCACGGTGAGGGTCTCGTGGCGGTAGACGGCGATCGCGTCCACGCCGTCGTGCCCGAACTCGCGGGTGAGCAGTTCGGTGGCCCGCACGGCCTCGGTCCCCGCCGCCGAGTAGCCGCCGCTGCCCATCGCGGCGAACACCCCGGTACCCCACACGCCCGCCGCGGCGGCGAGGACGAGCGCGACCAGCAGCACGGCACGGCGCCGCCGGTAGATGAAAAGGCTGAGCATGGATGACGCTCCCCCGGCAGCACGACACGGGCAGGTTGACGCCGTCAACCTAGTAGGCCGTGGTTGACAACGTCAACCTGACCGCACCGCCACCACTCGCGATCGACGGTGACTCACCGCTCGTCTATACTCGCTGCGATCATGCTGAAGAAGGTGCCCTTGAACGAGCTGGGACGTTCTCAAGAGGATCGCGGGATGACCGGGCGCACGACCGGAATCACGATCGACGCGGACGGGCGTGACTCCTCCGGCAGGGCGATGAGCATATTGGCCGGCGAATACACGGCGTATGTCAATGGGCTCGGCTTCGCCGACGAGGCGCCGTTGCCGTACGAGGAATTCGCCGCCGGCGGGCACGCGTGACCGAGCAGGCCGTAGCGAGCGGGCTGGCGTTGCTGGGTGTCCCGCCGCTGCCCGACCTGGAGGCCATCGATCGGCACATCACCGAGCTGGACGGGGCCGCCGCACGTCACCGGGCACTTGCCACCGAGAGCAGGAACACCCTCCGGCTCGCCTCGGTGAACAGCGGTCCGGCCGCCCGACGCGGCGAACGCCCACGTGACCGGCCGCGGCGGAACCGCCGCCACCGCCGAAGACCTCGCCCACCGCCTGTCGGCCACCGCCGGCACCCTGCGGTCCGCCCGAGGCGCACTGGTCTGGGTCGGCGGAGTGCTGGCCGGACTGGGACTGCTTGCCCTCGCAGCCGCCGTACAGGCGCCTCAGCTCCTGCCCAGGCTGAGAACGCTGGCCGCCGAATTCTCATCCAGGTTGCGTGAGGTCATCGCCCGCATCGGCGCACTGATGCGAGGCATGTCCACCACCTTGACCAACCGCAGGGTCGACAGGGTCGCCGGCCGCTTCCACGACAAATGGCGGGCGGCACGCAGACTTTCCGACAACACCTACGAACCCAGGTTGAAGACCACCACGGACTCAGCCTGGATCAAGAAGCACAACACCGATCAGGTAGACATCGCCAACACCCGCTACCAATCTCTGCCCGCCGACTGGCAGCACGAGAACCGGGAGTCCGCGCGCATCGGGATCCAGCTCGTCGACGAGGCACGTGCGAGCGGCGTGAACGTCCGGAGCGAGCGGTTCATGGAGGAGGCGAGTTCGGTAGTGCACGACAGGTGGCTCGCCCGCAACGGTTCCTGGGCCAGCGAGGAACAGCGCCGCCCCTACGGACTGCTTTCCGAGGCGGAGAAGGAAAAGGATCGCGACGTCATCCGCACAGTCCTCGGAATCTAGGGCAGGGCTCAGAACCGTCTGTACTACCGCGCCTAATGCGTTTCCAGCCAGCCATTAGGCATAGCGGCGTCCAATATTCTTCGCACGCGGCATTGACATCTACGTCGATTTTCCGCTCACGGCCCGAGAGTGTGAGGCAGGCCGACGCCGGTTATCCAGAACCTCGACGACGCGATCGCCCGCGGCAGGCGTGCGCCGGTCAACGAGAGCGTCGGACCGCCCCGCTGTGACGAAGGGCCCGTACCGTGGCGAGGTCCGCGCTGACACCTCGCCACGGAGGGCGTCAACTCAACTCAACCTCACGCGGTGGGGGCGACGTCCCAGGCGATGTCGCCGGCGGGCGCGACATCCCAACCGATGTCACCGGCGGGCGCGACATCCCAGCTGATGTCACCAGCAGGGGCGGCGTCCCAACCGATGTCACCGGCGGGCGCGACATCCCAGCTGATGTCACCGGCAGGGGCGGCGTCCCAGCCGATGTCATCGGCGCCGGCGGCCGGTGCCATCGCCATGGCCGCGCCGAAGAATGCCGCGGACGCGGCCAGCGTCACAACAATTTTCTTGGGATTCAAAGGGCCCCCTTGACTCCTGATAAGGGAAGCACGTGGAACGCGCTCCCCGATTCGGCCTTACCCGGCAAAGGATATGGACATTCCTTAATGCGCGTCAACAGCGACCATCGGGAAATTCCACGGGACGAGAAAAGGTGTAGCAATTCTTAAAACGTATTAAGCGCTACTAACAGAATAATATTTGTCGCGATTCGATCTCGCACGGTAGCGGCGGCGGGACAAGCCCCAGGCGGCAGCCTGTCCCGCAGCCCCTCGCGCCACGCCCGGCAACCCCGGCGCGGACACCGCCGACCCACCCGGCGCCGGGGGCCGAACCCGGAGCATTGACACCGCACACGCTCACACATACGGTCCTCCTATCGTTACTGGTACGTATTAGGAAGCCACGTGAACGCGCAGAAGCGGCGCAAACCCACCCAGATCGACATCGCCCGCCTCGCCGGTGTCTCCCAGTCGACCGTCTCCCTCGTGCTCAACGAGGACCCCGCGCGGTCGCAGATCCCCGCCGCCACCCGGCAACGCGTCACGGACGCGATCCGCGAGCTGGGCTACACCGCCAACCCGGCGGCGCGCAGCCTCAAGGGCGGGCGGAACCACCTGCTCGGGCTCTACACCTTCGAGACCGTGTTCCCCCTCGACCAGCGCGACTTCTACTACCCGTTCCTGCTCGGCGTGGAGGAGGAGGCCGCGGAGCGGGGGTATGACCTGGTGCTCTTCACCTCGGCCGGCTCCGACGGCCGCAGCATCTACGCCGGGGGTGTCAACCGGCTGGGAGTGGCCGACGGCTGCGTGCTCCTCGGCAGGCACATCCGGCGTGACGACCTGGAACGCCTGGTGGGCGAGGACTTCCCGGTCGTGTTCATCGGCCGCAGGGGTGTCGAGGAGCTGTCCTTCGTGGCGGCCGACTACGCCGCGGCCACCAGGGAGGTCGTGCTCAAGCTGGCCGGACTCGGCCATCGCGACCTGCTCTACCTGGCCGCGCCCGAGGACTCCGAGCCCAGCCAGGACCGCGCCGAGGGCTACCGGCAGGGGCTGGCGGAGACGGGGCTCGCCCATGACGAGCGGGTCGTGGAGCCGGGAGAGATCACCGCGGACCGGCTCACGGAATGGCTGGCCGGTGGGGTGACCGCCATCGTGGTCGAGCCCACCGAGGACGACCGGGTCGCCGTCGCCCTCCAGGAGGCGGCGGGGAGGGCGCGGATCGACATCCCCGGGGACCTCTCGGTGGTGCTCCTGGGAGATCCGCCGTCGTGGTCGGCCTCGCCCAGGGACTGGACCGGGTTCTCGATCCCGCGGACCGAGATGGCCAGGGCCGCCGTGGAGATGCTGATCGACCTCCTTGAGGACAGGCCGGCGCGGCGGACGCTGTTCCTGCCGTGCCCGCCGGTGGAGGGCGACTCCGTGGCCCCGCCGCGGGCGACCGGGGGCGACCGGCCATGGTGAGGATCGTCGCCAGGCGGCTGCCGGTCGGGGCGTTCGTCATGTGGGGCGCCGTCACCCTCATCTTCCTGATCGTCCGCTGGGCGCCGGGCGACCCGGCGACGCTGCTGATCGGCTCGGACGCGAGCCCCGCCGAGATCGCCGGCCTGCGGGAGAGTCTCGGGCTGAACGAGCCGCTCTGGTCGCAGTACCTCCACTACCTCGGCCAGGTGCTCACCGGTGACTTCGGGAACTCCTACCGGCTGGACCAGCCCGCCATGGCCGTGGTGCTGGGACGCCTGCCCGCCACGCTGGAGTTGACCGTCGCCGCCACCGTCATCGCGGTCCTCGCCGGGCTGACGCTGGGCACGATCGCGGGCGGCCGGGCCGACCGGGTCGCGGACCGCCTGGTGTCGGCCATCACGCTCGGCTTCCAGTCCTTCCCCACGTTCTGGGTCGGCATCATGCTGATCCTGCTCCTCGCGCTGACCTTCCAGGCCCTGCCGAGCGCCGGGTCGGGGACCGCGGCCCACCTGGTGATGCCCGCCGTCACGCTGGCCCTGCCGTTCGTCGCCATCGTGGCGCGGCTCACCCGGAGCAGCGTCGCCGAGTCGATGCGGGAGCTGTACGTGCAGACCGCGCGGTCCAAGGGGCTCACCGAGCCGCAGGTGCTGGTCGGGCACGTGCTGCGGAACTCCCTGATCCCCGTCGTGACGGTGGTGGCGCTGCAGTTCGGCGCGCTGCTCGGCGGGGCGGTCGTGGTGGAGAACGTGTTCGCCTGGCCGGGGCTCGGCTCCCTCGTCGTGAACGCGGTCGCCAACCGCGACTACGCGGTGGTGCAGGCGGCGACCCTGCTGATCGCCGGGGTCATCGTCGTGCTCAACCTGGTCGCCGACCTGGCCTACTCCGCGCTGGACCCGCGGATCCGCCTGGCGGGACGCCCGTGAACCGGCCCCGGCGGATCCTCGCCGCGCTGCCGTACCTCGTCCTCGGCGGGTACGGCCTGGTGGCCGTGCTCGGCCCGGTGCTGATCGGCTACAACCCGCGGGCCACCGACGTCGTCTCGCGGCTGCTTCCCCCGGGATCGGCGACCGGCGCGGGCGAGGTCGCCTGGCTGGGGACCGACGCGCTGGGCAGGGACGTCCTGGCGCAGATCGTGTACGGCGCCCGGACGTCCGTGCTCATCGGGGTGGCCACCGTGCTCGCCTCCGCCGTGATCGGGCTCACGCTCGGCGTGATCGCCGGGTACGCCGGCGGCTGGGTGGACGCCGTGCTGACCCGTTGCTTCGACGTGCTGCTCGCCTTCCCCGGGATCCTGCTCGCGATCGTGATCGCGGGCGTGTTCGAGCGCAGCCCGGTGGTCGTCGTGGCCGCGCTGTCGGTGACGGCGTGGATCCCGTTCGCCCGCGTCGCCAGGGGATCGGCGCTGGCGACGCGGGAACGCGGCTGGGTCGACGCCGCCCGGGTCATGGGCGTGGGCCACGTCGCCACGCTCAGGCGACACATCCTCCCCTTCACCGCGGGCCCGGTCGTGGCACTGGCCACGCTGGAGTTCGGCCTGGTGGTGCTGGCGGAGGCCGGGCTCAGCTTCCTCGGCATCGGCCTGCCGCCGTCCACCGTCTCCTGGGGCCAGATCATCGCCGGCGGCAAGGACTACCTGCAGATCGCATGGTGGATCTCCACCCTGCCCGGCATCGCCCTGACCCTCCTCGTGATCAGCGTCGGGCTGTTCAGCGACCAGTTGACCAGACGCACCAAGCAGTCGCATTAAGGAGCATCCCATGACTGCTCGAAGAAGACTCGCCACCCTCACCGCCCTCGCCGTACTGGTCGCGGGCTGCGGGTGGGGCGGCGGCGGCACGGCGGGCGCCCCCTCGGCCGGCGGGAAGCCCGCGGGGCTGACCGCGGCCGGCACCTATTCGGTGGAGAGCCTGGACCCGCACGGCCCGGCGGGAGCGTCCGCCGGCACCCAGCTCGCGGCCCAGGCGATCTTCAGCCGCCTGGTACGGCCCGGCGCCGACGGCTCGGTGACCGGCGACCTCGCGACGAGGTGGACGTCCGGCGACGGCGCCACCACCTGGACCTTCACCCTGCGCGAGGGCGTCACCTTCTCCGACGGGAGCCCCCTGACCGCCCAGGACGTGGTGGCCTCCTTCGACCGGGTCAGGGAGCTGAAGGGTCCCGTCGCCGGCAACTTCCCCGACACCGAGGTGTCGGCCCCCTCCGACCGGGAGGTGGTGTTCACCTCCAGGACGCCGAACGCCGCGATCCTCGGCAAGCTCACGCAGTTCTACGTGGTCCCCGCCAAGGCGGGCGACGGCTTCTTCGGCGCGCCGGTCGGCTCGGGGCCGTTCACGGTCACGTCGTTCACGCCAGGCGAGAGCCTGGAGCTGGCCCCCAACCGGCGGCACTGGAACGGCGCGCCCACGCTCGGGCGGCTGACCGTCAAGAACATCCCGGAGCTCTCGGCCAGGCTGACGGCGCTGCGCACCGGCGAGGTGCAGGTGGTCTGGGGCATCCCGGACGACCAGTTGCCGCCGCTGAAGAGCGACCCGAGCGTGACGGTCCAGGCCGTGCCGGGGACGGCGGTCTTCACGATGTGGTTCAACTCCCGGACGCCCGCGCTCAAGGACGCGGCCGTGCGCCGCGCACTGTGGCAGGCGGTCGACTTCAAGAAGATCATCTCCTCGCTCTACCCGGAGACGGGCACCCCGGCGGACTCGGTGGTCGCCCCGACGGTCCTGGGCCACGCCCCGCAGCCTCCGGTGCCACACGACCCGGACGGCGCCCGCGCCGCGCTCGCCGCGGCGGGATTCGACTTCGCCAAGCCGCTGCGACTGCAGTTCTCCGGCGCGGAGTTCCGGCAGTTCGTCCAGGCGGTCGCCTCCGACCTGGACGCCATCGGGGTCAAAACGGACGTGCGGGAGAAGGAGCCCGCGGTGTTCCTGGAGGACCTGCTGGCCCTCAAGTGGGACGTCAACTTCCAGCAGCTCGCCACGCCGACCCGCGACGCGGCGACCAACCTGGGCCGGCTCTACCCGTGCGCGGCCGGGCGCAACGGCTACTGCAACGAGGACCTCGACGCCCTGCTGGCCAAGGCGGAGGCGACCGACGACACCGCCGAGCGCGAGCGCTTCTACGCCGGGGCCATCGCCATCACCTGGAACGACGCGGTCGGCATGTACCCGATGTTCGTGAAGGTCCCCTACGCGTGGCGGCAGGGGGTCAACGGACTCGTCCTCGACCCCAGCGGCCTGCCGGACTTCTCGAAGGTCACGGTGAACCCGTCGTGACACTGCTGGACGTGCGAGGGTTGTCCGTGCTGCTGCCCTCCGCCTCCGGCGCGGCCGTCCCGGTGGTGGACGAGGTGTCCTTCGCCGTGCACTCCGGCTCGGTCACCGGCCTGATCGGCGAGTCGGGAAGCGGCAAGACGATGACCGCGATGGCGGTGATCGGGTTGCTGCCCGAGGGGGCGTCGTGCTCGGGCGAGCTGTGGTGGGCGGGTGAGGACCTGCTCGCCGCCGATCCCGCCCGCCGCCGCCGGGCGCGCGGGCGGGAGATCGCGATGATCTTCCAGGACCCGCTGGCGGCGCTCAACCCGAGCCAGACCATCGGGCGCCAGGTGGGCGAGATCCTCCGCCGCGACGGGCTGCCGCGCGCCCGGGTGCGCGAGCGGGTGCTCGCCGCGCTGGAGCGGGTGGGCGTCCCCGACCCCGCCCGGCGGATCGGCCAGTACCCGCACCAGTTCTCCGGCGGCCTGCGGCAGCGGGCCATGATCGCCCTCGCGCTGGCCGGGGAACCCCGGCTGCTCCTGGCCGACGAGCCGACGACGGCGCTGGACGTGACGGTCCAGGCACGGGTGCTGGACCTGCTGCGCCGGCTGCGGGCCGAGACCGGGCAGGCGATGCTCTTCGTCAGCCACGACCTGCGCGTGATCGCCCACGTCGCGGACGAGGTGGTGGTGATGTACGCGGGACGCGTCGCCGAGCGCGGCCCGGTCCGCCAGGTGTTCCGCGCACCGCACCATCCCTACACCAGGGCGCTGGTGGAGAGCGTGCCCGCCGTACGGGCGAAAAGCGTCCCCGCGGAGCCGCTGCCCGGGGCGCCGGCCAGTCCCCTCGCCCGGCCGGCGGGCTGCGCGTTCCACCCCCGCTGCCCGCTCGCGCGGGACCGATGCCGCCGCGAACGACCGGAGGTCCGCGCGCTGGCCCCGGGACGGCACACCGCGTGCCACTTCGCGGAGGAACTCGCGGCGGGGGCACGCCCGTGAACGGCCTGGAGGTCACCGGCCTGCGGGTGCGGTACGGCCGGGGCCGCCGCGCGCACGAGGCGGTGCGCGGCGTCAGCCTGGAGGTCGGTCCGGGCGAGACGCTCGCCCTGGTCGGGGAGTCGGGATCGGGCAAGACGAGCGTCGCGCGGGTGGTGGCCGGCCTGGCCCGCCCGGCGGAGGGCACCGTCGCCTACGAGGGGACGCCCCTGGGGCCCGTCCGCTCCCGGCCCGCCCACGTGCAGCGCGGCATCCAGATGATCTTCCAGGACCCGCGGTCGTCGCTGAACCCGCGCATGCGGGTGGGCGCCATCGTCGCCGAGGCGTGGAGCGCGCACCCGGGGGTCGCGCCGCCGGGGGACCCGGCCGAGGCGGTCGCGGCGCTGCTGGGCGACGTCGGGCTGGACCCGGGCGTGGCCGGCCGCCGCCCCGGCGCGCTGTCCGGCGGCCAGTGCCAGCGGGTCGGCATCGCCCGCGCCCTCGCGCTGCGGCCCAGGCTGCTGGTGTGCGACGAGGCGGTCTCCGCGCTGGACGTGTCGGTCCAGGCGCAGATCCTGCGCCTGCTGATCGACCTGCGCGCCGCCCACGGCCTGGCCATGTTGTTCATCTCCCATGACCTCGGCGTCGTCAGGCAGATCGCGGACCGTACCGCGGTCATGCGAGACGGCGAACTGGTGGAACAGGGCGGCACCGAGGAGATCTTCACGGCGCCGCGCCACCCCTACACCCGCGAGCTGCTCGGCGCCGCGCTCGACCTCGGCGCCGCGCTCGATCTCGGAGAAGGAGTGACCGGATGACCCCCGAACCACGGGGCTGGAACACCTGGGACGTGCGGTTCCACACCGGCTGCGCGCACCTGCCCACCGGGCTGCGGATCCGCGCCGGCCTGCGGTCCGGCGACGGGCCGCCCACCGACGGCTTCACCTGGCGGGACGGGCTGGTCAGGCTCGGGCACCACACCGTGCACGGCGACTACGCCGAGGTCACGGTGCACGCCGGGGGGACCCGGCTGGAGCTGCGGTTCGCCGGAGGCACCGGGGACACGCTGCACGTCACCGCGGCCGTCGAAGCGGAGGAGGGCGTCCCCGCCGACCTGACGCTCGTCGTCGACCGGATGCCCGGCGTCCCCGGCCCGGCCGCGGACCCGGTGGAGTGGGTCCTCGGCGTCTCGCACGACGCGGACACCGAGCGCACCCCGGACGGCCTGCACCTGCGGGTGGCCGGCGACCGGCTCACCGCGGAGCCGCTCCGCGTCCGGCTGGCCCCGGCGACCGGCCCCACGGGCCGCGAGGTCACCGTCGAGTGGCTCGACCCCGGCCCGGTGGACGAGGAGGTCGGCGAACGCCGCCGGCACGCCCTGGCCGGGCGGATCAGGACCTCCGGCTGGCTGGGCGAGGCCGGTGACGCCTACCAGCGCTCGGTCACCTGGAACACCGTCTACGCGCCCGACCTCAAACGGGTCCTGACGCCCACCTCGCGGGACTTCGTCTGCGCGGACCGCGCCGGCTTCTACGGCCGCTGGGCCCTGCACACCTGGGACACCTTCCTCACCGGCCTGGTGGCGGCCTGGATCGACCGGGACTACGCCCGCGGGATCTTCGACCAGATCCTCGACCAGGCCGACGAACGCGGGATGCTGCCCAACCGGGTCTCCGACGACCGGGGGCGGACCGGGGACAGGTCCCAGCCGCCGGTGGGGGCGCTCGCCGTACTGTCGGCCTACCTGGGCGGCGGGCTCGGCGAGGAGACCCGGGACCGCGGCCTGCTGGAGCGCGCCTATCCCGTGCTGCGCGCGTGGCACGAGTGGTGGCCGGCCGCGCGGCGGGGGCCGCACGGGCTGCTGGCGTGGGGCTCTGACCCCGTCGAGGGCGACGAGGAGTCCGCCACGGCCGACCGCGCCCGGCGCGAGTCCGGGCTCGACGACTCGCCGATGTACGACGACGTCCGCTACGACCCGGCGACCCGCACGATGGACCTCGCCGACGTGGGCCTGTCCGCCCTGCACATCGCGGACGCCGACGCCCTGGCCGAGATCGCCGCCCGGCTGGGCCTCGCGGACGACGCCGCTCGGTTCCGCGCGGAGGCGGGCGAGGCCCGTTCCCGGGTGGACGCGCTGATGTGGCACGAGGACACCTACCGCAACGTGTGGGCGGACGGCCGCCACTCCGAGCACCTGGCGCCGACGATGCTCTACCCGCTCCTCGCCCGGATCCCCACGCCGGAACGCGCCCGGACGCTGGCCGAGCGGCTGCTGCGCCCGGAGGCCCTCGGCGGCGACCCGCCGCTGCCGAGCGTCTCACGCGAGGACACCGGGTTCACCGACCACTACTGGAGGGGCCGGATCTGGGCCCCGCTGGCCTTCCTCGCGGTGTCGGGCCTGCGCAGGTACGGCCTGCCGGCGCGGCCGATCGTGGACCGGCTGCTCACCCTGTACCTGGACGAGTGGGCCCGGCACAGCCACGTCAGGGAGAACTACCCGACCGTCCCCGGCGAGGACGTCCGGCCGCTCGCGGCACGCTCCGACGGACTGTTCGGGTGGGGGTCGCTCCTGGCCCACCTGGCCTTCCAGGAACTCGCGGACCCGCGCGAGGACGGGTGGCGGTTCGCCCATCCCGGCCGCCCGGCGGAGCTGGCCGGCCTGTGCCTCGGCGAAGGGCCGCTCACGATCACGGCCGGCGACCGGCTGAGGGTGCTGCTCGGCGACGCGACACTGCTGGACGCGCCGCCGGGGATGACCGTCACCGGCTATCACCGGACCGCGGCGTCCGTGTCCGCCGTGGTGTCCGGCGGCCCCGGCGAACTGCTGCTCGCGCCCCCCGCCGGGGTGGGTGGCGAGGCCGCGATCACCGTCGCGGGGGTGACGCGGCGCGAGGTCCTCACCGGAGGCCGGCCCGTCCCCCTCGTCATCCCCTCGCCGGACCCCACTCCGGTTCGCATAGAGAAAGGCACCTGGTGACCGACCGCAAGGTGGACATGCTGGTAGTGGGCGGCGGGCTGGGCGGCGTCGCCGCCGCGCTGGCGGCCCTGCGCAGGGGCCGGTCGGTGGTGATGACCGAGGAGACCGACTGGCTCGGCGGGCAGCTCACCAGCCAGGGGGTCCCGCCCGACGAGCACCCGTGGATCGAGCAGTTCGGCTGCACCCGGAGCTACCGGCTGCTGCGCGAGGAGATCCGGCGCTACTACCGCGCCTGGTACCCGCTGACCCAGGCGGCGCGCGAGCGGCCGGACCTCAACCCGGGCGAGGGCCGGGTCAGCCGGCTGTGCCACGAGCCGAGGGTGGCGGCCGAGGTCCTGTCCGCGATGGTCGCGCCGTACGTGGCCGCCGGGACGCTGCGGGTGCTGTACGGGCACCGCCCGGTGGCCGCCGACGTCGAGGGCGACGAGGTGCGGATGGTGGAGTTCGAGGGGCCGGACGGCGGGCGGGTCGAGGTGGCCGCCCGGTACGTGCTCGACGCGACCGAACTGGGCGACCTGCTGCCCCTCACCGGGACGGAGTACGTGACCGGGTTCGAGTCCGCGAACAGGACCGGCGAGCCGCACGCGCCGGCCGAGGCCCAGCCGCACAACATGCAGGCGTTCTCCTGGGTCTTCGCCGTGGACCACCGCGAAGGGGAGGACCACACGATCGACCGCCCGGCGCGCTACGCCGAATGGCGGGAGTACCGGCCGTCGTTCTGGCCGGACCGGCTGCTGAGCCTGACCGCCCCCGACCCGCGCACGCTGGAGAGCGTGCCGCGCAGGTTCGTGCCCAACGAGGTGACCGGACCGGTCGTCGCCGACCAGAGCAAGGATCCTGGCGACAAGGACCTGTGGGTGTTCCGGCGGATCCTCTCCCGTGGCGTGTTCCGTCCGGGATTCCTGGCGAGCGACGTGGTCGTGGTCAACTGGCCGATGATCGACTACCTGCCCGGCCCGCTGGTCGGCGTCTCCGGCGCCGAGCGCGCCGGGCACCTGGCCGGGGCCCGCGAGCTGAGCCTGAGCATGATGTACTGGCTGCAGACCGAGGCGCCCCGGCCCGACGGCGGCACCGGCTGGCCGGGCCTGCGGCTGCGCGGCGACGTCATGGGCACCGCGGACGGCCTGGCCAAGGCGCCCTACATCCGCGAGTCGCGCCGGATCGAGGCGCGGTACACCGTCGTGGAGCAGGACCTCGCCTACTCCGTGCGCGGCGAGCGCGGCGCGGTCCGCTACCCCGACACCGTCGGCATCGGCATGTACCGCATCGACCTGCACCCCTCGACCGGCGGCGACACCTACATCGACGTGTCGAGCTGCCCGTTCCAGATCCCGCTCGGCGCGCTGCTGCCGGTCAGGACGCGCAACCTGCTGGCGGCCGCCAAGAACATCGGAACCACGCACATCACCAACGGCTGCTACCGCCTGCACCCGGTGGAGTGGAACATCGGCGAGTCCGCGGGCGCGCTCGCCGCCTTCTGCCTCGCCCGCGGCCTCGCCCCGGAGCAGGTGCACCGGGACGGGCGGTTGCTGGCGGAGTTCCAGGACGGGCTCGCCCAGGACGGCGTGGAGCTGGCCTGGCCGGAGATCAGGGGGTACTGACCGTGTCCGACGGCCGGAGTCTGCTGCGCGGCGTCATGGTGCCGCTCGTCACGCCGATGGACCGCCCCGGGCGGCCGGACCGGCGCGCCGCCCCGCACCTGCTGTCCCGCATGGCCACCGCCGGGGTGCGCGGCCTGCTGCTGCTCGGCAGCAACGGGGAAGGCCCCCTCGTCCCCGCCGGATCCATCGGCGGCTATGTCACGGCGATGGCCAGGGAGTGGCGGGAACTCACCCCGGGCGGGCCGGTGGTGGTCAACGTCTCGGCGGCCGGGACGCTGGAGGCCCTCGCCCGCGCCGAGGCCGCGCTCCCGGCCGGGCCTGACGCGTTCCTGCTCAGCCCGCCCAGCTACTTCCGGCACCGCGACGACGAGGTCGTCGCGCACTACGCCGCGCTGGCCGGCCTCGGCGTCCCCGTCGTCGTCTACAACGCGCCACGCTACGCGCAGCCGCTCACCCCGGACCTGGTGGCGCGGATCCTGAGCCTGGACCACGTCGCCGGGATCAAGGACAGCTCCGGCGACGCCGGCCTCCTCGCGCACATCGTCGCCGTCGCCCGCGACGTCGGCGGCGTGGGCGTCACCCAGGGCGCGGAGCGGGATCTGGCCGCCGGGCTGCGCGCGGGCGCGGACGGCATCGCGCCGGGGCTGGCCAACTTCGCGCCGGGCCCGATGGCCGGCCTGTTCGCCGCGCACGCCGCCGGCGACGACGCGGAGTCGGACCGGCTCCAGGCGGTCGCCACCGAGCTGACCTCGCTGCACGCCATCAGGGCCGGAGTGCCCTCGGTGAAGGAACTCCTGCGCCGGCGCGGCCTGTGCACCGAGCACCTGGCCCCGCCGCTGCTGCCGTGCGACGAGGCCGAGCGTGCCGCGATCCACCGCTTCGCCGCCGACCACTCCGTTCACCTCGTCGAAGGGAACCCCGCGTGAAGTCCGTGCCATCCGTGTTATCCGTGCCATCCGTGTTGTCGGTGTCATCGGTGTTGTCGCTGGTCATGGCGATCCTGGCCACCACGCTCGCGGCGCCGGCGCCGGCGCAGGCCGCGGCGCCCGGACGTTTCGCCGAGACCGTCCTGTGGGACGCCGCCACCGACCCGACGTACGAGAACTTCCACGTCCACGCGCTCGCCGTCACCCCGGCGGGCACCACGCTGGCCTTCACCGAAGGGCGCTACGAGGTCTGCGACGCGGGGCCGCGCGACGTGCTGATGCGCCGCAGCACCGACGGCGGCGCCACCTGGTCGCCGACCCGGATCGTCGTCCCCTCCCGGAACGGCAGCTCACCGGGCAACCCCGCCCTGGTGACCGACGGGTCCACCGGCGAGGTCTTCCTCTTCTACAACGAGGGCACCCGCGACGCGGGCAACACCACCTGCTCCGCCGACCGCACCCGGCTGTACATGGTCTCCAGCAGGGACGACGGCCTCACCTGGGGCACGCCGCGCGAGCTGACCCCGCTGTTCGCCGCCAACCCCCACGGGTGGACGCTGCACGGCGCGGGCCCCGGCCACGGGGTCCAGCTCGCGAGCGGCCGGTTGTACGTGCCGACCGCCCACCGCAGGGAGGTCCGGTACTCGGTGCCCGAGCGGCGTTACGGCATGGCCGGCCTCTACAGCGACGACCACGGAGCCACCTGGCAGGCCGCCCAGCCGGTCACCGTCTCCCCCGACTACCCGATGAACGAACCGCGGGTGTACGAACGGTCGGACGGCGCGCTGGTCGCCAGCACGCGCAACGCCGTCGGCGGGGAACGGCGGCGGGTCACCGCGATCAGCACCGACCGGGGCGCGACGTGGTCACGCCCGCTGCTCGACACCGCGATCACCCCGTACGTGGCCGTCGACTCCGCGGTGCGGCGCTACAGCGGGGGCCCGGCGAGCGACGCGCCCGACCGGCTGCTGTTCTCCCGCCCCGACTCGCCCGCCCGGCGGAACATGACGGTGTCGATCAGCTACGACGAGGGCTACAGCTACCGCTACAGCAGGGTCATCACCTCCGGCCCGTCCTACTACTCCGACCTCGGCGTTCAGCCCGACGGCACGATCACCCTGCTGTACGGCAGGGACGGCACGCACGGCTCCTTCCCCCAGCGGGTGTCGGTGGCGAGGTTCGACCTGGCCTGGCTCACCGGCGGCAGGGACTCCGCCCAGGGCGGCCCCGGGCTCACCGAGCGGTCCCACGAACTGTCCGGCGCCCGGCCGGGCGAGACCGTGCTCGATCCGCACGCCCGCGGCGGCGGATACGCCAGTTTCGAGGCCGCCGCGGGCGGCCGCGTCGAGGTCCCGTTCGACGTCCCCGGCACGGCGGCCGGGCGCACCGAGGTGGCCGTCCGCTACCTGCGGCTCGCGCGGGGCGCGACGGTCCGGGCGAGCATCGACGGCGTGGACCTGCCGGCCGCGGTGGTGGACACGACCTCGACGACGCTGCCGATGTTCCAGACGTACCAGCACGGCGCGGTCACGCTGCAGCCCGGCAGGCACACCATCCGGTTCACGGTCACCGGGCCGGGTCACGGCGGGGGCACGACCCTCGCCCTGGACCAGCTCTCCCTCGTCACCGGCGGCGCCGCGGCCGATCCCCTGAAGGCCGTGGCCGACAACGACTCGGCGCTGGACTTCGGGGCCGTGTCCGGCACGTGGAGCCGCGGCACCGGAACCCCCGGCTTCTACGGCGGCAGCTACCACTTCCACGCCGCGGGCACCGGCGCCTCGGTCGCCCGGTGGCGTCCCGAGGTGCCCGCCAGCGGGCGGTACGAGGTGTCGGTGTGGTACGTCCAGCATGAGAACAGGGGGTCCGACGTCCCCTACACGGTCAGATTCGAGGGCGGCACGGCGACAGTCCGGGTGGACCAGCGGGTGAACGGCGGGAAGTGGGTGCCGATCGGCCGGTATCCCTTTGTCGCGGGGAACCGGGGGACGATCCAGGTCAGCGACGACGCCGACGGATTCGTCATCGCCGACGCCGTCCGCCTCACCCCGGTGACACCGTGACCGGGTCAGGACAGCCGTCGTAGCAGGGACCGCAGGCCCGGAGGGTCCGGCGGCTCACCGGCCTGGTGCGCGGAGCGGAACTCGCGCGGGGACCGGCCGAACGCGGCGCGGAACCGGCGGGAGAAGTGCAGCGGGTCGGTGAAGCCGCAGTCGCGGGCCACCACCGTGACGGTCATGTTGCTGCGCAGGAGGAGGGTGCGCGCGCGGGCCAGCCGTACGAGTTCGAGGGCCGCCGCGGGCGGGTGGCCGAAGTGGCGGGTGAACAGCCGCGAGATGTGGGTCCTGGACACCAGGGCCGCGGCGGCGAGCTCGTCCACGGCGACGCCGCGCATGCCGCCGGCGGCCCAGGTGGCGCGCACCCAGTCGAGGGCCGCCGCGAGCGCGGCCGGCTCCGGCCGGTCGCGCCGTTCCGGCAGCGGCCCCCGGACGAAGATGCCGATCAGCGTGCCCAGCACCTCCTCGATCCGGTCCCGCGAGCCGGTCCCGCCCTCGTCGGCCAGCCACAGCAGGTAGGAGAGCAGACCGGCGAGGGGGCTCGGCGCGGCGGTGGGGCGGACCAGGGGCCAGCCGCCGGTGTCCACCTCCGGGCTGATCGAGACGTGCACGTAGCCGTGCGCGCACGGGGAACGCGCGTCCCAGGCGAACTCGTCCCGCATCCCGGGCCGGACCAGCAGAAGGTCGCCGGGGGCCAGCTCGCGCTCGTCCGGCACGTCGAGCCGCCGCCAGCGGGCCGTGCCCGTCACCATCCACACCAGCTCGAAGTCCACCAGGGTGCGCGGGCCGAAGGTCGCCCCGCGCGAGTAGTGGGCGACCGTGGGCGGCTGCCTGCCGATCCTGCACCTGAGCGGGGTCACGATCGTCCATGTTCGTGTACGGCACGACCATGGTCAACCCGGTCCCCGCCCGGCATCCTCGATACATGACGATTTCCACAGACACCCCCTCTGACCTGCGGCGACGTTATGAGCAGGACGGGTACGCAACCGTCCCCGGCATCCTCTCCGCCGACGAGACCGAGGCGTTGCGGGCCGAGACGCTGCGGATCTACAAGGGTGAATGCGGTCAGGTCGAGGGCCTGCTGCCCGCCGCTCCCGGCGACACCGGCGACACGCTCCTGCGGCGCTACATCTGCGTCCACCACCCGCACAAGATCTCGTCGGTGATCAGGGACACCCTGGCCCACCCGAGGATCGTCGACGTCCTCGTCCGGCTGATCGGCCCCGATGTCAAGGCGATGCAGTCCATGCTGTTCACCAAGGGGGAGGGCAAGCCCGGCCAGGCGTGGCACCAGGACGAGTTCTTCATCCCGACCCGCGACCGCTCGCTCACCGCGGCGTGGATCGCCCTCGACGACGCCACCGTGGAGAACGGGTGCCTGTGGGTGCTGCCCGGCTCGCACGCGCCGGGGATCATCTACCCCGACCGCGAGCACGACGACGAGCGGTTCGACTGCACCGTCGAGTCCTACGGCTTCCCCTACGCCGACGGCGACGCGGTGCCGGTCGAGGTCGCCGCGGGCACGGCCGTCTTCTTCAACGGTTATCTGCTGCACCGCTCGCTGCCCAACACCGGGCGGCACGGGCTGCGCCGGGCACTGGCCAACCACTACATGAACGCGCGGTCCCCGCTGCCGTGGCAGTCCCCGCCGCCCGGTGTCCACGTCGGCAAGTACGACTTCCGGGACGTGGTCATCGTCGCGGGCGAGGACCCGTACGCCTACAAGGGGTACCGGGACATCGCGCGGCCGCACGTCCGCCGCGACCGGGACGGCGGCTGCGATCGCTGAACTGCCGCCGGTGGACGGGCGGCGGCCCGGTCCCGCGAGGCCCGGCCGGGCCGTCCCCGGCTCCGTGGTCAGGCCGTCAGGAACTTGAGGATCCGCCGGTTCACCTCCTCGGGCTGCTCCAGGAACGGGAAGTGGCCCACCCCGTCGAGGAGGGCGCCGTCCGAGCCCGCGGGCAGCGCGTCGACGATGTCGGCGAGCGTCCGCGCGTCGACCACCGGGTCCTCGCTGCCGTGCAGGTAGAGCGTCGGCTGGGTGGGCAGGTCGGCCAGCACGGCTCCCATCGTCCACCGGTCGGTTCCGAAGGTCTCGGGGTGGAAGTTGTCCCGGTAGAGGCCGAGGCCCGAACGCAGGTTGGCCGGCGCCCGCAGCGCGTCCTTCCCGGCCTGCCGGTCCTCGGTGGAGTCGAAGCCGGGGACGGATCCGCTCCAGTGCCGCCACAGCCAGTCGAGGTAGGCGAAGTCGTTCACCGGCACGATCTGGTCCGCGACGCCCATCTGGAAGAAGTAGAAGTGGCTGTTCTTGTGGATCTGGACGGGATCGGTGGCCTTGCGGTCGTAGAACCGGACCGGCGGCACGTCGGCCACCACGACCTTCGACCAGCGTTCGGGCGCGTGCGCCGCGGCGCCCCAGGTGGCGAAGCCGCCCCAGTCGTGCCCGACGATGACCGCGTTCGCGTCGCCGCCGAGTTCCTCGTGCAGGCTGTTGGCGTCGGCGATCAGGTCGGCGATCCGCATGCTGCCGTCCGGCGGCACCTGGGTCGGGGCGAAGCCCCGCAGGGCCGGGGCGACGGCCCGGTACCCCGCCTCGGCAAGGACGGGCATCAGGTGCCGGTACATGCTCGGGGCCTCGGGGAAGCCGTGCAGCAGCAGCGCCAGCGGCCCCTCCCCCTCCTCCAGGTAGGCGAAGTCGATCCCGTTGGCGGTGACGTGCTTGTGGCGCATTGCCTGTTACTCCTTGCTCGGTTCTCTGTAACGAACGTTCTAACCAGAACCTAGCACGTGTGTAACGAACGCTCCAACCAGTACTGTGGTGAGATGAACGACACGACACTGCCGGCTCAGGCCGACCCCGCCCTCGGAACCCGCGAGCGTCTCGTCCGGACGACCTCACGGCTGATGCAGCGGCAGGGCTACGAAGGAACCGGGATCAAGCAGATCTCCCGGGAAGCCGGCGTCGCGCTCAGCTCGGTCTACCACTTCTTCCCCAGCGGCAAGCAGGAGCTCGCCGCCGAGGCGGTCCGGCACGCCGACCTGGAGTTCGCCGGCATCCTGCGCGAGGCGCTGACCGCCGAGGCCGATCCGGCCGAGGCGATGATCGCGTGCACCCGGATACTCGCCACCTACCTGCGTGACTCCGACTGGCTCGACGGTTGCCCGATCACCGCCACCGCCCTGGAGACATCCGGCCGCGTCCCCGACATCCACCAGGCCGTCGTCGACGCCTTCGCACACTGGCGGGAGCTCGTCGCCGAGAAACTGCGCGGCACCGGCATCGCCGAGGACGACATCCCCGACCTCGCCCACACGGTGATCAACACTCTGGAGGGCGCGGAACTCGCCGCGCAGGTCTCCAGGAGCGAGCAGCCCCTGGAGATCGCCGGCCGCCACCTCGCCCGGTTGATCGACTCCTACCGGGGCTGACCTCCCGGGGCCCGCGCACCCGAGGGGGCCTGCGGCGCGACTCCCGGCGGTCGCCGAGCGGGTCCCGGTCAGCCGGCCCAGGGGCCGATCCCGGACACCCGCCTCACCCGGACCCGGCCGATGAGCGCGGTCGGCGACAAGCGGTTGTCGAAGGGGTAGTCGGTGCCGAGGTACCTTCGCGCCTGCCGATCCATGAAGGCGGCGAATCGGTCGGGGATGCCCGGGCCCTCGAAGGTCACGGTGCCGCGGACGACCAGGTGCTGCCGCAGTCCCTCCGGCGTGTTCCCCTCATCCTCCACCATCACCGTGACCCGCGGGTCCGCCCGCAGGTTGCGGACCTTGACCCGGTGATCCTCCACGCCGAACACCAGGTCGTCGCCGTCCCGCGACACCCACATGAGGCTGACCTGGGGCGAGCCGTCGGGATTGACGGTGACGAAGGTGGCATACCGGTCGGTCTCGAACAGCCGATACGCGCTCGGCGGAATCTTCTGATCGCTCATGGCGCCACTGTAGGCAGCCCGATGGGAACCGATCGGTACCCTGGGAACCATGGGTGACTTCAACCGCCCCGGCGACGTCTTCCTCGCCGACTGCCCGGCCAGGCTGGCGGTCGAGGTCATCGCCGACAAGTGGTCGGTCGTCGTGCTCTACGCGCTCAGCCGCGGGCCACGCCGGCACGGCGAACTCGTCGAGCTGATCGGCGGAATCTCCAAGAAGATGCTCACCCAGACGCTACGCCGGCTGCAGCGATACGGGCTGGTCGGCAGGGAGGCGTACGCCGAGGTGCCCCCGCGGGTCGAATACTCCCTCACCGACCTCGGCACGACCCTGATCGAGCCGATCGCCATGCTCACCAGGTGGGCTGAGGAGAACGGCGACGCCGTCCTGGCCGCCGGTTAAGCCCCACCCCGCCGTCACCGGCGGAGCGCGTTCGACGGGGCACAGGCCCCCGTTTCAGAAAGTTTTCAGAGAGGAACCGCGCGAAGGCGGCCAGCGGACGTCCGCCGCCCCGGAGGAGCCCCGGCCGGAGCCGAAGGAGACGACAGAGGCGGGCACCCGGCTCCGGCTCGGCGAGCAGGCGATCCTGCCGGTACCGGGACGGGACCATCGGGATCACCGTGACCGCCGTCGAGAGACGTCCGATTCGGACGGCAGGCGTGGCGGTACGGCTGTCGCGGGAAGCCCCGGCGGACGGTCGTACCGCCACGCCTGCCTTGGTGGGGAGCGGGTGCCGGCGCGGGCGATTCCCGCGAGGTCCGCTCGGCCGTCCACGGAGACGGCATGCCCGGACGGGCATGGCGCGGCAGCGAAAACACATTGGACGGGCATGTGTGGTGGCCCGCATCCTCGACCTACATCAGCGTCACGCCGGCTGGGGGGACAGGGCGACGCCGCGCTATCTGGAGCACCACATGAATCGAAGACTGACAGGACTGACGGCCGCCATCGCGGTCTCCCTGAGCCTCACCGCCTGTTCCGGCTCAGGTGATCAGGAGGGTGCCGCGCAGCCGGCGAAGAAGACACAGATCTATCTGGTCGACGGCAACACCACCCAGTACGGCGACGAGTTCAAGGCCGGCACGTTCGACGGCGTGAAAGGGGTCATCCCGGGCGGGAAGTCGACCGGCGAGTTCCGCGATCGGCTGCTGTCCGTGGACCCCGGCCTGAAGGACTTCGCCTACGCGGTGGAGTCGTACGACTCGGTGATCGTGACGGCTCTGGCGGCGGAGGCGGCGAAGAGCGACAAGCCGAACCTGATCGCCGCCAAGATGCGGGACGTCTCGAACGCGCCGGGCGAGAAGTGCACCACCTACGCGGCCTGCGCGAAGCTGCTCAGGGCCGGATCCGAGATCGACTTCGACGGGCTGAGCGGCCCGATCGACCTGAACAGGACCGGCAGCCCGTCGGCCGCCTCCGTGGGCGTCTTCCAGTACGGCAAGGACAACACCTACCAGCCGATCGGCTACGAGACGGGCAAGGTGTCCGCCGACCCCGAACCGCTGCCGGAACAGGAGATCAGCGGATCGGGTGCGCCCGGGGACGGCCGGCTGGTGTTCGGCTCCCTGTTGCCGCAGACCGGCGACCTGTCCTATCTCGGCCCGCCGATGTCGGCCGGCGTGAAGGTGGCCGTGGACGAACTGAACGACCAGGGCGGGGTGCTGGGCGAGGACGTGCGGCTCGTCTCCGCGGACTCGGGCGACGGAACGCCCAACATCGCGCCCCAGGAGACCGACAAGCTGCTCGACCAGGACGCGGACGTCATCGTCGGGACTGCCTCGTCGAGCGTCTCGCTCAGCGTCCTCGACAAGATCGTGAACGCGGGAGTCCTCAACATCTCCCCCTCGGTGACCTCCCCCGCGTTCGACACCTTCCCCGACAGGGGACTCTTCTTCCGGCTGATGCAGTCGGACGCCTTGCAGGGCGGCGTGCTCGCCAACACGATGTCGAACGACGGCTACACCGACATCGCGATCCTCGTCCGGCAGGACGCGTGGGGGCAGGGGCTCGCCGCGGGCATCGAGGCGGCGTTCGGGGCGTCGGGCGGCAACGTCGTCGCCACCCGCTTCTACGCGGCGGACTCGGGCGGATTCACCGCCGAGGTCAACGCCGTCAAGGCGGCGGATCCGGACGCCATCGCGCTCGTCGGGTTCGACGAGACCAAGAAGATCGTCCCTGAGCTGATCAAGGCCGGTCTCTGGATGGGTCGGTAGCACGGCCCGCGGGCCGTGGCGCCGAGTCGACGGCGCCACGGCGCCCATCCCCCTTCTCACCAGTACCTGGAGTTCCCCGTGCGGTTGCGTCCTGCCCTGTGTCTCGTCCTGCTCGTCATGGTCTTCCTCGGCGCCGGCTCCGCCGTGGCCGCGGCGGCGTCCACCGCCGCCCCGGCTGAAGTCCCGGCCGGAGTCACGACCGGAGTCACGGCCCGGGGCGACGACCCGGAAACCGTGAAGGTGACGGGCAAGCTGGTCAACCGCGACGAGACGGGCACGACGCCGGTCGGCGGCGGCAAGGTGACGGTGACCGACGCGTCGGGCGTCGTGCACTCCGCCGTCAGCCGGCCGGACGGCGGTTTCTCGCTTGAGGTGCCGTTCAAGGTCGGGCCCATCTCGATCGCACTCGACGAGGGTTCGCTCCCGGACGGCGTGGCGTTGCGCGAGGGCGGCCGCAACCCGATCACCAGGACGGTCTCGGGCACCCTGCCGCTGACGGTCACCTTCGTGCTGGGCGAGGGCGACCGCCGGACGATGGGCTGGGCCGACCAGGTACCGCAGAGCCTGTTCAACGGCTTCTACTTCGGCCTGATCATCTCGCTCGGCGCGCTGGGGCTGTCGCTGATCTTCGGCACCACCCGGCTGACGAACTTCGCGCACGGCGAGATGGTGACGTTCGGCGCGCTCGTGACGTACGCGTTCAACGTGATGGGGGTCGACATCTGGCTGGCCGGACTGCTCGCGGTGGCCCTGGCCGGCGCGTTCGGGTTCGCGCAGGACCGGTTCTTCTGGCGCCCGATCCGGCGGCGGGGCACCGGCGTCGTCGCCATGATGATCATCTCGATCGGGGTGCAGTTCATCCTGCGCAACGTCTACCAGTACTTCACCGGCGGGCGGACCGAGACGTATCGCCAGTACACGACGCCGGAGGGCCACCAGCTCGGCCCGATCACGTACACCGTCCGCGACGTGGTCTGCGCGGCGATCGCGCTGGTTTTGGTCGTCGGCGTGACGACCGCGCTCAAGCGGACCCGCCTGGGCCGTGCGACGCGCGCGGTGGCCGACAACCCGGCCCTCGCGGCGTCGACGGGCATCAACGTGAACCGGGTGATCACCACCGTGTGGTCCGTGGGCGCGCTGCTCGCCGCGACCTGCGGCCTGCTCCTCGGTTTCAGCCAGGCCGTGAAATTCGACCTCGGCGCGCTGCAACTCCTGGTGATGTTCGCCGCCATCACGGTGGGCGGGCTCGGGTCCGTGTGGGGGGCCGTCCTCGGCAGTCTGCTCGTGGGCACCCTGATCGAGATGTCGACGCTGGTCATCCCGTCCGAGCTCAAGGTGGCCGCCGCGCTGTTCCTGCTCATCGGCGTGCTCCTCGTCCGGCCGCAAGGACTCCTCGGGCGCGCACAGCGCATCGGTTGATCGAGAGGAATGACATGGACATCCTGACCGGTGCCCTCCGGGCCGGTTTCTCCGTCGACGCGGCGTACTTCTGCCTCGCCGCCATCGGGCTCAACGTGCAGTTCGGGTACGCGGGCCTGATCAACTTCGGGCAGGCCGGGTTCCTCGCCGTCGGCGCGTACGGGTTCGCGGTGGGGTCCGTCTGGCTCGGGCTGCCGTTCTTCACCGCGATCGGCCTCGGCCTGCTGTGCAGCGTCGCGCTGGGGCTGGTGCTCGGCCTGCCGACGCTGCGCCTGCGGGCGGACTATCTCGCCATCGCGACCATCGCCGCCGCGGAGGTCCTGCGGCTCTTCTTCGGCGCGGCCTTCCAGGACGTCTTCCACGGGCGGGACGGCATCTCCGGCTTCTCCGCCGCGTTCCAGGCGGCCAACCCCTTCCACCAGCCGTTCCTCGGTTACCGGCCGGCCGACCTGTGGGTCATGACGGTCGGCTGGGGGCTGGTGGTGATCGTCAGCGTCTTCGTCTGGTCGATCATGCGCGGGCCGTGGGGCCGGGTGCTCAAGGCGATCCGCGAGGACGAGGACGCGGTGCGCAGCCTGGGGAAGAACGTCTACGCCTTCAAGATGCAGGCGCTGGCGATCGGCGGCCTCATCGGCGCGCTGGGCGGATTCATCGTCGCGCTGGGCCAGAACTCCGTGCAACCGGACAACTTCAGCTTCGACCTGACGTTCATCGTGTGCACCATGCTCGTCCTCGGCGGCGCGGCCCGGATCATGGGCCCGATCGTGGGCGCGGTCGCCTTCTGGGCCTGCCTCTCCCTGGTCAGCGGGATCCTGGGCGCTCTGACCGAGGGGCGGGACCCGGTCATCCCCGCCTGGCTGATGACCGCCGACCAGATCGGCACGGTCAGGTTCGTGCTGGTGGGCGTGGCCCTGGTGGTGTTGATGATCTATCGGCCGCAAGGAATCTTCGGAGATCGTAAGGAGATGGCGCTCCATGCCTGAACGCACCCCCGCCGCGGCCCGGTCCGGACCCGATCCGGCCGTGATCCTCCGGGTCGAGAACGTGGAGCGGCGATTCGGCGGATTCACCGCCGTCGACGTGGACCACCTGGCCATCCGGCGAGGCGAGATCACGGCGTTGATCGGGCCGAACGGCGCGGGCAAGACCACGTTGTTCAACCTGCTGACCGGGTTCGACCGGCCGGACGCCGGCCGGTGGACGTTCGACGGCCGTCCGCTGGCGGGTGTGCCGCCGCACCGGGTCGCCCGTCTGGGCATGGTCCGCACCTTTCAGCTGACGAAGGTCCTCTCCCGGCTGACGGTGCTGGAGAACATGCGGATCGCCGCACCGGGCCAGCTCGGCGAGCGGCTCTGGCTGGCTCCGTTCAGCCTGGCGTGGGGAAGGGGCGAGAAGGAGAACACCGCCCGTGCCCGCGCGCTGCTGGCGCGGTTCCTGCTGGACGACAAGCGCGATGAACCGGCCGGCTCACTCTCCGGCGGCCAGCGGAAGCTGCTGGAGATGGCCCGCGCGCTCATGGTCGAGCCCCGGATGGTGATGCTCGACGAGCCCATGGCCGGGGTCAACCCGGCGCTCAAGCAGTCTCTGCTCGAGCACATCGTGTCCCTGCGCGACGACGGCGTCAGCGTGCTGTTCGTGGAGCACGACATGGACATGGTGCACGAGATCTCCGACCACGTCGTCGTCATGGCCCAGGGCCGCGTGATCGCCGAGGGCACCGCCCGGGAGGTCACGAAGGACGAGCGGGTGGTGACCGCCTATCTCGGGGAACGCTTCGGCGGCGACCTCGACGACGCCGCCGCGGCGCCGGGAGCGGGACGGGGCCGATGAGCGTCACCTCTGAGCTGCTGGTCGCCGAGGACCTCGTGGCGGGGTATGTGCCGGGGGTCGACATCCTCAGGAAGGCCGGCCTCCGGTGCGACGAGGGCGAGGTGGTCGGCATCATCGGGCCCAACGGGGCGGGGAAGTCGACCCTGCTCAAGTCGCTGTTCGGTCTCGTGCCGATTCGCGGCGGGACGGTCCGGCTGCGCGGCGAGGACATCACCAACGAGCGCGCGGACACGCTCGTGGCGCGCGGCGTCGGCTTCGTCCCGCAGACCGACAACGTCTTCGCCAGCCTCTCGATCGAGGAGAACCTCCAGATGGGCTGCTACCAGGCGCCCGCGAAGTTCGCCGCCCGGCTGGACTTCGTCGGCGACCTGTTCCCCTCACTGCTCGGCAAACGGCACCAGCCGGCCGGATCGCTGTCCGGCGGGGAACGGCAGATGGTGGCGATGGGCCGCGCGCTCATGATGGACCCCTCGGTCCTGCTGCTCGACGAGCCGTCCGCCGGGCTGTCCCCGCAGATGCAGGACGAGGTGTTCGTGCAGACCCGGAACGTCAACCGCGCCGGCGTGAGCGTCGTGATCGTCGAGCAGAACGCCCGCCGCTGCCTGGAGATCTGCGACCGGGGATACGTGCTGGACCAAGGCTCCAACGCCTTCACGGCGACGGGCCGGGAACTCGTGAACGATCCCAAGGTCGTCGAGTTGTACCTCGGCACCCTGGGGCGTGACGCATGACGGACCACGACATCGCGAGGTATGCGTATATGGGCATGACGGATGCGGCAGATCCTATTTGTGGAACATGGCCGACGGCGGTGAGCATATGGGCATGACCACAGCGTTCGCAGATGGCATCGTCCACAACTTCGTCGGCGGCGCGTTCGCCGAGCCCGGCGCCGGGTCGCTGTTCGACAACGTCGATCCCGCCACCGGCCGGGTCGCCGGACGGGTGCACGAGGCCGACGCCGCGCTGGTGGACCGCGCCGTGCGAGCGGCACGCGACGCGCTCGGCGGTCCGTGGTCGGCCTGGTCGGTGAACGACCGCACCGCCCTGCTCAGGCGGGCGGCCGACCGGATCGAGGAGCGCTTCGAGGAGTTCGTCGCGGCCGAGGTGCGGGACACCGGCAAACCGGTGACGCACGCCCGCGAGGTGGACGTCGCACGCGCCGTCGCCAATTTCCGCGCCTTCGCCGACGTCGTCGGGGCGGCCGGTCAGCCGTCGTTCCTGACCGAACTGGCGGACGGGCGCCGCGCGCTCAACTACGCGGTCCGCAAGCCGCTGGGCGTCGTCGCGGTGGTGGTCCCGTGGAACCTGCCGCTGCTGTTGCTGACCTGGAAGGTGGCGCCCGCGCTCGGCTGCGGCGATACCGTCGTGGTCAAGCCGAGCGAGGAGACGCCGTCGACGGCGGCCCTGCTGGCCGAGGTCCTGCGCGAGGTGGGCCTGCCCGACGGCGTCTACAACGTGGTCCACGGTTTCGGCCGGGGGTCGGCGGGCGAGTTCCTCACCACGCACCCCGGCATCGACGGGGTGACGTTCACCGGTTCGACGGCCACCGGTTCGCAGGTGATGCGATCCGTCGCCGGGCGGGTCCGGCCCGTGTCCTTCGAGCTCGGCGGCAAGAACGCGGCCGTCGTGTTCGCGGACGCCGACCTGGACGCGACCCTGGAAGGGCTCAAGCGGTCGATCTTCTCCAACACCGGCCAGGTGTGCCTGTGCACCGAACGCGTCTACGTGCAGCGCCCGATCTTCGACGACGTCGTCAACGGGCTCGTCGCGCGGGCCAGGTCGCTCACCCTGGGCGACCCGCGCAGTGAGACGACGACGACGGGCCCGCTCATCTCCCGGGCTCACCGCGACAAGGTGCTCGGCTACTTCGGCCTGGCCGCGGAGGCGGGCGCGACGACCGTCGTCGGCGGCGGCGTCCCGTCGATGACGGAGGACCTGGCCGGCGGCTGGTGGATCGAACCCACGATCTGGGTGGGCCTGGGACAGCGGGAACGTTCCATGCGGGAGGAGGTGTTCGGCCCGGTGGCCGGCCTGATCCCGTTCGACTCCGAGGAGGAGGCGATCGCCCTGGCCAACGACACCGACTACGGGCTCGCGTCGAGCGTGTGGACCTCCGACCTCACCCGCGGCCACCGCGTGGCGCAGGCGATGCACGTCGGCATGTCCTGGGTCAACACGTGGTTCCTGCGGGACCTGCGCTCGCCGTTCGGCGGCATGGGCCTGTCGGGGATCGGCCGCGAGGGCGGCGAGGCGTCCCTCCACTTCTACACCGAACCGACGAATGTGTGCGTGCAACTATGACGACGACCATCAGCGCCGCGGCGGAGCGGCTGCTGGCCGCCGCGCGAGACGGCGTACCGTGCCCCCCGGTCCGGGATCTGATCGGCGCCGGCGACCTGGACCAGGCGTACGCCGTCCAGGAGGCCGTGGCCGCCGCGCGTGAGCGGGCCGGGTCCCGGGTCGCAGGTTACAAGATCGGCCTCACCTCGAAGCCGGTGCAGGAGCAGTTCGGCGTCTTCCAGCCCGACTTCGGGCTCGTGTTCGACGACATGCTGCACTCCCACGGCGGCGAGCTGGAACGCGGCGCCTTCCTGCAGCCCCGGGTGGAGGCCGAGGTCGCGTTCGTGCTCGCGACGGACATCGAGACGCCCTCGCCGTCGGTGGCCGACGTGCTCCGCGCGACCGGCTTCGTCCTGCCGGCGATCGAGATCGTGGACTCGCGGATCGCCGGCTGGGACATCACGATCGGCGACACGATCGCCGACAACGCCTCCAGCGGCGGGGTCGTGCTCGGGACGACCCCCCGATCCCTCGACGGCCTCGACCTCGCCGAGGTCGGCATGGTGCTGGAACACGACGGCGAGGACGTCTCCCACGGCTCGGGCGCGGCGTGCATGGGATCGCCGGTCGTCGCGGCCACCTGGCTCGCGCGTGAGCTCGTCCGCCGCGGCCGGCCTCCGCGCGCCGGCGACGTCATCATGACCGGCGCGCTCGGGCCGATGGTCGACGTGCCGGGCCCCGGGCGGTTCACGGCCCGGCTGTCCGGACTCGGCCAGGTCGAGGTCACCTTCGTAGAACGGGGAAAGTGATGTCCGCGCACCGGAAGGCGGGAGCCGTCGTCATCGGCTCCGGCAACATCGGAACGGATCTCATGTTCAAGGTCGAGCGGCTCTCGAAGCGGCTCTCCATGGCGGCCATGGTCGGCATCGACCCGGACTCCGACGGTCTGGCCCGGGCCCGCAGGCGGGGTGTCGCGACGACCGCGGACGGCGTCGACGGGCTGGAGGGCCTGCCCCAGTTCCACGACGCGGCGGTGATCTTCGACGCGACCTCCGCCGGAGCGCACGAACGGCATGCCGCGTTCGCGCGCCGGCACGGGAAGCTCATGATCGACCTGACGCCGGCGGCCCTGGGCCCCTACGCCGTGCCGACGGTCAACCTGGACGAGATGCACTTCGCGGACAACGTGAACATGGTGACGTGCGGCGGGCAGGCGACCATCCCCGTCGTCGCGGCCGTCGCGCGGGTCGCCCCGGTGGCCTACGCCGAGATCGTCGCGTCCATCGCGTCGCGCTCGGCCGGGCCGGGCACCCGTGCCAACATCGACGAGTTCACCGAGACCACGAGCCGTGCGATCGAGTCCGTCGGCGGCGCCGGGGTCGGCAAGGCGATCATCATCCTCAATCCGGCCGATCCCCCCATCATCATGCGGGACACCGTCTACTGCCTGGTGGAGGACGGCGCGGACCTCGACAGGAACGCGGTGACACGGGCGGTCGGCGACATGGCCGAGCGGGTCCGTGGGTACGTCCCCGGGTACCGGCTCAAGCAGGCCATCCAGTTCGACCGGCTGACCGGCGCGTACGTCCCGGCCCTCGGCCGCGCGTTCACCGGCACCAAGGTCTCGGTCTACCTGGAGGTGTCCGGAGCCGGCCACTACCTGCCGGAGTACGCCGGCAACCTCGACATCATGACCTCGGCGGCCCTGCGGACGGCCGAGCGGATCCTCGAACTCCGCGAGGGGGCGGCGCTGTGAGGCTCTACATCCAGGACGTGACCCTGCGCGACGGGATGCACGCGATGGGACACGCGTACACGACCGAACACGTGCGCAGGATCGCGGCGGCCGTGGACGCGGCCGGGGTGGCCGCCGTCGAGGTCGCGCACGGTGACGGTCTCGGCGGTTCGAGCGCGAACTACGGTTTCGGCGCCCACTCCGACCTGGAGTGGATCGAGGCGGCGGCCGAGGTGCTGCGCCACGCCAGGCTCACCACGTTGCTCATCCCGGGCATCGGCACGATCAAGGACCTGGAACGGGCGCACCGGCACGGCGTCACCAGCGTCAGGATCGCGACGCACTGCACCGAGGCCGACGTCGCGGCGCAGCACATCGACTGGGCGCGGTCCCATGACATGGACGTCTCCGGGTTCCTCATGCTGAGTCACATGGTCGATCCCGCGACGCTCGCGGCGCAGGCCGCGCTCATGGAGTCGTACGGAGCCAACTGCGTGTACATCACCGACTCGGGGGGCCGCCTGACCGGCCGTGACGTCGCCGCCCGGGTGGACGCCTACCGTGAGGTGCTGGACCCGGCTACCGAGATCGGGATCCACGCGCACGAGAACCTCTCGCTCTCGGTGGCGAACAGCGTGACCGCCGTCGAGCACGGAGCCGTACGGGTGGACGTGGCGCTGGCCGGGCAGGGCGCGGGCGCGGGCAACTGCCCGGCGGAGCCCTTCGTGGCGGTGGCCGACCTGCTGGGCTGGCAGCACGGGTGCGACCTCTTCGCCCTTCAGGACGCGGCCGACGACATCGTCCGCCCGCTCCGCGCGCATCCCGTCAGGGTGGACCGCGAGACGCTGACGCTGGGATACGCGGGGGTGTACTCCAGCTTCCTGCTGCACGCCAGGCAGGCGGCCGGAAGGCACGGCCTCGACACGCGCGCCGTCCTGATGGAGGCGGGCCGCCGCCGGCTCGTCGGCGGCCAGGAGGACATGCTCGCCGACGTCGCCCTCGACCTGGTGGCCGCCGACGCCGCCGCCGTTGATATCGCCGTGGACGTCGCCGTTGACATCGCTGTGGACAAGGAGAACCGATGAGCCTGGAGGAGAGCGAGGTCGTACGGCTCGCGCATGAGCTGGACGACGCCCAGACGTCGGCGCGCGCGGTCACCGGCCGGCCGGAGGACTGGGACGTGGCGAGCGCGTACCGGGTGCAGCGGCACCTGGTGTCGCGCCGGCAGTCGCGCGGGGAACAGCCGGTCGGGCTCAAGCTCGGCTTCACGAGCCGGGCGAAGATGCGCCAGATGGGCGTGCACGACGTCATCGTCGGCCGGCTCACCGACGCGATGGACGTCCCCGACGGCGGGGACCTCGGCCTCGGCGGCCTGATCCAGCCGAGGGTCGAGCCGGAGGTGGCCTTCCGCGTCGCCCGGGACGTCGACCTGGAGGACCCGCGGGCCTCCGTCGTGAACGCGGTGGACGCCGTGGCCCCCGCCCTGGAGATCATCGACTCGCGCTACCGGGACTTCCGGTTCACCTACGCGGACGTGATCGCCGACAACACGTCCGCGGCGGCGTTCGTCGTCGGGCCGTGGGCCCCCATGCGCCCGCTCGGCAACCTGGCGGTGCGGATGACCCTCGGGCCACAGACCGTAGCGGCCGGTACCACCGGAGCCATCCTCGGAGATCCCCTGCGCGGACTGCGGCTCCTGGCGGGGATCTGCCGCCGCCACGCGATCCGGATCCGGGCGGGTGACATCATCCTGGCCGGCGCGGCGACCGCGGCGGTCCCGCTGACCGAGGGCGTCGTCACCGGGCAGGTGGCCGGCCTGGGCCGGGTGTCGGTGCGGGTGACCCGGGACCGGAGCGGAGGCGGCACGTCATGACGGATCGGCACGACGGCAGCCGTACGATCGCCGGAATCGCCCGCCCGCGCGGCAGGTTCCCGCATGTGAAGGTCGCGGGCGACCTGGTGTTCGTGTCGGGGACCAGCTCGCGGCGGCCGGACAACACCTTCGCCGGGGTCGAGGTCGACGAGCTCGGCACGACCGACCTCGACATCCGCGCGCAGACCCGCGCGGTCATCGAGAACATCGAGCGGATCCTCGGCGAGGTCGGGGCGTCGCTGCCGGACGTTCTCCAGGTGACCGCCTATCTCACGTCCATGAACGACTTCGGCGGGTTCAACGAGGTCTACGCCGAGTTCTTCGACGAGGACGGCCCGACGCGGACCACGGTCGCGGTCCACCAGCTCCCCCACCCGCACCTGCTGATCGAGATGCAGGTGATCGCCCGGAACCCACACCCGCACGCAACCGACCAAGGACAACGCACGTGACGAACGCGCTCTACCCGGCACCGATCAACTTCGCCTCGTGGATCAGTGAACACGAGCATCTGCTGAGGCCGCCGGTGAACAACCAGGCCATCCACACGGGCACGGACTTCATCGTCCAGGTGGTGGGCGGCCCGAACCAGCGGACCGACTACCACGTGGATCCCTACGAGGAGTGGTTCTACCAGATCAAGGGCGACATCCACGTCGATCTCATGACGCCGGAGGGCCCGCGGACCGTGCACATCGGGGAGGGCGAGGTGTGGCTCCTCCCCGGCAATCTGCCGCACTCGCCGCAGCGTCCGCAGGAGGGCTCGATCGGGCTGGTCGTCGAACGGGTCCGGAAGGAGGGGACGCTGGAGAAGTTCCGCTGGTACTGCCCCAACTGCGCCAACCTCGTGCACGAGGTGGAGCTCCAGGTGCGGGACATCGTCGCCGACCTCCCGCCCGTGTTCGAGGCGTTCTACCAGAGCGAGGAGGGCCGCACCTGTGGCAACTGCGGAACCGTGCACCCGGGCAAGGGCTGAGGCCGTGACCGCGAGCGGCTCCATCGACGTGCACACGCACTACGTCCCGCGTGGCTGGCCCGACCTGGGGACGGTGGACGAGCCCGTCCCCTGGTTGCGCGTCGACTCCGAACGCGAGGCCATGATCATGATGGGTTCCCAGGAGTTCCGCGCCATCCGCGACAACTGCTGGGACGCCGAGGTGCGCGTCGCCGAGATGGACGCCGACGGGGTGGACGTCCAGGTCCTCTCGCCGACGCCCGCGTTCTTCTCCTACGGCCGGTCCGCCGTCCAGGGGGCCAAGATCTCGGCGATCTTCAACGATCTGGCGCTCGACATCTGCGCGCCGGCCCCGCGGCGGCTGCTGCCGTTCTGCCAGGTGCCGCTCCAGGACACCGACGCGGCCTGCCGGGAGCTCGAACGGTCGATCGCCAACGGCCATCGCGGGGTCGAGATCGGGAACCACGTGGGCGACCGGGATCTGGACAGCGCGGGGATCGTGACCTTCCTGCAGCACGCGGCCTCGCTGGACGTTCCGGTGTTCGTCCACCCGTGGGACATGGCGAAGTCGGCGCGGCTGGACCGGTGGATGGCGCAGTGGCTGACGGGGATGCCCGCCGAGACACATCTGTCGATCCTCGCCCTGATCCTCGGCGGCGTGTTCGACCGGATCGATCCCGGCCTGCGGATCTGTTTCGCGCACGGAGGCGGTTCCTTCGCCTTCTGGGTCGGGCGGATGGACAACGCCTGGCACCAGCGCCACGACGTCATCGGGACGTCGGAGCACCCGCCGTCGCACTACCTCGGCCGCTTCTACACCGATTCGGTGGTCTTCGACCATCGGGCGCTGCGGTTACTCGTGGACACGGTCGGCGCCGACCGGGTGCTGCTCGGCAGCGACTACCCCTATCCGCTGGGAGAGCGTCCGGCCGGTCGCGTGGTGCACACGAGCCCGCACCTCGGTGACGGCGAACGCCGGGCGATCCTGCGCGGTAACGCCGAGACCTTCCTGGGGCTCTAGCGCACCGGTCACGGGGCCCGCTCGCTCGGTTCGGCGGACGGCAGGGCCAGGTCGCGGGCGGTGCGGCGGAGGATGTCGATCAGCGCGGTGGTCGCGGGGTTGAGGCGGCGGCCGGCCTGGAGCGTCAGGCCGACGCTGTGCCCGATGCGCTTCAGCGAGATGGGCAGCGTCGAGATCCGCGGGTCCTCGCGCGCGATGAGCTCCGGCATCACCGCGATGTTGTGGGTCTCGACGAGAAGCTGCCGCACGGTGAGGAACGACGTCGTCTCCACCCGGTTCTGCGGCAGCTCGAACCCGTTCTCGAGGAAGTACGTCTCAAGCTCGCGCCGGAGCACCGTCTCCACCCCGGGCAGGATCCACGGATAGCCCGCCAGGTCGTCCAGCCGGATGTCCGGACGCTCGGCGAGCGGATGCTGTGCGCCGACCACGACGCGTACCGACTCCTGGTACAGCGTGCGGCGCACGAGCCGTTCGTCGGACGGCGAGGTGAGACGGCCGACGATGACGTCGAGCCGTCCCGATTCGAGCTCGGCCAGCAGCATGTCCGTTCCGCCCTCGCGCACGACCACGGTCACCAGCGGGCGTTCGGCCTTGAGCGCGGCGATCGCCCGGGGGATCAGCAGGTTGGACCCGGTGAGGTGGGTTCCCACGACCACGATCCCGCGTTCCGCTTCGGCGATCTCGGTGAGGTGCCGTGCCGCCTGGGAGAGCTGGGAGAGCACGGCGCGCGCGTGCGCCGTGAAGGCGACGCCGAAGTCGGTGGCGGTGAGGCCGCGCGGGCCTCGGTCGTAGAGGGCGACGCCCAGCACCTGCTCAAGCTCCTGGAGGCTGCGCGTCACGACGGGCTGCGTCACGTGCAGCTCTCTGGCCGCGCCGATCACGGTGCCCTGCGCGCTCAGCACGTCGACCAGGACGAGATGCCGCAGCTTGAGCCGTCCGTCGAGCAGCTTGGGATTGTGCATGCGCTCGATGGTAATGCCACTATGTCAGAAAAGGTATGTAATGGCGCGAATTTCGCTCTATATAGCTATAGCAGCAGTAAGAGGTGCTAGATGACCGATCTCAGCGGGTTGATCGCGGTCGTGACCGGAGGTTCGTCCGGCATCGGGGAGGCGACGGTACGGCGGCTGATCGCCGACGGGGCGCAGGTGGTCTCGGGCGACCTGGCGCGGCCCGCCCACCAGCCGCCCGGACTCCACCACGTGCACGTCGACCTGGCCGGCGCGGAGGCGGGCACCACCCTGGTCGACGCCGCGCTGGACCGTTTCGGCCGGCTCGACGTCCTCGTCAACAACGTCGGCATCGCACCCACCCGCGCCTCGTTCGTGAACACGGCCGACGACGACTGGGCGACGACGTGGACCGTCAACGTCATGAGCGCCGTCCGGGTCTCCCGGGCCGCCCTCCCCGCCCTCCAGGCGTCCCGCCGGGGCGCCGTGGTGTTCGTCGCCTCGACCACCGGCCGGACGCCCGACCCCTACTTCGTCGACTACGCCGTCACCAAGGCCGGCCTGGTCACGCTGGCCAAGACGCTGTCGGAGGAGTTCGGCCCGCACGGCGTGCGGGTCAACTCGGTCTCGCCGGGTTCCATCCGCACGCCGCTCTGGGATCAGCCCGGCGGGTTCGTGGACGGGCTATCGGCCCGTCTCGGGCTTCCCCGGGAGGAGGCCGTGCGGGAGTTCGTCCGCGCGGAACGCAGGATCAGCCTCGGCCGCCCGGGCCGCGCCGACGAGGTCGCCGCGGCCATCGCGTTCCTGGTGTCCGCCGACGCCTCCTACGTCACCGGGATCGACCTGGTCGTCGACGGCGGCTCGACGAAGTCGGTGTAGCGCGCCGCCGGACGGCACCCGCGCCGAACCCGGAACGCCGACGGCCCCTTCCGAGGGCCGCCGGCGTCCCAGGTTCCGGTGATCAGCCCTCAGACCCGTTCCGATGGACGACGTCCAGGAAGGCCGACCCCACCGCGCCGATCACGACCATCAGCAGGGTGGCGACGAAGGCGTCCAGCCACAGGTCTGCGGCCACGCACAACACCACCACCGTGGCCAGGACCCTGAGGTTGCGCGGCCTGCGGAAGGTCGCGCGGTAGTTCACGATCACCTTGTGCTCCCTTCCGGCTACCGGTACGGCGGCTTGAGCATCTCGGGGCTGAACTTCGTCGGCTTCAGCTTCCACTGCCACTGGTACTTGTTCATGAACTTCGCGCCCCAGACGGCGTCGGTCCTGGACGTCACGGAGGGGAGAGTTCGCGCGCCCCGGTTCAGCCGGACCGCGGAGACCCCTCTGGCCGCCTTGTACGCGTCCCGTCCGCCCTGGTAGATCCGGCCGGCACCACCCGTGAGACCGCCCAGGGCGCCGGTCAGGGCGAAGTCACCCCAGTGCCAGGTGTCCTCGCCCGCGTTGACCATCGTGTACCCGAGCATGGCCACACCGGCGCCCACCGCGACCCCGCACACGATGGAGACCCCGCAGGCGACGGTCGCCCCCAGCGCACCCGCCACCATGACGGCCTTCCCGACCTCCCGGATCGCCTTCCGCCACCACGGCTTCTTCTTCTTGACCTTCTTGTTCGCCTCAGCCAGTTGCTGCTGGAGCTTCTCGATCTGCCGTTCCATCCTGAGCCGCTCGGCGTTCCGCCGGTTGAGCTCCTCCAGCCGCTTACGGGTCTGCTCGGCGTAGTCCGCGTCGGTGACCTGGCGGTAGCACTCGTAGGTGGGGCAGTTCTGCGGACTGATCCGGGGACTCCTCAGCACGCCGGTGGACCGCTTCACCGTCGCCTTGGGCTTCTTCTTCGCCTTCGGCTTCTTGATCGGCTGGCCGTCGGGGCGGATGCCCTCCGCCTGGCACTGCGCACCGTCGCAGACCCGCTCGCCGGAGGCGTCCTCCCAGGTGACCGGGTTGTTGCTGGCGTAGGCGTAGCCGTTGATCTGCTGCGGATCGGTGAGATCCATGATCGGGTCGACGGAGACGAACCGGCCGGTGTCCGGGTCGTACTCGCGGGCGCCGAGCTGGGTCAGCCCGGTCGAGGAGTCGATCGTGCCGCCGACGAAGCCGCGTTCTCCCGGCCAGGAGGCCGGGGCCTGGCCGCGCACGGCGCCGTACGGCGTGGTCGAGCGGCGGGTGTAGGCGAGCGTCCTGGCGTCGACGGACAGCGCGCCGGTGTCGTGGTGGTCGGCCAGCACGTAGTTCAGCCCGCCGTCGGAGGTGCGGACGACGGTCGACTCCGGGCCCTCGTAGAAGCGGGTGCCGCTGACCTTGCCCGTCGCCCGGGTGAGCTTGAGCTCCTGGTCGTCGGCGAGGTACAGGGTGACGGCGTCGGGTTCACGGCGGAGCAGCCGCTCCCCGTCGGCGTCGTAGACGAACGAGGTCTCCTTGCCCGCGACGGTCGAGGTGGCGAGACGCCCCTCGGGATCCCAGGTCAGCCGCTGGTCGCCCAGGGCGGTGACCCGCCGGGTGGTGTTGCCGGTCGGGTCGTACTCGTAGGAGTCGGTCCTCGCGCCCGGTCCCGTACCGGCGACCTGCGTCAGCGTGTGCGGCTGGGCCTGGCGCGCCGCCGGGTAGGTGTAGGTCCTGACGGTGTCACCGGTGCCGCCGGTGACGGCGTGCCGGGTCTCGGAGGTCCGGTTGCCCACCGCGTCGAACGCGAACGACTGCCAGTACGGCTCGGGGCCGCCGACCGTGGCCGCGGTGGGCTCCTCGTCCTCGGCGCAGTCGGCGAGGGCCGTCCACGCCTCGGTGAGCCTGCGCAGGTGGTCGTAGCGGTAGCACTGCGTGTCGGTGCGGCTCCTGTCGTCCCGCTCGTCACGCATCTTCAGCACGTTGCCCGACGCGTCGTAGCGGTAGGCCACGTCGCTGATCGTCTGCACGCCGGTGTGCTCCCGGTCGTTCACCACCTGGGCCAGGCGGCGGGTGGTGTCCTCGTACACCATCGTGCGCACGACCCGGGAGCCGACGTCGCCGAGCACGGTCTGCAGCACCTCACCGTGCGGCGAGTACTGCGTGCCGTTCACGTACAGCGTGCTGCCGTTGTCCAGGGAGGCCGGGTCGCCGAAGGCGGTGTAGCCGTGGTTGACCGTCTCCGCGGGCAGGCCGCCCCCCGCCGGGTAGGACGTGGTGGCGAGGAGCCCGCTGACCGGCTTGAAGGTGGTGCTCGTGGTGTACGTGCCGGCGAGGGCGCCCTCGGCCGCCGGGATCGTCACCGTGGTACCGGTTCCGCGGCCCGCCGAGTCGTAGCCCCTGACCGCGATCGTGTAGGGGTTGCCGTCGTGCCACCGGGTGTCGGTGACCGGCATGCCCTTGCCACCCGCCAGGGTGTCGTAGCTCCACTCGGCCCGCTTGACCGAGCCCTCGGTGAGGCGGGTCTTGCGGTTGAGCACGTCGTAGGTGTAGGAGAGCGTGACCCCGCGCGCGTCCGTGGTGGAGGAGATGTTCCCCGCCGCGTCGTAGGTCGTCCTGGTCACGCCCCGGTCCGGGTCGGACGCGAGGGTCTGGTTGCCGCGCAGGTCGTAGTCGTAGGTCCAGGTGTTGCCCACCGGGTCCACGACGGTGTCGAGCCGTCCCGCCGGGTCGTAGGTGTAGCGGGTGGCGTCGTAGGCCGAGGCGGGGGCGTCGAAATCCGGGTCGCGGCCCTTGTACTGGCGCAGCTCGGTGGTGCGCCCTTCGGCGTCGCTGACGGTGAGGGTGGCCGTGTCGCCGTCGGGCGGGACGATGGCGGTGTAGTTGCCGCCCTGGACCGTGGTGGTCCGCCACTTCTCGACGTTCAGCGACTTGTAGACCTCCGCGACCGTGCGGCCCTGGCCGTCGAAGAGCGTCTCGGTCTGCGTGGGCACGAGGTTGTCCGCCACGCCGAGCAGGGACGCGGCGGGGGCGGCGGAGTTCCAGTAGGCGTCGTTGGTCTTCCACACCCTGCCGTGCGCGTCGTAGAGGCTGTCCGTGACCACCCGGCCGCCGCCGGGCGCCGCGGTCTGCGTCTGCCGCGAGCGCAGCAGACCGTCGTACAGCGTGACCGAGGTCTTGTACGTCCCGTTCTCCAGCAGGTCCTTCCTGGTCACGGCGGTCGGGGCGGTGGTGGAGACCGCGTAGGCGAAGGTCATGCTGGCCGAGGCCGTCTTCGCCCGCCCGGCCGGCCAGACCGCGGTGAGCCGGCCGAGGGCGTCGTGGTCGGAGTAGGACATGCGGCCGTTGGCGTCCTTCTCCGACAGGATCAGGCCGCGCTTACCGTCCAGGGTGACCGTGGTGACATGATCCTTGGCGTTGGTCACGGTCTTGGCGGTGGGCAGCGCGCCGGTGGCCGGGAGGTAGGCCGTGCGGGTGGTGTTGCCCCGCTCGTCGGTCGAGACGGTGGTCCGGCCGTAGACGTCGTAACCGGCGGTGGTCGCCACGTAGACCGGCCTGCCGTCGGTGAACTCCGACAGCGTCTCGGTCCTGGTGACGTTGGCCTTACCCGCGACCGGCGCGGCGCCGACCGCCTGCGCGTCGTAGGACAGCCGCTCCTCGCCGACCGTGTTGGCGGCCGAGGCCGGCGTGGCGCAGGTCGCCGACGTGGTGAGCGAGGAGGCGATGAACCCGACGAGCCAGTTCGCGGTGTCGCGGGCAGTGTAGGTGGTGCGGACGCACTCCTCGTCGCCGGTGACGGCCACGTCGCCCTGGTCGCTCACCTGGGTGATCAGGCCGTCGCCGTTGTAGGCCGAGTCCACCTGGGTGCGCCGCCACGCCGTGCCGCCCGGCACGGTGACCAGCGTGCGGGACCGGACCTTGGCGACGTCCTCCATCCGGGCGATCAGCGCGGGCAGGCCGGGCCTGGCCCGCGAGGCGGTGACGGCCGACAGCCACGGGTCGGACACCGCTGCCGTGGCGATCTGCCCGTTCTCCCCGGTGTAGGTGATGATCTCCCGGGTGGCGCCCGCGAGGACGTCGGCGTCGTCCACCTTGCCGCCCTCGGAGTCCTCGACCGTGGCCCGCCTGGTGGAGCCGTCGGCGAGCTTGTCGCCGTCCATGCCCCGGTAGAAGATCGTGTCGCTCTGCGTCCGGTTCGTGACGCCCACCTTGACCCGGACCCGCCCGTAGCCGCGGAAGACGCTCCATGTCCGGTGCTTGTCCAAGGTGAACTCGGCGTCGTCACGCCGCCAGGCCGCGCCGCCGAGGTACTCGTAGGAGGTGATCTTGGACTCCGAGCCGGTGCCCGCCACCTTGTCGTCCTCGACCACCTTGGTCACGACGTACTTGTGGAACCAGTCCTTGATCGGGTCGATGTACCCCTCGGGCGACCAGAAGGCGGGGAAGCAGCGCCGGGTGTTGGTGTCGGGCGCCGGGGTCGCGTTGTAGGCGCAGTCCTTGGCGGAGTAGGTGATCAGCGTGTCGGCGCCGGACTCGGTGCTGATCCGGGTGAGGCGGTACTTGTTCAGCGGCGGCCTCCCCTCGGCCGCGTCCACCCGGTTCTCCATCAGCGTGCCGCCGAAGGTCACGGCCGGCAGCGTGATCGCGGAACCGGCTGCCTTGCCGGTACGGGTGATCGACGCCAGCCAGAGCGCGGCGGTGGAGGCGTCGCCGGTGCCGGGGAACTGCTGGGCGAGGGTCCAGGAGTCCACGTCCACGTAGGCGGAGCCGCTGAGCACCTGGGTGGTGATCGAGGTGAGCCGCTTGCGCGACCAGAAGGTGGGGGCGATCGCCTTGCACGTCTGGGCCATCGTGCAGTTCTGGTCCACCGGGGTGTCCGGCCAGTTGGCCGCGTGCGCGGTGTCGAACGTGGTGCAGGTGGCCAGGCAGCGCTCGCTCACCCCGAAGACGACCTTGGCCGGGGCCGCGGCCGAGTACACCTGCCCGGCCCGCAGGCCGTACTCGATCCTGGTCGGGTAGCCGCCGCGCACGTAGGAGGCGGTGGCGGTGGCCGTCTTGTTCTTGGCGTAGGCGCCGGTCTCCTTGGCGTAGTAGTACGCCATCGCGTTGCCGTGCGCGTCCACGACGTAGTCGAGCTGCCAGCGCCACATCTGGTCGCAGAAGGAGCTGGTCCAGGCGGTGCCGTGGCAGGGCTCGCCCTCGTGGTTGCCGTAGACGGGCACCGAGCGGCCCGAGCCGGTCTCCGGCTTGCCGGTGGTCCAGCCGGGCAGCCGGTTCTTGCCGAACCAGAACTGCGTGCCGTCGGTCTTGGTGATCTTCCAGTACTCGTTGTCGTCGTCGCCGTTGGCGGTGTCGGTGTCGGTGCCCTTCAGGTGCTCGACCTTGGAGCCGTCGTCGTCGGCGAGCCGCCACGTCCCGGTGTCGTCGTCACGCACCAGCGAGGTGGACGAGCCGTCCACGGTCAGGGTGGCGTTGTCGGACTTCCAGCACAGGTCGCCCACCTTGTCCGGGTTGTTGGCGCCCGCGGTCCTGTCGTCCCTGCAGCCCATGTAGCTACGCTCGATGTAACCCGGGTCGTAGTCCCAGCCCTCACCCAGCCAGGACGGCTGATTGTTGGTCGCCGCGGTCCTGCCGTCGACCGTGGAGGAGGAGTACTGCAGGGACACGCCGGGCTCCAGCTCGCCGGGCGTCGACGGCACGTCGATGTCGTAGCTGTAGCCGAAGGCGCCGGAGTTGCCGCCGCTCGACCACGAGCCGGAGGGCGCGAGCGAGGTGGCGGTGTAGGTGCCGCTCGATCCCGCGGGCGCGGCGGCGGCGGCCAGCACGGTCGCCTCCGCCACGTCCACGTCGGCGGTGAGGGTGCCGGTGGCGGCGTCGTTCCTGGCGGGAAGCGGCTGCCCGGTCCTGCACTCCTCCTCGTCCGGCGTGGTCAGCGCGCAGGCGGGAAGCTGGAGCAGGGTGAGCCTGGACGCCCAGTCGGCGCCGAACGCCCCGGTCAGCTTCTTGTAGTCGACCTCGACGGCGGACCGCTTGGAGCCGGTCCCGCCGTCGGCCCTGCGCAGCGTCATGAGCAGGCCGTCCACGCCCGCCCGCTGGGCGGCGGCACGGTCCGCCACCTCGACCCTGACCTTGGCGGGCCCGCGGGCCAGCCGTACGGGCAGGTCACCGGCGGCGCGTCCGGGGACGGCCTCGGCCGCGCCGCGCGGCCAGGTGATCGGGGTCCGCGGCTTCCAGGGGCGCTCGTCGGTCTCGCTCGGCCGCGTGGCGGCGTCCTTGGCCACCTGGCTTCCGGCGACCGACGTCTCCCGCTGCACGGGCCTGAGCTTGAACTCGGCGGCCTGCGCGGTCGCGGGCGCGGGGTACAGGAAGGTGGCCGCCATCACGCCGGTGAGGCCGACGGCGATGAGCCGGGCGGTGCGGGACTTCCCCGCCTGGAGTAGCCGGCGAGTACGGCCGGCTGCCGGCGTGTGCGTCATCCGATGCGTTCCCATCAGTAGATGCCGGCCATGTTGGAGGTCCAGGCGGAATCGCCGATCTGGGTGACCAGGCCGCGGTCCACCGGCGTGCAGGCGTAGAAGTAGAGCACCCCGGTGTCGTCGGCGCCGCCGGGCGCGGTCGACCAGATGTCGGGCGTCTCCTGGCCGGCCAGCGGCTGGAACCGCTTGGCGCCGTCCACGGTGACGACCGTGCCCTGCGCGTTGCCGTTGGAGGTGAAGGTCGGCCGGCTGGCGACGGTCCAGCCGCCGACGCCGTAGGCCCTGCGCGGCGCGAGGGTGTAGGCGCCCGCGGCGTCGTGCGTACCGGGGTGCAGCCACACCTCGCCGGTGGTGCGGTTCCTGGCGATCAGGTCGGTGACGCCGGCCTCCTCCGGGGTGCCGTCGCCGTTCACGTCGGGGGTGACCTCGCCCGGCATGATCACGTCGTTGTCCGCCCAGCCCGACGCGCCGAGCACGGCCGGGGCGGCGAGTTCGCCGTTGGCCGCGGTGGCCGGCGGCCCGGCCTGGGTGCCGGAGAACAGGAGCAGCCTGCCGCCCTCGTTGACGACGAGGTCCACGCCGAGCCTGCCGTCGATGTTGCCGGGGGCGATCACCTGGGTGGCCGCCGCCCAGGTGCCGCCACCCGGGTGCCTCAGCTCGCGGCGGCCCCACACCAGCGGCTCGCCCAGCCCGTCGCCGGGGTAGAGCCACAGCCGGTCGTCCTTGAGCACGAAGACGTCCTCGTAGCCGTCCTTGCCCATGCCGTCCTCCGGGCCGACGAGGTCACCGCGGTGGGCGAGCTGGGCGCCGTTCCAGCCGCTGGGGAAGGTGCGGTTCCAGGCGATCGTGCCGTCGCCCTTGCCGGTGTAGTAGAGGAGCCGGCCGTCCTTGGCGACCGCCAGGAAGTCCGGGTGGCCGTCGCCGTTCAGGTCGCCGTCCCGGTCGCCGTTCACGACGCCGTCGGGGTCGGCGACGAACTCGGGGGCCGCGGTGACGATCAGCGTGGTGTTCGACTCCACGGCCGAGGCCGCGCCGCTGTAGGAGGAGACGTTGCCGGCCGTGTCGTAGGCGACGACGTGCAGCCGGTTGTTCGGCCACCGGGGCGGCGTCACGTTCACCGTCGCCGTGCCGTCCGCGCCGGCCTTCACCCAGGTGCCGTCCGAGCACTTCCCGCCGCCGATCGACAGCGGGTGGTTGAGCGCGTAGCAGAAGCCGTCGAGGTGCAGGTCTCTGGAGGCGAACCGGATCGACCGGGCCTTGCGGGCCGCCACCTCGGCGACGTCCAGCGGGTGCCCGTCGGCCGCGGTCACCGTCGGCTTGGTCGGCGCCAGCTTGTCCACCTGGAAACCGCAGTCGCCGGAGCCGCCCGTGATGTCGATGCCGTCGGTGGCCTGTACGGTCCACCGGTAGCCGGTGCCGTCCTTGAACGTCGCGGCGCCGACGGTCGCACTCGCGGTCCCGCCGCTCGTCACGGCGTCCGAGGGGGTGGCCACGGTGGCCCCGCCCGCCTGCCAGACCAGGAACTTCGCCGTGACGTTGCCGCCGTTCGGGTCGCTCACCCTGGCGGTGAGACCCACTCCCGTGTTGCCGATCAGCGGCCAGGTCGCGGGGTTGTTGTCGCAGCGGAGCGCCACGTCACTGGAGTTGTTGTGCCACGCGCCCACGTAGGCGGCCTTGGAGTTGACCACCGGCATGTGGTTGTAGGCGACCTCCAGCACCGGGTTGGTGGAGTTGACCCGGAAACGCTTCCAGCTCCGCGGGTCGTCCTCGGTGCCGGGCTCGGCGCGCAGCCCCAGGGTGATCTGGGAGCCGCGCAGGTCGGCGTTCTCCTGCAGGGCCGCACGCAACGCGACGGCGGAGTAGTCCTCACCTCCGCCGGCGCAACTGGTGGACCAGCCGTGCGCGAAGGACTTCGTCTGCAGCGTCTTCTTCCACGTCGGCTGGTTGTTCCAGGTGGTGGAGGCGCCGATGCCGGAGGTCCAGCCGAGCTGCACCGGCATCCCGGTGCAGCTGTAGGAGTAGGAGTTGAAGACGTTGAACGTGGCCGAGACGATCCGGGAGCCCCGCAGGTCGTCGGTGTTCATCTGGAAGTAGGTGCGGGCCGTGCCGCCGGTCCAGTCCTCGTAGCCCACCCGCCCCTCGACCGGGTTCTCGCTGCCGATCTTCTTGGTGCCGTCGTAGAACGCGGTGTCCGCGAGCGACGGCGAACCGGCCTGCTTGTAGGCGATCGACCAGTGGTTCTGGTAGCCGTCGTTGAAGATCGGGTCGATGGTGACCGGGTACACCGTGGCCGGGTCGTCGAGCATCGCCCGGTCCGGCACGATCCGCAGCGCGTCACCCTCGACCGCCGCCGTCATGTGCGCGCTCCTGACCGGTCCGGTCTCCGCGGGTTCGGTGGGTCGCCCGGCCGGTGCCCCGGCCTTCGCGGCCTTCGCGGCCTTCGCGGTGGCCTTGGCGGCGGAGGAGGAGTCCCACATCAGGGGGCGCGGCGCGAAGAGGAGCGACCGGCCCGTGTCGTCGATCGCGGCGAGCCCGCCCTGCGCGTCGGAGGCCAGGCGCAGCCCCTTTCCGCCCAGGCCGAAGGTCAGCGTCCGGAGCCGGGGGTTCGCCGCGGCCTTGGCGTCCTTGACGATCAGGTGGTTGACGAAGTTGTCCGCCTCCACCAGGATCCGCAGATCGACGCCGGGCAGCACCTCGGGATAGGTCAGCTCGCTGCCGGACACGACGGGGTCGGGCAGCGGGTCCGGCCAGGTCAGGGTCAGGCTCCTGCCCTCCTTGACCAGGGTGGCCAGCGGCCCTTCGCCGCCGCCTGAGAAGGCCATGCCGAACGTCGTGGCCACCGGCGCGACGGTCCCGTCCTCCTGCCTGCGCAGGGTGGGGTCGATCCGCCGCCACTCGCCGGTGGCCCGGCTCCACACCGGCCGCAGGTGCTGGCGCAGGGTGAGGCTGCCGTCGGGGTTGGCGGTCACCTCTTTGGTCTCGGTGCGCCGGTCGAGGACCTCGACCGGCCTGCCGGTCTCGCGGGCCCGCACCAGTGCCCTGGCCTCCACGGGCGTGGGCCGCGCCGGCTCCGGCGCCGCCTCCGCCGTGGCGGCCGGTTCGGCGGGCGGGGGCGCGCCCCTCTCCTGGACCGGTGAGGTGGCCTGGGGGGCCGGCTCCTCCGCGATCGTCCGGGGTACGGGGTCGGCCGCCGCGGCCGGCGCGAGCGCGCCACCGGCCATGACTGCGACCGTCAGGACCGCCGCTCCCGTGCTCCACCGCAGACGCGATGGCCTCATTTTCTGGCTCCGATCTCGATCAGTGCACGCCGAAGGCGCGGGCCACCATTCGCAGAGCGACCAGCGGAACACTAGGTCCCGGCGGGCGCGGCCGAATCTGTCAGCCGCGGGGGCCGTGTCAGAGTGCGGAGCCGCGCGGCTGAGTCATTCCGGACCGTCGACTCCGTGTCCGGCCTCCCGGAGCCGCCGCGCGAGCTCCTCCCTGGAGGAGACGCCGAGCTTCTGGAAAGCCCGGTAAAGGTGGGACTCCACGGTGCGCAGGCCCACGTTGAGCCGCTCCGCGATCTCGCGGTTGGCCACTCCCCCGGCGGCCAGCTCGGCCACCCTGGCCTCCTGCCGGGTCAGGCCGGCCACCATGCCGGTCCACACTCCGCAGGTGGCGTCCCGCTCCCGACGGGCCCGGCGCGCCCAGGGTACGGCCCCCAGGGTCTCGAAGATCTCCAATGCCGTGGTGAGCCGTTCCCGCGCCTCGGCCCGGCGCGCCGCCCTGCGCAGCCACTCCCCGTACACCAGCGCGCTCCTCGCCCGGTCGTACGGCCGGCCGAGAAGCTCGTGCCCGCGCAGCGCCGCGGCGTACTCCTCGCCCGCCGCGCTCCCCTGCCCCAGCAGGCCCCGGCACCTGGCCAGATCCGCCCGCTCCGCCCGTCCCGGGCCGCCCATCCGGTCCAGCGCCCACCGGGCCAGGTCCTCCCGGCCGCACCGCACCGCCGCCTCGACCAGGTCCGGCCCTCCCACCTCCGCCCCCAGGACGAACCTCCCCGGCCCTGTCTCGGCCTCCTCCCCCGGCTCCAGGGCGCGCACCACGTCGCCGTACCCACCTTCGCCCGGCTTCAGGGCTTGGGCCGCGTCGCCGTACCTGCCTTCGCCCAGGTGGAGCAGGCCGAGTGCGCGGCGGGCGAGGGCCGCGACCTCCGGCGTTCCATGGGCCCCGGCGTACCCCGCGGCGGCCGCGGCGAGGGTGCGGCACCCGGCTTCGTCGCCGCGCGCGGCGGCCAGCCAGGCGAGCCGGGCCCGGAGCCGGGCCGCCTGGCGCCCCTGCCCGATCTCCTCCGCGAGGTCCAGCCCCTCGGACAGCGCCCGGCCCGCCTCCTCCCACCGCCCGGCGTGGACCAGCGTGACCGCGGCGGCCTCCAGCGCCCGGGGCAGCCCGCCGTACTCCTGCCGGGAGCGCACCCGGGTGAGCACGCTCCGCACCGCCGACCGGGCGGCGTCGTCGTCCCCTTCCGCCAGGCTCCGCCACACCGGCGACAGCGCCTCCTCCACCGCATCCGGCCCCGCTGCGGAATCCGGCGGGACAGGTGCGAGCATGGCGGCGCGCCGGGGCTGGCCGGCTTCCCCGGCCGAGCGGGCGGCGGCCGCCAGCCTGGTGGCGCGGGTGTCCACGTCGGGGGTGAGGTCGGCGGCGGCACAGAGGGCGTCCGCGCGTACGGCGGCGTTCTGGACCCGCTCGGCGACCTCTTCGAGGGCGGCGGCGACCTCCTCGTCGGGGCCGAGCGCCGCGGCGGCGCGATGCCACGGGCCGTCCCCGTGCCCCTCCGCCGCCAGCGCCCGATGGATCTCCGCGCGCAGGGAGTACGAGGCCGTGCCGTACGCCAGCGCGGGCACGAGGGGCTGCTCGACGAACAGCCGGCCCTCCACCACGCGCACGACCTCCGCCCGTTCCGCCGGAGCGAGGTCGTCGAGCGAGACACCGAGGCGGGCGGCGGCCGGGACGACGGCCCGGAGTTCGCCGGTGCCCTCGACGGCGATCATGGCCAGGAGCGTGACCGTGCGCTCCGGCAAGCCGCCGAGGAGCGCGCCTGGGCCGGCGGTGTCGTCCCGCGCCGAGTGGCGCAGACCTTCCAGGTGTGCCCACGGAGAAGTCAGATGCCCGAAGCGCTGTTCCTCGGTGAGCGTGCGGGCGCAGGCGAGCATCGCCCCCGGGTTTCCCCCGGCAAAGGCGACGAGCCGTTCGCGGACGTGCCGGACCATGTCGGGGTGGCGCTCGGCGAGGACGGCCGCGCACGATCCGGCGTCGAGCCGGGGCAGCGGGTGGCCGGGCAGCGACGCGGCTGACCGGCCTCCTCGCCTGGCTCGCCGCGGCCCGGGGCGCCGACGACGAGTGCCACCGCCTCGTGCACGCCATCGGCAGGACCGGAGAGACCGCGGGAGGCGCCGCCCGCTTCCCCGGCCCCGGCCTCGGACCGTGGGCGCTGGCCCTGCTCGATCTCGGGCACGGCCGTCCCGCCCTCGCGCTGCGCCGGTTCGGCGAGGGCCCGCTGTCCACCATGGCGGCGATCCGCTCGACCCCCGACCTGGTGGAGGCCGCCGTCCACGCGGGCAGGCGCGCCGAGATCGGGGATCGGGTCACGAGGTTCGAGCACTGGGCGGCGGTCACCGGCCGGCCGGGCCCGATCGCGCTCGCGCTGCGGATCCGCGCGTTGCTCAGCGAGGGCATAGTGGCGTGTGCGCACTACCGGCGCGCGTTGCAGGTGCAGGAGATCGCCGCCCAGCCCTTCGAACTGGCCCGCACCCGGCTGCTTTACGGCGAGTGGCTGCGCCGCAAGGGCCGGCGCGCCCGCGCCCTGCGTCTGCTGGCCAGTGCCCTGACCGGCTTCGAGGAAGTCGGCGCCGCCCCGTGGGCGGGCCGGGCCCTCGCGGAGTTACGGGCCGGTGGCGGCCTGCCCGCCCCCGGGGAACAGGACGCCCCGGCGACGCGGCCCACCGGGCCTCGCGGCCTGACACCGCAGGAGCTCAGAGTGGTACGGCTGGCGGCGGAGGGAGCCACCAACAGGGACATCGCCGCCCAGCTCGCCCTGAGCCGCCGGACCGTGGGCAACCACCTCTACAAGGCGTTCGCCAAGCTGGGCGTCACCTCCCGGGCCGAGTTGCACCGGCTCGCGCTGTCCCCCGCGGAGGGCTCCCCCGGCGTCCCGTCCCCGCCCGCCGTCGCGACGCCCGTCCAGCCCCACCGCGCCTGACCCATGATCATCGCAGACCCGCCCCGGCCGGAGCGCGCGCCCGCCGCGGGCGGGAGGATCGCCCGTTCGTCTCGGACTCACCGGCGAAGCGGCCGAGCCCAGCCGGCCCGGCGCAGTGGCTGCCGCATCGGGCGATTCACGCGTAGCCCTACGATGATCGGCATTTGACTCCCTTCCCTCCAGGAGCTGACCCTTGCCAGGGCGAGAGCGCGTACGTTCCTTCCTTGAGACCCCGCTCGTCCAGCGGGCCGTCGTCGCCGTCATCATCGTCAACGCGATCACGATCGGCTGTGAGACCTCGTCCTACCTGACGGACCGGATCGGCGGCTTCCTGCACGTCGTCGACCGGGTCGCGCTGGCGGTCTTCACCGCCGAGCTCGCCGCCCGGCTGTACGCCTACCGGGGCGGATTCTTCCGGGACCCGTGGAACTGGTTCGACACGACCATCGTGGCCATCGCGCTGATCCCGGCCTCCGGCCCGGCGTCGGTGCTCCGGGCGCTGCGGATCCTGCGGGCGCTGCGTCTGGTCGCGGCGGTCCCCAGCATGCGCAAGGTCGTCGGGGCGCTGTTCGCGGCCATGCCCGGGATGGGGGCGATCATCGGGCTGCTGATCCTGGTCATGTACGTCTCGGCGGTCCTGGCGACCCAGTTGTTCGGCGGGATCGCCCCCGAGCATTTCGGCGAGCTGCCCACGTCGCTGTTCACCCTGTTCCAGGTCATGACCGGCGAGGCGTGGCCGGACATCGCCCAGAAGGTGATGGACGCGAAGCCGTGGGCGTGGATCTTCTTCGTCGGCTACATTCTGATGGCCTCCTACGTGGTGCTCAACCTGTTCATCGCCGTGGTCGTCAACGCCATGGACGACCAGAACACCTCGGCGGAGGAGCAGCGGACCGAGGACCAGCTCGCCGCCGTCCTGAAGGAGCTCGCCCGCCTGCACGCCAGGATCGACGCGATACAGAACGTCCCCCACGCGCCCCAGCCCGTCAAGACGCCCCGCAAGAACGGCAACCGCCGCTCCCGGTGACCGGCCCGCGGAAGATCGGCCGACCCGGGAACCTCGCCTGCCGCCCAGGAAGACCGGCTCCTGTCTAGCACACCGCACGCCCCGGCGTCACGATCCCGGTGCCGGCTCGATCCGGCCCGCGCCACCACTCCGGCCCAGCCACCGGCCCTGCGTCCTCACACGAGACGGGTTGACGATGATCATGCCGAATCGGGATTTTGTCAAGATCCGAAATTACCAAAACAGAACCACCCAAAATGGCGATCATGCTTCTGTAAAAACGTTTTGAGTACCCATACGTTGCAGACGCCGACGGTGATCACCAAGCCCGGCGGCATGACCACGCGGGACGAGGCACCCATCGTCCGCCGACCAGTCGGTGTCACCAGACGCCGTATGGCCTCGACAGAGGAGATTCCATGATCCGTTCACTTGGCAAGCTGGGCGACCGCCTGCTCGACAAGCTGCTGCCCACGACCTCCGCCGCCGCCGAGACCTGCTGGACCGAGACGAAGTACGTCGGCTACACGCAGTGGCGGCAGTGCTGCATCGCCGCCGGCCGCACCGGCTGCACCCCCTGGCGCTGACCGAGCCGTCGCCGGCCGATCACCATGCAGTACGCGGCTCTGGCCTGCCGATGCGCACTGGCCGCCGTCTTCCTGGTGGCGCTGCTCAGCAAGGTGCGCAGCAGGGACGCCTTCCACGCCTTCCGTGCCTCCGTGCTCGACATGGTCCCGCTTCGGGCGGGCGCGGCAACGCCGGTGAGCACCGCGGTGGTGCTGGCTGAGGCGTCGGTCGTCGTGCTGCTGACGATCCGGTGGACCGCGCCGGCCGGCTTCGTGCTGGCCGGCGCCGTCCTGGTGGCGTTCTGCGCGGGAATCGCGCGGGCCGTACGCTCCGGCACCCGGACGCCCTGCCGCTGCTTCGGCGCCACGGCCACCCCGCTGAGCGGCAGGCACCTGGTCCGCAACGCGGTCCTGCTCGCGGTGACGGCGGCGGGCGGCACGGCGCTGCTGCTCACCACGCCGGGCACGGCGCATCCCGGGGGCGTCGCCGTCGGGCTGGCCTGTGCCGGTGTGCTCACTCTGGCCGTCGTCTACTTCGACGACCTGGCCGACCTGTTTGCCGGGCCGCCGGCCTCCGGGCGTGCCGGCCTGTGAAGGGATCCCGATGCCGTATCTCGTCGCCGCCGTGGTCTTCGTCGGACTTCTGGGCGCCGTCAACCTGCTCCTGACCCTGGCGGTGATCCGCCGCCTCCGCGAGCAGCCGGCCCGGCTCAGCTCCGACCACCCGGCCCGGCCTCCCCTGGTGGCCGCCGGCACCCCGCTGCCCGAGCTCACCGCCACCGCGACCGACGGCACGACGGTGTCGCGGGACTTCTTCACCGGACCGACCCTGGTCGGCGTGTTCTCCACCTCCTGCACGGCATGTCTCGAACGGCTGCCCGAGTTCACCACCCGGGCCCGGTCGCTGGGGCCCGGGCGCGCGCTCGCGGTGGTCGTGGACGACCAGGGGGACGCCGGCGCGTTCACCGCGGCCCTGACCCCGGTCGCGCCCCTGGTCGTCGAACCGCCTGACGGCCCGCTCGGCAAGGCGTTCCAGGTGTCGTTCTTCCCCACCTTCTACCTCGTCGACGGCGCTGTGATCAACGCCGCGGCGCTCACGCCGGACGACCTGCCGCTGGCGGCGAGCACGTGACGGAGCCGCAGGCCCCCGCCGGCAGGAACACCGGAGCGGGTTCCCTGTTCCGCCGCGGGCGGGCGGCGGCCGAGCTGGCCTGGCGGGCGCAGCCGGCCGCGGTCGCGGGGTCGCTCGCGACGGTGCTGCTCCTGGGGACGGCACCGGTGGTGACCGCGTGGCTGACCAAGCTGGTGCTCGACCGGCTGGCGGGCGGCGGGGGCGGCCCGCTGGTGCTGCTCGCGATCGCGCTCGGCGTGGCGGGCCTGGCGCTGGTCGTCGTGCCGCACGTGGCGGAGTACCTCACGGGGCAGTTGCATCGAGGACTGCAGCGGTTGATCCACGACCAGCTGTTCCGGGCCGTCAACGCCGACCCCGGGCTCGGCCGCTTCGAGAACCCCGCCTTCCACGACGAACTGCGACTGGCCCATGAGGCCGGCCAGAGCGCCCCTCAGCAGATCGTGGGCTCGTCCCTGGCGATCTGCCAGGGCGTCCTGACCTTGCTCGGATTCGCCGTCACGCTGACCGTCCTCAGCCCGGTCATGGTCGTCGTCGTCATCGCCGCCGCGCTGCCGGCGGCCCGGGTCCAGCTCGCGCTGAGCCGCCGCAGGGCCGAGACCATGTGGGGCATCAGCTCCAACACACGCCGCCAGCTCTTCTTCGGCACCTTGCTCACCAGCCCGGACGCGGCCAAGGAGGTGCGGCTGTTCGGGCTGGGCGACTTCCTGCGCGCCAGGATGCTCACCGAACTCGCCACCGTCAACGGGGCCGAACGAGATCTGGACCGGCGGACGTTGCGCAGCCAGGGCCTGCTGTCCCTGCTGGGCGCCGCCGTCGCGGCCGGCGGCCTGCTGTGGGCCGTGCTGACCGCCGCGGCGGGCGGTCTCAGCGTGGGAGACGTCTCGGTCTTCGTCGCCGCCGTCGCAGGAGTGCAGACGGCCCTCACCGCGATCGTCGGCCAGTGGGCGAGCGCGCACAACGCCCTGCTGATGTTCGGGCACTATCTCAGCGTCGTCCAGGCTGAGCCGGGTCTCCCGGTGCCCGCGCAGCCCGCCGCGCTGCCGCCGCTGCGAACCGGCATCGAGTTGCGCGACGTGTGGTTCCGCTACGACGACGAGCACCCCTGGGTCCTGCGCGGCGTGGACCTCTTCATCCCGCACGGCCGGGCCGTCGCCCTGGTCGGCCTCAACGGGGCCGGCAAGAGCACCCTGGTCAAACTGCTGTGCCGGCTGTACGACCCGGTCCGCGGCTCCATCCACTGGGACGGCGTGGACCTGCGCGACGTGCACCCGGACGACCTGCGCGCACGGCTCGGCGCGGTGTTCCAGGACTACATGTCCTACGACCTCACCGCCGCCGAGAACATCAGGCTGGGCGACCTGGCCGCGGGCGCCGATCCGGAGCCGGTCCGGGCCGCCGCCCGCCGCGCCGGGATCCACGACACGCTCGGCGGCCTGCCCAAGGGCTACGACACCATGCTCAGCCGGATCTTCCTCGGCGACGACGACGAGCAGGCGGGAGTGACGCTGTCGGGCGGGCAGTGGCAGCGGCTCGCGCTGGCGCGCGCGCTGATGCGGCACCACCGGGACCTGCTCATCCTCGACGAACCGAGCTCCGGCCTGGACGCGGAGGCCGAGCACGCCGTCCACCTGGGACTGCGCGAACACCGGACAGGTCGTACCAGCGTCCTGATCTCCCACCGCCTGGGAGCCCTGCGGGACGCGGACGTCATCGTCGTGCTGAGCGAGGGAAGGATCATCGAACGCGGCTCGCACGGCGAACTCATGGCGCTGGACGGGGAGTACGCACGCCTGTTCAACCTCCAGGCCCGCGGCTACGAACCCGCCTCGGAGGCCGCCGCCTCGCCGCTTTGAGTCCGCGCGGGGGAAAGCCCGCGCACGACCACGCCCAGCACCCGGTCGGCCGGCAGGTAACCCCAGTGCCGCGAGTCGGCGCTCAGCTCACCGTCACCGACGACGACCAGCCGTCCCTCGGGGACCAGCGCGCCGTCGAAGGCGTGCACGACGCGTGCGACGTCCGGCGGCACCGGGTCACCGGGGAGCGCGGCCACCCGCTTGATGAGCCACTTCGCGCCCTCCGGAGCGGGCAGCGGCCCGGTGCGCCACCGGCCCTCCCGCGCCGACTCGAAGACCACCACTTGTCCCCGCCGGAGTTTCGAACCGGCCACGCGGCGGATCAGCACCCGATCCCCCGGACGGTAGGTCGGCGCCATGCTCGGACCGGTCACCCGGACCACCACCCACCGGCGCCGGGCGGCCACGAGCACACAGACGACCACCGCCGGCAAGATCACCAGATACCACACGATCTCAGCCTAGCCCCGCCGTCCGGGCACCGGGCGGCGTGCTCGACGCCGGCCGCGCGGGAGCCGCCGGCGGCCATCCCACCCGCCCGGCCGGTGGGCGCCGCCGGCGGCCTGCGCGGCTCCGCCGGACCGGCGACGCCGCCCTGCCTGGCCGGTGGGCGCCGCCGGCGGCCTGCGCGACCCCGCCGGACCGGCGACGCCGCGCTGCCTTGCCGGTTCCTGCGAAGCTACCGCGTCACTCCGTGTGGCCCTCGGGGAATCCGTCGTTCATCGGCGCGCCGGTGAGGTCGACGTGCTGGTGGCCGTTTCCGGCGTCGATGTTGAGCTGGTCGAGCTGGGTGGCGGCGACCGACCAGGTGGCGACGGCCAGCGACCGTTGCCGCGTCACGATGCCGAGTGCGGACGCCCGGCGGTCCTCCGGCAGGTCCGCGGCCATGACATAGGTGTCCAGGGCGACAGACAGCATGTTGACGGAGCTTCGCAGGGCGTTGCGGGCGAGGTTCGTCCCCGTCGCCCCGGAGACGGTCTCCTCGTACTTCTTCACCTCGCCCGTCATAACGGTCCGCCATTCGGAAAGCCGCGCCTGTGGGACCTCCGGCGCGCCGGCCCCGCCCTCGGGTGCCGCCGCCGCCAAGCCGTCGACGACGGGGCCGAGCGCCTCCTGGGTGGCGCGCGCCATGGTGGTCAGCTCGGTGATCTGAGCGGCGTCGCGGCGCGCCTCCTGCTCACGCATCTCCGCCACCGCCGCGTCCTCGCCGCTCGTCCCCGGGCCGGCGATCGCCATTCCGGCCGGGACCCCGGCGCCGAACGCCAGCACGACGGCGGCGGCGAGCCAGAGCCTGAACCGCCTGCGGTGACGGCCGTCGTCGAGCGGGCGGGGCGCCACGCGGACGGGGGTGCGGGTCTTTCGCGACATCGGTTTCCCTTCATTGCGGCTCGGGGTCACATGAAGGGCCGGAACCGGACGAGCGCACGATCGATCGGCCCTTCGCTTCGGGAAGCGTGCGCCGACCACGCCTGCTGACAGTCCGTCCGGTCACGAGCGTCCCTGTGACGCCAGAGACGCTCGCCCGGATTATCAGCCTGATCTCACCGCGGAGTCAACGCCCACGAGAACGCCTCCCGCGCCTTCGCCGCGCTCGACGGTTCTGGCAGGCCGGTCGCCCGGCATCGGGCCAGGACGACTGGCCGATCGACCGCAATGTCGAAAATGGGTATCCTTTTCACTATGACGTCGTCCTCCCGATTCATGGTCATGCGGCACACCTACGGCCGGAGGGAAGTGCTCACCAGACTCGCCGCCGCGACCGCGCTGACGGTGCTGACGGCCTCCGTCGCGGCCTGCGCAGACGGCGCGGGAACAGGCGGCTCGCCGACTGCGCGGCTGACGCTGGCGGCGCCCCGCGACCTCGCCGCCGGACCGCGAGATCCGTACTTCGTCCATCAGTCGCTGGGCGTGTGGGAGCCGCTGGTGGCGCTCGACGAGCGCCTGCGCCCCGTGCCCGCACTGGCCACCGGCTGGACGTCCGCGGAACAGGGCAGGAAGTGGACCTTCAGGCTGCGCGAGGACGTCGTGTTCAGCGACGGCAGCCCGCTGACCGCGCAGGCGGCCGTGACCAGCATCCAGCGGCTGCGCGCGATCGCGCCCCGCCAGTCGGCGTACTTCAGCCTGGACGAGGGCATGGAGGCCGCGTACGGCGAGCTGACCCGGCTGGACGCCGAGGAGAACGCGGTGGTCTTCACCCTCGCCGAGCCGGTCGCCGACCTTCCCGCCAAGCTGGCGGGCTTCTTCAGCATGATCCAGGCACCCTCCGCCTTCACGACGGGCGGCGACTTCGCCGGCGACCCGGTCGGCACCGGCCCGTACACGCTGGCCTCCTGGACCAAGGGGCAGCGCCTGGAACTGCGGGCCAACCCGAGATACCGCGGGCCGAGGCCCGCGTACGCGACGGTGGAGGTCCGCACGATCCCGGACGCCAACGCGCGGGTCGCCGCGCTGCGGGCGGGCGAGGTGGACGGCCTGTTCGACAAGGGCGCCCTGCTTCCCGGCCAGGTCACCGCGGTGGCGGCCGACCCTCGCTACCGGGTCGTCCAGACGCCGTCGGCGCTGACTCACTACCTGACGTTCAACTCCTCCCGGCCGCCGTTCTCCGATCCCCGGCTGCGTGAGGCGGCCGACCTGGCGATCGACCGGGCGGGCATCGCCAGGACGCTGCTCGCCGGCACGGCCGCGCCGGGAGGCGCCTTCCTCTCCCCCGCCTTCGGCGACCTGGCGGCCCCCGGCATCACCGCCCGGCACGACCCGGCCCGGGCCCGCGAGCTGGTCGCCGCGGCGGGCGCCCCGGCCGAGCCGGTGACCATCCTGATCTCCTCGGCGGAGACCGGCCAGTTCCCCTACACCGACATCGCCGAGGTGCTCCGGGCGGCCTTCGAGGACGCCGGGCTGCCCGCCCGGGTCGAGGTGACCGAGGCCACCAAGACCGCCATGGAGGCCGGCAGGTACGACGTGTTCCTCAGCGCCTACAGCGTGCCCAACGGCGACCCCGACTACCTGTTCCGCCGCTTCCTGCGCTCCGACGCCGCCTGGAACGTCGAACGCCGCCTCGGCTACCGCGACACCACGTTCGACGGGCTGATCGACCGGGCCGCCGCCACCGGCGACGCGGCGCGCCGCCGCGAGCTCTACCACGAGGCGCAGCGGCTGCTCGCCGCCGACCGGCCGATGACCCCGCTGGCCTACCAGGCCAACCCCGTGGTGACCCGGGCCGGCGTGCGCGGTCTGACCCAGACCGCCTCCTACCTGGTGGACCTCGGCAGGCTCGAACCGGCCGGGTGACCCGCTGATGCCCGCACGGCCGCGACGCGTGGCATCCGCCGTGTCCGCGCTCACACCGGCGCTCGCGCGGACGGCGAGAGGGCTCGCCGTACTCCTGGTCGTGTCGGTGTTCACCTTCCTGCTCACCGTTCTGGCGCCCGGCGACCCCGCCGAGGAGATCCTGCGCCGCGGCGGGACGCAGCCCACGCCGGGCAGCGTGGCGCGGCTGCGCGCGGAACTCGGCCTCGACGCGCCGCTGCCCGTGCGCTACCTGCGCTGGCTCGGCGACGTGCTGCGCGGCGACCTCGGCGACTCCTACGCCGACCGCGCGCCGGTCGCGGCGGAGATCGTCTCCCGGGTGCCGGCCACCTTGTGGCTGGCGGCCCTCGCCTCGGTCATCGCCGTCACGCTGGCCGTCGTGGTGGCGGTGCGCACGGTCCTGCGGCCGCATGCCCTGGACGGCCGGATCGCGCTGACGCTCATCGTGGCGGCGGGCGCCGTGCCACCGTACATCGTGGGCGTGCTGCTGATCAGTGTGGTGGCGGTGGGCCTGGGCACGCTTCCGACCGGCGGCGCCGGGTCGCCGGTCGCGGTCGTGCTGCCCGCGTTCACCCTCGGCCTGGCCGGCGCGGCGACGCTGCTGCGGCTGCTGCGGGCGGACCTGGTCTCCGCGACCCGGCAGCCCTTCGTCGTCCTGGCCCGGGCGAAAGGCGTGAGCACCGCGCGCGTGGTCGCCGTGCACGCGCTGCGCGCCGCCGCGCCGGCCGCCATCGCGACCGCCTCGGTGGTGGCGGCCGAGCTGTTGGCGGGGGCGGTCGTCGTGGAGACGCTGTTCTCCTGGCCGGGACTGGGACAGTACGCCGTCTCGGCGATCAGGCAGCGCGACCTGCCGGTCGTACAGGCGTACGTGCTGCTCACCGCCGCCGGGACCGCACTGCTCCTGACCCTCGCCGACGTGTGCGCGGCCTGGGCCGACCCCCGGATACGCGGGAGCGGAACGTGACGAGACGCGGCGGGGCGGCGCTGTTCGCCGCGGTCGTGCTGTTCTGCCTGCTCACCCCGCTGCTGTCGCCGCACGACCCGTACCGGCCCGACCTGGCGCGGGTCCTGCTGCCGCCGAGCGCGGAACACTGGCTGGGCACCGACCAGGCCGGCCGCGACCTGCTCACCCGTACGGCGGCCGCCGGCCGCGCCTCGTTGCTGTTCGCGCTGACGGTCACGGCGGTCACCACCGTGCTCGGCTCGGCCGCGGGCGCGGTCGCCGGCCTGGCGCGGGGCCGGCCGGACCGGTTGCTGGGCTTCGCGGCCATGGGGGCACTCGCCGTACCCGGCCTCACCCTCGCGCTGGCCCTCACCGGCGTGATGGGGGCGGGGTACGGCACCTTGCTGGCCGCGCTGGTCCCGCTCGGCTGGGTGAGCTGCGCACTCGCGGTGCGCACGGCGGTACGGCAGGCGGCCGCCGCCGACTACGTGCAGGCCACCCGGAGCATCGGCGCGTCCGGGTTCTACCTGCTGCGTCGTGCCATCGCACCCCAGGTGATCGGCCCGGCGCTCACGGTGGCCTCAGGCGACACCGGCAGGATGCTCGCCGCCGCCACGTCGCTGAGCTTCCTCGGCGTCGGGCCGCCTCCGCCGGATGTGGACTGGGGTGGCATGGTGAACGAGGCGGTCCCGCTGCTGGTGGCCGCGCCGCAGCTCGCCCTCGCCCCCGCCCTCGCGCTGACCGTGACCGGCCTCGCCATCGCCCTCATGGCCGACGCCCTCAGGGGTGTCTGACGGAGCTGTCGCAGACGACGGCGACCTTCACGGTCATGCGTTGTCGCACGGAATTAGTTATGTGCATAATGTTATCCACATAACTAACCTGCCGAGGAGTGCCCATGGACTTCGAGCAAGCCGACGCCCTCAACCAGGCCATCCGTCTCCTGAGCCTGCGCCACCGGGCCAGGGCCGCGGCCCTGCTGACCCCGCTCGGGCTGCACCCCGGACAGGAAGCCCTCCTGCTCGAACTCGCCCGGACCGGCCCGATGATCCAGGCCCAGCTCAGCGAGGCGCTCGGCTGCGAGCCGCCCAGCGTCACGCTGATGACCCGCAAGCTCGAAGCCGGCGGCCACATCCGCCGCAGACCCGTCCCCTCCGACAGGCGCGCCAGCGTCGTCGAACTCACCGGCAGCGGCGAAGCTCTGGTCGATCAGATCAAACAGCTGTGGTGCGCCCTGGCGGAGGAGACCGTGCTCGGCCTGCCCGCCGATACGGTGGCGGCATTGCCCGGCACCCTCAGGACCCTGAGCGCCAACGTGGACACGAGGCGTCCCCGCCACCCGCACGGCCCGGTCGCGGAACCGCGGCGGGCCGGGCAGGCCGACGACCTGACCTCGACCGGTGACTACGAACCGAGCGCGCTGGACTGGGTCCGCGAGCACGTCGAGCAGATCGTGCGCACCGGCACGACCGACGGCGTCACGATCAGCGGCCTGCCCACCGTGCTGATGACCTACCGGGGCGCCAGGACCGGCAAGGTGCGCAAGACGCCGTTGATGCGCGTCGAGCACGAGGGGCACTACGCCGCCGTCGCGTCCAAGGGCGGCGAGCCGACCAACCCGCAGTGGTACGCCGGCCTGGTCGCCGAGCCGGGCATCGCGCTCCAGGACGGCACGGTGACCCGGGAGTACCGGGCGCGGGAGGTGTTCGGGGACGAGAAGGCCCTCTGGTGGCACCGGGCGGTGGACGCGTATCCGGCTTATGCCGACTACCAGCGCAGGACCGACCGCCAGATCCCGGTCTTCGTCCTCGAACCGGTCAACGGCGGCACACCTGCCGGCAGTGGCACCGGAGTCTCCGGGGAGCCGGCGGACGACGGGAACGCGCGGTGAGGGGATGCGTGCCCCGCGCCGCCCGGCGCCACACTGTCAGCCGACTACAGACAGTGAGATTTTTCCGTTTTCTCCCGTTCTGGTAGGAGTTATCAGCGACGGTGTGCTTTTGAGGCGCTTCTCTCCGTAGTGGCCGGGTATATCCGGCATGCGGGGGGAGTTCAGAATGAAATTTCTGGGGATCAACGCGATTTTCCATGATCCTGCGGCCGCGCTCGTCGTTGACGGGCGGGTCGTGGCGGCGGCGGAGGAAGAGCGTTTCAGCCGCCGCAAGCACGGAAAGCGGCCCCTTGCGTTCTCGGCCTGGGAGCTGCCGGAGCAGGCCGCGCGATGGTGCCTGGAACAGGCGGGACTGAAGCCGGAAGATCTGGACGCGGTCGCCTACTCCTACGATCCCGCGCTGGTCAGGGACGACGTGAGTGGCGTGGACGCGTGCTGGGAGGAGCTGCGCACCCTCTACGCCCGGCGCGCGCCCGCCTTCCTCGCCACCGCCCTGCCCGGTCTCGACCCCGACCGGGTGCGTTACGTGCCGCATCACGTGGCGCACGCGGCGTCGGCCGGGCTGGCCTCGCCGTACCGGGACGCGGCGGTGCTGGTCTGCGACGGGCGCGGCGAGGCGGTGTCGCACCTGGCCGGGCACTACCGCGCCGGTGAGCTGACCACGCTGGCCGCCCAGACGCTGCCGCACTCACTCGGCCTGATGTACGAGGACCTCACCCAGCACCTGGGGTTCCTGCGATCCAGCGACGAGTACAAGGTGATGGCCCTCGCCTCCTACGGCCGCCCGCGTTTCCTCCCCGAGCTGCGCGAGCTGATCTACCCCACCGGCGACGGCGGATTCCGGGTCGAACCCGTGGACTGGAGCGGCTACGCCAAGGCGCTCGCCACGGGCGCGGAGGCGACCGCCGACCACGCCGACCTCGCGGCCAGCGTCCAGGTACGCCTGGAGGAGGTGCTGCTGGAGCTGGCCGGATGGCTGCACGGGCGGACCGGGGAACGGGTGCTGACCCTGGCCGGCGGGGTGGCGCTCAACTGCGTCGCCAACACCCGGCTGCTGGCGGAGGGGCCCTTCGCCGAGCTGTGGGTGCAGCCGGCCGCCGGGGACTCCGGCACGGCGCTCGGCGGCGCGCTGCACCTGGCCCAGACCCACGGCGACCGGGTCGCCCCCATGCCCGGCGCCGACCTCGGCCGGGAGTGGAGCGAGGAGGAGCTGGCCGCCTGGCTGGCCACGGCGGGTGTGCCGCACGGGCGGCCCGCCGACCTCGCCGGAGCCGTCGCCGCCGAACTGGCGGCCGACCGGATCGTGGCCTGGTTCCAGGGACGCAGTGAGTACGGCCCGCGCGCCCTCGGCCGCCGCTCCCTGCTGGCTCACCCCGGCCGGGCCGCGAACACCGAGCGCCTGAACGCGGTCAAGGGCCGTGAGCAGTTTCGGCCGATCGCCCCGATGGTCCTCGCGGAACGCGCGGCGGAGATCTTCGAACGCGGTCCCGCGCTGAGCCCTTACATGCTGTTCGTGCACGACGTGCGGCCGGAGTGGCGGGACCGCATCCCCGCCGTGGTGCACGTGGACGGCACGGCCAGGATCCAGACGGTGGACCGGGCCGGCGATCCGCTTCTCGCCAGGCTGCTGACGGAGTTCGAGGCGCGCACCGGGCTGCCGGTCATCGTCAACACCAGTTTGAACACCGCCGGCCGGCCGATGGTGGACGACCCTCGCGACGCGCTGGAGTGCTTCGGCTCGGCGCCGGTGGACGTCCTGGTGCTCGGGCCGTTCCTGATCCGGCGCGGGGAGGTGTTCGTCTCATGAACGCGGTGATCTGGGTGGAGGCGCCCTCGCCGGTCGGGTGGCGGCTCAGCGGCGAGCCGGGGAAGCTGCCGTGACCGGGACCGTCCTGGTGGCGCGACCGGACAACGCGGGGGACGTGCTGCTCGCCGGTCCGGCGATCAGGGCGGTGGCGGCGCGGGCCGGCGAGGTCGTGCTGCTGGCCGGACCGCACGGCCGGGCCGCGGCCGGGCTGCTGCCCGGCGTGGACCGGGTGCTGGAGTGGCGTGCGCCGTGGATCGACCCCGACCCGCCGCCCATGACCGCCGGACACGCCGACGACCTGGTCAAACTGCTGCACGACGTGGCGCCGGAGCAGGCGCTGATCCTCACCTCCTTCCATCAGTCGGCGCTGCCGCTGGCGTTGCTGTTCCGCCTCGCCGGCATCGAGAGGATCGCCGCGATCAGCGCCGACTACCCCGGGTCCCTGCTCGACCTCCGGCATGTCGTCGACGAGTCAGCGGACGTCCCCGAGTCCGCGCGCATGCTGGGTCTGGCCGCCGCAGCGGGATTCCCGCAGCCGCCCGGCGACGATCTCCGGCTCGCGGTACGCCGGCCGCTGCCCGAGGCCGGGCCGCTGACCGGGCCGCCGGGGTACGTGGCGGTGCACCCGGGGACCTCCGCGCCGGCCCGGGCGTGGTCGGCCGACCGGTTCCGCGACACGGTGCGGGACCTGCGCGCGGCCGGGTTCCGGGTGGTGGTGACCGGGGGGCCGGGCGAGCGCGCCCTCACCGGGTACGTGGCCGGAGAGCACGGGGTGGACCTGGGCGGGGCGACCACGTTCGCCGAGCTGGCGGCGGTGCTCGACGGCGCCGTCGCCGTGGTGGTCGGCAACACCGGACCGGCCCATCTGGCCGCGGCCGTCGGCACGCCCGTGGTCAGCCTGTTCGCGCCGGTGGTGCCGGCCGCCCGCTGGGCGCCGCACGGCGTGCCCGCCGTGGTCCTCGGCGACCAGCGCGCGGCGTGCGCCGGCTCCCGCGCCCGGGTGTGCCCGGTCCCCGGCCATCCGTGCCTTTCCGGCGTGACGAGCGCCCAGGTCGTGGCCGCGGTACGCCTGCTGGCCACCGGAGAGGAGGTGGCCGGGTGAGGATCGACATGGTGTCCGAGCACGCCGGCCCGCTGGCGGCCGTCGGCGGCGTGGACGCGGGCGGCCAGAACGTGCACGTCGCCGCCCTCGCCCTGGCCCTCGCCGAACGCGGCCACGAAGTCGTCGTACACACCCGCCGGGACACCGCGGACACCCCGGACACCGTGCCGATGGCCCCCGGGGTGACCGTCGAACACGTACCCGCCGGCCCCCCGGTCCCGCTGCCCAAGGACGACCTGCTGCCCTACATGCCGGCCTTCGGCGAACACCT
>NZ_BSRQ01000023.1 GCF_030268685.1 Microtetraspora sp. NBRC 13810
CAACCGCCTGGTCGGCATCCTCCACGGCTGCCTCAAAACACATACCCCCTACGACCAGGCAACCGCCTGGTCACACCGGCAACACGACCTCGCCGCTTGACATTCCGGCTCCAGGGATGTCTGACCCGGCTGTACAGCGGCGACGACTCCAAGGACAATCGGACCACAGCCTGCCCGCAGAGCCTGCCCCGGCCGACCGGCAAGTCATGCGACGAGTACCCCTTCGCTTCCAGCAACCAGGGGGCGAGCCTGAGCGGCGGACCCGGCCGTACCTTCGGCTACTGCGAGGTGGCGCCACTACCGCAGGGGGTCACCGGCCCCACGGGATACAGCTCATGCATGATCAACGCTTCCCAGAACAGCGGCGGCGGGACTTGGCTTGGGACGGTGTACCGGCAGAACCGCATCCTCCAGAATGATCCGTTCTACGTCTGGATCAAGCCCTGACCGTCCGATCTGACGGCGTTCCAGGCCGACGGCCGGGGACGCCGTCCTCCATGACAGGCCGGGACCGGGCTACCGGCGCCATACGAGACTCCCCACGCTGACCGCGGCTCTGAGACCGGTACGCGTTTCGGGAGCGCCTGTGCCGAGAGCGGTTTCGACCGAGGAGAGGAGCGACGACAGGTCCGGCCAGCGCACGCCGGTGGCATCGGCGTCCACGTCGTCGATCTCAGTCACGCAACCGTACTGTCCGCCCTTGCGTGTCCTGCGGTCCACCACCAGGAAGGTTTCGCTCTGGTCCTCCGCGATCGGGAGCCATGGCGAGATGAACCGGCCGGCTGGGGTCCCCGCAGGTTCGGCGTTCAGATTCCGATCCTTTGATGTCGGATCGGCTGCAAGCTGCGCCAGACGGACCGCCCTGTCGGCGTCAACGGCGAATGCGGCACCGGAATCCGACACGCCGATAAGAAACGTCTCCCACCAGGCCACCACTTCTTCAAGAGCCAGCGGGCGAAATCCTGGAAACACGTATCCGGAGGGGGTCCGCTCGAGACCGTCGCATCGGCTGAAGAAATCAAGCACATCAGCCGGCCAGTTCCAGCCACCGGTCCGGCGCTGCGCCGAAGCCAGCGCGTCCGGCGTCTTGGCGGCTCGTATCGCCGAGAACGTGTTCGGGGCGTTGTCCCTGCACCACTCCACAATGCTGTCCCATGAGTCCACGACTCATTATGTCATGCCCGGACGAACGGAGCTTGGCATGGGCGGAGTCGGCCGCCTTCTGCGAGGCGTGCTTGTTCCTTCCCTTATCGGCACTGATCCCGAGGTCCATAACGGCGTTCCGTCCGGAGCGGCGAGAACCTGAACGTTCATGCCATGGTGCCGGTGCTTGCCGGGGAGAAGCTACGATTGGGACATGTAAGCCATCAACTTTCTTCTCGGGAAGGTGGAGTGAGTGAAGAACGACAAAGGCTGGACGTTCAGTCTCGATGCAGACGAAATGGTTGTGCCGATCGCCCCCGCGGGGTGCCGGAAAATCTGAGGCCGGCTGTCGAGACGCTGATAATTCCCTTCGGTCTCACGGCCTATGCTGTAACGTAACTATCTCGAGCAATGGGAGCGGATGCGACAGGAGTTCGAGACCGGGTACATCGTGCAAACGCTTAGCGCAACCGTGAAAGGCACCTCCCGGTATCCGGGGCTGAACCGGCGGGAAGCCGGGTCCGCGTCCACATTTGCGTCGATGTCGTGGCACGCCAGATGCAGTGCGGCGAACGCATGGCGGTCCTGGCCGGCCCGAGCGGCCATCTCCGCTTGGAGGGCGTGGGCGCGCAAGATCCGGCTGTCGCTGCGTCTGGCGAGCCGTACCGTCTCGTCGGCCACCATGCGGGCTGCGGTGACATCGCGACTGGAGAAGCAGGCCACCAGGGCCCGACTGGTGCCTATCACGGCCTGTTCCCAGGCCGTGATACCGGCCGCGGCGTGGGCGGCTTCCTCGCGCATATCGTTGGCGCCGGCGGCGCCGGCGGCCAGGCGCAGCGGAGGCTGGTCGCTGCCGACGACTTCCGGAATGGCGGCGGCGACGTGCCCGGCGGAGTTGAACGCGCTGGGCGGTGGTTCGCCGAGTTGCCGCTGTACAGCCCGGACTGTCTGGTCGTAGCCGCTGACGGCGTCAGAGGTGTTGAGGTTCGGCCAAGAAGGCGGTGGCAGTCGGGGCGGGCTCGGTCAGGGTGACCTTGATGCCCGGCGGCTTCACCTCGCCGGTGAGAGCGTCGGTGAGTCCTTCGGCGTTTCTCACGGGGTGAGGACGATGCGGCCGTTGGCCGTGTGGTTCTCCAGCCGCTCGTGGGCGGTCGAGGCGTCCGTCAGGGGAAGGACCTCGATCTCGGTGTCGGCCAGGCCGGCGGCGACCGCGGTCAGCGCGGCCTCGGCCGCGGGGCCGATGGCGTCGGGGTGGGCCGGCAGGTAGACGCCGGCGTTGAACCCGGCGACGACGACGTTGCTGTACCAGATCTGGTTGCCGTCGATGCGGTGGGTCCAGTCGCCGCTGGCATTGCCGACCAGCAGGAGACGGCCGGACGGCGCGAGCAGGTCCAGGCTCTGTGTGCGGACCGCGCCGCCGACGGGGTCGATGATGACGTCGAACTTCTCGCCGCCCAGGGCGTCGGACAGCTCGGCGGAGTCGACGATGGCGTCGTAGGGCAGCTTGGTGGCGGCCGCCGCGCCCATCCTCTCGGTGCGGACCGTGCCGACCACACGTGAGGCGCCCAGCTGTCGGGCGATGCCGGGGAAGGCGGCGGCGAGCGCGCCCAGTGCGCCGTGGATGAGGATGCTCTCGCCCGCGGACATGGTGATGGCGCGGGTGAGGGCGACGTGGGCCATGATCGCGTTGGGCACGACGGCGACCGCGAGGGCGGGATCGATGTCGTAACCCTGGGTCGACACGACCCGCGTCTGGTCGCTGAGGTGCACCGACGCGTATCCACCCGTCGCGTCGGCGGAGAGCGCCACCACCTTCTCGCCGACGGCGAAGCCGGTGACCCCGTCGCCGAGCGCTCGCACGGTGCCGGCGACCTCCAGACCGGGAACGTACGGCGGTTGCGGCAGTCCTTCGCGGTCTTTGTACAGCCCCTGCCGGATGTAGACGTCGATGAGTCCGACGGCGGCGTGAGTGACGTCGATCGCGACCTGACCCGGCCCGGGCGTCGGATCCGGCAGGTCGGTGACGGCGAGCACATCCGGTGCGCCGAACCGGGTGACCTGGACAGCCTTCATGGCGATCCCCTCCCATTACGCACCCAATGATGCGTTAAATGGACCATATCGCAATGCGCGAGATAGCGCATCTTGGGGTGCGTTAATCGAGACGATCATCCCTGCCGACGCGAGCTGGGTGATGTCCGGCAAATGATCACGGTCAGCTGATCGTTTGTGGCGTGACGAGGTGAGCTGACCGACAAGGCCCGACATCGGATCGGACCCCTGCCGCCCGGGACGGATGGCAGGGGACGGCCCTGGCGCGTGATCACCGCGAGGTCATCTTGGGAGCATGTCTCTATAACGGGTGAGCGATGGACGGTGTGCTCGGGCGCGGGTGTCGCCGGTGGTGGCGTTGAGGTGATGGTCGGGCTCGCCGGTCTGGTGTCGGCGGCGGTGATGGCCCGGTGGGCCTGGTCCGTGATGCGGCGGGTGGGCCCGGGCCGTGTCACTCCTCGCCGGAGAAGCGCTCCCAGGCGGACTGGCGGGTGACCCCGAGAGCTTCGCCGATCCTCGTCCAGGTGACGCCGCGCCGGCGCAGCTCCTGCACCCACGCGCGCAGGTCCGCCTCGGCCTGGTCGATGTGCGCGGCTACGCGCGGAATGTGGCTCAGCATCTCCACGTCCGTCAACGACTCCCACACCGGCACCCGCGGACGCGTGGGGCCGCCGAAGCTCTCATCGATGATCGAGGCGGCCAGAGCCACGCACTCGTTGCAGATCTGCACTCCAGCGCCGGCGACCAGCTTGTCGACCTCGGTGTCCGGCTTGCCACAGAAGGAGCACCGGACGAGTTCGGTCAGCGTCTCAGGGGATGTCACGGCACACTCCTATGGCGTCAGGGACTGCCTGACACCATAGCTCGTCAGGGAATCCCTGACAACTGTCGTGCGTGCAGCTCCCTTCGGAAGCGCACTCGCTCACTACACCCGGGAGCAGGCGATCATCGTCACCCCTCTCAGCCCACCACCGCCTTCATCGGCTGCCAGGGCGCCGCGTCGAAGATCAGCATGATCGAGGTGATCCTGCCGTCGTCGAGGCGGAAGTGCTCGGCGGTGCGCTGGGTGCCGGCGGGGGTGGCCGTGTGCACGTCGTAGACGAGGGTGGCCTCGGCCTCGCCGTACAGCTCGCTGATCAGGTCGACGCCGGTGACGACCTGAAGGAACCCGCCGATCCCGGCCAGATGTCCCGCGGGGTCGGCCGAGCTCATCATCGGGCTGCGGAAGGCGAACGGCTCGCCGATCTGGGCGGTCGCCGCGGGCACGTCCCCGCGAAACCTCGCCTCGTGGTAGGCGCGGACGGTCCGCCGGGTGTCATCGGCAACGCTCACGGGGGCTCCCAAAGGGTTCGGTCCGCAAGGGACAGCAATAAGGGGTCAGGGGTGGAGGCGCAGGGGTGGAGGCGCAGGGGTGGAGGCGCAGGGGTGGGGGCAGCGGCGAGGCGGTAGGGGGCCAGCGCTGGGGCCGTGGGGGGCCAGCGGTAAAGGGGCGAAAGCGAAGGGATCGGGCGCGGAGGTGGGGTCAGGGGCTGGGAGAAGGGGTGGGGGGTGGGTTCTGGGTCAGGTAGCGGGTGAGTCTCTGTTGGTTGGCGGCCAGGTGGAGGCAGAGGTGGCGTAGGCGGGTGAGGTCGTCGGGGGTGAAGCCGCGGAAGACGGCGGCCATGGCGGCCTGGGTGGGGCGGCGGAAGGCGTCGAGCCACTCCTGACCGGCGGGCGTGATCCGGGCGAGCACGGAGCGCCGGTCCCTGCTGTCCGGCACCCGCCGCGCCAGGCCCTCCCGCTCCAGGGTGTCGACCAGGCCGGTGACGTTGCGGGAGCTCACCCCGGCCGCCTGGGCCAGGTCGCCGATGCTGACGCCGTCGCCGGGCGAGGCGCTCAGCCGGATCAGCAGGTCGAGCGCCCCTGAGCTCAGCCCGCGCCCTTCGGATCCGTGTGAACGCATGCGCTCGACGGCGTGGAAGGCGGTGCGGACGGCCGCCGCGGTCTCCAGGGCGAGGATGTCCTCCCCGCCGGTGAACCGGGTCATCGCCTCCCTGACCGCGGGGTCGAAGAGCCTGCCGTCCGGATCGTGACCGAAGCCCTCTGATGAGTTATGTACGTCCTTCATGATGAAGCAACACTTTAGTACGTACTTCCAGATATGGCCAAGCCGTTCCGACGATCTCCCGACACTCCGATCCGGTTCTTTCAAATTCCACTGTTTCTTGGTAGGAAAAGGGGGAGGAGGTGCCCATGCCGTACGAGAGGCCCGCCGACGAGGACCCGCCGGGGGCGGCACGTCGCGCGCCCGGCAGGCGTGACCTGCTGCGGATGCTGCCCGCGCTAGGTGGATTCGCCGCGCTCGGCGGCGGCACGCGAGCGTGGGCGGCGCAGGCCGAACACGCGGCGGGCACCGGTGCGGGGCACCCCGCCGCGCCGGGCGCCCGGCACCCGGCGGGCGGGATCACCCGTGCGGGCACGAGGACCGACGTGAACGGAAGGGCGGACGGGGACGACGCCGGCAGCGGCGGGAGCGGAAGGGGCGGGCGGGGGGTGGGGGTGAGTGGCATCGTCAAACCGCTGCCCGAGGACGTCTTCGTCGTGCACGGCACCAACGCGGAGACCCGCTGGGAGGCGCTCGGCGACGTGGGCCACCTCGTGCCCAACGACCGGTTCTTCGTGCGCAACCACACCTCGACCCCGCTGATCGACGCCGCCACCTGGCGGCTGCGCGTGCACGGGAGCGGGGTGCGCCGCCCCCACGAGTTCCGCTACGACGACCTGCGCGCCCTGCCCTCGGTCACGCTGGACGCCGCGATCGAGTGCGCGGGCAACGGCCGTTCGTTCTTCGGCTCGCAGCAGGGCTCGCCGGCGCCCGGCACGCCGTGGCGGCTGGGCGGCATCGGCGTGGCCCGCTGGCGCGGGGTGCCGCTGGCCACCGTGCTCCGCCTGGCCGGGCTGCTCCCCGGCGCGGTGGACGTGCTCCCGCGCGGCCTGGACGCCCCCTTCGTCAGCGACGGCGTGGACCTGGGCCCGGTACGCCGGCCGCTGCCGGTGGCCAAGGCGCTGAAGGACGTGCTGCTGGCCTACGAGATGAACGGCGAGCCGCTGCCGCCCGACCACGGGTTCCCGGTGCGCCTGGTGGTGCCCTCCTGGATCGGGATCGCCTCCATCAAGTGGGTGGGGGACATCGAGGTGTCGGCCGAGCCGCTGTCCTCGCCGTGGGACACGCGGTTCTACCGGATGTTCGGCCCCGGTCACCCGGCCGGGGGCGGCCCCCCGCTGACCACGCAGGTGGTGAAGAGCGCGTTCGAGCTGCCGTGGGACGCCTCGCTGCCCGCCGGGCGGTCCCACGTGCTGCGCGGCCGGTCGTGGTCGGGCACGGGGAGGATCGTCCGGGTCGAGGTGAGCACGGACGGCGGCGGCACCTGGCGGCCCGCCGACCTGCGCGGACCCCGGCAGCGGGCCGCCTGGTCGTCGTGGCGCCTCACCTGGCGTCCGCCCGGCCCCGGCGTGCACACCCTGCTCGCCCGCGCCACCGACGAGACCGGCGCCACCCAGCCCGCCGTCACCCCGCACAACACGTTCGGCTACCTGTTCGACGCCGTCGTGGCCCACCCTGTCACGGTGTTCACGCCGTGAGGCGGATCAGCGGGCGGCGTGCGCGCGGAGCATGCCGGTGACGGCGGCGGCCCACGGGAACAGCTCGGCGCGGGCGCGCGCCGCGGCGCCCGCCCGCGGGTCCAGCAGGTCGCACACCGCGCGGGCCAGTTCCGCCGGCTCGGCAGGCACGGCCCGCCCCGCGCCCGTCGCGAGCAGTTCGGGCAGGGCGCCCTCGTCCGGCGTGACCACCGGCGTGCCGCAGGCCAGCGCCTCCAGGGTGGCCAGGCCGAAGGTCTGCGCCGGCGCGGTGGCGAGCGCCACGTCCGCGGCGGCGAGCAGCCCGGCCACCTCGGCCCGGGAGGACAGGTGCCCGGCGAAGGACACCGGCAGCCCCTCGGCCGCCTGGCGCAGACGGCCGAGCAACGGCCCGTCGCCCGCGACCACCAGGCGCGCGTCCACCCCCGCCCGGCGCAGTTCGGCGAGCGTGCGCACGGCCAGCATGGGGCGCTTGCCGGGGTACAGGCCGGTCACGGTGGCGAGCAGCACGTCGGCGGTGCCCCGCCAGCGCTGGTCGGCGGCGCCGGGATGGAAGACGGACAGGTCCACGCCGAACGGCACCCGCACGACGTTGCGCGCGGCGATCCGCTGGAACTCGGCGGCGCCGTACCGGCTGGCGACCACGATCTTGTCGAAGCGGCGGGACAGGCGGCGGTTCCACGCGTCGGCCGCGCGCTCGGCGGGCAGCCACGGGCTCGTCCGGAGCAGCGCGTCGAGCCGCCGCCGGGCGACGAGCAGCGCGGGCACGCCGTTGGCCCGCGCCCATGGGCCGAGGTAGCCGAGGGTGAGCTGGTCGCAGACCTCCAGCCGGTCGGCGGCGAGGTCTTCGAGCACCCGCAGCAGCGGGCGCCGGTACGCCACCATCCTGCGCCCGCCGGGGTAGGGCAGCCCCGGCACGGTGCAGCACCAGCCGGACCCGGCGTGCGACCTGCCCGGCTCCGGTCCCGGCCGGACCAGCACGGGATCGTGGCCGGCGGCGAGGTATCCCCGGCCGAGCTCCTCCAGCACGGTGTCCTCGCCGGTGGCCGGCATACCGAAGCCGACCACCCTGACGATCCTCATGCCGTCCGCCCCCCGGGACACGCCGTTGTGACCTTCTGGACACGCATCCCGCCATCGTCGAGGCGATCGTTGGCCGTGCGGTGACAACAAACTGTCAGCCCGGCGAAAGCCACGGAATTGTTCGACCCCCGTGCCCCTTATTTTCCTAAAGAAAAAGAACAAGTACCTCAATCCACAACCAATTACGCCGATTTCACCTGCGACAATCTGCGGGAGACCCTACAGAAACGTTCGTGAAACGAAGCAGGGCGATGATGAACACAACCCCCCGTCCCGTTCCGTTGTAGGAGGCCTGACCGATGCGCCAGTTGACCGCACTCGACGCGCAGTTCCTCCATGCCGAATCGCCCACGACGGCGGCCCATGTGGCGGGGGTGGCGGTGCTGGATCCGGCGTGCGCCTCAGGTGCGGTCACCAGGGACGCCCTGGTCGTGTTGCTGCGCAGGCGGCTGCACCGGGCGCCCGCGCTGCGGATGCGTCTCGCCGACGTCCCGCTCCGCCTGGACCACCCCTACTGGACCGAGGACCGGGACTTCGATCCGGACGACCACGTCTACGAGGTGACCCTCGCCAACCCCGACCTGCTCGCCGAGGAGGTCGGCCGGATCCACGCCCGGCGGCTGGACCGGCGCCGCCCGCTGTGGGAGATGCACCTGATCCACGGGCTCGCCGGGGGCAGGGTCGCCCTCTACTCCAAGGTGCACCACTGCGCGATCGACGGCGTCTCCGGCGCGGAGACCTTGGCCGCCCTGCTCGACCTCTCCCCCGAGCCGCCCGAGCCGTCCAGGCGGGCCGCGGCCCGGCCCGCCGGTCCCGCCCAGGTCACCGCGCCGGTCACCGCCCCGGGCTCGCTGGCGATGCTGGCGGGCGCCGCCGTCCGCTCCGCGGCCCATCCGCTGCACGCGCTCGGCTCGCTCTGCCGTACGGTGGCCGACCTGGACGCGCTGCCGCTCACCTCCGGGCTGCCCGGGGCGCGGCTGGTGGCCAAGGCGACCAGGATGCTCACCGGGGACACCCGGCCGATGCCGGACCTGCCCGCGCTGCACGTGCCGCGCACCCCGTTCAACGGGCCGATCAGCGCGGAGCGGCGGTTCGCGTACGGGTCACTGCCGCTGGCCGAGATCAAGCGGGTGGCCAAGGCGTTCGGGATCAGCCTGAACGACGTGGTGATGACGTTGTGCGCGTCGGCGTTGCGCGGCTGGCTGCGGGAGAACGACGCGCTGCCGGACCGGCCGCTGGTCGCCGGGGTGCCGGTCGCGGTGCGCACGGCCGGGGCCTCGACCGTCGTCGGGAACCAGCTCTCCGCCATGGTCGCGCCCATGGCCACGGACGTGGCCTGCCCGCGGGAGCGGCTGCTCGCGACCGGCGCCGCCATGCGCGCCGCCAAGCGGCGGTTCGCCTCCTCACCCGCCACCTGGCTGAGCGAGCTGTCCTCGCTGCTGCCCGCCGCCGTCACCGCGCTGGCGACCGCCCCGGTCTTCCGGCTGGCCTCGGTCGCCTTCCCGCCGGTCAACCTGATCGTCTCCAACGTGCCGGGACCGCAGTTCCCGCTGTACCTCGGGGGCGCGCGAGTCGAGGCGTACTACCCGATCTCGGTGCTCACCGACGTGAGCGGCGGGGTCAACATCACCTGCTTCTCCTACGACGGCTCGCTCGACTTCGGCATCGTGGCCTGCCCGCAGCGGATGGCGGACGTGTGGCGGCTCTTCGAGCATCTCCGCGAGGCGATGTCGGAGCTGTCCGGGCTGTCGGAGCTGTCAGAGCCGCCCGAGCCGCCGGAGTTGTCGGAGCCGCCGGGCGCCGGCGTGGCGTCCCGCCGTCCGGCCGCACCCGTCGTCGAGGTACCGGCGCCCGCCGAGGCGCAGGCCGCCTCCGTGGCACCGCCCGCGAAGGCCGCGCGGGCCAAGGTGCCCGCCTGAGAGACGTCGCGCCCGGAGACGTCGCGCCCGGAAAACCAGGCGCCCCCGGACCCGCGTGCCGGCGGATCCGGGGGCGTGGTGGCGGCCCGGCCCCGGGGGGGTGAAAGCCGGGCCGCCTGGGTCCCCAATGGGGTGGTTCAGTGGCCGGTCGCCTTCTCGGCGCCGACGCCGGTGAGGGAGCGGACCTCCATCTCGGCATACTTGCTGGCGTTGTATTCCTTGCTGAGGATCGTGCCGAGCCAGCCGGCGACGAAGCCGATCGGGATCGACACGATGCCCGGGTTGGACAGCGGGAACCAGGCGAAGTCCGCACCGGGGAACAGCGCCGTCTCGCTGCCGGACACCACCGGCGAGAAGATCACCAGCAGCAGGGCGGAGACCAGGCCGCCATAGATCGCCGAGACCGCGCCAGCGGTGTTGAACCGGCGCCAGAACAGGCTGTACAGGATCGCCGGCAGGTTGCCCGAGGCGGCCACCGCGAAGGCCAGCGCGACCAGGAAGGCCACGTTCAGGCTCTGCGCCAGGATGCCGAGACCGATCGCGACCGCGCCGATGACGAACGCGGCGATCCGGGCGACCAGCACCTGCTCCTGGTCGGTGGCCCGGCCGCGCTTGAACACGTGGGCGTAGAGGTCGTGCGCGAAGCTGGAGGAGGAGGCCAGCGTCAGACCGGCGACGACCGCGAGGATGGTCGCGAACGCCACCGCCGCGATCACGGCCAGCAGGATCGTGCCGCCCACCGTGCCGAAGAGCTGCTGGCCTACCGCCTGGGCTAGCAGTGGCGCGGCCGTGTTACCGCCCTTGTCCGACGCGGCGATCGTGTCGCTGCCGACCAGCGCGGCGGCGCCGAAGCCGAGGACCAGGGTGAGCAGGTAGAAGATGCCGATGATGCCGATACCCCAGAGCACCGACTTCCGGGCGTCCTTGGCGGTCGGCACGGTGTAGAAGCGGATCAGGATGTGCGGCAGGCCGGCGGTGCCGAGCACCAGGGCGAGCCCGAGGCTGATCAGGTCGATCTTGCCCGCGATGCCCTGGGCCTCGGTGCCGTAGCGCAGGCCGGGGATGAGGAAGGAGTTCCCCTTGCCGCTCTGGGCGGCGGCCTCGCCGAGCAGCGCGGAGAGGTTGAACCCGAACCTGCCCAGCACCAGCAGCGTGATCAGCGCGGCGCCGGTCATCAGGAGCACGGCCTTGACGATCTGGACCCAGGTGGTGCCCTTCATGCCGCCGACGACCACGTAGACGATCATCAGCACGCCGACGCCGACGATGGTCAGCGCCTTGCCCACCGGGGAGGTGATGCCGAGGAGCAGGCCCACCAGCGCGCCGGCGCCGACCATCTGGGCCAGCAGGTAGAAGATGCTGACCGTGATGGTGGACACGCCGGCCGCGGTGCGGACCGGGCGCGGGCTCATCCGGAAGGCGAGCACGTCGGCCATGGTGAACTTGCCGGAGTTCCGCATCAGCTCGGCGACCAGCAGCAGCGCCACCAGCCAGGCGACCAGGAAGCCGATCGAGTACAGGAAGCCGTCGTAGCCGGACAGCGCGATGATGCCCGCGATGCCGAGGAAGGAGGCGGCCGACATGTAGTCGCCGCCGATCGCCAGGCCGTTCTGCGCCCCGCTGAAGGACCGGCCGCCGGCGTAGAAGTCGGTGGCGTCCTTGGTGTTCCTGCTCGCCCAGAACGTGATGCCGAGCGTGGCGGCCACGAAGAGCAGGAACAGAATGGTGGAAAGTGCCTCAGAACTCACTGTTCCCTCGCTTCGACCTCGTCGCGGAGCTGGTCGGCCAGCGGATCGAGCTTCTTCTGCGCGTGCCGCGAGTAAGCCCACGCGATGCCGAAGGTGGACACGAACTGGAGCACACCGAGGACCAGTGCGACGTTGATGTTGCCGAGGAGCTTGACGCCCATGAAGTCACGGGCCCAGCCCGACAGCACCACGTACAGCAGGTACCACCCGAGGAACGCGGCGGTCATCGGGAACGTCCAGGCGCGGAAGCGCCTTTTCAGCTCCTGGAACTGCTCACTTCCCTGTACCTGTTCATACACGGATGATTCATGTTCTTGGGTGGTCACCGGGCCGCCTCCCACGAATGTGATGTGGATCACGCCATACCGTAGGAGGGGACGCTACCCGCCGGGGAGGGGGGTGGGCGGGTTCTTCGCCGAGCCGTCTCCGCGCGGCGTTCAGCTGGACCCGGTGTGCGATGAAAGGTCGCATATGCGCGACGAACGGTCGCCGGTCAGCTCCGGCGTGGCCGCCAGTCGCCGCGGTCCACGTTCAGCATCTCGGGAGTGTGCAACCGGACCATGACCCGGGCCACGTCGCCGGGTACCCGGTGCTGCGTGGCCAGCGAGACGACCACCATGACGACGAAGGCGATCGGCACGGTCCAGGCGGCGGGCTGGGCCAGCAGGGCGCCGGCCATCCCGTGGTGCGGGCCGCCCACGATGGTGGTCAGCACCGCCGTACAGGCCAGGCCGCCGCCCGCGAGCAGGCCGGCCATCGCGCCCGGCGGGGTGAGCCGCCACCACCAGATGCCCAGCACGAGCAGCGGGCAGAACGACGAGGCGGCGACCGCGAACGCCAGCCCCACCACGTCGGCCACCGGCAGCGACCGCGTCGTGGACGCGAGCGCCAGCGGCACGATCACGGCGAGCACGGTCGCCACCCGGAACGACCGGACGCCCCCGCCGCCCAGGATGTCCTGCGCGATCACGCCCGCCACCGAGACGGTCAGGCCCGAGGAGGTGGACAGGAACGCGGCGAAGGCGCCCGCCGTGACCAGCGCGGCCAGCAGGTCCCCCGGCGTCCCGCCGAGCAGCCGGGCCGGCAGCGTCAGCACCACCTGGTCGGTCTGCCCCGTCGCCAGCAGGTCCCGCGCGTAGATCCGGCCCAGCGCCCCGTAGATCGCGGGCAGCAGGTAGAACGCGCCGAGCAGCGAGAGCACCACCAGCGTCGTACGGCGGGCCGCCCGGCCGTCCGGGTTTGTGTAGAACCGCACCAGCACGTGCGGCAGGCCCATCGTGCCGAGGAACGTCGCGAGGATCAGCGAATAGGTCGAGTAGACGGGATAGTCCCTGCCGCTGGCCAGCGGCAGCGCCCACGACGCGGAGTCTCCCGCGGGCAGGCCGGGCGCGCCGCGCGCCCGCCAGGCCATCAGCAGGAAGACCAGCGGCAGCGCCAGCGCGGTGAGCTTCAGCCAGTACTGGAACGCCTGCACGAACGTGATGGACCGCATACCGCCGGACAGCACGTTGACCGCGACCACCACCGCGACCAGCACTCCCCCGGCCCAGTCCGGCGCCCCGGTGATCGAGTGCAGCACCACGCCCGCGCTCTGGAACTGCGGCATCAGGTAGAGCCACCCGATCAGCACCACGAGCACGCTCGCCGTGCGGCGCACCGCCACCGACGACAGCCGGGCCTCGGCGAAGTCCGGCAGCGTGTAGGCGCCCGAGCGGCGCAGCGGCGCGGAGACCAGCACCAGCAGCACCAGGTAGCCGCCGGTCCAGCCGACCGGCAGCCAGAGCATGTCGGCCCCGTAGGCGAGGATGAGCCCGGCGATGCCGAGGAAGGAGGCCGCCGACAGATACTCGCCGCCGATCGCGGAGGCGTTCCACAGCGGGGAGACCGTGCGGGAGGCGACGTAGAAGTCGGAGGTGGTGCGGGACAGCCGCAGCCCGAACCCGCCGATGAGCACGGCGGCGACCACCACGACCACGACCGCGGTGACTCCGTACGCGGGGTTCAACGGGCTCCGACCCTCCGGGTCACCGGCGTTCGACCAGCTCGGTGAAGTGCCGTTCGTTGCGCTCGGCGTGCCGCACGTAGAGCCACGCGCCGGCCACGAACGCGGGGTAGATCAGCCCGGCCAGCACCGCCCACGGCAGCGGCACCCCGAGCAGCCGCACCTCACCCAGGTCGGGCACGAGCATGAAAAGCACCGGCAGCCCGCACACGACGCAGCCGAGCACCGTGCAGATGAACAGCGCGAGCCGGAACTGCGTCCTGACCAGGGAGCGGATGTAGACCTCGCCCAGCCGGGTCTGTTCGTCGATCTCCCGGGTCACCGGGTAACGCGGGCGGCGGGCGGCCCGCGTCCTCGGGCTGGTCACCACCTCCCGGCGCGGGCGGTCGCCGCCCATCCCGGAGATCCGCCGCGGCCTCTCGGTCACCGCGCCCCCTGTCCCTTGCGCGCCCTGCGGACCAGCAGGTCGCGCAGCTCTCTGGTGTGCCGGCGGCTGACCGGGATCTCGGTGCCGCCGATGCGGACGACGCACCGCCCGGAGTCGATGTGCAGCTCGTCGATGTGCTTGACGGCCACCAGATGGCTGCGGTGCACCCGGACGAAACCGGAGGAGGCCCACCGTTCCTCCAGGGTGGCCAGCGAGATGCGGACCAGGTGGCTGCCGCTGGCGGTGTGCAGGCGGGCGTAGTCGCCCTGGGCCTCGACGTACCTGACCTCGGTGCTGGCGACGAACCGGGTCACGCCGCCCAGTTCGACCGGGATCGTGTCCGGCTCCCTGGCCGGTACGGCCTCCGGCTCGGTGAGCTCGGTGGCGACGCACACCCGCCTGATCGCCTCGGCCAGCCGTTCCGGGCGGACCGGTTTGAGCAGGTAGTCCTCGGCCTTGATCTCGAAGGCGTCCACCGCGTGGTCCTCGTAGGCCGTGACGAAGACGATCTTGGGCGGGTTGGCGAACTGGGACAGCAGCCGGCCCAGCACCACGCCGTCCAGGCCGCGCATCCTGATGTCCAGGAACGCGGCGTCCATCGGCCGTCCGTCGGCGATGGCCCGGTCCAGCAGCCGCAGCGCCGCGGCGCCGTCCCTGGCCAGCGCCACCTCGCCGATCCGCGGATCGGCGCGCAGCATGTAGGCGAGGTCCTCCAGGGCGGGCAGTTCGTCGTCCACCGCCAGGACACGCAGGCCGGGCACCGTCACTCCCCTCCGGCGTGCCCGCGAACACACCGATCGCTGCGATTTCCGCGGCTTCCACTAGCTCGTGATGAAACAGGGGCGAGAAGTCAACGGCGTCACGGCGGGGTCACAGCTCGGCCGAATGCTCCGCGAGGCTCAGCGGACCGAGACACCCGGGTGGTACTTGGGCAGCCGGACGCTCACCTTGGTGCCCGCCTCCGGAGCGGTCTCCACCACGAGACCGTACTCGTCGCCGTACACCTGGCGGAGCCGCTCGTCCACGTTGGCCAGGCCGACCCCGCCCGCCCCCGAGCGCTCGTCGGTGTCGCCGGCGAGGATGCGGCGCAGCCGTTCCGGGTCCATGCCGATCCCGTCGTCCTCGACGCTGATCAGGCACTCCGCCCCGGCGTCCTCGGCGACGATCGCGATGCGGCCGGTGCCGGGCTTGCTCTCCAGGCCGTGCCGCACGGCGTTCTCGACCAGGGGTTGCAGGCACAGGAACGGCACCGCCATCGGCAGCACCTCGGGGGCGATCCGCAGGGTGACCTGGAGCTGGTCGCCGAACCGCGCGCGTTCCAGGGTGAGGTAGCGGTCGATGGAGCGCAGTTCCTCGGCCAGGGTGGTGAACTCGCCGTGCCGGCGGAAGGAGTAGCGGGTGAAGTCGGCGAACTCCAGCAGCAGTTCCCTGGCCCGCTCGGGGTCGGTGCGCACGAAGGACCCGATGGTGGTCAGCGAGTTGTAGATGAAGTGCGGGGAGATCTGCGCGCGCAGCGCCCGCACCTCGGCCTCCATCAGCAGGGTCCGCGAGCGGTCCAGCTCGGCGAGTTCGAGCTGGGAGTCGACCCAGCTCGCGACCTCCTGGGTGGCCCGGACCAGGCCGGCCGAGGCGTGCTCGCCGTACGCGGTGAGGGTGCCGACGACCCGCTCGTCCGGGGTGAGCGGCACCACGACGGCGGACCTGATCGGGCACTCGGGGTACTCGCAGGAGACGACGTCGGGGCCGAGGACGTGGGTCCTGCCGTCTTTGAGGGTCTCGGCGGCGTGCGCGAAGACGTCGGCGGCGTGGTGCTCCCCCGCGCCGTCGTAGACGAGCAGGCGCTCGCCGTCGGTGATGGCCAGGGCGGGCGAGCCGAGCAGGGCGCGCAGGTGGCGGGACGCCTTCAGGGTGCCCGCCTCGGTCAGGCCGGCGCGCAGGGCGGGCGCGGCCAGCGAGGCGGTGTGCAGCGTCTCGAACGTCGCCCGCTCGGCGGGGCTGCTGCCGAGCTCCCGCCGGCCGCGCAGCATCCGCCGCAGGACCAGCGCCGGCACACTGATCAGGACGAGTACCACCAGAACGGCCACGACGGGTTCCACAGCCGCAGAGTAGCCCTTTTCCGATCTCGGGCCGACGTCCTTGACAAAGTAAGGTCACTTCATGGCTGCACGGATTTTCGCCGCATAAGTCTCAGCTTCACTTTCATCCGCATATTTCACCCGGGGCCAGAAAAATCCGCGCAAACCGTCTTTTCGATTACGGGGCACCACGTGCACGTGCAGATGCGGCACGCTCTGGCTCACCCGGTTGTTCATCGCCACGAACGAGCCCGCCGCGGCCAGCCCCTCCTCCACGGCGCCGGCCACCGACCGCACCCGCTCGAAGAAGGGGCCCACCAGCTCGGCCGGCAGGTCGGTCAGCGTCTCCACGTGCGCCCGCGGCACGACCAGGACGTGCCCCTTGAAGACCGGGCGGCTGTCCAGGAATCCGATCGCCGTCTCGTCGGACAGCACGACGTGCGCCGGACGGTCGCCGCCGGCGATGGCGCAGAACAGGCACTCGGCGTTCACCAGTCCAGTGTGGCCTCTCCCGAGACCAGGGCGCGCGCGATCACCATCCGCTGCACGTCGTTGGTGCCCTCGCCGATCGCCATCAGCGGCGCGTCCCGGTAGAGTCGCTCGATCACGAACTCCTGCGAGTAGCCGTAGCCGCCGTGCACCCGCATCGCCTCCATCGTGGTGCGCAGCGCCACCTCCGAGGCGAAGTACTTCGCCATCGCCGCCTCGGCGTTCACCGCCCCCGCCGCCGACCGGTCCGCCGCCCAGTACGTGAGCAGCCTGGCCGCCTGGATGTCGGTGGCCATGTCCGCCAGTTTGAGCTGGATCGCCTGGAACTCCGCGATCGGCCGGCCGAACGCCCGCCGTTCCCGCGCGTAGGCCAGCGCCGCGTCGTAGGCGCACTGCGAGACCCCCACGGCCCGCGCGGCGATGTTGATCCGGCCCAGCTCCAGCGCGGAGAGCACCTGCTGCATGCCGCGCCCCTCGGCCCCGCCGAGCAGGTCCCCCACCGGCACCCGCACCTCGTCGAGCACCACCTCACAGGTCTCGGTGCCCTTGTAGCCGAGCTTGGGCAGGTCGCGGCCGATCGAGAAGCCCTCGCTCGCCGGATCGACCAGCAGCACGGACATGCCCTTGTGCGCGGGCGTGGTCCGCGACGTCTTCACCAGCACCGGCAGCGGGTCGGCGTGCCTGGCGTTGGTGATCCAGGTCTTGGTGCCGGTGACGACGTAATGGCCGCCGTCGCGGACCGCCCTGGTCTGGATGCCCTGCAGGTCGGTGCCGGCGGCCGGCTCGGTGAGCGCGATCCCGGTACGGCGGGCGCCGCTCGCCAGGTCGGGCAGCAGCCGGGCGCGCTGTTCGTCCGTGCCGTATTTCGCGATCATCCAGGTGGCCAGCGAGTGCGAGCCGAGCACGCCGGCCACGCCCATCCAGCCGCGGGCGATCTCCTCGAAGACCAGCGCGAAGGACACCCGGTCGAGGTCGAGCCCGCCGTACTCCTCGGGGACGGTGATCCCGAACAGGCCGAGCTCCGCGAACCTTTCGACGATCTCGGCCGGGTAGCGGCCGGTGCGCTCCCACTCGGAGGCGACCGGCACGATCTCCTTGTCCACGAACTCGCGGAGAGTCCGTCTGAACAGCCGCTGCTCGTCGTTCAGTGCGAAGTCCATCAGCCCGCCGCCTCGACCGGAACATGATTCGGAACTTCTACGCTAACCGATCGCCCGGCCCCGCACCCCGACCGGTCAGGTCAGGCGTCCGGCGCGCGCGGACGGCGGGGCCGCGCGCCTGCCGAGCAGGCGCCGGACGATCAGGAAGGCGACCACCCCGCCCGCGGTCCACACGAGTCCCTGACGGCGCCGGATCCCGGCGGCGGGCCCGGTCTCCCCCCGGTCGCCTCCGTCCCCGGCCGGGACCGAAACGGGCACGCCGGTGGCCTGGCCGTCCGGCGAGGGCCCGGCGGCGGGCGGCTCGCGGGACGCGCGTTCCCCGGCGGCCTTCCGCTCCAGCGCGCCCACCTGGGGCTCCGCCCCCGGCTCTCCGGCACGGGCGAAGTCCTCGTGCGCGGCCTTCTCCCGGCCGGTGGTCCCCAGCGTCTCCTCCCGCTCGGCGTACTCCCGCGCCCCCGCCCTCGTGTTCGGCACGTTCAGCGACAGCCGCTCGTCGGAGGGCACCTCCTCGCCCACCGTCTGCCGGTGCGCGCCGACGTCACCCGCGGTGTACTCCGGGCGGACCTCCCCTGGATCACTCTCGGTCATCTCCGGCGAACCTCCTCCTCCCCGGGCCTCCCCCGGGCCTTCCCGGCGCCCGGCCCTGGTGCGCCTACCCGCGGGACACACGGCAAACCTGCGGCGGGCGCGCGCTCAGCGACGCGGGCGGGGATCGCGCCCGGGGAGGGGGGCGGCGGCGGTGGTGCGGATGTGGCCGGCGTGGAACCCGCTGATCAGTTGTCCACGAAGTCCGCGGGCACCATCACGCGCAGCCCGTTGGCCACGGTGCGCAGCGTGATCGGCGTGAGCAGGCGGACCTCGCCGTCCACGTCGGCCCGCATCGGCGGGTCGGTCTCCAGCACGATCTCCCTGCCGACCACGAACGGACCGCCGGCGAGGCTGCGCCAGCGCCCGCCGGTGGCCCGGGTCAGGGTCTCCACCAGCAGTCTCAGCCGCTTGCCCGAGCCGAGCTGGTAGGCGACCAGCCTGCCGTTGTCGATGCTGATGTCGCTGGCGACCTGCCAGCCGCCCTGGAAGCGGCCGTTGGCGATGTTGAGCTGGTGGGTCAGCACCTCGTGCCGCCGCCCGTCCACGGTCAGGTAGGCGCGGAAGGGCCGGTGGCCGGGCAGCACCGTGAGCGCGGTGAGCGGGTAGGCGGCGCGGCCGACCAGTCGCTTGAGCCACGGCCGGACCGTGCCCGCCACCTCGACCGAGACGCCGAAGCTGGCGAGGTTGGCGAAGGCCCGGTCGCCGGCCATGCCGAGATCGATGTCGGCCACCTTGCCCCGGCTGAGCACGCCGATCGCGCCCGCCAGGTCGAGCGGCAGGCCCAGGCTGCGCGCGAAGTTGTTGGTGGTGCCGAGCGGCAGCACGCCGAGCGCCACGTCACGGTGCGCCACGTGCTTGACAGCCGTGCTGAGCGTGCCGTCGCCGCCGCCGACGATGAGCAGGTCGGGCCCGTCGGAGAGCGCGGCCTCCAGGGTCGCACGCAGCTTCTTGGGGTTGACCACGCTGAACACCCGGTAAGGGTCGAACCCGTCCCTGCGCAGGATGCGGATGGCCTCCGGATAGAGCCGGCGGCCCCGCCGGGAGTGCGTGTTGATCACCACGGTCGCCCGCCGCAACTCGTGGATCGCCTTGGTGTGCTCGGTCTTGCTGCGCAGCCCGGCCGTGCCGTCTCCCGCGCCTTGCTCGCTGCCCACGTTTCCCCTCAGAACCGATTCCCTTGTGTCTCGCGGAGAACCGTCGATTGCCCGCCTCCATCGTAGAACGCGGAACGCCGCCCCCGGGCGGTCCCGGGGGCGGCGTGGCCGGATGAATCCGTGCTACTTCCTGGCCGCCTTCGGCGGGGTCACCTGAATGATCGCGCCGAGGTTGCCGGGCAGCGGGGCGACCAGCTTGAGCTGAACGCCCAGCGCCTTGCCCTCGTCACCGGGGTTGCCGGAGCCGAGCACGCTGCCGTTCACCTGCTGGCCGTACAGCTCCTTGGCCGGGGTGCCGTCGGGGTTCACGACCCGGGTGGAGTACGGCTGGTCGTCCTTGGACGGGACGACCACCGAGGCGTCGAAGTCGCGGTAGCTCAGCGCGCCGTTCCGGACCTCCAGACCCGGGTACCACGTCTTCGCGTCGGTGAAGGCGGAGACCGCGGACAGGGCCGGGAACTTCGTGCAGTACTCGCTGAACGGCTCGGCCGCCGCTTCGAGGCACTCGGTGAAGGGGTAGGTCTTGCCGAAGGAGAAGGCCGCGTTCGAGGTCTGCGGGCGTCCCGGCAGGTTCTTGGCGACGGTGGTGTCCTTCTGCGCCGCCACGCCGGTGCGCCGCAGCGGGTCGAAGTGCGAGTCCACCAGCAGCAGGCTGCCCTTGGTGCCGAGGCTCGGCGGCAGGGCCAGGTTGGACTGGAGGATGTTGTTGGTGAAGGTCGAGTCGCGGTACCAGACGAGCATGCCGGGCGCGTTGTACTTGACCTTCTCCACCTTCCAGGCGCCGTCGCGCAGGTAGTTGGTGTCGTAGGTGTACTGGAGGCCCTTGTCGAAGCCGTCGAAGTTGCGCCACTCGGCGAGGTAGAAGCGCTCGACCTCACGCTCGCCGTTGTTGATCGCCCAGCCGCCGCCGTGGGTGTTGGTGTGCGTGCCGCCGCTGGCCGCCCAGCCGTTGGCGCCGCCCTCGACGTCGTCGCTCCACACGGTCTGGCCGCCGCTGGTCACCGAGAAGTCGTCGGAGTGCCAGCCGCGCGGGGTGAAGGCCGCGTCGGTGTTGTAGCGCAGGCGCAGCTTGACCGTCTTGCCGGCGAACGGCGCGAGGTCGACGTAGTCGTGCCGCCAGCCGTTGGTGTTGCCGGTCAGGCCGTACTTCTTGTTGCCGAAGGTGGCGAGGTTCTTGTTCGGGTCGGTGTAGTCGTCGTCGGTGCTGACCAGGTTGCCGGCCTCGTCGTAGACCTTCTGCTCGGCCCAGGTGGCGCCGCCGTCGGCGGACACCTCGACGAAACCGTAGTCCCAGTCCTCCTCGATCTCGTAGTTGTTCCACAGCCAGAACTTCACGTCGGACCCGGCCGGGACCTGCACCTCGCGGGTGAGCTTGACGTCGGCCCACTCCTGGTCGAGGTTGGACCACCAGGCGTTCGATCCGCTGTGCGGCTCGATCATGGCGAGCGGCGCGCTGTCCAGGTTCACCCGGACGCCGTCCTCGGTGAGCTTGGGCGTGCGCGAGGTCTGGCCGACGGTCACCAGGCCGCCCCGGTCACCCGGGTCGAAGGTCTTCGGGTCCGCCCAGCCGAGCACCCACTTGTCCCACAGTCCCATGTGCGTGGGCATCGACTGGAAGATCGGCCCGGAGTGGGAGCCGCTGGACATGAGGTCCCAGAAGTCCACCGCCGACTCCGCGCCGCCGGAGGTGTCGTAGAGGTCGGGCAGGCCCAGGTCGTGACCGTACTCGTGGGCGAAGACGCCGACGCCGGAGTCCTCCGGCTGCACGATGTAGTTGGAGATCTTGAGCTGGGTGCCGGGGATGCTGTAGCCGCCGGCCACCGCGCTGGAGTGCGCCCAGATCGCGTACGTGCCCTGCGCGCCGCCGTCGCCCGACTTGTCCTTGCCGGCGTGCACCAGCACCAGGTGGTCGATCACGCCGTCGGGCTCGGAGTAGTTGCCGTCGCCGTCGGCGTCGGAGACGTCCTCGACGTCGTAGTCGGCCCACGGGAAGTCCGGCTGCTGCTCGGCCAGCGTGTTCACCGCGTCGATGGCGAGCTGGGCCGCGCCGACCCGGTTGTCCGGGTGGCCGGACATGTCCTGCGCCGCGCCGCCACAGGCGGACGCGCCGTACCACGCCTCGGAGTGCGGGACCTTGAGCCAGCCGACGGCCTCGCCGTTGACCGAGTAGGCGCCCTTGGACATCTCCTCGTACATGTTCTTCATGGTGTAGCCGGACATGTCGATGCCGGCCTTGCCGTCGGGCCCCTTGAGGTCCTTGCGCACCCGGGTGGTGATGCCCTCCTTGGAGTAGAGCATCTTGTTGAAGTGCGAGGTGCTGAAGTCCGGCACCCACATGGTGTTGTTGTCCTTGCGGGGCAACTTCGCCGGGTCCGGGATCTGGTTGTGGAGGGGACCGTTGAGCAGGGTGCCCGGCGGCTCCGTCACGCAGTCGTCCGGGCCGCTGCCGATGGCGCGCGGCCGGGAGAACCCGGAGAAGTCGTCGTTCGCCTGGTCGTTGAACTCGACGAGCAGGGTGAGCAGCTCGGCGTTCTGCGTCTGCTTCGAGTTCTTGAAGATGAACTGCGCGGGGTTGAGGCCGGTCCGCATGGCCTGGCGCTCCCGGGCGGCGAGGACCCGGCCGGCGACCGGGTTGCCGCTGGAGAACTTCTGGTCGAACTTCTTGGTGGTCGCGGCCATCGTCCGGGCCCGGCTGGAGACGCTGGGCTCGCTCTGCTCCGGCTCGACGGCCGGGGCGGCGTAGTTGATGTAGTAGTCCGCCGGTGACGGCTGGTATCGCGCGATCGAGGTGTCGGCCGGAGTGGCGGCACCGGTGATCGCGAGGCCCGCTGCGGCGAGACCCAACGCCGGCACGATCGCGATGAGGCGCCGTCGGGCGCCCCTGCCTCTGCTGGACAACTAACTTCCTCCCTCGCCCGGGGTCACCGGGCAAACATCCAGGGCACGCTGGGGATGAGCGTGTCGTTCCGGATACATGGGCCACATGCGACACAGGGCTCATGAATCCGCAAACGGGACGTTAGAGGAGAAGGTAAAGCGGGAGTAAAGCAGTTGTCGGATGTTGTAAAACCGTGATTCATCCGAAGTGATCCGGTTTCCGGCCGGGGTCAGACCGCCTCCGGCTCGGACCGGCGGAGGGCATGACGGTTGCCACCGGGGAACGTGGGAGTCGTACAGTCCTGGTGTGACCGCAATCGCCCAGCTTGCCGCCGCCCTGCCTCCGGGCCGGGTGCTGACCGACCCCGACGTCACCGACGGCTACTCCCGTGATCGGACCTTTCTCCCGCCGGGCAGGCCCCTCGGCGTGGTACTCGCCCAGTCCCGCGACGAGGTCGCCGAGACGCTGCGCTGGGCCGCCGCGCACCGGGTGCCGGTGGTGCCGCGCGGCGCGGGCACCGGCCTGGCCGGCGGCGCGACCGCCGTCGAGGGCTGCGTGGTCCTCTCCGTGGCGCGGATGACCGCGATCAAGGAACTGTCGCCCGGCGACGAGATCGCCGTCGTGGAACCCGGCGTGATCACCGCCGACCTGGACCGCGCGGCCAGGGAACACGGGCTGATGTACGCGCCCGACCCCTCCTCCTACGAGATCTCCAGCATCGGCGGCAACCTGGCCACCAACGCGGGCGGCCTGCGCTGCGTGAAGTACGGCGTGACCCGCGACTCGGCGCTCGGCCTGGAGGTCGTGCTCGCCGGCGGGCGGGTGCTGGACACCGGGCGGCGCACGATGAAGGGCGTCACCGGCTACGACCTGACCGGGCTGTTCGTCGGCTCCGAGGGCACGCTCGGCGTGATCACCGAGGCCGTCGTACGGCTGCGCCGCGCCCCCGCGGACCCGCCCGCGACGGTCGCGGCCGAGTTCCCCGGGCTGCGCGCCGCCGCCTCCGCCGTGTCGGCGATCATCGCGGCCGGCTGCGGGCCCTCCATGCTGGAACTGCTGGACCGCGCGACCCTCCAGGCGATCGACGACTGGAAGCACATCGGCCTGGAGTCCTCGGTCGAGGCCATGCTCATCGCGCAGGCCGACTCCCCCGACAGCGCGGCGGTGGCCGAGCGGATGCGCCGGCTGTGCGAGGAGAACGGCGCGTCGTTCGTGGCCGTGTCCGCGGACCCGGCGGAGGCGGACGAACTCGTCGGGCTCCGCCGGCTCGCCTACCCGGCCAAGGAACGCCTGGGCAACTGCCTGGTGGAGGACGTCTGCGTGCCGCGGTCGGCGCTGCCCGAGATGATCTCGGCGGTGGAGGCGGCCGCCGCCAGGCACGACGTGACGATCTGCACGGTCGCGCACGCCGGCGACGGCAACGTGCATCCCGTGTTCGTCTTCGAGCACGGCGTGCCCGAGCCGCCGCCGCGGGTGTGGGCCGCGGCCGACGACGTCTTCCGCGCGGCGCTCGACCTCGGCGGCACGCTCACCGGCGAGCACGGCGTCGGGCTGCTGAAGCGGCGCTGGCTGTCGCTGGAGATCGGACCGGTGGCGGAGGAGGTCCAGCGCGGGATCAAGGGGGTCTTCGATCCCCTGGGGATCATGAACCCGGGCAAGGCGATCTGAACGCCGCCTTTCTCCCTTGGCGCCTTTCCACCCCGGCGGTAAAGCACCCGCTTCAGACGCCACACTGGTACCGTTCTGCCGGGGTTAAACAAATTTGCAGGTCTTTGTCGGGGGGCATAGGTGGCGCAGGTCCAGCCGCTCACCACGGAAGATCCGCGCCAGCTCGGGGCGTACGAGGTGCTCGGCCGGCTCGGGGAGGGCGGTCAGGGGATCGTCTATCTGGGGCGCGGTCCCACGGGTGAGCAAGTAGCGGTCAAACTGCTGCACAGCGGGCTGGTCGCCGATCCGGAGGCGCGGGCCAGGTTCCTGCGCGAGGTCGCGGTCGCCCAGCGGGTGGCCGCCTTCTGCACCGCGCCGGTCCTGCACGCCGACCTGGCGGGCAACCAGCCCTACATCGTCAGCGAGTACGTGCCCGGCCCTTCGCTGCGCCAGCTGGTCGACCGGGAGGGGCCGCGCCGGGGCAGCGCGCTGGACCGGCTCGCGATCAGCACCGCCACCGCGCTCGCGGCGATCCACCGGGCGGGCGTCCTGCACCGCGACTTCAAGCCCGCCAACGTGCTGATGGGCCCCGAGGGCCCGGTGGTGATCGACTTCGGCATCGCCAGGGCGCTGGACTCGCCCGGCGCGACGGCGACCGGCACCACCATGGGCACCCCGGCCTACCTGGCTCCCGAGCAGCTCACCACCGGGGACGTCTCCCCCGCGGCCGACGTCTTCGCCTGGGGCGTCACGATGGTCTTCGCGGCGACGGGCGCGCCCGCGTTCGGCCAGGACTCCATCCCGGTGGTGATGAACCGGATCCTGCACCAGGAGCCGGAGCTCGGTGACCTCGACGGGGCGATGCGGGAGCTGGTCGCCGCCTGCCTGTCCAAGGACCCGGCCGTCCGCCCGACCGCCGAGGAACTCGTCGGCCATCTCACCGGCCAGCCCACCGGTCCGCTCCGCACCCTCGCGGTGCCCTCCTCCCCGCCCCAGGCGTACGACGTCCGGCACGCGCCGCCGTACGAGCACGGCCACGCGCCCGCCGCCGACCCCACCCTCCTGCAGCAGCCGGCCTTCCACCTCACCGACCACGCGAACCCCCACGGCACCGCCCCCGGCACTCCGCAGGGCCACCCACCACCCCAGAGCCACGGAGCACCTCAGGGACACGGGCTGTCTCAGGGACACGGGCTGTCTCAGGGACACGGGCTGCCTCAGGGACACGGCGGACCGCAGGGACCCGGCGCCCAGTACGGTCCGTACGGGTCCGGCGGGCCGCAGGGACCCGGACCCCAGCAACATCACGGCTCACCGCAGGGACCCGGATCCCAGCAACATCACGGTCACGGCTCGCCGTACGTCCCCGGCGGACCTCAGCACCCTGGAGCGCCCCAGGGCCCCGGCGGCCCGCGCGGAGCACACGGAGCGCACGGCGGGCAGCCGCACGGCCCCGGGCCACAGGGCCCCGGTGGCCATGGTGGACCCGGCAGCCCCGGCGGACTCGGTGGACCCGGTGGGCAGCAGGCCGGGCCCGGCGGGCAGGGGCGGGCCGGGCAGGGGGGCGGGCCTCGGCACGGGACGCACGGGCGGGCCGGTTCCCGGCGCGGGAGCGCACGGCGGCCGGTCGTCATCGCGCTGGGGTCGGTCGCCGCCGTCCTCGTGCTCGGCGGCGGGATCGTGCTGGCCAACGCCGGCCGGGAGCAGACCCCCGCGCCCGACCCGAACCCCGCGTTCGTGGCGGCCGAGGAGACCCAGACCCCCGACCCGGACGTGCCCGAGCCGACGCCGGTCACGGCCGAGGCGACCGCCGAACGCACGCCGAAGCCCAGGACGCCCAGCCCGTCGCGGACCGCCGCCCGGTCCCCCGAGCAGCGCCCGCGCACCTCCAGCGCCCCTTCGCCGCGCAGGACGCCGTCCGCCGAGCCGTCCAACGAGATCCCCGCGACGGACACCGCGGCCCCCACCCCCAAGCCGTCCTCGCCGAAGCCGACGACCGCGCCCCCGTCCTCGGCGAAGCCGAGACCCAAGCCGACCACGAGCGCGCCGTCCAAGCCGAACCGGTACTCGGCGGCGGGCGTGTGCGGCTCCGGGTTCAAGCAGATCGACTCGCACAGCCTCGGCGGCGCCACGGTCTACCTGCTGTACAACTCCGCCCAGGGCAAGAACTGCGTGGTCACCCTGTCCAGGTACGAGATGCCGGCCAAGGTGGCGATGAGCGCCGTCCTCCAGGTGCAGAACGGCGCGAGCGACAGCGACAGCGGCTCCTACAGCTCCTACGCGGGGCCGATCCGGCTGCCCGCGGTGAAGAAGTGCGTGATGTGGGGCGGTTCCTTCGGCGGCACCTCCTGGAAGAGCGGCTGGAGCCACTGCACCTGACCGGGGCACGGCTCCGCCGCGCCGGGGGGTCCTTCCCGGGCCGGACGCGCCCGCGTTAGATTGCTGCGTGATCGTCATGCGGCCGCCGCCGCAGGGCCGGCCGAGGCGGGAGCCGTGCCCGTCGTGTCCGAGGAGCGTCAGTGACCAGCAGCGATGGAGGGTGGCCCGTGGAGAGCCTGGTCCGCAGGGAGGTGGCGGACGGCGTGGCCACGATCACCCTGGACTCGCCGCGCAACCGCAACGCGCTCTCGGTGCGGCTGCTCGGCGACCTGGAGGCCCGGCTGAACTGGGCGCTCGGCGAGGAGAGCGTACGAGTGATCGTGCTGACCGGCGCGGGGCCCGTGTTCTGCTCCGGCGCCGACCTCAAGGAGCAGCGCGTCGCGCCGGACGATCCGCACCGCGCGCCGGTGACCGCGTCCTTCCCGGAGATCATGAGCCTGATCTGGGAGAGCCCCAAGCCGGTGATCTGCCGGCTGAACGGCACCGCCAGGGCCGGCGGGCTCGGCCTGGTCGCGGCCTGCGACTTCGCCATCGCGCCGCTGACGGCATCCTTCGCCTTCTCCGAGGTGCGGCTGGGGGTGGTGCCCGCGATGATCTCGGTGACCGTGCTGCGCCGGCTGGAGCCGCGGGCGGCGGCGGAGTACTTCCTGACCGGCGAGGTGTTCGACGCCGCGCGGGCGGCCGAGATCGGGCTGCTCACCCGGGCGGTGCCGGAGGAGGAGCTGGACGCGACGGTGGCGCGCTACGCGGACATGCTGTTGCGCGGCGGGCCCGAGGCGCTGGCCATCACCAAGGGGCTCGTGCGCAGGGTTCCGGCGCTGACGGTCGAGGAGGGGATGCGGCAGATGGCCGAGCTGTCGGCGGAGCGCTTCACCTCGGCGGAGGGGCAGGAGGGCATCGCCGCGCTGCTGGACAGGCGCCCGCCCCGATGGGCGCCCCGGCCCGCCTGACCGGAACCCCTGCCGCGGAGACTTTCCACGCGCCATCCCCCTTGTAGCCGAAACCCAATATTTCGGGTGGCGGGCGTAATATCCTGATCCCTGGGCATTGGAACCTTCCAGCGACCTTGATCCCTATACAATTGCGCGCAATTGCAGGGGGGACCGCTCGGGGAAGGAAACATCATGCGCTTGCGGTTTCTCGGCTCCACCTCGGAGGCGGGCGCCTGCCCGTCCCTCTACGAGACCGACCGCGGCACCATCGTCGTGCAGGGACTGCAGGTCAGCGACGCCGCCGCGCTCGCCGACCTGCGCCACGTGCTCGACGGGGAGGTCGCCGTCGAGGTGCCTCGCGAGCTGCTCACCGAGATCGCCCGGCGCGTTCTCGACTGACCGGCGCCGCCCCCTCCGCCCGTCGTCGTTGATCACGATTTAGCCGCGCACCCTGGCACGGCCGCCCGGTCCGGTCTACTGTCATGCGCACCCCGGGCCCGGCACCGCCGCGGCTGCCGGGAACGTGGCCAGGCCCTTCGGCGCCCCGCAGCGGAGGTGGCGTGAGCAGCTTTCAGCAGGCTCGGATCGATCTCGGCTCCCAGCTGAGACGATTGCGGGAGGCCGCCCACCTGTCGGGCAAGGAACTCGCCGAGCGCCTCGGCTGGCAGGCGTCCAAGGTCTCCCGGCTGGAGAACGCCCGGCAGACCGCGACCGAGGACGACGTGCTGATGTGGGGCCGGGCCGTCGGCGCCCCGCAGGGCACGGTCGGCACGCTGGCCGGGCAGGCGGCGTCGCTGGTGGAGCGGAACGAGTCCCGGCACCGGCCGCGCGCCGGCCTGGTGGCCATGCAGGAGGACATCAGGGACCTGGAGGCGCGCACCCGGTCCTTCCGCGTCTTCGAGCCCGGCGTGGTCATCGGCCTGCTGCAGACCACCGAGTACGCCCGCAACGTCTTCGCCAAGGTCAGGCGGCTCCAGGCGGCCCCGGAGGAGATCGACTCCGCGATCAGGGTCCGGATGCAGCGCCAGGAGATCCTCTACGACCGCAACCGCCGTTTCCGGTTCGTCCTGCCCGAGGCGGTGCTGCGTTACCGGCTGGCCCCGCTCACCGTCATCCTGGGCCAGCTGGACCGGCTGCTCGCCGTGAGCACCCTGCCCAACGTCGAGTTCGGCGTGATCCCGTTCGAGGCGCCGCTGCCGTCGGCCCTGCTGAACGGGTTCTGGATCTACGACGACGAACTCGTGGGGGTGCCGACCAAGACCAGGGACCTGCTGCTGCGCGCCCCGGAGGACGTCTCCTTCTACTGCTCGACGTTCGAGGAACTCTGCTCGGCCGCGGCCTTCGGCGACGCGGCGCGGGCGGTGGTGGTCAGGGTGATCGACGACTTCGCGCGGGAGGAACAATCCGCGAATTGACCTTCGCAATTGCTTGCTTGTCATGACAAGATCGTGCAATCCTGTCGCGAGAAAAAGTTGCGGAGGTGACGCATGATGCTGGACACGATGTCCTGTCTTGAGCACTTCGCCGTGGCGGCGCGCCGCCACGCCGACCTGACCGTGCAGAACCTCGCTCTGAGCAGCGACCCGGCTTACGTGTGCGTTCGGAACCGGTTCAGCGACACGCTCCTGGAGACGGTGACCTGCTGCCCCGAGGGCAACTTCCTCACATCGTGGGGCTACCGGCTCGGCAGCGCCGACAACATCGAGGACGCGGCGGCCCGGCTCGCCTACCTGCTGGCCGCCCAGCCCGTGTAGCGAGGTCGCGCGGTCAGTCGCCGAAGGCCGCCGGCGGCAGCCCCACCTCGCGGGCGGCGGCGATCCTGGCGTGCTCCAGCAGCCGCTGCCGGGTGAGCACGGCGGGGTGCAGCGTGTAGCGGGTGACCAGCCCGTCGAGCATCGCGTCGATGCGCTCGGCGGCCCCCCGGGGATCGTCGCAGCTGAACTCACCGGACTCGACCCCGGCCTTGATCAGCCCCTCGACGGCGGTGATCCAGGTCAGCTCCAGCTCGTACATGATCTCGCAGACCGCGGGCTCGCGCAGGGCGGCGGCCCAGGCGTCGATCCAGATGATCCAGCTCTGGTCGCTGCGCGACTCGGGGATGTAGAACCGCAGCATCTGGTCCAGCCGCGACACCACGCTGCCCGGTGCGCCGGCCAGCTCGGCCAGCCGGGCGCTCTCCTCCTCCAGGGTGGCCCGGAGCATCGCGGTGATCAGCTCGTCCTTGGTGGCGAAGTGGTAGTGGATCAGCCCGCCGCTGACGTTGATCTCCTTGGCGATGTCGGAGACGCGGGTGCTGGCGAGCCCTCGCTCCAGCACGACCCTGCGGGCGGCGTCGAGCAGCTCCGCCCGCCGCTGGTCGGCCTGATCCGCCCTGGTGTTCGTCCTGGCTTCCCGCACGCTCCGCATTCCTTCAGACTATCGCCGCGCGCGGCTTCGGGGATCACCTGCGCCGCGCGGAGCCGCCGGGCTGACTCCACGATGCACCAGGTGGCTCCGCGGCGCCAGAGGGCGTCCGGTGAAGAGCGCGTGAAGGCTCGTCAACCGCCCAGGACGGCCATGGCGGCGTTGTGCCCGGGGATGCCGCTGACGCCGCCGCCCCTGCGCGCCCCGGCCCCGCACAGCAGGACCCGCGGGTGCCCGGTCCGCACGCCCCAGCGGTCCTCGCCCTCCGGCGCGTACGGCCAGGCGAGGTCGCCGTGGAAGATGTGCCCGCCGGGCAGCCCCGCGTCGGTCTCCAGGTCCACCGGGGTCTTCACCTCCAGGCAGGGGGCGCCGTCCGCGTCGCGGAGCAGGCAGTCCTCCAGCGGCTCGGCGAGCACGGAGTCGATCGAGGCGAGCGTGGCCCGCAGCGCCGCCTCGCGGGCGCCCGCGGGGTCCTCGCGGAACAGCCGGGCGGGCATGTGCAGGCCGAACAGCGTCATCGTGTGCGCGCCCGCGGCGCGCAGCTCCGGCCCGAGGATGGACGGGTCGGTCAGGGTGTGGCAGTAGACCTCGGCGGGCGGCAGGGCGGGGATACGGCCGGCGGCGGCCTGCGCGTGCGCGGCGGCCAGCTGGCCGTGCCCCTCGTTCACGTGGAACGTGCCGCTGAACGCCTCCGCCGGCTCCACCGCGGGGTCCTTCAGCCGGGGCAGCCGGGCCAGCACCATGTTGATCTTGAGCTGGGCGCCCTCGGGCGGCTCCGCGTGGCCGCCGAGCAGCCGGGCGAGCACGGCGGGCGGCAGCCCGGCCAGCACGTGGCCGCCGCGCACCGTGTGCTCGCCGTCCTCGCCGGCGAACGTCACCTCGCCCGAGTCGGGGTCGATGGCCAGCACCTCCGCGCCGGTGCGGATCTCGGCGCCGGCCGCCCGGGCCGCGCCGGCGAGCGCGCCGGACACCGCGCCCATGCCGCCGACCGGCACGTTCCAGTCGCCGGTGCCGTCGCCGATCACGTGGTAGAGGAAGCACCGGTTGGCCAGCAGGCCGGGGTCGCCGGGGTCGGCGAAGGTGCCGATCAGCGCGTCGGTGAGCACGACGCCGCGCACCGTGTCGTCCGCGAACCGCTCCGCCACCGTCTCACCGATGGGCCGCTCGAACAGGTCGCGCCACGCCTCGTCCCCGACGGCCGCGCGCACCGCCGTACGGCTGGGGAGGGGTTCGAGCAGGGTGGGTGCGAGGCGGGCGGCCACCCGCGCGGTCATCGCGTAGAAGCGCCGCCACGCCTCGTGCTCGGCGGGGCCGCCGGTGACCGCGGCGAAGGAGGCGGCGGTGCGGCCCTCGTCGGCGCCGTCGACCAGCAGGCCGGTACGGCCGAGCGGGGTGTAGGAGGCGAACCGGCGGCGGCGCAGCTCCAGGGTCAGCCCCAGGTCCTTGACGATCCGCGCGGGCAGCAGGCTGACGAGGTAGGAGTAGCGCGACAGCCGGGCGTCCACGCCGGGGAACGGCCGGGCGGAGACGGCGAGGCCGCCCACGTGGTCCAGGCGCTCCAGCACCAGGACCCGGCGGCCCGCCCTGGCGAGGTAGGCGGCGGCCACCAGGCCGTTGTGCCCGCCGCCCGCGACGACGACGTCATAACGCGAGGCTTGCATCGGGGGGTGTCTCCCAGCTGATCGTCCGGTCCCGCGGCCGGTGCCGGGCGCGGGCGGGCGCGGTTCGGTGACCGCGCCGGAGGGCTCCCGGAGGTCAGGGACCGCCGCGCCCGAACGGGCCGGGACGGGGTACGGCCAGGGCTCCCTCCACCACCATGCCGGGCACTCTACACCTGCGCCGCGGCCCCGAGTGGACGCCGGACATGGGCCCCCGTAACCTGCTCACTTCGGAACAAACACACCGTTCCACGCAAAGCGCTAACGACTGTCGACGAGGGGTAAGAACCAGCCCATGTCTAGGAGTGCCGACACCATCCTCCGCCCTTCCGCCGAGGTCGCCGCCGCCCTCGCCGAGGGGACGCCGGTCGTGGCGCTGGAGTCCACGATCATCTCGCACGGGCTGCCGCAGCCGCGGAACCTGGAGGTGGCCGGGGAACTGGAGGAGATCGTCCGGGAGGCCGGGGCCGTGCCCGCGACGATCGCGGTGCTGGACGGGGTCGCGCGGATCGGGCTGGACGAGGAGGGGCTGCGCCGCGTCGCCGCCGAGCCCGGGCTGCGCAAGCTGGGGCAGCGCGACCTGCCGCTCGCGGCGGCCCTGGGCGCGAGCGGGGCCACGACGGTCTCGGCGACCTCGTTCCTGGCCGCGCGGGCCGGGATCCGGGTCTTCGCCACCGGCGGCCTCGGCGGGGTGCACCGGGGCTGGACCGAGGACCAGGACGAGTCCGCCGACCTCGACGCGCTCAGCCGTACCCGGATCACCGTCGTCTGCGCCGGGGTGAAGTCCATCCTCGACGTACCGGCCACGCTGCAACGGCTGGAGACCCGGGGCGTGACGGTGGCCGGTTACCGCACCGACTTCTTCCCCGGCTTCTACCTGCACACCTCCGGCGAGCCGGTGGACTGGCGGATCGAGTCGCCCGCCGAGGCCGCGGCGGTCATGCGGGCCCAGGACGCCCTCGGCGGGACGGAGACCGCCCTGATCGTCGCCAACCCCGTCCCGGTGGAGCAGCAGCTCGACCCCGCCCTGCACGACCGGGTGCTCGCCGAGGCCCTCCAGGCGGCGTCCGCCGCCGGGGTCAGCGGCCAGGCGATCACCCCGTTCCTGCTCGACTATCTGGTCAAGGGCACCGAGGGCGCCTCCCTGGAGGCCAACCTCGCCGCCGTGCGCGGCAACACCCGCCTCGCCGCCCGGATCGCCGCCGCCTGGTCCACGGCCCGCTGACCCGCCATGCCCGGCCGAGACACCCCGGCGCCCCCACCACCCACCCCGCCCGACCCCGCACGCACTCCCCCGCCCGACCCCGCGCCCACCCCGCCCGACCCCGCACGCACTCCCCCGCCCGACCCCGCGCCCACCCCGCAGGTCCCCGCACGCACTCCCCCGCACGACGCCGCGCCCACGCCTCCCGCTGCCCACCGGCCCCCCGCGACCGCGGGTGGCCGTCTCCGGCCCGCCGCGGCCGGTGAGCGTGTGCCTCCGGCGGGGCTGCTGGTGATCGGGGACGTGGTGACCGATGTGGTGGCCATCCACCGGGAGGGGATCGCGAAGGGGACCGACACGGCGGCCGACATCACGCTGCGGCCGGGCGGGTCGGGCGCCAACACGGCCGCGTGGGCCGCGCGGCTGGGCGCGGACGCGCGGCTGCTGGCCAGGGCCGGGTTCGACACGGCCGAGTGGCACACGGCGGCGCTGGTGCGGGCGGGGGTGCTCCCGCACGTGCGGGTGGACGCCGGGCGGCCCACGGCTGTGGTGATCGCGATGGTGGACGGGACCGGCGAGCGGACCATGCTGACCAACCGGGGCGCGGGCGGCGCGATCGGCCCCGGCGACTGGGCCGACGAGCTGCTCGACGGCGTGGGCCACCTGCACGTGTCCGGCTACACCCTCTTCGCGGGACCCGGCCTGCTCCTCGCCCGCCGCGCCATGGCCGCCGCCGCCGGGCGCGGCGCGCGGATCAGCGTGGACCCGGCCTCGACCGGTTTCCTGCACGACTTCGGCGTCGAGCGCTTCCTGGCCGAGACCGCGCCGGCCGGCCTGGTGATCCCGAACCTGGACGAGGCCCTGCTGCTGACCGGCGAGACGGACGCGGAACGCGCGGCCGAGCTGCTGAGCGCCCGGTACGGCACGGCGGTGGTGAAGCTCGGCGCGGACGGGGCGTTGCTGGCCAGGCGCGGCCGGGTGTCGGCGAGAGCGCCCGGCGCGCGCGTGGACGTGGTTGACTCGACCGGGGCGGGCGACGCCTTCGCGGCCGGATATCTGACAGCATCATTGGGGGGCGCGAACGACGCGGACGCGCTGGCCGCCGGATGCCGGTCCGGCGCGGATGCGACCACGCTGGTGGGGGGAAGGCCCGACTTGAGGCTTTCGCCCGATTTATCGCCCGACGAGCTTTACCCTATTGACACCAATTGATAGCTTGCGGCGTAGGCTGCACCATCAGCCACACGCGTCACTCTGGGGAGGTTGCGGTCTGCCGATGGACGCCGAGTCATCGATCTGCCTGAGCGATCTGGTTCCGGCCCTGCGCTGGAGCCGGCCCAGACAGGTCACCGAAGTTCTGGCCGACCCGCGACTTCCCGCCGGTTGGTGGGCCTCCGTGACGCTGCCACGGGCCTTGGCCGTGATGGGCATGGACTGGCTCTGTGACCGGCTCTCGCGGCTGTCCGTCACCCGCTGGGACCATCTTCCGCTGACCGACCTGATGCCCGCGTTGCAGGTGCACGCCGCCGACCCGGCGCTGCCCGGCTGGCCGGAGCCGGTCCGCGCGGTGATCAACGGGCTGGGCGGCTGGTCCAGGCTGCGCAGGCTCACCCCGGCCGACCTGTCCGCGCCGGCCGCGCCCGCCTCGGCGGAGACCGTGCTGTCGGCGATCTACCGCGACGTGCTGAGCCGGATCCCGGCGCACCGGTCCGCCGGCGCTGCCACCCAGCAGGCCCAGACCCAGGCCGGCGCGCAGCAGGGCACGCACATCGCCGCCCTGGCGGGCGGCCCCGCCGTACCCGCCGGGCGCCCCGCCCTGCCCCCGGCGCAGGCCGTTCCCCCCCAGCCACACCCGCAGGCCGCCCAGCCGCAGCCCGCTCACCCCCAGGCCGCCCAGCCGCAGCCCGCTCACCCCCAGGCCGCCCAGCCCCAGGCCCCTCACCCCCAGGCCGTCCAGCCGCAGGCCCCCCAGCCACAGATCGGCCAGCCGCAGCTCGCTCAGCCGCCGGCCGCTCAGGTGCAGCCCGGTCAGCCGGCGCTCGCCCCGCCGCAGGCGGTCCAGCCCGGACAGCCGCAGCCGGGCAGCGCCGCGCCGCAGGCGCCTGCGCCGGGGGCGCCGGCCGCGCCGCCCACCCCGGAGATGGTGGCCGAGCACCCGCTGGTCGGGCTCGTCGACTCGACCTTCCGCGAATGGCAGCCGCTGGAACAGGCCGTGGCCGTCGAGCGGCTGTTCGCCACCGACCCGATCAGCCTGCGCACGCTCGCGCACCGGCTCGGCGTGGACCGCGAGGTGCTGTCACTGGCCCAGCGCAGCGCCGAGGAGCGGGTGCTGCTGTGGCTGCGCTCGCCGGCGTCCTCGCCGCTCACCGGGCACCTGTTCCGGCTGACCGAGTGGCTCGGCGCGGCGGCGACCGAGGAGCAGCTCGTCGGCGCCGACCCGTCGCATCCGGTCGAGGTGCCGATCCTGCGCACGCCGCTGTGGCGGGTGCTGGTGACGCTGATGCCCGACCGCAGGCTCCAGGAGGGCTGGCTGGTCGTCGGCGACCTGGGCGGCCTGCGCGAGCGCACCCGGCAGCTCGTCGCCACGAAACCGGCCGAGGCCGACGTGGTGGAGCTGCTCGCCCAGCTCGGCATCCGCTCGCACTCGGCCAGGGCCTGGCTCGACGCGCTGGGCACGATCCCCGCCGCGCACGAGCGGGCGGCCCACGAGCAGCAGCAGCTCCCGCAGCGGCCCGCCGGCGCCGCATCCGGCACGGTTTCCGGCGCGTTCCCGGCCCAGCTGCCCCGCCGTACGCCGGGGGTCAACGGCCACGCCCGGGGCGGTCAGCCGGTGCCGCAGGTCGCCAACACGAACATCGACCCGAGCGCCGCGCTCGCCACGCTGTCCGCGCTGTCGGCGAACGCGTTCGCCGGCAACGGCCAGCCGCGTCCCCCGCACCTCACCCCCGGCCAGCGCGCCGGCGCGCCCTCCACGCCGCCCCCGCCGCCGCCGAGCCCGAGCTCCGACCCGCGCCGCTGGCAGCGCATCGACGTCACCAGCGAGCACCTGCGGGGCGAGCCGGTGGCCGTGCCCGAGGGGTACGCCGCGCAGCTCGGCATGCGCCCTGGCACGCTGCTGTCGGTGACCGGTCCCGGCGACAACGCCGTGGTCCTGGTGTGGCGTGACCGCCAGCCGGTCTTCGACTCCCTCCAGCCGGTCCTCATGCGGCTCAACGCCCGCCCCGGCGACCAGGTCTACGTCACCGTGGACGGCTACCGCCTGGACGCCCAGCTCCCCTCCTGACCCCCGTCACCCCGGCGCGTCCCACCGTCCCCGCGACGACGGGACGCGCCAGGGCACGCCGACGGCCCGGCGCGGAGTGATGCTCACCGGCGCCGGGCGTCGTCCAGGGGACAGGGTGCGGTCGGACACGGCGGGACGGGTGGGCCGGACCGCCTGGCGGGTCACAGGTCGGCGAGACCCAGCTGGCGGGCGATGAGCATGCGCTGGACCTCGCTGGTGCCCTCGCCGATCTCCAGGATCTTGGCGTCGCGGTAGAAGCGGCCGACCGGGAACTCGTTCATGAAGCCGTAGCCGCCGAAGACCTGGGTGGCGTCGCGGGCGTTGTCCATCGCGGCGTTGCTGGCGACCAGCTTGGCGATGGCGGCCTCCTTCTTGAAGGGCTCGCCGGCGAGCATCTTCTCCGCGGCGTGGTAGTAGGCCAGGCGGGCGGTGTGCGCGCGGACCTCCATGTCGGCGACCTTGAACTGGATGGCCTGGTAGTGGCCGATCGGGTGGCCGAAGGCCCGCCGTTCGCGGACGTAGCGCAGCGACTCGTCCACGCAGCCCTGGGCGAGGCCCACCGACAGCGCGGCGATCGCGATCCGGCCCTCGTCGAGCGTCTGCAGGAACTGCGCGTAGCCACGGCCCCGCTCGCCCAGCAGGTTGGCGGCGGGCACCCGGCAGTCCGCGAAGGACAGCTCCCGGGTGTCCGAGGCCGACCAGCCGACCTTGGAGTACTTCTTCGACACGGTGAAGCCGGGGGTGCCCGACGGCACCAGGATGGTGGAGATCTCCGGCTTGCCGGCCTCGGTGGTCCCGGTGATCGCGGCCACGCCGACGACGCCGGTGATGTCGGTGCCCGAGTTGGTGATGAACGCCTTCGTGCCGTTGATCACCCACTCGTCGCCGTCGAGCACCGCGGTGGTGCGCATCCCGCCGGGCACGTCGGAGCCGCCGCCGGGCTCGGTCAGGCCGAACGCGCCCAGCATCTCCCCGGCGGCCAGCGCGGGCAGCCACCGTTCGCGCTGCTCGGGGGTGCCGAACCGGTAGATCGGCATCGCGCCCAGCGACACCGCGGCCTCCACCGTGATCGCCACGCTGGAGTCGACCCTGGCCAGCTCCTCCAGGGCCAGGCAGAGCGCGAAGTAGTCGCCGCCCATGCCGCCGTGCTCCTCCGGGATCGGCAGCCCGAAGACGCCCATCGCGCCGAGCTGCCGCACGATGTCGTAGGGGAACTCGCAGCGCTCGTACAGGTCCCCGATCACCGGGGCGACGACGTCGCGGGCGAACTCGCCCACCGTCTTGCGAAGCGCTTCGTACTCGTCGCTGAGGCGGTGCATCGGATCCTCCTAGGAAAGCGCCTGGACGACGCGGGAAGGGCTGGGACGGCCGAGCTTCTCGCTCAGCCACACGCTGGTGCGCACGAGGGATTCGAGGTCCACGCCGGTCTCGACGCCGAGGCCGTGCAGCATCCAGACGAGGTCCTCGGTGGCGAGGTTGCCGGTGGCCGACTCGGCGTACGGGCAGCCGCCGATGCCGCCGGCCGAGGCGTCCACCACGGTGACCCCGGCCCTCAGCGCGGCGAGCGTGTTGACCAGGGCCTGGCCGTAGGTGTCGTGGAAGTGCACGGCGAGCCGCCCGGGGCCGATGCCGCGCGCGGCGAAGGCGTCGAGCAGGGCGGTGACGTGGCCGGGGGTGCCGACGCCGATCGTGTCGCCGATGGACAGCTCGTGGCAGCCGAGGCCGAGCAGTTGCTCGCCGACGTCCACCACCCGGCCGATCGGGGTCGGCCCCTCCCACGGGTCGCCGAAGCACATCGACAGGTAGGCCCGCACCTTCACCTCGGCGGCCAGCGCGCGTTCCACCACCGGGGCGAACATCTCGATCGAACCGGCCACGCTGCGGTTCAGGTTGCGCCGGGCGAAGGTCTCGGTGGCGCTGCCGAAGACGGCGATCTCGGAGACGCCGTGTTCCAGCGCCCGGTCCAGGCCGCGCTCGTTGGGCACCAGGACGGGGTAGCGGACGCCGGGCATCGGCGTCATCAGCGACAGCAGCTCCCCGGCGTCGGCGAGCTGCGGCACCCAGGTGGGGTGCACGAAGCTGGTGGCCTCGATCGTGGTCAGCCCGGCCGCGGCCAGCCGGGCCAGGAACTCCGCCTTCACCTCGACGGGCACCACGGCCGACTCGTTCTGCAGGCCGTCCCGCGGCCCGACCTCGTAGATCGTGACCCGCTCGGGCAGCCCCGCCATCGGCACCTCGTACGGCTGCCGCATCATGCTCCGGCCTCCCCCGCCCGCACCACGGCCAGCACGGCGTCCATGTCGACGGACTGGCCCGCCCGCACCGGCAGCTCGGCCACCACGCCGGCGGCCGGCGCGGTCACGGTGTGCTCCATCTTCATCGCCTCCACGATCAGCAGCGGCTGCCCCTCGGCGACCTCGTCGCCCACGGCGGCCTTCACCACCAGGACGGTCCCCGGCATCGGGCTGCGCACCACGCCGTCGCCGCCGAGCGCGGCCCCGGCCCGGTCGCCGGGGTCGCCCAGCAGGTGCCTGGTCAGCGCCCAGGCGGCTCCGTCCCCGCCGAGCCACAGCGTGTCGCCGTCCCTGGCCGCGGTGAAGCGGCGGGTGACGCCCGCGACGGTGACCGCGAGTCCGCCGCCGGCGTCCCCGGCGAGCCGGGCGGGGAGCGGGTCCGCGCCGGGGGTGCGCACCTCGGCGCCGGCGCGTGGCAGGCCGCGCACTCCCACCTCGTGCACCTCGCCGCGGGCCTCCAGCCGCCACGTCGTCCAGGCGTGGCCGCCGACCCGCCAGCCGTCCGCGACGTCCCACGGATCGGCGGCGTCAGCTCCCGGCGCGGGGGACAGGCCATCGTGGAAGACGAGCGCGGCGGCGGCGAGCACGTCGGCGGGGACGCCGCCGGCCGGGAGCAGTTCGGGGAGCACCCGTTCGACCAGCCCGGTGTCGAGGTCGCCGGCGAGCACGGCGGGATGGGTCACCAGGCGGCGCAGGAAGGGCACGTTGGTGGTGAGGCCGAGGATCCCGGTCTCCCCCAGTGCCCGGTCCAGCCCGCGCAGCGCGCCCTCCCGGTCCGGCGCCCACACGACGACCTTGGCCAGCATCGGGTCGTACGCGCTGCTCACCACTCCCCCGGCCGCCAGCCCGGAGTCCACCCGCACGACCGTGCCACCGGCCCCGCCACCGGTCGCGGCGTCGCGGGGCGGGGTCTCGGGCGGGGTGGTGAGGGCGAGGACGCGGCCGCCGGTGGGGAGGAAGTCGCGGGACGGGTCCTCGGCGTAGACGCGGGCCTCGGCGGCGTGGCCGGTCAGGCGCACCTCGTCCTGGGTGAACGGCAGCGGCTCCCCGGCGGCGATCCGCAGTTGCAGTTCCACGAGGTCCAGGCCGGTGACCATCTCGGTGACCGGGTGCTCGACCTGGAGCCGGGTGTTCATCTCCATGAAGTAGTGCTCGCGGGTCTCGCCGTGCACGATGAACTCGACGGTGCCCGCCCCGGCGTACCCGACCGAGCGGGCGGCCTCCACCGCCGCCGCGCCCATCCGGGCCCGCGCCCCGGCGTCGAGCAGCGGCGAGGGCGCCTCCTCGACGATCTTCTGGTGGCGTCGTTGCAGGCTGCACTCGCGCTCGCCGAGGTGCACGACGTTGCCGTGCCCGTCGGCGAGCACCTGGATCTCGATGTGCCGGGGCCCGGCCACGAACCGCTCGATGAGCAGCGTGCCGTCCCCGAACGCGGCCAGCGCCGTACGGCGGGCCGACTCGATGGCGCCGGGCAGTTCGGCGGCGGTGCGCACCAGCACCATGCCCTTGCCGCCGCCGCCCGCGGACGGCTTGATCAGCGCGGGGAGGCCGACCCGCAGCGCCGCCTCGGCGAGGTCGTCGTGCGGCTCCGCGCCGCCGGGCACCACGGGCACCCCGGCGGCCGAGACCGTCGCCTTGGCCCTGATCTTGTCGCCCATCGCCTCGATGGCCTCCGGCGGCGGGCCGACGAAGACCAGGCCGGCCTCGGCGCAGCGGCGGGCGAAGGCGGCGTTCTCGGCGAGGAAGCCGTAGCCGGGGTGGACGGCGCGCGCGCCGGTGGCCAGCGCGGCCGCGATGACGGCCTCGATGTCGAGGTAGCCGGGCACGGCCACCGCCGTGTCGGCCTCGGCGACGTGCCGGGCGCCCGCGTCGGCCGCGGTGTGCACGGCGATCGCGCGGACGCCGAGGCGGCGCAGCGTCCGGGTGACCCGGACGGCGATCTCGCCCCGGTTGGCGATGAGAACCGCGTCGAACATGATCACACTCACATCCGGAAGACGCCGTAGCCGACGGGGTCGAGGGGCGCGTTGGCGGCCGCGCCGAGGGCGAGGCCGAGCACCGTGCGGGTGTCGAGGGGGTCGATCACGCCGTCGTCCCACAGCCGGGCGGTGGAGTAGTAGGGGTTGCCCTGGTGTTCGTACTGTTCCCTGATGGGCGCCTTGAACGCCTCCGCCTCCTCGCCGGTGAGCCCGGGGCGCACGGTGGCGAGCACGTTGGCGGCCTGCTCGCCGCCCATCACCGAGATCCGGGCGTTCGGCCACATCCACAGGAAGCGCGGCGAGTAGGCGCGGCCCGCCATCGCGTAGTTGCCGGCGCCGAAGGAGCCGCCGATGACGACGGTGAACTTCGGGACGCGGGCGCAGGCGACCGCGGTGACCATCTTGGCGCCGTGCTTGGCGATGCCGCCCGCCTCGTAGGCCCTGCCGACCATGAAGCCGCTGATGTTCTGCAGGAACACCAGGGGGATGGACCGCCGGTCGCACAGCTCGATGAAGTGGGCGCCCTTGAGCGCGGACTCGGCGAACAGGATGCCGTTGTTGGCGATGATCCCGACGGGGTGGCCGTGGATGCGGGCGAAGCCGGTGACGAGGGTGGGGCCGTACTCGGCCTTGAACTCCAGCATGCGGCTGCCGTCGACGATCCTGGCCACGACCTCGCGCACGTCGTAGGGGGTGCGCGGGTCGGGCGGGACGACGCCGTACAGGTCGCGGGGGTCCAGGGCGGGCTCCTCGCCGGGCGCGGTCTCCCAGGGGGCCGGGGACCGGGGGCCGAGGGTGGCGACGATGTCGCGGACGATCGCCAGGGCGTGCGCGTCGTCCTCGGCGAGGTGGTCGGTGACGCCGCTGGTGCGGGCGTGCAGCTCGCCGCCGCCGAGCTCCTCGGCGGTGACCTCCTCGCCGGTCGCGGCCTTCACCAGCGGCGGCCCGCCGAGGAAGATGGTGCCCTGGCCGCGCACGATGACGGCCTCGTCGCTCATCGCCGGGACGTAGGCGCCGCCCGCGGTGCACGAGCCGAGCACGGCGGCGATCTGCGGGATGCCCCGCGCCGACATGGTGGCCTGGTTGTAGAAGATGCGGCCGAAGTGCTCGCGGTCGGGGAAGACCTCGTCCTGGGCGGGCAGGAAGGCGCCGCCGGAGTCGACGAGGTAGACGCAGGGCAGCCGGTTGTGGAGGGCGACCTCCTGGGCGCGCAGGTGCTTCTTGACCGTCATCGGGTAGTAGGTGCCGCCCTTGACCGTGGCGTCGTTGGCGACGACCACGACCTCGCGCCCGCTCACCCGGCCCACCCCGGTGATGATCCCCGCGGCGGGCGCCTCGTCTCCGTAGAGGCCGGTGGCGGCCAGCGGAGACAGCTCCAGGAACCGGGATCCGGGGTCGAGCAGCGCGTCGACGCGGTCTCTGGGCAGCAGTTTGCCGCGCTCGACGTGCCGGGCGCGGGCGCGCTCGGAGCCGCCGGCGGCGGCCGTGGCCAGCCGCTCGCGCAGCTCGGCCGTCAGGCGCTCGTTGGCCTCCGTGTTGCGCTTGAACCCTTCTCCGCCCGGATCGCACGTCGTCCGCAGCACCGGCCAGGCGTTCACCGCATCCCCTCCTCGGCTCAGCCTCCGCAGTCCGCCATTCCGGCTGCGATGTTAGTCATCATTAACGTATCCGTCTACCATGTCCAGGTGTGACGGTTCCCCGGACACCTACCCGCAATCGGGGCACGCGGCGCGCCGAGATCCTGCGGGCCGCCGCCGCCCTGTTCGCCGCGCGCGGCTTCCACGGTGTGACGATCGAGGAGATCGGCGCCGCCGTCGGGGTCTCCGGCCCCGCGCTCTACCGGCATTTCAGCGGCAAGGAGGCCCTGCTCGCCGAGATGCTGCTCGACGTGAGCGAGCGGCTGCGCGCGTCGGGGGCGGCGGTGGCGACCGAGGCGGGCGGGCCACGGGAGGCGATGAACGCACTGGTCGCCGGACATATCGTGTTCTCGCTGGACGAGCCGGCGCTGATCCGGGTGCATGACAGGGAGCTGGACAACGTGCCGGAGCGGGACCGGCGGCGGATCCGCCGGTTGCAGCGGCTCTACGTCGAGGAGTGGGTCACGGTGCTGAGCGAGCTGCACCCGGGCTGCCCGCCGCCCCGGCTGCGCGCCGCCACCCACGCCGTGCTGGGGCTGCTCAACTCCACACCGCACAGCGCGGGCGAGCTGCCGCGCGCCGACATGGCCGCCCTGCTGCACCGGCTGGCCGTCGCCGCCCTCGCCGCCGTGGTTAGCGGTTGATAACTTTTCACCCGGTCGAGCTCATGGTGGCCGGACGGCGCCCGGGGCCGGGTCCCGCTCCCGTGCCGATCGCGGCGATGAGCGCGGACGCGCCGAGCCCGAACATGGCCGTGGTCGCGCCCGCCGGGCCCAGGTCGAAGAGACGGCCGATCACCAGGTCGCCCGCGAAGGAGAACATGCCGGCGCAGAACGCCAGGACGCCGTAGTACGAGCCGAAGCTTCCTTGCGGGGCGTGGTGGGCGGCGCGCTGGAAGATGGCCGGCTGGATCAGCCCGTTCGCCACGCCGTTCAGGACCGCCGCGAGCATCAGCGGGCCGAGTTGCGTGCCGTCCAGCCGGGCGAGCACGAAGAACGCCGCCGCCGCGCACAGCAGTCCCGTGCGCAGCACCCACGGACGCCTGCCCCGCTGGCCGGCGGCGACGAACGGCTGGGCCGCCGCGGCGACCGCGGCCAGCACGCAGAAGCAGAGGGTCGCCGCGCCGGCCGGGAAGCCGAGGAGCGGCACGGCCGTCATGATGTGGTTGGCGAGCAGCGTCGTGGGGGCGGTCATCACCGCGAAGAGCAGGAACGACCGGTCGCGCAGCACGGCCCGCACGCCGCTGAGGACCGCACCCTGGCGCGCGGGCGCGGGCCCGCGCCCGCGCCGGGGCAGGAGGAGGAAGAGGCAGCCGGCGACCGCCCACATGGCGGCGGCCGCGCCCGTCAGCAGCGCGAACCCGGAGCCCGGCGCGACGGAGACGAGGACGAGCCCCGCGGGCGGGCCGGCGACGGTCGCGACGTGCTGCGTCGCCACGTAGGCCGCGAAGCCGCCGGAGCGGCGGGCGGGGCCGACCCCGGCCAGCAGGCTCTGCGCCGCGGGGTTGTAGAACGCGCCGCCGGCGGCGAGGAGGACGGCCGCGCACAGCAGCGTCCCGACGCCGTCCGCCGCTCCGAGCGAGGCGAACCCCAGGGCGCGCAGGACGCAGGCGATCACCCCGGCGCGGCGTGCCCCGATCAGGTCGGTGGCCGCGCCGATCGGCAGCAGCAGCGCGAACTGCAGCCCGACCCGCACCCCGAGGACCAGCCCGACCGTGCTCGCCAGCAGGCCCAGGTCGTACCGGAGGTAGGCGACCAGGTGCGCCATCACGGCGAAGAAGCCCAGGCAGGAGGCGAACTGGATGGCGACCACCGTCACGATCACCCGGCGGGCGGACCGATCGTCTTCGACCTCGGGCGACGCGGGAACGAGGGCGGTGGAGTTCACGGCCGCCGGCGCCCGTGACGTGCCGCGGGCCGCACCGGGATCGCCCGGCCGGTCCCCGCAGGCGGGTACGGGCCGGGCGGGCGGCGCCGGTCTGCCGGCCGGTGGCGGCGGCGCCCCGGGACGTGCGGATCGCCGTGGCCGTCAGGAGGGGACGGCCGGGACTGCTCGCACGGCATCTGGCGGGCACCTGCTTTCACTCGGCCGAGTCTCGGCGCTCCCCCGGACCGCGGACGTAAACACCGGGCCGTGGACATGGACACCGCGCCGTGGACGCGGACACCGCCCAGCAGACCAGAAGCGATCAAGAAGTGTCCAATATTGATATCGCAAACGATGCGATAGCCGGATCTGTATCGATACTGGTGAGAGGTTCCGCCACAGGCTACGGGACGGAACCCTCCGCCGGCCTTCCGGGAGGGTTCGTTCGGCTTCACGGCCGTCCCCGTCAAGCGTTCACAAATCTCAACAAAAGCATTGAAGATCGGTCAAAACGGCGGCATGACCTGGTTGACCCGCAGGCCAGGCGGATGTCGGCAGGCGGCAGACGAAGCCGGGGGCGTGGCGACATAATCGGCAGTGTGGCGCGCGACTCTGTAGAGACTCACTTCCTCAAGGCCGTTGCGGCCCTGCGGCCCGGACCGCCGCGGGACCCCGGACTCCCCGTCGCCGAGGGCACGACCCTGACCGGCCGGCGCTGTGCCGAGCTGTACGAGTACCAGCTCGGCAGCAGACTCCTCGACATCGCGGCCCGCGTCCTCCGCGAACAGGGTGAGGGCTTCTACACGATCGGCTCGGCCGGGCACGAGGGCAACGCCGCGGTGGCCGCCGCGCTGCGCACCACCGATCCGGCGCTGCTGCACTACCGCTCGGGGGGCTTCTACCTCGCCAGGTCCGCGGCGGCCGGGCGGCTGCCCGAGGAGGGGCTGCGCGACGTGCTGCTCGGGCTGGCCGCCTCCAGCGAGGAGCCGATCGCGGGCGGCCGGCACAAGGTCTTCGGCCATCCCGAGCTCGCCGTGATCCCGCAGACCTCGACGATCGCCAGCCACCTGCCCCGCGCCGCCGGCGTGGCCTTCGCCCTGGAGCGCGCCCGGCGGCTCGGCGTCCGCTGCCCGTGGCCGGGCGACGCGATCGTGGTGTGCAGCTTCGGTGACGCCTCGGTCAACCACGCCACCGCGCTGTCCGGTTTCAACACCGCCGCCTACGGCGCCCACCAGGGCCTGGCGATGCCCGTGCTCTTCGTCTGCGAGGACAACGGCCTGGGCATCAGCGTGCGCACCCCGGACGGCTGGATCGAGAGCGCCCACCACCCGGGCCTGGCCTACTTCCAGGCGGACGGCGCGGACATGGTGGCGGTGTACGAGGCGACCCTACGGGCCGCCGAGCACGTCCGCACCCGGCGCGCGCCCGCGCTGCTGCACCTCAGGACCGTCCGGCTGATGGGCCACGCGGGCTCCGACGTCGAGAGCTCCTACCGCACCAAGCGCGAGATCGACGCCGACCTGGCCCGCGACCCGCTGGTGACCGGCGCCGCGCTGCTCGTCCAGGCCGGGCTCAGCACCCCGGACGAGCTGCTGAGCCGCTACGAGACCACCCGCGAGCACGTGCTGAAGATGGCGCTGGAGAGCGCGCGGCGCCCGCGGCTGTCCTCGGCGGGCGAGGTGATGGCCCCGCTGGCGCCGCGCCGCCCCGACCTGGTGGCCGCCGCGGCGACCGTCGCCGCCGAGCCCCAGGTCCGGACGCGCGCCTTCAACGGCACCCCGCCGGAGTCCGAGGGCGCGCTGACGCTCTCCCAGGCGATCAACCGCACCCTCGCCGACACCCTGGCCGCGCACCCCGACGTCCTGGTCTTCGGCGAGGACGTCGGGCGCAAGGGCGGGGTCTACGGCGTGACCCGCGGGCTGCAGAAGCGGTTCGGCGCGTCCCGCGTCTTCGACACCCTGCTGGACGAGCAGGCGGTGCTCGGCCTGGCGCTCGGCGGCGGGGTCTCCGGGCTGGTCCCGGTGCCGGAGATCCAGTACCTCGCCTACCTGCACAACGCGCTGGACCAGATCCGCGGCGAGGCGGCGACCCTGTCGTTCTTCTCCCGCGGCGCCTACCGCAACCCGATGGTGGTCCGGGTGGCCGGCTACGCCTACCAGAAGGGCTTCGGCGGCCACTTCCACAACGACGACTCGGTGGCCGCGCTGCGCGACATCCCCGGCCTGGTCATCGCCTCCCCCGCCCGGCCGGACGACGCCGCCGCGATGCTGCGCACCTGCCTGGCCTCGGCCCGGGCCGACGGCTCGGTCTGCGTGTTCCTGGAGCCGATCGCGCTCTACAACACCCGCGACATGTTCGAGGACGGCGACAACGGCTGGCTCGCGCCCTACGCGCCGCCCGCCCGGTGGGGCGAGACCCACGTGCCGCTGGGCCGGGCCCGCACCTACGGCGACGGCCGCGACCTGACGATCGTGACCTTCGGCAACGGGCTGCGGATGAGCCTGCGCGCCGCCGTCCGGCTCACCTCCGAGGGGCACAGCTGCCGGGTGCTCGACCTGCGCTGGCTGTCGCCGCTGCCCACCGAGGACCTCATGCGGGCCGCCGAGCTCACCGGCAAGGTGCTGATCGCCGACGAGACCCGGCGTACCGGCGGGGTCTCCGAGGGCGTGATGACCGAGTTGCTCGACGCCGGCTTCACCGGCCGGATCGCCCGGGTGACCTCCCGGGACAGCTTCATCCCGCTGGGCGACGCGGCGAACCACGTCCTGCTGTCGGAGACGGACATCGAGGAGGCCGCCCGCAAGATGCTCGGCTGAGCCCTCAGAGCCAGTCGCGGCGTTTGAAGACCACGTAGAGCGTCAGGCAGACCACGGCCATCAGCAGCAGCGCGAACGGGTAGCCGAACATCCAGTGCAGCTCGGGCATGTAGTCGAAGTTCATCCCGTAGATGGTGCCGACCAGCGTGGGGGCGAACAGGATGGCCGCCCAGGCGGAGATCTTCTTGACCTCCTCGCTCTGCGCGTAGCTCGCCTCCGACAGCTTGGTGATCTCCTCGTTCTGCGCCTGGCTGACCAGTGTGGAGTTGACCACCAGGATGTCCTGGAGCATCTGGCGGAACCCCGCCGCCCGCTCCACCGCGGTGATCGCGTGGTCGGCCACGTCGCGCAGGTAACGCTCCAGCTCCTCGTCCACGCCGTACTTCGCCGAACCGGCGATGAACCCCTCCAGCATGCCGAGGAGCGGCCGGGTGGCCCGCTGGAACTCGATCACCTCGCGGGACAGCTCGTAGATGCGGCGGGAGACGGTGGGGTCGCCGCCGAAGACCTGGACCTCGATCTCGTCGATGTCGTTCTGCAGGCCGGAGACGACCGGGGCGTAGCCGTCCACCACGGTGTCCAGGATCGCGTAGAGCACCGCCTGGGGGCCCTGGCGGAGCAGGTCGGGGTCGGACTCCATCCGGCGGCGCACGCTGGACAGGTCGGGGGCCTCGCTGTGCCGTACGGTGATCACGAAGTTGGGGCCGACGAAGACGTGCAGCTCGCCGAAGCCGACCTCTTCCAGCTCGTCGTCGTAGCTGGCGGCGCGGAGCACCACGAAGAGGGTGTTGCCGTAGCGGTCGGACTTGGGACGCTGGTGGGCGACGATCGCGTCCTCGATCGCCAGCTCGTGCAGCGCGAACTCCTCGGCGAGCTCGGAGAGCTCCCGGTCCATCGGGCGGTAGAGGCCGATCCAGGCCATGCTGCCCCGGATCCGCTTCAGGCCCTCGAACGCCTCGGCCAGCGACTCGGGGGTGGCCACCCTCCGCCCGTCCACGTAGAGCGCGTTGTCGATCACGCTCGGGCGGGCCGGGGTCTCCTCCTGGGCGCGCGGGTCCATCGACCGCTCGGGCGCCATCGTGGTGTCGTCGGGCCTGCTCGGGGGGCGGAGAAAGGTCCGCACGCCACGTGATCGCCGCTCGGTCATTCCCGCCCCCTTCCCACCGGGACACCCGTCATCTCCGGACGAACCGATGAATTCTCGGTCACTCGCGGCACAGGGCCCGGACGTCCACGAGTGTAGTCAGGATGCCAACCCGAAGAGCCCTGCCGCATTCTCCCAGCACACCGCGCGCAGCCAGTCCTCGCCCAGGTCGAGACGTTCCAGCGCGTACAGCTGGTGGGCGTAGGGATAGGGGATGGTGGGGAAGTCGCTGCCGAGCAGGACCTTTCCGGCCAGGCCGAGGTCGCGCAGCCGGGGCCTGAGCCGGGCGGGGAACGGCGCGTCCGGCTCGCTGTGGTCGGTGAAGGCCATCGTGGTGTCCAGCCGCACCCGCTCGTGCTGTTCGGCCAGTCCGAGGAACTCCGCGTACTCCGGCATGCCGAGGTGCGCCACGATCACGGCCAGCCGGGGATGGCGGCCGAGGACCTCCGCGATGGGGCCGGGGCCGGTGTGCCGGCCCGGCACCGGCATCGAGCTCGCGTGCACCACGACCGGGACGCCCGCCTCGGCGAGCAGCCCCCACACCTCGTCCAGCTCCGGCAGCCGCGGGTCGAACGCCCCCACCTGGAGGTGCACCTTGAAGATCACGGCCCCGTCGTCGATCGCCCGCCGGACCTGGCCGAGCACGCCCGGCTCGGGGAAGAAGGTGGCCGAGGGCAGGCAGCCCGGCGTCCGCGCGGCGAAGGCGAGGGTCCACTCGTTGAGGTCGCGGGCCATGTCCGGTCTGTGGGCGTACGCCAGGGCCGGGAAGGCGCGCACCCCCATCTCCGCCAGCCGGGCCACCCGCCGCTCGACCGGCCAGGCGTACTCGACCGCCCAGCCGTCGCCGACCAGCGGACCGCCGTGGGTGAAGTGGTGCCAGACCCGGCGCTCCATCCGGGGTGGCAGGAAATGTACGTGGACATCCGCGAGTCCGGGCAGTCCGAGCCGCGCCCACCAGGCGGTGACCTGCGCATCCTCCGTCAGCACCGAATGCCGTTCCACGGTCATGGGACGATCTTAGGCTCGGCCCTTCACTCCGGGTCGCGGGGCGGTAATGTTTCGGGCAAGCTTGAGCTTGATGGAGTCGCTCAACAAGGTGTGGGCCCACCTGATCACGGCCCAGGACCAGCCGCCGTGGTGGGCCGTCCTGCTGGCCGCGCTGGCCGCCCTGGTGATCGTGCTGTCGTCCACGTCGTGGCAGCTGTCGCGGGGGCTGGTCACGATCGCGCACGAGGGCGGGCACGCGGTGGCCGCCGTGCTGACCCGCCGCAAGCTCCAGGGCATCCGCCTGCACTCCGACACGTCGGGGGTGACGCTGACCCGGGGGCGGCCGACCGGTCCCGGCATGATCCTCACCGCACTGGCCGGTTACGTCGCGCCGTCGCTGCTCGGGCTCGGCGGCGCGTGGCTGGTCTCGACGGGTTACGTGACGATCCTGCTGTGGGCCGTGCTCGCCCTGCTGCTGTGCATGCTGCTGCTGATCCGCAACCTGTTCGGGGTGGTGTCGCTGCTGGCCACCGGGGGCGCGGTGTTCGCGCTGTCGTGGTTCGCCAGCGGCGAGGTGCAGGCCATCTGCGCCTACCTCGCCGTGTGGTTCCTGCTCTTCGGCGGCGTGCGGCCCATCCTGGAACTGCAACGCAAGCGCCGGTACGGCCGCGCCGCCAACTCCGACGCCGACCAGCTCGCCCGGCTCACCCTCTTCCCCGCCGGGTTCTACATCCTGTTCTTCCTGCTGGTCGCCGCGCTGTCGCTGGTGGCCGGGTTCACCATGATGGTGCCGCTGCCGCCGAGCTTCGACCTGCCCCTCCCCTGAGGGACCCCGCCCTACTCCGGTGACTGGCGCAGGCCGTCGAAGGCGATCTTGCAGACCGCGTCGGCCAGCGCCTCCGCGCCCATCCCGCCGCGCGGCCGGTACCACTCGGTCAGCGAGTTGACCAGGCCGAACAGCAACCGGCTGGTGACCGCCGGGTCCACGTCGGGGCGGACGTCGCCCTCCGCCTCGGCCTGCTCGACCAGCGCGCTGACCAGCCGGTCGAACTCGCGCCGCCGGGCCAGCGCCTGACGCTCGACCTTGGTGTTGCCGCGCACCCTGAGCAGCAGCGTGACGAAGGGGAGGCGGTCCACCAGGACGTGCACGCTGCGCCGTACGAGGTGTTCCAGGCGGTCTATGGCGCGGCCCTGCATGGCGGTGGCCTCGCCGGCGGCCTCGAAGAGGCCGTCCAGCGCGTGGTCCACCGCCAGGCGCAGCAGCTCGTCCTTGCCCGTGACGTGGTGGTAGATCCCGGACTTGGTGATGCCGAGCCGCCGGGAGAGGTCCTCCATGCTGGTGGCCTCGTAACCGCGCTCGTTGAACACCTTGACCGCCACGGCGAGCAGCGATTCCAGGTCGTATCCCGGCCGGCCGCGTCGGGCGGGGCGGGTGGTGGAAGCGGTCACCGGACGAGTATTCCAGGCCCGGACCGCCGCCCGGCTCGGCGAGTCGCCGGACGACCTGCTCCCCTCCCTTTCGCGAGGCATGCCGCGAAGGTAACATACTGAACGAATGGACGGTAAGTAATTCGGTCGAGGAGGCCGCCGATGACCCCGCTGAGCAGCTACGTCAACGGCTCTTGGCATGTGCCCGGCGACGAAGGCACACCGGTGCTGGACGCGGTGACGGGTGAGGAGATCGCGCGCCTGTCGAGCGCCGGGATCGACTTCGCCGCCGCGCTCGACCACGGGCGGCGGACCGGCGGCCCGCCGCTGCGCGAGCTGACGTTCCACCAGCGCGCCGCGCTGCTCAAGTCGCTCGCCTCGTACCTGCGCGAGCACCGCGAAGAGCTCTACCGGCTCTCCCTGCACACCGGCGCGACGCTCGCGGACGCCCGGTTCGACGTGGACGGCGGCATCGGCACGCTGTTCTCCTACTCCTCCAAGGGCCGCAGGGAGCTGCCCAACGACACGCTGTACCTGGACGGCGGCGTCGAACCGCTCGGCAGGGGCGGCACGTTCGCCGGGCAGCACCTGTGCACGCCGCTGCTGGGCGTGGCGGTGCAGATCAACGCGTTCAACTTCCCGGTCTGGGGGCCGCTGGAGAAGCTCGCGCCCGCCTTCCTGGCCGGGATGCCGTCGCTGGTGAAGCCGGCCGGCCAGACGGCCTACCTGACCGCCCGGCTGGTGGAGCTGATCATCGAGTCCGGCCTGCTGCCCGAGGGCTCGGTGCAGCTCGTCTGCGGTGACGTGCGGGACCTGCTCGACCACCTGACGGAGCAGGACGTGGTGGCGTTCACCGGGTCGGCCGCCACGGCGAGGAAGCTGCGCGCGCACCCGGTGATCACGTCCCGCGCGGTGCGGTTCAACGCCGAGGCCGACTCGCTCAACTGCTCGATCCTCGGCCCCGACGCCACGCCGGGCACCGCCGAGTTCGACCTGTTCGTCCGGCAGCTCGTCACCGAGATGACCGTCAAGGCCGGTCAGAAGTGCACCGCGATCCGCCGCGCGTTCGTCCCCGCCGGGCTGCTCGGCGACGTCGCCGAGGCCGCCGCCGCGCGGCTGGCCGAGATCAGGGTGGGCGACCCCGCCGACCCCGAGGTGGGCATGGGCGCGCTCGCCGGGCTGGACCAGCGCGAGGAGGTGCGGCGCGCGGTCAAGGTCCTGATGTCGGCGGGCACGGCGGTGTTCGGCGACGCCGAGCAGGTGCGGGTCACCGGCGCCGACGCCGAGCGGGGCGCGTTCGTCTCCCCGGTGCTGCTGCGGGCCGAGGACCCGGGCCGCGCCGAGCCGCACGAGATCGAGGCGTTCGGCCCGGTCAGCACCCTGATGCCCTACACCTCCGCGGACGAGGTGGTCGCGCTGGCCGCCCGCGGCCGGGGCAGCCTGGTCGGCTCGGTCGTCACCGGGGACGGCGACTTCGCGCGCCGGGTCGTGCTCGGGGCCGCCCCGTGGCACGGCCGGCTGCTCGTGCTGGACGCCGAGTCGGCCGCCGAGTCCACCGGGCACGGCTCGCCGCTCCCCGTGCTGGTGCACGGCGGTCCCGGCCGGGCCGGCGGCGGCGAGGAGCTCGGCGGGATCCGCGGCGTCCTGCACCACATGCAGCGCACCGCCGTACAGGGCAGCCCCGCGATGCTGACCGCGATCACCGGCCGCTGGACGCCCGGCGCGCCGCGCGCCGCCGGCGGCGTGCACCCCTTCCGCAAGCACCTGGAGGAGCTGCGGCCGGGCGACACGGTGGTGGCGGGGCCGCGGCGGGTCTCGCTCGCCGACATCGAGCACTTCGCCGAGTTCACCGGCGACATGTTCTACGCGCACATGGACGAGGAGGCGGCCAGGGCCAACCCGTTCTTCGACGGCAGGGTGGCGCACGGCTACCTGGTGGTTTCGCTGGCCGCCGGCCTGTTCGTGGACCCGGCCCCCGGGCCGGTGCTCGCCAACTACGGGCTGGAGAACCTGCGCTTCCTCACGCCGGTCTACCCCGACGACGAGCTGACCGTCACGCTGACCGCCAAGCACGTCGACCCCCGGGAGGGCGCGCCGCACGGCGAGGTCCGCTGGGACGCCGACGTGACCAAGCAGGACGGCTCGTCGGTGGCGAAGTACGACGTGCTGACACTGGTCGCCAAGCGCGACCCGGAATCGAGGTGACCGACGTGACCGGAACCCCCCAGGGCGACACGCTCCCGCTGGAGCGGGACTTCGAGGCGACGATCGGGCACGACCAGCGGATCGAGCCCCGGGACTGGATGCCCGACGGCTACCGGAGGACGATGGTCCGGCAGATCGCGCAGCACGCCCACTCCGAGATCATCGGCATGCAGCCGGAAGGCGAGTGGATCACCAGGGCGCCGTCGCTGCGCCGCAAGGCGATCCTGCTGGCCAAGGTGCAGGACGAGGCGGGCCACGGCCTCTACCTCTACTCGGCGGCCGAGACGCTGGGCGCCGACCGCGGCGAGCTGACCGAGATGCTGATCGAGGGGCGGCAGAAGTACTCCTCGATCTTCAACTACCCGACGCTGAGCTTCGCCGACGTCGGGGTGATCGGGTGGCTGGTGGACGGCGCCGCGATCTGCAACCAGGTGCCGCTGTGCCGCAGCTCCTACGGCCCCTACGCGCGCGCCATGATCCGCATCTGCAAGGAGGAGTCGTTCCACCAGCGGCAGGGGTTCGAGCTGCTGCTGACGATGATGCGCGGCACCCCGGCCCAGCGGGAGATGGTGCAGGACGCGGTGAACCGGTGGTGGTGGCCGTCCCTGATGATGTTCGGGCCGCCGGACGACGCCTCGCCGAACACCGAGCGGTCGATGGCGTGGAAGATCAAGCGGCACACCAACGACGAGCTGCGCCAGCGGTTCGTGGACATCACGGTCCCGCAGGCCGAGGTGCTCGGCGTGACGCTGCCCGACCCCGACCTGCGGTGGAACGCCGAGCGCGGCCACCACGACTTCGGCCCGATCGACTGGTCCGAGCTCAAGCGGGTGATCAGCGGCGACGGCCCGTGCAACGCCGCGCGGATGGCCCGGCGCAGGTCGGCGCACGAGGACGGCGCGTGGGTGCGCGAGGCGGCCGCGGCTCACGCGGCCAGGAAGACCGGACGGGAGGTGGCGGCATGACCGGCTCGTCCTGGCCGCTGTACGAGGTGTTCGTGCGCAGCAAGCGCGGGCTCAACCACGTCCACGTGGGGTCGCTGCACGCGGCCGACGACGAGACGGCCCTGCGCCACGCCCGCGACCTGTACACCCGGCGCAACGAGGGCGTGAGCATCTGGGTGGTCCGCTCGGCGCACATCACGGCCTCCAGCCCGCAGGAGAAGGACCCGTTCTTCGCCCCCAGCGGCGACAAGGTCTACCGGCATCCCACCTTCTACGCCATTCCCGACGACGTACCGCACATGTGAGGGAAGTGACATGTCCACCGGCAACGCCTACGAAGCGTTGAACGACGCGGCGGGGGACGCGCGCTGGGCCTACGGCACCGGTTTCGCGGACCCGCTGGCCGGCGTCGACACCCGCCTGCCGGACGGCGTGGACGGGGCCGACCTGGGCGCCTACTGCCTGATGCTGGGCGACGACGCGCTGGTCATGTCGCACCGGCTCCAGGAGTGGGTCACCCGGGCGCCGGAGCTGGAGGAGGAGGTCGCGCTCGCGAACGTCGCCCTCGACCTGCTCGGCCAGGCCCGGCTGCTGCTCGCCCGCGCGGGCCAGGCCGACGGCTCCGGCCGCGGCGAGGACGACCTCGCGTTCCACCGCGAGCCGCACGAGTTCCGCGGCGTGCTGCTCGCCGAGGCCGAGAACGGCGACTTCGCCCACACCATGGCCCGGCTGCTCGTCTTCTCCACCTGGCGGCTGGCGCTGCTCGACCGGCTCCGCGCCTCGCGGGACCCGGTGCTCGCCGCCGTCGCGGGCAAGGGCGTCAACGAGGTCGCCTACCACCGCGACTACGCGGCGGGCTGGGTGGTGCGGCTCGGCGACGGCACCGCGCTGTCCAGGGAGCGGATGGCGGCCGGTCTCGCCGCCGTCTGGCCGCTCACCGGCGAGCTGTTCGCGGCGCACGAGGTGGAGACGCGCCTCGTCGCGGCGGGGGTGGCGGTGGACCCGGCCGGGCTGCGCGAGGAGTTCGGCGCGGTGCTCCGCCAGGTGCTGGCCGCGGCCACCCTGGACGCGCCGCCGCTCCCCGTCCCCGGCGCCGCCGCCGGCCGTTCGGGCGAGCACACCGGCGCGCTCCGCGACCTGCTGGCCGAGCTCCAGGGGGTCGCCCGCGGCCTTCCGGAGGCGACGTGGTGACCGGTCTCGCCCAGCGGGTCGCCGAGGCCGTCCCCGACCCCGAGCTGCCCATGCTGACCCTCGCCGACCTCGGCATCCTGCGCGGTGTCGAGGAGGCGGGCGCGGGCCGGGTGGTGGTCACGATCACGCCGACCTACAGCGGCTGCCCGGCGATCGGGGCGATCCGCGCCGACCTGTCCGCGCGGCTGCGCGAGGCGGGCTACGACGAGGTGGAGATCCGCACGGCGCTCTCCCCCGCCTGGACCTCCGACTGGATCAGCGAGACGGGCCGGCGCAAGCTGTCGGCCGCCGGCATCGCCCCGCCGGGCGCCGCCCCGGTACGGCGGAGCGGGCCGGTGCCGCTGACCCTCGGGCCGGTCCGGCGGCGGGTGAGCTGCCCGCGGTGCGGTTCGGCGGAGACCGAGGAAGTGTCCGGGTTCGGGGCAACGGCGTGCAAGGCGCTGTGGCGCTGCCGCGCGTGCGCGGAACCGTTCGAGCGGGTCAAGGAGATCTGAACGTGAGCACCACCACCCTGCGCCGTACGGAGTTCGCCACGTTGCGCGTGGCCCGGGTCGACCGGCTGTGCGACGACGCCGCCGCGATCACCCTGGACGTGCCCGAGGAGCTCTCCGCCCGTTTCGCCTTCCGTCCGGGTCAGTGGCTCACGCTGCGCCGGACGGTGGACGGCCGGGAGGAGCGGCGGTCCTACTCGATCTGCGCCCGGCGCGGCGGCCCGCTGCGCATAGGCGTGCGGGAGGTGCCCGGCGGGCTCTTCTCCTGCTGGCTGGTGCGCGAGGTGCGGCCCGGCGACGAGGTCGAGGTGCTGCCGCCGGCCGGCGGTTTCACCCCCGACCTGGCCCGGCCCGCCCACCACGTGCTGATCGCGGCCGGCTCCGGCATCACGCCGGTGCTGTCCATCGCGTCGTCGGTCCTGGAGGACCCGGCGGGCCGGGCGACGATCTTCTACGGCAACCGCGCCGCGGACACCGTGATGTTCGCCGACGAGCTGGCCGACCTCAAGGACTCCTGCCCGGCCCGGCTGGAGCTGGTGCACGTGCTGTCCCGGGAGGCCCGCGAGGCGGAGCTGTTCAGCGGGCGGCTCGACGCCGACCGGCTGCGCGTGCTGCTGCCCGCCCTGACCAGGGTCGCCGAGGTGGACCACTGGTGGCTGTGCGGGCCGTACGAGATGGTCGCGGACGCGCGGCGGGTGCTCGCCGAGCTGGGCGTGCCCGCCGAGCGGGTGCACCAGGAGCTGTTCTTCGTGGACGAGCCGCCGCCCGGCCCGGTGCGCAGGGAGGACACGCCGGACGGGGAGGCGGCCAGCGAGGTGACCGTGGTGCTCGACGGGCGTGCCACGACGATGACGCTGCGGCGTGACGTCACCGTCCTGGAGGGCGCCCAGCGGGTGCGGCCCGACCTGCCCTTCGCGTGCAAGGGCGGCGTGTGCGGCACCTGCCGGGCGCGGCTGGTCTCCGGGCGGGTGGACATGCGGCGCAACTTCGCGCTGGAACCGGCCGAGGTGGCCGCCGGGTTCGTGCTCACCTGCCAGTCGTCGCCGGCCTCCGGCGCGGTCGTCGTGGACTACGACGCCTGACGCCCGCACCGGGTCACCCAGGGTGACGCCCGCGCCGGGTCACCCGGGTGGCACGGGCGTCACCGCGCAGATCTCCTCGACCAGGTCCGCCGCGGTGCGCCCGCGAGCCTGCGCCTCCGGGGTGAGGGCTAGCCGGTGGGCCAGCACCGGAACGGCGAGCGCCTTGACGTCCTCGGGCACCACGTAGTGCCGCCCGGCCGCGGCGGCCCGCACCCGCGCGGCCCGGAGCAGCCCGATACCGGCCCGCGGGCTCGCCCCGGACCGCGTGTCCTGCGCGGTCCTGGTGCCCGCGACGACGCCCACCACGAAGTCGTAGATCGGGTCGGCGACGTGGATCCGGGTCGCGAAGTCGATCATGCCGGCGACGTCCGACGCCCTGGCCACCAACGGCAGCTGCTCGACCTGGGCGCCGGAGTTCCTGAGCATGTCCACCTCGGCCGCGTGGTCCGGGTAGCCGACCGGCACGCACATCAGGAAGCGGTCGAGCTGGGCCTCCGGCAGCGGGTGCGAGGCGTCGGTGTCCGCCGGGCTCCGGGTGGCCAGCACCAGGAACGGCCTGGGCACCGGCCGGGACTCCGCCCCCACCGTGACCCTGCGCTCCTCCATCACCTCCAGGAGCGCCGCCTGCGTCTTCGGCGCCGCCCGGTTGATCTCGTCGGCGAGCACGATGTTGCCGAACACCGGCCCCTCGTGGAACTCGAACCTCTGCGCCTGCGGGTCGAACACCGACACGCCCGTGATGTCCGAGGGCAGCAGGTCGGGGGTGAACTGCACCCGCCGCAACCGCGCGTCCACACCGGCCGCGATCGCCCGCGCCAGCGTCGTCTTGCCGGTGCCCGGCACGCCTTCCACCAGCAGGTGCCCCTCGGAGAAGAGGCAGATCAGGGCCAGCTCGACGACGTCCCGCCTGCCCTTGATCACCTTCTCCACGTTGCCCGCGAGCAGTTCGAACCGCTGCGCGAACTGCGCCGCCAGCGCCGCCACCTCGCCCTGCGCCTCCGGCACCTCCATCCGCCGCTGGTGACCGGACTCCGGCGTCGGCGCCGCATAGGGCGCCTGCGCGGCGTAGCCGTCCCCCTGGTGGGAGGGGCTGTACGGCGCGAGCTCCTGCCCCGGCGCGTACGACGCCGCGTCCCTGTACTCCTGGTAGGCGGGCTCCTTCGGCGGGTACACCGGGGTGTCCTTCGCCGCGTAGTCCTTGGCCCCGTAGTCCTTGGCCGCGTACGAAGGCCCGTCCTTGAACGCCGGCCGGTCCACCGGGGCGTAGGAGTCCTGGGCCCCGTAAGGCACGACCTCCTGACCGGCGTGCTCCTTCGGAGCGTAGTCCTGGCCTCCCCTGTAGGGGACGTCCTGCGAGGTGTACGGCGAGGCGTCGCCGTACGGGGGAGGCGTACGGTAGCCGTTGTCCGGCGAGGGCCGGTGCGCGGGCTCGAACCCGCCATCCGTACCGGAACGGGGTGCCGGGTCCGGGGCGGGCCGGGGGTCGTAGCCGGGATCGGACCCCGGGCGGTCGTAAGTGTCGGTGCCCGGACGCGGGGACGGGTCATAACCGCTGTCGGAGGCGGGCCGGGGGTCATAACCGCCGTCCACCCCCGAACGCGGCGACGAGTCGTACCCGCCGTCAGAGCCAGTCCGCGCGTCGTAACCGCCGTCGGACCCCGGACGCGGCTCGTAGCCACCGTCCGAGCCAGGCCGGGGATCGAAACCGCCGTCGGAACCAGGCCGAGGATCGTAACCGCCGTCCGAGCCAGGCCGGGGATCGAAACCGCCGTCGGCGCCTGGGCGAGGCGACGGATCGTAAGCGCCGTCAGACCCCGGACGCGGCGACAGATCGTAGCCGCCGTCCGAACCGGCGCGGGGGTCGTAACCACCCTCAGATCCCGAACGCGGAGACGGCTCATAACCACCGTCGGCCCCGGGACGCGGCTCGTAACCACCGTCAGAACCCGGGCGCGGAGCAGGGTCGTAGCCACCGTCCGAACCGGGACGCGACTCGTAACCACCCTCGGACCCCGAACGCGAAGCGGGGTCATAACCACCGTCGGGACCAGGACGCGACTCGTAACCACCCTCAGATCCCGAACGCGGAGACGGCTCATAACCACCGTCGGACCCGGGACGGGGGTCGTAGCCGGCGTCGGAACCGGGGCGGGGGTCGTACCCGGTGTCAGAACCGGGACGAGGGTCGTAGCCGCTGTCGGGGGCCGGGCGGGGGGACGGGTCGTAGCCGCCGGAGAGGGGGGCGGAGGCGTCGTAGCCGTGGCTTCTGACCGGCATGGCGTAGGTGGTCTCGCCGTCGCGGTAGGCGAGGTCGCCGGGTGCCTTGTCGTCGTCGTAGCCGGGGCCGCGGCCCGCGCCCGGGTAGGCGGGGAGGCCGGGCAGGGTCGGGTACCCGCCGGTGATGATCTGCGCGACGTCGATGCCGCCCGAGGGCTTCTTCTCGCCGTACCCGCCCGGCGGCGGACCGCCCTTGTCACCGTAACCGGGCGGCGGGCCCTGGTCGCCGTAACCAGGGGGCGGACCTTGGTCGCCGTAGCCAGGTGGCGGGCCCTGGTCGCCGTAGCCCGGGGGCGGGCCCTGGTCGCCGTAGCCCGGGGGCGGGCCCTGGTCGCCGTAGCCCGGGGGCGGGCCCTGGTCGCCGTAGCCAGGTGGGGGGCCGTCGGCGTACGGGCCGGGGCGGGGGTGGTCGTCGTAGGCGTTGGGCTGGCGGGGGGTGGGGCGGTCGCGGTCGGCGGAGCCGGGGGCGGTCGGGAAGCCGAGCGCGTCGACGGCGCCGTGCTCGCCTTTGGCGGGACGCCTGCCGGAGGAGTCCGCGTACCCCTCGCGGGGCTGGCCGGACTCCGGGCGGTTACTGCTCACCGGAACCTCCGGAAGAGGCCCGGCCGCGAGGCCGGGACGTGATCCGGCCCCCGTTAAGGGGGGCCCGGCGACAGCGGGGCAGCCTCGGCCGCGAAGCGTCCGTCATGAGCGAGTCCTCTCTCGATCAGATGCGGGATCCGGGCGTTCACGAAACGGCGGGCACGCCGGACGTCGAAGAGACGGGAAACCGTCCCCGGCCGTCTCCGCGGGCCTCTCGCCGCGGAGCGCTCAGGCCGCCGTTCCACTCGATCCGGGACCGGGTGGCGCCGATCTGACCGGTACCGTCATCGGCGCGGGCGGTCACGTCCGCGTTTCCGGGAACGCCGCAGGCCGGACCGGTGGCCCGACCGCTTGGCGGCCTGGGGAATCTCACCCTGACTCACCCCGTGTGCCCGATGACTGATCCTTGGTCCCCGTTTTAACCAGGGTCACCCTAGCGTGGGTCACAGGTAACCCGCAGGTATCCATCCAAGCCATGACATTCTGCACAGGGGTCGGGCGGGGGCGCCCGGCGAGCGGGCCAGGACTGTCGTACGCACGCCGTACCGTAGTGCGCGTGCTTCAGACCGACCAGGCGATCACCCTCGACTCAGCGCTGAGCGAGGAGGCGGTGCTCGCGACCTACCGGCGCATGTTCGCCGCCCTCGCGCGGGACAGCGGCGCGGTCGTCGACGATCCCGTGCTCGTCGACATCGCCGAGACGCTGTTCGCGGCGTTCGCGGAGGCGGGCGAGGAGTGGCTGACCCACGAGCAGATGCGTTATGCCTGCCGCGACCACCCGGCCGACCTGTTCGAAAACCGGTTGCGCGTGCTCAGGGGGCTCGGCGCGATCCGCGAGGTCTTCCCCAAGCCCAACCAGCTGCGTTACCGGGCGTCGTTCACCAGCGTGGTCGGCCTCATGTTCGTCCGGCGGATGATGGACGACGGCGGCCAGTCCGAGATGCACCGCCTGCTCGCGCTCGAAGATCTCAACGTCGCCGACCCGCGCACCACCATGGAGGAGGCGCGGCAGAGCGCGCACAACCTGGCGCGGGCGTTCCGGCTGTGGGCGCTGGAGCTGATCACCCTGACCATGGGCACCATCGAGGAGCTGCGCGAGCAGGCTCCGAAGCTGTGGGGCACCGAGGAGATCGCGCGGCGGGCGCAGAGCCTGCACGGCACGATCCTGACCCGCTGGCCCGAGCTCGACCGCACCTGCACCGAGCTGCGCGCGGCGATCTACTCCTACAGCGACGCCTCGCGGCGGGCGGCGGGCCGCCTGGCCGACTCGGCCGGCACCACCCGCAACCTGACCCTGCTGCCGTCCGAGACGTGGCGCACCTTCGCCCAGACGGCGTCCAAGGAGCGGCTGGCGGCGGTGCTCGACGGGCTGGTCTTCGACGCCCCCGCGCCGTGGCACGACCCGGCGGCGATCGTCCGCGCCGTGGACGAGAGCCCGCGTCCCGCGCTCGCCCAGCCCACGCCCCCGCGCTCGGCCCTGCCCGACCCCGGTCCCGAGGGCTCCTACGACGCCGGCGGCGGACCGGCGGCGGACCGCCTGACGGCCGTGGCCGAGGAGGCGCTGGCCGGGCGTGACTCGGTCGCCCTCCAGGAGCTGCTGGGCGCGGCGGGCGACTGGGTGTCCGCGCGCCGCCTCCTCGCCGACCTCGCCGCCGTGGATCTGCGGCCCGAGCTCCCCTACCGGCTGCGCTGGTCCGACGAGCTGACCGCCTCCCCCGAGGCCGAGCCCACCTGGCTCACCCACGGCCGCCTCGAAAGGACCACCCCGTGACCCCCGCCACCCCCGGACCGTCCGACGCGCCCCCGGACGCCCCCGGGTCCGCCCCCTCCACGGGCGGCTCCGGGCGCTTCTCGCATGCCGCGGACCATGACGGAGGGCCGTTGCGGGGCGCCGGGGCGGGGATCGGGGCGCGTGGGTGGGAGCCTGCGGTGGCGCACGCGGTGGCGCGGGCGACGGGGCCGCTGGCGCTCGGGGTCGACGAGCCCGCGCCCGCGGGGATGACGCGGCTGGTGCACGACGACGGCACGGGGCTCGCCCTGCCGGTGTGGCCGGACGGGGCGACTCCCGCGCTGCTGGAGGAATACCAGGTCACGGCCGTCTCGGTGGAACGTTCCGGTGAGGCCCGGCGGGTGCTGGCCGCCTGCCTCACATGCTGCTGGACCGACCTCGACGCCGACCCGTGGCCGGGCGAGCCCGCGCCGCTGGATCTCGTCCTCGCCGCCTATCGCGCCCTCATCGGCCGCAACGACGACCTGATGCGCAACTGGGCGATCGGCGCGCTGCGCCGGCTGCACGACTCGGCCTGGGTGACCCTGTCCGGGGGTGTCGTACGGCTCGGCCCGCGCTGCGCCACCTGGCCCCCGGAGTCGCACGGCCAGCTGCGCGAGCTGATGCGCCGCCTCCCACCCCCCGAGGCCCCCTCCGTCCTGCCCCTCTTCTCCCCCGCCGCGCCGCCGGCGGCCACCCCCTCCACCACCCCGGCGACCGTCGGCACGGAAGCGACCGCCGAAGGCCCGGAGACCACCGCAGAAGACGAGGAGGCGACCACCCGGAGCGCGGAGATCACTGCCGAGGGCGCGGAGGCGACCACCCGGAGCGCGGAGGCCACCGCCGAGGGCGCGGAGACGTCCGCCGCCCTCGACGGCGTGACCGCCCCTCCTCGCGACGCGGCCGAGGCGATGTCCCCGGCGACGTCCCCGGCGACGCAGGAAGGGGAGCGCGGCGGGGAGCCGGTGGGGGTGACCGTGCTGGACGGCGGCGGGTGGGACGACGAGTGCCTGGAGGCGTTCGACGAGCGGCGCCGGGCGGAGCTGGTGGCGGCGTTCCTGGCCGTGGAGCACGCGGCCGAACCGGTGCAGGAGGCGCGGTTCGCCGCGCTGCGCGACCCCGCGCTCCGCCGTACGCTCGGCGAGATGCTCGCCAGGCGGGGGCGCGCGCTGATCCAGCGCCGCGACCGCTGGACGTCGGGGTACGACGACGCGGTGGCGGCCGGTGTGGGCACGACGCTCGGCGAGGCGGAGCGGGCGGTGCTCGTGCTGGTGCTCGTGCACTCGGTGGCGATCCCGCGCTCGGAGGGGGTGCTCGGGGAGGACACCTGGCTCTCGCCGTTCCCGACCCCGGCCGAGGAGCTGCGCCGCCACTCGCAGCTGCCGATCGGCGAGCTGGAGTCCGCGCTCAGGTCGCTCCGGCACGCGGGCCTGCTCACCCAGGTCAAGGCGGGCGAGGAGGCGGGCGGCTACGTCCCGGGCCCGCAGTTCCACCGGCTGACCCAGGAGGCGCGGCGCCGGCTGCAGGAGGAGCTGATCCTGGCCGCCGGCCCGAACACGCCGCTCGCGGCGGCCGTGCGCGCGAAACGCGCACCCCAGGAGCGGCACGGCGCCCGGCCCGCGACGGCCGGCGGCGAAAACGATCAAGATGGTGCCGGCGGACTGTCCACGGCGGGTACGGCCGGCGGGCGCGGGCGGGGCGACGGAGAAAGGGGCGGGAAGTGACCCGGATGGAGAACGTCGTGGGGGATCGGGTGCTCATCGCCGTGCAGGCGGTGAACATCTCCCGGCTGTCCACCCATCCGGTGCCGACCGTGCCCGGCACGCTGATCGTCGTCGCGGGCGCCGGGCCGAAGGACTCCAACGGCGCGGGCAAGTCCTCGTTCATCGCGGCGATCACGGCGTTGCTCGGCGACGAGCAATGGCGCTTCGCCTCGGGTGCCAAGACGGTGGCCGAGCTGCTGTTCAACGCGGAGCTGGCCACCGGGGCGGGCGGCCGGCAGTGGGCGAGCGCCGATCACGGCTACATCGTCGGCGTCTTCGACCACGCCACCCCCGGCGACCCGCTGACCGTGTGGCTGCGGGTCAACCAGGAGGCGCCGCACCTGGAGATCCGCTGGACCTCGGGGGTGTACGTCTCCACCGCGCCCTCGGAGGCCGAGCGGGTGGCCCGTGCCGACGAGATGTGGCTGACGCTGCCGCGTTCGGCGGGCCGGCGCGACGTGGTGGCGCGCGACCTCACCAAGTTCCTGTACGGCGACCGCGTGCGCTGCGTGTCCTTCCTGTCCACCTCGGTGCGTACCAAGGTGGCCACCAACCTGCTCTCCCAGCCGCTCAACGAGATCTCCCCTGAGCGGGTCTTCGAGGCGGTCGCCGCGCTCACCGGGCTCGACGCCGAGCTGGACCTGGAGCGTGAGGCCAGGCGGGACGAGCACGCCAAGCGGGTGCGGGCGGCGCAGGCGGGCGAGCGGCTGCGCGAGTTCGGGGCGGAGTCCCGGTCGCTGCTGGTCACCTTCGACCGCCGTGACCAGGCGAGGATTCACCTGGCCGACGCCCTGCGCTGCTGGCGGGGGCGGCTGGCGCGCCGCCTGGCGGACGCCGGTGAGCGCGACGCCGCGCTCGCCGGCGACCTGGAGAGGCACCGGGCGGCGGCGCTGGCCGCGGCCGAGGCGATCGCCGCGGTCAAGGCCGAGATCGCCACCCTGAAGGACGACACGGTGGCCAGAGGTCTCGCCGAGGCGCGCAGGGGGCTGGCGGAGACGCAGGCCAGGGCGGCGAAACTGGAGGCCGACCGCGCCGTCGCGGAGAACTCCGCGGACGAGCTGCGCGGCCGGATCCCCGGCCTGGAGGAGGCCAGGCGCTTCGCCGACGGCAGGGAGGTGCCGGCCGCCGAGCGGGAGCTGGCCGAGGCCAGGCAGCGGCTCAACGCCGCCCTGAAGGCGCTCGGGGTGGCCGACCGCGAGGTCGAGGGCGCCGCCGCCGCGCTGGACGACGCCGAGGGCGGCCCGGCCGCGGCCCAGCTCAGGACGCTGGCCGAGGCGGGGGTGGCCGCCAGCGGCCTGCTCGACGCGGTCGACGTGGCCGAGCAGGCTCGCGACAACGCCCCGTCGCCCGCGCCGCTCGACGGGCTGCGCGGCTGGCCGCACGAGCACGCGGTGATCGTCGACGCCGCCGAGCTGACCGCCGCGTCCAGGGCGCTCGCCGAGCTGCCCGGGTCGGTGCTGGTCAGCGCGGCGGGCGTCACGGTCGTCGGGTCGTTCGACGCCGTGACCACCGGCAGGGAGGCCAGGATCAAGGCCGCCGAGCAGCGGCTGAACCGCGCCCGCGACGCGCAGGACGAGGCGGCCGGGGCGGTGCGCGCGGCCGAGGACGGTGTGGCGGAGGCGTCGCGGCGGCTGGAGGGGGCGCGGGCGGGTGTCCGGCTCGCCGACATCGAGCGCAGGCTCGCCGAGCGGCGGGAGCGGCTGACCGAGCTGACCGCCGCCCTCACCGAGGTGGTCCCCCGGCTCGCCGAGGCCGAGCGGCAGGTCGCCGCGCTCGACTTCCGCGCCCGTACCCGTGACATGGAGATCGAGCGGCTGGATTCCCGCCGGGCGCGGCTGGACGGCGACCGGGACCAGGCCCGCGCCCAGGAGGCGAAGGCCGCCGCCGACCGCGAGGCGCTCGGCCTGGCGGCGCTGACCGGCGAGTGGGGCGGGCCGGTGGAGCGCGCCCGGGAGTGGCTGGCCGCGCTCGGCGAGGAGGAGCGCCCGCTGACCGCCGAGGAGTGGTGGCGCGCGGCGGAGCGCCGCCTCGACCAGGCGCTGCGCGACTCCTTCGGCGACGACGAGGAGGTGCCGGAGGAGTTGCGGTTCCTGCTCAGGGAGCGGGCCGAGCCCGGCGCCGGCCGTACGGCGCGCGAGCAGGCGACCTTCCCCGGCGTGTGCGCGGCGCTCTCCTCCTACCTGCGCGGGCAGGAGGAGTACGAGCGCCACCAGCGGCGGCAGATCGAGGCGCAGCTCAGCACCCGGCAGCGCGACCTGGCCGCCGCCGACAAGGGCGCGGAGGAGGCGGCGCAGTCCACCGCCGTGCACCGGGCCGCCCTCACCGCGGCGATCAAGGCGCGGCTCACCCGGGTCGCGGAGGAGTTCGAGAAGCTCGACCTGGCCTACGGCGGGTACGGCGCGACGCTGGAGTTCCCGGTGCCGGCCGCGCCCGCCGACCCCGAGCAGCGCTGGGCGTGGAAGGTGGTGCCGAAGTGGCGCCGCGGCGAGGGACAGGGTTACGTGCCCTACAACCGGCGGGCCAACACCGCGCTGATGGACGAGAAGGCGGTCAAGCTGGTCTGCGCGGCGGCGATCGCGTCCTCCGGCGGCGGTCACCTGTGCCTGGTCCTCGACGAGCTCGGGCGCAACCTGGGCAAGGAGCACCGCAGGGAGGCGGTCGCGCTGTTCCGCCGGATCGGCGAGACGTACGGCATCACCGTGATCGGCGCACTCCAGGACGACATGGAGCCGTACGCGATCGACGCCTGCGGGCAGTACATCAAACTGCGCCGCTCTTCGGACGCCATGCCGTACAACGAGCCGCCGGTGATCGTCGGTCACGACCGGCACGCGGACCGGGTGCGGGAACTGGCCGAGAGCGTCAGCGGGTCCCGCCCCACACCCGCCGAGCCGCAAGCCCGGTGAGCTGGACGGTTCCCACCGGACACCGGAAGGCACGGCGACGGCCGCGTGGTGTAGGGGTGTCCGATGACACCGGCCGGGTCGACGCGTGACTGTAAGCACTCCTCGAAGGTCGTGCCGTCCGGGGCGTTCAGGGCGTTCAGGGCGTTCAGGGCGTTCAGGGCGTTCAGGGCGTTCAGCGGCCGCAGGGTCTGGGCCACGTCACGCTGCGGGTGCCGGTAGTCGGCCGCACTCGCGCAGTGCGCGATCTCGTCTGCCCCCTCCAGCGCGGCGGCCAGGCCGTCCCCGGTCTCCAGGTCCCCCGCCCTCGGGATGCGGCGAGAAGGCAGGTGTGGGAGCTCGGCCACGTGGAGATTCCGCTCAGAGCGGAGCGTGCGTGGGCGGCGGGCGGACGCGCATCGGCAGGTCACGACCGGATCCGCCGTCCGGTGCGTCTCTGATCGTCTTCTCAACCTTAGGTGGTCATGGAGTGTCAGGAGTAGGGTGGGTGAAAAGCGGCGAATCGTCCGGCGTGCGACTTGTACGTTCCTGACGACCTATTACTCACCGTGATCGGATCCTGTGATGACAGCGTTGTCGGTTCACACGACTCACCATCCCGCGCACAGCGTCCTGGCCCTGGACGGCGAGCTCGACACCGCTACGGCTCCACTCCTGGAACCCGCGGTCAAGACCGTGCTCTCCAGCGGCCGGCGCCACCTCGTGGTGGACACCGCCGACCTCGACTTCTGCGACTCTTCCGGCCTGTGGGCACTGCTCCAGGCCCAGCGCGCCGTCAAGGCGGCGGGCGGCACCATGGAAATCACCCACGTACACGGCCCGCTCCGCCGTGTCCTCGACGTCACCAAACTCTCCCGCGCCTTCACCATCAACATGGCACAGGAGAACTACACCCACTGACCGCCTATTACGCGACAGCCCATATCCAACGGGTGGCCGACCGGCCACCCGTTGACTTTTGCCACCGCCTCCCGCCGGCAAGCGTCTCCGCAGGCCGACGGGGGACAACGGCACGCGTATCCGCAGGCCGGCGCCGGTTCGGGCACCCCCCGCCGATCATTCCGGCGGGTGAGCCGCCACGTCCCGGCATCGCGGGACGGGCTGGATGAAGGTGACCAGATGGGGCAGATGGGCGATATGACGCGTACTGCGGTGGTCGTGGTGGACATGCTGAACCCGTACGACCACGACGACGCCGACCTGCTCCAGCGGAGCGTCCGGGAGGTGGTGCGGCCACTGGCCGGCCTCGTCCGGCAGGCGTGGGAACGCGAGGACGTCGAACTGATCTTCGTGAACGACAACCACGGCGACTTCTCCGCGACCAGGGAGCAGTTGCAGCATCGCGCTCTGAACGGGAGGTTCCCCCAGTTGGTGGCACCGGTGCCGCCGCCGCTGGACTGCGCCTTCATGGCCAAGGTCCGGCACAGCGCGTTCTACGGCACGCCGCTGGAGTATCTGCTCCGCAGCCACGGGGTGGACGTGGTCGTGCTGGCCGGGCAGGTCACCGAGCAGTGCGTCCTGTACAGCGCGCTGGACGCGTACGTGCGCGAGTTCAGCGTCCGGGTGGCTCGGGACTGTGTCGCGCACATACACGCCGACCTCGCCGAAGCCGCCCTCCGCCTGATGGAGCGCAACATTCGCGCCGAGCTCCTGCACGCCGCCCACTGCCTGAACCACTGACCCGGGACGGCGCCCGTCAGGTACGGCCGGCGCGTCGCCCGGTACGGCGGGCATGCAGGACCGGCGGCACCAGCAGGAACGCCACGCCGGCGGTGAGGAACGCCGCCCCCGCACCGGCGACGACGCCTGCCAGCGCGACGAGCCCCGGCACGGCGGGCTGGGCGATCCCCCACGACGACCCGTGGAAGGCGAACCAGCGCGGCCGGTCGTCCTCCGGAGCGGCGTCCGCGACCATCGCCTGCCAGCGGCCCAGCAGCACGCCGTTCACCGCCGTCCACGCCAGATAGGCGCCGACGGTGAGCGGAACGCCGGCCGCACCGGCCATCACCAGGGCGAGCACTCCCAGCGCCAGCGTCCCCCAGCCCAGCAGCAGCCGGTGCGGCGTCCCGCCCAGCACCCGCCTCGTCGCCCACAGCGCCACCGGCGCCAGCAGGGCCGCCCCGGTCAGCACCACCCCCGGCACCCACGCCTGCGCCCCCCGCTCCAGCAGCACCAGTGGCAGGAACATCATGACCGCGAGATACCCCACCGCGAAGACCGTCCCCGCCACCGTGAACCGCACCAACACCGCCGGCGGCCACCACCCACCACGCCCCCGCCCCTCCCTACGCCCTCCCCACTCCCTGCGCCGTCCCGCCCCCTTACGTCCTCCCCACCGCGTACGCCCTCCCCACCGCGCATATCCTCGCCACGGCTTGTGTCCTCGCCACCCCCTGCGTCCTTCCCACTCCTTACGTCTTCCCCATCCCTTATGTCTCCCTTCGCCGACGCCATCCGTACCGGCCACACCACCGTCCCCGACCGGCCCCTGCACGCCACCTCCGGCCAGGCCCTGCGCGCCGGCGTCCCCGGCCGGACCCCGCACGCCACCGTCCCCGGCCGGGTCCTGCGCGCCGGACCGCCTCAGGCCCCCCGGCAGGAACCGCAACGCCACCCAGGCGGCGACCGCGCAGGTGAGCGCGTCGGCGACCAGCAGCCAGCGCACCCCCAGCGGCAGCAGCACCGCCGCGATCACCCCGGCGACCGCCCCCGCGGCCACCAGCGAGCCGCCCAGCAGTCCGTACATCCGCTGCCGCTGCTCGCCCTCGGTGACCTGTGCCACCATCTCCTGACTCGCCGGCTCGTAGATCTCGAATGCCAGCCCCACCAGCGCGACGGCGACCAGCAGCTGCACGGGGCTTCGCGCGAACAGCAGAACGGTCAACGCCAGCCCCGTCGCGCCCAGCCCGCCGGCCACCACGACCCGCGGCGACAGCCAGTCCAGGAGGATCGCCCCGCCCCAGCGCGAGACCAGCGCCGCGACCCCGAAGACGGCCAGCGCGGCGGGCGCGAGCTCCGGCCCGGCGAGCACCGCCAGGAAGCCGAGCGCATAAGCCCCGAGCTGGTTCAGCACCCGCACCCACAGCAACGCCTTGGCCGCCCCCGGCAGCGAACCGAACATCCCCACCCCCACCCCGGCCACGCCATCCTGCCAGGCAGCACCGACACAAACGGATGCCAGGATCCCCGCCCCTCCCCGGCACCGGCACCGGCACCGGCACCGGCACCGGCACCGACCGGAACAGCTACCGGGCAGACCTCCACGGCCCGGCAGGCACGGCAAGTCGATGGCCCGGCAGGCACGGCAAGTCGAAAGGCCAGCTCAGCGACAGCGTCCCCCACCACCGCAACTGCCACCGGGCATACACCGATTACCAGACGTAACACCACACATCGACAAACATGACAAACGACCTCACACGTGGACGAACATGACAAGCGACGCCGCGCTACATGGGCAATCGATGCCACACATAGACGAACGTGCCGGAAGCGGCAGAACCCCGGCCTCGCCCGTCCGATCCTGCTCCCCGCCGCGGATCGAACGCGGGGAGTGATCAGCCTCTGGCGGCGACCGACAGGGTGGAGCCGGAGCGGCCTTTGGCGACGGTGAGGTGGGTGGGGATGCGGGTGCGGAGTTCGGCCACGTGGCTGACGATGCCGACCGCTCTGCCGCCGTCGCGCAGGCCGTCCAGGATGTCGAGGACGCCGTCAAGGGTGTCCTCGTCCAGGGTGCCGAAGCCCTCGTCGACGAAGAGCGTGCCGATCTCGGCGCCGCCGGACTCGGCCGTCACGACGTCGGCCAGGCCGAGGGCGAGGGCCAGGGAGGTGACGAAGCTCTCTCCGCCGGAGAGGGTGGCGGGGTCGCGCTCCACCCCGGTCCAGCCGTCGAGGATCTTCAGCCCGAGCCCGCCGCCGGAACGTTTCCGGCTTCCCGCAACCTTCGCCATGTCGTGCCGCAGCAGGTAACGCCCGCCGGACATGTGGTCGAGCCGTTCGTTGGCCATGTCAACGACCTGCCGGAGCCGCTCGCCCAGTACGTAGGAAGACAGGCGCATGTCCAGGGTGTTGTCGGAGGACGTGCCGCTCACCAGCTCGGCCAGCCGGCGGACGAGCGCGTGCCGTTCGCTGACCGGCCGCCACTCGGCCAGCCGGGTGTCCAGCTCGGCGGCCAGGCCGGCGAGCTGCTCGCGGCGGTCGCGCGCCTGGTCGCGCCGCGAGGTGCGGGCGGCGTGCGCGCGCTCGGCCTCGTCGTGCCGGTGTTCCAGGGCGGGCAGGTCGGGCGGGGGCGCGGCGGCGGCGGCGACCAGTTCGGGGTCGGCGAGCAGGGCGGAGACCGCGGCGGCCTCGGCGTCGAGCGCCCGGACCCGTTCGGCCATGGCCGCGCGGACGTCGGCGGGCCGGAAGGCGGCTGCGGTCTCCTCGACCCCGGCGAACCCGGCCTCGGCCGCGGCCGTCTCGGACTCCGCGCGCGCGGCCTTCGCCTCCTCCCCGGCGGATCGCGCGTGGCGGCCGGTCTCCGCGGCGTCGAGCAGCAGCGCCGCCTCGTCGGCGAGCCGGTCGAGCCGGGCGGTCAGCGTGGGGTCTGCGCCCCTGGCCCGGTCCAGGCGCGACGCCAGCCGCCCGGCCTCCTCGGTGAGCTGGTCTCTGCGGGTACGGCGGGCGGCCAGCGCGCGGTCGATCGTCCGGCTCTCGGCCTCCGAGGCGGCGAGCTCGGCGGCCAGCCGTACGGCCTCGGCGGCGAGCGCCGGCTCCTCGGCCGCGATCTCCCGCAGCCGGGTCAGGGCCTCTTCGGCCGCCTGGAGCGCCGTCTCCGCGTGTCCGGCCGTCTCGCCGGGCGGGATCGCCGCGCTCGCCTCCTCGTGCGCGGCGGCGATCTCGGCGACCCTGGCGGCGGCGGCAGCGGCGGCGGCGACGAGCCCGGCCTCACGGGTGAGGCGGTCGCGCCGGGCCTGGACCGTCTCGTCGGACCCTCTCGCCTCCTCCAGGCGACGGGCCAGGCGGGCGGCCTCGGCGTCCAGCTCAGCGCGGCGGGCGGTGTGCTCGGCGAGCGCGCGGTCCACCTCGGCGAGCAGGTCGCGTGCCTGCTCCAGCTCGCGTTCGGCGCGCTCCGCCTCGGCCTCGACACCCGCCTCCTGCTCGGCGAGCGCGGTGAGCCTGGCCAGGTCGTCGTCGGCGGCGGCCAGGGCGGCGGCGGCCTGCGCGGCGCCGAGGCCCTCGGCGCGGTCCTCGGCGTCCTGCAGCCTGGTGGCCAGCACGGCGGCGAGACTCTCGGCGGCCTGCCGTTCCTCCTGCGCGGCCTGATAGGCGGACTCCGCCTCCGCCTCCTCGTCGGCGATCGAGACGTGCTCGGCGGGTGAGGCGGGCGCCGGGTGGTGGGCGGAGCCGCAGACGGCACACGGCTCACCGGCGACCAGGCCGCAGGCCAGCTCCGCCGCCATGCCCTCGATGCGGGCCTGGCGGACGGCGAGCAGGCGCTCGCGAAGCTCCTGCGCCCGGTCGGTGCTCTCGCGCCGGGCCTGGTCCGCGGCCTGGAGCTCGCCGGTGAGCGCGTCACGTGCGCCGGCCGCCTCAAGCCTGCCCGCGGCGGCCTGGCGGGCCGCCTCGGCCGCCGGGACGGCCGCGGTCTCGCTCCTGAGCGCCGCCAGCCGCCCGGCGATATCACTCACCCGGCCCGGCAGCTCGGCCGCCGCCGCCCGCGCCGCCGCCTCCCGCTCCGCCAGCCCCGCGATCTCCTCCCCGGCCGCGGCCAGCAGCTCCCGTACCTCCGCCAGCCGCCCCTCCTCGGCCCGCAACGACTCCAGCCCGGCCAGTTCGTCCCGCAACCCCCGCTCAACCCCGGCGCACCACTCCCGAACCTCCCGCAACCCTTCCCGCCCCGGCCCGCCGTCTGCGGGGGGAGGGACGGGCAGGTCGTGCAGGGTGCGGGTGAACGTGGTGTGCGCGCCGGCGAGGTCGGTCGCGAGGGAGTCGCGGCGGCGGACGGCCGTGCGGGACTTCGCGGCGGACTCCCTGGCGGCCTCGGCCGCGGGTATGCTCGCGACCGCGCGGGCGGCGGCCTCCCGCCGCTCCTCGGCCTGCCGGTACCGCTCAGGCAGTACGGCCAGCCGCTCCGCCACCGCGGTCTCCCGTACGGCGAGCGCGGCCAGCCCCTGTTCCTCCTGCTCGAGTTCCTCCTCCAGGCGGGACCGGCGCTCCTCGTCGGCCCGCAACTCCGACAGCCGCGCGATCTCGTCCCGCCGCCGCCGCTCCAAATCCGCCAGCGCCTCCGGCTCGGCCGCCACCCCACCCTGCGCGAAGCCCGCCGCCCCGGCGTCACCCCGCACACGCGCCGAACCCGAAACCCCGCCGAGCGCCAGCCCCGAAGCCTCGCCATGCCCTGGAACCCCGCCGTGCGCCGGAGCCTCGTCGGGTGCCGGGCGCGGACCCCCGCCTTGCTCTGGAACCTCGCCAGGCGCCGAACGCAGGGCCTCGCCGTGCGCTGGAACCTCGCCATGCGCCGGACGCGGAGCTTCGCCGTGCGCCGGAACCTCGTCGTGCGCCGGACGCGGAGCGTCAGGGGCCGGAGGGGGGAGTTCGTCCGGTGGGAGCAGGTGGAGGGCGCGGGACAGGGCGTCGGCGGCGATGCCGCCCGCCTTGGCCGCCGCTTCGGCGCGTTGCTGTGCCAGTTGGATCAGCGGCAGCACGCGGTCGGCGCGGACGGCCTCGTCGAGGAGCGTGTCCAGGTCGGCGCGCTCCTCGGCGGTGGCGTCGAGCTCGGCACGGCGGGCGAGCGCCTCGGCGTGGCGGTGGCGCCGGTCGGCGAGGGCCCGGCCTTCCTCCAGCGCTCCCCTGGCATCTCGCAGCACGGCGCCGCTCGCCGTACAGGACTCCTCGGCGCGGGCGGACACCTCTCCGGCGAGGAGCAGCACCGCGCGCGCCCACTCGGCCGGTTCCTCACCCGGATCGGGCAACGCGGCCGGACCGCCGGGCTGCCCCGGACCTTGCGGGGAACCGGACGTAGGCGACACCTGCCCCTGCCCGGCGCGAAGGGGCAGGTGCCCACCGGGCCGCGCTCCGTCGTCCCCCGCCGCCGCTCCGCCGGAAAGCAGGTCCAGCTCGAACAGCGCGTCCTCCCGCCCGGCAGGATGCCCGTCCGCCCCCTCCGACCGGCCGAACTCCCCAGCCGACCCACCGCCCCCGAGCGACCCGCTGCCTCCGACCGACCCGCCATCCCCGACGGACCCGCCGTCTCCAAAGGACCCGCTGCCCCCGGACGCACCAGCGGCCAAAGCGGAACCGGTGACGGCAGAGGAACCGCCGACCACGGATGCATCGGCAACCGACGAGGAGGAAGCACCCTCGGAAGGACCGGCGACCCCGGAGGAGCCGATGTCCCCCGGAAGACCGTCGGAAACGTCGGCGAGCTCTGCGGTGGGGGTGGTGAGGATGGGGCCGGCGGCGCCGTGCATGCGGTCGGTGACGGAGTCGACGGACTGGCGTAGCTCCTGGTGTTCGCGCCAGGTCTGGGTGCGCAGGTCGGCCATCCAGCGCTCGACCTCGCCGAAGAGCTTGACGGAGAACAGCCGCTCCAGCAGCTCGCGGCGCTTGTCGCCGTCGGCGCGTAGGAAGCGGGCGAAATCCCCCTGGGGAAGCATGGCGACCTGCTGGAACTGGCCCGCGTTCATCCCGAGGAGGCCGCCGATGAGGTCGCCGGCCTCGTCGGCGCGGCTGGACAGGAAGGTCCACTCGCCGGACGGCGCCAGCTCCTCGACCAGGGTCTTGGACTTCTCCTCGATGAGGCCCTCGCCGCGGAGCTTGGGGCGGTGCCACACCGGGGAACGGGTGATGCGCAGGCGGCGCCCGCGCACGGTGGTCTCCAGCACGACGAGCGGGCCGCGGCCGGGCGGGGCGTGGTCGCAGCGCAGGCTCTTGGCGTTGTCGCGCTGGCCGGGGACGCTGCCGTAGAGGGCGTAGCACACCGCGTCGAGGACGGTGGTCTTGCCCGCGCCGGTGGGGCCGTGGATGAGGAACAGGCCGGCCTCGGTGAGGGTGTCGAAGTCGACGGTCTCCTCGCCGGGGAAGGACCCGAAGGCGGTCAGGGTGAGGCGGTGCAGGCGCATCTAAGCCATCGACTCCTTCACCCGGCACGCCTCGATGGCCTGGCCGAGCAGCCGCCGCTCCTCGTCGTCGGCCGCCTCGCCGCGCACCTCGCGGACGAAGTCGAGGGCCACGTCGATCTCGGGGCGCCCGGCCAGGCGCGGCCTGGAGACGGCGCGGTCGTGGCCGCCCTCGGGGTCGAAGGCGAGGCTGAGCGTGTGCGGGAAGCGGGCGCGCAGCCGCTCCATGGCCCCCTTGGGGCGGACCGGGTCGGTCAGCGTCACCCGGAGCCAGTGATCGGTGCGCGAGTCGAACCGGGGGGAGGTGAGCAACTCGTCGATCGGGCCGCGCAGCCGGGCCAGCGGGCGGGGCACCGGCGCGGGCACGAACTCGGCGCCGAGCGGGCCCTCCGGACGGTCCGGCGAGAGGTCCACCAGCCACGAGCCCTTCAGGTGATCGGCCTCGGAGAAGGAGTAGGCCAGCGGGGAGCCCGAATAGCGCACGGTGTCACTCATGCGCTGGCGGCCGTGCAGGTGGCCGAGCGCGACGTAGCCGACGCCCTCGAACGCGGTGACGGGCACGTGGGCGACGCCGCCGACGCTGATGTCGCGCTCGCTGTCGCTGGCCTCGCCGCCGGTGACGAACGCGTGCGCGAGCACCACCGCCGCGCCGCCCCGCCACGCGACGTCGGCCCTGATCAGGGACATGGCGTGGCCGATGGCGGCGCTGTGGCTGCGCTCGGCCAGCTCCCAGGGGCCGCGGACGAGCTCGGGCTCCAGGTAGGGGATGCCGTAGAACGCGACGCCCGCCACGAGCACCGGCCGGGCGACCGCGGCGGGATCGGTGCGCAGGTGCACCCCGCCCGCCTCGATCAGGTCGGCGCCGAAGCCGAGGCGGCGGGCCGAGTCGTGGTTGCCGCTGATGAGCACCACCCGCGCCCCCGCGGAGACGAGCCGGCGCAGTGCGTCGTTGCACAGGGCGACCGCGTCCACCGGCGGCAGCGCCCGGTCGTAGACGTCTCCGGCGACGGCGACGACGTCGACCTTCTCGGCGCGGACCGTCTCGACGAGGTGGTCCACGAACGCCTCCTGGGCGGCCAGGAGGCTCTCCCGGTGGAAGGACCGGCCGAGGTGCCAGTCGGAGGTGTGCAAGACCCGCATGTCGCAGGAAGCTAACAGGTCCCAGTGACAAATTCCGCCGCAATGACAACAGCGGCACCCGCGACATAAGAGAGTAGTCTGCAAATCCTAAGGGAATAGTAAAGGCAGGGCCGTCGCGAAAGCCGGACGAGGATTCGGGGAGCGGTTCGCATGCACGCTGGGCGGGGCACCCTGGGCGTGGCCGCCGGGTTGGTTCTGGCGATTCTCGCCACGATGGGTTATGCCCTGCCACCGGCGTTCGACCCGCCGCCGTTGAAAATGCAGGCCGCGCTGCACGCGTTGCCAGCCCAACCGGCGGGCGAGCTGGCGGCGCTGCCCGCGCCGACGCCGATCACCAGCGAGGAGCTGGTCGTCCCCGCGCGGGGCGCCGACCTGCCGGCCACCGTGCGGGCTCCGGCGGCGCCGGGGCGGTACCCGGCGATGGTCTTCGTGCACGGGTCGGGGTCGAGCGAGCGTGGCGAGTTCACCACCGCGGCCGACCGGCTGGCCAGGGCGGGCATCGTCACACTGACCTACGACAAGCGCTCGGTCGGTTACTCCTTCCGCAGCCGCGACTTCGGGCTCCTCGCCGAGGACGCGCTGCACATGATCGACTATCTGCGCTCCCGGCCGGATGTCGACCTGACCCGCACCGGGCTGTGGGGGGTCAGCGAGGGCACCTGGGTGGTGCCGATCGCGGCCGCGCGGAGCGCCGACGTCGGGTTCACGGTCATGGTGTCGGCGCCCAACGTCTCCCCGATGCGACAGGTCGCCTGGGCGCTCAACGAGCAGTTGCTGCGGCTCTACGCGCCGATCGGCGTGCGCGACCTGCTGAGCAGGGCGATGGGCGCGGTGGGCTTCGACTTCCTGCGGTACGACCCGGAGCCCGCGCTGCGCGGCGTCCACCAGCCGGTGCTGTCGCTCTACGGCAACACCGACCCCTCCATCCCGTTCGTCGAGAGCACCCAGACGCTCATCTCGGCCCTCGCGGCCGGCGGCAACGACTCCTACACGATCCGCTTCCTCCAGGGCGCCGACCACGCCATGCGGGTCAAGGGCGGGCCGTACGCGGCGGGCTACCTGGAGACCCTGGCCAACTGGGTCAACGGCCTGCCGGATACGGCGAGCCCGCCCGCGGCGCTGCGCATCGCGGGCGCCACGCCGGTGCAGCGCTTCCAGGCCAGCGACGTGCCGGCCGCCCCGTGGTACGCGGGGGGCACCGTGCTGGGCCTCGCGCTGTGCCTGGCCGCGGTCGGGTATGTCGCCGCGCCGGTCGCGGAGGTCTACATGCGGCTGCGCGGGCGGGCCGGGCAGGCGGAGACCAACGCCCGGCTGTGGCCGCCGATCAGGCGCCGGCTGCGCCGCATGGCGTGGACCGGGCTCGGGCTGCTGGTGTCGGTGGTGGCGTTCATCACCGTGCTGGTGCTGTTCTCGGTCAACCAGGCGGGGGCGTGGCCGGCGGTGCTGGCGGGCTGGCTGGTCGTGCGCGTCCTCGCGGTGCTGATGCTGGTGCAGGAGGTCACGGCGGTGGCCGCGGTCCTGTCCGGGCTGCGTGAGGGCTGGCGGCCGAGCCGCTGGCAGCACGTGGGCATCGCCGGCGTGCTCGGCGGCACCGGCCTGCTCCTCGCGGTGGCCGCCTACTACGGGTTGTTCGCCATGCCCTGGTAGTAAGCCATCCAGCGGTCGACCTCGGCGAAGACGCGTTTGCGCACCGGCGCGGCCGACAGCACCAGGTCGTGCATGCCGCCGGGGAAGCGTATCGCGGTCACGTGGCCGCCGATCCTGGTCGCCCAGCGGGCGATCTGCTCCGGGTCGAGCACGATGTCGGCGCTCTGCGCGTCCGGGGCGAAGTCGCGCATCCGCAGCCCCTTGTCCGCATAAAGCACCAGGACCGGGACGTCCACCGCGAGCCCGGCGTGCAGCCGCCGTTGCGCCCGGCGGATCGCGGCCAGCCAGACGACGTGCACGGCGAACCCGCCGAGCGGCTTCCAGGTCAGGTCGTACTCCCATTCGCCGCTGTGGTCGCGGTGCAGGCTGGCGCCGTAGGCGATGGAGGTGCCGCGGCGCAGGGCGACCCGGGCGGGCGCCCGGCCGAGCGGGACCCTGAGCAGGTCGGCGGCGAGGCGGGCGGAGGCCGAGGTGTTGAGGTCGAGGAAGGGGCTGTTCAGGATGAGGCCCTGGACGCGCCCGGTGCCGCGCACCCGGTCGGCCCACAGCGCGGCGATCAGCCCGCCGGTCGAGTGGCCGACGAGGGTCAGTCTCCGGTGGCCGTGCTCCTCACGGATGATCCGCACGGCCGCGTCCACCTCGGCGAAGTGGTCGGTGAGGCTGCGCACCAGCGCCGGGGTCTGGTGCGGCAGCAGGGACCTGCCGTATTTGCGCAGGTCGAGCGCGTAGAAGTCGACGCCCTGGGCGGCGAAGTGGTCGGCCAGGTGGGTCTGGAAGAAGTAGTCGGTGAAACCGTGCAGGTAGAGCACGGCCTGCCCGCCGGGTTCCGCCGCGCGCCGCCGTACCAGGGTGGCGATCACTTCGCCCTCCTCGTCGGCGGGGAGGTGCAGGACGGTGGCCTCGTAGTCCGGGCCGAGCACGTCGTTCATGCTCTGACCTGGGGTGCGGCGGGGTGGGTGAGCGGGCTGGGCAGGGCGGGACGGTGCGGCGCGCAGGCGGTCGCACCACCAGCGGCGCCGTACCCGGACTCCATGGAAGTCATGACGGAATCGTATTCCCGAAGGTTTGGCACCTGTTGTGATGATATGTGTTCCTGCGGTATTCATGTTGGCTTCGCCTCCGGGAAAGGGAAGCGCACTTACGATCCCTCCTCGACGCCGGGAACGGCGGGGCGCTTTGAGGGAGACGGGGAAGGCGTGCGAGGACGATCGGGTATGCCCGGCGTCGGCGAGGTCATCGGTTGGACCCTGCTGTCGGCGGTCGCGCCGGGAGCCGGCCACCTGCGAGCGGGCTGGCGGCGGACCGGGATCACACTCCTGGCGATCTACGGGGTGCTGCTCGTCGCCGCGGCGGTCACCGGGCTCACCGCGGACGCCGAGCTGCTCGGGCGGCTCACGTCCTCCTCCTGGCTGACCACGATCACGGTCGCCTCGGTGGTGCTCGGCCTGGCGTGGTTCGGGGTGATCGTGCACTCGTTCGTGGCGCTGCGGCCCGGCACGCTTCCCGCGGGCGGCCAGATCGCGGCGGGTGTCACGGCGGGCGTGGTGGCCGTGGCGGTGACGTTGCCGTTCGGCCTGGTCGCGCAGTATGTGACGATCTCCCAGCGGACCCTGGACCAGGTCTTCGACCAGCCGCCCGCCGAGGACCAGGCGGCGGCCCAGCCGGAGGATCCGTGGGCCGGCCGGGAGCGGGTGAACATCCTGCTCCTCGGCGGCGACGCCGACGACAACCGCCCCGGCGTGCGGACCGACAGCATCAACCTGGCCAGCATCGACGCCAAGACCGGCAACACGGTGCTGCTGAGCCTGCCCCGCAACCTGGAGAACGTACGTTTCCCGCCCGGCACCCCGATGCACACGCGGTTCCCCGACGGCTTCCGGCTGCCGCCGGACCCCGGCGGCGGCCGCGAGGACCTGCTCTTCGCCGTGTGGCAGTACGCCGACAGCCATCCCGAGCTGTTCGGCGGGAAGCACAACCAGGGCGCGAAGGTGCTCAAGGAGACCGTCGGCTACACGCTCGGCGTGAAGGTCGACTGGTACGCCCTGGTGAACATGTGGGGCTTCGCCCGGCTGATCGACGCGATCGGCGGCGTGACGGTGACCGTGGACCAGGACGTCGTCTTCGGCAAGTACAACGAGGGGCTCGTCAAGGCCGGCACCCGCAAGCTCAAGGGCGCGGACGCGATGTGGTTCGCCCGCTCGCGTACCTTCAGCGATGACTTCACCCGCATGCGCCGCCAGCGCTGCGTGCTCGGCGCGCTGCTGGACCAGGCCGACCCGGCCACCGTGCTGGCCCGCTTCAACCAGGTCGCCCTGGCGACCAAGGAGCTGCTGCGCACCGACATCCCGCGGTCCATGCTGGAGCCGCTGGTGCCGCTGGCGCTCAAGGTGAAGGAGGCCAAGGTGACGAGCGTCCAGTTCGTGCCGCCGCTGATCAACACCGGCTACCCCGACTGGACCAAGATCCGCAACGTCGCCAGGAAGGCGATCACCACCTCCAGCCGGCCGGCCGCCGCCACCGCCGCGCCGACCGGCGAGCCCGAGCCGACCGCGACCGCGACGGGCAAGCCGAAGGCGAAGGCCAAGCCGCGCGTCGCGACGCCCAGGCCGTCCGACTCCGACCCGGCCACCTCCCTCACCGCCGGCTGCGGCCCCGCCTGACCCCACCGGCCCGCCTCACCACACCGGCCCCGTCTGACCCCACCGGCCTGCCTCACCACACCGGTCCTGCCCCGAGCACACCGGCGCGGCCCTGAGCACGCCGGCGGAGGCCCCAGGGCGCGCCGCCGGCGTTCCCGGGCGGCTCAGGCTCGGAAGGACGCCTTGGCCAGGCGGGCCAGCCTGGCCTCGTCGATGCTGTGGCCGAGGCCCGGCTGGGTGAGCGGGACCGCGACGACGCCGCCGGAGGCGCCGACCGGCGGGGTGACGATCTGGGCGCTGCGCGGCGGCTGGGTCACGTCGCAGGGCAGCGTGCAGCCGGGCATGCTGGCGACCGCGACCGTGGCCGCGCGGGCGACGCCGGTGCCCTGGCCGCCCGCGCACAGGATGTCCCACCCGGCGCTGACGGCGCGGTCGTGCGTGCGCCGCACCCGGCTCAGCGAGGAAAAGTGCGACGGGCGCAGCAGCAGCGCGCGGGCCGCGTGACCGGTGACATAGTCCACAAGATCGTCCTCGGACCGCACCTCCACCGCGACCGCGGCGGAGAGCCGGTCCTGCAACTCCGCGTGGCCGGCGACGTCACCGGACGCGAAGGGCCGCTCGATCACCGCGATCCCGTAGGAGTCGAGGGCGATCAGCGCCTCCATGTCGGTGTAGCCGCCCTGCGCGTCGAGCGAGATCGCCAGCCCCGGGTAGGCGGCGCGCACCGCGCGCACCGGCTCCACGTCCCAGCCGGGCTGCACGTCCAGCGTGACGTGCGAGTATCCGCCGCACACCTGCCGGTTGACCCGCGCGACCAGGCTCTCCAGGGACCGCTCCGCGCCGATCCGCACCGTCGCCGTCAGCGAGGTACGGCTGCCGCCGAGCGCGTGGGCCAGCGGGACGCCGCGCATCCGCGCCCACAGGTCCCAGCAGGCCATGTCGACGGCGCTCCCGCCGGGAATCTCGCCCAGCTCGTCGGGGTGCTCCCAGTCCACGCCGATCAGCGCGGGGGCGAGGACCTCCTCAAGCCCCGCCCACACCTTTTCGAGGAGCGGCGGCTCCACGACCTCGCCCCATCCGGTCATCCCGCCGTAGTCGGTCAGCCGGACGAGGATGCTCTCCGGCCGCCTGCCGTACGGCAGGGCGAGCCTGTAGACCTCGATTTCCCGCACGCGCGGCACTGGACCCCCTGATGACACGATCGGCGAACGCCTTTCTGTACCCATGGTGCCCACCGGAACCGGTCTGCGCCAAACGGCGCCTCACGCCCGGGCCCGTACCCTGCCCCCCCACCAGCACCCCGGCCAGGGCCATGAGCACCGGCAGGGCCAGGCACAGCGCGAAGATCGGCATGGACGTGCCGAGGGCGGCCAGGGCGGCGCCGGTGACGGCGATGGCCACGACGGTGTAGACGGACTCGCCGACGCCGAGGGAGGCGGTGTTCTCCCCCTTCTCCGCCGGGCCGGACAGTTCCAGGACGAGGACGGAGAGCACCGGGTAGACCAGGCCGATGCCGAGCCCGGCGACGGCCCAGGCGGGGTAGGCGAGCCAGATCGGCACGGCGGGCGACGCGGTGAGCGCCATCACGACGATCCCGGCGCCGATCAGCGCGCTGCCCGAGCGCAGCACCACGACCCGGTCGCCTTCTCTGCGGCCCGCGATCCACGAGCCGAGCGACCAGGTGAGCGCGCCGCCGGTGAGCACAATGCCCGCCGCGCCCTCGGACAGGCCGCGCAAGGTGGTCAGCATGAGCGGCACCAGGACCTCGGCGCCCATGAAGGCGCCCGCGACGATACCGCGCAGGGCGATGACGGCGGGCAGCCCGCGGGCGGCGCGCAGCGTGCCCCTGGGCAGCAGCCGCGGCAGCGCCACGGCCAGCACGACAATGCCGGCGGCGAGCAGCGGCAGCCCCTCCTCGCGCAGGCCGCCGCCGTACTGCATGAGCGCCGCGCCCATGGCGGCGACGACGGCCCAGCCGAGGCGGGCGCGGATCGGCGTCCGTACCGTGTCCTCGTCCTGCTCGCCGTCCTGCCGGTTCAGGGCGGCCCGCCCGGCGGCGGCCAGCCCGCGCCACATGAGCAGCGCGGCGGGGAGGGCGAGCACCGGCACCGCGAGGAACACCCAGCGCCAGCCGAGGCTCACGGTGACCGCGCCGGTGATGGCCGGTCCCACCATGGACGGCACCACCCAGGCCGCGGAGGTCAGCGAGAAGACCCGGGGATGCATCTCGGCCGGATAGACCCGGGCGATCAGCACATAGAGCGCCACCTGGAAAAGGCCGCCGCCGAAGCCCTGGACGAACCGGCCCGCGACGAACACCTCCATCGACGACGCCGTCCCGGTGACGACGAGGCCCCCGATGAAGGCGGCCACCCCGGTCCACAGCGGGGCGACCGGGCCGCGGGTGTCGCTCCACCTGCCGCCGAGCACGCCGGCGATCAGGCCTGCCGCCGCGGCCCCGCTGAACGCCAGGCCGTACAGCGCCATCCCGTCCAGTTCCCGGCCCACCACCGGCATGGCGGTGGCGACCGCCAGGTACTCGAACGCCACCAGCGCGATAAACGCGGTCAGCCCCACGCTCAGCGCCCGCAGGCTTCTCCCGAAGATCCGCGGAGGCGCTTCAACAGCCGTCAAAGTCATGGTCGGACCTTACGGGGCGCCGCCGGGCCGGGTCATGGGCCGTTGGGCCGACCCGGCCTCGGCAGATGGTCCTAGAGCCGGCCGAGCTGGTCGGCGAGGGTGAGGGCGGAGAAGAAGCCGAAGAAGACGAAGATCAGCACCAGCCCGACCAGCCGCCACCCGCGCACGGCGACCGCGCTGGGCAGCTTCCGCCGGTTGAGGATCACGAGCAGGCCGGAGTAGAGGAACATCATGAACCCGCCGACCACCGCGGAGGTCACCAGCAGGACCAGCGGCTGGTCGAAGCCGGCGAGCAGCACAACCGTGCCGACGGCGATCAGCAGCCAGACCACGGCGACGTAGAGCGCGGACTCGGTCCACCGGGTGCTGTGCGCCAGGTAGGTGACCTTGAGCGCGTCGGAGACCAGGCGGCCCATGTAGTCGAGGATGCCGAGGGCGGCGGCGAACAGCGAGTAGGCGCCGATGATCCAGAAGAAGGTGCCGAACCAGCCGGTGCCCTCGTTCAGCGCCTGGCCCTCCGCCTGGAGGAAGCCGACGTTGTTCTCCACGTCCTGGCCGCCCAGGGTGGCGTTGGCCAGCATGGACGTCACGGTGATGGTGACCACCGTGATCAGCACGAACGACACGAGCTGTTCGATGTTGGCGACCTTCCACCAGGCCCGCCAGCGGGAGAGGTTCGCCTCGTCGGGGGTGAAGACGTAGCCGGTCGAGGGGGTGACCGTGGGTTCGCCGGTGACCGGGGAGACGAGTTTCGCCATCCTGCCGCCCATGCCGAGGCCCTTGTCCCTGATCCAGTTGCTCTGCACGAGGTTCTGCGCCCCGCCGCCGCCCGCGAAGGCGAGCGCGCCGAGGATGAGCGCCGCGCCGAGCTCCAGCGGGATGCCCGGCTCGGTGAAGGCCCGGTCCAGTCCGCCGCGGTTGTCCGACGTGAGCGCGATCACCAGCCCGCCGCTGATCAGCACCAGGACGGCCCCGACCTTGACGAACTCGATGCGCTCGACCCACCGGTAGACGAACGGCGCCATGGTCAGGATGACGCCGATCAGCACCAGCTCGCCGATGGCGAACGGCACCGGGTCACCCCAGCCGATCGCGTACGTCAGGACGGTCGCCGAGCTGGTCGCCCATCCGGGCCACATGTTGGCCAGCATGGCGAGGACGATGAAGACCAGCCCCCAGTGCCGCCAGAGCCGGCTGAACCCGGTGAGCGCGGTCTCGCCGGTGACCAGGGTGTAGCGCTCGATCTCCATGTTGATCACGAACTGGAAGAGCACGCCGACGACCGCCGCCCACAGGAAGATCAGTCCCACGTTGGCGGAGATGTAGGGCCACAGCACGAACTCGCCGGAGGCGAGCCCGACGCCCGCGGCGATCACGCCGGGGCCCAGGACCCGGCGCAGCGGCAGTGGTTCGGGAAGGTCGGCGGGGACGAGCGCAGGTAAGCCGTCCCGGGCGGGGGGTGATGTTCGCATGCCTCCCAGATTGCGCACTGGCCAACCACTTAAACCTGCGACTCCCAGGCCGCCCTCGCCCCCACCCCCTGCCCCGCCCACGCCTGACCGGACCACGGCTGACCGGTCAGCTTCGGGCCGTCTCCGCCCAGTGGGTGAGGTCGCGGCGCTCGATCGCGGCGGCCATCAGGTCCGGGAACGCGTCGGGCGTGCAGGCGAAGGCCGGGACGCCCATCGCGGCCAGGGCCGACGCGTTCTCATGGTCGTAGGAGGGGGCGCCCTCGTCGGACAGGGCGAGCAGCACGACGACCTGGACGCCCGCCGCGGTCATCGCCGCGACCCTGCGCAGCATCTCCTCCCGGACGCCGCCCTCGTAGAGGTCGCTGATCAGGATGAGGACGGAGTCGGCCGGCCGGGTGATCAGCCCCTGGCAGTAGGCGATCGCCCGGTTGATGTCGGTGCCGCCGCCGAGCTGGGTGCCGAAGAGCAGCTCGACCGGGTCGTGCAACCGGTCGGTGAGGTCGGCCACCGCGGTGTCGAAGACGACCAGCGACGTCTTCAGCGCCCGGATCGAGGCGAGCACCGCGCCGAAGACGCCGGAGTAGACGACGGATGCCGCCATCGAGCCGCTCTGGTCCACGCAGAGCACGACCTCCCGCCGCACCGCCTGGCTGCGGCGGGCGTAGCCGACCAGGCGGGAGGGGACCACGGTGTTCCGCTCGGGCAGGTAGTTCTTGAGGTTCGCCCTGATCGTCCGGTCCCAGTCGATGTCGGCGGCCCGGCGCGGCCGGTTGGTGCGGGCCGAACGGTCCAGGGCTCCGATGACCGCCGCCCTGGTGCGCTGGGCCAGCCTGCGCTCCAGCTCGGCCACCACCTTGCGGACCACGGCGCGGGCCGTCTCGCGCGCCTGCTCGGGCATCACCTTGTTCAGCGAGAGCAGCGTGCCGACCAGGTGCACGTCCGGCTCGACCGCCTCCAGCATCTCGGGTTCGAGCAGCAGGCGGGTGAGGTTGAGCCGCTCGATCGCGTCCTTCTGCATGATCTGCACGACGGTGCCGGGGAAGTAGGACCTGATGTCGCCCAGCCAGCGGGCGACCCGCGGCGCGGACCCGCCGAGCCCGGCCCGCCGGGCCCGCGCCGCGTCCTGTTGGCCTTCGCCGCCGAGGCCGGGCGCGCCGCCGTACAGCGCGGCCAGCGCCGCGTCCATCCGCGCGTCGGGGCCCGCGAGCCCGTGCCCGGTGCCGTCGGCGTCGCCGCCCAGCACGAGCCGCCACCGGCGCAGCCGCTCGTCCCCGGCCCCCGTCTCATCCATCGGTCCTCCCCAGGATCGTCAGCACGGTGCGCACCGCCGCGGCGGCCCGCTCCTCGTCGACCCGCACGGTCTCGCCCGCCTGCCGCGGCCCGCCCGACGCCCGCACCCGCGCCCCGATCGCCCGCCGCTCGGGCGCGTCGAACGTGGCGAACGTACGGCGGAGCAGCGGCAGCACGTCGACGAACGCCTCCGGCGTCAGCCCGCCCAGCCACCGGTCGACCAGCCCGAGCAGGGCGGCGTCGTGCACCAGCAGCAGCCCGCCGCCCGCCAGGAACCCCTCCACCCAGGCGGCGACCCGGGCCGGCGGGTGCCCCGCCGAGGTGGCCCGCGCCATCCGCGTCGCCACCTCGCCCGCGTCGAACGTCCCCGCGTCGAGCAGGATCCTGGTCAGCCTGCCCTCGATCAGCCCGTGCAGGTCCTCCCGCCCGGCGACCCCGCCGAGCACCGTGAGCCACTCCCGCCGCGCCTCTCCGGGGAGCAGCGCGGTGGCGGCGTGCACGCCGTCCACGTGGCCGAGCATCTCGCGGGTGGCGTCGTCGTCCAGGCCGGTCAGCGCCGGGGAGAGGCCGGCGCTGATCCTGGCCAGCATCGACGACACGATCGCCCCGAGCCCTTCGGCGGGCGTGCCGCGCACGTCGCCGTACCGCAGCGCCCGCGCCATCGCGGGCAGCGCCGCCATGAGCCGGGTGACGTCGGGATCCAGCGCCGCCCGCTCCGACAGCCCGCCGAGCACGCGGGGCAGCGCGTCCGGCAGGTCGGCGAGCAGGCAGGTCTCCACCAGCGCGGTCAGCTCGGCCAGGGTGACCCCCTTGGCCGGGTCGGCGAGGTCGGCGACCCTGGCCGTGGCGGCGGCGGGCACCGTGGTCCCCCACGCGCCCGCCTCGATCAGCGTGATGTCGAACTCGGGCCGCCAGGCCAGCCGCCACGACTCGCGGAAGGTGCCCTTGCCCTGGGCCGCGCCCTCCCTGGCCGCGCCCCACCCGACGCCGAGCACGCGCAGCCGGTGCAGCAGCCTGCTGCGGTCGAGGTCGACCGGCTTGCGCAGGTCGAGGTCGAGGTCGCGGTCGAGCGCCTCGGGTCTCAGCCGCAGCCGCCGCTGCTCGTCGCGCAGGTGGCGCTGGAGGGGGACCATCGGGGTCGCCTCGGGCACCCGGCCGATGCGCTCGCCGACGACCATGCGCCGCTGGATGAGCGCCACCGGCAGGTCGTCGCCCTCGCACAGCACGGCCCTGGCCGCCTCGGTGACCTCGCCGAGCCCGGCGAGCGGCCGGCCGCGCAGCACGGCCAGCCCGCCGGCCAGCCGGACGGCCTCGATCACGTGCGCCGGGGAGACCGCCAGGCCCTCCTCGCGCAGCACCCCCGCCGCCCGTGCCAGCCACCGCTCCACCGGCCGGTCGGGCGCGGTGAAGAGGTGGTGGTACCAGCCGGGCGACTCGACGCCCGCCCCGTATCCGCTCCGGGCCGCCAGCCTGCCGTACGTCCACGGCACCCAGGTGGTCTCCACCTTGACCTTGGGCAGGCCGCGCAACAGGCGGTCGTCGGCGGCGGCCGGCGGCAGCCGGGTGAGCGCGGGCGCGTGCCAGGCGCCGCAGACCACCGCGATCCGCTCGAACCCGTCCTTGATCGCGCGGCGCAGCGTCCTGCGCATGTAAGCCTCGCGGCGCGCCTCACGCTCGCCGGGCACGTACCCCTCGCGGATCGCGGCCATCGCCTCCCCGACCGCCTCGAACGGCGCGGCGCCCCTGCGGTGCTCCACGACGTCCTCCCACCAGCGCTCGGGATCGTCGTATCCGGCGGCCCCGGCGAGCACCCCCACCGGATCGGCGGGCGGCTCATCCCCCCGCCCCTCACCCCCTCGCTTCCCTTCCTCCTGCGCCCCGTCCCCCCGTGCCCCGTCCCCGGGCGCCCCTTCCCCTCGTGCCCCGTCCCGTGGTGGCTCCTCGGCGAGGGTGAGAGCGGCGGGCAGGTCGCAGAAGCGCACCGGCACCCCCTCGGCCACCGCGTGACGGATCGCCTGCCACTCCGGGGAGAACTCCGCGAACGGCCAGAACGCCGACCTCGACGGCTCACCCGGCACATGCGCCAGCAGGGCGACCGGCGGCTCCATGCCGGCGTCCCCGGCGAGCGCGACCAGCCCGTCGGCCTCCGGCGGACCCTCGACGAGCACGACGTCGGGCCGCAGCCGCGCCAGCTCCTCACGCACCGCCCGCGCCGAACCCGGCCCGTGGTGCCGCACCCCCAGCACCGTGACGGCGGGGGTCTCAGTCGGCATCGCGGCAGGCCCGGTAGAAGTCACGCCAGCCGTCACGCTCGCGGACGACGGTTTCGAGGTACTCCCGCCAGATGACCCGGTCCGACAGCGGATCCTGGATCACCGCGCCCTGGATGCCGGCCGCGACGTCGGCGGGACGCAGCACGCCGTCGCCGAAGTGGGCGGCGAGCGCGATGCCGCCGGTCAGGACGGAGATCGCCTCGGCGGTGGACAGCGTGCCGCTGGGTGACTTGACCTTGGTGCGCCCGTCCTCGGTGACACCGGAGCGCAGCTCGCGGAAGACCGTGACCACCCGCCTGATCTCCTCCAGGCCGGTCACGGCGTCGGGCAGGTCGAGCGCCCGGCCGAGCTGCCCCACCCGCCGGGACACGATGTCGACCTCCTCCTCGGCGCTGGCCGGCACCGGGAGCACCACCGTGTTGAACCGCCGGCGCAGGGCGCTGGACAGCTCGTTGACGCCGCGGTCCCGGTCGTTGGCGGTGGCGATGACGTTGAAGCCGCGCTGCGCCTGGACCTCGTCGTTCAGCTCCGGGATCGGCAGCGTCTTCTCCGACAGCACGGTGATCAGCGCGTCCTGCACGTCGGAGGGCATGCGGGTCAGCTCCTCGACCCGGGCGACGCGGCCCTCGGCCATCGCGCGCATCACCGGGCTCGGCGTGAGCGCCGCGCGGGAGGGCCCCTCGGCGAGCAGCCGCGCGTAGTTCCAGCCGTACCGGATCGCCTCCTCGGCGGTGCCCGCGGTGCCCTGCACGAGCAGCGTCGAGTCGCCGCTCACCGCCGCCGCGAGGTGCTCCGACAGCCAGGTCTTCGCCGTGCCCGGCACGCCGAGGAGCAGCAGGGCGCGGTCGGTGGCGAGGGTGGCCACCGCCACCTCGACGATCCTGCGCGGCCCGATGTACTTCGGGGTGACCTGGTCGCCGTCGCCCATGACGTACTCGGTGACCGCCCACGGGGACAGCCGCCAGCCGGGGGGCCTCGGCCGGTCGTCGGCCTTGGCGAGGATCGCCAGCTCCTCCGCGTACTGGTCTTCCGCGTGAGGTCGCAGAACGCTGGTCACGAGAGCTCCTTCATCATGTCGTTGCGGAATCGCAGGACGGCGGCGACCGACTGGACGTAAGGCTCGGGCGACAGGCGCTCGGCCAGGTCGTGCAGCGCGGGATCGGCCCGCTCGCCGACCATGCGGCTCAGCTCGGCGATGTTCCACGGCTGGGACCGGGCGACGTCGAGGATCTTGGTCAGCACGGCCAGGGTCAGGTTGCGGCCCCACGGGGCCGCCACGCCGCCGAGCACCATGATGAGCTGGCTGTCCACCTGGTGACGCCGGACGAAGCCGGCCGCCGTCGCCTCCTGCTCGGCGGGCGGCAGGGCGGCCAGGAGCTCGGCCACCGGTTCCACGGCGAACAGCGCACGCGCCCAGCCGGGGTCGCGTTGCAGCACGGCGGCCCTGACCCAGCCCGCCCTGACCTCGCGCGCCCAGTCGACGATCTCCATGCCGACCACCTCGCCCGCGTCGGCGCCGAACACCTCGCTCCACAGCGACAACGGCGTCCGCGCCACGACCTGCTGCAGCCACCAGCTCTTCTCGCCGGTGCCCCGCGGCGCGTTCCCCCGCACGCCGTCCCGCTGCATGGCCCCGTCACACGCCTCCGGCGGCGCCACCAGGATGCGCCCCGGCCCCCTGCCGTCCGCCTCCGTGGCGCCTCGCGGGGGCTCGGGACGGAGGACGCGGCGGCCGCGCTCGCGCATCCGGCCGGCGAGCCGGGAGCCGGGCAGCCTGGTCAGCAGGTCGGCGGCGCACTGGCGCACCTCGCGCCGCCGGTCGTCCAGGGCCGCCTCGAGGAACGGCTCGTCCCGCGCGGCCAGGCCGTCGCCGAACGTCTCCAGGAAGGCCGCGCGGTCCTCGGGCGTCTCCTCCTCCCAGGTGCCTGCCAGCAACTCCCGCGCGCCGTCCGGGTCGCTCGCGCGCAGCGCGGCCAGCAGCGCCCGCCGGTCCCCCGCGGTGCCGAGCTGCCACGTGTCGCCGCCTCCGGTGGGCTCTTCGAGCAGGTAGGCCCACCCGGGGTGGCCCAGCGCGGCCAGCCAGCGTCCGCGCTGCCCGGCCAGCACGCCCGCGTGCGAGCGGATCGACCGGTCCTTCGCCCCGTGGTCGAGCAGCTCGGGCAGCAGGTGCGCGGGCAGCCGCAGGCCGCGCGCGGCGGCGAGCGCGAGCCACTCGGGCAGCAGCCGGGGCAGCTCCCCGCCGAGGATGCGGGTCAGCCGCGCCGCCGCCGCGGGCGACACCACCGGCCGCTCCTCGGCGGGCGCCGCGGGGAGCGGCTCGCCCCTGCTGAGCCGCTGCCCCGCGCGCACCCGCACGACCTGCACCGCCGCCCGCTCCAGCAGCTCCCGCGCCGGATCGGCCCGCGCCCGTCCGTGCGGCGACTCCGGCACGGCGCGGCGCTCCGTGCCCACCAGGGCCGTGGAGACCAGGTCCTGCCACACGTCGGCGTCCTGCCACACGTCGGCGCCCTCCCCCGTCGTCCCGCTCACAGCACGATCACCTCGCCGTCCTCACCCCAGGCGGTGAGCGGCACCAGCCCCTTGGGGGTCCACTCGGCGGCCACCGTCAGCGGCCTGCCGCCGGAGGCGGACACCAGCCGCCACGGCGCCCCGATCGCCGGGTCGATCCCCCACCCCGCCACCTCGGCCGGGCCTTCCGGGCCGGCGGCGGGGCAGCCGAGCAGCCAGCCGTCGCCCCTGACCGGCACGACACCGCCCAGCACCACCGGCCAGGAGTCCAGCCACGGGTCGCCGGCCAGGGCGGCGGCGACCTCGGACAGGGCGGCGTCGAGGGTGGCGGCGGGCGGCGGGAGACCGGCGCGCAGGCCGTGGCGGCCGGCGACGAGGGCGCGCAGCGGGCACGCGCCGGGGTAGAAGGCCAGGTCGGCGCGCACGGCGGTGCCGGTGACCAGCGAGGCGTCCAGGGGCTGGCCCGGCGGGGCGAAGGACAGCACCAGGGCGGCCCTGCCGGTCGCCGCTCCGCGCAGCCAGACGCGGCGGCTGACCAGCCGGTCCTGCATGTCGTCGCGGGCGCCGAGCACGTGCCACTCGTCCTGGACCCGCTCGCCCGCGAGCACCTCCTCGCGGGTGACGGGGAAGCCGATCCGCGACCTGATCGTCGCGCCCATGTGCCCGGACGGCGCGCGCCGGTGCCCCACGGCCAGCAGGTGCAGCAGCGCGTACTGCTCAAGCACCCGGCTCGGCCACTCCTCCTGCGGCAGCAGCGAGGCCAGCCGGGAGACCCTGCCGGCGACGCCGGGGGCCTGGGCGTCGATCAGCCGCTTGGCCAGGCCGTCCCACTGGTCGAAGCCGGTGGTGCGGGTGGCCGCGATGCCCTGCCTGATCTGGTCGGCGAGCCATCGCTCCAGCTCCGACAGCCCGGCGGACACCCGCCGCTCCCGCTGCGCGGCCCGCCGCGCCGCCTCCCCGCTCCGCTGCGCCTCCCGCCCGGTCTCTCCTCGGGGCGGCCCGTCGTCCTGTCCCGCGGCCCCGCCGGGCTCCGCACCGGGCTCGCCGCCCTCCGCCGCAGGACCGGCCGCAGGGCCGGCCGCCGAGCCGGACGACGAGCCGGCGGGCGTGCCCGCCCGGCGGGCGGCGGCGCGGTCGCGGCGGGCGGCCAGCCACTCCTCGACCCATCCGGGCGGCGCCGCGGCCCGGACGCCCCCGGCCGACCACAGCAGGAGCAGGCCGAGGACGTGTTTGCAGGGGAACTTGCGGCTCGGGCAGCCGCACCGGTAGGCGGGGGCGGACAGGTCGGCGCACGCCTGGTAGGGGGTCGCGCCGCTGCCCTTGCACGCGCCCCACACCACGCCGCCGGACGCCCCCGCCTCCGGCCACCTCCCCGGCCCGGCGACCCCCTGGGCCGCCTTGCCCGAGGCGGCGTCGGGCGCGAGCGCCAGCACCTGGTCCCGGCTCCACCGTTCGATCACGCGGCGACACTACCGACGGCCTCCGACAAAAACGCCCAGCCCAAACGATCTTGCCGCCACCACCGCCCATCAGGCCACATATCCGGACCGACCCCCCGAAGCACCACCCCTGACCGGGGATCGAGGTACTAGCATCGGAACAGTGCTGGTCAAGATCTATCCCGACGGGACGCCGGTGAGCGTCGCCGATGACGATGAGGCGTTGCGGGTCGCGGGCGAGAGGTTCGGCGACGGCGGGCCCGTGGTGGCGGTGGACGGCGAGCGGGTGCGGTTCCTGCGCCGCGACGTGCGCGGGACGTTCGTCTCGGTGGCGGAGCGGCCGGCCGTGGCCGAGGCGCTCGACCTGCTGCCGCATCCCGAGGGCGGCTGGTTCCGCGAGACGTGGCGGAGCGGGGTGACCTTCGAGCCGCCCGGGTACGGCGGCCCGCGGTCCTCGGCGACCGCGATCCACTTCCTCCTCATGCCGGGCGAGGAGTCGGTCTGGCACGTGGTCCGCTCGGACGAGCTGTGGTTCTGGCACCGGGGCGGGCCGCTGACGCTGCTGATCGGCGACCCCGACGGCGAGTACGAGACCGTGGTCCTCGGCCCGGACGTCGAGCGCGGCGAGGTGCCCCAGGCGCTGGTCCCGGCCGGCACCTGGCAGGCCGCCCGGCCGGCCGGTCCGCGCGAGGCGCTGGTGAGCTGCGTCGTGTCCCCCGGCTTCGACTTCGCCGACTTCCAGGCCCGCTGAGACCCGTGAGCAGACCCGTGGAGAGCCGCCCGCGCAACCTCGCCGCGTTTGGCCGCGGCGAGGAGGCGGGAGGGACAATGCGGACGGACAACCCACTACAAGGAGGTCAACGGTGACCCGACAGATCGTCTCCGTCATCGGCGGCAAGGACGCCGCCTCCGCGCGGCCGTACGACTCGATCAACCCCGCCAGCACCGGCGAGGTGGTCGCCCGGGTGGGGCTGGCCGACGCCGAGACCTTCGCCACCGCGTGCCGTACGGCCAGGGACGCGCAGCGGGAGTGGGCGGCGGTGCCGGCGCCGGTGCGCGGACGGGTGATCGCCTCGATCGGCCGCCTGGTCGAGGAGAACGCCGAGACCCTCGCCGCGCTGGTCACCAGGGAGATCGGCAAGCCGTACGCGGAGGCGCTGGGCGAGGTCCGCGAGATCGTCGACACCTGCGACTTCTTCCTCGGGGAGGGCAGGCGGCTGTACGGGCAGACGGTCCCGTCCGAGATGCCGGACAAGAGCCTGTTCACCTTCCGGGTGCCGGTGGGCGTCGCGGCGGTGATCACGGCGGGCAACTTCCCGGTCGCGGTGCCGTCGTGGTACCTGGTGCCCGCGCTGCTCTGCGGCAACGCGGTGGTGTGGAAGCCGGCCGAGTACGCCGCGGCGTCGGCGCACGCCCTATACCGGCTGTTCGCCGCCGCCGGGCTGCCCGACGGCGTGCTCAACATCGTCTTCGCCGACGGGCGGGACACCTTCGACGGCCTGTCCGCCGCGCTGGAGGAGGGCACGGTGCACAAGGTCGGGTTCACCGGGTCGAGCGCCGTCGGCCGGTCGATCGGCGAGCTGTGCGGGCGGCACCTCCAGTCGCCGTGCCTGGAGCTCGGCGGCAAGAACCCGATGGTGGTCACCGAGGACGCCGACCTGGACCTCGCGGTCGAGGGCGCGCTGTTCGCCGGGTTCGGCACGGCGGGACAGCGCTGCACGTCGCTGGGCACGGTGATCGCGCACGAGTCGGTGCACGACGAGTTCGTCCGCCGCTACGCGCGGGCGGTCGCGGACGCGGCGCTCGGCGACCCGGCCGGCGACGTGGTGCTCGGCCCGCTGCTCGACCACAAGTTCGCCGAGCGCTACGAGGAGTACCTCACCTGGATCGAGCCGCACCACACGGTGGTGTCCGGGCCGACCGGCAGGATCACCCCCGGCAACCCGCGCGGCGGCTTCACCGGCGACGAGGGCCTCTACTACCACCCGGTCATCGTGGACGGCGTGCGCCGCGGCGACCGGCTCTTCCTGGAGGAGACGTTCGGCCCGATCGTGGGCGTCACCTCCTACGGGTCGCTGGACGAGGCGATCGAGCTGGCCAACCTGCCCGGTTACGGGCTGTCCTCCTCGATCTACACCACCGACCCCAAGGCCGCCTTCCGCTTCCGGGCGGGCATCGGCGCGGGCATGGTGAGCGTCAACAACTCCACCTCCGGCGCCGAGGCCCACCTGCCGTTCGGCGGCAACGGCAAGTCCGGCAACGGCAGCCGCCAGTCCGGCATGTGGGTGCTGGACCAGTTCACCCGCTGGCAGGCGATGAACTGGGACTACAGCGGCCGGCTGCAGAAGGCCCAGATGGACGTCGCCGACATCACCCCGGACCTCGGCTTCCGCCTGTGACCGGGTGCCGTCGCCTCGCCGCCGGACGGCGGCGAGGCGACAAGACGCGCATGGAGCGGCACAATCAGTCCCCGTAACCCAGGGGGAAGGCGGGATGAGGATCGTGACGACCTCGATTCATCAGCGCATCGCCGAGGAGCTCGGCGTTCGCGAGCGGCAGGTACAGGCGGCCGTGGACCTGCTCGACGGCGGTGCGACGGTGCCGTTCATCGCGCGCTACCGGAAGGAGGCGACCGGGACCCTCGACGACGCGCAGCTGCGCACGCTGGAAGAGCGGCTGCGCTATCTGCGCGAGATGGAGGAGCGGCGCGCGGCCATCCTGGAGTCGATCCGCTCCCAGGGCAAACTCGACGAGGCCCTCGAAGCGCAGATCATGGCGGCCGACTCCAAGGCCAGGCTGGAGGACATCTACCTCCCCTTCAAGCCGAAGCGGCGCACCAAGGCGCAGATCGCCAGGGAGGCCGGGCTGGAGCCGCTGGCCGACAAGCTGCTCGGCGACCCGGCGCTCGACCCGGCCCGGACGGCGGCGTCCTTCGTCGGCGAGGGCGTGCCCGACGAGGCGGCCGCCCTGGAAGGCGCGCGGGCGATCCTCGTCGAGCGGTTCGCCGAGGACGCCGACCTCATCGGCTCTCTGCGCGAGCGGGTCTGGTCGCGCGGGCGGCTCGTGTCCGCGGTGCGCGAGGGCAAGGAGGAGGAGGGCGCGAAGTTCTCCGACTACTTCTCCTTCGCGGAGCCGTTCACGAAGCTGCCCTCGCACCGGGTGCTCGCGATGTTCCGCGGCGAGAAGGAGGAGGTGCTGGCCCTCACCCTGGAGCCGGACGAGGACGGCGAGGGCGACTACGAGCAGCGCATCGCCCACCACTTCTCGATCGCCGACCGGGGCAGGCCGGCCGACCGGTGGCTGCTGGACACGGTGCGCTGGGCGTGGCGGACGCGGGTGTTCGTGCACCTGGGCATCGACGTGCGGATGCGGCTGTGGCAGGCGGCGGAGGAGGAGGCGGTGCGGGTGTTCGCCGCCAACCTGCGCGACCTGCTGCTCGCCGCGCCCGCCGGCACCCGCGCGACGCTCGGCCTGGACCCGGGCTTCCGCACCGGCGTGAAGGTCGCCGTGGTCGACGCCACCGGCAAGGTCGTCGAGACGGCCACGATCTACCCGCACGTCCCGCAGCAGCGCTGGGACGAGTCGATCGCGGTGCTCGCCCGGCTGTGCGCCGCGCACGGCGTCGAACTGGTCGCGATCGGCAACGGCACGGCGTCCCGGGAGACCGACAAGCTCGCCGCCGACCTGATCAAGCGGCATCCCGAGCTGAAGCTCACCAAGATCGTGGTGTCCGAGGCGGGCGCCTCCGTCTACTCCGCCTCGGCCTTCGCCAGCCAGGAGCTGCCCGGCCTGGACGTGTCGCTGCGCGGCGCGGTGTCCATCGCCCGCCGGCTCCAGGACCCGCTGGCCGAGCTGGTCAAGATCGACCCCAAGTCCATCGGGGTCGGGCAGTACCAGCACGACCTGGCCGAGACGAAGCTGTCGCGCTCGCTGGACGCGGTGGTGGAGGACTGCGTCAACGCCGTCGGCGTGGACGTGAACACCGCCTCGGCCCCGCTGCTCACCCGGGTGTCGGGGATCGGCTCCGGCCTGGCCGAGAACATCGTGCTGCACCGCGACGCCAACGGGCCGTTCCGCTCCCGCAAGGCGCTCAAGGACGTGGCCCGGCTCGGCCCGAAGGCGTTCGAGCAGTGCGCGGGCTTCCTGCGCATCCCCGGCGGCGACGACCCGCTCGACGCCTCCAGCGTGCACCCCGAGGCGTACCCAGTGGTACGGCGGATGCTCGCCCGGACCGGCGGCGACGTGAAGACGCTGATCGGCAACGACCAGATGCTGCGGACCCTGCGGCCCGAGGAGTTCGTCGACGACACCTTCGGCCTGCCGACCGTCACCGACATCATCAAGGAGCTGGAGAAGCCGGGACGCGACCCGCGGCCCGCGTTCAAGACCGCCGCCTTCGCCGACGGCGTCGAGAAGATCTCCGACCTCACCCCGGGCATGGTCCTGGAGGGTGTGGTCACCAACGTGGCGGCCTTCGGGGCGTTCGTCGACGTGGGCGTCCACCAGGACGGCCTGGTGCACGTCTCGGCCATGTCGCGGAACTTCGTCAAGGACCCGCGCGACGTGGTGAAGCCCGGCGACATCGTCCGGGTCAAGGTGCTGGAGGTGGACATCCCGCGCAAGCGCATCTCGCTGACCCTGCGGCTGGACGACGAGACGGCCAGGACCGGCGGACGACGCGACTCCCAGGACGGCGCCGGCGACCGCGGCGGTGACAGGGGCGGCGACAGGGGCGGCGACCGGGGCGGCGACCGGGGCGGCGACCGGCGGGGCGGCGGCGGCGGACGCGGCAAGGGCAACGGCGGCGGGGGCGGCGGGAACCGGCAGCGGCAGGGCCGTCCCGAGCCCGCAGGGGGCGCGCTGGCCGAGGCGCTGCGCAAGGCCGGGCTGGACAAGAACCTCGGCGGGCGCTGAGCCCGCGGGGCCGGGCGCCGGCGGGAACCCGCCGGCGCCCGGACGGGCGGCTCAGGGAGTGCGGGTGATCCGGACGTCGTCGACGCCGGCCTCGACGAGGCTGGCGGCGGACGAGTCGTTGGCCTCGAACACCAGCCGGACCGTCTGACCGGCGAAGGAGGAGATGTTCGCGGTGGCCGTGCTCCACGCCGCGTCACGGTCGGACGCCGCGCCGAGCTGCTGGAACACCGTCGAGCCGGTGGCGCCGACCACCCGCGCCCGCAGGAAGTCGGCGCTGGAGGAGTTGGAACCGTGGCCCAGATACCAGGAGAACGCCAGCGACAGCGTGCCCGAGGCCGGCAGCGTGATCGGCGGTGACTGGACGGAGGTCAGGCCGCCGTCCAGGTCGTAGTCGCCCGCCGCGGCCCCGGCCAGCCGCCCGGTGACCAGGTCGTTGACGCCGCTGACCGTGGTGCCGAGCTGCTTGGCGCCGCTGGAGCTCGTCGCCGCGGGGTCGCCGCGCTCCCACTGGCCGACGGTCGCGGTGTCGGTGCCTGCCGGGTTCACGGTCCAGCCGGTCGCGCTCTCGAAGGTGTCGGAGTAGACCGTCACCGGCGGGGTGGCGCCGCAGTACTGCACGTCCTTGCCGATGATCCGGTAGACGCAGTCGGCGTACTCCAGGAAGCGCAGCACGGCCTCCCGGTTGCGGCTGGTCTGCGGGCCGATCTGCTCGTCGGGCGGGTAGAAACCGGGCGAGCCCACCGGGTACATCTCGAACGTGTAGCTGAAGATCTTGTGGACGCCCCACAGCCAGTCGTCGATGCTGCCGTCGGTGATGTAGAGATCGCTGGCCTGCTGGGCGGTGTAGCCGTTCGTGGACGCCATGTTCTGGCCCAGGGCCGCGTGCGCGTCGCGGTCGTCCTGGGTGAGGCCGGGTCCGGTGTCGTTGGTGGTGTAGCCGTAGGGCCACAGGATCAGCTCGCCGTAGGTGTGCCAGTCGATGTGCGCCTTGATCTGCTGGACGCCGCCGACCACCCGGGAGCGGACGAAGTCCGCCACGGCCCGCACCTCGGTCGCGGACTCGGCGGCCGTGCCGCGGTAGGTCTCGCTGGACGTCGAGCCGGAGGAGCCGCCGCAGCAGCCCCAGTTGTAGTTCCAGTTGCGGTTCATGTCGGTGCCGACGGAGGTGGATCCCGGGTTCGGCTGCCGGTTCTTCCGCCAGGAACGGTAGGAGCCGGTGGCGATGTCGTACTCGCCGCCGTCCGGGTTGAGGTCCGGCATGATCCAGATCTCCCGGGAGTTCACCAGGCCCGAGATGCGGCTGTCGGAGCCGTAGCCGTCGGTGAGCAGGTTGAGCAGGTAGATCGCCATCTCGACGGTCAGATGCTCCCTGGCGTGCTGGTGGTGGGTGAACAGCACCTCGGGCTCGTTCTCGTCGGTGCCCACGTTGTCGCTGATCTTGATCGCCATGAGGTCGCGGCCCTCGTACGAGGTGCCGTAGCTGATCTTGCGGGCGATGGCCGGATGGTCGGCCACGACCTGGTTCACCACGGCGGTCAGCTCGGCGTAGTTGTGGAAGCCCGAGTCGGCCGGCGGGAAGTCCTGCGGCTGGGGCAGGGCCGGCGTGGACGGCTTCAGCAGCGGGGTGACCCGGTGGCCGAGCTTCTCGATCTCCGCCACCTCGCCCTCGGTCGCGGTCACCACGACGGAGTTCCCCGCCACCTCGTCGATCGCCGCGCCGGTCCGCGCCACCGCGCTACGCTGCTCGGCCGTGCTCGGCCCCTGGACCCGGTACTGCCTGTTGGGCGGCGGCTCGGCCGAGGCGCCCGCGCCCGTCACGCCGGACAGGCATAACAGGGCGAGCACCGTCAGCCCGGTGATCAGTCGGCGTATCACTGACTCCTCCGTTTCAGGCGCGCTCGGGGGGTGTCGTCACACGCGCCTGAACCGAGAGTCAACCTCCCGAGCAGACCTGCAAAGACCCAATCCCCCTCACTCTTGCCGCCTGCCGTTGTGAAGGCGTTTCCTGATGCCGGAGGGGCCGGAGTGGCACCTGAGCTGCGGGCACAGGGCCGGTACGGTGGGGGCCGGAGATCCCCGGTGTAACGCGCGACGGGGCTGGGCGCGAAGTCCTGGTACATGTCTGGACAACCAGTGCGAGAAATCCGCTATCAGTGCGCGAAGTGGCGAAAATGGGGAGGGCACGTTCCGCACGATCAGCAGCGCCGCACGCGTGCGTTCGGCACCGTGAGGCGTTTCCGCCCCCGTCCGACCGCGGGGGTCCGCACGCTTCAGGAGATTTCGATGAACCAAGGCGGAGACGGCACGACCCCGGATCGGCACGCCCGCGGATTGGAGATCATGAAGTCGGTTCACGGCTGGGACGAGATCGGCGACGATCCCGGCGACTTCTTCGCGATGACCGTCGAGCACCTGTTCGCGGACGTGTGGGGGCGAGACGTGCTCTCCGTCCGCGAACGCCGATTCCTCCTGCTCGGGCTGCTGGTCGGCCAGGGCCTGGACGACGCCGTCAGCCTGCAACTGGACGCCGCGCTGCGCACCGGCGAGCTGACCCCGCAGGAGCTGCGCGAGATCGTCATCTTCCTCACCCATTACGCCGGCTGGGCCCGCGGGGCCCGGCTGAACACCCAGGTGGAGGAGCTGATCGGACGCGCGCTGGGCGACTGACCGGCGACGCGGCGGACCCGCCGGGCGCGCGCGGCGCGCGCGTCCCGTTACCCTGCATGCATGCCCACCGCACTGATCACGGGTCCGACCGCCGGCATCGGCGCCGCCTTCGCCCGCCGCCTGGCCGGCGACGGCTTCTCCCTCGTCCTCGCGGCCCGCGACGAGGAGCGGCTCGCCCAGACCGCCGCCCGGCTCAGACTCCGGTACGGCGTGGCCGTGGAGACGCTCCCCGCCGACCTGTCCACCGACGAGGGGATCGCCGCGGTGGAGAAGCGCGCGGCCGAGGGCGTCGATCTGGTGGTGAACAACGCCGGCTTCGGCCACGGCGACCACTTCACCAAGGTGCCCGCCGCCGACGAGGTGCGGATGCTCAGGGTGCACTGCGAGGCCGTGCTGCGGGTGACCCTGGCCGCGGTGCCCGGCATGCGCACCCGCGGTCGCGGCGCGGTGGTCAACGTGTCGTCGATCTCCGCCTTCTTCACCAGGGGCACCTACAGCGCGAGCAAGGCGTGGTCGGTGAACTTCAGCGAGTCGGTGGCGCAGGAGCTCGCCGGGACGGGTGTCCGGGTGATGGCCCTGTGCCCGGGTTTCGTGCGCACGGAGTTCCACCAGCGGGCCGGGATGGACACGACGGCCATCCCGGGCTTCCTGTGGCTCGACGCCGACCGGGTGGTCCGCGACGCCATGCGGGACCTCGCCCTGGGCAAGCCGGTCAGCGTGCCCTCGCTGCGCTACAAGGCGATCGTCGCCGCGGGCCGGCTCATCCCGCGCGCGGTGACCGGCCCGATCTTCACCAGGACCGCCCGCCGCTTCCGCTGAGGGCGCCGGTCAGAGGCGTTCGACGTTCGGGCCCGAGCACCGGTCGCGGGCGTCGAAGACGTACCTGCCCGCCTGCCCGGCCATCTCGTAGTCGAAGCAGTCGTGGTCGGTCAGCACGGCCACCGCGTCCGCCTCGGCGAGTTCCTCGGGCGTCAGCCGTACCAGCTCGATGTGCCCGGGGACCCGGTCCGGGTCCGCGTACGGGTCGGCCGCGCGCACGTGCGCGCCGAGGCCGTGCAGGGAGTCGGCCACCGCGAGCGCGCCGGAGTCGCGCAGGTCGCCGCTGTTCGCGGCCCGGGACAGGCCGAGGAGCAGCACCCTGCTCCCGCGCAGCGGCAGCCGGCGGTGGTTCAGGCCGCGGGTGATCCGCCCGACGACGTGCTCGGGCATGTACGTGTTGATCGCGTCGGCCAGTTCGATGAGACGTGAACCGCGTCCCACCGTGTTCTTGACCGGCCAGGTGATCTCGGCGCCGCCCGGGTGCCCGCCGGTACCGGGGCCGGGCCGGAACCCGATCCGGCCGAACGGCCCGGCGCAGGCCGCCTCGATCGCCTCCCACACGTCGACGCCCTGCTCGGCGGCCAGGACCGCCAGCTCGTTGACCAGCGCCATGTTGACGTGCCGGAAGGTGTCCTCCAGCAGCCCGGCCAGCTCGGCCACCCGGATGCCGGAGACGGGCACGACCCGTTCGGTGAGGGAGACGTAGAACCGGCCGATCCGGTCCAGCGACGCCTCGTCCAGACCGGCGACGATCCTGGGCGTCGCGTCCTGCGGCCAGCGCCCGTCGCCCCAGCCGCTGCGCTCGGGGCTGTAGCCGAGGTGGAAGTCCTCCCCCGCGCGCAGCCCCGGCTCCTCCAGCAGGCCGCGCAGCACGTCGTCGGTGGTGCCGGGGTGGACGGTGGATTCGAGGATCACGGTGGCGCCCTGCCCGAGCAGCGGGGCGATCGCGCGGGCCGCCTCCGAGACGCCGCTCAGGTCCCGCGCGCCGGAGCGCAGCGGGGTGGGCACCGCTATGACGCACACGTCGAACCCGTCCGCCACGGCGACGTCGGTCGTCGCCCGGTACCGGTCGCCCTCAAGGGCGGCGGCGAGCCGCGCGTCCGGGACTCCCTCCACGAACGATCCGCCGTCGAGCAGGCGTTTGACGTGCTGCTCGTCGGCGTCCACGCCCACGACCTCGTAGCCCGCCTCGACGGCGCGCATCGCCAGGGGCAACCCGACATGGCCCTGGCCGATCACGACAATCTTCTCTGCCACGCTCGAAGACTGTATTGACCGCGAACGCGGACAGCCCCGGTAGTCGCTGATCGACTTGCCCAACTTGCCGCAAAAAAAGTGCAGGCGATCCCCCCGGGCGATCCCCCGGGCGATCCCTCGCGGGCGATCCCCGCATGCGAGAGGCCCTCGCCGTGCGGGGCACGGCGAGGGCCTCTCGAAGGCCGGAGGTCAGCGGCCGACGTTGGCCGGGTGGCCGATGGCGAGACCCGAGGAGGGGTCGAAGAAGTGCAGGTTGTGGGTGTCCACGACGAGCTCGACGTTCTGACCGGAGCGGACGTGGCTGCGGGCGTTGACCCGGGCGGTCCACAGCGACTTGTCGCCGGACAGCGGCAGGGCCGCCTCGTCCTCGTCGTTGTCCTGGGCGGCCACGGTGTCCTTGTGCTCGACCGGCGGGGCGTCGATCAGGAAGAGCACGTTGATCTCGGAGCCGAGCTCCTCGGTCACCTCCGCGCGGACGGGGAGGCGGGTCCAGCCGGCGCCGTTGCCGTCGGCCGCGGCTCGGGAGTCCTCGAAGTCCGAGGGGCGGATGCCGAGGATGACCTTCTTGCCGATGTAGCCGTCGAGGCCGGGCTTGGCGGCGAAGGTCGAGTCCGGCACGGGCAGCTGGTGACCGGCGAAGGCGATCTGCGCGCCGCCGTCGGCGCGGACCAGCTCGGCTGTCACGAAGTTCATCGACGGGGAGCCCATGAAGCCGGCCACGAACAGGTTGACCGGGCTGTCGAAGAGGTGCTGCGGCGTGTCGACCTGCTGGAGCAGGCCGTCGCGGAGCACGCAGACGCGGTTGCCCAGCGTCATGGCCTCGACCTGGTCGTGCGTGACGTAGACGGTGGTGACGCCCAGGCGCTCGTGCATCTGGTTCAGCGAGGCGCGCATCGAGACACGCAGCTTGGCGTCCAGGTTGGACAGCGGCTCGTCCATCAGGAACGCCTGCGGCTCACGGACGATCGCGCGGCCCATCGCGACACGCTGGCGCTGACCACCGGACAGCGCGGCCGGCTTGCGCTTGAGGTACTGCTCGAGGCCGAGCATCTTGGCCGCCTCGTTGACCCGCTTCTGGATGTCCGGCTTGGGCATCTTGCGGAGCTTGAGGCCGAAGGCGAGGTTCTCCTCGACCGTCATGTGCGGGTAGAGCGCGTAGTTCTGGAACACCATGGCGATGTCCCGGTCCTTCGGCGGCAGGTGGTTGACGACCTTATCGCCGATGGTGATCTCACCGCCGCTGATGTCCTCCAGGCCGGCGACCATCCGCAGCGCGGTCGACTTGCCGCAACCGGACGGGCCGACCAGCACCATGAACTCCCCATCCTTGATCTCAAGGTTGAGGCCGTCCACGGCCTTGACGCCACCGGCGTAGATCTTGTCTACGTCTCTCAGAATGATCGATGCCATGACAGTCCTTCGCGCCCCGCGGGTCACCGCCCGCTTCTTCATGGATCACTACAGATGTGGATACGTTTTCATGAATTTCAGCGGATAGCGGCATCGGTGTCAAGACCCTGTAGGTCACCAGCGTCTACGACTTCGAGGCCGCTGGAACTCCGATGGAAAACATGATGGAATCGTTTCCATGAGGACGCGTACAACGATCAAGGACGTGGCCGAGGCGGCCGGCGTCGGGGTGGCGACCGTGTCGCGCGTGCTGTCGGGCGGCTCGGCCAGCCCGCAGACCAGGGAACGCGTGCTCGCCGCCGCCGCCCAGCTCGACTACCGGCCCAGCGCCCTCGGCCGGAACCTGCGCCGGCGCAGTACCGGCGGCATCGGGCTGCTGATCCCCGACGTCACCGACTCCTTCTACGGGCGGGTGGCCGACGGCGTGCTCGCCTGCGCCAGGGCGGCCGGCGAGCCGGTGATCGTGGGAGCCACCGGCGACGACCCCGAGGACGAGTCCGAGCTGATCGGCATGCTCCTGGAGCAGGGGGTCGAGCGGGTGGTGGCCGTGCCCTCGGGCGAGGCCGAGCCATGGCGTCCGGCGACCCGGGCGGGGCTCACGGTGGTGTTCGCCGGCCGCCGGGTCGCCGGGGTGGACGACGTGCCCGCCGTCCTCGCCGACGAACGTTCCGGGGTGCGCACCGCCGTCGAGTACCTCATCGGGCTCGGCCACCGGCGGGTCGCCTATCTCGGCGGGCACGGCCACGGCCAGCGGACCGCCGCCTTCCGTGACACGCTGACCGCCCTCGGGGTGACCGTCGACGAGGAGCTGATCGCCTTCGGCCGGGCGACCAGGGACTCCGCCTACGCCGCCGCCTCCGGTCTCTTCCAGCACCGGCCCGACCTGACCGCCCTGGTGGCAGCCGGCAACCTGCTGGGCGAGGCCGCGGTGCTCGCGGCCCGCGAGCTGGACCTACGGGTGCCCAAGGACATCTCGCTGATCATGTTCGACGACGTGCCCTGGGCCGAGCTGTGCGCTCCCCCGCTCACGGTGATCGCCCCGCCCGCGCGGGACATCGGCTACCGTGCCGCCGAGCTGGTGCTGCGCGGCGCGAGCCCGCGCGGGCGCGCCGTCCGGCTGCCCACCGAGCTCATCGTCCGGGGCAGCTGCGGCCCGCGCCGCTGAGGCCGCCCCGTACGGCCCCGCGCGGTCAACCCCGCGGCAACCCGATCCCATGATCGCGTCACCCCGGGCGGGGTCCGGGCATCGGTTCCCCCCACGGTCACGTGAAGATCCCGACGGGCGGGCAAACTTCCCCCCAATGCGTGTCGCAGGTGAGCGCCGAAGCGCGGGCCGCGTATTTCAATCCGCGTAGAGGACTCCGTCGCGGCGCCTGCCGGAACACCCGCCAGGGTGTCAAAGGACCGGCCAGGCCATGCGGGCCCTCCACGCCCGAGCCACGGGCGTGGGGCGGTAGCGCGCGCGGGCACTCACGGGTGCCGGCACGCCACTCGCACGCGACCTGATGAACAGGATCGATGTGTATACCTGCCGTGCCCTGCGCACCACCATGACGTCGATGATCACTGCCACCGTGTTGACGAGCGGCCCCGCTGCGGCCGCGGAGGTGGCCGGGGACTCCGAGTGGAGAGAGCCGAGTGCGCACGCCGGCACCCCACCGCCCGCTTACTACGACCCCCTCACGGCCGCCGGCTTCGGCGCGCCGTCCCCCGTCCAGGAGATCGCCCCGCAGACGGGGGACGTCTTCCACCACGACGCGGCGCCGTACGCCCAGGACGGCCTGAGCGCCGCGCCGTACGCGCGGGACGCCGGACGCGCCGAGTCGGCGCCGGTCCCCGCCCAGGCCGCCGCACCGGTCTCCGCGCCGGCCGCCCCGCCGGTCGTCCGGGAGAAGACCTGGAGCACCAGCGCGAAGCGGAACGTCGTCGCCTTCCGCCCGGCCAACCGGAACAAGGCCATCGCCTACCGCCTCATGGTCCGGCGGTCGTGGACGATGCGCGAGTTCCGCTGCCTGGACAGCCTGTGGACCAGGGAGAGCAACTGGAACCACAAGGCGGTCAACCGCTCCTCGGGCGCCTACGGCATCCCGCAGGCGCTGCCCGCGACGAAGATGGCCGGAGCCGGCGGAGACTGGCGGTGGAATCCCACCACCCAGATCCGCTGGGGCCTGACGTACATCAAGAGCCGGTACGGCACGCCGTGCGGGGCCTGGGGGCACTTCCAGGCGCACAACTGGTACTGATCGCGACGGAGTGCCCTGGGGAAGGGCGCACTCCACCGGCGCCCGGGGCTCTCAGCTCCGGGCGCCGCCCGCGTCCGGCCGCCTCGGCCACCCCGTCGAGGAGCGCCGCCTTGCTGGGCACATGGTTGTAGAGCGACATGACGCCGACCCTGAGCTCGCCGGCGATCCTGCGCATCGACACCGCGTCCGCGCCCTCCCGCTCGATGAGTCCGACGGCGGCGTTGACGATGCGGCTACGGGACAGGGGCTCCGGGACAGGGGCTCCGCTGTCATGGCACCATTCTCCATACACCCGCGCCGGTGGAAGGCCGTGGCCGCCTCCCTCGCGCTAGAGGGTGAGCACGAAGACGACGGCCCCGGCCGCCACGGCGAGCGCGCCGAGCCAGGCGAGCGTCACGTCGGCGCCGGGGTCCAGCGGCCTGCCCCCGTGCAGCGCGCCCTGCACCCGGGCGAACCGCACCCCGGTGCGCGCGAGCAGGATGCCGCCGAGCAGGGCGGCCAGCGCGAACGCCGCCGCGGACACCGGGGACACGCCCGCGCGCAGCGCCGAACCGGCGGCGACGATCCCGCCGCCGGCCAGCGCGGTGGCGGTGCGCACCCAGGCCAGCCGGGTGCGCTCGCTCTGCAGGCCGTCGTCCCACGGCTCGCGGGTGTTCACCTCGGGCCTCATCTCGCGGTCAGCACGAGGACCAGGGCGAGCAGCGCCACCACGGCGATGCCGTACCCGAGGAGCGGGGCCAGCGCGGGCGGCGGCAGCGGGGCGTCGCGGCGCAGCGCCCGCTGGATGTGCCGCCAGCGCGGGTAGGCCATCGCGGCGGCCACGGTGGCCAGGCTGACCAGGACGACCGCCATCAGCGTGCGCAGCCAGGGCACGAACGTCTCGCCCGCCACGGCGGCCATCGCCACGCCCGCCGCGCTCAGCGCGAGCGAGGTGCTCAGCCAGGTGAGGAAGGTCCGCTCGTTGGCGAGGGTGAACCTGGGGTCGGGCTCCTTGCCCTCGGAATTCATACTTTGAGGCTATTTCGACCACTATTCCCCTAGATAAGGCGGGATAGGGGTCACTGGGCGGCGCAGGACGCCGTGATCACCTGGAGGTACTTCGCGGTGCCGGCCGACGCCCGCCGAATCGTCTCGGCGCCGCCGGCGGGGTCGAGGGAGCGGTAGAGGTCGGCCAGGCCGTCCAGCGCGTCGCCCAGCGTCGGGTCGCCGGCACCGGCCCCGGCCTGGTCCAGCTCGTCGGCGGCGGTGCGGAGCGCCTTCTTCAGCTCCGCCGGGTTGTCCCGGACGTCCGGCATCCGGTCGGCGAGCCGGCCGGTCGCCGTGATCGCGTCCTGACACGCCTGGACCCGCACCACCGCGCCGCTGAGATCCCCGACCGCGCCGCATCCGCCGAGGAACAGCACGGCGCAGGCGGCGAGGACGATCGACCGGAACGGCATGACGACAACGATATGACCTGGATCAGGTGCAGGCCGCCGTGATGTCGGAAACGTATCTCGCGGTGTCGGTCGCCGCCTTCTGGGCCGCGTCGACCGCGCTGTTGACGTCGGTGATGTCGAGGTTCTGATAGGAGTTGGCGAGGCCCTCCAGCGCCTCCTGAAGGGTGGTGTCCCCGGCCTTGGCCGCGGCCCCTTCGAGCTTGGTCGCCGCCTCGTCGAGCGCCTGGTTGAGCTGCTCCGGATTGTCACGGAGGCTGGTCAGCTGGCCGACGATCTGGGTCGTCACCTGGGTGGCCTCCAGGCACGCCTGCGCTTTGTCGACGGTGCCGCTGATCTCCTGCAGCTCGCCGCACCCGGTGAGGGTGAGGGCGGCGGCGGACGTGGTGAGAAGGACACGCGGGAGCAGTCGCATGCCTAGACCCTACCCAAGCCCTCCTCTCCCCGCGTGAGATCGAACTTGACGGAACAAACCACCTCTGAGTCAGGAGCGGCCCTTTCGCTCCGGCACCGGCTGACAGGAGGGGGCCAGGGTTGCGTTAGTAGGATCTGGGGAGGTTTCGACCGAGAGGTGATGGTGATGGGGATGTGCGAGCACATCGCGAAGGCCGCCGATCCGGCGCCGCGAACACCGGAGGGCTGCGAGGAGTGCCTCATCAGCGGCGGCCGCTGGGTGCACCTGCGCCGGTGCCTGGAATGCGGGCACATCGGCTGCTGCGACTCCTCACCCCACCGGCACGCGACCGCCCACTTCCACGCCACGAGCCATCCCGTGATCCGCTCCTTCGAGCCCGGCGAGGACTGGAAGTGGTGTTTCGTGGACCAGACCCTGGTCCCCTGATCCCGCCGCGGAGCGCTCAGGGGCGTTCCAGGATGGCCTCTTCGAAGTCGAGCTCCTGCATCACGCGGCGGAGCACCTCGTCGTCGATGCGCCGCTCGTTGCGCAGCCGTACGAAGACCTGGCGTTCGGCGTCCAGCATCTCGCGGCGCAGCCGGCGGTAGACGGCGCTCGGGGTCTCCTCGCCCTCGGGTCCGGTGCCGCCGCCGAGGCGTTCCCAGGCGTTGAGGGTGCGGCGCTCGGACTTGGAGCGGAGCTGGGCGACGATGTCGGCGTGCAGTTCGGCCACGCCGTCGGCGACGAGCTCTTCGAGGCGGGCCAGCCCCGCGCTCGCCGCCGCCTGCTGCGCGCCCGCCTCCGCGAGGTTGTCCGCGTAGATCTCCCGCTCGCTGGACACCTTCAGCCGCCTGAGCAGCATGGGGAAGGACAGCCCCTGCACCAGCAGGGTGCCGATCACCACCGAGAAGGTGAGGAAGAGCAGCAGGTTGCGGCCGGGCAGGTCGTCCGGGATGGCGAAGGCGGCGGCCAGCGACACCACGCCGCGCATGCCGGCCCAGGAGATGACGGCGACCTGCCTCCCGGGGGGCCGGGGCTCGCGTTCGCGGATCCTGCGGGACAGCCGGGGCAGGTAGGTGGCGGGGATCACCCACACGATCCGGGCCAGCACGGCCGTGACGAAGACCGCCGCCGCGTAGCCGGCCAGCGCCCACGGCTCCTCGGTACGCAGCCCGGCGACGACGATCGCGTGCAACTGGAGGCCGATCAGGGCGAAGACGATCGCCTCCAGGAGGAAGGACAGCACCCGCCAGACGGCGTCGGACAGCAACCTGGTGCCGAACCCGGTCCGGTACATGCGGTGACCGATGTACAGCCCGACGATCACCACCGAGATCACCCCGGAGGCGTGCACGAGCTCGGCGAGCATGTAGCTGCCGAAGGGGATCAGCAGCATGATCGTGTTCTCGACCAGCGCGTCCCTGATCCGCTCCAGGATCCAGCCGAGCGCCCACGCCAGCGCGAGGCCGATCACCACGCCGCCGGCGGCGGAGTAGAGGAACTCCAGGGCGCCGCCGAACATGCTGACGCCCTGGCCGGTCGCGGCGGCGATCGCCACCCGGTAGGCGGTGAGCGCGGTGGCGTCGTTGAACAGGCTCTCCCCGACCAGGATCGTGATCACCCGCCGGGGCAGCCCCAGCCTGCGGGCCACCGCCACGGCCGCCACCGCGTCCGGCGGCGCGACGATCGCGCCCAGCGCGAAGGCGGCGGCCAGCGGCAGCCCCGGCACGATCAGGTGGGCCACCAGGCCGACCACCAGGGTGCTGAAGAGCACCAGCCCGACCGACAGCAGCCCCACCGCCCGGCGCACCTCGCGCAGCCGCATGTAGGAGCTGTCCAGCGCCGCCGCGTAGAGCAGCGGCGGCAGGAAGACCAGCAGCACGATCTCCGGGTCCAGCTCGTACTCGGGCACGCCCGGCACGAACGACAGCAGCAGCCCCACCGCGACCAGCACCAGCGGGACCGGCCAGCCCAGCCGCCTGGCCACCGCCGCGAGCGCGACCGCCCCGGCGGGCAGCGCGAGCAACTCGATCCCCATCAATGCGTTCAAGCCGCCCCCTCAACCGATGTCCGCGCGCCCTCAGCGTACGACCGGCCCGCCCGGACGGGCGACGGGGTCCCCCACCCGTGGATCACGGGTACGGGTCACCAGTCGCGGCGGTCGTCCCTGTCGTCGCGTCCCTGCTCGGGGCGCAGCCGCTCGCCGGTGGCGTAGGGGATGATGTCGTCGCTGTAGGGGCGGTTCTGGTAGTACTCGTCGCCGGCCGCGCCCGGGCCGAGGCCGAGCGGGTCGGCGCGGTCCACCTGCGGGTGCCCCGCGTCGTAGGCCGGGGTGCCGTACGGGTCGGGGTGCGGGACCTGCCTGCCGTAGCCGGCGTCCTGCTCCAGGGATCCGTAGTTGTAGTCGGCGTAGTCGGTGCCCTGCTGCGCGGGCACGGTGTACTGCGAGCCGTGCTCGTCCACCTCGCGGGCGGAGAAGCCGTAGGGGTCGGTGTCGGAGCCGCCGCCCTGCCTGCCGCGCGAGCCGGCCGGGGGCGCGGCGTACGGGTCGGCGTAGGGGTCGGGCGCCGGGTAGTCCAGGTCGGGGCGGGACGACCTGCCGTACTGGTCGTCGAGGAGGTTCTCGCGCGGGATCGGGTCGGCCGCGCGCTGGCCGGCGACGAGCTTGTCGGCGACCGGGCCGCCGCGCACCACGAGGACGTCGTTGGGGCCGAGCCCGCCGGCCGCGCGCTGCGCCTCCGGCGCGGGGTCGTCGGCGTAGTGGCCCTGGTAGTCGGCCTGGTAGCCGTCGTGGCCGCGGGCCGGGTCATACCCCTGGTAGTCGCCCTGGTAGTCGTCGCGGGCGGCCATGGGGTCGGGGTAGTAGTCGTCGCGGGCGCCGGTGTCGGCGTACTGGCCGGCGGGGTAGTCGTCGTGCCCCTGGGCGGCCTCCTGGTAGTGGCCGGCGGCGGGGTAGTCCTGCTGGGGCGGCCTCGCGTAGTGCCCGGTCGCGGGGAAGTCGCCCGCGGTCTCGGCCGTCTCCTCCGGGTAGTCGGCGGGCTGGGCCTGCGGTGCGTGCTGGCCCGACTGGACGAGCTCGTCGCCTCCCGCCTCCGCGTAGCCGTCGTCGAGGGTGTCGAGCAGGCGCCCGACGTCCTCCAGGGGCATGCGGAAGCTGGCGGTGCACATCTCGCCGCGCCAGAGGCTCAACACGAGTGTCCCCTCGTGCCACGTGACCCGGAGAACGCGGTCCTGACCACGGGCATCGAAGAACACTTCACCGAACGACGGCAACGGGACAACTTCCGACATGGCAGACATAGTGCTTTAACCAGCCTTTATTCGTCCACTCGACCTCGGAGAACCCTACCGAACCAGCCCTTTCGTCCCTTTCTCTGGCCCCAAGAGGCACAGCAGGTAGATCTCCTTCGACCTTCCTTGAGACCCCCGGGCTCCCGCTAGTCTGCCACGCGACATCCCTCTCGGCTCCTGGAATACCGGGATGCGTCCGGCCCTTCGTCGCGGCGCGAGCGGCACACGCCGCCCCCCGGAGCGGGTAGCGTTGACTGCCGTGCCAGACGCGACGCCCGACACCAGCCAGAAGACCGCCGCGCCGGACCTGCCGCCGGTGGAGGAGTTGCTCGCCGCGGCGGTGCACGCGCTCGGCGGGAGCGAGCGCCAGGGCCAGGTGGCGATGGCGAAGGCCGTGCAGGACGCGATCGACGCCCGCGAGCACGTCGCCGTGCAGGCCGGCACCGGCACCGGCAAGTCGCTGGCCTACCTCGTCCCGTCCATCAGGCACGCGATGGCGTCCGAGGCGGCCGTGGTGGTCTCCACCGCGACCATCGCCCTGCAGCGCCAGCTCGTCGACCGCGACCTGCCCAGGCTGGCCGAGGCCCTCGCCGCCGAGCTGCCGCACGAGCCGACGTTCGCGATCCTCAAGGGCCGCCGCAACTACCTGTGCCGGTACAAGCTGAGCGCCGCCTGGCCCGAGGAGGACGAGGCGGAGCAGCTCTTCGACGCCCGCGAGGTGAGCGCCACCGGGCGCATGGTCAAGCGGATCCAGGAGTGGGCCGAGGACACCGAGCTGGGCGACCGGGACGAGCTGGTGCCCGGCGTCAACGAGCAGGCGTGGCGGCAGTTCTCGGTCAGCGCCAAGGAGTGCCTCGGCGCGCAGAAGTGCCCGAGCGGCGCCGAGTGCTTCGCCGAGCTGGCCCGCGACCGGGCCGGGCAGGCCGACATCGTCGTCACCAACCACTCACTGCTGGCCATCGACGCGATGGAGGACTTCGACCTGCTGCCCGAGCACGACGTCGTCGTGGTGGACGAGGCGCACGAGCTGGTCGACCGGGTCACCTCGGTGGTGACCGGCGAGCTGTCGGAGTCCACCGTGGGCTTCGCCGTCCGCCGGGTGGGGCGGCTCATCGAGCAGGCCGTCGCCGACCGGCTGCTGGAGGCGGGCGAAGACCTCAAGGCGCTCCTCGCCGCCGCGCCCGCCGGCCGGATCGACGACCTGCCCGAGGTGCTCGGCATGACCCTGGCCCTGGTCAGGGACGCGGCGTTCGCCTGCATCACCGCGCTCGGCCCGCGTGGCGAGCGGCGCGGGGCCGGCGAGGACCCGGAGCAGGCGGGCATCCGCAAGGCCGCGTTCACCGCGCTGGACGAGGTGCACGACACCGCCCAGCGGATGCTCGACGCCTTCGGGCACGACTCCGAGGTGGACCGCGCCGACGTGGTCTGGCTGGACGAGGGCACCGGGCGGATGCCGCCCAGGCTGAACATCGCGCCGCTCAGCGTCGCGGGGATGCTCCGCGACAAGCTCTTCGGCTCGCGCACCGTGGTCCTCACCTCGGCCACCCTCGCGCTCGGCGGCGCCTTCGACGGCCTGGCCCGGCAGTGGGGCCTCGCGGCGCCCGGCGACGGCAAGAAGGCCACGTGGCAGGGGCTGGACGTCGGCTCCCCCTTCGACCACCCGCGCAGCGGCATCCTCTACGTCGCCAAGCACCTGCCCTCCCCCGGCCGCGACGGCCTGAGCCCCGCCTATCTGGACGAGATCGCCGAGCTGATCGAGGCGGCGGGCGGGCGCACGCTCGGCCTGTTCTCCTCCATGCGGGCCGCCAAGGCGGCCACCGAGGCGCTGCGCGAGCGGCTGAGCGTGCCGCTGCTGTGCCAGGGCGACGACTCGACGATGCAACTCGTCAAGCAGTTCGCCCAGGACGAGCCCACCTGCCTGTTCGGCACCCTGTCGCTGTGGCAGGGCGTCGACGTGCCCGGCCCGTCGCTGCGCCTGGTGATCATCGACAGGATCCCGTTCCCGCGCCCCGACGACCCGCTGGCCTCGGCCCGCCAGCGGCACGTGGCGGCCAAGGGCGGCAACGGCTTCATGGCCGTCGCCGCCACCCACGCCGCGCTGCTGCTGGCCCAGGGGGCGGGCCGGCTGCTGCGCTCGCAGTCGGACAAGGGCGTGGTGGCGGTGCTCGACCCGCGCCTGGCCACCGCCCGCTACAGCTCGTTCCTGCGCGCCTCGCTGCCGCCGTTCTGGGAGACCAGCAATCCGGACATGGTCCGCGGCGCCCTCAAGCGCCTCGCCTCGGAGAGCTGACCGGCGCCAGGCTCAGACGTACGGCGTCAGGCCCGGCCGTTTGGGGGCGACCTCGTCGCCGGACGACGTGCCCTGGATGCGGCGGCCGATCCACGGCAGCAGGTGGCGGCGCAGCCACTCCGCGTCCTCCTTGCGCCTGACCCGGGGGTCCACCGGGCCGCGGTCCGGCCACGCCTCCCGCCAGGAGTCCTCGCACGGCACGTCCAGCACGTCCAGCACCCGGGCCGCGACCAGCCGGTGGCCCGACTCGTTCATGTGGATCCGGTCCTCGCTCCAGGCCCGCCAGTCGCGCAGGCTCTGCATGGACCACTGGTCGACGAGGCGGCAGCCGTACAGGTCGGCGATGGACCGCAGGTGCATGTAGAAGATCGCGAACCGGCCGCGGTAGCGGCGCAGCAGCGGCGTGTCACGCAGGTCCATGCCGGTGAAGACGAGGACGTCGGCGCCGGTGGCGCGCAGGTCGCGCACGGCGCGGGCGAAGGTCTTGGCCAGCAGGTCGGGGTCGGCGCCGGGGCGCAGCAGGTCGTTGCCGCCGGCGCAGAAGCTGATCAGGTCGGGCCTCATCCCGACCGCCAGGGGGACCTGCTCCTCGACGACCTCGGCCAGCAGCCGCCCCCGGACCGCCAGGTTGGCGTAACGGAAGTCCGGCTGCCGTACGGCGAGCCGCTCGGCCACCCGGTCCGCCCAGCCGCGGAACCGGCCGTCCGGACCCGGATCGTTGAGCCCTTCGGTGAAGCTGTCCCCGATGGCCGCGAAGGAGCGGTAGCTCATCACACCTCGATCTCACATCGTCGCACCGCCGCGCCGCACCCGCGCGGCGGCCCTCACTCGCCCTCTGCCGCGATCGCTTGTAAGGCGAGCACGTAGGAGCGCAGGCCGAAGCCGGCGATCGTGCCGGTGGCGACGGCGGCCACCACCGACGTGTGCCGGAACTCCTCGCGGGCGGCGGGGTTGGAGATGTGCACCTCGATGAGCGTCGCGGTGCGCTGGGCGATGGCGTCGCGCACGGCGTAGGAGTAATGCGTGAACGCCGCCGGGTTGAGCACGACGGGGATCTTGGCGTCGGCGGCCTCGTGCAGCCAGCCGACCAGCTCCGCCTCGTCGTCGGTCTGCCGCACGTCGACGGACAGGCCCAGCTCCCTGCCGGTCTCCCGGCACAGGGCCGCGAGGTCGGCGAAGGTCTCCGCGCCGTACACGTCGGGCTCGCGGGTGCCGAGCCTGCTCAGGTTGGGCCCGTTGAGCACGTGGACCGGCCTCATCGGGCCACCTCCTCGTAGGCGGCCGCCAGCAGTTCCTCCGCCGGGTCCTCCAGCCGGCCCACCCGGGCCAGGCCGTCCAGCACGACGAACCTGCGGGTGGCGCCGCGGTTCTTCTTGTCCAGGCGCATGTGGTCGCGCAGCTCCGGCCACGCCTCGCGCGGGTAGGCCGTGGGCAGGCCGACCGAGGTGAGGATGTCGCGGGTGCGCCGGACCAGGTCCGGGCCGATCCGGCCGGAGAGCCTGGACAGCTCGGCGGCGAAGACCATGCCGATCGCGACGGCCTCGCCGTGCCGGATCCGGTAATCCTCGACCCGCTCGATCGCGTGGGCCAGCGTGTGGCCGTAGTTGAGGATCTCGCGCAGCCCCGACTCGCGCAGGTCGGCGCCCACGACGTCGGCCTTCACCCGGACCTTGCGCTCGATCAGCTCCCTGGTGTGGCCGCCCTCGGGCATCCGGGCGGCGGCCGGGTCGTCCTCGACGAGCCGCAGGATCTCCGGATCGGCGATGAAACCGCCCTTGATCACCTCGGCGAGGCCGGCGACGTAGTCGTCCCTGGGCACGGTGGCCAGGGTGTCCAGGTCGCACAGCACGCCGGCGGGCGGGTGGAAGGATCCCACGAGGTTCTTGCCCTCGGCGGTGTTGATGCCGGTCTTGCCGCCGACCGCCGCGTCGACCATGCCGAGCAGCGTGGTCGGCACCTGCACGACCTTGATGCCGCGCAGCCAGGTCGCCGCGGCGAAGCCGGCCAGGTCGGTGGTGGCGCCGCCGCCCACGCCGACCACGGCGTCGGAGCGGGTGACGCCGTGCCGGCCGAACGCCGCCCACAGCCCGGCCGCCACGGCCGCGGTCTTGGCCCGCTCGCCGTCGGGCACCGGCAGCGCGGCTACCTGGAACCCGGCCCCTTCGACGGCCTCGCGGACCGACCTGGCGATCTCCGGCAGGGTCTCCGGGTGCACCAGGGCGACGGTGCGCACGCCGTCGCCGAGCAGGCCGCCGAGCTCACCGAGCACGCCGCCGCCGACGACCACGTCGTAGGGCCGGTCGCCGGCGACCGTGATCCTGGTGGCGGTCACGGCGCGAGCTCCTTGACGAGCTCGTCGACGATCTCCTCCGGCTCCCGGCCGTCGGTCGGCACCTTGCTCGTGGCGAGGCGCTCGTAGATCGGGCGGCGGGCCTCCAGCAGCATCTTGAGGCGGCTGCGCGGGTTGAGCACCAGCAGCGGGCGCGCCGAGGCGAGACCCACCCGCTGGACCGCCTGCGCGAGGCCGACCTCCAGGTAGACGACGGTGTGCCCGGCGAGCAGCCGCTGCGTCTCCTCGGCGAGGATCGCGCCACCGCCCAGTGACAGGACGCCGTCGTGCTCCTCCAGCGCGCCGCGCACGGCTTCGGCCTCCAGCGCGCGGAACCGCTCCTCGCCGTCCTCGACGAAGATGTCCCCGACCGGCTTGCCGGCCACGGCCTCCACGTCGTCGTCGGTGTCGCGGAACGCGACGCCCAGCCGCTCGGCGAGCAGTCGGCCGACGGTCGACTTGCCGGCTCCGGGCGGGCCGATGAGCACGGCGCGGGTCACTCGGTCACCGCCTGGGAGGGCGGCTTGAGCATCGAGGAGAGGTAGCCGGACAGGTTGCGCGCGACCTCCTCGACCGAGTCTCCGCCGAACTTCTCCACCACCGCGTCGGCGAGCACCAGGGCGACCATCGCCTCGGCGACGACCGCGGCCGCGGGCACCGAGCACACGTCGGACCGCTGGTTGATCGCCTTGGCCGGCTCGCCGGTGATCACGTCGACCGTGCGCAGCGCCCGGGGGACCGTGGAGATCGGCTTCATCGCGGCGCGCACCCGCAGCGGCTCGCCGTTGGTCATGCCGCCCTCGATGCCGCCCGCGCGGTTGGTGACCCGCCGGACGCCGTCGGCCTCGCCCACGATCTCGTCGTGCGCCCGGGAGCCCCTGCGCCTGGCGGTCTCGAAGCCGTCGCCCACCGCGACGCCCTTGATCGCCTGGATGCCCATCAGCGCGCCGGCGAGCCGCGAGTCGAGGCGCCGGTCCCAGTGCACGTAGCTGCCCAGGCCCGGCGGCAGCCCGTAGGCGACCACCTCGACCACGCCGCCGAGGGTGTCGCCCTCCTTGCGGGCCGTCTCGATCTCGGCGACCATCGCGGCGCTCGCCTCCGGGTCGTGACAGCGCACCGGGTCCTCGTCCACGGCGGCGAGGTCGCCGGGGCCGGGCAGCACGCCGTCGGGCGCGGCGGCCGTGCCGATCTCGACGACGTGGCTGACGATCTCGACTCCGAGCGCCTGCCGGAGGAAGGCGACGGCGACCCGGCCGAGGGCCACCCTGGCGGCCGTCTCCCGGGCGCTGGCGCGGTCGAGGACCGGGCGGGCGTCGTCGAAGCCGTACTTCTGCATGCCGGACAGGTCGGCGTGGCCGGGACGCGGGCGGGAGAGCGGCGCGTTGCGCGCCTGGCCCTCCAGGATCTCCGGGTCGACCGGGTCGGCCGCCATCACGGTCTCCCACTTGGGCCACTCGCTGTTGCCGACCCGGATCGCGACCGGGCTGCCGAGCGTGCGCCCGTGGCGGACCCCGCCCACGATGTTCACCACGTCCTGCTCGAACTTCATCCGCGCGCCGCGGCCGTAACCGAGGCGGCGGCGCCGCAACGCCTCCTGGATGTCGGCGGTGGTCACCTCCACCCCGGCGGGCAGCCCTTCAAGGATCGCGACAAGCTCGGGGCCGTGTGACTCCCCTGCGGTCAACCAGCGCAACATGGGGTCAAGTCTTCCATACCCTGTGATCCGTGCCCGCCACGCCTGACGGAACCCCAGGTGGGCGGGCATTCGCAGCCCGCCCACCGGCACGGTCCGGCTCGCGCGGTCCCGGCCGCCCGCTTCGCCCCGCTAGTCCTCCGCCGCCAGCCGGCCTCCGGGTGCCGTGCCGTAGGGGAAGGTGTGGTTCGCCGGGCCCGCGCTGAGAGCGTTGCGCAGGTACCAGGTCAGGCTGCCGGAGTTCCGGAGGGTGTAGCCGGGGCCGTCCCCTCCGGCGCCGTCCCAGTCGCCGGCCACGGGGCAGTGCACGTCGGCGGGCCCGAAGTCGAAGGTGCGGTCGGCCTCCCCTCCGGCGAGCTGGTCGCGCAGATGCCAGGTCAGCCCGGAGGCGTTCGTGCGGGAGATGCCGACGGTGTCGCGGCCGTCGCCGTCCCAGTCGCCCACGGCCGGGAAGTCCCCGCTGCGGCCGTAGGCGAAGGTGTGGTCGGCGTCCCCGCCGCTGTTGTCGTCGCGGAGGTGCCACGTGAAGCCCGAGCCGTCGTCGAACGCGAAGCCGGGAGTGTCGTCGCCGTCACCGTCCCAGTCTCCGCTGAGGATGTACGTGCGCCGCTCGCCGGAGGCGTTCCACCTGCATCCGGCCCAGTTCAGCACGCCCACCTCGCCGTCCGCCGCCGGACCGGGAGTGGGTTCCGCCGCGGCCGTACGGGCGCCGGCCGCGGGCGCGCCCATGCTCGCCACGGTCAGGCTGCTCAGCACGAGTACCGCGCCGGTGAACACGCGTCTGCTTTTCATGTGCCGCTACCCGCTGCAGAAGAGATGTCCCTCACATGATCGTTCGCGGGGGAATGCGGACACAAAGTCCGGTTCGGTGCGGGGAAACACTCGGAAGGTATGGTTTGCCCGGCCCTTCGAGCCGACCGCGCTGCACATGCCGTCGCGCCGAAATCCACCCTGTCCGGCATCCGGTGGGAGACGGGGGTCTACCAGGGACCGCCTGTGAATATCGCGGCCAGGGTGCCGAGGATCATGAAGGGGCCGAAGGGGAGGTCCGACTTGCGGCTCCCCCGGCGGGTGACGATCATGGCGAGGCCGTACAGGCCGGCGGCCAGGTGGGCGGCGAAGACGCCCGCGACCACGCTGGCCCAGCCGAGCCAGCCGAGCGCCGTGCCCAGCGCGGCCCCGAGCTTCACGTCCCCGAGGCCCATCCCGGCCGGGTTCACCAGGAAGAGCACCAGGTAGAACGCGCTCACCGCGAGCCCGCCGAGCAGCGCCCCGGCCAGTTCGTCATGTCTTCGCTCGGCGACCGCGGTCACGGCCAGCAGCCCCAGCGTCCCCGCGTACGCCGCCGCGGTGAGCCGGTCGGGCAGCCGGAACACCGCCACGTCCACCAGCGCCAGCGGCACGGCGCACACCGCCAGCCAGCCGAACGCCGCCCACACCCCCGCAGACGGCACGGCCACCGCCAGCCCGGCCAGCAGCAGCCCGGTGACCACCTCGACGGAGAACCGCGCCGGCCGGTACGCGGGCGGCGCCCCCGGCGTGGTGTCGGGGACGACCCCGAGGAACAGGTGCGCCCGTTGCCACCCTCCGGCGGCCAGGGCGGCACCGGCCACCGCCAGCGTCCACATCAGCGGCGTCAGCACACCCCGACCCTACGCCGCGCGGGTCGTCCGCACCGGCGAACGCCGGGGCCGCCCGGATCAGCGGCGGCGGGACCAGGGGAAGCGGCGGCGCGGGGTTGCGGGGGGCGCGGGGTCGGGGGTGAGGGTGAGGCCCGCCCGGGCGAGGCGCTGTGGCAGGTGGGCCGGGGGGCCGTGCAGGGCGGCCAGAGCCTGGAGGGGGGTGCCCTCGATGACGAAGGGGGACGGTCCCGCCACGTCGATGACGACGGCGGCGGCGTTCTCCATCACGGCCGCGTGGCAGACCTGGGGGACGGTGGCCTGGATCGGGCGGGCGTCGGGGCGCCAGCGGGTCAGCGGCTCGGTGCCGGTGAAGGCGAGCACGGCCTCCCTGCCGTCCGCGCCGACCAGTTTCGGCAGGGCCATCTCGCTCTCCTTCTCCTGCCTGAGCCCGTGCGCGCCCACCTCCGACTCGGTCAGCAGGGCCACCACCGGGACCAGCACGCGGGCCGCGCCGAGCGCGGAGAGCACCTGGGCGGCGTCGGCCGTGCCGGCGGCGAAGGCCGCGAGCGCGGCCGCCACCGCGGCGTCGGCGCTGCCGTCGTCGTCGGGAACCAGTGGTCGCGGAATGCTCGGCACGTTGCGTGAGCCTACTAGCGCCGCCGCCCCCGCCATCCACACCACCACCCGCACCCACCACCACGCCACGCGGGCCGTGCGCGCCGCCGTGCCGCGCGGCCGTGCACGCTCCCGCGCGGACGGCTGTGGACGGCGCGCCGGCGCGGGCGGGTGGGGGTGGGCTCGGTGGGGAGGGGCTCAGCCCAGGTCGGCGATGGCGGCGACGGTGCCGCCGCCGGAGGGGCCCTGGTGGACGGCGGCCACCGAGACGAAGACGGCGGGGTCTCCGGTGACGGACGCGGCGACCCCGCCGACGGCGGCCTTGATCTGGCGGTGCCAGTGGACGTCGGAGTCGTCGAGCATGATGTTGCGGCGCCCGCGGACCTTGCCCGACGGGTCGGCCTCGCACTTGATGAAGACGTTCACCAGGCGGTCGCCGAGGTCGTCGGGGTGCGGGCGGTCGGGCAGGTCGATGCCGCTGGAGCGGATCGCGTCCCACACGCCGTCGGCGTCGAGCGCGTCCCTCATGACGCCGTGCCCGGCGCGGTAGCGCCCGCCGATGCCGCGGACGTTGCCGACCACGACGATCTGGGCGCGGTCCAGCTCGACGCCGCTGGAGCAGGAGGCGACCGAGGAGTAGAGCGACAGGTCGCGGTGGATCTGGTCGGCGGTGGGCATCTCGATCTCGCCGAGGGCGACGGCGATGCCGAGCGCGGTGGTGGAGTTGGAGATGTCCATGGACGGGCCGGTGTCCTCGGTCACCACGTCGTGCCCGCGCGACTTGGCGTCGGTGATGGTGGCCAGGGTCAGCAGCGGGGTCTTGGTCTGCACGTAGTGCACGTCGGCGGGGTCGTCGATGCCGGCGATCTTCATGGCCTCGCGTACCCCGGCGGCGACCTTCTCCACCATCGCGGGCCGCCCGATGTCCTCGGGCAGGATCACGTCGCTCATCGCCACCCCGACCGACACCCGCGGCTCCTCACCGCGCGGCGCCGTGGCGGGGTCGACGGTGGCGAAGACGGTGGCGTGCGGGCTCAGCACGCCGTCGGTGCCGCCCGACCACACCAGCGGCACCTGGGCCACCTCCTCGGGCGTCCGCGTCCCCTTGGCGATCAGCACCTCACGGAAGGCACGGTCGGCCAGGATGCGGGTGTAGTCGTTCACGCCGCCGTTGCCCTCGGTCTTGCCGATCACGGCGAGCACCCGGTCGGCCTCGATCACCCCGTCGTCGATGAGCTGGACCAGCCCGGAGGCGTCGGTCACGCTCTCGATGGCGATCTTGCGCACCTCGATCGGATCCGGCATGTCAATCACCTTTCAGCAGGTTCCAGCAGGTTCCAGCAGGACAATTCTTACTCCGCATCACGGTCCACCCGGCTGCGGAGATCGCCGCTCCGAGCTCCTTCGGGGAGCCGATCACCGCCCGCGCCCCGCCGTACTCGACGAAGCGCGGCGCCGCCCGCACCGCCCGGCGCCGGCCGCCGGGGAGGCGGACGCTCTGCCGTCGGGGGCGGCCATCGCGTTGCCGCCGGGCGCGATCAGGACGGGTTCCCCCACAGCGCGAAGCTAACCAGCGGCGGCCCGCCGTTCATGGGCAACTCTCGCCGAGAGAAGGCATATTCTTCGGCAAATAGCCGGAACCGCACCCGCACCGGGACACGCTCCGGCGGCGCGTGACGGCGCGTGACGGCGCGCGGGCGGCCCAGGCCAGGCAGGTGGGTCAGGACAGGCAGGCGGTGAAGACGGCGGTCAGGCGTTCGACGACGATCTCGCGGTCGGCGGGGTGCATGACGTCCGGGCCGACGAGGTCGCGCAGGGTGCCGGTGCCGAGGATCAGGGCGGTCGCGATGCCGGCGCGCACCTGCGCGTCCGGGCCGGACAGGCGGGACTCCAGCGGGCCGAGGATCGCCGACATGATCCGGTCGCGGATCAGGCCGTGGATCTCCGGGCTGGCCGAGGACCGGCTCAGCGTCGCCACGACGGGACTGCCCGAGTCGGAGCTCAGCCGGTCGGCGACGTACTCGGCGAGGGCGCGGGGCAGCCCGGCCTCCTCGACGTCGATCACCCCGGGGAAACGCCCCTGCTGGGCCAGCACCTCGGCGAACAGTTCCCGCTTCGCCCCGAAATAGCGATTGATGAGGGCGATGTTGGCATCCGCCTCGGCCGCGATGAGCCGCATGGTCACCTGCTCGTAACCGAGCTCCGCGAACAGCCGCCTCGCCGCCTCCAGGATCCGCCTCCGGGTGCTCTCCCGGTCGCGCGGCCGTACCTCACCCACCCGCCCATCCTCGCAGATGGACCGGCCGGCCCCGGTCCGCCGCGCACCGGCGGTCCCGGCGGCGGACCGGGGGGTGGTGACGCCCGCGTCGTCCGGATTGACCGGTAAACAAGCGTCTACTAGATTTATATGCACTGTACAGGTATCGGGGAGGGCCGTTGCGCGCGGACGAGGAAGAGAAGCAGGCGGCGGCGCCGCGCTTCACCCACCGGCAGGTGTTGCGGATCATGGCCGGGCTCATGCTGGCCATGCTGACGTCGATGATCTCGACCTCCGTGGTGAGCACGGCCTTACCCACGATCGTGGGCACGCTCGGCGGTCAGGACCAGCTCGCCTGGGTGGCCAGCGCGACCCTGCTGACCACGACGGCGTCCATGCCGCTGTGGGGCAAGCTCTCCGACCTGTACGGCAGGAAGTTCATGTTCCAGGCGGCCCTGGCCGTCTTCACCCTGGCCTCGGTCGGCGCCGGGTTCGCGCAGGACATGGCACAGCTGATCGCGTTGCGGGCGTTGCAGGGCGTCGGCATCGGGGGTCTCCAGGCCCTGCCGCAGATCATCCTCGGCGACGTGGTGGAGCCCCGCGAGCGCGGGCGCTACTCCGGCTTCGTCGGCGCCGTCTTCGGCGTGTCCACCGTGGCGGGGCCGCTGCTCGGCGGCTTCATCGTGGACAACCTGTCCTGGCGGTGGTGCTTCTGGATCAGCGTGCCGATCGCCGTGGTGGCCTTCGCCGTGATCCAGAAGGTGCTGCGGCTGCCGCTGGTCCGGAGGGACGCCAGGGTCGACTGGTGGGGGGCCGCGCTCATCACCGGCGGCACCACGGTCCTGATGCTGCTGCTCTCCCTGGGCGGCGTCGAGTTCGCCTGGAACTCCGGGTGGACCTACGGACTGGCCGCGCTCAGCCTGGCGCTTCTCGCCGGGGCGGTGGTGGCCGAGCGCCGGGCCCCCGAGCCGATCCTGCCGCCGCGGCTGTTCGCCAACCGGACGTTCGTGCTCACCGCGCTGGCCTCGCTGCTGGTGGGCGCGGCGATGTTCGGCGCGCTGATGTTCCTGCCGCAGTACCTGCAGATCGTCAAGGGGCTCAGCCCCACCGCGTCCGGGCTCATGACACTGCCGATGGTGGTGGCGCTGCTCTTCTCCTCCATCACGGTCGGCCGCGTCGTCAGCAGGACCGGACGCTGGAAGATCTTCCCGGTGGTGGGCATGGTGCTCGTCGGGACCGGGCTGTTCCTGCTGTCCGGGCTGCGGGTGGACACCTCGCTGGCGCTCACCGGCGCGTATCTCGCCGTCCTCGGCGCCGGGCTGGGCGCCAGCATGCAGGTGCTGATCCTCGCCGCGCAGAACTCCGTGACCCGGCCGGACATGGCCGCCACCACGTCGGGGGTGGCCTTCTTCCGCTCGCTCGGCGGCGCGGTCGGCGTGGCCGCCTTCGGCGCGATCCTGACGTCCCGGCTCACCGCCGAGCTGACCGCGCTGCTCAGCGCGGCGCGCATCCCGCTCGCGGGCGGCGTGCCCGACCTCGGCGCGCCCGACGTCATCCGCGCGCTGCCCGCGCCGCTGCTCGCGGTCATCCTGGAGGCGTTCACCAGGGCGTTGCACATGGTGTTCCTGGTCGGCGTGCCCATCGCCGTACTGGGCGCGATCGCCGCGCTGCTGCTCAAGGAGCTGCCGCTCCGCTCCGCCGCCCCCTCCCCCGTGCCGCCGCCCGGCTCTCCCGGCCAGGCCGCGGAGGCGCCCGTGCCCGCGCGCTCCGAGTGACCCGGCCGGGCGGCGGCGGGGACCGCCGCCGCCCGGCCGCGCGCACCGGGCCGGAGCCGGCCTTCGGCGCTCACACGGCGAGGAGCCGCTTCTCGTCGAGGACGGCCTCGCCCTTGTTCCAGTTGCACGGGCACAGCTCCGCCGACTGCAGGGCGTCGAGCACCCGCAGCACCTCGCCGACGTTGCGGCCCACCGAACCGGCGGTGACCATGACGAACCGGATCTCGTTGTCCGGATCGACGACGAAGGTCGCCCGCTGGGAGACGCCGTCCGGACCGAGGATGCCGCACGCCTCCGACAGGTCCCGCCGGATGTCGCTCAGCATCGGGAAGGGCAGGTCGCGCAGGTCCTCGTGGTTCTTGCGCCACGCGTGGTGGGCGTACTCGCTGTCGACGGAGGCGCCGAGCACCTGGGCGTCGCGGTCGGCGAACTCGCCGTTCAGGCGGCCGAACTCGGCGATCTCGGTGGGGCAGACGAAGGTGAAGTCCTTCGGCCAGAAGAAGATCACCCGCCACCGCCCGTCGTGGGTCCTGTGGTCGATCCGCTCGAAGGCCCCCTCCGGGTCGAGCGACACGCACGCGGTGAGATCGTACTCGGGGAACTGGTCACCGACGGTAAGCAACTTCGGATCTCCTCTGTTCACGGACGTCTTCGTCGTTCGCGCCAAGCGTGCCCGATCTACCATCGGTACGAGAAATCGAGTGGCCGGACGAGTCTGAGAGGTGATCCCTATCAGTGAGCCCAGTCCCACCCTGTCCCAACTGCGGTCATTCCTGGCTGTAGCCGATCATCTCCACTTCCGGGAGGCGGCGGCGACGCTGCGGATGAGCCAGCCCGCGCTGTCCGGGGCGGTGGCCGCGCTGGAGGAGACCCTGCAGACCCGGCTGCTGGAGCGCACCACCAGGAAGGTGCTGCTGACTCCGGAGGGTGACCGGGTCGCGGTGCACGCCACCCGGGTGCTCCAGGCGCTGGACGACCTCATGGACGAGGTGGCGCGGAGCCGGGAGCCGTTCAGCGGGCGGGCGCACCTGGGGGTGATCCCGACCGTCGCGCCCTACCTGCTGCCGGTGCTGCTCCCCATGGTCGCCGGCCGGTTCCCGCGGCTGCGGCTGACCGTGCACGAGGACAAGACCGAGACGGTCCTCGCGGATCTGCGCGAGGGGCGGCTGGACCTCGCGCTGCTCGCGCTGCCCGCGGACGCGGCGGGCCTGGTGGAGGACCCGCTCTACGACGAGGACTTCCTGCTCGCCGTCCCGGCCGGCCATCCCCTCGCCGGAGGCGCCGGGCCGCTCGGCCGCGAGGTGCTGAAAGGGCTCGACATCGTGCTGCTCAACCAGGGGCACTGCCTGCGCGAGCAGGTCATCGACGTGTGCCGCGAGGTCGGCGCCCGGGCCACCGAGGCGACCTACGCGACCAGCCTGCCCACGCTGGTGCAGCTCGTCGCGGGCGGGCTCGGCGTCACGCTGCTCCCTGCGTCGGCGGTGCCGGCCGAGACCGGCAAGGGGGCCGGTCCGGCCATCCGCCGGTTCGGCCCGCCGGCTCCGCGCCGCACGATCGGCCTGGCCTACCGCGCCAGCTCCCCCCGGTCCGGCGAGTACGCCGTGCTGGCCGCGGCGGCGCGCTCCGCCGTCCGGGACAGGAGGCTGCCGGTGACGGTCGCCGGGCCGGAGTGACCCTCACCCGGTGCGCGGCGCCCCCTTGCCGAGGGAGGCGAGACGGGCGGCGGCCTCGTCGATGACCTCGTCCTTCTTGCAGAAGGCGAAGCGGACGAAGTGCCTGCCGTACTCGGGGCGGTCGTAGAAGACCTGGGTCGGGATGGCGACGACGCCGGCCAGGGCGGGCAGCTCGCGGGCGAGGGTGAGGCCGTCGGTGAAGCCGAGCGGGCGGATGTCGGTCTGCACGAAGTAGGTGCCGGACGGCGGCAGCACGTCGAAGCCCGCGGCCCGCAGGCCGGCGGCGAGCCGGTCGCGCTTGGTCTGCAGGTCCTGGCGCAGGGCCGCGACCCAGGGCAGCTCGTGGCGCAGGGCGTGCGCGACGGCGAGCTGCCAGGGCGCTCCGGCGGTGAAGGTGAGGAACTGCTTGACGGTCTGCACCGCCCCGGTCAGCGCGGGCGGCGCGCAGATCCAGCCGACCTTCCAGCCGGTCGCCGAGAAGGTCTTGCCCGAGGAGGAGATCATCACGGTGCGCTCGCGCATGCCGGGCAGCGTGGCGAGCGGGATGTGCTCGACGCCGTCGAACGTCAGGTGCTCGTAGACCTCGTCGGTGATCGCGATCAGGTCGCGCTCGGCGCACACCGCGGCGATCTCCTCCAGCTCGGCGCGGGTGAGGACGGTGCCGGTGGGGTTGTGCGGGGAGTTGACGATGATCGCCCTGGTCCGGGGGCCGACGGCGGCGCGCAGCTCGGCGGGGTCGAAGGTGAAGCGGCCCGCCACCGGGCGCAGCGTGACCGGGCGGCGCACCGCCCCGGCGAGCGCGACGGCCGCCGCGTAGGAGTCGTAGTACGGCTCGAACAGCACGACCTCGTCGCCCGGCTCGCACACCGCGAGGACCGTGGCCGCGATGGCCTCGGTCGCGCCCACGGTGACCAGCACCTCGCCGTCGGGGTCGTAGGCCAGGCCGTAATGCTCCTTGCGATGCTCGCTGATCGCCTGCCGCAGCTCGGGCACGCCCGGCCCCGGCGGGTACTGGTTGGCGCCGCCGCGGATCGCCTCGATCGCCCGCTCCAGCATGGCCGGCGGCCCGTCGGTGTCGGGGAACCCCTGTCCCAGGTTGACGGAACCGGTCCTCACCGCGAGCGCCGTCATCTCGGCGAAGACCGTGGTTCCGAACTCGCGCATACGGGCGATCAAAGGCTCACTCACCCCGCCAGCCTAGGACACCGCGTTCCGGCGGGGCTCGCGGATGTACTCCCGGAACCACCGGTAGCTGGCCTTGGGGGTGCGCTCCTGGGTGGCGTAGTCCACGTGCACCAGCCCGAACCTCGCGTCGTAGCCGCGCGCCCATTCGAAGTTGTCCATCAGCGACCAGCAGAAGTAGCCGCGCACGTCCACCCCGTCCGCGAGAGCCCCGGCGGCGGCGGCGAGGTGGTCGCCGAGGTAGGCGATGCGGCCCTGGTCGTCGAGCTCCCCGCGGTCGCCGTAGCCGTTCTCGGTGACGTGCACCGGCGGCAGGCCGGGGTAGCGGGCGGCCAGGCCGGTGAGGGTGTCGCGCAGGCCCTGCGGCTCGACGACCCAGCCCAGCCCGCTGGTCCGCGCGCCGTCCGGGTCCACGGTGCGCACGCCGATGTCGCAGGCGGCGCGCCGCGCCGGATCCGGCTCCGCGTACGGCGCCGCCACCGCGTGCAGCCGGTAGTAGTAGTTCACCCCGAGGAAGTCGAGCGGGGCCGAGATGACCTCCAGGTCGCCGTCCCGGTGGAAGGACAGGTCGCTGATCGGGCCGAACACCTCGGCGAGGTCCTCCGGGTAGCGCCCGGCGAGCAGCGGTTCGGTGAACTGCCGGTTGACCAGCAGGTCCAGCCGGCGGGCCGCGGCGACGTCGGCCGGGCCGTCTCCGCCGGGCACGGCCGGGGACATGTTGAGGGTGATGCCGATCGGCTCCCGCGCGCTCCCCCGCTCGCGCAGCCGGGCGGCGGCCAGGCCGTGACCGAGCAGCAGGTGGTGGGCGGCGGCCAGCGCCCCGTGGCCCTCCCGGGCGCCGGGGGCGTGCCTGCCCTCGGCGTAGCCGACGATGGAGGAGCAGTAGGGCTCGTTGAGGGTGATCCAGTGCGGCTCGGTGTGCCCGATGGCCTCCTGCACGAGGGCGGCGTAGTCGGCGAAGTACAGGGCGGTGTCCCGGTCGCGCCAGCCGCCGGCGTCTTCCAGCGCCTGGGGCAGGTCCCAGTGGTAGAGCGTGACGAACGGGCTGATCCCCCGCTCGCGCAGCGCGTCGGCCAGCCGGCGGTAGAAGTCCAGGCCGCGCCGGTTGACCCGGCCGCGCCCCTCGGGCAGCACCCTGGGCCAGGCCACGGAGAACCGGTAGGCGCCGACGCCGAGCCCGGTGAGCAGGTCGAGGTCCTGCGGCCAGCGGTGGTAGTGGTCGCAGGCGACGTCCCCGGACTCGCCGCGGGCTGTGGCGCCGGGGACGCGGCTGAAGGTGTCCCAGACGGACGGGCCCCTGCCGTCCTCGGCGGCGGCGCCCTCGATCTGGTAGGCGGCGGTGGCCACGCCCCAGACGAATCCGGGCGGGAACGCGGCCCGCCGTCCGGTGTCCTCGCGGGTGACGGTCATCTCGTGATCGCCCCTGACATGTCCCCTCCGATGATCTGGCGGCCCGGCGCGCGCGGCACGACCTTACGCCCCGCCGCTCCCCCCGGCGAGGCGTCCCGGACCGCGGGTCAGCCGCGCAGGCTGGCGGTGAGCAGATCGATGAGGGGTTCGCGGCGCACGCAGCCGCGCAGCGCGAAGGAGTCGGCCAGGGCGAGCAGCTCGTCGTCGCCGAGCCCGCGGAACAGCTCCGCGTACTCGGGCAGCAGGGCCTGCGCGATGAGGACGTGCCGGACCAGGTCGTCGATCTGGTAGCGGGCGCCCCACGGGTAGGGGTTCCAGCTGGGGAACTCCTCCTCCATCATCCGGTGCAGCGGCGCGAGCACGTCGGCGGACTCCTCCATGGTGGAGCCCCACCGGTCCGCGCCGAGCCGCTGCTTCTTCTCGATGAAGGACCCGAACCGGTCCATGTACGGCCCGGCGGCGTAGACCAGCCCCTGGAGGCCGACGTCCTTGTACGTCCACAGCGACCAGCCGGCCTCGTTGGCGTCGTAGATGTCGAGCTGGTCGCGGAGGATCTGGTAACGCTGCTCGTCGATCTTCGGGTCGCCGGTGTAGACCGGCCCGAACTCGCCCACCCACAACGGCGTCCCGGTCTCCCGCTGGAACCTCGTGCGCCGCTCGAACTCCCGCTCAAGCTGGTCCCGGTCGCACCACTCGCCCCTGGTGTACCCGGGGTAGGGCCCGCCGTGCGCGAACCCGGCCAGCGCGTAGTCGTGGCAGACGAAGACGGTGTTGGCGTAGACCTCGCGGAAGACGGAGAAGTCGGTGGAGTAGGTGTTGCCGTCCAGGAAGATCACATGCCCGGGGTCGGCCGTGCGCACCGCCTTCACCAGCCGGTCGTAGAACGGGCCGATGACCTTGCCCGACGGGTCGGCTGGCTCGTTGACCAGGTTGTACCCGGCCACCCAGGCGCGGTCGCGGTACCGGTCGGCGATCGCCTCCCACAGGTGCACGACCCGGTCCTGGAAGTGCCGGTGCCGCCAGAAGGACGCGACGTGGGTGGGGTTGTCGGAGTGCCAGTGCTGGTTCTGGGAGCCGGGCAGCGCGTGCAGGTCGAGCACCGTGTAGATGCCGTGCGCGCCACACTGGTCGATCACCCGGTCCAGGTGGCGGAAGCCGTCCTCGATCAGCTCGAAGGGCCGCTCGTCGGACTCGAAGTGCCGGTAGTTGACCGGGACCCGCACGCAGTTGACGCCCATCCCGGCGAGCAGGGCCGCGTCCTCGTCCCCGAAGAAGGACGTGAGCATCCGGTCGAAGAACATGGCGTGGCGTTCCTCGCCCAGCACCTCGCGCACGGCGGACCGCATCAGGTCCTCGCTGGCCGGGTAGCCGGTGATGAAGTTCTCCATGTTCATCCAGCCACCGAGGCCGACGCCGCGCAGCCGTACCGGCTCGCCCTTCCCGTCGGCGAGGCGGGATCCCGTGACGCGCAGGGCCACCTGGTTGTCGAGCATCAACTCTCCTTTTGTGGCGGGCCGCCGTACCGGGACCACCTGCCACGGATCCGCTTCGTTCTCTGAAAGTTTCGGATCGTCCCCGAATGTTTCGTGGATCGGAGCGTACGTACTGTTCTGGTCACGGTCAAGAGCTCTCGAACGGGAGCGCTCCCACGATGCGGACCCACAGGCCGGGAACCCCGCTGCGACATGCCGAAAGTTTTCGACTAGACTTCGGACATGCCGTCGTGGAGGCGGTGCAACTCAGGAAAACGGGTGGGGCATTGAAAAGGCGAGTGACGATCGCCCTGATCGCCGAGGAGGCCGGTGTCTCCGTCCCGACGGTGTCCAAGGTCATCAACGGCAGGCCGGAGGTGGCGCCGGAGACCCGGCAGCGGGTGGAGCGGCTGCTGCACAAGCACGGCTACCAGCGGCGCGGCGGCCAGGGTGACGGTCCCGTCGGGCTGATCGACCTGGTGTTCGCCGAGATCGAGAGCCCGTGGGCGATGGAGCTGATCCGCGGCGGCGAGACCGCCGCGCGGGAGATCGACGCCAGTGTGGTCATCTCCGTCATGCACACCCACTCGGGTCCGGGGCGCGACCTGCTCGACCGGATCGCGGCCCGCCGCACCGACGGCGTCGTCCTCGTCGGATCACGACTCTCCCCCGGCCAGCACGGGCAGCTCAGCGCCCGGATGATCCCCTTCGTGGTGGTCGATCCCGAGGGTGAGCCCAGCCCCGACGTCGCCTCCGTCGGCGCCACCAACTGGAACGGCGGCCTCGCCGCCACCCGCCACCTGCTGGAGCTCGGCCACCGCCGGGTCGCGGTGATCGGCGGCCCGCCCGACATGCTGTGCAGCCGCGCCCGCATAGACGGCTACCGCGCCGCCCTGGAGACCGCCGGCGTCAGCGTCGACCCCGCCCTGATCCGCTACGGCGACTTCCTCGTCGGCTCCGGGCACGACCAGGGCCACGCCCTCCTCGACCTGCCCGAGCCGCCGTCCGCCATCTTCGCCGGCAGCGACCTGCAGGCGTTCGGCGTCTTCGAGGCCGCCCGCCAGCGCGGCCTGCGCGTCCCCGAGGACCTCAGCGTCGTCGGCTTCGACGACCTGCCCCTCGCCCGCTCGGCCTGGCCCCCGCTCACCACGGTCCGCCAGCCCCTCCAGGAGATGGCCGCCCTCGCCGCCCGCATGGTCTTCGCCATGTCCCGCGGCGAACAGCCGGAGACCCGCCGCGTCGAGCTCGCCACCGACCTCATAGTCCGCGACAGCACCATGCCCGCCACCTCCTGAGACACCCCACCGCGTCCGGACCGGCCGAGGAGGACGTCCGGGGGGCACCGCCGTGCAGTCCGGTCCAGGGGGTCCGGGGGTCCGGGTCAGTCTGGGCACAGGTTCAGTAGGGGGTCCAGGGCGGCGCGTAGGTCGCCGCAGGCTGCGCGGGCCGCGGCGGGGGCGGGGGGCGGGCCTGCGGTGGACGTCGCGGTCGGCTCCGGTTCCGGGTTCTGGGAGGGGACCGGCGGGGTGCCGCCTCCGGGGGGAGGCGGCTCGTTCTCCTCCGGGGGGACCTCTTCCGGTGGCGTCTCACGGGGCGGGGTCTCCTGGGGCGGCGTCTCCCGTGGTGGTGTCTCGCGCGGTGGTGTCTCGCGCGGTGGTGTCTCGCGGGACCGGGTCGGCTTCGCGCCCGGACGGGACGGCTTCGCGGTGGGGCGCGACGGTCTGGCGGTCGGGGTGCGGGCGGCCGGGGGGCCGGTGCGGCGGGCGGGTGGCGCGGCGACCGGCGGGGCCGCCGGGGCCCCGGCGCGTACGGCGGGCGGGGCGGTGGGCGTGCGCCAGGGTTTGGCGGAGCGGGAGGGGTCCGGCGTGGCCCGCGGGGTCACGGTGGCGGGCCCGGGGGTGACCGGAACGGCGGTGGGCGGCGCGGGGGTGAGCGGGACTGCGGGGGCCGGCGCCGCGGCGTTCTGCGCCACCTGGACCGGCGCCTCCTCGCCCATGGTGAGGAAGAGGCCCGCGACCAGGCCGACTGCGACGGCGCTGCTCACCGCGGTGCTCAACGCCGGGCGGGAACGCGCCCGGCGCAGCGCTCCGTCGGCCCCGGCGAGCGATCGCGCCCGGACGGCGCCCGCCCATCGCCGGACGCGTGGCGAAAGCCGTGCTCGGAATGCGGCCATCTGGCCTTACCGCCCCTCGGCTACGAGACGTCACCGCCTTTCACTATGTTTGCGCCTCCCCCTTCTGGCAAGCGGGAACCGACAACCCAACGCGGCCCCGAAACTTTCGGATCCCCCCTGCAGGGGATTGGACGACGCCCATTGACCACTCCTCGGTACACCGCATACGTTACGGGAGCGAAAGTTCTCGCCAAACATCCGAAACTTTCGCCTGGCAGCCGCCCGCCAGGAGCCGAGGAGCACGCCCATGGGACATCCGTTCCGTGTCCGGCATCCATGAGTCGGCACGGCGAGGCGCCACGCGGTGCACCGGGACTCCCCCACCGCCGCCCGGAACGCGCCGCCGTACGACGGAACCCGCCCTCAGCGAGAGCACCCGGACGGGCGAAAGAGACGGACGGGCGAGCGCCGGGCAGACGGGACGGCGGACGCGCAGGCGGCGAACAGGAGGCAGCGGACGAACGAGCGCCGGGCAGGCGGGACGGCGGACAGGGAAGCCGACTAGCAGGAGGCGGCGGACGAACGGGCGGCGGGTGGGCGGTGTCGGCGGCGTCGGCGGGTGGGCGGTGTGGGCGGTGTGGGCGGGCAAGGATCGGTTGGAATCGTGCGTAAGGGACTCCTCATGATTTTTCCTGGTGGCGTGGGTGTGTCCGGCCTGCGCGTGTACGACTGGCCGACCGCCGACGGGCTGAGCGGCGGCACCCCGCACCTGCACCTCGCCTGCGCGGAGGCGTACGTGGTGGTGGCGGGGTCGGGGGCGGTGCAGACGCTGGCGCCGTCCGGGTACGCGGAGAACCCGCTGGAGGCGGGGGACGTCGTGTGGTTCCCGCCGGGGACCATCCACCGGCTGCTGAACTTCGACGGCGGGCTGCGGATCACGGTCATCATGCAGAACGGCGGGCTGCCCGAGGCGGGCGACGCCGTGTTCACCTTCCCGCCCGAGGTGATGGCCGATCCGGAAGCTTACGCCAGGGCGGCCGTCGCCGCCGACCCGGCCGCCGCGCGGGCGCGGCGGGATCTCGCCATCGACGGCTTCCTGCGCCTGCGCCGGCACGGCGCGCAGGCCCTCGCGGACTTCCTGGTGGCCGCCCACCGGCTTATCGCACCCCGGCTGGACGACTTCGAGAAGCGCTGGCGGGCGGGCGCCCTGGCCGCCGCCGGGGAGACCGGCGAACACCTGGAACGGCTGCGCAGGGGCGACCTGTCCCACCTGGCGCAGGCGCGGGTGCGCAAGGCCGAACCGGAGGACCGCCTCGGGATGTGCGGCCGGTTGCAGGTCTATCCCTTGCTGCCCGCCCCATGACCGCTTGCAGGTCTATCCCCTGCTGCCCGCCCCGTGAGACGTCCCACCCCGGCGCGGATCTTCCACACGATGCCCAACGCCCGGCCTGTCGCGACGAACCCGGATCTGCCCCGGTGTCCGGATCACCCTTGGTACATTGAAGATCGCCACATAAGGATGTGAATGGACGGACCGTGGGACATCCAGGATGGAGCGACGATATCGACGATATGGACATCGACGCCGAGTTGACGCGCGTCGCCCGGGAGCTCGACGACGCGCAGGCACGACTGTCGGAGGTCGAGGCATGCGCCGAAGCGGCCAAAGGGCTGGTCGTCGTGCGTGTCGGCCCTGACTACCGGGTGCGCGGCATGAAACTCGACCCGAGGGTGATGCGGTTCGGCTCCCATGAGCTGGCCGAGGCCATCACCCAGGCGGTGAACGACGCGATCGACGAGGTCACCGCTCAGACGCAGAATATCGTCGCACCCCTCATGGACACCCCCTCCGCCATCCAGCACTCCACGCAAGAGCTCCTCAGAGACCTGGACCGTCGTTTCGGCCGGTGACCGTGCCGGACGCCAGGACCCGCGCAAACGCCATCGCAACCCGGCAAGAGATCTATCGAAGGTGTCGCACCCCCACATGTACATGGATTACAGCGGAGCGGACTCCGCCTCCCGATCAATGGACGACGCGTCCTCGAACATGACGGCGAAGATCGAGCGGCTACGGGCCGATCTCGCGGGCGCCGGCCCCGTCGGCGGGGAGGATTCCGAACTGGCCGGGGCTTTCCGGGAGTTCACCGGACTGCTGGTGGAGACCGCGGGCCACACCATGACGACGTTCGACGCGACGGGCTCCGGCATGACGGCTTCCCTGCGGAACACGCGTGGCGCCGACGACGCGACCACCACCGTGATGGCGGGAGGTGACAGCTCGTGGGCATAACGATCCCCAGCGAGCTCGCGCAGGTCGCCTCGCTGGTCGGTGTGCCCGCCGGGCTGTTCGCCTGGGACGAGGACAATCTGCGCGCGGTCGCCGACAACGTGGCCGCGTTCGCCGGTGGGACCATTCCCAGTGTGGCGGACGCCGAGTCCGCCGCCCAGCGGTTCATGGCCTCCACGTCGGGAGCCGACGCCGACGCGTTCGGCGGCCGATGGACCACCGTGGCGAGCGGCGGTGACGCCGGTGACTTCCTCCGTACCGCCCTGGGCGGGGCGGCCGTCATGGCCGTGGCCGCGGGCGCCATCAAGATCATAAAAGTCGGCGTGCTCAGCCGGCTGGCCTGGTGCGCCCGGCAACTCGCCGCCGCGGCCCTCCCGGGGGCCGGCACGCTGAGAGCCGCGCAGGCGGTCGGCGTGGTCCGGGTGTCGATCAAAGCGCTCGTCGACCGGCTGCTGAAGCATTTCCGGGAACGCGTCACCCCCGCCGTCCAGCGCGCCAACGACAACTTCCGCGACATCCTGCAGGGGCCTCGCCCCGCCTTCGCCGGTGTCCCCGTTTCCAGGCGCCCCCCTCTGCGCGCCGAATCCCCCAAGCCCCCGCAGGTCAACCAGGTGTTCAGGGGGAAGAAGGGCTCCGGAGGCGGATCGAGCTCGACGCCCACACCGGGAGAGGCCCACGTGGCGCAGCAGCAGGCGGGCCTTCTCGCCGACCAGTCGCTGGCCCAGAAGCGCGCGACGAACAGCGCCGAGAACAACGGAGCTCCCGCTCATCTCGTCAAAATCATGAGAGATCAGGAAGAAGAACTGCGCCGGCGGGCCCTGGAGGCGCAGAAGAAAAGCAAGTCCTAGGCTTCGCCGGAGCCGCCGGCCGGACAAGGTCCTGGCGCGGCCGTCGAAGCCCCCCGCAAGGATGCCGACGTAAGGATGGTCGTGCAGACGGCAGCGCCCCGCATCTCACGAGAAGCGCACAACTCACGAGAAGCGCACAACCGCCCCGGCGGCCACCGGAACAAGACCCGAGCCGGTCGCGTCCTCGCGGCTCGCCGGCACGGGGCACCGGGCGGCGACCGCGACCGGCCGCCGCCGCGGTGATATTCCTGGTCTGGTGGTTCGGGTGGTTCCTGTGACGAGGGAGAACGAGCGGACCCGCATCCACGAACTCGACGTGGTGCGCGGTTTCGCGCTGTGCGGGATCATGCTGGTCAACACCTGGCAGCACACCACCGACAGGCTCGGCCCGCACCCGAAGCTCGCGGTCGACTGGGCGGTCGAGAACCTGTTGCAGAGCCGGTTCTACCCGATCTTCTCCTTCCTGTTCGGGATCAGCCTGGTGCTCTTCCTGCGCTCGGCGGGATCGGCCTGGCCGCTGGTGCGGCGGCTGGTGGTGCTGGCCGCCTTCGGTTTCCTGCACTCACGGATCAACCCGGGCGAGGTGCTGCTGCCGTACGCGGCCTTCGGGCTGGTGGTGCTGCTGCCCGCGTCCTACCTGCCCAGGGTCGTCGTGCTGGCGCTGGGTGTGGTGGGCACGGGGGTGGCGGTGTGGCTGGGGGGCGGCTTCGTCCTGGTGCCGGGGTTGTTCCTGCTCGGCATGGCGGCGATGGAGTACCGGCCCTCGCCCCGGCTGGCGGTGCCGGTGTTCGCTGTGAGCCTGGTGCTGGGGGCCGGCCTGACCGCCCTGTGGATCTACATGTGGCTGCATCCGCAGTACCTGTTCACCGCGGTCTATCCCGCCGCCGGCCTGGCGAGCGCGCTGGCCTACGTCACCGGCCTGCTGCTGCTCCTGCGCACCCGGCTGCGTGGCGCCCTGCACGCGGTCCTCGCCCCGCTCGGCCGGATGGCGCTCACCAACTACCTGGTGAGCACGCCGGTCATCCTCGCCGCCCTCCCGCTGCTCACCGCCGACCCGACCCGCCTGTACGGCATCGCGCTCGGCGTGCTCACCCTGGCCGCGCAGATCGTGTTCTCCCACTGGTGGCTGAGCCGTTACCGGTACGGCCCGCTGGAATGGGTATGGCGATGCCTTACCTGGGGAGCATTGATCCGGAATAAGGTAGAGACGTGACGAGTATCGCTTTGTGTCAGCTTCCCGTCTCCCACGATCCCGCGGACAACCTGGACCAGGCGGTGAAGGCGCTCGCCCAGGCGGCCGAGCGCGGCGCCGAGCTGGCCGTCTTCCCGGAGGCGACCCTGACCAGGTTCGGCAGGCGGGTGGGCGAGATGGCCCAGCCGCTGGACGGGCCGTTCGTCACCGGGCTCGCCGCGGCGGCGCGGGCGCACGGCGTCGCGGTGATCGCCGGGGTGTTCGAGCCGGGTGCGGGCCGGGTGTTCAACACGGCGGTCGCGCTGGACGAGCGGGGCGAGCTGAAGGCCGCCTACCGGAAGATCCACCTGTTCGACTCCTTCGGCGCTCGCGAGTCCGACCTGGTGGCGCCGGGCGACACGCCCACCGTGGTCGAGCTGGCCGGGCTGCGGGTCGGGCTGATCACCTGCTACGACGTGCGCTTCCCCGAGCTGGCCAGGGCGCTGGTGGACCTGGGCGCGGAGCTCTTCGCGGTGATCGCCGCCTGGGGCTCCGGGCCGCTCAAGGAGGACCACTGGACCACGCTGGTCCGGGCCAGGGCGATCGAGAACACGATGTGGACGGCGGCCGTCGGCCAGGCGCAGAACCCGCAGGCCAAGGACGGCTTCGGCGTGGGCCACAGCATGCTCGTCGATCCGCTCGGCGTGGTGCGCGGCGCGCTCGGCCCGACCGGCGAGATCCAGGTCTTCACGGTCGATCCGGCGGTGACAACCACCGCCCGGGCCACACTTCCCTGCCTGGAACACCGCGTGCTGGGGCCCGGCCGACCGTAAACTTGTGGTCGTGAACGAGCCGGGCAGAAGAACACAGATGCTGAAGGTCATCCCCCCTCGGCTGCTGGTGCCCTATCTGTCCGGCCAGCGCACCGTCATCTCGGGCTATGTCTACCGCGCACAGGACTGCGCGCGGCTGAGCACGCCCACGCAGTACTACTGGGCGCTCGACCTGGGCTTCGAGGGCTCCGAGCTGACCCCCGACGTGCCCGAGGTCTACGTGATGCGCTGGCTCGCCCGCGACGTCGACACCTACCTGGTGCCCTACGGCCCGCACATGGGCGGCGACTGGAGCGACACCGCCCCGTTCGCGGGCAACGGCTTCACCACCTCGCGCGAGCACGTCGTCCCGCAGTTCCACACGATGCCGATGCCCATCCCGGCCGGGGCGGAGATCGTGCACATCACCCCCGGCGAGGAGCGCCTGTTCGGCGTCTACGACGGGCTCACCTGGCGTCCGGCCGCCGCCCCTACCGGCGGGAGGCCGCGATGAGCACCCAGATAGAGCCGATCGCCTCGGGTTTCGTCGCCCACCTCGGCGGCCGCACCTACGCGGCGGCGCTCGGCGCCGAGCCCGACGAGGTGGTGCTGTTCAGCGAGGAGGCCGCCGAGGGCTTCACCGCCGTGTCCGGCTACTGGCGGCGGGCGGTCTCCCGGGGCGAGCTGGCCTGGCTGGTCATGGTGCGCACCGTGGGCGCCTTCGGCGGCGAGCCGTGCGTCGTCCTCGACGAGGACGAGGACGGCCTGCACATCGCCTACACCGGGCACAGCGGCATGAAGGCGGAGGCGCTCGGCTACTGGATGGTCGACCACGGGGCCTACGAGGTGGTCGTCCCGCGCGAGGAGGTCTTCTCCATCCGCATCGAGCGCGTCCCCGTCCCGCTCACTCCGGCGAAGTCCGAGCCGTAACCGGTCGACCGGGGGCGTCTCCAGGTGTCTCCGTGACGTGATCGACGTTTCCGGGGTCGGCGACCCCGCCGGCGTGTCCGTTCGGCCGCCGCACTCCTTCGCCCGGGTCAGGACCGCATGTGCCTGTCCCGGGGCTGTTACCCACCCAGCTGTGGGTGCGCCGTGGGACGTACGGCATCGTCGAAGTCCAGGCCGGCCAGGAGCCGCAGGGCGTCCGCGGAGGGGCTGCCGGGGGCCGCCGAGAGCACCAGCAGCTCCATGCCTGCTTCATCCGGCGTCGCGAAGTTCTCCTGGTGCAGTTCCAGTTCCCCGACCAGGGGGTGCCGGTAGGCCTTGCGCCCGTAGGTCCGTGCCCGCACGTCCGCGCGGGCCCACAGGCGCCGGAAGCGCTCGCTGCCCATCGCCAGCTCCCCGATCAACGAGGCCAGGCGCGGATCCTCAGGATACTTGCCGGCCGCCAGGCGCAGGTGACCGACCACGTCGCGGGTGCACTGGTCCCAGTCGGCGTACAGGCCGCGCTCGGTCTCCTCCAGGAAGATGTGCCTGGCCGTGTTCAGGCCCTCCACGGGGCGGCCGAACAGCAGGTGGGCGAGGCGGTTGCCGGCAAGGGCGTCAAGGCGGTGGTCGACGATGAACGCGGGCGCGTCGGTGATCAGGTCCAGGACCCGCAGCAGTTCCGGGCGCAGCCGCCCGGTGGGCGACTTCGCCTTCCGGCGCCGCTGCCGGGCCAGCCGGTACAGGTGCCCGCGTTCGGTGTCGTCGAGCCCGAGGACCCGCGCGAGCGCGTCGAGCACCTGCTCCGAGGGTTGCGTGGCACGGCCCTGCTCAAGGCGTACGTAGTAGTCGACGCTCACCCCGGACAGGTGCGCGACCTCTTCGCGGCGCAGCCCCTGGACCCGGCGGCGGCTGTCGATCGGAATGCCCGCTCCGGCCGGGTCGACCCGGGAGCGGCGGGTGCGCAGGAAGCCCGCGAGATCGTCCATCGGTCAAGTATCTCGCGGGTGCCGGCGGGGAAGGTGGCCCTGCCGGTACCAGGAAGCCGGGTCCGACGGAAGTGGCGCCCCTGAACGGCGGCGCCCCGGGTGTGCAGGATCGGAGCCAGCCGATTCCAAGGAGTTCACATGAAGACGCTGATCGTCTACGCCCACCCGGAGCCGAGGTCGCTCAACGGCTCGCTGAAGGACCTGGCGGTGGCCACGCTGGAGAAGGCGGGGCACGAGGTGCGGGTCAGTGACCTGTACGCGATGCGCTGGAAGGCGGTCGTGGACGCCGGGGACTTCGGCCCGTCCGCTTCGAGCCCGCTGAAGGTCGCCGCGGACTCGGGGCGGGCCTTCGACACCGGAGCCCTCACCCCGGACGTCCGGGCCGAGCAGGAGAAGCTGCTGTGGGCTGACATGATCATTTTCCAGTTCCCGTTGTGGTGGTACGCGATGCCGGCGATCCTCAAAGGCTGGGTCGACCGGGTCTTCACGTACCACTTCGCGTACGGCGTCGGCGAGCACAGCGACGTCAAGTACGGGGAGCGTTTCGGCGAGGGGACCCTGGCGGGCAGGCGGGCGCTGCTGTCGGTGACCGCCGGCGGCCCGGAGTCGCACTACGCCGACCGCGGGATCAACGGCCCGATCGACGACCTGCTGTTCCCGATCCAGCACGGGATCCTGTACTACCCGGGGATCGAGGTACTGCCGCCGTTCGTGCTGTACGGCACGGACCGGACCACCGACGAGGACTTCCCGGACATCGCCAAGGCCTGGGAGCAGCGGCTGCTGACCTTGGAGTCGACCGAACCGATCGCGTTCCGGCGGCAGAACTTCGGCGACTACGAGATCCCGTCGCTGCACCTGAAGGAAGGGCTGGAGCCCGCGGGCCGCTCGGGCTTCGGGCTGCACGTACGGCCCTAGCCTCCGGCCCGGCCGCCGTGGCACCGCACAGCCACAGCACGGGTACCGGCACGGAAACGGGTGCCGGTGCGACGCCCGGGACGGGGAGAGCCGGCGGGTGGACGAGCCGCCGCACCCGGCACGCCGGTGACCGGTCACCTCGCGCCCAGGTGGCGGTAGCGGGTCAGGCGGCCGGTCAGCCGATCCTCCGCCGGGGAGGCGAGCAGGACGGCGATCTCGTGTTCCAGGGTGCGGGCGACCCGGCGGCAGAACGCCTCGGGCTCGTAGGCGGCGTCGGGGAGTTCGGGGATGACGCGGTCCACGATGCCGTCGCGTTGCAGGTCGGCGGCCCGTACCCCCTGGGCGGCGGCGATCTCGGGGGCGAAGTCCACGCTCCGGTAGAGGATCGCGGACGCGCCCTCGGGCGGCAGCGGGGAGAGCCAGCCGTGCTGGGCCGCGAGCACCCGGTCGGCGGGCAGCAGCGCGAGCGCGGCGCCGCCCGCGCCCTGGCCGAGGATGAGGCACACGGTGGGCGCGTCCAGCATGACCATGTCGGCGAGCGACCTGGCGATCTCCCCGGCCAGGCCGCCCTCCTCGGCCGCCTTGGACATCGCGGCGCCGGAGGTGTCGATCACGGTGACCAGCGGCAGCCCCAGCTCGGACGCCAGCCGCATGCCCCGCCGCGCGACGCGCAGCCCCGCGGGGCCCAGCCGGGAGACGCCGCGCTGCATGCTGCGGTCCTGGCCGAGCACCACGGCGGGGGCCGCGCCGAACCTCGCCAGCGCGAGCAGCAGGCCCGGGTCGTTCTCGCCCGCGCCGGTGCCGTGCAGCGGCGTGACGTCGGCGGCGCCGAGCTTGAGCAGGGCGCGCACGCCGGGCCGGTCGTCGCGCCGGGAACGGCTGATCGCCTCCCACGCCTGGACCTGGTGCGCCGGGCCGATCGGCTCCGGACCGGGGTCGAGCCCCTCGCGGGGCGCGCAGAGCACGGCCAGCGCCCGGACGGCGATCTCCCTGGCCTCCCCGGCGGAGACCACCGCGTCCACCAGCCCGTGCGCGAAGAGGTTCTCCGCGACCTGCACGCCCTCGGGGAACGGGTAGCCGTGCAGCGACTCGAACACCCTGGGCCCGAGGAAGCCGATCAGCGCCTCCGGCTCCGCCGCGGTCACGTGCCCGAGCGACCCCCAGGAGGCGAACACCCCGCCGGTCGTCGGATGCCGCAGGTAGACGAGGTACGGCAGGCCGGCGGCCTTGTGCTCGGTCACCGCTGCGGTGATCTTGACCATCTGGGCGAAGGCGAGCGCGCCCTCCTGCATCCGGGTGCCGCCCGAGGAGGGGGCGGCGAACAGCGGCAGCCGTTCCCGGGTGGCCCGTTCCACCGCGGCGGTCAGCCGCTCGGCCGCGGCCACCCCGATCGACCCGGCGAGGAAGGAGAACTCGCAGGCCACCACGGCGACCCTGCGCCCGCCGAGCAGGCCCTCACCGGTGACCACGGCCTCGTCGTAGCCGGACTTGGCCCGCGCGGCGGCGAGTTCCTCGGCGTAGGAGGAGCCGAGCGGCGCCGGGTCGTCCACCGGCGTGTCCCAGGACTTCCAGGAGCCCGGGTCGAGCACGACGTCGATGAGCGTGCGCGCGTCCGGGCGGAGCGGCGCTGTCACCGCTCGGGTCCTTCGCGCTCCGCCAGCCAGGCGAGCACCGCCTGGTCGTGCTGGCCGAGGGCGGGCGGGGCGGTGTGGGTGGCCGGGGCCGCCCCGTCGAAGCGGAGCGGCGGCCCCGGCAGGGTGACGCGGCCGAGGACGGGGTGGTCCACCTCGGCGAGCAGCCCCTGGGAGCGGGTCTGCTCCCAGGTGTACACCTCGTCCAGCGAGCGGATCGCACCGGCGGGCACGCCCAGCCGGTCGAACTCGGCGAGCCAGTGTGCGCGCTCGTGCGCCGCCAGTGCCTTCTCCATATCGGCGATCAGCTCATCCCGATGCGCAAATCGATCCTTATTCGACGCATATTTCGGCATATCTGGATCAATGTCGAGAAGAGTGGCGACTTTTCGCCACAAAGTGTCGTTTGCGGCGGCGATCTGCAGCATCCCGTCGCCGCACCGGAACGCCCCGTAGGGCGCGATCGAGGCGTGGTGGTTGCCGCGGGCCCTGGGCACCTGGCCGCCCACGGTCCAGGCGGTGCCGTGGTAGGCGTGCACGCCGACGATCGCGGCGAGCAGCGAGGTGCGCACCACCGTGCCGCGCCCGGTCCGCGCCCGCTCGTGCAGCGCGACCACCACGCCGTACGCGCCGTACATGCCGGCGAGGACGTCGCCCACCGAGGCGCCCACCCGGTACGGCTCCTCGGGCGAGGGGCCGGTGAGGCTCATCAGGCCCGCCTCACCCTGGGCGATCTGGTCGTAACCGGCCCGGCCGCCCTCCGGGCCGTCGTGCCCGAAGCCGGTGATGGACAGGACGACCAGGCGGGGGTTGATCTCGTGCAGGCGGGCGACGGGGAAGCCGAGGCGGTCGAGGACGCCGGTGCGGAAGTTCTCGATCAGCACGTCGCTCTGGCGGGCCAGGCGTTCGATCAGCGCCCTGCCGTCCGGCGTCTTCATATCGACGGCGATCGATTCCTTGTTGCGGTTGACCGAAAGGAAATACGTGGAAATATCGTGATCCGGTCCGACGAAAGGCGGTCCCCAGTGCCGGGATTCGTCGCCGCCCCCGGGGTGCTCGACCTTGATCACTTTCGCCCCGAGGTCACCGAGCATCTGGGCCGCATGCGGCCCTGCCAGCGCCCGCGACAGATCCAGTACAACGATGTCGCCTAGGGGTCCCTGCAAGATCAACCTCCTGTGGTGGACGCCGAGCCTAGCCCAATCGGAGCCGGAAACACACTGTGGTCGCCTTATGCCAGATTGCCAAGGGTGCCACGTCTCCCCGCACCCGGGTCCGCCACCCCCGTCCCGCCCCGCCGGGCCGGAGCACGCCTCCCGGGACGGCTCGGCCCCCTGGCCGTTCCTTCCCCGCGGCCAGGACTCGAACGCGCGACACCGACCGGCTCCGGACCCCCGGCCACCGAGCGATCACAGCCGATCACGGCCGATCACGGTCGATCCGTACGAGGCCCGGCCGGCGTCACCGGGCGAAGGCAACCCCCGGTGCGGCACCGATCACAGGCGGCGAGACAATCAGGGCGTGGCCGACAAACTCTCCCACGCCGGGTTGGCCGATCTGATCCGTACCCTGGAGCCGTCCTGCGGCCCGGTGCGGCTCGTCGCGGTCGACGGCCCCGCCGGGTCGGGCAAGACCACCTTCGCCGGGCGGCTGGCCCGCGCGCTCGACGCCCAGGTGGTGCACAGCGACGACTTCCCGGTGCCCTGGGACCAGCCGCCCGAGGCGTGGTTCCGGCTGGTAGAGGAGCAGATCCTGCGGCGTCTCGCCCGCGGGCTGCCGGGCCGGTACCGCCGCTACGACTGGACGCACGACGACTACGCCGAATGGGTGGACGTGCCGGTCGCGCCCGCGCTCATCCTGGAGGGCGTGAGCACGGCCAGACGGGCGACGGCGGACCTCACCGCGTTCACCGTCTGGGTCGAGGCGCCCGCCGACCTGCGCCTGCGCCGCGTGCTGGCCAGGGACGGCGCCCACCTCGAACCCCGCTGGCGCACCTGGATGCGCCAGGAGGACGCGTGGTTCGCGGCCGACTCCCCGCGCGAGCGCGCCGACCTGCTCGTGGACGGGGCGGCCACCTGCCCGGAGGAGGCCGTCCCCGTCCTCGGGTGACCCGTGCGGGGGACGGCGGATCAGGTCAGGTGGTCCACCTCGGCGCTCCGGCCGCCGCCGGACAGCTTGGGGAAGCCCGGCCCGCGGTCGAAGAAGGGCGCGTCGGCCGGCACCCCGGCGCGGAGCCGGTCGCGGAGCGCGGCCGTCGCCGCGAGGTCCGGCTCGGGGTCGCCGCCGGCGCCCGCGCGCAGGACCACGCCGTAGTCGTCCGCGGCGCCGCGCGCCGACACCTTGCCGTCGCGCACGTCGGCGGCGACCAGCGCGGGATCCCGCTCGTACGGCGAGCCCCACCCGCCGCCGCCGGTGGTCCTGATCCTGATCACCTCGCCGGCCCGCACCGGCGAGTCGTCCACCAGCCCCTCCATCTCCCGCCCGTCGATCGTGACCAGGAACGGCCGCCCGGCCCGCCCGCCGTTCACGCCCCAGCAGGCGAGGATGGCCCGGTCGGCGATGGACATGAACGACGCGTCGCGCAGCATCCGCACGTGCTTGTCGTAGCCGAGCCCGCCGCGGTAGAGCCCGGGGCCGCCGCTGTCCACGGCCAGCCCGAGGCGTTCGACCCGGAACGGCCAGCGCGACTCCGCGAACTCCACCGGGATGTTCCGCGAGTCGGGCACGACGTGGATGGTGTCCTCGCCGTCGGCGTACCACCGCCCGCCCGATCCGCCGCCGAGGACCTCCCGCATCAGGTACGGCGAGCCGTCGGCGGCCGTGCCGTACACGCCGGTGTAGCGGATCGTCTCCTGGTCGGCCGGCATCCGCCCGCCGGTGGCCTTGGCCAGGACGCCCGCGAGCACGCCGAGCAGGCGCAGGATGACGAAGGTGCGGGCGTTGGTCGGGGCGGGGAAGATCGGCGTGAGCAGGGTGCCCTTCTCAGGGAAGATCAGCTTCATCAGCGGCACGACGCCCTCGTTGACGTCGAGCTCGGCCATCCGTTCCGGGGTGTCGGCGAGGTTGCGCAGGACCGGCGCCAGCCACTTCTTCAGGAAGACGCCGTCGGCGTAGTCGCCCGCGTGGTTGATCGGCCCCTTGGCCTGGGGCGAGGTGCCGGTGAAGTCGATCACCAGCGGCTCGGCCGCCGCGTGGTCCACGGTGAGCGTGATCCGCTGGGCGTGCAGCCGGGGCTCGTCCACCCCGTCGTGCTCCGCGTAGTCCTCCCAGACGTGCGTGCCCTCGGGGATCTTGGCGAGTAGTTCGCGGCGGAACGTCTCGGTCGTCTTGGCGATGATCGCGTCGAAGCACGCCTGCACGGCGGCCCGGCCGTACCGGTCGAAGAGCTCGCCGAGGCGGCGCGCGCCCATCAGGCAGGCCGAGCACTCCGCGTCGAGGTCGCCGGCGAGCGAGTCGGGCATCCGGGAGTTGCGGGTCATGATCGTCAGGGCGGCGCGGTTGGGCGTGCCGCGGTCCCACAGCTTGATCGGCGGGACCATCAGGCCCTCCTCGAACACGCTGGTGGCGTGCGAGGGCATGGAGCCGGGCACCGCGCCGCCGATGTCGTCGTGGTGCCCGAACGCCTGCACGAACGCGACCACGGCGCCGTCGTGGAAGACCGGGACCGTCACGCACAGGTCGGGCAGGTGGCCGATGCCGCCCTCGGACAGGTAGACGTCGTTGTGGAAGTAGACGTCGCCGGGGTTCATCTCCGCGATCGGGAAGTCCCGCACGACGGGCTGGACCAGCGCGGAGTAGGACCGGCCGGTGAGCTTGCGCAGCCGCGCGTCGTGGATGCCGGCCCGGAAGTCGTGCGCGTCGCGGATCATCGGCGAGCGGGCGGTGCGCGCGATCGCCGTCTCGACCTCCTTCTCCACCGAGGCGAGGGTGCCCTCGACGATCTCGACCAGGATCGGGTCCGCGGTCACGCGTCTGCCCCCTTCGCCGGGCGGATGATCAGGTTGCCGTGGTCGTCCACGGTGGCGGTGAAGCCGGGGTGCACCGGCACGGTCGAGCCGTACTCCTCGATGACGGCGGGACCGGGGACGGCCGCGCCCGCGGGCAGGTCGGTCCTGCGGTGGATCGGGGCCTCCCCCGGGCCGTCGAAGAACACCGGCCGGGACCGCGGCGCCACCGGGCCCGCCGGACCCGCGACCGGCCGCCGCGGAGCGGGACGGGTGATCGGGCCGATGCCCGAGACGCGCAGGTTGACCCATTCGACGCCGTGCCGGGGGTCGTCGCGGTAGCCGTACCCGTAGAGCTTCTCGTGGGCGGTGTGGAAGGCGTCGAGGACCGTGTCACGCCAGGCCGCGCCGATCGGACCGGCCGGGGCCGGCACCCGCACCTCGTACGCCTGGCCGTAGTAGCGCAGGTCGGCGCCCCGGACGTGCACGTGCTCCGTGAAGCCCTCCCGGTCCAGCGCGGCGGCGGCCTCCGCCTCCAGCTCGGCGTAGATCCGCGCGGCGGCGCCGAGGTCGAGGTCGCGGGTCACGCAGGTGCGCACGTAGTCGTTCTTGACGTCCACGGTGAGCAGGCCGAACGCCGAGACGTTGCCCGGGTCCGGCGGCACGAGGACCGCGGGCAGGCCGAGGATGTCGATGAGCCGGCAGGCCAGCAGCGGCCCCGACCCGCCGAACGTCACCAGCGGGAAGTCACGCACGTCCAGGCCGCGCTGGACGGTGATCCGGCGGATCGCGTTGCACTGGTTGAAGGCGCTGATCTCCAGGATGCCGGTCGCGGTCCGCTCCGGGGTCAGGCCGAGCTTCCCGGCCAGCGCCTCGACGCCCCGCGCGGCGGACGCCGGGTCCAGCGGGATCTCGCCGCCGAGCAGGTGCGGGGGGACGCGGCCGAGGAAGACGTGCGCGTCGGTGACGGTGACCTCGGTGCCGCCGCGGCCGTAGCACATGGGGCCGGGATCGGCGCCCGCCGACCTCGGGCCGACCTTCAGCGTGCCCTCCGGCGAGATCCAGGCGACCGAACCGCCGCCCGCGCCCACCGTCACGATGTCGATCATGGGGATCTTGCACGGGTAGCCGCCCACCGAGCCCTCCGTGGTCAGCGACGGCTCGCCGTCGACCACCACGGCCACGTCGGTGGAGGTGCCGCCGCCGTCCAGGGTGATCACGCTGGGGCGCCCGGCCTGCGAGGCGATCAGCGCCGCGCCGAGCGCGCCGGCCGCGGGGCCGGACAGCACGGTGGTGATCGGCTGGTGCACGACCTCGGCCGCCGACAGCACGCCGCCGTTGCTCTTCATCACCGAGAACGGCGCCTGGAGCCGCTCGGACAGGTTGGCGATGTAGCGGCGCATCGTCGGCTTGACCGCGGCGTCCACCAGCGTCGTCACCGACCGCTCGTACTCCCGGTACTCGCGCAGCACGTCGCTGGAGATCGACACCACCGCACGGGGGTGCTCGCGTGCCAGCACGTCGCGCATCCGCCGCTCGTGCCCGGGGTTGGCGTAGGAGTGCAGGAAGCACACGCCGATCGCGTCGATCCCGCGTTCCCTGAACCAGCGCGCGGCCCGCACGGCCGCCGCCTCGTCGAACGGCCGGACCTCGCGGCCCAGGTGGTCCAGGCGCCCGCCGACGGTCCGCACCCGGTGCACCGGGACGATACGCGGCGGCTTGACCCAGAAGTAGGAGTTGCCGTACCCGTCGGGGACGCTCTGCCGGGCGATCTCCAGGATGAACTCGAACCCCTCGGTGGTGACGAATCCCAGGTCGGCGATGCGGTCTTCGAGGAGCTGGTTGGTCGCCACGGTGGTGCCGTGCACGATCCCGGTGACGTCGCGCGGGCCGGCGCCGCCGAGGATCTTCGCCACGCCCGCCATGAACCCCTCCGCGGGGTCGGCGGGGGTCGAGGGGGTCTTCGTCGTGGTGATCTCACCGGTCTGCTCGTCCACGAGGACCACGTCGGTGAAGGTGCCCCCGGTGTCGACGCCGATACGGATGCTGCGCATGCCCTCGTGTCTACCCATCCCGCGACGAACGCCGAATCGGCGGAGTGTGCCGAAGGCCGGGGCGGAACGTCGTCAGGTCTCTACCGTCCGCCGGGTGAGCGCCCACACCAGGAGCGCCAGGAGGCTGATCGCGGCGCCCAGCGCGCACACCGCGGTCCAGCCGGCCGCCGCGTAGAGCGCGGTCGCGGCGGCGGCGCCGCCGGCGCTGCCGATCGAGTAGAAGACCATGTAGCCGCCGATCAGCCGGCTGCCCGCGTCCGGCCGCAGCGGGTAGATCAGGCTCTGGCTGGTCACGTGCACCGCCTGCACGGCCAGGTCGAGGACGATCACGCCGCCGACCAGCGCCCACAGCGACTGCCGGGTGAGGGCCAGCGGCAGCCAGGAGGCGGCCAGCAGGGCCAGCGCCACGCCGGTGGTCCGCCGCGAGTGGCCGCGGTCGTTCAGCCGGCCCGCCACCGCGGCGGCCGCCGCGCCCGCCGCCCCGGCCAGCCCGAACGCGCCGATCGCGGTGTGTGACAGGGACAGCGGGGGCTCGCTCAGCGGCAGCGCGACACTGCTCCACAGGGTGCTGAAAGCCGCGAAGATGAGCAGCGCGAAGACCGCGCGGAGCCGCAGCAGGCGCTCCTGGGCGAAGAGCGTGACCGTGGAGCGCAGCAGCCGCCCGTAGGTCAGGCCCGGTGCGGGCGGCCCGCCCGGCGGCAGCGCGCGGCGCAGCGCCACGGCGACCGCGCAGGTCAGGGCCGCCGAGGCGAGGTAGACCGACCGCCACCCGGCGAAGTCGGCCAGCAGGCCGGACACGGTGCGCGCCAGCAGGATGCCGGCGACCACGCCGCTGGTCACCGTCCCGACGACCGCGCCCCGCCTCGCGGGTACGGCGAGCGACGCGGCGCAGGCCACCAGCGTCTGGGTCACCACGGCGAGGAGTCCCACGGCCGCCATCCCGGCCAGCAGGACCGCCGCGGACGCCGCCGTGCCGACCGCCACCAGCGCCGCGGCCAGCAGCAGGAGCTGGGTCACCACGAGGCGCCTGCGGTCGGCCAGGTCGCCCAGCGGCACGACGAGGAAGAGTCCCAGCCCGTAGCCGAGCTGGGTGAGGGTGACCATCGTGCCGAGCGCCGCCGGGCCGATCGCGAAGTCCGCGCCCAGAGTCACCAGGAGCGGCTGGGCGAAGTAGACGTTGGCCACCGAGGTCCCGGCGGCCAGGGCGAGCAGGAGGGTGGGCGGCTCGCCCACTTTTTGGTTGCATCTTGCCACCAGCAGGACGGTAGCCGGGCTGGTAGCATGTTGCAACTGGAGACGGTGGGAGGATGTCATGGTCAGGCGGACCCGGTTCGACGACAGCGACTGCCCGGTCGCGCGGTCGGTCGACGCGATCGGCGACTGGTGGTCGCTGCTGATCGTGCGGGACGCCTTCGACGGCAGCCGGCGCTTCGGCGAGTTCCAGCGCAGCCTCGGAGTGGCGAAGAACATCCTCAGCGCGCGGCTGCGCACCCTGGTCGCCGGCGGCGTCCTGGAGACGGTCCCCGTTCCCGGCGGCCATCACGAATACGTCCTGACGCCGAAGGGCCGGGACCTCTTCCCGGTCATCGTGGCGCTGCGGCAGTGGGGCGAGGCCCACTTCTTCGACCCCGGCGAGCCGCATTCGGAGCTGACCGACCTCCGGCACGGCCGCCCGCTCCGCCCGCTGGAGGTGCGCGCCGCCGACGGCCGCCTCCTCACCCCCGGCGACACCGCGGTCGCCAAACTCGACCGCGCGGACGCCTGACCTTCACGCCCTCCCGGCGGGGTGCCGCGGGCGGGACGCGGCGGACGTGGGACACTCTGGCCGACCGTTCCCTATCTGCTTCGGAGGATCACTTTGCGCCGCGTCGAACCTCAGGTCCGCCTCGTCGCCCGGCCGCGCCTGGACTACGACGAAGTCGCCGGCTACCTCGCCGAGGTCGGCGGGGAGAGCTGGCTGGAGCGGGTGGACCGCGGCGACCTGGACGACGCGCAGAACCTGGCGGAGTTCGCCGGCCGTACGTGCTACCGCTCCTGGGAGCCGGGGCTGAACCCCAACGTGAGCCGGATCCGTACCGACCAGGACGAATACCTGCGCAACATCCTGGCCAGCGCGCACGGCTCGGTGCTGGAGCACGTGAGCTTCTCCTTCGTCATCCACAACGTCAGCCGGGTGGCGACCCACGAACTCGTCCGGCACCGGGCCGGCACCGCCGTGTCCCAGGAGTCGCTGCGCTTCGTCCGGCTGGACGACCTGCCGTTCTGGTTCCCCGAGTGGGCCGAGCGCGACGAGGAGCTGATGGCCAGGGCCACGGAGCTGCTGGAGCGGATGGAGTCCTTCCAGCTCTGGATGGCCGGCCACTTCGGGCTGGACGAGGAGGGCGTGCCGTTCGCCGAGAAGAAGGCCAAGACGTCCTTCATGCGGCGGTTCGCCCCCGAGGGCGTGGCGACCGGGCTGGTGTGGACGGCCAATGTCCGCACGCTGCGGCACGTCATCGAGAGCCGGACCGCCCCCGGCGCGGAGGAGGAGATCCGGCTCCTCTTCGGCAAGGTCGGAGAGCTGATGGCCAAGGAGGCCCCGGCGCTGTTCGGCGACTACACCGTCGAGGACGGCGCCTGGACCCCCGGCTGGCGCAAGGTCTGAACCCCCGCCCCCACCGAGCCCACCCGGCCCACGGCGCAGGCGCCGACCTCCCGCGCTTCGGACGTCGGTATAGATGCCGCCCCCACGCCTTGGACGTCGGCGTCGATGGCGACCGGCCTTGAGCTCGGGGGTCGGCGTCGATGCCGGTGGCCCTGGCTCAGGGTTCGGCGTCGATGTCGTCCATCCGGGCGGCTAGGCGGGCGCCGTCGCCGTCGGCGAGCGCCGCGACGGCCCGCCACCAGGCGAACCACTCGCCGCTGCGCCACATCCAGTCGACGCGCTCGATCGCGGCGATCACCTCGCCCCTGCGCCGCCACGGCGAACCCGTCTGCTCCAGGGTCGCGCCGTGGCGCAGCGCCCAGGAGCGGAGCGGGTCGGCGGCGCCGGACTCCACCGGCGCCTCGTACGGGTCGGGGTGCTCGCCCTCCAGCGGATGCGGGCCGAGCCCGGCGGCGACCCCCCAGCTCCACAGGGCCTCGGCGGGACGCGAGTAGCGCAGCGACGCGAAGTCCAGGTTGGAACCGAGACCCCGGTCGGCCCGGCGCACGACCACCGCGTCCAGCCGGCCGCCCGCGTCGAAGGCGACCACCAGCCGCTGTCCCGGCTCGGCCGCCTGGGGCAGCTTGATGCGGTCCTCGGACTGCCAGGAGTTCAGGTCGGCGGCGGCCACCGCGGGGCCCCAGCGCTCGTCGGCCGAGTCGTCGGCGATCCACGCGGAGAGCATCTCCAGCACGGTGAGGTCGGTCCACGGGTCGACCGCGGTCGCCGACGACAGCGCCTCGTCCGGCGGCGGCAGCTTGCCGCCCCTGCCCTGCTCCCACCAGCCGGCGCCCAGCTCACGGGTGCCGACGAGCAGCCCCGCGAGCGACGCCAGCTCGGTCGAACGCCGCGTCAGCGGAGCCCACCGGGCCAGCTCCAGACACCGCTCGGTCCGCGCCGGCCCGAGCACCGTCCTGGCCTCCCGCACCAGCGCCGAGGCGGTCGGCCGCTCCTCACCAAGAAGATCACGGATGAGCTCCCTGGCCTGTGTCCGGGCGTCCTCCGCTCGTGCCTCCCGCATACTCGCCACGTTACGCCCAGAGATCCTCTACCGCGAGACTCCGTGACATTGCTTGATCCTTCCGGGCAGGGCCGCCACGGGAGCGGTGGGTCAGCGGCGGCGCGCGGTACGCCCGAGAACCCACCCGATCACGGCGCTACCCAGCGCCACCCCCGCCCCCGCCCCGAACGCGGCAAGCATCGTCCACGGCGGCACCCCCGCCTTCACCGCCCCCGCAGGCCGCTCGTACGTCGTCCCCGGCCGCATGGCGGGGTGGGCCTCCGTTGCGGGGTGGGCCTTCGTTGCGGCGGGGACGGCTACCGCCGCCGGGTGGGCTTCCGTACCGGCAGAGGTGGCCGCCGTGCCCAACCGGGACTCCGCGCCGGGGACCACCAGGTGGGGTTCCGTGCCGGGGGCCACCAGCTGAGATTCGGTACCGGGGGCCACCAGGTGGGGTTCTGGGAGGGCGGGGGTCGTCAGGTGGGTTTCGACGGCGGTGAAGAATTCGGCGGCGGTCTTCTTGGCGACCGTGCCGAGCATTCGCTGCCCGACGCCGCCGATCATGCCGCCGACGACCGCCTCGGCGTCGTAGTCGACCTGGGTGCCGCCGTCCGTCTCCGCCAGCCGTACGGTGACCGTCGCGTCCACGGTGCCCGGCGCCCCCTGCCCGCTGGCCTTGAGCACGAACGACGCGGGCTCGTCGAAGTCGGACAGCGCCACCTCGCCCTCGTACACCCCCTTGATCGAGGCGACCCCCGCGCTCACCGTCATCCGGTACGCGTCCCCGCCCAGCGCCTCCAGCCGCTCACACCCCGGAATCGTGCGCACCAGCACAGCCGGATCCCGCAACGCCTGCCACAACCGCCCACGCTCGACCTCAAGCAGGGCACTCCCCACGACCTTCATCCACACCTCCGAAAACCCGCACACTAGACAATCCCCACCCACCCCGATAGGGCAACATCCGCCCTCCCCACCCACCCCCCATCGTCTACTCCCCCACCCATCCCATAGTGACCTCCTCACCCACCCTCCACCTCCTTCCCCTAACCCCCCCCCCCCCGCCCCCCCCCCCCCCCCCCCCCCCCCCCCCCCCCCCCCCCCCCCCCCCCCCCCCCCCCCCCCCCCCCCCCCCCCCCCCCCCCCCCC
>NZ_BSRQ01000024.1 GCF_030268685.1 Microtetraspora sp. NBRC 13810
CCGGTGAACTGACCAGCTCCGCAGCGGAACGACGCCGGCATTCTCAAGGCATGGCCGCGTTGACTTCGCTGAACGCCCATCTGAGCGAGCAGGCCGACCACCGGCACCCGCACCGGCATCACCGACGGCCGCGGCAACGCCACCTGCAACACTCTCGGCCTCCTCGAACCGTCACCGAACCCGCTACCCACCCCGCCCTGGCCGACCGCACCTGGACCTACAGCTACGACGCGGCCGACAACCCCACCCCCACCCTCCAGCCCGGCAACGTGCGGATCAACCGGCAGTTCGACCAGCTGGGCCGGCTCACCGTCAAGACCGGAACCGGCGCCGAGGCCGCCACCACGCCGCGCAGCTTCGGCTACGACCTGGCCGACCGGTGACGTGCAGCCGGTAGATCATGTGGAGCTTGCGGGGCGGCGGGGTCGGACCGGGGCGGGTGATCATCTGATCCTGAATCCACACGAGCCGGGCCGGGGCGGAGTCGCCGACGTCGAGGAGGAGTTCCTCGGCGAGTTCACGGCACAAGGCGTCAGCGAGGGGTTCGCCGGGACGCACGTTGCCCCCGGGCAGCGTGTAGTGAACGCTGCCCGGCTGGTCGCGGCGGATGAGGGCGACGGTCCGGCACCCGGGCGCTCGCCCCGGGGGCGGCACTGCGGACTCTAACCGCCCCATCCGCCGGGTCGCCACAGCCAACCACCGAGCCGGCGAGCGACGCAACGCCGGTTCAGTGGTGATCGCACGGGGAGTACCCGCTCACGCACCCTGGCAGCGATGCCAGGTGCGCGAGCCGACGCGAGGACGCGTCGTCGAGCCTTCCGCTTGCCGGATCCGGAGGCAGGAGGGCGTAACGGCTGCCGACGTCCAGGCAACCCCTACAAAGAGGGAAGATGATCCTCACCTATGAGGAATACCGTCGAAGCGCATATAGTTAGCAAAGGTAATGAGACATGCTAACGAACCCTCCCAAGAAGGAACCCGGCGCGAGCCTGCGCAGCGACGCCGGGCTGGCCTCCGCACTGCGCGTGTCCCTGGCCAGGCTGAACCGGCGGCTTCGCCGGCAGTCCGCGGTCGGGGCACTGACCCCCACCCAGCTCGCGGTCCTCGCGGCCGTCGAGCGGCATTCCGCTATAACCCCTGGCGAACTGGCCGAGCTGGAAAAGATGCAGCCCCCCTCGATGACCAGGGTCGTCGCGGTGCTGGACCAGCGAGGACTGATCACCAGAACCCCGCATCCGACCGACCGGCGGCAGGTGTCGCTTGGCGTGACCGAGCAGGGGTCCGCGTTGCTGAAGGAGGAGCGGCGCCGCAAGGAGGCGTGGCTGACCCAACGGCTGAAGGAGCTGACTCCGGAGGAGCGGTCGGTGCTGCGCGCGGCGGCGCCGATCCTGGAGAAGCTCAGCAGGATCTAGGCGCCCAGGAAGACGCGGACCCCGAGGAACGCGGCGCGGCGGGTGGCATGTTCCGCTCGCTGCGCAACCACAACTACCGGTTGTTCGCCTCGGGGGGCGTGGTCTCCAACACCGGCACCTGGATGCAGCGCACCGCCCAGGACTTCCTGGTCCTCCAGCTCACCGGCGGCAGCGCCTTCGCACTCGGCATCACCACGGCCCTGCAGTTCCTGCCGCAGTTCCTGTTCGGCATGTACGGCGGCGTGCTCGCCGACCGCTACCCCAAGCGGCGGCTGCTGGTGGCCGCGCAGTCGCTGATGGGCCTCTTCGCCCTCGTCATGGGCCTGCTGGCGCTCACCGGCGAGGCGCGGGTGTGGCACGTGTACGCGCTGGCGTTCCTGCTCGGCACGGTGTCCTGCATCGAGGTGCCGACCCGGCAGTCGTTCGTCGTCGAGATGGTCGGCCGGGGCGACCTCGCCAACGCGATCGCCCTCAACAGCTCCAGCTTCAACCTGGCCAGGGTGGTCGGCCCCGCGCTGGCCGGCATGCTGATCTACGCGCTCGGCGGCACCGGCCCGATCTTCGTCGTCAACGCGCTGAGCTTCGGAGCCGTGATCGCCAGTCTGGTGTTCATGCGCCGCTCGGAGCTGCGCACGCCCGAACCGGTGCCCAGGGCCAAGGGCCAGCTCCGCGAGGGCCTGCGGTACGTGCTCGGCGAACGGGCGCTGCTCATGCCGATCCTGCTGATCGCCTTCCAGTCGATGTTCACCCAGGGGTTCACCATCTCCATCCCGGTGATGGCCACGGAGGTCTTCGGCGCGGGGGCCTCGGCCTTCGGGATCGCCTCCAGCGCCTTCGCCGTCGGCGCGCTGGGGGGCGCGCTGCTCGCGGCCCGCAGGGCTCAGCCGACCCGCCGCCTGCTGATCGGCGGCGCCGTGGCGCTGGGCGTGGCCCAGATCGTCACCGCGTTCGCCCCCGGCTATCTCGTCTACCTCGTCCTGCTCGTGCCCGCCGGGATCGCCCTGATCACGGTGAACAACGCGGCCAACGCCATCGTGCAGCTCACCACCACGCCCGAGATGCGCGGCCGGGTGATGAGCATCTACATCCTGATGCTCACCTGCGGCGCGCCGCTCGGCGCCCCGCTGATCGGCTGGGTGTCGGAGCTCGGCGGACCCCGGGTCGGTGTCATGATTGCCGGAGTCATGAGCCTGGTCGGCACCGGCCTGGCCATCCTGGTGACCAACGCGGTCGTGCGCAGGAGGAACGCGGATGCGGTTGTTCGTGGCGTTGCTGCCGCCGCCGGAGTCGCTCGATGAGATCGACGCCGCGCTCGGCCCGCACCGGGACCGCTGGCCGGGACTGCGCTGGCTGCCGCGCGACAACTGGCATGTGACGCTCGCGTTCCTGGGGGAGGTGCCCGAGACGGTGCTGCCCGGCCTGTCGGTACGGCTGAGCCGGGCCGCCTCCCGCCGCGAGTCGATGACCTTCTCCCTCGCCGGCGTCGGCGCCTTCCCCTCGGTACGGCGCAGCCGGGTGTTCTGGTGCGGCCTCGCCGGCCCGAAGGACACCCTGGCCGGGCTGGCCCGCTCGTTGCAGGCGGGCGCGCGCCGGGCGGGCGCGGAGCAGACCGACGACAAGCCGCTGCGCCCGCACCTGAGCGTCGCCAGGTCCCGCGAGGAGGTGGACGTGCGCCCCCTCGCGGAGGAGCTGGCGTCCTTCGCCGGGACGCCGTGGCGGGCGGCGGAGGTCCACCTCGTGCGCAGCCACCTGGGGGCGCGGGTCCGTTATGAGACGATCGCCACGTGGCCCCTGGCCGGGACCGTCCGGCCGGGGGAATAGGCTCCACTCCGTGGACCGTCCCCGACGCTGGTTGCTCCCCGCCGTGCTCGCCCTGCTCGTGCTGCTCGTCGTGCTGGGAGCCCTGCTCACCTAGTGCCGATGAGCAGGGCTCGCCGTCGGCCTACCAGGCGTAGTCCTCCGGGGCCGTCCGGTGGCCGGGGAAGATCTCGTCCAGCCGGGCGAGGGTCTTTTCGTCGAGCGAGATCTCCAGGGCCCGGACCGGTCCGTCGAGCTGCTCCATCGTCCGCGGGCCGATGATCGGCGCGGTGACCGCGGGCTGGTGCAGCAGCCAGGCGAGGCTGACGTTGGCCGGGTCCTCGCCGATCTCGTCGCAGAGGGCTTCGAAGCGCTCGATCTTGTCGCGGTGCTTGTCCAGCTGCTTGAGCATGTGCTCCGAGGCGGACCGGCCCTTGTCGATCTTCCGCAGCACGCCGCCGAGCAGGCCGCTGGCCAGCGGGCTCCACGGGATCACGCCGATCCCGTAGTCCTCGCACGCGGGCAGCACTTCCAGCTCGACCGTCCGGGTGAGCAGGTTGTAGTGGCTCTGCTCAGAGACCAGACCAAGGAAGTTGCGCCGGTTCGCGCTCTCCTGGGCCTTGGCGATGTGCCAGCCTGCGAAGTTCGACGAACCCACGTAGAGGATCTTGCCCTGCCGGCGCAGGACCTCCATCGCCTCCCAGAACTCCTCGTACGGGGTGTCCCGGTCCACGTGGTGCGCCTGGTAGATGTCGATGTAGTCGGTCTGCAACCGCTGGAGGGAGGCGTCGCAGGCCCGCCGGATGTTGAGGGCGGACAGTTTCCCGTCGTTGGGCCAGTCGCTCATCGCGCCGTACAGCTTGGTCGCGATGACGGTCTTCTCCCGCCGCCCGCCGCCCGAGGCGAACCAGCGCCCGACGATCTGCTCGGTCAGGCCCTTGTTCTCCGCCCCGCCGTACACGTTGGCCGTGTCGAAGAAGTTGATGCCGAGTTCGTGGGCCCGGTCCATGATGGGGAAGGAGTTCTCCTCCGAGGTCACCGGACCGAAGTTCATGGTCCCCAGGCAGAGCCGGCTGACACTGAGACCACTGCGTCCGAGGTGCGCATAATCCATGTGGTCAACCCTAGGTACCTGGAGTGCGCTCCAGGCCAGTGCGAGTGGCTTACGCCCTTCCGGGGCGGCGGCAGGGCATGATGGCGGCATGGGGGCTGTCTTGAGGCGCGTGGTGGCGGTGCTGGTCGCGGCGCTGGCGGTGGTGCCGGCCGTGGGGCCCGGCGTGGCCAGGGCCGACGTGCGTGCGGACGGGGAGAAGCTGCTCTTCAGGTTCCGGGATCCCCGGATCACCGAGTCGAGCGGCCTCGCCGTGTCGCCGACACACCGGGGGATCGTCTACACGCACAACGACAGCTCGGCCGGGCCGGTCTTCTTCGCCGTCGGGACCGACGGCCGGACCAGGGCCGCCTTCACCCTGCGCGGCGCCGCCGCCCGCGACTGGGAGGCCATGGCCGCCACCGTCGATCCGGAGACCGGGCGCGGCGTGCTCTGGTTCGCCGACATCGGCGACAACCTCAACGGCGGCTGGCCCGACGTCTCCGTCTACCGGGTCGCCGAGCCGTCCACGCTGCGAGACGCCACGCTCCCCGCCACCCGCTACCGCTTCCGCTACGCCGACGGCGCCCGCAACGCCGAAGGCATCATGATCAACCCGCGCACCGGCCGGCTCTACGTGGTGAGCAAGGAGTTCGGCGGCTCGGTGTACGAGGCCCCGCGCCGCCTGCGCACCGACCGGACCAACACGCTGCGCCGCGTCGGCTCCGCGCCGATCATGGCCACCGACGCCGCGTACGCGCCGGACGGGTCGAGCTTCGTGATCCGCACCTACTTCTCCGCCACCGTCTACAGCGCCCCCGGCAAGACCCTCTCCCGGGTCTCGATGCCCGACCTGGACCAGGCCGAGTCCATCGCCTACACCCCTGACGGCACCGCCCTGCTGACCGGCTCGGAGGGGGCCAAGAGCCCCGTCTATCGCGTCCCGCTGCCGGCCGCCGCCCTGCCGAAGCAGGCCGCCCCCACGCCCACCCGGCCCGCTGCCGCCCCGGAGCCCGCGCGCACCCCGGTCGCGGGCGTCACCGCCGTCGAGCCGGACGACGACGGCGTCCCCACCGGCGTGGTCGTCGTCTGGCTCGCCATCGCCTTCGGCGCCACCGCCATCATCGCGGTGATCGCCCGGCTCGCGCGCTGAGGACCCGCACGCGGGGTGGCGGTCGCGCAGTTCTTGCTCCCGGCGACGGTGAGCCGGCAGCTCACATCCGGGGGGTGAACGGCTCGCCGCGGAGGGCGCGTTCGACGAGGTCGATGGAGGCGGCCAGGCGGACGAGGCGGGGGCCTTCCTGGCGGTATGCCTCAAGGACGGCCTCGATGGCGTGCGGGGGCAGGTGCTCCTTGAGGTCGACGGCCGCGCCGCGGTAGCCCGCACGGGCCGCCTCGACGGCCGAGCGGACGTGCTGGCCCGCCATCCTGGCCAGGGCGAGCGGGTGGCGGCGCAGCACGCCGTAGGCGCGGTAGTCCGGCGGGACGGCGTCGAGCAGCCACGCCACCGCGGAGCTCTCCCAGTCGGGGCTGCCCGGCGGGCGCACCGCGGAGGGCCAATCCGGTGGCACATACACGAGCCCGATTCTACCGAACGCCTGTTCGATGACCCTTGTTGAGGTCAGGAAACGGCATGAAATATGGGAAAAGTCTTCTCCATGGCGAGGGAGGGCACTAGCTTTTCGAAGGGCGCGGGTGATGGGCGGAGCAGAGTGAGCGAGCACATCGGGGTGATCGGGGCCGGCATCGTCGGCCTCGCGGTCGCGCGTGAGCTGTCCGCCGCCCGTGGCGCCCGGGTGACCGTCCTGGACAAGGAGGACCGGGTCGCGGCCCACCAGACGGGCCACAACAGCGGCGTCGTGCACGCCGGCATCTACTACCCGCCCGGCTCGCTCAAGGCCAGGCTCTGCCGTGACGGCGTGGCGCTGCTGAAGGAGTACTGCGCCGAGCACAGCCTGCCGTACACCGAGGCCGGCAAGCTCGTCATCGCGTCCACGGCGGCCGAGCGCGCGGCGCTGCGCGGCATCGCCGGGCGGGCCAGGGACAACGGCGTGCCCGGCATCGCCGAGCTCGACGCGCTGGGGCTGCGCGAGGTCGAGCCGCACGCGGTCGGGGTGGCCGCCGTGCACTCCCCGCACACCGCGATCGCCGACTTCCCCGCCGTCGCCCGCAGGCTCGCCGCCGACGTGACCGGCCTGGGCGGCGAGGTACGGCTCGCGCACCCGGTCACCCGGCTGCGGGAGACGGCGAGCAAGGTGGAGGTGCTGGCCGGGGGACGCCGGTTCGCCTTCGACCGCCTGGTGACGTGCGCCGGGCTGGGCACGGACGCGCTGGCCCGGATGGCGGGCTCGGAGGGCGAGGTGAGAATCGTCCCTTTCCGGGGCGAGTATCTCGGCCTCGTCGGCACGGCGCGGGACCTGGTACGCGGTCTGATCTACCCGGTGCCCGATCCCCGCTACCCCTTCCTCGGCGTGCACCTGACCCGCCGGATCGACGGTGAGGTGCTCGTGGGACCGAACGCGGTGATGGCCCTGGCCCTGGAGGGCTACACGTGGGGCCGGATCCGGGCCGGCGACCTGCGGCGGATCCTCACCTTCCCCGGCACGCTGCGGCTGGCCGCCCGGCACTGGCGGACCGGCGTGCGCGAGGTCTACGGCTCGCTCGTCAAGAAGGCGTTCCTCGACGCGGCCCGCCGCTACGTACCCGCCCTGACCGGCGCGGACCTGGCCCGGACGGCGGGCGGGGTGCGCGCCCAGGCGGTCCGCCGCGACGGCTCCCTGCTCGACGACTTCGCCATCGACACGCACGGCAGGGTCGTGCTGGTCCGCAACGCGCCGTCGCCCGCGGCCACGTCCAGCCTGGCGATCGCGCGGCACATCGCGCAGGTCGTCTCCCGCTCTTAACAGAATTCTCAGGTGACCAGGACAATATGGACACTGTGAGCGTATTGCCAGAAGCCCGACTACTGATCGTCGAGGATGAGCCCAACATCCTCGAACTGCTGGCGGCCAGCCTCCGGTTCGCCGGGTTCGAGGTGGCCACGGCCAAGGCCGGTGCGGACGCGGTGGCCGCGGTGCAGCGGCACCGGCCCGACCTGGTCGTGCTCGACGTCATGCTGCCGGACATGGACGGCTTCGAGGTGGTGCGCCGGTTGCGCGGCGGCGGCACGTACACGCCGGTGGTGTTCCTCACCGCCAGGGACGCCACCGAGGACAAGATTCGCGGGCTCACCCTGGGCGGAGACGACTACGTGACCAAGCCGTTCAGCCTAGAGGAGGTGGTGGCCCGGATCCGGGCGGTGCTCCGCCGTACCTCCGGCGACCCCTCCCTGCCGCCGCCGCGGCTGTCCTTCGCCGACATCGAGCTGGACGAGGAGAGCCACGAGGTCTGGCGGCGGGGCCGGCCGGTGGCGCTGTCGCCGACCGAGTTCAAGCTGCTGCACTACTTCATGAGCAACGCGGGGCGGGTACTGTCCAAGGCGCAGATCCTCGACCACGTGTGGAACTACGACTTCCGGGGAGACGCCGCGATCGTCGAGTCCTACGTCTCCGTGCTGCGCCGTAAGGTGGACAACATCGAACCGAGGCTCATCCACACCCTGCGCGGCGTCGGATACGTGCTGCGCGTGCCTCCCACCACCTGACCCCCGAGCCCGGCCCCGCGGATGCCCAACCGGACACCCCTTCGCATCAAGCTCATCGCCGTCACGCTGGCGCTGTGCGCGTTCGGGCTGGCCCTGATCGGGGTGGGCAGCGTGTCCGTGCTGCACGGCTACCTGATCGACCGGGTGGACGCGCAGAACGACATGATCACCGGAGACGTGATCCGGCGCAGCCAGCGCGGCCCGACGGCGCTGACCAACATCAGGCTGCCGCCGGACGCGATGCTCCAGTTGCGCGCCGACGACGGCGAGATCCTGCTCACCCTGAGCGGCATGGACGCCGAGGGCGAGCCGGGCCCGGACGTGCCGCGGCAGGGCAACCTGGAGCCGTTCACCGCCGCCGCGATCCGGGGCAGCGGGGAGTGGCGGGTCAGGGTGACCCCGATCGGCGGCACGGGCAGCTTCGTCGTCGCCACCGACCTCGCCGAGGTGCGCCAGATCACCTCCAGGCTCGCGCTCATCGACCTGCTCGGCGGCGGCGGGGTGATGCTCATCCTGGCCGGCATCGGCATCGTGATCGTACGGCGGAGCCTGCGGCCCCTCGGCGAGATCGAGCGTACGGCCGAGGCCATCGCGGGCGGCGAGCTGAGCCGCCGGGTGCCCGACGCCGACCCGCGGACCGAGGTCGGCCGCCTGGCCCGCGCCCTGAACGGCATGCTCGCCCAGATCGAGGCCGCCTTCCGGGCCCGCTCGGAGTCGGAGTCGGCGGCGCGCGGCTCAGAGGAGCGGATGAGACGCTTCGTCGCCGACGCCTCGCACGAACTGCGCACCCCGCTCACCTCGATCCGCGGTTACGCGGAGTTCTACCGGCAGAATCCCGACGGCGACCCGGCCGCGCTGCTGCGCAGGGTCGAGGACGAAGCCGCCAGGATGGGCCTGCTCGTGGACGACCTGCTCCTCCTGGCCCGCCTGGACCGCCAGCGCCCGGTCGCCAACGACCCCGTGGACCTGCTCGCCCTCGCCGCCGACGCGGTGCACGACACCCGCATCCTCGCCCCCGACCGCGAGGTCACCCTGAACGTCGACGGCGCCGCCCTCATCGTCGCCGGCGACGAGCTGCGCCTCCGCCAGGTGATCCGCAACCTGATGACCAACGCCCTCATCCACACCCCCGCCGGCACGCCCGTCGCGGTCCGGGTGGGCGCCACGGGCGACCAGGCATACCTGGAGGTCGCCGACGAGGGCCCCGGCCTCACCCCCGAGCAGGCCGAGCGGGTCTTCGAACGCTTCTACCGCGCCGACACCGCCCGCACCCGCGCCCTCAAGGACGACGGCGGCACCGGCCTCGGCCTCGCCATCGTCGCCGCGCTCGTCCGCGCCCACGGCGGCAGGGTCACCGCCCACTCCGCCCCCGGCAAGGGCGCCCGGTTCCGCGTGGTCCTGCCGTTGGAGAAGTGATCAGGGTGAAAGACTGCATGTCATGTCTTATCCCGAACCGCGGTATCTCGGTGACCAGGGCGAGCTCAGCGCCTCCATCCGTACGGCCGACGCACCCGCCGACCTGGTCTTCGCCTCCGGCACCAGAGTGCACTACCTCGCCACCGGGGCGGGGACCAACGGGCAGTACGGCATGTATCGGTATGAGATGGGGCCGGAGGCGGGTGGGCCTGGGCCGCACTTTCATCGGACGATGTCGGAGTCGTTCTACGTCCTGACCGGGACGATCAAGATCTACGACGGTTCTCGGTGGGTCGACACCGGGCCCGGTGACTTCGTGCATGTGCCCGAGGGGGGTGTGCACGGGTTCCGGAACGAGTCCGGTGAGGCGGCCACCATGTTGTTGCACTTCTCTCCCGGTGGGCCGCGGGAGGGGTACTTCGAGGGGCTGGCCGAGTTCGCGATGTCGGGGATGCCGTCTGACGAGGAGCTTGCCGCTTTCTATCTTCTGCACGACAACCACTGGGTGTGACTCGTCTCCCTGGGCGCCCTTCGGGTCCCTGTGCGCCGTTCGGGGGCGCCGGGCATCGCCGTTCCGCGTCTCGCCGTCGCGGCGCCTTGGGGGGAGAGGGAGCGTGCTTGGCGCCGGGGGCACCGCCCCCGTTACGCCGGCATTGTCATCGCCTCCGTGAACGCCCCCGATGCGTCGGCATTGTCATCGCCCCTGAGAACGCCTCTGAGAACGCCTTCGTGAACCGTGAACTGTGGGTGTTGGGCCCTGTCCAAGGCCGTCGGCTCACTCGTCGGAGAACTTCGCGGTCGGCTGTGGGGAGCGCGTACCTTCGCGGTCGGCTGTGGGGAGCACGTGCCTTTGCGGTCGGCTGTGGGGACCCCACCGGCCGGCATATTCGGTGTGGCCGATGCCGGTGGCGGCATCCGTGGACGCGACCACGAGCGCTTCGCCGGGGGGTGTGTGAGGGCTGGGCGCCCCGGGGGTGCGAGGCATGGCTGTGCGCCGGGCCCCGGTCGCTGTGGCGCCTGGGAGCGGAGGACTTGGGGGGTTACGGGGTGGGGGGGAGGGTGGCGGCTATGCCGGTGAGGATGCGGGTCAGGCCGCGGGTGAAGCGGGTGTCGAAGTCGTGGTCGGCGCCTTCACGGAGGATGCGGGTGAAGTAGGGGTATTCGCCGTTGGCGGTGAGGGTTTCCAGGTGGGGTGCGAGGCTGCGTTGCCAGCCCTGCTCGTCGAGGCCGGTGCCGCGGCGGATGTCCCGCTCGGTCAGCTCCTCCTGGACGAAGCCGTTGACCCAGCTGCTGACCAGTGAATAGGTCTCCAGCATGTCCTCCAGGCTGAGACCGAGACCGTCCAGGACGGCCATGCTGTGCTCCAGCATGCGCAGCACGTTGGGCCCCATGGCGGGGCGGCCGGCGGCCATGCCGGCCAGCCACGGGTGGGCGAGCTGGGTGGCGCGCTGCCGTTCGGCCACCGCGCGCAGGTCGGCCTGCCAGTCGCCGGTGGGCTCGGGGAGGCCGATCTCGCCGACGATGTGGTCCAGCATCATCTGGCACAGGGCCTGCTTGTTCTCCACATACCGGTAGAGGCTCATGGCGCCGGTGCCGAGCGCCGCCGCGACCTTGCGCATGGAGACCGCGTCGATGCCGTGCTCGTCGGCGATGGCGATGGCAGCCTCGGCGATCTGGGCGCGGCTGTAGCTGGGAGGCCGCCCGCGCCCCGACTCGGGAGCCGGCATCCACACCTGGGCCATCCATACCCTCCCCGTTCTCGCGTACATCGTACCCGAAAGTCCTTGCGTACGCCGTACCCGAAGGGTTACCGTACATCGCGTACACCGTACTCGAAGGAGGCGTGATGGAGATCGTCACAGCGGAAGGGCTCCGCAGACGGTTCGGCAGGACACAGGCGCTGGACGGGCTCGACCTGGCCGTGCCGGCGGGCACGGTCTTCGGCCTGCTCGGGCCGAACGGGGCGGGCAAGACCACCGCCGTCCGGGCGCTGGCCACGTTGACCGCCCTGGACGGAGGGCGGGCCACGGTCGCCGGGTTCGACGTGGCCCGCCGGCCGGCCGAGGTACGCCGCCGAATCCGGCTGACCGGCCAGCACGCGGCGCTGGACGAGACGCTGACCGGCAGGGAGAACCTCTACCTCTTCGGCAGGCTCTTCCACCTCGGCCGCGCCGACGCTCGGCGCAGGGCGACCGAACTGCTGGAACGCTTCGACCTCGCCGCGGCGGCGGACCGGCCGGTGCGCACCTACTCGGGCGGTATGCGCCGCAGGCTGGACCTCATCTCCAGCCTGATCGTCCCGCCCGCCGTACTGTTCCTGGACGAACCCACCACCGGGCTCGACCCGCGCAGCCGCAACGAGATCTGGGACACGATCAGGGAACTCGTCACCCAGGGCGCCACCGTGCTGCTGACCACGCAGTACCTGGAGGAGGCCGACCGGCTCGCCCAGCACATCGCGGTGGTGGACCACGGCCGGGTGATCGCGTCGGGCTCGCCCGGCGAGCTCAAGGCGGCCCTCGGCGGCCGGATCGACGTCGTCGTCCGCACGGCCACGGACCTCGGCACCGCCGGCGGCGCGCTGAACGCCATGACCGGCGCCACGCCGGAGATCGACCGCGACCGGTTACGGCTCAGCGTGCCGTTCAGCGCGCAGTCGACGACGTTGCCGGGGGTGGTGCGCGGGCTGGAGACGGCCGGGGTCGAACCGGTGGATGTGGCCGTGCGGCTGCCCAGCCTGGACGAGGTGTTCCTGACCCTGACCGGCGAGCCCGGCCGGACGCCGGAGGCGGTCCGATGACGACGATCAGGCACGGCCTCGGGGACGGGGCGATGATCGTGCACCGGAACCTGCTGCAACTGCGGCACAGCCCCGGGGCGATCGCCGGTGCCGTGATGTTCCCGCTGGCCTTCGTGGTGCTCTTCGGCTACGTCTTCGGCAGCGCCATCCCGGTGGGCCAGGGGGCGAACTATCGCGAATACCTGATGCCCGGCCTGTTCGTGATGGGCATCGTGATGGGCGTCACCGCTTCCATGATCGAGGTCGCCGGGGACACCGGCCTCGGGGTGATGGACCGGCTGCGCTCGATGCCGATCGCCCGGTCGGCCGTGCCGTTCGGCCAGACGGGATCGGACCTCATCGTCGCCACCGCCACCCTGGTGCTGATGGCGGCGACCGGCCTGTTGGTCGGCTGGCGGGCGCACAACGGCATCGCCGCCACCGCCGCCGCCTTCGGGCTGCTGCTTCTGCTGCAGTACGCCATGTCCTGGATCGCCATCTACCTGGGCACACTGGTCAAGAACAAGGAGACGGCGGCCAAACTGGGCCCGCTCACCATGCCGCTCACCATGATCTCCAACGTCTTCGTGCCCATCGACGGTATGCCCGCCGTGCTGCGATTCCTCGCCGAGTGGAACCCGGTGAGCGCCGCGGTCACCGCCTGCCGCGAACTGTTCGGCAACCCCGGCGTCCCCACCGGTGACGCGACCTGGCCACTCGCCCACCCCGTCCTCGCCACCCTCGCCTGGTGCGCCTTCATCCTCGCCGTCTTCGTGCCGCTGTCGATACGCCGGTTCGCCCGGCCGTACTGACGGGCGGGCCGGCGGAGTACCGGGCTCCCCAGCGGATCTTCCGATCCGGTCGCCGGGCCCCGTGATTCCCTGCCAGGCCCACGGCGTCAGCCCATGCCGGGGAACGTGGCGTCGGGGAAGGTGTCGGCGCCCGGGCGGGTGACCACGACCTGGTCGCCCTCCTTGAGGCCGGTGACGATCTGGACGTAGAGGTCGCCGTGTACGCCGGTGGTGACCCGGCGTTCGGTGTCGGAGCCGTTGACGCGGACGGTGACGGTGGAGCCCTTCGGGCCGGTGTGCACGGCGCGGGACGGGACGTAGACGGCGTCGTCCGCCTTGTCCACCGTCACCTGGATGATCGCGCTCTGGCCGACCATGAGACCGGCCGGCGGCTTGTCGAAGGCGATCATCACGCCGTACTGGACGAGGTTGCCGTTGACCGTGGCGGTGGGCGCGATCTGGGTGACCTCGCCGGTGTAGTTCCGGCCGGGGCGGGTGGACAGGCCCACCGTGGCGGGCTGGCCGATCTTGAGGTGGCCGACGTCGGTCTGCGAGAACATCGCCTGGACCTGGAGTTCGTCCAGGTTGCCGAGGGTGATGAAGGTGCCGGTGCCGGGGTCGGTGCCGACGCCGCCGGCGACCGACAGGATGGTGCCGGCCACCGGAGCCTCGATGGACACGCCCTTCAGCGCGGTGTCGGCCTGGTCGAGCTGCCGCTTGGCCGTCGCCAGGTCGGCCTGCGCCTGCGCCACCGTCACCACCCGGTTCCCGCCGCCGCCCGCGCCGCCGAACCCGCCACCACCGCCACCGCCGCCCGTGCCGCCGCCGGGGCGGGCGCCGGTGCCGCCGCCCTGGCCGTTCGCCCCTTGGCCCTGGGCCGGGGGTTGCGCGGGCTGGGTCGCCCCGCCGCAGGTCGGTGTGGGGGCCGGCTTCGTGGGGGCCGTGGTGGCGGGCGGCTGGGGCGCGGGGGAGAGCGGGTAGGTGGGGTCCGGTTCGGGGGACGAGGTCGGACGGGGGTCCGGCCTGGCCGGGCCGGTCGGCTTTTCAGCCGGTTTCTCGGTGGGCTCGGCGGTGGCGGTCGCCGTGGGGACGGGGTCGGCCGTGGGCTTGTCGTGGCCGGGGTGATGCCGGTGCCGGTCCACGGCGCTCTGCGTGGCGTCCCGGCCGCCCTGGGCGGGGTGGTACACGGCCGGCTGGATCAGCGCGGGCTGTACGGCTGCCGCCGGGGCCACGTTCGCCGCCGGGGCCACGTTCAGCTCGCCGGAGGTGGGAGGCGTGCTGGGAGAAGGGGTCGGCTTCCCCGGGTGCGCGGGAGGCGTGGCGGGCTTGCCCGGCGAGGAGGGCGTGCCAGGCTTGGAAGGAGCGCCCGGTCCGGTCGGAGTGCCGGGCTTGGTCGGGGTGCCAGGGGTGCCAGGTTTGGCGGGCGAGGTGACACAGGGCTGGGACGGCTTGCCGGTACCCGCGCCCGCCGGAGCGCCGGAGCCACCGGCCTGCCCGCCACCCGCGGCCCGCTGACCAGCCCCGCCCGCACCCGCTCCGGCCCCGCCGGCACCCGCACCAGCGCCGCCGATACCGGCCGCACCCGCGCCCGCGCCAGCGCCGCCGGAACCGGTGCCGCCGCCTGAGGTGCCGGCCGGTGCCTGGGAGGTACCGGCGGCCTCAGCGTCCTCGGCCTGGTCGGCGGTCTCCTGGGCCGCGTCGACGGCCGCCTTCGCCGCCGTGTAGTCCTCCTGGGCCTGCGTGTCGTCGATCGTGGCGAGCAGGTCGCCCGCGTCCACCTTGTCGCCCGGCCGTACGTAGACCTTCCGTACCGCGCCGGACGCGCCGAAGGCGAGTTGCCGGGTGCGGGCGTTCACGGTGGAGCCGGCCGCCGAGACCGCGTTGACGACGGTGCCGCGCTTGGCGGCGGCCAGATCGGCCTGGATCGCGGCCGTCGAGCCCGAGTCCCCCAGGGACAGCACGGTGACGCCCGCGGCGGCCAGGACGGCCAGCGCCAGGCCGCCCGCTCGAAGGACACTCGCTCTCATGGGTGTCATCCTGGTGCCGCGATGTCAGGTCATGCCGTGCCTGAGCTGAGAGTTTCCTGTGTGACGGACGGGGCGGGCGACTCCTGACAGCAAACGCTCAGGCGAAGCTGAGCTGAGGTCAAGCGCGGCGGTCCAAGGTGGTCGCTTGTGAAGCTGTCGTTGCGGCGCAGAGCGCTGATCGTGAACGGTGCCCTCGCGGTGCTTCTGGTGGCCGGGGTCGGAGCCGCCTACGCCTCCCTCAACGGGGAACCCGAGCCCGGCGTGACACCCCTGACCGCCACGGTGACGAAGGGTACGGTGACGTCGTCCGTCTCCGCGTCCGGCTCGATCGCCAGCGCGAACACCAGGTCGCTGAACTTCACCGGCAGCGGAACCGTCGAGTCGATCAAGGTCGAGGTCGGGGACAGGGTGAAGAAGGGTCAGGTGCTGGCCAGGCTGGACGACACCGAGGCCAGGGAGAACCTCGACGCGGCCAAGGCGAGCCTGGACGCCGCGGACGACGCCGACACCTCCACCGCCTCCGGCTACTCGCAGTACATCAACGCGCGCAACGCCTACCGGCAGGCCGGCCGGGCACTCGACGGCACGGTACTCAAGGCGCCGTTCGCGGGCACGGTCACCGGGGTCAACGGCACCGCCGGCGGCCCGGCGAGCGGTTCGGGCGGCGGAACCGGCGGCTCCGGCGGCGGGTCGGCGGGCACCGCAGGCTCCGGCGGGGCGGGCGCGGGCGGCGCGGCCAAGAGCACCGGCACGGCATCGGGCGGCTCCGGCTTCGTCGAACTGGCCGACACCAGGAAACTGCAGATCGTCGGCATGTTCACCGAGGCGGACGTCACCAGGCTGAAGGTCGGGCAACCGGCCACCATCACGTTCGACGCGCTCACCGGCGTGTCCGCGCAGGGCGAGGTCTCCCAGATCGACCCGACGGCCCAGACGGACAACAACGTCGTGCGCTACGCGGTCACCATCACCCTCAAGGACAGCCCGCCCGGGGTCCGGCTGGGCCAGACGGCGAGCGTCCAGGTCGTGGCGGACCAGGCCGAGGACGTGCTCACCGTGCCGACCTCGGCGGTCAGGTCGGCCGGCGGGCAGAACACGGTCATCCTGGTCAGGAACGGTCAGCAGGTCCCCACCCGGGTCGAGATCGGCGTCAAGGGGGACACCACCACCGAGATCAGGTCCGGCCTGGACCAGGGCGACCATGTCGTACGGCAGGCCAACCCGGCCACCACCGGCGGCCAGCAGGGCGGCTTCCCCGGCCTCGGCGGCGCCCGCGGCGGCGGCGGGTTCGGCGGCGGTGGCGGCGGCGGGGCACGCCTGGGCGGCGGTGGCGGCCGATGAACGCGGAGATCCCCGTCCTGGACGTGCGCCAGGTGACGAAGGTGTACGGGCAGGGGGACGCGACCGTGCACGCGCTGCGCGGCGTCTCGCTCACCGTGGAACGCGGCGACTACGTGGCCATCATGGGCGCCTCCGGCTCCGGCAAGTCCACCCTCATGAACATCCTCGGCTGCCTGGACATCCCGTCCACCGGCCGGTACCACATCGACGGCACCGACGTGGGCAGGCTGGACGAGCGGCAACTCGCCATCCTGCGCAACCAGAAGATCGGCTTCGTCTTCCAGGCGTTCAACCTGATCCCGCGGATGAGCGCGCTCGCCAACGTCGAGCTGCCGCTGGCGTACGGCGGGGTGAAGGCCGGGGAGCGGCGGCGGCGGGCGCTCGCGGCGCTGGACCTGGTGGGCCTGGCCGAGCGCACCAGGCACGACCCGAACGAGCTGTCCGGCGGCCAGCAGCAGCGGGTCGCGATCGCCAGGGCGCTGGCCACGGCGCCGTCCCTGCTGCTGGCCGACGAGCCGACCGGCAACCTGGACACCGCCTCCACCCTGGACGTGCTCGGCATCCTGGACCGGCTGAGCCTGTCCGGGCGCACGATCGTGCTGATCACCCACGAGGACGACGTGGCCGCGCACGCCAAACGGGTGATCCGGCTGGTGGACGGCCAGATCATCGAGGACCGCAGACAGGCCGCGGTGGACGGGCCGCCGCCCCGGCACGCGGAGGTGACCGCGTGAACGCCTGGGAGGTGCTGCGCTTCGCCGTGCGCGGGCTGACCGCGAACAAGATGCGCAGCGTGCTCACCACGCTGGGCATCCTCATCGGCGTGGCGGCGGTGATCCTGCTGGTCGCGGTCGGCGAGGGCACCTCGCGGGCGATCACGCAGAACATCCAGCAACTGGGCGCCAACACGCTGACGATCTCCCCCTCCACCAGCGGTGGCGGCGGAGGCGGCGGCGGGTTCGCCCGGGCGCTCGGCTTCGGCGGCGGCGGGGGCGCGGGCGGGCAGGGCTCCGGCCCGCGCACCCAGGCCAAGGACCTCACCGTGGACGACGCCAGGGCGCTCGCCGACCGGAACAACGCGCCCTCGGTGCGCAGCGTCTCGCCGGTGGTCACCGCGCCGTCCCAGCCCGCCGTCTACGAGGGTGCCAGCCACACGATCCAGCAGCTCGTCGGCACCTACCCGGCCTACTTCGAGACCTCGAACAAGCCGGTCGTCAAGGGCGGCTACTTCACCGCGGACGACGTGCTGGCCGCCCGCAAGATCGTGGTGATCGGGCAGACCGTGGCCGAGGACCTCTTCGGCGCCGTGGACCCGCTGGACAAGCAGATCACCATCGGCGGGGTGCCGTTCACCGTGGTCGGGGTGCTGAAGGAGGCCGGCTCCTCCGGCGGCTTCCAGGACGCCGACGACCTCGCGATCGCGCCGCTGCCCGCCGTGCAGCAGAGCCTGACCGGGTTCGGCCCGCTGGGTCAGGTGATCGTGCAGGCCACCTCCGCCGACACAGTCGACGCCGCCCAGGACGAGGTCACCTCGATCCTCAACCAGCGGCACGGCATCACCGGCACCCAGGCGGCCGACTACCGCATCCTCAACCAGGCGACCCTCCAGGAGACGGTGGCCACCGCGACCGGCACGTTCACCGTGCTGCTCGCCGCGGTCGCCGGGATCAGCCTGCTGGTCGGCGGGATCGGCATCACCAACATCATGCTGGTGACCGTCACCGAGCGGACCAGGGAGATCGGCATCCGCAAGGCCATCGGCGCGCCCAGGAACGCGATCCTCGGCCAGTTTCTCGCGGAGGCGACCATGCTCAGCCTGATCGGTGGTTTGCTGGGAGTGGCGCTGGGCGTCCTCGGCAGCCAGTTCTCGGTCGCGGGCGTCCAACCGGTGGTCGTCCCCACGTCGGTGATGCTCGCCCTCGGCGTGTCGGTCGCCATCGGCCTGTTCTTCGGCGGTTATCCCGCCAGCCGTGCCGCCAAGCTGCGGCCCATCGAAGCACTGCGGCACGAGTAAGGGTGAGACGATGAGCGAGGAACGGCGCAAGCCGTACAACTCTGACACGATGACCGCCGAGCAGCTGCTCAGCAGTTCCCCGTTCGAGGGCGACCTCGACGCGGAGCTCGCGGCGCGGCCCGGGCGGCGGCCCGCCTCGAAGCTCACGCTGGGGCTGGCGGCGTGCGTGCTGCTGGTGGCCGGGGTGCTGATCGGCATCCAGGCGCAGAAGGCCGTGGGCGGGTCGTCCGGCGGCGACCGGCAGGCGTTGATCCAGGCGTTCGCCAACGGCCAGGGCCAGCGCGGCGGGGGCTTCGGCCAGGGCGGCCAGGGCGGCGGGGGCTTCGGTCAGGGCGGGGCCGGCCGGGCGGGCGGGGCCACGGTGGGCACCGTCAAGCTGGTGGACGGCAAGAAGATCTACGTCCAGGCGACGGACGGCAGCACGGTCACCGTCACCACCGACGACGACACCGACATCCGGGTGGCGAAGAAGGGCAGGATCGGCGACCTGAAGCCGGGCAGCACCGTGGTGGTGCAGGGCAGCAGGGGCGCGGACGGCACGGTCGCCGCCACGGCGGTGAACGAAGGAGGCGGGATGACCCCGCGCGGAGGTGGCGGACGATGACCGTGCCCGAGGCCCGCCTGCTCGTAGTGGACGACGAGCCGAACATCCGCGAGCTGCTGTCGGCCAGCCTGCGCTTCTCCGGCTTCGAGGTGCTGGCCGCCTGCGACGGCAGGGAGGCGGTGCAGCTCGCCGAGCGGATGCGGCCGGACCTCGTGGTGCTCGACGTGATGCTGCCCGACCTGGACGGCTTCGCGGTGGCCGAACGGCTGCGCTCGACCGGGCGGCGGGTCCCGGTGCTGTTCCTGACCGCCCGCGACGGCACCGACGACAAGGTGCAGGGCCTCGGCCTCGGCGACGACTACGTGACCAAGCCGTTCAGCCTGGAGGAGGTGCTCGCCCGGATCCGGGCCGTGCTCCGCCGTACCCGGGGCGACATGGAGCTGCCCTCCCGGCTCCAGGTCGCCGACCTGGTCCTGGACGAGGACGCCCACCACGTGACCCGGGCCGGCAAGTCGGTACGGCTGTCGCCGACGGAGTTCAAGCTGCTGCAGTACTTCATGATCAACGCCGGGCGGGTGCTGTCCAAGGCGCAGATCCTGGACCACGTGTGGAACTACGACTTCGGCGGCGACGCCGGCGTGGTCGAGTCCTACGTGTCCTACCTCCGACGCAAGATCGACAAGGACGAGCCGCGGCTCATCCACACCCTCAGGGGCGTGGGCTACGTGCTGCGGGCGCCCCGCCAGTAAGTCCCGTGCGCACGAACCCGATCTCGGCGCTCCGGCGGCGGGTGGCCCGCACGCCGCTGTGGCTGCGGCTGGTCGCCGGGACGCTGCTCCTGGTGACCCTGGCCATCACGCTCATCGGCCTGTTCGCCGTCCAACTGCTGCGCGGTTACCTCGTCAGCCGTACCGACCAGCAACTGCACGCCGCCGCCCTGCCGCTGCGTCCGGGAAACCTCGTGGAACCGCCGGTGGAGGCCAGGCCCGACCCGCGCCCCCAGAAGTACTACGGCCTGTTCTACGTCGTCGTCCTCGACTCCCAGGGCACCCTCATCAGGACGGTCGCCGAGCCCACCGACGGCACCCGCCCCGAGCTGCCCCAGCTCACCACGGCCAAGGTGGCCCGGCTGGCGCACCGGCCGTTCACCGTGGACTCGGCCGGGCACACCGGCGTGCTGTGGCGGGTGATCGCCGTGCCCACCCGTGGCGGACAGAGCAGGGTCGTGGGCGTCAACCTGGGCGACATCGAGCGCACCGTCTCCCGCCTCGGCGTCATCGTGGCCTCCGCCGGCGGCGGCGTCCTGGTCACCTTCGGCCTGGCCTGCCACTGGCTCGTCCGGCGTAGCCTGCGCCCGCTCGGCGAGATCGAGCGCACCGCCCGCGCCATCGCCGGGGGCGACCTGTCCCGCCGGGTGCCGGCCAGGCATCCGCGCACCGAGATGGGCCGCCTGGGACGTGCCATCAACGGGATGCTCGTCCAGATCGAGAAGGCGTTCAAGGACCGGTCGGAGTCGGAGGCCGCGGCCCAGCGGTCCGCCGAGGCGGCGCGGGCCTCCGCCGAGGCCGCCCGCACCTCCGAGGAGCGCATGCGCCGGTTCGTCGCGGACGCCTCGCACGAGCTGCGCACGCCCCTCACCTCTATCCGCGGCTTCGCCGAGCTCTACCGCCAGGAGGGCGCCCGCGACCTCGACGAGGCGGCCAGGCTGCTGCGCCGCATCGAGGGCGAGGCCGAGCGGATGGGCGTCCTGGTGGACGACCTGCTGCTGCTGGCCAGGCTGGACCAGCAGCGCCCGCTGGCCCGCGGCAGGGTGGACCTGCTCAGCCTGACCGCCGGCGCCGTGCTCGACGCGCAGACCCTGGCCCCGGACCGGGTGATCGACCTGGTCCGGCTGGACGACGCCGAGGTGCCGGTGCCGGTGGCCGGCGACGAGGCCCGGCTCAGGCAGGTGGTCGGCAACCTGATCGGCAACGCCCTGCGGCACACCCCGCCGGGGTCCCCGATCGTGGTGGGCGTGGGGCTCGCCGGGGCGGAGGCGGTGGTGGAGGTCACGGACAGGGGACCCGGCCTGTCGGCCGACGACTCCGCGCGCGTCTTCGAGCGTTTCTACCGGGCCGACCCCTCGCGCAGCCGTACCGACGGGGGTGGCAGCGGTCTCGGCCTGTCCATCGCGGCGGCGCTGGTGCACGCGCACGGCGGGACGATCGGGGTGGACAGCCGGCCGGGCGAGGGGGCCACGTTCCGGGTCAGGCTGCCCGGCGTTCTACCAGGTGACGTTGAGGTTGGTGGCATGTGTCCCTGAGGTTGACGAGCTGAAATAGGGACGAATCCCCCTCCGTCACCCCCAAGGAAGTGCCTGTGGACGCGTTGGCCCGATCGCTCACCCGATCGTTCTTCGGCGTGACCGCGCTGGCACTCGTGCTCCTCGTCTCCAGCTGCGGTGGAGACGACGGCACGGCCGCCGCCGCCCCCGCCCAACCGGGCGCCGGCGGGGACTCGAGGGCTGCTTTCGCCCAGTGCCTTCGGGAACACGGGGTGACGTTGCCCACCGCCCGGCCGAGCGGAGCCCCAAGTGCCCGGCCGGGCGGTGGACCCTCCGGCGGGCCGGGAGGCGGGTTCGGCGCGGGGCGGTCGTTGTCGCCGGAGATGGGCCGGGCGATGCAGGCGTGCGCCTCCCTCCGGCCGAGTGGCGGTCCCGGGCGGATGGGCGGGCGGCGGATGGACGACTCGGCGTTCCAGGCGTTCCGCACCTGCATGCAGGACAACGGGGCCAAGCTGCCCGAGGGCCGGGGGGCGGCCCGGCCGGACGAGAGCGACCCGGCGGTGGCCAAGGCGCTGAAGAAGTGCCGCCCGCTGCTGCCTACCCCGGCGCCCGCGCCGTCGTCCTGACGGCAGGCGGCCCATACCGGGCGGGGACCGCTCAGCCGGCGGCGAGCAGGCGGCGCAGCAGGCCGGAGGCGGTGATCGCGCCCAGGTAGGCCGAGCCGTCGTACACCGCGACCAGCGGCGTGTGCGACCGTGCCATCAGGGCGGCGATCTCCATCGCCGTCGCGCCGGGATGCACCACGGCGGGCACCGGCCCCTCGTCGGGCAGCACGTCGCGCACCTTCTGGTCGGCCAGCCTGGCGCACATCAGGTCGGCGTGCCGCTCGTCCACCACCCGGGCGAGCGTGGGGTCGGCCTGGATGTACCGCGGCACGGAGAAGCGCAGCAACTGCGACCCGGGCAGCACCGCGTACGGCCGGCCGTCGGCGGTCATCACGATCACGCCCACCAGCCGCTCTTCGGCCATCAGCCGGGCGGCGTCCATCGCGTTGTCGTCGATCCCGACGGTCGGGTAGGGCTCCACCAGGTCAGCAGCGCGCACGTCGAGCAACGTAACACGGCGATCCGAACCTGGCTCTTCGCCGGGCCGTGGTCAAACATGAGCCCTGTTCGGGAAAGCCGGGGTGGCTTTCGGCGTGCGGACGACAAAGAATGCGCCATCGTCCGGGCCGCGAAACCGCTGTGAGCGGGACACATGCTTCGCTCCGGGTAGAAAGCGTTATGCCGCTCAAGTTGGAATGAACGGTGATCCGTCAACGGGCCAGGAATGGAAGGTACGCCACGAAATGATTCGTCACTCTGTGGCCATCAACGCACGGCGGCTTACGCTGGCCACGGCCGCGATCCTGATTTCGGAAATCGCCCTGCTGCCGCTCGCGGGCGCCTACGCGACGGTCGCGCCCCAGTCGGCCGCCGGTTGGTGGACCGAACCGCCACCCTCCTTCGTCCGCGACAGTCCCTCGATCGCGCGCAGCAACCGCGGCTACCGCAACCAGAACTTCACAGCGGTCAACAGCGCCACGATCCAGCGTGGCCGGCAGAACTCCGCCGTCTCGATCGGCCAGAACACCAGGGTCCAGAGCGGCTCCTGCAAGCACAAGCGGTTCTGCAAGATCATTCAGAAGACGTGGGACTAGCGCCGGGGCACTGGTCCGCGTAAGGCGATCCCCGGTCCGGAAGGGCTGGGGATTTCGCTTGCCTCCGGCGGGTTCCGGTAAAGCGATTAATCCCAATTTTTGGCGCTATGTCGCGAGATCAGCGGGTTTAATCGCTCTCTCTGGTAATGATGGGGTAATAACCTGCGACGCGGCCACCTGGAACGCGATATGGGTGCTGATCGTGCGTATTCTCAATTGACTCGTATCGATCGAGAGGGCCGCCTGCGGACTCTTCTGCCAGCAGAGGGTAAAAAAGAGTGATTCATCGAAATGACGGTACAGCGGGGAAGATCGCCGCCTGCCTTCTAGTGTTCTCTTCCGCTTCCACCGCGTTCCTCGGAGGCGTCACGGCGCCCCCGGCGTACGCGTCCACCGAGAGGGTCCAGCCCGACGACGATCCGAGACCGGACGGGGGCCCGAAGAAGGGCACCCTGAACAGCAAGTCCGTGTCCATCGGAAGCCCCACCAACCAGACCGGCTTCCAGCACACGTCCTCCAGCAGCCCGGGCGGCGCCACCGGCATCCAGAACGCCCTGTGCCGGGGGTCCAAGGTGTGCAACATCAACCAGAAGGTCATCTTCATCACCCCGGACACCGCCCAGCAGGCCACCCAGAACGCCACCGCCTACGACGTCAACACCGAGGACGTCACCGTGCCCGAGGTCGCGGGCGACTCCTCCTCCGCGCCCGAGGAAGGCTCCTACGGACCGCAGGACGGCTCCTACCAGCCGGCCGAGGGCGAGACCTACTGGGCGCCGGAGGAGAAGTCCGACGAGGAGTCGTCCGGGTTCAAGGCGACTCAACTGTGGCAGCTTGACGAGGCCGGCGAGTGGACGATGACCAGGGACGTCTCGCCGCTGAAGCCCGACGACCTGAAGGCGGTCTTCGGCGCGCCCGGCTTCCCGGGCGCCCGCGACGACGAGGGCGACTTCATCCCCCTGCTGGGCGCACTCCGCTAGACCGCGCCCGCTCCTGAGGGACCCCTGCTCCGGCGGGGGTTTTCTCGTCTCCTCCTGCCGGCGTCACTGCCCGACGCCCCACCCCCTCGTCGGTCAGGTCGGCCGGCTCCAAGCCCTTCCTGGCCCTGCCGTCGGGCGCGGGGGGCGACGCCTGGCCGTCGGCAGGAGCGGCGTCACTGCGGTTTCTTGGCGGGGTCCCGGTTCAGGTCGGCCAGCGGGTCGGCGACCTTCGGGGCGGAGGGGCCGAGCTGGCGCGGACCGTGCTCCGGCTCGGAGGCGTCCGCCACGGCCTCCTTGGCGGCCTCGGCGGCGCGGGCCACCTCGGCGGCGGCGGTCTCGGAGACCTCCCTGACCGCCGCGGGGTCGTCCCTGGTCGCCTCGGACATGGGCAGGGACTGGGTGAACGCCCGGGTGACGCCCTGGAGCGCGGAGGTGACCTCGCTGGGGATGACCCAGAAGGTGTTGTTCTCGCCGTTCGCGAGCTGCGGGAGCATCTGGAGGTACTGGTAGGCGAGGAGCTTGGGGTCGGGGTCGTTCCGGTGGACCGCCTGGAAGACCTGGTCGATGGCCTGCGACTGGCCTTCGGCGCGCAGGATCGCGGCGGTGCGCTCGCCCTCGGCGCGCAGGATGTTGCTCTGCTTCTCGCCCTCGGCGGTGAGGATCTGCGACTGCCGGTTGCCCTCGGCGTTGAGGATCGCGGCGCGCTTGTCCCGCTCGGCGCGCATCTGCTTCTCCATCGCGTCCTTGATGGTCTTCGGCGGGTCGATGGCCTTGACCTCGACCCGGTTGACCCGGATGCCCCACTTGCCGGTGGCGTCGTCGAGCACGCCGCGCAACTGGCTGTTGATGGTGTCGCGGGAGGTGAGCGTCTTCTCCAGGTCCATCGAGCCGATGACGTTACGCATCGTGGTGACCGTGAGCTGCTCGATCGCCTGGATGTAGTTGCTGATCTCGTAGGCGGCGGCGCGCGGGTCGGTGACCTGGAAGTAGAGCACGGTGTCGATCTCGACGACGAGGTTGTCCTCGGTGATCACCGGCTGCGGGCGGAAGGACACCACCTGTTCGCGCAGGTCGATCATCGGGTAGACGCGGTCGACGACGGGGATCACGAAGTTGAGGCCGGGCTGCAGGGTGCGGTGGTAGCGGCCGAGGCGCTCGATGTTCCTGGCCCGTGCCTGGGGCACGATGCGCACGGCGCGCAGGACCATGATCACCGCGAAGAGCACGACCAGCGCTCCGAGTATGACCAGTGCGTCCATGAATCACTCCCGAGGGTAAACGAGGGCGGTGGCGCCCTCGATCTCGATCACGTCGACTGTGGCGCCCTCGGGTATGACGAGGGTCTCGTCATAGGCGCGGGCCGACCATTCCTCTCCTCCGATGCGCACCCGGCCCTGGCGCCCGTCGACCTCGCGGACGACGTAGGCGCTCCTGCCGACGAGTGCCTGCACGCCGAAGCGCTGTGCCGGCGGCTGCCTGATGTGCCGGGCGGCGATCGGCCGGATCAGCAGCAGCCCGGCGGCGGAGGCGAGGGTGAACACCAGAAGCTGGAGCGGCAGGGGCAGGCCGACGGCGGCGACCGCCGTGGTCAGCAGCGCCGCGGCACCCAGGAGTCCGAGAGCGGCCGTCAGCGTGAAGATCTCCGCGATCCCCAGCACGACTGCCAAAATCAACCAGATGACCCAGTCATCCATACTTCGGCCCTCCGTTAGATATAACGGGCCAATGGGCTTCCAGGTTCCCCCCGGTTTCCACCGTAACCCTTTTGGGAGTGTCCAGGGGAAAGCTGGATCAGGTGTTGCCCTAACGTGTCGTATTCTGCTCAACCGGCCGGGCGGACCGTCCCGGACACCTCGCCCAGGGCGATGACCGTGCCGTCGGGGCCGGGGGCGGTGGCCGAGATCGTCACCACGTCGCCGTCGTGCAGGAAGGCCCGGGTCTCGCCGCCGGGCAGCTTGACCGGTTCGGCGCCGTTCCAGCTCAGTTCCAGCATCGAGCCGCGCTGCCCGTGCTCCGGGCCGGAGACGGTCCCGCCGGCGAACAGGTCGCCGGTGCGCAGGGAGGCGCCGTTGACGGTCAGGTGCGCGAGCATCTGGTCCGGCGTCCAGTACATGCCGCGGAACGGCGGGCGGGAGACCGTCTCCCCGTTCAGCCGGATCTCCAGGGCGAGGTCGAGCCCCCACGGCGCCGTCCTGCGCAGGTAGGGCAGCGGTTCGGGACTCTGCTCCCGGCCGGGCACCCGGGCCGCGGAGAGCGCGTCCAGCGGCGTGACCCACGGCGAGACCGAGGTGGCGAACGACTTGCCCAGGAACGGCCCGAGCGGCACGGTCTCCCACGCCTGCACGTCCCTGGCGCTCCAGTCGTTGACCAGCGTGACCCCGAAGACGTGCTCCTCGAACGCCCCCGCCGGGCCGCCCATCGGGCTCGGCGCGCCCACCACGAAACCCACCTCGGCCTCGAAGTCCAGCCGCTCCGACGGCCCGAAGTCGTCCGCGCCCCGCTGGCCGTGCGGCCGGATGACCGGGGTACCGGACACCACCACCGTGCCGGCCCGGCCGTGGTAGCCGACGGGCAGCCGCCGCCAGTTGGGCGGCAGCGGCTCCTGGCCGGGCCGGAAGATCAGCCCGGCGTTCGTGGCGTGCTCCAGGGAGCAGTAGAAGTCCACGTAGTCGGCCACCTCGAACGGCAGGCACAGGCGCACCTCGCCGAGCGGCACCAGGTGCTCCCGTGCCGCGCCCGGTCCGGTGAGCAGCTCCTGGAGGCGCTCCCTGGTCTCCCGCCACGCCGTACGGCCCCGGGCCAGGAAGGGGTTGAGCGCGGGGGCGGCGAACACGTCGTCGGCGAGGGCGGCGGCGAGGTCGAGGACGTGCTCGCCGTACCGTACCCCCGCCCGCGGCGGTTCGCCCGGCCGGGCGTAGATCCCGTAGGGCAGGTGCTCGACGCCGTACCCGGGGGCCGTCACGTGACGATCCTGGCGGGCGCACCGGTCAGGCCCAGCTCGGCCAGGTCGGCGAGCGGCGCCGTGGTGTTGCACGACCCGTAGCTGACCAGCAGCTCCCTGGCCCGCCGGGCGACGTCGCCGGGCACCGCGCGGAAGATCCGCACCAGCTCCGCCGGATCGGTCGACTCCAGCACCGGCACCGGATCGCGGTCCTGCACGACGGCGCACACCGAGAGGACCAGGTTGAGGAAGCCGTGCCGGTAGACGCCGAAGCAGGCGTCGGGGTGGCGCACGGCGTGGTGCAGGCCGGCGGCGGCCTTGAACGGCACGCCGTTGCGCACGCAGTAGCGGACGAACGCGCCCAGTTCGCGGGTGCTCGGGAAGTCCTCCGCCCGCGTACCGCCGCACCGGATCTTGAGCCCGACGCCCTCGGCCAGCCTGACCGGCAGCATCTCGCTCTTGACCTCGACGAACAGCCGCGCGGACGCGGGCGCCCAGGGCGCCAGCAGGCGGGCGCTGAGCGGCAGGAGGTCCCCGGCCGGCGTCGTTCCGGCCCGTTTGAGCTGCACGGGCACCGGCACCCCGGGCGTGCCCGGGTAAGGGGCCGCGAGCGTGGCGCCCGGCGGCGCGGCGGAGTCCTCCTCCCACGGGGAGACCCCCGTGGGGCCGGGCCGTCCGGGCGCGAACGTCTGCGGCGAGCCCGCCTGGCGGGTGGCGCGGGCCGGCAGCACCACGTCCACGTGGTCCACGTTGAGCCCCGCCACGTCGGGCGGCTCGTCCATGTCCATCACCAGGCCGAGCCGCAGCGGCCCGGGATCGCGGCGGCGCAGGTCGTCGAGGCGGCTGGCCGGGCACAGCAGCCGGTGGGTGAGCACCGGGCTGCCGGCCGCGAGGTCGGCCACGTGCCGGGCGAGGGCGGTGCGCATCGGCAGCGCGGCGGGCGGGAAGAGCACGCCGTCGTCGACGAGGCCGGTCAGGAGCTGGTTCGTCGTCATCCGATCCTCCGGTCGGGCGTCAGGCCCGGCCCCCTCGCGGGCACCGGGCGATTCCGGGGGAGTTCGCGGGAGAACAGGGACGAGCCCTGGGCGTCGAAGGCGTTGGAGAGGTCATCTGACCCAGCTCCAGGCATAGGAGGTGTCCTCACAGGCGAGGGCGGCGCGGCCAAGGTCGAGCGGCCTGAAGGTGTCTATCATGACCGCCGTCTCGCTGGTCCGCGACATGCCGCGGCCGATCGCCTCGATGACCGCCTCGACCGCGCCGGGCTGGGGTCCGTGCGTGAACCCGGCGGGATGCAGCGAGATCGAGCCCACGTCGATGCCCGACCCCTGCCGCGCCGTGTAGTCGCCGCCCACGTAGAACATGAACTCGTCGGAGTCCACGTTGTGGTGGTTGTAGGGGAGCGGCACCGCCTCGGGATGGAAGTCCAGCGGGCGCGGGCAGAACGAGCAGATCACGAAGCCGGGGCCCTCGAAGGTCTGGTGCACCGGGGGCGGCGCGTGGGTCCGCTTCACGATGGGCTCGAAGTCGGCGATGTTGAACGCGTAGGGATACAGGCAGCCGTCCCAGCCGACCACGTCGAACGGGTGGTTCTTGTAGACCAGCCTGGTCAGCCCGCCCCTGGTCCGCACCAGCACCGGCACGTCCGTGCCCGCCGCGGTCAGCGGCCGGTCCGGGGCGCGCAGGTCCCGCTCGCTGTAGGGGGCGTGCTCCAGGAACTGGCCGTACTGCGACAGGTAGCGTTTCGGCGGGCGGATGTGGCCCGCGGCCTCCACCACCAGCGCCGCCACCGGACCGCCCTGCGGGATCCAGCGGTGGATGGTCCCGGTCGGGACGACCACGTAGTCGCCCTCACCGGCCTCGATCACGCCGTAGGTGGACTCGAACCGCGCCCGTCCCGAGGCGATGTAGAGGCATTCGTCGCCTTTGGAGTTCCGGTACAGCTCGCTGGGCGCGTCCGCCACGGCGTGCGACAGCCGTACGTCGGCGTTGCCCGCGAGCAGGTGGCGGCCAGTGACCAGGTCGCCGCCCGTGGGGAGCGCGCCGGTGCGGAAGTGGCGCGGGGTCAGCGGGTGGTTGGCGGCGAGGTCGGCGGAACCGTCCTGCGCCACGGGCTCGGCCTTGACGATCGCGGTGGGCGGATGGCGGTGATAGAGCAACGAGGAATCGGACGAGAAACCCTCTTCCCCCATGAGCTCCTCGGCGTAAAGTCCTCCGTCGGGCCGCCGGAACTGGACGTGCCGTTTACGCGGCACCTCGCCGACGACGCGGTAGTACGGCATCGCCACGCCCCATTTCTTCCGCTTCTTTCTAAGATTTCACGATAAACCTCCGGTGCGGTCATGGCAGGGTCCAATTTCGTTCTCGTCTTGTCGCGGACGCCGCCCGGCCCGGCGCCGGAAACTAGGCGGCCGGATCGGTCAGGCGGCTGGTGGTGCGCAGGTCGTGCCCCGCCGCCCGGCCGCCGGCGGGCAGCCCGAAGCGCGGCTCCGGACCGTACGCGCCGTCGAGCAGCCCGGCGACGTACCCGGCGAGCGCCGGCGCGTGCTTGAAGCCGTGCCCGGAGTCGCCGCCGAGCACCCAGACGCCCTCGGCCGCCTCGGTGATGATCCATTCGGCGTCCGGCGTGCTTCCGTACTGGCACACCTGGGAGAACAGCAGCGGAGCCTGTTCCAGTGCGGGGAACCTGCGCCGCAGGTAGGCGCGGGCCGTCTCCTCGCTGCGCGGCGAGATCCGCCGGTCCCCGGTCTCCGGCTCGTACGGCTCGCCCTCCTCGTCGGAGGTCACCTTCATGCCGACGCCGTCCACGTCACCGTGCCCGTAGGTGGAACCGTCGTAGTCGAGCCAGGCGGGCAGCGGCGGGGTGCGCCACTCGGGCGGCACGGCGAAGTGCAGGGTGTCCTGCTTGGTCACCGCCAGCCCGGCCGCCGCCGCCACCTGCGGGAACACCGAGGGCAGCCACGCGCCGCACGCCCACACCACCCGGTCGGCCCGCAGCACCTCCCCGGCCACCAGGACCCCGGGCCGGCCGTCCCCCTCGTACGGCCGGGCGCGGCCGGACACGAGACGGACGCCGGCGTCCACCGCGAGCCGCGCGGACACCTGGACGGACCTGCGGGCGCGCAGCACGCCGGCCCGCGGCTCCCACAGGACGAAGGACAGGTCGCCGGTGCTCAGGCCGGGGAAGACGCGGGCGGCCCGGTCCGGCTCCCACAGCTCGTGCGGGATGCCGAGCTTCGCCAGGGTGTCCGCGCTGCGCCGCTCCCAGCCGTCCGCCCGCCGGGCGAACCACGCCATCCCGGCCTCGATGTACAGCTCCTCGCCGGCGCGCTCGCCGAGCGCCCGCCAGGCGTCCCTGGCCTGGCCGGCCATCCGGGCGTACCACTCGTCCGCGCCGTGCGCGCACCGGAGCAGCCGGGTCTCCCCGGCGCTGGCCTGCCGTACGTGGCCGGGCTGGTGGCGCTCCACCAGGGTCACCCGCCAGCCGGTGTCGGCCAGCCGGAGAGCCAGCGACGTTCCCCAGATTCCCGCCCCCACCACGATGGCCGATTTCATGTTGAGACACGCCCCCTTGGTGCGCCGGACGCCAGTCCTTAACCGTTCCCTACTGTCCCTTTTCCCCTCATGTACCTGGTTTCGCACCTGGAAGATCGATAGAGTGCGATCATCTGCTGACATATCGGGTTAACTTGCGCCCCGGGAGCTTGTAGACATGCGTTGGAACCTCCGCAGGACGCTGGCCATCGGGGCGGCGCTCACCATCCTCGGCATCGGACTGCCGGTCGCGACGGCCTACTCGCAGGACGATCCGCGTAACTGCAACGACCTCAACGACCCGGCGTTCGTCGTCTGCACCTGGCTCGCCACGCCGGAGGAGGCGCGGGACATCGCGCTGTTCTGGCTGAGCAACGACGGCGAGAAGCTCAAGGAAGCCGAGTCGCTGCCCACGGTCACCGTCGACTGTAAGGCCCCCGGCAACGTCTGCCCCGATCTGGACGGCGACAGCGAGCCGCGCGGCGAGAGCGAAGGGCTGCCCGGGGACTACCAGGAGCCCGGCGAGAACGAAGGGCCCGAGTGCGAGGCCGGCACCACCTGCTCCCTGCCGGGCGGGGTCGCCGTCACCCCGGCCGAGGTGCGGTCCGCGGCGCAGACCCCCAGCGGCAGGGCGGTGACCGCCGCCAAGGACGCCGGCCTGCGGACCTGGGTGGACACCGAGCTGTCCGACGACTGGAAGGCCGGCCCCCAGCAGTTCACCGCCGCCGTCAAGCGGGTCGCCGCCGTCGCCGCGCAGCCCGGCGTGATCGGCATCCGGTTCACCTCGCAGCTCGGCTACAACAGCACCGCCTTCACCACCACCCAGGAGATCGACAAGTTCGTCTCCGAGGCCACCACCGCCCTGCGCGCGGCGGTCCCCGGCAAGAAGCTCGCCCTGCACACGCTGGTCCCCGAGCTCGGCTGCGGCACCAACGACGCCTGCAAGGCCGAGATGGCCAAGAAGTACCCGCTGCTCAGCCCCGACCAGGTGCAGTCCTACGCCACCTCCGGCGCGATCGACCAGCTCTCCCTGGACAGCGGCCTCGCCCGTACCGAGTACGCCGCCTGGAAGATCACCCCCGAGCAGGCCCTGCGCAACCAGTGGATCGAGGTCCGCGCCCGCGCCTGGGACGCCTACGCGCAGATCGCCGCCGAGGACGCCGGCTTCACCGGCCCCGAGCACTCGCTCTTCACCACCGCGCAGGCCACCGACGCCATCGCCGACCGCATCTCGCAGACCCTGATGGACGACGGCGCGGAAACGGTCACCCTGTGGAGCCGCTGGCAGGACGCCCAGGGCAAGGTCTACCGCATCCTCGGGGACAAGAACGCGAACAACCCCACCTGGGACCAGCTCTCCCAGCTCGACGCCGTCAAGCTGCGGCTGGCCACCATCTACAACCCGGCCACCCCGGATGTCGACGCCGCCGCCGACCTCAAGAAGCTCTCCGAGGTCTTCTCACAGGTTTACCTGATCACGGCCTGACCGCCCTCGCGGGCGATGACGTGCACGTTCTCCGGCGGAATCCGGCGAAGGGCGTGCACGTCGCCATTTTTGGTGAAAAGCCTCTAATCCTGGTTTCAGGGTCGGCTCACGGGCGGGCGGAATTCTTCGTGTGTGGCCGGGTGACGGGCTCGGGCCGGAGCTGACGGAGGTACTGAGATGAACAGGATCAAGCTGACCTTGGCGGGGGCCGTCATCGGGACCGTGTTCGGTGGGCTGGTCGTCGCGACGCCGGCGTTCGCGGACGAGCGGGTGTGCCGGGGGACGATCCGGGCCGTCACGGTGGACGACGTGCGGGTGCCGCAGGGGGCGAGTTGCACGCTCGCCGGGACCCGGGTGAAGGGGAACATCAAGATCGCGCGGAACGCCACCCTGGTCGCCCGGAAGGTGAACGTGGACGGCAACGTGCAGGGCGAGGGAGCGCGCGCGGTGTCGGTGGTCGGCGGGGCCGTGGTGAAGGGGAGCGTGCAGGTGAAGCAGGGAGGCGCGGCCACGGTCACCTCGTCGCGGATCAACGGTGACATCCAGCTCGACGCCAACCGCCGCTACCTGCGGGTCAACTCCAACCGGGTCGGCGGCAACATCCAGATCGTCGGCAACCGCGCGGGCGCCCAGATCCACCGCAACGCGGTCAAGGGCAACCTCCAGTGCAAGGAGAACCGCCCCGGCGTGACCGGCAGCCGCAACGCGGTCGGCGGCAACAAGGAAGACCAGTGCCGCCGCTTCTGACCCTCGTCGGCGGCCTGCGCGCCGCGATGTAGATCCCTCGGCGGGGGCACATCCTGGGGGAAGTGTGCCCCTGCCGAGGAGCTCGGAGGACGTCAGACAGAGATGCCACGCCGCGCGGAGACGACGCCCTGCTGCTCGGCGACGGCCGATACGAGCGCGTGCGGGTGGTCCCGGCGGATTTGTGCGTGGATCCCCGACTCCTTCTCCTTCTCGGTGGGCGGGTCCACCTTGATGGCCCACCAGCCGCCGTTGAAGACTCAGAAGCCGCCGTCGATGTTGCGGTCGAAACGGTCCAAGATCGATTGGACTTCCAGTCGAGGGCATTGCCAGACGCCGATCCATTGCGCAGCGCGACCGGCGCGCTCCACCTACTTGATTGCGTTGTCCGGAGAGTCGAGCCAGACGTATTGCCCTTCAGGCGTGACCGTCATCCCGAACCGTTCTTTGGGGGGCGCACCCCAGGAGACCCACCGCAGATAGGCGGCCTCCACCTCGTCCCACAGATTGCGCGGCCCCCGCTGCAGGACTGCCACGCCCTTGTAATCGGGTGCGTAGTGCACCTGAGCGTCAGACTCCTCCGACCACACAGACAGGTGGAATTCGCCGCCCTCCTGGTCCCCATGTGTACCGGACACATCTGGCAGCAGTCCCGCCACGGCGATATCCGCACCGGTAGAGGAACGCACCACCCGGCGCGGATCGAGGTAAGTAGACGATCTCCGGTAATCGCCCTCAAGCTGGGGAGGATCCCACCGCTGCGACCGTAGCAGCATGAAGCCGACGCCCCCGTGGAACCTCCCTACCGCCGTACCATCTCCGACCACGGTGAACATGGTGAGGTAGCCGCCTTCCCAGCGAGGCGTCCAGGGGATCACGATCACTCCACCGGGACGAGCTTGACTCACCCACGAGTAGGGCACCTCACAGACACCACAGGTGACGTGTACCCGGTCGTATGGTGCGCCATCGGCCCAACCCAGGGTCCCGTCCCCATGAATCAGCCGGGGCACGTGTCCGGACCTTTTCAGGTTCTCCGCAGCCAAGGTGGACACGGCCTGATCGATTTCGATACTGGTCACGTTCTCGTCCCCGAGACGATGCGCCAGTAAGCCCGCCGTCCAGCCCGTGCCCGTGCCGATCTCCAGGACCTCGTCGCCGTCGTAGGGATCGAGCAATTCCAAGGTCGCCGCTACGACATCCGGTGCGGACGACGAAGAGGTGTAGTCGCCTTTCCCCTCCGCTATCTCGGTCGCGCCGTCGTCTAGCTGCGTGATAATCGCCGCGTTGGAATAAACGGCGTCCATCCATGCCTCGGCATCGGCACTCCGGTCAATGAGATAGCCGGGGCCGTCATCAGAATCGCACCACGCCCTGTCAGGAATGAACAGGTGACGGGGCACGGCGTGAAACACATCCCGCCACCTGTCATCCAGGCCCGTCAGTCGCTCAGCGAGAGCGGAGATGAGCCGATCGACGCTCACTTCTTCCCTGGTTTCTCATGCTTGCCGGGGTCGTCGGGGCGGGCTCCATCGGAGTTCGGCTTCGGCTTAGGAACCGGCTTGTCTTCTGGCTTGTCGCCATCGTGCTTGCCCATTGACTGACTCTCCTGACCTTTGCCGATCATCTTTCGTTGGAATGTGCTCGGCCATCGTAGCTCCGTTAGCCGAGCCGGGTAGACCTCCAAACAATAAGGCGGAGCCCGAAAAGGGATATCAGCGATGATATTTGTCGCAAACGAAAATCGACATGCTATATCCCCTGCATGCCGGTTCCAGGGAGATCGCACCTCGGACTGGCTCGAGGCGGGAGACGCGACGCTGACCGCCATCACGAGCGGCCTGCTCGTTCCGTCGAACTATTGGCGGGCGGCTGAGGTGGTCGCCGCAGTAGAGGCGCGGCGTCTACCCGAGGCCGGCGAGTTGCGGGAAGCGTACCGGGAGCTGTGCGCGCCGTCCTCGTGAAGGTCAACGCTGACGGGTCTGGTGCGGGCCTTCCCTTCTGGGCCACGCAGGTCTCGCTGCTAGCTTGGCGGGATGACCGGCCGGGATCGTGGTGCCATGCACGGGAACAGTGGCCACCAGGAGTGTGGCGGGAGTGTGGCGGACGCCAGGTCGGTGGCGGGGTTCGATGGCGCCGGAGGGCCCGAACGGCGGCTCACGGGTGAGGCGCGCGGCGGGGTGTCGGTGGAGGCGGGGCCCGGGACGCTGTCGTTGCGGCTGCCGTTCCGGTCGCCGCTGTGCCCGGACAACCTGTTCGGGCATCTCGCGGCGACCGCGGTGCCGGGGGTGGAGGAGTGGCGGGACGGGGCCTACCGGCGCACGCTGCGCCTGCCGTACGGGCAGGGGGTGGTGGCGTTGCGGCCGGCGCCCGGCCACGTCGCCTGCGAGCTGACGCTGACCGACCTGCGCGACGTGTCCACGGCGATCTCCCGGTGCCGCTGGATGCTGGACCTGGACGCGGACCCGGTCGTGGTGGACGACCTGCTGAGCCGTGACCCGGTGCTGGCCCCGCTGGTGGCCCGGAGTCCGGGCCGCAGGGTGCCGCGGACCGTGGACGGGGCGGAGTTCGCGGTCCGCGCGGTGCTCGGCCAGCAGGTGTCCACCGCGGCGGCACGCACGCACGCCGGGCGGCTCGCGGCGGCGTACGGCGAGCCGGTCAGCGACCCGGGCGGCGGGCTCACCCGCCTCTTCCCCAGCCCGCAGGCGCTGGCCGGGCTGGACCCCGCCGCGCTCGCCATGCCGCGGTCCCGGCGGACGGCCCTCATCGGGCTCGTCGGCGCGCTGGCCGCGGGCGAGATCGACCTCGGGCCCGGCGCCGACCCGGAGCGCGCCCGCGCCCGGCTCCTGGAGCTGCCCGGACTCGGGCCGTGGACGGTGGAGACCGTCGCGATGCGCGCGCTCGGCGACCCGGACGCGTTCATCCCCGGCGACCTCGGCGTCCGGCTGGCCGCCCGCGAGCTGGGCCTGCCCACGACGCCGGGCGCGCTGAACCGGCGCTCGGCCGCCTGGCGCCCCTGGCGCGCCTACGCCGTGCAGCACCTCTGGGCCACCGGCGACCACCCGATCAACCGCCTGCCCTCCGCGTGAGCGACCGCCCGCCGTACCCGGTCAGCTGTGTTCTTCGAGGAAGATCGCGAACTCCTCCAGCGAGATGCGGCCGTCGCCGTCCCGGTCGATCCGGCCGACCGCCGCGACCGCCCGCTCCGCCGGGATGGGCCGCCCCAGCACCTCCATCAGCCGGCTCAGCTCCGGCGCCGAGATGAGGCCGTCGCCGTCCGCATCCACCAGCTTGAAGGTCGCCGCGTACTCGGTCACGTCAGCCATGGCATTCCGCCTTCCGGCAGCAGGGAGATCATCGAAACGCACCTTAGCGCGCTCCAACTCCCCGAAAGCGAAGAAGACGAACCTCCGCCCCGCGCGCCGCCGAGGGGGACCGGTATGCCGGGAGCAGCGAAGGTAAAGAGAAGGGATAGGGAAGGTCATCCGGGGGTAGCGGGGGCGGGGAGGTGGTGGCATGAGGCTGACGTTGACCTCGGATCTGTGGTGGAAGAACGCGGTGATCTACTGTCTGGACGTCGAGACGTACAAGGACGGCGACGGGGACGGGGTGGGTGACTTCCGGGGACTGACCCAGCAGATCGATCACCTGCGCGGGATGGGGGTCACCTGTGTGTGGCTGATGCCGTTCTTCCCCACGCCGAACCGGGACGACGGGTATGACATCGCCGACTTCTATGCCATCGATCCCAGGCTGGGGACGTTCGGGGAGTTCGTGGAGTTCGTCCGGACGGCCCGGGATCGGGGGCTGCGGGTGATCGCCGACCTGGTCGTCAACCACACGTCCGACCGGCATCCGTGGTTCCTGGACGCCCGGTCCAGCCGCGACTCCCGCTACCGGGACTGGTACGTCTGGTCCGACAGGCCGGAGCCGGACGATCCCGATGCCGTCGTCTTCCCCGACGAGGAGAACAGCTTCTGGGAGTGGGACGAGAAGACCGGCCAGTACTACCTGCACAGCTTCTACAAACACCAGCCCGACCTGAACGTCGCCAATCCGGAGGTGCGCGACGAGATCACCAGGATCCTGGGATTCTGGATGGAACTGGGACTCTCCGGCTTCCGGATGGACGCGGTGCCGTTCCTGGTGGAGAACATCCGGGGGAAGGTGCCCGACCAGTCGAAGTTCCTCGGCGACCTGCGGGCGTTCATGAACCGCAGGGACGGCGGCGCGGTGCTGCTCGGCGAGGTCAACCTGCCCTACGACGACCTGCTGCACTACTTCGGCGGCGGCAACGGCGACCGGCTCACCATGTGCTTCGACTTCATCGGCATGCAGAACGTCTACCTGTCGATGGCCAGGGGGGACGCCGGGCCGCTGGCGAAAGCGCTGCGGGAGCGGCCCCGGCCGCCCAAGGACTGCCAGTGGGCGAGCTTCCTGCGCAACCACGACGAGCTCACCCTGGACAAGCTGTCGGACGCGGAGCGGCAGGAGGTCTTCGACGCGTTCGGCCCGGAGAAGGACATGCAGGTCTTCGGCCGGGGACTGCGCCGACGGCTGCCGTCGATGCTGGGCGGCGACCCGCGCCGGATCAAGATGGCCTACAGCCTGATGTTCTCGCTGCCCGGCACGCCGGTGCTGTTCTACGGCGAGGAGATCGGCCTGTCGGAGAACCTCGACGTCAAGGGCAGGACGGCGGTCCGGGTGCCCATGCAGTGGGGCCCGGAGCAGGGCGGCGGCTTCACCACGGCGGACGAGCCCCGGCTGCGCGTCCCGATGCCGGAGGGCCGCTACGGCCCCGAGCGGGTCAACGTGAGCGACCAGCGCCGCGACCCGGACTCGCTGCTGGCCTGGATCACGAAGCTCATCGAGTACTACCGGGAGTGCCCTGAGCTGGCCTGGGGCGAGTACACGGTGCTGGACGCGGGGAACGACGCGGTCTTCGCGCACCGGGCGGATGTGGACGACGCCACCGTGGTCGCCGTGCACAACCTGGCCGACGCCGACGCCGAGATCGTGCTCACCCTGGAGAACCTGGACGGGCAGGTCATGCTCACCGACCTGTTCACCGGCGACGACGTCGAGGTCACCGAGGACGGGAAGGCGCGCCTGTCCCTCGGCCCGTACGACTGCCGCTGGCTGCGCACCACCCGGGGCGGCGGTTCGCCCGACCAGGCGGGCCCGCAGGCGCGGTCCTGAGGGTAGGAAACGGACGTGGCGCACAAGCTCGATCGATATCGGGGCAGGCGCGATGCCGCCCGCACGCCGGAACCCGTGCCCGCCGAGGGACCGCTGCCGAAGGGCGACGACGACACCTTCGTCATCCAGGAGCACCACGCGCGTTCCCTGCACTGGGACCTGCGCCTGGAACGGGACGGCGTGCTGGTCTCCTGGGCGATCCCCAAGGGCCTGCCGCCCGACCCCGCCGTCAACCACCTGGCCGTGCACACCGAGGACCATCCCCTGGAGTACGCGGCCTTCGAGGGCGAGATCCCGCAGGGCGAGTACGGCGGCGGCACGATGACGATCTGGGACCGGGGCACCTACGCGGCGGAGAAGTGGACCGACCGCGAGGTCAAGGTGGTGCTCGACGGCTCCCGCACGGCCGGCCGCTACGTGCTCTTCCGGACGCGCGGCAAGAACTGGATGATCCACCGGATGGATCCGCCGGCCGCCTCCTGGCACCCGCCGCCCGGCCCGCTCGCCCCGATGCGGCCGGTCACCCGCGCCCGCCTGCCGCGCGGCAGGGACGACCACCGCCTGGAGTTCGCCTGGGGCGGGCTGCGCGCGCTGGCCCACGTCGTGGGCGGCCGTCTCACATTACGGTCGGCGACGTCGGCCGACATCACGCCGGAGCACGGCTGGCTGCGCCCGTTCGCCTGCACCCTGGGCAGCAGGGCGGTGGTGCTCGACGGCGAGGTGGTCCGGCTGTCCGGCACCGAGTTCTACGTCTGCTACGACCTCCTCTACGACGACGGCCGCCCGCTGCTCGGCGAGCCGTACGCGCTGCGCCGGGCCAGGCTGGAGGAGCTGGGCGTGAACGGCCCGCACTGGCAGACCGCGCCGTCGTGGCCGGGCGCCGAGGCGGGCGCGGTACGGCGGGCCGCCCGCGACCAGGGCCTGCCCGGCATCGTCGCCAAACGCCTGGACGCGGCCTACGAGCCGGGGGAGGAGTCGGCCGCCTGGGTCTTCGTGCCATCCACATAGTGATACACACTTCTTGATATGTGAGACAACTTGCTATCGTTCCTCCGTTGGCTCGAAGAGGAGGAACGCGGCATGCCGGACAAGCAGGCGGTCTACACGCACGGGCACCACGAATCGGTGCTGAGGTCCCATCGGTGGCGCACCGCGGAGAACTCCGCGGCCTACCTGCTCCCGCACCTGCGGCCGGGCATGACGCTGCTCGACGTCGGAGCGGGCCCCGGCACGATCACCGCGGACCTGGCCGCGCGGGTCGCCCCCGGCCGGGTGACCGCCGTCGAGGTCACCGCCGACGCCCTCGCCCTGGCCAGGGCCGAGGCCGCCGCCCGCGGCCAGGACAACATCGACTTCGTCGTCGCCGACGTGCACGCCCTCGACTTCCCCGACGCGTCCTTCGACGTCGTGCACGCCCACCAGGTGCTGCAACACGTGGCCGACCCGGTCCAGGCGCTGCGCGAGATGCGCAGGGTGTGCCGGCCGGGCGGCGTCGTCGCGGCCAGGGACAGCGACTACGCCGGCTTCACCTGGCACCCCCGGCTGCCCGAACTGGACGAGTGGATGGCGCTCTACCAGAAGGTCGCCAGGAACAACGGCGGCGAACCCGACGCCGGCACCCACCTGTACTCCTGGGCCCGCGCCGCCGGCTTCACCGACATCACCCCCAGCGCCGCCGCCTGGTGCTTCGCCGGCCCCCGGGACCGCACCTGGTGGGGTGAGATGTGGGCCGAGCGCGTCCTCAACTCCGACATGGCCGCCCAGGCCGTCGCCTCCGCCGCCGCCACCCCCGAAGACCTCCACCGCCTCTCCACCGCCTGGCGCACCTGGTCCACCACCCCCGACGCCAGCCTCCTCATCCCGCACGGCGAAATCCTCTGCCGACGCTGACCAACCGGATTCGGGCCTCTCCGCCCGGAGAAGGTAGACAGTTCAGGAATGCAGGGTGGCGGTGAGGAGCCGGGATGAAGGTGGTGGTGGTCGGGGCGGGGGTCGCGGGGGTGGCACTGGCGCGGGGGCTGGTGGCGGTGGGGCACGAGGTCGAGGTGTATGAGCAGGCGAGCGGGCCGCGTACGGCCGGCGGCTCGGTGACGTTGTGGAGCGCGGGCACCGGGATCCTGCGTGACCTCGGCGTCGAGGTGACCGGGCTCGGACGGCGGATCGACCGGCTGGAGCAGTGGTCCAGCGACGGGCGGATCCTGTTCACCGCCGACGTCTCGCGGGCCGCCCGCCGGTTCGGCTCGCCCACCGTGCACGTGCGGCGGCAGCACCTCGTACAGGCTCTCGCGGCCGGCCTGCCACCGGGCGTGATCAGGTACGGCAGGCGCTGCACCGGGGTGCGCGGCACGACCGCGGTGTTCGCGGACGGCGGGACGGCCCGCGGCGACGTGCTGGTCGGCGCGGACGGCCGGTGGTCGCCGGTGCGCGACCACCTCCAGGGCGGCGACCCGGCCCGGCCCACCGGCTGGGTGACCTGGCAGGGCGTGACCGAGCTGCCGATCGACGTCACCGGCTCGCACCGGGGGGTGCTGATCAACGGCAGGGAGGGACTGTGCGGGCTGATGCCGCCGGGGGACGGGCTGCTGCTGTGGTGGTTCGACTTCCGGGCCGGGGAGACGCCCGCCGCGGACTGGCCGGGGCTGCTGGCCGAGCGGTTCGGCGGCTGGGCGTCACCGGTGCCGGAGGTGCTGGCGGCGGTGGCGGGCAGCGCGGACGCGGGCTTCTTCGCGCACTACCGGCAGCGGGTGCCGCGGGTGTGGGGGCGGGGCGGGGCGACGCTGGCCGGCGACTCGGCGCACGCCATGCCGCCCAGCATGGCCCAGGGCGTCAACCAGGCGCTGGAGGACGCCTGGGCGCTGACGGCGGCGCTGACCGGCCCGAGCGCCCACCCGGTCGCGGCCCGGCTGCGCGCCTACGAGCGCCACAGGTCGCGCAAGGCCGGGCTGGTCGCCTGGGTCTCCGGCACGAGCACCACCGACAGGTACCGCCCGCCGTCCCTGATGCGACTCGTCCCCGACGGGCTCGCCACCCGGCTGAACACCGCGTGGCTCGGCCGGGCCAGCACCTACCTCGACCATCTTCCGTGAGCCAGGAACGTGCCAAAAATTTTCCTCGTCTGGGGCAATCCGCTGGCCAAAGTGAGACTTTCGGCACGTCTGGGGGAATCTCCAGGGATGAGGGCGACGTTAGACGTAGATATCTAGGTGCGGCCCGCTCGTCAGTGCGGCAGCCACGACAGACCAGGGACTAGTCGCCCAGGAGGTATCCGTGTCGCCTGCCAGTTCGACTCGAACCGAGTCCTCCAAGATGACCGAGCCGACCGCCGAGGTCTCGCCGCAGCCCGCGAAGCCCGACGAGGACGACGAGGCCTACGCCCTCCTCGAAGCCGACGCGCTGGAGGAGGACGACGACGACGATGACGACGGCGCCCCGATCGCGCAGATCGCGACCCCCGGCGCCACCGCAGACCCGGTCAAGGACTATCTGAAGCAGATCGGCAAGGTCTCGCTGCTCAACGCCGAGCAGGAGGTCGAGCTCGCCAAGCGCATCGAGGCGGGCCTCTTCGCCGAGGACCAGCTGGCCACCGACGGCGAGCGGCTGCCGGTGGACGTGCGGGCCGAGCTGGAATGGATCGCCGAGGACGGCAGGCGGGCCAAGAACCACCTGCTGGAGGCCAACCTGCGGCTGGTCGTCTCGCTGGCCAAGCGGTACACCGGGCGCGGCATGCTCTTCCTGGACCTCATCCAGGAGGGCAACCTGGGCCTGATCCGCGCGGTGGAGAAGTTCGACTACACCAAGGGCTTCAAGTTCTCCACCTACGCCACCTGGTGGATCAAGCAGGCGATCACCCGGGCGATGGCCGACCAGGCGCGGACCATCCGGATCCCGGTGCACATGGTCGAAGTGATCAACAAGCTGGCCCGGGTGCAGCGCCAGATGCTCCAGGACCTCGGCCGCGAGCCGACTCCCGAGGAGCTCGCCGTCGAGCTGGACATGCCGCCCGAGAAGATCGTCGAGGTGCAGAAGTACGGCCGCGAGCCGATCTCGCTGCACACTCCGCTGGGCGAGGAGGGCGACAGCGAGTTCGGCGACCTCATCGAGGACTCCGAGGCGATCGTCCCGGAGGACGCGGTGAGCTTCGCGCTGTTGCAGCGGCAGCTTCACTCGGTGCTCGACACGCTGTCCGAGCGGGAGGCGGGCGTCGTCTCGATGCGGTTCGGCCTGACCGACGGCCAGGCGAAGACGCTGGACGAGATCGGCAAGGTCTACGGCGTGACCCGGGAGCGGATCCGGCAGATCGAGTCGAAGACGATGTCCAAGCTGCGCCACCCGTCGCGGTCCCAGGCGTTGCGGGAGTACCTCGACTAGGCGGTCACGACCAGCGGTGCAGCGCGGCGGCGTCGTGGGTGAACCGCAGCCGGTAGGTGGTGGCGCTCAGGCCGAAGTGCGCCTTGAAGCGCCGGGCGAAGTAGTTCTGGTCCGACCAGCCGACGGACTGCCCGATCTCGGAGACCGACCGGTTGGTGTCCAGGAGCAGGCCCGCCGCCGTCTCGGCCCGCTGCTGGGCGAGGTAGGCCATCGGCGGCAGGCCCACGGCCGCCTTGAACAGCCGCACCAGGTAGCCGGGCGCCAGGTGCAGCCGGTCGGCCAGCTCGGGGAGCGACCACGGGTGGGCCAGGCTCGACTCCAGCAGCCGCATCGCGGCCACGACAGCCGGGTGGATAGGGCCGTTCGCCTCGACGGGCTCGCCGCGCGCCTCGGCGGCGGCCCGGGCCAGGTGGCCGAGGAAGAGCGACAGCCGGCCGATGACGTCGCCCCGGTGCCGCCCGACGGGCTGCCCGCGCAGCTCGTCCAGCGCGTCCAGGTGTTCCAGGCACTGCCCGAACGCCGCGTCGCCGAGGTGGGCGGTGAGCATCCCCCTGCGCTCCAGCGAGTAGGGGCCGGTCCACAGCAGGTATCCCAGCAGCGGATCCTCCCGGGTCCAGGCCAGCTCGTGGTGCAGCAGCCGGGTGCTGAAGCAGCAGTTGTACACGTCGAGGCGGCGGCACTCCTCGTAGCCGTGCCAGACGCCCGGCCGGAGCAGGATGACGTCACCGGCGCGCAGCCGCCGCCGGCCGCCGAGCGAGTGGTGGACGCCCTCCCCGCCCACGGCGACGGCGATCTCCACGAAGCTGTGCGTGTGCACGGGATGGTCGTCCTCGTGCACGGAGTGCCCGGCGTAGGCCAGCGTGCCGTCGGTGAAGAACAGCAGCCCCTTGGCCGCTCCGACGGGTGACTCGCTCATTCCCGCACGATACCGCCCCTGAGCTGGGCGGGTTAATTTCGTGCTAAGTCCGGTTCATATCGGGCTATGTGCCGTTCGGCGGGTCGGCGCATCATCCTGTCTGAGATCGACGCGACATCCCAGGGGAGTTTCCGCCGTGCCCGACACGCTGGTGCCGTACCACCTGACCTGCGAGAGCCGTACGACGCCGATGGGGCTCGACGAGCGCGCCCCCCGGCTGTCGTGGAAGCTGGCGGATCCGCGGGCCGGGCAGGGGCAGACCGCCTACCGGCTGACGATCGCCACGGAAGCGGCCGAGGTCGCCGAGGTCGCCGAGGTCTACGACAGTGGCGTGGTCGCGTCGGCGGACACGTTGAACGTCGTGCCCGCCGGGCTCGCCGTCGAACCGGCGACGCGGTACCGGTGGACGGTCACCGTGTGGGACGCGGACGGGATGGAGGGCGGCACGGCGTCGTCGTGGTTCGAGACCGGGCTGCTCGGCGCGGCCGGTTGGGCGGGGGCGAGCTGGATCGAGCACGACCCGGTCACCGATCCGGTGGCCGACCCGCCCACCTTCGGCGAGCCGCTGCCCGAGCGGCTGGCGAGCAGCGCGCCGGTCCGCCTCTTCCGCCGGGTCTTCGCGGCGGCGGACCGGCCGGTCCGCGCCCGGCTGTACGTGACCGCCCGCGGCCTGTACCGCCCGTTCCTCAACGGGGTCCGGGTCGGCGACGCCGAGTTGGCGCCGGGCTGGACCGACTACCGGCACCGCGTGCAGTACCAGACCTACGACGTCACCGACCTGGTCGCCGCCGGGGAGAACGTGCTCGGCGCCCAGGTCGCGGACGGCTGGTGGAGCGGCTACGTGGGCTTCGACCGGCGCCGCCACGCCGAGCACTACGGCGTCCGCCCGCGGTTCGTCGCCCGCCTGGTCGTGGAGTACGCCGGCGGCGGGCGGGACGTGGTGGTCACCGACGGGTCCTGGCGGGAGACGGCGAGCCACATCCTGCACGCCGACCTGCTCATGGGCGAGGTGGCCGACGCCCGGCTCGAACCGGCCGGCTGGGACGGCGACCCCGGCTTCGACGACACCGGATGGCAGCCCGTCGCGGTGGCCGGCGAGGACCACGACACGCTGATCGGCATGCTGGACGAGCCGGTGCGCGTCCTCGCCGACCTGAGCCCGGTGCGGGTCACCCGGCTGCCCGGTGACCGGGTGCTCGCCGACCTCGGCCAGAACATGGTCGGCCGGGTGCGCCTGTCGCTGCGCGGCGCGCGGCCCGGCGCCAAGGTGACGGTGCGCCACGCCGAGGTGCTCGACGACGCCGGCGAACTCTACGTGCGGAACCTGCGTTCCGCCGAGGCCACCGACGTCTACTTCGCGAAGGGCGGCGCCGAGGAGGTCTTCGAACCCGCCTTCACCGTGCACGGTTTCCGCTACGTCGAGATCACCGGCCACACCGACGTCGAGGTGACCGGGCGGGTCATGCACAGCGACACCCCGTTCGTCGGCGAGTTCACCTGCTCCGACCCGCTGATCGACCGGCTGTGGTCCAACATCCGGTGGGGGCAGCGCGGCAACTTCGTCTCGGTGCCCACCGACTGCCCGCAACGCGACGAGCGGCTCGGCTGGCTGGCCGACGCCCAGGTCTTCCTGCCCACCGCCTGCTACAACGCCGACGTCTCCGCGTTCTTCGCCCGGTGGATGCGCGACGTGCTGGACGGCCGCCTGCCCGGCGGCGCGTTCCCCGACGTCGCGCCGGTGCTGGACCGCTCGATCATCAACCGGGAGGGCGCCCCGGGCTGGGGTGACGCGGGCGTGCTCATCCCGTGGCACCTGTATCGCGTGTACGGCGACCGCCGTACCCTGGAGCGCGCCTTCCCGGCGATGGCGGGCTGGGTGGACTGGATCGCCGGGGGCAACCCGGACCTGATCTGGCGGCGCCGGGTCGGCAACCACTACGGCGACTGGTTGCAGATCGACGCGGAGACGCCGCGCGAGGTGCTGGCCACCGCCTACTTCGCGCGCAGCGCCGCCGTGGTGGCCCGCGCCGCCGAGGCGCTCGGCCGCGGCGACGACGCCGCCCGGTACGGCGAACTGGCCGGCCGGATCGGCGACGCCTTCCGCGCCGCCTTCGTGACCGCGGACGGCGCCGTGCGGGGCGACACGCAGACCGGTCAACTGCTCGCGCTCGCCTTCGACCTGCTGCCCGCCCACCTCGTCGAGCCCGCCGTGGCCCGCCTCGTCGCGGACATCCGCGGCAGGGGCGACCGTCTCACCACCGGCTTCCTCGGCGTCGCGCTGCTCTGCCCGGTGCTGACCAGGTACGGCAGGGCGGATGTGGCCCACGCGCTGCTGCGGCAGACCGAGTACCCGTCCTGGCTCTACTCGATCGCGCACGGCGCCACCACGATCTGGGAGCGCTGGGACGGCTGGACCGGCCACGCCGGCTTCCAGGCGCCCGAGATGAACTCCTTCAACCACTACGCGCTCGGCTCGGTCGGGGAGTGGCTCTACTCCCGGGTCGCCGGCATCGACCAGGCGGCCGACTCGATCGCCTACGACCGGCTGGTCATCGCGCCGGTCCCGGGCGATTCGCTCACCTCGGCCGCGGCCCGGTTCGAGTCGCCGCGTGGGCTGGTCGCCACCGAGTGGACGGTGGCGGACGGCGTGTTCCGGCTCGCGGTGACTGTCCCGCCCGGCGTCCGGGCCGTCGTGCTCCTGCCGGGCGACGACACCCGCCACGAGGTGGGATCGGGGACCCACGAGTTCACCGCGGCCCGCTGACCCCGGGCGAAGCGTCATGCCTCGGCCGAGGCGTGCGGGGCGCCGCCCGCTCCGGCCCCACAGCCCGCGCGGCACGACCGGGACGGGAGCGGTGGTCAGCTCATCTCGCGGAGCTCCTTGACGAGGTGGTCGAGGTGGGTCTGCCAGGCGGTGAGGGCGGTGACGCGCTCGGCGGGGAGGTCGTCCGGGCCGGTCTGGGTGAGGGTGATCCGGGCGCCGCCGGGCCCGGTGGACAGCTTCCACCGCACCCGCCCGGCGGGCCGGTCGTCCTGCCGCCAGCCGTACTCCAGGCGGGCCTGGGCCTCGACGTCGGTGACCGGGCCCGCCTGGACGCCCGAGGTGGTGAACGGGCGCGGCGGCGGGCCGCCGGCCTCGGCGGAACCGCCCTCGGTCAGGACGGCCCAGACCTTGTCGACCGGCTGGTGCATGAGCTGGCGCTCGAAGCGGACCCGCCAGCCCTCGGGCGTCTCCTCGGTGATCCCGGCGTTGAGCCCGAACTCCGCGACATACGTCTCGTACAGGTCGAAGGAGCTGGTGGGCCACTCGACGGGGCGTTCGTCGAGCAGCAGGGCCAGCGCGGCGAGGCAGCTGTGCCAGCCGCTGGCGTAGCTGGCGGCGGCGGGACGGTCGTCGAAGACGTGCGTGAAGATCAGCAGGCAGCCGTCCGGGGGGTCGGGGCGCAGCTCGAAGTGCACGAGGTCGTCGCTCTCCCGGGGCATCTCCTCCGGGGCGTGCTCGCTGAAGGCGAAGACGCGCGGCGGGTCGAGCTCGGTGATGACGGCGTCCATGACCGTGCCGCCGTCCCCCTCGAAGTGGATCATGCCACCGGGGCGCAGATCCATCCGGAGCGCCCGGAACGGATACCACTGGCTGAGCTGGCCGGGCTCGGTCAGGGCTCGCCAGACCTTCTCCGGCGGATGTGCCAGGCGCCGCTCGATGCGCAGCGCCGGTCGGCCGTCGATCACTCCTAGGCTTTCCTGCACGGGGTCACCCCTCTGATCTCCTCATATGCCTACATGACTATATACTTGGTGGGGCATGTAATGGCAAAGGGATCCAAGTCGGTTCGTTGACCGGCAACAAGGAAGATGCCTAGGGTTGTCTAGCTTTCTGGAAGGGGGCACCCCGCCATGCGTGCCAAACCCGCGCTCGACGACCTGGTGGCGATCGACGTGCACACCCACGTGCACCGGTCGGTGTCCGGCCGCGGCACCGCGGAGGACCTCGACGCGATGGGCTCCTACTTCAAGACCGACGTCCGCGGGTACGACGTGCGCCAACTGGCCGCCCACTACCGTGCGCGCTCGATGCTGGCCGTCGTCTTCACCGTGGACACGCTCACGGCCACCGGCGACGAGCCGGTGCCCTCCAGCGAGGAGATCGCCGAGGTCGCCGCCGAGCACGCCGACGCCGTGATCCCCTTCGCCAGCGTCGATCCGGGGCGCGGCAAGGCGGGGGTCCGGCTCGCCCGCCGCCTCATCGAGGAGTACGGCGTCGCCGGTTTCAAGTTCCATCCCAGCGCCCAGGGTTTCTTCCCCGACGACCCCGCGGTCTACCCGCTCTACGAGGTCATCGCCGAGCACCGTCTCCCCGCGCTCTTCCACACCGGCCAGACGGGCATCGGGGCAGGGACCAGGGGCGGGGGCGGGATCCGGTTGAAGTACTCCAATCCCCTCCATCTCGATGACGTGGCCGTCGACTTCCCCGACATGCCGATCGTGCTCGCCCATCCGTCCTTCCCCTGGCAGGAGGAGGCCCTCGCGGTGGCGTTGCACAAGCCGCAGGTCTACATCGACCTGTCCGGCTGGTCGCCGAAGTACTTCCCGCCGCTCCTCGTGCAATATGCCAACACCCTGCTCAAGGACAAGGTGCTCTTCGGCACCGACTTCCCGCTGCTCACCCCCGAGCGCTGGATGGCCGACCTGGAGAAGACCGCCATCCGCGACGAGGTGAAGCCCGGCATTTTCAAGCACAACGCCGCCCGGCTGCTCGGGCTCGGATAGCGGGATGCTGCGACGCGCCCTGGCCGACCTGGCGGAGATCAACCCCTATTTCGTGATCTCCACCGATCTCGCCGAGGAGGCCGACCCCGCCTGGCGGCCGCTGACCGCGCTGCCCGCCGACACCGCCGCCCTGGACGCCGCGATCGACGGCACCGCGCGCCGCCTCGGCACCGCCGAGCGCCGGGTCGCCGCGTCCATCCTCTACCAGGGCCTGGCCGCCCGGCTGTGGTCGCCCGTCCTCGGCCTGCTCACCGCGCACGGCCTGCTGCTCGACCTGGACGGCGTCCACTGGCGGCCCGCCGCGACCGGCCCGCTCCCGCTGTGGGCGCCGAAGCCGTCGGCCCTGCCCGGCGCGAGCCCCGAACAGGTCTACGACGGCGTCATGACCGGGGTGCTGGTCCCGCTGGCGGACGCCGTACGGGAGGCCGCCGGGGTCGCGCGGGGCCTGCTGTGGGGCAACGCCGCCTCGGCGCTGGCCGGCACGCTGGCCTCGGTCGTGCGGGCCCGGCCGGAACTGGCGGCGCCCGCCGGGCGGCTGCGCGGCGAACTGCTCGGGCTCGGCGTCCTCGCCGGCAGCGCGGAGATCGCGCCGAACGGCGCCTTCGTCCGGCGGAGCTGCTGCCTCTACTACCGGGTGCCCGGCGGCGGAATGTGCGGCGACTGCCCCCTGGTGTGATTGATCTCCTCGGGCCACCGGGCTAGAACAAAGAGAAGGCAGGCCGGAGGGAGGCTCCGATGTTGTCGGTGGCGATGCTGCTCGGTGCCACGGCACGGGAGCATCCCGGCCGGGCCGCGGTGATCGACGACCTCGGGGGGCCCGCCGGAGGCGCACGGCGGGTCACCTACGCCGAGCTGGACGAGCGCTCCGCCCGGGTCGCCGCGCTGCTGGTCTCCGCCGGGATCGCGCCGGGTGACCGGGTGGCCATGACCTGCCCCAACTCCGCCTGGTTCCCCGTCGTCTACTACGGCATCCTCAAGGCGGGCGCGGTCGTCGTGCCGATCAACGTGCTGCTCCGGGCGCCCGAGGTCGCCGCCACGCTGGTGGACTCCGGCGCCCGGGCGTACTTCTGCGACGACGGCGACGGCACGCGGCCGTCCGAGGGGCGGATCGGGTACGGCGCGGCGCCCGGCTGCACCCGTTTCTTCGGCATCGGCCCCGAACTCGACGGCCTGCTCGCCGGCCTGCCGCCGCTGCGCGACTACCACCCCACCGAGCCCGCCGACCCCGCCGTGATCCTCTACTCCAGCGGGACCACGGGAACCCCGAAGGGCGCCCGGCTCACCCACGCCAACCTGGTACTCAACACGGTCGCGGTGGCCCGGCTGTACGGAACCGCCGAGCACGACGTCCACCTGGTCGCCGCGCCGTTGTCGCACATCCTCGGGCAGAGCGTTCAGATGAACTTCGCCTTCGCCACCGGCGCCACCCTGGTCCCGATGCCGAGATTCGACCCGGCGCGGGCCGCGTCGCTGATGGCCGAGCACCGGGTCACCTTCTTCGCCGGCGTCCCCACGATGTACTGGACGCTGGCCGAGACGTGCGAGGAGCCCGCGCTCGCCGCCGCCTGCGCCCACCTGCGGGTCGCCCTCTCCGGCGGCGCGCCCCTGTCCGCCGCGCTGATGGACCGCTACCGGGAGCGGTACGGCGTGCAGCTCCTCGAAGGCTACGGCCTGTCGGAGGCCGGCACGGCGGTCAGCGTCAGCCCGCAGGACGGCCCGCGCGCCCCGGCGGGCACCATCGGCAAGCCGGTCTGGGGCGTGGACCTGCGCCTGGTCGGCGAGGACGGCGAGGAGGCCGCGGACGGCGAGGTCGGCGAGATCGTCCTGCGCGGCCCCTGCGTCATGGCCGGCTACCAGGACAGGCCCGAGGAGACCGCCGCCGTCCTGCGCGACGGCTGGTTCCGCACCGGCGACCTCGCCCGCCGGGATGCCGACGGGTTCTACTTCATCGTGGACCGGGTCAAGAACATGATCCTGCGCGGCGGCTACACCGTCTATCCGCGGGAGATCGAGGACCGCCTCGCCGCCCACCCGGCGGTCGGGCTCGCCGTCGTCGTGGGCGTCCCGGACGAGAAGTACGGCGAGGAGATCAAGGCGGTCGTGGTGCGCCGCCAGGGGGCCGAGGTGACCGCGGAGGAGTTGCTCGCCTGGGGGCGGGAGGGCCTGGCGGCGCACAAGTATCCGCGGATCATCGAGTTCCGCGACGCCGTACCGCTGAACTCCACCGGCAAGGTCATCCGCAATTCCCTCCGCTACCGGCTCTGACCCCTGGTGTACTCCATTATTAGGGGATTAAGGGTGGTCTTTATACCTTTTGTCGCGATACGGATTTCTTGTGTTATGGCAGAGGCGTAGGCTTTATGGCGAGCCGGGTGGTGGACAGTCCGGCGCCGCCGTGTTCCTCGACTGCGCTGGAGTTCATTGTCCTCATGACTCAGCAGCCGTTACCCCTGCCGCACCCGTCCGCCGCCCACACCCAGCCGCCGGCGCCTTCGCCCACGGCGTCCCCCGGCCCGCAGCCCTCACCACGCCCGCAGGAGCCGCCGCCCACCCCGGCCACGTTCGACGACGAGTTCTCCGGGATCGACCCGGCGCTGATGGACCGTTTCGAGCAGGGACTCGGCCGGGCGGAGAGCGCCATCGGCCGCAACGAGCCGCAGATCCGCCGCACACTGGAACAGCTCGACCTGGACACCTCCCCGCTCGCCGCGCTGCGCGAGGTCCAGAGCTGGATCGGCGAACGCCGCCCCGACCTGCGCCGCCGCGGCGAGACCATCCGCACCACCGGCGCGGAGTGGGGCGCCGCCGCGGCCACCCCCGGCGGGCTGACCCCCCTGGACGAGGCGCTGTACGGCAAGACCACCGACCCCGACGTCTACGCCGCCCTCTTCGCGCTGGCCAAGACCACCAAGGACGGCGAGATCGACCGGAAGGCCCTCGCCCAACTGGACCAGCGGAAAGGCGACCAGACGTTCGCCCTCGCCCTGCTGAACGCGCTCGGCGGCAACGGCCTGCGCCAGGTGCTGGCGGCCACCGTGAAGGAGAAGGAGGACAAGGAACTCCAGCCGTTACAGGCGGCCCTGGGCAAGATGCTGGGCACCGCGAGCCCCAAGCTGACCACCGCGTGGCGCGACGAGCTGACCTCGGACCTGAAGCAGCAGCAGGAGTACGGCATCTCGATGGCCCTCATGCACGGCACCTTCGACGCGACCTTCCTGCTGGGCGTCGCGAAGAAGATCGACGACTGGGACCGCAACGCCGGCGTCCTCGACGGGCGCCCCGCGGGCAGGCCGTGGGGACGCGACCCGATGGTCGGCGTCATGGAGGCCCTCGCCCGTACCCCCGCCGCGGCCCAGGACTTCTTCAAGAACGACCCGAGCCTGCTGAAGTGGCACCTGCTGGAACGCAACATGTCTGACCAGGGCGTGTCGCTGGGCAAGGCGCTGGAGGCGGCCACCCTCACCTTCCGCGACCACGAGGGCTCGCCGCAGAACCCGTCACGCGGCTTCGTGTCCGCCCGGCTCGCCTCCGAGATCGTGCATCTGGAATTCCAGCGGATCGACGAAGGACACGACGACTCCCGCCTCCCGCCGACGACCACGGCGAAGATTCTCGCCGGGTACATCAAGGATGTCGATCGCGTCGCGGCGACTCCTGGCAACACTTCTGTGGGTGTTTACGGCGGTGATTTCTTCAAACTGCCCGGGCAGGATCCCTGGGGCGCGCAGTTCGCGAGAGACGAGCTCCGCACGGTGATGAAGGAGGCGTTCGGCGACACGAAGGCGTTTGCGACGGTACTCGCGGCTCAGACCGGATTTTCGAAAGAGCTTTTCGACCGCGGGGCTGCCGAGATAGCGGCGGGGAAGGGCGACGCGTTGCTGACGGCCGGGGCACAGCAGGCCGGGAGCGCGTTCGGCATGATCACCGATGCCGCCGGGCTTTCCGGCATTGAGAAGGGCAAGGAACTCGACGAGGCGCAGGAGCGGAACGTGAAGGCGCTGCTGGCGGTGGTCAACACCGGGCTCGCCATCCCGCAGGCGGGGACGTGGCCCATCGCCGCCGGAGTCGTGGCCGCCTGGACGGGCACGGCCGAGGGACTTCTCAAGGGAGACGCGGAGGACAGGGCCCGTGACGACGCCGACACCACCGTGGAGCAGACGCGTGGCCTGGTCCACGACCTCACCGCCCAGGCCATGCTCAAGCACGGCCTGTTCGGTCCGCCGGAGACCGGTGCCGAGAACCACCCTTGGGGTTCCCTGGAGGGGCTCGCGAAGGGAGACGATCCCCGCGACAACCCCAACAACTTCCTCAAGGACGACGGCCAGACGCTCATGACCACGGACGAGATGATCGACGACTCGGCTACGAACACCACGGAGAAGTACCAGCGGCTCGACGCCTACCGGCGATGGCTCTACTCCGGCCTAGCCGGATCCCCCTGGCAGGACGCGCAGACCGTCCTGGACACCAACTACTCCATCGGCTTCTCCAAGTACGGATCGTGATGAGGAACCTTCCAGCACTGGCGGTCGTGTCACTCCTCGCGCTGTCGTTGTCGGGATGCGCGGAGGAGCCGCCCGAGATCGACAGCACACCTTTGCCCACGGTGGCGTCCGCGCCCTACATATGCGACCAGATCCCGCTCAGGGCGGTCGAGCTGATGACCGGCGCGCGGGATCCGCTGGTCCGCGGCTACTTCAACCTCACCGCGGCAGGCGGCCTCGGCGAGGGCACGTGTGCCGCCTACCGGCGTGACGGGGAGCGGGAGAAGGTCCTCACCGTGATGTTGACGCCGGACGGGGACGACACCATCGTCCGGGAGCACCTCGACGACCAGGGCACCCTCCCGCTGCCGGAGATCGTGCCCGGCGCGAGCGGCTACTACTTCGCCAGCGAGTATGACGATGTGGTCGGCGCCGCGGCCCTCATGGTCCGGGGGAGGTCAAGGGTGACCGTTGACCTGGACATCGGCGTCAAAGGACGGGACAACGCCGCCGACGTCGTCGCGTTGATGAGGCTGGTCGCGCCCAGGCTCTTCACAGACGCCAGCGCCCGCGAGGAGTGAGACGATGGCCGAGCTCGTGCCCAACCCGCTCTACACGGCCCTGGAGAACGCGCTGCGCCGGGTGGAGCCGCTGATCCAGGAGATCGACCAGGGCATCGAGGGGCCGTACCAGGAGTTCCACGCCGGGAAGGTGTGGACCGGGCCGACGGCCAAACGCTTCGACGCGCAGCTCGGGCAGTACCGCACCCGCGTGCAGACCTCGGGGCGCAACGTCCTCGCCGACCTGCGCCAGACGCTGGCCCGTACCCCTCGTGAGGTGACCGAGGAGGAGGCGGCGACGCTCAGGAAGCGCTACGGCCTGCCCTGATCCGCAGGTGCGTACTCTCTTACCTGGACGCCATAGCGACGCTGTGTAGTTGATCGCATACTCGGCGTAGCAATGCGTGTGTCTCCCGTGACCGGTGTGACGGAAGGGGAGACGCGCTCCTCATCCCGAAGGAGAAGCATGTCCATCGCGAGATCAACGATCGTGCTGCTGTCGTCGGCGGTTCTGCTGCTGGGCGCGGGGGCCGTCGCGGGGTCCGCCGCCCTGGCCAACGAGCAGGTCGCCGAGGCCGAGGCGACCATCCGGGTCGCCGCGGGTAGCACCACCCCGGGCCAGGGCTGGGTCGCCTACGGTGCCAACGGCATCTACATCGACGTCGACACCAGTTCGGGCAGGTTCAGCGGCACCCCCGTCTACACCTCCTCCGTCGGCGGCGACGGCACCCAGTGGGGCCTGGTCGGCACCAGCGCCATCTACAGCCCCACCGCCACGGGCTTCCGCGTCTACGTGCAGTGGAACAACCTGACGGCGCTCACCCCGGCGCACGCAGCGCAGTTCCGGTGGTACGTGAACTGGATCGGCGTCGACAACCCGTAACCCCCGGCGTTCGGCCCAGGTGGGCGAGCCGTGGCCAGAGTCGCACCCCCGGGGCGCGCTGGCCACGGCGGACCCGTACCGGTCTGCCCTGTTCCTCGTTGTCGACGCGTCCGGGCCACCTGCGGAAAGCAGGTGGGTGGCATCCGTCACGTGGGGAGATCGGCCATGTCCGCGATCCGCCGCAACTCGGCCAGGTGGCCTGCCAGGGCCTTCCTGCCCGCCGGGGTGAGGGTGAGCCAGGTGCTGCGCGGCGCCTTGCCGGAGGTCTTGGTGACCTTCACGTATCCGGAGGTCTGCAACACTTTGACGTGCTTGCTCAGCACGGAGTCGCTGATCTCCAGGCCGTCGCGGATGACGGAGAACTCCGCGGACTCGACCGCCGCGAGCATGGCGCAGATCTGCAGCCGGTTGGGCGCGTGGATGGTCTCGTCAAAGGCCGGCTTGGTCATGGTCCGCCCGCAGCTCGCGTCGTATGGCGGCATCCGTCCGGTAACTCGCGACGACGATGAGGACGCCGATCACGACCCCCGCCACCGCGTGCGCTCCGACCACGTCCCGCCCGTATTCCAGGTACATCGCGGTTCCGATCAACGCCAGGATCACCCCGACGAACAGGAGCGTCCGCTTGGCGCCCATTGTGCCCGTGGTGCTGAACACCACGCCGGTCGCGCGCTTGTGCGCCGCGGCGAGCCCGAGCACCGTGAGCGCCATGATCGGGGCGCCGAAGGACGCGAACCGGAAGCTGATCGAGAAGAAGAACAAGATGACCGCCGCGCCTAGCCCGTAGTGGTACCACCAGGGCCGCGTGACGTGCCGCAGCACCCGGGCGCGGGCGGCGGTGACGTCGTTCAGGGCCGCGCGGGCGGCGGCGGCGTCAGGGGATTCCGGCCTCATCGGCGTACTTTCCATGATGGAAAGTATAGGGCGAACTTTCCGTCTTGGAAAGTACGTTTCCCGTGCCGGCGGCCGTTTCCGCGGGAGTGGCCGGGACGGACCGGTGGACGGGCCGGTGGACGGGCATGTCGCCGGGGGCGCCGGTCGCGTAAAGTGCGCGCCATGACCGGGAGCGCGTCCGAGGTGTCCGCCTGCACGACCACGGCCGGGCGGCCGGCCTTCGTGGTGAACGTCGAGGTCTTCCTGTGGCGGGACGGCCGCTGGCTGCTCATCAGGCGCGGCGAGCAGGAGGCTCATGCGCCCGGCGTGCTCAGCGGCGTCGGCGGCAAGGTCGAGGTCGAGGGCGCCGGGGACCACGTGCTGGAGCAGACCGCCCGGCGCGAGGTCAAGGAGGAGATCGGCGTCGATCTGACCGGCGTCGAGCTCGTCTACGGCGGCAGCGGCTTCTTCGTCACCGACGACGGCGACCCTGTGATCAACGTCGTGTTCACCGGTGTCCTGCCGGCGGACGCCCAGCCGGTCGCCGTGTCGCCGCAGGAGGTCGCCGGGTTCGCCTGGCGCACGGTCGCCGAGGCCGTGGCGGACCCGAACTGCCCGATGTGGACGCTGCGCAGCCTGCGGCGCGCGGTGGCGATCCGGCACCCGGCGCCCCAGTCCCCGAATCAGAAGCGGTAGCGGAGCAGCCGGGCCAGCCTCCGCAACGGCAGCACCGACGACAGCAGCCGGAACGTCACACGGTCGCCCCGGGACAGCCGGTCGAACCCCGGCACGTCCAGGAGGCCGACCTCCGCCACGAGCCGCACCCCGGGGACGGCACGTTCGAGCGCCGCCGGGTCGTCGAACCCCCAGTACAGGGTGGCGCCCGCCGCGCGGACGGCCGCGTTGAACCGTTGCAGCCGGACGCCCAGGCGGGTGTAGGCGTCGAAGGCCAGCTCGCCTTCCGGGAAGTGGCCGGTCAACCGGCGGAAGAGGTCCAGGCCGTCCTGTTCGCGCAGGTACATGGTCAGCCCTTCGGCGACCACCAGCGCGGGACGGTTGCCGCGCACCTCCCGCAGCCAGCCCGGATCGGTGACCGACGCGGCGATCATCCGGTAGGCGTCCCGCCCCGGGTAGATGCGCTCCCGCAGCTCGATCACCTCCGGATAGTCCACGTCGTACCACTCGACCGTGGGCGGCGGGTCGAGCCGGTGCACCCGGCTGTCCAGCCCGCAGGCGAGATGCAGCACCACCGCCTCCGGATGCGCGGCGACGAACTCCGCCGTCCACAGGTCCAGCTGCTTCGCCCGCAACGCGATGACCGCCGCATGGGTCGGTGAGACCCTCGTCCGGCGCAGGTCGTAGTCCAGCCGCCGGGCCGCGTGGATCGCGAAAGGGTCGCCGAGGATCGGCTGCTTCGCCAGGCTGTCCAGCGCCCTGCCGTACAACGTGGCGAGGAGCGTCGCCTTCTCGCCGGTCAGATGGACCTTCTCGGCGGTCATTCCCTCATGGTAGGCAGCCCGCGCCGCGGCATCCCATACGCCCTCGCCTTGAGAGATGCAGCGGCTTGACGGTGGAGCGGAGGACGGACTCCAGGCTCGGGTCCGTGCTCGGGAGGTCGTACTTGGTGCCGAGCAGGTTGGTGGCGCCACGCAGGTCGGCGGTGTAGAGGCGGGCGACGTTGTCGGTGCGCTCCTCCACCAGGATCCGGCCGTTGCCGAGGCCGACGACAGAGGAGATCTTCATGTCGTTCTGGCTCTTGCTCTTCGGGTCGAACGCGAAGGCGTCCTCGAAGGAGTAGGCGTATTCACCGGTCGGCTTGCCGGTCCGGACGTCCACCGTGAGGATGCGGGTGACCTTGGAGGACGTGCCGGTGGCCAGGTCGGGGTTCGCCAGCGGGCTCTGCAGCGCGACGTAGAGCGTGTCGCCCGAGATGCCGAGACCCTCGAAGCCGCGGTTCTGCTGCCGGGACAGGAAGATGCGGGGCAGCGTCTCGCGCACCGGGTAGCCGGCGCCTTCCAGCTCAAGGCCCTCGGGCACGTAGCGGGCCAGCACGCGGCCGTCGGGGCGGACCCTGACCAGCGACGGGCTGTACTCGTCGACCAGCCAGAAGTCGCCGGTGGGGCCGACCACGATGTCCTCGGTGTCCAGGCCGTTCGGGTTGAAGCGCAGGGTCTTGCGGCCGTCCCAGCCGTACGGCTTCTCGTCGTGGTCGGCCTGGTTGGACAGGCCGGTGATCGGCTTGCCGTCGGAGGTCTTCAGGGTGATCGTCTGCTTGATCGCGGCCTTGCCGTTCCGCACGGCGACCCGGACGATGGCGGGGGTGAACTCCGGCACCGGGAAGGTGCGGCGGGCCTCGCCGTCGATCTCCGGCAGGCCGTTGGGCCCGCGGTCGGTGACCATCCAGTACTCGCCGGCGCGGCCGGCCGGGTACAGGCCGCTGCCCACGCCGCCGAGCTTGATCCCGTGGTCGTCCTTGATGAGCTTGGGCTCGAAGTCGGCGAGGGCCGGCGCGGGCAACGTCACGTCACCGGTCACCCGGGCCTTGCCCGCGTGGGCCGCGACGCCCGAAGCGGTGCCCGAAGCAGTGCCCGAAGCTGTGGCCGAAGCTGTGGCCGAGGTAGCGGCCGAGGCGGGGACGACCGCGGCCAAGGCGAGCGCCGCGACCGCGGAGGCGGCCACAGCGACAGGAATGAATCGCATTAATGGTGCCTTTCAGGCATATACCAGGAAAGGATGCCCAAAATACCTAAAAACCTTATATATCCGTTTACCGAAAGATGAACCGGACATGACGAACATCCGCCCCACTGGCACCACCTGACACGAGGGTCACCCCGAGGCGAGCACTCAGGCCAGGCAGGTGAGCGGCTTGCCGCCGTTGTAGGCCATCATGTCCATGATCGCGGCGGACAGGTCGATGGGCGCCCCCGGCGGCAGCCCGTCGAGCTCGGCGTAGGCGCGGTGCAGGTTGCCGACGATGCGCTCGCGGTCCAGCAGCCCGGCGTACTCGCCCAGGTCGGTCTCGCGGCCCGCCTCCAGCGGGGTGAGACCGGCGGCCCTCGCGGCCTCCGCCGTACGCTGGACGAACCGCAGGTAGCCGAGCACGACGTCGATCATCTCCGGGCCGCAGACCCCGCCGTGACCTGGCACGATCGTCTCGGCGCCCAGCTCCTTCAGCCCCTCCAGCGCCTCGATGGAACCCGCGACCGAGCCCATCAGCACGAACGGCGTGCCCCCGTTGAACACGAGGTCGCCGGAGAACAGCAGCGAACGCTCCGGCAGCCAGACGATCGAGTCGTTGGTGGTGTGCGCGGGCACGCCCACGTGCCGGACCTCGCAGCGCAGGTCGTCGGCGTACAACGTGACGCCGTCACGGTAGGTGAGGAACGGCTGGCACGCCTCGATCGCCCCCCAGTCCACCTCGGTCCACGCGAGGTGCCGGTACTCCGGGATGCCCTCGGCCAGGATCATCTCCCTGGTCCCCTCGTGGCCGACGATGGTGGCCCCGTGGAAGGCGTAGTTGCCGAACGTGTGGTCCCCGTGGTGGTGGGTGTTGACCAGCGTGGTCACCGGCCGGTCGGTCACCATCGCGATCGCCTCCCGGTAGGCCAGGGTGCGCCGCTCGGTGGAGCAGGAGTCCACGCTGATCACACCGCGGGACCCGGTCAGGAACCCGGTGTTGTTGATCCACCAGCTTCCGTCGGGCTGGATGTAGGCGAAGACGCCCTCGCTCACCTCCTCCACCCTGGCCGGGGGAAGCGCGTGGTCATGGCGTGTGGAACTCATGCGGCAAGTATGGAACGGCTCAGCTCGTCACCGCGCACCGCCCGCGGTCCCGGCTGACCGGCCCGTCCGCGTTCGGGCGGATGTCGAAGTCGAAGATCGCGGTGGGCAGGTAGAGCGAGCAGCACGCGTTCGGGATGTCCACGATGCCGCTGACCCTGCCCTCGATCGGCGCGCTGCCGAGCAGCAGGTAAGCCTGCTCTCCGGTGTAGCCCCACTTCTTCAGGTACTCGACCGCGTTCAGGCACGCCCTGCGGTAGGCGACGGTCGCGTCCAGGTAGTGGTTCGTGTCGGTCTCGTGGTCGACGGAGAGCCCGATGAAGGACAGGAACTCGGAGTAGCGCGGCTCCACGTTGCCCGGCATGAAGATCGGGTTGGTGGTGACACCGTACTTCTCCATGCCGCCCTTGATCAGGTCCACGTGGAAGTCGATGAAACCGCCCATCTCGATCGCCCCGCAGAAGGTGATCTCGCCGTCGCCCTGGCTGAAGTGCAGGTCGCCGCCGGACAGCTTGGCGTCCTTGACGAAGACGGGGTAGAAGACCCGGGCGCCGCGGGTGAAGTTCTTGATGTCCTGGTTGCCGCCGTTCTCCCGGCCGGGGACGGTACGGGCGCCCTCGGCGGCGATCCGCCGGGCGAGTTCGCCGTCGGCGGTGCCGGTGACGGCGTTCTCCGGCAGCGGCGGCAGGCCGAGCGGCGGGACCCGGTCCGGGTCGGTGTCGATGAGCGCCTGCTCGCGGCGGTTCCACCGGTCGAGCAGTTCGGCCGACGGCGCGGTGCCGAACAGGCCGGGGTGGGTGATGCCGGTGAACCGGACGCCCGGCAGGTGGCGGGAGGTGGCGACCTGGCCGTGGAAGTCCCAGACGGCCTTGTAGGAGTCCGGGAAGTGGTCGGTCAGGAAGCCGCCGCCGTTCTCCCTGGCGAAGACGCCGGTGTAGCCCCAGCCCTGCCCGGCCGCGTCCCCCACCTGCTGGGGGACCGGGCCGATGTCGAGGATGTCGACGATCAGCAGGTCGCCGGGCTCGGCGCCCTCCACCCCGATGGGCCCGCTCAGCATGTGCGGCAGCGAGAGGTCGATGTCCCGCACGTCGTTGGCCGAGTCGTTGTTCCCGATCTGGGAGTCCGTCCAGTCCCGGCACTCCAGCCGGAACTCGTCCCCGGGCCGCACCATGTCGGCCACCGGGATGTCGGGGTGCCAGCGGTTGTGCCCCGGCACCTTCTGGTCGCGCATGGACTTCGACTGGTCGATGCTGAAGATCAGGTTCGGCATGACGATGGCCTTTCTCGGGTGGTGACCTCGGGTGGTGGCCCCGGGGTTGACCTCGGGTGTGCCGGGACTAGGTCCAGTGGCGCTGCTCCCTTCTCGCGTCCCCGGTCGCGTCCCCGGTCGCGGGCTCGGGCTCCCGGGCGACGGGGATGGGCGCCTGGGTGAGCTGCCACAGGGCGACGAACGCCACCAGGCCGAAGATGCCGAGGAAGGTCGCGATCACGCCGGTCCGCACCCACGTCCCGGTGAGCATCATGAACGCCGGGATCGCCCCGGTGACCCAGCCCTCGATGGCCGTCACCCAGCCGGTGTAGTGGGTGATCCACGCCTGCTTGAGTCCCAGCAGCACGAAGAAGAGGAACCACAGGAAGGACCAGTAGAGCCAGATGACGCCGAGCCCGGGGTCGCGCAGGATGCGGAAGTTCGCGTACGAGTAGCCGATCGCCATGATCGACACGAACAGCGAGAAGTAGCCGACGCCGGTGCTGTCGATCCCGGTGAGCAGGTTGATCCCGACGTAGAGATAGGTGAAGGCGAAGAGGTAGAGCCCGGAGGCGCCGAGGATCTGCGCGGTGTTCCCGGGGTTGGAGACGATGATCACGGTGGGTGTGATCATCTGGAGGACGCCCACGAAGAGGTTGAGTAGGGCCGCCGCGCGGGGTTCGACCCTGCCGAGGAGCATCAGGCCGTTGATGAAGAGCACCGCGCCGACGTAGAGCAGTCCGACGGATCCCATCTGGGGCACCCCCTCGTGCCGTGGGCGTCAGGGCCGGGGCAGGCGGGCCGCCGCCGGATGCGGTCGCCGCTTCCTGACGGGCGGCGGGCCGACCACGTCGGGCGCCTCCCGGCTGCGCTCCTCCCGCTCCCGCGCCGCCGCCGTGCCCGGGGACGTCCGGGCGAGGTGCGGCGCGGAGAAGACGCGGCGGGCGGGACGGCGGCAGGCCGGGCAGTCCCGGCTCTCGGGCGCGGTCCCGATCGGCAGTCGCACCTCGAAACACCCGCACCCCGGGCAGCGGTACTCGTACGTCACCCCGGCACCCCCCAGCGGAAGGAAAGCGTGACCTTCCCTCTCGACCATAAAGAGCGGCAAAGCTAAGCAACTATGCCTTTTGCGCTGCTCCAGCGACATTTGCCGCAGATTTGGCCGTCAGCGGCGGTCGCTCCGCTCGTCGCTTAGCGGGGGGACGGTCTCGCCGACGAGGAGTTCGAGCACCGGGACGGCGGCGTAGAGGATCTCCCGCTGGTCCGGGGTGAGCAGGTCGAGGCGCCGGGTGAGCAGGGCGGACCGCTCGCGCCGTACGCGGTTGAGCGTGTCCCGGCCGGCCGCGGTGGCCGTGAGCTGGAACGATCTGCCGTCGTGCAGGTCGGGCTCCTTGCCGACCAGGCCGGCCTCCTTCAGCGGGGCGATGGTGCGGATCATCGACGGGGCCGCGACGCCCTCCAGCGCGGCCAGCTCGCTCAGCCGGAGCGGGCCGTACTGGTCGATCCTGGCCAGCGCGGAGAGCTGGGCCATGGTGAGGTCCTGCTCGCTGGACGCCTGGACCATCTGGCGGTGCAACCTGGTGATCACCAGGCGGAGTCGGCCGATCGCCGCGTGGTCGAGCCCTTCCGACGGCTCCCGGGTCCGCTGCCCGGCACGCTCGGTCATGATCTCCTCCGGCTCCTCACCTGATCACCCCACGCGCGCGGGATCCGCCTCCACGCTATCCGGTCGCCGCATCGTAGCGCCGCGCCCGCGGACGAGAGTGGCGACCGCGGCGACCAGGGACATCACGATCGCCAGCCAGAAGACCACCACCAGGCCGCTGTGGAACGGCCCGGAGATGAGGTGGGGGAAGAACTCCCGCCCGGTCAGGGTCGCCGCGTTGGCCGCGGGGAGCCGGCTCAGCGTGTGCGGGCCGAGCAACTGCTGGATCGGGTTATAGCCGAGGAACGCGGCGAACAGGGTGCCCACCGGCGGCAGCCCGGCGATCGCCTGCGCGGACGCGGCGGGCACGCCCTGGGCGGTGAGCCCGGTGCTGAGCGTCTGCGGCAGCGACCCGGCGAGCCCGGCCACCATCAGCGAGAAGAACACGCCGATCGACAGCACCATGCCGGCGTTCTGGAAGGTGGCCCGCATGCCGGAGGCGGCCCCGCGCGCCTCGGAAGGCACGCTGGACATGATCAGGGACGTGTTCGGCGCCGCGTACAGGCCGCCGCTCAGGCCATTGAGGAAGATCAGGAAGGCGAACCAGCCGTAGCCGAAGTCGGTCGGCAGCAGCAACAGCCCGAGGAAGGACACCGCCATGAGCACGAGGCCGGCGGCGGCGAACATCCGCGCGCCCAGCCGGTCCGACAGGTGGCCGGCCAGCGGCCCGGCGGCGAGGAAGCCGATGGTCAGCGGGATCAGGTAGATGCCGGCCCACAGCGGCGTGTCCACGTAGTCGAAGCCGTGCAGCGGCAGCCAGATGCCCTGCAGCCAGATGATCAGCATGAACTGGAGGCCGCCGCGCGCGATCGAGCCGAGCAGGGTGGCCGCGTTGTTCCCGGCGAAGACGACGTTCCGGAACAGCCGCAGCGGGAACATCGGCTCCGCGATCCTGCTCTCGATCAGGCAGAAGATCGCGAGCACGGCGACGCCGCCGACCAGACCGGCGAGGACCCAGGGGTTCGTCCAGCCCATGGTGTGCCCGCCGTACGGCTGGATGCCGTACGTGATGCCGGCGAGCAGCGCGGTCAGGCCGACGGCGAAGGTGATGTTGCCCCACCAGTCGATCCTGGACGGGGTGCGGATGCCGGTGTCGTGCAGGGAGCGGTAGGCCCAGATGGTGCCGGCGATGCCGATGGGCACGTTGATCCAGAAGATCGACCGCCAGTTCCACTCGGCGAGCAGGCCGCCGAGCACCAGGCCGATGAAGGAGCCCGCGATGCCGGCCACGATGTTGACGCCGAGCGCCATGCCGCGCTGCCTGGCCGGGAAGGCGTCCGTGATGATCGCCGCCGAGTTGGCCATCAGCATCGAGCCGCCGATCGCCTGGACCACCCGCCACAGGATCAGCCAGAGCGCCCCCGCGCCGCCGCCGAACGGGTCGAGGGAGAGCAGCACGGAGACCACGGTGAAGATGAGGAACCCGGCGTTGTAGATCCTGGTCCGGCCGTACATGTCGCCGAGGCGGCCGAGGCTCACCACCAGTACGGCGGTGACCAGCATGTATCCCATCAGCATCCACAGCAGGTAGCTGACGTTGCCCGGCTGGAGGGGGTCGAGCCGGATGCCGTTGAAGATCGCGGGCAGCGAGATCAGCACGATCGAGCTGTTGATCGTCGCGATCAGCATGCCCAGCGTCGTGTTCGACAGGGCCACCCACTTGTAGCGGGGGTGGCCGGGGCTGATCCGCGCCCGGCCTCTCCCGCGCCCCGCTGTGCCTTCGGCCCCCATCTGCCATCCCCCACAGATCAGTTACTTGACATCAACTAACTATATGACCGGGATGGCCGACATGGCGGGGCAGAGGAGGTCGAACCGCAAACTGTGACCGTTTTTGCATACTTTCTGTTTCTTTGTCCTTCTTGAGGGCACTGGGGGGCTTGATGTACGGGAGCTCAGGGACTCCCTCCACTACGGAAGGACTTGCGGACGCTTCGCGGGTCGAGGCGGGCCGGGGTGAGGAGCGATAACGATGAAAGATCGGACCCGGGTGGCGCTGGCGGTCGCCGCCGGATACCTCATCGGGCGCCGACGCAGGTCGCGCGGCGAGGGCGGCCTGTTGTCGGAGAAGCTCAAGGGGCTCGGCGCCACTTCGGAGCTGGGGAATCTCACGGGCCGCATTCGCGGCGATCTGCTGGAGATCGGCAAGGCCGCCGCCGTGGCGGCGACGAGCAGGCAGATCGACTCGCTCAGCAACAAGCTGCACGACCGGGCCGAGTCGCTGCGCTCACCGGGCAAGCGGGCCGCTCCCGAGGATGAGGAGTCCTACGAGGAGGAGCCCTACGACGAGGAGGACCTCGAAGAGGAGTACGACGAGGACTTCGAGGAGGAGCCCGAGGAGCGTCCCCGCCGGGAACGGCCGCGCCGGGAGCCCGCGGCACGGCAGCAGCGGTCCGACAGCCCGGTCCGCAGGCGCAGATGAACCCGATGGACATGGATGCCAGGAGGTGAAGGACGTGAAGAACGCCGTACGGGACACCGTGACAGGCGCTGCGACGAAGACCGTGAGAGAGACGGTGACGGGCGGCGTGCAGGGCACCGTGAGGAACACCGTGAAAGGCACGGTGAAGGACACGGTGCGGGACACCGTCAAGGACACCATCAAGGACACCGTCAAGGACACCGTGAAGGACACCGTGAAGGACACCGTCAAAGGCACCGTGAAGGACACCGTGGCCGGTCCTTTGAAGGACCAGATCACCGGCCGGCTCACCCGGGAGTTGCAGAATTTCGCCGGGGCGCTGGCGGAGCGGGCGCTGTTGTCGATGACGAACAAGCTCGAAGGAGTGTCCGGCCGGTTGGCCGACGTCGCCGAGGGCGGTGGCGGCGGGTTGCTGGGCGCGCTCGGATCAGGCGGAGGCGGGTCCTGGAAGGGGGCCGCCGTCAAGGGAGCCCTCGGAGGACTCATGAAGAGAGCCGTCGGCAAACTCACCGGCAAGCAGGGGACGGCCAAGAAGGGCGGCAAGCTCGTCAACATCGTGGAGACGCTCGACATCGGCGCCCCGCTGGAGGTGGTCTACAACCAGTGGACGCAGTTCGAGGACTTCCCGAGCTTCCTGAAGAAGGTCGAGCACGTCGAGCAGGCGGCCCCCGAGAAGCTGAACTGGAAGGCCCAGGTCTTCTGGTCGCACCGGGCGTGGGAGTCGGAGATCATCGAGCAGGTGCCCGACGAGCGGATCATCTGGCGTTCCAAGGGGGCCAAGGGGTACGTCGACGGCGCCGTGAGCTTCCACGCGCTCACCCCGACGCTCACCCGGGTGGTCCTCATCCTGGAGTACCACCCGCAGGGCATGTTCGAGCGCACCGGCAACATCTGGCGTGCGCAGGGCCGCCGGGCCCGCCTGGAGCTCAAGCTCTTCGGGCGGCACGTGATGACCCGGACGATGCTCAAGCCCGACGAGATGGCCGAGAACGGCTGGCGCGGCGAGATCCACGACGGTCAGCTGGTCGCCGAGGGCGAGGAAGAGCGCGAAGAGGGCTACGAAGAGCCCGAGGGCGAAGCGGGCGAAGAAGCCGAAGAGGCTGAAGAGGCTGAAGAGGGCGAAGAGGGCGAAGAGGCCGAGGAGGAGCCGCAGTACGAGCGGGCCGAGGAGGAGCCGCGGTACGAGCGGGCCGGGGCCGAGTCCGAAGAGGAAGAGGAAGAGGAAGAGGAGCCCGGCGAGCCGAGGGCACGCCGCCGGTCCGAGGCCGCCCCGCGGCGCTCGGCGCGCGAGCCCGGCGACCGGCCGGTACGGCGCCGCCGGACCCCGGAGGAGCGCCGTAGCCCGGAGGACCGCCGCACTCCGGAGGACCGTCGTACGCCGGAGGACAGGCCCCGCCGCAGGGCGGGCATCCGGCGCGGCTGAGCCGGGCCGGGAACCAGGGTCGGGAACCAGGGCCGGTGAACAGGGGCACTGAGCAGGGCCCGTGAACATGCGAGGAGGACAGCACGGTGCAACCACCAGCAGTGAGCAAGTCGGCATCCCCGATGAGCACCGGGAGCGGCAGCGGCCTGGCGGACGTCATCGACACGATCCTGGACAAGGGGCTCGTCATCGACGCCTACGTCAGCGTCTCGCTGATCGGCATCGAGATTCTCACCATCAACGCGCGGGTGGTCGTGGCCAGCGTGGACACGTACCTGCGCTTCGCCGAGGCCGCCAACCGGCTGGATCTGACCCAGACCCAGGGCCAGGGGCTGCCCGAGATGGTGGAGGACCTGACCCACGGCGCGATCACCGACAAGAGCAGGGGTGTCACCCAGGGGGTCCTGGAGGCCGCCGGCGACAAGCTGCGCGAGATGGTCGGCGAACCGCAGGACAGGGTGCGAGGCCAGCGGCGACGGCGAGAGGGGCGCTGACATGACGGCCGAGACTTCGGAAACGGTCCGGCAGAGCACCGGTTCGTACATCTACGGCATCCTCCCCGAGGACGTCGAGGTGTCCTCCGACGCCACCGGGGTGGGGGATCCGCCCGCCCGGGTGACGCTGGTCCGGCACGGCGAGATCGCCGCGCTGGTGAGCGACGTCGGCCTGGACCGCCCGCTCGGCACGCCCGGCGACCTGGTCGCGCACGAGCGGCTGCTGGACGCCACGGCCGCCGAGGTGCCGGTGCTGCCGATCCGGTTCGGCGCGGTGATGACGAATGCGGACGCGGTCGTGGCGGAACTGCTCGAACCGTTCCACGACGAGTTCCGCTCCGCGCTGGAGGATCTGGAGGGCCGCGCGCAGTATGTCGTCAAGGGCCGTTACGTGGAGCAGGTCATCCTGCGCGAGGTGCTGGCGGAGGATCCGGAGGCCGGGCGGCTGAGCCAGACGATCCGCGGCAGGCCGGAGGACGCCACCCGCGACGAGCGCATCCGGCTCGGCGAGCTGATCAACCAGGCGATCGGCGACAAGCGCGAGGCCGACACGCAGACGATGGTGGAGGAACTCGCCGGCGTCTGCGAACTCGTCGTCATCCGGGATCCCTCGCACGAGCGGGACGCGGTGCACGCGGCCGTCCTGATCGAGGTCGATCGGCAGGACGAGCTGGAGCAGGTGGTGGCGGAGTTCGCCGACGAGTGGTCCGGCCGGGTCGAGTTCAGCCTGCGCGGCCCGATGGCGGCCTACGACTTCGTGATGAACCAGGGGGAGGTTGAGGACTGATGGGTTTGATCAGTTCCATTCTCGGCCTGCCGTTCGCCCCGGTCATGGGGGTGATCCGGCTCGGAGAGCTGATCCAGGAGCAGGCCGAGCACGCGTTGCGCGACCCGGCGGCGGTCCGGCGCCGGTTGGAGGAGATAGACGAGGCGAGGGAAGCCGGTCTCATCTCCGAGGAGGAGCACGCCACCCAGATGGAGCAGGTCCTCCAGCGGATGATGTCCCGGTAGCGGCGCGGATCAGGAGGTGACCCCGCGTGCCTGACAGGAGCAGGGGCCCGGAGGAACGCGGTCCCAGGCGATCGGGAGGGCTGGTCGACGACTTCCTCCAGGAGAGCGCGAAGAGGACCGGCCGGCCCGCCCGGCGCCCCCGCCCGCTGTCGGCGGCGACGGCGGGCAGTACGGGGCTGCGTCTGATCCGCGAGCTGACCGGCAGGGACCCCGAGGGGGTGACGCTGGTGAAGCCGGTGGAGGACGGCTGGGTGGTGGACGTCGAGGTCGTCGAGGACCGTCGCATCCCGTCCTCCGGCGACATATTGGCGCTGTACGAGGCCGAGCTGGACATGGGGGGCGACCTGCTCTCCTACCGGCGGATCAGCAGATACCGGCGCGGAAGCGGGGCGTCGTGACATGAGCGAACCGGTACGAACGGGTGCCATAGTGCGCCAGTCCGCCACTTCGGCACCGTCCCAGGGGCGGGAGCCGGCGAACCTCGGCGACATCCTGGAACGCGTGCTGGACCGGGGGATCGTGATCGCCGGTGACATCCGGGTGAACCTCCTGGACATCGAGCTGCTGACGATCAAGCTGCGGCTGCTCATCGCCTCCGTCGACACGGCCCGCGAGCTGGGCATCGACTGGTGGGAGCACGACCCGTGGCTCACCGGGAAGAGCCAGAACCTGCTGGAGGAGAACCGCAGGCTCCGCGAGCGTCTCGACGCGGTGGAGGAGGGACTCGCCACCCGCCGATCGCTGGAACCCGAGGAGGTCGAAGCGGTGGAGGTGGACGACGACGATGGCCGCTGACGACGGAACCTACCTGTACGCGGTGACGTGCGATCCCGCCTCCTACTGCCCGAAGGGCCTCGTCGGCGTGGCCGGGCGGCCGGTGCGCGCGGTCGAGGACGCCGGCCTGGTCGCCTACGTGAGCACCGTGCCGCTGGCGGAGTTCGGCGAGGAGCCGCTGCGCCGGCAGATGGAGGACCTCGACTGGCTCGGCGAGACCGCCCGCGCCCACCACCGCGTGGTGGAGGCGGTGGCCGAGGTCGTGCCGGCGGCCCCGGTGCGCCTAGTCACCGTCTACACCGACGACGAGCAGGTCAGGGAGCTGCTGCGGGCCCGGCGGGACGACTTCGCCGAGGTGCTGTCCAACGTCGCGGGCCGGGAGGAGTGGGGGGTGAAGGCGTATGTGGACACCGCCGAGCTGTCGGCCGCCGAGCCGGAGGGCGCGGAGGGGGACGACAGCCCGGGGAAGCGGTATCTCAGGCGGCGGCAGGCCAGCCTGCGCACCCGCGACGACCTGTGGCGTCAGGCCGCCGCGCACGCGGAGCGCATCCACGACGTGCTCAGCTCGGTCGCGGTCGCCGGCCGGCGGCACCGGATGCAGGATCCGCAACTGTCCGGCCGCGCGGAGATGATGGTGCTGAACGGCGCTTACCTGGTCGACCACGACCGGGGCGAGGAGTTCGCCCGGGTCCTCGACGGGCTGCGGGAGAAGGGGATCGAGGTGGAGCTCACCGGACCGTGGGCGCCCTACTCCTTCACCGCCCTCGCCGAGCCGGCCGAACCGGGGACCAGCGGTGACCGAGCATGAACGGCGTGGCCCCGAACTCGCCCGGCAGGGCCGCCTGCCCGCCGAACGGGTGGCGCTGGTGGACCTGCTGGACCGGCTGCTGGCCGGCGGGGTCGTCGTCACCGGGGACCTCGTCCTGTCCATCGCCGACATCGACCTGGTCCGGATCTCCCTGCGCGCCCTGATCACGTCGGTACGCGACTTCGACAGCGAACCCGGAGGTGAACCCCATGGAGAACGCGCACCCGGTGCCGGAGGCCCGGCCGAACCGGCTGCGCATCGAGACCGACCGCGAGGCGGTGGAGCGTGACCTGTCCCGGCTCGTGCTCACCCTCGTGGAGCTCGTACGCCAGCTGGTGGAACGCCAGTGCATCCGGCGGATGGAACAGGGCGACCTGACCGAGGACCAGGTCGAGACCCTGGGCCTCACGCTGATGCGCCTGGAGGAGGCCATGTCCGAACTGTGTGAGAAGTTCGACCTCAGCCCCGAGGACCTCAACCTCGACCTGGGTCCGCTCGGCACGCTCATGTGATGCTACGGTGATCGCGACGCGGGGTGCCCGGACGGCCGGGCTGAGATCACACCCGTCGAACCTGATCTAGTTCGGACTAGCGAAGGGACGTCGCCTTGGACGAGGCTTTCTCCGAGCGGGTGTGGGCACGGGCGGGCAAGCTGGTGCGGGCCATCCACGAGCATCCGTTCAACACCGAGCTGGGCGCGGGCACGCTGTCCCGGGACCGGTTCGCGTTCTACATGGTGCAGGACGGGCGTTACCTCGTGGCGTTCTCCAAGGCGCTGGCGACGGCCTCGGCGCGGGCGGCCGATCCGGGGGACGCGGCGTTCTTCGCGCAGAGCGCGCACACCGCGCTCGTCGCCGAGCGCACCCTGCACGCCGGGTACATCGAGGAGTACGGCCTGTCCGCCGCCGAGGTCGAGGGCGTCACCACGTCGCCGACCTGCCTGGGCTACTCCTCCTTCCTCCAGGCCACCGCGCTGGCCGCGCCGTACCCGGTGCTGGTGGCCGCGGTGCTGCCGTGCTTCTGGGTCTACCAGGACGTCGGGGCGGCGCTGCTGGAGCGTACGGCGGGCGTCGAGGACCATCCCTACCGTGCGTGGATCTCCACCTACGCCGCCCCGGGCTTCGCCGAGTCGGTGGAGCGGGTCAAGGGCATCGCCGACCGCCTAGCCGCCGAGGACGCGGGGGTGCGCGAGGCGATGACCGCGGCCTTCCTCCGCGCCACCGAGTACGAGTGGATGTTCTGGGACAGCGCCTGGCGGCGGGAGGAATGGCCCACCGCCGAGTGGCTGTGACCGGTCAGCCGCAGTTGCCCCAGGTTGCGCGGCCACCGGTGGCGGTGGTGGCGTCCTTCCTGGTGTCCCGGATGGTGCCCGAGTACTTGACGCAGAAGCCCTTGGCGTGCAGCTTCACGGGGCCCGCGTAGTACTTGTAACGGCGGGCGTCGGTCTTGCTCGACGTGCTCACCGGTTCGTCGCGGAGGCGCTTGGTCTGGGTGGTCAGGGTGGCGTCCGTGTACGTGGCGGTGCCGACGTACGAGGTCTTGATCGTGGTGACGCAGTTGTATCCGGTGCGGCGGTTGTAGAGCAGGTAGACGTGGCCGAACACGTCACCGGAAGGCGTCTTGACGACGCGCTTGCTGTCGGAGACGCGCGCGAAGCCCTTGCCGCACACGCCTTCGGGGGTGTACGCGGCTGCCAGCGCCTGCGTGGGGAGGACGAGGACGCCTCCGACGGAGATCGCCGTGGCGAGGATGAGCTTCTTCGTGGGCGTGAGCACTCACTCTGTCCCTTCATCGGCCGCCGTCCGCTGACCGGGCGGCTGCGAACTGATCATCTTGCCACAGGTCAAGGCCCGAGAAAGCCGGATATGGCATCACTTGTGAAGCCGCGGGGAAGAGGGTGAAAGAGGCGCATGTCCACGTCTTCCCAGCTAGAAGGGGCTAGGTAAAAAATACTTTCATATAGGCCCGTATAGACGGAAAAAATTGACGATGCCGCGGAGCGCCCGTATTGTCCTGGACAGTCGGGAACCAGGAGCGGCCCATGAAGCGACTCGCGACGATGGCGGCTCTGGCGTCGATCGTCACGGCCTCCGCGTGCGGAGGCGCCGGGCAGGTGGACGGCGCCGGGCCTGGAGGCATCTTCACCACCATCGACGGCAGCAAGCAGATCAACGCCAGCGCGCCGATCAACCCCTTCAATCCGGTGGGGTCGGTCTTCGCCGGGTACAACGGGATGGAGCTGGCCTGGCCGAAGAACGACCCGACCGATCCCAACGTGTTCTACCCGGCCATCGCCAGGAGCTGGACGGAGACCCCGGATCAGTCGCAGGTCGTCATCCACCTCCAGCCGAACGCGAGGTGGTCCGACGGCAGGCCGGTGACCAGCGAGGACGTCAAGGTGTCGATCGGGCTCGCCTACACCCAGGGCGGCACCGCCTACGCCCTCGACCCCGCGGCGGCGGGCGCGGCGGCCGACGTGCGGATCGTGGACCCGGCGACCGTCGAGATCACGCAGGGCGCCAACAAGAGCAGCATGTTCCTCAGCAACCTGCTCTCGACCGTCGTCGTGCCCGCGCACGTCTACGGGCGGCTGCTGCCGGGGAACTTCTGGCAGACGCTGAAGGTCGCGCAGTACTCCTCCGGCCCCGCCGCCGACCGGGCCAGGGCGTCGATCACCGGCCTCGCGGACAAGGTCATCGCCTTCGCCCCGAAGCAGGACGTCTCGGCCGGCCCGTTCGTGCTGGAACGGGTCAACCCGGGGGCCGCCCTGCTGAAGCGGAACCCCTACTTCTACAACAACAAGGTCATCGGGCCGGACAAGGTCAAGGTCCTCAACTACACCGGCAACGAGCAGATCTGGAACTACCTGATCTCCGGCCAGCTCGACAACGCCCCCTTCACCTCGGTGCCCGCCGCCGTCATGGACCGGATCCGCCAGGTGAGCGGCAGCGGGGTGATCAGCGGTTACTCGCCGGTCGTCACGTCCCTCGCGTTCAACCAGGCGCACAAGCCGTACGACAACGTGCACGTGCGGCGGGCGCTGGCCTACCTGATCGACCGGCGGCAGGTGACCAGGATCGCCTCGCCGGAGGGCGGTACGCCGGCGGTGACCACGTCGGGCATCCACGCGAGGGCGGCGAAGGCGTGGCTGGGCGGCGGGTTCGACGCGCTCAACCCCTACCGGCTCGACCCGGCGAAGGCGGCGGCGGAGCTGAAGGCGGCCGGGATGACCCGGCGCGGCGGCCGGTGGGCGCTGCCCGACGGGAAGCCGTGGAAAGTGGAGATCCACGTCCCCGCGTCGTTCTCCGACTGGGTCTCGGCGGCCAAGTCGATCACCAGCCAGCTCGGCGACCACGGGATCGACGCGAGCGTGGTCACCACGGCCGACTACACCCTCTACCTGAGCGAGCTGGCGCAGGGGAAGTACGACATCGGGTTCTGGCTGATCGGCCTCGGGCCCTCGCCGTACAACATCTACCAGCGGATCTACGGTCAGGCCAACGGGTGGCAGTTGTTCGGCGGGCGGCTGAAGCACGTGGCGCCGGGCACCGAGGGCAACTGGATGGGCGGGCCGCAGACCGTGCAGGCCGGCGGCGCCAGAGTCGATCCCGGTCAGCTGACCGGTGACCTGAACTTCGCGTCCCCCGCCAGGCAGAAGCAGATCATCGGCACGCTCGCCGAGGTGACGAACCAGCAACTGCCCGTCGTCCAGCTCTGGGACTACGTCAACACCCAGTTTGTCAACACGTCCCGCTACACCGGGTTCCCGCCGAACGACAGCGAGGCGCTGCGGCTGTCGTCGGGCGTGTGGATGCAACTCGGCATGATCAGGAAGAGGCAGGCATGACGCGAGGAGCCGCGATCACCCGGCGCGTGGCGGGCCACCTGGCCCGGGGCGTGGTCATGATCTGGGTCGTCGCCACGGTCAGCTTCTTCATCATCAGGGAGATCCCCGGCGACCCCGTCCAGGGCATGTACGAGAGCCTGTTGCAGAAGGGCATGTCGCCGCAGCAGGCCGAGCGGGCCACCGCCGTGCTGTACGGGTTCCTGCCGAAGGGCACCCTGTGGGACCAGTACGTCGGCTACATGGGCTCGCTGCTGCACGGCGACCTCGGGCAGTCGCTCAGCACGCCCGGCGTCCAGGTGACGCACCTGATCGGCGCGGCGGCGAGCTGGACCGTGCTGCCCGTGCTGGCCGGCACCCTGCTCAGCTTCCTGCTCGGCGTGACCATGGGCGTCTACGCGGCGATCAGGCGCTCCGGCAAGCTCGGCGACCTGCTCGCGTTGTCCGGCTCGCTGCTGCACGGCATCCCGGTGTACGTCATCGGGCTGCTGCTCACCGCGATCTTCGCGACGCTGTGGCCCATCCTGCCCTCCGGCGGGCCGGTGGACGTCGACTACGTGCCCGGCCTCAACCCCGGGTACATCGGCTCGCTGCTCTACCACGCCGTGCTGCCCGTCGTGACGTACACGCTGGCCAGCTACGGGGGCTGGATCCTGGCGATGAAGTCGAACGTGGTGGCCGTGCTCGGCGACGACTTCATCCTCGCCGCCGAACTGCGCGGGCTCAAACGCGGCATCGTGTTCCGCTATCTCGCCCGCAACGCGATCCTGCCGCTGTTCACCATCCTCGCCCTGTCGATCGGCATGCTCTTCGGCGGTTCGATCTTCATCGAGGAGATCTTCAACTATCCCGGCCTCGGCCTGCTGCTCGTCAACAGCATCAGCTCCCGCGACTACGCGCTGATGGGCGGCACCTTCCTGATCATCACGGTGGGCATCGTCGTCGCCAACATCGTCGCCGACCTGCTGTACACGGTGATCGACCCGCGGGTCAGGAGCGGAGGTACGGCATGACCGTGACCGTGCTGCCGGAGGTGGCCGGGACCAGCCGGGCCACGCTGCGGCGCAACTTCTGGCGCGGCGTCTGGCGGGTGCTGCGCCGCAAGCCGAGCCGGATGGCGGGCGTCGGCATCGTCGCGCTGTTCGCCCTGATGGGCGCCTTCGGCCCGCTGCTCTACCCGGCCAACCTGCCGCGGGACGACAACGCCCTCTACGCGCCGCCCAGCCTGGCACACCCGTTCGGCACCGACTTCGAAGGCACCGACGTGCTCGCCCTGGTCGTCACCGGGGCGCGGTACGTGCTGCTCACCGGCCTCGCCACCGCCTTCATCACGGTCGCCCTCGGTACCGCCATCGGGTTGTTCGCCGGGTTCCGGCGCGGCCGGTGGGACACCGCGCTCATGCGGCTCACCGACCTGAACCTCGCCATCCCCGGCCTGCCGCTGCTGCTCGTGCTGTCCACCGTGTGGAAGTTCACCAGCCCGCTGGAGATGGGCCTGGTGCTCGGCCTACTCGGCTGGGGCGGCGTGGCCCGTGCCGTACGGTCCCAGACGCTCTCCCTGCGGGAACGCGGGTTCATCGAGGCGGCGCGCGGGCTCGGCCTGCCGACCAGGCACATCGTCGGGCGGGAGCTGCTGCCCAGCATGGCCCCCTACATCGCGATGAACATGCTGATCGCGGTGACCGGGGCCGTCTACGCCCAGGTGGGGTTGTTCTTCCTCGGCGTGCTGCCGTTCGAGGCCAACAACTGGGGCGTGATGCTCAACCTCGCCGTCTTCAGCGGGGGAGCGCTCACCACGCCCGCCGCCCTGCCGTACCTGCTCGCCCCCCTGCTCGCGATCCTGCTGCTCACGCTGGGCATCGTGCTCATCGTGGACGCCATGGACGAGATCTTCAATCCCCGGCTGCGGGAGGAGTAGCCCGATGGAGACCGCGCCAGGAGTGCGCATCCGCGACCTCACCGTCGTCTACAACACGCCGATGGGGGAACTGCCCGCCGTGTCCGGCGTCGACCTCACCCTCACGCCGGGCACGATCACCGGCGTCGTCGGCGAGTCCGGCTCGGGCAAGTCCACCCTCGCCCTCTCCCTGCTGAACGCCGTCCAGCCGCCGGGCCGGATCAGCGGCGGAAGCGTCGAGATCGACGGCCTCGGAGACGTCGTACGGCTGCGCGGCGAGGAACTGCGCCAGGCGCGCGGACGCAAGGTCGGCTACGTCTTCCAGGCCGCCCAGAACTCCCTCAACCCGCTGAAGACGATCGGCAAGCAGTTGCTCGACCTCGGCCGCTCGCACGACGTGGCCGACCCGCGGGCGCTGGTGCGCGACGCGAAGGACCTGCTGGCCAGGATGGGCCTGGACGGCGCCAGGGTGCTCGACTCCCACCAGCACGAGCTGTCCGGCGGCATGCGCCAGCGGGTGGGCATCATGCTCGCGCTGGTGCTCAACGCCAAGGTGGTCGTCCTCGACGAGCCCACCACCGCCCTCGACATGATCACCCAGGCGACGATCCTGCGCATCATCCGCGAGGTGCACGAGGAACGGGCGCTCACCACGCTCGTCATCACCCACGACGTCGGCGCGGTCGCCGAGGTCGCCGACGCCCTCGCCGTGATGTACGGCGGGCGGATCGTCGAGCACGGCCCGATCGCCGACGTGCTGGGCGCGCCCGCACATCCGTACACCCAGGGCCTGATCCGGGCGATCCCCCGGCTGTCCGGGGACATCTCACAGGCCAGGGCGCTGCCCGGACGGCCGCCGACGCTCGGCACGCTGCCGGCCGCCGGGTGCGTGTTCCGGGAGCGCTGCGCCCTGCGCATGGAGATCTGCGAGACGGTGGAGCCCGCGCCGGTGACCTGCGGCGGCAGGACGGTCGCCTGCCACGCGGCCGGGCACTCCCTGGCGCCGGTGAAGCGGAAGGAATACGTGTGATCACCGGCACCGCCGTCACCAAGACGTTCAGGCAGCGCGGCAACGTGCTCGGCAGGCGCGAGGTCCCGGCCCTGCGCGGGGTGGACTTCACGATCGGGAAGGGCGGGGCGGTCTCCTTCATCGGCGAGTCCGGCTGCGGCAAGACCACGCTCGGCCGGATCATCGCCGGGCTGGAGACCTACGACTCCGGGGAGATCGTCATCGACGGCACCCCGATGTCCGGCCTGAGTCACCGCCGACGGCAGCCGTACTTCCGCCGGATCCAGCTCATCCACCAGGACCCCTACTCGGCGCTCAACCCCACCCGGACGATCCACCAGACTCTGGAGGCGCCGCTGCGGCTGCGCGCCCGCCAGGCGGGGCGGCCGAGGTCGTGGGGCGACGTGCGCGCGGAGGAGCTGCTCGCCCTGGTCGGGCTCGACCCGGGGTACGTCCTGCCGCGCTATCCGCACCAGCTCTCCGGCGGCATGCGGCAGCGGGTGGTGATCGCGCGGGCGCTCACCATGGACCCCGAGATGCTGGTCGCCGACGAGGCCGTGTCGATGATCGACGTGTCGCTGCGGCTCGGCGTCCTCGCCCTGCTCAAGGACCTGCGCGAACGGCTCGGCGTGAGCGTGCTGTTCATCACGCACGACATCGCCACCGCCCGGTACATCGGCGACGGGGGCGAGTTGTACGTGATCTACCGGGGCCAGGTGGTCGAGCGGGGGGCGACCGAGACGATCATCAACGAGCCGGTGCACCCGTACACGCAGTCGCTGCTGTCGGCGACGCCGGTGCTGCACGGGCTGGAGCGGCCCGGTCCCGAGCGGGTCGTGCCGACCGAGGCGCTCGACGAGGGGAAGGCCGACGCGGGCTGCCTGTTCGCGCGCAGGTGCCCGTTCAGCACGTCGCGCTGCGAGGCCGAGACCCCCGTACTCGGGCACGACGGCGGCACCGGCCAGTTGCACGCCTGCTTCCACCCGCGGCGCCGGAGCGTGGTCCCGCTGGAGACGGCATGAGCCCGGCGGGCGCGGCATGAGCGGCATCGGGCCGGTGACGCCGGACGCCCGGGTGGAGGAGGTGGCGGGCGCGGCGCTGTGGGCGGACGCGGCCGAGGCGCCGTTCCTCGTGCACCGGCTGGCCCGGCCGCCCGAGGGACGCCGGTGGGTCGCCCTGGCCACCGCTGAGCTCGACGGCGTCGTGTTCGCGTCCCTGTCGGAGGCCGGGATCGGGCACATCGACCTGCTCGCCGTGGACCCGGTGGCGCAGGGCCGGGGACTCGGCCGCGCGCTCGCCGTGGCGGCGGAGGACTGGCTGCGGTCCGGCGGCGCCACCGAGGCGAGGTTCGCCGGCCACCCGCCCTGCTACGCCTGGCCCGGCATCGACGTGCGTTACACCCCGGCGGCCTGCCTGGCCGAGAGCCTCGGCTACGACCGGTACAGCGTCGCCTGGAACATGACGGCGTCCTCCGCGGGCATCGACGGCGCCGACCCGGTCCCGGCCGGGGTGACCCTGCGCACGGCGCCGCCGGGGGAGCGGGACGAGGTCGCCGCGTTCGTCCGCGCGCACTGGAACGACGCCTGGGCCTGGGAGGCCGAACAGGCGACCGGCTGCCACTACGCCGTGCGCGAAGGCCGGATCATCGGCTTCGCGGCGTGGGGCTCCCGGCCGTCGTGGTTCGGCCCGATGGGCACCGCCGAGGCCGCCCGCGGGCTCGGCGTCGGCCGGCTGCTTGTCCGGCGCTGCCTCGCCGAGCAGGCCGCGGCCGGGCTGGCCCGGGTCCAGATCGGCTGGGTGGGCCCGATCCGCTTCTACGCCCGGGTGGCCGCCGCGAAGGTCGAACGCGTCTTCTGGCTCTACCGCCGCCCGCTCCGCTGACCGCATGTCATCTCGATGGAAACCCTCTACACGTGAGGAATCAGGATGAATCCACTTGCCGCTCTCGCCACCGAACAGAGCGACCCCCGGTACAGCCGGATCGACACGCTCCCGACGGAGGAGATCGCCCGGCTGATGAACGCCGCCGACGCCGCCGTCCCCGCCGCGGTGGCGACCGCCGTACCGGCGATCTCGGCCGCGGTGGACGGCATCGCCGAGCGGCTGACCGCCGGGGGACGGCTGTTCTACGTGGGCGCGGGCACGTCCGGGCGGCTGGCGGTGCTGGACGCGTCCGAGTGCCCGCCGACCTTCGGCACCGATCCCGACCTCGTACAGGGTGTCATCGCGGGCGGTGAGGCGGCGCTCGTCCGGTCGGTCGAGGGCGCCGAGGACGACGCGGAGGCGGGCGCCGAGGTCATCAGGGCCAAGGGGATCGGCCCGCTGGACGCCGTCGTGGGCATCTCGGCCAGCGGCCGGGCGCCGTACGTCGTCGCGGCGGTCGAGGAGGCGGGCCGGCGCGGCGCCCTGACGGCCGGGCTGGCGTGCAACGCGCACACGCCGCTGGCGGCGGCGGCGGACCACGCCATCGAGGTGATCGTCGGGCCCGAGGTGGTGACCGGATCGACCCGGCTCAAGGCCGGCACCGCCCAGAAGCTGGTGCTCAACATGATCTCGACGATCACGATGATCCGATGCGGCCGGACATACGGCAACCACATGATCGAGGTGTCCGCGACCAACGCGAAGCTGCTCGACCGGGCGTCCAGGATCGTCGCCGACATCACCGGCGCCGAGGTCGCGGCGGCCCGCGAGATCCTGGACGCGGGGCACGACGTCAAGACAGCCGTCATGATGATCAGGTTCGGCGTCGACGCGGACCGCGCCCGGTCGCTGCTCGCCGCGCGGGGCGGCCGGCTCGACACCGCGCCGCGGCAGGATGCTTGACGACCTCCTGCGCGCCGCCGTGCCGGGGGTCGCCTCCGCGGCGGTCGCGCTGATCGCCGTGGACGGCCGCCAGGTCGCCGGGGCCGCGGTGGGGGAGGCGGTGCGCTTCGCGGACGCGTCCGGGACGCTGCTCCGGGACCGGCCGCCGGCCGCCCTCGACTCCGTCTTCGACCTGGCGTCGATCACCAAGCTGTTCACCACGGTCGTCCTGCTGTCCCTCGCCGAGGACGACCGCCTGGATCTCGACGAGCCGGTGGCCATGTGGCTGCCCCGGCACTACGGCGACCGGCCGGAGATCACCGTGCGCCACCTGCTCACCCACACCTCCGGCCTGCCCGCGTCCCGGCGGACCGCGGACTGGGACGCGATCCTGTCCACCCCGGCGTGGCATCCGGCGGGGACCTACGTCTACTCCGACGTCGGCCTGATCACCGCCGGGCGGGTCGCCGAGATCGCCGGCGACGAACCCCTGGACGTCCTCGTCCGGGAGCGGATCACCGGCCCGCTCCGCCTGACCGACACCGTCTACCGCCCCGGCCGGGCCCTGCTGCCGCGGACCGTGGCCACCGAGCATCGGCCGGGCCGCCCGGGGACGGGCTGCGTCAGGGGAACGGTGCACGACGAGACCGCGTACGGCCTGGGCGGCGTCACCGGGCACGCGGGCCTGTTCGGCACGGCCGCCGACCTGCTGCGCTTCGGCGAGGCGCTGCGGGCCGGCGCGGACGGCGTCCTGTCCCGGCACACGGCTGCCGAGATGACCCGCGACCAGGGGGTGTCCGGCGCCGGGTTCCGCCAGGGGCTCGGGGTGCGCATCGGGGATCCGGCTGTCGCCGGTCCGCTGACCCGTGGGTTCGGGCATTCGGGCTTCACCGGGACGTCGTTGCTCGTGGACCCCGGCCACCGGCTCACCGTCGTACTGCTCACCAACAACGTGCACCCGGTGCGCGGGCGGCCCGGGATCAGGGAACTGCGCCACGCGGTCGCCGCAGAGGCCCTGCGGCTCGCCGCCGGCTGACCGGATTCGTCACCCGCAACCCGGCCACCCGCCTCCGGCCACCCGCCTCCGGCCACCCGCCTCCGGCCACCCGCCTCCGGCCGGCCGGCGCCGACGGACGGCTCCGGCGGCGCCTCACCTCACGCGCCGCGGCCTGACGCCCATGTCAAGGTAATCTCCCGGCCTGTTCCAGGTCCGTTTATGGCTCGCTCATTGCCCGGCCGGCTACCGGGCGATTACCGTCAAAGGAGATCTGACCTGGGCTTTTGTAACGAAAGGGCAGTTGATTGTGGGGGGCAGACGGGGGTCGCTTCTCCTTGGCACGCTTCAGGCGCGCACCACGATGGCCGTGACGGGTCTCGCTCTACTCCTCCTCACCGCCATCGGCGTCAGCATCGACGCCCTCATCATCGACAGGGCGCAGGCCGCGGTCTACCGGCACTCGGAGCAGGTCGCCGCCAACTGGCTCGCCACCGTCCAGCCCGGCCTGCGGATACCGGGCCCGCCGGACGACCCGCTCGTGGACCTCGTCCAGCTCGTCGACTCCCACGGCCGGGTGGTGGCGGCCAGCGCCGCGGCCCGGGGTAAGCCGCCGCTGTCGGAGACGAAACCGCCGCCGGGCGAGGCGATCCGGGACGTCACCGAGTGCGACCCGCGCGGCGAGTGCGTCATGCTCACCGCCCTGCGGATCTCCCCGCTGGTCTCCCGCGACCTCTGGCACGGCGAGCCGCACTTCATCTACGCCGGAGCGGCCCAGCGGCCCATCCTGTCCATGTACCGCCTGGAACTGCTCACCGCCGCCGGCGTCCTGCTGGGCGCGGGCATCGCCGGCTGGCTGAACTGGCGGGCGGCGAAGCGTTCCCTGCGTCCCGTGGCGGCGATCCGCGAGGCGATGGCCGAGATCACCGTGAGCGACCTGAGCCTGCGGGTGCCCCAGCCGCCCGGCCGCAGCGAGTACGCGATGCTCGCCTGCACCGCCAACCGGACCCTGGCCCGGCTGGAGGAGGCGGTGAAACAGCAGCGCCGCTTCGCCTCCACCGCCTCGCACGAGCTGAGAACCCCGCTCACCGCCCTGCGCGCCCGGCTGGAGGAGGCCGCCCTCTATCCCGACGACGTCGATCCGCACGAGGTCATCCAGGACGGGCTGTCGATCACCGACCGCCTGGAGGCCATCGTGGACGACCTGCTCGTCCTGGCCCGCCTGCGGGCCGGCGCCTCCACCACGCACACCTCCATCGACCTCGGCGCACTGGTCTCGGAGGAGACGGCGGCCCGGTCCGGCGGCGTCCCCGTCCACGTGCGCGCCGCCCGCGACGTGCACGTGCGGGGCAACCGGATCCAGCTCATCCGGGTCCTGGACAACCTGCTGGCCAACGCCCGGCGGCACACCGCCACCCGGGTCGAGGTCACCGTCGAGCGTGCCGGGGCGCACGCCGTCGTCACGGTAAGCGACGACGGCGACGGCATCGCCCCCGCGGACCGCGAACGCGTCTTCGAACGCTTCGTCCGCCTCGACGCCGCCCGCCGCCGCGAACCCGCCGGCAGCGGCCTCGGCCTGCCCATCTCCCGCGACATCGCGCACGCCCACTCCGGCACCCTCCGCGTGGAGGACTCCCCGCAAGGCGCCCGCTTCGTCCTGCGCCTCCCCCTGACCCTCCCCGACCTCACCCTCGACCCCGTCGTGTCCCCCGCCGACCGTCCGGAATCGACCGCCGAGCCCCGCCCCGCCGACCGTCCGGAACCGCCCCCCGGGCCCCGCCCCGCCGACCGTCCGGAATCGACCCCCGGGCCCCGCCCCGCCGACCGGCAGGACTCCGGCCGCGGCGCCCGTACCCCCTGATCGGCAGGACGCGGAGCCCCGCATTCGGAACCTGGTTGTGGAGCGTTGGTTGTCGTGCCTGCGTGCTCAGGCGGCCGGCGTGATCACGCGCGGCTCTTCATGTCGCGGTAGCGGCGGATGAGGGCGTTGGTGGAGGAGTCGTGCGCGAGGTCCGGGTCGGTGTCGCTCTCCAACTGGGGGGCGATCCGGCCGGCGAGGACCTTGCCCAGCTCGACGCCCCACTGGTCGAAGGAGTCGACACCCCAGATCGTGCCCTGGGTGAACACGATGTGCTCGTACAGCGAGACCAGGACGCCGAGCAGGTGCGGGGTGAGGCGGTCGGCGAGCAGGACGTTGGTGGGGCGGTTGCCCTCCATGACCCGGTGCGGGACGACCTCCGGGGCGGTGCCCTCGGCCTGCACCTCCTCCCGGGTCCTGCCGAAGGCGAGCGCCTGCGCCTGCGCGAAGACATTGGCCATCAGCAGGTCGTGGTGGTCGCGCAGCGGGTTGAGGCTGTGGCCGAATCCGATCAGGTCGACCGGGATCAGCCGGGTGCCCTGGTGGATGAGCTGGTAGAAGCTGTGCTGGCCGTTCGTGCCGGGCTCGCCCCAGTAGACCGGGCCGGTGTCGTAGTCGATCGGGTCGCCGTCCCGGGTGACGTGCTTGCCGTTCGACTCCATGGTGAGCTGCTGGAGGTAGGCGGGGAAGCGCTTCAGATACTGCTCGTACGGCATGACGCCGACGCTCTGCACGCCGAAGAAGTTGACGTACCACACCGTGAGCAGCCCCATGATCACGGGCAGGTTCTCGGCGAGCGGCGCCGTGCGGAAGTGCTCGTCCATCTCGTGGAAGCCGGCCAGCATCTCGTGGAAGTGCTCGGGGCCGATCGCCAGCATCGTGGACAGGCCGATCGCGGAGTCCATCGAGTAACGGCCGCCGACCCAGTCCCAGAAGCCGAACATGTTGGCGGTGTCGATACCGAAGTCCGCGACGCGCTCGGCGTTGGTGGACACCGCGACGAAGTGCCGCGCGACCGCCTCGTCCGTGCCGAGCTGGCCGATGACCCAGTCGCGCGCCGAGTGGGCGTTGGTCAGTGTCTCCAGGGTCCCGAAGGTCTTGGAGGAGATGATGAACAGCGTCTCGTCGGCGAACAGGTCGTGCGTCGCCTCGGCGAAGTCGGTGGAGTCCACGTTGGACACGAAGCGGAAGGTCAGGTCGCGCTTGGTGTAGTGGCGCAGCGCCTCGTACGCCATGACCGGGCCGAGGTCGGAACCGCCGATGCCGATGTTGACGATGTTCCTGATCGGCTTGCCGGTGTGGCCCTTCCACTCGCCCGAACGCACCCGCCTGGCGAAGCCGGCCATCCGGTCGAGCACCTCGTGGACCTGTGCGACGACGTCGACGCCGTCCACCACGAGCGAGCCGCTCTTCGGCATCCGCAGGGCGACGTGCAGCACCGACCTGCCTTCGGAGGTGTTGATCGGCTCACCCCGGAACATCATGTCCCTGCGCTGCTCAAGCTCGGACTCACCGGCCAGCTCGGTCAGCAGCCGCAACGTCTCGCCGGTGACGCGGTTCTTGGAGTAGTCGAGGTACAACCCAGCCGCCTCGGCGGTCATGCGCTCGCCGCGCCCCGGATCCTCGGCGAACAGGTCGCGCAGATGGCGGCCGCCGATCTCGGCGTGATGCTGTTCGAGCGCCTTCCACGAGGCGCGGTCACGAAGCGGAATGGTCGGCATCGGTAATTCCTCCGTTAGCTGTCGGAAGGCCGCCAGGCGGGTCCTGCGAGGTGCATTGTGTCCCTCCCCAGGAGAACGCACACATGCACCCCGCCGTCTTCCAACATCGCGTCCGCCGTACGGCTTCCGCCGCGCCGCGAGATCAGCGGGGGTCGACGATCCGGCCGTGCCGGTAGCCGTGCCGGACCAGGCCGAGCGAACCCGCCACCGCGGCGGCGCCGAGCCCCACCGCCACCCACCGTGACACCTCGAAGAGCACGGTCTCGCCGTCGAACAGGCTGTTGGGGAAGATGGCGACCGCCATCGCGCCGGCCAGGGCGCAGGCGGCCAGCACGCCGCACACCCTGCCCCCGGAAAGGGCGACCGCGGCCCGGAAGGACAGCATCACCGCCGGGACGCTCAGGGCGAGGAAGACGACCGTCGAGATGAGGTACGCCGGAGTGACGGGCACGCCGGGCCTATCGGCCGACAGGCCGTCGAGGAGCAGGGTGAGACCGACGTAGGTCAGCAGGCCGGTGATGAGCGTCCCCGTGAGCTTCTGCAGCCTCGACGGCTTGCCGGTCTTCACGTCGAGCTGCGCGGACACCTTCGCCGCGTACTCCTTCGGGCTGCCGAACGCCGCCACGGGATCCTCGCCCGTCTCCGCGACGTGCGCTTCGACCTCGGCGAGCACCTCGCCGACCCGCGCGCCGGAGATGTCCCGCAGTCGCAGCGCCACCCGGAGGTCGTCGCGGTACTTCCTGTCCAAGACGGTCATGCCTTCACTCCTCGCTCCACCACGGCGACCGCGGTCCGCGCGAACGCCGCCCATTCGGGTCCCTGCACCGCGAGCGCCTCCCGGCCCTCGTCGGTCAAGCTGAAGAACTTCCGCCCCGGTCCGCCCTCTCCCGCCCGCCACTCGGCGCGCAGCAGTCCGTCGGCGGTCAGCCGGTTGAGCAGCGGATAGAGCGTCCCCGCCTTCATGTCGGGCAACCCCGCCCGGTCCAGCCGCTGAAGCAGCGCGTATCCGTAGTCCTCGCCACTCTCGGCGAGCAGCGCGAGCACCGCGAGATCAAGCACTCCCCGCAGCCACTGCGTCCTCTTGGCCGTCATGTCTGCCATGCCATGACGGTAACACCCACTAGTCGGTCTCGCATAGTAGTAGGCGCCATATAGTTCGCCACGTGCCGGAAGAGCCCTCACGTACCGCGCGGATGGAACCGTCGGCTACTTGCCGATGCGAGGGATGACGATGAACTCCTGGGTGTCAGTCAGTTTTCTGGCGGAACAGCCCGCCTGTGCGTGAAGCACCACTATGGGGGCGTCCATCGTCCCGCCCACGGCGACGCCTTCCAGAACTTTCCCGGCGCAGGGGTCCTGGCCACTCCTGGGCGTGACAATATGAACACTGATCGGAGTTTTCACATTCATGAGCTTCGGGGTAAGTGTCTGCAGCCACAGGAGGATCAGAACACTCGCCACGAACGGTATCCCCAACAGCTTCATGCGTCTCGTCAATCGGTGGTAGCGCTGCTGCGTTTCGAAAGAGGCTGCGGCGTCCACGACACACTGGACACGTCTGTCCAGGTCCAGGGCGAGATTGGCCAGCGCTGTATTGTCGAGTGGGTCTCTGGGGTCATAGACATGTGTCCCTATACGTACCATTTCTGTTGTTTGTGGGAGTGTCGAGGCCTGATGGGCTATTGCGTGGTCTCTGCTGAGTTGCCAGATGGCATCCCGTGACATCCCCAACAGGTTGGTGCGGCGCTCGACCACCAGGTGGGATACGAGCGCTGACCTGGGTGCTTCCAGGCGGTGATCGGGGAAGTTGCCGTTGTCCAGCCGGTCTAGTTCGGCGAGCTCACCGATACTCCGACGTCGCACGGTCAGGACCGCGGCGGCGCTGTAGAGTGTCCACACGACACTTGCCAAGGCTGTCAGTATCGCCAGCAAGCCAACTGCGACGGCCCATTGCCCGACGTCGCCGAGATCCGCGAAGTTTCGCAACTGAACGCCGGCGACTAATGCGGCCGCCACCGAAGCGCTGGCCGCTACGAGCCACCGTGCGGCTATGCGCAGGTCGGAAGCGTGGGACACGTCATTCGCCGCCGGTGTGACCTGGTCGGTGACGGGGGCGGTCATGGCCGGATCCTTGTTTGTTGGGGCATCGGCTCGCATAGGAAGGGGGACATGTAGTACAAATGTAGTACACACATTTGTGGGGATGGCCTGTGACCGCTGAGAAGTCTCAAGTAAGTCGAGGAGACGTGCATATTTACAAGATGCGTGACCTCAATCAGAGGACGGCCGAAGTAATTCAGGAGATCAACGATTCCGGCCGGCCCGCGATCATCACTCGCCATGGCCAGTTCGTGGCCCTCATCTCTCCTTTACTCAACAAAGGGCTGGAAGGGGAGTTGATCGCCCGTTTCCTCGATCAGGAGGCCGCTGAGAGTGGGCGGGATGCCGCGTCGGCTGATACGGAGATCGAGGGGCAGGGCGAAACAACGGAGGACCTGGCAAGGCGCCTCGGTCTTGATTGGCCGTGACTATGTGCTGAGCGACGTGAAGTCCGAGACATGGAGCACGCGCATGACGCGGAATGCCGCGTGTGTGTTCGCGTCGCGGTACTCCCGGTCGGTGGGCGTGCGATACAGCAGATAGTAGTCGGACGCCTCATCGTGGACGTCCGCGTCTCCTGAGGCCGAAGCAGCAGGTCGCCGCCACGCCAAAACGCCTTCGCGGCCGGGGACCCACCCCTCGTCAGCACATTCCTTGCGCGGAGGGAAGCAGAGCTCTTCTTCTGCTCTCTTGAAAAGCCTGCCTATGACGGCACGGTCTCCGATCTCTGTGATATCGGCAGATGCCATCCTGTCCCACAGGACCCTGGACACTTTCCCTCCCCGAGTGGCAAAACCTGTCCTGTATCTGTTCGGCGCCACGTGGGCGCGTCGCGTCTCCTGCCGCAGCGACCTCCTGAGTCTCCGACTGCTCGCATGCGACACACAGTTGCCGCATCCGCAGATTGACCACTCCGTTGGAATCCGGCGTGCAGCCGTCACACTCCGTCAAGAGGGGGTGTGCAACGTAGCAAACTGCTACCTTGCATGGCGTATCCTAGCAGAGCGCAACGAAACGCTGTGCAATGTGCCAAGCCGCAGCCTCTGTGGACATCTCCGCTGGTCCTCGAAGGCGAGGTCCCGAAGGGACCATCAGGTGCGTGGGGTACCGTGGGCGCCTCGCCACCTTGTGCGATGTCAGGTGGCACGCTCATGGGCGACTACTGAAGGTGAGGCGAAGTGTGGTGGATCAACACGGCCCGGTTGTCCAGGGGGCGCTTCTCCGGAGAAAACTTACGGAGCTCCGCCGGCAACGCCGTATGACCCAGGACGATGTCGCCCGCAGCCTGGAATGGCACACGTCAAAGCTGATCCGGATAGAGGGTGGACGCACCGGGATATCCAAGGTTGACCTGGACGCGTTGGGGCGCCTTTACGAAGTGACCGATCCACCCGTCATGGAAGAACTCCACGTGCTCAATCAGGGGGCCCGCGCCAAGGGGTGGTGGAGTGATTTCAGGAAAGACGTCAGCGACGCTTACCTGACATATATCGGTTACGAGGCCGGTGCCTCTGTCATCAGACAGTTCCAGCCTTTGGCCGTGCCTGGACTGTTGCAGACCAAAGAATACGCCGAGACCCTTGCGCACGCTGAAACGGATCCAGTCACCCTGGGCCAGTTGGTCAGGCTGCGACTCATGCGTCAGCAGACCCTGAGGCGGCGACAGGTTCCGCCGTGTGAAACCTTTATTCTCGACGAGGCGGTCATCCGCCGACACGTTGGGATAAGCCGCGATCCCACTATCATGCCGACCCAGCTCCGCCACATGGTCAGTGTCGCCGAGGGGAGCGAGCGGATCAGTATCAGGGTCGTACCTTTCAAGGCCGGATCGCATGTCGGCATGCTTCGTGGTGCTTTCACCCTCCTGGAGTTCGACGGGGGGCTGGGTGAGGTGCTGCACCTGGAAAGCAGTGAACTCCACGAGACGGTCACCGGTGAGGATCCACGTATCGCCGATGTGCGTGCCGACTTCGAGGCCATTCTGGAGGAGGCATTAAGTCCGTCCGAATCACTTTCGTTCATCAACGACGTTGCAAGAGATATGTGATGAAGCCCCGCCCTCTCGCGTCGGCGTGCCGGCTACACGGCTTGCTGCCAATTTGAGTGCCCTGTACGATCTTGACCTCCCGGGCTATTCTCGATACCGACACTGGGAGGACGGCTTGATGACTCAGGGGCCTGGCGATCCGCCTGAGCTGATCTGGCGTAAGAGCTCCGCGAGCACGACGGGGGAGTGTGTGGAGGTTGCGTTCGGCCCTGAATCGGCTTATGTGCGTGACTCTAACTCGCCCGACGAGGCCGTTCTTGAGTTCAGTCGATCAGACTGGGTCGCCTTTGTCGTAGGCGTGCGAAGAGGGGAATTCGACTGGCCGTGAGTCATTCGATCTAACGCAGGGGTGCTATTGGCCCCGGGCATATGCGTGCGGAGACGCCCACAATGCCTGGCAGTTTGTCCCGTACAAACACACCCCGCGTAGTGTCGAATTCGCGACATGGTCGGCAGGTGTAGCCTCAAACTCCGGGGGCGCCGAGACCGACCACGCGTCGTCATTCGCTTCGACGATTTCGACTGCCTCGGCTCACCCGCGGGATCCGCCGCATGGTCGCGGACCGCGAATCGCCGCCATCGCGAGTATGCCACCCGGCTGTCGAGGGGCGGTGATCGGCCGGTGTGCGGAGTCGTCGCGGTTCAGCGGCGCAGGGTGAGGTGGAAGGCGCAGCCGTCGCCGGTGGGGCCGGGGGAGGTGACGGTGAGGGTGCCGCCGTGGGCCGTCGCGACCTGGGTGGCGATGGGGAGGCCGAGGCCGGTGCCCGGGGTGTCGGGGCGGCCTCGCCAGAAGCGCTGGAAGACGCGCTCCTGATCGGCCAGGGGGATGCCGGGGCCGTGGTCGGTCACGGTGACGGCCGCTTCGGACGCGGTCTCCGTGACGGCGACCTCGACCGCCGAGCCGGCCGGCGCGTACCTGATCGCGTTGTCCACCAGGTTGGCGACGGCCCGCCGTACGGTCGGTTCGTCGATCGGGCACGTGGCGGCCGGGGGGGCGGTGAGGGACAGGGTGATGGCCTTCGCGGTCGCGGGCGGGCGGGCGTCGTCCAGGACGGCGCGCACGATGGCCACCAGGTCGGCCGGGCGGCGGTCGATCGTACGGGCCCGGCCGCGGGCCTCGACGAGGAGGTCGTCGATCGTCGTCTGGAGGCGCTCGGCCGCCTTCTTCGAGCGGGCCAGCCCCTGGCGGTAGACCTCGACGGTGGGGGACGGATGGGCGAGGAGGACGTCGGTGTTCGCCACGAGGACCGACAGCGGGGTGCGCAGTTCGTGGCTGGTCTCCTCGATGAGCCGCCGCTGGGTCTCCGCGGCGCGTTCCAGACGGTCGAGCATCGCGTCGAAGCTCGCCGCGAGTGCCACCACCTCGGCCGGGCCGTCGCCGAGGCCGGTGCGCAGGCCGAGATCGGTGCCCTCGACGTCCTCGGCCACCCTGCGCACCCGGTCGATCGGGCGTACGGCCCGGCCGGCCCACCACCAGGCCAGCCCGGCGGCGGCGGGGGCGAGCGCCAGGATCGTCCAGGTGGCCCAGGGGGACCGCTGTACGGAGGTGCTCCGCACGGCCGGCCGGTCGCCGATCGCGTGCGCGGTCGTCTCGCTGTCGGTGGCCAGGATGACGCCGAACAGCAGCAAGGCGGGGACGTAGATCGCGAGGAACCCGAGCGCGGCCAGTTGTACGCGCAGCGACCGCCAGACGTCGGTCACGACGGGTCCGTCAGCCGGTAGCCGGCGTTGGTGACGGTGACGATGAGCGCCGGGTCGCCGATCTTCCTGCGCAGCCTGCTGAGGATGACCCGGACAGACGAGGTGAACGGGTTGGCGTGCGCGTCCCACACGTGTTCGAGCAGCTCTTCGGCCGACAGCACCTGCCCGGGGTGATGCATGAAGTACCGCAGCAACGAGAACTCCCTGGCGGTGAGATCGAGTGGAGTGCCGGACCGGCAGGCTCGGCGGGTGGCGAGGTCGAGCGTCAGTTCGCCGACGCGCAGGGTCGAACCGTGCTCGCCCTCCCGCCGGGCCAGGGCGCGGAGCCGGGCGACCAGCTCCGCGAAGTGGAACGGTTTGACGAGATAGTCGTCGGCCCCGGCGTCGAGTCCGGCGACCCGGTCGGCGACGGCGTCACGGGCGGTCAGGACGAGCGACCGCCGGGGCCGGCGCAGACCGGGGTCCGCGGCGAGCCGGCGGACGAGGTCCAGCCCGTCCCCGTCGGGCAACCCCAGGTCGAAGCAGGCGACGTCGTAGTCGGTGGTCCTGAGCAGTTCCTCGGCGTCGGCGCAGGTGCCGGCGACGTCGACCGCGTAGGACTCGTTGCGCAGGCCGAGGGCGACGACCTCCGCGAGGTCCGGGTCGTCCTCCAGGAGTAAGACGCGCACGGCGGGGTCACCCGGCCGACCGGGCGCTCGTCTCCCCGGCCGGTCCCGAGACGGTGACCCGGCCTTCGCCGAAGCGCAACGTCACCTCGGGCCCGACGCCGGCCGGGTCGTCCGGCCGGTGGCTCCCGCCGCCCGAGGCGACGAGCGGCAGCGCCGGGGGGCGGGTCGGTATCTCGGCCGCCTGGACGCCGCCCTGCTCGTTGAGCGAGTACCACGCGAGGATCGACCGTTTCCGGGTGGTGACGGTGACGTAGGTGCGCGTCTCGCCTGCGCTCGTGGTCCCGCCGAGGGTGACGCCGGTGATCGGGCCGAACCCGGCCTCGATGCCCGCGCGCTCCCTGTGCCCCTCGTCGGTCTGCCCGCCGAGCAGTGCGAGCACGCGCCGCTCGTGCGCGCGGAGCCCGGCGGCCGGAACGTCCGCGCGCGGCGGGAACAGCGCCGCGACGGCGTCGGCGCCGCTCGCGGAGATCACGGGCCGGTCGTCGGTCACGGTCACGTCGAACGAGCCTCCCGTGTCCAGTTCGTACCTCCCGACGATAGCGGCCGCGTCGGCCGGATCGGTGCCGTCGGCCGGGACCTTCGGCACGGGTGGCGGCTCACCGGCGGCGATGGCCGGGCCCGCCTGCCAGGAGGTCGCCGGCGGACACCTTGGGCCCGTTCGACGCGATCGCGATCACCTGTTCCCGCTCGGGCAGCCAGGCGACGGCGGCGTTGTGGCCGACGTCGCCGCCCCCGCCCGAGGCGGTGAGGAACGGCATACCGTGGACCGACCTGTCGTACGCCACCCAGCCAGGCGTCTCCGACCGGCCCCCGCCCAGGTCGTGACCGGGGGTGCCGATGACCCTGGTCGACGCCGGCGACACGACCCGGCCGGAGAAGAGCGCGTACGTCCAGGCCGCCAGGTCCCGGGTGGTCATGGCGAGGCCGCCGTTGCCGTCGAGCGCCCAGTGCGGGCCCGCGAACCCGCCCGTCCGTGCTGTTTCACCGTCCGCGAGGTAGCCGACGGCCCGGGGGCCGGGCGCGGCGGGCTCGCCGTTCCAGAACCCGCCCGCGACGCCACCGCCGGGAAGCCGCAACGTCGCCGACGCCGTGTACTCCCGGTACCCGCTGCCCGACACCTCGTCCACGATGAGCGCCAGCAGCGTGTACCCGGCATTCGAATACACGTACCCCGTGCCCGGCCGGAAGGCCGGCTTCAGCCCGCCGATGGCCGCCACGGCGGAGTCCCGGTCGAGCGGTTGGTGGTCGCGGCCGTGTGACCCGTTGAGCCCGCTGGTGTGCAGCAGAAGCTGCCGGATCGTCGCCTCCGCGACCGGGCCCTTCAGATCCGGCAGCAGGCTGCCCGCCCGATCGTCGATGGACAGCTTCCCCGCGTCGGCCAGCGCGAAGATCGAGGCCGCGGTGAACGCCTTGGTGACCGACCCGATGCCGAACACCGTCTCGGGTGTCACCGGGACGCCGCCGGCCCGGTCGGCCCAGCCGTAACCGGCCAGGCAGCCGAACTCCCCGCGCGTCGAGACGGCGATCGACCCGCTGAAACCGGCCTTCTCCCACTCGCGGAGCGCCTCGTCGATCCCGGCGTCACAGCGGGCACCGGCCGTCCGTCCGTCGGGAACACCGGGCCCGGCCCCGCACGCCGCCACGAGAGCCAGCACGGCCAGTACCGCGAAAGATCTGTTCATGCGGCCGAAGGTACGAACCCGGCTGCGAACGTGATGTGAACGAGGCGACGCGCCGGACCACGACCCTCGGCCCCCGCTATCCATCCGCAATCGGTCTTCCATTCCCGCCCGGATACTGAGCGGAGATCGTGGCCGCCGAACGCGGCGCGGTGACGCTTATCCGGGGGGTAAGCCGACGAGACCCATCGCCCGGCTCACGCCGACGGAGAGGAACGACATGTCCGAGCAGCCACTCACCAGCACATCCGTCTACCGCCGGCAGGTGCCCGAGACGGACTTCAAGAAGTGGGCCACCGCCGCCCGGCTCGAACTCCAGACCTACATCAGGCAGTTACCCGACGTCCCCTCCAAGCGAGGCCCCCTGGAGGACATCTCCAAGAAGCTGTCGCTCCTGGAATACGCCATGGTCGGGAGCAAGTCCGAGAGCACGGCACGGGAGGAGTTCGTCTCCTGGCTGGAGGAGTACGACACCGGCGGCTGGGCGCGCTTCGCGGACGAGAGGGCCCGGCTGGAGACGGCACGCAAGCAGGAGAAGGAGGAGAAGGACCGGCGTTCCACGATCGCCGGCGCGCCCGCCGAGGCCATCAAACTGACCAAGAAGTACGGCGCCGGCGCCGGCGTCAAGGTCGGCACCGTGATCGCCGTCCTCGTCCATGCCAAGACGGGAAAGCTCTGGTCGGGCACCAGCGGCGAATACACCACCAGCGAGAAGCACCCGCTCATGAAGACGATCCTCACCGGCGTGGTCCAGGTCGAGGACTGGCCGGTGGCCGCATGCGGCGAGGTGGCCGCCATGAACGCCTACCTGCACGACTCCGGCACGACCGACCTGTCCCAGCTCCCCTCGGGCACCCTCTTCTTCCACGCCCAGACCTGGAACGCCAAGGACGGCAAATGGCAGGCACGCGCCGCCTGCAAGAACTGCGACCAGTGGCTGAAGAAGATCGGCGCCGGCCGCGTCTGAACCACCACCCATCAGCCGCGCGACCACGCCGGGTGGACGGCGGGGCTGTGCGCGGCGGTGTTGGGGTGTCGGTCAGATGAGTGTGCCCGATCTAGTGTCGACCCGGCCGCCCTTGAGTACGAGGTTCCTGGGCGGGCGGGTGACAACCGCTTCGGCCGGGGTCTGGGCGTCGAGGGTGACGAGGTCGGCGGGGGCGCCTTCGGGCAGGCCGTAGGACGGGTGCGCGAGGGCGGTGGCGCCGCCGATCGTCACCCCTGACTCGCCCGCGCACAGGTCCCACCCGGAGAGTAGGACCAGGCTCCCAGAGGCGTCGTCCGAGAACAGTTCCCAGGCATGATGAGGACGGCCGCCCGCGGCGGGACGCTTGGATCATGACAGCGATCCGAGCAAGGAGACTGAGCAAGCGCTACGGCGGCACGACCGCGGTGGCGGATCTGTCGTTCGACGTCGAACCCGGTCGGGTGACCGGGTTCCTCGGTCCCAACGGGGCGGGGAAGTCCACGACCATGCGCATGATCCTCGGGCTCGACCGGCCGTCCGGCGGGTCTGTGCTCGTGGACGGGCGGCCGTACCACGAGCTGAGGCACCCCCTGCGCAAGGTCGGCGCGCTGCTGGACGCCAAGGCCGTGCACGGCGGGCGCAGCGCGCGCAACCACCTGCTGGCCATCGCCCACAGCAACGGCATCCCGGCGAGCCGGGTGAACGAGGTGCTGGAGACGGTGGGCCTGCGGGAGGTGGCCGGGCGGCGGATCGGCGGGTTCTCGCTGGGCATGTCGCAGCGGCTGGGCATCGCCGCGGCGCTGCTCGGCGACCCGGAGATCCTGCTCTTCGACGAGCCCGTCAACGGTCTCGACCCCGACGGCATCCTGTGGATCCGCACGTTCATGCGGGAGCTCGCGGCCGAGGGGCGCACGGTGTTCGTCTCCAGCCACCTCATGAGCGAGATGGCGCAGACCGCCGACCACCTGATCGTGATCGGCAGGGGCAGCCTCATCGCCGACACCAGCGTGACCGAGTTCATCGGGCGCAGCTCGCAGGGGTACGTACGGGTGCGCTCGCCGCGGCTGGCCGAGGTCGCCGACCTGATCAAGGTGGGCGAGCCGCATCCGGGCCACCTGCGGGTGACCGGGATGAGCACGCTCGAGATCGGCACGATCACCGCGCGGGCCGGGATCCCGCTGGAGGAGCTGACGTACGTGCGGCCCTCGCTCGAAGCGGCCTACATGGAGCTCACCAAGGACAGCCTGGAGTACACCTCATGAAGCACATCCTCAGGTCCGAATGGACCAAGATCCGCTCGGTCCGCTCCACGGTGTGGACCCTGACCGTCACCGCCGCGCTGATGCTGGGCTTCTCCGCCCTCCTCAACGCCTCGGCCAGGAACACGTCCGGCGGACCGATCCCGGGCGATCAAACGATCATGCTGAGCCTGACCGGTACGCTGCTCGCCTCGCTGTCCATGGCCACCCTGGGCGTTCTGGTGATCTCCAGCGAGTACCGCACCGGCGCCATCCGCACCTCGCTCATGGCCGTCCCCAAACGCATGAGCCTGCTGACCGGCAAGATCGTGACGTTCGTCGCGATCTCGCTGGCCGTCTGCACGGTCGCGGCGGCCGGCGCGATCGGCGTCGGCGCGGCGATCTCCCAGCCGCCGTCGTTCGAGCTGGGCGAGGCGGCACGGTCCGCGCTCGGGTCCGGTCTCTACCTGACCGCGTGCGGCCTGTTCGGCCTCGGACTGGGCACCCTGGTCAGGCACACGCCGGGCGCGATCGTGTCGGCCATCGCGCTCATCCTGGTCCTGCCCACGATCGCGAACCAACTCCCCGGCGAATGGGGCAGAACCGTGGCCGAGCACTTCACCACGAACGCCGGCCTGCTGATCGTGTCCGGCCAGGCCAACGGCTCCCTCGGCCCGTGGAGCGGCTTCGCGGTCTACCTCGCCTGGGTCGCGCTCGCCATCACCGCAGGCGCCGCCCTGATGCGGCACCGCGACGCGTAAGCAGCCGGCCTCCTGCCACACAAGAGCTCCAGCGGCGCTGTGATCGCCTCATCCTGCGGTGATCTTGGCGTAGTGGAACACCTCGGGTGGGAGTTGGTGGTCCAGGCGCCAGATGAAGCGGATGGGGCGTTCACCCTCGTGGCTGACATACCGCATAGGGCCAGCGTAGGTGTAGGGGGGAGCTCCCAATCCTTCATCACGCTTGGACTGCCGGATCAGGAGATGAACCGTGGAGTCACCAGATAGGTAGCGGCGAGCGGTGGCGGCGGAGCACCGTAGCGTGCTCTGCGACTCCCACTGGAACAGGTCCTCACTGATCGCCCGATCATGGTAGAGCGTGGTGGGGGAGTAGGTGTCCTCGGACTTGTCGATGGTGACGAAGAACAGGTCCGCCTGGTGCTCCTCGATGTACTTAACCCCCTCCCCGCGCATCATATGCGCGGGCTTGTCGACGCCGAAGGCGGCCAGCACCTCGTTCTTGCTGTAGCGGGCATGGACGTGCAACGGCACGACCTGGTCCAGGGGCGGTGCTACGTGGCGGATACCTGTGCGAAGCAGGTCCGCCAACTCCCGGAGCTCCGCCGCGCGGGCACCTGAGAGCTGGGCGAACCGGGCTTCCATGCCGGAGAGGGGCTCGTCGCCGCCCCACAACATTGCGTCGAGCATGGCCATGAGACGGAGCTCGCGCATGGACTGCGGCGTCCGACCGGCCAGGACTTCGGTCAAGAAGGCGAGCCGCTCAACATCGTCGATGTGCAGCATTCTGCTGAAAGCCCGTCCGAGCCTCTCGTCGGGGGCCACGACGTCGAAACCTGCAGCGTGCCGCAGGGCGGCCCAGCCCTGGCGGCGCCGGTAGAGATCTTCCACGTCCAGCCCGGTCTCCTGCAGGAACTCGGACATACTGACGTCTCCGAGATCGCGAAGCTCATGCGCCAGGTCCCGCCACCTCAAGCTAAGCGCCTGTCGGACGTTGTCCAGGACGAGGCGGCGCACATCACGGTCCAGGTCGATTACGCAACCGGCGGGCAGGGTCGGGAAACCTTGCTCAATCTCCCGCGCGATTCCAGTACGGCTGGCGCCGGTGAGCGCCCGAAAGCGCCGGTCGAAGCGGAACTGCTTGTGTTGATGGCCGACGAAGTCGAGCACGGTCAGGCACGGCTTGTCGTCGGCCAGCCGCAGGCCGCGCCCGAGCTGTTGCAGGAAGACGGTGGTGCTGTCGGTGGGGCGCAGAAATAGCACGGTGTCGATCTCCGGTACGTCGACGCCCTCATTGAAGAGGTCGACGGTGAACACCGCGTTGATCCGGCGGTCCCTCAAGTCTCGCAATGCTTGGGAACGCTCGCTCGCCGGACTCTGCGAGGTGACGGCCACCGAGGGCAGGCCGGCTCGGGCGAACCGGTCGGCCATGAAGCGGGCGTGGTCGATGCTCACACAGAAGCCGATGGCCCGCATTCGCCCTACATCGCCGATCTTGCGCTGCAGCGTCTCCAGCACCACGGCGACGCGACGGTCGTTGCCCGTGTAGATGTTGGAGAGCTGGCCGGTGTCATAGCCCTGACCCCGGCGCCAGCCGACCTGGCGCAGGTCGGTGCCGTCGTGGACGCCGAAATACTGGAACGGAGCCAGCAGCCCCCGCTCCAGCGCCTCCCACAGGCGCAGCTCGGCGGCGGTTCGGCCGCCGAACCAGTGCTTGATGTCCTGGCCGTCGGCGCGTTCGGGTGTCGCGGTCAGCCCGAGGAGTACCTTGGGCTGCACGGCTGACAGCAGACGCCGGTATGTCGAGGCCTCGGCATGGTGGAACTCGTCCACGATCACCATGTCGAACCTGTCCGGCTCCGGCAACGGGTTGGCGTGCAGCGACTGGATCGAGGCGAACACGTGCCGCCAGCGCTCCGGGCGCAACCCGTCGACATACAGCTCGCCGAACGTCTCGTCCCGCATCACCTGTCGGAAGGTGAGCAAGCTCTGTCGAAGGATCTCCGCACGATGGGCGACGAACAGCAGCGACTCTGCCTGCCCGGCCTTGCGCAGCCGCCGGTAGTCCAGCGCGGCGACCACGGTCTTGCCGGTGCCGGTGGCCATGACGACCAGGTTCTGCCACCGGTCGTGGATCTGCCGTTCGGCGTCGAGTTCGTCGAGGATCTCGCGTTGGTAGGAGTAGGGGCGGACATCGACGTGTGCGAAGTCGAGGACAACCGCGCGGCCCCCGGTCCGCTCGGCGGACAGAGCGCGGTCGAGCCGCTCGGCATCCTTCGCCGGATCGTAGGGCTCGAACGACGGATCGCCCCAGTAGTCGTCGAACGTGGCGGAGAACGTGTCGATCAGGTGAGGCTGCTCGGCTTGGGCCAGTCGTACGTTCCATTCAAGCCCGTGACTGAGGGCGGTTTGCGACAGGTTGGAGGAGCCGACGTAGGCGGTGGACAAACCGTTGGCCCGATGGAACAGCCATGCCTTGGCGTGCAACCGGGTCGTTCGGGTGTCGTAGGAAACGCGGATCTCGGCGCCCATAGCCGCCAGCCGGTCCAGCGCAAGACGGTCGGTGGCGCCGATATACGTGGTGGTCACCACCCGCAGCCGGCCACCACGCGTCAGGAACTCCTCAATCGCCTCCGCGAGAACTCGAACGCCGTTCCATTTCACGAACGCGCACAGCAGGTCCACATGATCAGCGGAGGCCAACTCGCGTTTCAGCTCATGGCCGATTTCTGGCTGTGCTCTACCGTTGACCAGCAGTGCGCTAGCGGTGAGAGGGATGACCGGCCGCACGGGAAACCGCACCCGGTCGGCCGCGTCCCGACCCCTGGCTATGCCCAGCAGTTCCTCCGAGGCTTCCACGAGCTCCTCGGGTGAGGCGGCGTCGGGCACGAGGTCGCCGAGCAGGTCGGTGACCCGGTTGACGATCTCCACCTGCCTGGCCAGCCGTACAGCTTCGTTCTCACCACGGACGGCACGCAGCGCACGACGGGTGAGCGCGCCCAGGTGCCGGGCCAGTGTCTCGTGGGAGTCGGCGATGTCAAGTGACCGCCGGTCGACGAGTTCGCGATTGGATATCGCTCGCAGCCGTGAGTCCACCTCACGAGTAATCAGATGTTGGTAGATGCCCGGCTGAAGATCGCTCACCTCGGCGACTATAGGACGTGGTCGGCCACGGCGATATACGAACGTCAATGCCTCTGGTTTTGACACGACAGCGCAACATCGCCGGGTCGCTGAGATCCGGCGCTGGACCGCGCGGGCGAGTTCAGGAGCGGTAGACGTGTACGAGTTCGGCGTCTGGGGCGTGCATGCGGGGGTTGTAATGGTCGCCGAAGAGTTTGGCCACGAGTTCGCCGCGGCTGCCGACGTCGACCTTGGTGAAGATCGCTTTGAGGTGGTCGCGGACGGTGTGCGGGGACAGATGGAGTCGGGTGGCGATCTCCGACGTGTTGTGCCCGCGCGCCACGCATTCGGTGACCTCGCGCTCGCGTGGCGTCAGCGAGTATGCCTCCACGATGAGGGGGACGATCTGGCCTGAGGTCGCCGGCTCGATCACCACCGAGACCGGGCCGGGTTGTCTCCGCCGGTCGTACAACACCGAGGCGTGGATGCTGAACCAGCGTCCGTTGTCGCCGCGGAGCCGTACGACGGCTGGGCCGGACTCCCGTTCGGCGGCGACGGCGCGGGCGCGGGCCACCACCGAGTAGACGGCCGCCGTCCGCAGCGAGGTCGCGGGGTTGTCCAAAGGGGAGCCGCACAACTCGGTGAACCAGCGCTCCGCGTGCGCGTCGGCGAGGGTGACCCGGTCGTCATCGTCGAACAGGGCGGTCCCCGGTGGTTCGGCGGCCTCGCCCGGTTTTCCGCGCCCGCTGGTGACGGCCAGGCCCGCCAGGCTCAGCGCGATGCCGGGGGCCAGCGCGGCGATGTGCCGCAGGTCGCGCTCGTCGAAGGGCGGGCGGTCGGCGAAGCGGAACAGGTCCACCACGCCCCATGCGCTCTCGCCTATGCGGAAGGCGGCGCGCAGGTTGTCGGCGTAGCCCTGCGGACGCATGAACTCCTGGTAGCGGGCGCTGCGGCCGGGGCTTCCGCCGGTGGCTTGGCGTAGCGTGCCCGCCGCGCCGGTGGAGCGTGCCACGTCCCGGAACGTCAGCACGTCCTCCATGTGGTACTCGCGGTGCCAGTAGGACTCGCAGTGCACCGGCTCGATGTTCTCCACCCGCATCGGCGTGGTCGGCAGCACGGTGGCCGGATCGGTACCGAACCACGCCCCCGCGTCGTAGGGCACCGCCCTGCGCAGCTTGCGTGCCGCCGCCGCGAACACCTCGACCCCCGTACCCGCGACCTCGAACACCGGCGCCGCCCGGCCCCCCTTCCTCATGCCTTCCAGGATCCCATGTGGTCTCACGTGCCGCATCCCTCATTTGCGGGGGGTGGGAGGACAGAAACACCCTTATGCGTGGGATGGGGGCGAATCGTGTCCCCCGGCACGCTGGATCGGTACGACGAAACCGATCAAACGAGGACAATTACGGTGCCTGTCACCTATCCCGATAATGTGGTGTACCTGGCGCGGCATCTCGATGGTGCGCTGATCCTGCCCGGCGATCCGGGCTGGGACGCCGGGCGGTCAGCCTGGCAACTGGCCGTGGACCAGCGCCCGGCCGCCGTGGTGCTGGCCAGGTCCGCCGCCGATGTGGCCGCCACGCTCGACGTGGCCAGGAAGTCGGGGCTGCGGGTGGCCCCGCAGGCCAGCGGGCACAACGCCGCCCCGCTCGGCCCGCTGGACGACACGATCCTCCTGCGGACGTCCCGGATGTCGCAGGTGCACATCGACGCCGGACGCCGGCGGGCGCTCGTGGGCGCCGGCGCGGTGTGGGCGCAGGTCACCGAGGCCGCCGCCAAGTACGGCCTGGCCGGTCTGAGCGGCTCCGCGGCCGACGTGGGAGTGGTCGGTTACACCCTGGGCGGCGGCCTGTCGTGGTTCGCCCGCTCGCACGGGCTGGCGGCCAACCATGTGACGGCCGCCACCGTGGTGACCGCCGACGGCCGCATTCTGCGCGTGGACGCCGAGCACGAGCCGGAGCTGTTCTGGGCTGTCCGCGGCGGTGGCGGCGCTTTCGGGGTGGTGACCGAGCTGGAGTTCGCCCTGTTCCCCATCACCGAGGTGCACGCGGGGGCGATGTACTGGCCGCTGGAGCGGGCGGAGGCCGTGCTGTCACGGTGGCGCGACTGGACGGCGACCGTTCCTGACACGGTCACCTCGCTCGGCCGGCTGCTCCGCTTCCCGCCGCTGGAGGAGATTCCGCAGCCGTTCCGCGGGCGCTCCCTGGTCGCGGTCGAAGCGGTCGCGCAACTGGACGGGCGCGAGGCCGGCGAACTGCTCGCGCCGCTGCGCGAACTCGGTCCGGAGATCGACACCTTCGCGCCCACGCCGGTCACCGAGCTGGCCAAGCTCCACCTCGACCCGCCCGGTCCCACTCCGGCGACGGGTGACGGGTTCCAGGTCACCGGGCTTCCCGACGAGGCCCTGGCCGCGCTGCTGTCGGCGGCCGGCCCCGGCGTCGACGTGCCGCTGCTGACGATAGAGGCGCGGCACCTCGGCGGCGCGCTCGCCCCGGGCGCGCGCGAGGGCGGCGCGGTGTCCTCGCTGGACGCCGCCTTCGCCCTGTTCTCCGGCGGGATCACCTTCGACGCCGCTTCCGCCGCCGCCGTGCACGCCTCCCTCGACGCCCTTTCCGCGGCCATGGCGCCCTGGCGGGCGGCCACCTCGTACCGCAACTTCTCGGAGCGGCGTGCGGAAGGACTCGCCTTCGAGTCCGCGGACGTGCACCGCAGGTTGCAGGAGGTCAAGAAGACCTACGACCCGCTGGACGTCATCCGGGCCAACCACCCGGTCCGGCCCGCTCCCTCGGTGTGACGTCGATCACCGCCCGGCGCACCCCCACGGGTGCCCCCGAACTCACCGCTATGGGCCGCACACCGAGGCAACCGAAAGGGTCAATCATGACGAAGCGCATCCTCACCGTCTCCGGCCTCGCGCTGGCCACCGCTCTGGTCGCGGCGTCCTTCACGCCCGCCACGGCGCAGGCGAGCAGCGACGTGTACCTGGCCGCCACGCTCTCGGGCAAGAACGAGGTGCCCGCCGCCGGGGCGAAGGTCGGGGACCGGAACGGCAGCGCGTTCGCCGTCTTCCGCATTCACGGTAAGCAGGTCGACTACGCCATCCGCTGGCAGAAGGTGGCCGCGCCCACGGCGTTCCACATCCACCAGGGCAGGGCGGGCCGGAACGGGGATGTCAAGATCCCGTTCTTCGGCGCGGCGCTGCCCTCCAGTCTCAGCGCCGTCAAGGGCACCGTCACGGTCAAGGACTCCGGGCTGCTCGAAAGGATCAGGAACAGCCCCTCGGGCTGGTACGCCAACCTGCACACAGGCGAGTTCCCCGGCGGCGCGGTGCGCGCTCAGCTGCACCGGATCCGGCCCGTGTCGCTCGAATCGGTGCTGGCCACCGGGTCGCACGCCACGATCACCGCGTCGGCCGACGGTCGTCAGGAGGTGCCGGCGCCGGGCACGAAGGTCGGCGACAGGAACGGACGGGCGGCGTGGCTCGTCTGGGTGGACGGCACCCAGGTGCACTTCGCCACCGCCTGGAAGCAGATCGCAGCCCCGACCAACGCCCACATCCACCGTGGCGTCAAGGGCAAGAACGGCCCGGTGGTGGTGGACTTCTTCGCGGCCGGGAACGGCCTTCCGGCCGGCGTCAACGGCATCGCCGGCACCGGGAGGGCCTCGGCCGACGTCGCCGCCGGCATCAGGAACAACCCCAAGGGCTGGTACACCAACCTGCACACCACCGAGTTCCCCGGCGGCGCCGTACGCGGCCAGCTCTACCGGGGCGGCTGGTAGACGCGACCGGATGCCCATCGCGAGGACCGGGCCACGACGGCCTCTAGACGCGGCCGGATGCCCATCGCGAGGACCGGGCCACGACGGCCTCGTACAGCGCTTTCAGGCGGGACCCCCGGGTTCGCTCAGACGCGCGGTGACACTTTATGGAGTGTGGAATGACGCATCATCAGGCGATCCACGGGGAATGGCTCGCCGGGCGCCAGGGCGACTGGACGGAGCACAGGTCGAAGGTCACCTATCCGTCGAGGGCGCAGGTCCTGGAACTCGCGGTCGCGCTGGCACGGCCGATCCCCGGCCACATCATCGAGTTCGGCACCTGGAAGGGGTATTCCACCCGGGTCATCCGGGATGAGCTCTTCCGGTCCCGGCTGTGGGATCCGGCGCAGTGGCGGAAGCGCATTTACGCCTGCGACTCGTTCGAGGGCCTGCCGGAGTCCTATGAGCACCTGTCCGCCGGTACCTTCGCCACCCCCGTGCCCCGGCTTCGCGGTGTCCGGATCGTCAAGGGATTCTTCGAGGACTCCCTCACTCCGGCGCTCGCCACCGAAGTCGGCCAGGTCAGCTTCGCGCACCTCGACGCGGACCTGGAGTCGGCGACCACGTGCGCGCTCGACTGGCTCACGCCGCTGCTGGGCGGGGGCAGCCTGCTGCTGTTCGACGAGTTCTTCGGTGAGGATCCGGCCGAGTGCCGGTCCTTCGTCGACTGGACCGAGCGCACGGGCATCCGCACGGCTCTGGTCGCGGTCTTCGGCCGGGAGCCGAGCGGCAAGGGGGCGATGACCGACCGGCGGGCCCTGTTCCAGGTGATCGGCGACGAGCGTCACACCAAGGCGCCGCCGCTGCTCCCCGTACGGCTCCGCCGTAAGCTCGCCTCAACCTGGTGAGCCGGACCCTTCGGGCGCGGTGAGCCTTCCGGCAGCGACCGGGACCTGGTCCCGGACCTGCTGGAGGTCGCTCACCGCGCCCACGGCCATGGATCGACCGGCTCACACGGTGACGACGACTTTGCCGGCGGCGTGGCCTTGTTCCTGGTACGCGATGGCCGTGGGGATCTCGTGGAAGGGGTGGCAGCGGTCGATGACCGGGCGGACCCGGCCCTCCTCGATGAGCCCGGCGAGGGTCAGCAGGTTGCTCCGGGTCTCGGTGCAGCGGATCACGTCCGCCAGGGTGATCCGCTGCGGCACGAAGGGGTTGGTGGCCAGGGTGCGGAACATCCGGCCCGCCGGGCTCACCCAACGCCCACCCGGCCCGCCGACCAGGACGTACGTGCCGCCGCGGGTCAGTACCCGCAGCCCGGCCGAGATGGGGCGGCTGCCGGCGATGTCCAGGAACAGGTCGAAGCGCCGGCCGCCGCGGGTGAAGTCCTCCTTGGTGTGGTCGATGACCTCGTCCGCGCCCAGCGAGCGGACCAGACCGGTGTTGCGCGGCCCGCACACGCCCGTCACCTCCGCGCCGAACGCCTTGGCGAGCTGCACGGCGAACGTGCCCACGCCCCCCGACGCGCCGTTGACCAGGACCCGCTGCCCGGCCTGGAGCCGGCCTTCGTCGCGCAGCGCCAGCAGGGCGGTGCCGGCGGCCAGCGGCACGGCCGCCGCCTGCTCGAACGACAGGCCGGCCGGCTTGGGCGCCAGCTCGCCCACGGCGACGCACGCGTACTCGGCGAAGCCCCCCTGCTTCGGCATCGCGTACACCTCGTCGCCGGGCCGCAGCCCCACCACGCCCGGTCCCACCGCCTCGACCTGCCCGGCCAGGTCGGCGCCCAGGACGGTGATCTTGGGCCGGCGCAGCCCCGGTCCGCCGCCCATCAGCCGGGCGACGTACGGCTGGCCCCGCATCATGTGCCAGTCGTAGGGCTGGACCGAGGTGGCCCGCACCTTCACCAGCACCTCGCCGTCTCCGGGCGCCGGGATCTTGACATCCTCCAGGGCGAGCGCCTCGGGCGGGCCGTACGAGCGCAGGACGAACGCTTTCATCGCAGTCTCCTCTTCCGCTGTGCCGTCGGGAGTGCCAGTGTCGCCACGGCCGGCGAGGCGGCGGAACGGCCGAAAGTACGACGGCCGGGCCCGCCGATCGGCGGATCCCGGTCCGGCCGCGGCGCCGATGAACCGGCCCCTCCCCGCCGTCACCATCGGGGTCATGACTCATGTGACGACGCCGCGCCACCGCCTGACGGGCCGGCTCGTGCCCACCGGACTGATCCTGCTCGGCGCCGCGCCGTTGGCCGCCGGAGCGGCGACCCTCACCGTCTCGGCCGTGGACGGGGGACCGGCGCCTCCGCTGCCGGTGCTGCTGCACGCCCTCGCGGCCGCGCCGTACACGCTGCTGGGAGGGCTGCAGTTCGCGCCGGGGCTGCGCGCGAGAAGGCCCGGCCGGCACCGTGCGGCGGGGCGGCTGCTCGTGGCGTGCGGGCTGGTCGTGGCGCTCACCGGGCTCTGGCTGGCTGTCTCGTCCGCGCGGGACGACGGGCCGCTGCTCACCGGGTTCCGGCTCGCGGCCGGCTCGCTGATGGCCGGCTCGATCGTGCTGGGGTACGTGGCGATCCGGCGCCGGGACTTCGTCCGGCATCGCGCCTGGATGGCCCGCGGGTACGCGCTCGGCCTCGGCGCCGGCACCCAGCTCGTCCTGCTCGCGCTGGCGAGCGTGGTCGTCGGCGCACCCGGCCAGGTCGCCACGGAGCTGCTGACGGGAGCCGGCTGGGCGGTCAACCTGGCCGTGGCCGAATGGGGGGTGCGGGCTCAGCGCCTGACGCGGTCGGTCTCGTAGGCCCACATGGCGATCTCCACCCGGTTCCGCACGCCCAGCTTGGCCATCAGGCTCGCGATGTGGCTCTTCACCGTGCTGAGCGAGATGTGCAGTTCCTCGGCGATCTCGGTGTTGGTCCGGCCGCGCGCCACGGTGGCGAGCACCTCCTCCTCGCGCTCGGTGAGCGGGTCGATCGGCTGCGCCGGGGGTGCGGCGCGTCCGCTGCCGGCGAAGGCGCGCAGCAGCCGGGCGGTGACGTTCGGCGCGATGAGCGCGTCACCCCCGGCGGCGGCGCGGACGGCCTGGGCGAGCATGCCGGGGCCGGCGTCCTTGAGCAGGAACCCCCGGGCTCCGGCCCGCAGGGCGGCGTAGACGTACTCGTCGAGGTCGAACGTGGTGATGACGACCACGGCAACGGGGTCGGCGACGCCGGGTCCGGCGAGGATGCGGGTGGCCTCGATGCCGTCGAGGCGCGGCATGCGGATGTCGAACAGGCACACCTCGGGACGCAGCCTGCGGGCCAGCTCGACGGCCCGCCGCCCGTCGGCCGCCTCGCCGACCACCTCGATGCCGGGCTGCGCGTCCAGGATCATCCGTAGCCCGGTCCGGGCGATCTCCTGGTCGTCGGCGACGACCACCCGGATGCTCATGACGCCGCCCGGGGCAGCACGGCGGTGACGGTCCAGCCGCCGCCGGGGTCCGGACCGGCCTGGCAGGTACCGCCCAGCAGGCCGGCCCGCTCGGCCATGCCGACGATGCCGTACCCGGAGGACGGGGTACGGGGGACGGGCTCGCCGTCGTCGCTCACCCGCAGCCGGACCGCCGCGGCGTCCGCCTCGGCCCGTACCTCGATGCGGGTGGCGTTGCGCGCGTGCCGCCGGGCGTTGGTGACCGACTCCTGCGCGATGCGGAAGATCGCGGCCTCCACCGCCGCGGGCAGGCCGTCGAGGTCGCCGACGACCTCCACCTCGACCGCCAGGCCGGAGTAGCCGTGGCTCGCCAGTTCCCGCAGGTCGGTGAGGTGCCTGCCGGGCGTCAGCTCGGCCGCCCCGTCGCGGCGCAGCAGGTGCACCATGGCGCGCATCTCGGCAAGCGCGCGGGACGCCTCGGCCTCGATCACCCGCAGCGCGTCGGTGGCGGCCCCGGGCGTCTGCGACGTGGCCAGCCCCGCCTGCGCCCGGATCGCCATGGCCGAGACGTGGTGGGCCACCGTGTCGTGCAGGTCCCGGGCCAGTTGCTCGCGTTCGAGCAGCTTGATCTGGTCGAGCTCACGCAGCCGCGCCCGGGCCCGGTAGCGGAGCGCCACGCCCAGCGCGACCGCCGCGGACATCACGACGAACGCGCCCGCCACGTCGGCCGGCGCGAGCCGGCCGAGCCAGAGCGAGAGCAGGACCGAGCCGGTCATGACACCCAGCCCGATCACCGCCTCGCGCCCGGACCCCCAGCGGAACACCGCGTACACGACGATGAGCAGGAACCCCATCGTCCACGTCTCGACCGGCTCCCCATCCGTGAACCAGGGAACGACGGTCGTGACCGCGAACGGCGCCGTCACCGCGACCAGCGGCCGGGTCCGGCGCCACAGCAGCGTGGGCACCAGCGCGATCGTGACCGCCACCGAGACAGCCGGCCAGGTCAGGTCAGCACGAAGCAGACCTTCGAGCAGCGCGGCCGGCACGAGCACGGCCACAAGCGCCCAGTCGCGCCACACCCGCTTAGGCGGGCCGGGGGGAGCGGGCTCGTACCACACGGAGCGGACAAGGCCGTGCACGCGTTCATCGTACGTCCGCACACCCCCGGCGGGCGATCAGGATGGCGAGCGCAGCCCGTCCATTTCCGTACGACATATCCCGGTTCAAGAGCAGTGCCTCGTCGATGTCCACGACGAACGGCTCTGTCCGCCACGGTTCCAGTTGGCCGGGGAGACGGCACAACGGTCACGTCGGCCTCATCCGGCAGAGTGTCGACGGCGCCCCGGCGTCTGAGTCGCGCACGGTCCGCCGCCCAGTCGGACGGCGGACCGTGGCGGTGTCAGACCTGCTCGGTCGCGTAGTCGACGCAGTCCTGGAGGCTCCAGCCCGCGGGACGCCCGGGCAGGCCGTCCATCTGGGAGAACGCGGCATTGATCCGGTCGAGGTCGGTGAGCTTGAGACCGACGAGGTCCGGACGCTCGGCGACCATCGCGGTGAGCGCGCGATCGAGCCGCCCGAGCGCGTCGTCGACGACCTCGCCGCGGAAGCTGGCGGACGGATACTGCTGGTCGGACGGTTCGAGGATGAGCCGCTCAGCCAAGGCCTGCTCCAGCAGCACCTCCTGCACCTCCGGCGCGCAGACGAACTGGAACGCGGCGCCGGTCCCGGCCAGCTCGATCGGTAGATCGCGGGCCCGCAGCAGCTCCGCGGCACGGTCGACGAAGCGCCCACCGTCGATCCGCAACTGGGCCTGTGCGTCCAATTCCGCCAGTCGGTCCAGAGTGGCCACCGCAGCCGCGTACCCGGGCGCCTCGAAGGTCAGCGTCGACACGAACTCGGCCAGCGGCTCCATGATCCGTTCGTCGCCCGCGACGCAGGACACCGGCCAGCCGTTGCTGATCCCCTTCGCGTACGTGTACACATCGGCCTGGGCGCCCGCACCGTTGATCGACGCACCCTGCCGCATCCGATAACCGTGCTTCACCTCGTCGGCGATCGTCACCACTCCGGCCCGCCTGCAGCGGGCGAACAGGTCGGCGATGTACTCCGGCGAGACGTGGATGTAGTCCGGCGAAATGATCACCGCGGCGACTTCGTCCGCGTGCTCGGCGAGCGCCTGGTCCAGGAGTTCGGGCAGGTGGTAGACGTGCAGGACGCCTTCCTCGTTGGGCCGGCCCGGCGGGGTGAACTCCCACATCGGGTCGTAGCCGTGATAGCCGCAGCTGACGATCAGCCGGCGGCCGGTGGCCCGGCGGGCGGCCGCCGCGGCCGCCATGGTGGCCGCGGTTCCGGTCTTGAAGAACGCCACCTTCAGGTCACCACCGAGGTCGGCGGTGATCCGCTCGGCGAGCCGGTGCTGCAGCCCCAGCGAGGCGCCGGCGGGAACGCCGGACCGCACCGTGGCGAGCACCGCCGACACGACCGCGGGATCGTTGTGGCCGAGCATGATGCTACCGAACGCGTTCGACAGATCCAGGTAGGAACGATCGTCGGCGTCGTAGACGTACGCCCCTTCGGCGCGGACGACGTCGACGGAGGACCGGGACACCTCGTAGGGTGCGCACCCGTCCGCGTTGGCAATGATCATCGAGACCCCTTCGCCAGTCGGCCAGATGCCGGCCGACCGTGGACGACTCCGAAAATCATAGGGGCCCTTGTCACACTATCAGCAGATATTGGCCGATTTGGGCCAGTCGATGGATCGAGCCGCGGGCGATCGGCATTGTCCGCATGGACGGTGAACCCATTCACGGGGTGCGCTGAACGATTATCGTCGGCCGGCGAAATGCCATTGCTCACGGCCGCGTGACTCCCGAGGAGACAAGGAGAAATCACACTCGTGACGAGCGGCGGCGAGATGACTCCTTGCTCCGTGTCGAAACGACTTATCGCAGTTCATCGAAAGCGAGGGCGCGGCTCCAGCGGCGAATCGTACCGGTCAAATACCTGTACCCCTGGCCGACAGAGCGACAACGCCGTCCACGGTGGCGACGTAAAGCCGGCCGAATCCCGCGGCCACTTCGAAGGTGTCCGGGGGGACGTACTTCCAGCGCGACTTCCCGTTGGTCGCGTCCACCGCCCAGACGAAGGGGTGGAGGACGTCGTCGGTCCCGTCGCGGTAGGAGTCCTCGTCGTACTCCAGGGTTGTGGTCTTACCGACGAGGACGTACACCGTGGAGTCGTCGACCAGGAGATCGACCGAGCCGAACTCCTCTTCGGGGCCGATCTCGACGGCCACGGAAGAGTGCCATCTCTCCTTGCCGGAGCGAGGTTCGAGAGCCTGCAGAGTCAGCGTGATGACCTTCTTGCCCGATTCGTTGGTGTCCGCGGTCCGGGAGGTGATGTAGACCAGCGAGCCGTCCGCACTGGCCGCCGGAGTGCCGAACCCGTCGTAGCTGCCGGCGGGCTGCTCCTTGGTCCACAGGCGCTCACCGGACGCGGGGTCGAGGCAGATGAGGTCGTCGGACGCATAGATGAGGGTGTTGCCCGCCACGCACAGATTGGGCTGGTCGCTGACGTTGCCCAGCGCCTCGGGCAGCGAGGCCTTCCAGCCCGCGATGTGGCTGTGCGCGGCGTCGAACGTCTGGAGCTGGGCGTCCTGGCCAGCACCGTGCGTGGAGGCCAGGTGGAACACCCGATCCCCGGAGGGCGGCACGATCAAGGTGCTGGACCCGGCGGCCTTGTCGTTCTCCTTCTCGTAGTTGGTCTCGTACGACCAGACGCGCCGGCGCGAGGTGATGTCCACCGCCCAGAGCACGGGCCGCGGACCCCACTCAGTCGTGGTGCTCGTGGCGTAGAGGCGCCCGTTCTTGATGCCGGAGATCGAGTCGATATAGCGCGTCGGGTCGTCGAGCTTCACCGACCAGGCCTGGGTGCCGCGCGCGAGGTTCACGGCGACGATCTGGGTGGGTACCTCCTTCAGGCCGCCGCCGTACGGTCTCCCTGAGCCGCCGAAGTAGAAGGTGCCTTGGTGAACCACGCCCGCGCCGGCCCCCTTCGACCGGATGACGGCGAGGTCCGGTAGCGGTAGCTTCCAGGCGGTGCTTCCTTTGCTGTCCAAGTTCCAGAGGGCATTGCGCGCCCTGCCGGAGACGGACTCGTAGCCCAGGCAGAGCACACCGTCGGGGTGTGCGATGAGCGTGGCGACAATCGGGACGTTTCCGCGTTGCCAGAGGGGTTGGGCTGTTGCCAAGTCGGCGAGCGGGGTCGAGGTCTTTCCGTTGCCCTGGCCCTTGCTGCCCAGTTGGGTCGTGGCGATCAGACCGCCGCCGACGAGCGCGAGGGCCCCGCCGGCCAGGCCAAGCACCTTGCGACGGCTCGGGCCCCGCCGGACGCCGACACCGCTGACCTCCGCGGTACCCGGGGTGTCCGGCGCCGCGTTGATACCGACGAGGCAGAGCAGGACATGTCGCGCACTGGGTCTGCGGTGAGGATCCTTGGCCATGCAACTCGCGACAAGTCCGCGAAGCGGCTCCTCCAGGACACTGACGTCGGGCTCGGCATGCAGGATCCGGTACAACACCGCCGCACCAGTGCCGAACGGGGGAGTGCCGGTCGCAGCGAACAGAATCGTCGCCCCCCAGGCGAACATGTCGGTCCACGTACCCAGCTCTCCTGCGGCGATCTGTTCTGGAGCCATGAAGGGAGGCGTTCCCGCCTGGCCTGTGGTGGTCGACACACCGTCCAGGGCCTTGGCGATGCCGAAGTCGATGACCCGGGGGCCCTCGCCGCTCATCAACACGTTGGACGGTTTGAAGTCGCGATGCACCACCCTGGCCTGGTGGATCGCGGCCAGAGCTGTGGCGGTCCCGATGGCCAGCCGATGCAGCACTGCACCGGCACGAGGTCCTTCCACGCGGACGAGTTCGTGCAGAGACGGTCCGTCCACCAACTCGCTGACGATATACGGCCTGTCTCCCTGGACTTCCGCCGCAAGAACCCGGGCGGTACAGAAGTCGGCGACCTTCTCCGCGATCGCCAACTCTCGCACGAACCGTTCCCGCGCCCTGGCGTCCCCCGCAAAGTGGGCATTCAGCAGCTTCACCGCAACCTGCCCACCTGGGCCGCGCCCTGCGTACACCACCCCCTGGCCACCCTGACCAAGCAGCCCTACCAGCTCATACGAGCCCACCCGCCGGGGATCCTCAGGCCGCAGGGGAAGGAGCATAGCCCCTCATTGGATCAGAGAGCCTGCACCGCCGTCCAGGACTCCGCTCTCTGTGCTGCCATGGGAGTAGCCGATGCGTGTAGTACGGGAGAAGTTGGCCCCTGTGCCGTAGTGGCCGAGCTCGTGAGCCTGCTGAGCGTGTGGGTAAGGCGTCAGCGTATCTCTCGGTGGTACGCCAGGTACCGGGGATCGATGTCGTGACCGGGAATCGTGCGCAGGAGCCCTCTTGACTCGCCGGTGAGCTGATTGATCACTGTGAGGTCGTCCTGGATGGTGATCGCGCCTTGGTCGAAGAGTACGTGGTCGTTGGGGCACAGGCACAGGATGTTGCCTGCCACGTCGGGACCGTCGTGCGGGTTGCCGAGCGGGCGGATGTGCGCGCCCTCGGCGTACGGGCGGTGGGGGAGCAGCAGCCGGGTCCCGCAGATCTGGCAGGTGTGGTCGTGCAGGGTTTTGATCAGCTGTGAGAGTGCGTCGTCCCGGATGATTTTCCTGATCGTGGCCTTCCGGCGGCCCGGGGTGCGAACGCCGTCGGACTGTGCGAGCGGCTCGTCGTCGACGTCGCCCAAGCCGACCCGCGTGAGCAGCTTGTTGTGGTCCACGTCGGGAAAGTAGGTGCTCAAGAGGTACGCGCTCGCCTGAGACCGTACCGCCTCGTCCTCCGTGATCAAGTCGTACACCCAGTCGCGGAGGCCGGAGATCGGCTGGTTCTGGCGCATCCAGCCCAGGGGTGCGCTGCCGCTGGAGCGGGGCGGCTCAGGGGCGTCCGGTAGCGCCCATAGTCCGAAGTGGGTGAGCTTCAGGACCGGGTACTCGGGGTTGGGACGGTCGCCGTTCAAGCCGAACTCCGTGATGAGCGCGCTGATCTCTGCCCGGGTGACATCCCAGGGGACGAGGCGTTCCGCTTGCTGCGCGGCTCGGCCGAAGGCCCACAGCAGGGTGAGCGGCTGATGCCGTTTGGGCCGGCCGTTCGAGACGGCGGTGTCGAGACTCATGATCTTGCCGAGGAACGCCTTTGCAGGTGATACGTCCTGCTGCGGGATGACGAGAAATCCGAGGTGGGTAAGGACCTTGCCGACCGTGGCGGCCCCGCCGGAGAACTCCGAAGCGCGAAGCGGACGCCCGCCGACCTCACGGTGTGCCACGCCGGCGATGGCTTTGGAGTCGTAGCGACGCCCGTCGTGGATGACGAAGTAGTCGCGCGCCTCGCGGTAGCCGTACCGCTCCAGAAAGGCGTCACGGCCGAGTCGGTCGTACTCATCGATGGCCGCCAGGACCATCATGCGATCGAGGTCAGATAAAGCCACATGATCACGATATGTCCGGAGACTGGCTGTCGCGTGGATGTCGGCCAGCTGTATCGATGGCGGAGTCCCCGAGTACCGTGATGAGCGACTGGGCCCGCGCGGGCGATGGCTGGCGGCTGCGGCGGTTGCCCGGCCAGGCAGGAGAGTAGGTACGGCGGCTAGGGCACGGACTAATGCCTGACCTGCGGGTACACCACCAAGATCATGCCGTATCCATTCCTTGATCATGGCCCCATGGCTGCACACGTGCGCTCGCCGAGCAGCTTCACATCCTCTGACCATCACCAGGAGCAGGCTGTGAGCCCGATTCCGGCGTAGGGCGTAGACGCGACAGCCGGCGGCCGCCGGAGCCTGGTCGTCTTAGAGCTTCGCGTACCGCACGACTGGCTTTCCCCTCGTACCGTGGAGACCTGACCTAAGAAGGGTTGGGCGTGGGAGAGACGAGACGACGGTTCGATCCAGAGTTTCGGGCGGGTGCCGTGCGCATCGTCCGGGAGACCGGTAAGTCGATCGCTCAGGTCGCCAGGGACCTGGGGATCAACGCGGGAACTTTGGCCAACTGGGTCCAGATGGACCGCCTGGCCCGTGAGCAGGACGCCGGTTCCGGCGGGGAGCTGGCCGAGTCCGAGCGTGAGGAACTGGCCCGGCTGCGCAGGCAGAAAGCCGAGTGGGCCAAGGAACGCGCGGAGCTGGAGATGGAGCGCGATGTCCTCAAGCGCTCCGTGGTCCTCTGGGTCAAGGAGGCGACGGGCCGGTGAGCGTGGCGGCCTTCATCGCTTCCCAGAAGACCGAGTACGACGTCCCCCACGCGCTGTCCTGCAAGGCGTTGGGCGTCTCTCACTGTTCTACAAGTGGCGCGGCCGGCTGGCGACCGCACGTGAGCAGCGCCGGGACCGGCTGGATGAGGCGATCACGGCGTCCTTCGCCGCTTCGGCGGGGACTTACGGCTCTCCGCGTATCTGGCGGGACCTGCACCATGACGGCTGGCAGGTGTCGGTCAACACTGTGGCGGCGCGGATGGCCGAGCTCGGCCTGATCGCCCGCCAGCGCGGGAAACCCCGGTCGCTGACCAGGGCCGGCAAACGGCCGGTGGCGCCTGACCTGGTCCGACGCCAGTTCACCGCGGTCGCACCGGATGTGCTGTGGTGCGGGGACGTCACCGAGATCCCCACCGAGGAGGGGAAACTGTATCTCGCCACGGTCGAGGATCTGTTCTCCCGCCGGCTGCTCGGCTACGCGATGTCGGCCCATCACGATGCCGCCCTGACCGTCGCGGCGTTGCAGATGGCCGCGGTCACCCGGGGCGGCACCGTGGACGGAGTGATCTTTCACACCGACAGGGGCAGCGAATACACCGCCGCCCGCTTCCAGGCCGCCTGCCGGCACTGGGGCGTGGTGCAATCCATGGGCCGCGTCGGCTGCGCCCTGGACAACGCCGCCGCGGAGTCGTTCAACTCCACCCTCAAGGTCGAATTCACCCGCCGGCACCACTTCACCACCCGCGACCAGGCCCGCGTGCGGATCGCCACTTGGATCGCGGACTTCTACAACACCCGGCGCAGGCATGCCACCGCCGACGGGCTACCCCCGATCGAGTACGAACAGCGCATCATGACCGCCCGAGCGGCCATCAGGACGAGAGTCAACGAGGCCATCGCGGCATAACGACGTCTCCACGCTTTCAGGGGATTGCCACGTTCCCCCATGAATACGGACACTTTGGAGACTGGATCTCCAACCACCTGCCCGAGTTCAAGGCCGACGTGGTGGCACTGGTGTTGTTAAGGCAGGGTCGGACGATCACGTTGATCGGGAGGGATTTAGGAGTCAGTCGCGAGACGCTGCGGGTGCTGGTGCGGGAGCGCAGGCTCAGGGTGAGGGCGGGCAAGGCGCGGCCGATGGTGCCGCTGCTGGCCAGGGTGCGTTGGCCGGGCACGTACGCTCGGGCGAAGTGCTGGAAGAGGAGAACAAGCAGCTCAAGTACCGGATCCGGGAGCTGGAGCAAAAGCGGGACATCCGCCCGCGAGCCGGTCGATCACCGTGAGGTCGTCCTTGATGGTGATCGCGCCCTGGTCGAAGAGCACGTGGTCGTTGGGCAGAGGCACAGGAGGTTGCCTGCCTCGTCGTGAGCATCGTGCGGGCTGCCGAGCGGGCGGATGTGGGCGCCCTCGGCGTACGGGCCGTTGGGGAGCCTTTCCGCGGGTTTCCATGATCTTCAGGTGGCGAGCGGCACGCTGTTTGGGGCCAGCGGCACGGGTGCCACGAGGCAACAACGTGATCCAAGGCTCAAATGAGCTGAGGAAACGTCTTCAAGATCGTCCCCCGCATGTCCCCTGATCAAGCTCCTACGGCTGCATATGGGTGCCCTCGGCGACCTGTCGGGCGCCTGACAAGCAAAAGACCTGCGGCTAAGAACCCGCAGGTCAGAGGGCAAACTGCCTGGTAGAGAAGTGTGCCCCCGGCAGGATTCGAACCTGCGGCACCCGCTTTAGGAGAGCGCGGGCCGACTCGACCACATGGATAGGTTGACCTGCTAAAACACGGGAGCGGGCTCATACGGCTGGCTTGATCATCCCGTGCATGTCCCGCGTCGCCCGCTGCCCACGGTCACCACGTCATTCGGTGGCAAGCCGACCCGGAGCGCAGGGCCGCCAGGCCCGAGCAGCGGAAGCGGCGCGGCAGCTCTATTTTCGTCATTCAGCGGGACGGTCGGATGCAGGACTCAAATATTGAATTCTCTGCGTAGACACCAAAAGATCTTGAAGGATAAATATCTCCGGAGTTGACATCAGTCCCGATAATCCTCCGATTATGTGCATCACAGTCAACCAACAGGAGTTAACGAATTTCTTGCGAACCTCTAAGTCGTCAACAAAGATACCGAGATTCTTTCCCGCTAGCTCATCTCGGGCAATTTCTGCAATTACCTTTACTCCTGGCGGGGCGTCCACGTCATTCAAAAGAAACATCTCAATGAAGTAGTCTTCAGAAATTCCCAGTCTTCGGGCGCCGATCTGTATACAACTCATGACAAACACGAGAGACGTCAGAGACGCTTCCATTGGCTCGGCTTCGCATCGCTCCATCAAGAACTCAACATAACTGCCGAACACTTCTCTATCGTCGAGCCACCAGGTTGTTAATGCTCGTGCCATGGCAGATGCGCACAGCGGATCCAAAATTGCGTCATGTTGATAGTTGTCACACAATTGCGCTAACGACCGCAAGGTGGCCCTCAAGACAGCCGGATCTACTGTGTCGTGATTACGGACAGCATAGGAATCCCACTGATCATTTCCTTGAAGGAACGTTATGCCGGGAACACCCAGGAGTTCGGAGCGATCTCCCTCGGGAAGAGATCTCAATATTCGCCATAACTCTTGCGGGTCCCAGTCGGAAAGGATCTCGACTCCTTGCGATATCGGATCCGATCGCAACAATTCGAGTTCACGGGTTATTTCGGCAGACATCCCAAAGAAGTCGTTATGAACGAGTCGCCATCTTTGCATCTCGGGCCATTTGGTTCGAGCGCCGCGAAAATCACTCAAAATCTTCGCACGAATATCGGATCTACGCTTTTTAGAGAAGGGTGCATAGACGGAATACAGAGTCTTGGTTGTCGAGTCCCATCCATCACACTTGGCGTCGCCATACGTGCCGCCCGGTCTCGCTAAATGAAATGAAGTACCATTAGCCAATCTCATAATTTTAGAAAATAGGTCTTCAAACTCATCGGCTCTGGCGTGCAGAATCATGAGCTTAAACTTCTGCTCCTGCCATAGAAGCATTACTGAGCTCTCCATATATCTCATGAATGCTCCCACAGTCGGTGATCGGCGTCTCTGCTACTATAAACACCTCCGCCCGCAGTTCTGGCGGCTCGAACATTCGACTTCTCGGCATTGATCCGTCAGACACGGGGCGGTTGCAGTAATCGCAATTTCATCGGTGTCCGCTTCGGCGACTGAGACGCGTGGGCGGCGCGGGCCGCGACCGGCCGAAGAGCCGCAGCGCGGCCAGCGACCGCCCGACGCGTGGCAGGCCGCCGCAGGTGGACTGCCCTTGAAGACGTACAGAAAGTTCTCATCCGGAGTGAGTAGACTCCGATGATCTTGAGGCCGTAGTGGCTACTCGGATGTCTCGTCGGATTCCGTGGTGCGTTCCTCAGCGCTGGTGACGAAGCTGCCCATGCCGCGTTCGGTGCGGATCCATCGGTCCTTGCGCAGAGCGTTCATGACCTTTTGTGCGGTCTGGGTGGCGATGCCGAACTCTTGGGTGAGGTCAACGACCGAGGGGATTCGCTGACCTGGCCTGTACTGGCCGGCTTCGATGCGCTGGACGATGATGTCTCGCACCTGGCGCCACCTGGGCAGATCGTCCCGCAATTCGGTCATGAGTACACGGTAGGAACCCGCAGTGGAGGGTACCTCAGCGGAACATACTGCTGTGTTCTATGGTGTACCACGGTATTGCCTGCCTATGATGCAGCCGTGGGCATCGGTGAGTGGTGGGCCTACAAGCTCGGGACCGGCTTCCCCGTATCGGTCCGTTCCTCGGTGTTGGAGGGCGCCGAGGGACACGGTTCCGGGTTCTGCTCACCGATGCCCACCAAAGCAAGGACCTTCGCCGGACGACACGGAGAAGAAAGCGGGGTGTGAGCACCTTGGGCCACCTGGCGGCGTACTACCACGGCATCCACGTAGCTCCGCTGCGCGACGGTCACGAGGTGCTGCACTGGCGTCCCCGGGTGCCGCGCTTCGATCGGGTCCGGGTCCGTGAGCACACCTGCGAGTGCGAGCCACTCACCTATGAGTTCTGCACGGCGGGCGGGGTGGCGTTCATCCGCCGACGTCGGGGCGAGGGCAAGAAGATCACCCTGCGGGAGACCGAGTGGCTGTTAACCGCCGAAGCGGAGCGCCTGTGGACGGCGATCCTCACCGGATGGGCCTGCTGATGGTGTCGGAGACAGGAAGGGAACCCATGTCCGATCGGCTGCTCTCGGCGCACACGTCGACTCCGGTGACCTACGGCCCGTTGCTCGATGGGTGGTACGCGGAAACCGGTGCATCGGGCGTCCTCTACGCGCGCCGCACTCTCGAACGGCCGTTGGAGCGTCATGAGGTGCTTGCCGGGCTCACCCGCTACCTCGTGGCGCACAGCCTGAACGAGCTGATCCGTCTCATCGCTGGGCAACGGCGCATCGAGGAATACCTACAGGCAGGATCTCCACCGCCAGCGTGCCCGTACTGCGGGCGCGGTCCGGGGGAGGCTCCGATCATCGTGACCGTGGATGAGTCGTCTGTCACGGCGGAGAGCTGCGCGCGGAGCTACGGGATCGGCGCCGAGTGCGGGCACACTCGGGTCGAGTGGACCTATGAGCTTCCGCTTCCCGACGGGGCGCGCTGCCGTGACTGCGGCATTTGGTGGCGGCTCGACCTGATCCCCGACGAGGTGGCGGCCCGGCTCAATGACGGCACTCCGCCTGGGGGCATCCAGCGTCCCGCAAACGATCATAGGCACTCATGATCTCGCGTGCTGCGGCGTCGGCTCCGAGACGGTCGGTGTGGATGCGCAGATGAAAGAACCCGGCATCGGTGTTGGTCTCCAAGTCGGCGAGCGTTTCGTCCCATGCGGCAAGGCGCTTGGTGGTGTCGACGTCCCTGCGGGCCTGGGATCGCTGCTCGGTGACCTCGCGCGGGATCCACAGCAGCACACGGAACCACCCGTCGGGGACCTTGCCGACGAGTTGCCGCAGATCACTGACATTGCCCATGTGTACGACGGGGACGTAGCCGGCGGCGTGGCGGTCTTCGATCGTCTGGCGGTCGATGGCGTAGACGTTGCCGTAGCGGTGGGTCTCGGCGACCAGGCGGCCGGCGTCGCGGAGCTCGTCCAGATGCTCGGCGCTGACGAACTCGTAGCCATCGGCCCGACCGGTGCCGACCTTGAGCTTGGGCAACAGAACGAACCGAGCGTCCAGGCGAGTGAGGGCGGCGGTGACTGTGTCCTTGCCACTGGCGGGCGGGCCGTACAGGACGATTCCCTGCGGGCTCACGCCAGGATCCGCTTAAGGGCTTCGCGGGTCTGGTCGGCAAGGCTGATGGCAGCGCCAAGCCGGTTGTCGATGGTGACGTGTGCGGTGGGCGGGCTGGACTCGACGTCCAAGCTCGCGGCGTACTGCTCCCAGTTGCTCAGCTTCCAGGCGTCACGGGCAGCACCGCGGAACTCGATGTATTCGCGCATCGACTCGGGGTCGCAGCGGACCCAGATCGCCGCCACGTCGATCCCCTTGGCGGCGCACCGGTTCTCCAGGCGGGTGAACCACGCCTCGTCCTTGAGTTCAGCGATGAACGGAGCTGCCAGGATGGCCGAGGTTCCGACGTTGAGGTTGTCCCATGCGGTCTCCATCAGGCACCGGTACTCCAGCGGCCGGACCTCCTTGAGGTACAGGTCGGTGTGGCGGTCGTTGGGGTCGCCGCCAAGGGAGACGAGCAGCCGTTCGACGATGGATCGAGTCAGGGAGTCCTTGTCCAGGAACGCCCATCCGGTGATGTCGGACAGGAAGCGGGAGAACTCGGTCTTGCCGGATCCTGCGTACCCGCCGACTAGGGCGAGGATGGGACGGGGGTTGCCTCCGCCGTGGCGCCTGCGCCAGGCGTCGACCACCCGGCTGCGAAGGAGCGCCGGCGGGGAGTCGCCTGCCGTGATCTCGTCGATGGAGACCTTGGTGAACGCGCTCTCGATGACCTGCGCGGCGGCGTCGTCGGTGGCGGGATCAGAGGGCGCAGGCAAATCGGAAATCACGATTTCCGCTTTCTGTGATTCACCGGGCAATGGAGGACGAAAGCCTAGTTCGGGCTCGGTGGCCTTGTAGAGCAGGCAGTAAGCACGCCGATAATGCGGGCCGGGAAACACGGTGCCTTGCTCGTGACCCCAGATGGTCTGGAAGTTGGCCGCGGGCACGGTCAGGCCGTGGCGGGCGGCTGCCTGGCGGAGCCGTTCGCCGGTGGCCTCCAGGGTGAGGCCGTGGGCTTCGCGGTGTTCCCGCAGGCGGGAGGGGATCCAGCCCTGTCGCTGGGTCGTCTTCATTGCATACCTTCGCCTTCACGCTTCGGGGGTGGTGCGCGGTGTGCGGTCGTGCATGTGAAAACGCATGTGTAAATCGTCGGTAGGGCAACCTGATGAAGCTTAACTAGATCAGCGTGATACCGAAACTCCGCAGCTCACGGTGAACTTAGGTCATCCCGAAAGGCGAAAGGCGCCGGGGATGAGCAGGAGAGACGAGCATGAATGCGGACGAGCGACGAATCATTTCCGAACTGGCCGAAATGCGGGCTCAGTTGGACGAGTTGGCCTGCCGGGTCGAACAGATCACTTCTGCTCTGGGAAGACGGCCGATTCCAGAGCGGCAAGCCGATCCCTCAGCTCCTTGAGCGACTGACGCATCTGGGCAAGCTGGTCCAGGATCTCGCCGGTCGCACCGGACGCGCTGACTGCCTCGGGAACTTCGGCGGGGACTTCGCGGACGAACACGCCCTTGCCCTGCTGGCCGATCACGGCTCCCTCGGTGCGAAGAACGCTGATGGCGGCCTTGACCACGCTGGCGGAGACGTCGAAGCGCTCACCCAACTGGGCGATGGACGGCAGCGCGGTGCCGGCGGGAAGTGCTCCGCTGCGGATCTGGCCACGTAGCTCGTCGACGATCTGCAAGTAGGCCGGTTGGCCGGTCTTCTCCACCATCTACGTCTCGTCTCGTCGCATCTGCTGCACCGTCTTGCACCACGGCGCACCGTGTCGTGCGCATCACGGTGCACCACGGCTCCAGTTCAGCACACCTCCGTAACGAATCCAACCAAGTCGCCGAAGAACTCATTGACAACTTAGAATTCCAAGTGTTCCATGTGGTCTAAGAGTCCCAGCTAACAAAGGAACGACCATGCGCACCATCCCCATCCCCGTCGACACCACCAAGCTCCAGATCACCTGCGTCAAGCCCGCCAAGCCCCGCCTCGTCAACAAGGACACCGGCGAGATCAAGCGCGACAAGGACGGCAACATCATGTACGAACTCACCTTCCTGTTCGAAGACGAGTTCAACCGGATGGAACTCGTCAAGATCAGCACCACCCCCGAACCGCAGATCATCGCCGGTGAGGAAGTCATCCCCGTCGGCCTGGTCGGCTACGTCTGGGAACAGGGCGGACGCTGGGGCATCTCCTACCGAGCCACCTCCTTCCGCCCCGCCGGCTCCGCCCTCCCGGCTAGAACGGGGGCGGACCTGTGATCGACCTCGACCACCCCCTGTTCAAGATCCTCGCCATCCTGCTCCTGCTCGCCGCCTGGCGGCGCTGGGCCCCGACTTCCTACTGGTACGTCCTCGTCTTTCCCCGTAAAGCCATCTGGCTGCGCTGGTCCTGGCGCCACGTCGCCTCCGGCTGCGGACTGACCAAGAAGCGCTACCGCTGGTGGTTCACCACCGTTCCCGGATTGGTCGCCTCTACCGGCGTCGTACGCGTCAAGCGCCGCTTCCAACGCGTCGCGGTCGACACCAAGCCCTGGATGGGCCTGCCCTGGCCCACCCGCGGCGGCTTCCGCATCACCTTCCACCTGCTCGACGGACAGGTGCCCGACGACTACGCGAAAGTCTGCGAGCGCCTCGCACACGCCTGGCGGATCGAAGCGGTTCGGGTCGTCGGCTCCCGGCCCGGCCGCGTCACCCTCCAAGGCATCAACCACGACCCCCTCGCCCACGTCGCACCCGCCGTACCCCCGACCGAACCACGCGACGGCTGGCGGGCCGACGACCTGCTACGGCCGATCGTCGGGGTCCTGGAGACCGGCGCGGCCTGGCGGATGGACCTGCGGCTCATCCCGCACTGGATGAACGCCGGCGCCACCCAGTCAGGCAAGTCCAACCTGATCAACGCCCTCATCGTCGGCCTGTCCCCGCAACCGGTCGCCCTGGTCGGCTTCGACCTCAAGGGCGGGGTGGAGCTGTCGGCCTACGCGGCTCGACTGACCGCGCTTGCCACTACCCGCGCCGAGTGCCTCGACCTGCTCAGCGACCTCATCGCCGTCATGGGCGCCCGGATGCTGGCCTGTCGCCGCTACGGGGTGCGCGACATCTGGCAACTCCCCGATGCCTCCCGACCGATCCCGGTCGTGGTCCTGGTCGACGAGGTCGCAGAGCTGTTCCTGACCGCCGACAAGGCTGAGAAGGATCAAGTCACCCGTACGGCTACCGCACTGCTGCGCATCGCCCAGCTCGGTCGCGCCTTCGGTATCCACCTGATCCTGTCCGGCCAGCGCATCGGCTCCGACCTCGGCCCCGGCGTGACCGCGCTGCGTGCCCAGATCGGCGGACGGGTCTGCCACCGAGTCAACGACCCCGAAACCGCGGTGATGACCCTCGGCGACCTCGACCCCGACGCCCTCGTAGCCGCCCGCTCCATCGCCCCCGAACTCCCCGGCGTAGCTGTGATCACCGGATCCGACGGCCGGTGGTACCGCGCCCGGTCCGGCTACGTCTCCACCACCGCCGCCGAGCAAGCCGCCCACACCTACGCACAGATGACCCCCTCCTGGGCGCAGGTCGCCGCCTCCGGCCTCGGCCACGAACTCCCCGGCGTCGACAACATCCCCGAGATCGCCGCCTAATCCTGGAAGGAGAACACCACCGTGACCACGACCGCGCCTCGCCTGGCCCTACGGCTGGCCGACTCCGCCCCCGTCCTCATCCTCGCCCTGATCGCCGGGGCCGGCAGCTTCACCCACATCCGCGACACCGCCACCGAACACGGACAGGACGGCTGGATGGCCTGGGCCGTGGCCATCTGCGTCGACCTCACGTGCGTCATGGCCGCGCGGGAACGGCAACGCGACAAGAAGAACGGGCGGGAACGAGACGGCTGGATCTCATGGCCCACCCTCGTCCTCGTCGGCGGGATCGTCCTGTCCCTAGCCGCCAACCTCGCCCAAGCCGAACCCTCGACCTGGGGATGGATCACCGCCGCGACCCCGGCCGGGGCGTTCCTGATCGCGGTCTCCATGCTGGAGCGCCGCGCCTCAGAACCCCGTCCCGAACCGTCCCCGGCACTCGTCCCCGCTGCGGACGCCGTACCGGAAACCCTCCCCGCGAGCATCCCCGAACCCTCGGCGCCTGCCCTGCTGTCCGGCCTCACTGTCCCCGGCGAGAACGGCCAGAACGAACAGAACGGCACCGAGAACGGCCAGAACGAAGCCGGTACGACCGGTGCGCTTCTCGACTACGCCCGCCGCGTCGCCGACGAACACCACGCCCGACACGGCAGACCCATCACCCGCGACACCCTGCGCGCCCGCCTCGGCGTCTCCAGCCAACTCGCCTCCGACCTCCTGCGCTCCCTACGCGACAGCCCCGAACCCGCCTGACAACGAAGGACACCCCCATGAACACCACCGACCACCGCACCGCGGTCATCACCGGACTCCTCGACCTCGCCGCCTTCCTGGAAGCCAACCCCGACGTCCCCGTCCCGACCCTCCCCAAGCTCCTCCACTTCGCCACCGGAACCGACCCCGACATGTGCGCCGAGATCGACGCCATCGCCCACCTCCTCGGCACCGCCATCGACCCCGGCGACATCGGCTACGGCCACTACCGAACCAGCCGCACCTTCGGGCCGGTCGAGTACACGGCCGTGGGCATCCTCGCCCACGCCAAAGCCCGCTACGACGCCGAAAGCTCCTACTTCGGCTGCGTCGAACCCGACCCCATCACTCCCGCCGCCGGCCTCCCGGCTCACGCCGCCTGATCAAGGAGAACCCCTCATGCGCATCCGCATCGACGGCACCTACGCCGAACTCGCCTACGCCACCAACAAGATCCGCACGATCCTCCCGGTCGGTTCGGTCTCGCCGATCTTCCCGCTCCACGAACGGCCCTACACCTGGCGCGTGTTCATCAACACCGCCCCCAAGCGCAACGAGGGGAGGTGGATCACGTGACCGACACCCCCGATGACCCCGACGACCGCGCCCCGTTCATCGCCCCCGCTCCGAAGCGCTGGCTGTGCTGCCACTGCGGAGGAACCGGCGTCGACAGCCACAGCCAGACCTGCGAGCACTGCGAGGGCCTCGGCTTCAGCTGAGAGTCCTCAGCGCCCCCGGCGTGACCACACATCCGCCAAGACGTCCGCCACGTCGGGGGCCATCCCACACCGAACATCCACAGCCCGGAAGGGACACCCCCATCATGCCAAGCACCTACGCGGTAGCCGGGATGATCACCCGGCTCCACGACCCCCAATACGCCCGCTGGGCCTCCCAGATCCGCCGGACCGGCGGCTGCCGACAGCCCATCCACCTGCGTGGCCACGTCCACCACGTCGACCCCACCACCGGCAAGCGCCTGCACAGCTACAGCACCGCAGGCGAACCCGACGGCATTCTGCGACTGCCCTGCAAGACCCGTCGCGCGACTCGCTGTCCCTCCTGCGCCGAGACCTACCGCTCCGACACCTATCAACTCGTCCGCGCCGGCCTCGTCGGCGGCAAGGGCGTCCCCGCCTCGGTCACCGCCCACCCCTGCCTTTTCGTCACCCTCACCGCCCCCTCCTTCGGCACCGTCCACACCCGCCGAGAGAAGAACGGCACCGTCCAGCCCTGCCACGCCCGACGAGACGCGACCACCTGCCCGCACGGACGCGTCATGTCCTGCACCGCCCGGCACGGAGCCGACGAATCGTGCCTCGGAGAACCGCTGTGCCCGGAGTGCTACGACTACGCGGGCAGCGTGCTGTTCAACGCCATGTCCCCGGAACTGTGGCGCCGCTTCACCGAAGCCCTGCGCCGGCGCATCGCCAAGAACGCCGGACTGACGCAACGGGAGCTGCGCGAGCAGGCCGTCATCTCCTTCGCCAAAGTCGCCGAGTACCAGCGGCGCGGGGTTGTCCACTTCCACGCCGTGATCCGGGTCGACGGTCCCGAGGGGCCGATCACCACTCCGCCGGCCTGGGCGACGGCCGACCTGATGACCGACGCCGTACAACACGCCGCCTCCGCCGTTGCGGTCACCGTCCCCGCAGTACCCGGTGAACCCACCCGGGCCTTCAGCTGGGGAACCCAACTCGACGTACGCCAAATCACCCTGAACGGTGACCTCACTGACCAGGCCGTAGCCGCTTACATCGCCAAGTACGCCACCAAAGCCGCCGAATGCGTCGGCACCCTGGACCGGCGCATCAACCCCCTCGACGACCTGAGCGCGCTCCCGATCCGCGACCATGCCCGACGCCTTATCGCCGAGTGCATGCGCCTGGGCGCCCTCGACGAGCTGACCGAGTTCCGGCTCATCAAATGGGCGAACATGCTGGGCTTCCGCGGCCACTTCGCAACGAAGAGCCGTCGCTACTCCACCACCATGGGCAAGCTCCGTGAAGCACGCGCCGAACACGTACGCCGTGAGCAGGTCACCGCAGGATGGCTCCCTCTCTTCGACGAGGACACCGTTCTAGTGATCTCCCATTGGGAGTACGTCGGAAAGGGCCTGTCGGTCGGTGACGCGCTTCTCGCCGCCGCGTTGACCGGAAGACCTCTGCTCCCGCCCTCGGTGCCCGGGGGAGGTGTCTGATGCCTCGGCACGATGACAAGCTCCTCACCCTGCCCGAAGTGCTGGAGGAGTTGAACGGCATCTCGCGCCGCACCTTCTACCGGTGGCGTGAACTCGGCAAGGCGCCCGCCTGCATCCAGTACCCCAATGACGAGCTGCGTGTCCGGCGGAGCGACCTCGAAGCATGGCTCGACTCGCTGCGGGAGGCGTCATGATCACCAGCTATGACGTGCGCTTCTGGGAAGTCCGCCGGAACCGGTCGAGCAAGACGCCGTCATTCGAGGCGCGTTGGAAGGTCGGGAGTAAGCCGAAGTCCAAGACCTTCCGGACCAAGGCACTGGCTGAGAACTTCCTGTCCGACCTTCGCCAGGCGGCCAAGAAGGGAGAGGCGTTCGACCTCGCCACCGGACTGCCGGTCTCGATGTTGTCCGCGGAGCTTGAGCCCTCCGGGCCGTCCTTCCTGGAGTTCGCGCAGTCGTACGCGGTCGGCCGATGGCGGCGGACGGCTCCTCGAACGCGGGAGACCGAGGCTTACGCTCTGTTGTCGCTCGTCCCGGCATTGGTTGCGGACGTTCCGGATCGACCGGAGGTCGACGAACTACGACACGTGTTGCGGAATCACGTGTTGCTCCCCGAGAACCGGAGAGGGGAACTGAACCGTAGGCAGGCAACGGTGCTGCGGTGGCTTGAGAAGGCATCCCTTCCATTGGTCGACCTCCAAGAGGCTCACGTCGTCAGGGGCGCGCTCGATGCCGTCTCGTCCACCTTCGACGGCAAGGAAGCGGCGGCCAATACGGTGCGGCGTAAGCGGGCGATCTTTCACCACCTTCTGGAGCTGGCGGTAGAGCAGAAGGTGTTCACGGCCAACCCCCTGCACGAGATCAAATGGAAGCCACCCAAGGCCGTCACTGAGCCTTTTTCATCCTGGCGGTAGAGGTGCTGATCACGACATGATCGCAGGTCGGGGGTTCGCCTGAAGACGTAGTAGAGCCCCTGGTAGACGGGTTGATCACCACAATCTGTCCGTCACCACCAGGAGCTCTGGGTGCTGTTCTACCGTGCCTCGGTCGATTTGTCGCGTTCAACGCTGAACTACGTGGCCGGGCTGATCCGCCGGCACCGCAAGGCGATCGGATCGACCTGGCGGCTGCTCAACCCCGGACAGCAAGCGCTGCCGGTACTGGTCCACCTGCGCAAGGGCGAGACCTTCGACGAGCTCGGAGCCGGTTTCGGCCTGTCAACGGCGACGGCGTGGCGGTACGTACAGGAGACGGTGATGCTGCTGTCGGCCCGCTCGCCCAAGCTCGGGCAGGCCCTGCGCAAGGCCGGCAAGGACGGGCTTCACTACCTGGTGCTGGACGGCACGCTCATCCGTACCGATCGGATCAAGGCCGACCGCCCCTACTTCTCCGGCAAGCATCGCGTGCACGGGATGAACGTCCAGGTCATCGCCTCGCCTAGCGGGACGATCGTGTGGACCTCGGGTGCGCTGCCGGGAAAGACGCATGATCTGAGTGCGGCCCGGATCTGGGGCATCCTGCGTGCGTTGGAACATGCTGGGATCGTCGTCCTGGCGGACAAGGGCTACCAAGGAGCCGAACGCCCGGTCATCACTCCGTACAAGGGCAGGAACAAGCCCGAGCCGCAGAAACAGGCCAATCGGTCACACGCTCGCCTTCGCGGCCCGGGTGAGCGTGCGAACGCCCAGCTCAAGAGCTGGCGGATCCTCCGCAAGCTCCGATGTAGCCCCGGCAAAGCCGGACACCTATGCAAGGCCATCGCTGTCCTTCAGAACCACCGGCTTGCCCACGGATGAAAAAGGCTCACTGTCGTCGACCCTCGTACGGTGGTCAACCCAGCTCAGGCGAAGGAACTCCTGGCCGCGGTGCCCAAGGTCGGTCGTACCAGGGGCGTACGACTCAGGGCCATGTTCGCGTGTATCTACTATGCGGGACTGCGGCCGGAGGAGGCCGCGGACCTTCGCCTGAAGAACTGCACCCTGCCCGAATCGGGATGGGGTCAGATCATCCTTGAGAAAGCCCGACCGCAGGCGAACAAGCGGTGGACCAACTCGGGGCAGACCCACGAATCTCGCAGCCTCAAGCATCGGGCGAAGAAGGAGACCAGAGAGATTCCCATCCCGCCTGTTCTGGTCGCCATCCTTCGCGAGCACATCAACGCCTACGGCACCGAGGACGACGGCCGGCTGTTCCGCACGACCAAGGGCGGTTCCTACTCCAGTTCGGCATGCTCCTACGTATGGCAGGAGGCTCGGGCCCTCGCCTTCACTGATGAGCAAGTAAAGTCACCGCTTGCCGCCCGGCTCTATGACCTGCGGCACGCTGCCCTGTCTCTCTGGCTCAACGCAGGCGTACCGGCTACCGAGGTGGCCAAACGAGCCGGCCACAGCGTGGAGGTTCTCCACCGGGTATACGCCAAGTGCATGGAGGGCCAGCAGGAACGGACGAACGGAAAGATCAGCAGCGCTCTCGACGAGTGATCGCTATAGATGCTTCCCCCAGGCCCCGGCATAGGTCGGGGCCTCAGCCTATGTGTGGCTTACCTGTTCCTTCGAGGAAGTGACTGATCCGTAGGCGCATTGACCCATCCATTGGTAATGAGTAGATCTCATCCCGCGGCACCCAGCGCACCTCTCGGGATTCGTCGCTCGGCGTCGGCTCTCCGCCGACGGCTCGACCGGTGAGCACGATGGAAAACTCCTGGCGGGCTTCGCCGTTGCTGGTGTAGAGAATCACATGCTTGGGGTCGGTGTACGTCCCGACAAGGCCGGTGATCTCGCACCTGATCCCGGTTTCCTCCAACGTCTCCCGGATCGCTGCCTCGGGCAAGGACTCACCCAGGTCGATCGCGCCACCGGGGACAGCCCAGTTGCCATTGTCGCTGCGGCGGATCATCAAGATCTTACCTGTCTTGTTGATGACCACGACGTTTACTGACGGGACCAGGCTGTTGGACTCAGGCGCAGCGGGGTCGTCATAGAAGTCGATTCGGGCGCTCACGCTCGGGACTCTACTGTCATTGTGTTGGTGCGGGACCGTCTTCTAAAAGGATTCGGAAGCGTTTGATTGGAGCTTCGATGACCGATTCTCGCTCATGTGTCGAGAGTAAGGCATTATCGCAGGATGCAGCTATGTCGATATCGGGCCCCAGGATGATCCGTCGTATAATTGACTTGCGGAGAATTTTGCGCATCTCACTGGCAAGCGTTGCGGTGGCATGATCGTCGCCGGGGTTACCCCCATGTGCAATTATAGATCGAATTGCATACGCCTTCCTAACTAATTCTTTAGTTTGTAAGCGGTCGTTATCATCATGGCCTACTAGTATAGCGGCGCGTTGGGTGACGCGACGCGTCAAGTCGCCATCCTTTTCTCTGGGGGCGGTCATCAAGTGCTCAAGAGCAGCAACGCACCAAAGTAAAATCTCCCCTGACCGTCTTTGGAAAACAATATCGCCGTCTTGGCCGATGTACGGATTAAGCGATAATAGCCTCTGTGCACTCTGTTGAAGACGATAAAAAGGGTGACTTTTTGGATTATTTACTTTTCCGCGAGGCGGCCATGTCGCTAAATGATCAGACAGGAGGCGAAGAAACCGAAGTAGGCGTATCAGTTTTTCTCCTGAAGCCCAAAAGGGGCCGAACGAAACAACTTCATACTCATCGTCTGGATTACCTATGGGCGTAGTGGTTAGCCTTCCGCCTTTGATCATTTCCATGTAACGCTGTGCTTCTACCTCATATTCAGATGCTATGTTTACGGGATCATCAGAAAAGAGGTTTAGGAGGAGGAGCGGTTGCCAGGCGACAATATTCAGCTCTGGTCCAAGTAGCTCGTCCATAAGAAATGCTGGGAATAGGTTATTACTCTCTCTGGGAGAGGCGTTCTCATCAATGCGAGAGAGCATGCTGCAGGAGCCGTCGTATAAGAGTGGGTCCCATTCTGTGGACGCCGCATATAGTGCAACCGACGGAAGTGGTCGAATGGGCTCAAGATCTTTCCGGGTTGGGCGCCATAGGCGCCAACCAGCTACCTCTAAAGGTTCACTAAGATCGATATCGGCATCAATTACTACGTGACGTTGAATGGGAATCTTAGGTCCTGCCAAAAATGCCGTAATTTCGTCTATAAGAACGGATGGAATTGATTTCTGAGTGCAGAGTGCTCTTACTATGCCGAGGGAGTGTAGGCTGGTCTCGTCTATAGATCTTCCCCAGTGAACAACTGTCTGCCTGCCCGATCCTTCCCGTTGATATCTGGTCCAAGATCTTTGAAAATAGTCGTTCTGCTGAGCGATTTCTGCAGCAGCTTTATTGATCTCCTGAACAACTGGCCATCCGGCCACCTCGTTAGCTGCCTGTTGATCGGAGAGGTTGCGTAGTTGATTGCTCTGAGCGCATATCTCGACAAACAGGGTGTGAAGCTTGGCGGCTAGTACTGTATTGGGTTTCCCTAGGCTCATAAGACGATCCTAGCTGTGGCGCAACTTCTTATCTACTGGATTTGCTGATGCTGTATTCATGGTCATGGCGTATGAGTTTTCCCAGCTAGATGGTGTGGTTCCGTGAACAAAGGCCTGGAAGCCGCAACTGGGTTGGCTCAGTAGACTGAGGAAGAGAGTCCGGATCTGATGTTTGGTGGCTCTCCAAAAGATCATTTGTTGGCAGCGCGCAAGATGTCTATCGCGTGGATCACGTCGGTGACCATATGATCTGGGGAGTGTTCAGGAATAGACCAGGTTCCTCGGTCGATCCAAACTGTGCGCAGGCCGGCCGCATGTCCTCCGCCGATGTCCGTGACGGGGTGGTCGCCGACCATCCAGCCTCCGTCGGCGAGACTTACGCCGCATCGCCTAGCGGCGATCTCGAACAGGCCTGTACCGGGCTTACGGATACCTTCAATGCCTGAGAGCGCGTAGGCGTCTACGGCGTCGGACAGGCCAGTTCGCTGGATCTTGCCGAGTTGGTTGTCTGCTGTCCCATTGGTGACGATCCCGAGCAGCCATCCTGCGGCGCGCAGCTCGGACAGCCCTACCAACACTTCGGGGCGGCAGTGGACGAGGTACGGCATGCGTCTGCGGTAATCGGCCCACAGCTCCTCGACCGGATCAGGAAGGGCGAAGTGCTCTCGCACCTTGGCGAAGAACGTCTCACGATGGGGGAGACCTTCACGATCGAGAGCAATCAACCAGTTAGTGGCTTCGCGCCCTAGGGCGCGTCTCCCTGCGAACTCCTCGGCCCAGATCCGGAACGCGCCGTCGAGGTCTATAAGCGTGTTGTCCAGGTCGAAGAGCGCTAGTCGCTGCACGAGCCCGATCCTAGACGGGGCTGGCTTCGTGCTGTCTGGCCGCATCCCCGCCGCTATGGGGACCTGCGGGATCGTTCGGCTCGGGTCCGCCAACAAGGTGCGACCTGGGGAAACGCTCGAAGATCCATCCCACGCATATCCCACAGCCGCTGGCATATGGCTGCCTACGGTGGCGCATGGCTGCACAGAGTCGAGTGACAGCCGGAAGAACATGCCCAGGTCAAGGGCGTGACCGCTGGTCAGAAGAGTGCCCCCGGCATGATTCGAACATGCGACACCCGCTTTAGGAGAGCGGTGCTCTATCCCCTGAGCTACGGAGGCAGGTGGACTGTTGTAAGCCTAGCGAACCTGGGGCGCTTTTGGGGACGGGGGCGTGGGGTCGGGTTTGGTGGGGGGTGTCATGGGTGGTCTGAGGTGCGGTAAAGGGGTGACAAGGGGGGCGGTGGCCGGGGATTGAGGGGGGTTACTGTCACGCTTCGTGATGATGGGGCGGCGGGTGTGTGGTCGGGGGCGGCGGGTTATGCGGGTCGTGGTGCTGGGGGTGGCGATGGTAGTGCCGGCCTTGATGGCCGGTGGGTTGTTCGTGGCGGAGTTGGCCGGGTTCGGGGGGACGGTGGCCGGCGAGGGGGAGTTGGCGCGGGGGGCGGAGGGGGCTGAGGGAGATGGTGGCGCCGTCTCCGGGGGCGTGACGGGTGGTGGCGCGGGGGCGCAGTTCGTGGGGGTGGGGGCGCGGATGTGGGAGCCCGTTTGGGAGGTGGCGGGGGCGTCTGGGCGGTCGGCGGGGGCCTTCGTCCGGGGCGGGGAGGAGCTGCCGGGGGTTGCCGGTGGGGAGTGGGAAGCCGCTGCGCTGGGGGCTGGGGAGCAGGTGCCGCCTGTCGGGGGTGAGGCCGAGCATGCCGGAGGCAGTGCCGGGGCCGGTGCAGACGGGGAGATCAGTGCCGGGGGGCGCGAACAGGTCGTCGTCAAGGGCGGGGGGCGTGGACAGGGCGCGGCCAGGGGTGACGCTCTTGGGCAGGGTGAGGTCGGGGCTGGGGGGGTGGCTCAGGGGGTGGCGAGGGTCGGGCTCGGGGTTGGGGTGGAAGGGGGCGAATCTGAGCGTTCGGGTGGCGCGGGGCCCGGTTCTGAGGCGAGTGCGGGAATCGGCGCCAGTGGGGACTGGACCGCTTCTGAGGTCGACGGTGGTGGTGCGAGCGCGGGTAGTGCCGATGTCGACGGTAATGGTGCGGACGCGGGCAGTAGTGATGTCGGCGATGGTGCCAGCCGGGGCAATGGTGATGTTGGCGATGGTGTGAGCGGCGGCGGTGGTGATGTCGATAGTGGTGCCAGTGGGGGCAGTGCTGTCGGCAGTGGTGCCAGTGGGGGCGGTGATGTCGTCGGTGGTGCGAGGGGGGGCAGTGGTGATGTCGATGGTGGTGTGGTTGGGAGGAGTGGTGATGTCGTCGGGGTTGAGGGGGGTGGTGATGTGTTTGGTTATCGAGGGGGAGTTGTGGCTGAGCGTGGTGTCGGTGGGGGTGGGGTGGTGGCTGGTGAGCCTGAAGAGGGCGACGGGGCCGGTGTGGAGGAAGAGATCGTGGGGTCGACGTTGGGGGTTATGCGGGTGGTGGGGCCTGTTTGGGTGGCGGGGACGGAGCGGCCCTATCTGGTGTACGGCGGGGTTGTTCCGGGGGGGAGTGCTGGGTATGGGCTGGTGGTTTCGCAGGTTGGGGTGGTGTACGGCGCGTACGGTGGTGCCGTGCCGCCTGGGGGTGGGATGGGCTGGGCGTGGCTGGCGCGTGCGATGTATGGCGGGGCCGTGCCGTTGGGCGGGGGCGCTTACGAGTGGGGTGTGCCGTATCGGCACTTCGGCCTGTTGACCGGTCCTGGTGGGGGCTTGTACGGCGGGGCGGCTGGTGGGGTTCTGCTGCCGGAGAGAGTGGGGCTCGAGGGGATGTCGTCCGGGGGTGTCTTCAGTGGGGCGGTGTCGCCGGGGGGTGTGCCGGGGGTGGTGTACGGCGGGGGTGTGTCGCCGGTGGTTGGCGGGGGCGTTGTGCCGTCGCGGGGGTTGACCGCTTGGCGGATGTCCGCGTTCGCGAGGGGGAGTGTCGGGGAGGCGGCGCGGCTTGGGGGCGTTGGCGGGGATACGGAAGGGGGCGTCGTGGGGTGGCAGGTGGGGGAGTACGTGGCTGCTGACGGTACGGCGGGGCCGTCGTTGAGGGGCGGGGGTGCACGGTCTTGGCATGGGGGTGGGGGATCCACGTCGGCGCCGTGGGCTTCGGGGGGTTCGCGGGTGGACAGAGCGGAAACCGGTTCGCCGGCAGTTGTGGGGGGAGCTGGTGGGTCGGCTGTCGGGGCAGGAGCCGGTGCGCCGGCAGTCGGGGCGGGAGCGGGAGCGGGGGCGGGTGCGTCGGCTGTCGGGGTGGGAGCAGGTGGGCCGGTGGCCGGTGTGGGGGGTGGTTGGCTGAAGGCTGGCGTGGCGGGAGGGCCGGCGCGGGCTGCGGCGGTCCCGAAGAGCGGTGCGGCGGCGGGGCAGGGGGTTGTGAGGGGTTCGTCGGGTCCGGGAGCAGTTAGGGGTTCGGCGAGATCGGGGGTGGCGGGGTCGGGGGTGGCGGGGGTGCGTGTGGAGGACTCGGCAAGGTCGCAAGCGGTTGAGGCTGGGGGAGTTGGGGGTTCGGGGGGGACGGGGGCTGTGGACGGTCGGGGGAGGATCGGGGCTACGTCTTCTTCGTCGGCGGCGAGGCGTTCCTTGGGGGATGGGGTGCGCGGTGGGCGGGTGAAGGCGCCTGCTGGGGGGTGTCCGGCACAGTGGCGGGATACGTGGTTGTGGGAGTCGTGTCTGGAGCGGCTCCGGCGTTCGGGGTGAGATCGGCGGTCGGGGGTGAGATCGCCGTCGCCCGGGGGACGTGGTGGAAGGTGGGGGCCTGCGGCCCGGTGCGTTGGCAGTGGTGTGAGGCGTGCTTCCAGGGGCGTTGGGGCGTGGATGTGGGGCATGCGGCCGAGGGCGTGGCGTTCGGGTGTTGGGCTCGGGATGTGGGGCGTGTGGCCGGGGCAGGTGCGGTACGCCGTGGCGAGGGAGCCAGGGGCACGCCGCATGGGAGTGCGGCGGGGCCCTCCAGGCGAGCCGCTGTCCAAAGGCCGCGAATTCGACGGCGGCGACAAAGGGCACAGCCGACTTGAGCGTCACCGGTCGCCCCCCGCGTAGTCGGCGACAGAGAGGTTCACCGGTCTACGGGTGCCTAACAGGCGGACGCCCTCCGACTCATGGGGTGCCTTTGCAGGCAGACGCCCACTGGCGCACCGTGTCTCTGGCAGGCGGAGGCCCACTGGCGCACGGGTGCCTCTGGCAGGACGCCCGCGACCCACGGTTGCCTCTGGCAAGCGCATGCCACCGACCCACGGGTATCCCAGACAGCCGGACGCCACCGACCCACGGGTACCCCAGACAGCCGGACCCCATCGACCCACAGGTACCCGACAGCCGGACGCCACCGACCCACAGGTGTCCCTGGCAGGCGGTGGGTGCCCCAGTCAGGCGGACACCATCGGCCCGCAGCCGCCCCGGACAAACGGACGCCACCGGCTCACAAGTTCCCTGCCAGGCCGATGCTCACCGTTAGAAGGCCGCCAAGCGGTGCAGGACGGCGTCGGGGGCGGACCCGGGGGACGGTTGGGGCTCGCCACGGAGCCACCTGGAGGGGGCTGAGGGCCGAAGTCCTGGCGACAACCTGACCAGGGTTCCGGTCGCGGAAGCCGGCTGACACGGGAAACCGGAAACGGGGTCTGCTGGGGCTTCTGGGGGGCTTGTTGACTGTGTGGGGGTGGGGTGGTCAAGGCGGTATGGAGGTGGGAAGCGGGGGTCTGCCTGGGGGGATGTGGTGGGGGGATCTTTTGGAGCATTACGGCTCTGCCGACTTGGGTTCGGGTACTCGCGGAGCTGTAGTAACGTGCGTGCCTGGCCCGGGTCACGAGTTCGCAAACGGAGGAGTCGAACGTGTCATCTCCTCGATCAGCGGGCCTGATCGTGGTCATTGCGATGTTGACTTCCCTGCTACCTGGGGCGATGGGCCAGGCGGTGGCCGAGCAGGTGTCGGTCGCCGGTCTTGCCGGTGGAGTAGTGCGGCAGACGGGTGGCGCGGGGCTTGAGCGGGATCCGCCGAACCTGACGGAGTTGAAGAAGGAAGCCGAGCAGTCCGCCAAGGACCTGGAGGAGGCGACCAAGGCGCTGGAGCAGCGGCGGGCGCAGCTCGCGTCGGCGGACAAGGAGCTGTCGGCGAAGTTGCGTCAGTTGCAGGTCGCGGACCGGGAGCTGGCGGTGGTCAGGCAGCCGCTGTCGAACCTGGTGGGCATGCTCTACCAGCAGTCTGGTTCGGGGGATATCGCGCCGTTCCTTTCAGGGTCGTCTGATGAGTCCACCTTGCGGGCCATGGGGGACATCACGCAGCTTGTCGCGAGGCGTGACCAGGTGGTCAAGGACACCGGGCGGCTGAACGAGGAGCGGGAGCGGCTGGCGACCGAGGCGCAGGACCTGCGGGCCGGGAAGCTGCTGGGCGAGGCGCAGATGGCCGTCGAGATCGACACGCTGCGGAAGCGCTCCGACAAGATCGTCAAGTCGCTGACGCAGTCCCTGACGAAGCTCGGCGTCAAGGTGAAGGGCGGGCAGCTGGCGGTGCGCTGCGACCCGACCAGGGCCGAGGCGGCGGGCCGTTTCCCCAACGGGCTGGTCCCCGAGTCGTACCTGTGCCCGTTGCAGCAGAAGGGGCACGAGCTGCGCGCCGACGCGGCGGTCGCGTTCATCAGCCTGAACGAGGCTTACCGGCAGCGGTTCGGCCGGCCGATGTGCGTGTCGGACAGTTATCGGAGCCTGGCCGCCCAGCAGTCCGTCTACTACACCAGGCCCGGGTTCGCGGCGGTGCCGGGGCGGAGCAACCACGGGCTGGGGCTCGCGGTGGACCTGTGCGGCGGCGTCGAGCGCTTCCGGTCCGCGGAGTTCAACTGGCTGGAGGCGAACAGCAAGCGGTACGGGTGGATCCATCCGCAGTGGGCCTACAGCAACCCGTTCGAGCCGTGGCACTGGGAGTACGATCCGAAGCTCGCCGCGGGCTGAGCTCCTGGGCGGTTTCCGATGTGAAGCCGCCCAGGTTCCGGGTGCGGAGGCCGCCCGGGACGAGCGGGTTCCGTCAGGCGGCGGGGGGCGAGTTGCGCGGTGCAGTGGGCGCAGCGGACTGCCGCCTTCGGGATGTCGGAGAGGCACTCCGGGCACGCGCGGGTCGTGCTCTCCGCCGGCTTGGCGAACCGGGTGCTGAGCCGCTCGTACGGCTGGACGACCAGGAAGTAGACGACGGCCGCCACGATCACGAACGACACCAGCGAGTTGATGAACGCGCCGTAGCGGAACACCGCGTCGCCGACCTGCACGGTGAGCCCCTGGAAGTCGGGCAGCCCCCCGAACACCGAGATCAGCGGGGTGAGCAGGTCTTTGACCAGTGAGTTGACGATCGAGGTGAACGCCGCGCCGATCACCACGGCGGTGGCGAGCTCGATGACGTTGCCCCGGAGCAGGAACTTCTTGAATCCGCTCATGCGGCCCTCACCGGGCCCCGGTCCGCGCCGATCCTCATGGGTACTCCTTGAGATGTCATAGGTGATGGCGCACGCATTGTAGGGCCGGGAGTGATCGGCTCGCGGGCATCTTTCACGGCGTGCCGAGGGTGATCGAGAGCCTGCCGCCGGACTGCGCCGAGGCCAGCCTGGCCGCCTGGTCGGAGGTGGTGGCGAGGACGACGAGGGCGCCGGTGTCGGGTTTCGACGGCGCTAGGGCCGAGGGCTCGGCGGCCGGGGGAGCCGAGATCACCGTGACGTCGTCGGCGACCGTCTGGGCGGGCACGGCGGCCACCCCGGCGTCCTCCCAGCCGGTGGGCGCGGCGAGCACGTCGACGACGTCGCCCGCGGAGAGCAGCCGGGCCGCCTCCGCGTCGGCGATCCGGATCGGGGTGGCGACCGTGCCGCGCGGGTGGGAGGCCAGCAGCGCCGGGCCGAGCAGCCGGAGGTCGGTCAGCGGCTCGCCCCGCCGTACTGGGGTGGCGAGCATGCGGCCGGCGACCCGGTCGCCCGGCCGCAGCGCGCCGTCGGGCACGGCGGACTCCGGCAGGGCGACGGGCCGCACGTCATCCGCGCGCAGGACGCCGGCGGTGAGGTCGCGGGCGGCGGTGAGCACGGTGACCGTGGGGCCGGGGCCGGGAGCGAGCGCCGTGAGGGCGCACCCGGCCGCCAGGGCGGTGAGCGCGGCGGCGACGAGGCGACGGCGGCGCGTGAGGGCACGACTCAGGGCACGCATGGGAGGACTCCAGGCGGGTGAAAGGGGATGGGAAGCCGTCAGGGGAGGTCGAAGGGGAGCTTGATGCCCTCCAGGGCGGTGGCGCAGGGGCAGGCGCGGTCGTGCGGCAGGGCCTGGACGACGTCGGAGACCAGGGAGCGCATGCGGGCGATGTTGGCGGCGAAGAAGGCGAAGACCTCGTCCTGGGTGACGCCCTCGCCGACGTTGACGCCGGCGTCGTGGTCGGTGACCAGCGACAGGGACGTGTAACAGAGGGCCAGCTCGCGGGCGAGGATGGCCTCGGGGAAGCCGGTCATGCCGACGATGGTCCAGCCGTTGGCGGAGAACCAGCGGGACTCGGCCCGGGTGGAGAAGCGCGGCCCCTCGATGACCACGAGGGTGCCGCCGTCGACGGTGTCCCAGCCCGCGGTGGTGGCCGTGGCCACCGCGGCGGCGCGGCCCGACGGGCAGTAGGGGTCGGCGAAGGGGACGTGCACGGCGCCGGTGGTGTCGTAGTAGGTCTGCACCCGGCCGGAGGTGCGGTCGACCAGCTGGTCGGGGATGACGAGCGCGCCCGGTCCGTGCTCGACGCGGAGCGAGCCGACCGCGCTGGGGGCCAGCACCTGGCGCGCGCCGAGCGAGCGGAGCGCCCACAGGTTGGCGCGGTAAGGGATGCGGTGCGGGGGATGGCGGTGGTCGCGACCGTGGCGGGGGATGAACGCGACGCTGCGTGAGCCGATGGTGCCCACGGTGATGACGTCGCTCGGCGGGCCGTAGGGGGTCGTGACCTCGACCTCCTGTGCCTCGTCGAGCAACGAGTAGAAACCTGAGCCGCCGATGACGCCTATATCCGCGCGATTGACCATGGGCCGACACTAGCGCTCGCGGCGGTGGGGAGGGAGAGGAGGCGGGGAAGGGTGTGGACAACCGCTCTGGGGCTGTGGATAAAGCTGTGAGGTGCTGGGGAAAAGGGGGGTGGTCATGGGGAAAACCGTGGGCGAAACGGTGGACAGGGCTGTGGAAAACAGGGACACCGGCTTACGGCGCCGACGTGAGGGCGAGGGCGAGGCGGGTGCCGGGGGTGGGGCGGATCTACGGCTAAGGGAGCGGTGCGGGGGCCGGGGGCGGGCGCGGGTCACGGCGAAGGGGGCGGGCGCAGGGCGGGCGCGCGTTTACGGCGGGGGGCGGGTGCTGGGCGGGCGCGGGTCTACGGCGAGGGGAGTGGGTGCAGGGCGGGTGCGGGTTTACGGGGTAGGGGGCAGGGACTGGTGGCGGTGTTGCAGGAAGGCTTGTTCGGCGGCGTTGCCGGTCAGTGATCGGGCGGTCCGGTAGGCGTGCGCGGCTTCCGGGTGGCGGCCCAGGCGGCTCAGGAGGTCGGCGCGGACGGCGTGGAAGAGGTGGTAGCCGTGCAGGTCGAGGGGGTCCAGGAGGGCCAGCGCCGCCTCCGGGCCCGCCACCTCGGCCACGGCCACCGCGCGGTTGAGAGCGACGACCGGGGTGGGGGTGAGGGTGAGGAGGTGGTCGTACAGGTGGAGGATCTGGCGCCAGTCGGTGGCGTTCGCCGTACGGGCGTCGCTGTGCACGGCGTTGATCGCGGCCTGGATCTGGTACGGGCCGGGGCGGTCGCGCCGGAGGCAGGCGCGTACGAGGGCCTGGCCTTCGGCGATCAGCGTGCGGTCCCAGCGGGTGCGGTCCTGGTCGGCCAGCGGGACGAGGACGCCGTCCGGCCCGGTGCGCGCCGGGCGCCTGGACTCGGTGAGCAGCATGAGGGCGAGCAGGCCCGCGGCCTCGGGCTCGTCGGGCATGAGACCCACCAGGAGGCGGCCCAGGCGGATCGCCTCCGCGCCGAGGTCGTCGCGGCCCAGGCGGTCGCCCGAACTGGCCGTGTGACCCTCGTTGAAGATCAGGTAGATGACCGCCAGGACAGCCCGGAGACGGTCCGGCAGGTCGGCTTCGTCCGGGATCCGATAGGGGATGCGGGCGTCGCGGATCTTGCCCTTGGCGCGCACCAGCCGCTGGGCCATGGTGGGCTCGGGCACCAGGAACGCGCGGGCGATCTCCGCGGTGGTGAGCCCGCCCAGCAGCCGTAGCGTCAACGCGACCTGGGTGGCCGGGGCCAGCGCGGGATGGCAGCAGGTGAAGATCAGGCGCAGTCTGTCGTCGCGCACCGGCCCCTCCTGCACGGGGTCGTCGGGGTCGTCGGGGGCGTGCAGCAGGGTGGCGCGGGCGTGCCGGTCGGCGCGGGACGCTTCCCTGCGGAGGTGGTCGATCGCCCGGCTGCGGGCGGTGGTGATGATCCACCCGGCCGGGCTCGGCGGCGGCCCGCCGGACGGCCAGCGCCGCGCCGCCACGGCGAACGCGTCCTGGACCGCCTCCTCGGCGAGGTCGATGTCGCCGAAGTCGCGGACCAGGACGGCCACCGCGCGGCCGTACTCCGCGCGGAAGACACGCTCGACATCCGAGGCGGGAACATCCGGCACGTCGGGCATCATGTCAGCTCCGCGTCCGCCCGGCCCCGGGGCGGGTCAGGGGAGATGGGTTTCGGGGGCGCCCTGGAAGGGGCGCACCTCGACGGGGAGGGTGGTGGCCCGGGAGAGTCTGCCGGCCCAGTCCAGCGCGGCGTCGAGGTCGGCCGCCCGGATGACGGTCAGGCCGCCCACGTGCTCCTTGGCTTCGACGTAGGGGCCGTCGGTGGTGAGGACTTCGCCGTCCCGGACGCGTACGACGGTGGCGGTGGCCGCCTCGTGCAGCCCGCCGGCGAAGACCCAGGCGCCGGCGGCCCTGAGCTCCCGGTTGACGGCCTCGACGTCGCGCATGATGGGCTCCAGTGCCTCGGGGGCGAGGGGGCCGCCGTCGGGCTGCTGGATGCTGAGCAGATAGTGCTTCATGGTTCGGGGGCTCCCTGGCGGGTGCGACGTGTGTGCGACGTGTGTGTGACGCTTCCGCCCTCTGTACGAACGGCGGCCCGCCGGATCGACAGATCAGGACGGATCGATGCCGAGGGAATCTCTGGCGAGGCGGTGGAGCAGGGCGTCCAGCGCGGGATGGGTCTGGGGGGACCAGTGGTCGACGTGGCCGCGCAGGGTTTCGGCGCGGGCGTTCACCAGGCGCTCCGCCGTACAGCGGCCGGCTTCGGTGAGTTCCAGGAAGACGCCGGGGACGCGCTGGACGAGACCGGCGGCGACCAGGTGCTCGACGTGGGCCGGGTGCTCGGCGGCGGCGGGGACGCGGGAGGCCCTGGCGACGCGGCACAGGGCCGGCAGGGCGTCGGGCGGGAGGTCGACGCCCGCGCGGGCGGCGAGGTCGGCGTACACGTCGCTGGTGCACGGGGTGTCGTGGACGAGGACGCTCAGCATCCGCTCGGCCTCGGCGTCGCAGGTGCGCTGGGTGGGGACGCAGCCGAGCCCCTCGCCGTAGTCGGGGACGCGGGCGGTGTCGTGCAGCGGCGTCTTCTTGAGCAGCAGCGCCAGCACGAAGGCGAGCACCACGATCGGCACCGCCCACACGAAGGCGGCCGTGATGGCGTCGGAGTAGGCGGCGACGAGTTCGGTGCGCACGTCGGGCGGCAGCCGGTCCAGTGCGGTCGGGTCGCCGCGGGCGACGGCGCTCACGGCGGGCGGCAGGTCGGCGGTGTGCAGCACGCGGGCGACGTCGGCGCCCAGCCGGTCGGTGAAGATCGAACCGAACACGGCCGCCCCGCAGGCGCCGCCGAGGTTGCGGAAGAAGGCGGTGCCGGCGGTGGCCGTACCGAGGTCGCAGTAGCCCACCGCGTTCTGCACCGTGGTCACCAGGACCTGGGTGACCATGCCGAGCCCGAGGCCGATCAGCAGGAAGAAGAGCCCCATGACCGGCAACGACGTCTCCGGCCCCATTTTGGACAGCAGATAGAGCGCGACGGCGGTGAGCCCGGCGCCCGCGACCGGGAACGTGCGACTACGCCCGGTGCGCTCGACGAGACGCCCGCTGACGGCGGACCCGGCCAGCAGGCCCGCCACGGCCGGCCACAGGAAGAGCCCGGACGCCCCCGCCCCCGTGTCGTGCACGACCTGGAGGAACATCGGGATGAAGACGATGGAGCCGAACAGCGCGAAACCGGCCGCGAAGCCGATGGCCGAGCACAGGGCGAAGGCCGGGACGGCGAAGAGGTGCAGCGGCAGGATCGGCTCGGCGGCCCGCCGTTCGGTGATGACCCAGGCCGTGAGCAGCGCGGCCGTGACCGCCAGCAGACCGGCGATCATCGGGGCGGCGCCAAAACCGTCCAGCGACTCCAGCAGGACCAGGGTGGTGGCGGCGGCGAAGAGGAGCAGCGCGCCGAGGTAGTCGATCCCGGTCCTGGACGCGGCCACGCGTTCCCCACGGCGCGGCGCGGCGGCGACGACCGCGAGTACGGCGACGCCGACCGGCAGGTTGAGGTAGAAGAGCCACCGCCAGCCGCCGTGTTCGGCCGGGAACCCGCCGAGGAGCACGCCCGCCACGCTGGCGACGCCGAAGACGACGCCGAGGACTCTCTGGCAGCGGCCCCGGTGGCGGGCGGGCACGACCTCCTCGGCGGCGGCCTGGGCGAGCACGATCATCCCGCCGCCGCCGAGGCCCTGGATCGCGCGGGAGCCGACGAGCTGGCCCATCGTCTCCGACAGGCCGGCCAGCAGCGACCCGGCGAGGAAGACGGTGATGGCGGCGACCAGCAGCGTCTTGGAGGCGTGCCTGCCGCGGAGCCGGAACCACAGCGGGGCGCCGGCGGTCGCGGTGAGCATGTAGGCCGTGACCACCCACGACAGGTGCCGCAGGCCGCCGAGATCGCCCGCCATCGTGGGCAGTGCCGCCGCCACGACGAGCTGACTGAGCGCCGCGAGCACCAGGCCGGCCACGAGCGCGGACAGCACGAGCACCGGCCCGCGCTGCCGTCGCGGCGCGCCGACGCCGACCTCCGCTACCGGAGTGATCCCCCCGCGATCCTCCACACGAGCAGGATAACCCTGGGTGGTGAGGTGGTTACGAGGTGGTGGACGCCGCGGCGGGCTTGCTCGGCTCGCTCTTGGCGGCGCCGCCGCCGCTGCCGGAGTCGGCGGCGGGCTTGGACTCGCTCGTGCTCTTGGACTCCGTCGAAGAGCTCTTGCCGGCCGCGGTCGTGCTGGTGGACGACCGGTTGTCGGTGCGGTAGAAGCCGGAACCCTTGAAGACGATGCCGACGGCCGAGAACACCTTACGCAGGGATCCGCTGCAGCTCGGGCACTCGGTGAGCGCGTCGTCGGTGAACTTCTGGACGACTTCGAACTGCTCGGCGCAGGCGGTACAGGCGTACTGGTAGGTGGGCACGCGCTCCTCCTCTGTGATCCGCACCGGTTGGCACTCGATCGGTGCGACTGCTAATGGTACGCAGTTGAAAAGGTGCAACGCCAATCCGGTGTCCGCAATTCCGGGGGCGAGTTCAGCCGACGCCGTGCTCGCCGTACCATCCGGCCAGTTTGCCGCGGCGGCTCACGGCGCGCAGCCGCCGCTCGACGGCGTCGCGGCAGGCGGCGGTGGTGACCAGCAGGAGCTGGTCCTCGGTCCGGATCCGGGTGCTGTCGGAGGGCACGAAGGTGCGGCCCTCGCGGACGATGAGGGTGACGGCGGCCCCGGCGGGCAGGCGCAGCTCGAAGATCTCCACGCCGTGCAGCAGGGAGGACGGCGGCACCCGCACCTGGAGCAGGTCGGCGTTGAGCTCCTCCAGCGGCGCGGACTCCACCTCCAGGTCCTTGGCCTCGTCCGGCGCGGCCACCCGGAGCAGCCGCGCCACCAGTGGCAGCGTCGGCCCCTGCAACAGGGTGAACGCGATGACGATCACGAAGACCTCGTTGAACACCACCTCCGCGCCGGTCACCGACGAAGCCCACGGGATGGTGGCGAGCACGATGGGCACGGCGCCGCGCAGGCCCGCCCAGGACAGGAACGCCTGCTCGCGCCAGCTCGGCGCGGCGACCCCGGCGAGCCGCACCAGGAACGACGAGACCGTCACGGACAGCGGGCGGGCGAGGAGGAGCAGCACCAGCCCGGCCACCATGCCGGGGACGATCGCGGACGGCATCTCCATCGGGCTGGCGAGCATGCCGAGCATCACGAACAGGCCGATCTGCGCCAGCCAGGCCGCGCCCTCGGCGAAGCCCCGGGTGGCCGAGCGGTGCGGCAGCCGGGTGTTGCCGAGGATCAGCGCGGAGATGTAGACCGCGAGGAAGCCGCTGCCGTGCAGCAGGGCCGCGCCGCCGTACGCGACGAAGGTCAGCGCGAGGACGGCGATCGGGTAGAGGCCGGAGACGGGGAGGGCGATGCGGCGCAGGGCGTAGGCGCCGAGCGGGCCGACGAGGAGGCCGACGGCCGCGCCGATGACCAGCTCGATGCCGGCTTCCATGACGAACTGCCACGGGTTCGGGACCGGGCCCGGGGTCTGGCTGAGCAGCACGACGACGATCACGGTGGGCGCGTCGTTGAAACCGGACTCCGCCTCCAGGATGCCGGCGAGGCGCGGCGGCAGCGGCAGCCTGCGCAGCACGGAGAAGACCGCGGCGGCGTCGGTGGAGGCGAGCACGGCGCCGAGCACCAGCGCGGTGCGCCAGTCCTCGCCGAGCAGCCGTTCCACGGCCAGCGCCACCACGACGATGCTGACCGCCACCCCGACCGTGGCCATGACCAGCGCGGTCGGCACCGCGGACCGCACCTGCCGCCAGGAGGTGGTCAGGCCGCCTTCGGCGAGGATGAGCGCCAGCGCGGACAGCCCGATCTGCTGGGCGAGCGCGGCGTTCTCGAACTGGATGCCCAGGCCGGACTCGCCGAGGAGCAGGCCGAGCGCGAGGAAGATGAGCAGGCTGGGCAGCCCGCTGCGGTGGGCGAAGCGGACCGAGATGACGGCTGCGATGACCACGGCGGCGCCGAGCAGCAGCCAGACATCCACAACCACTCGGTTCCCTTCGCCGGTTCCCTTCTACGATGAGGGCATTGTGTCGTACCGGGGCCGCCTGGGGCGATCAACCGATTCTGACGATGCCGCTCGGCAGGGCCGCGAAACCCACCGGGCGGTCGTGCGGCTCGGCCGGCACTCCGTCGATCAGCTCGCCCTCGTGCAGCAGCGCGACCACCGGCACGTTCGGCCCGACCCTGGCCAGCGCCCGGTCGTAGGAGCCGCCGCCGCGGCCCAGCCGTACGCCGGTGGTCCGGTCCACGGCGAGCGCGGGCACGACGACGAGCGCGGCGGTGCGGATGGTGTCCACGCCGCGCCGCGTGTCGATCGGCTCCATGATGCCGAGGCGGCCGGGGGCGAGGGTGTCCGGGCCGTCGTAGACCGCCCAGTCGAGGTCGTCGTCGGGGCGCAGCACCGGCAGGATCACGGTGGCGCCGTGCTTCCACAGTGCGAAGACCAGCCCGTGTGTGGACGGCTCGTCCTCGGCCGACCAGTAGCACGCCACCAGGCCCGCCATCTGCACCCAGGGCCGGTCGAGGAGGTTTTCCCTGATCGCGGTGGAGGCCGCGCGCCGCTCGCTCTCCGGGATCGCCCTCCTGGCCGAACGGATCTCTCGCCGCAGCTCCAGCTTGTCCACAGGTCGCTCCATTAGGGTTTCCTTCATGGCTGACTTCGACCCCGTAACGAAAGCCGTCGTTCCCGCCGCGGGTCTGGGCACCCGGTTCCTCCCGGCGACCAAGGCGACACCCAAAGAGATGTTGCCCATTGTCGACAAGCCCGCTATCCAGTATGTCGTCGAGGAGGCGGTCTCCGCCGGACTGCTCGACCTCCTCATGGTGACGGGCAAGAACAAGCGCTCGATCGAAGACCACTTCGACCGCGCGGTCGAGCTTGAGGACGTGCTCCAGGCCAAGGGCGACGACGAGCGGCTGTCGCAGGTGCGCGAGCCGGCCGACCTCGCCACGTTGCACTATGTGCGGCAGGGCACGCCGCGCGGCCTCGGGCACGCCGTGCTCTGTGCCAAACAGCACGTCGGCGACCATCCTTTCGCCTGCCTGCTGGGCGACGACCTGATCGACGCCCGCGACGAGCTGCTCAAGCGCATGATCGAGGTGCGGTCCACCTACGGCGGCAGCGTCGTGGCGTTGATGGAGGTGCCACGCGAGCAGGTCTCCCTGTACGGCGCGGCGGCCATCCAGCCCACCTCGGAGGACGACGTCGTCCGGGTGACCGACCTGGTGGAGAAGCCGCCGGCGGACGAGGCGCCTTCCAATTGGGCGATCATCGGGCGTTATGTGATCGATCCCGCGGTGTTCGAGGTGCTGGAGCAGACCCCGCCCGGGCGCGGCGGCGAGATCCAGCTCACCGACGCGCTGCGCACGCTGGCCTCCCGCGAGCCGGGCGAGGGCGGCCCGGTGCACGGGGTCCTCTTCCGCGGGCGCCGCTACGACACCGGCAACAAGCTCGACTACCTGCGCACGGTCGTGCAGTTCGCGGCCGATCGACCAGACCTTGCGGAGGAGTTCGTACCGTGGCTGCGGGAGTTCCTGAATGACCGCTGAGCAGCGAGGATAGGTATGTCACGAGGAGAGCACGATCACGGAGGCGGTCCGATGCGGTCGGTTGACGAGCATCTCGCCACCATCCTCGGCACGGTGCGCACCCTGGCGCCGCTGGAGCTGGAGCTGGAGCGCGCGCTCGGCACCACGCTCGCCGAGGACGTCACCTCGCCGGTGGCGCTCCCGCCGTTCGACAACTCGGCGATGGACGGCTACGCCGTGCGCTGGGCGGATGTCGCGGAGGCCACCCCGGACGCTCCGGTGACGCTGCGCGTCGTCGAGGACGTGGCGGCGGGCGACGGCGGGCTCTACGCCGTCGGCCCGGGCCACGCGGCGCGGATCATGACCGGCGCGCCGGTGCCCGCGGGCGCCGACGCGGTGGTGCCGGTGGAGTGGACCGACGGCGGCACCGTCTCCGTGACGATCGGCCGTTCCGCGCCACGCGGGCACGCGATCCGGCTGGCCGGTGAGGACGTGCACGCGGGCGACACCGTGCTCGCCTCCGGCGCCAGGATCGGCGCCGCGCAGCTCGGCATCCTGGCCGGGGTCGGCAGGCGGCGGGTGCTGGTGCGCCCCCGCCCGCGCGTCGTGGTGCTCTCCACCGGCGCCGAGTTGGTCGAGCCCGGCTCGTCCCTCGGCGCCGGCCAGATCTGGGAGTCCAACAGCTACGCTCTCGCCGCCGCCGTACGCGAGATGGGCGCGGACGGCTTCCGCGCCGGAGTCGTCCCCGACGACCCGGCCGTCCTGCTCGACCAGCTCGACGCCCATCTGCTGCGCGCCGACGCGGTGATCACCACCGGCGGCGTGTCGATGGGCGCCTACGAGCCGGTCAAGCAGGCCCTTTCACCGCTCGGCACGGTCAGCTTCGACCGGGTCGCCATGCAGCCCGGCATGCCGCAGGGCTTCGGCGTGGTGGGCGAGGACCAGGTGCCGATCTTCGCGCTCCCCGGCAACCCGGTGTCGTCCTTCGTGTCCTTCGTGCTCTTCGTACGGCCGGCGCTGCGCAAGATGGGCGGCCTGCCGCCCGAGCCGGACCGGAGCGTGCCCGCGACCACCACCGAGGCGCTGCGCTCGCCCAAGGGCAGGCGCTCCTACCTGCGCGGGATGCTCTCCCGCCCGCCCGGTGGCCCCGCCACCGTCGCCCCCGTGCGCGGGCAGGGCTCCCACCAGCTCGCCGCCCTCGCCGCCGCCAACGCGCTCGTCGTCGTCCCCGAGGACGTCACCGAGCTGCCCGAGGGAGCAGAGGTTCAGGTGATCCCGCTGTGACCGGCAAACTGACCCACATCGACGAGTCCGGCGCCGCCCGCATGGTCGACGTCTCCGCCAAGGACGTCGGCGCCCGTACGGCCCGCGCCACCGGCAAGGTGCTGCTGAGCGGCGAGGCGGTCGCGATCCTGCGTTCGGGCGAGGTGCCCAAGGGGGACGCGCTGGGCGTGGCCAGGATCGCCGGGATCATGGGCGCCAAGCGGACGCCCGACCTGATCCCGCTGTGCCACCCGATCGCCCTGCACGGCGTCAAGGTGGACCTCGCGGTCGTGGACGACGGCGTGGAGATCACCGCGAGGGTGAAGACCGCCGACCGTACCGGCGTTGAGATGGAGGCCCTCACGGCGGTCACCGTCGCCGCGCTGGCCCTCGTCGACATGGTCAAGGCGGTGGACCCGGCCGCGGTGATCACCGGGGTCCGGGTCGAGGAGAAGACCGGCGGCAAGACCGGCGTCTGGACCAGGCCGTGAGGGGCCTCGTCGTCACCGTGTCCAACCGCGCCGCCGCGGGCGTCTACGCCGACACCTCGGGGCCGCTGCTCGCCGGCCTGCTCGCCGACGCCGGGTGCGCGCTGGTGGACGGGCCGGTGATCGTGCCCGACGGCGAGCCGGTCGAGGTCGCGCTGCGCACCGGCCTGGCCGAAGAGTACGACGTGATCGTGACCACCGGCGGCACCGGGCTGACCCCGACGGATCGCACGCCGGAGATGACCCGCCGGGTGATCGATCGGGAGATTCCCGGCATCGCCGAAGCGATCAGGCTCGTGAACCGGGAGAAGGTGCCGGCGTCCGTCCTGTCCAGGGGTCTCGCCGGGCAGGCGGGGCGTACGCTGGTCGTCAACCTGCCCGGGTCCTCAGGCGGGGTGAGGGACGGCATGGCCGTCCTGGGCCCCATCCTGCGGCACGCGGTGGACCAGATCCGCGGAGGCGACCATCCGCGATCGTGAAACGTCGTAAAAAGGTGGGGATGCGGCGGTAAGCCCCTTGGGGGGATGATGGTGAGGTGGATCGACTTCGTGGCTGGCCGGCGACGCTGACCGAGGGCCCCGTGGAGCTTCGGCCGCTGCGCCTGCGCGACGTCCGGGCCTGGCGGGAGACCCGGCTGCGCAACGCCAACTGGTTGCGTCCCTGGGAGCCGAGCAATCCCGAGACGCCGCTGTTCAGGACGGGCCTCGGCCCCTACATCTCGATGACGGGCACGCTCCGGCGCGAGGCCAGGCAGGGGCTCGCCCTGCCGTGGGTGGTGACCCACGAGGGCGTGTTCGCCGGGCAGCTCACCGTCGGCGCCATCGTCTGGGGCTCGGCCAGGTCGGCCCAGGTGGGCTACTGGATCGACGGCGCCCTGGCCGGCCGCGGCATCATCCCCACCGCCCTCGCCATGGCCGTCGACCACTGCTTCTTCACCACCGGACTGCACCGGCTGGAGGCCAACATCCGGCCTGAGAACCACGCCAGCCGCCGGGTGGTTGAGAAACTCGGATTCAGGGAAGAAGGCGTTCGGCGGCGCCAGCTGCACATCGACGGCGCATGGCGCGACCACATCTGTTACGCCCTCACCGTGGAGGACGCCCCACGGGGCCTGCTGGTCCAGTGGAGACGCGCCAGGGAGGCCGCCGCGCATGGTGGCGCCCCCCATGAAGAGGTTTGACGATCTCGCGACACACCGCACCGAATGCTCGTCAATTAGTGACACGCGGTCTTACGGTGCGTGACGTGAGCACATCGAAGACGCCAAGAGTTCCCAGGTGTCTTCGTGCTGCCCGGAGGTGGTCGTGAGCAGCGCCTTCCTCTATCTCGCCATCGTCGTCATGTGGCTCTGCGTCCTGGTGCCCATGTGGCTGCGCCGGGACAGGAGCGACCTGGTCGAGCTCCAGGAGCCCGAGACGCCCGCAGGCGACTGTACCGGTCCCATTACGCTACAGCCCGTCTCAGAGCCTTCGGACGCCTCTTCCCCCGCCTCCGCCGAGACGTCGGAGACCGAAGACGGCGAGGGCGGCGCGGAGGCATCAGGGGACGGCGAGGCCACGCCCGACCCGCAGACCGAAACGCCCGCCCCTGCGACCGTCACGGACCCGCGCCGCCTGCACTTCCGCCGCCGGGCCGTCATCGTGGCGCGCCGCCGCCGCCGGCTGTTCTGGTGCGCCCTGCTGGTCCTCGCCTCCGTGGTGACCGCCGCCGTCCAGGTGATCCCCTGGTGGGGCGTCGCCCCGTCGGGCGTCCTCACGATCGCCTACCTGTCCATCCTCCGCGTCGCCGTACGCATCGACCGCGACCGCAGCCGCCTCGCCGCCGAAGCCCGCGCGGAACGTGCCAGACGCCTCCGCGAGCGCCGCCGCCGCGCCGAGGAACTCGCCGCCCAGCAGCAGGAAGCCGAGATCATCGCCCTGGAGGCCCACCAGGAGGAAGAGATCTTCGACCAGTACGCCGAGCTGCCACGGCGCGCTGTCGGCGACTGAGTGGCGCGAGACCCCCCAAGAGTTTGCTAACCTTAGTCCCGTCCCAAGGGGCTGTAGCGCAGTCCGGTAGCGCACCTCGTTCGCATCGAGGGGGTCAGGGGTTCAAATCCCCTCAGCTCCACCCAGGGCCGTTCTTGAAACGGCTGGACTGAAGTTGACGGGATCCCGTCTGATCATCGAGATCAGGCGGGATCTTGTCGTTTCAGGGGTTTCCGAGTCGGGTTCGTCCTGGTTTGGGGACTGCGGAGCGGG
>NZ_BSRQ01000025.1 GCF_030268685.1 Microtetraspora sp. NBRC 13810
AACCGCCTGGTCGGCATCCTCCACGGCTGCCTCAAAACACATACCCCCTACGACCAGGCAACCGCCTGGTCACACCGGCAACACGACCTCGCCGCTTGACATTCCGGCTCCAGGGATGTCTGACCCGTCCGTCCCGCTCCCGGTGCGGCCCCCTCGGGGGCGGGCCGCACCCTCCGGGTCGTTCGCCGCCCTCCAGGATCGAAACGCCTTCCAGGATCGAAACGCCTTCCAGGATTGAAACGTGCCAACCTTCCCGCCGGGCCGGAACACCCCCGACCGGCGGAGATCATCACCGTGTAACGCTCTGGAAACGGCGGATTGACGCCATTGACACCCACGGCGGGCTGGCCTAGCTTTCAACACAACGTATTAAAACGTTTTTCAGAGCCGGAGTCGTCGTGAGCGAAGCAGAGGCATCGCGCCCCATACTCGCGCTGAAAGGCGTGAGCAAGTCGTTCGGGGCCGTCCGCGCGCTGCGGGACGTGTCGCTCGAACTGTTCGGCGGCGAGGCGCACGCCCTCGCCGGGGAGAACGGCGCGGGCAAGTCCACACTCGTCAAGACGCTGGCCGGAGTGCACCGGCCGGACGGCGGCGAGATCCTGCTCGACGGGGAACCCGTGGTGTTCGACGGCCCCGCCGCCGCCCAGGCCGCGGGCGTGGCGGTGATCTACCAGGAGCCCACGCTCTTCCCGGACCTGTCGGTGGCGGAGAACATCTTCATGGGCCGCCAGCCGCGCACCGGCCTGCGCCGGATCGACAGGAAGGCCATGCGCGCGCGGACGGCGGCGCTCTTCCAGCGGCTCGGCGTCGGGCTCGACCCCGGCCAGCCCGCCCGCGGCCTGTCCATCGCCGACCAGCAGCTCGTCGAGATCGCCAAGGCGCTGTCCAGGGACGCCCGGGTCCTCGTCATGGACGAGCCCACGGCGGCGCTGTCCGGCAACGAGGTCGCCCGGCTCTTCGGCGTGGTCGAGGCGCTGCGTGAGCAGGGCCGCGCCGTACTGTTCATCTCCCACCGGCTGGACGAGATCTTCGAGCTGTGCCAGCGGGTCACCACGCTCCGCGACGGCGTCAGGATCGCCGGTGAGCCCGTCGCGGGCCTCACCCACGAGGACCTCATCCGCCGCATGGTCGGCCGCGACCTCGGCGCGCTCTACCCCGGGAGGCAGACCGCGCCGGGCGAGGTGGCGCTCAAGGTCGAGCGGCTGACCAGGGAGGGCGTGTTCACCGACGTGTCCTTCGAGGTGCGGCGCGGCGAGATCGCCGCGCTCGCCGGGCTGGTCGGGGCCGGTCGCAGCGAGGTCGCCAGGGCGGTCTTCGGCATCGACAGGTTCGACGCCGGCAAGGTGACCGTCAACGGGGCGCGGCTCCCCGCGGCCTCGCCCACCGCCGCCATGGCCGCCGGTCTCGCCCTCGTCCCGGAGGACCGCCGCCAGCAGGGCCTGGTCATGGAGATGTCCATCGAGCGCAACATCGGGCTGACCGGCCTGTCCTCGCTGCGGCGCGGCCCGGTCATCTCCCGCGCGGCCGAGCGCGCCAGGGCCACGGACTGGGCGCTGCGCCTCCAGCTCAAGTTCGCCCGGCTCGGCGACGGCGTCGGCGTGCTGTCCGGCGGCAACCAGCAGAAGGTGGTGCTGGCCAAATGGCTGGCCACCAACCCGTCCGTGCTGATCGTGGACGAGCCCACCCGCGGCATCGACGTCGGCACCAAGGCCGAGGTGCACCGGCTGCTGTCCGAGCTGGCCGGGCAGGGCATCGCCGTCCTGATGATCTCCTCCGACCTGCCGGAGGTACTCGGCATGGCCGACCGGGTGCTCGTGATGCACGAAGGGCGGCTCACCGCGGAGATCCCGCGCGCCGCGGCCACCGAGGAGAGCGTCATGGCGGCGGCCACCGGGAGGGCGGCATGAGCGGTCCCGGCGTCGCCGCCGAGGCCGCCACCCCGGCGGCGCGCGGCGCGGCGGGCAGTGTGGCGGCGATCCTCCGCGCCCGCGAGCTGAGCCTCGTGGCCGCCCTCGTCGTGCTGATCGGCGTGACCACCGCCGTCAACGGCAACTTCCTGTCCGCCCAGGGCGTCACCGACATCCTGCTCAACACCTCGATCCTGCTGCTGCTCGCCGTGGGCCAGTCGGCCGTGGTCATCACCAGGAACATCGACCTGTCGGTGGGCTCGGTCGTCGGCCTGGTCGCCTTCGCGGTCGGCGACTTCTACGCCGCGGGCGGCGGGCTGGTCCCCGGCCTGCTCCTCGGGGTCGCCGTCGGCGCCGGCTGCGGCCTGGTCAACGGCCTGCTGGTCAGCTTCCTCCGGGTGCCCGCCCTGGTGGTGACGCTCGGCACGCTGTACGTGATCCAGGGCGTGGACCACTACATCGCGCACGGCCGCCAGATCAACGCCGTGGACCTGCCGCCCTCCCTGCTCCACCTGGGCAACGGCGCCGTGCTCGGCGTCCCGTACCTGCCGTTGATCGCCGTGCTGGTGATGTTCGCCTTCGGCCACTACCTGCGCTCCTATCCCTCCGGCCGGGAGTTCTACGCCATCGGTTCCAGCCCGGAGGCCGCGCGGCTCGCCGGCGTGCCGGTGCGCCGGCGCGTCCTGACCGCTTACCTGATCAGCGGCTCGCTCGCCGGGGTCGGCGGCCTGCTGTGGCTGGCCCGGTTCGGCACCGTCATCGCCGACTCCGCCAACGGCTGGGAGCTCACGGTGGTCAGCGCGGTCGTGGTCGGCGGCGTGGCCATCACCGGCGGCGTCGGCAGCGTGTACGGCGCGGCCCTCGGCGCCCTGCTGCTCACCACGATCGGCGGCGCCCTGGTGGTGCTGCGGGTCAACCCCTTCTGGGAGCAGGCCATCACGGGCGCGCTGCTGCTTCTCGCCATCAGTGTCGACCGCGTGCTCGCCCTGCGGGTGGCCCGGCTGCTGCGGAGGAGGAACGTCCGTCATGGCTCCTGATCCCATCCCGGCGGCCCCGGTGCCCGCCTCCGCCGTGAACCGGGGCGGCGCCGGCCGCTTCCTGCGCTGGGACGTGCTCGTCACCGCGCTGCTGATCGCGGTGTTCCTCGGCGGCGCGTCCACCTCCACCGGCTTCGCGAGCGTGGACAACCTGTCGTTCGCGCTCGGCGACCTCGGCGAGATCGCGCTCATCGCGCTGGCCATGACGCTGCTCGTAGTGGCGGCCGAGGTGGACCTGTCCGTCGCGTCGGTGCTCGGCCTGTCCAGCGCGCTCGTCGGAGCCCTGTGGGACGCGGGCATGGCCATCGAGACGATCATCCCCCTGGTGGTCGTGGTGGGCATGGTGTGCGGGCTGGTCAACGGGCTCCTGGTCACCAGGCTCGGCCTGCCCTCCCTCGCCGTCACCATCGGCACCCTCGCGCTCTACCGGGGTCTCGCCTACGTGGTGCTCGGCGACCGGGCCGTCGCGCAGTTCCCGCCCGGCTACGTCTCGCTGGCCGTGGACAACGTGCCGGGCACCCCGATCCCCTACCCGGTGGCGCTGTTCGCGCTGCTCGCCGTGGTCACCGGCGTCGTGCTGCACGCCACCGGCGCCGGCCGCGCGCTGTTCGCCATCGGCGCGCAGGAGGAGGCGGCCTTCTTCGCCGGCATCCGGGTCAAGCGCGTCAAGCTGGTGCTGTTCGTGCTCTCCGGCACGGTGGCCGCCTTCGCCGGCGTGATCTACACCCTCAGGTACGGCAGCGCCCGCGCGGACAACGGCCTCGGCATCGAACTCGCCGTGATCGCCGCGGTGCTGCTCGGCGGCGTCGACTTCGACGGCGGGAAGGGCACCCTCGGCGGCGTGATCGCCGGCGTGCTGCTCATCGGCCTGCTGCGCAACCTGCTCATGCTGAACGACGTCGCCACCGAGATCCAGTCCATCGTGACCGGGCTGCTCCTCATCGTCTCGGTGCTCACCCCGCGCCTCGCGGCACTCGTGCGGCGACGACGCCGCGCGCCCGCCGTATAAGACCCTCGCCCCGTCCAAGCCGAAGGAACCCCCATGGTGAAGATCACCACCAGGCGCTTCGCCTCCAGTGTCGTCGTGAGCCTGCTCGCGCTGGGGCTCGCCGCCTGCGGCGGAGGCACCACCAAGGACTCGACCTCCGCCGCCCCGGCCGCGCCCGCCCCGTCCGCCGCCGCCTCCGCCGACCCGGACGCCCCGGTCAAGGAGGGCCTGAAACTCGCCTTCCTGCCCAAGCAGATCAACAACCCGTACGAGACGATCGTCGACAACGCGGGGATCGAGGCGGCCAAGGAGTTCAAGGGCGAGGCGAAGGAGGTCGGCCCGTCCGACGCCTCGGCGTCCTCCCAGATCTCCTACATCAACACGCTGATCCAGCAGCGCCAGGACGCCATTTTGATCGCGGCCAACGACGCCAACGCGGTGTGCGGCCCGCTCCAGCAGGCGAGGTCCAAGGGGATCAAGATCGTCGCCTACGACTCGGACGCCTCCAAGGACTGCCGCGACCTGTTCATCAACCAGGCCAGCTCCGAAGAGGTCGGGCGCAGCCAGGTGAGGATGCTGTCCGAGATGATCGGCGGCAAGGGCGACATCGCCATCCTGTCCGCGACGGCGAACGCGACCAACCAGAACACCTGGATCGACTTCATGAAGCAGGAGCTGGCCAAGCCCGAGTACAAGGACATCAAGCTGGTCAAGGTCGCCTACGGTGACGACGACGACCAGAAGTCCTTCCAGGAGACGCAGGGCCTGCTCCAGGCGTACCCGGACCTGAAGGGCATCATCTCGCCGACGACGGTCGGCATCTCGGCCGCCGCCCGGTACATCTCCGGCTCGCAGTACAAGGGCAAGGTCGTGCTCACCGGGCTCGGCACGCCGAACCAGATGCGGCAGTTCGTGAAGGACGGCACGGTCCGCGAGTTCGCCCTGTGGAACCCCAAGGACCTCGGCTACCTCGCCTCCTACGCCGCCGCCGCGCTCGCCTCCGGGCAGATCACCGGGGCCGAGGGGGAGACCTTCAAGGCCGGCCGGCTCGGCGAGCGGACGATCGGCAAGGACGGCGAGGTCATCCTCGGGCCGCCGTTCGTCTTCGACGAGGGCAACATCGACGACTTCGACTTCTGACCCGGCCGTCCCGCGGCCCACGAGCACGGACGCCTCCGCCCCGGGCCGGGGCGCAGGCGTCCCCGACGACCACACAGACACGGAGAAAGGACCGCCGTGCCGATCACCAACGGACTTGAGAAGATCACCGCCCCCCGTACCAGGGTGGGGCTCGTCGCGGGCGGTCTCGGCGCCTACTGGCCGCAGTTCCCCGAACTGCTCCCGCAGCTCCAGGCGTCGGCGCGGCGGGTGTCCGCGCGGATGAACGCCCTGGGCTGCGATGTCGTGGACGTGGGCTTCGTCTCCGACGCCCAGGAGGGCGCCGCCGCGGCGGAACGGCTGAGAGAGGCCGGCTGCGACATCATCGTCGGCTTCCTCACCACCTACATGACGGCCACGATGCTGCTGCCGGTGGCCCAGCGCAGCGGCGCCCCGGTGCTGCTGATCAACCTCCAGCCGACCGAGTCGATGGACCACGAGACCTTCGACACCGGCCAGTGGCTGGCCTACTGCGGCGCCTGCCCGCTGCCCGAGATGGCCAACACCTTCATGCGGGCCGGCATCCCCTTCCGCTCGGTGTCGGGTTATCTGGAGGACGAGCGGGCCTGGGCCAGGATCGCCCGCTGGGTGAAGGCCGCCGGGGTGCGGGCCGCGCTGCGCCGGGGCAGGCACGGCCTGATGGGCCACCTGTACCCGGGCATGCTGGACGTCGCCACCGACCTCACCCTGGTGTCGGCGAACTTCGGCGGGCACGTGGAGGTGCTGGAGTTCGACGACCTGCGGGTGCGGGTGGAGAAGGTGACCGACGGCGAGGTCAAGGCCCGGATGGACCTCGCCGCGGAGGTCTTCGAGCTGGACGGCTCGGTGGACGGGGAGGACTTCGCGTGGGCGGCCAGGGTCTCGGTCGGCCTGGACCGGCTGGCCGAGGACTTCGCCCTGGACAGCCTCGCCTACTACCACCGCGGCCTGGACGGCGAGATCCACGAGCGGCTCGGCGCGGGCATGATCCTGGGCTCCTCGCTGCTGACCGCGCGCGGCGTCCCGGCGGCCGGCGAGTACGAGCTGCGCACCTCGCTGGCCATGCTGATCATGGACCGGCTGGGCGGCGGCGGCTCGTTCACCGAGCTGCAGGCGCTGGACTTCGCCCGCGGTCACGTCGAGATGGGCCACGACGGTCCCGCCCACCTGGCGATCAGCTCCCGCCGGCCGCTGCTGCGCGGGCTGGGCGTCTACCACGGCAAGCGCGGCTGGGGCGTGTCGGTGGAGTTCGACGTCACGCACGGCCCGGTCACCGCGTTCGGGCTGCGGCACGGGCGCGACGGCAGGTTCGCGTTCGTCGTCTCCGAGGGCGAGGTCGTGGACGGTCCGCTGCTGAGGATCGGCAACACGACCTCTCGGGTGGACTTCGGCTGCGACCCCGGCGAGTGGACCGACGCGTGGAGCGCCACCGGCATCTCCCACCACTGGGCCCTCGGCACCGGTCACCGCACGGCCGAACTCCGCGCCCTGGCCGACCTGCTGGAGGTGGAGATCGTCGAAGTGGCGCCCTGACCGGCCCGCCCGTTCAGAGGGCGGCGCGGAGGTGGCGGATGTGGTCGGGGGTGGTGCGGCAGCAGCCCCCGATCATGGACGCACCGGCCGCCCGCCAGTCAAGCGCCCGCGTGCCGAACTCGACCGGCTCGGTGGAACCGGTCCAGGCGCGGCCTTCCGCGTCCCACGTCTCGCCCGAGTTGGGGTAGACGACCACGGGCAGGTCGGCGATCTGCCCGATCAGCCCGGTGATGAAGCGGGGCGGGGTGCAGTTGACCCCGACGGCGACCACCTGGGATGCGCCGGTGAACAGCGCGGCGCACTCGGCGAGCGGCGTGCCGTCGCTGATGTGCAGCCCGTCGCGGCAGGAGAAGCTGATCCACGCCTTGACGCCGGGCGTCTCCGCGAGCAGCCGGGAGATCGCCCGCGCCTCGGCGTAGGACGGGATGGTCTCACAGGCCAGCAGGTCGGCTCCGGTGTCGGCGAGCACCCGCCATCTCGGCCGGTGCCAGGCGACCAGGGCGTCCTCGTCGAGGTCGTAGTCCCCGGTGTACTCCGACCCGTCGGCGAGGTAGGCGCCGTAGGGGCCGACGCTGGCCGCGACCAGCCCGCCGCCCGCCTCGTCCCTGGCCTGGGCGGCCAGCTCGACCGAGAGCCGCAGCAGCCGCTCGCCCTCCTGCCCGGTCAGGCCGCGCCGGGCGAACGCGGGCAGGCTCGCCTGGTAGCTCGCGCTCGTCGCCACGTCGGCGCCGGCGGCGAAGAAGTCCAGGTGCGCCCGGCGGATCAGCTCCGGGTTCTCCACCAGGACCTTCGCCGACCACAGCTCGTCGCGCAGGTCGGCGCCCAGCGCCTCCAGGCGGGTGGCCAGCCCGCCGTCCAGGACGAGAAGATTCTTCACTTGAGACTCGGGACTCACCCGGACAGCTTATGTCCCGCAGGTCAGCCCGCATGATGTCACGGTGTGTCACCGAATGATAACGACATCGGACAACGGCGTCGCCGAGCGCAGCCGTACCGGGCCGAACAGCCCGGTGACCCGTTGCCCGGGGAAGACGAAGTGCGTGGGGCTCGCCGCGTCCAGGTAGGGGGCCAGGGTGCCGAGCACGAGCACCTCCACCGTGTTCTCCCCTTCGCCCAGCAGCCCGGCCACGTCGAAGACGTACGGCGAGCAGATCCGCACCCCGGCGGGCCGGCCGTTCACCGTCACCTCCGCCGTGCCGCGCACCCGCCCGAGGTCGAGCACGGCGGGTCCGGCCGTCTCGCCGAGGTTCACCGTGGCCGAGTAGCGGACACCGCCCGAGTACTCCGCGAGGCCCTGCTCCTCCCAGTCGCCCAGCGCCATCCGGCCGGGGCCGCAGGTGAAGCGCACCGGGCCGGCCAGCGCCGCGCCGCCCTCGAAGCCGGGGCGCGCGGCGACGCGCACCTCGACCCGCCGGGCGGACCCGTCGAGCTCCACGGCCGGGCCCTCGCCCAGCGCCCGGTCCCCGGCGTGCACCGAGACCGGGCCGTGCGCGGCCACCTCCATCCGGACCGCGCCCGGCGGGACGTCCACGAAGAACCGCGCCACGTGCCCGGCCGCGCCCGGCACCGCGAACACGGCGGGCAGCGCGGTCTCCCCGGCCTCGATCCAGCCCGCGTCGGGCAGCGGATGCGGCCGCCTGCGCAGATGCAGGGCGGCGGGGTCGCCGTGCTGGCGGCGCCGTACGGCCGCGCCCCCGACGTGCGGGCCGGAGACCGCGAGGCCGTCCAGCAGGACGGCGCCCCCGGTCTCCAGGGTGATCGTGTTCGCGCCGGGGCGGAGCAGCGCGGAGACGTCGTAGCGGCGCACCCGCGGGATGTCCGCCTCGGCGTAGGGGTCGAAGCCGCCCTGGCGGCCCGCCTCCACGCCGTTCACCCGGACCAGGCACGGATCGGTCGAGGCCACCTGGAGCGGCGCCACCCGCAGCGGTTCGCCGTCCGCCTCGACGGTGACCGACAGCCGCGAGCCGGTGATCCACTCGGGCCTCCGGGCGGCCTCCGGGTCGCGCACCAGGGAGACGTGCGCCCGCAGCCGCAGTTCCTCCTCCGGGACGAGGCGCAGCTCCAGCAGGTGTTCGCCGGGGGCGAGCCCGGTCGTGCCGGTCGCCAGGTAGCCCCGGTCGTCCAGGGGCAGCTCCGCGCCGTCCAGCAGGGCGGTCTTGGCGGCGGCGGCGCCCACCACGAGCACGGCCTCCTCTGGCACCGTGACCGCCGTGCGGTAGCGGACCGCCTCGCCCGCCGCGACCACGCCGAAGTCGAGGAACTCCTCAGGCACGTGCCCCTTGGGGCCGAGGTTGTCCCGGTGCACCGGGTCCTTCAGGATGCCGCGCGAGGTGGAGTAGACGGCGGGCCGCCACTCCTCGCCGGTCCCGGCGCGCCACAGGCCGTGCGGGCCGAAGGTCGCGTGCACCGGCTCGCCCGCCGCGTCCCGCAGGGTCCTGCGCTCGACGAAGGCGGGGTCGGTGCAGAAGTCGCCCCAGGTGTCGTCCAGCGTCGGCACGAGCCGTACGTCCCAGATCCGGCCGAGGTCCAGCTCGTGCGGCAGCGGGACGGGCGGCGCGGCCGGCGGGAGCTCCTCGCCGGGGAAGAGCAGCAGCGCGGCGGGGCCGTCGTCGAACGGCACCACGACCTCGGTCACCTCCCCGGTCGCGTCCCGGGTCACCGTGTACGGCAGGGCGCGCGGCTCGCCGCCGAACGGGGAGGCGAGCAGCGGGGTCCCGGTCACGCCGCGCACCCGCACCCGCATCTCGGGCAGGTAGCGGGCCGGGTCGAAGTCGTAGCGGGCGTCCACCCAGCCGAGTTCGACGCCGCGCTCGTCCGGCCGGGCCACGCTCACCTCGCTGGCCCGGGGCGAGGCCGCGGTCAGGAAGACCAGCGTCGTCCCGTCCGCCTCGCGGACCAGCGGCGGCACCGGGGCCTCCACCCTGGGCGCGAAACCCGCCCGGGACAGCGCCTCGCCCAGCCCCGCCGCGTCCGGCGTGTGCACGGCGCCGGGGACCGGGTCGGTGCCGATCGACACCAGCAGCCCGCCGGACGCCGCGAACTCCGCCAGCCGCGCGGCGACGTCCTCGTCCAGCACGGTCACCGCGGGCAGCACGATCACCCGGTAGGACTCGGTGGAGACGCTCAGCCGCCCGTCGCCGGCCTCGGCCCGCAGCACCGAGTCCTCGTCGATCACATCGGCGTCCAGGCAGAGCCGGTCCAGCACGCCGGGCACCGCGCCGAACCACGCCATGTCCCCGACCAGCTCCCCGTAGACCCGCTGCGCCGTGGCCGCCTGCGCGGAGACCGAGCCGTCCAGCCCGGTGCCGGCCTGAGCGGTCGAGGAGGGGAAGAGCACCGCGACGTCACACAGGTGCCTGCCCTGCGACAGGGTGGCGCACAGCCGGGCCACCGCGTCGGCGAACACCCGGTGGTGCCGCCAGTACGGCTGCCGCCAGTCGGTGGACGGGGGAGCCCACTCCCACCAGCCGGCCCTGGTCGTGTAGTAGACCGCGTGCGGGTTGTACAGCGTCGCACCGGCGCGCAGCCAGGGCAGCAGCCAGTCGAAGGTCTCCTCCAGGGTGCCGCCCCAGCCGGTGGAGTGGAACGCCTCGATCCAGGTGCGCGGCCTGCCGTACAGGTGGGCGAGGGAGGAGTGCAGCCGGGCGTCGCCGTGGTGGTCGGAGCCGGGGGCGGAGAACCAGCGGTGCGTGCGGGTGTAGTCGGCGTAGAGGCGCACCCCGTCCACCGGCCGGCCGGCCCTGGCCGGGTCCTGCTGGTCGCAGCCGTTGAGCAGGCCGTGCTTCTCGTGCCACTCGGCGAGCGGCCGGAAGAACGCCTCCTCGGCGAGGTCGGCCCGGGTGCGGTGGAAGTCACGCAGCATGCCGGGGTCGCGGGCCAGCTCCGCCACCCGCAGCGCCCGGCCGCGCCGGCGCAGGAACTCCTCGGCGAAGTCGTCGGACCAGGTCGGCACCGAGGGCAGCTCGTCCTGGAAGGAACCCGCGATCACGCCGCCGAACCGGTGGCCGAGCCGGCGTTCGAACTCCCCGTGCACCCGGTCGAGCAGCACGGCGCACGCCTCGCGGGACAGGTAGTCGAAGCCGCGCCGGGTGACGCTCCCGTCCGGCGCCAGCCACTGCCCGGCGAAGGACGGGTTCTCCTGCACCAGGCGGGCCTGCAGGTCGGCCCCGGAGAAGCCGAGCTGGTCGTAGAACCACAACCGGGCGCCCAGCTCTTCGGCATCCGCGCAGACGCCGTCCAGCAGTTCCCACCACGCCTGCGAGAAGAACGGCGGATCGTCGGCGTCGGAGCCGAACAGCGGCCCGGACGGCGCCAGGTTGAGCACCACCAGGTTGTGCACGCCCCCGGTGACCAGGCGTTCCATCTGGTCGCGCAGCCGGTCGCGGCGCAGCGGCTCCCCGCTCCACCACCAGATGGCGGCGGGGGAGAAGTCACGCGGCGGCTCCTGCGCCAGCCCCCGCACCAGCCCCGCTCGCGGCCCCTGTGGCGGCCCCTGCGGCGGCCTCATCCCTTCAGCCCGCTGGAGAAGCCCTTGATGACGTAACGCTGGAGCACCAGGAAGATCACCACGATCGGCAGCGCGCCGAGCACCAGCCCGGCGAAGACGAGCCCGTAGTCGGACACGTACTGCCCGACGAAGGCGAAGATGCTCACCGGGACCGTCTCGAAGCCCGATCCGCCGAGGTAGAGCAGCGGGGTGAAGAAGTCGTTCCAGATGAAGACCGCGTTGAGGATCAGCACCGTGCCGGTGATCGGCCGCAGCAGCGGGAAGACCACCCTGGTGAACGCCGTCAGGTGCGAGGCGCCGTCGATCTGCGCGGCGCTCGCGTACTCGCGCGGCAGCGCCCGGATGAACCCGGTGTAGAGGAAGACGGTGAACGGGAGCTGCACGCCGGTGTAGAAGAGGATCATCCCGGCCGGGCTGCCGATCAGGCCCAGGTTGTTGATGAGCTGGTAGAGCGGGATCGTGCCGAGCTGGAAGGGCAGCACGATGCCGAGCAGGAAGAGGATGTAGAGCCCGTAGCCGAGCCGCGTCTGCACCCGGGCGAGGAAGTAGGCGGCGAAGGAGCCGAGCGCGATGAGCGCCACCAGGCTGGCCACCGTGATGATCGTGCTGTTCATCAGCGAGGGGCCGAGCGCGGCGGAGGACCACGCCTTGGCGAAGTTGTCCAGGGTGGGCGGCGCGGGCGGCGAGAGGGGCGCCTCGGCGATCTGCGCGGGGTTCTTCAGGGACAGGGTGATCAGGGCGTAGACCGGGAACATGAAGGCGACCGCCACGGCGATCATGACGAGCTCCAGGAGGAACGTGGCCCTGCCGTACCGCAGATGGTTCACTGCGCGACCTCCCTGGAGCGCAGGTAGTAGATCTGGACGAAGGAGACGGCGGCCACGAAGAGCGCGAGCACCAGCGCCACCGCCGTGCTGTAGCCGAACTTCCCGTAGACGAACGCCTGCTTGTACAGCACCGTGGACAGCGTCTCCGTGGCGTAGCCGGGGCCGCCGTTGGTGGCGGCGAAGACCTGGTCGAAGAGCTTCAGCCCGCCGATCGTGGACAGCATCAGGTTGATCGTCAGCGCGGGGGCGAGCAGCGGCCAGGTGACGAACCGGAAGCGCTGCACGGTGCCGGCGCCGTCGATCATCGCGGCCTCGTGCAGCTCGACCGGCACCCCTTCCAGCCCGGCCAGGAAGATGACCATCGAGTAGCCCGCGTTCTGCCACACCACCATGCCGGCGATCGACCACAGCGCGAGCGAGGGGTCGCCCAGCCAGTCGTGTCCCGGCAGCCCGAAGAAGCCGAGCAGGCCGTTCAGCCCGGCGTGCGGGTCGGGGTTGTAGATGTACTTCCACAGGAAGGCGATCATGACCGGGCTGACCACGACCGGCGCGAAGAAGACCACCCGGAGCACGGTCCTGCTCTTGATCCGGGCGTGCGCGCCGAGCGCGAGCAGCAGGCCGACGCCGTTCTGCACGACCACGATGGCGATCGTGAGCAGCACGGTGTTGCCGATCGAGCCGAGCGCCTGGTCGTCGCCGAGCATCGTGCGGAAGTTCGCCAGGCCGACGAAGGACATGTCGCCGCCGATGCCGCTCCAGTCGGTGAAGGCGTAGACGACGCCCGCGATGCTCGGGTAGAGCACGACCAGCGCGTAGACGAGCAGCGCGGGCGCGGCGAAGAGCCACGGCGGGGACAGCGCGGCGCCGAACCGCCCGCCGGCCCGGCGCCGGCGGGGCGCGGGGGCGGCGGGCGTCCCGGCGGGCGTCCCGGTCGTGGGCGGGCTCCCGCTCCGACTGGTGACGCTCACTTCTTGTACGCCTCGTCCATCTTCTTCAGCGCGTCGCCGATGCTGGTACGGCCGGCCAGCAGGTCCTGCACCACGGCGAAGTGGGTGGGCTGCACCTCGGCGTTGGGCCACCGCTGGTCCATGAACGGCACCGCGCGGTCCTTGGTGAAGGGCAGGAAGGACTCCACGGCCGGGTCGATGGTGGAGTTCGCGTCCTGGGTCAGCGGGATGGCCGAGATCGCCTTGGCGTAGGCGTTGATGTTCTCCTGCCGGCCGAGGAAGTCGATGAACGCGGTCGCCTGGTCCAGGTGCTTGGACTTGGCCCCGGCCCCCAGGCCGACCACGACGCCGGCCGGGATCCACACCTGGGCCGCGTCGTCGGCGCCCGGCACCGGGAACATCGACAGGTCGTCCGGGCCGGAGGCGGCCTTGCGGAAGTCGGGCAGCACGGCGGACACCTGGATGGCCATGCCCGCCTTGCCGGTGGCGACCATGGAGGTCTGCTGCTCGAAGGTGGTGCCGTTCGGGTTGTCGTTGAAGAAGCCGCGCTTCTGCAGCTCCAGGTACATCTCCATGGCCTGCACCCAGCCCGATCCGGCGAAGGTCGCCTGCCCGGCCAGTTGCTTGTCGTCGAAGGTGGGGTCCTTGGCGTAGACCGTGGAGGGGACGAGCGCGTAGGTGATGAGCTGGGTGACCCAGGGCGTCTGCGCGCCCAGCGCGATCGGCGTCTTACCGGCCTTCTTGATCTTCTCGCACACGTCGAGGAACTCGGTCCACGTGGTGGGCGGGGCTTCGACGCCGGCCTCCTGGAAGACCTTCTTGTTGTAGATGGCGCCGATCACCGACGAGCCGGCGGAGAAGATGTAGGTCTTGCCGTCCTGCTGGAAGGCGGGCTTGAAGCCGGTGGGGATCGTCTTCGTCCACGCCTGGGCGGACAGGTCGGCGAGCAGCCCGGCGGAGGCGATCTGGCTCATCGACATCGCGCTGCCGTTGCCCGGGTAGACCACGTGCAGGTCGGGGGCGTTGCCCGCGCCGAGCTGGGTGCGCAGCGAGGTCTGCACCTGGTCGGTCGGGGCGTAGGACGCGCCGATCGACACCTGCGGGGCGACCTTCTTGTAGGCCGCGACCAGCGCGTCCATCGGCGTCTTCTGGTCGGCCACGCCGACGAAGCTGAGCTGGGTGGCCCCGCTGCCGCCCGCCGCCGCGCCGGTGGTCTCCGGCCGGGTCGAGCACGCCGCCAGCGAGGCGGGCGCCATGGCGGCGACGGCGATGCCGCCCATCAGGCGGAAGAACTGGGCGCGGCTGACCTTGGCGTCGCGCAGGCGGTCGGGCACAGGGGGCATGTTCTTTTCTCCTCGGACTAGCTCGGATCCGTGGGCCGAACATCGGCGTGTCAGTCCGCCGCCGTCCACTCCGCGCTACGCTCTTGTTAAATCTAACGTTTTAGGGTGTGATTTTGTGATTATTGCGTGGAGACTATGGTCAGCCGCCCGGAGTGTCAAGGGTCACAACCGGGACGAATCATCTGGAAGCGGGGGAGGGATCACCACCACCCATGGGTTCTGAGATCTTCACGGACGATCCCGTCTGGGCAGGGATCGACATCGGCACCCAGGGGGTCCGGGTGGCGCTCGTGGACGGCCGGGGCAAGGTGCTCGCCACCGGATCCGCTCCGCTACAGAGCGTACGCGGCCCAGGTCGCCGTCACGAGCAGGACCCCCGGGACTGGTGGCGGGCCGCCTGCGCCGCGTGCGCGGAGGCCACGGCCGCCGTGGACGCGGGCAGGGTGCGCGCCCTCGCCGTGTGCAGCACCTCGGGCACGTTCCTGCTCGCCGACGCCGCGGCCCGCCCCCTCACCCCCGCCCTCATGTACGACGACGACCGGGGCGGCCCGTACGCCGAGCGGGTGGGCGAGGAGGGGCGGGACCTGTGGGCCCGGCTCAGCCTGCGCGTCCAGGCGTCCTGGCCGCTGCCCAAGCTGCTCTGGCTGGCCGCCGGCGGCGGGCTGCCGGCCGGCGCCCGGCTGCTGCACTCGGCCGACTACCTCGCCGCGATGCTGGCGGGCGGGCTCACCGCCACCGACTCCAGCCACGCGCTCAAGACCGGCTACGACTCCCTGAACGAGCGCTGGCCCGCCGAGGTGCTCGCCCGCCTGGACCTGCCCGGGACGCTGTTCGGCCCGGTCGTGCGGCCGGGCACGCCGATCGGCGTGGTCGCCGCCGAGGCCGCCAGGCTGACCGGGCTGCCCGAGGGCTGCCAGATCATCGCCGGGATGACCGACGGCTGCGCCGGCCAGATCGCCGCGGGCGCGCTCACACCGGGCGCCGGGGTGTCCGTGCTCGGCACCACGCTGGTGCTGAAGGGGGTCAGCGCGGACCTGCTGCACGACCCGGACGGCGCCGTCTACAGCCACCGCCACCCCGACGGCGGCTGGCTGCCCGGCGGCGCGTCCAACGTGGGCGCGGGCGTGCTCGCCGCCGCCTTCCCCGGCCGCGACCTGGCCGACCTGGACCGCCGCGCGGCCCGGCACGAGCCCGCCGGGCAGGTCGTCTACCCGCTCACCGCCAGGGGCGAGCGGTTCCCCTTCTACCGCCCCGACGCCGAGCAGGTGTCCGTCGGCAGGGCCGGGAGCGAGGAGGAGCACTACGCCGCCCTGCTCCAGGGCGTCGCCTACGGAGAGCGGCTCGGCCTGGCCGCGCTCGCCCTGCTCGGCGCGCCGGTCACCGGGTCGCTGGCACTGGTCGGCGGGGCGACCCGCAGCGCCTACTGGTCCCAGCTGCGCGCCGACGTGCTCGGCATGCCGGTGGAGATCCCGCGCCACCCGGAGGCCGCCGTCGGGATGGCCGTGCTCGCCGCGGCGGGCGCCGCCGGGGAGCCCCTGAGCCGCACGGCCGAGCTGATGATCCCGCGCGGCGCGCGCGTCGAACCGCGCCCCGACCGCGTCGAGCGGTTCGAGAAGAGCTTCGCGCGCCTGGTCGAGGCGCTGGTGGAGCGCGAGTATGTCACCCCTGAACTGGCAGCTGAGGCGGTAGCGTGATGACGATCTTCCTTTCCCGGCACGGCCGTACCGACTGGAGCGCGCGCGGGCTCTACGCGGGCGTGAGCGACATCGAGCTGGACGAGGAGGGGCACCGCCAGGCGGGGCTGCTCGCCGACTGGGCCGCCGCCGCGGAGCTGACCGCCGTGGTGGCCTCGCCGCTGGTCCGCGCGGTGCAGACGGCCACGGGCGCGGCGCGGGCGGCGGGCGTGCCGCTGCGCACCGACCCCCGGCTGCGCGAGCTGGACTTCGGCGTCGCGGAGGGCCGGCCGCGCTCCGACCTCGACCCCGAGGTGGTGCGCGCGTTCGAGGCCGACCCGGTCGGCTCCTTCCTGCCCGGCGGCGAGGACCCGGTCAAGGCCATCGCCCGGGTCACCGAGTGCCTCACCGAGCTGGGCTCGGCCGGGCGGGTCCTGGTGGTGGCGCACAACACGATCCTGCGCCTGGCGCTGTGCGGCCTGCTCGGCATCCCGCCGGTGGACTACCGCAGACGGCTGCCCCTGTTCGAGCACGCGACGGTGACCGAGCTGACGGCGGGCCCGTCCGGCATGGCTCTGCGGCGCTTCAACGTCCCGCTGGGCCGCTAGGATGCCCGGACACGCGTGCGGCCACGCCGGTCGGGAACGCGGCGGACTCATGGAGCGGGGCAGATGAATTCGCGTCAGCCGGCCGTCGGCGGCGCCTCCCGAAGGCAGTCGATGGCCGAGCACGTCATGCGGCAGGGCTCGGCCTCGGTGGCCGAGCTGGCCGAGACGTTCGGGGTCAGCGTGATGACGGTGCACCGCGACCTGGACGAGCTGGAACGGCAGGGCATGGTCCGCAAGTTCCGCGGCGGGGCCAGCGCCCAGGCGTCCAGCGTCTTCGAGAGCAACATCGTCTACCGGCTGACGGCGAACCAGGAGGAGAAGGAGGCCATCGCCCGGCACGTCGTGCGGCAGATCGAGCCGGGCGGCTCGGTCATGCTGGACGACTCGACCACGGCGCTGGCGGTCGCCCGGCAGCTCGGCGAGGTGACCCCGCTCACGGTGGTGACCAACTTCCTGGAGGGCATCAAGCTGCTCACGGGCGTGCCCGGGGTGCGGCTGATGGCCCTCGGCGGGGAGTACCACCCGACCCACGACTCGTTCCTCGGGGTGGCGTGCGTGGACGCCGTGGAGGCGATGAGCACCGACGTGGTGGTCGTCTCGACCTCGGCGATCTCCGACCGGTACGCGTTCCACCAGGAGCAGGAGATCGTGCTGGTGAAACGGGCGATGCTCAACTCGGCCACCCGGCGGATCCTGGCCATCGACAACACCAAGCTGGACCGGGTGGCGCTGCACCGGGTGGCGCCGCTGGACGTCTTCGACCTGATCGTGGTGGACTCGCGGGCGCCCGCGGCGGCCGTCGACCGGCTGCGCGAGCGCCACCTCAACGTCGAGGTGGCCGAGATATAACAGCCCCGATGTTAGATATCGCAATGTGATGCTTTCGATGGCGTTCCGGGACCTGTGTCTGGGTCAGGTCCCGGCGGGTCCGGGGCGGTGGCCGGGTCATCCCGGCGTCGGCGGGAGTTGACCCGCCATACTTAACAAAGATCCTTGTTAAGTGCTCACCTCGCTTGGTAAGAATGGTGGGCTGCAGCAGATCGACTCCCGTTCACCCCCTGTCGAGGCCGTTCCGCGGCGCCGCCGCGAGCGGTCCTCCCCCCTCTCTGGGAGACCCATGGACGACGATCGGCGGCTGTCCCGCCATCTCACCGACAGTTCTCGCCGAGGCTTCCTCGGCGTCACCGGGGCCGCGTTCACGCTGGCCTTCGGCGCCCGGCTGGCCGACCCGTGGACGCCGAGCGCCCCGGCGGCCAGATCGGCCGACTACCCGTTCCAGCTCGGCGTCGCCTCCGGCGACCCGCTCACCGACAGCGTCGTGCTGTGGACCCGCCTCGCCGCCAAACCGCTCGAACCCCTCGGCGGCATGCCGTACGCCCGTCAGCGGGTGGACTGGGAGGTGGCCGAGGACGAGCGGTTCACCCGGCGGGTACGGCAGGGCAGCACGTGGGCCACGCCGGAGTACGGCCACTCGGTGCACGTCGAGGCGCGCGGGCTGCGGCCCGGCCGGGAGTACTTCTACCGGTTCAGGACGGGCCGCGAGATCAGCCCGGTGGGCCGCACCAAGACCGCGCCGGAGCACACCGGCCTGTTGAAGCTGGCCTTCGCCTCGTGCGCCTCCTGGCCCGACGGCTTCTACACCGCCTACCGGCACCTCGCCGAGGAGAACCCGGACGTCGTCTTCCACCTCGGCGACTACCTCTACGAGTACGGCATCCTCGCCGACGGCGGACGCAGGAAGACCCCCGTGCCCGACCAGTTCCGCGTCCAGTGCGACACCCTGGACCGCTACCGCATCCAGTACGGCCTCTACAAGAGCGACCCGGACCTGCAGGCCGCGCACCAGGCGGCCCCGTGGATCGTCACCTGGGACGACCACGAGGTGCTGGACAACTACGCCGCCGAGGTCGGCCCCGGCGGCAACGTCTCCGAGCAGGACTTCCTGGTGATCAGGGCGAACGCCTACCGGGCCTTCTGGGAGAACCAGCCGCTGCGGCTGCCGCAGCGCCCCCAGGGGCCGGAGGCCCGGCTCTACCGCAGGTTCCGCTTCGGCGGCCTGGCGGAGTTCAACGTGCTCGACGGCCGGCAGTACCGCTCGGACCAGCTCTGCGGCGACGGGCAGCAGGTCGGCTGCGACGAACGGCTCGACCCCTCCCGCACCATGCTCGGCGACGAGCAGGAGCGGTGGCTGCTCGACGGGCTCGGCAGGTCCCGCGCGACGTGGAACGTGCTGGCCCAGCAGGTGGCCATCTCCCAGCTCGACTTCGACCCGGCCGCGCCGCAGCGGCTCAGCATGGACCTGTGGGACGGCTACAAGGCGGCCCGCGACCGGATCTTCACCGGGATCGTGGACCGCAAGGTGCGCAACCCGGTCGTGCTCACCGGCGACATCCACTACAACCTCGCCGGCGAGCTCAAGGCGGACTTCGACGACCCCGACTCCGCCACGATCGGCATCGAGCTCGTCGGCACCTCCATCAGCAGCGGCGGGAACGGCAACCCCGCCACCGGCCTGCCGCCCGGCGGACGCGACGCCGTCAACCCGCACATCCGGTTCTCCAGCTACACCCGCGGCTACGTGTCCTGCGAGGTAACCCCCCAGCAGTGGCGCACGGACTTCCGCGTCGTCCCCTACGTCGACCGCCCGGGGGCGCCCGTGGAGACCAAGGCCACCTTCACCACCCTCGACGGCCACCCCGGCCTGAACACGGGAGCGTAGCGATGAAGTCCAGGCGTCTCACCCTCGCGCTCGCGGCGGTCGCCGCGGTGGCCGTCGCCGGGCCCGTGGTGGCCACGGCCCAGAGCGGCGAGGACCCCGGCCCCGCCGTACGGACCCCGGCGCAGGCGGTCGGCCCGATCGACCAGCCGGAACCCGCCGTGAAGATCGGCCCCGCGCACGGCAGGGGGAACGGGAAGCAGAAGGTCGTCCCCGTCGCGGACACCGAGCGGATCCAGGTCGTCGCCGGCGGCGACCCCGGGTGCCCGGCGGCCGTCCAGGTCGGCATGCGCAACCAGACGAAGAAGGACGTCTACTCCGACATGACGGTCGAGTTCGACGGCCCGCTGACGCCGTCCCGGCCGATGCTGTCCAGCTACCTCCCGGCCGGCTACGAGCTCGGAGCCAAGCTGCTGCTCACCGCGCCGCAGCAGGCCACCCCCGGCGACTACAGCCTGAAGCTCGACGTGGCCGGCGAGGACCTGACCGTCCCGGTGAGCGTGGTCGCCCTCGACGACATCGAGAACGGCGGCAACCTCGCGCTGCGCCGCCCCGCCACCGCGTCCTCCACCGTGCTGTCCGGCAACTACCCGGCCTGCGGCGCCGTCGACGGCGACAGCACCTCCGACGGCTGGGCCGGCGGCAACGGCTGGAACGACGGCACGTCCCGGGTCTGGCCGGACACCTTCGACGTCACCCTCGACGGCCCGCACCAGCTCTCCCGGGTGGACCTCTACACCCTCGACACCGAGCGCTACCCCGCCGCCAAGTACGGCCTGCGCGACTGGGACGTCCAGGTGCGGGCGGGCGGCCAGTGGCAGACCGTCGCCCAGGTGCGCGGCAACGTCGCCGGCCTGGTGAGCTCCCGGTTCACCCCGGTCACCGCCGACGCGATCCGCATCCTCACCCTCGGCTCAAACAGCGGCGACTACAGCCGGATCATCGAGGTCGAAGCGTACGAGTGACCCGGAGGGCCGCCCCGGAGGACGCCGGGGCGGCCCGCTGCTTCACCAGGCGGTCACGGGATGCGTCCCGCCGCCCCGGAGGACGCCGGGGCGGCCCGCTACCGGCAGATGACGAAACGCGGGTAGGGATGCCGGCCGGGCCGGTCGCCGATCTCGTCGATCGCCGCCCGGATCGCCCGCAGGTCCGCGACCGTCATCTCCAGCGGCGGCTCGTCCGGCTGGTAGGTGGTGCGGATCGGGTAGTCGACGCCGGGCTCGCTCGTCATCTCAATATGGCAGCCGAGGACGTGGCTGACCGGCCGGGTACCGGCGAAGGCGATCAGCCGGTCGATCGTGGCGCGGAAGGCGTCCCAGTCCTCGACGTACAGCCGGCCCGGGTAGACGGTGTCACCGGTGAGCAGCAGCCCGGTGGCGGGGTCGTGGAAGACGACGGCCGCCTCGTGGTGCCCCGGCGCGGCGAAGCACTCCAGCACCCGCCCGCCCAGGTCGACGGTCGCGACCCGGCCGGGATCCGCGTCGAATCCGAAGTACGCCCACGCCTCCGCCCGCCCCGCGCCGACCACCTCGGTGCCCGGCCGCCCGGCGAACTGCCCGTCGCCCGCCACATGGTCGCCGTGCCCGTGCGTGTGCAGCACCAGCAGCCCGTACCCGTCCCGGGGGTGTACGGCGAGCCACCGGCCGATCACCTCGTCCACCACCCGGCGCAGCGGGAACCACTCCGCGGACGCGGTCGCCCCGGTGTCCACCAGCACCGCCCGCGTCTCCCCGAACAGCAGGAACATGAACGGCGCCTCGTAGTCGATCGCCTTGTTCTGCCGCAGGATCACCGTGTGCTCGTCATAGTGGTGCACCTGGATGTCCGGATCGGCGTTGTGCTTCGCCGACGGCGACCCGTGGATCCACCGCACGCCCAGCGCTCCCACCCCGCCGCCTCCCGCCGCATCCCGTCCCGCGAGGGCGTCTCCACCCTCCCGGCATGCGAACCTAGCGCACCACGCCTCCCCCGGCCGCGGCCGGGGGACGTCCCGCACGCGCGCTACCGCGGGTTCACCCCCCGGGCGAGTCGTTGCAGCTCGGCGGTGCACATCATGAACCTGCGCGTCGGCAGGTGCCGCACGTAGTGGTCCAGGTCGGAGCCCAGCGCGAACACGTGCACCGGGGTGCCGCCGCCCGCCTCGACCGCCTGGCGCAGGCCGGCCATGACGGCGGGATGCCGGGTCTGGTAGGAGGGGGCGACCAGGTGGTTGCCCCGGTCCGCGGCGAGGTAGAACTGGGTCAGATCCTTGGTCCCGACGAACAGTTCGCTCGCTCCGGCGGCACAGAACTCCGCCGCCGAGTGAACGGCGGCGGGAGTCTCGACGAAGACCGACAGAGGCATGTCCTCGGGCAGGTCGAGGTGCAGCCGCAGCCGCAGGAACTCCTCCCGGTCGTTGACGAACGGCACCGCGAAGCTCACCCGCGCCGACTCGGGGCCCAGGCGTTCCCGCAGACGGGCACGGAGGGCCTGGAACGCCAGCGGGTAGTGGTGCTCCTTCAGCAGCCCCCGCGCGCCGTGCAGGCCGAGCTCCGGATTGGGTTCGTGGTCGACCTCGACCCCGGTCGTGATCTGGGCCGCGTCGTCCGACCGCAGGTCGAGCATCCTCATGACGAGTCGCTGGCCGGGAAGGAGCTCCCCGGCGAGCGAGCACAGCTCCGCCGCGACGGCCCTGCCGTAACGCGCGGCCTCGCCCGCTCCCGCCCTGAGCGAGTCGAGGGGGCTCAACCCCGCCGAGAGGCAGACGAACTCCTCGCGGATGAAGTAGGAGTCCACCTGCTCGACCCGGGGGGTGAACGTGTTCATCGACCGGATGTCCGCCACGCCGGCGATGACCACGCACACCGAGCCGAGATCGCCGGGGGTGACGGCCGGGGACTCCGGGGAACGCCTGGCGGACTCGGCGTCGCCGAGCACGACCGACTGGCGATCGGTCCGGATCGTGACGTGACCGGCGTGACCGGTGAGGTCGGCGAGATCAGACGGGGAAACCCGCAGGACCGGAATTCCCCGGGTGCGGCACAGGGACTGCATATGACCGGTCCGGCCGCCACGGGAGCAGATGACGGCGGAAGAGGCGAGGATGGCGTCGTAGAGTTCGGGACCGAGTCTTTCGACCACCAGGATGGAACCGGCGACGGGTTTCCCGCTGTGATTGCAGGCGCCACGGACACTCGCGGCAGGCGAACCGGCGAGCAGAACCCCGGGAATTTCGCGGGGAATCGCCCACTGGTTCCGGGACGGTTCATGGACGTCGAGAGTACTGGGCGGCTTCATGGCGATCCGTTTCTGTCAAGCCGCCGTGTCCGTACCGGGGAAGGGCGCCCGCGCGAAGCCGTCCCCGGGACGTCGCCCGGGTGGCCGGTGGTACGAGTGCCGCGACGTGGCCCGCGATCCACTGCATCCGATGGGGTCATGACTTGAGGCTCGCAGCAGTCCGGCCGGTCGCGCATCTTCTCGACTGCTGCCCGGCGGAGTTTTCCCGCGGAGGGTAAAAGGAGTTGTCAGGATCGTTCGCGGAATCGCGCCGGCCGTCGCCCCCGTGAGCCGCTTCAGTTACTCGAATCCGTCGAATCCGCCAGTCCGAGAATGGACCGGAGGTCCCGCGGTGTCACCGACAAATCGTTGAGCCTGACGGTGGCCGCGGCGTTAATGGCGAACCGCAACTTGCGATCCGTTACAGAAATGCCACCGCTCGGTGAGATGTTCCGCATCACCTGAATGCTCTCTTCGAGGCGGGCCATCAGGGCTTGACGGTCGGCGCGCCGCCGGGCGGCCATCCGCCGCACGTCGAGCATGATCGAGCGCTGGGCCGCTTCGTTCGCCTCCCGGTCCGGGGTCCCGGTCAGCCTCGCGGCGACCTCGCCGGCCTGCTCGTCGTAACAGGACTCCAGGCGGTGCAGCACGGTGGCCGCGACCTCCACCGAATGGTTCTTGATCGCGGCGAGGTTGAAGGCGAACGCCCCCGTTCGCCCGTATCGCACGATCTCGTCACCCTCGCGCGGACCGCCCACCACGGAGATCGGGCCGGACGGGCCGCCCGCGGGCCCGACGAGGTTGCCGCGGCCGTCCACCTCGACGCCCCGCCCGGTACGCCGGTGCGGCAGGGCGATCTCCTTCCGCAGCAGGTTCGCCCACAGGACCGAGTCGACGCGCTCGTAGTCGGACTCCCGCCCGAAGTTCGAGATCACGAGATCGGCCTCGACGGTCCGCGTCGAAGCCTGCCCCGCGACGGACACGACCAGCGTGCCCGCGTCGGTGCCGCGGATCTCCTCGACCCTCCCGGAGGTGAGGACGACTTGCCCGCCGTCGGCCATCGCCGCGTCGACTATCTCGGTCGTGTAGGCCACGGCGCCCACCCGCAGGGTGGCCAGCAGGCTCCCGTAGCCGTCGAGGATCGCGCGGAGATCGGAGGAGGGGACGCGCTCCAGGATCTCGGGCAGATAGGGCTCCCACGACTTGGCGACCCGTTCAGTGATCACGGCCGGGGACACGTCGGGGAACTCGCGGGCGACGGTGGCACAGGCCCGCTCCCACTCGTCCCTGAACCGCCGGACGAGATCCTCCCGCCCCTCGTAGACGTCGCCGTGCAGCCGAGGGGGCGGCAGGCTGAGGACGCGGTGCCGGTGGTCCGCGGGATAGGTCCGGGGCGTCAGGCCGGAACGCGAGATCATGTGAATCTTCCCCGTGTGGCCACGGCGCAGCAGAAGCGCCGCCGAATCGTACGCGCTGAGCAGCGTGCCGACGATCGCCACGACGGCATCCCGCCGAAGGCCGAGAAAACGCTCGATCCCCATTTCCGAATACGGCTGACGGATGAACGAGGGATGGTTCATCACCTCGGCCGCGAAAGCCGGCTGTTTCGTCTCCAGCCCGGTCGCGAGAACGACGTGGTCGGCTTCGAGTACCGTCCGGCCCCCGCCGTCACCGGCCGGCGAGGAGTAATCGTCGACGACGACGTGCACGTGGTCGCCGAGGACTTCCAGATCGACCACTTCGCCGCCGGCTTCGACCAGGGTCACGCCCTCCGACGCTTCGCGAGCGGCCTCGGCGAGGCGGCTGGCGAGATAGTCGGGGTAGATCCGGCGGGGAGCGGGCGCGGACTCGGTGAAGGTGAAGTTCCGCCACTCCACGGGCCAGTCGGACCGGTCGGCCTCGTGGTTGGCCCACAGCACGAAGTCGTCGACGTCCTCGCGGAACACCGACATGCGGCCCGCCTGGATGTTGAACACGTGGTGCCAGTGGTTCCCCGCCCGGTGGTAGGCCACCCCGGCGCCCCGGTAGTCAGGACGCCGCTCGACCAACACGACCTGGACGGGCTCCCTGGCGAACCGAAGAAGGCGGATGGCGGTCGCGGTACCCCCCAGCCCCGCTCCGACAATGACAACTCTGCGGCTTCTCTCGGCGCATTTCACCTTTACTACCCCTGTCCTCTCTGGCAATGGCCGGCGAAAACCGGAAGACCTGACCCGAGGTCGTGCCGTTCCGTGGAGTGGATTCGAGTGATCAGTCGGTACGTTACCGCTGCCGGCCATTCACCGGCGCCGTGTCACGTATATCGCTTGAATGCCGTCCGGCTCCGTAACAGTCGCCGGGAGTGCCCCGGGGCCAGCGGGCTGACGCCCTTTCCCATCCTCATCAGGGATGGGTAACGACATGGTGCGGGACTGTTCGGCGGATCCGCCCGGGGCAGGTAGTAACTCAGTGAGGGACGAGCGGGGGCGTCTCGCGCCCTGCCGAAGGCACTGACCGGGCACGGCGTCGTGGGCGCGGCGAGCGATCGGGGGGTCTGATGAAGGGGTACGACTTCCAGGGACCGGCGCTGGAACTCGGGGCCCTGGTGCGTGCGGACGGCACGGCCGACGCCTCGGAGCGGATCCGGATCCCCCTGAGCATGCTGAACCGGCACGGACTGGTGGCCGGAGCCACCGGAACGGGGAAGACCAAGACGCTCCAGCTCGCGGCGGAGCAGCTCGCGGCCCAGGGCGTGCCGGTCTTCCTCGCCGACATCAAGGGCGACCTGTCCGGGCTGGCCTCACCGGGCACGGCCTCCGAGCGGGTCACCTCGCGTGCCGCCGAGGTGGGGCAGATGTGGCGTCCCGCGGCCTGTGCGGTGGAGTTTCTCTCCCTGGGCGGTCTGGGGGATGGCGTGCCGATCCGTGCCACCATGACCGCGTTCGGGCCGACCCTGCTCGCCAAGGTCCTCGGACTCAACGAGACGCAGGAGTCGTCGCTCGGGCTGATCTTCTATTTCGCCGACCGGAACGGAATGCCGCTGCTGGACCTCAAGGACCTGATCGCGGTCATCCGGTACCTGACCGCCACCCCGGAGGCGCTGGACGGGATCGGCGGGCTGTCGACGGCGACGGCGGGCGTCATCCTGCGCGCGCTGACCAACTTCGAGGCGCAGGGAGCCGAGGCGTTCTTCGGCGAGCCGGAGTTCGACGTACGCGACCTGCTCCGGGTGACGCAGGACGGCCGCGGAGTGATCTCCGTACTCGAACTGCCCGCCGTGCAGGACCGGCCGCAGCTCTTCTCCACCTTCCTGATGTGGCTGCTCGCCGACCTGTTCCACGAGCTTCCCGAGGTGGGCGACCCCGACCGGCCGAAGCTGGTGTTCTTCTTCGACGAGGCGCACCTGCTGTTCGACGGGGCCTCCAAGGCGTTCCTGCAGTCGATCGCCCAGACCGTCCGGCTGATCCGGTCGAAGGGCGTGGGCGTGTTCTTCGTCACCCAGACGCCGGAGGACGTCCCCGCCGACGTGCTGGCGCAGCTCGGCGCGCGGGTCCAGCACGCCCTGCGCGCCTTCACCCCCCAGGACGCCAAGGCGCTCAAGGCGACCGTGTCGACCTTCCCCACGTCCTCCTACGACCTGGAGCGGCTGCTCACCGAACTCGGCATCGGCGAGGCCGTCGTCACGGTCCTGTCCGAAAGGGGCACGCCCACCCCCGTGGCCTGGACGCGCCTGCGCGCCCCCCAGACACTCATGGCCCCCGCAGGCCCGGACGTGATCCAGGCGACCATCGCCGCCTCGCCCCTCCAGCGGAGGTACGGCACGGCGATCGACCGCGAGTCGGCCTACGAGATCCTGTCCGCGAAGCTGGCCGCGCGCCAGCCCCCTCCCGGACCTCCACCCGAGCCGGAGAAGGAACGGGCGCCCGAGCGGAAACAGTCCGTGCTGGAGAGCGTGATGGAGTCGAAGGAGTTCCGCTCCCTGACCCGCTCGGCGGCATCCGCCCTCGGCAGAGAGATCACCAGATCCATCTTCGGCACAGCCCGCCGCGGCCGCCGCTGACCTGCAACACGAAGGTCGCGCCGCCTGTCTCGGCTTCCTCGGCGTGCAGGCTTCCGGTGTGGGCGAGCGCCAGTTCGGCGTGGTCGTCCGCCCGGCTCACCTGGGGATGCAGGCAGGCTTCCGCCAGCTCCGCGCGCAGTCCGGTGACCGCCGTGCGCAGCTCATGTGAGGCTCAGCTCGCGCGTCCTGTCGGCGGGCGCCCGGGATGCGTGTCCCGGCGGCCCCGCTGTCACAGATCGGGAGGCTGTCCGGTCTGACGGGAGGGATTCACGGACCGACAGGAGCGAGACCTTGCCGCCAGCCAGCACCAAGTACCGGATCCGAGTCCGGATGAGCGCCCGTCCCCTCGACGAGCCGCACCGCGTCTCCAGTCAGCTCGAACTCCTGTTCGACCTCACCTTCGTGATCGCGGTCGCCGCGGTCACCGCCCAGCTCGCGCACGACATCGCCGCCGGTCATGGCCTCGCCGGGCTGGTCCCGTTCCTCCAGGTGTTCTTCGCGATCTGGTGGGCGTGGATGAACTTCACCTGGTTCGCCTCGTCCTACGACACCGACGACGTCGCCTACCGGCTGCTGACCATGGTGCAGATGGCCGGCGTGCTGGTGCTCGCGGCGGGTGTGCCGGCCGCGGCCGGTCACGCCGACTTCGGCGTCGTCACGCTGGGGTACCTCATCATGCGGACGGCACTCGTCACCCAGTGGCTGCGAGCCGGTCTTGAGGACCCGGCGAGCCGGCGCACCGCCCGGCGCTACGCCGCGGGCATCGGCCTGGCGCAGCTCGCGTGGCTGCTTCGCTTCCTGCTCACGGAGACCGGCGTCCTGCCCGCGTGGTCCGCGTTCGCGTCCTTCGTCTGCCTGGTCGTCCTGGAGCTCGCGGTGCCACGGTGGGCGGAACGCGCCAGGGCCACCACCTGGCACCCGCACCACATCGCCGAGCGCTACGGCCTGTTCACGATCATTCTGCTCGGTGAGAGCGTCCTCGCCGCGAGCAGGGGAGTCGAAGGAGCGCTCGACGCGGGGGAGGTCGGCGGCCCCCTCATCGTCGTCGCCGCCTCCGGCCTGGTCCTGCTGTTCGCCCTGTGGTGGCTGTACTTCCTCGTGCAGGCCGGTGACGGGCTCAGTGACCGCCGTCACCGGTCCTACCTGTGGGGATACGGTCACTATGGCTTCTTCGCGGCCCTGGCCGCCCTCGGCGCCGGGCTGGAGGTGGCGGTGGAGCAGACCGGGCACGGGGTCGCGGCGTCACCGCTCGCGCTCGGTTACGCCGTCGCCGTCCCGGTCGCCTCGTGTCTCGCCCTGCTCTGGGCGGTACACGCGCTCGTCGTCGCGGAACGCGTCATGTATCCCGCCGCGGTCCTCGGCTGCGTCGCCGCCGTGCTGGCGCTGCCGCTGGTGGCGCCGTGGCTCGGCCTGGCGGCCGTGGTCGCGGCGATCACCACCGGCTGCGTCCTGCTGGCCGCCGTCACGATCGCGGCCAACGGGGCACGCGGGAGCACGCCGTCGGCGGTCAGGCCACGGCCGGCACCGCGGTGATCTTGGCCGGGTTCATCATCCACAGCACCTGGTCGATGCCCTGCTCCGAGACGATGACCGTGAGGACCGTGAACACCTGGCCGTCACGGCTCAGTAACGCGGAGGTCTGACCGTTCGTGTCCGCCCACGACACGTCCACTCCGGCCCAGAAGTGCCCGGCGAACGCCCGGACGTACTTCGCCACCCGCGACGCGCCCACCACGGGGATGCGCGAGGCGCGTACGGCGCCGCCGCCGTCGGAGTAACTGGTCACGTCCGCGGCGAAGAGCTCTTCCAGCGCGGTCAGGTCGCCGGCCCTGGCGGCGGTGACGAAGGCCGTCAGCAGCCTGCGCTGCTCGGTTCTGCTCACGGGGGTACGGCGCTCGACGAGCACGCGCTTGCGGGCCCTGCTCACCACCTGGCGTACCGCCGCCTCGTTCAGCTGGACGATCTCGGCGATCTGCGCGTAGGGGTAGTCGAACGCCTCCCGCAGCACGTAAGCCGCGCGCTCGGTGGGCGAGAGCCGCTCCAGGAGCAGCAGGACGGCGAGTTCCAGCGCCTCGCCGCGTTCGGCGCCGAGGTGCGGATCCGCGCTGGTGTCCACCGGTTCGGGCAGCCACGGGCCGATGTAGGTCTCGCGGCGGACGCGCGCGGACTGGGCGGCGTTGATGGCCAGCCGCGTCGTCGCCGTCGCCAGGAACGCGGCCGGGTTGTCCACCGTGGCACGGTCGTAGTTCTGCCAGCGCAGCCACATCTCCTGCACCAGGTCCTCGGCTTCGGTGACGCTGGCCAGCATCCGGTAGGCGATCCCGAACAGGCGTGGCCGCACGCTGGAGAAGACCGCCACGGCCTCTTCGAGGTCTGCCGGGCCGCCCGGCTCGGTATCCGCCACTGTCATCGCTCCCTCTGGGCCGTCCCGCTGCGGTGCATGACCACGTCGGGCCCCCGTACCCTTTCATATGCCACATGCCCGGCCGCGCCGGCGACGAAGACGGCCTGACCCGCGGTTTCCCGGGACGCCACGTGCGGCGTCCCGGAAGTCGCCTGCTATTCGACGAGTTTGCCGTCGGTCGAGACCTCCCGCATGAGGGTCGCGATCTCGGCGGGAATCGGCGGGATGGCCTGCCTCTCCACCTGTCCGGGACCGGACCACACGAGGTTGACCCGCAGTTCGGTGTCGAGCTCGGGGTAGTCGGAACGGTTGGGGCAGCCGCGGGTCTCGCGACGTTCGAGGGCGGTCTCGATCGTCGCCCGGCCGACCAGGGTGCGCTGGATCTCCAGGCCGGTGTAGTCCCCGGCGTAGGCGGTGCGCCGGTAGGTGTGGGCGCCGAAGAAGCGCGCGTGCTGCTGCCAGGTGTCCTCGGGGTCCATCGTGGCGAGCGCCGCGTTGATGCCGCCCGCCGCGAGCGATGTGTGCGCGTCCGTCTTAGGCCGCTTGCCCACCGCGAGGACGTCGACCCCGCGTTCGGCGAGTTCGATCGCGGCCCGCAGCCCCGATCCCCCGGCGCCGATGACCAGGACCGACGTGGCGATCCGTCTCTCTGGCGAGTGCATGGTGCTCCTTGGGTCGCGCCGGCAAAGCAGTTCCGGGAAGACGACCGGGCAGCGGCGTGATTTGTGACAACCCCGCCGTCACGGCCCCCGCCCACCTCGACGCGCCGATCGTCGCCGACGGCTTCGTGAAAAGAATTCCGCCGCGGCTGTCACAAGCCCCGGGGGTGTCCGGTCATAGCTGGCGACCGGCTGCCGACAGGTGCACCGGGGAACCAGGAAGGTACGTCATGAAGATCGTGGTTATCGGCGGGACCGGGCTGATCGGATCGAAGCTGCTGGCCAGGCTGGGGGAGCACGGTCACGAGGCGGTGGCGGCGGCGCCGAGTACCGGGGTGAACACCCTCACCGGGGAGGGGCTGGCCGAGGTGCTGGCGGGCGCGTCGGTGGTGATCGACGTGTCGAACTCGCCGTCCTTCGAGGCCGCCGCGGTGATGGACTTCTTCCAGACCTCCACCCGCAATCTGCTCGCCGCCGAGGCGGCGGCCGGTGTGGGGCACCACGTCGCGGTGTCGGTGGTGGGAACGGAACGGCTGCCCGAGAACGGCTACTTCCGCGCGAAGATCGCTCAGGAGAAGCTGATCGAGGACTCGTCGATTCCGTTCTCGCTGGTGCACGCGACCCAGTTCTTCGAGTTCGTCCGGGGCATCGCCGACGAGTCCACGGAGGGCGACAAGGTGCGGATCGCGCCCGTGCTCTTCCAGCCCATCGCGGGTGACGACGTCGCCCAGGCGGTCGGCAGGGTCGCGGTGGGGGAGCCGCTGAACGGCCGGACCGAGGTCGCCGGCCCCGAGCGGTTTCGGATGGACGAGTTCTTCCGTGAGGCGCTGGCCGCCTGGGGCGATCGGCGCGTGGTGGTCACCGACCCGCACGCGCACTACTTCGGCAGCGAGGTGACCGAGCGGTCGCTGGTGCCGGGTGACGGCGCGACGTCCGGACAGATCCGGTACCGCGACTGGCTCGCCGGGAACGCCGCGAAGTAACCCGCCTCGCGCGGAGATCCATCGCATCCACCCAAGCCACGCACGGAGGAAAGTTGAGCGTCCCGAGCGGCGAGCACGGTTTTCCGTACGAGCTCGAGATCGAGGCCGAGGCGGAAGTGGCCCTGGTCGAGGCCAGCCACCCGGAGGAGGTCCTCGCCAAGCCGATCACCGACTGGCTGTTCGATCCGGTGGACGCCGAGCGGGCGGAGATCGGCCTGCGCGGCCTGCTCGGCGCCGTCCAGGCGCTGGAGGACGACTCCCGGCCCGACGGTCACGGCGCGTGAAACCGGCGAGAAGTGAAACACCCTTCGACAAGGCGATACACCGAATGAGACACGTAGAGCCGCAGGCGCCCGCCGTTCCCGGCTCGCCGCCCCGGATCGGCACGCTCGACAGCCTCCGGGAGCACCTGCAGTGGGCGATCGAGCTGGAACACGCGACCCTGCCGCCGTACCTGTGCGCCCTGTACTCCCTCGATCCCGAGCGGAACCCGGAGGCCGCAGACGTGGTGGGCGGCGTCTTCGTGGAGGAGATGCTGCACCTGGCGCTGGCCGCGAACCTGCTCAACGCCGTCGGCGGCGGCCCGCGGCTGGACACGCCGGGGGAAGGCGATGCTCGACAGGCATGATCGTGTCGCGCGCCGGTTCGCGGCGGCCTGCGACACGGGAGACGTGGCGGCGCTGAAGGCGGTCCTGGCCACCGACGCGCTGGTCGTGAGCGACGGTGGCGGCAAACTGCGCGCCTCGGTGCGCCCGACCTACGGCGCGGACGCGGTCGCCCGCTTCGTCACCGCCCTGCTGATCGGCCCGCCCGGCACCCACGTGACCGTCGAGTCCGTCAACGGCCGCACCGGGCTGGTCCTGCGCCAGGCGGGCCAAGCCGTGGCCGTCGTCAGCGTGAGCGTCGCCAGAACCGAGGTCACCGCTGTATGGATCGTCCTGAACCCCGACAAGCTGCACCGCTGGCACCGCCCATGACGAACCCGCCGAGGCCACACCCCCGACCTATGGGTCGCCCCCTTGGAGGACGGCCTCGCAGTGGTCCAGCCAGCGCTGTTCCGCCTCGGCCTGGAAGATCATGGAATCGAGCACCAGCGCGTGCGCCGAGGCCGGTTCGGCGGCGCCCTTGGCCCGGGTGAGCTTCTGCGACATCCGCATGGTCGCGGTGCGCTGGGTCCGTACCAGGGCGGCGACGTCCACGCCGGGCGCGGTCACCGCCATCGCCAGCTTGATGGCAAGCTCGTCACGCGGCCGGTCGGCCTGCACGACCGGCGTGGCGAACCATCGGGCGAGGTCGGCCCGGCCCGCGTCGGTGATCGCGTAGATCACGCGGCCCTGGTCGTCGGCCTCGCCCGGCGTCACGAGGCCGTCGCGTTCCATCCGGGAGAGCGTCGTGTAGACCTGCCCGATGTTCAGCGGCCAGGTCGCCCCCGTGGAGGTCTCGAACTCGGCCCGCAACTGGTAACCGTATTTGGCCCCCTGGCTCAGCAGCGTCAGGAGCCCATGCCTGATGGACATGGATACAGCGTATGCATACTCGGTATGGTCATTGTCACGTGTCCCAGGGCTCCGGGCGCGATGGGCGGCGCGCCCGGAGCCCTGACCAGCGGCTCCGCGACACGCCGGGCCCTCCACCGGCCTGACGACCGCTCCTCAGGAGCGCTTCCAGAAGGGACGGCGGGCGCGGTCCCCGGGAGTGCCGGAGCCGGTCCCCGCGTCCCCGCTTCCCGGACCAGTCCCGGAGACGCCGGGGGCCGGGTGGCCGGTGGTGAGGATGGTGAGGAGGTTCACCGTCCTGTGCCACAGAGCGTCCAGGTCGGTGCCGGGGCGTTCGGCCGCTTCCAGGTCGCCGGCGAGGGCCGCCAGTTCGGGCTGGTCACCGAGGTGGGCGGCCAGGGCGGCGAGGCGGCTGCCCAGGTCGGCCAGCAGGGCCGGGCGGTCCGTGACCGGCAGGGACTCGGCGGCGCGCAGCCGGGCGAGTTCCTCGGCCAGTTGCGGGCGCACGGTGTCCAGCGAGTGCCGGACCGCCGGTCGCGGTGCGGACGCGCCCGGAGTGCCGGGCCGCCGCGCGAACAACGGGCCGCGCGAGGGCCTCGAGCGGGTCCGGCCCGTGCCGGGCGCGCCGGGGATCCCGCCGGAACCGGGCATCCCGGGGGAACCGGCGTCGAGTGCGCCCGCCGAGCCGAGCGGCGCGCTCTCCGGTGCCGGCTCCCCGGCGGAGGGCGCGAAGCCGGCGGGGGCCGCGAAGCCGGCGGGCGTGCCGTGGAAGGAGGCGGCGGTCATGGCGTTGAGGGCCATCGGCGCGGCGACGGGCATGTCCCACCCGCTGGGCGGCTCGACCGGCTGGATCACGTGGTGCTTGGAGCCGCCCTCGGCGACGACGCGGCTGTCGATCGCCACGAAGGCGGTGAAACGGCACAGCACGCCGTACCGGAGGGACACGTCGACGATGGCCTGTTCCAGCGCGTGGTCGCCGGTCGCGTAACGGTCTTCGAGGGCGCGCAGGTGGGCACGGGCCCAGATCGCGCGGATCGCCGGATTGCCGGACGCCACCCCGGCCACCCGGCGCTCCCACGGCCGCCCCCCACCGGCCAGCCCCCGCACCGTGACCGCCGCCCCGGACGCCCGCCCGAGATCGGGGACGGCCCCGGACGCCTGCCCGAGATCGGGGACGGCCCCGGACGCCTGCCCGAGATCGGGGACGGCCCCGGACGCCCGCCCGAGATCGGGGACGGCCTCGGGTGCCCGGCTCGTGCCGGGGCCGGACTCCGTCACCCCCGCCGCCGTCCCGGCCGGGGCGTCGTCCCGCGGCGCGGGCTCCTCGGCGGGAGGGGCGTGGTAGCGCCCGGAGACGGTGAGCGGGACGCCGGAGAAGAGGGAGCCGAGATGGGTGATCGTGTCCGGGAGCAGGTCGACGCCCTCGGCCTTGAGCGACAGGTCGGTGACCAGGGGCGCGCCGATCCGGCGGTGGATGTGCTCCATCGCCTCGTCCAGCCGGTCCTCCGACTCCACCAGCTCGCACCGGCCCGCGCCGAGCCCGGCGAGACGGCCGAGGAAGCCGGCGTTCACCGCGCGGTCGATGCCGACCGTGTGCACGCGCACGCCGGACAGCCCGGCGCCCGCCCGTTCCAGGATCTGGTCCTCGTTGCCCACCTGCCCGTCGGTGACGAGCACCAGGACCCGCTCCCTGGCGGAGTCGCCGAGCAGCGCGAGCCCCTGCTGCAGCGGGGCCAGCAGCTCGGTGCCGCCGCGCGCCTCCAGCCGGGACAGGTGCTCCACGGCGCGGTACCGGTTGCGGTCGGTGGCCTCGCACAGGCCCTCCGGCAGCCGCTCCGGCCGTTCCACCACATGGTCGAAGGACAGCACCGCGAACCGGTCGGCGGTGGTGAGCGTGTCGACGATCCTGGCCGCCGCCCGCCGGGCCGCGACCATCTTCCAGCCGCCCATGCTCCCCGAACGGTCGAGCAGCAGCACCACGTCGCGCGGCACCCGGGCCGGCTCCTCCGCCGGCGGCACCACGGTCAGCGCGAACGTGCCGGTCCCGGCGGCGTCCGGATCGGGCGCGAGGACCAGCGAGGTCGAGGCGTCGAACGCCAGCCGCAGGATGAAGTCGCGGTCCAGGCGCTCGCCCGGCTGGAGCCGGACCGACGTGCCCTCGGCGGTGACGACGTGCAGGCTGGACCGCATCTCGCGCAGGTCGAGCCCGGCCGGTTCGACGTCCACGGCGAGCGACAGCCGTACCGGGTCGGGGAAGCCGGGCAGCAGTACCGGCGGGGTGATCCGCGAGGCGTCCGGGACGGCGTCGGTGTCCGGCGCGGTGCCCCGCCCGGCCTGGTCGCCGTCGATCGGCAGGCCCGGGATGTAGCGCGGGGCGACGACGAGCGGGAAGCGGAAGGTGGCCGCGCCGTCCTCGTACGGCAGCGGCTGGCTCAGCGTGAGCCGTATCCGGACCTTCTCGCCCGGCAGGATGTTGCCCACCCGGATGGTGAACACGTCCGGCCGGTCCTCCTCGGCGATGGCGGCCCGCTTGCCGGCCGCGACCGCCGCGTCGTAGTCGGCCCTGGCCTGGCCGCGTTCCTTCAGCACGCCCTCGACCACCCGGTCGTCTGCCTCCATCAGGAACCTGGTCACCGCGGCCCGGTCGGGCAGCGGGAAGACGTACGTCGCCTCCAGCGGCACGTCACACGGGTTGCGGAAGCCCTGCACCACCTCGACGCCGGCGATCAGACCGGCGACGCGGGCGCTGACGTCCACGCTCTCCAGCGGCAGGTTGCCCCGCTCGGTGGCGAGCGCCCCGAGGCCCGCGTCCGGCAGCGGGACGCACTCGTCCGCCTTGAGCGGGATGACGGGAACAGTCATGAGGTGCCTCCTTGTGAGGACGACCGGTCGGTTTCGTGGTTGATGTCTGTCCCGAGGGCGGGGAGGGGGCCGCTTCGCGGGGTGGTGCCGTCTAGGTGGGTGGGGTGCGGGGTGGTGCCGTCGAGGTGGGCGGGGGCGAGCAGGCCGCGCCCGCGGAGTACGGCGAGCAGCGGGCCGGCCGCCGTGACGATCGCGGCGAGGTCTTCGGGCGACGCCGTCCGGGACGCCCCCTCCAGCAGCACCGTCACCCCGGGAGCCAGCCGCACCCCCTGCACGAGAGCGGGGGAGAGCGGCCCGTTCACCGCGGCGGCGGGGATCGCGGGCGGGACTGCGGAGTCCGTGAAGGCCGCGGGTGGCATGGGGGAGGTGGCCGCTGGATCCCGTGGCGCCGCGGTCCAGAACCTCTCACGGCCGGTTGGAGCGTCTCCCCCGGCTCCGTTGGGATGGCCGGGGGAGGCGGGCTCGGGGGCGCGGGGGTGGGGGCGGGCGGAGGGGAGGCGGGCGGCGGATTCGAGTTGGGTGTCGGTGGCGCCGGTGAGGGCCGCCTGGATGTCGGCGATGGAGTGGCCGGCGGCCTGGAGGCGCTTGACGGCGACGAGTTGCAGCAGGTGGCGGCGGCCGTACAGGGCGATGCGGCCACGGCGGGTGAGCGGCGGGTCGACCAGGCCGATCGTCGTGTACCAGCGGATGAGCCGCTCGGTGGGCACCTCGCGCACCCGGCCGCTGGCCGGTCCGTCGGACGGCCCACCGCTCGCGGCCCCGGCCCGCAGCACGCCGGACGCCTGCGCGGCCAGCTCGCGGATGGTCCAGGTCTCGCTCATACCTCGATACTGACACTGTAACTATGACAGTGTCAATGAAGGTGAATACCATGCCCGATGAGGGGTAGGGAGCGCCGGGTCCGAGGCTCGATGTCCCAAGCAGAGGGAGGTAGGCATCATGGCCGCCATCACCAGCTCGCTGGCACCCGATGACAGGAAGATCGTCGGCGAGGCACTCCAGGGGGCGTTGGTCGATCTGATCGATCTGTCACTCCTGGCGAAGCAGGCACACTGGAACCTGATCGGGCATCATTTCCGTTCGCTGCACCTGCAACTGGACGAGATCGTCGCCCTCGCCCGCACGCATATGGACGAGATGGCGGAGCGCGCGGTCGCCCTCGGCGTCAACCCCGACGGCCGCGCGTCCACGATCGCCAACTCCAGCCACGTGCCGCAGTTGGAAAGCGGCTGGCTCCAGGACGGAAAGGTCGTGGTGGTGCTCACCGACATCCTCGAATCCATCATCAAGCGGATGAGGGAGCGCGTGAACGCCACGGAGAAGCCCGACCCCGTCACCCAGGATCTGCTGATCAAGGCCACCCAGGACCTGGAGAAGCAGCACTGGATGGTCCAGGCACAGCGCTAGGCCATGTCGAGAGGCCGGGCAACCACCGCCCGGCCTCTCGTGCTCCGGGGCGCCCCGAACGCACGGGGGCGAGCGTCGGTCCCGGGTCGGGGCGCAAGCCCGCCCATGGCGGGCCTCCTGCGGAGCGGGGCCACCGACACAGGGGGAATTGGGGGCCGCCTCGGTGGATAGGGGGCGGATCGCGTGCGCCGTGCTGGTGGATACGGGGGAGTTGCGTGGGGCGCCCCGGTGGGCGCGGCGGGGGGTTGCGTGCGTCGCCTCGGTGGTTCCGGACACTTCGGTGGGCAGGGTGAGTATGGGGATCAGTGGGGCCGTGTGCAGTCGAGAGTGCCTGGTCGTGCAGCGGGCGGGTGGTTTGTGGCCCACACCGAATGTCCTCGGGAGACTCGGACGGCCCGGTGAACCGCCTTCGAGAACCGTGGGACGGCCACGGTTTCCGCAAAGTTACCGGTGCCGGACCATGCGCATACCTGTCCGTTCACACGGGCGGGGTGCAATCGAGCCGGGCGGCTTGGCAAGCGCGCGTAGCGTGGACCTGACGCACGCGTCCTCGAACATCCGGCATCTATCAGACATGCGGAGGCTGATCCTCATGCTGCGCCGTACGTTCTTCGGTTCAGGCGGCCTCGCCGCCGGGGTCTCGCTCGCCGGTGCGCTCTGGCAGGGGGCGGCGCTCGCGGTCGTGGGCGGCGGCCCGGCCGGGCCCGCGCCCCGCGGCGGGTACGGCGGCAGGCTGCCCGGCCTCGGCGGCGGAGAAGACGGCCCCGAGGGGCACGGCGGTGGCCACCACACCCAAACGCACAGCCATGAAACGCATGGTGGCCGCGACAGCCACGAGGCGCATGGTGGCCGCGGCAGCCGCGAAGGGCGTGGTGGGCACGGTCATGGGGGGCGCGGAGGTCCCTATGGGCCGCTCGGTCCGCCGGATGCCAACGGCATTTCGCTGCCCGCAGGGTTCACCGGCCGGGTGGTCGCCCGGAGCGGGCACAAGGTCGGCGGCCTCACCTGGCACGCGGCCCCGGAGGGCGGCGCCTGCTTCCCGGACGGCGACGGCTGGATCTACGTGTCCAACTGCCGGGTGCCGTTCCTCGGCGGCGCGTCGGCGATCAGGTTCGGCCCGGACGGCGCGGTCCGCGACGCGTACCGGATCCTGTCCGGCACGAACCTCAACCGGGCGGGCGGCGCGACCCCGTGGCGCACCTGGCTGTCCTGCGAGGAGGCGATGCGCGGCTGCGTCTTCGAGTGCGACCCGTACGGCGTGCGTGCCGCGATGCCCCGGCTGGCGCTGGGCAGGTTCCGGCACGAGTCGGCCGCGTGCGACCCCGACCGGGAGGTCGTCTACCTCACCGAGGACGAACCGGACGGGTGTTTCTACCGGTTCATCCCGATCGAGTGGGGCGACCTGACCGAGGGCAGGCTGGAGGTGCTGTGCGGCCCCGACGGGTCGGCTCCGACCGGGCCCGGCCCGGTGACCTGGCAGCCGGTGCCGAGCCCGGCTGCCGTGCTGAAGGCGGCCCGGTACCAGGTCCCGGCGGCGAGGCACTTCGACGGCGGCACCGGCTGCCACTATGCGGCGGGCGTGTGCCACTTCACCACCAGGGGCGACCGCCGGGTGTGGGCCTACGACGCCGAGCGCGGCCTGCTGGAGGTGGTCTGCGACGCGGACGCCCCCAGGGACGGCGTGGAGAACATCACCGCCGGCACCGGCGGAGACCTCTACGTCGCGGGCGACAGCGAGGACATGGAGATCAACGTCGTCGCACCCGACGGCACGCTCGCGCCGTTCCTGCGGATCGAGGGCGGGCACCGGTCGCAGATCACCGGGCCGGCGTTCTCCCCGGACGGGCACCGGCTCTACTTCTCCGCCCAGACCGGCGCCGGCCGGGTGGGCAGCGGCGTGACCTACGAGGTCTCCGGGCCGTTCCGCGGCTGAGCCGTCCCGTCGAGGGCGGGCGCGAGGTAGCCGTTCAGCATGGTCTTCAGCTCGCCGATCAGGGCGGGGGCGTCCTCGGGCTTGGCGGTGACCACCATCGGCATGACGGCCCGCACCGTGGCCACCGCCATCCGCGCCAGGGTGTGGCAGCGGTCCGGGCCCAGGTGGGGGGCGCGCAGCCCGAAGACCTCGGCCACCCGGTGCGCCACCGCCTCGTGCAGGTCGCGCGCCACCTCGGCCAGCCGGTCGCTGGTCGCGGAGCCGTGGAACAGCGCCCAGAACGCCGGCCGTGAGGACTTGAAGGCCACCATCGCGTCCACCAGCCGGTCCACCAGGTCCGGCATCGGCTCGTGCGCGGACTCCTCGGTGAGGTTGCGCTGCCAGAAGAGCCGCTGCTCCTCCTCGTAGCGCCCGACGAGCCCGGCGAGGATCTCGTCCTTGTTCCGGAAGAACTGGTAGAGCGACCCGGGGGAGACGCCGGCCCGCGCGGCGACCGCGTTGGTGGTGGTGTTCGCGTAGCCGGTCTCTGCGATCTCGGCCTCGGCGGCGTCGAGGATCACCTCCATCCGTTTCAGGCCGCGAGCCTGGCGGCGCACGGCGCGCTGCTGCCCGGCGGGTTCGGGCACGGTCCACCTCCCCGTTGACAAATACGAGTGATTACTTGCATTCTCATCCTCGAACAGTAAAACACGAGCAGTTTACCGACTTTGAGGATGGCGATGAAGAGCGCACAGACGATCCACGGCGGCGGCCCATGACCGTCGCCGCCCGCGGCCGTCCCGCGAACGCTCCGCCGGCCCCGCCCCTGCGACGGCTCGGCCACCTCCTGGTACGGCGTCGCCGCGCCGTCCTGATCTGCACCCTGCTGGCGACCGTCATGCTCGGCGCGCTGGCCGCCGGCACCGTCGGCGGCCTGTCCCTGGCCCGCTACGACGCCCCCGGCTCGGAGTCCGACCTGGCGCAGACCGCGCTCGGCGAACGCTTCGGCACGGGAAGCGCCGACATGGTGCTGGTGGTGACCGCGAGGAGCGGCACCGTGGACGACCCGGGGGTGGCCGCCTCCGGGCGGGCGCTGACCGAGCGGCTGGCCGCGGAGCAGGGCGTCGCCGAGGCCGCCTCCTACTGGAGCCGCGGCAACCCGGCGACCCTGCGCAGCGAGGACGGCAGGCACGCGCTCGTCGTCGCCCGCATCCCCGGCGACGCCGACCACGTGCGCGGCACGATCCTGCCCGCGATCCTGCCGGGACTGACCCGGGGCGACGCGGCGACCACCGTCCGGGCCGGCGGCGGCGAGGAGGTCTTCCGCCAGACCGTGCCGCTGGCCAGGCAGGACTTCGTGCGCGCGGAACTCGTGGTCTTCCCGCTGGTCTTCGTGCTGCTCTGGCTCTACCTGCGGCGCGCGGCGGCGGCCCTGATCTCGATCGGGCTCGGCGTCTTCGTCATGGTGGTGTCGCTGGCGCTGCTGCGCGTCCCGCTGCTCTACGCCGACGTGTCCACCTTCGCGCTGAACCTCACCCTGGCCCTCGGGCTCGGGCTCGGCGTGGACTACTCGCTGTTCGTGGTCTCCCGGTTCCGCGAGGAGGTGCGCCTCGGTCACGACCGGCACGAGGCGGTGGCCCGCGCGGTCGAGCGGGCCGGTCGCACGGTGCTGTTCAGCGGCGTCACGGTGGCCGTCTCGCTCGCCGTGCTGCTGCTCATGCCCTTCGACTTCTTCCGCTCCTTCGGCTACGCGGGCATCGCCGTGGTCGCCGGCGGTCTGCTGGGATCGCTGGTCGTGCTGCCCGCCGTACTCGCCACGATCGGCGACCGGGTGCTGCCCAGGCGGGCGCCCCGGGACGGCGGCGGGCGGTTCTGGCAGGGGCTCGCCACCGGGGTGATGCGCCGGCCGGTGCTCTACGGCGGCGCGGCGACCGCGCTGCTGCTCCTGCTCGGCTCGCCCTTCCTCGGACTGAACTTCGGCGTGGCCGACGACCGCATCCTGCCCCTGTCGGCCCCGGTCCGGCAGACGTCGGAGGTGATCAGGACCGAGTTCGCCGCCGAGGAGACCGACGCGCTCCAGGTGGTCTCGACCGGCCCGGCCGGGTCCACGGAGCGGATCGGCGGCTACGCGGCGGCGCTGTCCCGGCTGCCCGGCGTGGCCCAGGTGGACTCCGCCGCCGGGTCCTACGCGGACGGGCGGCGGGTCGGGGACGGGCTGCCCGCCCGCTTCGGGGAACGCGCGGGCGGCGGCGGGACCTGGCTGTCGGTGGTGCCGGACGCCCGGCTGATGGAGGCCGACCCGGTGCGCCTGGTGCAGGACGTCAGGGCGCTGGCGGCGCCGTTCGAGGTGCGGGTCGGCGGCTACCCGGCCGAGCTGGCCGACTACCGGCAGCGGGTGGTGGACCGGTTGCCGGTGCTGCTCGGGCTGATCTTCGCGCTGACCTTCGCGGTGCTGTTCGTGATGACCGGCAGCCTGCTCATCCCGCTCAAGGCCACCGTCCTCAACCTGCTCAGCCTGTCGGTCATGCTGGGCGCGATCGTGTGGATCTACCAGGACGGCAACCTGTCCGGCCTGCTCGGCTTCACCCCGACGGGCAACCTCGACCCGAGCATCCCGATCCTGATGTTCTGCGTCGGCTACGGGCTGTCGATGGACTACGAGGTGTTCGTGCTGTCGCGGATCAAGGAGGAGCACGACCTGACCGGGGACACCGCGACGGCGGTCACCACCGGACTGCGCCGCAGCGCCCCGCTCATCACCGCCGCGGGCGGCATCCTGGCGCTCAGCTTCGCCGCCTACGCCACGGCGGACGTCACCTTCGTGCAGATGCTGGGCGTCGGGATGGCGGTGGCGATCCTGGTGGACGCCACGGTGATCCGGGCGATCCTGGTGCCCGCCTTCATGCGGCTCGCCGGTGAGGCCAACTGGTGGGCGCCCCGCCCGCTGCGCCGCCTGCACGCCCGCATCGGCCTGAGCGACTGACCGCCCGCCGGACCCGGCCGCCCGGCCGGTCGCGGGCGTCGGCCCTCCGGGGTGAGACGGTCGCGGGAACGCCGGGACGTTCGCGTCCGGCCCGGCGCTCCCGCCACCGCTCAGAGCGCGCGGGCCCAGATCTCGTCCACGACCTTCCTGCCCGACTCCTGCCCCTCATGCTGCTCGATCAGCTCGAATCCCGCGTTCCGGTAGATCCGCCGGGCGCCGGTCAGCTCGGCCCGGGTCCACAGCGTGATCCGGCGGTAGCCGGCTTCCCTGGCGAAACGCAGGCACTCACCGACCAGCCGCCCGCCGATGCCCATGCCCCGCGCGGAAGGCTCGACCAGCAGCAACCGGAGCTGGGCCGTCTCCGGCTCCTCGTGCCGCACGCAGAACAGGCACCCCACCCGCTCGCCGTCCACCTCCGCGATCCAGCAGGCCTCGCGCGCCGGGTCATACCGGGTCGCGAACCCGCCCACGACCCCGGCCACCAGCCCCTCGAACTCCCGGCCCCAGCCGTACTCCTGGGCGTAGAGGACGCCGTGCCGGTAGACCACCCAGCCGAGGTCGCCGGCGCGCGGCGGCCGGATCACGTACGGTGCGGCCTGCCGTGGGCCGCCCAGCAGCCGCCGGATCACGGCCATGGCGGAGACGAGGCGCGCCCGGTCCTCCGTGGAGAGCTCGGCCAGCACGTCCTCCAGGTGGGAGACGGCGCGCGCGTCGAGCATGGCGGCGACATCCCGCCCGGCGGCGGTGAGCGCGACGACCTGGCGGCGCGCGTCGGACTCGGAACGCTCCCTGGAGAGGAGGCCGTCCTGCTCCATCCGGGCGAGCATCCGGCTGAGGTAGCCGCCGTCGAGGTCGAGCAGCAGCCGCAGGTCGGCGGCGTCCATCCGGTCACGCCGGCCCAGCTCGTACAGCACCCTGGCCTCGGTCAGCGAGTAGGACGTGTCGTGCATGCCGGCCTGGAGGACGCCGATCACCCCCGTGTAGAAGCGGTTGAACTCCCGGATCGCGGCCACATGAGGGTCCACCCTTGACTCCTCCAAGCAATTCGTTGACTGCGTCAAGGATATACCGCTCGCCATAACGGGCGGAATGGGCCAAAGTGATGGAAAGCGATTGGAGATGCCTTGCCCCTGTTCGACATGCCTCTGGAGCGGCTGCGCGACTACCGTCCCGACCGCGCGGAACCGGCCGACTTCGACGACTTCTGGAAGCGCACCCTCACCGAGGCGGAGGCGTTCGACCTCGCCGCCGAGTTCACGCCGCGTGACTCGGCGCTGGCCGGCGTCGAGGTCTACGACACCGCGTTCGCCGGCTGGCGCGGCCACCGGATCAACGCCTGGTTCCTGCTGCCGCGCGGCGCGGACGGGCCGCTGCCGTGCGTGGTCCACTTCATCGGCTACGGAGGAGGGCGCGGGTTCCCGCACGACCACCTGGTGTGGCCGGCCGCCGGGTACGCGGCGCTCGTGGTGGACACCCGGGGCCAGGGCGGCGCCAGCCCGGAGCGTCCCGGCGCCACCGCCGACCCGGACGGCGGCGACTTCGCCCAGGCGCCGGGCATGATGACCAGGGGCGTCCTCGACCCGGAGACCTACTACTACCGGCGGGTCTTCGCCGACGCGGCCAGGGCGGTGGACGTGGCCGCCGCCCATCCCGCGATCGACCCCACCCGCATCGCCGTACAGGGTGCCAGCCAGGGCGGCGGCATCGCGCAGGCCGTCGCGGCGCTGCGGCCCTCGGTGTCGGCCGCGCTGATCGACGTGCCGTTCCTCACCCACTTCCGGCGCGCCGTCGAGATCACCGACGCCGACCCCTACCAGGAGATCGTCCGCTTCCTGACCAGCCAGCGGCTGGCGGAGGAGCGGGTGTTCCGCACGCTGTCCTACTTCGACGGGGTCAACTTCGCCGCCCGCGGCACCGTGCCCGCGCTCTACTCGGTCGCGCTGATGGACCTGATCTGCCCGCCGTCCACGGTGTTCGCCGCCTACAACCACTGGACGGGTCCGAAAGAGATAGCGGTGTGGCCATGGAACGGCCACGAGGGCGGGGGCGGGGAGCAGCGCGAGCGTCAGCTCCGCTACCTTCGCGAGTTGTGGCTACGAGACTGATCCTCATCGGCGGTTACACGCCGGACACCGGCGGCACGGGCTCGGGCGTCACCGTGGTGCGCGCCGACCCCGGCGGCGGGCTCACCGAGCTCGCCGCCACGCCCGCGTCCGGCCCGTCCTTCCTGGCCCGGCACCCGCGCCTGCCGGTGCTCTACGCGGTGGGGGAGAGTGAGGAGGGCACCGTGGCCTGCTTCGACCGCGGGCCGGGCGGCGCCCTCGCCGAGGCCGGGCGGCGGCCGACCGGCGGCTCCTATCCGTGCCATGTGGCGGTGGACCCGCGGGGCCGCTGGCTGGTCGTCGCCAACTACGGCGACGGCACGCTGAGCGCGCACCGCCTCGACGCGCAGGGCCGGCCGGGCGAGCCCGAGCCGTTCCGGCACACCGGGAGCGGCCCCGACCCGGCCAGGCAGGAGGGCCCGCACGCCCACCAGGCGGTCTTCGGCCCCGACGGCACGCTCTACCAGAGCGACCTCGGCACCGACGAGATCCGCCGCTACCTCGTCGCGGACGAGATCACCCTGCACCCGGACGGCCCGGTACGGCTGGCGCCGGGCATGGGCCCGCGGCACTTCGCCCGGAGCGGCGGCCACTGGTACGTCACCGGCGAACTCGACGGCACCGTGGCCGTCTACGACGACTCCTGGACCGAGCTGAACCGCGTCCGGGCCAGCTCCTCCGCCGCCGAGAACGCCCCGTCCCACCTGGAGGCGTCGGCGGACGGCCGGTACGTCTACGTGGCCAACCGGGGCCCCGACACCGTCACCGTGCTGTCCGCGCCCGGCCTGGAGCGGGTGGCCGAGGTGAGCTGCGGCGGCGACTGGCCCCGCCACTTCGCGATCCTCGGCGACCACATGTACGTGGCCTGCCAGCGCTCGGACGAGGTGACCGCGCTGCCGCTGGCGGACGGCGTGCCCACCGCCCCGGCCGCGACGTTCGCCACCGGCAGCCCGTCCTGCGTGCTGCCCGTCCCGGACTTCTGAGCCGCCCGGGGGTCGTCGCCGCGATACCACATGATCGGGAACACGCGTGCTGATGGTCTAGACCATTGACCTCGGCTCGGGCAGAATGCGTGGGGTCGGCAGGGGGAAGAACGTCCCCTGGCGGTGCTATCGCCTCACAAGAAGTCTGGCTGTGTAACCCCATCGGGAGGAACTCGCCATGCGTATTGGAGTGCTCACCGGCGGCGGCGACTGCCCCGGCCTCAATGCCGTCATCAGGGCGGCGGTCCGCAAGGGCACCACTGTCTACGGTCATGAGTTCATCGGATTCCGCGACGGCTGGCGAGGCCCCCTGGAGGGCGACACCATGCCGTTGGACGTCCAGGCGGTGCGCGGCATCCTGCCGCGCGGCGGCACGATCCTGGGCTCTTCCCGCACCAACCCGTTGAAGATCGAGGACGGTGTGGAGCGGATCCACACCAACCTGGCCAACTCCGGCGTCGACGCGCTCATCGCGATCGGCGGCGAGGACACCCTCGGCGTCGCGAAGAAGCTCTTCGACCGGGGCGTGAAGGTCGTCGGCGTGCCGAAGACGATCGACAACGACCTCGGCGCCACCGACTACACCTTCGGCTTCGACACCGCGGTCAACATCGCGATGGAGGCGATCGACCGGCTGCACACCACGGCCGAGTCCCACCACCGCGCGCTCATCTGCGAGGTCATGGGCCGGCACGCGGGCTGGATCGCGTTGCACGCGGGCATGGCCGCCGGCGCCAACGTCATCCTGATCCCGGAGAAGCCCTTCGACATCGACCGGGTCTGCGCCTACGTGCAGAGCAGGTTCAAGACCCGCTACGCGCCGATCATCGTGGTCGCCGAGGGCGCCCACCCGCTGGAGGGCCAGATGGCCCTGCAGAACGGCGAGCTCGACGCCTTCGGGCACGTCCGGCTCGGCGGCATCGGCGAGTCGCTGGCCAGGGAGATCGAGAAGCGCACCGGTTCCGAGGCCCGCACCACCGTCCTCGGCCACATCCAGCGCGGCGGCACGCCGACCGCCTTCGACCGCGTCCTCGCCACCCGCTTCGGCCTCCAGGCGATCGACGCCGTGCACGCCGGCGACTTCGGCAAGATGGTCGCCCTGCAGCGGACCGAGATCGTCCGGGTCGGCCTGGACGAGGCCACCAGGGAGCTCAAGACGGTCCCGGTCTCCCGCTACGAGGAGGCCGAGGTCTTCTTCGGCTAGACCTTCCCCGGCGTCCCTCTTCGGCCGCGCCGCCGTACGGCGGATCCGGACCTCCTCCGGGTACGGCCTGCGCCCCCGGCACGGGCGGGCGGCGCAGGCCGTACATTCCGTGGTCCGGTGCGTGGCCCGGTGCGCAGTCCGGTGCGTGGTCCGGTGGCCGCCGCGCGCCTGCGCCGGTCTCCGGAATCGGTGCTGTCCGATCCGGACTAAAGTGGCGGGTCACGGCGTTGTCCGGTACGGCTCGGCCGTGCTCGCCGTTCGAACCGTCAGCCGGAGGTAGACAGCATGCTCTCAGGGACGTCCGAAAAGACCAGGTCCGACCTGGGTGAGCCCTGTGTGCTGCTCAAACTCGGCGAGGTCGTCCTCAAAGGCAAGAACCGCGAGCTGTTCGAGCGGCGGCTCCAGGCCAACATCAAGGCGGCGCTGAGCGGCTTCGACTTCAAGGCCGACGTGCGGCAGCGGCACGGCGTCATCGCGGTGTTCCTGCCCGAGGGCACCGACGCCGAGACCGCCGACGCCGTCGCCAGGCGGATTGCCGACGTGCCCGGCCTGGTGTGGATCCACCGCGCCTGGCGGGTCGAGAAGGACCCGCAGGCGGTGCTCAAGGCGGCGCTCGCGCTGGTCGAGGGGCGCGAGGAGATCCAGCGCAAGGCGACGTTCGCGGTGCGCTCCCGGCGCAGGGACAAGCGCTTCCCGCTGCGCTCCAACGAGCTCGACCGGCTCGTCGGCGGCGAGATCAACGACATCTACGGCCTGCCGGTCGACCTGAAGAACCCCGAGCTCACCGTGCACATCGAGGTGGACAGGGACGAGGTGTTCGTCTTCACCGACGGCATCCCCGGCCACGGCGGCCTGCCGGTCGGCACCAGCGGCCGGGCGCTGGTGCTGATGTCCGGCGGCATCGACTCGCCGGTCGCCGCCTACCGGATGATGCGCCGCGGCCTGCGGGTGGACTTCCTGCACTTCTCCGGCATCCCGTTCACCACCTCCGAGTCCATCTACAAGGCGTACGCCCTGGTGCGGGCGCTGGACCGGTTCCAGGGCAGGTCCCGGCTGTGGGTGGTGCCCTTCGGCAAGGCCCAGCAGTCGATCAAGGCGTCCGGTCAGGACCGGCTGGCCGTGATCGCCCAGCGCAGGCTCATGCTGAAGACCGCCGAGGAGGTCGCGCACCGCATCCGCGCCGGCGCCCTGATCACCGGCGACTCGCTCGGCCAGGTCTCCTCCCAGACCCTGCAGAACATCACCGCCCAGGACCACGCGGTCGAGCTGCCCATCCTGCGCCCGCTGATCGGCCTGGACAAGACCGAGATCATGGCCGAGGCCCGCCGCATCGGCACCCTGGAGATCTCCGAGCTCCCCGACGAGGACTGCTGCACCCTCCTCGCCCCCCGCCGCGCCGAGACCCGGGCCAAGATCGAGGACCTCAAGCAGATCGAGAGGCGCCTGGACGCGGAAGACCTCGCCGTCCAGCTGGCCGACTCCCTCCAGGAGTACAAGCTCGACGCCTGACCCCGGCGCGGGTCAGCGGTAGCCGGTGGTGTCGGCGGGCTTGCCGGCGTCCTGGACCTCGGTTACGTAGCGCCAGGCGTCGGGCCGGCTGCCGTCCAGGTCGGTGAAGCCGTAGACCTGGGCGAGTTGCCCGCTGGACAGCGACCGGCCGTTCCAGCGGGCGACGTCAGGGTCGCCGGCGAGCGCCGCGACCGCCCGGCCGACGAAGCGGGTGGTCTCGGAGATGGCGAAATGCGGTTCCCGCTCCAGCGCGTCGCGCCAGCCGGCCTCGGTGACGCCGAAGTGCTCCAGCATGATCTCCGAGCGCATCCAGCCGGGCGTCAGCGCCACGGCGGTCGCCCCGCGCGGGCCGAGCTCCTCGGCCTGGGCGAAGGCCATCCGGATCACCGACGTCTTGGCCAGGTCGTAGAAGAAGGAGATGCGGTAGTTGGCGGCGTTGTACTCGGCGGTGCCGTCGGTCATCTCGACGACGAGGCCGCCCGGGTTCCTCAGCAGCAGCGGCAGGGCGTGGTGGCTGGTGATGATGTGCGTGTCGATCGCCAGGCGCAGGATCCGCAGGCCCTTGTCCAGGGAGTGCTCCCACAGGGTCTTGTCCCAGCTGAACAGCAGCTCACCGCCCCAGATGTTGTTGACCAGCACGTCCAGGCGTCCTTGCTCGCGTTCGACGCGCTCCACGAGCGCCCGCACCTGGCCGGGGTCCAGATGGTCCACCTGGACCGCGATGCCGTGACCGCCCGCCGCGGTGACGAGCTCGGCGGTCTCCTCGATGGTCTCGGGCCGGTCGATCTCCGAGCGCCGCCCCGCGGTGCTGCGTCCGGTGACGTAGACCGTCGCGCCCGCCGCGCCCAGCTCGACCGCGATGCCCCGCCCGGCGCCCCGGGTACCCCCGGCGACCAGCGCCACCTTGCCCTTCGACGTTTCACTCATGCACCAGAAGCTAACGGCGATACCCGACAACGGCTGTCATCTTTTCCCGGCGTCCGGGTCTGTCCCGCGACCGTCCGCGGAGGCGGCCTCTCCGCGGACGGTCGTCATGCCGGTGGTGCCGGTCAGGCGTTGGCGGTCAGGTGGGTCAGGCGGGTCAGGCGGGTCAGGCGGGTCAGGCGGTGGCGGGCTCGGGGAGGGTGGCGGTGGTGCGGCCGAGGAGCGGGGGGAAGCGGGTCAGGACGTCGGTGAGTTCCCGCAGGTCGTCCTCGACGAGGGCCTGCGGGCCGTCGCAGAGCGCCTGCTCGGGGTGCGGGTGCACGTCCACGATGACGCCGTCGGCGCCGACCGCGAGCGCGGCCCGGGACAGCGGGAGCACCAGATCCCTGCTGCCGCCGGAGTGGGACGGGTCGACGATCACCGGGAGGTGGGACAGCCGCTGCGCGACCGGCACCGCCGAGATGTCCAGCGTGTTGCGGGTGGCGGTCTCGAACGTGCGGATGCCGCGCTCGCACAGCACGATGTCGAGGTTGCCGCGCTGGGCGATGTACTCCGCCGCCATCAGCCACTCCTCGATGGTGGCGCTCATGCCCCGCTTGAGCATGACCGGCTTGCCCACCGCCCCGACGGCCTGGAGCAACGCGAAGTTCTGCGCGTTGCGGGTGCCCACCTGGAGCATGTCCGCGTACGACGCGACGAGTTCCACGTCGTGCGCGTCCACCACCTCGGTGACCACCGGCAGCCCGGTCTCGGCGCGCACGTCGGCCAGGATGCGCAGCCCGGCCTCACCGAGCCCCTGGAAGGCGTACGGCGAGGTACGCGGCTTGAAGGCGCCGCCGCGCAGCAGGGTCGCGCCGGCCGCCCGCGCCATCCGGGCCGCCTCCAGCGTCTGCTCGGGCGTCTCCACCGCGCACGGCCCGGCGATCAGCGTCACGGTGTCCGGGCCGATCGGCACGCCGCCGACCGTGACCGTCGACCGCACCGGATGGTTCTCCCTGCTCACCAGCTTGTAAGGGGTGGAGACCCGGATCACGTCGGCCACTCCCGGCATGCCCCGCAGGTTCAGTGTGCCGAACTGCGCGACGTCGCCGACCAGGCCGATGATCGTGCGGCTGACGCCGCGGCTGACGAACGCGTCGCCGCCGGCCGCGGCGACCAGCGCCACTATGGACTCGGTGTCCTCCTGGGTGGCCTCTGGGCCCAAGACGATGACCATGAGCTGTTCTCCTTGAGTGCGGTTCGGGATGGGTGGGCGGAAACGCAGAAGGCCCCGGGTCCGCAGGACCCGGGGCCTTCTCGATCGCCTGGCTGTCAGCGCAGCATCTGGGGGCGAACGGTCCGACCTAGGGGTCCGTCGCCATACCAAAACCAGAACACTGTACGCATCGGGGCCCATGCTAGCGCATGGGACGGACGGGTCCACATGGTGCCCGGGTCCGGATGATGCGCGAGACGGTGGCAGGATGGCGTCCGGGCCCGCGACGCGGTCCGACCGGCGAGGGGAGCGGACGGTGCGCGAAGCCGAGACGGCGCGGGAGGAGAACCGCCTGCCGCCGGGGCAGTACGTCCCCCGCGGGCGCCCGGTGATCCACTACGGGAGGGTCCCGGCGTTCCGGCCGGAGACGTGGGACTTCCGGGTGCAGGGCGCCACGGCGTCGGGCGCGGAGCACCGGTTCGGCTGGGCGGAGTTCTCGGCGCTGGAGCGGGCGACGCTGGTCGCCGACTTCCACTGCGTCACCAAGTTCTCGATCATGGGCAACGACTGGCGCGGCGTCCCGGCCGCCGTCATCCTCGCCGCCGCCCCGCCCGCTCCGGACGTGCGGCACGTGATGATCTGGGGCGAGTACGGCTACAGCGCCAACGTGCGCCTGAGCGACTTCACCGGCTCCCTCCTCGCGATGGAGCTGGACGACAAGCCGATCAGCGCCGAGCGCGGCTTCCCGGTGCGCGCCGTGGTGCCGCACCTCTACGCCTGGAAGAGCGTGAAGTGGGTCCGGGCCGTGGAGTACATGGTCGAGGACCGGCGCGGCTTCTGGGAGGACCGCGGCTACCACAACATCGCCGATCCCTGGCGTGAGCAGCGCTACTCGTACCAGGAGGAACCCGGCGAAGGTCCCCTCTGATGAGGTAGCTCGTTGTAGTCATTTCTTTACCTCACGTGTCCAATGTGGTTGCGGGGATGCGGTAGTGCAGGGCACCGTGGGAGGCATGCTGCGCGTTCTGGCCGTGGACGACGAGGTGCCCGCTCTGGAGGAGCTGGCCTTTCTGCTGCGTCAGGACGCCAGGATCGAGCACGTCGCCACCGCCAACGACGGGGTGTCCGCCCTGCAGGACATGGTGGCGATGATCGGCACGGGGGAGCGGCTCGACGGCGTCTTCCTCGACATCCGCATGCACGGTCTCGACGGCCTCGACCTGGCCCGCCTCGTCGGCGGCTTCCCCGCTCCGCCCAAGCTGGTCTTCGTCACCGCGCACGACGACTGGGCGGTCCAGGCGTTCGAGCTGGAGGCGATCGACTACCTGCTCAAGCCGGTGCGGGCCGATCGGCTGGCCGAGGCCGTGCGGCGGCTCGACGCGGTGGCGACCGGCGCGCCGGCCGCCCCGGTGGAGGACGTCATCCCGGTAGAGCTGGGCGGGCGTACCCGCTTCGTCTCCCAGCGGTCGGTGTGGTACGCCGAGGCGAAGGGCGACTACGTGCGGCTGCACACCGGCGAGGGCAGTTACCTGGTCCGCATGTCGCTGGCCGCGCTGGAGCGCCGGTGGGCCGGCTCCGGGTTCATCCGGGTGCACCGCAGCACCCTGGTGGCCGCCCGGCACGTGAACGAGCTGCGCTTCGAGGGCGGGCGCGTCCTGCTCCGCGTCGGCACCGAGACCCTGCCGGTCAGCCGCCGGCACACCCGCCAGGTCCGCGAGCACCTGATCCGCCGCCCCCGCTCGGTCCCGGCGACCTCCTGACCGTCGCCGTCCGCTCCTTGACCGACGGCATTGCGTGCGGCAGTACTTCGTGACCATGAAGAACGCCTACACGGGAGCGGGCAACGGCATGCTCCCCGCCGGTCACGCCACCATGATCGGCCCGCGGGAGGTCTTCCCCGTGTTCCCGGTCCCGGCGCGGGGCTGAAGGCCGCCCTTTGCGGGTCCGGTATCCGCCGGTAAGAGAGCCGATCTAGCAATATGCGAGCGGGGTACTGCTCGTCCCGGTGCGGCGGCCGAAGTGCCTCTTCCGGAAGGTCGCGGGGCTGCCGCGGCCGGCCGGTGCTGGGGGAGTCTTTCCCCATACACCAGGTCGGGAGGTGGTCGAGAGGGGGTGTGCGCGGGGGGCGTGAGCGCGGAGTGTGTGACCGGATCGGCGTCCGCGTGATGGGGGTGGCCCGCTCCCGGCGATCCGGCCGCCCCCGTAGGGCCGGATCTCGGTCGGGCTCCGAGACCGTGCGAGCCACCCCCATCACGCCGGAACCGTCGGGCCCTACCCCCCGGTAAAAGGCCCGACGGCCAGGTGACCCGGTAGGTCACCCTGGTCTCCGCGCACCGGCCCCTATGAGCCTCGCGACCCATGTCCCCTCCGGTGCTGCGGCGTTGGCTCCGACGCCGGAAACATTACGGTCACGATCTTGGGTGCGAAACCCTGTTTAGCGGCAGCGCGTCCAACGGTGCGTAGCTGTCGATGTGCGGAGAGTGCCCGGCGGGCGAACGGTAGGGAACGCGCGACGAACGGTAGGCGGCGAGTCCGTGCCCGCCCGCCGTACCGCATGCCACCGGGCCCCGGGGCGGATCACCGGGGCCGGACAGGTGAGGAAGGTCAGGAGTCGCGGAGCTTCTTCAGCAGTTCAACGTCCTCGCGGTGTCTCTCTACTTTGCCGGGGGTTTCGATGCAGACGGGAATCCCGGCGGCGACCGGATGGCGCATCACGTCGGCGAAGGGCTGCGCGCCGATGTGGCCGGCCCCGATGTTCTCGTGGTGGTCTCGCTTGGAGCCGCAGGCGTCCTTGGAGTCGTTGGCGTGGATCAGCTTCAACCGGCCGGGGGCGATCCCGTGCAGCGCGTCGAGCGTCTCCGCGACGCCGCCCTCCGCCGCGAGGTCGTGGCCCGCGGCGAAGGCGTGGCAGGTGTCGAGGCACACGCCGGCCCGCGGGTGGAAGTCGAGCGCGTCCAGGTAGGGGCCGAGGTCCTGGACCGTCGCGCAGAGCATCTGCCCCTGGCCGGCCATCGGCTCGAGCAGCAGGTCGGGGCCGCCCTCGGGGATCTCGTCGAGCAGCGGCAGCAGGTGCTCGCGGACCTGGCGCAGCGCGTCGGCCCGCGACTGGCTCACCGCGGAGCCGGTGTGCACGACCACGCCCCGGGCGCCGATCTCCGCGCCGCGCCGCAGGTTGTGCCGGACGGTGGCCACCGACCGCTCCAGCGTCTCGGCGTTGGGCGAGCCCAGGTTGACGAGGTAGGAAGCGTGCACGAAGGTCGGCAGGCCGGCCTCACGGAGCCTCTCGTCCTGCGCCGGGTCGCCCGCGCTCAGCGCCCAGCCGCGCGGGTTGGACACGAACACCTGGATCATCTCGGCGCCGATGTCGGCCGCGTATCTCAGGCCCCCGGTGGCGAGGCCGCCGGTGACCATGACGTGCCCACCGATGGGAGAGGTAACACTCATGATGCGGGCCAGTCTAGGGTCTCCCGGGGACATTCCCCGACGCCGCGCCGGGCGGGGCGCGGTTGGAGCATGCCACGAAAACCCCTGGCGAAGCGGGGTCCGAGTTCGGAGTTCCTGCCCTTTCCCGGCCGGGGGAGCGGTGTGTCTACTGGGTCACATGCCGAACGTCCGACCCGGCGCCCCGTCGCACGGGATCGCCGCCTTCAACGCGCTCAGCGACGACGCCGCGCGGGCGGAACTGCTCGCCTGCTGCGCCTCGCCGGCCTTCGCCGAACAGGTGGCCGCGGCCCGGCCGTACCCGGACGGCGGCGCGCTCGCGACGGCGGCCGGGGACGCGGTCGCGCGCCTGCGCTGGGACCAGGTGCTGGAGGCGCTGAGCGCCCACCCGCGGATCGGCGAGCGGGCGGGCGGCGCGGGCCGGGAGGCGGCCTGGTCGCGGCGCGAGCAGTCGGGCGTCGACGGGGCGGGGCAGGACGTGCGCGACCGGCTCGCCGAGGGCAACCGCGCCTACGAGGAGCGGTTCGGGCACGTCTACCTCGTCTGCGCCACGGGGCTGTCCGCCGCCGAGATGCTGGACCGCCTGGAGGTCCGGCTGGGCAACGACGAGGAGACCGAGCGCGACGTCGTCCGCGGCGAGCTCGGCAGGATCACCGGGCTGCGGCTCGCCAGGCTGCTCGGGGAGGCGTCGTGAGCCTGTCCACCCACGTGCTGGACGCCTCCGCCGGCCGCCCCGCCGCCGGCGTCGCCGTACGGCTGGAGGGCCCCGCCGGGGTGATCGCCGAGGGGCGCACCGACGCCGACGGCCGGCTGTCGGGCTGGCGGCCCGGCGCCGGCCCGCACCGGCTGGTCTTCGGCACCGGCGCCTACTTCGCCGGCCGCGGCGTCGACACGTTCTACCCCGAGGTCACGATCGGCTTCACCGTCGGGGACCCGGACGAGCACTACCACGTCCCGCTGCTGCTCAGCCCGTACGCGTACTCCACCTACCGAGGGAGTTAGAAGGTGGCCGTCGTTCTCGGACCTAACCGTTACGGCAAGGCGGAGACCAGGGTCGTCCGCGTCACCCGTGACGGCGACGTGCACCACGTCAAGGACTGCAACGTCTCGATCGCGCTGTCCGGCGCCATGACGGATGTCCACCTCACCGGGGACAACGCGGCCGTGCTGCCCACCGACAGCCAGAAGAACACCGTCTACGCGATGGCGCGGCGGCACGGCATCGGCGAGATCGAGGACTTCGCGCTGCTGCTCGCCCGGCACTTCACCGGATCCCAGCCGGCGATCCACCACGCCAGGGTCGAGATCGAGGAGTACTCCTGGAACCGGATCCCGGACGGCCCGCCGCACTCCTTCGTGCGGGCGGGCGGCGAGGTCCGCACCTGCGTGGCGCACCACGACCGCGACGGCACCGCGAGCGTGGTCTCCGGCCTGAAGGACCTCGTCGTGCTCAACTCCACCGGCTCGGAGTTCCACGGGTTCGCCCAGGACGAGTACACCACGCTCAAACCGGCCACCGACCGCGTCCTCGCCACCGCCGTCACGGCCGCCTGGCGGCACACGGCGGTGCCCCCGCGGGGCGGGCCCGGCGAGCCGTACGCCGAGTCGTACGCCGTGTCGTACGCCGAGGTGCGCCGCCACCTGCTGGAGGCGTTCGCCCGGACGCACAGCCTGTCCCTGCAGCAGACCCTCTACACGATGGGCCGCCAGGTGCTGGAAGCCCGCCCGGAGATCTGCGAGATACGGCTGGCGCTGCCCAACAAGCACCACTTCGCCGTCGATCTGTCCCCGTTCGGGCTGGACAACGACAACGAGGTGTTCTACGCCGCGGACCGTCCCTACGGGCTCATCGAGGGCCACGTGCTCGACGACGACGCCCCCGACGCCGGCCGGGCCTGGGAGTGACCATGGAGTTCCTGCGACCGCAGACCTGGGCCGAGGCGCTCGCCGCCAAGGCCGAACTGCCCGGCGCCGTGCCCATCCAGGGCGGCACCGACGTCATGGTGGAGATCAACTTCGATGTGCGCAGACCCCCGGCGCTGCTCGACCTGACCAGGGTCGCCGAGCTGGCGCGGTGGTCGGCCGAGCCGGACGGGCGGCTGCGGGTCGGGGCCGGCGTGCCGTACGCGCGGGTGATCTCCGAGCTGGCGGACCGGCTGCCCGGTCTCGCGCAGGCCGCGCGCACGGTGGGGTCGCCGCAGATCCGCAACCGCGGCACGGTCGGCGGCAACCTGGGCGCCGCCTCGCCCGCGGGGGACAGCCATCCGCCGCTGCTCGCCTGCGGGGCGGTCATCGAGGTGGAGAGCGCGGCCCGCGGGGTGCGGGCCGTCCCGGCGGAGGAGTTCTACCTGGGCGTGAAACGCAACGCGCTGGAACCGGACGAGCTGATCAAGGCGTTCGTCACGCCGGTGGCGGGCGGGCCGCAGTACTTCTCCAAGGTCGGCACCCGCAACGCGATGGTGATCGCGGTCTGCTCGTTCTGCGTGGCGCTGCACCCGGCGGAGCGGCGGGCGGGCACCGGCATCGGCTCGGCCGCGCCGGTCCCGCTGCGCGCCCTCGCGGCGGAGGAGTTCCTCGCCGCGGAGCTGGACTGGGCGGGCACGGCCCCGCTCGCCCCCGCGCTGCTCACCCGGTTCGGCGAACTCGTCGGCGCGGCGGCGGCGCCGATCGACGACGTGCGGGGCACGGCGGCCTACCGGCGGCACGCGCTGTCGGTGCTGGCCCGGCGCACCCTGACCTGGGCATGGAACGATCACAGGAAGGCGGCGGAACGATGCGCCTGAACTTCACCGTCAACGGCCGGGCCACGGCCGTGGACGACGTCTGGGAGGGCGAGAGCCTGCTCTACGTGCTGCGCGAGCGGGCCGGCCTGCCCGGTGCCAAGAACGCCTGCGAACAGGGCGAGTGCGGCTCGTGCACGGTCTACCTGGACGGTTCGCCGGTGTGCGCCTGCCTGGTCGCCGCCGGTCAGGCCGAGGGCCGCGAGGTGCGCACGGTCGAAGGGCTGGGCGGGCCCGGCCGGCTGGACCCGTTGCAGGAGGCGTTCGTCGAGTGCGGCGCCGTCCAGTGCGGCTTCTGCACCCCCGGCCTGCTCGTCCAGGCCCACGACCTGCTCGAACGCGTCACCCACCCGTCCGACGCCGAGATCCGCGAGGCCCTCGCCGGCAACCTGTGCCGCTGCACCGGCTACGAGAAGATCCTCGACGCCGTACGGCTGGCCGCCGAGCGCAAGGCGGCGGCGCGGTGAGACACCTGATCATCGAGAACGCCTACATAGTCCCGGTCACCGGCCCGGAGATCCCGTCCGGCCACGTGGTCGTGGCGGGGGACCGGATCGCCGCCGTGGGCGCGGGCCCGGCCCCGGAGGAGTACACGCCGGAAGCCGAGCGGTTCGACGCCAACGGCTGCCTGGTCACCCCCGGGTTCGTGAACACCCACCACCACCTCTACCAGTGGGCCTCCCAGGGCGTCGCGGCCGACGGCACGCTCTTCGCCTGGCTGGTCGCGTCCTACCCGACGTGGGCCGCGATGGACGCCGACGTGGTCAAGGGTGCGGCGACCGCGGGCCTCGCCTGGCTGGCGCTGTCGGGCTGCACCACCTCCACCGACCACCACTACATCTTCCCCAAGGGGCGCGGCGACCTGTTCGCGGCCGAGATCGAGGCGGCCCGCGACGTGGGCGTCCGGTTCCATCCCGCGCGCGGCTCGATGGACCGGGGCGAGTCGCAGGGCGGGCTGCCGCCGGACGGGGTCGTCGAGTCGATCGACCGCATCCTCGACCACACCTCCGAGGTGATCGACGCCTACCACGACCCGTCGTACTCCTCGATGCTGAGGGTCGCGGTCGCGCCCTGCTCGCCGTTCTCGGTCTCGGCCGACCTGATGACCGCCTCGGCGGAGCTGGCCAGGGCCAAGGGCGTCCGGCTGCACACCCATCTCGCCGAGACGCTGGACGAGGAGGAGCACTGCGCCGAGCAGTTCGGCATGACCCCGGCGCAGTATCTGGAGCGGTCGGGCTGGCTGGGCGACGACGTGTGGCTGGCCCACTGCGTGCACCTGCACGACGAGGACATCGCCCGCTTCGCCGCCAGCCGTACCGGCACCGCCCACTGCCCCTCCTCCAACGCCCGGCTGGGCGCGGGCGTCGCCCGGGTGTCGGAACTGCACCGCGCGGGCGCGCCGGTCGGCCTCGGCGTGGACGGCGCGGCCTCCGCCGAGCTGACCCCGCTGGCCGGCGAGGTCAGGATGGCCATGCTCATGCAGCGCGCGCGGTACGGCCCGGCCGCGCTGACCGCCCGCGAGGCCCTCGCCATGGCGACCATCGGCGGCGCCGCCTGCCTGGGCCGCGAGGCCGAGATCGGCTCGCTGGAGGCCGGCAAGCTCGCCGACGTCGCGGTCTGGCGGCTCGACGGCTTCCACGCCGCGATCGACGACCCGGTCGTCGCCTTCGCCTACGGCCAGACGCCGCCGCTCGCCCTGCTGCTCACCGGCGGGAACACCGTGGTCGCCGGCGGCGAGCTGCGCACCGTCCCGCACGACACCGCCGCCCGCGCGGGCGCCGAGGCCCACCGCCGCCTGACGGCCCTCGCCGCCGATGACCTGTGACGCGATGCCCTGTGACGCGATGTCCTGTGACTCCCCGCTCTGTGACGAGCCTCGCGCCGGGTGAACCGGCGGGCGCGTGCCGGGTGGGCGGGGGGCGGATGTGATGATGGAGGACCGGTTCCGCGGGTGCCGGTACGCACGCCCGGCCGCGCCGGGTGGCGCCGTGCGCCCGCCCACTGTCCTCCAGGGAGCAGGATTTGTCTGAGACGTCGGGTCACATCATCATCGCCCCGGACAAGTTCAAGGGGTCGTTGAGCGCCTTGGAGGTGGCCGAACGGGTGGCCGCCGGGCTCGGCGCCGCCGTACGCACGATCCGCCTCCCGGTCGCCGACGGCGGCGACGGCACCGTGGACGCGGTGGTGGCCTGCGGGTTCTCCCGGGTCGAGGTGGAGGTCACCGGGCCGGTCGGGGAGCCGGTCAAGGCCGCGTACGCCTGGCACCCGGGGTGGGAGGGCCAGGACGCGCCGATCCCGACGGCGGTGGTGGAACTCGCCGAGGCGTCGGGGCTGCGCCGGCTCCCCGCCGCGCACTCCGCCACGGCCCCCGCCGCGCGGGACGCCGTCGCTCCCTCCCGCGAGGGCGCCGCCGCCCCCGCACACGAAGGAGTCGCGCTGGCCCCGCTCACCGCCACCAGCCGCGGCACCGGCGACCTCGTCGCGGACGCCGTACGGCGGGGCGCCAGGCGTGTCGTCCTCGGCCTCGGCGGCAGCGCGTGCACCGACGGCGGCACCGGCATGATGGCGGCCCTCGGCGTGCGGTTCCTCGACGCGGACGGCGTCGAACTGCCCCCGGGCGGCGGCGGCCTGAGCGCGCTCGCCACGATCGACACCTCCGGCCTGATCGACGTCACCGGCGTCGAGTTCGTCGTCGCGAGCGACGTCGACAACCCGCTGCTCGGCCCGCACGGCGCCGCCGCCGTCTACGGCCCGCAGAAGGGCGCCACCCCGCAGGACGTACGGGTCCTCGAAGCCGGCCTCGCCCGGCTGGCCGCGGTCGCCGCGCACACCCACGGCGTGCTGGGCGCCGCCGAGCACGACGGCGTGGTCCGCCAGATGGGCGTGGCCGGGCACCCGGGCGCGGGCGCCGCCGGCGGCGTCGGCTTCGCCGCGCTGGCCTTCCTCGCGGCCGAGGTGCGGCCCGGCATCGAGTATCTGCTCGACCTGCTCGGCTTCGCCGCCCACCTGCCCGGCGCGCGACTGGTGGTCACCGGAGAGGGCGCGCTGGACGAGCAGACCCTGCGCGGCAAGGCCCCCGCGGGCGTCGCCGCCGCGGCCGCCGCGGCCGGCGTCCCCGTGGTCGCCGTCTGCGGCCGGCGCGCACTCGGCGACGACGCGCTGCACGCCGCCGGCATCCGCGCCGCCTACGCCCTGACCGACCTCGAACCCGACCCCGCCCGCTGCATCGCCCAGGCGGGCCCCCTTCTCCAGCGGCTCGCCGCCGAGAAGCTCGCCGCCTGGCTCACCTGAGAACGAGGAGCGCCCATGACACCCGGTCCCGACCTCGTGCTGCGTTCCCGGCGGGCGGTGCTGCCCGGCGGCGAACGCCCGGCGGCGGTGGCCGTGCGCGACGGGAAGATCACCGAGGTGACCGGGTACGACGACCCGCCGGCCGGTGGGGAACGCGTGGAACTCGGCGACGTGGCGCTCCTCCCCGGCCTCGTGGACACGCACGTGCACGTCAACGAGCCCGGCAGGACCCACTGGGAGGGGTTCGCCACGGCGACCAGGGCCGCCGCCGCGGGCGGGATCACCACGCTCGTCGACATGCCGCTCAACTCGCTGCCGCCGACCGTGGACCCCGGCGCCCTGGCGGCCAAGCGGGCGGCGGCGGCCGGGCAGTGCCACGTCGACGTGGCCTTCTGGGGCGGCGCGGTGCCGGGCAACCTCGGCCGGCTCCGCGCGCTGCACGAGGCGGGGGTGCGCGGGTTCAAGTGCTTCCTCTCGCCCTCGGGGGTGCCGGAGTTCCCGCCGCTCGGCGGCGACGGGCTGCGCGCGGCGCTGGCCGAGGCGGCGGCCTTCGACGGCCTGGTGATCGTGCACGCCGAGGACCCCGCGCTGCTAGCCGAGCCGCTCGGCCCGACGTACCCCGAGTTCCTGGCCTCACGGCCGGGCGAGGCCGAGCGCCGCGCCGTCGAGACCGTCGTCGAGGCGGCGCGCGGCACCGGAGCCCGCGCGCACATCCTGCACGTGTCCGCCGCGTCCTGCCTGGAGCCGCTCGCCGCCGCCAGGAGGGACGGGGTGCGGATCACCGCGGAGACCTGCCCGCACTACCTCACCCTCACCGCCGAGGAGGTGCGCGGCCCGGAGTTCAAGTGCTGCCCGCCGATCAGGGAGGGCGGCAACCGGGACGCGCTGTGGCGGGGGCTGGCCGACGGCGTGCTGTCCTGCGTGGTCTCCGACCACTCCCCGTCCACCGCCGACCTCAAGGTCCCCGACTTCGCCGCGGCCTGGGGCGGCGTCTCCTCGCTGCAACTCGGCCTGCCCGCCGTGTGGACCGAGGCCGCCCGGCGCGGGCACGGCCTCGGCGACGTCGTGCGCTGGATGGCCGAGCGCCCGGCGGCGCTCGCCGGGCTCACCGGGAAGGGCGCCATCGCCCCCGGCAACGACGCCGACCTGGTCGCCTTCGACCCGGACGCGGAGTTCACCGTCCGCGCCGCCGACCTGCACCACCGCAACCCGATCACCCCCTATCACGGCCGCACGCTGACCGGCGTGGTCCACACCACCTGGCTGCGCGGTGAGGTCGCGGGGGACCGGCCCCTGGGAGCGCTCCTGTGACCGACTTCACCCGGCTGCCCGACCTGGCCCTGCGCTCGCACGGCGGCGCGGTCGTCGCGGCCAACGACGAGTCCTTCGCCGAGCGGGAGAACCTCATCCGCCCCGGCCGCCCCGAGTTCCGCCCGCACACCTTCGGCGCCAAGGGGCAGGTGTACGACGGCTGGGAGACCCGCCGCCGCCGCGAACCCGGCCACGACTGGGCGATCGTCCGGCTGGGCCTGCCGGGCGTCGTGCGCGGCGTCGTCGTGGACACCGCGTGGTTCAAGGGCAACTATCCGCCGCACGCCTCGGTGGAGGCGTGCGAGGCCGGCGGCCACCCCGGCCCCGCGGAGCTGCTGCGCGCCGGGTGGACGCCGATCGTGCCCAGGTCGCCGCTCAAGGGAGACGCCGAGCACGCCTTCGAGGTCCACGACGGACGCCGGTACACCCACGTACGGCTCAACATCTTCCCCGACGGCGGGGTGGCCAGGCTGCGCGTGCACGGCGAGGTGCTGCCCGACCTCACCCTCTGGGAGGGCCTGACCATCGACCTGGCCGCCCTGGAGAACGGCGCCCTGGTGACCGCGTGCTCCGACGAGTTCTACTCCTCGCCGAACAACGTCATCGCCCCCGGCCTCGCCCGCCACCAGGCGGAGGGCTGGGAGACCGCCAGGCGGCGCGACGGCGGCAACGACTGGCTGGTCGTACGCCTGGCCTGCCCCGGCGTCATCCGGGTGGCCGAGCTGGACACCGCCAACCTGATCTTCAACGCCCCCGCCGCGGCCACGCTGTCCGGGATCGACGCCCGCACGGCCTCGCCGCAGGACCCGGGCGCGTGGTTCGGGCTGCTGCCGCGCACCGCGCTCCGGCCCGACACCCGGCACCGCTTCCGCCTCGACGGCGAACGCCCGGTCACCCACGTGCGCCTGGACATCCACCCCGACGGCGGCCTGGCCCGGCTGCGCCTGCACGGCCTGCCGGACTGAACGCGGCCGGACCGAACGGGGCCGGACCGAACGGGGCCGGACCGAACGGGGCCGGACCGACGGCGGGCCGCCGCGGTCAGTGCCAGATCGTGATCTGCGTGCCGGGGGGAGCCTGGCTGGTGGGCGGCGGCTGCTGGCCCCTGACCCGCTCGCCGCCCCGGCCCATCAGCTTGCGGGTCTTCACCTGGAACCCGGCGTTCTGCAACTCCTGCTGCGCGTCCCTGACGTTCTTGAACATCACGTTGGGGACGACGTGGAAGGTGTCCTCGTTGGCGTTCTCACCGTTGTTCTGCCACGGCCAGTGCCACTCGCCGGGCGGCGGCGCGCACGCCGACAGGGTGAGGTTGACCACCGCGCCCTTGTCCACCTCGGCCTTGGCCTTGGGATCCTGCGCGATCACCGTGCACGGCTGGGCGTCGTCGGCCTGCTCGGTCACCTGCACGTTGAAGCCCTGCTCCTGGAGGAACGGCAGCGCCTGGTCGCGGGCCAGGCCCATCACGTCCGGCATCAGCAGACCGGCGCTCAGCACCAGGTCGACCTTGCTGCCCACCTTGACGTTGTCCCCCGCCGGCGGGCTCGTGCGCAGCACCAGCCCGCGCTGCACCGTGTTGTTGGCCACCCGGGTGACCTCGTCCACCTTCAGGCCGAGCTCACCGAGCCGCTCCTTGGCGCCGTTGTCGGTCAGGCCCTCCAGGTTGGGCACGGTGACCGTCTTAGGGCCGAGCGACGGGACGATCGTGAGCTTGGACCCGTACTCCACCTCGGAGCCGGAGGCCGGATCGGTGCGCAGCACGTTGTCCTTGGGCACCTTGTCGTCGTTGACGGCCTCGCCGATCACGACCACGAAGCCGCGCCCCTCGGCCTGCGCCTTGGCCACCGTGAGGTTCTTGCCGGCCAGCTCGGGGATCTTCTCGTACCGCGTCTGGGAGAAGAACCACGCGGTCACGCCCACGGCCACGGCCATCACCGCCGCCAGCGCCACCAGGAAGTGGACGGCCCGCGGCCCGCGCCGCCGGCGGCCGTGCCCGGGGGCGTCGCCGATCGGCGTGGCGATCGGGGTGCCGGTCGGACCGGCCGGCACCCCGGTGGGGACGTCGGCGCGCGGCTGGATGAGGGTGTGCCCCGGGGAGGGGAAGTCGTAGGCGGGCGGCACCGGGGAGACCGTGGTGGGCGGCATGCTGTCCCTGGGCAGCATCCGGTGCGCCTCCACGGCCGCGACCAGCAGCGCCGTCGCGTCGGCCGGCCGGGTGTCAGGCTCGCGCCCGGTGGCCGAGGCCACCAGCGTGTCCAGCAGCGGCGGCGACCCTGGCAGCAGCGACGAGGGCGCCGGCACCGTGTCGTGCACGTGCTTGTAGGCGATCGCCATCGGGCTCTGGCCCTCGTACGGCTGGCGCCCGGTGACCAGCTCGAACAGCATGACGCCCGCGGCGTAGACGTCGCTGCGGGCGTCGGCGCTGCCCGCGGTCACCTGCTCGGGCGACATGTAGCCGATCGTGCCGATCATGACCCCGGTACGGGTCTGGTTGCTCGCCTCCACGGCGCGGGCCAGCCCGAAGTCCACGACCTTGATCCGGCCGTCGTCGGCGATCAGCACGTTCTCAGGCTTCACGTCACGGTGCACCATGCCGGTCTGGTGGGCGGCGCCCAGCGCGGCGAGCACCGGGATCAGCGTCTCCAGCGCCTCGCGCGGGGCGAGCCTGCCCCGCTCGCGCAGAACGTCGCGCAACGTCCGGCCGGGGACGTACTCCATCGACAGATAGACGATGTCGCCGTCGGTGCCCTGGTCGAAGACCTGCACGACGTTGGGGTGAGAGAGGCTCGCCACCGACTTGGCCTCGCCGATGAACCGGCGCACGAAGGCCGGGTCCTCGGCGAGGGACTGGTGCATGATCTTCAGGGCGACCGTGCGGTCGAGCCGGATGTCAAGGGCGAGGTAAACCGTCGCCATGCCGCCCCTGGCTATCCGGGACTCGACGCGATAGCGCCCGTCGAGAAGTCGCCCGACGAGAGGGTCCGCAACCGTCGTGTCCACCCGCCTGATTTTAGGGGCGATTTGCCACCGACAAGGCCGACACGTCCTAACCGATGCCGACCCGTTCTCCTCGAAACGGTAAAGGAGCTACGGGGTAAGGGGCGAGGACGCCTCGGCGTACCGTCTGCGCGGGATGCGCCCGGCCTGTCTGGCCTGCCGTCCCGCCTCGACCGCCGACCGCATCGCCGCGGCCATCAGGTCCGGCCGCTGCGCCCGGGTCACGGCGCTGGCCAGCAGCACCGCGTCGCAGCCCAGCTCCATCGCCAGCGCGGCGTCGCTCGCCGTGCCGATGCCCGCGTCGAGGATCACCGGGACCTGGGCGGCCTCGACGATGAGCTCGATGTTGTGCGGGTTGCGGATGCCGAGGCCGGAGCCGATCGGGGCGCCCAGCGGCATCACGGCCGCGCACCCCGCCTGCTCCAGCCGCCTGGCCAGCGCCGGGTCGTCACCGATGTAGGGCAGCACGACGAACCCGTCGGCGACCAGCCGCTCGGCCGCGTCGAAGGTCTCGATCGGGTCGGGCAGCAGGGTGCGCTCGTCGGAGATCACCTCCAGCTTGACCCAGTCGGTCCCCAGCGCCTCCCTGGCCAGCCGCGCGGTCAGCACCGCCTCGCCCGCGGTGTAGCAGCCCGCGGTGTTCGGCAGCACCTGTATGTTCCGCGCCCGCAGCACGTCGAGCACCGACCCGCGCTGAGCCGGGTCGAGCCTGCGCATGGCGACCGTGGTCAGCTCGGTGCCGGACGCGGCGAGCGCCTGGTCCAGCACCTCCAGCGACGGGGCGCCGCCGGTCCCCATGATGAGCCGGGACGCGAACTTCTGACCCGCGATCACCAAGGCGTCTTCCGTCATCGTGCTCATCCTCCCTGAACCGCCGTCAGCACCTCGACCCGGTCGCGCTCGGTCAGCCGCGTGGAGTCCCACGAGCCCCGGGTCACGACCTCCTCGTTGACGGCCACCGCCACACCGGTGGTCGCCGTCGTCAGCCTCGCCACGGCCTGCGCCACGGTGGTCCCGTCGGGCAGGTCGTACGGCGTGCCGTTGATGATCACGTTCATCATGCGATGTCCTCGAAGCGAGTGGGGGAGCAGGCCGGGGGGATCTCCGGGCCGTCGCCGGCCAGCGTGCCCGCGACCAGCTCGGCGGTGAGCGGGGCGAGCAGCACGCCGCCCCGGTGGTGGCCGGTGGCCAGGTGCAGTCCGGGAAGCGCGGTGGGGCCGATCAGCGGCAGGTTGTCGGGGGTGCCCGGGCGCAGGCCCGCCACCACGTCGGCCACCTCCAGCTCGGTGACGCCGGGGACCAGCTCCCGCGCGTCGCGCAGCAGCTCCCACACCGCGCCCGCGGTGACCCGGTCGTCGAACCCGAGCTCCTCCTGCGTCGCGCCGACGACGAGCTCGCCGTCGCGGCGCGGCACCAGGTAGACCGACGACCCGTGCACGCTGCCCCGCACGCACCGGCCGAGCAACGGCTCGGCGGAGCGCAGCCGCATGATCTGGCCCTTGACCGGCCGCACCGGCGGCACGAGCTCGGGCGGCACCCCGGCCAGCACGCCGGCCCACGCCCCCAGGGCCACCACGACCCGCCGTGCCCGCACCACCCTCTCCGCAGTCCCGGGACCCGCCGGGAGGCCGCCAGCGTCGCCGTGAGGGCCGCCCAGGGCCGTTTCCGCCGCCGCCCACGGGTCTCCCGTACCGCCGGTCAGGCCGGCGGGGGTCCGCCGCAGCCCGGAGCCGGGTCCCGCGGAGGAGGACGGCGGCGCCAGCCGTACGCCGCGGACCTCGCCGCCGGTCACGTCGAGGCCGGTGACGCGCTCGCGCAGCAGCGGGACGCCGCGGGCGGCGAGCGCGGCGAGCAGGGCCGCGGTGACCCGGCGCGGGTCCACCCACGAGTCGCCGCCGGCGAGCAGGCCGCCGCGCACGGACGGCGCGAGCATCGGCTCCAGCCGGCGCGCCTCGCGGCCGGTGAGCCGCTCCACCGGAAGCCCCAGCTTGTCCATGAAGGCGGCCAGCTCGCCCAGCGCCGCCATGTCGTCGGCGCCGAAGGCCACGTCCAGGGTGCCCTCGCCGCGCAGGTCCACGTCCCGCCCGGCCGCCTCCTCCAGCTCGGCCGCGAACGCCGGCCACCTGGCCAGCGACGCGAGCCCCAGCCGCAGCAGCGGCTCCTCGGTGTAGGAGACCTCGCTCACCGGCGCGAGCATGCCGGCCGCCGCGTGCGAGGCGCCCGACCCCGGCGCCGGATCGGCGACGGCCACGTCCAGGCCGCGCAGCGAGGCCCGCCACGCGACGCTCAGCCCGATGATCCCGCCGCCCACGATGACGGCGTCGAATGCCCGGGCGCCCGGCCCCTCGGCCGGAACACCCTGCGAGATGCCCATTCCCGCGCTCCCTTCGCCGGCATGATCCGGATCAGGTCCTGGTACGGTCGAGGGCCGTGACAGCCCTCCTCTCAGCCCGGTTCGTCCGGACTCCCGTGCGTGTACGCCTTTAACCATAAGGGTCGCCGGAAGGGGCTTCGCACAGGGTTCCGCGCCCAATGTGCACATGAATTAGCGTGTTCGTTATGAAGACGCCATTGGCGCTCCCTTGTCCTGTCGACTTAGAGTCGTGAGATGTGAATCATGTCGTGGTGGTGGGAGCCGGCCTCGCCGGCGTGCGCAGCGTAGAGGCTCTTCGAGCCCACGGCTTCGACGGCGAGATCACCCTGGTGGGCGAGGAGCCGCATCGCCCCTATGACCGGCCACCCCTGTCCAAGGCGGTGCTGACCGGCGAGACCGACTCGACCTACGTCGACTCCGACCTCGACGCCATGGAGGTCCAGCGGCGCCTGGGCGTGGTGGCCAAGGGGCTGCGCGAGGGCGTCCTGGAGACCACCGAGGGCGAGATCCCGTACGACGGGCTGGTCATCGCCACCGGCGCCGCGCCGGTGAGGCTGCGCGGCGACGGCAGGCAGCACGTGCTGCGCACCATCGACGACGCCCTGGAGCTGCGCGGGAGACTCGTGCCCGGCGCCCACGTCGCCGTGGTCGGCGCAGGCTGGATCGGCGCGGAGGTCGCCACCGCCGCGCGCAAGGCGGGCTGCGAGGTGACGGTCGTCGAGGCCGACGAGACCCCGCTCGGCATGGCCCTCGGCCACGCCATCGGCGCCTACACCGTTCCCTGGTACGAACAGGCCGGCGTCCGCCTCCTGCTGTCCAGGCTGGTCGCCTCCGTCGACCAGGGCGGCCTGACGCTCGCCGACGGCGACTTCGTCGAGGCCGACGTCGTCGTCACCGGCGTCGGCGTGCGCCCCGCCGTCGGCTGGCTGGCCGGCTCCGGCGTCCGGCTCGACAACGGCGTCGTCACCGACGAGCACCTGCGCACCTCGATGCCCGGCGTCGTCGCGGTGGGCGACTGCGCCGCCTGGTGGTCGCGCAGGTACGGCAGGCGGCTGCGGGTCGAGCACTGGGACACCGCGCTCGGCGCCCCCGACGTCGCCGCCGCCACCCTCCTCGGCGAGGACGCGGTCTACGACCCGGTGCCCTACTTCTGGTCCGAGCAGTTCGGGCGCATGGTGCAGTACGCCGGGTACCACACCGGCTACCACGCGGGAGCGCGCTGCGTGCTGCGCGGCGACCCCACCGGTGACAAACGGTGGTCGGCCTGCTGGCTCACCGGCGACGACCGGCTCACCGCCATCCTCACCGTCGACTGGCCGCGTGACCTGGTGCAGGGGCGGCGAATGGTCGAGCGCGGTCAAAGGCTCGATGTGGAACGTCTGAAGGACCCTGCGATAACGTTGCGCGACAGTTCGGCGGCCTGATCCGGGCCTTGAGGGTGTTTGGTGAGTGGCCAGGCGTGGTAGTGGTGGATTCGTGACGCTTTCTGTTGCACAGATCGACCGGCAGACCGACGAGCTCGTGGGCGAGTGGCTCACATTGTCGGAGGTGGCCCGCAGACTCGGCATGAGCACCGGGCGGGCCAAGCAGCTGCTGAAGGACCGCAGACTCATCGGGGTTCGCCGCGAGGGCGGGGAGCCGCAGGTGCCCGCCGCCTTCCTCGGCGCGGACGACGTGCTCAAGGGGCTTCCCGGCACGCTGACCGTGCTCGGCGACGCCGGATACGACGACGCCGAGGCGTTGCGCTGGCTGTTCACGCCGGACGACTCGCTGCCCGGCGCGCCGGTCCACGCGATCGCCGCGGGCCGGCACACCGAGGTCAAGCGCCGGGCGCAGGCCCTTGCGTTCTGACCGCCTGGAAGACGCCCGGCTCTACCTCTGCACCGACGGCCGCCGCGACCGCGGAGACCTGCCCGAGTTCCTCGACGCCGTGCTCGCGGGCGGCGTGGACATCGTGCAGCTCCGGGAGAAGGGGCTGGAGGCGAGCGAGGAGATCGCCCTGCTTGAGGTGTTCCGGGCGGCCTGCGACCGGCACGGCGCCCTCCTGGCCGTCAACGACCGGGCCGACGTGGCCTACGCCGCCGGGCCGGACGTGCTGCACCTCGGCCAGGACGACCTGCCGGTGCCGGTGGCCCGCGCCATCCTCGGTCCCGACGTGCTCATCGGCCGCTCCACGCACTCCGCCCAGGAGGCGACGGCGGCGGCCGGCGAGGACGGCGTCGACTACTTCTGCTGCGGCCCCGTCTGGCCCACGCCGACCAAGCCGGGCCGCCACGCGCCCGGCCCCGAGCTGCTGAAGCACGCGGCGGCCCTGGACACCGACCGGCCGTGGTTCGGTATCGGCGGCATCGACCTCGCCAACCTCGACGAGGTCCTGTCCTACGGCGTGCGCCGCGTCGTCGTGGTCCGGGCCATCACCGACGCGCCCGACCCGCACGCGGCCGCCGCCGAGTTCGCCCGGCGCCTCGCCGCGGCCGGCTGACCGCAGCCGGTCGACCGGAGCCGGTTGACCGCGGCCGGTTGACCGCGGCCGCCGCCGCTCGCGGCGGCGGGGTCAGGCGTGGCGGGGTCAGGTGCGGCGGGTGGTGGCGGCGACGGCGAGGGTGGTCAGAGCGGTGCGGGCCTCGGGGATGACCGGGGCCCGGTCCAGGGCGGCGAGGGCGTCCTCCAGGTAGCGCTTGATCAGCTCCTCGCAGGCGGTCAGGGCGCCGCTCTCCTCGATGATCGCGCGCAGCCGGGCCACTCCGGCGGCGTCGAGCGCCGGGTCGCCGAGCAGCTCCCGCACCACGCCGGCCTGGGCGGGCGTGGCGGCGGCGAGGGTGCGGGCGATCAGCATGGTGCGCTTGCCCTCGCGCAGGTCGTCCCCGGCGGGCTTGCCGGTCTCCGCGGGATCGCCGAAGACGCCGAGCACGTCGTCGCGGAGCTGGAAGGCGATCCCGACCGACTGCCCGTAGTCCACGCACAGCGGATCCGCCCACGGCGCCTCGCCCTGGCCGGCCAGGCTGAGACCGAGGCGCAGCGGCTGCTCGACGGAGTACTTGCCGCTCTTGTAGAGCGCGACCCGCAGCGCGCTGTCGAAGGTGTTCTCCCCGTGGGCCTGTTCGAGCAGGTCGAGGTACTGGCCGCACATGAGCTCGGCGCGCATGTGGTCGTGCAGCGGCTGGGCGGCGGCCAGCGCCCCGGCGGGCAGCCCGCAGGTCCGCCACATCTCCCCGGACCACAGCAGCAGCAGGTTCCCGAGCAGGATCGCCGCGCCCTCGCCGAACTGGCCCGCGGAACCGTGCCACCCCGCCCGCTCGTGCAGCGCCTGGAACCGGCGGTGCGCCGCGGGCATGCCCCGGCGCAGGTCGCTCTTGTCCATCACGTCGTCGTGCACCAGGGCGCTGGCCTGGAGCAGCTCCAGCGACGCCGCCGCGGTGAACACCGCCGGGTCGTCCCCGCCGCCGGCCGCCCGCCAGCCCCAGTAGCAGAACGCCGGCCGCAGCCGCTTCCCGCCGGCCAGCAGCTCCTCGGCGGCCTCGATCAGCGCCACCAGGTCGGGGTCGCTCCGGAGCGGCAGTTGCCGGTCCAGGAAGGCGCGTAGGGCGAGGTCCACCTCGGCGCGCAGGACGTCCATGGGCGTGGCGGCGGCGGTCATCGGATCTCCCGGAGCGTGGCGGTCCCCGCCGTCGGGGCGGGGACGGGTGCGAGTTCCCCTCCCACGGGAGAGGAGCACGTCAAGTACTGAGGTTAACGGGGGCAAGGTCGGCAAGGTCCGGTCATGCCGGCGTCCAAGAGCAAAATGACGCTTAGCGTTTCTCCCCGGCTGCCCGTACGCTTTCAGACATGGCTTTGGGTCGTCCGTCCGTCCTCCCCGACCGGGTCCCCACCATTCGCGAGTTGCTCGCGGCCGGTGGGCGATCATTCTCCTTCGAGTTCTTCCCGCCCAAGACGGAGGCGGGAGAGCGGCAGCTCTGGCGCGCGATCCGGGAGCTGGAGGCGCTGCGCCCCACGTTCGTCTCGGTGACGTACGGCGCGGGCGGCGGCTCCAGGGACCGCACGGTCGACATCGTCGAGCGGGTCGCCCACCAGACCACGCTGACCCCGGTGGCCCACTTCACCGCGGTCGACCACTCCATCCGCGAGCTGCGCCACCTGGTCGGCAGGTTCGCCGGCGCCGGCGTGCGCAACATCCTCGCCGTGCGCGGAGACCCGCCCGGCGACCCGACGGGGGAGTGGGTCAGGCACCCCGAGGGCGTGCTCTACGCCGAGGAGCTCGTCCGGCTGATCAAGCAGTCGGGCGACTTCTGCGTGGGTGTGGCCGCCTTCCCCTACAAGCATCCGCGGTCGCCGTCGGTGGAGTCGGACACCGACCACTTCGTACGCAAGTGCCGTTCCGGCGCCGACTACGCGATCACCCAGATGTTCTTCCAGGCGGACGACTATCTGCGGCTGCGGGACCGGGTGGCGGCCAAGGGGTGTGACACGCCGATCATCCCCGGCATCATGCCGGTGACGCAGATGAGCACGATCGCCCGCTCCGAGCAGCTGTCCGGCGCGCCGTTCCCCGCGGAGGTGGCCGAGCGCTTCGAGGCCGTCAAGGACGACCCGGCGGCGGTGCGGGAGCTCGGCATCGAGCACGCGGCGGACCTGTGCCGGCGGCTGCTCGACGAGGGCGCGCCCGGCATCCACTTCATCACCTTCAACAAGTCCAGCGCGACCCGTGAGGTCTTCATGCGCCTCCAGCCGGTCACGGCCGACGCCTGAGGCCCGGAGCCGCCGAGGGGCGGCGCGGCGGGCGGGGTCAGCCCTGCCTGTCCGCCCGCAGCCCCTGCGGCGGCACCCGCCTGACCAGGGGCAGCGGGGCGCCCGCGATCGCGTAGCGCTCGTAGCCGCCGGGGAAGACATACTGCGTCAGCAGGTCGGTGAAACCCAGGCTGTGGTAGAGGTGGCGGGCCGCGGTGGGCTGGTCGTGGGTGGACAGCACGGCGGTGCGCTCGGGCCGGCCCTCGGTCAGGGCGTGCAGCATGGCCCGCCCGACGCCCCTGCCCTGATGGTCGGGGTGCACGTGCACCTCGGCCACCTCCAGCACGTCGCCCATCCACACCCGGGCCGCCGCCTCGCCGCCCTGCAGCGCCAGGGACCGGTAGACGACGTCGTGCCACCACTGGCCGGGCGCGCCGTGGAACCCGTAGGCGAAGCCGGCCAGCCTACCGCCCGCCTGCTCGGCGAGCACGCAGCTGAACGCGGGGTAGCTCGCGTGGTTGCGCATGATGGCCGCGCGCCCCGGCACCTGGTCGGCCGGCGGCCGCATGGCGGCGGTGTAGACGTCGAGCGCCGCGTCCAGGACGGCACTGAACTCGGCCGGTCCGATGCGGCGCAATCCGATCACGCGAAGCACACTAGCAGGGCGTTCCCCGCCGGACGGCGCTGCCTCACGCCACCTCGGCGGGCACGCCGCCGGTGATCCGCACCAGCTCGTCGAAGGTCGTCGGGAACACCGTGTGCGGGTGCCCGCCCGCCGCCCAGACCACCTCGTGCTTGGCGAGCCAGGTGTCGACGAGGGTGCGCACCGGGGCGGGATGCCCGACCGGGGCGACGCCGCCGATCGGCTGCCCGGTGGCCGCGCGGACGAACTCCGGGGTCGCCCGCCTGACCTTCGTCGCGCCCGCCGTCCCCGCGACGAGCACGGTGTCCACCCGGTGCGCGCCGCTGGTGAGCACGAGGAGCGGCTCGCCGTCGGCGTCGAAGATCAGGCTGTTCGCGATGGCGCCCACCTCGCAGCCGAGCTGGGCCGCCGCCGCGGCCGCGGTGGGGGCGGACTCGGGCAGCACGACGATCTCGCCCGCGGCTCCGAGGGAGCGCAGTGCCGCCGCGACGTTGACGGCGTTCTGAGGCAACTTTTCTGGCACTCCGACACTCTAAACAAGTTGACCCTTTGCGGCGATTGATTACAGATCGGTGACCCCTATGGGCGGTATGTGATCAGTGCGCTATGGTCCCTTGCTCCGATCTTGAGGTGAAAGGGGTGGATGTGACATGAGGATGGGGCGGCACCTCGGACTCGCCGCGATCGCGTCGGCGGCGGCCGTACTGCTCTCCTCCGGCGCCGCGCAGGCCCAGGCGCGCGCCTTACCCGCGGCCCTGACGGCCCCGGCTCCGGCGACCGCGGTTTCGGCGCTTCCGGCCTCGGCGGCGTCGGTTTCGGTGGCGTCGGTTTCGGTGGCGTCAGGCGCCGGTGTGCGCCGGGCTCCGGAGGCGCCGCCGTTCGCGGCGCCGGACAGGACGCTGCGGACCGGGGCGAGCGGGACGGCCGTCAAGCGGCTCCAGGCCCGCCTGAAGGAGCTGGGCTACCACCCGGGCTCCGTGGACGGCAGGTACGGCGGCGCGACACTGGCGGCCGTGTGGGCCTTCCAGAAGGTGAACGGCGTCAAGCCCACCGGCACGGTGTCCGGACGGACCTGGCGGGCCCTGGAGGAGCCGCGGGCGCCCAGGGTGCTGGTGCCCAAGGGCAGGCCGGACCGCGTCGAGGTGGACCTGACCAAGCAGATCATGGTGCTCTACTCCGCCGGCGAGGCGCGGCTGATCAGCCACATCTCCTCGGGGAGCGGCGTCCCCTACTGCGAGACCGCCACGTGGGAGGGCAGGACGCAGCGGTTCTGCGGCGACGCCCGCACCCCGACGGGCAACTACAAGACGACCTGGCGCAGGGACGGCTGGCACGTCTCCTATCTCGGGCGGCTGTACAACCCGATCTTCTTCAACGGCGGGATCGCCTTCCACGGCGCGCTCTCCGTGCCGCTCGCCCCCGCCTCGCACGGCTGCGTGCGGCTGCCGATGCACATCGCCGAGATGCTGCCGGACCTGCTCGGCACCGGCGTGCCCGTGCACGTCAGAGGGAAATTCGCGCGCTGAGGCGGTGCCGGCGGGCCTGGATCGAACCTGTGTTCGGTGATTGCTTGACAGTGCGGTCGATCGAATTTATGTTCGATGGTGGAACGGGACTCGCGGTCCGTTCCAGGGCGGTGGGCGCGCGTCCTCGTCGTCGGCGGAGACGAGTGGGCGCCGCCCGGCCGGGCGGGGAGAGGGGAAGCTCCTCGTCCGGCCGCCCGGAAAGATTGTCGGTGGCTTCTGCGAAGGTGGATCTCACCGGCGGTTTCGCCGGGGCCGCCACGAGCGAGGGAGGCTGCAGCATGACCCCAGGGCTCAGCGATCTGAGCGGACCACGACTATCGCCCGCCGCGCGGGCACACCTGGCCGAGGCGCGCGACCACCTGACCCAGGCGGCCGCGGCACGCACCCCGGCCACGCGTTACGTCTCGGCGCACATGGCGGCCCTGCGCGCCGCCGCCGCGGTCCTCGCCGCGCGTCCCCGCCCGATGGACGGCAGGAGGCGGCGGCTGCGCAGCGCGTGGGAGCTGCTTCCCGAGGCGGAGCCGCGCCTCGCCGAGTGGGCGGCCTACTTCGCGGTCAGCGCCGCCAAGCGCGCGGCGGCGGAGGCGGGCATGGTGCGCGCGGTCGGCGTGCGCGACGCCGAGGAGCTGATGGCCGAGGCGGAGACCTTCGTGGCCACCGTGGAGTCCATCCTCGGCGTCCCCGGCCAGCCCGGCCTCCCGGTCACGGTCCCGATGGCCGGCTGACCCTCCCGCCCGCCGCTTCAGGCGACGGGCTCCACAGTGACCGAGATCACGCCGATCGGGGTCACGGCGGCCACGGTCCTGGTGGCCGAGGTCACGGCGATCGGGGTCAGGGTGGCCGGGGGCACGCCGATCCGGGGTTACGGCGGCGGTTACGGCGGCCGGGGTCACAGGGCCTCGGGGAGACTGCCCGCGGGTTCCAGGGCGGGGGCCTCCGCGCGGCGGAGCAGCAGCATGGCCGCGTCGTCGCTGAGCGGCTTGCCCGAGTGCCGCAGCAGGTCGGCGCGCAGGGCGTCGAGGGCGGCCTGCGGGTCGGGGCCCGACAGCAGGTGCACCCGGTCGATCAGCGGGTAGAACGCGCCGCCGTGGTCGCGGCATTCGACGATGCCGTCGGTGTAGAAGAGGATCTGGTCCCCGGCGGTGAAACGCACCACCTGCGCCTTCGGCATCTCCGGCTTCAGCCAGGTGAGCCCGAGGGGCGGCGCCTCCTGCAGCGGGTCGGCGAACTCCGTGGTCCCGTCGCCGCGCAGCACCAGCGGCGCCGGATGGCCGCAGTTGAGGATCGCGATCTGCTCCTCGCCGACGACCTCGGCCAGGATCGCGGTGACGAACTGCTCGCCGGTGAGCCTGCGGGCCAGCGCGGTCTCCAGCCGCGCCGCCACCCGCTCCAGCACCGGCTCGTCATAGGCCGCCTCGCGGAACGCGCCGAGCACGATGGCCGCCGTCTCGACCGCCTCCAGCCCCTTGCCCTGGACGTCGCCGACGATGATCCGGACGCCGCCCCCGGGATGGGTCACCACCTCGTACAGGTCGCCGCCGATGCGCGCCTCCGCGACCGCGGAGGTGTAGGAGACGGCGACGCCGAGGCCGGGGCCGGCCCTGCGCGGAACCGGCCGCAGCAGCACCCGCTGGGCCGCCTCGGCGACCGAGCGCACGTCGGCGAGCTGCCGCTCGTGCCGCATCCTGGCCGCGCTGGCGACGAGACTGGCCAGGGTCACGCCCGCGATGGCGCCGAGCGCCACCTGGAGGCGGAACTGCCCGGTGTCGTTGTAGACGCCGAGCGACAGGCACAGGGCCGTGGCGACGACGCCGACCAGCCCGGTGCGGCGCACGTCGCAGGCCACGCTGGCGAAGGCGGGACCGAGGGCCAGCAGCGGGAGCAGGCCGACGCCCTTACCCGCCCGCCAGTCGCCGATCGCCACCAGGGCCATCACGGCGAAGGGCAGGAGCACGAGCAGAGACCGCGCTGTGGTGCGCTTGGCGCGATGCGCGGCCTGACCGGGGCCACGACGGCCGTTCCCCTGTGCCCGACTGGATGCCCTCGCCATACCCACCGATTCTCTTGTCGCCCCACGTTTAGTCGTTATTACCACATGCGGAGTGGGCGGCAGCAGGTCTGTTACCGAGGGTTTATGTCGGTTCACGCGTCCTGGGGCGCCGAGGCGGCGGCGAACCCGGGACGCGTCGTTCCTCTGGTCTCCCGCCCGGGAGCCCTCGGTGCCCGTGCGGGGACGCACGGTGCACCGGGGGCCTGCGGCGGGGTGTCATGAGGTCCCGGCGGGCGGCGGGCCGGGACGGCCGGTCACAAGGTCAGAAGGACTCGACGGCCCGGCGGGCCTCGGCGTCGAGCACACCCCAGTTGATGAGCTCTTCGGTCAGCTCGCTGGGCGACTTGTCATAGATCACCGCCAGGGAGCGCAGGTCCTCCTGGCGGATCGACAACACCTTGCCGTTGTAGTCGCCACGCTGGCTCTGGATGGTGGCGGCGTAGCGGGCGAGCGCGCCGGCCTTCTCCTTCGGCAACTGGGCAAGACGCTCAAGGTCGATCACGAGCTTCGGTGTCGGGCCGAGCGGGCTCGGGGCCGCGCCTCCGGGCAGCAACTCCGAGACCGGTACACCGTAGAAGTCGGCGAGCTCGGCGAGCTTCTGCACGGTGACGGCGCGGTCACCCCGCTCATACGACCCCACGACCACGGCCTTCCAGCGGCCGCGCGACTTCTCCTCGACTCCATGCAGGGACAGCCCCTGCTGGGTGCGAATGGCGCGGAGTCTTCCACCCAGCGACTTGGCATACTCAGACGGCATCCTGTGGCCCCCCGGCTCTCTATGTGCTGCTCTCACTAAATTGTGCTCCCTCGCGGCATATGCGCTGACCACCGGGGGTGGGCGCCTGGGGTCGGCACCATCGGTGACCATGCGCCGGGATTACCCCAGAACGCCACGAGGACTGGTTACGCACAGTGACGGTAAAGCTGTGGACGCCGAAGGTCAAGCTGATTGGAAAAAAGATGCCGAATCCGGTCCGGTCGAGTACGCCTCAATAGTCCCTCATGTCCCCTCCGGAACCATGGCTTCGGCAAAATCCGCCGGTGGGATCCGGAGAAGTTCGGCAGAGACCGCCCGCGGACGGTCTCGCTGATGCCGGACCGTAATGGGTGTGCGCCCGGGGCGTGACGAGACCGGGGCTGGACCGTGACGTACCGAGCGGCACCGCCGGACGCGCTAAGATGATCACGTTCGCCCGGGACGCGGTCAGGCGCCGTCGCGTTCCAGCGGGCAGCTCATGCAGCGCGGGCCGCCCCGGCCCCTGCCCAGCTCGCTGCCGCGGATCGTGATCACCTCGACGCCGCGGGCGCTGAGATGGTCGTTGGTGGTGGTGTTGCGCTCGTAGGCCACGACCACGCCGGGGGCCAGGGCCAGTACGTTGCAGCCGTCGTCCCACTGCTCGCGCTCGGCGGCGTGCGAGCTCTGGTCGGGGGTGAGCACCTCGATGTCGTCCAGGCCGATCGCCCGCCCGATGGCCCGGTGCATGTCCTCCGGGGCGTGGTCGGTGACCTTGAGCTCCTTGTCGTTGTCGCCCGGCTCGATCGTGTGGCCCGACAGCATGCCCAGCCCGGCGTACTTGGTGAACCGGCCGACGTCCACCATCGTCATGACCGTGTCCAGGTGCATGAAGGCGCGGGCCTTCGGCATGTTCAGGGCGACGATCCGGTCCACCGAGCCGGCCCGGAACAGGTTGCGCGCGATCAGCTCGACCGCCTGCGGCCGGGTCCGCTCGCTCAGCCCGATCAGGACCGCGCGCGGCCCGATCACCAGCACGTCGCCGCCCTCCAGCGTGGCCGGGCCGAGCGCGCTGCCCGGGCTCCAGACGTGGAAGCCGCCCTCGGCCGGGGCGTCGTAGCCGGCGGCGAACAGCGGGTGCCAGCGGTAGATCGCCTCCATGTTGACGGTCTCGTTCTTGCGCGCCTTCTTGCGCATGGAGTTGATCGCGACCCCGTCGCGGATCCAGCAGGAGTTGTCCCGGGTGAACACGTGGTTGGGCAGCGGCTGGAGGATGAAGTCGTCCGGGGCCAGGCTGTGGAAGGCGATGCTCTTGGGGGCCCGGCCGCGCTCGGCGATCTCCCGCTTGGTGATCCCGCCGGTCAGGTGGGCGCCCAGGACGGCCGAGCTCATCGCGTCGAGCGTGTTGCGGATCGCGTCGGTCGCCAGCGGGCCGAACCACCGCTCGTCCACGATCCTGTCCAGGATGTGCTTGCGCGCCTCGGGGATGTCGAGCGTCTCGCGCAGCAGGTCGCCGAACTCGTGCACCGTGACGCCCCGGGCGCGCAGCAGCCGCTGCCACTCCTCGTGCTCCTCGATCGCCCGCTGCACCCACAGCACGTCGTCGAAGAGCAGGCTGTCCTTGTTGGTGGGCGTCAGCCGCCGCAGCGCCAGGTCGGGCTTGTGCACCAGCACCTGGTGCAGCCGGCCGACCTCTGAGTCCACATGGAATGTCATTTACCCCCCTATGGGCGAAATCTGACAGTTCCCCGGCTGGTCAGCGGCCAAACGCCGCGAGCATCGCGCGAGGTCGGGGGGCTCCCGGCCGTCTGACAGGCCCCTGGTACTGTGAAGTCACCCAGACACCCTTTAAGACCCGTCCAGTGAGGCGGGAAAGGCGGTGATTTTTTCATGTCTGATGCCCGAAACGCCGTGCGCGCGGTCCTCGAAGGCCCCGACATCAACCGGGCGCTGACCCGCATCGCGCACGAGATCATCGAGCGTACCAAGGGAGCGGGCAACATCGTGCTGCTCGGCATCCCCACCCGCGGCGCGACCCTGGCGGTGCGGCTCGGCGAGCGCATCGCGCAGTTCGAGGGGGTCAAGGTCCCCGTCGGCTCGCTCGACATCACCATGTACCGCGACGACCTGCGGCTGCGGCCCGCGCGCCCGCTCGGCCGCACCGAACTGCCCGCCGACGGCGTCGACGACAGGACCGTCGTCCTGGTGGACGACGTGCTCTTCTCCGGCCGCACGGTGCGCGCCGCGCTCGACGCGCTGAACGACGTCGGCCGGCCCAAGGCGGTCCAGCTCGCCACACTCGTCGACCGCGGCCACCGCGAGCTGCCCATCCGCGCAGACTACGTGGGCAAGAACCTGCCGACCGCCAAGAGCGAGCAGGTCAAGGTCTTCCTGGAGGAGATCGACGGGCGCGAGGCGGTCGTGCTCATCAAGGGAGAAGAGAAGTGAAGCGCCACCTGATCTCGGCGGGCGATCTCACCAGGCAGGACGCGCTGCTGATCCTGGACACCGCGGACGAGCTGGCCAGGGTGTCGGACCGGTCGATCAAGAAGCTGCCGACCCTGCGCGGCCGTACGGTGGTCAACCTGTTCTTCGAGGACTCCACCCGGACCAGGATCTCGTTCGAGGCGGCGGCCAAGCGGCTGTCCGCGGACGTGATCAACTTCTCGGCCAAGGGGTCCAGCGTCTCCAAGGGGGAGAGCCTCAAGGACACCGCGCTCACCCTGCAGGCGATGGGCGCCGACGCGGTGGTCATCAGGCACAGCGCCTCAGGGGCGCCGCACCGCCTGGCCACCTGGGTGGACGGCAGCGTCGTCAACGCCGGGGACGGCACCCACGAGCACCCCACCCAGGCCCTGCTCGACGCCTTCACCATGCGCAGGCGCCTCGGCGCGCTGGACGGCCGCAGGATCACCATCGTCGGCGACGTGCTGCACAGCCGGGTCGCCCGCTCCAACGTCCTGCTGCTGAACACCCTGGGCGCGCAGGTCACCCTGGTCGCGCCGCCGACCCTGCTGCCCGTCACGGTGGACTCCTGGCCGTGCGAGGTCTCCTACGACCTCGACGCCGTGCTGCCCAAGTCCGACGTGATCATGATGCTGCGGGTGCAGACCGAGCGGATGAACGCCTCCTACTTCCCCAGCGCCAGGGAGTACAGCCGCCGCTACGGCCTGGACCGCGACCGGCTGGCCAAGATGGCCGACGACGCGATCGTCATGCACCCGGGGCCGATGAACCGCGGCGTGGAGATCGCCGCGGAGGTCGCCGACTCCGCCCGCTCCACGATCGTGGAGCAGGTCGCCAACGGCGTCACCATTCGCATGGCCGTCCTTTATCTGCTTCTCGGGGGAGAGACCCAGTGACCGACTTCATCGTCAGGAACGCCCGGATCCTCGGCGGCGAGCCCGCCGACATCGCGATCAGCGGCGGCCTGATAGCCGAGGTGGGCCGCGGCCTGACCGCCGGCGGCGCTTCGGAGTTCGACGCCGACGGGCTGGTCGCGCTGCCCGGCCTGGTGGACCTGCACACCCACCTGCGCGAGCCGGGCAGGGAGGACGCCGAGACCGTCGCCTCGGGCACCCGCGCCGCCGCGCTCGGCGGGTTCACCGCGGTGCACGCCATGGCCAACACCTCCCCGGTCGCCGACACCGCGGGCGTGGTCGAGCAGGTCTGGCGGCTGGGCCAGGAGGCCGGGCACTGCGAGGTGCGCCCGGTCGGCGCGGTCACCGCGGGTCTGAACGGCGAGCGCCTGGCCGAGCTGGGCGCGATGGCCGACTCGGCCGCCGGGGTCCGGGTCTTCTCCGACGACGGCAAGTGCGTCTCCGACGCGGTGGTCATGCGCAGGGCGCTGGAGTACGTGAAGGCGTTCGACGGGGTGATCGCCCAGCACGCGCAGGAGCCCCGGCTCACCGAGGGCGCGCAGATGAACGAGGGCGCGGTCTCCGGTCGTCTCGGCCTGGTCGGCTGGCCCGCGGTCGCCGAGGAGGCGATCATCGCCCGCGACTGCCTGCTCGCCGCGCACGTCGGCTCCCGGCTGCACATCTGCCACGTCTCCACGGCCGGCTCGGTCGAGATCCTGCGCTGGGCGAAGTCCAAGGGCTGGAACATCACCGCCGAGGTCACGCCGCACCACCTGCTGCTCACCGACGACCTCGTGGAGGACTCGCCGGTCGGCTCCTACAACCCGATCTACAAGGTGAACCCGCCGCTGCGCACCCGCGAGGACGTGGAGGCGCTGCGCGCCGCGCTGGCCGACGGCACGATCGACTGCGTCGCCACCGACCACGCCCCGCACCCGGTGGAGGACAAGGAGACCGAGTGGGGCGCCGCCGCCATGGGCATGATCGGCCTGGAGACGGCGCTCGCGGTGGTGCACGAGGCCATGGTGGAGACCGGCCTGCTCGACTGGGCGGGCGTCGCCGACCGGATGTCCTACCGCCCGGCCAGGATCGGCCGGGTGCGCGGCCAGGGCCTGCCGCCGACCGCCGGGTCGCCGGCCAACCTGACTTTCTACGACCCCTCCGTCCGTGACGAGGTCGATCCCGGAGGATTCGCCTCCAAGAGCCGCAACACCCCCTACGAGGGCCGAACCCTGCCCGGCCGCGTGGTGGCGACGTTCCTGCGTGGCAGGCCGACCGTCCTGGAAGGGAAACTCGCGTGACCACAGACGTCACCACAGGAAGGGCCGTCCTCGTCCTGGAGGACGGGCGCGCCTTCCACGGCGTGCCGTACGGCGCGCGCGGCGAGACCTTCGGCGAGATGGTCTTCAACACCGGTATGACCGGCTACCAGGAGACCCTCACCGATCCCTCCTACCACCGCCAGATCGTGGCGATGACGGCCCCGCACATCGGCAACACCGGGGTCAACGACGAGGACCCGGAGTCCGCCAGGGTCTGGGTCGCCGGCTACGTCGTGCGCGAGCCGTCCCGGGTGTCCTCCAACTGGCGGGCCACCACGAGTCTCGCCGACTACCTCGCCGCCCAGGGCGTCGTGGGCATCGCCATGCCCGGCACCCGGGCGCTCACCCGGCACCTGCGCGAGCGCGGCGCGATGCGCGCGGGGATCTTCTCCGGCGACGCGCTCGCGTCCGAGGAGGAGCTGCTGGAGCGGGTGCGCCGCTCGCCCGGCATGGTCGGCGCCGACCTGTCGGCCGAGGTGTCCACCCCCGAGCCCTACGTCGTGCCGGCCAAGGGGGAGCGGCGGTTCACCGTGGCCGCCGTGGACCTCGGCATCAAGGCCATGACGCCGCAGCGGCTGTCCGAGCGCGGCTGCGAGGTGCACGTGCTGCCCGCGTGGTCGACCGCCGAGGAGATCCTCGCGCTCGGCCCCGACGGCGTGTTCTTCTCCAACGGCCCCGGCGACCCGGCCACCGCCGACCTCCCGGTGAAGGCGCTGCAGGGGGTGCTCGCCGCCGGCAAGCCGTTCTTCGGCATCTGCTTCGGCAACCAGATCCTCGGCCGCGCGCTCGGCCTCGGCACCTACAAGCTGCGCTACGGCCACCGCGGGGTCAACCAGCCGGTCCAGGATCGCCGGACCGGCAAGGTGGACATCTCGGCGCACAACCACGGCTTCGCCGTACAGGCACCGGTGGACGGCCCCTTCGACACGCCGTACGGCAGGGCGGAGGTCAGCCACGTCAACCTCAACGACGACTGCGTGGAGGGCCTGCGGCTGCTGGACTACCCCGGCTTCAGCGTGCAATACCACCCCGAGGCGGCGGCCGGGCCGCACGACGCGGCCGGGCTCTTCGACGAGTTCTGCGCACTGATGGAAGGACAAAAGGGTGCCTAAGCGCACGGACATCCAATCGATCATGGTGATCGGCTCAGGGCCGATCGTGATCGGGCAGGCGTGCGAGTTCGACTACTCCGGCACCCAGGCCTGCCGCGTGCTGCGCGCCGAGGGCTTCCGCGTGATCCTCGTCAACAGCAACCCGGCGACGATCATGACCGACCCCGAGTTCGCGGACGCGACGTACGTCGAGCCGATCACCCCGGACATCGTCGAGAAGATCATCGCCAAGGAGCGGCCGGACGCGCTGCTGCCCACCCTGGGCGGGCAGACCGCGCTCAACACCGCCATCGCGCTGCACGAGGCGGGCGTGCTGGAGCGGTACGACGTCGAGCTGATCGGCGCCGACGTCGACGCCATCCAGGCGGGCGAGAACCGCGAGCGGTTCAAGGAGATCGTCGCCAAGACCGCCGCCGAGCACGGCCTGTCCGCCGAGTCGGCCAGGAGCTTCGTCTGCCACACCATGGACGAGTGCCTGCGGGCCGCGGGGGAGCTCGGCTACCCGCTGGTGGTGCGGCCGTCCTTCACCATGGGCGGGGTCGGCTCCGGTTTCGCGCACGACGAGGAGGGGCTGCGCCGCATCGCCGGCGCCGGGCTGGACGCCTCGCCGACCACCGAGGTGCTCCTGGAGGAGTCCATCCTCGGCTGGAAGGAGTACGAGCTGGAGGTCATGCGGGACCGGGCGGACAACGTCGTCATCGTGTGCTCCATCGAGAACCTCGACCCGATGGGCGTGCACACCGGCGACAGCATCACCGTCGCCCCGGCCATGACCCTCACCGACCGCGAGTACCAGAACATGCGCGACGTCGCCATCGCGGTCATCCGCGAGGTGGGCGTGGACACCGGCGGCTGCAACATCCAGTTCGCCGTCGAGCCGGACACCGGCCGCATGATCGTGATCGAGATGAACCCCCGGGTGTCGCGCTCCTCCGCGCTCGCCTCCAAGGCCACCGGCTTCCCGATCGCGAAGATCGCGGCCAAGCTCGCCGTCGGCTACACCCTGGACGAGATCCCCAACGACATCACCCGGGAGACCCCGGCGTCCTTCGAGCCCACCCTCGACTACGTCGTGGTCAAGGTGCCGCGCTTCGCCTTCGAGAAGTTCGCCGGGGCCGACCAGACCCTCACCACCCACATGAAGTCGGTGGGCGAGGCGATGGCCATCGGCAGGTCCTTCCCCGAGGCGCTGCAGAAGGCGCTGCGCTCGCTGGAGAAGAAGGGGTCCTCCTTCTCCTGGTCCGGCGAGCCGGGCGAGCTGCCCGAGCTGCTGGCCGCCGCGGCCACCCCGCACGACGGCCGCCTGAACACCGTCATGCGGGCGATCCGCGCCGGGGCGGGGGCCCGCGAGCTGTTCGACGCGACCGCGATCGACCCGTGGTTCCTCGACCAGCTCCTCCTCCTGGACGAGGCGGCCCGCGAGCTGCGCGACGCGCCCGACCTGACCGCCGAGGCCCTCGTGTCGGCCAAGCGGCTGGGCTTCAGCGACGTGCAGATCGGCGAGCTGCGCGGGATGGACGAGGCCAGGGTGCGCGACCTGCGGCACGCGCTCGGCGTGCGCCCGGTCTACAACACCGTCGACACCTGCGCCGCCGAGTTCGCCGCCAGGACGCCCTACCTCTACTCCACCTACGACGAGGAGACCGAGGTCCCGCCCGGCGAGCGGTCCAAGGTGATCATCCTGGGCAGCGGCCCCAACCGGATCGGCCAGGGCATCGAGTTCGACTACGCCTGCGTGCACGCCTCCTTCGAGCTGTCGGCGGCGGGCTACGAGACCGTCATGGTCAACTGCAACCCCGAGACGGTCTCCACCGACTACGACACCTCCGACCGGCTCTACTTCGAACCGCTCACCCTGGAGGACGTGCTGGAGGTCGTGCACGCCGAGCAGCAGAGCGGGCCGGTGGCCGGGGTGATCGTGCAGCTCGGCGGGCAGACCCCGCTCGGGCTCGCCCAGGCGCTGAAGGACGCCGGGGTGCCGGTGGTCGGCACCAGCCCGGAGTCCATCCACCTCGCGGAGGAGCGCGGCGCGTTCGGCCAGGTGCTGGCCGAGGCCGGGCTGCCCGCGCCCAGGCACGGCGTCGCGGTGACCGTCGAGGAGGCCCTGGAGATCGCCGCCGAGATCGGTTACCCGGTCCTGGTCCGGCCGTCCTACGTGCTGGGCGGCGCGGGCATGGCGATCGTCTACGACGACGAGACGCTGACCACCTACATGTCCAGGGCGGGCGCGGCCAGCGACCACCCGGTGCTGGTGGACAAGTTCCTCGACGAGGCGATCGAGATCGACGTGGACGCGCTGTTCGACGGCGAGGAGCTCTACCTCGGCGGCGTCATGGAGCACATCGAGGAGGCCGGCATCCACTCCGGCGACTCGGCGTGCGCGCTGCCGCCGATCACGCTGGGCTCGGCCGACATCAAGCGGATCAGGGCGGCCACCGAGGCGATCGCCCGGGGCGTGGGCGTGCGCGGGCTGCTCAACGTGCAGTACGCGATGTCCGCGGGCGTGCTCTACGTGCTGGAGGCGAACCCGCGGGCCAGCCGTACCGTGCCGTTCGTGTCCAAGGCCACGGCGGTGCCGCTGGCCAAGGCGGCGGCGCGGCTGATGATGGGCGCGACCGTCGCCGGGCTGCGCGCCGAGGGCATGCTGCCCGCGCACGGGGACGGCGGCACGCTGCCGCTGGACGCCCCGATCGCGGTCAAGGAGGCGGTGCTGCCCTTCAACCGGTTCCGCGGCGTGGACACCGTGCTGGGGCCGGAGATGCGCTCCACCGGCGAGGTGATGGGCATCGACGAGGTGTTCGGCACCGCCTTCGCCAAGTCCCAGGCGGCCGCGTACGGCTCGCTGCCCACCAAGGGCCGGGCGTTCGTCTCGGTGGCCAACCGGGACAAGCGGGCGATGATCTTCCCGGTGAAGGCGCTGGCCGATCTGGGCTTCGAGATCCTCGCCACCGAGGGCACGGCCGAGGTGCTGCGTCGCAACGGCGTCCGTGCCAAGATCGTGCGCAGGCTGAGCGAGGGGGCCGGGCCGGACGGTGAGCCGACAATCGTCCGGCGCATCCTCGACGGAGAGGTGGATCTCATCGTGAACACGCCGTTCGGCAGCCCGGGGCAGTCGGGCCCGCGGCTGGACGGCTACGAGATCCGCACCGCCGCCGTGCTGCGCGGCATCCCCTGCGTCACGACCGTCCAGGGACTCGCCGCGGCCGTCCAGGGCGTACAGGCCATTGTCCGGGGCGATGTGGGCGTACGGTCCCTTCAGGAGCACGCACGAGCGCTCAGGGGCTGACGACGCCTCGACGGAGGTGATGGAGACGCCTGTTACTCCGGTACAGGTGACGGGCACGGTGCTGACGACGCGCCGGGTCGAGGCTTACCATGCGCTGACCGTGGTGGCCCCCGGGATCGCCGAGCGGTTCCGGCCGGGCCACTTCGTGGCGGTCGCCGTGGGCGGGCCGCAGACGTCGATGCTCACCCGCCGTGCCTTCTCCGTCCACGACGTCAAGCCCGACTACGGCGGCACGGTGGAGTTCGTCTTCACCGTGCGCGGGCCGGGCACCTCCTGGCTGGCCGGGCGCAGGGCCCGCGACACGCTGGACCTCGTGGGGCCGCTCGGGCGGCCCTTCCCGCTGCCCCGCGACCCGGTCAGCTGCCTGCTGGTCGGCGGCGAGTACGGCTCGGCCACGCTGTTCGGGCTCGCCGACGCGTTGCAGCAGCGCGACTGCCGGGTGGACTTCCTGCTCGGCGGCGCGTCCGAGGACCGCGTCTTCGGCGCGCTGAGGGCCCGCAGGATGGGCGTGACGACCACGCTGACCACCGAGGACGGCTCGCTCGGCCTGCGCGGCACGGTGACGGACGCGCTGCCCGGCGTGATCACCGACACCCGGGCCGACGTGGTCTACGCCTGCGGTCCGATGGACATGCTGCGCGGGGTGACCGCGGTGTCCGTCGAGTTCGACATCCCGGTCCAGGTGGCCGTGGAGGAGGCGATGGCGTGCGGGTTCGGCATGTGCATGACGTGCGTGCTGCCGGTGATCGGGGACGACGGCGTGACCAGGATGGTGCGGGCCTGCGTGGAGGGCCCGGTGTTCCGCGGTGAGCGGGTGAGGTTCGACGACGTGGGGACGATCCCGTTCGACGCGCTGGGCGCGCCCGGGGCGCCGGGGCACAGTGGAGCCCGACATGTCAGTTGATATGCGGACATATCTGGCACATGTGGAGCTGATCAACCCCATCACCACGGCCGCCGGCTGTGCCTCCTCCGGCAAGGAGCTCGCGCAGTTCTTCGACCTCAACCGGATCGGCGCGCTGGCCACCCACTCGATCACGATGGCGCCCCGCGCCGGGCGGCCCACCCCGCGGGTCGCCGAGACGCCCTCGGGCATGCTCAACGCGATCGGCCTCCAGGGGCCGGGCATCGAAGCCTTCCTCGAACGCGACCTGCCCTGGCTCTCCCAGCGCAGCGTGCGCACGATCGTGTCCATCGCCGGCGGCACCGTCAACGAGTACGGCACGCTGGCCCGCAGGCTCGCCGACGCGCCCGGCGTCACCGCCGTCGAGGTCAACCTGGCCTGCCCCAACATCGAGGACCGCGGCCGGGTCTTCGCCCGCGACGGCGCCGCCTCCGCCGAGGTGATCTCCTCGGTGCGCGCGCTCATGCGGTACGACGTCCCGGTGGTGGCCAAGCTCTCACCGGACGTCGCCGACATCGTCGCCATCGCCCGCGCGTGCGTGGACGGCGGCGCCGACGCGCTGTCCATGATCAACACCCCCCTGGGGATGAGCATCGACACCGAGACGCTCCGCCCCTCGCTCGCCGCGGTCACCGGCGGCCTGTCCGGCCCCGCCGTGCGCCCGCTGGCCGTCCGCTGCGTGTGGCAGGTGCACGCCGCGCTGCCCGGTGTGCCCATCATCGGCGTGGGCGGCGTGCTGACCGGCAGGGACGCCTTCGAGCTCGTCCTGGCGGGCGCCTGCGCCGTCGGTGTGGGCACGGCGCTGTTCCACGACCCCTATGCCTGCCTGCGCGTCCTGCGGGAGCTTGAGGAGCTTCTGCAGGCGCGCGGGTTCCAGCGCCTCGCCGACGCCGTCGGCCTGGCGCACCGCCCGCCGGGCAGCGTGTCCCGGCACCGTACGGACCCCGCGCCCGGACAGGGCGCGTCGAACATGGAAGAGAGCCCCCTTTGACGCCCGCACCCATCGCCGTCGCCCTGGACGCGCCCGACCTGGAGACCGCGGCCCGCTGGGCGGCCCTGGTGACCCCGCACGTCAGCACCGTCAAGGTGGGCCTGGAGCTCTATCTGCGCTATGGGCCCGACGTGATCGCCTCGGTCCGGGGCGCGAGCGGCGTGCAGGTCTTCCTGGACCTGAAACTGCACGACATCCCCAACACCGTGGCCGGCGCCGCCAAGGCCGTCGGCCGGCTGCGCCCGGCACTCCTCACCGTGCACGCCGCCGGCGGCGCCGCGATGATCCGCGCGGCGGCCGAAGCCGCGCCGAACACCCGCATCGCCGCCGTCACGGTCCTGACGTCGCTGTCGGAGGCCGATCTGGTCAAGGTCGGCCTGACGGGACCCGCGCACGACGCCGTGCGCAGGCTGGCCGTCCTGGCGGTCGGCGCGGGCGCGCGCGCCCTGGTGTGCTCGCCCCGCGAGGTGGCCGCGGTGCGTGCCGAGGTCGGCTCGGAGATCACTCTGATCACTCCCGGCGTTCGTCCGGCCGGAGCCGACAGTCAGGATCAGGCGCGGGTCGCCACTCCGGAACAGGCCCTCGCCGACGGCGCGGACCTCCTCGTGATCGGCAGGCCCATCACCGCCTCCGCCGATCCCGGGGCCGCTGCGGCAACCATAGCGGCAGCGCTGCGCAGAAAGATCGCCACCCCCTGAAAGGGCGGTGGTGAGGGCGTTTTGCTCTACAGAGGGCCATTCCATCATCACGGAGAGTGATGAAGTAGATTTTGTGAGCAGAGAAACGGCACTTGACGTTGCTCAAAGGTCAATGACCAGCTAGTTTCCCTTCCCGTCCGAGTACATCGACAGAAATTCGAGGTGACCCGGCGTGGCTCTTCCTCCCCTGACCCCCGAGCAGCGCGCCGCAGCCCTGGAAAAGGCTGCCAAGGCCCGTCGTGAGCGTGCCGAGGTCAAGAACCGGCTCAAGCACGGCGCGGTTTCTCTGGCTGAGGTGCTGAAGGATGGTCAGACCGACGACGTCATCGGCAAGATGAAGGTGTCGGCGCTGTTGGAGTCGCTCCCTGGCGTGGGCAAGGTCCGTGCCAAGCAGCTGATGGAGCGGCTCGGTATCGCCGAGTCCCGCCGCGTGCGGGGTCTTGGCGCCAACCAGCGAGCTTCGCTGGAGCGCGAGTTCGGCGGTGCCGAGAGCTGATCTCGGCATCGTCAGGCGGATTCATCGGGGGGTATGGAGTGACCGCTACATCCTGGCCCGGCAAGGCTCGGGCCCGAGAGGCGGCCGAGCCCGGCAGGCCGGGTACGCGTGACGGTGGCTCCATGCCTTCTTCAGAAACGCCGTCCGCGGATATCTCGGCGGGATCCGACATCCCGCCGGAGAGATCCGGGCGACGCCTGACGGTCCTTTCCGGTCCGTCCGGCGTCGGCAAGTCCACGGTCGTCGCCGAGCTCCGGCGGGCACATCCGCAGGTGTGGCTGTCGGTCTCGGTGACCACCAGGCGCCCGCGTCCCGGCGAGACGCACGGCGTCGAGTACTTCTTCGCCGACGACGCGGAGTTCGACCGCCTCATCGCGGCGGGCGAGCTGCTGGAGTGGGCGGAGTTCGCCGGCAACCGGTACGGCACGCCGCGCGGCCCCGTGGTCGAGCGTCTGGCGGCGGGCGTCCCCACGCTGCTGGAGATCGACCTTCAGGGCGCCAGGCAGGTGCGCGAGACCATGCCGGACGCGCTGCTCGTCTTCCTCGCGCCTCCCACCTGGGAGGAGCTGGAGAGCCGGCTGCGCGGCCGGGGCACCGAGCCGGAGGACGTGATCGCCCGCAGGCTGGAGGCCGGCCTGGTCGAGATGGCCGCGGAGAAAGAGTTCGATCTCACTCTCGTCAACACGTCTGTCCAGGAAGTATGCCGGCGGCTGATAGCCTTGCTGAGCGCATAGTCGATTCGACGAGAGGTCACAACGTGGCAGCCACTGCCCCTGTTGCCGAAGGCATCACCAATCCGCCGATCGACCAGCTCCTCGAAGTGGTCGACAGCAAATACAGTCTTGTGATCATGGGCGCCAAGCGGGCGCGCCAGATCAACGCCTACTACTCGCAGCTCGGCGAGGGTCTGCTGGAGTACGTCGGTCCCCTGGTGGAGACCCACGCCCAGGAGAAGCCGCTGTCCATCGCGCTGCGCGAGGTCAGCGAGGGCCTCCTCACCTCCGAGCCCATCGAAGGCTAGTCCGCTGCCCCGCAACGTCGTTCTCGGGGTCTGCGGGGGCATCGCCGCCTACAAGGCCTGCGAGCTGCTCCGCCTGTTCACCGAATCGGGGCACGACGTCAGGGTGGTGCCGACCCGCGAGGCCCTGCGCTTCGTCGGGGAGCCGACCTGGGCCGCGCTGTCGGGCAACCCCGTCACCGCCGAGGTGTGGGAGAGCGTCCACGAGGTGCCGCACGTGCGGATCGGCCAGCGGGCCGACCTCGTCGTGGTGGCGCCCGCGACCGCCGACGTGCTCGCCAAGGCCGCCCACGGCATCGCCGGCGACCTGCTGACCAACACGCTGCTCACCGCGCGGTGCCCGGTCGTGTTCGCCCCCGCGATGCACACCGAGATGTGGGAGCACCCGGCGACCAGGGCCAACGTGGCGACGCTGCGCGAGCGCGGGGCGCTGGTCATCGACCCTGCCGTCGGCCGGCTGACCGGCGCCGACTCCGGCCGGGGCCGGCTGCCCGACCCGCCGGAGATCTTCGAGTTCTGCCGCCGGGTGCTGGCGGGCCGCCCGTCCGACCTGGCCGGGCGGCACGTGCTCGTCTCCGCGGGCGGCACCCGCGAGGCCATCGACCCGGTGCGCTTCATCGGCAACCGCTCCTCGGGCCTGCAGGGCTACGCCCTGGCCCGCACGGCGCTCGCCCGCGGCGCGCAGGTCACCCTGATCGCCGCCAACGTGGCGCTGCCCGACCCGGCGGGCGCCAAGGTCGTCCGGGTGGAGTCGGCGCGGCAGCTCAGGGAGGCCGTCGTCGAGGCGGCCGGCCAGGCCGACGCGGTGGTGATGGCCGCCGCGGTGGCCGACTTCCGTCCCGCGTCCCGCAGCGACTCCAAGATCAAGAAGTCCGGTGCCGAGCCCGACCCCATCCACCTGGTGCAGAATCCCGACATCCTCGCCGAGCTGGGCGAGCGCCGCCGGGAGGAGGGCGCGGGACCGGTGATCGTCGGCTTCGCCGCGGAGACCGACGACGTGCTGGAGAACGGCCGCGCCAAGCTGGAGCGCAAGGGCTGCGACCTGCTCGTGGTCAACCAGGTCGGCGACGGCCTCGCCTTCGGCACCCCGGACAACGCCGCCGTCGTGCTCGTCGCGGGAGGTGACCCGGTCGAGATCGCCAGAGGTCCCAAGGAGGACCTCGCCGACGTCGTCTGGGACCTGGTCGCGGCCCGCCTGCCGTAGGGCCTTGCCCGGACGGCCCGGATTCTGGTAGCCGGCGTTCTGTCGGCCGGCGCGGGTTCGGCGGTCTCCGCTCGAGCCCGGGTCGAGCGGGGCTCGACTCCTTCTCGCGGCGCACTCGTGCCCGGTTCGCCTTCCGGCCCGGCCCGCCGGGCGGCGCGGACGCGTCGTCGCAGGTCGGTGGGCTGATGGCGGGCCGTCGCGGCGCCGCCGTACGCGGGCGGGGCGGTCCTGGGCGCGCCACACCGTTTCGGGACGATTTCGCGGCGCGACCTCGGGTGGGGTTAGACTTCGGCGCAGCGCTCTTGGTGTGCTCGCACGCCTGAGCACCCAGCCGTCAGCAGCCGCTGCATGAGGAGCCACTGAGTTGTCCCGTCGCCTGTTCACCTCCGAGTCGGTCACCGAAGGCCACCCGGACAAGATCGCCGACCAGATCAGTGACGCGATTCTCGACACCATGCTCAAGGACGACCCCAAGAGCCGGGTCGCCGTCGAGACGTTGATCACCACCGGCCAGGTTCACGTCGCGGGAGAGGTGACGACGGAGACCTACGTCGATATCCCCGGCGTCATCCGCGAGAAGATCCTCGAAATCGGCTACGACGCCTCGCACAAGGGGTTCGACGGAGCCTCCTGCGGTGTGTCGGTGTCCATCGGCGCCCAGTCGCCGGACATCGCCCAGGGCGTCGACGACGCCTATGAGAACCGCGAGGGCGAGGGCGCCGACGAGTTCGACCGCCAGGGCGCCGGCGACCAGGGCCTCATGTTCGGCTACGCCTGCCGGGAGACGCCCGAGCTGATGCCGTTGCCGATCATGCTGGCGCACCGCCTGGCCCGCCGCCTGTCCGAGGTCCGCAAGAGCGGCACCGTGCCCTACCTGCGGCCGGACGGCAAGACCCAGGTCACCATCGAGTACGACGGTGACACCCCGGTGCGGCTGGACACGGTGGTCGTCTCGACGCAGCACGCGGCCGAGATCGACCTCAAGGAGATGCTCGCGCCGGACATCAAGGAGCACGTGGTCGACCCGGTGCTCGCCGGCCTGGAGATCGGCAGCGAGGGCTACCGCCTCCTGGTGAACCCGACCGGCCGCTTCGAGATCGGCGGCCCGATGGGCGACGCCGGCCTCACCGGCCGCAAGATCATCATCGACACCTACGGCGGCATGGCCCGCCACGGCGGCGGCGCCTTCTCCGGCAAGGACCCGTCCAAGGTCGACCGCTCCGCCGCCTACGCGATGCGCTGGGTCGCCAAGAACGTCGTGGCCGCCGGCCTCGCCGACCGCTGCGAGGTCCAGGTCGCCTACGCGATCGGCAAGGCCCAGCCGGTCGGCCTGTTCGTGGAGTGCTTCGGCACCGAGAAGCTGGCCGTGGAGAAGATCCAGGCGTCCGTGCTGGAGGTCTTCGACCTGCGTCCGGCCGCGATCATCCGCGACCTCGACCTGCTGCGCCCGATCTACTCGCAGACCGCCGCCTACGGGCACTTCGGCCGCGAGGAGCCCAACTTCTCCTGGGAGCGCGTCGACCGGGCCGAGGCGCTGCGCGCCGCCGCCGGCGTCTGACGTCACCCCCGCACACGGCCCGCCCTCCCGCTGATTTGGGAGAAGCGGGCCGTGCGTGTGTCCGAGCCATGCGCGTTCCGGCGGGAACCGAGCGTGTCTGGACATCCGGGGCCTGGTCCCCCGAAGATTGTGGTTTGCCAATCTTGGGGGAGTGGGTGACTCGCGCATGGTGTCGAGAGGGCAGAAGGATCTGCCCCCCGATCTGACCACCTTCGTCGGGCGGCGCAGGGAGATCGCCGACGTCCGCAGGACGCTCCAGCGTTCCCGTCTCGTGACGGTGACCGGGATCCCCGGGGTGGGCAAGACGCGAGTCGCGCTCAAGGCGGCGGAGAGCATGCGCCGGGCGTTCACCGACGGCGTCCTCTTCGTCGAGCTGTCCAGCCTGTCCGACCCCGACCGGCTGGCCCAGGTGCTCGCCCGCGCGCTTGAGCTCCCCGACCAGGTGGCCGAGCCCGGCGGCGAGGGCCTGGCGGAATACCTCGCGGACAAGCAACTCCTGCTCGTGCTCGACACCTGCGAGCACCTGGTGGAGGCGTGCTCCCGGCTGGTGCGCACCCTCCTCGCCGCCGCGCCCGGCCTGCGCGTGCTGGCCACCAGCCGGCAGCCCCTCGGCGCGCCGGGCGAGCACAGCCTCGTCATCCGCCCGATGGCGGTGCCGGCCGCCGCCGAGACCGGCTCGGTCGCCGCGCTCGCCCAGTGCGAGTCGGTCGCCCTGCTCCTCGACCGGGTCACCGCCGTGGACCCGCACTTCGTGCTGGCGGAGGAGAACGCGCCCGCCGTCGCCGAGCTGTGCCGCCGCCTGGACGGCATCCCGCTCGCCCTCGAACTCGCCGCGGTGCGGGCCGGGACGCTGCCGGTCGAGCGCATCCTCCAGCTCATGGACGAGCTGTTCTGGCTCGGCGACGAGGTCGACGACACTCCCGACTCCCGGCATCGCACCATGCAGGCCGCCATCGCGTGGAGCTACGAGCTGTGCACGGAGGAGGAGCGCCTGCTGTGGACCAGGCTGTCGATCTTCCCCGGCAGGTTCGACCTGGGCGCCGCCGAGGCCGTCTGCGCCGACGACGAGCTGCCCGCCGGACGGGTCTACCCGGCGATCGACGGCCTGGTCGGCAAGTCTATCCTGGTCTGCCTCAAGCAGCCGGGCCGGACGATCTACCGGATGCTCGACAGCATCAGGGAGTTCGGCGCGGCCAGGATGCCGGGCGTCGAGGCTCGCAGGGTGCTGCGCGCCCGGCACCGGGACCACTACGCCGCGCTCGCCGAGGAGTCCGCGGTGGTGCCGCCCGGCGGCGACCAGGCCGAGCAGTGGACCCGGGTGCGCGGCGACTGGCCCAACATCCGGGCCGCCCTGGAGTTCTGCGCCGCCGACCCCGCCGAGGCCGGCCGGGGCGCCCGGATGGTGCTCACGCTCACCTACCTGTGGATCGCCTGCGGCATGGCCCGCGAGGGCCGGCACTACATGGAGTGGTTCGTCCGGGTCAGCAGGCCGGATCCGGACGCCCGCGCCGGGCTGCTGCTGTTGCTGGCCTACGTGCTGATCGGCCAGGGCGACCTGCGTGCCGCGGGTGAGGTGCTCGACGAGTGCGAGGAGCTCCTCCCGGCGCTGGACGATCCGCTGAGCCGTACCCACCTGGTGAAGCTCAGGGGGACGCTCGCCTGCGGCGCGGGCGACCTGGCCGGCGCGGAGAGGTACCTCAGCGAGGCCATCGAGCTGCTCGGCGGCGACCGGGTCGACATCACGCTGCTGTCCGCCCGGGTCGAGCTCGGCATCACCCGGCTGTGGCTGGGCCGGGTCGACGAGGCCGCGCGGGTGCTGGAGGCGTGCAAGCGGGTGTGCGTGGCGAACGGCCAGTCGTGGGCGCGCTCGTGGGCGGACATGGGGCTCAGCCTGGTCCTGCGGGCCAGGGGGGACCTGCCGGGGGCGCTCGCCCTGGCCAGGGAGGCGCTCGGCCGCCAGCGCCGCCTGCACGACGTGATCGGCGTCTCGCTGTGCCTGGAGCTCGTCGCCTGGCTGGCGGTCGGCCAGGAGGACCCCATGTGGGTGGCCCGGCTGCTCAACGCCTCGCACGGCCAGTGGCGGCAGGTGCGCCAGCCGCTGTACGGCTCGCCGAACTTCCTGGCCGAGCACGCCCGGTGCGAGGAACGGCTGCGCCGCCAGTTGTCCCGCGCCGACTACGAGGACGCCGCGGCCGAGGGCAGCGCGATGTCGATGGAGGAGGCGGTGGACTACGCGCTGGGCGCGCCCCGGCCCGGCCGTCCCGCCGCGCCCAGGGAGCGGTCCGCGCCGCTCACCCCGCGCGAGGAGGAGGTCGCCGACCTGGTCGCCGCGGGCCTCACCAACAAGGAGATCGCCCAGCGTCTCGTGGTGGGCCGCAGGACCGTCGACACCCACGTCGAGCACATCCTCGCCAAGCTCGACTTCTCCGCCCGCAGCCAGATCGCCGCCTGGGCCATCCGCCACCGCTCCGCCTGAGGCCCCACCCCGCCCGGCTATCCGGAGTGCGGGGCGGAAAGGGGAGGACGGGGCCGAAGGCGATAGGAAGGCCGGAATGGGGAAGGCAGGGGCGGAGGGCGGGACCGGGGCGGGAAAGGGAAGGCGGATCAGGAAGCGGAAGGACGGCACGGAAGGCGGAGGGCGAGGCGTTTTCGCCTGATTCACCACGTTCGGCGTGTTACCCTCCGCGACGTGTCCGTATGGCGTACGCTCGACCGCGCGCTCCCCGGTTCGCCCGCACCGGGCTCGGCCGCACGGAGGTGGACCATGACGGACCGCAGATCAGGCAACCTCGCCGCCGAGATGACCAGTTTCGTGGGTCGTGCCGACGAGGTGACGCGCGGGGTGGGACTTCTGGGCGAAGGCCGGTTGCTCACGGTGACCGGCCCGGCCGGTTCGGGCAAGAGCCGCGTCGCCCTCCGCGTCGCCGAGGGCCTCAAGAGACGTTGCCCCGAGGGCCTGTGGCACGTCGAGCTCTCCGGCCTCCGCCCCGCCCCGCGCCCGCCCCGGGACGGCGCTCCCGGGGACGCCCCGGACGCCCTGGACGCCCTGGACGCCCCGGACGCCCTGGGCGGCGCGGGGGACGCGCGGGCCGGTGCCGGAGGAACCGGCGGGCCGAGGAGCACGACACCGGACGACGGCCCCCACGTCACATCCTTAGACGGTGGCCACCACGTCACATCCTTGGACGGCGGCCACCACGTCACATCCTTGGACGGCGGCCATGACGTCACAGCTTCGGGCGGCGGCCACCACGTCGCACCCTTGGACGGCGGCCATGACGTCACAGCTTCGGGCGGCGGCCACGGCAGCACACCGCCCTACGGCGGTCAGGGTTTCGCGGCGGTGGGTGGTGGTCAGGGTTTCGCAGCGCCGGACGGTGGTCAGGGTTGGGCAGCGGCGGATGGCGGTCAGGGTTTCGCGGCGGTGGGCGGTGGTGAGGGGTCCGCGGCGGCGGGTGGTGGTGAGGGTTTCGAGGCGGGCGGTGGCCGGAAGGGTGAGCGGGCCGGCGGGGTCGTGGGGGTGGACGAGGTCGCCCGGGTGGTGGCCGGGGCGCTCGGGCTGGGCGGGGAGGCGTGCTCCGCGGACGGGCTGGCGCGGGCGCTCAGCGGGCATCGCGCGCTGATCGTGCTGGACACCTGTGACCATCTCGTCAAGGAGGTCGCCGCGCTGGCCGCGGCGCTGCTGGAGGGCGCGCCCCGGCTGCGGCTGCTCGCCACCGGCAGGCGCCCGCTCGGCGTCGCCCGCGAAGAGGTGCTCCGCCTGGCCCCGCTGCCGCTCACGGACGCGGCCCGCCCCGACCCCGGCAGCCCGTCCATGGCGCTGTTCGCGGACCGGGCGGTCGCCGTCGATCCCGAGTTCCGGCTCACCCCGGCGTCGGCGTCGGAGGTGGCGCAGATCTGCCGCCATCTGGACGGCCTGCCGCTGGCGATCGAGTTCGCCGCCGAGCGGATGCGGTCGCTGTCCACCGGCGAACTGCTGCACCGGCTGCGCGAGAGCCGGCCGGGGGAGCGGTTCGACCTGCTCGCCGGGGCCGGCGAGGCCGTACTGCCCCGGCACCGCGACCTGCGTTCCGCGGTGGCGTGGAGCCACGAGCTGTGCGACGACGGGCAGCGGGCGATGTGGCGGGCGCTGTCCGGCGTACGCGGCGCCTTCGACCTGGAGACGGCCAGGGAGGTCTTCGCCGCCGGGGATCCCGGGGCGGGGACGCGTCCCGGGGTGCCGGACGCCCTGCTCGCCGACCTCGTCGCCCGGTCCGTGGTGGTCGGGGAGCCGGCGCCCGGGGGATGCCGTTACCGGCTGCTGGAGCCGTACCGCTGGTTCGGGCTGGAACTGCGCGGGGACGCCGGAGACGAGGCCGACCGGTGGATGCCGGTGGAAAGCCCCTCCCCGGGCCGGGCGGCCGGCGGCGGCGCGCGGATCGGGCTGCCGGTGACCGATGCGCTGAGCGCCCGGGAACTCCAGATCGCCGAACTGATCGCGGAAGGTCTGTCCAATCCGCAGATCGCCGCACATCTGCAGATCGCCAAGCGTACGGTGGACGCACACGTACGCAACATCTTGGCGAAAGGCGGGCTCGCTTCCCGTACGCAGGTCGCCGCTTGGTTCGCCGAGCGCGATCAATGGGTTGACGTATAGGTATTTTCCCGGATGCGGGATGGCCACAGGTGGCAGAACACTACTGGTGGCCAGTGGGTGACGAGATGTGCCGACGTGTTTCCGCAGCGCTCAGGCGCCGACATGGGAGGGGTCCCCCCGCCGCCTGAGGACACATGGTGGATCGCTCCATCTGGGGCGTGACCCACTGGCCAGGACCCTCCCCGCACCGGGCGTCCGCGAACCCGGCAGGCCGGCCGATCTGGTAGGACAGGTCCGTGACCGAGCCGACCGCCCATCAGACGCCCCAGACAACACTCCTGGCACCCGGCGACGTCCACCGCCCCCACCCCGCCCCGGCCACCCACCCTGCCCCGGCCACCCGCCGGCACCCCACCCCCTCCGCGCGGCCTGCCACCGCCTCCGCGCGGCCTGCCACCGCCTCCTCGCGCCGCGGCAGGACCTCGGGCGGCTCCGCCGAGGACACGGCCGGGGGAGACCCGCCCCAGGGGCCTATGACCACGGACATCTCCGCCTGTGGTCCGACTGCTCCCGGTCCGGTTGCTTCCGGTCTGGTTGCTCCGGGTTCGGCTGCTTCCGGCTCGGCTGCTTCCAGTCCGGCTGTTTCCGGCTCGGCGTCCCAGAGCGGTGTGCCCGAGAGGGATGCGGCTGAAGGCGGTGACCCTGGGAGGGCTGTGGCCGAAGGCGGCGTGTCTAAGGGGCCGGTGGCTAGGGAAGGCGTGTCGAGGGGGGCCGCTGCCCGGAGCGGCGCGTCCGGTGGCTCCGCCGGGCCTGGGGGCACCCCCAGGGGGCCGGTGGCCAAGCGTGGGGAGGCCAGAGGCGCCGGGGAAGGAGGCGGAGTGTCCAGGGGCTCTTTGGGGCGTGGGAATGTGCCCGGGGGATCCGTGTCTGGGGGGTCCGTGTCCGGGGGATCCGTGCACGGTAAGTCCCTGTCCGGTGGGTCTGTGTCCGGTGGGTTCGTGGCCAAGGGCGGGGTGGGCGGCGGGCGGGGGAAGGAGATGCCGGAGGCGGCCGGGCGGCTGCCGGTGGCGCGGGTGGCGGTGGACAATCCGCTGCCGCATCTCGACCGGCTCTTCGACTACCTGGTACCGGCCGCGATGGACGAGACGGCCGTGCCGGGGTGCCGGGTGCGGGTGAGGTTCGCGGGCAAGTTGCTTGACGGGTTCCTGATCGAGCGGGCCGAGCACAGCGAGCACGCGGGCCGGCTGACCCCGCTGGAGCGCGTGGTGTCGCCCGAGCCGGTGCTCACCCCCGAGATCGCGGGTCTCGCCCGCGCGGTCGCCGACCACTACGCCGGCACCCTCGCCGACGTCCTCCGCCTCGCCGTACCCCCTCGCCACGCCCGCGCCGAAGCCACCACCCCACCGCCCACTCCCACCACCCCGCCGCCCACCGACGAGGCCGCAGAGGCCGCAGAAGCCCTGGAAGCCCCGGAAACGGCAAAGGCCCCGGAAGTCACGGAAGCGCCGAAAACCCCGGGAGCCCCGGGAGCCACGGAAGGCCCTGAAGGTTCGAAAGGTTCGGAAGGTCCGAGCGTCCCGCGGGCTCCAGAAGTCCCGGAAGCTTCGGAGGTTCCGCAACCTCCGGAGGCTCTTCAGGCCCCGGAGGCTCCCGAAGCGGCGCGGCCCGGTGTACCCGCTCCTGTGCCCGGCGCGGAAATTGTCTTGCTTCGGACGTCCGACGCGGCGGAGACGGCGGAAGCGGTGGAAGCGGCGTCCACGGTATCCGGGACGGCGGCCGAGGCCGACAGCGCGGGCGTTCCAGCTTCCGGGGTGTCCGGCGGGACGGGGGGCACTTCGGAGGTCTCCGGGGAGACCGGGGGCACCTCCATGGCATCGGGCGAGGCGAAGGGCACCTCCGTGGCAACCGGCGGGACGAAGGGCGGTTCCGGGGTCTCCGCCGGGACGGGGGGCACTTCCGAGGTTTCCGGCGAGACGAAGGGCACCTCCGTGGCATCCGGCGGGACGAAAGGCGGTTCCGGGGTCTCTGGCGGGAGCGGGAGTGTGTCCGGGGGGATCGGGGGCGTCGGTGCTGGGGGAGGTGCTTGGGGCGGGTATCCGATGGGGGAGTCGTTTCTGGGGGCGTTGGCTGAGGGGCGGGCGCCGCGAGCCGTGTGGGGGGCGTTGCCGGGGGCCGGGGAGGACGGGCCTGGGTGGGCGCGGGCGGTGGCGGAGGCGGTCGCGGCCACGCTGGACGGCGGGCGGGGGGCCGTCGTCGTGGTGCCGGACGGGAAGGACGTCGCGCTCGTGGACGCGGCGCTGCTGGCCGTACTCGGGGAGGGCAGGCACGTGGCGCTGACCGCCGACCTCGGGCCCGCCGAGCGGTACCGCCGGTGGCTGCGGGCGCTGCGCGGGCACGTCGGCGCCGTGGTGGGCACCCGGGCGGCGATGTTCGCGCCGGTGCGTGACCTGGGGCTGGCGGTGATCTGGGACGACGGCGACGACCTGCACGCCGAACGGCTCGCGCCCTACCCGCATGCCCGCGAGGTGCTGTCGCTGCGCGCCTACCGGGCGGGCGCGGGCCTGCTGATCGGCGGGTACGCGCGGACGTCCGAGGCGGCGCGGCTGGTGCACGCGGGCTGGGCGCGCCCGCTGGCCGGGTCCCGCGAGGCGGTACGGGCGCGGGCGCCGAGGGTCCGCCCGGCGGGCGACGACGCCGAGCTCGCCAGGGACGCGGCGGCCCGCCAGGCGCGGCTGCCCAGCCTGGCGTGGCGGGCGCTGCGGCATGGCCTGGAGACGGGACCGGTCCTGGTCCAGGTGCCGCGCAGGGGCTACCTGCCGGTGCTGGCCTGCCAGAACTGCCGCGCCCCCGCCCGCTGCCTCCAGGCCCCGTCGGCCGCCCGGCCCAGGCAGGACGCGGCCCCAGGGCGCGCGGCCGGAGGGCGTGGTGCGGCGGCCGGGAGCGGTGTCCAGGGGGTGCTGGGCGTACAGGGGGTGCTGGGCGAGGTGGCCGGGCCGGGCGGCCAAGGGACGCTGGGCGCGGCGGCCGGGTCCGGCGCGCAGGGGCAGCCCGGCGCGTCCCATGGGCCGGGCGCCTCCCACGGCCCGGGCGTGCATGGACCGGGCGTGCATGGGCCGAGCGCCTATGGACCGGGCGCACATGGACCGGGCGGTCAAGGACCGGGCGCGCATGGACCGGGCGGTCAAGGACCGGGCGCGCATGGACCGGGCGCTCACGGGCCGGGTGCTCACGGACAGGGCATGCACGGGCCGGGCGCGCATGGGGCGCAGGATGCGGGGCCAGGGCTGGGGCCGGGGCAGGGGATGCCGGTGGTGGGAGGAGAGCGGTGTGGGGGGCCGTTGGCGCTCAGGAGTGGGCACGCGGCGCCGTACTGCCGGTGGTGTGGCCGGATCGCCGGTGTGTGGCGGTGCCCGCGTTGCGGGTCGGCGCGGATGCGGGCGCAGGTGGTGGGGGCCAGGCGGACCGCCGAGGAGCTGGGGAGGGCCTTCCCCTCCGTCCCCGTGCGCACGTCGGGGCGGGACGGCGTCATCGCCAGGGTCGGTCCTGGGCGCGCCCTCGTGGTGGCGACGCCGGGGGCCGAGCCGGTGGCCGAGGGCGGTTACGCGGCGGCCGTGCTGCTGGACGGCTGGGCGCTGCTGGGCCGTCCCGACCTGCGCGCGGGCGAGGAGGCGCTGCGCCGGTGGATGAACGCCGCCGCGCTGCTGCGCCCCGGCGCCGAGCTCGTCGTGCTCGCCGACTCCGCGGTGCCCGCCGTACAGGCCCTGCTGCGCTGGGATCCGGCGACCCATGCCGACCGGGAACTGTCCGAGCGGATAGAACTGGCTTTCCCGCCGGCTGTACGGCTGGCGACCCTGACGGGTACGCCGGCGGCGGTCAGGGAGATGCTCGCGGAGGCCAAGTTGCCGCCGGGCGCGCAGGTACTCGGGCCGGTCCCGGTGGACGCGCCCCGGGGGGAGCCGGAACAGGCCGGGGCGGAAAGTGCCAGGGAGCGGGCACTGGTCCGGGTCGCGCGGGCCGAGGGGGCGGCGCTCGCGGCGGCGCTCAAGGGGGCGAGCGGGGTGCGTTCGGCGCGCAAGGCGGCGGATGTCGTTCGGGTGTGTCTGGATCCCGGGGAAGGCATCTAATACGCCCCAGATTGGCGGTTTGGCCCCAATAGCCGTTTTCCCCGATTCGCCGCGCCCACAGTAAGCCGTTAGTTTCTCCCTGTGTCGATCGAATGGGTGAATCGAGCCATCGACGATCTGCGTGCTTGGGGGCGTGCGCACGGCGTCGACGTCGATGTTGACGAGGTCCGGCTGCTGTGCGACTACGCCAGCGACTATCTGGGGGTGGAGCAGCTCGGCGACTTCGAGTCGGGCACGTTCGAGGAACTGCTGCTGTCGATCTACCCCCGCAAGGTCATCGCGCCCCCCGAGAGCGCGCCGGAGACGCTGGCCGCGGCCCGCACGCTGGTCGACTTCTTACAGTCCTCCCAGGCGGTCGCAGGCCGGTCGGCCGTCCGGATGCGCGCGACCCTCGACCGGATCGAGCCGGAGATGCCGGCCGCGCTGGCCGACACGTCCCGGTACGGCATGGCCAAGAGCATCTTCAGCGCCATCGGCCCCGAGTCCCTGGAGAACCCCGAGACGCTGAGCCCGGCCCCGGCCGAGCCCGCCGTGGAGCTGTGCGACTGCCCGGGCTGCTCGCCGCTGCCCGCCGTACGGCTGGCGCCGCGCCCGCGGCTCGCCGGCGCGGCCCGCGCGGTGCCGATCCTGCGGGACGCCCACCGGCTCGCCGAGTGGATGCTGACCGGTGGGCGCACCCCCACCGTGAAGGGCCTGCTGAGGGTCAGGGACGCCACGGCCGCCACGGGCGCGCTGGGTGTCACCGGGGCGGCCTTCCTGTGGGACCTCGCCGCCTACACCGGCGTCGTGGACGTGGCGGGCACGACGATCGCCGCCGGGGAGGACTTCGGCCCCCTCGACGAGCGGGGCGACGACGACGTGCTCGGCCTGTGGTCGGCGGCGGTCGAGTTCATGGTGGAGAAGGAGAGCAACGGCGGGGTCACCGGCCTCGCCGCCCTCGACGAGGAGCTCTACGGCCTGTGCGACATGCTCTACCGGGCGCAGGTGCCGGTCGCGGCCCGGGTCGTGGCCGACTACCTCGCGGAGACCGGCCTCGGCGAGGAGGACCTAGACCTCGACGCCGCCGTGGCCCGGCTGGACTACTGCGGGCTCGTCGAGCGGATGGACGGCGACCTGCTCGGCCTGACCCCGCTCGCCGTGTGGGGCCTGCGCGAGCTTTACGCGGGCCTGGGGATGGAGGCGCCGGAGGCGTCCGACATCGCGCTCGCGGGCGGCCGTGAGCTGATCGAGGCGCTGCTGGCCGGGGTGCCGACCGAGCTGGCCGAGGAGGACATCGTCCGCTGGCTCGCCCGCAGGCCGCCCGAGGACGCCGCCGCCGAGCTGCTCGGCGCGGCCGGCGGGGCGCCCGCCGTGGCCCGCGGCATCGCCGTGACGATCGTGGACCGGCTGGGCCCGGAGGCCGAGCCCGCCGTGCGCGCCCACCTCGCCGACCCGGAGCTGCGCCCGCACGTCATCCACTGGCTGTCCGCGCGCGGCTTCGCGGCCCCGCCGCTCAGCCAGGCCGAGGTGCTGTGGGTGAGCGTCGACATGCTCGCCCTGGCGATCTCGGCCGCCGACGAGGACCCCGAGGCGTTCGCCGAGAACATGGCCGCCTCCGGCCCGTCCGCACACATGATCGAGGAGATGTGGCGGGTCGACCACCCCGACGTCGTCGACGTCCTTGACCTGCTGGGCAGATCCCTGCCCGACGGCACCGTCGCCAAGGCGGCGCGCAAGGCGGCCTTCAAAGCGCGGTCGCGTTCGATCGGATGACGTACTCAGCCGTGACCGCTGTGCAGTAAGTTTCGTGAGTGGCAAACAGCGGGAACATGGGAAACGTCTACGATCTCGGTGAGCTACGCCGGCTCGTCGACGACTTGGGGGCGGTGCCCCCGCAGGATCGCGCGGAGATCCTCTCAGGACTCACCGCGGGCGCGGAGGGCTGCGACTGTCCCGACTGCGGGACAGAGACGCTGACCTTCCCGCCGGTCGCGCTCGCCGGCGAGACCGACCTCGCCGCCGCCGTGCCGTCGGTGCCGCTCGTCCGCGACGCGCGCAGGCTCGCGGAGTGGACCGGCACCCGGGAGGTCACGCAGGAGCGCCTGCTGCCCGTCGAGGAGGCCCGCGCCGCCGTCGCCGCGCTGGGCCTGCCCGTCTCCGCCGAACGGCTCGCCGCCGCGCGGAGCGCGAGCGAGCTGCCCGTGCTGCACCTGCTGTGGGTCGTCGCGGTCAACACCGGCCTGCTGCGCATCACCGGCACGGCCGCCTCGCCCGGCCCGCTCAGCCACGCCGAGCCGTCCTCCCCCCGGGAGGCCATGGAGTTCTGGGACGGCGTGGTGATGGACGTCCTCGACCGCGCGGACGAGGGCCTCACCGGCTCCCGCGTCGTCGACGACCACCTGGCCGAGATGCTCGCCACGATGTACTCGGTGAGCGCCGGCATCGCCGAGACCACGCTGGCCAAGGGCATCATGCAGTCGCACGAGGTGGCCTGCGAGGCGCCCGCCGAGGAGATGCTGCGGCTGTCCGCCGAGCTGCCCGGCGAGCTGGCCGAGGCCCTCGACCTGTTGGCCTACTGCGGCCTCATCGAGGGCGTGGCGGCGGGCCGGCCCAGGCTGACCCCGCTCGGCCTGTGGGCGGTGCGGCAGGACCTGCTCCGCGAGGGCCACGACGCGCCCACGGTGGACGAGGTCGCCGTCTTCGCCGACCTGTCCGCCCGCGACCTGGTGACGGCGATCCTCACCGGCGCGGCCGCGCCGAGCGCCGTCTCCGTCTGGCTGGAGCGCCGCGCGCCCGCCGCCGCGGCCCGCGAGCTGATCGAGGTCGGCCGCGCGGGCACGCCCGGCCAGCGCGCCACGGTGAGCACGATCATGGAAGAGCTCGGCCCGGAGGCCGAGGAGCCGGTCCGTCAGGCGCTCGGCGAGCCCGCGATGTGGCGCTACGCCGCGTCCTGGCTGCACGTGCGCGACCTTCCGGCGCCCGCGCTCAGCGCGGGCGACAGCACCTGGGTGGCGGTCGACACGCTCGCCTCCCTGCTGTTCACGGTGGAGGGCCCGGAGGAGCTGACCGGCTTCGACCTGTTCACCCCGCAGGACGAGCTGGCCCGCCTGGTCGAGGAGATGCCCTCCGTCGACCACCCGGACAAGATCGCCGTGCTGGAGATGCTCGCCGCCAACCACGCCGACCGGTCCATCGCCAAGGCCGCCCGCAAGGCCGCGATGCGCGCCCGCTCCGGCGCCATCGGCTGACCCGCGCATCCCGGCCGCCCGGCCCGGTACGGCGGGCCGGGCGGCGCGGAGGTCAGCCGGGCTCGCCCGGAGTCCCCTCCTCGACGACCGGCGGCCCCTCCGAGGGCTCGTCCGGCACGTCGGGGTTGTCCGGCTCGTCCTCCGGCTCCTCGGAGGGCTCGTCGGGGTTGTCCTCCGGCTCCTCGGACGGCGGCGGCGACGGGCAGACGATCGTGGTCGTGGCGGAGTCGCGCCCGCCGTACGAGGTGGACACGGTGCCGGTGATCCTGAGCTTGGCCGCCTCGCCGCAGTCGGCCGTGGAGAACGGGTTGGCGAAGCTCACGGAGTAGGACGTCCGGTCCGGGCCGACGCCGATCGTCTGCGTGCTCGTCCGCCTGCCGCCCGCCGAGCTCGTGATGACGGCCCGGACGACGACCCTGCCCGGCCGGGGGGCGGTGACCTTGACCGTGGCGTAGAGCCTGCCGTCCCAGCCGGCCCTGATGCCGGTGACCTCCGGCCGGCAGGGCTCGCCCTTCACGGTCTCGGTGTCCTCGGCGGTCGCCGTGGTGGCGCCGGTCGCGGTGACCGTCACCCGGCGCTCCTGGACCTGGTCGCACGGCACCGTGGGGAAGCTCGCGCGCAGCGGGATCGGGTGACGGGTGGCGCCCACGCGCGTCAGCCGTACCGGCGGGAGCGGGTCGCGGCCGGTCACCGCGTAGGTGACCGTCACGGCGACCGGGCCTCTGCCGTCGGTGGAGACCACCGCGCGTCCGCGGCCGTCCGACCATGCGGCGATTTTCACGGACTCGACCGCGGGCGGCGGGCACTCCTCGCCGGAGACCGTCCGGCTCCGGGTGACCGGCTCGCCCGCGGGAGAGGTGGTCACCTCCATCGTCCGCGTCACCTCTTCGCCGCAGGGCACCTCGCCGAAGGCCGGCGTGTGGGCGAACCGCCGCTCGCCGGTGAACGTCTCCCGCTCGGTCGCCACCGTCCTGCCGTCCTGCTCGTACGTCGTCGTCACGGCGACCGGCCGCGGGGACCTGGACCGGACCGTGAACGCGCCCCGCTCGCCGTCGAACGACGCCCCGGACACCGTGGGCGGCGGGCACGCCTTCCCCTTGACCGTCGCCACCCGGCCGGTCTGCCCGGCGCCGGGCGCGGCCGGCGTGGTGCGGACGGTCACCCGGCGGGTCGTCATGCCGTCGCACGGCGGATCCGCGAAGCCGGTGACGTCCACCCGGGTGCGGTAGGAGGTCTTGCCGGACAGCCGGTGCGTCTGGGGGGCGGCCTGGCGGCCCGACGGGTTCTCCGCGGCCATCACGGTCAGCGTGACCGGGCGTTTCGTGGTGGTACGGGTGATGATCACGGCTTCCCGGCCGTTGAAGGAGTCGACGGTGAGCCCGGTCACCGCGACCGGCGGCGTACCCGGGCCCCGGGGGGAGGGCGGCGGTGGCGGCGGCGGGGGTGGTGGGGGCGGCGGCACCACGGCACCTCCGCCACCGCCGCCGCCCCCGCCTGAGCCGCCCGCGCCGCCGTCCGGGCCCCCACCCGAACCGCCTGAGCCACCGCCCGCCCCGCCGTCCGGGCCGCCGCCTTCACCGCCCGCCCCGCCGCCGGGGTTGCCCGCCGACGTCAGGCCGTCCGGTCCGGTGGACTCGTCCGGGGTGAACACCGACTCGGGCGCGCTGTCCGCCGCGTCCAGGATTTCGGTCTGGGTCACCCCGAACGCCAGCACGGCCAGAACCACGGCGACCCCGGCCGCCTTGAGCCCCGGACCGCGCAGCACCTTGGACCGGGCCGCCCCGGACAGCGTCCTGCTGAAGGCGACCTTGACCATCTCGGGCGACGACGTGCGCCGGCGCGGCAGCAGGAACGCCAGCAGCGCCACCTGCCGGGCCAGCCCGATCCGCCCGCGCGTCTCCCAGTCGGCCCCGTATGCCTGGGCCGCCACGGTCTCCAGCTCCCCGGCGAAGGCGAGCACGTCGGACGGCCGCTGCGAGGGGTCCTTGGCCATGCCCTTGGCCAGCAGCGTCCTGAGCGGCTCCGGCACCCGTTCCACCGGGATCGGCCGGGTGCGGTGCTGGTAGTAGTAGGCGATGTCGTTCTGCGCGGCGTAGGGCCGTTCGCCGGTCACGCACTCGTAGAACACGCAGGTGGCGGCGTAGATATCGGCGGTGGGCGAGGCGTGCGCCGGCTCCCACGCCTCCGGGGCCAGGTAGGGGGCGGTGCCGATGGGCCGGTCGTCCGGCGTGCCGGTGCGCGCCGCGATGCCGAAGTCGATCAGCTTGGTGTGCCCGTCGGTCTCGACCAGCACGTTCTCAGGCTTGTAGTCGCGGTGCACGATGCCCCGGGCGTGCGCGAGCGACAGGCCGAGCAGCGACCCCTTGAGCACGGCCAGCGCCGCCTCGGGAGCGGTCGGCCCGTGCCGGGAGAGCATCTGGCGCAGCGAGATCCCCTCGACGGCCTCCATCACGATCGCCGCGCCCTCGGGACCCTCGTGGAAGTGGTGCAGCCGGGCGATGTGCCGGCTGTTCAGCCCGGCGAGGATCCCGGCCTCCGCACGGAACGCCTGGAGGAAGCCCGGCTTGCCGCGCAGCCGGGCATCGAGGTACTTCACCGCGAACGTCTCGCCCGTCTCGACGTGCACGGCGAGGGCGACCCTCCCCTGACCGCCGGCACCCAGGGTCCTGAGCTCGCGATAACCAGGTAACTCCCAGCTCATATCGCGCCCCTCCAGCACTGTCGCGTTGAGCGATGCCATGGTGGCTCTTCGCATCGAGGATGCGCCCGCGCACTGATCGAACACCAGTGGGCCGACATTACGGATCCGATACGGGCGCGCCCGCGTGACGCACACCCCGGGCGCACGTGCGCGGGCAGCGCGTCGGGCGGCCGTAGACTGGGACGATCCTCGACCGCGTGATGTGAACGGAGTGGCCCGTTGGCGATTCAGCCGATCCGCCTGTTCGGCGACCCGGTGCTGCGCACACCGGCCGACCCGGTGGTTGACTTCGACAAGGAGCTGCGCAAGCTCGTCAAGGACCTCACGGACACGATGATGGACGCCCCGGGCGCCGGGCTCGCCGCCCCGCAGATCGGGGTCGGGCTGCGCGTGTTCACCTACTACGTCGACGACCAGGTCGGCCACCTGGTCAACCCCGACCTCGACCTGTCGGACGAGCTCGACGAGGAGGGCGAGGAGGGCTGCCTGTCCTTCCCCGGCCTGTCCTTCCCCACCCCGCGGGCGATCCGCGCGGTGGCCAAGGGCTTCGACATGCACGGCGAGCCGGTCGTCCTCGCGGGCACCGACCTGATGGCCCGCTGCTTCCAGCACGAGACCGACCACCTCGACGGGGTGCTGTTCATCGACCGGATGGACGCGGCGCAGCGCAAGCTCGCCATGAAGGCCGTGCGCGAAGCCGAGTGGAGCGGCCTGTCCGCGCCGGTGGTCAAGGCGTCGCCGCACACCACCTTCGGGAAGGCCCTGTAGGAAAGGTCTGTCAGAACCGTGCGCCTGGTCTTCGCAGGAACCCCGGAAACAGCGCTGCCCGCGCTGCGCGCCCTGCTGGGCTCGCCCCGGCACGAGGTGGCCGCCGTCGTCACCCGGCCCGACGCCCAGTCGGGGCGGGGGCGCAGACTGCATCCCAGCCCGGTGGCCGAGGTGGCCGAGGAGGCGGGGGTGGAGGTGCTGCGGCCGGAGAAGGCGGGCGATCCGGAGTTCCTGGACCGGCTGCGCGCCATCGCCCCCGACTGCTGCCCCGTCGTCGCCTACGGCGCGCTGCTGCCGCAGGCGGCCCTCGACATCCCCCGCTTCGGCTGGGTCAATCTGCACTTCTCGCTGCTGCCCGCCTGGCGGGGCGCCGCCCCCGTGCAGCACGCGGTGCTCAACGGTGACGAGATCACCGGCGCCAGCACCTTCCAGATCGTCAAGGCGCTCGACGCCGGGCCGGTCTACGGCGTGCTGACCGAGGAGGTCCGCCCCGACGACACCAGCGGCGAGCTGCTCGCCCGGCTGGCGGTCTCCGGCGCCGAGCTGCTCGCGGCCACCGTCGACGGCATCGAGGACGGCACCCTGACCGCCCGCCCGCAGCCCGCCGAGGGCGTGAGCGTCGCCCCAAAGATCAACGTGGAGGACGCGCGGGTCGACTGGAAGGCGCCCGCCTTCCGCGTCGACCGCCTCGTCCGGGCCTGCACGCCCGCCCCGGGCGCGTGGACCGAGTTCCGCGGCCAGCGGGTCAAGCTCGGCCCGGTACGGCCGGCGCCGGACGCGGCGGACCTGCCCCCCGGCCACATCGCCGCCTCGAAGAACACCGTGCTGGTCGGCACCGCCACCCACCCGGTGGCGCTCGGCGACGTCCAGCCCCAGGGCAAGCGCCTGATGAGCGCGGGCGAGTGGGCCCGCGGCGCGCGCATCACGAGCGGAGACGTGGTCACATGACCGGCCTCCGCCGAACCGACCGAAGGCTTGGGGAATGACGCAACAGGGAAACCGGGGCCGCGGCGCGGGCCGTCCCCGTCCGCGCCGCCCGGTGCGCGACGAGGCGCGTAACACCGCCTACGACGTGCTGCGCGCGGTGGACGAGCGCGACGCCTACGCCAACCTGCTGCTGCCGCACCTGATCAGGGAGCGGCGGCTCGCCGGGCGTGACGCCGGGCTGGCCACCGAGCTCGCCTACGGCACGCTGCGCGGCCTGGGCACCTACGACGAGATCATCGCCGCGTGCAGCGACCGCCCGCCGGAGGACCTCGACCCGCCGCTGCTCGACGCCGTCAGGATCGGCGTCCACCAGCTCCTCAAGACCCGCGTCCCGCCGCACGCCGCGGTCGGCACCACCGTCGACCTGGTACGGCTGCGCATCGGCATCGGCCCCTCCCGCTATGCGAACGCCGTGCTGCGCCGGGTCTCCACCCGCTCGCTCGCCGACTGGCTGCCGATCGTCGCGCCCGACCCGGAGAAGGACCTCGTCGGCAACCTCGCGGTCGCGCACAGCCATCCGCGCTGGATCGTCTCCGCGCTGCTCGACGCGCTCGGCGGCGACGCCGAGGAGACGGCCCGGCTGCTCGACGCCGACAACGAGCGCCCGCGGGTCACACTGGTCGCCCGTCCCGGCCGGTCCACCGTCGAGGAGCTCATTGAGGCAGGCGGGGAGCCCGCCTCCTACTCGCCCTACGCCGCCTACCTGCCGGAGGGCGATCCCGCCTCCGTCGAAGCGGTCGCACAGACCCGCGCCGCCGTGCAGGACGAGGCGAGCCAGATGGTGGCGCTCGCCCTGACCAGGGCGCCGCTCGACGGCCCCGACGCGCGGTGGCTCGACATGTGCGCCGGGCCCGGCGGCAAGGCCGGCCTGCTCGACGCGATCGCCGGCGAGCGCGGAGCCCGCCTGCTCGCCGCCGACCTGCAGTTCCACCGCGCCCGGCTGGTCCGGCGCACGGTCGGCGACGCCGGCGTCATCACCGCCGACGGCATCTCGCCCGCCTGGCGGCCGGGGACCTTCGACCGGGTGATGCTCGACGCCCCCTGCACAGGACTCGGCGCCCTGCGCCGCCGCCCCGAGGCCCGCTGGCGGCGCGACCCCGCCAGCGTCCCCGAACTCGCCGCCCTCCAGTCCCGCCTGCTCGACTCCGCGATCGACTCCGTACGACCGGGCGGCGTCGTCGCCTACGTGACGTGCTCCCCGCACCTGGACGAGACCGGCGCGGTCGTCGCCGCCACCCTCGCCCGCCGCGACGACGTCACCCCACTGGACGCCCGCGCCCTCCTCCCCGAAGCCACCGGCCTCGGGGACGGCCCCCACGCTCAGTTCTGGCCCCACCGCCACCACACCGACGCAATGTTCCTCGCCCTCCTGAGACGCCTCCCGTCCTGAGTCACCCCCCTCCTGACAGGGGGCCTCTCCTGACAGGGCGCGTCGCCTGACAGGGCGCGCCGCCTGTGTGGATCGCGGGCGACATCGTCCTCCGGCGACGGGTCGTTCACGTGTTGTGGTGACTCACGTGTTGTGGTGGTTCGCGTGCGCGGTTCCGTGATGCTGATCGGGCGTCGTCGTTGTGAGGGGGCCGGGGGTGCACAGCGAGCGGACGGCGCGGGTGAGGGCTCGGGTGTGCAAGGGGTCCAGGTGGCGTGACCGGGCGGTTCGCCGTACCGCTACGGCTAGGGCCGACGGGCAGGACGGGGCGGCGCGGGTGCCCGCCGAGCGGGCGATGAGCCGTACGAGGTCCTCGTTGACGCGGTCGATCTCCTGCCGGGCACCCGCGAGGTCGGGAGCGTGGGCGGGAGCCTGCCGGGGGTGCGCCCGCCAGTGCCGGTGCAGCGCCCGCTGCACGGTCTTGTGCGCCTCGATCTGATCCCGGAGGACGCGTACGACCGCCTCCGGATCGGCGCCGCTCCGGGCGGCCAGCGCGCGAACCGACGCCAGCACCTCACGCTCACGCCCGGGATCGTCGATCGGCCCACCCGACTCCCACTTGGCCGCCGCCACCACCCGCGCCGTCGCGAGCCGATCCGCCGACAACCCGGCCAACGCCCGCAGCAGCCCACCCCCCGCAGCGGCCACCGTCACGGGGACCACCACAGGATCGGTCACCAAGCGGATCACCGCAGGGCCGGTCGTTGTCTGGGCGGTCACCGCAGGGCGGGTCGTCGTCGCGGGGGTCACCGTTGAGCCGGCCGCCGTCGTGCGGGGCGCCGCGGGGGTTGTGGAAGGGAGGCCGAACGCGATCACGACGGCGAGCGCGGGAGTCGCCAGCAGGCCGAAACGGGAGCTTTCTGCGGAGCCTGCGGCGGGGTTCGGAGCACGGGAGAGGGATGGGGGCCGTGGCATCGGTGCGTCTCCTTCAGTGGTTCGCACGAGGCTTGGCGGACAGCGGACAGCGGACAGCGGACAGCGGACAGCGGGATGGGGGACGGGGGCGGGGACGGTGGAACGGGGGACTGCCGATGCTGGTGACGGAACGGTGGGTGGCGGCTCGGAATGCGGATGGCAGGTGCTGCTGGGCTTGGGGGTGACGGACCGGGGCGGGGGCGTGGGGGCCTGATGCGGTCGGGGCGATGTGGGCGGATGGTGGTGTCACCAGGTGTACCCGCTTCATCGCTTGTGGTGACGGAGGGGATGGCTTGGGTTTCTGGGGGACAGTGGGTGGCTGAGGGGTAGCGGGGGTGTGGACGTGGGGTGGCTTTGGGGTGGCTTGGGGGTTGCCGGGGGGCGGATAGCGTGGGGGTGGGAGCGAATGATGGGGTTAGTGGGCCGAAGGGGTGTCTGTGGGGTTCGCCGACCTGCTGGAGGGGTTGCACCGTGCCGAGATCGGGCCGATCGTCGGTCTGCAGCAGGCGCTGGAACTGATCGGGCCGCTGCTGTGGCTCGCGTCGGTGCTCGGCGGGGACGGGGTCGTCCTTGTCATGCTGGCGACCGTCTACTGGTGTGTGAGTCCCCGGGCCGGGATCCGGGTGACCCTGGCCGTGCTCGTCTCGGCCGGTGTCAACGCCGTGGCCAAACTGGTCTTTCATGCCCCGCGTCCGGCGTGGGTGGACGCCCGGGTGCGTCCCATGTCCGCCGAGGGGTCTTTCGGGCTGCCCTCGGGCCACGCGCAGACCGCCGTCGTGGCCACCGGCGTCGCCCTGACCGGCACACCTAGCCCACGGCAGGAGCGTGCAGGGACGTCGCCCGGGTCGCAGGAGTCCGTGGGGACGCTGCCCGGGCCGCGGGAGTCGGCGGGGGCACTGCCTGGGGCGCGGGAGTCCGAGGGGACGCGGTCCCGGGGGCGGGGGGTCGCGGCTGGGCCGTTTCGGGGGCGGGGGGTCGCGGGGGCGGGGTGGTGGTGGGCGGCTGTGGTGGCCGTGGTCCTGGTGAGCGTTTCGCGGGTGTACCTGGGGGTGCACTTCTTCTCCGACGTCGTCGGAGGGCTGGTGCTGGGGCTGCTCGTCCTGGGGCTGTACGTGGCGCTGGCCGGGCGGCTCACGGCGTGGTGGCACCGCCGGGCGCTCGCGCTCCAGGTGCTGCTGGCCGCGGTCCCTGCTGGTGCGATGCTGGGCGCCGGCGGGCTGGCGCTGTTGCTCGACGAGGGCTGGACCCTGCCCGCGTCCTGGCGGGCCGGGGGTGCCGCCCATCCGGACAGCATGGAACGCGTGGCCGGCCTGTCCGGTGCGCTGTTCGGCGCGCTGGCCGGGGCGTCGGTCATGAGACGGCTGGGCTGGTTCTCCGCCGCGGGGACTGTCCCGGCGCGGGTGCTGCGCTGGCTGCTCGGCGTGGTCATCGCGGTGGCCATCTGGCAGGTCGCCGCCGTCGCCGGAGGCTCGGTGGCGGGCGTCACGCTGCGGTACGCGCTGGTGGCGGGCTGGGTCGTACTGGGCGCGCCGCTGCTCTTCCTCCGCCTCGGCCTCGCCTCGCGACAGGACGCGCCCGCCACCGACGGCCACCCAAGCTGAAAGACGCCGCCGCCACCGGCGACCGCGCGAATCGTGAAGGACACCGGCGACCGCGCGTGGTCGTGAAGGACACCGGCGGCCACGCGTGGTCGTGAAGGACACCGGCGGCCACGCGAGGCCGTGAGAGACGCCGCGGGAAACGGTGGGAGGGAGTGCCGGGAAGGTGGGAGGGAGACCATTGGGAACGGTGGGGGGAGTGCCGGGAAGGTGGGCAGGTTAAAGAACGGGTGAGGGGGGTGTACCTGGCGGGGACAGGGGATGGCGGGGAACTAGAATCTGCGCATATGGCCGTACAGATCTCGCCCAGCATCCTGTCCGCCGACTTCGCCCGGCTCGCCGAGGAGGCGGCGGTGGTGCACAATGCCGACTGGTTGCACGTGGACGTCATGGACAACCACTTCGTCCCCAACCTGACCCTCGGGCTGCCGGTCGTGGAGGCGCTGCTCAAGGCCACCTCCACGCCCGTCGACTGCCACCTCATGATCGAGGACCCGGACCGGTGGGCGCCCGCCTACGCGGAGGCGGGGGCCGGCAGTGTGACCGTGCACGCGGAGGCCGCCAAGGCACCGGTGCGCACGTTGCGGCAGATCCGGGCGGCGGGCGCGCGGGCCGGGTTCGCGTTGAACCCCGCCACCGCGGTCGAGCCCTACGAGGACCTGCTCGGTGAGATCGACATGCTGCTGCTGATGACCGTCGAGCCGGGCTTCGGCGGGCAGCGGTTCCTCGACGTGGTGCTGCCGAAGGTGCGCAGGGCGCGTTCGCTGATCGCCGCGCACGGCGGGCAGGTGTGGTTGCAGGTGGACGGCGGGGTCTCGGCGGAGACGATCGAGCGCTGCGCCGAGGCCGGGGCCGACGTGTTCGTCGCGGGCAGCGCGGTCTACGGCGCGGACGACCCGGCCGCCGCCGTACAGAACCTGCGCGACCTCGCCGAGCGCGCCGCGCGCTGACCGGCCGGGGAAGTCCGCGAGCCCGGCCCCGAGGGTTTCCCGGGTCCGGGCTCGCCGCGTCCGGGGTCAGTGCGGGAGGGCGGGGGCGTCGGGTCCGGGGTCAGTGCGGGAGGGCGGGGATGCCGGGCCCGGGAAGTGCTGGACGGCAGGGGGTGCCGGGGCCGGGGTCAGTGCTGGAGGGCGGGGTCGAGGATGACGTTGCCGCCGTGTGAGGTGGGGTCCTCGGGGAAGTGGCAGGCGGTCAGGTGGCCGTCCCGGTTGCCCTGGAGGCGTACCAGCGGGGGCTCCTCCGTCGCGCACCTGTCCTGCGCCTTCCAGCACCGGGTGCGGAAGCGGCAGCCCGACGGCGGGTCGATCGGCGAGGGCACGTCGCCGGCCAGCCGGATCCGCTCGCGCGGCTCGGCCGTCACGTCGGCCTCGGGCACCGCGGACAGCAGCGCGTGCGTGTACGGGTGCCGGGGACGCTCGTAGAGGGAGTCCCGGTCCGCCACCTCGACGATCTTGCCGAGGTACATCACGGCGACCCGCTGCGAGAAGTGCCGCACGATGGCCAGGTCGTGCGCGATGAACAGGAACGCGATGCCGAGATCCCGTTGCAGCGCCTGGAGCAGGTTCACCACCTGGGCCTGGATGGAGACGTCCAGCGCGGACACCGGCTCGTCGGCGATGATCAGCTTGGGTTCCAGGGCGAGCGCGCGGGCGATGCCGATGCGCTGCCGCTGACCGCCGGAGAACTCGTGCGGGAAGCGGTTGTAGTGCTCGGGGTTGAGCCCGACGATCTCCAGCAGCTCGCGCACCCGGGCGTTCCTGCCGCCGGGCGGCGCGATGCCGTTGACCTCCATCGGCCCGCGGATGATGCCGCCCACCGTCTGGCGGGGGTTGAGCGACGAGTAGGGATCCTGGAAGATCATCTGGATCTCGGGCCGGATGGGCTTGAGTTCCCGGCGCGAGGAGTGCGCGATGTCCCTGCCCCGGTAGCGGACCGTGCCCGCCGTCGGTTCGAGCAGCCGGGCGGCCAGCCGTCCGGTGGTGGACTTGCCGCAGCCGGACTCGCCGACCAGCCCGACGCTCTCACCCGCGTGCACGGTCAGGTCCACGCCGTCCACGGCGTGCACCTGCGCGACCTGGCGCTTGACGATCAGGCCGCCCATGATGGGGAAGTGCTTGGTCAGCCCTGACATCTCCAGCAGGGGCTCGCTCATAGGTGTTCCTTGATCTGCTCGATGAAGATGTCCTGCTTCTGGGCCGGGGTCAGGTAGCAGGCGTCGCCGTGGCCGCGGTGCGGGGAGAGTTCGGGGCGTTCGCCGCGGCACATGTCGGGGCCGGCCAGCGCCTGGAAGTCGCAGCGCGGGTGGAACGGGCAGCCCGGCGGGACGTTGATCAGGCTGGGCGGGGTGCCGCGCACCGGGACGAGCGGCACGTCGACCGGCGCGTGCAGCCGCGGCATGGAGGACAGCAGCCCCCAGGTGTAGGGGTGGCGCGGGCTGCCGAGCACCTCGCGCACCGTGCCGCGCTCCACCGCCCGGCCGGCGTACATCACCAGCACCTCGTGGGCGGCGCCGGCCACCACGCCGAGGTCGTGCGTGATCAGGATGATCGCGGTGCCGAACTGCTGCTGGAGGTCCTTGAGCAGGTCGATGATCTGCGCCTGGACGGTCACGTCGAGCGCGGTGGTCGGCTCGTCGGCGATGAGCAGGTCCGGGTCGCAGACCAGGGCCATCGCGATCATCACGCGCTGCCGCATGCCGCCGGAGAACTGGTGCGGGTAGTCGTCCACCCGGGTCTGCGCGTGCGGGATGCCGACCCTGCGCAGCATCTCCACCGCGCGGTCCCGCGCCTCCTTGCGGCTCGCTCCGGTGTGCTTGCGGAACGTCTCACCGATCTGGCGGCCCACCGAGTGGTACGGCGAGAGCGAGGTGAGCGGATCCTGGAAGATCATCGCGACCTTGTTGCCCCTGAGCCGCTCCAACTGGGACTTGGGCGCCCGGACGAGTTCGTCCCCGTCGAGGGTGATCTCCCCGGTGATCCGGCTGTGCGCGGGATTGTGCAGGCCGAGGATGGCGAGGTTGGTCACCGACTTGCCGGATCCGGACTCGCCCACGATGCCGAGCGTGGTCCCCTTCTCCACGTCGAAGGAGAGCCCGTCCACCGCGTGGACGACACCGTCCTCGGTGTGGAAGTCGACGGTCAGATCGCGGACCGACAGGAACGGGGTGGTCAACGGAAGGCTCCTAGTTCAGCCGCACGCGCGGGTCGATGAAGGCGTAGACGGCGTCGACGACGATGTTGAACAGCACGATGGCGGTGGCGGAGACGAGCACGACGCCGAGCAGCATCGGCAGGTCCTGGTTCTCCACGGCCTTGATGGACAGCTCGCCGATGCCGTGCAGGCTGAAGGTCTGCTCGGTGATGATCGCGCCGCCGAGCAGCACGCCGAGGTCCACGCCGAAGATCGTCACGATGGGCCCCATCGAGCCGCGCCAGGCGAAGCGCAGGAAGACGGTCCGGGTGGACATGCCCTTGGCGCGCGCGGTGCGCACGTAGTCCTCGCTGAGCTGCTCGACCATGGACGACCGGGTCATCCTGGTGTAGTTGGCGGTGAAGATGATCGACAACACCAGCCAGGGGAGCAGGAGGCCACTGGCCCACGCCACCGGATTAGCGGTGAAGTCGTGATATGTCGGTCGTTGGAGGATCTGGGTCTGATCGACCAGAATCCAGGTGGCCAGCACGCCGACGAAGTAGATCTGCATCGACGCGCCGAGCAGCGACGCCGAACTCGCGATCTTGTCCAGCGCCCGGCCCTGCCGCGCCGCGGCCACCATGCCCGCGCCGACGCCGAAGAACAGGAACACGACCGCCGCCCCGATCGTCAGCGACAGCGTCGTCGGGAAGCGGTCGACGATCGCGTTGAAGATCGGCTCCTGGTTGACGAACGAGTAGCCCAGGCAGGGGGCGTCGCAGTGCCCGTAGGTGAAGTCGCGCCCGGTGAAGATGGCGGTCAGCCAGTGCCAGTACTGCAGGAAGACCGGCTCGTCGATGCCCATGTTGTGACGGACGATCTCAAGGCTCTCCGGCGTGCAGAGCTTGCCGCACGCGAGCCTGGCCGGGTCACGGGGGATCGCGAAGAACAAGAAGAACGTGACGGCGCTGATGATCAGCAAGATCACCACGGCGCCGAGGATCCTGCGGATCAGGAAGCGGTACATGGGCTCTCCGGTGGGCCGTGGCGGGCGGGTCTCGCGACCGGCCCGCCACGGCGGGTTTCACTGGGTGACGCGGGTGTCCTGCGGGGGGCGGTCACGGGTGGCGCGCGCCTCCGCGTGGCGGACGGTCACCGCGCGGTACGGATGTCCGCGGGCGGAACGGTCACTGCTTGACGTAGACGTCCGTCGGAGACTGCTCGCCCGTCACGATGTCGAACTTCACCCCGCCCAGACCGGAGCCGTACAGGCCGAAGTAGGTCTGGTAGGCCTCGGGCACGATCGGGGCCTGCTCCATGATCTGCCTGTCCACGGCGGCCCACGCCTTGCCCGCCTCGACCGGGTCGGTGATCGCGGCGGCCTTGTCGATGGCGTCGTTGATCTCCGGCACGTTCAGGTGCGAGTAGTTCGGCGCCTGGTCGGCGATCTGCCGGCCGTCGTAGGTCGGCGCGAGCGCGGTGTAGCCGGTGGGCCAGTCGGCCGCCCAGCCGCCCCAGTACAGGTCGTACGGGTTGTCCACGTGACCGATCGCGTCGTAGTACGTGGTGGAGTTGAGCGGCTTGGTGACCACCTTGAAGCCGGCCTTCTCCAGGCCCGTCTTGATCGCGACGGCGACCTTCTCCTGGACCGGGGTCTGGTTGTAGGCGTAGACGATCGTCGGGTTCGGCTGGCCCGCCTCGGTGAGCAGCTGCTTGGCCGCCTCCGGGTCGCCCTGCGGCTTGGCGAGCTTGCCGTACAGGTCGAAGGGCTCGTAGCCGAGGACGGTCGGGCTCATGATCGTGGTGGCGTACTTGCCGTAGCCGATCTCGCCGCCCTGCAGCTGGCGCTCCTGCTGCATCGGGAACGCCTTGATGATCGCCTGGCGGACCTTGACGTCCTTGATCCGGCTGGTGTTGATGTTGAAGAAGGTGGTGAACGGGGTGAGGCCCCGGACCGTCCGCTTCATCAGCTCGGGATCGTTCACGACCTGCTGGAGCCGCTCGGGCGCCACCGGGTTGTGGAAGGTCATGGTGTTCTTGTCGGTGCCGTTGTCGGCGATGAACCGGTCCGTCGACTGGAGCGACTGGACACCGAACTCCATGTGCCACTTGTCCGGGTAGGCGTTCCGGATCGGGTCCGTCGCCGGGTCCCAGAACTCGTTCCGCTCCAGGTCCAGCGACTTGTCCGTGACGTGGCTCACGATCTTGTACGGACCGGAGGAGTACGGCATCTTGTCGTACTTCTCCTTCGTGTCGTGCTTCTCCGGCACGATGCCGAAGCCGGTCATGGCCACGGTGAAGTTGAAGTCGGTGTGCGCCGAGTTCAGGTGGAACACGATGGTCTTGTCGTCCACCGCCTCGATCGTGTCCAGATGCTTGCCCTCGTACGGGCCGGTGTACTTCTCACCCTCGGGCAGCAGCCACTGCTCGGCGTAGGGCGGGCCCTCCGGCGTGAACGACGCGAAGAGCCGCTCGAAGGAGTGCTTGACGTCGGCCGAGGTGATCGCCGAGCCGTCCTGCCACTTGATGCCGTCCTTGAGGACGAACTTCCAGGTCTTGCCGTTGTCGTCGGTGCTGCCCGGGTCGGTGGCGAGGTCGCCGACGAGCTTGAGGGAGCCGTCGGGGGCCGTCTTGAACTCGGTGAGCTGACGGGTGAACAGCTTGGAGGCGCTGGAGTTGTAGTTCAGGTAGACCCGGGCCGGGTCGAGGTGGGAGAAGTCGTCCCGGTCGATCATGTTGACCGTGCCGCCCTTGGTGGCTCCCGGCTCCGGGGCGGCGGGGCCGGTGGAGTCCTGCGCGGTACCCACCGTGATCTTGCTGACCGCCTGCGTGTCCTGGGTCGGGGTGGGTGCCGCGGCCCCGGAGGGAGCGGCTGCGCCGCCCCCGCCGCCACCCGACGCGCAGGCGGAGAGCGCCAGCGCGCCCGCCGCGAAGAGCGCGACGGTTGCCGCGGCCCGCTTCCTCGGAGATGTCATGACTTCCTTCCTTATCTACGGGTCTTGGGATCGAGCGCGTCCCGGACCGAATCCCCGAGCAGGTTGAAGGCGAGCACGAAGATCACCATCGCCACTCCCGGGAAGATGAGAAACGTGATGTCGTCGCGGTAGACCTCGGCACCGCGCTGGATCATCCGCCCCCAGTCGGGGGTGGGCTCGACGATGCCGACACCGAGGAAGGACAGTCCCGCCTCGGCCGTGACGAACGCGGGGAGCAGCAGCGTCGACTGGATGATGATCGGCGTCCAGAGGTTCGGCAGCAGCTCCTTGAAGACGATCCGCGCCGGCGACGCGCCGCTCACCCGGGCGGCCTCCACGAACTCCCGCTCCCGCAGCGAGAGCACCTGCCCGCGCAGCAGGCGGGCGATCGTGGCCCACCCGAACAGGGTGAGCACGGTGATCAGCGAGACCGCGCGCAGCCAGGTGGGGGTCTCCTCCTCGGGGGAGACGAAGAGCGACTCCACCACGGGCATGAACGCGATGAAGAACAGCGTGGAGGGGAACGACAGCAGGATGTCGATGATCCGGCCGATCAGGTAGTCGGTCTTCCCGCCCGCGTAGCCCGCCGTGATGCCCACGACGACGCCGATCAACGCGGTCAGCAGGGTGGCGGCCGCCGCGATCAGCAGCGAGGTCCTGATGCCGTAGACGAGCATCATGAACACGTCGCGGCCGAGACCGGGTTCCAGGCCGAACCAGAACTGGTCGCTGATGCCGCCGTTCGGCAGGATCGGATACCCGAAATCGTTGAGCAGGCCCGGCGTCTCCTGGCCGTACTGCGTGTACGGATCGTTTCCGTAGGCCGCCGAGATGAGCGGGGCGAAGATCCCGACGAGAAAGAACAGGATGACGACGACGGCGGAGATCACGCCGACGCGGTCACGCCGGAATCTGAGCCACATCAACCGCCCGGGCGAACGCCCGACGGTCTCGGGCGTATGCGCCTTCTGGTCCGCGCCGGGGTCCACCGAGGTGTCGGACGCGGCTGGTACAGGCATGGTCATCGTATAGAGGGCCCCCAAGAACGGCGCCGGGTGTTTCGGCTCCCGGCCAGGAGGAACCTTTGCAAAACCTGTTGACCTAATTCAATCCCCTGAACCATGATTTTTTTGGATCAGGTGTTTGTTGTGGAAAGTAGACCAGGTTGTGCCTCTCGTTCCATTGACCTGGTAGGGGGGTCCTGTGGTGGAATATAACCACCCTCAAGAATTGAATTTCACGGTTTTGTGACACGGTCATGACACGCCCCGGACATTGATCTGGAATTATGCGCCGCCGCCTTTTGGGCCCCTGTGTGCGCGGGGCCGGCCGGGGTAGCCTCTCGCCTGAACGGGTCTTGAGCGGAGGCGGCGATGGACCAGGACACAGGCCGGGGCGTGCACGAGCGCGAGCCTGACCACGGGCTGTTCGGGCCGGGGTCGGTCACCTGGCGGGTGATGGGGGAGCCGATCCTCCTCGTGGGCGGCTTCCGCGCGCTGCTCATGCAGGGGCTGCACCCCAGGGCGATGCGCGGCGTGATCCAGAACTCCGCGCTCATGGACGCCGGAGAGGCGTGGGCGCGTTTCTCCCGCACCACCGAGTTCGTCCGGGTGCGCACCTACGGCACGAGCGCCGAGGTGGCCAGGGCGGGGGAGCGGGTCAGGCGGATCCACGCCGCGCTCACCGCGTACGACCCCGACACCGGTGAGCGCTACCGCCTCGACGACCCCGACGCGCTGCGGTGGGTGCACGTCGGCGAGGTGGACTCCTACCTGTCGGTGGCCCGGCGCGCGGGCGTGCGCCTCACCGGCGCGGAGGCCGACAGGTTCGTCGCCGAGTGGCGGGCCGCGGCCGGGGTCGTCGGGCTGGACCCGGCGAGCGTCCCCGGCTCGGTCGCGGAGATGCGCGACTACATCGAGGCCCGGCGGCCCGATCTCTACTTCGTGCCCGAGGCGGTCCACCCGGTGCGCCTCGCGGTCAACCCGCCGCTGCCGCTCCAACTCACGCCGCTGCGCCCGGTCTTCCCGCTGATCATGGGACTCGCGTTCGCCTCGCTGCCCCGCTGGGCGCGCAGGATGTACGGCGTGCCGGCCACCCCGATCGACGACCTGTGGGCGAGCGCCACGCTGAAGACCTTCCACCGCGGCCTCGCCCTGCTGCCCGCGCGGCTCAGGTACTCGCCCGACGCGCGCAGGGCCAGACGCCTCATGGCCGCCTCGTGACCGCCCCATGACCTCCTCCCGGCCCCTCTGAGGGCCGTCCGGGGGTCGCCTGTACAAGGGCGGGCGGGACAGGCCGGTCGCGCGCGGCCCGGGACGGCGTGGCAGACTGGCAGCAGAGCAAGCGTGCTCCGGGGTCGGTGAAATTCCGAACCGGCGGTGAAAGTCCGCGACCCGGCCGAATCCATCGGCCGGTTGATCCGGTGAAATTCCGGGACCGACGGTGAGAGTCCGGATGGGAGGCAGCACGCGGGCGGCAGGCGTCTCACGGCGTCGGCCGTGGGCGGGCGCACCTAGTGCGCCCGTTCTGTGCGACCCCCGGGGCCCGCCATGGCTGAAGCGAAGGCCGGCGGCGAGCGGGAGGCCCGGGTGACGTCCATCTGTGCGCGCGCTCCTCGCACGGCCGTGAGCCGGGAGGAGTGAACGGGCATGTTCACCGGCATCATCGAGGAGCTGGGGCAGGTGGCCGCGGTCGAGCCGCGGCGTGACGCGGCGCGGGTCTCGATCCGCGGCAAGACCGTCACCTCGGACGCGCGGCACGGCGACTCGATCGCCGTCAACGGCGTCTGCCTGACGGTGGTGGACGTCCAGGGCGACGTGTTCTCCGCGGACGTGATGAAGGAGACCCTGGACCGCAGCGCCCTGGGCGCGCTCGCCGAGGGCGCCAGGGTCAACCTGGAGCGAGCGGTGCGCGCCGGCCAGCGGCTCGGCGGGCACATCGTGCAGGGACACGTGGACGGCACCGGGACGCTGCTGAGCAGGACGCCCGCCGAGCACTGGCACGTGGTGCGGATCTCGCTGCCCCCCGCCCTGAACCGCTACGTGGTGGAGAAGGGGTCGATCGCGGTCGACGGGGTGAGCCTGACCGTCACGGAGGTCGACGAGGAGGGCTTCGCCCTCGGCCTGATCCCCGTGACGCTGGAGCTCACCACCCTGGGCTGGAAGCGGCCGGGCGACCCGGTGAACCTCGAAGTAGACGTGATCGCGAAATATGTGGAGAAGCTGGTCGGTTCGCGTAGCGGAGAGGGCAGACCGTGAGACGGGCCGAGGAGACGGGCATGACCGACATCAAGCTGGACCCGATCGAGCGGGCGATCGCCGACATGCGCGAGGGCCGGGCCGTCGTCGTGGTGGACGACGAGAACCGGGAGAACGAGGGCGACATCATCTTCGCCGGGTCCAAGGCGACCCCGGAGCTCGTGGCCTTCACCATCCGGCACGGCAGCGGCGTCATCTGCGTGCCGATGCGCGGTGAGGACCTCGACCGGCTCGGCCTGCCGCTGATGGTGTCGGAGAACCGCGAGCGGATGCGCACCGCGTACACCGTCAGCGTGGACGCCAGGGACGGGGTGACCACCGGCATCTCCGCGGCCGACCGGGCGAGGACGATCCGCATGCTGAGCGACTCCGCCACCGAGGCGTTCGAGCTGGTCCGGCCGGGTCACATCTTCCCCCTGCGCTACCGGGAGGGCGGCGTGCTGGCCAGGCGCGGGCACACCGAGGCCGCGATCGACCTCGCCGTGCTGGCCGGGCTCGGCCCGACCGGCGTGCTGTGCGAGGTGGTCAACGACGACGGCACGATGAAGCGGCTGCCCGACCTGCGCGCCTTCGCCGACGAGCACGATCTCGCCCTGGTGTCCATCGAGCAGCTCGTGGACTACCGCCGCCGCACCGAGCGCATCGTGACCAGGGTCGCCGAGACCAGGATCCCCAACCGGCACGGCATGTGGCGCGCGTACGGCTACGCCAGCGCGCTGGACGGCGGCGAGCACCTGGCTCTCGTCTACGGCGACCTGGAGGACGGCGAGAACATCCTGGTGCGGGCCCATTCGGAGTGCCTGACCGGCGACGTGCTCGGCTCGCTGCGCTGCGACTGCGGCATTCAGCTCGACAACGCCATGGCCTCGATCGCCGCCGAGGGCCGCGGGGTGATCGTCTACCTGCGCGGCCACGAGGGCCGCGGCATCGGCCTGCTGGCCAAGCTCAAGGCGTACGGCCTGCAGGACAACGGCAGCGACACCGTGGACGCCAACCTGGAGCTGGGCCTGCCGGTGGACGCCAGGGAGTTCTCCAACGCGGGGCAGATCCTCGGCGACCTCGGCGTGAAGTCGATCAGGCTGCTCACCAACAACCCCGCCAAGCTGCGCGGCATGGACGGCTACGGCATCAAGGTGCTCGGCCGCGAGCCGATGCCCGCCGCGGTCAACCCCTACAACACGCGTTACCTCGCCGCCAAGCGGGACCGGCTCGGCCACGACATCCCCCAGGACATCCGATGAGCGGTTCCGGGCGGCCGGCCGCCTCCGCCGTGGCGGCGGCCGGTCTGAGCGTGGGCGTCGTCGCGGCCAGGTGGCACGAGGAGATCACCGACCTGATGGTGAACCGCGCCGTGGCGGCGGCGCGGGACAGCGGCGCCGAGGTCACCGTCGTGCGGGTGGCGGGCTCGCTGGAGATCCCGGTGGTCGCCCAGGCGCTCGCCCGCGGCCACGACGCCGTGGTCGCGCTGGGCGCGGTGATCCGCGGCGAGACGGCGCACTTCGACTACGTGTGCGACTCGGTGACCGCCGGGCTCACCCGCGTCTCGCTGGACACCGGTACGCCGATCGGCAACGGCGTCCTCACCTGCGAGACGCTGGACCAGGCCCTGGAGCGCTCGGGCCGCCCCGGGGCCAAGGAGGACAAGGGCTACGAGGCCACCGTCGCCGCGCTGGAGACCGCCCTCGTCCTGCGCGACCTGCGCTGACCGGGACGGCCCGACACGCGTGCGCGGCGGGACGGAGGACCGGGCGGGGTGTGCGGTAGGTTGCGTTCGTCCACGCCGATCCAAGATCGATCGGCGGCCTCGCGACCACGGAACGACATTGAGAGACCCGATGCCTGAGACCGTCCCCCCGCCGTCCCTCCCCGTCACCTGGCGGCCGCACAGGGGCAGGATCGTCGCGTACGGCTTCGCGGCGGTCCTGGTGGCGGGATCGCTGGTCTTCGCGGTGGTGCTGCCGGAGCCGTTCAGCCTGGCCGACCGGGTGGCGATGGTCGGCCTGGGCGGCCTGATCGCCGGGGTGCTGCACATGCTCGGCCGGTCCAGGGTCGAGGCGGACGAGCAGGGCATCACGCTGGTCAACGCGCTGCGCGTGCACCGGTACAGCTGGCCGGAGGTGCTCGACGTCACGCTGGCCGAGGGCGAGCCGTTCGCGAAGATCGACTTCGCGGACGGCGCCACGATCGGCGCGATGGGCATCCAGGGCTCGGAGAAGGCCCGCGCCCACCACCAGGCCGCCGAACTCGCCGCCCTCATCCGCGAGCGCGGCGAGGCCGGCGAACCCGCCTGACCGGCGCGGGCGGGCGGATCCGCCGTTCCTGCGCGTAGCCTGGGGGTGTGCTACCCAGGACGGTCGAAAACGCAGATTTCGCTGGGATCGACTCGCCTTCCCGGCTTGTCGAGGTGCTCCGCGAGCAGGCGTATCTCGCGGACGAGGGGCTGGCCACGGCCTGCTTCCTCGCGCTCCGCATGGGACGCCCGCTGTTCCTCGAAGGGGAGGCGGGCGTGGGCAAGACGGAGCTGGCCAAGACGCTCGCCGCGGTCCTCGGCGCGCCGCTGATCCGGCTCCAGTGCTACGAGGGTCTGGACGCCTCCCAGGCGCTCTACGACTGGGACTTCGCCCGCCAGCTCCTCCACCTCAAGGCCGCCGAGGCCGCCGGGATCACCGACGCGGCCAGGCTGGAGGGCGAGCTCTACGACCGGCGGTTCCTCATCGCCCGCCCGCTGCTGGCGGCCCTGGAGACCCAGCCGAGCGTGCTGCTGGTGGACGAGATCGACCGGGGCGACGACGAGTTCGAGGCGTTCCTGCTGGAGATCCTCTCCGACTACACGATCTCCGTGCCCGAGCTGGGCACGATCCGCGCCGACCGCCCGCCGGTGGTGATCCTGACCTCCAACCGGACCCGCGAGGTGCACGACGCGCTGAAGCGACGCTGCATCTACCACTGGCTGGAGCATCCCTCCTTCGAGCGGGAGGTGGCGATCCTGACGCGCCGGGTGCCCGGCTGCGCCGAGGACCTGGCCGCGCAGGTGGCCACCGCCGCCGGGCGGCTGCGCGCGGCCGACCTGGTCAAACCGCCGGGCATCGCGGAGACGCTCGACTGGGCCGAGGCGCTGCTCACGCTGGGCGCCCGCGACCTCGACCCCAGCCTCGCCGCGGCGACCCTGGGCGCGGTGCTCAAACACCGCGAAGACCAGGTCGTGGCGCTCAAGGACGGCCTCCTCGCCCACGGACGCCGTGGCTGAGGCGGACAGGACCGGGGCGGACATGGCCGAGGTGGACAGGACCGGGGCGGACGGGGCCAGGGCAGATGGGGCCAGGGCAGATGGGGCCGGGGCAGACGGGGCCGGGGCGGATGTCGTGGCGACGATGACGGGCTTCGCGCACACGCTGCGCGCGGCCGGGGTCGCCGCCGACCACGAGCGGACGCAGAACCTGCTGCGCGCGCTGGCCGTCGTCGGCGTGACCGAGCCGGCCGCCGTCTACTGGGCGGGCCGGGCCACGCTCTGCGCCTCGCCCGACGACATCGCCAGGTACGACCGCTGCTTCGCCGCCTACTTCGGCGGGACGCGCGCCACCCGGAGCCGTTCTCCCGCCCCCGCCGTGACGATCACCCGGCACACGGTCGCGCTGGACGGCGGGCGGTCCGGCGCGCGGCGCGAGGAGGAAGAGGAGACCCTCGCCGCCGTCGCGAGCGGGGCCGAGGTGCTCCGCCACCGCGACGTGGCCGTGCTCGGCCCGGCCGAGCGCGCCGAGATCAACCGGATGATCGCCCTGCTCGCCCGCGGGCGCGAGCAGCGGGCCTCCCGCCGGTTCACCCCCTCCCACCGGGGACGGCTGGACGAGCGGCGCACGATCCGGGAGGCGCTGCGCCGGGGTGGCGAGGTGTCCCGGCTGCGGCGCAGGACGCACCGGACCCGCCCGCGCCGGGTCGTCCTCCTCATCGACGTCAGCGGCTCGATGACGCCCTACGCCGACACGCTGCTGCGGTTCGCGCACACCCTGGTCAGGTCCCAGCCGCGGGCCACCGAGGCGTTCAGCGTCGGCACCCGGCTCACCAGGCTGACCGCCGAGCTGCGCCACCGCGACCCCGCCAGGGCCATGAACGCCGTCTCCCAGGCGATCCCCGACTGGAGCGGCGGCACCAGACTGGGGGAGGAGCTGAAGGCGTTCCTCGCCCGGCACGAGGCCCGGGGGGCCGTCGTGGTCATCGCCTCGGACGGCTGGGAGCGGGGGGACGCGGCCCTGCTCGCCGCCCAGATGGCCCGGTTGTCCCGGCTGGCGCACCGGGTGGTCTGGGTCAACCCGCACAAGGGCCACGAGGGCTACCAGCCGCTCACGGCGGGGATGCGGGCGGCGCTGCCGTACATCGACGACTTCGTGGCCGGGCACAGCCTGGCCGCGTTCGAGGACCTGGCGGAGAGGCTGGCACATGCGTGACGTTCTTTCGCAGATCATGCGGTGGTGGACGGCCGGGGAGGAGTTCGGGCTGGCCACCGTGGTGGGCACCTTCCGCAGCGCGCCGCGTCCGCCGGGGGCGGCGATGGCCGTGTCCGGCGACGAGGCCGTGGGCAGCGTCTCGGGCGGCTGCGTCGAGGGCGCGGTCTACGAGCTGGCCAAGGAGGTGACCGGCAGCGGGCGCACAGTGCTCCAGCGGTACGGCGTGAGCGACGACGACGCCTACAGCGTGGGCCTGACCTGCGGCGGGATCATCGACATCATGGTCGAGCGGGTGTCCAGGGAGACCTTCCCCGAACTGGGCGCGATCGCCGCCTCCGTCGCCGCGCGGGAGCCGGTCGCGGTCGCCACCGTCATGTCCGGCCCCGGCACGGTGGGCGCGCGCCGCGTCATCTGGCCCGAGCGGTCCTCGGGCTCGCTCGGCCCGCGCCGCCTCGACGACGCCGTGGACGACGACGTGCGCGGCATGCTGGCCCAGGGCCTGACCGGGGTGCGCAGGTACGGCGCCGAGGGCGAGCGCAGGCTGGACGACCTGGCGGTGTTCGTGCAGTCCTTCGCCCCGCCGCCGCGGATGCTGGTCTTCGGCGCGATCGACTTCGCCGCTGCGGTCGCGAGGCTCGGCAAGTTCCTCGGCTACCACGTCGTGGTGTGCGACGCCCGGCCGGTCTTCGCGACCGCCAAACGCTTCCCCGAGGCCGACGAGGTGGTGGTGAAGTGGCCGCACGACTACCTGACCTCGGTGCCGGTGGACGAGCGTACGGTGATCACCGTGCTCACCCACGACCCGAAGTTCGACGTGCCGCTGCTGGAGGTGGCGCTGCGCACCTCCGCCGGGTACGTCGGCGCGATGGGCTCCCGGCGCACCCACGAGGACCGGCTCGCCCGGCTGCGCGAGGCCGGCCTCACCGAGGAGGAGCTGGCCAGGCTCCGCTCGCCGATCGGCCTCGACCTCGGCGCGCGGACCCCCGAGGAGACCGCGGTGGCCATCGCCGCCGAGCTGATCCAGCTCCGCTGGGGCGGCTCGGGACGCCCGCTGACCGACACCGAGGGCCGCATCCACGGCGAGTACTGATCCGGATGCGGGCGAACGCCCGGTTCGGGAGCCGGGGGCGGTGGACACTGGGGCGATGAACGATTCGAGTGCGGCGGCGGGACTCCTCCTCGCCGCCGGTGCGGGCTCCCGCCTCGGCAGGCCGAAGGCGCTGGTCGAGCTCGCCGGGGAGACACTGGTGGACCGGGGTGTCCGGGTGCTGCGCGAGGGCGGCTGCCATCCCGTGGTCGTGGTGCTCGGCGCGGCCATCGCGCAGATCCGCGGGGCCGTCGTCGTGCACAACCCGCACTGGCGGACCGGGATGGGGTCCTCGCTGCGGGCCGGCCTGTCCGCCCTGCCGCCCGGGGCCGGGCACGTCGTCGTCACGCTGGTGGACCAGCCGAGGGTCGGGGCCGAGACGGTGCGCCGGCTGATCGCCGCCGCCGGCGAGGGCGCCTCCGTGGCGGTGGCCACGTACGGCGGGGCGCCGCGCAACCCGGTGCTCCTGGCCCGCGAGCACTTCGAGGCGGTGGCCGCGCTGGCCGAGGGCGACATGGGCGCGCGGGCCTTCCTGCGCGCGCACCCCGAGCTGGTCACCCGGGTGCCGTGCGACGACATCGGCGACCCCGCCGACATCGACACCCCCGAGGACCTCGCCGCCTTCATCGCCGAACCCGGCCAGAGCTGAGCCCCCGCCCACCCGCGTTCACCTGCGGCCCCTCGCCTGTGACCCCTCGTCTGCGGCCCCTCGTCTGCGGCCCCTCGTCTGCGGCCCCTCGTCTGCGGCCCCTCACGCGGGCGGGCTACAGGCGCAGGCCCGCGAAGGCGGCGCGGTGGTCGCTGCCCGGGGCCGGGGCCACGCCCGCCCGGGTGGCGACCAGGCCGCGGTAGAGGATGTGGTCCGGCCGGGTGATCGGGAAGCCGGCCGGCCAGGTGAAGCCGAAGCCGGTGCCCGCCTCCTGCTGCGCGTCCGACAGCGGGGGCACCAGGCCGTTGCGCTGACGGTCGGTGGTGGCCGTGTTGAGGTCGCCGAGGAGCAGCAGGTGCTTGCTGTCGTCGTCCTCGATCAGCTTGCGCGCCGCGGCGAGCGTGTGGTCCCGGTCGCCGGTCTCGCCCGGCCTGGCCGAGGCCAGGTGCATCACGTAGACCGTCACCCGGCCCTTGGGCGTCCGCACCACCGCGCGCAGCGCCCTGGTCCAGCCGAGCCCCACGTCCACCCGGCGGGCCCCGACGATCGGGAAGCGGCTCCACAGGCCCACGGTGGCGACGGTGAAGTGGTGCGGGAAGCGCGAGCGGAGCAGGCCGGAGACCCGGTCCCTGGTCGGGCCGGTCATCTCCTGGAGCGCGATCAGGTCGCGGTCCTTGACGAGGCCGCGCAGCGTCTCCTCCGGGTCGTCGTTGGCGGCGTCCACGTTCAGGGTGAGCACCGACAGGTCGCTCGGCCCGCCCGGCGGCGTACGGAAGAACGCCGGGGCGAACATGAACGCCCACACCAGCGCGGGCACCAGGGTCGCCGCGACCGGCGGCCAGGAGCGGGTGAGGCAGGCGACGCCCAGCAGGACCGGCACGGCGGCTCCGAACCAGGGCAGCACGCTCTCCACGACGGGGGTGACACCGCCCAGGTCGGGCAGCAGCCGATGCGCCCCGAGCAGCAGCGCGACCAGACCCGACGCCACCATGACCACCCGTGAAAGCACCCTGCTCCCCCCGACGGATCTCCGAACTGCGAACAGTAGGGCCCCCGGTGGCCGAAGCCAAAGCCGACACACGCGGGTCCGGTTCCCGGGGCCCGGCCGGGACGCTACCCTGAGCAGTTGACCGAACATGATTCTGTGCTGCCGTCTCGGGAGGATCGCCCTATGCGCGTTGGTATGGCTCTCAACTACTCGGGAGGCTTCAAGGAGACGGTGGCCGCGCTCGCCGACTACGAGAAGGCCGGGCTCGACACCGTGTTCGTCGCCGAGGCATACAGCTTCGACGCGGTCAGCCAGATGGGGTTCATCGCCGCCAGGACCGAGCGGATGCGCATCGCGTCGGGCATCCTGCCGATCTACTCCCGGACCCCGGCGCTGCTGGCGATGACCGCGGCCGGCATGGACTACGTCTCCGACGGCAGGTTCGTGCTCGGCATCGGCGCCTCGGGGCCGCAGGTGATCGAGGGCTTCCACGGCGTGCCGTACCACGCGCCGCTGGGCCGTACCCGCGAGGTGATCGAGATCTGCCGGCAGGTGTGGCGGCGCGAGCGGCTGGCCTACGAGGGCAGGTACTACACGCTGCCGCTGCCGCCGGAGCAGGGCACCGGGCTCGGCAAGCCGCTCAAGCTGATCAACCACCCGGTGCGCACCAGGATCCCGATCGTCGTGGCCGCCATCGGCCCGAAGAACGTCGAGCTGACCGCCGAGCTGGCCGAGGGCTGGGAGCCGATCTTCTACATGCCGGAGAAGGCGGCCGGCGTGTGGGGCGCCTCGCTGGCCGCGGGCAGGGCGCGGCGCGACCCCGGACTGGGCGACCTGGAGGTGATCGCGCAGGCGACCCTCGCGATCGGCGACGACGTCTCCGGGCTGATCGAGCTGGGCCGCCCGCTGGCCGCGCTGTACATCGGCGGCATGGGCGCCAAGGGCAGGAACTTCTACAACGACCTCGCCCGCAGGTACGGCTTCGAGAAGGAGGCCGAGCAGATCCAGGACCTCTACCTGGAGGGCAAGAAGGACGAGGCCGCCGCGCTGGTGCCCCACGAGCTGCTGGAGAAGATGTCGCTGATCGGCCCGGAGGGCTTCGTCCGGGACCGGCTCCAGGCGATGCGCGAGTCCGGCGTCACCACGATCAACGTCGCCCCGGTGGCCGCCACCCACGGGGAGCGGGTCCGGCTCATCGAGAAGGTGCGCGAGCTCGCCGGCTGATCAAGCCGTTCACACGTTCCTTGCCCCCGCTTCACCGATGGGTGTGAGGATTCCGCCGTACCCACCGGCGGTTCGGGGCGTGTGATCCCGCCGGTCCCCGACCCCGCCCGACTCCGGGAGCACATCGTGAGACTCCGCCGCGTCCTCGTCCTCGCCGCCGTCGCCGCGGCGCTCGTCCCCGCCACCGCGGGGACGTCCGCCGCCTCGGCGACCACGCCGCACGACCGCCACGACCGCCACGACCGGCGTGAGCCGGTGCGGTTCGCCACGTTCAACGCCTCGCTCAACCGTTCGGCCGAAGGGCGGCTGGTCGCCGACCTGTCGAACCGGGACAACGCCCAGGCCAGGGTGATCGCCGAGATCGTGCAGCGGGCCGCGCCCGACGTCCTGCTCGTCAACGAGTTCGACTACGACGCGGCGGGCCGGGCCGCCCGGCTCTTCCAGGACAACTATCTGTCCGTCGGGCAGAACGGCGCCAGGCCGATCAGCTACCGCTACCGGTACACCGCCCCGAGCAACACGGGCCTGCCCTCCGGCTTCGACCTCAACAACGACGGCAGGGTGGCGGCCACCCCCGGCACGCCCGGCTACGGGGACGACTCCCTGGGCTTCGGCGAGTTCCCCGGCCAGTACGGCATGGTCGTCTACTCGAAGTACCCGATCGGCGACGTGCGCACCTTCCAGCGGTTCCGGTGGAAGGACATGCCGGGCGCGGCGCTGCCGGACGACCCGGCGACGCCCGCCCCCGCCGACTGGTACACCCCCGAGGAGCTCGACGTCGTGCGGCTGTCCTCCAAGAGCCACTGGGACGTGCCCGTCCGGGTCGGCGGGGACGGCCGTGGGGACGACGTGCACTTCCTGGTGAGCCACCCCACCCCGCCCACCTTCGACGGCGCGGAGGACCGCAACGGGCGGCGCAACCACGACGAGATCCGGTTCTGGGCCGACTACGTGTCCCCGGCGCGCGGCGGGTACATCCGCGACGACCGCGGGCGGCGCGGCGGCCTGCGGCCCGGCGCGCAGTTCGTCGTCGCCGGCGACCTGAACGCCGACCCCGCCGACGGCGACAGCTACGACGGCGCCGTCCACCAGCTCCTGCGCAGCCCGCGGATCGACGCCCGCTCCGCCCCCGCGAGCGACGGCGCCCCGGAGGCGGCCGCCCTCCAGGCGGGCGCGAACGCCGCGCACCGGGGCGACCCGCGGTACGACACCGCCGACTTCGCCGACACCGCCCCCGGCAACCTGCGGGCCGACTACGTGCTGCCCTCCAAGGGGCTCGGCGTGCGCGGCGGCGGCGTCTTCTGGCCCCGCCAGGCCGACCCGCTGTCCCGGCTCACCGGCGTCTACCCCTTCCCGAGCTCCGACCACCGCCTGGTCTGGCTGGACATCCGCCCCTGACGCCGGGCGCCGCGGGGGAGTCCGGGACGGGGCTCCTCCCGGTGCGGCGGGCGCGGGGGCCGTACAGTCGGGGCATGACCGTTGACCACGCCGCCCGCCGGGCCCGCCTGGCCGCGGCCCTCCCCGAGCTCTCCGCGGACGCCGTCCTGGTGACCAAACCGGTGAACGTCCGCTACCTGACCGGGCTGGCCAGCTCCAACGCCGCGCTGCTGGTGCGCGTGGGGGAGGCGGGCGCCGTGCTCGCCACCGACGTGCGCTACATCGAGACGGCCCGGCGGATCTGCCCGGACGTGGAGATCGTCCAGGAACGCGACGTCGCCGGTGCGCTGGCCGGCCGGGCCGCGGGGGCGCGCCTGGCCGTCGAGGCGCACCACATGCCGGTGGCGGAGTTCCACCGGCTCGGCGACGCCCGCGGCGCGACCCTCGTCCCGGTCTCCGCGCCGGTGGAGCGGCTGAGGGTGGTCAAGGACGAGGCGGAGATCGACCTGCTCAGGACCGCCTGCGCCATCACCGACCAGGCGTTCGCCGACGTGCTGCCGGTGATCAGGCCGGGCGTCACCGAGCGCGAGATCGCCCGCGCGCTGGAGACCCGGATGGCCGAGCTGGGCGCGGACAAGCCCGCGTTCGACTCGATCGTGGCCGCGGGACCCAACGGCGCCGTGCCGCACCACTCGCCGGGCGACCGCCCCGTCCGGCGCGGCGACCTGGTCACCATGGACTTCGGCGCGCTCAGCGCCGGCTACCACGCCGACATGACCAGGACCGTCGCGGTGGGCGAGCCGGCCGGCTGGCAGCGCGACCTCTACGACCTGGTCAGGGAAGCCCAGCGGGCCGGGCGGCACGCCCTGCGGCGTGGCGCGAGCGCGCACGACGTGGACGCCGCGGCGCGGGAGGTCATCGCCGCGGCGGGGCACGCCGGGGACTTCGGGCACGGGCTGGGACACGGCGTCGGCCTGGAGATCCACGAGGATCCGTTCCTGGGGCCGGACAAGCCGGGTAGGATAGAGGATCGAGTTCCGATCACCGTTGAGCCCGGGGTCTACCTTCCGGGCAAGGGTGGGGTCCGCATCGAGGACACGCTCGTGGCGCGTGACGATCGACCGGAGCTCCTCACCAAGACGACCAAGGAGCTGCTGGTCCTGTAGGGCAGGGGCGGCAGCCGTACGCAGGAGAAGAGCGAGTGGCGACGACCAACGACCTCAAGAACGGCATGGTGCTGAAGCTCGATGGCGGTGAGCTCTGGTCCGTCGTGGAGTTCCAGCACGTCAAGCCCGGCAAGGGCGGCGCGTTCGTCCGTACCAAGCTGAAGAACATCCTGTCGGGCAAGGTCGTGGACAAGACCTTCAACGCCGGCGTCAAGGTCGACGTGGCCAACGTCGACAAGCGCGAGATGCAGTTCTCCTACCTCGACGGCGAAGAGTTCGTCTTCATGGACACCGAGACCTACGACATGGTCAACGTGTCCCGCGGCACGGTCGGCAGCGCCGCCGGCTACCTGCTGGAGAACGCGCTGGCCACCATCGCCTTCAACGAGGGCAGCCCGCTCTACGTCGACCTGCCCGCCGCGGTCGAGCTCACCGTCTCGCACACCGAGCCCGGCCTGCAGGGCGACCGCTCCACCGGCGGCACCAAGCCCGCCACCCTGGAGACCGGCGCCGAGATCAAGGTCCCGCTGTTCATCACCACCGGCGAGAAGGTCAAGGTGGACACCCGCACCGGCGACTACCTCGGCCGAGCCTGATGTCGTCTAGGGGAAAGGCGCGCCGCAGGGCGCTGGACATCCTCTTCGAATCCGAACTGCGCGGCGAGGACCCGATGAAGGTCCTCGCCGAGCGGTTCGAAAGGGCCGATCCTCCCGTCAACGAGTACACCTCCACCGTCGTCGAAGGCGTCTGCCGGCACCGGGCGCGCATCGACGACCTCATCTCCACCTACGCCGAGGGCTGGACCCTCGACCGGATGCCCGCCGTCGACCGTAACGTGCTGCGCGGCGGCACCTACGAGCTGCTGTGGGCGCCCGACGTCCCCGAGGGCGTGGTCATCAGCGAGTGGGTGCACCTGGCGGCCGAGCTGTCCACCGACGAGTCCCCGCAGTTCGTCAACGGCCTCCTGGCCCGGTTCAAGCAGCTGAAGCCCAGCCTCACGCTCTGACCGGCCGCCGCCGGTCGTCGCCGGTCGCCCTCCGCGTGCCGTCCGTGTGCCGCCGGGGTGCCGTCCGGTCCGCCGGCTGCGCGGGCGCCCGGAGCGGACGCCTGGACGGGCACCCGGGCGGGCTCGGACGCCCCGGGGACGATCCGGCGTAGGCTGGGCGCGTCGAAGCGTCGAAGCGTCGAATGGAGGCTGAAAGTTGCGTACCGATGGCATCACGCGGCAGGCGGCGATCCCGGGGGTGCGCACCGCCGTGGTCTGGGACGCGCTGGGCGTGGTCCTGGCCGAGCTGGTCTCCGCCACCGGGCGCGCCCGCCTCGACATCGTCGACGCGGGCGGCGGCACCGGCGGCTTCGCCGTCCCGCTCGCGGAGCTCGGGCACGGGGTGACCGTTGTCGACCCCAGCCCCGACTCGCTCGCCGCGCTCGAACGCAGGGCCGCCGAGGCCGGCGTGAGCGTGCGCGGCCTGCAGGGCGACGCCGCCGACCTCGGCGAGCTGCTCCCCGAGGCCGCCGCCGACCTGGTGCTCTGCCACAGCGTGCTGGAATACGTCGAAGACCCGGTCAGCGCGCTGGCCGCGGCCGGTCGCCTGCTGCGGCCCGGCGGCGCGATCAGCGTCCTGGCCGCCAACCCGGTCGCCACCGCGATCCACCGTTCCGTCGCCGGGCGGTTCGACGAGGCCAGGCAGGTGCTCGGCGACCCCGCCGGCCGCTGGGGCGACCGCGACCCCACGCCGCGCCGGTTCGACGCCGGGGCGCTGGCCGGGCTGCTCGCATCGACCGGTTTCACCCCGGGGGAGGCGCTCGGCGTGCGGGTCTTCGCCGACCTGGTGCCCAGCCGTCTGCTCGACGGCGAGCCGGGGGCCGCCGAGGCGCTGGTGGCGCTGGAGCAGGCCGTCGCCTCCCATCCCGTGCTGCGCGACATCGCCACCCAGCTTCACGTGCTGGGACGTAGGATGTAGAACGCGTGTTCGCCTAGGATGGTGACGTGTCGAGAAAGCAGCAGGTCCCCAAGGTGGCCTCGGCGCTGGGCGCCGACGACACCGGCTGCCCGATCCTGCACGTCGACATGGACGCCTTCTATGCCAGCGTCGAGCTGATCGAGCGGCCGGAGCTTGTGGGCACCCCGGTGATCATCGGTGTGCCCGGCCTGCGGGGCGTGGTGCTGAGCGCGACCTACGAGGCCAGGCGCTTCGGCGTCCACTCGGCCATGCCGATGACCAGGGCCATGCGGCTGTGCCCGCGGGCGACCGTGATCCCGCCCAGCCACGGCAAGTACGCGGAGGTCTCCCGCGGGGTGATGGAGATCTTCCACGCGATCACTCCGCAGGTGGAGCCGATCGCCTCCGACGAGGCGTTCCTCGACGTCGGCGGGGCCCGGCGCAGGCTGGGGCGGCCGGCCGCGATCGGCGAGGCGATCCGCGCCCAGGTGGCCGAGCGTTACGGCATCACCTGCTCGGTCGGGGTGGCGGGCAGCAAGTTCGTCGCCAAGCTCGCCTCCCGCCAGTGCAAGCCGAACGGCCTTCTGGTCGTTCCGGCCGACGGAGTGGTGCAATTCCTCCACCCGCTCCCCGTCGGCGCCCTGTGGGGCGTTGGGGACCGTACGGAGCAGGCTCTGGTCCGGCTGGGCATCAGGACCGTCGGAGATCTGGCCAGGGTCCCCGTCGCCACCCTCCAGCGCGAGCTGGGCCAGGCCGCCGGCACGCACCTCGCCGCCCTCGCCTGGGGCCGCGACGAGCGCGCGGTGACACCGCACGTGCCGGACAAGAGCATCGGCGCGGAGGAGACCTTCCCCGCCGACGTGGACGACCCCGAGGCCATCAGGCGCGAGCTGCTGCGGCTGTCGGAGCGGGTCGCCGCCAGGCTGCGCGCGGGCGGGCACGTCGGCCGCACGGTCAGCGTGAAGCTCCGCCGTTCCGACTTCTCCACGATCACCCGTTCCCGCACGCTTCGCGAGCCCACCGACGTCGCCCAGGAGATCTACGTCACCGCCTGTGACCTCTTCGCCGCGGCGGGTCTCGACCGGGTCCGGCTGCGCCTCGTCGGAGTCAGGGTGGAAAATCTGAGAGGTGCCGACACGTCCGCGCGGCAGCTTACCCTGGGAGAGCGGGAGACAGGCTGGAGAGAGGTGGAGCGCGCTATGGACAAGGCGGTTCGGAGATTCGGCCCGGATGCGGTCCGCCCGGCATCGCTCGTTCGCCCCAAGTTTGATGGAATAGACGTATGACGTCGCCTTCGGTTTGGTCTGCGTTGGACGTTTTCTTTCGCCCGCGTCTACAGCCTCGTATTCTGGGGATAACCGACCGCGAGGTTCGGACACCCCGTGTCGTCCGTTGCCGTCTTCCCCGTCCTGGGGCCGTCCTTGGGAGGCGCCATGCCGCTCTCTGAGCACGAGCAGCGCTTGCTCGACCAGATCGAGCAGGCCCTCTACGCCGAGGATCCGAAGTGGGCCAACACCGTCCGGATCCGTGATCCGCGCAACCATTACAAGCGCCGCCTGGTGAAGGCCTCCATCGGCTTCGTCGCGGGCATCGTCCTGTTGATGGTCGGCGTGGTGATCAACGTCATCCTGCTCGGCGTCGGCGGCTTCGTGGTCATGCTCGCCGCGTGTCTGTGGGGTCTGTCCAGTTGGAAACGCATGAACGGGTTCGGTGACGGGTCCGCCGCCGCCGCTGCCCCCGGGGCCGCGGGCAGGGCCGAGCGCCGCAGCGGCCCACGGCAGACGTTCATGCAGCGGATGGAGGAGCGCTGGCGCCGTCGGCACGACGAGCGCTGAGCGACCCCCACCGCACCTGACCGGAAGGGCACGGGTGTGATCCCGGTGATCGCGCCCGCCCGGTTCACGGCACGGACGCCTGTGGCGACCCTGGGCACACGACACACCTGACGCGCATCGTGCGGCCGTCCCCTCCAAGGGGGCGGCCGCACGATCGGTGTCCGGGGATGTCCCCGGCGTTCAGGCCCTGCGTTCCGGCCGGCGCACCCGGAGGTTCTCCAGCCGGTCGAACCCGTCGAGGATCCGTCCGCCCAGTCCCCGGATCCGCCGCAGCGTGGAGGGCGGCATCAGCGCCACCCTGATCCGCCGGCCGCGGGAGACAGTCGCCGCGAGGGCCCGCCGCAGGACGCGGAGGTCCTGGGCCAGCGGGCCGGTCTCACCCGGAGTCCGGGCGAAGAGCACCCGCTCGGTCACCACGGCGAGCCGGGAGATGGCCGCCGTCGCCTCGGGGTCGAAGCCGTGCTGCGTGGACAGCCTGCGGGCCAGCGCCCTGGACGTCTCACTCGGCTGCCGTTCCATGCCGTAGTCGTACAGCGCGTCGTCGAGTTCCGCGACGACGGCCGAGACCATTCCGGCCGGGGTGACCGGCCCGTCCCGGTCGGCGACGGACCCGGCCATGGCCACGGCCGTCCCCCGGGCCGCCCGAGGCGCCGGACGCCCGGCGGCCTGGAGCCGCCGGTGCCGCATGATCCTGCGGGCGGCGGCCGGGATGAGCAGCACGACCAGCACCGCCAGGCCGGCCGCGAACCAGACGCCGAGCGACGTGCCCTCCTCCTCCGCGGTCACCGACGGCACGAGCGTTCCCTCGCGGTCGAGCTGCCTGGGGTTGCGCGGAGCGGCCGACTCGCCTGCGGCTCCGCCCGCCTCCGGGCTGGAGGTGGCCGACGGGGTGTCGTCCTGCGTGCCGGTGTCACTCGTCTCCGGGGCGGGCCGGGTGTAGTCCGGCTGCCGCGCGGTCCCCTGGCCGAGGCTGCCCGACGGGGTGGGCTCGAACGCCAGCCAGCCGATCCCCTCGAAGTAGAGCTCGGGCCAGGCGTGCATGTCGTGCGTGCCGACCTGCCACACGTTGCCGCCGGTGTTGGTGCCGCTGGTGTAGCCGACCGCCACCCGCGCGGGGATGCCCAGGATGCGGGCCATCACCGCCATGGAGGCGGCGAACTGCTCGCAGTAGCCCGTCTTGCTGTAGATCAGGAAGTCCACCAGCGCGGAGTTGCCGTTGCCCGCGGTCTGCAGGCTGTAGGCGAAGTCGCCGTCGGTGGTGAACCACTCCTGGAGCCGGACCGCCTTGTCGTACGGCGTCCGCTGCCCCGCGGTGACCCCGTCGGCGAGGTCCCTGATCTCCTGCGGCAGGTCGCGGGGGAGACGCAGGTAGCGGTCGGCGATCTCCGCGCTCGGCGGTCCCGCCCGTTCCAGCGCGCTCCTGGTCGGCATGGGCTCCTCCAGCCGCACCCGGTAGTTCAGGCCGCCGGCCTGGTCGCGGGTGGAGAACACCATCAGCGAGTCCTGGTCCGCCCGCCAGTCGCCCTCCGCCTCGACGTTGCGCGGCGGGTAGGGCAGCGGCAGGAACTGCATGTTGTTCACGGAGTCACTGATACTGATCTCCAGGTCGGCGGCCCTGGTCTGGATGGGCGCGGTGGCGCCGGGGGGCGCGGGCAGCGCGCCGTTGTCCACCCGGTTCTCGGCCATGCCGGTGGGCGCGGTCATCGTCCACTGCTCGCCGGTGAACAGGTCCAGCGACCACAGCCGCAGGTAACGCGGCACGTTGTCGGAGCTGGTGTAGGTGAGGACGGTGGCGTTCTGCGGCAACTGGAGCTGCCCCTGCAGGCCCACGATGGGGTTGGGGATGCTGATGGTGTTGCCGCCGCCGATGCCGGTGCCGCCCACGCCGAACCCGAAGAGCGGGTTGGGCGCCAGCGTCGGCACCAGTGCGGGCAGCAGGATCGCCAGCGCGATGGCGGTCACCCCGACCCGCTTGCCGGACAGGCGCAGCGGCGTGGTGCCGGGAACGCCGGCGGCGGTCCTGCGCCGGACCAGCACGGCCCTGCCCCAGTGCCCGATCCGCTCGTGCCCGTCGGCGACGAGCAGCCACGAGTACCCGGCGGCGCCCAGGATGAACGCGGGCCACGCGATCGGCTCGGTGACGATCTCGGCCGGCACGATGAACAGGGTGAGCAGGGGGAGTCCGGCGAGCGCCGCCCTGCGCGTCCGTACGGCGAGCAGGTCGACGAGCACCCCGATGAGACCGATCCCGCCCGCGGTGAGCAGCATGATCCCGGGAGCGGCGGGCACCGGCGCGGCGAACCGCTGGATGTCCGCGAACCCGTCGGCCACGCTGGTCGCCAGCACCAGGACCGACTCGCGGGTGGGGAACAGCCCGGCCCACGCCTCGCCGGAGGCGAACACCGCGGTCAGGTAGATCCACAGGCCGGCGATCTGCACCGGCGGCACCAGCCAGCCGGGCACGGTGTAACGGGAGGCGAGCACCCCGATGAGCGTGATCACCAGCAGCGCGCCCAGCCCGGTCCACCACCAGGTGAGCCCCTGGAAGAGCGGGTAGAGCGTCGAGGCGACGGCGGCGGTGGCCACGCCCGACGCGATCGGGAGCCTCATGCCGCGCCTCCTCCCACGCCGAGCGAGGTGGACAGGTCGCCGGGCACCCGCCCGGCGTGCTGCACGGCGTCCTGCCAGACGGCCGCGGGCGAGGTGGCCGCGGGCAGCCGGACGACCCGCCACCCGGCGGCGGCGAGCACGGTCCTGGTCTGCTGGAACTGCTCGCCCTCGGCCAGCTCCGGCCGGTCCCAGGCGACCGTGTCCAGCAGCACCGCGATGCCGGTCATGTTCCCGCGCCGCACCCGGGCGAGCGTCCTGGCCTCCTCCGGGTCGACCGCGCCCAGCACGGCGACGATCAGCCCGTCGCCGCCGCCCTGGCGCAGCGCGGCCACGCCGAAGTCCAGCGTGCGGGTCTGGCTCTGCCGTACCACGGCCAGAGTGTCGAGGAGGGAGATGCCGGCCCCGCCGTCGGCGAGGTGCTCGGCGCCCTGGTCGGTGACCAGTCGCAGGCCGAGGCCGTCGCCGGCGAGGTGCACCCCGATCGAGGCGGCCGTGGAGACCGCGACCTCGAAGGAGGAACGCGGGCCCTCGCCCCGGTGCGCGTGCCTGCGGGTGTCCAGCAGCAGCGCGCCGCGGCTCTGCCACTGCTGCTCCTCGCGGCGCACCATCAGCTCACCGCGCCGGGCGGTCGAGCGCCAGTGCACCCGCCGCAGGTCGTCGCCGTGCCGGTACTCGCGCGGCGCCACGTCGTCGTCGCCGGCCGCCGCCACGCTCCTGGTACGGCTCTCGCCGCCGCCGGTCCACTCGCCGGACACCCGCAGCGCCGGCAGCGCCACCACCTGCGGGGTCACCACCAGCGTGTCGCTGATCGTGAAACTCCTGGCCAGCTCGACCAGGCCGAACGGGTCGGTGATCCGCACGGTCAGCGGCCCGATGGGGAATCTGCCGCGCAGGTCGGAGCGGACCTTGTAGTCCACCTCCCGGACGCCCTGCGCCTCGACCCGGTCCAGCACGAACCGCGGCCTGGCGCCGAGCGCGTAGGGCACCGTGTCCTCGATGAGGAGCAGTCCGGTCGGCAGGCGCGTCACGTTCTCCAGGCGGAGGGTGACGGTCGCCTCGCCGCCGGCCTCGACTCGGGGCGGGTCGAGGCGGCGGGCGCAGCTCAGCCGGTAACGGGTGCGGGCCACCACCATGGCGGCCAGCAGCGGCAGCGCGACGACCAGCACCCCGATCCGCAGCAGGTCGTGCTCGCCGAGCAGGAAGGCGCACAGCAGAGCCGCGACCCCCGAGGCGAGGAAGGACCGGCCGCGGTTGGTCAGCGCCCCGAGCCCGGTCCTCACCGTCCCGATCCCGCTCCGCCGCGGCCGGCCTCGGGCCGCGCGTCGGGAACCGGTACCCGGCGCAGCAGGTCGGCCACCACCTGCTCGGGGTGACGGCGCTGTCCCTGGGCCTCGATGCTCGGCAGCAGCCGGTGGGCCAGCACCGGCACGGCCAGCTCCTGCAGGTCGTCGGGGATGACGTAGTCCCGGCCCTCCATCGCGGCGTGCGCGCGGGCGGCGCGGACGAGCTGGAGGGTGGACCTGGGGGAGGCGCCGAGCCGCAGGTCGGGCGTCTGGCGGGTGGCGGTCACCAGGTCGACGGCGTAACGCTTGATGGGCTGGGAGACGTAGACCGCCCGCACCGCGTCGATCAGCGCCTTGATCTCCGCGGTCGTCGCCACCGGCTCCAGCTTGTCCAGCGGGGAGGCCGCGCCGTGCACGTCGAGCATTTCGAGTTCGGCGGCCGGCTTGGGGTAGCCCATGGCGATCCGCGCGGTGAACCGGTCGCGCTGCGCCTCGGGCAGGGGATAGGTGCCCTCCATCTCGATCGGGTTCTGGGTGGCGATGACCATGAAGGGCGTGTCCAGCGCGTAGGTGGTGCCGTCCACGGTGACCTGGTGCTCCTCCATGCACTCCAGCAGCGCGGACTGCGTCTTCGGCGAGGCCCGGTTGATCTCGTCGCCGACCACGATGTTCGCGAACACCGGGCCGGGCTTGAACTCGAACTCCCTGGTCTGCTGGTTGTAGGCGCTCACTCCGGTGATGTCGCTGGGCAGCAGGTCGGGGGTGAACTGCACGCGGCGGACGGGACAGTCGATGGAGCGCGCCAGTGCCTTGGCCAACATGGTCTTGCCGACCCCGGGCACGTCCTCGATGAGGAGGTGGCCTTCCGCCAGCAGGACGGTCATCGTGAGACGGACGACGTCGGTCTTGCCCTCGATCACTGATTCGATCGCCTGGCGGATCCTGTGCGCTGTGGTGACGAGATCCTCGAGCTGTCCGACGTCATGGCTTACTGCCACCAGGCCTCCATGAGGGTGCGACTCTCGCCTCGCGGTACACGCGTTTGGCGGGTTCCTTGCAATGCCTTTTCCATTGTCCGTACCGACACTACGATGCCGCAGGTTCCGGGGCGACTTTTGGCAACATTCCGGGTGAACAGCCACAGTGTTCGTAAGCCGCTTACCAATCGCATAGGCGGCATTCCGCCGACGGCCGTGGGCGCTTGGCCGCCGTCCCCGTACGGCACCGCCCGGCCGCCCGCCGACACGCCCGCGCACCCGCCGGGGCCGCTCGCTCCCCCCACTCCCGCCCCACCGCTCTGACCTGCGGAAACGTCGCGAGAATGGCGATCGGGACCGAGATGAATCAGTTGACGGTGGGGAGAAGTGGAGTATGGTGGTGCGCAGTGGAGGGCAGGGGCTTGAGCGCTGAGCGCTCCACAAGGCACGGGAGGTGGGGCCGGTGTTCCTCGGCACCCATCAGCCGCGCCTCGATGACAAGGGACGGCTGTTCCTGCCGGCGAAGTACCGTGAGGAGCTGGCGGAGGGTCTGGTGATCACCAAAGGCCAGGAGCGCTGCCTCTACGTTTTTCCCGTAGAGGAGTTCCAGCGCATAACCGAGGCTCTGCGCACGGCGCCGGTGACCGCCAAGGCGGTTCGCGACTACAGCCGCGTCTTCTTCGCCAGTGCGTCCGACGAGACTCCTGACAAACAGGGGCGCATCACGGTTCCTCAGCCACTGCGGATCTACGCCGGGCTTGAGCGTGACTGCGTCGTCATCGGCGCGAACACCCGGCTGGAGATCTGGGACGCGAAGTCCTGGGACACCTATCTGGCCGACCAAGAGCAGGCGTTCGCCGATCTGTCGGAGGAGGTGCTGCCAGGGATCCTGTGAAGTGGTGAACACGGTCGTGTCGTCGGTGAAAGACGTCGTTCGGCGAGGTCTCCACCCGCACCCACTCGCCCCCAGCTGATGCACCTTCCCCGGTGTCAGGTGGCGGGCAACGAAGAGACGGTTGCGGTTGGGGACCTGGCCGCGCGGCCCGGGTGGGGACCTGAGAAGGTATGCCGGCGATCGATCGGCGATCCGTGCGTTCCGCGAGCAGCGGTGTGAGGGGGGTTTCAGTCATGCGTGAGAACGGCGTCGAAGACGAGCGTTCCGGTGCTGAGCGTGGGGGCCACGTGCCCGTCATGCTCGGCCGGGTGCTCGACGTCCTCGCGCCCGCGCTGAGCCGCCCCGGCCCCGTGGTGGTGGATGCCAACCTGGGTCTCGGCGGGCACGCCGAGGCGCTGCTCGCGGCCCACCCTTCCCTTCATCTGATCGGCATCGATCGCGACCCCACCGCGATCGAGCGGTCGACCGTACGGCTGGCGCCGTTCGCGGACCGGATCACGCTGGTCCGCGCGGTGTCCGACGAGCTGCCCGACGTGCTCCGGCGCGCGGGCCGGCCGCGGATCGACGGCGCCCTGTTCGACCTGGGCGTCTCCTCGCCCCAGCTCGACGAGGCGGAGCGGGGTTTCGCCTACTCCTACGACGCGCCTCTGGACATGCGGATGGACCCGGAGCAGGAGCTCACCGCCGAGCGTGTGGTGAACACCTACTCGGCCGCCGAGCTCATTCGCATCCTTCGCCTTTACGGTGAAGAGAGGTTCGCACCGCGTGTCGCGCGCCTAATCATCCAGGAACGGGCTAAGGAACCCCTAACGTCTACAAAGCGGCTCGCTGATCTGGTCACGTCGGCGATCCCTGCCGCTACCCGACGTACCGGAGGAAATCCGGCGAAAAGGACTTTTCAGGCGTTGCGTATCGAGGTGAACGGAGAGCTGACGGCGCTGGAGTACGCGCTGCCCGCCGCTCTCGACGCGCTGAACCTGGGCGGGCGGGTGGTCGTGCTCGCCTACCACTCCCTGGAGGATCGGCTGACCAAGCAGATCCTCGCCGCGCGAACCAAGGACACGGGGCCGCCGGGACTGCCCGTGGCGATGCCCGAGCACCAGCCGAGGTTCCGCCTTGTGACGAGGGGAGCCGAGCTCCCCGGCGAAGAAGAGGTGGCCGGCAACCCGCGGGCGGCCTCAGCCCGGATGCGGGCTGCAGAGAGGATTCGTGAGCCAATTGACGAGGACTGAGCGAGAGGCAGGACGAGGCGCACCCGTTCGCGGGGCGGCGAGGACGGGCAGGACGGCACGCACGCCGAACGGCGGCGCGTCCCGCGCCGTGCCGCGCCGCGGCATGCCCGAGGACGCGCCCAACGGCCGCGCCCGCGTGGCGGACGGCGGCACGCCTCAGGCGCGCACCCCACGCGCGGCTCCGGAGCAGGGCACGCCTTCCGCGCGCTCCACTTCGGCGCGCTCGGCGACTCCGGCCCGCGGCACGGCGTCACGTGGCGCGAGTCCCGCCGGTCCCACGGCAGGCTCCTCGGCACGCTCCGCCTCCGCTCCGGCTCGCGGCACCGCCGCGCGCGCCACGTCCACTCGGCGTGGCACGGATCCGGACGCCTCGTCGCGGGCTTCCGCCTCCACGCGCGGCGGCCGTGCGGGCACTCCCGCGCGTCCTCCGAACCCGGCCAAGGCTCCGGGGTCGGCGGGCACGGGATCCGCCAGGTCTTCCGCGCGTCCCGAGAGTCCCGTCGCCAAGGTGTCGCAGCACGCCGCGGCCACCACCAGGACCCCCGTAAACCCCACGGCACCGCCGAAGCGCGATGACCAGAAACGCGATGTCAGGCCACCTGTGCGCCAGGACGATCCGGCCGAGACTCCGGTCGGCCGGCCGGGCAAGATGCCGGGGAAGACAAGGGTACGGCAATCGAGTACCCCACAACGCCACGTTCGCGGGACGGGCGGGCGTTCCAAGGCGCCGAGGGCTCCGTTCGTGCTGCTCGTGGTGGGTTTGCTCTGTGGCGGATTGATGAGCCTGCTGTTGCTGAACACCGTGCTCAACCAGGACTCCTTCGAGGCCGACCGGCTGCGCGACGAGAACAAGCGGATCCAGCTCCAGCAGGACCAGGTCAGGCAGCTGAACTCGGAGAACGACACCCCGGCGGCGATCGCCGAGGGCGCCGAGGCGCTGAACCAGCGCAGGGACTGGGACTCCGTCAACCGGATCCCGTCCGAGGGCCGCGCGACCGGCGCGGGCGATGCCGTACGAGGTGGAGCGGAGGACCGGGACAGGTGAGAGACAGCGGCGGCCGGGGAGCAGGACCCGGCCGCGGCGGATCCGGCGCCGGAGGCCCCCAGGGCCCCGGCGCCGGTCGTCGTATCCCCAGCGGACCGCGCCGCCCCGCCCGTCCGGGCCCCGGCGACCAGCCCCCCCGCGGGACCGCCCGCCCGGCGCAGGGCGACGCGCCGCGCAGGACCGGCCGCGACGCGGCCGAGGACGAGCGGGCGCGGCGCCGCCCGGCCGGGCCCGAGGAGGACGAGGCGGGCGCCCGCCGGCCGGCGGGGGAGGAGGCGCGTTCGCGCCGCCCGGTG
>NZ_BSRQ01000026.1 GCF_030268685.1 Microtetraspora sp. NBRC 13810
GCGGGGGAGGAGGCGCGGTCGCGCCGCCCGGTGCGCCGGCCGGCGGCGGAGGAGCCGCGCCGGCCCGCGGGCCCGCCGCGTGGCCGGCCGCCGCGGGCGGAGGAGGAGACCTGGGCGCCGGGACGGCAGCCCGCGCAGCCCCCGCGACCCCCCCGGCCGCCGGTCCGCCCGCCCACGATGCTGCGCCTGGGCAACCCGCGCCGCAGGATCAGCGTCGGCATGATCGGCATGACCTTCCTGATGTCCATCCTGGCGGGCAGGCTCGTCCAGTTGCAGGGCCTCGACTCGAAGGTCTACGAGCAGCGGGCCGCCGAGCAGCGGGTGCAGCCCGAACGGCTCCCCGCGCGGCGCGGGCCGATCACCGACGTCAACGGGCACGAGCTGGCGGTCACCGTGGAGGCCAGGGAGATCTCCGTGGACCCGACGCTGATCTCGGCCGAGCAGCGCGCCTCGGTGGCCGCGGTGCTGGCCAGGGATCTCGGCAGGCCGCAGCAGGAGATCGCCACCGCGCTGGCCAGGACCAACACCCGTTACCAGCTCCTGGCCAGGGACGTCGCCCCCATGGTGGCCGAGAAGGTGCTCGCCCACGACTACCGCGGCGTCAGCAGCAAGGCCCAGTACCGCCGCCTGTACCCCGGCGACGACCTGGCGGGCAGCCTGGTCGGCTTCGTCGGCGTCGACGGGAACGGCCTCGCCGGTGTGGAGAGCGCCTTCGAGAAGACGCTGGCCGGGCGGGACGGCCGGCAGAGCATCGAGGTCGGCGCGCAGGGCCAGCGCATCCCGATGACCAGGGACACCACCCAGGCGCCGGTGCCGGGCAGGGAGGTGCGCCTGACCATCGACCGCGACATCCAGTGGGCGGCTCAGCAGGCCATCGCCGACCAGGTGAAGGCGACCGGGGCGCGCAGCGGCAGCGTGATCATCATGGACGTGCGCGACGGCCGGATCCTCGCCATGGCCAACGCCCCCGAGCTGGACCTCAACAACTGGCAGAAGAGCCCGCAGGAGCTGCAGATCAACCGGGCGGCGGCCGAGGTGTTCGAGCCGGGCAGCACCAACAAGGTGATCACCGCCGCCGCCGCGATGGAGGCGGGCGCGGTGAAGCCGGACACGGTGTTCACGGTGCCGGACAACATCCGCTGCGCCGACCAGGTCCTGCGCGACTCCCACCCGCACAAGCCGGAGCGGCTCACCTTCTCCGGCGTCGTCGCGACCTCCAGCAACGTGGGCACGATCATGGCCGCCGAGCGGGTCGGCGACGAGAAGCTCTACGACATGCTCAAGGCGTTCGGCTTCGGCACGCGGCCGGGCGGGGGAGTGCCGGGCGCCCAGGCGGGCCTGCTGCCCGACTGGCGGGGCTGGTCGGGCAGCCAGCGCTGCACGGTCGCCTACGGCCAGGGCGTCTCGGTGACGGCGCTGCAGATGGCCAGCGTCTACCAGACCATCGCCAACGGCGGCGTGCGGGTGGCGCCGCAGATCGTGGCGGGCGTGGCCGGCGAGGACGGCAAGGTCGTCCCCGCCGAGCCGGGCAAGCGGACCAGGGTGGTGACCGAGCAGACCGCGAAGCAGATCGCGGGCATGCTGGAGGCGGCCGTGGGCGAGGACGGCACCGGCAACCTCGCCGCGATCCCGGGGTACCGGGTGGCGGGCAAGACGGGCACGGCCATGCGGTACGACGAGAAATGTCAAGGTTATTGTGGATATACGGCGACATTCGTTGGGTTCACGCCGGCGGACGCGCCGCGCCTGGTGGCCCTCGCCGTGCTCCAGGACCCGCACAACGGACATTACGGTGGCGAGATCGCCGCGCCGGTGTTCAAGAAGGTGATGACGTTCGCGGTAAAGAGCAGGAAGATCCCACCCACCGGTACGACCCCGCCTCCGGTGCGGATACGCACCGATGAGTGACGAGTGAGGGTACGCTGCCGCCGTGCGTCCCCCGTCGTCCATGCGTCCAACGACCAGTCCGCCCCGGCCGCTGTCCGGGCTCGCGACCCTGCTCGGCGCGCCGTCCGGCACGCCCAAGGCGCCGCTCGCCGCGGTGACCGGAGTCACCATCGACTCCCGCCGGGTCTGCCGCGGTGACCTCTACGTCGCGTTGCCCGGGAGGTCGGCGCACGGCGCCGACTTCTCCGCCGAGGCCCTGGCGGCCGGAGCCGCGGCCATCCTCACCGACCCGCAGGGCCGCGAGGCCGCCGTCGCGACCGGCCTGCCGGTGCTCGTCACCCCCGACCCCAGGGCCGTGCTCGGCCAGGTGGCCGCGTGGGTGTACGGCGAGCCGTCCGACGACGTGATGCTCATCGGCGTGACCGGCACCAGCGGCAAGTCCACCTGCACGTTCCTGCTGGAGGCCGGCCTGCGGGCCGCGGGGCACCGGGCGGGGCTGGTCGGCGGCGTCGAGATCCACGTCGGCGACCTGCGCCTCGCCTCCTCGCTCACCACCCCCGAGGCCAGTGACCTGCACGGCCTGTTCGCGCTGATGCGCGAGGAGGGCGTCACGGCGGCCGCCATGGAGGTCTCCAGCCACGCCCTCGCGCTCGGCCGGGTCGGCGGCATCCACTACGACGTGGCGCTGTTCACCAACCTGTCCCAGGACCACCTGGACTTCCACCGGGACCTCGACGACTACTTCTCGACCAAGGCCCGGCTGTTCACGCCGGAGCTGAGCCGGGCGGGCGTGGTCAACTTCGACGACCCGTACGGCCGGGAGCTGGTCCACCGGGCCAAGATCCCGGTGACCACGTTCTCCGCGGAGGGTGACGCGGCGGCCGAGTGGCGGGCCGTGGACGTCCGGCTCGGCGGGGACGGCAGCGCCTTCCGGGTGATCGGGCCCGGCGGCGTCGAGGCGGACGCCACGGTGGCCCTCCCCGGGCCGTTCAACGTCGCCAACGCCCTCGGAGCCGTCGTGGCCCTCGTGGAGGCGGGGATCCCGCTCCAGGCCGCCGTGCACGGCGTGGGCGCCCTGGGCGGCGTACCGGGCCGTATGGAGCGGATCACCGCCGGTCAGGACTTCCAGGCGATCGTCGACTACTCTCACAAACCGGGTGCCGTGGAGTCGGTGCTGCGCTCCCTGCGGAAGGTCACCGCGGGCAGGCTCACCGTGGTGCTCGGCTGCGGCGGCGACCGCGACCGGGGCAAGCGCCCGATGATGGGGGAGGCCGCCGCCCGCCTCGCGGATGTGGCGATCTTCACCAGTGACAATCCCCGGTCGGAGGACCCACTGGACATCCTGTCCGCCATGCTTGAGGGAGCGCTCCTGGTGCCGGGGCACGCCCGGGCTCATGTGATCATGGAGCCCGACCGTGCCGCCGCCATCGGCCTGGCCATCGACCGGGCAGAGCGGGGAGACGTCGTGGTCGTGGCGGGCAAGGGCCACGAGCAGGGCCAGTACATCGCCGGCGAGGTGCTCCCGTTCGACGACCGGCAGGTGGTCGCGGAGGCCATCGGCCGCAGAGCTGATACGGAGAGTAGGGAAGAAGCATGATCCCGTTGCCTCTTGGCAGGATCGCCGAGATCACATCGGGGGCCCTCATGGGCATGGCCGACCCCCACACGCTGGTACGGGGGCCCGTGGTGATCGACTCGCGTGCCGTCGAGCCGGGATCCCTGTTCGTGGCGATCAAGGGCGCCAGGGCCGACGGCCACGACTTCGCCGCCGCGGCCTGCGCGGCCGGGGCCACCGCGGTGCTGGCCGCGCGCCCGACCGAGGCGCCCACCGTGATCGTGGGCGACGTGGTGACGGCGCTGGCCGAGCTGGCCTCGGCGGTGCACGCCGAGCTGCCCGCCGCGACCGTGATCGGCGTGACCGGCTCGGCGGGCAAGACCACCACCAAGGACCTCCTGGGCAGGCTCACCGCCCGGATCGGCCCGACCGTCGCCCCGGCCGGCAACTTCAACAACGAGCTCGGCCACCCGCTCACGGTCCTCAAGGCCGACGAGTCCACGAAGTACCTCGTCCTGGAGCTGAGCGCCCGCGAGATCGGCCACATCGCCTACCTCGCGAGGATCGCGCCCCCCCGGATCGGCGTGGTGCTCAACGTCGGGACCGCCCACCTGGGCGTCTTCGGCGGCAGGGAGGCGATCGCCCAGGCCAAGGGCGAGCTGGTGGAGGCCCTCCCCGAGGACGGCGTCGCCGTGCTCAACGCCGACGACCCCTACGTGCGCGGCATGGCCGGGCGCACCAAGGCCCGGGTGACCTGGTTCGGCCGCTCGGCCGACGCGGCCGTGCGCGCCGAGGACGTCACGGTCGACGAGCGCGGCCGGGCCCGCTACACGCTGCGCACCCCCTCGGGCGCGGCCCCGGTGGCGCTGCGCCTGTACGGCGAGCACGCCGTGGAGAACAGCCTGGCCGCCGCCGCGGCGGGATACGAGCTGGGCCTGCCGGTCGCCACCATCGCGGGCGAGCTGTCGGAGGCCGAGCCGGGCAGCCGGTGGCGGATGGAGGTCACCGACCGGGCCGACGGCGTCACGGTGATCAACGACGCCTACAACGCCAACCCCGACTCCATGCGCGCCGCCTTCGTGGCGCTCGGCGACCTCGGCCGCGAACGGCGCAGGTTCGCGGTCATCGCCGCGCTGCGCGAGCTGGGCGAGGAGAGCGAGTCGCTGAACGAGCAGGTCGGCCGGCTGGCCGGCGGCGCGGGCCTGACCGGCCTGATCGTCGTCGGCCCCGACGCGGAGCCGGTCCTCGCCGGCGCGGCCGGGGCGCCGCTGCTGCACGTGCCGGACGCCGAGACGGCGGCCGCGCAGCTCGCGCCCAGACTCGGGCCGGGAGACGTGGTCCTGATCAAGGGACCACGGGCACTGGGACTGGAGCGGGTGGCCGAGCTGCTGCTGGGAGGTGAGCACCAATGAGGGACATCATCGTCGCGGCGGCCGTCGGGCTCGTCCTGTCCATGATCGGTACGCCGATCGCCATGCGGCTGTTCTCCCGCCGGGGCATCGGCCAGAGCATCCGCGAAGAAGGCCCCTCGGGCCACTACGACAAGCGCGGCACGCCCACCATGGGCGGCACCGTGATCGTCATCGCCGCCCTCCTCGGCTACGCCGCCTCGCACGCGGCCACGTCCTCCACGCCGACCGTCTCGGGACTGCTCGTGCTGTTCCTGATGACCGGCCTCGGCATGGTGGGCTTCCTGGACGACTTCATCAAGATCTACAAGCAGCGCAGCCTGGGCCTGCGCAGCGGCGCCAAGGCGTTCGGCCAGCTCGTGGTGGGCGCGATCTTCGCCGTGCTGGTGGTCCGCTTCCCCAACGCCTACGACATCACGCCCGCCGAGACCCGGCTGTCCTTCCTGCGCGACTTCGGCCCGCCGTCGATCGGCATCGTGGCGTTCACCATCTGGGTGCTCGTGATGATCGTCGGCTTCTCCAACGCGGTGAACCTCACCGACGGCCTCGACGGCCTGGCCTCCGGCGCGACCGGCGTGGTGCTCGCGTCCTACGTGCTGATCGGCAACTGGCAGCTCAGGAACAGCTGCGTCACCCAGCTCGGCCCGCACTGCTACTGGGTGCGCGACCCGCTGGACCTCGCCGTCGTCGCCGCCTCGGTGCTCGGCGCGCTGGTCGGCTTCCTGTGGTGGAACGCGCCGCCCGCCAAGATCTTCATGGGCGACACCGGCTCGCTGGCCCTCGGCGGCGTGATCGCCGGTCTGGCCGTCACCACCCGGACCCAGCTGCTGCTGGTCATCCTCGCCGGTCTGTGCGTCATCATCACGCTCTCGGTGATCATCCAGGTCGGCTTCTTCAAGATGACCGGTAAACGGGTGTTCCGGATGGCTCCGTTGCAGCACCACTTCGAGCTGGCGGGCTGGGCCGAGACGACGATCGTCGTCCGGTTCTGGCTCATCGCCGCGCTGTGCGCCGCGGTGGGCCTCGGGTTGTTCTACGTGGAATGGATGCCCAGGGCATGACCGTCGCCGTCGCCGGGCTCGGCGTCTCGGGGCAGGCCGCCGCCCGGATCCTGGCCGCCAGGGGCGAGCGGGTCGTGGTCCTGGAGGCCCGCCGCGGCGAGCGGCAGCTCGCCGCCGCCGCGGAGCTGGCCGCGCTGGGCGTCGAGGTGCGCTTCGGCGAGCCGGACGAGCCGCCCGAGGGCACCTCGCTGGTCGTCACCTCGCCCGGCTGGCGGCCCACGCACCCGTGCCTGACCGCCGCCGCGCGCGCCGGGATCGAGGTCATCGGCGAGGTCGAGCTGGCCTGGCGGCTGCGCCCGGACGGCGCCGCCCCGTGGCTGGCGCTCACCGGCACCAACGGCAAGACGACGGCCGTGCGCATGCTGACCTCGATGCTCACCGCCGCGGGGCACAAGGCCCTCGCGGTGGGCAACGTGGGCACGCCCATCGTGGAGGCGGTGCTCGGCCCGCACGAGGTGCTCGCCGTCGAGCTGTCCAGCTTCCAGCTGCACTGGTCCTCCAGTCTCGCCCCGCGGGCCGCGGCGGTGCTCAACGTCGCGCCCGACCACCTCGACTGGCACGGCTCGATGGCGGAGTACGCGCGGGCCAAGGGCCGGATCTTCGAACGCGCCGGGACCGTCGTCCACAACGCCGACGACGAGGCCGCCGCCGCGCTGGCCGAGCCGTACGGCGGGCAGGTGTCCTTCACGCTCGGCGTGCCCCGGCCGGGGCAGCTCGGGCTGGTGGAGGACCTGCTGGTGGACCGGGCGTTCGTGGCCGACCCGGTGGGGGCCGCCGAGGAGCTCGGCACGCTGGCCGACATCCGGCCGCTCGCGCCGCACAACGTCGCCAACGCCCTGGCCGCCGCCGCCCTGGCCCGCGCCCACGGCGTCCAGGCGGAGGCCGTACGGCGGGGCCTGGCCGGTTTCACGCCCGACCCGCACCGGATCGCCACGGTGGCCACCTTCGGCGGCGTGCGATACGTGGACGACTCCAAGGCCACCAACCCGCACGCGGCGGCGGCCTCCCTGGCCGCCTACCCCTCGATCGTCTGGGTCGCCGGCGGGCAGCTCAAGGGCGCGGACATCGACGACCTCGTCCGGCGGGCGGCCCCCAGGCTGCGCGGGGCGGTGCTGCTGGGCGCGGATCGTGCTCGAATTCGGGAGGCTCTGGCGCGACACGCCGCGAATGTCCCCGTGGTGGAGGTGCCGGGGCAAGACACTGGTGTCATGGATCGCGTCGTCACCGAAGCCACCAGGCTCGCCGCCCCCGGAGACACCGTGCTGCTCGCCCCCGCCGGGGCGTCGCTGGACATGTTCGACGGTTACGGAGCGCGGGGGGAGGCCTTCGCGTCCGCCGTGCACCGCCTGGCGGGCCCGGAGGACGGGCGGCTGGGATGACCGCGGAGTCCGCCCACCCGGTGGCGCCGCGGCGCCGCGGCGCGAACGGGAAGGGGTGGCTGCGCGAGCAGCTCGCCCCGGTGATGGACCTGCTCGACCGGCCGCTGACCTCCTACTACCTGATCATCGGGTGCAGCTCGCTGCTGCTGGCCCTCGGGCTGATGATGGTGCTCTCCGCCTCCAGCATCGAGGCGCTCCAGGAGACGGAGACGCCGTTCTACTGGTTCCTCAAGCAGCTGCTCTTCGCCGCGCTGGGCGTGCCGCTGATGTGGGTGTGCTCACGGCTGCCGCAGCGGTTCTTCCGGCTGGCCGGCTACCCGCTGATGGCGCTGTCCATCCTCGGCCTGCTGATCGTGATCTTCGTCGGCACCTCGCAGCTCGGCGCCCAGCGGTGGATCGACATCGGCCCGTTCTACCTCCAGCCCTCCGAGCCGGCCAAGCTCGGGCTGGCGCTGTGGGGGGCCGACCTGCTCGCCCGCCGGGCCAGGGCCGGGCGGATCGAGTGGCGGCAGCTGCTCATCCCGCTGATGCCGGGCACCGCGATCATCGCGATCATGGTCATGCTCGGCCGCGACCTCGGTACCACGCTGGTCCTGTTGCTGATCTTCCTCGCCCTGCTCTGGGTGGTCGGGGTGCCGCTGCGGCTCTTCGCCGGCATCCTGGCGGTCGCCGTGCTGGCCGCCGCCATCATGATCATAGTGGAGCCCTACCGGCTGGCGCGGGTCAGCTCCTTCCTGTTCCCCTGGGAGGACGCGCAGGGAGACGGCTACCAGTCGGTGCAGGGCCAGATCGCCATGGGCTCGGGCGGCTGGTTCGGGCTCGGGCTGGGCAGCAGCCGGCAGAAGTGGAGCTGGCTGCCGCACGCGGAGAGCGACTTCATCTTCGCCATCCTCGGCGAGGAGCTCGGCCTGGCCGGCACGCTGGCCGTGGTGGCCCTCTACGGCCTGCTGGGGTACGCGGGGCTGCGGGTCGCGTCCCGGGTGAACGACCCGTTCATCCGGCTCGCCTCCGCCGCCATGGTCGCCTGGATCGCCGGACAGGCCATCGTCAACATCGGCGCGGTCATAGGCGTCCTGCCGATCACAGGCATCCCTTTGCCATTGGTGTCTTATGGTGGTTCAGCCCTGTTGCCCACTCTGGCGGCGCTTGGCATGTTGTTGTCGTTCGCCAGACGAGAGCCCGGGGCGCGCGAGGCTCTGGCCGCGCGTGGCCCGGGACCGGTGGCGCGGGCTCTAAGCTGGCTTGGCCTGGGTGGTCCGGCGGCGAAGAATCGTCGTGCGGGGCGCGCGACGCACAATCGATAGGTGAAGTGAAAGGACCGACATGAGGGTGGTCCTCGCAGGCGGCGGGACGGCTGGCCATATCGAGCCTGCGCTGGCCCTGGCCGACGCGCTACGCCAACTGGACCCGAACATCGGGATCACCTGCCTTGGCACCGAGCGCGGCCTGGAGACCCGGCTGGTTCCGCAACGCGGCTACGACCTGCAACTGGTGCCGGCGGTGCCGCTGCCACGGGCGATCACGCCCCAGCTCCTCACCGTCCCCGGGCGTCTCGCGGGCGCGATCAACGCCGCCGCGGGCATCATGGACCGGGTCCAGGCCGACGTGCTGGTGGGCTTCGGCGGCTACGTCGCCACACCCGGCTATCTCGCGGCCCGGCGCAGGGGGGTGCCGATCGTCGTGCACGAGGCCAACCCCCGGCCCGGCCTGGCCAACCGCCTCGGCGCCCGGCTCACCGAACACGTGTTCACCGGCCACCCGGAGGCCGCGCTGCCGCACGCCGAGTACGTCGGCATCCCGCTGCGCCGCGACATCGTCAACCTCGACCGGCTCTCGACCGGGGACAAGGCGCGCTCCTGGTTCGGGCTGGAGGCCGACCTGCCGACCCTGCTGGTCTTCGGCGGCTCGCAGGGCGCCCGCTCGCTCAACCGGGCCGCCCTCGCCGCCGGTTCGACCCTGCGCAACGCCGGCATCCAGGTCCTGCACGTGATCGGCCCCAAGAACACGCTGGAACCGCACGAGGAGCCCCCGCCCGGCGACCCGCAGTACGTCGTGCTGCCCTACGTGGACCGGATGGACCTCGCCTACGCGGCCGCCGACTTCGCGCTCTGCCGCAGCGGGGCGATGACCTGCGCCGAGCTCACGGCCGTCGGCCTGCCCGCGGCCTACGTGCCGCTGCCGCACGGCAACGGCGAGCAGCGGCTCAACGCCGCCCCGATCGCCCAGGCCGGCGGCGGGCTGCTGGTGGACGACGCGGACCTGACCCCCGAATGGATCGTGCGGAACCTGTTGCCCATCCTGTCCGACCCCGAGCGGGTGGCGATGATGTCGGAGGGCGCGGCCAGGATGGGCCGCAGGGACGCCGACGTGACGCTGGCCCAGCGCGTCATGCGCATCGCGGCCGCCTCCCGTGGGCAGCGATGATGAGGAGGGGCACGATGTGCGAGCGAGGAACGGTGAGCGTTCGATGAGTCTGGTCAAGCTGGTCGATCCGATCGCGGCCGGTGATCTCGGGCGGGTCCACTTCATCGGGATCGGCGGGTCCGGCATGTCGGGCATCGCGCGCATCCTTCTCAAACGTGGAGTCGCGGTCTCCGGCAGCGACGCCCGCAGCTCCGAGCTGGTCGCCGAGCTGCGCGGGCTGGGCGCGACGGTGTACATCGGGCACGCCGCCTCGCACATCAAGAGCGTCGACACCGTGGTCGTCTCCACCGCCATCCGGGACTCCAACCCGGAGCTCGGCGAGGCGCTGCGCCAGGGCCTGCGGGTCATCCCGCGGGCCGCCGCGCTCGCCGCCGTCATGGCGGGACGCAACGCCGTGGCGATCGCCGGCACGCACGGCAAGACCACCACCACCTCGATGCTCACCGTGGCGCTGCAGAAGTGCGGGGCCGACCCGTCCTACTGCGTGGGCGGCCAGCTCGTCACCACCGGCCTGGGGGCCGACGAGGGCACCGGCGAGGTCTTCGTCGCCGAGGCGGACGAGAGCGACGGCTCCTTCCTCATGCTGGCCCCGCGGATCGCGGTGGTCACCAACGTCGAGGCCGACCATCTGGACAACTACGGCGATTCCCGGGCGGTGCACGACAGCTTCGCGCGCTTCGTCGAGCGGGTCGGCCAGTCCCTGATCGTCTGCGCGGACGACCCGGGCGCGGCGGCCCTGGTGCCGATCGCCCGCTCGCGCGGCCTGACCGTGCGCACGTACGGCGAGGCCGAGGACGCCGACTTCCGGGTCGGCGGCATCACCCCCGACGGCTTCGGCGTGGTCTTCGAGGTGGCGGGGCACGGCCCGGTGCGCCTCGCGGTGCCCGGCCGGCACAACGCGCTCAACGCCGCCGCCGTCGTCGCCGTGGCGGCCGAGCTCGGCCTGCCCTTCGACGAGATCCGCGACGGGCTGGCCGCCTTCACCGGGGCCAAGCGGCGGTTCGAGGCCAAGGGCGAGGCGGGCGGCGTCGCCGTCTACGACAGCTACGCCCACCACCCGACCGAGCTGACCGCCGACCTGCGGGCGGCCCGCGACGTGGTGGCGTCCTACTCCGGCTCCGGCCGGGTCATCGCGGTCTTCCAGCCGCACCTGTACTCCCGGACCAGGTTCTTCGCCGACGAGTTCGGCGCCGCGCTCGGACTCGCCGACGAGGCCATCGTGCTCGACGTCTACGGCGCCAGGGAGGACCCCGAGCCCGGGGTGTCCGGCGCCCTGGTGGCGGGCAAGGTCCCGCTGCCGCCCGAGCGGGTCGCCTACGTCACCGAGCGGTCGGCCGTCCCCGGCGTGGTCGCCGGGCGGGCGCGGCCCGGGGACATCGTGCTCACCATGGGCGCGGGCGACGTCACCGAGCTCGGCCCGCGCATCGTGGCGGAGCTGTCCGAGCGGTGACGCCGTCGCAGGAGCCGGGCGGGCCCGGCGAGGAGGACGAGGACGAACCGGCCGGCCGGAGCCCGCGCCGCCAGCACTGGCGCACCGTGTTCATCGTGGTGCTGACCGCCGGAGTGGTGGGCAGCGCCACGTGGCTGGTGTTCTTCTCGTCCGTGCTGGGGGTGAGCCGGATCGAGGTTGTGGGAAATGTCACCGTGGACCGGACCCGCATCCAGCAGGCGGCAGGCGTGCCGATCCGGCATCCGCTCGCCACGGTCGACCTCGCCGCGGTCCAGGGCAAGGTGCTCGGCATCCAGCAGATCGAGTCGGCCACCGTCGACCGGTCCTGGCCGGGCACCCTGCGGATCAAGGTGGTGGAGCGCCGGCCGATCGCGGTGATCCTTGCCCAGGGCAAGGCGGCCCTGATGGACCGGCACGGCGTGGTGACCGAGATCAGGACGGTCCCCCCGCCCCGGCTGCCCATCCTGCGCGTGGACCGTCCGGGACCGGGTGATCCGGCGACCAGGGCGGCCCTGTCGGTGATCGACAGGTTGCCCGAGGGGCTGGCCGTGCGGGTGCAGGCGGTGCGGGCCGCCAGCGCCGAGAGCGTCTCGCTGATGCTGCGGGACGGCCGGTCGGTGGTGTGGGGCGGCGCGGACCGCTCGCGCGACAAGGCGCGAATATTGGACACGCTGCTGCGGCGCCCCGCGAACACCTACGATGTGAGTTCCCCCGAGGTCGTGACCGTGCAGTGAGCGCGACCCGGGCGGAGCGGCGTGCGAAAAGGACAGTGCGCGACACGCCGGGCGTGGTTGCGGCGCGGTTAGTTGACCCGCCTAGAGCGTAACTCCTACTGTCCGTATCAATCCTCAGGTTGACATAAATCTAAATCTCAACTTGAGGGTGAGAGTTTTGGAATCGCGGTCGCGGCGTCGCCGTACCGCTGGAAATCGCAAGTCAACGAGCGGAAAGGCCCCTCGTCGTGGCAGCACCGCAGAACTACCTCGCGGTCATCAAGGTCGTCGGCATCGGCGGCGGCGGTGTCAACGCCGTCAACCGAATGATCGAAGAGGGACTCAAGGGCGTCGAGTTCATCGCCATCAACACCGACGCCCAGGCGCTGCTGATGAGTGACGCAGACGTCAAGCTGGACGTCGGCCGCGAGCTCACACGCGGCCTGGGCGCGGGGGCCAACCCCGAGGTGGGCCGGAAGGCCGCTGAGGACCACCGAGAGGAGATCGAGGAGGTCCTCAAGGGTGCGGACATGGTGTTCGTCACCGCGGGGGAGGGCGGCGGCACAGGGACCGGCGGCGCGCCCGTGGTGGCCGGCATCGCCCGCTCGCTCGGCGCGCTGACCATAGGCGTCGTGACCCGGCCGTTCAGCTTCGAGGGACGGCGCAGGGCGATGCAGGCCGAGGCCGGCATAGAGACGCTGCGTGACGAGGTGGACACCCTCATCGTCATCCCCAACGACCGGCTGCTGTCGATCTCCGACCGGCAGGTGAGCGTCCTCGACGCCTTCAAGGCGGCCGACCAGGTGCTGCTCTCCGGTGTGCAGGGCATCACCGACCTGATCACCACGCCCGGTCTGATCAACCTCGACTTCGCCGACGTCAAGTCGGTCATGTCCGGTGCCGGTTCGGCGTTGATGGGCATCGGCCACGCCAGAGGGGACGACCGCTCGGTCGCGGCGGCCGAGATGGCCGTCTCCAGCCCCCTGCTGGAGGCCAGCATCGACGGCGCCCACGGCGTGCTGCTGTCCATCGCGGGCGGGTCCGACCTGGGCCTGTTCGAGATCAACGAGGCGGCCCAGCTCGTCTCCAACGCGGCGGCCACCGACGCCAACATCATCTTCGGCACGGTCATCGACGACGCCCTCGGCGACGAGGTGCGGGTGACGGTGATCGCGGCCGGCTTCGACGAGCCGGCCAAGGAGACGCCCGCCGCGCCCACCGCTCGGCAGCAGCCCGCGCGCCCCGCGCCCGCCGCCCCGCCGCCCGCGCCCGCCCGGCCTCCGGCGCCGAGCGTCAAGGCGGAGCCGCGTCCCGAGCCGCGCATGGAGTCGCGCTTCGACCCGCGTCCCGAACCCCGGCCCGAACCGCGTCCCGAGGCCCGCCCCGAGCCGCGACTCGAGTCGCGCTTCGAGCCGAGGTCGCCGGAACCGCGGCCCGAGTCCCGGCCCGAGCAGCACGCCCCGGTGCGTCCCATCGGCGCCGGACTGCCCGCCGAGGCGGCGTCCGCCGCCCAGGAGGACGACGACTCCTCGCCGGTGGCGATCCCGCGGCCGACACCCGAGCCGCCCACCCCGCCGACGCCGATCAACTCCCGGCTCTCCGAGCCCGCCCGGCGCCGTCCGGTGGTCTTCGAGGAGCAGGAGGAGGAGCTCGACGTCCCCGACTTCCTCAAGTGACATTCCTCACCCCGGGCCGGGTTCGAGCCGCTCCGGGGCGAGGTGCACGATGGATGCCGCCAGAGTCGTCCGCCACGGTCATCCGCGGATGACACCTTCCGGGACGAGTGAGCGGGCGGCGGACGAGTGAAGGACCTTACACGGCGGGATCAGATCGCGGGCGGGCTCGCCGAGGTCGAGGCCAGGATCGCCGCCGCCTGTCAGGCGGCGGGCCGGGCCCGTGACGAGCTCACGCTCGTCGCCGTGACCAAGACCTATCCCGCCTCGGACGTGCGGATCCTCGCCGGGCTCGGCGTCGGGGACGTGGGCGAGAACCGCGACCAGGAGGCCGCAGCCAAGGCGCAGGAGTGCGCCGACCTGTCGCTGACCTGGCACTTCGTCGGCCAGTTGCAGACCAACAAGGCCCGCTCCGTGGTGGCGTACGCGGACGTGGTCCATTCCGTCGACCGGATCAGGCTGGCCGCCGCCCTGGGCCGCGAGGCCGTCCACGCCGGACGCGAGGTCACCTGCCTGGTACAGGTGGCCCTGGACGACGACCCCGCCCGTGGCGGGGCCCGCCCGGCGGACGTCCCGGCGCTGGCCGACGCGCTGGCCGGGACCGAGGGGCTGCGGCTCGGCGGGGTGATGGCGGTGGCCCCGCTCGGCGCGGACCCCGTCAAGGCGTTCACCAGGCTGCGCGAGGTGGCGGGGACGGTGCGCGCCGCCCATCCGGAGGCCGGTATCGTCTCGGCGGGAATGAGCGGTGATCTGGCCGAGGCGATCGCCTGCGGCGCGACACACCTTAGGGTCGGTACGGCGTTGCTCGGTCGTCGCAAGCCCTTCGTCAGGTAATGTCCTTCCAAGTGTGGACCTTGCCGTCCACGCTCCAGTAGGGGTCGAATCAGCGGCCGGCTTCAGGGGGTAGAGCTTGCCGCAAACGGACCTTCAACGCACGACGGAGGACGAAGTAGCGATGGCCGGCGCGATGCGCAAGATGGCGGTCTACCTCGGTCTCGTGGAGGACGACCGCTACGAGAGGTACGAGAGCTACCCCGAAGACGACTACGACGAGTACGACGAGTCGAGACGGGCCGAGAGCGCGATGGCCGAGCGCGAGGAGGACACCGACGCCGGTGTGCCCGCCCCCCGGCCCGCGACCACCGTCATCGAGCGCCGTACCACCGACCTCGCCAGGATCACCACCCTGCATCCCCGCACGTACAATGAGGCGAGGACGATCGGCGAGCACTTCAGGGACGGCACGCCGGTGATCATGAACTTGACGGAGATGGTTGACAGCGACGCCAAGCGGCTGGTCGATTTCGCGGCAGGTCTCGTCTTTGGCCTACACGGCAGCATCGAACGTGTTACGAACAAGGTGTTCCTGTTGTCCCCGGCCAATGTCGAGGTGACCGCCGAGGACAAGGCTCGAATCGCGGAGCGCGGGTTCTTCAACCAGAGTTAGAGTTCCACTTAGCACGTGAGGAACCACCCCAGTGGCTCTCGGCGCCGCCGGGGATGGGGATGGTGGCAGGCCAGGGACGGAGGCACGGCAACACGGTGGGGATCGTTGGCGAGATCTTGGTGATTGTCCTGTCGATCTATCTGGTGCTGCTGATCGGCCGGATGATCTTTGAGACGGTTCAGGCGTTCGCCCGGCAGTGGCGGCCTACCGGGGTGGTGCTGGTGGTGGCGGAGGCCACATACACCGTGACCGACCCACCTCTCAAGTTCCTCCGCCGTTTCATTCCGCCACTCCGGTTGGGTACGGTGGCCTTTGACCTAAGCTTCACAGTGCTCTTTATTGTGGTCTTGGTCTTGATCCGACTCGTGTCCGCGCTTCCATGACGGGTACCGTCCCTCCCGGACAGACTCCAAGCGCGCCAAGGAGACCGAAATGCCGCTGACGCCCGCTGATGTGCGGAACAAGCAGTTCAGTACGACCCGGCTGAGGCCGGGCTACGACGAGGAAGAGGTAGACGCCTTCCTCGATGAGGTGGAGGCCGAGCTCGACCGCCTCATCCAGGAGAACGAGGAGCTCCGCGCCAAGCTGTCGGAGTGCATGCGGGGCAAGGTCCCCGGTGGCATGGGAATGGCCATGGCGCCCGCGCCGGTGGCCGAGCCCAAACCGGAGATGATGGCGCCGCAGCCCGAGCCGATGAAACCGCCGGAGCCGCAGCCCCAGCCGCAGCAGCCCGTCCCGGTCGGCATGGGCATGCCCCCCGCCGAGGACAACATGGACACCGCGGCCCGCGTGCTCGCGCTGGCCCAGCAGACGGCCGACCAGGCGATCGCCGACGCCCGCCGGGAGGCGGACGAGACGGTGACCCGGGCCCGCCGTGAGGCCGACGAGATCCTCGGCAAGGCCCGCCGCCAGGCCGAGCAGATCATCGGTGACGCGCGCGCCCGCGCGGAGACCCTGGAGCGCGACGCCCAGGAGCGCCACCGCCAGGCGATGGGCTCGCTGGTGCAGACCCGTGACGAGCTGGACCGCAAGGTCGAGGAGCTGCGCAGCTTCGAGCGGGAATACCGCAGCAGGCTCAAGCTCTACCTGGAGAACCAGCTGGCCGAGCTCAACGTCGCGACCGAGGGCAGCGGTGGCTTCCCGATGGTCGGCGGCCAGATGCCCGGTCCCGCGCAGGGGATGCAGCACGCCGTGGCGCCCGGCGCCCAGCAGCCGCTTCCCGGAGGTCCCGGCAACCCTTTCGGTGAGCAGCCGCAGCACCAGGGGGCTTTCCAGACGGCCGACGGTCCGCACAACGACCGCAGGTAAGCTTCGGGTCAACTTCCTTCCTGACCCGTAAGCGGGAGTTTCCCTGTGATCTTTGTCAGCGCTGGGTTCGTGTTCGCGGCGATCGTTTTGCTGATCGCGGGGTTCGTGCTGGCCGAGCCGGTCCTGGTCATGTGGTCGATCGTGGTCAGCGTGCTGTCCGCGGTCTTCCTGTTGATCGCGGTCCTGCTGAAGCGGCACGAGCTGTTCCCCCGCGGTGGGCACGACGAGGGTGCGAAGGTGCCGGTCGCACCTCCGTCCGTCCCCCACCCCACCGGTCCGATGGCGCCGCCCGTGATGGCGCCGCAGGGCTACCGGCAGGGTGCGGCGACGCTCACCGCTCCGCACCGCGCCCCTCACATGGCCACCGGGACGGCGTCCGCCGTCGCGGGACGCGCATCCGGGATCTCCCCGGACGCGATCGTCCTGGTCATCCCCGGGCGCAAGCGCTACCACGTCGCGGGCTGCCGTCAGCTCGCCGGCCGCGGTCACGAGGAACTCACTTACGAAGAGGCGAGGGAAGAGGGCTTCACGCCGTGTACGGCGTGCCTGCCCGACGCCGCTCTCGGTGGGGTCCAGACACCCCCCGCCACCGAGCCCGCGCCGTCCCGCGGCGAGACCGCACCTCCCGCCGGACCGTCGCCGTACGAGTCCACCGGTCGTCAGACCCCCGGTCAGGGAGGCCGCCAGGACCTCGGAGCCCAGACCTTCGAGTCCACCGGCGCCCCCGCCTCCCCATCCCTCCAGACCCCTCCATCCGGGACCTCTCCGTCCGGGACCCCTTCATCCGGGACCTCTTCGTCGGGCCGTGGTTCCGCCGCCGGGGGCTCCCCGCCGGTCCACGTCTCGTCCTCGGTCCCGTCCCTTCCGGTCCAGGCATCCCCCTCCGGCTCACCGGCTTCCAGCTCCCCGGGTGGTGACGTTCCCCGTCCCCCGGAGCGCCCACGTCCCGAAGCACCGGCCCACACCGCCGCCGACACGCCGGGACGTATCGCGCCCGACATGCCGGGTCGCGCCGTCGCCGACTCGCAGGGACGCATCGCCTCCGACCCCCCGGGCCGCACCGGGTCCGAGGCCCCCGGCCGCTCCGGTCCGGAGTGGCAGGGCCGCGCAGGAGCCACCGACCGTGCTTCCGAGGTTCCCGGTCGTGCCTCCGAGGTCTCCGGCCGCACCGGGTCCGACGCAACGGGCCGTGCCGGGTCCGATGTGGTGGGCCGTGGTGCCGGGGTACGCGGCCGTGGTGAGGTCGACTCCCAGGGGCGTTCGGACTCCCAGGGGCGTGCCGGCTCCGCGGGCCGCGCCGAATCCCGGGAGCGTGCCGAGTCCCAGGAGCGGTCCGGATCCGCCGGGCGTCCTGTTCCCGGCGCACCTTTCCCGTCCCAGAGCTCCGCTCCGGGCGCCTCCGCCCCGGTGTCCCATGGCGCCGGCGCGTTCGCGGCCTCTGCCGCCTCCAAGCCTTTCGCCCCGGGGGGTCCTCTCCCCGGCGCCCGCCCCGGGCCGGGTGAGCCCGCCGAGGGAGAGTCCTCGTCGTCGGCGACCATCTCGTGGTTCAGCCGCCAGGACTCCGACCCGGACGACGCCGCCTCCTCAGCTCCCGGCGGCGACAAGAAGAGCGACAAGAAGCCCGACCGCGCGGCCCCCGCCTCCGCCGCCCGCACCGGTTCCCCGGCCGAGCCGATCGTCCACGTCGAGCCGCCGTCCCGTGGCGGGTTGCCGGCCCCTGGCGCGTCGCCCGGCTCGTCGGCGAAGCCGGCCACGGATGCCGCCTCGGGCAGGCCGTCCGGGGACCGGGCGCCCTCCCAGCCCGCGCCCGCCCAGTCGCAGGCCCCGGACCCGCTGGACGAAGAGCCCTCCACGGCCCCCACGCCCCACCCGAAGGCGAAGGACCCCCGCCCCGGCGAGTAACTCTCACTCCCGCAGGCCCGTCGCCGGGTCTGCTACGACAGCGTGGGCACACCGCCAGACGAGAGCACGGGAGCGTGGGGCACACCCACAGACGAGACCGCAGGGGGCGTGGGCACACCGCCGAGGCGGTCCTGCTGCGCCCAGGGCCTGTCGCCACGGTCGCCTGTAAGGGACGGACCCGGGCCCGCCGTGGACCGTCCCCTATGCCTGCCGTACAGGGCCGGGTTCACCCGGTTTCCTGGCGGCCGGGGGCGGTGGGAAAGGAGTGGGCCCTCCTCTGGCGGTGGGTGCCGGGGGAGGGCCCGTGGTTCAGGGTTCTCCTCGCTGGGCGGCGAGGGGGTGGGTCAGGCGGTGGTGCGGCGGAGCTGGAAGGTGAGGCCGAGGTCGGGGTCCTGGTGCTGGGGGAGGGTGCCGGCGGTGCCCTCGGTCATGCTGAGGGCGAGGACCTCGCCCGCGACCGCGCCGCCCTGGGTGCGGAGCGCGGTGGCCAGGTCGGGGTCGGTGGCGGTCCACCACAGGTCGATCCGGTCGGTGATGGCCAGGCCGGTCGACTTGCGGGCCTCCTGGACGAGGCGGATCACCTCGCGGACCAGGCCGGCCCGGCGCAGGTCGTCGGTGATGGCGAGGTCCAGCGCGACGGTCTCGCCGGTGCCGGTGCCGATCGCGCCGCTCTCCACCGCCCAGCCGGCCTTCGGCTGCTCGGTGACGATCACGTCGTCCGGGCCGAGCTCGACCACGCCCACCTCGCCGGCGTCCAGCGTCACCGGCCGGCCCGCGCGCAGCGCGCCGGCCACCGTGGCCGGGTCGGCGGCGGAGACGGCGGCGGCGACCACCTTCGTCTGGGAGCCGTACCGCTTGCCCAGGGCCCGGAAGTTGGGCTTGACCGTGAACGCCACCAGATCGGCGGAGAAACCGGACAGGTCCTCCAGCGACTCGACGTTCAGCTCGTCGGCGATCAGGTCGCGCAGCTCGCGGGACAGCCCGGACCAGCCGGGAGCGGCCACGAGCGCCCGGCCCAGCGGCTGGCGCGTCCTGACCCCGGAGGAGGCCCGCGCCGAGCGGCCCAGCTCGACGAGGCGACGCACCAGCGCCATCCGCTCCGACAGGGCCGGGTCCACCAGCGCCTCGTCGGCGACCGGCCAGCTGGACAGGTGCACCGAGGAGGGCGCCTCGGCGGCGCGCAGCACGTCCCACACGTAGTCGGTGAGGAACGGCGTGATCGGCGCCATCAGCCGGGTGACCGTCTCCAGGCACTCGTACAGGGTGGCGAACCCGGAGGCGTCGCCCGCCCAGAACCGGCGCCGGGAGCGGCGCACGTACCAGTTGGACAGGTCGTCGAGGAAACCGGCGAGCCTGCGCCCGGCGCGCGCGGTGTCGTACTCCTCCAGGGCGGCGGAGACGTCGGCGACGGTGCGGTGCAGTTCCGACAGCGCCCACCGGTCGAGCAGCGGGCGTTCACCGGGCGGCGGCGCGGAGGCGAGGGCGGACGGCGACCAGGACTCCGTGTTGGCGTAGAGCACGAAGAACGACGCGGTGTTCCAGTAGGTGAGCAGGACCTTGCGGACGATCTCCTCCAGCGCCGCGTGGCCGACCCGGCGGGGGGACCACGGGGAGCCGCTGGCCGCCATGAACCAGCGCAGGGCGTCGGCGCCGTGCCGGTCCATCATCGGGATCGGCTGGAGCACGTTGCCCAGGTGCTTGCTCATCTTGCGGCCGTCCTCGGCGAGGATGAGGCCGAGGCACAGCACGTTCTCGTACGCGGAACGGTCGAAGACCAGGGTGTTCACGGCCATCATCGAGTAGAACCAGCCGCGGGTCTGGTCCAGCGCCTCGCAGATGAACTGCCCGGGGAACGCCTTCTCGAAGAGGTCCTTGTCGACGTGCGGCGCCCCCCACTGGGCGAACGGCATCGAGCCCGAGTCGTACCACGCGTCGATGACGTCGGGCACCCGGCGGGCCTCCTCCCCGCAGGTGGGGCAGGGGAAGGTGACGTCGTCCACATAGGGCCGGTGCGGGTCGAGCGCGGACAGGTCACGGCCGGCGTGCCTGCCCAGCTCGGCGAGCGAGCCGACGCAGGTGACGTGCGAGTCGTCGGCGGTGCACACCCACAGGGGCAGCGGCGTGCCCCAGTACCGCGACCGGGACAGCGCCCAGTCCACGTTGTTGCGCAGCCATTCGCCGTAGCGGCCGTGCTTGATCGTGTCCGGGTACCAGGTGGTCTTCTCGTTCTCCTCCAGCAGGCGGTCCTTGATCGCCGTGGTGCGGATGTACCAGGAGGGGAGCGCGTAGTAGAGCAGCGGCGTGTGGCACCGCCAGCAGTGCGGGTAGCTGTGGTCGAAGTGGCCGCCGCGGAACAGCAGGCCGCGGCCCCGCAGGTCCTCGGTGAGGGCCGCGTCGGCGTCCTTGAAGAACTGGCCGCCGACCATCGGCACGTCGGGCAGGAAACGCCCGTCGGGGCCGATCGGGTTGACGACCGGCAGGCCGTACCGCTTGCAGGTGGTCATGTCGTCGGCGCCGAAGGCGGGCGCCTGGTGGACCAGGCCGGTGCCGTCCTCGACGGTGACGTAGTCGGCCAGCACCACGTAGTGCGCGGCCGGGATGTCCACCAGCTCGAACGGGCGGCGGTAGGTGGTGTGCTCCAGGTCGGCGCCGAGGAAGGACGTCACCCGCTCGGCGTCCTCGCCGAGCACCGCGGCGACCAGCGGCTCGGCCACCACCAGCAGCTCGTCGGACCCCGCGGCGCGGGCCACGACGTAGGTCTCCTCGGGGTGTACGGCGACAGCCGTGTTGGACACCAGCGTCCACGGCGTGGTCGTCCACACGAGCAGGGACGCGCCCAGCTCGGCGAGCGGCCCGGACTCGACGGGGAACCGCACGTAGACCGACGGGCTGGAGACCGTCTCGTACCCGCCCGGCTGGCCGAGCTCATGGTCGGACAGGCCGGTGCCGCAGCGCGGGCAGTAGGGCGTGATCCGGAAGTCGCGGAACAGCAGCTCCTTCTCCCAGATCGTCTTGAGCGACCACCAGACGGCCTCGACGTAGGAGGCGTCCATCGTGCGGTATGCCTGGGCGGTGTCCACCCAGTAGCCCATCCGCTCGGTCATCGCCTCGAACGCGTCCACGTGCCGCAGGACGCTCTCGCGGCAGCGCGCGTTGAACTCGGCGATGCCGTATTCCTCGATGTCCTTCTTGCCGGTGAGGCCGAGCTCCTTCTCCACGGCCACCTCGACGGGCAGGCCGTGGCAGTCCCAGCCGGCCTTGCGCGGCACGTGGTAGCCGCGCATGGACCGGTAGCGGGGGAAGACGTCCTTGAAGACGCGGGCCTCGACGTGGTGCACGCCGGGCATGCCGTTGGCGGTGGGCGGCCCCTCGTAGAAGATCCAGGAGGGTCCCGTGGCGTTCTGCTCCAGCGAGCGCTCGAAGACCTTCCCGTCGCGCCATCGCTCCAGCACCTCGTGTTCGAGGGCCGGCAGATCGACCTGCGCCGGTAGGGGGCGGAAATAAGATGACATCGTGGGCGGACCTCCACGCGAAAGCCTGGTTTTACCCTGCGTGGAGGGACGAAGCCCGGGGGCTCCGCGGTACCACCCTCCTTGGCCCACGCCGAACGTGAGGCCCACTCGTTTATCGTGCTGCCGGGTCTACTGAATCCCCACGAAACGGGAATCTTTCTTCCAGCGGCTCCGGGGTGATCTTCATTCCGGCTCTCGCCCCGGACTCACACCGTCTCCGGGTCGCTCTGGCGAGGGTGCTCGAAGCTACTCGTCCCCATCTACGCCTTGCAGTTAGCACGATAACGCACCGGCGGCCCGGGTGCTTCCCGCTGACTCCCGCGCAGGCGTCATGGGCGGGTACGGCATGCATTAATGAGAAGGTCGTGCCAGATCGGGGTGTGTTGCCACGGGAGGGGTAAATGTCCCGGCGAGTCGTTTGCCGTTCGGTTGGCGGCGACCTATGCTCACCGAACTGTCACCTGCGCTGATCTGCAAGGAGGCCGCCATGGCCGCACCCGCGCGCGCCGGCAAGAGCGCGACCGACCCGGGCGAGGACATCTGGACCGAGGCAGAGCTCGCGGCCGTCCGTGAGCGTCTGAACAAGGAGGTCGAAGAGCTTCGCGCGATCATCTCCCGTTCGGAGTCGGAGATCGCCTCCGGGGACATCACCGAGGGAGCGGGCGACGACCAGGCGGACGCCGGGGCCAAGACCTATGAGCGGGAACGCGAGATCGCCCTTACCCTGAATTCACGCGACCTGCTCGCGCAGAACGAGCGAGCGATCGCCCGGATAGACGCAGGGACTTACGGAGTGTGCGAATCGTGCCACAAGCCGATCGGCAAGGAACGGCTGCAAGCGTTCCCGAGGGCGACGCTGTGCGTGGCCTGCAAGCAGCGGGAGGAGCGCCGCTGAGCGGCGAGGAGACCGGAAAGGGGCGGCCGCCCGAAGCCGCCGCCCCCGACCCGACGGGGCTCCCGGAGGACCCACAGGACCCGGAGAGCGCCCCGCCGCCGGAGGGCGCGCCCGCGACCGCGCGCCGCAGGCTCGGCGTGCTCTCCGTGATCGCCGTCGTGATCTACGTGCTCGACCTGGTCACCAAGGTGCTGGTCGTCGAGTTCATCGAGGGCCGCGAGCCCGTCCAGGTCATCGGGGAGTACCTGCAGTTCCGGGTGATCCGCAACTCCGGCGCCGCGTTCAGCATCGGCACCGGGATGACCATCGTCTTCACGATCATCGCCACCGTGGTGGTGATCGCGATCCTCCGTACGGCACGCAACCTGCGCAGCCTGCCCTGGGCGGTCACGCTCGGCCTGCTGCTCGGCGGCGCCTTCGGCAACCTGACCGACCGGATCTTCCGCTCGCCCGCGCCCTTCCAGGGCCACGTGGTGGACTTCATCCAGGTCTTCCCCGCGACGCACTTCCCGATCTTCAACATCAGCGACTCGTCGATCGTCTGCGGCGGGATCCTCGCGGTGTACCTCGCCTGGCGCGGTTACCAGATCGACGGCACCCGGCAGGGGGCGGAGAAGTGAGCGGCGAGCAGCGCAGCCTCCCCGTGCCCGACGGACTGGAGGGGGAGCGGCTCGACGCGGCGCTGTCCCGCCTGTTCGGGTTCTCCCGCACCCGCGCCGCCGAGCTGATCGTCTCCGGCGACGTGCTGGTCGACGGCACCTCCGCCGCCAAGTCCGACCGGGTGCACGCCGGGGCGTGGCTGGACGTCACGCTGCCCCCGCCGCCCACCGCCCTCGCGCCGGTGGCCGAGCCGGTCCCCGGCATGAAGATCCTCTACGAGGACGCGGACATCGTCGTCGTGGACAAGCCGATCGGCGTGGCCGCCCATCCCACGGTGGGCTGGACCGGCCCGACCGTGATCGGCGGCCTGCTCGGGGCGGGCCACCAGGTCGCCACCAGCGGCGCCGCCGAACGCCAGGGCATCGTCCACCGGCTCGACGCCAACACCACCGGCGCCATGGTCGTGGCCAAGAGCGAGGTCGCCTACTCCCGGCTCAAGCGCGCCTTCAAGGAGCGCACGGTCGACAAGAGGTACCACGCGCTGGTCCAGGGCCACCTCGACCCGCTGCGCGGCACCGTGGACGCCCCCATCGACCGGCACCCCTCCGGCGACGGCCGGTTCGCCGTGGTGGCGGGCGGCAAGCCGTCCGTGACCCACTACGACACGATCGAGGCGTTCCGCGCGGCGTCGCTGCTGGACATCAAGCTGGAGACCGGGCGCACCCACCAGATCCGGGTGCACATGTCCGCCCTGCGCCACCCCTGCGTCGGCGACCACCTCTACGGCGCCGACCCCACCCTGGCCGAACGGCTGGGCGTGACCCGCCAGTGGCTGCACGCCCTCTCCCTGTCCTTCGAACACCCCACGACCGGCGAATGGGTGACCTTCACCAGCGACTACCCCGACGACCTCGCCCGCGCCGTCGACCTGGTCCGCGGCGAGTCCTGAAAGCCGCGCCCGCCGGCCGGGTTCCGGGCGGGGTCCCCGCCGGCGGCCGGTCGGCGGTCACTCCGTGCCGGGATCGGCCGGGGTGGGGCCGACCTCGCCCGGGGCCTCCGAGGCCGGGGGCGACGAGCCGGAGTCATCCCCCGCCTGGTCCTGATCCTGTTCCTGGCTCTGGCCCTGTCCCTGTCCCTGGCTCTGGCCCTGGTCCTGGTCCTGGTTCTGCGGGGTGCCGGTCTCGTCGTCGCCCGGGGCGTCGGTACGCGGCTCGTCGTCCTGCGGCGCGGCCGGCGGGGCGGCCGGGTCCGAGGGCCGCGCGTCCCCTTCCGCCGGGGGCGGCTGCGAGGAGGAGGGCGCCCGCCGTTCCTCCTGGCCCGACACGGGCTCACCGGTCCGCGCGGAGGGCGTGACGACGATCCCCGGCAGGTCCGGACGCTGCCCAGGAGCGGGCGCCAGGAGCCACGACACCGCCCCGACGATCACGGCCACGCCGACGACCAGTGCCACCAGCCCGGCGATCACCGGTGTGCGCGGGCCCCGGCGCGGGGCGACCGCCGTACCGTCCGTGCCGGCTCGCCGCCGCTCGGGCGGCCGAGCGGGGACGGCGGCCGGCGCGGGCCGCCGCGGGGCGGGGGCCGGCGACGGCGGGGGCGGGGGGAAGGCGATCGGCATGGTCGGCTCGGGAGCCTCCGGGCCCGCCGCGATCGCGCGCAGCCGGGGGCCGAGCTCGGCGGCGGTGGTCCGGGTCGCGGGGTCCTTACGGAGCAGCCCGGTGATCACCGGCGCGAGGGCGCCCGCGTGCGCGAACGGGGCCGGTTCCTCGTTGAGGACGGCCGCTAGGGTGGCCAGCGCGTGCGCGCGGTGGAAGGGGGCGCGGCCCTCGACGGCCACGTACAGGGTCACGCCGAGGGACCACAGGTCCGACGCGCGCTGCGCCGGGCCGCCCGACGCGCGTTCCGGCGCGATGAAGGCGGGCGTGCCGATGATCGCCCCGGTGCGGGTCACCGACGGGTCGCCCTCCACGGTGGCGATGCCGAAGTCGGTGAGCACCGCCCGGCCGTGGTCCGACAGCAGCACGTTGTCCGGCTTGACGTCACGGTGCAGCACCCCGGCCCGGTGCGCCGCCTCCAGCGCCGCCAGGATCTGCAGCCCGACCCCGGCCGCCCGCGACGGGGACATCGGGCCGCGGGCCCGGACCAGCGCGCCCAGTGTACGGAACGGCAGCAGCTCCATGGCGATCCACGGATGGCCGTGCTCCTCAAGGACGTCGTAGACCGTGGCCACGCTCGGATGGCTGAGCCGCCCCGCGGCCCTGGCCTCCCGGAACGTACGCGCCGCGAAGGTCTCCCGTTCCTCGCCGACGAGACCGGGCGGCGGGTTGATCTCCTTGATCGCGATCTCCCTGCCGAGCACTTCGTCGCGCGCTCGCCACACGGTGCCCATACCTCCCCGGCCGATCGGCTCAAGGAGGCGGTATCGGCCGCCCAGCATGTGGTCTGACTCACCGGATTCAGACATGCGGGACGAGCTACCCCAAGTAGGGCCGGGCATGCCCACGAAAACCGGCCCGCCAGGTGGCGGGCCGGATTCGTCGCACTGCCGGCGGGGGCGACCCGCTCAGTCCGGCGTCACTTCGCCTTCGCGGGCTGGAAGGTGGCGGTGAAGCCCTCGAAGAACCGGTAGTCGCGCTTCCAACTGGAGTCGAGGGTGTGCCAGTAGATCGAGTAACCGCGGCCGTTTCCGGTGAGGAAGCCCCGGTTGACCACATGTGCCCGGCCCGAGCTCATCTGCCAGGTGAACTCCCAGTCGGCCGCCGCGTCCATGTAGTCCACCTTGTGGATGCTGACGTGCTTGTAGCCGCGGAAGTTCCCCCGGGCGACCCGCTCCTGCTCCCGCCAGTCCTTCACCGGGTCGGGCTTGGTCTGCGTGGCCTCCTGGATCTGCAGATAGCTGCCCTTCGCGCTGCCCGGCCCGCGGAACCAGACCGTACGCCCCTCCCGCTTGTACTCCTTCCAGCCCTTGGGCAGGCCGATGGAGAACCCCAGCGGGTCCTTGTACGCGCGCCAGCCGGCCGGCAGCTTCCCGGCCGCCTCCGTGGCGGGCTCCTCCGAGGGGGACTGCTCGGCGCTCGGGGTGGCGGGAGCGGCCCCGGTGCTCGGCGGGGCGCCGGTACTCGGGGCGGCGCCGGTGCCGGGGGCGGCGGCCGGGGGCGTGGCCTCACCGCTCGGCGTGGCCGGCGGCCGTCCCGTACTCGTGATCTCCGGCGTGGCCGGCGTCGTCGCCTCCTCCGCGCTGCGCATCCCCAGCCACAGCGAGACGCCCGCCACCACGAGGATGGCGATCAGCACCACCGGCAGCGCCTTCTTGATCGACGACGACCGGCGCACCCGCAGCCCCGCCATCGTCATCTCCTCCGGCAGCCGCACACCCGCACCCGGCCCACCTGCGTCCACGTAACCACCGGACGCGGGATCCCCGTAACCACGGTTCGCGGGAGCCGCGTAGCCGCCCGATGAGGGGGCCGCGTGGCCGCCGGACGCGGGATCCGCGTAACCGCGGGTCGCGGGGTCTGCGTAGCCGCCGGGTGAGGGGTCCGGGTAGGCGTCGGCGGAGACGTCCCGGTAGTCGCCCGGGGTGCGGGAGGCCGGGTAGCCGCCGACGGGGGTGCCCGCGGCCTTGGTGTCCGGGTGGCCGCCGGAGGCAAGGGTGTCGGGGTGGCCGTGGGAGGTGGGGGCGTGGGAGGTGGGGGTGTGCGTGGAGGCGCTCGCGCCGGTGGTCCTGATGGCGCGGAGCCGTTCCCGGGCCGTGTCCATCAGCACGGGGAGCCGTCGCCGCGCCGCGGCGGCCAGCCGGCGGAGCCGCCTGAGCGCCGCCGCGCTGAGCACACCGAGCCGCCGCCCGGCCGCCGCCGCGAGCACCTGGGCCCGCCGGGCCGCGATCCCCGCGAGCACCCCCAGCCGCGCCAGGAGAACCCGCGCCCGCTGCCCGAGGTCCCCGAGCGTCTCGGCGGCCTTCGCCTCGGAACCTCGCGGCCCGCCGAAGCCCGGTACATCCGCATCGATCCGCGCCTCGCCCGGTATGGCGGCGAACTCGCCGATCTTCGTCTCCTGCGGCAGATCGCCCGCGAGCCCGCTGCGTCCCGGCGCCCCGGCGGACGCCGCGGTCTGCCGGGCCGCACCGCCGACCGGCGGCAACAGCGCCGTCCCGGGCCCGTCGTCCTCGCGCCCCGCCGTACCGTCCACCGCCGGCAGCAACGCGGTCCCGGCGTCGTCCCCGCCAGCCCAGCCACCACCGTCGCCAACCACTTCGCCCGCGCCGGTCGCGCCGCCCGCGCCAACTGCTTTGCCCGCGCCGGTCGCGCCGGTCGTGCCAACTGCTTTGCCCGCGCCGGTCGCGCCGGTCGAGGCGGTGGCGCCGGGCCCGCCCAGGGACTTCGTCGCGCCGGTCGCCCGCTGGCCGCCGTCCGGGTCGTCCCGGCGGGCCGCGCCGGGTACGGCGGGCGGCACCAGGTCGGGGGCGGTGTCGGAGTCGCTTTCCCGCACGATGTCGAAGTCGTCGCCCAACAGGGACACGGCATCGCGATTGTCCAGCGGGGACACGACTTCGCGACCGTACGGCGGGGACGCGGAGTCGATGTCCCTGGAAGACGTCGTTTCGTCGCCGGGCGACACCGCGTCGTCGCCCCTTTGTGATGCCCCGTCCTCGCCCGGCGAGGTCACGTCGAGGAGCGGCACCGGGTCGTCGGCCGGAGGCATTCGGTCTGCGGCGGATGCCGGGGGTGCCGGTCGCTTGGCTGTTTCCGGCTTGCCGGTTGTGCCGCTCTTGTTGGTGCTTGTTCTGTTCTTTGCGGTTGTTCCGCTCTTGGCGGGCGATCGGGGTCTGTCGCCGGAGTCCGGTGTGTCGCCGGTGCCGGTGTCGTTGCCATCGGTGTCGGTGGAGGCCGTTCCGGAGGTGCCGGGAGTGGCCGAGGGGGCTCCGAAGGCGCCGAGTTTGGCGGGGGAGGCTCCGGAGGCGTCGGCCTTGGGGGCGTCGGTTCCGAAGGCGCCCGCGCGGGGGGTACCGGCGGAGGTCCCGCCCTTGGGGCGGGCGCTGGACGCTCCGGCGGCGAGGCTCGTCTCGTCTCCCTCGTCCGCCTCGTCCGACGGGGCCGCGTCGGATGTCGCGGCGCCCGGCGTTCCGGCGGTGGACGCGGAGGCGGACCTCCCTGCGCCTGACGCCTTGGCGCTCGACGTCTTTGTGCCTGATGCCTCGACGGCGGAGGGCTCGACTTCACCGGCCTCCGGTCCGGCCTCGTCCACCGGTCCGGCCGTGCCTACAGATCCGGCCTTGTTGACCGGCCCGGCCTTGCCCGCGGATCCGGACTTGCGCACAGGTCCGGCCTTGTCCACCGATCCGGGCTTGCTCGCTGACCCCGGCTCGCCTGGAGACTCGGCCCTACCCGCGGACCTGGCCTCGTCCGAGGAACTGTCCGTGGGACCGGCGATCTTCGCGGACCCGTCCGTGGACTCGCTCTCGTTTTGTGGCTCCGTCTCGGGGTGGTTCGCCGTGCGGCTCTTGCCGGGGGACTTCGGGTCCGGCCGCGAGCCCGCATCCGCCGGGCGCCTGGCCTTGCCCTTCGCGCCGGGCCCGGCCTTGTCGCCGGTGGCCGGAGGGTCGACGTCGGGCTTCGTGGCCGGGTCCGGCCGTACGCCCGCGCCGGACGCGCCTGCGGTCCCAGCGCCGGACGCGCCTGCGGTCCCGGCGTTGGGCGCATCTGCGGTCCCGGCACCGGATGTGCCTGCTGTACCGGCGTCGGGCGCGTCCGTCGTACCCGTGGCGGGTGTGCTTGTCGTGCCGGTGCCCGGAGTGCCGGGAGTGCCCGTGCTGCGGGGGCCCGCCGTACCTGGGACGCGGGTGCCCGCCTTGCCCGTGCCGGGGGTGGCGGTCTTGCGCGTGCCGGGCCGGGGGGCCGGGGAGTCGCTGTCGGGGGAGGCGCCGGGATCGGCGAGGAGGCCCGCCGGAAGGGCCTGGAAGATCATCGTGGCGGCGGGGTTGTCCTCCGCGCGGGCGGGGGCCGCTTCGCGTGCGTCGGCGTCCGGCTTCGTCGAGCCGGGGCCCTGGGCGGACGCGGACGCGGGGCGGGGGGCGGCCGACGCGTAGGGGGCGCGCCGCCGTACCGCCTGGTCTCCCGCGGCGGGATCGCCCTGCGCCTCACGCGCGCCCGGAGCCGCCTGCCCGGCGGACGGACCGGCCTGCTCCGGCGCCTGGCCGGGACGGCCGGACGACGGGGTCGCCGAAGGGCGGCCCGGCGCGAGGCCGGAGCCCGGGCGGCCCCCAGCGGGCGGCTGACCGGAAGGACGTCCCGGCGCCGGCGGCGAACCCGCCGGACGTCCCGAGGCGGGACCGGATCCCGCCGACCGGCCGGGTGCCGGTGCCGGGGACGGGCCTGTGCCACCGGGACGGCCGGGCGCGGGTGCCGACGACGGGCCTGCGTTGCCCGGACGGCCGGGTGCCGGGGACGGGCCTGCGTTGCCGGGGCGGCCCGGGGTGGGCTGCGGGCCGGGGCGGCCGAGGGGGGAGGCGGGGTCCGCGGCGGGTGGGCGGGCGGGGGAGGCCGGGCGGGCCGGGGCCTGGGGTGGGGCTGGGCGGCCGGCGGCGGGGGGTGCGGCGGCGGGGCGTGGGCGGGGCTTGGGGCGGACGGCGGGCCACGGGTGGGTGGGCGAGCCGCCGGCGATGATGCGCTCCAGCATCGTGGACGCCTCGTCATAGGTGAGACGCTGGATCGGCTCCTTGAGCAGCAGTCCCTCGATCACCGGCAGCAGCGGCCCGGCGTGCACGGCGGGATCGGGTTCGTCGTTGAGCACCGAGTGCATGGTGGCCAGGGCGCCGCCGCGCTCGTGCGGCGGGCGGCCCTCCACCGCCGCGTAGAGGGTCGCGCCGAGCGACCACAGGTCGGACTCGCGGCGGGCCGGACGCCCCTGCAGCCGCTCCGGCGCGATGAACGCCGGGGTGCCCGCCAGACCGGTCATGGTCAGCGAGGTCTCCGCCTCCAGGGTGGCGATGCCGAAGTCGGTGAGCACGGTGCGGCCGTCGTCGGCGAGCAGTACGTTCTCCGGTTTGACGTCACGGTGCAGAACCCTGGCCTTGTGCGCGCTGCGCAGGGCGTCGATGACCTCCAGCCCGATCTTGGCCACCCGGCGGGGCGACAACGGGCCGTCCTCCCGGATGACCTGGCCCAGCGAGCGGGAGATGACGAGTTGCATGACGATCCAGGGGCGGCCGTCCTCCTCGATCACGTCGTGCACGACGACGACGTTCGGGTGGGTCAGCCGGGCCGCCGCGCGGGCCTCCCGCATCGTGCGCCGGTTGAGCTGCTGCACCTCGTCGCCCAGCACGCTCGCGTAGCGCACCTCCTTGACCGCGACCGTCCGGTCCAGCAGATCGTCGTGCGCGCTCCAGACCACTCCCATGCCGCCCCGGCCGATGGGTGCGAGCAAGTGGTAGCGCCCGGCGACCACACGTCCGCTGCCCTGCCCATCCGACATCACTGACTTCGAACCCCCTTCCCAGGGTCAGAAATCCTTCCATAGCGGCGGATACCGCGAGACCGCTCGGCAAAGGTTCCCTCGCCTCCGGCCCTCATGCCGTCCAACCCGGCCTTCTATTGTCACCGCTGCCCGCGTCCGCGGAGTGAGACGTGTGTCCGGAAAGTGGCAGCCGGGGCGCGGGATGGCTTAAGGTCGTAGGCATGCATCGCTGTCACGCGTTTACCGAGCCGGCTCCGGGAGGGCCGGTCGCTCGGGCCTGATCTAGCGACCAACCGGAGTCGGCGCAGGCAGAGACGTCAAGGTCTCTGCCCTTTTTGTTTTCCGCAACTGTTGCGCCGGCCGCGGAGATGGCGACCGGCCGAGTTCTGAGGAGCCGATATGTCATCAGCCGTTGATACCGCACAGCCGGCGGCGAAAGCCGTACAAGTGGGGGATCTCTCTCTTGGCGGCGGGAAGGTGGCCGTGTTCGGCGGCGTGCCCGGCGGGGAGCAGGACGGGCGGTGGATCAGCCTGCGCGGCGACCGGCCGGCCCGTCCGGCCGCCGAGGTCGCCGAGGAGGCCCGCGCGGCGTGCCCGGGCGTCCTGCTGGCCGAACCGCGCTCCGCGGACGGCCTGGCGGACCTCGCGCGGCTCGTGGACGGCTTCGTGGTGGGCGGCGCGTGGACCCGGGACCTGAGCCTGGTGCGGGCGGTGGCGGCGGCCGGCCTGCCGGTGGTCGTGCAGCGCGGGAGCGCCGCCTCGCTGGGGGAATGGCTGGCGGTGGCCGACTACTGCGCGGCGGCGGGCAACGACCGGGTGGTGCTCTGCGAGAGCGGCGGACGCGGTCCCGGCGGACGGGCCGCCCCCAACCTGCCGCTGCTGCGCGCGGCGCGGGAACGGTCCGGCCGGCCGGTGCTCGCCGACCTCGGCGAGGACCCGGGGCTGGCCGCGGCGGCGGTCGCCGCGGGCGCGGACGGGCTGTTCCTCGCCCCGCAGGCGGGTCCCGGCGTCGTCGCGGCGGCCCGCCGGGCCGCGCTCGTGGTGGGCGCGCTGGCCGGCGCGGCCGAGCGGCGCGGCACGCCCGGGTCGGTCGAGGCGGCGCGCGAGGCCATCGACCGGGTGGACGCCGCCCTGGCCACCCTGCTGGAGCGCCGCGCCGCGCTGGCCGGCGTGGTGCAACGGCTCAAGCCCGTGGGCGGTTTCGCCGGCCGTGACATGGACCGCGAGCGCCGTCTCGTCGAGGCGATGGCCCGCTACGCCCCCAGGCTGGGCGCCGTACGGCTGGCGCCGGTGATGAACGCCGTGATCGAGGCCGGGCTCCATCTGGCCGAGGAGGACCGCCGCCTGGACCGGCCCGCCCCCTGAGCGGCACCGATCCCTCGGACGGGTGATACGACTGGGGCGAGGCGGTCACGGGAGCGGTCCCGACGCGCGTAGGCTCGTCGGCAACCCGTGAAGCGAGTGGTGTGTGAGGAGCCGCATGAGCGAGTCGTTTGTCCATCTGCACGTCCACACCGAGTACTCCATGCTCGACGGAGCGGCTCGGTTGAAGCAGATGTTCAAACAGGTCGGTGACCTGGGGATGCCGGCGATCGCGATGACCGACCACGGCAACATGCACGGCGCCTACGACTTCTACAAGCAGGCGACCGCCGCGGGCATCAAGCCGATCATCGGCATCGAGGCCTACGTGGCGCCCGAGATGCGGCACAACAAGAAGCCGGTGCTGTGGGGCGAGCCGCACCAGAAGCGCGACGACGTCTCCGCGGGCGGCTACTACACCCACATGACCATCTGGGCCAGGAACCGCACGGGCCTGTCCAACCTGATGAAGCTCACCTCGCGCTCCTTCACCGAGGGCTTCGTCCGCAAGTGGGCGCGGATGGACGCGGAGCTGCTCGCCGAGCACGCCGACGGGCTGATGGCCACCACCGGCTGCCCGTCCGGCGAGGTGCAGACCCGGCTGCGCCTCGGCCAGTACGACGAGGCCGTCAAGGCCGCCGCGAAGTTCCAGGAGATCTTCGGCAGGGACAACTACTTCCTCGAGGTCATGGACCACGGGCTCGACATCGAGCGCAGGGTCCGCGACGGCCTGACCAGGATCAGCAAAGAGCTGAACATCCCGCCGGTCGTCACCAACGACTCGCACTACACCTACGAGTCCGACTCCTCCAGCCACGACGCCCTCCTGTGCATCCAGACCGGCAAGCAGCTCTCCGACCCCGACCGGTTCCGGTTCGACGGCAGCGGTTACTACATCAAGACCGCCGACGAGATGCGCGCCATCGACTCCTCCGACCTGTGGGCCGAGGGCTGCCGCAACACGCTGCTGGTGGCCGAGCGGGTCGACCCGGCGGACATGTTCGGCTACAAGAACCTCATGCCGAGCTTCCCGGTGCCCGAGGGGGAGTCCGAGGAGAGCTTCTTCCGCCGGCAGGTCTGGGAGGGCATGGACCGGCGCTGGCCGGAGGGGTTCGACCAGCAGCACCGCGCCCAGGCGGAGTACGAGATCGGGATCATCGAGCAGATGGGCTTCCCGTCCTACTTCCTCGTGGTCGCCGACTTCATCATGTGGGCCAAGCGCAACGGCATCCGGGTCGGTCCCGGCCGTGGTTCCGCGGCGGGCTCGCTGGTCGCGTACGCGCTGGGCATCACCGACCTGGACCCGCTCCCGCACGGCCTGATCTTCGAGCGGTTCCTCAACCCCGACCGCGTGTCCATGCCCGACGTCGACATCGACTTCGACGAGCGCAGGCGCGGCGACGTGATCCGCTACGTCACCGAGAAGTGGGGCGCCGACAAGGTCGCGATGATCGCCACCTTCGGCACCATCAAGGCGAAGGCGGCCATCAAGGACGCCGCCCGCGTCCTCGGCTATCCGTACGCGCTGGGCGACAAGGTGTCCAAGGCGTTCCCGCCGGCCGTGATGGGCAAGGACATCCCGCTGTCCGGGATCTTCGACAGCGAGCACCCGCGCTACAACGAGGCGGGCGAGCTGCGCAAGCTGTACGAGGAGGACGTCGACGTCAAGGCGGCGGTGGACCTCGGCAGGGGCCTGGAGGGCCTGATCCGGCAGACCGGCGTGCACGCGGCCGGCGTCATCCTGTCCGCCGAGCCGCTCACCGACAACATCCCCATCATGCGCCGCGACTCCGACGGCGTCATCATCACGCAGTTCGACTATCCGACGTGTGAGACGCTCGGCCTGCTGAAGATGGACTTCCTCGGCCTGCGGAACCTCACGATCATCGACGACTGCCTCAAGATGATCCAGGGCAACACCGGGGAGATGATCGACCTCCTCAAGCTCCCGCTGGACGACCGCAAGACCTACGAGCTGCTCGGCCGCGGCGACACCCTGGGCGTGTTCCAGCTGGACGGCGGCGGCATGCGGTCGCTGCTGCGGTTGATGAAGCCGGACAACTTCGAGGACATCTCCGCCGTGGGCGCGCTCTACCGCCCCGGCCCGATGGGCGCCAACTCGCACACCAACTACGCGCTGCGCAAGAACGGCCAGCAGAAGATCGAGCCGATCCACCCCGAGTTCGAGGAGTCGCTGGCCGAGATCCTCGGCACCACCTACGGCCTGATCGTCTATCAGGAGCAGGTCATGGCCATCGCCCAGAAGGTCGCCGGGTTCTCGCTCGGCAAAGCGGACCTGCTCCGCCGCGCGATGGGCAAGAAGAAGAAGTCCGAGCTGGACAAGCAGTTCGAGTCCTTCGAGAAGGGCATGAAGGACAACGGATACTCCGGCGCGGCGATCAAGACGCTGTGGGACATCCTGCTCCCCTTCTCCGACTACGCGTTCAACAAGGCGCACAGCGCCGCCTACGGCCTGGTCTCCTACTGGACCGCCTACCTCAAGGCCAACTACCCGGCCGAGTACATGGCGGCCCTGCTCACCTCGGTGAAGGACGACAAGGACAAGTCGGCGCTCTACCTCAACGAGTGCCGCCGGATGGGCATCAAGGTGCTCCCGCCGGACGTCAACGACTCCGACTTCGACTTCACCCCGCGCGGCACCGACATCCGCTTCGGCCTGTCCGCCATCCGCAACGTCGGCGGCAACGTCGTGGACGGCGTCATCGCGGCCCGCAAGGAGAAGGGCCGGTTCGGCGACTTCAAGGACTTCCTGCGCAAGGTCCCGGCGATCGTGTGCAACAAGAGGGTCATCGAGTCGCTGATCAAGTCGGGCGCCTTCGACTCCTTCGGCCATGTCCGCAAGGGCCTGGTGATGGTGCACGAGCAGGCGGTGGACGCGATCATCGACATCAAGAAGAACGAGGCGATCGGCCAGGACTCGCTGTTCGGCGCGGTCGAGGGGGCCGAGGACCAGACCTTCGACGTGCAGATCCCGCCGGGGGAGTGGGACAAGACGACGCTGCTCACCTTCGAGCGGGAGATGCTCGGGCTCTACGTCTCCGACCATCCGCTGTTCGGGGTCGAGCACATCCTGAGCCAGGGGGCCGACTGCTCGGTGGCCGCGCTCCAGGACGAGACCCGCCCGGACGGGCAGATCGTCACCGTGGGCGGCATCCTCACCGGCCTGCAGCGCAAGGTCACCAAGAAGGGCGACACCTGGGTGCTGACCACGCTGGAGGACCTGGAGGGCGCCACCGAGGTGATGATCTTCCCCTCGGCCTACCAGCTCTGCTCCACCGTGCTCGCCGAGGACGCGATCGTCTTCGTCAAGGGCCGCGTCGACAAGCGGGAGGACGTCGCGAAGATCATCGCGATGGAGGTCACCGCCCCCGACCTCACCCAGGAGTCGGGTGGCCCGTTGCTGGTCAGCCTGCCGCTCAACCGGTGCACGCCGCCCGTCGTGGGCCGTCTCAAGGAGGTGCTGACCACGCACCCCGGCACCACCGAGATCCACCTCCAGGTGCACAACGGCCCGCGGACCACGGTCATGCGCCTGGACGACCGGCTCCGCGTCACCCCGTCCCCCGCCCTGATGGGCGACCTCAAGCAGCTTCTCGGCCCGGCCTGCCTGGGCGCCTGACACCACCCGGGAGGGGCGGCCGGTCCACCCGGCCGCCCCTTCTTCGTCCCGCATGCCATCTCTCGCAAGATATCTCGGCTCACGATATATTGGAGGGGTGGTCGCACGAGGAATGACCGAGCCCGCCTTTCTGGTGCTCACCGCGCTCGCGGGCGAGGCACGGCACGGATACGGGATCGTGAGCGAGGTCGAGCGCCTGTCGGACGGCCGGGTGAGCATGCCCGTCGGCACCCTGTACGGCGTGCTCGACCGGCTCGCCGGCGAAGGGCTGGTCGAGCTTGACCGGGAAGAGGTGCAGCAGGGCCGCCTGCGGCGCTACTACCGGCTGACCGACCCGGGGGCCGAGGCGCTGGCCGCCGAGGCCCGCCGGCTGGAGGCGAACGTCAGGGCCGCCACCGAGCGGCTGCGCGCCCGCAGGACACGACCGGCGACGGCATGAGACGCCGGCCGCGAGGGGAGAGGATCGCATGAGGACGTTGCTGGAGGAGCGCTACCGCTTCCTGCTGCGGATGCTTCCCGCGGGCTACCGCGCGCGGCGCGAGGAAGAGATGGTCGCCACCTACCTGGAGGGCATGACCGGCACCGAGGAGGAGGGCCTCGGCCGTCCGCGCTGGTCCGAGGCGCGCGGTATCGCCGGGCTGGCCGTTCGGGTGCGCCTGGGCGGCACGGGCGCGCCCGCCCGCTCCCTCGCCCGGGGCGAGACGGTCCGCCTCGTCGCGCTGCTCGGCGTGGCCGCCCAGGTGGCGATCTCCCTGCACGGCGCCGCCCGCGCCCTCCTTCCCGGCCGGAGCGGCTCACCGGTCTGGACCCTGACCTGGCCGGACGTCCTGCTGACCCTGGGCTGGACCGCGGCCTTCATCCTGCTGATCGCCGGTTTCGCGCGGCCCGCCCGAGTCCTGGTGCTCGCGGTGGCCGCGGCACAGGTCCTCGCGTCCCTCGACGCCGAGCGCCTGACCGCCCTGCTCAGCGGCTCGGAAGCGGTCATCTGGGCGTCGTGGACGGCCCTGATGGTCGTGCCCGCCGTCGCGCTGGCCACCGGCTTCCACCGCGACGCCCCGCACCCCGGCCACCGCTGGCTCGCCGTCCCGCCGGCCGGCGCCGCGCTGCTCGCCCTGCACGGCCTCCTGCCCAGCCTCGGCTCCGTGTACGAGGTGTACAGCTTCGCCCTGCTGATCGGCGGCCTGACCTGGCTGACCGTCACCCGGCGGGCGGCGGAGCCCGGCCCGGGGAAGCGAGGGCGGTACGCGCGGTGGGCGGCGGCCTGGAGCGGGCCGCAGGTGCCGCTCGCGCTCTTCGCGCTGGCCGTACCGACGCTGGGCGCGTGGCTCCCCCTGCTGGCCGCCTACTGGGCGAGCGTCCCCTTCGTCATGCCCTACCTCGTCGTCGAAACCGCCGGGGCGGTGGCACTGGCCCTGACCGCCCCGGCCCTGCTGGCCGCCGGCGTCCGCGCGCTGCGCCGCCTCCCCGCCCCGGAGCAGCTCCCCACCGCGGCGACCCCCGCCTGACCGCTCCCTGCCCCGGAGCAGCTTCCCGCCGCGCGACCCCGCCTGACCGCTCGCCGGCGCCTGACCGCTCGCCGGTCCGGCCGCGGGGCTGGAGTACGTTTGCGGCATGGATCCGGTCGAGGCGTTGAACGACATCGCGTTCCTGCTGGAGCGGGCGGGGGAGCCCGCCTACCGGGTGCGGGCCTTCCGCCGCGCGGCCTCCGTGGTGGCCGGGCTGCCCGGCGACGAGCTGGCCCGGCTGGCGCAGGGGGGCGGGCTCGCCGGTCTGCCCGGCATCGGCAAGGTCACCGCCCTGGTCGTCACCGAGTCGCTGGACGGCGACGTGCCGACCTACCTGCGCAGGCTGCGTGCCACGGAGGGCAGCGACCTGGACGAGGAGACCGCGTCGCTGCGCGCCGCCCTGCGGGGCGACCTGCACGCCCACTCCGACTGGTCCGACGGCGGGTCCCCGATCGAGGAGATGGCCGCGACCGCGAGGTCCCTCGGCCACGGGTACCTCGCGCTGACCGACCACTCGCCCCGGCTGACCGTGGCCAACGGGTTGTCGCCCGCCCGGCTCCGCCGCCAGCTCGACCGGGTCGAGGCGCTCAACGAGAAACTGGCGCCGTTCCGGATCCTGACCGGCATCGAGGTGGACATCAATGCCGACGGCACCCTCGACCAGGAGGAGGAACTGCTCGCCCGGCTCGACGTCGTGGTCGCCAGCGTGCACTCCAAACTGCGGATGAACCGCCACGAGATGACCAGGCGGATGGTGACCGCCATCGCCAGCCCGCACGTCGACGTGCTCGGGCACTGCACCGGGCGGATCGTGAAGGGCGGCACCCGGCGCGGCGGGCCGCGCCCGGAGTCGGAGTTCGACGCCGAGCTGGTGTTCGAGGCGTGCCGCAGGTTCGGCGTCGCCGTCGAGATCAACTCCCGGCCGGACCGGCTCGACCCGCCCAAGCGGCTGATGCGGCTGGCCTACGAGATGGGCTGCGTGTTCGCGATCGACTCCGACGCGCACGCCCCCGGACAGCTCGACTGGCAGCGCTTCGGCTGCGAGCGGGCCGCCCGCTGCGGCATCGACGCCGGCCGCGTGGTCAACACCTGGCCGCTCGCCACCCTGCTGGCCTGGACGTCCGGCGACGAGCCGGTGCCCGCCGGGGCCTGAGGACGAGGGCCCGCGGGGACTCAGCGGCCGAAGAGGTCGCCGGGGAGCGGCACGACGCCACGCGGATACCCCTCGCGCGGGTACCCCTGCTGCCGGGCCTCGAACAGGTCCGCCACCTCGCGCCGCCACCGCCGCTCCCACCGGTTGAGCCGGCCCCGGAACTCCTCACGCTCCCGCTCGTACCGCCCGAACCGGTCATCGCGCTCCCCTCTGCGCCGGTCGCGGCCCTCGCCTTCGCCGCGCTCCTCCTCGGCCTCCTTCAGGCCGGGGGTGAAGCCGCCGCCGAAGCGGTTCATGTCGGGCGCGGTGAACAGGGTCGCCGGCGTGTCCCGCAGGGCGGCGGTCATCGAGGCGACCCAGATCGGGCCGGGCAGCGAGGCGCCCTGCACCGACCCGTAGTAGTCGCCGCCGATCACCACGCCGCGCAGCGGGTACCGGTAGGAACCGCGGATGTCGCCGACGCTCACCGCGGCGGCCAGGTCGGGCGTGTACCCGGCGAACCACGCCGACGTGTAGCCGTTGTTCGTGCCCGTCTTGCCGGCCGCGTCCCGCCCGATGGAGTTGCCGCGCATGGTGCCCTCGGTGAAGACGCCCTCCAGCACGTGGTTGACCGCGTCGGCGACCTCCGGCTCCAGCGCCCGCGAGCAGCTCGGCGGCACCGCGGTCGCCCGGCCGTCCTGGTCGACGATCTCGGTGATCGCCATCGGCCGGCAGTACCGTCCCCTGGCCCCGAACGCGGCGAACGCCGACGCCACGGTCAGCGGGTCCATCTCGTTGACGCCGAGCGTGAACGTCGGCACCTCGCGCAGCTCCGCGCCGTCGGCGCGGGTGACGCCCAGCTTGCGCGCGGTGTTGACCACGTCGCACAGGCCGACCCGCTGCTCCAGCATCATGTAGAAGATGTTCACCGACCGCCAGGTGCCGGTGGAGATGCTGTGCGGGCCGCCGGTGCCCTCGCCGCTGGCGTTGTGGATCACCGTGCCCGGGTCGTTGACCCGCTGGCCGCGGCAGTTCCGGTACCCCTGGGAGGGCACGAAACTACCCGGGGTGTCGAAACCCTGGTCGAAACGCCACCCCTCGCTCAACGCCGTGGCCAGCGTGAACACCTTGAACGTCGAGCCGGCCTGGAAGCCGAGACCGCCCCCGTGCGCGCTGTCGGCAGGCAGGTTGTACGTGGTCTTCGGGCCGTCCTTCTTGTTCTTCGGGTTGCGCCCGTACCGCTTGCTCGCCGCCAGCGCCCTGATCTTGCCGGTGCCCGGCTCCACCATGGCCTCCGCGGCCACCTGCGGGTCCTCCGGGTTCACCCGGGCGGCGATCGCCTGCTCGGCGGCCCGCTGCGCGACCGGGTCCAGCGTGGTCTTCAGCACCAGCCCGCCCCGGGTCAGCCGGCGCTCCCGCTCGGCCCTGGTGTGCCCGAAGACCGGGTTGGCCAGCAGCTCCTTCTGTACGTACAGGCAGAAGAAGGGCGTCTTGCTCTCGTAGCAGCCGCCGGGTTCGGCGCGCATCCTGATGCCGAGCGGCGCCCGCTTGGCCTCCGCCGCCTGCGCCGCGGTGATGTTTCCGACCCGGGCCATCCGGTCCAGCACCAGGTCCCGCCGCTCCTTCAGCCGCCGCCTGCGCTGCTCGCCGAGCGCCGGGTCGGTCGCGTACGGCGTGCGGACCGCGCCCGCCAGGGTGGCCGCCTGGGTGAGCGTCAGCCTGCTGGCCGAGGTGGAGAAGAACCGCCGGGCAGCCGCCTCCACCCCGAACGCGCCCGCGCCGAAGTAGTTGATGTTGAGATACCGCTCCAGGATCTGGTCCTTGGTGTACTTCTTCTCCAGGGCCAGCGCGTAACGCAGCTCGGTGATCTTGCGCTGCAGGTTGGGCGCGCGGGCCCTGTCCCGCTCCGCCTCCGACTCGGCGCCCTCCACCAGCATGTTCTTCACGAGCTGCTGGGTCAGCGACGAGCCGCCCTGGCGGATGCCGCCGGCCTGGGTGTTGGTGATGAGCGCGCGCAGCGTGCCCTTGACGTCCAGGCCGGCGTGCTCGTAGAAACGGGCGTCCTCGATCGCCACCACCGCCTGGCGCATCACGGGGGCGACCTCGGCCAGCGGCACCGCCGTCCGGTTCTGGAAGTAGAACTGCGCGAACTGCCTGCCGTACCGGTCGAGCAGCCTGGTGACCTGGGGGAGCGGGTCCTCGCGCGGCGGGCTCGGCAGGTCGGTGAACGTCTTCGTCACGTTGTTGACCGTGATCCCGGCGCCGCCGACGACGGGCAGCAGGATCGCCGCGGCCAGCACTCCGCCGGCCACTCCGGCCGCCCCGAGACCGGCGAGCGGGCCCACGCCGCGCCGCACGGCCCGCCCCCCGCCTGGCGACCCGTCCGAGCGGGTGCCGAGCGGGAATCTCCGGGATGTCACGAGAAGGAAAATGCAACCGGGCGATCACTTCCAAACGCCCGGCTGCCCTCCTTTTACCCGGCCACGGCCATTTCTCTGCTGATCTTCAACCCGAGCGAGGCGAACTGCTCGAACGGCCGGTGGTAACCGCGCTCGATGTGGTGCACGCCACGCAGCGTGGAGGTGCCCTCCGCGGTCGCGGCGGCGAGCACCGCCGAGAAGCCCGCCCGGATGTCGGGCAGCGTCACGTCGGCGCCGCGCAGCTTCGACACGCCCCGCACGACCGCCGAGTGCTTGGCGTTCGTGTCGTGGAAGCGGCAGGCCGGGCCGCCGAGGCACACGTCGAAGACCTCGATCTCGCAGCCCATCTTCTGCAACGCCGGCACGTAGACCAGCCGGTTCTCGAACACGGTCTCGTGCAGCACCGACATGCCCTGGCTCTGCGTGAACAGCACCATCAGCGGCGTCTGCCAGTCGGTCATGAACCCGGGATGGGTGTCGGTCTGCACGGCCGCCTGGCGCAGCCCGTTCGGCGCGGACGCGGACAGCCAGTCGTCGGTGATGTCCACCTGCGCGCCCATCCTGGCCAGCGTGGTGATCGCGGTGACCAGCCGGTCCTGCGGGCAGCCGTGCACCCTGACCTGGCCGCCGGTGATCAGACCGGCGGCGAGGTAGGAGAACGCCTCGATGCGGTCCCCGGCCAGCCAGGTGGACGCGCCGCGCAGCGACTCGACGCCCTCGATCACGATCCGCCGGTCCGGGCTCAGCTCGATGCGGGCGCCCATCCGCTGCAGGAACAGCGCGAGCTCCACCACCTCGGGCTCCATCGCCGCGCCCTTGAGCACGGTCTTGCCCTCGGCGAGCACGGCCGACATGAGCACCGTCTCGGTCGCGCCGACGCTCGGATAGGGCAGCTCGATCCGCGCGCCGCGCAGCCGGGTCGCCTTCGCCGTGATGCCGTCGTCGCCCACCGTGATCTCGGCGCCCATCGAGCGCAGCGCCTCGACGTGGAAGTTCACCGGACGCCGCCCGATCGGGTCGCCGCCCACCAGCGGCACGAACGCCTCCCCGGCGACGTGCAGCAGCGGCCCGAGCATCAGGATCGGGATGCGGTTCAGGCCGGTGAACGCGGCGGGCACCTGCGGCTGGATCACCGGGCCGCGGGCGATGGTGATCTCCCGCTGGGTGATCTCCACGTTGATGCCGAGCGCCCGCAGCATCGCCGCGGTGATCTCGACCTCGCCCACCTCCGGGGCGTTGTGGATGGTGCTCTCCCCGGTGCCGAGCATGGCCGCGACCATGTGCTTGGACACGCCGTTCTTGGACCCCCGCACCTCGACGTCGCCGCGCAGCGGGCCCGAGGGTTCGATCAGCCAGACCTCTTCTTCCTTCACGGGCCACAAGCCTAACCGGCCGCGCCGCAGCGGTACCGGTACCGGCCGTCCGCCTTCTGTAACATCGGACACGTCCGCATAAAACGGTGAGGGGAGTTTCATTGCGGCAGTTGCGCGACGTGGCCGTGACCGTGCTGACCCTCGCAGTGCTCGGCGTCCTGGCCGGGCTGATCTGGTCGCTCGTCGCGCCCCGCGCCCCCTACGTCAGCACCCCGGAGGGCGCGCAGCTCGCCGACCCCTCGACGCAGGCGCTGATCGCCGCCGACGGCTGGTTCGCCGTGATCACCGGGGTGGCCGGGCTGGTCTGCGGCGTGCTCGCCTACGTGCTCGGCCGACAGCGGCTGCTCATCCTGCTCGGCCTGACCGGCGGGAGCATCCTGGCCGCCTGGCTGGCCCGGTGGACCGGCGGCGCGGTCAGCTTCGGCACCGCCGCGGTGTCCGCCTCGGGCGCCACCGCCGCCGTGGTCCCCGGAGCGCTGAGACTCACCGCGACCGGCGTGGTGACCACCTGGCCGCTGCTCGCCGTGGCGGCCTTCGGCGTGCTGATGGGCGTCAACGTCTACCGCGACCCGCCGCGCCGGGCCGAGACGCCCGCGGACCCGGAGGACTGACCTACAACGGCGGGCGGCGGGACCCGTGGCCGGTCGCGGCCTCGAAGGCGGCGGCCGCCCGCAGCACGGCGAGGTCCTCGAACGGCGGCCCGACGAGCTGCACGCCCACCGGCAGCCCCGCCGGGGTGAAGCCGCAGGGCACCGACGCGGCCGGCGCGTGCAGCACGCTCACCCAGTAGGCCGAGCGCATCCAGGCGAGGTAGTCCGGCATCGGCACGCCCGCCACCGAGGTCACGTAGGGGTCCTCGGCGGGGAAGGGCGGCACCTGGCTCACCGGGGCGAGGAGCAGGTCGTACTCCCGCCAGAAGGCGTCCATCCGCTGGTAGAGGCCGCTGCGCAGGCGCTCGGCGCGGGCCAGGTCGGCGCCGGTGACCTCCAGGCCCCGCGCGACGTTCCACCGGACGTTGCCGCCGAGGCGGTCCTGCGGCAGGTCGCCGAAGGAGAGCGCGTAGTGCCAGGCCCGGTAGACGCGGAAGGCGTCCTCGGCGTCGGACAGGTCCAGGTCCACCCGCTCGACCCGGGCGCCGAGGCTCTCGAACACCGCGGGCGCGGCGGCGGTCACCGCCGCCACGTCCGGGTCCACCGGCAGGCCGCCGAGGTCGGGACTGTAGGCCACGCGCAGCCCGGCCAGACCGGCGCCGGTCTCCGGCGGCCCGGTCTCCAGTGACCCGGTCTCCAGTGACCCGGTCTCCGGCGGCCCGAGCGGTCCGGCGAACCGCGAGCCGTCCCCGGGCAGGGACAGCGGGCTGGCCCGGTCGAAGCCGGCGATCACGCTCAGCAGCAGCGCCAGGTCGCCCACCGTGCGGGCCATCGGCCCGGACACCGACAGCGTGTACCAGGCGGCCGTGGGGCTGGGGGAGGGCACCAGGCCGGGCGTCGGCCGCAGTCCCGCCACGTTGCAGAAGGACGCCGGGTTGCGCAGCGAGCCGCCCATGTCCGAGCCGTCGGCCAGCGCCACCATGCCGGTGGCCAGGGCCGCCGCCGCGCCGCCGCTGCTGCCGCCCGCGCTGCGCGTGGTGTCGTAGGGGTTGCGGGTCACGCCGAACACCTCGTTGACGGTGTGCGACCCGGTGCCGAACTCCGGCGTGTTCGTCTTGCCCAGGGTGATCGCGCCGGCGGCCCGCATCCGCTGGACGATCAGCGCGTCCTGCGCGGGCACGTGCCGGGCGAACAGCGGCGAGCCGTACGTGGTGCGCACGCCCGCGGTGTCCACCAAATCCTTGTGCGCCACCGGCAGCCCGTGCAGCGGGCCGCGCGGGCGGCCGGCGGCGAGGTCGGCGTCGGCCGCCGCGGCCTCCGCGAGCGCCCGGTCGGCGACGAGCGTGACGATCGCGTTGACCCGGCCGTTGACCTGCTCGATCCGGCGCAGGTGCGCCTCGGTCAGCTCCACCGCGCGCACGTCGCGCGCGCGCAGCAGCGCGGCCATCTCCACCGCGGTCAGGTCGCACAGGTCGGTCATGTCGGTCCTCGGGTCAGATCTTCGCGATGGCCGCGGTCACGGCCTGGGTGAGCTCGACCAGGTGGGCGGGCGAGGTCTCGATCTGCAGACCCCTGCGCCCGGCGGAGAAGTAGATCGTCTCGAAGCCGAGGGCCGAGGAGTCCACCACCGTGGGCAGCCGTCTGCGCTGTCCCAGCGGGCTGATCCCGCCGACCACGTAACCGGTGACCCGCTCCACCTTGGCGGCGTCGGCCATCGCGGCCCGCTTCCCGCCGAGCGCCCCGGCGAACGCCTTGAGGTCCAGCTTCCCGGCCACCGGCACGACGGCGACGGCGAGCCCGCCCTCCACCTCGGCCACCAGCGTCTTGAAGATCCGCTCGTACGGCACGCCGAGCGCGTCGGCGGCCTCCTCCCCGTACGCCTGGGCGCCCGGATCGTGGTCGTAGGGATGGAGCGTGAAGCCCATCTCGGCCTTGCCCAGTGCCAGGGTCGCGGGCGTGCCCTGCCCGCCTCTGCCCTTCGTCCTGCTCACAACCCGGCAGCCTAGACCAATGCCAAGAATCTACAATGTAAAGGCGCTGGGCTTGGAAAACGGTGGGCTTGGAAAAACCCGTACCGTCCAGATGGTGGACGAAGCGGGTTCCGGTGGCCGGTCTCCGTAGACTGGTGGGGTGATTTCCCGTATCGATCTGCGGGAGGGCCTGCCCGAGGACCTCCGCGACGTCATGCCCCGAGCCGACCTCGACGTCGAGGCCGCCCTGGAGAAGGTGCGGCCCATCTGCGAGGACGTGCGCCATCGCGGCGTGACGGCGCTGCGGGAGCTGACCGCCCGCTTCGACGGCGTGGAGATCTCCACCACCCGCGTCCCCGGCGAGGCCGTGGCCCGCGCCCTCGACGAGCTCGACCCGCGGGTTCGGGCCGCGCTGGAGGAGTCCATCCGCCGCGCCAGGCTCGTCCACCGCGACCAGCGCCGCACCGACACCACGACCAGAGTGGTCCCCGGCGGCACCGTGACCGAGCGCTGGGTGCCGGTCGAGCGGGTCGGCCTCTACGTGCCGGGCGGCCGGGCCGTCTACCCCTCCAGCGTGGTGATGAACGTCGTGCCCGCCCAGGAGGCGGGCGTGTCCTCGCTGGCCGTGACCAGCCCGGCGCAGGCGGAGTTCGGCGGCCTGCCGCACCCGACCATCCTCGCCGCGTGCGCGCTGCTCGGCGTCGACGAGGTCTACGCCGTCGGCGGCGCCCAGGCCGTGGCGATGTTCGCCTACGGCACGGAGGAGTGCGCCCCGGCGGCCATGGTCACCGGACCGGGCAACATCTGGGTCGCCGCGGCCAAGCGGCTGCTCAAGGGGCGCATCGGCATCGACTCCGAGGCCGGTCCCACCGAGATCGCGATCCTCGCCGACCGCACCGCCGACCCGGTGCACGTCGCCGCCGACCTGATCAGCCAGGCCGAGCACGACGTGATCGCCGCCGCCGTGCTGGTCACCGACTCGCCCGAGCTGGCCGAGGCCGTCGAGAAGGAGCTGCCCGGCCAGGTCGCCGCCACCCGCCACGCCGAGCGCGTCGCGGAGGCACTCGGCGGCCGGCAGTCCGGCATCGTGCTCGTCGCCGGCATCGACGACGGCATCAAGGTCGTCGACGCCTACGCCGCCGAGCACCTGGAGATCCAGACCGCCGACGCCGCGGAGGTCGCCGCCCGGGTGCGCAACGCCGGGGCCGTCTTCGTCGGTCCCTACTCGCCGGTCTCGCTCGGCGACTACCTCGCCGGCTCCAACCACGTGCTGCCCACCGGCGGCTGCGCCTGCCACTCCTCCGGGCTGTCGGTGCAGACGTTCCTGCGCGGCATCCACGTCGTCGAATACACGAAGGAGGCGCTCGCCGAGGCCGCGCCGTTCGTGTGCACGCTGGCCGACGCCGAGGACCTGCCCGCGCACGGCGCGGCCGTCCGTTCGAGGTTCGACTGGGAGATCCCGCAGTGACGAAGGAAGCCGCCGGCGCGTTCTCGCTCGCCGACCTGCCGCTCCGCCCCGACCTGCGCGGGCGCGTCCCCTACGGCGCGCCCCAGATCGACGTGCCGGTCCGGCTCAACACCAACGAGAACCCCTACCCGCCCTCGCCGTCCCTGGTGGCCGACCTCGCCGAGGCCGTACGGCAGAGCGCGGCCGGGCTCAACCGCTACCCCGACCGCGACGCCGTGGCGCTGCGCACCGACCTGGCCGCCTACCTCGGCCACGGCCTGACCACCGAGCGGGTCTGGGCGGCCAACGGGTCCAACGAGGTGCTCCAGCAGATCCTGCAGGCCTTCGGCGGCCCCGGCCGTTCGGCGCTGGGCTTCGAGCCGTCCTACTCCATGCACCCGATCATCACGGCGGGGTCGGCCACCGAGTGGATCGAGGGGGCGCGCGAGGAGGACTTCGGGCTCGACCCGGACAAGGCGGTGGCCACGATCGAGGAGCACCGGCCCGACATCGTCTTCCTCACCTCGCCGAACAACCCGACCGGCACCGCGCTCGCCCCCGACGTGATCGCCAGGGTGGTCGCCGCGGCGCCGGGCATGGTGGTGGTGGACGAGGCTTACTTCGAGTTCGCCCGCACCGGCACGCCGTCGGCGCTAACCCTGCTGCCCGCGCACCCGAGGCTGATCGTCACCCGGACGATGTCCAAGGCGTTCGCGATGGCGGGCACCCGGCTGGGCTACCTCGGCGCGCACCCGGCGGTGATCGACGCGCTGCTGCTGGTCCGGCTGCCCTACCACCTGTCCACGCTCACCCAGGCGGCGGCGCGGGTCGCGCTGGCGCACCGGGCGGAGCTGCTCGGCACGGTCGACGCGCTGCGCGCCGAGCGGGACGCGACGGTCGGCTGGCTGCGCGCGCAGGGGCTGCGGGTGGCCGACTCCGACGCCAACTTCGTGCTGTTCGGGTGCTTCCCCGACCGGCACGCGATCTGGGAGGGTCTGCTGCGGCGGGGCGTGCTGATCCGTGAGACAGGCCCGGCCGGCTGGCTGCGCGTCAGCATCGGGACCACCGAGGAGATGGCGGCCTTCCGGGCCGCGCTGGAGGAAGTGCTGTGAGCAGGATCGGCCGCGTCGAGCGCGTGACCAAGGAGACGTCGGTACTCGTGGAGGTCGGCCTCGACGGCACCGGCCGGGTCGACGTCGCCACCGGTGTCGGGTTCTACGACCACATGCTGGCCCAGCTCGGCAAACACGGCCTGTTCGACCTGACCGTGAAGACCGAGGGCGACCTGCACATCGACGCCCACCACACGATCGAGGACACCTCGCTGGCGCTGGGCGCCGCGTTCCGCGACGCGCTGGGCGACAAGTCCGGCATCCGGCGGTTCGGTAGTGCGTCGTGCCCGCTGGACGAGTCGCTGGCCCAGGTCACCGTCGACCTGTCCGGCCGGCCGTACCTCGTGCACACCGAGCCCGAGGGCATGGCCCCGATGATCGGGCCCGACTACGACACGACGATGACCCGGCACATCCTGGAGTCCTTCGTCGCCCAGGCCGCGATCTGCCTGCACGTGCACGTGCCCTACGGGCGCAACGCGCACCACATCGTCGAGGCGCAGTTCAAGGCGCTGGCCAGGGCGCTGCGCGAGGCGTCGGAGCTCGACCCGCGGGCCACCGGGGTGCCCAGCACCAAGGGCGTGCTGTGAGCAGCAACTGGACGGCCAGTGCCATGGTCTTCATCGGCCTGTTCATGGCGGGCGGCGTCTTCTCCCTGTTCAAGCAGGGCCTCAAGGTCTTCGCCGCGCTGGTCGGCGTAGGCGCGGTGCTGGCGATCACGGCGGGAGTGCTCTGGTGGTGAAGCTCGTCGTCCTCGACTACGGCTCGGGAAACCTGCGCTCGGCCGAGCGGGCGCTCGCCCGGGTCGGCGCCGAGGTGACCGTGACGGCCGACCACGACGCCGCGATGAACGCGGACGGCCTGGTGGTGCCGGGCGTCGGCGCGTTCGCCGCGTGCATGGCCGGGCTCACCGCCGTGCACGGCGACCGGCTGATCGCCCGCCGCCTGGCCGGCGGGCGGCCCGTCCTCGGCATCTGCGTCGGCATGCAGATCCTGTTCGAGGAGGGTGTGGAGCACGGCGTGCGCACCCAGGGCTGCGGGGAGTGGCCGGGCACCGTCGAGCGTCTCGACGCGCCCGTCCTGCCGCACATGGGGTGGAACACGCTGAACGCCCCGGAGGAGTCGGTGCTCTTCGCCGGGCTCTCCGCCGACACCCGGTTCTACTTCGTGCACTCCTACGGCGTGCGCAAGTGGGAGCTGGCCGCCGGTCCCGGGTTCACCGACCCGCTGGTGACCTGGTCCGAGCACGGCGTCCCGTTCGTCGCCGCGGTGGAGAACGGCCCGCTGATGGCCACCCAGTTCCACCCGGAGAAGTCCGGCGACGCGGGCGCCGCGCTGCTGGAGAACTGGGTGCGGGCCATCACGTGAGCGGTGACCGGCCGGCGACGAGAGTGCGGTGAGGGACGGTGAGCAAGGAGCGCGCCCGGCGCAGAGCCGAGCGTGAGGCGGAGCAGGCTCGGCTGGCCGCCGTCCGCGCCGAGCGCGAGGAGCGGCTCGCCCGCCGCAGGCGATTACGCGCCCGGCTCGCCGCCCTGGTGCCCCGCCCGGTGCGGGTCGCCAGACAGGGCGGTGTGCTGGCCCGCCGCCATCGCGCGCAGAACGGCGTCGTCGCCGTGCTCTTCCTGATCGTCCAGGTCATCGCCTGGCTGCTGGTGTCCGGCTGGGCGGCGCGGCTCGGGGTCCTGGTGTTGTCGTTGTTGTTGCTGCCGGTGTTCGTCACCGTCGTGTTCGACCGGAGGTCGTGAACATATGTCGCTGGTGCTGCTGCCCGCCGTGGACGTCGCCGACGGCCAGGCCGTGCGCCTGGTCCAGGGCGAGGCCGGGTCCGAGACGTCCTACGGCGACCCGCTGTCGGCCGCGCTCACCTGGCAGGAGGCGGGCGCCGAGTGGATCCACCTGGTGGACCTCGACGCCGCGTTCGGCCGCGGCTCCAACCGGGAGCTGCTCGCCTCCGTGGTCGCCGCGCTCGACGTCCAGGTCGAGCTGTCCGGCGGGATCAGGGACGACGAGAGCCTGGAGGCGGCGCTGGCCACCGGCTGCCGCCGGGTGAACATCGGCACCGCCGCGCTGGAGGACCCCGCCTGGTGCGCGAAGATCATCGCGGAGTACGGCGACCGGATCGCCGTCGGCCTCGACGTCCGCGGCACCACGCTGGCCGCCCGCGGCTGGACCAAGGAGGGCGGCGACCTGTGGGAGGTGCTGGACCGGCTGGAGGCCGACGGCTGCCCGCGTTACGTCGTCACCGACGTCACCAAGGACGGCACGCTGCGCGGCCCCAACGTCGAGCTGCTGCGTGAGGTCTGCGCCCGTACCGACAAGCCGGTGATCGCCAGCGGCGGGGTGTCCTCGCTCGCGGATCTGCGCACGCTCGAAACCCTGGTTCCGGCGGGTGTGGAGGGCGCCATCGTGGGCAAGGCGCTCTACGCGCAGGCGTTCACGCTGGAGGAGGCGCTCGCCGCGGTGAGCGCGTGACGCGCCGCAGCGACGCGCGGCGGACGCCCCGGTACGGAGCGCGCCGCGGACAGCGGGAAGGAGGGACGCGGTGAGCGTCGCCGTACGAGTCATCCCCTGCCTGGACGTGGACGCCGGGCGGGTCGTGAAGGGCGTCAACTTCGAGAACCTGCGGGACGCGGGCGACCCCGTCGAACTGGCCAGGCGTTACGACGAGGAGGGCGCCGACGAGCTGACCTTCCTCGACATCACCGCCTCCTCCGGCGAGCGCGAGACCATGATGGACGTGGTCCGGCGCACGGCCGAGCAGGTGTTCATCCCGCTCACCGTGGGCGGCGGGGTGCGCGCGGTGGAGGACGTGGACCGGCTGCTGCGGGCCGGGGCGGACAAGGTGTCGCTGAACACCGCCGCGATCGCCAGGCCCGAGCTGCTCACCGAGGCGTCCCAGCGGTTCGGGGCCCAGTGCGTCGTGCTGTCGGTGGACGCCCGTCGGGTGGTCGGCGGCCCGGTCACGCCGAGCGGCTTCGAGGTCACCACGCACGGCGGCCGGCGCGGCACCGGCATCGACGCGGTGGAGTGGGCGCGCAGGGGCGAGGAACTGGGCGTGGGCGAGATCCTGCTCAACTCGATGGACGGCGACGGCACCCGGGACGGCTACGACCTGGAGATGATCCGCGCCGTCCGCGCCGCGGTCACGGTCCCGGTCATCGCCAGCGGTGGCGCCGGCGCCCTCGACCACTTCCCGCCGGCTGTGGAGGCGGGCGCGGACGCGGTCCTGGCGGCGAGCGTCCTGCACTTCGGCCAGCTCAAGATCCACGACATCAAGCACACCCTCCGCACCGCCGGCCACCCCGTCCGCTGACCCCAGCCGGCCACGGGAGAGGGGCGACCACCGGCGGCCCCCTCCCTTCCGGCGGGGGGACAAACCGGCGGCCCCCTCCCTCCCGGCGGGGGAACAAACGGCGGCCCCCTCCTCCCTTCCGGCGGGGGAACAAACGGCGCGGTCATGTAGTTCAAAGTTCAACTACCAAGGGAGGATGGCATGACCGCCGCAGCCGTACACCCCGCCGTCGATGTCCGCCGCGCCGCCGACCGGTTCGCCACGAAGATCGGCTGGCTGGACTCCAAGCACTCCTTCTCCTTCGGCCACCACCAGGACCGGGACAACACCCACCACGGCCTGCTGCTCGTCAACAACGACGACGTCGTCAAGCCGGGCAGCGGGTTCGAGACCCATCCCCACCGGGACATGGAGATCGTCACCTGGGTGCTGCGCGGCTCGCTGGTGCACCAGGACTCCGAGGGGCACTCGGGCGTGATCTATCCCGGACTGGCCCAGCGGATGAGCGCGGGCACCGGCATCCTGCACTCGGAGAAGAACGACTCCTGGCGGCTCCAGGGCGGCGATCAGCACACCGAGCCGGTGCACTTCGTCCAGATGTGGGTGGTCCCGGACACGGCCGGGATCACACCGGGGTACGAGCAACTGGAGATCGGCGACGAGCTGCTGCGCGGCCGGCTGGTCCCGGTGGCCTCCGGCATGGCCAGGCACGAGGGCGAGACGGCCATCAGGATCAGGAACAGGTACGCGGCGCTGCACGTGGCCAGGCTGGACGCCGGGGAGAGCGTGCAGCTTCCCGAGGCGCCCTTCCTGCACCTGTTCGTGCCGAGGGGCCAGGTCGAGCTGGAGGGCGCGGGCGCGCTGGCCGAGGGCGACGCCGTACGGTTCACCGGGACCGGCGGGCAGCGGGTGACCGCGACCGGACCCGCGGAGATCCTGCTCTGGGAGATGCACGCCACGCTGGCCGCCTGACCTCGCCGGACGCGCTTGGTGCCCGCCTACAACATGTAGTGATCACTCTTGTCGGCATAGGTCCTTTGGAGAGCGGGCCGGCGCGGGGAGGATCGAGGGTATGACCGAAAACGCTGTCCAGGATCTGCTCACCTCGCTCACCGGCAAGGCCCTGCGGGGGGAGACCCCGACCCGCGAGGAGGCCGCGGCGCTCCTCGGCACCGCCGACGAGGACGTCCTCGACGTGGTGGCCGCGGCCTCGCGGGTGCGGCGCCGTTTCTTCGGCCTGCGGGTGAAGCTGAACCACCTCGTCAACATGAAGAGCGGCCTGTGCCCGGAGGACTGCACCTACTGCTCCCAGCGGCTCGGCTCGACCTCGGAGATCCTCAAGTACTCGTGGATCACCCCGCAGGACGCCGCCCGTGACGCCGGGCGGGCGGTGCAGGCGGGCGCCAAGCGGGTCTGCCTGGTGGCCAGCGGGCGCGGGCCGGGCGACCGGGACATCACACGGGTGGCCGACACGGTGGCCGCGATCAAGGAGTCGACGCCGGACGTGGAGGTGTGCGTCTGCCTGGGCCTGCTGAAGCCGGGGCAGGCCGAGCGGCTGCGCGAGGCGGGCGCCGACGCCTACAACCACAACCTGAACACCAGCGAGGAGCACTACCGGGAGATCTGCTCCACGCACACCTTCGACGACCGGGTCGCCACCCTGAAGGACGCCCAGGGGGCGGGCCTGTCGCCGTGCTCGGGCGCGATCTTCGGGATGGGGGAGTCGGACGACGACGTGATCGACGTCGCGTTCGCGCTGCGCGAGCTGGACCCGGACTCGGTGCCGGTGAACTTCCTGATCCCGTTCGAGGGCACCCCGCTCGGCGGCCGGTGGGAGCTCACCCCGCACCGCTGCCTGCGCATCCTGGCGCTGTTCCGGTTCGTCTTCCCCGACGTCGAGGTACGGCTGGCCGGTGGCAGGGAGATCCACCTGCGCGGGCTGCAGCCGCTGGCCCTGCACCTCGCCAACTCGATCTTCCTCGGCGACTACCTGACCAGCGAGGGTCAGCCGGGCGCGGAGGACCTGGAGATGATCGCCGACGCCGGGTTCGTGGTCGAGGGGGTGGAGGAGGCGACCCTGCCGGCCGCGCGGCACGACCTGGTGGCCGTGCGCCGCCGCGGCGCGGGCACCGATCTGCCCGCCAACACCTGATCCACCGCCCCGTGCGCCACCGCCGCGGCCACGGGGCAATAAACCCTCATAACCGATTGACTTTGTAGGTAATCTGGCCGACGATGACGTCAGTGCCCACCTCGTCAATCATGAATGAGGTTCGTGTATGTCCGCTCCCGTCCTCGACCTGGCGGTGAGAGGCCCAGCCGCGCGGAGGCGGCGGCCCAAGATCCCGGGCACAGCCTGGAAACGCCTCGTCAGCCCGCTGGTCATCCTGGTCGTCTGGCAGCTCGCGAGCAGCGCGGGGATCCTTCCCGACCGGCTGCTCGCGGCGCCCGCCACCCTCGTCGGCACCGCGGTCGACCTGATCCAGGCCGGCACGTTGCAGACCGCCCTGCTGGTGTCACTCCAACGGGTCGCGATCGGCTTCACCATCGGGGCGGTGGCCGGGGTCGGCCTGGCGCTGATCGCCGGCCTGTCCCGGTTCGGCGAGCACGCCGTGGATCCGCCCATGCAGATGCTGCGGGCGATCCCGCTCTTCGGCCTGATCCCGCTGTTCATCCTGTGGTTCGGCATCGGCGAGACGCCGAAGATCGCGATCCTGGTGCTGGGCGTCGCCTTCCCGCTCTACCTGAACACCTTCGCCGGGATCAGGGGCGTGGACGGCAAGCTCGCCGAGGTCGCCAAGGTGCAGCGGCTGACCAGGGCCGAGCTGATCGCGCACATCGTGCTGCCCGGCGCGCTGCCCCAGACGCTCGTCGGCCTGCGGCAGAGCCTGGGCATCGGCTGGCTCGCCCTCATCGTGGCCGAGCAGATCAACGCCGACGCCGGCCTCGGATACATGATCAACGACGCTCGTGAGTTCCTGCGCACCGATGTGATCGTGGTCGGCCTCGTCGTGTACTGCGTCCTCGGCCTGATCACCGACGCCCTGGTACGGCTGCTGGAAAGGAGGGCGCTGACGTGGCGCCGCGGCTTCCTGACATCCTGAACCCGCCCGAAGCCCCACCCGGCGCGCCTCCCCGGACCCCGGTGGCCCGGATCGAGGGGCTGACCCGCGCCTTCGCCGGCAGGACGGTGCTCGACGGGGTCGATCTCACCATCGCGCGAGGCGAGTTCGTGGCGATGCTCGGCCGCAGCGGCTCGGGCAAGTCCACCCTGCTCAGGGCGCTGGCCGGACTCGACGACGACGCCGGGGGAGGCGTCACCGTGGACGGCACCGTCGCGGTCGCCTTCCAGGAGCCGCGGCTGATCCCCTGGCGGCGGGTGATCGCCAACCTCGCCCTCGGGCTCAGGGGAGTGCCCGACCCTCGGGCCGCCGCGCTCGCCGCGCTCGCCGAAGTGGGGCTCACCGAGCGCGCGGACGCCTGGCCGCTGACGCTGTCCGGCGGCGAGGCGCAGCGGGCCTCCCTCGCCCGCGCGCTGGTCCGCGAGCCGGACCTGCTGCTGCTCGACGAGCCTTTCAGCGCGCTGGACGCGCTCACCCGGATCGCCGTCCACCGGCTCGTGCTCGACCTGTGGGCCCGGCACGGCCCGGGAATCCTGCTGGTCACCCACGACGTGGACGAGGCGCTGCTGCTCGCCGACCGCGTCCTGGTGCTGGACGGCGGGCGCATCGCCCACGAGGAGCAGGTGACCCTGCCCCGCCCGCGGCACCGCGACCACCCCGAACTCGTGGCGCTACGTTCCACCCTGCTCGAACGGCTCGGGGTCACCCTGGAGGGAACCACATGAGATCGCGTCGCATCACCGCGCTGGTCGCCGCCCTGATCCTGACGGTCAGCGCCTGCGGGGGCGAAACGGGCGGCTCCGAGGCGGTCAGGGCGGACGGCTCGGTCGACCTGGGCAAGGTGACGCTGCGGATCGGCGACCAGAAGGGCACCGGGCTGCAGGCCCTGCTCAAGGCCGCCGGGCAGCTCGACGGCCTGCCGTACAAGGTGACGTGGTCGCAGTTCACCTCCGGGCCGCCGATCCTGGAGGCGATCAACGCGGGCTCGCTCGACTTCGGCGCGGTGGGCAACGCGCCGCCGGTGTTCGCCGCGGCGGCCAAGTCGAAGATCACCATCGTCGGCGTGGCGGAGAAGGGACTCGGCGGCCAGGCCATCGTGGTCCCGCCGGGATCGCCCATCAAGACGCCCGCCGACCTGCGCGGCAAGGCGATCGCGGTGGCCAAGGGCAGCTCGGCCAACTTCCACCTGCTCGCGGTGCTGAGCAAGGAGGGGCTGACCTTCGCCGACATCAAGCCCCAGTACCTCCAGCCGCCGGACGCGCTGGCCGCGTTCTCCTCCGGCAAGATCGACGCCTGGGCGATCTGGGACCCCTACACGGCACAGGCGGAGAGCCAGGCCAAGGCGCGCATCCTGGTGGACGGCGAGGGCTACGCCAACGGCTTCGAGTTCCAGATCACCGGGCAGGAGGCGCTGGCCGACAAGGCGAAGGCCGAGGCGCTCGGCGACTACGTCTCCCGCATCCGCAAGGCCCACACCTGGGCCAACTCCCACCCGGACGAGTGGGCGAAGGTGTTCTCCGAGCTCAGCGGGCTGCCCGAGCCGGTGGTCGCCGCCGCCGTCAGGCGCGGCGGGTTCACCGACCTCCCGCTGGACGACCAGGTCATCGCGCGCGAGCAGCAGGTGGCCGACGCGTTCAGCCAGGCGAAGCTGATCCCCGGGACGGTGCGGATCGCCGACATCGTGGACCGCCGGTACAACGACACCCTGGAGAGTGCCTCGTGAGGTTCCACTGGTTCCTGCCCACCTCCGGCGACAGCCGTCTCCTCGTGGGCGGCGGCCACGGCCTGGGGCGCGGGCACGGCCTGAGCGAGCACCGGTTCAGCGCCTCGGGGTTCCGCGAACCGGACATCGAGTACCTGGCGCAGATCGCCCGCGCGGCCGAGCGACTCGGCTTCGAGGCGGTGCTGACCCCGACCGGCACGTGGTGCGAGGACGCCTGGCTGGTCACGGCGGCCCTGACCAGGGAGACCGAGCGGCTGAAGTTCCTCGTGGCCTTCCGTCCCGGGTTCCTGTCGCCCACGCTCGCCGCCCAGATGGCCGCCACCTACCAGCGGCTCTCCCGGGGCAGGCTGCTGCTCAACGTGGTGACCGGCGGCGAGGGCACCGAGCAGCGCAGGTTCGGCGACCACCTGTCGCACGACGAACGGTACGCCCGCACCGACGAGTTCCTGTCCGTCGTGCACGGCGCGTGGAGCGGCGCCCCGTTCGACTTCGACGGCAAGCACTACCAGGTGGAAGGCGCCACGGTGGCGGCCCCGCCGGACCCGCGCCCGGAGATCTACTTCGGCGGCTCGTCCCAGGCGGCCGGCCCGGTGGCGGCCAGGCATGTGGACGTCTACCTCACCTGGGGGGAACCGCCGGACCAGGTGGCCGGGAAGATCGCCTGGATGCGCGGGCTGGCCGAGGAGCAGGGCCGCGAGCTGCGGTTCGGGATCCGGCTGCACGTGATCACACGGGACACCGAGGCGGCGGCCTGGGCCGAGGCGACCCGGCTGCTGGAGGCGCTCGACCCGGCCGACGTCGCCCGCGCCCGGGAGGTGCTGGGCCGCAGCGAGTCGGTGGGCCAGCAGCGCATGCTCGACCTGCACGCCGCCTTCTCACCCGGCGGCTCGGTGCGGGACCTGGAGATCCACCCCAACCTGTGGGCCGGGGTCGGCCTGGTCCGCGGCGGCGCGGGCACCGCGCTCGTCGGCTCGCACGCCCAGGTGGCCGAGCGGATCGAGGAGTACGCCGCCCTGGGCGTCGAGGAGTTCGTCCTGTCCGGCTATCCCCACCTGGAGGAGGCCTACTGGTTCGGCGAGGGTGTGCTGCCCGCGTTCCGGTCCGCCTAGCAGGCGCACGTCCGCAGGTCCGGGGCGGCCGGACCTGCGGATGTTATGGAAGCTTTCCTAAAAGCTACCGACGGCCGGAGATATCCTCGACGACATGGGCACCGAGCGCGACCATGTGGACGAGATCATCGAGAGGTGGCGGACCGAGCTCCCCGAAGTGGCCACGACCGAGCTGGAGGTCGTCAGGCGGACCGGGATGCTCAAGGCGCGGATCGAGGCGGTCACCCAGGCGGTGCTGGCCGAGCACGGCCTCACCTTCGCCGACTTCGACGTCCTCGCGACGTTGCGCCGGGCCGGCCGGCCGTACCGGCTCAAACCCAGCACGCTCGCCTCGCTCTCCATGCTCACCACCGGAGGGACCAGCAACATCCTGCAACGGCTGGAGGCCGCCGGGCTGGTCGCGCGCGAGCCCGACCCGGCCGACGGGCGCAGCTCGTGGGTGCGCCTGACCCCGCTCGGCGTGGAGAAGGCCACCCGGCTCGTCCTCGCCACCACCGAGGCGCACACGGACCTGCTGTCGGGCGTGCCGGAGACCTCCCTGCGCGAGCTGGCCGACCTGCTGCGCGAGGTCCTCGTGTCACTGGGCGACCGCGCCGGCGCCAGGTGACGGCAAGCGGGGTCAGAACACCCGGAAGTGGTGGAACAGCTCGAACGCCTCGTCCTGGGCGGCGAACGCCGCGGCCTCGGAGCGCTTCACCGCCAGGTAGGCCGTGCGGCGCAGCGGGCCGAGGGCTTCCATGAGGAACTCGTCGGATTCGAGGGCGTCCAGGGCCTCGTCCAGGGTGGCGGGCAGGCGGTGGACGCCCAGGCGCGCGCGGGCCGTCTCGGACAGGTCGTCGGGGTCGACGTCCACCGGCTCGCCCGGGTCCAGCCGGCGGCGCAGGCCGTCCAAACCCGCGTGGATCACGGCGCCGAGCGACAGGTAGGGATTGGCCGAGGAGTCGGAGGGCTTGAGCTCCAGGTTGACCGACCCCGGGCTCAGCGGCGAGCAGATCCGGACCGCGGCCTCCCGGTTGTCCGGCCCGTAGCAGGCGTAGGCGCTGGACCAGGAGCGCGGTGACAGGCGGCGGAAGCTGTTGACCGTGCCGCAGGTGAGCGCCACCAGGGCGGGCAGGTGGGCGATCAGGCCGCCGACGAAGTGGCGGCCCAGGTCGGACAGCTCGCCGTCCCCGCCCGCGAGGAGGTTGCGCCCGCCCTCGGCGTCCCACAGCGACAGGTGCAGGTGGGCGCCGTTGCCAGGCTGGCCGGCCACCGGCTTGGGGGCGAGCGAGGCCCACATGGCCATCCGCAGGGCGACTCCGCGGACCGTCTCCCGGTAGAGCACGTGGTTGTCCGCGGCGCGCAACGGGGCGGCGGGCCGGATCGACAGCTCCTGCTGGCCGTGTCCCAGCTCAGGATGGTAGTGCTCGACCCGCAGCCCCTGGCTCTCCAGGGCCCGCAGCAGCCGCATGGCGTAGTCGTGGGCCGTGTCGAAGCCGGTGGCGGCGTAGCAGGCGCTGTCGTCGACGGGCGCCAGCCGGTCCAGCGGGTCGCCGGGCAGCCGCCTGCCCAGGGTGAACTCCGGCTCGAAGGCGACCAGCAGCGCGTAACCCTCGGCGTCCAGCGCGGCGACCGCGTCACGCAGGAACGACCGCGGGCAGGCGGCCCACGGCGAGCCGTCCAGGTCGCGCAGGTCGGCCAGCATCGCGGCGGCGCCCGGCGCGTACGGCAACGGCACGAACGTCGCCGGGTCCGGCACGAGGCGCACCTCGCCCACCGGGCCCATGCCGGGTACGGCGGGCAGGCGGTCGAGCATGTTCATGGCCATCATGGCCACGGTGTGCCCGATGCCCGTGCCGAGACGCTCGGCGAGGCGGCCGCGCGCGGCCGCCTTTCCCCGGACCACACCGCCGTGATCGACGTAGAGGAAGCGGACGAGCTCTATCCCCTCGATCTCGACGCGTTCCAGCAGACGCCGGGACGCCGGGTCGAGCTGCTGGGCCTCGCTGACATCGTGGCGGTCTTTCATCCTGCCTGCGTAACACGTTCCCGCCGTCAGGGAAAGCACCATCGACGACTCGGCGCCATGAACCTTGCCCGGCCGACGGGCCGGGCAGAACCCGAGGTGTCAGAGTGGGCGGTACTCCGGGAGCGTCTCCGTCGGCGCTCCCGAGGCGTCTCCCGCCGTCCGTATCAGGTCAGAACACCGCTGAAGAATGTGGCAAGCTGATCCGCACCGTTCATGATCCCGTCCAGCACACCGTTCACCGCCGCGGCGGCGTCGTCCGGCCTGGTGAACAAGTAAAAGGCCACGAACGCCACGGCTGCGTAGGTGAGAACCTTCTTGACCTGCATGGGGGGCCTCCTGCAGTCCAATCCCTGGCGTATATACCCGGTTCTGACGGCTTGCTCTCGGGAACATGGGTGATCATAGCCTCCCTTTCTCCGGCCGCCGCGCTGCGCCCGGAACTCCGCGAAGCCCGTCCTCGTCGAAGATAACCGCCCGCGGCGGGCGGCGGACAAGGATGTGACCTGAGTCGCACCGAGGGACGAGAGGGAGTGGGATCGGGGCCAGCGCGGCCGATCAGACGCCGAAGCGGGCGTTCCTCAGCGCGGCCACGGCGGTCTCGTCGCCGCTGAGCTCCACCCGGGCGTGCGCCTGGCGGCCGAAGCAGAACATCAGCAGCTCCGCCGGTGGGCCGGTCACCTCGACCCGGGGGCCGTCCTTGGGGCCCGCCAGGGCCGCCCTGCCGCTCTCGTCGCGCAGCAGCATGCCCGCCGGGGCCCTGCGCAGCATCAGCCGTCCCACGCCGGACAGGCGCCGCCACAGGGCGTCCTGGACGGCGGTGGGCAGCGTCCTGGGCTCCCAGCCCGGCTGGGCGCGCCTGAGGTCCTCGTGGTGCACGAAGTACTCCACCGAGTTGGCGGCGGAGTCAAGGCCGGGGATCAGCCCGAAGATCCCACCCGGTCCCGAGCGGACGAGCCGGACCAGCCCGGCGAAACCGTGCTTGGCTCTGAGCGAACGCTCGACGGAGGCCGTGTGCCCGGCGAGCGCGGGCAGCAGGACCCCCAGGGTGGCGTCCGGCCTGCGCTCCCTGAGCACCAGGTGGGTGAGCAGGTCATAGGCGTTCCAGCCCGCGCAGAGGGTCGGCGCGTCGGGGCCGAGGGCGTCGAACAGGTCGCAGATCGCTTCGCGTTCCGCGCGGGCAAGGGTCACGCCGGGGATCCTAACAAGCCACCGTTCAAGGGAATAACGGAGATGGCCCGCGTGATAGTCACATAGGCAGAAAAGTCCATCTGAAGTCGTTTCCTTGTCGGACTGTGGCGAAAGGACCCTTCACGAGTGGCGAGCAAGGTCACCCCAGCAGTCATGCGCAAGGGGTTCCGGGTGCTCGGCGTGGCCATCCGTACCGAGCCCGTGGTGTTCGCCGGTGCGGTGCTCGCCAGCGCGGTCTACGGGCTGATGACGGTCGCCTCGGCCTGGGCCCTGGGCTGGGCCACCGAGCACGTGGTGCTCGACGCCTTCGCCGACGGGGACGTCGCCGACGGCGCGGCGGCCACGGCCGTCTTACTGATCGTCGGCGTGGCGGTGCTCAAGGCGCTCGGCGTCGGTGGGCGGCGCATCCTCGCCGGAGTCCTCCAGTTCCGCATGCAGGCGCGGTCACGACGCGGAGTCACCAGGCAGTACCTCAGGCTCCCGCTCGCCTGGCACCACCGCCACCCCACCGGCCAGCTGCTGTCCAACGCCAACGCGGACGCCGAGGCCGCCTGGGCCCCGCTGGCGCCGCTGCCGATGGCCGTCGGCGTGGTCGTCATGCTGGTCACCGCCGCGGTCGCCATGGTCGTCACCGACCCCGTGCTGGCCCTGGTCGGCTTCCTGATCTTCCCGGCGATCGCCGTGCTCAACCTGGTCTACCAGCGCAGGCTCAGCCCGCTGGCCACCAGGGCGCAGCAACTGCGGGCCGAGGTCAGCGAGATCGCGCACGAGAGCTTCGACGGCGCGCTCGTGGTCAAGACCCTCGGCCGCGAAGAGGAGGAGACCCGGCGGTTCCAGGCCAAGGCCCACGAACTGCGCGACGCCAACATCGCCGTCGGCCGGGTGCGCGGCCTGTTCGACCCGATCCTGGAGGCGCTGCCCACCCTCGGCGTCCTCGCCGTCCTCGTGGTCGGCGCGGTCCGCCTGGAACAGGGCGCGATCGACTCGGGCGTCCTCGTGCAGGTCGCCTACCTGTTCACGCTGCTCGCCTTCCCGATCAGGGCGCTCGGCTGGGTGCTGGCCGAACTGCCGCGCAGCGTCGTCGGCTGGGAACGGGTGCAGGGCGTGCTGGAGGCCACCGGCTCGATGGAGTACGGCAGCGCGGAACCGGCCGCGGAGGGCCCGGCCCGGCTGGAGGTGTCCGGGGTGAGCTACTCCTACGGCGCCGCCGGCGAGCCGGTGCTGCGCGGCATCGGCTTCGACCTTCCGCCCGGCCGTACGGTCGCGCTGGTCGGGCCCACCGGCTCGGGCAAGTCCACGCTGGTGCAGACCCTGGTCCGGCTGGTCGACCCGGCGGCGGGAGCCGTACGGCTGGACGGGGTGGACCTGCGGGACGTGGCGCGCGGCGGGATCAGCCGCGCGATGGCGCTGGTGCCGCAGCAGACCTTCCTGTTCGACGACACCGTGCGCGGCAACATCACCCTCGGCCTGCCCCTGCCCGACGAGGACGTGTGGGCGGCGCTGCGGCTGGCCCAGGCGGACGGCTTCGTCAGCGCGCTGCCCGCCGGTCTGGACACCAAGGTGGGCGAGCGCGGCACCACGCTGTCCGGCGGCCAGCGCCAGCGGGTCGCGCTGGCCCGGGCGATCGCCCGCCGCCCCCGGCTGCTCATACTCGACGACGCCACCTCCAGCGTGGACCCCCAGGTCGAGGCCAGGATCCTGCACGGCCTGCGGGACAGCGCCGAGGCGGCGACCGTCGTCCTCGTCGCCTACCGGATGGCCACCATCGCGCTGGCCGACGAGATCGTCTACATGGAGCACGGCGGGATCGTGGACCGCGGCGGCCACGACGAGCTGCTCGGCCGCTGCGCGGGCTACCGTGACCTGGTGACCGCCTACGAGCGGGAGGAGGCCGAGCGGGCCGTGCTGGAGGCGGGTTCCGCGGGCGTCTCGCCGGATGACATCGAGGACATCGAGGACATCGAGGAGGTCCCGGCGTGACCATGCTGCAGACCGTCGAACGTTCGGCGCTGGCCACCGTCCGACGCGGGCTGTCGCTGACGCCGGAGTTCCGCAGGGGCATCGCGGGCACCCTGGCGCTGGCCGTGGTCGCCACCGTCGGCAAGATCATCGTGCCGATCGCGGTCCAGCAGACCATCGACACCGGGCTCAGGAACGCGACCCCCGACCTGGCCTACATCCGCGGCGCCGTGGCGATCTGCGCGGTCGCGGTGCTGCTCACCGCCCTGGCCGGCTACCTCATGAACGTGCGCCTCTACAAGGCCACCGAGGCGTCCCTGGCCACGCTGCGGGTGCGGGGCTTCCGGCACGTGCACGACCTGTCGGTGCTCACCCAGAACACCGAACGGCGCGGCGCCATGGTCTCCAGGGTGACCGGCGACGTGGACCAGATCAGCACGTTCATGCAGTTCGGCGGGCTGATGATCATCGTGGCCGGCGGGCAGCTCGTGGTGGCCAGCGTGCTCATGCTGGTCTACTCCTGGCAGCTCACCATGCTGGTGTGGGCGTGCTTCCTGCCGCTCATGGTGGCGCTGCCGCGCTTCCAGCGCTGGCTGTCCGGCGCCTACACGCAGGTCCGCGAGCGCACCGGCGACATGCTCGGCGCGGTGAGCGAGTCGGTCGTGGGCGCGCAGGTCATCCGGGCCTACGGCGTGGAGGACCGTACGGCGGAGCGCATCGACGCCGCGATCGGCGCCAACTACGCCGCGCAGTCCCGCGCCCAGAAGATCGTCGCCACCGTCTTCCCGCTCACCGAGGTGGTCTCCGCGCTGGCGATCGCCGGAGTGGTGCTGCTCGGCGTGCGCCTGGGCCTCGACGGCGGTATCAGCCAGGGCCAGCTGGTGGCCTTCCTCTTCCTGATCACGCTGTTCGTCTCGCCGCTCCAGGTCGCCACCGAGGTGCTCAACGACGCCCAGAACGCGATCGCCGGGTGGCGCCGCATCCTCGGCGTGCTCGAAACCCCGGCCGACGTGGCCGACCCGGGCCCGGCCGGCGTGGAGCTGCCCCGCGGCCCCATCTCGGTGCGCTTCGAGGGCGTCGAGTTCGCCTATCCGGGCGGCAAGCCGGTGCTGCGTGAGATCGACCTGGAGATCCCGCCCCGGTCCAGGATCGCCGTCGTCGGCGAGACCGGCTCGGGCAAGACGACCTTCGCCAAGCTCCTCACCCGGCTGATGGACCCGACGGCCGGACGGGTGCTCGTCGACGGCCACGACCTGCGCGACGTCAGGTTCTCCTCGCTGCGCGAACGCATCGTGATGGTCCCCCAGGACGGCTTCCTCTTCGAGGGCACCCTCGCCGAGAACATCCGGTTCGGCCGCCCCTCGGCCACCGACGACGAGATCCTGCTCGGCCTCACCGAGCTGGGCCTGGCCGACTGGCTGGAGGGACTGCCCGCGGGCCTCGCCACCCAGGTGGGCCAGCGCGGCGAGTCCCTCTCCGCGGGGGAGCGCCAGCTCGTCGCCCTCGCCCGCGCCTACCTCGCCGACCCCGACCTGCTGCTCCTGGACGAGGCCACCTCCGCCGTGGACCCGGCGACGGAGGTACGGCTGGCGCGCGCCCTGGAGGGCGTCACCCGGGGCCGCACCGCCGTCTCCATCGCCCACCGGCTGTCCACCGCCGAGGCGGCCGACGAGGTCCTGGTCTTCGACCGGGGCCGCGTCGTGCAGCGCGGCCCGCACGCCGAACTGGTCGCCCGCCCCGGCGTCTACGCCGACCTGCACGCCTCCTGGGTCTCCGCCGCCCGCTCCTGACCGGCGCCCCATGCCCTGACGGGGCCCCGGCAGGGCATGGGGCGCCGTTGACCGTGGCGGCGCGGGGCGTGAGGTCCCCGTGGGGCAGAATTGAGGCATGTCCCTCGACCCAGCCGTCGCCGCCAGGCTCAAGCGCACCTCCGACGGGCTGGTGCCCGCCGTCGTCCAGCAGCACGACACCGGCGAGGTGCTCATGCTCGCCTGGATGGACGACGAGGCGCTGCACCGCACGCTCACCACCGGGCGGGCCACCTACTGGTCGCGCAGCCGCGGCGAATACTGGGTCAAGGGTGACACCTCGGGCAACGTCCAGTGGGTGAAGTCGGTCGCGCTCGACTGCGACGGCGACACGATCCTGCTCCGGGTCGACCAGGTGGGCGCCGCCTGCCACACCGGTGACCGCACCTGCTTCGACGCGGGCGTCCTCACGGTCGCCGGCGCGCGCTGATGCACAGGGAACAGGCGCTGTGGATCCTCGCCTGCGCGGTGGGCGCCGGGCTGACGCTGCTCGCCGCCGGACGTGACTGGGCGAGGGTCACCTTCACCGGAGCCGGAGCCGGGCACGGCGCCGCGGCCGCGGTCCCGGTGACCGGGAGCGAGCTGTCCGCCGCGCTGACCCCGCTGGCCCTGGCCGCCGCGGCCGCCGCGCTGGCCGTGCTGGCCGCGCGCGGGCCGTGGCGCAGGCTGGTGGCCGCCGTGCTCGCGCTCTGCGGCTCGGGCGTCGCGGCCGGCGCCCTGTCCGGCACGGCGGGCCAGGCGGTCGCCGACGCGGCCAGGGAGCACAGCGCGCTGGCCGCCACCGGTCAGCCGGTCGTGGCCACCCTCTGGTTCTGGCCGGCCGCGGCGGCGGCGGGCGGGCTGATCCTGCTGGCCGCCGGGGTGACGGCGGCCGTGCGCGCGGGAAGCTGGGGCGGCATGTCCGACCGCTACGAGCGCCCCGGCGCGACCGGCCGGCGGGCGGACGACGTGCCCGCGCCGGCGCTCGGCGACCGGGCCCTGTGGGACGCGATCGACCGCGGCGCGGACCCGACCGCCGACACCCCCGAGCGCGGCACGGGGACCTGACCCCGGAACCGCTGGATGCCCAGGCAGGACGCGGTTAAGCTGACGCTCGGTTACAACTTGTCCACAAAGCCGTCGATCAGGCGTTCTACCCTGCGCCCCTCGCTAGGCTTGCGCCCCGCAACTCGTTCCACATAGGAGTCTTTGATGAGTTACGGGAATCAGCCGGGCGGACCGGGAGAATACGGGGCAACACCTCCCGGTGGCGGGTACGGCCCGCCGTCCGGCGGCGGCTACGGCGGCCCTCCCGGCGGGGGATATGGACCTCCTGGCGGCGGTTACGGCCAGCCCGGTGGCTACGGCACTCCGCCGCCGCCGCCGGACAACCACCTTGTGCCCGCGATCCTGACCACGATCTTCTGCTGCCTGCCCCTGGGCATCGTGGCGATCGTGAAGTCGTCGCAGGTCAACTCGCGGTGGGCGGCAGGCGACTACCAGGGCGCCATCACCGCCTCCGAGGAGGCCAAGACCTGGTGGAAGCGGACGCTGATCATCGGCATCATCGTGGAGGTGCTGGTCATCGTCGCCTACGTGGTGTTCGTGGCGTGGATCTTCGCCCAGGTGCCTGACGTCCCGACCGGCGGCGTCTACGGTTACTGATGACTCTTGACACGGTGCGCACCGAGAGGCGCGGCAGGGGGCGGCTGCCGGCCGTCCTGGCGCCGCTCGGTGCCGCCGCGGCGGCGGGCGTTGTGTTCGCCGTCGTCGGCGTGATCGACCCCAACCAGCCCGGCCACTACCCGACCTGCCCGTTCCTGTGGGCCACCGGGCTCTACTGCCCGGGGTGCGGCACCCTGCGCACCATCCACGCCCTCGCGCACGGCGACCCCGTGGCCGCGCTCGGCCTCAATCCGCTCGCGGTGGCCACGGTCCCGTTCCTGGTGTACTGGTGGGGCCGCTGGGCGCTGCGCGCCTGGCAGGGCAGGCCGAGACGCACGCGACTCGCCCACCCGGCCTATATCTGGGCCTTCCTGGCCCTCGTCATCGTTTACTGGATAGTCAGGAACCTGCCCTTCGGGGCGTTCCTCGCGCCGTGACGGCGCGGCCGCCGTCCACCCGATGGCGGGGCGAGTGGACCGAGGCCGATACCATCGGCAGTCAAGGCCGAACGCGTCGCCCGGGCGGGATCGCGCGGTGCGAGGCGGGTTCGAGGCCACAGTCAGAGAATCGACCGGAGGGACCCTGATCGGGTGAGCGAGCGGACTGATCGGGCTGACGTGTTCGCCATCGCGGACTCCGAGCTCCGCAGCGAGGAGAAGGCATGACAGTGCTCGACGAGATCCTGGACGGGGTTCGGGCCGACCTCGCCGACCGGCAGAAGGCCGTGTCGCTGGAGGAGCTCAAGCAGCGCGCCGAGCGCGCCCCGGCACCTCTTGACGCCTACGCGGCGCTCGGCGGCGACAAGGTCTCCGTGATCGCCGAGGTCAAGCGGTCCAGCCCGTCGAAGGGCGCGCTGGCCGCGATCGCCGACCCCGCGGCCCTCGCCGCCGACTATGAGGCGGGCGGCGCGCACGTCATCAGCGTGCTGACCGAACGGCGGCGCTTCGCCGGCAGCCTCGACGACCTGGTCGCGGTGCGCGCGGCCGTGGACATCCCGATCCTGCGCAAGGACTTCATCGTCACCTCCTACCAGCTCTGGGAGGCCCGCGCCTGCGGCGCCGACCTGGCGCTGCTGATCGTGGCGGCCCTGGAGCAGAACGCGCTGGTCTCGCTCATCGAGCGGGCGGAGTCGATCGGGCTGGCTCCGCTGGTCGAGGTGCACACCGAGGAGGAGACCGAGCGCGCGCTGGCGGCGGGCGCCCGGATCATCGGCGTCAACGCCCGCGACCTCAAGACGCTCTCGGTGGACCGCGACGTCTTCGCCCGGATCGCGCCCAAGATCCCCGACGGCGTCATCAAGATCGCCGAGTCCGGGGTGCGCGGCCCGCACGACCTGCTCGCCTACGCCAGGGCCGGAGCAGACGCCGTCCTCGTGGGAGAGAGCCTGGTCACGGGTAAGGACCCCAGGGCGGCCGTCGTCGACCTGGTGACCGCCGGCGCACACCCAGCGACGCGGCTCGACGCCACGCGTTCCGACCACGGACCCGAAGGACAGCAGTGACCGCAACAGAAGGAAGCCTCCTGACCGCCGCCGACCTCGCGGGCGGCGGAGTGCACGGCGACGACCCCGACACGCGCGGCAAGTTCGGCGTGTTCGGCGGGCGCTATGTGCCGGAGGCCCTGATCCCGGCCCTCGACGAGGTGGCGAGCGTCTACGCGGAGGCCAAGAACGACCCGGCCTTCGTCGCCGAGTTCGAGCACCTTCTGCGCACCTACGCCGGCCGGCCGACCACCCTCACCGAGGTGCCGCGCTTCGCCGAGCACGCGGGCGGCGCCCGGATCGTCCTCAAGCGCGAGGACCTCACGCACACCGGCGCCCACAAGATCAACAACGTGCTCGGCCAGGCCCTGCTCACCCGGCGCCTCGGCAAGAACCGCGTGATCGCCGAGACCGGCGCCGGCCAGCACGGCGTCGCCACCGCCACCGCCGCGGCCCTGCTCGGCCTGGAGTGCGTGATCTACATGGGCGCCGTCGACTGCGAGCGCCAGGCGCTCAACGTCGCCCGCATGAAGCTGCTCGGCGCCACCGTCGTCCCGGTCGAGAACGGCAGCAAGACGCTGAAGGACGCGATCAACGAGGCGTTCCGCGACTGGGTCAGCAACGTCGAGCACACGCACTACCTTTTCGGCACCGTCGCCGGGCCGCACCCCTTCCCGGAGATCGTCCGCGACTTCGCCCGCGTCATCGGCGTCGAGGCGCGCCGGCAGATCATCGAGCTGACCGGCAAGCTGCCCGACGCGGTCGTCGCGGCCGTCGGCGGCGGCTCCAACGCGATCGGCATCTTCCACGCCTTCATCGGCGACGAGGGCGTGGCGCTGCACGGCTACGAGGCGGGCGGCCGCGGCCTGGAGAGCGGCGAGCACGCGCTCACGCTCACCGCGGGCAGCATCGGCGTCCTGCACGGCTCGCGCACCTACGTGCTCCAGGACGACGAGGGCCAGACCATCGAGTCGCACTCGATCTCGGCGGGACTGGACTACCCGGGCGTCGGCCCCGAGCACGCCTGGCTCAAGGACTCCGGCCGGGCCACCTACCACGGCGTCACCGACGCCGAGGCGATGGAGGCGTTCTCGCTGCTCGCCCGCACCGAGGGCATCATCCCCGCCATCGAGTCCTCCCACGCGCTGGCCGGCGCCCTCAAGCTCGGCCGCGAGCTGGGCCCGGACGCGACCATCCTGGTCAACCTGTCCGGGCGCGGTGACAAGGACATGGGTACCGCCATGAAGTACTTCAACCTGTAAGCGGGACGCGGACCGCGCGACCGTGAGCGCGATCCAATGAAACGGACTCATTGATGACGACTCTTGCCTCCGTGTTCGAGAAGGCGCGCTCCGAGGGCCGCGCCGCTCTCATCGGATATCTCCCGGCCGGCTTCCCGTCCAAGGAGGGCGGCATCGCCGCCGCCACCGCGATGGTCGAGGCCGGCTGCGACGTGATCGAGATCGGCCTGCCCTACTCCGACCCGCTCATGGACGGTCCCACCATCCAGGACGCCGTGCACAGGTCCCTGACCAACGGCACCCGGATCGCCGACGTGCTGGACACGGTCGAAGGCGTGGCGAAGACCGGCGCCGCCACCCTCGTCATGACCTACTGGAACCCGATCGACCGCTACGGCGCCGAGCGCTTCGCCCGCGACCTGGCGAGCGCCGGCGGGGCCGGGACCATCACGCCCGACCTCACCCCCGAGGAGGCGCGCCCCTGGCTCGACGCCTCGGCCGCGGCGGGCATCGACACGGTCTTCCTGGTCGCGCCGAGCTCCACCGAGCCGCGCATCGAAGCCGTCACCGCCTGCTGCACCGGCTTCGTGTACGCCGCCTCCCTGATGGGCGTGACCGGCGCCAGGGAGACGGTCAGCTCGGCCGCCGAGGGCCTGGTCAAGCGCACCCGCCCGCACACCGACCTGCCGGTCTGCGTCGGCCTCGGCGTCGGCACCGGCCGGCAGGCGGCCGAGGTCGCGGGCTACGCGGACGGCGTCATCGTGGGCTCGGCGTTCATCCGCCGCCTCCTCGACGCGCCCGACGAGGCCGCCGGCCTGAAGGCGGTCCGCGCGCTCGGCGAGGAGCTGGCGAACGGCGTGCGCACCTGAACACCTGAAGTGTCCGCCCGGTCACGTACCGTCTCGGCGGGTTCCACGGCTTACCGGGCTCTTATCCATGACATGGTGAGATGCTGGCGGGGACGGTGGGCGTCCTCATCCGCCCGCCCCGCCCGGCGTATGGCAAGCTCGCCGTTTAGGAGACCATGGTGCTCGTGACTTCGGATCAGACCGCGCCGCTCCGGTCGCGTAACGCTCGGATGGCGCTACCCTGGGTGACAACCGCCGCAAGGCTCGTGGTGGCCGGGGTGCTGATCGTGGCCGGATGGCTGAAGATCGGCAATCCCGTGCTGTCCGTCCACGCGGTCGAAGCATACGAACTGCTGCCCGGCTCGGTCGCCACGGCGGTGGGCTACGGCCTGCCCATCCTGGAGATCGTGGTGGGGGTGCTGCTGGTCGTCGGGCTGCTCACCAGGGTCGCCGGCATCGTCGCCGCGTTGCTCATGCTCGCCTTCGTCATCGGCATCGCCTCCGCCTGGGCACGGGGACTGCGCATCGACTGCGGTTGCTTCGGCGGCGGTGGCCAGCTCGCCTCGGGTCAGGATCCCAGCTATTTCTGGGAGATCGTCCGTGACGCGGGGATCTTCCTGCTGGCCGGCTGGGTCGTGTGGTTCCCGCCGGGTCGTCTCGCGCTCGACTCGGCGCTCGGGCTCGCCCCCGAGCGCGAGCCGTACGACCCGGAGTTCGAGCACGACGAGGTGGACGACGGGGGCGCCGAGGCGTCCCAGAACAAGGGGAGCGACTGATGGGCGGCAAGGCCACGCGGGAGTCCCGGGCCCGCGATCGGATCAGGGCACAGCGTGAGGCCGATCGCAAGCGCCACGAGCGCAGGCGGATCGTCACCTACGCCCTCGCGGCGGTCGTCGCCGTGGCGGCGGTGGCCGGCGGATGGCTCTACGCGGCCAACCAGAGCCAGTCCGAGACCGCCAGTGGCAAGGTCGCGCCGGTCACCCTGCAGCCCGACGGCTCGGTCGTGATGGCGCAGCCGGGCGTCGAGAAGCCCGTGCTGGACATCTACGAGGACTTCCAGTGCCCGGCCTGCAAGGCGCTGGAGGAGACCAGCGGCACCACGGTCAAGAACCTCGCGGCCGAGGGACAGGTCAAGGTCGTCTTCCACCCCATCACGATCTTCAGCGCCGAGCCCACGAAGTCCAACTCGGTACGGGCGGGCGCCGCGGCCCGGTGCGTGCCCTCGGGGCAGTGGCTGGCCTACCACGACAAGCTCTTCGCCGGGCAGCCGAGCGAGGCCGTCGAGGGCTTCAAGCTTGACGAGCTGGTGGCCTGGGGCAAGGAGGTCGGGGTCACCTCGCCCGACTTCGACAAGTGCGTCACCTCCCAGGAGCACGCCGCGTTGCAGGGTGACTACACCGCCAAGGTGCTCAAGCAAGGGGTGGTCCGGGGCACGCCGACCGTCATCCTGAACGGCAAGGAGCTGGGGGACGAGGCGTTCAGTCCCTCCCAGCTACGCAAAGCCGTTCTTGATGCCTCCAAGTAGCCGCCGACACGGTACTGTCACCTGACATGCCCCTCGCCTCGATTCCCAGCCCCTCAGAAGGCGTCTGGTACCTCGGACCGATACCTCTGAGGGCCTATGCCCTGTGCATCATGCTCGGTGTCGTCGTCGCCGTCTGGCTCGGCGAGCGCCGTTGGCGTGCCCGTGGCGGCGCGCCCGGTACGATCGTCGACCTCGCCGTGTGGGCGGTGCCCTTCGGCCTGGTCGGCGGCCGGCTCTACCACGTGATCACCGACTGGCAGCTCTACTTCGGGCCCCAGGCGCCCAACGAGCCGATCGAGGCGCTGTTCATCTGGAACGGCGGGCTCGGCATCTGGGGAGCGGTCGCGCTCGGCGGCGTGGGCGTGTGGATCGGCTGCCGGCGGCGAGGCATCTCGCTGAGCGCCATGGCGGACACCCTGGCTCCCTGCATCGTGCTCGCCCAGGGCATCGGGCGCTGGGGCAACTACTTCAACCAGGAGCTCTTCGGCAGCCCGACCGACCTGCCGTGGGGCCTGGAGATCGACCCCAGCAGGCCCGGCACCGTCCCCGGCGAGGACACCTACCACCCGACCTTCCTCTACGAGTCGATCTGGGACGTCGCGCTCGCGTTCGCGCTGATCTGGATCGGCCGCCGCTTCGCCTTCCGGCACGGCCGGCTGTTCGCGCTCTACGTCGCGGGCTACACCTTCGGCCGGTTCTGGATCGAGGGGCTGCGGGTCGACCCGGTCGGCGGTGTGGACCACGCCGTCGACTTCCTCGGGCTGCGGCTCAACCAGTGGACCGCGATCGTGCTGTTCATCGGCGCGCTCGTCTACTTCTGGGCGACCCGGAACAAGACCACCGAGGAGTCTCTGGGCGTGGTCGTCCCCGAGCCGCGAGACGACGCCCCGGTCGAGGCCGAGGCGGTCGACCCCGCGCACACCGCCGACATGTCCGACGACGAGCAGACCGCCGAGCCGGGCGATCCGGAGGAACCGGCGGACGAGCCCACCGGCAAGCCGGCCGAAAAGCCGGAGAAGACCGGCGCGGCCGGAGAGTCAGCCGAGAAGGCGGAGACGGCTGGGGATCCAGGGAAGTCGGCGGACGAGTCGGCCGAGAAGGCAGAGACGGCCGGGGAGCCGGCGGACGGGCCGGGCGTGAAGGCGGCGAACGCGTCCGCGGGCGGGCCGGCCGACGATCCCGCCCACCCGGCGGACCAGGCCGACGAAGGCGAGGCGGTGCTCGCCGCGGGCGAGGGCGAGGCCGGCAAGAAATGAGGCATGGCGGGCCGGGGGGCGCGCCATGAGCCGCGAGTCCACACGCAAACGCAGGCGCAGCAACCAGCCGCCCCCGGACGAGAACTTCCTGGCGCCGATCGGGATCAACCACACCCAGCAACGCATCTTGCTGATCGTCGGCGTCGTCGTCGCCGTGCTGGCGAGCTCGGTGGGCTTCACCGCCGCGGTCGCCTCGCTCGGCCGCGACGTGACCGCCGACCAGACCGGCGCGGCCCTGGGGCTCGGCAAGCCGCGCCCCGAGGTCTACCGGGCCTGGACCTCGCCGAAGCTGTTCGCGCCGATCGCCGACCGCCAGGCGGATGCCGAGCCGTTGACGGCGAAGGAGATCTTCGGCGCCAAGACCGTCAAAAACGGGAAGATCACACTGAGGTTGCTCGACAGCCAGTTGGACGCCGACTGCGCGGCGGCCGTCTGGGGCCAGGGGCTGATCGGCGAGCTGTCCAAGGCCGGTTGCACCCAGGCCGTCCGCGGCGTCTTCCTCAGCTCGGACCGGCGCTACGTCGCGCACTACACGATGTTCAACCTGGGCACCGCGCAGGCAGCCGACAGCCTGGTCAACGCGTTGAACGTGCAGTATCGCGGCAACTGGACCCAGGCGCTGCCGAACCCCCGGGCGGTGTTCCCGGTGGACGGGTACAGCGAGGGCAGCGGGCACGCGATGGGGCACTACGCCGGTCTCGTCTGGCTCGCCCGGGTGAACGGCGGCGAGCCGGCCAGGAACGACGACTTCGTCGCGCTGTCCCTGGCGGTCCGCAGTGTGGAGAAGGCGCTCTACCGCAGGGTGGTCGCGGCCTCCGGCGCGGGCGCGGCCGAGGAGCAGTGAGCCCGTCCCCGTGTCCATCGTGTCCGGTGTGTCCGCCCTGTCGGTCCGTGCCCGTCTGATCGCCGCCGCCGGGGTGTGCGTCCTCCTGGCGGGTGGGGCGGGCTTCTTCCTGCTGCGCGAGGGCGATCCGCTCCGTCCGGCTGTCTTCGGCGCCGAGCGCACCTCGGCCCTCTACTCGCCGATCGACTCCCGGACCAGGGATCCCGAGCCGCTGACCGTCCAGGAGCTGTTCGCCTCGGCCGAGCTCGGCACCGGCTCGGCCGGGCTGGTCCGCCAGGCGACGGAGACGCTCACGGACTGCGCCGAGGCGGTCTGGGGGGACGGGGTGATTGAGGCCGTGCGCGGGTGCTCGCAGGCACTGCGGGCACGCTACGAGTCCGCCGACGGCAAGGTCGCCGCGCAGTTCCTGATCTTCAACCTGCCCGACGGCGCAGCCGCCGACCGTCTGCTGACCGCCCTGGCCTCGGGCGGGTTCGTCCGGCCCGCGCCGGACCTGCCGGGCGGCTTCGACCCGGCGAGGAGCCGGGCCCAGGGGCGCGCCCTCGGGCACTACGTCACCGTCGCATGGGTCGGCCCGGTCGGCGGCCGGGGCAGGACGGATCTCACCGCGCAGCAGCTCGCGCTGGACACCCTCACCCGCCCCCTGCAGCAGCGCGTCATCGACGCCACCTGAGTCACCGCCGCCCCATCGCGAGGACACCGGCGAAGGCACCGGCGAGGCACCCGTGAAGGCACCCGTGAAGGCACCGGCAAGGCACCGGCGAGGACGCCGGCGGGGTCATCGGGGCTGGTCAGCGCGGGCCTGGGTGGAATATCGTGCTAAAGCCCTCCGTTAATGTCTCGAAGGCGACGCCGCCATCGAGAGGTCGTGGATCAGTGGGTGAATGTTCGCGATGTGAACCTGGTGGGCACCATTCCGGCAGGGTGGGGTAATCTCTACCCACTATCGCAGCAGGGCCAACGTCGTCCCTCGCCTCAGCACAAGCAGACGAAGACGACGGGAGGGATTCAATGCCTGCTGCCCGCCTCGGGTTCCCCGAGCCCCAGGGCCTGTATCACCCCGCGAACGAGCATGATGCCTGTGGTGTCGCCATGGTCGCCGACGTGGCCGGTCGACGCAGTCATGACATCGTCGCGAAGGCTCTGACGGCACTCTGCAATCTTGATCATCGGGGTGCCAAGGGTAGCGAGCCGGACACCGGTGACGGCGCCGGGATCTTGACGCAGATCCCCGACGGGCTCTTCCGCGCCGTGACCGATTTCGAACTGCCGGACGCGGGCGCGTACGCCGCCGGTATCGCCTTCCTGCCCGCGGACGCGGAGGCCAGGAAGACCGCCGTGCGGATGATCGAGGAGATCGCCGCGGAAGAGGGTCTCTCCGTGCTCGGCTGGCGCGACCTGCCCGTCGACGTCAGGCACACCGGCCCCAGCGCCCGCGCCGTCATGCCGTTCTTCGGGCAGCTTTTCGTCTCCTCCACCGGCGGCGAGACCGGGGTGGAGCTGGACCGCCTGGCTTTCTGCCTGCGCAAGCGCGCCGAGCACGAGGTGGACGTCTACTTCCCCTCGCTCAGCTCGCGGACCATCGTCTACAAGGGGATGCTGACGACCCCGCAGTTGGAGCCGTTCTTCCCCGATCTGTCGGACGAGCGGTACGAGAGCGCCATCTCGCTGGTGCACTCCCGGTTCTCCACGAACACCTTCCCGTCCTGGCCGCTGGCCCACCCCTACCGTTACGTCGCGCACAACGGCGAGATCAACACGGTCAAGGGCAACCGGAACTGGATGCGGGCCCGCGAGGCCATGCTGGAGACCGGCCTCATCCCGGGCGACCTGGGCAGGCTCTTCCCGATCTGCGACCCGGACGGCTCGGACACCGCGAGCTTCGACGAGTGCCTGGAACTGCTGCACCTCGGTGGCCGCAGCCTCCCGCACGCCGTGCTGATGATGATCCCGGAGGCGTGGGAGAACCACGCCGAGATGGACCCCGCGCGGCGCGCCTTCTACGAGTTCCACTCCACCCTGATGGAGGCGTGGGACGGCCCCGCCTCGATCACCTTCTCCGACGGCACCCTGGTCGGCGCGGTGCTGGACCGCAACGGGCTGCGTCCGGGCCGGTTCTGGGTGACCGCCGACGGGCTGGTCGTGCTGGCCTCCGAGGCGGGCGTGCTGGACATCGCCCCCGAGGACGTCGTGCGCAAGGGCCGGCTCCAGCCGGGCAGGATGTTCCTCGTCGACACCGCCCAGGGCAAGATCATCGAGGACGACGAGATCAAGGCCGGACTCGCCGCCGCGCTGCCGTACGGTGACTGGCTGCACGCGGGGCTGATCCGGTTCGAGGAGTTGCCGGCGCGGGAGCGGGAGATCCCCACCCACGAGGCGCTGGTCCGGCGGCAGCAGACCTTCGGCTACACCGAGGAGGAGCTGCGCGTCATCCTCGCGCCGATGGCCAGGACGGGTGCCGAGCCGATCGGCTCGATGGGCACCGACACCCCGGTCGCCGTGCTCAGTGAGAAGCCGCGGCTGCTGTTCGACTACTTCAGCCAGCTCTTCGCGCAGGTCACCAACCCGCCGCTGGACGCGATCAGGGAGGAGCTCGTCACCTCCCTGCAGTCCACGATCGGTCCCGAGGGCAACCTGCTGGACCCGGGGCCCTCGTCGTGCCGCCGGCTGATCCTGCCGTACCCGGTGATCGACAACGAAGAGCTCGCCAAGATCATCCACATCAACGACGAGGGCGCCCTGCCGGGCTTCCAGCCGTACGTGGTCTCCGGTCTCTACGACGTCGCGGGCGGCGGCGAGGCGCTGCTGCACCGCCTGGAGGAGATCTGCGCCGAGGTGTCCGGCGCGATCGCCGGGGGCGCGCGGATCATCGTGCTGTCGGACCGGGGGTCGTCGGCGGCCAAGGCCGCGATCCCGTCGCTGATGCTCACGGGAGCGGTCCACCACCACCTCATCCGGGAGAAGAGCCGTACCCGGGTCGGCCTGCTGATCGAGACGGCCGAGGCCCGCGAGTGCCACCACATGGCGCTGCTGATCGGCTACGGCGCCTCGGCGATCAACCCCTACCTCGCCATCGAGACGGTCGAGGACCTGGTGGACACCGGGCTGCTCAAGCTGGACAAGCCCAAGGCCGTGCGCAACCTGATCAAGGCGTACGGCAAGGGGGTGCTGAAGGTCATGTCCAAGATGGGGGTGTCCACGGTCGCCTCCTACACCGGCGCGCAGATCTTCGAGGCGCTCGGCCTGGGCGAAGAGGTGATCGACGCCTGCTTCGCCGGCACCACCTCCCGCCTGGGCGGCGTGGGCTTCGACGTGATCGCCCGCGAGGTGGCCGAGCGGCACCGCAGGGCCTACCCGCGGGCCGAGAACTCCCACCGGCGGCTCGAAGTGGGCGGCGAGTACCAGTGGCGGCGCGAGGGCGAGCCGCACCTGTTCAACCCGGAGACCGTCTTCCGGCTCCAGCACGCCACCCGCAGCCGCCGCTACGAGATCTTCAAGGAGTACACCGGTCTGGTGGACTCCCAGGCCGAGAAGCTGATGACGCTGCGCGGCCTGTTCAGGTTCAAGGCCCGCACGCCCGTGCCGATCGACGAGGTCGAGCCGGTCGAGAGCATCGTGAAGCGGTTCTCCACCGGGGCCATGTCCTACGGGTCGATCTCGATGGAGGCGCACGAGACCCTCGCCATCGCCATGAACCGGCTGGGCGGCAAGTCCAACACCGGCGAGGGCGGCGAGGACCCCGAGCGCCTCTACGACGCCACCCGCAGGTCGGCGATCAAGCAGGTGGCCAGCGGCCGGTTCGGCGTGACCAGCGAATACCTGGTGAACGCGGCCGACCTGCAGATCAAGATGGCCCAGGGCGCCAAGCCCGGTGAAGGCGGCCAGCTCCCCGGGCACAAGGTCTACCCGTGGATCGCCAGGACCCGGCACTCCACCCCGGGCGTCGGCCTCATCTCGCCGCCGCCGCACCACGACATCTACTCGATCGAGGACCTCGCCCAGCTCATCCACGACCTGAAGAACGCCAACCCGGTCTCCCGGGTGCACGTGAAGCTGGTCGCGGAGGTCGGCGTCGGCACGGTCGCGGCGGGCGTGTCCAAGGCGCACGCCGACGTGGTGCTGATCTCCGGCCACGACGGCGGCACCGGCGCGTCGCCGCTCACCAGCGTCAAGCACGCGGGCGCCCCCTGGGAGCTCGGCCTGGCCGAGACGCAGCAGACGCTCCTGGTCAACGGCCTGCGCGACCGCATCGTGGTGCAGGTGGACGGCCAGCTCAAGACCGGCCGCGACGTGGTGGTGGCCGCGCTCCTCGGCGCGGAGGAGTACGGCTTCGCCACCGCGCCCCTGGTCGTGTCCGGCTGCGTCATGATGCGCGTCTGCCACCTGGACACCTGTCCGGTGGGCGTCGCCACGCAGAACCCGGAGCTGCGCAAGCGGTTCTCCGGCAAGCCCGAGTTCGTGGTCAACTTCTTCGAGTTCATCGCCCAGGAGGTCCGCGAGTACCTCGCCGAGCTGGGCTTCCGCTCGCTGGACGAGGCCATCGGGCACAGTGAGGTGCTGGACACGCAGGCGGCCAAGGACCACTGGAAGGCGGCCGGCCTGGACCTGTCGCCGATCCTCTACCGGCCGGAGGTGCCCGCGGGCGCCGCGCTGCGGATGGTCCAGGAGCAGGACCACGGCCTGGACCGGGCGCTGGACAACACGCTCATCCAGCTCGCCGAGGGCGCGCTGAGCCTGGGCGAGCGGGTCACCCTGGAGCTCCCGATCCGCAACGTCAACCGCACGGTCGGCACCATGCTCGGCCACGAGGTGACCAAGCGGTACGGCGGGGCGGGGCTGCCCGACAACACGATCGACGTGTCCTTCACCGGCAGCGCGGGCAACTCCTTCGGCGCATTCGTGCCCCGCGGGATCACCCTGAGGCTGACCGGCGACGCGAACGACTACCTCGGCAAGGGGCTGTCCGGCGGCCGGATCTCCGTCCAGCCGCATCCCGACGCGTCGTTCGCGGCCGAGACACAGGTCATCTCTGGAAATGTCGGCCTTTATGGCGCTACTTCGGGTGAAGTGTTCATCCGGGGGATCGTCGGCGAGCGGTTCTGCGTACGGAACTCCGGCGCCACCGCCGTCGTCGAAGGCGTCGGCGACCACGGCTGCGAGTACATGACCGGCGGCAGGGCCGTCATCCTCGGCCGGACCGGGCGCAATCTGGCCGCGGGCATGTCCGGCGGCGTCGCCTACGTGCTCGACCTCGACCCCGCCCGGGTCAACCGGGAGATGGTGGAGATCGAGGACCTGGAGGAGGGCGACTCCGAGTTCCTCCGCGAGGTCATCGAACGGCATCTCGCGGAGACCGGTTCCACGGTCGCCAAGGGCCTGCTCACCGACTGGGACGCCGCGCGCGCCCGGTTCGGCAAGATCATGCCCAGCGACTACAAGCGGGTGCTCGCGGCGCGGGCCGCCGCCGAGGCCGAGGGACGCGACGTCGACGAGGCCGTCATGGCCGCCTCACACGGATAAGGGGGGTTACACACCGATGGCCGACCCGAAGGGTTTCCTCACCCACGAGCGTGAGCTGCCGGCGCGCCGCCCGGTCGACGTGCGGATCCGCGACTGGCGCGAGGTCTACGAGGACTTCCCCGAGCCCGCGCTGACCAGGCAGGCGGCACGCTGCATGGACTGCGGCATCCCGTTCTGCCACAACGGCTGCCCGCTGGGCAACCTCATCCCCGAGTGGAACGACCTGGTCTACCGGGACGACTGGCAGGACGCGATCGAGCGGCTGCACGCCACGAACAACTTCCCGGAGTTCACCGGGAGGCTGTGCCCGGCGCCGTGCGAGGCCGCCTGCGTGCTGGGCATCAACGCCGAGCCGGTGGCGATCAAGCGGGTCGAGGTGGAGATCATCGACCGCGCCTTCGCCGAGGGCTGGGTCACCCCGCAGCCGCCCGCCGAGCGGACCGGCAGGCGCGTCGCCGTCGTCGGCTCGGGCCCGGCGGGGCTGGCCGCGGCCCAGCAGCTGACCCGCGCGGGTCACGACGTGGTGGTGTTCGAGCGCGCCGACCGGATCGGCGGGCTGCTGCGGTACGGCATCCCCGAGTTCAAGATGGAGAAGCGGCACATCGACCGGCGCCTGGCCCAGATGCGGGCCGAGGGCACCGAGTTCCGCACCGGCGTCAACGTCGGCGTGGACGTCACGGCCGCGCAGCTCCGGGCCGAGTTCGACGCGGTCGTGCTGGCCGGCGGCGCCACCGCCTGGCGTGACCTGCGGGTGCCCGGCCGCGAGCTCGCCGGCGTCATGCAGGCGATGGAGTACCTCCCGCCGGCCAACAAGGTGCAGGAGGGCGACCACGCCGTCTCCCCGGTGTCCGCGCAGGGCAAGCACGTCGTGGTGATCGGCGGCGGCGACACCGGCGCCGACTGCATCGGCACGGCGCTGCGGCAGGGCGCGGCCTCGGTGACCCAGCTGGAGATCATGCCCCGTCCGCCGCAGGACCGTCCCGGCAGCCAGCCGTGGCCGACCTTCCCCATCCTGTTCAAGATGGAGAGCGCGCACGAGGAGCTCGCGGAGGCGGGCGGCGAGCGGGTCTACGCCGTCTCCACCACCGAGTTCCTGGGCGACGAGAAGGGCAACGTGCGGGCCCTGCGCCTGGTCGAGGTGGAGGGGCCGCAGTCCGGCTTCAAGCCCGTGCCGGGCAGCGAGCGGGAGATCCCGGCCGAGCTGGTCACGCTCTCCATGGGCTTCCTCGGACCCGAGCACGGCGGCCTGCTGGCCGAGCTGGCCGAGCTGTCCGGGGACGCGGAGGGCTTCTTCGACGCGCGGAGCAACGTCAGGCGCGACGCCTCGTACATGTCGGGGGTCGAGGGCGTCTTCGTGGCGGGCGACATGGGACGCGGGCAGTCCCTGATCGTCTGGGCGATCGCCGAGGGCCGTTCCGCCGCCGCCGCGGCGGACCGCTACCTCAGCGGGCACACGGCCCTGCCGGTGGCGATCCCGCCGACCGCGAGGCCGCTGGTCTGAGCCCAGGTACGAACCCGATCATGCGCGTCCCCGGCCGGGGGCGCGCATGATCTTTTGCCGCACCGCTAATCCCGCGTCTTTTCCTAAAGTGAGGAAATTTACCAATAAGGGTGAATTCCCGGCGGCAGGGGAGACCTGAACTGAGAAGATGCTGCCCGGAACGGGCGGACATGGAGGCGTACATGTGGCGGCGGAAGAGGAGCCTGGGCGGTGCCCTGACGGCGGTCGCGCTGGCACTGACCGGCTCGGCGGCGGTGGCGGTGCCGGCGGAGGTGACGGGACCGGCGGGCACGTCGCGGGACTACATGGTCTTCTACACGGCGGGCGCCCAGGACCGGGCCGAGTCGGCTATCAGGAGCGCGGGGGGCCGGCGGGTCTCGGCGGGGGATCCGAGGCTCGGCTACGTCATCGCCAGCGGCCCCGGTACGGCCTTCGTCGAGGCGCTCGGCCGCAGTGACGCGATCGCCGGCGTCTCCGCCAACCGGAAGATCGGCTCGGCGGCCGCCCTGCCCACCGCCGGCCTCGCCACCCGCGCCACCGTGGACCGCAAGCGCCTGAACGCCCCCGCGCCCGCCGGCCAGGAGCCGCTCGCGCCGTTGCAGTGGGACATGAAGCTGATCGGCGCCACCGCCGGCCAGTCCTACAAGAAGGCGCCGGGCGACAAGAGGGTGCTCGTCGGCGTCATCGACACCGGCATCGACGGCAAGCACCCGGACATCGCGCCCAACTTCGACCGCGCGCTCAGCCGCAACTTCGTGACCGACACGCCGAAGGACCCCAAGGGCAACACGCAGGACGGCCCGTGCGAGTACAAGGGCTGCAAGGACCCGGTGGACGTCGACGGCGAGGGGCACGGCACCCACGTCGCCAGCACGATCGCCGCGCCGATCAACGGCCTGGGCATCGCGGGCGTGGCGCCGAAGGTGACCCTGGTGAACCTGCGCGCGGGCACGGACGCCGGCCTGTTCTTCCTCAAGCCCAGCCTCGACGCGCTCGCCTACGCCGCCGACGCCGGCATCGACGTGGTCAACATGAGCTACTACATCGACCCGTGGCTGTTCAACTGCCCGGCCAACCCGTCCGACTCCAAGGCGCAGCAGCTGGAGCAGCAGGGCATCATCACCGGGATGCAGCGCGCGCTGGACTACGCGCGCAGCCGGGGCGTCACGCTCATCAGCGCGATCGGCAACAACTCCACCGACCTCGGCCGGCCCACCCGCGACTCCACCAGCCCGGACTACCCCTCGGGCGAGGAACGCGACCGCAAGATCGACAACTCCTGCCTCAACGTGCCCGCCGAGTCCAAGGGGGTCATCTCGATCTCCTCGGTCGGCCCGTCCGAGCTCAAGGCGTACTACTCCGACTACGGCATCGAGCAGACCGACCTCGCGGCGCCCGGCGGGGACGACTTCTCGCCCGGCAGCACCAAGAGCGACATCGCCCGCACCATCCTCGGCGCGGCCCCCGAGCAGCTGCTGCGCGCCCAGGGCCTGATCGACAAGAACGGCAAGCCCAAGACGACAGCCGTCGTGCGCGACTGCAAGGGCTCCACCTGCGCCTACTACCAGTACCTCCAGGGCACCTCGATGGCCGCCCCGCACGCCACCGGCGTCGCCGCCATCCTGATCAGCCGCTTCGGCAAGCCCGACAACGGCGGCCTCAGCCTCGCCCCCGCCACCGTGGAACGCCTCCTGTACGAGACGGCGGTCCGCAAGGGGTGCCCGGCCTCCGGGAAGCAGACCTACAGCCCCTTCGGCATCAAGGACACCCAGGCGTGCCAGGGGGACCAGGCGCGCAACGGCTTCTACGGCCACGGCATCGTGGACGCGGAGCGGGCCGCCACCGTCACCAAGTAGCCGGGAGGGGGACGCCCGTGAGAGCCTGAGGGCGACACGGACGTCCCTGCTCGGGAGGCGGGCCACGGCCCGGAGACCATGTACACGCTCATCGCGGACGCCACGATGACCGTCCACTTCCTCTTCCTCGGCTACCTCGCGGTGGGCGGGTTCCTCGCCTGGGTCCTGCCGCGGACGATCGCCGGCCACCTGGCGGTGGCGGCCTGGGGCCTGGTCTCGGTCACCGTGGGCGTGGAGTGCCCGCTGACCCTGCTGGAGGACTGGGCGCGGCGCAACGCCGGGCTGCCCGGGTTGCCGCCCAGCGGGTTCATCGACCACTACATTGAGGGCGTCGTCTATCCGGCGCGGTACACCGGAACGGTGCAGCTCGGGGTCGCCGTCCTGATCGCGGTCTCCTGGGGCGGTTGGGCGCTCCTGCGACGTTCGCGACGCCGCGTTCACGTGGGATAGCGTGTTGTCACCAAGATTTCCGATACCGCTACGGCCATCGTCATCATCAAGTGGTCTGTACCAATTAGGGTAGGACTCGTGAGTCGTCGAGCGAAGATAGTCTGCACACTTGGCCCTGCCACGTCCTCTCCCGAGCGCATCCGCGAGCTCATCGCGGCGGGTATGGACGTCGCGCGCTTCAACCTCAGCCACGGCAGCCACGAGCTGCACCAGGAGATCTATGACCGGGTGAGGGAGGCGGCGGCCGAAGCCGGCCGTGGTGTAGGGCTGCTCGCCGACCTCCAGGGTCCCAAGATCCGGGTCGGCAAGTTCGCCGAAGGCCCCGTGCGCCTCGGCTTCGGTGACGTCTTCGCCATCACGACCGAGGACATCCCGGGCGACCGCGAGCAGGTGTCCACCACCTACGCCGGCCTGCCCGGCGACGTGCGCGCCGGCGACACGATCCTCGTCGACGACGGGCGGGTCGTGCTGGAGGTCACCCGGGTCGACGGTCAGCGGATCACCACCCGCGTGGTGATCGGCGGCATGATCTCCGACAACAAGGGCCTCAACCTGCCGGGCGTCAACGTCAGCGCCCCCGCCCTCACCGACAAGGACGAGGCCGACCTGCGGTGGGCGCTGCGCACCGGGTTCGACATGATCGCCCTGTCCTTCGTGCGCCGTCCCTCCGACGCCGACGTGGTGCGCAACATCATGGAGCAGGAGGCGGTCCGGCTCCCGCTGCTCGCCAAGATCGAGAAGCCGCAGGCCGTGCAGCGGCTCCCGGAGATCGTCGAGGCGTTCGACGGCATCATGGTCGCCCGCGGCGACCTGGGCGTCGAGCTGCCCCTCGAAGAGGTCCCGATCGTGCAGAAGCGGGCGATCGAGCTGTGCCGGGAGAAGGCCAGGCCGGTCATCGTCGCCACCCAGATGCTCGACTCGATGATGAACGCGCCGCGCCCGACCCGCGCCGAGGCGTCCGACGTCGCCAACGCGGTGATGGACGGCGCCGACGCGGTCATGCTCTCCGGGGAGACGTCGGTCGGCAACTATCCGATCGAGGCCGTCGCCACCATGGACCGCATCGCCTGCGCCGCCGAGCGGGCCTCCCTGGAGGCCACCCACACGCTGGACCGCATGCCGGAGACCACCGGCGGGGCCATCGCCCGCGCCGCCGCCGAGGTCGGCGCGATCGTCGGCGCCAAGGCTCTCGTGGCGTTCACCATGTCCGGCGAGACCGCCCGCCGCCTGGCCCGCTACCGCTCGCCGATCCCGCTGGTCGCCTTCACCTCCGCGCCCAACGTGCGCGGCCAGCTCTCGCTGACCTGGGGCGTCGAGACCTTCCACGTGCCGTTCGTGCACCACACCGACGACATGGTCCGCCAGGTGGAGTCCTCCCTGCTGACCCTGGGCCGGTGCGAGAAGGGCGACAAGGTCGTCATCGTCGCCGGCTCCCCGCCCGGCACCCCCGGCTCCACCAACGCCCTGCGCGTCCACCAGATCGGCGCCGCGGTCTCGCACCCCAGCTGACCGCCGGCGGGCACGACCAGCGCACACCGCTCCGGGTCATCCCGGGGCGGTGTTCCTTTTCACCGATGGCCTCAACGGCCCTGTGCGGCGTTTTCCGGCGATATGGGGCCAACGTCGGCGGCGGCGGGTGCCCGGGGCGCTGAAGGGCCCTCCGGCGGTCGTGGCGCGGGCGCTGCGGGGCCTTCCGGCTGCCGTGGCGCGAGTGCTGAAGGGCTTTTCCGGCGGTCGTGGCGCGGAGCCTGTAGGGCTTTCCGGCGGTCGTGGCGCGGGGCCGGACGCGACGGTGCCCGCCGTACATGCGACCGCCCGGCCTCAGGCGGGCCGGGCGGATGACGGTCGGTGCCCCGAGTGGGATTCGAACCCACACTTGATGGATTTTGAGGCCATTGACTCTGCCGTTGGTCTATCGGGGCGTTCACCTGCGGTTACCAGGATCACAACAGACGCCTGACAGCCACCGGGCGTGCAAGATCCACGACCAGGCGACCCAGGCGTGGTTCTAATCTAGCGGACTTGAGTACCCTCTTGCTCGTGAGTACGCAGCGGCGAGTGGTGATCGCGGAAGACGAGGCGCTGATTCGTCTCGATCTCAAGGAGATGCTCGAAGAGGACGGGTATGCCGTCGTCGGGGAGGCCGGTGACGGGGAGACGGCGGTCAAGCTCGCCTTGGAACTGCGGCCGGACCTGGTGATCCTGGACGTGAAGATGCCGATCCTGGACGGCATCTCCGCCGCCGAGCGGATCGTCTCCGAGCGGGTGGCGCCGTGCCTGATCCTCACCGCGTTCTCGCAGCGGGATCTCGTGGAGCGGGCCCGTGACGCCGGGGCGATGGCCTATCTGGTGAAGCCGTTCACCAAGTCGGACCTGGTGCCCGCGATCGAGATGGCGGTGAGCAGGCACGAGGAGATCGCGGCCCTGGAGCGCGAGGTCAGCACGCTGTCGGACCGGCTGGAGACCCGCAAGCTCGTCGAGCGGGCCAAGGGCCTGCTGATGGCCCAGCACGGGTGGAGCGAGCCGCAGGCGTTCCGGTGGATCCAGAAGGCGTCGATGGACCGCAGGCTGAGCATGCGCCAGGTCGCCCAGATCGTCGTCAACGAGACCTCCGCCGAGCCGCCGCAGCCGCAGGGCTGAGACGAGGGCGGGGCTCAGCCGGAGCCCGTGTCACAGCCGTCCGCGATCAGGCGGTCCAGGGCGGTGCGCAGCTCTGGGGAGACGCCGAAGGTGAGGAACTGCGGCTTCAGCGTGCCGGCGCCCGCCCAGTAGGGGAAGACGTAGGTCTTCTTACTCTCGGCCAGGGCGTGCGGGTCGCAGCCCGTCGCGACGAACCGCACCGGCACCTCCAGACTGTCCCGCCCGGGTTCGAGCACCGCGATCGGGGTGCCCTCCGCCCGCGGCGCCGTCAACTGGAAGATCACGCTGCCCCGCAGGTCCTGCAGCGTGATGACGCCGGGCGCCTTCCGCCGCACGACCACGGTGCCGGTCAGCGTTTCCCGGTCGCCGTGCCGCTCGCGGGTCCACCGCGTGCCGAACCGGATGTCCGCCGACCGGCCCACGACCGCCGCGGCGCAGTCGAGCCGGACCAGGCTGGTCAGCAGCGGGTCGGGGTGGGGGAGCGGCAGCCGGATCCGCCTGGTGCCGGTGCCCTCCCGGATCCAGGCGAGCGCGTGGGCGGGGCCGGGCTCGGGGATGGTGGCGCCCGTGCAGCGCGCGGAGCCGTACGTGAGGCGCAGGTCCACCCGCGGGGTGGTGCCGACCTCGGTGGCCACGGTGGCCGGGGGCAGGACCTCCAGCGGCGGGGCGACGAGTTGCAGGCGCTCGATCCACACCGGCGGGCCGTCGTTGCGCACGGCGACGGACAGGACGTGCTTGGCCTCGTCGATGCGCGCCTGCTGCAGGGTGGCGGACAGGCCCGGCGGCGGGGCCTCGGAGACCGCGGCGGGCGCGGCGCCGCCGGAGCAGGCGGCGAGGCCGGGCGCGGCGCAGGCGAGCGTGAGGGCGGCGGACGCCGCCCGCGTCACGCTTCGGCGGGCACGGGACGCGGGTGTGGCGGAGCCGGTCACGTTCGGCACTTTAGGCCGGGAAAGAGGATTGCAAAACCTCGCGCCGGGGAAAACCGCTCGTAATATCACGCCATGCCACCCCTCGCGGCCGGGCGCCGGGCCGCGTCCCTCCGGTTCCGCCATCCGAGATCGCCCGCCCGGCATACGAGACGGCCGCTACGTTGCGGCACTTGTCGCGATGCGTCATACCAGCGCAACTCTCCGGAGTTCACTAAGTTGAGGACTGATTACGACTCCGCATCCAAGTGTCCACAGTTCATGCCTACGCCTGGCTAGTGACCCGTGGAGTTTTATACGTTTCCGTCATTCGATCGGGACGGGTCGGCGGTGCTGACATATCCCGGCCTGGATGAAGGAGATACTTCATGATCCGCATTGCCCCCCTCGGGCGCGCGCTGGCCGTCGCGGCAGCAGCGAGCCTCGCCCTGACGGCCTGTGGCGGTGGCGACGACACTGCCGCTCCGGCCGACAGTTCCGCGCCGGCTTCCTCGGCCCCGGCCTCCTCCGCCGCTCCTGCGCCGGGCGATGGCACGCTGACCATTGGCACCCTGCTGCCGCAGACCGGTGACCTCGCCTACCTCGGCCCGCCCGAGTTCGCGGGCGTTGACCTGGCCGTGGAGGAGATCAACGCGGCGGGCGGTGTTCTGGGCAAGCCGGTCACCAAGATCCACACTGACTCCGGCGACACCAAGACGGACATCGCCTCGCAGTCGGTGGACAAGTTGCTGCAGCAGAAGGCCGACGTCATCATCGGCGCGGCCTCCTCCGGTGTGTCGTTCACGGTCATCGACAAGATCGTGAACGCGGGTGTGGTGCACTTCTCGCCGGCGAACACCTCGCCCGACTTCACCACCTACAACGACAAGGGCCTCTACTTCCGTACGGCCCCCTCCGACGTGCTCCAGGGCCGGGTGCTCGGTGACCTGATCGTCTCCGACGGCAGCGACACCGTCGCGATCCTCAACCGCCAGGACTCCTACGGCACCGGCCTCGCCAAGGAGGTCCAGGCGTCCGTCGAGGGCGGCGGCGCCACGGTGGCCGCCACGGTCGCCTACGACCCGGCCGCCGCCGACTTCTCCGCCGACGTCGCCAAGATCAAGGCCGCCAACCCCAAGGCGATCGCCCTGATCTCCTTCGACGAGACCAAGAAGCTCATCCCCGAGCTCATCAAGCAGGGCATCGGCCCCGACAAGGTCAAGATCTACTTCGTCGACGGCAACCTGGCCGACTACTCCGAGGACTTCCCCAAGGGCACGCTGAAGGGCGTCAAGGGCACCCAGCCCGGCGCGGCCGTGACCGAGGACTTCCGGGCCAAGCTGCTCAAGACCAACCCGGACCTCAAGGACTTCAACTACGGTCCCGAGTCCTACGACGCCGCCATGCTGACCGCCCTGGCCGCCGAGGCCGCCAAGGACGACTCCGGCACGGCGATCGCGTCCAAGCTCGTCGAGGTGAGCAAGGACGGCGAGAAGTGCAGTGACTTCAAGGCCTGCAGCGACCTGCTCAAGGCCGGCAAGGACATCGACTACGACGGCGTGAGCGGTCCGGTCCAGTTCAGCGACGCCGGTGACCCGTCCGAGGCCACCATCGGCATCTACGAGTACGGCGACGACAACGTGCACAAGAACGTCAACTTCCTGTCCGGCAAGGTCGACAGCTGACCTACCCGGCTCAGCGGGCGAAGTTCTCCCGACGGCACAAGGAAAGGGCCCCGGTCACCGACCGGGGCCCTTTCCCGTCGTCCGGAGCGGTCCCAGACGCGTCGTACGGCCCGCGCCGCCCCCCGGGTACCCCCGCGGCAGCCGGACCGCTCCTCGTGCGCCGTGGCCGCCGGTGAGAGCCCCGTGGCGGCACGGCGGAGCGTCTCCTGGTCCGTCCGCGCCCCCACCGGCGGACGCGGGCTTGCCTCGGCCTGAGGGACCGGGAAGCGGAAAGGCCCGTGCACGGCCTTCGGCCTGTAGGGGCCGGGAAACGGAAAACCCGTGTACGGCCCGGACGGGCCGTACACGGGTCGGGTGAAGGACGATCAGGCGCGCGCCAGCGTGCCCAGGTAGAGCTCGATCACCTTCGGGTCGTTGCTCAGGTCGCGGCCGCTCGCCGTGTAGGCGTTGCGGCCCTGGTCGAGGACGTAGCCGCGGTCGCAGATCTGCAGGCAGCGGCGGGCGTTCTGCTCCACCATGATCACCGTGACGCCGGCCTTGTTGATCTGCTGGGCCCGGATGAACACCTGGTCCTGCAGCTTGGGCGACAGGCCCGCCGACGGCTCGTCCAGGAGCAGCACCGACGGCTCGGTCATCAGCGCCCTGGCCATCGCGACCATCTGCCGCTCACCGCCGGACAGGGAGCCCGCGCGCTGCTTGCGACGCTCCTTGAGGGCGGGGAACAGCTCGGCCACGAACTCGAAGCGCTCCCTGAACTTCTTGGGTGCCTGGAAGGCGCCCATTTCGAGGTTCTCCTCGATGGTGAGGCTGGGGAAGACGTTGTTCGTCTGCGGGACGAAGCCCACGCCCCGCTCCACCAGCGCGTGCGCCTTGAGGTTGGTGATGCTCTCCCCGTTGAGGGTCACCGTGCCGCTGCGCACGTTCACCAGCCCGAAGATCGTCTTGAGCAGGGTGGACTTGCCCGCGCCGTTCGGGCCGATGATCCCGATCAGCTCACCCTCGCCGACGTAGAGGTCGGCGCCGTTGAGGATGTTCACCCCGGGGATGTAACCGGCGAAGAGCTCGTCACAGCGGAGCACGGCGTTCTCCGCGCCCGCCAGGTGCTCGCTCCGGTCGATGACGGCGGCCTCCGACGTCGCCGCCTCCCCGGTCTCCTCCGCCCGCGTGGTGGGCGCGCCCGCGGCCTCAGTCATCGCCGGGCTCCTTCCTGCTCGTGCCCTCCGCGACCGACGCGGGCGCCGGGCGCGCGGCGTCGGCGGGGTCCGCCACGCCCTGCGCCTCGGCCTCCAGCGCGGCCTCGGCCTCGGCGAGCTGCTGCTCCTCTTCCTCCGCCGACAGGGGGGCGTCGTGGTGGGCGCCGAGATAGGCGTCCACGACCCGCGGATCGGACATGATCGAGTCCGGCGGGCCCTCCGCGATGACCGAGCCCTGCGCCATCACGATGACCCAGTCGCTGATGTCGCGGACCATGTCCATGTCGTGCTCGACGAAGAGCACCGTCATGCCCTGCTCGCGCAGGTCCTTCACGTGGCCGAGCAGCGACTGCGTCAGGGCCGGGTTCACGCCGGCCATCGGCTCGTCGAGCATGACCAGCTCCGGCTCGACCATCAGCGCCCGGGCCATCTCCAGCAGCTTGCGCTGGCCGCCCGACAGGCTGCCCGCGAAGTCCGCGCTCTTGGCGTCGAGCTTGAAACGCCGCAGCAGGTCCTCGGCGCGCTCGGTGATCTCCTTCTCCTGGCCCCGCCACAGGCCGGCCACCAGGGCGCGCAGGAAGTTCTCGCCGCGCTGGCCCTGGGCGCCCAGGCGCATGTTCTCCAGCACGGTCAGCTTGGACAGCGCCTTGGTGAGCTGGAAGGTGCGCACCATGCCCTGCCGGGCGACCTTGTGCGCGGAGACGCCCTTCATCGGCCTGCCGTTGAAGGTCCACTCGCCGGCGTCGGCGGTGTCGAACCCGGTGAGCTGGTTGAAGAAGGTCGTCTTGCCCGCGCCGTTGGGGCCGATGAGCGCGGTGATGGAGCCGCGCTGGATCTCGACGTGCTCGACGTTCACGGCGGTGAGGCCGCCGAAGCGCCGCACCACGTTGTTCACGACGAGGATCGGGTCGGGCTTGGGCACGCCCGGCTCGGAGGCCAGCTCGGCGAACACCGCCGTGGCCTGCGCCTTGCGCGGGCCGATGGCCTGCGGTTGTACGGCTTCGTCAGCGTGCATCGAGTGCGATCTCCCTCTTGTCGCCGAAGATGCCCTGTGGTCGGAATATGAGCAGGAGCATGAGCCCGAATCCGACGAGCATGAGCCTGATGGGGCCGACCTGCGTCACGGTGATCACGTTGATGACGCCGGCGTTGACCGCCTCCTCCAGGAAGGTGCTGATCAGGATCAGCAGCGCCCAGAAGATCGCCGCGCCGACGACCGGCCCGAGGATGCGGGCCGCGCCGCCCAGGATGAGCACGGTGTAGGCGTAGAACGTCAGGTCGGTGCTGTACAGGTCGGGCTGCACGGCCGAGCGGCTCAGCGCGAAGATGAAGCCGGCCAGGGCGCCGATGACGCCGCCGAGCACGAGCGACTGCATCTTGTAGGAGAAGACGTTCTTGCCGAGGCTGCGCACGGCGTCCTCGTCCTCGCGGATGGCCTTCAGCACGCGTCCCCACGGGCTCTTCATGAGCAGGTAGATCACGAAGCAGGACAGCGCGACGAGGATCCAGCCGACCGTGAGCACCCACATGGTGCGGTGGTCGAAGCCGATGATGCTGCCGACGTTGTACTGCCCGTCGGGGTAGGGGTTCATCGCGTAGAACGAGTCGGAGAACCCCTGGAGGCCGTCGGTGCCGCCGAAGGTGCCCTCCAGGGCCACGGCGCGCACCACCAGCCGGACGATCTCCGCGGCGGCGATCGTGACGATGGCCAGATAGTCGGCGCGCAGCCGCAGAGTGGGGATGCCCAGCAACAGCGCCAGCACCACGGCCAGCGCGATGCCGATGGCGACACCCAGGAAGAACGGCAGGCCGAAGGTGGCCACGGTCACCGCGATGGAGTAGCCGCCCACCGCGAGGAAGGCCGCCTGGCCGAAGTTCAGCAGGCCGGTGTAGCCGAAGTGGACGTTGAGGCCGATCGCCGCCAGGGCGTAGATGACCGCCTCGCTGCCGATGCCGGATTCGATGGCCCGGCTGAAGATGAGAGTCCAGTCCATGGTGTGCCTCCGCCTAACCGATCCGCTCGCGCCGGCCGAGAATGCCCTGCGGTCTGACCAGGAGAACGAGGATCAGAACGACCAGCGCGCCGACCGTCTTCATCTCCGGCGGGATCCACAGCGTGGACACCTGGACGAACAGGCCGACGATCAGCGAGCCCACCAGGGCGCCGAACGCGGTGCCGAGGCCGCCCAGGGTGACTCCGGCGAACATGAGCAGCAGGATCTGCAGGCCCATCTGGTAACTGAGGTTCTGCGTGGTGCCCAGAAGGATGCCGGCCAGCGCGGCGACGGCGGTGCCGACGGCCCACACGAGCCGCACGACGCGGTCGACGTTGATCCCGGAGGACTCCGCCAGCGCCGGGTTGTCCGCGACGGCGCGGGTCGCCTTGCCCAGGCGGGTGTAGATCAGCGCCAGGCCCACCGCGACCAGCACCACGATCTGGATGCCCATCGCGACGAGGTTCTTCGGGGTGGTGAAGATCGGGCCGATCTGGATGCCGCTCTGCGCGACGTACTGCGCGTACGGCACGCCCTCGCCGCCGAAGATGAACAGCAGCAGGTTGCGCAGGAACAGCGCCAGACCGATCGAGATGATCATCATGGAGACGAGACCGGTCTTGCGTTTGCGCAGCACGCCCCAGAAGAACCGATCCTGGCCGTAGCCGAGCGCTGCGCAGACGACCACCGCCAACGGCGCGGCGATCAGCAGGTGCAGCCCGAGGGTGGTGTTGAAGATGTAGGCGACGAAGGCGCCGATGGTCAGCAGCTCGCCGTGCGCGAAGTTGGTCAGGCCCGTGGTGCCGAAGATCAGCGAGAGCCCGACTGCGCCCAGGGCGATGGTGAGGCCCAGGCTGAGGCCGTCGAAGGCGAGCTGGGCGAACCGGGTGAAGAACTCCTGGGTCGCGCTCGGTGTGTCCGGCGCGGCGCCGGTGCCGCCCTGGCCGCCGCTCGCGGCGAGGGGGAAGAGCACACTGCGGTTCTGGCCTTCGAAGACCTGGACGGTGAGGGTGGCCCGGTCCTTGTTCCTCAGCGATGTGCCCTGCGGGAGTGTCGCCTGGTCAATGGTGACCTTGTATGTGCCCGCCTTGGGGACGGGGATCTCCCAGGCGCCCCTCGCGTCCGTGGTGGCGTCTCCGACGGCGGCGCCGCCTTCGTCGGCGACGCTGATTTTCACGCCGTTCACTGGCTGGCCCTGGTTCTGGATAGTCCCCTTCAGGCCCTCACCCTCCGCCCACGCCATGGCGGGGCCGGAGGCGAGCAGGAAGATGAGTCCGCCCAGGAAGGCCGTGAACGCGATCACGGCTCTGCGCAATGGTGCTCCCTTATGAGGTCATGGCGGGGGGTGTGGTGCCCCCCCAAACTCGACTCGCGCATCGCAAAATCGGCCTGCAACGCTGGGCGGAGCTTAGCTCCGAGATGACCGGTTCCGGGTCGTCCGTCACCAATCGGTGACCAGGGTGTTTCACTGACGTGAGAAAAAAGGGGCCTGGTCAGAGCGGGTTTACTCACGAAGTGAATTCTTGACAGGGATGTCTTACTGTTTGGCTGATTACCCCCCTTCCGAAGGGGGTGGGAATGCGGAAAGCCGTGAACGCGACCGGTGTCCGGGCGCTCACGGCCGGCACATGCGGAAGAGATGGCTCGACGGGACGGACGGTCCCGGAGGAGTCGAGCCCGGGGGCGACCTTTGGTGCCGTGCTGGGCTTCCCCGGCCCAGCACGTTGTCTACTCGGTCATCCCCCGGGCTCCGCTGAGCCACAACGGTAGCGACCGGGGGCCGACGTTGGCAAAGAAACAGGTGAGCCGCCCTGCGACCGGAGGGAAGAGGGGTGCGGCGGTTCCCCGCGGGCGTCAAGCGGCGGCCTCCTCTCGGTCGACCTCACGTTTTCTGTCAGAGGAGGCGGCTAGGCTGCCAATGTGCCGAAGACCGAAGCCACCACTCGTCCGTGTCTCCTCCTGCTCGACGGGCACTCCCTGGCCTACCGGGCGTTCTACGCGCTGGAGAAGGCCAACCTCGTCACCACCGACGGCCAGCACACCGAGGCGGTCTACGGCTTCACCTCGATGCTGGTCAACGTGCTGCGCGACGAGCGGCCAAGCCATGTCGTGGTGTGCTTCGACCGGTCCGAGCCGACCTTCCGGCACGAGGAATACGCCGAGTACAAAGCCAACAGGAGCGAGACCCCTGAGGACTTCCGCGGCCAGGTCAGCCTGATCTTCGAGGTGCTCGACACGCTCAGGGTGCCCCGGCTGTCCCTGGCCGGCTTCGAGGCCGACGACCTGATCGCCACGCTCGCCACGCGCGCGTCGGAGCAGGACATGAGCGTGCTGATCGTCACCGGCGACCGCGACGCGCTCCAGCTCGTCAACGACCGGGTGACGGTGCTGATGACCCGCCGCGGCATCAGCGACATGACCCGCTTCACCCCCGAGGCGGTCGTCGAGAAGTACGAGCTGACGCCCGCGCAGTATCCCGACTTCGCGGCCATCCGCGGCGACAGCAGCGACAACCTCAAGAACATCCCGGGCGTGGGCGAGAAGACCGCGGCCAAGTGGATCCGCGAGTTCGGCTCGCTGGAGGAGCTGGTCAACCGGGTCGACGAGGTCAAGGGCAAGGTCGGCGAGAAGCTGCGCGAGCACCTCGGCCAGGTCATGATGAACCGCAGGCTCACCGAGCTGCGGCGCGACGTCCCGGTCGACGCCGAGGTCGAGGAGCTGCGCCTCGGCGAGTTCGACCGCGACGGCATCCACAAACTCCTCGACTCGCTGCAGATCCGCGGCGAGCTGCGCGAGCGGCTGTTCAAGACCTTCGGCGCGGTCGAGCCCGAGGCCGAGGACGCCTTCGAGATCGAGCTGGCCACGCTCGGCCCCGGCGAGGTGGCCGGGTGGCTGGGCGGCATGCGGGAGGGGCGCGCCGGCCTCGCCATGCGCTGCGTCTACGGCAGCGGCACGGGGCGGGTCGACGCCCTCGCCGTCGCCGCGCCCGGCGGCGCCGCCGCCCATCTCGACCCCACCACGCTCACCGAGGACGACGAGGCCGCGCTGCGCGCCTGGCTGGGCGACCCCGGCCGGCCCAAGGCGGTGCACGGAGCCAAGGGGCCGATGCTCGCCCTGTGGGCCCACGGCATGGAGCTGCGCGGGGTGACCTGCGACACCGCCCTCGCGGCCTACCTCGCCACCCCGGGCCAGCGCGACTTCAAGCTCGACGACCTCGCCATCCGCTACCTCAGGCGCGAGCTGCGCACCGAGGCCGAGCCCGGCGGTCAGGGCACGCTCTTCGGCGACGACGACGAGGCCGAGGCCCGCGACCTCGCCCTGCGCGCGGAGGCCGTCAGGGAGCTCGCCGACGGCCTGGAGACGTTCCTGTCCGACCGCGGCGGCACCCACCTGATGACCGACGTCGAGCTGCCGCTGGTGACCGTGCTCGCCGAGATGGAGCGCGACGGCATCGCCGCCGACCGCGCCCACTTCGCCGCGCTGGAGGCGGAGTTCGGCGCGGCCGTGAAGCAGGCGGTGGAGGAGGCGCACCGCGCGGTCGGCGAGCAGTTCAACCTCGGCTCGCCCAAGCAGCTCCAGGAGATCCTGTTCGGCAAGCTCGCCCTGCCCAAGACCAAGAAGATCAAGACGGGCTACACCACCGACGCCGACGCCCTGCTCTGGCTGGCCGGGCAGACCGAGCACGAGTTGCCCACCATCCTGCTGCGCCACCGCGACCAGACCAAGCTGCGCACCACGGTCGAAGGACTGATCAAGGAGATCGGCGACGACGGCCGCATCCACACCACCTTCAACCAGATCATCGCGGCGACCGGCCGGCTCAGCTCCGAGAAGCCCAACCTGCAGAACATCCCGATCCGCACCGCCGAGGGCCGCCGCATCCGCCAGGGCTTCGTCGTGGGGGAGGGCTACGAGACCCTGTTCACCGCCGACTACAGCCAGATCGAGCTGCGCATCATGGCCCACCTGTCCGGCGACGAGTCGCTGATCGCGTCCTTCGAGTCCGGGCACGACTTCCACCAGGCCACCGCCGCGCGGGTGTTCGACCTGCCGCCGGAGCAGGTCGACGGCGAGCTGCGCGCGCGGATCAAGGCGATGAACTACGGCCTCGCCTACGGCCTGTCCGACTTCGGGCTGTCCGGCCAGCTCAACATCCCGGTCGCCGAGGCCCGCGCCCTGAAGGACGAATACTTCGAGGAGTTCGGCGGCGTCCGCGACTTCCTGCAGGCGATCGTGGCCCAGGCGCGCACCGACGGCTACACCGAGACCATCATGGGCCGCCGCCGCTACCTGCCCGACCTCACCAGCGACAACCGGCAGCGCCGCGAGATGGCCGAGCGGATGGCGCTCAACGCGCCGATCCAGGGTTCGGCCGCCGACATCATCAAGGTCGCGATGCTCAACGTGCGGCGCGAGCTGGAGGCGCAGGGCCTGCGTTCCCGCATGCTCCTGCAGGTGCACGACGAGCTGGTGTTCGAGGTCGCGCCGGGCGAGCTGGCGGCGCTCCGCGAGCTGGTCGTCGGCAAGATGGCCGCCGCCTACCGGCTGCGCGTCCCGCTGGAGGTCTCCGTGGGCGTGGGCCGCACCTGGGAGGACGCCGGGCACTGAGCAGTTCCGGCGACGGGTTCGCCACGCCGGTCGGTGGCGGCAGGCGCGCCCGTGTCCGCCTTCGCTCGCCCTGGACTCGTGGCCGCGCGTGTCCGTCTGCGCTCGCCCCGGGCTCGTGGCCGCGTGTGTGCGTCGGGGCTCGCCCGGGTGCGTGGGGCGCGTGTTCGCCGGATGCTCCGGGCTCGCTTCGGCGTGGCGGTGGCGGCCCCGGTCTCTACCCACCGAGAGGGCGACTTCGACGCACTTATCCGGAAATTTTCCCTTAATGGGGATTTAGGGCTGCATATCCTTTTTGTGGGGTTGGGGAAGGTGAAAGTCCGGGGTGGCGGGAGTATGATCCTCCTGGCGTTCCGCTCGCCGGTCACGGGCTTACGGGCCGGTCCCGGCGTCCTTCCGGGGCGGGGGAGCCGACGCGGGGCGATGATGATCGGGAGCGGGGGCCGGCGTTCGGGGTGGCGATGATGATCTCCAGCATGGAGAAAATCGCGGTAATATCACCACCAAGCGGATCTGCCAGGTCAGTGGCCGCAGACGCCCGCACAGGAGTGAGGATCCTCCATTCGGGCATGCCTCCGGATTGACCAGGCTCGTCAGGTCTCATATGCTGATCGCTGCGCTGTGGGCTCGCGCGCGCCTCAGACGGAGCGGGCTCGCGCTCGACTTGTCGACGACGATTCCTCGGCTTGGATGAGGGCCTGCCGCGCGTCAGCCACATCGACATCTGTCCGCGTTCGGAGCAATTCCACACATGACGAGCAGCACCGAGGCCACCTCGAACACCCCGCAGGTAGCGGTCAACGACATCGGTTCCGAAGAGGCCTTCCTCGCCGCGATCGACGAGACCATCAAGTACTTCAACGACGGCGACATCGTCGAAGGCACCGTCGTCAAGGTCGATCGAGACGAGGTCTTGCTCGACATCGGTTACAAGACCGAGGGGGTCATCCCCTCGCGTGAGCTCTCGATCAAGCACGATGTCGACCCGGCCGAGGTCGTCGAGGTCGGCGAGCACGTCGAGGCCCTGGTTCTCCAGAAGGAGGACAAGGAAGGCCGCCTGATCCTGTCCAAGAAGCGCGCGCAGTACGAGCGCGCCTGGGGCACGATCGAGAAGATCAAGGACGAGGACGGCATCGTCACCGGCACGGTCATCGAGGTCGTCAAGGGCGGCCTCATCCTCGACATCGGCCTGCGCGGCTTCCTGCCGGCGTCCCTGGTCGAGATGCGCCGCGTCCGCGACCTGCAGCCCTACGTCGGCCGCGAGCTCGAAGCCAAGATCATCGAGCTGGACAAGAACCGCAACAACGTGGTCCTGTCCCGCCGCGCCTGGCTGGAGCAGACGCAGTCCGAGGTTCGCCAGACGTTCCTCAACACCCTGCAGAAGGGCCAGGTCCGCAAGGGCGTCGTGTCCTCGATCGTCAACTTCGGCGCCTTCGTGGACCTCGGCGGTGTCGACGGTCTGGTGCACGTCTCCGAGCTTTCCTGGAAGCACATCGACCACCCCTCCGAAGTGGTCGAGGTCGGCCAGGAGGTCACCGTCGAGGTCCTCGACGTCGACATGGAGCGCGAGCGGGTCTCCCTGTCGCTCAAGGCGACGCAGGAGGACCCCTGGCAGCAGTTCGCCCGTACCCACCAGATCGGCCAGGTCGTTCCCGGCCGGGTCACCAAGCTGGTGCCGTTCGGTGCGTTCGTCCGGGTCGAGGAGGGCATCGAGGGCCTGGTCCACATCTCCGAGCTGGCCGAGCGCCACGTGGAGATCCCGGAGCAGGTCGTCCAGGTCGGCGACGAGATCTTCGTCAAGATCATCGACATCGACCTCGACCGCCGTCGCATCTCGCTGTCCCTCAAGCAGGCCAACGAGGGCGCGATCGGCGCCGACGTCGAGTTCGACCCCACGCTGTACGGCATGGCGGCGACCTACGACGACCAGGGCAACTACATCTACCCCGAGGGCTTCGACTCGGAGACCGGCGAGTGGCTCGAAGGCTTCGAGAAGCAGCGTGAGGAGTGGGAGCGGCAGTACGCCGAGGCCCAGACCCGCTTCGAGGCGCACAAGAAGCAGGTCGAAGAGGCCCGCAAGGCCGAGGCCGAGGCCGGCGAGATCCCGCAGACCTACTCGGGTGAGACCGCCCCGGCGGCCGGTGGCTCCAGCTCGTCCAACGCTTCGGGCGGCGGCGCCCTCGCCTCCGACGAGGCGCTGGCCGCGCTCCGCGAGAAGCTGGCCGGCGGTCAGAGCTGACCCGCTTCTAGCCGACGCGTAACAACGAGGGCCCCGCTCCGGCGGGGCCCTCGTCCGCGTTCACGCCCAGGCGGGCCGAGCCGGGCCGGGCGCGGCAGCGAGTAAGGTGGGCGCCGTGACGCGGATCGAGCGGGCCGCCCCCGAAGACGCCGGAGAGATCCTCACCGTGCAGCGGGCGGCCTACGTGACGGAGGCCCAGCTCTACGGCGACCCGTTCATCTCCCCGCTGGTGGAGACCGCCGAGCGGATCCGGAAGATCATCGAGTCCGGCACGGTGCTCAAGGCGTGCGAGGAGGGCCGGCTGATCGGGGCGGTGCGCGGTCAGATGGCCGACGCCACCTGCCTGGTGGGCCGCCTGGTGGTGGCGCCCGACAGCCAGGGGCGGGGGGTCGGCGGCGCGCTGCTCGCCGCCCTGCACGAGCAGGTGCCGGACGCCACGGCCTTCGCGTCGTCCACCGGTCACCTGTCCGAGGGCAACCTGCGGCTCTACCGGCGGCACGGCTACCGTGAGACCGGCCGCGAGCGGGTCCACGACCACCTCACCCTCGTGCACCTGCGGAAGGAGCGTTCTTGATGCTCAAGGTGGGCCTGACCGGTGGCATCGGGTCGGGCAAGAGCGAGGTGGCCAGGCGGCTGTCCGCCCGCGGAGCGGTGGTGATCGACGCCGACAAGATCGCCAGGGAGGTCGTCGAGCCGGGCACCGAGGGCCTGGCGCGGATCGTCGAGGTCTTCGGCGAGGGTGTGCTGCGCGCGGACGGCGCCCTCGACCGGGAGAAGCTGGGCTCGATCGTCTTCCCCGACAAGGAGAAGCTCGCCTCGCTCAACGCGATCGTGCACCCCCTGGTCGGCACCAGGGTCGCCGGCCTCCAGGCCGCCGCCCCCGGCGACGCGATCGTGGTCTACGACGTGCCGCTCCTCGCCGAGAACAACCTCGCCCCCATGTACGACGTGGTGATCGTGGTGGACGCCGCCGACGAGATCCGCCTGGACCGGCTGGTGCACGCCCGCGGCATGGCCGAGGCCGACGCGAAGGCCCGGATCGCCGCGCAGGCGTCCAGGGACGAGCGGCTGGCCGTCGCCGACCTCATCATCCCCAACGAGGGCCCGCTGGAGGAACTGGACGCACGGGTGGACGAGGTCTGGCACCACCTGCGGCAGGCGGCCCTCTAGCGAGCCGCCCGGCGGGCGTGTGGGATCATGGGCCGCGTGCCGCGCATCGGCGGACCCGACCTCCTCCGGCTCGCGCTGCTCGCCACCGGAGCGCTCTGCGTCGCCACCGGCCTGCTGCCGCTGGGCGAGGCGGCCGCGGCGATGGCGGAGATCGGGCCGCTGCTGCTCTTCCTCGCCGGCGTCGTCGTCCTCTCGGAGCTGACCAGGGAGGCGCAGGTCTTCGACGTCGTGGCCACCCGGCTGGCGATCGCCGGCAAGGGCAGCTATCCCGCGCTGTTCTTCCTGTGCACGGCCTTCGCCTCGCTGGTCACGATCTTCCTCAACCTCGACACCACGGCGATCCTGCTGACCCCGGTCATGCTCGCGCTGGCGGCCAGGGCCGGCATCGCGGCGCTGCCGCTGGCGATGGTCACCCTGTGGCTCGCCAACACCGCGAGCCTCCTGCTGCCGGTCTCCAACCTGACGAACCTGCTCGCGATGAGCAGCCTGAACCTGACGACGGTGGAGTTCGCCGGACGCATGTGGGCGCCGCAGGCCGCCTCGATCGCGGTGACGCTGGCGTTCCTGTGGGCGTTCTTCTGGCGGCGCGGCGCGCGCGGGGCCGAGCGCTACGAGCCGCCCGCGCCGGTCCCGGTCGCGGACCCGGTGCTGTGCGCCGGGGCGGGGGGCGCCTGCCTGGCCTTCGTCGCCGCGATCTTCGCCGGGGTAGCCGTGGGCGTCGCGGCGGCGGCGGCCGCCGTCCTCGTGCTCGCGCTCTTCGCGGTGCGCGCGCCGCGGCGGCTCGTGTGGAGCCTGGTCCCGTGGCGGCTCCTGGTCTTCGTCACCGGGCTCTTCCTGGTCGTCCCCACCCTGGGCCGCCTCGGCCTGACCGACCTGATGAACACGCTGATCGGCGGCGGCGGCGCCTACCGCACCGCGTTCACCGGCGCGGGGCTGGCCAACCTGGTCAACAACCTGCCCGCCTACGCCGCCGCGCGGCAGGCCGTCCCCTTGCACCACGGCGACCAGACGCTGGCCCTGCTCATCGGCGCCAACGCCGGGCCGCTGGTCACGCCGTGGGCCTCGTTGGCCACGCTGCTGTGGTTCGAGTGGTGCCGCCGCGGGCGGGTGCGGGTGCCGGTGGCGAAGGTCGTGCTGACCGGCGCCGGCCTGGCGGTCGCCGCCGTGGGCTCGGCGGTCGCCGCGCTGCTGCTGACCGCCTGAGGGCCCCGTACGGCCGGCGCCGGGCGGCGGGAGCCGTACGGGGCGGGGAGGTCAGAACCAGCCGCGGTGGCGGGCCATGGACTGGAGACCGGCGTGCAGGGCCTGCTCGGCCGTGGCCGGGTTGCCGTCGTAGCGGACGGTGAAGCGGTTGTAGGTGTCGTGGCTGGAGTTGAGGAAGCCGCCGCGGGTGTCGGCCTCCAGGATGACGTCCATCGACTGCGGGCCGGCGATGAAGGTGAGCTCCAGCTCGTTGAAGTGGCGGCGCCAGTCGTGGCCCGCGTAGTACTCGATCTCCTGGAAGAACGGCATGGTCGAGCCGCGCAGCGTGCCGCGCTCCAGGTCGGCCTTCTTGAACCGGAAGCCCGCGTTGTCCAGCGCGCGCAGCAGGTGGTCCTGGGCGGGGAGCGGGTTGACGAACAGCGGGTCGAGGTCGCCCTTGTCCAGCGCGCCGGCCAGGGCGAGCTCGGTGGCCACGCCCAGCCGCATCCCGTGCAGGGGGTGGCCGCCGATGGCGCTGATCGGCGTCTCCCACGGCACCGCGATCTCGAAACGCGCGGTGTTGGACTGCCCGGCGGCGAGCTGGAACGGGCCGGTGATCTGCTGGCGGAGGAAGCTGTAGTTCGACTGGTACTCGTTGTCGCCGCTCTCGACCTCGACGACGGCGGTGAAGTCGATGAAGATGCCGTCGACCTTGTGGTCGGCGGAACCGCCACGGAAGTTCACCTCACCGCGGAGGAGCTCACCGGGACGGACGTTGGAGTTGTGCAGAACCGTGTCGACCTCGACACCGGCGCCGAACGCGGCCATGAGTTTGCGGAACACCATCGGGTGGACTCCAGGGTGAGGTGGGTTGTCAGTTGGGTTCAACGGGCGGCTTGACCCGCCCGTTCCCGCCCGTGATCCCGGGCAGGAGTTGCGCGAGCAGCAGCGTGGACAGCGCCGAGGAGTCCCCGGCCCCCTGTGCCGTCCTGACCACGATCGGCTGCGGCGCGCTCTCGGTGAGCTTGGCGCCCACGTCGAGCCTGCGGCGCGCCAGCTCGTACTGGAGCACCGCGCGATTGTCGCGGTAGGAGTCCGCCAGCCGGCGCAGGGCCTTGGCCTCGTTCTCAGCGGAGGTCAGCTCGGCGCGGCCCCTGGCCTCGATCTCCCAGCGCACCCGCTGCGCCTCGGTCTCGTGCTCCTCCAGCATCCGCGCCACGTCCTTGCGCGCGGTGTTGTGGGCCGCCTTGACCTCGACGATCCGGGCGTCGCGGGTCTTCTTCGCCCGCTCGATCTCCATCAGCAGCGTGTCGATCCTGCGCTTCCTGGTCAGCTCCCACTCCCGCTCGTAGGCCGACAGCTCCTTGGCGACCTTCTCCCGGGTGGCGAGGTGCTGCTGGTAGGTGTCGGGCAACTGCACGTCGGGGATGTTCGCGCCGGTGACCCGGACGCCGTACCTGCCGAGCTGGCGGTTCAGCGCGTCCTGCATGTCGCCCACATCAGAGCCGCGCAGGTCGTAGGCGCGCTCGGTGTGCACCTTGCGGCTGCGCTGGCGGATCGCGTCCTGCACGGCGCTGGACAGCACCAGGTCGAAGTTGCCCGCGCCGATCGTCCGGACGAACGCCACCGGGTCGACGATGCGGAACTTCAGGAAGAACTCGATCGCCTTCAGCGGGACGTTCTCGGCCGTCGGGCAGGCCGAGATGGGCGCCGTGTAGGGGATCTCGGTCGAGGTGTCCACCACCGCGTCCACCCGGTCCCACGGCAGCCACAGGTAGTGCCGGCCCGGCTCCAGCGTGCCGGTGATCGCCCCCCACCTGCTCCGCACGCCCGTGGTGCCCTGCTCGATCTCGATGATCGAGCGCCGCCACACCCAGACCAGCCCGGCGGCGAGGGAGACCGCCGCGCCCAGCCAGGCGAACAGCGCGAGGGCTCCGCCGGCGAAGATCCCGGTGCCGGCCAGGTAGAGGGCCAGGAAGAGCAGCGACGTCCACGCCAGGCCGCGCCGGTCCTTGGGGATCACCACGGGGACGAGCTGGCCCTGCTCGCCGCCGCGGAGCAACTGGCGGATCTCGGACCAGGAGGCCAGGGAATCCTTGATCTTGGAGAACTCGCGGTTCATCGGACCTCCTCCCCGGCACCCGCCGGGTGCGGCGGGACCGGTGCGCTCGGCCGTACGGCGGAGCCTTGGTCGGGTGCGGCGAGCAGGGCGGCGATCTCGGTCTCCCGCGCCGCGACCCGGTCGCGGATCTCGCCCATCCTGGACCGGATCGCCGCCATGTCCTCGGCGGAGAACAGCGCGGCGCCGCGGCCGCCGATGAGCTGCTGGGCCAGGGCCAGGAAGTCGATGTCCCCGCCGGCCCCGCCGTCGCCGACCTGGACGACGCGCGGCAGCCGCGCGGCGACCGACTCCAGCTTGTCCAGCAGGTCGGTCTGGAACCGGTAGTCGAGGATCTCCGGCGCCCCGGCGGCCGACAGCGCCCTGATGTCCAGCGCCTGGGCCTCCAGCAGGGCCGCGTTGGCGTTCGCCGTGCTCTCCGCCTCCACCAGCCGCTGCCGGGCCTGCGCCTTGGCCTTGTGGGACTCCCGCTCCAGGGCGGTGTCCATCTGCGCCTGGTAACCGGCGATCTCGGCGTGGATCGCGGACAGCGTCTCGTGCAGCCCGGCCAGTTCCTTGGCCAGGTCGCCCTCGTTCTGCTCCTTGCGCAGCTGGAGCTCGTACTCGTAGGTGTAGGCCTCCTTGGCGACCCGCACCATCTCCGGCGCCGCCAGGTCCATCCGGTACTCCTGGCTGGAGGGCTCGGCGTGCGTGATGTTGACGTCGGTGAGGCGTACGGCCGGCAGGAACTGCTGGTTGAGGTTCTCCAGCATGCCGTGCGTGTTCTCGCCCACCAGGTCGTAGATGTCCTCGGCGCGCTGGGCGTAGATCAGGCTGCGGGTGACCTCGCTGATCGCGTTCTGCAGCTTGGCCTGGAAGCCGCCGACCGAGCCGAGCACGAAGATGAACTCCGCCGGGTCCTCGATCCGGAACTGCAGGAAGAGGTCGACGCTCGCCTTGACGCCCTGCTGGGTGGGGGCCTCGCTGATCGGCGCGTTGAAGGGGTACTCGCGGGTCGTGTTGACGATGTAGCTGACCCGTTTCCACGGGTTGAACAGCGTCACCCGGCCCGGTTCGGCGATCTCCACCAGCTTGCCGAACTTCGTGATCAGCGCGCGGCAGCCCTCCGGCACCATCACCACGCTGCGGCGCCACCACAGGAAGACCGCGGCCACCAGCAGCACGGCCCAGTAGTGCGGGCCGAACAGCACCCGGGCGCCGTCGGGCAGGCCGGTGGCGACCAGCCCGGCCAGGCCGAGCGCCACGAGCACCACCAGCGGCACGACCAGCTTCACCGCTCCGCTCCTGGGGATCACCACCGGCGAGATGACGTGCATGGCACGGCCGCCCTCGCCCTGCCCGGAGAAGCTGCGGTTGAGGATCTCGCCGGCCTCGGCGAGGGAGGCCGGGCGGGCCTCGATCTGGGTGCCGGTCGACGCCGCCTGGTCCCGGGCGGCGGCGAAGTCGTGCGGGTCGAGGCGGAAGGCCGCGCCCTGCCCGCCCTGGAGCTGGCCGGCGGCCTGGTTCACCAGCCCGCCGACCATCTGCCCGACCGCCGAGCGCGGGTCACCTCCTCCGGCGACGCTCTGGGCGACGCCCATCGCCTGGTCGAGGATCGCCTGTCGTGGTCGAGACATCCATCACACCTCCGTATATTCACCTGGACAGGTGGATATATCACGTCACGTAGTTGTACGTACACTTTTATTGGCTGAAACGTGTAACTGCAGGGATAGTCAAGGGGGGCGGCCTTGCGAACCGCTTGACGGCCGATTGCGCGGCTTCCGGTCCGGCCGGTTCTGTCGGTGGCGCCGCCTAGAGTGGGTCAGGTGAGGCCGGTAACAGATTTGCAGCGCAGGGTGGCCCCTTTCGAGGTCGTCACCGAGATGACACCTTCCGGTGACCAGCCGGCGGCGATCGCCGAGCTGGAGCGGCGCGTCAAGGCGGGGGAGAAGGACAACGTCCTGCTGGGCGCCACCGGCACCGGCAAGACCGCGTCCGTGGCCTGGCTGATCGAGCGGCTGCAGCGGCCCACGCTGGTCATGCAGCCCAACAAGACCCTGGCCGCGCAGTTCGCCAACGAGCTGCGCGAGATGCTGCCCAACAACGCGGTCGAATACTTCGTCTCCTACTACGACTACTACCAGCCCGAGGCCTACGTCCCGCAGAGCGACACCTACATCGAGAAGGACTCCTCGATCAACGAGGAGGTCGAGCGGCTGCGGCACTCGGCGACCAACTCGCTGCTCACCCGGCGTGACACGATCGTGGTCGCCTCCGTCTCCTGCATCTACGGCCTGGGCACCCCGCAGGAATACGTCGACCGGATGGTCCGGCTGCGCACCGGCCAGGAGTTCGAGCGCGACCGCCTGCTCCGCCGCCTCGTCGACATGCAGTATGCGCGCAACGACGTGGCCTTCTCCCGGGGCACGTTCCGGGTCCGCGGTGACACGATCGAGATCATCCCGCAGTACGAGGAGCTCGCCGTCCGGATCGAGATGTTCGGCGACGAGATCGAGCGGCTCTCCACCCTGCACCCGCTCACCGGCGAGGTCATCACGGAGGACGAGGAGCTCTACATCTTCCCCGCCTCGCACTACGTCGCGGGCCCCGAGCGGATGGAGCGGGCGATCCGCGGCATCGAGCAGGAGCTTGAGGAGCGGCTCGCCGAGCTCGACCGGCAGGGCAAGCTGCTGGAGGCCCAGCGGCTGCGCATGCGCACCACCTACGACATCGAGATGATGCGGCAGATCGGCACCTGCTCCGGCATCGAGAACTACTCCCGGCACATCGACGGCCGCGGCCCCGGCACCGCGCCCCACACGCTGCTCGACTACTTCCCGGAGGACTTCCTGCTGGTGCTGGACGAGTCGCACCAGACCGTCCCGCAGATCGGCGCGATGTACGAGGGCGACACCTCCCGCAAGCGCACCCTGGTCGACCACGGCTTCCGGCTCCCCTCGGCGATCGACAACCGCCCGCTGAAGTGGGAGGAGTTCCTGGACCGCATCGGCCAGACGGTCTACCTCTCGGCCACCCCCGGCTCCTACGAGCTGGGCCGGGTCAAGGGCGAGGTGGTGGAGCAGGTCATCCGCCCCACCGGCCTGGTCGACCCCGAGGTGATCGTCAAGTCCACCAAGGGGCAGATCGACGACCTGGTGTACGAGATCCGCGACCGCGCCGAGAAGGACGAGCGGGTCCTGGTCACCACGCTGACCAAGAAGATGTCGGAAGACCTCACCGACTACCTGCTGGAGCTCGGCATCCGGGTGCGTTACCTGCACAGCGAGGTCGACACGCTGCGCCGCATCGAGCTGCTGCGCGAGCTGCGGATGGGCGAGTTCGACGTGCTGGTCGGCATCAACCTGCTCCGCGAGGGTCTCGACCTGCCCGAGGTTTCGCTGGTCAGCATCCTCGACGCCGACAAGGAGGGCTTCCTGCGCTCGGAGACCTCCCTGATCCAGACCATCGGCCGCGCCGCCAGAAACGTCTCCGGCCAGGTGCACATGTACGCGGACACCATCACCCCGTCCATGCAGCGGGCCATCGACGAGACCAGCCGCCGCCGCGCCAAGCAGGTGCGGTACAACGAGGAGCGCGGCATCGACCCGCAGCCGCTGCGCAAGAAGATCGCCGACATCCTCGACCAGCTCGCCAGGGAAGACGCCGACACCGACCAGCTCCTCGGCGGCGGCCGGCGGGTGAGCCGCGGCAAGGCGCCGGTCCCCGGCCTCGCCAAGCAGGCGGGCAGGCACGCCAAGACCATCGCGGGCGAGATGCCGCGCGCCCAGCTGGAGTCGCTCGTCGAGTCCCTCACCGAGCAGATGCACCAGGCCGCCGCCGACCTCCAGTTCGAGGTGGCCGCCCGCCTCCGCGACGAGATCAAGGAGCTCAAACGCGAGGTCCGCGACATGCGCGAGGCCGGCGTCGGCTGACCGCCCCCCGATCACCCGCCACGGGCTCCCCGATCGCCCACCGGTGGCTCAGCGGGCCATGCGACGGGTGCCAAGGGGGTTACGCGACGGTAGCCGGCACGGGCCGCGCTGTGCCGGCTTCGTTGCGCTGTGCCGGCTTCGTCGTGGGGTGCCCACAACGGTCGTGGTGTGCTCGCCACGGTTGCGCTGTGGTTAGGGGCGCGGCGCGGGCCGTGGTCAGGCGCGGGCCGTGGTCAGGCGCGGGCCGTGGTCAGGCGCGGGCCGTGGTCAGGCGCGGGCCGTGGTCAGGCGCGGTCCTCCGGCGGGTGAGGTTGCCGGTACTGGTGGGGCTGCTGTAGCGGATGCGGTTGCTGGTGCGGTTGCTGGACCGGGTGGGGCTGCTCTACGGTTCGCCGGTAGAGCTCGTCGATCTCGTCCAGGGGGTCGCGGACAGCGCTGCCGCGGCGGGCCTCCAGCTCAAGCTCGGTCCGGTCGTGCAGGTCGGACAGGCCGGTCGCGGCGTGCCCGACCTGGCTGTCGAGCAGGTCGGCGCGGACCCGGGCGCAGGTGGTGGTCAGCTTGGCGTAGTGGTCGCGCAGCCGTTCCAGGGTGACGTGGTCGATGAAGCCGGAGGCGCGCCGGTGCTGGGCGTACATGCCGAGCTGGGAGTCGAGCACCGCGGCGTGCTCCTCGATCTCCTTGATCAGCGCGGGGAGGTCGCCGAGGCCCCACCCCTGACGCAGCGCGTGGTCCACGGCCTGGCGGGTCGTCGAGACCTCGCGCCGCAGGCTCACCCGCAGCCGCTCGGTCTCCGCCGCCTCACCCGTCCCCATCGCGTTGACCTGGGTGACGAGCTTGGTCGAGACCGTGCGTGCCTTGCGTGCGGCGGCCTTGCCCAGCTTGATCGCGACATAGATCCCGACGCCGCCGACGACCAGCAGGAACAAGAAGATCACCAAGATGATCGTGATGAGGGTGTCGATCGCAGGCACCTCCGCACCGGAGAGTCGGACGCCATCGAGCATAACCGCCCCCGCCCCCCAACGCTGGATGATCACCCACCACCCACCGCCCGCCGTCCGCCGACTGGAACCGGGATCGGCGCCGCCGTCCGGCGCCCACCGCTTACCGCCCGACGCGCGGCGCCCACCGACCGCCGACCCGGGGCCGGGGAACGGCGACCGCCGACCCGGGGCCGGGGACCGGGGACCGGGGACTAAAGACGGGTGACGGGTGATGGGCGATCTACGGATGTGGACGGATCTTCGTACCTGAGCCCTCGGGCGGGATGGCTAGCCTTCGGGGTCGTGGGTGGGGAGTGGGGTGCCGCGGGTGCGGCGGCGGCGTGCTCGGCTGATGGTGAGCCAGGCGAGTACGGCCAGGGCGGCGAGGATCAGCACGACGAGGACCGGTAGGAAGATCGCGACCAGGCTGAGCCCGAGCGACCCGGCGTCCTCCACCGTGCTCGCCACCGGCGCGCCCAGGCCGCCGGTGCCCGCGTTGACCACCGGCCTCGCGGCGGCCTTCATCAGATGCACGGCGAGCGCCAGGCCGATCCCCAGCAGCCAGCCCACCCAGGGGCGCTCGGTCATCCAGTTGGAGTTCTCCAGCTCGGCGGCGGCAGAGGTGGCGCTGAACACCACGCCGCCGGCCGCCGGGCGCACCGCCGTCTGGATCAAATCGTTGACGTGGTCCACCACCGGCAGCTTGTCCAGCACCAGCTCGGCGAGCAGCAGGACGCCGATGACGGCCAGCACCCAGCCGTTCGACAGCCACGCGTACTCCGGCGGCAGCCGTACGGCGTCGGAGGCGTTGGCGAGGACGCCGACCACGAGCAGCGGGATGTAGGCGTTGAGACCCGCCGCGGTGGACAGGCCCAGCCCGGTGAGCATCGCGAGCATGGGCCCTTCCTACCCCCGATCCGGCCCCCGGCGCGTCATCCGGCGGAGATGCGCCGCAGCCGTTCGGCGGCGCCGGCGAACTCCTCCATGATCTCGTGGACGACCCGGCGGACCGGTTTCACCTCGTTGAGCTGGCCGACGACCTGGCCGACGAAGTGGCTGGCGAGCCGCAGGGCGCCCTCGTCGCCGGACTCCGCGGAGCGGATGATCCGCGACATCGCCCCCTCGGCGAGCAGCGCCTGCCACGGCATGGGAAGGGGCCCCGGGCTCTCGGTGGCGTCGTCCCACTCCTCGGTCCACGCCGACGTGAGCTGCCGCGCGGGCTTGCCGGTCCTGCACGGCGACCGGGTGGTGTCCCGCGAGGTCGCGGCGAGCAGCTTGCGCACGACCACCGGCGGCGTCTCCGCCTCCTCCGTGGTCAGCCAGACCGACCCGCACCACACGCCCTCGGCGCCCAGGGCCATCGCGGCGGCCATCTGGCGGCCGGAGGCGATCCCGCCCGCCGCCAGCACCGGCACGTCCACGGCGTCCACCACCTGGGGGACCAGCACCATGGTGGAGATCTCCCCGGTGTGCCCGCCCGCCTCGCCGCCCTGCGCCACGATGAGGTCCGCCCCGGCGGCGACCTGCCTGCGCGCGTGCTCGACCGTGCCGACCAGCGCGGCGACCGGCACGCCCGCCCGCCGCGCCAGGGCGACCAGCTCGGGCGGCGGCGGCCCCAGCGCGGCGGCGACGAGCGCGACGGGGTGCTTCAGCGCTACCTCGACCAGGCCGGTGGCGCCCTCCCCGGTGATCCGGTGGCCGAACTCCGCCGGCTGCGTGACCGGCCCCCCGCCGTAGGGCTCGCCCCCGCTCACGCCGTACTTCGCGAACAGGTGGCTGACGAAGTCGCGGTGCCGTTCGGGGACGAGATCCGCCAGCCGCGTCCCCGGCCCGGCCGCGGCGGCGTCGATCCGGCCGGGCACCAGCACGTCCACCCCGTACGGCCGGCCGCCCACCTGGGCGTCGATCCAGGACAGCTCGGCCTCCAGCCGGTCGGCGGAGTAGCCGACCGCGCCGAGCACGCCCAGGCCGCCCGCGTTGGTGACCGCGGCGACCACGTCCCTGCGGTGGCTGAAGGCGAAGAGCGGGAATTCGACGCCGAAGCGTGCACAGATCGCGGTCCGCATGCGGCGACCGTAACCCGGGGCCTCTCACAGGTCCAGGTGCCCGCCGGCGCACACGGCCGGGGGCGGGCCGTCCGGATCCGGGGCCTGCCAGCCGTGCGCGGCGTCGTAGCGGCGGACGACCCTCGCGGGCACGCCGGCCAGCACGCAGTGGTCGGGGAACTCCCCGCGTACCACGGCGCCGCCGGCGACCACGGTCTGCCGGCCGAGCCGGGTGCCGGGCAGGATGATGGCGCCCGCGCCGAGCCAGGAGCCCGGCCCGATCACCACCGGGTTGTTACGCGGCCACTGGCGGCCGATCGGCGTCTCGGGGTCGTCGTAGACGTGGTTCTGGTCGGTGATGTAGACGTAGGGGCCGGTGAAGACGTCGTCGCCGATGTCGATGGACTGGTGGCCGACGATGTGCGAGCCGCGGCCGATCGAGCACGCCCGGCCGATCCGCACCACGGAGCCGGGACCGAGGTCCACGCCGGGGCCCATGCCCGCGGAGATCGACACCCGTTCGCCGACCAGCGTGTGGTCGCCGATCTCGATCCATGCCTCTCCGAAGATGGCTCCCACCGGGAACGCGATGCACGCCCCCTCGCCCAGCGCGCGGAACCGGTAGCCTCCCGGGCTGAGCGGCGTCACCGCCCCGGCCTCGCGGATCGCGGCCCAGCCACGGTGGATCAGAGCGCCGGTGAACCGCCGCAGGGCATCACGGATCGACATAAGCGACCAAGTTACTGCTAGGTCACCTTCGCGGGTAACCTCGGGGCATGACCCCGTTAGGGCACTTCGCGGGCGTTGTTTGATAATCTGAGAGCCCGTGGACCGAGAGGCCGCCCACTTCAGGGTTGGCCCCTGATCGCATCGACCACGGGAGCCCTTCTTGCACAGCGCCGCCCATTCGAGAAAAACGCAGACCAAGCATCTGTTCGTCACCGGCGGCGTCGCCTCCAGTCTCGGCAAGGGGCTGACCGCCTCCAGCCTCGGGCGCCTGCTGAAACTGCGCGGCCTGCGGGTCACGATGCAGAAGCTCGACCCCTACCTCAACGTCGACCCCGGGACGATGAACCCGTTCCAGCACGGCGAGGTCTTCGTCACCGACGACGGAGCCGAGACCGACCTCGACGTCGGCCACTACGAGCGCTTCCTCGACACCGAGCTGCACGGCTCGGCCAACGTCACCACCGGCCAGGTCTACTCCAACGTGATCGCCAAGGAGCGCCGCGGGGAGTACCTCGGGGACACCGTCCAGGTGATCCCGCACATCACCAACGAGATCAAGGACCGGATCCGGAGCATGGCCGGTCCCGAGGTCGACGTGGTGATCACCGAGGTGGGCGGCACCGTCGGCGACATCGAGTCGCTGCCGTTCCTGGAGGCCGTCCGCCAGGTCAGGCACGAGGTGGGCCGGGACAACTGTTTCTTCCTGCACGTGTCGCTGCTGCCGTACATCGGGCCGAGCGGCGAGCTGAAGACCAAGCCGACGCAGCACTCGGTCGCGGCGCTGCGCAGCATCGGCATCCAGCCCGACGCCATCGTGTGCCGCTCGGACCGGCCGATCACCACCAGCCTCAAGCGCAAGATCAGCCTGATGTGCGACGTGGACGAGGACGCCGTGGTGAGCGCGGTGGACGCGGCGTCGATCTACGACATCCCGAAGGTGCTGCACACCGAGGGCCTCGACGCCTACGTCGTGCGGCGGCTCGGCCTGCCCTTCCGCGACGTGGACTGGAAGGAGTGGGAGCAGCTCCTGCGGCGGGTGCACCGCCCCGCCAAGGAGGTGACGATCGCGCTGGTCGGCAAGTACATCGACCTGCCCGACGCCTACCTCAGCGTCACCGAGGCGCTGCGCGCGGGCGGCTTCGCCTCGGACGTGCGGGTCAACATCCGCTGGGTCAAGAGCGACGACTGCGAGACCGAGGAGGGCGCCGCCCGCGAGCTCGACGGCGTGGACGGCGTGCTGGTGCCCGGCGGCTTCGGCGTGCGCGGCATCGAGGGCAAGGTCGGCGCGGTGCGCCACGCCAGGGAGAACAAGGTGCCGCTGCTCGGCATCTGCCTGGGCATGCAGTGCATGGTGATCGACGTGGCCCGCAGCGTCGCCGGCATCGAGGACGCCAACAGCTCCGAGTTCCTGCCCGAGGTCGAGCACGCGGTGATCTCCACGATGGCCGACCAGGAGGACGTCGTGGCCGGCGAGCGCGACATGGGCGGCACCATGCGCCTCGGCCTCTACCCGGCCAACCTCGCCGAGGGCTCGCTCGCCCGCCGGCTGTACGGCAAGGCCCGGGTGGAGGAGCGCCACCGGCACCGCTACGAGGTGGCCAACGCCTACCGGGAGCGGCTGGAGAAGGCCGGCATGGTGTTCTCGGGCCTCTCGCCCGACGGCCGCCTGGTGGAGTACGCCGAGTTGCCTGCCGACCTGCACCCGTTCTTCATCGGCACCCAGGCGCATCCGGAGTTCCGGTCCCGTCCGACCCGGCCGCACCCGCTGTTCAAGGGTCTCGTCGCCGCCGCCCTCGCCTTCGCCGACTCGCGCGGTGTGGCCGTCAAGGCGGGGAGGGGGCAGTGAAGGTCGCCGACGTCCCGGAGGAGTGGGAGGTCCTCGCCACCGCCGAGCGGTTCCAGGCGCGGGTGATCGGCGTGCGCACCGACACGGTGCGCATGCCCCGCGACGCCGTCGCCGACCGCGACTATGTCGTGCACCCCGGCTCCGTCGCGGTGCTCGCCCTCGACGACCAGAACCGGGTGCTGCTGCTGCGGCAGTACCGCCACCCGGTCCGGCGGCTGCTGTGGGAGCTGCCCGCCGGCCTGCGCGACGTGGCGGGCGAGGCGCCGGTGCGGACCGCGGAGCGGGAGCTGGCCGAGGAGGCCGCCTACCGGGCCGAGACCTGGCACACGCTGCTGGACCTGTTCAACTCGCCGGGGATGAGCGACGAGCGGATCCGGGTCTTCCTCGCCCGCGGGGTCTCCGAGATCCCGCAGGACGAGCGGGACTTCGAGCACCACCACGAGGAGATCGACATGCCGGTGGTGTGGATTCCGCTGGTAGAGGCGGTTCAGAAGGCGCTCGCGGGTGAGATCCACAATTCTCCGGCCGTGGCCGGTATCCTCGCCGCATACGCGGCTTCGGCCGACGGGTTCGCCTCGCTGCGGCCCGCCGACGCTCCGGAGTGATGAGGAGGTAGCGCCCTGAGCGAGACGGAGGCGGTGCTGTCGAGTTACCTCGCCCACCTGGCGGTGGAGCGCGGCCTCGCGGCGAACACGCTCGCCTCTTACCGGCGCGACCTGCGGCGCTACGTGGACCATCTGACCGGCCGGGGCCGGCACACCTTCGGCGAGGTGGCCGAGGACGACGTCCTCGCCTTCCTCGCCGCGCTGTGCGAGGGCGACGAGGCCCACCAGGCCCTGGCCGCGGGCTCGGCGGCGCGCGCCGTCTCCGCGGTGCGCGGGCTGCACCGTTTCGCGCTGCGCGAGGGCGTCGCCGGCCACGACCCGGCGCACGAGGTACGGCCGCCGCGCGGCCTGCGCAGGCTGCCCAAGGCGATCAGCGTCGACGAGGCCGAGCGGCTGATCGCCGCCGCCGGCCCCGACGGCGCGCCGCTCACCCTCCGCAACAGAGCCCTCCTGGAACTCCTCTACGGCACCGGCGCCCGCATCTCCGAGGCCGTCGGCCTGGTCGTCGACGACCTGGAGCCCGAGCAGGTCCTGCTGCGCGGCAAGGGCGGCCGCAGCCGGATCGTGCCGCTCGGGCGGTACGCGAGGAAGGCGCTGGACGCCTATCTCGTGCGCGCCAGGCCCGTCCTGTCCGCGCACGGCCGGGGCACCCCCGCGGTGTTCCTCAACGCCAGGGGCGGCCGGCTCACCCGCCAGGGGGCCTGGGAGGTGCTCCAGGCCGCCGCCGAGCGGGCCGGGCTGGCCGGAGTCTCGCCGCATATGTTGCGACATTCGTTCGCAACTCACCTCCTGGACGGCGGTGCGGACGTTAGGGTGGTGCAGGAACTGCTCGGCCATGCCTCGGTGACCACCACCCAGGTGTACACCTTGGTCACGGTTGATAAGCTCCGCGAGGTCTATGCCGCGGCGCACCCCCGCGCCAGGCCGTGACCGTCGCAGGGCGTGCCGCCTTGCCGCATACGTGTTGACGCCATAGTGTCCGTCCGGACGGTCCGGTTCGGGGCCGTCAGGGAGGTTCAACTGGTGACTTTGACCACCGACGCTTCTAACCGGGACGCGACCCCCGGCACCCCTGACAACCCCTGGGGTGACACCAAGACCGCCACGACCCCTCGTGGCGGCGGAGTGCTCGGTCCGACCGGGCGCCCTCGCCCGATCTTCCCCGAGCCGCGCCCGCGTACGACGCACGGACCGGCCCGGATCGTCGCCATGGTCAACCAGAAGGGCGGCGTCGGCAAGACCACCACCACGATCAACCTGGGCGCCGCGCTCGCCGAATGCGGGCTCAAGGTGCTGCTGGTCGACTTCGACCCGCAGGGCGCCCTGTCCGTGGGACTCGGCATCAACCCCCTCCAGCTCGACCTCACGGTCTACAACCTGCTCATGGAGCGCGGCGTCACGGCCGAAGAGGTGCTGCTGAAGACCAACGTCGACGGCATGGACCTGCTGCCGAGCAACATCGACCTGTCCGCGGCCGAGGTCCAGCTCGTCACCGAGGTCGCCCGCGAGCAGGTGCTCGGCCGGGTGATCAAGCCGCTGCTCCCCGAGTACGACGTGTGCCTGATCGACTGCCAGCCGTCCCTCGGCCTGCTCACGATCAACGCGCTCACCTGCGCGCACGGCGTCATGGTCCCGCTGGAGTGCGAGTTCTTCGCCCTGCGCGGAGTCGCCCTGCTGATGGACACCATCACCAAGGTCCAGGAGCGGCTCAACGAGGACCTGGAGATCGAGGGCCTGCTCGCCACGATGTACGACGCGCGCACCCTGCACGGCCGTGAGGTGCTGGCCCGCGTGGTGGAGGCGTTCGACGAGAAGGTCTTCCACACGGTGATCAACCGCACCGTCCGGTTCCCCGACGCGACCGTGGCCGGCGAGCCCATCACCAGCTTCGACTCCTCCTCGCTCGGCGCCAGCGCCTACCGCGAGCTGGCCCGCGAGGTTCTGGCGAGGTGGCCGGACCCCAGTGCGTGACCGCCGCCTCGCAGGTGGTGATCCGGAGGACAATGGGAGTGTGACGGAGGAGCCGGCGACGCGGCCCGACACGTTCCAGGTGCATCTGGACGTGTTCGAGGGCCCCTTCGACCTGCTCCTCGGGCTCATCGGCAAGCACAAGCTCGACATCACCGAGGTGTCGCTGCACAAGGTCACCGACGAGTTCATCGCCTTCATCCGCGCCCGCGGCCCGGAGTGGGACCTCGACCAGGCGAGCCACTTCCTGCTCGTCGCCGCGACCCTGCTCGACCTCAAGGCGGCCAGGCTGCTGCCCACCGGCGAGGTGGAGGACGAGGAGGACCTCGCCCTGCTGGAGGCGCGCGACCTGCTCTTCGCGCGGTTGCTGCAATATCGCGCCTACAAGGAGGTGGCCAAGGTCTTCTCCGGGCGGATGGCCGCCGAGGCGCTCCGCTTCCCGCGGATCGTGCCGATGGAGCCGCAGTTCGCCGGGTTGCTCCCCGAGCTGATCCTGGGCATCGGCCCCGACCAACTGGTGAGGATCGCGGCCAACGCCTTCAAGCCGAAGCTGCCGCCATCCGTGTCCACCGCGCACATCTACCAACCGCTCGCCAGCGTGCGTGAACAAGCGGCTATCCTTGTCGAGCGGCTCCGGCGTGCCCGCACGGCGACGTTCCGGGCGCTCACCGCCGACTGCGAGGGTCCCTTCGAGGTGGTCGCGCGATTCCTGGCCGTTCTGGAGCTCTTCCGGGAGGCGGCCGTCTCCTTCGAGCAGATCGAGCCGCTCGGAGAGCTGCATGTGACCTGGACGGGCAGCGACGACGGAGACGTCGCCGTGACCGACGACTACGACGAGAGCGCGGGGAAGAAGCCGGCCGATGAGTGAGGAAGGCACGCACGAGGGCGCCGAGCCGACCCTGCGCGCGGCGCTGGAGGCGATCCTGCTTGTGATCGACGAGCCGGTCGCCGAGATCACGCTCGCCCAGGTCGTCGAGCGTCCCACCCACGAGGTCGCCGCCGCGTTGCGCGAGCTGTCCCAGGAATACACCGAGGGCGGGCGTGGTTTCGACTTGAGAGAGGTCGCCGGAGGCTGGCGTTACTACACGCGGGCCGAGTGCGCGCCGTTGGTCGAGCGGTTCGTCCGCGACGGCCAGCAGACGCGGCTGACGCAGGCCGCCCTCGAAACTTTGTCCGTGGTTGCCTACCGGCAGCCCGTGAGCCGAGCGAGGGTGGCCGCGATCCGCGGCGTCAACAGCGACGGGGTCATGCGCACCCTTGTCGCCAGGGGCCTCGTCGAAGAGGCCGGCACAGACCCGGAGAGCCAGGCCGTGCTCTACCGGACCACTTCCTACTTCCTGGAACGACTGGGCCTGAGGAGCCTCGACGAGCTCCCCGAACTCGCGCCCTTCCTTCCTGACGATGTGGAATCTCTAGAGGAGACCAAGTGAACGACAGGCGTACCCCGTCCGGTGATGGACGCGGTAGAGCACGCGGCGGCGACAGCGGCCGGCGCGACGACGGCAGGCGCGGCTCAGGCGGCCGCGACGCCTCCGGTGGCCGCTCGGGTGGCGGCGCCCTCCGCGCGAGCCGTGGCGGCTCCCGCGAGCGCTACGGCCGCCAGGAAGGCGACCGCGGCGGTTTCCGCGGCGAGCGCTCAGGCGGCGCCCCCCGCGGCCGTACCGGCGGCTCCGGCGACGCCTCCCGCGGGCGTGCCGGCGGCTCCGGCGACTACCGCGGCCGGGGCGAAGGCTCCGGCGACCGCTACGGCCGCCCGTCCGGCGGACGTTCCTCCGATGGCCGCCCGTCCGGCGGCCGGCCGGGCGCGGGCCGTTCCGGCGACTCCCGCGGCTCCTACTCCCGTGACTCCCGCGACTCGCGTGGTTCCGACTCGCGCGGCGCGGGTTCCCGCGGCTCCTACGGCGGCTCCTCCCGCGACGACCGCGGCTACGGCAGGCGCGACGACGCCCCCCGTTCGCGTTACGGCTCCTCCCGCGACGACGCCCCCCGCTCCCGTTACGGCGGCTCGCGCGACGATGCTCCGCGTTCGCGTTTCGGTGGTTCGCGCGACGACGCTCCGCGCTCGCGTTTCGGCGGTTCCCGTGACGATGCCCCGCGTTCGGGGTACGGCTCGCGTGACGATGCCTCGCGCTCTCGTTTCGGTGGTTCCCGCGACGGCGCTTCGCGTTCGCGTTTCGGCTCGCGTGACGACGCTCCGCGTTCGCGTTTCGGCGGGCGGGACGACGCGGGGGCCCGTCCGGGCGCCGGGCGCGGTGGGGACGCCTCGCGCTCGCGCTACGGCCGGGACGGCGACGCGCCCCGTGCCCGCTTCGGGCGCGACGGTGACGGCGCGCGGGCCCGGTTCGGCGGCTCCCGCGACGATGCTCCGCGTTCGCGTTTCGGCGGCTCGCGCGACGACGCCCCCCGCTCCCGTTATGGCGGCCGGGACGGCGACGCCCCCCGTTCGCGGTACGGCGGGCGGGACGACGAAGTGCAGACGATCGGCGGTGGCGGCGAAGGCGGCACGCGTGCCCGCTTCGGGCGTGACGGCGGCCGGGACCGGTTCCGCCGGGCGGACGACCGTCCCGCGCGCCGTTCCGAGAGCTCTGGCCGTTCCGAGGGCCGTTCGGAGGGCTACGGTCGTCCCGGAGGGTCCGGCGCGGGCCGGGGGACCGGCGCGGGCCGCGGCGGCGAGCGTCCCGGGGCCGGTGCGCGCCGGCCGGTGGCCGACCGCAGGACCGGACGCGGCGACACCCGCGGCGACGGCGACGTGTTCAAGACGGCCGCCCAGCCGCTGCGCGACCCCGACCACTTCCCGCACAACTACACCGACGACCGCGACACCACCGAGGTGCCCGACGGCGTGCGGCTGCAGAAGGTGCTCGCGCAGGCGGGCGTGGCGAGCCGCAGGGCGTGCGAGGACATGATCGGCGAGGGCCGGGTCATGGTCGACGGCCAGGTGGTGCGCAGGTTCGGCGCCCGCGTCGACCCGGCCAAGCAGGTCATCCACGTGGACGGCAAGCGCATCCCGACCGCCCCCGACCTCGTCTACTTCGCGATCAACAAGCCGATCGGCGTGGTCAGCACCATGTCCGACCCCGACGGCCGCCCGTCGCTCGCCGACTACGTGGCCGACCGGACCGAGCGGCTCTTCCACGTGGGCCGCCTGGACACCGAGACCGAGGGCCTGATCCTCCTCACCAACGACGGCGAGCTCGCCAACCGGCTGACCCACCCCAGCTACGGCGTGCAGAAGAAGTACTGGGCCAAGGTGCCCGGGCCGATCGCGCGCGACCTCGGCCGGCGCCTGAAGAAGGGCATCGCGCTGGAGGACGGCGTGGCCAAGGCGGACGAGTTCTCCATCGTGCAGGAGCACGGCCAGCAGGCGCTGGTCGAGGTGGTGCTGCACGAGGGGCGCAAGCACATCGTCCGGCGGATGCTGGAGGCGGTCGGCCATCCGGTGATCGACCTGGCCAGGATCGAGTTCGGCCCGATCAAGATGGGACGCCTCAAGTCGGGCACCGTGCGCTCGCTCTCCCTGCACGAGGTCGGAGAGCTTTACTCCGCCGTGGGGTTGTAGCCTTTCGAGACACGAAAGACCCATAACGTGCCGAAAGGTACGGAGTAGGTGCCGGGAGCCGTCCTCGGGGCGGCTCCCAGAGAAAAGGGGATGGGCATGGTGCGGGCTGTCCGCGGGGCGATCCAGATCGAGTCCAACGACCGGGAGGCGATCCTCTCCGGGGTCACCGAACTGGTCGCCCAGGTGATGGAGCGCAACCGGCTGACCACGGACGACGTGATTAGCGTGATCTTCACGGCCACACCGGACCTGACCGCGGAGTTCCCCGCCCTCGCCGCGCGCAAGCTCGGCTTCCACAACGTCCCGCTGATCTGCGCCTCCGAGATCGACGTGCCCGACGCACTGCCGCGCGTCGTCCGGTTGATGGCGCACGTCGAGGTCGACGTGCCCCGCGAGCAGATCCAGCACGTCTACCTTCGTGGCGCGGTCGCCCTCCGGGTGGACATCGCCCAGTGAGTCCCGTATGCGCAACCTGTGGAACGACTCCCGAGAGAAGCCCCTCATGAGCGTGGTCGAAAGCGTCCTGGTCGTCGGCACCGGGCTGATCGGCACGTCCGTGGCCCTCGCCCTGCGCGAGCACGACGTGACGGTCTACCTCGCCGACAAGAACCCGGGCGCCGTACGGCTGGCGCGGGAGCTGGGCGCCGGAACCGAGTGGGAGCCGGGCGTCCGGGCCGACCTGGCGGTGATCTCGGTGCCGCCGCAGGTCGTCGCCGAGCAGCTGAAGGAGTTGCAGGACCAGGGAGCCGCCCGCTTCTACACCGACGTGGCGAGCGTCAAGGCCGTCCCGCTGGCGGACGCCGTACGGCTCGGCTGCGACGTCCGCAGCTATGTCGCGGGGCATCCGCTGGCCGGGCGCGAGCGGTCCGGCCCGGCGGCGGCCCGCGCCGACCTGTTCCTCGGCCGGCCGTGGGCCTACTGCCCGATCGAGGAAACCTCGCCGGAGGCGGTCGAGACGCTGCTCGGGCTGATCAAGCTCTGCGGCGGCGAGGCCGTCCGGGTGGCGGCCGAGGAGCACGACAGGGCGGTCGCGGTGGTCTCGCACGCCCCGCACGTCACGGCCGCGGCGGTCGCCGCGCGGCTCGCCGAGGCGCCGGAGCGGGCGCTGGGGCTGGCCGGTCAGGGCGTGCGCGACGTGACCAGGATCGCGGCCGGCGATCCCGCGCTGTGGACGGGCATCCTGTCCGGCAACGCGCTGCCGGTGGCCGAGGTGCTGGAGGCGGTGGCGGAGGACCTGAAGGCCGCGGCCTCGGCCCTGCGCCGCTCGGCCGCGGACGAGGACCCGGCGGCGGACCGGGAGGCCGCGATGGACTGGGTGACCGGCCTGCTCGACCGGGGCGTCACCGGCACCGGCCGCATCCCCGGCAAGCACGGCGGCCCGGCCCGTACGTACGCCGCCGTCACCGTGCTCGTCGGCGACCGGCCCGGCGAGCTGGCCAAGCTGTTCCAGATCGCGGAGGACGCCGGGGTCAACATCGAGGACGTGCGCCTGGAGCACGCCCCCGGGCTGCCGCTGGGCGCCGCCGAGCTGTCGGTGCAGCCGCCGGCGGCGGCGACGCTGGCCGAGGCGCTGCGCAGGCACGGGTGGCACCTGCGCTGACGGCCGAGCCGTGCACAGCGCGGCGCCTGTTGTCCACAGGCATGGCAAGGGCGGCCTCGGGTGCTCCGCAACACCGGTAGCCTCCAACACAGGATCTGACCAACACACAAGGAGTGGCCGTGACCGGACTGGTCGTCGCCATGGACGGCCCCTCGGGGTCGGGCAAGTCGAGCGCCTCCCGCGGGGTCGCCAGGGCGCTGGGTCTCCGCTACCTCGACACCGGGGCGATGTACCGCGCGATCACCTGGTGGATGCTCCAGCAGCGGGTGGACCTCGGCGACGCGGAGGCGATCGCGGCCAGGGCCGCCGACCCCGTGCTGCTGATCGGCACCGACCCGGACGCTCCGGCCGTGGCCGTCGACGGCGTCGACGTGGCCGAGCCCATCCGCGGCTCGGAGGTCACCGGCGCGGTGTCCGCCGTGAGCGCGGTGCCGCAGGTGCGCGCCCGGCTCGTGGCCGAGCAGCGGGCCATCATCGGCGCGGGCGACATCGTGGTCGAGGGCCGCGACATCGGCACCGTGGTCGCCCCCGACGCCCGGGTCAAGCTCTACCTCACCGCGAGCGCCGAGGCCCGCGCCCAGCGGCGTACGGCGGAGCTGGCCGGCACGACGGTCGAGGCCCAGCAGGCCGCGATGGCCCGCCGCGACACGCTCGACTCGACCCGCAAGGCCGCGCCCCTGGCCAAGGCCCCCGACGCCGTCGAGCTCGACACCACGGCCCTCAACCTCGACGAGGTCATCGCCGAGATACTGCGACTGGTAAAGGAACGGACGTGACCACGGATTACGACGACGAGAGCGGCTGGATCGAGGCCGAGCTCGCCGAGTTCGAGGACGGCGGGTCCGCGGCCGACGAGGCCGACGCCGGCCCGCTGCCGGTGGTCGCCGTCGTCGGCCGTCCCAACGTCGGCAAGTCCACCCTGGTCAACCGCATCATCGGGCGCCGTGAGGCGGTCGTGGAGGATGTGCCGGGTGTGACCAGGGACCGGGTGACCTATGAGGCCACCTGGCGGGGCCGCAGGTTCACCCTGGTGGACACCGGCGGCTGGGATCCCGAGGCCACCGGCATGGCCCTGCGGATCGCCGAGCAGGCGCAGGTGGCGGTCGAGCTGGCCGACGTGATCCTGTTCGTGGTCGACGCCACCGTGGGCATCACCGACGCCGACGAGGCGGTCGCCGGAGTGCTGCGGCGTTCGGGCAAGCCCGTCGTGCTCGCCGCCAACAAGGTGGACGACCAGCGGATGGAGCTGGAGGCCACCGCGCTGTGGTCGCTGGGCATCGGCGAGCCGCAGCCGGTGTCGGCGCTGCACGGCCGCTCCAGCGGCGACCTGCTCGACACGGTGCTCGACGCGCTGCCCGAGGCGCCGCCCCAGCGGTTCGGCGCCGAGCGCGGCCCGCGCCGGGTCGCCCTCGTCGGCAAGCCCAACGTCGGCAAGTCCTCGCTGCTCAACAAGCTGGCGGGGGAGGAGCGCGTCCTCGTCGACCCGATGGCGGGCACCACCCGCGACCCGGTCGACGAGCTGGTCGAGCTGGGCGGCAAGACCTGGCGGTTCATCGACACGGCCGGCATCCGGCGCCGTGACCGCGAGCTCAAGGGCGCCGACTTCTACGCCAGCATGCGCACCCGCTCGGCCCTGGAGCGCTCGGAGGTGGCGATCGTGCTGATCGACGCCAGCGAGGTGCTCACCGAGCAGGACCTGCGGATCATCTCGCTGGTCACCGAGTCGGGCCGGTGCATGGTCGTCGCCTTCAACAAGTGGGACCTCGTCGACGAGGACCGGCGTTACTACCTGGAGAAGGAGATCGACCGCCAGCTCGTCCGCGTCCCGTGGGCGCTGCGCGTGAACATCTCCGCCATGACCGGCCGGCACGTCGAGAAGCTCGTCCCGGCCATCGAGCGCGCCATCGAGTCCTGGTCCACCCGCGTCCCCACCGCCAGGCTCAACGCCTTCCTCACCGACCTGGTCCGCGCCACCCCGCCCCCCGTCCGCGGCGGCAAGCAGCCCAAGATCCTCTTCGCCACCCAGGCGTCCATCGAGCCCCCCAAGTTCGTCCTGTTCACCTCAGGCTTCCTGGAGGAGACCTACCGCCGCTTCATCGAGCGCCGCATCCGCGAGGAGTTCGGCTTCGCCGGCTCCCCGGTCACGGTCACCATGAAGATCCGCGAAAAGCGCTCAGCCAAGAAGTAGCCGTCACCGCTTAACCGGCAGGCCGTTCCCGAAAGAGGGGACGGCCTGTTTTCGTGTGCGCGAGGTCTGATCACCGGCCGATACTCGTGTTCCACATCCGGCGAATGCATGCCCGGAATGGCATTGCGGACACTCAGTAATGCGTCTTCGGTACACAGTATGAAGCGTATTTTCCAAAACCAGGCATCTCGTGTGATGTAGATCACCGGCTTTTGGCGACCGTCCGGACTGTGCTGCCTGACGTGCGGAAAAGGTTCAACGAACAGCGGTGATGTCACGGTCGGTGATCTTGAGCTAACCCGACCGATCTTGCGGCAATTGTTCGCTTTAGTCAGTATGGCGGCGGATTAGATCAGCTGTGCTTATGCGTCGGGACCCTTTATTGCGGTGCCGCGCGTCCGCATGCCCTGAAGGAGTGTGGCACTCGTGGGTCGATCGCACTGGTTCGGCAAGCTGCGCCCGCCGTCTTGGTTGATAGGCGTTGTGGCGATCGTGGGCTTGCCGGGACTGTTGCAATTGCCGGCGTTTCCCGCGCAGGCGCAGCCTGTTCAGGTTCCGCTCGTTCTTCCGCAACAGATGACCGGGTCAGCCGTTCTGCCCTCTGAGGCGGATGGGGCGTCGACGCGGAGAGCCGAAACGGGTCCTCCGGCGGTTGCGGCCCCGGGCAAGGGGGAGCGGCCCAGGGGTGCTTTGCCGTTGGACGTGCGGAAGCCCAATAGGGTATTGCGCGGCAAACCCGGTGTCAGGCCGTTGCTGCCGCGCAGTGCGTCTTCGCGGGCCAAGGTCAAAGCAGATGCGTGGTCGTCAGCGCTCTTCAATTCAAATGCCGCGAGTCCCCCCAATATCACTACGTCCTATCCTGAGGATCAGTCACAGGTGGATACACTGAACGTATTTCATCCTGTTTCGCGGGCTTGGAGAACGAAGATAGCTTTGACGAGCTGACCTGCGCGAAGGGGACAGCAACGTAGTTTCCGCAGGATGCGCCAGGTCTTCAGCACCGCATTGGCGCGCTCGCCGGGGCCGCGGAGCTTGGCATGGGCGGAGTTGGCCACCTTCTGCGAGGCGGGCTTGTTCCTTCCCTTGTACGGCACCAGCACCCGCCGGCCTGCGCCAACGTACGCCTTGTCGGCAAGAGTGATCAGCCCGGCGGCCTCCAGGCGCCGGATGATGCCCCAGATTCGCGCTGCCGTCAGGTCGTGCACCGAACCCGGAAGTGATCCCGAGGTCCACAGCGGCGTTCCGTCCGGAGCGGCGAGGACCTGGACGTTCATGCCGTGGTGCCGGTGCTTGCCGGAGTAGTACGGCCGGTCGGCGGCGACCCGGTCGATCGGGATGAGCGTGCCGTCCAGGACGACGAAGGCGTATCCGGCGCGCTTTGCCGTGCGCAGTGCCTGGTCCAGGGTGGGCGAACGCTGTGCGAGCAGGGCGACGGCCTCGTGCACGTAGCGCCAGGCGGTGGCCGCCCCGACGCCGAATCCGGCAGCGACCTCGGCGAATGTCTCACCCTTGCGCAGGTGGACGAGAACGAGCATGGCCTGCTGTGCGGGGTTGAGCCGGCGCCACGGCGAACCGATCAAGGCTCGATGGCGGCGGATCACACCGGCCAGGTAGGTCAAGGTCCGGCGTGACAAGGGCAGCACAGCACGATAGAACAGCAACTCGAAGCCTCTGGTTACAGGTTGATCTTGGTCGACAACCCTTCTACCAGAGGCTTCTTTATGTCAGGACCGAACCCAGCGATCCACAGCGAGCCCACGACCTGCCACATCAGGTTGGAATCAGCTCAGTGAAGAAGGAGATCAAGCAGCGGATCAAGGACAAGTCCAAGGACAAGAAGAAGCGCCAGGACCGCCAGCAGCCCAAGGACAAGTCCAAGGAGAAGCTGAAGGAGAAGGACAGGAAGAAGGCCGAGGACCGGGCCAAGCAGAAGGCCAAGGAGAAGGCTGACCAGAAGGTCAGGGAGAAGGCCAAGGAGAAGCAGGAAAAGGCCAAGAAGAGGGCCGCCACCACTAAGAAGAAGAACAACGAGACCGTCAACGAGGACCGCCTCGAGATCATCGATGCCTTCACCGGCACCTCGATGGACGAGCCGATCGACATGTCGCTCCCGTGCATGTCGGCCATGGGCTGCGCCAAGGACATCGTCGAGGAGGTCGTGGACAACGTCACCGAGGACGTGGTCGACGAGATCATCGAGCAGGTGGCCCCCGAGTTACCGCTCGTCGGCCTCCCGGGCGACGGCCTGGGCAGCTGCGACCGCCGGCCCAACAGCTTCGTCCCCGGTACCCCGGTCCTCATGGCCGACGGCACGTCCAAGCCGATCGAGGACGTGAAGGTCGGCGACCACGTCCTCGCCACCGACCCAGAGACCGGCGTCACCGGCTCCAGGCCCGTCACCACGTTGATCACCGGCGACGGCACGAAGAACCTGGTCAAGCTCACCATCGACATCGACGGCACCCGCGGCACGGCCACCGACGTCGTCACTGCCACGGACGAGCACCCGTTCTGGATCCCCGCTCTGCGTGAGTGGCTACCGGCTGGCCAGCTCCAGCCCGGCATGTGGCTCCAAACCTCGGCCGGCACCCATGTCCAGCTAACCGCCGTCCAGAAGTGGACCACCACCCAACGCGTCCACAACCTGACCGTTGACGAGCTGCACACCTACCATGTGGTAGCAGGCGACCAGGCTATCCTCGTCCATAACACAAGTCCTCGCGGTGACTGTGGGCCCATTGACGACGATGCAGGCGCGCTGGCGAGATGTGAACGGGATAATCTAGGCAACGCTCTTGGAAAGAAGCACGCCACTTATTGTGGCGGCTATGATCCTGATGGTAATGCGTATGCTGGATGCTCTGGAAACCCAACCGGATGCGCCGAGAACGATATTGAGCGCCAGGCAGGCAGAGGTCCTGGCGGCGTGAGATTTGAAGGAGCTTTCGGCTGGCGTCAAGGCGAATGGACCGAAATTCCAGTATGTAAGAGGTGCCAGGAAAGATATGATAGAGATCAATTTCCTCCGGGCATAACATTTGATTCTGGAGGGAGGTGGAGCCGTGAGTGATAATATAGTTAGAACGGAGCTGAGCCGTCACAACTGGGGATCGCTTCGGGTGATGGGGGGCGAGGCTGACCGTATACCAGAAAGCATTCTGACTCTCGTCTCAAGCGAAACCGAGGACGATGTCTTGGCTGCATACTGGGAGCTTGAGAACTATGTCGTGGTTCAAGGGCAGCTGTTCGAGGCGTCGCAGCATGTGGTTCCCGTCTTGCTTGCAGCCCTTGCGGGGGAAATTTCACAGGTAGCTCGCAAGGCTGTTCTTGAACTGCTTTTTCAGTTGGTTTCTGGTGAGTCCGACGCAGAAGAGGTGGAGAGAGGAAATTCGGATCTCGGATCCATCTGTCGACAAAACGCTCGAGAAGGAATCTGGACATTTTATCGAGAGCTATGCTCGGGTCATTATGATCTCGCCAGAGATATTCTTGAAATGATTGATCAAGACAGGGATAGGTTTACTCATTTTGTGGACGCCTATCCGCATGGCAAGCGAAAGAAGCAGCGCGGGCGAATTGGTTAGAGAGAAATAAGAGAATCCCATGCCTCGCTCTTATGAGTGCGTGGCATGGAATCTCTTATTTATATATAAATTTTGGTCCGTATTGGGTGGGGCGCATCCTGGTGCCCGAAGTGGGCACAACGAGATTGCTTGACGGCTAAGTTGACGGCTACAGCGGCTGCGATCGTTTTCTGACGGCTACGGTTCGGGGTGGCCGTCGAGGGCGTCGCCCATGCGTTCGATGGCGTCGCGTTGGAGGCGGAGCCGGACGTGGGCGTAGGTGTCGGCGGTGATGGAGATGTGGGCATGGCCGAGCAGCTCTTTGATCACGATGAGGTCTACGCCCTGGTCCAGCAGGAGTGAGGCGCACGAGTGTCGGAGGTCGTGGAAGCGGATCGTGCGTAGGCCCGCGCGTTGAAGCAGGGCCTTGAAGTCGCGGTTGACGTTGGCCGGGTTGATCATTCCGCCGTGCCGGGTGGTGAACACGAGCCCGGTCTCGGGCCAGGCCGCTCCAATGGCTTCGCGTTCGCGCTCTCCGTGCTCGCGGTGCGTGGTCAGGGCGTCGATGCATGGGCCGGGCAGGGCGATGCGGCGTTCGGAGTTGACGGTCTTGGTGGGGGCGAGGACCAGGCCGGTGCCGCCGGGGATGTACTGGAGGGTCTGGCGGATGGTCAGGGTGCCGCCGGTCAGGTCCACATCCGTCCAGCGCAGGCCGAGTAGTTCGCCGCGGCGCATGCCGGTGCGCAGGGCCAGCATGATCAGGGCGTATAGCCGGGAGTCGCGGGAGGCTTCCAGCAGGTGGCGGGCTTCGGTGGCGGTGAGGGGTTCGATGCGCTGGCAACGTCCGGCGCTGACCTGGACGTTGCGGGCGACGTTGCGGGCGACGTTGCGGGCGAGGTCGTCTTCTCGTACGGCGTGCTGGAGCGCCGAGCGGAGCAGGGCGTGTAGGTAGACGATGGTCAGCGGGGAAAGGTATTGGCGGCAGCAGTGGCCGAGGGCGCAGCAGCGGGGCCGGTTCCGCTCAGCGGCGGCGTTCGGGTCGCGGGCGGCGTCGATGCCCTGGGCGCAGCAGCGGCAGGTGGTGCGGAGCCGGTCGAGCCAGAGGCGGACGTCCTTGGCGGTGAGCCGGTTGAGCTTCTTGGCGCCGAGCGCGGGAATCAGGTAGAGCCGTGCGCAGGTGCGGTAGCGGGCCAGGGTGGAGGGGCGGACGGTGTGGACGGCCACATGGTCCAGCCAGTGCGTGAGGTAGTCGGCCACGGACGGGTCCTGGGTGGTGCGGGGAGCGTTCTGCCGGTGTTCGTTGCTGTCGAAAACGTTGATCCAATGTCATTTCTGGGCTCTCGCCGAGGCATCGCACGGCACTGAGATGATCGTGCCACCGGCGTAGTCGCTCAGGCGGGCATCGGTGGCGTCGTTCCCGAACGCCCAGTAGACGACGGCGGAGCCGTTGACATCGCCGGCGGCCGGCAGGGGAGTGGCGCCGCGCTGCCCGGCTTCTGACTGGGCAGCGGTGGAAGGCGGCGTAGTGGCCGCGTGTACCGGCATCGCACCGCTGAGCGCGACGGCCGCCGCCAGGAGCGTGCTTGAACCACACCTCGTCGCATTGGCCGGAACCGGTGCCACCTTCGTCAACGGCATCCTTATCGGACGACCCAATGAGAAGCCTTTCAAGGGTCTTTATCGACACATCTTGACGATGGCTCATCGGCTCGGCAATATCGCCAATGTAGATGATTGACAGACAAGTCGTAGCTGCGGGATTCTGGATTACGGTCTGTTTTTGTCGGACACGACAGGGAGAATTTCTGCATGTCGGAATTCATCAACGTCCTCATCGCCATCGACGCGGAAACAATTCTCGGAAGGTATGGCAAGAACACCGATCCGAACAGTCCGACGTCGATCTCCGACAGCAGCAACTTAATCTACATGACCACCCGGCAGAACCAACTCGGGAGCACTCCGGGTAGCGAGTTGATAGTCAACGCCTCCCCCACGGACATCATCAGGTGGCGTGAGACGACACTGTCCCTGAACTCCGACTACACCAGCATCCTCTACAGGTTCAACGCCCTGTCCGGACAGGATCTGATCAGCAATCCCGTGCCGAGGTCGGTGGCCCTCAACGAGCCGCAGCCGAACAGTCAGGACCCGTTGAATCCCACCACCCAGAAAATCAACAGCTACTACTGGGAGTGCGAGGTCCTGGACACGGGGACGGTCACCTACAACTTCAGTTTCATGATTCTCAATCACAGGGGCGACAAGCAAGGTTACTACTACTGGGACCCGTACATCAATATTCAGCCCTGACAGAGTTGATTCGCCGTAGGCACGCTCAACAAGTTCAGGAATGACCGGCGGGTATTCGGTGGGTACGTCAGCGGCGCTTTACCTGACGAAATCTGCCTGGACGAGAATTGCCCGACACGCTGGTCTTGGGTGGAGCGGCTCCCGGTGGCGCAGGGGTACAGCGCAGCACACGTGAATCGCCCTTCGAGCTTAATTGAGCTGAGTGCGGCGAGGAGTGGCTCGCACAGTTCTGAGAGGCCCGCCGCAGCAATGCGGCGGGCCGGTGTGGTGGCCACTGCACCGGAGTGCGCCTCTGTGACCGGGAGTCAGGAGCGGTAGGTGTCGACGGTCTGCCCAGCCGTGAGGGTCTGGGCCTCGCCCCTGGCACAGTTCCCGCCCGACCACCTGGAGGGCGCGGTTGACATACCTTGATGTATATACAACACTGTGACTGTGAGTACCTCTTCTATCGACGAGATCGTGTCTGACTGCCTGGCGGTGCGTGTCCGGCTGATCGGCCGGTCCGTCACGAGCCTCTACGACGGCGCCCTCGACGGTCATGGTCTGACCATTGCCCAGGTCAACCTCCTGGCCGCCCTGGGAAAGGCGGGTCCGTGTCCGCCGTCGAAGCTCGGCGAGGTCCTGCAACTGGAGAGGTCCACGGTCAGCCGGAATCTGAGCCTACTGCTGAAACACGGCTGGATCGAGGCCCTGTCGTCCGATGCGAAAGGGATGCGGGAGGTTGCGCTCACCAGCGCCGGCCAGGCCAAGATCGAGTCCGTGATGCCCGCGTGGCGGCAGGCTCAGCGGCAGGCCGCGCAGCTGCTCGGGACGACGGGTGTGAACTCGGTTCAGAGGATTGCCAGCAATATGGGGTATGCGCCAGACGCCTAGACGATCAGGGTGAGCTCAAGCGCATCCCAACGGCCATATGTTGTATATACACCAAAGAGGAGGTAAGCGCATGAACGCGAGCTTCGCGAACAAGGTGGTACTGGTCACGGGCGCTTCACGAGGAATCGGCAGAGCCGTCGCGCTGGCGTTCGCCCAGGAAGGAGCACGGGTGGTTCTCGCAGCCCGCTCGGCCGACGGGCTTGCTCAGGTGGAGAACGAAATTCGTGATCTGGGCTCAGAAGTGCTGTCGGTGCTGACTGACGTGACTTCCCAGCATGCGGTGACAGCCCTGGTGGACGCCGCGATGAACCGATTCGGAAGAATCGACGTACTGGTGAACAACGCCGGAATCGGGAAGGTGGGCGGTGTCGAATCGGCGACGTTCGAGGACGACGTCCGCCAAACCCTGAAGGCGAGCCTTTTCGGGATGGTCAGCGTGACGCAACGCGTACTCCCGATACTCAGGCAACAGGGGTCGGGCACGATCGTCAACATGTCGTCCGTGATGGGGCGCAAATCGTTCTCTCGATTCGGCTCATACGCAATCGTGATGCACGCCGTCTCTGCGTTCTCCGACAGTCTTCGTCAGGAGGTGGCCGGCGGCGGTATCCGGGTCTCGGTGATCCATCCAGCGCTCACCGCCACCGACCTGCTGAAGGAGGCAGAGGAGGCTGAGATGCCTCCCCCCTTCCGGCACATGACTCCGCTGTCATCGGAAGCTGTCGCGCGAGCGGTGGTAGCCGCGGTCCGGCGCGGGAAGCGACGTGTCGTGTTGCCGCGAACGGCGAATATGCTGCTGCTCGGCGAGGCTCTGTCACCTCGCATCGGCGACCTGATCGCCACCGCGCTGACGCTACGGCCCATCGCCAGATTGCTCGGCATGAGCCGCGGAAAGACCTACCACGAAACGATCCTGAGTCACCCGAAGCCTATGAAGCAATCTGGGGTGAATCGATGAACATGCTCTACCACGTCATCGGCAACTGAAAGCAGCCTTCGGTGACCGCTTCCGGCCGGATCGGCGGCGACCCGCCGGGGCCGGTTGGGCCGCCTGATGGGGGCGGATGTGCCTCGGGCCGCGTGGAGTTGGCTGAACTAGCCGTCATGCCGGCTGGAGAGGCGTTCTCACGCGCGGCCGTGATCGGGCTGCAGCTTGCGGCGATTGTCGCTGTTCTCACGATTGAAGTCGGCGGGGGGATAGAGCTCGTACTCAGCGGCGGCCGTTGCCGTACAGGGCGGCCCCGCCGGAGTGTCGAATGTGCCATACCGGCAAGGACCCGCAATGCCCCGCAGCTACCGGCGCATACTGGCTTCCACCCGATGACCGCGTTCGTTGACCACGGAAGTGAGGGAATCGGGGAAGCCGCCACACTGCTGCTCCGCAAAGAGAACGCGGGCTCCAGCACCGCTGATCACCACATCAAGGCCGCACGCCCCGCACTCGCCCAGATCCCTGGCGGCAAGCACAAGCAGGTGCTGATTCGCACGGTCCCGCGGCGGCACCCACGCGTTCCTGAACTGGGTGACCACCCGCCGGTTGCAGTACTCGATCGTACTCAACCCGACCGAGGAGATCTGCGCCGCGATCCGCGCCCTGCCCGGGCGTGCATGGGAGTGCGCTACGACGCTGACGAGCAGGCCCGGCCTGGAGTCTGGGTCGCTGAGCTGACCCGGATGCTCCACCTGACCCCCTGGCCCAAGGCAATGCGGGTCATAGCAGAACCCGTCTCGCCGGCATTCGGGGGCGATCCGTGCCACCCGGACAGAGTGCAGAAGCGGATCGACGCTGGACGGGCCGCCTGGGGGGAGATCCCGAGGGAAGTGCGCACAATGGTGAACGGCACTACAACAACGTGTTCGAGCACGGATACGCCAGGCTTCCCGCCCGATACCTACCGAGACCGAAACCTTCAAATGGATGAAATGGAACTGAAGGACTCTCTTGCCGCAGCGGGTCTCCTGCTGCTGGACGAACGCGGAGATCTGTGCGGTCTCATTCCCCCACTCGTCACGGGCCAGGCACCGAGTTGCCCGCTCGAGGACGGCCGAACCGAGTCTCTGGTGGACATCGAGGACCCGCTGTTGCTCGAGAAGGCGAAGCCAGACTGGTACCGGCTTTCGGTCGAAGCGGGGCTCTTCTCGGAGGTCGATCGACGCTTCCTCGTCGCATACACCCTTGTGGAGGACGGTCCTTCGCAGTGGATCTGCGTGGCGTTGCAGGACTCATGGGACATCATGGGGAGAGGCGCTTCAGGCTTGCTCGGTAGCGAGTACTGTCGCCCAGAATTCCGTATGCTGTCGCTCGACGGGTCAGTGCTCGTCTGTGGGACCACCTGGGAGTCCGCGATCAGTACATTCGTGCTGAGGGATCCACGGTATTCACAAGTCCTTCGCAACTTCGCCGAATGGGTGGCGACAGGTGAAATCGGACATCCGGTGGAGAGTGCTGCGGCGCGTTGCTGGCTCGACAGTCCTTAGCCTCGGAGGTTGGCATCGGTTTCCATGGAATGAGCTGATTCCAACCTGATGTGGCAGGACGTGGGCTGGTCAGTGCGCCGGACACGATGTGGTTGGGACCTGGAAAGCCGCCGACTTGGATCGATATGATGAAGCGAGTGAACAGTAGTCTTTCGATCCAAGGGTAGTGTTGTCCCGTGGGGTGCAGTCCTGGGAAGTTCGTACTCGTGGATAACAGGGGTGGCGGTGTCTGATTGGTCGGCCCTTTTTCTGGAAATGGAAATGGCTAAGCGCAGGTTGGCGATCAGTGACCGAGACGGGCTCTGGCGCAATGAGCCACGTCGAGCTCCGGCCGCACCTGAGCGGATCGCGGAGATCACCACGGTGACGCACTGCACTCTGGACCCCGAGTATGTCGATTTCCTGCTCCACGCGGATGGTTGGCCTGCCATCTTGCAGGACATCGATCTCTTTGGGACAGCAGATTTCGGCACCACCGCGTACGCTGATGCCGAGGAGCTGGTGCGTGTGATCGAGAATGAGGTGGAGATCGAGCGAGGAGCGAATATCTCCCGCCTGATTCCTATCGGTGTGTCAAGGGCAGACATTGACATTCTCGTCATGCCGTGCGAGAGAGATGATCGGCCTGCCCCGGTTATCTGGCTTGCAGGCGGGGAAATCGAAAGATACCGGACCTTCTCAGATTTCTTTCGAGGAATGATCATCGAGAATCTGGCAGAGGCGGCCTCCCTCGCATGAAAGGGAATGATAGGAATCGGGTCGCCGGGAGGTGAGGTTCCTCCCCGCGACCCGATCAGCTTGAAGAATTCTGTCGAGCGGCCAGGCAGTCTTCAGCCGCTTGGCCAGCAACTCAGCCCCTACCCGTCGATCAACCTCAACCGTTACACGTATGCCATGGGCGACCCATGTCGCTCACCGATCCCTCCGGCAACTGCCTCTTCTGCATCCCGCTCGCCTTCCACGCGATCCGCATCGTGGCACAGATCACCCAGCAGACCGTGAAGAAGGCGGTCAAAAAGCAGATCAAGCAGCAAGTGAAGAAGGAGATCAAGCAGCGGATCAAGGACAACTCCAAGGACAAGAAGAAGCGCCAGGGCCGGCACCCATGTCCAGCTAACCGCCGTCCAGAAGTGGACCACCACCCAACACGTCCACAACCTGACCGTTGACGAGCTGCACACCTACCATGTAGTCGCCGGCGACCAGGCTATTCTGGTTCATAATGATGGGCCTGGCGCGGACGACGCATATGACCATAGCCTTTATAAGGAACATCTTCGACAGTGGAGCAAGTACGGCACGGGTGGAATGCGTGAGCTTCCAGATGGCCGTTATCGATACTATGATCCGATCGCTCCTCCCCAGAAGTCGGGCGAAATGGCAGGGCGGCGGAGGCTGCGCGAGTGGGATCCTCCAACTAACGAAAAGCGGACCTGGCATGAAACTGTCGACCATGATGGTCAGGTGCGACCGGAGGCGGGTGGACCTAAAGTCCACTACACGTTCGATGGTTGCGGAAACTACACCGGAAGTTGGTGATCTATGGGTTCCGGGCCAACCAGACGCGAAGCCTATGACATGCTGCGGAACCTGGTTGCAGGGAAGATCTCCCGCGAGGAGGCGAATGACTGGGCATCAATATGGAGCGGAACGGATAGAGATGTCGAAGTGGACGATGAATTCACTTGGGCCATGCTGAGTCGCCTTCACGGTTGTGATATCCAAGTCTCTCCTGGCGAGTACATGTATAGCGCTCTCGACTTTCGAGAATGGTTGAAAGAGTTTGAGGGCAAACTGAATGCGCGGTGATTCCAAGATTCGGCCATAAATTGAGGGTCGGGCCAGTGTTGCCCGGTCTCGATAGCGGCGAATGTCTCACGCTCGCCGCTTTATATGAAATCGAAAATGTCTATTAAGAGTCGAAATATTCTGTCGCTGGCATTTAAAGCGGAAGCCCCGCCGGAACATTCTGGCGGGGCTCGGAAGGCTGGTTGACGGCTAAGTTGACGGCTACGGCAGCTGTGATCGTTTTCTGACGGCTACGTTTCGGGGTGGTCGTCGAGAGCGCCCGCCATGCGTTCGATGGCGTCGCGTTGCAGGCGGAGCCGGACGTGAGCGTAGGTGTCGGCGGTGATGGAGATGTGGGCGTGGCCGAGGAGTTCCTTGTCACGATGAGTTCGACGCCCTGTTCCGGGAGGACCGCCTCGAGATCATCGATGCCTTCACCGGCACCTCGATGGACGAGCCGATCGACATGTCGCTCCCGTGCATGTCGGCCATGGGCTGCGCCAAGGACATCGTCGAGGAGGTCGTGGACAACGTCACCGAGGACGTGGTCGACGAGATCATCGACCAGGTGGCCCCCGAGTTACCGCTCGTCGGCCTCCCCGGCGACGGCCTGGGCAGCTGCGACCGCCGGCCCAACAGCTTCGTCCCCGGTACCCCGGTCCTCATGGCCGACGGCACGTCCAAGCCGATCGAGGACGTGAAGGTCGGCGACCACGTCATCGCCACCGACCCCGAGACCGGCATCACCGGCCCCAGGCCCGTCACCACGTTGATCACCGGCGACGGCACGAAGAACCTGGTCAAGCTCACCATCGACATCGACGGCACCCGCGGCACGGCCACCGACGTCGTCACTGCCACGGACGAGCACCCGTTCTGGATCCCCGCTCTGCGTGAGTGGCTACCGGCTGGCCAGCTCCAGCCCGGCATGTGGCTCCAAACCTCGGCCGGCACCCATGTCCAGCTAACCGCCGTCCAGAAGTGGACCACCACCCAACGCGTCCACAACCTAACCGTTGACGAGCTGCACACCTACCATGTGGTAGCAGGCACAACGCCGGTGCTGGTACATAATTGCCCTGCCGAGAAGCCGGGCTTCTTCAAGCGGGTCTTTGGAAAGAAGGAAGCGGCGCCGGCTCCCGGGCCGAATGCTCGTGTCGGCGATCTGAGAAGTTTGGAGTCTGACGGTAGCTACAGCGCAACCAAGGCCGAAGATCTACGCGATCTTGAGGACGACGAGCTAATGGCCGCAGCGCAGCAGACCCAGCTGCCGGATGCCATGTATGTTTACAAGGGTGGGAACGTGCTCGGGAATGGCAATCACCGCATGCGTGAGCTTTTGAGGCGAGCAGATAGTCCTAATTCGAGTATTACAGATGACACACCTATCTACATTTTAGGGTTCGGTAATTGATAGGTTTCGGGTGGGCCAGGCGCCGTAAGCGCGTCTGGCCCCAGGTCGAGAATCGGGCTGGCGTCCTCAGCAGGGGAGATATCAAGAGGGTTTCTCTTGGTGAGGTCGAGCGTATAGCCCGGCAAGCGAAGACTCATCATCGGAGCGGGCAAGGGCGCCCCGTCTGGCTGGATGAGCATCGTGCATCAATATCAGATCTCTACCTTACATTCCTGCACGCGGAGTCCGAAGACTGCTTTCGGTGTTCGGTCACAGCGCTTTTCACGGATGGAGGGGGCGGCCATTTCTCACTAGATGTTACGCGAGATGAGTTCGATACACTTCCAGATCTGGAAGAACTCGCCGTAGTTGAACTCGCACATCGTTTCCTAAAATCATTTCCTACTATTCCGCTAGATGACGAACAGCGGGCTGCGTGGGAGCGTGGCTACGGCGAGGTTTAAATTTTCTCCCTACGCAAATGGCTCCCCGCCGCCCAACTCCAGCCCGGCATGTGGCTCCAAACGTCAGCCGGAACTCACGTACAGCTCACCGCCGTCAAGAAGTGGACCACCACCCAACGCGTCCACAACCTCACCGTCGATGATCTGCACACGTACTATGTACTGGCGGGTGCCACGCCGATCTTGGTTCACAATTCCGGGGGCGACGACGGCCTAGTCACCGTGGGGCGCTGGATGGGTACGGGTGAATATCAGAAGATGCTCAGTACGGGCATGGTGCAGCCGGGGGGTGGCGGCTTCAGTTACGTCGTCCATCCTTCCGATCCCAACGCTTATATTTCATCGCGGCCAGGATCGGTCTATGTAGAATTTGATGTGCCGAAGTCGACGCTGATTCCCGGCGGACGGCCAGGTGACTATAAAATGTCTGACTCGACGACGGTATTTTCTCGCTTGTCGGTCAAAAAGGGCGGCGCTCCACTGGAGTTGCCAGAGGCGTAGAACATCCGACTTGGCGGAGGTACAACATGCCCCTAGAAGGTTCTGACCTGCTGGAAGCGGCTTCAGTGTGGATCGCGAACATGCAGCGTGGGGATGGGCCTTCCCTCCTGTCGGAGATCGAAGAATCGCCAGCCGATCGTGATCCACGATCTATCCGCTGGATCCTTGAAGGGTCGGAAAAGATGGGTCAGGTCATCCTATGGACGGATGGCCAAGCTGAGCTGGATCTGGTAGACGCTGAGTCTGGAGATGTGCGATCTGAGCATGCGCAGATCGAAGATCGGGAAGGCATGGAAAGGGCCCTGCGGATTGTTCGCGATTGGGTCCTCTGAATGGAGACCGCATAGCGATCGAGGGCGACCGAGAGTGCCCTAAATACTCGAATGCCATCAACGATGGAAACACGCTGGCCCCACCGGATGGTTTTCCGGTGGGGCCGCTGTGGTGTCTGACGGCAGTAGTTGACGGCAACGTCAGCGGACGGGCGCTGCACAAACGGGCGGTTCGTTGCCGTCGTCGGGTCGGGTGGCAGGCTCGTTGCGGTTGCGGAGGGCGTGGCCGAGGAGGTCGATGGCGTCGCGTTGGAGGCGGAGTCGGACGTGGGCGTACACCGTCGCGGTCACGCCGATGTGGGCATGGCCCAACAGCTCCTTGATCACGACGAGTTCGACGCCCTGTTCCAGGAGCAGAGTTGCCGCCGAGTGCCTGAGATCATGGAAGCGGATGCGCCGCAGAGCAGCCCGGCGCAGTAGCGCGTTGAAGTGCCGGGTGAGCGTGGCGCCCTCGATCGGGTTGCCGTCGGTCCGGGTGAAGACGTAACCGCTTGCCTTCCAGCTCGCCCCTGCCGCCTCGCGCTCCTGGTGCTGCCGGTCGCGGTGCTGTTCGAGGGAGCGCCGACACTCGGTGGGCAGCGCGATCCTTCGTTCCGAGCTCTGGGTCTTGGTGGGCAGGGCCGTCAGGCCTCGGGAATTGGTGCGCTGGAGGGTGCGGCGGATGCTGGCGGTCCCGCCGGCCAGGTCGAGGTCCTCCCAGCGCAGGCCGAGGAGTTCGCCCTTGCGCAGTCCGGTTCGAAGGGCGAGTTCGAATAGCGCGCTCAGCCGGTGCCCGTGCGTGGCGGCCAGGAACGCGCGCGCCTCCTCGGCGGTGAGGGGTTCGAACCGGCGGGGCCGGGGGGTACCCATTCGGACGTTCCTGGCGACGTTGCGGGGGATCTCCTCCTCGCGGACGGCGTGCTCCAGGGCGGACTTGAGCACGGAGTGCACGTAGGCCAGCGTCAGCGGGGACAGCCGCTTGCGGCAGCACGTGCCGATCGCGCAGCACTGGGGCTGGTCGCGGTTGGTGTCGGTGCCGCGTGCGCAGCACTGGCAGGTGGTGCGGAGTGGGTCGAGCCAGGTGCGGACGTCCTTGGCGGTGAGTTTGGCGAGCTTCTTCCGTCCGAGGCCGGGGATGAGGTAGAGGCGGACGCAGGCGGTGTAGCGGGTGTGGGTGGTCTCGCGGAGCCGGTGGACGGCGACGTTCTCCAGCCAGTACGTCAGGTACGCGGCCACGCTGCCCTGCGCGGAGGGGACGGGAGGCCGCGGTTGCTGGCGGCGATCTTCTCGGTGAGCTTGGCCAGGGCGTCTTTGCGGGTGGTGCCGTAGACGCGGAGGCGCTTGCGGGTGTTGCCGGGAGCGAGGACGTATCCGGCGGCTTCCCAGCGGCCGTCCTTACGCTGGTAGACGGTGCCGTCGCCGTTGGCGCGCACGCGGCGGGAGGCGGGGGTGTCTCGGGGTGTGGGCATCAGGCGGCGGCTTCCTGGTCGAGGCGGGTGCGGATGAAGTCGGTGAGGGCGTGGGCGGGGATGCGGCGGGCGCGGCCGAGGGTGATGGAGGCGAGCTGGCGGGTGCGGAGCAGGTCGTAGACGGCGGAACGGCCGAGCTGGAGGCGGGCCATGACCTGGGGAACCGTCAGCAGTTCCGTGCCGGCGGTCACGCGGCGGCCCCCGCCCGGACAGCACTGGTCAGCCGATCAGTGGAGTGACCGACCGGGTGACCGGCGCGGTCGCCGGAGCGTTCCGAGCGTCGGGTTCGGGTCGGTTGCTCGGGTCGGGTCTGCCGTTTCGCGGCCAGGAGGTCGGCGAGGTGTTCGAGTTCGGGCAGGAGGCCGGTTCCGGCGTACTGCCAGTGGGAGATGACCAGCGTCGTGTCCGAACCGTCGGGCCGTGCGGCGATATCGCGGTGACCGGGACGGTGACCTGTGGAATGACCGTGATCGGGTCGGTGACCGGCTGCCAGGTCGGTGGAGTGTCCGGCGCGGTCACTGCCCGGAGTGCTGTCCGTCTGGCCGGCCTGGGTCTCAGTCGATGCCGGGGCGGGGGTCTGGGTGTCGGGTCGGCTGGTTCGCCAGGCGGTGCGTTCGGCGCGGAGGTGGGTGAGGGTGGTGGAGTAGTGGCGGGTGCGGGTGGAGAAGTGGCCGCGGAAGCCGAGCATGTGGGCCCATTGGCGCAGGCGTAGGTGGGCGTGTCGGCGGTTGGTGGCAAGGTGCCAGGCTGTGTGGATCATGCGGCGGGCGTGGTCGGTGATGTCGTACTTGTGCAGCTCGGCGAGGAGGCGGAGTCGGCGGTCGAGGGTGCCGGTGGTGGTCTCGGCTCCCTTGGTGGCGTACTTGGCGATGTAGGCGGCGACGTGTCGATCGGTGACTGGGCCGTCTCCGCTGAAGTCGGTGCCGCGGATCGCCCGGACGTCGATCTGCCGCCCGAACCGGAACACCAACCGCCCACCCCGATGTGAGTTTTGGGGCTGGGACGCGGGAATGTCCCCGGCGGGCTGCGGTTGCTTCGGCGGTTCGCCCTCGTGGTGGACGCGGGTACGTGTGGCGGCGGCGCGGACGGCGTGGTCGAGGAGTTGGGTGGTGGCCCAGGTGGGCGGGGTGCTGGTGGGTCCTGTGGGTCCGTCGAGGCGGATGACGGCGTGGAAGTGGACCTGGCCGCGCTTCTGGTACTCGGCGACCTTGGCGTACGACAGCGTGGCGTGGTCCTTCAGGGTCCGTTGTGTGAGCCCTGCCGCCTTCGCGATCTCCCGTCGCAGGTGGGTGGTGAAGCGTGCCCACAGGGCCGGGGCGTGCGCGTTCCACAGGACCGCGCCGGTGTAGTCGTACCGCTCGGGGTCGAGCGGCGTGCCCAGCAGTCGGTCGTGGTCGGGGTGGGCGCGGCCGCAGTGGCAGGGGCCGGTGTCGGGTTGGTTGTGGACGGGTCCGAAGCCGGGTGCGGTGAGGGTGGTGAAGACGCGGGGGTGTGCGGCGACGCTGGTGGGGACGGTTTTGCCGCCGCGTAGTCCGGCGGCGATGAGTTGGTAGGTGTCGTAGCGGTAGACGGTGGAGCAGGCGGGGCAGCGGGTGGCGCGGCGGTTGGCGCAGCGGACCAGCAGTTCGCCCGCTGGGAGCCGACTGGAGTCGAAGTGGTCGAGGATCTCGCCGGTCGCACTGTCCAGCCGGGTGCGGTGCCCGGTCAGTCGGATCGGGTGCGCGCAGCCGCCGAGTCCGGCTATCTGTTGTGCGAGGGATGCGAGTTGGCCGGTGGCGGCGAGCTTGGCCAGCTTGGCGGTGAGCCGGGCACGGCGGTCCAGCGTCGCCCGCCCACCCGTTGGCACGGCGGTGGACCTGTTCTGGGGTGCGGTCGGCATGGCGAACGTGGACGATCGCCGGCATGCGGTCGTGGCGTTTGCGGGGTACGGGAGTGAGAGCTGTGCGGGCATGTGGAACGGGGCCTTTCGGCGGGAACGCGGAAGCGGTACGCGCGAGGTGGTGTGGGCAGGCCGAAGTCGTCGGCTCACAGGGGAACGGGGCGCCTCGGAGTGGGCGCGGGGCCGGACCGGAGGGGGTTGGTCGGCGGGAGCGGTGGTGATCACCGGCGGGTGCGTGACGTTAACATCGCCTCACCGGCGCATTCAAGTGCATCCCTCCTGATTCCTTTCTGCTGGGTGGTGGGACGCGGGTAGTGTGAGGCCGGTTTCCGGGTTTGGACGGGCCGAAATCCGGTGGTAGTGGGGCACGGAGGGCATGGGTGACCGGCGTGGTGGTGGGGCGACGCGGACGCAGGCCGGCGGGCAGCGGGGTGCCGCTGACGTTCGAGGTGATCGCCGAGACCGTGCGGGAGCGGATCCGCTCCGGCGGGCTGCGGCCGGGAGATCCGCTGCCGACGCAGGCCGTGCTGATGCGGGAGTTCGGGGCATCCAGCCTGACCGTGCAGAAGGCCATGACCGTGCTGAAGGAGGACGGGTGGGCGGTCTCCCGCCCCGGCAAGGGCGCCTTCGTCGCCCACCGCGACCACCCCGACCATGAGGCCGAGGCTGATGACCAAGACGGCAGGGAGGCAACCGAACCCGCAAGCGGAACGGCTACCCGCGTCGAGGCGCTGGAACGCGCCCTGGCCGACGCCGTCGACGAGATCGCTGACCTCCGTCACCGCGTTCAGGCCCTGGAGGCGGGCGGCGACGAGCGGGGCCGCTGACCCGCCGGGCGGGGCGGGCTTCGGGGCTGCGTTCAGATTTTCTCTACGAGGTTCAAGGCGGGCCCCGCCCGCCGAGGCTGGCCGCCGTCGCCGACAAACCCGCCGTTCAATCGGGAGGCCAGCTACGCCGCAGGTGGCGAGCCGCCCCGGCAGTCGGGGGTGATCCGGGGCTGCCGGAGCGGCAATCTGCCTGGTCGTCGGGCTGACCGTAACTGGGCTCCTGGCGGAGCAAGTTGTCGCCTACGACCGTCCTACGGCCGGATCGCAGCACAGGGCCGACCAGGGGGCCGACCCTTCACGTGCGTCGCGCAGGCTCACCGAGGGCGGTGGCCGGCACCGCCTTCAGCGGGGAGCGAAGCTCCCGGCCGCCCGTCGCAGGCCAACCCCTCCCGCCCCGGCCCCCGCGCTGCGAGACTGATCGACGCACCAGCTGGCCGCACGCCTGCTGAGGGTCGCCCCGGCGGCCGCCCGCCGAACCGTGGAGGTCATTGGGCCTATCTGATTGGTCTAGACCCTTGACGGCAGTAGTGACGGCAACAACCACGAACAACCCCAGCCGAACCCGCACCCCAGCGGACCGCCGAATACCGCTTGACCTGCGAAAATGCAGGTAGAGAGGGGTCGCCTAGCACACGTACTATGTGCTGGCGGGACAGACGCCGGTCCTGGTGCACAATTCGAATGGCCTGTGTGGAACCGCGGCGCTGGAAAACGGCGACTGGCAGCACATCGTGGACCGTCACCGGCCCGGAGGTGCGCTGGTGGACGATGCCGCTGGGATCTTCACCGGTAAGGCAAAGCACGTTCGCCAGCGAATAGCCGACACTATCAACCGGGGAACGCCGAAGCCCAATACGCCGGACCCTGTTACAGGCGAGGCGCGGCCTGGTCAAATCTACGAGTGGGATTTCGGAACCCTGTCGGGAGGGCGGGCCCGGCGAATGGTGGAGGCGAGCTAACTGGTGTCCGCGTAATCGTTAACGACGGAAAAGTCGTGACGGCGTTTCCGTACTAAGTGAGTAGCGAGTGAGGAAAAGCGTGATTCAACTCTCCTTCTACCTCCCGGATCCGGGTTCAGCCTGGACCAAGACCTGGGACGCTGCCAAGCAGGGCGATCCGGCCGCGATCAGCGAAATGGACCTCCGCTACAAGTGCTTCGGGGTGAATTTCGAACTGATGGTTGGCGACGTTGAGATCGTCTCAAAGAAGAGATTTGTGACTCTCGTCGATCTGGCCTTGTCTCTCTCTGGTGCGGTGAATCGCATCTCGGCAGGTGAAGATGCCGCATTCGGTTTCACTGAAAGCGAAGAGGTGATTCATCTGCGTCAAGATGGCGATCTGGTTGCGGTGAGTTCATCGAAGCATCCAATGCGCGGAGCCGTGGGACGTGAAGAGCTCGTGGGTGAAGTTCTTCGATTCCTTCGGGAAGCGTATTCGCGGTTGGTTACAGAGATTCCTGGGTTGTCGGCAAACCCAGTTATCCAGCGAATCTCGTCGGAGTAGGTAACCTACCTTCGAAGGCGATAGAGATATAAAAGTAGAGGCCCCGCTGGAGTTTTCCAGCGGGGCCTCTACGGGCGTTTGACGGCAACGGTGACGGCAACGTCAGCGGACGACGGGTGGGAGGTCGGGGCCGTCGCTGCCAGGGCTGAGAGCTTCGCCGAGGCTGTCGATGGCTTGGCGCTGGAGGCGGAGTCGGACGTGGGCGTAGACGCCGGCCGTCACGCCGATGTGAGCGTGGCCGAGCAACTCCTTGATCACGACGAGGTCGATGCCCTGCTCCAGGAGGAGGGTGGCGGTCGAGTGCCGGAGGTCATGGGTGCGCCGTGAGGCGCGGTGAGTCGAGTGGAGGTAAAGACCTTCACCGCTGACTCTGTCGCAGCAGGGAGGTGGAGCTGAGGGCAGCCTGATCCGGGTGGTGCCGGGGAGGGCGGGAGCAGCCCTGACAACGCCGGGACGGGCCAGTACTACCAGATGGTCCGGGTCCGGCTAGCGAGACGGAAAGGAGTACGCGAGGAACCGGCGTGTGACACCCCCTTGATCAGGCGCCAGCTCGAACCTGGTGGATATGGGCTGGAAGCGGTGCGCATTCGCCCCTCATTACGGGCGGAGAACTCTTACGGCGGTATGTATGAGCCGCTGGGGAGGTTGTGAGGAAGATCTGCGGCGTACTCACAGCGATGCCGCAGGGGCATGGTCGGGCTCCTTCACCGGCACCTCGATGGACGAGCCGATCGACATGTCGCTCCCGTGCATGTCGGCCATGGGCTGCGCCAAGGACATCGTCGAGGAGGTCGTGGACAACGTCACCGAGGACGTGGTCGACGAGAT
>NZ_BSRQ01000027.1 GCF_030268685.1 Microtetraspora sp. NBRC 13810
GCCGGCGAGGCCGCTGCCGCCGGTGTCGGTGGCGGGGGTCCAGGAGAGGGTGGCGCCGGTGGCGGTGACGCCGGCGGCGGTGGGGGTGCCGGGGGTGGTGGGCGGGGTGGTGTCCGAGCCGCCGCCGCCCGCCGCGAGCGCGTCGTGCACCGCCGTGTACGCGGGCTTGGGCTGGTAGTTCTCGTCGTAGATCAGCGCCGCGCCCTCACTGGGGAAGGTGTCGGGCACCCAGGAGTGCCGGTCGGTGAAGCCCCAGATCGTGATCCCGGCGCAGGCCGTGACCGCGAGACAGGCGTTGACCATGTCGCGGTAGTACGTCGCCTGCGTGGCGTCCTTGCTCGTGCTGCGCGGCATCAGCATCCGGATGTCCAACTCGGTGATCCGCACCTGCACGCCGAGGTTCGCGAAGCGCTGGATGTTCTGCTGCACCTGGCCGGGGAAGCCGTACTGCGTGCTCAGGTGGCCCTGGATGCCCACGCAGTCCACCGGCACGTTCTGCGCCCGCAGCGACTGCACGAGCTGGTACATCGCGTCGCTCTTCGCGTTGATGCCCTCGACGTTGTAGTCGTTGATGCACAGCCGCGCGTTCGGGTCGGCGGCGCGGGCGGCCCGGAAGGCGTCGGCGATGTAGCTCTGGCCCAGCCGCTGGTACCAGAACGAGTTGCGCATGCCGCCGTTGTCGTCGAAGACCTCGTTCACCACGTCCCAGGAGACCAGCGAAGGGTTGTTCGCGTACCGGCCGACGACCTGGCTGATGTGGTTCTGCATCGCCGTGCGCATCTCGGTGGCGCCGAGGTTCTGCACCCAGCTCGGCGTCTGGCTGTGCCAGACGAGGGTGTGCCCGTGCACCTCCTGGTCGTTCTGCTGGGCGAAGGCCATGATCGCGTCGGCGCCGGAGAAGTTGAACTGGCCCTGGGTGGGCTCTGTCGCGTCCCACTTCATCGCGTTCTCGGCGGTGATCTGGTTGAACTCGCTGCCGGCGATGTTCCGGTAGGCCGTCTCGCCGGACAGCGGGCCGGTGGCGAGCGCGGCGCCGATGAACTTGCCGCGTGCCTCGGCGTGCGTCCGCAGGGACGCCGAGGCGTCGGCCGGTGAGGCGGGGAGCAGGAGCGCGGTGAGGAGCCCGAGGGCGGCCGTGGCGGCGAGGGCCCTCACCCGCGCCACAGGTTGGACAATGAAGGACGAAAGCACTGGCATCTACCTTTCAACCGACATACCGCCGATAAGCTGATTCCAGGGAGGTTTCCGAAAGTTTTCGGCGCATCCCGGATCTTCCAGGACGTTACAAAGCGCATGATGGCCTGGCAATGACGGTGAGATCGGCGGTCCATCGCACCAGCTAGGAAAGAGAAACTATCGGCTTGATAGTGAAACTTTCAGGGACCGGCGTGCGGGATGCCGTCGGGGGATGCTCGGAGAACGCCGGAATCACCTGGGCTGGGGAGGCCCTGCAATGCACGACGATCGTTCCCTGGTGGAGCGCCGCCTTGACCGCGCGCTGCGTGAGCGGATACGGCCCGCGGTCCACGCCGAGGCCACGCCGCTGGACGTCGAGGTCTGGCACGTCCCGGGAGAGCCGGTCCCGGTCGCGCGCGCCCTTGAGGCCCGGTACACGCCGTTCCGGCCCGGCGACCCCTGGGGGCCGCCCTGGGGGACGAGCTGGTTCCGGCTGCGCGGGCGGGTGCCCGAGGGCTGGGCGGGACGCCGGGTCGAAGCCGTGATCGACCTGGGGTTCACCGGGGCGGGGCCGGGGTTCCAGGCCGAAGGGCTCGTCTACGACGCCGCCGGCGTGCCGATCAAGGGCGTGCACCCGGAGAACCGGTACGTGCCGGTCACCGCGCCCGAGGTGGACCTGCTGGTGGAGGCGGCGGCCAACCCGGCCATCCCGCTGCCGGCGCCGACCGAGCTGGGCGACATCCTGACCGCGGGCGACGCCCCGATCTACCGCTTCGGCCGGGCCGACCTCGCCGTGCTGGACGAGACGGTGTGGCACCTCACCCTCGACGTCGAGGTGCTGCGCGACCTGATGGCCGAACTGGACGTCGCCGACCCGCGCAGGCACGAGATCCTGCGCGCCCTGGAACGCATGCTGGACGCCCTCGACCTGCACGACGTCGGCGCCACCGCCGGGCAGGCCCGCGCGGAGCTGGCCGGGGTGCTCGCCAGGCCCGCGCACGCCAGCGCCCACCGCGTCTCCGCCGTCGGCCACGCGCACATCGACTCCGCCTGGCTGTGGCCGCTGCGCGAGACCGAGCGCAAGGCCGCGCGCACCTTCGCCAACGTCACCCGCCTGGCGGAGGACTACCCCGAGCTGGTCTTCGCCTGCTCCCAGGCCCAGCAGTACGCCTGGGTGAAGGACGCCCAGCCGCACGTCTACCGGCGGATCCAGGAGGCGGTGCGAGCGGGCACCTGGGTACCGGTCGGGTCGATGTGGGTCGAGTCGGACGCCAACCTGCCCGGCGGCGAGGCCCTGGCCCGCCAGCTCGTGCACGGCAAGCGGTTCTTCGCCGAGGAGTTCGGCGTGGACACCGAGGAGATCTGGCTGCCCGACTCCTTCGGCTACACCGCCGCCTTCCCGCAGCTCGCCAAGCTCGCCGGGGTGCGCTTCTTCCTCACCCAGAAGCTGTCGTGGAACCAGACCAACCGCTTCCCGCACAGCACCTTCTGGTGGGAGGGCATCGACGGCACCCGGATCTTCACCCACTTCCCGCCCGCCGACACCTACGAGGCCCGGCTGGAGGCGTCCGAGCTGGCCCGCGCCGTGCGCAACTTCACCGAGAAGGGGCGCGGCACCGGGTCGCTGCTGCCGTTCGGGTACGGCGACGGCGGCGGCGGGCCGACCCGCGAGATGCTGGAGAAGGCCCGCCGGCTGCGCGACCTCGAAGGCTCCCCGCGGGTGGTGGTGGAGCCGCCGGCGGCGTTCTTCGAGCGGGCGCTCGCGGAGTACCCCGACGCGCCCGTCTGGTCCGGCGAGCTCTACCTGGAGCTGCACCGGGCCACCTACACCACCCAGGCCAGGACCAAGGCCGGCAACCGGCGCAGCGAGCACCTGCTGCGCGAGGCCGAGCTGTGGGCGGCCACGGCCGCCGTGCGCGACGGCGCCGCCTACCCGTACGAGGCGCTGGACGGGCTGTGGAAGGAGGTGCTGCTGCACCAGTTCCACGACATCCTGCCCGGCTCCTCGATCGCCTGGGTGCACCGGGAGGCGCGGGCGGCCTACGAGCGGATCCGGGTGGAGCTGGAGGCGCTGATCCCCGGCGGCGCGGGGCCGTACGCGCTGAACGCCGGGCCGTTCGACCGGGACGAGGTCGTGACCGTGGACGCCGGCGCGCTGCCGGGCGCGGTGCAGAAGCTGGAGGGCGGCGAGGTGGCCGGGTGGGCGTCCGCGCCCGCGCTCGGCGCCGGCCCGCTGACGGCGCAGGCGCCCGCCTCCGTCCCCGGGGTGCGGGTCACCCGGGCCGGTGACGGCCTGGTGCTGGACAACGGGCTGCTGCGGGTCGAGGTCGACGCCGACGGGCTGCTCGCCTCCGTGCTCGACCTGGCCGCCGGTCGCGAGGCGCTGGCCCCGGGCGCCAGGGGCAACCTGCTCCAGTTGCACCCGGACCACCCGCTCGCCTGGGACGCCTGGGACATCGACCGGCACTACCTGCGCCGGCACACCGACCTCACCGACGCCGAGGAGGTCACCGTCACCGACCACGGCCCGCTGGTCGCGACCGTGCGGGTCACCCGCCGCTTCGGCGACTCCCGGATCACCCAGCGGTACCGGCTGCGGGCCGGGTCCGGCGCGCTGGAGTTCGACACCGAGGTGGACTGGCGGGAGTCCGAGAAGGTGCTCAAGGCCGCCTTCCCGTTCGACGTGCACGCCGACCGGTCCACCGCCGAGATCCAGTTCGGCCACGTGCACCGGCCCACGCACACCAACACGAGCTGGGACGAGGCCCGGTTCGAGATCTGGGCGCACCGCTGGCTGCACGTGGGCGAGCCCGGGTACGGCATGGCGCTGGCCAACGACTCCACCTACGGGCACGACGTCCGGCGCGGCACCGGCGAGGCCGGCCCGGTCACCACCGTCCGCCTGACCCTGCTGCGCGCCCCGCACAGCCCGGACCCGCGCACCGACCGGGACGTGCACAAGATGACCTACGCGCTGGTGCCCGGCGCGGACGTGCCCGCGGCGATCCGCGCCGGGTACGCGCTCAATTTGCCGCTGCGCGCCGCCGCGGCCGATCCCGGGGCGCCGCTGGTCCGGGTGGCGGACCCGGCGGCCGTGGTGGAGGCGGTGAAGCTCGCCGACGACGGCTCGGGGGACGTGATCGTGCGCCTCTACGAGTCGCTCGGCGGGCGGGTCGCCACCCGGCTGCGCCCCGGCTTCGGGGTCGGCCGGGCGCAGGTCGCGGACCTGCTGGAACGCCCGCTGGCCGACCTGCCCTCCGCCGACGACGGCGGCATCCCGATCACGTTGCGCCCCTTCCAGGTCCTGACGCTGCGGCTCACCGCGGCGTCCTGACGGCGGGCGGTCAGCCGGGGGGGCGGGTGAGGGCGGCGGTTCCCGTGTTGCGGACCGTCACCTCGCCCTGGTGGCCGTTCTGCCAGGAGCCCACCGTGCGGTAGGTCGCGGTGCAGCCGCCGGACGGGACGGTGGGGGTGGGCGTGGGGGGCGGGGTGGGGGTCGGCGGGGGTGCGTCGCCGAGGGCGGCGGCCAGGGCGGGGAACCACCGGTCGGCCATCTTCCGGTCTCCGGCCGCGTTGGGGTGCACGCCGTCGTAGGTGTCGGCGGAGGTGCTGAACCCGGTCCACTGGTCTACGACGGTGACCGGCGAGGCCGGGGTGGACTTCCCCGCGGCCCAGGACGGGATCGCGGCGTTCAGCGCGACGACCCGCTGCCCGCACGGGGCGCAGCCGGCGGGGCTCATCGGGATGAGCTGCGCCACCAGGATCCGCATGTTCGGATTGCTCGCCCGCATCTGGTCCACGAGCCGGCCGTACGCGGCCAGGATCGTCGAGGGCGGCCGGTCGTTCCACACGTCGTTGGTGCCGAAGTGCATCAGCACCACGTCCGGCCGGGTGGCGGCGAGCCAGCCGGGCAACTGGTTCCGGTCGGCGACGTCGGTGACCAGCGCGCCGCCGTGCCCCTCGTTGTCGCCGTCGTGCGCGACCGCGCAGCCCTGCGGCGGGAGCGTGCCGACGAAGTCGATGTCGGTGCGGCCCGCGGCGCGCATCCGGTCCCACAGCAGCGCCCGCCAGCAGCCGGGCGAGCCGGTGATCGAGTCGCCGAGCGGCATGATCCGCACCGCCGCGGCGGGCGCGGGCGCGGTCGGCCCGGCGATCGGGTGGACCGGCGCCAGGCTCAGCGCCGCCAGGATTGAGATGAGTGCCTTCTTCATGCCGCTTCTCCCTGTGGTCGCCCGCGCGATCGTAGGAACGCGTTCAGGGACCGGGAAGGGTCGCCCCCGTGGCCCCCGTGCGAACTGCGGCGAAGCCGGGAAGGGCCGCTTCTGTGGCCCCCGTGCGAACTGCGGCGAAGCCGGGAAGGGCCGTGCACCTTTCATGCTAGGCGCAGCCGCGCGGACGTCGTCTCGCGGGTGCCCGGCGGGCACGCGGGACGATGAGGGGCGGGACGCCCGAGCGGGGCACGGCGGCGCGGTGCCACGCCGGTGCGGGGGATGCCGGTGCGGGCGCCTGTCTGGAGGACGCCGGCGGGTTCGCGGCCGAACTGGTCGTGGAGAGCGCGCCGGACCCGGCCTGGCGCTCGGCTCGCGTAACGCCCCCGGTCAGGCTCGCGAGCCGGCCCGGCAGGCCGCCGGGATGGTCCGGGCGCCCGGACGGACGGGCGGCGTTGCCCGTCGTCCTCGGGACAGGTCGGTGTGCGGTCGTGCGGTGTGGTCAGGTGTGCGGTCGTGCGGTGTGGTCAGCGGGCGGCCGGCGAGTCCTCCTCGGCGAGGATCCCGGCCGGATCGGCGAGGAGCTCGGGCGGTTCGGCGAGGAGCTCGGGCGGCGACTGACCGGCGCGGAGCTGGGCATAGCGGGTGACGATGCGGAGGGCGGCATGCGTGGGATCGGTGGCGGGATGACGGTCATAGGTGAAGCGGCGGCGCTCGGCGTCCCAGCCGGTGCGCCACCAGAACCGCGACCCGTCGCTCCACACCACCAGGCCGGGCCAGACCGGGATCAGTGCCAGCCCGAAACCGGCGTGGAAGCCGGCGGCGATTCCCTGGTTGTCGAGTGTGTGACACAGCTGTTGGGCCGCTCGCACGGCAGGCGAAAGAGGGGTGAGTCGAGGTGAGGCCATGCCCGAGACGTTAGAAAATGTGAAGATTCGATAGCCAGGAAGTTGCGTGATGTTGCTCCGAAGCGCAACTCTTTTCTGCCGCTCTGATATCCGGGTTTGGGACGCCGATTATTGACAAAGATACTGGAGGGCCTAAAGGGAGTCGAGTTCACGGATCGCCGTGTCGATTCTCTGTAACGCGGCGTCGCCGTACACCGCCGCCTCGGCGAGCCTGCCGAACGCCTTTTCGTACAACGCGACGTCGTTCGGCGCGTTGATGCGCAGCTGGCCGGGGATGGTGTCCACCCTGACCTGGTTGCTGTCGTAGATCCAGAAGTTCTCCGGCGGCATGATGGGCGGCCGGACGTGCCAGGGGACGATGCCGAGGCTGATCTGGGGCAGCCGCATGAGGTCGATCAGCCGGTTGAGCTGCACGACCATGGCGGCCGGGGCGCACAGCCGGGTGCGCAGCGCCTGGTTGCCGAGCAGGAACATGAAACGTCTCGCGCCGCTGGTCAGGACGTTCTGCTGTTCGAGGCGGCCGGTGACCGCGGAGTCCAGGTCGTCGGGGAGGCCGCGGAAGTCGATGATCACCGACAGGTGGGCGCGGGCGTACTCGGGGGTCTGCAGCAGCCCGGGGACGGCGCTGTGCTGGAAGATCCGGAAGTGCTGGGTGCGCTCGTAAAGCGGCTTGAAGGAACGTTGCACATACGCCAGGCCGTTTTCCTGGAGCCTGCGCCATTCTGTGTACAGCGAATCGATGTTCCGCGCGTTGGCGATGAGGTCGACGACGTAACTGTCGTTTCCGCAGATCCGGCACCATTCCCTGATGTCGGCCTCGCTCGGCATCTGCGTGCCGTTCTCGATCTTCGAGATCTTCGAGTAGTGCCAGCCGGCTCGTTTCGCCAGTTCGCGTCCGGTGAGGCTCGCTTCGCTGCGGATCTCCCGCAGCCGGGCGGCGAGGATGCCTCTCGCCTCTTTGATGCGCTCCGCAGACGACATGGGGTGAGTCGCCCCTTCGCTCTTATGGAATATTCCGCTGTCAACGTAGCTTGCTGTTGCAGTTTGTTGCTAGTCGCCATATTGCGGTTCGGTACCGAAGACCCGAGTGGCGGGAGGGGTGCCGGTGCCCGGTGTGACGCGCCCGTTTGTTGACTGATCTGTACAGAACAGGCTAGCTTCGGCCCATGGCCAGACCCCGCGAGTTCGACCCGCAGGCCGTGCTGGATGCCGCCATGGAGGTGTTCTGGGAGCAGGGATACGAGGCGACCAGCACCGAGGACCTGTGCAGGCGCACCGGGCTCGGGCGCGGCAGCCTGTACAACGCCTTCGGCAGCAAGCACCGCCTCTACGAGGAGGCGCTCCGCCGTTACGCCGAGACGAGGGCGGACGCGCAGCTGAGGATGCTCGCCCGGCCGGGGCCGGTGCGGGAGCGGCTGCGCGAGCTGATGCTCGGGGTGATCGACGCCGACATGGCCGATCCGCGACGGCACGGCTGCCTGGCGCTGAACGCCGCCACCGAGTCCGCCGGGCGCGACGGTGAGGTGCCCGGCCTGGTGCGCCGCCACTTCACCGACCTGGAGCAGGCCCTCTGCCATCTGGTGACGCTCGGCCAGGCCGCCGGCGAGCTGCCCGCGGGCCGGCCGCCGATCCAGGTGGCGCGCACCTTCCAGAGCGCGTACTACGGGCTGCGCGTCCTCGCCAAGGTGACCGACGACAGGAACGCCCTGCTCGACGTGGTGGAAGGGGCGCTCGCGGCCCTGTAGGCCGGCGCCGCCCCCGGTGTCACGCTGCCCGTTTTCTGTACTGATCAGTAAATAATCTGGTGAGGAAAGAGTCATATGACCGTTCCCGTCCTGATGCTGTGCGTCTTCGGCATCACGACCGGCGAGTTCGTCATCGCCGGGATCCTGCCGGACATCGCCGGCGACCTGGCGGTCTCGATACCCGCCGCCGGCCTGCTGGTGACGGCGTACGCCGTCGGGATGATCGTCGGCGGTCCGGTCCTGACCGCGCTCACCGCCGGCCGGCCCCGCAAGCCGCTGATCATGGCCCTGCTCGGGGTGGTGATCGCCGGCAACCTCGCCTCCGCGCTCGCGCCCACCTACCCCGTGCTCTTCGCGGCGCGGATCGTCACCGCGCTGGTCACCTCCACCTTCTTCGCCAACGCGATCGTCATCGCGGCGTCGAGCGCCCCGCCGGGCAGGCAGGCGTCCACCGTGTCCAAGGTCGTCTTCGGCATGAACCTGTCCATGATCCTCGGCGCGCCCATCGGCACGTACGTGGGCGGCGCCTTCGGCTGGCGGTCCACCTTCGCCGCCATCGTCGTGTGCTGCGCCCTCGGCCTGCTCCTCGTGGCGCGGCTGGTGCCGGATGTCAGGGACGCCGCGCCGGCCACCTCCGCCCTCGCCGAACTCCGCGTGCTCGGCGGCCGTGACGTGCGGCTCGCCATCCTGGTCACCGCCGTCGGCAACGCCGGGCTGCTCATGGTGTTCACCTATTTCGCGCCGTTGCTCACGGAGGTCTCCGGGTTCCCGGCCGGCGCGGTCGCCGCGCTGCTGCTGGTGTACGGGGTGGGCGCCGCGGCCGGCAACGTCATCGGCGGCCGGCTCTCCGACCGCGCGCCGATGCGGGCGCAACTCGGCCTGCTCGCCGTCCTCGCCGCGGCGCTGGTGCTCACCTGGGCGGTCGGCGCGAACGCGACGGCCGTCGCGATCATGGTCTTCGTGCTGGGCGCGGCGGGATTCTCCGTCATCCCCGGCATGCAGGCCAGGGTCCTCGCCACCGCCGCCGCGGCCCCGACCCTGGCCATGGCGGTGAACGCCTCCGCCTACCAGGTCGCCGCGGCCCTCGCCGCCTGGCTCGGCGGCCGGGTCATCGACGGCGGGCTCGGCCTGCGATCCCTCTACCTCGCCGGCGCCGCCGTCACCGTCGCCGGGATCGCCCTGAGCGGGTACGTGTGGCTCCGGGAGCGGGGCCGGGACGAGGGGCGGGGGGCGGCGTCCGCGGCGGTGTCCTGACGCGTCGGTGTCCGCTCGGTGTCCGCTCGGGGCCTGCTCCGAGTCAGTTGCCGCCGAACCAGCCGGGGATGTCGAGCTGGAAGAGGTCGTGCGGGGTCACCTTGCGCAGGTCGGCCTCCAGGGCGTGCAGGCGGTCCGCGCCCAGGGTGGCCGCCCAGCGGGCGCGCAGCTCGTCGAAGACGCGTGCCGACCTCGCCAGGGCGTCGGCGCCGCGACCGGTGAGCCGCACGATCTTGCTCCGGGCGTCGGCCGGGTCGGGGTGGCGCTCCACATAGCCCAGGCGTTCCAGCGTGTCGATGTGCTTGGCCGCCGCCTGCTTGGTGACACCCAGGCGGCGGCCCAACTCGGCGGCGCTGGTGCCGCCCGGGCCGATCGCCTGGAAGACGAAGCCGTGCATCGGGCGGAGGGCGGGGTGCCCCTGCCGGGACAGCTCGGCGTGCAACTCGTCGATGAGCACGCGGAAGCCGAGAAGCAGGCGTAGAGGCAGCTCGAATCCCGGGGGCTCACTTGACACAATCGACAACCAGGTTCACTATTTCGACAACCATGTTGCCTAATTTAGGGGATTCCGCGATGTCTGTCATCCGTCATGCCGACAGCCGCCGTACCGAGACGCCCAACGCCGTCATGACCACGCTCGCCTCGCCGGAACAGGGTGGGGCGGCCACCGTCGTCTGGCGGGTGGACATGCTGCCCGGCCAGGCCGGACCGTTGCACGGCATCGACGCCGAGCAGGTGTGGACCGTGCTGGACGGTTCCGCCACCGTGGAGCTCGACGGCGAGACGCTCACCGTCGCGCCCGGCGACACGATGGTCATCCCGGCCGGCGTGCCGCGCCGGGTGGCCACCGGCGACGCGGCCGGCTTCGCCGCCGTGGTCGTCGCGCCGGCCGGGATGCGCGCCTACCCGCTCGACGGCAGCACCGTCTCCGCCGCCTGCGCGGTGCCCGCCGGAGACAAAGTCATCCCGGCCTGGGTCGTCTAGCGGGCGGGCGCCAGGGTGGCTCCGGGCGCCGATCCACCACCCGATCCGAGCGCGGCGGCTCCCGGGCCGTCCACGCGCCACCCCGGCGGCACGGACGGCGGGTCGCTAGTCCCGGCCGCGGGCCTTGGTCGCCAGGCGTCTGAGGATCCGCTCCCAGGCGGTGCCGAAGGGGTTGTCCTGCACCATGTACGTCCAGGTGGCGGTGGGCCGCTTGAGGCCGGCGGCTTCGAGGTCGGCGCCCTCGGCGGTGATCGTCACGCTGTCGAAGGTGGCGATGGACTCGGTCTCGATCTCCTCCAGCAGCCGGCTGTAGGCGGTGACCGCCTCGCGGTGGAACTCGTCCAGCGGGTTCATCCGGCCCAGGGACCGCAGGTGGATGCCCTCACGCAGGTCGCCGAGGAAGGCGACGTGCCGGGTCCAGCCCTGGTCGAGGTGGAACAGCACGATCTGCCGGGCCGCCTCCTGCAGGACGGTCTCGCCGGCCACCTCCAGCAGCTCCGCCCACCGGTCGGGACGGGCCTGCGCGAACGCGTCGGCGGCGACGTCGCCGCCCAGCACCTTGGCCCTGCGCTCCAGCACCTGGGCGCGCTGCTGCTCAAGGAGACGGGTGTAACGCCAGGTGTTGCGGTGGATCTCCAGGTTGGCGCCCTCGGCGACGCGCTGGGCGTGGCCGACGATCTGCTCGCCCCGCCGGTTGCGCACCACGCCGTCGCGGTCGGCGGCGGGCGGGCGCTCCTCCGGCGCGAACCGGGTGATCAGCTCGTCCTCCAGGCTGACGTAGAACATCGACGCGCCGGGGTCGCCCTGCCGCCCGGCCCGGCCGCGGAGCTGGTCGTCGAGGCGGCTGCTGGAGTGCCGGCCCGAGCCGATGACGTAGAGCCCGCCGAGGTCGGCGACGCCCTCGCCGAGCCGGATGTCGGTACCCCGGCCGGCCATCTGGGTGGACACCGTGATGGTGCCGCGCTCGCCCGCCCTGGAGATGATCGACGCCTCCTCCGCGTCGTTCTTGGCGTTGAGCACCACGCAGTCGAGGCCGCGCCCGCGCAGGGTGAGCGCGAGCCGCTCGGACTCGGCCACGTCGAGCGTGCCGATCAGGATCGGCTGCCCCGCGCCGTGCACCTCGACGATCTTGTCGACCAGGGCGCTGTCGCGGTCGGTCACCGTCGCGAACAGCACGTCCGGCTCGTCGGTGCGCACGCAGGGCTTGTTGGGCGGGATCACCGCGACGTCCAGCCCGTAGAACTCCTTGAGCTGCTCGCCGACCGCGACCGCGGTGCCGGTCATGCCGCACTTCTCGGGATAGCGGGTGATCAGGCCCTGGATGGTGATCGAGTCGAGGATCTCGCCGGTCTCGCTGGCCGGCAGCGCCTCCTTGGCCTCCACGGCCGCCTGCAACCCGTCGGGCCAGCGCTGGAGCAGCGCGACCCGCCCCCTGGAGGGGTTGATCAGCTGCACCTTGCCGTCACGCACGATGTAGTCGATGTCCCGGGTCAGCAGGGCGTGCGCGTGCAGGGCGAGGTTGATCTCGGTCACCGTCTCGGGCGTGTCGTAGAGGTTGACGCCGTCCAGCGCCTTCTCCACGGTGTCGATGCCCTGCGGGGTGAGGAAGACGTTGCGCCCCTGCTCGTCGATCTCGTAGTGGTAGCCGCGGACGAGCCGGCGCACCAGCGCGGCCGTCTCCGGCACGGCGTCGGCGGCGTCGGCCGCGCCCGCCAGCACCAGCGGCACCCGCGCCTCGTCCACCAGCACCGAGTCGGCCTCGTCGATCAGCGCGACGTTGGGCTCGGGCACCACGACGTCGGCCGCCCGGGTGGCCAGCCGGTCCCGCAGCACGTCGAAGCCGATCTCGCTCACAGAGCCGTAGGTGACGTCCCTGGCGTAGGCCTCGCGGCGCTCCTGCGGCGTGGACGTCTGCCCGATCCAGCCCACCGTCACGCCGAGCGCGGCGTAGAGCGGCCCCATCCACTCGGCGTCGCGCCGGGCGAGATAGTCGTTGACCGAGATGACGTGCACCCGCTTGCCCTGTAACGCGTAACCCGCCGCGGCCATCGCGCCGGAGAGCGTCTTGCCCTCGCCGGTGGCCATCTCGGCGACGTCGCCGGCCAGCAGCGCGAGCATGCCGGTGAGCTGCACGTCGTAGGGGCGCAGGCCGAGCGTGCGGGACGCGGCCTCGCGGACGATCGCGCAGAACTCCGCCTGATCGTCCAGCGACGGCACGGGCAGCTCGTCCAGCGCCCTGACCCGCTCCTCGCGCCTGCCCGCCTCGGCCACCACCCGCTCGAAGGACGTGATGTCGATCGAGCCGGGGCGCTCCAGGAAGCGTCTGATCATCTGCCGTATCGAGGCCACGTTCCCTCCAACGAGCCGTTCGAGGGTCGCGTTCCCCGAAGGATCTCAGTATGCCCGCTCCGCCGTACCCGGGGGCACCCCCCTCGGCGGAGCGGGCATCACCGTCAGTCGCGCTCGGCGAGCGCGAGCAGCAGCACCGCCAGGAGCAGCACGCCGGCGCCGGCGGCGGCGAGCGGCGCGAGACGTTCACCGAGGAGCAGGACGCCGATGAGCGTCGCCCCCACCGGCTCGACCAGCGAGATGACCGACGCCGTGGTGGCCCGTACGGCGGTCAGCCCGGTGAAGAACAGCCCGTACGCCAGGGCGGTCGGCACCGCGCCCAGGTAACCGAGCAACGCCCCGGCGGCCACCGGGTCGGCGGATGCGGGCAGCACCCCCTGGACCAGGGCGAGCGGCAGCACGCAGAGCGCGCCGACGGCCAGGGCGCCGAGCGTCGTGCCGAGCGGGTCGTCGCGCACCGCGCGGCCGGCCAGGGTGACGCCCGCGTAGGTCACGGCGGACAGCAGCGCCCAGCCGAGTCCGGCGGAGGAGAAGCCGTCCCCGCCGCCGTCGCCGGTCAGCAGCAGCAGACCGGCGACGGCGGCGGCGATGCCGAGCGCCCCGGAGCGGCCGAGCCGTTCACCGAGGGCGAGCCGGGCGCCGACGGCGACCAGGACGGGGCTCGCGCCCAGCGTCACGACCGTGGCGATCGCGACGCCGGAGCTCTCGATCGCGGCGAAGTAGGCGCTCTGCGAGATCGCCATCCCGGCCCCGGTGAGCACCACGTGCCGGGCGGACAGCCGGGCGCGGCGGCGCGGGCGGCCGGCGGTCAGCAGGCGGAAGGCGGCGAGCAGGGCGGCGCCGACGGCGAAGCGCCAGAAGGAGACGGCGACCGGGCCGAGGTCGCCGACGCGGTAGAGGAGCGCGGCCGCGGCTCCGCCGGTACCCCAGGCGGTGGCCGCTATGGACACGTACAGCAGGCCCTGCCGTACGGAAACGTGCGTCATCGGAATCTCTCCGGGTGGAGTGGTCGGCTGATGGGCCCGTACGCGGGCAGCGACCACCCGCCGGATCACCCGATCCGGCTGACAGGGAACCGCCCGCTAGCGGGCGGTGGGGGGAGAGACGATGAGAGTGAACGGCACGTGCGCAGGGTAGCGGCCGGGCCGGGGGCCGGGCCACGGGATTTCCCCGCCGGTACCTGACGCCACCTGACAGGTATGGTCGCCACGATGGGCGCATGACGACGAAAGCCAAGCTCATCGCGTTCACCATCGACTGCGCCGAGCCGAGGAAACTTGCCGGGTTCTATGCCACGATCCTTGACGGATTCGAGGTCCAGTACGTGGACGACGAGTACGCGGGCATCGGGGACGGCACCACTTCGATCTACTTCCAGCGCATCCCCGAGCGGGAGCCCGCCGCCTGGCCCGGTCCGGGCAAGCAGTTCCACCTGGACCTCCGGGTGCCCGACGTGGACCGGGCGGTCGAGGAGTTTCTCGCGCTCGGCGCCACCAGGCCGGACTTCCAGCCCGGTAAGGACGGGGTCGTGCTCGCCGATCCCGAGGGCCACCTGTTCGACGTCTACCCCGAAAGGTCCTGAGAAAATTCATCTACTAACAGACGATGAATCGTGAAATAGCCGCCTACCAGGCCGGTTGCCGGGAGACGGGCATGCCGGAAGCGCTCCGGGCGTGCCGGAGCGGGCCGCCGGGGGACCGGCAGACGTTCATGGTTCCCTAAGCTTGAGTAATGCGCACCCCGATTTCTCCCCTTTCCGCGCTCGCGGACTGCCGTCGTGTCGGAGGTCACCGATGATCTGGGCGGGAGTGGGCATCGCCCTCATCGGCGCGCTGGGGTACGCGCTGGGAGCGGCTTTGCAGCAGTTCGAGGCGGTCGCCGAGGGGGCGTCGCTCAAGCTGGTCAGGCGGCCCAGATGGTGGGTGGGCGGCATCATCGGGTTCACCGGGGCGTGCCTGCACGCGGTCGCGCTCAGTTTCGCGCCGCTCGTCGTGGTACAGCCCGTGAGCGTGGCGACCCTGGTCTTCGCCGTGCCGCTCGCCGCCTTCCTGCACGGCAGGCGTCCGCACCGCGGGGAGATCTTCGGATCCATCGCGGTGGCGGGCGGCCTGCTCGGGCTCATGCTCCTGGTGCCGCACCAGGTCAGCACCCCCCGGCTCGGCGACGGCGCCGCGCTCGGCTTCCTGGCCTGCGTGGGCGTCATCGTGCTGGTGTGCCAGCTGGTGGCGCGGCGGCTGACCGGGGCGGTCAAGGCGCTGGTGCTCTCCGTCGGCGCGGGCGCGGTGACCGCCGCGGTCTCCACGTTCGTCCGGGTGGTGGGCGGCGGCATGGGCGGCGACCTGGGCCGGCTGGTGCACTGGTTCACGCTGCTGATCCCGGCGCTGCTCATCTGCGCCGTGGTGCTGCTGCAGAAGACCTACGAGGTCGGCTGTTTCGGCGTCGCCTACGCCGGGGTGCAGGTGGTCGACCCGATCACCTCCGTGATCGCGGGAGTGGTGCTCCTCGGCGAGCCGCTGCCCACCGGCGTGGCCTCGGTGGTCCCCGCGCTGCTCGCCGCCGGCGTGCTCGTCGCGGGCACGGTCGCGCTCGGCCGGCTCGCCCCCGACCACACCCGCGTCGCGGCCGAGCGCCCCCGGCCGGTGCCGGTCGGGTCCTAGGCGGCAGGCGGCGTCCAGCCGAGGACGTCGTCCATGTGGCGCAGCAGGAGGTTCGCGTCCAGCCGCCCGCCGATGGCCATCGCCCGGTCGCGCAGCCGTACGGCGAGCGGGTTGCGCAGCGTGGTCGCGCGGGCGATCCTGCGGGACCTGCGCACGATCGTCGTGGTGCGGGGGAGCCGGGCCGCGGTGTAGGCGGCCTGCCGGCCGGGGGCGCCCGCGAGATGGGCCAGCACGACGGCGTCCTCGATCGCCTGGCAGGCGCCCTGGCCGAGGTTGGGCGTCATGGCGTGCGCCGCGTCGCCGAGCAGCACGACCCTGCCCCGGTGGAAGGCGGGCAGCGGCTCGTCGAGCGAGAGCACGTCGTGCCTGAGCACCTGGGCCGGATCGGCCGCCGCGAGCAGCCGGGGGATGGGCGCGTGCCACCCGCCGAACAGCCGGAGCAACTCGTCCTTCTCACCCGAGGGAGCCGACTGACCGGCGGGGGCGGTGGCGTAACAGTAGACCAGGTCGCCGGACAGCGGTACGACGCCGAAGACCAGGCCCCTGCCCCAGGTCTCCGAAGTCATCACCGGCACGTCCTGCCGGGGGACGACCAGCCGCCAGCTCGTCACGCCGGTGTGCACCGGGCCGGGGTGGGCGGGGAAGAGCGCCCGCCTGGTGGCCGAGTGGATGCCGTCGGCGGCGACCACGAGGTCGGCCTCGACCTCGCCGGCGGCGGTGGTGACCACGCCGGTCCCGGCGTCCACGGCGGTGACGGGCGTGCCGAGTCTCAGCGACCCGCCGTCGAGCCGGCCGGCCAGCAGGTCCACCAGGGTGGCGCGGAGCACGAGCACGATCGAGTCGCCGTACCGTTGCGCGGCGTGCTCGCCGGTCGTGCGCAGCAGCCACTCGCCGCCCGGCCGCCGGATGCCCACCTCCCCCTGGACCGAGGACAGGCCGCGCAGGGCGTCGCCCAGCCCGATCGTGTCCAGCGCCTTGAGCGCGTTGGCCCCCACGCTGAGCCCGGACCCGACCGGGTCCAGCGAGGGCGCCCGCTCGAAGAGCGTCACCGCCCAGCCTTTCCGTTGCAGGGCGACGGCCGAGGTCAGCCCGCCGATGCCGCCGCCGATCACCACTGCGCGCCCCATGCCCGCTCCTCACTACAGTTGTAGTTACCGCACTCGTAGTGAACACCACTACCGGTGTAGTGTGCAACCGTGGTGCCGCCGGGGATCTCCGCCAGGGCCGCGCTCGTCGCGGACGCCGCCATCGACCTGCTCGTGGACCGTGGGATGCGCGGGCTGACCCACCGCGCCGTGGACGAGGCGGCCGGCCTGCCGGGCGGTTCCACCTCCAACCTCGCCCGCACCCGCGCCGCCCTGCTCGAACTCACCCTCGCCCGCCTCACCGAGCTGGAGTCCGCCGACTTCGCCCAGGTGATCGGCGGCGATCTCGGGCTGGAGGGGGGAGTCGACGGGTTCGCCGAGACGGTGGCGCGGCTGTTGCACCACCAGCTCACCGAGGGGCGACGCCGTACGCTCGCGCGCTACGAGCTGGCCCTGGAGGCCACCCGCAGGCCCGAGCTGCGCGAGGTCTACGACCGGGCCGGAGCCCGCTTCCGCACCCTCGCCACCGAGCTGTTCAGCGCCGCCGGCTCGGCCGACCCGGCGCGGCACGGCGGCCAGTTCGTGGCCTTCGCCGAAGGCATGCTCTTCGACGCCGTCGCGGGCGCGGGCGCCCGGCCGTCCCGGGCGGACCTGCGGGCGGGCGTCGGCGAGATCCTCCGCGGCATGCTCACCCGGTGACGCGGCCGGACCCCGCGTACGGCTCGGCGCCCCGCGACCGGGCCGGCGCCCCGCGACCGGGCCGGGCGAGAGCCGGTCGCGCCCGTGAGGCGGGGGTCCTTCACGCGGAGCCGGTGAAACGGGGGTCCCTTACGCGGAGCCGGTGAGGCGGGCGCGGCAGGCGGGCCATTCGGAGTCGAGGATGCCGAAGTAGGCCGTGTCGCGCCAGGTGCCGTCGGGGCGGCGGCGGTGGCGGCGCAGGGTGCCCTCGTGGACGCCGCCGATGCGGCGGATGGCGTTCTGCGAGCGCAGGTTGAGGTGGTCGGTCTTGAGCAGGACCCGGTTGCAGCCGAGCTTGTCGAAGGCGTGGTCCAGCAGGAGGATCTTGCACTCGGTGTTGACCCCGGTCCGCCACACCGCCCTGCCGTACCACGTCCAGCCGATCTCCACGCTCTCGTCGAAGCCGGGGACGTCGCAGTAGGCGCTCCAGCCGACGGCCCGGCCGGTCTCCCTGAGGATCACCGCGAAGGGCGCGTAGGCCGGGTCGCTGATCAGGTGGCCGGCGATCTCCGCCAGCTCCGCCTCGGTGCGCGGCGTGGCCCTGGGCATCCACCGCCACACCTCGTCGTCTCCGCCGCCGGCCAGGAACAGGTCGGGCACGTGCCCGGCGGCGAGCGGTTCGAGGCGTACGGCGGCGCCGTCGAGGACGACGGGTGAGGGCATGCTCGCGGTCATGCGACCGACCGTAGGGGCGGGGTCGGGACGTCCGGAAGTGCCACTTCCGGGTCGTTGCGGGGGACCAGTTCTCCCCGCCGGCGGGGCTCGACGACCTTCGGCGGCCCGGGGCGATTCGGTGGGGCCGGTGGCGGTGCTCAGCAGGGCGGGGGTGGGCCGAGGATGTCGATGCCGTGCCGGGCGGCGGTGTGGCCGAGGGCGACGGGGTTCGTGACGGGGTCCGTGGCCGTGGTGCCGGGAGGGGGGAGGGTGCGCTCGCGGGCGGGCTCGCCCACGGCGGCGGCGAACCGTTCGAAGCCCGGCGGCGCGGTGATCTGCAGGGCGCGCAGCGGCTCGCCCGGCCCGGTGACGAACGTGTGCGCCAGCCCGACCGGCAGCAGCGCGAAGTCCCCGGGACCGGCGGGCAGGATCTCACCGGCGCAGTGGAAGACCGCGGTTCCCGCCAGCACGTAGAACAGCTCGTCCTCCAGGCGGTGCCGGTGCAGCGGCGGGGCGAACCCCGGCGGGCTGACGAACTCGGCGACGGTCAGCGCCCCGCGCGTCTCGGCGCCGGTGGCCTTGACGACGGTGAGCCCGCCGAAGAACCACAACGCCTCCCCTTCGCCCGCCCGGCACACATAGGGACGCCCGAAAAAGGCCATAAATCATCATAAAACTCCATGCCGCCTACGAGCTGCCCGCCCTGCCGGATCCCCGCGTCCGGGATCGCCCTGCGGCCGACGCCCGGGATGGCCCCGGGTACGGGTCAGGACGCAGAATCGCGGTAGGTGGAGTGTGTCGACATGCATACCGGCTGGTCGGTACGCTCGGCGTAGACCGCGAGGAGGAGCAGTGGATTTCCTGTACGACGCCACGACCAACGATCTGCGGAAACGGCTCACCGACTTCATGGACGAGTGCGTCTACCCCGCGGAGGAGGCGTTCGAGGCCCAGGCGGAGGAGTCCGGCTGGCGCGTCCCGCCGCTCATGGAGGACCTCAAGGGCGAGGCCCGCACCCGCGGCCTGTGGAACCTCTTCCTGCCCGGCGAGCGCGGCGCGGGGCTCACCAACCTGCAGTATGCGCCGCTCGCCGAGATCATGGGCCGCAGCCCGCGGATCGCGCCCACCGCCACCAACTGCGCCGCGCCGGACACCGGCAACATGGAGCTGCTGGCGTCGTTCGGCGCCGACTGGCAGCGGAAGGAGTGGCTGGAACCGCTGCTCGCGGGAGAGATCCGGTCCGCCTTCGCGATGACCGAGCCCGACGTCGCCTCCTCCGACGCCACCAACATCTCCACCGCGATCGTCCGCGACGGCGGCGAGTACGTGATCAACGGTCGCAAGTGGTTCGCCTCCGGGGCGATGAACCCGAACTGCAAGATCTTCATCGTGATGGGCAAGACCGATCCCGCTGCGCCCTCCCACCGGCAGCAGAGCATGGTGCTGGTGCCCAGGGACACCCCCGGCCTCACCGTCAGGCGCGGGATGCGGGTGTTCGGCTACACCGACGGCGACCACGGCGGCCACGCGGAGCTGCTGTTCGAGGACGTGCGGGTGCCGGTGGACAACCTCGTCGGGGAGGAGGGCGGCGGCTTCGCCATCGCCCAGGCCCGTCTCGGCCCCGGCCGCATCCACCACTGCATGCGGCTGATCGGCATCGCCGAGCGGGCCGTGGAGATGATGTGCCGCAGGTCGCTGGCCCGCACGACGTTCGGCAGGCCGGTCGCCCAGCAGGGCGTGGTGCAGGACTGGATCGCCGAGTCCCGGGTGCGCATCGAGCAGCTCCGCCTCCTGGTGCTGAAGACCGCCTGGCTGATGGACACGGTGGGCAACAGGGGCGCGCACACCGAGATCCAGGCCATCAAGATCGCGACTCCGCGCGAGGTCGAGTGGATCCTGGACAAGGCGATCCAGGTGCACGGAGCCGGCGGCGTCAGCCAGGAGTTCCCGCTCGCCGGGCTCTGGGCGCACGCCCGGTCGCTGCGCCTCGCCGACGGGCCGGACGAGGTGCACAAGCGTTCCCTGGCCTACAGGGAGCTCAAGAAGTACATGATCCCGGAGGCGTGAGGACCCGTGGTGAACGAGGCAGACATCAGGGAGCGGGCCCGGGCGTTCCGCGCCGGGCACGATCCGGCGGACCGCCTGGCGTTCCTGCGGGCGCGCTTCGACGCCGGGCTCGCCTGGGTGCACTTCCCCACCGGCCACGGCGGCCTCGGCGCGCGCCGCGAGCTCCAGCGGGTCGTGGACAAGGAACTCGGCGACGTCCCCCAGCTCGCGCCCGGCAAGATGGCGATCGGCCTGGGCATGGCCGCGCCCACGATCCTCGCCTTCGGCACGGAGGAGCAGAAGAAGCGCTTCCTGCGCCCGCTGTGGACGGGGGAGGAGATCTGGTGCCAGCTCTTCAGCGAGCCCGGCGCCGGGTCCGACCTCGCCACGCTGGCCACCCGGGCCGTGCGCGACGGTGACGAGTGGGTGGTGGACGGCCAGAAGGTGTGGACCTCCGGGGCGCACCACTCCAGGTGGGCGATCCTCGTCGCGCGCACCGACCCCGGCGTGCCCAAGCACCGCGGCCTCAGCTACTTCGTCTGCGACATGCGGGCCCCCGGCGTCGAGGTCCGCCCGCTGCGCCAGATCACCGGCGAGGCGGAGTTCAACGAGGTCTTCCTGACCGGCGTGCGGCTGCCGGACGACCTGCGGCTCGGCGAGGTCGGCGACGGCTGGCGGGTCGCCCAGACCACGCTGATGAACGAGCGCGTCGCCATCGGCGGCGGCGACGTACGGCGGGGCGGCGGCATGATCGGCATGGTCGCCGACACCTGGCGGGAGCGTCCCGAGGCGCGCACCCACGACCTGCACCAGCGGCTGCTGCGGCTGTGGGTGGAGTCGGAGGTGACCAGGCTCGCCGGGGCCAGGCTGCGCGCGCAGCTCTCCGCCGGCCAGCCCGGCCCGGAGGGGTCGGGGATGAAGCTCGCCTTCGCCCGGCTCAACCAGGAGCTGACCGGGCTCGACCTGGAGATGCGCCGCGACGAGGGACTCGGCTACGACGACTGGACGTTCCGCCGCTCCGAGGCGGTCGACTTCGTCGGGCGCGACCCCGGCTACCGCTATCTGCGCGCCAAGGGCAACTCCATCGAGGGCGGCACCTCGGAGATCCTGCGCAACATCATCGCCGAACGCGTGCTCGGCCTGCCGTCCGAGCCGCGCGTCGACAAGGACGTCCCCTGGAAGGATCTGCCGCGGTGACCGATCTTCTCTACACGCAGGTCGAGGAGGAACTGCGGGCCGCCGTGCGCGACGTGCTCGCCGACAGGTGCCCGCCCGCGGCCGTGCTCGGCCGGATCGAGACGGCCTCGCCGTACGACCTGGACCTGTGGCGGACGCTGGCGAGGGACGTCGGGGTGGCGGGGCTGCTGGTGCCGGAGTCCCTCGGCGGCGCGGGCGCGTCGGCGCGGGAGGCGGCGGTGGTGCTGGAGGAGCTGGGCCGGGCCGTGGCGCCGGTGCCCTTCCTCGGCAGCGCGGTGCTGGCCACCTCGGCGCTGCTCGCCGCGGCCGACGCCTCCGCCGAGGCGGCCTCCTGGGTGCGGCGGCTGGCCGCGGGCGAGGTGACGGCGGCGCTCGCCGTGCCGTTCTCGGCCTCGCCGTACCGGGAGACCGGCGACACCGTGACGGCCGGCGGGGACGGCGCGCTGAGCGGGCGGGTGGCCGCGGTCGCCGGGGCGTCGGTGGCGGACGTGCTGGTCGTGCCGGCCGCCGGGGCGCTCTACGTGGTCGAGGCGGCGCACGCCGGCGTGGAGGCGGCGCCGTCGCTCGACCTCACCAGGCAGCTCGCCACGGTGACGCTGTGGGAGGCGCCCGCCGTCCGGGTCGCCGCCGATCTGGCCGGGGTACGGCTCGCGCTGACGGCCGGGGCCGGGCTGCTGGCCGCCGAGCAGCTCGGCGTGTCCGACTGGTGCCTGGACACGACGATCGCCTACGTCAAGGAGCGGCACCAGTTCGCCCGGCCGGTCGGGTCGTTCCAGGCGATCAAGCACCGGCTGGCCGACCTGTGGTTCGACGTGGCCCGCGCCCGCGCCGCGGCCAGGGCCGCCGCGGACGCGCTGGCCACGGCGAAGGACGTCACGGAGGACGCCGCGCTGCCGGTGGCGGTCGCCGCGTCGTGGTGCTCCGACGTGGCCCTGCACGCCGCCGAGGAGGCGCTGCAACTGCACGCAGGCATCGGGATGACCTGGGAGCACCCCCTGCACCTCTACCTGAAGCGCGCCAAGTCCGTGCAGATCGCCCTGGGCACCCCGGGCGACCACCGCGCCGCGCTCGCGGAGCTGGCCGACCTGCCCAGCCCCGCCTGACGCCAGGACGGGCGGGGGCGGTCTCGTGGGGGACCGCCCCCTCCGGATGCTCTCCGGGCCGGGCGGGCGCCCCTGCGGGCGTTCCCGGGGCCCGGTCCTGCGGGCCCCCTGCGGGCGTTCCCGGGGTGCCGGGAGCGTTCTAAGGGCGTAGCGAGGTCAGCAGCATGTCGGCGAAGTGGGCGCCCACCTCGGCGCCGGACAGCGGGCCGTCGGTGTGGTACCAGGTGCCGAGATGGTGGACGGAGCCGAAGAAGAAGTCGACCACGATGTCCGCCGGGATGTCGGCCCGGAAGACGCCCTCCCGCTGCCCCTCGGACACCAGGTCGCGGAACCGCTCGTGATAGCGGCGGCGCTCGGCGCGCACGCTCTTGTGCGTGTCGGGCGCGAGCTGGTGCATCGACCGGAAGAAGATCTTGGAGTCGTCGAGGTTCTCGACCGTCGTGAGCACCACGTCGGCCGCCGCCGCGTGCAGCCGCTCGGTGACCGTGCCCGGCCCGTCGGCCACCTTCGTCAACCGCTCCATCTGCAGCCGCAGCACCCGGCCGTAGATCTCGTGCAGGAGATCGTCCTTGGAGTCGAAGTAGTGGTACATGGCGCCCTTGGTGACCCCGGCGGCGGTGACGATCTCCTGGACCGACGTGCTCTCGAAACCCCGCTCCGCGAAGAGCCGCGTCGCCTCGGCGAGCAGCCGCCGCCGCACGGGCTCGGGTTCCCCGGCCGGGTTTCCGCTGCGCGCCATCGAGACCTCCCGCTACGCTCGGATCGCCGAGCTCCCGCCGCTAGGATACCGACTGGTCGGTAAGAACACTGGCGTGCATGGCCGAATTCCGTCATCCAGGTGTCCCGTCCCCCCGGACCGGGAATCTACAGCGACGGCGAGGGTCTTCAGCGTGGCAGATCGCTCGACCGTGCCTTCGTCTCCTCCACCAGCCAGGTCGACTTCGGGAGTCCGCCATGCCCAGCGGGTCAATCTACGTACCCCGTGACGACAAGTTCACCGGTGCCTCGCACCAGCAGATGTACGAGAAGTTCTGGATCGAGGGGACCAAGGAGCGCAGGCGGCTCCGGGCGGTCAAGGCCGCGGTCGGCCTGGCCGTGGGCATCGGTCTCGCCATCCGCTTCTCGATCCCCGCGCCGCCGGTGGTGGGCGTGCTGGTGGCCGCGCTGGTCGCCGCGGCCGACGCCTTCTGGTCGTGGAAGACGCACGAGGACACCGCCGTGTGGCGGGGCAAGCGCCGCGGCGAGGTCATCACCGGCAAGGTGCTGCGCCGCGGGCTCGCCAAGGAGGGCTACCAGATCCTCAACGGCCGCGCCGTCCGCGGCGCCGCCTCCGTCGACCACCTGGTCATCGGCCCCGGCGGCATCTGGATCGTGGACAACGAGGCCTTCGGCCCCGACACCGACCTCGCGCAGTACGGCGGGCGGCTCTTCTTCGGCGAGAAGTACGGCTCCGCGCACGCCAAGGCGCTCAACGACGCCGCGGCCTCGCTCGCCGGCGTGCTCACCGAGAAGTCCGGCGTCCCGGTCACCATCGAGCCGCTGCTCGCGGTCTTCGGCGGGCGGATGCCGCGCGGCCCCGTGGTGACCGCCGAGGGGCTCACCCTGATGCGGCCCAAGTCGCTGCCCAAGGTGATCCGCCAGCGGGCCACCGCCGCCCTCTCCGACGAGCAGGTCGAGCTCCTCGCCCGCACCGCCGCCCGGGAGCTGCACCGCCTGGGTTGAATGCGTGGCATTCCGCGCGGCCATGCGGTTAACGTGGTCCATGAGCGACGAAGACGATTGACGGAAAGGAGCCGGCGGTGAAATTCGAGACGATCATGCGCCGACGGATGCGCCGCATTCTCCTGATGCCTCGGCAGGCTTCCGGGTAACCCTCTTCGGGTCCGTCAAGAAGCCGCCGGGACGCATTTCCGGCGGCTTCTCCGTTTTCATGCCAGGCCGTTCTAGCCCAACCGGCAGGAGGCACCGCGTTCAGGACGCGGACAGTCAGGGTTCGAATCCCTGGAACGGCACGAGCACGGCCTTCACCCCGGAGGCCGCGCGGCGCGGTAGGGGAGCCCGGCCGTCCCCACGGGCCTCATAATCCCGAGACCGCCGGTTCGAATCCGGCCCGCGCCACTACGGGGCCCCATAGCTCAGCAGGACAGAGCGCCGGTCTACGAAACCGGGTCAGTCGCAGGTTCGACTCCTGCTGGGGCCACTTGGTGAATGCGCTTCCGTAAAGGGGGATCTCACGCGAGTTCTTCGATGAATATGGAGAGCTGGGAGATGTTCCGGCATTCGTACATGGGGACGGCGGCGCCGTAGGCGGTGGCCTCGGAGTCGCCGGTGTCCCATTGCGCTCGGGGCTCGGGATTGAGCCAGTAGGCGTGCCGGGCGCGGGCGGCGAGGGTTTTCAGGGTGGCGAGGGCCATGGGCTGGTAGTTGTTGCGGGCGTCGCCGAGGATCAGCAGCGAGGACTTCGGGCCGATCGCGTCGCCGTACCGGGTGGCGAAGCCTTCGAACGCCTGGCCGTAGTTCGTCCGGCCGAAGCGGATCATGTCCGACTCCTCGGCCAGCCGGGTCATGGCCTCGACCAGGTCGGCGCCCGGGGTGAAGAAGCGGGTGACCTCGTCCACCCGGTCCACGAAACCGAAGGCCCGGACCTTGCTGAACTGCTCCCGCAGCGCGTAGGTCAGCAGCAGGGTGAAGTGCGCGAACGACGAGACCGAGTCGCTGGTGTCACACAGGATGACCAGCTCCGGCTTGTGCGGGCGGCGCGGCCGGTGGTGCGTGGTCAGCGGGACGCCGCCGGTGCTCAGCGAGGCGCGCACGGTGCGGCGGAAGTCGAGCCTGCCGCGCCTGCCGTGCCGGTGTCTCATGGTGAGCCGGGTGGCGAGGCGGCGGGCCAGCGGGTGCACCTCCCGGCGCAGTCTGCCGAGGTCGGCCCTGGTGATCCGGAGGAAGTCGACCTGGTCCAGCGGCGGGCGCACGGCGGACCTGGCGATCCGCTCCGGCCCGGCGTCCTCGGCGATGCGCCGCCGCACGTCGGAGGCCACCGCCTCCTCGAACCGGCGGATGTTGTCCTCGACCCGCCGCCTGGCGTTCTTCTCGGCGAGGCCGCCGCGCTCCTGGCCGGCCAGCACCTCGGCGAGGATGCGGGCCATCAGGGTCTCCGGGGACAGCGCGCGCAGCACCGGGTAGGAGAACCAGTTCTGCCGGCCCTCCGCCGCAGGCCGCCTGCCGTACCTGTCCACCATGGCCCGGGCGAAGGCGGCCATGCCGCCGGCGTCGATCAGCAGTCCCGCGAGCCGCTCGCGCAGCTCCTCCAGGCTCTCCTCGCCGGTGGGCCCGCTCGCCGGGCGGGGGGCGGGCGCGGCCGTGGTGACCGGCGGGAACCACAGGTCGAAGAGCATGTCGAAGCCCGGCCGGTAGGCGGGCCGCTTGATCAGCGTCGCCGCGTACGCCGCGCGCAGCGACTCCCGTTCGCCGAGGTCGATGAGCGCCAGCGCGCGCGCCGCGTCGAGGCCCTCGGCCGGCGAGACCGGCACGCCCGCCTCGCGCAGCGCGTGCACGAAGCCGACGTGCCGGTCCAGCAGGCTCACAGGCCCAGCTCCTTGCGGGCCCGGTCCTGGTCGGAGGCGTGCTTGAGGACGACGCCGAGCGTGTCGGCGACCGTGGCCTCGGACAGGTCGTCGCGGCCGAGCGCGAGGAGGGTGTTCGCCCAGTCCACGGTCTCCGCGATCGAGGGGGCCTTCTTCAGTTCCAGGCCGCGCAGCGTCGCGACGACCCGGGCGAGCTGCTCGGCCAGCGCCCCGGGCAGCCCCGGCACCTGCGACAGCACGATGTCGCGCTCGCGCTCCGGCGCCGGGTAGCCCAGGTGCAGGTAGAGGCAGCGCCGCTTGAGCGCCTCGGACAGCTCGCGGGTGGCGTTGGAGGTCAGCACCACGTACGGCCGGCGCACGGCGGTGATGGTGCCGAGCTCCGGGATCGTGACCTGGTAGTCGGAGAGGATCTCCAGCAGCAGCCCCTCCACCTCGACGTCGGCCTTGTCGGTCTCGTCGATGAGCAGCACGGTGGGCTCCTCGGAGCGGATCGCCCGCAGCAACGGCCGCTCCAGCAGGAACTCCTCGGAGAAGATGTCGTCGTGGGCGGCGTCCCAGGTCTCGCCCGCGCCGGCCTGGATGCGCAGCAACTGCTTCTTGTAGTTCCACTCGTACAGCGCCCGCGCCTCGTCCAGGCCCTCGTAGCACTGGAGGCGGACCACCCGCGCGCCGGTCGCGGCGGCCACCGCCTTGGCGAGCTGGGTCTTGCCCACGCCGGCCGGGCCTTCGGCGAGAAGCGGTTTGCCGAGCGCGCCGGCGAGGAACACGGAGGTCGCGATGGCGTCGTCGGGGAGATAGTGCACGGCGGCGAGCCGTTCCCGTGCGTCGGAGGGTGAGGCGAACCACGACGTCATGTGTGTGCTCCCGGAAAGGACCCGAATTTTGTTCTAGGGTAGCCGGTCGTCCGCCGGCGCGGCGTCCTCCTTGATCGCCCCGAGGGCGGGTGGCACAGTGGCGGCGTGACGGTGCACGGGCCGGCCATCGGCCGCTACTACGAGGACTTCGAGGTCGGCGACGTCTACCGGCATCCGCTCGGCCGGACGATCAGCGAGGCCGACAACACCTGGTTCACCCTGCTCACGATGAACACGAACCAGAACCACTTCAACGCCCACTTCGCCGAGCGCGCGCCGTACGGGAGGATCATCGCCAACTCGGGGCTGACCGTGGCGATCGTGCTCGGGCTGTCCGTGATCGACGTCAGCCAGACGGCGATCATGAACCTGGGATGGGAGGAGATCAAGCTCACCCATCCGGTCTTCCTGGGGGACACGCTTTACGCGGAGTCGATCGTGCTGGACAAGCGCGAGTCGAGGTCGCGGCCGTACGCCGGGATCGTCTCCTGCCGCACCAGGGGGCTCAACCAGGACGGCGACGAGGTGATGTCGTGGCGGCGGGCGGTGATGGTCTACCGGCGTGACGCGCCGCACGACAAGGGGTACTTCCCGCAGGCGAAGAACGGCCCGATGACCCCGTAGGGCGCGGCGGCGGTCAGCCGAGCGGGAGCTGGGGGACGCCGGCGAACTCCAGCGGCTTCGCGTGCGCGCGCTGCGAGGGCACCATGTCGGGCGTCACCACCACGACGGGGCAGCGGGCGCGGACGAGGCAGGCGCTCACCACGGGGCCGATCGGCGCGGGCGCGTCGGGGTCGAACGCGCGGCAGCCGAGCACCAGCAGGTCGGCCTCCTCCGCGTGTCTGAGCAGCACCTGGGGGGCCGAGCCGTGCGAGATCACGGGAGCGAGATGCGGCGCGATCTCCGCCACCGCCCGGCGGATGTCGGAGGCGGCGGCCTCCCGTTCCTCGTCGCGGCACCGCCAGGTGCCCATCGGCGCGTAGGAGGCGCGGCCCTCGCCCGACCACTGCCAGGCGTGCACGGGCTCGATCACCGCCTGCCGTAGCGTGGCCTCGTTGACCGCCCAGAGCAGGGCCGACGAGGACGCCGTGGAGTGGCTGAGGCCTACGACGATGCGTGGCTGGTTCGTCTTCTCGCTCACGGTTCGAGCATTAATCCCGGCGGGTGAGGCCGGGCCAAAGTGCGGGGAAACGTGGTGCTAAATCCCGAGATGATCCCTTATGTCCACCCGGCGTTCGTTTGCCAGCTAAGGTAGATCTTCTGACCGATTCGTGGCTTTATGTTTGCCTTTGGGCCTTAAAGGTAACTAGAGTCCATTTCATGGCAGTCGACGAGACGCTCTTCGACCGAAGGCAGTCGGCTGAAGCCGAGTCCCGGCACCCCGCACCAGGGGAACGCCGGGAGCCGGGAGAACGCACCGGAGCCACGCGCTCCCCGGGGTGAGTCCGCCACCGCGCGGTAGGGCGCCCCTCATGCCCGAACCCCCACAACCCACCCGGTAGGCGCGATGGAGAGGAGAACCCCCGTGGGCCACCCCCGCCCGTGCAGGCTTTCCGCCGCACCGAGTTCCGCCGCCCGCCCGTTGGCGAAGCGTCGCTGACGATCTCCATCGCCGTCGCGGTGGCACCCCTTTAGAAGGGCCGTGCCCGATGGGGCGAGACCGTCGAGCAGTTCCCTCCGCTTGACCTCGTCCTGAGCACGTCACGACCCGTGCCCGCTCTGCGAAGTGCGTACGGATTGTCCTGTCTCCGACCAAAGGATCCCCCACCTTCATGATCGCCTTCTTTGACATGCGTGCGAAGCGTCTCCTTCTCGTCCCCCTTGTTGCCTCCCTCCTCGCCGGCACCGGTGCGGGCGCCGCCCTGGCGGACGCCACCGTCCTCCCGGTCCTCCCCGAGACCAGCGTCCCGGCCAGCGCCCAGGTGATGCTCGCCGGCACCACCACCGCCTCCTACTTCTGGGACGACTCCTCCGGCCGCGCCGGTGACACCGGGCTCCCGGCCAGCGGCAAGCCCATGCAGAAGGGCCTGTTCGCCAGCCCGAGCTGGCCGCTCGGCACCGAGGGGTACGTGTTCTACGGCGGCAAGATGGCCAAGTTCTTCATCGGCGACCGTGGTCCCGGCAACCCCTCCAGCAGCGGCGTCATGCTGGACATCGACGCCAAGACCTTCGCCGAGCTGACCGGCGGCGAGTTCAACCCCGGCACGCTGATGGTCAACGGCAACAACGGCGCCGGTCACATCGACGTCTCCTACGTGATCACCAACTGGGGCGACGGGCTCGGCAAGAAGGACTACCCCGTCTCCTTCTCGGCCGGCGCCTGGCGGATGAAGGACGAGACCCCCGCCGAGCCGCGCACGCTCACCCCGGCGATGATCGAGGCCGTGGCCAGGAACGTGCCGCTGAAGGACGCCGCCAGGAAGGCCCTGCCCACGCCGTCCGCCTCACCCTCCGCGGGCGGCCGGAGCGTCTTCGACCGGCTCGCCCAGTTGGTCGGCGTGGGCGCGGCGGGTGGCGCCTACCTCGGCCTGGAGCAGATCAGGAAGCTGTTGTCCCACCGCTGATCCGACCGCCGCCGTCCGGGTGACGCGGCGCCTCTCCCTCCGCCGCCTCCCGCACCGAGGACGGGCGTCCTCCTTCCCCCTCAGGACGCCCGTCCTCTCCCTGCGCCCGGAACCCCCGGCTCCCTGCGCCCGGAACCCCCGGCCGGGCGAAGTACGCAAATATCCTGTAAAGGTTAAAAACCGCCCACAACCTGCATGGCTGCCGCTCCGAAGGTGAGAGGAAGGGTCCGCGAGCCCAACGGGAGGCGAGCATGGCCGCAGGTGAACCCGAGGTGCCGAAGGCCGTGGCCAGGGGGAGCCGCTTCGTCGACGACCGGGTCGGTGCGGCAGGCTTCCTCAAGCGCAACCTGCGCAAGGTCTTCCCCGACCACTGGACGTTCCTGCTCGGCGAGATCGCGCTCTACTCGTTCGTCATCCTCCTGCTTAGCGGCACCTTCCTCACGTTCTGGTTCAAGCCCGGCATGGGGGACGTCGTGTACAACGGCGCGTACGCCCCGCTGCGTGGCGTGACCATGTCCGAGGCGTACGCGTCGGCGTTGCACATCAGCTTCGAAGTGCGCGGCGGGCTGCTGATGCGGCAGATCCACCACTGGGCGGCCCTGCTCTTCGTGGCCGCCATCCTGGTGCACATGCTCCGGATCTTCTTCACCGGCGCGTACCGCAAGCCACGCGAGCTCAACTGGCTCATCGGCCTGGTGCTGCTCACCCTCGCCCTCGTGGAGGGCCTGACCGGTTACTCGCTCCCGGACGACCTGCTGTCCGGCGCGGGCCTGCGCATCACCCAGGGAGTGGTCCTCTCCATACCGGTGGTCGGGACCTACCTGTCGTTCCTGCTGTTCGGCGGGGAGTATCCCGGCGAGGACATCATCAGCCGGTTCTTCACGATCCACATCCTGCTGCTCCCCGGGCTGCTCGTGGCGCTGATCACCGCCCACCTGATCCTGATGTGGGTGCAGAAGCACACCCAGATGCCGGGCAAGGGGCACACCGAGACCAACGTGGTCGGCGGCCCGCTCTACCCGTCGTTCATGCTCAAGTCGGGGGCGTTCTTCTTCTTCACCTTCGGCGTGCTGACGGCGCTCGGCGGGTTCGCCCAGATCAACCCGATCTGGTTGTTCGGCCCCTACTCGCCGGCGAACGTGTCCGCGGGGTCGCAGCCGGACTTCTACCTGGGCTTCCTGGACGGCGCCCTGCGGATGATGCCCTCGTGGGAGATCAACCTGTGGGGGCACACGCTGACGTTGAGCGTCCTCATCCCGGCGCTGCTGCCGATGTTCGTCATCCTGACCGGCCTGGCCGTCTACCCCTTCGCCGAACGCTGGATCACCGGCGACCGGCGTGAGCACCACGTCGCCGACCGGCCGCGCAACAACCCGCACCGCACCGCGATCGGCATGGCGGCCATCACCTTCTACGGCGTCCTGTGGCTGCTGGGGGCCAACGACGAGATCTCCGCGAACTTCCACATCTCGCTCTACGCGACCACCTGGTTCTCCAGGATCGCGGTCTTCGTGGGACCGGCCGTCGCCTACTACGTCACGTACCGGATCTGCGTCGGCCTCCAGCGCAAGGACGCCGGGCTGGTCCGGCACGGTGTGGAGTCCGGCGTCATCAAGCGGCTGCCGCACGGCGAGTTCATCGAGGTGCACGCCCCCTCGACGGAGGAACTCGCGGACCGGGTGCTGGCGAAGGAACCGATCCCGGTCATCGAGGCCGACGGGCACGACGGGGACGGCGTCCCGCCCAAGGAACTGCGCGGCCCCATCGGCCACCTGCGCGCCCGGCTGAGCCACGTCTACGGCGGGGACAAGGTCCCGCTGCCGGAGGAGGAGCACGAGGAGGGGCGGCCGCCCGCGGAACTGGAGCAGCGCGGCCGGCGGTCTAGGCCTCGCCGATGAGCGCCTGCTCGTCCGGCTTGAACACCAGCACGTTGTCGATGTAGGAACGGACCGCGGCGGCCAGCCCGATGTCCCCGCCCGCGGCCTCGGACCGGAACCAGCGGTGGTCGAGCACCTCGTGGAAGAACTGCGCGGGCTCCAGCTTGCCGCGCAGCCCGGCCGGGATCGCGGCCACCGTGGGCTGGAAGATCTCGGCGAGCCAGCGGTGCGCCACGATCGCCTCGTCCTCGTGCCGCAGGCCGCTCTGCACCCGGAAGGAGTCGAGGTCGTTGAGCAGCCGCCGCGCCTGGTTCTCCTCCACGTCCAGGCCGGTGAGGCGGAGCAGGCGGCGCTGGTGGTGCCCGGCGTCCACGACCTTGGGCCGCACGATCAGCCGGCCGGTGCCCGCCTTGCGGCGGACCATCATCTCCGCCACGTCGAAGCCGAGGGAGTTCAGGCGGCGGATGCGCTGCTCCACCCGGTGCCAGTCCACCTCCTCGATGATCTCGTCCTCGGTGAGCTCCTCCCACAGCCGGTTGTACCGGTCGAGCACCTGCCCGGCGATCGCCTCCGGGTCGATGGACGGGTGCAGCAGGCCGCCCGCCTCCAGGTCGAGCATCTCGCCGTAGATGTTGGTGTGCGCGAGGTCGATGTCGTGCCTGCGCAGCCCCTCGCTGATCAGGGGATGGATCTCGCCTGTCTCGGCGTCCACCAGATAGGCCGCGAACGCCCCCGCGTCCCGCCGGAAGAGCGTGTTGGACAGCGAGCAGTCGCCCCAGTAGAAGCCGTACAGGTGCAGCCGGACCAGGAGCACGGCCAGCGCGTCGAGCAGCCGGGTGAGCGTGTCGGGCCGCAGCGTGCCCGACATGACCGCCCGGTAGGGGAGGGAGAACTGCAGATGGCGGGTGACCAGGGCGGAGTCCAGCGGCTCACCGTCGCGGCCGGTGCGCCCGGTGACCACGGCGACCGGCTCGACGGCGGGCGCGTCCAGCCTGCTGAGATCCCACAGCAGGCGGTACTCCGCCTTGGCGTAGCGCTCGCTGATCTCCTTGATCGCGTACACCCGGTCGGCCAGCCGGACGAAGCGCACCACGTGCCGGGAGATGCCGCGGGGGAGCGGGACCAGGTAGTGGTCCGGCCACTCTTCCAGGGGGAGGTCCCAGGGCAGGCGGATGAGGTCGGGATCGCTGGGAGCGCCCGTGATCTGCAACGGCAACCCATCGCTCCATTCGTTCCGCTGACTCCGCTGGTTCCGCTGGGAAACGTTAGTCACTTTCCTGGTTCGATGTCCGGGACGTCCGATCCGTGGACCGGTTCCCGGCGCGGGAACGCCTGCGGGTTGAGCGCCCGCTCGACCACCGCGCCGAGCTCCTCCTCGGTCAGGACCCGGGGCTCGCCCACCCCCTTGGCCCGCACGTACACCTCGCAGAGCCACTCCAGCAGCCTGGTCGCCTCGAAGGCCGTCTCCAGGTCCGCGCCGAGGGTCACTCCGCCGTGGTTGGCCATCAGCACCGCCTGCCTGCCGGCGAGCGCCTCCATCACGTTCGCGGCCAGCTCCGGCGTGCCGTACGTGGCGTAGCGGGCGACCCTGATCGTGCCGCCGAGCAGCAGCGCGTTGTAGTGGATCGGGGGCAGCTCGGTCATGGTGGTGGCCACGACGGCGCCGAAGACGGAGTGCGTGTGCACGACGGCCGTGGCGTCGGTGGCCGCGTAGACGGCCAGGTGCATCGGCGTCTCGGAGGACGGCTGCCGCTCGCCGGAGACGACATATCCCTCGATGTCCAGCACCGGGCAGTCCTGCGGCGTCATCCGGTCCAGCGCGACCCCGGACGGGGTGACCGCGACGAGGTCGCCCGAGCGCACGCTCAGGTTGCCCGAGGTGCCGATCACCAGCCCCGACTCGATCGCCCGCCTGCCGTACGCGCACAACGCCCTGCGCTCCTCGCCCATCAGCATGCGATCAAACTAGGCGTTCCCGCCGTCCCGGGCAAAGGGTGGCATGGCCCCGTTCCGCGTGATGTCCTGGAATCATGCTGGACGAAACGGAGATCACCAGGAAGCTGGCCGGGCTGCCGGAATGGCGGCGTGAGGGCCGCGAGATCAGGCGCACCTTCAAGGCGCGGGACTTCCCGGCCGCGATCCGGGTGGTGGACGAGGTCGCCGCGCGGGCCGAGGAGCTGAATCACCATCCGGATGTCGACATCCGCTGGCGGACCCTGCACTTCGCCCTGACCACGCACGACGCGGGAGGTTTGACGGAGAAGGACTTCGCCCTCGCCGGGGACATCGACCGGATAGCCGAGCGTTACGCTTAGTCCTTGCGCGATTACGGGCTAGAGTTGCGCCTCGACCAATCCGTTCCACGAAGGGAAAGTTTCGGCATGCGCCGTCTCCCTGTCCTCGCGCTCGTCATGCTCAGCGCCGCCTGCGGTCAGCAGGGGGCGGTCGGCTCCGGTGAGGCTCCGGTCGTGAGCCCCGCCGCCGCGCCGTCCACCCCCTCCTCGCCCTCCGTCGAGGACTCCCCCGGGCACACCCCGGGCGAGTCCACCGCGCCGGTCCGGCTCACCGGCGGCGGCACCTTCAAGCCCTACAGCGAGGGCGCGAAGGCGGTGGTCTACGACAAGAAGCTGGCGCCCGAGGGGGCGAAGGCCGACATCACGGTCGACTCCAGCGGCCAGGAGACCACCTCCAAGCTGACCGTCGCCGGCCTGCTGCCCGACCGCAAGTACGGCTCGCACCTGCACACGAAGTCCTGCGGCGCCAAGCCCGACGACTCCGGCCCGCACTTCCAGCACATGCCGGCCCAGGGCCCCTCGCCGCACACGGCGGCCAACCCGACCAACGAGGTCTGGCTCGACTTCACCACCGACGCGTCCGGCGCGGCCACCGCCGAGGCCAAGCAGCCGTGGGGGCTCAGCCCCGACCGGCTGCCCAAGTCGCTGGTGATCCACGCCGAGGAGACCACGCCCACCGGTCCCAAGGCGGGCACGGCCGGTGACCGGGTGGCCTGCCTCGACCTGCGCAAGGCCGGCGCCTGACCGCAGGCCCGCCCGGCGGGCGCGCAGGGCTCACAGGGCGCGCAGGGCTCACAGGGCGCGCAGGAAGCGGGAGGCGATGGGCAGCGCCGCCCTGCGCACCGGTCCCTTGCCCTTGACGAACACCGCGAATGCCATGTCCTGCCGGTAGCCGACGAACCACGTGCCGACATCCGGGGTCCGCCCCGCGTGACCCGCGACCCCCTTGGGGAACAGCCCGGCGTTGGCCTCCTCCGCCGCTTCGGCCTGCATCATCGTGCGCAGGCCGGAGGCGACGGCGGGCGGCACCGTGACCTCGTTCGGCCGCACCCGGTCCAGTACCCGCGCCGCCTTCTCGGTGACCAGCCGCGGCGGGCGCCAGGTGCCGTCCTTCACGGCCGCGGCGAGCAGGGCCATGCACAGCGGACTGGCGGCGACCGTGTTACGGCCGACCGCGTCGGTGGCCAGCGCCGACCGGTTCGCGCTCTTCGCCGGGGGGCGTCCGCAGGTGCCGCCGACGCCGGAGCCCAGTTCCCGGCCGAAGCCGAGCGACTCCGCCTGGCCGGCCAGCTCGTCCGGGGTGAGGCGTTCCACCGCCTGCTGGGCGAAGGTCGTGGCGCACGACAGGCTCATGGCCTTGGCCAGCGAGACCGTGCCCGGGGCCGTGCCGCCGGCGTTCTCGATCTTCCCGGCGCGGGCGGGCGGGGTGTACTCCCCGGGGCAGGCCACCCGGCTGTCCGGGGTGAGCCCGTCCGACAGCAGAGCCGCCGCCGTGACCAGCATGAACGCGTCGCCGGGCCCGTAGACCTCCTCGAACGCGCGCCGGCCCGCGCCCAGCCGGTCCGCCACCGCGAGCACCTCCCCGGTGCTGGCCCGCACCGCGACGATCGTCGCGGGCTGCCGTACCCCGTCCAGCGCCCTGGCCGCCGCCGCCTGCATGCGCCAGGACAGCGTGGTGCGCACCTTCGAGGTGGGCGGCGGCTGGTAGACCACGAGCCGCCTGGTGACGCCCTCGCGCACCTGATCGATCGCCCAGCCCGAGGTGGTCCGGTCCAGCCGCCTGTTCAGCTCGCCCAGGTAGGACTCCGCGCCGTTGTCGTTGGGCATCCGCTCCCCGGTGCGGGTGACGAGCTCCGTCGTGGGCACCCTGGTCTCGGTGAGCTTCAGCGCCGCCCCACCGGCCAGCGCCGGGTGAAGGGTCTCCGGCGACCACAGCACCTTCCACACGCGGCCCCGGACCGCGAGGCGCAGCGTCGTGCTGAACGGCCACGCGCCCAGCTCGCGCACCTGGCGCACCCCCTGGACCCGGATGTCGGCCGCCTCGTCGCCGCGCCGTACGATCGTCCCCGGCGTGAGCGCGATCGACTCCACCCGGAGGTCGCGGTCGAGCCGCCGGTGCCGGTCGGCGAAGTCGGCGGGAGGTTCGGCTACCAGGGCGCTCATGGCCGCGTAGTCGCCGCGCCGCCAGGCGTCCAGATAGGCCCGGGAGGTTTCGGCCGCGCTTCCGCTCACCGGACCCAGCCAGAACCATCCCGCTCCGCAGGTGCCGCCCACGACGAGGAGCACGGCGAGCAGCACGAGGAGCCTACGAGGACGCATACGGTTTTTCTCCCAGGGGGTGTCCCCCAGGGGTATACCAGAACGGACCATCCGAAAGGGAACCGAACATGAAAGATCCGGCGTGATGGCGCGACGTACCTCCCACGAGCCGATGCCGGGCCGTTACACCGTCACCTTCGGAGAGGTGGAGCTCCTCCAGGACCTGGACCGGCCGGGCGGCTGGATCCTGCTGTCCGGCGGGGTACCGCAGTCCTACGTGGATCTCGACGATCCGGAGTACCTCGACTTCGAGTACGTGCGCCTGATGGCCGACGTGATCGACCTGCTGGACGACGGGCCGCTGGAGGCGGTGCACGTCGGCGGCGGCGCCTGCACGATCCCGCGTTACGTCGCCGCGACCCGCCCGGGTTCCCGGCAGATCGTGGTCGAGCCGGACGCCGGGCTGGTCCAGCTCGTCCGCGACCAGCTCAGGCTGAAGTCGGTGCCGCTGCTGAAGGTGCGCGTCGCCGACGGGCGGGCCGGGTCGGCCCAGCTGTGGGACGACTCGGCCGACCTGTTCGTGCTCGACGCCTTCAGCGGGGCCGTGATGCCGGTCGAACTGGCCACCGCCGAGTACCTCGCCGACGTGGCGCGGGTGCTGCGCTACCGGGGCACCCTGCTGGTCAACCTGGCCGACGGGAGGGGGTTGTCCTTCGCCCGCCGGTTCCTGGCCACGGTCCTGGACACCTTCCGGCACGTGGCGCTGCTCGCCGACCCCGGCGTCATGCGGGGGCGGCGCTTCGGCAACCTCATCGTCGCCGCCTCCCGCATGGAGCTTCCGCTCGACGACCTGGTCCGCCGCGCCGCGGGCGGCCTCAGCCAGGCCCGGTGCACGCACGGCGAGGCGCTGCGGAAGTTCGTGGCCGGAGCCGCGCCCATCCACGACGGCCAGAGCGTCGCCGCCCCGGTCCCGCCGTCCACGTTGTTCGACCGCTGAGCGGAGGTCCCGTCAGTCCAGCAGGTCGGGCTCGGCGCGCAGGATCTGGTCCCACAACGGCTGGAAGTTGAGCCAGCCCAGGAACTCACTGCCGACCTGGCCGTGGGTGAGCTTGGCGTTCTCGTGGTCGATCGGCACGGTGGGGCCGGCCGCCTTGGCCGCGAGCTGCGCCTGGCACGAGCGCTCCATCGTGACGAACCACCAGGCCGCGGAGTCGACCGACTCGCCGACGGTGAGGAGGCCGTGGTTGCGCAGGATCACGGCCTTGTGCGAGCCGAGCGCCCGCGCGATGCGGCGGCCCTCCTCGGTCTCCAGGACGACGCCGGTGTAGTCGTCGAACAGGCCGTGGTCCTCGTAGAACGCGCAGGCGTCCTGGGTCAGCGGCTCCAGCGGTGTGCCGAGGGACGACAGCGCCTTGCCGTACACGGAGTGGGAGTGCGCGGCGGCCACGACCTCCGGACGGGCCCTGTGGATCATGGAGTGGATCGCGAAGGCCGCCTGGTTGACGTGGTGGCGGCCTTCGACGACCTCGCCGGCGTGGTTCACCAGGATGAGGTCGCTCACCCTGACGTGCCTGAAGCTCATCCCGAACGGGTTCACCCAGAAGTGGTCGGTGTGCTCGGGGTCGCGGGCGGTGATGTGCCCGGCGATCCCCTCCTCGAAGCCGAACCGGCCGAACAGGCGCAGCGCCGCGGCCAGCCGTTCCCTGCGGTGGCGGCGTTCGTCGCCCACGGAGTCGAAGGCGGGCGGCGTCGGGAAGGTGAGCTGTTCGCTGGGCACGGGTTGCAGGTCGGCAAGGCTCATCGCGTCGCTCCAGAAGAATGTTCTTCGATTGGCGCAAGTATGACCCCATACCGGATCAGGGTGAAGACCCTCCGGGCGGTGCGCCGAGATAGGCGAGGACGGCCGCCACCCGGCGGTGGGTGTCCGGGCTGTTCTCCAGGCCCAGCTTGAGGAAGATCGAGTTCACGTTCTTCTCGACGGCGGACACCGACAGGCTGACGGCCCTTGCGATCCCGCCGTTGGACTTGCCCCTGGCCATCTCGCGCAGCACGTCCTGCTCCCTGGGGGTGAGCGCGGGCGCCCCGGGATCGGCGCGTACGGCCCGCCGCGCCAGCAGCCCCTCCACCACCTTGGGATCGATCACCGACCCGCCCGAGGCCACCGCCTGGATCGCGCCGAGCAGCTCCTCCAGGTCGCCCACCCGGTCCTTCAGCAGGTAGGCGAACCCCTCGGTGCCGCCGCGGAACAGCTCGAAGGCGTAGAGCGCGTCGGAGAACTGCGACAGGACGACCACGCCCACGCCGGGATGCGCGGCCCGGATGCGGTGGGCGGCGTCGATGCCCTCGAACCCGGGCCGCCAGGATCCGCCGGGCATCCGGATGTCGGTCAGCACCACGTCGGGACGCAGCCGGCTGGTCGCGTCGAGCAGCTCGTCCGCGGTGCCCACGGCGCCGACCACGAGCACGTCGCCCGAGCTCTCCAGCAGTTGCCTGGTGCCCTCCCTGACCAGGTAATGGTCATCGGCGACGACCGTGCGCAGCCGCTCAGCCATGGGCGGTCACCCACGCCCGCACCCGCGTCCCCGCGCCGGGCGCGCTGACGATGTCCACGCCGCCGCCCAGCGCGGCCAGCCGGTCCGCGAGCCGGTCCAGGCCGGCCGAGGACACCGCCCGCCGGTCGAACCCGATCCCGTCGTCGTCCACGAACGCCTCCAGCTTCCCGGCGGCGTGCGCCAGCCGTACCTCGATCCGGGCGGCCGCCGCGTGCTTCAGCGCGTTGGCGACCGCCTCGCTCACCGTCAGATACACGGCGCCCTCCACCTCGTCGGGGAAGCGCCGCTCGCGCAGGCCGGGCTCGGCCAGCACGGTCGTCCGCACCGGCAGCCGCGAGCAGCGCTCCTCGACCGCCTCCACCAGCCCGCCCTGGCTGAGCACGGAGGGATGGATGCCGGCGGCCAGCTCGCGCAGGTCGTTCAGCGTCTGGCGGGCCTGCTCGCGGAGCAGCGCGAGGGTGCCGGGGCCGCCGCCGCCGGACGCCCTGGCCAGCTCCAGACCGGCGATGAGCGCCACGAGCTGCTGCTGCACGCCGTCGTGGATGTTGCGCTCGATCCGCCGCCGTTCGGCCTCCTGCGCGTTCACCAGTCTCGTCGCCAGGCCGGCGCTCTGGATGGTCAGCGCGACGGGCACGGCGAGCGCGCGCAGCAGCCGCACGTCCTCCGCGGTGACCGGTCCGCCGGGCTTGGGCCCGCACGAGATGTGCCCGAGCCCGGCGGGCACCGGCAGCACCAGCACCGCTTCGCCGGTCTCCTCCCCGGCCACCACCCGGGTGCCGTCGGCGAGGGTCACCGCCGCCCACCTGGCCCCCAGTCCGGCCTGTACGGCGGACGCCACCCGGCTGAGCTGCTCCACCGGTTCCGACTCCTCCAGCGCGGGACCCAGGTCGGACAGCAGGTCGGCGGCCGTCGGACGGTCGCCGAAGACGATCCGGTCGGCCAGCCGTTCGAGCCGTGCCCTCGCCGGCTGGAAGATCAGGGTGACCAGGACGGTCAGCCCGATGGCCACCCCCACCGGCAGCCGCTCGCCGGCCGCCATCCCGAACGCGGTCGCCACCCCGGCGTAACCGGCGGCGATGGACGCCCACAGCAGCCCGTAGACCACCGACCGCCGGACCGCGAGCCGCAGGTCGAACACCCGGTGCCGGATCACGGTCAGCAGGATCGCCGCGGGCAGCGCGCTGAGCACGCTCACCAGGCCGACCGCCGCCGACAGCAGCCCGCCGCCGCCCGTGTTGAAGAACAGCAGCAGGACGAAGCCCACGATGTTCACACCGCCGCCCAGCGCGATCCAGCGCAGCCGCCGGCGCTCCGCCCGGCTCGCCCCGCGCGCCCGGGTGCGGAGCGAGAACAGCGCGGCGATCCCGCAGCACAGCGCGACGAGCTGGGAGACCGCGTTGACGAGCAGGGCGACCAGCCCGGGAAAGCCCGCCAGCCCGAACGGGTTGACCACGGCGGGGACGGTGGGCAGCACGTGGCCGGGCGAGAGGAACTGGGCGACGAACTGCACGGCGACGGCGGCGCCGCCGACCCGGCCGAGCAGCCGCCAGCGCGGCGAGGGCGGCCGGCCGTCGGGGAACAGCAGCGGGACGAAGATCCACGTCAGGCTGTAGTAGAGGCCGGACATGGTGCACAGCGCCACGCCCACCGCCAGCAGGGCGTCCGCGCCGGGACCGCCGGCGGCCGCCCTGGTCACCAGGCCGACGCCGAGCACCATGAAGCCGAGGCAGCAGCCGATGGCCAGCAGCAGCCAGCCGTAGCGGTTCGCCGGGCGGTGCGAGGAGACCAGCCAGCCGAGGAACGGCAGCGGAAGGGCCAGCAGGATGAACGCCACCGTCGTGATCGGCGGCGGGAGGCCGACCTCCAGCAGGCCGCCGGTGACCAGCGCCACCGTGGCCGCCCCCGCGCTGACCCCCGCGACCACCCGCGCCGCCGCCCCGGGCGTCCGCACCTCCGCCCCTCCCGCAGGCACCGGCGTTCCCGGAGACACCGGCGTTCCCGGAGACACCGTGGGCTCCGGTGCGCCTCCGGCGTGCCGCGTCCCGTGAGCGTCCGGGGAGGTGATCTCCGCCGCCGCGGTGCCTTGCGCCGTGGCCGGTCCGGGGGCCGGGGGCGGCGGCCGTTCGCCGTGCATGTGGCCCATCGTGCCCGCGGGCGCGCGGTCGCGTCTATGAGGTTGTCCGCACATCGGGTGCGGACATCCGCAGGTCCGGGACGGAGGCTGGCAGGCTACGCCGGCGCGCCGGCCTTTCCTAGCGTTTGCGGTGAGCCGCCGTACACCTCTGTGAAGGAGCATTCGTGCATCTCCCGAAGAAGCGGATCCGGGTCACCGCGTTGGCGCTGGCCGGAGTCTCCCTGCTCGCCACGGCGTGCGCGGGCGGCGAGGGGGCGGCGCCGACGACGACCGCCTCCCCGTCCCCTTCGGCCACGCCCACCGCCCCCGAGGTGGAGATCCCCGCCACGCCGGCCGGCGACCAGCTCCGCTGGCTCCTCGCCGCCATCCCGCGCGCGCCCCTGCCCGAGGCCGAGCTCGCCGAGCACGTGCACCCGGCCTTCCTGGCGCAGGTGCCTCCCGCGCAGTTCAACCAGTTCATCCAGAGCCTGGCCGGCCTGCGGCTCACCGAGCTGACCGGCGCCCGGCCCGACGTGATCACCGCCACCACGGTCCTGGCCGGGCAGAACTTCGTGCTGTCGATCACGGTCGACGGCACCGGGAAGATCGTCGGGCTCACCGTGCGACCGCCCCAGCAGCCCAGGCCCACGCCGGCGAGCTGGTCGGAGATCGACGAACGGCTGCGCGCGATCGCGCCCCGGGTGGGCTTCCTGGCCGCGGAGGTGACGGACAAGGGCGCCTGCCGTACGGTGCACGCCGTGGCGCCCGGCAAGGCCAGGCCGCTCGCGTCGATGTTCAAGCTCTACGTGCTGGCCGCCACCGCCGAGCGGGTCGGCGCGGGCGCGCTCCGCTGGGACGACCGGCTGACGATCACGCCCGAGCTCAAGAGCCCGTCGCCCGGCGGCATCCACACCCGTCCGGACGGCAGCGAGGTCCCGGTCGCCGAGGCGGCCGAGCTGATGATCTCCATCAGCGACAACACGGCCACCGACCTGCTCATGCACGAGGTGGGCAGGACCAGGGTCGAGCACCGGATGGACCGCTGGGGCGCCGGCGACCGGCGTAACGTGCCGCTGCTCACCACCAGGGAACTGACCGTGCTGAAGTGGGCCGACTATCCGCGCCTGTTCCGGGCGTACGAGTCGCGGGGCGTCCAGGGCAGACGCGCCTACCTGCGGGACACCGTGGCCGGGGTGCCGCTGTCCCGGCTGGCGCCGGAGCCCGTGTCCCGCGAGATCGACTCCCTGGAGTGGTTCGCCTCACCGCAGGACATCTGCCGCGCCTACGCCGGGCTGGAACGCCTCGCCGAGCGTCCCGGGCTCGCGCCGGTCGGCACCGCGCTGTCCCGCTCGGACGCGGGCCTGGACCTGGACCCCGCCGACTGGCCGGACGTCTGGTTCAAGGGCGGTTCCGAGGGCGGCGTGCTGACCGCGGGCTTCCTGGCCAGGACGGCGGCCGGCAGGACGTACGTCGTCACCCTGCTGACCTCCGACCCGGACCGGGTCTACGACCAGGACGCCGGGCTCGCCGAGATTTTGGCGCTGACCAGGGGAGCGTTCGCCCTCGCCAGTAAGGCGTGACCGCCCGCACCCCGTGCCTCCGTCCGCGGGCACGGGGTGCCCTTTGAGGTTTTCGTGATCTGGCGATTTTCGCGGGAAGATTTCTTGTTGGAGGCGCGATAAGGGGGAAGTATCCGAGTACGGCCCGATGCGGAGGTGACATGTACGTACACGACCGGCTCGCCCGCCATCTGCTCGTCGACGGCTATCACATGGTGCTCGACCTTGATCGGAGCGAGGGCTCCTGGCTGGCCGACGCGGCCACCGGACGGCGTTATCTCGACTTCTACACCTTCTTCGCCTCCGCGCCGCTGGGCATCAACCCGTTCGGCGACGACCCGGACTTCCGCGACCTGCTGGGCAAGGTCGCGATGAACAAACCGGCCAACTCCGACCTCTACACCGTCCATCTGGCCGACTTCGCCGACACCTTCGCCCGCGTGCTCGGCGACCCGGAGCTGCCGCACCTGTTCTTCGTCGAGGGCGGGGCGCTCGCCGTGGAGAACGCGCTGAAGGCCGCCTTCGACTGGAAGAGCCGCAGGAACGAGGCGGCCGGGCGCCCGCCCGAACTGGGCGGCCGGGTGCTGCATCTCACCCGGGCGTTCCACGGCCGCAGCGGCTACACGCTCTCCCTGACCAACACCGACCCGGTGAAGACCGAGCGGTATCCCGCCTTCGACTGGCCGCGGATCGAGGTGCCCGCGATCCACCGGTACGAGGACGAGCCGGGCGGGGTCGAGGCGGCCGAGGCGCGCGCGCTGGGCCAGGCGGCGGCGGCCTTCGAGCGCCACCCGCACGACATCGCCTGCTTCATCGCCGAGCCGATCCAGGGCGAGGGCGGCGACAACCACATGCGGCCGGAGTTCCTGCGCGCGATGCAGGACCTGTGCCACGAGCACGACGCGCTGTTCGTGCTCGACGAGGTGCAGACCGGCGTGGGGCTGACCGGCACGCCGTGGGCCTACCAGCAGCTCGGGCTGCGGCCGGACATCGTGGCCTTCGCGAAGAAGGCACAGGTCGGCGGGATCATGGCGGGCCGCAGGGTGGACCTCGTGCCGGACAACGTGTTCCGGGTGAGCGGCCGGATCAACTCCACCTGGGGCGGCGGGCTGGTCGACATGGTCCGCTCCCGGCGCATGCTGGAGATCATCGAGCGTGACGGGATCTTCGAGCGGGTGGGCGCGCTCGGCGCCCGCCTGCTGGCCGGCCTGCACGAGTTGCAGGCCGCCCTGCCCGGCGTGGTCGGCGCCGTCCGGGGCCGGGGCCTGATGTGCGCCTTCGACCTGCCCGACGCCGCGACCAGGGACGCGGCGATCATCCGCATCCGGGAGGAGGGCGGAGTGCTCGTGCTGCCCTGCGGAGAACGCTCCGTCCGGCTGCGCCCCGCCCTGTCGGTCGGCGCCGAGGAGGTGGAGTACGGCCTGCGCGCCATCGCCTCCGCCGTGACCGCCCTGGCGGAGGCCGGTCCGCTGGTCAGATCGGGTCCTGTGGCGGGGTGAGACTCACCCACAGGCCGATCGCGGTGACCCGGGAGTCCACGCCGAGTTTGGCGTAGATCCGGTTGACGTGGTTCTTGACCGTCTTCTCGCTGAGAAAGAGATGCTGCGCGATCTCGCCGTTGGAATGACCGTTGGCGATCAGTTGCATGACTTCGGTCTCACGCTTGCTCAGGCCCGATGCGAGCCGGACGTCGCTGGGTCCGGCTTCGATCGCGGGGTCGACTGTCATCCGGGTCTCCGGTCATGGTCAGGCCGCCGAGGCCCCCGCCCCTTCCGGCGTAACGGTTGACAGCGAGCATAACTCCCAATATCAAACTTTGGGGGCAAAGTCGGTCAGGAGATACCGCAACTTTTCCCGGACGCAACAAAAGACGGCCGGTTCCTTTCGGAACCGGCCGTCGCACGGGTGAGCGATGGGACTTGAACCCACGACATCCAGGACCACAACCTGGCGCTCTGCCAACTGAGCTACGCCCACCATGTCCGCCGCAGCGGCACGTTAGAAGTGTAGCGGTTTTTCGCAGTCGATTCGTCCAGCGGGCGGGCGAGTCGTCACGAACCCGCGACGATCTCCGCGACCTCCCGCGCGGTGCTGGAGTCGGGGCCCGGCAGCGGCACGAAAACGGCCGCCCGGTAGTACCGCAGCTCGCGGATGCTCTCGGTGATGTCGGCGAGGGCGCGGTGGCCGCCCTGCTTCTCCGGGGAGGCGAAGTAGACCCTCGGATACCACCTGCGGACCAGTTCCTTGATCGAGGAGACGTCGATCATCCGGTAGTGCAGGTGGGCGTCGACATCGGGCATGTCCCGCGCGATGAAGGCCCGGTCGGTGGCGATGGAGTTGCCGCACAGGGGCGCCTTCTTGGGCTCCTTGACGTGCCCCCGGATATACCCCAGGATCACCGACTCGGCCTCCGCCAGGGTGACACCCCCGCCGAGCGCCGTCAGCAGGCCGGAGGTCGTGTGCATGTCGCGCACGACGTCCGACATCTGCTCCAGCGCCTCGGACGGGGGCTTGATGACCACGTCCACACCCTCGTCCAGCTGGTTCAGCTCGCCGTCGGTGACGACACAGGCCACCTCGACCAGCGCGTCACGGCCGAGCTCGAGCCCAGTCATCTCACAATCGATCCAGACCAGCAGATCACTCATAAAGACAGACTAGTGCCGTTCTCAGGAGAGCTTGAGTGAGTCCAGCACCCGCTGGACGTTCCCGGTGTCCAGGTTGTCCGGCACGGACATGTAGAGCAGGGCCGGATGCTGCTCGTCGGGCCGGTCCACCAGCACGATCGCGCCGCGCTCCTTGCGCCACTTCCAGTTGTTGTCCTTCGCCACCGGGGTGAAGTCCAGCTCGAACTCGACGACCCAGGCATCCCGGCCGCCGATCTTCCTGGCCTCGTTCTTGATGATCCGCTGGCCGTGCGGCGGGCCGTACGAGGTCTGGTTGTAGTACTGGAAGAGCGTGTTGGCGGTGACCTCCAGGCTCTCCGGGCCGTTGTAGGGGATCGTTTCGAGCAGGGGGCCGGTGTAGATGTTCCCGATCCAGTCGTTCTCGCCGTTGTAGCGCTCCTGCGAGATCGCCTCGACCTTGCTCGTCCACGGCTGGACGCCGGCCTGGCCGGGGGCCGGCTTCGGCACCCGCCAGGCGCCCTTGGGGACCGCGTAGGACAGGCCGGCGGCCTCGTCGGTGATCCGGCCGTTCTCGGGCTGGGGCAGCGGCACGGGGGAGGTCTCCGGGCCGGGCTCGGTGGGGATCGGCGGCAGGCTGGGCTCGGGAAGCTGGTCGGGCAGGCCGGGCGGCGAGGCGCTCGGCACGGGGGCCTGGCCGCTCGCCAGCTCGTCCGGCGCCGCGTTCACCACGAAGACCACGGCGACGATGATCGCGATCACCACGATCAGCGCGCCGCCGCCGCCGAGCACCCACGGCCAGACGTTGCTCCGCCGCTGGGGACCGCCCGGCGGCTGCCCGAAGTCCGGCACCGGCATCTGCGCCGTGCCGCCCTGCGGGCCGGGGCCCCACTGGGGCTGCTGCGCCCACCGGGACTGGTCGTACTGCTGGGTCGGCGCGCCATGACCGGCCTGGGAGCCGGGCTGGGTGCCGAACGGGGGACCGGGCTGGGTGCCGAACGAGGGACCGGGCGGGGGACCGGTTGGGGGACCGGGCTGGGGGCCGGGGCCGCTCGGAGGGGCGAAGGCGGCGTGGTCCTGGGGGGCCGCGCCCCCCGGGGGCGGGCCGACCGGCGCGGGGCCGGGCGCCGGTTGCGGTGGCGGGGCGGACTCCTGCCGGCCCTGCTCGACGGGGTGGGTGGCATCCGTCCACTGGCCGCCGTCCCACCATCGTAGCTGGGGCGTGCCATATGGATCGGGGTACCAGCCCGCGGGGGTATTCGTGGTCATGGCCGCCAGAGTAGTAAGAACCGGTATGCGATGCATTGTGAACGACGACCGGTTCGGCTCGGGTCAGCGGCAGCGGTAGGTGAAGGTCGCCTTGTCCTCGACGCGCTTGCCCGAAGCCGGGGCGGGGGACAGGACACGGAGGGTGGCCGTGCCCTTGAAGGAGCCTTCGCCCTTCACCGTCCACTTCAGGCTCACCTGGTGGGTGGTGCCGTCGCCGACCGTCTCGGTCTGCTCGATCGGCTGCTTCCTGTCGCTGCGCACCCACGCGTAGCGGATCTCGCCGCCGCCGCCGTTCGTGGTGATCACGCCGTTGATCGTGACGGTCGAGTCGCAGCCCTGGACCTTCTTGGGCGCCGTGACGTCGACCTTCTGCACGGCCAGCGCCGGCCCGGTGTCCCGCAGCAGCCACGCCAGCAGCGCGCCCGCCACCACCAGGGCGAACACCACCGCCGACAGCACGGTACGCCGCCTGCGCCGGGCCGCCGCGCGCCGCAGCCGGCGATCCCGGGCCGCCGGGGTGGCCTGCTCCCGGCCGGACCGCCAGATGTCCTCGGCCGTGCTGCCGGTCGGCACCCCCGGCCCGAACCGCACCTCATCGCCGCCGGGGTGCGCAGTCGAGCGGTGGTCGCCCTCCGCCGGGTGGGTGCCCGCCGCGCCCGAACCGCGGTCGCCGGGGTAGGCCGCGTGACCGGCGCCGAAGCCGCCGTCGCCGGGGTGGGCCGCGTGGCCGCCGCCTCCCGGGTACCCCGTGCCCGGCGACCCGGACCCCGGGGTGGTGGGCGGCGTCGCCGTACTCGCCGGGAAGGTGCCGGAGCCGGGCGTGGGGACGTGCAGCAGCGTGACGATCTCGCCCTCGTCGTGCCCGGTCGGGTACGGCGTCGCCACCGGCGTGGGGAGGCCCTGCCGCCACACGCGTACGGCGTCGGCCAGCCGCTCCCTGCCGATGAAGCCGCCCGGCAGCCGGTCGCGCCCGGCGAGCAGCACGTCACGAGCGGCGGCGAGCCCGTGGGTCAGCGCCGTCGAGGCCACCTGGTCCAGCAGGACGGCGGCGGCGCCGGCGTCGCCCGCCCAGGTCGCGGCGAGTCCCCTGGCCAGCGACGCCCAGGCCGCCACGTCACGCTCCGGCGCCGGCGGCAGGCCGCGCAGCGCCTCGGCGAGCCCGCGCTCCGCGAGCAGCGCGGCGCCGTCCTCGCCGGCCACCACCGTGCCGGGTTGCAACGCGCCGTGCGCCAGCCCCGCCGCGTGCACGGCGAGCAGCGTCTGCGCGGTCTCCACCAGGACGGCCGCGGCGCTGCCCGCGTCCGGGATCGAACCGGCGGCGGAGTTCAGCAGATCGGTCACCGTGGGGCCGGCGGGACGCCCGGTGAGCAGCCACACCTCGTCCCCCGCGGCGACCAGGTCGGCGATCGGCAGCAGCCCGGTCAGGCCGCCCTGGGTGAGCCGGCGGTCCGCCGACACCGCCGAGGCCAGCCGCCGCACCGCCTCCCGGTCGGCCACGAGCCGCGCGTCGAACCGCAACGCCCCGGCCGCCCGTCCGTCCGGCGCCGTCGCCTCACTCCACGTGCCCAGCTCACCGAGCCGTCCCCGCCCGCCCAGCCGGAACCCCGCGATCACATCCGTCACGACCACACCACCGCCCACCCGTCCGGGAACGCCCGGGACGCGGGCACGCCTCCGCCGATCTGGGACGCGCCGTGGCGCCGGAAGGCGGGGACGCGCATGGCGGCATGGTGGGCACGGGGGTGGGGGTGCCCGGTGTGTGCGTGGGGCGCGGGGGCCGGGACGGTCATGATCGTGTGCCTGCCGGTCGTCCGGTCATGAGCGTGCGCTCGCCCTCCCTGTTCAATGCCGCCTGACTGCGCCCGGGGGCGCCGTGACACGTCTCCCCGTCAGTGTGCCGGGAAGGCCGCTCGCCGTGACACGTCTCCCCGTCAGTGTGCGGGAAGGCCGCTCGCCGTGACATGCCTCACCGCCAGTGTGCCGGGAAGGCCGCCCGCCGTCACCTGCCGGCGGACGTTCCGCCGCGCGAGACGCGGTCCTGGCCGTCCGCGGGCCCGTCCCCGCCGGGACCGCGGTCCCCGTGCGAGCGTGCGGAGCGCCCGTCCGGCCCTTCGATGCGGCCGGGATCGTCGGTGATCGCCGCCGGCCCTTCGGCGCGGCCGGGATCGTCGGTGATCGCGGGCGGTCCTTCGCGGCCGGGGTCGGCGGTGATCGCGGGCGGGTCCGCCGGGGTGGAGCCCGGGGCGGAGGTGATCGCGGGCGGGTCCGTCCTGCCGGGGCCGTCCGTGCCGCTCGGTTCGGGTGTCGGGGTCTGCGGCGGCGGGGTGGGGGTCTGCGAAGGTGGCTCCTGGGTGCGCGTCCGGGTGGGGCGCGGGTCCGGGGACTGGGGCGGCCGGGGCGACTGCGGATTCGTCGTACGGGGCGGGGTCGGCGTGCTGCCGGACCCGGGGGAGCCGGGCTTCTGCGGGCCGAGGGTGACGGGCGAGTCGTCCTCGTCGGAGCGGGTGGGCCGCGGGACGGGCCTGCGGGTGGGCGCCTTCGTGGCCTTGTCGTGCTGCTTCTTCGTCGCCTTGGGCTTGGGCTCCTCGGCGGCCGGGGAGGTGGCGCCGGCCGCCGCGGTGGCGGTGGGCGCGGTCTCCTGGGCAGGGTCCGCCGGCTCCTCGGTGGGCGTGCCGGTGGCCGTCTCCGTGGCGGTCTCGGTGGGCTCCGCGGTCTCGTCCGCCGGAGTGGCGGGCCCGCTGGTGCCGGGCACGACCGGGGTGCCGGCCACGGACGCGGTCGGCACGATCGCCGAGGTGTCCGCGCGCAGCTCGGTGTCCTGCGTCGAGCTGACGAGGAGCGCGGTGACGAGGCCGAGCACGCCGACGACGCCGGCGCCGAGCGCGACCCGCACGGCGAGCCGGTTCCGCGCCGACCGGGCGGGGGAGTCGTCGTTCCCGCCGCCGAGGAAGGTTTCCGCGAGGGACGTGTCGGCCTCGGACAGCAGGTCGGCCTTGGGGAACTGGAGGGCGAGCAGCCCGGCGAGCGTGGCGAGGCGGCGGCGTCCGCGGCGCTCCCAGTCGGCGCCGTAGACGCCGAGCGCGACGGCCTCCAGCTCGGTGAGGAACGCCTCCGCCGACGCCGGCCGGTCCGCGGGGTGCTTGGCCAGCCCCCGCTCGACGAGCCCCTGCAACGGCGAGGGGATCTTCTCCAGCGGCGGCGGCATGGTCTGGTGCTCGTGCGCGAGCACGGTGAGGTTCCTGGCGTGGAAGGGCCGGGAGCCGGTGAGGCACTCGAAGAACACGATCGTCGCCGCGTACACGTCGGTGGCCGGCGAGGCGGGCGCTCCCGCCCACTGCTCGGGGGCCATGTACGGCGGTGTGCCGGCCGCGCCCCCGCCGGCCCCCGCGCGTACGGCGATGCCGAAGTCGACCAGCTTGCTGGCCCCGTCCTCGCCGACGATCACGTTCTCGGGCTTGAAGTCGCGGTGCACGATGCCCGCCCGGTGCGCGGTCACCAGACCGAGCAGCGCCCCCCTGAGCACGACGAGCGCGGTCTCCGCACCGGTCGGCCCCTGGGAGCGCAGGACCGCGCGCAGGGACACCCCGTCGATCAGCTCCATCACGATGGCCGCGCCCTGGCCGCTCTCCATGTACTGGTAGAGGCGGGCGATGCGGGTGCTGTTCAGGGTCTCCAGTAGCCGGGCCTCGTGGCGGAACCTGGCGACGAAGGCCATGTCCGACCGGAGCTCGTCCGACAGGTACTTGATGGCGACGAGCGTGCCGTCCTCGTCGTGGCGTGCCATGACGACCCGGCCGGAGGCGCCGGCGCCGAGCTCTCTGATCTCGGTGTAGCCGGGAACCTGCCAGGCTGACGGCGTCCCGAACATCACGGTCTCCTTCTGCCTGGGCCCCCACCCTTGTTACGGGGGGTAGCTTAGTGAGCATCGACCGCCGTGTGTCAGGAATTTTACCTATCTGTCGCCCATATCACTTGATCGGGTTGACCTCCCCCTCGACGGACCGCGGCGGGACCTCCCCCTCTTCCTGGCAGTCCGGGGTCGTGCCGGAGGCGACGGCCGCACCGCCGGGCGCGGCGGGCGTGGTCGTCGCCGTCACCCGCCACGCGGTCCCGCACGGCACCCGCCCGACGGGGAAGGTGACCGTGCTGGTGTAGGCCGTCTCCCCGGCGAGCCGCACCACCTGGGCCAGGTCGCCGCCCTCGCCGAGGCTCAGCGCCACCCGCAGCTCGACCGGCTCGGCGCCGAAGGTGGTCGTCGCCACCGTGGCCGCCGCCTCGCCCTTGCCGCCGACGGCGGCCCGCAGCACCTCCAGCGTGCGCACGCCGGACGGGCAGGGGACGCGTACCTCCCGCCCGGCCGTCCGTCCGCCCGCGGTCACCCTGATCCCGATCGGGGTGTCGCACGGCGTCTCGCCGAAGGTGTGCAGGAAAGACCTCGTGTAACCGGTCGCGCCCCTCAGCGTGACCCGCTCGGTGCGCACCGGGGCGCCGTCCACGGTGAAGACCGCCTCCAGCCGTACCGCGCCGGTGCCCGTGGTGGTGACGGTGACGTCGCCGCCCAGGGTGGTGCCGTCCTGGGACAGCTCGCCGAGGCGCAGCGCGGAGACCCGCGTCCGCGGAGGCGCGGGCGAGGCGGTCGGCGACGGGGTGGGGGAGGCGGCGGGCGCCGACGGCGAGGCCGTGGGGCCGCCCGTGCCGGGTCCGGGGGTTCCCGGCTCGGGCGCGGCGGTCTCCGGGGCGCTCGTCGCGGGCCCGGGGGCCTGCGGCTTCGAGGGCCCGGGCTTCGAGGGCCGGGGTTTCGGGGAGGCAGGCTTCGAGGTGGCGGGCTTCGGGGTGGCGGGCCCGGGGGAGGTGGTCGCGGGCTGCTGCGGGACGCCGGCCTCCGGCGGCACGGCCGGACCCGCGGGGAGCAGCTCCAGGGGAGGGGGGTCGGCCGGGGGCGTCCCGGTGACGGCGGGCGCCGGCTCCGGCGGGTCCGACGGGCCGGGCGCCGGGCCGGGAGAGCGGGCGGGCGCCGCGGCCACGATGCCGATCCGCTGGGCGGGGGCCTCGTCCGAGGCCAGCGCGTAGGCGGTCACCCCCGCCGCGACCGCCACCGCGCCGGCCGCCGCGCCGAGCCGGACCGCGTTGCCGCGTGCCGTACGGCCCAGGTCGCGCAGCACCGTGCGGAAGACCGTGGAGCCGCCGCCCGGCACGACCGGCGGGTGCGGCGGCAGCGGCAGCAGCGCCGCGAGCAGCGCCGCCAGCCCGGCCAGCCGCCGCCGCCCGCGCTCCTCCCAGTCCGCGCCGTACCCGGCCCGCGCCACCCGCTCCAGCTCGGCGAGGAACGCCGACGCCGTGCCGGGCCGGTCCAGCGGATCCTTGGCCATGCCGGCCGCCACCAGGCCGCGCACCGGCTCGGGCACGTCGCCGATCGGCACCGGTGCGGTCCGGTGCTGGAACCTGAGCACCACGTGCGCGGTCGCCTGGTAGGGCCGGTGCCCGGTGAGACACTCGAAGAACACCGCCGTGGCCGCGTAGACGTCACTGGCCGGCGAGGCGGGCAGCCCGTCCCACTGCTCCGGCGCCATGTACGGCGGCGTCCCGGCCGGCGCCCTGCCCTCCCCCTCCCGTACGGCGATGCCGAAGTCGACCAGTTTGCTGGACCCGTCCTCCCGGACGAGCACGTTCTCCGGCTTGTAGTCCCGGTGCACGACGCCGAGCCGGTGCGCGGCGGACAGGCCCAGCAGGGAGCCCTTGAGCACGGCGAGCGCCGCCTCCGGGCCGGTCGGCCCGTGTTCGCGGAGCAGGGCGCGCAGCGAGACCCCGTTGACCGCCTCCATGACGATGGCCGCCGAGCCCCGGCCGTCCTGCACGTACTCGTACAGCCGGGCCACGTGCGGGTCGGTCAGTTCGACCATGACCCGCGCCTCCTCCTGGAAACCGGTCAGGAAGCCGGGGCGGGTGCGCAGTTCGGCCGACAGGTACTTGATCGCCACCGGGGTGCCTGTGGGGTCGTGCACGGCGAGCACGACCCTGCCGCTGCCTCCCGAGCCGAGCGCGCGCACCTCGGTGTAGCCGGGCGCCGTCCATTCACCACTGGCTGCCATGGCGATCTCCACTCGGCCGGGAAACGGATGCCATCCCTTGAAGACGTGCGGTTCGCCGGTGAGGTTGGCCGGTTGATACTGGATCGGCATGAATCGAGGGAAATGGTCCTCAGATCGTCCGGTCTGTCACGTGGCCGGGGGCGGGGACTCCGGCCGGCAGCGCCGGGTCCGGTTCCGGCGTGCCCCAGCTCGTGTGGAGGGGCAGCACGCCGGCCCAGATCGGCAGCGCGTAGTCCTCCTCCTCGTCCGACGGCGGCCCCTGCCGTACCTTCACCGACGCCTCGGCCAGCGAGAGCGCGAGGACCGCGGTGGCGGCGAGTTCCCTGCGGTTCGGGCGGCGGGCGTAGTCCCACTGGCCGGGGGCGAGCCGTTCGCTGATCGCGCGGAGCCCGGCCAGGTGCTCGTCCGGGTCGGTGACGGCCCGGGGCGTGCCGTAGATCATCGCGGCGCGGTAGTTCACCGAGTGGTGGAAGACCGAGCGGGCGAGCACGATGCCGTCGAGATGGGTGACGGTGACGCACACCTCGGTGCCCGCCGCGGCCCGCAGCGACCGTGCCCCGGTGGAGCCGTGCAGGTAGAGCGTGTCGTCCACACGGCCGTAGCCGGTCGGGACCACCATCGGGGCGCCGTTCGCCACGACGCCCAGGTGGCAGATCAACCCGGCGTCGAGCACGTCGTACAGGTCGGCCCGCTCGGTCCGGGCGCGTTCCTTGCTCCGGGCGAGGCGGGTGCGGTCGGTGGTGGAGAGCGCGGTGGTCATGCGCCCAGGATGCGGGAAAGTGGCCTGGGATAATACGGCCACTATGCGCGATTTGCAGGTGACCACTTCCGGTCCGGAGCTGCCGCTCACCCTCGTCAGGGACGCGTCCCCGTCCCTGGCGACCCAACTCGGCGACCAGTTGCGGGCGGCCATGCGGGCGGGCGTGCTGTCGGCGGGGGAGCGGCTGCCCTCCACCCGTGGCCTCGCCCGCCAGCTCGGCGTCAGCCGTACCGTCGTCACCGAGGCTTACCAGCAGCTCTACGCCGAAGGGTGGCTCGACGGCCGGCACGGCTCGGGGACCTACGTCGCCGACCTCCCGGAGATCGTCCGGCCCGCGCCCGCGACCGCGCCCGCCCCGCCCCGGCGGCTGCGCCGCGACCCCGCCCGGCATGCCGGGAAGGTGGTGGACCTGCGGCCTGGGTCGCCGTGGACGCTCGACTACGACCGGGCCGCCTGGCGGCGCGCCCTGCGCCGGGCCGCCGACCACCCGCTGAGCCCGGACCCCGACCCGTACGGCCTGCCGGAGCTGCGCGAGGCCCTGGCCGTGCACCTGAGGCGGACCAGGGCCGTGCCGGTGGACGCCGAGGGCATGATCGTGACCAGGGGCACCGGCAACGGGCTCGGCCTGGTCACCGCCGCGCTGCTGGGCCCCGGGGACCGGGCGGGGGTCGAGGATCCCGGTTACCGGGTCGCCAGGAACACCTTCCGGGCGCACGGCGCGGAGGTCGTGTCCTGCCCGGTGGACGAGGACGGCGTGATCGTCGAGGGGCTGCCCGGCGACCTGCGCGTCCTCTACACCACGCCGGCGCACCAGTACCCCACCGGCGGGCGGCTGCCCATCCCGCGCCGGGAACGCCTGCTGGCCTGGGCCCGGCGCACCGGGGCGATCGTGATCGAGGACGACTACGACGCCGAGTTCCGCTACGACGTGGCGCCGCTGCCCGCGCTCTACGGCCTGGACCCGGACCGGGTCGTGCTGCTCGGCACCCTGTCCAAGTCCCTCGCCCCGGATGTCGGCGTCGGCTGGCTGCTCGCCCGGCCCGACCTGCTGGCCAGGTTCGCCGAGACGCGCTCGGAGACCGGCGACCGCACGCCCGGCCCGGTGCAGGCCGCGGTGACCGCCCTGCTCGACCACGGCGACCTCGACCGGCACCTGCGGCGGATGCGGCTGGAGTACGCCAGGCGGCGCGCCGTCGTGGTCGAACTCCTCGGCCCGCTGGTGCGCGGGGACACCGCCGGGCTGCACGTCATGATCGAGCTGCCCGAGCACGTCGTGCGCCCGCTGGCCGAGGCGGCGCGGGAGCGCGGCGTCCTGCTGGACACCGCGGAACGCCACCACAACGGCGCCCCGCGCAGGCACGGCATCGTGCTCGGGTACGGCTCCGCCTCGCTCCAGGACGTCAGGCGAGGTTGCGAGATCGTGGCACGACTGGCGGCCGAGCTGGCCGGAGCCCCCGTACCACGGGAAGGGCGCGGCGGGCGTAGAGCGGATCCACCGGCAGCACGTGCCGCGCCCACCAGCGGGCCACGTGCGGAGCCGGCGAGGGCTCGATGAAACCGGGCGCGTAGTCGTCGTAGGGCGGGTCGTAGAGGAAACCGGTCGCGACGCCCTGCCGTTCCAGGCTCACGATGGCCTCGTCCCGGTCCTCCACCAGCAGCGGAACCCGGAACAGCGGCTGGTCCACCAGTCCGGGCACGGCCGGCGCCGCGCTGGGCAGCCCGGCCAGCAGGGAGACGCCCTCGACCCGGCGGGCGCGCTCGGCGGGCAGCGCGGCGAGCCGCCTGGCCTGGTACCAGTGCGCCGGCCTGCCCTGCCGCGTGCGGTAGGAGTGCAGGTCGGCGCGCACCCAGCCGTCGAAGGCGGGCAGGCCGGGCACCTGTTTCATCGCCTCCCGCAACTCCTCGGGGCGCAGCGCGATGCGGAAGCCGTCCCGGGGCTCCTGCATGCCGAGCGCGCGGGCGACCCGCAGCGCGGGGCGCACCAGGTCGAGTTTGAGCGCCGTCTGCCTGGCCATCGAGGTGAACACGGAGTACATCTCCCTGCGCAGCGCGCCGGGGCGCAGCAGCAGGTCGCGGTGGTGGCGCAGGGCGCGCAGGTCGGCTTCGTGCTCCACGGCGAGGACGCCGCCGGAGCCCGCGCCGGCGTGCTTGGAGAGGCTGAACACCCCGGCCGCCCCGAAGGTGCCGAGCGCCTGCCCGGCCACGGTCGTCTCCATGGCGTGCGCGACGTCCTCGATGATCGGCACTTTGCGGGCCAGCAGCGCGAGCACGTTGTCGGGCAGGCCGTAGAGGTTCGTGGTGAGCACGGCGTCGACCGACTCGAAGTCGACCGCGCCCACGTCGATGTTGCCGTCCCTGGGGGAGAGCGCCGCGATCACCGGGATCAGGCCCGCCGCCAGCACCAGGAAGAGGATCTCGTCGGCCGACACGGGGGACATCAGCAGCCGCTCGCCCGGGGCGCACCAGTAGCGCAGCGCCAGATAGAGACCCAGCCGGTTGGAGGGGAGTGCCAGGCACCGCCGGCCGATGCGGCGGGCCAGGGAGGTTTCTACGTCAATCGTGCCGACTCCTTCACTCCCATCACAAAAGACTCAGGCGCCACGCAGGCGCCCGAGCATACTCCTTGCGTCAGGAGCCTTGAAGCGTCGTCCGCAACTTCCCGAAGGCTTTGAGCGTGCGGTCGGCGGCGGTGAGGAGCAGCGGGTTGGCGAGCACCGTGCCGCGCACCTTGCGGACCGGGACGCGCAGCATCCAGTGCGCCCCGGAGCCGACACCGAGGGTCGCGACGCGCCCTTCGGTGACGAAGTACTCGCCGGTCTTCAGCTTCTCCTTGTACTCCTTGTCGCCCCGGCCCATGTCGATCACCTGGATGCCCGTCCCGGCGGCCCGCTCGGCCATGTCGAGGTGCTGGATGAGGCCGGGGGAGTACTTCGCGAAGGCGGTGTCGTAGGCGGGGAACCAGCCGGCCAGTGTGGTGCGGGTGCGCAGCCCGAAGTGGCCGGCCACCGGGCGGCCGTCGGCGTAGACCATGTCCAGCAGGCCGCCGAAGCTCTCGGTGTCGGTGGCGAGCAGCCGCTCGACCAGTTCGACGATCCACGGCCTGGCGAACCGGTCGGTACGGCCGGTGCGGCGGTACTGGTCGGTCTTCCAGCCGAGCAGCGTGTGCAGCGGCCCGGTGTCCTTGATCGCGAAGTGGTGCTCGACCTCGCCCACGTCGCGGCCCAGCTTGCGCTTCTTGTACGCCGTCGAGCGGTAGGTCTTGCCGCTCTGCTCCTTCAGGGTCTCGGTGTAGGCGTCGAAGCCGTCGCGCAGGTCGATGATCGGCGAGGGGTGGCGGCTGTGCCGCTCCGGGACGAGCGGCTGGTCGGCGATCAGATGGTCGAACTCGTAGACGTCCAGCCCGCACCGCTTGATCAGCGTCTTGGCGTCAAGCTCGATGTCCTTGGCGTGGACGAGCCCCTGGGCGTCGGTGAGGCCGGCGGCCACCGGCTTGCCGATGCCCAGCGGGTGCCGCTCGAACGGGAAGAATCCCACCACGTCCGGCCCGTCGCTCAGCACCGCCACGCGCACCTGCGGGCGGAGCTCCCCCACCACCATCGTGAACTCGGGTGACAGGAACGGATTGTCGAATGCGGGATCGGCATCCTGGAGGGCCCGCCACCGGGACACCTCCTGCACCCCGAGGTCGCGGGGAGGAACGACTGAAATGCGCATTGGCTCCTACTGGGGTGTGCAGTGTCCCCAAGGTCCGGCGTAAGGTGAGTGGGACCCGATCGTTAGGGACCATCGTCAATCATGACCAGTCTGATGTAACGCTGGAGTAAGGCGAACAGTTCATCGCCTCCTCCCGGTTGTGCGAAAAGCCAGCAATACCCGTGCATCGACCGCTCACACGACGATGTACTGAGGGGACGCGCGGTGTGGCCTGCTCGTTTACCTGTGTGACGGAAACCTCGCCCTCCGGGTGGCGGCCGTGACCCGAATCACGTTCTAATAAGGCTTTATGAACACGCCTGGGATCGACTGGCCACGGCTGGTCCGCTGGATGTCCGCGCACGTTCCGGACGCGGGAGAGCCCACCGGGATCTCCGTGATCTCCGGGGGCCGGTCCAACCTGACCTACCTGGTCCAGGCCGAGGCGCGCCGGGTGGTCCTGCGCCGGCCGCCGCTCGGCCACGTGCTGCCCACCGCGCACGACATGAGCAGGGAGTTCCGGGTGATCTCGGCCCTCGCGGCCACCCCGGTGCCGGTGCCGGAGCCGCTGGCCTTCTGCTCCGACGAAGACGTGATCGGCGCGCCCTTCTACCTCATGGGGCACGTGGCGGGCGACGCGATCCGCACCGCGGAGGAGCTCACCGGGCTCGGCGTCGGCGCGGACGGGGCCAGGCGGCTGTCCGAACGGCTGGCCGAGATCCTCGCCGCCGTCCACGCGGTCGACTACGAGGAGGCCGGGCTCGGCGACTTCGGCCGGCCCGAGGGGTACATGGCCCGCCAGCTCAGGCGCTGGAACCAGCAGTGGGAGCGGTCGAAGACCAGGGAACTGCCCGAGTACGACCGGTTGGTCACCCGGCTCGGCGAGCGGCTGCCCGGCCGGTCGGGGGCGACCCTGGTGCACGGCGACTACCGGCTGGACAACACGCTCGTCGGTCTCGGGCCGGACGGCGGCGCGGAGATCAGGGCCGTGGTGGACTGGGAGATGTCCACGCTCGGTGACCCCCTGGCCGACCTGGGCCTCACCCTGACCTACTGGCACGACGCCGACGACGCCGTCCCGGTCGCGGGCAGCGCGACGACCGTCCCCGGGTTCCTCGGCCCGCGCGAGTTCGCCGCCCACTACGCCAAGACGGCCGGGACCGACCTCGGTGACCTGGACTTCTACCTGGCGTTCGGCCGGTTCAAGCTCGCGGTCATCCTGGAGGGCATCCACGCCCGCTACCAGCAGGGCAAGACCGTCGGGGAGGGGTTCGGCACGGTGGGCGCCGGCGTCCCGCACCTCGTCGCCAGGGCGCACCGGATCCTGGACGGTGCCTGAGAGTCACCGCGGGTTTCAAGCACGATGCAAGTCTCACTCGGTACGGTAACCGGGTAAGACTGACCCGCCATGTGTGGAAAAGTCGGCACTTGGCGAGCGAGCCATGGGCCGGGTCGCCATGTCGGCAAGCGCTTGATTCGAAAATGGGTGAGCGGACCGGTGATTCCTAACGGACGCCATGCGCGTCGACTTTCGACCTGGCCGGTCGCCGTGGGAGCGGGCGTCCTGGCCTGCGCGCTCGTCGTCGGCATCCTCGCCTACGCTGCGCGCACCGACGAGAAGAGGGGACGCGGCCAGGCGATGACGATGGCGCCCAGCGAACCCGCCCCCAGCCTGCGCCAGCCGCCGGCCGTCGACGACTGGCCGCGCTGGGGGATGACCCACACGCAGTTCAGCGTGGACAACGAGCCCGAGGATCTGCGGGAACCCGCCACGCATCTCCTGGAACGGGTGCCGCTGATCCAGAACCAGCACATCATGGGCTGGGGCGCGGGCAACCCCGAACCGGCCCCCGGCAAGAACGACTTCCGCGACCTCGACCGGCGGGTCAAGCTCATGGCCCGCTCGAACGCGCTCCCGGTGCTGACCCTGTGCTGCGCCCCCGACTGGATGAAGGGCGGCGCCGAGGGCCGCACCGTCTGGGAGCAGATCGAGGTCGCTCCCGAACGCGACCACTTCGACGACTACGCCCGGCTCGCCGCCACCGTGGCCAAGCGGTATCCCACGGTCAAGCACTTCATGGTGTGGAACGAGTTCAAGGGCTTCTGGAGCAACGGCCGCAACGCCTGGGACGCCGAGGCGTACACCGAGCTGTACAACAAGGTCTACGACGCCCTCAAGGCCGTGGACGAGGACATCAAGGTCGGCGGGCCGTACGTGCCGATCGACACCGACGTGTCCGAGACCAACAAGTCGGAGCTGTCCGGCGCCTGGGGCAACGTGGACCAGCGCTCCCTGGACGCCATCGAGTACTGGCTCCAGCACAAGAAGGGCGCCGACTTCGTGATCATCGACGGCTCCTCCGCGACCAACGACCGGGGCATCGTGCCGGACGAGTTCACGGCGCTCGGCAAGTTCGGCGCGGTGACCAACTGGCTCCGCAGGGAGAGCGGCGACCTGCCGGTCTGGTGGGCCGAGTGGTACGTCGAGAGCGAGGGCTCGGGCTGGACCGAGGAACGGCGTACGGCGGTGCAGACCGCGGCCATGATGGAGTTCGCGCTCAGCGGCGTCACCACGGCGCTCTACTGGAGCCCGCAGCCGAAGAACTCCGAGGGGTCGCAGGACTGCCCCGGCTGCCTGTGGAGCCCCGTCGACGGCGATGAGATGCCGATGGCGGGCGTCCTGAGCGGCTTCAGCAAATGGTTCCCCGCGCACGTCGCCCTGACCCCGGTGGACAGCTCGGACGCCCGGGTCCGCGTGCTGGCCCAGGAACGGCAGATGGTCATGGTGAACACCACCGGCGCCGCCCTGACCGTCACGGTGGACGGGCAGTCCTTCACCCTCCAGCCCTACGAGGTCAGGTGGAGCGACCGGGGCGCCTGACCCCGGACCGGCCGCGGAGCAGCCCGGACACGGCGCGGCCGAACAGGAACCGGCCGGTCGGCGCGGTCAGACCGGCCAGCCTCCTGGGCAGCCCGCGCACCTCGATCTCCTCGACCCACAGGACCTGGGAGGCGGCCCCCGGACCGGGATGCGGGCGGACCTCGATCTCGGCCCAGCCGGTGAGGAGGGAGCCCCGTTTCTCCAGCCGGCACCGGCCGGCCGGGTCGGCGGCGTCGGGCGGGTCCCAGCGGACGACCTCCATGGGGTCGTCGAAGGCGAGCGGCCCGACGCCGGTGCGGGCCACGAACGACGTGCCCACGTGCGTCGGAGGCGTCGTCGTGACGATGACCGTGGTCAGCGGGACGTGCCTGGCGTGGCTCGGCCAGTCGGTCACCCGCCGCCACGCCTCGTCCACCGGCAACGGTGAAACGCGCTCGATCCGGAAGAGGGCCACCAGGAGAGCGTAGGCGAGCGGGCCGCCGTTTCCGCCGACCCCGGACCCGCCGTCAGACGTGTCGCATCCACACGTTCGGCTCCGCGTACTCGCCGGTGTCGGCCTCCCGGTCGATGAGCACCGGCGCGAGGGCCCCCGGCACCACGTAGGCGCCGGAGTCGGGGAAGGCCATGTCCGTCCACTGCTCCCACTCGGCGACGGTGCCGCGTACCACCATGGAGCGCTCGGCCGGGCACAGGATCCGCGCCCCCATCCGGTGGTGGATGCGCAGCCAAGGGTCCAGCGGGGTGCCGTCGGAACGGGTCCACCCGGCGAAGCGCGCCATCTCGGTCAGCGGATAGCGGGCCTTCAACGTGGGCCGCACCGGGGCGATCACCCGGGTCAGGCCCTCGGTCAGGGCCCGGTCGCGCAGCCGGTCGAGCAGCTCGGCGGCCAGCCCCCGGCCTTGCAGCCCCTCCCGGACCTGCGCCGCCATCAGCACGAACGTGTCGGGACGGGTGCCCCGCTCGTGCTGCTCGACCGACCGGACCAGGGCGTCGGTGTACCCGGCGGGCAGTCCGGCGACCGTGCCGTCCCAGGTCAGCGGCACCCCCCAGCCGCCGGCCGCGATGTGGTCGTTCTCGTCCAGGAGGAGCAGGTTGAACGCGGAGAAGAAGTCACCGGCCCGGTCCATATACTGCTTGACGGTGGCCTCGTGGAAGATGAACTCCGGCCAGCCCACGGAGAAGACCTCCTCCACCTGGCGGCCGAGATCGGGCCGGGACGCACTGACCACCGTCGTCAATTCCATGATCGAATCCTAGGGCCGTCCGGAGACCACCGAGGCGAAACGGTTCGCCACCGCCTGCCGGACCGGGAGAGACCGGCTCGTCGGCCGCCGGGCGTACGGCCCGTCGATAGGTGAGTGTGCCTATCCGGCCGCTCCGCTAGAGGAACCCGATGACCAGGAACCGCTCCACGATGACCGCCACCGCGACCACGAACATGAGCAGGCCGAGGACGAGCACCCGCCGCCGTGCCCGCCGGGCCTGGTCCACGCCGTTCTGCCGCATGATCTCGTAGCCGAGCAGCGCGATCCAGGTGGCCGCCAGCGCCGCGATGCCCACCGGGGTCCACGGCGTACCCGGGTCGCCGGGCAGCCGGTAGTTGCCGCCGGTCTTCGCGACCGGCCCCTTCGGGTAGTTCCGCAGCGAGTAGAGCGCGGCGTCGTCGTTGGAGAAGACCCGTTTGATCTCCTTGTTCGCGTCCAGCGCCGCGCGGAAGCGCTCGCCCCATCCGGCCGGGAAGCCGTGGTTGAGCTCCAGATAGTGCGCCTGGGCCACGCTCGCGATGAGATAGGTGCCCGGGCCGTCCAGCCTCAGCCTGGTCAGGATGTCGGCGAGGTTCGCCGGGTCCGGGTGCACGAGGACCTCGTTGTAGTCCACCTTCTCGATGTCCTGCTCACGCCACGGGATGGTCGGGGTGATCTCCTCGCCGGCGATCGGCACCAGGTAGAGCAGCCGGGCGTTCGGCTTGGCGTGGTCGTACACGTAGTGCATCGCCGCGACCTCGCCCTCGGTGACCTGCTCGAACTTCTCGTTGCCGTAGCGGGCCACCAGGAAGGCCATGGACAGCGTCAGCGCGGTGACCGCGGCCAGCGCGAGCGACACCTTCCGCGTGAGCTGGGGGTTGAACCGGATGTTCCGCCGCCGGATCGGCACGGTCTCCTCACCGGTGTCCGCGCTGCCCGCCGGGAGGTTCGGGAAGAACGCGTACGCCGCCAGGATGCACGCCCCGGGCAGGGCGAACATGTAGATCCGCAGCCCGATCTCGCCGCCGTAGCTCTGCAGCCCGAGCGCCAGCGTCGGGATGCACAGCAGGATGAGCGCCGCCCGGTCGGCCACCCCGCGCCGGAGCCGGCGCAGCAGCCCGACCGCGGCCAGCGCCAGGATCACCGCGCAGATGCCCAGCCGCACCTGGAGCACCATCGCGTGCGACGGGTCGGTGCCCGAGAGCCGGTCGCCGGTGTTCTCCTGCAGGTTGTCGAAGATCCGCCCGATGCCGCCGAAGATGTGGTCGAGGTTCCCCGACCAGTACGGCGTCGCCTGGTAGCTGATCCACGCCAGCACGATCAGGCCCAGGAAGAACGGCAGCGCCAGCGACAACGAGGTACGGCGGAGCAGGATGAGACCGGTCAGCGCGCCGAGCATCATGAACGGTGTGATCTGGTGGGCCGCGGTGGCCGCCGCGAACAGGGCGATCAGCAGGACCAGCATGATCACCCGGTCGCCGCGGCGCGCGGGGGCGTACGAGAGCTCGCCGGGGACGAGCCCGTCGAGCCGGGCCAGCGTCCTGCGGATCAGGCCCCTGTCCGGGATCGGCGCGGTGCGCGGCTCGACCCGGCCGAACCAGCGCAGCACGATCGCGACGAACGCGATGTAGAGCGCGAAGGTGAAGCCCTGCGGGGAGAAGTAGTCCTGGCCGATCCACTGCACCAGGATGAACAGCAGCGCCGCGAACCACCGCGCCCTCGTGGTGGCCACCACCAGGCGCAGCACCAGCACGAACGGCACCAGGTAGAGCAGGTTGGACAGCAGCGGCGTCCACTGCAGCACCGGCGCCATGTCGTGCAGGCCCGCCGCCCGGGTCAGGAAGGCGAACAGCGCGAAGAACCCCGGCCAGGAGAACCGGGCGTCCAGACCGGGCAGCGCCTCGCCGCTGCGGGCGATGTACTCCACGAACCCGGCGTGCACCCACGCCGTGTGGAACCGCGGCTCGGGCTCCACCAGCGCCGCGGCGCCGTGCAGCGCGAAGGTGATCGCGGCGAGCTGGAAGAGCAGCAGGCCCTTGCGGTCGGTGTTCTGCGCGATCGTGATGAAGAACGCGCCGATCAGCAGCAGGATCGCCGCGAACGCCGCACCGGGGAGGACGGAGATCAGGCCGAGCCCGTCGATCTGGGTGAGGTCCACCCCGCGCAGCGGCCCCGGCGACACCCGCATCGCCAGCACGTACATGACCAGACCCTCAAGGGTCAGCACCGGCGGCGCCCACAACGGCGCACTCGCCGCCAGCGCCGCCACCCGCCCCCGCAGCCCACCCGGCTCCGGCTGGGCGGCCACCGCCCGCACGGCGGGGCGCTCGGGCGCGGTCGTGGGGGTGCCGGAGGCAGGGGGTTTCGGCGGGGTGGCGGGGCGTGCGGGCGGAGGGCCGGTCAGGACGATCTTGGGGAAGACGGCGGTCGAGGTGACGTCTTCCTCTTCGTCGAACTCAGCCTTGGACTCGCCCTCGGACTCAGCCTTCGGCTTGCCCTCGGACTCAGGCTTCGGCCCGGCCTTGGTCTCGGCCCTGGTCTCAGCCTTGGATTCGGCCTCGGCCTCCGACTCGGCCGCGGGCTCGGGCTCGGCCTCCGACGCGGGCTCGGACTCGTCCTCGGCCTCAGCCGCGGATGCAGGGCCGGATCCGGACCCCGGTTCTGGCTCCGGTTCGGACTCCGGTTCTGGCTCCGGCGCGGGCTTCGTGGGGGGCTTCGCCTCGGCCTCCGGGGGCACAGGGTGGCTCGCCTCGGTCTCCTCGACATCCGGGCTGTCGGTCGTCCCCGTGGTCATGTCCTTACCTGTCCGTTGCCTCACGCTGAACATCATGGGGCTTCCGGTGAGCGCCCGCGACGCCGCGCGACGGTGTTGCGCCGAAATCAAGGATCTTGCGCAGACCGCTGAAGATCAGGGCGGCGACCAGTAGCTCGCTGAACAGTAGCCCGTATCCCACCGCGACGACCCCGAAGAACGGGAACATCGCGACCGAACTGCCGAGCACGCACGCCGCCAGGCCGATCTGGACGAGCGCCAGCCTGCGCGCCTGGCTGCCGGAACGCAGCGCGCTCAGGTAGATCTCGATCAGCACCCGGGGCAGTACGGCCAGCGCCATCAGGCGCAGCAGCAGGGTGCCCTCGTCGGCGAAACCGGCGCCGAAGATGCTCAGGATGAACGGCGCCAGGATCACCGTGAGGGCGACCACCGGTGCGATGATCATAAACGCTCGGCGCAGCGCGTTACGCGCGTTGGCGGCGAGCCGGGACCGGTCGAAGGAGCCTTCCACGGTCAGCGAGGTGGCCATGTTCATCGCGAGCAGCTCGATCATCGAGCCCAGCGTGTGCGCCATCGCGAAATAGCCGAACGTCGCCTCGTCCACCTGTGACGCCACGAGTACCGGCACCAGGTAGACGATCGCCAGGATCGACAGGGTGCCCGGGTAGTCGCCGGCCAGGAACCTGCCGATCTCCCTGGTCCGCGGCGGCGGCAGCGTGACGGGGCTCTCCCGGGTGTGCCGGGGGATGAGGAAACCGAAGATCAGGATGTTGACCGGGATGAGCGCGATGGCCGTTGGCACGATCCACGAGACGAAGATCCCGTCCTCCGGCAGCGCGCCGGCCAGCGCGATCAGCATGACCATCTTGACCAGGCCGAAGCAGATGCTGTTGACCGGTACCCAGGTGGCCTTGCGCAGCCCGGCGAGCGTCACGTCCTGCAACGTGAAGACCGACCAGACCAGTACCGAGGCCAGGAAGAACAGGCCGGGGCCGAGTCCGCCGAGCCCCGAGTAGGTCTCGCCCCACAACGGCAGCGTCAGCAGGAAGCCGAGCGCCGCCGTCATCCCGGTCGCGCCGGCGACGAGGTAGGCCCGCCGTACGATGCTCCCGGTGCGCCGCCCGCCGATCGGGATGAACCTCGCCAGCGCCCCGACGAAGCCGAGGGCGGTCAGCGAGGCGAACAGCCGCATGGCCGTGATCAGCGCCTGGCCCCGGCCGAAGTCCTCCGGCGTGTAGAGGCGGGCGGCGAGCAGCCAGTAACCCATGCCGAGCACGGCGGTGATGCCGGTGTTGGCCATCAGCGCGTAGCCGTTGCGGAACAGCGGGTTGCGCAGGTCGCGCATCACCTTCTTGCCCAGTCCCGACAGCCTGCCTTCGGGCAGCCCGGTGACCCCGGCGCTCATCGCTGTGACTCCCCCTTCGCCCGCCGCGCCGGTCTCCCTCTGGCGCGGCGGCGTCCTAGACATGTCCGCGCACCCGGCGCAGGCCGTACCTCGTTCTGCGGACCACGGCGAAGCCCTTGGTCAGCAGGCGTTCCTTGAGATAGATCAGGGGGATGGCGCGGTCGTGCACCGCGCGGCCGAAGGTGCTCAGCGTGGTGCCCTTGGCGATGGTGAGCCTCGGGATCGTGAACACGTCGTCGCGGCCGGAGGCGACATCGTTGGCGACCGCGCAGGCCGCCGTGTAACCGGCCCGCGCCACCTCCCGGCGCACCCGCGCGCTGGAATAGCCGTACGGGTAGGCCATGGTGGGCACGGGTAAGCCCAGCCGGTCTTCGATGAGGGCCTTGTTGCGGCGCAGCTCTTCACGCAGGTCGGCGTCGGAGAGCTGGTCGAGCTGGGGGTGGCTGTGGCTGTGGCCGCCGAGTTCGACGCCGCAGGAGGCGGCCTCGGCGGCCTGCGACCAGGTCAGCATGGTGTCGAGCGGGCGGCCCGCGGCGTCCTGCCCGGCGTCGGCGAGCCAGCCGGTGGTCAGGAAGACGGTGGCGGGCGCGCCCGCCTTCTCCAGCAGCGGAAGCGCTTCCGTGTGGAAGTCGGCGTAGCCGTCGTCGAAGGTCAGCACGACCGGCCGGGCGGGCAGGTCGCGCCCGTCGTCCTCGTGCAGCGCGGTGACCAGCGCGCCGAACGTGATCGGGGTGAACCCGTGGTCGCGCAGGTAGCCGAGCTGGTCGGCGAAGTCGGACGGGCGCACCGCGAGGGGCCGCGTCTCGTCGTTGGGCCGCTCGCTCACCGAGTGGTACATCAGGATCGGCACCCGGGTCATGACTTCCCCAGCTTCAGTCGCGCGGTGCCGACCACGTAGCCCCAGGTGGTCCAGGCGAGCCCGACCACGATGGCGCCCGCGCGGCCCAGGCCGGACCCGTCCCCCCTGAGGGCCTCGCCGACGCCGCGCAGCGCGCCGAGCGGCAGCGCCTTCAGCGCGTGCGCCCGCTCGCTGGCGAGCCCGTCACCGGCCCCCACGCTGGCGGTCACCAGCGCCTTGGACAGCCCTTCCGCGTAGCACCTGCTGCGGAAGTAGGCGAAGGTCGAGCGGGCGGCGGGCACCTTGTGGCCGATCTCCGCGCCGGGCTCGAAGAGCATGACCGATCCCGGTCTGGACTGCGCCAGCCGGATGCAGAACTCCGTCTCCTCACACCCCAGCGGCCGGCTCTTCTTGCCCTGCACGCTGCGGCCGATGCCGGTGCGGAACCCGCCGACGTCACCGATCACCCCGCGCAGGAAGGCGGCGTTGCCCCCCATCACGTTGCGGATCGGCGCCCGCCGTACCGGCATGCCCCGGTAGGAGCAGCCGACGGTCCAGTCGAACTCGTACGGGAACCACCGCGGCCGGCGGCCGGACGCCCACAACGGGTGCGTCCGCCCGCCGACGCCGACCACCGCCGGATCCTGGAAGCCCTCCTCCAGTGCCTCCAGCCAACCGGGGTCGGCGACGGCGTCGTCGTCGAGGTACGCCACGATGTCACCGGTCGCCGTGGCGGCGCCGGTGTTCTTGCCACCGGAGAGTCCCTTTTCGTGGGAGTTCTCCACCACGATCGCGTGCGGGTACTCCCGCTTCAGCCGCAGGTGCAGGTCCGGGTTGTAGTCGACGACGAGAATGAGCTCATGCGCCGGCCGCCGCTGGCGGTCGACCGACTCGACCGCCGCCCGGATGTCGTCCCAGCGCTCTTCGGTGTAGACGCAGATGACAACGCTGCACTTCATGCCTGCTCGCTAACGGTTCGTCGCTGAAGGTGGGGGTTACGCCACGCCCCGGTCAGCGGCGCGGGTCTCGGAGGGCTCCTCAAGCTGCTGCTCCGGGTGGCGCCGCCACTCGCGCAGGATGGTCTTCAGCACGCGGATGCCGTCGCGCACGACGTGCAGGTTGCTCTCGCCGTGGATCCGGCAGCGCTCGTGGCTGGGCACCTCCTGGATGCGCAGACCGGCCCTGGCCGCCCGGATGTTCATCAGCGTCTCGACCTCGAAGCCCGCGCAGTCGAGGTCCAGCGCGTTCAGGTGCCGGGCCCAGAACGCGTTGTAGCCGTAGCACAGGTCGGTGTACCGGGTGCCGTAGATGGTGTTCACCAGCGAGGTGAGGACCTTGTTGCCGAAACGGCGGTTGAAGGTCAGGTCGTCGCTGCCGCCGCCGGCGGCGTAGCGCGAGCCCTTGACGAAGTCGGCCCCGGTGACCAGGGCGCCGACGAACTGGATGATCTCGCGGCCGTCGGTCGAGCCGTCGGCGTCGATCATGACGATGATGTCGCCGGTGCAGGCGGCGAAGCCCGCCGAGAGGGCGTCGCCCTTGCCCTTGCCGGTCTGGGTCACGATGCGCACGTTCGGCCGCAGCCGGCGGGCGACCTCGACGGTGTCGTCCGTGGAGTTGCCGTCCACCAGGACGATCTCGTCGATCCACTGGGGGAGGGTGGCGAAGACGTGGGGGAGGTTCTCCGCCTCGTTCATGGCGGGGACCACCACGCTGACGCTGGGGGAGATGGCCACGTGGGGGGTGAGAGGGGTGAACCGCTCCAACGGCGGCATGGACCTCAGGGCGGCCACCTGAGGCTTGCCGTTGTGCGTGCTGATCTCGGGACTCATGTGAGGACTGTCCTTCCGGGCGATCGGTCGTCGGCGCTGACTGCCAGACGGACCCGGCTCGCGGAGGCGGCGGCCACGGGAGATGGCGGATCCGCGAGGGGTGCTGAGGGTCCTGGCGGTGGTGAGGGTGAGGACTGGGTGGCTATCGCGCTCCCGTAGGTTCGGTTGGCGGGTCCGACTGGACGGAGGTGCGCACCCGGCCGAAGCCTTTGAGCACGCGGTCCGCCATCCGGTAGAGCGTCGGCCGGTCCGTGACGATGGTCTTGGCCTTGTTGACCGGGGTCCTGCCGACCCAGTGGACGGCCGCCGCGGCGGAGGGCCGGGCGATCCTCCCCTCGGCGACGTACAGGTCACCGGTCCGCAACCAGGCTTTGTACTCCCTGTCGCCCTTGCCCATGTCGATCTGGACGAGACCGGCGTTGGCGGCGTGCTCCGCCATGAGCAGGTGGTGCACGATGCCGGGCGAGTAACGGGCGAAGTCGGTGTCGTAGGCGGGGAACCAGCCGACGAGGGTGGTCGCGGTACGCAGGCCGAAGTGGCCCGCGACCGGGACGTCACCCGCGTAGAGCATGGTCAGGACGCCGGAGAAGTCTTCGGAGGCGACGGCGTGGCAGGCGTCCAGCAGGTCGACGATCCACGGCTGGGCGAAGCGGTCCACCCGGCCGGTCCTGCGGTACTGGTCGGACTTCCAGCCCATCAGCGTGCGCAGCGCGGACGCGTCGGGCGACGCCCAGTCGAACCGGACCTCGCCCTGCTCCCGCCCGAGCTTGCGCTCCTTGTAGCGGACGGTCTTGAGGTTCTTCGGGGAGTTGGCCCTGACCTGCTCGATGTAGGAGAGGAAGCCCGCCTTGAGGTCCATGATCGGCGCGGGGCGGACATCCGTCTCGAACGGCGCGAAGGTCGGCTGGCCGGCGACCAGGTGGTCGAAGTCGAAGACACTGAGCCGGCACGCGCGCAGCAGCACGCGGGCGTCGAGCTTCAGCTCGGGGTCGGAGATCAGCCCGTGGCACGTCGTGAGGAAGCCCCCGAGCGGCTTGCCGATCCCGAAGCTGTGGTGCTCGAAGGGGAAGAACCCGACGATCTTCCCTCCGTCCTCGATCACCGCGACCCGGACGTAGTCGCGCAGCCGGCTCATGGCCAGCGCGAACTCCGCCGACAGGAAAGGGTTGTCCAGGGAGCGACATGACTTCTGCAGCTCACGCCAGCGAACGACCTCGGCCTCGCCGAGCTCCCATGGGCGAACAACCGTGATGTTCACCTTGCCCCTGCCCCCTGTTCGGACCGTGCGTCCCCGCTCCCCCGGTACAAAACGCGCAGCACGGTGAGAAACCCCCCGAGCACGGCAATCGTCGCAACGCCCGCCCTGGGGGACCATGCGCCAAAAAGCAGCATGGCTTCGGCCAGGAGAACATTTATAACGAGACTTGCCGCCGCGCCCACTGATAGGGCGGCAAGTGGGTCACGATCACGCAACAGTCCCACGACTGCGGCACCCGGAACCACCAAAAGGAACATAGGGGTTAAAACCAGGCGCAGCGGAGTGTCGATGTCGGCGAGGGCGATGACCGCTCCCGCGACACACGCGAGCGTCATTGCCCACGTGAGTACCCTCCGGTTCGTACGCATTGTGGCTCCTGGCTGGGTGAAGGCGCGTTGATCGCCCGGTATTCATGGGACCAATCACGCCGCATTGCCGTCAATGGCGACGCCTTGCGCCAGGACATGGTTTACCGGATCGCAAAGCCCGGCCGTGGTGTTATCCCTCACATAGCGGGAAACGATCTTACACTATGTGCCTTTGGTCACACGGTACAGGGCATGCAAATCGGATAAACCGCCACAAACTTCGCGTAGAGCCATATAGCTCTTTGTTGTGTGGAATGGGGGGTTTTCCCAGGTCAGGCGGTTGTGTCGGGTTCGTTGGACGGGGAGCCGCCCGTCCCGGGCGGGGTGCCCGCCGGGCCGGGCTCGTGGGAGGTCGGCGGGTCCGCCGGAGGCTCGGACTGGTCGTCCGGGTCGAAGCCCTGACCGCTCCAGGAGATCGCGCAGCGCGGGCCGCCGCCCGCCGAGCTGAACGCGACCGCGCCACTGCCCGCCTCGCCCGGATCCGGGACGGTGACCCATATCCTGGCCGTCGCCCCCGCCTTGATCCGCCCCTGTCGTGGCTGCAGGCTCAGCCCGCCGGTCGTCGACGCCGTCCACGACAGGGTCCTGCCGTGCGCGGTCAGCGTGATCTGCCCGGCGCCCGCGTCGCCCAGGGCTCCCGGGCAGGACGCGGCCAGCCGTACCACGGGCGCGGTCGCCGACGGCCTCCGGGGGGCCGGGCGCGACCCGGTCGGCCTGGCCGGCGCGCGGGGAGCCGCCACCGGAGTGCGGGGCGGGGCCGACGTGGCGGAGCCCGGTGTGCGGATGGCGGACGGCTCCTCCTGCGGGGCGTCCTCGCCGGGGGTCTCCTCCTCGGCGACGCCCTCGGGGATCACTTCCTCGTCCGGGGTCGGGGTGGGCTTCTCAAGGAAGACCTCCGGCGCCGCCTGCGCGTTGTCCGCCCTGCCCGGCTGGCCGCCGTTCAGCAGGACCACCGCCCCGGTCGCGGCGAGCAGCCCCACAGCCGCCATCACCACCGGCGCCATCCGCCGCGACCGCCGCCGCCCCCTCCTGTCCCCACCCCTCCGACTCCGCCGAGCCGTTTCCCCGTCATCCCGCCCGGCCGTTTCGCCTTCATCCCAGCCAACTCGCCCGGCCGCTTCCCCGTCGTCCCAGCCATCCCGCCCGGCCGTTCCCCTTTCATCCCAGCCGTTTCGCCCGGTGCGTCCAGCCGTTTCCCGTTCATCCCAGCCAACTCGCCCGGCTGTCTGCCCCTCGTTCCAGGCACCTCGGCCCGCTCCTTCCCGCGGCCCGCGCCCCGCGTCCCCCCACGCGGACACCTCCACAGGGCCGTCGTCCTGTGCCGCGTGATCCGTCGCGTCACGCCACACCGCGGTCTGCCCCACACCCCCGTCCCGGCCTCCGGTCTGGAGCACTTCCGCCTCGCCCCACACCGCCTCCGCGCCGGAGTCCCCGTGCCGATGCGCCGCCGCGTCGTCCCACGCCGCCACCTCCGGGGTGTCCGCGTGACCCCATGCCGTTCCCTCCCGGCTCTCCGCGACCTCCCACCCGGCGTGCGTTCCACGCTCGGGCGTACCGGTGCCACCCCATGACGTCTCCGCGACGCCGCTCTCCGCGGCCTCCCATCCGGCGTGCGTTCCACGCCCCGGCGTACCCGTGCCGCCCCATGACGTCTCCTCGACGCCGTAGGTCCCGTGGCCGGGCGTATCCGTGTCGTCCCATGGCGGGCCGGGGTCGGGATCGAGGGCGGGATGGGGGTCGGGGTGGGGGGCGGGGGCCGGGGTGGCGCGGCGGGGGGCGGGGTCGGCGGCGCGGCGGCTCCGGCGGGCGGATCGCATGCCGCGCTTCTGCCGCCTGCCCTTCGCGCGCGGGAAGCCCTCCTTGTCCATGTGGCCGGCGAGCTCCGCGAGCAGGGCACGGGTGTCCTCGCGCTCCGGGGCGGCGCAGGCGTCGATCGTACGGCGGCGCATCGACAGCGGCGGGAACTCCATCGGCACCAGGTCCAGCAGCCGCTCGGCCGTGACCCGCCGGTGCTTGCCCTCCGTGCACACCTCACAGCCGCTGATGTGCCCGGCCAGCCGCCGCCGCAGCATCGGCGTGAGCGGCCCCTCCCACGAGTCGACCATCGCCGACAGGTCGGGGCAGTGCGCCCGGCCCGTCCTCGCCAGCAGTACGGCGGCGCCCGCGTTCTCCAACTGGTCGCGTACCCGCTTGAGCCGCGCCACCGCCTGCCGCGAACTGATGCCTAGAACGGCGCCCACCTCCGCGAAGGCCAGCTCGTGCCGCAACGACAGCTCCAGGACCTCCCGTTCGTCCTGGTTCAGCTCGGCGAGGACGTCCCCCACCATTCCCACCAGCTCGGGATCACCGCCATCCTCCGTCGCCGGCTCGGCCGCCCAGGCCCCCACCGGAGCCCCCAGCACATCCCCCTGCCACCCGGCCACCCACCTGTCACCCTGCTGCCCGGCACCCCGCCGGTCCTCCGGCACGGCCCCATGCCGTCCCACACTCGGCGTGTCGTCCTCCCATTCGGGAGCTTGTACGGCGTCGTGCCGGGCCCGGCGCCCGCCGTCGTGCCGGGTCGCGCCCCGCGCGCCGTCACGTCCCCCGGCCGAACACTGGAACCGGGTCAATGCGTAGAGCCACGGACGCAGCCGGCCGGTGTCGGCGAGCCGGTGCACGCTGCCGTGCGCCCCGACGAGGGCGTCGTGTACGGCCTCGGCCGCCGTCTCCCGTTCCCGGAGCAGCGAGCAGGCGTAGTCGTAAAGTCGTTCGGCATAGGAGTCGTAGAGGCTCGCGGACGCGTGTACGTCCGCTCGTAGCAGCGCCTCGACCAGCTCATGGTCGTCGACGCGGCCGGCGGTCGGCCATTCGGGCACAGATCTTCCTCCCCGCAGGACGGGCACGTTCGCGGGAGCGGCATCACCTGCCCGCGCCAGGCCCCACACGCGTATGACGCGACCTGTCCGGCAAAGGTTGACTTATCGGGAAAGCTCTCTTGCCTCCCATAACCACTGGGCATGACCTGCGCAAACAGTGATCTCAGAGATCATTGTGACGCAAGAAACTCCTGCGCCTGATGCACACTTCTGACAGGCGCATGTGCCCCTTTTGGATCTTGGTCGCGGCACCGGCAGCCGCTGCCGCACCGGCACCACGCACCGCACGTCGCGCACCGCGCACCTTCGCACCGCGTACCGCCGTACCGCGTGCCATCGCGCACCTTCGTACCGCGCGCCGCCGTACCGCGCACTGCGCACCATCGCACCGCGCGTTGCCGCGCTGGGCGCCGTCTGGAGCGCCGGGTGCCGCCGTACCTCCTGCCGCCGCGGCGGCGCTTCGGGGGGCGGTGGAGGTGGGGTCACTGGAGGGTCGGTGTGGAAGTCGGCGGTGAGTGGGTGTCGGGCGGCGTCTTAATCTTTGTCTGCCTGTCGACGGCTGTCGTACCGTGCACCGCGCACAGCGCCGTGCGCCGTCGTACGGTGGCCGCCGCGTTGAGTGTCGTGTTGTGCTGTCACGTCGTGCGCCGTCGTACGGTGGCCGCCGCGTTGAGTGTCGTGTTGTGCTGTCACGTCGTGCGCCGTCGTACGGTGGCCGCCGCGTTGAGTGTCGTGTTGTGCTGTCACGTCGTGCGCCGTCGTACGGCGACCGCGCGTTGGGCGTCGTGTTGTGCTGTCCGTCGTGCACTGTCGTGTGGTGGCTGCCGTGTTGGGCGTCGCCTGCCGCTGTCCGTCGTGCTGCCTGTGAGTTGTGTCGGTTTTTTCCGGGGCGCCGCGGCGGTGGTGGGAGGTGCGGTGGTGGGCGGCGTTGTGGGCGGCGCTCAGGGGTGCGGTGGGGGGACGGCGGTGGGGGTTGTCTTGGCTGGGGGTGGCCCGCCGGGTGACGGGTGTTGCGGGCGGGCCGAGGAATGGGGTCAGCCGTCGCAGTGGGGGGCGCAGAGGCGGCGTTTCATGCCTTCCAGGAAGAACTTGCGGACTTCCAGGACGTCCTTGGCGATGAAGAGTTCGCCGCCGGTGGCCTTGGCGAGGGCTTCCATGCTGCGCTTGCCCTTGGGGGCGTCGGGGCCGAAGGCGATGATGAGGATGCTGACCGGCTTGGCGGGGTCGTACTGCGTCTTGAGGCGGCGCAGGATCTCGCTGTTGGAGATGCCGCCGTCGGGGTCGTCGTTCCCGGCGCCGTCGGTGAGGACGAGGATGGTGTTGATCTTGTCGGGCTGGTATTCCTCGCTCATCCGCTCGTAGGCGGCGGCGAGTGTGTCGTTGAGGCCGGTGTCGCCGGTGGGCTTGGCCTTGATGGTGGCCAGCCGGTTGGTGAGGAGGTCCTTGCGCAGGGTGCCGTCGACGTTCTCGGTGATGGGGCCGACCGGGACCATCTCCCGGTAGTCCACGCCGCGCCCGTCGAGATGCGTGGAGAACTCCCAGGCGCCGATCTCGCTGTCGGCGGGGAAGAGCCGGAAGCCTTCAAGCGCGATCTTGGAGATGGCCTGCATGCGGCTCATGCCGGCGCCGGGCACCGGGAGGGCCATGGTGCCGGAGACGTCGAACAGGGCGAGCAGCCGGGTGCCCAGGTTGAGCCGCGACCACGACTGGGCCATCGACGCGACGGCCTCGGCGCCGGGCACGGGGAGCGCCCGCGGGGCGGCGGCGGAGAAGCCGCCGTCGGTGTTGAGGACGTCGCCGCCCTTGCCGTCCGGGGTCCGGAACCCCTGCGCCCGGATGGCCGACTGGGCCGTCTCCCCGGACAGCTCCTTGACGAACGCCTGGGCGGCCTCGCTCACCGCGGGGTCCTTCGTGGTGACCACCACGGGGTAGTCCAGGCTGATCGTGCCCTCGGCGGGGTACAGCGGTACGGCGGGACCGCCGGACTTGCCCGCGTTGAACGACCACACGGCCTGCTCGGAGGCGACCCCGATCGGCGCCCGCCCCGACTTCACGGCCAGGCTGGACAGCAGGGCCTCGGGCGTGCGGGCGACCGACTGGGAGAGCTGCTTGAGCGCCCCGACGAGCTGGTCCTCCTGGCCCTGCGCGCTGAGCACGCCGGAGGCGGCGAGCATCGCGCCGAGCCCGGCGGCGTTCTGCACCGGGTCGAGCGCGAGGACGCGCACCTTCTTGGCCAGGCCGTCCGGGTCGGCGACGTTCGCGGCGGACACCAGGCTGCTCCAGCTCACCTTGCCGAGCGACGCCTGGAGGTCGGGCGCGACCGCGCTGGAGGTGACCAGCACGATGGGCGACCGGGCGGCCGACGCGCTCGCCGCCGGGAGTTCGGCCCCCTTCGACTTCAGCTCGCCGAGCCAGAGGCTGGAGTCGGGCACCCACACGTCGGTCGTCTCCACGGCGGACGTGGAGGTGGCGGAGCCGAGCGCGGCGGCCATGGTGGCCGACGGCCGCTGCTTCACCGTCACCGTCACGCACCGCCCGTCAACCGTGCGGCCGGCCTTGTTGTAGTCGTCGGCGATCGTGGACAGCACCGGCTGGATGTCGGGTGACGCGGTCACCCGCACCGCCAGTTCCTCACCCGTGCAGCCGTGGTCGCGGTTGACGATCACAAAGGCCGCGACGCCCAGCAGCACGGCCAGCGCCACCGCTCCGGCGAGCGGGGCGAGCACCGTGCCGCGCCCCGCGCGCCTGCGGCGCGTACGCGGCGGAGGGTACTGGCCATAGCCGTCCTCGGGTTCGTCTGTCCGGTGGCGTCCGCCCACGTTGTCCTCTTTGATGCTCGGTCCGGTGACGCGGGGTTGGTCACCCTATCGGGAGACAGGCCGCAATGTTTACGGAACGATACAGGGGTTACTTCTGCGACAAAACATACCTTATGGTGCAGCGATTACTCGCTGCGAGTGCAGGGTCATGCCTCAGGTACCGATATTTCGCGATACATCTTGACAGTCCGCATCGGCCGGATAGGGTGTTGAAACAACGCGATATGTCGCGTAACGGGGACGAGGTTGTCGAGGGGCATGACCATGCCGGCGGTCATCGATGTTGAGACGGCGCCCGCCACGGCGGAGCCACCGGTGTTGTCCAGACGGGTCACGGGGCGGGACCTGGCGCTGATCGATCTGGCGGGCCTCGCCCGGTGCGAGGCGGAGATCAGGGCGGTGCTGAGGGAGTCCGGCAGCGTGCACGAGGTGGCGGTGGCCCGTCGTGCGTACCGGGTGCTGATCACGCCCGGCTCGGGCGGAGGGCTGGTGCGCGCCCTGTCGGCGCGCGGGCTGCCCGTCGCCCTGCTCACCCTGGCCGCCGGCCACCCGTACGGCGGGCGGGCGCGCCCCGGCCTGGAACCCCGGCGACCGGGCCCGCCACCTCAGCCGCCGGGTTCGCCACCTCGGTGGCCGGGTGCGGAGTCTCAGTGGCAGCAGGTGTGTCCGTGCCAGGCGCGCACGCCTTCGCGGGCCGCCACGGCCGCCAGCGCGAGCGCGACCAGCGGGTCCGTCCACCACCAGCCGAGCGCGTTGAGTCCGAGGCCGAGCAGCACGGCCCCGGCGACCGCCGCGCACAGCAGGTTCTGGGTGCCCTCGCCCGAGGTGGACGGGGAGCCCAGCCGGGCGCCGAGCCGGCGTTTCGCCAGGCCGAGCGCCGGCATGCTGATCAAGCTGATCGTCGTCACCACCATGCCGAGGACGGTGGGGTCGGCCCGGTGGCCGGCGTCCAGCTCGTGCCCCACGTGCAGCACGAGATAGGGCGCCAGCAGCCAGAAGCTCACCGCCACCGCCCGCGACGCCGTACGCTCCGCGTGCGCGGAGAACGTGCGCGCACCGGTGAACCGCCACACCACGATCAGGCTGGCCAGCGCCTCCACCAGGGACGACAGTCCCCAGCCGATCAGCGCCACCGAGTCGGCCTCCAGCCCGGCGACGAGCGCGAGCCCGCTTTCGGCGCCGAGCCAGCCGAGGGTGAGCACCGAGAGACGCCTTGCCCGGCGCGCGTCGCGCAACCAGTCGGCCACCGGCACGAACGCCGTCTCCGGCGCGGCCGGCACGGTGTGACACCTGCCTGCTGACGCGGCCGGGCGCGGTTGAACACGCTGGTCAGGCACCTTGACCTCCGCCCCCCGCCCCGGCCGTCGACAGCGCTATGTACCTTACCCAGCACCTAGCGTTACTTCCGCCCTTATCGCGCAAAGCTCGGGCAACTCCTCAGCCATTCCCTCACCCGGCCGCCGACATGGGATTATGCGGAGATGCCCAACCTTGTGGAGGTCACCGACGCCGCCGATCCCCGACTCGCCGACTACACCCGGTTGCGAGACGTGGAGCTGCGCAAAAGCCTGGAGGCGGAGCGGGGGCTGTTCATCGCCGAGGGGGAGAAGGTGATCCGCCGCGCGATCGGCGTCGGGCACCCGGTCCGCTCCGTGCTGACCACGGCCAAGTGGCTCGATGCCCTCGGCGACCTGCTCGACGGGGTCACCGTCTACGTCGTGACCGACGAGGTGATGCAGGGGGTGGCGGGCTTCCAGGTGCACAGGGGCGCCCTCGCCTCGCTGGAACGGCTGCCCCTCCCGGCCGTCCCCGGCCTGCTGGCCGCCGGCGCCCGCCGGCGCGTCCTCGTCCTGGAGGATCTGGTCGACCACGGCAACGTGGGCGCGATCTTCCGCTGCGCCGCCGCGCTCGGCGTGGACGCGGTCATCCTGTCCCCGCGCTGCGCCGACCCGCTCTACCGGCGGTCGGTCAAGGTCTCGATGGGCGCGGTCTTCGCGGTCCCCTACGCCCGGATGACCGACTGGCACGACGGGCTCGCCGACCTGCGCGCCGCCGGCTACCAGACCCTCGCCCTCACCCCGGCCCAGTCGGCCGTCCCGATGGACAAGGTCGCCCTGCGCGACCGTGCCGCCCTGCTGCTCGGCTCCGAGGGCGACGGCCTGTCCTCCCGCTGGCTGCACGAGGCCGACGAGCAGGTGTGCATCCCCATGAGCGGCACGGCGATGGACCTCGGCGTCGACTCCCTCAACGTCGTGGCCGCCGCCGCCATCGCCTGCCACACCCTCCTGCGCTGACCCTCAGGTGAGGCGGACGATCATTTTTCCGGTGTTCCGGCCGTTGAGCATGCCGATGAAGGCGGAGACGGCGTTGTCGAGGCCGTCCACGGAGGTCTCCGTGACCTTGATCTCGCCGGAGCGCACCCAGGCGCCGACCTCGCGGGCGAACTCCGGGCGGAGGTTCTCGTGGTCGCTGACCAGGAAACCGGTGAGCGACAGCCGCCGGCCGACCGCCAGGCCGAGGTTGGTCACGCCGTACGGCCGGCCGGTCGCGTTGTAGCCGGAGATCGAGCCGCACAGCGCGATCCTGCCGTGCACGTTCATCGTGGCGATGGCCGCCTCCAGGTGCTCGCCGCCCACGTTGTCGAAGTAGACGTCGATGCCCTCGGGGGCCGCGGCCTTCAGCAGCTCCGCGATCGGGCCGTCGTGGTAGTCGAAGGCGGCGTCGAAGCCGAGCGTCTCGGTCACGAACCGGACCTTCTCCGCCGATCCCGCGCTGCCGATCACCCGCTTGGCGCCGCGCAGCCGGGCGAGCTGCCCCACGATGCCGCCGACGGCGCCCGCCGCGCCGGACACGAAGACCGTGTCGCCCGGCTGGAGCCGCGCGATGTGGAAGAGCCCCGCGTAGGCGGTCAGACCGGGCATGCCGAGCGCGCCGAGATAGTACGACGCCGGCACGCCGGCCACCGGCTCCACCTGCCGCACCTCGCCGACGCGGAGCAGCGCGTGCTCCCGCCAGCCGGCGTCGTGCAGCACCAGCGTGCCGGCCGGTAGCCCGTCGCCGGCCAGCACCTCGCCGACCGCGCCGCCGCGCGCCGGCTCGCCGACCTGCCACGGCGGAGCGTAGGACGGCCGATCGTTCATCCGGCCCCGCATGTACGGATCGACGGACATGACCAGGTTGCGCACCAGGACCTCGCCCGGCCCGGGGTCGGGCAGCTCCGTGGTGACCATGCGGAAGTCGGACTCGGTGGGCTCGCCGTGCGGCCGGGCGGCCAAGTGGATCTCACGGGTGCGGGTCGGCATGCTGATCACCTTCCTGACCAGGCATGACCGGATGACCCAGGGACGGGACCGCCCGGGCGATGCCTCCTGCGTCCGAATCTATCGGCAGGCGCGACCGGCGGCCCTCCGAGATCCCCCGGAGGGCGCGCCGGCCGTACGCGGTCAGCGGTGCTGCGTCCTGGTCGCCGGCACCGCGAGCCGGGCGGCGGAGGTGCCGAGACCGGCGGGCCGGAGGAACACGGTCGGCGGCGCGGCCACCCCGCTGACCCGGTGGAGCTCCGCCTCGGTGTACCGCGCGCACTTGCGGTGCCACTCCAGGATGCCGGCCATCCACTCCTTGAGGCTGTCGGCGTGGCGGGTGAGGATGGCGCGGGTCTCCTCGTCCAGCTCGCACTCCTCGAACATCGCCGGCATGTCCCGGGTGGCGATGTGCTCGAACTGCCGCATCCGGGCCTCCATCAGCCGGGCCACGACGTCTCTGGCCTGCCAGCGGTCCACGCCCAGGAACTTCTCCACCACCAGGACGATGTTGTGCAGCTCGCCCTCGAACTCGATCTCCTTCTGGTAGGAGAACAGGTCGTTGGTGAAGGTGGCGTAGTCCTGGGCGGCGGTGTCCAGCTCGTGCATGACCCGGTGCTGGTAGACCTCCGGCGGGACCAGGTCGGCGTGCGCGAGCCTGGCCAGGCTCTTCGTCATGTCGGAGCCGAAGGTCCTGCGGCGCATCTCGACGTAGTCGATCGGGTCGGGGATGCGCTGCTGCGCCTCGTTGGCCAGCTCCCACACCCAGGCGGAGGTCATGTCCTCCACCGCCGTGCGGAACTCCCGCCGGTAGGGCTCGGGCATCGGGCCGGCGGTGCGCCGCCACAGGTCGGCCAGCCCCCGCTCCAGGGGGTTGGCGGGCGGCGGGGTGGCGCCGGCGTCGAGCGGCATGAACAGGGAGAGCCGCTCGTTGCAGAGCTTGGCCGCCGCCAGGTTGCGGGTCCTGCCGAACACCAGCGGGAAATAGTCGTCGCCGTAGGTGCCCCAGCACAGCCAGTCGGAGGAGAGGTCGAGCTGCTCGGGGCCGGCGTCGGGATGGATGAGCGCCGCGCAGTAGGGGAAGTCGAATCCGGTGAAACGACGCTCGTCCCACACCCCTCCGGCCTCCACCCCGGGCACCGAGTCGAACATGCCCATCTCGCGCGCCCAGCCGACCGCGTGCCGCCGCGAGGCGTCCAGATGCGGGCTGATCCGCTTGATCGGGAAGGGCATGTAGAGGTCGGGCACCGCCAGGTGGCCCACCGGCCGGTGCGGCGTGTGGGAGTGCTGTGCGAGCCTGCGCCGCAGGCCCAGCCGGCCGGGGGTGATCGCCGAGACGCCGAGACCGGTCGGCCCGCCCAGTACGAAGGCGGAGTCGGTGACGAGGCCGTCGTTCATGTACCGGCTCGACCTGGCGTGCCACTCGTGGCCGCCCGCCTGCCAGTCCTGCAGGCCCTTGGCGTAGGCGGCGACCGCCAGCTGCTCCGCCGGGGTCGCGCCGCCCTCGGCCAGCATCGCGGGCACCTCGGTGAGCGCGGTGTTCTCGAACTGCTGCAACCGGGACGTCAGCAGGTCGTTGACGAGCTCGGCGGCCTCCTGGGTCGGGCAGTCGAGGAACCGCTCGAAGACCAGCACGGCGTTGGAGTTTTCGCCCTCCTGGCGCACCTCGCGCTCGTAGGAGAACAGGTCGTTGCGCAGGTGCACCGCGTCGGAGAAGGTGTCCGCGAGGACCCGCATCGGCCTGGCGTGCGCGAACCGGTCGGGGATCTCCGCGGCCGAGGCGTACTCCACGAGGTTGGCCGACCAGGGGGCGCCGCCGACCCGCCGCCGCATCTGCATGTATTCGATCGGGTTGGCGATCCTGCCGAGGTCGATGTTGTCCAGCTCCCACATCGACTCGACCATCAGGTTGTGGGTGCTGGTGATGAAGCGCCGCCGCCAGTCGTCCGACATCGCCGGCACGGTGCGCTCCCACAGGTCCTTCAAACCGGCCTCCGCGGCGTTCTGCGGCTCGGGGGGCGTCTCGCCGTCGAGGGTCATGAACCGCTCCAGGCGGTCGATGTACGCCTTTGCCCCGGTCAGATCGCGGGAATGCTTGAACAGCTCCAGGAACTGGTCGTCGAAGAAGAAGACCCACACGTACCAGTCGGTGATCAGATCCAGGGTGGGGCCGTCGCAGTCGGGATGGGTGTAGGCGCACATCAGCGCGTAGTCCATCCGGGCCAGCTCGGCGTCGTCCCAGATCAGGCCGCCGCCGGGCCGGGGCGCGTCGAGCATGCCCATCCGCCTGGCCCAGGCCGCGCTGTGCTCGCGGGTGGGCTCCAGATGGGGATTGAGCCTGGCGGGATAAGGCGTGTAAAAGTCGGGCAGTGTGAACGGCTGCATGCCGAAAAGATTACCCGTAGCCGCCCTTCAGTAAAGCATTCTCCAAGAGTGCGATAATCCCGTCCGAGATAAATGGATTTAACCGTCGGGAATTATATTTCGCATTAAATCGTGGGATGGGTGGATTCGTCGGACATGGGGTATCTCGTCGCTTCGTTCGCGAACACCTCGACCCCGTCGAGCAGCCTCTCCAGCCCGAACGCGAAGTCGGCGTTCACCCGCAGATCCGGCTCCTCGCCGCCCTCCGTGCCGCCCTCCGCGTCGGGGCCGGTCTCGGGATCGCCGGGGTGTGGAGCGGGGGCGCGGTGGGGGCGTTCGGCGAAGACGCCCGCTCGGACGACCTCGGCCAGGGCGGGGAAGCGGTCCGGCTTGATCAGCTCGGTGAGCAGCCGGCTGTCTGGGCGGCGGCCTCCAGCGACGGGCCGAGGGTGAGGACGACGATCATGCCCCAGATCCGGTTGGTGATGATGGAGAAGGTCAGGGCGAAGCTGCGCAGCATCCAGCGCCGGTGCTCGGCGAACCGCCGCCGCCTGGCCATCCGGTAGCCCGCCGCGGTGCTGCCGAGCCACAGCAGCGCCAGCATCACGTTTGCTCACCGCGATGATCGGTCCGAACGGCGTGAGCGCCCCGATGACCAGCCCGCTCAGCCCGGCGGGAAGCACGCCCGCGACGACGTAGACCCGGCCGGTGTACCGGTGGACGACGGGGTACCGCTGCCGGAACCACGGCCACACCTGCATGAAACACGTGATCATCGCGATGGCGGCGAAGACGACGTGCAGTCCAGCCACAGCTCGACGGCCAGCAGCGGCACCGTCCAGCCAGCCAGCCGCCGAGGCCTGCGATGGTCCAGGTCACCAGCTCGGGGTTGCCGGCGCGGCGACGCGGCCAGGCGGCGCGCCCGCGCCCGGGTGCGCGCGACGCCCCCCACCCCGGACACCCCCACGCGTCCGGCTTCGGGGACGGCCGCAGGGATGGCCGCAGGGATGGCCGCGGGGACGGCCGCGGCGGGCGGGTGACGACCGGGTCAGGGCGCGGTGGCGTCGGTCCACTCCAGCAGCCGCTCGGCGGTCTCGAAGCGCCGGTCGGCCTGGGTGTCGCCGAGGATGACGCCGATCAGCAGGTGCTCCTCCCGCTCGGCCGCATAGAGCAGGCAGTAGCCGGCGGCCCGGGTGTAACCGGTCTTGACGCCGATCGCCCCCGGGGCCGCGCCCAGCAGTTTGTTGGTGTTGTGCCAGGTGTGCGCGTGATGGACGGCTGTCCGCGGCACCGCGTGCCGCCCGGTGGTGGAGATCTGCCGCAGGGTCGGGTCGCCGAGGGCCGCGAACGCCAGCCGTACCTGGTCCTTGGCGGTGGAGTAGCCGCCGCTCGGCACGGACAGGCCGTCCGGGTTGGTGTAGCGGGTGTTCGCCAGGCCCAGGGAGCGGGCGGCGGTGTTCATCTTGGCGACGAAGCGGGTGGTGCCCGGCCCGTACCGGCGGGCCAGGGCGTGCGCGGCGTCGGCGCCCGAGGGGAGCATCAGGGCGTAGAGCAGGTCCCTGGTGGTCAGCCGCTCCCCGGCGCGCAGCGCGGCGTGCGTCGCGCCGTTCGCGGCGGCGTGCCGTACGTCTCCGGTCGTCACGGTGACGGTATCGCCGAGGTCGCCGGCCTCGGCGAGCACGACGTAGGCGGTCATGACCTTGGTGAGGCTGGCCACCGGCAGCCTGCGGGTGGCGCTCTTGGCGTGGTGCACGGTGCCCGTCGTCGCGTCGATCAGGTAGGCGGCCCGGCCGGGCACGGCGGGCGGGGCGCTCGCCGCCGGCTCCCTGACGGGCGCGGCGGCCGGTGCGGACGCGGCCTGGGCGGGCGAGGCGACGGCGACGGCGAGTACGGCGGCGCACCAAAGAGAGCCTTTGATCAGCATGGGAGCCATCGTGACACGGCCCCCGCCGCGGACCTCGGCATTTGCCGGCCGCGGCCGGGCAGCGTGGCGCGCGCGGAACCGGCCGGGGCAGGTGCCCTCACACGGGGGCGTAGGTGTCGGCCGGGGCCGGTGCCCTCACACGGGGGCGTAGGTGTCGGCCGGGGCCGGTGCCCTCAGACGGAGGCGTAGGTGTCGGAGGGCGCCTTCGCGCGCTCGCGGCGGCGCCGGCGGCGGATCACGGCGAAGGCGATCAGCGCGGCGACCGCGACGGCGACCGCGACCGCGGTGAGCGGGGAGGCGGCGGCCAGGCCCAGCCAGCCCCAGACGACCGCGTAGAGCCCGAGCATCGTCACCGGCACCCAGGTCGCGCAGCCGAGTGCGCTGGCCACCACGTACCACGGGTAGGACACCTTCAGCACCCCGGCCACCCACGGCAGGGTGTGCCGCAGCACGGGCACCCAGAAGCAGCCGTAGACGGCGAGCGCCCCCCACCTGCGCACGACGCCCTCCACCCTGAGGATGCGCTCGCGGCCGATCCGCCGGCCGGCGCGCGAGGCGTAGAGCCCGGCGCCCAGGCGGCGGCCCACCCAGTAGTAGACCTGGAAGGCGCCGAAGAGCAGGATCGCCCCTCCGGCGATGACGAGCCACAGGGGCAGGCCGAAGGGAGAGTCCGGCGCGCCGGCGAGGTCCAGCGTCTGGAGCCGCATGTCCGAACATCACCTGCTGTCATAGCGTTCATGCCCTGTGGGGCGATATTAGGCAAGCCTAACTTGCGACACGCGTCCCCGCGCCACGGACCTGCAAGCAGCCGTCAAGTCGAGGTCAAGCCGCCCGGCGTACACCTGAGGGTGAACGAGCAGGGGAGTGGGCGATGAGCAGGCGGAACGGCGTGGTCCCCGTGGTGGCGAGCGGTACGGCGACCGCGGTCAAACTGCTGGTGGCCACGCTGGCCTTCGCCGGCGCCTACGTGGGAGTCGGGGCGGCGAACGGCGGCGCGCCCGCGACCGGCGCCGGGACGCGGACGGTCACGCTGTCCGCGCGGGCCGTGCCGGTCACCACCGCCCTCGTCCCGCGGGCCGGCGTCGTCACCGTGAGCCAGCGCTCCCTCGCCCCCTGCGAGAAGCGGCTGAGGGCGCGCGGCGTCGTCCGCAACCCCGCCCCCGACCAGGTCGTCCTGTACGGCTGGCGGCTGCAACGCTGGAGCCACGTCAAGAAGACCTGGCGGACCTACCTGTCCTCCTCCTCCGGGTTCACCGGCCCGGCGATGACCACCGAGTGGCGGCCCGACGTGGTGGGCAACCCCGGCTGGTACCGCGTGGAGCTGACCGTGCGGGGCGGCAAGCCGGTGCGCAGCGAACGGTTCCGGATAAGTTGCTAGGACGGCAGGCCCATCGCCCGCCTGGCCGCCTCCACCCAGCGCGGCACGCCCACCCGCTCGGCGACGGCCAGCGCCTTCTCATAGTGCGCCTTCGAGGCGTCCGGCTGGCCGAGCCTGATGGCCAGGTCGCCGAGCGTCAGCGCGACCGGCCACAGGGCGACGACCCCGGTGCCCGCCCCGGCGATCCGGTCGGAGAACGGCGTCAGGGTGTCGTAGGACTCCTGCATCCGCATCCGGTCCTCCAGCAGCATCCCGGTCAGGGCCCGCCAGGTCATCGCCAGCTCGTAGAGGAAGTCCGGCCGGACGGGCGTGCGCACGGCGGCCACCGCCCGCGCGTCGCGCTCGTGCCCGGCCGAGGCCAGGGCCAGCGCGTAGGCGTCGAGCGTCCACTTGGCGCCGCGCTGGTGCGCCTCCGACAGCGGCTCGACCATCTCCGCGGCCCGGCCGTCCACCAGGTGCAGGCAGAACGACGTGATCAGCGGCAGGTCCTGGCGGCCTTCGAGCATGCCGGCCCTGGCGGTCAGCCGGGCGGCGTCACGGTAGGCCCGCTCGGCGCCCGCGTAGTCGCCGGCGATCATCCGCCGCTGTCCCGCGTACCACGCGCCGACGGCGGCCGGCGCGGGCAGGTCGTACTGCCTGGCCAGCCGTACGGCCACCTCCACCTCGGCGTCGGCGGCGGCGAAGTCGCCCCTGGCCGCCGCGCACTCCATCAGCACGAGGTGCGCGAGCACCTGCACGGCCACCTGCCCGGACGCCTCGCCGACGTCGAGCAGCTCCCGCCCGATCGCCTCCCGCTCACCGACCGCCGGGATCCCGTACGACTGGCGCAGCCGCCCGCTGAGCGCCACGGCGAGCAGGGTCGGGTCGCCGCTGAGCCGGGCCAGCTCCTCGGCTTCGAGCGACGCCTGCTGGCCCCGGCCGCGCCCGGTGTCCGAGCCCTCCAGTTCCAGCGCGAGCGTGGCCAGCAGGCTCGCCCGCAGCGCCTGCTCCTCGGCGGGCAGCTCGATGAGCGCCCGCTCGGTGACGTCCACGATCTCCCAGGCGGTCCGGGTGAAGTCGCGGGCCAGGCCCTTGTGCGGCACGGCGAGCGAGGCGGCCACCCGGGCGGTCAGCTCCATGTCGCCCAGCGGCAGGGCGGCGTCCATCGCCGCGCGCCGCTGCTTGCGGGCGGCGGCCATGTCGCCGCACAGCCCGAGGGCGGTGATCAGCCGCAGCATCAGCTGCAACCGCTCGCGGGTCTGCTCCTGGGCCGACAGCCGCCCCTGGGCCGAGGCGGACCGGTCGAAGGCGGCGATGGCCCGCTCCCACAGCGCCGCCGCCTCGCGGTGGGCGAACCGGCGCTCGGCCTGCTCGGCGGCGAGCCCGGCGTAGTGCACGGCCTTGGCGGCGGTCTCCGCGGTGCCCGCCGCGTCGTAATGGTGGGCGAGCGCGGCCACGTCCGACGGGTTGCGCCGCTCGATCGCCGCGGCGACGGCGGCGTGCAGCCTGGCCCGGCGCAGCCGCGAGGCGTCGGAGTAGAGCGTGTCCCTGACCAGGTCGTGGTCGAAGCGGAGCCGTCCGGGCCCCGGCTCGGTGACCAGCCCGGCGAGCAGCGCCGCCTCCACCGCCTCCACCACGGCGTCCTCGTCCCCCGCGACGTCGACCAGCACGTCCACGTCCACGTCGCGGCCGATCACGGCGGCCTGCAGGAGGATCTGCTGGGCGGGGCCGGGCAGCCTGGCGATGCGGCGGCGCAGCACGTCGCGCACCCCGGACGGCACGCCGGAGAGCACCTCGGCGGCGGACGCGCGGTCCGCGGCGGCCTCGGCGTCGATCAGGCGCACGGTCTCCCGGACGAAGAACGGGTTGCCGCCGGTGCGTTCGACGATGGCGTTGACCGCCTCCTCGTCCACCTCACGCACACACGTGACCCGGACCAGCTCGGCCACCGCCTCGGGCTCCAGCCCGGACAGTCCCACCCGGACCGGGCCGAACCGCGCCAGCGCCGCCAGCACGTCGGCCTGCTCGTCGCCCAGCTCGCTGTCCCGCGCGGTGACCACGAGCAGCACCCGGCTGGTCGCCAGCAGGCTGGGCAGTGCCCGCAGCAGGGCGAGGGTCTGCCCGTCGGCCCAGTGCAGGTCCTCCAGCGTCAGCAGGACCGGGGTCTCCTTGGCCACCGCCGAGAGGTAGCCGCCGACCGCGCGGTGCAGCCGGAAGCCGCCGGAGGCGAGATCGTCGTCGGGGTCCGGCGCGGTGTCGTCGAGCAGCGGCGCGAGCAGCTGGCCGTACTCGCCGGGGCCGGCGACCGACACCAGCGTGCGCAGGATCTCCACCCAGGCCCACCCGGGCGGGGTGGCGCTGCTGTCCGGGCAGGCGCCCGCCGCGGTGGTCCAGCCCTCCCCGGCGAGCCGGCGGAACAGCCGGCGCACCAGCGTCGTCTTGCCCGCCCCCGCGTCGCCGCTCACCAGCGCGACCGCGAACCTGCCGGTACGGCCGGCCGCCGTGAGCAGCCGGTCCAGCTCGGCGTCCCTGCCGATGAACGGCTCCTCCTCCAGCGGCGGCGGCGCGGCCGGGTGGCGACCGCCCGAGCCGGTCGGCCGCGGCGGCCAGGTGTCGGCCATCGGCGCCGGCCGGGCCTGCCGCTGGGGCGCGCCGGTCAGCTCCAGCCCGGGAGCCTGGGCCAGGATGTCGGACTCCAGCTTGCGCAGCGCGGGGCCGGGATCGATGCCCAGCTCGTCGGCGAGGATCGTGCGGGCGCGGCGCAGCGCGGCGAGCGCGTCGCCCTGCCGCCCGGCGCGGTAGAGGCCGAGGGCCAGCAGCCGCCAGCCCTCCTCGCGCAGCGGGTGCTCCGAGGTCAGCGCCTCCAGGTCGGGCACCGTCTCCCCGGGCAGCCCCAGCCGCAGGCCGGTGTCGGCGTGCCGCTCCCTGGCCACCAGGCGCAGCTCGGCGAGCCGGTTGACCTCGGCCTCCGCCCACGGCTGGTCGGCGAAGTCTGCGTAGGGGGTGCCGCGCCACAGGTCGAGCGCCTTGGCCAGCCGGGTGCGCGCGGAGGCGGGATCGTCGCCTTCGAGGTGCTCGCCGGCGGCGCGGACCAGGGACTCGAAGCGCAGCGCGTCCACCTGGTCGGGAGTGACCCGCAGGGCATAACCGGAGGCGACGGTCACCAGCAGCCGGTTGGGGCCGCCCCGCGGCCTGCCCGGCTCCAGCACCCTGCGCAGCCGGGAGATGTACACCTGGAGGCCCGACTGGGCGCCCTTGGCGTTGTCGTCGTCCCACAGGTCGTAGAGCAGCGAGTCGACCGGCACCACCTGGCCGCGTGCGACGAGTAGCCGGGCGAGCACGGCGCGTTGCCGTAAGCCGCCGAGATCGACCCCGTCGTCACCAGCATGAGCCTCGACCGGCCCGAGCACCCGGAACGCCACCATGTCAGCCGCCATGTCAGCCGCCACGTTATGCGTGCCTTCGAATCGCGCACAAGGTCTTCGGCCACCCTCAGATTGTCACCAACGGGCGATCTTTTGTGTCTCCGGCGTCGGATCGGCAGGCGACTCGCCCTTACGCCTGCGAAGCAGTGCCCACGCGCCCAGCGCCAGGCCCCCGAAGGGGATTTCGACAGTGTAGGTCCAGAAGCCGAAAAGTAGCGCGGCGGCCGTCGCTTCCGGTACCGGGGAGCCGAGCGCGATGAGGAATCCCGCGGTGCCCGCCTCCATGATCCCCACGCCGCTCGGCGTGACGACGGCCGTGGTCAGCACCCTGGACAGGGCGAAGGCGGCGACCGACTCGGCGAGCCCGACGTGGACGCCGGTGGCGCGCATGCAGCACAGCAGGATCAGCCACTGGAAGGCCATGAAGGCGAGGAGGCCGAGCGACAGGCCGGCCCACCGCCCGCGCACGACCTCCGAGGTGTCCGCGCGCAGCCGGTGCAGGGCTTCGGAGGCGGCGTGCTCGCGCGGGCGCACCCGCGTGGGCAGCAGTCGCGTGAGCCTGTCGAGGAGGCCGCCGAGCGCGTCGGCGGCCCGCTGCCAGCCGAGCGCGGCGGCGGCCACCGCGACCAGGACGAGGATGGACCCCGCGCCGGCCCAGCCCGCCTTGGCGATCGTCGGGTCGGCCGACTTGCCGGCGAGGAGCAGCGCCAGGATGCCCACGGCGGGCAGCAGGAACCGGAAGAGCGTGTTCCACACCCCGGTCACCACGGTGGAGACGACGACCGGCCGGGCCCGGAAGCCCCAGCTCCTGGTCATCGCGAAGGTCATGGCCACGCCGACCGCGCCGCCGAAGGGCAGCAGGTTGCTCACCGCGCTGCCGCTCGCGTTGAGGGTCAGCGCCTGGAGGTGGGTGAGGCCGGGGAGCGAGGCGGTGAGCACGAACGTGTAGGCGATCAGGCTGGCCAGCCACACCGCGGTCATCAGCCCGGCCATCGGCAGGCCGATCCCGCCGAACGCGTGCCCGATCTGCTCCCAGGAGACGCTCTTGCCGGTGAGCGCGTGCACGAGGTCGGGGAGGAACACCACCAACGTGGCGGCGAGCGTCAGAGACGCCGCCGACAACCCGATCCGCACCCATGTCGATCCCCGCATGCGCAACAGTCTGCCCGCCGTGGGGCGGCGCTCTCTCCTCCTCAGGGAGGAGACCGCCCCTACGGGAGGCTCCCTGGTCATCGCTGATCTGGTCCGGGGTCCGTGCCGGGAGGGGGCGCGGGGTCGAAGGGGTGCTTGAGGCGGGTGCCGAGGGGGAGGTCGCGCCGGACGTACCACTCGGTGCCGAAGACCAGCCGGTAGAGCGGGGCCGGGATCTTCAGGAAGACGCCCAGGGTGCGCACGTCGGCGCCGGTGGCCTGGGTGGCGTGGGCGGCCATGCTGGCGCGTTTCTGCCGGATGTGACGGCGCACGTTCACCCGGTGGGTGATGAGCTCGTCGGGGGAGTAGGCGCGCTCGAAGGTGCGCGGGTCGAACTCCGGCGGGAACCGGTAGAACCGGCCGGCCAGCCGCAAAGCCTTGAGCAGCGGATCCCGGTTGACCGTCGCCTCCAGCACGATGCCGGTCCCGGCGATCTCCGCCGCCCGCCTGCCGACCCTGTGCACCTGGACGTGGTCGGGATGTCCGTAGCCGCCCGCCGGATCGTAGATCGTCAGCAGGTCGGCGCTCTCCTCCTTCAGCAGCCCGGCGAGCCGCTGGGCGGCCTCCTCGGTGTCGCAGTCGATGAACGCGTTGGCCGGCCGGTCGTCGGCGATTCCGCCGGCGGAGCTCAGCCCGGAGTCGGCGTAGCCCAGCCGCACCACCCGCGCGCACCCGAGCAGCGCCGCCGATTTGTACACCTCCGTCATCCGGGCCTCGCCGAGCTCCTCGCCGGGGGCGAGGTCGGCCTGCCCCCGCTCGCCCGCCGTCGCGACCACGAGCACGACCCGATGGCCCTGGGCCGCGAGCATCGCCATCGTCCCCGCCGTGAGCAGGGCTTCGTCGTCCGGATGGGCGTGGAAGAAAACCGCTGTCCTCGACACGGTGTCCATTGTCTCAGGGTCGCCGTTCAGGATGCGTGCCGGAGCGGGCGCGGCGAACCCCATAAGCTGGATCGGTGAGAATCCTCCACATCAGCGACTGCTATTTGCCACGCCTGGGGGGTATCGAGGTACAGGTCGCCGACCTGGTGGCGATGCAGACACGGGCGGGGCACGAGGTGGAGGTCGCCACCGCGACGCCGGGCGAGGCGATCGCCGGGGTGCACAGGATCGTGGCGCGGATGCCGTTCGACCTGCCGGTGCACCCGTTCGGCGTGGGGCACCTGCTGCGGCTCATGGCGGAGCGGCGGCCCGACGTGGTGCACGTGCACGCGGGCGCGGTCTCGCCGTTCGCCTGGATGGGGGCGCGGGCCGCGGCCAGGCTGGGGCTGCCGCTGGTGGTGACCGTGCACAGCATGTGGGATCCGGTCACCCGGGCCGTGTACCGCGCGCTGCGCGAGGGCTACGGGTGGCGGAGCTGGGGGCTGGTGGGCACCGCGGTCAGCGAGGCGGCCGCGCGCCCGATCCGCCGCATCGCCGGTCGCGGCGTCCCGGTGCGGGTGGTGTCCAACGGCCTGGACATCTCGGGCTGGCGGCCCTCGGGCGACCCGCGGCGGGCGCCTGCGGACGAGCCGGTGCACGTGGTGGCGGTGGGCAGGCTGGCCCCGCGCAAGCAGCCGGTGCGGCTGCTGAGGATGCTCAGGGCGGCGGGCGGGCGGGCGCGGCTGCGCGTCACGATCGTCGGCGACGGCCCGGCGCGCGCGTCCATGGAGCGTTATCTGGGCAGGCACGGCATGACCGGCTGGGTGTCGATGCCCGGCAGGTACGACCGGGAGCGGATCCGCGCGCTGCTCGGCGAGGCGGACGTCTTCGTCGCCCCCGCGCCGCGCGAGTCGTTCGGGCTCGCCGCGCTGGAGGCCCGTTCGGCCGGGGTGCCGGTGGTGGCCAGGTCGCAGAGCGGCGTCGCCGACTTCGTCCGGCCGGGCAAGGAGGGCCTGCTCGGCCGCAGCTTCGGCGAGCTGGTGGCGGCCCTGGTACGGCTGGCCCGCGACCGCGAACTGCGGGAGCGGATCGCCCTGCACAACCGGGACACCGAGCCGGTGAGCTGCACCTGGCCCGCCGTGCTCGAAGGCTTCGACGCCTGCTACGACCTGGCCCGCAGCCGTGCCGCCGGCCGTGCCGGGCGGCGCCGTCAGGGCCGCCGCAGCACCACGTAGCCCTCGCGGTCGAAGACCACCCGGTAGCCCGAGGAGATCAGCTCGGCCACCCGCCTCCGCTGCTCGTCCACCGTGCCGAAGGGGAACTGCCAGCCGGTGACGTCGGCCACCACCCACGGCGCGCTGCGCGTCTTCAGATCCCAGAGCAGCACGGTGGTGCGCCCGGACAGGTTCGGCCCGAGCGAGTTGGCCGCCTCCACGACGACTCCGGAGGGCACCTTCGCGACGGCCAGCGCGGCGGCGGTGGCGCGGGCGTCGCGCTGGTAGAAGGTGGGATGCAGGAGCTGGTCGAGGGCGAACCGCGGGACCAGCGTGATCGCCACGACGCAGACGGCCACCGCCCAGGTGAGGACGAGTCCCCGGTCGCCGCCGCGGCCGAGCCGGGTGAGGAGCCGGTTCAGCCCGTCCACCCCGGCGAGCAGCAGGATGACGACGGTGAAGGCGCTGTGGTGGAAGTCGGTGACCCACCAGTGCTGCCGGTCCGACAGCATGCGTTCCAGCAGGTGCGGCACCGCCATCAGGGTGAGCGGGGAGCGCAGGCACAGCAGCAGCGTCGGCCACACCATGACCGCCATGGTGTCGATCTTGTCTTCCGGCGTGAGCAGGGTGCGGATCACCAGCAGGGGATCGGTGACCATCGTCCTGGCGACCCCGCCGAAGTCGGCGCCGAGCTGGTTGTAGGCCCAGTACATGTCCGGGTCGCCGCCGACGGCCGGGATCAGGAAGCCGCGTACGAGCATGGTGTAGCCGAGTCCGAGGAGCGCGAAGCTGACGCCTTCCAGCCGCCGCCCGATGAGGAACGCGTAGGCGCCGAAGCCCGCCACCAGCAGGCCCATGTCCTCCTTCACCAGGAGCAGCAGCAGGGCTGCCGCCGCGCAGGTGCGCAGCCTGCCCGCCTGGTAGCGTTCGATCATGATCGCGATGAGCGGGGGCGCGAAGGCGACCTCGTGGAAGTCGAAGTTCGCCGCCTGCGCGAGCGGCCAGGACAGCGCGTAGGCGATCGCGACCAGATAGGCGGGACGGGTGCCCAGGACCCGCCGGGTGAACGTCCACACGAACGGGATCGCCAGCGCGAAGAGCACCGCCTGCGCCACGATCAGGGTCCCCGGCCCGTCGTGGATCCAGTAGAACGGCGCGAGCAGCGCGAGGATCGGCGAGAAGTGCTCGCCGAGCTGCACGAACTGCATGCCCTGGTCGAGGCTGACCCCGCGCGCGGCACTCGTCGGCGCCCCGAAGCGGGCGAAGCCGCGCACCGCCTGGTCGAAGATCACCAGGTCGAAGGAGGTGGCCCGGAAGGTGTGCAGCCGGACCAGGCCGAGCGTGGCCAGCACCCCCGCGGTCACGCCCGTGAGCGCGGCGAGCCGGTACCCGTCCTTCGGCACCCGCTCCGCCGTGGCTCTCAGCCGGGTCCAGGCGGTCCGTTCCGTGGTGTCGTCGCCCGGCTCGGGGGCGGCGGGGTCGTCGCCGGACGCGCCGTCCGGAAGGTCGGCGTCGCTGGCGATCTGCTGGCCGGTCACGGCGCACAGATTAGGCGATGATCAGTAGATGTCGCAGTATGCCGGTGGATGGGGGTTCGTGCGCGCTTCGCGACGCCGGTCACACGGCGTGACCGCGGCGGGGGTTTCGGGGGTCACCTCGGCGGGTGCGCCCCCGGCGGAACGGGGGTGGCCCGGGTGTCGAGGCCGGGGGCGGGCCGGACGGGGGAGAGCACGGAGAAGCCGTGCGCGGCCGTCCCCACGACGGCCGCGCACGGCTGCTTCCTCGCCCGTTCCCCGGTAGGGCGGGCGCCCCCACGCGTCCCTCACCGCCCTACCGGAAACCCGCTGTACGGCGACCCGCGCCCCGTCCGCACGACGACGCTCCGGCACCCCGGATCGGTCGGCGGCGCGGGCGTTCGTACGACGACGGTCCGGCACTCCGGATCGGTCGGCGGCGCGGGCGTTCGTACGACGACGGTCCGGCACTCCGGATCGGTCGGCGGCGCGGGCGTTCGTACGACGACGGTCCGGCACTCCAGATCGGCCGGCGGCGCGGGCGTTCGTACGGCGGTGGTGTGGCGCGTCGATCAGCCGGCGGCGCAGGCGTTGCCGAGCTTCGTGGTGGCGCTCTGCGAGGCGGTGGCCAGCTCGCCCAGCTTCGCGGCGAGCGCCGCCGGGTCGGACGCGTCGATCTTCAACCCGCCGAACGTGGTGGACAGCTCGGTGAGGGCGGAGCCCACGTCACCCTCCGCCTTGCCGGCCAGGTCGTTGAGCTTGCCGGTCAGGTCGTCGATGGACTTGTTGTAGCTGTCCGGGTCCCCCGCGGAGGCGGTGACCTGGGAGCTCCAGTCCGTGATGATCTTCGTGGCCTCCTGGCAGGCGGCGGCGCCGCCCACGGCCGCGGCGCCGCCCGCGTCGGAGGTCCCGCTGGTGGCGCTGGTGGCGGCGGTCCCGCCGGTGGCGCCGGTCTCGGTCCCGCCGCAGGCCGCGGTCATGACGATGAGGGCGGCGGAGGCCAGGGTGACCCCGAAGGTACGGCGGGAGAGGACGCTGAACATGGATATGCCTTCCGAAATGGACAATTGACCAGCCTCAGCCAGAAAACCATTGTTCATGGCACTTGAGGCTTGGGTGATCTTTGCGACGAATGACACTGTAGTGATTCGCGCTTGCGGATCGCTTACATTGCGCCAACACGTGATGTGAACGTCGCTCAGGGTGATCGTGCGTGTGCGACGGGTTAAGGTCTCGGTATGGCTGACACGGTGGCGCGGGCGCACGAGGAGCGGCAGACCTCGCTCAAGCGGGTGATCGGGCGGCGGGTGCTGCTGCTGTTCGTGATCGGGGACATCCTCGGCGCGGGCATATACGCCCTGGTCGGCAGGGTCGCCGGGCACGTGGGCGGCGCGCTTTGGCTGCCCTTTCTGGTGGCGTTCGTGCTCGCGGCGCTGACCGCGACGGCCTATGCGGAGCTGGTGGGCAAATATCCGCAGGCGGCGGGCGCGGCGCTTTACGCCAACAAGGCGTTCGCCATTCCGTTCGTCACTTTCATCGTGGCATTCGCCGTGATGATGAGCGGTATCACCTCGGCGAGCGCCTCGGCCCGCGCCTTCGGCGGCGACTATCTCGCCGAGTTCGTCTCGATACCCACGGTCGCCGGCGCGCTGATCTTCCTGGCCCTGGTGACGCTGGTCAACTTCGCCGGCATCTCCGAGTCGGTCCGGATCAACGTGGTGCTCACGCTGGTCGAGGCGTTCGGGCTGGTCGTCGTCATCGCGATCGGCGTCTACGCGCTGGTGACCGGCGACGGCGAGCCGGGCAGGGCGCTGGAGTTCCACCCGGCCAACGGGGCCCTGCTGGGCGTGCTCGGCGGCACCGCGCTGGCCTTCTACGCGCTGCTCGGCTTCGAGGACTCGGTCAACCTCGCCGAGGAGGCCAAGAACCCGGAGCGCGACTTCCCGCGGGCGCTGTTCGGCGGCCTGCTCGTCGCCGCGGTCATCTACATGTCGGTGGCCTTCACCGCCACGACGCTGGTGGACGCCACGACGCTGGCGACCTCCGACGGGCCGCTGCTCGAAGTGGTCAAGGTGGCCGGGCTGGCGTTCCCGCCCAAGGCGTTCGCCCTGATCGCGCTGCTCGCGGTGGGCAACACCGCCCTGATCAACATGCTGATGGCCTCCCGCCTCGTGTACGGCATGGCGCGCGAGCGCATCGTCCCCGCGGTCTTCGCCAAGGTGCACCCGACCCGGCGGACCCCCTGGGCGGCGATCCTGTTCACCGTGGGCGTCGCCGTCGTGCTGGTGGTCACCGGCGACGTCGGCGTCCTGGCGGACACCACCGTGCTCCTGCTGCTGTGCGTCTTCACCCTGGTCAACGTCGCGGTCCTGGTCCTGCGCAGGGACCCGGTGGAGCACCCGCACTACCGGGCGCCCACCTGGGCCCCGGCGCTCGGCGCGGTGGCCTGCCTGCTGCTCGCGCTGCCGATCACCGGCCGCGACGGCCTGGTCTACCTGCGGGCCGGGATCCTGCTGGCGATCGGGGTGCTGCTCTGGTTCGTCAACCGGCTGGCGACCGGCGGCGGGCAGGGCCGCTGACGGCGGTCCACGCCCCCGGCCGTCCGGCTTGATCGGGTTATGCTCGGGACCTGATCGCCTACGGGGAGTGGCTGACGGCATGACCACAGCGGCCTTGGGAGGGCGGGGCGGAGCCCTGGTCTTCCCTGAAACTTTCGTGTGGGGCTCCGGCACGTCCGCCTACCAGATCGAGGGGGCGGTGGCGGAGGACGGCCGGGGGCCGTCCATCTGGGACACGTTCGCGCACACGCCGGGGCGGATCGCCGACGGGAGCAACGGCGACACGGCGTGCGACCACTACCACCGGCGCACCGAGGACGTCCGGCTGATGCGCGACCTCGGCCTCCAGGCATACCGGCTGTCGGTGGCGTGGCCCCGGGTGCAGCCCGACGGCGCCGGCGCCCCCAACGTCAAGGGCCTGGACTTCTACGAGCGGCTGGTCGACGAGCTGCTCCAGGCGGGGATCGCCCCTTACGTCACCCTCTACCACTGGGATCTGCCCCAGGCGCTGGAGGACCGGGGCGGCTGGACGAGCAGGGACACCGCCCACCGGTTCGCCGACTTCGCGCGGATCGTGCACGGGCGGCTGGGCGACCGCGTGCACACCTGGCTGACGATCAACGAGCCGTGGGTGGCGGCGTTCCTCGGCTACGGGATCGGCCTGCACGCGCCGGGCCGGAGCTCGGCGGCGGACGCGTTCCGGGCCGCCCACCACCTGCTGCTCGCGCACGGGCTCGGCGCCCAGGCGCTGCGCGCGGGCGGCGCGGGGAAGGTCGGCCTCGCGCTCAACCTGGCCCCGGTCGTCACCCCCGCCCAGGTGGGCGACCCGGGCGCGGCGCTCTCCGCGGCGGACGCCGAGGCGGTGGACCGGATCGACTGCCTGCTGAACCGGCAGTTCCTCGACCCGGTGCTGCGCGGCGGCTACCCGGACCGGGTGCTGTCGATCGTGGAGCGGACCTGCGGGCTCGGCCACGTGCGCGACGGCGACGCGGGCGTCGTCCACCAGCCGATCGACGTGCTCGGCATCAACTACTACATGCCCACCGTCGTACGCGCCCAGCCGGGCGAGCCGGCCGACGTCGCCTTCCCCGGCAGCGACGGCGTCCTGTTCAGCGGCGCCAACGCGGCGACGACCGCCTCCGGCTGGCCGATCATGCCGAACGGCCTGTCCCTGCTGCTGCGCCGGCTGTCCGCCGACCATCCCCGCGTCGAGCTGATCGTGACGGAGAACGGCGCGGCCTTCGCCGACGTCGTGACCGGCGACGGCATCCACGACGCCGACCGGATCGCCTTCCTCGGCGAGCACCTGCGCACGGTGCACGACGCCATCGAGCACGGCGTCCGGGTCGGCGGCTACTTCGTCTGGTCGCTGCTGGACAGCTTCGAGTGGTCCGAGGGCTACCGGCACACGTTCGGCATCGTGCACGTCGACCCGGTCTCCGGGCACCGCCGGATCAAGGACAGCGGGCTGTGGTACCGCGACGTCATCCGGCGCGGCGGCCTCTACCGCGACACCCCCCGGCGGCCCACCCTGGAGACCGTCGCCATGCGGGCGGGCACGTCCAGGGCCACGGTGTCCCGCGTGATCAACGGGGAGTCCTCGGTCAGCCGGGAGTTGCGAGCCGCCGTGCTCCAGGCGGTGGACGAGCTGGGATACGTGCCGAACTCGGCGGCCCGCAGCCTGGCCACCCGGCGTTCCGACACCGTCGCGCTGGTCCTCGCCGAGGCCGGTCGGCCGGGTGACGAGCTCCTGTCGGTGGTGGTCCGCCAGGTGGGCGAGGTGTTGCAGGCGGCGGGCGTACGGCTCACGCTCATGCTGGCCGACTCGGCGGCGAGCCACCGGCACATCGCGACCGAGGCCGAGGCGCGGCACGTCGACGGGATCCTCCTCGTGCCGGGCCGGCACACCGACCCGCTGATGGAGCGCCTGGCCCGCACCGGGGTCCCGATCGCCACCCTGGGCCGGCACGCCATGCCCTCCCTCACCCCCTACGTCGGCGTGGACAACGCGGCGGGCGCCGCGCTCGCCACCCGGCACCTCCTCGACCGGGGCCGCCGCCGCGTCGCCATGATCTGCGGCCCGATGGACCTGCTCGCCGTGCGGGACCGGCTCGCCGGCTACCGCGACACGCTGGCCGCCGCCGGGCATCGGCCGCTGCTCGCCGCCGGCGACTTCAGCCGCCGCTCGGGCGAGGAGGCCGCCGCCCGGCTGCTGACCGACGACCCCGGCGTGGACGCGGTCTTCGCGGCCGGTGACCAGATGGCCATCGGCGCCCTGCGCGGCCTGCGCGCGGCCGGCCGCCGGGTCCCCGACGACGTGGCGCTCGCCGGGTTCGACGACATCGAGGCCGCCTCCTGGACCACCCCGGCCCTGACCACCGTGCACAACCCGGTCGCCGAGCAGGCCGCCGCCCTGGCCCGCCTGCTCGTCTCCCGGCTGGAGGGCCGGCACACCACGTCCGTCCTCCTGCCGCCCCGCCTGGTGGTCCGCGAGTCCTCCTAGCGGCCGCGCGGTCCCCGTCGGCTCCCAGGGGTCGCCGCGCGGCGAACAGCCCCGGTAGGAGAGTGGGAGCCCTATACGGCCTGGACGCCGCTCAGAAGGGCAGCAGGCGACCCGACGGGGTGCGCAGGTCGAGCGGCGGTTTCGGCGTGGAGCGGGGTGGCCGGGTGGTGATCCGGATCCGTTTCACAGTCCCAATCCTCCTCACCGGGGGGATACTTCTTCGCTACCCAGGGTGATGCTTCTCATGTGTACGGCCCGGCCCACGGGACGCCGGGCCGTACCGGCTAGCGGCGGATCACGTGCAGGACGCTCGCGATCCGCTCGGCGGCGGTGGCGATGTCCTCGGCCTGGCCGATGCGGCCGGCCCAGGACAGCCAGAACCACCATTCGCCGTCGTCCTCGTGCGCGGCGAACACATCCTCCGTACGGGCCGGAGCCATCGGGTTGATCACGTGCAGCCTCGGGAACAGGCCGGTGCGGGATTTGAGCTCCACCTGGAAGGCGTGCGCCTCCAGCTGGAAGGCCAGCCGCTGCAGATGGTCTACCGCCTCCGTCACTGCGTGGCTGTCTGCCCTCATGCTGATCACTCCTGCCGGGCACGAGCGGTTGGGTCCATTGCAGGGTGCGGTCTGGGCGGGCGGACCGGCAATCGTCGTCGAGACGCGGGTTACGAGAACTTGATGGGAAATCGGTTTGGATTCCGTGGATTTTGCGCGATTCTGGGGATGATTGGGCACAGGACCGTTTATCGCAAAGTGCATGGCGGTTAACCTGTGCGAAACATGAGGACGTGGGGGCCCTAGACGCGGAGGGGCGGGCGGATGGCCCGAGGCGAGCACTCACCGGCCTGCGCACGACGCTGGCGACAGCAGGCCGAGGCGCGGCAATGGAGTCTGTGGCAGACAATCCAGGCGATTCACGGCTGCTGCGGTGTCAGTCTACTCAAAGCGCATCGACTTGGTAGGGGGTGGTCGGCTCGGCAGGCGATCCAGGAGCTGGAGGATCTGTGCGCCCGTGAAGGGCTCGGCGAGCCGCGGGCGAGCATCGACCTGATCAACGCGTGGGAGAACAACCGGGCCAGGCCCCGGCCGCAGACGATCGACCTGCTCGCCAGGTTGTACCGTGCCAACGCCGTCCGGCTCGGGCTGGCCGCCGACTACTGCGACGAGTCCGAGGACGTCAAGGTGGTCGTCGTCCCGGCGCACGCGGACGGCCCGCCGCCGGTGCAGTCCCGGGCCTACCTGCAGACGCTGACGTTCCCGCCGGAGCCGCCCAGGCCGGTGCCGGCGTCCGTTTCGGCGTCCGCCCCCGTGGTGGACGACGACGCGGACCGGCGCGCGCTGTTCCACCAGGCGCTGCTCGGTCCCGGGCCGAGCATGAACGGCCGCATGCTCGCCGAGATCGAGCGCACCCGGCAGGACATGGACCGCACCCTCGCCGCCTCCACGGTCACGGAGGACCAGCTCGACCGGCTCGACGAGCAGGTCGTGCACTACCGCAGGGAGTACATCCACAGCGCCCCCGTGCCGATGCTCTACCGGCTCATGCTGGAGATCGCCGAGGTGCGCCGGCTCACCGCGGTCCGCCAGCCGGCCGCCTCCCAGCGCCGCCTGCTCAACGCCACGACCATGCTGGCCCTGCTGTCCGCCGACGCGCTGATGAAGCTCGGCGACACCCGCCAGGCGCACGCCTGGTACGGCACCGCCCGCGCGGCCTCCGACGACATGGGCGACGTGCGGCTGCGCGCCCTGGTCCGGGCCCAGCAGGCGATGCTGCCCTACTACTACGGCGACCTGGCGGAGACGGTCCGGCTGGCCCGGGAGGCGCGGATGCTGGCGGGGACGGCGCCGAGCTCCCCGGCGGCGCTGGGCGCGGCGGCCGAGGCGCGGGCGCTGGCCAGGCTGGGCGAGCACCAGGCGGCCAGGGCCGCGCTCGCCGAGGCCGAGCGGATCTTCTCACGCATGCCCAGGGAGGGCGCCGACCATCTGGCTTTCCGCTTCTCTGAGCGCCGCCTGCGTTTCTACCGCACGTGCACGCTGCTGGAGCTGGGCGAGACCGAGGAGGTGGAGTCTTGGGTGTCTGGGCCACAGGGGCCGTACACGATAGACCCGGCGCTGGTCATGCTGGACCAGGCGAGCCGGCTGGCCAGGGAAGGCGAGATCGAGGAGGCGTGCCGGCTGGCGGAGCAGGCGCTGCTCAACGTGCCGCCGGAGCATCGCACCTCGATCGTCATGATCAGGGCGAAGGCGCTGCTCGCGGCGGTGCCGCCCACGCAGCGCCGGCTCGCCCCGGTGCGGCACCTGAACTCCATGCTGGCGGAGGCCATGCCGCAGCTGGCGCTGGAGCGGCCGTGAAAGGCGGCCTCGCCGCCGAGGCCACCGGCATCCTGCTCGCCGTGTGCGACGAGCTCGGGCTGGACACCAGGGGGGCACACCTGCTGCGGGTGCGCAGCAACGCGGTCTTCAAGTTGCGCGGCGAGATCGTGGTGCGGATCGCCACCGCCCCGGACGCGCTGACCCGGCTGCCGGTGGTGCTCGCGGTGGCGCGCTGGCTGGCCGAGCGGGGGTTCCCCACGGTACGGCCGGCCGACGAGCTGTGCGACCACCCGGTGGTGCATTCGGGGCGGGTGGTCACCTTCTGGCGTTACGTCCCCGCCAGCGGCCGGCCCACCACGACGCAGCTCGGGCACATCCTGCGCGACCTGCACACGCTCCCGGTGCCGCCGTTCTCGCTCAAGCGCCTCGCCGACCCGCTCGCCGAGGTGCGCAGGGCGGTGGACCGGCCGTCCAGCGTGCTCACCCCCTGCCAGCGGGAGTGGCTACGCGAGCGCATCGACGAGCTGACCGAACGCTGGGAGGACCTGGAGGACGCCGGGCCGCCGGTGCTGCTGCACGGCGACGCCTGGATCGACAACCTGCTGCGCTGCACCGACGGGCACGTGGTGCTGTGCGACTGGGACGGCGTCGCGGTCGGCCCGCGCGAGTGGGACCTCGTGCACACCTACCACGGCCAGCGCCGGTTCGGCCTGTCCAAGGCCGACGTCGACGCCTTCGCCGCCGCCTACGGCCGCGACCTGAGGGCCTGGCCCGGCTACTCCACCCTGATGGAGATCAGGGACATGTACGCCGTGGGCATCCACATCCGCAACGCCTCGGGCGACCCCTTCTCCCGGCGGGAGCTGCCGCGCAGGCTCGACTCGCTGGCGAAGGGCGACGGTTCGGCGAGGTGGTACCTGGCGCCGGCGTAGCCGCCCGGGGGCGGTCGCGTAGGGTGAGGCGTCGTGAGCAAGAGCGTCGCGGCGAAGGTCGCCGAGGTCCTCAACGCCTTCCTGCCGGGCGACACCCGGCTGACGCTGACGGAGATCTGCCGTCGCGCCGGGCTGCCGCTCACCACCGGGCACCGCCTGGTCGGGCAGCTGACCTCGACCGGCATGCTGGAGCGGCTGCCCGAGGGCTCCTACCGGATCGGCGCCCGGCTGTGGCGGATCGGTGTCCAGGCGGCCGAGCCGCGTGAGCTGCGCGAGCTCGCCCTGCCCTACCTGGCCGAGCTCTACACGGCGACCAGGGACAACGTGCAGCTCGCGGTGCTGCGCGCCGACCGGGTGCTGTGCGTGGAGCGGCTGCGCGGGCCCACGTCGGTGCCCGTCGTGTCACGGGTCGGGGGCGAGCTGCCGCTGCACGCCACCGGGGTGGGCAAGGTGCTGCTCGCCTTCGCCGATCCCGAGACGGCCGAGCGGGTGCTCGCCGGGCCGCTGGCCGCGCACACCCCGCACACCGTCACCGATCCGGACCGGCTGCGGGCCGAGCTGACCGAGATCCGGCGCACCGGGCTGGCCCACACCCAGGAGGAGATGACGCTGGGCGCCTGCTCGTCGGCCGCGCCGGTGCGCGGGCGGGACGACCGGGTGGTCGCCGCGCTGTCGGTCACCGCCTGGCGGCACGGCGCCGACCTGAGGCGGCTCGATCCCGCCGTCCTGGAGGCGTCCAGGGACCTGTCCCGCGATCTCGCCGCCGCCTGGGAAGGTCTCGTCCAGGCGGCCTTCCACTGACTCGTCCTGGCGGCCTTCCACTGACTCGACCGGGAGCCTTCCACTGACTCGTCCAGGCGGTCTTCCGCTGAGCGGAAGGCTCCCTGTCGCACGGGTGATCCCACCCAGCATGCTCGTCTCATGCGAACACAGGTCGGGATCGTCGGCGCCGGCCCCGCCGGGCTCCTGCTGTCCCATCTGCTCCACCTGCGCGGCATCGACTCCGTGGTGCTGGAGTCGCGCAGCCGGGAGTACTGCGAGAGCAGGGTCCGGGCCGGGGTGCTGGAGCAGGGGACCGTCGACGTCCTCAACGACTCCGGCGTGGGGGAGCGGATGCGCCGCGAGGGCCTGCCGCACCACGGCATCGAGCTGAGGTACGGCGGAGCCGGGCACCGGATCGCCTTCGAGAAGCTGGTGCCCGGCCGGGCCATCACGGTCTACGGGCAGCAGGAGGTGGTCAAAGATCTGATCGCGGCGAGGCTGGCGGCCGGCGGTAAGATCATTTTCGACGTTCCCGACGTCGGGCTGCACGATCTCACCGGCTCGCCGTACCTCACCTTCCAGGACCAGACGCTCGAGTGCGACGTGATCGCCGGCTGCGACGGCTTCCACGGCGTGTCCCGGCCATCGATACCCGAGGGAGTGCTCTCCATATTCGAACGTGACTATCCCTTCGCCTGGCTGGGCGTCCTGGCCAGGGTCCGGCCCTCCGCGGAGGAGCTGATCTACGCGCGCGGCGACCGCGGGTTCGCGCTGCACAGCATGCGGTCGCCCGAGATCAGCCGGTTCTACCTCCAGGTGCCGCCGGACGAGCCGCTGGAGAACTGGCCGGACGAGCGCATCTGGGCCGAGCTCAAGGCCCGTCTGGAGACCGTGCCCGGCTTCACCCTGGCCACCGGGCCCATCCTGGAGAAGGGCGTCACGCCCATGCGCTCCTTCGTCGCCGAGCCGATGCAGTACGGCAGGCTGTACCTCGCCGGGGACGCCGCGCACATCGTGCCGCCCACCGGCGCCAAGGGCCTCAACCTCGCCGTGGCCGACGTGCGCGCGCTGACCGCCGCGCTCGGCCACTGGTACTCCACCGGCGAGACCGGGCCGCTCGACGACTACTCGCGGACCTGCCTGCGGCGGGTCTGGCGGGCGCAGCACTTCTCCTGGTGGATGACCACCCTGCTGCACCCCTTCGAGTCCGACGACGCCTACGGCGGGCGGCTCCAGACGTCCTACCTCGATTACGTGACCTCGTCCGAAGCGGCGGCGACCACGCTCGCCGAGAACTATGTGGGGATGCCGTGGTGAGCAAGGTGGCCGCGTCCGCGGCCGAGGCGGTGGCCGACGTCTTCGAGGGCGCCTCGATGGCGGTCGGCGGGTTCGGGCTGGTAGGAGTGCCGACGGTGCTCATCGACGCGCTGCACGCCCTCGGCGTCGGCGGGCTGAAGGTGGTGTCCAACAACTGCGGCGTGGACGGCGCGGGACTCGGCGTGCTCCTGGCGGCCGGCCGGATCGCCCGCGCCACCGGCTCCTTCATCGGCGAGAACAAGGAACTCGCCCGGCGCTACCTCGCCGGTGAGATCGAGGTGGAGCTGATCCCGCAGGGCACGCTCGCCGAACGGCTGCGCGCCGGCGGCTGCGGCATCCCGGCCTTCTACAGCCCGGCCGGCGTCGGCACCATGGTCGCCGAAGGCGGCCTGCCCTGGCGCTACAACGCCGACGGCAGCGTCGCCGTGGCCTCCCCGCCCCGGGAGACCCGCACCTTCGGCGGGCGCGAGTACGTCCTGGAGGAGAGCATCACCACCGACTTCGCGCTGGTCCGCGCCGCCAGGGGCGACCGGTACGGCAACCTCGTCTTCGCCAAGTCGGCCCGCAACTTCAACCCGCTCGCCGCCATGGCGGGCAAGGTCACCATCGCCGAGGTGGAGGAGCTCACCGAGCTGGACCCCGGCGAGGTGCACCTGCCCGGCATCTTCGTGCAGCGCGTGGTGCACGTCGGCCACGTGGACAAGCCCATCGAGAAGCGGAGGACGCGCGGTGCCCTGGACGCGTGAGGAGATCGCCGCCCGAGCGGCCGAGGAGCTGAGCCCCGGCGACTACGTCAACCTGGGCATCGGGCTGCCGACCCTGGTCGCCGGGCACGCCCCCGACGGGGTCTGGCTGCACTCGGAGAACGGCGTGCTCGGCGTCGGCCCCTATCCGGCCGAGGACGAGGTGGACCCGGACCTGGTCAACGCGGGCAAGGAGACCGTGACCGTGCTGCCGGGCGCCTCCTACTTCGACTCGTCGCTGTCCTTCGGCATGATCCGCGGCGGCCACGTCGACGTCGCGATCCTCGGCGCCATGCAGGTCTCCGCCCGCGGCGACCTGGCCAACTGGTCGGTCCCCGGCAAGCTCATCAAGGGCATGGGCGGGGCGATGGACCTGGTGCACGGCGCCCGCCGGGTGCTCGTGCTGATGGAGCACACCGCCAGGGACGGCAGCCCGAAGATCGTCAAGGAGTGCTCCCTCCCGCTCACCGGCGCCGCCTGCGTGCACCGCGTCATCACCGACCTCGGCGTGCTGGACGTGACGCCGAACGGCCTGGTCCTCGTCGAGACCGCGCCGGGCGTGACCGCAGACGAGCTCCGCGACGCCACCGAACCACCGATCGGAGGACCCGATGCCCGTTGACGACCCGCATCCGCCCTACCTGCACCCGGCCTACGGCAGCACGGTGCTGCGCGCGCCGTCCGAGCCGCTGCTGGCGCCCAAGCTCGACCCGGAGGCGGTCGAGCTGGTGGACCCGGTGTACGGCCACCAGCCGGTCGCCGAGCTGGACCACGACCTCACCCGGCAGCACGCCGGGGAGCCCCTCGGCGAGCGCATCATCGTGACCGGCCGGGTGCTGGACACCGGTGGCAGGCCGGTGCGCGGCGCGCTGGTCGAGGCGTGGCAGGCGAACGCCGCCGGCCGCTACGCGCACGACCTGGACCAGCACCCGGCGCCGCTCGACCCCAACTTCAGCGGCGCCGGCCGCTGCCTCACCGACGACGACGGCCGCTACCGCTTCGTCACGATCAAGCCGGGCGCCTACCCGTGGCGCAACCACCCCAACGCCTGGCGGCCCGCGCACATCCACTTCTCGGTCTTCGGCACGCAGTTCACCCAGCGCCTGATCACCCAGATGTACTTCCCCGGCGACCCGCTCTTCCCGTTCGACCCGATCATGCAGTCGGTGCGGGACCCGGAGGCGCGCGCCGCGCTGGTCGCCCGCTTCGACATCGACACCACCGTGCCCGAGTGGGCGCTCGGCTACCAGTGGGACATCGTGATCAGAGGGGAGGCGTGATGGCCCTCACGGTGACGCCGTCACAGACCATCGGCCCGTTCTTCGCGCACGCCCTGCCGTACGCGGAGGGGCCCTACGCGGTGCCGGCCGGCCACCCGGGCGCGATCGAGCTGCGCGGCACGGTGTACGACGGGGCCGGTGCGCCGGTGCCGGACGCGTTGCTGGAGATCTGCCTGCCGGGCGTGTTCGGCCGCTGCGCCACCGACGCGGCCGGCGGGTACCACTTCCGCACGGCCCGGCCGGACAGCTACATCCCGCTGCTCGTCTTCGCCCGCGGCCTGCTCAAGCCGCTGTGGACCCGCGTCTACCTGGACGACACCGATCCCTTCCTCGCCACGGTGCGGGAGGACCGCCGGGGCACCCTGGTCGCCGCGGCGCAGGACGACGGCTCCTACCGGTTCGACGTCCGGTTCCAGGGCGAGGGGGAGACGGTCTTCCTGGCCGTGTGAGCCTGCCGGTTCCCAGGGTGCCGACCCTGAGGGGGGCGGCCCTACCTCCGGGGTGATCCGGGCAGCTCACGGCCGGTGCCGGCGGCGCGTCCCCGGTGAGGTGCGCCCCACCTCACCGGGGTGCCGGTCAGGGGGCGGTCAGGGCGGCTTCCGGCCGATCTCCGATATCCCGGCGGGCCGCGTTCCTCCAGCTTGGAGGCATGGCAAGGCATGCACCTCAAGGGTTGGTCATCGGCGGGCTCGGAGCCGTGGCCACCGGCGCCGCGGCGATGGCCTGGTTGCACCTCCGGTCCGGTCTGGACCCGGTGCACGGGTTGATCAGCGAGTACGCGTTCACGCCGGAGGGCTGGCTGCTGCCGGCCTCGCTGACCCTCTTCGCGGCGGGCGCGGCGGCGTTCGCCGTCGCCCTGGCGCGGGCCGGCGCCGACCGGCGCATGGTGACGCTGATCGCCGTGTGGGGGTGCAGCATGCTGATGATCGGCGCGTTCCCGACCGACCGGCCGGGCGTCGCGCTGTCGATGTCCGGCGGCATCCACCGCTACGCCGCCTTCGTGGCCTTCCTCAGCATGCCGCCCGTCGGGCTCATGCTCGCCGCCAGGTCGGGCGGCCGGTGCGCCACGGCGCTGCGCGCGCTGAGTCTCACCGCGCTGGCCGCGCTGGCCGTGGTCGTCGTGCCCTACGCGCTGGATCTGCTCGGCACGCCGGGCGGCGTGGGCATCCCGCCGGGGCTGACCCAGCGCGTCGTGGTGGTCACCGAGGTCGGGGTGCTCGCCCTGCTGGGCCACACCCTGCTCGCCCCGGTACGGCTAGCCCAGGCGGTCCGCGAGGTCACGGTAGACGGCCAGCACGAGATCCCAGAAGCGGGGCACGTCCAGCTCCGTGGCCACCAGGGCGTTGGCGGCGCCCTTCGGGGCGAAGTCGGTGACGGTCATCCCGGCGGTGAAACGGCCGGCCGTCTCCACGTCCACCCGGGCGGGCACCAGGGTGTGCAGCGTCGGGTCGATCACGTGGGCGATCGCGCAGGCGTCGTAGATCGCCGGGCCGTCGGCGGCGGTCGCCAGCCCGTAGAACTCGACGGACGGCACCAGCAGGTCGCGGCCGAGCCTGCCCATCGCCCGCATCTCGTCCACGATCGCGGCCCTGGCCTGGGCGTGCCGGGCGGAGTCAAGGCCGATCATGGTCACCGTCCAGCCCGCGTCGAAGACGATCGAGGCGGCCTCCGGGTCCGCGCCGATGTTGAACTCGGCGGCAGGGGTGAGGTTTCCCCGGGTGTAGGCGCCGCCGAGGATGACCACGTCCTTGGCCCAGTGCACGATCCGGGGCTCCTTGCGCACCGCGAGCGCCACGTTGGTCAGCGGGCCGATCGCCACCAGGGTGATCTCACCGGGCTCGGCGGCGAGCGTGTCGACGAGGAAGTCCACCGCGTGCCCGCCGGCCACCGGTAGCACCGGGTCGGGCAGCCTGGCCGCGCCGAGCCCGGACTCGCCGTGCACCTCGGCGGCGTCCACCCGGGGGCGCAGCAGGGCGCCCGCGCTGCCCGCCGTGACCGGCACCCCGGTCATCCCGAGGAACTCGCGCAGCCGCAGGGCGTTGCCCGTGGTGCGCTCCAGCGCGACGTTGCCCCCGACGGTGGTGATCCCGGCGATCTCCACCTCGGGGCTGCCGTGCGCCAGCGCGATCGCCAGCGCGTCGTCGATGCCGGGGTCACAGTCGAGCACGATCTTCGTGGGGGTCACCTGGCCAGAATAGTTCCGGCCGGAAGTTACTCGGTCGTATCATGGGCAACCCGTCATGTCGTCATAGAACCGACCAGTCGGTATGAACGAGGAGGCCGCCGCATGCCGGTCGTGAGCACCGTCCGCGGACCCGTCGACGTCGAGGATCTCGGCCGGACACTCATGCACGAACACGTCTTCGTGCTGTCCACCGAGCACCTGCAGAACTACGGCGTCGACCGCTGGTGGGACGAGGAGGAGCGGGTCGCCGACGCGGTGACCAAGCTGCGCTCGCTGGCGGCCAAGGGCTTCGGGACGATCGTCGACCCGACCGTGTGGGGCCTCGGCCGGTACATCCCGCGCATCCAGCGCATCGCCGAGCAGGTGCCCGAGCTCAACATCATCGTCGCCACCGGCCTCTACACCTACGACGAGCTCCCGCACCAGTATGCGACCCGGGGCCCCGGCGCCCTGCTGGAGCTGCCCGAGCCCATGATCACCGACTTCGGCCGGGACATCGCCGACGGCATCGCCGACACCGGCGTCCACGCCGCCTTCCTCAAGTGCGTGGTCGAGACCAGGGGGCTCACCCCCGGCGTGGAGCGCGTCTGCCGTGCCGTGGCCCGCACGCACGCGGCCACCGGCGCCCCGATCACCGTGCACACCCACGCGCCCAGCCGGAGCGGCCTGCTCGCCCTCGACTTCTTCGCCAAGGAGGGCGTGGACCTCACCAAGGTCGTCATCGGGCACGCGGGCGACAGCAACGACCTCGACTATCTGATGCGGCTCGCCGACAGCGGCGCCGTCCTCGGCATGGACCGCTTCGGCCTGGACCTCTACAACCCCACCGCCCAGCGGGTCGAGACCGTCGCCGCGCTGTGCGCCAGGGGATACGCCGACCGGATGGTCCTCAGTCAGGACGCGTCGTGCTTCATCGACTGGTTCGGCGACTCCCACGAGCTCGTCGCGCAGCTCATGCCCAACTGGCGCCACGACCACATCGCGGACGACGTCCTCCCGGAGCTCCTGCGCCAGGGCGTCACCCAGGAGCAGATCGACCAGATGCTGGTCGGCAACCCCCGCCGCTACTTCTCCTGACCGCCCCGGCGGCGACGACCGGATGCGCCACGTGGCCGGGACCGCCCTGCCGCGCGACCGCTACCCGCGCGGATAGCGGGCCGGGAAGGTCACGGAGAGGAAGGCCCGCACGATCGCGGCGATGTCGTCCCTGCGCAGGTCGAGCCCGTGCCCGCCGTGCGTGATCAGCGTGTGCACCGGATGCCCGGTGGCGAGCAGGGCGGAGGACATCGCGGTGGTCTGGGTGACCGGCACCCGGTCGTCCTGCGCCCCGTGCACCAGCAGCACCGGCACGCCGCTGCCCACATGGGTGAGCGGCGTGGAGTCCACGGTGGCCGCGTCACCGGGCGCCGGAGGGTGGCCGATCAGGGACTCCCAGATGTCGTCATCCTTGCGTGCCTGCAACCAGTCGTCCGCCAGCGGGTCCACCGGCGGCCAGAACGCCATCACCGCGTCCACGTCGCCCGGCTCGTCGATGCCGCGCAGGCCCACGTGCAGCGCCAGGTGGGCGCCCGCCGAGTCGCCGGCGACGATCAGCGGGCGGCCGTGCGCCCGGGTCCGCGCCCGGCGGGTCGCCTCTCTGGCGTCCTCGAGCTGCGCGGGCCAGTGGGCCTCGTCCGTCAGCCGGTAGCTCCCTTCGAGGACGATCAGCCCGTGTTCCGCCAGCGCCCCGCCGTTCTCCGCCGAACGCCCCCGCCAGCCGCCGCCGTGCAACCACAAGACGAATGCGATGTCCTCCATGGGGCCCATCTTGCCCGGTCGGCCCCGTCCGCACGGCCACGACCCCCGAGGCCGGCTCCCTGGCAGACCGACCGGTAGCCGGTTCGGCGCTGAGCGGCGGTCGATCGGCACCGGCCGGCGAAGGTTCGTCCACGCCTCGGTAGATCCTGCGCAGGACGCCCGGCAGCCACCAAGACCGGCCCCTATAACGTGATAAAAGGGATGAAAGTTCAATATTTCGGACAGTCGTGAGGATCGTCACATCATGGGATGATTGGGAGTAAGCGGGACATAACGCTCGTTCACTCCTTACGTACCACACAGCACGCGAAAGCACTGAGAGAGCGTGCGTCAAGGGGGATACGAGCTATGAGCAAGATCACGCGAAGCCTGGCGACGGCGGCTGCGACCCTGGCGGTCGCGGGCGGACTCATCCTCTCGACGGGGGGCGCCGCCTCGGCGGCCACGAGCGGGGATTCCGCGAGGACCGGCACCGTGGCGGTGAGCACCACGACGGCGGCGCGTTACGGCACCGCGACCCTGCGCTGGGACGGGCAGCGGTGGTGGACCCGCGCCGACGTCCACAGCGCCTGGTACGGCGGCGACCACGGCGACCGCTACCGCTACGACGGCCACCACTTCTCCCGCTGGGACGGCGGCAGGTGGCGGGTCGTCTCGGCCGACTACGCCCGCCACCACCGCTTCGACCACCGGCACTTCGACCGGTACGACCACGGCTACCGGTACTGACCGGCCGGACCACGGCCACCAGGCGCCGGTCGGCACGAACCGGGCCGGCCCGGGACACCACCCGGGCCGGCCCGCGGCGTTCCGGGCGCGGAACCGGGGCGTCAGCCCGGAGGCTCGGCCAGCCGCCGGTAGGCCGGGCGGAGGATGTCGGCCAGCGGGATGTGCCGCACCTTGACCTTGGGCGGCTCCAGCACGCGGAGCAGCAGGTCCGGCGGCGGGGCGGCGCCGGTGGCGCGCACGCGCAGCCGGCTGAGCGGGATCGCCGTGGAGTAGAAGTCGCCCAGCCGGTCGCCGAACGGCTCCTCGGCCACCCGCAGCGGGTCCGGCTCCTCCTCGTCCCCGCCCAGGCCGCGCAGCGAGTCCAGCAGCGCCTCCTTGCTCCGCCCCCGCCAGGCCAGCACCAGGAAGGGGTCGTCGTCGAACGCCTCCCCGAGCAGGTAGAGCGCGGCCGACAGGTGCTTGCACGGGTGGCCGGAGTCGGGGCAGGAGCACTCCATGTCCAGCTCGGCGGGGAAGAGCGGCAGCCGCAGCGCGTCGAAGACGTCGAGGATCTCCGGCGGCATCTCGCCGGCCAGCAGCTTCGCCCGGTAGAGCGCCTGCCCGGCGAGCGCCTCCTCGATCCTGGTCCAGTCGGCCGCGCCGTACGCGTCGATCCCGATCCGCGCGTCGTACGGCTCCGGGCGGGAGCCCTGGATCGTGGCGGTCACCTCGCCGGGGGCGAGGTCGAGGGTGAGCACCTGGCCCCTGCGCGCGTAGGAGCGGCCCCGGGTGAGGCGGCCGGGGTCGCAGACGGCCTCCAGGATGTCCACGAACCGGCGCGACCACCACTCCTGGCCGATGCTGCCACGGGTGCTGCGTGCCCTGATGCCGCCCTCCACCCGGATCGGCGGGGCGTGCTCGAACCAGCCGGCCATCAGCTCACCGCCTCGGGGCCGAGCCGGAACAGGTCGCGGAGCTGGTCGGTGGACAGCGCGCTGATCCAGTCCTCGCCGGTGCCGATCACGCTCTCGGCCAGCGCCTGCTTGCGCTCGATCATCTCGTCGATCCGCTCCTCCAGGGTGCCGGTGCAGATGAACTTCCTGACCTGCACGTTCTTCGTCTGGCCGATGCGGAACGCGCGGTCGGTGGCCTGGTTCTCGACGGCCGGGTTCCACCATCGGTCCACGTGGATCACGTGGTTGGCGGCGGTGAGGTTCAGGCCGGTGCCCGCCGCCTTGAGGGACAGCAGGAACAGCATGGGCTCGTCGTCGTGCTGGAAGCGGTCCACCAGCTCGTCGCGCCGCGCCTTGGGCAGCCCGCCGTGCAGCCACAGCACCGGGCGGTCGAGATGCACGGCGAGGTAGGGCTGGAGCAGCGAGCCGAACTCCGCGTACTGCGTGAAGACCAGCGCCTTGTCGCCCTCCTGGACGATCTCCTCGGCGAGCTCCTCCAGCCGGGCCAGCTTCCCGGACCGCCCGGCCAGCCGGGAGCCGTCCTTGAGCAGGTGGGCGGGATGGTTGCAGACCTGTTTGAGTCGGGTCATGGTGGCCAGCACGTTGCCGTGCCGCTCGATGCCCTCACTGTCGGCGATCTTGGTCATCATGTCCTCGACCACCGCCTTGTAGAGGCTGGCCTGCTCGGGGGTGAGCGTGCACCAGACCTTCATCTCCTGCTTCTCCGGCAGGTCGGAGATGATCGACCTGTCGGTCTTGAGCCGCCGCAGCACGAAGGGACCGGTGGCCCGTCTCAACGCCTTCGCCGCGTCCTCGTCGTTGCGCGCCTCGATCGGCTCCTGGTAACGCTGCCGGAACCGTTTCGCCGATCCGAGCAGGCCGGGGTTGCAGAACTCCATGATCGCCCACAGCTCGGCGAGGTGGTTCTCCACCGGGGTGCCGGTCAGGGCCAGCCGGGTGCGGGCGGGCAGGGAGCGTACGGCCTGGGCCTGCCTGGCCGCGCTGTTCTTGATCGCCTGGGCCTCGTCGCAGACGACCCGTCCCCAGGTGAGGCCGCGCAGCGCGCCGAGGTCCCGCAGCGCCGTGCCGTACGTGGTGATGACCAGGTCGGCCGCCCCGACCGCGGCGGCCAGGCCGTCGCCGCGCTCCCGGGTGCCGCCGTGGTGGACGTAGACCCGCAGCGAGGGGGCGAACCGCGCCGCCTCCTTCTGCCAGTTGCCGACCAGCGACATCGGGCAGATCAGCAGGGTCGGCTCGGCCTCCCGCCCGTCGCGCTCCTCCAGCAGCAGGGACAGCGTCTGCGCGGTCTTGCCCAGGCCCATGTCGTCGGCGAGGATGCCGCCGAGGCCGGCCCGGCTGAGGAACGTCAGCCAGGACAGACCGCGCTCCTGGTAGGGGCGCAGCACGCCGTTGAAGTCCGCAGGGGGCGGCACGGGGGTCAGGCGCCGGTCGGCCTCGCCGGACAGCAGGTCGCCGAGCAGGCCGTCGGCGTCCACGTCGAGCAGCGGCAGGCCGTCCTCGCCGCCCTCGACGACCTCGGCGATCACCTCGCCGACCGTCATCTCCCCGGACCGGCGCCGCTCCACCACCGCGAGGGCGGCCTTGAGCTGCCGGTCGTCCAGCTCCACCCACTGGCCGCGCACCCGGACCAGCGGGATCTTGAGCTGGGCCAGCTCGGCCAGCTCCTCCTCGCCGATCGTGTCGTCGCCGATGGCGAGGTCCACCCGGAAGTCCACGAGCTGCCCCAGGCCGAACCCCTGGCCGGCCACCGCTCCCGGCCCGGTGCGCGAACGGGTGGTCAGCTTCAGGCCGAGGCCCTTGCGCCCGGCCCAGGAGGGCAGCCGCACGCCGAACCCCGCCGCCGTCAGCAGCGGCGCCGCGTGCCGCAGGAAGGTGAACGCCCACGCGGTGTCCACCACCATGCCCGCCGGCCGCGGGTCGCGCAGCGCCCGGTAGAGCTCGGGGCACAGCCGTACGGCCCGGCCGAGACCGGCGAGGAGCGTCTCGTCCGGCCGCCTGGGCAGCCCGGGGACGGGTTCGCCGGACCAGACGACCTCGGCGGGCACGTAGAGGCTCGGGTCCTCGGTGGACTGCAGGGCGAAGTCGATCCGCCAGGAGTCGTCGTCGCCTTCGGGCTCCATGAGCTGGAAGCAGACCCGGACCGCCCCTTCCAGCCGCCCGGCCGCGTCCATCCAGTCCCGCAGCGCGGATCCCAGCTCCTCGGCGGCGGCCGGTTTCACGCCGGGCAGGGCGGCGTCCTGCCCGGTGAGCGCGTGCAGCCAGCGGTCGGTCAGCGCGCTGCCCCGGCCGGGACGCGGCCCGGCGAGCAGCCGGTCCGGCAGCGCCCGCCGTACCGAGGCGTCCACCAGGCCGGAGAGCGCCTCGCGGGTCGTCAGGGCGGCGGGCCGCTCCGCGGGGGCGGCCCGGCAGACCGGTGGCATCGCCGCCGCCAGCTCCCTGAACCGGGTGGCGTCGGCGCCGGTGAGCACCGGCAGCCAGCGGGCCGCGTGGTCGCCGTCCTCGGTGACGAGCTGGGGCAGCACCCGGCCGCGCCGGAGCAGGTCGCGGGCGTGACCGGCGAGCACCTCGAAGTAGCGCAGCGAGGTCCCCGGCCCCCATTCGGGCTGGTCGCCGTCCTCCGGGAGGCCGGGCCCGGCCAGCGCGTCGAGCAGGGTGAGGGCGCCGGGCGGCCGGTGGAGCAGGGCGGGCACCCGCCACTCGGTCAGCCGAGGGCCGCGCGCCCGCACGGTCAGGCCGGACTCGGGGGAGGGCAGCGGGCCGCGCGCCGTGCCGGGCAGCAGGAGCGTCAGCTCGCCGTGCGCCGCTCCGGCCGCGAGGTCGCCGAGCGCCGCGCCGAGCACGGAGACGGCCGCGCCGAACGGGTGCGGGCGTACCCTCGCCCGCGACGCCGTGTCCACGGGCAGCGAGGTGTCCTCAGCCCACAGGCCGAACAGCCCGTCGGCCCAGACACCGTGCACGACCAGCACGCCACCACCCGCCCCTACGTCTCGCCGGCCACCGGAACGCCCAAAGGGTAAGCGCCCCGGCCCCGGCCGTGCCAATCAGGCGTCGGCGGGTGTGCGGCTGTTCAGCTCCATCGCATGCCTGACCAGGGTGATCAGGACCTCCTTGCCGGACTGGCGGCGGCGCGCGTCGCACAGCAGCAGCGGGATCTCCGGCTTGAGGCCGAGCGCGAGGCGCACCTCGTCGAGTTCGTACGTGCGGGCGCCCTCGAAGCAGTTGACCGCCACGATGAACGGCGTGTCGCGCCGCTCGAAGTAGTCCACCGAAGGGAAGCAGTCGGCCAGCCGGCGGGTGTCGGCCAGGATGACGGCGCCGAGCGCCCCGGCGGCGAGTTCGTCCCACATGAACCAGAACCGCTCCTGGCCGGGCGTGCCGAACAGGTAGAGCACGTAGTCCTCGCCGAAGCTGATCCGGCCGAAGTCCATCGCGACGGTGGTGGTGTTCTTCTCCTCGACGCCCTCCAGGTCGTCGACGCCCACGCTCCGGTCGGTGAGGAACTCCTCCGTGCGCAGCGGCCGGATCTCCGACACCGCGCTGACCAGTGTGGTCTTGCCGACGCCGAAACCGCCCGCGACCAGCAGCTTGATGGCGGTCGGCAGTTTCCGGCCCGCGGGGGTGCGCTCAGAGCGCTCGTAGTCCATTGAGCACCGCCTCGTACATCCTTCTGTCTCTGAAGTCCGTCTCCGGTTGCGGGTTCTGGACGGACACGTATCCCTTGTCGAGCAGGTCGCCGAGGAGGACGCGTATCGTGCCCGCGGGCAGGTCCAGGTAGGCGGCGATCTCGGCCACCGACTGCGGGTCCTGGCACAGCCTGACGATGGTGCGGTGCTCGGGGTCGAGACCGGGTTCGGTCCCGGTGGCCGTGCGGCCGGCCACCACGAGCGAGATCAGGCTGAAGTCGCCGCGCACCGGCTCGGTACGGCCGCGGGTCATCACATAGGGCCGCACGACCGGGCCCGCGTGCTCGTCCAGCCACTCGTCGTGGCCGGAGCCGCGCGGCTCGGGGCGGAGGTCGTCGTAGTGGCTCATCACGGCTTGTCGCTCTTCGGGTAGATCCTGGCCGGGGAGGTGAGGTACTGCCCGACCCGGGTGACCAGCATCGCCATCTCGTAGGCCACCAGGCCCACGTCGGCGTCCGGCCCGCACAGCACGGCCAGGCAGGCGCCCTTGCCCGCCACGGTGACGAGCAGGTAAGCCTGCCGCATCTCGATGATGGACTGCCGTACGGCTCCGCCGCCGAACCGCTGGCTGACCCCCTTGGCCAGGCTCTGGATGCCGGCGGCCACGGCGGACAGGTGCTCGGCGTCGACGGTGGGCAGATCGCGGGAGGCGGCGAGGAGGAGGCCGTCACTGGAGAGGACGATGCCATGCCGCGCCTCGTCCGTCCGGTCCACCAGATCGTCGAGCAACCAAGCCAAATCGGCGGAAGATGTAGTCTTCTGCACTTTGGTCCTCTTTCTGCTGGTCCTGTTGACCTTGCTGGGTGGGGGGCGCGTCAGCCGGCGGGATCGTGTTCGCCGTCCACGGGACGCGGGACGCCGTTCACCGGGCCGGTGTTCAGCGCCTCCTGGGCGGCGGTCCTGCCGCGCAGGGTGCCCGCCTGGTAGGAGCCCATGATCCGGCGGATCTCCTCGGGGGAACGGTCGTCCTCGGCGGGCTCCTCCTTGCCGGGGTCCGGCACGTCGGAACGCAGCTGTTCCACGAGGTTCGCCTGAGGCACGCGGAACGGCAGGCCGTGTGGGGTGAACGCGGTCTCTTGCACGGGCGGTGGCTCTTCCTGCGTCTCGGGTCCCTTGCCCCGCTCGGCAAGGGAGTCACGATCGGGGCGCGACCTGGGGATCGCCGCCAGCGCCGATGTGCGCGACGGCTCCGGCCGCGCGGGGATCTCCCGCACCTCCGGCCGGCGCAGGTCCGGGTCCCGCGGATCGAGGGCGTCTCGTACGGCGGGCGGCGCGTCGAAGTCCGTGTCCCGCCCGAGGTCGCGGCGCTCGTCCGCCGTGATGGACGACCCGGCGCCCGGTTCGGCGCCGTCGTCCTCGGCCACGATGTCCATCGGGATCAGGATCACGGCGGTGGTGCCGCCGTACGGGGAAGGCTTGAGCGTCACGCGGATGCCGTGCCGTTCGGCGAGACGGCTCACCACGTACAGGCCCAGCCGGGTGGTGTCCCGCAGGTCGAACTCCGGCGGGTTCACGATGCGATCGTTGGCCGTCGCCAGGTCGGCGGGGCTCATCCCGAGGCCGCGGTCCTCGATCTCGATCACGTATCCGTTGGTGGCCATCTGGCCGACGACCTGGGCGGTCGTGTAGGGCGGGGAGTAGGAGACGGCGTTCTCGATCAGTTCGGCGAGCAGGTGGATCACGTCGCCGACCGCCCGCCCGGCGAGCGCCACCTCGCCCATCGGGGGCACGTTGACCCGGGTGTAGTCCTCGACCTCGGCCAGCGCGCCGCGCACCACGTCGATCATCGGCACCGGCCGCCGCCACGACCGGGCGGGGGAGGCGCCGGACAGGACGATCAGGTTCTCGGCGTTGCGGCGCATGCGGGTGGCGAGGTGGTCCACCCGGAAGAGGTCCTTCAGGTCCTTGGGGTCGGACTCCCTGCGCTCCATGGCGTCGAGCAGCGTGAGCTGCCGGTGCACCAGCGACTGGGTGCGCCGGGCCAGGCTGAGCAGGATCTCGCGGATGCTGCGCCGCAACTCGGCCTGCTCGACGGCGACCCGGATGGCGGTCTCCTGGACGTGGTTGAACGCCTGGCCCACCTGCCCGATCTGGTCGTCGCCGAACTCCAGCGGCGGGGCCTCGGCGGCCACGTCGACCCGCTCGCCGTGGCCGAGCCGGTTCACCACGTCCGGCAGCCGTTCGTTGGCCAGCTCCGTCGCCGCGCCGCGCAGCTTCTCCAACTGGCGGACCAGGTCGCGGGCGGTGGTGATGGACAGCACGATCGAGGCCACGACGGCGAGCAGGCCGAGGCCGCCCGCCAGGACGAGCCGGACGACGACGGCGGTGGCGATGGGCGTGGCCCGCTCCACCAGCCGGTCACCGGCGGTCACCACGGCCTGGTCGATGCTCTTCAGCGCGGGCTCGGTGGCGGCCCGCCACTGCCCGGAGTCGATCGGCGGGGCGGCGTCCGGGCCGCCGAACCTGACCATCGTGTCTTCCAGTTCGCGCACCCGCCTGAGCACGCCGCTCTGCTGGAGGTTCTGGTAGGACGCGGGGTCCGCCAGCCGGAGCCCGTCCAGCGACTGGTCGGTGACATACCGCTGGACGCCCACCAGCTCGATGAACCGGGTGTGCTGCTCACCGGTGAAGCGTCCCCTCGCCAGCACGCCCGCGAGGAACGTGTCCTCCTGGGCGAGCAGCTCCCGCGCGTCGTAGACGTCGAGCAGCGCCCTGGTGTCGTTGGCGAAGTCGTCGTCGTCCAGCGTGGCGAGGGAGTCGAAGACCTGGAAGAAGGAGTCGACGACCCGGTTGTACTCCGCGGTCACCTTCTCCTGGCTCGCCTCGCCGTCGTCCACCGACTTGCGGGTCGAGCTGAGCCCGTCGAGCAGCCGGTAGGTGGCGGTGAGCCGGGCCTCCAGCACCGGGCTGGCCGCGAGCTGGACGTAGGCCCCCTGGGACTGCTCCTCGAACTCGGCCCGCAGCGCGTCGGTGCGCGCCCGCTGGGCGGCGAGCGCGGCGCGCGCGTTGGGACCGTTGGCCGCGAGGGCCACCACGGACAGCCGCCGCTCGTGCTGGATCTCGATCACCAGGGTCTGGCTGGGCTGGGCCACCCCGACGTCGAGGCGGGAGACCCACAGCAGGTTCACGCCCTCCCGGAGGGTCACCCATGCGGCGAACACCCAGAGCGCGACAAGCGACAAGAGCAGAGCGGTGACCTTGGTCCCCACACGGGATTTGCGGAAACGCATACTTACCCATCCTGCGGAAGCCGGGAAAACCGCAGCGCGATTCAGGGGCGACCAGCGCTCGCTGGTAGCCAGGGGTTTCGGCTGCCCGGAGGCAACGCCAGACCCCTGGCACCCTAGCAATCCCGACATATTTGATCAAGTCAGCAGTAGCCCCAATAGGGCTAATGTCTGATTTGTCGTAACGAAGGGAAATATGCCTGAGATATGCGACTTTACTGCCGGTTCCACTCTGAGTTGTGCGACGCGTAGAGTGCCGCGAGCACCGAGGCGTGGACGATCGCCGTGGGCGTGTAGAGATCCTTATCGTGCCACAGAGCGGGATCGCCGGGCACGTCGATCGCGTTCAGAAGGTAGTTCCGCCCACGTGCCACGGACTCCTCCACGGCTGGGTCCCGCTCCGTCGCGGGCCCGGTCAGCAGCAGGATCTGCAGCGCGTAGGCGGTCTCCTCCGCCGTGCCCTCCCAGCGGCCCCACGAGCCGTCCGCGCGCTGGGCGCCGAGCACCCACCGCACCGCCCGCCGTACCGCCGGCGCCGACTCCGCCCCGCCGAAGTCGGCCAGGGCCAGCGCGCAGCACGCGGTGGCGTAGAACGGCGAGGCGTGCCACCGGTCGGTCCAGCTCCCGTCCGGCGACTGCCGCGCGCGCAGCCACTCCGCCAGCTCCGTCGCGGCCCGCGCGTACCGCTCGCCCGCCTCGGGCCGCATCGCGGCGTACTGCCCGAACGCGTCCAGCACGTGCGCGTTGACCGTGAGTGAGTTCCCGTGCTCCGCGCCGCGCCAGGTCCGGAAGTGCCCGTCCGCCCGGTAGGCCCACAGGCTCTCCGGCTCGTACGGCAGGCCGAGCAGCGCGAGCGCGTAGAACGCCACCGACGTGGTGTCCGCGTCCGGCGGCAGGCCCGTCCCCGCCGGGGTGCCGAGCGGATCGCTGGCCGCGCCCAGGCTCCACAGCACGTCCTCCGGCACGTCGAGCGGGACGCCCGCGCGGGCCAGCGTGCTCAGCACCCAGCCGCGTTCGAACACGGTGACCGGCATGCCGCAGGGCACCGGCCCGCCGTGCCTGCGCACCACGGACTCCAGGTGCCTGCGCGCCGGGTGGCCCGGTTCGGCCCGGCCGCGCCCGGCGAGCCAGGCGGCGGTGGCGGCGGGGGAGGCGCCCACCGAGCCGATCGGGCTGAGGGCCGCGCCCGTCGCGCCGGCCGCCGCGTCGCCCGCGACCTCCAGCGCGTGCAGCAGCTTGTCCGGCACCTCGGCCCCGGAGGCGAGGCCCGCGCGCAGGGCGGCCAGTTTCGCGCCGGCGTCGAGGTTCGGCGGCGGCGTCAGCCGGGCGCTGCCCGTCCACCGGGACAGGCCGGGGAGCGGGGCGCCGGCCAGCTCGTCCAGGTGCCGGTTGATCAGCGCGGTGAGCGAGGACACGATGAGCTCCATCGCCGGCATGTCCGGCGGGGACAGCGCCGCCGGGCCGTGCAGCCCGTCGAAGGCCGCGGCGAGGCCGCGGTCGGCCGCCGCCGCGAGCGCGTCCCCGCGGCCCTCCTCGCGGCGCAGCGCCGCGAGCAGCGCCTCGGTCGCGCTCAGCCCGGGGACCAGCCCGTAGCCGCCGGGGCCGCCCCAGCCGCCGTCGGCCCGCTGGGTGTCCAGCAGGTAGCCGATCCGCTCGTCGTGCCCGGTGAGCCAGGGCGCGAAGGTCACCACCCGGCCCGTCTCGTAGATCGAGGGGGAGACCCGGCCCCACGGCTCGGCCGTCAACTCCGTGACCAGCCGCCCGGCCCGCGCGGCGACCTCGGCGGCCGGCCCGCCGGACACCCCGCCGGACACCCCGCCGGACACCCCGCCGGACACCCCGCCGGAGACCACGCCGGACACCCCGTCGGGCACCGGCCGCCCGAGCGGCTCGTGCACGCTCAAAGCGTCCCCCAGTAGTCCGTGACCTGGTAGAAGCCGGCGCAGAAGTCCATCTGCCGCTCCATGTAGTCCGCGAGGCGCGGCTGGTCCTCGCGCAGCGGGCCGAGCAGCTCCCTGGCCTCCGCGGCCAGCGTCGTGAGGCGGCGCTCCAGGTCCTCCCTGCTCACGAGCATCAGCGCGTTGAGGTCTCCCCAGCTGAGATCGCGCTCGTAGGAGGCCACGTCGTTGAGCAGCCGGATCACCCGCTGCACGGCCCAGCTCGCCTCCCGGACCCGGGCCACCTCGTCGCCCGGCGGCTCCCCGGTGGCGATCCAGTGCGACGCGAGGACGAAGGAGAAACCGAGGTTGTCGGCGTTGGCGAGGTACTCGTCCAGGGACGGCTTGGCCGAGGCGGTCTTCCACTCCCACTCCCGGGTCATGCCCGCGAGCATCCGGCGCAGCTCGTCCAGCCACACCTCGCGCAGCCCGGCGAAGGCCGGCGCCCCGGCGAGATCGTCCCGCAGGTCGGCGAGGAAGCGGGTCAGGTCGTCGCCGGGCACCGGCGGCCCGCCCTCGGCGACGGGCAGGCACCGCCGTACGACGTCGTCCACCTCCTCCCTGGACGTGGCGACGTAGTCGACCAGCCAGTCCAGGCCGAAGCACCACAGCGTGACCCGGCACGCCGTGCCCAGCTCGCGGGCCGGCATCAGAGGGCCGCTGAACGCCATGGCCAGCGACACCGTGCTGTACAGGGCGGCGTCGAACGGCTTGGCGTCGAACAGCGCCGGGTAGGCCGCGGCCCGCTCGCGCATGTCCCGCTGGAGCCGGCCCGCCGTCGCGCACACCACGCCGCTCTGCGCCGCCGTGAGGGAGCCGGTGCGGGCGGGGGAGGTCATCTCACTCCTTCGGGGACGCGGCGCAGGGTGATCTTCACGCTGTCGCGCGGGCGCAGGGTCACGGCGGGGCGCGGGCGCGCGGGCGCCGGGTCGGGCTCGGGCTGGAACCTGCTGATCAGCCCGGCGACGATGAGCTGGCCCATCGTGTTGAAGACGTGCGCGCCGATGCACTGGTGCGGGCCGCCGCCGAAGGGGAAGTAGGCGTACCGGTGCCGCCGCTCCTCGCGACTGGGGGCGAAGCGCTCGGGGTCGAAGTCGAGCGCCCGGTCCCACAGGGACGGCAGCCGGTGCGTGAGATAGGGGCTGATCAGCACGTTGTCGCCGTGGTCCAGCCGGACCCCGCCGAGGACCTCCCGGCGCACGACCATCCGCGGGAACATCCAGGCCACCGGGTAGAGGCGCAGCAGCTCCTGGAACACCATCCTGGTGTAGCCGAGGCCCGGCAGGTGCGCGGCGGAGACCCGGTCGCCGCCCACCACCTCGCGGATCTCCGCGCTCAGCCGGCGGGACACCTCGGGATGCGCGGCGAGCTGCGGCCACAACCAGGTCAGCGCCATGATCGTGGTCTCGATGCTGGTGGCGAACATGGCGACGAGGTTGTCCCGCACGAAGCCGGAGTCCAGCTCGCCGCCGGAGGCGTCCCTGGCCCGGCACAGCAGGGTGAAGACGTCGTCGCCGTCCCGCGGCGCGACCGGGTGCCGGCGGGCCAGCGACGCCATCACGTCGTCGAAGGCGCGTACGGCGGAGCGGAAGGAACGGTCGCCGGGGAGCGGCACCGCCTTCGGCACCAGCGGCAGCATGATCCGCAGCACCACGGCGTTGCCGATCCGCTCCATCGCCGGCAGCAGCCGCTCGGTCTCCGCCAGCGAGATGCGGTCGCCGAAGAAGATCCCGACGAGCGTGCTGTTCACGATCTTCGTGAGTTCGGCGGAGACGTCGATCGGGTGGCCCGCGGCGGCGAGCGGGTCGAGCCGTTCCAGCGCGTCGGCGACGGCGTCGGCCATCAGGCCGGTGAGCGACTCGACGTGCCGGGCGGTGAACATCGGCTGCAGGGCGTTCCTGCTGCGTTCCCAGGAGGCCCCGTCGGACAGGATGCCGTTCCCGAACAGCGGCCGGAAGGGCCGCCAGAACGCGCCGTCGCGCACGTAGTTGTCGCTGTTGCCGCGGAGCACGTGGTGGACGTGCTCGGGGTGGGTGATCACATAGGGGCGGAAGGTGCCCGCGTTCAGCCGGACGATCTCGCCGTCGGCTTCCATCCCGATCTCCGCGAGCGCCTGGACGGGGTCGCGGAGCAGACGGGGGACGACGTGGTGGAAGGGCAGGGTTCGGACTTCTCTGGTCTGCTCAGCGCGAGGGCTGCTGGACATAGGGGGTTCCCTCACCGTTGGTACTGCCGGTCACTCCGAAGCCGGGGGCAAACAGGAAGAGGCGCGATAGGGGGTAGAGAGTGACGTAAATCATGTCTCGTGGCATTTGCTGACAGTGGGGCAGTATCACATGATCGAGGAAGCTCAACAAGATTTATTACGCTATGAATCTTGTCGTCACCTGAAGTGATGAAAGCCCGGTCCTGGCGGTGGCGAGGGGTGATGGTGGGGCGACCCTGCGTGCGAGTAATCCGCGTGGTCATTGGTAAGTAAGGGACCTGAGTAAGGACACAGCCCCTCTTGGCTGGTATTTCATGTCGCCGGATATATTGTCCAGTTTGGGTAGTAGTGCAGTATCCCCGGGCGAAGGGTCAGTCGTGTCAGTCAACCTCTCCGCGTCCGCGCCGCCGTCGCTAGCCCGCTCCCAGTCGCTGCTGCGTCCCGCCCTGGAGGACGCCGTGCGGAACCTGCATCCCCGGCAGGCGGAGATGGCCGCCTACGCCTTCGGCTGGGCCGAACTCGACGGCACCGCGCGTGACACGGAGGGTGGCAAGGGGTTGCGTCCCGCGCTGGTCATGCTGTGCGCGGAGGCGGTGGGCGCGCGGGCCGAGCGGGTGATCCCGGCGGCGGTGGCGGTGGAACTGGTGCACGCCTTCACCCTCATCCACGACGACATCATCGACGGCGACGAGCGGCGGCGGCACCGCGCCACCGTGTGGAAGGCGTTCGGCATCGGCCCGGCGCTCCTCGTCGGCGACGGCCTGCTCGCGCTGGCGGTGAAGACGCTGGCCTCCGCGCCCGGCGCGGAGCCCGCCATGGGCCACCTGTCCGCCGCCCTCGTGGAACTGGTGCGTGGCCAGGCCGATGACGTGATCTTCGAAGGCCGGACCTGGACCGGGGACCGCGCGGTCACCGTCGAGGAGTACGCCCAGATGGCCACCGGCAAGACGGGCGCGCTGCTCGCCTGCGCCGCCGCGACCGGCGCGGCGCTCGGCGGCGCGCCGCCGGCATCGGCCGAGGTGTTCTCCGCGATGGGCCGGCATCTCGGCCTGGCCCTGCAGATCGTGGACGACCTGCTCGGCATCTGGGGCGACCCGGACGTGACGGGCAAGCCGACGTTCAGCGACCTGCGCAGGCGGAAGAAGACGCTGCCGGTGGTCGCCGCGCTGGCCGGCGGCTCGCCGGCCGCGCGGAGCCTCGCGGGCCTGCTGGACCACGGGGGCGGCGTGGACGAGGAGACGAGCCGCCGGGCCGCCGGGCTCATCGAGGAGGCGGGCGGCAGGGACTTCGCCGAGCGCCGGGCCCGCGCACACGTGGACCACGCCCTGCGGCTCGCCGAAGAGGTCTCCGTCGATCCCGCCGCCACCGCGGAACTGCGCGCCTTCGCGGGCTATCTCGTGCACCGCGCCCTCTGAGCCGCCGGTCTTACAGAACGCGCAGGGAAGCGGTGCCGCCTCCCGCGCGTTCTCGACAGTCGTCAGGCGCCGCCTCGCGCACACGAACCGCGTTCCTCCATCGGGAATCTCTCGAATGTGAAAACCGTTATCGCTACCATCGCATGGGCGGCTGGAGCCGTCCGACCCGAGAGGACCGAGAGAACCGTGCAGAAGAACCTCCACCCGGCCTACCGCCCGATCGTCTTCCGCGACCCGAGCGCCGGCTTCGCCTTCCTGACCCGATCCACCATGACCAGCGACAGGACGATCGAGTGGGAGGACGGCAACGTCTACCCGGTGGTCGACGTCGACGTCTCCTCCGCGAGCCACCCCTTCTACACCGGTCGCGGCCGGATCCTCGACACCGCCGGGCGGGTGGAGCGGTTCAACCAGCGCTATGGCAGGCGCTGACCGGATCGCCCCGGTTCAGGCACAATGCCTAGCGTGGACGACATCGAAGCCAGGGTGCTGAACGCGCTGGACGAAGCGGAGACCGTGCGGCTGCTGGCCGACTTCGTGCGGGTGCCGAGTGTGACCGGCACCGACGCCGAGTCCGACCTCCAGCACCGGTGCGCCCGGCTGCTCACCGAGGCGGGCCTGGACGTCGACGCCTGGAAGCTCGACCTCGCCGCGCTGCGGGCCGAGGCCGGCTTCCCCGGCACGGAGGCGCCCAGGTCGGAGGGTTACGGCGTGGTGGGCACCAGCGAGGGCGAGGGCGAGCCCGCGCTGGTGCTCCAGGGTCACGTCGACGTCGTCCCCACCGGCGACCTCGCCCGCTGGGAGGGCCACGACCCGTTCGCGGCCAGGATCAGCGGCTCCACGCTGCACGGCAGGGGCGCGTGCGACATGAAGGCCGGCCTCGCGGCCAACCTCGCCGTCGTGCGGGCCCTGCGCGCCGCGCGCGTACGGCCGGCCCGCCCGCTCGCCGTGCACTGCGTGATCAGCGAGGAGGACGGCGGCCTCGGCGCCTTCGCCACCCTGGCCCGCGGCCACCGCGGCGAGGCGGCCGTCATCACCGAGCCCACCAGCGGCAGGATCATCACCGCCAACGCGGGCGCGCTCACCTTCCGAGTCGAGATCCAGGGCAAGGCCGCCCACGGTGCGACGCGTACCGAAGGGGTGAGCGCGATCGAGGTGTTCTGGCCGGTCTTCGAAGCCGTCAGGCGGCTGGAGGCCGAGCGGAACCGGCGGATCGACCCGCTCTTCGACGGCAACCCGCTGCCCTACCCGATCGAGATCGGCACCCTCCGCGCGGGCGACTGGGCGAGCAGCGTCCCCGACCTGCTCGTCGCCGAGGGGCGGCTCGGCGTCCGGCTGGACGAGGACCCGGCGGCGGCCAGGGCCGCGCTGGAGGAGGCCGTCACGCGGACCGGGCACCCCTGGCTGAGCGCGCACCCGCCGGTGATCACCTGGCCGGGCGGCCAGTTCGCCAGCGGCAGGCTCGCCCGGGGCCACGCCCTGCGGGACGAGATGGCCGCCGCGGTGGCCGAGGTCACCGGCGCCCCGCCGGCCGAGACCGCCGCGCCGTACGGCAGCGACCTGCGCCTCTACGCGGCCGACGGCATCCCCACCCTGCACTATGGTCCGGGGGACGTCCGCCATGCCCACGCCCCGCGCGAGCAGGTGGACCTGCGCGAGCTGAGAGACGTCACCAGGGCGCTGACCCTGCTGACGATCCGCCGCTGCGGCCTCGTCCCAGCCTGAGGTCCCAGCCTGAGGTCCCAGCCTGAGGTGCCGGCCTGAGGTCCCAGCGTGAGGTCCCGGGCTGAGGTTCCAGCCTTAGGTTCCGGCTTGAGGGCTACCCCGGTCATCCAGGTTAGGCGCACCTAGCTTTGACAGAATATTGGATTTAGCACCACCTAATCTGGATAGGGGCCGAGATAGGTCGACGGCACCGCACGAGCCCCCCGATTAGCGGCCTCATCTGCGGGTAGGCGTGTTCCTCGCCGCCGCCGAAGTGAGTGTCGAAGGAGCCGACTATGCGTCTGTCCCGGCGCGAAAGACGGATTCTCCTGGATATGGAAGCCGACGTCGCGCGAGAAGATCCCGAATTCGCGCGCCTGATGACCGCCCTCCAACTGGAGGAACCGCAACCGCAACCGCGGCCGGAGCCGGAGCCGTCCGAGGAGGACGACACGGGGGAGATCACTCCTGCCCGGCTGGCGTTGATCGGGCTGGCGATCCTGGGCATCTGCGTCCTGCTGCCGCTGTTGCTGGGCAGCCTGGCCGGGGCCCCGGACTGCACCCCGCGTCCGGGCAGCTCACCCGCGCCCGCCGCCCAGCTCACCCAGGGCGTGAACGGCATGCCCACCGTCCCGATGCGTCCCGTCTGTCACTGACCGGCGGTCCGCCGCCCGCGTGGGCCGTACGCCTGCGGGTACCGCAACCGCATGGCCATACCTGGTGAAATGCTGACGGACCTGGATCCGTTCGACATCTTCGACACGGAGGCGGCCCGCCTGGACCGGCACTTCGGCACGCTGGACGAGGCCGGCTGGGACCTGCCCTCCCGCTGCCCCGGCTGGTCGGTGCGCGACGTCCTCGCCCACCTGGCCGGCGAGGAGCTGTACAACCACGCCTGCCTCGACGGCGACCTCGACGGGTTCCGGGACCTGCTCGCCCGGGAGGGCGTCGGCGGCGGCTACGAGGGGTTCAACGAGTGGTGCGTGGCGCGGCGCCGCGACCTGCCGGTCGAACGGGTGCTCCGGGAGTGGCGCACCGAGAACGCCGAGACCCGCGAGCGGATGCGCGGGCTGGGCCGCGACGCCATGATCGAGACCTCCGTGGGCCCCTACCCGAACGGCCTCCAGGCGTTCCACTACGCCTCCGAGTACGCGACCCACGCCGACGACGTGGGCGTGCCCGTCTCCGACGAGGAACGCGGGCGGCGCACCTGGTGGCGGACCAGGGTGGGCATGTTCGCGCTCGCCGAACAGGGCTCCAAGGCCCAGGTCGAGCCGACCGCGGAACGCATCTCCGTGTACGCCTTCGGCGAGCGCGCCGACCTGTCGCCCGCCGGCTTCGTGGCGGCGACGGTCGGCAGGCTGCCCGACGACGACCCGCTCGACCGCAGGCTCAGATCGGCACTCAGGTGTCTCGCCTGACCGGTGCGGCGAACCGTTAGGCCGTCTCCTGCGGGGTAGCCGGACAGGACGCACCCGTGAAGGAGACGATCATGACAAAGTTCGGCTACTTCCTGTCCAGCGAGGAACACGGCCCGCGCGAGCTCGTACGGCAGGCGCAACTCGCCGAGCGGGCCGGGTTCGAGGGACTGTGGATCTCCGACCACTACCACCCGTGGCTCGACGAGCAGGGGCAGAGCCCGTTCGTCTGGTCCGTGATCGGCGCGCTGTCCCAGGCCACCTCGCTTCCGGTCACCACGGCCGTCACCTGCCCGCTAGTCCGCATCCACCCGGCGATCGTGGCGCAGGCCGCCGCCACCAGCGCCGTCCTCACCGGCGGCCGGTTCCGGCTCGGCGTGGGCACCGGGGAGGTGCTCAACGAGCACATCGTGGACTCCCGCTGGCCGCCCGCCGCCGAGCGGCTGGAGATGCTGGAGGAGGCCGTCGGGATCATCCGCGAGCTGTGGACCGGCAAGCTGGTCACCCACCGGGGCGAGCACTACGACGTCGACACCGCCCGGCTCTACACGCTGCCCGACGAGCCGCCGCCGATCTACATGTCCGGCTTCGGACCGAAGGCGGTGGAGCTGGCGGGCCGGATCGCGGACGGGTACGTCATCACCGGGCCCAGCGCCGAGCTGGTGCAGGAGTTCCACGAGGCGGGCGGCGCGGGCAAGCCCGTACAGGGCGGGATCAAGGTCTGCTACGGCGAGGACGCCGGCCAGGCGCGCAAGACCGCGCACCGGCTGTGGCCCACCGAGGGCATCAAGGGCGAGGCGGCACAGCTGCTCCCGCTGCCCCGCCACTTCGAGCAGCTCGCCGAGCTGGTCTCCGAGGAGGAGGCCACCAGGAGCGTGCCGTGCGGCCCCGACCCGGAGGTTCACGCCGCCGCGCTGCGCCAGTACGTGGACGCCGGCTTCGACGAGGTCTACGTCAGCCAGATCGGCCCCGACCAGGAGGCGTTCTTCGAGTTCTACGCCGACCGGGTGCTGCCCCTGGTCCGCTAGGCCGCACAGAAAGGAGCGAACATGAAAGCCCTCACCTGGCACGGCAAACGCGACGTACGGGTCGAGGAGGTCGCCGACCCGGCGATCAAGGAGCCCACGGACGCGATCATCAAGGTCACCACGAGCGGCATCTGCGGTTCCGACCTCCACCTCTACGAGCTGTTCGGGCCCTTCATCGGCGAAGGGGACATCCTCGGGCACGAGCCGATGGGCATCGTGGAGGAGGTCGGCGCCGAGGTGCGGAACATCCGTCCCGGCGACCGGGTCGTCATCCCGTTCAACATCTCCTGCGGTCACTGCCCGATGTGCCGGATGAAGCTCTTCGCCCAGTGCGAGACCACCCAGGTCCGCGACCACGGGATGGGTGCGGCGCTGTTCGGCTACACCAAGCTGTACGGCGAGGTGCCCGGGGCACAGGCGGAGTACCTGCGGGTGCCGCAGGCGCAGTTCGGCCCGATCCAGGTGCCCGAGGGGCCGCCGGACGAGCGTTTCGTCTACCTGTCCGACGTGCTGCCCACCTCCTGGCAGGCGGTCGCCTGGGCGGACATCCCCGAGGGGGGTGACGTCACCGTGTTCGGCCTCGGCCCGATCGGCCAGATGTGCGCCAGGATCGCCCGGCACCTCGGGCACCGGGTGATCGCCGTCGACGGCGTCCCCGAGCGGCTCGCCATGGCCCGGCGGCACGGCGCCGAGACGGTGGACGCCTCCGAGGTGAGCGACGTGCCCGAGGCGGTCAGGGACCTGACCCAGGGGCGCGGAACCGACTCGGTGATCGACGCGGTCGGCATGGAGGCGCACGGCTCACCGATGGCCAAGCTCGCCCAGACCGTCACCGGCATGCTGCCCGACCGGGTGGCCGCCGGCATGATGACCACCGCCGGGGTGGATCGGCTGGCCGCGCTCCACCAGGCCATCGACACCGTACGGCGGGGCGGGACGATCTCGGTCAGCGGCGTCTACGGGGGCATGTCCGACCCGTTGCCGATGCTCCGCATGTTCGACAAAGGGCTCACCCTGCGGATGGGACAGGCGCACGTCAAACGGTGGGTGAACGAGCTGCTGCCGCTCGTCACCGACACCGCCGATCCGCTCGGCGTGGAGGATCTCGCCACGCACCGGCTCCCGCTGGCCGAGGCGCCGCACGGCTACGAGATCTTCCAGAAAAAGCGTGACGGCGCCGTGAAGGTTCTGCTGACCTGCTGAGGGCCGGCAGCCGAGAGCGGCCGGAGAGTTTCCTCGCCGGCCGCTCCCCCCAGGGGGGGCTCTACAGGTTGCCCTCGGCACGTGAGATGTCGGCGAGCGCCGACTCAGGGTCACGTTCCACGGCCATGTCGCCGAGACTCACGACGCCGACCGGCCTGCCGTTGTCCACGACGGGAAGCCTGCGGACCGTCTGCGAACGCATGATCCGGACGACCTCGTCGAGGCTCGTGTCCGGGCGCACGGTCGTGACGTCGCAGCTGCACGCCTCCTGGACCGGCGTGTCCGGCCCGCGGCCCTGCGCGACGACGCGCACCGCGATGTCGCGGTCCGTCAGGATACCGCTGACCTGGCCGTTGTCCGTGACGATCACCGCGCCGGTGTCGTTGCCTGCCATGATCTGCGCGGCGGCCGAGATGGGCTGGCCCATCTCGACGGTCGCCGGATCGCGGGTCATGACGTCGGCCACCTTCGTCGCCATAGTCATCCTCCCTCTTTCGCGGAAGCCGGGTGGATCGGGTTCCCTCTACCCGGTGGCGGACCGCCAAACGGTCACGGGCGCCGGCCCACACCGCCGGCGATCTCCTCACGGCGCGCCGGCCCGCCCGTACGGGAGGACAGGGGCGGCGTGTCCATGCCCTCGGAGCTGCGCATTCCTTCGAGCAGCTCGCGAAGCGCGTCGACGGCGGTGTGCTCGGGCCGCCAGCCGAGCTCCCGGTGGGCCCGGCCGATGTCCATGATCGGCATGTTGAGCACCAGGTCCACCAGGCCGGGCGCGGCCGGGACGAGGCGCAGGTGCCAGAACGCGGCCACCGCGTTCCTGAGCACGAAGCCGGGCACCGGCACCAGGCGCGCGCCGAGCACCTCGGCCAGCACCGAGGGCTCGATCACCGGGTCGGCCGCGATGTTGAAGGCGCCCGACACCTCCTTGGTGAGCGCCAGCCGGAACGCCTGGCCGACGTCGTCCGCGTGCACCGCCTGGAACCGCAGGCCGGGCGTGTCCGGCACGAACGGGATCAGCTTCGGCCGGACCAGCCCCGACGGCACGAACGGCCCCGCGAACAGGCGGCGTTGCTCGACCGCGGCCTCGCGCTTGAAGATGAACCCCGGGCGGAGCCGTACCACCCTGATGTCGGGATGGTCGCGTTCGAAGAGGTCGAGCACCCGCTCCACGTAGGCCTTCTCCCGGCCGTAGGCGCTGCCGGGCCAGCCGTGCGTCGGCCAGTCCTCGGTCACCGGGTGGTCCTTGGGCCCCGGCGAGTAGGCGCCCACGGAGGACGCCTGGACCAGCGTGGACACCCCGGCGCGGGCCGCCGCCTCGCACACGCGGACGCTGCCCAGCACGTTGACCCGCCAGGTGGTCACCGGCCGCCGGGTCGGCTGGAAGAGCCAGGCCAGGTGCACCACCGCGTCGGCGCCCTCGAAGTGCGGGGCCAGATCGTCGGTGGCGATGTCCACGGCTCGCCACTCGGTCTTGGACGGGCGCCAGGCCGGCAGCCTGCGGGCCAGGCACAGGATCGAACTGACTTTGCGGTCGGCCTGCAGGGCGGCGACCACACTGGTCCCCACGTTCCCGCTGGCACCCACGACGACTACGCGCATACCCGATGTGTGCCCCCCGGGCGACCGCCAAACATGAGGATCCGCGCAGGGGCGGCGGACACCTCGGCCGTCAGGGCTAATCTGGAGTGCGGGAGGTTCTCGATGTCTTCCTGACACGTGCGGAATCTCGGACGACCGGTGGAGCGGCGTCGGAGAGGAGTGTTCGTGGACGTTGAGTTCGGCGTTGAGTTCGACAACGGTCTGCTGCGCATCGTCCGGCTGGCCGAGCCGTACGGGCTCCGGGTGGAGGGAGACGTCGACTCCAGTACCGTCACCGCGTTCGTCGCCGCGCTCCAGCGGGTGACGAGCGGGCACGAGGCGCGGGTGTATGCCGACCTCGGCCGGGTCGAGTTCATCGACGTCGCCGGGCTGCGCGCGCTGGTGTCGGTGGCGGGGCGGCTCGGCCGGGGTAGAGAGCTCGTCCTCCGCCCGGTGCCGCCGCACATCCGCCATCTGCTGGTCCTCATCGGCTGGGACGTGGTGCCGGGGCTGCGCCTGGAACAGGACGGCGACGGCGAAAGGGTCAGGCGCCCGGCCTAGAGGGGCGTGCGTCCCTCACCTCCTCGCCGCCGCGAACCGGTGCCGGCCGGCGGCGAGCACGTCGCGGTAGACCGCCTCGGTCCCGGCGGCGACGCACGGCCACCCGTAACGTTCCCGCGCCCGCCGCTCGCCCGCCTTCTCCAGGGAGGCGCGCAGGTCGTCGTCGTCCAGCAGGTGCCCGAGGGCCCTGGCCAGCGCCCTCGGCCGCCGGGGTGGCACGAGCACGCCGCATCCGGTGACGGTGTCCAGGTGGCCGCCCACGGCGGAGGCGACCACGGGCACTCCGCAGGCCATCGCTTCGACGGGCACGATGCCGAAGGGTTCGTACCACGGCACGGTGACCAGGACGTCGGCGGAGCGGAGCAGGGCGGGGACCTCCGGCCGGGGGATGCTGCCGATCAGGGTGA
>NZ_BSRQ01000028.1 GCF_030268685.1 Microtetraspora sp. NBRC 13810
GCCCGCCCACCTCGACCAGCGCCCTGATCATCCGCAACCGGCGCACATGGGCCTCGGTGTACTGCGCCTGGTTGTAACTGGTGCGCTCACCCGGGAAAAGGAGGCCCTCACGCAGATAGAACTTGATGGTCGGCACGGGAACGTCGGCCCGGCGGCTCAGCTCGGCGATCCGCATGAATCCTCCCTCGCAATCGCCTTGCCAGTCTAACCTCGGGATAGTAGAAAGCGCTTATATCCATTTTGGAGGCAGCCTCATGGAACACCGCCTGTTCGGACGGACGGGAGTGAAGGTCAGCCCGCTCTGCCTCGGCGGAATGATGATCGGTTGGTGGGGCGAGAACGGTTACGAGGAGTCGGCGAAGCTGGTCCGGCGGTCCCTCGACGCCGGGATCAACTTCATCGACACCGCCGACGCCTACTCGCACGGCGAGTCCGAGGAGCTCATCGGCCGCTGCCTGGCCGAGAGCGGGCTGCGCGACCGGGTCGTGCTGGCGACCAAGGTGCACAACGCGATGGGCGACGACCCCAACCAGGGCGGCAACAGCCGGCGCTGGATCATCCGGGCGGTGGAGGACAGCCTGCGCCGGCTGCGCACCGACTGGATCGACCTCTACCAGGTGCACCGCCCCGACCCGGCGGTGGACATCGACGAGACCCTCGGCGCGCTCACCGACCTGGTGCGCGCCGGCAAGGTGCGCTACATCGGCACCTCGACCTTCCCCGCCTACCAGATCGCCGACGCGCAGCGGGTCGCGGAGCAGCGCGGCAGGGAGCGGTTCGCCGCCGAGCAGCCGCCGTACTCGCTGCTGGCCCGGGGCGTCGAAGCCGACGTGCTGCCGCTCTGCCAGCAGTACGGCATGGGCGTGCTGGCCTGGAGCCCGCTGGCCGGCGGCTGGCTCAGCGGGCGCTACCGCGAGGGCGTCGAGCCGCCGCAGAGCAGGCGCGCCCCGCTCGTCCCCGGCCGGTACGACATGGAGCTGCCGGAGAACCACCGCAAGCTCGCGGCGACCGAGCGGCTCGCCCGGCTGGCCGAGGAGAGCGGCCTGACGCTGATCGAGATGGCGCTCGCCTTCGTGATCCAGCACCCGGGCGTGACCTCGGCGATCATCGGCCCGCGCACGATGGACCACCTGGAGAGCCAGCTCACCGCCGCCGGCGTACGGCTCGGCGACGACGTCCTCGACCGGATCGACGAGATCGTGGCGCCGGGCCTGACGATCAACCCCGCCGACGGCGGCTACCGCCCGCCCGCGCTGGTGAACGCGTCGCTGCGGCGGCGCAGGCCGGGCTGAACACGACTCGGAGGAGACCATGACCCTCAGCGGAATTCCCCGGACGACCGAACCCGCGACCCGCCCGCCCGAGGTGGCGACGGCCCGCGAGGACCTCATCACGGTGCTGTGCAGCGCCGTGATGATCAGCGGCCTGGCCGTCGACGGCTGGGCGCACAAGAACGTCATCACCACCCTCGAAGGCTTCTTCACCCCCTACCACGCCCTGATGTACGCGGGCTACGCGCTGACCGCCGCCTGGAGCTTCCGGATGGCCTACCAGCGGCGCCACCGGGTGGAGCTGTGGTGGCGGGACGGCTGGCCGCGCGGCTACCGGCTGGGCGCGCTCGGCGCGCTCATCTTCGGCGTCGGCGGCTTCGGCGACATGATCTGGCACCAGGCGATCGGCATCGAGATCGGCCTGCTCCCGTCGTTCAGCCCCACCCACATCCTGGCCTCGGTCGGCGGCATCATCCTCGGCACCAGCCCGCTGCGCTCCTGGTGGGCCTCCGGCGAGGGCGGCCTGCGCTCGTTCACCGGCGTGGTCGCGATGACGTACGCGGCCATGGGCGCGCTGGTCATGCTCAACTACGGCGCCTCCATGATGACCCTGGCCCCCACCCAGCCGTACGAGCCGGTGCTCGGCGTCGACTACGGCGGGATCATCGACACCGCCGAGGAGTTCCTCGCGGTCCAGGGCGTGTCCAGCTACGTGATCACCACCTTGCTGCTGACCGTCCCGCTGCTGCTGATGCACCGGCGGCGGGCGACCTTCGGGGCGGGGACCGCGCTGGTGGCGGGGGTCTCCCTGCGGCTGATGGTGATCAACGAGTTCCCCGACCCGTACCTGACCGTCTGCGTCGCGGCGGTGTGCGCCGGACTGCTCGCGGACCTGGCCCTGGTCCGGCTGGACGCGGTCCGCGGCCCGGACGCGCCGCTGCGGCTGCCGGCCGCCGGGGCGCTGTACGCGGCCCTGGTCTGCGCGGGTCAGCTCCTCGGGCTGCAGATCGCCGTGGGACTGCGCTGGCCGCCGGAGATGTGGACAGGGACCGTGGTGCTCGTCGCCGGGCTCGGCGCGCTGCTGGGCGGCCTGGCGGCACGCCCGGCGCCGGCGGATACCCGGATCTAACAGGGATGTCACACGGCCGCGACCCCAGACCATTGAAAGTAGATAGCAGATATCGCTACTGTTCATATACGCTCGCCGTTGCCGAGAGAGCTCGACGCGCCGACGGAGAGCGACATCCGTTGTTCACGCCACCTCCAGGGAGATGGGGATGTTCGCGGCAATAGGGAGATTTTGCGCAAGACGTCGCATATGGGTGTTCATAGGCGCGTTGCTGTTCGTCATCCTGGGCGGTGTCTGGGGCTCGGGAGCCGGCGGCATCCTCGGCGGCGGCGCCGGCCTGGACAACCCCAACGGCGAGTCGGCCGAGGCGAACAGCCTGCTGGCGGGCACGCTCGGGCGCCACGTGCCGGACGTGGTGGTCATCTACGAGAGCCCCACGATGACGGTGGACGACCCGGCGTTCCGGCAGAGCGTCGAACAGGTCGTCGCCAAGCTGCCCAGGAACACCTACGAGTGGGTGGAGACCTACTGGTCCACCAACTCGGCCGACTACGTCTCCGAGGACCGGCGCAAGACCTACATCGCCCTCCAACTGCCCGGCGCGGTGGAGGAGGAACAGGTCGTCGTCTACCAGCAGATCGAACCGCTCTTCGACGCGCCCAACCTGACCGAATGGCACGGCGGCCTCACCCCGATCGGCTACGAGTTCAACCAGATCAGCAACCGGGACCTCACCCGGGCCGAGCTGATCTCGTTCCCGCTGCTGCTGATCCTGCTGCTGCTCGTGTTCCGCAGCGTGGTCGCGGCGTCGCTGCCGCTCGCCATCGCGGTCATGGTCGCGGTCGGCTCGCTCGGCGTGCTGCGCGTGGTCGGCAGCCTGGTGGACCTGTCCACCGCGGCCATCAACGTGGTGGTGATCCTCGGCCTCGGCCTCGCCACCGACTACGCGCTGCTCATGGTCAGCAGGTTCCGCGAGGAACTCGCCGCCGGACGTGACGTGGAGGACGCCGTGGTGCGGACCACCGCGACGGCCGGCCGCACGGTGGTGGTGTCCGGCATCACGGTCGCGGTGACGCTCGGCGGGCTGGTGGTCTTCCCGTCCCGGTTCCTCACCTCGCTCGCCTACTCGGGAGCGAGCGTCGTACTGTTCGCGGTGCTGGCGGCGCTGTTCGTGCTGCCCGCGCTGCTGCGCCAGACGGGCCGCAGGATCGACTCGCTGCGCATCCCGCTGCCCTGGGGCCGGAGCGGCACGCAGGGCACCCGCTGGTACCGCACCGCGCACGCGGTCATGCGCCGGCCGGTCGCCGTGACGCTGGCGATCTCCGCGTTGCTGATCGCGCTCGGCACGCCGCTGCTCGGCGCCGTCTGGTCCCGCCCGGCCGAGTGGGCGCTGCCCGCGAGCTCCGACGCCCAGACCTCGACCAGGATGCTCGCCGAGGAGTTCCCCCTCGACCCGACCAAGGTGATCACCACCGTGGTCCGGATGCCCGGCCCGGCGGACACGCCCGAGGCCACGACCGCGCTGACCGAGTTCGCCGCCCGGCTGGACCAGGTCCCGGGCATCGACCGGGCGGCGGTGACCGGCACCCAGGGCGACCTGGCCAGGATCACCCTGGGCTACTCGCTGAGCCCGTACGACTCGGAGATCAGGGACACGGTGCACGCGCTGCGCGCCGAGCCGCCGCCGGCCGGGGCCACCGCGATGTTCACCAACCGCCCGGCCTCGATCGTCGACATGCTGGACATGCTCGCCGCGGGCCTGCCGTGGATGGCGCTCATCATCACGGTGGTCACGTTCGTGGTGCTGTTCCTGGCCTTCGGCTCGATCACGCTGCCGATCAAGACGGTGATCACCAACCTGCTGTCCCTGTCCGCGGCCTTCGGCGCCATCGTGCTGATCTTCCAGGACGGCTGGCTGTCCGGGTTGCTCGGCTTCGAGGCGCCCGGCTTCCTGGACGCGAACATGCCGCTGATGATCGCGGCCATCACGTTCGGCCTGGCCATGGACTACGAGGTGTTCATGCTGGCCAGGATCAGGGAGCACTACCTGGAGACCGGCGACACCACGGAGTCGGTGGCGGTGGGCGTGCAGCACACCGCCCGGATCGTGACGGCCGCCGCGCTGCTGCTGGGCGTGGTGGTGGGAGCCTTCGTCACCACCAACGTCACCGTGCTGAAGATGATCGGCGTCGGCGTCGTGGTCGCCCTGGTGGCGGACGCGACGATCGTCCGCGGGCTGCTGGTCCCCGCCTCCATGCGGGTGCTGGGACGGTGGGCGTGGTGGTCGCCCGCTCCGCTGGCCCGGTGGTGGAGCCGGCACGGGCTGCCCGAGGAGAGCGGCTCGCCGCTTCCCGCGGTCACCCCCGAGGTTCCGAAGCCGCCCGTGCGCGCCTGACCGGCACCAGCATGACCGGACCGTGGCCGTCGGGGCGGCCACGGTCCCGCCATGTGCCCCACCTAGTCAAAATTGCAATTAACACTCTCGTGTAAACAATGTGAATTGCATGAAACAAGAACGTGACAGATAGGCATCACAATGAGACGGAATCCACAGAAAAATAAGAAGTATATCGCCTAGCTTATAGGGGATGCTCGCTAATATAATCGGCAATGTCTCGATTCGGGGGAGCCTCGCACCATGGAGGCTGGGCGCGCACATCACCTGATAACTGCGCCATCGGGGGAACGATGAGCGACAAGACAACATTCGCTTCTAGGGTTGCACCGCAACGCGGGTGGAAGCCGGGGCCGGTTCTCCGCAAGCGTGACCACATCCGGATCCTCATCGCCGACGAACACAAGTTGATGCGGGAGGTGCTGCGCGAGGTCCTGCTCGCCGAGGAGGACTTCCGCGTGGTGGACGACTCCTACGCGCTGGAGTCGCTGGTGGACCTGGTGGCCCGGGTCCGGCCGGACGTCGTCCTCTTCGACATCGACAAACCACACATGACCCCCATCGACGTGGTGCGAAGCCTGCGTCAGGTGTCGCCGGACACGGTCGTGGCCGTGCTGAGCATGTACGACGACATCGAGCTGATCAAGTCGATGCTGCGCGCCGGCGTGCGGTGCTATCTGCACAAGGGCATCGGCAGGCAGGACCTGGTCTCGGCCCTGCGCGGCGTCGTGGACGCGGAGGGGAAGGTCACGCTGGCCGTCCCCAGGGAGACGTTCGTCAACACCGACACCGGTTACTCCGTCCCTCTGTCCGAACGGGAACAGGAAGTCCTCGCCCTGGTGGCGGCCGCGATGAGCAACCGGCAGATCGCCGGGCGGCTGTCGGTGACGGAAGGCACCGTCAAGCGTCACCTGCGCAACATCTTCCACAAGCTGGGCGCGGTCTCCAGGATCGACGCGGTCAACAAGTACAACGCGATCGCGAGCAGCAGGGGCGTCGGATGTCTCCGGCCACCCCTGAAACGGTTACGAAACTGAGCGGTGAAGTATGGCTGAAACCTCTGCTGTCCACTATAACAGATAGCAGAGGTTGCCACTATCCACTCTGTTCCGGAGAGGCCCTGATGAGCAAGCGGGGAAGCGGCGTCGCCACCTTCCTGATCGCCGGCACCGCGGCCTTCATGGCCGCGCTCGACACCCTCGTGGTCACCACCGCCCTGCCGTCCATCCGCACCGAGCTCGCGGCCTCCCTGGAGAGCCTGGAGTGGACGGTCAACGCCTACACCCTCACCTACGCCGTCTGCCTCCTCGCCGCCGCCGTCGTCGGCGACCGGTTCGGCAGGCGCCGGGTCTTCCTCGCCGGGCTCGCGGTCTTCACCGCCGCGTCCGCCGCGGCCGCGCTGGCCGGCTCCGTCGAGGCGCTCATCGCGGCCAGGGTCGTCCAGGGGCTCGGCGCCTCGGTGATCATCCCGCTGACGCTCACCCTCGTAGTGGTGTCGGTGCCGCAGGAACGCCGGGGCCGGGTGATCGCCGGCTTCGGCGCCATGATCGGCCTCGGCATCGCGCTCGGCCCGTGGATCGGCGGCGCGGTCATCGGACACGGAAGCTGGCAGGGCGTCTTCTGGATCAACGTGCCACTCGGCCTGATCCTCCTCCCGCTGGCCGCGCGGTTCCTCGCGGAGAGCCGCGGCCCGCACGACCGGCTGGACACCCGGGGCGTCGCCCTGGTCGTGGCCGGGCTGTTCGGCGTCGTCTTCGGGCTGATCCGCAGCACCACCCTCGGCTGGGCGCACCCGCAGGTGCTGGCGCCCATCGCGGCCGGCGCCCTCGTCCTCGTCTGGTTCGCCCGCTGGGAACGCCGGGCGGCGCACCCGATCGTCCCGCCCACCCTGTTCCGCAACCGCGGCTTCGTGCTGTCCAACGTGCTCGCCCTGCTGGTCCAGGGCGGCGTGCTCGGCTCGGTCTTCCTGCTCACCCAGTTCCTGCAGAACGTGCTGGCCTACCCGCCGTTCGAGGCCGGGGTGCGCACCCTGCCGTGGACGATGCTGCCCGTGCTGGTGGCGCCGGTGGCCGGTGTGCTCGGCGAACGGCTGGGGGTGCGCGGGCTGATGGTGGCCGGCGCCGCGCTCCAGGGCGTCGCGCTGGCCTGGTTCGCCGTCGTCGTCTCCCCCGCCGTGCCGTACGCGCTGCTGCTGCCCGGCATGGTGGTCGCCGGGGCCGGGATGGGGCTGTTCTTCGCGCTCGGCGCCCGGCAGATGCTCGACTTCGTCCCGCCGGCGCAGGAGGGCGTCGCCTCCGGGGCCAACAACGCGATGCGGCAGACCGGCATCGTGATGGGCGTCGCCGTACTGTCCAGCGTCTTCGCCGCCACCGGCGGGTACGGCTCCGCGGCGTCGTTCGTCGCCGGTCTGCGCCCGGCCCTGTGGACGGGCTCCGCGATCCTCGCCGCCGCCGTCGTCGTGGCCCTCCTCATCCCCGCCGCCCCCCTGCCCCCGCCCGCCCCGCCGGCCGAGATGCTCGCGGCGGCCGAATCCTGAACCACGGGAGGGAACGTCACGCCGGGCGGGCGAGCCGGGCGAAGGACAGCACGACCACCGTCGAGAGCAGCCAGCCCAGCAGGCCGGCGATGTTGAGCAACGCCGAGGCCAGCTCCCCCTCCGGCGTCCGCGTCTCGGGGTACCACGTCGCGCGCTGGCCCAGCGAGATGAGCGGGATCACGGTGTCCACCGTGTAGAACACCGGATCGAAGCAGCGCACCTGGCCGTCCCCGCACGGTCCCGGACGCGGCGCCCGCCCGGCCGCGGTGGCGGTGCCGTCCCGGGGCCCGGCCACGTCGTCCACGGTGACGATCCGGCCGTCCACGGCGTAGACGTTCCCCCGCGGATCGGTGGCCCGCAGGGTGTGCTGGACGGCGGGGGTCAGCATCATGACGCCGACCAGGGCGAGCAGGGCGCCCAGCAGCCACAGCACCCGCCCCGGGCGGTAGCCGTACCCGACGGTGAGACCGTAGAGGGCGTCGCGGGCGTCCCTGACCATCCTGCGCGGTGTGCGCCCGCCCGGCGACGGCGTCCGCCTGGCCTGCCGGCGCTGCTCGATGAGCAGCCGCTCCGCCTCCGCCGGGTGGCCGTGCTGGCGGAACACCCGCGCCGCCTGCTCGTACGGCCCGGCGTCGAAGGGGACCATCCGGCGCAGCCAGTCGCGGCGGGCCCGCCAGTCCCACCCACCGGCGAACCGGTCGTAGCCGAACCCGGCGATCGCCGTGTCCGCCGGCCACCTGGCCGGGTCGTCGGCGAGCAGCGAGGTGACCGCGCCGGTGAGGTCCACCCTCGGCGGGACCTCTGCCCAGCGCAGGTGCATGCCGCCGCGTGCCGTGGCCGACACGGCCTTGATCCCCTCGGTGAAGGTGCCGCCCTCGCAGTCGAGCCGCCCCTCGATCACGCATCGGTTCAGCGACACCCGGCCCTCGGCGACGAATCCCCCGGAAAGCAGGATCGACCCGCGGGCCACCACCTGCTGGAGGGACAGCGCCTCACCGCCCGGATGGCGCAGGTGCGCGCCCTGCGCGTCCAGGACGCGGCCGATCGTCGCGGAGCGGAACCTCAGGCGGCCCCCGGCGGCCACCACGTCCCGCAGATCCACCCCGCCGTCGACCACCACGCCCTCGGCGGCGACGAGCACGCCGTCGTGCCCCCGGGTCCAGTTCGTTCCCCTCAGGGTCAGGTCGCCCCGCAGGTGCGCCCCCGCCAGCCGCAACGTGCCCTGGACGGCCACTCCGCGTTCGATGAGGAGCCCGGAGCTCAGCTCGGCGTTGGTCAGGTCCAGGGCGCGTCCGCCGCCGACCGTGAACGAGGAGCCCGCGCAGATCCGGACGGCGCTGTAGGAGCCGCGGGAGAGGTCCACGCCGCCGCCGATCCGGCACTCGCCCTCGACGGCGAGGTCGCCGCCGACGGCGAGCCCGGGGGCGTCGATCGCGGAGCCGCCGCCCCGGCTGCTGGCGTAGCCGGTCCCGTCGGCCGTCTCGGCGGGTTCCAGGGTGGCGTCGCGGATGAGGAACTGGCCGGAGATCCGGGCGTTGCCGAGGGCCACCCGGCCCCGGACGAGCGGACGGCGGCCCGTCTGGTCGCCGATGAGGAAGACGCTGCCGCCGATCCGCGCGTCGCCCAGGTTCAGGGCGAGCCCGCGGTCGGGACGGGTCAGCCGGGCGCCGGTGAGGTCCAGCGAGCCGGCCACCTCGATTCCCAGCAGGCGTACCTCGCCGCGCGCCTCGAAGCCGTGCAGGAACCGGATCGTCCCGCCGACCCGCATCCGGTCGGCCTGGACCGCCCGCCGCGCCGACTCGATCACCGTGTCCAGGCAGAGCAGCCGCCCGCCGATCTCCGACTCGCACAGCCACACCGCCGCGGTACAGGACGTGCTGGCCGAGGTCCACAGGTCGCCGGTGATCCGGGACCTGGACAGGTCCAGGTCGCGGCGGACGCGCAGCCCGTTGGCCCGCAGGCCGGGAAGCGTGCAGCCGTCGAAGGTGAGCAGGTGCAGTTCGGCGCCGTCCAGGTCCACCGGCCCGTCGAACACGCAGCCGGTGAAGCGGAGCGGGAAGGGCACCTCCATGCCGCTCAGGTCGAGCCGTCCGCCGATCCTGGCGCCCTCGATCGCGAGCCCGCGCGGATCGACCTCGTCCGCGCCGCGCCGGCACAGCTCCCGGATCACCCGTCCTTCGACGACGTCGCCGTCCCCCGCCCGCAGGACCTCACCCGCCGAGCAGATCCGTGACAGCGTCTCCTCATCGACCACGATCCCGCTTCCCGACGTCCCTGTGAAACAGCCCGTTCTACGAAGAATCAGGCGTCACGTCAACTTCGCGCCGGGGGGACGCGGCCACCGTGGTGGACGCCGGGGCTGGGCCCTGCGCCGGCAGCCGTACCCGCCCTGGACGGCGGGCAGGCTCATGTGGCCGCGGCGCCGCGACCGGCCCGGGGCCAGGGCGACGACGGAATCCGGCCCCTCCCCCGCGGCGGGGAGGGGCCGGGTCGTCAGCGGACTAGCGGGCCCGGACGAAGATTGGGTTGGAGTAGAACCACAGGTCTTCCCAGGGGCTCTCCTTGCCGTCGGCCAGCGGCTCCATCTCGTCGGTGCTGGTGCCGCGGACGCGCAGGTAGGTGTCCTGCTCCACGTCGCGCAGGGTGTACTTGATGACGTAGTCGGCGCCCTGCCTGCGCCAGTCACGCGGGCCGAACCGCGCCACGACCTTCGTGGTGGGGTTGGTGTCGGCGTCGAGGTCGGCGCTGACGCCGGTCACCTGGCCGACGATCAGGTCCACGCGCCGGACCTCGGGGCGGTCGCCGTTGGCGTTCTTGCCGTTCAGCGGGCGGAACTTGATCTCCACCTCGACGTCGCCGCGGCTGCGGCGGCTGACCGTGAGGGTCTCGCCCACCGCGGCCTCGCGGCCCTGGCTGGCGGCCGTGACGTCCAGGGCGGTGATCAGGTCACCGGTGGTGACGAAGATCCGGCCGTTGCGCAGGCCGTCCATGATGTCGCCGTAGTCCTGGCGGGCCATCACGTAGGTCTTGCTGTACTCGCCCGGCCAGAAGTCCGAACCGCCGCGGGTCCAGTGCACGTGCGAGTCGGAGGTGGCGGTGATCCACCAGTGCCGGCCCTCACCGAGCAGCGAGTCCCACAGACCGCCGACCCGGGCGGTCATCTGGTCGAAGCCGCCGTAGGTCGGGTGGTTGCCGTACCCGCCACGCGCGCCGCCGACGAGCGGGCCCGCCTGGTGACCGGGGGCGCCCTCGAAGCCGACGTAGACGTCGGGGGCGACGTTGTTGCCGTTGCGGAACTCCTTGGGGGTGTCCTGGCCCCACTTGCCCAGGCCGGTGGCCGACCGGGAGGCGTGGTGCGCGATCACCAGCGGCTTCTGCCCCATCCCGCGGGCGGCCTTGAGGAACTCCACCATCTTGGCCTCGGTGTCCCGGCCCGGGTCGGCGGGGAACGGGTCCAGCTTGGCGAAGCGACTCTCCAGTTCGAAGAGCTGCTGGGCCTCGCCGGAGTGGTGCGGGATCATCAGGGTGTGGTGGTCCAGCGCCGGGGCGTCGAACTCCATGCCCCAGAACTGCAGGACCTCGGGAACCATGACGCGCGAGCGCAGCAGGTCGGGGTATGCCTGCTCCAGGTTCACCTTCGAGTGGGTCGGACCGCCGTGGTCGGTGCACATCGCCCAGGTCAGGCCGAAGTACTTCGCCATGATCGCATTGGTCACGATCGGGTAGACGGCGTCGGCGCCCTTGTGGAACGTCGGCGGGTTGGTCTTGGTGTCGAACTCGCCGCTGTACTCCGAGTGCACGTGGTGGTCGCCGGCGCGCCACACCCGGTCACGGGAGCCGCCGCCCTGGCCGCCGGAGCTGTGCCTGTCGTCGTCGGCCTGCGCGGGGGTGCCGCCCACCAGCGGGCTCGCGGCCGCCAGCGTCGCCCCGACGCCGGCGTACTTGACCAGCCGGCGACGCGAGATCGCCGCGTTCTCCCGGTCCTCGGAACTGCTGTCCTTCACTGTGAAGCCTTTCAGTGCTGCTGCGGTCTGGGGGTGCCAACCGCCGAGTGTCGAAGAACGCACTGAACGCGACATGAACATGGATCAGGACAGTCAAGAACACTAGATTCCGGTCCAACAGTTTCCGGGCCGGTCATGCCCCCTGTCACGGTTCACAGCAGCGTGAGCCACAGCTGGAAACGGTGCGCGGCCAGACCCGCGATGACCAGGAACCAGACCGCGAGCACGACCGTGTGGAAGCGGACCGCGAGCGACACCGCTCACCATCCACCATGACCCAAGGGCGTACCGTCAGCGCCCGCGAGGCACGTCCGTCAGCGGGAACGCCAGGCCGGTCTTGACGGTGTCGAAAACCAGCAGAGTCTCATACCGCCTGACGTTGTCATCGCTCTTGAAAAGGCGGTCGCCGAGCCGGCCGCAGTCGCGCATGCTGGGCGCCGTCACGATGACCGCGTAGTCCCAGGGCCCGGCCACCCGGTAGCACTGCTGAACACCCGGCTCCGTGCGCATCCGGTCGGCGAAGACACTGTGATGCTCGAACGACTCGCGGACCAGGGTCACCAGCACCACGGCCTGGACCATGGGACCGAGCCGGTGCGGATCCACGATGGCCGCCTGCCTGACGACGAGGCCGTCCCTGCGATAGCGGGCGATCCGCCGCTGAACGGCACTGGCGGACAGGCCCACCTGCTCGCCGAGATCGAACAGGGTGCGGTCGGCGTCGTGCTGGAGAAGATCGAGAAGCTGTGCGTCGATGTCGTCCAGGTGCGGCGGCGGCTCGGCCATGCATGATTATTGCGTCCCGGCGCGAAAATTCCCAATCGCTGTGATCGGACTTTCGATTAGCGTCGGCCGTGCCTGGTACCGGACGAAAGGGCGCGCATGGATCTGGACGTGACGCGGATCGAGCAAGCCCGCGAAGTGATCGACCCGGTCTTCCTCGACACCCCTCAGTACATCGACGAGCAGTTGTGCCGGGCACTGGGCCGCACGGTGACCGTGAAAGTGGAGACCGCCAACCCGGTGCGCAGCTTCAAAGGCCGCGGCGCCGACCTGATGCTGAGCACACTGCCCGCGGGGACGCGAGTGGTGTGCGCGAGTTCGGGCAACTTCGGGCAGGCGGTCGCCTACGCGGGCCGGTCTCGGGGGATCGAGGTGGAGGTCTTCGTCCCGGAGACGGTCAACCCCGGCAAACGGGAGCGGATGGAGACCTTCGGCGCCCGGGTGATCACGGCCGGCGCAGACGGCTGGCAGGCCCGCGCGGCGGTGGCCGCGTACGCCGGACGCCGGCCCGATCTCGTCTACCTGCGCGACGGCCGGCAGGAGGCCATCGCCGAAGGCGCCGGAACGATCGCGGTCGAGTTGACCCGCGACCCCGGACAGCACTATGACGCGATCGTGCTCCCCGTCGGTGACGGCGCCCTGATCAACGGGGTGGCCCGGTGGATGAAACATCACACGCCGTCGGTCCGGATCGTGGGAGTCAACGCGGCGGGCGCCCCGTCGATGCTGCACAGCCTGCGGGCCGGTCACGCGGTCACCCTCGACAGGACCGACACGTTCGCCGACGGGATCGCCGTCCGCGCTCCGCTCGACGTCTCGGTGCGGCGGGTTCAGGTGCTGGTGGACGAGATCGTCCTGGTGACCGACGAGCAGATCGCCGAGGCGATGGACCTGGTGGCGCGCACCCTGGGCATCATCGTGGAACCGGCCGGCGCGGCCGGCCTGGCGGCGATCGCCGGTGGAACGGTCCGCGGGGACCGTCTGGCGACCGTGCTGACCGGCGCCAACCCCCGCCCGGAACAGCTCAGGCACCTCGCCACCCGGCTGACACGCTGAACGGGGCCTCCCCGGGCGCCCACCCCTCGTAACCGGGGCGATCGTGCCTCCGGCCCTCCGACGACCGGTCCGCCGGGATGTCCAGGGCGTTGAGGAACGCGGCGGCGGCCGGAGAGGGGCGCAGGGAGATCAGGTGTTCCACCCGGGTGGGGGGATCACGGAAGTCGACGAACACCTCGCTGGACAGCCGGTGCAGGTCCACGTCGGACTCGTCGGCCAGCGGGTGGCCGGGTGCGACCACCGCGACCAGATCACCCTGTGCCAGGGCGCGGCCCCGGACGCCCTTCGGGCGCACGCCCGGCTGCCTGCCGGGCGGCGGCAGGAACGCTTCGCCGGCTCCACGGTATCCATCGTGCATCACGATCGCTAGCGTGACAAATATGCGTTGGACTCATTGATCGCCGCTGCCCGAGGCTATGAGGCATGACGAGGGCAGCCGCGCGCCGGGCGCGCCACGGGGACGGTGCGGCAACGCTGAGCCGCGGGTTGCTCCTCCTGATGGCCGCGGCGACGGGGCTCTCGGTCGCCAACAACTACTTCGCCCAGCCGCTGCTGGACCTGCTCGGCCGGGAGCTTCGGCTCGGCGCCACGATGGCCGCACTGCTCGTCACGGCCGCGCAGGTCGGTTACGGGCTGGGGCTGATGCTGCTCGTCCCGCTCGGCGACCTGGTCGAACGCCGCCGGCTCGCCGTCCTGCTGTACGCGGCGACCGCGGTGTTCCTGCTGGTCTCGGCGACCGCGCCGAACGGGCCCATGCTGCTGGCCGGGACCGTGCTCACCGCGTTCACCTCGGTGGCGGCCCAGATCGTGGTGCCGTACGCCGCCACGCTCGCGGCACCGGGGCGGCGCGGCCGGGTGATCGGCATGGTGATGACCGGCCTGATGCTGGGCGCCCTGCTGTCCCGTACCGTGTCGGGCGCGCTCGCCGAACTCGGCGGCTGGCGGACGGTCTACTGGGTGAGCGCGATCCTCGTCGCCGGGGTGACGGTGCTGCTGTGGCGCTTTCTGCCGCGGCTGCACACCCCGATCGGGCTGTCGTACCCGGCGCTGCTGCGCTCCACGATCGCGCTGTTCCGCCACGAACCGGTGTTGCGGTGGCGGGCCGGCATCGCCGCCCTGTCGCTCGCGTCGTTCCAGGTGCTGTGGACGGCCGTGACCTTCCTGCTCGCCGGCCCTCGGTACGGCTGGTCCGAGGCGGCCATCGGGCTGCTCGGGCTGGTCGGCGCGGTGGGCACGGTGACCACGGTGGTGGCCGGCCGCCTGGCTGACCGCGGCCACGTGCAGTGGGTCACCGGGATCGGCACCGCCGCGCTGGCCGCGTCCTGGCTGCTGATCGGCGCGGCCGAGAGCTCGCTGATCTGGCTCGCCGGCGGGTTGATCGTCCTCAACATGGCGCACCAGGCGGTGCTCAACAGCAACCAGAACGTCATCTACGCGCTGCGCCCCGAGATCCGCAACCGGCTCAACTCCGCGTTGACGACGGCGTTCTTCGCCGGCGGCGCCGCAGGATCGGCGCTGGCCGCCGTGGTGTGGACGCGCGGCGGCTGGACCGCCGTGAGCGTCCTGGGCGGCCTGCTGGCCTGCGGGACCTTCGTCCTGTGGGCACTGGAACGAACCAGGCTATCCCGCTCATGACCCGTACCGGGCGACCGAACCACATCCACCATCCAAGAAGGGACAACCAACCATGAACATCTCCCGGCCGGCCACTGTCGCCGATCTGTGGTTCGATCCACGCTGCCCATGGGCGTGGATCACCTCCCGCTGGCTGCTGGAAGTCGAACAGGTGCGACCTGTCGAACCGCGTTTCCACGTGATGAGCCTCTCGGTGCTCAACGAGGGGCGGGAGGTGCCGGAGAAGTACCGCCAGGGCATGGTCGAGGGCTGGGGGCCGGTGCGCGTCTGCGTCGCGGCCGAGCAGCGGCACGGCACCGAGATACTGCGACCGCTCTACACCGCCATGGGAACCCTGATTCACCGGCAGAAGGCCGGCCTGGGCCGGGACATGATGCTCGCCGCCCTCGCCGATGCCGGCCTCCCGGCGGAACTCGCCGACGCGGCGGACGACCCCGGCTACGACGAGGCGCTGCGCGCCAGCCACCACGCCGGCATGGACCCCGTCGGCGCCGAGGTCGGCACGCCCGTCATCCACGTTCCCGGCGCCGACGGCGAACTCATCGCGTTCTTCGGCCCGGTGATCTCCCCCGCCCCGCGCGGCGAGGCCGCCGGCCGCCTCTGGGACGGCGTCCTCGCCGTGGCGGGCACCGACGGCTTCTTCGAGCTCAAGCGCACCCGCACCCGCGACCCGATCTTCGGCTAGCGCACCAGAAAGCCCATACCGTGCACGATCAGAGAGAAGAAATGGTCACACAGGATGTACGCCCGCACTCGACCTTACGGGCGTGGCTCGGCGTTTCCGCGATCACAGCCAGTCTGTTCGTCTTCCTCACCACTGAACTGATGCCCGTCGGCCTGCTCACCCCGGTCAGCTCAAGCCTGGGGATATCCGTGGGCGTCGCCGGGCTGATGGTTACGCTGTACGGCGTCTCAGCCGGGCTCGGCGTGCCGTTCATCACGGCATGGACCAGGCGCGTCAACCGGCGCGTGTTGCTGTCCGCGCTGCTGGCGATACTGGCCGTGGGAAACGTCATCACCGCCGTCTCGCCGAACTACCCGCTGGTACTGACGACGCGGCTCGTCATGGGATTCGCCAGCGGCGTGTTCTGGGCCATCGGCGTGAGCATGGCGATGCGCCTCGTCCCGGCACACCGCGCGAGCAGGGCGGCGGCGGTCGTGATGTCCGGCATCTCGATCGCCGCCGTGGTGGGCATACCGCTGGGGACGCTTCTGGAAAGCCTCACCGACTGGCGCACCACGTTCCTCATCTGGAGCGGCCTCAGCGTGCTGGTGTTCCTCGCGGTCGCCGCCATAATCCCATCGCTGCCCTCGGCGAACGCGGTCTCGGTCCGCGAGGTCTTCGGACTCCCGCTCAGGAACGCGCCGCTCCGCCTGGTGCTCATCACCGTCGTCCTGTTCGTGCTCGGCCATTTCGGGGCCTACACGTTCATACGCCCCTTCCTGGAGGCCAACGCCTCCGCCACGCCCGCCTTCATCACCGTACTGCTGATGATGTACGGCGTCGGCGGCGCCGCCGGGAACTTCATCGCCGGATACACGGTGAACAGAAGCCTGCGCGGCAGCTTCGTCGCCGGCTGCGCGGGACTCGTGGTGTCCCTGCTCCTGCTGCTCACGATCGGTCACGGGCAGGCCGTCTCGATCGTCTCGCTGGTCCTCTGGGGAGTCTCCTTCGGCGTCGTCCAGCTGTGCCAGATCAACATGACGCAGGCCGCCGCACCCGACACCTTCGAAGCCGCGATGTCGCTCAACACCATGGCCTACAACACGTCCATCGCACTCGGAGCGCTTTTCGGCGGGCTGTTCGCCGACCACGCAGGCGTCACCAGTGTCGTCTGGTTCGGCGTGGCACTGACGGCGGCTTCGCTGCTCCTCACCCTCTCGGCGTCGTTCCTCAGGCGTCGCGGCGGGTGATCGCGAAGGCTGCCGCGAGGAGGGAGATCACGACATAGCTCGTGAGGATGGCGACGGCCGGCAAGGGGCCGAAGGCTCCGGCGTCCGGAACGCCGGCCAGTTGCCTCGTCAGCGCCGGGATCGTCAGCGAGCTTGACCAGTCGTTCCACGGGGCGGGGAGGAAGCGCTCGATCACGGTCGGGGACAGCAGGAGGGCGACCAGCGCGACGAGCGCACCCGATGTCGAACGCAGAACCGTGGCCAGGCCCAGCCCCGTCACCGCGGCGACGGCGCAGCCGGCGCCCGTCGCCAGCACCTCGGACAGCGCGGCCGGTTCGGCGAACGAGGCGCCGATCGGACGCCCGCCCACCACCGCCTGTGCGGTGAAGTAGGTGGCGAACGCCAGCACCTGACCCGCGATCGCGGCCACGGCGGCCACCACGGCCGCCTTGGCCGGGATGAGGGTCCACGGGCGCCGGATCGTGGTCAGCGTCAGCCTGATCATGCCGGTGCCGTACTCGCCGGAGATGGCCAGCACGCCCAGCATGCCGAAGAGCACGGGAGGGATGTCGGCGCTGAAGCCGAGCCCCGTGCCGACGGGCTCGCCGCCGGCATGGATGTCGTGGTAGCGCGAGATCGACAGGGCGGCGAAGCCGGTGAGCGCCACGGCCGAGAGCGTGGAGGCCAGGACGTAGTAGGTGGACCGGAGCGAGCGCAGCTTGACCCATTCCGACGCGACGACGTTCATCGGGTTATCTCCATGAAGACCTCTTCCAACGACTTCTGACGCGGCGCCAGCTCGTGGACGGCGCAGCCGTTCGCCAGGGCGGCGTCACCGACGGTGGCCGCGGGCAGGCCGGTCACCAGCAACTCCCCTTCGTCCCCCGGCGTAGAGGCGGTCCGGCGCACGGTCGCTCCCGCCGCTTCGAGCACCCTGGCCAGGCGGGCCGCGTGCGGTGACCGGACCAGGACGTCGCCCTGGAAGCGGGCCAGGAGTCCCGCCGTCGAGGTGTCCTCGATCAGCTGACCGCGGCCGATGATGACGAGCCGGTCGGCGGTAAGCGACATCTCGGTCATCAGATGGCTCGACAGGAGGACGGTCCGCCCCTCGGCCGCCAGAGATCTCAGCAGTGTCCTGAGCCAGCGGATGCCGTCGGGGTCCAGGCCGTTGACCGGTTCGTCGAGAATGAGCACTCCCGGGTCGCCGAGGAGTGCCGCCGCGATGCCGAGACGCTGGCGCATCCCCTGGGAGAACCCGGCGATCCGCTTGCGTGCCGCGCCGGCCAGGCCGACCTCCTCAAGAACCCGGACGACTCTGCGGCGCGCGATCCCACCGGCACAGGCCAGCGCCAGGAGATGATCGAACGCGCTGCGCCCGCCCTGCACCTCGGTGGCGTCGAGCATGGCGCCGACCTCCCGCATCGGATCCTTGAGGTCGCGCCTGCGGACACCGTTGATCAACGCCCTGCCCGAGGTGGGCGCGTGCAGGCCGAGGATCACCCGCATGGTGGTGGACTTGCCGGCCCCGTTGTGCCCGAGGAAGCCGGTGACCTGGCCGGGCTTGACGTCGAACGTCAGTCCCGAGACCGCCCGGGTGGAACCGTACACCTTCGTCAGTTCGACGACCTCGATCATTTCCCCACCCGTTGGATCCGCTCGGCCGGGCAGCGCGTGCCCTGCGCGGGCACCGCCCCCGTCGTCAGGTAGGCGAGGACATGCCGCCGCAGACAGGAGTTGCCTCCCCACGACGCGTGGCCGTCGCCGTGCCACAGGACACGCGCGGAGGGAATCTGCCCGGCCACGTGCCGCTGACCGAGATAGTTGGTGTTGTTGTCGAGCTCCCCGATCGCGAAGAGGATCGGCGGGACGTCCCGCACGCGCAACGGGTGCGACGCCCAGGACGCGCCCCCGCCGCGCCCCCAGCACCGTCCGAGCTCGTAACGTCCCTCGATCCAGCCGAACCTCGGTGCGATCGCCCGGAGTCTGGCCTCGATGCCCTGGAACTCCTCATACGTGGGCAACTTCGGCATGAAGTCGTTGCAGAGGGAGTCCTGGGAGACGGACGAGCTGCCCGGATCCGGCGCGAGCTCGGTCAGGAAGTGCGCGGCGTCGCCGTCGAGGGCCTTCCGGATGGCGGTCGCGAACTGCGGCCAGAGCGCCGGGTTCATGCCCTTGACCGCGCCCGCGTACAGCTGTCCCTCGTCCACCGTTCTGCCGGCCGACGCCGGCAGCGGAGCGCGGCGCGCCCGCGCGGCCAGCTCGTCCCACGCCTCGCCCGCATCCCTGCCGCGCAGGGCGCAGTCCGTACGGCCGGCGCACCAGTCACGGAAGCGGGTGAGATGCCGCTCCTGCACCCGCGCATAATTGCGCACCCAGGGCTCGAACTCCGGCTGGGTGTGATCGGCGGTCCCGTCGAAATACATCCGTTCCACCCGCTGCGGGAACAGCTCCAGATATGCCTGGGCGTAGACGGTCCCGTAGGAGTTGCCCGCATAGCGGAGCTTCTCCTGGCCGAGCGCGGCGCGCAGCGCGTCGATGTCGTGTGCCACGTTCCAGGCCGTCATCCCACGCCATGCCGATCTGGCCGCCTTGCGGCAGCTCGCCTGATGGGCCGCGTTCTTGGCGGCGTGGGCGTCCCAGTCCCGTTTCGTTCGCGCGCCGATCAGTCCGAAGATGGAGGCCGCGGGCTCCGCGCAGCTCACCGCCTTGCCGCTCCTGGGTTCGGACAGCCCGCGCGGATCGATGGCGATGACGTCGAACCGGCTCCGCAGCTCCTTGAGCACCGCCGGCAGTTCGGGCGGGAACTCGGGATCGTCCGACGGCCTGAGCATCGCCGTGCTGGTCCCCGGGCCTCCGAAGTTGACGATCAGGGGTCCCATGCTCCGGCCCGTCGCCGGCAGTTCGGCCACGTGCACCGAGGTCCTGGGCCCGCCCGGGTCGCCCCAGTCCACCGGAACGACCAGCTCGGCGCATCGCAGGCCGTCACCGCACTCCTTCCAGACGAGGCGAAAAGCCTGCGCCGAGGCCAGCGCGATGCCGCCGAGTGACACGGTGAGGCAGCCGGCGAGGCACAGCGCGATGAGTGTGCGTCGATTCATGCGGCCAACGATCCGGCACGTGGCGGTTGCGCACATCGGAGCCGGATCCGGTCTTGCCGATCAGACCGGGGTCATACGGTGCGGGCGTACGAGAGCGGAGTAGGACTCCGGTCCGACAGCTCGTGCTCAGATCCGCTCGCGGTCGTTCCTCGATAGCGTCGGGATGTGAACCTGCTCGCCAGGCGGCCTCCGCTCAGCCTGCTCGTCCTCGCCGACACCGTCGTCGCGGTGCTGCTCGCACGGGTGTCCACGACGGACGCGCCGGGCCTGAACGTGAGCACCGCGGCGGCACTGGCCTGCTGGCTGCCGGTGGCGGTGCGGCGGATCCGGCCGGTGCCCGCATACTGCGGCGCCCTGCTGGCCTGCCTCCTCGCGCCCGCGCTGCAAGTGAACCAGCCGCTGATGATCGTGGCGGTGGCTCTGGCCGTCTACCCGGTGGCGGTCACCCAACCGGCGCGGCGCTCGGCGATCGCCCTCGTCGCGGGCCTGCTCGTGACCGGAGGCGCACTGCTGGTCTCGGCGCTGGGCGCGCCGGGACGGACGAACGGCTGGCCGGACCCCGTCTTCATCGTCGGGATGACCTGTCTGGTCGTGGGAGCGAGCTGGAGCCTCGGTACGGCGGCGCGCACCCGCCGCGAGTTCGCCGCGCGCGAGGCCAGGAGGCAGGCCGAGAAGGCGGTGGCCGACGAACGCCTGCGGATCTCGCGCGAGCTGCACGATGTCGTCGCCCATTCCATGAGCATGATCACCGTCAAGGCGGGGGTGGCGGCCAAGGTCCTGGACAAGCACCCGGAGGAAGGACGCAAGGCGTTGCGGGCCATCGAGGAGATCGGGCGCGGCTCGCTCGTGGAGATGCGCCAGCTCCTCGGCGCCCTGCGCGCACCCGGCGGCGCGCCCGAGCACACGCCGCTCCCCGGCCTCGTCGACCTGCCGTCCCTGGCACACCGAGCAGCGGAGGCCGGCGTGCAGGTGGACCTCTCCGTGAGCGGAGACGTGCCCGGCAGCATGGAACTGTCCGTCTATCGCATTGTGCAGGAGGCGATCACCAACGTCGTCAGGCACGCCGCTCCCGCCCGTTGCCGGGCCAGCGTGTCCGTCGTCGACGGGCTGTTGAGCATCTCCGTGACCGACGACGGACCGGGGCGGCGCGTCCTGCCGGGCGAGACGGGCGGACACGGCCTCGCCGGGATGCGCGAACGGGCCATGATGTACGGCGGCGCCTTCGAGGCCGGCCCCCTGCCAGGGAGCGGGTTCGGCGTGCGCGCGTCATGGGAGATCCCCTGAACGCGCACACTTCCCTCGGTGGAGGTCTCCCTTCGCGAGCCCGGCATCCGTGGTACTGAGTAGAGGGTCCGCGGATCAGGCCGAGCCCGCGTGAGGTGGGCATGTCGTGGGAGATCTCTTGATTCGAGTGCTCGTCGCCGACGATCAGGCACTGCTGCGCGGCAGCTTCCGGCTGCTGATCGACTCGGAGGACGACCTCACCGTGGTCGGGGAAGCGGCCGACGGACTCCAGGCGGTGACGCTCGCGCGGACGGAGTCACCCGATGTGGTTCTCATGGACGTCCGGATGCCGGAGATGGACGGCATCACCGCGACCGGGCAGATCGCCGGCGACACCCGGGTGCTCATCCTGACCACGTTCGACCTCGACGAGTACGTCTATTCGGCGCTGCGGGCGGGCGCCAGCGGTTTCCTCCTCAAGGACGCACCCCCCGACGACCTTCTGAAGGCGATTCGGGTGGTCGCGTCGGGCGAGACCCTGATCGCGCCGAGCGTCACCACCCGACTGATCGCGGAGTTCGTACGGCGCCCCGCCCAGCGGGTCTTCCACGGCCTCGACACGTTGACGGATCGGGAGCGCGAGGTCCTCACCCTCATAGCCCACGGCCTGTCCAACACCGAACTCTGCACCCAACTCCGCCTGAGCCCCGGAACCGTGAAAACACACATCAGCCGCCTACTGGCCAAACTACAAGCCCGAGACCGCGCCCAACTCGTCATAGCCGCCTACGAAGCCGGCCTGGTCACTCCACGTTGACGACTCGCCCCCCGCGGTCGCCACATGATCACGACATGCAAAGAGCCTCTGACCTGCCCAGCAGGTAAGAGGCTCTTTTCGGTGGCGGTGGAGGTGGGATTTGAACCCACGGAAGGTTGCCCTTCACACGCTTTCGAGGCGTGCGCCCTCGGCCACTAGGCGACTCCACCGCGAAAGAGCCTACCGGATAACCGTGGTTACCGGCGAGTCGTGAAGAAACGCCTGAGTACGGCGGCGCAGTCTTCGGCGAGGACGCCCATGACGACCTCGGGGCGGTGGTTGAGGCGGCGGTCGCGGATCACGTCCCACAGGGAGCCGGCGGCGCCGGCCTTCTCGTCCACGGCGCCGTAGACGACGCGGTCGACGCGGGCGAGGACGGCGGCGCCGGCGCACATTGTGCAGGGTTCGAGGGTGACGACGAGGGTGCAGCCGGTGAGGCGCCATTCGCCTCGGGCGCGCGCCGCCGTACGCAGGGCCAGGATCTCGGCGTGCGCGGTGGGGTCGGCGCTCGCCTCCCTGTCGTTGCCGGCGGCGGCGAGCACCTCGCCCTCGGGGCCGAGGACGACGGCGCCGACCGGGACCTCGCCGCGCTCGGCGGCGAGGTCGGCCTGCGCCAGGGCCAGGCGCATCGCCTCGGTGTGGTCCAAGGTCAGTGCAGGCGGTCGAGCTCGTCGGCGAAGGCGAGGCGCTCGGCGATCACGGACAGCGTGTCAGCGGGGAGCATGCCCTCCTCCATGCTGAGCTCGATGAGCTCCTCGGAGGTCACGCCGAGGTCGCTGAGCAGCTCGAAGTCGCCGGCGGGGCGGACGCCGAGGTCGGAGGTCTCCTTGTCGGGGGCGACTCCGGCGAGCTCGGTGAACAACGCGCCGAGCGAGTCGTTGACCCCTGCCTGAACGTCGGAGAGGAACACCCGGGGCTCGTCGTCGTCCTGGTAACGCACGATCGCGAACCATTCGTCCTCGACCTCGACGCAGAGCAGGGTCAGCTCGTCGCCGTCCAGGCCGAGGCGCTCCTGTACGGCGTCGCTGAGATCGTCGACGATCTCGACCTCGCTGAGGTCGACCTCGGCTCCGGTCCAGCCGTCTTCGGTCCGGACGAAGGCAGCGGAGAACAAACTACTTCCTGTCGGTTTGGAGGGCATGGGCTAGCTCCCGGAATCAGCCGAACACCGAGTCGAGGGCGCGTTCGAACGGCTCGGAGAATCCCAGCCGCGCGGCGATGCTGGAGAGCACCTCGTCGGGAAGGAGCTCGAAGTCGCCGGAGAGGGCGCCGAGCTCCATCTCGTCAAGACCGAGGTCAGCGAAGATCGACAGATCCCCGGCCGGGAGGGCGATCTCCTCGTCCTGGAGGATCGCGTCGAGCTCGTCCTCGTCCGGAACCGGCACGTCGAGGTACTCCAGGGCCTGCTGCGCCAAGGGCCAGTCCCACGACGCGGCGATATCGGACAGGAACAGGCTCACTCGCTCGCCAATCACCCGTAGCGCCACGAAGAACTCATCCCCCACGGCGACCAGGCCAATCGTGCCACTGATGCTCGGCTGCTGCCTCATCGCGTGAATCAACCCGTGGAGATCGGAAGTGAGCGCAACCGGGAGCATCTCGGCTTCCCAGTGATCATCCTCCCGATAGACCACGATGGCGAAGTCGAGCGCATCTTCGTCTGTCATCGTCCACCCCACCGACGTGGTCTCTTACGGCCTCTCATGCTCCCAGAAGCATCGAGTGGCCGTACGACCCTCCGACCAAATTGTGATCAAAACAACGGCCCGTATCGGCGCGCCGGTGGTTGAGGATAGCGTTGTCCTTCATGCGTACCCTCGTGGTGGACCACCCTCTCGTCGCCCACAAGCTCACCGTGCTGCGTGATGTGCAGACGGACTCGCCGACGTTCCGCCGGCTGGCCGACGAGCTGGTGACGCTTCTCGCCTACGAGGCCACCCGCGACGTACGCGTGACGGATGTCACCGTCCAGACCCCCCTCGCCCCTGCGCACGGCGTACGGCTGGCCCGCCCGGCCCCGCTCGTCGTGCCGATCCTGCGCGCCGGGCTCGGCATGCTCGACGGCATGACCCGGCTGCTGCCCACGGCGGAGGTCGGCTTCCTCGGGATGATCCGCGACGAGGGCACGCTGACCGCGCAGACGTACGCGACGCGGCTGCCGGAGGACCTCTCCGGGCGCCAGTGCTACGTGGTGGACCCGATGCTGGCCACCGGCGGCACCCTGGCGGCGGCGATCGAGCTGCTCTTCGAGCGGGGCGCCGACGACGTGACGGCGCTGTGCCTGCTGGCCGCGCCCGAGGGGCTGGCGCTGCTGGACAAGACGTTCGGCGAGCCGGCCCGGCCGGTGCGGGTGGTGACCGCCGCCCTGGACGAGCGGCTGAACGAGAACGGCTACATCGTGCCCGGCCTGGGTGACGCCGGAGACCGCCTCTACGGCGTGGTCTGACCCTTTCCACCCCCCGGGAAACCGCCCGCCGCACAATGACTTGCCGCGAAACGGTACCCTCTGCTCGGCCTTCGTTACATACTGTTCAGGTGTGGGTACGTAGAGTGACGAACACATCTCTTCTGTGTCCCGTCCGATTGGACCGGCACACATCTGGGAGAACCATGAGCGAGCAGATCACCGGGCCTCCGCCAGACGCGCGAGCCCGGTCATGAGCGGGCACGTCGACGTCGAGCCCGACCCGTACGCGGATGTCGAAGCCACCTTGCGTGACGAGTTCGCGGGCGTTCATCCGCCGGCGACCGTCACGCGCTGTGTCGAGGCGGCGCATTACGGCGCTCTGGAAGTCACCGGTTGTGCTCATCGGGGCCTGGTCGAGCGGATCGCTCGCCGGCATCTGGAGGTTCTCGCGCTCGTCGCGGCCGAGCACGGATGACCGTGCCGGGGGCGTACGGCGTGGCGGCCGATCACACGGAAGAGAAGAACACGTCAAGACCGGGCAGTCATGATCTCTATTCCGAAGGGATCAGGACTGTGATGCTCTGGCCCGCTTTACCCAAGCAAGCGCGTGGGTAATGTATACGGCGGGTGCAGCGGGTGGATGGGTAGCTGGAGGCTACGGTGCAGGTCAAGAAGATTTTGACATACTCAGGTGTCGGGTTCGTGGCATTCCTGCTCTTCAACCGACCAGGGGATGCGGCGACGGCGGTCAAGGGAGCCATGAAGACGGTTTACAACGCGGCCGACTCACTGGCCCAGTTCGTGGTGCATCTCTCATGAGACTTGTGACCCACGGAGACTCCGCTCCGTCGTCGGTCAACCGCTACCTGCTCCCCCAAGAACAACAAGTCATCATGGTGCGGCGTCACCCGGCCGTGCTGCTCCGACCCATCGGTGAGGTCTTCGGCGGCCTCATCATCGCCGGGCTGCTCAGCAGGTGGCTCGGTGAGACCAGCGGTGGCCAGGCCCTCGTCATCGTGTGGTGGGCCTGGCTACTCCTGTTGATCCGCTTCGTCTGGAAAGTGGCGGAGTGGTCGGTCGACTATTTCGTGGTGACGTCCAAGCGGATGTTGATCACCGACGGGCTGATCACGCGCAAGGTCGCGATGATGCCGCTCGGCAAGGTGACCGACATGAGCTTCGAGCGCTCGCTGCTCGGCCGCATGCTCGGATACGGCGAGTTCGTCCTGGAGTCGGCCGGTCAAGATCAGGCGTTCTCCAGGGTCAAGTACATCCCCTACCCCGAGACTCTGTACCTCGAGGTCTGCCAGATGCTCTTTCCGGGCGGGGATTCGGATGATTAGTACCTGTTCGTCCTGACTTGGCGGGGGTGGACATGGTTCGCCCCCGCAACGATTCCACGCGCAGGGTTACCCGATTCCACGCCTTTATGCAATCATGCAGACAACATTGACCATTACCCCGCCCTGAGAGATCAGATGCCGAGTCAGGGAACCATTGGTGACCGTGTTCGAGGTCTACGGCTGAGCAGGCGAATGTCCCAGGCTCAGCTGGCCGGGCCCGACCTCTCCGACAGTTACGTCTCCCTCATCGAATCCGGGAAGCGGACGCCCACGCCGGTCGTCGCACGCCTCCTGGCAGAGCGTCTCGGGTGCACCACCGAGTTCCTTCTGCACGGCATCGAGCCGCGTCAGCGGATCGACACCGAGCTCGGACTGCGCCACGCAGAGCTTGAGTTGTACCACGGTGATGCCGAAGTCGCAGCCGAGCGCTTCGGGGAGATCATCAAAGCGGCCGGCGAAGAGAATGCGATGCTCGCGGCGCACGCCCGTCACGGCCGTGCCCGCGCGCTGGAGGGCCAGGGCAAGATCGGCCCGGCGGTCGAGGCGTTCGAGCGGCTCAGGCGTGAGGCTGCGGCCCACCCCGAGCGGCTGGCCGACCTGCCGCTGACCGTCGCGCTCAGCCGGTGCTACCAGCGAGCCGGTGACTCGCTGCGCGCCAGGGACCTCGGCGGGCACGCGCTCCGCCAGGTCGCCCGACTCGCCCTCACGCACGGCGAGATCGCCGTCGACCTCGCCTCGGCGCTGGTCGAGGCGGCCGGCGTGCACCCCCAGCAGAACTCCGCACTGTCCTACGTCCGCCAGGTGCTGGCGGACAACGGCGTGCCGCCCGCGGTCGATCGTGAGGCCGAGGTGCACGCCCTGTGGCGGGCCAGCGTGACGGCCGCACAGGGCGAGGACTCCGCACTGGCGGTACGTCTCGCCGACGACGCGCTCGCCACCGGCCGCCCGGCCCGCATGGCCGTACGGCTGGCGCGGATCGCGATGGACTGGTCAAGACTCGCCGTCACCGGTTCTGGCACGCTCCATATCGACGAGGCGCGCGGCTACGCGACCGCCGCGACGGAGATCTTCGCGGTCTTCCCCGCGGCGACACGCGAACACGCGGCGAGCCTCATCGTGCTGGCGCAGGTCCAGTTCAAGGGCCACAAGCCCGCCGAAGCGGCCAAGCTCGCCGCATCCTCGCTCGATGTCCTGTCCGGTGCGGCGAGCGCGACAGCCGCACACGCGCATCTCGTGCTCGCACGGGTCGCACTGGCCCAAGGGGAGGGCGACGTGCCGGTCGCCCTGCGCAGGGCCCGGGACATCCTGGACACGGTCACCTCTCCGGAGGAGCACGACAGGCAGGTCGCTCGCGCCTGGCGCGAGCTGGGGGATCTTTACGGGGAGACGGGGGCGGAAGACGACCAGGCGGCGGCCTACCGTAAGGCGCTTGAGACGGTGGGCGTTCGCTCGGTGCTGAACGGGGTGGCCATGGACACGGCGGTGCTGACGCGTTAAGGCAGGGACCCTCCTCCGGGGCAGTTTTCCGCATCTGGAATAATTGGGGTCTACCAGTCATTGAATCGTAGGATGATTGGTTTCCCCGGAGGAGGCGGACAGTGAGTCTGCGTACGGCGCAGCGGGCTTCCCTCGTCGACCAGGTGATCGACCAACTCAAGGAGCAGATCACCACGGGTTCCTGGCGGCTCAACGCCAAGATCCCGACGGAGACGGCTCTCGCCGAGCAGCTCGGTGTCGGGCGTAACACCGTACGGGAGGCCGTGCGGGCGTTGACCCACGCCGGGCTGCTCGACTGCCGGCAGGGAGACGGCACATACGTGCGGGCCACCAACGAGCTGTCCGGTGCCATGCTCCGGCGGCTTCGCCAGGCCGAGCAGTTGGAGATCCTTGAGGTGCGCAGGGCGCTTGAGGTCGAAGCGGCCCGGCTCGCGGCGACGAGGCGAACCGAAGCGGACATCAAGCTCATCGAAGCGGCCCTGGCCGACCGGGAGCGCGCCTGGGAGAGCGGCGAGCCCAACGCGTTCGTGGAGGCGGACCTCGCCTTCCACATGGCCGTGGTGCACGCCACGCACAACCGGGTGCTGCTCGACCTCTACGAAGACTTCTCAGCCGCGCTGCGGGCCAGCATCACCGCCGCCGGCACCTCGCTGAACAGCACCTACATCCCACACGACGCGATCTCCAGAGCCATCGCCGCCGGCGACGCCGCAGCCGCCGAGCGCGCCGGTCACGCCTGCATGGAACACATCCTCATCGCCCTCACCGAGGACTGAACACCCACCCCCGCCGCCCGTACCTCAAACCACCACCCCACGGGCGACGGCTTCCCGAGACGACTCCGCCCGGTTTCCGGAGCTCCGGCGGTTTCCGGTGGACTCTGCCGGTTTCCGGAGCTCCGGCGGTTTCCGGTGGACTCTGCCGGTTTCCGGAGCTCCGGCGGTTTCCGGTGGACTCTGCCGGTTTCCGGAGCGACTCCGGCCGCCTCCCGGCACCTTCACCCCGGCACCCCCACGCTGCCGCCTTCTCGGCCCCCCACACTGGCACCGTCGCGGCATCCCACACTGGCGCTTCCCGGCCCCCCCAACGGCCGCCTCTATGGCCGTTTCCCACCGAGGCTCAAGCCTGATGGCCTTTCGCTTCAGCCGAGGCGCAGGGACATCACGAGGTAGCGGAAGGCGGGCTGTCCGTCGCCGGGGACGCTGGTGATCAGGGCGGGCCGGGAGGGCGACTCCAGGTTGAGGCGGACCAGCTCGGTGTCGACGCCGGTCAGGCCGTCGAGCAGGAAGTGCGACTGGAAGGCGATCTGGATGTCGTCTCCGGTGAGCTCGGCCTCGACGACCTCCGTGCCCCGCCCGACGTCGCCGCCGCCGGCCTGGATGGTCACCTGGCCGTGCGTGAAGGACAGGCGGATGGCGGTGTTGCGCTCGGCGACCAGGGCCACTCGCTTGATCGCCTCGACGAACGGCGCGGCCCGCACGTCGGCCCGGATCGACCAGGTGTCGGACAGCCGCGAACGGTAGTCGATGAACTGCTCGTCGAGCAGCCGCACCGTGGTGGAACGCCCGGCGCTCTCGAAACCGGCCACCCCGTCCCCCAGCGATAGGGCGACCTCACCGCCGCGCAGGGACCGTGCCACCTCGACCATGACCCGGGCGGGCACCATCGCCGCCTCGGTGAGGCCGGGCCGCTCGGGACGCCAGGTGAAGTCGCGGGCCGCGATGCGGTAGCGATCGGTGGCGGCCATCGCCACGGCCTCGTCGGCGATGTCGATGCGGATCCCGGTCAGCATCGGCAGCGTCTCGTCACGGCTGGCGGCCGGAGCGACCTGGCCGACTGCGGACGCGAAGATCTCGCCGCCCACGGCGCCGATCCGCTGCGGAATCTGCGGCAGCGTCGGGTAGTCCTCCACCGGCATGGTGAGCAGCGCGAACTCGGCACTGCCGCAGGTGAGCAGCGCCTCGGAGCCCGACGAGGTGATCTCGACCGGCTCGGCCGGCAGGCTCTTGCTGATCTCGGCAAGGATCTTGCCGGGAATGAGCACCCTGCCGGGCTCGGCGACCTCGGCTTCGATGGAAGCCCGCGCCGAGACGTCGTAGTCGAACGCGGAGATCGTCAGCTCGTCACCGGCATCGAGGAGCAGCCCGGAGAGCACGGGCACGACCGGCCGGGCGGGCAGCACCCGCGCGGTCCATGCCACGGTGTCGGCCAGGACATCACGATTGACCCGGATCTTCACCTGTCCCCTTCCCTTCATCGCGTTCACACTTCCCTTGAAAGGTATCCGCTCCCCCCGACAGAACGCCCCGTTCCGGCGCCCCGCCCGACAACCGCCCCCAAACGGTGACCGCTCCGTACGGCGCGCGTCCCGGGCCACCCCGGAACAGCTCCGCACCGTGTCCGGCACCGGGGGCTGCCACCCGCCGCCGTACTCACCATCCGTCCCGGCCCCGCTCCCCGGTCAACCCGGGAACAGCCACTCCATCGCCGCGAGGCTCTTGACGGTGTACCTGTCCCTGCCCGTCTCCAGACCGTAGGCCAGGTCTTTGATCACGCAGCACCTGGCGTAGAAGACGGCCCGCTCGACCAGGGTCTTGATGTCGTTGACGTCGGTCCGGTACTCACGCAGGGCCGCGTCGAAGGCCGCGGGGCCGAGGTCGCGGTAGAGCAGGCCGAAGTCGTAGGCGGGGTCGGTGATCGCCGCGTCGCTCCAGTCGATGACACCGGTCACCGTCCAGATGGCCCCGTCGATCAGTACGTGCTCGATCCCGAGGTCGTTGTGCGAGAACACCGGCACGTACTCGCCCGCCGGCGGCGGCGCGGTCAGGAACGCCTCCATGGACGTGCGGTACACCACCGGCACCTCGGCCGCGACGGCCGGATAGACCTCCGCCGCCTCACTCAGCCACAGGGCGGTCGGCTGGACCTCGGTCGCCACCAGATCGGCCACCCGGTCGACGGGGGCGGCGTGCAGCCCGGTGAGCAGCCCGCCGAGCGCCGCCGCGACCGGCTCGCCCCGGACCGCCCGGCGCGACAGGGGCATGTGCAGCAACAGCACGCCCGGCAGCTTGTAGTAGGCCAGGCAGCCCTGATCGGCCACCGTGAACACCGGCTCGGGCACCGGCGCCGTCGATATGCCCGCGACGGCGGCGAGCAGCCGCGCCTCCCGCTCCACCCGTGCCGCCCGGAGCATCGGATCGGACTCCTTGCCGAACCGCACGACCAGCTCGCCGTTGACCTCGTAGGCGACGTTGTCCTCGCTCTCCCCGAGCAGTACGGCGGAGCCGACCCGGTAACCGGCTAATTGCTCTTCCACCATGTCACGGACAGTGTCGACGCGGCTCTGATCTGCCATCCCACCACCCTACGATCGCAACAGCCACCCCGCCCGCCGATCGCCCCGGCCGCTCCACCCCGGTCGGTCTGACCCGGATGCTCCAGGCGTAGTGATGCCGTCGCGGTCGGTTCCGTTGTGGTCAGGATGCGTTGAGGTAGGCGAGGACGGCCAGGACCCTGCGGTTGTCGTCGTCGGAGGGGCTGAGGTCGAGCTTGGCGAAGATGTTGGCGGTGTGCTTGCCGACGGCGCTCTCGCTGAGGAACAGCCGCTGGGCGATCGCGGCGTTGGACCGGCCTTCTGCCATCAACGCCAGCACCTCGCGCTCCCGAGGGGTGAGCTTGCCGAGGGGCTCGTTGCGGGCGTTGCTGGCGAGCAGCTTGGAGATGACCTCGGGATCCATGGCCGTGCCGCCACCCGCGACCCGGCGCACCGCGTCGATGAACTGCTCCGCGTTGAAGACCCGATCCTTGAGGAGATAACCCACCGCCCCCGACCCGTCGGCGAGCAGCTCGCGGGCATAGAGCTGCTCGACATGCTGGGAGAGGACCAGGACGGGAAGCCCTGGGACCTGTTTCCGTGCCGTGAGCGCGGCCTGGAGCCCCTCGTCGGTGAACGTCGGCGGCAGCCGGACGTCCACGATCGCCACGTCCGGTCGCTGCTCGACGAGCGCCTTGAGCAGGTCGGGCCCGGTCTCGACGGCGGCCGTGATCTCCAGCCCGTGTGCCCTGAGGAGATGGACCAAGCCCTCGCGAAGCAGATAGAGGTCTTCGGCGATGACCACTCTCACTCGGCTGCCCCTGGCTCTCGCGCTTCGGAGATCTGGACGGTCAACACGATAGCCGTGAGAAGCAGCGCCGCGCCCAGGGCGATCATCCCGATGATCATGGGCCACTGGTGGAACGACGCGGGAAGACCTGGCCATGGCCACCATCCGGTGTCGGGGACGTGGTGCAGCTTGGCGAACAGGGAGACGAAGCCCAGTGGCAGGAGCGGAAGGGAGAAGAGGCCGAAACACAGGCCGGCCACGACGGACTTCCACCTCGGCGCCACGGCCTTCGCGGACGTGGAAGAGCGCGTTGCCGAGTCGAGCGTCGCGTGCGGCACCACCAGGGTGACCGCGGTGGGGCCGCCGGGTGGGCTGGACAGTGCCAGGGTGCCGTCGAAGGTCGCCATCCGCCGCTCTATGCCGCGCAGGCCGCTGCCCCCGGCCGGGTCGGCGCCTCCCCTGCCGTCGTCGGCGACCGTCACGGCGAGCGCCCCTTCGCGCAGGACGAGGTCGACGGCGACCCGGCCGGCCTGGCCGTGCCGGGCGGCGTTGGTCATCAGCTCGCTGACCGCGAAGTAGACGGCGGACTCGATCGCGGCGTCGCACCGGACGGGCAGGTCGGCCCGCACCGTGACGCTCAGGGGGCTGTCCACGGCGAGGCCGCGCAGGGCCTCGGTGAGCCCGCGCTCGGCGAGGATCGGCGGCCGGATACCGCGCACGAGCTGCCTGAGCTCGTCGAGCGCGGCCGACGACGCCTCGCGCGCCCGCGCGAGGAGCGCCACCGCAGCGTTCGGATCGGTGTCCAGAAGCTGCTCGGCCGCCCCCAGGGTCATGCCCACGGCCACCAGCCGGGCCTGCGCGCCGTCGTGCAGGTCGCGCTCGATTCTGCGGAGCTGCGCCGCCTGGGTGTCCACCGCCTCCGTGCGTGCCTGGGCGAGGTGACGCACCTGACCGGCGAGCCGGTCCTTGTCCCTGGGGCCGAGCAGGAGCCCGATCGACAGCCCGATGACGCGTGACACCGTGGGCGCGATCAGCACGCCCACCACCCCGAGGAACACACCGAGGAGGATCTCTCCCGGCTCCCCCCGCAGGACCCGCAGCACGCCGTACACCACCAGGGCGGCGGGCAGGGCGGCGAACAGGGCGCTCCCGAGCGGGTAGGCGAGCACCCAGCCGAAGTCGCGCCAGGTGGCGGGATCCTTGAACGCCCAGTCCCACCGAGTGTTGTAGGAGCACAGGCGAGCCGACTTGTAGAGCCGGTTGCCTCCGCGATACCAGCCGTCGGGCTGGCGGAGGGGCGGTGGCGGCTCCGCGTGGTAGGCGGTGGGGATCTCCACGCCGGTCGTGACCAGCGTCAGGCGACGGACCAGGATCGTCCACCTACGGGTGGCCATGACCACCGGCACGAAGAAGAAGACGAGGCCCAGGCCGAACGTGACCAGCAGGGCCACCAGGAGCAGCAGCGCCAGCGGAAGTTGCGCCAGGCCCAGCCCGAACATCAGCGTCACGTGCCCCAGCGCGGCACCCGCTCTGCGCAGATAGGTCATCATGTCAGCCCAACCGCAACCAGGGGATGTTGGGGGACACCTCGGACTCCCAGTCGTCCGGCGAATGGGCGACGGAGAGAACCATGGCCGTGCCGTACATGAGCAGGCCGGTGACGATCATGAAGGAGATGGTCGGCCATTGGAGCGGCTCCGCAAGATGGAGGGCGAGGAACCAGCTCGGGTCGTCGGCGCCGACGAGCTTGAAGACCCCCGCCACGATGCCCTGCGGGAAGAGCGGCAGCCAGCCCACCGCGTGCCCGAGCACGATCAGGACCATTTTCCACACCGGCATCTTCGCCGGGACGTCGATGATGGAGCCGGCCAGGGCGTGCGGCAGGTCGATCGTCACCATAGTCGGCCCGACGTAGGGAGCGGAGACGGCGAGCACACCGTCGAAGGCGGCGATGCGGCGCTCGACGTCGCCGAGCCCGCTGTAGACGCCGAAGGCGCCGTTGCCGTCGTCGGTGAGCGTCACGCGCAACCGCGGACCGTGATGGCTGATGTCGATCATCACCGCCTCCGCGTCCTCCTCGCGGGCCGCGTCGGCGAGAAGCTCGCTGATCGCGAAGTAGGCGGCGGACTCGACCGGCGCGTCCGGCCGCACGGGGAGGTCGATGGCGACCTGCACCTTGAGCGGGCTGTCCAGCGCGAGCGCGCGCACGGCGTCGCCGAGCCCGCGCTCGGCGAGCACCGGCGGATGGATGCCGCGCACCACCTGCCTGAGCTCGGCGAGGGCGGCGGACGACTGCTCGCGGGCGTGCGCGATCAACGCCTTGGCCGCGGGCGGGTCGGCCGGGACGAGCCCTTCGGCCGCGCTCAGCGTCATGCCCATCGCGACCAGCCGGGCCTGGGCGCCGTCGTGCAGGTCACGCTCGATCCTGCGCAGCTCGACGGCCTGGGAGTCGACCACTTCCGTCCGCGTCCTGGCCAGGTGGTGCATCTGGCCGGTGAGCGTGGCGCGGTCGCTCGGGGCCAGCAGCCACCTGCTCCACAATGCGTGGGCGCGGATCAGCCACGGGAGGGCGAGCACCCCCGCCGCCGCGACGGCCAGCCCGAGCGGCACGGCGAGCGGCGACCAGTGCATCGGCATGGTCAGCCCGTAGCCGATCGCCAGCAGCGGCAGCCCGGCGAGCACGACCGCGACGAACGGGTCGAGCAGCCGCCAGGTCACGTCGCGCCAGGTGGCCGGATCGCCGAACAGCCACTTCCAGCGCGCGTTGCGGGACACGACGCAGGGCGTCTCGTACAGGATGCGGCCGGAGCGGTAGAACCCGTCGGCCTGGGGCACGGGCGGCGGGGGCTCGGGCCGGTAAGGGGCCGGCACCTCCACCCCCGACCACGCCCGTGCCCGCCCCCGTGCCCGGATCGCGCTCCGCCGTACAGGGAGGACCACTCGGGGAAGCAGGGAGAACGCCCCGAAGCAGAAGGTGGGGATCAGGAGGAGAAGGGTCGTGACGGCCTGTGCCGCGCCCGTGACGGCGTAGTAGAGCAGCGCGAACGCGCGGGCGAACGCGACCCGGTAACGCCTCATGCGACCTCCTTCTGGCTCCGCCCGGCGCGACGTGAGGCGCCGGCGACGGCACCCCGCGGGCTCTTCAAGTCTGTGGCATGGGGGGTTCCGGGGGAATGTCCCTGGACACCGTTCGGGGGTGGAGTTAGGTACACCCCACCTCGGTGTCCAGGCGGATTCTGCGCGGGCCGCCGTCTGTCTACCTTCGGGCACATGGATGTCATCGAGGTGAGCCATCTCCGCAAGCGTTACCGCGACAAGCTTGCCGTGGCCGACGTGTCGTTCACGGTCGGCGAGGGCGAGATCTTCGGCGTGCTCGGCCCCAACGGCGCGGGCAAGACGACCACGGTCGAGTGCGTCGCCGGCCTGCGCACCCCCGACGCCGGGACCGTCTCGGTCCTCGGCCTGGATCCCCGCCGCGACCGGCACGGGATCAAAGAGCACCTCGGCGTGCAGTTACAGAGCGCGGTGCTGCCCGAAAGGATCAGGGTGTGGGAGGCGCTCGACCTCTACGCCTCCTTCTACGACAGACCGGCCGACTGGGAGGAGCTGCTCGAGCGCGTCGGCCTCGCGGACCGGCGGGACGCCGCCTTCGGCAAGCTCTCCGGCGGCCAGCGGCAGCGGCTCTCCATCGCGCTCGCCCTGGTGGGTAACCCGCGGGTGGCGATCCTCGACGAGCTCACCACCGGGCTCGACCCGCAGGCGCGCCGCGACACGTGGGAGCTGATCGAGCAGATCAGGGCCGCCGGCGTGACGATCGTGCTGGTCACCCATTTCATGGAGGAGGCCGAGCGGCTCTGCGACCGGCTCGCGCTGATCGACGACGGTCGCGTGGTCGCCGTGGACAGCCCGGCCGGCCTGATCTCCCGGGTCGAGCACGAGCAGTCCGTCAGGTTCCGCCCCTCGGGCCCGCTGGACGACGTGGCGCTCGACGTGCTGCCCGAGGTCACCGGCGTGACCAGGGCGGGCGGCGACGTGCTGGTGACCGGGACGGGAAACCTGGTGCTCGCGATCAGCCAGGCGCTCGCCGCGCACCAGGTGGTCCCGACCGGCATGCGCGTGGAGCGGGCCACGCTCGACGACGCCTTCCTCGCCCTCACCGGCAAGAAGATCGAGATTTAGGAGCCGTGTGATGACCAAGATTCTCGCCATGGAGACCAAGCTCTACCTGCGGGAGCCGGCCGGGCTCCTCATCTCGCTGCTGCTGCCGCTCGGCCTGTTACTCGGCATCGGCGGCATCAGCGCACCCGACCCGGGCGATCAGCAGACGCTTGAGACCCATCTGCCCGGCATGATGACGACCCTCGCCGTGATGACGCTGGGCTTCACCATCCTGCCCGGCACCCTCGCGGCCTACCGGGAGAGCGGTGTGCTGCGGCGGATGTCCACCACGCCGGTCTCCCCCGGCAAGGTGCTCGTGGTGCAGCTTCTGATCAACCTGGTCGTCGCCGTCCTGGCCGGCGTCGTGCTGATCGTCGCCGGCAACCTGGTGCACGGCATCGCCGTCCCCCGGCAGCCGGGCTGGTTCGTGCTCGCCTTCGTGCTCGGCAGCGCCTCCCTGTTCGCGATCGGCCTGCTGCTCGCCGCCCTCGTGCCGAACGCGAAGCTGGCCAGCGGGATCGGCTCGGTGCTGATGTTCCCGCTGATGTTCGTCAGCGGAATGTGGATGGCCAGGGAGACCATGCCCGAGTTCCTGCGGCGGATCGGCGACTTCCTGCCGGTGGCGCCGTTCGGCCAGGCGCTGAGAGACACCTGGTGGGGCGCCGCGCCCAACCCGCGCGACCTGATCGTCATCACGCTCACCCTGGTGGTGGCCGGTGCGGTCGCCGTCCGGTTCTTCCGTTGGGAGTGAATAATTGACCATACGTTCTGGAATGCCTTAGCTTGGTAGCCATGGCGAGAACCAAGGAGTTCGATCCCGATGTCGCGCTCGGCGCCGCCTTGGAGCTGTTCTGGAAGCAGGGGTACGAAGGCACGTCGATGGCCGATCTTGTGGAGCACCTGGGGGTGGGGCGGGCCAGCCTGTATGCCACCTTCGGTAACAAACAGGAGCTCTACCTGCGCGCACTGCGGCTCTACTTCGACTCCAGCGATCCGAATCCGGTCGAGGTGCTGTCGCAGCCCGGCCCGGCGCTGCCCGCCGTCCGAGCCCTGATCTCCATGTACGCCGAGAGCGCGGTGACCGACCCGCGAGGTTGCATGGTCGTCAACGCGGCCGGCGAGCTTCTGCCCGGCAACGCCGAGGTGACGAGGTTCGTCGAGACCAACTGGGCCACCTTGGAAGGCGCGCTGACCTCGGCGTTCATGCGCGCTCGCGCCCAGGGCGAGCTGGCTCCGGGCAAGGACCCCCAGGCGCTGGCCCGCTTCGCGCTGGTTTTCCTGCAGGGTCTCCGCCTCGTGGGCAAGGGCTCACCCGATCCCGCGCGCGTCCGTGACGCCGCCGCCCAGGCGCTCACACTGCTGACCTGACAGCCGGGCGCCGACACAGTTCCAGAATGAGCGTTCCTGAATAAGGGGGATGAAAAGTGAGATTTCGCGGGAAGGTCGTTCTCGTCACCGGCGGCGGCTCCGGCATCGGGCAGGCCATCGCCCGGGGTTTCGCCCGTGAGGGCGCCGGCGTCGTCGTGGCGGGGCGCAGCCGCGAGCCGCTGGAGCAGACCGTCAAGCTGATCTCCGAGGAGGGCGGTCAGGCCGCGGCGATCACCGTCGACGTCACCGACTCCTCGGACGTGGCGTCCCTGGTCCACGGGATCATCGAGCGCTACTGCCGGCTGGACATCGCCGTCAACTGCGCGGGCACGTTCGCCGTGGGCTCGGTCGTCGAGATGCCCGAGGAGGAGTGGACCCGCGTCATCGAGACCAACACGACGGGCGTCTTCTACGCCATGAAGCACGAGATCGCCGCCATGCGCGGGGCCGGCCAGGGTGTCATCGTCAACGTCAGCTCGCAGGTGGGCCTGCACCGCCGGTTCCCCGGCCTGAGCGCGTACGGCGCCTCCAAGGCCGCCGTCATCGCGCTGACCAGGACGGCGGCGTTGGAGTACATCCGCGAGGGCATCCGGATCAACGCGGTGAGCCCCGGGCCGCACGACACTGCGATGTCGATGCGACCGGGCGAGACCGAGGCCGACCGCGCCGCCAGGCTCAAGCAGCAACTCCCCATCGGCCGGGTCGGCAGCCTCGACGAGATCACCGGCACCGTCCTGTGGCTCGCCTCCGACGACGCCGGTTTCGCCGTGGGTCACGATCTCGTGGTCGACGGAGGCAGTTCCATCTGACTTCTGCGCGGTGGCCCCAGTGGTTGCGGCACCGGACCCAGGGAAGCGGCACCAGGCCCAGAGCGGCACCACGCCCAGTACCCGGCACCAGGCCCAGAGCGGCACCACGCCCAGTACCCGGCACCAGGCCCGGAACGCGGCATCAGGCCCAGAGCGTGGCATCACGCCAGTGCGCAGCATCAGGCCCAGAGCGTGGCATCAGGCTCAGTACGCGGCACCACGCCCAGTACGCGGCATCAGGCCCAGCGCGCGGCATCAGGCCCGGGGGCGCGGGGGATGTGTGACGTTCAGGTGGTCGTCGGGCCTTGGCCCCGGTCGAGGCTGCGGTCTAGGCCATGGGCGAAGCCTCGGTCGAAGTGTGGTGGGGCGCCGTTGACGGTGAGCAGGACCGAGTAGACCGACGTGGTGGCGGTGACGAAGAGGCGGTTGCGTTTGGGGCCGCCGAAGACGAGGTTGGACACCGTCTCCGGGAAGAGGATCTTACCGATCAGTGTGCCGTCCGGGTCGTGACAGTGCACCCCGTCCTCCGCCGCCGCCCAGACCCGCCCCTCGGCGTCAAGCCGGATGCCGTCGAAGACGCCCTTAGTACATCGGGCGAACACGTCGCCCGCCGACAGGGTGCCGTCGTCTCCGACCCGGAAGCGGCGGATGTGGCCTCTCTCGCTGTCCGCGATGTAGATGAACCGCTCGTCGAGGGAGAAGGCGAGGCCGTTCGGCTGCTCGAAGTCGCCGGCCACGAGGTCCACCCGGCCGCTCACCGGGTCCACCCGATAGACATGGCAGCCGCCGATCTCGCTCTCCGCCCGGTGCCCCTCGTAGTCGCTGTCGATGCCGTACGACGGGTCGGTGAACCAGATGGAGCCGTCCGACCTGACCACCACGTCGTTGGGGCTGTTCAGCCGCCTGCCCTGATGGCGATCGGCGATGACGGTGATCGAGCCGTCGTGCTCGGTGCGGGTGACCCGGCGTCCCCCGTGTTCACAGGTCACCAGGCGGCCCTGGCCGTCGAGCGTGTTGCCGTTGGTGTATCCGGCGGGGCGGCGGAACGGGGCCACGGTCCCGGTCTCCTCGTCCCAGCGCAGCATGCGGTCGTTGGGGATGTCGCTCCACACCAGGCTCCGGTGCGCCGGGAAGTACACCGGCCCCTCAGCCCACCGGCACCCGTCGAAGAGCCGCTCGGGCCGCCGGTCGCCACGACACTTCGCGAACCTGTCGTCCAGCGTCTCGAACATGCGCCCTCCTCCGGGGCCGCCGTCGCCCCTCACAGAGATCTTCCTCGCCCGGCGCGTCCAGCGCGAGTACGCATACAAGGTTCAGGGCGAGTACGCGTCCAAAGTTCAGGGCGAGCGCGCATACAAGCTTCAGCGCGAGCGCGCATCCAAAGTCCAACGGGAGTGCGCATACAAGGTTCAGGGCGAGCGCGCATCCAAGGTTCAGCGCGAGTGCAAGTGCACGTCCAGTGTCCAGCGCGAGCGCGAGCCCAAGTACGCGTCCAGCACGAGTGCGAAAACAGCACCGCCGACCCCGAAAGGACGCCACCGGACCCCGAGAAGCCACCGGACCCCGGAAAAGACACCCCGGACCCCGAAAGGGCGCTGCCGGGCCCGGGAGTAGCCTGGCCGGATGCTGACTCTGGCGCATGTGAGCGACATCCACATCGGCGGTTCCGATCAGAGCGTCGAGCGGGCGGCGCGTGTCATGCGCTACCTGGAGACCCTGCCCGGCCCCGTTGACGCGCTCATCGTCACCGGGGACATAGCCGACCACGGAGAGGCCGGGGAGTACGAGATCGCCCGTGATCTGCTGCGGTCGCGTCTGCCCACCGTCATCTGCCCGGGCAACCACGACGTCCGGGCGACCTTCCGCAAGGTGCTGCTCGGCGAGGACGGCGACGGTCCGGTGAACCAGGCGCTGCACCTGGACGGTGTCACGATCGCGTTGTGCGACTCCAGCGTCCCCGGCCGGCCGGAGGGATTCCTCGAAGACGAGACGCTGGCGTGGCTGGAGGACGTGCTGGCCGGCGGGGACACTCCGGCGTTCGTCGGCTTCCATCACCCGCCGGTGCCGCTCGGTGTCCCCTACGTCGACGAGATCCGGCTGCGCGAGCCGTACCGGCTGGAAGAGGTGTTGGCGCGGCACCCGCGGGTGGCGGGGTTGCTGGTGGGGCACGCGCACACGGCGGCGAGCGCGACCTTCGCGGGGCTGCCGGTGCGGGTCGCGCCCGGGGTGATCTCGACCTTGCTGCTGCCGCCGGAGACATCCGCCGAGCGGCCGGTGGACTACGACCAGCCGCCGGCGTTCTCCCTGCACGTCTTCGACGGCGAGCAGTTCGTCACGCACGCCCGCGTCTGCGCCTGAGCCGCGGGGGCCGTCCCTTCATGCGGGGACGGGCGCGTCTCCGCGGTAGCCGGGATAGATGCCGTTGAGCCCCATGGCCGCGCGCATCTCGTGCACGGTCTGCCGGACGATCGCGCGGGTGCGCTCGGTGCCCTGCACGATCAGCCGTTCCACCAGGCCGTCCTCGGCCTCGAAACGCGCCCGGCGCTCGCGCATCGGGTCGAGGAAGGCGTTGATCGCGACGGCGAGCCTGTTCTTGACCTCCACGTCGCCGACCCGGCCCGCGCGGTAGCGCGCCTTGAGCTCCTCGACCTCGCCGCGGTCGGCGTTGAACAGGTCGTGGTACTGGAACACCGGATTGCCCTCGACCCGGCCCGGCACGTCGGCCCTGATCCGGTTCGGGTCGGTGTACATCCCGGCGACCTTGCGGCGCACCTGATCCGGTGTGTCGGAGAGGTAGATCGCGTTGCCGAGGCTCTTGCTCATCTTCGCCTGGCCGTCGGTGCCGATCAGCGTGGGCACGTCCGCGGAGACCAGCCGCGGCACAGGGAACGTGTCGCCATAAAGGTGGTTGAACCGCCGGGCGACCTCCCTGGCCACCTCGACGTGCGGAGCGTTGTCCTTGCCCACCGGTACGGCATCCGCCTTGAGGGACAGGATGTCGGCCGCCTGGAGCACCGGATAGCCGAGCAGGCCGAGCGGCATCTCCTCCTTGCCCGACGCCCGCGCCATGTCGCGCAGGCTCGGGATGCGCTGCAATCGCGGCACGGTGACCAGGCTCTGCAACAGGAGGGCGGCCTCGGCCACCTCGGGCACCGCCGACTGCAGGTAGAAGACCGAGAGGGCGGGCTCGATCCCGGTGGACAGGGCGTCCAGTACGAGATGCCGGGCGTTGACGCCGGCCGCCTCGATATCCGCCCGGGAGTTCCGGGTGGTCAGCATGTGCAGGTCGGCGAGGATGAAGAAGCTCTCGTAGCTGCGCTGGAGGGCGCGCCGGTTGGCGAGGCTGCCGACGTAGTGGCCCAGGTGCAGCCGGCCGGTCGGCCGGTCGCCGCTGAGCATGCGCGGGTTGGTCATGGGTGTTCCTCACATTTCGGTCATGAGACCGCCTTCAAGGAGACCCGGACGTCGAACGGGCCGCCCGAAGGACGGCCCGGATATGCACGCGTATCTCGGTGACCGCCCTAAGACGGCCACCACCAGTTCAGACTGGACACGCGGTTCATGCTGTCGATTGTAGGCGATCTCCGGTGCGCAGCACCGCCCCGACCTCGTGCATGTGCCGCAGCGCCTGCCCGTAGGAGGCGAACAGCCCGCACTCCTGGTACGGCACGCCCAGTTCGGCGCAGTAGTCGCGGACGATGGGCCGGGCCTTGCGCAGGTTCGGCATCGGCATGCTCGGGAACAGATGGTGCTCGATCTGGTAGTTGAGCCCGCCGAGCGCGATGTCGACGACCTGGTTGCCGGTGACGTTGCGGGAGGTCAGCACCTGGCGGCGGAGGAAGTCCAGCTCGTCCTCGGCGGTGAGCATCTGCATGCCCTTGTGGTTGGGCGCGAACGTGCAGCCCAGGTAGAAGCCGAAGACGGCCTGGTTGACGGCGAGGAACACCAGCGCCTTGCCGAACGACATCGTCGTGAAGAGCACCCCGGCGAGGATCAGCAGGTGCCCGGTCAGCAGCACCGCCTCCGTCCAGCGCCGCTTGACCGCCGGCTGGGTCAGCGCCCGGAAGCTGGCGATGTGCAGGTGCACGCCCTCCAGCGTCAGCAGCGGGAAGAACAGGAACGCCTGCATCCGGCAGACGAGCCGGGGCAGCCCCTTGCTCTGCTCCGCCTGCCTCGACGACCAGACGATGACCGCCGGGCTCACGTCGGGATCGTGGTCCTCGTGGTTCGGGTTGGCGTGGTGGCGGGTGTGTTTGTCGGTCCACCAGCCGTAGCCCAGGCCGATCAGCAGGTTGCCGACCACCACGCCGATATTCTCGGTGACGCGTCTGGACCGGAAGACCTGCCGGTGTGCCAGGTCGTGCGCGAGCAGCGCCACCTGAACGAAGACGACGGCGAGGACCGCGGCGACCAGCACCTGGGCCCAGGAGTCGCCGATCAGGAAGACCGCGGCCCAGCCGCCGGCGTAGAGCAGCCCGACGATGCCGAACCGGGTCGCATAGTAGCCTGGCCGCCGATCCATGAGTCCTGCCTCCTGGATCCGGCGGGAGAGACGGGCGAAATCGCTGCCCCGTGTCCCTTCGCGGTTGTCACCTGGTCGATCAGAGGGGTCGATCGTGACTGTGCTGGACACGGGTCTCCTCACATGGGGAATTGGCGACGGCCTCGGACAACGATGGCGAAACAGCCATGGAATGAGGTTGTAAGAGGCTCATTTCCAGTGTCTGCACCCCTGAGGTGGCGAAACAGCCCGCACGCACCCCGACAGATGGTATGGCCAGCCCTACCATCGTCCGCGCCGGAAGTCCCGAGAATCCGCCCGATCGGCTGATCAACGAGATCCGGCGCCTAAGCGTACGGGCGTGGCCTGCGGAGGGGCATGCGGTGCCATGGTGGAACACTCCCACAGGGGATAAGACGTCGTGCGTGACAGCACAGGCTAACCGACGCGTCTCTCAGGCAGCCAGATCTTGATATATGAGGTCATGGGATACATGCTGGACCTTCCGGCAGGTGCCGAGACGCTCACGCCAGAGCGGTCACCAGGTCCTCCAGTGACCGGATCACCGTCACCCCGTCCGCCGGAACGACTCCGGTGGCCGCCCGGTCGAGCCAGAAGGCGCGCAACCCCGCGTCCCGGGCGCCGAGGGCGTCGATGTCGTACTTGTCGCCGACGTACGCCACCTCGTGCGGCGGCAGGCCGAGCAGCTCGCAGCCCGCGAGGAAGATGCCCGGGTGCGGCTTGGGCAGGCCGTGCTCGACGGAGCAGACGATCGCCTCGCCGAAGTGGGCGAGCAGCCCGATCACCCCCAGCTTGTGCCGCTGGAAGGCCAGCGTCGAGTTGGAGACGACCCCGAGCCGGAAGTGCGCGAGCGACCGCAGCGCGGCGTCCGCCTCCGGGAAGGCGGACCACTGCGCGTTCCGGAACGCCGCGCCCCGCTCGAACCAGGCGAACGCCTCCTCGTCCGACAGCCCCCCGTGCCCGACGTGAGTCAGGAACCGCCTGGCCCGGACGAGCTGATGCCCGGTGAAGGTCAGCTCGCCGGCCAGGAAGCGCGCGTACTCCTCCTCCATGATCGCCCGCCACATCGCCACCGCGTCGGCCGGCGTCGGGAACAGCTCCAGCAGCCCCTCGGAAGCCAGGTGCTCGATCAGGCCGACCCGCTCGGAGGTCGTGTAGTCGAAGAGGGTGTCGTCCACGTCGAACAACACCCCCCGGACGGGGGCGGACGGGATGGAGGACGACACGTTGCCGCAATCTACTAGCCGGCGGCGCGCGCGTCACGGCCGGGACCCCACCGTCACCCCGCCGTCGCCGGCAACCTGCGCGTCGTGCAACCGCTCGATGATGGCGTCGTGCGAAGGGTCGGCGAGCGGGAAGCGGTGCAGCAGCTCCTCCGGGATGGCGAAGGCGTCGGTCAGGACCCGCGCGTGCGGCGCGAGCTCCGCGACGGTCGCGTCGAGGAGGACGGGCAGTTGCCCGACGAGCTCCGCGGGCAGCCGCCCGGCGGCGACGAGGTCGCCCGCGCACGCGGAGATCCTGGGCAGCGCGAACAGCCGGTGCAGCAGACGCAGCAGGCGGGCCGCCTCGGCGTGCGGCGTGCGCTCGGCGGCGGTCGCCATCGCGTCGCCGGCCAGACGTTGCGCGTGCGCGCCGACGAACTGGAGCGCCGGGGCGCTCGCCGCGTTCCACCGGCCGAGCGGGTCGGGGTCGGCGCACCGTTCGAGCGCCGTGCGCGCCCGCCGGTCCCAGATCTCCTCGGCCCCGGCCAGCAGGTGCTGCAGGAAGCGCGGATCGGTGAGGTCGGCGGCGGCCGGGGCCGGCGGCGGGACCGGAGCCTGACCGAGGATCATCCGCCCGGCCGCCTTGAGCCAGATGGGCAGGTTGTCGCCCTCGGCGGTGATCGCCAGCTCGTTGGAGGTCAGGTAGCCGGCGATGCCGTTGAGCCAGAACAGTCCCTGGGCGCCGCACCGCTCGCGGCACTCGGTCAGCACCTCGCGCGCCTGCCAGGTGACCCAGCCCTTCGCGATCCCGACGAGGTTCTCGGCCTCGGCCCGGTCTCCGGCGGAGCACCCGGCCCACCGGCGCACGGCTGTCCGGTGCAGCAGGGTGGCCGCGTACGTCGTGGCGAGGGCGCCCAGCAACCGCGCGTGATGACTGCGGTAGGCGAACAGCGGCACCTGGCCCCCGGACAACCCCGAAGTATGCCGCGTATGGGCATAACGGATGGCGATCGCCATGGCCATCCGGGTGCCGCCGAGACTGCACGCGCTCATGCACAGCTTCCCGGTGGTCACCCGGGCGATGGACCCCAGGAACCGCCGCCTGGGATTGTCCACCGCACTCGTGAAGAAGCCGCCCTCGACCAGCCGCCCGCGATCGGACTCCAGCAGGGCGTGCCGCGGCAGCCGTACCCGGTCGAACGAGGTGAGGCAGTGGTCCACCGGCGCGCCCATCCGGCCGGGCAGCCGGCTGACGCGGACGCCGGGCAGGTGGCCCCGCTCGTCGCTCAGCGGGGTGAGGAACAGGAAGACCCCGCGATCCTCTCCGTCGACGACGAGCCGCGCGGCGACCACCGCGCTCTTCGGCCCGCCCACCAGGCTGGTGTTCGGCATGTACTTCTGGGCGCCCGGATGGGGGGTGTGCAGCACGAACCCGTTGGCGGCGGCGTCGAACTCCGCCGTCGTCTCCAACTGCGCCGCGCCGTTCCCGTGCGCCAGCTCCGTGCACAAGAACACTCCCGTACGGCGCAGCGTGACGAACTCCCGCAGGCTTCGCGACTCGTGCGGATCATGGTCGAGCAGGCTGCCGAGGAACAGGTTGTAGTGGATGCCGGCGATGACGGCCAGCCCGCAGTCCACCACGGCGGCCCATTCGTGCATCCCCGCGAGCAGCTCCACATCCGTCACGAGCCGCTCGGCCGACGGGATGCCGGCGTTGAGGTGGCCGAGCCGCCGGTAGGCCCGCTGCCCGCTCTCCTCGGGAGGCGGCTCCCGGTCGTCGCGGAACGGCTCGGTCGCGAAGAGCCGCCGCCACGGGTCGTGGGTCTCGCCGAATCGCTCTCCGAAGAGCACGCCGGTCAGTGCGGTCACGGTGTCCAATGCGACCCTCGTCTCCGTGGCGGCGGCGCGTGTCAGAATCGCCCGAACAGGCTGTTGCCGGGCGCCGCCGGGTCGTCGCCGAGGAAGTATTCCGCGGTGGCCCGCTGCAGCTCGGCCCGGGTGAGGTGGCCCTTGGCGCCGGTGTCGAGTGAGGTGAACGCCGCCGCGCACTGCTCGGCGGGAACGCCGAACCCGCCGGAGATCGCCCGGACGAACTCCTCCTGGGTGACCTTCCCGTCGCCGTCGGTGTCCGCGATGGAGATGATGGCGTCGCCGATGGGCTCGATCCGGGCGTAACCGTCGGCCGCGATGCCCTGGCGGTAGGCAGCGGCGTATTCCTCGAAGGTGACGTGCCCGTCGCCGTCCAGGTCGGCGGGGGCGACGACGTGCCGCCAGAAGCCGATCAGGGAGTCACCCACGGCCTTGTGCTCGACGGAACCGGAGGCGAAGCCGAACGACTCGCTGACCCGGTCCGCGGCGTGCAGGTAGTCCTCGACCTCAAGGGTGTCGCTGCCGTCGCGATCCATGAGGCCGAAGAAGTGCCTCAGTTTCTGCTCCAGGAAGTCGGCCATGGGAATTCCTTCCGTCCGCGTTACGATTGCTTCACTCATGGTAAGCATATGGTAACGCTTTGTGAATAGCTCGGACGGGTTTGACCTTGGCCCGCCGGCAGCGAGACGGGGCCTAGTGGGGGGCCATGTCGACGAACCGGCTGTAGTGGCCCTGGAAGGCGACGGTCACCACTGCGGTCGGGCCGTTACGGTGCTTGGCCACGATCAGGTCGGCCTCGCCCGCCCGCGGCGACTCCCGCTCGTAGGCGTCCTCCCGGTGCAGGAGGATGACCATGTCGGCGTCCTGCTCGATCGATCCACTTTCCCGCAGGTCGCTGACCTGCGGGCGCTTGTCGGTGCGCTGCTCGGGGCCTCGGTTGAGCTGGGAGATGGCGATGACCGGGACCTCCAGCTCCTTGGCCAGCAGCTTGAGCGCCCGGGAGATCTCGGAGACCTCCTGCTGGCGGCTCTCCGTCTTCTTTGGAGAGCTCATGAGCTGGAGATAGTCGATGATCACGAAGCGCAGGTCCTGGCGCTGTTTGAGCCGCCGGCACTTGGCCCGGATCTCCATCATCGACATGTTGGGCGAGTCGTCGATGAACAGCGGCGCCTCGGCCACCTCGCTCATCCGGCGGGCCAGCCTGGTCCAGTCGTCGTCGCTCATCGTGCCCGAGCGCATGGACTGCAGGCTGACCCGGGCCTCCGCGGAGAGCAGACGCATCGTGATCTCGTTGCGCGACATCTCCAGGGAGAAGATGACCGTGGTCATCCGGTGCTTGATCGCCGCCGACCTCGCGAAGTCCAGCCCGAGCGTGCTCTTGCCGATCGCCGGGCGGGCGGCGACGACGATCATCTGGCCGGGGTGCAGGCCGTTGGTGAGGTGGTCGAGGTCCTGGAACCCGGTGGGGACGCCGACCATCTGGCCACTGCGGTTGCCGATGGCCTCGAGCTCGTCGAGGGCGCCCTGCATGATCTCGTTGAGCGGGAGGTAGTCCTCCGAGGTGCGCCGCTCGGTGACCTTGTAGATCTCGGCCTGGGCGCGGTCGACCAGGTCGTCGACCTCTTCGTTCTGCCCGCCGTAGCCGTAGGAGACGATGCGGGTGCCGGCCTCGATGAGACGGCGCAGGATGGCCTGCTCGCGGACGATCTTGGCGTAGTAACCGGCGTTGGCGGCGGTGGGCACCACGGCGGTGAGCGTGTGCACGTAGGCGCCGCCGCCCACCCGGGCGATCTCGCCGCGTTTCTGCAGCTCGTCGAGGACCGTGATGGCGTCGGCGGGCTCGCCCCGGCCGTAGAGGTCGGTGACGATGTCGTAGACGATCTGGTGGGCCGGGCGGTAGAAGTCGTCGGAGCGCAGCACCTCGACGACGTCGGCGATGGCGTCCTTGGACAGGAGCATGCCGCCGAGGACGGACTGCTCCGCCTCGATGTTGTTCGGCGGGGTGCGCTCGAACCCGGGCCCGAAGACCGGCGCCTCATCGTCCACCACGCACCCCCTCGATCCGGCGGTCGCCCCACCCCCGTTTGTAGTCGACCGGTGAGACAGTTTCGCGCCACGGGAGCCACGTGGCAATGCGGGCTGTGGATGAGGCTGTGGCTAAGGTGTGCAGTTCTGCCCCCAAGGTGTGCAGGGCCTGGGGACGAGCCTGGGGATAACTCATCCACAGATCACGAAATCCCCGCTCTAGCTGCGAGAACAGTTTCCACCGGCTGTGGATGAAAGAAACTGGACCCGACACGCCGAACCCGGTCTAGATCATCTACACGTAATGGGCAAAATGGAGACATGCCCCTTACCTCCCCCGCAGGGCGAGCACAAGATCGGGAGATCCTGCGGCTGGCCGTACCCGCCTTCGGCGCGCTCGTCGCCGAGCCCCTCTTCCTGCTGACCGACTATGCCATCGTGGGCCGCCTCGGCACCACGTCGCTCGGCGCGCTCGGGGTGGCGGGGGCGGCGCTCACCACGCTGGTGAACCTGTGCGTCTTCCTCGCCTACGGGACCACGGCGTCGGTCGCCCGGCAGATCGGCGCCGGGAACACCCGCCGGGCGCTCGGCCAGGGCATCGACGGACTCTGGCTGGCGCTCGCCATCGGCGTCGCGATCATCGTCGTGGCCTGGCCGCTCGCCCCGGAGATCGTCGCCGTGTTCGGGGCCTCGGCCGATCTCGCCGGCCAGGCGGTCACCTACCTGCGGATCAGCCTCATCGGCACACCCGCCCTGCTCGTCGTGCTGGCCGGCACCGGCGTGCTGCGCGGCATGCAGGACACCGTCACGCCGCTGGTGGTCTCCATCGGCTCGTTCGCGCTCAACGCCGTGCTCAACGCCTGGTTCGTGCTCGGGCTCGACCTCGGCATCGCCGGCTCGGCCTGGGGGACCGTACTCGCCCAGGCGCTCGGCGCGGCCGTCTACCTGGTCGTCGTCGTGCGCGGGGCACGGCGGCACGGCGCGCCGCTGCGGCCGGACCTGGCCGGCATCCGGGCGGCCGGCACCGCGGGCGTCGCGCTGCTCATCCGCACCCTGTGCCTGCGCGTCGTGCTCGTCATCGCCACCGTGGTGGCCACCAGGATGGGCGACGCGCAGATCGCCGCGCACGCCATCGCCATGCAGATCTGGACCCTGCTCGCCTTCGCCCTCGACGCGATCGCCATCGCCGGACAGGCGATCACCGGCCGCGCCCTGGGCGCCGGCGACGTCGCGGCCACCCGGGCGGCGACCCGGCGCATGGTGCTGTGGGGGGTGGGCAGCGGCGCGGTCCTCGGCGCGGCGGTGCTCGCCTGCGGGCCGCTGCTGCCGGGGCTGTTCGACGCCGAGCCCGTCGTCGCCGCGCAACTGCTGGCCGTCCTGTGGCCGGTCACCCTCTTCCAGCCGGTCGCGGGGGTCGTCTTCGTCCTGGACGGCGTGCTCATCGGGGCGGGCGACCGCCGCTACCTCGCCTGGGCGGGGGTGTGGACGACCCTCGCCTACCTGCCGGCCGCGCTGCTCGTCGTGGCGCTCGGCGGCGGCCTCGTCGCGCTGTGGCTCGCCCTCGGCGTGTGGATGGCCGCCCGCCTCGTCACCCTGGGCGCCCGCGCGTACGGCACCGCCTGGCTCGTCACAGGGGCGTGACATGCCGGTTTTCAGCATTTGACGGCTACATGTGGCTCCTTGTCGGTCCACGATGGTTCGAGAGAAGGTTGTCCCCCAGCCAACAGCCGTACATCTTCCCGAGAAGGTCTCGTGTCAGCTCAGCGTTCGCCGTCGATGCTGCGCAGGTTGCCGATCGCGGACGCGACGGGACTGCGTACCGGTGCCAGGCACGAGTTGCCGCAGGTGTTCCGGCGCGGCGATCTGATCGTGCTCGGTCTCGGCGTCATGATCGGCGCGGGCGTGTTCAGCATCGCCGGCCGCCAGGCCGCCGCCGTGGCCGGTCCCGGCGTCGTCCTCTCCTTCATGATCGCCGGGATCGCCAGCCTGCTGGCCGCGTTCTGCTACGCCGAGCTGGCCTCCACCATGCCGACCTCGGGCAGCGCGTACACCTTCACCTACGTGATCTTCGGGGAGGTGTGGGCGTGGATCATCGGCTGCGCGCTGATCCTGGAGATGCAGCTCGCCGTCGCCGTGGTCGCCCGCGCCTGGTCCGTCTACGCCGCCCAGTTGCTCGGCGACCTCGGCGTGCGCCTGCCGGAGCCGCTCGCCGGGATGGTCGGCCAGTCCCAGGGATTCGACCTGTTCACGCTGGTCATCGTGGTGGGGCTGACCCTGCTGGTCGCCATGAGCGCCCGGGTGGGGCTGCGCACGCTGTGGGTGATCGTCGTGGCGAAGCTGCTGGCCATCGGGGCGGTCATCGTCCTCGGCGCCGTGCACTTCGACGCGGCCAACATCGACGGCGTGATCCCGGCGCCGGTCGGCCCGCCCGTCGCGCAGCACGGCGTCCTCACCTCGACCGTGCTCGGCGCGGTGTTCGGCGACGCGCACACCTTCGGCTGGCTCGGCATCTTCGCCGCCGCCCCCACCATCGCCTTCGCCTACGTCGGCTGGGACCTCATCGCCACCGCCGCCGAGGAGACCACCGACGCGCCGCGCGCCATCCCGCGGGGCATGATCCGCAGCCTCGTGCTGGCCACCGTCCTCTACATCGCCGTCGCCGTGGTGATGGTCGGCCTGGTCCCCTACGACCGGATGGACCCCGCCGCGCCGCTGGCCGACGCCTTCCGCCAGGTCGGCGCCGGGTTCATGGTGCACGTCATCAACGTCGGCGCGGTGCTCGGGCTCACCACCGTCGTCCTGGTGCTGCTGGTCGGGCAGACCCGGGTGCTCTTCTCCATGGCGCGCGACGGCCTGCTGCCGCGCAGCCTGGCCGTACTCAGCCCGCGCTACCACACGCCTTCCCGGGCCACCCTGGTCACCGGCCTGGTGGCGCTGGTGCTCGCCGAGACCGTGCCGGTGCTCACCCTGGAGCAGCTCGTCGTGATCGGCGCGCTGTTCGCCTTCCTGTTCACGGCGGCCGGTGTGATCACGATGCGCCGTACGATGCCCGAGCTGCCGCGCGGCTTCCGGGTGCCGCTCTCCCCCGTGGTGCCGATGCTGTCGCTGGCGGCCACCCTGTGGCTGATGCTGAACCTGCAGCTCATGACGTGGCTCTACTTCGCCGCCTGGATGCTCGCCGGCTTCCTCGCCTACCTCGCGTACGGCAGGCGGCGCAGCGCGCTGGCCCCCGGCGCCCCGCCCAGGATGCCGGACCGCGGCCGGCACCGCAGGTGAGCCGCCTCAGAGCCGGCGCGACTCAAGGACGCTGCGCAGGAACTCCCGGGTGCGCGGCTCGCGGGGCGCGGTGAAGATCTCCTCCGGGGTGCCGCGTTCCAGCAGCACGCCGCCGTCCAGGAAGCACACCGTGTCCGCGATCTCCCGGGCGAAGCCCATCTCGTGGGTGGCGAGGATCATGGTCATGCCGCCCTCCTTGAGCTCCCTGATCACCCCGAGGACGTCGGTGACCAGGGCCGGGTCGAGGGCCGAGGTCACCTCGTCCAGCAGGATGAGCCGGGGCTGGGTGGCCAGCGCGCGGATGATCGCGACCCGTTGCTGCTGACCACCGGACAGCCGGTCGGGGTAGGCGTTCGCCTTGTCCGCCAGGCCGAACCGGGCGAGCAGGTCGCGGGCGTCGCCCTCGGCCCGGGAACGGCCCACCTTGTGCACCTTGCGCGGGGCCAGGCAGATGTTCTCCAGCACCGTCATGTGCGGGAAGAGGTTGTACGCCTGGAACACCATGCCGATGCGCTTGCGCACCTCGTCCGCGTCGGTCCGGACGGCCGTGATGTCCTGATCGTCGAGATAGATGACCCCGTCGTCCACGGTCTCCAGCAGGTTGACGCAGCGCAGCAGCGTGGACTTGCCGGAGCCGGAGGAGCCGATCAGGCAGACCACCTCGTGCGGCCGGACCGCGAGATCGACGCCGCGCAGCACGTCGTGGTCGTGGTATCGCTTCCACACGTTCTCGATCCGGAGCAGCGTCATGCCCCTCGCCGCCTCTCGGAGCGCGCGGCCAGGTAGTCGGTGAACCGGGCCATCGGGATCGTGAGCAGGATGAACAACAGGGCGGCCACCAGGTAAGGGGTGTAGTTGAACTTGCTGCTCGCGTAGATCTGCGCCTGCCGCAACGACTCGATGACGCCGATCGTGGACACCAGCGCGGTGTCCTTCTGCAGCGAGACGAAGTCGTTGAGCAGCGGCGGCACGACCCTGCGCACCGCCTGCGGCAGCACGACGTGCCGCATGGTCTGGCCGTGGCTCAGCCCGAGCGACCGCGCGGCCGAGCGCTGGCTCGGGTGCACGGTGCCGATGCCGGCCCGGAACACCTCGGCGACATAGGCGCTGTAGGAGAGGGTGAGCGCGATCACGCCGAGCGCGATCTCGTCCTTGGGCACGCCCTGGAGCTGGAGCGCGGGCAGCCCGAAGCCGACCAGCAGGATGATCAGCAGGGTCGGCACGCCCCTGAACACGTCGACGTAGACCACGGCGAGGGCGCGCAGCGGGAAGAAGACCGGCGCCTTGACCTCCCTGACCAGCGCGATCAGCAGGCCGATCAGCAGGATGAGCGGCTCGGCGATGAGGAAGATCTGGATGTTGGTCCAGAATCCCGCGACCACGTCGGGCAGCGCCTCGGTGAACGCCTCCCAGCTGAAGAAGGTCTCCCTGACCCGGTCCCAGCCCGGCGAGTTGGTGATCAGCAGGACGACGAGGACGAGGAAGACGAACGTCGAGGCCGAGGCGATCGAGCCGGAGCGGAGGGCGCGCTTCCTGCGCAGCTTCTCCCGCTCCACCTGGCGCTCGCTCTTGACCCGGCCGGCGGTCCCCTTCATCACGCCCCGGCCCGTGTCGTTCCCCGCTCCACCGTCGCGTCCGCCGTCACTTCAGCTCCGGCGCGCCCGCCGCGGAGCCGAGCCACTCGGTCTCGATCTTCTGCAGGTCACCCGAGGACCTGACCTTCTCCAGCGCCTGGTCCACGCAGGAGACCAGGCCGTTGCCCTTCTCGAAGACGAGGCCGAACTCCTCCGGGGCGCCGGAGGTGGCGGCGAACTGCCCGACGATCTTGGAGTTGTCCACCTGGGCGGCGGTGACGTAGAACGCGGTGGGCAGGTCCACCACGATGGCGTCGACCTGCTTGTTCTTCAGCGCGTTCACCGCGTCGACCTGCATGTTGTAGACCTTGGGCTCGGTGGCGGGCTGGATCAGGTCCTTGACCGCCTGGAGGGACGTGGTGCCCACCTGGACGCCGATCGTGGCGTCCTTGAGGTCGGCGAGGCTGGTCGCCGAGGCGTACTTCGACCCGTCGATCGCGACGACGGCCTGCTTGACGGTGTAGTAGCCCTTGCTGAAGTCGACGACCTTGGCGCGGTCCGGGGTGATCGAGACCTGGTTGACGTCGAAGTCGAACTTCTTGGCGCCCGGCGCGAAGGCCGCGTCGAACGGGACGGTGATCCAGTCGACCTCGTCCCTGGTGTAACCGAGCTGACCGGCCACCGCGTAGGCGACGGCGCTCTCGAAGCCCTCGCCGCTCTTGGGGTCGTCGTTCTTGAACCACGGCTCGTAGGCGGGCTTGTCGGTCCCGATGGTGAGCCGGCCCGGCGTCTTGACGGCGAGCTGGTCCTTGGCGCAGGACGCGGCCGCGGTGGGGGCGGCCGAGCCTCCGGCGCCCGCCGTGCCGGTCGTTTCCGGAGCACAGGCGACCGCCGCCGTGGCGAGCAGGCCGACAGCCAGCAGCATCGAGGGACGGATCATTACCCAGCCTCCAGGGGGATTGCACCACGAACGTGCAAAGTGTACGGCAGCGCCTCCCAGCCCGGTCGCCTGACCAGCGCCAACGCGCACGGAGGCGGCGGGAACGGCGGAGGGGCCCCCTCCCGGCACGGGAGAGGGCCCCTCGGACGGCCGTGAACGATCAGCCGGCGATGACCTCGACCTCGATCGCGGCCGAGACCTCCGGGTGCAGCTTCACGGAGATCCGGTGCGAGCCGAGGCTCTTGATCGCGTTGACGATCTCGATGCGACGGCGGTCGAGCTGCGGGCCGCCGGCGGCCTTGACCGCGTCGGCGATGTCGCCCGTGGTGACCGAGCCGAAGAGACGGCCGGACTCGCCGGCGCGGGTCCTCAGCTTCACCTTGAGGGCCGCCAGCTGGCCGGCGACCTCCTTGGCGGTGCCCAGGTCGCGGATCTCGCGGGCGTCACGCGCCTTCTTGATCGACGCGATCTGCTTCTCGGCGCCGCGGGTCCACAGGATCGCGAAGCCGCGGGGCAGGAGGTAGTTACGGCCGTAGCCGTTCTTCACCTCGACGATGTCGCCGGGGCCGCCGAGGCCGGTTACTTCACTGGTGAGAATGAGCTTCATTGGTCCGGACCTCCCTTAGCGCGCGGTGCTCGTGTACGGCAGCAGGGCCATCTCACGCGCGTTCTTGATCGCGGTCGCCACGTCGCGCTGGTGCTGGGTGCAGTTGCCCGTCACCCGGCGCGCACGGATCTTGCCGCGGTCGGAGATGAACTTCCGCAGCAGCGCCGTGTCCTTGTAGTCGACGTAGGAGATCTTGTCGTGGCAGAACAGGCAAACCTTCTTCTTTGGCTTGCGCAGTGCCGGCTTGGCCATCGTGGTGCTCCTTTCAGAGCCCCGCCGTGCGGGCGGGAATGGTCATTTCGGATGGATGGATGGAATCGCCCCGAAGGGCGAGGGTCACGCTAGAACGGGGGCTCGTCGGTGTAGTCGCCACCGCCGCCGAAGCCGCCCCCGCCACCGCCGAAGCCGCCGCCCTGGCCGCCACCGCCACCGCCGCCGCCGAAGCCGCCACCGCCGCTGGGCGGGGTGGGGCTGGCGGAGGCCCACGGGTCGTCGGCGGGACCGCCGCCGAAGCCGCCTCCGCCTCCGCCGCCCTGACGGGCGGTGCGGTTGACCTTGGCGGTCGCGTTACGCAGGGACGGGCCGACCTCGTCGACCTCGACCTCGTAAACCGTGCGCTTCTCGCCTTCCTTGGTCTCGTAGGACCGCTGGCGGAGCCGGCCCTGGAGAATGACCCGCATGCCGCGCTGGAGGCTCTCGGCGACGTTTTCCGCCGCCTGCCGCCAGACGTTGCAGGTCAGGAAGAGCGCCTCACCGTCTTTCCACTCGTTGCTCTGCCGGTCGAGAAACCGGGGAGTGGACGCGATGCGGAACCGGGCCACGGCTGTCCCCGTCGGGGTGAAACGCAGCTCCGGGTCGTCGACGAGGTTGCCGACGATTGTGATCTGGGTGTCGCCTGCCATGGCTCCGTTCGCCTCTCTCGGGCTTTGCTAACGGTTACGGCTCAGCCTACGACCGGTGTCCGACAAAAAGCGGGGACCGCTCAGTGGACGTCGGGGCGCAGGACCTTGGTCCGCAGGATGCCCTCGTTGAGGTTCATCTGGCGGTCGAGCTCCTTCACCGTGGCCGGCTCGGCGGTCAGGTCGATCACCGCGTAGATGCCCTCGGGCTTCTTGGCGATGTCGTAGGACAGACGGCGGCGGCCCCAGACGTCGACCTTCTCCACCGTGCCGCCGTCGTTGCGGACCACCGTGAGGAACTGGTCGAGGGACGGTGCCACAGTACGCTCGTCGAGCGACGGGTCGAGGATGACCATCATTTCGTAGCGACGCATGCGGACTTCCAACCTCCTCTGGACTCTTGCGGTCACGACACCGTGCCGTGACAGGAGGATGCCGACGTCTTCGCGGAAGCGCCCCTTCTCGGCGGAATCCCGCGACGCGGGTGCAGGGCACCCATCACAACGTGGCCGACCCAGGCTATCAGCCCAGGCAGGGTCCGCACGCAGGGTTGCCGGAGGGCCATCCGGGAACGCTTCACCAGATAAACCCCTGTACGTCACAGTCCCTAGGGGGGTGGCACATGCCACAGATGCTGGACCCCACGCCGAGCAGGCCGTTCCGGCTGTCGCTGAACACCGACGGGAGATCCCATCCCCGGGAGAACGCGCTCTCCGTCCTGACCGTGCTGCTCGGCGTCGTGGCCTTCTTCACCGCGTTCGTCGAGAGCGCGCACGTCGTGGCCTCGTGGGCGGGGCTCGCCGGATTCCTCATCGGCCTCTACTCCCAGTACGTCTCGGAGACCACCCCCCAGCGGTCTCTGAACGTCGTGGGGCTCGTGGGCGCGTTCGTCGGGGTCGCGCTGGGGATCTTCCACGGCGGCTTCCTGCCCTGAGGGCTCCGTCAACGAAGAAATCCGTCCACAGGGCGTGCCCCGCGGACGGATCCGGGTGCCGGCTCAGGCGCTGAGATGGAGATCCACCCCCAGCAGGGGCAGGAACCACAGCAGGACCGCCAGCAACGCCTCGGCGAGGTCCCGCAGCAGCGCGGGGGTGATGTAGTCGTATATCCAGGCCACGTACAGGCCGACCGCGATGTAGATCAGTCCGACCAGGCTGACGCCTCTCCGGTATCTGTATGCCACGTCGTCTCCTCGGGGGTAAAAAGCCGCGTGACGCGGGGGTTTCGCCCGTCACGACTGCCCATCCGGCGGGCCTCGAAACGGAGACCGGCCCCCACCTGGGTCGACTACGCTCGAAGGCATGGTGCGCATCGGAGCTCACGTCGACCAGGACGACCCAAGAGGCCACGCGGCGGCGGTCGACGCCGACGTGGTGCAGTTCTTCCTCGGCGATCCGCAGGGCTGGAAGGGTCCCGTGGTGCCGGAGAAGGCCGCCGACCTCCGGGACTCCGGCGTCGACGTCTACATCCACGCGCCCTATGTGATCAACGTGGCGACCGCCAACAACCGGATCAGGATCCCCAGCCGCAAGCTGCTCGGCCAGCACCTCGCGGCGGCGGCCGACCTCGGCGCGAAGGGCCTGATCGTGCACGGCGGCCACGTCGGCAAGGACGACGACCCGCAGGGCGGTTTCGACAACTGGCGCAAGGTGTTCGAGCGCCTGGAGGACCGCCGCGTCCCCGTCCTCATCGAGAACACCGCGGGCGGCGGCAACGCGATGGCCCGCAAGCTGGAGCGGATCGCCCGGCTGTGGGAGGCGCTCGACGGGTTCGACGTGGGCTTCTGCCTCGACACCTGCCACGCCCACGCCGGCGGCGAAGACCTCGTCGGCCTCGTCGAGCGGGTCAGGGCCATCACCGGCCGCGTCGACCTCGTCCACTGCAACGACTCGCGCGACGCCTTCGACTCCGGCGCCGACCGGCACGCCAACCTGGGCGCCGGCCGGATCGACCCGGAGCTGATCCTCGGCGTGTGCCGGGCCGCCGGGGCGCCGATCGTGGTGGAGACGCCCGGCGCGGGCCAGGCCGACGACATCGCCTTCCTCAGGAAGCACCTGTAGGGATATCCCCAAGGGCTGCCCAGGATTCGTACACAGCCTGTGGATAACTTCCCTGGATTACCAAGACCGAAAAGTGGGTAAGGGCGCCGGGCCCCAGGTCAAGGGCCCGGCACCGAGCCTCAGACGGCCTTGAGGAAACCGCCGTCCACCACGTAGTCCGCCCCGGTGGTGCTGCCCGAGCGCGGCGACGCCAGCAGCGCGACCACGTCGGCGACCTCCTGCGGGTCCACCAGGCGGCCGGTGGTCAGGCTCATCATCTCCGGCGCGAGGCTGGCGATGACGGTGTCGCGGTCGGTGTTCACCTGGGCGGCGATGATGTCGGCGGCGCCGCCCTCCTCGGTCCACCAGGCCGTGCGGACCGGCCCCGGGGAGACGGTGTTCACCCGGATGCCCTGCGGGCCGTACTCCTCCGACAGCGCCTTGCCGAGGTTGTTCAGGCCGGCCTTGGCGGCGTTGTAGTCGACGTTCATCGGGGCGGGCTGCCGCGCGCCGCCCGAGGAGACGTTGACGATGGCGCCGCCGCCCCGCCGGAGCATCAGCGGGATCGCCGCCCGCACCGCACGGACCACGGAGAAGAGGTTGAACTCGAACATCTCCCGCCAGGCGGCGTCATCCGGGGCGAGGAAGGTGAAGCGCGGAAGGCTGACGCCGGGGGGCGGACCGCCCGCGTTGTTCACCAGGATGTCCAGCCCGCCGAACTCCTCGGCCGCGCGCGCCATGACCCGGGCGGGCGCCTCCGGGTCCATCAGGTCCACCGGCACGTGCACCAGGTCGGGCCCGGCGAGCGCGTCCAGGTCCGCGCCGCTCCTGCGGGAGGCGGCGACCACCCTGGCGCCCTCGTCGAGCAGGGTACGCACCACGGCGAGCCCGATGCCCTTCGACGCCCCGGTGACCACGGCGACACGGCCGGAAAGTCGCAGGTCCATGATGTCCGTCCTTCCCTCGTCAACGGCCCGGATCCGGGCCACGTCGCCGAAGGTAGTTCGCTCATCTGTTCGATCGCTGGCGGCGAACGGACGCGTAATCCGGCAGGTGGTCCCGGCGGATTCCTAGGAACGCCGACCCTCTCCTTGCCTGCGGCACGGCCCAGCCTGGGTCCGCCGGTGCGCCGGTGCCCCGGGCGGTCTAGCCCGCCCAGGCCCCGGCCAGGAAGGTGAGCGTGTTGAGCGCCATCAGCGGCGCGATGAGCAGGGCGTAGACCCAGATGCCCGAACGGCGGAGCCGGGACCTCCGGCTCGTCTCCCCGGGGCGCGGCGTGGTCGCGCGGGCGAGCGCCAGCCACAGCGGCCACCACAGCAGCGCCGAGCGCGGGATCGACAGGTAGTACGCGGAGCACACCAGCGCGCCCACCTGGAGCCCCACGTAGACGAGTTCGCTCCACCTCCGCCGGGCGAGCAGCCACCCCACCAGCGCCACGCCGACGAACGCCCCGGCGATCTCCAGCCGGAACGCCCAGACGTACGGCCCGTTCCCCGTCGCCTCCTGCCACGTGGTGAGGAACGACTCCCACGGCGGCACGAGGGTGCGCCCCCAGCCGGCCTCCTGGGCATGGTTCCAGGCCAGCCAGTCGCCGGTCCGCCCGTGCTGGTAGGCCGAGTAGAGCACCAGGGGCACGAACGGCACCGCCAGCCAGCCCCAGTGGGTCCGGTACGGCTCCCGCCTCCGGTGCGCCCGCCACGAACCGCCGGCGTACTCCACGATGAGCGCGAGGGCCAGGAAGAGGCCGGTGATCCGCATGCAGGAGGCGCCCGCGGCGAGCAGCCCGGCCGTCAGCCAGTCGCCGCGCCGGGCGGCCAGCCACGCCGGGATGGCGAACGCGAGGAACAGCGCCTCGCTGTACCCGGCGAACAGGAAGACCGCGGTCGGGCACAGCAGCAGCGCCAGGACGGCACGCCAGCCGGCGCCCGGCGGCCCTTCGAACTCGGCGAGCCTGGCCAGCGCGACCACCGCGACGCCCCCGGCCACCATCGAGATCAGCAGGCCGCTGAGGGTCCAGTCGGGCACGAGGAGGTGAACCACCCGGAGCATGACCGGCATTCCGGGGAAGAAGGCGGGCAGCCCGGCGTCCGGCGGGGCGGAGGGGTCGCCGCCGTAGCCGTACTGGGCGATCTTGATCAGCAGGTCGGCGTCCCAGTGCCGCCAGCGGTCCACGAAGGACGGGGCGGCCCGGTCGCCGAGCAGCGCCCCGGTGCCCACCACGGCCAGGATGACGATCCCGGCCCGGGAGGCCACCCACAGCGTCAGGGCGTGGAAGGCGGCGTCCGAGCTATCCCGGGGGGCCGGGGTCCGGGCGGCGGCTGCGGTCTCGGAGGGCGGGGAGGACACGGGGGTGCGCGGCGGGCGGTCAGCCGATGCCGAGGAGCGGGTCCCGCCGGGACGAGGGCAGCAGGCGGAAGCGGTCCGGCGCGTTGTCGAAGACCCCGCCGGTCACGTCGTCCGAGCCGTCCTGCCGTACCACGTCCTTCTCCGGCCGGAGGATGTCCCGCACCACGAACGCGACCAGGATCATGATGGTGATGGCCCGGCCCCACACGGCGGTGAAGTAGGTGGTGTCGCTGATGCCGAGGGCCTCGTTGCCCTGCTGGAGGCCGACGAGGTAGAGCCAGATGGCGAAGAAGTACCAGACTTCGGCGAGTTGCCACAGCGCGAGCGGTTTCCAGTTGGGTCTGGCCAGCACGGCGAAGGGCACCAGCCACAGCACGAACTGCGGGGACCACACCTTGTTCGTCAGCATGAAGGCGGCGAGCGCCAGGAAGCACAGCTGCGCCAGGCGCGGCCGGGTCGGCGCCAGCAGGGCGAGCAGCGCGATGCCGAGGCAGAGCAGGGCGAGGACGACGATTCCCAGCACGCTCAGCAGGTCGGGGTCGCCCAGGATCGGCCACTGCCGCTGCTGGAAGTAGAACCAGAGCGATCCCCAGTCGGCCCCGCGCTCCTGGCTGAAGACGTAGAACCGCCGCCACCCGTCGAACGCGAAGATCATGACCGGCAGGTTGACGGCCAGCCACGCGCCCGCCGTGCCCGCCATCGTCTTCAGGAACGGCCGCCACGTCCCGGTGCGCAGCGTGAGCAGGAAGAGCGCGCCGACGAACATGAGCGGGTAGAACTTCGTGGCGATCGCCAGGCCGAGCAGGATGCCGGCGAGCCACTGCCGCTTCCTGGACCAGGCGAGCAGCATGCCCAGGGAGAGGACGCCGGCGGCGAGGTCCCAGTTGATGTACGCGGCGAGGATCACGCCGGGGGCGACCGCGTACCACAGCGCGTCCCAGCGGCGGCGGCCGGGACCGGCGAGCGCCGCCATCAGCAGCACGCCGGCCACCAGGCAGACGGCCATGAGCAGCGCGGTCAGGTCATAGAACCGCGCGCCCCTGGCCGCCACGTCGCCGACCGTGCCGACCAGCCGCGAGATCACGTCCATGACCCCGCCGAGCACCACCGGGTACTCGACCTGCTTGTCGAAGGGCACGTTGGCGAAGTAGGGGACCTGCCCCTCGGCCAGGTGCCGGTCGAAGTAGAGCGGATAGATGTCGGTGTAACAGAAGTTGGTGAACTGCAGCGTCCCGTCGTTCCACGCCCCGCCGAAGCGGCAGGGCCACTTCCACAGGTACGCGAGGAGCGCGCCCATCACCCCGAACACCGCGAGCGGCACGTAGGCGAGGGCGCGCGTCCCCGAGTCGAACAGGATCAGATCGCGGGACGCTGTGTCACGTTTCATCCGTCATCCGTCATCCGTGTCGCGGCCTCGGGTGGAGAACTCGGACGTGGTGCCGGGCGGGTTGCCGCCCCAGCCTCCGCCGCCGTCGCCCATGCCCGGATCCTCACAGGAGCCGTCCCACGGGAGGCACTCGCGGCTCTCCTCGGTGGGCGGGTCCACCGGGACGTCCTCGGCCGGTCCCCAGTCGTCGCCGGGGAAGCCCGAGTCGTCCGGCGGGATCGGGGTTTCGGTCTCCGTCGGCGTCGGGGCCGGGGAGGGCGCGAGGTTCTCCGGCATGCCGACGTTGGCGCGCGGCGGGAACTGCTCGACCTTGGCGCCCTTGAGCGCCTCCTGCATGAAGGCGTGCCAGACCTTGGTCGGGTAGGTCGCGCCCTGGATGTCGCCGAGGGTGACCTCCGCGCCCTTGTGCTCCCTGTACATGCCGACGGCGGTGGAGAGCTGCGGGGCGAAGCCGACGAACCAGGCTTCCTTGTTCTCGTTGTTGGTGCCGGTCTTGCCGGCCACCGGGCGGTCGTAGAGCGCGGCAGCCTTACCGGTGCCGGCCTTGACCACCTGCTGGAGCGCCACGATGGAGTCGGCGGCGGCGTCCGGCGAGATGACCTGCTTGAAGGTGTCGGACTCCTTGAACTGGGTCAAGCCCTCCTTCGTGACGACCTTCTTGATCACGTGGGTCTCGTAGTGCTTGCCCTGGTTCGCGAAGATCGAGTAGCCGGCCGCCTGCTCCAGCGCGGTCACCTGGTTGCTGCCGATGCTCAGCAGGTAGTGGTGGCGCTGCTCGGCGTCCTCCAGCCGGGCCCGGTCCAGCCCCGCCGCGCTGGCGATGTCGATGACCTTGTCCAGTCCGACCTTCTCGGCCATGGTGGCGAACGCGGTGTTCACCGAGTCGGCCGTGGCTTTGATCACGTCGACCGAGGCGGGCCCGGAGTGGTCGTTGCCGATCGGGGTCGTGCCGGGCAGCTTCACCTCGCCGGTGCCCTGGAGGTAGCTGTTCAGGCTGTAACCGGAGTCGAGCCAGGCGGCCAGCACGTACGGCTTGAACGCCGACGCCGCCTGCTTCTGCGACATCGTGGACTGGTTCCACTCGTCCGTGAGGTAGTTCCTACCCCCGTAGAAGGCGCGGACCTGGCCGTTGCGCGGGTCGACGGCCGCGAGGCTGGTGGTGATCTCCTTGGACAGCCCGGAGGTGTTGTTCACCACCGCGTCCCTGGCGGCGGTCATCAGCCGCTTGTTGAAGGTGGAGGTGATCTTGTAGCCGCCCTTCTCCACCTCCTCCTTGTCGATGCCGTACTTCTTCTGCATCTCGTCCAGGACCGCGGTGATCATGTAGCCGTTCAGGCCCTTGTACGCGTCGGGACGCGTCCACTTCACGCGCTTCGGCATCGTCGGCGACTTGGTGGGCAGCGACCCGTACTTCTCCGGGTTCATCTCGGCCATGTTCTTGATCGCGGCGCTGTACCGCTCCTGGGTGGCGGCCATGTCCCCGGCCTCCTCCAGCCGGTCGAACCGGTCGGGGTTCTGGATCCGGCCCGCCAGGTAGGCGCCCTGCTCGGGCGAGAGGTCCTTGACGTTCTTCTTGAAGTACGCCTGCGCCGCCGCCTGGATGCCGTAGGCGCTGCGGCCGAAGTAGATGGTGTTGAGGTACCGGGTGAGGATCTCGTCCTTCGACAGCGACTTGTCGACCTTGACGGCGACGAAGATCTCGGTGATCTTCCGGGTGACGGACACCTCCTGGCTGAGGCCGTCGTAGTAGTTACGCACCATCTGCTGGGTGATCGTCGAGGCGCCCTGCACCTGCTGCCCGGTGACCGTGCTGTAGACCGAGCGGGCGATACTGCGGAAGTCGATGCCGTTGTCCTCGCGGAAGGACTGGTTCTCCACCGCGATCACGGCGTCCTGCACCCACACCGGGATCTGGTCGATCGTCACCGGCGTCCGCCGGGTGCCGAGCCTGGCGATCACGCCCTTGCCGTCGTCGTAGTAGATGACGCTGCCCTGGTCGTCCGCGGTGTCCTGGGTCACCGTGGGGATGGGGGTGTTGGCGTAGGCCACGGCGATCATGCCGAAGATGCCCGCGGCGAACACCACCGCGCCGGCCATGACGAGCTTCCAGCTTGGGATGAACCGCTTCCAGCCCGTCTTGCCCGTGCCGCCGTCCCCGTCATCGTCGCCGCCGCCCGCGCGCCTGCGCCGGCGGCCACCGCCGCCGCCCGAGGCTCCGGGGTCGGTGGGATTGTCGTCACCCGGCCTGCGCGGTCCCCGGGGGCCGCGCGGACCGTCGGGGCCGCCGGGACGGCCGGGGCCGCCTTCCATGGAGCTGCGCGCCGTACGCGCGGCGCGCCTGCCGCCACCGGGTCCGCCGGGTCCCCCCGGGCCCGCGGGAGGGCGCGCGCCCGCCTCCGCCGCCGCGGCGGCGGCCATCATCGCCTGGGTGTCCTCGAAGGCGGCCTCGGCCCTGCGGCCCTGCGGGGCGGGCTGGCGGCCGGGGGCCTCGCGGCGGCCTCCCGGGGGCGGGCCCGCCCTTCGACCGCCCGGGTCGTGATCGCCCTGGCGGGCCTCCGGCGGGCGGCCGTCCTGGCGGGCGCGCGCCCCGCGGCCGGGAGGCGGCGGGGCGGGGCCGCGCTCGGGCGGATAGGAGCCACGGTCGGGTGGCGGGGCGGCGGGGCCGCGCTCGGCGTACCCGTCGCGGGACGACGGCGGCCCGGGGACGGCTCGGGGGTCGTTGCCCGGGGCGGAGCGACGACGCCGCCCTGGCTGAGCCGGCCCGGAAAAGCCGTCGCGCGGGGCGGGACCTCCGGTCGGCTCGGGGCCATAGCTGCTGTTACTCACACGTCCTCGTTAAGTCATCGGCGATGTTGTCATTGGCGACGGCCAGGGGCGGGTGCATGGACATCCGCCTGCCGGGATCAGGTCTCCGAGGGGGGATCCCCGTTCCCGAGGACGAACGAGATCGCCAGGTGATTCCAGGCACAACCTTGGCAGACCTCTACCACGTAAACGCGGAATTCGCGGTATTGCCGCGCCATCTCCGCAAGGTCCGACGTGTTCTTTACCCGGCCTACAAGGCGGCCGAGCTCGTCCCCATATACATAGGTAACGTTCGTGACGTTCCGGCGCTCGCACACCGGGCAGAGGCGCTGTGTCTCCTCGCCGTGGAATCTCGCGGCGCGGAGGAGATAGGGATGTGCGTCACAAACGTCGTCGGCGGAGGCACGGCCGGCGCGGAGCGAACGAACCGTCGCCCTCTTCGCCAGGCCGTAGTCCACGACCAATCGCTGTGACCACATAGCAGCCAGAGTACGGCTTTTTACCGATCTGCCCCAACCTCTTGGCGAACTCATGGAGCACCCCCCTCGTTGCGACGTATGCCGGGCCGACGTATCCTGCTGATGTATCGACTCGATACATCGACGCGAGAGGGGGTGCTCTCCAGTGACCGGCGGAAGAGGCAACGTGCTGGAGCTCGCCGTGCTCGGGTCGTTGCACGAAACTCCGCTGCACGGCTACGAGCTGCGCAAACGGCTCAACGCCCTGCTCGGAATGTTCCGCGCCTTCTCCTACGGCTCGCTCTATCCATGCCTGCGCTCCCTGCTGAACCAGGGGCTGATCGTGGAGGAGCAGCCGCCCACCGAGGAGAGCGTCGCCCCGCTCTCCGGCCGGCGGTCGAAGATCGTCTACAAGCTGACGGCGGAAGGCAAGGAGCGGCTGCAGGAGCTCCTCACCCATTCGGGCCCGTCCGCGTGGGAGGACGAGAGCTTCGGCGTCCACTTCGCCTTCTTCCGTCACACCGAGGCCGAGGTTCGCCTGCGCATCCTCGAAGGCCGGCGCAGCCGGCTGGAGGAGCGCCTGGAAAGCGTCCGCACAGCTCTCGCCCGCACCCGTGAGCGTCTGGACAGCTACACCCTGGAGCTCCAGCGGCACGGCCTGGAATCGGTCGAGCGCGAAGTGCGCTGGCTCAACGAGCTGATCGCGACCGAGCGACGCGCCGAGGCACGGGGCGAAGCGGACACCACACGAGACACAACCACCAACATCCCGGCGGAGCGAGCGGGCTCGGCCAACGCCGAGAACAGGTCGCCGTCCGGCCGCCGCGCCGAGGATGACGGGCCTGACCGGGCCACGGATACGTAATGAGCAAGGGAGCGAGTGTCATGGGTTCGGTGCGCGTAGCCATTGTCGGAGTCGGCAACTGCGCGGCGTCGCTTGTGCAGGGAGTGCACTATTACGCGGACGCCGACCCGGCCACCAAGGTGCCGGGCCTGATGCACGTACGGTTCGGCGACTACCACGTGGGCGACGTCGAGTTCGTCGCCGCGTTCGACGTTGACGCCAAGAAGGTCGGCCGCGACCTGTCCGAGGCCATCGTCGCCTCGGAGAACAACACGATCAAGATCTGCGACGTGCCGCCGCTGGGTGTGACCGTGCAGCGTGGCCCGACCTACGACGGTCTGGGCGAGTTCTACCGGGACATGATCGAAGAGTCTGACTTCGAGCCGGTGGACGTCGTGCAGGTGCTCAAGGAGACCCGGGCCGACGTGCTCGTCTCCTACCTGCCGGTGGGTTCCGAGGAGGCCGCCCGCTTCTACGCCCAGTGCGCGATCGACGCCAAGGTGGCCTTCGTCAACGCGCTGCCCGTCTTCATCGCCTCCGACCCCGAGTGGGCCGCGAAGTTCACCGAGGCGGGCGTGCCGATCGTCGGCGACGACATCAAGTCCCAGGTCGGCGCCACCATCACGCACCGGGTCATGGCCAAGCTGTTCGAGGACCGCGGCGTCGAGCTGCTGCGCACGTACCAGCTCAACTTCGGCGGCAACATGGACTTCATGAACATGCTGGAGCGCAAGCGCCTCCAGTCGAAGAAGATCTCCAAGACCCAGTCGGTCACCTCGCAGATCCCGCACGAGATGAGCAAGGGCGACGTGCACATCGGCCCCTCGGACCACGTGCCGTGGCTGGACGACCGCAAGTGGGCCTACGTGCGCCTGGAGGGCAGGTCCTTCGGCGACACCCCGCTCAACCTGGAGTACAAGCTCGAGGTGTGGGACTCGCCCAACTCGGCGGGCATCATCATCGACGCGGTCCGCGCGGCCAAGATCGCCCTGGACCGGGGCGTCGGCGGCCCGCTGCTGTCGCCCGCGTCCTACTTCATGAAGTCGCCGCCGGTGCAGTACTCCGACGACGTCGCCCGCGAGGCCGTGGAGAAGTTCATCCGCGGCGAAGCCGAGCGCTGATCGGCGGAGAAGGTACGGAAGCCCCCTGACCGGGGGCTTCGCCTCATCACAACCGGGCGGCCGGCGGCAGGTCCGCAGGGTCGGCGGGCGGCCAGGCCAGCGGGTCGTCGCCCAGCGCGACCAGCAGCGGCACCTGCTCCCGGCACCACGGCGAGATGTCCAGCCGGCCGTCGAGGACCTGCTCGGTGAAGTCCCGCCACGGCATCCAGGACACCTCGCCCACCTCCTCCGGGTTCGGCACCGCGTCGCCGGACACCACCGCGCGGTAGACCGGGCACAACTCGTGCTCGACGGTGCCGTTGTCCATCACCGCCCGGTAGGAGAACCGCGGCAGCATCAGATCGACGCGCAGGACGGACAGCCCCAGCTCGTAGGACAGCCGCCGGGTCACCGCCTCCGACAACGACTCCTGCGGCAGCGGATGACCGCAGCAACTGTTGGTCAGCGCGTCCGGCCAGGTGACCTTGTGCGCGGCGCGGCGGCTGAGCAGCACCCTGCCTGCGTCGTCGAAGACGTAGCTGGAGAAGGCCAGGTGCAGAGGTGTCTCCGGGCCGTGTACCGACGTCTTGGGCGCGGTGCCGATCGCGTTTCCGGCGCCGTCGACCAACACCACGAGTTCGTCAGTCGTCACCCATCCGAGAGTACGGGCTTTGATCAGGACTGCACAGTGCCTCGCCCGTTCCCAGGGTTGATCTAAGGGTTCATCCGGACGTCCGGGAAAACACCCAGCCCTTAGGCTTGCCGCGTGTCGTACGTCTCCGATCTACGCCTGGTCCTTCAGGGCCGGGATTTCAGGCGTCTCTTCGGGACGCGGCTCGTTTCGCAGTTCTCCGACGGCGTTTTCCAGTTCGGCGTCGCGGGTTACGCGTTCTTCAGCCCCGAGCAGCAGACCACCGCGGTCCAGGTGGCCACCGGTCTGGCCGTGCTGCTGCTGCCGTACTCGGTGCTCGGGCCCTTCGCCGGGGTCTTCATCGACCGGTGGTCCAGGCGGCAGATCCTGGTCATCGCCCCGATCATCAGGTGCGCGCTGCTGATGGTGGCCGCCCTGCTGGTCGCCACGGGCGCGCCCGACGGGTGGTTCTACGCCGCCGCGCTCGGCGTGCTCGGCGTCAACCGTTTCTTCCTCGCCGCGCTCGGCGCGTCGCTGCCGCACGTCGTGCCGGCCGAGCGTCTCATGGTGGCCAACGCGGTCACGCCCACCTCGGGCACCGTGATCACGTTCGTCGGCGTCGGGGCGGGTTACCTGCTGCGGCTGGCCTTCGGGGCGGGGCACAGCGGGACCGCGCTGCTGCTGGTCACCTCGGGCGTCGTCTTCGGGCTCAGCGCGCTGATCGCGTCCACCATGGCGCGCTCCCTGCTCGGCCCGGCCTTCGACCCCGACCGCCCGCAGGCCCGCGAGGCCGTCCGGCACGTCACGCGCGGGCTCGCCGACGGGCTGCGGCACATCCTGCACCACCGCAGGGCCGCCGCCGCGCTCGGCGCGATGTCCACCCACCGCTTCATGTACGGCATGTGCACCGCGTTGCTGATCATGCTGTACCGCTACTACTTCAGCCACGACCCGGAGGAGGCCCTCGCCGGGGTCGCCCTGGTGCTCGGCACGTCCGGCGTGGGGTACTTCGCCGCGGCGCTGATCACCCCCTGGGCGACCGAGCGGTTCGGCATCTCCACCTGGGTGCCCGCCATGCTGGCCAGCGCCGGGATCCTGTCCTTCGCGCTGTGCGTGCCGTTCCAGGAGTGGGGCTTCCCGGTGGCCGGCTTCGTGCTCGGCATCACCGGGCAGTCGGTGAAGATCTGCGCCGACACCGCGGTCCAGCGGGACATCCAGGACGCCTACCTGGGGCGGGTGTTCTCCATCTACGACATGCTCTTCAACGGGGTCTACGTGCTGGCCGCGGCGCTCGCCGCCATGATGCTGCCGCACGACGGCCGGTCCTACGCGGTGCTGGTGATCATCGGGCTCGGTTACCTGCTGGGCGCGGCGGCCTACCGGGTCGCGCTGCCCTCCCGGCTGCCCGAGCCGGACGGCACCACCGCCTGAGCGGCGCCGCCCGGCCGGGCCTCCCCGTCCGCTAGGAGAGCAGCCCGTTCTCCCTGGCCCAGTCGCGCAGCGCCGCCGCCGCGGCCTCCTTGCCGAGGATCCCCCGGTCCAGCCGGATGTCCAGCAGGAACTTGTACGCCCTGCCGATCACCGGGCCGGGGCCGACGCCGAGGATCTCCTGGATCTCGTTGCCGTCGAGCTCCGGGCGGATCTTGGCGAGCTCCTCCTCCTCGGCCAGCCTGGCGATGCGCTCCTCCAGGTGGTCGTAGGTGCGGGAGAGCGCCTGCGCCTTGCGCTTGTTGCGGGTGGTGCAGTCCGCCCTGGTGAGCTTGTGCAGCCGGTCGAGCAGGTGGCCGGCGTCGCGCACGTAGCGCCGGACCGCGCTGTCGGTCCACTCCCCCGTGCCGTAGCCGTGGAAGCGCAGGTGCAGCTCCACCAGCCGGGCGGTGTCGGTGACGACGTCCTTGGGGAACTTCAGCTCGGCGAGCCGCTTCTTGGTGAGCTGCGCGCCGACGACCTCGTGGTGGTGGAAGGAGACCCGGCCGCCCGCCTCGTACCTGCGGGTCTTGGGCTTGCCGATGTCGTGCAGCAGGGCGGCCCAGCGCAGCACCCGGTCCGGACCGTTCTCCTCCAGCGCGATCGCCTGCTCCAGCACGATCAGCGTGTGCTCGTAGACGTCCTTGTGCCGGTGGTGCTCGTCGATCTCCAGCCGCAGCCTGGGCAGCTCGGGCAGCACGAACGCGGCGAGGCCGGACTCCACCAGCAGCCGCAGCCCCTCCCTGGGGTACCGGCCGCAGATCAGCTTGTCGAGTTCGGCCTGGATCCGCTCGGCGGAGACGATCTCGATCCGCTCGGCCATGTCGCGCATCGCCGCGAACGTCGCGGGGGCCACGCCGAACCCGAGCTGGGAGGCGAAGCGGGCGGCCCTGAGCATGCGCAGCGGGTCGTCGTCGAAGGACCGCTCCGGCGGGCCGGGCGTGCGCAGCACCTTGGCGGCGAGATCGGCGAGCCCGCCGTACGGGTCGACCAGCTCGATGGAGTCGCGGGCGGGGAGCTTCACCGCCATCGCGTTCACCGCGAAGTCGCGCCGGGCGAGGTCCTCGTGCAGGCTCTCGCCGTACACGACCTCCGGCTTGCGTGACTTGGGGTCGTAGGACTCGCTGCGGTAGGTGGTGATCTCCAGCATCCAGCCGGCCTTGCGGACGCCGATCGTGCCGAAGTCGATGCCGATCGTCCACACGGAGTCGGCCCAGTCGCGGACGATCTCCAGCACCCGCTCGGGCCGCGCGTCGGTGGTCAGGTCGAGGTCGTTGCCCGTCCGCCCGAGGAACACGTCACGCACCGATCCGCCGACGAGCGCGAGCTCGTGACCGTTCGCCGCGAAGAGCCCGCCGAGGTCGTCGACGACCGGGGCGACCCGCCGGAACAGGTCCGTGAGCAGGAGCGAGGCCCTGGAGTCGAGGGCGGTCCTGTCACTCACGCGCGCTCCTTCCATTCTGGACATACCCGGCTTGCGGGTTGGTACGCGACATAACCACACATGGCTCCGCGTTGGCTTCCATTCAGATTTGAATCGGACAAGCTGGGTAAGTCCTTCGGTTACGGAGGATGTTTCTCCCGGGCCCAACCTGGCGCATCGGCGGGAGACACACCGTCAGCGATCACCAGGTTCCGGTCGATACCGCCGGGTGTCGCGCGACGAGGCTAGGAGCGCACATATGAAGGACGCACTCGCGATCCACCGCTGGCTCCTCGCCCACCAGGTCCACCATGAGATCGTACGCCTTCCTCGCGCGTTGACATCCGCAGCCGAGCTACCCGAGGTCCTTTCCGCCGAACCCGCCGACTGCCTGGAGGTGTCGGTGTTCGAGGTGGACACGCGGGTCGGCCTCGAACCCGTCGCCGTCCTGCACTCCGCCGGCTCCCCGCCCGGCCCCGCGCTCGTCGCCGCCGTGCTCAGCGCCCGGCGGGTACGGCCGGCCTCCGCGTTCCTCGTCAACGCCGCCACCGAGTACGCCGCGGGGCTGGTCTGCCCGCTGCTGCTGCCCGAGGGGCTCACCCTGCTGATCGACGAAGGAATCTACGACCCGAAGCACCCCTTCAGGGTCGTGCACACCCCCGCGGGCGAGCGCCGGACGGCACTTTCCATGCGGGCGTGCGATCTGCTCGCGCTCGTCCCCGGCAAGCGTCTCGACCTGGCACCGAGGCCCCCGGCGCACCTCGCGAACGTCCCCCGCCAGGCGCACCCGCTGCCTCAGTGAGCCCGTCCCTGCCGTCGTGAGGCCATAGCATTGCGGACGTGCGCCGTATTCCAGCTCGGGCCGGCACGTGATCCGCGAAGTCGCGCTGCTCACCGCCCTGACCGCCACCCTGCTCGCCCCGTCGGCCGTCTCGGCGGGGACCACGGCTGCCGCAAAGTCGACTCTGAGCCGCGAATCCCCCACCCTCACCATCGACTCGATCACGCCTGACGTGCCGCGCGAGCGGAGCACCGAGATCAAGATCTCGGCGACCTTCGCCAACTCCACCGGCGGCCCGCTCGGCAGCATGACGATGAGGCTGCGCAAGTCCACCACGCCGTTCGCCGACCGGACCGCGATGGCCGCCTACCAGGCCGGTCAGGGCCCCGCCGACCTCGCCTCGCTGTCCGCCTCCGTGACCATCCCCTCGCTGACGGCGGGCGCGAAGTTCAGCCACGAGTTCGTCGTGTCGCCCGCCCAGCTCGAACAGTTCGACTTCGGGGTCTACCCGCTGGCCGTGGAGGTCGTCGACTCCTTCGGCCGTACCCTGGCGCTCCAGCGCACCTTCATGCCCTACGCCCCGCGGGACACCGACTTCACCCGCAGCAAGTTCTCCGTGCTGCTGCCGCTCTTCGACGCCCAGCCGCGCCGCAGCGACGACCGCACCTTCCTCGACGACGACCTGCGCACCGCGCTCACCGGCGACGGCCGGCTGGCCTCGCTGGCGACGCTGGTCAAGGACACCTCCGCGGACAAGGCCGTCTCCTGGCTGGTCGATCCCTCCCTGCTCGACGACGTGACCGCCATGACCGGTCCCTACGTCGTCGGCACCGGTGGCGACCAGCGCAAACGCCCCGCCGAACCGGCCGCCGCCCCGTGGCTCGACGGGCTGCGCGCCTCGCTGGCCGGCGCCTCCGTCTTCGCCGCGCCGTACGCGGACCCGGACGTGACGGCGCTCGCGCACCAGGGGCTCGACGGGGCGACCGGCACGGCTGTCCGCACCTCCGCCGCGGTGGCCAAGGAGCTGCTCGGCCGCGACGTGCCCACCGACGTCAACTGGCCGGTCTCCGGCCTGGTCGACTACGACGGACTGGACGCGCTGGCCGACGCCGGGGTGCGCACGGTCGTGCTGGACGGGCGCAACCTGCCGCCCGCGCAGGCCGCCGCCCAGACCCCCACCCAGACTCCCGTCCAGAGCACCGCCCAGACCCCCGACGCGGCCACCACCGTGACCTCGGTCTACGGCGACATGACCGCGCTGGTCGCCGACCCGGTGCTGAGCGACGTGCTCGGCGACGACGTCAGCGCGCCGGGCGCCGCCGTGCTGGCCAAGCAGCGTTTCATCGCCGAGACCGCGATGATCGCCGCCGAGAGTCCCGCGACGGCCAAGAACCTCGTGGCCGCGCCCTACCGGCGCTGGCATCCGGACCCGGCGTTCGTCTCCGGCCTGCTGAAGACCGCGGAGAGCCTGCCCTGGCTGGCCCCCACGCCGCTGAGCTCGATCAAGCGGCCCGCCGCGCCCACCCCGCGCGCCGACCTGACCTACACCGACCAGAACCGCAAGGCCGAGCTGGGCAAGAGCTACCTCACCAGGGTCAAGCGCGCCTTCGCGCAGGCCGACCTCACGGCCGCCGTCACCCAGCAGGAAGAGTCGCCCATCTTCACCCGGGCCCTGCTGCGGCTGGCCTCCGCCGGCTGGCGCGGCAAGACCGGCACCGCCAGGACGGCGGTCGAGCAGGTGGACAAGTCGATCGCCGGGCGCATCGACGAGGTCTCCATCACCGGCGCCGAGCAGCCGCGCACCCTGGCCGGTGACGACGGCGTGGTGCCGATCAGCGTGCACAACTCCCTGGGCGAGGCCGTCTCCATCCGCCTCGACGTGAAGTCGACCAACTCGAAGCTGCTGGAGATACAGAAGTACGACCAGGCCGTGGTGATCGGCGCGCGGCAGAACCAGACGGTGCAGGTCCCGCTGACCGCGCACGTCAACGGCGACACCACGGTGACGGTGCAGTTGAGGACCGACCAGGACAGAAGGTACGGCCCGCCGGTCAAGCTGACCGTGCGGACCACCGGGTACACCGGCATCGCCCTGGTGATCGTGGGCGGTGCGCTGTCGGTGATGCTGGCCGCCGTGGTGCTGCGCGTGCTGCGCCGCCGTACCCAGCGGTCCAGCAGGAAGGCCCGGCCCGCCAAGGGCGCCGCGCCGGCGGGGCCGTCCCCCCAGAACGCGCCCGCCGCGCGGCCGGTGCCGGGCGGCGCGCCCGCGTCCCCCGCCGGAGCCGGCCCCGCGCCGGGCTTCGGGCAGGAGACCACCATGCCCACCCGCCGCCGCCCGGTGCCGCCGGACGAGCGCGTGTGGCCGGAGACCCCCGCCCCCCGCGTCGGCGACCGCCCCCGCCCGGACGGCGGCGCGACCGCCCGCCAGAACGGCGCACGCGCGGGCTCCCGCCCCGAAGGCGGCGCGGGCACGCGCCCGGAGAACGGCGCGGGCCCCCGCGAGGGCGCGGAACCGCGCGGCGGCGACGCCCGGGAGGACGAGGCGGAGGCAGAGGCAGAGGTCGAGGTCGAGGCCCGGCCCGAGGGCCGGGCGGGCAGGCAGCCGTACGGCAGGGCCGGCGGCGACCGCGCGGACACGGGCGAGCGCCCGCGGTGAGGACGGTACCGGGCCTCGCACCGGGTGCCCGGAGCGACAGACGGCCGACGAGCGTGCTGACGCCCGCGGCGGCGGGCGTGTCGGCGGGTGTGCCGACGGGCGGGGCGGTGGGTGTGCCGACGGGTGTGCTGACAGGCGTGCCGGCGGGCGGGCCGAGGGGTGGACGAGTGGCCGATCAGCGCGGCAGCGCGCGGAGTGGGCAGGGAAGCGCATGAGTAGGGTGCTGCGCGCGGGCGCGATCATGGCGGCGGGGACCCTGGTGTCCCGGGTGACCGGCTTCCTGCGGACGGCGGTGCTCGCCGCCGCGCTGGGCACCGCGGCCCTCGGCGACGCCTACAACGTCGCGTACACGATCCCGTTGATCCTGTTCGACCTGCTCCTCGGCGGCGCGCTGAGCAGCGTGGTGGTGCCGATGATCGTGCGGGCGCACCGGCGCGACCCGGACGGCGGCCTGGCCTACGAACAGCGGCTCATGACCTTCGCCACCGTGGGCCTGACCGTGGTCGCCGCGCTCGCGGTGTTCTTCGCCCCGCAGATCATCGGCCTCTACACCGACGACTGGCAGGGCCCCAAGCTGGAGGCCGCGATCATGCTGGCGAGGTTCATCCTGCCGCAGATCGCGTTCTTCGGGATCGGGGCGCTGGCGGGGGCGATCCTGAACACCAGGGACCGGTTCGGCGCGCCGATGTGGGCGCCGGTGCTCAACAACCTCGTGATGATCGGCGTCGGGCTGCTCTACCTCGTGGTCAGCGACGCGGGCAGTTCCGTCGAGCAGGTGAGCGAGGCCGACCTCACGCTCCTCGGGCTCGGCACCACGGCCGGGATCGTGGCCCAGTGCATCGTGCTGATCGTCTCGCTGCACCGGGCGGGCTTCCGCTTCCGGCCGCGCTTCGACCTGCGCAACGCCTACCTGGGCGAGATGGCCCGCGCCGCGGTCTGGACCCTCGCCTACACCGTGATCAGCCAGTTCACCTTCTGGATCACCACCAAGCTCGCCACCGGGGCGGGCGACCGGGCGCCGGGTGCGGGCAACGCGGCTTACTCCTACGCCTACCAGTTCTTCCAGCTTCCCTACGGGATCATCGCGGTCTCCGTGATCACCGCGATGCTGCCCCGGATGAGCCGGTCGGTGGCCGACGGGGAGTTCGGGGTGGTGCGGGAGGAGTTCTCCTCCGCGGTGCGGCTCGTCTCCTCGGCGATCGTGCCGGCCGGGCTGCTGCTCATGGTGGTCGGCCCGGCGGTCACGGTGCTGATCTTCGGGCACGGGAACATGACGATCGCGCACGCGATCTACATCGGCAACGTGCTCCAGGTGTTCGGGCTGGCGCTGGTGCCGTTCTCGGTGTTCCAGCTGCTGCTGCGGGTGTTCTACAGCTTCGGCGACACCCGCACGCCCGCCCTGGTGGCGGTGGCGAACGCGGTGGTCAGCGCGGGGTTCAGCCTGGTCGCCTACTGGCTGCTGCCCGCCGAGTACATCGTGATGGGCCTGGCCACGGCCTTCACGATCGCCTACATCTTCGGCTCAGCGGTCCTGTGGCGCCTCGCCAGCCGCCGGGTCGGCGGGCTGGACGGGCGCCGGGTCGCCGCCGCGCTGAGCCGGATGTACGTCGCGGCGATCCCCAGCGCGGCGTTCGCGCTCGCGGTGCTCTGGGCGGCGGAGAGGTTCGGTTCCGGGCTCTCGGTGCTCACCTCGCTCATCGTCCTCGTGGCCGGCGGCGGGCTCGGCCTGGCGCTCTACCTGGCCGTCGCGCACAGAATGCGCATCCCCGAGGTGCATTCGATCGTTGGAATGGTCGCAGGAAGGGTAGGTCGGGGTTAGGTGGCCACGCCGCCGCTGACGGCCGGGTGACCCGGCGGGATCGTCGATGCGTCCCGCTCCGGACACACGGGCGGAACCGGCGCGGGACTACCATGGAGCCCGACACGCGGCGGAATGGAAGCAGGAGGGGCGTGGGGCGGATCCACCCGGCATCATGCGATGCGTGGCGAAAAGCTGACCTGGCCACGCGAGCGCGGCACGCTTCTCTCTCTAGGCATGGACTGGTGATCGTCGCATGAGCGCCCCCGCTGTCGAACCAGGCACCAGACTGGCCGCGCGTTTCCGGCTGGAGGACCGTGTCAACGAGTCCGACGGTGCCACGTTGTGGAAGGCGATCGACGAGATTCTGGCCCGTCCGGTCGCCGTGCACACCTTCGACGCAGACTTCCCGAGGATCGAAGAGGTGGTCACCGCGGCGCGTGCCGCGAGCCGGCTGTCCGATCCCCGGCTGACCCAGGTGTTCGACGCCGCCGAGGAGGACGGGCAGTCCTACGTGGTGAGCGAGTGGGTCACCGGGGAGAGCCTGGCCGACCTGCTCGCCGCCGGGCCGCTCGACCCCGAGCGGGCCGCCGCGCTGGTCGGCGAGGCGGCCGAGGCCCTCGCCCACGCGCACGAGGCCGACCTCGCGCACCTCTGCCTGCGGCCCGACAAGCTCGTGTGGACCTCGGGCAACACCGTCAAGCTGCTCGGCGTCGGGCTCGACGCCGCCCTCGCCGACCTGGTCAGCGCCGACCCCGCGCACACCGACACCGAGGGCCTCGGCCGGCTGCTCTACGCCGGTCTCACCGGCCACTGGCCGGAGGCGGAGGGCGTGTGCGGGCTGCCGCCCGCGCCCACCACCGACGGCCACCTCTGCACACCGCGCCAGGTGACCGCGGGCGTGCCCGGCTACCTCGACACGATCACGGTCCGCGCGCTGCTGCCCTCCGCGCGGCGCGGCCTGACGCCGCTGACCACCCCGGCCGAGGTGGCCGACGCGCTGGCCGACGTGCCGCGTCCCGTGCCGGCGCCCGCCGCCGCGGTGCCGCCCTCGGTCCAGCAGCGCAACGACGACAGCGGCCGGTTCGAGATGATCCGCCCGGCCGAGACCGGCCCGATGCGCGGCGCGGTCTACGGGCCGCCGGGCACGGCTCCGCGGCCGGCGACCGGCATGGTCAACCGGGCCCTGATGACCGTGGTGGTGCTGGCGGTGATCGCCGCCGTGGGCCTGGGCGCGTGGACGCTGGGCCGTAACATCGGCACCCCTTCCCCGCCCTCGGCGCAGAGCACCCCCACCGCCGACTCCTCGGTGCCCAGCGCCAAGCCGGTGGCCGTCGAGCCCAAGAGTGCCAAGGACTTCGATCCCCAGGGCGACAACACGGAGAAACCTCAGTGGGTCGGCAACGCGATCGACGGCAAGGGCGGCACGGAGTGGCATACTGACGGCTATACCAGCGCCGACCTGGGCGGACTCAAGGACGGCGTGGGTCTGATACTCGACATGGGCAAGCCGGTGAAGGTCTCGGAAGTGGCCGTCACCCTCGCCAAGGCGTCGGGCGCCAGCCTGGAGGTCAAGGTCGGCGACTCGCCCAGCCTCGGCTCTCTGAAGACCGTGGCGAAGGCGAAGGGCGCGGGCGGAAAGATCACCATGAAGGCGGACGAGCCCGCAACCGGTCAGTACGTTTTGATCTGGTTTACTCGCGTTCCGGCCGATCATGGAGAATTTCGTGGCACCATCTATGACGTAGTGGTCTATTCCCCCGGATCGGCATAGCAGGACTCTCCTTGTGAACTCACCACCGACCCCGCCCGACGCGGAGCAGACGGCACGGTCCTCGCTGCCCGATGCCGAGCTCCTGCTTCGGCACATCAACGGGGACCCGCACGCCTTCAGCGAGATAGTCAAGCGGCACCGCGACCGCATGTGGGCCGTGGCCCTGCGCACCCTCGGCGATCCCGACGAGGCGGCCGACGCCGTGCAGGACGCGTTCGTCTCCGCCTATCGCAAGGCGGAGAGCTTCCGCGGCGAGGCGGCGGTGACGACCTGGCTGCACCGCATCGTGGTCAACGCCTGCCTGGACCGGATGCGCCGCAAGTCGGTGCGCCCGGTGGCCGACGACGAGCTGATCGAGGCGGCCGAGCGCGACACCCCGATGCCGGACCAGACCGGCGAGCGCGAGGTCTCCATGGAGGTGTCCGCCGCGCTCAAGGTGCTGCCCGCCGACCAGCGGGCCGCGCTCGTCCTGGTCGACATGATGGGCTACTCCGTCGAGGACGCCGCACACGTGCTCCAGGTCCCCAGCGGGACCGTGAAGAGCCGGTGTGCCCGAGGCCGCGCGAAACTTGCCCCGATTCTTTCGCATCTGCGGAACCGATCCGACCTAACTCGCGTCTCATCCGGGAAGGGAGCAGAACTTCGTGACGGGTGACACGCACTACGATCTGGACGTCTTGGCCGAGCTGGCCGAAGACCTCCTCGACGCCGCCACGGCCAGGAAGGTCCGCGAGCATCTCGCGATATGCGACCCCTGCGGGGAGCTTCTGGCCGATCTGGCGGCGGTTCGTGAAGTGCTCGCGGCGACACCTACCCCGGCCATGCCGATGGGCGTCGCTCTGCGCATTGACCAGGCCCTGGCCGCCGAGGCGGGCAACGGCAGCCGGCCGGGCGTCGCCGTGGCCGAGGCCCCCGACTGGGACCGTCTCATGGCCGCCGCGCCGTGGGAGACCGCCTCCGAACCGGAGCCCGCGACTCCCCGCGCCGGAGACGCCCCGGAGCCCCTCCCCCTCGCGGGAGACGCCCCGGAGCCGTCGGCCGACGAGCCCGAGAAGGAGCCTGTACGGCTGGGCGTGGTCGCCGAGGACGGCAGCGTCGTCCCGGCGAGACGCCGTGCCAAGGGCGCCAGGAGACGCCGTGGCTGGGTCATGCCGCTGACGGCCGCGGCCGCGGCCTGCGCGGTGATCGGCTCGGCGGCGGTGGCGACCAGCCTCATCGCCTCGGGGCCCACCGGTCCCTCCGGCGGCGGCCAGATGGCGCAGCCGGCGCCCGCGCCGCCCCGGGAAGCGTTGATCACTCCCACGTACAAGATCACGCAGACCGACTACAACTACACCAGCCGTGACCTGCGCGGCTCACTGAGTGACTACCTCGCGCCGGCGCCGGTCCTCAAGTCGGCCGACGACGACGAGAACGCCAAGCTGATGCGCTGCGTCGGCAAGGTGGCCAAGAACGTGGGGAGCAACCCGTTCCACGTGGACCAGGCGTTCTACCTGGGCCAGGAGGCGACGCTGATGCTCTTCTGGAAGGACCAGGCCGCCAACTCGGTGCAGGTGCGGGTCCTCGGCCCCGAGTGCAACGACCTGCGCAAGCCCGGTCTCGCGAAGTGGGAGTGACCTCCCCGTCCTGACCTGCCCTGGAGCCCGCTTCGGCGGGCTCTTCGGCGTTTCGGGCACCCTCTCGCCCCCGGTGCGGGCGGGTTCTCGCGCGTTGCGGACAGGGCCGGGAATCTCCGGCCCCTAGGATCTGTTGACGCGACTGGCACCCCAGCAGAGCTGAAAGGCATGGAAGTGAGCGACGTCCGGAATGTGATCATCATCGGGTCGGGCCCGGCCGGTTACACGGCGGCCGTCTACTCTGCCCGTGCCGACCTCAAGCCGCTGGTCTTCGAAGGCTCGGTGACCGCCGGCGGTGCCCTCATGAACACCACCGACGTGGAGAACTTCCCGGGTTTCCCGGACGGGATCATGGGCCCCGACCTGATGGACAACCTGCGCAAGCAGGCGGAGCGGTTCGGCGCCGAGCTGGTCGCCGACGACGTGATCGAGGTCGATCTGGAGGCCACCCCGAAGGTGGTCAAGACCGCCACCGACACCTTCTACGCGAAGTCCGTCATCCTGGCCACCGGTTCGCGCTACCGCGAGATCGGCCTGCCCAGCGAGAAGCGGCTGTCCGGCCACGGCGTGTCCTGGTGCGCCACCTGTGACGGCTTCTTCTTCCGCGACCAGGACATCGTCGTGGTGGGTGGCGGCGACTCCGCGATGGAGGAGGCGACGTTCCTCACCCGGTTCGCCCGGTCGGTCACGATCGTCCACCGTCGCGACGAGCTGCGCGCCAGCAAGATCATGCAGGAGCGCGCCTTCGCCAACGAGAAGATCCGCTTCGTCTGGGACAGCGAGGTGGTCGACATCATCGGCGACGACCGGGTGTCCGCGGTGCGGGTCCGCAACCGTAAGACGGGCGAGGAGAGCGAGCTCCCCGTCACCGGCATCTTCGTCGCGATCGGCCACGACCCGCGCAACGAGCTGGTCAAGGGCCAGATCGACCTGGACGAAGAGGGCTATATCCGGGTCAAGTCCCCCGGCACCGGCACCAACATCGACGGCGTCTTCGCCTGCGGCGACGTCGTCGACCACATCTATCGTCAGGCGATCACCGCGGCGGGCACCGGGTGCCAGGCGTCCCTCGACGCCGAGCGCTGGCTGACCCTTCAGGAAAGTTAGGAGAAGATCCCATCGTGGGCACCATCAAGAGCGTCACGGACAAGTCCTTCCAGGCCGACGTCCTCTCCAGCGACAAGCCGGTCCTCGTCGACTTCTGGGCGGAGTGGTGCGGCCCCTGCCGCCAGGTCGCCCCGATCCTGGAGGAGATCGCCAAGGAGCAGGCCGACAAGCTGACCGTGGTCAAGCTCAACATCGACGAGAATCCCGAAGTTCCGCGCGACTACGGCGTACTCCAGATCCCGACTCTGAACGTCTATAAGGGTGGAGAGGTCGTCAAGCAGATCATCGGCGCCAAGCCGAAGGCCATGCTGCTTCGCGAGCTCGAGGGCATCATCTAGAGCTCGTCCCCACGGGGCTCAAGATGCGGCCCCCTGCGGCGGGCGCCCACGGGCGCGTGCCGTACCACCGCTTTTCCGAGCGGCACACCCACCCAAACACAGCGCCCCTTCGCCACCACCGGCGAGGGGGCGCTGAGTTTTGGCGAGGAGGCGCTGAGCTTCGGCGAGAGGGCGCTGAGTGTTTACGGCGCGATCGTCGTGAGGCTCATGGGGCGGCAGGGGCCGCAGGGGCCGCAGGGGCCGCTGAGATCGTCTCAGACGGGCCGGAGGGCCCGCTCCGGGCTCATGGAGCCCAGGAGGCGCTCCAGGGCCACCTCGACGTCCTCACGCCAGGAGATCGCCGTCTTGAGCTCCAGCCGGAGGCGCGGGAAGCGCAGGTGCGGGCGCACGGTCTTGAAGCCGACCGCGAGCAGATAGTCGGCCGGCAGCACGCAGCCCGGCTGCTCCCACTTCAGGTCGCCGAACGCCTCGATGGCCCGCACGCCGCGCCGGGTGAGGTCCTTGGCCACGCCCTGCACCAGCATGCGCCCGAGCCCGCCGCCGGAGAACTCCGGCATGATGTGCGCGGTCATCAGCAGCACGGCGTCGGCGCTGACCGGCGAGGTCGGGAAGGCGGTGGAGCGCGGCACGTAGAGCGGCGGGGCGTAGAGGACGAACCCGGCGGGCACGCCGTCCACGTAGGAGATCTTGCCGCAGCTCCCCCACTCCAGCAGGGTCGCCGAGATCCACGCCTCCTTCTCCAGACCCGGGTCGCCCACCTCGGCGGCGCGGTTGCCACTGGCCGGATCAAGCTCCCAGAAAACACACCGCCTGCACCGGCGCGGCAGGTCGTCAAGGTTGTCCAGGGTGACGTTGGCGAGGCGACGCGACAACTGCTGGCCCCAATCCTGACGAGAGTCTTGGCGGAAAGCGCGCGAATACGGCGTCTCCAGTCTGGCATGGTAGCCCAGGGAAGTACGCGTCACGCTGCATGTCGGCGCCGCACGCGCCCAGCGCGTCCCCAGTGAGGGTAGTCACATTTCGTGACGTACTCTGGTTTTCCGGGCTATATACCTAGGAGGTGGACCGTGGCGAAGGAGACGGATCACGGTCAGACTGCCGCGACCCACGGGTCGCGTATCGACGCCTATGTCGATCGGTATGCCGCGCGAGCTACCGGGATGGTCGCCTCCGAGGTCCGAGCTCTTTTCGCCGTCGCGTCGAGGCCCGAGGTGGTCTCGCTCGCCGGCGGCATGCCGTACGTCACGGCGCTCCCCCTCGACGTGGTCGGCGAACTGGTCGCCGACCTGGTGGCTCGGCGCGGCCCCGTCGCGCTGCAGTACGGCTCAGGCCAGGGCGACCCGCATCTGCGTGAGCAGATCTGCGAGGTCATGCGCCTGGAGGGCATCGAGGCGGGTGCCGACGACGTCGTCGTGACCGTCGGATCGCAGCAGGCGCTCGACCTGATCACGCGCATCTTCATCGACCCCGGAGACGTCGTCCTCGCCGAGGGGCCGTCCTACGTGGGCGCCCTGGGCACGTTCGCCGCCTACCAGGCGTCCGTGGTGCACGTGCCGATGGACGCGGACGGGCTGATCCCGTCGGCGCTGGCCGAGACCATCGAGTCTCTCGCCCGTGCCGGCCGGCGGATCAAGTTTCTCTACACGATCCCCAACTTCCAGAACCCCGCCGGTGTGACGCTCACCGCCGACCGACGCCGCGAGGTGCTGGAGATCTGCCAGCGGGCCGGCGTGCTCGTCGTCGAGGACAACCCGTACGGCCTGCTCGGCTTCGACGGGGAGCCGATGCGGGCGCTGCGCGCCGACGACGCCGAGGGGGTCGTGTATCTCGGTTCGTTCTCCAAGACGCTCGCGCCCGGGTTCCGGGTGGGGTGGGCGCTGGCGCCGCACGCCGTGCGGGACAAGCTGGTGCTGGCGATGGAGTCGGCCGTGCTGTCGCACTCCACCTTCTCCCAGCTCGCCGTCGGCCAGTACCTCACCACGCAACCGTGGCGGGAGCAGATCAAATCCTTCCAGGAGCTTTACCGCGAACGGTGCGAGGCCATGCTGACGGCACTGGAGGCCCAAATGCCTCCCGGCTGCACATGGACCCGTCCCAGGGGCGGTTTCTTCGTCTGGATGACCCTGCCAGAAGGGCTGGACTCCAAGGCACTGCTGCCGCGCGCCGTCGCCGAACGCGTCGCTTTCGTACCAGGAACCGGCTTTTATGCTGACGCACAGGGTGCTCAGAACATGAGGCTGTCCTACTGTTATCCCCAGCCCGATCGCATCCGGGAAGGCGTCCGCCGCCTCGCCGGGGTGATCGAGCAGGAGATGAGACTGCGCGACACGTTCGGAACCGGTGCGGCACCCGATCACTTCGGAGTCGACACACCCGGTCCCGATCTCGCCTGACGCCCGTACGGCCGGCGCCCTCGGAAGGGGTGCCGGCCGTACACGAGTGTGAGAGAAGAGGGCCCTCCCGATGAGTGATCTCGGCCACGTACTGGTTCTGGCCGGTGGACTGTCATACGAACGGGAGGTGTCCCTGCGTTCGGGACGCCGGGTGAGCGACGTCCTACGGGCGGCGGGGATGGATGTGGAGACCCGCGACACCGACGCGTCCCTGGTGCCCTCCGTGCTCGCCGACCCGCCCGACGCCGTCTTCGTGACCCTGCACGGCGGGGCCGGCGAGGACGGTGCGATCCGGTCGGTGCTGGAGCTGCTGTCCGTGCCCTACGTGGGTGCCGGTCCCGACGCCTGCCGGGTCGCCTTCGACAAGCCCAGCGCCAAGGCGGTCGTCCGCTCGTTCGACGTACGCACCCCCGAGTCGGTGACGCTGCCCAAGGAGACGTTCCACGACCTCGGCGCGTCCGCCGTGCTGGCCCGCATCGTCGCCCGCCTCGGCCTCCCCCTCTTCGTCAAGCCGGCCCGTGGCGGCTCCGCGCTCGGCGCCTCCATGGTGCGCACCGCCGAAGAACTGCCCGCCGCCATGGTCGGCTGCTTCGCCTACGGCGACACCGCCCTGATCGAGCGTTACGTCAAGGGGATCGAGGTCGCCGTGTCCGTCGTCGACCTCGGCGACGGCCCGGTGGCGCTGCCGCCCGTCGAGATCGTGCCCGACAAGGGCGTCTACGACTACGCCGCCCGCTACACCGCCGGCCACACCGAGTTCTTCGCCCCCGCCCGCCTCTCCCCCGAGGTCGCCACCGCCTGCGCCGACATGGCCGTCACCGCCCACTCCGCCCTCGGCCTGCGCGACATCTCCCGCACCGACCTCATCGTCGACGCCGACGGCCTCCCGCACTTCCTCGAAGTGAACGTCGCCCCCGGCATGACCGAGGTCTCCCTCCTCCCCATGTCCGTCGAAGCCGCCGGCCAAGACCTCGGCACCGTCTGCCGCACCCTCCTGGAACGCGCCGCCACCCGCCCCTAACCCCGCCCCCCGCCTTCCCTACACCCCTCTGCCCCGTGCGGCCCTCTGCCCCGTGCGGCCCCTTGGGCCGTGCGGGCGCATCGACCTGTGCGCCCTTTGGCCCGCGCGAGACGCTTTCGCCCGTGCGGCGCTTTCGCCCGCGCACCATTGACTGTGTGGCGCTTCGGCCCGCACGCCGCTTCGGCCCGCGCGGCGCTTTCGCCGCGCCATTGACCCGCGCGACGCCTCGGCCTGTGCGGCGCTTTCGCCTGCGCGCCATTCACCCGTGCGGCGCCTCGGCCTGTGCGGCGCTTTCGCCTGCGCGCCATTCACCCGTGCGGCGCTTCGGCCCGCACACCGCTTCGGCCCGCACACCGCTTCGGCCCGCGCGGCGCTTTCGCCTGCGCGCCATTGACCCGCGCGACGCCTCGGCCTGTGCGGCGCTTCGGCCCGTGCGAGCTTCGGCCGTGCGGCCCCCTGTTCGCTACAGGCGCTACCCCCTGAGGGGCCTGCCCTCGCGGCCCCTTAACGCCACTGTGGTCTCTGACGGCCTGCGGTACTTACCTGCGGCCCCTGACGTCTGCGCTGTTGATGCCTGCGGACCGTGACGTCCGTGGGCGTTGTCCACCGCGAGCATGGGTGCCCGCGGCCCTGACACCCACAACCCTGCGCCGTGACAGCAGCGCTGCCTAGTGGCCGATCGCGCGCAGCAGGTGCGCCTTGCCGAGACCCAAGTCGCCGCGACCTCTGCGCGCGTTGCCCCCCACGGACGTTGATGCCCATGGGCCCTGACGCTCGCAGGCTTTCACGCTGGCGGGCCCTGACTCTCGTAGGCCCCGACTCTCGCAGGCTTTGACCTCTGCGGGCGTCATCCTCCGCGGGTATTGATCTCCGCAGGCCCTGCCGCCTGCGAGCCCTGTTGGGCGAACGACACCGCAATGTCTTTCCCCGCGAGATCCATCATGGGCCGCTTCACCCGCCCTGGGCAGCGAGCGATCTTCTGCCCACCTTTGAGATGTCCCCCTCTGTCCTCCAGCACCCTAGGAGTGGCTTCCCAGGTAGCTTTCCGCTCGCCTCTCTCGCAGGCAGTCGAGCCACGTGCGCTGCAACCGGCCCAGTCATTTCCGCTTCGTCCACCGACCTCGGAAGTGGCTCAGCCGCCTTTACGGGGGGCCGGTTTGAATGTTGGTTCAGCGGACCAGCGGGCGAATCGGGAGGTGGTTCGAGAGTTGGGCTTGGGATTCGGAGAGCGTCACGAGCTCGTCGTCGCGCACGACTTCCTGGCGACACGGCTGGAGCGAGCGGTATCAACTCGACACAGCGAATGTCCACCAATGCACGCGCGTCGTTCAAAGCAGCGGCCGACCTCGCCACAGTGCCGTTCGCCGTACGGCGTAGCCTGGCGGCGTGTTGAACGGATCCCCCTACCCCAAGAGTTTTGCCAGCGACAACCACACGGGCGTGCACCCGGCGGTCCTCGCGGCGATCGGCGCGGCGAACACCGGTGACGCTCCGGCGTACGGCGACGACCGCTGGACCCATGACTTCGAGGCCAAGGTGAAGGAGGTGTTCGGCGAGGGCGCTGCCGGGTTCGCTGTGTTCAACGGCTCGGGGGCCAACATGGTGGGCCTGGCTCAGACGTTGCGACGCCCCTTCGACGCGATCATCTGCCCGGACACCGCGCACATCGCCACCGGTGAGGCCGGTGCGGCGGAACGCCTGCTCGGCGTCAAGCTTTTCACCGTGTCCACTCCCCTGGGCAAACTCGTGCCCAGCGATGTGACAAAGGTTCTCGACGCTCTGGAGGGGTCGAACCAGCCGCGACCCACCGCTGTGTCCATCTCCCAAGTGACCGAGTTGGGCACCTGCTACACGCCGGACGAGGTCTCGGCCCTCGCCGACGTCGCCCACGCCCACGGCCTTTTGCTACACATGGACGGCGCACGACTGGCCAACGCGGCGGCTTTCCTCGGCTGCCCGCTGCGCGACTTCACCACGGACGCCGGAGTAGATGTGGTGAACTTCGGCGGTACCAAGAACGGCGCACTCGCCGCCGAGGCGGTCATCTTCCTTTCCGCCACGCTCGCTGAGGGCCTCCCGCTGCTACGCCGGCAGTCGCTCCAGCTCGCCTCCAAGATGCGTTTCATCTCGGCTCAGCTCACCGCACTTCTCACCGACGACCTCTGGCGCGCGAACGCCGACCACGCCAACGCGATGTCCCGCCGCCTGGCAGACGGTGTGAGCGATCTCCCCGGCCTCTCCATCCACTACCCGGTCGAGTCAAACGCCGTCTTCGCCACTCTTCCCCCCGAGGCGATCCCAGTCCTCCAGTCGATGTACTCCTTCCACGTCTGGGACAAGTCCGAGTCCGTGGTCCGCTGGATGACCGCCTTCGATACCACCCCCGCGCACGTAGACGACTTCATCGCCGACATCCGCAAGGTCCTCAACGCCTAACACGTGGTTTCACGTGAAACCACGGCCCCCGCTCGGTTTCACGTGAAACCACGCCCCCCGCTCGGTTTCACGTGAAACCACGCCCCCCGCTCGGTTTCACGTGAAACCACGCCCCCCAGCTCGGATCACGTGAACCCACCCCTCTCGTTTCACGTGAAACATCCCACCCGAACGCCACCCCACCACACCGCTCCCCACCCCAGCCGGCCCACCATCACGCCAACCGCCGGAGCCCGGCACCTCTGGATGGCGCGGCGCGCAGCCCACCGCCCCACACAAGAGGTCGGGGGCTATGGAAGGGATCCCACGGAGGCTGGAAACGGAGGCTGGCCTCGGAGGCGAGGCGAGGGAGGGGGCTACAACTAGGCAAGAGTGAAGAGCTTTGGCGTTTGTGTGGGTGACGGTGACTGAGGTGAAGGGGTTCCAACGAGAGGACTGGGGTGAGGCAGCGGAGTGGGCCTACGCTGTGGCGGCTAGGTGACGGTGGAGGCGGCTGGAGTGCCACCGCCCTTCTCCCTGCCGCCCCGACGCCTCACCCACACTCAGCCCCCGTATACGCCTGCAAGGCTCGGCTACCAGTGCACGCCCGCCGCCTGGCCGTTGAAGCAGGCATCGCCACCACTGTCCGGTGAGCGGGCAACCCATATGCCCCAGAGGATCTCGCCGCAGCCAATGAGCCGCCGCCGATGACAGGCCGGCGGTTCGTCTCCGCAATCACACGAGCGCCTCCCGAATCAGCGCCGCGTCATGGTCGAGAACCTCGCGCGAGCGCTTCTTCTATTCAGCGATGACCACAACACCGTCTCCCGGGGAACACGGAACCACATGCAGGTGGAGGTGGAGGACATCCTGCCCGACGGCTAGTGACAGCCTTCCCAGTCACAGCGCAGCTCGACGCGCCCAACACAATCGACACGCGCCATCCCATCCGCCAGATCGCCGCACCAACCGCGCGTCGGCGTCCCCCAGCCCGACCCTGTGCACGCGCGGGATCACCAGCACGGCACCCACCGCGGCCGGCTTGTGATCCAAGATGACCACCCACACTGTCATCGCGATAGACGACGTTGGCCTCGGCCGCCCTGCGATGATCTCGCAGAAAGGAAGCGAGGGTTGGGTCAGTCGTCGAGGTTTACCGTGGTGATGGCTTCGGGGGCCATGGTGCCGAGGATGCGCTCCAGGTCGTCGATGGTGGCGAACTCCACGACGATGCGGCCCTTGCGGCGGCCGAGATCGACCTTCACCTTGGTCTCGAAATGGTCCGAGAGGCGGTCGGCAAGGTCGCGCAGGGCGGGGGCGGCGGGGGCCTTGGGGGCGCGCTCACGTGGCGCGGGGGCGGCCTTGGCGTCGCCGAGGGCGACGATTTCCTCGACGGAGCGGACGGAGAGACCTTCGGCGACGATCCGGCTCGCCAGCCGCTCCTGGGCGGCCGGGTCGTCCAGGGTGAGGAGTGCGCGGGCGTGGCCGGCGCTGATGATGCCGGCGGCGACCCGCACCTGCACTTCGGGCGGCAGCTTGAGCAGGCGCAGCGTGTTGGTGATGTGCGAGCGGGACCGGCCGATGCGCTGGGCGAGCTGCTCGTGGGTGGCGCCGAAGTCGTCCAGGAGCTGCTGGTAGGCCGCGCCTTCTTCGAGCGGGTTGAGCTGTTCGCGCTGGAGGTTCTCGATGAGCGCATCGCGGAGCAGGTCGTCGTCCTGCGTGCTGCGGACGATCGCCGGAATCTCGGTGAGCCCGGCGAGCTTGGAGGCGCGCCAGCGACGCTCCCCCATGATGAGCTCGTACCGGTCGTCCTCCGCGGGGCGCACCACGATCGGCTGGAGCAGGCCGACCTCGCGGATCGAGGCCGCCAGCTCATCCAGCGCGTCGCCGTCGAAGACCTGGCGCGGCTGCCGCGGGTTCGGCTCGATCGCCGAGATGGGGATCTCCTGGAAATACGCTCCAGGCACCGGCGCCGGCACCGGCACGAGCTGAGGGGGGATGACGACCGGCGCGGCACCGGGCTCCGGCGTGACCTCGGCGGTCGAGACGATCACCGCAGGACCGTCCACGACGGGACCGGTCGGAATCAGCGCTCCGAGCCCCCTGCCCAGACCGGATTTGCGCCGCTGCTGACTCACTGCATCTCCCTCAATCCACCCGACCACCACCGGCCGTTCCTGCGAAGGTTACAACCGCGAAAGCCGTCCCCACGCCGCGAAGCGCGCGGCTGTGGATAAGACCTGTGGATCAGACCTCGGCGCCGCGGTAGGCGATCTCCCTGGCCGCGTCCTTGTAGGCCATGGCACCGCTCGATCCCGGGTCGTACGTGATCACGGATTGGCCGTAGCTCGGCGCCTCGGACACCCGGACGCTCCGCGGGATGACGGTGTTGAGCACGGTTGCCCCGAAATGCGCCCGCACCTCGTCGGCTACCTGGGACGCCAGCCGGGTCCTGCCGTCGTACATGGTGAGCAGGATCGTGGACAGGTTGAGCGACTGGTTCAGGTGCACCCGTACCAGGTCCACGTTCCGCAGGAGCTGGCCGAGACCTTCCAGCGCGTAGTACTCGCACTGGATGGGGATCAGCAGCTCGTCGGCCGCGACGAGCGCGTTCACGGTGAGCAGGCCGAGGGACGGTGGGCAGTCGATCAGGATGTAGTCGAGCTCCAGGGAGTCGAAGGCGGTGAGCGCGCGCTTGAGCCGGGCCTCCCGGGCGACCATCGAGACCAGTTCGATCTCGGCGCCGGCCAGGTCGATGGTGGCCGGCGCGCAGTACAGTCCCGGCATATCCGGTACTTCCTTGACGATCTGCGTCAGCGGCAGGTCGTCCACGAGCACCTGATAGACGTCCGGCACGTCGCCACGATGCTCTATGGCGAGTGCGGTAGACGCGTTGCCCTGGGGGTCGAGGTCGACCACGAGCACCCGCTGGCCGTGCATGGACAGCGCAGCCGCGAGGTTCACCGAGGTGGTCGTCTTACCGACGCCGCCCTTCTGGTTGGCCACGGTGATGATTCGGGTCTTGGGCGGACGCGGCCATTCTCCGTCTGCCCCACGCGGAGCTCCCCCCAGCGTGGGTGCTGCCGTAGTAGTCGTAGCCGATGTTTCACGTGAAACCACTGAGCTGAGTGCCTCTCGTACCAGCGGCGAGTCGCCGGGGTTAAGGGGGGTCTGGGTCACGGTCGTCGTCCTTTCAACCGGCGCGGCGACACCGGTCGTGCCGGGGGCCGGCCCTGCTGATCCGGAAGGCTCGGTGGGCGTTACCGGCGCCACCGACCTCGTCGATTCAGCCACTATCGGCACGGTCGGCGCAAGCCCTTCAAACGGCACTCTAGGCACAATGTCCCCTGAGGACACCAGCGACACACCTTCGCCGCCGTCATCATCGGGCCAGCCGAGACCGGAAGGACGACCGGCGCTCGGCACGATGTGCGCGTTGGGCCAGCCCAGGCCGCGAGCCGTACCCGGCAAGGCCGTCACCTCTTCCGTCTGCGCCGCGACGCCTGCGGAGCTCGTGCGGGAGAACGACCGGCGACCACCCGGACGAGAGTTGCAGGCGGCTCGACCTTACCGCGCCCAACCGAAACAAGCTCGGCCGTTCGCGCTCCCCCGGCCGTCAATTGCTCACGAGCTTCCTCCAGCTCGGCGGCGGCACGCTCCCCCTTCATCGCCAGTAACTCCCCTCCCTCGCGCAGCAACGGCAGCGCCCAGGTGAGCAACCGGTCCAGCGGCGCCACGGCACGTGCGCTCGCCACGTCGAACACCCGCTTGCCGGCCAGCTCCTCTGCCCGCCCCCGCACCACCTCGACGTTGTCGAGCTCAAGCGCCTTGACGCATTCCTCCAGGAAGACGGTCCTGCGCAGGAGCGGCTCCAGCAGCGTCACCGTGACATCCGGCCGGACGATCGCAAGCACGAGACCCGGGAGGCCGGCCCCGGAGCCGATGTCCACCAGCTTGACCACCGGGGGAATCGCCTCCGCCACCACGGCACAGTTGAGCAGATGCCGGTCCCAGATCCGCGGCACCTCACGCGGCCCGAGCAGACCGCGCACCACCGCCGGTCCGGCCAGCAACCCGGCGAACTCCTCAGCCCGGGCCCACGCCTCGCCCGTGAACACCTCACGTGCGATCGCGGGCGGGACGGGCACTCCGCCATCGTTCACGACACCAACTCCGTCGGCTACGCCCTCGTCGTCATCCGGCACGGCATGCGTGTCCACTCGGTCGCTGATCACTTGGTCGAACTTCCCTTCGCTTCGCGGACGGCCACGTGTCGCGCCACCCTCTCCCGCGCCAGCGCAAGGTGCGATCCGACTGCTCCACCGCACGCACTCGACCTGCTGAGCCTATCCAGCCCCGCGCCATCGCCGGCACGATGAGCCTAGATCGTTCCAGCCCAACGCTCGCCGCCGAACGGGCGGCCGGCGCCGGAACAGCACCAAAAGGAAACGGCCGCCGGCTGCCGGGGCAGCGGGCGACCGTTTCTCGCGGAAGATCAGGCGGGGAGGACCACCACGTAGCGGTGCGGCTCCTCGCCCTCGGACTCGCTGCGCAGACCCGCCGCCGCCACCGCGTCGTGCACGACCTTGCGCTCGAACGGCGTCATCGGCTGGAGGGGCTTGGGCTCACCGCTGCGCTTGACGTCCTCGGCGATCCGGGCGCCCAGCTTGCTCAGCTCGGCCCGGCGCTTCTCGCGGAAGCCGGCGACGTCGAGCATCAGGCGGGACCTCTCCCCCGTCTGGCGGTGCACGGCGAGCCGTGTCAGCTCCTGGAGGGCCTCCAAGGTCTCCCCGTGGGCGCCGACGAGGTCGCCCCCCTTGACGTCGACGACCGACACGACCGCGCGATCGCCTTCGACGTCCATGTCGATGTCACCATCGATGTCGGCGATGTCCAGCAGACCCTCGATGTAGTCGGCCGCGATCTCGCCTTCTTGTTCGAGCGCCGCGAGATCGGGGGCGGCTGGCGTCTCCTGGTCGGTCTCGGTCACGTCCGGCCTCTCCTTCCTGGTGTCTGCGGGTCGCGGGGACCCGGCCTGCTACGACTTCTTGCTACCCGTGCGCTTGCTGCGCGGCTGCCTGGTCGGCTGCTGCCGTACGACCTTCGGCTTCGGAGGCGGCGGCGGCTCGTCCTTCGGCTGCTCCTCGGGCTTGGCCTTGCGCACCTTGCTGAGCAGGCTCGGCTTCGGCTCGGGCTCCACCACGTTGCCCTTGGCGTCGAAGGTGGGCATCGGGTTGCGACTGTAGAACCAGTGTTGCTGACCCAGGGTCCACAGGTTGGTAGTGACCCAGTAAAGGATCAGACCCAGGGGGAAGTTGAGGCTGAAGAAGGCGAACAGCGGCGAGATGTACATCAGGATCTTCTGCTGCTGCGCCATGGGGTTGTCCGGCATCTGTGCGATCGAGCGGGTCACGCTCTGCCGGACGGTCAGGAAGGTGGTCAGCGAGCTGACCGCGACGAACAGGGCCAGGATGATCTTCGTCATCACCGGCTCGGCGCCCAGCTTCTCGATGTCCGCGGCGCTGGTCCAGAACGTCGCCGGGATGGGGGCGCCGAAGATGTGCGCCGCCCGCGCGCTGTTGACGAACTCCTGCGTCATGCCGAACCGCGGCTGGCCGTGGGCCATCGCGTTCAGCACGGTGAACATGGAGATGAAGATCGGGAACTGCGCCACAATCGGCAGACAGCCACCGAGAGGGTTGGCTCCACCCTCCTGGTAGACCTTCATGACCTCCTGGTTCATCCGCTGCTTGTCGTTCTTGTAACGCTTGCGCAGCTCTTGGATCTTCGGTGCCAGCTCCTGCATCTTGCGCGAGGAACGCATCTGCTTCAGGAACAGGGGGAAGATCAGCAGACGCATCAGCACGGTCAGCGTGATGATGGTCAGCGCCCAGGTGAGGCCGCTGTCCCGGGGCAGGACGTAGCTGTAGCCCTCGTGGATCCAGATGATGACGTGCGCGACGGCCGTGTAGAGCCAATTCAGCCAGGACAGCTCCACGGAGCTAGCTCCCTTGCTTTTCGTGAGGTCGGATCGGGCGGGGAGGCACGGGGTCGAATCCTCCTGGGTGGAAGGGGTGGCAACGCCCGATTCGCCGGATCGTCAGCCATGATCCGCGCAGCGCACCGTGGACGGCGATCGCCTCCAGGCCGTAAGCACTGCACGAGGGGTGGAAACGGCAACGGGGACCGAGCAGCGGCCCCAAGAAAGCGCGATAGAACCGGATCGGCGCCATCAGTAGCCGGGCGGCCGGGCCGGGCCCGGCGGCCTGCTGCGGCGTACTCATGATCGTGTCCGGGACACGTGGCGACCGCGCGAGCGTGCTGCGTGGCACGATGTGTCGTGTCGCGCCCGGCTCGACTGCTCCGTCATACTCGTCCATCCGTCCGGGCCTGCGGTTCAGGCCCACGCCGCCTGAGTAAACGATCCAGCGCGACGTCGAGTTCGGCGGCAAGGCGCTCGTTTCGCGCGGACGCAGCCGGTGGATTGGCGCGTACCACCAGCAGGCTACCCCGCGGGAGGCTATGCAGCCGGTCTCGCATCAGGTGTCGCAACCGACGCTTCACCTGGTTTCGGACAACTGCCCCACCCACGGCACGGCTTACTACAAAACCTACCAATGGCGGCGCGTCCACGTCATCGCGCACCGTAAGGTGCACGACCAAGGTGGGACGGCCGGCACGACTCCCCCGTCGGATCGCGGCGGCGAACTCGTCGCCTTGCCGCATACGGGACCCGGGCGGCAACACAGATGGACCTCTCGGAGAGCCGCGGGCGGGCGAGTCCGCCGCCCGACGGCAGTCGGCCCGGCCGCCGTCGGGCGGCCGGGTTTCGACGGCCTGCGGGCGACGCGCTCTCCCGGACCGCTGGCCGGGGCGTCAGGCCGACAGGCTCGCGCGGCCCTTACGGCGACGGGCGGCCAGGATGGCGCGACCGGCCCGGGTGCGCATGCGCAGCCGGAAGCCGTGGGTCTTCGCGCGGCGACGGTTGTTCGGCTGGAAAGTACGCTTGCTCACGAGTGGGCTCCAGGCTTCAATGAAGCGTCCCCAGCACATGGGGCGCTTGATACACAGGGCTGGCGTGCCGGCTTCCGCAAGGGCATGCGAAATAGCCGTCACGCCACAAGCCGACTGTCGTACGCTACGCGCCGGCACGCCCGAGGTCAAACCGGAGACACGAGCGGATCAGGTTATCCACCAATCCACAGGCGGTTTTCCACCCCTGTCTCTCCATCCACAGTATGTGCACCCAGCCTCCCCCGCGCTGCCACTAGGCTGTGGACAACGTCTTGAACACAGGTGTGCACAAGGCTACTGTCGGCCCTTCGGACCTTCTCTCCATTGGGCCAATGCGCCCGTGACCGACCACGTGGGCTGTGCACACGTTGTGGATTCCCTGTGGATCTCCGGTGGAGAACACGCGGACGCCAGGTTGTGGATACGAGGGGCAATCCGGCGCCGCCGCCCGGCAGTGGCAGGCCGCCGGTGTGGATAGAGATCGCGGGGGGCCGCGGCAGGAAGGAGGGGAGCCGGACATGGAGGGTGTAGACCTCGGCGCTGTGTGGAACCGCGCGCTGGAGAGTTTCCTTGATGGCAGTGTTCCCGCGCAGCAGCGGGCCTGGCTCGCCATGACCCGCCCCCTCGGCTTGGTCAACGCCAACACCGTGGTCCTCGCCGCCCCCAACGACTTCGCCAAGGACGTGCTGGAAAGCAAGATCCGGCCGCTGATCGCGCACGCGCTGTCCCAGGAGTTCGGTCACCCCATGCAGGTGGCCGTCATGGTGGACCCGCTGGCCGCCGGGCTTGAGGACAAGGGGGCGCGCACCGAGGTCTATCCTCAGCCTCCGCAGCAGGGTTATCCCCAGGTGAGGAGCCCGCAGCCGGACTATGCACAGCCCCCTTCCCCCCAGCACAGGCAGGGGCCGGCGGGGCAGCAGGGCTATCCACAGGGCTCTGGTCATCCTCCGTTGTCCACCGATTATCCACAGCAACAACCACAGGTACAGCCCGGTCCTCCACAGCGTTCGGGTCAGTACCCCTTCCACTACGGCCCGGACGACCCGGCCCAGCCCTATCTCCCCCAGGCCGACGCCCAGCAGGGCGATCCGGCCCGCGGCCGCGCCTACGGCCAGCCGTACGGCGACGCCCGGCAGCAGTCCTACGGCGACGTGCCGTTCACCGACCAGCCCGCCTACGGCGAGGCTCCCCCGAAACAGCACGCGTTCGAGGCGGGCGGCCGCTACGGCGGCGGCGACACGCACTTCGGTGAGCAGCCGCGCGGCGAGGCCGACCAGGAGCGTCCGCCGCAGGCCGCGCCGCCGCAGAACCGGTGGGACGGCCGTGGCCCCCGCCCCGGCGAGACCGCGCGGACGAAGCCCGGCGAGCCCGCCCGGCTGAACCCGAAATACACCTTCGAGACCTTCGTCATCGGGTCCAGCAACCGCTTCGCGCACGCCGCGGCGGTCGCGGTCGCCGAGGCGCCGGCCAAGGCGTACAACCCGTTGTTCATCTACGGCGACTCGGGTCTCGGCAAGACGCACCTGCTGCACGCGATCGGCCACTACGCGCAGAGCCTCTATGACGGCGCGCGGGTGAGATACGTGAGCTCCGAGGAGTTCACCAACGACTTCATCAACTCGATCCGCGACCACAAGGCCGACAGTTTCCGCAGCCGCTACCGGGCTGTGGACATCCTGCTGGTGGACGACATCCAGTTCCTGGAGGGGAAAGAGCAGACCCAGGAGGAGTTCTTCCACACCTTCAACACCCTGCACAACGCCAACAAGCAGATCGTCATCTCGAGCGACCGGGCGCCCAAGCAGCTCGTCACCCTGGAGGACCGGTTGCGCAACCGGTTCGAGTGGGGTCTGATCACCGACGTGCAGCCGCCCGAGCTGGAGACCCGCATCGCGATCCTGCGTAAAAAGGCGATCCAGGAGGGCCTGGCCGCGCCCGGTGACGTGCTGGAGTACATCGCGAGCCGGATCTCCACCAACATCCGGGAGCTGGAGGGCGCGCTGATCCGGGTCACCGCGTTCGCGAGCCTCAACCGGCAGGGCGTCGATCTCCAGCTCGCCGAGGTCGTGCTGAAGGATCTGATCACCGAGGACTCCGGCCCGGAGATCACGGTCGCCGCGATCATGGCGCAGACCGCCGCCTACTTCGGGATCTCCATCGACGACCTGTGCGGCGGCTCCCGGTCCAGGGTGCTGGTGACCGCCCGGCAGATCGCGATGTACCTGTGCCGCGAGCTGACCGACATGTCCCTGCCCAAGATCGGCCAGCAGTTCGGCGGGCGCGACCACACCACGGTCATGCACGCCGACCGTAAGATCCGCTCGCTCATGGCGGAGCGACGCTCCATCTACAACCAGGTCAACGAGCTGACGGGCCGCATCAAGCAGCAGTCACGCAACGTGTGACCCTGCCCCTCACATCATGCACAGCCTGTGGATAACACTGTGGATCAGCGGTGGAAGACCGCTGACGGCGGGGCATCGGGGCGCTCCGGCCGCATGAAGATCGTCTTGGGCGCGGACGACGCCGATCAGAGCCTGGGGAAAAGTCTGGGGACATCCTGGGGACAGGTTGGGGACTACTCGTGGATAACCTGGGGACGCCCTGTGCAGTCGTTATCTTCGGGTCCGCAAACCGGACACGTACCCCGTGGACAACCGGTGGAAACCTCGTGGACAACCGGTGGACAGAGCACCCCTCATCTGGGGACGGCCTGTGTGCAAAGCTCCGTCGTCCCCAGCCGAACGGGTTTCCCCCAGGCTTCCCCCACACCTCCGGTGGATGAGAAAATGCCCTCTGAGCTGGGGAAACGATCGTCATCCACAGTATCCACCGCACCTATGAAGATGACTTCCTATTTCTCTCTCTAAGAAACTCAAAACCCATAGAAGGGTTCCCTCCCTGCCTGAGCGCGGGAGGGTGAACACTTGGACTCGACGAGAGCCGAGCCACACAGGAGGCGAATCCACGTGATGTTCCGGGTCGACCGAGACGTGCTCGCAGAGGCGGTCGCATGGACGGCACGCAGCCTTCCGGCGCGTCCGTCCGTGCCGGTGCTCGCCGGCATGCGGCTGGAGGTCACCGAGGACACCCAGTTGAAGCTGTCGGGCTTCGACTACGAGGTGTCCGCCGAGGTGACCCTTGAGCTGCAGACGGGAGAGCCCGGCGTGGTCCTCGTGTCGGGCCGGCTCCTCGCCGAGATCACCAGGGCGCTGCCCGCACAGCCTGTGGATCTGGTGGTGGAGGGCGCCAAGGCCGTCGTCACCTGTGGCAGCGCGCGGTTCACCCTGCTGACCATGCCGGTGGAGGACTACCCCTCGCTGCCCGCGATGCCGCCGGCCGCCGGCCGGGTCGGCAGCGACGTCTTCGCCTCCGCCGTCGGCCAGGTCGCGGTCGCCGCAGGCAAGGACAACACGCTCCCGATGCTCACCGGGGTGCGGATGGAGATCGAGGGTGACACGGTGACCCTCGCCGCCACCGACCGCTACCGGCTGGCCGTGCGCGAGCTGAAGTGGCAGCCCGACCAGGTCGACATCTCGGCGATCGCGATGATCCCCGGCAAGACCCTCGCCGACACGGTCAAGTCGCTGACCACCGGCGCCGAGGTGGAGATCGCGCTCAGCTCCACCGGCGGCACCGGCGAAGGCATGATCGGCTTCCTCAGCGGCGGCAGGCGGACCACGACCAGGCTCCTCGACCCGGAGTTCCCGAAATACCGCTCGCTGCTGCCCACGGAGTTCTCCGCGCGCGCCGAGCTCGGCACCGGCGCCTTCGTCGAGGCGGTCAAGCGCGTGGCCCTGGTCGCCGAGCGCAACACGCCGGTCCGGCTGGCCTTCCGCGGCGACGAGGTCGTGCTTGAGGCGGGCAGCGGCGACGAGGCCCAGGCGGTCGAGGTGCTGCCGGTGGACTTCGACGGCGACGAGATCAACATCGCCTTCAACCACCAGTTTCTGCTGGAGGGGCTCGGCGCGATCGACTCCGACGTCGCGCGCCTGCAGTTCACCACGTCCACCAAGCCGGCCATCCTCACCGGTGGCAAACCTGTGGATAACGAGACGATTCCGGACTACAGGTACCTCATCATGCCGATCCGCCTGTCCGGGTGAGTAGGATTCCCGCGGGCCGCGCCGTACGGCCCTGAACAGGCGGGTTCGACACACCGAGCCGGGGTATGCGGGTCGCCTCGTGACATCACCAGACCTGGGAAAAGGGGTGCACCCATGCAGATCGGCATGGTCGGGCTCGGCAAGATGGGCGGCAACATGGCTGAGCGCCTGCGCCGCGGCGGGCATGACGTCGTGGGCTACGACCGCGATCCGAAGGTCAGCGACGTCGGCGATCTGCAGGGGCTGGTGGCCGCGCTGGAGGCCCCCCGCGTGGTGTGGGTGATGGTCCCCGCGGGCGAGCCGACCCACACGGTCGTCGGGCAGCTCGGCGAGCTGCTGTCCGAGGGCGACATCGTCATCGACGGCGGCAATTCACACTATGTGGACGACCAGAAGCACGGCGCCGAGCTGGCGGCCAGGGGCGTCGGCTTCGTCGACGTCGGTGTCAGCGGCGGCGTCTGGGGCCTGGAGAACGGCTACGCCCTGATGGCCGGCGGCGACGCCGAGCTCATCTCGCGGATCTCGCCGATCCTGGACACGCTCAAGCCGGAGGGCCCCGACGGTTTCGTGCACGCCGGCAAGATCGGCGCCGGCCACTTCGCCAAGATGGTCCACAACGGCATCGAGTACGGCATGATGCAGGCCTTCGCCGAGGGCTGGGAGCTGCTTGAGGCGACCGACATCGTCACCGACGTGCCCGGCGCCTTCCGCTCCTGGCGGCACGGCACCGTGATTCGCTCCTGGCTGCTCGACCTCCTGGTCCGGGCGCTGGAGGAGGACCCCGACCTGTCGGACCTCCGTGGTTACGCACAGGACTCCGGAGAGGGCCGGTGGACCGTGCAGGCCGCGGTGGACCACTCCGTGCCGCTGCCGGTGATCACCGCCGCGCTCTATGCCCGGTTCGCCTCCCGGCAGCCCGACTCGCCGGCGATGAAGGTCGTCGCGGCGCTGCGCAACCAGTTCGGCGGCCACGCCGTCACCGCCAACGAGGGTTCGCAGGCCAAGGGCGCCGACGCTCCCGGGGCCGACGTCGTCCCGCCGAAGTAGCGCGCCGGTGTCCACAGGGGCGCGGCATACCCGGTGACACCGGTGTGACGACGGTGGGCCCTGTGGCTCGGTAACCTCTCTGGGTGCATGTCGCCCACCTGTCGCTGACCGACTTCCGGTCCTACGAGGCCGTGGAGCTCGGCTTGGAGCCGGGCGTCACGGCCTTTGTCGGGCCCAACGGGCAGGGCAAGACCAACCTGGTCGAAGCGCTGGGTTACGCGGCGACGCTCAGCAGTCACCGGGTGGCGAACGACGCGCCCCTGGTCCGCCACGGCGCGGGCCGGGCGATCGTCCGGGTCGCCGTGGTCAGGGACGACCGCAGGGCGCTGGTCGAGCTGGAGCTCAACCCGGGCCGGGCCAACCGCGCCCGCCTCAACCGCTCCCCCGTCCCCCGCCCGCGCGACGTGCTCGGCCTGCTGCGCACGGTGCTCTTCGCCCCCGAGGACCTCGCCCTGGTCAAGGGCGACCCGTCCGAGCGGCGGCGGTTCCTCGACGATCTGCTGGTGGCCCGCGCGCCGAGGTTCGCCGGGGTCCGCGCCGACTACGACCGCGTGCTCAAGCAGCGTGGCGCCCTGCTGCGTACCGCCTCCGCGGCCCGCAGAGGGCGCGGAGGCGGCCGGCGGGCCGAGCGGGAGGCGGGATTCGCCGCGGCGGGCGCCGGCGACCTGCTGAGCACGCTGGAGGTCTGGGACGCGCAGCTCGCCCGGCACGGCGCGGAGTTGCTCGGCGCCCGGCTGGAGCTGGTGGAGGCGCTCCGCCCGCTGACCGCGCGGGCGTACGCGACGCTCGCCCCCGCGTCCGACGTGGTCGAGCTGTCCTACCGCGGCACGCTGCCCGCGGACGATTCACCCGCGGATTCACCCCCAGCTTCATCCACAGACGGTCCCGATCTGTGGAAAACCCTGGTGACGGATCGCGAGGTCCTCGCCGAGCGGCTGCGCGCGCGCCTGCTGGAGATGCGCGACGCCGAGCTGGAGCGCGGCGTCACCCTGGTCGGCCCGCACCGCGACGACCTGTTCCTCGGCCTCGGCGAGCTGCCCGCCCGCGGTTACGCCAGCCACGGCGAGTCGTGGTCGTTCGCGCTCGCGCTCCGGCTGGCCGCCTACGACCTGCTCCGCGCCGACGGCGGCGACCCCGTGCTGATCCTCGACGACGTCTTCGCCGAGCTGGACACCGCCCGCCGCCGCAGACTCGCCGAGATCGTCGCGCCCGCGGAGCAGGTGCTGATCACCGCGGCCGTGCCCGAGGACGTGCCGGCCGAGCTGGCCGGGGGCAGGTTCGACGTCGCCGAGGGGAGCGTGACCCGTGTCGGCTGAGCCGTCCGGTCCCGCGCAGGGGCCCGGGGAGAACGCCGCGGCGCGCGGCGCGGCGATGGCGCGGGAGAAGCTCGCCCAGGCCAAGGCGGACGCGGCCAGGCGCGGCCAGCTCCCCCGCAGGGAGCCGCGCCGCAGGGCGGCGGGCCAGCGCCGCGACGCCGGCGACCCGCAGCTTTTCGGCCGCGCGATCCGCGACCTGCTCGCCGAGCGCGGCTGGGAGCGGGAGATCGCGGTGGGCGGAGTGTTCGGCCGCTGGTCCCAGATCGTCGGCCCCGACCTGGCCGCGCACACCAGGCCGGAGACCTTCGACGAGGGCGAAGTGCTCATCCAGGCCGATTCCACGGCCTGGGCCACCCAGGTGCGCCTGCTCGCCGGCACCCTGGTCAGGCGGTTGAACGAGGAGCTCGGCGACGGCGTCGTGCAGCGGGTGAAGGTCCGCGGACCGCAGAACGGGCCGCGTCCGGGCGGCCTGCGGGTGCCCGGCAGCCGTGGTCCTCGTGACACGTACGGCTGACGCGGAGGCCCTGGGGCGACCGTGATGGGGGCACGGGAACCGGTTGGGGCACAGGCGGGCGGAATCGGCCAGCGCGGCGTCTACGGCGACGACCCCCGCGCCCGTGGGGGGACTCTTGACCGAGGGGTAAACGCTCGACAGGGCATCACAGCGGCCGTCAATGCCCTATTGGGCGCTCAGGACCGGTAGAATGAAACCGGATTCCGGACACGTCCACTTGCGTGTCACCCCCGGCCTACACAGCCGATTCCCCCGGGTGAGCGCATCGGGGCACTCACGACGGTGACGGGCAGGGCGGGGCAGCTCAAGATCGGGCGCCCCGCCGCGTGTCCGCGGCAGGAGGATTTGGCACTTGTCCTACGACGCTAGCTCAATCACCGTACTCGAAGGGCTTGAGGCGGTCCGCAAGCGCCCGGGTATGTATATCGGCTCGACCGGCGAGCGCGGTCTTCACCATCTTGTCTACGAGGTTGTGGACAACTCCGTCGACGAGGCCCTGGCCGGATACTGCGACACCATCGAGATCACGCTGCTGGCCGACAACGGCGTCAGGGTCGTCGACAACGGCCGTGGCATCCCCGTCGGCATCGTGCCCGGTGAGGGTCGCTCCGCGGTCGAGGTCGTGCTCACGGCCCTGCACGCGGGCGGCAAGTTCGACAGCAAGTCCTACGCGGTCTCCGGCGGCCTGCACGGCGTCGGCGTCTCCGTGGTGAACGCGCTGTCCACGAGGGTCGACGTCGTGGTGCGCACCGACGGTCACGTGTGGCGGCAGCAGTACGACCACTCCCGGCCGCTGGCCCCGCTGGAGCAGGGCGAGCCGACCTCGGAGCACGGCACCAGCATCACCTTCTGGGCCGACGGCACCATCTTCGAGACCACGACGTGGAACTTCGAGACGCTGTCCCGCCGCTTTCAGGAGATGGCCTTCCTCAACAAGGGCCTGACCATCAGCATCCGCGACGAGCGTCCCGACCACGTCAACGGCGAGCCGCATGTCGAGACCTATCACTACGAGGGCGGCATCTCCGACTTCGTCCGGCACATCAACTCGAAGAAGGAGGCCGTGCACGGCACGGTCATCGACTTCGAGTCGCAGGGCGAGGGCATCTCGGTCGAGATCGCCATGCAGTGGAACAGCTCCTACAGCGAGTCGGTCTACACCTTCGCCAACACGATCAACACGGCGGAGGGCGGCACCCACGAGGAGGGCTTCCGCGCGGCGCTGACCACCATCGTCAACCGCTACGCGCGCGAGCAGAAGTTCCTCAAGGAGGGCAAGGACGACAACCTCACCGGTGAGGACGTCCGCGAGGGGCTCACCGCGATCATCTCGGTGAAGCTGACCGACCCGCAGTTCGAGGGGCAGACCAAGACCAAGCTCGGCAACACCGAGGCCAAGTCGTTCGTGCAGAAGGCGTGCAACGACTCGCTGCGCGACTGGTTCGAGCGTAACCCGGGCGAGGCCAAAGAGATCATCAACAAGTCCCTCCAGGCGTCCCGGGCGCGGATCGCGGCACGTCAGGCGCGCGACCTGACCCGCCGCAAGTCGCTGCTGGAGGCCGGCTCCGGCCTGCCGGGCAAGCTGGCCGACTGCCAGTGGACCGAGCCGGAGAAGTGCGAGCTCTACATCGTCGAGGGCGACTCGGCGGGCGGCTCGGCCAAGGGCGGCCGGGATCCGAAGTTCCAGGCCATCCTGCCCATCCGCGGCAAGATCCTCAACGTCGAGAAGGCCCGGATCGACAAGGTCCTCAAGAACACCGAGGTCCAGGCTCTGATCACCGCGCTGGGCACCGGGGTGCACGACGAGTTCGACATCTCGAAGCTGCGGTATCACAAGATCATCCTGATGGCGGACGCCGACGTCGACGGCCAGCACATCACCACGCTGCTGCTCACGCTGCTCTTCCGTTTCATGCGGCCGCTGATCGAGGCGGGTCACGTCTACCTCTCCCAGCCGCCGCTCTACAAGATCAAGTGGGACCGCAAGGGCGAGGACGCGTCGTACGCCTACTCCGACCGCGAGCGCGACGCCGTCATCGAGGCCGGCATCGCGTCGGGCAAGCCCGACCCGCGCCCGCGTGACAACGTGCAGCGCTTCAAGGGTCTCGGCGAGATGAACGCCAACCAGCTGTGGGAGACCACGATGAACCCCGACACCCGCCTGCTCCTGCAGGTGACGCTCGACGACGCCGCGCAGGCCGACGAGCTGTTCAGCGTCCTGATGGGCGAGGATGTCGAGGCGCGCAGATCCTTCATCATCCGGAACGCCAGGGACGTTCGCTTCCTCGACGTGTAACTCGCTGAACTCGCAAAGGAACAATCACTCGTGACGGAAGTGAACACCACACCGCCCGGACCGCCCACGGACCGCATCGAACCGGTCGACATCCAGTCCGAGATGCAGCGCAGTTACATGGACTACGCGATGTCGGTCATCGTGTCCCGCGCGCTGCCCGATGTCCGGGACGGTCTGAAGCCGGTCCACCGCCGCGTCCTCTACGCGATGTACGACGGCGGCTACCGCCCCGACCGCGGGTACTTCAAGTGCTCGCGCGTCGTCGGCGACGTCATGGGCTCGTACCACCCGCACGGCGACACGTCGATCTACGACACCCTGGTACGGCTGGCGCAGCCGTGGTCGCTGCGCTACCCGCTCGTCGACGGGCAGGGCAACTTCGGCTCCCCGGGCAACGACCCGGCGGCGGCGATGCGGTACACCGAGTCCAGGCTCGCGCAGATCGCCATGGAGATGCTGCGCGACATCGACAAGGACACCGTCGACTTCCAGCCGAACTACGACGGGCGCTCCCAGGAGCCGGTCGTCCTGCCCTCACGCTTCCCCAACCTGCTGGTCAACGGCTCGGGCGGGATCGCGGTCGGTATGGCGACCAACATCCCGCCGCACAACCTGCGCGAGGTCGCCCAGGGTGTCCAGTGGTGCCTGGAGAACCCGGAGGCGAGCGACGAGGAGCTCCTCGAAGCGCTGATCGCCCGGGTCAAGGGTCCCGACTTCCCCACCGGCGCCCTGATCGTCGGCAAGCGGGGCATCGACGACGCCTACCGCACCGGCCGCGGCTCGATCACGATGCGCGCCATCGTCGAGGTCGAGGAGGACGCGAAGGGCCGGCAGTGCCTGGTCGTCACCGCGCTGCCGTACCAGGTGAATCCCGACAATCTTGCGTTGACCATCGCCGACCTGGTGAAGGACGGCAGGGTCACCGGGATCGCCGACGTGCGCGACGAGTCGTCCCAGCGCAGCGGGCAGCGGCTGGTCATCGTGCTCAAGCGCGACGCGGTCGCCAAGGTCGTGCTGAACAACCTGTACAAGCACACCCAGCTGCAGACCACGTTCGGCGCCAACATGCTGGCCCTGGTCGACGGCGTGCCGCGGACGCTGCGGATCGACCAGTTCGTCCGGTACTACGTGGCGCACCAGGTCGAGGTCGTCATCCGGCGCACCCGTTACCTGCTGCGCAAGGCCGAGGAGCGGGCGCACATCCTGCGCGGCCTGCTCAAGGCCCTGGACCGGCTGGACGACGTGATCCAGCTCATCCGCGGGTCGGAGTCGGCGGCGGCGGCCCAGCAGGGCCTGATGAGCCTGCTGGAGATCGACGAGATCCAGGCGCAGGCCATCCTGGACATGCAGCTGCGCAAGCTGGCCGCCCTGGAGCGGCAGCAGATCCAGGACGAGTTCGACGGCCTGATGGCGCAGATCGCCGACTACAACGACATCCTGTCGTCGGAGTCCCGGCAGCGCCAGATCGTCGGCGACGAGCTGCGCGAGATCGCCGGCAAGTTCGGCGACGAGCGGAAGACCGAGATCATCGCCTACGACGGCGACATGTCCATCGAGGACCTGATCGCCGAAGAGGACATGGTCGTCACGATCACCCGCGGCGGCTACGCCAAGCGCACCAACACCGACCTGTACCGCGCCCAGAAGCGCGGCGGCAAGGGCGTGCGCGGCGCGCAGCTCCGCCAGGACGACATCGTCGACCACTTCTTCGTCACCACCACCCACCACTGGCTGCTGTTCTTCACGAACAAGGGCCGGGTCTACCGGGTCAAGGCCTACGAGCTGCCCGACGCCGGCCGGGACGCGCGCGGCCAGCACCTCGCCAACCTGCTCGCCATGCAGCCCGACGAGGTGGTCAGGGAGGTGCTCGACCTCCGCGACTACGACGTCGCCCCCTACCTGGTGCTCGCCACCCGCAGCGGGCTGGTGAAGAAGACCCGGCTGAGCGAGTACGACTCGCCGCGGTCCGGCGGCCTGATCGCGATCAACCTGCGCGAGGACGACGAGGTGATCGCCGCCCGGCTGGTGTCGGAGGACGACGACCTGCTCCTTGTCTCCAAGGGCGCCATGTCCATCCGCTTCACCGCCTCCGACGAGGCCCTGCGCCCGATGGGCCGCGCCACCAGCGGCGTCATCGGCATGCGGTTCATCGACGGAGACGAACTCCTCGCCATGAACGTGGCAGGAGAGGGGCAAGACGTGTTGGTCGCCACTGAGGGCGGGTATGCGAAACGCACACCGGCCGAGCAGTATCCGGTACAGGGACGGGGTGGAAAGGGTGTGCTGACTGCCAAAATCGTCAGCGCACGTGGCAAGCTGGTGGGTGCCGTCATGGTGCGGCCTGAAGACGAGATCTTCGCGATCACGTCGGTGGGCGGCGTGATCCGGACGAGCGCGGGGGAGGTCAAGCAATCCGGCCGCCAGACCATGGGAGTGCGCCTGATGAATCTCGCACAGGGTGACAGTGTCGTCGCCCTTGCCCGGAACGCCGAGTCGCTGGAGACCACCGAGTCGCTGGAGACCACCGAGTCACTGGAAAGCGCCGAGCCGCTGGAGGCTGCGGACGGTGCTGACACCCGGGGAGGAGAGTAATCCATGAGCGCCCAGGCGAAGCCCGGGGGTGGAGGGGGTCCGGCCAAGCCGGGGCCGTCCTCCGCCAGGTCCGGCGCCGACTCGGGCACCGGTGGCACCGGAGGGCCTGCCAAGCGCAAGCCGCCCGCGGCCGCCTCGCCCAGCCGTAACCATGTCACGGAAAAGCTGGACAAGGCCAATGAGAACACGCCAGAGGCCGACCGTCGCGGGCCTGAGCCCGATGCCCGGGTGAGAGACACCAAGGATGGGCCGAAGGTGACCACAACCAACGACAGACCAGGTGAGCCGCTGGTCCGGATCCGTCCCACAGGCGACTCCCCCGGCAACGGCCTGACGGGCGGTGGCGCGAGCTCCGCGCTCGGCTTCGACAGCGGCAGGGACGCCTCGCCCGACCTCAACCGCCCCTCCGGGTCGAAGAGGCCGGCGTCGTCCGTCCGCGCCCCGCGCAAGGCCCACCTGGTCCTCCGCCGCATCGAGCCCTGGTCGGCCATGAAGTTCAGCTTCGTGGTCTCCCTGGTCTGCTTCGTGATCCTCTTCGTCGCGGTCGCCGTCCTGTACGGCGTGCTGAGCACCCTGGGCGTCTTCGACTCCGTCGTACAGACGATCAACACGCTCACCAACCCCGACGGCGAGGTCGCCAACGCGATCGACGCGTCGTCCTGGTTCGACCCGGTCCGCATCCTGGGCTTCACCGCCCTGATCGGCGCCATCAACGTGGTCCTCATCACCGCCCTGTCCACCCTGGGCGCGGTCATCTACAACGTCACCTCCGACATCGTCGGCGGCGTCGAAGTGACCTTCAGCGAGGCCGAGTAAGCCGCCGTCGTCCCCCGCCCAACCGGGGGACGACGCCCACATACAAGACGCAACCACCCGCCGAAGGCGGTAAGCTTTACCTCGTTCGGCCGCCGGATTCGCCTCCACCCCACTGGATGCGATAACCTCAGTGCGCCCGAGCGATGCGGGGCTATAGCTCAGACGGTTAGAGCGCTTCCCTGATAAGGAAGAGGTCCCAGGTTCAAGTCCTGGTAGCCCCACCTAGTTTGACCAGCAAAAACGGGTCGTCTCGATCACTGCGAGGCGGCCCTTTTTCGTGCCTGGGGAGAAATCTGGGAGACGATCATGCTGACGTTCCCCTCCCGCCACTTCGCCAGCTCCGCGTCCAGGATCGGGATGCTCGAATGCGGATGGATTGTGAACCGGGCTGCCACCGCGCTCTCCCACAGCACTTGGAGATAGGCGGTCAGCTCCTCGCGCATCCCGTCCGTCACGTGCCCATAGATCCCGGACATGCTGCGGTCCTCGTGCCCCATCCGCTCGACGGTGAGCGCCTTGTGGGTACGCGCGTCGTCGAGCCACGTCTGGTGCCCGTGCCGCAGCCCGTGCGGGGTCAGGCCCGGCAGGACCGGGAGCCAGCTCGCCAGGTGCGGCCGTTCCCCGTCCGGCCATGACAGCCAGTCCGGCCGCCCGCGGCCCGTCGGTGGCACGAAGGGCTCGCCTGCGACCGCACGCGGCCAGGGCCACGACACCGGCCGGCCCGGCCACATCATCTCGCCCTCGACGACCTGCCGCCGGCCGCGTGCGGGCGCCGCGCCGTACACCGCGGTGTCGACGAGCACCGGCCGTGCCGGGCGCGCGGACGCGCCCGTACGCGCCGGCCACTGCCCATCGGCTGCCGGCCGCATGACCCGTCCGCCGAAGTTGCCCCGCTGGTAGTGCGCACCCTCCGGGCTCAGGAAGAGGTACCGGTATGAGCCCCGGCATTCCCGATTGTCCGCCGCCGGAGGCTGCTTTTCGCTCGCCAGCAGGACGTCCCCCATTCCCACCGACCCAAGGGGGTCACGTGCGTTGTTCTGTCATTGCCATCGACTACGGGTCCACGATCTCGACCGACATGATCGACCACATACTCGGGCAGAAACCGGTCGATCCGGCAGCGGCCACCGCCTTGCGCACCCTGCACGACGACTACGGGCTGCGCCTGATCCTGGCATCCAACACCCTGCCGTGCGAGACCCGGTGGCCCGCTCTCCAGGAGGCCGGCATCGACGACCTCTTCCAGGTCGCGCTGCTCTCCTACCCGCTCGGAGTCCGGAAACCAGCCGCGCTGTTCTACCGGCTCGTGCTCGCCGCGGCCGAAGCGCCGCCCGAGCAGGTGCTGTTCGTCGGTGACAACGTCCACTGCGATGTGATCGCGCCGATGGAAGCCGGGATGGCCGCCGCCCTCGTGCGCCCCAACGGGCTGGCCCGGGGCGAGGGCCTTCCACCGGGCGCCCACCTGATCGCCGGCGTCGCGGCCCTGCCCGCGCTGATCAAAGGAGGTCATTGATGGGCATCCTGCGGGTGGGGTCATACAACTTGGCCGGAGAAACGAGCACGGCGGACGCTACTCGCCTCAACGACCAGCTCGCCATGCTGGCCAAGGAGGAACTCGATGTTCTGGCCCTCCAGGAGCCAAGAACTGGAGAGGCAACGAGCTGGCCCCGGCAGAGCAGGCGCTCGGCGTGCGTCCCTACCTGGCGCCCTCCGCGCACTATGGATGCCACCTGGTGACCACGGTCGGGGAATCACGGGTAAGCGCGGCGCGGCTAATCCGCACGGCAGCGCAAGAGAGCGCACATCAGACCGGATCGGCCGGGTAGCGGTAACGGAGGTTCCACTGGTAGCTGGGCAGGATGTAGACGTTGATCTTGACGGCTCGGTTGGTTGCGGTCCAGCCGATATGGAAAATCTCGATCACCCGCTGGTCTGGGGTCATGCGCAGGAACCGCGCCTCGTCCGGGGTGGGCGGCCGTACCCGCAGGTTCTCCTCGATCTCGGCCTGGGCGTAGCCGAGATCGGCCAGGCGGCTGCTGATCCCGCCGACGCCGGAGTCACGCTCGGCGATGGGGGTACCGTCGGCGATCTCGCGCGGAATGTAGCTGGTGACGATCTGGATAGGCACGCCCTGGGCGCGCATGCGGCGGGCGCGCACAATCACGCTGTCGGAGTCGGAGTCAACGCCGAGCACGTCCGCGACGTCCGCAGGGGGTCTGCCGGGGCCGATGGTGTTGTCGGAGTCCAGCGCGTAGCCGAGTTGATCGAGCTCGCTCGCGAGCGAGCCGCGCAGTCCGCCCCGCTCGCGGTGGGCGCGGCTGTGTCGTACGGCCGCATCGCGCAGGATCGTCGGCAACTCGTGGACGTAGGTGCCGACGCCCATATGCACGCGCAGCAGCCCCTCGGACTTGAGGATATTCAGGGCCTTATTGACTGTGGCCCGGTTGACGTCCAGTTCGGCGGCAAGCTGGTCCTCGTTCGGCAGGAGGGAGCCACGCGGGTAGACGCCGTTGTTGATCGCCTGTCTGAGGGTGGCCGCCACATCACGGTACCGGCGCGCTGGGGTCGTCATGACCTAACCCTATCGGCGCTATGTACTACGTACTCGTTGACCCACACCCTGAGCCGGTCTATGAAGTATGTAGCATCTACTTCCTCGACCCGGGTGAATGACCAGAGTAAGCGATTAGCCCGGGTGGTGAATCGGCGACACGCGATACGGCATCGACATGATCGCCCCGCCCGGCAGTCGGAAAGACTCCCAGGCTTCGGTCAGCGACGACCAGCCACTCTTCGACCGTCACGCCTCAATCACAGGGATAGCCCCGTCAAAGTGAAGGAGTACACCCCATGCTCAGCCCCACCACCATTACGGCCAACCACGAGCCCGCCACCGTGGACGTCGCTGACCCGTTCCAGCTCGACATCACCTTCATCGAGAACACCCCGGCGGCCGACACGGTGCTGATGTGCAGCACCGGCGACAACTGCGGAACCTCATGCCCGAGCGCCTGCCCCACCTCGTAGGGGCAGCCTGACCCCCGCGGGCCGGTGGGCTGGCTCCCCGGCCCGTACCCCCTTCTGCCAAGGACGGAGGTGCAGCGATGACGCGCTTGCGGCGCAGCCTGTACCGAGATGCCGGCGGCATGATGCTGCGCGCCGCAGTCAACGTCGCCGGGCCGGGCATGCCGCCCTGGCCGGGGCCTGCGGCGCCGGTCGAACGCTGGCGCTCATGGCTGGAGTCGGTGTGGGCGGACGACGCCTTCCAGGAGGCGGTGTCCATCGCCAGCCCAGACCTTGCCCGCCAGATCCAGGCGGTCCTTGACGGGCGATCGGTGAAGCCGCGTCGGGTACGCCGGACGGCACTGGCCACCGCCCGGTACACGATCAGGTACGCCCGCCGGTCCACCCCGTTCGGTCTGTTCGCTGGTGTCACGCTGGTCGAGCTGGGCGGCGGGGCCGACGTGTGGTTCGGGGACCAGCACCAGGCCGCCACCCGGCCCGACCCGGTAGCGCTGGACGCGGCGGTCACAAAGTGGGAAGCGGACGGCCAACTGATGACCGACGTCGAAGTCTGCGTCAACACCCTGGCACGCCGGCAGGGTGGCCGCGTCAACGTCCCGTCCGAGGGAGCCTCGGAGTTCTCCCTCGCGCTGACGCCCGCGCTCATGCTGGTGCTCGACGTGGCTCGATCGCCGATCCGGTATGCGGAGCTGGGCGACAAGCTCGCCGCCGCGTTCCCCAGCACGCTCGGCCACCAGCGGACCGGGCTCCTGGCCGAGCTCCTGCGGGTGCGGCTGCTGCGGTCGTCGCTGCGCGCTCCCGCCACCGTCATCAATCCGGTTGACCCGCTGCCCCCAGCCCTGCGGACGGCCACCCGCGCCGGCTCGGCGGCGGATCTGCGGCTGGACGCCACAGTGCGGCTGCCAGAAACGGTGCTCATCGAGGCGGAGACAGCCGCTACGGTCTTGACCCGGCTCGCCATGCATCCGGCGGGAACGCCGGCATGGCGCCGCTACGCCGACCGGTTCACTGAACGTTACGGCGACGGCGCCGAGGTACCGCTTGAATTCGTCATCGACCCAGACAGAGGGCTGGGCCTCCCTGAAGGATTTGCCCAGTTGGCCGAACCTCCTCGCCCGATGGCCCTGCGGGACCGGTTCCTGCTGGAGATAGCCGGCACCGCAGCTGTCGAGCCCGGCCGGTCCGTGGCCCTGTCCGAGGAGATGATCGAACGCCTTGAAGGTACGGGGCAGCCGGCGGTCACCCCGCCCCATGTCGAACTGTGCGCGCAACTTCAAGCGGACTCGATTCGGGCTCTGGACCGCGGAGACTTTCGTCTCCGGGTGGTCACCGTCTCCCGCGCTGCCGGTTCGATGACGGGCCGGTTCTGGTACCTGTTCCCCCACACCGGCACCGCGTACGCCGGCCTGCCCACGGTGGAGCCCGGCGCCGAGCTGGCCCAGTTGTCCTTCCACGCCGGCCGCGTCCACGCCGACCAGCTCACCCGCGCCCCGCAGGTGCTGCCCCGTCTGGTCAGCGTCGGCGAGTTCCGGCACCCCGGCAAGGGCGTGCTGGTCCCGTCTGATCTGGCTGTCGGAGTCCGTGACGGCCGTCTCTATCTGGCCGAGGCAGCCACTGGGAAGCGTCTGGAGCTGTTCGCGCCGACCGCGCTCAACTTCGTGTGGAACAACTACACGCCGCCCCTGGCCCGGTTCCTCGCCGAGATCAGCCGCGCCCACACCGCCCAGGTGACATGGTTCGACTGGGGCGCCGCCTGGATCCTCCCGTTCCTCCCCACGCTGACCTACCGGCGGTCGATCCTGACCGCAGCACGCTGGAAGGTCCGGGCCCGGGACCTGCCCGGCCGCGCCGCCACGTTGGACGAGTGGGCCGACCGGCTGCGCGCCTGGATGGGCCGGTTCAGGGTGCCGGACCGTGTGCTCCTGGCCGAGGACGATCAGCACCTGCCGCTCGATCTACGCCAGGACATGCACCTGGATCTCCTGCGCGCCCACCTCGGTGCCAGCCGTACCGGTGTCGCGGTCCTCCACGACGCGCCACCGCCGGACGCCGACGGCTGGATCGGCGGACGGGCCCACAGCCTCGTCATCCCGCTCAAGGCACGCTCATGAACGCGCCGGCTCCGCCCAGGACGCAGGACCTGTCCGAAGGCCTGCTCGGAGTGGCGCTGCTGTGCATCGAACGCGGAGATCTTACCTCTGCCCGTGTCACCCTGAGGCAGGCGGTCGCAAGTGGCGTCAGCGTCGGCGGCAACGCATCGCTGTTCCACGGTGCCCCGGCGCTTGAGTTCGTGCTCGGCCGTGCCGGACGTGCCGACAACGGGGTTCGGGACGTCGTCGACCGCCTTGTGACCACTCGACTTGAGGCAGCACGCCGACGGCAGGCGTCCGGGGCGCTGCCGCGCCTCGCGGAGTTCGATCTCATCCGCGGGCTTACCGGGCTGGCCGCGCTGCTCTTGACCCGGGCAGAGCCGCCGCCGCTGCTCGAACAGGTGCTGACTCACCTCGTGTCGCTGGCACAGCCGGTCGACGTTGGTGGCAGGACTCTGCCCGGGTGGTGGTCGATGGACGGCCCCGGGCATGAGGAGATACTCGGGGGCCACGGGAACAACGGTCTCGCGCACGGCATCGCCGGCCCCCTGGCGATCCTGTCCCTCGCCGCCCGCCATGGTGTCCAGGTGCCGGGGCAGCGTGACGCGATCGAGGTGTTCGCGGGCTGGTTGGACAGCTACGGATGCCGCTACTGGGTCACTCTCGGCGAGCTGACCACGGCCGGCCCACTTGAACCGCTGCCCGCACGACCGTCCTGGTGCTACGGCCAGCCCGGCATCGCCCGCGCCCAGCAGCTGGCCGCGCTCGCACTCCACGACCCCGCCCGCCAGCACGGCGCGGAGAACACCATCATGGGCGCGCTGACCGACCCGGCTGGTATCGGCCGGATCACCGACGCCACGCTGTGCCACGGCTTGGCCGGTCTGCTGGTCGTCGCCCGCGCCGTAGCCGTCGACAGCCCCGCACCGGACCGGTTCGCGCCGCTCATCGAAGACCTCGCTGGACGCCTGGCCGCCGACCTGGACCGGCTACCGAAGCCCGGATTCATGGAAGGCCGCGCCGGCGCGCATCTGGCGTTGGACGGCACGAACACGACCGGCTGGACCAGAGCCCTACTGATCACCTAACCCGCGATAGGGAGTCCTACGTGGACGACGAGCATCTCTCGATCACCACCGACATGAGCTGGTGGCACGCCACCGTCACATTCCACGACGCCGGATTAACACCGGACGCGGCTGGGGCGCTGTCGGCCGCGCTGTCCGGCCGCCGTTTCCACTTCCTTCGCAAGGACAGCGGCCTCCGCCTCCGCACCGAGCAGCCCGCGGCGGACCTGCTCAACCAGCTCGCCACCGACCACATCGTGGCCGGCTGGGTCGGCGGAATCTACGAGCCCGAGGTTCACGCCTTCGGCGGCCCCGAGGCGATGGCGGTCGCCCATGACGTGTTCTGCGCCGACAGCCCAGCCGCTCTGGCCGGAACCGGCAGCCCGAGAGCTCGGGAACGCTGCGTCCTACTGCTGTCTGCGATGAACCGCGCGGCCGGCATGGATCCGTTCGAGATCGGCGACGTCTGGGCGAAACTCGGCGACCTACGGCCACCCGTCACCCCGCCCACCGGCCGGTCCCTCGACCGGGCGATCAGCGCGATGAGGCGTCTGATGAACGCCGACGCAGCCCAAAGGCCGGACGCCGAGCCGGGCTGGACGGTACGCGCGACCGCGTTCGAGGAGGCTGGACTACGGCTCAGGCGACTGGCCGCCGAAGGACGGCTGACGCGGGGCCTACGCGCCACACTCACCCACCACGCGATCTTTGCGTTCAACCGCGCCGGAATCCCCGCCGAACAGCAGGCCGCAACCGCATGGCTCGGCACTCAAGCCGCCTTCACCGAATGGGCATCAGCCGACGTGTCCACCCGCCGCTCCACCTCGCCGACCCCTACCCTCACCCCAATGGAGACCACTATGACCGCCGCCGACCCCGCCGACCTGCGAGAGGCGTACGTGACCCGCCTCATCGAAGGCGGCCACCTGCACGCCCCCGACGTCATCGCCGCGTTCCAGGCCGTCGAACGGCACCGTTTCCTTCCAGGCGTAGCCCTGCAAGCGGCATACGCCGAAGACGCCGTGCCCATCAAACACGACGAATCCGGCGAAATGATCTCGTGTATTTCCGCGCCCTCGATCGTCGCCCTCCAGCTTGAGCAACTGGACGCGAGGCCCGACCATAAGGTTTTGGAAGCCGGAGCCGCCACTGGCTACAACGCCGCGCTTCTCTCCCGACTCGTCGCTCCCCAGGGTCACGTATGGACTGTCGACGTCGACCAAGACCTCGTGGACCGCGCCCAGAAGAACCTCGCGGATGCCGGAGCGTCGAACGTCACCGCGATGCTGGCCGATGGCGCGGCCGGGCTCCCCGAGCACGCCCCGTTCGACCGGATCCAATTCACCGTGGGCGCCGGGGACATCCCCCTGCCCGTCCTGGATCAACTGGCCCCGGACGGCCGCCTCGTCATCCCGATGAGGATCCGCGGCAGCATCTCCCGTTCCTTCGCTTTCGAGCGCGACGGCAACACCTGGAGAACCGTCTCGTGTGAGATGGCAACGTTCGTCCCCCTCCGCAAGGGCGTCTGCGACGACATCTACACCCGCGTCCCCATGGCCGGCGAAGGGAACGTCCACCTGGAGACCTTCAGCGAACAGGACGTGGACCGCGACGCGATCCGCACCGTCCTCGACCAGTCACCCACCAAGATCTACACCGGGGTGAACTTCCGCCAGGGCAACCCCTTCGAATGGGTGTACCTCTACCTCGCCGCGATCCTGCCCAACGGTCTGTCTCGTATGCCCGGCTCTCGCCCCGGCTTCACCCCCCACTTCGCATGGGGATCGATGGCCGCACTCGATGGCGACAGCTTGGCGTACTTGACCGTCCGTGAAGGTGAGGACGAGCAGAGCAGGTTCTGGGAACTCGGCGTCATCGGCCACGGTACACGCGGCGCCTCCATCGCCGACCAGGTCGCCACCGGGATCATCGACTGGCATCGGGGCTGGGGCCACGACGGGCCCGAGCCGAGCTTCCGCATGGCCGTCGGCGACGCCCGCGACTTGCTGAAGGCCGCTGACTCACGCTTCATCATCGACAAGCCCAACAGCCGCCTGGTCATCGACTGGCCGTAGAAGGGAGCAGCGTGAATCCTGCGATCGCCGCCCGTATCCCGCTGGTCTGCCGGCCCAAGCCTCCCGGGTTTCCACTGGAGAGGCGCATTGCAGAGCTCACCGCGCTGACCGTCGAAACGCCCGGCGCGGGCCACTCTCAGCGGGTGGCCCGCGCAAGCGGTGTCCTCAACTTCGCCGCCCTCATCGCCTCCGACAGTGGAATGCCCGACCTGGCCGCCGAACTGTGCTGGCGGCAGTACAAGATCTTCGCCGAGGCCGAGGGCCTCGGCCAGGACATTGCCGTGATGTCACTGATGCCGCTGGTGAACATCGCCCGGCTCCTGATCCGCGAAGGGGACGGCACCGCCGCCTTCACGGTGCTTCAGCAGCTGTACCGGGCCGCCGAGCAACGCGGCGCCACCGTAATCCGCGATCACGACGTCGACCTGTCGCCGTTGATCCGGACCGTCGCAGACCACCGTAAGATCTGCACGGAGCTGTGGGTTACTCTGCTGGTCGACGGCGCCAGAGCCCTCGCGAGCGTTGGCCGTTGGACTGAGGCAGCCGAATCCATGGCCGCGCACCGCGGCGTTGGTCAGCGACTTCTCGACGGCCGCCAGATCACGATCATGTCGCTGGTGGAACAGGACCGGCCGCAGAAAGCCGCCGCCATGATCGACTCCAGCGTCCCCGCAGAGCCCTGGGAGAACGCCGTCGCCGCCATCTTGCGCATCTACTGCCGTCCTCCGGCCTCGGCGGCATCACAAGACGAACTAGACCATGCGGCGCGGAAAGCACTCACGTTGATCGCCGATCCTGAACCGATGACCGCAGCGTTCCGGACTCGGCTCGGCCTGACCGTGCTCGACCTGACTGCCGACCGGCCCACCCCACACGACTTCACCCTGCGGTCCGCCGTCATCGGCGTGGCCTGCTCGGACGCCTACGCTGCCCGAAACGTCCTCGGGCACCACGGGATGCGCTCCCGCATGACCCCACAGCAGGAGCAGGAAGTCGCTGGCGTGCTCACCGCCTCGGGGTTCGGCGCCGGACACCTCCCAGCAACTCACCTGGATGCCCTCACCGCCGCAATCAGTCAAGGCGAGGACAGCCTGCGCACCCTGCTCGGCACGCCCGCGCTCCAGAGCGACCCTGCGTGACGCCGCACCGCGCGCCGGGCGTCTCAGTCGAAGGGGATCACCCGCGCCCTGTTTGGAGCTGGTCGGCGCCGCCTGATCCGGCGGCCCACGGCGGGGTGGTCGGCATCGCGCCGCACCAGCAGGTGCCGATGCAGAGCTCCCGCCCGGCCAAGGCGGACGCGACCGGGTCGAGATCGAACACCAGCCGGTTGGCCGTGGAGTCCACAGCCGGGTCGTCGATGTAGTACGTCATCGGCCGTCGCCCCCGATTGTCCACCCGGCAGGGAGGAACTGCTCGACCTCGGCGAGGAACACCACCACGGCATCGACCGGGTTGTGCTCGTGGTGGCCGAAGGCTACGACGGTCCGGTCTCTGTGCTTGGACAGGCGTCGCATCATGCCGGTGCGGGTCGCCGCCCTGTAGATGCGTTGCCGCACGTCGACGTCGGCCGCGAACGCTTCCCTGTCGGCGGGGCCGGGCCGGGGCGGCGAGGTGATGCTGACGTGCTTCCAGCCCTGGGCGATCTCGGAGGCCTCGGCCAGCAACTCGACCTCGCGTTCCTGTCGGGCGATCTCCTGCACGCGGACGTGGGCGGGTTCGGGCCGCCACGTCGGGGTCACCCGCCAGGCCACGGACCAGCGGGCGACGGCCTGGACGGCGGCCTCCACCGTTCCCGGTGCGACCGGCGGCAGCAGGGCGAGGGTGGTCACCCTGTCCTCGTGCAGGTGCGTCATCGTAGCCGGGTGCAACTTCTCGACATCGCGAGTGGCCATGACGAGCCAGTGACGCGAGTCCTCATCGAGCTCGTCGTGCCAGATGGTGAGGGGCACCGCCCCGTCCGGGACGGGGCGGTAGTAGGAGCGGCTCATCAGGAGGTTCCTCCGTTGCTCGCGGCGATCAGCGCCGCCTTCAGCTTGGCGAGGCGACCGGCGGCGAACCCTGGGATCTTGAGGTCCGCGTCGGTGCGGGTCTTCAGGTCGCCGATCGTGCCGACCGGTGGGTTCGCCGTTTCTGGGGGTCTGAAGAGGTGCCAGGACACGCCCTCCAGGTCCCTGATCCGGTGGTCGTCGGGCAGGCCGGACGCGGTGGCCACGTCGGCGATGCCGTTCGTGGGGGTGCTCATGCTTCCACCTGTCTAGAGGCGATGAGGGCGTTGAGGCTACCGGGCGCTCACCGATCACCCGGCCAGCACGCCGCAGAGCACGACCAGTGGAGCGGCCTGACCGCACGGCGTGGGTATGTGGCGCCTCTGCGGCGCGGTCGCGGCCCAGACCGCCGGCCCGCCTGCAGGACTGGGCGCGTACGGAACGCCCGCGGGGGAGCCTGCGCGCCGCGCCGGCCGCCACCGTGGCGGTCGGGTGCCGCAGGTCCGTACCGGGCGTTGACGCGCCCGACCGGCTGAAGCCGGGCCTCGGCCGCTGGAAGGTCGTGCCTGTCGCGCTGTGGGGCGGCTGAGCGCTGGCCCGGCCCGGGCACGCTGCAGAAGCGGGCACCGGCATGCCGTACACGAGCGCCAACGAGGTCATGCCGGCCTCCGCCGACCGGAAGCCGCCGCCGCCTTACGCCGTTCCCCAGGAGGCAGCGCGGAGACCAGCTCCTTACGCAGCCGCGACGCCTGAGAGTGGTCGGCACCCGCCCGGTTGGCAAGGTCGGTCACTGTCGGGTAGTCACCCAGCTGCCGCCGGGCTTCCCAGAAGTCCCGCATCACCTTGGTCTTCGGCGCGTCGGCGTGGGGCGGGTCAGGCGGTGTGACCGACTCCGTGTTCACGTCCTCAGTCACCTTGTCGCGAACGCGTAGGCTTCGCGCGCACGCCGAGATGATCTCCGCCATGGTCGGCGACGTGCCCCGCTTCGTGACCGGTGTCGTGACTCCGTGCGTGACACCGTTCGTGCTCACATTGGGTGTCACGGTGAGGGGCACACGCTGGCCGGTGCGCTCGGCGACGAGGTCGGCCGCGAGCATCTCGATGATCGCGCGCGCGTCGGCGTCCCGGGTGGCGAGAACGGCTTCGGTCTGGCGGCGAGTCTCCTCGATGAGCGTGCCGATCTGGCTGTCACCGGCGCCGGTGATGGCCGGGTGGTCGAGCGTGCTCCAGGGGGCGATCTACTGGATCTCCGTTCTCACGTCCCCAGGATCGGCCAAACCCCTGGACACATCCGCTACCACCCTTAACTTTCCGGCATTGCGGCTAACCCCCCTTCTCCTGCCCTTCCTCGACAACGCCCTGGTCCGCCGCCGGGAGGAGCGGGTCAAGATGCAGCGCCCGCAGCGAAGCGAGGACGAACGATCTTGACGCGAGACGAGCAGCGGCCATCGTCACAGCGTCGAGGAAGAGCACTGCACTGATGGCGCCAGCGGGTGACAAGATCGCGCAATCCGCCACAAGCTGTTGCATGCACTCTCGGCAACTAGTTGCAAGATTGGCAACTAGTTGTCTAGATTGAACCCATGATGAAACGTGATGCGGCCGCGGCACTCGCTCATGCGGACGGACTGGGCGCGAAGGTCCGTCAACGCTCGCTGTGGTACGTGCGGTTTCTCGTCCTCTACAGCGTCGCCGCGTTCTTCGTGGTGCTCGTGATCGGTCTGAATCCAGGTCCCGTGGGCGCCATCGCCTCGATGGCCATCTGGGCCCCGGCGCTCACAGCATTGTCGGTCTATGCGTTCAAGCAGCCGGTGACCAGGGCCGGATTCACCCGGCGCCACCTTTTGATCATCGGTAGCTGGACGGCCCTCTACCTGGCGGTCCTGTTTCCCGGAACTACGTGGTTCGGAGGCAACCTCGCCTGGTGGCTTCCCGGCGCGCTCGTGGTGGCCCTTCCCGGGCTCATCGGCGCCTACGTCGAGGTCCGGCGATGAGCCATCCGCGCCACCAGCTCGACGAAGTCATCCACTCGCCGGTCCGTTTCGCGATCGTCGCGGCTCTCGCCGCGGCGGAGAAGGCCGAGTTCCGCTACATCCGCGACCTCGTCGAGATCGAAACTTCCGCGCTCTCGAAACAGGTCACCATCCTGGAGGCCGCCGGCTACGTGAAAGCCACCAAGGGATACGTCGGCAAACGCCCCCGCACTTGGCTCAGCATCACCGGCGAAGGGCGGGCGGCCTTCGCCACCCACTGCGCAGCACTCCGCAAGATGGTCGAGGGCGTGTAGCTGTTCGAGCCTCTGGGGTGCTGCTACTTCTCACCGACACGCCGTGCCGGATCAGCCCTCAAGTGCTGTCCAAACTAACCAGCAAACGCTGCTGCTACTCACCGGCAAAATCAGGCGGGTGTTCTGCTCCCACAGGCCAGGAGACGCTGCGATTGCGGCGGCGACGAGCTCGTCCCGGCCGGCAGTCCGCTCCCATGCCTGGAGCAGGATGGAGTGGCGCGCGGTACGCAGAGAGATGCCGACGCGCCGGGCCTCCTGGATTGCGCGATCCGACAGACGGAACCCCTGCGGATCGGCCAGCGCTGCGCGGACGAGCAGTTCGTGTTCGGTCAACTGCTCAGCGCTTCGAGTGGTGGCGGGAGTAGCCGTCATGTCGCCGGCCTGGGGGGCGGGATGTCCCACTGGGCCCAGACGGTCTTTCCGCCGTCCAGCTCGGGCTTCACGCCCCACTCATGTGTGTATGCCTCGACAATTTGCAGGCCCCGCCCGCCCTCGTCTTCGAGGGTGGCTGTCCCGGCAGGCAGGTTCCAGGCCGGGCTGCTGTCGGCCACCTGGACCCGCAGGAACCGGCCGCTGCGGATCATGGTTACCGCGATGGGGGCGCAGCCGTGTAAGACGGCGTTGGTCACCAGCTCGCTCACGGTGGTCGTGACCTCCGTGTGTAACTCCTCCAGGTGCCACATGGTGAGGAATTGGGCGACGAGGTGGCGGGCCTCGCCTACGGCCGTGGGATCGGCGGGAGCAGACCAGGCTGCTGTGGCGGGGTCCGCTGCACCCCACCAGACCGTCGAGGTCACGTGATCAGTCCCGAGGTGGCGGGCAGCTTGGCCGCGAGGTCGAGGGCCTGGTGAAGGTCCTCGATGCTGTCGGCTGCTATGGCCACGGCGGTCTGTTTGTGCATGGCCCACCAGCGCGGGCCCAGGTGCCAGATCAGCCAGCCGGGGCAGGCTTCGCGTACTTCGTCGGCCCGGCTCGGGTGCGTGATAGTCATCGTCTTCCCAACGCGCGGCAGGGGAACGGGGTTAACCTCATGGTGTCCTCAAAGACCCATGTTGGCAATACCTAATTTTGCAATACCGAGAAGTGTGGATTGCGCCGGATTGGGGCCGGCGTCCCAACAGGAGGAGGAGCCGATGGCCTACAGTCCGACGGTGCGCAGGAGACGCCTGTCCAACGCTCTGCTGCAGTTCCGGCTGGCCACTGGCCTCGATTCCAAGGAGGTAGCCCGCCGCCTGAAGTGGACCGCGAGCAAGGTGACCAGGATCGAGCGCAACGAGTGGAAGCTGCCCAGCGTCGGCGACGTCATGGACCTACTCGATCTGTACGAGATCGCTGACGAGGCCACCAGGAACGCCGTCATCACCCTGGCCCGAGAGGCCCGCAAGCGCGGCTGGTGGGAGGAGGAGTTCAAAGGCATTCTGGGCGGCGCCTTGGTGGGCCTGGAGTGGGAGGCAGCAGAGATCAACGCGTTCGAGACCATCCTGATCCCCGGACTTCTCCAGACGGAGGCGTACGCAGCCGCGGTCTTCCGAGGCGGGCAGGTACTCGGCGACTCCGATGTACAGCGCCACGTTGAGGCGCGTATAGCCCGGCAGCGGGTGTTGGAGCGCGAAGATCCGCCGACTCTCTGGGCGGTGATCGATGAGGCCGCGCTTCGCAAGCACGTGGGCGGCATCGCGGTGATGCGAGCACAGCTCCACCACCTGTGCCAGATGGCCGAGCGCCCGAATGTGGGCATCCAGATCCTCCCGGATGCCGTGGGGGCGCATGTGTCGATGACGGGCTCGTTCATGATCCTCGACTATGCGGCGCAGGAGGACCCCAGCATTGTCTACGTGGAGGTTGGTACCGCTGGCGATCTTTTCCTGGAGAAGCCCGAAGATGTTGCCCAGTACCGGCAGGACTACAGTCACCTGCGAGCATCGGCGCTGAGCGCGTCCGCCTCGGTGGCGTACATTAATGAGCTAGTCAAACATCTGAAGTAAGCGAAAAGGCGAAGACATGGACCTTACCCAGTCCGACCTCACCTGGCGTAAGTCCACCCGCAGTTCGGCGCAAGGGCAGAACTGTGTCGAGGTGGCAAAGTCGCCTGGCGGGGGGCGAGCCGTACGGGATTCCAAGAACCCGACCGGCCCCATGCTGCGATTCACCGCGGCCGAGTGGGCTGCGTTCATCGGGGGTATCAAGGACGGCGAATTCGACTAACCGCAAGTGAGGTAAAACAGACGGGCACCCGGGAGCATCCGGGGGCCCGTCTTGTTTACGGAACTTGCCCACGATACAGAATAGGCGCGAGAGCACAGCTGATGCGAGCCCCTCGCTGATTGCTTCTCCATGACCGGTTGGCCGTCTCGCGCTAGCGCGGCACAGTGAGGTGATCTCAGCGAAATAGTTCGGGGCAATTGGGATTTCTTGGACGCCGGTGGCGACGTTCCGGGCCTATCGGGAGGAGTTGCCGAAGGCCGGAAACAGACGTGGAGCCCCCGGTAGAAGAG
>NZ_BSRQ01000029.1 GCF_030268685.1 Microtetraspora sp. NBRC 13810
GGTGCGCGCCTTCGCCGAGAACCAGCCGGTGACCTCCATCGTCAACGCCATCCGCGACCTGTTCACCCGGCAGCCGGTCGGCACCGACATCTGGATCGCCCTCGCCTGGTGCGTCGGCATCCTCGTCATCGCCTACGCCTTCGCCATGAACACCTACCGCCGCAAGATCTCCTGAGTTGCCAGGAACTCCGAGGAATGACCATGGAACACACCATCACGACGCTGCCGACCGCGCGTCGGTCCGGCTGCCCCTTCGACCCGCCGGCAGAGCTGATCGAGGCACGCCGGCACAGCCCCATCAGCCGCTTCCCCTTCCCCGACGGACACGAGGGCTGGCTGATCACCGGCTACGACCTGGTCAGGTCGGTCCTGGCCGATCCGCGGTTCAGCTCACGCAAGGAGCTTCTGCGCCACCACCCGCTGATGGACCTCAGCGGCATGGACTTCCCCCCGGCGCCGCCCGGTGAGTTCCTGCTGATGGACGAGCCCCAGCACAGCCGGTACCGCAAACCGCTGGTGGGCAAGTTCACCGTACGGCGGATGCGGCAGCTCACCGAACGCGTCGAGCAGATCACCGCCGACCAGCTGGACGCCATGGAGAAGGCCGGGCCGCCGGCGGACCTGGTGACCGCGTTCGCCAAGCCCATCCCCGTCATCGTGATCTGTGAGCTGCTGGGGGTGCCGTACGAGGACCGGGGGCGCTTCCAGGAGCAGATCGACTCGTGCCTCGGCGGGGAGACCAGTGAGGAGGAGCTGATCGCGGCCTACACCGCGACTCAGCAGTACCTCGCGGAGCTGGTGGCCGCCAAGCGCGCGAACCCCGCCGACGACGTGCTCAGCGACCTCATGGACAGCGATCTGACCGATGAGGAGCTGCAGGGGATGAGCCTGATCCTGCTGTCGGCCGGGTTCGACACCACGGCGAACATGCTGGGGCTGGGCACCTTCGCGCTGTTGCGGAACCCGGCGCAGCTGGCCGCGCTGCGCGCCGACCCCGCGCTCACCGACCAGGCCGTCGAGGAGCTGCTGCGGTATCTGAGCGTCGTCAAGACGTTCATGCGGACGGCACTGGAGGACGTCGAGGTGGGCGGCCGGACCATCAAGGCCGGTTCGGTGGTCATCCTGTCGTACAACACCGCCAACCGTGACCCCGAGCGCTTCGCCGATCCGCACGTTCTCGACATCCGGCGCCAGGCCACCGGGCACCTGGCCTTCGGCCACGGCATCCACCAGTGCCTGGGGCAGCAACTGGCGCGCGTCGAGATGCGGGTCGCCCTCCCCGCGCTGGTCAACCGCTTCCCCACGCTGCGCCTGGCCGTACCCGCCGACGAGGTCGATCTGCGGCCGGAGACCGCGGACGTCTACGGGGTCAAGAGCCTCCCGGTCACCTGGGACGGGTGACCGCCGGCCGGTGACCGGTGCGGCCGCGATGGTGGCGCAGGCAGGGGGATCGAAGGCAACGGGGGTTCGCCGCGGCACCGGCGGACCCCCTTCGAACCGGGGCAGGGGGCAGGCCGGCGCCCGCCGGGCCCTTCCTGGATGAAAAGGCGGTATTTCTAGAGTGTGATGCCTGGGGAATCTGTCCGGCCGAAGTTCCTGCTGATCGATGGGGATGACCTGGTTCTGGGGGAGTGCCTCGATGCCGAAGGACTCTTCGTCGAGTCGAGGGATGACGACGAGCCCGTGACGATTGAGCTGCTGGGGTGCCTGCCGGTCCAGCGGATGCGTGACTACCTCAGCGGGTCCAAGCGCTATCGCCGGCGGAACCCACTGGGCCTGGAAGGGTTGCGGATGCTCGACGCCGCTGGGGAACCGCTGGTGGACCTGTGGCTGAGTCAGATCATCGACTGTCGTCCGTCGGCGCTCGGTTCTGAGCGCGTGGATCTGGTCGGCGAGTGGGGATACGACAGCCCCCTTGCCTGCGCGCGTGATGTTTGGGAGCGCTGGCTGACGGCCAGACCTGACCGGCCCAATCTGTGGGCCGGATACGAGGGGGCGGCCAGAGAGGAGTGGCTGACTCTCGTCCGTCGCGACCGGCGCGCGCCCACGGACCGGCCTGACCGTTCCCCAGGGCGAACCTATGATCTCGACGGATCGCACATCACCGACAAGGCCGGCTTCTACCTCGCGATCGGAGAGGCGATCAACGGGCCGGGCGGCTACTTCGGTTGCAACCTCGATGCGCTGAACGACTGCCTACGCGGGAGGTTCGGGGCACAGACGCCGTTCACGCTGATCTGGCACGATTCCCACATCGCTCGGGAGTCGCTCGCGACTCCGATGGAGCGGCCGGACGGACACTCCACCTACTTCGACGTCATACAGGACATCTTCCGCGAGCACGGTGTGGACGTCACGCTGAGGCGATGAAGAGCCGGACGGCCGATCGGTCGATGACGCCGGCCACAGAAAGGTGCCAGGGCCCGTTCCTGATGCCGGACGCCGAGCCGCGCGGGTCGGATCAGGCGCTGGCCCTGGGAGGCCGCTGACGGGGGCGGGGGCGCGCTCCACCCATGTGGCGGTGTGGGGGTGGGTGAGACTGTTCGTACGCGGCCGGGTCGAACGCGGCGAAGTCGTCGCCGACACCCCGTTCCAAATGTGGAACTACAGGACGTCTTTGCGGGAAAACCCAGGTCAGGTAACGGATCCTGGCTTACCCCATGAACTTCATGGCGCTCTTCCGTCGCGAACGATCTCCCGGGCGGCACATACTGGAGGGGATGAAGCCAGCTAGCGGCGCGCCCCGTCGTCACCTGCCGACAAGTCCCTTCAAGCCTCCGCCCCCCGCCCCGCCTGCCGAGCGGTTCAGCATGAACGACCAGGTGACCCATGACCGATATGGTCTTGGCGTCGTCATCGGCGTAGAAGACGAGGTCGCCGTGTTGGTCGACTTCGGCTCGCGGCGGGAACGCATCACGACGCCATTCCACAAGCTGTACAAAATCTGACCCCTTTGCACCGTGGGGAAGCATCCGACGCGCGTACATCCACGCCGGTCGGAGATTTGAGCATGCTGTCCCGGCGGGCCTCCGACTCCGGGGGACAGGTGAACGAGGTGGGACGTCGCCGGCGTACGCGCACGCCTGGGCTCCCCTCGCCGACCGCGCCGGCATGGCACTTCGCACAGGCCCGGCGGGCCGCGTGATCACCCTGGAGGCGAGGATGCACACAGCCGCGCTCACCGATGACCTCGAACTGGTCACCGACATCATGACCGACGCGTTCAGCGGGCCCGACCCCGTCGTGTCGTGGATGATCCCGCAGGACATTCCGCGGCGTGAACGCTACGTACGTGGTTTCATGCGCACCTGGATCGAGTTCATGCTGGATCACGACGGCTTCGCGCTGGTGACCTCCGACCACTGCGGGGCCATGGTGGCGGAGCCCGCCAACCCGGTCACGGCGGCGGAACTGGAGCGATTCCACACCGCCATCGGCGACGCCACCGGTCCCGCGGCAGCCCGGTGCCTCGACCTGATCAGGCTGCTCGACGCTCGTTATCCGCAGGATCTGCCGCCCCATCTGCACGTGGCCCTGGCGGGGGTACGGCCGGCCGCCCAGGGCAAGGGCGGGGTGTTCGCGCTGACCGAGGAAATCGTCCGGTACTGCGTGGAAGCCAGGCGGGAAATCTATTGCGAAGCCTCGTCGAAGCGGAACTCGGCCTTATGGCAACGCCTCGCCGGCCTGAAGCCGCTCGGCGACGACATCGTCATCCCGGAGACAGAGGTGGCCCTGTACCCGCTGTTCTCCCGGCTGCCCTTCGACGCGAAACAGCCCGAGTAAGCCACACCGATCGACCGCGAGCCCCGATCATTCCCCCTGACCGGCCTCACGGAAGTCGCGCATGGCCGAGAAGGCCACGATGAAGGAAAGCGGATGCGGCTTCCACGCGCGCGTTCATCCATTGCGGCGCGATCCTTTTCGGTCGTATCGCCAGGCCAAAACGTCCGGTGGCCGACCTTCCAGCAATCCGCACTCCGCGATCGTCATCCGGATGTGTTCTCGTCAACGGCCGAATGCTCGGGCTTTCCGGCGGATCCCAGAAATTCGTGTGGAAGGGCACACGTGATCCGGTAAGTTCGTGCCCTGCATTCATCGCCAAGCAGGATAAGAGAGATGACGGAAACCCCCCAGCAGCCCACCACGTCCGGTCAGAAGGCAGTGCGTGCCGGCAAGTTCGTCGGTAAGCATGTCGTCGGCTATGCCATCGCCGCCGCCGTCGTCCTGGGCGCCGGCTTCGTCTACAGCCAGATGACCGGAGCCCCGGAGATCGCCGAGGCCGGCGATTGCATGGCCGGCTCCACGGCCGAAGAGTTCAAGGTCGTCGACTGCACCGACCCGGCCGCCACGATCACGGTCGCGGGCCGGGTCGAGGCCAAGACCCGGCAGGAATGGGACGCGGACGAGGAGGGCGCGATCTGTTCGGCTTTCCCCGACGTGGACCAGACCTTCTGGGAAGGCGAGGAGGGCAAAGAGGGCTACGTGCTCTGCCTGGCTCCCAAGAAATAGTGTTCTCTCCCGTGAGGCGCGAGCCGTACAGGGCGAGCTTGAGCGTAACCGTGGTGCATTCCTGAAAGAAGATGACGCGGGCCGGGGATTCGGTTGACGGGGCATGGCGATGAGCCGATGGTGAGGCGGCTGGCTCTCGCGGTCGTGCGTGGTGAGCGGGATTCTTTGGACCGGCTTGCCGGTGCCCTGTTCGGCGTCGTCTCCGATGATGAGCTCGCCGAGCGGGCCCTGGATGTCGTGGCCGCGACCGGACCGGAGATCTGGATCGATCTCGACTCGGCGCTGCGTGCGCGGGGGTACGGCTACCGCGACCGGCGCGTCTCGTCGGCGTGGGCCGCGGGGGACAACGCCCTCGCGGTCGCGCTGGCCGCCTGCGACCGGGACGGCCGCGAGCGAGAGCGCGCGGTCGCGCAGCCGGCCATGCGCAGTGATGTCCGGCTGCTCCCGGTGCTGGCCATCCGGGCCGCCGACTGGGCCGGCGCCGTCCGGGACCGGGCTCTGCGCGTCCTGGCGGATGTGCTTTCCCGGGCGGAGGTGGCGGCGCTGGCGGCGGTCGTTCCGGTGGCGGTGCGTCTCAGGGACCGGCAGCGGGGGCACGGTGTCATCGAGACGGTCCGCGAGGCCCTGCTGCGGGCCGACGACGACACGCTCGGCGTCGTACGCGGGTGCGCCGACCTGCGCGCGCGGCGGTTCGTCTTCGACGTTTTGCTGGAGGCCGGACGGCTGGATCGGCGGCGGCTCGCCGAGGCGGCGCTGCACGAGCCCGACATCCTCTCCCGGACCCGGTGCGCCGAGGTCCTGGCCGCCCAGGCGCTCTCCCGGAACCGGCCCGACCTCCTGGTGGAACTCCTGGACAGCGCCTCGGCGCGAGTCCGCGTCGAGGCGCTCACCGCGCTGGTGCGGCTCGGCCGTACCGACCTCGCCCCGCGGTTCCTGGGGGATGAGGCGTCGATGATGCGTCTGACCGCCCAGTGGGGGGTGCGCCGGGCGGGCGGTGACCCGGCCGAGCTGTACCGGCGCCGTCTCGAGGCCCCCTCCGGCCCGGGTCTGCGCGGGTTGCTGGCCGGGCTGGGCGACTGTGGCTCCCGCTCCGACGCCGATCTGGTTCTTCCCCGTCTCGACGACCCGCGCCCCCGGGTCCGGGCCGAGGCGGTGCGGACGCTTCGCCGCCTGGGCGTGCCGGTCGACCTCGCCGCCATGCTTGAGGATCCCGCGCCGGTGGTGGTGCGGCACGTGGCCGACACCCTGCGTGCGACAGGCGCCGGCGTACCGGTCGAGCGGCTGTGGGCGCTGCTGGTCACGGACCGCCCTCGGCACGTACGGCTGGCCGCCCACCGGCTGCTCACCGCACGGGACGGCTGGACCCGGGTCAGGGCGGATCTGCTCCTGATCGCCGGCCCGGACGAGGCACTGCGCGATCGCGCTCGCGTCGACCTCGTCTCCTGGTGCTCCCGTCATTCCGCCGAGGCTTCCCACGGACACTGCCCCGATCGTCTCCGCGGCGAGTTGGCGGACCTGCTGTCGGCGGCCGAGGGGTACGTGGGCGCCAGGACCGCCGGGCAGTTGCGGCGGCTGCTCCGAAGTGGTACGTCCCGATGACCGGGGAACGTCGCTCCGGTGGCCGGCCCGGCTGAAGAACGGCGTACGGCGCGCGCTCCGGCGATGTCCCGAAGGGGTGGCGGCGCTGGGCGGAGGAGGCGTTCCACCCGCCGCAGCCGTGGCGGGAACTGCTCGGCTCGGCGGTTCGCTCGGCGGTCTCCGGCCCGGGCGCGGGTGAGGACTACACCTACGGCAGGCCGTCGCGGCGGTCCGCCGGCCTGCCCGGCGTCGTCCTGCCGAGCCTGCGGCGCAGGCCGCCTCGGGTCTCCGTGGTCATCGACACCTCCGGGTCGGTCAGCGACGCCGAACTCGGCGAGCGCCCTCGTCGAGGTCGCCGCGATCGTCCGCGTCGTGGGCGGCCGGCGCGACCTGGTCAGCGTGCTGTCCTGCGACGCGGCGGCCCGGGTGGTGGACCCGCTGTGCCGCGCGGAGGGAATCACGCTGGTGGGCGGTGGCGGGACGGATCTGCGTACGGGCTTCGCCAAGGCGTTGCGGGCCCGCCCGCGGCCGGACGCCATCGTGATCCTGACCGACGGCCAAACCCCCTGGCCGGACACGCGGCCACCGTGCCGGACGGTGGTGGGACTGTTCCCCCGGACGAGAGGCGCCCGACCCGAGGACGATCCCGATTACCTGCCCGACGCACCACCGGCATGGGCGCGGGTGGTCGCCATCGGTTAGTGCTGTGACCGGAAACGTTCACCGGCTTGGGTCTGGCCAGTCGGCGGGCACGGTGTAGTGCCAGCCTGGTTGCCAAGGATCGGGAGGTCTTGCGATGCTCAACGCCGAACCCGGCATCGAGGTCGTCGGCCGGGCCGTGGACGGCCTCGACGCCGTCGCCAAGGTCGCCGGACTCGCTCCGGACGGCCGCTCAGTTCCCGACGGGGCCGTCATGGCCGAAGTGGGGGCAGCTGTAGGCCACGCACGGACTCTCCTCGCCGCCCTCCTCCGAGTGGGCCAGGACTTCCGGCTTCATGGCCTCCTTCATGCGCGCGCTGAGCGAGCCAAGGATCTGGACCTCGCTCTCACTCAGCTCGGCGAGAACGTGAAGCGCCGCCGGGGAGGTTTTCGCATGGACGATGCCCGCTTCGCGGAGCGCGTCCAGCGCGTTGAAGGTCATGACGTTCGCTGCCTTTCGACCGTGGGCTGGAAAGGGTCCTTTCATCGTCTGCGCGACCGCTCCGGCGGACCACCCGACGATCGTATGGCTCACGCCCTGGTCGAGCAGGCTACGGGACGCGGTCCGTCCTCCGCCGCTGGGTGTGAACGAAAAGGGAACCGTGGGGCCCTCTCGTGGCAATCACCGGTGTCATGACGGACACCCGAGAGGTAAGAGATGCGACAGGAGAGCCGGGCAGCCCCACCGCCCCTGCCCGCGGACTGGGAGACTCCGCCTGCGGACGGGGGAGCTCTGCCCGCGGACGGGGAGGCGGCCGACGACGCCGCGGTGATCGAACAGTCGCGGCACGAGCCCGAACGATTCGCCGCGTTGTTCGTCCGCCACGCGCCGGCGCTCAAGCGCTACGTCATCAGGCGGCTGGGGCAGGATCCCGCCGAGGACATCGTCGCCGAGACCTTCGCGGTGGCCTTCCAGCACCGGGAGTCCTACGACCTGACCCGCGGTGACGCGCGGCCGTGGCTGTACGGCATCGCGACCAACCTCGTGAGGCGGCACCGCCGTCGCGAGATCGGCCTGTACCGGGCGCTGAGCCGCACGGGGGCGGACCCGGTGATCGAGCCGTTCACCGATCACGTCGATCAGCGGGTGGCCACGGACGGCGCGCGGCGCCGGCTCGCCGCGGCGCTGGCGAAGCTCTCCCGGGGGCACCGGGACGCGCTGCTGCTGGTGACGTGGGCGGAGCTCACGTACGAGCAGGCCGCGCAGGCGCTCGGTGTGCCGGTGGGGACGGTGCGGTCGCGGGTGAACCGGGCTCGGAGCAGGTTACGGCGGGTGCTCGGCGACATCGATCCGACGGATGCGGAGGAAAGGACGAAGTGATGGATGAGGTCGAACTTCTCAACAGGTTGCGCGAAGAGGTCCCGATGCGGCCCGACCTGCGGGCCGAGGAACGCCGGCTGCTCGCCGGGATCAGAGGTGGTTCTCCGGCGCCTCGCCGGCGGCCCGCGCTTCGCCTGCGCTGGGGTGTCGCCCTGGCCGGGGTTCTCGCCGCCGTGGTGATCACGTCGCAGTTCGTCGGCGTGGAGGGACCGGGGGACCGGTCGCCGGTGGCCCGGCCGCCGGGCGCGGTAGTGGTGCTGGAGAACGCCGCGCTCGTCGCCGCGCGGGCCAAGCCCGCCGACATCCGCCCGGACCAGTGGTTCTACGTCAAGGAGTCACAGCACATGCCGGGCGGTGACCTGCCGACGTTCGAGCTCTGGAGCCGGATGGACGGCGAGAGGTCGGCCCTCCGTCAGGAGGGGAGCGAGCTGAAGATCGGCGACGGCGAACCGGACGCGCGGACGAACCCCGCCCGGACCCAGCGGGAGCTGGCGGACCTCCCCGTCGACCCGGACGCGTTGCTGGCGCACTTCCGCGCCTCCGAGAACGAGCGGATGGCCTGGTCGATGTGCCTGCCGGAGTGCCCGCCGGGAACCGAGGCCGATGCGAGGGCCTTCGGGACGATCGGGTGGTACATGAAGTACGGGCCCGTGATCCCTCCGGACAGGATCGCGACGATGTACCGGGCCCTGGCGAAGATCCCGAATGTCACGATCGAGGAGAACGCCACGGACCTGGACGGGCGCAAGGGGATAGGCGTCGTATTCGACACGGGAGACGCCGGTAAGCACTACTTCATCCTCGACGCGGTGGACTACCACTACCTCGGCAACAAGTCCGTGCGTGACGGTGAGGCGTTCGGCATGTCCCTGCTGGCCTCCGGCATCGTGGACGAGCCGGGCGAGCTGCCCTGATCAAGCGGAGGACGTCCAGGTCGGCCGGTGTGGGCCGACCTGGACGTCATGATCAGGTCAGACCAGGTCGAACCGGTCGAGGTTCATGACCTTGTCCCACGCCGCGACGAAGTCCCGCACGAACTTCTCCTTGGCGTCGTCGCTCGCGTAGACCTCGGCGAGCGCGCGCAGCTCGGAGTTCGACCCGAAGAGGAGGTCGATCCGGCTGCCGGTCCACTTGACCTCGCCGGTGGCGGCGTCGCGGCCCTCGAACGTGTTCGCGTCCCCGGACGTCGCCCGCCACGTCGTGCCCAGGTCGAGCAGGTTGACGAAGAAGTCGTTGGTCAGCGACCCGGGGGTCGTGGTGAAGACGCCGAGCGGCGACTGCTGGTGGTTCGCGCCCAGGACGCGGAGACCACCGATGAGGGCGGTCAGCTCGGGGGCGCTCAGGGTCAGCAGGTTCGCCCGGTCGATCAGCAGGTACTCGGCCGGCAGCCGGTTGCTCTTCCCGAGGTAGTTGCGGAACCCGTCGGCGGTCGGCTCAAGAGCGGCGAACGACTCCACGTCGGTCTGCTCCTGCGACGCGTCCACGCGGCCCGGCGTGAAGGGGACCTCGACGTCGAAGCCGGCGGCCTTGGCGGCCTGCTCGACGGCGGCGGCACCGGCGAGCACGATCAGGTCGGCGAGCGAGATCTTCTTGCCGCCGGTCTGCGCGGCGTTGAAGGACTCCTGGATCCCTTCCAGGGCGCGCAGCACCGTCGCGAGCTGGTCGGGGTCGTTGACCTCCCAGCCGCTCTGCGGCTCCAGGCGGACGCGCGCGCCGTTGGCGCCGCCGCGCTTGTCGCTGCCGCGGAAGGACGAGGCCGACGCCCACGCGGTGGACACGAGCTGGGACACCGACAGGCCCGAGGCGAGGACCTGGGCCTTGAGGGAGGCGACGTCCTCGGCGCCGACGAGCTCGTGCGTCACCGCGGGGAGGGGGTCCTGCCACAGCAGCGTCTCGGCCGGGACCTCCGAGCCGAGGTAGCGCACCACCGGGCCCATGTCGCGGTGGGTCAACTTGAACCACGCGCGGGCGAAGGCGTCCGCGAACGCGTCGGGGTTCTCAAGGAAGCGCCGCGAGATCTGCTCGTAGACCGGGTCCACGCGGAGCGCGAGGTCGGTCGTCAGCATCGTCGGGGCGTGGGTCTTCGACGGGTCGTGGGCGTCGGGCACGGTGCCCGCCCCGGCGCCGTCCTTCGGCTTCCACTGGTTGGCGCCCGCGGGGCTCTTGGACAGCTCCCACTCGTAGCCGAACAGGATCTCGAAGAAGCTGTTGTCCCAGGCCACCGGGGTGTTCGTCCACGCACCCTCAAGACCGCTGGTGATCGTGTCGCCACCCTTGCCGGTGCCGAAGGTGTTCTTCCAGCCGAGACCCTGCTCCTCGATGGAGGCGGCCTCGGGGTCGGGGCCGACGTGGTCGGACGGGCCCGCGCCGTGGGTCTTGCCGAAGGTGTGGCCGCCCGCGATCAGGGCGACCGTCTCCTCGTCGTTCATCGCCATCCGGCGGAACGTCTCGCGGATGTCGCGGGCCGAGGCCAGCGGGTCCGGGTTGCCGTTCGGGCCCTCCGGGTTGACGTAGATGAGGCCCATCTGGACCGCGGCGAGCGGGTTCTCAAGCTCCCGGTCGCCGGTGTAACGCTCGTCGCCGAGCCAGGTGGACTCGGGGCCCCAGTAGACGTCCTCGTCAGGCTCCCAGACGTCCGCGCGACCGCCGGCGAAGCCGAAGGTCTTGAAGCCCATCGTCTCCAGGGCGACGTTGCCGGCGAGGATCAGAAGGTCGGCCCAGGAGAGCTTCTGGCCGTACTTCTTCTTGACCGGCCACAGCAGGCGGCGGGCCTTGTCGAGGTTCGCGTTGTCCGGCCAGCTGTTGAGGGGGGCGAAGCGCTGCTGGCCGGCCCCGGCGCCGCCGCGGCCGTCGCTGATCCGGTAGGTGCCCGCGCTGTGCCATGCCATCCGGATGATGAACGGGCCGTAGTGGCCGTAGTCGGCGGGCCACCAGTCCTGCGAGGTCGTCAGCACCTCCGCGATGTCCCGCTTCACGGCGGGGAGGTCAAGGGTCTTGAACGCCTCGGAATAGTCGAACTCCTCACCGAGGGGGTTGGCCACGGCGGGGTTCTTCGCAAGGATCCTCAGGTTGAGCCGCTCCGGCCACCACTGGCGGTTGCCACCGCCCTGGGTCGGGTGCGGCGCGCGCCCGTGCGCTACCGGGCAGCCGCCTTCGCCCTCCGACTTCGGGTCGGTGACGATTGCATCATGGTTCTCAGACATGCGAAATCCTTCCGGATCAGGGATCACGGTGCTCAGGAACTACGGGCGGTGGAACAGGTGGGGCACAGGCCCCAGTAGATGACCTCGGCCTCGTCGATCGAGAAGCCGTGGTCACCGGGCACGGTCAGGCAGGGCGCCTCGCCGACCGCGCAGTCCACGTCGGCGACGACCCCACACGACCGGCACACGATGTGGTGGTGGTTGTCCCCGACGCGCCCCTCGAACCGGGCCGGGCTGCCTGCCGGTTCGATGCGGCGTACGAGCCCCGCCGCGGTGAGCGCGTGGAGGGCTTCGTACACGGCCTGGAGGGAGATGTGGCCGACGCGGTCGCGCACCCTGGAGGCGATCGCCTCGACGCCGAGGTGGTCACCGTCCCGGACGGCCTCAAGCAGCGCGACGCGGGCGGCCGTCACCCGCAGACCCGCACCTCGCAGCTCCTCGGCGGTGGTCGGAGTACTGGATACGGTCATGGCGCCATACCTACATGCATAAACGCGAATAGTACAAGACAACGAATGATCCAAGTCTAGTGCCTTGTCAGGTAAGGAATGCGGTTGCGGCACCCACCCGGCTGCCCCATGCTGGCGTTCATGCTGATCAGAGAGGCGATGCCGGACGACTGGCCCAGGATGTGGGCATTCATGGAGGGCATCGTGCGGGCTGGTAAGACGTTCTCCTGGGATCGGGACACCACCGAGTCCCAGGCCAGGGAGATGTGGTTCCCCAAGCCGCCGGGCCGCACCTTCGTCGCCGTGGACGCGGACGGAACCGTCCTGGGCACGGCCAACAGCGTCCGCAACCACCGTGGCGGCGCCGCGCACATCGCCGGCGCGAGCTTCATGGTCGATCCGGGCCACTCCGGCCGGGGCGTCGGCCGGGCGCTCGGCGAGCATGTCCTGGAGCAGGCGCGCAAGGACGGCTTCCGGGCGATGCAGTTCAACGCCGTCGTGCAGACCAACACCCGGGCGGTGGCGCTGTGGAGGTCTCTCGGCTTCGACGTGATGACCACCCTTCCGGAAGGCTTCCACCATCCGGTTCACGGCTACGTCGGACTGCACATCATGTACCGGCAGCTTTGAGTCACTCCGCCCGTCGAGCCGGTTCCGCCCTCTCGCCTCGGTGATACGGGCATGGGGCGGGGCCGCGCTCAGGCGCTCCGCGGCGGCTCCGGTACGGCCAGGCCGGCCCGGATCAGCGGGTAGACGCGGTGCATGAGTTCGCTGTCGCCGCGGAACCGCCGCATCGCCTGTAGCCCGACGATCAGGGTCTTGATGTCGGCCGCGTCCACGTCGGAGCGCACGGTCCCGGCGCGCTGGGACCGGGCGAGGATGTCGGCCACGGTGTCCATGAACTTCCGCTCGGCGTCCGGGAGCGCCTCGGCCAGGTCGAAGCCGACCCCCGCGACGGCGTCCGTCAGCCCCAGGTCGGTCGCGCCCTGCTCGGCCATCTGGAACAGGAACGCGTAGAGCCCCTCCCCGGGGTCGGCCGCAGCCTGGGCGAGGGCCCGCTCGATGACCTGGTGCATCCGGTCGGCCACGATCGCCTGGAACAGCGACTCCTTGGTGGGGAAGTGCCGGTACACGGTGCCCGCGCCCACGCCCGCCCGGCGGGCGATCTCGTCGATCGGGACCGCGGCGCCCTCCTGCGCGAACGTCTCGTAGGCGACCTGGAGCACGCGTGCCCGGTTGCGGGCGGCGTCCGCGCGCAGCGGCCTGGATCTCTCGGTCAACGACCCTCCTGGACAAACGGGGCGTGCGTTCCGGTATGGCCTAACCGGAACGGTCGCCCCGATTATACCTGGAGGACTCATGCCGCGATCGCGGTGGACCGCCGCCGACGTGCCCGGACAGCACGGACGGGTGGCTGTGATCACCGGCGCCAACACGGGTGTCGGCTTCGAGACCGCCAAGGTGCTCGCCGCGCGCGGGGCGTCGGTGGTGCTGGCCGTACGGGCGGTCCGCGCTGATTCCGGGCCGTCTTCGCCGTGCTCCGGCCACTGCTGATCCAGACCGCCGAGATGGGCGCCCTGCCCACGCTGCGCGCCGCGACTGACCCGGCCGCTCGGGGCGGTGAGTACTACGGTCCGGACGGGCTCGGCGAGAGCAAGGGGCACCCGAAGGTGGTCCGGTCGAGCGCACGGTCCCACGACGTGACCGCCCAGCGCCGGTTGTGGACGATCTCCGAGGAACTGACCGGCGTCACGTACCCGGTGTGACCGAGGTCCCTACCCGGCCCGCTCCCGGAGGGGAGAGCCGTCCCGCCGAGGTCCCGGCGGCGATGAGCGGCGTCGGCTTTCCCCGCTTCTTCCCGGGGCGGGATGTGCGCCGTGGGAGCGCTCTGGGTCATCGCCCCGGAGGCCACCGCCCTGTCGCTCGTCCTGGAAGACCCGTACGCCACGGCGTATCCGGGTGCGTCTGGCGTCCACCTGTTCGTCGGCCTGGTGCTGGTGCTCACGGCCTTCGTTCCGGTGCGTCCTCGGCAGTAGCCCGGTCCGGGCTCGCGCGCGGTGCCGAGGTGCGCGGGCGGCTGAAGGAGATCGCGGGGGAGGCCGCGGGAGAGGGTGACGAGCCTCCGGAACGCTGGTGGACGACCCTGGCGCCGCCGGACCTGGCGCTGGTCGGGGGCCGCATCGGGTGAGTCACTCCTGCCGGGCGGCTTCGACCCAGCGGTTCAGCGTCGCCCTGGCCGTACCGGAGTCCACGGCCTCCGCGCACCGGGCCAGCGCGGCGGCGAGCCGGTCGGCGAGCGGGACGGTGGACGGGGTGGTGGACGGGGTGGTGGACGGGACGGTGGACGGGGTGAGCGTCACCAGGGCGGCCGCGGCGTTGAGGAGCACCACGTCGCGGATCGGCCCGCGCCGGCCGTCGAGCAGCGCGCGCAGGACGGCGGCGTTGTGCGCGGCGTCGCCGCCGCGCAGGTCGGCGGGCTCGGCGCGGGGCAGGCCGAGGTCGCGGGGGTCGAGTTCGGTCGCCGTCACCCGGCCGCCGGTCACCGTCCAGACCTGCGACGTGGTCACCGTGGTGAGCTTGTCCAGCCCGTCGCGGCCCCGGACGACCAGGGCGGAGCAGCCGCGGGCGGCGAGCACACCGGCGATCACCGGCGCCATCCGGGCGTCGGCCACCCCGACCACCTGGCGCCCGGGGTCGGCCGGGTTGATCAGCGGCCCGAGGAGGTTGAAGGCCGTCGGCACCGCGAGCTCCCTGCGCGCGGCGGCGACGTGACGCAGCCCCGGGTTGAACGCGGGGGCGAAAAGGAACGTGATGCCGGCCTCGGCGGCCACCCGCGCGGCCCGCTCCGGGGTCGGTTCCAGCGATACGCCGAGGTGTTCGAGCAGGTCGGCGGCGCCGCACGACGTCGACGACGCGGCCCGGCCGCCGTGCTTGACCACGGTCACCCCGGTGGCCGCGGCGACGACGGCGGCCATGGTGGAGATGTTGACCGCGCCGGTACGGTCGCCGCCGGTGCCCGCGATGTCCACGAAGAGGCCGGGGATCGGCACCTTCGTGGCGTGCCCGCGCAGGGCGTCCACCAGTCCGCCGAGCTCCGAGGCGGTCTCGCCCTTGGCGCGCAGGGCGGTCAGGAAGCCGGCGATCTGGGCGGAGGTCGCCTCGCCGCGGACCACCCGGCCCATCGCCCATGCCGTGTCCTCGCCGGTGAGGTCCCGGCCGTCGAGCAGCATGCCGAGGATCCCGGCCCACGAGCGGGCGGGCGTGATGGGGGGTGTCGTCGATGTCATGGGCGTTCGTTCCTCGGGTGCTGGCCCTGACGAGGTCGCCGGTGACACGACGACGGCCGCCTCGTCGAGGCGGCCGGTGGGTGCGCGCAGGAGAAGGTGGCCGCCTAGGAGACGGGCCACCAGCCGTTCAAGCGCGTGATCATGCTGGGATTCTAACCTGAAGGACCCAGCCATCCCTCCGGGAGGACCCCTCATGGCTTCGATCCCCTTCAACGCCGGGGACGGCGGTTTCGCGCAGTTCCGGATCCCCTCGCTGGCCCTCACCTCCGCAGGGGTGCTCGTCGCCCTGTGCGAGGGACGCTGGAAACCGGGCGACGCCGGTGACATCAACATCGTGTCCCGGCGCAGCACGGACGGCGGACGCACCTGGTCGCCCCTGCGGGAGGTCCTGTCGCACGGCCACGACACCGCGGGGAACCCCGCCGTCGTGACCGACCCCGCCTCCGGCGACCTCGTCCTGCTGTCGTGCCGCAACCGGGGCGGCGACACCTGGTCGGAGATCACCTCCGGCGCGGCCCCGGCCCGCCGGGTGTACGTCCAGCGCTCGGCCGACGACGGGGCCACCTGGTCCGCACCCGCCGAGATCACCGGGCAGGTGCGCGCGGACTGGATGCGCTGGTACGCCACCGGTCCCGGGCACGGCGTCGCCATCGCGGCGGGCCCGCACGCCGGGCGGCTCGTCATCCCGTGCAACCACACCAGGGCGGGCACCGGCGCGCACCCGAAGTACTCCGGCGGGCACTGCGTCTACTCCGACGACGGCGGCAGGACCTGGACGCTCGGCTTCACCAGTTCCAACCCGAACAACGAGATCAACGAGGACGAGGCCACCGTCACCCTGCTGGCCGACGGGCAGACCCTCTACTTCAACTGCCGCTGCGCGAGCGACCGCCAGCCGGGCAACCGCGCCGACGCGATCAGCCGGGACGGCGGGCGGACCCTGGAGCGGCCCTACCGGCCGCAGACCACGATCAGCGGTGCGATCTGCCAGGGCAGCGTGATCACCCTCGGCGACGGCAGGCTGCTGTACTCCGGCCCGTCCCATCCCAGCCCGGACGCCTCCGGCCGCGCCGCCATGGCCCTGCGGGTCAGCGAGGACGACGGCCGCACCTGGCGGACCGGGTACGAGGTGTCCGGCCTGCCGGCCGCCTACTCCGCCATGGTGCTGCTGGACGCCGCCACCGTCGGCCTGCTGTACGAGACGGGCGACTGGACCCCGGACAGCCGTATCGCCTTCGAGGCCATCCCGGTCGCCGCCCTGGAGGGCTGACCGTCGGCGCTCGCCGGCTGCCGTCGCGCAGACCAGGATCACCCTGACGATTCCCGCTAATTTCTGATCTTTCCCCACATCCCGTAAAGCCCTCGCGCAGTGCGCGGAATCTGGTTGGTCCTCGTCGTAGGGTGCCAACCATGACGACGAACACTCACAGCGAGCGACCGACTACGGAAGGTGGCTTCGTCTCCGTGCTGCGGCACGACGTGCCCGCCTCCCTGGTGGTCTTTCTCGTCGCCGTGCCTCTGTCGCTGGGCATCGCGGTCGCTTCGGGGGCACCCCTGATCGCGGGGTTGGTGGCCGCCGTCGTCGGAGGAGTGGTCGCGGGTGCGATCGGCGGCTCCGTCGTACAGGTCAGCGGGCCCGCCGCCGGCCTGTCGCTGGTCGTCGCGGACCTCGTGCAGACGTACGGCTGGCGCGCGACCTGCATGATCACGTTGCTGGCCGGGGTCGCGCAGCTCCTCCTCGGCGTCTGCCGGGTCGCGCGGGCGGCGCTCGCCGTCTCGCCCGCGGTCGTGCACGGCATGCTGGCCGGGGTCGGCGCGGTGATCGCCCTGTCCCAGCTGCACGTGGTGCTCGGCGGCAACCCCCAGCGCTCGGCGATCGAGAACGTCGCGGAGCTGCCCGCGCAGATCATCAACAACCACAGCCACGCGGTCGGCGTCGGCGTGCTCACCATCGCGGTGCTCCTGGTGTGGGGCAAGGTTCCCAGCCCGCTGCGGACGATCCCGGCGCCGCTGGTCGCGCTGCTCGTCGCGGCGCTCACCGCCGCCGCCCTCGGCTGGGACGTCACACGGGTGGACCTGTCGCAGAGCCTCGACGGATGGGTGAGCCCGCTGTGGCCGCAGGGCGACTGGCACGGGGTCGTGTCGGCGGTCATGCTGGTCGCGCTGCTGGCGGGGGTCGAGTCGCTGCTGTGCTCGGTGGGCGTGGACCGGCTGCACGACGGCCGGCGCGCCGACCTGGACCGGGAGCTCACCGGGCAGGGCGTGGCGAACATCGTCAGCGGCGCGCTCGGCGGCCTGCCGGTGGCGGGCGTGATCGTCCGGAGCACGACCAACGTCCGCGCCGGGGCGCGCAGCCGCTGGTCGGCCATCCTGCACGGCGTGTGGGTGCTGCTGTTCACCCTGTGCTTCGCGTGGGCCGTCCAGCTCATCCCGATGGAGGCGCTGGCCGCGCTGCTCGTCTTCATCGGCGTCAAGATGGTCGATCTGGGCCACATCCCGCACCTGCGGGGGCACGGCGAGGCGCCCGTCTACATCGTGACGTTCGCCACCGTCGTCCTCGTCGGCCTGGCCGAGGGCATCCTGATCGGGCTCGTCCTCGCCGCCCTGCTGGCCCTGCGCCGGCTCACCTCGATCACCGTCCAGGTCATCCAGGACCCCGACGGGCGCTGGCACGGGCGGTTCGGCGGTTCGCTGACCTTCCTCGCCGTGCCGCGGATCACGGCCGGGCTGCGCGGCATCCCGAAGGGCGCGGCCGTCGACCTGGAGCTCAACATCGACTTCATGGACAACGCCGCCTTCGACGCCATCCACGCCTGGCGGCTGGAGCACGAGCGGTCCGGCGGCACCGTCGAGATCGACGAGTTGCACGACGAGTGGTACTCGCTGGCCGCCAGCGGGGCCAGGGTGCTGCCCTCGAAGAGCCCGCCGCGCGTTCCCGAGCGCTGGTGGCTGCCCTGGGCCTACCGCCGCCCGCGGTCCACGCAGGCCATCCCGGTCGAGATCCCGTGGGCGCACGGCACCGGCGCGGAAAGGGCCGGGCACCCCGTGCCCGGGGACGTCGCCCCCGAGCTGCTGGCCGGGGCGGGCGAGTTCCACCTGCGCACGGCGCCCCTCATCCGGCCGATCCTCACCCGGATGGCGCGCAAGCAGGAGCCCTCCCACCTGTTCATCACCTGCGCCGACTCCCGGATCGTGCCCAGCCTGATCACGTCGAGCGGTCCGGGCGACCTGTTCACCGTCCGCAACATCGGCAACCTCGTCCCCCGCCACGGGGCCGCCCCGCCCGACGACTCCGTGGTCGCCGCGATCGAGTACGCGACGCGGGTGCTGGGCGTCCGCACGGTGACGGTGTGCGGGCACTCGGGGTGCGGGGCGATGGCGGCGCTGCTCGCCGGCGGCGTCAAGGCGGCCGAGATGCCCGGCCTGGAGCGCTGGCTGCGGCACGGCGGGCACAGCCTGGACCGTTTCGCCGCCACGCCCGCCGCCGGCGACGTCGAACCGCTCGACCGCCTCTGCCGGCTCAACGTGATCCAGCAACTGGAGAACCTCGCCACCTATCCGGAGATCGCCGATCTCACCCGGCGGGGCAGCCTGGAACTCGTCGGCCTCTACTTCGACATCGCCGCCGCCCGCGTCCACGTCCTGGACCGCGGGCACTTCGAACCGGTCAGCGCCCACGACACCCAGGAGTGACCCGCCGCCCGCGAAGCCGTGTACCGCCGATGCCCGGATGAGCGGGGCATGGTCCGGAGCTGCCGCCGCTGCGACGGTGGTACTCCATCCATCCCGCTGACCAGGGAAGTCGCCGATGAAGGACGTATCCGTACCCGGCCTCGCAGGGAAGCTCGCCGTGGTGACCGGGGCCAGTGACGGGATCGGTCTCGGGCTGGCCGTACGGCTGGCGCGGGCCGGGGCCGAGCTGGTGCTGCCGGTGCGCGACCGGGCCAAGGGGGAGGCCGCCGCGGCCCGGGTGCGCGCGGCGGCACCCGGCGCCGTGGTCGCCCTCGCCGACCTGGACCTCGCCGCGCTGGACTCGGTGGCCGCGCTGGCGGCCGGGCTGACCGCCGAGGGGCGGCCGGTGCACATCCTCGTCAACAACGCCGGGGTCATGGCGCCGGCGACCCGGCACACCACGGCCGACGGCCTGGAGCTGCAGTTCGGCGTGAACCACATCGGGCACATGGCGCTGGTGGGACGCCTCCTGCCGCTGCTGCGGGCCGGCCGTGCCCGGGTCACCACGATGTCCAGCAGCGCCGCCCGGATGGGCTCCATCGACTGGGCGGATCTGCAGAGCGAGCGGAAGTACTCCCCGATCGCCTCCTACAACCTGTCCAAGCTGGCCAACCTGATGTTCGGCCTCGAACTCGACCGGCGTGGCAGGGCCGCCGGCTGGGAGATCGTCAGCAACGTCGCCCACCCCGGCACCACCCTGACGCACCTGTACGCGTACGGTCCCAACCTGGGCAGGACGCGGCCGTCGCGCCAGGAGTCGGTGATGCGGCGGCTGGCCCGCCTGGGCCTGTTCGTGCAGACCGTCGACCGGGGCCTGCTCCCCGCCCTGTACGCGGCCACCAGCCCGCTGGCCGGGGGCGGCCGGTTCTACGGCCCCGACGGCCTCGGCCAGTTCACCGGCGACCCGGTCGAGCTGGCCGTGTACCGGCGGGCCCGCGACCAGGCCGCCGCGGCCCGGCTCTGGGACGTGTCCGCGCGACTGGCCGGGGTGGATTTCGGCGATTGACGGCCGGGGGGTCGAGAACGGCCGGGCGGCTCCGACCGGTAGGTGACCAGGACGGGTGACCGAGCCGAGGAGGAACGAAGATGGAATCCGTGAAGACGAACACGCTTGAGGCGCCGGGTGCGGAGCTGTACTACGAGGTGCGGGGCTCCGGGCCGGTGCTGCTGCTGATCTGCGGCGGGGTCTATGACGCCGGGGGGTACGCGGGGCTGGCGGCGGAGCTGGCCGGGCGGTACACGGTGGTGACCTACGACCGGCGCGGCAACTCGCGCAGCCCGCTGGCCGGGCCGCCGGAGCCGCAGCGCATCGAGGTGCACGGCGACGACGCGCACCGGGTGCTGTCGGCCGCCGGGGTGACCGCGGACGCGCCCGCCTACGTGTTCGGCAACAGCTCGGGGGCGATGATCGGCCTGGAGCTCGCCGCCCGCCACCCGGAGCAGGTGCGCGCCCTGGTCGCCCACGAGCCGCCGCTGTTCGAGCTGCTGCCGGACCGCGACCACTGGCGCGGCGTCGTGCGCGAGGTGGCGGACGCCTTCCGCAAGGAGGGACCGGAGGCGGCGGGCGCGGTCCTGAGGGCCGCGTTCGCCGCCGCCGGCGTCCACGTCGGCGGGCCCGCGGAGGAGGGCACGCCGGGGGACATGGTGGTGGACACGCCGGGGGACATGGTGGTGGACACGCCGGGGGACATGGTGGTGGACGCGGCGGGGGACACCGGGCAGGAGCGGGTGCCGGGTGGGGGGCACGCGCCGCAGGGTGAGCCCGATCCGGAGACGATGGAGATGCTGGGGCGTTTCGCGAAGAACATGGAGTTCTTCATCGGTTACGAGGTGCCGCCGTTCTCCGGTTACACCCTCGACGTCGCGGCGCTGCGGGCATCCGGGGTGCGGATCACGGCGGCGGCGGGCGCGGACTCCGCGGGCGAACCGCCGAACCGGGCCGCCCGCGCCGTGGCCGAACTGCTCGGGACGTCGCCGGTGGTGTTCCCCGGCGACCACGGCGGCTTCGGCGCCCTGTCCGAGGCGTTCGCCGCCCGGTTGCACGAGGTGCTGTCGGCCTCCTGATCCACTCCGGGCAGCCGCCGGGGTAGCCGGGCAAAAGGGCGTGCCGTACGGTCCCGTCGGCCGTAAGATCGCCATTTGTCGTGACACCGGGGGATCGGGGACTGAGATGCTGAGCACCGAACGCCTGCTGCTACGGCGGTGGACGGAGGCCGACCGGGAGCCGTTCGCCGCGCTCAACGCCGATCCGCGGGTCATGGAGTTCTTCCCCGCCCCGCTGACCCGGGAGGAGAGCGACGCCCTGATCGACCGGATCGAGGCCGGGCTGGACGCGGACGGGTTCGGGTGGTGGGCGCTGGAGGTCCGCGCCACAGGGGAGTTCGTCGGGTTCACCGGGCTGGTGTGGCAGCGTTTCCCCGCGCACTTCACCCCGGCGGTCGAGGTGGGCTGGCGGCTGGCCCGCCCGGCCTGGGGGCACGGATACGCGACCGAGGCGGCGCGGGCCGCGCTGGCGCACGGGTTCGGGGAGGCGGGGCTCGCCGAGGTCGTGTCCATGACGGCGGCCGTCAACGTGCGCTCCCGCGCGGTGATGGAACGCCTGGGCATGACCCGCGACCCGGCCGACGACTTCGACCACCCGCGCATCGCCGAGGGCAACCGCCTGAGGCCGCACGTCCTCTACCGGCTACCCGCCACCCGCTTCGTCCCCTGAGGTGTCCTGTGGGGTGAGGGCGAGGTCGAAGTGGATCCTGACCTCGTCGTTGAGTTTCAGTGCCCCGAAAAGCCCTGAATAAGGGCGGATCCCCCACTGGGTCTGCACGACGGTGGCCGAGCCACGGACGCGGCCGTCGGCGAGGGTGCCGTCCACCGTGACCGGCCGGGTGACACCCACGAGGGTGAGCTCGCCCTCGACGCGGAACGACTCCGCGGTCCCCTCGACCCCGGTGGACCGGAACGTGATCGTCGGGTGCCGCGCGGAGTGCAGGATCTTCTCCCGGATGTTCTTTTTGATCTCTCCCCGATCGGACCCGGTGAGCGGTTTGACGCCTCCGGTCCCCTCCCGGACCTCCAGTGAATCCACGTCGATCTCGACGGTCACCGAGGAGCGGGCCGGGTCGGCGGGCTCGACGGACGCTTCGCCACGCCAGCGGGTGGCCTCGATGGTGAGGTCGTGCCCGGCCTTCGCGCCCAGCCCGGTGCGGGTCGTCTGGACGAGGAGCCGGCCGGATCCGGGGCCCAGCACGTAGACGTCCATGTCTCCAGGCTAACCCGGGCCCGCGGGGCTGCCAGGGGGGAGTCGTACCAGGTGGGCCATAATGCCGCCATGCATGACACTACCCCCGCCCAGATTGTGTCGACGCCGGTCATCCGGCCCGCGGAGCCCGCTGACGTCGATGTGCTGCACCGGTTCGTCGTCGAGCTCGCCGAAGTGGAGAAGCACCCCGAGCCGGTCGCCGCCCGGCCGCAGGACCTGGCGGACGCGCTGTTCGGCCCGCGGCCGGTGGCGGAGGCCGTGGTGGCGACGATCGACGGCCGGCCCGCCGGGTTTGCGCTGTTCTATCCCAGTTACAGCACCATCCTCGGCCGCCCCGGCATCCACCTCGACGACCTGTATGTCAGCCCCGAGCACCGGGGGAGCGGGCTGGGCCGGGCGCTGCTCGCCCATCTCGCCGACCTCGCGCTGCGGCGGGGCGGCGGCCGGCTGGAGTGGTGGGTGCTGCGCACCAACGATCCGGCCATCCGCTTCTACAACCGCCTGAACGCCCGCGAGCTCGACGAGATAGCGATCATGAGGTTGGCGGGCGAGGCCCTGGAGGAGGCCCGCGACCTGGGATGACATGTCACAACCGCTGGACGTAGCGGGAGCGCCACTCGGGTGAGGGGTCGGAGCCCGGCATGGTCCAGTATTCCCGGCCACGGGTGATCAGCCCGTCCCGGACCGTCCAGAACGACGCCACCCGGTGCAGCCCCGCGCTGTCGTGCGGCACCTCCACCTCGGAGACGACCTCCTGCCCGCCGGCCACGATCCGGAGCACCTTGATCGACCAGCCCTCGGGGTATTCGGCGTTGACCCGCACGTAGTCGTCGCGGCCGGTGATCCACTCACCGCTGACCGGCCACTCCACCACCAGGTCGGCGGCGAGCAACTCGCCGAGCCCGGCCCAGTCACGCGCCTGCATGCGGTCCCACAGCGCCTGAACGATCTCTGATGGCTCCATGGCCGCATCCTGCCAGAGCCCACCGACAGGAACCGGTCACCCGAAACCCTCGGGCCGCGCCCTGCGGCACGCCGTGTGCCGGTCAGCGGAGCCGGGATCTGGCGGTGGGGGCAGCGCGGTCGCGCCGGCCGGCGGCCGGGCGGCCTGCCCCGGCAGCGGGGCGCACGGGCGCAGCAGGAGCACGTCGGACGAGTCCTCCATCGTCGCGTTGGCGGCCGGTCCGTGCTCCTTCCACACCGCGCCGTCGAGGTAGAACGCGGTCAACGCCGCACGCCGGGACTCCATGTCGGCGAAGCCGCGGAGCCAGACGAAACGGTCCGGGTCGTCCTCGTCCCTGAACTGCCCGGCGACGCTCATCCCGAGGACCTCCTGGGACTCCACGAACTCCCGGTCGAACAGCTCGATCAGGACGTCCCGCCCGTCGGGCCGCAGGGTGTACTGCCGCAACTCGATCACGTTCATGCCGGCAACTCTGCCGACGCGGCCCCGCCGCGACGAGTGGCCCGGTCGCCAATACTCGAAAGATTCCAGCCAGGACCGGGAACGCGGCCAGGTCCACCCGCGCAGGCGTGCGGGACCTGGCCGCGCGGGATCAGACGAACTCGCTCTTGTAGAAGACGCTGGTCTGCCGGACGCCGCCGGTGTTGGAGTGGAAGCCGAAGGCCAGCCGGGGACCGCCGCCGGACAGCCAGATCGCCATGCCCTGGGGTTCCCGGCCGGGCAGCGACTGGCCGGCCGTGGTCGGGAACCGGTCGTGCACGATGTTCTGCCCGACCTCGTTGAGGTCGATGGTGGTCAGGTAGGAGGTGTCCTCGACGCCGCCTTCGAGCAGGTAGGCGTACCGGCCGTAGGCGGCGAAGCCCTGGAAGGGGTGGGCGGTGCCCCAGCTTCCCCGGGACGGCAGCGCCCGCTCCACCAGGCGGTATCCGCTGGTGAGCCGGCCGGCCCGGGCGTCGCTCATCCGGAACGCGACGATGCGCGGCAGGTCGGCGCCGATCTTGTACCGCACCACCAGGCGATCGGTGGACGGGTCGATCGCGGGCTGCGGGTTGACCATGTCGCCGATCTGCGGCGTGCGGTCCTGGATGGAGCCGGCGCCCTGCTCCAGCACCGTGCCGTCGGCGAACCTGAACCGCCCGATCCTGGTGCCGAACCCGGTGTCGCTCGTCCGCCACTCCGTCCACAGGTAGACGGCTCCGTTGTAGTTCTCCACCCCGATCTGCACGCCGTGCCCGAACCCGTGCAACGCCATCGAGCCCAGCTCGTTGCCCGCGGTGTCGGTCTTGGTGACCCACAGGTCGCCCACGTGGTCAGGATCCGTGTTGGTGCTGTTGCGCTGCACGAAGTAGATATGGCCGGCCGTGTTGTCGTATCCGAAAGATTGCAGCACCCAGTTGGCGTGCAGCGATTTCTTCCAGATGGGATTGCCGCCGGCTCCGTCGAGTCTGAACCTGGGCGAGGAGGGGACATCGGCTCGCGGGACGGCCGCCAGGGCGGCGACACCGGCGCCGACCTGGAATAATCGGCGGCGGGTGAGAGGTAGGTTTGACTTTTCCGGGTCAGATGAAGGCATGGGACCTCCGGTGTTTCGTGTCAACCCGAATTCAATGTAACCGCGTGTCCGGCGTTTCCCTAGAGTGAAGATCGAGGGCGGGCGGGCCCCGAGGCGGCGCCCGGCGACCCGCGTCCATCGCCTAAAGTCGGGCGAATGGCCCCGACCCCTTCCCGGCTGGGCTGGCTGGACGCGCTGCGCGGCCCCGCCGCGCTGGCCGTCGCCCTGCACCACTCCGGCTGGACCTTCATCCCCGGTCTGTGGGCCGAGGTGGACCGCAGGATCGACGTCGGCACCTGGGGCGTCTTCGTGTTCTTCCTGGTCAGCGGCTACATCATCCCCGCGTCCCTGGAGCGCCGCGGCGACCTGCGGGCCTTCTGGATCGGCCGCGCCTTCCGGCTGCTCCCGCTGCTGCTCACCGCGATCGCGCTGGCGCTCCTCCTCGCCGCGGCCGGCGCGATGACCCTGCACCCGGGGCTGGGCGAGCGCCCGCCGCCGCTCGTCGTCCTGGGCAACGTGACGATGCTCCAGGAACTTCTCGGCGTGCCGGCCGTCATCGACGTCATGTGGACGCTCTCCTACGAGATGGCGTTCTACCTGCTGGTCGTCGGCCTGTTCGCGGTACGGCAGGCGCACCGGTCGGCCGGGATCGCGATCGCGCTCGCGGTGCCGGCCGTGCCGCTCGGCCTCCTGGTGTCCCGCCCGGTCATCGGCGGCGGCGCCGACCTGGCCGCCGCCGTCCTCGGCCTCCTGGCGGTCGCGCTGGTCGTCATCTCGGTGCGGGCCGGCGGCGGGGCGCGTACGGCTGCCGCCGTGGCGGGCGGTGTGCTGGGTCTGGCGCTGGTGGTGCTGGGCAGCCGGATCGGCCCGTGGCAGGGGCTGACCATCCTGGCCATGATGTTCGCCGGCACGGCGGTGTACCGCGCCGAGCAGGGCGCGATCCGGTGGCGTACCGCCGTCGCCGCCGTGCTGACCGTCCTGGCCTGCGGGGCCTTCGCCAAGGACGACCCGGGCTGGGCGCCCGCGCTGCTCGCCGCCGCCGCCTTCTTCGCGGCGGCCTACACGCTGCGCCACCGGTCCTTCCCGCGCTGGCTCACCCACCTGGGCGTGATCAGCTTCTCCCTCTACCTGCTGCACCCCCTCCTCCTGCGCCTGGCCCCCGGCTTCGCGGCGTTCTTCCTCCTCCTGATCCCCCTCTGCTATCTCACCCACCGTCTGATCGAGGCCCCCGCCCAGCGTCTCGGCCGCCACCTGTCCCGCCCCGCGACCGGCGGTACCGCGGTGGGCGAACCCGCGCGATGAGTCCCGGCTCGCCGCACGGGGGCGTGGTCTAGCGTGAGGGGGTGCTCACGGTAGGCGTGGATCTCGCGGCCGAGGCCGAGCGGACGGCGGTCGCGTGGATCGACTGGGCGGCGGACGGGGCCCGGGTGGGCCGGGTCGAGGTGATGGCCGGCGACGAGCTCGTCATCGAGGCGATCATGGCGGCGGACAAGGCGGGCGTGGACTGCCCGCTCGGCTGGCCGGACCGGTTCGTCGACTTCGTGGTGGCCCACCGGGCCGGGCACGTGGTGCCGCCCGCGCGGGGCGTCGCCGGGCGGGACTGGCGCAGGAACCTCGCCCTCCGGGTCACCGACCAGGTCGTCCGCGACCTGACGGGGCGCATCCCGCTGAGCGTCTCGGCCGACCGGATCGGGCACACCGCGATGCGCTGCGCCGGGCTGCTCGCCGAGCTCGCGGCGCGCGGGCGGCCGGTCGACCGCGGCGGGGACGGCGTCGTGGTGGAGGTCTACCCCGCCGCCGCGCTCCAGTGGTGGGGGCTGCCCTCCCGGCGGTACAAGGGCGCGGTCAACGCCGCCGAGCTGGGACGCGTGGTGGACGGGCTCCAGGCGGCGGCTCCGTGGCTGGATCTCGGCGACTTCGAGCGGCTCTGCCGGGCCTCCGACGACGCCGCCGACGCGGTCGTCGCCGCGCTCACCGCCCGCGCCGCCGCCCTCGGAAAGGTGACCGGCCCGGCTCCCGAGCAGGCGGCCGTCGCGCGTACCGAAGGCTGGATCGTGCTCCCGACCTCGCCCCTGAGTGACCTCCACGGATAAGGGGTGTGGTTTTCCGCACCCCGGAAGTGAGGCGAATGCCACGAACGTAAATGGCATTCTTCATGTTTCCCGCAAGCGGATGTCTCTACCTTGATCTCTATGCATATGGCACCTGTAGAACTGGACGGGATCGCCGGTTGGGCGATCGGCTTGATGGAGACGATGGGCGAGGTCGGCGCGGGCATCGCGATCGCGCTGGAGAACCTGTTCCCGCCGCTGCCCAGCGAGGTGATCCTGCCGCTGGCCGGGTTCGCCGCGAGCCGGGGGGACATCAGCCTGTGGGGCGCGGTGCTGTGGACCACCGTCGGCTCGGTCGTCGGCGCGCTGGCGCTCTACGGAGTCGGCGCCCTGCTCGGCCGCGAGCGCACCCTCGCCCTGGCCGCGAAACTGCCGCTGGTGAAACTCGACGACATTGAGAAGGCCGAGGGGTGGTTCCTCCGGCACGGCGTGAAGACGGTGTTCTTCGGGCGGATGATCCCGATCTTCCGCAGCCTCATCTCGGTTCCCGCGGGCGTCGAGCGGATGCGGATCTGGACGTTCCTGCTGTTCACGTCGCTGGGTAGCCTCATCTGGAACACCGTCTTCGTGATGGCCGGTTACCTGCTGGGCGAGAACTGGAGCCTGGTGGAGCAGTATGTCGGCGTCCTGTCCAAGGTCGTGCTCGGCGTCTGCGTGCTGGCCGTGGTGTGGTTCGTGGTGACGAGGTTCACCCGCGAGCGGAGGTCCGGCCGGCACCGGGCGGATCGGGAGAGCGAGGAGCAGTGGCACGGGGAACCCCGGCAGCGGGTCTGACCGGACCCGGCGACAGGCCGGGGAGCGCAGGGGCCCGGCCGGAGCGGGGCGGGGTCCTGCGGCGGTGGGGGCGGACGGTGGCCGGGCTCGCGCTGGGCGGCGCGGGGGCCTTCGCCGAGCTGGGCCTGCTGCTCGCCGCCGGGCTGGCGCTGCTGCCGGTGCTGGCGTGGCCGGACGGTCGGGCCGGGGTGCTGCGCCGGGTGCGGGCCGCCGCGCGGCGGCTGGCCGAGTGGCAGCGCCGCCGCATCGCGGCCTACCTCGGCGGGGAGAACGCGCCGGACTACGACGGCGGTCGCGCGATCCGGTACCTGCTGGTGCGCTGGCCGGTCGGGCTGCTCGGCCTCGCCGTCCTCGGTCTGCTGGCCCTCGGCGCCGCGTCCGCGCTGTCGATGCTGCTGGCCTGGACGACCGGGTTCCCGTGGGCGTTCATCGAGGACACGGGCGGCGGCGTGAGCACCGGGACGATGCTGTGGGCGCTGGCGCCCGGCGTGGTGCTGCTCTATCTCAACCTGACCGGGGTGGCCGGCGTGGCGGGCCTGGACAGGGAACTGGCCAGGCGGGTGCTCGGGCCGAGTCCCAGGGAGCTGCTGGAGCGGCGGATCACCGAGCTGGCCGCCACCCGGGCGGGCGTGGTCGCCGCCGTCGACTCCGAACGCCGGCGGATCGAACGCGACCTGCACGACGGGGTGCAGCAACGGCTGGTCGCACTCGGCATGCTGCTCGGCAGGGCGCGCCGGCAGGGCGACTCCGAGCTGCTCGAACAGGCCCACGAGGAGTCCCGCGAGGTGCTGCGCGACCTGCGCGAGGTGGCCTGGCGGATCTACCCGACGGCGCTGGACTCGCTCGGCCTCCAGGACGCGCTCGCCGCGGTCGCCGAACGGTCCGCGGTGCCGGTGCGGATCGGGTACGGTCTCGTGGACCGGCCGCCGGGCCGGGTGGAGACGGCGGCCTACTTCGTGGTCTGCGAGGCGGTCACCAACGCCGCCAAGCACGCGGGCGCGGAGCGGATCGACGTCAGCGTGCGAAGCGAGGAGCGGAAGGGCCCGGTGATCGTGGTGCGGGTGAGCGACGACGGCGTGGGCGGCGCCGACCCGGCGGGCGGCGGGCTGTCCGGCCTGGCCCGCAGGGTGGCCGCGCTCGACGGCCGGTTCAGCGTGCACAGCCCGGCCGGCGGCCCGACCGTGGTCAGCGCGGAGCTGCCATGCGGGTGATGCTGGCCGACGACTCAACGCTGCTGCGCGAGGGGCTGGTCCGGCTGCTGGCCGAGGAGGGTCACGAGGTGACGGCGGCGGTCGGCGACGCGGCGGCGCTGCTGGCCGCGGTGGAGGCCGCGCCGCCCGACGTGGCCGTGGTGGACGTGCGGATGCCGCCGTCGCACACCGACGAGGGCCTGCGGGCCGCGCTGGCCATCAGGGAACGCCGGCCGGCCGTGGGCGTCCTGGTGCTGTCGCAGTATGTGGAGAAGCGCTATGCCACCGAACTCCTCACCGGCGACACCGGAGGCGTCGGTTACCTGCTGAAGGACCGGGTGATGCAGGTCGGCGAGTTCCTGGAGGCGCTGGAGCGCGTGGGCGCCGGGGGAGCGGCCTTCGACCCCGAGGTGGTCCGCCAGTTGCTGGCCCGCACGACCCGGGTGGACCCGCTGAACAGGCTCACCCCGCGCGAACGGGACGTCCTCGGCGCGATGGCTGAGGGGTACGCCAACCAGGCGGTCGCCGAGCGGCTGCACATCTCGCAGAGCGCGGTGGAGAAGCACGTCAACGCGATCTTCGAGAAGCTGGAGCTGCGTCCGGGGACCGGTTACAGCCGCCGGGTGCTCGCCGTCCTGCGGTACCTCGGCTCGTAGGCCGCGGGCACCGGTCAGCGGTGCAGGTGCGGCAGCACTTCGCGGCCGTAGAAGTCGATCACCCGCTGCTGGTCCGCCTGGCCCGTGTGCACGAACGGCGTGGCCCCGGCGTCGAGCAGCCGTTGCAGGGCCTTGATGTGCGTCTGCGGGTCGGTGCCGCGCGGCCAGTCCCGGTACACCCGCGGCAGCGGCCAACGCTGTTCGGCGATGCGCTGGATCGTCACCGGGTTCGGCTGGTAGAGCAGGTCGCCGAAGCCGTGCACGGTGAACCGCCACTTCCGGGCCGCCTGCTCGGCCTCGGCCCGGCCGCCCACGACGACCCAGGTCTCGGCCAGTTTCGGCATGGTGTCCGGGTTCTTCCCCGCGGCCCGCGCGCCCCTGGCGAACTCGTCGTGCAGCCGGGGGCTGCCGGTGACGTCCCCGGCCTGGACGACCCAGCCGTCGCCGTACCGCCCGGCCAGGTAGGCGCTCTTCGGGCCGCTGGCCGCGACGTAGATCGGCACCGGCCGGGCGGGCACGTCGTACAGCTTGTACTGGTCGGTCTGGTAGTACCTGCCGTGGAAGGTGACCCGGTCGCCGGTCCACAGACGCCTGATGAGCTGGATGGCCTCGATCAGCCGGTCGTGCCGTTCGGGATAGCGGTCGAACCGGCCGGTGGTGGCCTGCTCGTTGAGCGCCTCGCCGGTGCCGACGCCGAGGAACACCCGGCCGGGTGTCAGGATGCCGAGCGAGGCGAAGGACTGGGCCACCTGGGAGGGGTGGTGCCGGTAGAGCGGGCAGGTGACGCCGGTGCCGTACGTGAGACGGGAGGTGTGGTCGCCGACGAGGGCCAGGGTGTGCCACGGGAACATGGCGTGGCCTTCGTTGTCCTGCCACGGGTGGGCGTGGTCGCTCGTCCAGACGTATCCGAACCCGGCGCGCTCGGCCCGTTCGGCGAAGCGGACGAGGTCCGGGGTGCGGAACTGCTCGTGGCCGAGGACGAAACCGGCCGGGGCCGCCTTCCCGGCCGGGGTGGGCGCGGCGGGGCTCAGGTGCCGGGCGAGGGCCGCCCCGCCCAGGGCCGCGGCGCCCAGCGCGGAGAACTCGCGTCTCGACATGCCCCCGTTCGTGCCCCGTTGCTCGTGGTCGCTCATGATTGGTCTCCCCGAGATCGACACAAGATCGACCTACCCCCGCAAACCACCAAAAAACGAGACAAAAGCGACAGTCAGAGGTGGCTGACGTCGCCATACTGCGTCAGCCGGGGGTGCCCGGCGCCCCGGACCCACGAGGAGACCGACGCGTTCGGCACCGGCTGGTACCCGGCGATCCGCGCGACGTCCGGCGACTCGCCGCCCGCGAGCAGGAACCGCAGCAGCGCCACCACCGCGTCGTGCGCGACCACCAGCACCCGGTCGTCACCCGCGCCGAGGACGTCCGCCACCTGCCGCAGGCGGTCCGCCATGTCGCCGAAGGACTCACCGCCCGGCGGCCGGTAGGCGTACTCCCCCTCGGCCGCCCGGCGCCGCGCCTCCAGCGGGTGGGTGCGCTCGACGGCCGCCGGGGTCATCAGCTCCAGGATCCCGGTCCGCCGGTCGCCCAGCCGGTCGTCCGTGCGCACGGGCGGCGGCGGGCCGTCCAGGTGGCCGGCCGCGATCTCCCAGGTCTCCCGCGCGCGCAGGTAGGGGGAGCACCAGACCGCGTCCGGCCGGTAGCGGGCGAGGCGGCGGCCCAGCGCGGCCGCCTGCCGCCGGCCCAGTGGGGACAGCGGCACGTCGGCGTCGCGGCCGGGCAGGGTGACCGGCAGGCCGGCCGCCACGGCGGCGCCGTAGGCCACGTTGGCCGTGCTCTCGCCGTGCCGTACCGCGACGATGTCGGGCCTTCGCTCCCCTGAGACGATGTCGGGCCTTCGCTCCCCTGAACCGGTCAACCGGACCTCAGAACTGCACGCCGCGGGTCAGCGCGCCGTCGACGACGAGGTTGGTGCCGGTGACGAAGCTGGCCGCCGGGCTGGCCAGGAACACCACCGCGCGGGCGACCTCCTCCGGCCTGGCCATCCGCCCGGTCGGGTTCAGCGCCAGCGCCTGGCGGTACAGCTCCGGGTTGTCCCGCTCGATGGTCTCCCACACCCCGCCGGGGAAGTAGGTGTTGCCCGGCGAGACCGTGTTGGCCCTGATCCCCTTGGCCGCGAGCTGGTAGGCGAGACCCTGCGTGTAGTGCACGATCGCCGCCTTGAACGTGCCGTACGGCCCCGCGGCGAAGTCGATCTCCCGGCCGGACACGCTGGACACGGTCACGATGGCCGGCGCCGTGCTCTTCTCCAGCAGCGGCAGCGCCGCCTCGACCAGCCGGACGGTGCCCAGCATGTCCACGTCGAAGCTCCTGCGCCAGTACTCCTCGCCCTCGCCGATGGCCAGGGCGCTCACGTTGGCCACGACGATGTCCACGCCGCCCAGCTCGGTGGCGCTGTCGGCGACCCATCGGCTCAGCGCCGGGCCGTCGCCGACGTCCACCGCGGCGCCGACGACCGTGGCGCCCTTCGCCCTGAGGTCCTCGACCGTCGCGGCCACCTCGGAGGCGGTCCTGGCGCACAGCGACACCGCCGCGCCCTCCGCCGCCAGCCCTTCGGCGATCGCCCGGCCGATTCCCTTGGTGCCGCCGGTCACCAGGGCGCGCAGCCCGGTCAGGTGCAGGTCCACGAGTGTCCTCCTTGCGTGGTGTGTGCCGGGGGTCAGCCCGCGGAGATGAGCGCGGCGGTCTCCCGCAGGTGGCGGTGCACGCCGCCGTACACCTGGGCGGGCGGGAGCAGCGACTTGGCGACCTTGGTCACCACGCTGTAGTTCGTGTCCACGACATTGGCGAGGGGCACCTGGCTGATCTGGCTCAGCAACTGGTAGGCGTCGAGCCGGTCCAGCCCGAACAGCTCGCTCAGCCACAGCACCATGTCCACCTGGCCGGCCCGCCAGGCGTCCTCCAGCGGGCGGCTCGACCCGACCACCATCAGGTGCTCGTCGTTCTCGATCCGGGGCCACGCCGGGGCGCCGCCCTTGATCAGCTCCACCACCAGGGTGGTGAGCATCGCGCCCTCCACCGCGGTGCCGCACGACTCGCCCTCGCCCTGGCGGTAGTGGCCGTCGCCGATGGAGAACAGCGCGCCCTCCACGTTGACGCCGAGGTAGCAGGTGGCGCCGGGCCGCATCTCCGGGGTGTCCATGTTGCCGCCGAACTTGTCCGGCACGAGCGAGGTGCGCACCTCACCGGACGCCGGCGCGACGCCCACCGTGCCGAGCATCGGCGCCATCGGCAGTTCGAGGCTCAGCTCGCTGCTGCGCGCCTGGAAGGTCACGGTGCCGCGCCGGGAGTCCACCTGGTAGATCCAGGTGCGCTCGGGCAGCGGATCCTGGAGCGTCGCCGTGCGGTCCGTACTGGTCAGGCCGCCGAAGAACGGGATGGTCGCCGAGGCGCCCCACGAGCGGGCCGGCGTCATGTCCACGAAGTGCAGCGCCAGGGTGTCGCCGGGCTCGGCGCCCTCCACGTGGAAGGGGCCGGTCTGCGGGTTCAGGTAGCGCGCGTCCAGCGAGGAGCTGGCCAGGTCGGTGATGTCGCGCAGCCGCCCGGCGAACGCGTCGTCACTCCACAGCCGCAGCACGGTCCCCGGCTTGATCCGGTGGGTGGGCGCGGTCCCGCCGAACGTCCACGCGTACTGCTCGGGCTGCGGGGTGAACTCCAGGATCTCCATGCGCGAGGGGTTCTCCTATGTATCGGCGACCCGAGGTACCCGCACAATATGACATTCCGGCACGATCTGGCCAAGAGTCAACTGATCACCCGTACCGGCTCCCCGGCGAGGAAGGCTTCGATGTCCGCCACGGCCTCCCGGTAGAAGATCCGGTAGTTGGCCGCGCTCACGTAGCCGAGGTGCGGGGTCGCCAGCACGTTCGGCAGGGTGCGCAGCTCGTGGCCGGGCGGCAGCGGCTCGGTCGCGTAGACGTCGAGGCCCGCTCCGGCGATCCGGCCCGCCCGCAACGCCGCCACCAGGGCGGCCTCGTCCACGATGGGCCCGCGGGAGGTGTTCACCAGGAACGCCGTCGGCCGCATCAGGCCCAGCTCGCGCTCGCCGATCAGGCCACGGGTGCGCTCACCCAGCACGAGGTGGACGGACACGACGTCGGACTCGGCGAGCAGCGCGTCCAGGCTCGGCGCCAGCCGTACGCCGAGTTCGGCGGTGCGCTCCGGGGTGAGGTTGCGGCTCCACGCGACGACGTCCATGCCGAAGGCGCGGCCGAGCGCGGCCATCTGCGCGCCGATCCGGCCGAGGCCGAGCAGGCCGAGGGTGCTGCCGTGCAGGTCCATGCCGACGGTGTGCTGCCAGGGGCCGTCCTGCCGCATGGCGGCGGACTCGGGCAGCAGGTGCCGGGCCAGGCCGAGGATGAGCGCCCAGGTCAGCTCGGCGGTCGAGGTCGAACCGCCCGCCGTGCCGCACACGGTCACGCCGTGCGCCCTGGCCGCGTCGAGATCGACCGAGGCGTTGCGCATGCCGGTGGTGACGAGCAGCCGCAGGTTCGGCAGCCGGGCGAACACCTCGGCGGGGAACGGCGTGCGCTCCCGCATGATCACCACGATCTCGTGGTCCACGATCGCCCGGACGAGGTCGTCCGGCGAGCCGAAGTGCTCCCGGAAGCTCGTCGCCCGCACCGCCGACCAGTCGGCCAGGCCCAGCGCGACACCCTGGTAGTCATCGAGTACGGCACAACGCAACATGAGGCCGGATCCTACTCCCGGCGCCACCGGGTACTGGCGGTCTCCGGCGGACCCGGAGACCTCAACGGGCCCGCTGGAAGGCCCGGCCGGTCTGGGTGGCCGCGCCGTCGCCGCGGAACAGGCCGCTGCCCGGCTTGCCGTCCTCCGAGGGCAGGCCGAACCACGCGTAGCGCCGCACATAGGGGAGTGACGCGAGCATCTTGGCGGAGGCGGTGACGAAGGCCGCCTGCTGGGCGTCACTGGCGTAGCGGGTGCCGTCGGAGAAGTCGATCAGGGCGTACTCGGTGAGCCAGATCGGCTTGCGGTAACGCTGGTACACGGCCTGGATGTAGGACTTGAGCTGGTTCACCGCGGGCCCGGTGCGGAAGTCGGCGCCGTACCAGTGCAGCGCGATGAAGTCGACCCGGTAGTCCCGCTCGGCCGCGCCCTTCATGAACCGGTCCAGCCACCCGCCGGGCGTGTCCGCGCCGAACGCCACGCCGGGGCTGCCGAGCACCTTGCCCGCCTCCATGAGCCGCGGCCACAGCTCCAGCGCCTCCTCCACGGACATGTTGGCCTGCGCCTGCATGTCCGGCTCGTTGAACCCGAGCAGGTACGGCCCGGCGCGCCTGGCCTGGGCGAGGTTCGCCTCTGTGACGCTGCCCGACCCCCAGATCATCGGGACGAACTTGACGCTCGCCGGGACGTCGATCCCGTCCGGCCGGGTGGACCACGTGTAGTACCAGCTCGCCCCGGACTTCGCGAGGGCCTTGCTGACCCCGGGCATCTTCCACACGCTCACCCCCTTCTTGACCGACGACGCCACGGGGACCGTGACGGGCCTGCTCCTGGCGGGCCCGGGCGTGCGGGAGGCGGTGCGGCGGGCGGGCGTGGGGGTCGGGGAGGGGGCGGTGCTGGCGGTGGGCGTGGAGACGGGGGTCGCGGTGGAGACCATGTGCGGGGCGGCCTCGCGGCGCGGCGGGTCGGCCGGGCCGGTGAGCTGGGCGGTCACGATGGCGCCGGCGACGACGACCGCGACCCCGGCGGCGGCCGTGGTGGCGACCGGGTGGTTCGTCAGCGAGGAGAACAGGCCGCGCGGCGGCGGCGCGGCGTGCGCCGCCTGGGAGACGCCGTGATCCAGGGCGTGATCCAGCGGGAGGTGCCCGGCGACGTGCGCGGTGGCGGGGACGGCAGAGAGGTGGTCGAACAGGAAACCCGCGGGCAGCGGCAGCAGCGGCAGCCCGCCGAGCAGCCGGTCGATGGGCAGCATGCCGACGGTCCGCCGCCCGCAGACCGGGCAGTCGCGGACGTGCCGGGCGAAACGCTTGCGCCACAGCGGGCTGGGCACGCCGTCCCAGGTCCACGTCATGGCGCGCAGGTCGGTGCACCGGGGGTCGGCCTGCAACGCGCGCACGACGGTGCGGGAGATCTGGATCTGCTCCTTCATCCGCTGCACCCGCACGGCGGCGTGCCGGGCGGACAGGCCGAGGGCGCTTGCCAGGTCGGCCCGGCCCAGTTCGCCGGTCTCCTCCAGCCACCACAGGGACAGCAGCGCCCGGTCGTCGTGGTCCAGCCAGCGGGTGGCCTCGGCGACCTCGCGCCGCTGGTCGGTGAGGCCGAGCCGGAGGATGGTCACCGCGGCGAAGTCGGAGGCCGGGTCGACCATCTCGTCGGCGCTGTCGAGGTTCTCCCTGCGGTTCTGGGTGGTGCGCCGGTCCTGCTCGTGGTCGCGCACCTGGCGGACGGTGATGGCCACCAGCCAGGACCGGTACGCCTCGGGGTCGCGCAGGCCGTGCAGTCCGTGCACGACCCGGAGCAGCGTCTCCTGGACCACGTCGTCCACGTCGGTGTGCCCGTTGAGCGCCCGGCCGACGATGTTGTAGACGAGTGGCAGGGAGTCGGCCACCAGGGCGTCGAGGGCCCGCTGGTCCCCGTCTTGCGCGGCGGTGACCACCGCCGTGTCAGGTCCGCCCCTACCGGTTCCCGGCATCGCACTCCGCTTTCTGTCGGTGACCCCGTGCTGTCGGTGACCCCGTGCGCCCGTGTGCGGCGAGCATGGGCGCATTCCGCCCATAAGGGGTGGCTCGTGAGTCTTCCACTAAGCGGAGACCCGGTGTGCCCGGTTACGGACAACGAAAATCCTCAGAAGTCGTCCGAAGTTTTCGTTATCCCGGGCCCACCTGCGGGTCTCCGTTACAGGAGCGAAAGCGTCCCGCGCTGGGCGCGACGACAGGAGAGGCACCCGACGATGCTGTACGGACGGGCTGTGCGGAGGTGGACGGCGGCCCCGCCCCAGGCGACCGAACGAGCGAGTGAACGACCTGGTCGCGGCGGTGGCAGTGATTCCGTCCCGGCCCTCCCCGGCCCGCGGCGCCATGCCCGCGACCGCACCGCGGGCGACACCGCCGAGCGGCACCGTCACTCCCGCGTCGCCCCCCGGCGGCGGCCGGTGGAACCTGACCCGGCCGGTCCGGGACGCCGGAGAGCTCCCACCCCTACTCCCTTCCGCGAAGGACCTCATCACTCATGAGTCACAGCAATCCGCGTGTCACCGCGGCGGCGCCGCGAGCCCGCCGTCTGGCGCTCGCGGGCGTCCTCGCCGTCGTCGTGGGCGCCTCCGTGGCGAATGGAGCCGTCCCCGCCAGCGCGGCGGCGGCGGTCCCGCTGTCGCAGGACCGTCCGGCCACCGCCTCCTCGGCCGAGCGGGGCGACCTGTCCGCGTCGGCGGCGGTGGACGGCGACACGAGCACCCGCTGGTCGAGCAGGTTCGCCGACCCGCAGTGGTTGCAGGTGGACCTGGGCAGGGCCACCGCGATCAAGAAGGTCGTGCTGCACTGGGAGCGCTCGTACGCCAAGGCGTTCCGGATCCAGACGTCCGACGACGGCACGCAGTGGAAGAACGTCTACTCGACGACGGCCGGCAAGGGCGGTGTGGAGACGGTCAACGTGTCGGGCAACGGGCGGTTCGTCCGGCTGTACGCGACGAAGCGGGCCGGGCAGTACGGCGTGTCCCTGTTCGAGTTCCAGGTGTTCGGCAAGGCGGGCGCCACGACGCCCGAGCCCACGCCGACCTCGCAGCCGAGCACCACCCCCAAGCCCACCGGCTCCCCGAAGCCGACCACCACCCCCAAGCCGAGCACCCCGCCGACCAGCACCCCCAAGCCGACCGCCACCCCCAAGCCGACCGTCACCCCGACCGCCACCTCGACGAGGACGACCCCGCCGACCACGCCGGATGACGGCCTGCCCAAGGGCCCGGTGCCCGCGGGCGCGGTGCGGGTGGCGGAGTTCCTGGCCGAGTGTGAGTTCTCGCACCGCCTGGCCGACGACCCGATCGTGCTGCCGGGACTGTCGGGCGCCTCGCACATGCACGACTTCTTCGGCAACGACACCACCGACGCCAAGACCAACCTGGCGAGCCTGCTCCAGGGCGACAGCACCTGCGACCCGAAGATCGACCTGTCCTCCTACTGGGTGCCGACCCTCTACGACGGCGCCAAGGAGGTCGCGCCCAGCAGCGCCACGTTCTACTACCTGGGTGAGGGCGTCCGCGACGAGCTCGCCGCGCAGACCCGGGCCTTCCCGCAGGGGCTGCGGGTCGTGGCCGGCAACGCCAAGGCCACCGGCCCGGACAGCACCAGCAGCGCGCGCTGGTCGTGCCTGCACGCCGGCCAGGTCGGCGCGTCCAAGAACTTCGTGACCTGCCCGGCGGGCACGAAGCTGGAGACCTACCTGGACTTCCCGCACTGCTGGGACGGCAAGAACCTGGACTCCGCCGACCACAAGAGCCACATGTCCTACCCGGTGGGCAACGCCTGCCCGGCCACGCACCCGGTCGTGGTGCCGAAGCTGCGCATGGTGCTGCGGTACACCCTCAACGGCAACCCGGCCGACTTCAAACTCGCCTCCGGCCCGGGTTACACGATGCACGGCGACTTCTTCAACGCCTGGCCGACCGGAGAGCTGGAGCGGCGGATCCGCGACTGCATCCGCCCGAAGGTCAAGTGCGGCGCCGACGGCACCCCGTGACCCGGCCCGCCTCCCGGCGGTGACCTGCTCGTAAGACCCCGCGCGGCGAGGCCCGGTGTGATGCCGGGCCTCGCCCCGCGCCCCGTCGGAAGGGGACGACATGAAAGCGGCCACTGTGGGCGCGCCGGTGCTCGCCGTACTCTCCCTGCTACTGGTGGCACGATGCGTCGCGGCCCAGCCGACGCACTCGGCCGCCGACCACCTGGCCGTGGCCCAGCCCGCCGTCACGCCGGTCGTCACGGCGTCCGGCGCGGCGGCGACCTTCAACGCCACCGACGTCGCCTGGCTGCAACTGCTCATCCCGATGACCGAGCAGGCGCTGCCCGTGCTGGACGCGGCGCGCGGCAGGACCACCGATCCCCGGCTGCTCGGGCTCGCCGCGCGGATGGGCGTGGAGCACCGCGCCCAGCTCCGCACGTTGCGGGACCTGCTGCGGCGCAGCGGCACGCCCGGCGTCAACGTGCACGAGGGGCACAACATGCCGGGCATGGTGACCCCCGCCGAGCTGGCGGACGGCGAACGGGCCGAGGGCGCCGGCTTCGACCGGTTCTTCACCGAGCACATCGGCGAATACCTGCGGCAGTCGGTCCTGGTGGCCGAGGGCGAGAAGGGCTCGGGCGCCGACCGGGACACCAAGGCGTTCGCCGCCGCCATGGGCAGGGCCCGCGCCGGGGAACTCGCCCAGCTCACCTCGGACCCGGCCGGACCGCCTTCGCGGACGCCCGCCGGTACGGCCCGCTGATCGAGAGGTAACGTGCGCACCGCCGACCGCCAGCACGCCGTACGCGTCTCCGGCTCCGCCGCCGCGCCGACCCCGCACGCCCGGCGCCACGCGGCGGCGGCGGCAGGACGGCGGCGGCGCGACGAGCCGCGGCGGACGCCCGCGCGGGCGCAGGCGAACCCGCGCCTGGTGCTCGCCGCCGTCCACGCGGGCGCGGCGCTCGCGACCACGGGCTGCTGGACCGGCCTGGGCTCCCTGGCCGGGCCCGCCGACTGGTTCGGCTGGACGGGACGGCTGACCGGGCTGCTCGCCGGGTACGCGTGCGCCGTGCTGCTCGTGCTCGTGGCCCGGATCCCGGCGCTGGACCGGGGGATCGGCACCGACCGGCTGGCCCGCTGGCACGCGGCCGGCGGCCGGTACACGATCGTCCTGACCCTCGTCCACCTGGTGTGCGCCACGGCGGCGCATGTCGCCCGCGAGGGCGCCGGGGCGGTCGAGGGGACCATCCGCCTCGTCGTGGACGGCCCCGGGATGCCCGAGGCCGTCGCCGGCACGGCGCTGCTCGTCGGCGTCGCGATCGTCTCGGTCCGCGAGGCGCGGCGCAGGCTGAGCTACGAGATCTGGCACTACCTGCACTTCGCGACCTACGCCGCGGTCTTCCTCGCCTTCGCCCACCAGCTCACCGGCCCCGACTTCGAGGACAGCCCGCTCATGCGCCTGCTCTGGCGCGCCCTGTACCTCTCCGCCTGCGCCGCCCTGCTCTGGCACCGCTTCCTCACCCCGGTACGGCGGGCGCTGCGGCACCGGCTGCGCGTGGCGCACATCCAGCTCGAATCACCCGCCGTCGTCTCGGTCTACCTGACCGGCGAGCACCTGGACGAGCTGCGCGCCGAACCCGGGCAGTTCTTCCGCTGGCGGTTCCTGGCCCCCGGGATGTGGTGGACGGCCAACCCCTACTCGCTCTCCGCGCCCGCCAACCCGCGGTTCCTGCGCATCACGGTGAAGGGGGTCGGCGACCACAGCCGCGCCCTCGGCCGGCTGCGCCCGGGGACCCGGGTCTGGGCGGAGGGACCGTACGGCGCCCTCACCGCGGCCCGGCAGCGCGGGCGCAAGGTGCTGCTGATCGGCGGCGGGGTGGGCATCAGCCCGCTGCGCACGCTCTTCGAGACGCTGCCCGGCGAGGTGACCCTCGTCTACATGGCCCGCAGGGACGAGGACCTGGTGCTCCGCCGGGAACTGGACCACATCGCCGCCGTGCGCGGAGCCACGATCCACTACACCGTGGACGACCTCTACGGCTCGACCAACGGTCGTTCCGTGCCCCTCACCGGACGTCATCTGCGCACCCTGATCCCCGGGCTGCCCGGCTACGACGTCTACCTGTGCGGGCCGAGCGGGATGACGACCGCGGCCCGGCACGCGCTGCGCCGGGCGGGCGTGCCGAGCCGCCGGATCCACCTTGAGTGCTTCGATTTCTGAACGCGGGACCCGATGCGGCATCAGGGACCGATGGCGCATATGGTCCGGTTCATGAGCAGTCACTATGACGTGGTGGTGCTGGGCGCGGGTCCCGGCGGGTACACGGCGGCGGTACGCGCGGCGCAGCTCGGGATGAGCGTGGCCGTCGTCGAGGAGCGTTACTGGGGTGGGGTGTGCCTCAACGTGGGCTGCATCCCGTCCAAGGCGCTGCTGCGCAACGCGGAGCTCGCCCACCTGTTCACCCAGGAGGCCAAGACCTTCGGCATCCAGGTGGAGGGCAAGGTCACCTTCGACTACGGCGAGGCGTTCAGGCGCAGCCGCAAGGTCGCGGACGGCCGGGTCAAGGGCGTCCACTTCCTGATGAAGAAGAACAAGATCACCGAGTACGACGGCCGGGGCACGTTCACCGACGCGAACACCCTCCAGGTGGCCAGAAGCGACGGCGGCACGGAGACGGTCACCTTCGACCACTGCATCATCGCGGCCGGCGCGACCACCAGGCTGCTGCCGGGCACCTCGCTGAGCGAGCGGGTCGTGACCTACGAGGAGCAGATCCTCAGCGACGAGCTCCCCGAGAGCATCGTCATCGCCGGGGCGGGCGCGATCGGCGTGGAGTTCGCCTACGTGCTGCACAACTACGGCGTCAAGGTGACGATCGTGGAGTTCCTGGACCGCCTGGTGCCGCTGGAGGACGAGGAGGTCTCCGCCGAGCTGGCCCGCCGGTACAAGCGGCTGGGGATCGAGGTCCTGACCTCCACCCGGGTCGAGTCGATCGACGACTCCGGGGACAAGGTCCGCGTCACCGTGTCCAGGAACGGCGAGAAGCAGACCCTGGACGCCGACAAGGTACTCCAGGCGATCGGCTTCCAGCCGCGGGTCGAGGGCTACGGCCTGGACAAGACCGGCGTCCGGCTGACCGAGCGGGGCGCGATCGACGTGGACGGGCGGTGCCGTACGAACGTGCCGCACATCTTCGCGATCGGTGACGTGACGGCCAAGCTCATGCTGGCGCACGCGGCCGAGTCGATGGGCATCATCGCCGCCGAGACCATCGCCGACGAGGAGACGATGGAGCTCGACTACGTGATGATCCCGCGGGCGACCTACTGCCAGCCGCAGGTGGCCAGCTTCGGCTACACCGAGGCGCAGGCGCGGGAGAAGGGCTTCGACGTGAAGGTCGTCAAGTTCCCCTTCACCGCGAACGCCAAGGCGCACGGCCTCGGCGACCCGGTGGGCTTCGTCAAGATCCTCAGCGACGCGAAGTACGGCGAGCTGCTCGGCGCCCACCTCATCGGCCCGGAGGTCACCGAGCTGCTCCCCGAGCTGACCCTCGCCCAGCAGTGGGACCTCACGGTCAACGAGGTCGCCAGGAATGTGCACGCGCACCCCACCCTCGGCGAGGCGGTCAAGGAGGCGATCCACGGCCTGGCCGGACACATGATCAATATGTGAGCGCCTTATTCATCCGGCGGTCCGGGAAATGGCGGGTGCGGAATTCGCCGGTGGAAATACCAGCGGAATGGCTGGCTATATGGGTTTTACGCCCGCTCGCCGGCGGCCGGGCAACACGCCGGCGACGATGCACGACGCCCACCGGATCGCCTCCGCCGTGGGGCCGCCGCCGTGCCGAGGTCGTGCCCGGCCGGTGACGAGGCTATGGCGACGGCGGTGCCCGCGGGGCAGGCTGATGCCATGCACATCACCGACATCCGCACATATCCGCTCAAGTCGGCTGCCGGGTGGCCGGTGGACGAGGCGGTGGTCGAACCCTGGGGGCTGCGCGGCGACCGCCGGTGGGCGGTGATCGACGAGCGGGGCGCCCCACTGACGGCGGCCGACTGGCCACGGATGCTCGCGGTGACCGCCACCCACCTGCCTCGCGGACCGCTGACCGTCGCCCACCCACCTGGCGGACCGCTGACCGCCGCTCACCCGCCCGGCGGACCGGTGACCGCCGCCCGCGCGCCCGGCGGGGTGGTGGACGGCGGTCTGCTGGTGGCCGCCCCCGGGCTGCCGGAGCTGGAGATCCCCGTCCCGGCGGGCGGCGGGCACGTCCCGGTCGGGTTCAGCGGTCTGGAGCGGGCGGTACCGGCCGGCGACCCGGCGCACGACTGGTTCACCCGCCTCCTGGGCCGCCCGGCCAGGCTCGTCTGGCTGGACGACCCCGCCCGCCGGTCGATCGACCCGGCGCACGGCGGCCGGCCGGGCGAGGTGGTGAGCTTCGCCTGGGACGCGCCGCTGCACCTGATCTCCGCCTCCTCGCTCGACCTGCTCGACCGCTGGATCGCCGAAGGCGCGGCGGAACGCGGGGAGGAGCCGCCGGGCCCGCTGGACCCGGCGCGCTTCCGGCCGAGCGTGGTGGTCGGCGGCGCGGAGCCGTACGCCGAGGACGGGTGGCGGCTGGTGCGGATCGGCGAGATCGACTACCGGGTCTCGGAACGCTGCGACCGGTGCGCCATGACCACGATCGATCCCGTCAGCCGGGACCGGGGCAAGGAGCCGCTCCGCACCCTGGCGAGGCATCGCAGGTGGGACGGGAAGACCTGGTTCGGCATCCGGCTGGTGCCGCGCCGGCCGGGCACGCTGCGGGTGGGCGATCCGGTCGCCGTCCGGTGAGGGGCAGGGGGACGGGCCGGTTCAGGTGATCAGGTCGTCGAACTCGCCGTCCTTGGCGCCCAGGATGAAGGCGTTGATCTCGGCCGCCGTGTAGACCAGCGCGGGGCCGTCGGGGTGGCGGGAGTTGCGCAGCGCCACCTCGCCGTGGGGCAGGGCCGCGACCTCGACGCAGTTGCCGTTCGGATTGCTGAAGCGGCTCTTCCGCCACGTCACCGTGAGCCTGTCGGCGGCGATGCCGTTGATGATCTGCTCCATGCTGCGCTCCCCGGGAGATCATATGGACGTGCGGATGCACGTGCATTTGGCCTTGCAAACCGCAAGATACGGCATGGAACGATCAAAGATCCGGCATACCGGGGGATTGTGGGGCTGGTGTGACGGAAGGAACATCGCACGCAGCACGGGTCAGAGCTCGTCAAGCAGCTCCTTCAGGAACCGCCTGCTGGCGGAGACCGAGTCGGCCTGCACGCACAGCCGGTCCATCACCTGCATGTAACGGTCGGTCTCCTCGCGCTTGTCCAGATAGAGGGCGCTTTCCAACTGCTCCATGTAGATGACGTCAGGCAGCTCGGGCTCGGCGAAGCGCAGAATGGAGAACGGCCCACCGGCCGCCGCGTGGCCGCCGCGCTCGAACGGCACGATCTGCACGGTCACATTGGGCAACCGGGTCAGCTCCAGCAGGTGCTCGATCTGGCCGCGCATCACGCTCCTGCCGCCGATGGGACGCCGCAGCACGGCCTCGTCCAGCACGGCCCAGATCATGGGCGGCTGATCCTGGGTGAGCCGGGTCTGCCGCTGCATCCTCAGCGAGGTCCGGCGGTCCAGTTCCTCGGCCGGTGCCGTGGTGTGCGCCAGCATGATCACCGAGCGGGCGTAGTCCTCGCTCTGCAACAGCCCCGGCACGAACTGGATCTCGTACGACCGGATGGTGGTGGCCGCCTCCTCCAGGCCCACGTAGACCTCGAACCAGTTCGGCAGCAGGTCGCTGTACTTGTGCCACCAGCCCGGCGTGTTCGCCTGCCGGGCCAGCGCGAGCAGCGGAGCCCGCTCCTCCTCGGCGACGACGCCGTAGAGGGTCAGCAGGTCGGCGACGTCACGTTCCTTGAAGCTCACCCGGCCCAGCTCCAGGCGGCTGATCTTGGCGTGCGAGGCGCGGATCGAATGGCCGGCGTCTTCGCGGGAGATGCCTCTGAGGGTGCGCAGCCTGCGGAGCTGGGTGCCGAGCAGCATCCGGAGGATGGTGGGGCCGCCGGTCCGGGGATAACCGGCGTTGGTTAAGAGGGGTATCGGTCCTGGTTCCGCACGTTCTACACTCACCTGTTCGCTCCGGGGGCTGGATGAATAATCAACTAGTTTGACATGTCTGATCACGAACGTACAGGACTCGCACATGCATGAGCACATGCAGACGTAACGGTCGAATAGCTCTTGCATCGGTACGGAAGCGATGTACTTGCATCGGAATTGACGCGCGGGAAAGATGGCATGGAAACGACTTGCCTGCCTGTGTGCACCATCCGATCGTTCTGGGGACTTGATGACGACACCCGTAGCACGACGGCAAGCCGCGACGGGGGACCCACCTCCAGGCTGGTTGCTCACGGCCCTGGTCGACGATCGCCAGGCCGTACTGCCCGAGCTGGACACCGGAGACCCGGCCTCGGCCGCGATCGCCCGGGACTTCACCTGTGCCACCCTGACGGAGTGGGACGCGCAGGACCATACCTTCGACGCCCAGCTCATCATCTCCGAGCTCGTCACCAACGCGATGCGGCACGTCGGCGGGCGGATCGGCGTCTACCTGCTCCGCGACGGCTCCCGGCTGGCGTGCGCGGTGACCGACTCCGGCTCCTCGCTTCCCGTCGTCGGCGCGGAGGACTGCTTCGCCGAGTCCGGACGCGGCCTCCAGCTCGTCCAGGCCATGAGCTCCGCGTGGGGCTGCATGCTGGACCATGGCCGCGGCAAACTCGTCTGGGTCGTCCTCGCCCCCTGACGCCACGGGTCGTCCTCGCCCCCGGCAACACGGGTCGCCCTCGCCCCTGACGACGTGGGGCGTCCCCACCTCCTGAGCCGTCGCCGGGAAACGCAACCCCGGCCGCGGAGTTTTCGGGCGCGGAGACCGGCGTCGGCGGCTTTCCGCCGCTTTCTCGCCGCGGCGACGCCCCGCGTGCCGGGTCCGCCGGGCGGGCGCCGGGGGGACCGGTAATCTGAGCGCTGATGTATCGCTTCCTGTTCACGCTGGTCCTGGCGCGGTTCGACGCCGAGGACGTCCATCATCTGACGATCAGGGCCCTGCGCCTGCTCTCGATCCTGCCGGTGGTGCGGCGGCTGCTGCACCGGGCGCTCGCGCCGCGCGACCCGGCGCTTCGGGTCAGGGCGTTCGGCGTGCACTTCCCCGGGCCGCTCGGGCTGGCCGCCGGCTTCGACAAGGACGCCGCCTGCGTGCAGGGGCTCGGCGCGCTCGGGTTCGGCCACGTCGAGGTGGGCACGATCACCGCCCACGGGCAGCCGGGCAACCCGCGCCCCCGGCTGTTCCGCCTGACCGGGGAACGCGCGATCATCAACAGGATGGGCTTCAACAACGCCGGGGCGCAGGCCGCGGCCCGGCGGCTGCGCAGGCCGCGCGCCCTGCCGGTGGTGGTCGGGGTGAACATCGGCAAGACCAAGGTCGTCCCCGAGGCGGAGGCCGTGGCCGACTACGTCGCCAGCGCCAAGGAGCTGGCGCCGCTCGCCGACTACCTCGTGGTCAACGTCAGCTCGCCCAACACGCCCGGCCTGCGCGATCTCCAGGCCGTCGAGCTGCTCCGTCCGCTGCTCCAGGCGGTCAAGCAGGTGGCGGACGGCACGACGCGGCGTACCCCGCTGCTCGTGAAGATCGCCCCCGACCTCGCCGACGACGACATCGACGCGATCGCCGACCTCGCGCTGGAGCTCGGCCTGGACGGCGTCATCGCCACCAACACCACGATCGGCCGCCCCGGCGTCACCTCCACCGAGACCGGCGGCCTGTCCGGGCGCCCGCTCAAGACCCGGTCCCTGGAGGTCCTGCGCCGGCTACGGTCCCGCGTCGGCGACCGGCTCACCCTGGTGTCCGTGGGCGGCGTCGAAGACGTGGACGACGTGTGGGAGCGGCTGCTCGCCGGGGCCACCCTGGTCCAGGGATACACCGGGCTGATCTACGGCGGGCCGTTCTGGGCGTCGCGCATCCACCGGCAGCTCGCCCGGCGGCTGCGCAGGCACGGCGCCTCCTCGGTGGCGGAGGTCGTCGGCCGCACCGCGTGACGATATACCCTTAGGGGGTACCAGTTCGTCATAAGGAGGGCCCATGAGCACCGCCACGTACACCGTCACCGGCATGACCTGCGGCCACTGCGTCGCCTCGGTCAAGGAGGAGGTGGGCGAGGTCCCCGGCGTCACCGCCGTCGAGGTCGACCTCGCCACCGGCCGGGTCGAGGTCACCAGCGACACCCAGGTGGACGACGGCGCGGTGCGCGCCGCCGTCCAGGAGGCCGGTTACCAGGTCGCCTGAGAACCGGTCAAAGGCTGCTGTGGGTGGAGTCGGCGCTGAGGGTCATCCGGTCCAGCCGGTCCATGACCGCGCCGATCTCGACGGCACCGGGCCGGTGCCCCCGCCGCCCGGCGCCGCCCCGCTGCCAGGGGTGCGGCCCCGCGAGCGGGCGGTACTCGACCCCCATCGCGTCGAGCCGGGCGAGGTGGCCCGGTAGCCGGTCACCGATCGGCCCCGGCCCCGCCCAGGCCACCTCGGCCAGCGCGCAGCCGCGCGGCCAGGCCCGGTAGTCCAGCGCCCGTGCGTCCGGGATGCGCTCGCTCCACAACTGGAACTGCGCGCCGATCACCCGCGCCGACTCCGCCGGCTCCCACGACCCCGGCGCCGGGTCGAACGCCGCGACGTCGTCCACGGTGATCGCCTCACCGATCGCCAGCGGCTCATCCGCCGAGGCCGCCTCGGCGTAGTCGAAGTACAGCGGGAAGACCGGCGTCATGACGACGTCGTGCCCGGCCGCCGCCGCCCGGCGGGCCACCGCCATGCCGCGCCAGGGCATCACGACGGTGTCCTGCCGCAGCGTGCCGCTGACGAACGCCTCGTCCCACACCACCGCCCGGCTGCCCCGCTCGGCCAGCACGTCCGCCAGGCCGCGCAGGAACCACGCGTGCAGGTCGCCGGGCGTCCCGAGACCCAGGGACGCCTGGTAGGCGGTGATCTCGGCCGACACCGCCCACCCGTCCAGCACGCACTCGTCCCCGCCGATGTGCACGTAGGGCGCGCCGCCCAGGGCGCCGAGCAGCTCCTCGAACACCGTGGTCAGGAACTCCACGGTCGGCGGCAACGGGGACAGCAGGGCGGGCGAGATGCCCCACCGGTCCAGTACGGCGATCTCCTGCGCCGGATTAACGCCGTACTCCGGGTAGGCCGCGAGGATCGCCGAGGCGTGGCCCGGCACGTCGATCTCCGGCACGACGGTGACCGCCCGGGCCCGCGCGTAGGCGGCGATCTCGGCGAGGTCGGCGAGCGTGTAGTGGCCGCCGTGCGGCACCTCGTCGAAGACGGGCTCCTCGCCGTAGTGGGAGGCGATCGTCCGCGGCCGGTGCGAGGCCACCTCGTGCAGCCGGGGGAAGGCCGGGCTCTCCACCCGCCAGCCCTGGTCGTCGACGAGATGCAGGTGCAGCCGGTTAAGTTTGTGCGCCGCCATGACGTCGACCATCCGGAACAGCTCCCGCTTGGGCAGGAAGTGCCGGGCCACGTCGACCATCGCGCCCCGCCAGCCGAACCGCGGCGCGTCGCTCACCCGGCCCGCCGGGACGGTGAACGAGCCTTCGGGGGCCACGGCCCGGTAGGCCGCCGGGCCGAGGAGCTGGCGCAGCGTCTGCGCGGCGTAGAACGCCCCGGCCCGGTCGCCCGCGGCGACGGTGATCCCGTCGCCGGTGACGGTCAGCGTGTAGGACTCCGCGCCGAGGCCGGGCTCGTGCCGGACCGTGATCGCGCCTTCGCCGGCCACCCGCAGGTCGAGGACGGGAAGCGCGGTGCGCACGCCGTCCACCAGCGCGGGCGGCCCCGACACGGACGCGCCCGGCGCCAGCTCGAAGGTGCCCGTCGCGGGCTCGAAGGATCTGGGCCGGGGCAGGAGATCGCTCATGCCATCCGATCCTGCCACGGCCGCGCCGGAGGTCAGGTGAGGTAGTTCTGCAGGCCGTCGGCCAGGGCCTGGGCGATCTTCTGGCGGAACGCCGGGCTCCTGAACTTGGCGGCGTCACCGGGATTGGCCATGTTGCCGCACTCCACGAAGACCTTCGGGACGGTGGACAGGTTGAGCCCGCCCAGGTCGTCGCGGTAGTCGAGGGCCTTGCTGCCGATGTAGGTGGAGTAGGGCAGGCCGGTGCCGGAGCGGAAGGCGTCGCGGATGGCGACGCCGAGCTTGCGGGAGGCGCCCACCACCGGATCGACCGGGCCGTCGATCTTCTTGGGCATGATCACGTGGAACCCGTGGTCGCCCGAGGGGGCGCCGTCGGCGTGCACCGACAGCGCCGCGTCGGCCTTCGCCTTGTTGCCGATCGCGGCCCGCTGGGTGATGCACGGGCCGACGCCGGTGTTGCCGGTCCGGGTGAGCTTCACCTTGGCGCCCCTGGCCTCCAGGATCTTCACCAGCCGCTTCGAGACGTCCCAGTTGAAGGCCGCCTCGGTGTAGCCGCTGCGGGTCGCGGTGCCGGTGGTGTCGCACGCCTTGTGCTCGGTGAGCACGTCGACCTGGCGGTTGATGTAACCCGGGTCCCTGTAGTTGCCGCCGTTGTGGCCGGGGTCGATCGCGATGACCTTGCCGGCCAGCGGCTCGGCGGGGGCTGACGCGGACGCCGAGGTGCCGGCCCGCGGCGCCGCCTCCGTGGCGGCGGCCGCGGTCCCTATGGCGCCTTCGGCCACCGCGCCGCCGGCCGGGCTGGGCTGGGGGAGGGCGGGTGCGCTCGTGCCGCCGGCCGCGGCGCCGCAGCCCACGACGGCCATGCCGCACAGGGCGAGGACCCCTGTGACAACTGCTCGATTTCGCACTTCAACCCCCCTTGACGAACCCTTGGCCCTCCAACATACGCGTCGTGGTGGCGTGACCGGACCCGTTATCCCCAGACCCGCTCGCGCACCTCGAGCTTCTGCAGCAGGGCCGCCAGCTCTCTCGCGTCCTCGGCGTCGAGGCCGAGGACGACCCGGGGGCGGCCCCAGGGGTGATCGATGGAGTGGGCCACATAGCTGGCCACGGACTCCGCGCCGCCCTCGCCCTCCCTGCCCCGGGAGGACCGCCAGTTCGCCCACGCCCGCTCGAGCTCGGCCGCCGCGCGCTGGGCACAGGACACAAGTTCTGGATCACGCATGTGTTACCCCCGGTCAGACGAGCCGTTCGCCCGGCGGGGATGCCCCCGGCTCGCTGCCCCCGTGACAGGCGAGCGGTCCGGTCCTCGGGAAACCGGAAGGGGCGGCCCGCCGGGGGCCGACCTCACGGCTCAGAGTGAACACCGGCCGCCCGCCGCCACGATGGGAATTGACCCGTTCTTGGGCATCCCTGGGGGTGCTGTCTAGGATGCGGCCCTCGCCGCCGCCCGGCGGGCCGGGGGTGCGGCCCCTGCCCCGGGCCGGAAGAGGCCCTCGTTCACCCGGTCAGCCGGGCATCACCGGGCCCGTGCTCCGCCGCGCCACGAGCCTGGGGGTGACCTGGCGGGTGCGCGCGGCCTTGCCCGGGTCGCCGATCCGGTCGCTGAGGAGCGCGGCGGCCGACCGGCCCATCGCGCGGCGCGGCTGGTCCACCGTGGTGAGCGAGATGTGGTGGACGGCCGACAGGTGGGTGTTGTCGTAGCCGGCCACCGAGAGGTCCTCGGGCACCCGCAGGCCGAGTTCGCTCGCTGCGGCGAGCACGCCCAGGGCCACCATGTCGTTGGCGGCGAAGATCGCGGTGGGCCGCGGATCGCGGGTGAGCAGCGCGTGCGCGGCGCGCCGCCCGCCCTCCTCGCTGAAGTCGCCGTGCTCGACCATGATGTACGGCGCCAGCGCGTGCCGGCGCATCGCCACCAGATAGCCCTCGCAGCGGAACCGCGCAGAGGACGAGCGCGCTCCCTCGATGTGCGCGATGCGCCGGTGGCCGAACTGGACGAGGTGGTCGACCGCGAGGCGGGCGCCGAGCCGGTCGTCGTCCACCACGAGGTCGACGCCGCGCAGCTCGGTGTCGGGCTCGCCGACGACGACGGTGGGCGTGTAGGACGTGGCCTCGATGAGGGTTCCGCCGACCGGCGCGATCCCCAGCAGCACGAGCCCGTCCACCCGCAGTTCGAGGAACGCCTCGACGGCCTCGTCCTCCAGGGCGGGTTCCCACTGGCTGTTGCCGATCAGCAGGCGGAGCCCTTCGCCGTGCAGGCTCTCCTGCAGGCCGTCGAGGAACTCCGCGTAGAAGGGGTTGTGCAGGTTGGCCACCAGGGCGCCGACCAGGTGGGTCCTGCCTTCGACGAGGCTGCGCGCCACCGCGTTCGGCCGGTAGCCGAGCTCCCTGGCCGCCTGGAGCACGGCCTGCCTGCGGTGTTCGCTCACGTGGGGTGAGCCGCGCAGCACCAGGGAGACCAGCGATTTCGAGACGCCGGCTCGTTCGGCCACGTTACGGATGGTGGGCCGAGGGCGCGGGCCTAAACCGTCGGTCGCGACGGCCTCGGCTACCTCCCTGACCCGGGAGGCGGTGGTGTTGACGGGCGGTCCTGACATGTGTCTCCCCGCGATGCGTGGATGGGCACCTGCCACACCAAACGATCGAGATCCGGACAGGGTACGGCTCAGTATGAGAACCCGGGTTTTCCGCCCTCCGTTACCCCATCCCGTGCTGACCGCTACCCCGGGGGCCCTCGGATAGCCTCGGGATGTGGGTGGGACATCCGAGGCCGCCGGGCCGGGCGGGCCCGCGGGCGCGCGGCCGGCCCGCCGCAGGCTCAGCGTGGACCGGCGGCGCGAGGAGCTGATGGCCGCGGCCCTGGAGCTCTTCAGCCGGCACGACGCCGAGGAGGTGTCGATCGACGACGTCGCCTCCGCCGCGGGCGCGTCGCGCGCGCTGGTCTACCACTACTTCGGCGGCAAGCAGGAGCTCTACGCCGCGGCGTTGAGAAGCGCGGCGGCCCGGCTTGAGGAGACGCTGTGCCTGCGGGACGGCGGCCGTCCGCTGGACGAGCTGGCCGGGGGGCTGCGGCGGTACTTCGACTTCGTCGAGGAGCACGCCACGGGGTTCGCCGCGCTGTTGCGGGGCGGCCAGGCCGGTGAGGTGGGCGAGATCGTCGACGGCGTGCGCCGTCGGCTGTACCAGCTCGTCTCGCGGCAGATCTGCGCGGCCGAGCCGGGCGCGTTGCTGCGCATCACGCTGCGCTCGTGGATCGCGTCGGTCGAGACCGCGGCGCTCGACTGGCTGGAGCACCGTGACGTCGAGCGTGCCGTCGTCGAGCGGGTGCTGGTGGACCAGATGGTGGCGCTGCTGGAGATCGCGGCCGGGCACGACCGGGAGGCGGCACGGGTGCTGAAGAGCCTCACCCTCGAACAGGTGGTCGCTCCACCGGTTGGGGATATGGAGGCACACGGATGAGGGGGAGTCATGAGCCGGGTGGCGCCGGGTGAACGACGCCACTTTCCAGCGTCCGTTGACTACGGAGCGTAGGCGCCCATGGCTGCGGGCGGCTACCTGGGATCTGACGAGCGCGCTCACATCGATGGAGATGACGCGAGCGCGCCTCTGACCCCCCCTAGGTCCGTGACGACTCTCGCTTCACTCTGAGCGCTGCTGCGGAATGCCCGCGAGCAGGGCGCGAACCTCGGTTTCCCGGTAGCGCCGGTGACCACCCAGGGTGCGAATGGAGGTCAACTTGCCCGCTTTGGCCCACCTGGTAACCGTCTTGGGGTCGACGCGGAACATGGTTGCGACCTCTGCAGGCGTGAGCAATGGCTCGGCCTCGGGTGTACGAGCTGACATTAGTGCGGCCTCTCCTCCGTGTGGACCGGCGAGCGATCCTGCGACTGCTTCTGCGCTTGTCACGGATGTCCCCTTATGGCCTTTCGCGTGCGGCTTTCCAGGCCATATGCGGCATCACCCGATGTGACCATACAGCCACGTAGAGCGATTGGCGAGCCCTTCTGGGGTCCAACTCCATGTCCACGTGGTGATGTCACGCTCGGTGATTCTAGCGACACGTTTCGTGGTATCGCAGTGAAAACGGCAAACTACTCAGTTCGCAGAAGCGTGGGAGGGGTCCACCTGACCAACAGATGCAGGTCACACCGACGATTTGGGGCTCAGTTGGCTGATTCCAGGAGCTGTATCGACTTCCACCTGAGGATCACCCTCTGGTACATGGCGAAGGCAAGTTCTTCCTGACCTGTGTCTAAACCCGTGAGAGCGGCCGTCAGCTCGGCCACCGACTGGTCCGAGCGCAGGGTCTCGTCGTCCATGAGGTGCACGAGGCCGCCGTAGTCGAGCTCCACCAGCGAGTGCGGGTGGAACTCCTCCAGCCACCGCCCCACCTGTTCGACCTCGCTCGCCGTGGCCACCTCGCCGACGTGCCGGCGGATCACCGACAGCGCCCGCGCGACCCGCCTGCGGGCCTGCGCCATCGAGGTGACGTAGAGCAGGTTGCGCGGCGGGGTGGTGGTCGTCGAGCCCGGCTCCTGGCCGGCCGGCGGCTTCGCCACCCCGGCCGTGCCCTCGCTGCCCGGGGTGCGGCCCTCGCCGCCCGGGTCGTCGATCACCAGCCACCGCTCGGCGCCGTCGAAGGGCACGAACCACGCCGTGGGAACGTGCCATGTGCTGGTGTGGATGAAGGTGCGCAGCGCCTCCGAGCCGCCCTGCTGCTTGAACCGGTCGAAGTCGTCGGCGGTCTGCTCGACGATCGCCTTGGGCAGGAAGCGGTCCATCATCTTGACCGGTGTGGTGCCACGAAGCCGTGAGAAGGCCAGCCACGAACGCAACCGGCTCTGCCATGGGCAGACATACAGGACGTCCTCAACGCGGCGTAGATAGGCGTTGGGGCTCTCCTGGGCGGGTGCGGGGGTCGGGGGGACGCTGAGCAGACGGCGGACCGACTCGCCGTGCTCCGCGTGCAGGGCGGTGGCGCGGCGTGGCCGGTCTCGGGAGGAAGCGTAAGCGGCCCACATCTTGCGATCGGACTCGGTGAACGCGCTCAGCGGCTCGTAGACGCGAAGGTACGCGGCATAGGGCAGCACGAAGGCATCGTGTCATGAAGCACCCCCTGTTGTCCGGTCTCAAGTTCCCGCCTTCTCGATACGCTGAGACAGATCTCCGCCGCGACGGGGCGGCGGACCGGACCGGGAGTCACCACAGTGACCGACGTCTTCGGGCTGTCCCACAAGGACACAGGGCCCGGCAATGCCCAGGTATCGCACGAGCAGGTGGTGTTCTGCGCCGACGAGCGCAGCGGCCTCCGGGCCATCATCGCCATCTACAACACCGCCCTCGGCCCCGCCCTCGGCGGCACGAGGTTCTATCCCTACGAGGACGAGCAGGCGGCCCTCGCCGATGTGCTCAATCTCTCACGCGCGATGGCCTACAAGAACGCGCTGGCCGGCCTCGACCTCGGTGGCGGCAAGGCCGTCATCATCGGCGATCCCGACAGGGACAAGAGCGAGGCCCTGCTACGCGCCTACGGCCGCTTCGTGCAGTCGCTCGGCGGTCGCTACTACACCGCCTGCGACGTGGGCACCTACAGCGAGGACATGGACCTCGTCGCCCGCGAGACGCCCTTCGTCACCGGGCGCACGGTCGCGCACGGCGGGGCGGGCGACTCCTCCATCCTCACCGCCTTCGGCGTCTTCCAGGGCATGCGCGCCGCCGCCGAGCACACCTACGGCACGCCGACGCTGCGCGGCCGGCGGGTCGGCGTCGAGGGCGTCGGCAAGGTGGGCCACCGCCTGGTCGGCCACCTGATCGAGGACGGCGCCGAGGTCGTGGTCTGCGACGTCGGCGAGCAGGCGATCGAGCGCGTACGGCGGCGCCACCCGCAGGTGGAGGTGGTGGCCGGGCGGGCCGAGATGGTCGCGCAGGACATCGACGTCTTCGCGCCCTGCGCCCTGGGCGGCTCCCTCGACGACGCGACCGTGGCCGCGCTCCGCGCCCGGATCGTCTGCGGTGGCGCCAACAACCAGCTCGCCCATCCCGGCGTGGAGAAGCAGCTCGCGGAGCGGGGCATCCTCTACGCTCCGGACTACGTCGTCAACTCCGGCGGCGTGATCCAGGTGTCCGACGAGATCGAAGGGTTCAAGATGGAACGAGCCCAGGCAAAAGCGGCACAGATCTTCGATATGACTCTCAAGATTTTCCGGATGGCCGACGAGGAGGGGGTACCTCCGGCCGTCGCAGCCGATAGGCTAGCGGAGCGCAGAATGTCGGAAGTCGGGCGGATTAGGGCTATTTGGTTGGGCCGCTGACGGCCCACGCCCATCCGGCGTACCGAGCTGGGCGCAAAACAGGTACGGTAATAGGCGAACGAGGAGCTGACGCCGTAAGTCAGGTGGCGTCAGTGCGTGGTGCGTTAGCGACGAGGGGTCGGGCACGGCCCCGCATGAGGGGGTCGAGCCGATGGGGCGCGGCCGAGCCAAGGCCAAGCAGGTGAAGGTTGCTCGCCAGTTGAAGTACAACAGTGGCGGCACCGATCTTGATCGTCTTCGCGAGGAGCTGGGAGTCAACCACGGCTCCAACCACAACGACGACGACGCTTATGACTCAAACGACGAGCTGGCCGATCGGTATGCCGATTACGCCGATGACTACGGTAACGATGACGACCGCGACGACGGGCGGCATCCGCGCCGTAGCTAGGCGGTCAGCTGGTGGCGGGAGTAGGGCACCCGGTGGGCGACAGCCGCCGGGTGTCTTCCACTGCTCACCGGCCGACGGTCAGGAGACGTGAAGTCACCTGAATGCCCCGCCGCGTCAGCGGCGGGGCATTTTGGGCTGCTCTAGCGGTAGGACGCCTGCCCGGTGCCCTCGGTGATCTCCCCGAGCACCCACGCCGGGACCGCGCGCTCGCTCAGCAGCGCGAGAGCGCCGTCCACCGCGTCCGGTGCGACGATCGCGCACATCCCGACGCCCAGATTGAATGTGAGATCCATCTCTTCCCGCGGCACCCGCCCGGCCTCCGCGAGCACCCCGAAGATCGCCGGCGGCTCCCAGGAGGACCGGTCCAGCACCGCGTCGAGATGCCCCGGCAGGGACCTGGCGAGGTTGCCCGCCAGGCCGCCGCCCGTGATGTGCGCGTAGGCGTGCACCTCGGCCGCCCGCAGCAGCGCCAGGCAGTCCAGTGAGTAGATCCTGGTCGGCTCCAGCAGCTCCTCGCCGAGCGTGCGGCCCAGCTCCGCGACCTCCTGGCCGAGTGACATCCCGGCCGTCCTGATCACGTGCCTGACCAGCGAGTAACCGTTGGAGTGGATCCCGGAGGAGGCCAGGGCGAGCACCACGTCGCCCTGCCGTACCCGGTCCGGGCCGAGGAGGTCGTCCGCCTCCACCACGCCGGTGCCCGCGCCCGCCAGGTCGTACTCGTCGGGGGCCATCGCGCCCGGGTGCTCGGCCGTCTCGCCGCCGATCAGCGCGCAGCCGGCCAGCCGGCAGCCCTCGGCGACGCCGCCCACGATGTCGGCGACCCGCTCGGGCACCACCTTGCCGGTGGCGATGTAGTCGGTCATGAACAGCGGCTCGGCGCCGCACACCACCAGGTCGTCCACGACCATGCCGACCAGATCGATGCCGATCGTGTCGTGCTTGCCGAGCGCCTGGGCGATCATGACCTTGGTGCCGACACCGTCGGTGGAGGTGGCCAGCAGCGGCCTGCGGTAGCGCAGCAGCGCCGAGACGTCGAAGAGCCCCGCGAAGCCGCTGGCGTCGTCCACCACCTCGGGCCGGCGGGACATGGCGACCCGCGACTTCATCAGCGCGACCGCGCGGTCGCCGGCCTCGATGTCGACGCCCGCGGCGGCGTAGCTCGTCATACGGTGGCCTCCTCAGCCTGTTCCAGGACGTACTTCCCGATGTTGTCCTGGTCGACGGGGATCGGGTAGGAGCCGTCGAAACACGCCCGGCACAGGCGGCCGGCCGGGATCGTGGTGGCCGCGGTGAGCTCTTCCAGCGAGATGTAGCCGAGCGAGTCGGCGCCGAGCGAGGCGCGGATCTCCTCCACGCTCAGCGACCCGGCGATCAGCTCGGCCCGGGTGGCGAAGTCGATGCCGTAGAAGCACGGCCAGGCCACCGGCGGGGAGGAGATGCGCACGTGCACCTCGGTCGCGCCGGCCTCGCGCAGCATGCGCACGATCGCCCGCTGGGTGTTGCCGCGCACGATCGAGTCGTCCACGACGATCAGCCGCTTGCCCGCGATCACCTCGCGCAGCGGGTTGAGCTTGAGCCGGATGCCGAGCTGGCGGATCGTCTGGGACGGCTGGATGAACGTCCGGCCGACGTAGGAGTTCTTCACCAGGCCCTGGCCGTAGGGGATGCCGCTCTCCTCGGCGTAGCCGATCGCGGCGGGGGTGCCGGACTCCGGCGTCGGGATGACCAGGTCGGCCTCGACCGGGTGCTCCCTGGCCAGCCGGCGGCCCACCTCGACCCGGGTGGCCTGCACGCCGCGCCCGGCGATCGTGGTGTCGGGACGGGCCAGGTAGACGTACTCGAACAGGCAGCCCTTCGGCTCGGCCACCGCGAACCTGCGCGAGCGGACGCCCCGCTCGTCCACGGTGATCAGCTCGCCCGGCTCGATCTCCCGGACGAACGCCGCGCCCACGATGTCCAGCGCCGCCGTCTCCGACGCGACGACCCAGCCGCGCTCCAGGCGGCCGAGGACCAGCGGCCGGATGCCCTGCGGGTCGCGGGCCGCGTACAGCGTCTTCTCGTCCATGAAGACCAGCGAGTAGGCGCCCCTGACCTGCGGCAGCAGCTCGGCCGCCGCGTCCTCCACCGACCGGCCCGGGTCCTGCGCGAGGAGCGCGGTCAGCACCTCGGTGTCGGTGGTCGCCCGGATCATGCCCGGACGCAGCCGCTTGATCAGCTCGGGGGTGTTGATGAGGTTGCCGTTGTGGGCGAGCGCGAGCCCGCCGACATCGGTGGAGTTGAGGGTCGGCTGGGCGTTCTCCCAGACGCTCGACCCGGTGGTGGAGTAGCGGCAGTGCCCGATGGCGAGATGTCCGCGCAGCGTGCCGAGCACCGACTCGTCGAAGACCTGGGCCACCAGGCCCATGTCCTTGTAGACGAGGATGCGGCTGCCTTCACTGACCGCGATGCCCGCGGACTCCTGGCCGCGATGCTGCAACGCGTACAGCCCGTAGTAGGTGAGTTTGGAGACTTCCTCCCCCGAAGCCCATACGCCGAAGACGCCACAGGCGTCTTTCGGTGCGCGGTCCTTGGGGTCAAGGTCATGGCCCAACCGGCCGTCGCCCTTCAGCACATACCTCAGTTTAGGTCGGCCCTTACGCTGCTCGAACCCCGCCCCGCCCGTGGGGCCCCCGCCCTGCTCAGATACCGCGTGTTTCCTTGGCGGCAGCCTTGCCGAAGGATCGCCTTCGCTTTGCCGTGTCCGCCGGTTCCCGCGCGCGGGATCACGCGAGGGTGGGGTATCCGGCATGCCTTCATAGGTCGGGAGATCAGACGTGACGACACCAGGGGATCCGAATCAGCCGCCGCCGGGGGAGGAGCCACCCGACGAACGGCGGCGCGAGCCCGGCCCGCCGCCCCACCCGGACGAGCCGGAAGCCCCCGAGGTCCCCGAACCCCAGCAGGCCCGGCCGTCCAACGGCGCCCGCGGGGAAGGGGTCGCCGGGGAGTTCCCGCCGGGAGTCCCCGGGGAGCCGGGGCGGACGGGGGAGGAGGACACCCAGGTGTTCCCCGTGCCGGGGGCGGTTCCGCCGTATCCGGGCTGGGAGGGGACCGAGCGGGACGAGGGACGGCACGGCGGGGAACCGCCGGGCGCCACACGCCCCTCACGCTACGACCCGCCGACCACACCCCCGCCGACCACGCCCTCCGGTCACGGCACGCCGCCCGGTCACGGTGCGTACGGCGGGCCGGACACACCCGGCTGGGGAGCGGGCCAGGGCGCCCATCCCTACGGCCCGGAGCCCCACGTCCCCGGCCAGGGCGGACCCGGCCAGGGGTACGAGCAGGGGCAGTACGGTGGCGGGCCCTACGGGCAGGGCGGGGAAGGGACGCCGCACGGGCAGGGCGGGCACGGGACGTGGGGCCAGCCCTACGGGCAGGGAGGCGGGGAACGGTACGGTCCCGGCGGGCAGCCGTACGGGTCCGGTGGGGAGTCGTACGGGTCCGGTGGGGAGTCGTACGGGTCCGGTGGGGAGTCGTACGGGCAGGGCGGGGCGCGGTACGGGCCCGGCGGGCAGCCGTACGGGCCCGGTGGGGAGCAGTACGGGCCGGGTGGGCAGCCGCCGTACGTGCCGCCGCCCTATCCCGGGCCCGGGTACGGGGTGCGCAGGCCGGGGGGCGGGCTGGGGACGGCCGCGCTGGTGCTCGGCATCGTCAGCCTCTTCCTGCTGTTCGTCTGCGGCCTCGGGGTGCTCACCGCGATCGTCGGGCTGATCCTCGGCATCGTCGCCGTGGTCAAACGGGCCCACCCGGGCCGGGCCTGGGTCGGGATCGCGCTGAGCCTGCTGACGATCGTCCTCGCCATCGTGGCGGTGACGTGGTTCTACACCAACTTCGGCGAGTGCCTGGACCTTCCGACCCAGGAGCTGGCCCAGCGCTGCGTCGAGCGCAAGCTGGGCGTCACCCAGCCGTAGCGGCGGGGTCAGGCGACGGGCAGGTGGGCGGAGAGGTCGGCGCGGGAGCCGCTTGCGCTGATCTTGCCGGCCGCCGTCGCCGCGTCCCAGGTCATGGCCCCGGTGGCGAGGAGGAGCCAGGTGCGGCCGTCCATCTCCACGATGTTCGGCGGGGTGCCCCGGGTGTGCCGGGGGCCCGCCACGCACTGCACCGCCGCGTACGGCGGCACCCGCACCTCGACGGTGCGCCCGGGGGCCGCCGCGGCCAGGCGGTCGAGCAGGTGCCTGACGGCGAAGCGCGCCGCGTCCCGCGCCGGGCGCAGCCCCCGGTCGTAGGCGCGCAGCACGACCGGGACGCAGGCCGCCAGGAGCTCCTGGTCCGGCCCGTCGTAGGGTGGCTCGCCCAGCTCGCCGAGCTGCGCGTCGAGGGCGGCCCGCACCTTGTCGGGGGCCGGTTTGAGCGGTGGCACGTACCCATGATGCCGTCTCACGAACCTTGGCCGTTCAATCGTTCACGGTTCAGGTCATCTTCGTTCACCTTAGGTTCGGGCTGCGCCCGTAGCGTCCCCGCGGAAAGATGGTGCACGACCTTGGAGGATGAGTGGCGAACTTATCGCCGCGCAGGACGCTTCCGCTGCTGACCCCGCACAAGGGCGGCCGTAGCGCGCTCACCTGCCGGTTCCGCTGTGGTAACGCCTGTGCCCATGATGTTCCGAACACGAGTGACAACCGCTACTTCGGTGACGTCGTCGCCGAGGCCATGTCCCGGCGCGGTGTCCTGCGTGCCGGCGCGCTCGGCGCGATCGTCGCCGGCACCGGCGTGGCCGGCGCCGCGGCGGCCACGCCCGCGCTGGCCGACCCGGATGACCGGCGGGGCCCGCACGGCGGCCCGAAGGGGAGTCTGAGCTTCGCCGCCGTCCAGCCGAACACCGACGACCAGATCACGGTGCCGGCCGACTACCGCAACGCGCTGGTCGTCGCCTGGGGCGACCCGGTGCTGCCCGGCGCCCCCGAGTTCGACTTCGACAACCAGACCGCCGAGGCGCAGGAGAAGCAGTTCGGCTACAACTGCGACTTCGTGACGGTCTTCCCGATGGGCTCGGACCGGGCGCTCATGTGGGTGAACCACGAGTACACCGACGAGACGCTGATGTTCCGCGGCTACACGGACGGCACCGCCGCCACCGAGGAGCAGATCAAGATCGCTCTGGCCGCGCACGGCGGCTCGGTGGTGGAGATCGAGCGGGCCGGCCGCACCGGGCAGTGGAAGCTGGTCACCCGTGGGTCGCGCCGGTACAACCGGCGGATCACCGCGACCACCCCGATGCGCTTCAGCGGACCCGCGGCGGGCCACGACCTGCTCAAGACGCCCGCGGACCGCACCGGCCGCAAGGTGTACGGCATGCTGAACAACTGCGCCGGCGGCACCACCCCGTGGGGCACCGTGCTCACCGCCGAGGAGAACTTCAACCAGTACTTCGTGGGCGGCAACGGTGTGCCCGAGGCGCAGAAGGCGGCGCTGACCAGGTACGGCATCCCCACGAACGCGGCGATTCCGGACGGCAGCCGCCGGTTCGACCGGGTGGACGAGCGGTTCGACCTGGCCAAGCACCACAACGAGGTCAACCGGTTCGGGTGGATCGTGGAGATCGACCCGTTCGACCCGGACTCGGTCCCGGTGAAGCGCACGGCTCTGGGCAGGTTCGCGCACGAGGCGGCGACGACCACGCTGTCCAGGGACCACCGTCTCGTGGCCTACATGGGTGACGACTCGCGGTTCGAGTACGTCTACAAGTTCGTGTCCAAGGAGCGGTACATCCCCGGGCACGACCGGCACAACCGGACGCTGCTCGACGAGGGCACCCTCTACGTCGCCAGGTTCACCGGCGACAGCCCGAAGAGCGAGATCGACGGCTCCGGCAAGCTGCCCCGTGACCGCGAGTTCGACGGCGCCGGCGAGTGGATCCCGCTGGTCAGCGGCGACCGGTCGTACGTGCAGGGGATGACCGCCGCCGAGGTGCTCATCTACACCAGGCTGGCCGCCGACAAGGTGGGCGCGACCAAGATGGACCGCCCCGAGGACGTCGAGCGGAACCCGGTGAACGGCGCGATCTACGTGGCGCTGACCAACAACTCCAACCGGACCGCGGCCCAGGTGGACGAGGCGAACCCGCGCCCGTCCAACCGGCACGGCCACATCCTGGAGATCGTCGAGTCCCGCGACGACGCCGCCGCGACGAGGTTCGCCTGGTCGTTGCCGCTGGTCTGCGGCGACCCCGGCGACCCGAACACCTACTTCGCCGGCTACGACAAGACGAAGGTCTCGCCGATCTCCTGCCCGGACAACGTGGCGTTCGACGGCGCGGGCAACCTGTGGATCTCCACCGACGGCAACGCGCTGGGCACGAACGACGGCCTGTTCGCGATGCCGGTGGAGGGCCGGGAGCGCGGTCACCTGCGCCAGTTCCTCACCGTCCCGGTGGGCGCGGAGACCTGTGGCCCGTTCATCACCGAGGACCAGCGCAGCGTCTTCGTGGCGGTGCAGCACCCGGGTGAGGCCGACGACGCCAGCCCGGACAACCCGGCGAGCCACTGGCCCGACGGCGGCGACTCCCAGCCCCGGCCCGGGGTCGCGGTGGCCTGGCACAGCAGGGGCGAGCGGATCGGCTCCTAGCCCGGCGTTCCCCCGGGGGCCCGGCGTCCCCGGGGGTTCAGGGCAGCAGCGCGCGGAGGCGGTGGCCGTCCAGCGCGTGCACGGTGATGTCGTCCCTGCCGGTCATGGTCCCGGCGGTGACGAGCGCGTTGAGGATCGCCTCCTCCGTGGCCTCGACGACGGCGTCGAACAGCGGGGTGATGTGGGCGTCCGCCAGCATGGTGACGATCTGCGACAGCGGCACGCCGGGGCCGAAGTCGGTGGGCTGGAGCGCGTTGCCGGTGGCGAAGGCGATGAAGAGGTCGCCGCTGAGGTGCTCGCCCACCCCGCCGAGGCGGGCCACGCCGAGCCCGGCCCGCTGGGCGAGCCGGGTGAGCTGGTGCGGCAGCAGCGGCGCGTCGGTGGCGACGACCACGATGATGGACCCTTCGCCCTGCCGGGGCGTGCCCAGGATCTCCGGCGCCCTGGGCACCGGCACCTGGTCGGGGCCGAGCAGCCGCCCGACCGGCACCCCCTGGACGGTGAGCCGCTCCCGCCGCCCGTGGTTGGCCTGCACCAGCACGCCGACCGTGTGCCCGCCCGTCACCCGTGACGCGGTGCCGACGCCGCCCTTGAAGTCGTGGCAGATCATGCCGGTGCCGCCGCCGACGTTGCCCTCGGGCACCGGCCCGCCGGCGGCCTCGTCGTAGGCGCGCAGCACGTGCGCGGCCGTGACGTGGAAGCCGTTGACGTCGTTGAGCACGCCGTCCCAGGTCTCGCCGACGACCGGCAGGCTGAAGAACGCCTCGGACAGGTCGCGGTCGCGCACCTCGGCGGCGATCAGCGCGTCGTGCACCACGCCGACGCTGTGCGTGTTGGTCAGCCCGAGGGCGGTGGTCAGCCTGCCGGTCTCGGCGATCCAGTGGGTGCCGGTCAGCTCTCCGGCGCCGTTCAGCCGGTGGTAGCCGGCGAAGACGGGATTCTGCCACAGGTGGCCGGGGCGCGGCCGGATGACGGTGACCCCGGTGCGCACCGGACCGTGGCCGGTCCGCAGCGGGCCGTCCCCGGAGATCAGGGTGGTGTGCCCGACCATGACGCCGGGCACGTCCGTGATCGCGTTGTGCGGGCCGGGCCGGCCGGTGCCGATCACGATGCCGAAGTCACGGGCTCGGCGGGCTGGTGCGTCGTGCGTCATGCATCACAGGGAACCACGCCCGGCCCCGGGACACGCCACGGGCATCTTGATCCCCTGGCGAAGCGGTCGTACGTTTGGTGAGTTTGGCTCCCGTTTGCCCCTCAAAGTCAGGTGATGCGTAATGATGCTGCGATTAGCGGCAAATGTACGGAAGCACACCCTGCCCCTCGCCACCCTCGCCCTCCTCGCCGGCCTGCTCACGCCCGTGGCCGTGAACACCGCCCCCACCCAGGCCGCCGCCCCTGACAGGAAGCCGCCGCGCGACGCCGAGATCACCCGCATGGTCAACGACGTGAGCTCGCGCAACATCGAGCGGACCATCCGCAAACTGGTGTCCTTCGGCACCCGGAACACCCTTTCCGCCCAGGACGACCCGCAGCGCGGCATCGGCGCCGCCCGCGACTGGCTCTTCGCGGAGCTCAACGCGATCGCCGCCGGGACCGGCGGCCGGATGACGGTGGAGAAGCAGTCCTACGTCCAGCCGCCCGCCTCCCGCATCCCCGAGCCCACCGTGATCACCAACGTGGTGGCGACGCTGCGCGGCGACCAGCCCGAGTCCGCCGCCCGCCACTACGTCGTGAGCGGCCACTACGACTCCATGTGCTCCAGCCCGGTGGACGCGGTCTGCGACGCCCCCGGCGCCAACGACGACGCCTCCGGGGTCGCCGTGGTCCTGGAGGCCGCCCGGGTGATGTCCACCCGCAAGTTCGACGCCACGATCGTCTTCATGGCCGTCGCCGGCGAGGAGCAGGGCCTGTACGGGTCCAACTACTTCGCCACCCAGGCCAAGGCGAAGGGCCTGGACATCCAGGGCATGTTCACCAACGACATCGTGGGCAGCGCCGACGGCGAGAACGGCGCCGCGCCGAACGAGGTCCGGGTGTTCTCCGAGGGCGTCCCCACCGCGGAGACCCCCCAGCAGGCGTCCACCCGGCGCTCGGTGGGCGGGGAGAGCGACGGCGTCTCCCGGCAGCTCGCCCGGTTCATCGGCGACGCCGCCGACCTCTACACGCCGATGGAGGCCATGCCGGTCAACCGCAGGGACCGGTACGGCCGCGGCGGCGACCAGATCCCGTTCCTCGAACAGGGCTTCCCCGCGGTCCGGTTCAGTGAGGTGCACGAGACCTACGAGCACCAGCACCAGAACGTCCGTGACGAGAACGGCGTCGAGTACGGCGACACCATCGAGCACGTGGACTTCGACTACACCGCCAGGGTCGCCAAGGTCAACGTCTCCTCCCTCGCCGTGCTGGCCCGCGCCCCCGAGGCCCCGCGCAACGCCGGCATCCGCAACCGGCTCGGCAACGACACCGAGCTGCGCTGGGACGCCAACCCCGCCACGGACCTCGCCGGCTACGAGGTCGTGTGGCGGGACAGCACCTCGCCCACCTGGACCCACTCCCGCTCCGTCGGCAACGTGACCTCCTTCGTCGTCGAGGGCAAGTCCAAGGACAACTACCAGTTCGGCGTCCGCGCCGTGGACACCGCCGGCCACCGCAGCCCGGTCAGCTTCCCCCGCCCGGCCTGATCCCCCGCATCCCGACGGAAGCCCCGACGGAAGCTCCGGCAGAAGTCCCGGCAGAAGTCCCGGCAGAAGTCCCGGCGGGTTTCCCGGCGGGCCGGTGCGCACCGGCCCGCCGGGTCACGCGGCGCCGTCCAGGGCGTCTTCGATCATCTTCTGTATGGCCGCCCCGGCGTCCGGGCCGAGGGCGGCGCCGAAGGACGCGGCCAGGATCTCGAACGGGTCCTCCAACGGCAGCCGCTCCAGCTCCCCGGCCAGCTCCGCGACCTCCCACGGCGCCCCTTCCTTCGCGATCCGGGCGACCGGCGACCAGCGGCGGTTGACCGTCACCGCCGTGCCCCGGACCGAGATCACCTGCCCGGTGAGCGGGCAGCCGTCGCTCGCCAGGTAGGCGGCCACGGGGGCGCAGGCGGCGGGATGGGCGGGGTCGAACCCCCCGTCCGCCGGTACGGCCGGCATGCCGGGTACGCCGGCGGTGAGACGGGTGCGGATCGTGGAGGGGGCGATGCAGTTGACCCGCACGCCGTACCGGCCGAGCTCCAGCGCGGCGACGACGGTCATCGCCGCGACCCCGGCGTTGGCCGCCGCGTAGGACGTCTGGGTCGGCAGCGGGTTCGCCAGGCCGGAGCCGGACGAGGTGTTGATCACGGCGCGGCTCTCCCGCGCTCCCGCCTCGTGCCGGGCGCGCCAGTGCCGGGCGGCCCATCGGGTGACCGTGAACGTGCCCTTCAGCTTCACGGCGAGGATGTCGTCGAAGTCGTCATCCGTCATGCCGACCAGGGCGCGGTTGCGCAGGGTGCCCGCGTTGTTCACCACGGCGTGCAGGTCGCCGAACGTCTCGACGGCCAGGTCCACCATGCGCCGCGCGCCGTCCGGGTCGGTCACGCTGTCGGCGGAGGCCACCGCCTCCCCGCCGAGCGCGGTGATCTCCGCGACCACCGCCGCCGTAACCGCCGGGTCGCCGCCCGAGCCGTCGGGGCCGACCCCCGGATCATTGACCACGACCTTCGCGCCCTCCGCGGCGAAGAACAGCGCCTCCTCCCGGCCGATCCCGCGCCCGGCCCCGGTGATCAGGACGATCCGCCCGTCCAGACTGCCCATGGTGCGCACTCCCATCGTTGACTGCATTCAATGTATTAATACATCAAATGCAGTAAGCTGGGGCGCATGGAAGCGGGATTGCGCGAGCGGAAGAAGCGGCGCACACGTCAGGCCCTGGTCGAGGCCGCGGTGCGCCTGTTCGAGGAGAAGGGGTACGACGGGGTCACCGTGGCCGAGATCGCCGCGGCGGCCGAGGTGTCCACCCGCACGTTCTTCCTGCACTTCCAGACCAAGGACGACGTGCTCTTCGCCAACGCCGCGCCGCGGATCGACCTCGGTCTCCAGGTGATCGCCGAGCGCGCCGGGGAGCCGATGCGCGAGGTGCTCGGGCGGGCCATGGAGGCGATGATCGGCCATGTCTGGGACGGCGACCTGACCAGCGGGCTGGCCGCGCTGCGGGTGCGTCTCGCCGCCGGTGCGCCGGCGTTGCAGGCGGGCATGCTCCAGCGGTTCTTCACCGCGCAGACCGAGCTGTCCGGCGCGCTCTGCCGGGCCTATCCGGACGAGCTGGACGAGGTGGGCGCCGCCGCCCTGGTCGGCGCGCTGATCGGCGCGGTGGTCGCCGCGACGGCGACCAGCATCGGCCGGGGCGACTCACCGGACCAGGTGAGAGACGCCATGCGCCGGGCGGCGGAGCTCGTGCTCCCGCCCGGCGGCTGACGGCTCAGTGCACGGCTCAGTGCTCCTCGGCGGGAGGCTCGGGGTGGGCGTGCATGCACTCGCCGGTGCCCAGGCACATGCAGCAGGTCTCCTCCACCCGGACGAAGACGATCTGCCCGGACTCCTCGACCCGTGGGCGCTCGGGAGTCCACACCTTGCTGCCCTCGCACCAGCGGCACGGCAGGGCACAGCGGTGCGCGCCCTCCGCTAGCTGCACTTCCCGCTCCCGCCACAGATATGGCAGCTCTCAACGGACCGCACCCAGATGACGGACCCGTCTTTCTGCTTCTTCGGACGCTCGTACGTGATGGTGCGCGTCCCGGCGCAGTGCCCGCAGTCGGGAACCGGCTTGACCAACGATCCTCCCGTGCTCGTGAAGTCCCACCGGAACCGTCACCCTACCGACCGTGACCCCCGCCCGTCCGGCGCTTCGCGTTCTCCGCCCCCAGGAGGCCGCCCCGAGGCTACGGCACCGGCTTCGCCCTGGCCAGGGCGGCGAGCAGCGCCCCGGCGAGCGCGACGCAGAAGAGCGTCGCGTACGTGCGCTGGAAGCCGGCCATGAGCTGGTCCACCGCCACCGGCGACAGCCGGGAGAGCGTCCCCTGGTAGACCAGGGACCGCAGGGCGGGCGCCACCGAGCTGCTCAGCACGCTGAGCGTCAGCGCCACGCTCAGCACGATCCCCAAATTCATGATCATCAGCCGGAACCCGTTCACCACCCCCAGGCTCCCGGCCGGCAGCGCGCTCATGACCTGCGTCGTGTTCCCGGTGAGAAAGGCCCCGCTGCCGCACCCGCACAGGAAGAGCCCGATCCCGAGCACCCAGTACGGCGTCGCCGGGTCGGGGAAGAGCGTGAGGATCAGCAGCCCGGAGGAGCTGAGCAGCGCCCCGCCGACCGACATCCGATAGGAGGGGATCCGGCGGCCGAGCGCGCCCGCGATGGGTGAGGCGATGGCCATGCCCACCGGCACCGGCAGCACCGCGATCGCGGCGGAGAAGGCGTCGACGCCCCTGGCCGCCTGGAAGTACAGCGCGGCCAGCAGGATGAGCGCGGAACGGGCGACCGCGTTGCAGAAGGACGCGAGGTTGGCGAAGGCGAGCATCCGCGCAGCGCGACGCCGCCGCCGATGATCACCACGGGGCCGGTCAGGCTGCCGGACCCGGCCTCGTGCAGAGCGGTCACGGCGGCGAGGAGCACGGCGAAGATGAGCATGTTGCCCAGCGCGTCCACCGGTTCGCGCGGCCCGCGCGGCACCTTGCGCAGCGTCATCATGCCCCAGACCAGGGCGATGAGGCCGGCGGGCACGTTCATCCAGAAGATCCACTGCCAGCCGGCGGCCTCGGCGACCAGGCCGCCCAGGGTGGGGCCGGCGAGCTGGGCCACCGACAGGGTGCCGATGTAGACGCCCATGCCCTGGCTCAGCCGGTCGGGCGGGAAGGCGTCGGTGATGATCACCGTGCCGTTGGCGAGGATCATCGCCGCGCCGACCGCCTGCACCGCGCGCATCGCGATCAGGAAGCCGACGCCCGGCGACAGCCCCGCCAGCAGCGAGGCGACGATGAACAGGCCGAATCCCGTGAGGTAGATCTCCCGGCGGCCGAGCAGGTCGGCCACCCGGCCGAAGAAGACCAGCGTGGCGGTGTTCACCAGCAGGAAGGAGAGCAGGATCCACCCGGCGGCGGAGGCGTTCGCGTGGAAGTGCCGGACGACCGTCGGCAGCGCCACGTTGAGGGTGTTGCCGGAGATGCCGATCAGGATCAGCCCCAGACTGGTCACCGAGCAGACACGCCAGGCGTAACGGAGCCTTTTCAGATATTCCGGAGAACCAGGAAGCTCTTGGGGGATGGCGACCATGCCCCCAGTGTGACCTATGACATATGTCGGCTTTGCCTATCTCTAGACGATCAACGAGCCCGCTTCCGCAGCCCCTCCAGGTCGTAGACGATCACCCGCCGGCGGCCCGTTTCGATCAGCCCGCGGTCGCGCAGCGCGCGCAGCGACTTGCTCACCGCCTCGCGCGAGGCGCCGGTCCAGCCGGCCAGCTCGTCCTGCGACAGCGGCAGCGCGACCTTGATCCCGCCGCTCTCCTGCTCGCCGTACCGCTCGGCCAGCTCGACCAGCCGGGTCGCCACCCTGCCCGTGGTGTCGAACGCGCCGTACTCGATGCGCTTGCGGTCGGAGTCGCGGAGCCTGCCGATGACCAGCTTCATCAGCAGGACCGCGATCCGCCCGTGGTCGCGCAGGAACCCGGAGAAGTCGCTGATCACGATGGCCTCGACCGGCTCCAGCGCGGTCACCGTGCTCGACCGGGGCCCGCCGTCCAGCGCCGACATGTCGCCGAGCAGCGCGCCGGGACCGCGCACCGCCAGCACCACCTCGGTGCCCGCCTCCGTGTGCGAGGAGACCTTCACCCTGCCCTCGGTGAGCACCAGCACCCAGTCGGAGGTGTCCCCCTCGTTGAGCAGCGTGGCGCCGCGCTCCCACCGGCGAGGCCGCCCGGCGGCCCGCACGGCCTCGGCCTCCTCCGCCGTGAGCAGCGACATGAACTCGCCGGGTTCCAGACTCATCAGACGCCTCCTCGGAAACGACTCAGTCGGCCAGCGCCTGCAACACGAAGGCGTGGACGGAGTGTTCCTTTCCCTTCAGATTCAGATCGCCCAGCGAGCGGGTCGACGCCCCGGGGCGCAACCGCTCGCGGGTGGCCGAGCCGATCACGACCGTGCCCGGCTCGGCGAGGGACTGCAGCCGGGCGGCCACGTTGACGCTGTCGCCCATCGCGTTGAAACCGCGCAGTCGCGGACTCCCGATGTTACCGACGAGGGCAGGACCGGTGTTGACCCCCACCCGGAACCTCGGCCACTCCACCCCGCTCAGCAGGCCGGCCCGCTGCTCGGCGGCGACCTCGCGGGCCACCCGGCGGGCGGCCTCCTGCATCGCCAGCCCCGCCCTGGCCGCCGCCTCGGCGTGGTCCGCCTGCCGGGCGGGCGCGTTGAACAGCGCGAGCACGGCGTCGCCGACGAACTGCACGACCGTGCCGCCGTTGTCCAGGATGCAGGGCACCGCGGCGGTGTGGTAGCGGTTCAGCATGTCGACGATCTCGCCGGGGGAGACCCGCTCGGAGAACGTCGTGAAGCCCTGGAGGTCGGCGAAGAGCGCGGTCAGCTCCACCAGCGAGCCGCCCAGCGCCGCCTGCTCGGGGTCGGCGAGCAGCGACGTGGCCACCGCGGGGGACATGTACTGCTGGAACAGGGTGGACAGCTCTCCATAGAGGCGGACGTTCTCCAGCGAGATGGACATCTGACCGGCGAGGAGGGACGCCAGCGCCTCGTCATGCGCAGTCCCGCCCAACGGCACCCGCATCGCGCCCGCCAGCCGGCCCTTGACCGTGAGCGGGTGCACGACCCAGCCGTCCTGGACCACGGACCGCCCACCGGGGAAGTCGGCCTCGGTGTAGTCCACCGTCCCGGCGGTGACCGTGCCGTCGGCGACCAGCGCGATCCGCACGTCGCCGTACGCCTGCCGTACGCGTTCCAGCGCGGTGGAGAGCAGGTCCGTCTCGGCGGCGCCGACCCTGGCCCGGTGGCCCACGTCGACCAGCGCGCCCAGGCGTTCGGTCAGCTCGCGCTCGCTGGCCAGCGCCTCGCCGGCCCGGTCCAGCACCGCCGCCTGCGCCTCGGTGAGCCGGAACTTCCCGGCCAGGCGGGTGGCCACCGGCACCGGCGACTCCGCGCGGCGGCGCAGATGACCGACGAGTTCCTCCAGCGCCTCGTCGTACTGCGCCTGGATCCGGCGCACGGTGGCGGACAGCGCGATCGAGTCGAACAGCCCCGCGCTCGACCCCTCCCTGCGGAACTGGATGTAGGCGCTGTAGGCGACGAACACGAAGGCCGCGGTCAGCAGCAGGTGCCACTCCCACCACGACAGCGCCCAGTTCCGCTGCGAGATGGCGGCCACCATCGTCTCGGCGAGCAGCGCGTACGCGGTGATCAGGCTGATCAGCACCGAGGAGGGGTTCCTGCGGTGGATCCGGAACATCATGATCGCGGCGCTCGAGTAGAGCGCCACGCCCACCAGCGCGTACCAGCCGAGGCTGAGGCCGTCCTCCGAGGCCGGCGTGCTGAGCGGCGTCAGGTCGGGCACCAGCGCCGCGACCCCCCAGGCGATCAGCAGCAGGCCGAGTACGCCGCGCAGCGTGGAGGCGGACTCCAGCACGGTACGGGCGGCCCGCTCGCCGAGCGGCAGCGCGGAGGCGAACGCGAAGATCGAGGACACCGTGAGGCCCACCGGCTGGGACAGGTCGAAGCCGATGTTCGGGCCGCCGAGGATGATCTTCGGAGTGCTGAGGCCGTGCAGCAGGAAGAACCCGGCGCTGCTCAGGAAGACCAGCGAGACCAGCAGCAGCCGGGCGTCGTGCCGCCGCGCGGCGGCCCGGCTGATCATGCCGCCCAGCACCACGTTGACCCCGGCGACGGCGATGATCAGCCAGAAGTGGCTCAGCTCGTGCTGCCACTTGATGTCCAGCGTCTCCGGGTTGGCCAGCAGTAACCACAGTCCGAGCAGCGGAACGACCAGGTGGATGGCCCACACCACCGCCCTGACGGGTTGCGTGGCAGGCGGGAGGTACGGCTCCGCGGCGGGTTCTCTGGTGAAAGTTGGGCTGGTCGGCACGATTGCCCTCCGGACCGGGGTCCGCGCACCGCGCGCCCCTGACGTTCGCCCGTGGCCGAGACGGCGCGGGTCCCCCGAACGACGTCGATTATCCCCGACCCGGCAACTCTCCGCCAACCGGACCTGTGACCCACTCGTGATGGTTGGTCGGTCAACCAGTGGAACGGGCCACACGTGTAAAAGCGGCATAAGTAATCACACGAGAAACTCCGGTTTCTCAGGGGAGGGATGGGCCAGTGGCTCTCAAGCTGCTCGGCGGGCGTTCGATCGCCATCGCCACCGCGGGAGTGTTAGCGGGATCACTCGTCGCGGGTGGGTTCGCGTACGCGTCGGCGTCCAGCGCGCCGTCGCTGATCTACGGGTGCGTCAACAAGAGCACCAAGGTGCTGCGGGTCGTGGGGGCGACCACGGCGTGCAAGAAGACCGAGACGCGCATCTCGTGGAACCGGCTGGGCCAGGAGGGGCCGCTCGGTTCCATGGGTCCCAGGGGCGAGTCCGGCCCGCAGGGCGACAAGGGCGACATCGGCCCGGCCGGTCCGACCGGCGACCGCGGCCCGCGGGGCGTCCCGGGCCTCAAGGGCACGACCGGCCCGCAGGGCGAGCAGGGCCCGAAGGGCGAGACCGGCGAGCAGGGCCCCAAGGGCGAGACCGGCCCGAAGGGGGAGACGGGTCCCAAGGGCGAGACGGGCCCGAAGGGCGACACCGGCGCCAAGGGTGAGCAGGGGGCGGCGGGCAAGGACGGCAAGGACGGCGCCCCGGGGGCGCGCGGCCCGCAGGGCGAGCGCGGCCCGCAGGGTCCCGCCGGCCGGGACGGCAAGGACGGCAAGGACGGCAGGAACGGCGGCGGCGTCTCCATCCGCACCGAGACCGACAGCTTCAGCGGCACCAGTGGCGACGCCTCCTGCGACAACGACGAGGTCGTGACCGGCGGCGGCTTCTCCTTCAACGGCAAGGGCTACACGGCGACCGCGAGCCAGCCGTCCGGCAACGGCTGGTCGGTCAAGCTGGCCAAGATCGACGACAACAGGTCGTTCGCCGACACCAACACCAACACCAACGGCAACGGCGGCAACGGCGGCGGCGGCAACGGCAACGGTGGCGGCGTCTCCGGTACCGTCTACGCCCTCTGCGCCCAGAAGTAACCCGCGAAGCGGACGGCCGCGCCCCGCACGATGCGGGACGCGGCCGTCGGCCCAGGTCAGGTCAGATCAGGCCGGGTCAGCCGAAGATGGCGGGCAGGGTGCCCTCGTGGACGGTGCGCAGCTCGTCGAGCGGCACGTCCAGCACGCCCTCGACGGTCAGCGACGAGCCGCCGGTGAGGCCGAGGCCGGCGTAGGGCACCTCGTGCCTGCCGCACAGTGCGGCGAAGACGGCGAACGCCTCCGGCCGCACGGTGACCAGCGCGCGGGCCGCGGACTCGCTGAACAGGTCGGTGAACGGGTCGCCGCCGGGCAGCGTGACCGTGCAGCCGACGCCGTGCGCCAGGCAGGACTCGGCGAGCGCGATCGCCAGGCCGCCGTCCGACAGGTCGTGCGAGCCGGTGAGCATGCCCTGCGCGGCGGCCTCGACGAGGACCGTGGCGAGCGCCCGCTCGGCCTCCAGGACAGCCGCCGGGGGCAGGCCGCCGAGGTGGCCGTGCTCCACGTGCGCCCACGCCGACCCGCCGAACTCCTCGCCGGTCTCGCCGAGCAGCACCACCCGGGCGCCCTCGCCGGTGAAGCCGGACGGCACCCGGCCGCGCACGTCGTCGAGCACGCCGAGCACACCGATCACCGGGGTCGGGTGGATCGCCACCGAGCCGGTCTGGTTGTAGAACGACACGTTGCCGCCGGTCACCGGCACGCCGAGGATCTTGCACGCGTCCGCCAGGCCGCGCACGGCCTCCGCGAACTGCCACATGACCTCGGGGTCCTCCGGCGAGCCGAAGTTGAGGCAGTCGGTCACCGCGAGCGGGCGGGCGCCGGTCACCGCGACGTTGCGGTAAGCCTCCGACAGCGCGAGCTGCGCCCCCGCGTACGGGTCGAGCTTGGCGTAGCGGCCGTTGCCGTCGGTGGCGAGCGCGATGCCGCGGTTCGTCTCCGTGGCGCCGGGCATGACCTCGCTCACCCGCAGCACACCCGCGTCGGCGGGCTGCGCCAGCACGGTGTTGCCGCGCACGTAGCGGTCGTACTGCCCGGTCACCCACTCCTTCGAGGAGAGGTCGGGCGAGCCGAGCAGGCTCAGCAGCGTGGCGCGCAGGTCGGTGGGGCGCTCCAGCCGGGCGGCGTCGTCGGAGTTGAGCGCGGCCTGGCCGGCGGGCTCGTGGTAGGGCCGCTCGTAGACCGGCCCCTCGTCCGCGGCGGTGCCGGGCGGGATGTCCACGATGGTCTCGCCGTGCCAGGTCATGACCAGGCGCCCGGTGTCGGTCACCTCGCCGATCACGGTCGCCGGCAGGTCCCACTTGGCGCAGATCGCCATGAAGGCGTCGATGTCGTCGGGCGTGACGACCGCCATCATGCGCTCCTGGGACTCGCTCATGAGGATCTCTTCGGGGCGCAGCGACGGGTCGCGCAGCGGCACCAGGTCGAGCCTGACGTCCATGCCGCCGGTGCCCTTGGCGGCCAGCTCGGTGGTCGCGCAGGACACCCCGGCCGCGCCGAGGTCCTGGATGCCCACGACCACGTCGGCGGCGAAGAGCTCAAGGCAGCACTCGATGAGCAGCTTCTCCATGAACGGGTCGCCGACCTGCACGCTCGGCCGCTTGGCCTGCGACTCCTCCTCGAAGGTCGCCGAGGCCAGCACGGACGCGCCGCCGATGCCGTCGGGCCCGGTCAGCGCGCCGAACAGCACCACCTTGTTGCCCGGCCCCGGGGCGGTGGCGAGCTTGATCTGGTCCTTGCGCAGCAGGCCCACGCACAGCGCGTTGACCAGCGGGTTGCCGATGTAGCAGGGGTCGAACGCCACCTCGCCGCCGATGTTGGGCAGGCCGAGGCAGTTGCCGTAGGAGCTGATGCCCTCGACCACGCCGGGCAGCACCCTGCGGGTGTCGGGCGCGTCGGCGGCGCCGAAGCGCAGCGAGTCCATCACCGCGACCGGCCGCGCGCCCATCGCCATGATGTCCCGGACGATGCCGCCGACCCCGGTCGCCGCGCCCTGGTGCGGCTCCACGTAGGACGGGTGATTGTGCGACTCGATCTTGAAGGTGGCCGCCCAGCCGTCGCCGATGTCCACGACTCCGGCGTTCTCCCCCATGCCGACCAGCAGCGCGTCGGACTTGGGGGCCTTGGCGGCGAACTGGCGCAGGTGCACCTTGGAGGACTTGTAGGAGCAGTGCTCGCTCCACATGACGCTGTAGATGGCCAGCTCGCTGCCGGTGGGACGACGCCCGAGGATCTCCTTGACCCGCTGGTACTCGTCGTCCTTCATGCCCAGCTCGGCGTACGGCAGGCGCTCGTCGGGCGTCTGCTCCGCCCGTTGCACGGAATCGACACTCAAGGCGCTCATGCGTTGACCAGCTTCTCCAGGCTGCTCTTCAGGATCGAGGTGAAGAAGCCGAGGCCGTCCGTACCGGGACCGCCGGTCAGCTCCTCCACCGCGTGCTCGGGATGCGGCATCAGGCCCACGACGTTGCCGGCCTCGTTACGGATGCCGGCGATGTCGTTGAGCGAGCCGTTGGGGTTGCCGAGGTAGCGCACGACCACCTGGCCGTTGGCCTCCACGGCCGCCAGGGTCGCGGCGTCGGCGACGTATCGCCCCTCGCCGTGCTTGATCGGGATGACGACCTCCTGGCCCGCCGTGTAGTCGGCGGTCCAGGGCGTGTCCGCGGACTCGATGCGCAGGCGCTGGTCGCGGCAGATGTAGTGCAGCCCCGCGTTCTTCACCAGCGCGCCGGGGAGCAGGTGGGCCTCGCAGAGGATCTGGAAGCCGTTGCAGGTGCCGAGCACCGGCAGTCCGGCCCTGGCCGCCGGGATCAGCTGCTCCATCAGCGGCGCGAACCGGGAGATGGCTCCGCAACGCAGGTAGTCGCCGTAGGAGAAGCCGCCGGGCAGGAAGACCGCGTCCACTCCCTTGAGGTCGGTGTCGGCGTGCCACAGCGGCACGGGCTCACCGCCCGCGTGCCGTACGGCACGGGCGGCATCCTGGTCGTCAAGAGTTCCGGGAAAAGTGACCACGCCCACCCGGGCAGCACTCATGGCTGTCGTTCCCCTCCGCAACAAGAGCGCCGCTTCGACGTCTCACTCTCCGGACGACGGGATGCGGCGGTAGGCCCAGGCTATCCGGTCGGGCCGGGTGCGCTGACGTGACCCGTGCACTACCGGGCGGTAGGTCATACGGCGGCGAGGACGCAGGCGGCGTCGGTCGCGGCCTCTTTGTCCCATGCCAGTTGTTTGCGCAGGTGGACGGTGGTGCCGCGGCCGGGGGTGATGTCGAAGGCGATCTCGTCGACCACCGACTGCATGATCAGGATGCCCCGGCCGTGCTCCACGTCGGCGGGCGGATAGCGCTCGGGGATGCTGGCCAGGCCGAGCCCCCGGTCGATGACCCGCAGGTCGCAGTTGCCCTCCCCGATCGAGGCGACCACCTCGTAGCGGTTGGCCGGTCCCCCGTGCCTGACGGCGTTGGCGCACGCCTCGGAGGCGGCCAGCAGGATGTCGGTGACACATGATTCGGTCACGCTCAGTGAGCGCAACGCGTCCCCCAGGACCCGGCGGACCATGGGTATGCCTATGGCGTCCCTTGGCAGAGCCAACGAGAACTCGATGTCCACCGGACCCCCTCCCCGGCGAGGCTGCTCACGCCAGGAAGGTTTCCCCGAGAAATCAGGGCTAACCGCAAAATAACGCTGTTGTTATTTAGAGTTGGTCAACCCGTGGGATTGTGGCACGTCCGGAGCCCGCTTTGCCCGGTCCTGTGGAAGTTTTATGTGTCAAGTGTGCTGTTCTACCCCTCTACCCTCACCGCGTAATCCTCGATGACGGTGTTCGCCAGGAGCGTCTCGGCCATCTTTCGGACGTCCGAAAGTGCGGCCTCGTCGGCCGGGCCGTCAAGTTCGATCTCGAAGCGCTTGCCCTGGCGTACCGCAGAGACGCCGGAGAAGCCGAGGCGGGGCAGCGCGCGGGCGATCGCCTGACCCTGCGGGTCGAGAATCTCCGGCTTCAGCATGACCTCGACGATGACGCGCGCCACGGTGTTCCTCCTGGGTAGGGACGGTGTAAGGCGCCGCCCAGGCTACTGCACCGGGGCGGGTGGCGCTGGCTCGGCGTGTGGGGTCCGGTTACTTCGGGAACGGGATGTGAGGACATGGGGTCGAGGTCTTGCGCGCAGGTATGTGACCTCTGCCACGATGTCTGGAAACACGGACGTTTCACCACCAGACGGAGCGGAAGTGTGCGGAACCGGCCAGACGGGGCGGCGAACCCATCCCCACGGCCCCGAGCGCATTACAGGAGCGGCACGTGACCATCGACGCCTCTCGCGGCCCACAGGCGGCCCCCCCAGAGCTCGTCCAGTTGCTCACCCCCGAGGGCGAGCGGGTCGAGCACCCCGACTACCCCTTGGAGCTCACCCAGGACGAGGTGCGCGGGCTCTACCGCGACCTGACCCTGGTCCGCAGGTTCGACCTTGAGGCCGTCGCCCTGCAACGGCAGGGCGAGCTGGGCATCTGGGCCTCGCTGCTCGGCCAGGAAGCCGCGCAGATCGGCTCGGGCCGGGCGCTGACCGACACCGACATGGCCTTCCCCACCTACCGCGAGCACGGCGTCGCCTGGTGCCGCGGCGTGGACCCGGTCAAGCTCCTCGGCCTGTTCCGCGGCGTCAACCACGGCGGGTGGGACCCGGCGGAGCACAACTTCCACCTCTACACCATCGTGATCGGCAGCCAGACGCTGCACGCGGTGGGCTACGCGATGGGTGTCCAGCGCGACGACGCCGAGGCCGCCACGATCGTCTACTTCGGCGACGGCGCCACCTCCCAGGGCGACGTCAACGAGGCATTCATCTGGGCGAGCGTCTTCAACGCCCCGGTGGTGTTCTTCTGCCAGAACAACCAGTGGGCCATCTCCGAGCCGCTGGAGAAGCAGACCAGGATCCCGCTCTACCGGCGGGCGAGCGGCTTCGGCTTCCCCGGTGTCCGGGTGGACGGCAACGACGTGCTGGCCTGCCTCGCCGTGACCCGGCAGGCGCTGGCGAACGCGCGCGACGGCCAGGGCCCGACGCTCATCGAGGCGTACACCTACCGGATGGGCGCGCACACCACCACCGACGACCCGACCCGCTACCGGGTGGCCTCCGAGCTGGAGGCGTGGAAGCTCAAGGACCCGATCGAGCGGCTCAAGGCGTACATGTTCAAGAACCGGCTGGCCGACCAGGAGTTCTTCGACGCGATCGACAGCGAGGCCGACACCCTCGCCAGGGACATGCGCAAACGCTGCCTGGAGATGCCCGACCCCGATCCGATGGCCATCTTCGACCACGTCTACCGCGACCGGCACCTGCTGCTGGAGGAGGAGCGGGACCAGTTCGCCGCCTACCTCTCGACCTTCGAAGGCGAGGGCCGATGACCACGCTCAGCCTGTCCAAGGCGATCAACGAGGGGCTGCGGAAGGCCCTGGAGGACGACCCGAAGGTGCTGGTCATGGGGGAGGACGTCGGCAAGCTCGGCGGGGTCTTCCGGGTGACCGACGGGTTGCAGAAGGACTTCGGCGAGGACCGGGTGATCGACACGCCGCTGGCCGAGTCGGGCATCATCGGCACCGCGATCGGCCTGGCGCTGCGCGGGTACCGCCCGGTGTGCGAGATCCAGTTCGACGGTTTCGTCTTCCCCGCCGCCGACCAGATCATCACCCAGCTCGCCAAGATGCCGCTGCGCTCCCTCGGCGCGATCAAGCTGCCCGTCGTCGTGCGCATCCCCTGCGGCGGCGGCATCGGCGCGGTCGAGCACCACAGCGAGTCCCCCGAGGCGTACTTCACGCACACCGGCGGCCTGCGCGTGGTGGCCTGCTCCAACCCGGCCGACGCCTACACCATGATCCAGCAGGCGATCCGCAGCGACGACCCGGTCATCTTCTTCGAGCCCAAACGGCGCTACTGGGACAAGGCCGACGTGGACGTCGAGGCCCCCGGGCTGCCGCTGGAGGCGGCCAAGGTCGTGCGTGAGGGCCGCGACGTGACGATGCTCGCGTACGGGCCGATGGTGAAGACCTGCCTGGAGGCGGCGATCGCGGCCGAGGAGGACGGGCGCTCGCTGGAGGTCATCGACCTGCGCTCGCTCAACCCGCTGGACACCGCGACCATCACCGGCTCGGTCCGGCGCACCGGCCGCTGCGTCGTCGTGCACGAGGCCCCGGTGTTCAACGGCTTCGGCGCCGAGCTGGCCGCGCGGATCACCGAGAGCTGCTTCTACCACCTGGAGGCGCCCGTCCTGCGGGTCGGCGGCTTCTCCACCCCCTACCCGCCTTCGCGGCTGGAGGAGCACTACCTCCCCGACCTGGACCGGGTGCTCGACACCGTTGACCGCTCCCTGGCCTTCTGAGAGGGGAGACCGGTGCGCAGAGAATTCAAGCTCCCCGACGTCGGCGAGGGCCTGACCGAGGCCGAGATCGTCCGCTGGCACGTCAAGCCGGGTGACGACGTCAAGGTCAACCAGATCATCGTGGAGATCGAGACCGCGAAGGCCGTGGTCGAGCTGCCCTGCCCGTTCGACGGCGTGGTGACCGACCTGCTGGCGCAGGAGGGCCAGACGGTCGACGTGGGCGTGGCCATCATCGCGGTGGACGACGGCGCGGACGGCCCGGCGGGTCCCGCCGCGGCGCCGGGCCGCGCCGCCGAGGATCTGGTGCCCTCCCCGCCCGCGGAGGGGGCGGTCGAGCCCGGCGTGCACGGCAGCCCCGCCCCCAAGGAGGAGCGCCAGCCCGTCCTGGTCGGTTACGGCGTCAAGACCGGCGCCACCAAGCGCCGCCCGCGCAAGCAGCCGGCCGCCGAGCCCGCCGCGCCCGCGGTGTCCGAAACCCCCGTCGCCGCCGCCCCCCGCCAGGCGCCGGAGCGGGTGACCGAAACCCCGGCGCGGCCACCGGTGCCCTCGCTCTCCCCGCAGCGGGCGGCGGTGCTGGCGAAGCCGCCGGTGCGCAAGCTGGCCAAGGATCTCGGGATCGACCTCGCCGCGCTGACCGGCACCGGCCCGCACGGCACGATCACCCGCGAGGACGTCCGCGCCGCCGCGACCGCCCCCGCCGAGGTCCCCACCGGAGTCACCGCGGGAGTGACCGCCGGCGGCCCGCGCGAGGAGCGCATCCCGATCAAGGGCGTACGGCGGGCGACCGCGCAGGCGATGGTGGCCTCGGCGTTCACCGCGCCGCACGTCACCGAGTTCCTGCAACTGGACGTCACCGAGACGGTGGACGCGGTGCGGCGGCTGCGCGAGCTGCCCGACTTCGCCGGGGTCAAGGTGTCGCCGCTGCTGCTGGTGGCCAAGGCGCTGCTGGTGGCGGCACGCCGGCACCCGATGATCAACTCCTCCTGGGACGACCACGCTCAGGAGATCGTCGTGAAGCACTACGTCAACCTGGGCATCGCGGCGGCGACCCCGCGCGGCCTGGTCGTGCCCAACGTCAAGGACGCGCACGCGCTCTCGCTGCCCGGGCTCGCGGCGGCGCTCGGCGAGCTCACCGAGACCGCGCGCGCCGGCCGCACCCAGCCGGCCGACATGGCGGGCGGCACCATCACGATCACCAACGTCGGCGTCTTCGGCGTGGACACCGGCACGCCGATCCTCAACCCGGGGGAGGCGGCGATCCTCGCGGTCGGCCAGATCAGGGATCTGCCGTGGGTGGTGGACGGGCAGGTCGTGCCGCGCAAGGTGTGCACGCTCGCGCTCTCCTTCGACCACCGGATCGTGGACGGCGAGCTGGGCTCGCGCGTGCTGCGCGCCGTGGGGGACATGCTGGAGGATCCGCTCCGGATGCTCGTCTGGAGCTGACGTACGCAGGGGCCGGGAGGCGATCCGCCTCCCGGCCTCGTCCGGCGGGGACGCGCGCGTTAATCTTGCTGCGCAAGGTCCCGGGAAAGGGGAGAGATGTTCCGCCACGTCGTGCTGTTCACCTGGAAAGACGAAGCGACCCTTGAGCAGCGGGAGCGGGTGGCGGCGGAGCTCCGCAAGCTGCCCGACGTGATCAAGGAGATCCGATCCTTCCACCTCGGCCCCGACGCCGGGGTCAACCAGGGCAACCACGACTTCGCGGTGGTCGCGGACTTCGATTCGGCCGAGGACTACCTCGTCTACCGGGACGACCCGACGCACCGGGCCGTGATCGCGGACCACATCGCCCCGATCCTGGCCTCCCGGGCGGCCGTGCAGTACGCCTGCTGAGCGAGATTTCAGCCTGACGACAGATCCGCGTCACGCGGGACGTCAGAGATCTGTAACCCGGTAGATATCCGGCGTTACTAGGGTTCCCGGCCATGAGTTCCAGATTTGGCCGGGTAGTCACGACAGGCATGATCGCCGCCGTGACCCTCGGTCTCCTCGCAACCCCCGCTCCCGCGTCCGCAGCCCACGACCGCTCGGTCCAGGTCACCGTGATGGCCACCTCCGACATTCACGGTAATGCCGTCAACTGGGACTACTTCAAGAACGCCGAGTACGACGACAACGCGCACAACGACGTCGGCCTGGCGAAGGTGTCCACCCTGGTGAACAAGATCCGGGCCGAGCGGGGCGCGGACCACACCCTGCTCTTCGACTCCGGCGACACGATCCAGGGCACCCCCCTGGCGTACTACTACGCCAAGGTCGAGCCGATCACGAAGACGCACGAGACGCACCCGATCGCCAAGGCGATGAACGCCATCGGGTACGACGCGGTGACGCTCGGCAACCACGAGTTCAACTACGGGCTCCCGCTGCTGGCCGAGTGGGTGAACCAGATGAAGGCCCCGGTGCTGGGCGCCAACGCGGTGTCCGCGCGGACCGGGCTGCCGGCCTACCAGCCGTTCATCATCAAGACGATGAAGGTCAAGGGCGAGAAGCCGATCAAGGTGGGCGTGCTCGGCCTGACCAACCCGGGCAGCGCCGTATGGGACAAGGGCAACGTCGAGGGCAAGCTCAAGTTCCTCGACCTGGTCGCCACGGCGAAGAAGTGGGTGCCGGTCATCCGCGGGCTCGGCGCCGACGTCGTCCTCGTCACCGCGCACGCCGGCGACAACGGCATGTCCTCCTACGGCTCCGACCTGCCGATCGAGAACGCCTCGGCGCTCGTCGCCGAGCAGGTGCCCGGGATCGACGCGGTGCTGTTCGGCCACGCGCACAACGAGGTGCCGCAGAAGTTCGTCACCAACAAGGTGACCGGCCAGCAGGTGCTGCTGACCGAGCCCGGCCGGTGGGGCCAGCGCCTCTCGGTGGTCGACTTCACCCTCGCCAAGAAGCGCGGCAAGTGGACCGTCACCGGCAAGTCGTCCACCACGGTGAACACCAACACCGTCGCCGAGGACCCGAAGATCGTCAAGCTGGTCGGGTCGCAGCACGACAAGACGGTGGGCTACGTGAACCAGGTGGTCGCGCAGTCCAAGGAGCAGCTCTCGGCCGCCGAGTCGCCGTACAAGGACACGCCGATCCTGGACTACATCCAGGCGGTGCAGACGGACCTGGTGTCCAAGGCCATCGCGGGCACGCCGGACGCTTCGCTGCCGGTGCTCTCGATCGCCGCGCCGTTCAGCCGCACCGCGGTCTTCCCGGCCGGGCCGGTGAGCGTGCGTGACATGGCGGGCCTGTACGTGTACGACAACACGCTGCTCGGGGTCAAGCTGACCGGCGCCCAGGTCAAGGACTTCCTGGAGTACTCCGCGCGGTACTTCAACCAGGTCGCCCCCGGCGCCCCGGTCGACGTGCGCGCCCTGACCAACGCGAACGGCACCCCGGACTACAACTACGACCAGCTCTCCGGCGTGACCTACGACGTGGACATCTCCAAGCCGGCCGGGCAGCGCATCGTCAACCTGGCCTACAAGGGCACCCCGGTGGCCGCCGACCAGCAGTTCGTGGTGGCGATCAACAACTACCGGCAGTCGGGCGGCGGCGGCTTCCCGCACGTGGCGACGGCCCCGGTGGTCTACAACGCCCAGGTGGAGATCCGCCAGGCGCTGATCGAGTACGCCACGGCGAACGGCACCATCGACCCGGCGACCTTCGCCGACCCCAACTGGAAGCTCGTCCGCGAAGGCGTCCCGGTCTTCTAGGTTCCGGGTTCCGCGTCCGGTCTGCCGGCGCGGTGAGACGAGAACGGCCGGCGCCCGTGGCGGGCGCCGGCCGTTTCGCGTGCGGGCGTTGTCTACCTCATGACTGTCAGAAGGCGTCCTCGGCGAGCTCCATGAGCTCCAGCCCGGTGGCGGTCGCGATCTGCCGCTCGGCGGTGAGCCGGGGCAGCACGGTGCGGGCGAAGAACGAGGCCCCGGCGACCTTGCCGGTGTAGAACGCCTGGTCCCGGTCGGACTCGGCGAGCGAGGCCAGCGCCACCTCGGCCTGCCGCAGCAGCAGCCAGCCGATGACGAGGTCGCCCAGTGCGAGCAGGAACCTCGTGGTGTTGAGGCCGATCTTGTAGATCTCGGTGGGCTGCTCCAGCGAGGTGAACGCCCAGCCGGCCATGGTGTCGCCCATCGCCTTGACGTCCTCGGCGGCCTGGGCGAGCAGCTTGCGCTCCTCCTTGAGCCGTCCGTTGCCCGCCTCGGAGGCGGCGAAGGCGTTGATCTCCGCCATCACCCGGCCGATGGCCGCGCCCTGGTTCCGCACGATCTTGCGGAAGAACAGGTCCAGGCCCTGGATCGCGGTGGTGCCCTCGTACAGGGAGTCGATCTTGGCGTCCCTGATGTACTGCTCGATCGGGTAGTCCTGGAGGTAGCCCGAGCCGCCGAGCGTCTGCAGCGAGCGGGCCAGCAGTTCGTAGGACCGCTCCGACCCGACGCCCTTGACCAGCGGGAGCAGCAGGTCGTTCATCTCCTCGGCCTGCTTGTCCCTGCGACCCTCGGCCTCCGCGATCTGCACGGCGTCCTGGAACGTCGCGGTGTAGAGCACCAGCGCGCGCATGCCCTCGGCGTAGGACTTCTGCAGCATCAGCTCGCGGCGCACGTCCGGGTGGTTGATGATCGTGACCCGGGGGGCCGCCTTGTCCGCCATCCGGGTGAGGTCGGCGCCCTGGACCCGGTCCCTGGCGTACGCCAGGGCGTTCAGGTAGCCGGTGGACAGGGCGGCGATGGCCTTGGTGCCGACCATCATGCGCGCGTGCTCGATGATCATGAACATCTGCCTGATGCCCTCGTGCACGTCGCCGACCAGCGTGCCGACCGCCGGACCCCGGTCGCCGAAGGTCAGCTCACAGGTGGCGGACGCCTTGAGGCCCATCTTCTTCTCGACGTTGGTGACGTAGACGCCGTTGCGCTCGCCGATCTCGCCGGTCTCCAGGTTCACGTGGAACTTCGGCACCAGGAACATCGACAGGCCCTTGGTGCCCGGGCCATGGCCCTCGGGCCGGGCGAGCACGAGGTGGAAGAGGTTCTCGGTCATGTCCTGGTCGGCACTGGTGATGAAGCGCTTGACGCCCTCGATGTGCCAGGTGCCGTCGGGCTGCCGGATCGCCCTGGCCCGGCCCGCGCCCACGTCCGAGCCCGCGTCCGGCTCGGTGAGGACCATGGTGGCGCCCCAGTTCCGCTCGATGGCCAGCTCCGCGAAGCGCTTCTGCTCGGGGGTGCCGACCTGCCACAGCGTGTAGGCGAACTTCGGGCCGCCCGCGTACATGTAGAGGGCGGGGTTGGCGCCGAGGACCATCTCGCCGGCGGCCCAGGCGAGGCTGCGCGGGATGCCCGGCCCGCCGAGGTCGGTGGGCAGGTCGAGATGGGCCCAGCCGCCGTCCATGATGACCTGGAACGACTTCTTGAACGCCTCCGGCAGCCTGACCGAGCCGGTGGCGACGTCGAAGACCGGCGGGTTGCGGTCGCCCTCGGCGAAGGAGTCGGCCAGCACGCCCTCGGACAGGCGGCTCACCTCGGTGAGAAGGCTGTGCGCGGTGTCCTCGTCAAGATCGGCGTACGGCCCCTTGCCGAAGAGCTCACGGCGGTCCAGCATCTCGAAGAGGTTGAATTCCAGGTCCCGAAGGTTGCTCCTGTAGTGGCCCATGACCTGCACTCCTTGAACCGGGCGTTACCACGACGCGTGTCTTACTGGCCAGTAACCTTACCCCTATGCTACCCGTCGGTAACAGCGGACAAGCGTGGCCGGCGGCGCACATCGTGGTATCCCTCGGAGAGGGCGCAGCTTGCGGTGAGGGATGGGGGAAAGTAACCCGTTTGACGGCTTCGCCGGTGTTGCGATTGGCTGACCGCATGCTGGGAATTCACACGATAACCTTCGACAGCGCCGAGCCGTACGAGCTGGGCAAGTGGTGGAGCGGTCTCACCGGCTGGCCCGTCGCGAGCTACGAGCCCGGGGACGAGGAAGTGCTCCTCGAAGCCCCCGACGGCCACCCCGACCTGCTCTTCATCAAGGTGCCCGAGGGCAAGGGCGTGAAGAACCGCGTGCACCTGGACCTGTGGCCGGCCGACGGCGCCACCAGGGACGAGGAGGTGCAGCGGGTCCTCGGCCTCGGCGCCGAGCCGCACGGGGACTTCCGCAGGCCCGACGGCACCGGCTGGATGACGCTGCTCGACCCCGAGGGGAACGAGTTCTGCATCGTCCGCAGTCAGGCCGAGCGGGTCTAGCGGACGGCCGCGCGCCCGGCGGCGAGCGTGGTCTTTCCGCGCTCCCGGCGGAGGCGGCGCTCCGCCGGGGGGAGGGTCACGGGGTAAGGCGCTCGCGGCGCGCGCGGTTCTTGAGCGGCAGGGCGAGCAGCCCCGCCATGAGCCAGACCAGGGCGGCGCCCCACACGCTGTCGAACGCGGCCCCGAACACGCCGTCGTTGTCGAAGATCAGCTGGATCGGGTAGAACAGGATCGCGGCCCCGGCGGCCGGATACAGGGCGAACCTGAACGGGTGCTTCAGCGACCACTGGCGGGCCTGGCGGGTCACCCGGTCGCCCACCCCCGGTCTGGCCACCGCGCCGATGGCGGCCACCAGGGTGAACACGGTGATCCCCAGCGACAGCGCCCAGCTGACGTCCGCGGGACCGGGCAGCAGCATGCCCATGACGAAGCTGGCGCCGGCGACCGTGGCGCCGGCCATCGCCGCCGGCTTCCACGGCGCGCCCCGCAGGGCCGCGCCGGCGAGTGACATCTCATCGCGTCGAGTGAGCTGTTCGTTCATGCTTCCAATCTGCGGCACGACCGTCCCCGTCCACATCGGGGACGAACCCTGATTGCTCCCCTACCCGTCGTCCGGCGGGCCCGGGTCACGGGGGCGGTTTCCCGGCGTCGGTGGGGCGGTGCCGTACCAGGGCGTGGAAGACCTTCCAGGCCATGTCGCGGCGGAACTTCCGTTTCGAGGCCATGGCCACCGCGGCCGACGAGCACATCAGCAGCACGTAGAGGATCGGCGCGACGGAACCCGCCACAAGCAGGGCCGACAGAGAACCCATATCGCTCCTTCCCCCCCAGTCCTGAGCACTGTCAAAGGGAAGGGCGGACGTCGCCCCGTGCGCCCGGCGAGACGGACGGGCGCAGTTCAGATGTACCAGCGGGGCGGACCCCCGTCAACGCCCCTCCCGCCGCGCCACGGACGCCGGCACGGCGGTGCGGCGGCATGTTCCGCTATTTCTCCCGTGTGGGGATTTATCCATGCACAACGGACACATGTGAAGATCCACCCATTCGTTATAACACCCGCATTGGTGTATACAGTACGGCTTTCGCCATAAGGAGTGTGAGTCATCGTGGAATGGTGAATATCTGGGTGGATGTGGCCATCTGCCTGGGGTGGAGCCGGTTCCAGAGCAAGATCAATTCCTGTAAATGGCGGTAAGTCGCGAAATATGGGGCCGAAGGATACGACAAGATCTTAAGTAGATAGCAAAAGCAGACGATGTGCGTTTGTCGGTCCACGGTGGAGGAGAATAAGACAACTGGGATGACTCTTCCCGATCGACCAAAGCATTTCGTAAGGGGGAAAACGTAATGCTCGAACTGAAGAAGGCTGTGAGCATTCTCGCGATCGGTGCCGCGATCAGCGGGGGCATGGTCGGCATGGGCGCGGTGACCGCCGCGATGACCGGCACGGCGCACGCCGCCGCGGCGACGCCCATTCTGATGAACGGCGACGACGACTGGCGCCGCCACGGGCGGTGGAACTGGAACCGCAACCGGAACTGGAACCGCGCCTGGGCACGCACCTGGGCCCGTTCCCTGAGCCGCACCCACGCGCGCAACCACAACCGCCAGGCGCGCCAGGAGATCAACCTCAACATCGGCGTCCCGACGGACACCTTGGGCGGCACCCCGACCACCGCCACCGCGACCGCGACCGCTGACGGGACCGGAGCCGGCACCGGGACCGCGCCCGGCACCGCGCCCACCACGGGCTGGAACTAGTCGCAGACGCCCGTATTGCCACTGACATCCGAAGTTCTCTTCCGCAGCCGACGACCACGTTCCGTGGAAGAAGCGTGATCGTCCGGTTGCCGGGGTCGGGGGATTCCCGCTTCGTCGTGCCGCCGACGGCAGGCCGCCCATCCCGAGCGGTCGCCTCACCAGCCGTGCGAGCCGGCTGAGAGGCACGCCGCGCAGGACGACGAGCAAGGGCCCAGGCGAGGGAGGCCCCTCCGCCTGGGCCTTTGGCCTGTCTGGAGACCGGTGACCGCGGATGGCAGGATGCCACGACATGACTGATGTGCAGATCCGGCGGCTCGTGCCGGGCGACGGCGGGCGTTACCGCGAGATCCGGCTCAAGGCGCTGGCGGAGTCGCCCGAGGCGTTCGCCGCCACCTATACGGTCGAGGCCGCCTTCACCGCCGAGCGGTGGGAGGAGCGGCTGGCCGGCGGGGTCACCACCCTGGTCGCGGCCGTGGACGGCGCGGATGCCGGGCTGGTGGCGGTGATGCCCGGCGGTGCGGAGCACCCCCGGCGCGCCCACCTGGTCGCGATGTGGGTCGATCCCGCCGCCCGCGGGCGCGGAGTCGGCGGGCTGCTGGTGGACGCGGCGCTCTCCCGGGCCAGGGAGATGGACGCCACCGAGGTCGAGCTGTGGGTGGTGGACGGCAACGAGCCCGCCATCGCCCTCTACAAGAGCAGGGGCTTCACACCGACCGGCGTCCGGGGCACGCTGCCCTCGGACCCCTCGGTCGGCGAATCCCACTTCCTGCTGGCAGACCTCTGACCCCAGCCCGACCCCAGCCCGACCCCAGCCCGACCCCAGCCCGACCCCAGCCCGGCCACAGAGCCTGACTACAGCGCCTCTACCTGCACGAAACCACAGAGCCTGACTACAGCGCCGCCACCTGGACGAAGTTGTCGTGGTAGACCGGGCCCCTGCCCATGTCGGCGTCGCGTTCCCCGACCACGGCGTTGGCGTTGGCGCCGCCGGGGGTCAGCTTGGCCCAGTGTCCCTTCGTCGTCGCGGCAACGCCCGGCCGCACCTTGTCGCTGACCTCCACGTCGGCCATGAACTCGCCGGTCGGGTTGAAGACGCGGACCCGCTGGCCGTCGGTGAGGCCGCGGGCCGCGGCGTCCTCGGCGTTGAGCAGCACGCGCGGCCCCTTGGCGCGGCGGAGCAACTCGGGGTTGTTGCCGAAGATGGTGTTGAGGAAGTTGTGCGAGGCCGGCGTGATCAGCGTCAACGGGTAGCCGGCCGGCGCCGCCGTACGGGCGGTCATGGACGGGACGAAGACCGGGATCCTGGGCAGGCCCGCGGCGACGGCCCGCGCGGAGACGAACTCCAGCCGCCCGCTCGGCGTCGGGAAGCCGTCCGCGAACGGCGTGAACGGATCGCCGATGTTGAGCCTGACCCACCCCTCCTTGCGCAGCCGGTCCAGCGTGACCCCCTCCAGAAAGGGATGGCCGCCGGAGAGCAGCTGCTCGGCCAGCTCCAGGTCGGAATCGTAGAGCGACGGCTCGGTGAGCCCCAGGTGCCGGGCCAGCCGGCGGAAGGTCTCGGTGGTGGACAGGCACTCGCCGGGAGGCTCGACCGCGGGCTCGTTCCACAGCAGGTACATGTGGCCGTAGCCGGCGTGCAGGTCCATGTGCTCGATCTGCATGGTCGCCGGCAGCACGATGTCGGCGTAGTCGGTGGTGTCGGTGGGGAACTGCTCCATGACCACCGTGAACAGGTCCTCACGGGCCATCGCGCGGCGGATGCGGACCTGGTCGGGGGAGCTGCCGAGCGGGTTCGCGCCGTAGACCCACAGGCACTTGACCGGTTCGGCGGTGTTCTCCAGGCCGTCGGCGAGGCGGGTCATGGTGAGCTTGCGCACCGGCCTGGCGAGCAAATCGGGCCGGGTGTCCACGGTCAGCGGCATGTGGCCGCTGGTGGAGTAGGCGATGCCGCCGCCGGGGTGCCGCCAGTCGCCGGTGACGCCGGGGATGCAGGAGAGCGTGCGCAGCGCGGCGCCGCCGCCCTCGTGCCGCTGGATGCCCTGGGCGGCCCGGATCGCGGTCGGGCGGGTGTGCGCGAGCCTTCTCCCCAGGTTGTGGATGGACTCCTCGGGAAGCCCGGTGATCTCGGCGACCCGGGACGGGGGATACTTCAGGATCTCCTCCCGGAACTCGTCCCAGCCGAGCGTGTGGTTCTCCAGGTAGTCCCGGTCCTCGGCGCCCTCGCTCAGCACGACGTTCAGCAGCCCCAGGGCCAGCGCGCCGTCGGTGCCCGGCCGGATGGGCAGGTGCTCGTCGGCGCGCTCGGCGCTCCTGGTCCTGATCGGGTCGATGGCCACCACGTAGGCGCCGTTCTTCTGCGCGTCCTGCACGAACTTCCACAGGTGGTGGCCGCTGGTCAGCGGGTTCGTGCCCCACAGCAGGATCAGCCGGGACAGCGCGAGGTTCTCCGGGTCCATCCCGCCCGGCGTGCCGTTCGTCCACAGCAGGCCGTAGTTGCCCGCCCGGGAGCAGATGTTCAGGTCGTGCCGCGAGGCGCCGAGCGCGTTCCACAGCCGGCGGCCGGCCTCGCCCGCCTCACCCTGGAGGTATCCCAGCGTCCCGGTGCCCTGGTAGGGCCAGATCGCCTCGCCGCCGTGCTCGTCGATGATCGCGGTGAGCCGGGTGGAGATCTCGTCGAGCGCCTCGTCCCAGGTGATGCGCTCGAACCGGCCGGAACCCTTGGGGCCGACGCGCCGCAGTGGATACAGGATGCGGTCGTCGGCCCCGGCGTGTTCCAGATAGCGGTTGACTTTCACGCACAGAGCGCCACGTGTATAAGGGTTGTCCGGATTCCCGCGCATCTGGGTGGCCTTGCCGTCCTGGACGGTCACCACCCACGAACAAGTGTCCGGGCAATCCAGCGGACATGCCCCAAGAACCCGCAATTCATCCGACATGGCTTCGATGGTAGCCGTGAGGGTGCTTTTACCGCCTTCGCGGGAGCCGCGTCGCAAACTTGGACAACACGGTCGCGATCGCGTCGCTGTTCACGTCCAGCGCGGTGTCGTTGATGTTCGTGATCGTGTCACAGGACTTGTGGTAGCAGGCGTCCTTCGCGACGCCCGCCGTACCGCCGAAGAGCCGCGCCTCGGCCGGCGTCTTCACCGTCTCCGACCCGGTGAACAGCCCGCCCGCGGGGATGCCCGCCTCGATGAACGGCCCGTAGTCCGACCGCCCGGTGAAGTCCGTCCCTGTGAACGGCAGGCCGCGTTTGCGGTAGAAGTCCTGGAACGCCTTCTCGATCGCACCCGATCCCTCCGGACCGGGGCCGGCGCCGTCCTTGTCGGAGTCGTCGCCGTCGTAGATGCCGTAGGTGAAGTTCTTCGACGCGATCATGTCGAAGTTGAGGTAGAGCGCGATCGACTTCTTCTCGGCGGACGACAGGTGCTGCACGTAGTGCTTGGAGCCCAGCAGGCCCAGCTCCTCCGCGCCCCACCAGGCGAACCGCACCCGGTTGCTGACGGCCGTGCCGAGCGGCGCCACCTGCCCGTTGCTGGTGCGGGCCGAGGTGGCGGCGAGCTGCCGGGCGATCTCCAGCAGCGCCCCGGCGCCGGAGCCGTTGTCGTTGATGCCCGGCCCCTCCTGCACCGAGTCCAGGTGGGCGCCCAGCATGACGACCCGGTTCGGGTCGCCGCCCTGGGTCTCGGCGAACACGTTGCGGGTCGTGCGGCTGCCGCTCTCGGCCTTCACCCGGACCCGTACCTGCCGCCCGGACACGCGCGACCCGGTCGAACGGCCGACCGCCACCACCGGGATGCGCACCCCCGGCTTCTCCAGCGTCGCGTGCGGCGGCTCGCCGTCGTTGTTGACCAGTATCATCGCCCCGGCCCCCGCCGACTGGGCCAGCCGCGCCTTGTCCTCGAAGGAACACGTGCCCCGCTGCACCAGGGCGACCGAGCCGCGGGCCACCGTGCGGTAGTCGCCCACCGCGCACCCCTGCCCGGGAACCGGCGTCGCGGTGCCCCGGACGTCGCCCGATCCGGAGTACTTCAGTGTCGAGACGAGATGGGACGAGCCGCCGGTGCGCAGGACCGGCGGGGAGGACTCGCGGAAGTACGGGAAGGTGAAGACCTGCGACCTCACCTGGTAGCCCGCCTGCCTGAGCTGTTCGATCACGTAGTCGGCGGAGGCTTCGTACCCCCGCGTCCCGGCGGCCCGGTTGCCGCCGGCGGCGGTAGCGATGGACTGCAGCGCCTCCAGGTGCTTCTTGACCGCGGCTCCGGAGACCCGGTCGGCCAGTGCGGGCGGGGAGTACGGCGTGGGCGTCATGGGGAAGACGACCGCGAGCGCGGCCAGCAAGTGTACATGCACAGTCACTCAGAGTGACAGCACGCTTCGCGCGGAGCCAACCATCCCCGCAGGTCGGCGCGTCGCCGCCGGAACATCAGCGACCTCACCGCCACAATCAGTACGGCTTCGCGCCCGCGTTGATCTGCTGGGCCATCTGCCGGACCTGGTGCAACATCGCGTGATAAATCCCGCCGCCGAAGGTGACCCGGGCGACACCCAGTTCGGCGAGCCGGGACACGCTCGGCCCGCCGGGCAGGAACAGCGCGTTGACCGGCCCCGGAATGCGCTGGACCAGCTCGCCGATCGTCTCCTCGCCCGGCGCCAGGATCGGATACACGCAGTCGGCCCCCGCGTCCAGATACGCCTTCGCCCGCTCCACGGCCTCCTCGACCCGCTCCCGGAGTGACCCCCCGCCGGTCAGGAACACGTCCACCCTCGCGTTGATCACCAGCTCCGGCCCGGCCTCGCGGACCGCCGCCAGCCACGCCGCCTGCTCCGCCACGCCGACCGGCTCACCGGAGGGGTAGGCGGTGTCCTCCAGGTTGCAGCCCACCGCGCCGGTGGCCAGCAGCCGCTCGGCGAACTCCGCCGGCGCCAGACCGTACCCCGCCTCGGCGTCCACCGTGACCGGGACGTCCACCGCGCGGGCGATCCTGGCCGCCGCCGCGAACATCTCGGCCACCGGCGCCCGCTGCTCGTCCGCGTAGCCGAGCGACTCGGCGATCCCGCTGCTCGGCGTGGCGAGTGCGGGGAAACCCTCCTCCTGGAAGATCTGGGCAGTTCTGGCATCCCACACATTGGGCAGAACCAGAGGGTGCCCCTGGTGATGCAGCTCACGGAGCCGCTTGGCGAGTTCGGTCATGCCCCCCACGCTAGACAGCCGCGAAAGGACACGTCAGAGCCAATCACCCGGAAAACCCACGGTCCACTTCGGTGATGCGGGCGATGTTCGCGCGATCTTCGTCCTCGGGGCTGACGGTTCCCGCGAACCACGCGTCCAGGATCTCCACCAGGACCTGCGGCGAGGTGAGCCTTAGGCTGAGCGCCAGCGCGTTCGCGTCGTTCCAGGTACGGGCGCCGTCCGCGGTCACCGCGTCCACGCAGAGCGCCGCCCGAACCCCGGGCACCTTGTTGGCCGCGATCGACGCGCCGGTGCCCGTCCAGCAGCACACGATCGCCTGGTCGGCGCGGCCCGCCGCGACATCCGCCGCGGCCTCCGAGCAACTCCATGCCCAATCCGCGCGCCCATCCGCCAGTGCGCCATGCAGGATCACTGTATGGCCGCGTCTTTCCAACTCGGGAGCCACCAACGACGCCACACCGTCGAGGCTGTCCGAGGCCAGTGATATACGCATGAAACAGATTGTGGAGGCTATTCACGAAGATCGCATGGGAACACGGGGAGCTTGTGCGATCGCGGGTGCAGCGGTTTCGGGCGGGAAAGGGCAGAATCGCGGGCGGTGACGCAAATCAGGGATCATGACGGGGTGGAGAACCCACCGGAGGCGAAGCAGCCTCCTGTGGGAGACTCCGACATGCCTTCGGACGTCACGACATCGAAGGCAGGTTCGATCTTCGAGCCGGGGAGGGACCCGGATTCCGGCCAGGAGCCGGATCCGGGCTCAGGTTCGAAGTCGGGGAGAACCATGGAATCGGGGACGCTGCCGGGGAAAGCCGCAAAGCCGGCACCGGATCAGAACACAACGGAGCCGGGGGCGGCACCGAACATGACCACCGAACCCGACAACCCAAAGCCCAAAACCACCGCCACCGCCACTGGCACCGGTGCCGCCACCGGTGCCGCCGCCGCGGCCACACCCGAGCCCAGCACGCCCGAGTCACCTACCAGCGGCACCGCCCCCGACGCCGGACCACCCCAGTCCGACGCGGGCATGGCGGGCAGCGGGCCAGCGGCGGGCAGCGGGCCAGCGGCGGTTGGCGGGCCTGTGGTGGAGAAGGGGGCGGGGGGTGAGGCGGAGCCGCCGCCGGTGGTGCTGGTGGTCGAACCGCTGCTGCCGCAACGGCTCAGGCGCCCGTCGGACGCCCTGCGCTTCCTGGCCACGCTCCTCCTGCTCACCGGCGTCGTCCTGCTGGGCCTCATCGCCAAGCAGACCCTCAACGGCATCGAGGCCGACGTGGAGGTCGGCACGGCCCGCGCGCCAGGGCCGCTGATCCTCGCCGCCGCGTTCGTCGGCGGCGGCGCGGTGCTCATCATCCCGGTGGCGTTCGCCGTCGAGCGCGTCTTCCACCGGGACGGCCTGCGCGTCGCGGAAGGACTCATCGCGGCCATCATGGCCGTGCTGGTCTCCTTCGGCCTCGGCGAATGGCTGGTCGCGGCGGGCCCCGAGGACCTGCGCCAGCTCCTCACCGGCGACCGGACCGGCGTCGAACCGCTCAACACCCTGCTCACCTCGGTCGTCGCGTACATAACGGCCGTGCGCATCGCCCGCCGCCCGACCTGGCGCGCGCTGATGTGGGTGGCCATCGCACTGGACGTCTTCGCGCTCTTCACCGGCGCCGCCGCGACCGCGCTCGGCGTCGTGGCGAGCATCCTGGTCGGCCTCGGCATCGGCTTCGGCACGCTGTACGCCATCGGCAGCCCGAACACCCGGCCCCCCGGCAGCGCCATGATCGCCTCCCTGCGCAGGCTCAACTTCACCCCTGTGAAGGCCCGCAGGATCGAGGACGACCTCCAGGGCAGCCGCCGCTACGCCGTGGGACTCGCCGACGGCCGCCGTGTCGACGTCACGCTCCTGGACCGCGACCGCCAGGTGTCCGGCCTGCTCTACCGGCTGTGGCGGCGCATGCTGCTCACCTCGGAGACCCGCCGCCGCGCCATCCGCTCACTCCGCGCCGAGCTCGAACGCGAGGCGCTCATGGCCTACGCCGCGCAGGCCGCCGGGGTCAGCACGCCCCGCCTGCTGGGCACCAGCGAGGTGGGCACCGAGGCCGCCCTGCTCGCGTACGAGCACCTGGAGACGCGCGCCCTGGAGGACCTCCCCGACGACGAGATCACCGACGAGGTGCTGAACGAGATCTGGCAGCAGGTCAGTCTGCTCCAGGCGCAGCGCCTCGCTCACCGGCGGCTCGCCGGGGAGAGCATCCACCTCGACGCGGCCGGGCACGTCGTGCTGCTCGACGCGCGCAGCGGCGAGATCGCCGCCGGCGACCTGCTGCTCCTGCTCGACATCGCCCAGCTCCTCACCTGCCTCGCGCTGCGGGTCGGCGCCGAGCGGTCGGTGCGCGCCGCCGCCGCCGTGCTCGGCCCGGACGCCCTGGCCGGCGCGCTGCCGCTGCTGCAACGCATAGCGCTCACCCGGGAGACCAGGGCGGCGCTCCGGCACCACAAGAACCTGCTCTCGGCGATCCGCGAGCAGATCGTCGAGCTGAAGCCCCGCGCCGAGGTGGCCGAGGTACGCCTGGAGCGCTGGCGCCCGCGCACACTCGTCACGATCATCGGCAGCGCCCTGGCCGCCTACATCCTGCTCTCCCAGCTCACCAGGGTGAACTTCGTCCAGGTGGTCACCACCGCCGAGTGGGCCTGGACCGGCCTGGCCCTGGCGGCCTCCGGCATCAGCTACGTCGCCGCCGCCCTGATGCTCAAGGGGTTCGTCCCGGAGTCGCTGCCGCTCGGTCGTACGGTGCTGGTGCAGTTCGCCGGGTCCTTCGTCAAGCTGGTCGCGCCCGCGGCCGTGAGCGGCGTCGCGATCAACACCCGTTACCTGCAGAAACGCGGTATCCCCTCGGGGCCCGCGGTGGCCAGCGTGGGCGCTTCGCAGCTGATCGGCCTGATCTTCCACATCAGCCTGCTGCTGTTCTTCGCCTACGTCACCGGCTCGACCGCGGCCCCGTCGTTCACGCCGTCGCGCGGCCTGCTGATCGCGCTGCTCGCGGTGGCCGTGAGCGTGCTCATCGTGCTGAGCGTGCCGCCGCTGCGAAGGATGATCACCACGCGGCTGCGGTCGCTGTTCTCCGGCGTGATGCCCCGGCTGCTGGACGTGCTCCAGTCGCCACGCAAGATCATCGAAGGGTCCATCGGCACGCTGATGCTGACCCTGGCCTTCATCGTCTGCCTGGACGCCTGCGTCCGCGCCTTCGGCGGAGAACTCGACTTCGCCGTCGTCGCCGTGGTCTTCCTGGCGGCCAACGCCATCGGCTCGGCCGCCCCCACCCCCGGCGGCCTGGGCGCCGTCGAAACGTCCCTCTCCATCGGCCTCACCCTGTCCGGCCTCCCCAGCGAGGTAGCCACCTCCGCAGTCCTCCTCTACCGCCTTCTCACCTTCTGGCTCCCCGTCCTCCCAGGCTGGGCCGCCTTCACCTACCTCCAACGCCACGAAGCCATCTAACCCACCCCACCCGCCACCCCCACCCCACCTCACAAGCGCCACCCCCACCCCGCAAGCGGGAACCCACCCCCGCAGGCCAGCCCCCCCCCCCCCGCCCCCCCCCCCCCCCCCGCCCCCCCCCCCCCCCCCCCCGCCCCCCCCCGCCCCCCCCCCCCCGCCCCCCCCCCCCCCCCCCGCGGCCCCCCCCCCCCCCGCCCCCCCCC
>NZ_BSRQ01000030.1 GCF_030268685.1 Microtetraspora sp. NBRC 13810
AACACCAACGCCACCGCGTCGGCCTTGAACTCGGGTGGGTAGTTCTTCATCACCATCAGGAACATCTCTTCCCCTGGACCTCAAGATCCAGTCTTCGAGGTGTCCTCGTTCAAGGGGGAATGCCCCAGTCCACCAGGACCGCGAGCTACTTCTATTGGAAGGTCGGCCAGATGCTCGCCGACCAGTCCGATGTCCCGATGCCCTCCCGCGCGACGTTCTACCGGATCTTCGACCGGCTCTCCCGCGGGCGGCACACCACCGGTTCCGCCCGCACTCGCCGGTCGCTGGCCAGCCGTCCGGACGGGCCGTTCAGCCAGCTCACCGCCGCCCGGCCTGGTGAACTGATGGAGATCGATTCCACCCCGCTGGACGTGCTGGTAGTCCTGGATGACGGGGTGGCCGGACGGGTGGAGCTGACGGGCATGGTCGACCTGGCCACCCGCACGGTCACCGCAGGAGTGCTGCGACCCGCCACCAAGTCGGTGGACGCGGCACTGCTGCTGGCACGGACCGTGACGCCGGAGCCGATGCGTCCCGGCTGGGCTCAAGCGCTGTCCATGGCTCGTTCAGTGCTGCCCTATCAGCGGCTGCTGGAGCTGGACCAGCGCTTGGAACACGCGGCCGCTCGGCCGGTCATCGTTCCGGAGACCATCGTCTGCGACCAGGGTAAGGCGTTCTTGTCGGCGAACTTCCGCACCGCGTGTCGGATGCTCGGAATCAATCTGCAGCCCGCCCACCCACGCACCGGGACCGACAAGCCGCACATCGAGCGGACCTTGGGGTCGGTGGCTACGTTGTTCGCCCAGTTCGTTTCCGGCTACACAGGGCGTTCGGCTGAGTATCGCGGCCGCGCGGTCGGCGAAGAGTCCCTCTGGCCACTATCCCAGCTGCAGGAGCTGCTGGATGAGTGGCTGATCGCCAAGTGGCAGAACCGGCCCCACGACGGCCTGCGCCATCCCTTGACCCCTGGACTGTCCGCGACCCCGAACGAAAAGTACGCCGCGTTGGTCGAGGTCGCTGGGTGCGTCCCGGTCGCGCTGTCCGGTGAGGACTACATCGAGCTACTCCCTGCGGTCTGGCGGGCGATCAATGCATACGGCGTGAAGATCAACCATCGGATCTACGACGACGAGGCACTCACCGCGTTGCGCCACCAGCCCTCCGGCGTCGCCGCTCGGAAGAATCTGTGGGAGGTGCACTACGACCCCTACGACGTGAGCAGGGTCTGGGTTCGTAACCACCACGATGGCGGCTGGATCACTGCCTTCTGGCGGCACCTGCACAGCAGCGCCGCCCCGTTCGGCGACATGGCCTGGGACCACGCCCGCCAGATCCTGGCCCGCCGAGGCCAAGACCGGCCCACGGAGGAGCAGATCGTCGAAGTCGTGAACCAGTTGCTCACCCGTGCTGGTGAAGGACCCGACCGCACCGACACCGCCAAAGATCGCAAGGTCAGGGCCCGGACCCGGGCCACGGCCGAACCTTCCTGGCCACGCCCCGAACCGCCACCAGCGCGGGACTCCTCACCGCCCGACCCTTCGGAGGATGACGACGAACCGCTGGCCGAGGTCATTCCACTCGGCGTCTTCGACGCGCACGAGGAGGCCAAGCGGTGGTGGTGACTAATCTCCCCCAACTACTCGACGCTCGAACCGAAGACCGTCGCGATCCCACAACGACCCTCACCGGATGGCGTCGTTTCGTCGACGATCGTCCTGCCAGCTTCGACCTGCTGCCAGAGGAGCAGGCACGCGTACTGAGCGATGGCGAACGCTTTTCCTACGACGACGCGCGCATCAACTACCACTCCGAACTGGCCGTCGTGGCCACCTCCACCGTTCGTGAGGTCGCCAAGCAGGGGCGCCTGCTGGCTCTGTTGAACCGGCGGGAAACCAGCGCCCGCCGCGGAATGATCGTCTCCGGCGCGTGGACCACGGGCAAGAGCACCGCGATCAAGCAGTTGGGCCGCACTCACGAACTCATGGTCCGCGATCGCTATCCCGGCCAGCGGGACCGCATCCCCGTCGTCTATGTGACCACACCGCCGAAAGGCTCCCCGCGCAAGCTGGCCATGGAGTTCGCTCGCTTCCTCGGCCTGCCCTCTGTCAAGCGCTCGGCCAACACTACCGACATCGCCGACGCCGTCTGCCAGATCCTCATCGAAGCCCGCTGCGAGCTGGTCCTGGTCGATGAGATCCACAACCTCAACCTCGCCACCATCGCCGGCGAAGACATGTCTGACCACCTGAAGTACTTCACCGAGCACCTGCCCGCCACATTCGTCTACGCCGGCATCAACGTCGAACACTCTGGCCTGTTCACCGGAGTGCGGGGCAAGCAGATCGCTGGCCGCTGTGTCCTGATCAACACCCGGCCCTTCCCCTACCAAGCTGAATGGAAAAGCCTGGTCGCCACCATGGAAGGCGAGCTCCGCCTCCACCGGCATCAGCCGGGCACCTTGCTCGAACTCGCCAAGTATCTCCACCGCCGCACCGGAGGGATGATCGGCAGCCTGTCGCACCTGATCCGCGCCGGAGCGATCACTGCCATCCTGGAAGGTCAGGAGGCCGTCACCCGTAAGCTCCTCGACGAAATCCCCGTTGACCACGCCGCCGAGTCCGAAGGCCAAGGGTGATCGCCCATGCGTTACCCCGCCTACTTCCTTGCCCCGCAGCGATTGCCGCTGGTCATCCCGCCCTACCACCGCGAGACGACCCTCTCCTACATCGAACGCCTTGCAGACCTGAACAGGCTCCAGCCTGAGGCGTTGCGCCGCTACGTGTCCGCCAACGAGCGGTCGATTTACCCCACATCACCGCAACGACTGGCCGCCGTGGCCGGCTACCCCGAAGCCATCCTGCGCAGAGCACTTCCATGCCTGGGACGTCTCTCTCCCGGCGAACCCTTCCGGCACACGCGGCGGCCGTGCCGACAGTGTCAACTTGCTCGCGGCGCACAGGGATGGATCGTGTGCTGGATGCGCTCAGAAGAGGTCGTCTGCCTGCGCCATCAACGATGGTTGCGGAGCGGCGGCTACCCAGGCCAGCAGCCCACGCTGACCCAGCATCCGGCCGTCCTGCGAGCCAACGTTCAGCACCGGCGACTGGTGCGCCGCTATGGGTCCGGTGACGTTCGCCTGGCTTTCGAACTTGCTGAAGGAATCGTCCACGATTGGCGTCGTGATCACATGTTGGCGCACGACTTCGAGCGGCACATGGAGGTCTTTCACGGCGGGAGCTGGCGCCTTGCCCCGGACCACCCCACCGTCATGGCATCCGAATATCCGCAGATCATCGCGCTCACACGATTGATCGCAACGCCCTATTGGCGGCATCTCGCCCTGGACCAGCGGACCCGGGACCGGTTCTTCGCTGAGTTCATCCGCACCGTCGCCCCCACCTACAGGTGGGATCCCCACTGCTGGGTCCCCCGCTGGGATCCTGTGATCAAGTGGATCCAAGACGAGATGGATATCGCCCTCGATCCTCAAGTGGGCCGCCAACGCCACTCGCACCAGTGGGAATGGACCTATCACCGGCGGCGCACCACCCGAGCACGACGCGGACCACCTTTACACAAGCGATTCCATGATCACGCACCAGATCCGATGAGATGCAAGCGCGTATCCGGTCGATGCGCGCCATCTTCAGTGAGACACCAAGCAATCGGTGTCTCACTGAAGATGGCGCCTCCCAGGTCAGAGCCCACCCCATGCGCCAACTTCAATGAGACAGGACATCTGCGGGGAGAACAGAGGCGCTCTTCACCTGGGCGGGAGCCGGTCCGTCCATTCAGCGTCGATCGTCACCATGCCGTTCTGGGTATGAGCCACTCCGCCTGTGAGCGGAGCCCAAACGGAGGTTTCGCGGATCCGCCCGGTGTCCGGGTCGACGACCAGGGTGCCCTTGCCGGAAGCCACCGGGATCTGCAGGTGTCGCCCGCCGTCGGTCTCGCCGAGGTCGACGACGCCCGGTCGTGAGGCGAGCGCTCGGTAGGCGGCGGCACGGACCTGGGGCGAGACCGGCGCCTCACTGATCAGCGAGAGCAGCGCCCGCATGGCGGCGCCGTCCTGTTCGGCGGCTGTGATCGGTTCTCCGCTGGGGCGGACACCGCTTGCGGGGACGGCCGCCCGGAGCCGGGTGTACAGGGCGTCCTCGTCAGCGGGCAGCGACCGTAGCTCCTCGAAGGTCATGCGCAACGGCCCCACCGCGAAAGGCTGGGACTCTGACGGCCACTCGAAGAGCTTGCCCCCTCCTTTCAGCCCCTTGCCTTTGATCCAGAAATGACCGTCGCGCCGGTACCAGTACTCCTGGGTCGGTGCCCCCTTCCTGGTGATGGTGATGTGCCAGTACGTCCCGGTGCCCTCAGGGGTGCGCTCCGCGGTGTCGGCGGCGACGAGCAGGACGTCCCGCGAACTCGTGATCGGCGGCCGGGAGTCGCCGAAACGGCCCGGCACGACCACGAGTGCGGCGGTGATGGCCGCGGCGACCGCCGGGATCAGGACCCACCGCGCCCGCCGCCAGGGGACGCGCCGGCGCGCTGTGAGCGACGGGGCACCGGCGGCCCGTTCCAGCAGGGCCGCGCGGGCGGCCGTGTAGGCGGCGGGCGAGGGAGCGTCGGGCTGGGGGCGGACAGCGTGCAGCATCTCGATGTCGTCCATGGTCAACCGTCCTTTCCGATCATTGTCAGCGCGGCGCCGTTCAGCGAGGCGCGCAGGGTCTTGCGGGCCCGGTGCAGCCGGGTGCGGACGGCGGCGCCGGTGATGCCGAGCGCCTCGGCCGCCTCCTCCGAACTCAGCCCGCCCCATGCGACGAGCAGGAGCACCTCCCGGTGCGAGCTGGGCAGCTTCGCGAGCGCCGCTATGAGGGGCGCCCGATGCGCTTGGGCGTCGACACGGCCTGCGACCTGGTCGGCGTGGCCGTCGTCGGCCTGCGCGACAGGCGTCCGGGAAAGCGCCCGATACCACCTGGCCTCCGCCCGGTGATGCCGGGCGATCAGGTTGGCGACGATCCCGTACAGCCAGGGCCGGGCATCCTCTCGGGACACGTCGTAGCGGTCGCGTCGGTCGAAGGCGACCAGGAATGTCTCTGCGGCCACGTCGTCGGCCAGGCTCGGCCCCAACCGCTGTGCGGCGAACCCGTGGATCTGTATGTAGTAACGGTCGAAGACTGCGGCGAAGCGTTCCGGGTCTCGCCAGGATTGCTCAATGATCGCCGCGTCGCTGCCCTCCTGGACCGGAAGGGTCCGGGTCACTGCGGCCATATCCAGATCTTTCGTGTCATCGTCTGCCTTCCGTAGCTTGAACTGTCGCCCTCCTTCGCCGATGGGCGGACAAGCGTTTCACCGCGCCCATCCCGGCGCACCAGCAGGCGATCACATCGGCCGGATTGTCGGTGGCGAAGGCTACGCTGGCGGAACAGGAGGCGATCACCAGTGGAACTCACCCCCCAGCAGGCGCTCGGCCTCCGGATGTCGAGCCTGCTGCTGCGAGCGTCGCCCGGCTGCGCCGGCCAAGCGACAGGCGTGGCCGCGGTGGTGACCTGGCTCGGAGCGATGCAGGCGCAAGACCTGGCCAGCGGTCTGTGGTCGTTCGGCGCGCGACTGCCCGAATACACCGCCGCCGACGTCACCGCCGCGCTGGAGCGGCGTGAGGCGCTGCGTACGTGGCCGATGCGCGGCACCATCCATTTCGTCCCGTCCCGCGATGCCCGCTGGATGCTCGAACTGATGGGCGTCCGGATGCTGAACGGCGCGGCGCGGCGGCGCGAACAACTCGGCCTCTCGGAGGAGACCGTCGCCGAGGCCATGGAGGTGCTGGGCGCGGCTCTGGCCGGCGGCGGGCGGCTGAGCCGGTCGGAGTGCCTGGCCGTGCTCGCCGACAAGGGCATCGACACCAGCGGTCAGCGTGGCTACCACCTGCTGTGGTACGCCAGCCAGCGGGGCCAGTTGTGCCTCGCCCCCAACATCGGCAAGGAGCAGAGCTTCGTGCTGCTCGACGAGTGGGTCCCCGACCCGCACCGGCCAGAGCGCGACGAGGCGCTCGGCACCATCGCCCTGCGTTACTTCCGCGGCCACGGGCCGACCACCCGGCACGACTTCGCAGGCTGGACCGGCCTGACCGCTGCCGACGCCAAACGCGGCATCGCCGTGGCCGGCGACGCTCTGGCCCGCGTGACCGTCGACGGGGTGGAGACGTACCTCGACGCCGCGCTCCTCGACACCGCCCCGCCACCGCCCGGCGACGACGAGATGCTCGTACTGCCGGGGTTCGACGAATACCTGCTGGGCTACAAGGACCGTTCGCTCATGGTCGCCGACGAGCACAAGGCGGCCATCATCCCCGGCAACAACGGGGTCTTCCAGTCCACCGTGGTCCGCGCCGGCCGCGTCGTGGCCACCTGGAAACGTACTCTCGCGAAGAGCCTGGTGCGGATCGCCGTTCAGCCGCTCGTACCACTCCATGGAAGCGACCGGGCGAAGGTTGAGCAGGCGTTCGAGCACTACGCGCGGTTCGTGGAACGCACCCCGGAGGTGCGCTGGCCGTGACCGGTCGCGGGTTCAGGCAGCGCCGGCGCTGCGCCGCCGTATCACCCGCGCCCAAGCCGTGCCCACCTGAGATGGAGGCCCTGCTTCCCAGAACCGCAGCCGCCGGTAGGGCCGCCGGCGTCGAACGGCGGCGGCCCCCGCCTCACCTCACGCTTGCGTGACGCCCGTGTGGGTCACGACAGCACGAGCTGGGTGACCGACGGACCTGGGAGGGTCACGGTTATGGTGCCGTTCACCACCGGCTTGGCGCCGAGTGGGGCCGGGGTGGCGTAGCTCACGGTCTGGCCGTCCTTCTGGTGGCCCTTCGCCGTGGTCACCTCGGAGCCGACGGAGATCACGGCTTGGCGCTCGGTCGTGCCCTTGTTGACGATCACGACCACCTTCGGGTTGTTCGAAGCGAACACTTCCACCCCTTCGAGGGTGGTCGACGACTTCACCAGCGTCGATCCGAAGTGGGCCAGCGACGTGCCCTGCTGGCCGGTGTAGAAGCCGAGGCCCTGGTAGACGGGCATCCGCTCGTTCATGCCGGCGCCGTTCGGGTTGGGCTGGTCGTAGAGCAGGCCCAGTGCGCCGTTCTTGTCGCCGTAGGCGAACCCCCACGCGCCCGCCCGCGCCAGGTGGCCGAACACGCTCGCGGCCCACCAGATGGCGGTGTTGCGGTACTGCACCGCCTCCGACCCGATGTTGTCACAGCCAGCCGGGGAGGGATGCACGCCCCAGTCGGAGTTCGTCTCGCCGATCTGGACGCCGATCCGCGCCGCCCGGGCGGGTGCCAACTCCTGGATGAGCGCGCGGACCGCCGTGACGTCGGCGCCCCACTCGGGTGTGGCGGCGAGCAGCGCGGAGTCACAGACCGCGAACTCGCCCGCGCCGTACTTGTGGAAGTCGACGAAGTCGGTACGGCTGCCGCTGCCGACCAGGAAGTCGCGGATGTAGTCCATGTTGGGGTTGGAGACCGCCGGGCCGCCGACGGAGATGGCGGGGTCGACCGCCTTCATCGCGTCGTGGACGGCGTTGAACTTCGCGGAGTAGGTCGCCGCGTCCATCCGCGGGTCGGGCTCGTTGCCGACGACCCAACGGGTGACCTTGCGGGCCCCGCTGTTGAAATGGCGGACCAGGTTGGCCGCGTCCACCGGGTCCTCCGGCACGATGATCATCGGCTCGGCGCCCAGGGCCCGGATCGACGACACCCAGTCGTCACCGGAGACAGTCCGGTCCGCCCCGGCGCCCCCGGCCACGATGTCGCTGGTGGGATCGCCGGGGACGGTGTAGACGAGTTGCATCCGCGCGGAGCCGTACAGGCCGGTGAGCATGGCGCGGTGCTGCGGATCGTTGGTGATGTAGTGCTGATAGCCATAGCCGGTGATGTCGGCGCTGAAGGTGCTGCGCGGAACCGTTCGCAAGGCGGTGCCGAAGTCGATCGTGACGTCGGCCGCCGCCGCCTGTGCGGTGCTCGGCGGCTGGGTCCCGGCCAGCACGGCAAGGGCCACCGCGACTCCGATGACGGGTCGTACCACCCTGCCGAAGAAGCCGATCTGATGTGCCACAACGCATCCCTTCCATAGATCGAAACCACGGCGATCATGGCAGGGTTCCTGACGCGAATCGTTGCGTCCATGTAGCCAGCACCGGTCCATCGTCCGACGCGCGTACGGCCTCGCACGACTCGGACTTTCCGCAGAAGCTGCTGGAGTTCATACGGGCCGGGTGGCTGGACCGTCCGATCGAGGTACGGCCCCAGCCGGCAGTGACCCATTACGCGCGACGCCGCGCGGCGCTGTCTGGCGCCTTCCCCGGAGAAACGCTCATCATCCCCACCGGGCCGACCAAGGTACGCGCCAACGACACGTTCTACCGCTTTCGCCCGGGAAGCGACTTCGCCTACCTCACCGGCGATCACGATCCGGACGGCGTACTGATCCTGTGGCCGAGCGGCGACGGCCACGACGCCCTCCTGTACACCAGGCAGCGCTGCTCGCGGGAGACTGACGAGTTCTTCCGTGACAGGGATGGCGAACTGTGGGTCGGCCGCCGTCATACTCTGGCGGAGAAAACGACCGAACTGGGCATCGACACGACCCCGCTCGCCGAACTCGACACCGTCCTGGCCCGCTGCGCGCAGGGCCGCACCCGCGTGCTGCGCGGCCTGGACCTCCGGGTCGACGCGGCCGTGCCCGCCACAGGCACCCGCGACCGTGAGCTCGCGGCGGCGATCTCCGAACTGAAGCTCGTCAAAGACGAGTGGGAGATCGCCCAGCTGCAGGACGCGGTCGACGCCACCGTCCGCGGCTTCGAAGTGGAGAACAACCACCTCTACACCGCCGACGTGACCCGAACCCTGCCCGTCTCGGGAACATTCTCCCCGCTCCAGCGCGAGGTCTACGACATCGTCTACGCCTCCCAGCAGGCCGGTATGGAGGCCGTCAAACCAGGCGTGAGCTTCGCCGACGTTCACCTCACCTGCATGCGTGCGCTCGCCGAGGGCCTGGTGGACCTGGGCGTGCTGCGGATAAGCGCCGACGAGGCGATGGATCCCGCCTCCATGCTCTACCGGCGCTGGACGCTCCACACCTTCGGCCACATGCTCGGCATCGACATGCACGACTGCGCCGCAGCCCGCCCAGAGCGCTACCGCGAGGGCGAACTCAGCGAGGAGATCGACACGCTGTGCGCAACGCTGAACTCGCACCAAACCTGACCGAACACACCGTCCGCTCACTCACATCAAGCCCAGCTTGATGTCGGTGGACCGCGGGCGGGTCCGCTCAGATGAGGAGTTTCGCTAGCTGGGCCATCTCGGTGGGTGGGTCGATCACCGGCTGGATGAGCAGTTCGTCGATGCCGGCCTGTTCCAGGGTGGTGATGCGGGCGCGGAGGTCGTTGCGGGTGCCGACCAAGGCCAGGGTGTTCATCAGTGAGGGCAGGACCAGGTCCCGGTCCTCCGGTGCGATGCGTCCGAGGTAATTGGGGTAGAGCTTGATGTGCCGGTCGGATGCGGTGGCGGTGGTGCCGCGCCGGTCGAGGAGTCGCCGCACCGCCTCGCGTTCCTCGGGGCCGAGTTGCTCGGCGAAAGCGTGTGCGTCGGCGGCGGTGTCGGCGGCGAAGGCCAGCAGCGACAGGACGAGGTGGCCGGTCGCGTCCCTGGCCGCGTCGCCGTGGGGGTCCTCGTCCTCGCCGAGTACGTGCAGCGCGGTGACCACGTAGGAGTCCATGCGGGAGCCGGGGTCGCGTGGTGTGTCGTGAGCGGCGTGGCGGCGGGCATCGTGCAGTGCTCGCCACGCGGCGGGGTCCAGCAGGCCGAAGGAGATCAGGCCGGTGCCGCGGCGGCCGGCGACGGCGGCCGCCTTCGATCCCGGCAGCGCGGCCACGACGAACTCGATCGGGTCGGCCGTGTTCGCGTGCGCCTCGGTGTGCAGGAATCGGACGTCGCGGACTCGGTCCCCTTCGTGGTACTCGATCGTGCGTCCGGCACACAGGTCCTGCAGTGCGGCGGTGAAGTTCTCCATCGTGGCTGCCGTGGTCGGCCGCATGCCCAGCGTGCGCCGGGCGGTGTTCCCGGTGCCAACCCCGCAGATGATCCGGCCTGGCGCCAGGGCGTTGAGGCTGGCGAACGCGCTCGCGGCGGCCGGGGCCGAGCGCAACGCCGGTGAGGTCACGCCGATGCCGAGCCTGATTCGGCTGGTGGCCTTCGCACACAGTCCCAGGGCGACGAAGGGGTCGCCGTGAACCATCGGGGTGTCGTTGAGCCAGAAACTGTGCAGGCCCAACTCCTCAGCCTGTACGGCGAGGTCCTCCACGCCGGGATGTGCGGTGACCACGACGCCTGCACGCATCAAAACCTCCAAGGCGCAAAGAATCGAACGTCCCCAGCTTGACACCAGACGGCGGCAATCTGCGTCAGCGGTGGCGTTGGCCCCCGCCTGCGGTGCGGGGGCAGCGCCCAACCCGCCGCCGCGGCGTCGGCCGGCTGCTACAAGGTCCATGAGCAGACCAGGGAGAACGAGTACTGGAACGAAAATGTGCAGATCGGCAACCACATCTGTCGCAACGGCCGGTGGATATCCCTTCAGGACTACCACCGCGACAACCAGATCCAGGATGCGAAGAACGCCGTCAAGAAGCTCCCTGCCACTATTTGGTGGTAGATCTCAGGCCGGTGGTCCATGGTCTCCCGACCACAGGACCACCGGCCCGGTACACGTAACGTTCCGAACTGACCTCGCAGCGGGCGGTTGGACGACCTGCAGATATCGGTGCTCGCCGCGGTCCCGGTGTGCCGCACGGCGGCGATGGCTTCGCGGAGCGGCACCACTCTGAGGTGAAAAGGCAAGTAAATCCCATTCGCCGCGGCGGCGATTTTGTTTCCCCAGGCAACCGGGTGCACAACAAACGCCAGGCGTATTAAACAGGTAGGCATTCAGATGTCAATAGGGTTGACGCCCGACCTGGTGGATACGAATGGCCGCCGTCCGTGACGGGTGTCTCAGCCCCTTCGCGAAAGGTGAACAGATGCGCCGCAGAATCGCCCTGGCCCTCCTGACCGCGCTCACGTCGGTTGGCGTCTCCGTAGTGATCACCCAAGCCGCGACTCCGGCCGGCGCGGAAGTGGCCGCCGGGGAGCCCTGGCACATCGCCGGGGAGCCCTGGCACTGAGCCGTACCACCGACCTGGGGAGCACCGCCGCAGTGGTGCTCCCCAGGTAGACACTCTTCTTCGGGTCGCGGACGACCTGTTGGCCTGGGTTCGTCACGCCGGTCGTAGCGCGCCGGCATCCTGGCATTCTTGGTGACATGTCCGGCACCTCGGCACGACTGCTGAACCTGCTGTCCCTGCTCCAGGCTCCGCGCGACTGGCCGGGCAGCGAACTCGCGGCGCGTCTGGGGGTCAGCCAGCGCACCATCCGCCGCGACGTCGAGCGGCTGCGCGACCTCGGCTATCCGGTACACGCGACGATGGGCGGCGAGGGCGGCTATCGCCTGGTGGCGGGCACCGCGATGCCGCCGCTGCTGCTCGATGACGAGGAGGCCGTGGCCATCGCCGTCGGCCTGCGTACGGTGGCCAGGCACCCCGTCGCGGGCATCGACCAGGCGTCGGTCCGCGCGATGGCCAAGCTCCAGCAGGTGTTGCCGTCCCGGCTGCGGCACCGGGTCGGCGCGCTGCACGCCGCGACCGAGGCTCCCCCTCCTTTCTCCGGGCCGGACATCGACCCGGAGATCCTCACCGCGATCGCCGGGGCCGCGGCCGGCCACGAGCAGCTGCGCTTCGCCTACGAGGCGGGCGACGGCACCGCGAGCAGGCGGCTGGTAGAGCCGTACCGCCTGGTCACCGTGGGCAGACGCTGGTACCTGGTGGCCTTCGACAACGACAAGGACGACTGGCGGATCTTTCGCGTGGACCGCGTGAGCGAGCCCCGCCCGACCGGAGTACGCGTGCGGCCGAGGACGCCGCCCGCCGAGGACGCCGCAGCCTTCGTCACGGCCAGGCTGTACTCGACGGCTCCCACCTTCCGCGCCGTCGCCACCTTGCACGCCCCGGCCGAGCAGGTGGCGGCCCGCCTCGGCGACGCCGCGGGCGAGTTGGAGCCGATCGACGCTGACACCTGCCGCCTGTCCGGGCAGAGCGACACCCTGGAGTGGCTGGCATTCCGGCTGGTCATGCTGGGGTGCGAGTTCGAGGTGCACGAGCCGCCCGAGCTGATCGACTACCTGCGCGAGATGGCGGCCAGGACGCTTCGTGCCGTGTAGGTCAGAAACTGACCTACACGCGGCCTAGTGTCGGTGGCACATTCCGGCACTCAAGGAGGCACCCAGATGTCTGTCAAGGCGATCCCCGAGGGCTACACGACCGTCACGCCGTGGATCATCTCCCGCGACACGGCCGCGGTCATCGACTACATCCGAAAGGCGTTCGGCGCCGAGGAACTGGGCCGAGTGATCGACGCACGCGGGGTGATCGAACACGCGGAGGTCCGCATCGGCGACGCGATCGTGATGCTGTTCGACGGCGACCCGAGTTGGCCCGCGACGCCCGCGTTCCTCCGGCTGTACGTCGAGGACGCCCGCGCAGTGCACCGCCAGGCGGTCGAAGCGGGAGGCGTCTCCGTCTCGGAGGTCACCCACCTGGCGTTCGGCGACCTGGTCGGACGGGTGCGCGACCCGTTCGGCAACGTGTGGTGGATCCAGACCCGCATCGAGGATGTGACGCCCGAGGAGATGGAGCGACGCTTCGGCGACCCGGAGTTCACCGCGGCGATGGAGTACATGCAGCGCCCCGAGACCGAGATCTTCCCCCGCAGCTGACCCCGAGCGACCTGGAGGTACGCCGCACCGCTGTGGTCCACAATCTCACCTGGCTCCCCCTCCAGCGCTGTCGATCCCCGCTCGAGAGGAGTGCGGGGGACAGCGGCGGCCATACAGGCAGGCGTTGTCGCCGGTAGGACGTAGCGGTGGTCGTCTGGGTGTGCGCCGAGCTTGAGTTTGGGCGAGCCGACAGGAGTCGGTGCCCGTCTCGATCAGGGTGGCATTGAAGGTGAGCCGGTCGACGACGACGGCGCAGAGACGCGGTTCGGTGAACGTCTAGGTCCAGATCAGCGGGCCTGTTGGCGTGCGAGGACCGAACGCCAGAGCAGATACCCGAGTGCCCAGCATGACCAGAGCACGGCCGTGCCCACCAACATCCCCATGCCGATTCAGCAGCACAGGTTCGGACACGCGGGCGGCCACCCCCGTGCTCACGCGACCCTCTGCCGAGCCGGTTCCTCACCGTGTACGGCACCTCCGGCAACTCCGGCCGCTGGTGGCCGCGCACCGGCTGGGAGGCACTCGGCTTTCAGCCTGATCAGCATCCTGGTCCGGGGCCGCTCACCGACCGCTGGGCCGGTGGCGATTTCGCCGAGCATGGACTTCCCTTGTAGCCGGCGAGTGGCCTCGACGTCTACGAGGCGCCTGTGTGGCGCCGGAGGTGGCGTACGAAGGTTTCGATGTCCGCCCTGCTGGCTCGCCGGAGCCAGACGAGGCGGATCATATCCCAGGCAACATGTGCGGCCCGGGGACCGCGTCACCCCGGCCGGACCGAAGCTCGGCTACGTGCGGGCCTATCGGCAAGCCATGAACAAGCCCGAGTTTCCGCTGCCCAGCATCGTGCCGCAACCCGGCTGACTACCCATCAGGACACCACGCTTCCCCTGCCCCAATTTCGGACACTGTGATTTACTTCACTTGACTCATGAATGCCCGGGCATTTAGCTTCAAAAGACGTCTAACCGCTCGCTAGAGGAGAATTCTCTAATGAAACTCAGTTCACTATCCGGTATACGAAAATTAAGTTGGGCGGCGGCGATAATCGCCGCCGCCCTTACGGTAGCAACCGTATCGCCACCGGCGCTCGCCGCCCCCCAGCCGCACGCGGCCGGCACACCATCCTCATCGAATAACAAGGTCGCCGAGGCCCCGGCATCGGCACCGACTCGTCCGGCGTCGCTCGGCCCCCTCAAGCAGAGCCAACTGGAGGTACCAGGCGCCGCGAACCCTATTAACTGGGTAAGGATCACCAATAGGTTCTCCGGGCGCGTCCACGCGTCCCAGTGCTTGGACGTGGACATCAACGCCGGCGGGGCCAACGGCAGCAAGGTGCAGGTCTGGCAGTGCAACGGGTCACAGCAGCAGCTGTGGTTCTGGTGGCTCGACGGCTATCTGGAGAGCGCCCGTTTCCGCGGCAAGTGCCTGGACGCCGACCTCATCGGCGGCGGGGCCAACGGCACTAGATTGCAGCTCTGGAGCTGCAACGGTTCCTCACAGCAAGTGTTCTGGATGTATGCGAACGACCTTGCAATCTACAACGAGCGCTTTTACGGCGGGGGCAATACGGTCGCGGACCGGAACGCCACCATTCCCGGCAACGGTGCGCAGGTTCAGCTGTGGCAGAAGAACTTCCAGTCACAGCAGTGGTGGTCCGTCACTTGTGCCGGCAACACGTGCGCACGCCCTGACTAGCCTGCGTGACCTTCGAGGCGTTCCCGGGCATCGACCGGGAACGCCTTTCTGGGGCTACCCGCGCCCATGCAACTCACAGTGGAAGTCTTGGCTGGTTCTGCACCGCAACCGCGCGGGCGGGCGACCTTCTGCACGCGCATCACGTGAGATGCCCCGCACCACAGACATAGGACACCTCCCCTGACATATGCACTGGCATGACCCGAGAGCGCTGATCGCCTGGCCTGCCGTACCGACGGGGGCAATTAGACGAAGGGACGCTCGCAGGATGGGGCGCTCGTGGACGCGTCCCTCAAGCCGGTCCCCGCCCGCGGTGTCGAGCCGCCAGACAGCCAGTGCGCCTGTCGCCCCGGTGGCGGCCAGAAGCGGCGTAGCCGGGCGGCCACCTCGCGTCCTGTCTTGCCTCGGGCTCCGGTCACCGGCACCGTGCGGGTCAGGCCTGCTCTTGGAGCCGGACGACGGCCTTGCCGATCGTGGGCGCTCCGCTGCGCAGCAGGCCCAGCAGGGCTTCGGGCATCCGTTCGATGCCGTCCAGTACCGTCTGCCGGTGGACGATCTCGCCCGAGCGTACCCAGGAACCCACCTCGGCGCGGAAGGCGGGCATCTGGTCCTGGTGGTCGGTGACCAGGAAGCCGCGCGCGGTCGCCCGCTTGGTGACCAGCTGGTAGAGGTTCCGCAGGCCGTGTGGCTCCCGGCCGTCGTACTGGCTGGCCATCCCGCACAGGGCTAGCCGGGCGCCAACCCGGAGACGGTCGATCGCGGCCTCCAACTGGGCGCCGCCGACGTTGTCGAAGACCACGTCGATGCCGTCCGGGGCGGCCTGTGCAAGGTGCTCACCAGCCGCACCGTCGCGATAGTCGAAGGCGGTGTCGAAACCGAGGTCGTCGACCAGATGGCGCACCTTGGCGGACGATCCCGCGCTGCCGATCACCTGCTTGGCTCCCCGCAGCCGGGCGATCTGACCGGCGATGCTCCCGACCGCCCCGGCCGCTCCCGTGACGAACACCGTGTCGCCGGATCGCACCGACGCCACTTGGGTGATGCCCAGCCATGCGGTCAGGCCCGTCACGCCGAGCACGCCGAGATAGGTTTCGGCGGGCAAATCGTCGGTGTCGATTGGTACGACCCCGGCCGCCTCGATCACGGTGGCCTCGCGCAGGCCCAGGAAGTGCTCAACCACCTGGCCCGGCTTGACACCGTCCGCACGAGACTCGACGACCACGCCGACCGCTCCCCCTTCCAGGGGCGCGCTCAGCGGGAATGGCGGGATGTAAGACGGGCGGTCGTCCATCCGGCCACGCATGTACGGGTCCACCGACAGATGCGTGTTACGAACCAGGACCTGACCGGGCCGCAACTCGGGAATCTGGGTTTCGACCAGCGCGAAGTCGTCGGCCGACACCTGCCCTTGCGGCCGTCGCGCCAGGTGCCACTCCCGGGCCCGTCCCTTGCTGGTGACCATCATCGGAATATCTCCCGCAGATACTTGATCCAATTAAGCATCTACGTTGGCACATATACTTGAGCCCATCAAGTTCTTGGTAGGATCGGCCCCATGGCTGTACCTTCGGGGCCCGTCGCCGCGTCGACCGATGCCGAACGGGCGATGTTCGACTTCGTCGATGCCTACGACCGCGCATACGAAACCGCCGCCCTGAAGCAGGGGCTAAGCGTGGCGCAGGCTTGTGTGCTCGGGCGGCTCACCCGGCAGATCGGGATGCGGGAACTGGCCGACGAACTCAGCTGCGACGCGTCCAATATCACCCAGATCATCCGCAGGCTCGAGGCGCGCGATCTCGTACACCGTCGGCCTCACCCCGACGACGGCCGCTCCCGGCAGATCGTCCGGACCCCCATTGGAGCCGCCCTCTACGCCGCCTTCGAGGAGTCCAGCGCCGCCGGCCGCGGCACGCCGGCCCTGCTGGGCCGGCCCGGGCCGGAGTGAAGGTCTCGGTCGCGTCGTGCACAAGACCCTGGCCGAAGCCCAGCGAGACCCCTCGCCAGAACAAAACCAGCTACCTCAGCGCGCCACGCGGTAGCGGAGGTAGACGACTCTTGAGCTGAAGGCGCGGGTCTCGACGAGGTCGAGATCCACCCGGCGCTCGTGCTGGGGAAAGAACGGAACGCCGCCGCCAACCAGCACCGGGCAGACCCTGGCCCGGTACTCGTCGATCAGATTCAACGCGGCCGCCTCGGCGGCCAGAGTCGCGCCGCCGATCGCGATGTCGCCCTCCCCCGGCTCGGCTCGCAGCCGCTCGATCTCCTCCGCCAGGCCGCCGGAGGCCAGGCGGGCATTGCCCCGTACCGCCGACAGCGTGGTGGAGAACACCACCTTCGGGAGCGCCTTCCAGAGCGCGGCGAATTCGCGCGTCGAGTAGTCGAGCGACGGGTTCTGGTCGGTGGTCTCCCAGTACAGCATGGTCTCGTACAGCCGTCGTCCCAGCAGGTGGACGCCGGCCCCGCGCACCTCGTCGGTGGCGAGGTTGAAGACCTCCTCGTCGGGTGGGGTCCAGTCGAAGGAGCCGTCCAGCCCGACGACGTAGCCGTCCAGCGACACGGCCATCGAATAGGTCACGCTGCGCATCAGAAGCCCTCCTCTGTGACGGGTTCGACAGTACGACCGCCCGCCGCCGCAGAACTCGGGGTGTCGGTAGGACTCGCGATTGAGTTCGCCCAGGTCAGCGGTGGTCCTACTGATCGGTGGGGAGATGGCTGACGGCGTCTTCGAGGTCGGCGTGGGTAGGCAAGGCCCTGGTTTTGATTCTGGGTTTCACCATCGGATGGTGCGCTCTCGCGGGAGAGGCGCAACCACTGGAAGCAGAGGCGTGGTGTTCCTTGCTCGCTGGCCCGCAGACAAGGCGATGATCCACGCCCGTGACCGGATACGGGAGCTTACCCGCCGGTCGCGGCTGTGGATGTCGGTCGAGGCGGTCGTGCAGGAGGTGAAGGCCTTGCCCCGGCCGGGCGGGGCCATTCCTCTTGGCGGTAGGCCACGCGAACCAAGTGGCTCCGTGCCTCCTCCAGTTGGCTGGTCCGTCCACACTCTGGCCCTCTGAAAGGTGCTTGTCCCAACAGGCTCACGCCTGCCACCAGTTGCCGGTGGGGAGGTCCAACCGGCCGCAAGTTGCGTCCAACACGCGCACCATCCGTCAGACGCGCTCGTAGGTGGTGCCGGACTCGTTCCTGCGCAACAGACCCTCGTCCACGAGGGCACGGCGCAGGCTCACCCAGTCGTCGAACCATTCGCCGCAGATCGCGTTGACCTTGGCCTCGGAGTAAGTCACGCCGGGCTCGAACGAGTCCTTCACAACGGCCAGAACACGGCTGCGTACCTCCGCCTTGCCCGGAATGAACGTGAGCCGACCACGGCGGAAGTAGGAGCCCGCCCCGTCTCCACTGCCCCGACCATAGACCCTGATTTCGGCCTGGACTGCGAGCCGGAAAGTGTCGTCGAGCAGCGTGTACGTGCGCTTTTCGCTGTCGAAGGCGGCGATCCGGCCGTCCGTCAGCTTCTGCAGCGCCGCGGCAGCGGCCGGTGGGCGGAGCTTGGTCAGTTCGGCGACCTCCGTCACGGAGGTCGCGCCGAGGGCGAGGGCCGCGTAGGCGGCGCGCCGGTCGGTCTGGGCGAGGAGACCGACCAAGTCGCGGCAGGAGGGTGAATGGTCCTCGGTGGGGGCTGTGTTCATGGTGTCCATTCCGGTTGTCGAGCCCTTGGACTTGCCTCTGATCGTCTCTCTGAACACGGTCATTCCTCTCGTACGGCATAACCCAGGACTCGCTCACCAAGCAGGCTCTCCACGATGTCCAGCAGTTCGAGGACGGCCTCGGCGATCGCGTCGGGACGCTCGCCCGCCACGGTTCGCCTGCCGATCTCGGTCATGACCAGTGCGTGCAGGCAGCCGATGTGCCAGGCGACCGCGCGCGGCAGCGGATCGTACTCGGATGCGTCGGTCTCCTCGGCGAGCACAACCGTCAGCGCGTCTGTCATCTGGCGGCCGAGGTCCTCCAGTCGGGCGGACAGCGTGGGCGCGGCTCGCATCATCTCCAGTACGCTTCCGAATCCGGCGCTCAGCCCGACGTGGCGCTCGCGGCCGCGCACCTCCTCCCGAAGGCGCGCCAGCACCGCGCCCGCCGCGGACTCCCCAGGCCGACGCTGCCGCACGATGTCGGCCAGTCGCTGCGGGGATGCCTCCTCCTGCGGCAGGACAAGATCCTCCTTGGACTCGAAGTAGTTGTAGACGGTGTTGACCGACACCTCGGCGGCCGCCGCGACCTCGGCGATCGTCACGTTCTCGAAGCCGCGCTCCACGAACAGGCCGATGGCCACCTCGGAGATACGCTGCCGAGTTTGCCGCTTCTTGCGCTCCCGCAGTCCTTCCTGCACAAGAGGAGTCTACTGCAAAACTTAAGCCGACTGCATCTTTGCAATGGGCTACAGGTTCCGTCACAATCAACCGATGCATGTATCCCGATGTGAGCTGCTGCGCTGGCAGTTCGACTTGACCTGGTCGCTGTTCGATTACCACCTGGAGCGGATGGAGCCTGCGGACTTCCTGTGGGAGCCCGCTTCCCGCTGCTGGACTGTGCGCCCGGACATCGAGGGGACCTGGGTGCCCGACTGGGCGGAGATCGAGCCCGACCCCGTCCCGGTTCCCACGATCGGTTGGGTGAGCTGGCATATCGGCTGGTGGTGGAGCGTGACCATCGATCACGCTCAGGACCGGACACCGCGGGAGAGGGCCGAGATCGCCTGGCCAGGTGATGGAAGGACCGCCATCGAGTGGTTGCGCAGCCTCCGCGAGGACTGGTTGGCGGTGCTGGATCGCCTCACCGACGCCGACTTGGACGCTACGGCCCCCGCCCTCCCATGGCCAAGGGACTCTAAGCACACCGTCGCCCATATGGTCGCCTGGGTGAATTCCGAGCTGATGAAGAACGTCACTGAGATTGGTCAGCTTCGGCTGTTGCGGGCCGCTTCGGGGTGAGGTGCGCGATTCGGGGACCGAAACAGGCGCGAGTCTGGTCGGCGGCTCTCGTCAGGACTGCGCAAGTGATCATTGGGTGGCCCTCCTCAGCGCGCGGGGCAGGCGGGCGTGGAGGTGCTTGATTGCGGCAGGACCTAGGCCCGTCGGCCCGGCAAGCGGCCGAAGGGGTGGCCGCGCTCACCGCGCTCGCCGCCGAACTGGGCCTGACGTATCGCCTGGACCAGGCCCGCCCGGTCAACATCTTCGACGCGCACCGCCTGCTGCATGCGGCCATCGACCACGGCCCCGGCGATCAGGCTGCTGCGCGCCTGCACGGGCGAGGGGGCGGTACGGGCGTGCCACCGCGTCTCGGGTGCACCTGCGTGGTTACGGGCGCGACCTCGCCGCAGCGTCCCGGACCGCGTGGTCCGGGCCCGTCTCCGCCAGCTCATCCAGCACCTCCAGCGCCTCCGCGGTGCCGATCCGGGCGATGGCCTCGACCGCCTTGACCCCGCGGGCCCTGGTACCCGCGCTACCCAGCCGGGGATCAGGGCGGCCAGGTCGCGGGCCGTCCGGCCGTCGCCGAGCCGTCCCAGCGCGGGCAGTGCCCAGGCGTCGCCGTGCAGGAACAGCGCCCAGCCCAGGTCGGCCAGCGAGCGCCGGTCGCAGGCGTCGCGGACCGCGTCCAGTCGCTCGTCCGGCTTCCCTGCCAGCGCGACGAGCCTCCTGGTCGCGGCGGCGGGCAAAGCCCGGCTGCCGCCCAGGAGCAGCACCTGCGGCAGGGCATCGGGATCGGCGTACGCGGGCAGCCGGGGCGCCCGGCCCGGCTCGGTCAGCACCGCAGGGAGGTCCTCGCCGGGCGCGTCCGGGATTCGCGGCGCCGGGTCCGGCCCGGGCAGCTCGGGATGCGCCTTGAGGTGCATGCGGAGCAGCCCGGCGGCGAGGAGCGCCGATGACGAGTCGCTCGCGGCCACCGTGGACAGCACCCGTACCGCCCGTACGGGGAAGCGCTCCATCGCTGCAAGCAGGTGCTCACGCGCGAACTCCCGCTCGGACCGCTCCAGCAGCAGCTTGAACGCCTCGTCGCTCGGAAGCAGGGAGATCAGCTCGACAAACCGCTTCCGCCACGGCTTGTAGATCCTGATCCGGTCCCAGGCGTCGACCAGGACCGGGGCGATCACCGGGCCCACGCCGTCGGCCATCGTGGCGCGCACCCCGAACGTGAACGCGTCGAAGTCGGACTCCTCCAGCCTCCAGCCGAGCAGTTCGAGGTGCCGCAGCGTGCCCACCGACGCCCACAGCCGTTCGCGGTAGAAGGCGTTCGAGCCCCACTCGGCTGTTGGTGGGTCGGCGCAGCGCTCGTCCACCCAGTCGTGCCGGGTGGGCACCAGGTAGGAGACGACGAGCCGCCGGGAGCGGGTGCCGCGGTGCGCGGCCAGCCGTTCCACCGCCCGCCGGTGAAGGTTCGCGCCGTCTCGTTCCCGTTCTGCGCGCGGTCGACGATCGATGCGATCGCCGCCGCCCCGGCAGGGTCGTCAGCGCCGCTGAGGTACGCCCGCGCGTGCGCGACCAGGGCCGGGTCGTCACAGCCGCCGACAGCACCGCCTCGATGTGACCGCGGTGCTCCTCGGCCAGCTTCGCCGCCACGTCCGCGGCGCCGGGGTCGACGGTGTCACTGGGCGCGACCTCGCCCAGCGCCCGGTCGAAGACGCCCGGTTCCGCGGGGAGCGCGCCGCCCCGCCGGGGGTGCAGATCTCGGCGCAGGGGCTCGGAGAGGACCAGGACGTCCTCGGCCGGGGGAAAGCGATCGTCCATGGCGGATCACCGTAGCGGAACCGGGCGACACTCCCCCGCGTCGGCAGATACCGCAGGTCGCGCTCCACCTCGCGGACGGTCCGGGCTGGCTCGCGGGCGAACGGAACGGCGCGGTCGCCGCGGAAGCGGGTGAACGGGGCGGCGACCGACAAGAGAAGCCGTTAAGAATTCTGTGATGAGCCGCGCCGCGCCCACGACGCAGAGCAACTGCTGGCCTCCATGGAGCTGACCAGGCAGGAGCGCGAACGCGTACGGGACTTCCGTCGGCTGCTCGCGCTGGGCTGGTTCCTCATGCTCGGCCCGGACAGGCCGTTCGCCACCCGCAATCCCGCAGGGACCTTGGAACGGCAGGCCCGGCGGGTCCTTCACCTGCTCGCCTGCCCCCGAGCCGGCGGCGCACCCTCCCTACAAATAGAGCCCTTCCGGTGATGGCCTGCCAGGAGTCCCAGACCCCAGCCCCGGTAGCCAGCTCACGGCGCGCTGATCGTCACAGCTCCGGGTCGTCGGCGGCGGTGGGGTCGCGCAGGTCCCGCAACCGGCCGGGCAGTTCCGGCCGGTTGAACGGGTACGTCCCGTGGAAGTTGATGTGTTCCCAGTGCGGCGAGCCCTGATCTCCGGGCCGATCTTCATGCCGCCGGCGGCGAGGTTCTTCACCGCGGCGTCGATGCACAGGCTGTTCCAGAAAATGATCGCGTTCAAACCGAAGCCGAGCGCGCCGAGTTGGCCTTCCCTCCCGCGTTCATAACCCCTGCGCAGTTGGCCGTGGTGGGCGAAGAACACTGCCCGCGCCAGGCCGTTGCGGCCCTCCCCGACGTTCAGTTGGGCACCCACCATCCTGCGGTGGTCCTCCAGGTGGGCGACGTGCAGCAGGTGCATCGACTTGAAGGTCACCAACAAGGTCGAGGGGTTCAACGGATTCTCAAGCCGGCTGAGGTTCGGCAACGACGGAACCGAGGGCTGGGAGATCAGCGCGGAAGACGTCGCGCAGCTGTCGCCCTACCTGACCGCATCACCGTGCCGAACTGTCAGTGCCCACCACTATGGTGCCACCCGATCCGCTACCACCCCAGCAGCGTCAGACGACCACCGCGGGGGAAGGTCTCCTCTCCGCGAACAACAGGCACCTGGCATTGCGCATCGTTCAGGTACAGCTCTTCTGCTCAACCGCGCAAACCTTGACCTCTGGATATCTCGCCGACGCCCGGTCGAGCAGCGGCTGCGATGTGCCGCGCAGGTGCAGGTCGAGGAAGGCAGCCACGTATGCGCGGGTGATCTCCATCGACCGGGCGGCGGGCAGCGTGGCGCCGGTGTCCAGGGCCGCTTGCTCGCCCAGCAGGGAGATGTCGGTGAAGGAGGCGTGTTCGGCGCCGGCGACCACGAGCCAGCGCTTCCACCCGGTGAGGTGCTGCCAGGCGGCCCCCCAAGAGGCGGCCTCCTGGCTGCCCGGGGTGCGCGTGGTTTGCGCGCCGAGCAGGAGGAAGGGCTTGCTCAGCCCGCTCGCCGGGACGGGCACGATGGCCAGGCCGTCCATGTTCATGCCTGCCTTGATACGGAAGTCTTTCAGCAGGGCTGCGACCGAGCCGGCGCCGCCTGCTGAGTGGCCGGCCATGGCGACCTTGTCAGGGTCGGTGAGCCGCGCCCCCTTCCACTTGGGGGTCGGGCCGGTCAGCTGGTCGAGGACGAAAGAGACGTCGTCGGCGCGGGTGGCGCCCACCTTGTCCCAGAAGGTTTGGTCGTGTGGCTGGACTTGGCAGGCCGTGCAGGGGACCACCCGACCGCCGGGAAAGACAGTGGCGCTGTTCTCGTGCGTATGGCTGATGGCGGCCACGACGTAGCCCCTGCTGGCCAGGTCCTCAGCGAGGCCGGTAAGCGAGCTGCGGGTCTTCTCGAAGCCGGGCGAAAGCACGACCAGCGGCAGCGTGCGCGCCTCGCCCGCCACCGGGGCGTCGCTGAAGGCATGGGTGCGCGTGCGGGCGAGCAGGTCGGCCGGGACACCGGTGATGCCGGCGTCCTTCAAGGTGAGCTCCGACTCCTTGGCGCTCATGTACGGCGCCGCCTGCCCGGCCGCCTTCCTGGCGGGGTACCACAGCGAGACCATGAGCTGTCTGGACGTCGAACCGGCATCCCAGGGATCGGGGCGCGAGGTGTCGGTGAGGTGCAGCGAGGTGGTGCCGACCGGCTGCGAGCCGGTCGGGGCCGGGAGCGAGAGCGCGACGTCACGCGCCGTCTTGGGCGGCTCGGCGGGGGCGTCCGGAGAGGGATTGCGTGACGAGCCGTCCACAGCGGCGCTCCCGATCGCGGGAGCGGACGCCGGCGCGCACGAGGTGATCGCCATGACGAGCAGACCGGCCGCGATGGCCATATGACGCATGAATTTCGCCTTTCGAAGATGTACGGCGACGACGTTAGGCGCGAGCGGTGCCGTGCCGCGTCGGCCGTCGTGCCGATCTTCGCGGCCGGGTCATCATTGCGATGTAGTCACGCAGGCCGACGCGGCTCTCGTGGGACGTGCTGGACAATGCCTAGGTGGTAGCAAGATGGCTGGCTCTCGTACGCCCCGGCCAGCGGCCCGACCGGTGGCGTCCTCGGCTGTCCAAGCGGGCGCTCCTGGCCGACCTGGTGGTGGCACTTGTCCTGACCGCCCTGGCGGTGACGGCGACCGCCTCCGCCCCCGAGGGTGCGCATCGGGTCCCGCTAGCCGAGTCCTTGCGGCTGCAACCCGTGATCGCCTCGCCGGCCGACGAGGCGCGCCCTGTCGCGCCCACGCAGGAACCGTCGCAGGGCCCGCCCGTACTGCTGGTGATCGCGACTGCCCTGCCGCTGGCGGCGCGGCGGCTGAGCCCGCTCGGCGCCTTCTGGGTGGTGCTGCCCGCCGCCCTGGCCACGCACGACGACGCGACCTGGATCACCGTGCTGAGCTGTGCCATCGCGGCCTACAGCGCGATGACGCACAGCCGGCACCTGAGCGTGGCGACGGGCGGGCTCGCGGTGGCGGCCGTGCTGGCGGGCGTGGCCTTCCACGACTCTGTCGCCAGCCTGCCGAACTGGCTGGGCCCGTTCACCGTCCTGTTGAGCGCCGGGGTGGTGGCCGGTGCGGTCCGCCTGTGGCGCCGGCGGCTGGACGAAGCCGGCCGCGCCCAGGAGGAGGCCACGCGCCGGGCCGTGGAGCTGGAGCGCTCCCGGATCGCGCGCGAGCTGCACGACATCGTCACCCACAACGTGAACGTGATGGTGATCCAGGCCGGAGCCGCACGCAAGGTGATGGACACAGCGCCGCAACGGTCGAAGCAGGCCATGCTCACGGTCGAGGCCAGCGGCCGGGCGGCCATGGCGGAACTGCGTCACGTCATGGGCCTGCTGGCCGGTCCGGGCAGCGGTCCTGCGCAGATCTCGAACGACGGCCTGCAGCCGCAGCCGGGGCTCGACCAGTTGGACACGCTGATGGAGCGGGTGCGCGCGGCCGGGGTGCGGATCCGGACGGACGTGGCGCAGCCGCCCGGCCCGCTGCCGCCAGGGGTGGAGATGGCCGCCTACCGGGTGGTGCAGGAGGCACTGACCAACACCATGAAGCACGCGAACGGCGCAACGGCGTCCGTCGCGATCCGCTACCCCGGACAGTGGATGGAGATCGAGATCGCCGACACCGGCGGAACACGCGCGCCTCGGGCAGGAGATGGGCAGGGCCGGGGACTGGCCGGACTACGGGAAAGACTGGCCATCTACGGCGGCAGCCTGCAGGCCGGGCCCGCGGGCGATGGCTACCTGGTCGCGGCGCGCCTGCCGTGGAGCACGACGTGAGCCGGTCGCTGCGCGTGGTCATCGCCGACGACCAGGCGCTGGTACGCAGCGGGTTCGGCATGATCCTCACCGCCGACGGCATCGAGGTGGCGGCCGAGGCGGCCAACGGCGCGCAAGCCGTCGCCGCCGTCCAGCGGACCGCCCCCGACGTGGTCCTGATGGACATCCGCATGCCCGAGATGGACGGCATCGAGGCCACCCGCCGGATCGTCGCGGCCGACACCCGCGGAACGCGCGTCCTCATCCTGACCACCTACGACCTCGACCAGTACGTCTACGCCGCCCTCACCGCGGGCGCCAGCGGCTTCCTGCTCAAGGACGTCACCCCCGAGCAACTTGTGGCGGCGGTCCGGGTGGTGCGCGCAGGCACCGCCCTGCTCGCCCCCGCCATCACCCGCCGCCTGGTCGAGCGCTTCACCCGCCCCGACGAAGCGATCCACCGCGACCTGTCCGATCTGACACCCCGCGAGCTGGAGGTGCTGCGCCTGATGGCCACCGGGCTGAGCAACGCCGAACTGGCCGAACGGCTGATCCTCAGCCCCGCCACGGTGAAGACCCACGTCGCGCGCATCCTGGCCAAGCTGGATCTCCGCGACCGCGTCCAGGCAGTGGTACTCGCCTACGAGAGCGGACTGGTCACCCCACACTCGACCGGCCATTCGGCGGATGACCAAGCACTCGACCACGCCTGATGGCAGGCGTGGAGGGTTGCGGGATAACTGAGTATCATAGCTTGGGGGCGAGCTGGGCCTCCGCCGCCTGGCGCGGGAGCTTCGTTCGCGCCGCCGAGGTGTGCGGCCTGTACGTCGAGGACCTGGACCTGCGGCTGGACGACGAGCACCTACGCATCCACGGCAAGGGCGGCAGCGTGGGCCACGTGCTGCTCGACGACCGCGGCTATGTCACCCTGCTCAAGCTGTACCTGGCTCGCGCCGGCTACACCGCAGGGCCGTTGTTCCGGGCCAGTATCAACGACGCCGGCGGGCCGCTGTCCTACGACGCCGCCCACCACCGCTGGCAGAGCTACTGTGCCGCTGCCGGTGTCGAGATCGACATCCACCAGCTGCGCCACGCCCACCGCAGCCGGAGGCCCGATCTTGTGTCACCGTCGGAGTGGACTTCTTCGCGTACCCGCTCGCGTACCCGCTCAGATCGGTCAACGGCGCACCCGATAGCGCAGGTGAAGTACCCGGTTGCCCTGAATCACCACGTCAGGATCCTCCAACAGGTGCTGCGCGTCGACCGACCCGAAGTAGCGCTTGCCGGACCCGAACGCCACGGGTACGACGTCCATGCGCACCTCGTCGACCAGACCCGCGGCAAGCACCTGGCCACCGACGTTCGCCAGCGGCGACCTCGACCAAGCGGTCACCCGCAAGCTCCTGCGCCTTGGCCACGGCTGCCTCGACGCCGTCGACGAAGTGAAACGGCGCCTCGGGGTCCCAGCCCTCGGGCTCCGGCCGGTGTGACACGACGACCACGTGGTCGATCCCGCCCGGCGGCTTCCCATCCCAGCCGTCCGTCATTTCGAAGACGTGGCGGCCGACGATCGTGACTCCGATCTGGTCCCAGTACGTCCGGGTGTAGTCGTAGGACGTCTGCGACACCTTCAGCTCGCCGCTCTCGTCCAACGGGACGTCACCGCAGGACAACCAGTCGAACAGCGGTCCGGGCTGGTCATTCTCGTCCGCGACGACGTTACGCAGTCGGCAGGTCGGTGAGGTCCAGGCTCCGGTCGGTGCGCAGTTGGATCTCACCGTAGGGGGTCATGTCGGTGTGGAACAGCGGCGTGAGCCCGCGCCGGTCGGCGTCGGTCAGGACGTTCTCCCACTCGGGTAGGGCGAGGGTGTCCTGGATCATCAGCGTGTTGATCAGACCGAGAGCCGACTGGAGAATGTGCAGGCGCTCCGCTCGTCCGCTCGTGACGTACCGGGCGTGGCCGCGCCGTTGAGGCCGGCCCGGCACGTCACGGGCGAGTTCGGTGGGTCATGTGGAGGTCCGGCCGTGCAACCAGTGGGCGAACTTGTCCAGGGAGACGTTGATGGCGATGAAGATGGCGGCGATGACGATGGCCGCGGGGATCACGTTGGAGAAGTTGGCCGCGATGCCGTTCAGCCCGCGGTCGACGAGTTCGTCGTAGCCGACGATGAGCCCGAGCGCGGAGTCCTTCAGCAGGACGACGAACTGGCTGATCACCGCCGGCATCATCGCCTTGAGCGACTGCGGGAGCAGCACCAGGCGCATCACCTGGTTCTTGCGCATGCCTACGGCGTAGGCGGCCTCGGACTGGCCCCTGGGCAGGCTCTGCACGCCCGCCCTGATGATCTCCGCGATCACCGACCCGTTGTAGAAGGTCAGGCCGAAGACGACGGCGGTGAAGGCGGAGATGTTGGTCCCGGTGAGGGCGTACGAACCGAAGAACGCGAAGAAGATGAGCAGCAGGAGCGGCACCGCGCGGAAGAACTCCACCACGGTCGCCGCGGGCACCCTGATCCACCGGTGCTCCGACATCCGCGCCGTCGCGAACACCAGCCCGAAGATCCCGGCCAGCACCACACCGGCCAGCGCGGCGCCGAGGGTGCCGGCCAGCCCGGGCAGAATGAAGGTGGTCCAGACGTCGGCCCGCAGGAACGGCGTCCACTTGTCGGCCGCCCACTGCCCCTTCTCGTCGAAGCGCACGTAGACCACGTAGGCCACGGCCAGCAGGCCCAGCGCGATGACGCCGGTCAGGACCCGGTTGCGGCGGATGCCGCGCGGCCCCGGCACCTCGTAGAGGTTGGCGTAACTCATCGGGCCACCACCAGGCGCCGGGAGAGCCGGCCGAACGCCAGGCCCATGGGCAGGCAGAGCAGCACGAAGCCGAGGGCGAAGCCGAAGAAGATCTGGATCACCTGGTCGCCGTGGGTCTCGATCAGCTCGCGCATCCGCACCGAAGCCTCGGCGACGCCGACCACGAGCGCGATCGTGGTGTTCTTCGTCAGCGCGATCAGGATGCTGCCGAGCGGCGCGATCACCGCGCGGAACGCCTGCGGCAGAATGATCAGCCGCAGTGTCCCGAGGAACCCGAGCCCGAGGGAGCGGGCGGCCTCGGCCTGGCCGACCGGCACGGTGTTGATGCCCGAGCGCAGGGCCTCGCAGACGAAGGCCGAGGTGTAGGCGGTCAGGCCGATCACCGCGAGCCAGAAGTTGTTGGTCGCCAGGTCGTCCGACAGCTCGACGCCCAGGTTGGCGCCCACCCCCAGGCCGGTGAACAGCAGGACCAGCGTGAGCGGGGTGTTGCGGGCCACGCTCACGTAGGTGCCGGCCGCGGAACGCAGAACCGGGAAGGGGGAGACCCGCATGGCCGTCAGCGCCGTACCGAGGAGCAGTGACCCGACGGCGCTGACCACGGCCAGCCGCACGGTCATCCAGAAGGCCACCAGGATGGTGTCACCTTCCAGCAGCAGGGCTTCCATCCGGTCAGTACCTTTCGAGCTGCGGGGCCTGGGCCACGCTGAACCCGCTCGCGCCCACGCTGGCCTGCAGCGCCTTCTGCCAGCTACCGTCGGAGAACATCTTGGCCAGCGCGTCGTTGACGGCCTGGCGGCCCTTGGAGTCGTCCTTCTTCAGGCCGACGCCGTACTTCTCGGTGCTGAACGGCTTGCCGACGACCTTGAGCTTGCCGCCGTGCTGGGCGGCGTAGCCGGCCAGGATGACGTTGTCGGTGGTGAGGGCGTCGAGCTGGCCGCCGAGCACCCGGTCGACGCAGGCGGAGTAGGTGCGCTCCTCCTGCAGCTGGACCTCCTTGGCGTAGCTTTCCTTGACCTTCTGCGCGGGCGTGGAACCGGCCACGGAGCACAGCTTCTTGCCGTTGAGCTGCTCAGGTCCGGTCAGCGCGGTGTCGTCGGCCTTGACGAGCAGGTCCTGCCCGGCCACGAAGTACGGCCCCGCGAACGACACCTTCTCCTTGCGCGCGTCGGTGATCGAGTAGGTGGCCACCACCATGTCGACCTGTCCCTGCTGCAGGAAGGCCTCGCGGTTGGCGGAGACCGTCTCCTTGAACGTGATGTCCTTGGCCTCGACGCCGAGCTCCTTGGCGACGTACTTGGCGACCTCGATGTCGAATCCGGCGAAGCTTCCGTCGGGGGTGCGCAGGCCGAGCCCCGGCTGGTCGGCCTTGACCCCGATCACGAGCTTCTTGTCGCCCTGGGCCTTGTCGACGACGGAGGCGTACTCCTGCGCCCCTCCCCCGCAGGCGGTCACGGTGAGCGCGAGCGCGGTGAGGGCGGACAGGACGAGAACGGGTCTGGTGAGCATGGGGGGCTCCCTCTCAGTGGCTGAGGATCTTGGCAAGGAAGGACTTGGCGCGCTCGCTGCGCGGAGTCCCGAAGAAGTCGTCGGGGGTGCTCTGCTCGACGATCTCGCCGTCGGCCATGAACACCACCCGGTCGGCCGCCCTGCGGGCGAAACCCATCTCGTGGGTGACGACGACCATGGTCATGCCGTCGCGGGCCAGGCCGGTCATGACCTCCAACACCTCGTTGACCATCTCGGGGTCGAGGGCCGAGGTCGGCTCGTCGAACAGGATCGCCTTGGGGTCCATGGCCAGCGCGCGGGCGATGGCCACGCGCTGCTGCTGGCCGCCGGAGAGCTGCGCCGGGTACTTGTCCGCCTGGGCGCCGATCCCGACCCGGTCGAGCAGCTCACGCCCCCGCTTCTCGGCCTCGTCCCTGGGCTTCTTGAGCACGTGGACCTGACCGAGCACGACGTTCTCCAACACCCTCTTGTGGGCGAAGAGGTTGAACGACTGGAAGACCATGCCCACCTCGGCGCGCAGCCTGGCCAGCTGACGCCCCTCTTCGGGCAGCGGGGTTCCGTCGATGGTGATCGTGCCGGAGTCGATGGTCTCCAGCCGGTTGATCGCCCGGCACAAGGTGGACTTACCGGCTCCGGAAGGGCCGATGACCACCACGACCTCGCCGCGCTTCACGTCGAGGTCGACATCCCTGAGCACGTGGTGGTCGCCGAAGCGTTTGTTGACCTTGTCGAGGACGAGTAGTCCCTGCTCGGTCATGGTGCACTCTCCTTCCGTCCGTCCGCGTTGGCGCAACCGTAGGAGTCGCGTGTGGCGGGGAAGGAGTTGTGCGCCTTCTGCTCAGTTACATGATCTGTTAACGCGCGCTCAGCGCCGGGGTCTGGCCCTGTCGGCCACCGCGCCGGACGCGCCGATGGTGTTCATGAACACGCTGTCCCACTGGCCGTCGCGGAGAAAACGCGAGATCAGCGCGTTGAGGTGCGCGACGAACGCCGTGTCGCCCCTGCGCACGCCGATGCCGTACGGCTCGCTGCCGAAAGGCTTGCCCACGAGTTTCAACCTGTCGGGATGCTGGGACAGCAAGCCGCGCAGAATCGGGTCGTCGGTGCTGATCGCGTCGATCGCGCGCGACTGGAGCGCGGGCAGGCAGTCGCTGTAGATGTCGACGATCGTCAGCTTCGCCTTGGGCACCAGATGTCTGAGCCGGTCGCCCGAGGTGGAGCCGGTGGCGGTGCACACCCGCTTGCCGTTCAGGTCGGTCATCTCGTCGATGGCCTTGTTGTCGGCTCTGACCAGGATGTCCTGGTCGGCGTAGTAGTACGGCTCGGTGAAGGAGACCCGTCTCCGGCGCTCCGGAGTGATCGAGTAGGTGGCCAGGACGATGTCGACGACTCCGCGGGCCAGGAAGTCCTCGCGCTGGCGCGGCCTGGTCTCCACGAAACGGATGCCCCGCTCACTGCCCGTCAGGTCCTTGGCCACCAGCCTGGCGATCTCCGCGTCGAAGCCGGTGATCCTTCCGGTGGCCGGGTCCTTGAAGCCGAACAGGGGATGGTCGAACTTGATGCCGACGGTGAGCACGCCACGCTGCTGGATGCGGGCCATGGCCGTACCCTCGGGGAACGCGCCCGCGTCGGCGGCCCCGCAGCCGGTGACGGCGAGGCAGGCGACGACGGCCAGGACAGCTCTGACCAGCCTCACCGCACGCGATACCGGTGCTGGGGGCGGCCCTTGGGGCCGTACCTCAGGTGGGCCTCCACCTGTCCCCGCTCGCTGAGGTGCTCCAGGTAGCGGCGCGCGGTCGCCCTGCTGATGCCCACGCTGTGGGCCAGCTCCAGCGCCGAGAGGTCCTCGGCCGAGGCGGCGAGCGCGTCGATCACCCTCCGCTCGGTCTCGGAGGAGATGCTCGGGGGCCTGGATCCGCGTTCGGTGTGCAGCGCGCGGAAAAGCTGGTCGATCTCCTGCTGCTCGGTGAACCTGGCCTGCGCGGCGAGCCGCTCGGCCGTGGCCGCGTAGCGCACCAGCGTCTCCTCGACCACACCCACCTTCGTGGGCTTGACCAGGTAGTACAGCGCTCCCCGCTGAATGGCCGCGCTCACCGCCGCCGACTCCCGCCTGGCCGAGATCACGATCACGTCCGTGGGCGGGCGGTCCGGGCGGCGCAGCCGGTGGGCGACCTCCAGGCCGGGCAGATCGGGCAGGTGGAGGTCCAGGAGCACGAGTTGGGGAGAGAACTTCTGGGCGGCGGCGAGCGCGCCGTGACCGGTGTGCGCGACGCCGACGACCTTGAACCCGTCGACTCGCTTCACCTGAGCCTTCAACGTCGCTGTGACGACGGGGTCGTCGTCCACGATGAGTACGGTGATGTCCCCCGGTCCAGGCATCGCCACTCCCCGATCTACTGTGAACGCTGGGCGGATTCTAGACCTACCGGGCGCAAAGAGGTCCGGTTTTGCTTGTTTTGCTCAACTCAAGGGCGCTCTGAGCGACAAGTCCTCTTACTGTGGTGCCGTACGTCGAGGAGGGAGCCCGGTGGGGAACGGTCGCGGTTGGCTGCTCGCGGTGACGGCGCCCTGGATCCTGCTGGGGCTGCTGCCGCTCGCGCTGCTGACCTCCTCCAGCATCTCGCTGTCCGACCAGACCATCAGTGACGAGGTGGGCGGCCGGGTCAAGACCACCGCCGACGTGAGCAAGGTCGTGGTCCAGCAGCAGATGGACTCCCTCAAACAACTCCTCGCGGCCTTCGCCCAGCGGCCCGGGGTGCGCGAAACGGTCACCGCGGGAGAGCCGGCCGTCCGCGAGGCGCTGCCCGGCTACCGCAGGGAGCTGGCGGACATGCGCGTCGGCATCAGCGGTGTGATCGTCGTCAGCGCCGAGGGCGACATGATCGGCGCCGAGCCGAGCAGCGGTCTCCCCCAGGACGTCACCGGAACCGACTGGTATCCCGCGGTGCGCAACCAGCACAGGGTGTACGTCTCACAGGCCTACACCCCGCCGGTCATGGCCGCCTCCAGGGCCGTCGCCGTGGCCGCGCCCATCATGAGCGAGGACGGCGGGCGCCTGCTCGGCGTCCTGGCCGCCGTCTACAGCCTCACCGCGATCCAGAACTTCGCCACCGAGGCGGCCAACGCCCAGGACATCAGGCTGCTCATCACCGATCAGGCCGGCGTACTCGTGGCCGACCAGCACGCCCAGCCCGACACCCTCGTCTCACTGCGTGAGGATCCGCGCATCGACACCGCGCTGGCCGGCCGTGACGTGTTCTCTCCCGCCCACCGGGGCTTCGACGGGCTGGTGCTGTCGGCCTCGCGCCCCATCCCGGGCATCGGCTGGACCGTGACGGCGGAGGTGCCCAGGGCCGAAGCCCTGGCCTCGGCCGAGCGGCTGAAGACGAGCATCCTGTCCGTCGCGGCCCTGCTGACGGTGCTGATCCTGTCCGGGCTCGGCCTGCAACTCCACACCACCAGGGGGCGGCGCAGGGCCCAGCAGGCGCTGGCCGGATACGCCGCCGCCCTGGCCACGGCCAGGGACGAGGCGGTAGGCGCGTCGGTCGCCAAGTCGGAGTTCCTGGCCAAGATCAGCCATGAGATCCGTACCCCGATCAACGGGGTGCTGGGCATGAACGCGCTGATGCTCGGCACCCGGCTCGACGACGAGCAGCGCCACTACGCGACCACGGCGCACGCGTCGGCGCAGGACGTGATCAGGCTGCTCGACGACTTCCTCGACCTGTCCAGGATCGAGGCGGGTCATCTGGCCGTCGAGCAGGAGATCATCGACCTGCCCCGGCTGTGCGACGAGGTGGTGGCGCCCTTCGCGCCGCACGCGCACCAGCAGGGGCTCTGGCTCACGCTGCGCCTGGCCGACGACATCCCGCAGCAGGTGGTCGGCGACTCTGCGCGCCTGCGCCAGGTGCTCACCAACGTGGTCGGCAACGCGCTGAAGTTCACCCTCCAGGGCGGCGTCGACCTGAAGGTCACCCTCGACGAGGGCGGCGAGTACGACCGGGTCACGCTCCGCTTCACCGTGACCGACACCGGCGTGGGGGTGCCGCCGGCCGACAGGGAACGCGTGTTCGGGATCTTCCGCCAGGTCGACTCGCCCATCACCCGCAGGACCGGCGGCAGCGGCCTGGGCCTGGCCATCAGCCGCCAGCTCACCGAGCTGATGGGCGGCAGGATCGGGCTCGACAGCGTCGAGGGGGTCGGCAGCAAGTTCTGGGTCACTCTCCCCGTCGACGTGCGTAGCTGGTCGGCGCCCGCGGCCGAGGAACTGAGCGGCAAGCGGGTGCTGGTGGCCGGCGGTCCCATGGAACGCCGCACGCCGACCGGCCGGATCCTGGCGGACGCCGGGCTGGCCGTGGAGGAGGCTGCCGACACCTCCGCGGTGCTGGCCGCCCTGCGCGGCGCCGCCCTGGCCGATCGGCCCTTCGACCTGGCCGTGGTGGACCTCGACCTGGCGGCGCCGGACCCCGGCCGCTCGCTCGCCGACGTGATCCTCACCGATCCGTTGCTCCACGCCACGGCCGTGGTGGTGATCGTGACACCGGGACGCTCCGGGTACCCCTGGCCCACGGAGGTCGAGCGGACCGTCCAGTCGGTCACCAGGCCGGTGAGCCGGCGGCGGTTGCTCGCGGCGGTGCAGAACGCCGCGCGCGCGGCGGAGCCGTACGACTCGCACAGCGTCGCCGGTCCCGCGCCCGGTCCCGGCGCGCGCATCCTGATCGCCGAGGACGACGCGGTCAGCCGGGAACTGGCCATGATCGTGCTGCGCAGGGCCGGCCACCAGATCGACGTCGTGGAGGACGGGCGGCAGGCCGTACGCGCCGTCCTGCTCGGCGACTACGACCTGGTCTTCATGGACTGCCAGTTGCCCGTGCTGGACGGCCTCGCCGCCACGGCCGAGATCAGAGGCGAGGGGTCGCGCACACCGATCATCGCGATGACCGCGGCGGCGATGCCCGGCGACCGGGTCCGCTGCCTGGAGGCGGGCATGGAGGACCATCTCACCAAGCCGGTCGACTGGTCGTACGTGCTCGCCCAGATCCCCGTGTGGACCGCGGGATCGAGCCTGCCGCCCGAGCTGGCGGGCCTGGACGCCGACGACCTCGCCGACATCGCGCGGGCCTTCCTCGACACGGCGGGCGACACCCTCGACCGGATGGAACGGGCCACCCGCACCGGCGAACTGGACCAGGTGGCGGCGCTGGCCCACCGGCTCAAAGGCAGTTGCGCGACCGTGGGGGCCAGGGCGGCGGCGGAACTCTGCGCGGAGCTGGAAGGGTTCGCGGCCGAGGGGGCGGCCAGGCTCGACCTGATCGGCGAACTCGCCGAGGAGGTCGACGTGGCGTCGCGAGGGATCATTCGTTTTTCTTCCCCGTAATGTGACTTTTCCTCGCCGAAATCAACGGCCGCGAAACTGTTTGATTGCTGACGTCTTTCAGCAAGGTTAAGGTCTGATGTTCTTCAAGGGGGTAGTTGCGTTATGGACGATACGACGGGTACACCCAGCCCCACGGCCGGCTCCACCCCGTCGCCGACCGAGTCCTCCTCGCCGAGCGCTCCTCCCACGGGCAGCCCGACCCCCGACCCGCCCACGGGCAGCCCGACCCCTGACCCGCCCACGCGGCCCCCGACCGAGCCGCCGACCACCCAGCCCCCCACGACACAGCCCCCGACGACACAGCCGGCCACGCCGGGCTTTCCCACGGACACCCCGCCGCCGCCCGCCGAATCGCCAAGCGGCAGGCCGCCGACGCCGTCCGCCGCACCGAGCCCTTACTGGCCTCCTGTCGTCCCCGCCCCGGCCCCGCCCCCCGCCCTCGAAGGGGGGCCGGGCTCGGGTGACCGCGTCTATCTCAACTGGGAGTCGATCCGCGAGCTGGCCACGCTCTTCGACAGGCTGGGCGATGACGTCGTGGCCTTGCAGGTGCGGGCGACCAGCCTGGCCTCCACCAGTGAGCTGGGCTTGGAGGACGAACAGGGCACCGAGTTCGCCCGCTGGTACCGCACGAACTACACCTCGCTGACCGGGGACATGACAGGGCTCGCCGAGAGCAACTTCGCGATGGTCGGCCGGCTGGGGGATTTCGAGAAGGCCTGGCAGTATCTGGAACAGGAGATCATCAAAAGCATGCCGACGTTCGCCGACGTCTCCGAGCCGCCGATCCCACCGGTGCCGGCGCGCAGGACGGGCGCCTGATGTTCGACCCCTTCCAGGTGCTGGCCACCTTCGCGAACGTCCACGTTCCCGAGGCCGACGTCTCCGAGCTGCGGGCCAGAGCCCGGGACCTGCGCAGGATGGCCGACTCGATCGACGCCCTGGTGACCACGACGGCGAGGGGGGTGTCGGACGTCCTCAGGGCCAACGACAGCAGGGCGGTCGAGAGGTTCGCGGAGGTGTGGCCGAAGGAGCTCGCCCCGCGCTACGCGATGCTCCAGCAGGGGCTGCGCGACATCGCCGACGCCTGCGACCAGTATGCGGACGTGGTGGAGAAACACCGGGAGAACCTGTGGATCATCGGTACGCAGCTCGCCGCGATGCTCTTCACCATGATGTTCGGCTACATCTACCCGGCGGCCGGGGCCTGGGCCAAGGCCAGGTTCGAGAGCCTGGTCTCGCAGGCCGCTCTTCAGAACACGCTGTTCAGGAAGATCGCCCATTCGATCCTGAGCTTCACCGTCGGCGGCCGTGCCGTGGGCAGCTACTTCGTGCGCGAAGGGCTCGACGCGTTCGCGGACTCCGCGGTGTGGGCCGTTGGCAAGACCGCGGTCCACATGACGAGCTCGGCGGCCTCGGGCCAGCCCATGGAGAACCCGCTCTGGTACGGGTTCAAGCACTTCTGGGCGGAGATGGCCTACAACGGCGGCAGCAAGGCCATGAGTGACGTGCGCAAGTTCCTCCCCCAGCACCAGGTCCTCGACACCACGCTCGGGAGCGGCCCCATGGGCAAGTTCGTCCGCAGAACCACGTCAGCCGCCCTCGTCTACCCGTTGATCGCCACTGGCGAGCTGACCTGGCAGGGTGCCATGAGGACCGCCATGGCGCACGCACCGCGCGCCTTCATCCTTCGTCGATAGGAGTGCCCACATATGAACACCCTCCCGACCGGCGACCCGGAGTTCGACCGGGCGATGGCCGAGTTCAGGGCGCAGAACACCCGCCTGGACGAGGCCGGACAACGCTTCGAGCAGCTCAGAGGCCGAGGTAAGGACGCGAGCGGGCACGTCACGGCGGAGGTGCTGCCCAGCGGCAGCCTGGTCGCCCTCACCTTCGACCCGCGCGCCCTCAGGCTCAGTGCGGCGGACCTGGCCGAAGCCGTCCTGGCCGCCACGAGGGCGGCCGAGGAGGACGCCGGAGCACAGGCCGAGGAGATCGTCACGTTCATGCACGGGGGGTGAGCACCGGCCGTGTGCTCCGGAGCCGCGGGGAACAGTCCTGCTCGAACGCGCCGGCCGAGAACGGTCCCCGGCCGGCCGCGCGGGCTCTCCTCGACTTCCACCGGGACACTTTGTCGCACAAGTGTTCCGGGCTCACCGAGGAACAGCTCAAGACTGCGGCCGCTCACCCTTCTGGGCATAGTCCGGCACATGGCCGAGTTGGAGCGCTGGCTGCGCTCGCTGTTCACCGGAAAGCCGGAGAACGACCCGTACAGCACCGAGGAAGACCCGGACGCCGCATTCTCGACATCGTGACCGCGGACGCCAAGGCCGACCTGGAGCTGGTCCGCCAGGAAATCGAGGCCGTGCCGCTTCGTGACATCGGCGAGTCCTACTTCGAGAGCGGGACCTCGAACAACGCCTGGCCGGCGCCCGGCATGCGGCCCAGTCTCCGCCGGCCGACGCTGACCAGCCGAGCGCCCAGCGCTCCGCTGACGCCGGTCGGGAGCCGGCGTCAGGGAGTCCTCAGTGGAGTTCTCGGGCGCTGCGGCGGGAGAGCGGGGACGCTACTCCTGGTTGCAGGATCCTGACCTGGCCGAGCGGGCGGCGAAGCCGAAGTTCGGGACGACTCCTCCGGCGGACACCTCACGGTTCGAGCCCTGGAAACCGGGGCTCGAGTAGAAGCACCAGGGCTCCCCAGTGTTGTTGATCGCGCTGCGGACCGGCGGTGCGAGGTTGGCCTCGTCGCGGATGATGATCTTACGGCTGCCGGTGCCGCCGGGTTCGGTGAAGGCGCAGACCGCAATGATCAATGGACAGATGAAGTTGGCCGGGGCCGCGACCGGGGCCGCAGTCGCGGCGGCGGGTGTGGGCAGGGCCAGTCCCGTGCCCGCGGTCGCGGCGGCTGCCGCGACCGCCGCCCAGCGGATGCGTTTCATGTTCCACTCCTTTGTGGCTGCCTGGGGGTTGACGCAGTCGACCCGATTAATAACACAGAGTAGTCACTGGTGACAGGCAGTGAACAAGGCTGTGGCCGTGGCGACAGCGGGGGCTGCCCGGCCCGTGGGGAGCCGAGCGCAGGGATCAGCGATGCGAAGGAGGAGCCGCCCGACGCCGGCGCCGCCGCCCGGCGAGGTTGGCGAGCGCGGACCGCCGGCAGGGGGCGTCGCGCGGACCTGACCCAGCCGATGCCAGGGTGGTTGAGCGGCACGTCCAGGTCGCCGGCCCGACAGGGGGAACCCGGGGGCGCGCCTGGCGCCGCCGATACGGGTCGAGAACCGCCGTGACTGGCTCCAGCCACCCGGCGCGCGCCAGGCGGTCTTTCCAAACTACGGAGAGCCGCACCGCTCTGGCCGAGATCGGTTTCTGTACAGGGGCAGCGCACATCCAACGACTACTACCTGTTATCAGAGAGCTACTTTCTGTGACCGAGATCGTCGATGTATCAAAAGGGAGACGAGCTCTCATGAGCTGTCGGACGCCCCCGGGATCGCCAGTCGGACGTTCCCACGGAGGAAAGGAAGAAGCGACGTGCATGACAACGACGCAGTGCTGAAGCTGGACGTCGAGACGCTGGAGGTGAGTGGTGAGGTCGCCTACGGCAGCCTGACGGCGGGACACGGAGTCCACGAACTGGCCTCCTCCGGCGAATATGGCTGGAGCCACATGGTGTGAGCGTTCGGGCCGTGACCGGGCGCACGCCCGCAGGCCCGACACGAGGGGGACCCGGCCGTTCGTTGAGAGTGGTGCGGGTTTCCCGCACGACGGGGACAGGGCGGCAGGGTGGCGCAGGAAGATGGCGAGAACGGCAACCTCCTCGGCGCGGGCGAGCAGGTTCCGGCCGCGTGCGGCGTGTCATGGTGGGTTCATGCGGACGTTGTCGTCCGGGTGGCCGGCCTGCCGATGCGGTCGTTGGAGGGCTTGCGCGCCGAGCGTACCTGGCAGCAGATAGGGCGGCTGCGCGAGGGGCAGGCTTATTGGCGGGGCGAATCTCGGCGGCTGGCGGACATGTTGGAGGCGCATATCGGCACTGTCGAGCCGGGCCGGCGGCGCGGCCTGCTGGTGGCGTTGCGGCGGGCGGTGTTCGGCGGGCGGGCGCTGCGCGGGCGGATCGATCCGGCGCAGCTGGGCGCGGTGCTGCCGGCGGGGCTGGACATGGAACTGGCGGCCTGGCAGGACGGGCAGGCGCGGCTGGCGCGTGAGGCCGAGCGGCTGTCCGCGGTGCCGGCGGCCGAGATCGGCGGCTGCGGGCAGGCGGTGCCTGGCTGGATGGCCGAGGCCGGGGTTCGGCACGGGCTCTGGCATGCCAGCCCGGTGCTGGCCGGTGAGCTGGACAAATGGCTGGCCGCAGCGCCTGGGACGATGGCCGAGCGCAAGGTGGTGTCGCGGCTGGCCCGGTACCTGTCCCGGGTGGTGGTCAAAACCAGTCCGTTCACCACATTCACCGCCTGGGGTCTGGGCCGCTTAACGGCGGCCCCGCCGTCGGCCCACTCCCCTGCGTCCGCCGGGATCGTGCAGGTGGACGCGTGGTTCACCCAGCGGTGCGCGTGGGCGATGGCGGCCCGCGACGATCTGGGCCCGCGGCTGCCGCTGCGCCTGAACTCCAGTGCGACGGACGGACCTGACGCCGTGGTGTTCCTGGGCGCCGCAGCCGGCGAGCCGGTGCACGAGATCCGGCTCACCCCGATGCTGCGCGCCTGCTTGCGGGCGGTCCGGACCCGCCCGTCACGACACTGTCCTGACGGAGCAGGTGCCGGCAGGCGATCGGGAGGCGTGGCAGCCGGTCTGCGCCGAGTTGAACGCGCTGCGGCCGTGGGCGGGCCTCATCGAGGCGCACCTGCCGCTGCGGCTGGCCACCTCCGCCTGGGCGGCACAGGCGCTGGGGTCCGCCGGCAGCCTGCCCTACCTGCGGTTCTATCGCCTGCTGAGTGAAGCCGCGGTGCCGGAGCCGGCCGGGTTCCTGCAGGCCGATCCCGCTCGGCCCTCTGCCGCAAGCGCCGTTGCTTCCCTTCGCAGGCTGGCGCTGCTGCGCCACAGCGCCCGCCACCTGCTGTACGGGCGGTCTGCAGCCCCGCCGCCGCGCCCGGACCCGATGCCGCCCACCCCGTACCGGCCGGCCGAATGGGGCTGCTCCCAGGCCAACCAGTGGCAGGCGATGACGCGCCCTGCACACCACCTTGACCAGCTCGAACGCCTACCGGCCTGCCCTGCCCGAACACGTCTGGCGCCACCCGGCCGCAGCCGCGGCCCGGGCCGCCGGGACCGGCCCGCTGCCGATCGTCTACACCCGGCTCGCCCACCTGGCCGCCAACCGGCTCGGCATCGGCCCCCGCCAGGAACACCACATCGCCGCCCTGGCCCGAACCGCCCTGGCCGACCGCTACACCGCCAGCAAAGAGGCGCTGGCGCGGCGGCTTGCGCACCGTGCTGGAGGCCGCCGACGGCGCCGGCGGGCCGAAGGCGCTGATCCGGGACTGGGCCGCGCTGCTGCACCGCTACTCAGCCCGCGCCACCGAACTGATCGCATCCGGCCGGCTGCCGATCTCCGACGCCGACACCCCCGCCCCTCGGGGCTTGCTCCGCTCGGATTCCCTGATCGATGGGCTGGCCGCCAACCGGCATGTCCGGCAGTTCCGGAACACCGTCGAATACCAGCGCTACCGCCTGCTGCTCAACTACACCTACGGTCTGCTGACCCGGCTGCGCGTCAAGCCCGTCGAACGTGGCCTGCTGTGCCATCTGGCCGCCGCCACCGTCGAGAACGCCTTCGACGTCGAGTTCGCCGCCCGCTTCCGCGACTTCCTCGACCATCCGCACGAGCTGGAAGGCAGCCACCGATGACCGCGTCGACGCCCACCACTTTCACCACCGGCAGGCCACGTTGGCAGCAGCACCGCCCAGGCCCGTTCGGCCTGTTGCTGACCGGCGACGGCACCATCGGCCTGGACGACCTGCCGCCCGCCGCCCTGCTGCAACTGGTCGCCCAGGAGCATCTGCTCATTCTGCGCGGCCTGCCCACGGTTCTCACCTGTGAGGAGTTCGAGGAGTTCGGCTGCGCTCTGGGGGAGCCCATCCTGTGGTCCGACCGGCCGGCCTTCTTCGTCCAAGCCCAGCCTGACCCCGACAGTTACATCTTCGAGACCGGCTTCATGCCCATCCACTGGGACGGCGTCTCCGCCGAGGAACAAACCCCCGACCTGCAGATCTTCCAGTGCGTGCAGGCCGTCGAGGCCGAGGTTGGCGGGGCGACACTGTTCTGCGACACCCGACAACCGCACCCTGCTGCACACCCGCCAGCCCTATCCCCCCGGCACGCCACGCCTGCTACACCGCATCACCACCCGGCACACGACCAGGCGCGAGTGAACGGAGCCTGCGCTGTCACAGAGGAAGCCGGAGCACACCGGCGCGCGGCACGGACTTCGGCAGGATGAGCCTGCCCATCGCGCAGTAACGCCCCCGCCGGCATCCTGTGAGCCGTGATGGCCACTTCCGGCGCAATCCCCGGCCCTTTTGCGTGAGCTTCGACATAAGCCCTGAATCGCTGCGCAACGGGAGCGGAGCGGCTGGGCGCCGTGTTCGGCCCCTGGGAGTCCTCGGCATCCCCACGCTATCCGCCCGAAGGCCGGGGCGCATGGGTCGCAGCCGGTAAGCACGCCAGGTGGCGGGGTGCGGCGGGGGCGAGCCGATGGCCGGCACAGGCAGTGACGGGCCGTCAGCAGGAGGGCCGCGGAGAGGCGGCGGCAGGACGGCGGCGGGTGGCCGAGTCGGTGCGGGCATGGGCGGATTCACCATGCGGATTCACCATGCGGATCGCCGGGAGGGGCGGCGACAGGGGTTATGGGACGGGGGGCGCGGACGTGGGGGATGCGGCGAAATTTGATCTTAAGGTCACCGTAACAGCCGCATCCACCTTTGGCCAGATACAAGCGGAAGTTCTGACACCTCCAGCGCTACTTATTGACATTTCGCCGAAAATGTCGCGTACTTCGATCGAATGTCGATCTCACTACCCCCCACAGCATCACCGATCACGACGCGACCGGTCCAGGCCAAGACCCACGTCGCGCGAAAGCAGTGTCCCGAGCACCCGCAAGTCACCCTCACGCAAGCGTCACCGATTGGGGAACCATGACCGAGGTAGGCAGAGGCACGGCGAAAAGCCTGCTCTCCCGGCGTGCCTTCACCACGTCCGCGGCGGCTGCCGCGCTGGCACCATTGGTCACAGCGAATCAGACCGCGGCATCGACCCAGGCCGGCACGACCATGGGCGCGGTCCGCCGCATCACCCTGTACGCCGAGCGGCTGGAGGACGGCCAGTTGGGCTACGGCCTGGAGCCCGGCAAGGCCACGATTCCCGGGCCGCTCATCGAGATGGTCGAAGGCGACACGCTTGAGATCGAGATGGTCAACAACCTGGACGTGACGGCGAGCCTGCACGTCCACGGGGTGGACTACGACGTGGCCAGCGACGGTACGAGGCTGAACGACAGCGTGGTCGAGCCCGGTGGCCGGCGCACCTACATCTGGCGCACCCACGCGCAGGGCAGGCGCGGGGGCGGCGCCGGCATCGAGCCCGGCAGCGCGGGCTACTGGCACTACCACGACCACGTGGTGGGGACCGATCACGGCACGGGCGGCATCCGGCAGGGGCTGTACGGCCCGCTGGTGGTCCGGCGGAAGAAGGACGTCAGGCCGGACAAGACGTTCACCGTCGTCTTCAACGACATGATGATCAACAATCGCCCCGCGCACCAGGCGCCGGAGTTCGTCGCCAAGGTCGGCGAGCGGGTGGAGTGGATCGTGATCACCCACGGCGAGTTCTACCACACGTTCCACATCCACGGGCACCGCTGGGCCGACAACCGCACCGGCATGCTGGAGAGCCTCGAGGACCCGAGCCGGATCATCGACACCAAGATCACCGGGCCCGCCGAGTCGTTCGGCTTCCAGCTGATCGCGGGCGAGCGCGTCGGCCCGGGGGCGTGGATGTACCACTGCCACGTCCAGAGCCACTCCGACATGGGGATGGCCGGCATCTTCACGGTGACGGACGCGGACGGGAACGTGCCGGGTCAACCGGGCGGCGGTCACTCGGGCGGCGGTCACGCAGGCGGTGACCACGCGGGCCACTGACGGCCGCGCACGGCCGGCCCGCCCCCGGCCGCCCCCGAGACCGGACCCGGTCGCCCCATGCCGTACGAGCACGGCCCCACGCAGACCTCGACACCCCGGACCGCGGCCGACCCCCGAACTCGTCCGCAAACGGTCCCGAACCACCCTCGATCCCAAGGAGCAATGATGGGTCGAACAGGCCATTTACCGCCCCGCCCACCCGCCTGGCGACGTGTACTGATCACGATGTCGAGTGCCGTCCTGGTGCTCGGACTGGCGACCCCGACCGCCGTGCCGGCCCAGGCACAGGCGCGGCTACAGGCACAGGCCCCCGCCGCCGCCAAGAAGCCCGCCGTCAACGTGCTGGTCTTCAGCGGTCAGGCCGCGCAGCAGGACGACCCGGTGCGGGCGGCCGCGACGGCGATCAGGGAACTGAGCAAGAAGAACGGGTTCTCCGTCGAGGAGGCCCAGGATCCGGCGGTCTTCACCGCCGACAACCTGGCGCGGTTCCGCGGCGTGGTGTTCCTGTCCGCCAACGGCGTGAGCCTGGACGAATCGCAGCTAGCCGCCTTCCAGGCGTACATCAGGGGCGGCGGCGGGTTCGTCGGCATCCGCGACGCCGCCCGCGCGCAGGTGGACTCGGCCTGGTTCACCGAACTGATCGGCACCCGCCCCGTCGGCGCCCTCCCCATCGCGGAGAAGGTGACGGAGGCCGCGGCGAGCGCGGAGAACCCGCCGAACGAGACCAAGGACAAGGTTTTCGACGGGGACAACGACACCAAGTGGCTGGCCCGGACGCCGACCGGGTGGGTGCAGGGCAAGCTGGAGAAGCCCGTCGCGGTGGCGCACTACGCGCTGACGTCGGCCAACGACTCCGCCGGCCGGGACCCGAAGGACTGGACCCTCCAGGGCTCGCAGAACGGGACGACCTGGACGGATCTCGACAAGCGCAGCGGGGAGACCTTCCCCCAGCGGTTCCAGAGCAAGGAATACAAGTTCGAGAACACCACGGCGTACCAGTACTACCGGCTCAACATCACCGCGAACAGCGGTGAGCCCCTGACCCAGCTCGCCGAGCTGCGGCTGTTCGGGCCCGACTCCGCGCCTCCCCCCGCGGCGAAGGAGCAGAAGGCCGTCGTGGACATCCTCGACCGCCGGCATCCGGCGAACGAGGGACTTCCGCTCACCCTGTCGCGGACCGACAAGTGGCTGAGCTGGAACCCCAACCCGGTGGGCAAGGTCCACACGATCGCGCAGGTCGAGGAGTGGACCTACAACCCGAGCATGAACGGCAACGGCCCGTTCCATCCGGTCTCCTGGTGCCGTGACTACGACGGCGGCCGGTCCTTCTACACCGGCATGGGCGGCACCGCGGCGAGCTACACCAGCGACAAGCAGTTCCGCACACACCTCGCCGGCGCCATCCGGTGGGCAACCGGCATCGTCCGGGGCGACTGCCAGGCGACCATCGCGGCCAACTACACCACGGAACGGCTGACCACGCCGAACACGCAGGGCCAGCTCAACCAGATCGGCGAGCCGCACGGCCTGACCATCGCGCCGAACGGCAAGGTGTTCTACATCGGCAAGGCGGCATGCGCCACCGGCCCGATCCCCGACTGGAACGACCCGAAGGTGGGCCTCGGCTGCGGCACCATCCACCAGTGGGACCCAAGGACCAAGCAGGTCAAGCTGCTGACCACGCTGCCCGTCATGGGCAACCGCGGCAGCGGCGACGAGCTGGTCAAGAACGAGGAGGGCCTGGTCGGCATCACCCTCGACCCGGACTTCGCGGAGAACGGCTGGATCTACGCGTACTGGATGCCGCACGCGTCGATCGACCGGGACAGGCGCATCGGCAAGCGGACGATCTCCCGGTTCGACTACGACTCGCGGACCCAGACGATCGACCAGAGCAGCCGCAAGGACCTCCTGCAGTGGGACACCCAGATCCACAGCTGCTGCCACGCGGGCGGAGGCATGACCTTCGACGAGGCCGGCAACCTCTACATCGGCACCGGTGACAGCAACTCCTCCGGCGGATCCGGCGGTTACTCCGGGAACAACTGGACCCAGGACTACAAGGGCACCTCGTTCCAGGACGCCCGCCGTACCTCCGGCAACACCAACGACCTCAACGGCAAGATCCTCCGCATCCATCCGGAGCCCGACGGCACCTACACGATCCCCGAGGGCAACCTGTTCACCGGCGAGGAAGAGGGCGGCGGCAAGACCCGCGCGGAGATCTGGGTGATGGGCGTCCGCAACATCGCGCGGCTGGAGTGGGACAAGAAGAACGACTGGATCACGGCCGGCTGGGTCGGTCCGGACGCCGGCGGCCCGAGCGAGACGTGGGGACCGGCGAAGTACGAGACCGTGACGGTTCTCACCTCCGCCGGCAACCAGGGCTGGCCGTACTGCATGGGCGACAATCAGCCCTACCGCGACCGCAGCAACAGCAACGCCACCCAGCCCGCCGAGTGGTACGACTGCGACAACCTGAAGAACACCTCGCCGCGCAACACCGGCCTCGTCGACATCCCGCCGGCGCGCGACAACATGATCTGGTACTCGCCGCAGGGCGGCGGCCCGGTCTACCCGAAGCGGCAGGACGGCAGCGGTCTCCCGACGTACAAGCAGGGCGAGGAGACCTTCACCATGCCCTACCTCAAGGGCGGCGGCCAGGCGGTCATGTCGGGCCCGACCTACCACCGCTCCCAGACCGACACCGACAGCGGGGTCGCGTGGCCGGAGTACTGGGACAACAAGTGGTTCATCGGTGACCAGTCCAACGGCAACAACCGCATCGCCGTGACCGTGAACCCGGAGACCGCCCGGGACGCGGGCCGGCCGGCGTTCGCCGAGGACCTGCGGAACATCATCCCGGCCGGCGGCGGCGCCAACCAGCTCCAGTCGTGGATGGACGCGAAGTTCGGTCCCGACGGCGCGCTCTACATGCTCGACTACGGCAGCGGCTTCTTCAGCCTGCACGCCAACCAGAAGCTGGTCCGCGTCACCTACAAGGGCGGCCCGGCGACGCCGAACCCGGACGCCGCCGTGGCGCGTCCCGCCCGGCAGAACGCCGAGCCGAAAACGATGACGTTCTCCAGTGCCAAGGCCGGCGGCGTGGCGTGGGAGTGGGACTTCGGCGACGGCAGCGCGCCGTCGACGGAGGCCGCCCCGACGCACACCTACGCCGGCTTCGGCACCTACGAGGCGACGCTGAAGGTCACCTACGCCGACGGCGAGCAGGCCACCGGGAAGATCGCTGTCACGGTCGGCTGCGCCGCGCCCGACGCCCGGCCGACGGTGCAACTGCTCGACGCCTTCACCGGCGTGCGCAACAAGGCGGCCGGCGGCGGCTGCACGATCAACGACCTGATCGACGACGAGCGCGAGTGGAAGAACCGCAACCAGTTCGTCCAGCACCTCGACACCGTCGTGAGGCAGCTCCTCAAGGACGGCGTCATCAGCGCCCAGGAGGCGGAGGCGCTGCGCACCGCCGGCGCCAAGTCGGAGGTCGGGAGGGTGAACGGGTACCAGCCCATCTTCGACGGCACGGCGTCGTCGCTGCTGGGCTGGAGCCAGGCCCCGTCCGGGCGGTTCGCCCTCCAGCCGGACGGCACGATCCGCAGCTCCGGCGGTCTGGGCATGCTGTGGTACTCCGACAAGGCGTACGCGGACTTCTCGGTCCGGCTGCAGTTCCGGGACAGCTCGCCCGACCCGCATCGCGCCAACAGCGGCGTCTTCGTCCGGTTCCCGGACCCGAGGACCCCGCTGGAGCAGCGTCCCGCCGGAAGCTGCGGCACGGTCGGCTCGGCGCGCACGTCACCCGCGTGGGTCGCGATCTTCTGTGGCCACGAGATCCAGATCTACGACGGCGACACGGGCGAGCCGCAGAAGACGGGCTCCGTCTACAACTTCTCGCCCAACGGCCTGAACCGGGCCGGGGTGACCCCGAAGGGCCAGTGGAACGACTACGAGATCCGGGCGGTCGGCCAGCACTACACGATCATCCGCAACGGCACGGTGATCAGCGAGTTCGACAACACGACGGGCAAGGCGTCGTCCCGCGCCGGTGACCCGCCCACGGACCTGCGCCAGTTCATCAGCGGGTTCATCGGGCTGCAGAACCACGGCAACAACGACGTGATCGACTTCCGCAACATCCGCGTGCGCGAACTCTAGGACGGTACACCGGCCGGGTGCCGGGCCGGGGAGCGTTCCCCGTGCCCGGCACTCCACCCCAGCTCGGAAAGGTGCATCGACACATGCATGTCGGATCTCTCCCCTCCCTCGTGATCAGAGCCTTACGGCGGGCGTCCGGAGCGGTGACGGCGCCGCGCCTCGCCGTGGTGCTGCTCGCCGTGGCGCTTCCCGCGCTCTTCCTGTCGTCGTTCCAGGCCGCCGCGCAGCCCCGTACGCAGCTCACCGCCGCGCAGGCGGCGGACCAGGTGCTCACCTGGACCGCCGACAACAGCATGACCGCGTACAAATCGGTGCCGGAATCGGCCACGGCGGGTCCCGCCACCATCGTCTTCGAGAACAGCGCGGCCACCGGCAACACCACCGGCATGACGCACACGCTGACGTTCGACACCTCCACCCCCGGCTACAACCACGACGTCACCCTCAACATCATCGCCAGCCCCTTCGACGCCAACGGCGGCCGGCACATCGCCCAGGTGAACCTCACCCCCGGCAAGTACCGCTACTACTGCGCGATCCCCGGCCACGGCCAGATGACCGGCGAACTCGTCGTCACCGAAGGCGGGGGCGAGGACACGACCGCACCGCAGGTCTCCGCGCAGGTGGCGGGCGACCAGGACGCGGACGGCAACTACGTGGGCGCGGCGACGGTCACGGTCTCGGCGAGCGACACCGAGTCCGGAGTGGACACCGTGGAGTACGCGCTCGACGGCGGGGAGTTCGCGGCCTACTCGGCCCCGGTGTCGGTCAACCAGGTGGGGGCGCACACGGTGACCTTCCGGGCCACCGACAAGGCGGGCAACACCTCGCCGGTGGACTCGGTGGAGTTCACGGTGGTGGCTCCGCAGGAGGAGGACACCACTCCGCCCGAGGTCACCGGGGAGGTGACCGGTGACCAGGACGCGGACGGCAACTACGTGGGCACGGCGACGGTCACGGTCACGGCGAGCGACACCGGCTCCGGGGTCGACACCGTGGAGTACTCGCTCGACGGCCAGCCGTTCGCGACGTACACGCAGCCGCTGTCGGTCAACCAGCCCGGCGCGCACACGGTGACCTTCCGGGCCACCGACAAGGCGGGCAACACCTCGCCCGTGGACTCGGTGGAGTTCACGGTGGCGGCCTCGCAGGAGGAGGACACCACTCCCCCGCAGGTCTCGGCGCAGCTGTCGGGCGAGCAGGACTCGGCGGGCAACTACGTCGGCTCGGCGACCGTGATGATCTCGGTGAGCGACACGGAGTCGGGGGTCGCCACGGTGGAGTACTCGCTCGACGGCGGGCCCTACACCGAGTACCCGTCCCCCGTGTCGGTCACCCAGGCGGGCGCGCACACCCTGTCGTACCGGGCCACCGACAAGGCCGGGAACACCTCGCCGGTGGCGACGCTGAGGTTCACCGTGGTGGCTCCGGAGGACGACACCACGCTGCCGCAGGTGTCGGCCGCGCTCACCGGCACCCAGGACTGGGCCTGGAACTACGTCGGCTCGGCGACGGTGAAGCTGACGGCGAGCGACGTCGGCTCCGGGCTGGACACCGTGGAGTACTCGCTCGACGGCCAGCCGTTCGCGACGTACACGCAGCCGCTGTCGGTCAACCAGCCCGGCGCGCACACCCTGTCGTACCGGGCCACCGACAAGGCCGGGAACATGGCGGTGGGCACGGCCAAGTTCATGATCGTGGAAGCCGGCGGCGAGTAGCGCCCGCCGCCGGGCAGGGGCGACGGCCGCCCCGAGAGGCGACTGCGTCAGCCCGTGATTCGTCAGCCGGTGAGCGGCCCCCGTCCAAAGACGGGGGCCGCTCACGCGTCACGCCGCCCAGAAGGCGGCGACGGCCCGGGCCCGGCCGACGGCCCGGCCGGTCTACAGGCCCTAGTCGGTGGTGGGCTGGCCGGCGGTGTCGCGGGCGAGGGCGACGATCTGCTCCAGGGCCGCCGCATGCCGTTGGAAGGCCAGTCGTCCCTGCGGGGTGAGTTGCACGTACATCCGGCGCGCCCGCTTGTCCTGGTCCTTGCGGACGAGGACGTATCCGGCGGCGGCCAGTGCGGAGACCTGCTTGGACAGCGCCGAGTCGCTGGTGCCGACCGAGTCTCTGAGAAAGCCGAAGTCCACCCACTCGGCCGGCACCAGCAGCGCCACGACCGACAGACGCGCCGGGACGTGCAGGAACTCGTCGAAGAGCGGATCCATCAGAGGGCCCCGCCGCCGTGCTGGACGATCGACTTCATGATGGAGCGGTTCACGGGCGTGGCCGCGACGTACGCCACGGCCGCCACGAACGCGCCTGCGGCGGCCTGTGACAGCAGCCCCTGAGGTGGCAGGTCGAACAGCGCGAAGGCGGCGATCCGGCCGATGCCGAAGGCCACCATGATGCAGGCCAGCAGCCCGCCGTGGAACAGGGCCTCCTGGCGGGTGGCCTTCCGGCGGACCGAGGCCCGGTGCTCGCAGACGATCCCCACGCCCGCATACAGGACCATCCCGAGCGCCATGACGACGAAGTGCCAGGGCCGCGGGAGGTCAATGGCCGCGAAGGCGACGAAGATGCCGACCGCGGAGATGACCACGCGCGGAAGCGCGGAGAAGGTTCCGGGTGGCCGCCCTGGAACAGCGCGTCCTCGGCGAACACCGCCCCGATCTCGGCGGGGTCGTGGACGTCGATGCCGTGTTTCCAGGCGGCGAGAACGTCGGCGAAGTTCTTCTCGTCGCTCATGTCGCTCATCGGCCCGCGCTCTGCCCGCCGTCGACGTGCAGGAACTCCTCGGTGACCAGCGGAGCCCGCTCCAGGTAAATCACAACCCGTCAAACTTCACGGACGAAGCTCTCGCAGTCCGGGCATTCGTCGAGATACCGATGCCGGCACTCAACGGTGTGCCGCAGGAAGGTGATGGCCTGCTGTCTGCGGAGGACCTCGTCCTCGAGTGCGGCGATCTTCGCCCGTACCACGGCCTGCGCCGTCGACTTCTTCGGCGCCATGGCGGCGATGACCTCCGGCAACGACAGTCCGACGCGCCGCAGTTTCAGCACGATGCGTGCCTGTTCCAGAGCGTTGTCGTCGTAGAGGCGGTAGCCGTTGCCGTCGCGGCGCACGGCGAGCGCCCCGACGTGTTCCCAGTGGCGGAGCACGTGAGCTTCGATACCGAGTTCCGCAGCCACCTCTCCGATCGTCCTCACCACGAGAGCCTTGCCTTCATGTCGACCTGAACCCTTACCGTCTCGGTCATGCCTGAAGCTGTTCGCCCAACGATTCTGGTCACCGGCGCGGCCGGCAACCTCGGCAGTGAGGTCGTCGGCCGACTCAAGATACGCGGTGCGCGCGTGCGCTGCCTGGTGCGTGGGCACGCTGGTGTGCGCCCCGGCGCCGAGTTCGTGGTCGGCGACCTCACAGACCCCACTATCGTCCATGACGCGCTCGCGGGGGTCGACACCGTCTTCCTCATCTGGCCGCTGCTCGACGCGGCCCCGGCGCACGGCCTGATCGCGGAACTCGCCGCAGCGGCACCCCGCGTCGTCTACCTGTCCTCGACAGCCGTGGACGACCAGGCGGTTCGTCAGAGTGATCCCATCGTTCAGGTGCACGCCGACATGGAAGCCCTGCTGCACGATGCCAGCCTGCGACCGGTGGTACTGCGCAGTGACACGTTGGCCTCCAACGCCCGTGGCTGGGCGGCGCAGTTGGGAGCGGGCGACGTCGTGGCCGGTCCGGCCATGGCGCGCACGGCTGTCGTCGACGAGCGCGACGTCGCCGATGCGGCTGTTGCCTTATTGCTCGCGGACCCCGGCCGACCGGTCCGCAGCCCATACCTGCTGACGGGCCCCGAGGTGCTCAGCCGTGCCGACCAGGTCGATCGCCTCGGCGTCGCGCTCCGCCGCCGTCTGCGTTTCCAGGCGGTCCCCGCCGATCTCGCGCGCTCGCGGATGCTCGCGGACGGTCGTCCCGAGAGGCTGGTGGAAGCGCTGGTCGCCGCCTCGGCACACAGACCGGAGTCCGGCCTCATCACCGATCATGTCGAGCGCCTCACCGGCCGCCCTGCCGGCACCTTCGCGCAGTGGGCCATGGACCACGCGGCCGAGTTCAGCTGACCACGTTCAGCCAGGTGGCGCCTGGAGAGCGTCGCCACAGACAACAGGCCGTCATCTCCTCCTGCGGCACATCGTCCAGAACTCAGGTCGAGGCTTGCGGCGTCCTCGGGCGCCGCGGACGCTCCACGTCGAGCCCCAGGGATCTGAGCAGGTCGAGCAGTTCGGCGTGGTACAGCTTGGCGGGATCGCCGGTCTGCGTGCCGAGATGGCCGTAGACCTCCAGGGAGATCAGGCCGTGCATGCGGCCCCACATGCGCAGCGCCAGGGCGACGACGGCCGGAGGCAGATCGGGGAGATGCTCGCGGATGGTGTCGGCCAGGCCGGATGAGAAGTCCGACCACCGGTAGTCGGTGGATGCCTGGGTGGCCTTCGCGTACGGCCAGGCGGCGGCGGCGAGTTCGGTGAGTCCCAGGCAGGCGCGTTTGGCGGCCTCGGGGGCCGGGCCGCCGGCCGGCGCCTGGTAGCCGGCGACCGGATCGCCGTAGATGAGCCGGAAGCCTTCGGGGTTGGCCAGCGACCAGACGCGCACGGCCTGCCCCCAGGCCAGGATGCGACCGGCGATGTCGCCGGGGGCGACGGCGTCGCGTGCGGTCTCCACCTGGTCCAGCAGCGAGGTGTAGATGTCGTTGATCAACGTGGTGATCAACGCGTCCCGGGTGTCGAAGTAGCTGTAGATCGCGCTGCCGCTCATGCCCATCTCGCGGCCGATCGCCCGCAGCGAGACGGCGTCGGGGCCACCCTCACCGAGGTGTTTGAGCGCGACGGCCTTGATCTCCGCGGTGGTCTGCGCCCGCAACCGTGCCCGCCGGCCCACTGTCTGCTCTCGCACGCTTGACAGCTTACACCGCTACGTTAGAGTACGGCGCACAAAGTTTGAACGCCGTTCTGATATGGAGCGGCGGACCTTTCGGACGGCAGATGGAAGGGTTCGTGATGAGAGCCAGAACAGTCCTGTTCGACGAGCTCGGCGGTCCCGAGGTGCTCCACCTCACGGATACAGACGTCGGGGACCCCGGCCCGGGCGAGGTGCGGGTGCGCATCGACGCGTTCGGCCTCAACCGGGGCGAGGTGTTCCTGCGGACCGGCCGGTACTACTACGACGCGGTGCTGCCCGGCTCGCGTCTGGGCACCGAGGCCGCCGGCGTCGTGGAGGCCGTCGGACCCGGCGTGACCGGCTACGCCGCCGGAGACGCCGTCAGCGTCGTGGCCAAACCGAACGACGACGGCATGTCCATCCACGGCATCTACGCCGACCGGGCCATCGTGGCGGCCAAGCGGCTGATCCGCCGCCCGGCGCACATGGACGCCGTGACCGGCGCGGCCATCTGGGTGCCCGCGTTCACCTCCTACGGCGCGCTGGTCGAGGTCGGCAGGCTACGGCCCGGCGATGACGTGGTCATCACGGCCGCCTCCAGCAGCGTCGGCCTGGCCGCCGTCCAGATCGCCGCCCACCTGGGCGCCACGCCCATCGCGGTCACCCGGACCAGCGCCAAGGCCGACCGGCTGCTGGCCGCGGGCGCCGCCCATGTGATCGCCGCCGCCGACGGCGACGTGGCCGGGCAGGTGCACGCCCTCACCGCCGGCCGCGGCGCGCGACTGGTCTTCGACGGCGTCGCCGGGCCCGGCCTGCCCGACCTGGCGCAGGCCGTGGCCCCGGACGGCATGCTGATCGTCTACGGCTCACTGGACGGACGGCCCACCCCGCTGCCCATGTGGTGGCCGATCAACGTCTACGGCTACGCCATCTTCCACCTGTTCGCCGATGAGGAGCGGGTTCGCCGGGCCGAGACCTTCATCACCGACGGCCTGCGCGCCGGAGCGCTCGCCCCGGTGATCGACCGCACCTTCGACCTGGCCGACATCGTCGAAGCTCACCGCTACATGGAGTCCAACACCCAGGTCGGCAAGATCGTCGTCACCGTCCGGCACTGACCGGCCGAGAGGACATCACCACCATGCTCATCCACCGGTTCATCGACCGGCCAGGCCAGCGGCGATGGGGATCAGCGCGGTGCGCGGGCGGGCAGGCGGACGACGATGTCCAGTCCTCCGGCGGGACGTGCGGTCATGGTGGTCTCCCCGCGGTGGGCGACGGCGACGGCGCGGACGATGGACAGGCCGAGGCCGGCGCCGCCGTCGGCTCGGGTGCGGGTGCCCGTGCCGCGGACGAACGGCTCCAGCAGCCTGTCCGCTTCGTCGGAGGCGACCGTCCGGCCCGTGTTGGAGACGCGCAGGAACGCGTGCGCGCCGGCGGTGCCGGTGGTCACCGTGATGTGGCCGCCGGTGTGGTTGTACCGGATCGCGTTGTCGACCAGGTTGCCGACCATGCGTTCGAGGAGGATCGGTTCCCCGGTGGTCGCCGCGGGCCCGAGGTCGCTCCGCACGTTGATGTCCCGGCGCGCCCGCTCATCGGTGGTGCCGTCGAGGATGCCGGCCGCGATGTCGGCGAGGTCGACGGGGTGACCGGTGACGGGACCGGCCTGGCTGCGGGCGAGGGCCAGCAGGCCGTCGAGGGTACGCCGGCTGTGCGTGATCGCCGTTCGGATGTCGTCGGCCATGGCGAGGAGTTCGGCCTTGGTGGGGTCGCCGTCGAGGGTGACGTCGATGGCGGTGCGCATCGTGGTCAGCGGCGTGCGCAGTTCGTGGGCGGCGTTGGCGGCGAACATCCGCTGGCTGTCCAGCACCCGATCGCGTTCCGTGACGCCCGTCTGGATGCGGTCCAGCATCTGGTTGATCGTGGTGGCGAGAGTGGCCAGTTCGTCGGCGGGCGTGTTGACCGGGACGCGTTCCGACAGGTTCTCAGCCGACAGACGCCCGGCGGTCGCCGCGATCGTCCGGATCGGGCGCAGCACCCGCCCGGCCACCAGCCAGCCCAACACCAGCGCGATCACCATGACCACCGCGAGCGCGACCGCCGCCTGGGTCAGCAGTTCGGACAGAGTCTCGGCCCGGACCCGGCCGCCGATCTCGGCCAGTTCGGCGGGGGACGGGGGCAGCACGCGATCGGCGTTCGGGCCGACCCGCACGCCGATCACCAGCCGGTTCTTCAAGCCCTGCTGCACGAGCAGATACGTCAGCCCGCTCAGCATGATGCCCGCGACGAGGACCAGCCCGGCGTAGAGCAGCGCGAGCCGCCCCCGGGCGGTCAGGCGGACGCGGATCATCGGATCCGGTACCCGGCGCCGGTCACGGTGTCGATCAGCGGCGGGTCACCGAGCTTGCGGCGCAGGGTGCCGACGGTGATCCGGATCGCGTTGGTGAACGGGTCGGCGTGTTCGTCCCACACCTTGTCCAGGAGCATCTCGGCACTGACCACGACGCCGTCGGCGGCGAGCAACTCCTCCAGGACGCCGAACTCCTTCGGGGTCAGGTGCAGGAGCCGCCCCCCGCGTTCCGCGATCCGCCGCGCCGGGTCCACGACCACGTCGGCGGCGCGCAGCACCGGCGGGCGGGCCGGGGTACTGCGCCGCGCCAGCGCGCCGACGCGGGCGACGAGTTCGGAGAAGGCGAACGGTTTGCCCAGGTAGTCGTCCGCGCCCAGGGTGAGCCCGGCGACGCGATCCTCGACCGCGTCCGACGCGGTCAGCATGAGCACCCGTGACGTGCCGCGCCGCGCCAGGTGCCGGCACACCGCGTCCCCGTGCACGCCGGGCAGGTCGCGGTCCAGGACCACCACGTCGTACGCGGTGACCGCGCACTTGTCCAGGGCGGTCCGGCCGTCGTGCGCGACGTCGACGGCGAACCCGTGCTTGCGCAGCCCGACCATGATGTACCCGGCCAGCGGCTCTTCGTCTTCGACCAGCAGTACCCGCATCCGGTAAGTATCCCCGCGGCGACATATGGATCTTGTATGGCCCGGCGATCGCCTGGCCTTACGCGCCCGCCCGTAGACATGAGGGCCATGATCTCCACGAGGAAAGGTGACCGCGCATGAGGACGACGCGCCGGTCGATGCTCGGCCTGCGGGGAGCGGCCCCCGCCAGCGCCCCGGGGGCCCGTTCCGTTCCTGCGGACCTCGGCCCTGGCGGTGCCTATGACCGGTTCATCGCGAGCCAGGCCGCCAAGGACGAGTTCTCCGGCACCGTGCTCCTGACCCATCAGGGACGCACGGTGCTCTCCCGGTCCTTCGGCATGGCCGACAGGCGACGCTCCATCCGCAACGGCCCGGACACCCGTTTCGCGCTCGCCTCGGCGACGAAGCTGTTCACCGCCGTCGCGATCCACCAGCAGGCGCAGCGCGGCGCGATCGCGTACCACGACAAGCTGGGCGCCTATCTCGACGGATTCCCGCCCGAGACCGCGGACGTCACCGTCCACCAGTTGCTCACCCACACCTCGGGCCTGGGCAACTACCGGGAGACGCAGGAGTTCAAGGACGGAGCGCGCGCCTGGGCCGACGCGGCCGAGGTGAACGACGGCATCATGGCGATCATCCGGCGGACCCCGCCCGCCTTCACGCCGGGCACCCGCGTGCAGTACAGCAACTCCGGCTACGAACTCCTCGGCGCCATCGTGGCACGGACGTCCGGGCTGTCCTACTACGACCACGTCCGCGAGCACGTGTTCGGCCCCGCCGGGATGACCGACACGGACTGGTACACCCGGCCCCAGTGGAACGACGACCGGCGCTTCGCCCACCCGTACGCCACACAGCCGTCCGGCGAACGTGCCGACGTCATCGCCGACAAGACGTTCATCGGCACCGCGGCGGGCGACGCCTTCTCCACCGGCCCGGACCTGGACCGCTTCGCCCGCGCCCTGATGGGCGGAGAGCTCCTCGACCCAGCCCACACCCGGATCGTCCTCAGCGCGAAACAGGGGCTGCCACGCTGGGCGGACAGCCCGGACGCCCCCGCTCCCGGCGCCGCTTTCCAGGGGTACGGGCCGCTTGCCCTCCTGTTCGGCGAGCAGTGGATGTTCCTGCACAACGGCGGTTCCGCCGGTGAGGGCGCCTACGTCGAGATGTACCCGGGCACCGGCTGGGTGTCGGTGGTCCTCGGCAACTACGACGTCCGGTCCGTGGTGCCCGTCGCCGTCATGGCGCGCAGGCTCATCACCGCCCAACAGCCCACGCAGTGACCCGGAGGACAGCCACCATGACTCATCGATCGCCGGCGCCGTTCCGGATCACCAGGCGGACCGCCCTCGGGACGCTGGGCGCGGCCTCCCTCGCCACGGGATTCACCTGGGCGTCCCCGGGGTTCGCGGACTCCTCCCGCAGGCGGGGCCCGGACAAGGACCTGCTGCCCGGCGGCGCGTTCGACCGGTTCGTGGCGGAACAGGCCGCCCAGGATGTGTTCTCCGGAACCGTCCTGCTCGCCCACCGGGACCGGCCCGTGCTCACCCGCGCGTACGGCATGGCCGACCAGCGGCAGGGGGTGCCGAACCGGCCCGACACCTTGTTCAACCTCGCGTCGGTGACCAAGTGCTTCACCGGGCTCGCGATCGCCCAGCTGGTCGTCCAGGGCAAGGTCGCCTTCCACGAGAAGCTGGGCACCTATCTCGGCGGCTTCCCCGCCGAGATCGCGGACGTCACCGTCCAGCAGTTGCTCACCCACACCTCCGGGGTGGGCCGGCCGGCCCTGGGGGGCGGGATATGGCCGACCTGGAACAGCGTCGAAGAGACGGTCGAAGGGACCCTCGGCATCATCCGGTCGACCCCCCTCCAGTTCGCGCCCGGTACCCGGTTCGGCTACAGCAACGACGGTTACTGGGTCCTCGGCGCGATCGTCGCCCAGGTCTCGGGAGGGTCCTACTACGACTACGTACGCCGGCACGTCTTCGCCCCGGCGGGCATGACCCGCACCGACTTCCTCACCCGGCCGCAGGTGCTGGCCGACCCCGACGTCGCCCGCCCCTACTGGACCCAGCCCTCCGGCGCTCGCGTCGACTTCACCACCACGCCGATGTTCGGGTTCGTCGGCGGCCCCGACGGGGGCGCCTACTCCACCGCCCCCGACCTGCTGCGCTTCGCCTCCGCGCTGCGTGCCGGCAGGCTGCTGGACCCCGCGTACACGGAACTGGTCACCACCGCCAAGGTCCCCGTGCCGCCGAGGCCCGGTTCGCCCGCCACCGAACGGGAGTTCGCCGACTACGGCTTCCACGACTTCGTCGTCGCCGGGCAGCCCATCTACGGGCACCCCGGCAGCGGTCCCGGCGTCGCCACCAACCTCGACGTCCACCCCGGCTCCGACTGGGTGGCGATCGTGCTCGGCAACTACGACAGCGGGGTCAAAGCCATCGTCCAGCGGGAGCGGGAGATCAGCACACGGCGGGCGTGATCCGGCCCGCCCGCCCGGGTGTCCGTGCTCCGTGTTCCGGGTCCCGGCGGCCGTACGCCGCCGGCCCCGGGCCGGGGTGGCGGGCGACGACATCATCGGTCCTTTCCGTCTGCGTTGCCGCGAGAGCGACCCCCCACAGATGGATCAGAACCCGATATGCGCCCTGAACGCCCGCTCGTCTCGCATAGTGTCTGCGACATGACCAAAGCGATCATCGCCCAGGATCTGGCTGTGGAGTTGAGCGGCAATCCGATCTTGAGCGGGCTCCACCTCACCGCCGCCCCCGGTGAGATCGTGACCATCACGGGGCAGAACGGCGTGGGCAAGTCGACCTTGCTGCGCTGCCTGGCCGGGCTGCTCCCGCCCGCCGCCGGGAAGCTGGCGGTCATGGACGGCCCGCCGTCGGACGAGCCGGCCTTCTGGCGTGACGTCGCCCTGGTCGCCGACGAGCCCGCCTGGTACCCGGGCCTGACCGTCCGGGAACACCTGAAGCTCATGGCCGCCGTGCACCACCGGCCGCGCCTGACCGCCGAGCGGGCGCTGGAACTGTTCGACCTGGCCGAGCGCGCCGACATGGCGCCCCTGCGGCTCTCCACCGGTCAGCAGCAACGTCTCTCACTCGCGATGGGCCTGACGCGGCCCAGCCGGATCCTCCTGCTGGACGAGCCCGAGCGCGGCCTCGACGCGGACTTCCGCGTGCGTCTGGGCGAGATCCTGACCGAGTACGCGGCGGAGGGCGGCACCGTGGTGATGGTCACCCATGACCTTCAGCTCGCCCAGGTCGCCGGTGCCAGGAGGATCGACCTGTGAAGGAGATCCGGTCCCTCATCCGGTCCGGCCGGCCGGCGCGGAGCTGGGCCGACCGCTACTTCATCGCCTTCGCCCTCCTCCTCGTGGCCGCCGTCGTCGCCCAGCCGATCAGCTTCGTGCTCACTGCGGCCGCCGGGCAGGTGACGCCCGCCCGGGTCGGCGCCGGATTGACCCTGATCCTGGTCGGCTACGCGGCCTTCCTCGCCCTCTCCCGCGCCCTCGGCCCGGTGGTGCTGCCGCCCGCCGACGCCGCCTGGCTTCTCCTGACGCCGCTGTCCCGCCGCGCCGTACTGAGCAGGACGGCCCTGGTCCTGCTGGCGATCTCGGTCGCGGGCGGTCTGGTGCTGGGCCTGGCCCTGCCGGTCGCCGTCGCCGCCCCCGGCCGGCTGGCCGCGGCGCTGGTCCTCGGCGTGGCGGCCACCGTCGGCGGCATGGCCTGGGCCGTGCTCGCGCAATCCTCCACCGCCTGGGACGCCTGGCTCCAGGGCACGCTGACCGTTGTGACGGTGGTGGCCGTCCTGTGCACCGCCGTGCCGCACCTGCTGCCCTCCGTGCCCATCGGACCCGCGGCGGCCGTGGTCGCCGCCACCGCGGTCCTCCTGGGGTGGCGGGCGTGGTCCGCCCTCACCCGCATGCCCGCCCGGATCCTCCTGGACGCCTCCACCCGAGCCGGACACCTGGCCAGGGCCACGACGAACCTGGACCCCGGCGCGCTGACCTGGATCGCCGAGGACAACCACTGGCGGACCCACGACCTGCGTCCCCATCCCTGGCCGGAACGGCTCCCGGCCTTCCTCTCACTCGCCTGGACGGAGGTCTGCCGGCTGGCGCGCCGCCCCGGGCGGCCGGCCCTGCTGCTCGCGGCGACCCTGCTGCCCATGGTGGCCTCGCGCGCGGGGATCCCGGCACCCGGGCTGCTCCTGGTCGCCGCCGGTGCCCTGACCGCCGCCGCGTCCGTCACCTCGGGAGCCCGGCGCGACGGCAACAACCCCGCCCTCGCCCGGCTGCTGGGCGTCGACCCCCGGCAGACGCTGGCGACCAGAGCCCTTCCGCCCCTCCTGCTCGGCGCCGCCTGGATCGTCCTCGCCCTGACCTGGCTGGGCCTGACGGGCCCCTGGCTCCTCCTGGGCGTACTGACCGCCCCCGCCATGGCAGCGGGGGCGCTGCGTATGGCGCGCAGGCAGCCCGTCGACCACTCCCTGCCGCTGGTCGACTTCGGGATGGGCGGCATCCCTGTCGGCCCGGTGCTCTGGGCGCTGACCGGCGTGGACATCGCGCTGCTCGGCACGCTTCCTACGGTGCAGGCGGCGCTGACCCAGCCCGCCCAGCTGGGCGGGTACGTGGTCGCGCAGGCCCTCACGGGAGTCGCCGTGCTGGCGGCCTACATCTGGCGTTCGAGGACTCCCTGACCGGCGGAACCGGACAGCCGGCCGAACGGTTTCGCGGGTCGGTTCCGCCTGGGCGGAGGGCACCAAGATGATCAGGACGTGAGGCCATTCGCCACACACGAAAAGAGCAAGAACGACAGGAAGACAGCGTGACAAACCCTTCGCGCGCGTGCTTGATGAGAGCGTGGCGCGTTTCGGTGGGCTGACCGGGGCGCGGGCCCTGCTCGTCGGGACCGCGTCCTATACCGGGCTGCCGGACATCCCCGCCGTGGCGACCACACTCGCCGACCTCGCCGACACGCTGGAACGGCGGTGCGGGCTGCCCGCCGAGGCGATCCGGGTGGCGACCGACCTGCCCACACCCATGGAACTCGGCGACGTGATCACCTCGGTGACCGAGGACGCCACCGGACCGCTACTCGTCTACTTCGCCGGACACGGCCTGCTCAGCCGGGACGGGGTCGTGGTCATATTCCGACGAGACTTCTCGATAAGCGCTGAGCCGCAGGTCGGCTGAGTGCTGGGGGGGGTTGCAGCAGGTCGAGTCGGTCTCGAGGTCAGGATGACGACGTGCACCCCGGCCAGGGCCGGGTCCGCGGCGATGCGCCGGGTCGCCTCGATGCCGTCGATGACCGGCATCTGGATGTCGATGAGCGCGACATCGGGCCGGTGTTCCCTGGCCAGAGCCAGGCCCTCCCTCCCGTCGCCGGCCTCGGCCACCACCTCGATGTCGTCCTCGAGGTCGAGCAGCGCGCGGAATCCGCTGCGCAGGAGCGGCTGGTCGTCCACCAGCAGGACCCGGATCATGACGTCCGGTCCACGGGAAGCTCGGCCTGGACGGTGAAGCCGCCCCCGGCGCGCGGTGCCGCCCGGAGGCGACCGCCGAGGGCGGTGACCCGTTCGCGCATCCCCAGCAGCCCGACGCCGGGCACCGGGGCGCTGCCCGGCCTGGCCTTGCCGTCGTCATCGATGCGGATCGCCAGAGCGTCCGGACGGCACTCGATCCGGACCGACGCGGTCTCGGCGGCGGCATGCCGGACGATGTTGGTGAGCGACTCCTGAACGATCCGGTAGACGGTCCGGCTCACCGCGGCCGGCACCTCATGCTGTTGCCCTTCGACGGTCAGCGTCGCATCTAATTAGGAGGATCATCCCCGCCCGCATAGGGTCGCCGCCCATCTCGATCCCGGCCCGGCCCAGGTCGGTGAGCCAGCAGCTGGGCGTGGCATAGCCGATGTAGGAGAACCACGCAGGCAGCGCGTCCAGCGGTATTCCGCCGAAGATGGCCAGCACGAGCATCCCGATGATGATGATCTGCTGGGTGTTCTTCTTGTTCCCGAACTGACCGATCAGCAGGCCGAGGATGGCGAACGGCGTGCCGCCCAACGTGATGACGAGCGTCACGAAGAGCCAGCCACCCAGATCCAGGCGAACGTCCCGGAACAGGGCCGCGGCCAGGGCGAGGACGATGGGAGGCGGGATCGAGACGAGCATGCCCACTGCCACCTTGCCCAGCAGGTAGCCACCACCGGTCAGTGGCGTCAGCCGCAGTTGCCGCTGCCAGCCCGCCTCCCTCTCGTTCACCACGCGGGCGCCGACCAACATCCCGGAGATGAGCACGCCCCAGCCGGCCATGGCGGCTAACAGGACGGCTCCGGGGTCGATCGCCGACCGCGCAGGCCACTGGGATCCGAAGATGACCGCCTCGAGCAGGTAAAAAAGCGCCGGGAAACCCGATGATGAACAGGAGGGTTCCGGGCTCACGCAGCACTCTGCGCAACTCCAGCGCCAGATAACCGAGTTTCATGACAGCTCACTTTCGCCTGTGCGAGTTCTGCTGGTAAGGGCGAGGAACGCCTCGTCCAGGCCCACGCCGACCACCTCGACGTCACGCGCGTGCTGGAATCGGGACAGGAGCGCCCGAAGCGTGGTGTCGGAATCGGAGCTGAGCACGGCGACCTTGTCCTGGCGGACCTCCACGTTCACCACGGAGGGGAGCGCGCGCATCGCGGGCTCGCTCACCCCGGAGACCGTCGCGCGCAGTGTGCGGCCGGCCGCCAGTGACCGCACCTGCGCCACCGAGCCGTCCGCGACGGTACTCCCGTCGCGCAGGAACACGACTCGGTCGGCGAACTCCTCGGCCTCCTCCAGATAGTGCGTCGCGAACATGACGGTCCGGCCGGACGCGGTGAACTCCTGCATGGAGTGCCAGAACTCGCGTCGTCGCCGTACGTCCATCCCCGCCGTGGGTTCGTCGAGCAGCAGCAGGTCGGGGTCGGCCACCAGAGCGACGGCGAACCGTACCCGCTGCTTCTGCCCCGTCGACAGCTTGGTGGATCTGCGCCGCGCAAGGTCTTCGATGCCCGCCTTGCGCAGTGCCTCCCGGACCGGGAGGGGGTTCTTGTGCAGAGATGCCACCATGCCCACCATCTCGATCACCGTGGCATCGTCGAGCAACGCACCCTCCTGGAGCATGGCGCCGATGACACCCTCCAGGACGGCCTGACGAGGCGGGAGCCCGAAGACCTGCACGATTCCAGAGTCGGGCTTCGTCAGCCCGACGATCATGTCCACCATGGTCGACTTGCCGGCGCCGTTCGGCCCGAGGAGCGCGACGACCTCGCCCGCCTTGCTGGTCAGGTCCACTTCCTTGACGGCGTGGACCGCGCCGTAGTGTTTGCGCAAGCCCTGGACGCGAACTGCGGCGTCCCGCCGTTCCGCCTGCGAAATCAACGTCTCGTCCAGGCCTTCACCTGGCCGAGGTTTTCTCGACCTCCTGTCATGACCTTGGCGTGACAGCTGTCATGGATAGGAACTCTGAATCCGATCAGCCTCCTGATCGACAGGCTTCCTCGGCCGGACGGACGGAGCATGGGAGATCGCCCAGACCGCGGATCCCAAGTGGCGATCAAATCCCGGAAGAGCACCAAGACAGCGGGCCGGAATGCGATCCCATCACGCTAGGTCGGGCACGCCTTCGACGCAACATACCTTCAGGACCGGTCAAATCGCCGACAGGAAGCCACCATCACCCGCTTCGTCCACTACGAAGGGCACCGCCCGACCGCGCGAGAGCAGCGCGAACTGGCGCTGTTCGCGCGCCGCTCCCGCGATCACTCCGGCCGTCACGCCGTATCCACGGGCTGGTACAACGAATGCTTCCGTGCCTGGGTTGATGTACGCGGGCACCCGCTCGAAGAGTCCGGCGACAAGGCGCCCGCCGCGGCGGAGTACCGTGCCGCGGGCCGGCTCACGACCGGTCTCCCCGAGTGCCGTTACGTGCTGACCTGCGCCGTCTGGCTGGAACGGGCAGACTCGCCGCTAGGCGAAGAGTGTCAGTGCCTGCTAACGTTAGCGGAACACGACACTCTGGAAGGTGATGACAATGGGACGACCGATCGCGTTCTTCGAGGTGATCAGCTCGGATCACGAGCGGGCACAGGCGTTCTACCGGGACCTGTTCGACTGGCGGGTCGCCGCCGACCCGGAGATGGGCGGGTACGGCCTGGTGGACACCGGGGCCGGCGAGCAGGCCGTGGGCGGGGGCATCGGACCGTCCATGCAGCCCGGGGACACGGGCGTGAAGGTCTACGTCCAGGTGGACGACCTCGACGCCTACCTGGATCGGGCCGAGGCGCTGGGCGGCGAGCGCCTGGTCCCGCCGATCGACCTGCCCGGCGACTTCGGCAGATTCGCGGTCTTCGCCGACCCGGACGGCAACCAGGTGGGCCTGTGGGCCTGACCGAGCCGGACCCGACGGACGAGGTGCTGCGCGCGCTCGCCGAGCCGCGCCGGCGCACCATCCTCCGACTCGTCGCCCACGACGAGTTGTCGGCCGGGGAGATCGCCGCGACGTTCGAGGTGAGCCGCACCGCGATCAGCCAGCACGTGACCGTGCTGAAGAACGCGGGGCTGCTCACCGAACGCCGGGCCGGCACCCGCCGGCTCTACCGGGCTCGCCCTGAGGGGCTCGCCGGGATAAGGGCATTCCTGGATGAGATGTGGGCCGGTGCGCTGGACAACGCTCGCCGGCTCGCCGAGGCCGAGCGCGGGCTGTCGGACGATGTGGAGGCCGAACGTACCGGCTGACCGCACCATCCATCCAGAAAAAAGCGACAATAACCTCAACAAGCATCAAATCCCCACAGCGAAGGACGACCATGACCGCGCAGAGCCGGCCTCCCGTCGTGCCGCTACGGCGGCCACCCGTCCGCCAGGCCACCCTCGTACGCAGCGACATCGACCACACCTTCGACGTCTTCGTCCGCACGATCGGCGTGTGGTGGCCGGTACGGCCGTTCTCAGCAGGCCAGGAGACGGTACGCGACGTCACCTTCGAACAGCACACCGGCGGCCGGGTCTACGAGACCTGGCAGGACGGCACCACCGTGCAGTGGGGCGAACTGCTGGCCTGGCGGCCGCCCCACGGGTTCACCATGACCTGGACCGGAACACCCGCGCCGACCGAGATCGAACTGGCCTTCACGGCGCTCGGCCCGGCACTGACCAGGGTCACCGTCGAACACCGAGGCTGGGAGGCGCTCAGCGACGCGCAGCTGTCCGAGGACTGCGCCCTTCCCGGCGGTTACACGGGCGAGGCCTACAGCAAGGGCTGGGCGACGATCCTCGCCTGCTTCGCCGCCGCGGCGGAGGCCCGTCAATCCTCGAAAGGAAGCCTTCCATGAGCTATTTCCTCTACAAGTTCGTCCCCCGGCCGGATTTCCGCACGACGATGACCGAGACCGAGGCGGCCACCATGCGCGAACACGTGAGCTACTGGCAGGCACTCGCCGACCGGGGCACCGCGATCGCGTTCGGGCCGGTCGCCGACCCGGCGGGCGACTGGGGCGTCGCCATCCTGGAAGCGGACGCCCTCCAGGACGCCCGGGCGCTGGCCGCGGCCGATCCCGTGGTCATCGCCGAACTGGGGCCGGTGGACATCTACCCGATGCACAACGCGATCACCAGGCGGTGGCGGCCCGGCCCCTGACCGGCTCACCCGGGCACGCCCCTCGCCTCCCGGCCCCAGCGAGGGCCACCAGACACCATCCGCGCACGCGCCCCCCGTCTCATGGACGCTGCACCGTCATCGCCGCGGCCATGACCTTCCGAGCAAGGCGTCCGCGCCCCTCCGCTCGACAGGTCCCGGGCATTCGTCTGCCGGCACCGCGGCGTGCATGGCACCCACAGCTTGCCGCTGCGGGTACGCGCTCGGCGGTTGCCATGAGCTTTGAGGCGGCTCGCCGCGCGATGAGGCGACCGCGCCCTCGTGGACGGCCCTCCGCTCCCGAACGTGTCCCCACCTTGAAGGGGCGCTTTGGTTCTAATTAGACCGGTCATCCGAGCGCGTTCCACCAGCTCCGCGACATGGTCGAGCCCACGCGGCGGGCTCATGTCGTCATCGCGCAGCGCCTCCAAGGTCGCCCGCAGCTCCCGGGTCGCCTCCCGTCCGGCCTCCTGGATCGCCAGCAGGGCGTCCGGCACCTGTTCACCGCGCCTGCGGGCCACGTGAACCGCGACCTCGGCCTGCACCTTGATGATCGAGATCTGGTGAGTGAGCGAATCGTGCAGTTCCCGCGCGATGCGCAGCCTCTCCTCATCCGCGCGCCGCCGCGCGGTCTCCTCCCGGGTACGCTCGGCTTCCTCCGCCCGCCGCTCAGCCTGCCGCAGCGCCTCACCCGCGGCGCCGGCCGCGACCAGCCAGGCCAACTCCAGCGCGCCTCGGGCCTGCGCAAACGCCTCCCCCGTGTCGTGCAGGCCCGAGGCCAGGGCCGCCAGGGGAAGAGCGGCCAGCATGGCCACGCTCGCCGCCACCGTGATGGCTCGATGTCCCGCCCGTACGGCGGCGTACACCGCCACCAGGTACGCGACCACAGGCACGTCGATACCGGCCGCCTGGTACCCCACCGCGCACACCCCGGTGACGACCAGGACCACGACCGGAGCCCGGGGGCGCGCGGCCAGCGCCAGGCCGCCGACCGCCAGCAGCGCGTAGCCGAGCAGGGCGAGGCCCGTGGCCGGATGCTGCCCGGACAACCCGGTGACCAGCAACGCCGCAGCCGCACAACCGGCGACCGCCCAGTCGATGACACCGGCCCGAACACCGGAGGCCACCAGCCGCACACCGCGCCGTCCTGAACCCATGCGCGCACCCTAGCCGGATGCTCGCGCGAGCGACTCCTGCGCGGGGACGATCGGCCGGCTACCGCACCCGCGGTACCTCCGCCCCTGCTGCCGCGTCCGCGGCAGCAGGCTGCCGCATCGGCGGCATCACACATCGCCCTCGTAGGCGGGACGACCCGCAGTGGGTCCAGCGGACATGCTCAGACGACATCCAGTCGCAGGAAGGAAGGAGCACCACATGTCCGTGCGTCACCTGCTTGCCGCCGCCGTAAGCGGCCCGCTCGCAATCGCCGGGCTTGCCACACCGGCAGCCGCGCACGTCTTGACCCAGCCGGACCCTGTAAGTGCAGTCGCCGCGCTGCACACGCTGCCGACACCCGTCATTCGACCGAAAGGATCCTCAATGTCCATCTTGTTGGTACTTGCCGCACAGGCGGCCTCGCCAGTCTGTACGACGTCGGCAGAATGCGCGGGCCAGGGTGTCGACACTTTCCTCGGGACCCCCGAGCGAATCTGGGCCAGTGTGGCCGCACTGGTGGCGCTGGGCGGCGTGGTCATCGGCTGGCTGGCGCTGCGCTCCGTCCGTCGTATCGGCGGCGGCGGGAGGAGGGGAGCCATCGTGGCCCTGGTGGTGGGGCTGATCGGCGGGCTCAACGGCGCGGTGAAACTGGCTGTCGCCGACGGTGGTCTCGGCACCGGCAACGGAGTGTTCGGGGCGGCCTTGGCCCTGGTGCTTGGCCTTGTCGGCGCGGCCCTCGGCGGGCTGGCTCTGGCCCGCTCCCGTCGCACCGAGCTGAGCGGCTGACCGCAGCGAATACAAGCGCGCGATCGAGGCCCCGATGACCGTACACACCTCGATCATCGCACGGCGCCGCTTCTCGTGATCTTGTACGTAAAGGCAGGCAGCTCCACATCAATAGGTGCGGCTGCCCTACTACTAGTCCGACAACTACGCCAAGGCCGCGGTCAACGTCTGCCGAAAGGTGAACGCCGCCGACGCAGCAGACTGACGTGTTACACGTGATCGGCGCAGGATTCGGACTGGCCGGCCAGGTTCTTCTGGCGCGAGCAGGCGGAGGTCTACCCGGACGCGAAGATCGTCCTGGCTGTCCGCGATCCGCATCGCTGGTATGTCAGCATGCGCCCTCATCGACCTGCCAACCGGGCATGTCACCTGTCGCCCGTTCAGGCCCGGGGCCGACGGAGTACGCGCCCTGGCGTTCAGTTCGGATGGAGTGGAACGTGGCCGCGCTAGCCCCGTTCGGACGGCCCTACATATGGCATACCGACGAAGTGCGATCACTCGCCTTCGGGCCGGGCGGATCCGAGCTCTACAGCATGGGCGCGAAAGGAACGCTGTATCGCTACCTCCCTCATCGACCCGGAGCGCGCAGCCGTGGCCGTCTGCGATCGAATTCGCGCGTCTTCTGACCCCATGCCTGGTACGAGATCCTCGGAGGTGCGCCCCCCGGAAAGGTGTGCTGAGCCCGGGCGACGTCTGCTTCGGGCAGCTCTGGGGGGACCTGCTCTGTGGCCTCCAGGAACACCCACTTCCGGTACGACCAGAAGCGGAACAGGGTGCCGAGGCCGACGCCGACGAGGTTGGCGATGTTGAGGCTGAAGGCATCGTCCACGCGGAGGGTGTACTTGGTGAAGCCGATGACCAGCACCCCGAGCAGGAGAGCGACGCCATTCAGCAGGAAGAAGAGGAAATATTCGCGTCCGAGCCCGCTCTGCTCCCGATGCCGGAACGTCCACAAGCGATTGCCCAGGTACGCACACACCGTCGACACCGAAGCCGCCAAGACCTTGGAGGTGAGCGGCCCCCACTCCAACACCACGGCGAAGAGGTTGTAGACGCCCGTGTCCAGCAAGAACGCGACAAGGCCGATACTGCCGAATCGGACCAGCTCGTGGAGCGACGATACGAACCGCTGGTAGAGGTGTCTGATGAACCTCACGTCCCTGGCCAGTCCCGTCTCTCGGCGACTTACAGGCCGACAGCGTACCTGCCACGGCGAGGAGCCGGCGCCTGGCAGAGCGCGCCGGTGACCGGGTGGGAGAGCGAGCCGGCCGTCGCACCGGCGACATCGCCCGCCTGGCCCGCGAGCACCGGCGCGGGTCGTTCCTTCAGTTCTGATGAAGGGCTGTACGATCTCGGGGACCTGAGCCACGAGATCCCCGAGATTGCGGACGAGATCCTCGATGGGGGTGGCTCCATCGCCGAGTGGAGCGGGGCGTGAACTTACTGCACCGACCACACCAGGACGAAGGAGAAGTCCAGTTTCGTCCTGCGGTTCAGTGGGATATCGATCTTGACTCTGTGCGCGATCTCGTTACGGCTGATGCCCAATCCAGCGGCGATGAGCCGTTCGGGACGGACTGGCACGGGATCGTCGAAGGTGACCGTGATCTGCAGGGGCCACGGATCTTCGGGAACGGGAGGCGCGTGGAGTTCCCAGCACTCGTCCCAGTCGAGCGTGAACCGGTTGCGCCGGGCGATCAACGGGTCGAGAAGGGTGTCCACGACGAGGGAGGGCGAGTTGGCCGAGTAACCGGCCAGGAGGCCGGCGGGCAGCGAGCGGACCGGGATGCGATCGTGGACGGTGAGCTTGCTGGTCCGGCCGCAGGAAACGCAGTTGACCAGGAGCCAGACGTCGAGGAGTTTGCCGTTGGCGTTGACGCGGAATCTGCCGTCGCCGGTGGTGGCGCGGCCGGAAGGGCAGGCCACGCACCGGAGGGCGAGCAGAGGCAGGTGGGCGCGTCGCACGGCCCAGGGCAGCACGATATGAGGATGTGAAGACATGATCTCTCTGAAGACCTGACGAAGAGCACGGAAAACAGAGCCGACGGCGTCGTCGGCGACCGATGCGCAGAGAAGGTGTCAGGTCTAAAGAGCAGGCGGCGTCATGCGCGCGAAGTCCTCACATAGGGGTCGTTTGCCGGTGCGGGCCGATGCTCAGCTCAGGCGGGCTCGCAGGAGGCAGAACTCGTTGCCTTCGGGGTCGGCCAGGCAGTGCCAGGGCTCCTCGCCGGTCTGGCCGACGTCGGCCGGGCGCGCCCCGAGCTTCAGCAGGCGTTCGAGCTCGGCGTCCTGATCGCGGTCGGTGGCGTTGACGTCGAAGTGCAGCCGCAGCTTGCCCGCCTTGGGCTCGGTAGTGGGGCTGAAGATCAGAGTCGGCTGCAATCCGCCGAATCCTTCCCGTGGTCCGATCTCCACCGCGCCGGCGTCCTCGGTGTCGAGCACGATGAAGTCCAGCACCTCGCACCAGAACGCCGCCAGCCGATGCGGATCCCGGCAGGGAATGATCAGTTCGGAAATGCGACAAGCCATGACCGGCACCCTACCGAGCATCAACCGCACGCAGCCAACCCTTAAACGGCCCAGGGCCCCGACGCAATGGGGCCGGTGCTCACGACGTCCCTGACCAGCTAGGACCTATGACGTTGGCGAGCATGCCGCGGACCTGCCGGCACCTGGACAGCACACAACCCACCAATGGTCTAATATCAGCCCAAAAGGCGCCCTGGGTGCGCGAATGGAGTCTCCATGTTCGACGATCTCGATCTCGAAGCCCTGCGCCGACGTCCGGGTGTGAAGTGGGCGGAAGCCGGGCCGGGCGTGCTGCCCGCCTGGATCGCCGACATGGACTTCCCGGTGCCGCCCCCGGTACGCGAAGCGCTCGCGCGCGCCATCGAGGTCGATCTGGGCTACCCCGCCTGGGACGACCAGCCCTGGGCGAACCCGCTCAACGAGGCCTTCGCCGAACGGATGAAGCGGCTCCACGACTGGTCTCCGGACCCGTCGCACATCCACCACTTCACGGAACTGATCCAGGCCCTGCAGGTCCTGCTGCACCTCATGACCCGGCCCGGTGACGCCGTGGCCATGCACACGCCCGCCTACCCGCCGTTCATCAAGACGCTGACGGACATGGATCGCCGGCTCGTCCCCATCCCCATGGTCGACGACGGCCACGGCTGGCGCTTCGACGCCGACCGACTGGCCGAGGATGTCGCGCGGCACAGGTGCCGGGCGATCATCCTGGTCAACCCGCACAATCCCACCGGCCGGGTGTTCAGCCGCGACGAACTCGCCAGGATCGCGGAGATCGCCGACCGGCACGACCTGCTCGTCATCTCCGACGAGATCCACTCCGACCTCGTGCACGACCCGCACCGCCACGTCCCGTTCGCCGCGCTTGGGCCGGAGGCCGCCGGCCGCACGGTGACGCTGACGTCGGCGAGCAAGGCGTTCAACCTCGCCGGGCTGCGCTGTTCCGTCGCGCACGTCGGCGACGCCCGCGTCCGCCGGGCGCTGGCCGCCCACCCGCCACTGCTGTTCGGCGAGGTGAACTCCCTGGGCGTGCTGGCCACCCTGGCCGCCTGGAAGGACGGCGACAGCTACCTCGCCGAGGTGCGCGCCACCCTTGCCAGAAACCGCGAACTGGTCGCCGCGTCACTGCCCGCCGGGGTACGTCACCACCTGCCCGAGGCGACTTACCTGGCCTGGCTCGACTGCCGCGGTCTGGGTCTCGGTACCGACCCGGCGGCGTTCTTCCTGGAACGGGCGGGCGTCATGCTCAGCGGCGGCCCCGGCTTCGGTCCGGGCGCGGACGGCTTCGCAAGGCTCAACTTCGCCACCTCCGAGCCGATCCTCGCGGAGATTCTGCGCCGCATGCGCGATGCCGTCGAAGGGGCGTCCGGCGGGTAACCCGTTCAGCCGCCCACCACGGGTTCAGCGAACGTCAGGGCGTCAGGGCTTCAGGACGCGGTAGCGCAGGTGGGTCACGGACGTGCTTCCCGAGACGGGTTTCCCCTCCGGGATCAGCTCGGCCCGCTCCCCGGCGAACAGCGGCGTGCCCGCACCCAACAGCAGGGGGACGAGGTGGATCCATACCTCGTCGAGCAGGCCCGCCCCGAGCAACTGCCGGGCGACATCCGCACCCAGCACCAGGACGTCCTTGTCCCCGGCGGCATCCTTGGCACGTCGGACTGCGGCCTCCAGCCCGTCGAAGGCGAACGTCCCGCCGTTGTCGCCGAGGAGGTCCTCCCTGGTCCGGTGGGTGACCACGAAGCTCGGGACGCCGGGCCATGGTGTGCCGCCCCACGGGCCCACGCCGAGGTCGAAGGTGCGCCGTCCGATGACGGTGGCTCCTACCGCCGCGTCCACCTGCCGGCGGACGCCGATGTCGACCCCGCCGTCCGGCCCTTTCCCCGCCATCCACTCGTGCAGCCGCTCGCCGCCGTCCCCCATGGGCTCCGCCTTCCGGACGTTCGGTCCCGCCGTGAACCCGTCCAGGGACATCGACACATCCAGCACTACCTTGCTCATCGCGTGCCTTCCTTCGATTCACCGGCGCCGCCACCCGGCGCCGTCACGAGAAGGTCGGAGCCGACCCGACCGTCTCGACACCACGACGGAAAATCAGTGGCGATGAACTTGAACCGGGAACCGGATCGTGCGCCCGACGTTTGTCCTGATGGGCATCGCCTATCCGCTATGTCATCCTTTGGAAGGATCGATCCTCGGGACTGAGCAGGAGCGGTGAGCCCATGAGCTGGTGGCAGGGGCTGCTCGGGTTCACCGCGGGCCTGCTGATCGCGGTGGTGACCACCCCCGTCGGGGTGTCGGGAGCGGTGTTCTTGCTACCGGTCCAGCTCAGCGTGCTGCAGGTGCCGAGTCCGGCGGTGACGCCCACCAACCTGCTGTTCAACGTCGTGGCCGGCCCCGGCGCGCTGCTGCGTTACCGCAGGCGTGGCCATCTCGGCGGCCCGCTGACCCGCCTGCTGGTGCTGGGCACCTTGCCCGGCGTCGTCATCGGCGCGCTCGTACGGGTCTTCCTCCTGCCCGGCGCCCAGGTGTTCCGCCTCCTGGTCGCCTGCCTGCTCTTCCCGCTCGGCCTGTGGCTGTGCGTGCGCACTGTGCGCCCGCCTCGCCACCGCAGCGCGCCCGACGGTCCCTCTCCGCGTGCCATCACCGCGCTCGCGGTGGCCGTGGGGGTGGTCGGCGGAATGTACGGCATCGGCGGCGGGTCGCTCCTCGGCCCCATCCTGGTCGGGCGCGGCCTGCCGGTCGCCGAGGTCGCGCCCGCAGCGCTGGCCTCGACGTTCCTCACCTCGATCGCCGGAGCGCTCACCTACGCCGTCCTGGCGCTGACCACCCCCGGCGACATCGCGCCGGACTGGGCGCTGGGCCTGCTCTGCGGCCTGGGCGGGCTGGCCGGCGGCTACCTCGGCGCCCACCTCCAGCCACGCCTGCCGGAAACCGGCCTGCGACTGCTGCTGGGAGTCTTGGCCATGGCCTTGGCCGGCCTCTACGCCGTCCAAGCGCTCAACTGATCGGGTTGGTCACAGTGTGTTCGCGCCGGCCGGCCGGCCGCGGTCGTACGGGTGCCGACAACAGCGGCTGACCATGTTGCGTGAGTCCATCGCAGCGGCGAACCGCCGGTCGTGGACCGGGTGACGGCATGCTGGCCGTACCTCGACGAAGAGCGCCGCTGGTTTGACCTTGACGCTGCGTCAGCTTCTAGCATCGGGGCCATGTCGATCAGTGTTCTGGACACCTACTCCGCCATGAGGCGGATCCTGCTGGCCCCGGTCGCGGATCGCGTTGACCTGCTGGGTTCGATGCTGGAGCCCACCAGGGGCATGTACCGCTACCACCCCGGCGAGGTCGACCTGGTGGCCATGCATCTCGCAGCGTCCGGGTTCCCCTCTATGGCGACGAGTTCGGCCCCACCCGCATCGGCGTGCCGCACCTGCACGACGACGAGATCTTCGGCAAGGTGCTCACCGGGCTCGATGTGACCGGCATGGAGAACTTCACTGCCTGGGTGCACGGCGACCCCAGCGCCGAGCGCTTCGGTCTCCCCCCGGTGGGACTGCCGATGGGCGCCGGGTACGCCGCGGGCAACCGGCTGGTCGACACCTACCTGGCGGCGACCGGGCGGACGGCGGCGCAGGCCCTGCACGCCGAAAGCTCGGAGATCATCGCAACCACGCTCCGCCGCGGGTGACATCGGAACGATGGAGTGGACGATCCAGGAACTCGCGACGAGGCCCGGCATCACCCGCCGCACCCTGCGCACTACGACCGCTTCGGACTCCTCGCCCCGTCCCGGATCGGCGCGAACGGATATCGCGACTACACGTCCAACGGCTGAGCCGGATCCCGGGTACCCCCTCGGCCGCACAAGGAGGTACCGAGCGGCCCTGGGTTACCGCCCGCCGCCTTCCCGCCGCTCGTCCCGTAGATAGGCCAGCACGGGGCCGACGTCCTCGTACCCACCGGGGGCGGTCTCCGCGACCGCGTCCTCCGCTGCGTCCAACGCGTCCGCAAGCGCCGCCAGGAGGGTCGCCCGGGCTTCCTCGACCAGGCTCCGCCCCCGTGCGGTGATCTGCGTGTAGACACCCCTCCGGTCGGTCTCGCACAAATAGCGCTCGGTCAGACCGGTCTTCTCCAACCGGGCCACCAGCCGTGTCACGGAGCTCTCACTCAGCGGGATCTCCTCGGCCAGTACCTGTTGCCGCAGGTGTCCGCCGTCGTCGGAGTACGCGAGGGCGGCGAGCGCCGCGTACTCGGAGGCGGAGATGCCGTGGTGGGCGCGCAGGGCCCGCTCGGTCGCCTCCTCGATCCTCGACTCCAGCCGCCGGAGCTCCTGCCACCGCCGTTCGAGCACAGTCGGCAGCTCCACACGGGGTCGCCGAAGGGCCCGGTCCTGTGGCCTGGGCAAGCGCCCCACCTCCTTCGTGGGCGCAGCTTGACAGACATCCGCCGCCGCCCTCTACTGTCTGTACAGACAATTATTGTATATGCAAATAGAGGGATCGCATGCACGTGTTCGTGACCGGCGTGACGGGGTTCATCGGCGGCTCGGTGGCCGTTCGACTGCTGGAGGAGGGGCATCGCGTGGCCGGCCTGGTCCGGTCGCCGGAGGCCGTGGACGGGCTGAAGCGGCTCGGTATCGAGCCGATCCCCGGCACCCTGGACGATGCGCAGGTCCTCGCCCGGGAAGCCGCGGCGGCGGACGCTGTGGTCAACGCCGCCGACAGCGACCACCGGGGAGCCGTAGCGGCCCTGATCGACGCGCTCGCCGGCTCCGGCAAGCCACTGCTCCACACCAGTGGCTCCAGCATCGTCGGTGGCGACGATCGCGGGGAGGCGTCCGAGCGCGTCTACACCGAGGAGGAGATGGCGCCGGGTAGTGGATGGGAACCCGCTTCGGACAAGGCCGCGCGCGTGGCCCTCGACCGGCTCGTCCTCGCCGCGCGCGAGCGCGATGTCCGCTCGGTCGTACTGTGCAACACACTGATCTACGGCCATGGGCGCGGCCTCGCGCGGGACAGTGTCCAGATTCCCCGGCTGGTCCGGCAAGCTGAGGCGAGCGGGGTCGTACGGCACGTCGGCGCCGGGAACAACATCTGGTCTAACGTGCACATCGACGACGTGGCCGACCTGTACGTACGGGCCCTCAAGGCCGCGCCCGCCGGGTCGTTCGCCTTCGTGGAGAACGGCGAGGAGTCCTTCGGCCGGCTGGCGCAGGCGATCGCCGACAGCCTCGGGCTCGGCGCCCCGCAGCCGTGGGACATCGACGCCGCAATCGCCGAGTGGGGCTTCGAACCGGCCGTCTACGCACTCGGGTCGAACAGCCGCGTGCGCGGCACCTTTGCCCGCACGGAGCTGGGGTGGCGGCCGCGGCACGACTCGGCGGTGGAGTGGATCCGCGCCGAGGTCACGGGCCTGCGGTCGTCGCCGCAGGCGAGCTTCGGCGGGCCGGCCGTCGGGTGAGGCGGCGGGTCTGAGAGTGATCGCGGCCCAGCTTGCGGACGGCCGGAGTCGGGACGAGGCATCGTGAGAGAGGCGACCATGGAACAAGGTACCCACGGCGAGCTCCTTGCTCGCCTGGCCGAGATGTTAGGGACTGCCACGACCACGCACCCCCTGCGGGTCGCCATCGATGGGCCGCCTGCCGCCGGCAAGACCACACTGGCCGACGAACTCGCCGTCGTCCTACGCGCGCAGGGCCGCGAAGTCATACGCGCGACGATCGAAGGCTTCCTGTTCCCCCGAGCACAGCGCTATCGACGCGGCGAGTACTCGCCCGAGGGCTGCTATTTCGACAGCCACGACCACGACACCCTTTGCCGGGTACTGCTCGATCCGCTGGGCCCGGGCGGAGATCGAAGGTTCCGGCAGGCGGTCTACGACAGAGCAACGGACACGGAACTGTCCCTGCCGATCACCACCGCCTCACCGGACGCCGTGCTGCTCTTCGACGGCGTCTTCCTCCTGCGCCCGGAGCTGGTCGACCGATGGGACCTGCGCATCTTCATGTCCGTCGCGTTCGAGCGGACGTTGGACCGCGCCCGGGCCCGGGGCCGGGCACTGGCCGGATCCGTCGCCGACGCAGCCGAGATCGAGCGGGCTTGGCGCAACCGCTACATCCCCTCCCAACAGCTCTACTTCGCCACGGCCGGCCCGACCGATCACGCCGACATCATCGTGAACAACGATGAGCTCCAGGGGCCCGCCTGGGAAGTCCGGCCACACCGATGATCTGACCCTTGCTCTGCGGGGCTTCCACGCCTCTTCTGATACCGACAGCTTTGAAGATCGTTAAGCCGCGTACGGGAAGTAGGCTGACCGCGATCGCCCGCACCGGTGAAGGGGCCGCTGATGCCCCCGCCGTCAGATGCCGGTCGGGGCCGGGTTCCTCCTGGGCGAGCTGGTTGACCTGGCGCTGATCAGCGGTGGGCCGTCGCGATGAGGCGGCGCAGTGCGGCGTGGGCGGGTGGGCCCCATGCGGGCTTGCCGCCTGGGCGGCCGCGGACGCCGGCTTCGCCGATGAGGATGCCGCTGAGGGCGCGTCCCACCGCCCATCCGCGAGCGCGGCGCAAGGTCGCGGCGTCCGGGGCCGGCTGGTAGGCGGCATGGAAGCGGTCGGCGGTGCCGTCCGGCAGCAGAATCCAAGCGGCAGCGAGGTCGCAGGCCGGATCGCCCGCGAAGAGATCGCCGAAATCGATCACGCCGCAGATCGTGCCGTCCGCGGTGAGGACGTTGGCCGGATGCAGGTCGCCGTGGAGCCATAGCGCCGGGCCGGCCCAGTCGGGCGCGGCGGCGGCGTCTTCCCAGACCGCGCGGACAGCCTCCGGGTCGGGGATGCGGAGCAACAGTAGCCGGATGGCGACCGCCCGTTCCGGTTTCCGGAGGGGGAGCTGGCTCGTGAAAGGCGCGGGCGCCAGGTAGCCCGATCAGGTCTGCCACCGCCCGGCTGGCGACGGCCCGCAGTGGTGAGCTGGTCGAAGCACCCTGACGTGACGGCGCTGCGGAGATGTTCCTCAACCCCCGCGAGGACAACGGTCCATCGGTCCGGCCCGCCGCGGCGGCGTTCAGCGCGAGGTTGCCCAGTCCGGCGCCCAGGTCCCGGCGGCGCCGTGGCCGGCCGTTGCGGCGGCGAGGTGGCTGCGGAGGGTGGCCAGCGCTGGGTGGGGGTTGTCGCGGTGCCACAGGAGCGAGTGCGGGTAGACGGGCGTCGGGTCGGTCACCGGGATGCGGCGCAGGCCGTGGCCGGCGGGCCAGACCAGGCGGGTCTGCTCGCCCATGAAGGTGGCCAGGGCCGGGGTGTCGGCGATGGTGTCGAGGAGCGCGTCGGAGCCGAAGTTGGGGCCGGTCGCCTCGATGGTGAGGCCGAACTCGGCGACGAGATCGTCGTAGTAGGCGGCCCACTCGGTTCCCGGGACGATGCCGGGCATCCAGATCCGGTGCCCGGCGAGCTGAGCGACGGTCACCGAGCGGGCGCCGGCCAGCGCGTGGGCGGGCCCGGTGAGGAGCTGGAGCGGTTCGTCGAGCACCCGGACGGATTCGATGTCCTCAGGAAGGGGCCGGCCGGGCACGGCGACGGCGCGGAAGGACGTGTCGATCGCACCGGACCGGATGGCTGCGAGGGCGGTCTCGATCTCGAACAGCATCACCACGTCGAGCTCGATCTCGGGGTGCGCGCGGTGAAAGCCGCGCATCAGACCCGACGCCGCGCCGCGCGAGGCGATCACGTCGACGCGCAGCGGACGGCGGCCGGGGAGCACGGACGCGACCGCGCGCTCGGCGACGCGCAGCAGCTCGCGCGCGTGGGGCAGGAACGCCTGCCCGTCGATGGTGAGCTCGGCGCCACGCGCGGTGCGGGTGAACAGCCGCACGCCGAGGTTGCGCTCCAGCGCGGCGATGCGCTTGGAGACGGCCTGCTGGGTGACCGCCAGCTCGGCGGCGGCCTCCTGGAATTGCCCCGCGTCGGCGGCGGCGACGAAGGTCCGGACGGTGTCGAGGTCCATGCGGACACTCTATGGGTACAACCGTTGGCTGTGTCCGGGCGGCCTTGCGTTGTTTGATCCCCTGGTACGGCGCGCGCTTTGATGCTCCCGATCGCGGATCGGTTGTGCGGATGAGTGGCGAGGAGCGTCGGGCATGCGGAGCGGGCACCGGTTGGGGCGGCAGTTCGGGTGGCTCTGGGGAGCGTACGGGACCAGCGCGCTCGGCACGTGGCTCGCCTTCGGCGCGTTCCCGCTGATCGCCATCCAGGTGTTGCACGCCGGACCGGCCGAGGTCGCGGCGTTGTCCTCCGTGGGGGCTCTGGCGGGCGCGGCCGTGGCGGTACCGCTCGGCCCGTGGGTGGAGTTCCGCCGCAAGCGGCCGGTGCTGATCACGGTCGACCTGGTGCGGTTCGCGGCGCTGCTGACGATCCCCATCGCGTTCGCGCTCGGCGTGCTCTCCTTCGTCCAGCTCCTGCTGGTCTCGGTCGTCGTCGCGGCGGCCGACATCACCTTCCGCGCCGCCTCCGGCGCGTACCTGAAGACGCTGCTGCGGGCCGAGGACCTGCTCGTCGCCAACGCCCGGTTCGAGTCCACGGCCTGGACGACCACGATCATCGGACCGCCGCTGGGCGGCGCGGCAGTCGGGCTCCTCGGTCCGGTGGCGACGGTGGTGGCCGACGCGGTCAGCTACCTGCTCTCGGCCCTGGGCATAAGCGCGATGGGCGGCCGGGAGCCACGACCCGAACGCCGGGAGGCCGCGCGCATGCGGGCCGGGGACCTGCTCGACGGGTGGCGGTACATCCTCGCCGACGCGACGCTGCGTGCGCTGTTCTTCAACACCGCCTTGTTCAACGGCCTGGTGATGGCCATCGACGCGCTGCTGGCCGTCCTGATGCTCGGCCGACTCGGGTTCGCGCCGTGGCAGTACGGACTCGCCTTCGCCGCGCCCGCGATCGGCGGGCTGCTCGGCGCGCGGCTGGCCCGACCGCTCGTCACCCGGTTCGGGCAGCACCGGGTCCTGGTCGTGACCGGGACGCTGCGCGCGCTCTGGCCCCTCGGCCTGGTCTTCCTGGGGCCGGGCACCGGCGGGCTGCTGCTGGTGATGGGCGTCGAACTCGGGCTCATCTTCTGCTGCGGGGTCTTCAACCCCGTCTACGCCACGTACCGCCTCGAGCGCACCGCGACCGGCCGGATCACCCGCACGCTGTCCGCCTGGTCGGTGACGACCAAGGCTTCGACGGCGCTCCTGACGGCAGTCTGGGGCGTGCTGGGCGGCCTGCTCGGCCCGCATACGGCCATCGGCCTGGCTGGTGTGCTCCTGCTGGCGACCCCGCTACTGCTCCCCCGGCGCGGCGCGGCACATCGTGGCTCACCTGCCCCGATACGTACTCGGCCCCGGCGCGCGATACGCGTGTCAGGGGCGCCCTCATCACCCAAGGAGAGAACATGACCGTCACGACCCCGGCGCTGGACCCCCGGACGGCCGCACTGCTCGTCATGGATTACCAGCAGGAAATCCTGTCCTCGCTCCCCGGCCTGGACAACCCGGAGGCGCTGCTGTCACGGGTGGCCGGCGCCATCGCCGACATGCGAGCGTACGGCGCCGCCATCGTCTACGTGCGAGTCGGATTCACCGAAGCCGACTGGGCGGCGATCCCGCCGGCCAACAGGACTTTCTCCTTCCTCGGCCGGCAGCGCCTCATGCACCACGCGGATCCCGCCACGAACATCCACCGTCAGCTCGCTCCCGAGCCCGGCGACATCACCATCCGCAAGACCCGCTACGGCGCGCTGTCCACGACGGACCTGGACCGGCGACTGCGGGATCGCGGCATCACCACCCTGGTCATCGCCGGCATCACCACCAGCGGCGTCGTACTGTCCACCGTCACCGACGCCGCCGACCGCGACTACCGGCTCTACGTGCTCTCCGACGGCGTCACCGACCCGGACCCGCAGGTCCACCAGACCCTGATGACCAGCGTCTTCCCCAGGCTGGCCCACGTCATCGACACCGCCGAACTGCGTTCGCTGCTGCACGGAAGCCATAGCGGGACCTACGAGGCCAGCCGCTGACGTGCGTTGTGACCCGGGCTGGTCGGTTCGACCCCGCGTTCGGGCTGGTTGATCTCAGCCCACACCGCGTCGAGGGAGAGGCCGAGGACGTCGGCGATCGCCGCGACGGTCGGGAAGGCGGGGGTCGCTATGCGGCCCGTCTCGATCTTCCGGAGGGTCTCCGGTGAGACACGTGCGTCGAGCGCGGTCTCGAGCATCGAGCGCTCTCCCCTGGCGCGACGCAACAGGGCGCCGAGGCGCTGTCCGCGCTCGACCTCTGCGGGTGTGAGCGGCAACCTGACCATGGCTCCGATTCTAATACCGGGATAATATGACCGGGATAGTTATTGGTTGCGTGAGGAAGGCGTCGCATGATCGAGATCCTGAACCCCCCCGAGCTGGCCCGGGCAAGAGAGACAGGCGCCCTGGTCGCTCACATCTTGCAGACGCTGAAGAGCCGCAGCGCAGTGGGCACGAACCTCCTGGACATCGACCGGTGGGCCCAGGCCATGATCATCGAGGCCGGGGCGCTGTCCTGCTACGTCGACTACGAGCCATCGTTCGGACGCGGGCCGTTCGGCCACTACATCTGCACGGCCGTCAACGACGCCGTGCTCCACGGACTGCCATACGACTACACGCTTGCCGACGGCGACCTGCTGACGCTCGACCTCGCCGTCTCCAAAGGCGGAGTCGCCGCGGACTCTGCCATCAGCTTCATCGTGGGCGACTCAAAGCCCCCGGAGAGCGTCGCGATGATCAGCGCAACCGAACGCGCATTGAGCGCAGGCATCGCGGCTGCCGGTCCCGGAGCTCGCATCGGCGACATCTCCCATGCCATCGGCTCGGTCCTCAGCGAGGCGGGATATCCGATCAACACCGAGTTCGGAGGTCATGGCATCGGATCAACGATGCACCAGGACCCGCACGTCTCAAACACCGGACGGCCCGGCCGTGGATACAGACTGCGCCCTGGACTGCTGCTCGCCCTGGAACCGTGGGTCATGGCGGACACCGCCGAACTCATCACCGACGCCGACGGCTGGACGCTCCGAAGTGCGACAGGCTGCCGGACAGCACACAGTGAGCACACGATCGCCATCACCAACGACGGAGCCGAAATCCTCACCTTGCCGAAACAGGCACAACCGTAAGGACGAAGCCTGTTCCCCTGGCGCGTCATCGCTGATCACCGGTGAAACGATCCGCCGATATGAGCAGCCATACCCCGGGTCGCTCATTCATATCGCCGACACGCGCGAGGGCTTCCCGCCCAGATCCCGGATCGCATCACGCCCGGGATCTGGGCCTCAAAACACGCTACATACTCGAAAGACAGTCAACGCTTTCGCCCAACCCCGCCCCAACATGGCACTGAAGGTGGCTCCCCCAAGGCCGGTTCGGGCCGCCATAGTGGCACTTGCACAACCCCTGGATCCAAGACGTCCAGCCCTTCGAAGAAGCCGGCTATCTGCTCGGGACTGCGCGGCGTGTACGGCGTGGCGGTGTTCCCCGAATTGTGGCCCTGCATGGCCCTGACGTAGTCCGGGACGGTGTCGGTGCCATCGTAAAGCGCCAGACAGCTGCCAGTTGGAAGTGCTGCCATCAACCGGCTCACGACCGACCGGGCCTCGTCGTAGTCGCCGACCATGCCAAGGATGCCCATCAACATCAAAGCTCTTCCCCATGGTCTCCATCATGGACATCCTTCCGGGGACGAGCCCCTGATCTCGGATGTCCGTCAAACCGGATCAAGCCCAGAGTCACCGTGGGCGGATAATGAATGCGCGGTGGTCTCGTACTCAGCCATGGCTGAGGATCATACGTACATGACTTGGCGGGTGCTCATCGTGTTGGAGCAGGCCACATGTGCAGCACATCCCGCGAGCGATCAGGTGCGCCGTCGATCTGCCGGCCCGCAGCGGGCCACCACCTCTCCCTTCGCACCCTGCGTGGGCTCTTCCACCGCGCGTGGGAGCCGGGGGCCGGGTCGGGTCGTACGATCGGGGCATGCTCATTTCGTCCGTTCCGGCCTTCCGCGGGGCGGCGACCGCGCTGACCGGCCTGCCGCGCGCGCTCGCCCGGCGGGCGGCGGGCGGATGAGCGCGCCGCCCGAGCTGCCGATCACCGAGGTCCTGCCGGAGCTGCTGCGCGAGTTGGCGCGGTGCGGGTCGGCCGTGCTCACCGCTCCCCCGGGCACCGGCAAGACGACGGTCGTGCCGCCGGCCCTGGCGGACGCCGGGATGCGCGTCCTGGTCGCGGAACCGCGCCGGCTCGCCGTACGGGCGGCGGCGCGGCGGATGGCGGCGCTGACCGGCGGGCGGGTGGGGGAACGCGTCGGGTTCACGGTGCGCGGTGAGCGCAGGGCGGGCCCGGACACCCGGGTCGAGGTCGTCACGACGGGCGTGCTCCTGCAACGCCTCCAGCGCGACCAGGAACTCGCCGGGGTGGACGTCGTCATGCTCGACGAGTGCCACGAACGCCACCTGGACGCCGACCTGGCGCTCGCCTTCCTGCTCGACGTACGCGACACCCTCCGCCCGGACCTGCGGCTGATCGTCACGTCCGCCACCACGGACGCCGGCCCGTGGTCGCGGCTGCTCGGCGGCGCCGGGGGCCCGCCTGCTCCCGTCGTGCGCGCCACGGGCACGATGCACCCCGTGGAGACGGTCTGGGCGCCGCCGGCCGGACCGCTCCCGCCGCCGCACGGGACGCGCGTCGATCCCGCCTTCCTCGCCCATGTCGCGCAGGTCGTCGAGCGGGCTCTGGCCGAACGCGACGGCGACGTGCTCTGTTTCCTGCCCGGCGTGGGCGAGATCGGCCGGGTCGCCGGGCTGCTGCGGACCGGTCCGGACGTGGAGATCCTGCAGGTGCACGGGCAGGCCCCGGCGCACGTGCAGGACGCCGTGCTCACCGCCGGTTCGGCCCGCCGCGTCGTGCTCGCGACCTCGGTGGCCGAGTCGAGCCTCACCGTGCCCGGGGTGCGCGTCGTCGTCGACTCCGGGCTGGCCCGCGAGCCGCGTACCGACCACGCGCGCGGCCTGGGCTCGCTGGTGACCGTCCGGGCGTCCCGGGCGTCGGCCGGTCAGCGCGCCGGCCGGGCGGGCCGGGAGGCGCCGGGGGCGGTCTACCGCTGCTGGCCGGAGGCCGAGCACGCCCGGCTGCCCGAGTACGCCCAGCCGGAGATCGCGGTCGCCGACCTGACCGGGTTCGCCCTCCAGGCCGCGTGCTGGGGCGCCCCCGATGCGACCGGCCTCGCCCTGCTCACCCCGCCGCCGCCCGGGGCGATGTCCGCCGCCACCGCCGTCCTGCGCAGCCTGGGCGCGCTGCGGCCGGCCGGTCCTGACGGGGCCGCGCCGCGGCCCCCCGGGGTCACCGGCCAGGGGCGGCGCATGGCCGGCGCTGGCGTGCATCCACGGCTGGCCAGGGCGCTCCTCGACGCCGGGCCGGGGGCCGCGGAGGTGGTGGCGCTGCTGTCCGAGCAACTGCCCAGGGACGCCGGCGACGATCTGGTGGAGATCCTGCGCGCGGTCCGCAGGGGTGGCCGCGACGGCGGCATGGGCGGGTTCGCGGCCCGGTGGCGTCAGGAGGCGAAGCGGCTGGCCGTACCCGGTGAACGCGGCGCCGCCGCGATGTCCGACGACGCGCTCGCCGGGCTGGTGGTCGCGCTGGCGTTCCCCGAGCGGGTGGCGCGGCGGCGGGGCGGCGGCTACCTGATGGCCTCAGGCACGCGGGCGCAAACCGGTCCAGGATCGCGGCTGGGAGACGCCGAATGGGTGGCCGTGGCGATCGCCGACCGGCCTTCCGGGTCGGCGGCGGCCCGCGTCAGGCAGGCCGTCGTCATCGACGAGGACACCGCGAGGCGGGCCATGACCCCGGTGAAGGAGACCGAGGTCGGGTGGCGGGTCCCGCCCGGCGCGCGGCGCGGCGACGTGTCGGCGCGCACCGTCGAACGGCTCGGCGCCATCGAACTCTCCTCCGCGCCGCTGCGCGACCCCGACCCCGCTCTGCTGCGCGAGGCCCTGCTGTACGGCCTGCGCACCGAGAACGTGCTCACCTGGACCAGGGAGGCCGTCGCGCTGCGGGAGCGGCTGGCGTTCTGCCACCGGGCGATGGGCGACCCGTGGCCCGCGATGGACGACCTGATCGCGCTGGCCGACCGGTGGCTCGAACCGGAGCTGTCAAGGGCCCGCCGCCGCGCCGACCTGGAACGCCTCGACGTCGCCGGCTGCCTGCGCCGTCTCGTCCCGTGGCACGCCCGCCTCGACGCCGTGGCGCCGGAGCGGATCGAGGTGCCCACCGGGTCCAGGATCCGGGTCGACTACTCGGGCGAGCAGCCGGTGCTGGCCGTGAAGCTCCAGGAGCTGTTCGGCTGGGAGGACACTCCGCGCATCGCCGGCGTCCCGCTGCTGATCCACCTGCTGTCCCCGGCCGGGCGCCCGACCGCCGTCACCGCCGACCTCGCCTCCTTCTGGCGCGAGGGCTACCACGCCGTCCGCGCCGACCTCCGCGGCCGATACCCCCGCCACCCCTGGCCGGAGAACCCCCTGACGGCCTCCCCCACCCGCCGCGCCAACCCCCACCGCTGAAGTAGGGGGCGAGGACAGAGGTCGCCGAAGACCGGGTGACAACGGCGTACGCAGGCCCGGCGCCGGTGACCAGCGGCGGTCTTCCCGGCTTGCCTCGCAGTCGCCGGGCGAGAACTCCATCTCGGGCTGATCCGGTGGTCGGCCCGGGCGCGCGGTGGCACTATGACGGACATGCGCGTGCCATCGCGAGCCTCGAGCGCTGTGGTGGCCATGGTGGTCGCCGGCCTGGTGGTGCTGACCGTCGTCATGGCCAATCAGTCCTTCCAAGCCTGGAACAGGACGGTCTACACCGAACACGGCGCACTGCTGGAGGAAGGCTCGCTGCCCCCGCCGCTCTACCCCGTCAGGGCGTCCGTACCGGTCTTCGACCGGGAGGGCGGCCGGGAGGTCGGGCAGATCACGCGAACCGTGATTTATCCGATCTCGAACGCAGACATCTGGACGACCGGCCGGGTCTACGCCTGGGTCTGGAACGCCGACCTCTCCCCCGGCCTCGGCTCGGCGCAGGTCCGCGCCCGTGAAGTCAACCTGCGTAGCGCCGCCGACGCGCAGGTGGTGGGCACCCTCAGGGCGGGAGCGCGGCTGGAGAAGATCCACGTGAACGCCAAGGGAAGCTGGGCGTTCACAGCGGTTCCTGTGGCCGCGCACTCGGTCGACCTCGGCCGCGAGGAACGCGGCGGCACGTACTGGACCAACGAGTACACCGTGTTCACCTGGACGACCAGGGAGGGCGGCGACGTCGACGGCCGGATGACGCAGCACCGCCTCACCGATCCCGGCTACATCCTCGCACCACTGATGCTCCTCTTGCTGGTCGCCGTGTACGTCAGCGTCACGCTCGCACGAAGGAAGGCTTCATACGTGAACAAGAGCAAGAACACCATCACGATCTCCGGGGTCACCAGCTCGGCGATCAACGTCCAGAGCCCGCTGGCCTCCGCCCTGGTCAAAGTGGAGGCCGGCGGACAGGACGAGGCAGCGGGAGGTCTCGTACGGCTGATCGACCTGGTGCAGGGTTCCAGCCTGCCCGAGGACGACAAGCGGCAGGTGCTCGACCTGTTGGCGGCACTGGCCGACGAGGCGGCGAAACCCCAGCCCAAGAAGGGCGTCCTGGCCACGCTGGGCAAGGAGATCGGGGTTTCGCTCGCCGCCTCCGTCATCGCCGAGCAGGCCACGCCGCTGCTGGAGCAGATCAGCCAGCTGTGGCGGTGATGCGCACCGATGGGTTGGAGTCGAACTCGCTCCAGCAAACCCGCCGAGGCGGCGATCGATCACGCGGGGCCTGGTGATCATTATCGACCGCTCCGTCCGACATACCGGCAGGAGCGTTTCAGATCCGCCGGGCCGGCGCGGTTCTAGTCCGTCGTGCTCGGTCGGCCGGCTTTCCCGTCGAGCCACAGCGTGTCGGATTCGTCCCGGTGGGAGCCGGTGGTTCCCACGTGCTTCGCATCGATCTTCGCCCCCTTATGGATCTTCTCGTTCTGGTTTCGGGGATGGTTTGCCGGTGGTGGTGCGGTCCGCGGGTCAGGCCGGCTGGTAGGTCAGGTCCATCACCCACCACGCCGTCCAGCGACATGAACAGGCCGGCCACGATCTTGCGCGCAGCGGTCATCGAAGTCTTCTCGCACAGGGGCGTCACGTCTCCACGTTTCGGGGTTCTCGTTGCACTTCGGGCGCACCGCCGAACGGGTGGGTGTCACCACCGGGCGGGTGAGCCAGACCGTCAAGAAGCTGGAACGCAGGATCGGCGCCCCGCTGTTCGAGCGCACCAGCCGCCGGGTACACCTGATGGCGATCGGCCGGGAACTGGCCGTCGACCTGACCCCGCTGGTGGCCGGGATGAACGACGCCGTGCGCCGGGCACTGCCAGGTGCACATCCACGAGACCCGGCGGAGATGTCAGGCTTCGGGCTGCCGGCCTGCCTCGTTGAGCAGTTGGTCGCCGAGCGCGGTCCGCGAGTAGAGCACCTGCCGGCCCGTACGGCGCGAGGTGAGCAGCCCGGCGGCGCGCAACGCCTGGAGATGCACGCTGAGCGTCGGCGCGGAGAGCGCCATCTGGGTGGCGGCCTGAGTGGTCGACATCGGCAGGTCGAGCTGAGCCAGGAGGGCGGCCCGGGTCTGCCCGAGGACGCCGGCGAGCGCCGAGCGGGGCTGCTCGGGGCGCTGCTCCCAGAGCCGGCCGAGGCCGCGCGGGGAGTAGGAGACGCTGGGGGGTTCCGGCGGCGCGGTCCGCACCACGACGTCCGGCCAGGCGAAGGCGCACGGCACGAGGATCAGGCCACGCCCGCCGCAGTCGGCGTGGCCCTCGTAGTATTTGACGATTTTCAGCGTCTGGTCGGCGAAGGTCACCGACGGGTGCAGGTTGCTCATCATCCGGTCGACGCCGCCGTCGGCCAGGGCGTCGAGTCGGTAGGCGATGTCGTCGTGGAGCAACGCGTCGATCCGCGCCCAGTCCGGGGTGATCGCGACCCGATGGTACGCCTCGAGCGCCTCGATGATGGGGCCGATGCCCGCATCGGGCCTGTCTACCAGCGCCTGGAGCAGGGCTCGCCGCCCTTCGCGGCCGGGTCTTTGCTGGGCGGCCGGGTGGGCTGCCAGGTGCGCCAGCTCCTGCGCCACGATCTCCGGATCGGCTTCGGCGATCTGCGCGAGCGCATCGGCGAAGGTCGAGGACCGGCGACCCGGCGGCGGCACCAGGAAGTCGGGGATGTAGCCCTCCGGACGCACCAGCGCCCGCAGCAGGTCGAGGTCACGCCTGCGCAGCCGGCCCGCTCGCCCGGCGAACCTGCCGATCCAGGCACTGTGCAGATGCCACCCCTGGCTGCCGGCGGCCAGCGTACGCAGGCTGGCGACGGTCTCCATGAGAGGCGAGACGGCGAAGCGTACGCGGGTCAAGTCGGTCGCCGTGAAGTGCAGATGGATCATGCGGGGCCGCCCTTCGATTAGGCAGGAGCCTAATCGTGGCCGGGCGCGTGGCGCCACGGGAGACTGAGAACACAACGCAGACAACGAAAAGGACATCGGAAAATGCGCAAGCTGATCTACACCGCCTTCGTCTCGCTGGACGGCGTCGTCGACTCGCCCGGCGGCGGCACCCGCTCCGAGAACCACCGCAGCGGCGGCTGGACCTACAAGGACATCGAGTTTCAGCCGGAGGCGTACGAGATCAAGGGCCGGGAGACCGAGGAGACCACCGCACTGATGTTCGGCCGGACCAGTTACGAGGCGTTCTCGCCGTTGTGGCCGGACATGGAGGACTTCGCCGCCCTCAAGGAGCTGCCGAAGTACGTCGTCTCGACCACCCTCGCCGAGGACGCCCTCGTCGGCAACTGGGGTGACATCACGATCCTGCGCTCCCTTGACGACGTCGCGAAGGTCAAGGAGACCGACGGCGGCCCCATCGTCATCCACGGCAGCGCCACCCTCGCCCGCAACCTCTCCGACGCCGGCCTGATCGACCGCTACCACCTGCTGGTCTTCCCCGTGCTGCTCGGCGCCGGCAAGCGGATGTTCAGCGACGCCGACAGGGAGAAGCAGATGCTGAAGGTGGTCGAGTCCGAGACCTACGCCAACGGCATCACCAAGCTCGTCTACGACGTCGTCAAGTGAGCCGGGCCGCCATGATCCGCGAATCGATGACGCAGGCCCTGCCCGCAGCCTACGAACGACTGCACGCGTACGGGCCGGAGTTCGGCGGCGACGAGGAGGGCAACCACGGGATGACCAACCACGGCCCGATGGCCGTGGAGGTCATGGTCCGGCGGGGGCTCGACATCGACGTCGACCGCTGGCTCGACCGCTACGTACGCCGCCTGGCGGAGTTGCCCGGCGCCGGCGCGGCCATTCAGCCCGGCGAGTGGCGCGCGGCGCTGGGCCAGGCGCGACGGCTGCCGGACTGGGCCGCCTACTTCCGCCACGAGCTGACCGTACGCCCATGGTCGCAGGTGCTCATCGAGTGGTGGCCGCGGCTGCTGCCGGGGATCGTGGCCGGCTCGACCCACGGCGTGATCCGGGTCAGTCACGCGGTGCGTACGCTGCGCGGCACCGCTCACGCCCCGGCACGCCAGACCCTCGACGAGCTGGCCCACGGGCTGGCGTTCTGGGCGGCGCGCTACCGCCGGCTCGCCGGGGTCGTCGCGCCGGAGGGCACCCTCACGCCACATCAGGCATTGCCGGCCATCACCCGGCTCAGGGACCAGAGCGGCTTCATCGCCCACCGGCTCGACCGGCTCGAGCACAGCCCCGGCTGGACCGCGAGCCTGCGCGCGCTGGAACCCGCCGCGTCCGCCGAACAGGTCCCGGCGCGGCTGGAGTCGCTCGTCGACAGCGCCGCCAAGGCCTACCTCGGGCTCGGCCACGGCTCGCCGGTCCTGCTGGTCCACGCGGCTACCGCACCCAACGCCGTACGGCACGTGCTCCCGGTCCTGCCGACCGAGCAGTGGTTGCCGAGCTTCGCGGCGGCCTGGGCGGCGGTGGCGGCGGTCGTCGCGACGTACGCTCCGGCCCGGCCGGCCCCCTCCGCGGAGATCGTCCGGCGCTATCCCGCGCCATCCCGCGAGGACGCGCTCCAGCGGGCAGCCGAACACGGCGACGAGCACGTCCTGAAGTTCGCCGACACCGCCGTCGAGTCGTACGATCGCACCGGCGACCCGGAGCTACTCACCGCGACCCTGCACGTCGGCGAGCTGATCAACCGTCCCTGACGCGCCAGAAGGTCACCGTGATCCTGAATCTGCTGACTGATCGGTCCGAGGAGACAGCTACCTAGGAGATCTTGCGGCGGTAGGTGTTCATGGCGAAGGCGTAGGCGACGACGAGGATGCCGACGCACCAGGCGAGGGCGATCCAGATGTCGGTGCCGACCGGCTGCCGGGTGAACAGGTCGCGGATGGCGTTGACGATGGAGGTCACCGGCTGGTTCTCGGCGAAGGCGCGCACC
>NZ_BSRQ01000031.1 GCF_030268685.1 Microtetraspora sp. NBRC 13810
GGCCTACGCCGCCGGCTGGGTGCCGTGGTTCTACTACGCCTTCGCCGACAACCGGACGATGTTCCTCTTCTACATGGCGCCGCTCGTGCCGTTCATGGTGCTGGCCATCGTGCTCGCCGCCGGGCTGGTCATCGGGCCGGTGACGGCCTCGCCGCGGCGACGCGTGCTCGGCGCCTCCGCCGCGGGCGCGCTGGCCCTGCTCGCCCTGATCAATTTCTGGTATCTCTACCCGGTGTTCACGGCTGAGATCATCCCTTACCAGGAGTGGTACGACAGGATGCTGTTCAAGAAGGGCTGGATCTGAGCTGAAAACGACCTGCTTACCACAGATTCCCTAGGCTGGGCGGCGTGCAAGACCCAATACGCACCGGTTTCGGTCATCGTCAGGGCTGGGCCAGATACGGCAGACTTCGAGGCATGCCTGCACCGGACGTGGCGGCGCTCCTGGCTGAGCTGGAGCGTTCCGAGCCCGACTACGTCGAAGACGCCAGGACCGCGGTCGAGTGGCTCACCGGCGGCGAGCCCCTGGAGACCGTCACCCAGCTCGACGTGTGCGAGTTCCTCTGGTACACACTGCCGATCAAGGTCAGTGGTGACGAGCGAGCCCACAAGGCCGTCGCCGCGGCCCTCAGCCGCCTGCTCACACTCGGCGGCCTGGACAGGTACGCGGCCATGTGCCGTTCGCACACGACGGCCAACATCCTGCACGCCTACGCCCGGTCGGGCGAGGAGGCCGGGATCGCCGCCTACCGGGCGGCCCTCGACGCCACCGGCGTGCTGCCCCCCGACGTGGCCGACCTGCGGTGGAGCTCCATCATGGGCCCCGAGGAGCTGGGCGCCCACCTGGCCTGCTCGGCCGCGCTGGAGCTGGCCATCGTCTCCGGCGCGCTGGAGGTCGGGTCGCCGTCGTGGAAGGCCCACCGGGAGGCGCTGACCCGGCGCTGGCTCACCGAGCCGCGGGCCGAGCTGGGCGGCGACAACTGGCTGCACCGCGTGCACGGCGAGCGGCTGAACCGCTGGGTGCTCGGCCGCGGCGCGGCCCGCAGGGAGCTGGCCCAGCCGTTCGAGGTGCGGCTGCACGCGCCGGTGCCGCTGCCGCCCGGGGAACACCTCGCGCCGCTGCGCTGGCTGCTCGACCGGGCGGCCGAGCCGGGCGGGCTGACCCTCACCCGCAGGCACAACCTGTCCCGCGCGTTGAGCGTGGAGGCGGCCCAGGCGTTCGGCTGGGCCGCCGGCGGGTCGCCGCGCGGGGAGGCGGACGTGCCGCCGCTGAGCGCGCTGCGGGAGGCGGCCACGGGTGAGATGGGGGCGCTGCGCCGTACGGGGCGCAGGCTGCTGCTCACGGCCGAGGGGACCGAGCTGATGGGCGACCCCGGCCGGATGTGGGACGCGGTCGCGGCGGCGCTGCTCGCCCCGGCCGAGGGCGAACGGGACTTCGAGGTGTCCGCGCGGGAGGCCGCGCTGCTCATCCTCGCCGACGGGGCCACCGTGACGGTGACCGGGCTGCGCGAGCGGGTCGCCGAGGTGGTCACCGGCGAGGGCTGGCGCTCCGCAACCGCCCCGGCCACCGCGACCGCCCGCGGCGACGAGCTGGACGTGCCGCTTACCGGCCTGCTCCGGCGGCTCACCGCCTTCGGCCTCGGGCCGGTCATGGAGCTCGACGCGGAGGAGCCGTCGATCCGGCTGACCGCCAACGGCCGGGCCGCCGCCCTCGCGGCGCTGCGCGCGCACGCCCTGCGCCCGAGGAAGTACGTGAGCCTGGGGGTGATCACCCGGCCCCGCGGCTGACCGGCCGGGTCAGGCGTCCCCGCCGGGCACGGACCGGTGGAAGTCGGCGAACGCGACGACGTTGTCGAGGTATTCGCCCTGGGACCGGTCATAGCGCCCGCCGCAGGTGACCAGGCGCAGGGCGGGCGCCCTGGTGGGGCCGTAGACCTCGCGGGCGGGGAAGGCCGCCTTGGCGTAGGCGCGCACGCCGCGCACGGTGAAGACGGCCACGCTGCCGTCGGCCCGGGTCACCCGTACCCGGTCGCCGTGCCGCAGGTCGCCCAGCCGGTGGAACACCGCCGGTCCCGAGTCCCCGTCCACGTGGCCGAGCAGCACCGCCGGGCCGCGTTCGCCGGGCGAGGCTCCCCGGTCGTACCAGCCGGTGACGTGCGCGTCGTGCGTGGACGGCACGGCGAGCGAGCCGTCCCACCGGGTGCCGACCGACTGGACGGGCGCCCGTACGGCGATCGCCGGGATCTCCACCCGTACCGGGACCGACCTGCGCATCACCGCTCTGGCGGGGACGGCGCGGTCGTGCGCGGCGGGCAGCGGCCCGGCCGGCGGCGCGGGGGGCGGGTCGTAGTGGCGGTTGACGTACGCGTCCACGGCGACCGCCACGCCGGCGGCCATGAAGAGCAGCCCGGCGGCCTTGAGCACGACTTCCGCGAGGGTCGGCACCGTCGGCTCCCCCGCTAGGCCCGGCGGGCGTTCCTGCGGCGCAGGCGCAGGAACGCCACCGCGCCCGCGATGACGCCGACCACCGCGACGCCGATGCCCGCGCTGGCCGCCGGGCTGACGGCGCGCATCGCCGTCACCCCGTCGCCGGTGGCGACCCCGCCGCTCGGCCACGGCCCGTCCTCGTCCCAGCCGCCGTCCCGGTGGGCGAACCAGCCGTCCTCGGCGAAACCGCCACCGTCGTACTGCTCCTCGGCGGACCAGCCGCGCCCGCCCCGGTCGTGGCCGCCGTCGAACCCGTCCCGGCCGCCGAGCCCCTCGAACAGGCGGCCCAGCCAGCTCTCGCCGAACCGGTCGTCCGGGTCCCCGGAGCGGTCACCCGCGCCGTCCCCGACGGTGAGCCAGGCGCCGCGCCTCGGCTCCCCGCCCCCGCATCCGCCGCGCAGCAGGTAGCGGCCGGGCGCCGCGGGCGCGGTGATCTCGACGCTGTCCCTGCCGTTGAAGCCGACCCGGCCGAACGCCTTGGAGGTCACGAAGGCGTTGGTGGCGTCGCGGCAGTCCAGGGCGACGTCGAAGACGCCTCCCGGCCGCACCGATGCCGGGCTGATCCGTATCTCTTCGGGCCCGTGGCCGGGGTCGAGGCCCCGGCCCGCCGCCACCGACCGGGTGCTGACCTCGGCACGGCTTCCGTGGCCTGACGCGACCGCCGAGGACAGCAGGATCGCGCCGGCGACCACGACCACCCCGGCCGTCCCATGAAACGCCTGCACGTTGGTCCCTTCGGAGAAATGTAATCAATGGTGTGATCCGTTCCCGGAACACCTTCACGGCACCCCCAAAGATCAACACGCCTTCTCCCATGGCCGGAGTGACCGGCGAGCCGAGCGCGTTCCCCACGCACCTCTCACCGTCTCCAGCTACGCCCGGTTGAGCCTCTATACAGGAACTCATGACGTTGTGTTGCCGATCGATTACCCTGAGTTTGCGGTTCGGGGCCGCAACAGGGCGGCCCCACTCAGCGCACAGGAGGCACCCGATGCGACGCACCGCCACCGCGCTCGGCACTCTCGCCGCGGCAGGGATGCTCGCCCTCGCCGTCCCCAACTCCGCGCACGCGGCCTACGGGGAGCTGGTCATCGGTCCGACCACCTACGTCAACCCAAGCGGCTGCTACGGAACCCGGGGGTGGTGGCCGCTCCACGTCCGCAACTGGACCGACGGGGTCGCCGCGGTCTACGACGCCCCGGGCTGCACCGGCGTGATCATCGACTTCGTCTATCCCAACGAGATCAAGACCTTCTCCATCGGACAGAGCGTCTACATCCGCTGACGGACAGCACGCCCCCTGCCGCAACGGAGCGGCAGGGGGCTGCTCCGGCCGGGCGGCGTCAGCGGGCCCGGTCGAGCAGGTCGTGCAGCAGCTTGACGACCTCGTCCGGGGCGAAGTCCAGGGTGTGCCGTCCCACGCTGACCTCGAAGGAGCAGCCGTATCCGCCGGGGGCCGTGCGCAACGCCGAGAAGAGGCGGGTGCCGTGGTCGGCGACCATGGCGAGCTGCGCCCGCTCGACCCGCGCCTTCGGGGCCGGCAGGTGGATGTGGAACATCGGGGTCTGCGGCGGGTCGGGCTGGGCGCGGGCGACGCCGTCGGCGTTGATCGCCGCCGCGATGGCGATGGCGTGCTCGCGGAAGGCCGGCATCCGGGGCAGCAGGTCGTCCAGCCCCGCCAGCGCCGCCAGCGCCAGCGGCCACGCGTCGGTGATCGCCCCGCCGAGCCGGTGCCGCCAGACCGCCGCCTGCGCCATCGTGTCCTCGTCGGCGGCGAGGACGGCGCCCCTGACCCCCTGCAGTCCCTTGTAGAGGGAGACGTAGACGGTGTCGAACAGCCCGGCGATCTCGGCCAGGGGCCGCTCGTAGTACGTCTGGGCCTCCCACAGCCGGGCGCCGTCCATGTGCGCCGCCACACCGCTCGCGCGTACGGCCTCGACCTGCTCACGCAGGTCGTCCCACTCCGGCAGCAGGCCGCCGAGATCGCGCTGCGGCAGCTCCCACAGCACGGCGGCCAGCGGCTCGCCGACCCTGGCGAGATCCGAGCCGGTCATCAGCTCGTTGCGGTCGCCCGCGGGATGGAACCGCAACCCGTGCACCGCGCCGTACCCGCGCATCTCCGCCACGTCGAGGTGGCACTGCGGATGGGCGGCGAACGCCGGCCGCCCGCGCCGCTCGGCGTGCACCCGCAGCGCGACCTGCTGCGCCATCGTCCCGGTGGGGAACAACAGCGCGGTCTCCTTGCCCAGCAGCTCCGCCACCCGCCGCTCCAGCAGCGCGACCGGCCCGTCGGGACCGTCCGGCGGGGTGTCCGGGTCCAGCCGGTCGAGCATCCGACGCAGCACGTCGACGGGCATCCGATGCTGCGCGGCGTGCAGGTAGAAGGATCGGCGAACCTGGTGGGAAGGGCGCATGAGCGCACCATATATCGGGGCGAACCATGAATTCCTCACTGCCGCCCGCTTCCCGGCGTGCTGGCCGCAACAAGATCGAGGCAATCCGCACCGCGCACGACGCGGGCTGGCTGTGGGCGGGTCCCGGTCAGTCGTTGCCCTGGTGGCGATCCTTGAGGAGCTGGCACAGCAGGCCCAGGGTGGCGCCGCCGGCCGCTCCGGCGCTGAGCAGGGCGGTGGGCCACACGGCGCCGGCCGCCAGCGCCAGGGCGCAGGTGACGGCGGCGGCCAGCGCGGCGGCCACGAGGGTGAGCAGGGCGGGCAGGGTGAACATCGGCGTCATCCTCGGTGCGCTGGAAGGGGGTGGCCGGTGGCGGTCGTCTCGTCGGCCCAGAAGTCGACGAGTTGCTCGGCGCTGTACTGGTCGTAGGGCGGCATCAGCGGGATCCGTTCCGAGCGCAGCGCCCAGATCACGACCAGCATCCCCGCCACCTGCTCGGCGCACGGGTCCGGCCAGGTGAGGGGCGGAGGCGAGGCGTCCTGACAGGTGGCGGCCATCGGCTGGGGGGCCTCGGCGAAGCACTGCATCGGGGAGTTTCCCCTTCGTCGGTCCGGTGGGTCGAGACGACGATGGCGGCTCGGCGGCGGGCGGGCCATCGCCTCCAACGCCTCCGAACGGCCTCGAACGAGATGGCGGCTCCGCCGATGGGATGTGACTCCGGTGACCGGTGGGGTTCGGGTCCGTCCTGAGCCGTTCGGGATCGTTCGGGATTCTTCTGGGTTCTTCGGAGAGCCTCGGTTCTGTCCGGTGGGGTGGGCGGTGAATCACATCGGACGATGTCGAATAGGTGATCGGCCCCGGATTGCCCTCAATTGGTGGGAGCATGCTGCCGTTACAGTCCGTCGATTCATGATCACGACCGGCAAGGGCGATGGCTGACAAACACCGCGTTGCTCATGACGCCTTTGTTGCCCAGCTCAACCAGCTGAGGGAGCGGGCCGGCTGCCCGACGTTCACTCAGCTGCACCTGCTGTCCAAGCGCGGATTCCCGGGCGAGGGCACCCGCAGGGAACTCGTCCCGAGCACCACGAACGAGATCCTGCACGGCAAGCGGGCGAACCTCCCCGCCTGGGCCTGGGTCGTGTCCTACCTCGCCGCCTGCAAGGACGCGGCGACCCAGAACCAGCTCGACGTCCACGTGGACACCCAGCGATGGTTCGCCCACTGGCGCTCCGCCCAGGACACCACCCCGCACCCCGCGAACCCCCGCCCCGGGGACACCGCCCCCACCGTCCCCGTGCCTGTCCCCGTCCCGGCCGCCGGGCACCGTCCCGCGCTCGTCGAAGACCCGTATCCCGGCGAACGGCCGCCTGCCCCCTCTCCGGGCGAGCGGCCCTCGTCCGCCCCCGCCGGACACCCCTGTTTCGGCGGTGAGCCCCGCGCCGAGGAGCGTCCGCCCGGCGTCGAGCACGGCGACCTCGCTCCCGCCCTCGCCGCCGCCGCGCAGGATGACGAGCTGTCGCTGGCCCAGGCCGCCCAGTGCTATCTGGAGGCGCACGGCAGGACCGGGGCACGGCTGTTCCGCTGGGCCCAGGACGGCGACGGCGACGCGTGCCTCCAGCTCTTCCTGATCACCCTGCTGAACGGCTGGTCCCACGAGAGCCTGCAGTGGCTCGAACGCGCCTACGAAGCGCGCAATCCCGACGCCCTGCTCCTCTTCCAGGCGGCCGACCGCAGATCCGCCGCCGCGACGATCGCCTGCCGCTACGGGTGCGCGTACGAGGCCGATGGAAAGGTCAGCATGGCCGCCCTGTTCCACGGGCTGGCGAACGCCGAGGCGGAACCCGCCGACCCGCCGGAACCCGCCGACCAGCGGCGCGGGAAGCACTCCCGCGACGAGACAGGCGAAGAGACAGGCGAAGAGGCCCGGGACGACGGCCCTGATGTGGCCTACTGGCGCACCCATCACCGCCCCACCCTGGAGGTCGGCGCGCTCAGGTTCCCGGACGACTACCCCCCGCCGCTCGGCGCCCCCCTCCCCGACGACGTCGATCTGCACTGGCCCTCCACGGTGACCGACCTGACCCCGCCCCCGCCGACCTGGTGGCGGGACTGGCCGCCCGCCCCCCAGCCGAGGCCCCGCGCCTCCGGCCATCCCGAACTGGACCCGGACCTGCGGAGCTGGTTCTCCCGGTGACCCGTCCGCCCGCCGGAGGGGGCCGAGCGGGGAAGTCCGATCTGGCACACTCGTCCCCATGGGTCGCCGATTCCGACAAGTAGACGTTTTCACCAGCAAGCCGTACTTCGGAAACGCTCTCGCCGTGGTGCTCGACGGGGAGGGGGTGAGCGAGGGGGACATGCAGCGCTTCGCGCAGTGGACGAACCTCTCCGAGACCACCTTCGTGCTGCCGCCGACCAGCGACGACGCCGACTACCTGGTACGGATCTTCACCCCGGCGCAGGAGCTCCCGTTCGCCGGGCACCCCACGCTGGGCACCTGCCACGCCTGGCTGGAGGCGGGCGGCACGCCGAAGCGGCCGGAGGTGATCGTGCAGGAGTGCGGTGCCGGGCTGGTGCCGGTACGGCGGGTCGGCACCGGGCTGGCGTTCGCCGCGCCGCCGCTGCTGCGGTCCGGGCCGGTGGACGACGAGCTGGCCGGCCAGGTGGCCGAGTCCCTCGGGGTCGGCAGGGCGGACATCGTGGACATCGAGTGGGCCGACAACGGGCCGGGCTGGATCGCGGTCCAGCTCGCCGACGCCGACGCCGTGCTCGCGCTCACGCCCGGGTACCTCGACGAGAAGGTGGGCGTGGTCGGGCCGCATCCGGCGGGGTCGCCCGCCGCGTTCGAGGTCAGGGCGTTCTTCCCGGTGGCGGGGGCCATGCGCGAGGACCCGGTGACGGGCAGCCTCAACGCGTCCGTGGCCCAGTGGCTGCTGCGCACCGGCCGCGCCACCGCTCCCTACCTGGCCACCCAGGGCACCGCCCTCGGCCGCGCCGGCCGGGTACACGTCACCGCGGACGAGAAGGACATCTGGATCGGCGGCGACACCGTCACCTGCGTCAGCGGAGAAGTCGAGCTTTGACGCGGATCACGGGGAGCGAGCGGGGTGGAGCTTTCTGATGAGGTGTGGCGGTTCGAGGGCGGGGTCGCGGTCGAGATGGCCGCGGCGGGGAGGGGGATCTCGGTACTGCCGGAGGGGATCGGCGGGCTGACCGGGTTGCGGCGGATCGACCTCGACCACAACCGGCTGCGCGAGGTGCCGTCGCGGATCGGCGACCTCGTCTCGCTCAGCGACTACCTCTATCTCAGCGACAACGGGCTGACGTCGGTACCGGCGTCCCTGGGCCGCCTGGCCCGCCTCGACTACCTCAACCTGGCCGGCAACCGGTTGAGCACGCTCCCCGCGTCCCTCGGCGACATGACGGCGCTGCGCGAGCTGCGCGTGTACGACAACCGGCTCGACCGGCTGCCCGGCTCGATCGGCCGGCTGTCCGGGCTGCGCGAGCTGCACGCCATGAACAACCGTCTCACCGGGCTTCCCCCGGAGATCGGCGACCTGGCCGACCTGCGCCACCTCGACCTGCGCAACAACCCGCTGGACCGCCTGCCCGAGACGATCGGCCGGTTGTCCCGCCTCGCCCACCTGGACCTGCGGGCCGCGAGGCTGCGCGAGCTGCCCGACGCGCTGGCGACCCTGCCGAGGCTGGAGAAACTGGACCTGCGCTGGACGAAGCCGGACCGGATCCCGGCCTGGATCGACACGCTGCGCGCACGCGGCTGCGCCGTGCTCCTGTAGGGGCTAGTCCTCGGCGAGGTCGGCCGGGATCGTGAAGAAGCGGACGAAGACCGGGCGGGATCCGGGCGGGGCGTCCTCGGGCCGGTGGCCGTGCCGCCGGAGGAGCTCGATGTAGTCCTCGAAGAACCGGTCCATGCCCTCTTCGGTGAGGTGCAGGAGTCCGCGCGATCCCTTCGTCCAGGCGGGGTGCCGCCGGGCCGCGTCGGCGAACCGGTGGAAGAGGTCGAGGTCCTCGGCGGCCTTGGTCCTGATGATCTCGTCGAGCACCGGGCGCTGCTCCTCGGGCACGTCGTCCCCGGCCGGCCAGCGCAGGTCGGTGGGGACGCCGCGCCACCAGCGCTCCCGGCCGGTGGCGCGCTCGGGCACCTCTTCGACGAAGCCCGCGCGCTGGAGGAGCCGCAGGTGGTAGCTGAGCGTTCCGGTGCTCTCGTCGAGGGCCTTGCCGAGGGCGGTGGAGTTGGCAGGGCCCTCGCGGGCGAGGTGGCGGAGGATGCGCTGCCGAAGGGGGTGTCCGAGGGCTTTCAGGGCTGCGGTGTCGACGGCGCGGGGGGCCATGCGGCCCAGTCTAGCCCGCGGAGACGCTTTGCAGAGGAAGTTCTGCAACGCCCGGACCAGCCCTTAGACGCCCCTGAGTTCACCCCTGAGATCCTCCTGCAGAGATTGTTCTGCAGAATTTCCTCTGCAAGTCTGGGTCCGCCAACCCACCCCACGGAGGATCCCCATGACGCCGCCTTCGACCGCCGCCGCCGATTACCAGATGTTCCTGTCCGGCGCCGCGCGACACCTGTCCATCACCGGAGCCATCGCCCCCACCCTCCCCACCATGGCCCGCACACTGGCCGCCATCGTCCCCAGCACACACCCCGTCACCGTCATCGAACTCGGACCCGGCACCGGAGCCGTCAGCACCGCCATCCACACCCGCCTCACCCCCGGCTCCCGCCACATCGCCATCGAAATCGACCCCCACATGATCAACCACCTCCACCACACCCACCCCTGGCTCGAAGTCATCCACGGCAACGCCACCCACCTCACCCAACTCCTCACCACCACCGGCACCCACCAAGCCGACGCCATCGTCAGCACCCTCCCCTGGTCCATGATCCCCACCCCACAACAAACCACAATCCTCCAACAAATCGCACAAACCCTCGCCCCCGGCGCCGCCTTCAGCACCGTCGTCGGACTCCACGCCCGACCCCTCACCACCAACGCCCGCCGCTTCCGCCACCACCTCACCACCACCTTCGACGAAGTCCTCACCACCAGCACCATCTGGCGCAACATCCCCCCATCCCGCAGCTACGTCTGCCGCCGCCCCCGTGTCTGACCTCCTCGGCACCCGCCGTGCACGGCGGTCACGAGAGCGCGCAGGAATGGGGATGCAAATGGGAAAAAAGCGTTAAATGTGGACATGATGGCCTGTGGTGGCGGAGATGTAGCTGAGATCAGGAGGGCTTTGATGGAGTAGAAGCGAGGCTCGGGAATGGACAACGTTGACGGACAGCACCGTCCGGGGGCGCCCCCGGCGGCGCACGGTGGATTTCCGAAAGGGAAGCGGTGGGCGCTGGTCGCCACCGTCATCGCGTGCTCGGCGGCATTGTTCTGCCACTTTCTTATGACGTTCTTCTACATCGCACCGCCGAACCCCTTGTACGAGCGCCACAGCGCGCTCGTCGACAGTTACATGCAGCCCTATTTCGCGCAGGACTGGCACCTCTTCGCCCCCGACCCGGCCGTCTTCAACCCACGGATCCTGGTCAGGGCCAAGGTCCGCACCGGCACGGCCGCGGAGCGGGAGACCTCCTGGCTCGACATCACCGGCCCCGCGGTGGCGAAGGTCGAAGGTCACGTGTTCCCGCGCCGGCTGTTCCGGGTGGTGGGCGGCGCCTCGCAGATGCTGCTCGGCGCCGGGATCAACCCGGCCACCGGACAGGCCGGACAGAGCGGACAGGGCGGACAGGGCGGACAGGGCGGACAGGAGACCGGCGAACCGACCGGCTTCCAGGCCCCCGCCGAAATGCCCGCGAACGAAGCACCCGCGAACGAAGCACCCGCGAACGGATCACCCGGGGCCGGGATGCCGCCCGGGCAGGAACCCGGCGGATTCGAGGGCGGCCAAACGGCGGCCCCCGCGGCGGACCCCGGGGCGGACCCCGCGGCGGACCCCTTCGTGGCGCGCACGATGCGCTACGCGCACACGCTGGCCACGCTCGCCGCCCGCGCCGAATGGGGGGACGGCGTGTCCGCGGTCCAGATCAGGTTCGCCGGCCACGTCTTCCCGGACTTCGCGCAGCGGAACAGCGGCCGGCCCGACCAGGTCAGCCGAAGTGACCTGGACTGGGCACCCCCGGTGAGCGTCTCCGCGGACTCGGTCCGCCTGTGGAAGGAGCGGTACCAGTGAGCGCGGAAACTCTGGCACCCCGTGCGGTGGCCGCCCGGATGGGCCGGCGGGCCGGGGATCTTCTGGACCGGGCGACCGGGCGGCGGTACGGGCTGTACGGGCTGGCCGTACTCCGGATCGGCTACGGCCTGGCGCTGATCGGCATCCTGCTGGTCAACTACGGTGACCGCAGGCTCCTGTGGGGGCCGGAGTCGCCGTGGACCGGCGACCTGTTCACCGGGACGCTGGCCGACCGGGGCTCGTTCTCGCTCTACGCGCTCCTGTCGTCCGGGCTGTGGTTCGAGGTGCTGTACCACGCGACGATCGTGGCCGCGGCGGTGTTCGCGGCGGGCTGGCGGACCCGGTGGGTGACGCCGGTGCTGCTGGTGCTGCTGTGGTCCTGGCACGAGCGGAACCCGTTGCTGGTCGACGGCGGCGACACCCTCATGCAACTCGTGCTGATCTACCTCTGTTTCGCCGACCTGTCCGCCCGCTGGTCGGTGGACGCGCGGCGCAGGGCCGGCCGGGAGGAGGACCGCGGGCGGTTGCGCTGGCGCGTCCTCACCGTGCTGCACAACACCGCCGTGCTCGCCACGCTGGCGCAGATGTGCCTGGTCTACGTGACCGCCGGGATGCTCAAGGTGCAGGGCGAGCGCTGGCAGGACGGCACCGCCCTCTACTACGCGCTGCGGATCGCGGAGTTCCAGCCGTTCCCCGCGCTCAGCCGGCTGTTCTACGACCACGAGTTCCTCGTCGTCACGTCCGGCTATCTGGCGGTGTTCGTCCAGTTGCTGTTCCCCGCGCTGATGCTCAACACGGTGACGCGCAGGCTCGGGCTGGTCGCGGTGATGGGCATGCACGTGGGGGTGGGCGTGCTGATGGGCCTGCCGTTCATGTCCTTCATCATGATCGTCACGGATCTGCTCTTCGTGCGCGACTCGACGTACGCCCGCGTCGCCGGGCTCGTCACCGCCGCCGTCCGGTCCCGGCGGGCCGCGCCGCCCGCCCCCGGCCCGGTACGGCCGGAGCGGAACGGACACGGCGCCGCCGAGCCGGAGTGGACCGGATCGGTGACGTGAGAGCGACGGGAGAGCGAGCTGGGAGCGACCGGCCCGGCGCGGGCCCGGTGACCGGTCAGCCCGGCACGTGCTGGCAGGCGGCGAGGTGGCCTTCCTCGCCGTCGTCGCTGATCAGGCGCAGGCCGGGCTCGGTGGCGCAGGCGGGCAGCGCGACCGGGCAGCGGTCCCGGTAGCGGCAGCCGCCCACCTCGGCGGTGGCGGTGGGCAGGGCCGCCGGGGGCACCGGCTCCGCCGGGATGGCGGTGGCCGCGCCGCCGGCGGCCACGTGCGTGACGAGCCGGGGCACGGAGCCGAGGAGCAGCCGGGTGTAGGGGTGCGACGGTTCGAGGAAGACCTGCTCGGTCGGGCCGGTCTCGATGATCCGCCCGCGGTACATGACCGCGGTGCGGTCGCTCACCTGGCGCACCACGGCGATGTTGTGCGACACGAAGATCATGGACAGCCCGAGGGTCTGCTTGAGGTCGAGCAGCAGGTTGATGATGTTCGCCTGGACGGAGACGTCCAGTGCGGACACCGGCTCGTCGGCGATCAGCACCTTGGGCTCCAGCGCGAGCGCCCGGGCGATCCCGATCCGCTGCCGCTGCCCGCCGGAGAACTGCCGAGGCGTCTGCCCCAGCGCCCGGTACGGCAGGCCGACCAGGTCCAGCAGTTCCCTGCTGCGCTTCGCGACCTGGTCGCGCGGCACGATCCGGTGGTAGCGGAGCAGCTCGCCGAGGATCTGGCCGACGGTCATCCGGGGGTTCAGCGAGCTGTAGGGATCCTGGAAGACCATCTGCACGAAACGCCGCTGGGCGCGGGTGGGGGTGCCGGCGATCGGTTCACCGGCCAGCCGTACGACGCCGGCGGTGGGCCGGTAGAGGCCGACGACGCAGCGGCTCAGCGTCGACTTGCCGCAGCCGGACTCGCCCACCAGGCCGAGCGTCTCCCCCTCGCGCAGCACCAGGTCCACGCCGTCCACGGCACGGAGGGCGGGCCGGGGGCGGCGGGCGATCCGGTCGGCGAGGCCGTACCGGCCCTCGAACTGCTGGACCAGGCCCTCGACGGCGAGAACCTCGCTCATCACACCTCCTCCACCGTGGCGAGCCCGGCCACCAGGTCGCTCCATCGATCGGCCTCCTCGTGACGCAGGCACGCGGTGGCCCGGTCGCCCGGCAGCGCCACCAGCGGCGGATCCTGTTCGCGGCAGGCGTCGGCCGCGAACAGGCACCGGGGCGCGAACGAGCACCCCGCCGCCGTCTCCATCAGGTCGGGCGGCTGCCCCGGGATGGTCAGCAGCCGGTGCACCGGCGCGTCCGGATCGGGCACCGACCGCAGCAGCGCGAAGCTGTACGGGTGCCGGGGCGCGCTGAGCACGTCGAGGATGGGGCCGCTCTCCACGACGCGGCCCGCGTACATGACGTAGATCCGCCGGCAGGTCTCGCTGACCACCGCCAGGTCGTGGCTGACCAGGATCAGGCCGACGCCCTCGGCCCGGCGCAGGCTCTCCACGACGCCGAGCACCTGGGCCTGGATGGTGACGTCCAGGGCGGTGGTCGGCTCGTCGGCGAGGATGAGCCGGGGGCGGCCGGACAGCGCGATCGCGATGCAGATCCGCTGCCGCATGCCGCCGGACAGCTCGTGCGGGTAGGCGCGGTAGCGGCGTTCCGGGTCCGGGATGCCGACGCGCTCCATCAGTTCGACGGCCCGCGCCTTCGCCTGCGCGGCGGACATGCCGAGCTTGCGCCGGGGCGCCTCGGCGATCTGCGCGCCGACCCGCATCACCGGGTTGAGCGCGGTCAGCGAGTCCTGGAAGACCATGCCCATGGCGCCGGTGAGCCGGCGGCGGCGTTCCCTGGCGGGCAGCGCGGTGACGTCGACGCCGTCGAGCACGATCCGGCCCGAGCTGATCCGGGCCGGCTGCGGGAGCAGGCCGAGCAGGGCGCGCAACGTCAGGCTCTTGCCCGAACCGGACTCGCCGACCAACCCGACAGCCTCCCCCGCGTCGGCGGTCAGCGATACCCCGCGCACGGCGTGCAGCGTGCCGTGCGGCAGCGGGATCTCCACGTGCAGGTCCTCGACCTCCAGCAGTGGGCTCATCGCAGGTTCATCCGTTCCACCAGGCCGTCGCCGATCAGCGCGAGCGCCAGACCGGTGATCACGACGGCGAAGCCGGGCAGTGCGGCCAGGTACCAGTGGGTCAGCATGAACTGCTGGCCGTCCTGGATCATGGATCCCCAGTCCGGCGTGGGCGGCGGCACGCCCAGGCCGAGGTATCCCAAGGTCACGATGGCGAGGATGGACAGCACGATGTCGCTCATCGAGAAGACGATCGCCTGGAGGACCACGTTGGGCAGCAGGTGCCGCAGCAGGATCCGCCAGGTGGGCAGGCCGCTGGCCCGCGCCGCGAGGGCGTACTCCTGGTTCTTGGCCACGAGCACCTCGCCGCGCACGATCCGGGCGTAGGCCACCCAGCCGACCAGCGTGATCGCGAGGTAGATGCTGCCCGTGCCGGGGCCGAGCGCGAAGACCAGCGCGATCACCAGGACGAAGAACGGGAACGCCACGACCATGTCCACGATCCGCATCACCAGCGTGTCGAACCAGCCGCCGAACCAGCCGCTGACCAGCCCGAGCACGGTGCCGATGAGGAACGGCGAGACCACCGCGAGCACGCCCACCCGCAGGTCGATGCGGGCGCCGTAGAGCAGTCGGGCCAGCGTGTCGCGGCCGAACCGGTCGGTGCCGAGGAGGTGGCCGCGCGATCCCGGCGGCAGCAGCGCCTGGGTGAGGTCCTGGGCGGTCGGGTCCGCCTTGGTGATCAGCGGGGCACAGATCGCGGCGAGCACGAGCAGCCCGAAGAGGATCAGCCCGGCCAGCAGCGGCCCGTTGAACCGGCGGGACCGGCGGCGCGGCCGGGGCGTCGTCCCGGCGGCCGGCACCGAACGGCCGGGCAGGGTCAGCGCCTTCACGACAGCCTCACCCGGGGGTCCAGGCCGGCGTGCGCCACGTCGGTGAGCAGGTTGACCGCGACCACCATGACCGCGAAGAACATCGTCACCCCCTGGACCACCGGGAAGTCCCGGTTGAAAATCGCGTCGATCATCTGGGTGCCGACCCCGGGCAGCGAGAAGACCCGCTCCACGACCAGGGTCGAGCCGACCAGGTAGGCGATGTTGACGCCGAGCACGGTCACCGAGGAGACCGCCGCGTTGCGCAGCGCGTGCCCGGCGATCGTCCGGCCCGCGCCGATCCCCTTGGCCCGCGCGGTGGTGATGTAGTCGCTGCCCAGTACGTTGATCATGCTGGTGCGCAGGCTGCGTACCAGGATCGGGGTGAGCGCCAGCGCCACCGTCAGTCCCGGCAGGATGATCCCCTGCACGTGCTGGGCGAAGGTCGTGCCGTACCCGGAGACCGGGAAGAGGCCGAGTTTGAGGGCGAAGAGCAGGATCAGCATGATTCCCAGCCAGAAGGCGGGCATGCCCAGCCCGAGCAGCGGGACGGTCCTGATCACGTGGTCCGCGAGTCCGCCGCGGCGGCTCGCCGCCCACACGGCCAGCGGCACGCTGACCAGCACGGCGAAGATCGCCCCGGCCAGGATCAGCCACAGCGTGGCGCTGATCCGGCCCAGGATCAGGCTGGTCACACTGGACTGGTAGAAGAACGAATGGCCCAGGTCACCGTGCAGCAACCGGCCGAGGAAGTCCAGGTACTGGCGCCAGACCGGCTGGTCCAGGCCCATCTGGGCGTGCAGCGCCGCCACCGCCTGCGGCGTCGCGTGGGTGCCGAGCAGTGTCACCGCCGGATCGCCCGGCACCAGGTGGATCATGAAGAACACGATCAACGTGGTGCCGAACAGTACCGGAACGGCGGCGAGCAGGCGGCGGCCGATGTAGAGGACGAACCCCATATCTGCCTCCTTCGATGTCGCGAGGCCGGGTCAGGCGGTGAAGTAGACGTTCTCAAGGTGGTAGCTGCCGGTCGGCAGCACCTGGAAGCCTGCCACCCCGCTCCGCGTGGCATAGGGGAACGGCTGGTAGTAGAGGAACGCCATGTACGCGGACTCCGCGGCCTTCGTCTGGATCTCGCTGTAGAGCTGCTGGCGGGCCGTGGTGTCGAAGGTCTTCTGCGCCTTGTGCACCAGGTCGATGGTCGCCTTGTCGTCGTACCCGGTGTTGAAGGAGTGGCCGCCGGTCGTCGGGTCCAGGGCGTACTGGGCGAGCTCGTCGGGGTCGGCGATGTCCATCGTCCAGTAGCTGTGGGTGATCTCGAAGTTCAGCTTCGTCTGCAGGTCGTGCACGGCGCTCGGGTCGGTGTTCTGGATGTTCATCGTGATGCCGAGCTGCTTGAGGGACGCCTGCATGATCTGCGCGATGGCGGCGTCCGTGGAGTCGCCGGAGGAGGCGAGGTAGGTGGTGGTGAAACCGTTCGGCACCGACGACTGGGCGAGTTCCGCCTTCGCCTTGGCCATGTCGAACTGGAGGCCGGGGGTGTTCGCGTCGTAGTAGGGGACGGTCGGCATGAAGACCGAGTTGGCCGCCTTGCCGTTGCCGAAGAGCACCGACTTGACCAGTGCGTTCCGGTCGATCGCGTAGCTGATCGCGCGCCGGACGTGGATGTCGTCGTAGGGCTTCTTCGTGTTGTTCATCATCACGTAGTCGGTGCGCGTGGAGGGGAACACGTCCACCTTGACGGTGCCGGAGGAGCGGAGCTGGTCCAGCGTGGAGAACGGCGGGTTCTCGTTGATGTCGGCCTGGCCGCCCTGCACCATGAGGTTCCTGGTGTTGTCGTCCGGCACGACCTGCCAGGTCACGCTGTCCACCGCGGGCTTGCCCTGCTGCCAGTAGTGCGGGTTCTTCTTCAGCGTCAGCGAGCTGCCCTTGGACCAGCTTCCCCACATGAACGGGCCGGTGCCGACCGGCGCGTTGTAGAAGTCGTCGGCCGACCTGCCGCCGTAGTTCTTCGGCACGATGCCGTTGTTCGGGCAGGCCAGGTCGGCCAGCAGCGGCGCCCACGGGTACTTCGTGGTGATGACGACGGTGGACGCGTCCGGCGCGGTGACCTTGTCGATCGCGCTGTTGATGAACTCCCATCCGCCTTTGGTCGAACCGGCTTTGTCAAGGGAGAATTTGACATCTTCGGCGGTGACCGGTTGACCGTTGCTGAACAGCACTCCGGAACGCAGTTTGAACGTCCAGGTGAGCTTGTCGTCCGAGGTCGTGTAACTCTCGGCGAGCCACGGCTTGACGCTCTTGCCGTCCGGGGCGTTGGTATAGAGCGTTTCGAAGATCTGCTGGAACACCCAGATCGACGCGTTGCTGAACACCATCGTGTTGTTCATGGAAACCGCGTCCTGGCTGCGGACGATCTTCAGGTCGCCGCCGACCCGCTTCCCGCCGCCCCCGCCGCCACCTGCGGCGGTGTCGGTCCCGTCGCCGCCGCCTCCGCAGGCGGCGAGCAGGCCGCTCACGCCCACCGCCCCGAACAGGCCCAGCGCGTGGCGGCGGCTCATGCGGTAACGGGAGAGCTGAGCGTGGACGGGACCGGGCACCCGGCTGTCATTCTGATCGGAATTGGGCATGTTTTTGACCCCCAGGGGACATGGTCAATCAGCGCGGAACCCGCGATAAGGGCCGGCCCTGCCGCCGAACGGCGGCTACCGACGGGCCTGACGGTATGAACTCGATGTGCCGGTCAGGCTACCTGGCCGTTACGGTCCTATTTCCGGACGTTGATAATAACTATTATCAGTCATGCCAAATTGGCAGCAATCGTTCAGGTGACCTTCAGCTCGGGCAGTGCCTCGGCCAGGAAGTCGCGCATGGTCCGCTGGAAAAGATCGAATTCCTCGATCTGCGGCGAATGCCCGGACTTCTCGAAGACGACGAGCTTCGCGCCGGGGACGAGCGAGGCGATGGTCTCGGAGCAGGAGACCGGGGTGACCCAGTCGGTCCGGCCCACCGTCACCAGCGTCGGGCACCGCACGCCCGGCAGGGCCGGCTTCACGTCGTAGTTCGGCTCGTTGTACTGGAAGCACCAGTTGTGCGCCTCGTGCCGGTAGATCCCGGCCTCCACCCTGGCCGCCGCCTGAACCGGGTCGTACTCGTAGTCGTAGAGCGGGATCAGCTCGGCCCAGCACGCCTTCAGGTCGGCGTCGTCGCGGATGTTGCCGCTCCAGTACCGATGGAAGTTGTCCCAGTCGATCTCGACCCTGGTCTGGTTGCGGGCGTTCTCGAAGGCCAGCTCCAGGCTGGAGCCGTCCGGGGAGGTGTCCCGCAGGATCATCGCCCTGACCCGGTCCGGGTAGGCGATGGCGTACTCCATGGCGATGAAGCCGCCGTAGGAGCCGCCGGCGACGACGACCTGCTCCGCGCCGATCCACTCCCGCAGGCCGTCCACGTCCGCGGCCCACTGCTCGTGCGAGTACGGCGGGACGCCCTCGCTCAGGCCGCAGCCGCGGGCGTCGAAGACGACCACCCGGAACAGGTCGGCGAGCGGGCCGAAAGTGGCCTTCGGCTCGGCCAGTGAGCCGATCCCGCCGCCGCCGTGGTGCGCGATGAGGACCGGCCGGCCCGCCTCGCCCAGGACCTCGACGTTGAGGTCGGCACCGTTGATCTCGACGATCACGTGTACACCCGCCTTTCACGCGGTGGAGTTCGCAGGTCGCCGCCTCAGAAGAGGGAGTGCCCGCCGTCGATGGAGATGACCTGGCCGGTGATCCAGGAGGCGTCGGCCGAGGCGAAGAACTTGACGCCGTTGGCGATGTCCTGGGCGGTGCCGAGCCGGCGCAGCGCGATGCCCTCGACGAGCGCGCGCTGCCCTTCCTCGCCGTAGCTCCGCCACTGCTTCTCGGTGGTCGGGTTGGAGCGGACGAAGCCCGGCGCGATGCAGTTCACCGTGATGCCGAACCGGCCCAGCTCGTGCGCCATCTGCCGGGTGAAGCCGATCTGTCCGGCCTTGGCGCCGGCGTACGCCTGGATGCCGGTGAGGCTGAAGCTGCGCCCGGCGCCGGAGGAGATGTTCACGATGCGCCCGCCGCCGGCCGCCTTCATGCCCGGCACCACCGCCCGGGTGCACAGGAAGGTACTGGTCAGGTTGGCGTCGACGACGGCCCGCCAGTCCTCCTCGGACACCTCCTCCAGGGGACGGTGGACCTGGCCGACCACCCCGCCGGCGTTGTTCACCAGCACGTGGACCGGACCGATCCGGTCGACCAGCGCCGCCACCTGGGCGGCGTCCGTCACATCCGCCGTGTCCCGGTCGACGCGGTGCACGGCCGCGCCGAGCCGCTCCAGGGTGTCGGCGATCGCCGAGCCGATGCCCTGCGCCGTGCCGGTGACCAGCGCCGTCTTCCCCGCCAGCTCACTCATTCCGCGATGCCCCTGGTCAGCAGCACCGCGACGACGAACGTCTGGTAGAGCCGCAGCGGGTCGTCGTCGGTGATGGTCACGGTCTTCTCGTCCACCCGCCGCACGCCGCGCAGCATGGCGGCCATCTCCGCGATGTCGCCGTTGCGGAACCGCACCTTCAGGGTGGCGGGCAGCTCGATCGCGGGCGGCCTGAAGTCGCCCAGCCGCTCCAGTGCCCGGCGCGCCCCGTCGTGGATCAGCTGACGGGCCCGCACCGGGTGCGGCGAGGCCGCGGCGAACCGGCTCACCGACTCCTTCACCACGACCGTCTCGATCCCCGGGCAGAACGGCTCCGCCTCCTCGCCGGTGGTCCGGTCCCCGGTGATCAGCACCACCGGCACCCCGTGCCCCAGCGCGACGAGGGCGTTGATGCCGGACTCGCCGGCGATCGTGCCGTTGAGCCAGACGTCGGAGATCGCCCTCGGGTTGTACGTGTGCGACAACGCGGAGGACGCCGAGCTCATCGAACCGTGGTAGGAGACGTAGAAGATCGCGTCGAAGGAGGAGTCCAGCCCCTCCATCATGTAGCGCGGCTTGTGCCGCCCGGACAGGTAAGCCGCCTCGCCGTGCAACTGGTCGGGCCGCAGGTTCTGCATGGTCGAGTGGGAGTCGTTGACCAGGAACTCCGTCGCGCCCGCGGCGGCGGCGCCGTCGATCGCGGCGTTCACCTCGGCCTGGAGCAGGCCCCGGTAGTACTCGTACTCCGGGCTCGGGCCGCTGCACTGGGACCAGTCGACGACGCCGGTCGTGCCTTCCATGTCGCTGGAGATGAAGACCTTCACAGCACACTCCTGTCGAGCATCGCCGGTTCGGTGTCGCCGGGTCTCATGACGGCGTACCTCGCGCCGGGCTGGGAGGCGGCGCCGCCGTGCCTGCCGTCCGGGGTGAGCGCGAGCACCCGCAGCTCGGCGCGGTACTCGTCGGGCAGGATGGCGGCGTCGGCGAGTGCCGCCCGGCAGGCCGCGGCCGGGTCCTCGCCCGCGCCGAGGAGGTCGACGACCCGGCGGGCGGTGCCGGCGCGCATGGACAGCTCGCCGCGCCCGGTGCAGGCGGCGCCGCCGGCCCGCAGGTCGCAGTAGTTGCCGGCGCCGGGGATCGCCGAGTCGCCCACCCGGCCGGGGTACTTCCACGGGTAGCCGCTGGTGCTGACCCCGACGCACATCTCGCCGTGCGCGTCCAGGGCGATGATGTTGATGGTGCCCCACGGCCCGTCGTGCGGGGCCATCCGGCGGACCAGTTCCAGCGCGGCGCGCCGGTAGAGCAGGTCGCCGTCCTGGGCGGCGGTGTTCTCGCCCTCCACCGACTCCTCGCCGGCCTGGAGCAGCGTCTCCCGCCACATCTTCTCGGCCTCGGGGGTGAGCAGCTCGGCGGTGCCGAAGCCGCACTCGGCGGCGAAGGTGGCGGCGCCCTCGCCGACCAGCAGGCCGTGCTGCGGCAGCCGGTCGAGGACGGCCCTGGCCACCGAGATCGGGTTGGGGTAGCCGCGCAGGCCGGCCACGGCGCCGAAGGCGCGGGAGGAGCCGATCATCAGTGACGCGTCCAGCTCGACCTCGCCGCGGGCGTTGGGCAGCCCGCCGGTGCCGACGTAGTGGTCGGCGGTGTTGTCCTCGCAGACCCGCATCGCGGCCTCCACCGCGTCGATGGCGCTGCCGCCGCGGGCGAGGATCTCGACCCCCGCCGGCAGCCCGACCTCGCTGCGCTCACTGCCGATCATGACTGGTGTGGATTCAGGCATGTTCCTCCGTCCGGGTCGCCCTGGAACCGTCGCAACCTCGTGGAACGCAGCCTAGACATCTGACATATCAGTTGTCGACAAGTTGTTGATGACAGGTATGCCATGCGATGGTGGACGGCATGCGCTTCACCATCATCGGCAGCGGGGCCATCGGCGGCACGGTCGGCGCCCACCTGGCCCGCGACGGCCACGACGTGCTCTTCTGCGACGCGGACGCCGCCCACGTCGCCGCGATGAACGAGGGCGGCCTGCACATCGAGGGACCGGTGGACGCCTTCACCGTGCCCGCCCGCGCGGTGCTCCCCGGCGACCTGCCCGACCGGCTGGACCGGGTCGTCATCGCCGTCAAGTCACACCACACCGAGGCCGCCGCCGCGCTCGTCGCCGGCCGCCTCGCCCCTGGCGGCTACGTGCTCTCGCTGCAGAACGGCCTCACCATGGACGTCCTGGAGGAGGTCGTGGGCGCGGACCGCCTCGTCGTGGGCTTCGTCAACTTCGGCGCCGACTACCTCGCCCCCGGCCGGATCCTGCACGGCAACGTGGCGACGTTCCGGATCGGCGAGCAGTCGGGCGAGGTCACGCCCAGGGTCGAGGAGCTCGTCAGGGCACTGCCGTGGGCGGAGGCCACCGGCAACATCAACGGATACCGGTGGGCGAAGGAGGCGTACGGGGCGATGCTCTTCGCCACCGCCGTCTCCGATCTGTCCATCGCCGACGCGCTGGACGACCCGGCGTACCGGCCGCTGATGCTCGGGCTGGCCCGGGAGGTGCTGGCGCAGTCGCCGGTGACGCCCGAGCCGTTCGACGGGTTCGACCCGGACGACCTGGAAGGGTCGATCGACCGGCTGGTGACGTTCAACCGGGCGAGCGCGAAGAGTCACAGCGGCGTCTACCGCGACCTGGCCGTGCGCAGAAGGCCCACCGAGGTCGGCGACCTGGACGAGCTGGCCGGGCCGCTGACCAAGCACGTCGCGGCGGTGATCCGCGCGATCGAGCGCGGCGAACGGCGCTGCGAGCGGGCCAACCTCGACCTCCTGGCCGCCTACGAGCGGGCCGAACGGCTGGGCCGGCCGCTCAACGCCGTCGTCGCGCTGCCGCCCGCCCCGGCGCGCGCGGCGGACGGCCCGCTGCTGGGCACCCCGGTGGCGGTCAAGGACATGATCGACATCGCCGGTCTGCCGCGCGGCAACGGCAACCCGGCCGCGATGGCGGGCCCGCCGGCCGCCGCCGACGCCCCGGTCGTCGCCCGGCTGCGGGCCGCCGCCGCCGACGTCTTCGCGACGGCGAGCCTGCTGGAGTACGCGGCCGGCGCGCCGCACCCTGACCTGCCGGAGGCGCGCAACCCGGTCGATCCGGCGTTCACCGCGGGCGGCTCCAGCGGCGGTTCCGCCGCGCTGGTCGGGGCGGGGGTCTGCGTCGCGGCGCTCGGCACCGACACCGGCGGCTCCATCCGGGTGCCGGCGCACTACTGCGACGTCGTCGGCGTCAAGCCGAGCGCCGGCCTGGTCCCGCTGGACGGCGTCGAAGCGCTCGCGCCCAGCCTGGACACACTCGGCGTGCTCGCCGCCGACGTGCCGACCGCCCGCCGGGTGCTGGCGGTGATCGCCGGCCGCCCGCTGGACGCCCCGCCGCCCGCCGGTCCTCCGGCCGGTCCGCTGCGCCTGGGACTGCTCGCCGACCAGCTCGGCCACCCCGGCGTCGAGCCCGCGGTCCGCGCCGTGCTCCAGGAGGCGGTCGAGGCGCTGCGCCGGGCCGGTCACCAGGTGGTGGAGCTGGACGGCGCGCCGCTCGCCGCGCTCAACGACGTGTTCGGCCCGATCGTGCTGCACGAGGCGTGGCAGGTGCACGGCGCGCGGTGCCTCGCCGATCCCGGCCACTACGGCGCGACGACCCTGCGCCTGCTCCGTGAGGCGGCGACCGTGGACGAGGCGGCCTACCTGGCGGCGCTGCGCCGCCGCGACGAGCTGCTCCCGGCCGCCGCCGCCCTGCTCGACGGGGTGGACGCGCTGATCGGCCCGGCCGTGGCCTACCCGGCCCCGGAGCTGACCCCGCCCATCGACACCGCGGAGGGCGAGCTGGAAGGGCTCTTCACCGGGCCCTACAACGTCACCGGGCAACCGGCGATCTCGCTGCCGGCCGGCCGTACGGATGCCGGGGCGCCGGTCGGGCTCCAGCTCGCCGGGGCGGCCGGCGCGGACGCCGCGCTGCTCGCGGTCGCCGAGAAGGTCGCCGCCGCCCTCGCCGTGCGGTGAGGGCGGGCCGCGGGTCAGAAGAGATTCTGCAGGCTGGCGCGTGACGTGCCGACCAGGTGGCGGATCTCCCGCTCGGCGGCGTCGGGATCGCGCCGCCGCAGCGCCTGGAGCAGCGTCTCGTGTGGCTGGATGTGCCCGTCGGTCACCATGCGGTTGCGGTGGCAGTAACGCCAGAAGCGCAGGTTGTGCAGGTGCAGCGACTCGGCCAGCGGGCCGAGGAAGTCGTTGCGGACCATCTCGGCGAGACGCACGTGCGCCTCGTGGTCACGCGCCAGGAAGTGCAGGTAGTCACCGGTCGCCCCGGCCTCGTCGACCGCCTTGAACAGCATGGTCAGCTCTTCCAGCTCGGCGTCGGAGACCTTGCCGCACAGCTCGCGGACGAGGCCCGTCTCCACGATCAGCCGGGCCTCCATCAGGTTGAGCACCTCGGTGAGACTGAGGTTGGCGATCACCATGCCGCGGCGCGGGATCACCCAGATGAAGCGCTCCTGGGCGAGCCGGGCGACCGCCTCCCTGATCGGCATCCGGCCGATGCCGAGCGCCTTGGAGAGCTGCAACTCGTTGACCATCTCGCCGGGAGGATAGGTGAGGTCGACGATGCGCGCCCTCAGCTCCTGGTAGGCGGTCTGGCTCACCCGCGCCGGCGGCTCCGGCGACGGCACGGCTCCCAGCTCTGCCGGCGTGCTGGGCACGGGCTGGGACCGCGTCTGTCCGGACATGATGATCAACCTCGTCCAAGCTCTCGGGGCGCCGGGGGCATCCAGAAATATCAGATGGAATCCCTTTGATATTACAGGGCGAGGATACCTGACGGAGGCCGGTCAGAACGACACGGAAAGGACCTCGAACTAAAGAGCAATATTCTGCCCGGACATATCAGTGCCGTAATTCACTTCGAAGCCGGGAATCCGCCGCGATAAGCGCTGTGCCGGCCACTCGTCATCCGAGGCAAGCCGAAGTGAGGTGACCTTCGCCGCCTGCGACGCCTCGCGGATGTCACGCGAACGCCAGGCGTCGCCGGCGTGCCTGTAGCGTCGTGCCGTGCCGATTCAACGCCTCGCGTTCGTGGCTCCTCTCGACGAGGACGACGACGTCGAATGGGACGCGGACGGCGGGTGGTGTCACGTCGTGGCCGGCCATCCGTTCGTTGCGTTCGCCGCAGAGCAGGGATGGGAGTCGATGCCCTTGCCCGAGTCGTACGAGGACGGCGACCGCGCCGTGTGCGCCTGGCGCACCGCGGACGGCACACTCGTACGGCTGACGCTGGACACGGTCATCGCGGTGACTCTTGTCGAGCTGCAGGGTGACTCGACCACGGCGACGGAGGCGATGATCCGGTCAGTCTGGGAGTGCCGGACCTGTGCCGAAGCGCTGTCCATGCTCGCCCTGGTAAGCACGCTCGGGACCGCGCAGGCCAGGCGGGAGCTCCGGTCGCTGGCCGCCACCGGGCCGGCGGATCCGGATCCACGAGTGGTCCGGGCGGTCGAGGCCGCGGTCCACGACGCGCGACCTGCGGTGCGTTCGGAGGCGATGACGGTCGTCCGGTACCTCAAGTGGCAGGAGTTCCGCCCCAGTGTGGAACACCTTGTGCGCGTGGAAGCTGACGATGCGGTCGGGTCGAACACGCGTTTCCTGCTGGACATGATGAGGCAGGCGGCCGGCACCTGACCGTCAGGCCGCCGGCAGGGTGGACAATCGACGCCATGCAGTTCGGCATCCTCGGGCCGCTGGAGGTGCGTTCGCCCGCCGGTGAGGTGATCCCGGTGGGCGGGGCCAGGCCGCGCGCGCTGCTGGTGATGCTGCTGCTCGACGCGGGCCGGATGGTGGCCGTCGGCGGCCCGAAGGCGCCCACCTTCTTCGTCTTCGCCTCCGAGCAGCTCGACTACGACCGCGACGACCCCGAGCAGCACCGGCGCGTCCTCGCCGACGCCTACCGGGGCGCGGGCTGGCGGCTGCCGGAGATCATCGCCAGGTTGCCGCGGGCGCGTGACCTCTACCTCGACTCGATCAGCAGGGTCGAGATCGACGAGTACGCCAGGGGCAGGGTGGTGCTGCTCGGCGACGCCGCCTACGGCAACACCCTGGGCGGTTTCGGCACCGGGCTGGCGGTCGTCGGCGCCTACGTGCTGGCTCTCAAGGACTATCCGGCGCTGGTGCGTCAGCGGGGCGGGCCGCCCTCCCGTCCGGCCACGGTGACCAGGCCGCTCTCGTAGGCGGCGATGACGAGCTGCGCGCGGTCGCGGGCGTCGAGCTTGGTGAGCAGACGGCCGATGTGAGTCTTGACCGTGGCGAGGCTCAGGTGCAGGTGGGTGGCCAGCTCGGTGTTGGACAGGCCGCGGGCGATCAGGGTGAGCACCTCCCGCTCCCGCTCGGTCACGCCCGCCAGGCCGCGGGCGACCGGCTGGGCGGGGATGCGCGCGAACTCCTCGATGAGCCTGCGGGTCACGGTCGGCGCGAGCAGCGCCTCTCCCGCGGCCACCACCCGGATCGCGGCGAGCAGGTCGGCCGGCGGGGTGTCCTTCAGCAGGAACCCGCTGGCCCCGGCGCGCAGGGCGGCGTAGACGTAGGCGTCGAGGTCGAACATCGTGACGATCAGCACCTTGGCCCGCCCGCCGATCCGCCGGGTCGCCTCGATGCCGTCCATCACGGGCATCCGCACGTCCATCAGCACCACGTCGGGGTTCTCCCGCGCGGTGAGCTCGACGGCCTCGCCGCCGGTGCCCGCCTCGCCGACCACGGTCAGGTCGGGCTCGGAGTCCAGCAGCAGCCGGAAACTGCCCCGGAGCAGGGCCTGGTCGTCCGCGACGACGACCCGGATCACGACGCCGCCTCGTACGGCAGGCGGGCCAGGACGCGGAATCCCGTGCCCGGCGCGGGGCCCGCCTCGAACGCTCCGCCGTACATCATGACCCGCTCCCGCATGCCGATCAGTCCGTGTCCCGCGGTCTGCGCCGGGGACGTCCTGCGGCCCGGACCGTCGTCGGTGACCTCGATCCGCACCTGCCTCCCGTCGGCCTCCACCTCCACCCGGCACCGGGCGGGGGCGGCGTGCTTGACCACGTTGGTGAGCGCCTCCTGCACGATGCGGTAGACCGACAGCTCGACGCCCTGCGGCAGGCCGGTCGCGCCGCGTACGTCGAGTTCGACGGCCACGCCCGCCTGGGTGGCCCGGTCGGCGAGCTGGGGCAGTCCTTCGACGCCGGGCGCGGGGCCGAGCTCGGCCGGGTCGGTGCGCAGCACGCCGAGCAGGTGCCGCATCTCGACCAGTGCTTCCCTGCTCGCGGTCTCGATCACCCGCAGGGCGTCGTGCGCCTCCTGCGGCCGGGTCCGCATCACGTGGTTGGCCACGCCCGCCTTGACGGCGATCAGTCCCATGCTGTGCGCGACCACGTCGTGCAGTTCGCGGGCGATCCGCAGCCGTTCCTCGATCACCGACTCGCGGGCCAGCCGTTCGGCGGTCTCGGCGGTGTGGGCCCTGCGTTCGCCGACGACGAGTCCGGCCGTCCAGGCCACGCCCAGCACCACCAGCCCGAACAGCGCGTCGTCGAAGGCCGTGCCCCACCACGGGGACGTCAGCGCCAGCGCCGCCATCACGGCCACCAGGGGGACGGCGACCGGCAGCGGCGGCAGCGGCGCCCTGCGGCCGTGCTCGCTGATCGCCACCGCGTAGAGCGCGTAGGCGGGCGCGAGGTACGGCGCGCGCATCATCTGGAGGACCACCGCGACCAGGGCGATTCCGAGGACGACGCAGAACACGCTCCTGGGCCAGAGCCGCCGGACCGCGAGCGGCAGGCCGAGGCCCAGCGGCACGGCGACCTTCGCCCATCCGGGCACGGCGGAGTCGGCCGCGGCGGGGGCGAAGCCGATGACGACGCCCGCCCCCGCCAGGCAGTCGAACGCGACCAACTGGCCACGGCTCAGCCGCCGGGTGAAGAGAAGGCGCATCTTGTCCACAGCCTGACGTTATCGGCCGTGCCCCGGTGCCCGCCTCAGCCCGTGGCAGGTCCGACCCTGGGCTGATGTGCTCGGGGGCCGCCGTGGGCCACCGTTGTACGGGTGATCGAAGCGAAAGAGCCGACCGGCCACCGTGGGAGCGTCGTCACCGTGGACGGCCGCACCGAGTCCGGGCGGATGTCGGGCGAGGAGTACCGGATGTTCCTGTCCGGCGCCGCGCGACACCTGTCCATCACCGGAGCCATCGCCCCCACCCTCCCCACCATGGCCCGCACACTGGCCGCCATCGTCCCCAGCACACACCCCGTCACCGTCATCGAACTCGGACCCGGCACCGGAGCCGTCAGCACCGCCATCCACACCCGCCTCACCCCCGGCTCCCGCCACATCGCCATCGAAATCGACCCCCACATGATCAACCACCTCCACCACACCCACCCCTGGCTCGAAGTCATCCACGGCAACGCCACCCACCTCACCCAACTCCTCACCACCACCGGCACCCACCAAGCCGACGCCATCGTCAGCACCCTCCCCTGGTCCATGATCCCCACCCCACAACAAACCACAATCCTCCAACAAATCGCACAAACCCTCGCCCCCGGCGCCGCCTTCAGCACCGTCGTCGGACTCCACGCCCGACCCCTCACCACCAACGCCCGCCGCTTCCGCCACCACCTCACCACCACCTTCGACGAAGTCCTCACCACCAGCACCATCTGGCGCAACATCCCCCCATCCCGCAGCTACGTCTGCCGCCGCCCCCGTGTCTGACCTCCTCGGCCATCTCCCGGGGCCGCTGCTGGTGATCGTCGCCGGACTGCTCCTCACCGCCGAGTCCGCCCTCGTCCTCGGACTGCTGCTGCCGGGCACCGGGCTGCTCTTCGCGCTCGGCCTGTTCACCCACCTCGGCGTGCTGACCCCGGCGACCGCCCTGACCACCGCCATCGGCGCGGCGCTGTGCGGCGGCAACCTGGCCTACTACTTCGGCCGCCGGCGGCGGAGCCTGCCGTCCATCTCGCCGCTGGCCGCCATGGTCCCCGAGCCGGCGTGGCACCGGCTGCGCGCGCTCACCGCGCGGCACGGCGGCTGGGCCGTGGCCGTGTGCCAGTGGCTCGGCGGCACCCGGCCTCTCGCCGCCCGCGTCGCCGGCTGGTCCGGGATGCCGTACCGCACCTTCGTCACCGCGCACCTGCCGTCGGCCGCACTGTGGGCGACGACCCTGGTGCAGATCGGGCGGTTCGCCGGGGAGCAGATCCAGAACCTGATCAGCGGGGGGCTCACCCTCGCCGGGCCGATCGTGATCGGTGTGCTGCTGCTGGGCTTCTGGCTCCGGCGCCGCTGGCTGCGCCAGGACGGCCACCTGCGCCGGGACGAGCTCGTCGGTTAGAACGCGTAGCGCAGGATCCGGCCCGCGTCGCGGAAGCCGGGCAGCGCGGCCATCACCCGCATGGCGATCCTGCCCCCGGCGGGGAACCTCTCGATGCCGGGCATGTCGACGGCGCGCAGGTCGTCCAAGCAGCGCAGGCCGTCGTGCCAGCCTTCGAGCTCGCGCGGGTCGTCGATGCCCCAGTACAGCGTCGCGCCGGCGTTGCGGACCGGGCGGTTCAGCTTCTGGATCCGGATGCCGAAGGTGCCGTAGCAGTCGAAGAGGAGCTGGCCGGTGCCGAACCGTCCGGTGATCCGCTGGATGAGCCGTCTGCCTTCTTCCTCGCGCAGGTACATCGTCAGGCCCTCGAAGACCGCCACGGTCGGCCGGTCCGCGGGCACCTCCGCCAGCCACCCGTCGTCGGTCACCGAGGAGGCGATCGTCCGGTAGTCGCCCCCGGGCCGCGGGAGCAGCCGCTCGCGCAGGTCGAGGACCTCGGGATAGTCGACGTCGAACCAGCGGACCGACGGCGGCGGGGCCAGCCGGTGCGGACGGGTGTCCAGGCCGCAGGCGAGGTGCAGGACGGTGGCCTCCGGGTGGGCGGCCAGGAACTCGGCGGTCCACTCGTCGAGCTGCCTGGCCCGGAGCGCGACGCCCGCCGCGGTCACCCGCCGCATCCCGGTCCCGGCGAAGTCGTAGGCGATGCGCTCGACCGCGCGCCCGGCCTCCCGGTCGCCCAGGATGGGGCTGGCCTCGCGGTTGTCCAGCGCCCTGCCGTACAGCGTGGCGAGCAGGGTCTCCTGGGCGCCGCTCAGGGTGATCTTCTCCTGGTGCATGGTTCCTCGATTCGAGACCCGCTTTCCTTAGCAGCGCTAAGCTAACTTAGCGCTGCTAAGGTCGTCAACGATGGGCGGGAACAGAGGAGCCGGGCTCACCCGGGAGATGCTGATCGGCACGGCGTTGCGGCTGCTGGACGAGGTGGGGCTGGCCGGGCTGACCGTGCGCCGGCTCGCCGCCGAGCTGGGCGTCCGGTCCCCCGCGCTGTACTGGCACATCCGGACCAAGCAGGAGCTGCTCGACGGGATGGCCGAGGCGATCGTCCTGGAAGCCGGGATGGGGCCCCCGCACGACGGCGAGTCCTGGCAGGAGTGGCTCGCCCGGCGGGCCCGCGCCTACCGCGGGGCGGTGCTCGCCCACCGCGACGGAGCCCAGCTCGTGGCCGCCGCCCGGCGGCTGAGCCCGGCGACGGTGCGCCGGTTCGAGGAGGAGCTGGCCGCGATGGTCGCCCTCGGGTTCACCCCTTCGCTGGCGCTGCGCACGATCACCGCCTTCACCTACTACATCAACGGCTCGGTGCTGCAGGAGCAGACCGCCGCCGGGGAGACGGAGCTCTCCGCCGAGCAGCTCGCCGCGCTCGCCGGCGCGCTCGAAGGCGGCGCGTCGTCCCCGTTCTTCCAGGCCGTCCGCGACCTCGGCGCCCCCATCGGCGACCAGGTCTTCGAACACGGCCTCCGCTCACTCATCGAGGGCACCGCCGCCGAACTGGCCCGGTCCGTGAAGGGGGACACCCCATGACGACCACGCCGCCGGCGGTCTCCCGCGCCGTCACCTGGGGGGTGGGCGTGCAGGCCGCCGCGCGCGGCGCCCGGTGGTTCGCCGGGCGCCGCGGGGCGGGGCTCAGACGGAGGCGAGGAGCTGCGACTTGAGGCGGTCGAGGACGCGGCGGAGGATGCGGGAGACGTGCATCTGGGAGATGCCGAACTCCGCGGCGATCTCCGCCTGCGTCTTGTTGCCGTAGAAACGCATGAGCAGGATGTCCCGCTCACGGACGGGCAGCTCGTCGATCAGCGGCTTGATCGCCTCACGGTCGATGAGGCCGGCGATCTCGTCATCCGCGTCCGGGATCACCTCGCCCAGCGAGAAGGTGTCGTCGTCGGCGCCCATCGGAGCGTCCAGCGACAGGGCGCTGTAGGCGGCGGAGGCGTCCAGGGTGAGCAGCACGTCCTCCTCGGAGATCTTCATCCTGGCGGCCAGCTCGGCGACCGAGGGGGAACGGCCCAGCTCCTGGTTCAGCTCGGCCACGAGGCGGTTCAGCTCGGAGCGGCGCTCCTGGTAGACGCGCGGCACCCGGATCGCCCAGGTGCGGTCGCGGAAGTGGCGCTTGATCTCGCCGGTCATGGTGATCATGGCGTAGCCGCGGAAGGCGTGACCCAGGGTCGGGTCGAAGCCGTTGATCGCCTTCATCAGGCCGACGTAGGCCACCTGGAGCAGCTCCTCCAGCGGTTCGCCGCGGTAGCGGTAGCGGCGGGCGATCTCCATGGCCAGCGACGCGTGCAGTTCGACGACGCGCTCACGGATCCGTGCGGTGGCGGCCGGGTCGGCACCGGGCCTCATGGACTCGGCGAGCATTTCCTCGACGGTCGGTTCGGTGCCGGTGATGTCAGTGCGGTCGGGCGCCTGGACGGTCATCGCTTGGACTCCTCTAAGAGGCAGCTGGCGCGCCGTCCACATGAAAAAAGGCCCACGCAGACAGCCCGCCTCGTACGTTCGAGACAGAGGCCGCTGCTGGACCTCGGTGACAATGTTTCCCCATACTACGGAAGATCCACCCTCCTTTGATAACAGAACGGTTGCGATCTGATCAGTGGCGCTCCTGCCGGGGCAGCACCACTTCGACGAGGATCAGTTGCAGCGCCGCCGCGACCGGGATCGCCAGCAGCGCGCCCACGATGCCCAGGAGCGCCCCGCCGATCAGGGCGGCGACGATGGTGGCCGCCGCCGGCACGTCGATGGAGGTCTTCATCACCCGGGGCGCGATCAGGTAGTTCTCGATCTGCTGGTAGACGACGAAGAACACCAGGCAGGCGATCCCCACCGGCAGCGAGACGAAGAACCCGACCATGGTGGCGACGGCCGCGCCGATCACCGCGCCGACCAGCGGGATCAGGTCCGTGATGGCCACGATGATGGACAGCGCCAGCGCGTACGGCACGCCCGCGATGGACAGGAACAGGAACGTCGTCACACCGGCGATCAGCGAGATCAGCAGGTTGCCCGCCACGTACCCGCCGACCCGCCGCAGGATCTCGTCGCCGAGGAGCTGGACGCGCCGCCGCCGGCTCCTCGGCAGCAGCCGGTAGCCCAGCCGGGTGAGCGAGCGCAGCGACGCCAGGAAGTACAGCGTGAGGATGAGCACCGTCAGCGCGGAGAACACCGCGCTGATCACCACGCCGGCCACCCCCAGCAGCCCGCCGAACGCCTGCCGGCCGAGATCCCCGCTGGTCAGGTACTGCTGGGCGCGGTCGAGCAACTGGTACTGCCGGTCCAGCTCGCGGATCTGCGGATGGTTCTGCAGTTCGGTGAGGTAGGCCGGCAGGCGGCTGAAGAACTCGCTGGTCTGGTCGGTCAGCGCGGGCGCGATCGACACGCCGAAGACGACGAAGAAGACGATCATCGCGGCGAACACCACCGCGATCGCCGCCCCGCGGGACAGGTTCCGCCGCTCCAGCCACTCCACCGCGGGATTCAGCCCCACCGCGAGGAACAGCGACACCACGATCAGGATCAGCGCGGACGCCGTGCCGGCCAGCGCCTGCGCCAGCAGCCACGCCGTGAGCACCCCGAGCGCCGCGGTGAACCCGAACACGAACGGGTTGCCGCCGAACGGGTTCCCGGGCCGCCCGAACGGCGACCGCGCCCCCTGCCCGCCATCCCCGTCCGCGTCCCGGCCGACCTCCTGGTCCGCGTCCCGGTCGGGGCCACGGTCGGGGCCACGGTCGCGGCCACGGTCGGGGCTGGTGTGGGTGCCGGGAAGGTCGGCATCCTGGGCGGTCGCGTCACGTCCGGTCATGGGGGCTCCTCAGGCACGAGAACTCGCTCCTGCCCTGCCACCCGCCCTTCATTCCCGGCAACCAACCGGCCGTGGAGCCACCCGAGGAGCCGGGCGGGGGCCGCATGAGGGGCCGCGTGAGGGCCGCATGGATGGGAGGGCACCCGGGAGCCGGGTGGGGCCGGGCGCGGATGCGGCCCCGCCCGGGGTCGGGGTCAGGCGAGCGCGGTCTCCCAGCACTTCTGCCCGAAGATGCCGTCCTGGGCGAGGCCGTTCGCCTTCTTGAAGGCGTTGATCCGGCCGCGCAGGTCCTCGTCGTTCTGGGCGTACGTGTGGGAGAACAGGTCGGCCGGCGGGAAGCCCCGGGCGTGCAGGAGGGCCCGTACCGTCTTCACATGGGTGTGCGTCATGCCCGCCCGGATCTCCGGCAGTTCGTTCACGAGCCTCTCCGTCCAGTTCGTCACCGGTCGGGGCGCGCCCCTGCGCACCCACGCGTACAACGCGTCCCCGGGGCACGCGGTGGCGTAGCCGTCCCGGTGTCCCTTGATCTCGCGGCCCGCGTTGCCCTTGTCCCGCAGGTACTCGACGGCGTCGACGATGCCGTTCAGCATGGCGTCGGACGGCCGGGTCAGCCCGGACGCGCCGACCAGCCCGAGCACGGCGTAGTGCCCGGAGTTGAGCCCCGCGCCGTTCGCCGAGGGCAGCACCAGCGGGCCGCGTCCCATGAACACGTAGCCGTGCGGGCAGACGACCATCGAGTAGCCGATGTCCGCCCAGCCGTTGCCGTCCATGTGGCCGTTCTGCACGCCGCGCACGGCGTCGTCGCAGCGACCGTGGTCGGTGGCGAGCGCGGGATCGACCCGGCCGCCGGTGTAATGCACCTTCACGCCTTTCGTACTGCTGAGGCGTGTCACACCACGGGGCCCGCGAGCCTTCCACTCGGAGCGTTCGACCAGCTTCACGTCTGCTCCTCCATCAGCAGTCCCTTCTCCTCGCCCGGACGGTCCCGAATGATGACGACCAACCTCCCGGCGCGGATTACCGCTACACGCGAAGCCACCGCTACCCAATCCACCGCGGACCGCACCGGCCGGCCCCGCCGCGCGGCACCGCGAAGGCCGCTCCCGACCGGAGGGAAGCGGCCTTCCATCGGGGAGTTCCGGAGGTCAGACCGGACTCCACACCTTGAACACGGGACCCGCCAGCCGATAGGCCTTCTTCGCCTTCTTCAGACCTTTGTCGATGTCCCCTTCGGCCATCAGCTGGAGGGCCTCCTTCGCGGAGAGGACCGCGGCCGCCCCCGCGGAGGCCGAGCCGATGATGATCAGCATTTGCGCCGTCGCGGCTATCGCCGTCGTCACACCGTAGGACTGGGCGGTCATCGCGGCGCTCTTGGCCAGGACCAGCAGGCCGTGCCCGTGGGAGGTGACCGCCAGGCCCTTGACTATGAGCGCGAGCTTGGCCAGCGCGGCCTTGCCCAGGACCAGCTTGAACAGTGCGAGCAGGGAAAGAGTGATCGGTTCCATCGGTTCTCCGATCCGCGTCTACGTCCTTCGTCGCCCACAGCCTGCCGCCCACTCCTTGCGGTGAGCTTGCCGGCACGGTTCGTGATGATCAGCGGTTCCGGGAGGCGGGACGGTCGACGACGACCCGGCCGAGGCTGAGGCCGCCGGCGATCGCCAGGCCGATGGTGGCCGCCTGGCCGATGGCGAGGAATCCGGCGCCGGCCTGGCCGTGGCTGAGGTCGAGCAGGCCCTGGTAGATGGTGTAGCCGGGGGCGAGCGGGGCGATGCCGGCGACCGTGTGCGGGAGCGCGGGGCCGTCGGTGCGCCGGGCGTAGGCGTGGCCGCCGAGCCCGATGAGGATCGCGGCGACCGCGGCGGCCAGCGCGGGCGGCAGGTCGTACTCCTGCCAGAGGACCAGGTAGACCGTCCAGCCGCCGCCGCCCGCGAGGCCGGCGGTGAGCATGGTCCACCTGGCCGCCTGGACGCTGAAGGCGAAGCAGACGCAGACCATCATCGCGGCGGGGACCTGCACGGGGAGCCCGGCCCAGCCGTCCGGGGTGAACGCGCCCGGCTGGACCGGCGGGACCCGCAGGTCGGCGCGCGCGGCGGCGTAGAGGACCGCGCCCACTCCGGCCACGATCGCGGCGACGACCACCGCGACCTCCATGGCCCGTGCGGCGGCGGTGACCAGGTAGCCGGCGATGGCGTCCTGCACGGCGCCGACGAACGCCAGCCCCGGCAGCAGCACCGCGATCCCGCCCGCGACGATGAGCGGGGCCTGGTTCGTCGCGCCGGTCAGGAAGAGCCCGGTGGCGACGGCGGTGGCCACCGCTCCGCCCAGTACCGCCTGGTGGAACGCCGGTACGCCGCGGCGTGCCAGCCGGCGGCCGGCCAGGTCGATGAAGGCGGTCACGGCCGCGGCGGCGGCGAAGACGACGAGCCCGCCGCCCAGCATCACGGTGAAGAAGCCGCCCAGGAACGCCCAGGACAGGGTGACCTGCCAGGCGGGGTGGGCCGGCCGGGCGGTCTCGATCTCGGTCAGCCGGGACGCCGCCGCGGCGAGGTCGAGCCGGTTCTCCCCGATCCGGTCGGCGAGGCGGTGCACGGCCTCGATCCGCCCGTAGCCGGGGGCGGCCGACCGCACGATGCGGACCTCGGTCAGCGGCGCCGCCCGGGGCCCGCTCCGGTAGGACAGGGTGAGGGAGCCCGACGTGACGTCCACCGCGCAGTCCCGCAGCCCGAAGGCCGCCGCCACGCCGGTGACCGTCGTCACCACGTCGGCCGCGGGCGCCCCGCTGCGCAGCAGCAGCTCGCCCATCCGCGACGCGAGCAGCATGATCTCGCAGGCGTCCTCGTCCGTCGGCGCCGCCGTGTCACGGGACTCGCCGACGGTCATCGCCCCGTCCCCGGATAGCTCATCATCACCCTGCTCGCTCCACCCCAAACCCGCACTAAAGGTACATAGGACTCCACGTGTCGAGACAACCCGTCGCGCACCACCTGTAAGAAAAGCCGCGAAATGCTCACTTCCCTGGTGATGACACCCCTCGAAATCGCCGAGTCGGTGACGGAGAAGGCGGCCGTACAAACCCCCGACACGGCCGGCCGGTACTGGCACACCCGAGGCGTCAACTCGGGCGCCCTGCTGCGCGGCGACCGGCCGACCCGCGGCGCCTGCCGGGACGAGACCTGGGTGGCGAGATCCCCGGCGGACCCGAGCTGGTGGATCGTGCACTCCTGGACCCGCCTGGACGCCGCCGAGGGCGGGGAACCACCCGGGCCGGGCGCGTCCAGCACGGACCAGGCGCACTACGCCTGCGCCCGCGGCAACCGGGCGATCACCTCCCCGGAGGGCGAGACCCCCTACGCGCAACGGCTGAACAGCTTCGCCGAGCCCGGGTCGAGCTGGCCCGACGTCAACGGCAGGGCGGTCTCCGTCGCCGAGATCGAACGCCTGCCCACCGATCCCGGGGCGTTGCGGGAGGTCCTGGTCAGGTGGCAGGGGCCCGGTGAGACCGACGACCGGCTGCGGGACCAGATCGTCTTCGACCAGGCGGCCGAGCTGCTGCTCGAACTGCCCACCCCGGCCGGGGTCAGGGCCTCGCTGTTCCGCCTGATGGCCGACCTGCCCGAGGTCCGCTCCCTCGGCGACGTACGAGACCCGCTGGGCCGGGCCGCCGTCCTGGAGTCCGGCTGGACCGACGCCGCACCTGACCTGCCGCCGGGCGTCAGCGGTAAGAAGTGAAGAACTCCCGGATGTCGGCGATCAGCAGGTCGGGGGCCTCCATCGCGGCGAAGTGGCCGCCACGGTCGAAGTCGGACCAGCGCACAACGTTGTTGATCTTCTCCTCGTCCCGGCGGAGCGCGATGTCCTGGACGGTGAACTGCGCCACGGCCAGCGGCACCGGCGAGTACCGCTGCTCGCCCCACGCCTGGGCGTCCTCGTAGTAGAGCCCGGCCGAGGAGCCCGCCGTGCGGGTCAGCCAGTAGATCGAGACGTCGGTGAGCAGCAGATCCCGGTCGACGGCCTCGTCGGGGAGTTCCTTCGCCAGGTCGGTCATGTCCCTGATCTTGTCGAGGATCCAGGCGAGCTGGCCGACCGGCGAATCGGTCAGGCCGTAGGCGAGGGTCTGCGGCCTGGTCGACTGGATGGCGATGTACCCGCCGGCCTCGCCCATGAACTCCGCCATCCGGCGCACCCTGGCGCGTTCCCGCTCGGTCAGCGTGGGGTCGTCCTCCTGGGCGCTCGGATAGGTGGTGCCGCCGTTGACGTGCACGGCGACGACGTTGTCCGGAGCGATGACTCCCAGCTCGCGGGAGACGCCGCCGCCGAAGTCGCCGCCCTGCGCGCCGTACCTGTCGTAGCCCAGCCGGCGCATCAGCTCCGCCCACGCGGCGGCGACGCGGGCCGACGTCCAGCCGGGCTCGGTGACCGGGCCGGAGAAGCCGAAGCCGGGGAGCGACGGGATGACCAGGTGGAAGTCCCGGGAGAGCGGCTCGATCAGGTCGGCGAACTCCACGAACGAGCCCGGCCAGCCGTGCGTGAGGATCAGCGGCAGGGCGCCGGGGTCGGCGGAGCGTACGTGCAGGAAGTGGATGTCCTGCCCGTCGATCTCGGTGGTGAACTGCGGGTGGGCGTTCAGCCTGGCCTCCCAGGCCCGCCAGTCGTAGTGGTCGGCCCAGTAGGCCGCCAGTTCCCGCAGGTAGGAGACCGGGACGCCCCGCCGCCAGCCCTGCCCGGCCACCTCGGCGGGCCAGCGGGTACGGCCGAGCCGGTCGCGGAGGTCGTCCAGGTCGGCCTGCGGGATGTCTATGTGGAAGGGACGGATCTCGATGTCGTTCGTCACGGGCTCGACGCTAGGAGCGGGTGAGGACGGATCCGGTCCTAGGTGCGCGGCAGGATGGGAGCCGTGGTGGAGACTTCGGCCCGGCTGCTCAGACTGCTCTCGTTGCTTCAGGTCCGCCGGGACTGGCCGGGGGCGGAACTGGCCGCGCGGCTGGGCGTGACCCCGCGCACCATCCGCCGCGACGTGGAACGGCTGCGCGGGCTGGGCTATCCGGTGCACGCCAGCGCGGGGGTGACCGGCTACCGGCTCGGCGCCGGGTCGGAGCTGCCGCCGCTGCTGCTCGACGACGAGGAGGCGGTGGCGGTCGCCGTGGGGCTGCGCACCGCCGCCGGCGGCACCGTGACCGGCATCGCGGAGAGTTCGGTGCGGGCGCTGGCCAAGCTGGAGCGGGTGCTGCCGGCCCGGCTGCGGCACCGGGTCCGCGCGCTGGGCTCGATGACCGTCCCGCTGCCCGCCGCCGGGCCCGCCGTACCGCCGGAGACGCTCACCGCGATCGCCGGCGCGTGCCGCGACCACGAGAGCCTGCGCTTCGACTACCGCGCGCACGACGGCGGCCGGAGCACCCGCCTGGTCGAGCCGTACCGCCTGGTGGCCACCGGGCGGCGCTGGTACCTCGTCGCCTACGACCCCGCGAAGCCCGGCTGGCGCACCTTCCGTCTCGACCGGCTGAGCCTGCGGACGCCGAACGGCCCGCGCTTCACCCCGCGCGAGCCGCCCGGCCCGGACCTCGCCGCCTACGTCTCACGCGGCCTGTCCGGCGCCCCCTACCGCTACCGGGGCCGGTTCACCGTGCACGCGCCCGCCGCCGAGGTCGCCGAGCGCATGCCCGCGACGGTGGCCGTGGTCGAACCCCTCGGCGCGGGGACGTGCGCGCTGACCGCCGGCTCCGACTCACTCGACGAACTGGCCCTGTGGGTGGCCCTGCTCGGCGTCCGCTTCGAGGCGCACGAACCGCCCGAACTCGTCGCCCACCTGCGTGCGCTCGCCGGGCGCCTCACGGCCGCGGCGGACGCCGGCTCCTAGCGGCGGTCAGAACCCGGGGAAGACCCGGCGCAGGTCGTCCAGGGTGAGGCCGTCCCCGGTGAGCTCCACCTCGGCCGGGGTGTGCTCGGCGGCGTGCCGGCCGGAGACCAGACGCAGCCACCACTCGGCCGGAGCGGTGAGCACGGCGTCCGGCTCGGCCGGCACCGCTGTTATGGCCACCTTGTCGCGGATATCCAGCCCGAAGGACCGCTCGGGGGACGTGACGTGCACGGCGACGGCCGCCTGCCGCCCGCCGAGCCCCTCCGGTTTGCCGAGGAAGCCGACGAAGGCGTCGCCCTGGGTGAGCAGCAGCCTGACGGCCTCCGGGTCCAGTCGCGCCGCCGGGTCGAAAGCGATCTTGACGTCCCAGGTGTGCTGGGCGAACTCGCTGAGCCGCATACCGCCCAGGGTGGCCACGTCCACCGGCGCGGACGGGAACCACAGCTCGATCCGGAGGTCCTCCCTCGCCCCCCGGTCCAGCTCCTCGAAACGGCGCAACAGGGCGTCGTTGACGGTGACGAAGTCGTCGGCCCGCTGGGTGCGGGACATCCCGTCCCAGCGCGCCCACACCTCCCGGATGTACTCCCCGGCGGGGGCGCCGGTGCCGTTGACCGCCCCGTCGAGCGCGGCCGAGGCGATTTCGGCGCCGCTGCCCAGGTGGCTCAGCACCTGGGACACGTCCCACTCCGAGGCCCCTGACCTGCGGGCGAGGTCGCCGGTGGTGAAGCCGCCCACCAGCTCGGCCAGCTCGTCGAACCCTGAGCGCAGCACCTTGATGGTCTGGTCCGCTCGGTCGGTCATCGTATCTCCTGTCCACCCGACGGCCCGGTTGCCGGCCGTCGCGCCCTGTAACTCATGGGTGATGTCTGCCATGTCGATGGATATCACCGGACAGGCCATACCAGCGAAGGTGATGTGGGTCACATCGGGTCGTACCGCGTCACAACCGGCCGGGCCTACGACCGGCGCGCTCCGGTGGCGAGGCCGAGCAGGAGGCCGTCGGCGAGGACCGCGGGGCTGGAGGTCAGGAACAGCGGGCAGCCGTCGTCCGGCGCGACGACCCGGTGCAGTTCGCCGCCGAAGGGGTCGAGCACCGCGCCGAGCACGTCACCGGCCCGCACCCGGTCGCCGGGGGACACGGCGGGCTGCCACCAGCCCCGGACCGGGGTGCGTAGCCACACCCACCCGCTGTACTCGGTCACCGGCGGGACGGGTCCGGCGTCCCGCGCCGGCAGCATGCCCAGGTGGGCGCACACGTTGCCGAGGCCGCGCAGATGACCGGCGACCGACTCCTCGTCACACAGGCCGTTGGCGCCGATCTCCGCGATGATCGCCGGAATCCCGGCGTCCGCGGCGGCCGTGCTGGTGCTGCCGCCCACCGTGCGCGACGCGCGGCTCTGCCGTACCACGTGCGGGTTCCCGTAGCAGTGCGCGAGGGCCCGCGCCCGTTCCTCGACCGGGGACTCCTCGTACAGGCTGAACGGGGCCAGCGACTCGGGGATGTCGCCGGCGTGCAGGTCGAGCAGGTAGTCGCTCGGCGCGATGAGGTTCGCGAAGATCCCGTGGGCGAGCGCCTCGGTGTAGGAGCCTTCCGGGTCGCCGGGGAAGCACCGGTTGAGGTTCCTGCCGTCCGCGGGGACCACGAAGGCGGTGCGGCTCCAGAACGCGGGCTGGTTGAGGATGGGGACCGCGGTGACGGTGCCGTTGAGCCGCTCGGGATCCAGCAGGCCGATCCACCGCATGATCGCCGCCATCCCGGTGTACTCGGCGCCGTGCACCCCGGCGACGACCGTGAGATGAGGACCGTCGCCGCGCCCCTCGATCCTGGCGTACGGGATCTCGACCGGGTCGCCGGGCAGTTCGTCGAGGATAAGGGTCTTCCTGTCCATGTCATGGCCCCTTCCCGGGTTGCGTGCAGCAGGGCCGGACCCCGGCCACCCGGCCGAGGATAGTCCGCCGTCCGCCCGGCCCACCCGGCGCCCTTTCACCGGGCCGGCACGGCATCCGGCCTGGTGGGAGCAGGAGCGTCACCGCCGCGATCAGGCCGCCGATGGCGACGAACGTCCGGCGCAGGTTCACGGCGACGGCCCTGCCGGTCAGGAAGTTGCCGGCGACCCCGGCGGCGCCGTAGGCGAGGAGGACGGCGCTCGGCCTCGGACGGGGTCGCGGCCGGAGTGCGAGACACCCCGGCCCCGCGTCCCTAGAGCGATCGGGCGAGCCGGAAGCCCAGGTCGTCGATCCGGAGGGTCGGGTGACTCTTCCGGCGGCACGACGCCCGGCACCCCCGGGGCAGATCGTGCGCGCCCCCGCCGCGGAACACCCGGTAGGGGCCGTAGACGCCGGGATCGTAGACGTCCCAGCACCACTCCCACACGTTGCCGATCATGTCGTGGAGGCCCCACGCGTTCGGCGCCCTGGTCCCGACGTCGTGCAGCCGGCCGCCGGAGTTGCCCCGGTACCAGGCGATCTCGTCCAGCTCCCCGTAACGGACGCCCGGCGTCCCGGCCCGGCAGGCGTACTCCCACTCGGCCTCGGAGGGCAGCCGATGACCACCGGCCGCCCAGTCGCAGACCACGTCCTGACCGTCGGGATCGTCGCCGATCGTGTAGCACGGTTCGAGCCCCGTCGCCCGCGAGAGCAGGTTGCAGAACCGGACGGCGTCCAGCCAGGAGACCTCGGTCACCGGCGTCCGCGGCCCCGCCGGGCTCGCGGGCGCCTCGCCCAGGACGTCGCGGTACAGCTCGCGGGTCACCGGGTACCGCGCCAGCCGGAAGGCCCCGACCTCGATTCGCCACTCCGTCCTGGTGCCCTCGTCCCGCAGGACGATCTCCCCGGCCTCGATCACGCGTTCCGGCGCCGGCTCACGACTCATCGCGGCGTCTTCCCCGTGCCGGGAAACGTCCCCATGACGACCAGCAGCTATTTCTAGAAAGCGTTTCAGACATAGTCGTCCGCCCTTTTATGAAAAAGAAAGAAAACAGCCGACGTCACTCAGGTACGTCGAGGAGAAACCGCCGGTGAAGCGGCGTGACGATGCGTCAGACGCGACAACAGAAGAAGGCCGCCGGGTCACAGGCGAAGCGGCCCATCACGGTCGCCACCTGCCTGTTCATCATCCGGCTCCAGCCTGCTTCGTCGTCGGGCGGCGGAATATTCACACCCGGTCGTCATTTTCCGGATGACGGTAGCAGCGGATATCCGCCTCGTCAATCGAGCGTGACAACCACAAGCCGGGCCCTCGGAAACACGACAGCCCCCGCTTTCGCGAGGGCTGTCGCCGTTAGTGCCGTTCCGAGTACCGGAGCCGTCAGGTCCGATCGGGGGCGCGCAGGTAGGCGAAGGCGAAGTGGGCGTCGGCGAGCCGTCGTGCGGCGTCGTAGCAGTGCACGATGATGCGCAGTTTCCCCGGAGCGCCGTAGGAGTTCCACGACAGCGCCCGGCACGAACGTACCTGCGGGCCCACGGCGGTGACGTCGACCAGGTCGGCGGGGTAGGTGTACGGGTTGCCGATGGCCTGGTAGTTGATGTCGTACACGCCGGGCGCGGTGCGTGCGATGGTCGGCACCTCGCCGGTGCTGCTCCACGAGCGGAGCGAGTCGATCGCCGGCGCCGACGGCTCGCCCTCCGTACTCGCGTACGCCGCGGGCACGGAGGGGTCGTGGTGCGCGCCGACGCCTTCGGTGTAGGTCAGCAGCCACGGCGTGCTCCGCGGCTGGAAGGCGGCGTCGACGCACTCCACGCCGATGCGCAGCTCCGCGCCGGCGTCCTCGACGCTCGCCGCACGGCACCGCGCGCGCACGTCGTTGAGCGCGGTGACCCGTGGGTATCCGGTGGCGTCGAAGACCGCGCCCACGGCGGTCACCTCGTAACGGCCCTCACCGGTCCGGCGCACCGACACCGGCCCGGTGGTGGAGTTGTAGGTGTCCTCGTTCACCAGCGGCACCGCGTTGCCGAACCCGCCGACGGTCTCGTAGCGGATCTGGAGCTGCGGACGCGGGCCGGCGCTCGGCCCGCTGGTCCAGACGGCGAACGGCAGGTTCTTCGGCGTTCCCGCGCCGTCGAAACAGGCCACGTCGAGTCGCCTGTCGGCGCCGCTCCCGGTCACGGCTCTGAGCTGGCACCAGGCCGCGTCGGTGTAGCCCCACGACACGCCCGCGCCCGCGTGCGCGACACCGGGGACGGACCCCAGGCCGGGCATCGTCACGGTGTACCGGCCGGTCGCCGTGCGGACCATGGTGGCGTGCCTGGCCGCCTGCTGCGGATCGCGCCGCCAGGTGCCCCACTGCCAGTTCGGCTCCAGGGTCACCTCCTCGCCGACCGGCGCGTCGTACTGCAGGGCGCGCGTGGAGGCGTACCCCCAGCTCGTCGCCGGCGGCGCGACGACCCGGACGACGACGTCGCAACGGGAGGTGTGCCGCGGGTCGGCGAGCCAGGTGGCCTCCGGCCACAGGCGGTAGGAGCCGGATGCGGCGTCCGCCGGGGTGGTGACGAGCAGCCGGCCCGACGTGGTCTCCTTGGCGCCGAGGTCGGCCGTCGTCCCGCTCCACGACCAGCCGGGGCCCGGCTCTTCCGCCAGGCCCAGGCCGATCGCGCCCGCCTCCTCGGCGGTGTTCTGCACGGGGAGCCTGAGGGCGACGGTCTGCCCGGCGATGACCTGCACCTCGCGCCGCCGGCTCTCGGTGTAGCGGTCGAAGCAGTCCACGGCGGCGCCCGGACCGGGCACGTCGAAGTAGGCCGTCGTCGTCGGCCCGGCCTCGTAGACCATGCGCACCGCGACGCCGCCGGGCGTGCCGTCGCGCCACGGGCCGGTCATCTCCCGCTGCGGCGTCTGCGGGTCGCTCGCGTCCCAGGCGTGGTCGGTGCACGCGTAGTCCGGGCAGGGCCCCTGGAGCCTGATCGGGTAGGCGTCTGGGGCGTCGTTGTAGTACTGGCTCTCGTCGATGCGCCACACGGCCAGGCCGTTGTCCCGCACGTCCACGTCGTAGGTGCCGGGGCGGCCCCACCGGTTCTCGACCAGAAGATAGTCGTCGGTGCCGCGGTCCGGGTCGTAGAGCAGGAACGCGGTGTCGCTGGTGTCCCAGGCGGGGACGCTGTAGTAGCCGTCCCGCGTCACGACCGTCGGTTTCGCCCAGCCCAGGTGCATCTTGTGCCAGGAGTTGAGCTCCACGTACCACTCCGCGCCGGAGGCGGTCCCTCCCATGAGGTCGAAGCCGGTGATGGGGTATCCGTGGAAGTCGCGGCCCACGCCGAAGGCGGCGTGCATGACCTCGTGGGCGAGGGTGATCTGGTTGAGCGCGCTCTGCGCCCAGATGTTGGGCCGCCAGTCCAGGTCGATCCCGTCGAGCGCGGGCCCGGGGAAGACACCGCGGGTCGCGCCGTTTCCTCCGATGCTGTCGCCGGTGTCGAACGGCACCGGCTGCAGGACGGCGATCACCACCTCGTCCTGGCCGAGCCTGTGATCGCCGTTGCGGTCGAAGACGGAGTAGTCCACCAGGGGGTCGGCCACGTTCACGCCGTGCCGCATCTTCTGCTCGTCGGTGAGCGCGTCCCACTGCGCGTTCGTGATCCCGTAGTCGACGGTGACGACGCCGTCGTCGTGGACACCGGAGCGCTCGCGGGCGCGGCTGAAATCCACCCGGCCGTCGGAGCTCTGCACGAAGTAGTCGCGCACGCTCGGGTAGCCCCCGAAGAACCGCCGCCCGAGCCAGGCGTCGTCCTTGGCCGCGGGCCAGGGCAGGTCGGTGAACCCGCCGCGGATGATCAGGATGGGCCGGCTGGTGGCCGCGTTGACCGGCTGGTACCCCGAATAGTGCGGCGCGTTCGGATGGGCGAAGTCCGGCAGCGGATCGGGGTAGTCCATCGCTGCGGTCAGAGTCACGATCAGTGTCATGACCACCGCCGTGACGAGCTTTCCGGCGAGCGTGTACGGCATGCCTACTCCTCCGAGGTCAAACGCCAGACGATGTAGGAGATCCTGAGCGGGGCGTCGCCGGTCGGGATGGCGGAGAACCGGATCGCGACCAGGTTGCCCTCGGCGGTACGGGCGCAGGCCCAGGAGCCGGGCGTCAGCCTGCCGACCTCCACCTGGTCGTAGTCCCGGGCGGCCAGCTCCCGCGCGCAGCCGGCGGAGTCCGGGCGCGCCTCGACGGTGGTGATCGGGTATTCGCCCCCGCCCGCCGTCCACAGCGAGCGGTACGGGCTGACGTACCACAGGTCGCTGGCGGCCGGGTCGATCGTGCCGATGCGGCCGGTCTCGACGTCGAGGTAGTCCTGGTCGCGCAACGACGCCTCGGCCTCGCGGATCACTCCCCCGGCCGGCGGTGAAGCCGTGGGCCGGGGGACGGTGGTCGGCGCGCCCGCGGTCGGGGCCGACGGGGTCGGGGTCGGGGTCGGGGGCGGCGTGGTGGAGGCGGCCGGGGTCGCAGTGGAGGCGGCCGGGGTGCCCTCGGCGCCCGCGTCCACGCGATACTGCTGGATCATCGCGCCGGTCAGCCCGGCGCCGACGGCGATCAGCGCGACCATCACCATGGCCCGCAGCTGGACGGGCCGCCCGTAGAGCTGGATCAGCCCGAGCGTCCCGGCCAGCACCGACAGCAGACCGGCGACCAGGACCCCGTGCCGTGACTCCGTGGTGACCAGTTGCGCGATCGCCGCCACGTCGGCGACCGAGCCGAGTCCCGCCAGCGCGGTGGCCCGGCGGACGGCGCCGCGGCCTGATTCGTCGTCCTGCTCCGATGGAGCGCGCGACTGCGTCTCCGTGTTCACCCGCCGACCTCCGTATGCCGTAATTCCGTCCCCCGTTCACGGCGGACCATAGCGTCCCAGGAGGTCAGCGGAATCCGATATACGAAGAAGTTCGTAGTGCATTTCCGGCGCCATTCATGATTCGCTCGTGAGCCGGTGTGTCGATCATGCACAATGTGGTCATGACGGCCCTGTCGGGACACGACGCCAGACGCATTCACGACCTCGCGAAGGCGATCCTCACCGAGCGCGAGCCGGTGCGCGTGTGGCCGCTGCTCATGGAGAGGCTGACCGCCGATCTGCCCGTGGATCTGGCCGTGCTCATCGATCTGGACTGGCGGGCCGGCACCGGTCACGCCCAGACCGGTTCACCGGACTGGTTGCACGAGGCGCCGCTGGACGCCCTGATCCACGCCCACATGCGCACGCACCCGCTGCTGCGTCACTACGCGCACACCGGCGACCGTACCCCGCTGACCCTGGACGAGATCGCCGACGACCGGTGGTGGAAGAGCGAGGCGTATCACGCGGGCAAGGCGGCCATCGGGATCGACCGTCAGCTTGCGCTGCCGCTGAACTCCCGCCCCGGACAGATCCGTGGCGTCATCATGAGCCGCAGCGATCGCGGTTTCACCGATCGGGACCTCGAATACGCCGACCTGGCCCGTTCCCTTCTTGACACGGTGGCCGCGCACGAAAAGGCCGTATTCAGCATCCCGGAACTCGGCGATCCGACCGAATACCGAATCACCTCTCGCGAAATGGCGGTCCTGGTCCTCCTGGACGAAGGGCTGACCGCCCATGCCATCGGCAGCAGACTCCAGATCGCGGAAAGAACCGTGATCAAGCACAAGGAGAATCTCTACCGCAAACTCCGCGTACACGATCGCGTCACGGCGCTCAGAAAGGCACGCGGCCTCGGCCTGCTCCCCCCGGAGCCGACCGCTGCCGCGCCCCGGGCCGGGCGCACCGACACTTAGCGGCGTTCGACAAGATCGGCGTGCCGGCGAGGCCCGCGGCCGGCAGGGCGCCGCCCGGTCGCGCACTCCCGTGGATCTGGAGTCCCCGCCCTGGCCGCGCCCTGAGTCCCCCGGCGGTCCGGATCGGGTCACCGCGGAGGACGGTCGCCGGACGCCGCTGCCGTCTCCGGGCCGCTCAGGCGGGGGTGACGGTGTAGTCGGTGGCGCCGCGGAAGACGTCGGCGTTACGTCGGGCGAACTCCGCGAAGGTGGTCGGCTCGATGCCGAAGTGCTCGTGGCTGGCCAGGTCGACGGTCGAGCGGCCCAGCCGGCTCCGCTCCCGGAAGAGCTGCGCGAACGCGCTCGCGCGTGGCGGCGGGTACCCGGCCGCCAGCCAGTCCCGCTGCTTTTCCTCGGAGGTCACGTCGCGGTAGCGGACCGGGCGGCCGACGGCGTCGGAGATGTGGCCGGCGATGTCGGTCATGGTGAGGGCCTCGGGGCCGGTCATCGGGTACGTCCTGCCTTCGTGGCCGGGGGTGGTGAGCACGGCGTAGGCGATTCTGGCGATGTCCTCGATGTCGATCGGGGCGAGCGTCGTGTCACCGAGCGGCAGGCGCAGCTCGCCGGAGGCGACGATGTCCGGCACCTCCTCGAAGTACACCTGCATGAACTGGCTCGGCCGGAGCACGGTCCACGGCACGCCGGAGGCGACCAGGTACCGCTGGATCTGCTCGTGACTCCGGCTGGAACGGAACCTCTCGTTGTCGAACCCGTCGATCGAATCCTTGCCGGAGAACTTCACGATGTGGCCGACGCCGGCCCTGATCGCGGCGTCGATGAACGTGCACTGGGTCTCCAGCATCAGCGGGCCGGCACTGGAGATCATCAGCACCCGGTCCACCCCGGCCAGCGCGGACTCCAGCGTCTCGGGCCAGAGCATGTCGCCGTACGCGACCTCGACGCCCGGCAGTGCCCGCAGATCGCCCGCCTTCTCCGGGTCCCGCACGAGTGCGCGAACCGGCGTGCCCTGCCGGGCGAACTCGCGGACGGCGGCCGATCCGGGACGTCCGTTCGCCCCTGTGATGAGGATCATTGCTCCTTCTTCCTGTTGGGGAACGATTGGAGATTACATAAAAGTACCTCCTAGTATAACTTCGATACCAAGCACATCAGTATCGGAACCGGCCATCGGATAGACTCGCCGGGTGTCAAGCACGCGAACCTACGGCGACGCCTGCGCCGCCGCCCACGCCCTCGACCTGGTCGGCGAGCGGTGGGCCCTGCTGGTCGTACGCGAGCTGCTTCTCGGTCCCAAGCGCTTCAGCGACCTGCGCAGCGGGCTGCCGAACGCCGGGCCGAACCGCGTGTCACAGCGGCTGCGCGAGCTCGAACAGTCCGGCATCGTGCGTCGCCGCAAGCTCGGCCCGCCCGCCCGGTCCTGGGTGTACGAGCTGACCGACTGGGGACGGCAGCTCGAACCGGTCCTCGTCCACCTCGGCCGCTGGGGCCGGCTCTCACCGTTTCGTGATCTCGACGCGGACATCAGCGTCGACGCCCTCATGCTGGCGCTTCGCGGGGACTTCGTCTCCGAGGCGGGCGGCGGCCTGTCCGCGACCTACGCGCTGATCTTCGGCGACGACCGCGTCACCGTGCGCATCGCCGACGGCACCATCGACATCACCCGCGGCGAACCCGACGCACCCGACGCGACCGTCACCACCGACACCACAACCTTCGCCGCCGTACTGACCCGAAGGCGCCCCCTGGAAGAAGCCGTAGACGCCGGAGACGTCACCGTGTCCGGCGACGTGAGCACGGTCGAGCGTCTGATCGGCTCCTTCCCCCGCCCGGAAACGGCCGAGACGCCGTCGGCCTGACCGGGCGCCGTCACTCCCTGGTGAACACCGCCCGGCGTGGGCCTTACTCGACGCAGTCTTCCCGGGCACCCTGTCTGGGCACGGGGCAGTGCGCGGGAATCTCCGGAGGGGTGTCCGTCCAGGTGGCCCGCTGGTAGACGAGGGCGTGATAGACGGTGCCGGCGGGTAGCCCGGCAAGCCCCTCGTCACCGGAGTCCTTCGACCACGGCTTGACGACGACGTGCTGGAGCGAGAGCACCTGGCCGGTGGACTCGTCCACGATGAGCTGCTGCTCGCTCTGTCCGTCACCCTGTGGCCGAGCCCATCCGACGCCGACCCCGAGGCGCCCCCCGGCGTCGCGGACCTGCCCGAGGGCTCGGGTGCCGGGCAGGTCGGCCACCATCCGGTACAGCGCGGCGCGGGTGCCGCCTGATATGGGCGCCGTCTGCAGCAGTTCCAGCGACAGGGTGAGGAGCCAGGAGTCCTTCGTCGGCAGGGACGCCCCTGCCGGCGGTGCGGGCCATCCGGCCATGCCGGCCTCGTACGCCGACCAGAACGACAGCAGACGCTCCTTCAGCACGGCCGGGTCCCGAGGCAGGTCGAGAAGTTCACCCGCCGAGAGGGTGAGCCCCTGATCATGGTAGGGCCACGTGCCGGGCATGAAAATGAACCTGGTGCGCCCGAGCGGCGCCGTGTCGTTCTCGCAGTCGGTGTCGTCGCCGCAGAGCTCGGGCGCTCCCGCGCGCCGCCATGCCTCCTGGTCGGACGGGGAGGTGGGCACGGTGGGCAGGCCGCGCTCGGTCAGCACCACGTACGGGCCGGGGTCGCGCGGAGCCCATCGGCTCGTCTCGATCCGGGTCCTGATCCGGTACCGACCGTCCGGCGGCCCGATGACCTGCTCCTGCAGGATGAGCCCCTCGGTGTGCCAGTAGTCCCCGGGAGCCTGCCGCGTCTCGGCCGCCCGGTCCGCCGCCCCATCAAGCGTGTGCCCGGTGGACGCGACCATCGAGGGGGTGGCGGTGCCGGCGTACATCAGCCGCGGAATCGCCACCGCACCGATGACCGATACCGTCGCCAGCGACGCGGCGACCACCACCCATCTGGCTCGTCGCGCTCTCACGGGGGCGGGCAGCTCTTCGGCCCTCAGGGGGGAAGTCCCGGCGAGGTCGAGATCGGCGGGACGGGCGGCCGCCAGGATGTCCAGTACGTTCTTGCGCTTCACTGCTCCCCCTCCGGGACGAACGCGTGCCGCCGACGAGGCGAAGGCAGGTCGTTCATGACCGCCTCCAGCCGCCGCCGGGCCCTGTGCAGCCGCACGAAAAAGGCCGAGCGTGAGCTCCCGACCACCTTGGCCGCCTCCGCGGAGGTCAGCCCGTGCCACGCGACCAGCGTCAGCACCTCCTTGTCCCCGTCACTCAACATGGCCAGAGCCCTCAGCACCGCGGCCCGCTCGGCCACCTCATCCGCCGGGTCCGGTTGAACCTGGTCAGCCCACGACCGCAACGCCTCGTTCAACGCCGCCCGCCGAAGCTCACCGCGATGCAGGTCGCGGATCACGTTGTGTGCGACACCCAGCAGCCACGGCAACCGCGCCTTCGCGGGAATGTCACCCCGCCGCCGCCAGGCCACCGTGAACGTCTCACTGACCACCTCCTCGGCCAGCTGGCGACCACACCGGCTCACCGCGTACGCGTACACCCGAGGCCGGTACGCGTCGACTGTCGCGGCGAACTCCTCATCGTTCAGCACACAAGCTCCTTCGACGACTCTCAACGGGTAATGGCCGAAGCAGAGGAGGTCTTACGCCAGTGAGCCGGTTTCTCTAATCGGTCACTCTCGCAGCGCGTTCGGTTCGAGTCGATCGAGGACCTGATCCACCATGGCCACGGTCGTGTCATCGCCGATCCCGCCGAGGAGCCGCTGGATGCGCAAGCCTTCGATGAGGCAGAGCAGTTCCCGGGCGTCGCCGTCGGGGTTCGCCACGCCGGCCCGTCGGAACTGATCGGCCACCGAGGTGTGCAACAGCGCGTACTGCGGACGGAAGAGCACCGCGAGATCCGGGTCCGCCGCGGCGCGGATCGTGAAGGCCGCGGCCACCCTCGCCTCGACGGCACGCTCCTCGTCCAGCGGAAGCAGTTCCATCGCGATCGCGCGCAGCACCCGGTTGGGCGGCGCAGAACCCTACAGGTGACCAAAGGCCAACTTCTGCCAACAAAGCGGCCTTTGACATAGATGAATATTTGGCGAAGCCTCTAAATTACACCAAGGGCGCACTCTAGAATGTGAGTACTGCATGGCTGTAGCGAAACTCTACGCTCGCTCCCCGCCGCGACGGTTTTCGTGCTCAAGCCACTCTTTCCCTTCCGCGGCGATTCCCTCCAAAACGTGCAGGGTGTAGTGAAGACCCGAAGCGTCCAGCGTCACCTCGGATACCGCTCCGGGGGTCTCGCCCTCCTGGAGCACTTCCGTTCCCGGGTCCATCACCTGAACGCTGATCTTCTGTCCATCCACGATAGCGAGCTCGAAAATGCTTTCGCCGTCATCTCCCTGCCTCACCCGTACGGCTGCGATCATGTCGAAGCGGTAGTTGCTCCGCTCCCGCACACGGAACGCGCCTTCGTCGAAATTGAGGTCGACGGTGAGCTGGCGCACACCGTCCGCAGTGAGAAGGAAAGCCAGGAGCCGATACTTCCTGTAGCGCCAAGGACCGCCCGTCACCCGTGCACGCCTGGTGGAGGGGGCAGGCGCTTCGATGAAGGCGTGCGCGATGACGTTGCTCATTGTCAGCCTGTAGTGCTTGAGCACCTCGTCCAGCACCAATTTCCGCTCGCAGTCCAGCCAGACAGCCATCTCCCGGTCTTTGGGCTTGTCCGCTAACTTCGCCCGCCATTGCCCCAGGGCTTCCCGGTCCCCGTCTAATGTCTGCATGCTCTCGCGCTTGTCGGCGGCGAACCGTCGTCGCTCCAATAAAACGCCCAGCACAGCGCGGACACCAAGCCATCCACTCGCCAGCCCGAGAACCGTCGAAAAGAAGGCGCCCAGAGGAGCGACGAGCAGCGCCTCACTCACCGCCCAGGTCCCGCCAGCTACAGAAGCAGCAAGCCCGAGGACCGTCCCAGCTTTGGTGGACAAGGGCGTGGCAAGCTCCCCACGGTAACTCCACAGCGTGCCGGCCTGCCAGCGACGTCGGACAACGCCAACCCGGTGCCGGATCAGCCAGTCGATCTTCTCTACCCCGACCCGCTTCTCCCTGTAGATCTCGACCAGTTCGTCGCGTAGGCTCCTGCGGATCCCTGCTGTGCTAGCCAGCCAAAGCTCACGGTCCACACCAGAGGGAACATATACGGCAAAGTAGTGATCAACACGATGATCCACTCTTTTGGCGAACCCCTCGGGCTGCCCGTCGCTCCTGCTGGCCGAAGGCGGCCCGTACTCCATGTCTTTCGCACGGCGCCGTAGTACGCGGAAGCGCCACTCCACCCCCTTTCGCACGCCGTAGTACCCGCCGACGATGCTCGACAAGTAGGCCAGAAGGGCAATCACCCTGCCACCCTGGACCAGCATGTAACCGAGATGGACCGTCGCCGCAAGGAAGACAGCCGTCGCCATTACGATTCGGACATAAACGCCGAGAGGAGTATTCGGCTGTTGCACTACCTGTTCCCGCAGCCCCAACGGAGCGGGCTCGAAGAACTTCCAGAGCCGGTTCGCCCGGTCGCCAGCCATTTGCTCTCGCTTGGCCTGCGACAGGGCACGGTGCCACATCTGTTCGGCGATCGGGCCATCCAGGAACTGTTCCAGATGTCGCAAGATCATGGCACGCTGGGGCTCGCCGAGCTCATCCAGTTCCTTCAACAGGACACGAGTATCCGCTTCCTTCCTTCCCGCCGAGTCGAGCAGACGGCGAATGGTCCGCACGCCCTCCGCCCACTCATCGTCGCCTGTGAGGCGGAACAGATTCCGCTCGTTCCGCAGCATTGCCGCCTCTTCCTTGGACAGCCCATACCGCGTTCTCCCGCTCACCAGGGCGAGCAGCCAGTGGAAACAGACCTTGTTGGTCCGGTAGCCGCCTGCAACGGCATCTTGAATGAGCTGCCAGGCTCGCCCCGGCATACCACCGTCGAGGAAATGAACGCCTGCCTGAAACTTCCTCTCAGGCGGGCTATCCGCGTAGGTCATATACTGGTTGACATCACCATGCACGACGCCGGCTTGCACGAGGACGTGCGCGGAATCTTCAGCAACGTTCGTCGGTGTGGCCCCTGGTTCTGTCACGACAGGCCCTGGGCCAGGGCAATCACGATCGACAGGTTCGCCGCCAGTTCGGCCACGTCAGCGATGAGCCCACGCACCTTCTTGAGCGCCAGGGTAAGCGTGCTTCGGCTTTGCGGCGTGTCCGACTGGAGCGCCTCCTCGGCCACAGCGAGTTCCGCCTCTGCCGCCGAGTAGGTGTCCTCGTCCAGCCTCCCGGCCGCCCGCGCCCGCTGCATTCGGGCGCGAAAACCGGCGAGCGCCTCCGCCAGGTCGACGGGCTGGCCCGGCCCGGAGGTGCTGCGGATGCCGCCGTAGACAGTGCCGGCCTGCACACCCACTCGGGCGTTGTCCTTCGCGACATTGTGCGTCGTCTCGTGCATGCGCGAACTCCCCATCGGTTCCGTGGCCATAGGTTCACCGTGCTGTTCATCGGTAGCCAGCCCTTCGGCCAGAGCTGCGGCGAACGCCGCCGCATTGGCCACCGCTCGCGGCTGCCATGCCTCTCGATCCGTGACTTCCTTACTGCCGTCTGCGCGGTCACTGATTCCCCGCACCACGACCACCGGAAGTGCCCGGTTCAGCTGCCCGGCCTGCGCCACACCGGCACCTTCCATTTCGATGGCCACCGCGTCGTTGTAGTGCTCTCGGATCCAGCGAGCGTGCGCGGAAACCCGAGAATTCAGGACCACCTCGCCAGCGGCAATCGGCCCGAAGTGGACTTCGGGAACAGGGCGGTCAGCAGGGAGATCACGTATCCAGGAGCGGCTACGGCTGATGTGCCGGGCGATCTGATCGGCGACGTGCGAGGTCTCCCAGACCCGGGGCCGTCCCATGAACCCGTCGTCCTGACTCGTACCTCCGTGGAACGCGTAGACATGCGTGGCCATCACCACATCCCCCAAGGCGATGTGAGAATGCAAGGCGCCGGCCACACCGACGAAGAGCAGTGCGGCAGGCTTGAACACTGCGATGGCGCGTTCGGCCAGCACCGCCGCGGAGTGATTACCTTTGCCGACGTGGGCCAGAGCCACTCGGGCTCGGCCGTCCACGAGACGACCGACCTCGAAACGAGTGCCCTGAGGATGCCGGCGCAGTCGCGGAGCGGCCAGCTTCTCCCGGATCGCCTGGTACTCCAGGTCCAGCGCCGTGAGGATGACGATCGGTGTGTTGCTCACTTCACTGCTCCTTCTGGCTGGGCGGTTCGGAGGGCCGGACCATCGGCGGGTACAGAAGCTCACGAGGGCCGGCCTGGAACAGCCGGGCCGGTCGTCCAGTAGCGGCCTTCCGCACCGAACCGACCCCCACGATGAACCCTTCGGTCTTCTGGACCTTGCGGTAGAAGTTCCTGGGATCCAGCGGGATCCCCCATACCGCCTCGTACACCTCCTGCAAGTCCGTGATCGTGAAGATCGGCCCGCAGAAGGCCGTGGCGAGGGCGGTGTGCTCCAGCTTGACGCGGGCACGCTCGACGCCGTCCGTGACAATCCGCCGATGGTCGAAGGCGAGGTCCAGGTCTCCAGACAGCACCCGCTCGGCCGACTGCCATCTGGCGCTGGCCGCGTCCGTTCCGGCGATCGGCTCTGGCAGCCGTGGCGCGATCGCGAGGTAGGCCACGGACACCACCCGCCCGCGCGGGTCACGACCGGGAGCGCCGTACACCCCCAAGTGCTCCAGTCGTAACGCCTTCACGTCCAACTCAGTCTCCTCGGACAGCTCACGGTTGGCCGCGGCGGTGAGGTCCTCCTCGGAATGCTGCAAGAAGCCGCCAGGCAGCGCCATGGCGCCCTTGTAAGGCTCGATGCCGCGCTCGACGAGCAGAACGTGCAGCTTCAACTCACGCAACGTCAAGATCACCAGATCGACCGCGAGCAAGATACGCGGCGGTTCCCATCCGTCATCGGTCATGCATGGGAGCCTAGCTTTTTGTCGTACTGACAAAAAAGGCAGCATGCTGTCACTTTTGGACGCACGTCCTGGCACCTGGCGCTACAGCGACAAGGCAGACGCGTCGACTTCGGCGCTTGGCCGTCGGAGCCCCGAACTCGGACCTCGCCGGGACACAGCCAAACCATCTGTGGAGTGTCAACCAGCCCCAGGATGGGAGGTGCACAGGTCGCACGAGAAGCAAGGCTGGAAGCTCGTAGCCGTATTTCGCTGCTGTATGGGCACGAAAAGGCCACTTCCGATGATCGGAAGCGGCCTTACCCTGGGTGGGGTGTTCACGAGTGAGTGTGAGCTGGGGTGGGTCGGAGCCCTGGTCTTGGGATAGCCCCAGGAATCCTGCCCGGCGTTGTCTTCACCGAGACCGCTTGGGTCCCGGGGTGGGGATCGGTCAGGCGTTGCCGGGTTTGGCGAACTCCTCGATCAGTACGGGATACTGCTCTCCGCCGTGTCCGGCAGCGATCGAGCGGTCGGCCATCGACTTGATCAACTTTGGCAGTTCGGCGTTGACGCCCACCGCCTCGCTCTCCTCGATCAGGTGTGCCATCGCGCGCGCGTCGGTCTCCAGGGCCGACACCTCGGCCGGGAAGGAGCCGCTGTCGATCTGCTCGGCATACCCGGGCAGCCATTCGGCCACGACGGTAGCGATCTGCTGGGCGAACGGCGCATACCTTGCGGCGTCGACACCGGCCGTCCTGAGCAGGGCCGTGCCCTGGAGCCAGGCGTTCAGGACGCTCCACATCATGGCGAGGCCGGCCACGTCGTACAGGGACGCCAGCCCATGGTCCGCGCCGAGGTAGGTGGCGGTGCCGAGCGCGTCGAGCGTTGACCTGTGCGCCTCGAAGTCCGGCTGCGGCCCGCTGTGCAGAATCACCGCCTCGGCGGTCCCGATCGCCGGGGGGATGGCCATGATGGCGCCGTCCAGGTAACGGGCGCCGCGCTGCTCGGCCCACTGGGCGGCTTCCCTGGCCTGGGCGGAGTCGCCCGAGGTCAGGTTGATCACGATCTTGCCGTCCAGCGCGCCGTCGCTCGCGCCGAGCAGTTCGTGCACGGCCTGGTAGTCGGTGACGCAGATGATCGTCAGGGAACTCGCCTTGAACGCGTCGCCAACCGTTGGCGCCAGCCGTGCACCCTGGGCCACCAGTTGGCCGGCCTTCAAGGTCGTGCGGTTCCACACGGTTGTGGGATGCCCGGCTTTCAGGAACGCGCCGGCGAGTGCCCGGCCCATGAGTCCGAGTCCGATGACTGTCACGGGTGTATCGATTTTGCTGTTCATGGCAGCATCGTCAACGTTGATACCGGTGTGAAGGTCAAGTGAGGGTTCGATGCTGATCGGAGAATTAAGTCGCCGGACGGGCGTGAACGCCCATCAGCTGCGCTACTACGAAGCCCAGGGCCTGCTGGAGGCGGACCGGGGCGCGAACGGTTACCGCGAGTACGACGAGAAAGCCGTGCTGCGGGTGAAGCAGATCCGGCACCTGCTCGGCGCCGGTTTGTCCTCTGAGGACATCGCATACCTGCTGCCGTGTGCGATCGGAGAGGCCCCGGAGCTGCTCGGATGTCCCGAGTTGCTGGCCGCGATGCGGTCACGGCTGCAGCGACTGGACGATCAGATGCACAGGCTCGCCCAATCCCGCGACGCCCTTGCCGACTACATCGATGCGGCCGATCGAATGGCCGGCGAGAGCTATCCCCCCTTTCACGATGCCGACCAGGAGTCCGTCCCCGCCTGAGCGAGCTGTTGTGATCGTTTCCCGGGCGGCTCATACGGTGAACGGCCGCGCGTACCGTGCCGAGAGCCCCGCGAGACGCGGGATCACCGGCACGGTACGCGCGGCGGCGGGGATCGGTCAGCGGCCCCAGCCCGGCGTGGTGCCGCACTTGGCGCGTGCGTTGATGCAGACCTTCACGAGCGCGCCGAGCTTCTCCGGCTTCCACGCGTTCATGAAGTCCCCGTGCATCGAGGACGGCATGCCCGACGACAGCGCCAGGCCGTCACCGCCGAGGGAGTCGTAGCCGACCATGAGCGAGATGTTGGGGACCGCGACCGGATAGGCACCGGAGCACCGGCCGTCCTTCATCGGCCCCATGTGCGACTTGTGGTCAGGCGAATCGATGTGCTTGCCGTCCCAGCAGTCCTGGAACATCAGCTGGTAGATCAGGTTGCCGCCCTGTGCGCAGACAGGCCAGTTGCCGTCGGCGCTGCGGCCGATCTCCGCGCTGCCGGCGCACCAGAACTGGCCGGGGGCACCCTTCGGCGTCGCCACGTTCCGCTTCGCATCGCCCTGCACAGCGACCAGACCCGGCGGGAACGGCACGACCTCCGACGGGTCCTTGAGCCGGGCGCCGTAGTACACGCGGAAGTTCTTGATCGGAACCGCCTTGCCGTTACGCAACAGTTGCGGCACCCAGTAGGCGCTGTTGTCCCCAGGCGCGTCGCAGGTCGTGGAACTCGCGAGCAGGTCTGCCGGCGTGGTGGTCGCCGTCACCTTCGGGCCGAAGAAGGTGTGCATGTGGGAGGCGCCAGGCAAGCCGGGCAGCACGATCGGGTCGTCCTTGGCCTGGTTGGACACCGTGCAGTTGGTTTGGAACTCAGGGACGCGCACGATTCCCGCGGGGACCGTTTCGGGTGCGACCTTGTTGTACGCGTCCAGGGCCTTCTTCCACTCGGCCTGGTTCACCGGCACCCAGCCGGCGGTAGGCGTGCCGGTGGTCGGGGTCGCGCTGGGCGTCGGCTTGGTGGGGGTCGCGCTGGGCGTCGGCTTGGTGGGGGTCGCGCTGGGCGTCGGCTTGGTCGGGGTGGCGGTGGGCGTCGGCTTGGTCGGGGTCGGGGTCGGGGTTGACGTGCCCGAGCCGGTGCCGAAGACCTGGAACTCCCACAGCGAGACGCCGTACCGGCCGGACCGCTTGGTGGCGTAGAGCCGCACGTACCGGCCGGTGGCCGACACGTTGACGGTCTGGACGCCGCCCTTGCCCGCCGTGGTGCTGTACACCGTCTTCCAGGGGCCGTTGCTGCCGGTGGCGGTCTGGATCCGGAACGCCGTGGCGTAGGCGTCCTGCCAGTTCATGACGATCTTCTTGATGGCGGTGGACCTGCCGAGGTCCACCGCGAGCCACTGCGGGTCGCTGAACTTGCTGGACCAGCGGGTGCCGGTCTTGCCGTCGACGGCGGCCGCAGCTGACAGGTCACCGCGCTCCGCCGAGGAGGCGATGGCGTTACGGCCCTGCGAGAGGGGCACCTCGGCCGCGGCGGCCGGGGAGGTGGCGCTCAGTATGGAGGTGCCCAGGAGGCCGGTGAGAACACCGGCCAGCGCCAGTCTGCGGACCTGACGTACAGCGGACGCGCGTCGGGCTCGGATGCCGCGCGAGGCGGTTGTGCTCATGGTGAATGGAGTCCTTGTCCTGTCGGGAAGTCCTGAAGGGGACGTCCGGCGGCACTGACTCGCGCCGCCACATAGGAGACCCCCAGGTCGCGACTGGATAACGAAAACTTCCAGAAAGCTCGGAACGTCGTCGTCCGTCCTCCGCCCGGCCCGTCTCCCGACCGGAAGACACCTGCGCGACCTCGGCGCGTTGGACGCCCGCCGATCTGCACCGAGGTCGCGGTGGTGGCCGGGCGAGGTGGGGCGGGTGCACGAGCGGTGGCCCGCGAGGCCGGCCGCGTCCTAGACCTCCCGACGGGGGCGGAAGATCTTCCGTACGCCCGCCGCGATCCAGATCGTGGCCAGCGCGGCGTAGGTCGCGAGGAGGGCCGGAGAGAAGGCGGACGTGACCACCGCGCCGAGGGCCGTCATCGCGAGGAGGATCGCCCAGCCGTACAGGATGCGCCGGCCGACCGGGGAACCGGTGTGGGCGGCCTCCTGGACGGGGGTGATCAGCGCCATGGTCGCCGCCCCGGCCAACCCGACCGCCTCCTGGCCGAGCCCGACGCCCAGGCCGAGCAGGGTCGCGCCCGCCGCCAACAGGCCCAGGCAGAGCATGGACACCCGGGCCGCGGCGCCCTCGAACAGCAGCCGGGTGGCCTTGGCCCTGGCCAGGCGGAGCGTGGTCCAGGACTCGGCGATCCACGCCGCCCAGTGCAGCAGCGCGATGATCACGAACACCAGGATGACCGGTGGCAGCGCGGGCAGCAGGAACACCAGCCGCCAGCCGCCCACGAACCGCCGCCGCAGCCGCGACAGCGTCCGGTGGACCGGATTGCGCTCCTTCAACGCGAACACCAGATGGTCCCTGGCCGCTTCGAAGCCCGGGTCCAGGCGGAGCACCTCGCGGAAGGACTCGGCGGCGGTCCTCGGGTCACCGGCGGCCAGCGCGGCGCGGCCGTAGGCCCAGTGCGCCCGCGTGCTCTCCGGGTCGTTGCTCACGGCCTGGGCGGCGGCGGCCCTGGCCTGCTCGTGCCGGCCGAGCATGGTCAGCGCGATCGCCAGCAGGGCGGCCAGGTCGGCGTCCTGCGGCTCCAGCCCGAGGCCGCGGCCGGCGCACTCGGCCATCTGGACCCAGTTGCGCCGCATCATGTGGACGCGCGCCAGCAGCTCCCAGGAAGGGGCGTACTCGGGGTGGAGGGCGATGCCGGCGGCGGTCGCGCGGGCGGCCTCCTCGATCAGCCCTGCCAGGTAGTACACCTGGCCGGACAGGTAGTGCGGCATCCAGTTGTCGGGCGCGAGCCCCACCGCTTCGCGCGACTCCTCCAGTGCCTCGCCCGTACGGCCCTGCTGGACCAGCGCCAAGCCCAGCAGCGCGTGCGCGCCGACGTGCTGGGGCTGCTCGGTGAGGAGGCCGCGCAGCTCGCGTTCGGCGTCCGCAGGGCGGCCCATCTGCAGTAACAGCCGTGCCCGCGCCAACGGGTCGTCTGTCTTCACCATTTGCGCTGGATCCAGGGCATGAGCTCGTCCCAGGCGCCCGACTCGTTGGCGTGCATCACATAATTGCGCGCGGTGGCCATCCATTCGCGTACCGCCGTGGGCCTGGCCGCCTTGGCCGCGGCCAGCAGGTCGCGGGTGGACAGCGGGATCGGCCGGCCCGCGCGGATCGACTCCTGCAGTTTGATCTCGACCGCCCGGTCCACCAGCCCCTTGAGGTCGGCGCCGACGAACTGGTCGGTGACCTTGGCCACGGCGCCGAAGTCGACCTCCGCCAGCGGCTTGTCGCGGCACAGGATGCGCAGGATCGCCGCGCGTGCCTCCGCGTCCGGCGGCGGTACGAAGACGAGCTGGTCGAACCGGCCAGGACGGCGGAACGCCACGTCGATGTACCAGGGCGCGTTCGTGGCTGCGAGCACCAGGACGCCCTCGTTCGCGCTCTGGTCGACACCGTCCAGCTCCGACAGGAACTGGTTGACGAGCTGCCGGCTGTGCGCCTGCCGCATGTCGGAACGGCGCGCGGCCAGCGCGTCCACCTCGTCGAAGAACAGCACGCAGGGCCGGTGGCGGCGGGCCAGGTCGAACGTGGCGCGCAGGTTCCGCTCGCTGGAGCCGATGTACATGTCGAGAATGTCGGCCAGCCCGACGCTCACGAACGCCGCGCCGAGCTCGCCGGCGGCAGCCCTGGCCAGGTGCGTCTTCCCGACTCCCGGCGGCCCGTACAGCAGGACACCGCCGCCGGCGCGCTTGCCGAAGGCGGCGAACAGCTCGGGCTGCTGGACGGGCAGCAGCAGCTTGACCCGGAGCGCCTCCTTGACCTCGTCCATCCCGGCGACGTCGGCGAAACTGAAGGCCGACCGCTCGACCTCCGCGGTGGACCGCTCGTGGGTGGCCGAGGAAGGCCCCAGGTACGTGGACCCGGCGGGCTGGGGCGGCGGCGCGGGCGACACGGATGGCGCGGATGGCGCGGTGGCGGCGGGTGGCGCGGATGGCGCGGTGGCGGCAGGTAGCGGGATCACCAGGCGGGCCGCCAGGTCGGCGTCCGCGACGGACGGGTCACGCGAGACCGCCTCGTGGTAGCGGTAGGCCGCCTTGTGCACGCTCCCCTCGCCCAGCAGGGCGCGGGCCGCCAGCACCCCCACGCGCGGCGGGTATCCGCCCACGGCGAGCAGCGGCTCCAGCGCAGACAGCGCCTCCCCGTGCGAGCTCTGCCGGACGAATGCCTCGGCCAGCCCGGCCATGATGTCCGGGTCCTTGGGCGCGAGCACGAGCGCGGCGCGGAACTCGGCCTCCGCATCGGCCAGATACCCCTTGTTCAGTAGCTGCTCGGCCAGGTGCCGACGCAGGGGCAGGTTGTCCGGGGAGAGACGAGCGGCCTCGCCCAGCGCCTTCAAACCGGGGTCGTCGACCACGTTGGCCCCTTCTGTTGCGATATCGGTGGTTCAGAGCTCTTCAAACTACCGAAATCGAACTCGGGCGGTGGTCTGTATGTCAGCCTTTGTCGCGATATCACCGCTGGTCTGCGCGAGCCGCCGACTCCACGTCCTCGGGGGCCACTCCCCAGAAGGTCGCTCCACGTCGTCCACTGTTCGCGCTACGTCACCGTTTCGCCCGCTGCTCGCCCACGCAGTGAGCTCAGGGATCGGTTTGAGAAGCGCGACATGCGGCGCGTGGGTGCCGCCGAAATAGCCACAGCCGAATACCGATGTGGCGACGAGGATTCGCCCCGGGCTCCACCCCTCAGAGCGTTCGGATATCGACGGCCCCGCCCGGACCCCGGGTCGAATCACTCGAAGAGAAAACTCAGGTGTTCACGCAGACCGTATCCATCGTGACGCTCCCGTCCACCTCACCAAGGGGGGTGACGACGAGAACGAAAAGTCGAGCTTTGTAGCATTGCGTGCCGGCCGCGTCAGCGGTGTGGACGGTGTAGTTGACCGCGTCGCCGGGACCGAGCTGCCGAAGCCCCGGACTTTTCGAGTCGACCACTCGACTGCCATCGCGAAAAATGCTGATATAGGGTGTCACCAATACCGTGCCGGTGGAACAGCCCACGGTCAGCTTCCCGGTCACGCTGGCCTTTGACGTGGTGTCGTTGAGCGTGACGGTCGCCCTGCAGCCGGGGCTTACCGACTTCGAGATTCCCGCACTCGCCGCCATGGCGCTCTGAGCGGTGAGTCCGAGCATGGCGGCAGCCACGGTGCCGGCCACGGCGATGCTTCTCAACCTGAGTCGCATGAACCTTCTCTCTCGATGAAGCGCAAGACGAGTTCGCGCTGATGATTTGTGCACGCTCATCATAGGAATGGCCCCTTAAGTGCTGCTGAAATGCCACTGAAAGCCTTGCACCGCCCACCCTCAGAGGTTTTGCGATGGCACCGCAGACTCGCCCGTCCGAGCCTGTCGGCCTCGCAACGGAAACGCCCGGGAAACAGCGCCTAGTGTTCGATCGCCTTTCGCAGACAGGATGATTTCCACTGGTTGAAGGGGCTTCACATGCGGAAATGTTCGTCAATATGGCGCGGGGCGGTGGTGATGTGCGCGAGCACGCTGCTGCTGAGCGTCGCCGTCGGCAGCGCGGACGCCACAGGGCGGGATCCCCAGCCCTGCGTCCAGACCAGCGCTCCCAGTCTCCCGCCGCCGACGGCCACAAAGGTCAGCACCGTCGGGCAGGTCTACAACTGTCTCCTGGACCACTACTTCGCCCGTGCCAGGCTCGACAATCGCGACCTGCTGGCCGCCGCGTTCGCGGGCCTGACCACCGAGCTGGAGGGACGCGGCATCGACCAGGCGGACGCCGTGATGCCGCCGCTGGCAGGCGACCGCGCCGCCGACTGGGGCACGTTCGCCGCGGCCTATGAGCGCATCACCTCCCGGTTGCCCGACGACCGGGTACGCCAGGCGGTGGCCGGCGCCGCCATCGACAGCATGATCGGCGGCCTGCACGACAATCACGTCCGCTGGACGCGCGGCATGTCCTCGCCCAGCGAGCCCGGCACGTCCTACGGGCTGGGGTTCACCGCCTCGTCCTCGTCCTATCTGGCCCAGCATTCTCCGCAGCGGGCGCGGGGACCACTGCACATCACCGCGGTCACCGGCGGACCGGCCGCCGCGCAACACCTGCGCCCCGGTGACGTCATCGAGGCCGTCAACGGCGCTCCCCCGTTCGCGGACAGCGTGGTGTCCGTCGGCGCGTTGCGGATGCTCTCCCCCCGCGCGGGCGACGACGCCCCGGTCCGGCTCTCGCTACGCCGTCCCGCGACCGGCCGGACCTGGACGGTCACTCTGCGGCCGGAGACGTTCACACCGGCGACCAGAACGGTCAGCGCCCAGTTGGTGGACGGCGACATCGCCGCCGTCCGGATGAACACCTTCGGCTCCGGGTCCGCCGACCAAGTCCTGGCGGCCATCGCCGAACTCCGCGAGCAGGCCACGCTGCGCGGCGTCGTGCTGGACGTCCGCGGCAACATCGGGGGCCGGGCCGCCGAGGTCCCGCGGCTGCTCGGGGCGCTGGCTCACGGCAGGATCTGGGGCTACCGGTGTGACGTCGGCGAGACCTGTACCCCGCAGCGGACCGACGACAGCGTCCCGCTGCTGGGCCTGCCCGTGGCGGTGCTGACCGACGGGGGTTGCGCCTCGTCGTGCGACGCGTTCACCAGCGCCGTCAAGGGCCTGGAACTCGGCCCGGTGATCGGCGCCCGTACCTCGGGCATGGTGTCGGGGGTCGCCCACCGGTACGCGCTCGATGACAACACGACCGTGAGCATCGCCACCGAGGTCGGTCTCGGCCCGGACCGCGAAAGGATCAACGGCATCGGCGTGCCGCCCGATCACTTCGTACCGTTGACCGCCGGGGATCTGTCCGCCGGACGTGACCCCGCCATGGACAAGGCCGTCGCACTGTTGTGATCCGTATCACATAGGGCGGGTTCGTCGCCCGCACCCGGGCGCGGTGGATCGGCGGTCACCGTTGACGCTTCCGGTGGTCCTGGCCGGCGTGGTTCTGACGGCGGCGTCGGCGCTCCGATGTCAGAGCTGCCGTTGGATCACTTTCGGAGTGTTGTGTTCCGCGGTGGTCTCCATGGCTTGCTTCTCCTCGCCGGTGACCAGGCCGAGGCGATGCAGAATGGCAGCCGATCGCCGCCGGAATCGCCGCGCCTCCTCCAACTCGCCGAGATCGTGGAGCGCGAGCCCGAGCCCCCAGGAGATCTCCGCTTCCCGGTAGTCGGCCACGTGGCCGTCGGCTCGGTAGAGCGTCAGGGCCTGCCGGATGTGCCACACGGCCTCGTCCGGCCTTCCCGCCAGCCGGTACGCCTCGCCGAGGTGTATCCGAACACAAACGCTGTCGACGGTCACCCCGAACTCCTGGAAGATCGTCATCGCCCGCGTGTGCAGATCGATGGCCTCCTCGAACCTCCCCGCGTGCTGGTACGCCAGACCGAGGTGCGTGAGAATCACTCCTTCACGCCAAGGACCGTCATCTCCTGCCTCGCGTGCGGTGCGCAGTGCCCGCAAATGATATTCGATGGCCTTTTCGAAGCGGCCCGACGCGCGATGGGCGATGCCTATCTGATCCAGCAGGGCCGCCTCGCGGGGAGGGTGGCCGTACTCCTGATAGGCGGCGAGCGAATGGTGGAGAAGGACGATTCCCTCGGCCGTCCTACCGGTGCAGATCTGCGTCCAGCCGAGGTCACCGTGCATGTGCGCCAGGAGAAGTCGATCCTCAGTGCATTCGGCGGCCCGTAAGGAGAGCTCGCAGAGGGCGAGCTGCTTGAGCCAGTGGCCCCTCTCGTACAGCGAGACGGTGAAGCTCATGGCCAGCGCGACCGCGAGGCCGGCGGCGGAGGTGCGCGCGACCTGGCCGACGACCGCCAGCACGTTGTCCTCCTCGGCATCGATCCAGGCGTGCAGGTCCTCACTCGTCTTCAACGTCGCCCCTGGATGGGTGAGCGCCCGCGGGCCGACGGCGGTACGCCATGAGCCGCTTCCTTTCACCCTGTCGACGGCGGTACGCGCGGTCGCGAGATAACAGTGCAGGACACGCTCCACGGCCTGCTGCTGAGCCGTACTCGTTTCCTCCTCGTTCGCCTGTTCACGGGCGAACAGCCGAAGCAGGTCATGCAGGCGATATCTGTCCGGCGTGTGGTTCTCCACCAGTTGGGCGTCGACCAGGTGGTCAAGGAGATCCCGGGCCTGTTCGTCGGGGAGGCCCGCCAGCGCGGCGGCCGCGGGAAGGCCGAGGTCCGGGCCGTCCAGCAGGCCCAGTAATCGGAACATTCGTGCCGCCGCGGCACCGTGCGAGCTGGCCGGCAAGTCTTGGTAGCTGCCCTGGAAGCTCGCGCGCACCGCGCGATCGTCCGCTCGCAACTCGTCGAGGCGGCGCCGCGCGGTGGCCAGCCGGCGCGCCAGCGTCGACACCGGCCAGTTGGGCCGGGCGCTCAGCCGGGCCCCGGCCAAGCACAGGGCAAGTGGCAGACCCCCGCAGAGCCGGACGACCTCCGCCGCCGCGGCGGGGTCGGTGGCGATCCTTCCGGCACCGGTCACGCCGCTGAGCAGGGTCAGTCCCTCCACGTCAGTGAGCACATCGAGCGGGACCTGGCTCGCGTCCTCCAGCGAGGTGAGCATCCTGCGGCTGGTCACCAGCACAGCGCAGGTGGAGCTGCCGGGCAGCAGCGGCCGAACCTGCGCCGCGTCGCGGGCGTTGTCCAGCACGACGAGCAACCTCCTGCCGTCGGTCAGGGAACGGAACCGGCCGGCGGCCTCCTCCACGTCCGCGGGCACGGCCGAGTCGGCCACGCCGAGCGAGCGCAGGAACCGGCCGAGCGCCGCCAGCGGCGTGACGGGATCGACCTCCGGGGTAGCGCCCTGCAGGTTCACGTACAGCTGCCCGTCGGGGAAACGATCGGCGACGGCGTGTGCCACGTGAATGGCCAGGGCGGACTTGCCGATCCCGCCCGTCCCGCTGATCTGGCAGATCCTCCTCCGGGCCTGCCCGTCCGCGTCGAGCAAGCCGGTCAGGCAGGCCACCTCGGCGAAACGTCCGGTGAAGGTCGCCACGTCCGCCGGCAACTCGGCGGGCACCGGAGGGGCGTGCTCCGGGCTCCCGTACGCCCACTGCGCCGCGACTGAGTCCGCTTCGAGGATCTGCTGGTGGAGGTTCCGCAGCTCGACACCCGGCTCGATCCCGAGCTCCTCGACCAGTCTGGCCCGGGCGTCACGGTAGACCTCCAGCGCGGCGGCACGCCTGCCGTCCTGGTGCAACGCCGTCATCAGCAGATAGACCAGCCGCTCGCGCAGCGGGTCCTCGCTCAGCAACATCGGCAGCTCGGCCAGCGGTTCCCGGTGACGACCGCATCGCAGGTCGGCCGCGATGCGCTCCTCCAGAGTGGTCAGACGCTCGTCCCGCAATGCCGCTCCGAACGTGTCCTGCAGCCAATCGCCCGCCACATTCGCCAGCGGCGCCCCGCGCCACAGCCGCAGTGCCTGCCGGAGCAGCCCACGGGCCTCTTCCGGCCGGCTCGCCCCGGCTTGACCGACCAGGTCACGGAACCGGTACAGATCCACCCGCAGCGGATCGAGTTCCAGCCGGTAGCCCGGGGGCGACGTGGCCAGTTCGGTGTCCGGCACGGCGACGAGGAGTCGTCGTAGCTTCGACACGTATCCGTGAACGGCGTTGCGCGCCGACATCGGCGGCTGCCGCCCCCACACCGTCTCCACCAGCCGGTCCAGGGAGACCACCTGGCCGGGATGCAGCAGCAATGTCGCGAGCACCGAACGCTGCTGAGCCGTGGAAGGCCCGGTCAGTTTGTCTCCCGCCCAGATCCCGACGGGCCCAAGCAGCCGGAACTCCGTCCCGCCCAGTGCCTCGTGCACCGATTGTCCTTTCGCTCTCGCGAGTGCCTCTGCCGCGCCGCGACTGCCATCACTGGGAGATCGAGACGAGGACGTCGCTTTCAGCGTCACCAGATCACCGTTTCTCACGCTCCGGCGAGCAGTTGCTCCACCGCGTCCGCCGCCGCCCTGGCGCCGCCCGCCGCGGCCAGTTCGCCGCGCATCCAGCTCAGACGCTCGCGCATGTGTTCGCGCGACGCGACGTCCTCCACCGCCTCCCACAGCGTGGAGTCGGTGACCTCCTCGGGCCGCAGCACTCTGCCGAGTCCGAGTTCGGCGATACGGTCGGCGTTGGCCCGCTGCTCGGCCATCTGCGGCACGGCCACCATCGGCACCCCGAAGTGCAGGCTCTCCATCGTGCTGCCCATCCCCGCATGGGTCACGAACGCGCGCGCGTGGCGCAACACCGCCAGTTGCGGCGCGTGTCCGTGCACCTGCACGTTGGACGGGATCGGACCCAGCTCCGCAGGGTCCACCGGCCCCACCGCCAGCACGACCTGCCAAGGCCGATCCGCCACCGCGCGCAGCACCGTGCGGTAGAACCCGGGACGATCGTTGTAACCGGTGCCGAGGGAGACCAGCACCACGGGAAGATCGCCCGACGGCCTCCATCTCCCCTGGTAGGCCCGCTCGGTCAGCGCGGGACCGACGAACCTGTAGCCGCTGCCGAACGTCTCACCGGCGTACTGGAAGGCACGCGGCAGCATCACCAGCCGCAGCCCGGCCCCGTCGCCGCGCATGAAGCCCGGGACATCGGTGATCCCCTCCTTGCGCAGGAAGAGAGCCATCCGCATGGCGAAGAGCAGGAAACGCGGACTGACGGGGTTGAGGGTGGTGTATTTCGCGCCCATCGACCAGTGGTCGTTGCTGACCAGGTTCGGCCAGATCTCCACCGAGGGCACCTGCCAGCGCCTGGCCATGATCCGCCCCCACCAGCCGAGCGTCCCGTCGTGCACCACCAGGTCTGGACGCGTCCCCTGGGAGACCTGTGCCAGCATCGTCCTGGTCTCCGCCAGCAGCAGACGGGAGGCGCGGACGAGCTCCTTACCGTGCATCTGCGGCGCCCGCATGTCTTCGCGCGACTCCCAGGTCGAGGTTATGGGCACCACTTCGGCTCCGGTCTCGGCGACCCGGGCCGCGAAGTCCTTCGTGATGGCGTAGGTGACGCGGTGGCCTCGCCGGACGAGCTCGGCGGCCAGGCCCAGGGTGGGGTTGACGTGCCCCGCCGCGGCCGGGGCGAAGAATGCCAAGGTTGCCATACCGGTGTATTATAATACATGTGTATGGGAAAGGAAGGTCATGCCGAAGAAGGTCGACCATGACGAGCGGCGCCGGCACATCGCCGAGGCCGTGCTGCGCATCGCGGGCCGCGACGGGCTGGACCGGGCAACGCTGCGCGACGTCGCGGTCGAGGCGGGCGTCTCACTCGGCTCCGTGCAGCACTACTTCGGCAGCAAGGACGAAATGCTCCGGTACGTGGTCGGGTATCTGGGCGAGCACGTCACCGCGCGGATCATGTCCCGGCTCTGCGACCTGGACAGGTTCCGGGTACGGGACTTCCTGTTCTTGATGGCGGCCGAGATGCTCCCGCTGGACGAGCGCCGCCGCGCCGAGCGCCGCGCCGGTCAGGCTTTCGTCGCACGGGCCGTCGACGCTCCCGAACTGACCGAGGTACTACGGGAGGGCCACTCCTTGCTGCACGACCGGGTGACCGAGTTGATCATCCAGGCGCAGCGAGACGGGGAGATCAAGGCCGGACTCGACGCCGGACACGAGTCCGTCGCACTCCTCGCCATGATCGAAGGGCTGGCCTCAGACCTCCTGCTCGACATATGCGCCCCCGAAAGCGCACTCGAAACCGTGCACTACCACCTGAACCGACTGACGACCTCCCCATCCTCCCGGCCTTGACCACCAGACGGATCGCCAGGAGGACTCGGCCGCGATACGCCGGATCGCGGCCGCGGCCCGGACCAGCCCCCCGCTCGCGAGTGATCCGCCCCACAACCAATCGCACAGCACCACCCTGACCGCCGGCACTCCCACGGAACAGAGCAGGGGTGGTGTACCTGTCCTGGCACACTGCTTGGTGTATCTCCGGTGGCCAAGCAGATAGGTGCCGCATGGGGCAGGACGAGGTTTCGACTTGGGACGGCGTCACTCAGCGGTCGAGTTACAGCGACCGGGTGATCGAGGGACGCGACAAGCTGGCCGACGCGGCACGTGACGGTGACTGGTCTACGGTCTTCGATCTGCTCGAAGCGCGCCCCGACTGGATCAACGGCGGCAGAGTCGGCGGCAGCAGCGGATACGCCCCACTTCACCAGGTCGCCCGGCACGGCGCTGACGCCGACATCGCCCACCAGTTGGTCGCAGGCGGCGCCTGGCGCATGCTGCGCACGGCTCAAGGAGAGCAGGCGGTCGACATCGCTGATCGCATGGGACACCATCATCTCCTGGTACCGCTTACGCCAGTTATCCGCCACCGGCTGCCGGTCGAGACCATGAGGTCGATCCAACGGCATTTTCACACGCTGATTCACGACCGCGCCGGCGATCTGATCACCTGTCAGCAGTTGCGACTTCCCGAGCTGGAAACACTCACCGAGCAACGGAACCCAGCCTGCTGGTTTGCCGTCCCCGGCATGCATGGCGGTTTCAGCTATCGACTGGAGCAAGCCGAACTGACCGTGGAAAGCTGGTGTCGCGTCGTTGAGGGATCGGGTCAGCGGCACGTTATCGACGAACACGGCGCACGGCTCGTTGCCGAGGGATTCGTCTGATCAACAGAATCCAGAGGTCGGTTTATTCAACATGGCGCCGGTGACATCCGCTACCGGTCGATGAGTCCGGCGCGGACCTCTTCCAGGCGCACAGGGACATTTCCTCAAACCCTCAAAGATCACCGAGTGACACCGTTTGACGCACCGCGCCTACCCGACGATCCGGACCGGCCCAGCCACGCCAGACACGGCCGACGCGCCCCCACAAGAGCCGCGGATGCACAGGTCCCTCCCGCGAACTTCGCCATGACGGCGGGGGCGGCATGACCTGGCTCAACGAGACCGGTCGGCACATCAGTCTGGTCACCTTCCGCAAGAACGGCCAGGCCGTCCCCACCCCGGGCGCGTTCGTCGTAGACGGCGAGGAGTTGTTCGTGCTGACGGCACGGAACAGCGGCAAGGTCAAACGAGGGAGCGTTGACCGCCGAAGCAGTCGCCGCGTCGCCACCGGAAGTCCTGACCACGAAACGCCTGATCACTGTTCATGCCACGCGAGCCTGAGGAACTGACCGCATGGAAATCGGACTGTCGAGCTATGGTGCCGCGCCCATCCCGGAGCTCCTGACCGAGATCGAGCGCGCAGCGGCGAACGGCTTCTCTCGCTTCTGGCTCGGTGAGCACGGCGGATGGGATCCACTGACGGTGTTCGCCGCACTGGGCGACCGCGCACCGGACATCGAACTGGCCACGTCCGTCGTGGGGACCTACCCGCGACATCCTCTCGCCCTGGCCGCCCAGGCGCTGACCGCACACGCCGCAACCGGTGGGCGGCTGACCCTCGGCATAGGTCCGAGCCACGCACCGGTCGTCGAAGGCAGGTACGGGCTGACCTGGCAGCCCCCCGTACGGCACACCCAAGAAATACTGGACGTCCTCCGCCCCGTCCTGCGGGGCAGGAGGTAGAGGTCCGCGGTCCGTCGATCACAGCGGTCGGCGGCGTCGCCACCCCAGAGGTGGACCCGCCTTCCCTCCTGCTCGCCGCGAACGGGCCTCGCATGCTCGCCCTCGCCGGCGAGCGAGCCGACGGCGCGCTCACGATGTGGACGACGCGGCCCTGCCCACCTTCCGCGCCTTGCTCGATCGGCAGGGCTCCACAGGACCGGACGACACCCTGGTCGCCGGCGACGAGACCCCTGTGGAAGAAACGGTAGGCCGCTTCGCCGATGCCGGGGCCACCGAGCTGATCATCTTCCCCGTCGGACTTCCCGAGGATCAGCACCGCACGATCGCCCTGTTCGCCGATCTCGTCAAAACACACCGCCGGTAGAACCGGCGTCTCAAACGAGAGCTCGCGTCCCACTCAGATACCTACCAAACCTCACGGCTGAAAGCGCGACTCCTCCGAAGCAGCTAGGCAGCCCGAACAAGCAGTCGGGTTGCCGTCACACCAGATGGAACTCCCCGGCCATGATCGGCTCGGGGCGTTCGGGCTGTTCAGGTGCTGTGGTCAGGGGCAAGGTCTCACCAACCTTCTGATCCGCGGAAAGGTCAGATGCCTGGTCAGCGGCGTTCCACCCTGCTCAGGCGGTGGTTGCGGGTCGGTACCGTGTGATCGTGAACGGCAGCGTTGCCGTATCGGCTGCTGTACAGCGCCTCCTCCGCTGAGCTATGGGACGGCCTCTCAATCCGCCGGCTCTTATAGGTAGTCAGCCAGTCGACCACCTACAAGTGGCCATGCTGGAGCACTGAGACCTTGATGTCACATAGGCAGATCCGTTCCCATGCGGCATCCAGATGCAAGAGTGGCCGGATCCGGTCACGCGGCAATCCAGATGCAGGTGCCACGCGTCTCCCACGCACCGCCAGAACTCTGGAGAAGTCGTGACGTATCCCCCGCAGGGCTCACAGCCGCCGCACGGCCAGCACCCTCAGCAGCCCTATGGCCGTACACCGCACGTACCGCAAGGGCATCTCCCACAGCAGCAGCCCTACGGGGACTATCAGCCACGCCTCGGCTACCCGCCACCCCCACCGCCGCCGCGGAAGAACAACACCGGGCTGATCATCATGCTGGTCATCGGCATCCCGCTCCTGCTACTCGGCAGCTGCGTGGCAACTGTGACTGCCCTCGGCAGCAACACCACCACGATTGCCGATGAGCGGCTGCGCTCTGCCCCCGACCAAGCGCAGCCTGCTGATACCTCAGCCCCCGCGGCGACCACACAAACCACTCAGCCCACAGAAGTCCAGCAGTCTCAGGAACCGCCTACTGAGCAGGGCCAGGTCGCCAAGGTCGGCGAGACCATCACCGTCAAGGGGCGAGAGCCCGGCGTCCAGGTCGCTGTCACCCTTAATCGGGTCATTGACAACGCGACCTCGAACAACCAGTTTCTCCAGCCCGATGCCGGCACCCGGTACGTTGCCGTCGAACTCACTCTCAAGAACGTCGGTCAACAGGTCTACACCGACTCTCCGATGTTCGGCGCTGACCTGATCGACGCCGAAGGTCAGCAGCATCGCACTACGTTGGCCCCCATCACCGAAGGTGTCTCCTTTAGCGGATCGATCACGGTATCCCCAGGTGACTCTCGTAAGGGCGTCATCGTGTTCACAGTTCCCAGCAGTGCTAAGCCCGCGAAGCTGCAGTTCGGGGTCATGTTCCAACAGCAGAAAGGCGAATGGCAGCTCGATTGAAAGACCAGGAGGGCAAGAAGGGGGCCGTTGCGAAGCGCAGTGATGACCGCTGCCGGGACAGGCAAATTACTTACGCTCTGCGGATCCGTTGGAGTGATGGGGTTGAGCTGTTCGACTGGGACCGCACTGACCTGTCCACACTGGATACCTTCATGCTGCGCCTGGTCTTTCACGCACCGCGAGCAGCGGTAACCGGACGCGCGAATAGAACAGGGACTCCGTACAACCTGCCATGCCCGCGACCACGAAGACCGACACGAACCCCGACACCGCGGCCGACAGCACCAGCAACCCCATGACGCCGTTCAGCTCGTCGCGCGCTCCGGCGCCGGCGACCACCAGGCCGCTGCCGGCCACCAGCATCACGGCCAGGAGCACCGCCGCGAACGAAGCGGCAAAGCCCGTGCGATTGGTCCGGACGTTGTTCCAGGCGAGTACGACTGTCACCGATGGCCGCCCAGCCGCACGCCGATCTGATCGACGGAGGGCCTGTTCAGGGCAGGTGTGCCCATAGCCGAGCATCCTCTACGCGGCCAGCTTTCGGGTGTCGTGGTGCCGATCTCCTCGTGTGAGCCGTGAGACGGATGATCCCCGGGACGGGGAGAAGTCGCCGCGCAGGGTCCAGAACCGCGATCATCAGCCGGAACGACCGGACGGACCTCGACGTCATTCCCCGCCATCGGCGCTCACAGCCAGTCGTGCTCACGCGCGTACCGTGCCGCTTCGTGCCGGGTCCGGGTCTGGGTCTTCTGCATCGCGTTCGAGAGGTAGTTGCGCACCGTGCCCTCCGCCAGGTGGAGTCGGGTGGCGATGACGGCGACCGAGTAGCCGTCGCGGGTCGCTCGCAGCACGTCGATCTCGCGGTCGGTGAGCGGGCAGTCGTCGATGACTGCGAGGGCGGAGACGTCCGGGTCGATCCATCGCTTGCCCTCGTGCAAGGTCGCGATGACCGAGACGATGTGCGCCGGTTCCGCGGACTTGCTGACGAAGCCCTGTACCCCGAGTTTCAGTGCCTTGCGCAGCACTCCGGGCCTGGCATGGCGGGTCAGCATGAGGATCACCTGCTCCGGCCGTGCACGGCGGATCTCCGCGACGGCAGCGAGTCCATCCATACCGGGCATCTCCAGATCGATGACGAGCACGTCGGGCAGGTGTCGCAGCGTGGCCTGGACGGCCGCCTCACCCTCTTCCGCTTCGGCGAGCACGGTGATCTCGCCTTCGAGAGGGAGCAACGCCGCCAGCGCCTTGCGCAGCAGCGCCTCGTCGTCGGCGAGTACCACGGTGGTCATCGATCGTCCTTCCCCTTCTCAGAGGGCAGTGTCCGAACGGCCGTGCGGGAACGCCGCGGCCGTCAGGAAACGCCCGTCTTTCTGCTCCACCGTCAGTTCGCCTCCGTTGCTCATCACTCGTTCCCTGAGCGTGGCGAGCCCCCGCAGTTCGGGCGGCGGAGCCTCCCGCGCGCCGTCGTTGACGATCGCGATGCCCGACTCCGACAGGGTGATGCGCACCTGCTCGGCTTGCGCGTGCCGCAGGATGTTGGTCGTCGTCTCCCGCAGGACCTGGCCGAGCAGCTCGCCCGTGTACGCGTCGACCTCGGCCTCACGGTCGACGCGCACCCGGATGCCCGCGGCCTCGAAGAGGTTCTTCGCGTTCTCCAGCTCCGCGGACAGGTTGAGCCGCCGCTGCGCGTAGGCGAGCTCCTTGGTCTGGGTGATGGTGTCACTGACCAGGGCATGCACCTCGCGCAGCTCCTGCTCCACCCGTTCGGCGTCGCTGTGCACCAGCTTCTGGGCCAGCGCGATCTTCAGCTTCACCACATGCAGCGTGTGGCCCTGGATATCGTGCAGATCACTGGCGAAACGCATGCGCTCCCGGATGACGGCCATCTCGGCTTCGCGTTCTCGCGCCTCCTCCAGCTCCGCAACGAGGCCGTAGAACCTCTGATTGGGGAACATCAGGCCGGTCAGCACCGCGGTGACGCCCGCGGGGACGATGACGTATCCGATCAGAACACCGGAGACGTCTTCCTGTGTGACCAACAGCCTCGCCGCGCCCACCGCGGCGACGTAGACGGTCAGCGCCAGGGCCGCCCGGCCTCGGTGGCGCGGCAGCTGGGGGACGGCGAGGGAGCCCACGATCAAAATGCCGTAGAACGCCGTGGCACTGTCCATCACCAGCACTCCGAGGGCCCATACGGCCGCGGTGACGATCAGGCAGGGGAGCGCGACGCGGGCGATGTCGCGCGCCGCCCACTGTACGAAGGTCACCAGGGCCGCGACCACGCCCACCCCCAGGACAACGGCCTGCCACCAGGTCTCGGCGTCCGTCGCCACCAGCAGCGCCCCTACGACGGCGAGCAGCGGCAGGAACATGACGAGATTGAGCCTGCGCAGCCGTCCCCGCGTCCTCTCGGTGCGCTCGGACATCGTGGGCGCCCCTGCCCGAGCCGACCACGACCCCACGCCGTCAGACATGAGACCGGCGCCGAGGCAGTGGAGGAAGAACGCCGCGCAGACCACGACCAAGGCGGTCATGTTGACCGTCAGCGGAATGCGTGTCCATGGGTGGCTCTCCAGGAGAGAACAGCGGGGTCTGCCCTCAGTATTCTTCCGGTTCCGTGGTGGGCACCAGTGACGCTGCGTCATACGTTCACCCGAGGAATGTCATGGCGAGGTGGTGACGTGGTCGCACTGCCCGGTGGGCGCGGCGGCTGCTGGGATCGACGGCATGTCCTCGACACCAGTGATCGACGTTGAACGTCTGAACCTCACCTACGGCGACTTCCACGCCGTGAAGGACCTGTCCTTCCAGGTACGGCCCGGAGAGCTCTACGCGCTGCTCGGCACGAACGGGGCGGGGAAGACCTCGACCCTGGAGACCGTCGAAGGCCACCGCGCCGCCACCTCGGGCACCGTGCGGGTCTTCGGGAAGAGCCCGCGCGACCGGCGCGCCGTGCGGCCCAGGATGGGCATCATGCTGCAGGAGAGCGGATTCTCGCCGGACCTGACGGTGCAGGAATCGGTCCGGCTGATCGGAAAACTCACGCAGCGCACCGACCGGGTCGAACGCGTGCTCGGCGTCGTCGACCTCACCCGCAAGGCCGGCACCAAGGTGTCCCAGCTCTCCGGCGGCGAGAAACGACGCCTGGACTTCGCCACCGCCATGTACGGAACACCTGAGCTGATCTTCCTGGACGAGCCCACCACCGGTCTGGACATCCAATCCCGAGACGACCTGTGGGACGTCGTGGACAAGCTGCGCGAAGACGGCTCCACCGTCGTGCTCACCACGCACTACCTGGAAGAGGCACAGCAGCGCGCCGACCGCATCGGCCTCATGCACAAAGGCGCCCTCCACCGAGAGGGAACCGTCTCCGAGCTGACGCGAACGCTGCCGGCCGCCATCCGCTTCTCCCTCGCGCCCGCCGCACCCGCGCCACCGCTGCGAGCCACGCGCGAGGGTGACGGGACGTTCCTCATCGAGACCTTCGGCCTGCAAGAAGACCTGCACACCTTGCTCCGCTGGGCGCAGGACCACGAGGTGGAGCTGCGAGAACTCCAGGCCGGACCGACCCGGCTCGACGACGTCTTCCGCGCCCTCGACAGCGAGTAGCCCCGATCCCTCCCAGCGACAAGGACCTTCGCCATGCTCTCGATCGCTCTCAGTGAGCTGATCCAGATCTTCCGGAACCGGCTGGTTCTGGTCACCAGTCTCGTCATGCCTGTGGCGGTCAGCGCGGTCTTCATCTACCAGCATGAAGGCTTCGCGGCCCTGGGCAGCCTCGGATACATCGCGGCGGTGGTCATGTTCACCATCGGGGCGTTCGGGCTCTACACCACCACGGTCACCACCCTGGCCGCACGTCGGCAGAACCTCTTCCTCAAGCGGCTGCGCTCCACCGCGGCGGGCGACACCGCCATCCTCTCCGGGCTGCTCCTCCCGATCACCGTCATCTCGCTGGTCCAGGTGGCCGTGATCATGACCGCGCTGGCCGCGGTCACCGGCGAACCGGACAACGTCCTCCTCCTGGTGGCGGCCACCCTCTCCATGGTGATCATGATGCTCGGCCTGGGACTGGCCACCGCCGGAGTGACGAACTCCCCCGAACACGCCCAGGTGACCACACTGCCCGTCAGCCTCGGCACCATCGCCGTGACCAGTTGGGTGGGGATCACCGGCACCGAGGAGCTCGCCCTGCTCAAACGGCTGCTTCCGGGCGGCTCGGCCACCGAACTGGTCCTCAACGCCTGGAACGGCGGCGCCCCTCTCACGGAGTCCCTGATCCTCCTGGCGCCCACGCTGGGCTGGGTCATCGTCGCCGTCGCACTGGCCTCGCGGATCTTCCGCTGGGAGCCGCGCCGATGACGGCGATCGGCGTGGATCACCCATGGGCGCGGATGACACGACACCGGCCGGCCCGCGCCGGACGCCACACGCCGGCCCCGGCGACACCCATCGAGACCGGAGACCAAGGAGTTCACCACCATGTCGACTGACCATGCCGGCCACCCGCGGCAGCCGGACCCGGCCGGTACCACCTCTCCGGCGCGCCCGGGCTGGCCCGAGATCGTGGTCGGCCTGCTCGCGATGGCGGCCGCCACGGCCGTGGCTCCGTTCTTCGGCCCGCTGGGGCTGGAGCTGGACACGGTGGTGTACGGGCTGACGCTGGCCGCCTGGTCGGGCATCGTCTGCCTCATCGGCTTCGCCGCGGCCGTGCTGATCCGCATCCGCTCCTGGGGCGTCTTCGGCGTGCGCCGCACCACCTGGCGCTGGATGGGCATCGGCGCGGTCGCGGGCGTGGTCGCGTTCGTGCTCAAGGGCGTGGTGAACTACGTCGTCATCACCCTGACCGGCTTCGACGCCGACCCCCAAGGCCCGTACTACGACGCGGCCGGCGGCGGCGTGCTGCCCCTGATCCTCACCCTCGCCTTCCTGGCCGTCCTCACCCCCATCGGTGAGGAGTTCCTCTTCCGCGGTGTCGTCACCAACGCCCTGCTGCGCTACGGACCCGTCGTCGGCGTCCTGTCCAGCTCGGTGGTCTTCGCCCTCTTCCACGGCATCAACATCGCCATGACCACGGCGCTCGTGGTGGGCGTCATCGCCGCCGAGGTGATGCGCCGCAGCGGGTCGATCTGGCCCGCGGTGGCCGTCCACGCCGTCCACAACACGGGCCTACCGCTGTTCGTACTGCTCACCGGAAGCACCGGGCCCGGCTGATCGCGTGAACGCGGCCGGTCCGCGCCGCTGCCAGCCCGTGGCCGGTGATCTGCCTTCCGGGTGGTCGGTACAACGAGGGCAGCACCCGCGCAACCGCCTCGTTGAAGCGAATCCGCAGGGGTTCACAGCTTCGGACCAGCCTACGGCTGTTGGAGTCTCCCACTTGCGTGCGGGCCACTGTCCCGACTCCTTCTCAATGGCGATGACTCGATCCAACTCGGCGTATACCGACTTGAGTAGGGCACCGACCTTCGACTGAAGCAAGGATGCTGTCCCTCCGGAAGGCGTCGCGCGCCAACTGGCGCTCACGCTTGTACTGCCGATCCCTTACCTCCGCCTCCCGCTTGGTCGTTAGTCGTTCCTTGGAGATCGTGAGGATTGACGTGCTGAGGGAGCCAAGCAAGACTCCAAGGAACCCGAAGAGCGCCTCTGCGGGCATGTCGGATCTCTTCCGTCCGTCGCCGTCAACAGCGGCCCGTTTGTACCACTGCGTGAAGCTTCGGCTATGCGAGAGCAGAGAGGCAGCCGCTTGAGGAGAGCGCGGCCGGAACCGTTCCGCCAGCTGATCTGACCTGGGCGAACAACCTGTACCAGTGCCGCCCCCCGCTTGATCATCCCGTGCATGTCCCGCAATCGCGCCATCGCCGCCGAAGCCCGCTTCAGGGCCGCGATGGTCGAGGCAGGCCCGCCACGCCCAGCACCTGGCCGCCCGTCATCAAAAGACCCTGGCACGCCATTACCAATCCTCCTCGCAATTAGGGATCGGGCGTGCGGCGTGGCTTGGGGCCGGCTGAAGGCTTTCGCTTGCTTGATGGACGGGCCCACCCTCTGCGCCAAGATGATCACTGCGTCATTCGCTCCTGCGGTTCAGTTGAGGTCGCCTTGCGCCACGTCTCCGCGACCTCCGAAGGGTTTTGCTGATAGAGGTTGCGGAAGAGCATTATTGCCACGCGGACGAGATCGGGGAGATCCCGCTCTACAGCGATCTGGAGGCCTTCCACAATTAATGCACAGGCCCTTCTCAAGTTGTTCTGATTCACTTAGCAACTGGTTAATTGACAACGCGGCTGGTGGCCGAGTCCACCGAGTGGACCTCAGGGTTGGCAAGAGCAAGCGTGCGCCTGACGTCCTTCGGACGCCGCCTGCCGGTGACCGGGCTCGCGCTCGACGTGCGGCGGGAGTCTGTCTCCCCTTGCGACAGGCGGCGTAACCAGTTGCCGCGGTGCCCATCACCGTGGCCGCGACCGTCGACGGCCCACGCCGGTGTCGAGATGAACCGTCGATTCGACATGCTCGAATGCCCCGTGAGGAATCCGTCGATCAGCCAGGAAAGTCCACGAATCGAAACCCTTGACAAGGTGTCTCGCATTTATCAAGGCTATGATCAGGTACCAAATCGAAGAGGATTCGAGTTATTCGAATGGTGGCGACAGAAATGCCGACGACGAGGAAGTCGTCGACCACGCTTGCACCGGGCGAGGAGTGGACCTGGGGTTCGCCGACGACGGACATCGTCACGAACGTCGACGCCATCCGATACGACTCGGTCTACCGCTGGATGACCGACGTCGAGCAGCCGGCTCACCCGCAGACGCCGACCGACCGGTATCCCGTCACGGGGGCCGCGCCTCACGCGCGGCCCCGAGGCCCGGAGCGGCACGAACGGACGCCTTGCTCAACGGAGAAGGAAGCACAATGAGAGCAACAACTCGCAATCGCAGGCGTCGCTCGGCCGTGGCGGCCCTGAGCGCGGTCACCCTGGGGGCATCTCTGCTCCTCGCCTCGACCTCGGCCGCCGCGGACGGGCCCAGCGCCTCGATCATCTTGGGCGAGGTCAACGAGGAGAACGGTCTCCGCCAGATCGACCAGGGTGACGGCACGACCGCACCCGTGACGGTTGGCGGGCTGAGCGCACGCGCGACCGTGGAGACCTCGGCACCGGCGGAACACATGTATTTCCAGGTCGACGACGCGGTCGCCTTCGATGGCGCGTTCGTCGCGTGCCTGCAGTTCGAGTACTTCGACGAGGGCGGGGCCACATTCCGCGTCCAGTACGACTCGACCAGCAGCGCGTACGGCTCGACGGGTTCGGTGAACCGCACCGGGTCGAACACGTGGAAGACGGCGGGCTTCGAGCTGATGGACGCCCGGTTCGCCAACCGCGAGAACGGCGGCGCCGACTTCCGCGTCGAGGCGGGCTCGGCCGGGGTGACCTTGCACAGCGTGAAGTTGACGATCATCCAGGACGACGACGGCGTGACCCCGCCGTGCGCGGCCGCCTCGCCCGAGCCGGAACCCGTCACCCCGGACTGGCAGCTCAAGTATGTCGAGCAGTTCGGGAAGCCGATCCGCACTGAGGCCAGCCCGTGGGTGCTCGACGACTACAGCGAGCCGGTCGACGACTTCAACGACGACAACGGCGACCTCTACCGCCTTCAGCTCGGTCCCAAGTTCGACGCGGCGATGGGGACCATGCGGACCTACCGGCAGGAGACCGAGTTCGGCCGGGACGGCTGGCTCACGGCGTCCCTCTCGGCGCGCGAGAGCGGCGGGCGGGTCGACGACAGCTACACCGACCCTGCCGAACGTCCGTCGATCGTGACGGAGTCGCTGAAGAACGCGGGCTCCGTCGCCAAGATCACCGTGCCCAACCACACAGGTGGCGCGATCATCCGCAACACCGAGCCGCTGCCGAAGTACTACCGCATCGAGTACGACCTCAAGACGCTCGACTTCGGCGGCTTGCGTAACGGCTCGCTGTTCTACGACGGCAAGTACAACGGGTACGCCCTCGGGGAGTGCAAGACGTTCTACCCCTGGGTCAGCAACCCGAACGACATCGAACCGGCCGACCCCTGCGCCACACGCTCCGTGCGGGAGGACAGCAACGAGGCGTACAACGCGTTCCACTTCATGTCGATCCTGGACTTCCCGGCGATGCCCCGGAACCTGGCGATGTACCACTGGCACCGCAAGGTGCTCATGGACCAGTTCAGCCCGGCCCCGTCCCGGAACACGGACGGCTACGACGTCTGCAACTCGCGGACCGGTGAGAAGTACCCCTGGGACGAGAGCAACCGCACCACGGTGAACATGCTCTTCTTCACGGGTTCGCTCGGTCAGTCGCAGACGTTCGTGACGAGCTGCGACCGTCGGCCGGTTTCCGGCGTGCAGAAGTCGGCCGTGGAGCTGCAGCCCGAGCTGATGCCCAAGCAGGACTACACGTTCGCCATCGAGCGCACCGAGGCGGGTTACACGCTCGAGGTCAGCGGCAACTTCAAGAACGTCGGCAAGCAGACCTACCGGTTCACCCGGGGCTTCATCGACGACGACGCCGGCGTGGTCGGGGCGAACGTCCCGATCTTCCACTACAACGTGGACGCCGAGGAATACAACGGCCAGTTCAACACGTCGCACACCGCGCGGGGCGCATTCGGCTCCAAGACGTGGGACAACCAGTGGCCGGCCGGCTCGGCCTACCCCGACTACTTCGTCATCGGTGAGCCGTACACGAACGTCGGTGAGGGGCAGGCCCGCATCGACAACATCCGGCTGTACGTGCCGAAGAAGTAGGCACGGGAAGGTCGCGGTCGAACTGACGCAGCCGCGCCCCTGGGACCTCAGACTGCACCCAGGGGCGCGGCCTGCGCTCCGAGTTCACGCGATCCTTCAGGACGTCCACCCGAGGATCGCGATGCAGATGGCTTCGCCACAGCCAGATCGCCGTCACGATGAACGTCTACAGCGAGGTCTCATCGGAGAAGCCACAGGAGGCGCTCAAGATGCTCTCCTAGCTGTATTTCGCTACTGTACGGAACCAGAAAGGCCACTTCCGATCATGGGAAGTGGCCTTTGCCCTGGGTGGGGTGTTCACGAGTGGGTCTGGCCTGGGACGGAAAGATAGCGTAAAGATCGCTTCCCGCACGGAAAGTGATCGTTTCCCGCATTGAGCGTCGTGGAGCTCTTCATGCTGGAGACGATCGTGTTCC
>NZ_BSRQ01000032.1 GCF_030268685.1 Microtetraspora sp. NBRC 13810
CGCGAAGGGCTACTACACGCCCGGGTCACCGGCCGCGCCCATCAACGGCTCCCAGGCGTTCTCCGCGACCGGAATCTACTCCACCGTGGACGACATCGCCCGCTGGGACCGGTCCTTCGGCGCATACAAGGTCGCGCCACCCGCCACCGTCAAACAGGCGTTCACGCCCCAGGCGCCATGCCCCGCCAACGGCTGCCTCAACCTGCCGTCAACCGCGTACGCCTTCGGCTGGGCCGTCGACCGGCTCCACGGGCACCGGCTCCGCTACCACCACGGACTTCTGCAGGGCTACGCGGCAATCAACATGTACCTCCCCGATGACGACATCGCGGTTGTCGTGCTCAGCAACGTGCAGGACACCGACACTTACGGCATCGGCCGGCACCTCGCCACGATGGCCCTCAAGTCTGCGGTCACAGACAGGAATACACGCGGGACGATCCAGGGGCTGTCGCATCAGGCGAGTCGTGGGTGAATGTCCCTGCCTGTGATATGAAGAGCTTCGCCAGGCCACATTCGTACGCCACTTTCCCGCACGTGACCAGCGGCCGGTTGGAGTAACACATCGATGATGGAAAGAGCCTTCGACAGTGAGACTCTGCCGTTGTCGGACCGCTTGAACGCCTGGGACGACTTGATGTCCCGCACGCATGTCCCCACCGTGTTCAGCGTTGAACGCACAGTCGCCTTTCGGGCGGCGCTACGGGTGATGGATCTGGGCGCGGTGCAGGTGACCGGGATGACATATTCGACGTTACGGTCGCAGCGGACACCGAAGCTGATCCGGCGCTCCGATCCCGAGCTGTACGCGATTCAGCTCGTCACACGGGGAGGTCAGCACCTCGGCCAGAACAACCGGGTGGCCACGCTCGGCGCGAATGACCTGGCGATGTACTGCTCATTCCGGCCCTTCGACACCTGGATCGAGGCCGGTGACGGCACGGTCGCCTCCATGGTGGCGCAGATTCCGCGGGCACTGCTGCCGTTTCCCGACAACAAGCTCGACGGGCTGCTGGCCAGGCCCATGTCCGCACAGGAGGGAATCGGCGCCCTGGTCGCGGCCTTCCTCACCCACCTGGACGGCGATACAGGCCCTTATCGGCCCATGGACGGCTCTCGCCTGGGCATGGTGCTGATCGACCTGATTGCCGCGCTGCTGGCCCATCACCTCGAATCCGACCACGCGTTACCAGGGGGGTCACGCCGGCGCGCCCTGTTCCTGGAAGTCCGGGCGTTCATCCTCCGGAATCTCGGCGATCCCCACCTGTCCCCGGACGGCATCGCCGCCGCGCACCATATTTCTCTTCGCTATCTGCAACGCCTGTTCCAGCAGCACGGGCTCAGTGTGAGCGCATGGATCAGGGAACAACGGCTGGAACGCTGCCGGCGCGATCTGGTGGATCCCGCCCTCGGCGCCCACCCCGTCCACGCCATCGCCGCTCGGTGGGGATTTCCGCACCCCCAGCACTTCAGCCGTGCCTTCCATCATGCTTATGGGGTGTCGCCACGCGACTACCGGCATCTGTCGATGCCGTAGGCTCTGCGCCGTTGATCAGGTGACCGGCCGGAAAAGGTGCCGGTAGCCACGCGGTGAGATGCCGTATGCGGCGCGAAACGCGCGGCTGAAGGCCGCTGGATGGGTGAATCCCCAGCGAGCACTGATGGCGTGGACAGGATGAGAGACCAGCGCCGGATCTGCGAGGTCACGTCGAGCGCGTTCGAGGCGTTGCTCACGAATCCATGCGCTCACACTGTTGCCGTGCTGCTGAAAAAGACGCTGCAGGTAACGAAGAGAAACATGGTGGGACGAGGCGACACGGCCCGGAGACAGGTCGGGATCTCCCAGGTTCTCCACGATGAACGCACGGACCTGCGCGATCAGGGCTCGTTCACGTGTTTCCGCCGGCAGGTTGTTCTCGGCGTCAAGATGGTGCGCGAGCAGAGCCGTGATCAGATCCAACGTCACCATGCCCAGGCGGGGGGCATCGCCTCGCCGATACGAACCGTCGCCGAAGGCGAGTTGGGTGAGGTACGCAGCGAGCAGCCCACCCATTCCGGTCGTGCCAGGCAGCCGGACCGACAGCAGTCGGTCGACCTTGTTCGCGGGTAACGGCAGAGTATTGCGCGGAAAGTGCGCGACTATACTGCCTCCCGTGCTGCCGGCATCGTCAACTCGAGTCTCGAACGGGCGAGAAGTCGAGTACAGCACCAACTCGCCTTTCATGAGCATGGCCTCCCGCCCCAACTGGGCGATTCCCTGGCGCCCCGACCTGACAAGCCCGATAACGTAGAGTTCGGGGTCTGAGCGCCGGATCAAGCCAGGGGGACGGCTGGTGCGCAGAGGCGAGTAGGCCATGGCGGTGATTCTCGCCGGCCCGAAGTCCGACGCCCTGAGCGAGGCCCGGAAGTTCGCCGGATCATCGACATCGAACACGTTGGGTATCAGCGACCGGGACACAATGTCACACCAGGCGTCCAACCGGTCCGGCCGCGGCAGATCATCGCTGTCAAACAGCTTCTCTAGCATGATTGACCTACTTGGCGATCGGAAACAGTATAGCCTTTGTCACAAACTGCGAACGTCTGCCTTAGTCAGGGACATTCGGCAAAGTCTGCAGCAATTTCGCACGAGCAACTTGTCCTCGTCAAGCGCGACAGGCACAGGCATCCGCTTGGGGATTGACAGTAATGCCGATTCAGGCCAGGCCGTCGAGGGCCCAGCCGGTCGAAATCCCTCACCCGTGACCACCGCCATCACTCCTGACAAGGACATGGGCGGGCCGCTTGCAGGGTGACGCCGGTGGGCGGGCCGGGAGGTGCCGTAGGGACTGCCCCGACCTGAACGGGACGGGGTCGGTGTACGGCTCCGTGGAATGTGGGTCGGCGTGGCAGCCTGACATTCGGAGGGGCTGTCTCGTCGGTCTGGGGAGGACAGCTGCGACAAGAGGGAAGTCGGCGACACCATGACCACTGCATCCGGGCCAGGGGACGGCGGGCTCGATCCGGGTCTGAGCGCGATCATGAGCGAGCGGCGTCAGCTGATCAATCTGGCGTACCGGCTCCTCGGTTCGCTGGCCGATGCCGAGGATGTCGTGCAGGAGACGTACGCCCGCTGGTATGCCATGTCCCGGCAGCAGCAGGAGGCCATCGAGTCACCCGGTGCCTGGCTGACGCGGGTCGCCGGTCGTGTCTGCCTGGACCTGCTCGGCTCGGCCCGGGCCCGGCGGGAGCGCTATGTGGGTGAGTGGATCCCGGAGCCGCTGCCCGACCGTACGGAGTGGAACAACGAGCCGGCCGGCGCCTCCGCCGATCCGGCCGACCGGGTCACCCTCGACGAGTCGATCAGCATGGCCTTCCTCGTCGTGCTCGAGTCGATGACCCCGGCCGAGCGGGTCGCGTTCGTCCTGCACGATGTCTTCCGCTACTCCTTCGCCGAGGTGGCCGGGATCGTCGGCCGTACGCCGGCGGCATGTCGCCAACTCGCCTCCTCGGCCCGCCGTCGCATCCGCGCGTCGCGGGCTCCCGCGACGCCGGCGGCCCCGCGGGCCGGTCTCGTCAGGGACTTCAAGGAGGCGTGGGAGGCGAAGGACATCAACGCCCTCGTCGGTCTCCTCGCCCCCGACGCCACGGCGGTCGCCGACGGCGGCGGCCTCGCCAGCGCCGCGCTCCACCCGATCGAAGGCGGCCGGCAGATCGCGCGCAGCTTCGTCGCCATCATCAGCCAGGCGCCCGGCCTCACGGTCCTGGAGCGTACGGTCAACGGTCAGCCCGGTCTGGTGGCTCAGTTCGACGGCGAGACCGTGGCGGTGATGGCCTTCGAGGTCGCAGGTGACCGGATCAAGCGCATCTGGGCGGTACGCAACCCCGAGAAGCTCCGCTCCTGGACGACGGGCTGACGCCCGCGGGAGTCGCATGACGCATCCTCTGTGGGCCGTCCTTCCGGCGAAGCGGTCCGCGTCCGCGGCTGCCGAGGGGGGTATGGCGTCCGCGGCTGCCGAAACCGCGTCGACAAGGTCGTCGCGGGTCGCCTATGTTTCCGGCCATGACTGACAGCCCCGCTACCGGCCGGTGCGAGTGCGGTGCCGTAGCCGGCCCGCTGGGCGTGTGCGTGGACTACTACTACGGGATCCTGGCCGAAGAGCAGGCCGATCCCCAGATGTACAGGTGGCACGCACCGGTGGTCTGCGCTTATCTGCTGCAGCACCCTTCCAGGGGTCATGAGAAGTACCTTGACGTGCAGTTCCGCTGGTTGCAGCTCTACATGGACAAGGGCCTCGACGGGCTGCTTCGCGTACAGGCTCATCAGGTGGCGCGGAACCGGCACGGGGCGCGGTCGGGCTACGACATGGCGCCGTTCGCGGCGTACGCACCCCTCCCGCCGGGCAAAACTCCCGGGCCCTTCCGCGCCGCGTTCTCCGGGTTGCCGTTCAGCGACGGGAGTTTCGTGTCCGACGGGCATGTGGCGTACGGATGCCGCATCGAAGCCATCGTCGAAGCGACCGTGGAGTCCTGGCTGTCCGTCCAGGACTGACGCACCGCGGTCGCCGGGGCGAGGCGGTGGCGAGAGGGGCTGGAGGGGCCAGGTATCCCAGAGTTGTCCCAGTGGGGTGGCCGGAGGGCAGGTCACGAGGGGTGCGGGCGTCCCAGCTTCCCATTTCGCGGGTCCGTCTTGTGCGGGCGGTGAGGGCGTCGGCAAGATCGTTGCCGGTGCGGGGACGGGACACGGGAGTGCTGCGGCTCGCGAGGTCCCGTCCCCCGTCCCGTCTCCGGTTCCGCGCAGTGTCCGCATAGCGTCCGCGCAGTGTCCGCGCAGCGTCCGCGATCTTCTCGGAGCGCCCGCGGAAGGCGGAACACCCGCGGAACGCGGAACCTCTCTATTTCTACGGATCCTTTTGGGAGCTTTCATGGCGGTTATTCGTCGCCGAGGTGTCGCCGTACTCGCCGGGGCGTTGCTGGCCCTGCCGATGCTGGCTCTTACGGCGCCGGCCGCGTCGGCCGACACCAACTGCGGTAGCTGGCCGGGGAACAGCATCGCCAACCATGACGTCACGTCCAGGACGATCACGCATGGCGGGCGTACGGTGAAGATCGCTCTGGTGAACCAGCGGTTGAGCGACCACTCCTTCGCGGCCGTGCGCGATGGTTACAAGGACGGCGACCAGACCTGGGTCGACCGGTCCTCCAACGGTGGGGCGTCGTGGACGCAGTGCGGGCCTTTCAACAACAAGTTCTCCAACGACCTGCTGAACGAGGGCTACCACATGCGGGCGTGCGTCCGTTTCAACGGGGCGAGCTTCTGCACGGGATGGTATTTCGACCATGTGGAGTAAGTGACCCCTCTCCCCATCGTCACTGAGGATCGTCGGACGCGGCCGGACCGGGTGGCCCGGCCGCACCGGGACGTCGTGCCCGCCCGGACCGGGACGGCGGGCGCTCGAAGACGGTCCGGTGGGGTGATCCGGATCGAACGTCTGCCCGGTTGATCCGCATGTCGCGATCTTCTTTAGAACGCATGAGCGGTTGGGCGACGATTTCGGCCGCCGAGCGGAGTCTTACCCTTGTCACCGCGACCGCGGACGACCACAAGGAAGGACGAGCGGTTATGACCACCACCCATATCCTCGACATCCCGGACGGGCGCCTGTACTACGAGGTCCGCGGGTCGGGCCCGCTGCTGCTCGTCATGGGTTCGCCCATGGCCGCCGCGGACTTCGCCTCGCTCGCCGACGCGCTGGCCGGCGAGCACACCGTCGTGACCCACGACCCGCGGGGCATCTCGGGCAGCACGCTGAACGATCCGGAGCAGGACTCCACCCCCGACCTGCGGGCGGACGACATGGCCGCGCTGCTGGACGCGCTCGGCGCCGAGTCGGCCGACGTGTTCGGCAGCAGCGGCGGCGCGGTGACCGGGCTCGCGCTGGCGACCCGGCATCCTGGGCGGGTGCGTACGCTCGTCGCGCACGAGCCGCCGCTGCTGGAGCTGCTCCCGGACGCCGCCGACCGGCGCGCCAAGGTGGACGACATCGTCGAGACGTTCCACCGGGAGGGACCGGGCGCCGCCTGGATGAAGTTCATGATCAGCGCCGGGTTCGACCTGGCGGACGCGGACGCCCCGGCCGCGCCGCCCGGGGAGCCCTCGGCGCAGGCCCTCGCCGACTCGGCCCGCTTCTTCGCCCACGAGATCCAGGGCACCACCCGCTACGTGCCCGACATCGCGGCGCTGAAGGCCGGTCCGGCCAGGATCGTCGTCGGCATCGGCGCCGCCTCGGCCGGCCTGCTCACCGTGGACACATCCACGGCGCTGGCCGGGCTGCTCGGCACGGCGCCGGTGGAGTTCCCCGGGGACCACGGCGGCTTCATGGGGCAGCCCGGGGAGTTCGCCGAGACGCTGCGCAAGACGCTCGCGGGTTAGGCCGTCCCTCGCCCGCTCCCCTGACGGGGGGCGGGCGGTGACCGCCCCCCGTCGCGGAAGCGAACGGTGCGCCTCGGTCGCAGGGGCGGGGGCGGGGCGCACCTGGAACGGCTCGCCTCAGTCGCGGGGGCGCGGCGGAACTGGAACGGCGCGTCTCAGTCGCGGGGGCACAGCGGACCTGGAACGGCTCGCCCCAGTCACAGGGGCCGGGGGCGCGGCGGAACTGGAACGGCTCGCCTCAGTCGCGGGGGCCGGGGGCGCGGCGGAACTGGAACGGCTCGCTCTCCCGGCCCGAGACGACGTACCAGCATTCGCCGGTGCCCTCGCTGTCGAGGAGCCGGAAGAAGGCGTCGGCGACGTCGCCTACCTTCATGATGGGGATGCCGAGTTCCTGGAGCAGCCCCCTGTGGTCGCCGAGGATGGCCGTGTCGGCGAAGGACGGGCACAGCGCCTGGACCTTGACGCCGGCCGGTTCCAGGGCCTCGCCGAGGGAGCGGACCAGGCCGACGACGGCGTGCTTGTTGGCCGCGTAGATCGGGTCGGACAGGATGCCGACGATGCCGGCCAGGCTGGCGGTGGCGACGATGGTGCCGCCGGTCGCCTTCAGGGCGGGGAGCGCGGCGTGCGCGCCGAAGACGACGCCGTCGAGGTTGGCGCCCATCGCCAGGCGGTACCTGCCGAGGTCGAAGTCGTCGCCCAGGCCGCATCCGGTGGCGATGCCGGCGTTGAGGAAGGCGAGGTCGAGCCTGCCGTACCTGCTGGTGGCGGTGGCGACGGCCGCCTCGTTGTCGGGGAAGGCGGCCACGTCGCAGTGCACGAACGTGCCGCCGATCTCGGCGGCGACGCGCTTGCCCGCCTCGTCGTCGATGTCGGCCACGACGACGCCGGCGCCGCCGGCGGCGAGGCGGCGGGCTACCTCGGCGCCGATGCCGCTGCCGGCTCCCGTGACGAGAGCGGCCTTCCCTTCGAGCCGGTCACTGCGGATCACAGCCGTCCTCCTCTGCCGTGGCCCGTCACAGCGGGAGCCCGCCGGTGGCGGCGCTGGTCGAGCCGGTGTCCCGGTAAGCCGCGATCGTACGCTCCGCGATGCGCATCTGGTGGATCTCGTCGGCGCCGTCGGCGAACCTGGCCCAGCGGGCGTGCTGGAACATACCGGCCAGCGGGGTGTCGGTGGAGTAGCCGAGGGCGCCGTGCACCTGGATGGCCCGGTCGACGATCCGGTTGAGGCTGTTGGCCACGAAGTGCTTGCACATCGAGACCTCGGTGCGGAAGTCCTCACCCTTGTCGATCTTGGACGCGGCGTGCAGGACCATGAGCTTGCACTGGTAGAGCTCCATGGCGGAGTCGGCGATGAGCCACTGGACGCCCTGCTTCTCGGCCAGCAGCGAGCCGTGGCTGTACCGGTTGAGCGCCCGGTCGACCATCATGTCCAGCGCGGTCTCGGCCTGGGAGATCCACCGCATGCAGTGCGCGAGGCGGGCCGGGCCGAGGCGGTACTGGCCGAGCCGGTGGCCGTTGCCGCGTCCGCCGAGGATCTGGGTGTCCGGCACCCGCAGGTCGGTGATGACGATCTCGCTGTGCCCGGTCGAGCCGTGCATGGTCTCGATCTCGCGGACGTCGTTCCACCCTTCCTGCGGCAGGTCGACGAGGAAGGCGGTGTTCGCGCCGCGGGAGCCTTCCGGGACGTCGAGCTCGGTTCTGGCGATGAGGATGGCGAAGCTCGCCCGGCGGGCGCCGGAGATGAACCACTTGTGACCGTTGATCACCCACTCGTCGCCGTCCCGCACGGCTTTCGTCCTGATCAGAGTGGGGTCGGATCCGGCGACCTCCGGCTCGGTCATCGCGAAGCAGGAGGACGTGACGCCCTTGAGCAGCGGCTTGAGGTACTTCTCCTTCTGCGCTTCGTCGGCCCAGTGCAGCAGGGTGTGCATGTTGCCCTCGTCGGGCGCGGCGCAGTTGAGCACCCACGGGCCGAGCCTGGTCTTGGCCGCCTCGGACTGCACCATGGCCAGCGCGACGTGGCCGAGTCCCATGCCGCCGTACTCCTTCGGCATGTGCGGCAGCCAGAGTCCCTCGTCGCGGGCCTTCCGCCGCAGGTCGAAGATCACCCGCAGGTACTCCTCGCGGGAGCCGCCCGGCGACTCCGCGCCGAAGTCCTTGACCGCCGGGATGATGGTCTCCTGGACGAACGTCCGGACCCGCCGCCGGATCTCTTCGTGCTCGGGAGCGAGTGTGAAGTCGATGGCCATGAGACTCCTCACGGTTTTGATGCGACTGGCGGACGATTTGAGGCAAGTGCATGATTACGGTAACGAGCGCCGCTCGCCGCGACAAGAGAGGTACCCGGATGCCGCCGAACCCCGAGGCGACCAGCAGGCGGCTGGTCTCCGCCGCCGAACGCCTCTTCGCCGAGAGGGGCATCGACGGGGTGTCCCTGCGCGAGATCAACAGCGCGGCGGGCCAGCGCAACTCGACCGCCCTGCAGTACCACTTCCGGGACCGGGCGGGCCTGCTCGGCGCGGTCCTGCGCAAGCACCAGCCGGAGATCGAGGTGCGGCGGCACCAGTTGCTCGACGACTACGAGTCCCGCGGGCCGCTGCCGGGCGCCGAGGCGCGCCGCGCGCTGGCCGCCGCGCTGGTCCGCCCGCTGGCCGCGAAGCTGTCCGACCCGGACGGCGGGCGGGCCTATCTGCGGATCATGGAACAGCTCGTGCACCGGCACGATCCCCCCGTGCTGGGAGGCGCGCGGGACGACCCGGGGCAGAGCGTCAACCGGTGGCGTGAGCTGGTCGCCCCGCTGATCCCGCAGGTCGCCGTGCACCGGCTGCACCAGCGTTTCATGGCCATCCGGGTGACCTACGTCGAGCTGGCCCGGCGCGCCGACGGGCCGGCGGGCCGGGGCGACCGGCTCTTCACCAGCCACCTGATCGACGTGGTGTCCGCCGTCCTCGCCACCGAGGTCTCCGAGGAGACCGCCCGCCTGCTCGCCGAGCGTGATGCCGGACGGCGGGCCAACGGGAGCGGGGGTGAGATGAACCCGGGTGATACGGGGGATAATGTCCGGGTTCGAGATATCGCCGGAACGGAGCTGTCGTGACGCCAGCCGCATCGCCCCGCACGCCCCTCGACCTGCGGGCGCGAGGCGAGGGGTTCGCCGAGTTCTGGCGGGAACGGCACTTGTGCACCCTGACCGGGGTCCGCCCGGACGGGACGCCGCACGTCGTGCCGGTGGGGGTCACCCTCGATCTCGGCACGGCGATCGCCCGGGTCATCACCTCCGGCACCTCGTACAAGGCGCGCACGCTGGCCGCCGCCGGAGCCGAGGGCGCCCCGGTGGCGGTCTGCCAGGTGGACGGGCGGCGCTGGTCCACCCTGGAGGGCCGCGCGGTCGTCAGGAACGAGCCCGAGGTGGTCGCCGACGCCGAGCGCAGGTACGCGGAGCGTTACCGGACGCCGCGGGAGAACCCGGCCAGAGTGGTGATCGAGATCACCGTCACCAGGGTGCTGGGCAACGTCTGACATGTCCGAGGTGATCAACGTCGTCGGGATCGGCGCCGACGGCTGGCAGGGCCTGTCCGCGCGTGCCCGGGAAGAGGTGCTCGGCGCCGAGGTGCTGCTGGGCGGAGCCCGCCAGCTCGGTCTGGTGCCCGGCACCGGGGCCGAGCGGGTGACGTGGCCTTCGCCGATGCTGCCCGCGCTCCCCCGGCTGCTCGGCGAGCACGCCGGGCGCAGGGTGTGCGTGCTGGCCAGCGGCGACCCGATGTTCTTCGGCGTCGGCGCGACCCTGGCCCGGATACTCGGCCCCGAGCGGCTGCGGGTGCACCCGCATCCGTCCTCGCTGTCCCTCGCCTGCGCCCGGCTCGGCTGGCCGGCCGAGGAGGTCGAGGTGGTGAGCCTGGTGGGCCGCCCGGACTCGCTGCTGCACCCGGCGGTCCTGCCCGGCCGCAGGGTGCTGGTGCTGAGCGCGGACGGCGGCACCCCGGCCCGGGTCGCCGCGCTGCTGACCGCCCGCGGCTACGGCGCCAGCCCGATGACCGTGCTGTCCGGCCTGGGGTCCGCCGCCGAGGCCCGCCTCACCGGTACGGCCGGCGGCTGGGACCACTCCGGCGCCCCCGCCCTGAACGTGGTCGCCGTCGAATGCCTGCCCGACCCCGGCACCGCCGCGCTCCCCCGCGTCCCCGGCCTGCCCGACGACGCCTTCGAGCACGACGGCCAGCTCACCAAGCGCGAGGTGCGCGCGGTCACCCTGTCCAGGCTGGCCCCGGTCCCCGGCGAGCTGCTGTGGGACGTCGGCGCCGGGGCGGGCAGCGTGGCCGTCGAGTGGATGCGCACCCACCCGTCTTGCCGGGCGGTCGCCGTGGAGAGCCACCCGGACCGGGCGGCGCGCGCCGCGCGGAACGCCGGCGCCCTCGGCGTGCCCGGACTGGAGGTCGTGGTGGGGGCCGCCCCCGGCGCGCTGGCCGGGCTGCCCGCGCCGGACGCCGTCTTCGTGGGCGGCGGCGCGACCGCCCCCGGCCTGCTCGACACGTGCTGGGACGCGCTGCGCCCCGGCGGCAGGCTGGTCGCCAACGCGGTGACCCTGGAGTCGGAGACCGTCCTCGCCGCCTGGTACGGCAGGCACGGCGGCGACCTGGTCCGGCTGACGGTGGGCCGCGCGTCCCCGGTGGGCGGCTTCACCGGCTGGCGGACGATGATGCCGGTGACCATCTGGTCCGCGACCAAGAACGCGACCATGAACGCGGTCGAGAACGCGGTCGAGAACGAGGAAGCGTCCGGGGCGAGAGGCGAGGAGTTGCCGTGACCGTGTACTTCGTCGGGGCGGGGCCGGGGGCGGCCGATCTCATCACCGTGCGCGGGCAGCGGGTGATCGCGTCCGCGCCGGTGTGCCTCTACGCGGGCTCGCTGGTGCCGGAGGAACTGCTCGCGTCCTGCCCGCCGGGGGCCAGGCTGGTGGACACCGCCCGGCTGAACCTGGACGAGATCGTCGCCGAGATGCTCGCCGCGCACGCCGCCGGGCTGGACGTGGCCCGGTTGCACTCGGGCGACCCTTCGGTGTTCAGCGCGATGGCCGAGCAGATGCGCCGGCTCGACGCGCACGGCGTGCCGTACGACGTCGTGCCCGGGGTGCCCGCCTTCGCGGCGGCGGCGGCGACGCTGAAGCGGGAGCTGACCGTGCCCGGGGTGGGGCAGACGATCGTCCTCACCCGTACGGCGGCGCGGGCCACCCCGATGCCGGACGGCGAGGACCTGGCCACGCTCGGCGCGAGCGGCGCGACGATGGTCCTGCACCTGGCCGTGCAGCGGATCGACGAGGTCGCCGCGGAGCTGCTGCCGTCCTACGGGCCGGACTGCCCGGTCGCCGTGGTGGCCAGGGCGAGCAGGGACGACGAGCTGGTCGTGCGGGGTTCGCTGGCGGACATCGCCGGACTGGTGCGCGCCGCCGGGGTGCGGCGCACGGCCGTGATCGTCGTCGGCCGGGTGCTCACCGCCGCCGCCTTCCCCGACAGCCACCTCTACTCGGCGGCCCGATGCCGGGACTGAGTCCCCGCGCGGCCCACGATGACGCCCGCCCGGTCGATCACCACGACATCCGTCTCGACCGGCGCGCCGCGCAGCACCTCGACGGCGGTGCGCAGGGCGCGTTCGGCGATGAGGTCGCCGAGCGGCAGTCCCTCCTCCTGGCACAGCCGCAGCGCGTGCAGGGCGGTGTTCGCCTCGCCGACGCGCCCGGCCAGCGCGGCGGACGCGCCGGCCTCCAGGGCGAGCGAGGCGAGCAGCGCGGGGTTCACCTGGGAGCGGCCGGAGTGCAGGTCGAGGTGGCCGTCGGCGAGCTTGGACAGCTTCCCGACGCCGCCCGCGACGGTGAGCCGCGGCACGGGATGGCGGCGCACGTACTTCAGGACGGCCCCGGCGAAGTCGCCCATGTCGAGGAGGGCGTCCTCGGGCAGGCCGTACAGCTCGGCGGCGACGCGTTCGGAGGTGCTGCCGGTGCATCCCGCGACGTGCGTCCGCCCGGCGGCCCGCGCCACGTCGACGCCGCGCCGGATGCTGTCGATCCACGCCGAGCACGAATAGGGCACCACGACCCCGGTCGTGCCCAGGATGGACAGTCCGCCCAGGATGCCGAGCCTCGGGTTCCAGGTACGGCGGGCCAGTTCCTCCCCGCCCTCGACGGAGATCTCCACGACGACGTCCCCGGTGCCGCCGTGCCGGGCGGCCACCTCGGCGACGTGGTCGCGCATCATCGCCCTGGGCACCGGGTTGATCGCCGGTTCGCCCACGTCCAGCGGCAGGCCGGGTTTGGTCACGGTGCCCACGCCGGGCCCCGCGGCGAACGTCACGCCGGAGCCGGGGACGCCGTGCCGTACGGTCACGGAGACCACCGCGCCGTGTGTGACATCCGGGTCGTCGCCGGCGTCCTTCACCACGGCGGCGGACGCCTCGCCGTCGCCGAGGCGTTCCCTGGCCAGGGCGAAGGCCGGACGCTGTCCCTTGGGCAGCAGGATACGCACCGGGTCGGGGAAGTCGCCGGTGAGCAGGGCGGTGTAGGCGGCGGTGGTCGCGGCGGTCGCGCACGCGCCGGTCGTCCACCCGTACCGCAGGGGGCCGCTCACCGCTGCTCCCCCGTGGTCACGTCGAGAGGGGTCGCATGAGCCGGGTGCTCATTCTGGGCGGCACGGCCGAGGCGCGCGGGCTGGCCGCCGCGCTGGCCGGGACGCCGGGGCTGCGCGTGGTGTCGTCGCTGGCCGGGCGGGTGAGCAACCCGCGGCTGCCGGTCGGCGAGGTGCGCGAGGGCGGCTTCGGCGGGGCCGCCGGCCTGGCCGCCTACCTGCGCGAACACGCCGTGGACGCGCTGGTGGACGCGACCCATCCGTTCGCGGCCAGGATGACCGCCTCCGCCGTCGAGGCCGCCGCCCTGACCGGTACGCCGCTGCTGGTGCTGCGCCGTCCCGGCTGGCGGGAGGGGCCCGGCGACCGGTGGCACTGGACGCCGGGGCTCGCGGAGGCGGCCGGGCTGCTGCCCGGCCTCGGGGAGCGGGTGTTCCTGACGACCGGCCGCCGGAGCGTGCCGGTGTTCGCCGGGCTCGACCTGTGGTTCCTGCTCAGATCGGTCGATCCGCCGGGGCCGCCGCTGCCCCGCCGGTCGCTGGTGCTGCTCGCCCGCGGGCCGTACACGCTGGAGGGTGAGCTCGCGCTCATCCGGGAGCACCGGGTGGACGTGCTGGTGACCAAGGACAGCGGCGGCGAGATGACCACCGCGAAGCTGGCCGCGGCCCGCGAGCTGGGCCTGCCCGTGGTGGTCGTGCGCCGGCCGCCCGCACCGGAGGGCGTCCCCCTGGTGGCGGACGTGGCGGGGGCGGCGTCCTGGGTCGCCGGTCATGCCGGGTAGCGCCGCGGCGTGTAGACCACCTGCCTGCCGTCCCGTTCGGTGACCCGCGTGGTGGAGGAGCCGACGATGAGCAGGCAGCGCATGTCCACCTCGGCCGGGTCGAGCGTGCCCAGCGTGACGACCCGCACGCTCTCCTGCGCGCCGCCGACATCCCGCCCGATGACCACCGGCGTCTCCGGGGCCCGGTGTTCGAGGATCAGGTCCCGGGCCGCGGCCACCTGCCACGTACGGCTGCGCGAGGCCGGGTTGTAGATCGCGAGAACCAGGTCGGCGGAGGCGGCGGCGGTGATCCTGGCGGCCACCACGTCCCACGGCTTGAGCAGGTCCGACAGCGACAGCACGCAGTAGTCGTGACCCAGCGGCGCGCCCGCCCTGCTCGCCACCGCCTGGGCGGCGGTCAGGCCGGGCAGCACCCGCACCTCCACTCCGGCGAACTTCGGCTCGGCCGCCACCTCCAGCACCGCGCTCGCCATCGCGAACACGCCCGGGTCGCCGGAGGACACCACGGCCACCCGGGAACCCGCGGCGGCCAGCTCCAGCGCGTGCGCGGCCCGTTCCGCCTCCACCCGGTTGTCGGTGGGGTGGCGGCGCTGGCGCGGGTTGGCCGGCACCCGGTCCAGGTAGGGGCCGTAGCCGACCAGGACGTCCGCGGCGGTGAGCGCGTCCTGCGCCTCCGGGGTCAGCCACGGCCGCCCGGCCGGGCCGAGCCCCACGACGACGACCTCGCCTGGCCCGGCGGTCCGCTCCGGCTCCGCGACGGGAACCTGCGCGGTGAGCGGGCTCGGCAGCAGCGCCAGCGAGAAGTACGGCACCGTGGCCGGATCCACCCCGGCCAGCGGCTCGATCCGCTGGCCGGAAGTGGTGGCCCGTTCGACGTACCACGCCTCGTCCAGCCGGCCGGCCGCCTCCAGCGCGGAACGCACCTTCTCGAAGGTCCGGCCGAGCTTGAGCACCGCCGCCGAGTCGGTCCCGGCGAGCCGCTCGGCCAGCACGTCGGCGGGGAGCGTGCCGGGCAGCACGGTCAGCGTCTCGTCGCGTTCGACCAGCGGCCGGCCGAGCACCGCCGACGCGCCGCTGACCGAGGTGACGCCGGGCACCACCTCGGTGGGGTACCGGTGGGCGAGCCGCTTGTGCATGTGCATGTAGGAGCCGTAGAAGAGCGGGTCGCCCTCGCAGAGCACCACCACGTCCCGCCCCGCGTCCAGGTGGACGGCGAGCCGGGCGGCGCACTCCACGTAGAAGTCGTCCAGCGCGCCCTGGTAGCCGCCCGGGTGGTCGGTGGTCTCCGTGGTGACCGGGTAGATCAGCGGCTCCTCGACCTGGTCGCCGCGCAGGTACGGCAGGGCGACCGATCTGGCGATGCTGCGGCCGTGCCGGGCACTGTGGTAGGCGATCACGTCGGCCTCGCCGAGCAGGCGGGCGGCCTTCACCGTCACCAGCTCGGGGTCCCCCGGTCCCAGCCCCACCCCGTACAGGCGTCCGGGGGTTTCGGTCATGATGTTCACTCCTCTTCGCTGGCGATGGCGTTGATCGCCGCCGCGGCCATCGCGCTGCCGCCCCTGCGGCCGTGCACCACCAGGTGTTCCAGGCCGGACGGGTGCTCGGCCAGGGCCTGCTTGGACTCCGCCGCCCCGATGAACCCGACCGGCACGCCCACCACCGCGGCCGGGCGTCCCGCGCCCTCCGCCACCATTTCGAGCAGCCGGAACAGCGCCGTCGGCGCGTTCCCGATCGCGACCACCGCGCCGTCGAGGCGGTCCCGCCACAGCTCCAGCGCAGCGGCGCTGCGCGTGGTGCCCAGCCGCCGCGCCAGCTCCGGCACCTCGGGGTCGCCCAGCGTGCACAGCACCTCGTTGGCCGCGGGCAGCCGGCGCCGGGTCACCCCGGAGGCCACCATCATCGCGTCGCACAACACCGGCGCCCCGTCCCGCAACGCCCGCCGCGCCACCGTCACGACCTCCGGCGACCAGGCCAGGTCGTCCACCAGATCCACCATGCCGCAGGCGTGCACCATCCGCACCGCCACCTGGGCGACCCCGGCGGGCATCCCGCTCAGATCCGTCTCGGCCCTGATCGTGGCGAAGGACCTGCGGTAGATCTCCGCCCCGTCCCTGACGTAGTCGATCATCTTTCCCTTCTGAGGGTGGTCGGTCGGGCTCATCGGCCGTGGGCGGCGCCGGTCATCGTCGCCTCCTGGCGGCCATGACGGCGGCGCCCGTCTCCCGGGTGTCCGTGAAGTCCCTGCTGGTTCCGTCGAGGTCGACGCGGTAGCCGTACCCGGTGGCGACCACGTCCACGACCCGGCCGGCGGGTCGCCCGCACCGCCGTTCGCATCCCGCCCAGTGCACCGGGAGAGTAGCGGCCCCCTCCACGCCGTCGCTCACCCGGGGTCCGGCCCCGCCGCTCCCGACCGACACCGGAACGTCCGCGACGTCCGCGACGTCCGCGACGGCACCGGCGGCGTCGGCGGCACCGGCGGCGTCGGCGGCGTCGGCGGCGTCGGCGGCGTCGGCGCGAACGTCGGCGAGGGACTTCGCGCATCCCGGCCGCCCCGCGCAGGCGGTCATCCCCTGGTACGGCGACGCGGGGTCGGTGACCAGCCCAGCGCCCGCCAGCGTCGCGGCCCACCGCTCGGCCTCCGCCCACGGCAGGTCCGGCACCACCGCCTCCCGCCAGGGAGTGACCCGCACCTCTCCCCCGCCCGCCGCCGCGGCCTCGGCGAGCAGCTCCGCCTGCGCCGCCGTCAGCCGCCCCAGCGGCACGAGCACCACCAGCGCGAACCCCCCGTCGCGCTGCTCCACCACCCCCACCGGCCGCCCCACCCGCCGCCCGACAGCTCGCCACTTGCCGGCATCCGCGCCGGTGTCCGCGCCCGTGCCTGAGTCGGTGCCTGTGCCCGTGCCCGTGCGTGCGGCGGTTTCCGCGTCGGTGGCGGCCAGCCGCGCGGCCACTCGGGCGGGGCCGTCGGCGAGCTCGGCCAGCCGCCAGGCGCCCGAGCCCTGCGCGGCGCGCTCGTCCAGGAATGCCTCCGCCACGGCCAGCATCCCGGCGACCGCTCCGGAGAGCGGCACCCGCAGCCCGGCGTCCACCCCCGACAGCAGCAACCCCACGACCGGCTCGCCCTCCCGCCCGGCCCCGAAGCCGCGCACCTCAGAGCCGCGAGCCTCGGAAACGGGGGTCTCGAAGCCGAGGACGTCGGCTGGGATGAGGGTCACGTCCGCGTCGAGGGTGGTCACGTCGCCGGTGCCGTCGTCGAGGGCGAAGAGGAAGCGGCCGGGCAGGGCGGCGAGCGCCGGGCGGGCGCAGAGGCGGCGATCCAGCTCGGCCACCAGCGACCGTACGTCGAGCACGCTCTCCGCGGCACGCCCCGCCAGCGGCGAGGCGACGATGTTACGCACCCGCTCGTGGGTCGCAGACGGCAACAGCCCCGCCGCCGCCATCCGCTCCGCGAACGACGCGCCCGTATCCCCACGCGACATCCCTGCGCCCCCACGCGACATCCCCGTGGCCGGGGGTGACGGGTCGGGGAGGTCGCTCGACGTCGTCGTGGCCGGGGGTGACGGGTGGGGGAGGCCGCGGAGTTGCAGGTTTGCGCGGGAGGTCAGTTCCAGGACGGCGGAGCCGAGGTCGCGGGCGGCGGCGGCTACCTGGCGGAGCTGGGAGGTGGTGAGGACGCCGCCGGGGAGGCGGAGCCGGGCGAGGCCGCCGTCTGCCGCGACGTGCACCTGAAGCGCACCGGGACACGCGTCGCGTCGCGATCGTCCAGAAAAGTCGGCTATGGCCACGGTGAGGATGGTAACGCCAGTTTCCTGCTGGGTACCGGCCTGGCATAGTTTGCTCTTAGGCGACGGCACAAGGAGGAAGCCGGTGTGAATCCGGCGCGGTCCCGCCACTGTCACCGGGGAGCGAACCCCTTGCACCGCCACGGTCCGGAAGACGGGCTGGAAGGCCGGGGCGAGCGCTGATCCGGAAGCCAGGAGACTCCTGCCGCCGCGACACCCGCGACCCGGGGCGAGGACCCCGAGGGAGGACCCGCCATGCCGCCCACCCCCGTACCCCCTGCCGCCCCGGACACCCCCGGGCAGACCCCCTCCACCCCCCACGACTCCCCCACCACACCGGCCGCGAACCCTACGGGCATCCCCGGCCAAGTTCCCTCCCACGACTCCCCCGCCGCACCGACGCCGAGTGCCCCGGACACCCCGGGCGGGCGGCGCGACGAGGGCGGTGGAGATGATCTTCGTACCGTGTTGCTGCTTTCGACCTCGGACACCGACCTGCTGAGTGCGCGGGCCGGTGGGGCCGCCTACCGGCTGGGGAATCCGGCCCGGCTCGGCGTGGCGGACCTGCCGGAACTGCTCGACGGGGTGGATCTCGTCGTCGTGCGGCTGCTGGGCGGGCGGCGGGCCTGGGAGGAAGGGCTGGACGCGCTGCTCGCGAGCGGGCGGCCGGTGGTCGTGCTGGGCGGTGAGCAGGCGCCGGACGCCGAGCTGATGGAGCTGTCCACGGTGAGCGGCGGGGTCTGCGCCGAGGCGCACGCCTACCTCGCCCACGGCGGCGCCGGGAACCTCAACCAGTTGCACGCCTTCCTGTCCGACACGGTGCTCCTCACCGGCCACGGCTTCGCGCCCCCCGAGCCGACCCCCGGCTGGGGCGTCCTTGCCCGCCCGCAGCCGGCGGGCGCGCCCGGCGACGGCCCGGTCGTCGGGGTGCTGTACTACCGGGCGCACCACGTGGCCGGGAACACCGCGTTCGTCGAGACGCTGTGCCGGGCGATCGAGGACGCGGGAGGCCGGGCGCTGCCGGTGTACTGCGCGTCGCTGCGTACGGCCGAGCCCGCGCTGCTGGAGACGCTGCGCACGGCGGACGCGCTGGTCGTGACCGTGCTGGCGGCGGGAGGAACCCGCCCGGCGACCGCCTCGGCCGGCGGGGACGACTCGGCGTGGGACGTGGGCGCGCTGGCCGAGCTGGACGTGCCGATCCTGCAGGGGCTGTGCCTGACGACGAGCCGCGAGGCGTGGAAGGCGAACGACGACGGCCTGTCTCCGCTGGACGCGGCCTCGCAGGTGGCGATCCCGGAGTTCGACGGGCGGATCATCACGGTGCCGTTCTCGTTCAAGGAGATCGACGAGGACGGCCTGACCGTCTACGTCGCCGATCCGGAGCGGGCCGCCCGGGTGGCCGGCATCGCCGTACGGCACGGCCTGCTGCGGCACATCCCCGCGGAGCGCAAGAAGATCGTGGTGATGCTGTCGGCGTACCCGACCAAGCACGCCAGGATCGGCAACGCGGTCGGCCTGGACACCCCGGCCAGCACGGTCAAGCTGCTCGCCGCCATGCGCGACGCGGGCTACGACCTCGGCGACGGCCTGCCCGGCGTCGCGGGGCAGGACGGCGACGCGCTGATCCACGCCCTGATCGCGGCGGGCGGGCAGGATCAGGACTGGCTCACCGAGGAGCAGCTCGCCGGGAACCCGGTGCGCGTCCCGGCCGCCCGCTACCGGGCCTGGTTCGAGACCCTGCCGCAGGACCTGCGCGAGGAGATCGAACGCCACTGGGGGCCGCCGCCCGGCGAGCTGTTCGTGGACCGCTCGCGCGACCCGGACGGCGAGATCGTGCTGGCCGCGCTGCGGTCGGGGAACCTCGTGGTGATGGTGCAGCCGCCGCGCGGCTTCGGGGAGAACCCGATCGCGATCTACCACGACCCGGACCTGCCGCCGAGCCACCACTACCTGGCGGCCTACCGGTGGCTGGCGGAGGAGTTCGGCGCGCACGCCATGGTGCACGTCGGCAAGCACGGCAACCTGGAGTGGCTGCCCGGCAAGTCTGCGGGGATGTCCGCGTCGTGCGGCCCGGACGCGGCGCTCGGCGACCTGCCGCTGTTCTACCCGTTCCTGGTGAACGACCCGGGCGAGGGCACTCAGGCCAAGCGGCGCGCGCACGCGGTGCTGGTGGACCACATGGTGCCGCCGATGGCCCGCGCCGAGACCTACGGCGACATCGCCCGGCTGGAACAGCTCCTCGACGAGCACGCCACGATCGCGGCCCTGGACCCGGCCAAGCTGCCCGCGATCCGGGCGCAGATCTGGACCCTGATCCAGGCCGCGCGCCTGGACCACGACCTGGGCATCGGCGACCGGCCGCACGACACCGAGTTCGACGACTTCCTGCTGCACGTGGACGGCTGGCTGTGTGAGGTGAAGGACGCCCAGATCAGGGACGGCCTGCACGTGCTCGGCGCCGCGCCGGAGGGCAGGGGCCGGGTGGACCTGGTGCTCGCCATGCTCCGCGCCCGGCAGATGTGGGCGGGCCGGGAGACGCTGCCCGGCCTGCGGGAGGCGCTCGGCCTCGCCGAGGACGGCGGCGCCGCGCGGGTGAGCGTGGACGAGGCGGAGGCCCGCGCCCGCGCGCTGGTCGAGGCGATGGAGGCGCGCGGCTGGGACCCGGCCGCGGCGCCCGGCGTCGCGGCCGGCGAGCCGGAGCAGGTGGCGCGCATCCTCGCCTTCGCGGCCACGGAGATCGTGCCGCGGCTGGACCGCACCGTGGACGAGATCACCGTGCTGCTGCACGCGCTGGAGGGCGGCTACGTGCCGGCCGGGCCGAGCGGCTCGCCGCTGCGCGGCCTGATCAACGTGCTGCCGACCGGGCGGAACTTCTACTCGGTGGACCCCAGGGCGGTGCCGAGCAGGCTGGCCTGGGAGACCGGCCAGGCGATGGCGGACTCGCTGCTGGAGCGGTACCGCGCCGACACCGGCGAGTGGCCGCGTTCGGTGGGGCTGTCGGTGTGGGGCACCAGCGCGATGCGCACGGCGGGCGACGACGTTGCGGAGGTGCTGGCCCTGCTCGGCGTCCGCCCGGTGTGGGACGACGCCTCGCGCCGGGTCACCGGTCTGGAGCCGATCCCGACGGCCGAGCTGGGCCGTCCCAGGATCGACGTCACGGTCCGGATCAGCGGCTTCTTCCGCGACGCGTTCCCGCACGTGGTGGCCATGCTGGACGACGCCGTACGGCTGGTGGCCGGCCTGCCCGAGCCGGACGAGGACAACCTGGTCCGCGCGCACGTGCGGGCGGACCAGGCGGCGCACGGCGACGAGCGGCGGGCCACGCTGCGCGTCTTCGGCTCGCGCCCGGGGGCGTACGGCGCCGGCCTGCTGCCGCTGATCGACAGCAGGAACTGGCGCGACGACGCCGACCTGGCGGAGGTGTACGCGGTGTGGGGCGGCTTCGCCTACGGCCGCGACCTGGACGGCGTGCCCGCCAGGCAGGACATGGAGAACGCCTACCGCAGGATCGCCGTCGCCGCCAAGAACGTCGACACCCGCGAGCACGACATCGCCGACTCCGACGACTACTTCCAGTACCACGGCGGCATGATCGCCACCGTCCGCGCCCTCACCGGCAAAGCCCCGGCCGCCTACGTCGGGGACAGCACCCGCCCCGACGCGGTGCGGACCAGGACCCTGCACGAGGAGACCTCGCGGATCTTCCGCGCCCGCGTGGTGAACCCCAACTGGCTGGCGGCGATGCGCCGGCACGGTTACAAGGGCGCGTTCGAGCTGGCCGCAACGGTGGACTACCTGTTCGGCTACGACGCGACGACCGGCGTGGTGGCCGACTGGATGTACGACAAGCTCGCCGCCACGTACGTGCTGGATCCGGAGAACCAGGCGTTCATGGCCGAGTCGAACCCGTGGGCGCTGCACGGGATCGCGGAGCGTCTCCTCGAAGCGGCGAGCCGGGAGATGTGGCAGAGCCCCGACCCGGAGATCCTGGCCGCCCTCCAGGAGGTGTATCTCAAGACGGAGGGCGACCTGGAAGACCGCTGACGTCCGGCGGCTCAGCTCACCGAGTAGATTTTTATCGAGTATTCGGGATCCGAGTCCGAGGTGGACTCGGAGTCCCCGGCCGTTTCGTAGCCGACGGCGCATCCGCCCTTCAGGACGGCCAGCACGTCGTCCTTTGTCGTGCACTTCACGACGCCCGCCACCTCGGACTCCATGACCGTGATCGTGGACACCTTCTGGTGCCGGTGCAGGCGCACGCTCATGTGATGACTTTTCGTCTCGAAGTGCGCGATATAGTGGGCGTCTTTCTCGTCGCCGAGGAATCCCGTCTTGTCGAATATGGTATCCGTGAACCAGGCCGCGGAATTGGCGGAATCCATGTCCAGCTCGTGTTCGTACACCTTCACGAGTTTCAGCGCCGCCGCCGTGTCGAGCGCCCCGGCCTTCTTCTTCAGCCAGTCGGGCGCCTTCCCGTATGACGCGTCGGGTTCCAGGCCGTCCATGATCTCCCAGGCCGCGGTCAGGGCGCGCACGGCGTGCCGGATCTCGTGACCGTCGCCGTCGAACCCCGCGGCCTTCAGCAGCGTCTGCAAGGTGCCGAGGTCGGCGGCCTTGACGTCGGCGCGGTCGCCGGACCATTTGCACGTCCCGGTCGGCTGCCATCGCTCAAGGCAGCCCCACAGGTTCTCGATCCACACCGGCTGCGCCCGGTGGATGGTGACCCAGCCCCCGCACAAACCGTTCAGGGCCACACTCGAATACCAGCCGTCCAGGAGCTCGCTCTGCAACGCGGACTGCTCGTCGCCGGCGGACTGCTCAAGAAGCCTGCAGGCGTAGATCATCCTGCCCTGGATTTCTTCTTGGTTCATTCCTTGAACCCCTCCCGCTGAGCCCCGATACGTGGTGGACCGCAGTCACGCTTATTCTGACGAATGGGAGACAGGAGCGGGCGTGACTGGGCTCATCATAACGAGAGGGGTACGCGCGGGCCAGACGGATTTGGACCGTTTTTCTTTCCGGCCGGCGCTGACGGGCTAAGGGAAAAGACGAATCACCATATGTCGCACTTTTGTGTGATTTACGCCGTGATGGCGTTGAGGAAACGGGTGGCGAGTTCCGGCGTGCCCGCCCAGTGCAGGTGCAGGTAGGAGGCGGTCAGGCGGGGGGTGGCGAAGCCGTCGGCGCCGCCGCGCCAGCGGAACAGCGGGGTCGCGGCGTGCGGCGGATCGGTGGCCGTGCGGTGGAACTCGTGGCCCCGGAAGCGCTCGCCCTCGCGGGTGAGCACCGAGCGGGCGGTCGCCACGGCGTCGCGGTAGCCGAGGGTGAGACGGCCGGTCATCGCGGCGGTGACGTCCAGGACGCCGCACATGGGGCGGCCGTCGAGCTCGCGGGCCAGGTAGAGCAGCCCGGCGCACTCGGCGGCGACCGGTCCGGCGAAGGCCGCCACCTCCTTGCGCAGCGGCTCGTTGGCCGACAGCTCGGCCGCGTACATCTCGGGGAAGCCGCCGCCGATCACCACCGCGGCGGTGCCGCCGGGCAGCGCCTCGTCGCGCAGCGGGTCGAAGGTGACGACCCGTGCCCCCGCCGCCGCCAGCAGCTCGCCCTGCTCCGCGTACCCGAAGGTGAACGCGGGTCCGCCCGCCATGGCCACCACCGGCGGCCCCGCGAGAGCCGCCCCCGGCGCCCCCGGAAGGGCCGACCCCGGCAGCTCCCGGAGAGCCGGCTCCGGAAGGGCCGCGGCCGGGCTCCACGGGGTCGCGGAGAGGGCGGGGGCGGAGCGGGCCACCGCCGTCAGGGCGTCCAGGTCGCAGGAGCCGGCGATCAGGGCGGCCATCCGGTCCACCGCCGCCACGGCCTCGGCGCTGCGTTCCGCGGCCGGGATGAGGCCGAGGTGGCGGGACGGGGTGGCCACGCCGTCGGTCCGGGGCACGGCGCCGAAGACGGGGAACCCGGTCTCGACGAGGACCTCGCGGCACAGTTCCTCGTGCCGGGGCGAGCCCACGTTGTTGAGGACGACCCCGGCCAGCCGTACCCGGGTGTCGAAGACGGCGAAGCCCTGGACGATGGCGGCGACCGAACGGCTCTGGCGGGCGGCGTCGACGACGAGCACCACGGGGGCGTCGATGAGCCGGGCGACGTGCGCGGTGGAGGCGAAGTCGGTGGCGCCCGCGCCGTCGTAGAGGCCCATGACGCCCTCCACCACGGCGACGTCGGCACCCGCCGCGCCGTGCAGGAACAGCGGCGCGACCAGGTCCTCGCCGGTCAGCCACGGGTCGAGGTTGCGGCCGGGGCGGCCGGTGGCGAGCGCGTGGTACCCGGGGTCGATGTAGTCCGGGCCGACCTTGTGCGGCGAGACCCGCAACCCCCGTGCGCGCAGCGCCGCCATCAGCCCGGTGGCCACCGTCGTCTTCCCGCTGCCCGAGGCGGGCGCGGCGACCACCAGCCTGGGCACTACCATTCGATGCCCTTCTGGCCCTTCTGCCCGGCGTCCATCGGGTGGCGCACCTTGCCCATCTCGGTCACCAGGTCGGCGGCCTCGACCAGTCGCGGGTCGGCGTCCCTGCCGGTGATCACGACGTGCTGGCCGCCCGGCCGGCCGGCGAGGGTGCGCACCACGTCGGCCACGTCCACCCACCCCCACTTCATCGGGTAGGTGAACTCGTCCAGCACGTAGAACCGGTAGGTCTCGGCGGCCAGGTCGCGTTTGATCTGCTCCCAGCCCTCCAGGGCGTCGGCCGCGTGGTCCTCCTCGGTGCCCGGCCGCCTGCTCCACGACCAGCCCTCGCCCATCTTGTGCCAGGCCACCGTGCCGCCCTCGCCGGAGTCGCCGAGGACCCGCAGCGCGCGTTCCTCCCCGACCCGCCACCGGGCCGACTTGACGAACTGGAACACGCCGATCGGCCAGCCCTGGTTCCAGGCGCGCATCGCCATCCCGAAGGCGGCGGTCGACTTGCCCTTGCCCGGCCCGGTGTGCACGATCAGCAACGGCCGGGCGCGGCGCTGGCGTGTGGTCAGCCCGTCGTCCGGCACCGTCGCGGGCCTGCCCTGCGGCATCTCAGACCGCCTTCCTGTACTCGTACCTGCGGTGTTCGCGTACCAGACCGCCGAGCCCGTCCGCGGCGAGGTCGGCCAGGTGGACGGCGGGCACGCCGAGCCGGGCCGCGAGGGAGCCGGCCAGGCCGAGGCGCACCGGGCCGCTCTCGCAGTCCACCACGACGCCGGCCGTACCGGCGAGCAGCGCGGCCGAGCGCGGCACGTCGCCGCCGGCCGTGGCGCGGCCGTCGGTCACCACGACCAGCAGCGGGCGCCTGGCCGGGTCGCGCAGCCGTTCCACCCGCAGCACCTCGGCGGCCCTGCGCAGTCCGGCCGCCAGCGGGGTGCGCCCGCCCGTGGGCAGCTCGCGCAGCCGGGCCGCGCCCACCTCCACCGAGGACGTGGGCGGCAGCACGAGGTCGGCGTCCCCGCCCCGGAACGTGATCAGCCCGATCTTGTCCCGCCGCTGGTAGGCGTCGAGCAGCAGGCTCAGCACGGCCGCCTTGACCGCGCTCATCCGGCTGCGCGCCGCCATCGAACCGCTCGCGTCCACCACGAACAGCACCAGGTTGCCTTCCTTGCCCTCGCGCACCGTCTCACGCAGGTCGGTGTCGCGGATCAGCAGGCCGGGCCCGCCCCGGCCGCGTTCGCGCTGGTGGGGCGCGGCGGCGTGCAGGGTCGCGGTCAGGTGCAGGCGGCGCACCCGCCCGTCGGGCATCCGGGAGCCGGTGGTGCGCCCGTGCGGCGTCCTGGCCCGGGACCGCCGCCCGGCGGCGCCGTCGCCGAGCCCCGGCACCCGCAGCACCCGCACCCGGTACGGCTCCGCCGCCGCGACGACCCGCTCGGCCCCGCCGCGACGGCCCTCGTCCCGGCCCTCGTCCCGGCCGGTCGTCCCATCACCGGTCGCCTCACCGGAACTCGGCTCACCGGAACTCGGCTCACCGGAACTCGGCTCAGGGGAACCCCCGGACGCGGGCGGATCCGCTGGGCCGTTTCCGGTCCGGGGGTCGTTCGCGGGTGGCGTCTCACTCTCCGCGCCGGAGCCGCCGGGGGCGTCGGGGCCGTCGCCGTCCGGGCCGCCGTCGCGGGGGGAGCCGCCGGGCGGTTCCGGGTCGTCGTCATCGTCGTCGCCGTGCTGGTCGAGCAGTTCGTCGAGGCGGGACTCGTCCAGGCCGGGGGCGTCGAAGGGGTCGCGGCGGCGGCGGTGCGGAAGGGAGAGGCGGGCCGCCTCGCGGACGTCCTCGGTGGTGACCTCGTCGCGCCCGCGCCAGGCGGCGTGCGCGATGGCGGCGTTGGCGGTCACCAGGTCGGCGCGCAGCCCGTCCACCTCGAACGCGGCGCACACCGCCGCGATCTGCCGCAGCCGCGCGTCGGGCAGCACGACCCGCGCGACCCGCTCCCGCGCCCGGGCGATCCGCCCGGCCAGCGCGGACTCCTCCGCCGTCCAGCGGGCGGCGAACCCCTCGGGATCGGCGTCGAAGGCGAGGCGGCGCCGTACGACCTCCGCGCGCTCGGCGGGGTCCCTGGACGCGCGCACCTCCACGGTCAGGCCGAACCGGTCGAGGAGCTGGGGCCGCAGCTCGCCCTCCTCCGGGTTCATCGTGCCGACCAGCAGGAAGCGGGCCGCGTGCCGTACCGACACCGACTCCCGCTCGACGTAGCAGGTGCCCAGGGCGGCGGCGTCGAGCAGCAGGTCCACGAGGTGGTCGTGCAGCAGGTTGACCTCGTCCACGTAGAGCACGCCGCGGTGGGCGGCGGCCAGCAGGCCGGGCTCGAACGCCTTGACGCCCTCGGTCAGCGCCCGTTCGATGTCGAGGGATCCGGCGAGACGGTCCTCGGAGGCGCCCACGGGCAGCTCGACCAGCGCGGCGGGACGCGTCCTGCGTTCCTGCCCGGGGTCGTGCGGGCCGTCGGGGCAGGCCGGGTCGGGGGCGGCGGGGTCGCAGGCGAAGCGGCAGCCGTCCACCACGTCGACCGGGGGGAGCTGCGCGGCGAGCGCCCGGACGATGGTGGACTTGGCGGTGCCCTTCTCCCCGCGCACCAGCACGCCGCCCACCCGGGGCGACACCGCGTTGAGTATCAGCGCGAGTTTGAGGTCGTCGAGCCCCACGACGGCGCTGAACGGGTAGGAGACGATCACGAAGGTCCCTTCTGGACGATCCGGTTGACGCAGCCGATCCGCCATCCCGCGCCGGTGACGTTCAGCTCGGAGACCGACAGCGGGGCGAGGTCGAAGAGCGGGCCCGCGCCAGGGGGGAGCCCGAGCGCGTGGCAGAGCGCGGCGCGGATCGCCCCGGCGTCACAGCACACGACCACCGTCCCCGCCATCCCGTCACCGCCAGTGCCGGAGCCGGGGCCGGAACTGGTGCCGGTGCCGGGGCTGGAGCCGGGGCCAAGGCTTGGGTTGGAGCCAAGGCTGGAGCCGGGGCCAGGGCTGGGGTTGGGGCCTATGCCGGGGTCGGGGTCGGTCGCGGTGGTGCGGTGCTCGTCCAGCCACCGGCTCACCCGGCGGGCCATCGCGGCCACGCTCTCCCCGCCGTGCGGCGCCGCCTCCGGGTCCTCCCGCCAGCGGCGCAGCGCGTCCGGCTCGTCCTGCGCGACCACCGCGTACGGCCGGCCGCGCCAGCGGCCCGGGTCGGCGTCGGCGAACGCGTCCAGCACCCCGGCGACCGGCCCGAGCGCCTCGGCCGTCTGCCGCGCGGCCGGCTCCGGCGCGCTGAAGAGGGCGGCGCGTGCGGGCAGGACGAGGGTGCGGGCCTGCGCGAGGCCCGCCGGGTCGGCGTGCTCCCCCGCGGGGAAGCACGCCGCGCGCATGCCCGGCGTGGTCGCGTGCCGGACCAGGATCAGACGGCGCACCCGGCTCAGCTCGGCACGGCGTCGCGCATCGGCGCGCTCGCCGCGCCGCGCCGCGTGACCAGCCCGTACAGGACGCCGATCGACGTCCACAGCACGAGCTGCGTGCCCAGTGAGGCGACCCGGAAGTCCCACAGCAGTGTGGCGGGGAAGCCGCCGGGGACCTCGTCGACGGTGGGCAGCAGCGCCCAGGCGACGATCACCGGCACCAGGAAGCCCGCCGTGCCGGCCGCCGGGCCGTACCGCGGGAACTGCCGGGCGCAGGCCGCCGCGACACCGAGGGAGAGCAGGCCGATGGCGACCATGACGAGGTAGAGCGTGGTCCGGCTGCCGATGGTCTCGGGGTCGCCCACCGCGGGCGGGTTGGCGGGATATTTCAGGAATGGGACGAGTACTGCGGCGACGAAGGCGGCCCCGGCCAGGAAGGCCGCGAACGCGCGGTCGGACCGGGGGCCGACCCTGCCGCGCAGCCCCGCGTAGGCGAGCCCGAAGATGCCGCCCACGCTGACCCCGTAGAGGGCGAGGGCGAGGAACAGCCCGGCCTGCTGACCGGGGCGGCTGACGAGTTCGTCCTCCCCGTGGCTGTGCGCGGGGGCGGCTTCATCCTCCGCGTGGCTGTGCGGGGCGGCGCCGTCGTCGTGCCCGGCCTCGGCCGTCTGGCTCGCGGCCTGTTCGATCGCGATGGCGTTGTCCACCTGGGGTTCGCCGACGAAGAACGCGAACACGGCGGCGAGCAGTCCGGCGGCCAGCCCCACGAGCAGACCGCGGACCAGGAGAGTGCGTACCACGACGCGCTCAGTGACAGGGCACGCCGAGCAGGTGACGCCCGTCGTGCATGAGTTCGTGCAGGTAGCTGCCCATCTGGGAGACAGCGCCCTGGTCGAAGGTGACCAGGTAGGCCAGGAGCAGGGAGACGGGGACCGCGAGCAGCCAGGGGCGCAGGCGGGAAAGCGGGATGGGGCGTGAGCCGGCCAGCTCGTTCATGTTCGGCCTCCTATTAGGGAATGATCGCGTCCCAAGTCGTGAGGACGCGGCGGCCGAGTGACCTGGCTCCCGGAATCACTTCCGGATACAGTGGCGCGCCCGCACCGGCATCTCACCGGTTTCCCTCGAACCACCGCGAAATCCTCCGAAACGTACCCTTTCCCCATGAAACCGTCAAGGATCAGCCGACCAGGGGACGGTCCTCCGGCAACTGGTAGCGCCGGGTGCGCACATGCAGGGCCAGGGCGGTGCCCAGGGTCATCGGCCCGATCCTGCCGATGAACATCAGAGCGGTGAGCACCAGGTGCCCGGGGGCCTCCACGTCGGCGGTGATCCCGGTGGACAGGCCGACCGTGCAGGCCGCCGAGATGACCTCGAACAGCACCCGGTCGAGCGGGAACGGCGTCAGGATCATCAGGATGATCGTGCCCGCGACGACGGTGCCCAGGCTCAGCAGCGTGATCGTGATCGCCTGACGCTGGAGCTGGGTGGGTATCCGCCGGTGTCCCACGTTCACATCCGGCTCACCTCTCAGCTCGGCCAGGATGACGAACCCGAGCAGCGCGAACGTGGTGACCTTGATCCCGCCCCCGGTGCTGCCGCTGCCCGCCCCGATGAACATCAGCACGTCGCTGATCAGCCACGAGTTGTCGTCCATCTGCCCGATGTCCACGCTGTTGAGCCCGCCGCTGCGGGTGTTCACGGTGTGGAAGAACGCCGCCATCAGCCGGGCCGACTCCGGCAGCCGGCCGAGCGTGCCGGGATTGCCCCACTCGATCACCGCGATGGCCACGGTGCCCCCGGCCACCAGCACCGCCGACGCGCCCACCGTGATCTTCGAGTGCAGGTCCCACCGGGACGGCCGGTGCCACGCCTTGCGCAGGGTGAACAGCACGGGGAAGCCCAGCCCCCCGGCGACCACCGCCCCCGCCACCGGCAGGGTGACCCAGGGATCGGTGGCGTATCTCGTCATGCTGTCGGGATAGAGGGCGAATCCGGCGTTGGTGAACGCGGAGATGCTGTGGAAGATCCCCGAGTAGAGCGCACTGCCGAACGACTCGCCGTACCCGAACGCGAAACGGGCGGTGAGGATCACGGCCACCACGGACTCGATGATCAGCGTGGCCACGGCGACCCCGGCGACCACCGAGCGCACGTTGCCCGGACTCGGCGACTTCGTCTCGGCCTGCGCGGTGAGCCGGGCGCGCAGCCCGAGCCGCCCCGAGGCGATCAACGCCAGCAGCGACGCCAGCGTCATGATGCCGAACCCGCCGATCTGGAACAACACCATGATCGTGGTCTGCCCGAACAGTGACCAGTGCGCCCCCGTGTCGTGGATCGCCAGCCCGGTCACGCACACCGCCGACATGGCCGTGAACAACGCCGTGACGAACCCCTGCGACTGCCCTTCCGCCGTGGCGACCGGCAGCATCAGCAGCACCGCGCCGCCCACCGCCACCAGCCCGAACCCGGCCACCACGACCCTGGAGGGCGAATAAAAGGGCATGCGCCCAACACTCTGCACGGACGGTCTCACCATGCGCTGCCGCTCCATGGGATCAGTCGGTCCTTCGTACGGCGGCGCACGGCGACCCCCGCCCGCCGAGAAAACCCTAGGCCCGAAACCCTCCGCCCCCGCAGCCGACCACCCCGGCTCCGGACCACCCGCTCCGCCGGTCCGCCCCGCGAAGAAGCCTAGCCATTGATTTATGGATATCTGCCCCGAAAATAATAACCGTTACTGCGGTTCCGATTTCACTCACTTCGGAGGCGTCTGCGCGACTATCGCCATACATGGCTACCGTCGTCCTTGTCAGGGTTATCACGACCACGTACCACATACGCCGATACCCATGTCCCACGGTCGAGATCGAAGCTATCTTGCGGGTGACACGGAGGTGAGGACATTGCCTGGACAGCGGGTTTCCGAGCGCGCGCTTCTGGGCTTATTCGGCCTCTCCGCGGTCATCGTCCCCGTCGCCGGGGCCACCCCGACGCCCACTCCCCCCTCCACGGCCACAGCCACGCCCACCACCACGCCCACCGCCAAGCCCACAGCCACGCCGACCGCCACGCCGACCGCCACCCCCGGCCCCGTCTCCGACGTGCGAGCCGTCTACTGTCTGGCCCCCGAGAACCGGAGCAGGCTGACCCGCGCCGCCTTCGACCTCAAGGCCGCCTCGCCCGCCCCGCCGCCCGCCGACGCCCTCGTGGGCGGGTCGCCCCTGACTCTCGAAGAGTGGCGGGTGAGACAACCGGCCTCCTTCGACCGCGTCTGCGCCGCCCTGATGGCCGCGTCGGGCCGGGCGCCGGTCCCGGCTGCGGAGGACGGCGGCACCAAGACGTGGGAGATCCTCCTGTCGGCGGGCATCGGCGCGATCCTCGCCCTCCTCGCCGCGAGCTGGCGTGCCGCCGTCGACCGCGCGATCCGCGAGGCGCTGGCGCTCCGGATGGCCGGCACCGCCTTTCTCCAGGCCGTGGACGCTTACCTGAACGACTGGGTCAATCCGCACGCCGATCGCCCCTCCCAGGCGGCGGCGAGGGCGCAGCGCGCCAACCTGGCCGCCCATCTCGATCACGTGCTCCAGATGCACCCCGACTGGCCGGAGGCGACCGAGCTGCGGGCAAGACTCGATCATCCAGAGATGGACGAGCACCCCGTCTCCTTCTGGGCCGGGGCGACGAACCGGCCCGGCGAGGTCGCCGTGCTACGCGAGCGACTCCGCGACTTCGGCAGGGACCTGAGCGCGCTCCCGGTCGCGATGGAGCGTCCGCTGCGAACCTGGGCCCGGGTCCGGTTCCGTAAGAGAGCGTTTCCGAGCAGAACACCGTTGACCACATCGACCCGGGAATCGATATCGCAGTGAGCACTCCGTCCCATCTCGCAGGCGACCCGCCGGTGAAGCCGCCGAACCCCGACGAGTTCGAACGGCCGCTGACGCCACACGTGAATGCCGAAGAGCATGATCTCTATGTCGATGTGGATCACACGAGCCAGGCATATGAGATTTTCTGCCAAAAGGTCACGAAGGGCCCGCAGCCGTTGAGCAACGGAGTGACGGTGTTCGTCGGCGGCGAAAGCGGTTGCGGAAAGACGTCGACCATCAACCGCTGCGTCGCTTTCCTCAACGGGCATCTTCTTCAGACAGGCATGAACTGCGTCATCGTCGACCTCCGCCGCCCCGCCCTCCCGCCGCTCCCCGGGACGGGCGGGGGCGACGAGCCGGAGACCACCGAGGAGAGACAGCACGAGGTCTTCACCTACCTGGTCTCGAAGCTGAGCGCGCAGATGAAGCTGCCGGGCGCGGACGAGGACCGGCTTCTCGGGCACGCACAGCGCCGCAAGACCGGCTACGCGGCGCTCAGCCGGCACCTGACCCAGGCAAATCTCGCCGTACTGGTCATCCTCCCCGAAAGCCAGGCGAATTACGACGCACCCAACTACATCAGTTATAGGGCGCCCAATATCGCCTTTTTCGCCGAGGCCGCCGGGGAGGAGATGGCCCGCCAGTACACCCAATGGGGGAGCGACGACATCATCTCGCTCAGCGTGGGGCCCCTGAATCCGGAAGACGCCTGGAAGTACGCCACCAAAAGGATCAACTCCGGCATAGGGCCGTACAAGGGACTGACTATCGACGAGCTCGACGTTCAGCTCATGATGGAAAAGATCCGTGCCGTCCAGTCGATCCGCATCCTGAACCGCCTCATGAACCACGCCGCCCACAATGTGCTGGCCGTGCGGGGCAAACATATAACGTATAGCCATCTCAGCGATCACTGGCTCAGCAATTCGACCCTAGACCTCGGCCGAGGAGGGATGACCCAGACATGAGCGACGAACAGCACGATCACTACGCCCCGGCAGGACCGGGAGCGGCGGCGGAGGAAGCCGCGCCCGGGGTTGAGGCGCCTTCACTCATCCCTCCCGCCGCGATCGCCCGCTTGTCGCCCTACAAACCGAACAGGCACCTGACCGTGGTGACCCCCGCCGTGCGGACGGCCAACCGCTACCTCACGGACTTCCTGGACTCCTCCTCCTCGACGTCCGATCCCGAGGCCGAGGAGGCGCCCGGCGGACAGTGGAAGGCCCTTCTGCTCCTCGGCGAGTTCGGCATGGGCAAAACACACCTGGCACGGGACCTCGCCGGCCGCACGCTGGCGGCCCGCGACCAGGGCGTGCACACCCTTCTCCTCACCGCGCCCAACTCGGACCTGTCCGACGTCTACAGCGGATCGCTGATCGACCAGTTCTCACCCCTCGATCTGTTCGAGCGGGTCCGGGACTACTACGCCTTCATCACCGCGGACGCGCTGGAGAGTTCGGAAGTGGCCTCCAGCATCACGCGGGGGTTACGCGAGGGCAGCGTCGATCCGGACAAGGTCGTCGCGGTGTTCGGTCTCATGGAGAGCGCCCTGCGCAGCGACCTTCGCCGGATGCTCCGGTCGGTCACCGAGTCCGAGCAGTTCGCCACCGCGCTGGCGCTGACCCTGCAACCCCCCTTCCAGAACGCGGTGTGGAACTGGCTGCAGGGACACGAACCCGCGCAGATCCTCAAGGACCGCGGCATCACCAACGTCCTCAACACCCCCGCCTCGGCCGTCGACGCGCTGTCCGTCCTCGCCTTCATGTACGGCAGGGCGAACCACCGGCTGGTTCTCGTCATCGACGAGTTCGACAAACCGCTCCAGGCTCCCCCGCTGCCGCGCCTGCGGTTCCTTCAGCAGTTCGAGCGCCTGGTCAACGCCTTCATCGACGTCGGCGGCCTGATCATCTTCTGCGGCCCACCGGACATCCTGCCCGAGCTGCCGGCCAGCCTTCGCGAGCGGCTGCGCACGCTCTACCTGGCTCCCTTCGACGCCGGCAACACCGAGGAGTGCCTCGGGACCGGGGACAGCCTCTCCCCGTTCACCCACGAGAGCGCGGAGCTCATCACCGAGCTCACCAACGGCGTCCCCCGGCAGATCATCGAGGTGGCCAACCAGGCACAGGTCATCGCCTCGGAGTCCGGCACCACCGTCGACCGAAGCGTCGTGCACAGAGCCGTCCGGCAGCAGTACGAGCAGATCGGGGTCAACGAGCTGCGTGCCCTGATCCGGCGCATCCTCCAGGTGGAAGGTCTGCATTTCGAGGCCGGGCACCGTCCCGACGCCGGCACGGATGTCGAGATCGAGTTCTGGATACCCGTCGGCGAGCAACGCACCGGGATCGCCCTGTGGATCACCCCGTCCCTGCTGGAGCCGGCCGATCTCGACGAGATCCGGCGCAAGGCGGAGGCGGCCAGGCGCGGCGCGGAGCACCTGGAGATCCTGCTGGTGGTCAACGGCTACCTCGCCAATCCGCTGCGCGAGGCCGTGTCCGGGCAGATCGGCAGGCAGCCGCTCGTCTACGATCCCGGCCACTTCGCGGAGGTGCTCCGCAACCTGGTGGCGGGCGCGGTGCAACGGCTGGAGATCCTCAGCCGGGAGGATCTCCTGATGGTCGTCCGCAGGCAGGTCGCCCGCCTCAGCACCCAGCAGTCCGCGGTGCTGACCACGCTGGACACGATCAGCGGCAGCGTCGACCGCCTCGACCACGCCTACTTCCAGCGTCTCACCTCGATCGAGCGCGGCATCAGCGCGCTCTCCGTCGGCGCCCCGCGGACGTTGGGACCTCGGGCCGACTTCCCGGCGGCCTCCTTACCCGCCGGAGTCGAGTTGCACTTCGACAGGGCGCTGTCCGCCATCGGCTCGCTGACGAGCGTCAGGGACGTGTACCGGGACACCTTCGGGACCGCCGTGCCCTCGCGCGGCGCGGTCGTGCCGAGACGCAGGCTGCCCACCCGGGAGGTGTTCGAGGCGGTGGGCGTGACCGTCCTCCTGCAGAACCTGCTGGAGGCGTTCATGGAGCAGGTGGACGCCTGGCTCCAGGACGCCCAGAAGCTGGGCCGGGTCGAAGGTCCCCAACTGGACCGCCTGCGGCTGCTCTGCGAGACCTACGACGACACCCTGGAGGGATTGCCGCTGTTCCGGCTGGACAGCATGGCGGCCTTCGGCGCGTTCTCGGCGAGTCCGACGACGGACGAGCAGTCGGCGCGCACCCGGCGCCGGGCCGAGGCCGCCGCCGCGCTGGACGGCCTCGGTTCGCGGGTCCTGGACGCGACGTTGCGGGCCATCGCCACCTGACCCCTATCCGGCGGACAGCAGTGCCCGGACCTGGCCGGCGAGTTCCCGCAGCCTGAGCTCGGCCTGGTAGACGCCCGGCTGGTGGTAGGTCATGCCCAGCAGGAAGTCGCCCTCCCCCGCGAGGGGGTAGTAGTAGAGGGCGCCCTCCTGGACGTCGAGTACCAGCCTGCGGATCGGCCGCACGCTGAAGAGCCGCAGCGCGTGGGCGAGTTGCGGCAGGTCGGAGCGCAGCCCGCGCCCGAAGTCCTCATACTGCTTGCGCCGCCTGTCCTGCCTGCCGCGAAACCACTTCTGCAGCGCGGCGGTGTCGAAGAGGTCGGCCGCGAACGCCGGGCTCCAGTTCTGGAAGAGCGCGACATAGTGCAGATCGCCGACGGCCAGTTGCCAGGAGCACAGCCGCAGCATCTCCGTGTAGAGCGCGGCCGGCAGGTCTCCCGTGTGACGCGGGGACGACGGCTGGGCGAGGGGCCGCACCCGGGTGTCGGCGTACCCTCCCGGGTCCTCGTCGCCGAGCCCGTAGACCTCCCTGCGAATCGTCGTGACCAGGGTGGACGCGCCCTCGTCCAGCTGGTCGGCGCGCCCGCGGTCGAGCGTGATGGCGGCGAGGTACTCACGGGGGCGGACGCGGCCCAGATGGGTCACCCCGTCGTCGAACTCCACCACGGTGCGCAGCAGTTCTCCCGAGTCGAACACGGACATGGCCCGGTCGAACTCCTCGACCTTGATGCACAGCTGCCGCAGCGCGCTGGGGTAGTCCTCGCGGCGGACGGCCGGCGAGTCGTCGTCGAGCAGGCCGAACTCGACCCGGCGCCGCAGGACGTCTATCGCGAAGTCGTAGAACCCGCCGTCGAAGTAGGCGAGATACTCGAAGGCGGAGTCGTCGTCGAAACGTCCGCCGCACAGGTCGATGATCTCCTCGTATCCCGTCTGCGCGTGAGCCTCCACATGCGCGTTCAGATACCGCGCGAGCGGATGTTCACGGAACCTCTCCGACTCCTCCCCACGGCGAGGGGAACTGCCGTCGCTAGCCATGGTCGCCTTTCCCTGTCGCCACACGCACTCGGCCGGTCAGTATTCGGGGATCTCGATGTCGATGTCCCGCCGTCCGTCGGGAGCGGGCCGATCGCCGTCCTGTCGTGCCTCACCGGCCAGCACGTCGTCCAGATTCCGGCGCGACATCCGCCTCAGCGGATGCTGCACGTCGTGGAACACCCGCGCCAACTTGAGTTCCACCTGTTCCGCCAGGGTTCCAGCCTCCGCGAAATCGCGCCGGATCACCAGAGTGCGGGTGAGATTCAGCATCGCGTTCAACGTGGTGGGGTGCTGGCCGCCGAGCCGCCGGGTCAGCTCCGTGACACTGCGCCGGCCGAGGGTCAGGGCCTCCGCGTCCAGCGGGTTCGCGGACCGGAGGTACAGCGACAGGTTCGCCTCGCACATGGAGGTGTACGGGTGGCTCCTGTTGAGCCGGCGGAAGATGCGCAGCGTCTCGCGCGTCAGCGTGACGGCCTCCTTGTGCCGGTGCTCCTCATGCCTGTCGGCGGCCAGGCTGGCGGCGCACGCCAGGGTGAGCAGGTGCTCCTCACCGAAGGAACGCTGGAGTTCCTCCAGGGTCTTCTCGTCCCTGCGCCGCGCCTCCGCGACCCGGCCCCACCGGCGCTCGGTGACGGCCAGTCCCAGGTGCGTCCTGAGCACGTCCGCGGTGCGGCCGAGCGCGCCGACCGGCTCGGTCGCCATCAGGTGGTCCAGGGTGTCCCTGAGAAGGTCATGCGCCCGGGGATAGTCACCCAGCTCCCGAAGGTATCTGGCGATGTTGACCGCCGTCCACCAGGCGGTTCTGTCCTCCGGGCCGAACAGCTCCCTCCGGCGTTCGAAGCGCGCCTGGGCGAGATCCCTCGCCTCGTGGAACTGCCCGACCATCGCCTTGGCCCCGGCCAGGTTGTTCATCGCCCTGCCGGTGAGAAAGTGGTCGGCGCCGTAAAGCTCGCGCATCGCGTCCAGCGTGTTCTGGTCCCAGGCGTGCGCCTCGTCGAAGTTGCCCTCGGCGCGGAGGTTGGCGCCGTGGCTCATCGCCGCCAGCAGCACCCGCGGGTGTGAGGGGACCAGTTCCCTGCGGTGGCCCAGCAGCCCGGCGCGGCCGTACTCGACGGCCTTCTCGTGCATGTTGAGCGCCCGGTACACGTTGCCCAGCTGGACCTGGAGCCAGGAGACCGCGTGCTCCCCGGAGTTCGTGCCCCAGGCGACCAGGGCCTTCTCCGCGATGTCGCGGGCGTGCAGCAGGGCGCTGCGGTCCGCGGTCAGGAACAGGTGGCGGACCTGCTTGACCACCCAGGCGCGCACCGCGGGGCTCTCTCCCGTGTAGGCGCGTGTGGCGTCCAGGTGCTTGCCCAGCTCGCCGAGCACCGCCCTGGAGGCGGGCTCTTCGAGGACGAGCTCGTCCGGCGCGTAGGCCGCGAGGATTTCGAGGACGTCCTCCCGGCGTTTCCTGCGCTCCTCCTGGGTCATGAGGCCGAGGACGAGGTGCTGCAGGATCCGGTGCATCCGTAACGGCTCCTGGGTGCCCAGGTCGACCCGGGCGGGGCCGTGCCGGTCGAGGTCGCGCAGCACCACGTCGACCATCAGGGGATCGTCGAGCCGGGCGTCCACCGCGGCCAGGCTTCTCCGCATGACCGGCGAGCGCAGCAGGTCGAGGGCGACACCGTCGGAGGACAGGAAGGCGCACACTTCGAGGAGCCGTACGGCTGCTTCGCCGCCCGCCCCCTTGCCGAGCGCGTCCCGGGTCATCCGGAGCATGACCCGGTAGGGCAGGGGGTAACCGGACAGTTCCGGAGCTCCGGTCAGGGTTCCGGACAGCCGGTCGAAGTCCGCCTGGAACAGCGTCGCCGCCGTCTCGGCCGCCTTGTGCGGGGAGATGTTGCTCCGCCGGAGCAGGTCGACCTGCCAGCGCAGCCAGCCGGCGGCGAGTTCGACCGCGAGCGGAAGCCGTTCGAGCTGGGTCACGATCCGGGTGGCCTCACGGTCGGGGATCTCCCGGGATCGGGCCCGGAGCAGGGCCATGCTCTCCTCCCGGTCCAGCGCGCCCACCTCCTGGGCCGCGGCGCCCGGCAGCGAGCCCCGGCGCGACGTGACGATCACATGGCCGGGCCCGTCGTCGTCCGGAAGCATGCTGAGGAGGTCTTCGGCGACCTCGGCGTTGTCGTAGACGAGGAGCCAGCGGGGAGCGTTCTCGGCGCCGAGGTAGGACTTGACGGCATGGACGGCGTCGCCCGCGGTGCGCAGTTCCAGGGCCACCGCCAGCCGCCCGAGGGAGGTCCGCGTCGTCTCCGGCGTGTCCGCGTTGATCCACCACACGACGTCGTAGGCGCCTTTGAAGCGGTGGGCGTACTCAAGGGCGGACTGGCTCTTGCCGATGCCTCCCTCGCCGTGCAGCAGCACCACTCTGCGCCGATCGCGCGCGACGCCCAGGGTGTCCCGCAACCTGCCGAGCGTCTGCTCCCTTCCGACGAACCGCGGGTGCCTGGCGAGGAGGTTGGAGACGTCGGGCGAGCGCGGGTAGCGCCGGTCCGTCACGGCGGGAACGGGGGCGCGCACCCGGAGCCTGCGGCGCAGCTCGTCGATCGCGGTCTGCTTGTCGCCGCGGCCGAGGCTCAGTGTGGTCAGACCGGCGAGCTCCTCGGGGGGCCCCTGCCCGTCGACGTCCACGAGCAGGACCCGCGGGTCGTCCCTGGAGCCGCCCCTCGCCGTGTCGGCCGCCCAGCCGATCCTGCTCGTGGCCTCCCCGTCGAGACCGGGTTCCAGGAGGATGAGCATCATCTCGCCCGCGGGCACCGACGACCGGGAGCTCAGGTCCGACACGGGCAGTTCCTCGGCCTGCAGCCCGAACGACTCGACCAGGGCGGTGATCCATTCGGCCCAGACGCGATGCACCGGCGGGTAGACCACCGTGACCCGGCGAAGCGGCGTGACCTGGCCTCCGGTCAGTGTCCTCGCCAGGTTCTCGTACGCCTCGCGCAGGCCGCCGGCGGTCCCGGGCGGCTCCGCCCGCACGGCCAGCGAGTCGGAGTAGTAGTAGCCCACGCTGTAGGGGATCTCCGCGAACCCCGCCCTCGGTTCGACGACCGCGGCGAAGCGCTCGTACGCCAGCTCCCGCGCGGCGGTCAGCGCCTTCTCGTCGGTGCGGTCCACCTTCATCAGGATCGGCACGGTGACGAGCTCCCGGCCGGCCCGGGTCTGGATGTCGTGGGCGCCCTCGACGGCCGCGTCGATCGCCGCGGGGCCCAGGGTGAGGCACATGGCGACGGCGTCGGAGAGCCGGGCGGCGAGCTCGGCGGCGACCGGCCAGTGCCCGCCGGGGGCGTCCACGAGCACGTAGTCGTAGCCGGCCGAGCGCAGGTCCTCCCGTACGTCCTCCGCCCACCCCTCCTGCAGCGCGCGGGTCAGCAGGTCCGCGGGGGCGCCCTCCGTCTCCTGCCCGAACGGCAGCAGGTCGACGCCGCCGCCCTCGTCGCTCTGCCGGGCCAGCCGGGTCACCACGGTGCGCACGTCGGTGCGGCGCGGCCTGCCCGAGGCGGCGGAGGAACGCCACTCCCGGATCAGCGCCGCCAGGCCGCCGCCGGAGTCGAGCCGGGCGGACAGGCCCAGATAGCGCGGAAAGGCGTGCGAGGCCGGATCGCAGTCCACGACCAGCACATCCCGCCCCTGCTCCGCCAGAAATACGGCGAGATTGGCCAGGGCCATCGTTCGCCCCACGCCTCCCTGCCGAGCGGCAAAGGTGACGATAGTAGCGATCCCGGATTCAATGGACCTTCTCGTCATAGCCGCCTCTTTTCTTCATCCGGCTTGCGGATGACACCGGCAATGCGGCTCACGCTTCGCCGCCCCGGCCGCCTCCATCGAAAGACGCGGCGGCGGACTGGTATTGGACCGACAGCGACTCCGACTCCGGCCTTGAGTCGCGCCACACCCGGCGCAGCGCCACGGCGAACGCGGAGTCCGGCAGCGCGGCGACCTCACCGAGCCCGATGCCGGTCAGGTCGATCAGTTCCGACCTCAGGTCGGCCTCGTCCATACCACCCCACCACCATTCGCTGGAATCCTGCCCCTCCCCCGCCGTATTCACCCTGGCCAAGGCCCGGGGCGTCTCATCATAGCCACCGAGCGGATAAGGCTGAAAGAACTCTCTTTAGGCTTTAACCTCGTTGTCCCTATGAAGTACTCTTTGCCTCACTTATGGCTATGTCAATCAGCGCGCTCGAATCTGGCCAGAATTCGCGTTTGGAATGGCCCCATTCCCTCGACGTCCCGGCCCTGCTCGCCGGGGGCTGGCGACCGCACCCGTTCCACACCTTCATTCTCAAGATCCACAGCCGGTGCGACCTGGCCTGCGACCACTGCTACGTCTACCGGTCGGCCGATCAGAGCTGGACGGATCAGCCGCCGTCGATGAGCCCCGGCACGGTGGCGCAGACGGCGCGGAGGATCGCCGAGCACGCTGCCGCCCACCGGCTGTCCGCCGTCAACCTCGTCCTGCACGGCGGCGAACCGCTGCTCGCCGGTCCGGAACTGATCGCGCTCTGCGTGCGCTCCGTCCGCGAGGCGGTGGGACCCGGCGTCGCCGTGCACGCGCTCGTCCAGACCAACGGCCTGCGGCTCGACGAGGCGTACCTGCGGCTCTTCGGCGAGCTGGACCTGCGGGTGGGGATCAGCCTCGACGGTGACGAGGCGGGTCACGACCGGCACCGGCGGCGGGCCGGCGGCCGGGGCAGCCACGCGGAGGTGGTCGAGGCGGTCAGGCTGCTGGCCCGGCCCGGCCATCGGCGGCTGTTCGCGGGGCTGCTGTGCACCGTCGATCCGCGCAACGACCCGGTGGCCACGTACGAGGCGCTCCTCCGGGAGGCGCCGCCGTCGCTGGACTTCCTGCTGCCGCACGGCAACTGGTCGGCGCCTCCGCCCGGCCGCGACCCCGGCTCGCCCGCCGTGCCCTACGGCGACTGGCTGGTCACCGTCTTCGACCGCTGGTACGGCGAGCAGCCCCGTCGCGTACCCGTGCGGCTGTTCGAGGAGATCATGAACCTGCTCCTCGGCGGGTCGTCCTCGACGGAGTCCGCCGGCCTGGCGCCGATCCGGGTGGCGGTCATCGAGACCGACGGGGCGATCGAACAGGGGGACAGCCTCAAGTCGGCGTACCACGGCGCCGCGCGGACCGGCCTGCACGTCGCCACCGACCCGCTGGACGCCGCGCTGAGGCTGCCCGCGGTGGTCGCCCGCCAGCTCGGCGCCGAGGCTCTGGGCGCCGAGTGCCGGGCCTGCCGGCTGCACCGCGTGTGCGGCGCGGGGCTCTACGCGCATCGCTACCGGCCGGGCACGGGCTTCGCCAACCCGTCCGTCTACTGCCCCGACCTGCTGCGACTGATCACGCACATCCGTTCCGTCCTGCGGCGCGACATCGCCGCTCTCCGGGCGGGGACCTCGTGAACGATGCCGGGGCGGCCCGGCATGCCCTGCCCGCCGAGGTCTTCGCCGACCTCGCCCGGGGTGAGGGCGGGGGGCGGGCCATCCGGTTGCTGCGCTCCGCCGAGCACAGCCGCCGGGTCCTGCTGCTGTGGTCCGTGGTGGAGGAGGCCCGGTCGCGGCGGCATCCCGCCGCGACCGTGGCGGTCGACGGCTACGCCGCGCTGGCCGACATCCAGCGCCGCGCCCCGGACGCGGCGCGGACCGCGGTGGAGGCCCCCTCCACCGGGGTGTGGGCGCAGTTGACCCTGCACGAGTTCTGGCGGGGCAGTCCCACCGTGCGGCCGGAGAGGCTGGCCACGCTCGCGGGGAGCGCCGCCGTCCTCGCCGGGGCACGGAGATCCGTCATGATGCTCGCCGAGGACGACGGCGTGACGCTGCCCGGAGTCGGCCGCGCCGTCCTGCCGGGCGCGCGGTTCGGCCGCGCCACCGAGGTACGCCGCGGCGGCGATCACGTCGAGATCGTTTCCGATGGGATCCGCGTGGTGGTGCCCGGCGACCCTCGCGCCGAGACGGAGAACTGGCAGCCCCTGCGCCGCGCGAGACTGCGGGACGACATCGTCGTCGACGACGTGGACGAGTACCGGTTCGCCGCGGACGTCGAACTGCATCCGCGGCTCACCGGTGCCGAGCTGGCTCGCTGGCGTGGCAGCGTGGCGGCGGGGTGGCGGCTGCTCGCCGGTGACCATCCGGGGATGGCCGAGGAGGTCGCCGAGTGCGTCACCACCGTGGTGCCGCTGAGCACGCGCGGAGCGGAGGTGAGCAGCGCCACCGCGCCCGCCGCGTTCGGCGCCGTGGCGCTCGGCTTCCCGCGTGACGCCGTCACGGCCGCGGCGATCCTGGCGCACGAGGTGCAGCACGCCAAGCTGGCGGCGCTCATGCACCTGTACGACTTCACGGACGGCCCGCCGGACCGGCGGTACTACGCGCCCTGGCGGGACGATCCGCGTCCGCTGCCCGGGTTGCTGCACGGCGCCTACGCCCATCTCGGGGTCGCGCGGTTCTGGCGCGCGCGGCGGGAGCGGGCGGACTCACGGCAGGCGGTGTTCGACGCCGAGGTGCGGTTCGCCCGGTGGCGGGACGCGGCGCTTGAGGTGACCCGGTTCCTGGCGGACGGGGGCATGCTGACCGGCCTGGGCGGGCGGCTGGTGGGCGGCATGCTCTCCGTGCTGGAGGAGTGGGAGCGCGAACCCGTCCCGGCCGGTGCCCTCGCCCGGGCGCGCGAGGTGGCGGAGCGGCATCGGACGGGCTGGGCGGAGCGGAACGCGGGCGGGAGCTGACGAGGGCGGGCCGAGGAAGGACGGGCCGACGAGGGCGGGCCGGTGAGGGACGGGGCCGGCGAGGGGCGTCGGTTATGTTGTGGCTTGTGAGCGTTATGGAACAACGTCCGCTTGGTCGTACCGGGTGGCCGGTGACGCCGTTCGGGGTCGGGCTGGCCGCGCTGGGACGGCCGGCGTACATCACGCTGGGGCGGGACGACGACCTCGGGGCGGATCGCAGCGTCGAGGCGATGCGGGCGAGGACCTGGGAGGTGCTGGACGCCGCGTGGGCGGCGGGGGTGCGTTATCTCGACGCCGCCAGGTCCTACGGGCGGGCGGAGGAGTTCCTGGGCGAATGGCTGCGGGAGCGCGGGATCGGGCCCGGCGCGGTGACCATCGGGTCGAAGTGGGGATACGCCTACGTCGGCGGGTGGCGGCTGGACGCCGAGCACCAGGAGCTGAAGGAGCTGTCGGCCACGCGGCTGCGCGGGCAGCTCGCCGAGACCCGGGCGCTGCTCGGCGGGCACCTGTCGCTCTACCAGATCCACTCGGCGACGGTGGAGAGCGGCGTGCTGGAGGACGAGGACGTGCTCGGGCGGCTGCGCGAACTGCGCGCGGAGGGCGTCGCCGTCGGGTTCAGCACCACCGGGCCGCGGCAGGCGGCGACCATCGACCGGGCGGTGCGGACCGGCGTCTTCGACACGGTGCAGGCGACCTGGAACCTGCTGGAGCCCTCGGCGGGCGAGGCGCTGGCCCGCGCGCACGAGGCGGGTCTCGGCGTGATCGTCAAGGAGGGCGTGGCGAACGGCAGGCTCACCGCGCGCGCCGCCCCCGGGCCGCTCGCCGCCGCCGCCCGCGAACGCGGCGTCACCCCGGACGCGCTCGCGCTCGCCGCCGTCCTCGCCCGGCCGTGGGCGGACGTGGTGCTCAGCGGCGCCGCCTCCGTGGGCCAGCTGCACAGCAACCTCACCGCGCTCGGCGGCCTCTGGGACGCCGCCCTGGAGCGGACTCTGGGCGGCCTGGCCGAGCCCGCCGAGGCTTACTGGTCCACCCGCGCGGCCCTGACCTGGAGCTGAACAGCGCCGGTCAAGGGGGGCTCAAGCAGCGTGAACCAACCCTGTCGCTAAAATCTCCTCAACCTACCTTTTATCCCAAAAAATCCCCATGACGCCAAGCGTCGAGCAGGAGTGTCAGTGAACAGGAAGACGCCGTGGCTCATCGGCGCCGTCATAGCGGTCGCGCTCACCCTCACCGGCTGCGGCTCCGGGTCCGGGCCCGAGTCCGGGGCGCAGGGTGCGCCGGCGGGCACGGCGGCGTCCGGCTCGCACGACCCCGAGGCCACGATCGAGATCGGTTCCCTCTACGAACCGCAGAACCTGGACAACACCGCCGGCGGCGGGCAGGGCGTGACCGAGGCGTTCAACGGCAACGTCTACGAGGGCCTGTTCCGGCTCACCGACGAGGGCAAGGTGGAGAACCTGCTGGCCGAGAGCCAGGAGGTCAGCCCGGACGGGCTCACCTACACGTTCAAGCTGCGCCAGGGCGTGACGTTCCACTCGGGGGCGCCGCTGACCTCGGCGGACGTGAAGTACAGCATCGAGAAGGTCACCGCGGACGACTCGCAGTCGGCCCGCAAGAGCAGCTTCGACGTGATCAAGAGCATCGAGACGCCGGACGACGCCACCGTGGTGGTGAAGCTGTCGGACAAGTCGATCTCGTTCGTCTACAACCTCAGCTACGTGTGGATCATCAACCACGCGGCCAAGGACCTCGCGACCTCCGAGGACGGCACCGGCCCGTACAAGCTGGGCGCCTGGAAGCGCGGCTCGACGCTGAGCCTGGACCGCTTCGACGGCTACTGGGGGACGAAGCCGGCCAACAAGGGCGTGGTGTTCCACTACTTCACCGAGGCCACCGCGCTCAACAACGCGCTGCTGACCAACGCGGTGGACATCGTCACCAGTGAGCAGAGCCCGGACGCTTTGGCGCAGTTCCAGGGCAACGACGACTACAAGATCACCAACGGCAAGTCGACGACCAAGCTGCTGCTGGCCTTCAACGACCGGGTGAAGCCGTTCAACGACCGGCTGGTCCGCAAGGCGGTCAGCTCGGCGATCGACGACAAGAAGCTGCTGGACTCCATCTGGGCCGGGTACGGCACGCTGATCGGGTCGATGGTGCCGCCGAGCGACCCGTGGTACGAGGACCTCACCTCGGTGAACCCCTACGACGTGAACCTCGCCAAGCAGCAGCTCGCCCAGGCCGGCTACCCCGACGGCTTCTCCTTCACCCTGGACACCCCCAGCTACGACCCGCACCCGACGGCCGCCACGTTCATCAAGAGCGAGCTGGCCAAGGTCGGCATCAACGTGACGATCAACGTCATCACCGCCGACGAGTGGTACACCAAGGTCTACAAGAACCGCGACTTCACGGCCACGCTCCAGGAGCACGTCAACGACCGCGACGTGGTCTGGTACGGCAACCCGGACTTCTACTGGGGCTACGACAACCCCGACGTCGCCAAGTGGGTCAAGGACGCCGAGCGGTCCGACACCGTGGAACAGCAGACCGAGCTGCTCAAGAAGGTCAACCGGCAGATCGCCGACGACGCGGCCAGCGACTGGCTCTACCTCTACCCGCAGATCGTCGTCGCGGCGTCGAACCTGTCCGGCTACCCGGTCAACGGCCTCAACTCGCAGTTCTACGCCTACGGGATCAAGAAGAGCTGACCTTTGACCGCCTACCTGCTGCGGCGGACGGCGTTCCTGCTGGTGTCGCTGGTGCTGGCGGGCGCGCTGCTCTTCCTGCTGCTGCGCCTGCTGCCCGGCGACCCGGCCAACTCGCTGCTGTCGGTCGGCGCCACTCCGGAGCAGATCGCCGCCGCCCGCCGCCAGATCGGCTCCGACCAGCCGCTGCTCGCGCAGTTCACGTCGTGGGCGGGTGACATGGCCTCGCTCGACCTCGGCGAGTCCTTCGTCGGCAAGGTGCCGGTCGGGCCGGAGATCGCGGCCCGGCTGGTGGTCACCGTGCCGCTCACGCTGCTGTCCTTCCTGCTCGCGGTGCTGCTCGCCGTACCGGTCGGGTACGTCGCCGCGCGCCGCGCCGACCGCTGGTACGGCACGCTGCTCGGCGGGCTGTCCCAGCTCGGCATCGCGGTGCCGGCGTTCTGGATCGGGATGCTGCTGATCACCGTCTTCGCGCTGAACCTCCGGCTGTTCCCGGCGGGCGGCTTCCCCAGGGACGACTGGGCCGATCCGGCCGACGCGCTCACGTCCCTGGCGCTGCCGGTGGCGACCATCGCGCTGGTGATGTCCGCCTCGCTCATCCGCTATGTCCGCTCGGCCACGCTGGACGTGCTGGACAGCGACTACCTGCGCACCTTCCGCGCGCTCGGCTCCTCCTTCCCGCGTGCGATGTGGCGGCACGGGTTGCGCAACGCGGCCGTCCCCGTGGTGTCCATCCTCGGCATCGAGCTGGCCACCACCTTCCTGGGCGCGGTCGTGGTGGAGAGCGTCTTCGCGCTGCCCGGACTGGGCAGCATGCTCGTCAAGGGGATCGAGGAACACGACTATCCCGTCATCCAGGGCATCCTGGTGGTCAGCACCTTCGCCGTGCTGATGATCGGCTTCGCCGCCGACCTCGTCCAGCGGCTCATCGACCCCCGGCTGCGCGGAGGCTCGTCGTGAGACGGCTCACTCTCGTGTCGGGCTGCGTGCTGGCCGGCGCCGTGGTGGCGATCGCGGTCGTGTCGTTCCTCTGGCTGCCGTACCCGCCGGAGGACACCTCGGGCGGGCGGCTCGCCCCGCCCGGCCTGCCGCACCTGCTCGGCACCGACAAGCTGGGCAGGGACCTGTTCACCCAGCTCATGATCGGCGCCAGGATCGCGCTCGGGGTCGGGCTCGGGTCCGTCGCGCTCGGCGGGCTGCTCGGCGTCGCCGCCGGGCTGGTCGCCGGGTTCGCCACCCGCTGGCTGGACGACACCGTCGCCGTCGTGCTGGACATCCTCATCGCCTTCCCCACCCTGCTGCTCGCCATGCTGCTGGTCGCGGTGCGCGACGCCTCGCTCGGCTCGGCGATCCTGGCCATCGGCCTGGCGATGTCCGCGGTGGTGGCGCGGCTGACCCGGGTGCTGGTCAAACGGGTGCTCGCGCAGGACTACATCACGGCCGCGCGCACGTCCGGCACGTCGTGGCGCAGGATCGTGACCGAGCACGTGCTGCCCAACATCTGGCCGACGCTCGTGGTCAACCTGGCCCTCCAGCTCGGCCTCGCCGTACTCGCCGAGGCGTCGCTGTCCTATCTCGGCCTCGGCCCGCCGCCGCCCAACGCCTCGTGGGGGCGCATGCTCCAGGAGGCCCAGGCCACCGTCCTGGTCGCGCCGGTCGGCGCGATCGCCCCCGGCGTCCTGGTGGTGGCCCTGGTCGTCGGCGTCAACCTGATCGCCGACGGCCTGCGCGACGTGGCCGACCCGACCCGCCGGAGGACGCGATGACCCCCGACCGGCCCGACCGCCCCGTCCGTTCCCTCCGTCGGAGGACGCGATGAGCCTGCTGGAGGTGACCGGGCTGCGGGTGGCCGCCGCCGACGGCCGCGAGCTGGTCCGCGACGTGTCCTTCGCGGTGGACGCGGGCGAGCGGCTCGGCCTGATCGGCGAATCGGGGTCGGGCAAGTCGCTGACCGCGCTGGCGATCATGGGGCTGCTGCCCGCGGGGATGACCGTCGCGGGCGGCGTCGTGCTGGACGTCCCCGGCCTCGGCAGGACCGAGGTCGCCGGCCTCGCCGAGCAGCGGCTCAACGCGCTGCGCGGCAGGGCGGCCACCGTCGTCTTCCAGGAGCCGCTGACCGCGCTCGACCCGCTGATGAGGGTCGGCCGCCAGCTCGCCGAGCCGCTCCGCCGCCGGCGTGGCCTGCGCGGAGCCGCGCTGCGCGCCGCCGTGCGCGCCGCCCTGACCGAGGTACGGCTGGCCGAGCCCGACCGTATCGCGAAGGCGTTCCCGCACCAGATCTCCGGCGGGCAGCGCCAGCGGGTCGCGATCGCGATGGCCCTGGCCTGCGAACCGGCGCTGCTGATCGCCGACGAGCCGACCACCGCGCTGGACGTGACCGTGCAGGCCGACGTGCTGGCCCTGCTGGACGCGCTGGTCAGGGAGAAGGGGATGGCCCTGCTGTTCATCAGCCACGACCTCGCGGTCGTCTCCGCGGTGACCGACCGGGTCGTCGTGCTCAAGGACGGCGTGGCCGTCGAGTCCGGCGCGGTCGCCGACATCGTGCGCGCCCCCGCCCATCCCTACACCCGTTCCCTGGTCGCCAGCGCCAGGGAACTCGACAGCGCCCTGGACCTCGCCCCGTGACCGCTTCCCCGCCCCACTCCCGAGGAGAGCCCGTGACGCCGCCCGCCACGCCCCCCGCCGTCCTGGCGGCGGACCGGGTGGGGTTCGCCTACCGAGGGGCGGCCCCCGCGCTCGCCGACGTCTCCGTCTCGGTCGTCCCGGGACGCAGCCTGGCCCTGGTCGGCGAGTCCGGCGCCGGCAAGACCACGCTGCTGCGCCTGCTCCTCGGCCTGACCAGGCCCAGCACCGGACGCGTCCTGTTCGACGGCCGGGAGCTGGCGACCCGGGACCGGTCCCTGATGCGGGAGTTCCGGCGCGGCGTCCAGCCGGTCTTCCAGGACCCGTACTCCTCGCTCGACCCGAGGCAGCGGGTGGGCAGGATCGTCGCCGAACCCCTCCGTTCCCTCGGCCTCCCCGCGTCCTCCGGCGCGGCCGGACCGGCGCCGAGAGGCGGGAAGGCCGCGGTCGCGGAGCGGGTCGGGGCGGCGTTGCGGGCCGTGGGGCTGCCGGAGGAGGCGGCCGGACGTTATCCGCACGAGTTCTCCGGCGGTCAGCGCCAGCGGATCGCCATCGCCCGCGCCATCGTCTGCGAGCCGCGGGTCCTGCTGGCCGACGAGCCGGTCAGCGCGCTGGACGTGTCCACCCGGGTGCGCATCGTCGACCTGCTCGCCGAGCTGCGCGACACGTACGGCCTGACCGTCGTGATGGTCTCGCACGACCTCGCCGTGGTGGCCGCCCTGTGCCGGCACACGGCGGTCCTCGAACACGGCCGGATCGTCGAGCAGGGCGACACCGCCTCGGTCCTCGGCTCCCCGGCCCACTCCTACACCCGCAGGCTGGTCGGCAGCGTCCCCCGCCTGCCGCGCCTCTGAGCGGCGGGGCGGCGGTTCACACCGGACGGGTTTCGGCCGGGTCGTCGGGCTCGGGCCGGCCGGGCAGGACGCCGCTGGCGACGTGGGCGAGGGTGATCTCGGCCAGCAGGGTCTCCTCGTGGTCCCGCAGGGCGTACCAGACGTCGGCCAGGGGGCGGGCGACACCCGGGTAGTCGCCGCGGGCGGGCCCGTTGGGCACCCCTTCGATGACCACGACGATGTCCGCCAGGGTGATCTCCGCGGCCGGCCTGGCCAGCCAGTATCCGCCCTCGGGGCCGCGCTGGCTGTACAGCAGCCCGGCCCGGCGGAGCTGGAGCAGGATGTTGTCCAGGAAGCGGCGCGGGATGCTCTGCGCGGCGGCGATCTTCTCCGCGGGCACCGGGCCGGGTGGCGCGGCGGCCAGTTCCGCAGCCGCGCGCAGGGCGTATTGGGTTCTGGCGGAGATCCGCATCTCTCCTCAGTCGGTCACCTGGTGGAGGTCCGGGCGCCGCCACGGGACGGCACCGCTCATGGCGCCGCGAACCGGTGAGCCCGCACCGGCGAGCTCGTATCCGACACATCCCCGAAACACTCCATATTTCCCACTTAGTAAGTAGGCTTAGTCGTTTTATAGAACCCAGACAGCCGCCCGTCAACCCCTGCAGAGATCCCCTAATTCCCTACTGGTTGTGTTGACTTTGCGCTGCGTGCACGTCTACCGTGGAAAGCGTGACGACCACGGTTCTCACCATCCGAGGTCACGTGGACTTCTGCCGCGTGGCCAGCGCGCTCTGTCGTTCCTTCCGATCCCCGATCCCATTTCCGACGGAAGGAAGAACCTCATGTCATCCCTGACCATCGCACCCGTGGCCGGCCGGGTCGGCGCCCAGATCTCGGGCGTCCGGCTCGGCGGCGACCTGCCGGAGGACGTCGTCGCGGAGATCCGCGCCGCGCTGCTCGCGCACAAAGTGATCTTCTTCCGCGGCCAGGAGCATCTGGACGAGCAGAGCCAGGTGGCGTTCGCCCGGCTGCTCGGCGAGCTGACCACCGCGCACCCGACCGTGCCCGCCCTCGACGGCAACACGCACATCCTCGACCTCGACTACAGCCACGGCCAGAAGGTCGACCGCTGGCACACCGACGTCACCTTCGTGGACCGTCCGCCGCTCGCCTCGGTGCTGCGCGCCGTCGAGGTGCCGCCCGCCGGCGGCGACACGCTCTGGGCCAACACGGTGGCGGCCTACCAGAACCTGCCCGCCGAGCTGCGCGACCTGCTCGACCGGCTGCGCGCCGTGCACACCAACGAGTACGACTACGCGCGCATCGCCACCGCCGACAACCCCGAGCGCACCCGCGAGTACGCCAGGGTCTTCGCCTCCACGCTCTACGAGACCGAGCACCCGGTGGTCCGGGTGCACCCCGAGACCGGGGAGCGCTCGATCCTGCTCGGCGACTTCGCCAAGCGCGTCGCGGGCCTGTCCGGCGAGACCTCCGCCTCGATCATCCGGCTCGTCCAGGACCAGGTGACCCAGGTGGAGAACACCGTCCGCTGGCGCTGGGCGCCCGGCGACGTGGCCGTCTGGGACAACCGGGCGACACAGCACCGGGTCGTCCACGACTTCGGCGACCAGCCGCGCCGCCTGCACCGGGTGACCGTCGCCGGCGACATCCCGGTCGGCGTGGACGGCCGCCCCAGCACGGTGCTGCGCGGCGACGCCACCGCCTACTCCCCCGCCACCCCGGCCACCCCGGTGGCCGCCTGACCCCTCCAGCACCCCGGCCGTCCCTTCCGGCCGGGGCACCCCCTCCACCAACCCCTTGGAAACCGGGCGCGGCGCCCGCGAGAGCGAGCGCCGCGCCCCTGACACGCCCCGCTATCGGTGCCACTCCTCGGCGAGCAGCTCGAAGGAACGCACCCGGTCGGCGTGGCCGTGCGTGATCGTGGTGACGAGCAGCTCGTCCGCGCCGGTCACCCGTTCCAGCACGCGCAGCCGTTCGGCCACCGCCTGCGGCGTGCCCACGAAGCGGGTGTCGATCCGGTCCGCGACCAGCTCCCGGTCCTCCGCCGTCCACACGTGCGCCGCCGCCTGCTCCGGCGACGGGTACGGCGGCGCGCCCGCGCCCGTCCTGATGCCGCGCACCCACAGCCCGTACGGCTCGGCCAGCTCGCGCGCGGTGGCGTCGTCGCCCGCCACCAGCACGTCCGCGGACACCATGACGTGCGGCTCGGCGAGCACGGCTGACGGCTTGAACGCCGCCCGGTAGGCGTCCACCGCCTCCAGCACGGTGGCCGGGCTGACGTGGTAGTTCGCGGCGAACGGCAGGCCGCGTTCCCCGGCGACCTGGGCGCTCTGGCCCGCGCTGCTGCCCAGGATCCACAGCTCCAGGTCCGCCCCCTCACCGGGCACGGCGTGCGCGGCGAGGCCGTCGGCGGAGCGGTAGGTACCGGCGAGCAGCGCGGCGATGTCGTCCACCTGCTCGGCGAAGTCGGGGCTCTGCGCGCCGGGCTGCTGGATCATCGAGGCGTACAGCGTGAAGAGCGGCGACTTCGCGACGGCGGCGAAGGAGAACGGCGGCGGGATGAGCAGCCCGTCCACCGTCCTGCCCTCCTGGGGGGCCGGGGCCGGGGCCGGGGCGGGCTCCTGGAGCAGCTCGGTCCTGCGCTGCCCGGAGCGGCCGAGCCCGAGGTCGATCCGGCCGGGGTGCAGCGCCTCGACGGTGCCGAACTGCTCCACCACAGCCAGCGGCGTCTGGTGGCCGAGCTGGACGGCTCCCGAGCCGACCCGGATCCGGCTGGTCGCCGCCGCGACGAGGCCGATGAGCACGGCCGGCGCGGAGCTCGCCACCCCGGGCGCGAAGTGGTGCTCGGCGAGCCAGTAGCGGTGGTAGCCGAACTCCTCGGCCCGCCGGGCGAGGTCGATCGTGTCACGCAGCGCCTTCCGGACGCCGCCGCCGGACACGACCGGCGCGAGGTCCAGGATCGACAACGGCGACCTGCTCATGCCACCCTCCCGTTCCGCCCCTGCGCGCTCTCCTGCGCGAGGCCGGGGAAGGGCCTGCTGGGGATCTCCCTGCGGAGCACCGGGGCGATCTCGGCCTGGAAGAGCTCCAGAGCGGCGCGGTGCTGCTTGTCGGTGAGGCCGTCGGCGTCCGCGTGCAGGTGCATCACCTCGTGGCCGGGGCCGAACCGCTCGTGGTAGCGGAGCACCTTGTCGATGATCTGCTGCGGGCTGCCGACCAGGATGGAACTGCGTTCGATGGCGTCCTCCAGAGTGGGGAAAACCGCTTCGAGGCCGAGCCGGCGGAACGTCGCGAGCCGCGCCTCGTAGACCGGCCGGTAGGTGTCGATCGCCTCCTGCGAGGTCCGCGCGGCGTAGTACCCGGCGGTGCCGGCGCCGATCAGGATGTCCGCCGGGTCGTGGCCGTAGTGCGCCCAGCGTTCCCGGTAGTGGTCGATCAGCTCGGCGTAGGGTTCGATCGGGTTGGTGACGTTGGCGGAGAACAGCGGGTCGCCGTACCGCGCGGCCAGGTCCACCGACTCCTTGCTGGTGGCGCTGCCGTGCCAGATCCGGATCGGCTGCTGGAGCGGGGGCGGCCAGGTCTCGGCGTCGGTCAGCGACGGGCGGAACCTGCCCTCCCAGGTGACCTTGTCCTCCCGCCAGAGCCGGCGGAACAGCTCGTACCCCTCGCGGTTGCGCGCCCACTGGTCCTCGGCGGTCACGTGGAAGAGCCGGGCCTGCGCGGCGCCGTTGCCCTTGCCGACGATGAGTTCCAGCCGGCCGCCGGACAGGTGGTCCAGGGTCGCGTAGTCCTCGTAGGCGCGTACCGGGTCGAGCAGGCTCAGCGTGGTGACCGCGGTGAAGAGCCTGATCACCGAGGTGCGGGCGGCGATGTGGCTCAGCACGACCGGCGGGGAGGAGGAGATGAACGGCCGCTCGTGCCGCTCCCCCACGCCGAACCCGTCGAACCCGAGCTCCTCGGCGAGCACGGCGTTGTCCACGACCTCGCGGAACCGTTCGGTGACCGGCTTCTCGCCGTTGTACGCGATCAACGTGATGGCAAGGAATTTCACGACGTGGTCACCTTCGCGTGGCGGTTGGCCGGGTGGGGGAGGCCGAGCAGGCCGCGCAGGGTGGCCGCCTCGTATTCGCGGCGGAAGGCGCCCCGCCGGCACAGGGCGGGGACGACGCCCCGGGTGATGGCCTTGAGGTCGTGCGGCACCGCGCCCGGCCGCAGCCGGAAGCCCTCGATCCCGGCCCGCTGCCAGTCGAGGAGCAGCTCGGCGAGTTCGTCGGGGGTGCCGGTGAAGACGGCGGCGTCGGACACCAGCTCCGCCCGGTCCAGCTCGTCGAGCCGCGCCTTCCGGGCGGCGGCCCGGCCGGGCTCGCCGTCGAGGAAGACCAGGACGTCGGCGAAGATCTTCAGCGGTGTGCCCTCCCTGGGGATGCCCCGTATCTCCTCGACGACGGCCCGTGCCTGCCCGGCGTCGTGCGGGGTGACGTAGACGACGTCGGCGACGCGGGCGGCCAGCTCGTACGGCGCGCGTTCGTGCGCGAGCACGGTGACCGGCGGCTGCCCCTGCGGCGGCCTGGGCGTGATCGACGGCCCTTTGACGCCGAACCACCGGCCGTCGAAGTCGATGTAGTGCAGCTTGTCCCGGTCGATGAACCGGCCGGTGGCCACGTCCCGGATCTCCGCGTCGTCCTCCCAGCTGTCCCACAGCCGGCGGGCCACCTCCACCGCGTCCCCGGCCTCCGCCAGCAGGTCGTCGAGCGGCCCCGGGGCCGGCCCGGGGAACTCCCGCCGGCCGAAGTGCCGCGCTTCGGACGGGCGCGGCGAGATCTGCGCGCGCCACCCGGCACGTCCGCCGCTGACGTGGTCGAGGGTGGCGATGCCCATCGCGACGTGGAACGGCTCGGTGTGGGTGGTGGTGGCCGTCGGCACCAGCCCGATCCGGCTGGTGAGGGGGGCGAGCGCGGCGGCGAGCAGCACCGCGTCGAAGCGCCCGCGCACCTGGTCGAGCCGGTCGTCCGGCCCGTCCTGGCGGCTGGACTGGAGGGAGAGGGCGTCCTCCAGGGTCACGAAGTCGAGCAGGCCGCGCTCGGCCTCGCCGACCAGTTTGGCCCAGTGGGCGGCGGTGAACAGGTCACCCGGCCGGGCGGTCGGCTCGCGCCAGGCGGCCGGGTGCCAGCCGGCCCCGTCGAGCGCCACGGCGAGGTGCAGAGCGGTCACGAGGTCCTCCCGGGGGTCTCCAGGCCGAGATGGTCGCGCAGGGTGGTGCCGGTGTACTCGGTGCGGAAGACGCCACGTTCCTGCAGGATCGGCACGACCTTGGCCACGAAGTCGTCCAGGCCGCCCGGCGTGAGGTGCGGCACGAGGATGAACCCGTCGGCGGCGTCGGTCGTCACGAACTCGTCGATCCTGGCCGCCACGCTCTGCGGGGTGCCGATGAACGACTGGCGGCCGGTGACCTCGATGACGAGTTCCCGGATGCTGAGCTTCTTCTCCGCGGCCAGCGCCCGCCACTTGGCGGCGACGGCGAGCGGGTCCTTCACCGGGACCCGTCCCTGGGAGAGCCCTCCGCCGACGACCGGATCGACGTCGGGCAGCGGGCCGTCGGTGTCGTAGCCGGACATGTCCCTGCCCCACACCTGTTCCAGGAAGGCGATCGCGGTCTGCGGGCTCACCTGCTGCCTGCGGATCTCGGCGGCGTTCTCGGCGGCCTCCTCCTCGGTGTCGCCGAGCGCGTAGGTCACCCCTGGCATGATCTTGAGGCTGTCCGGCGCGCGGCCGTACCCGGCCAGCCTGCGCTTGACGTCGGCGTAGAAGGCCCGGCCCTCCTCCAGGGTGCCGTGCCTGCTGAAGATGACGTCGGCGGTGGCGGCGGCGAACTCGCGTCCCTCGTCCGAGTCGCCCGCCTGGATGATCACCGGGTGTCCCTGCGGGCTGCGCGGCAGGGTGAACCGGCCCTCGACGTCGAACTGCGGGCCCCGGTGCCGGACGTCGCCGATCCCGCCGTGCCGGACGAACCGGCCGCCCTCCTGGTCGGCGGCGAGCGCGTCGGGCCGCCAGGAGTCCCACAGCTCCCTGGCGAGCTCCACGAACTCGGCCGCGCGCAGATAGCGGTCCGCCGGGTCGAGATAGCCGCCGCGCCGGAAGTTCTCCCCGGTGAACGCGTCGGAGGTGGTCACCACGTTCCACGCGGCCCGGCCGCCGCTGAGGTGGTCGAGCGAGGCCAGGCGTCTGGCCAGCTCGTACGGTTCGTTGAAGGTGACGTTGATCGTGCCGGCCAGGCCGAGCCGTTCGGTGACGGCGCTCAGCGCGGCCAGCACGGTGAGCGATTCCGGACGGCCGACCACGTCGAGGTCGTGGATGCGGCCCTTGAGCTCGCGCAACCGCAGGCCCTCGGCGAGGAAGAAGAAGTCGAACCTGCCGCGTTCGGCCGTACGCGCCAGGTGCCGGAAGGATTCGAAGTCGATCTGACTGCCCGATCGGGGATCCGACCAGACCGTCGTGTTGTTCACGCCGGGGAAGTGAGCCGCGAGGTGAACCTGTTTGCGAGACACCGTCATGCGCCCTGCCCGTTGTCGGGATATATACCTATTAAAACAGTAGGAATACTGGGTATAAGTGTCAACCCGCATGACGTGGCATGTTCCGCCTTTACCCGTCGAGTGCCCTCCTGGCATGCGCCCGCACGTCGGCGTCGGGGTCCGCCAGCGCCCCGCGCAGCGCCGCCGCCACCTCCGGCCGGGACACGTGCCCGGCCAGCGCCAGCACCGCCGCCTTGCGCACGTCGAGGTTCCCGTCGCCGAGCGCCGCCACCAGCGGTTCCAGCGGTTCCCCGGCCGCGCCGAGACAGCGCGCCGCCCCCGCCCGCACCTGCCACGCCGGGTCCGCCATTCCCGCCACGGCCTGGTCCACCAGCGGGGAGCCGGTGGCCGCGGAGGACTCCAGGGCGGCGGCCCTGACCAGCGGGTCGGGGTCGGCGGCCAGGCCGTCCAGCGCGGGCGACGGCCGGCCGACGGCGGCGATCCCCCTGGCCACCCACACCCTGACCTCCCGGGAGGCGTCCCGCGCCGCGCCCGCCAGCGGGCCGGGCTCGTCCAGGGACACCAGGCCGCGGATCGCCTCGATGCGCACCCGGTGGTCGTCGTCGCCGAGCGCGGCGGCGAAGAGCGCCACGTCGCCCAGGCGCAGCGCGCGCAGGACGTCCAGCACCGTGCCGCGCACCGAGGCGTCCGGGCTGGTGACCCGCTCGGCCAGGGCCGCGCCGAACTCCGGCGTGGCGGGCAGCACCTCGGCCAGCTCGCGCAGCCCGGTCGCGGCGGCCCGCCGTACGGTGCCGTGCTCGTCGGCGAGGGCGGCGGCCAGGGCCACGCCGGCGCCCTCGGGGACGGTCTCGGTGAGGGCGGCGATCGCGGCCCGCCGCACCTTGGGCTCCTCGTCGGCGAGGTAGGGGGCGAGCCTGGCCAGGTCGGGCGCCTCCTCGGCGATCCGGTGCAGCTCCAGGATGCGCGGGGAGCGGCCGACGGCCGCGTGCCCGGCGCGGGTCTCGCCCGCCCGGCGGACCCGCGCGCCCGGCCGCGTCGCGACCGGCTCCGGCTCGGCCGCCACCGGGTCGAAGCCCTCGACCGGCACCAGATAGGGCTCCACCGGACGCTTGACGAACGCCATCGAGCCGTCGGGCAGCTTGCGGAGGTTCAGGTGGAACAGCCAGTTCGCGTCGTCGCGGTCGGGCAGGTCGGCCCGGTCGTGGTAGAGGCCCCACCGGCTCTCGGTGCGGGTCAGCGACGAGCGGGCGGCCATCTCCGCGCAGTCCCGGATGAAGCCCACCTCGGCGCAGCGCATCAGCTCGTGCGGGGTACGCGCGCCCATCCCGGCGATCTCGTCCCGCATCCGCTCGAAGGACTCCAGCGCGATCTCCAGCTTGGCGGCCGTCTTCGGCGGGGCGACGTAGTCGTTGACGAAACGCCGCAGCTTGTACTCCACCTGCGGCTGCGGCGGGCCGTCCGGATGGCGCAGCGGCCGGTAAACCAGCTCGTGCGCCTCGGCCACCTGGCCCTCCGGCAGACCGGCGGGCACCCGGTGGGACGCGGCGGCGTGCGCGCCCGCGAGATCGCCGAAGACGAACGCGCCGATCATGTAGTTGTGCGGCACGCAGGCCAGGTCGCCCGCGGCGTAGAGACCGGGCACGGTTGTCGCGCCGTGCTCGTCCACCCACACGCCGGACGCCGAGTGGCCCCCGCACAGGCCGATCTCGGAGATGTGCATCTCCACGTCGTCGGTGCGGTAGTCGTGGCCGCGCCCGGCGTGGAACGTGCCCCGGGTGGGACGCTCGGTGGAGTGCAGGATCCGCTCCACCGCGGTGACCGTCTCGCCGGGCAGGTGCGACAGCTTCAGGTAGATCGGCCCCCTGGCCGAGGCGATCTCCCGCGCCACCTCGGCCATCATGTGCCCCGACCAGTAGTCGGAGTCCACGAACCGCTCCCCCCGGTTGTTGACCTGGTAGCCGCCGAACGGGTTGGCGACGTAGGCGCAGGCGGGGCCGTTGTAGTCCTTGATCAGCGGGTTGATCTGGAAGCACTCGATGCCGCTCAGCTCGGCGCCCGCGTGGTAGGCCATCGCGTACCCGTCGCCGGCGTTCGTCGGGTTCTCGTAGGTGCCGTAGAGGTAGCCTCCTGCGGGCAGCCCGAGCCGGCCGCAGGCGCCGGTGGCCAGCACGACCGCGCCCGCCGCCACCGTGACGAACCGGCCGCTCCGGGTGTCGAACCCGGCCACCCCCACCGCCCGGCCGCCCTCGGTCAGCACCCGCACCGGCATGACCCGGTTCTCGATCCGCACCCGCTCCCTGATGTCACGGCGGCGCAGCACCCGGTAGAGAACCTTCTTGACGTCCTTGCCCTCCGGCATCGGCAGCACGTAGCTGCCCGACCGGTGCACCCGGCGCACCGCGTAGTCGCCGTGCTCGTCCTTCTCGAACTTCACGCCGTAGCCTTCGAGCCTGCGCACCATGGCGTGGCCGCGGGTGGCGGTCTGGTAGACCGTCTTCTGGTTGACGATCCCGTCGTTCGCCCGGGTGATCTCGGCGACGTAGTCCTCGGGGGTGGCCTTGCCGGGGATCACGGCGTTGTTGACCCCGTCCATCCCCATGGCGAGCGCGCCGCTGTGCCGTACGTGGGCCTTCTCCAGCAGCAGGACCCTGGCGCCGTGCTCGGCGGCGGTGATCGCGGCCATGGTGCCCGCGGTGCCGCCGCCGACGACGAGCACCTCGCAGTCCAGGTGCAGCCGGTCCTCGATCGGGGGGATCTCCATCCACGGCTCCTTCGGAAACGGACTGCCTAGCGCAGCAGGTAGGGGATGTTCACGGTGACCGCGTCCGCCGGGCAGCGGTCCGCGCACGGGCCGCAGTACCAGCACTCGTCCACGTGCATGTACGCCTTGCCGGTCTCGTCGCTGATGGCGAGCGAGTCGAGCGGGCAGATGTCCACGCAGAGCGTGCAGCCTTCGATGCAGAGCGACTCGTCGATGGTCACCGGGACCTCGACGCGCTGGTCGATCAGGGCCATGTGTCCTCCTGGGGTTCGCCGGGGTCCCGTCGCAGGCGGCCGCTCATGGTCAGGCGGTCGCCTCTGAACCGGATGTACTCGAGGTCGACGGGACGCCCGTCGGCCAGGTGGGCGCACCGCTCGACCAGGAGCAGCGCGGCGCCGCGTGGGACGCCGAGCACGGCCGCGGTGTGCGGGTCGGCGTTGACGGCCTCCACGGTCAGTTCGGCCGGCCCGAGCGGCTGCCCGGCCACCCGTTCCAGCAGCACGAACACGTCGTTGCGGACGAGGTCGGCGTCGAACAGCGGTTCGCCGACGTCCCTGGCCAGGTAGGTGAGGTCGAGGGAGAGGGGCAGCCCGTTGAGGCGGCGGAGCCGTTCGACGTACACCACCCGCTCGCCGTCCGGGAGGCCGAGCCGGGCGGCGACGGGCGGCGGGGCGTCGATGACGGACATGGCGCGGACCTCGTTGGTCACCTCGCCGTGCTCGTACAGCGTCTCGGCGAGGCCGAGCAGCCGGTGCAGGCCGTGCGGGTACTTCTCCGCCGCCACCGTGGTGCCCACGCCCGGACACCGCTCGACCAGGCCCTCGGCGCGCAGCACGGCCAGCGCGTCCCGCACGGTGTTGCGCGAGGCGCCGAACTCGCGGGCGAGCGCCGCCTCCGGCGGCAGGTGCCCGGCGCCGAACCGCCCGCGGACGATCTCCCGCCGCAGCAGGTCCGCCACCTGCCGGGCCCGGTCCGACCGCCGCCTTCCCGGCAAAGGTACGGTGTCCATGCCTGCCCCGTTCCTCGACTCACCTCCAACCTAGCTATCCGGTAGGGAGAAGGGGATAACGGCCGGATTGCGCCACCTCACCCCTCGGACACACCCCGCCGACCTGCGCCTGCGCCACGAACGCCGGACGATCCGCCACCTCCCGCGGGCATTTGATTGAGAGTTAAACTTTGTTGTGGGCGGCCCCGCCCGGATCGGAGACGGCGTCATGACCCCCACCTCGCCCGAGCACCCCTTCACGCGGCACCTGGCCAGGACCGCACAGGCGGGCGCGCACGCGTCCTGGACGCCGGAGCACGGCCCGCTGCCCGCCCTCTACCTCAGCCACGGCGCCCCGCCGCTGTTCGAGGAAGCCGCCTGGATGGACCGCCTCTTCGCCTGGGCCCGCGCGCTGCCCAGACCCCGCGCCATCCTCATCGTCAGCGCCCACTGGGAACAGGCCCCGCTCGCCATCTCCAGCACGGCCGCGCACACCACCCCCGTGTACGACTTCGGCGGCTTCGACCCCATGTACTACCGGATGCGCTACGACACCCCCGACGCCACGGAGCTGGCCCGCCAGGTGCTGGCCGTGCTGCCCGACGGCGAGACCGTGCACGAGCACCGCTCCCGCGGCCTCGACCACGGCGCCTGGGTGCCGCTCAAGGTGATGTATCCCGGCGCCGACCTCCCCGTCCTGCAGCTCAGCCTGCCCACCCAGGACCCGGCCCGGCTGCTCGCCCTCGGCGCCCGGCTGCGTGAGCTGCGCGAGCACGGCGTGCTCGTCATCGGCTCCGGATTCATGACCCACGGCCTGCCCTTCCTGCGCGACATGCGGGTGGACGCCCCCGCCCCCGGCTGGTCGGCCGACTTCGACGCGTGGGCCGCCGAGGCGCTGGCCAGGGGCGACGTGGACGAGCTGGCCGGGTTCCGGCACCGGGCGCCCGGCATGCCGTACGCGCACCCGACCGTGGAGCACTTCACCCCGCTCTTCGTCACCCTCGGCGCCGCCACCGACCCGGGCGCCCCCGTCACCACCACCGTCGACGGCTACTTCATGGGCCTCGCCAAGCGCTCCTTCGAGGCCGCCTGACCCCGCCTTGACAGGACCTGACGCGGCCTGACACGGAGGCCGCGGGCGGGCGTGAGAGAATGTGGGCTCCGTCCACGAGCAGGGAGGTCGTCATGGCTGCCACCGATTCGGAACCTGAGAACCTTGCGGACGTCGCGGACGAGGTCGATCCGGAAGATGAGATGAAGCGCAAGTTCCGGGAGGCCCTGGAGCGCAAGCGTCAGTCCCAGGCGGACGCCAACGCGAGCGGCTCCGGCAACAACCGTTCGAAGATCCACGGCGCGCACGGCCCCGCGGCCGCCCGCCGTTCCTTCCGCCGCAAGAGCGGCGGCTGACCCGGCCAGCCCGTCACCCCCTGCACGCCGGGGGCCCGCGCGGTGCGCACCGGACACCCGGTGACCACTCGCGGCCCGCGGACCCGCGGACCTACGGACCCGTCAGGGGCCTCCCGGGGCAGGGGTGGTGGGCTGGCCCGTGGTGGGCTGGCCCGTGGTGGACTGACCTGTGGTGGGCTGACCCTGGGCGGGCTGACCCTGGGCGGGCTGGCCTGTGGTGGGCTGGCCGGCCGGTGGCGACGTCGTCGGGCTGACGGTCAGCACGATCGGATCCGCCTGGTTCACCGTCGTACCGGCCTGCGGCGACTGGGCGACGACGGTCCAGGCGTTCTCCAGGGTCACCGGTTGCCCGTCGCTCGACTGCAGGGTGACGGACGTGTACCCGGCCGTGCCCAGGAGCAGGCGGGCGGCCACCCCGTCCAGGCCGACCACGTTGGGCAGGCCGCCCACGGCGGGCCCCTGCGCGGGCGGCTGTGCGGGGTTGCTCCCCTGCGGCGGCGTCGGCGCGGGAGCGGAGGGCGCGCCCTCGCCGGTCCCGTCCTCCGGCAGCGGCACGAGCGACCGGTCCGGCGGCGAGTCAGAGACCGCCGGCGCCACCGGCTCGGCGAACCGGATGCCGCCGGTGAAGACGATGCCGAGCGCGCTGGCCACCGAGCAGCCGCCCACCAGAACGTAGATGATGATCAACGAGATGCCGAGCGTCGACAGCCCGCCCCGCGCCGGCGGCTCCTCAGGCGGGACCGGCGGAGGCGGCGGCAGATAGGCGACCGGCGGCCACCCCCACACCGGCGGCGCAGGCACCCCCCACTGAGGCCCCCAAACCCCCTGCCCAGGCCCACCCCAAGGCCCCCCAGGCACATCCCCCCACCCCCCTTGAGGCTGCCCACTCCACGCCACCGGCCCACCCGCCGACCCATGAGACTGACCGCTCCACGCCCCTTGCCCCCCAACCGGCCTCTGAGGCTGCCCACTCCACGCCGCCGCCCCGTGAGACTGCTCGCCCCACGCCGCCGGGCCACTCGTCGTCTCGTGAAGCTGATCGCTCCACGGCTCCTGAGACAGCCCACCGGTCGGTCCCTGAGGGGGATCGCTCTGCGGCGGTGGTGTGGCGGGCGGTGGGCCGGCGGGTGGAGGGGGTGCCGACTGCGGGGATGGCTCACTCTGCGTGGTCGGCTCCGGGTGGGGGGAGGGGGCGCTCACGGGCTGCGGATGCTCGACCGGGGGCGGGGCGGCCGGGGGGTGCGGGGGTGGCTGGGCGGGGGCGGGAGAGGGGTGGTCCATCAGAGCCTCCTCGCCCCGGTGACGTGCTGACGCTTGATCGCGATACGCCTCCAGATTCCCATATATCCGAGGCTTTCCGAATAAAGACGCCCTTGCGGATCTTTCCATTCGCACCCGCGCCACGCCACCTCGGCCACCCCGACACCGCCGAGCACGAGCGCCTCCCTCCCGCGGGCACCAAGACCGGAGATCACCGACGACGTTTCCCTGTTCACTCGACCACAGGCAAGCTATATTACTCTATGTAATGGGTAAGGCACACTGTGCCACCATTCCCCGGCTGCTCCGCAGGGGAGCCGCCCTCTCGAAAGGACCCCCCAATGCGTGTTTCCACGCGCCTGGCCGCCCTGGCCCTGGTCGCCGGCGCCGTCGCGACCGCACCGGCGTCTCCCGCCGCCGCACACACCGCGATCCCCGACCCGGCCGCGCTGGTCGAGTGCGTGTCCACCACCGCCACCGACCTGACCGGCCTGGTCGACCCGGCCAGCCTCGCGCTGCCGGGCGAGATCCCCGGCACGGCCTGCCTCGCCCCGTAGGACCCGCGCCGCGCCCGCACGGCCAGGTCCCCAGCCTGGCCGTCCCCCGGCCCGGGCGACGTGGCGGACCACCCGGGCGGCGCCCCCTCACATGGTGAGCGGCGACCGACGGGCAGCCGCGGACAGCACTCCGCGAGCGGCACACGCCGGATGATGGACGGCGGCGCGGGGATCATCTTCGTTGCCCCCCGCCACGGACGCGGGGGCGGCATCCTTCCGCCGAGCGCTCCGGCATCGACCGGGACGCCATCCGGCATGACAGCCACCGCGCCACCGCCGTCGACGCAACGGCGAACGTCCCAACCCCCGGCGCAGCGGCGAACGTCACTACCCTCGGCACGGCGACGAACTCCCATCCCCCACACGGCCGCGCGCCCCGATCGGCTTGCGGGCGTTCAGCGGGCACGGGCTCGCCGGCACCTTCGCGGTCGCCCCCGTACCGCCGACGCCACCTTCCGGGAAGGAACCCGGCGACCGTCTCCCGCCGTTGGTAAGTTGTGCCGTGTCATGACGATTCCTGGAGCGTTCCTTGCCTGAGAGGTCGAGCGACCCTGTCGTGGTGATCGGGCTCGGCCGCTTCGGCAGCTCCATCGCCCTTGAGCTGGTACGGCGCGGCACCGAGGTGCTCGCCATCGACCACAAGCCGAAGATCGTGCAGGCCCTGTCCGGCCAGATCACCCAGATCGCCGCCGCCGACTCCACCGACATCGAAGCGCTGCGCCAGCTCGGCGTGGGCGACTTCTACCGTGCCGTGGTCGCCATCGGCAGCGACATCGAGGCCAGCATCCTGACCACCTCCCTCCTGGTCGAGCTGGAGGTGGACGACATCTGGGCCAAGGCGATCAGCCGCCAGCACGGCCAGATCCTGAACCGGATCGGCGCCCACCATGTGGTGCTGCCCGAGCACGACATGGGCGAGCGGGTGGCCCACCTCGTCAGCGGCCGGATGCTCGACTACCTGGAGGTGGACCGGAACTTCGCGTTGATCAAGACCCGGCCGCCGAAGGACTTCATCGGCGTGCCGCTGGGCGAGTCGGGGCTGCGCCGCAAGCACGGCGTCACCATCGTGGCGGTGAAGACGGCCGGCGAGGAGTTCACCTACGCCACCGCCGACACGGTGCTGACCTACGGCGACATCATCGTGGTCTCCGGGCGCACCGACCAGGTCGAGCGCTTCGCCGAGCTGCCCTAGGCGGGCGGGCACGCACGGGGCCCCGCCGGGCCCGTCCCTCGCGGGAGCCGGGCCGACGGGGCCTCTTCAGGCATGGCGCGCCTGACGCGCGTACTACGGCGTCGCGGTGCCGTCGCAGGTCTCCTGGGCACTGCCCGGCGAGGCCACCGGCAGGTTGACGGACAGAACGTCGTCGAGAAGGTTGCCGGAGCAGATGATTTCCTGGGCGGACGCGCTGCCGGCGCCGCCGACCATGCCGAAGCCCGCGAGCGAGGCCACGAAGGCGAGGGCGATGACTCTGGATGTGGTGCGCATGGGGAGTCCCTTCACTAGGTTGCGCTGCATCCATCATCACTCTCCGTCATCGTTCGATCACAGTTAGTGTCAGACTCCCCCGCCGCCAGCCTTTCCGCACCACGCGACGGCTTGCCCCCGGCCTCAGGAGCCGTCATGATGTTCACTCTTCGCGTTCGCAACACTCCATTGGGTGACAATCGTCGCCGGTGACTGCTGCACGCCCGCCGCGAAGTAGCGATGGAGCACCTGGTGCCAGGGGTTGGCCCCGGCACGCCTGAGCATCGCCACGCCGAGGCAGTACTTGCTGACGCTGATCGGGCGCACGCCGAGGTCGCGCAGGATCGTGTCGGCCAGCGCCGCGCCGTTCCGCGACTTCGACTCCACCAGCACGTGGTCGGGGCGCGCGGCGGCGATCCGCCTGCCGTCCCGGCAGACCAGCCCGGTGTCACAGGTGAGCCTGGCCTCCCCCGGGCCGTCGATCAACGTCACCCGGCGGTAGTCGGTGGACAGCACGGCCCGCAGCGTCTCCGGCGGGCGGACGCACAGCTTGCCGAGCAGCGTGTCGGACACGAAGTCCAGCGCCTCGGCGTTGAGCGCGCCGGCCGGGCCGGCGTCGTACGGGATGCGGTGCTTGTCGGTGCCGCCCCGGGCGCCGTTGAGCTTGACCTCCAGCCAGCGCCCGCCGCCGTCCAGGTAGGTACGGACGCGGATCTTGAACCGGCGACGGCGGCCCTGGCGGTGCTGGCGGAAGGTGAGCAGGTCGGGGGTGTCGAAGTAGGTCGAGCTGTAGCGGAACTGGCGGCGCGTCCCGATCCTCAGCACCGAGAACCGCTCCCCGAGCCTGGCCGCGAGGTGTGCCATCACCGGGGCGGGCACCAGGTACTTGCGGTCCACCCGGCTCAGCAGTTCGGCGGCGTCCTCCAGGCCCACCGGCGGCAGCCCGGCGGCGATCCCCGCGAGCACGACCCCGGCGTCCGGCACGGCCCCGGGCACGGCCGCGGCAGGACCCGCGGCGGCGGGGCGGGGCCGGCGGTCGCCGCCGAAGGCGGCGGTGGCGCTCATCGGGCGACCTCCATGACGGGCGCCTGGAACCGCACGTCCACGACGGTGACGTCCCTGACGTAGTCGACGTGGGTGACGTTGACCTGGAGCACCGCCCCACGCAGCCGGCTCTCCAGGTCGGCGCGCAGCGCGCCCGGGTCGGCGTAGACGACGTCCAGCGTCACCGTCTGCTGCCGGGTACGGCCGAGCAGCCGCGGATGGTCGGCCACGTACATCACCACGAGGAGCACCACGTCCAGGAAGAGCGCGGTGAGCGGGAAGGACGCCGCGATGCCGTTGACCAGGCCGAGCGCGATGGCGACGAAGTAGTAGGCGATCTCCTGCTGGGTGATCTCGTTCGACCGCAGCCGGATGATCGACAGCACGCCGAAGAGGCCGAACCCCACCGCGAGATCCACCCGTTGCACGAGCAGCAGGGACACCACCGCGAAAATTCCGACGTTCAGCGCCACGTAGGCGAAGAGCAGGTCGCGGCGGTGATGCCGGCGAAAGTACAGTCCATAGGCCAGCAGCGTGATCGCGGTCAGATCCAGGCCGAGCCCGAGCAGCGTTTCGACACGCATGATCGCCTCCGTGAAGTGGTTTCCAGCTCATTGGTGAACAGACTGGAGACGACCGGTGAACCGTCGGTGAGGCGCCCATGAGGACGCTCTCATCTGGCTCGACGTGTGCTGCGGTCTCTTTTCGGCAAGCTTTTCGGCGCTCAGCCCGGAGGTTACAGAACGGTGCTGATAATCACGTTTCCCATGTTGATCCGCACTGGAAAGGGCGCAACCACGCATGATGGAAGGGCCCCCTATTCTGTGAGGTGGATTTGATGACCGCCGAACCGACCCGGCAGGAGTCGGCAGCGGATGTTCGCTTTCCAGCCGGATCACTGGTGCTTCTCGCGGGTCTGCCCGGTGCGGGCAAGAGCACCCTGCTCGACCGGCTCTACCGGATGAACGGCGACGAGCGCGAGCCGGTCCCCACCGACGGGGCCCTGGTGATCGACTCGCGGCAGTCCCGCAACTGGTGGGCCCCCTACCTGGGCCCCATCTCTCCACGGTGGCGGACGCCGTTCGTGCACGTGACGCACGTGTGGCGGATCGCACGGGCGCTGACCCGCGGCCACGGGGTGGTCGCGCACACCCGGGGCACCTGGCCGCACATCCTGCACGGCTTCGGCTGGCTGAGCCGGCGGGTCGGCGCGGAGGTCCATCTCATCCTGCTCGACGTCGATCCCTCCACCGCGCGCGAGGGGCAGCGGATCAGGGGCCGGGTGGTCACCGCCGCCACCTTCGCCCGGCACGTGCGGCGGTGGCGGGTGCTGATCGCGCGGGCGCGTTCCGGCCCGATCTCCCCCGCCGCGAGCGTCACCATCCTGGACCGGAAGTCAGCCGACGACCTCGACGCCATCCGCTTCGAGGAACGGCCCGCCACCGAGCAGGCGTAGGCACGCCGGCACGAGCACCGGTGCGGTGGGCCCGAGGCGCGGGCCGGTGTGGTGTCCCGGGACCGCGCGGCGAGCGTGGTCCCGGGCGCGGCGGCAGGCGCCGCGTTCAGATCACGAGAAGAACCGGTGCGGGTCGGTCCTGACACCGCCGAAGAGGTCATCCAGGCCGAGGCCCGCGCCCAGGCCGCCCGTCAGTGCGGACCTCGCCTCGGCCGCGGCCTGCTCGGCCGCGTGGATCGCCTCGAGCACCGCGTCGCCGAGCGTCACGCCGTCGTGCCGCCGCTTGCTCAGCCGGCTGATGTCGACGGCGAGCAGATTTCCCGCACCGTCCACGGTCGCCACGATCCCGCCCTTGTCGGCCTGACCGGTGAACTCCCGGGTCACCAACTGCTCCGCCGCCGCCTCGGTCCCGGTCTGGGTCGCCGACAACCGCTCCAGCCGCTCCAGTTGCTCCATGATCAGCCGCGGCCTGTCCATGTCATCCATGCTCGGCCTCCCGCACGATCGCGTCGAGGTGACGCGTGAGCGGATTGTCCGCCGAATCGGGCTGCGACCGGCCGCCGTTCAGCCCGCCCAGAAGCTCGGTCAACCCCTCCGCCGCGGCCTCGCGGGCCGCTCCGACCGCGTCCAGCACGGCCTGGCTCAGCTCCACGTGGTCGAGGTCGCGCATCGCCCGGGGGTCGATGCGCACCTGCAGGAGCCGCGCCGAGCCCGCCACCGTGGCCACCACGCGGCCGGTGCCGTCGGCACCGGTCACCCTGCGCTCCTCCGCCTCACGCGTCCCGGCCGCGAACGCGGCGGCCAGCCGTTCAACCTCGCGGAACAGCCCTTGGAGCTCCTCCCCTTCGCCCGCGCCGAAAGCGTCAGCGGGCTTCACGAGCTTTCCATGGTGACGGGCTCCCAGAGGTTGGGGTCGAAGCCCGGCGGTTGCAGATGCAACTTGTCGTCTCCCACGGTGAAGAGCCCTCGGAGTTCGAAGATCTTCTGACCGAGGGTCTGCAGCTTGAGGTCGAGCGCCTTGATCTTCTTGATGAACTCATCAATAAGGCTTGTGAGCAGGGTGAGGAAGGTGATGGCGACCCCCCCCAGGGCGATCTTGACAGCCGGAAGCGTACGGAACGGCAGAAGGGCTGCGAAGGCGGTGCCGGCCGACACCAGCAGTGCGACGAGCTTCAGATCGTATTCCACGACATCCCAGGCCAAGCCGGTCAGGGTGTTGCTCATCTCCGTGGCGACGCGACCGAGCTCGTCGAACATGCCGATCAACTGGAACCGGAGATACCGCTGAACCGTTTCGGACGCGTGCCCCCCCCAGTACGGCGAGACCACACTGAAGTAGCTGACCCACACGTCCCAGGCGCTGAGCTTGAGATCGCCCAGCATCTCGTTCCATACGCCGCGGTCCTCGAAGAACCTGAACGGATTGGACATGTTCCCCACGGCGGCGGCGACCATCGCCGTGCCGGTGACGGCCAGGCCGGACACGGCCAGGCCGGCATAGATCGGCCGGTTGTGAGCCTTGATCAGCTTCATCACCCGCTGGAAGAAGCCCGGATCGACCTTGGCCTGGTTAAGCCTGATCAGGTCAAGCTTGACCGGCTTGGAGTGATTGACCCGGTCCATCTTGGCCACGTCAACCTTGGAGTGACCGGGGCTGACCGAGTTGGGCTCAGGACCGGGCCTGGCCTGCTGAGCGGCACGACGTTCGGCCTGCGCGAGACGGTTCTTGGCCGACCGTAAAGTCGGGCTGCTGTAGGACGGTCCGTCCGAGGGGATCGGCATCTAGGGCACCCTTCACCGGTTGGTCTGATCGACAGCCGCTCCGGCATCCTCTTCGGCGCCGCGATACGCCTTCGCCGAAGCGATGAGCTTCAGCGCGTCTTCGTCGAGGACTCGCTCCAGGGTTCCCGCGGCCGCGACCCATTCCCCGACGTATCCGTTGAGTCTGCCGAGAAGCGGGCTCACGATGCGGGGGGTGTCGAACCATCCCCAGTCTTCGACCGTGGGGGTCCTGGCCTTGATCCTGCGGACGTTCGTCGCGGCCTCAAGCATCACGTCGGCGAACGCGACGATCTTGTCGGTTCGCGCCTCATAGCCGTCCTCGCCCTCAGGGGCAGGCTTGGCGGGCGGCGGCGTGGGAACGTGGTCACCGGGACCAGGCCAGAGAGGACCCGGCGGGCGGCCGAGTCTGTCCGGCGGCAGGCACGGGCGAATCCGGCACGGGGGGTCGTGCCGGCACGGCGGGAGTTCGAGCGAAGGACGGCTCGGGGTGCCAGGCGGAGAGCTCGGTGTCGGGCTCGGCGAGCCCGAGTCGCCGGGAGACGGACTGGGCGACTCGCTGGGGGACGGACTGGGCGACGCGGAATCACTCGGTGTCGGACCGGGCGTCACGGAGTCGCTGGGGGACGGACTGGGCGTCACGGAGTCGCTCGGGGAAGGCCCCGCGGAGGAATCCGGATGTGTCGGGCTCGCGGAGTTGCCGTCGGGCACTCGATACACCTTCCATGTGCTTGGATGAGCAACACAGCTCCGGGGACGGCCGGTCGGCCGATGATCGGAAGCTGCGGCAGGGGCGCGTTGTAGCCTCGCTACCTGTACTCATGCCGAGAGCGAGGTGCCAAGCAACAGGAAAGATGCAACGGTCGCGCTCCTCTTCAGTGCTTGGATCCCCCGGTTACGGACGGACCACAATCTAATGGACGATGGTCATCGGCGTCCACGTGAACATCGCCTGAGCACCGCCCGAACAAACCGGGACTGCCAGGAAGAACTCGGGCAGGCGCCGCATCCCGGATCCTGGCCGACGGGGAACGTGCCCGGACGGCGGAGCGAGCCGAGCCTCGCGGGGACCGCATGCCGGTCCCACGACCCGTACGGCAGGGCGGCCTCGGCCACCGGCGGCCCGGACCGGCGCTCACGTCAGGTCAGGTCAGGTCGGATCGGGTCAGGTCAGGTCAGGTCGTCGAACTCGCCGTCCTTCACTCCGGCCATGAACGCCTGCCACTCGCCGGGGGTGAAGACCAGGATCGGGCCGTCGGGGTGCTTGGAGTCGCGCAGGAGGTAGAGGTGGTCGGCGGCGTCGCTCTTGTGGGTGCCGGCGACGTGCTCCGCCTGGACCGTGGCGACCTCGACGAAGTCGGTGTCGTCACTGCTGAGGCTGCTCTTGCGCCATTCGACGCGGGACAGATCCACCTGGCGCATCCGATCTTTCTCCGGGACGGACGGTCGGACCCGGCCGTCCGGAGTGCCGGCCGACCGCGGGCCCGCGACGGCCGGGCGGCGGCGCGTCGGCGCCTCGCCCGGCCCGCGGAGCGTTCCACCACATTACCGATCTCAGCCGCCGCACCGCGCGAACCCGCCCCAGCCCGCTCAGCACGGCGTCACCGCACGACCAAGCCTCGGTCAGCGGACCGCCTCGGCGAGTAGCCGGTCCCAGTCGGCGAGGAAGCGGCCGAGGCCGTACCGGGTGAGGGCGGCGGTGCGGGCCGCCTTGCCCGCCTGGGCGGCGTGGGCGGGGTCGGCGGTGAAGGCGCGCAGGGCTTCGACCAGGGTGTCCAGCCGGGTGGAGATCACTCCGGCGCCGGGCGGGACGGCTTCGACGGCCTCGGTGGCGGCCAGGGCGACGACGGGCATGCCGAGGTGCATGGCCTCGATGAGGGACAGGCCGAGCGACGTCCAGCGGTAGGGATGCAGGTAGACGCGGCGCCTGGCGAGTTCGGCGTGCATGGCCCGCTGCGGCAGGTCCTCGAAGAGGCCGTGGCCGCCGGGCAGATCGGCGACCTTCATGCCGAAGACGTCGAGCGGCACGGCGGCGGCGAACGCGGGCAGCAGGTCGGTGCCGGCGACCCTGGTACGGCGTACGGGTTCGTTGACGACGACCCCGGCGCGCGGCAGTTCCCCGGTGTACAGCGGGCCGGGGTCGAGCACGCCGTGCTCGATGACCACGCTGGGGGCGCGGCCCGAGTCCCAGACGAGCCGGTTGAAGTGGGTCACGTGCACGAGGGTGACGTCGTCGCGGCCGGCCAGGTGGTGGCGGGTGCGCGGGACGTCGCCGGCGGGCGTGTTGTGCTCGACGTAGACGGCGGGCACGGCGGCGGGCACCGGGCGGCCGAGCCATCGTCCGGCCAGTTCCCTTTCGTGCGGGCGCTGGAGCACGACCACGTCGACGTCCTCTTCGCGCAGCCGGTCCCACGGCACCTCGCGCACGCCGGGCGGCCACGGGTAGGTGCGCGCCCGTCCGCGGCCGTCGGGCCCCCGGTCCGGGGTCAGCGGCACGAGGTAGTCGTGGCGGCCGTGCACGAAGGACGTGGTCCAGGAGCCGTGCACGTGCCAGAGCAGGATCCTCACCCGATCAGCCTCTCCACCGCGGCCGCCAGGTCGGCGGCGACCTCGGGGGCGGCGGCCACCTCGCCGGGCAGCGTCCGCGGCGTGGGCACCAGGATGCCGCGCGCGCCCGCCGCGCCGGCCGCCCGTACGTCCGCGCCGATGTCGCCGATCACGGCGCACTCCCGGGCGGGCACGCCGAGGATTCCGGCGGCGCGCAGCACGAGGCCGGGTTCCGGCTTGCGGCAGGCGCAGCCGTCCGCGGCGCCGTGCGGGCACACCGCCCAGACGTCGAAGGGGCCGAGCAGTTCCTCCACCCTGGCGTTGACCGCGCGGAGATCGGCGAGGCCGATGAGTCCCCTGGCCACCCCGGACTGGTTGCTGACCACGCCGATCGGCACGCCCGCCGCGCGCAGCCGGTCCAGCGCCGCCCGCGCGCCGCGCACCGGCAGCACCTTGGCCGGGTCGGCGTTGTAGGGGACGTCGTGGACGAGGGTGTCGTCCCGGTCGAAGAACACGGCGGCCGGACGACGGTCGGCACGGGTCAATCTCACCTCCCAGGTCATCCGGTGCATGCCCCACCAAGCCCGACAAATAACTACATAGCGTGACATTCTTTTCACCCTTCCCGCCACGGCTCGGCGCTACCCTCGGTTTGAGAAGCGCTTCTCTCGGTAGCCAAGGGATGCATCAGGCTTGCTGAGGGAGATCAGATGAGATTTCTGGGAATCAACGCAATCTTCGACGATCCGGCGGCGGTGCCGGTGAGCGACGGGCGTGCGGCCCCCGCCGAGCAGGGACGCTTCGGCCGGCGCGGGCACGGCGAACGCCCGCCGTCCCACACCGCCGAGGCACCGCGGCGCCGGGAGGTGTTCCCGGCGTGATCACCGTGGTGATCCCCACCGTCGGCCGGCCCAGCCTGTCCGCCACCCTGGCCGCCCTCGGTCTCTCCTCCGACCGGCCGGGAGGCGGGTCTCCGCCGGGCGGGAGGGTGGCCGAGGTGATCGTGGTGGACGACCGGCGCGGCCCCGCCGAGCCGCTGGATCTGCCGGACGGGGTGCGGGTGCTGCGCTCGGGCGGGCGCGGCCCGGCGGCGGCGCGCAACGTGGGCTGGCGGGCGGCGGGCACGCCGTGGGTGGCCTTCCTCGACGACGACGTGGTGCCCGAGCCCGGCTGGACCGGGGCGCTGGCCGCCGATCTGGCCGGCCTGCCGCCGGACGTCGCGGGCAGCCAGGGCCGGGTGGAGGTGCCGCTGCCACAACGGGAACGGCTCACCGACGCCGAGCGCGCCACCGCGGGCCTGGCGGACGCCGCCTGGATCACCGCCGACATGGCCTACCGGCGGAGCGTCCTGGACAGGGCCGGCGGGTTCGACGAACGCTTCCCCCGGGCCTACCGGGAGGACGCCGATCTCGCGCTACGCGTCCTGGGTCGCGGCCACCGGCTGGTCAAGGGGCGCAGGGTGGTCCGGCACCCGGTGCGCGACGACGGGTTCTGGGCCAGCGTGCGGCGGCAGCGCGGCAACGAGGACGACGCCCTGATGCGCCGCGTGCACGGGCCGGGCTGGCGGGCCGCGATCGGCGCGTCCGGCCGGCTGCGCGGGCACGCGGCCACCACTCTCGCCGCGGTGGCCGCGCTCGCGCTCAGCCCGGCGCTGGTCGCGGGCCGGGGCCCCGCCGGACGGATGCTCGGCGCCGGGGCCGTGCTGGCGGGCGGCCTGTGGGCGGGGGCGACGGCGGGGTTCGCGTGGCGGCGGATCGCGCCTGGCCCGCGGACCGGCGGGGAGATCGGGCGGATGGCGGTCACCAGCGTGTTCATCCCTCCGCTGGCCTGCGCCTGGCGGCTCAGAGGCGAGATCAGGAGCAGGGCGTGAGCGGGACCGTCCCGGTGACCCGCCAGGACGGCGCGGGCGGGGAGGTGGCCGGGTGAGGATCGACATGGTGTCCGAGCACGCCGGCCCGCTGGCGGCCGTCGGCGGCGTGGACGCGGGCGGCCAGAACGTGCACGTCGCCGCCCTCGCCCTGGCCCTCGCCGAACGCG
>NZ_BSRQ01000033.1 GCF_030268685.1 Microtetraspora sp. NBRC 13810
CTGCTCCCACGACGGCGTGGACGCCCCACGCCTTGTCCGACCACCCCTGAAGCGGACGGCTGATCACAAAGCTGACGACATGCGATGAGGGCGTGACGGCATGATCGCGGCTCCCCTGTGGCTGTGACTCCCGCTTGCGGGGGCGCCCGTCGCACCCTTATCTTGGAATGGTCATTCCAAGATAAGGGTGTCGATGCCCGACGTGGGACATCTCGATCCAAAGATCGTGCTGGAGCGGGTGAAACTTGCGGCGGCGTAGTGCAGCCTTGACGGGCATCGCCGAGATCGTGGCCACGACAGGTCTCAGCCGCTCAAGCCTGTATGCCGCGTCGGCGGCGAGCAGGCGCTGTAGGAGCAGGCACCATGCCGCTCCGTCGAACGGGGCTCAGGACGCACGTTCGAGCGGCTGATCCGATCCCGCGACGAGGACGAGTACGCGCGCTGGCCAACGCCCAAGCCGGCAACGGGCGGCGGTCCTGGCGTACAGCAGATCCTCGACCAGCACCAACGGCACCTTCACGCGGCTTCCACATCTGGAGGAGCTTATGCATGGCATCACGGACTTGGCGGCGACCCTGGAGAGGGCGGGGGACCGCATCTCTACGGTAGGCCGCCTGGTGAGCCGGTATGGACTGGTAGTCGTCCTGGCATGGATCGGCGCAGGCAAGTACGTCAAAATGGACAGCCGAACCCTGGTCGAGCACAGCCCTCTCTTGAGCTGGGTCTACGACATCTTCAGCTACAAGATGTTCGCCGACGTGCTGGGAACCGTGGAGATCGTCGCCGCGGTACTCATCGCCGTCTATCCGCTCTGGCCTCGTGTCTCTGCGATCGGCAGCGCGGTGGCGGTGCTGCTGTTCCTGGGCACGCTGAGCTTCCTGTTCACGACCCCAGGAGTGATCTACAGCGTAGTCAACGGGCTTCCAGTGCTGTCCGGCCAGCCCGGTCAGTTCCTTCTCAAGGATCTCGTGCTCATCGGCGTCGCGATCTGGACCCTCGGCGAGTCATTGCGCAGTGCCCGTGCGAGGCGTGCGGACTACGCATCAGCGATGAGTCGCTCGTCCCAGAGCCGCGCCTGAACGATGTCATCGCTTCAACAAGCCGCGGCGTCGGCAGAGCGACAGCCCTTGCCTACCGTGACGGGGCACGGCGGCCCCTGGCAGCCCGCTCGGCAGGCGAACTGGCCGAACTCGCCGGACGGGTACGTCCCAGGTGGACGATCGTGAGGCGTTCACGCGGGGTCGGTGCCTGCGTCCCGCCACATTGCGGCGAGTGCTTCGAGGTCGGGAGCCGTGATTTGAGGGGCGGACATCGCGCTCGGGTATGGCTCGCCGCGCCGCTCCAGCCAGGCGCCGGTCAAACCGGCTCGTTGAGCTCCGTCGATGTCCCACGGGTGCACTGCGACCAGGGAAGCCCGGCCCGGCCGCACTCCGGCGTGGTCGACCGCGTAGTCGTAGGCTGCCCGAGCCGGTTTCCATGCCGCGGGGCCGCTCACGTCCAGCCGTGCCTCCACCAGGTCGATGAGCCCTTCGCGGGCAAGTATCTTCTCCGTCATCGCCGCGGCGCCGTTGGTCATGGTGAACAGCCGGATGCCGCTCTGGCGTAGCATCCGCATACCGCCGGGCACGTCGGGATGGACTCGAAGGTTGGTGAACTCGCCCAGAACGTGCTTGACCGCCTTTTCACACGTCGAAGATCACTACGTGTGGTCGCACCGGTTCAGTCATCGTCGCTCCTCAAGGGTTGAAGAGAAGTGAGCACCGCTGCCACAGCCGCGCGAAGCTCGGCTGGGTCGGCTCCGGCTCGGGAACGCAGGTTGACGCCGTAGGCCAGCAACGCGAGCGACTCCGCAGCAGAGTCCAGGTGCAGGTCCAGCCGGATCTGGCCCGCGGATCGGGCGATGTCGAGTGCCGCGGTCAGGGCCGCACGAAGCTGCCGTTGGTGCTGGTCGAGGATTCGCCGTACTCCTGGATCGCCGCTCTCGGTGCCGGCGTGGGCGTTGGATACCATGCATCCCCAGCGTGCGTGATCGCCCTCGCAGCGGGATTGGATCAGCCGCTCGAAGAAGTCGGCGATCGCCGGCAGCCCCCGCTTGTCCGCGGCGAGCCGGTCGAACATGGGTCCTGAGCGCCGTTCGACGTAGCGGCGTAGTGCCTGCTCGTACAGCGCCTGCTTGCCGCCGAACGCGGCATACAGGCTTGAGCGGCTGAGACCTGTCGTGGCCACGATCTCGGCGATGCCCGTCAAGGCTGCATTACGCTGCCAGAACAGCAGTTCCACCTGCTCCAGCACGGTCTCCGGATCGAAATGCCGTACGTCGGGCATCCACACTCCTATCTTGGAATGACCATTCCAAGATAGGAGGGCGACGGCCACCCCGCAACCGCGCGCGAGACGATGAGCCGACTCTTGTCGCCGCATGCCTGGCCGCACATCTCCCAGATGACCGACGGCTGGCAGTAGGCGTGCCGGAATCCATAGGGAGTGATCAGCGACCGGTCGAACGGCAGCCGACGCCCATCCGGGCCGAACTCTTCGGCCAGCAACTGCGGGACCGCATCGGCGAAGGCCCGGATGATTGGCGAGATCTGATCGGAGATCAGATGCCTCTCCTGCCCGAACTCTCCCGCCGGCGGGAACAGGAACCCCTGCGATCCGGTCGGCGACGCGATCGTGGCGCGGACGGCCAGCCAGGTGTGGACGGTGGCCACCGTCTCGGCCGGGATCGGCAGCCACGTCTGTCCCGACACCGGACGAGGCCGCCTGTCCTACCCGCGCGCCGAATACCTGTTCAAGACCACCTCGGCCGAGCTCGACCCGCATCGGCAGGGCAAAATTTCCCCGGGACTACGGGGACGCCTTGTAGCGTTCAACCGAGCTGCGCCGCCTGGAGCCCGCTGTACAGACCGCGACCGCGGACCAGCTCCTCGTGCGTCCCGATCTCCGCGATCCGGCCGTCCTCCATCACCACGATCCGGTCCGCCGTGCGGATCGTGGACAGCCGGTGCGCGACCACGAAGACGGTACGGCCGGCCACCAGGCGGGTCAGGGCCTGCTGGATGAGCGCCTCGGAGCGGGTGTCCAGCGCCGAGGTGGCCTCGTCCAGGATGAGCACCCGCGGGTCGCGGATGAGCGCGCGGGCGATGGCCAGGCGCTGCTTCTGCCCGCCGGACAGCCGCGCGCCACGCTCGCCGACCACCGTCTCCAAGCCCTCCGGCAGCCGCTCGACGAACTCCATCGCGTTCGCGTCGCGCAGCGCGGCGCACACCGCCTCGTCCGAGGCGTCCGGCAGGCCGTAGGCGACGTTGTCCCTGATGCTGCCCTCGAACAGGATCGACTCCTGCGGCACCACCGAGACGAACCGGCGGTAGGTGCGCAGGTCCAGCGCCTCCATGTCGCGGCCGTCGAGCAGGATCCGGCCCGAGTCCGGCCGCAGGAAGCCGATCACCAGGTTGAGGATGGTGGACTTGCCCGCGCCGGAGGCGCCGACCAGGGCGACGGTCTCGCCGGGCGCGACGGTGAGCGTGAAGTCGTCCACCGCGGAGCGGCCCGGCTCGTACGCGTAGCCCACGCCCTCGAACGCGACCTCGCCGCGTACCTCCTCGACCTCCTCCTTGCCCGCGTTGTTCTCCAGGTCCGGCTCCTGGAGCACCTCGCCGATCGAGCGCACCGACTCCAGGCCCTTGCTGATCACCGGCGTGAGGCTCAGCAGCGTGGTGACCGCCGTGGTCATAGTCGTGAAATAGGTGGACAACATCACCACGTCGCCCGGGGTGATCGGCAGCACCCGGTAGTACGACACGGCGGCGGCTCCGGCGAGGACGGCGACGCCGAGCGCGTTGAGCGTGATCCAGGCCAGCGCGCCGAACCTGCCGTTGGCCAGGTCGAGCCGCAGGCCGGTGCGCAGCACCTTGGTGAGGGTGCCGTCCACCCGGTGCAGCGCGTCACGTTCCAGGCCGTGGGCGCGGGTGATCGGGATCAGGCTGGTCATCTCGGCGACCCGGCTGGAGAGCCGTTCCACCTCGACCCGGAAGCTCTCGTTGTTGGACCGCAGCCGCCCGCGCATCCGCATCACCAGTACGGCTGCCGCCGGGACGACCAGGAAGAAGACCGGCAGCGCCTGCGGCACGTCCACGGCGATCACCGCGATGCCGCCGGCCAGCGTCACGATCGCCGACAGGCCCATGTCCCCCGCCTGCTGGGACATGTTCTCGACGCCCTCCACGTCGCGGATCACCTTGGTCTGCAGCACGCCGGCGCTGACCCGGGAGTGGTAGCCGATGGAGAGCTGCTGCATCCGCGCGCACAGCGCCGAGCGCAACTGGGTGCCGACCCGGCGGATCGCCCCGTACATGAACCGGACGTAGAGCAGGTGCATGGGATAGTTCGTCAGCAGCAGGGCGAACAGCAGCCCGGTGCTGAGCCACAGGTTCACGATCGGCTGCCGTTCGACGAGCACGTCGATGACCTTGGCCGTGATCAGCGGAAGCAGCCAGACCGGGCTGTGCTTCACCACGAACGCGAGCACGGCCAGCCCGAGCCGCCCGCGATCCTCCCTGAACAGGTAGGCGAGCGTGCGAACAGGATGCTCGCCCCGATAACGATGTTCGAGTGCCCCGTACGGCACCGCCACAGCGATCCCTCCCTTTGATCCCGCATTGCCATGAAAAAGCATGACGTATGGGTCTCAGGGAGCCCACGGGCGATCACCTCGACGACTCCTTCGGCGAGATCACATCTGCCCGGTGCCTCGGGTTCCGCTTCAGGCAGTGGCTTCACTCCCTGTGCGGGGCGCCGGGTCCTGGCAGAGGCGGCGGGCCTGCTCGGCGACCCGGCGGCCGAGGTGCTCGGCCGTCCGGAGGTCCGAGTCGTGCATCAGCTCCGGCCCCTCGTCGACGTTCGAGGCCGCCGCCGCACCCAGCCAGAAGCCGAGCCGGTTGAGCGCGTCCTCGTCGGAGGTGCTGGAGTTCCAGCCGGACACCAACCCGAGACTGACCCAGAGCATGCCGTGCTGGGCCGCCAGCAGCGCCATGTACTCCAGTGTGTGCAGCTTGTCCCCGCTCTTGGACCCCGAGTTCGTGAACCCGGCGGCCAGCTTGTCCGCCCAGGCCTGCTCCGTCCAGCGCTGCACCGAGTCCCGGGCGAACGTGTGGAACTGCGGGCTGGCCGACCCCATGTACGTCGGCGACCCGAACACGATGGCGTCCGCCGCGTCCAGCAGCGACCATTCCTGTTCGGTGATGCCGTCCACCGAGACCAGTTCCACCTTGGTGCCGTCCACGGACGCCGCTCCCGTGCGTACCGACTCGGCCAGCCGGGCCGTGTGCCCGTACCCGCTGTGGTAGGCCACCACCATCAGCGTCGACTCGTTCTTCATCGCGATTCCTTTCCTCAGGACGTACGCGCACAGCTTGGCCGCCACGGCCCCCTCGCGGACCGGCCGTTCGGGTGGGCCCGCCCACCCGAACGAGTGGGGGCCGGGGGAAGGGGGCCGACTAGCATCGGGGCCATGGCGGAGTCGTGGTCGGCCGCCCTGACGGCGGCGCTGAGGGTGGTGCGGGCGCCGCTCGACGGCGTCCTGCCGGAGTTGTCGGCCGTGCTGTCCGACCTGGTGCCGCACGAGGGGCTGGTGTTGTTCACCGGGGACTGCCTGCTGATGTCCCCGCTGCTCAGCCACGGGATCGACGGGGTGAGCGCCGACGAGGTGAGCCGCCTCGTCCCCCTGGTGGCCGTCGATCGTCCCTGGTTCGGCCCGTTCACGCTGGCGGGCGCCGAGCGGCCGGTGCTGGCCGTGGCCGTCAAGCCGCCGAAGACCACGGGCGGTCTGCTCGCCGTCGTCACGACCGGCACCGGCCCACCGGAACCCGACGTGCGGGAGATCGTGACGAAGCTCGTCGGGCTGACGACCGTGCACCTGGCCGCCCGCGTGTCGCACGCCGAGCCGCATGACGTGCCGGGCCCGTCTGTCACGGCCGTCGAGGACCTCGCCGACGCGCACGCCGCGACGCTGACCTCGCTGCTCGGCGTCCTGCGGTCCAGGCGGCTCGACGACGCCGCGGCCCGGCGGCTCGCGGTCCAACTGGCCGTGCCCGCACTCCTGGAGGCCAGGGCGGGCGGCGAGCGCGACGTCGCCGAAGAGACGGCGGGCGGGGCGTTCGACCTGCTGGCGGAGAAGCTCTCCGTGCTCACCCGCTATCACGATCTCAGGCTGGAGCTGGCGGGGCCGGAGCAGCGTGACAGGCGGTTGTCCGGGGAGGTGGCCACGGCGGCCAGGTCCGTGGTGCGGGGCGCGGTGCTGGCGATGCTCCAGCACGGCGGGCTGAGCCGGGTCAGGCTCTCCTGGGAGGTGGCGGATTCGCTGCTGCGGGTGACCGTACGCGATGACGGCCCCGGCTCGCTGGCGGCCGACGCCCTGCCGGTGCACCGGCTGCGCGACCGGGTGGCCGTGCTGGGCGGAACGCTCGGCGTGGACGCGGTCCCGGGCTGGGGCACGACGATCACCGCAGACCTGCCGTTCGGCCCGGTACGCCCCCGGCCCCCGGGCCCGCTGGACGCCCTCAACCCGCGCGAACGCGACGTCCTCCACCAACTGGCGCTCGGCCACCGTAACCGGGTGATCGCCACCCGGCTGAGCATCAGCGAGAACACGGTCAAGTTCCACGTCGCCAACATCCTCGGCAAGCTCGGCGTGAGCTCGCGGGGCGAGGCCGCCGCCCTGGCCCACGGTCGCACCCCCTGACGGCCGGCCGCGTCAGAAGGGTCGCCGAGGCGAGGGCACGCTGACCGCTGGAACCTCGCCTGAGCCGGTGGACGGCCAGGAGAGCCAGGTCACGGCAGGACCGCGCGGCGCGTCCCCGGGTGATGTCCACGAGGCAATCCGAGCAAATCGTTGGTGTCGCCAACAATTTTATGTATTGTTGGCCGCACCAACGTTGGCTTGTCCGGTGTTCAACCCCGACGCAAGGAGATTCCGTTGAGTACCGATGCCGGTACGCCGGCCGCACCGCGGGCGACCCGAAGAGAATGGCTGGGACTGGCGATCCTCGCGCTTCCCACCATGCTCATCGCCATGGACCTGACCGTGCTGCACCTGGCGCTGCCCACCCTCACCGCCGACCTGCGGCCCGGCAACACCGAGTTGCTGTGGATCGTGGACGTCTACGGTTTCCTGATCGCCGGCTTCCTCATCACCATGGGCGCGATCGGGGACAGGATCGGCCGCCGGAGGCTGCTGCTGATCGGCGCGGTCGCGTTCGGCGCGGCCTCGGTGCTCTCGGCGTTCGCGACCACCCCGGAGATGCTCATCGCCGCCCGGGCGCTGCTGGGCATCGCGGGCTCCACACTGATGCCTTCCACCCTCTCGCTGATCCGGATCATGTTCCAGGACCCCAAGCAGCAGGGTGCCGCCATCGGGGCCTGGACCGCCTTCTTCGGCCTCGGCACGGTGCTCGGGCCGCTGGTCGGCGGCACGTTCCTGGAGCTGTTCTGGTGGGGCTCGGTCTTCCTGCTCGGCGTCCCGATCATGCTGCTGCTGATCGCGGTCGGCCCGTTCGTGCTGCCGGAGTACCGGGACGAATCGGTCTCCCACCCGGACCTCCTCAGCGCGATCATGTCCATCGCCGGAATCCTCGCCCTGATCTTCGGTCTCAAGCGGATCGCCGAGGACGGCCTGCGCCCGGAGTCGGGCGTCGCCGTCGTCGCCGGCCTGGCGCTGGCGGCGCTCTTCCTCCATCGCCAGGGCCGGCTCAGGCAGCCGCTGGTCGACCTCTCGCTGTTCCGCAACGGCCTGTTCGGCACCGCCCTCGGCATGCTCGTGCTGGCGACCCTGCTCTCCGCGGGCTCGCAGTTCTTCGTCATGCAGTACCTGCAGCTGGTGCGCGGGTTCGCCCCGCTCGAGGCCGGGCTCTGGTCACTGCCCACCACCGTCGCGGTCATGATCGGCGCCATGGCGGCCCCCGGCCTCGCGGGCCGCATGAAGCTGAGCACGCTGCTCGCCGGCGGCCTGCTGGTCACGGCGGTCGGCATGGTGGTGCTGACCCGGGTCGGTGATCCCTCCGACGTGTACGTCGCGGTGGCCGGGGCGGCCGTCATCGGGCTCGGGCTCGGCCCGATGGTCTCGCTGGGCACCGGACTGATCGTGGGAGCCGCCCCGGTGGAGCGGGCCGGCGCCGCCTCCGCGATGGCCTCGACCGGCACCGAGCTCGGCAGCGCGCTGGGCGTGGCGGTGATCGGCAGCGTCGGCTTCGCGGTGTACCGGGCGAACCTGGCCGACAGGCTCCCCGAGGGGCTGCCCGCCCCCGTCGTCGAGGCGGCCAAGGACACCCTCGCCGCCGCCGTCAACGTCGCCCGCGAGCTACCGGCCGCCCAGGGCTCCGGCCTGTTGTCGGTGGCCCGTGACGCCTTCGTGCACGGCCTGCAGACGACCGCGATCGTCGGTGCGGTGCTCGCCGTGCTGCTGGCCGTCGCGGCCGCGGTCCTGCTGCGCAACGCCGCGGTGCCGGGCACCCCACCGCCCGCGGCGGCGGACGACATGGCGAAACCCTTCGAGAAGGCGGGCAACTGACATGCGGGAAACGCACCCCGCGGCCGACGTGGACCAGACCCCCGAGGGGGTATGGACCGGCCTGACGCACCACGGCGACGAGACCGGCTCCTTCAGCATCTCGTTCGCGCCCGACGGCACGGTCGCGCTGCGCACCCCCCACAGCGTGGGCACCGGGGTCTGGCGCGCGGGGCGGCCCGGCCGGTTCTCCTACGAGCTCACCGAGATCTTCACTCCGGCCGCGGATCACTCGGGCCACAGGCAGATCCAGGTCGAGGCTCACCTTGAGGGGGCCGTATATCGCGGGATCGGCACCGTCACGGTGTACACCGCCGACGGCGTGCCGGCGTCCACCACCACCTCGGCCGCGTTCACCGGCGACCGCCTCGCCGACGGGCAGGGGGCCTGGCACGCCCTGGTGGGCCTGGGCGCGACGATCCGCGGGCGCACGCTCCACCCCGGTGACGAGGGCTTCGAGGAGGCCTGCTCCGGCTGGTTGCTGACGGTCGCGCACCGCCCCGCGGCGGTCGTGGTCGCCGCCGACGCCGAAGACGTGGCCGCCGCCGTCAGGTTCGCCGCGGAGGCGGGACTCCCGGTCGCGGTGCAGTCCACCGGGCACGGCAAGTCGGTGCCCGCGGATGGAGCCGTGTTCATCGCCACCGGGGAACTGCGCGAGCTGTCGGTGGACCCGCGTGACGGCGGCACCGCGAGGATCGGAGCCGGGCTGCGGTGGAGTGAAGTGCTCACCGCGGCGGCCGAGCACGGCCTCGCGCCCCTGTGCGGCTCCTCCGGCCAGGTCGGGGTGATGGGCTACCTGACCGGCGGCGGGCTCCCGCTGGCCTGCCGCCCGTACGGCTTCGCCGCCGACTACGTCCGCTCACTCGACATCGTCACCGCCGACGGCCTGCTCCGCACCGTCTCGTCCGTCCGGGAGCCCGACCTGTTCTGGGCGGCGCGGGGCGGCAAGGGCAACTTCGGTGTCGTGGTCGCGGCCGAGATAGAGCTGCTGCCGCTGCGCACCGTCTACGGTGGTGAGCTTTACTACCCGGGCGAGGACCCCGGGCACGCCGCCCACGTCCTCGGCTCCTATCTGGCCTGGGTCAAGGAGCAGCCGGAGGAGATGTCGTCCTCTGTGACGCTGCTGCGCTTCCCCGACGCGCCGCAGTTGCCGGAGGAGTTCCGTGGCCGCTCGTTCGTGCAGTTCCGGGTGGTCTACACCGGGACCGAGGAGCAGGGCGCGCGGCTGGTGGAGCCGTTGCGGGCGCTCGGCCCGGAGAAGGACACCTGCGCCGCCATGCCGTACGCGCAGATCACCGAGATCTACCAGGACCCCAAGAACCCGGTCATGGCGCACCTGCGCAGCGCGCTGTTGCACGAACTGGACGACGAGGCGGTGCGGGAGCTGGTCTCGTTCATCGACCCGTCGGCGCCCGGAGGCCCGTTCCCCGGCGTCGAGCTACGTCACCTGGGCGGGGCGTTGAACCGGCGGCCCGGCCGCCCGCACGCGGTCAGCACCCAGGGCGCGGCCTTCCACCTGTGGCTGCGGATGCCGGCTCCGGCCGGGCAGGCCGACGTGGTGCGCAAGGCCGCCGACGAGGTGCTGGAGCGGCTCGGGCCGTGGGACACCGGCGCCATGCTTCCAGGGTTCATGTTCGACCACGACTCGGCTCCCGAGCGGGTCAGCCGGGCCTACACCGAGGCGGCCCACCGCCGGCTGGCCGCGTTGAAGGCGGAGTACGACCCGAAGCACCTTTTCCGTTTCAACCACAACATCCTGCCGCTCAGCGAGGACGAGGGCACCCGACCCTGAACTGAAGCCGGCAGAGAGCCCACCGGGCACGGGCGGAACCGCGCCCGGTGCGGCCGGATCACACCCCGAGGAGCGACCTGATCGGATCGACGGTGAAGTACAGCAGGAAGAGCGCGCCCACCAGCCACAGCAGCGGGTGCACCTCGCGGGCCTTGCCCTTCAGCGCCTTGATCACCACGTAGCTGACGAAACCGGCGCCCATGCCGACCGTGACGGAGTAGGCGAAGGGCATCAGCACGATCGTCAGGAAGGCGGGGATGGCGATCTCGTAGTCGGTGAAGTCGATCTCCTTGACCTGGGTCATCATCAGGAAGCCGACGACGATCAGCGCGGGCGCGGCGGCCTCGGAGGGCACGATCGCGGTCAGCGGCGCGAAGAACATCGCCAGCAGGAAGAGCAGACCGGTGACCACGCTGGCCAGGCCGGTGCGGGCGCCCTCGCTGACGCCGGCCGCCGACTCGATGTAGGTGGTGTTGGACGAGACCGAGCCCGCGCCGCCGGCCACCGCGGCGAGCGAGTCGACCAGCAGGATCTCCCTGGTCCGCGGCAGCGTGCCGTCGGGCTGGACGAGACCGGCCTGGCGGCCGACGCCCACCACCGTGCCCATCGTGTCGAAGAAGTCGGCCAGCAGCAGGGTGAAGACGAAGAGCACGGCGGCCAGCACGCCCACCTCGGCCGGGTTGCTGAACGCGCCGAACAGGCTGAACTGCCCGAGCAGCGACAGGTCGGGCAGCCCGACGATGGTGTCGGGGACCAGCGGCGGGATCAGGCTCCAGGCGTTGGGGTCGACCAGCTTGCCGCCCACGACCTGCGGGCCGAGGTTAGCGAACGCCTCCACGACGACCGCCACGACGGTGGTGCCCAGGATGCCGATCAGGATCGCGCCCTTCACCTTGCGGGCCACCATGAACGCGGTGGTCAGCAGGCCGATCACGAACACCAGGGTCGGCCACCCGCTCAGCGAGCCCGAGCCGCTGACACCGAGCTGCACCGGCACGGAACCCGACGCCGTCCTGCGGATGAACCCGGCGTCCACGAAGCCGATGAACGCGATGAACAGGCCGATGCCCACGCCGATCGCGGTCTTCAGGGACGCGGGGATGGCATGGAAGATCGCCATCCGCAGCCCGGTGAGGACCAGGATGAGGATGATGATGCCCTCCAGCACCACCAGCCCCATCGCGTCCTCCCAGGACATCTGGGAGGCGATGCCGAAGGCCACCACCGCGTTCAGGCCGAGGCCGGTGGCGAGCGCGAACGGCACCCTGCCGATCACGCCCATGGCGATGGTCAGGATGCCCGCCACGAAGGCGGTGGCGGCGGCGACCAGGGGAGGGTTCGCGGACGTGCCGTCGCCGAGGAACTGCCCGGTGCCGTCCTGGGCGGTGCCGATGATGATCGGGTTCAGCACCACGATGTAGGCCATCGTGAAGAAGGTCGCGAGGCCGCCGCGGACCTCGGCGGCGAACGTCGAGCCGCGGCGGGATATCTCGAAGTAGCGGTCGAGCAGCCCCGGGAAACCGGCTCGGGGCTCAAGGGGAGTTGTGGTGTCGCTCACCGCCGCAGAGTGCCATCCACCCCCATCCCCCGAAAGGTGCAACCTGGGATTTTGATGGTTCTGCAATGGATTTGCACACTGTTCAGATATCTGTCGGTTATGTAGCGATTCGTCGGCTTTGCCAAGATTGGCCGAGAGCTTTGCGAGCGCTCGGCCGCCGTCGCCTACGCTGGAGCCGTGAGCCAGCCACGCCGCCCCCAGCTTGAGCCGTTGAAGACCAACGACTCGGCCACCTTCATCGCGGGTATCGGGCTCTGGGCGGTGGCCCTGGTCACCCTGCTCATCGTGCAACCCGGCTCCGACCACATCTGGTGGGTCTGGACCTGCGTCGCGGGCATCGGCGGCGGCTTCTTCGGCCTCTGGTACGTCAGGCGCCGCGACCGGCACCCCGCTCCTCCCCCGCAGGAGACCCCCGTCGAGCCCATCGCCACCGTCCTGCCCAGCCCCGCTCCCGGGCAGGAAAGCACCGTCGCGCACCCGCACACCGCCGACTGACCGCCGAGCGGGTCAGGTCGCGAAACCGTCCAGATCGGCTTCGGCGAGCAGCAGCGGCACGGCGGCGGGATCGCGGAGCAGGGCGGAGACGGCGAGCCGGTCACCCCACTGCCCGGCGGCCCAGGCGAGCCCGCGGGCCAGCCCCTCGATGCCGGAGGCGTGCACCACGCCGTCGTAGAACCGCCACGAAGCGGGCATCCCATCCACCAGCAGCGTCTCGTGGTCGTGGTAGACGGCGGGCGCGGTGGGCAGCAGCGAGCGGACCACGGCGGGCACCCCACGCTCGACGCCCACCGAGGTGACCTCGCCGGTGACGGCCTCGCCGGCCAGCGGCAGGTCGAGCAGCTCGGACAGCGCCTCGGCCAGGTCGTACGGGGCGAGCACCAGCGGCCGGGCGGCCACCAGCGCCAGCAGGTCGGGGGCCTCGACCACGACCGGCTCCCCCGCGGGTGAGTCCGGGTCGGCGTCCGCGACCACGATCTCGCCGTTCAGCACCGCGCGCACCGCCCGCGGCGGCGCCACCCTGGCCGGGTCCACCGCGGCGAGGGCGGTCCACAGCGCCCTGAGCTGGACCCGGTCCACCTCGCGCGCCGGGTCGGCCAGCAGGTCGAGCAGCTCCTCCGGGCCGCCGTGCCCGGCGAGCAGGTCGGCGAGCGTGGTGCGCACGCCGATCATCGCCAGGGCCGCGTCGTCCAGGCCGGCCGGGGCGTCGCCGTACAGGCCGAAGAGCAGGGAGTCGGCGCCGGGGAGACGCAGCGAGGTCGGCACCTGGCCGCCGAGGACGGGGTGACTGCTCAGCCACCAGGCGGTGTAGGAGGGCACCTCGACGATCTCGCCGCCGGCCAGCACGCGCAGCGGTTGCAGGGCCGCGCGCAACGGCGGCCGGGTGAGCAGGGCGAGCGCGGTCGCCCAGTCCGAGACGTACTCCAGGTCGCGGATCGCGGAGAACTCCGGCGCCACCGGCGGCACCCCGAGGTCGGGCAGCAGGTCGAGGACGGCCTCCAGCCACTCGTCCTCGCGGTCGAGGTCGTGGTCGCACTCGTCGGGGTCGAGGAGCACGTCGGCGTCGTTGGCCACCGCGAAGCCGTCGAGCACCCCGGCCGCCGCCAGCACCCGCGGGCCGTACCGCTCGACCAGCTCCGGCGCGGCGGTGCCGAACGGGGCCTGCGCCGGATCGACGACGCCCGCCAGCGCGCCGCCGGGCAGCAGCAGCTCGCCCGCCGGGTAGATCTCGCCGTCCGCGCCGGGCAGCGCCAGCTCGGCCAGCCAGGGGGCCTCGCCCGCCGTCAGTCCCGCCGCGTCCACCAGGGAGAGCACGGCCCTGGCCACCGGCTCGGGGTCCGCGCCGTCCACCGACTCGGCGACCGCCGCCCGGGTGAGCGGGTCCTCCAGCACCGTACGCGGGGTGGCCTCGGCGGCGCCGACGCGCAGCAGCAGCCGGTGCGCGGCGTCGGGGTGCACGATGCGCAGGCCGAGCGGCGCGAGGTCGGCGGGGTCGAGCGCGGAGCCGTCCGACAGCAGCAGCGTGCCGCGCGGGCCGCGGACGAGCCGCCCGTCGGCCAGCGGCACCGGCAGCGCGCCGATCGCCTCGGGGTCGTCGGCGGGCAGCACGTCGTACAGCGCGTGCCACCAGGCGGGATCCTTGCCCTCGACCGCCTCGCCGGACAGCAGGTCGATGACGTCGGCCAGCTCGACCCGGCGGACGCCGAGCGGGCCCAGCGCGGGGTGCCGCGGCGGCCAGTCGGCGGGCAGCAGGCCGGGCACCACCTCGGCGACCCGCGCCAGGAACCCCGCGGGACCGGCCACCACGGCCGCCTCCCGCCCGGTCACCAGCCACGTGCCGTCCTCACCCGGCGCCTCCCCACGCGGGAAGCCGCCCGGCGCCTGCTCGCGCGGGGAGTCACCCGGCGCCTGCTCGCGCGGGAAGTCGCCCGGCGCCTGCTCGCGCGGGAAGTCGCCCGGCGCCTGGTCGCGCGGCTCCGTGCCCTCCTGCTCGGCGGGCGGGGAGAGGGCGGGCAGCAGCGGGGTGTCGGGGAGGCGGCGCAGGATCGCCCGCCGGATGGCGGCGTCGAGCTCGCTCTTGCCCATCAGCCCGGGCACCAGGTCGAGCAGCCTGGGCGTGCGCGGAAGCTCGCGCAGCAGCTCCAGGTAAGCCTCGGCGGCCCGCTCCACCAGGAAGTCGGTGAGCGGCCCGGTGGCGACATGCCGCCGGTCGGTGGCCATCGGGAAGCTGGCGATCAGCAACGCGCGCAGGTCGAGCGGCTCGTCGCTCGGCGTCGGGGCGTGCACCACGGCGGGCACCGCGGCCGGCAGCGGCCCGGACTCCGGCACCGCCCAGCGCACCTGCCAGTAGGGACGCGCCCGCTCCTCGGTCGGCCGGTCCGCGAACAGCTCGGCCACCTGGGCCGGAGTGAAGTCGCCGGACGCCGCGACCACCCGCCAGCCGTCGGCGGTGACCGTGCGCTCCTCGCCCTCGACGTCGATCTCGATCGCGGTCAGCGCGGGCATGCCGAGCAGCAGCGCCGGGCTGGTCTCCTCCAGCATCCGGCGCACCGCCTCCTCGGCGGTCTTGTCGCGCAGCGGCAGCCGTACGACGGTGTCGAAGCCCTCGGGCACGTCCACCGCGTCGGCGGGGAAGGGCAGCCGGAGCAGCGGCACGTGGCCCGCGCGGTCGGTGAGCTCCCTGGCGAGCGCGGGCTCCGCGGCCACCAGGGCCGCCGTCTCCTCGCGCGACCAGCGGACGGCGCCGCTCGCCCAGGAGCCGATCTCGGGCGCGTCGCAGACGGAGACCACGGCCGCGAAGCCGACACCGAAGCGGCCCACCGCCCCCACGTCGTCACGCTTGGCGGACACCCGCAGCGTGGACAGGCCCTCGACGCCCGGCGCGTCCAGCGGGGCGCCGGTGTTGGCGGCGGTGAGGACCCCGTCGCGCAGGGACAGCCGCAGCCGGCCCTGGACACCGGAGCGCAGGGCGGCGTCCGCCGCGTTCTGCGCGAGCTCCACGATCAGGCGGTCGCGGTAGCCGCCGAGGGCGAAGTCCTCCTCCGCGTTGGCGTCCTCACGGAAACGCGCGGGAGAGGCGGCCCAGGCCGCGAGCACCGCGGCCCGGACTCTTTCGGTGGCGAAGATGTCGGTCATGAAAGGACGGCTCACACTCGGGTGGCGTGACTCGGGGCGGCGTCACGGGGGGGTGGAAGGGTGGACGTGATCAGGAGTGGCCGAGCGGTTCCGAAGAGGACTCGTCGACGGAACCGACCAGCTCTGGACCCGCGTCCCCGGCTTCGCCCGCGATGACGGGCTCCTCCATGAGGTCGAATCCCAGGTCGTCGAGGATCGGCGGGGCGGGCTCGACGGTCACCGGGGTGGTCGTCGCCTCCGAGTGCGCCCCGCACCCGTGGTCGGCGGCGACCACGCGGCCGTCGTCGGGCGCGTATTCGTTGGCGCAGACGCCGAAGCCGAGCCGCAGCGCGCCCGCGAGCGGCCAGTAGAAGCCGCAGGTGGAGCACTGGGCGGGGGCGGCGTGGGCCAGCGGGGTGTGCGGGCCGGAGTCGCCGGAGTGCCAGCGGCGGACGGCCCGGTCACGGCCGATCGCCGAGAGCACCCGCGCCCTGCCCAGGCCGTACTCGAAGATCATCTGGCGCTCGGCGTCGTCGCCGGTCTCGGTGAACCCCGGGGCCAGCCGATCGTCGTCGGCCGAGGTCGGCAGCAGGTCGCCGACGCCCAGGTCGCCGGGGCGCAGCCGCTCGCTCCACGGCACCCACTGCGGCGAGAGCAGCGCACCGGGGCCGTGCAGCAGCACGGTCTCGCTCACCGTGACGGCCTTCGCCCGGGAGGCCCGGGTGACCGTGACGGCCCACCGCCAGCCGCGATAAGCCCGGTCGAGACAGGCGAAGTAGTGGGTGCCCAGACGGTCGCCCTCGGGATCGAAGCCGAGATGCTCGCCGACCTCGCCGGGCCGGGCGATCTCCTGCGCGGCGACGCGTGCCAGATCGACCGCCGCGGCGCATGCCTGGTCGGCGGGTGCGGTGCGGGACCTGGTGCGAATCACGAGGCCACCTCCGCCGGCCCGGCTCGCCGAAGGTCAAAGTTGTCCGCTCGCACGTTCACACTTCATTCTCACCCATCCCCGGACCTCACGGCACCGCTCCCCGCCCCTCGTCAAATCACGAAACGTGCAAGCCGGTCATCCCGGCTGCCACATCGCCTGTGCCGTAGGGGATTCCGGCGATGAAGAGCGATGAATGTCGTGCCGGGCGACACGGGCTCGCGTCGGGTATGACTGAAGGCGTGGCAGGTGGCTGGGAACGAGCACGAGGGGCGACCGGTGACGTCGCACGGCGGTTCGCCGGATCGATGGCGAGCGCGGGCAGGGCCACGGTCGGCGGCACCCGGGCGGCGGGCAGGGCGGCACTCGGCGGCTCCCGCGCGGTGCGCCGGGGCACGAAGCGGCTGACCCACGCCCAGGGCGCGGGCCGCACCGGCCTCGGCGGGCTGATCGAGCTGAGCGCGGCGCACTCGGCGGGCGACGCGCTGATCGCGGTCGCCCTGGCCGGCACGCTCTTCTTCGGCCTGCCGGTGGACGAGGCGCGCGGTCACGTCGCGCTCTACCTGCTGATCACGATGGCGCCGTTCGCGGTGGTCGCGCCGTTCGTCGGGCCGGTGCTCGACCGGTTCAGGTCCGGCCGCCGTTACGTCATGGCCGGGACGCTCTTCGCCCGCGGGCTGCTGTGCTGGTCGATGGCCGCGGCCGTGCCCTCGGGCGACGCGGTCACGCTCTTCCCCGCGGCCCTCGGCGTGCTCGTGCTGTCCAAGGCGTACAACGTCTCACGCGCGGCGATCATGCCGGTGGTGCTGCCCGCGAACATCGGCCTGGTCGCGGCCAACGCGAGGGTCGCGCTGTTCACCCTGGTGGCCGCGGGCGTGATGCTCCCGGTGGGCGCCGGTCTGACCGCGCTGACCGGCCCCGAGTGGGTGCTGCGCGGCACGATGGTGCTGTTCTTCGTCGCCGGCGTGCACGCCGTACGGCTGCCGCGGCACGTGGACTCGCCGGACCTCGACCTCGGCCCGGAGTCCGGGCCCCGCGAGGGGCGTCCCTGGCGCACCCTGTTCAACGTCGGCCCGATCGTCGGCGAGGCGATGCGGGCCAACGCCGGGATCCGCCTCTTCTCCGGATATCTGCTGTTCTATCTGCTCTTCCTGGTGCAGGAGGACCGCCTGCCCGGGCTGGATCCCGCGGTGACGCTCGGCGCGCTGGCCGCGGCGGCCGGCGCGGGCGGCCTGCTCGGCGCGGCGATCGCGTCCTGGGCGCGCGGCCACTCGCCGCGGCTGACCGTGCTGGGGATGCCGGCGGCGGCCGCGGTGACCGGCGTCGTGGCGGCGGTGCTGTTCAACGTGTGGACCGCCGTGGCGCTGGCACTGGTCGCGGCGCTCGCCCAGGAGCTGGGCAAGCTGGCCCTCGACGCGATCGTGCAGGAGGAGATCGGCGAGGAGGTGCGTTCCTCCACGTTCGGCGTGGTCGAGGCGCTGCTGCAGATCGCCTGGGTCCTCGGCGGGCTGGCCGGGTTGCTGATGTCGCTCTACTCGCAGGGCCCGGCCGGGCTCACGGTCGTCGCCGGGACCCTGTTCGTGCTGCTCGGCTGGCTGCTGGTGAGCCGCCGCCGGACCGGCGGGGAGCAGGGGACGGGGAGCGGTCTCACGACCACCGAGGTACTCCCCCACCCGGTCCCCGGCCACGGCGACGGCCAGAGCCAGACTCAGAGCCACACCAAGCCGCTCACCAACCCGCACGGGTGAGCGGTCAGCCGTCCAGGTCGTCCGCGACCGCGCGCAGAACGGTGGCGATCTGCTTCGCGTGCGGCGGCTCGGGGTGTTTGCCCTTCTGGTAGGACGTGGACAGCGAGTCCAGCAGCTTGATGAGATCCTCGACGATCACCACCATTTCGTCAGGCTTCTTACGCTTTGTTTTCTGCTTGGCCTTGGCGAGCGTCGGAGGCTGGTCGAGGACGCGCACCGACAACGCCTGTTGGCCTCGGCGGCCCTCCGCCACACCGAACTCGACCTTCTGGCCGGCCTTGAGCGAGTCCACGCCGCTGGGCAGCGCGGAGGAATGCACGAAAACCTCACCGCCGTCGTCGCGGGTGAGGAAGCCGAATCCCTTGTCGGCGTCATACCACTTGACCTTGCCACTCGGCACAGGGGTGACCTCGTTCAGACTGTCGTGAAAGGTGAATGGATGTAGGTTATGCCCACCTGGGGCGCGGGGCGACCGTGTATTTTGTGGAGAAATTCAGGGGTGCGCGGCACCGGTCCGCCACCGGTCGAACCACCCACCGAAGTGTGTCAAATCGGCGAGCACCACGTCCGCTCCGTAATCACGTAGCTCTCCTGCCGTGTAGGGGCCGGTGGCCACCGTGACGCTCACGGTGCCGCCTGCCCGCGCCGCCGCGATGTCGCCGACATGATCTCCAACATAAGCGGCGGCGCCGAAGGACGCGAGAGCCGTTCCCTTTTCCGCTCCGAACACCGACCCCTCGACCGCGTCCACCCGCAGTCCGAGGGCGTCGAGCGTGCGGCGGGCGTCCGGGGCGTTCTTTCCGGTGACGACGATGACCCTCCCGCCGTTCGCCCGGACGGCGTCCACCGCCTCCCGCGCGCCCGCCATCAGAGTGGTCATCGGCACCGCGATCCCGGCGTACATCTCCCGATACAGCCGGGCCGCGGCGGGAACGTCGGCGGCGGGCAGCCAATGGGCCAGCTCGGTCTCCAGCGGCGGCCCCAGCCGGGCCACCACGACCGCCGGGTCAATGGCCACGCCGAGCCGCAGCGCGAGCGCCTCCATGGCGGCCGTGATGCCCGCACGCGTGTCCGCGAGCGTCAAATCCAGATCGAATCCCACCGAATACACCCCAGAAGGATGCCAAAGCATCCGTAAGAACGCATGATGTGGCAGCGTTGACGTCAAGAAAGGAGTTACTTATCGAGCCGGTGCGTACATGCCGGACAACGGATGGAAACCGGTGGGCGACGTCCCGGGCGAACCGGTCGCGACCCGCCCGTTAGGGTCTTCGCGGAGGTAACGGCAGGAGATGACCAGATCCACGCGTGAGCGGATCGTCGACGAGGCGCTGCGGCTGTTCGCGGAGCGGGGGTACGCCGCCACGTCCGTGGCCGAGATCGAGGCCGCCGCCGGCCTCTCCCCCGGCGCGGGCGGCCTCTACCGGCACTTCAAGTCCAAGTACGAGGTGCTCGCCGCGGCGGTCAACGAGCACGCCGCCCGTACCCGGGCGCAGATCGCCGAGGCGCTGACCGAGATCAACGCCCGGGACGCCTCCCTGCCGCTGGAGGAACGGCTGACCCACCTGTGCGCGGCGGGCCTGGCCAGGATCGGCGACGAGCGCGAGCTGACCCGGGTCTTCTTCCGCGATCTCGGCCAGTTCCCCGAGCTGGTGGCCGCCGTCCGCGCGGGCCTGCTGCAACCGATGTCCGACGCGGTCGTCACGTGGTTCGCCGCCCAGCCGGAGTACGCGGGCGCCGACGCCGACTGGCCGGGCGTCGCCGCGGTGCTCGGCGGCTCCGTGGTGCACTACCGGCTGTTCCAGGAGACCGTCGGCGAGCCGCCCGTCCGCGCCGAACGCGACCGCTTCGTCGCCTCCTGGGTACGGCTGGCGCGCGGCCTGCTGCCCGCTCCCGCGTTCACGCCCGCGCCGTAGAACGTTCTCCCGGCATCCTGAGCGGCGATCTGGCCGGACCCGATTCGCCCCATACCATGAGAAGGATGGGGACAGATTGAGCACGGGAACCGGTGGGCTGGGATGAGCACGGACTTCGCCGACTGGCTGCGCGACCGTGAAGACGGGGAGCTGCGCGCCCTGGTCACCGCACGGCCCGAGCTCGTCACACCGGTGCCCGCCCACATGTCCGGCCTGGCCGCCCGCGCGACCAGCCCTTCGGCGATCGGCCGCGCCCTGGACCGGCTCGACCTCTTCGCGCTGGCCGCCGTCGAGACCCTGGTGATCCTGCCCGCCCCCACGTCCTACGCCGAGGTGCGCGCCCTGATGACCCGCGCGCTGCCATCTGGGGAGAGCGACGGGGAGAGCGGCATGGAGGCGGCGCTGCGCGAGACCGTGGACCGGCTGCGCACCCTCGCCCTGGTCTACGGCCCCGACGACGCCCTCGCCGCCGCCCCCGGCGTCCGGGAGGTGCTCGACGCGCCGGCCGCGCTCGGACCGCCGGCCGCCGAGGTGTTCCGGCACTACCCGCCCGAGCGGCTCGACGACCTGATCGGCGACATCGCCGGCGCCCCGAACGGCGTGGCGGGCGTCTCGCCGCGGGATCGCCTCGCGGAGCTGCTCGGCCGTCCCGAGGTGGTCACCCGGCTGGTGGCCGAGGCCGGCCCGCAGGCCCGCGCCGCGCTGGACGAGCTGGCCTGGGGACCGGCCACCGGGCGGCTGCCCAACGCCCGGCGCGAGGTGCGGGTCGCCACCGCGCAGTCCCCCATCGAACAGCTCCTCGCCCGCGGCCTCCTCGGCGCGACCGGCGAGGAGACGGTGGCGCTGCCCCGCGAGGTGGCCGTGCACCTGCGCGGCGGGCGGCTGCACCGCGACCTGTCCCCGGCGCCGCCGCCGCTGCGCGGCACGGAGCGCACCCGGGCGCTCGCCGACCGGACGGCCGCCGGCCAGGCGTTCACGTTCGTCCGCTCGGTGGAGGAGCTGTGCGAGCGGTGGAGCCACGACCCGCCCGGCGTGCTGCGCACCGGCGGCCTCGCCGTACGGGATCTCAAGCGCACCGCGCAGCTTCTCGAACTGCCCGAGTGGTCGGCCGCGCTGGTGATCGAGGTGGCGTTCGCGAGCGGGCTGATCGCCGCGAGCGGCACGGTGGACGGTGAGTGGCTGCCGACCCCCGCCTACGACGGGTGGCGGGTGCGGGCCACCGAGGACCAGTGGACCGGGCTCGCCACGACCTGGCTGAGCATGGACCGGATGCCCGGCCTGGTGGGCGAGCGCGACGACCGGGACCGGCTGCGCCCGGCGCTCCACCCCGACCTGCGCAGGTCCGCCGCGCCCGAGGTGCGGGCGACCACGCTCGGCGTGCTGGCCGCCGCGGCCCCCGGGCTCGCGCCCGCCGCGGACGCGGTGCGCGAACGGCTGGCCTGGGAACAGCCGCGCCGCCGGGGCACCTACCGCGACCAGCTCGTTGACCTCACCCTGCGCGAGGCCGAGCAGCTCGGCGTGACCGGACTGGGCGCGCTGTCCGCGCACGGCGCCGCGCTCGCCGCGGGGGACGTCCTGCTCGCCGCGAAACAGCTCGCGCCGCTGCTGCCCGAGCCCGTCGACCACGTCCTGTTGCAGGCCGACCTGACCGCCGTCGCGCCCGGCCCGCTGACCAGCGACCTGCGCCGCGCCCTCGCCCTGGCCGCCGACGTGGAGTCCACCGGCGGGGCGACCGTCTACCGCTTCGGCGAGGATTCGGTGCGCCGCGCGCTGGACGCGGGCCAGAGCGCCGACGACCTGATCGCCATGCTGGAGCGGCATTCCACCACACCCGTCCCGCAACCCCTGCGCTACCTCGTCGCGGACGTCGCGCGCAGGCACGGGCGGATCAGGGTCGGTACGGCCAGCGCCTACATCCGCTGCGACGACCCTTCCGTGCTCGACCAGGTGATGGCCGACAGGCGGGCCGTGCCGCTGCGCCTGCGCCGGCTCGCGCCCACCGTGATCGCCTCCAAGTCGTCCAGGCCGAGCCTCGTCGACGGCCTGCGCGCGATGGGCTACGCGCCGGTCGCCGAGTCGCTGGACGGCGACGTGCTGATCAGCCAGCTCGACGCCAGGCGGACCGAGGTGTCACCGGCGGCCCGCTCGTCCACCGTGGTCAACGGGCTGGACGACGAGGTGGTGGCGGCAGCCGTACGCGCGATGCGGGCCGGGGACGCCGCGCACCGGGAGCGCCGCCGCCCGGTGGACGCGCCCGCGGGACAGGTGCCCCGCTCGCCCGCCACCTCCACGATCAGCGTGCTCCAGGAGGCCATCCGGCAGGGGCACCGGGTGTGGATCGGCTACCTCGACAGCCAGGGCAACGCGACGAGCCGCATCCTCGAACCGGCCAGGATGGAGGGCGGCTACCTCACCGCCTACGACGAGACGAGGGCGGCCGTGCACCGGTTCGCCCTGCACCGCATCACCGGCGTCTCGACCTCGACCGACGGATAACGCTCGGCCACCGAAGGACCTGAGACCGGCTCCCGCGGTGATCCGACGTGGTATCTGTTGACGTGTTCCGCCGACAGAACTGGAAGATCTCCGTGAGCACCCACCCCGAGGGTCCGCAGCAGTCCGACGGCTGGCAGGGCGGCCAGAGCCACCCGTCCGACGCCGGATCCCCGCACCCCCATGGACCCCAGGGCCACGGCCCGGCGTACGACGCCGGCCACGGCCACTCCCCCTACGCCGCGCCGAACGACGGCCACACCCAGGTGTCCGGCTACGGCCAGCCGCAGGACGCCGGTTACGGCCAGCCCGGCCCGCAGCCCGGCTACGGTCAGCAGCCGCCCGGTTACGGCCCTCCCGGCGCCGGTTACGGGCAGCCGGGTCCCGGTTTCGGGCAGCCCGGGTACGGCCAGCCGGGATACGGCTACGGGCCGCCGCCGCGCGCCTCCGAAGGGCCGCGGACGCACGCCATCGTCGCCCTGGTGATCAGCCTCATCCTGGCCCTGTCGTGCTACGTCACGCCGGGCGGCATCGCCGGCGCGATCGTCGCGGGCATCGCGCTGAGCAAGGTGGACCTTGAGCCGCACCGGGCGCGCGGCATGCTGAAGTGGACCTGGATCGCCATCGGCATCAACGTCGCGCTGGTCGTCGCGGGCTTCATCGTGATCATCGCACTCGGGGTCAGCGGAGCTTTCGACTCCTGACCCGCGGGACTGTTCCGGCTCCTACTCTTGTTGGACAACCGTGAACGCCGTCGAAGGGGGGACGCAGCCGTGAACGACGGGCCGCTGATCGTGCAGTCGGACAAAACCCTGCTGCTGGAGGTCGACCATCCGAGCGCGGACCTGTGCCGCAAGGCGATCGCGCCGTTCGCGGAGCTGGAGCGCGCCCCGGAGCACGTGCACACCTACCGGATCACGCCGCTCGCGCTGTGGAACGCGCGAGCCGCCGGCCACGACGCCGAGCAGGTGATCGACGCGCTGATCTCGCACAGCCGCTACCCGGTGCCGCACGCGCTGCTGGTGGACATCGCCGAGGTCATGGCCCGGTACGGCAGGCTGCGCCTGGAGAAGGACCCGGTGCACGGGCTCACCCTCACCAGTACGGACCGGGCGGTGCTGGAGGAGGTGCTGCGGTCCAAGAAGATCCAGCCGATGCTGGGCGAGCGGCTGGGCGCCGACTCGGTGCAGGTGCACCCCTCCGAGCGCGGCACGCTCAAGCAGGCCCTGCTCAAGCTCGGCTGGCCGGCCGAGGACCTCGCCGGGTACGTCGACGGCGAGCACCACCCGATCCGGCTCGCCGAGGACGGCTGGACCCTGCGTCCCTACCAGCGGGAGGCGGCCGACGCCTTCTGGCACGGCGGGTCGGGCGTCGTGGTGCTGCCCTGCGGGGCGGGCAAGACGCTCGTCGGCGCCGCGGCCATGGCGCACGCCCAGGCGACCACGCTCATCCTGGTGACCAACACGGTCAGCGCCCACCAGTGGAAGCAGGAGCTGCTCAAGCGCACCTCGCTGACCGAGGACGAGATCGGCGAGTACACCGGCGCCAAGAAGGAGATCAGGCCGGTCACGATCGCCACCTACCAGGTCATGACGACCCGGCGGCAGGGCGTCTACCGGCACCTGGAGCTGTTCGACGCGCGTGACTGGGGGCTGGTCGTCTACGACGAGGTGCACCTGCTGCCCGCGCCCATCTTCCGGATGACCGCCGACCTCCAGGCGCGCCGCCGGGTCGGCCTCACCGCGACCCTGGTCCGCGAGGACGGCAGGGAGGGCGACGTGTTCTCGCTGATCGGCCCCAAGCGTTACGACGCGCCCTGGAAGGAGATGGAGAACCAGGGCTGGATCGCGCCGGCCGACTGCGTCGAGGTGCGGGTCACGCTGTCCGACGAGGAGCGTCTCGCCTACGCGATGGCCGAGGCCGAGGAGCGTTACCGCTTCTGCTCCACCACCTCCTCCAAGACCAGGGTCACCGAGGCGCTGGTGCGGCGGCACCTGGGCGAGCAGGTGCTGGTCATCGGCCAGTACATCGACCAGCTCGACGAGCTGGGCGAGCATCTCAACGCGCCGGTGATCAAGGGGGAGACCCGGGTCCGCGAGCGGGAGCGGCTCTTCCAGGCGTTCCGCGACAAGGAGTTGCAGGTCCTGGTGGTCTCCAAGGTGGCCAACTTCTCCATCGACCTGCCCGAGGCTTCGGTGGCGATCCAGGTCTCCGGCACCTTCGGCTCACGCCAGGAGGAGGCCCAGCGGCTCGGCCGGGTGCTGCGCCCCAAGGCGGACGGCGGGGGCGCGCGGTTCTACTCGGTGGTCAGCAGGGACACGGTGGACCAGGACTTCGCGGCGCATCGCCAGCGCTTCCTGGCCGAGCAGGGGTATGCCTACCAGATCGTGGACGCGGACGACGTGCTCGCCGGCGACTGACCGCCGCGCGCCGAACACGTCGTCCTTGTCAGATCCACGAAATTCCGCGGCTCCTGGACAAGAGAACCACCCCCTCGCTTGGCCCTAGGCTGGCCAACTGCGACATACCCCCCAATGATCTGTGCTACTCGCCGGACATGCCTGGCTTTTTCACCAAATTTCACGACATTGACGCAGAGTGTCGGAATGGTCACCCGACGAGCATTCCGCCCACGAACAATACGCCTTCCGCCGCCAGCCACGCCGCAATCGCCCCCGCCATCAACGACATGTAACTCCGCGGTGACGCGAACAGCCAGGCCGCCAGCGAGCACCCCGCCCCGATCACCGCGAACACGCTGGAGAACGTCGCCACCGTGTCCAGTCGCCGGGCGCAGTCCTCCGCCGACTCCCCCTGGCTGCAGAACGCCTCAAGCCCCCAGCCCGCGAAGACCGAAAAGCCCCACAGGGCGGCGAGCAGCAACACGGCCAAGGTCGGAATGACGGGCGCGAAGATCACTCGATCACGTGTCATCTTCTCCGGATCCCCACACTCTCCGAAGCCCGGCAAACGTTTTCCGGGCGGGCATTTAATACATCGTGGCAATCACAAAGCGGCGCTAGGCTAGCTGGTTCGCTGCCATTCTCGATGACCACCGCCCTTACTTACCACGCCAAGGAGGTCCTCCGCATGCCCGCACACCAGCTGGCCCCCGATATACAGGACGACCCTGGAGACGTCCTCGCCGCCGAGCAGGCCCACCTCGCGTCGGCCCGCGCCGCCCTCACCGCGATGCGCGAGTACGCCAAGTCGCTGTCCGCCGACGCGGCCGGCGACTGGGTGTCCCAGCAGATCCTGCAGGGGCTCCTCGACCAGCGGGTGGCCGCACTGGCCGACCACCCCGACACCCCGTTGTTCTTCGGCCGCCTGGACCGCGAGGCCGCCGCGCCCGACCCCGGCGACCCGGCCGAGGAGGAACTCCCCGCCACGATCTACGTCGGCCGCCGGCACGTGCACGACGAGCACCGGCACGCCCTGGTCATCGACTGGCGCGCCCCCGTCTCCCGGGCTTTCTACCAGGCCCAGCCCGCCGATCCGATGGGCGTCACGCTGCGCCGCCGGTTCGGCTACCACGGCGGCGCCCTGACCGCCTACGAGGACGAGCCCCTCGACCAGGGCGTCACGCTGACCGCCTCGCGCATCCTCACCGAGGAGATCGAGCGCCCGCGCACCGGCCCGATGCGCGACATCGTCGCCACCATCCAGCCCGACCAGGACGAGATCGTCCGCGCCGGCCTCACCCAGACCGTGTGCGTCCAGGGCGCGCCAGGCACCGGGAAGACCGCGGTCGGCCTGCACCGCGCGGCTTACCTGCTCTTCACGCACCGCGAGAAGCTGTCCCGCTCCGGCGTCATGATCGTCGGCCCCAACCGGGCCTTCCTGTCCTACATCTCCTCCGTGCTGCCCGCGCTGGGCGAGGTCAAGGTCGACCAGACCACGATCGCCGGCATCCTCGGCGACCACTCCGCGCCGGAGGATCCGCGGCTCTCCGCGCTCAAGGGCGACGCGCGCGTCGCGCCGGTACTCGAACGCGCCCTGTGGCTGCACGTCACCAAGCCCACCGAGGGCCTGCTGATCACCAAGGGCGCCAACCGCTACCGCGTCGCCGACCACGAGGTGCGTGAGATCGTCGCCTCGCTGCGCGGCACCACCCGGTACGGCCCCGGCCGCGCGGCCCTCGCGCAGCGGCTCGCGCACGCCGTGCTGGTCCGGATGGAGCAGCGCGGCGAGTCCCCCGACGACCGGGTGCAGGACGCGGTGGCCAGGTCCAAGCCGGTCAAGCAGCTCCTCGACGCCGTGTGGCCGAAGGTGAGCCCCGAGCAGGTGCTCTTCCGGTTGCTGTCCGACCGCGACTTCCTGGCCGCCACCGCGAAGTCCGACCTGACCGAGGCGGAACAGGAGCTGCTGAGCTGGGCCAAGCCGCCCAGGTCGTGGAAGTCCGCCAAGTGGTCGGCCGCCGACGCCGCCCTGCTGGACGAGCTGGCCGACCTCTCCGAGCGCACCCCGTCCATCGGGCACATGGTCGTCGACGAGGCCCAGGACCTCTCCGCGATGCAGCTGCGCGCGCTCGGCCGGCGCTGCCGTACGGGCTCGGCGACCGTGCTCGGCGACCTCGCCCAGGGCACCACGCCCTGGTCCACCAGCTCGTGGACCGCGGTCCTCGGGCACCTCGGCCAGCCCGCGGGCGAGGTGACCGAGCTGACCCTCGGCTTCCGCGTGCCCCGCGAGGTCCTCGACTACGCCGCCCGCCTGCTGCCGGCCGTCGCCCCCGGCCTCGCCGCCCCGCGCTCCCTGCGCCCCGGCACCGGCTCCCTCACCGTACGGCGGGCCGCCGACCTCGGCCCGGCCGTCGAGGAAGCGGTCCGGGAGGCCCTCACCCGCGAGGGTTCCATCGGCGTGATCGTCCCCGACGCGGCGGTCCCCGCCGTCTCGGCCGCCCTCGCCTCCCACGACCACGCGATCCTGCGCCCCGACGGCACCGGCGAGCACCGCCTCCTGGTCATCCCGGCCACCCTGGCGAAGGGCCTGGAGTACGACCACGTGATCGTGGCCGAACCCACCGCCATCGTCGAAGCCGAACCGCGCGGCCTGGCCCGCCTCTACGTCGTCCTCACCCGGGCCGTCACGTCGTTGACCGTCCTGCACACCGAGGACCTCCCCGCCGCTCTCACCTGATCGTCCGCACACCGAAAAGCTCCCCGAACCGATGTTCGGGGAGCTAACCTTTTGCAGTCAAGCGAGCACGGAGTGCGACGAACCGACTCCGAAAAAGCTTACCCCGGGGAGCTTGCAAGCAGAGGCTCATCCCGGGGCACCTGACTGAAGGTTATCACGGAAGGACGGACAGTGGCCAGAACGGTCGCGGAACATGTCACGAGAACACTCTCCGCGGAGCGCTTCGCGCCTTATCTCGCAGCCTCCGGGCACGCCCCCGAGCGCGCATTGCGGCTGTATGCGTGGAACATCGAGATGTCGGCGGCGTTCCACGGCCCGCTGCACGTCCTGGAGGTCTCGTTACGCAACGCGCTGCACAACCAGCTGACCTCCCTGTGCGGTCGCCCCGACTGGTGGCACTCTCCCGCGATCGGGCTCGACGTGACCAGCGCGATGAAGGTCGACGCCGCGAAAAGGGTCGTGGCGGCCCTGCATGTCACCCCCACCCCGGGACATATCGTGGCCGAACTCTCCTTCGGTTTCTGGGGCACCCTGCTTTCCGGCAAGCACACGTACGAGATGCGCCTGTGGCGCCCCGCCCTCCATCGCGCGTTCCCGGCCTATCACGGTCCCAGACGCCCTCTCTATCAGGACCTCTATCACCTGAGACGACTGCGGAACCGCATCGCTCATCACGAGCCCATCCATCAGCGCCATCTGACCGCGGACTACGACAGCATTCTCCGCATCCTCGGCTACATCTCCCCCAAGACCGCCGAATGGGTGAAGGTCAACGAGCGGGTGTCGGAGGTGCTGGGGAGGCGGGGCGGGGTGTGTGCGGCGATGGTGCCGACGCGATTCTGAGGGTGTTCATCCCGCGTGGTGTCCCTGCGGCGCCGGGGAATCGCCGGTAGAAGTGCGGGCGGTTTCTCGGGCGGGCGGTGCAGGCGGTCATGACATGCCGAAGCCGCCGACCGGCTGTGGATCGCCGGCGGCGGCGAGGTGGACATCGGAACGCGAAGCTACCGGCCGGCGTTCCGATGTCCCCTGCTGCTGCCGATCGCTCGGCTCGCACGCCGTACGACCCTCAAGGCCGCACCACTGTCAGGCGTGCGCGTTCAGGTCGTGGTGCCGGTGGACCGTGCGGTTCCGAGCCGCGCCGTCCCGGGGGCACCCGCCTGGGGGTACGGCCCGCCGTCAGCCGGTGACCGGGAGGGAGACCTTGCTGGGCAGCGGCGCGGGGGCCTGCTCCTTGACGTTCTCGACCGCGGTCTTGATGTCGTCGGAGCCCTGGTCGGTGTTGCCGTGCACGCCGCCGACCTCGCCGGAGTCGCCCTGGCCCGCGCCATCCTGACCGGCGCCGCCCTGGCCCGCACCGCCCTGACCCGCGCCACCCTGACCTGCGCCACCCTGGCCGGCGCCGCCCTGGCCGCCCTCCTGGCCGCCGGTCTCGCTGACGCCGCCGCGGGCGCCGCAGGTCACCGAGGCGACGTCGACCCGCTGGGACTTGCCGTTCGGTAGCGGGACGCTGACCTCCATGGCGGTGACGGACAGGCGGCCGTCAGCCCGGCGGAACTGCTTGTTCAGCGTCACCGACGCGGTGCCGTACTTCTCGATGGTCACCGGGATGACGGTGTTCGGCGCCGGAGCGGCGTCGATCGTGCGGCCGCCGATGTTGGCGTGCGTGAGGTTGGCGGTCCCGCGGCCGTTGCTGCACCTGGCGGTGACGGCCTCGGCCGTGATCGCCTTGTCCAGCGTCGCCACGTCGGCCGCGCTGGCCCGCGAGTTGGCCGAGTTCGCCTGCACGAGGAGGCCGGAGGCGGTGATCAGCCCGTTGGTGGGCTCCTGGAACAGGCTGCGGCGTGCGATCGCGCCGTTGGGCGAGGACACCGCGGGCAGCGGCGGGATCGCCACCGGGCCGGTGGCGGAGAGCCCGTAGGCGCTGCCCGGAGGCTGCTCGGTGTCCGCCTGCGAGGCCGGCGAGACGCCGATCAGCGCGACGGCGGCGCCGACGGCTAGCGCCGACGTCGCCAGCACATGCTTACGTAGACCCATGCTTTCCCCCTGAGATGGAGATACCAGTACGACGGCTAGGCGATGGACCTAGCGCGTGATGATGACGAGGGTGCCGAGCGGTACCCGCGACAGCGTGTGCAGTGCGTCGTCAGGCACTCGCACGCACCCGTGACTGACGGCCTTGCCGAAGACCGACGTGTCCGGCCATCCGTGGAACGCGACGGTTCCCGGCCCGCCGCCATAGGAGTCCAGCGTCGCCGAATGTGCCCCCGTGGGCATGACGAGATCGCCGGCATCCTTGCCGCTCGGGAGGAGCGAGGCGAGCAGGAAGGTTCGTCCGAGCGGTGTGGGCGTCTTGGGTGCGCCCACCGCGACGGTCCACTGGCCCGCCGTACGCCCGGATTCGAAGACCGTCAGACGACGAGCGGACGTCTCGACCGTGATCAGGTACGGAGTCCTGGCGATCTGCAGATCACCCCTGTCCCCCGAGATCCACCCCGTCGCGCGGTTGGGACGCGACGGCAGGAGAACCCTGATCCATCCCGGCGTGGTCTCCACGACCGGGACCCAGGTCGGATTGCCCAGCTGCAGACTGGGCAACTCCGCCACGGGCGGGCCGCCTGGCCAGGCGTGCACCACCCGTGAGGCGACCGGATGCACCACCACTCCCGACCCCGCACTGAAGGGAGCGGTGTCCAGCGGCGCCTCTTCCAGCCTCGTGTACGTCGTCGCCTGCGCCAGGGAGGTCATCCCCGTCGCGAACGACGAGGCAGAACCCGTCGTAAGCGCCAGGAGAGCGGCCACGACGAGGATTCCGCCACGCGGCATCCGTCGTGACCCACGATGACTCATGAAAGCTCCCCTGAGTTGGCTGTCCGTCCGGGGGAGGCTATCGAGGGCTCACAGACCGGGTCCGCCGCCCGGGAAAGAGCAGACCCAAGGTTTACAAACCGCTGGTGCGACCACTTTCCCCCGGACTCCGGGGCATCGTGCGCCGGGCCGTCCCGGGGCGTCCCGGGGCGTCCCGGGGCGTCCCGGGGCGTCCCGGGGCGTCGTACGGCGGAGCGGTGGGCGGCCGGAGCCGGGGCGTAGAGGCGTACAGCGGGCCTGGCTCAGAGGTGTGCGGGCCCGGGTGGACGCGAAGAAGGGGCGGTCCCGGGATGGGACCGCCCCCTCTTTGAGGAGCGTTGGACTCCGAGGATCAGAAGTCCATGTCTCCGCCACCGGGCATGGCCGGAGCGGGGGCAGCCTTCTCGGGCTTCTCCGCGATGACCGCCTCGGTGGTGAGGAACAGGGCCGCGATGGACGCCGCGTTCTGCAGCGCCGAACGGGTCACCTTGGCCGGGTCGATGATGCCCGACTCGAACATGTTGACGTACTCACCGCTCGCGGCGTTGAGGCCCTCGCCCGGAGTGAGGTTGCGCACCTTCTCCACCACGACGCCGCCCTCAAGGCCGGCGTTGACGGCGATCTGCTTCAGCGGCTCCTCAAGAGCCTTGCGCACGATCGCGGCACCGGTGGCCTCGTCACCCTGGAGCTCGAGCTTGTCGAACGCCTTGGCGCCGGCCTGCAGCAGCGCCACGCCACCACCGGGGACGATGCCCTCCTCGACGGCCGCCTTCGCGTTACGCACGGCGTCCTCGATGCGGTGCTTGCGCTCCTTGAGCTCGACCTCGGTGGCCGCGCCGGCCTTGATGACGGCCACGCCGCCGGCCAGCTTGGCGAGACGCTCCTGGAGCTTCTCACGGTCGTAGTCGGAGTCGGTGTTGTCGATCTCGGCACGGATCTGGTTGACCCGGCCCGCGATCTGCTCGGCGTCACCGGCGCCGTCCACGATGGTGGTCTCGTCCTTGGTGACGACCACCTTGCGCGCCCGGCCCAGCAGGTCCAGCGTCGCGGTCTCCAGCTTCAGGCCGAGCTCCTCGGCGACGACCTGACCACCGGTCAGCGTCGCGATGTCACCCAGCATCGCCTTACGGCGGTCACCGAAGCCCGGAGCCTTGACGGCGACCGAACGGAACAGGCCGCGGATCTTGTTGACGACGAGGGTGGCCAGGGCCTCGCCCTCGATGTCCTCGGCGATGATCAGCAGCGGCTTGCCGGCCTGCACGACCTTGTCGAGCAGCGGCAGCAGGTCCTTGTTCGCCGAGATCTTGGAGTTGACGATCAGGATGTAGGGGTCCTCGAGGACGGCCTCCATCCGCTCCGGGTCCGTCACGAAGTACATCGACGTGAGGCCCTTGTCGAAGCGCATGCCCTCGGTGAGCTCAAGCTCCAGGCCGAAGGTGTTGCTCTCCTCGACGGTGATGACGCCTTCCTTGCCGACCTTGTCCATCGCCTCGGCGATCATCTCGCCGATCTGGACGTCGCCGGCGGAGATGGAGGCCGTGGAAGCGATCTGCTCCTTGGTCTCCACGTCCTTGGCCAGCTTGGAGAGCTCCTCGCTGACCCGCTCGACGGCGGACTCGATGCCCCGCTTCAGGGACATCGGGTTGGCGCCGGCGGCCACGTTGCGCAGCCCCTCACGCACCAGCGCCTGGGCGAGCACGGTAGCGGTCGTGGTGCCGTCACCCGCGACGTCGTCCGTCTTCTTGGCGACTTCCTTGACCAGCTCGGCGCCGATCTTCTCCCACGGGTCCTCGAGCTCGATCTCCTTGGCGATGGACACACCATCGTTGGTGATCGTGGGAGCGCCCCACTTCTTCTCCAGCACGACGTTGCGGCCCTTGGGACCAAGGGTCACCTTGACGGCGTCGGCGAGCTGGTTCATACCGCGCTCGAGACCGCGCCGGGCGTCCTCGTCAAACGCGATCATCTTGGCTGCCATACGGCTAGACCTCCCAGATACAGGGTGGCTTGCAGCGGATCGAGCCGACGCCCGCGACGGCATGTGGACCCGCTTGCCCACGGCACCGGTCGCCGTGGTCGGCGAGGCCCCATCGCCTCGATCCCAGTATTGTCACTCTCGACAGAAGAGTGCCAACGACTGTTTAGCACTCTACCCTGCCGAGTGCAAGCGCAGACCCTGCTGACCTGGGTCAAATCCAGGCACGCGGCTTGGTGTCGTCCTGGAGCTCATGGGGTAGTCGGGGGTCACGCTGCCGGCGGAGCCCGGCAGACCAGGGCTCACTCGCGATGCCGCATGATCTGCCGGAACTCCCCGGCGAGTCTGTGACTTGCCTCACCCGCTCGGCGATCCGGGTGCTCCCGTCTCCGCCGGCGGACCGACTGACTCGGCTCAGACCGCCCTGACGGACTCCGCCTGAGGGCCCTTCTGGCCTTGAGTGATCTCGAATTCGACCCGCTGACCCTGCTCTAACGCACGGTAGCCGTCCATCAAGATTGCCGAGTAATGGACAAACACATCCTTACCACCGTCTACCGCGATGAAGCCGTAGCCCTTGTCCGCGTTGAACCATTTGACGGTGCCCTGCGCCACTTTCCGACTCCTCTTGCTGGGCTCAGGACCGAGCCCATTCCTCTGCCCGGCCCGTGATCTCAGAGCCGAGATGCCGCGCGAAGTCAGGAACTCCCTGTCAAACAGGGGGTCAACTTCTTACGGACTCGCTACGTCGATCGCCTCGACCATACCTGTGGTACGCCTTTGGGCAACAGAGTCAGGCCGCAAACTCGTTCTTGCCGTTCGCTCATAGCGGGAAGGGGAGAATTTTCTTCTAACCAATGCTTAGTTAAAGGTTGCATCATTTGCTATGACAGGAAAGGAACTAGGACACATTGCCGGTGTCACGGCAGACCCGCCGTACCGGCCCATTCCCCGTGGTGGACCGCCTTTCCACACACACGGCGACCTTCTCCGCACGCGCCGCACATCCCCGACGCCCTTCCCTCGCCACCATACGGCGGCGCGGCGGCGGGTGCGCGGGGGCGAGTGACGGTTTTCGGAGGAGCAGAGTGACGGCGGGGTACACACCGGCTATCCGAGGGACACAGATAACAATCCAGAGGGTAAGGGCATCAAAGCAACCCTTGGTTGATGATGTGGGGCGAAATGTCCTTTTTTAGTGGGATGAATGGTGGTGGGTGTCAGATGGCCGGGGCTGCTGATTGAGGGGGAGGGGCGGTACGTGTTGGGGGCGGTTGGGGAATCGCCTTCGGGGCTTCTCGGGGCTTCTCGGGGCTTCTCCGGGGCTTCTCCGGGGCGCCGCGACGGTGAGAGGTGGTGCGGCGTTGCCCGGCGCCTGTGGGCGCGACCGCAACCCATGGGCGCACCCCTGAACAACCAGGCGCACAACTGTGAGACCAGTGCCTATAAGCGGTGCCGCCGCCCATGACGTCAGCCAGCGCCCCCTATCAGTTCCCCTCCCCCTCATCGCCATTCACTCCTCCCCATCATCAGCTTCATCACCACTCATCCCTCCCAGCCCCCTCACCGCTCACCACTACTTGCCCCTCACGGACTCACTCTCACTAACAGTCACCCTCATCCCCATTCACCTCAGCTCACTCGCTGTTACCACTACTCACTTTGCTCGCCGCTCGCCTCTGACCGGCTTCATCCTCACCTTTCGCGGAGGAGTGATCGGTGTGAGGCGTTGGTGATGTGTGGGGGTGAGGGTGGGGGTTCGTCCCCCGACCTCTCACCAGCGCCGAACCTCACCAGCAGGGGTGGGAGGGGTTAGAGGACGCGGAGGGTGGGGGTTGGGGGGAGGGTGGGGGTTCGCCAGGAGCGGGGTGGAGTGAAGTTGCACCAGGTGCCGTCGAAGGGGAAGGCGGCGGTTTCGGCGAGGCGGGCGACGCGCCGGCCTTCCTCGCGGATGGACGCGGCCTCGTCGGCCGACCAGTAGGCGGGATGGCCGGTCTTCTCGGCGAAGGACTCCTCGTCCTTCCAGGTCCACGAGCGGTCCGGGGCGATCCACAGGTCCAGCTCGTGGTCGGCGACGTCGATGTCCTCCTCGCGGTGGATCCGGCGTTCCAGGTTGACGTACCAGCCGCGGAACCTGCGCCAGGCGCCGAACAGCCAGAAGACGGAGTACGCCGCGCCGGTGGGCTGGTAGATCAGCGCGTTGCCCTGGGACCAGCGTGCGGCGTGTACGGGGTAGCCATCGGCGGGACGCTTCTCCGGCGGGATGTCACGTAGATGAGTCCCCGCGGGCAGGTTCGACCGCCACATGGGGGTCCCCTTCTTCAACCACACCAACTGCCCGCCCGCCGTGTGCTCCACGACCCGCACCGGCACCGAGGTGCTCAGGTGACCGCCGACGAAAAGGTTCCACCGCACGACGTGCCCCGGCTCGACAGACATAAAGTCGATCATGTCACCCGTCCCGCCCTCGACTACGATCACCCTCCCCCGGAACCCCCACACCGCGCCGTACCAGGGCGCCGGGAACCACCGCTCCACAACTCACCGCCGCGGCGCCCAGGAAAGCCACACCAACCCTCAAAGCCCGCAGCGCTTCTAACCAACGAGTTGGAAGCAGGCACGCCCCCCAAGGACCAGTCACACTCGCAAGAGGTTGTACTCGCAAGAGGCAGTCGCACTCGCTAGAGGAGGTCCGCCGTCACCCGGCACCACCAGACGGGATCACCAACCGCCGCCAGACGCCCGCCCGCCACCGCCGGAAGCCCGCCCACCACATCGGACGCTCGCCCGCCGCCGCTGGAAGCCCGCCAGCCAACACCAAACACTCGCCTACCATCGCCGGACGCTCGCCCACCATTGCCAGACAGTGGCTATCAACACCAGACACTCGCCGGTCGCCGCCAAACGCCCCCCACCAGACGCTCGGCCACCACCACCGGACGCCGCCCCCACCAGACGCTGCCGCCGCCAGACGCCCGCCCACCACCAGACGGTCGCCCGCCACCACCCGGCGGTCGCCCACCCCCAGACCCCGCTGGCAACAGACCCCTACAAACAAAACCCGGCCGGTGCCCAGGTGGGCGTCGGCCGGGGAGGGGGTGGGGCTATTGGCCGCCGGCGACGGCGGGGATGACGGAGACCTGGGCGCCGTTGGGGGTGGGGGTTTCGAGGCCCTCGGCGAAGCGGACGTCCTCGTCGCCCACGTAGACGTTGACGAAGCGGCGGAGCTTGCCGGACTCGTCGAGGATGCGGGCGCCGATGCCGGGGTAGTCGGCGTCGAGCTTCTGCAGGACGTCGCGGAGGGTCGCGCCTTCAGCGGTGACGTCCGCCGCGCCACCGGTGTAGGTGCGCAGAATCGTGGGAATCCGCACGGAGACGCTCATACTCGTAGCTCACTTTCGTTTCGTTGGTACGTCGGGGAGGCGGTCAGCCGGATACGGCGTCGCGGAAGGCGTCGAGCGAGGGGCGGATGATCGCGCTGGGGCGGGCCTGCGCGGACACGGCGTCGAGGGTCTTGAGGCCGTCGCCGGTGTTGAGCACCACGGTCTCGGCGTCGGGGGCGAGCCGGCCCTCCGCGACCAGCTTACGCAGCACGCCGACGGTGACGCCGCCGGCGGTCTCGGCGAAGATGCCCTCGGTGCTCGCCAGGAGGCGGATGGCGTCCACGATCTCGGCGTCGGTGACGTCCTCGACGGCCCCACCGGTACGGCGGGCGATGTCCAGCACGTAGGGCCCGTCGGCCGGGTTGCCGATGGCCAGCGACTTGGCGATGGTGTCCGGCTTGACCGGCTGGATCACGTCGCGGTCGGCGCGGTAGGCGGTGGAGACCGGGGAGCAGCCGGCGGCCTGCGCACCGAAGATCTTGTACGGCTTGTCCTCGACCAGGCCGAGCTTGATCAGTTCACCGAAGCCCTTGTCGATCTTCGTGAGCTGCGAGCCGGAGGCGACCGGGATGACGATCTGGTCGGGAAGCCGCCAGCCGAGCTGCTCGGCGATCTCGTAGGCGAGCGTCTTGGAGCCCTCGGCGTAGTAAGGCCGCAGGTTGACGTTGACGAATCCCCACTTGTCGCCCATCGGGTCGCCGATGAGCTCGGAGCAGAAGCGGTTGACCTCGTCGTAGGTGCCCTGGATGCCGACCAGCCGCCCGCCGTACACGGAGGCCATGACGATCTTGGCTTCTTCGAGGTCGGCGGGGATGAAGACGCAGGCGTCGAGTCCGGCGCGGGCGGCCGCGGCGGTGACCGCGCCGGCGAGGTTGCCGGTGGAGGAGCAGGACAGCGTGTGGAAGCCGAAGTTGCGCGCGGCCTGGACGGCGATGGCCACCACGCGGTCCTTGAAGGAGTGGGTGGGGTTGCCCGAGTCGTCCTTGACGTGCAGGGAGCGCAGGCCGAGCTCGCGGGCGAGCCGGTCGGCGCGGACCAGCCTGGTCCAGCCGGGGGCCATGTTGGGCGTGCTGAGCACGTCGGCGGGGACGGGGAGCAGCGAACGGTAACGCCAGATGTTCGTCGGTCCCGCGGCGATCTGCTCCCGGCTGACCGGGCCGAACTCGTAGGCGATTTCCAGCGGCCCGAAACACTCGATACAGGCGAAGCTGGGGCCGAGGTCATAACGGGTGCCGCATTCGCGACAGGACAGCGCGGCGGCGGGGCCGAAGTCGACGGTGGTGGGCTGGTCTGCGGTTCCGAGCGCCATGAAGCGAGGCCTTTCCCTCATCTTCGCCCGCGACCACCCTGGTCACGGGCCGGAATTGGCACCTGTCCCGGCCGGCCTCGCCACGACTGCGAGCACGAACCGGGAGGGTTGCCGGGGCTTCGCAGGGCCGGTCCCTCCACCCCTCTGGATGAGCAATATGAAGTTGTCGGTCGGCCGCGATTTCCGGCAGACCCGTGAAAACTGTACATCGCCCGTCAGCTCACCTGACGGGCTGTCTCACTGTGCGAGACAGTCTAGGCGAGGCCGTAGGCGTCCCCAAGCGCGGCCTGGACGTACTTCCTGGCCTGATGGATACGGGATTTCGCGGTGCCGAGCGGGATGCCGAGCTGCTCGGCCACCTCGGCGTAGTCGAGCTGGCAGATGTCGCGCAGCACCAGCGCCTGCGCGAGGTCGGGCTTGTCGGACTCCAGCGCCTCCATCGCGTCGAGCAGGTCGAGGCGGGAGCCCGCGATCACGCTCACCCGCCGCGCGTCCGGCCGCTGCAACGGCAGCTCGTCGGAGCTCTGCTCGGCCGCCCGCCGCTTGAGCGAGCGGTAGGTCGTGCGCGCGCAGTTGGCCGTCACGATGTGCAGCCAGGTGCTGAACCTGGACCGCCCCTCGAACCGCCCGATGTTACGGGCGACCGCGAGGAGCGTGTCCTGGCATGCCTCTTCGGCGTCTTGGTGATAAGGCAGTATGCGGGCGCAATGCCGCAGCACGTCGGGCTCGATCCGCTTCAACAGCTCGCCGAGCGCCCTGTGGTCACCTTGCGCGGCGCCACGGGCCAGCTCTTCGGTCGTCTCGTCCAGCGCCATTCGGGGTCCCCATCATGCGTCGCGTCCAGGACATCCTATGGTCGGGGGTCAAGGTTGGTTAACCTTCCGGCAAGCGTCCCATGGCGAGGGAACGGTGGTCGATCGATGAATGCTGTCCTGGTGGCCTCCAACCGGGGCCCGGTCTCCTTCACCCTGTCCGAAGACGGCGGCCTCACCATGCGCCGGGGCGGCGGCGGGCTGGTCTCCGGCCTGTCCGGCGTGACCAAGGACATGGACGTGCTGTGGGTCTGCGCGGCACTGTCCGACGGCGACCGCTCCGCCGTACGGCTGGCGCCGGGCGGCCGGCTGGACCACGCGGGCTACGACACCGGCGCCCTGCGCATGCTCGACATCCCGCCCTCCACCTTCCACCGTGCCTACAACGCCATCGCCAACTCCACGCTCTGGTTCGTCAACCACCTGCTCTACGACACCCCCAACTCGCCGCAGTTCGGCAGGAGGTTCCGCCGGGAGTGGGAGTCCTTCCAGTCCTACAACGCGGCGTTCGCGCTGGCGCTGGCGGAGGAGGCCGGGCCGGGGGCGCGGGCGATGATCCAGGACTACCACCTGACGCTGGCGCCCGCGATGCTCCGCGGCGAGCGGCCCGACATCCGGATCGCGCACTTCTCGCACACTCCGTGGGCGCCGCCGGAGTACTTCTCGCTGCTGCCGGACGAGGTGGCGGTCGAGGTGCTGGCGGGCATCCTGGGCGCGGACCACGCGGGCTTCCTCACCGAGCGGTGGGCGACCGCGTTCATGGACTGCTGCGAGGCGATGCTGGGCGCCGAGGTGGACCGGCCCGGCCATACGGTCACCTATGAGGACAGGACCACCCGGATCGGCGTGCACGGGCTCGGTGTGGACGGCGACACGCTGTGGGCGCGCGCGCTGGAGCCGGATGTCGAGTCGCACATGGCGGCGCTGCGGCACCAGGTCGGCGACTGCCGGCTGATCGTCAGGATCGACCGCACCGAGCTGTCCAAGAACATCGTGCGCGGGCTGCTGGCCTACCGCGAGTTCCTCGCCGCGCACCCGGAGTGGCACGGGCGGGTGGTGCACCTGGCCTTCGCCTATCCCTCCCGGCACGACCTGCCGGAGTACCGCGAGTACACCGCGGCCGTGCAGCGCTGCGCCAAGGAGATCGAGGACGAGTTCGGCACCGAGGACTGGGATCCGCTCATCCTCAACGTCAACGACGACTACCCGCGCTCCCTGGCCGCCTACCGGCTGGCCGACGTGCTGCTGGTCAACCCGATCAGGGACGGGATGAACCTCGTGGCCAAGGAGGGTCCCGTGCTGTCGCCGCGCTGCGCGCTGGTGCTCTCCCGCGAGGCGGGCGCGGCGGCCGAGCTGGGCGGGGACGCGCTGCTGGTCAACCCCTACGACGTGGGCGGCACGGCGGAGGCGCTGTACGACGCGCTGGTCATGCCCGAGCACGAGCGGCTGGCCCGGGGCGGGCGGCTGAGGGCGGCCTCGACCGCGCTGCCGCCGAGCGCGTGGTTCACCGACCAGCTCACGGCCCTGGAGCTCACCTGATTCTCACTCCGGCGCTCTGTCCCCTCACCTGAACTATCCCTACGATTGGTCAGGTTTGCCGTATTTCCTGGGGGGACAACCGAGTGAGTGTGGACTCGTCTGCCGTCAAGCTGGTCCGTGACCGGGCAACCTGGCTCATCTACCTCCAACTCTCCATCTTCGCCACCTACCTGTACGGCCTGAGCGGCGCACTCCCCCTCCTCCGCATCGACCTGGGATTCTCCCCGACCGTCGCCGGCCTGCACGGCACCGCGATGGCGGCGGGCGGCGTCACCGCCGGCCTGATGCTCGCCCGGATCACCGCGCGCTTCGGCCGCAGGGCCGCGACCTGGGCCGGCCTCGCCGGCATGAACCTCGGCGTCCTGCTGGTGATCCTCGGCCACACCCTGCCGATGACCCTGCTCGGCTTCGGCCTGGCCGGCGGGGCCGGCACACTGTCCCTCTACATCGGCATGGCCGCCCTCAGTGACCACCACGGCAGGGCCGGCGCCGCCGCCATCAGCGAGGCCAACGCGGTCGCCGTGCTGCTCGGCATCGCCGTCTCCCTCGCGGTGAGCGCCGCCGCCCACACCGCGTACGGCTGGCGCGTCGCGCTGCTGGCCACCCCGATCCTGACCGTGTCGGTCGTCCTCGCGATGGGCCGCGTCTGGATCCCGGAGGCGGACCCGGCCGGGCCGCGGACGGTCGCGCCGGCGGCCCGGCGGGAGCCGTACGGGTGGCGGTTCCATGTGGCGACGGCGGTGCTCTTCTGCTGCGTGGCGCTGGAGTTCGGGTTCAACATGTGGGCGGCCGAGCTGGTCACGGTGCGCACCGGGCTGGACCCGGGGACGGCCGCGACGGCGCTGACCGCGTTCACCGCCGGGCTGGCGGCCGGGCGGTTCGCGGGGGCGCGGCTCGCGCTCACCATCGCCGCGGCGCCGCTGCTGACCGGGGCGCTCGCGGTCACCGCGGGCGGCTGGACGATCTTCTGGCTGAGCACCCACCCGGTCCTCGCCTACGCCGGGCTGATCCTGTGCGGGCTCGGCGTGGCACTGCACTTCCCGCTGTCGCTGAGCCAGGTGATCGCCGCCGCGAGCGCCCGCCCCGACCAGGCCGCCGCCATGGCGGCCGTGGCGGCGGGCGTCGCGAGCGGGGCGGGCCCCTTCGCGCTCGGCGCGCTCGCCGACGGCTTCGGCGCCCACAGCGCCTTCCTGCTCACCCCGATCCTGATCGCGCTGGCCGTCGCCGGGGTGCTCACGGCCGCGCCGCGCCGCACGGCTAACGCGACCTGAGCGCCACCGCCGGCCCGCGCGGCTACCGCGACCTGAGCGCCACCGCCAGCGCGCGCAGCAGCGCCACCACGCCGTCGGGACCGGGCACGATCAGATCCGCCCGCTCGGCCAGCGCGGTGACCTCCTCCGAACCGCTGCACACGGTCACCCCCGGCAGCCCGGAGGCGCGCACCGCCTCGAACGCGGCCAGGTCGCCCAGGTCGTCGCCGCCGAACAGCACGGACCGCGCGCCACGCTCGGCCAGGAACGCCGTCAGCGCGCGCCCCTTGTCCATGCCGGGCGGGCGCAGCTCCAGCACCAGCCGGCCGGGCTCGACGACGAGACCGTGCTCGCGCGCCAGGTCGGCCAGCGGCGCGCGCAGGACGGCCAGCGCGGCCTCCGGATCGCTCGCCCTGCGGGTGTGCACGGCGAGCGCCCGGCCCTTGTCCTCGACGCTGACCCCGCCGGCGCCGAGCGGACCGAGCGAACCGAGCAGCCTCGGCAGCGCGGAGCGCACGGCGTCCACCCCGCGCGGCGGCGGGGGCGAACGCAGCTCGCCGCGCTCCCACCGCTCCACGCCGTACTGGCCGAGCACCACGAGCCCGGGGACGTCGGCCAGGGCCGTGCCGTTCCCGCCCACGCCGTACTCCACCGCGACCGCCGCCGGCCGGCCGGTCAGCACGAGGACGGCGCCGACCACCGCTCCCAGCTCGGCGAGCACCGTGGGCGCCTCGGGGTGGATCCGCGCCCCGTCGGGATCGGGCACGATCGGCGACAGGGTGCCGTCGAAGTCCAGCCCGATGACCGCGCCCGCCGGGTCGGAGACGATCGCGTCGAGCCCCACGGCCCCCGCGGCGGAACGCGCACGCGGCAGACCCGTCACACCGTCGTCAGTCACTCGAAACTCCTTACCCGTGGGTCAAGGACGCATTCGGGGATCAGGGACGCATGCCGAAGCGGCGCGCGGCACGGTCGCGCTGCCGGGCGGCCCGCATCCGGCGCAGCCGCTTGACCAGCATCGGGTCGTGGGCGAGTGCCTCCGGACGCTCGATGAGCTCGCCGAGCAGTTGGTAGTAGCGGGTGGCGGAGAAGTCGAAGGTCTCTTTGATGGCCTGCTCTTTGGCTCCCGCGTAACGCCACCACTGGCGCTCGAAGGCGAGCAGCTCGCGATCCCGGTCGGAGAGGCCCGCCGGGGGTTGGGGGGTCGGTTCCTGGGCACCACTGTCACCGTGAACCGGCGCAGTGTCCATGCTCTCCTCCTCGGTCCGGCGAGCGGCGATCTCGCCGCCCGCGCGCGGCCCGTGGCCATCGTAGTCGCCAACGTACGGGCGTTCACGGCTGCCGTCGATACGAGAGGAGGTCTGTTGTGCCCCCAGTCATCACCCTTCTCACCGATTATGGGCTTGAGGATGGGTTCGTGGCGGCCTGTCACGGCGTGATCATCGGGCTCGCGCCCGAGGCGCGCATCATCGACGTCTGCCACCTCATCCCCTCCGGTGACGTGCGCCGCGGCGCCGCGGTGCTCGCCCAGACGGTGCCCTACCTGCCGCCCGGCGTCCACATGGCGATGGTCGATCCGGGCGCCGGCGGGGCGCGCCGGGCGGTGGCGGTCATGGCCGGCGACCGGATGTTCATCGGCCCGGACAACGGCCTGCTGTCCTGGGCGGTGGACGCCTGCGGCGGGGCCGCCGCGGCCTACGAGATCGTCAACGACGACCTCTTCCGGCACCCGGTCTCGCCGACCTTCCCCGGCCGCGACGTCTTCGCTCCGGTCGCCGCCCACCTGTGCCTCGGCCGCAAACCCGCCGACCTCGGCCCCGACGTGCCCCCCGACCGGCTCGTGTCACTGCCGAAGCCGACCTCCAAGCTGCGCGACGGCGCGGTCGAGGGCGAGGTCCTTTCGGTCGACCGCTACGGCAACACCCAGCTGTCCATCACCGCCGACGACCTCGCCGCGCTGGAGGTGCAGGTGGGTGACACGCTGGCCGTCTGGCTGGGCCGCCGCCAGCTCACCGTGCCGTTCCGGGAGAGCTTCGCCTCGGTGCCGCCGGGCGAGCTGGTGGCCTTCGCCGACTCGGCCGGTCTCATCGCCATCGCGGTCAACGCCGGCGACGCGGCCCAGCGTCTCGGCCTGCCACCGGGCGCCCACGTACGGCTGTCGCCCACATCCTGACAGCCGGCCGTGCATACGGTGCGTATCGACCTGTTTACCGATGCGCCTGATTAAGTCCAGAGCCGCATGTCAGAATGATGCCCCAGCACCGGGGGACGTGCCGTTGCCCTGGCCGGAAACTGCCCTCTGTCTCCCGCGAGCCGTTGGCGAGGCGCTCGTGACCCAAGCACGCTTCCGCATCCGTTTCCTCATCGTGCCGGCCGCACTGCTCGCACTGCTCGCCTGGGCCGCGATCCTCGCCTCGTCCTGGCCCGCCGCGCACGGCGGCGCCACCTCACCGGTCGGCGACCGGTGGCGGAGCTGGCCCGCCACCCGCGTCTTCCCGCCCTCCGTCCCGGCCACCAGCCCGTCCGGCGCCAGGATCAGGTATCTGCTCGCCGGCGTGGCCCGGGAGGCGCGCTGCGAGGACGCGCTCCAGCCCGAGGCGGCCCGCGCCCTCGCCCGGCTGGGCTGCGTGACGACCCTGCGGGCCACCTACACCGACAGCACGCAGACGTACGTCGTCACCGCGGGCATCGCCGTGCTGTCCGCCTCGGCGCCGTCCGCCGCCACCCCGGTGGCCGGCCGGCTGGGCATCCGGGAGACCGGCCCGATGCGGGAACGACCGCCCACCGTGCGCCCCGCCCCCTTCCCCGGCGGCGCCGCCGAGGGCTTCGGCGAGCGGCAGTACGTCGCCGGGGCGCTGGCCGCCGGTCACGACCGTTACGTGGTGCTCACCGCCGCCGGCTACGCCGACGGCCGGCCGTACGCGCCCGGTGTGCCGGCCGACCCCCGGCTGACCCGCGCGGCCCGCGACCTCGCCGCCGCGCTGCACCGGAACATCAGCCGATGACGGCGCCGGGACGGCCGGGAGCGGCGGTGCGGCTGGCGGTGGGAGGGTGTGTGCTGGGGGCGGCCGTGTTCGTGTCGCCGCCGTGCGCGTGCGGGCCGCGGGGCGGCGCCGCGGCGCTGGCGGACGACGTCGGCGCCACGGCCCGGGCCCGGCAGTGGTCGCTGAGGGCGCTGCGGGTCTCCGACGCGTGGCGGCGCAGCCGGGGCGAGGGCGTCCTGGTCGCGGTGCTCGACACCGGCGTCAACCCGCGCCACCCCGACCTCGCGGGCACGGTGACCCAGGGCCCCGACCTCACCGGCGGCCGGAGCGGGATCCGGCACTGGGGCCACCACGGCACGTCGATGGCCAGCATCGTCGCCGGCCGCGGCCACGGGCGGAACCGGCTGAGCGGCGTCCTCGGCGTCGCCCCCGCCGCCGAGATCCTCTCGGTCCGGGTCACGCTGGAGAACGACGACCCGCTGCGCGAGGTGCGCAGGCGCGGCACCGACGCGCTCGCCCGCGGCATCCGCTACGCCGCCGACCACGGGGCCGACGTCATCAGCATGTCGCTCGGCGGCGGCAGCGGCGCCTGGGAGGGCTCGGCCGCCGAGGAGGAGGCCGTGCAGTACGCGCTGGACGCGGGCGCGGTGCTCGTCGCCTCGGCGGGCAACGACGGCGACACCGCCAACCGGAAGAACTTCCCGGCCGCCTACCCCGGGGTGATCGCGGTGGGCGCGGTGGACGACCGGTTCCAGGTGGCGCCGTTCTCCAACCGGCAGTCCTACCTGTCGGTGGTCGCGCCGGGCACGCAGATCGTCAGCGCCGACGGCGGACGGTCCTACGTGCTGGGCGACGGCACGAGTTCGGCCGCGGCCATGGTCGCCGGGATCGCGGCGCTCATCCGGGCGGAGTACCCGGACCTGTCGCCCCTCCAGGTGCGCCGGGCGATCGAGCGCGGCACCGTACGGCGTCCCGCGTCCGGGCACGACCCCGGCTACGGGCACGGCGTCGTGAACGCCGTGCTGGCGCTCCGCGAGGCCGCCCGCGTCCAGTGCGCGCACTCCCGCGTCCGGTGCGGCAGCACCGGCCCGCTGCGCGCCCCCGCCGTCGCGGCGCCCGCCCCCTACCCCGGACCCGACCCCGGACCCGCGCCCGGCACCCGCCGCCCGGCACCGCCCTCCCACGCGGCACCCGCCCGTGGCGGAACCGCACGGCCGCGCGCCACCCCGCGGCCCGCCGACCTGGCTCAGAACGCTCAGGACGCTCAGGACGCCGCCGCTCCTCCGGTGGCCCCGGCCCGGCCGCGCGGCCCCGGCCCGGCGGTGCCCGGCGACGCACCCGCACCGCCCACCGCGCTCGACGCCGCGGCCGCCGGCGGACTCTCCTTCGGCGGCGGCCCCGCGCACCGCCCCGGCGACTTCCGCCTGCTCGCCGCCGGCCTCCTGGCCCTCCTCGCCGCCGGCGCCGCGACCGGCCCGGCGACCCGCCGCCTTCTCCGCCGCCGCGCCGTACGCGGCGCCCACCGGGCCCCGGGCCAGGGCGCCACCTGAACCGCGAGCACCGGCCGGGAAGGTCATGGCTCGCCCATCGGCCGCCCCGTAAAAGTCAAGGACGCCAACCCCCGCCGCGCCCACTGGGATTCTTCGGATGACACCAGAAGCTCTCCGGGCGCCCAAGGCATCAGCCCGGGTAAACATCGGGGGAACACATGATCCGTCGTATTCTCGCCGCCACCGCCATCGCGGGTCTCGCCGTGATCGGCAGCACGGCCGGCGCGCCCGCCAACGCCGACCCCGTCCGCGACCTGCTCGGCGGCACCCTGGGCGGCGCCCTCGGGGGCGCGCTGGGCGGCGGCGCGCTGGGGAACAGCGGCCTGGGCGGCGTGGGAATCGGGGGGGTCGGCGGCCTCTAAGCCTCGGCGAACATACGGAAGCCCTCCACATGACCGGCCTGTGGAGGGCTTCCGTCGTCTCCGGACGCGCGGGTCAGCCCGCGTGCACCACGTCCTGCGCCTCGGCGAAGTGGCAGGCGCTCTCGTGACTCGTCCCCGGCCGGATCTGCAGCAGGGGCTCCTCCGTGGCGCAGATCTCCTGCGCCTTCCAGCACCGGGTGCGGAACCGGCAGCCGGACGGGGGGTTGGCCGGCGACGGCGGGTCACCCTGGAGGATGATCCGCTCGCGCTGCTCCCGGCCCTCGGGGTCGGGCACCGGCACCGCCGACAGCAGCGCCTGGGTGTACGGGTGGGCCGGCTGGTCGTAGATCGCGGTGTCCTTGCCGAGCTCCACGAACTTGCCGAGGTACATGACCCCGACCCGGTCCGAGATGTGACGCACCACCGACAGGTCGTGCGCGATGAAGATGTAGGCCAGGTTGAACTCGTTCTGCAACCGCTCCAGCAGGTTGATCACCTGGGCCTGGATCGACACGTCCAGCGCGGACACCGGCTCGTCGCAGATGATGATCTCCGGCTGGAGCGCGAGGCCGCGCGCGATGCCGATGCGCTGCCGCTGGCCGCCGGAGAACTGGTGCGGGTAGCGGTTGATGTGGTCGGGGTTGAGACCCACCACTTCGAGCAGTTCCTGCACCTTGCGCCGCCGGTCGCCCTTCGGCGCCACCTCGGTGTGGATCTCGTACGGCTCGCCGATGATGTCGCCCACCGTCATCCGGGGGTTGAGCGACGTGTACGGGTCCTGCATGACCATCTGGACGTTGCGGCGCATCCGCTTGAGATCGCCGCCCCTGGCCTTGGCCATGTCCTTGCCGTTGATCATGACGGAGCCCGAGGTGGGCTTCTCCAGCGCCATCAGCACCTTGGCCAGCGTGGACTTGCCGCAGCCCGACTCGCCGACCACGCCGAGCGTCTCGCCCCTGTGCAGGTCGAACGAGACGCCGTCCACCGCCTTGATCTCGCCGACCTGCCGCTTGAAGACGATGCCCTGGGTCAGCGGGAAGTGCTTGACCAGATCGCGGACCTTGAGAATGGCCTCACTCGTCGGTGCCATCGAGGACCTCCCTCCAGTAGTGGCAGGCGCTGCTGCGGTTCGGGTCGATCTCGTACAGCTCAGGCACGCTGGTGACGCAGTTGTCCTGACGGTACGGGCACCGCGGGTGGAAGGCGCAGCCGGTGGGCATGTCCAGCAGGTTCGGCGGCAGGCCCTTGATCGCGTAGAGATCCTGGCCCTTGAGGTCCACCCGGGGAATGGACTCCAGCAGCCCCTTGGTGTACGGGTGCGCCGGACGCCGGTAGATGTCGTGGACCGGGGCGTTCTCCACGATCCGCCCGCCGTACATGACCGCGATCTTGTCGGCGACGTCCGCCACCACGCCCAGGTCGTGCGTGATGAGGATCAGGCCCATGTTGCTCTCGCGCTGCAACTCGGCGAGCAGCTCCATGATCTGGGCCTGCACGGTCACGTCGAGCGCCGTGGTCGGCTCGTCGGCGATCAGGACCTCGGGGTCGAGGGCGATCGACATGGCGATCATGATGCGCTGGCGCATGCCGCCGGAGAACTGGTGCGGGAAGTCGTGCACGCGCTGCTTGGCGGCCGGGATGCGCACCCGGTCCATCAGCTCGACGGCCTTCTTCTCCGCGTCCCGCTTCGACATGCCCTGGTGCACCCGGAACATCTCGCCGATCTGCCAGCCCACGGTGAACACCGGGTTCAGCGCGGAGAGCGCGTCCTGGAAGATCATCGCGATCCGCCGGCCGCGGATCTGGGTACGGGCCTCCTCCGAAAGCTTCAGCAGGTCCGTCCCCTGGAAGCGGATCGCGCCCTTCGGGATCCTGGCCGGCGGCATGTCCAGGATGCCCATGATCGCCTGGGCGGTCACCGACTTGCCGGAACCCGACTCGCCGAGCACGGCCAGGGTCTCGCCGGCGCTCAGCGTGTAGCTCACGCCGTTGACCGCCTTGACCAGGCCGGCCCTGGTGGCGAACTCGACGTGCAGGTCCTCCACCGAGAGCAACGGATCGTTGCCCAGCCCTCCCTCGGCCGGCAACACATCGGTCGCAGTCTTCTTCATGGATCCCCCTTACCGCAGCTTCGGGTCGAGCGCGTCACGTACGGCGTCGCCGAGCATGATGAACGCGAGGACGGTGATGCTCAGGAAGAGCGCGGGGAACAGCAGCGGCGCGAACGCCTCCAGGAACCTGTCCCGAGCACTGTCGATCATCAGCCCCCACGAGATGTCGGGGGACTGGATGCCGACGCCGAGGAACGACAGCGCCGCCTCCGCGGCGATGAAGCCGCCCAGGTTGATGGTGGCGATGACGATCACCGGGGCGACCGCGTTCGGCAGGATGTGCCGGAACATGATCCGCCCGGAACCCGCGCCGAGCGCCCGCGCGGCGATCACGTAGTCCTGGTTCTTGGCCGTGATGACCGCGGCCCGCATGATGCGGAACGTCATCGGCCAGGCCAGCACCGACAGCGCCAGCATGATCGTCCACACGTTGCCGGTGCCGAACACCGACAGGATGAGCAGCGCGCCCAGGATCTGCGGGATGGCGAAGAAGATCTCGGTGGTCCTGGACAGCACGGTGTCGGTCGCGCCGCTCTTGAAGCCGGCGATGAGACCGAGCAGGCCGCCGAAGAGCGCGGTGACGATCGTCGTGCTCACGCCGACCACGATCGAGTTGCGCGCGCCGTAGATGGTGCGGGCGTAGACGTCGCAGCCGAGGTTGTCGGTGCCGAACCAGTGCACCGAACTCGGCGCCTGGCGGGCGTTGGACAGGACGCAGGTCGTCGCGTCCATCGGGTTCACCCTGCTGAACAGCCCGGGGAAGACGGCCATCACCAGCAGGATGGCGATCAGCACGGCCGACAGGACGAACAGCGGCCTGCGGCGCAGGTCGTACCAGGCGTCGTTCCACAGGCTGGCCGGGCGGGCCTGCTTGCCGGGCTTGCGCTCCGGCTCGACCGTCAGCGGCGTCTCCGGGACTCCGACCGTCATCACCTGCTCGGCGGCGTCCTGCTCCGTCTCGGCGCGGGTCGGGCCGACGGGTCTGATGTCACTCATAGCGGATCCTCGGGTCGAGCACGGCGTAGAGCAGATCGACGATCAGGTTGGCGAGGATGTAGACCAGGACCAGGATCGTCACGATACCGACGACGACGGGCTGCTGGCGTTCGTACACCGATCTGAACAGTTCCTGCCCGATACCGGGGATGTTGAAGATCGATTCCGTGATCACCGCGCCGCCCATCAGCGTGCCGAGGTCGGCGCCGAGGTAGGTGACCATCGGGATGAGCGCGTTGCGCAGCGCGTGCCGCCCGACCACCCGGCGCCGCGACATGCCCTTGGCGACCGCGGTGCGCACGAAGTCGGCGCGCAGCGTCTCCACCAGGCTGGTGCGGGTGAGCCTGGTCAGATAGGCGATCGACGTGCCCGCCAGGACGAAGCCGGGGACCAGGTAACTCCGCCATCCCTCCGAGATGCCGGCCACCGGGAAGAAGTCGATGCCGAAGCTCTGCTTCAGCTGGACGCCGAGGATCAGCTGCAGGACGAAGCCGGTGACCAGCGTGGGGATGGAGATGAGCACCAGGGTGGAGGCGAGGATCGCGCTGTCCGTCGCCTTGCCCCGGCGCAGGGCCGCCCACAGGCCCAGCCCGACGCCGATGATCGCTTCCAGGATCAGCGCCGTCATGGCGAGGTTGAGGGTGACCTGGAACTTGCCGGCCATGATCTCCGAGACTTCGACGTTCGCGAACGTCCGCCCGAAGTTGCCCTGGAACACTCCTGAGATGTAGTTCCAGTACTGCACGAAAAATGGATCGTTCAGATGATATTGCTCGCGTAGAATAGCGACGATGGTTGGATCTGCCCGTTTCTCACCGGCCAGTGCCGCGATGGGATCACCGGGCAGCACGAAGACGGTGGCGAAAATCAGCAGGGTTGATCCCAGCAGCACTGGGATCGCCTGAATCAGGCGCCTGATGATGTAACGGCCCATACAAGCCTCCCGTACATGCCTGGGGGCAGCCACTCGGAACCCTGGGTTGCGGTGCCAAGCGGGCTGCCCCCAAAAGCGGGCCCCGGGGCCGGGCTCTCAACCGGCCCCGGAGCTTTGATCAGACCTTCTCGACAGACGTCCACTCAACCTGGTTGAGCAGGTTAATCTTCACACCCTTGACGTGCTGCGAGAAGCCCGCGTTCACTCGGTAGAAGTAAACCGGGACATACGGCAGGTCCTTGATCAGGATGTCGTCCGCCTGCTGGTAGAACGCGATGCTCTCCTCAGGGGTCTTCGCGGTGTCACCCTTGACCAGGAGCTCGTCGAACTCCTTGCTGGAGTAGCCGGCGTAGTTCGAGCCGGTCTTGGCCGCCGCGGTGGAGAAGATCGGCGTCAGGTAGTTCTCCGGGGACGGGTAGTCGATCGCCCAGCCCATGCGGAACATGCCCGCGTACTTCTTGGCGTCGAGCTCGTCCAGGATCGCCTGGAACTTCTCGAACGGCTTGACCGTGACCTCGATGCCGAGGTTCTGGCGCAGGTTCAGCGCGACGGCCTCGATCCACTCCTTGTGGCCGCCGTCGTTGTTGTAACCGAGCTCCAGGGTCTTCGGGCCGTTCGCCGCGGTGTAGGTCTCCTTGGCCTTGGCCGGGTCGTACGTGCACACCGCGCACGCGCCCTGGCGGTAACCGTCGATCGCCGGGTTGATGAAGTCGTCGGCGGGCGCCCGGGTGCCGGAGAAGACCGTGTCCGCGATGGTCTGCCGGTCGATGGCCATCGAGATGGCCTCGCGGACCTTGACGTTCTCGTAGTCCTTGTTGTACTTCAGCGGGAAGCCGATGTACCCGATGCCCGCGTCCGGCTGGTCGATGTACCGGTCGCCCAGCTCGCCCTTGGCGCGGGAGATCGAGGACGGGCCGAGCTGGTCGATGATGTCCAGGTTGCCGGCCGCCACGTCGTTGTACGCGGTCTCGTTGTCCGTGTAGATCTTGAACTGGAGCTTGTCGAACTTCGGCTTCTCGCCGGGGTACTTGTCGTAACGGATCAGGTCGATCGACTGGTCCGTACCCTTGGCGTAGTCCTTGGTGAACTGGAAATAGCCGTTACCGATCGGCTTCTTCGCAAACGCCTCGGTGACCTTGCCCTCCGCGTCGAAGGCGGCCTTGGGCAGCGCATAGAACGCGGTGTAGCCGAGCATGGTCGGGAACTGCGAGAAGGGCGCCGCGAGCGTGACCTCGAAGGTGCTGTCGTCGACGACCTTGAGGCCCTTCATGCCATCGGCGGTGACGGTCTTGCCCTCACCCGGGTTCAGGTCGGCATAACCGTCGATCCGGCCGAAGAAGTAGCTGGCGGACTGGACGTTCTCCTGATTCGCGGCGAAATTCCACGCGTCGACGAAGTTCTGGGCGATCACGGGCTCGCCGTTGTGCCAGGTGTAACCCGGCTTGAGCTTGATCGTCCAGACGGTGTTGTCATCCGAGGTGATCGACTCGGCGAGATCCATGACGACCTTTTTGTTGTCGTCATAGCTCACCAGCGGGGTCATGATGGCCGCGAGGACTTCGGAGCCCTCGGTTTCCGTCGTGTCGCTCGGATAGAACAGCTTCTGCGGCTCGCCGATCTCCATGCGGACGGGGGTGTCGCCACCGCCCGTGGCGCCCGGCGAGCTGCTGTCGCCGCCACTGCCGCACGCGGCGACAGCGAGGGCTAGCAGCGCGGTACCGGCGATAATTTTCGCGCCCTTGGTCACACGCATTGTGGGTATTTCCTCCCTCTCAGGTGGGCGTTGGCGCTGAACTGCGGTATCGCCCGCACAGCCCACGGGGTCAGGTTGCCCCGGATTTGGCTGACACGGTCAACTCAGCTGACGCCCTGCCAGTCGATCGCGACTATCCCTCACTACGTCTCACCAGCGAGTCTCTGCAGCGTTGCAGTTCGGTCACACGTGTGTCCTTGTGACGTCACACTCATACCTGCTCGCAAGGGCGTAATGCCTTATCACGCTGAGAAACAGCCAAGAACGTACATGCATCGTTACGCGGCGTCCGGGGGCCGCCGGGCCTGCCGGGGTGTCGCGGCATGGGCGTCATCTGACCGGCTTCTGGGCTACGGTTGACCTCGGTGTGTCCGCCTGGGAGCAGCGAGCGACAGAGCGGTGTTGCGCGGAAAACCCGGCAATAGACCTGGAACCGCTCTCTCCTCGGGCACGTCCAACCTCCCGTGCGGCGGCAGTCGCACAGACGACCATCCCAGGCATCCCAACCACGAGCATCCAATAGAGTCCTTGCCATGAGCCAGCCGGAATCCGCGGTCGCGGACGCCCGGGCGGGCGGCCGGAAAGACGGCACCCCTTCCCGGGGGAAGGAGCCGCTGGCCGAACTCGCCTCGCGATACGGGCTTCGACGTGCCATCGCACGTCCTAGTCTGCCCGCCTACGTGCGTCAACTGTGGGAGCGTCGGCACTTCGTGTTGACGTACGCCACGTCACGCAACGTGTCGAGATACTCCAGTTCCATGCTGGGCCAGCTGTGGCAGGTGCTGACCCCGCTCCTCAACGCCGGCGTCTACTACCTGATGTTCGGCCTGATCCTCGGTGCGCGCAACGACTCCGACAACTATGTCGCGTTCCTCCTCACCGGGGTCTTCATCTTCTCGTTCACCCAACGTTCGGTCTCCAGCGGGGCGAAGTCCATCTCGGGCAACCTGTCGCTGATCCGGGCGCTGCATTTCCCCCGGGCCGCGCTGCCGCTGGCCTACACGATCCAGGAGCTCCAGCAGCTCGCCGTGTCGATGGTCGTGCTCCTGGTGCTGGTCCTGCTGACCGGCGAGCCGATCACCCTGCTGTGGCTCTTCATCCCGGTCGTGCTGCTGCTGCAGACGATGTTCAACATCGGGGCCAGCCTGGTCCTCGCCCGCATCGGCTCCACCGCGCGGGACATGAACCAGCTGCTCCCCTTCATCACCCGCACCTGGCTCTACGCCTCCGGCGTCTTCTACGCCATCGACGTCAAGGTCGAGCACGCGGGCGGGCCGCCCTGGCTGGCCGACATCCTGTACCTCAACCCCGCGGCCTCCTACATCGAGTTCATGCGGGATATCCTCATTTCGAGCCACACGCCGCGCGATTGGGTATGGGGTTCTTGCGTATTCTGGGCAGTGTTCGCATTGCTCGTCGGCTTCTGGTACTTCTGGCGCGCCGAGGAGAGGTACGGCCGTGGCTGAGCTGACCAAGGAGCTGTCGCAGGTGAAGGCGGAGGACAACAACGTCCCCAAGCAGGACGGCAAGGCGCGTCCCACGGCGGAGCCCCTCCCTACGGGCACGCCCACGGTCATCGTCGACGACCTGCACATCGTCTACCGCGTCTACGGCGCCTCCTCCGACGCCGAGAAGGGCAACGCGGCCAACGCCCTGATGCGCCTGCTCCGGCGTCAGGGCCGCCCGCAGATGCGCGAGGTGCACGCCATCAAGGGCGTGTCCTTCGTCGCCTACCACGGCGACGCGATCGGCATCGTGGGCCGCAACGGCTCGGGCAAGTCCACCATGCTGCGCGCCATCGCCGGCCTGCTGCCCGCGCACCAGGGCTCGGTCTACACCGACGGCCAGCCGTCGCTGCTCGGCGTCAACGCCGCGCTGATGCGCGAGCTGACCGGTGAGCGGAACATCGTGCTCGGCTGCTACGCGATGGGCATGACACCCCGCCAGGTCCGGGCGAAATACGATGAAATCGTGGATTTCTCCGGTATTGGGGAGTTCGTCCAGTTCCCCATGTCCACGTACTCCTCGGGCATGGGCGCGCGGCTCCGCTTCGCCATCGCCTCCGCGAAGGCGCACGACGTGCTGCTCATCGACGAGGCGCTGGCCACCGGCGACCGCGAGTTCAAGCGCAAGAGCCAGCAGCGCATCCAGGCCATGCGCGCGGAGGCGGGCACCGTCTTCCTCGTCGCGCACAACCTCGACGTGATCGAGGAGACCTGCAACCGCGTCATCTGGCTGCACAAGGGCAAGATCAAGATGGACGGCGACCCGCAGACCGTCCTGGCCGCCTACAACCGCGCCTGAGCCCGCTCAGCCCCGCACCGGGGTGTTTGTGACGCCTTCCTGGGGCGAGCAAGATAGGGACGACCAACTGGACGATCCCAGCGGAGGCTACCGTGTCACAGCGGCCACCGATCCCCTATGACTTCCTGCCCCAGGTGCCCGGGCTGACCGTGGAGAGCGACGACGTCAGCCACGGCGCCACCATGTCCGACTCCCACGTCTTCGACGGGTGGGGGATGACCGGGCTCAACGTGTCCCCCCACCTGCGCTGGTCCGGCGCGCCGGAGGGCACCCGCAGCTTCGCGGTCACCTGCTACGACCCCGACGCCCCCACCACCAGCGGCTTCTGGCACTGGCTGCTGTTCGACATCCCCGCCGACGTGACCGAGCTTCCGGCGGGCGCCGGGGCCGGCGAGATGAAGGGCCTGCCGGCCGGCGCCGTGCACGGCCGCAACGACTACGGCCTCCAGTCGTACGGCGGAGCCGCGCCGCCGCCCGGGCACCCGCACCGCTACCTGTTCGCCGTGCACGCGCTCGGCGTCGAGAAGCTGGGCGTGGACGCGGACGCGTCGGCCGCCGTGGTGGGCTTCAACATCGTGGCGAACACCCTGGCCAGGGGCTACATCGCCCCGGTCTACCAGACCGGCTGAGGGCGCGTCCCGACACACCCCGCCCGGCGCGCCGAACCCCTGACGCCACGACCGGCACTCCGCTATGATTCGAACGTCAATTCGATGGAGACGCCGTCATGGAGCGGGGGCGCGCGATGCGAGATCTGTCGACCGCGATCGACCACCTGGCCGCCGAAGATCCCTCCGAGATTCCCCGTGCCGAGCTGGCCGAGCAGTTGCTGGAGCTGCACTGGCAGATGGCCAGGCTGCAGGCCCAGATCGCCCGGCGGACGGGCGTGCGGCACCCCAGGCTGCCGCCGCTGGGTGAGGTGCGGAGGCCGCTGGACAACTGACCGCGCGTGGGCGCGGGGCCGGCGCACCGGGGGAAGCCCTCCGGCGCGCCGGTCCCGCGTTACCCTTCCGCCGGCCGCACCCGGCGGAAGTCCTCTCAGGCCGACAGCCGGGCCGTCGGCACCGCCGGCTCGAACGGGAACCGGTCGGCGAACGCGGGCCGCAGATCGGTCAGCCAGGTGGCCTTGGGGTCATACCTGGCGAAGAACGGCCGCCCCACCAGTGCGGGGTCACGCGCCTGGATGAGGTGCAGCACGAAGACCCGCTGTCCCGCGATCTCGGCCACCCCGTCGACGCAGACCTTGCCGGGAGTGGCCGACATGGAGGGCCCCCGGACCGTCCGGCACAGGCCGGACACCTGGGAGTACGCGTCCCTGAAGATCTCGTAGGCCCGGCCGAGCGGCACCGCGAAGTAGTCCTGCGGACCGGTGTCCCGTTCCACGAACATGTAGTAGGGCACCATGCCCAGGGCGAGCTGGCGCTTCCACATGCGCGCCCACGTGCCCGGGGCGTCGTTGATCGAGCGGATCAGCGGAGCCTGGGTGCGGATCACCGCTCCAGTGTCGAGGATCCGGCGCACGGCCGTCTCCACCACCGGCGCCTCCATCTCCTTCGGGTGGGAGAAGTGCGCCATGAAGGCGAGGTTCTTGCCCGCCCCCACCACCTGCTCGAACAACCGCAGGGTGTCGTCGGCGTCCGGGTCGGTGACGTACCGCTGCGGCCAGTAGCCCAGCGACTTGGTGCCGATCCGGATGGACTCCAGCTGCTCCAGCTCCAGCAGCGGTTCCACGTACCGGCGCAGCACCGGCTCACCCATGATCATGGGGTCGCCGCCGGTGAGCAGCACGCTGGTCACCTCGGGGTGTGCGCGCAGGTAGGAGACGAGCTGATCGACGTTGTCGGAGGCCATCTTCAGATCGGGCTCGCCGACGAACTGCGCCCACCGGAAGCAGTAGGTGCAGTAGGCGTGACAGGTCTGCCCCTGCTTGGGGAAGAACAGCACGGTCTCCGGATACTTGTGCTGCATGCCGGGGACCGGCTCGTGACCGATGCGCGGCAGGTTGAGGCTCAGCTGGCCCGCGGGATGCGGGTTCAGCCGCATGCGGACGTCGTGCGCGACGGCGTTGATCTCGGAGTTGGCGGCTCCAAGGCGCAGCAGGTCGGCCAGCCGGTTGACGTCGTCGGCGGGCAGCATGTCGGCCTGCGGGAACACCAGACGGAAGATCGGGTCGTCCGGTGCCGACGGCCAGTCGATGAGCTCGTCGACGACGTAGGCGTTCGTCCGGAAAGGCAGGACGGTGGCGACCGCGCGGATGCGCAACCGCTCCACGTCGTCGAGGTCGGCCCGCTTCAGCAGATCGTCCAGATGCTTGCTGGTGTAGGCCCGGAACCCGCGACTACCACTGTGTTTCAAGGTCACTAGCTCTTTCCCCTCCTTTTGTCATCTGCCACGTAAACCTTCCGATCAGTTCGCGCGTCTATGCCGTCCATATACCCGGACGTTGTATCCCTGTGACTTGGTTCCAGTGAGGCGCAAGTTTCTTCTGATGATCACATCTCGCGACATATCGCGTCTCGGCGTAGAATCGCCCTATGAGCCCTACTTTGCCGGAGAAAACGGTCCAACGGGCCTCCGACGCCGAGCGGGATCAGGTGGCGGCCGTTCTCGGCGAGGCACTCGCCACCGGCCGCCTCACCAGCGTGGAGCACGCCGACCGGCTGGAGGCGGCCTACGCCGCCGTCACCCTCGGCGAACTGCTCCCCCTCACCTCCGACCTTCCCACGCTCACCGAGGCGACGGCACCCGGCGCCGAGCGGCAGGACGTCGCGGCGGTGTTCAGCAAGGTCATCCGCAGCGGCCGGTGGGTGGCCGGACGGCACACCCGGTTGCGCTCCACGTTCGGCGCGCTCATCGTCGATCTGTCCGACGCCGTGCTCCCCGGCCGCGAGGTCGTCCTGGAGCTCGACGCGCTCTTCGGCAAGCTGATCGTCCGAGTGCCGCGAGACGCCAGAGTGATCGACGAAGGCGAAGCGCTGTTCGCCAAACGGCAGGTCGCGGGCGGTGCCGACGGCGCCGGATCCGGCCCGCTCATCCGGGTCACCGGCAAGGCGCGCTTCGGCAAGGTGGTGGTCTGGCGCGCCGACGACTGAGTAAAGGGCCTACCCGCGAGTAAGTACCCGGCTGCATTCTGCCTACGATGCGGTGAGACTGATTCCGCACGAGGTGACACTTGCCAGACACCGACCGTTCCGGCGGTGCGCCGATCGCGCTGGACGCGATGGGCGGCGACCACGCGCCCCACGAGATCGTCGCAGGGGCCGTCGAGGCCGTCAGGGATCGCGGCCTGCGGATCGTCCTCGTCGGCGCGCCCCGCCCGCTCTACGAGGCGCTGGCCGCGCACGGCGCCACCGGTGAGATCCCGATCGTGCGGGCCGAGGAGGCCCTCGCGATGGACGAGGGCGCCCTGGCCAGCCTGCGCCGCCCCCGTTCCAGCATCGCCGTCGCCTGCCACCTCGTACGGCGCGGCGACGCCTCGGCCGTCGTCTCCGCCGGCTCCACCGCCGGCATCGTGGCCACCGCCCGGCTCCGGCTGCGCGGCCAGCAGAACGTGCTGCGCCCCGCCATCGCCGTCGCCCTGCCCACCCTGCCGCACCCCACGCTGCTCCTGGACGCCGGGGCGAACGCCGAGACCAAGCCCGAGATGCTGCTCCAGTTCGGCCACCTGGGCGTCGCCTACGCCGAGACCGCTCTCGGCCTCGAACAGCCGACCGTCGGCCTGCTCACCATCGGCAGCGAACCGGAGAAGGGCAACAAGGTCGTCAAACGCGCCCACGAGCTGCTGCGCGCCGCTCCCGGCCTCGACTTCAAGGGCAACGTCGAAGGGCACGACCTGCTCGCCGGTGTGGTGGACGTCGTCGTCACCGACGGCTTCACCGGCAACGTCGCGCTCAAGACGATGGAGGGCGCCGTCCGCTACGCCTTCGGCGAGCTGCGGTCGAGCATCGAGGCCGGCCGGCTGTCCCGCCTCGGCGCCCTGCTGCAACGGCAGAAGATGCGACGCCTCGCCCGGCGCCTCGACCCCGAGGCGTACGGCGGCGCCGTACTGCTCGGGCTCAACGGCACGGTGGTGATCGCGCACGGCGCCTCCAGGGCCAAGGGGGTCGCCGCGGCGTGCGCGCTCGCGGCGAGCGTCGCGGCGGGCTCGACCGTCGCCAGGATCGGCGAGCGCATCGCCAACTCCCACCGCCTGCACCGCCTGTGGTGAACACCCGCCGCCCCTGTGCCGGATGTCCCCCGGCGTGGGCGGTAATTGTCCGATCCGGGGTCTGCTCAGCCGATACCCTGGGGGCATGACCGACCCGCAGTTCGTCCTCACCGAACGCGTCCAGCGTGCGCTGGCCGCCGCGTTCGGTCCGGACTTCGCCGACGCAGACCCGCTGATCCGGCCCTCCCAGTTCGCCGACTTCCAGGCGAACGTGGCGCTGAGCCTGGCCAAGCGACTGCGACGCCAGCCGCGGGAGGTCGCCCAGGCCATCGCCGAGGAGCTCAAGGACTTTCCCGGCACCATCGAGATCAGCGGGCCCGGCTTCCTCAACATCACCTTGAGCGACGCGTGGATCACCGAGCAGGCCGCGCAGATCCTGGCCGATCCGCGGGCCGGCGTCGGCGTGAGCACTCCCCCGCAGACCGTCGTCATCGACTACTCCGCGCCCAACGCGGCCAAGGAGATGCACGTCGGCCACCTGCGCACCACGATCGTGGGCGACTCGCTGGTCCGGGTCATGGAGCACCTCGGCAACCGGGTGATCAGGCAGAACCACCTGGGCGACTGGGGCACGCCGTTCGGCATGCTCATCGAGCACCTGCTCGACATCGGCGAGGCGGCCGCGGTGGCCCAGCTCGAAGCGGGCGACGGCACCGGGTTCTACCAGGCCGCGCGGTCGAAGTTCGACGCGGACGACGACTTCAAGCAGCGGGCCAGGGAGCGGGTGACCACGCTCCAGTCCGGCGACCCGGAGACCCTGCGGCTCTGGCACGTCTTCATGGACGCGACCGTCCGCTACTTCAACAAGGTCTACACGATGCTCGGCGTCACGCTCACCGACGACGACATCGCCGGCGAGAGCATGTACAACGCGATGCTCGCCAAGACCTGCGACGACCTGGAGTCCGCCGGGGTGGCGGTGCTGAGCGAGGGCGCGCTGTGCGTCTTCCCGCCCGGCTTCACCGGCAGCGACGACCGCCCCCTCCCGCTGATCATCCGCAAGTCCGACGGCGGGTACGGCTACGCCACCACCGACCTGGCCGCGATCCGGTACCGGGTGCACGACCTCAAGGCCGACCGCATCCTCTACGTCGTGGGCAACGACCAGGCGCTGCACTTCCAGATGGTGTACGCGGCGGCGCGGCAGGCCGGCTGGCTGCCGGACACGGTCTCGGCCGAGCACATCCAGATCGGCATGATGCTCGGGCCCGACGGCCGCCGTTTCAAGACCCGGTCCGGCACGTCGGTCAAGCTGGTGGACCTGCTGACCGAGGCGGTCGACCGGGCGGGTGCCGCCATCGCCGAGCGCGACTACGACGGGGCGACCCGGTCGCAGATCGCCCAGGCGGTCGGCATGGGCGCGGTGAAGTACGCCGACCTGTCGGTCAGCCACGACAGCGAGTACATCTTCGACTTCGACCGGATGCTCGGCTTCACCGGCAACACCGGCCCGTACATGCAGTATGCGACGGCCCGGATCCGGTCCATCTTCCGGAACGCCGGGATCGACGCCACCGCCGCGACCGGCCCCATCCTGCTCGGCGAGCCGGCCGAGCGGGCCCTCGCGCTGCAACTGCTCGACTTCGGCACCCTGGTCGAGCGCGTCGCCGAATCGGCCGAGCCGCACCGGCTGTGCGCCTACCTCTTCGAGACCGCCAGCACGTTCACCGGCTTCTACGAGAACTGCCCGGTGCTCAAGGCGGGCGTTCCCGACGACGTCCGCGCCTCCCGGCTGGCGCTGTGCGCGCTCACCCTGCGCGTCCTGGAAACGGGCCTGTCCCTGCTCGGCGTCCCGGTCCCCGACCGGATGTGACGGCCGAGCGGGTTCTGCCACATGACCACATGTCAGCTCATCGCACACGGCCACCGGCCGGATCCCGGTCCTCGGGATCCGGCCTGGTCACCGGGGCGAGCCCGGCCGCAATTGGGGTCAAGCTCGCTCACTCCCGGAAGGCCCGGTTCTGGGCGCGCCTCCGTGGACCTGGATCGACCTCGGGCTAGGCTTTGCGCGGTCATTGGATTGTCCGGCATGAGACATCGGCTGGAGTCGCCCATGTCCGGACGCTCCTAACGTCTTCGGGGAGTTCTCCGTCTTGAGCATGGATCTGACCGCGGGCCCCGGCGCCGCCACGGAGCTGCACCGCAGCGCGGAAGCGCTCCTTGCCCATATCGCCGGGGGCGGCGTCGCCCCCACCGCCCCGATGGAGTTCAACGACATCGAGGGCTACTGGCTGCCGCCCGCGCTGGAGGCGCTCGTCGCGCTCATGGCGGGCGAGGACGCGCTCGGGGCGCTGGCCAAGGCGGCGCAGCGCGACGAGCAGCGCACCGCCCTGTTCCTGTGCCTGTCCCTCGCGGTGGCCGGGCAGGGCGACCGCATCCACGCGTCGTGGCTGGGCACCGCCTTCGGCGAGCTGTCCGCCGACCGCCCGGTGGGCCACGGCCAGCGCGCGCTGTGGCTGGCCGCGGCCCGCGGCGCGTACGGCCCGGCCGGCAAGATCTTCGTGCTGCGCAAGCTGGACGCGGTCGCCGTACCCGCGGACACCGACATCGACCGCTGGCTCGGCTCCCTCGTGCCCGGCGAGCCCGCCGTCGTCGTGCCCCGCTCACTCGTCGACTTCCCCGAGTTGGCCGAGATCCCCGAACTCGCCAGGCCCGCCCAGGCCGCGGCCCGGCTGGCCCGCCTGCGCAAGCGCTGCGAGGAGATCACCTCCTCCCGCCGCCCCGACGCGAGCACCTCGCCGCCGCTGCGCAACGGCGACCGCCGCCCGGTCAGCGCCTGGTCGCAGGACGAGCCGCTCGCCGTCCTGCGCACCCTGATCGGCGCGACCCGCGACGACGGCCCGATGGGCTCCCTCACCGGCTACCTCCTGGAAGACCTCAGCCCCGGCGCCGATCCGGACCTCGCCGCGTCCGCCCTGCACGTCGTCGCGCCCATCGTGCGCACGGTGGCCGAGGAACTGTGCGAGGCGACCCACCTCGACCCGCCGGCGACGGTGACGGTGCCGATCCTCGGCCACCCCATCGCCCTGCACCCCGAAGGCCCCGACGCCGAGTCCCTCGCCGCCGCCGAACGCCAGATCACCTCGGACGGCGTCCCCCGCCGCCCCGGCCCCTGGCGCGCCTACGCCGCCTTCGCCACCGCCGCGGCCGGCCTCGCCGGCGTCATCACCGCCGCCGTCCTCGGCGCGCCCCTCGTCGCCGTCGTTCTCCTCGCGGTCGCGACGGCGGGCCTCACCGGCCTCGGCGGCTTCTGGCTGTGGCGCCGCCGCATCCAGGAGCAGGCCGACGCCGAGTTCGTCTCCTCGCAGGTCAGCGTGCTGCGCGAGATGGCGGAGGGCGCGGTCTGGGCCCTCCACGAGTACACCCGCGAAGCCCAGGAACGCTCTAAGCAGGCCGCCGAAGACCTCTCCGACCTCACCCGCCTGATCCGCCGCGGCCCCCGCGCCGCCTAACCCACCCGCCCGACCACCACCCCGGCGCCACCTGACCCTCCCGGCTGTCATCAGCTCCGGCCCCCCGTCCCCCACCATCTCCGGGCTTCGGGCTCCAGGCCCGACTCGGGCGACCGGTGCCGGTTGAGGGGCGGCTCACCTCTGTTGACGGCCTGGGGGTGCGTGGTGCGGCGGCGATGCCTGTCTTCTCTGGCACGTTGCGGCGGCCGGGCTCCATGATGAAGCCGCCGCCTACCGGCCTGGACGCGAGTCGCTCATCGGCCGGAAACTGTGGTGCTGACGCTCATCGGCCAGGGAACTGTTCAACCCGGCGATCGCCGAGCACCCTCATCCCCACAGGACACCGCGACGTCATTCCCACGGGACATGTCGCACAACTGTCGGTGCCTCAAGGAATTCGACAAACGGTGGCGGTGCCCAGGTGATGATCGGACGCCGGCGACCCCGCCGCGGCCCCCGCGGCCGGCGGCGCCCAAAGGCCCGCCGTATCGGCCTGTCCGAGGCTTGCTATATCGACCAACCTGCGAAAACTGCCGCATCAACCCACTTGCGAAACCCGCTGCACCGGCCCACCTCTGGGACCGGCCGGATCCGAACTGCCGAGCGCACCTGACGCCCGAAGCAGCGCACCGCCCCCCGCGGCAACCACGGGTCATCCCGGGTTGCCGCCTCCGTTGTAACGGTCCATAATCGGCGCCGCCCAACGGGCACCGGCTCAGGCGGTGGAGACCTCGACGTCGATGGGCGCCAGCAGGAACACCTTGTCCGCGATGCGCTCGATACGCCCCTCGCAGCCATAAGCGAGACCGGCCGCGAAGTCCACCATCCGGGTGGCCTCAGCCGTGGGCATGCCCGTCACATCCATGATGACCGTCTGCCCCTCCCGGAAGTGCTTCCCGATCATCGGCGCGTCGTTGTACTTCCGCGGCTGCACCATCACGATGCGCGCAGGCTCTTCGGCCGCATGCCACCTGCGGGCGGCCCGCTCGGATGCCGGCATCCACTCCTCGTCCTCGACGCCCTCGTAGTCGTAGGTCTCGTCATACTGATCGATTCCGCCCAGGCCAAGGTAGCTTGCCACCTTGCGCACTGCCCCCATCGGCTTGTCCTCTCCTCAGGAACTCACCGCAGTCGGCGCGTCCCGACACAATGGACGGTAACCGACGATTTGGTGCTCGCCTCGCGACACGCCCAACACTCTTTCCATTTTTGTACGGCCAACACCTCGCTCACGACTGGTTATCCACCGTGCCCATGGAGTCGATCGGCCACCCCATCGATGCCCTGGCCAAGCGTCCTGGCCCAGCGTAGCCGTCTTACCCTCACCCCCGCCGACCACCCGCCGACAACTCTCAAACACACCCAGTAACCTTTCCAAGCCCCCAACCCCTCCCCCGGACAACCGCCGACCTCCACCGCCGAGAGAGTCACCACGGCGGAGAGCGAGGAAGGAAATTCGCCGGCCACCCGGAAGAAGGAGCGACAGAGAAGAAGGTGGGGTGACGAGGAGAGGAGAGAGAAGAGGATGAGAGAAGACAGGCGTACAGAACGCCGCCGAACGGCCATTGCCGGTCGGTCGTTACCCCCCACCAGTACCAACTCGCCATACCTCGCCCCTACTCGCCCCCTACGCCTCACCATCCCGCCCCCTACCCCCCAGCCCGTCACACTCCAGCTACCTACACACCACCACCGCCGGCCTCTACCGCCGGCCCGCCACCGCAAACGCCGCCCTGAGAACGCAAGCTGCCCTGCGCACACACTCCACCGTGAACACGCCCCCTACTTCACCCTTCACCGGCGAGCTGCTCCTCACCGTGAAGCCCCACTCCAAATCCCGGTCGCCACCCTCAACACCCCAACCAAGCCACCCCAACCAACCCGCTCGCTCATCTCCCATAGGAGCCCACCCCTCCCATAGGGCCACACCTCAAAGCCACACCCCGGGGCCACCCCAAAAGCCACCCCCGGGCCACACCCCTCACCACAGAGAAACCACACCGAAACAGACTGCTGAACACAGCCCCCGAACGCAGCCCCTAAACGCAGAAAAGGGCCACCCCCCACGGATGACCCCACACCACCAACCCACCACCGGCCACCCACCACCGACCGGCTCCTTATCCCAGACGCGTGAACCACCCCCACACGGAAACACACCCCCACACGCGGAGGAAAACATCCCCCCAGAACGCAGAAAAGGGCCGCCCCAAAGGGCGACCCTTTCCCACAGACAAAAATTGTCCGGCGGTGACCTACTCTCCCACACCGTCCCCAGTGCAGTACCATCGGCGCTGGAAGGCTTAACT
>NZ_BSRQ01000034.1 GCF_030268685.1 Microtetraspora sp. NBRC 13810
CCGCCTGGTCGGCATCCTCCACGGCTGCCTCAAAACACATACCCCCTACGACCAGGCAACCGCCTGGTCACACCGGCAACACGACCTCGCCGCTTGACATTCCGGCTCCAGGGATGTCTGACCCGGCCCGGCGGATCCGGCGGCGTCGAGGTCGTTTCGTCGCCCGCCGCCGGGCCGCGAGGTCAGACCGGCAGCCGCGCCGTGCGGCGGGCGGGCCCGGCGACGGGCTCGGGCGGTGCGGCGCGGCGGGCGATGGCCGGGCCGGTCGCGACCAGCGCCGCCGCGGTCACGACGCCGGTGACCAGGGCGGTCCGTAGACGGCGGGGGAAAGGCCGTCGTCGCGTACGGCGAGCGGCAGCGCCACCTCGGTCAGCGAGTAGATCGCCAGCTGCGCGCCGAGCAGCGGCAGCAGCGCCAGCAGCAGCCGGTCGCGCAGCACCACCCCGTAGCCGGCCCCGCCGCCGTCCGCCGCCGGGCGCGGTGCGGGACGGCCGCCCGGCAGCAGCGCCACGACGATCAGCGCGCGCCGGTGCGGCATGTCGGCGGCGGGTGTCGCAGCATCTGACCGTGCTGCGTGACGCCGGGCTGGTCACCGCCCACCGGGCCGGCCGTTCGGTGCTCTACGCGCGCACCGCGGTGGCCGACTCGCTGCTCGCCGCCGCGCCTGCCTGAGGTTCGTCCCCGGAACATCCGCCGGACACGAGGTACAATTCACTTCATCCCATTTACCTTGTTTATCCGTTTCTCTGATCGGGCGGCGACCGCCGCGCATCCGATCCCCGCACCGCGCATCACCAGGGACCTCACCTGCGCGGGGTCCCCTCCGCAACGCCGTACGAGGCCCGGGTTCCGGTAGGCGGCCGGATATGAGAATCGCCCGGAAGAGACGTCGCAAAGGCATCCACGCCCTGAAAAGCGCTGATAGATAGCGTCTATCAGCCGATAGCAGGAAACGATTGGACGCGTCGGACGGGACGCAGGACGGTGTTCTTGCAAGCGTCCTACGATTGGAAGGCCTGTCCATGGCGTCGTTGCCAGCGCAATCCTTGGAAGATCGGGTGCGTTCGATCGTCGCTCGGCATCGTGACGATCGCGGTGCCCTGATGCCGATCCTGCACGCCGTCATGGAAGATATGGGCTATGTCGATCCGGCGGCGATCCCGATTCTGGCCGAGGAGCTGAACCTGTCCCGGGCCGACGTCCACGGTGTCGTCACCTTTTATCACGACTTCCGGCAGACGCCGCCGGGGCGCACGACGGTGCGGATCTGCCGCGCCGAGGCGTGCCAGGCGGTCGGCGGGCGGACCTTGGAGGAGCGGGCCAAGACCCGGCTCGGCGTCGGCTTCGGCGAGACGACCGATGACGGCGCGGTCAGCCTTGAGCAGGTCTTCTGTTTCGGCAACTGCGCGATCGGCCCCACGGTCCAGGTGGACGAGCGGCTTTACGGCCGGGTCAGCCCGGAGCAGCTGGACCACCTTCTGGAGGTGACCGCGTGAGCGCTTCCGACGACGTCGTGATCGTCTACGTACCGCGTGACTCGGCGGCCAAGTCGGTGGGCGCCGACGCGGTCGCCGCCGGCATCGCCGCCGCGGCCGACCGCCCGGTGCACGTGGTGCGCAACGGTTCCCGCGGGATGCTGTGGCTGGAGCCGATGGTCGAGGTGAGCACGCCGGCCGGCCGGGTCGCGTACGGCCCGGTCGCGCCGCATGACGTCGAAGGGCTGATCGCGGCCGGCATGCTGGACGGCGCCGAGCATCCGCTGCGCCTCGGCCCGACCGAGGAGATCGCCTGGCTGCGCGACCAGACCCGGGTCACCTTCGCCCGGGTCGGCGTCGTCGACCCGCTCTCCGCCGAGGACTACGCCGCGCACGGCGGGCTGGCCGGGCTGCGCCGCGCGCTGTCGCTCACCCCCGCGGAGGTGGTGGCCGAGGTCACCGAGTCGGGGCTGCGCGGACGCGGCGGCGCCGGCTTCCCGGCCGGCATCAAGTGGAAGACCGTCCTCGGGGCGGAGTCGGAGCTGAAGTTCGTCTGCTGCAACGCCGACGAGGGCGACAGCGGCACCTTCGCCGACCGGATGCTGATGGAGGGCGACCCGTTCACCCTCATCGAGGGCATGACCATCGCCGCCTGGGCGGTCGGCGCGAGCGAGGGCTACATCTACGTCCGCTCGGAGTATCCCGACGCGGTGGACACACTGCGGGCGGCGATCGACACCGCCCGCGCGCACGGCTGGCTCGGCAAGCGGGTACTCGACCACGACTTCTCCTTCGACCTGTTCGTCCGGGTCGGCGGCGGCGCGTACATCTGCGGTGAAGAGACCTCCATGCTGGACAGCCTGGAGGGCAAGCGCGGCATGGTCCGCGCCAAGCCGCCGATCCCGGCCCTGGAGGGCCTGTTCGGCAAGCCGACCGTGGTCAACAACGTGCTCACCCTCGGCTCGGTGCCGATGATCCTGGCCGACGGCGCGGAGGCGTTCGCGGCCCACGGCGTCGGCCGCTCCCGGGGCACCCAGGTCTTCCAGCTCGGAGGCAACATCGCCCAGGGCGGCATCGTGGAGACCGCCTTCGGCATCACCCTCGGCGAACTCGTGGACGGCTACGGCGGCGGCACCCGGTCCGGGCGTCCGGTCCGCGCCGTGCAGGTCGGCGGGCCGCTCGGGGCTTACCTGCCCACGTCGCAGTTCGACCTGCCCATGGACTACGAGGCGTTCGCCGCGGCGGGCGCGATGGTCGGCCACGGAGGTGTGGTCGTCTTCGACGACACGGTGGACATGGCGGGCCAGGCGAGGTTCGCCATGGAGTTCTGCGCCGCCGAGTCGTGCGGCAAGTGCACGCCCTGCCGGGTCGGGGCGGTGCGCGGGGTCGAGGTGATCGACCGCATCGTCGCGGGCGAGAACCGCTCGGCCAACCTGAAACTTCTCAACGACCTGTGCCACCTGATGACCGAAGGCTCCCTCTGTGCGATGGGCGGCCTGACACCGATGCCGGTGAAGAGCGCGCTCGCCCACTTCCCGGGTGACTTCGGAACGACGACGGAGGAAAAGCGATGAGCCTGATCAAGGAGCAGGACTACGGCACTCCGGCGAAGCCGGGTGAGGCGACCGTGGCCGTGGAGATCGACGGCAAGAGCGTGCTGGTGCCCGAGGGGACCTCGGTGATGCGCGCCGCCGCGGAGGCCGGGATCGAGATCCCCAAGCTGTGCGCCACCGACAACCTCGACCCCTTCGGCTCCTGCCGCCTGTGCCTCGTCGACATCGACGGGCGCAAGGGCTCCCCGGCGTCGTGCACCACGCCGGTGGCCCCCGGGATGAAGGTACGCACCCAGACGCCCGAGCTGGCCGAACTGCGCCGCGGCGTCATGGAGCTGTACATCTCCGACCACCCGCTGGACTGCCTGACCTGCCCGACGAACGGCGACTGCGAGCTGCAGGACATGGCCGGCGTCGTCGGCCTGCGCGACGTCCGGTACGGCTACGCGGGCGAGAACCACCTCGACCTGGAGACCGACAGCTCCAACCCCTACTTCGACTTCGACTCCAGCAAGTGCATCGCCTGCTCCCGCTGCGTGCGCGCCTGCGGCGAGGTCCAGGGCACCTTCGCCCTGACGATCGAGGGCCGCGGGTTCGACTCGCGGGTCGCCGCGGGCGCCGGCGGCAGCTTCATGGAGTCCGACTGCGTGTCCTGCGGCGCCTGCGTGCAGGCCTGCCCGACCGCCACGCTCCAGGAGCGCTCCGTCGTCGAGCTCGGCATGCCGAACCGCAGCGTGCTCACCACCTGCGCCTACTGCGGCGTCGGCTGCTCCTTCAAGGCCGAGCTGCGCGGCGACGAGGTCGTCCGGATGGTCCCCTACAAGGACGGCGGCGCCAACGAGGGCCACTCCTGCGTCAAGGGCAGGTTCGCCTTCGGCTACGCCTCCCACCCCGACCGCCAGCTCAAGCCGATGATGCGCGAGCGCATCACCGACGAGTGGCACGAGGTGGAGTGGGAGGAGGCCATCGGGTACGTCGGCCGGCGGATGATGGAGATCCAGACCCGGCACGGCATGGGCGCGATCGGCGGCATCAGCTCCTCCCGGTGCACCAACGAGGAGGTCTACGTCGTCCAGAAGATGGTGCGCGCGGCCTTCGGCAACAACAACGTGGACACCTGCGCCCGGGTCTGCCACTCGCCCACCGGCTACGGCCTCAAGCAGACCTACGGCACCTCGGCCGGCACCCAGGACTTCAAGTCCGTGGACAAGGCGGATGTCATCCTGGTCATCGGCGCCAACCCGACCGACGCCCACCCGGTGTTCGGCTCGCGGATCAAGCGCCGGCTGCGCCAGGGCGCCAAGCTCATCGTCGCCGACCCGCGCCGGATCGACCTCGTGCGCTCCCCGCACATCGAGGCCCAGCACCACCTGCGGGTGATGCCCGGCAGCAACGTGGCGCTGATCAACGCCATGGCGCACGTCGTCGTCACCGAGGGCCTCGTGGACCGCGAGTTCGTCGCGGAGCGCTGCGAGGACTTCGACCAGTGGGAGGCGTTCATCTCCGGCTCCGAGCACAGCCCGGAGGCGGTCGAGGAGATCACCGGCGTCCCCGCCGCCGAGGTGCGGGCCGCGACCCGCCTCTACGCCGGCGCGCGCAACGCGACCATCATGTACGGCCTCGGCGTCACCGAGCACAGCCAGGGCTCGACCATGGTGATGGGCATGGCGAACCTCGCCATGGCGACCGGCAACATCGGCCGTGAGGGCGTCGGCGTCAACCCGCTGCGCGGCCAGAACAACGTGCAGGGCTCCTGCGACATGGGCTCCTTCCCGCACGAGCTGCCCGGCTACCGGCACGTGTCCGACGACGCGGTGCGCACCGCCTTCGAGACGCTGTGGGGCCGCACCCTGCAGTCCGAGCCGGGCCTGCGCATCCCGAACATGTTCGACGCGGCGATCGACGGCACCTTCCGGGCGCTGTTCGTGCACGGCGAGGACATCGTCCAGTCCGACCCGAACACCAAGCACGTCACCTCCGCCCTGGAGGCGATGGACCTGGTGGTCGTCCAGGACCTCTTCCTCAACGAGACGTCCAAGTACGCGCACGTCTTCCTGCCGGGCACGTCGTTCCTGGAGAAGGACGGCACCTTCACCAACGCCGAGCGCCGGATCAACCGGGTCCGCCCGGTGATGGCCCCCAAGACCGGCAAGCACGAGTGGCAGATCGTGTGCGAGATCGCGCAGGCGATGGGCTACCCGATGAAGTACGACGACTCCGCCCAGATCATGGACGAGATCGCGATCACCACGCCCACCTTCTCCGGGGTGTCGTTCGCCAAGCTCGACGAGGTCGGCAGCGTGCAGTGGCCGTGCAACGACGCCGCCCCCGAGGGCACGCCGATCATGCACATCGAAGGCTTCGTGCGCGGCAAGGGCAAGTTCGTCGAGACCCTCTACGTCCCGACGAAGGAGCGCAGCACCAGGAAGTTCCCGCTGATCCTCACCACCGGGCGCATCCTGTCCCAGTACAACGTGGGCGCCCAGACCCGGCGCACCGGCAACAGCGCCTGGCACCCGGAGGACCTGCTGGAGATGCACCCGCACGACGCCGAGGTGCGCGGCATCGGCGACGGCGACACCGTCTCGCTGGCCAGCCGGATCGGCGAGACCAGCCTGCGCGTCAAGATCGACGACCGGATGCCGGTCGGGGTCGTCTACACGACCTTCCACCACCCGGTGACCGGGGCGAACGTGGTGACCACCGAGCACTCGGACTGGGCGACGAACTGTCCGGAGTACAAGGTCACCGCGGTCCAGGTGGCGCTCAAGCAGCCGGTCACGGCGCAGTCCGCGCAGACGCGGGCCGTCCCGGCGATGGCGGAGTGAGCCGTGGCCCAGACGCACGAACCCCCGCACATCCGGCTGGCGAACGAGATCGCGGTGCAGTTCAGGCACCGTGACCCGGACATCGCGGCCAAGGAGATAGCCGTCCACATCCAGGCGTTCTGGGACCCCAGGATGCGGACCAAGCTGGTCATCGACGCCGCCGACCCGGCCAGCGGCCTGGACCCGGTGGCCGTCGCCGCCGCGGCCCTGCTCACCCCGCCGCGTTAGAACCCGTCCCGCCACGAGGCCCTTCTCCCCACGGGGAGGAGGGCCTTCTGCTTGCCCGGCCACGCCGGGGAAGTAAGCCGCCACGGTCAGGCCACAGCCACGCCACGGGCCGTACCCGATGATCCTTGTGGCCTCCAAGTCCGCTGCAAGTCGGCTGCTGAAAACTCCGGCTGTCCAGCGAGTACGCCAGCCGACGGCGTCCGCGTCCCTCCCGGCCGGCGGCAGGTCTCTCCGGCGCGGCCCGGGTCCGGCGCGCCCGCCCGTGCCGCGTCTATGCGAGAGGAATCTCATTGAGGCCGAGAATCGGCCGCTTACCCCGCCGGGGGAGAGCGGCCCCGATACGCCGGTTGGTCGCGACGGTGATGACCGTCGTGCTGACGGCGAGTCTGGCGCAGGGAACGCTCGCCCCGTCGGCGCACGCCGACATGTCCCCGGCGGAGCGGGAGAACCTGAACGTCAGGCTGCACGCGCTCGCCGTCCAGCAGAAGAGCAGCGAACGGTACGAGGACGTCGTGCTGAGCGAATACCTCGGTTCGCTCGCCCTCGCGTCGCCCGGACTGACCGAACAGGAGTATCTCAGCCGGTTCCAGGACGCTTCGGCACGGGCCGGGGAGGAACTCGGCGAAGAGCGCGATCCCGTGGACCTCATGGGCGGGATCGCCGAGGTGGGCACGAAGATCCCCGGCATGGAGGGCGTCGCCGCCGCCGTCAGGGGCGGGCTGCGTGACCTGGCGGCCGTGCCGGTCTCGCCGTACAACGCCTGGGACGACGCGCTCGCCACCCCGCAGGACACCGAGCTGGAGATCTCCACGCTGCTGGACCGGCTCTCCCTCGCCGCCGCGGGCCGGATCCGTACGGCGGCGCGGGACCTCGGGGCCGATCATCCGGCGGTGCGGGTGTGGAACTCCCGGATCGGGGTCCGGTCCGGGATCACGGCCACGATGACGACCGAGGAGTTCCTGGCGGACCCCGAGCTGAACCGGGTGGCCGGGCTCACCGAGGTGCTCAGGTATCCCGAGGGCGACCCGCGGCGGCAGGCGGCGATCGACGACAGGATGGCCGAGCTGCTGGCGGCGAACAACGAGCACATCAAGCAGGCGACCGGCGCGATCGACAGGCTGCTGGGCGGGAACGACGGCGCCTTCGCGTGGAAGAGCGACGTCCCCCGGTGCCAGGGGAACGCGGCCTGCGAGGAGACGGTGCGCAAGGCGCGAGAGGAGGCGAAGGAACGCGGGAAGCAGATCGACGAGACGAAGGGCGGGCTCGACGTCCTCGTCGGCGTCATCGAGAGCGAGGACGCGGAGAGCGGCAGGCGGGCGAAGTATCTCGGCGAGGCGGCGATCCGGGTCGCGAAGGCCATCAACGACTACCTGCCGAAGATCGCCGCGCAGGGTCTGTACGACGCGATGTTCTCGCTGGGCTCGGTGATGCTGACCGGGAACATCCTCGGTGCGATCGGGGCGCTGCTGCCGCTCTTCCAGATGGGCAAGCCCAGCCCCACCGCGCAGATCCTGGAGCAGCTCGGCCTGCTCCGCCAGGAGGTGAGCAACCTCCACGTCGCGATGCTCAAGCAGTTCGACGCCGTGAACAAGAACCTCAACGTCGTCTACACCGAGATGCTCGCCCAGTTCGCCGAGGTGCTGCGGCTGGAACAGGTGACGAGGGTGCAGCTCGTCCAGATCCAGGACCGGTTGCACGGGATCGAGCAGAAGCTGGACAACTGGTCGAGCGAAATCATCCGCTCCCTGCAGAACGGCGAACTGCAGACCGCCCGCACGGCGCTCAACCAGCATCTGCGGGCGTCGAGCGGTAAGCCCGTCGCGTCCTACGACGAATACCGCGAAGCCCAGAAGTGGGTGAACTTCGCGGCAGTGACCCAGTCCAGGGAGGCGCCGTTCGTACCGAGTGCGAGCACGTACCGGACCTACGCCGACGACCCCGTCGCGGCCCTGAACCTGTACGAGCGCACCGGCGCGGCCACCGGCTTCCTCACCTGGTACGGCGGCCAGAAGTACGGCTGGCCGGCGGGGGTGAACCCGTCCGCGGCGGAGAGGATCCCGAAGGCGGCCGTCTGGCTGTCCATGTCCAACGGGTTCCGCCGGCTCGCCGCGGAGAGCGACGAGTTCGCCGCCCAGATGTCACCGGACCGCGCCGCGGACATAGCCCTCGTCGGCGAGGAGATCGACGCGGCGGTCGAGGAGCTGAGCCGGCCCACCGGGAGCCCGAATGCGGATGGTTCGCGGACGAATGCGTTGTATCGGGGGTTGGTCGAGGACTACAAGGATGCGGCCGATCATCTGGCGGGCACGTTGAAGGGTTTGCAGGATGAGGTGGTCGGGGGGAAGGGGTACAAGCTTTTCGGCACCGCCGACCAGGCGGTGAGCACTCCGCCGGGGATGCCTGGTAGCGCTGCGACGTGCAGCCCTGGTCCTCTGACGACGCTCAAGCGGCCGGCCAACGTCACCCTCAGGGGAAATGCCGTGCCGGTGGCGTTGCAGGCTTTCCCCGAGGACATGCGGCCCAAGGTGGATGTGTGTCATGAGGTGGCGTTCACGTCGGGTGGGGTGCCGGGGGTGGCGTCGGAGTTCGCGGTGACGATGAGGCTTCGGTTGGTGTGGCCGGTGCCGGTGGGTTCCGCGGAGGGGACGAAGCCGGTGGTCGATGTGTTGCGTACGTGGTATCGGCTGTGGGAGGTGCCGACGGTTTGTGTCGGTCGTCCGCCGGAGGCCGATCCGCCGTGTGATCCGGTGGATTATTACCTGGATCGGTGGGTTGGTGGCGGGTTCCAGCAGTCTTTCGCCGAGTCGGCGTCGGTGGTGGAGAGCCAGGAGGCGCAGGACAAGGTTCGCGCCAAGGTGACGCGGTTTCTGGCCGGTCGGCAGAAGGTGTAATACGACCGGGCGGTCAGCGAGATCGGCACTCCCGGCAAGCCGCTTTTCCAGGCGAACGCCGAGTTGAGTACCGCGCTGCGCCTGCTTCAGGCGTACACCACGGCCGGATTCCCCGCCGCCTATGACGACGACGAGATGCTCCAGGTGTTGCTCAACGGGGCCGAACGCCTCCCCGCGGACACTCCGGGGAACACGGTGATCACGGACATCCTGCGTACCGCGCAGAGTGCGTACGGCACGTGCAAGCCGGTGCCGGGTGTGGACACCTCCTGCACCACGACGGCGACCTTCAACCCGTTCGGTAACCAGGTGTCGTGGCTCGTGCCCGTACCCCAGTGGGAGTGGACGGAGTTCCTGCACACCGACCGGACCAAGCTGAAGCTGAAGCCCTCCACCGGCTACACGCTGACCTACCGGTACCGGATCCTCGGCCCTGCGGACACCCGCGTGCAGAACTACTTCCTGGCCAGGAGCACCGCAGCCGGCCACGCCGGCGACGTGTGGGGCGGTGAGTGGGCCGAGCCCACCGGCTCCGGGGTGAAGACCAGGACGATCAACTTCACCACCGGCCCGCAGGAGGACTACTACCTCATCTGGGGCATCCACGTCCCCGGCGGCGCCGCGGCGGGCGACCAGCGCGCCATGGCGGTGGACAACATCGTCCTCAACGGCCCGGTGGGCTGACCCCGATCCCACGACCCCCATGGACGCCGCCCGGAAGGAGGGCGTGACTCTGGGAGGACGTCCGCGCCGGCGGTGAAACGCGCACGGCCGGCCGGACGCCCGGCGTGGGAGGCGGCACCGGATGGGAACGATACGGAGATGACCATACGACTGACCCGGTACGCGCACGGTGGCGGATGCGCGTGCAAAATCCCTCCCGGTGAGCTGGAGACGATCGTCGCGGGGCTGGTGCGGCCGGCCGACGACCTGCTGATCGGTCTCGACGACGGGGACGACGCGGCGGTGCTGCGCATCGGGGAGGGGCGGGCGGTGGTGGCGACCGCGGACTTCTTCACGCCCGTGGTGGACGACCCCTACACCTTCGGCGTGATCGCCGCCACGAACGCGCTCTCCGACGTCTACGCGGTCGGCGGCGAGCCGCTGCTCGCGGTCAACCTGCTCGGCTGGCCCAGGGACACACTGCCGATGGACCTGGCCGCCGAGGTGCTGCGCGGCGGGGCGGACGCGGCCGGCCGCGCGGGCTGCCACGTGGCGGGCGGGCACAGCGTGGACGACCCCGAGCCCAAGTACGGCATGGCGGTCACCGGGCTGGCCGACCCGAACCGGCTGCTGCGGATCGGCGGCGCACGGCCCGGCGTGCCGCTGTCCCTGAGCAAGCCGCTCGGCGTCGGCGTGCTCAACACCAGGCACAAGGCGACGGGAGAGGTCTTCCCCGCGGCGATCGACGTGATGACCACGCTCAACCGGGACGCCTCGCGGGCCGCGCTGGCAGCCGGGGTCACCTGCGCGACCGACGTGACCGGCTTCGGGCTGCTCGGCCACCTGTACAAGCTGGCCAGGGCGAGCGGGGTCACCGCCGTCCTCGACTCCGCCGCCGTGCCCTACGTGGAGGGCGCGCGGGAGGCGGTGCGGGACGGGTTCGTGAGCGGCGGCACCCGGCGCAACCTCGCCTGGGCGGGGCCGCACGTCGAGTCCAAGGCGGACGAGGAGACGATGCTGCTCCTCGCCGACGCCCAGACCTCGGGCGGGCTGCTCGTCGCCGGGGAGGTGCCGGGGCTGCCGGTCATCGGGGAACTGGTCCCGGCGTCGGGTCCGGCGATTCACGTGCGCTGACCCGTTCCCGCTGGGGGACGACCGTGTACTTCGGGTCCTCCGCCGACGCCCGCCCCGCGCGCAGTACCGCGAACCGGGTGCACACCGCCCCCGCGGCGAGCGCCAGCGCCGACACCCCGCCCAGCACGGCCTGAGCGGGCATCCCGCGAAGTACGGCGGGCAACTCGCGGAGCACGGCGGGCATCCCGCGGAGTACGGCCGGGACGGACGGCGGGCGGGCGGCGCGCGGCGCGGGCCTGAGCGGGGAGAACCGGGCGCGTGCCGGGCGGCGCGGGCGGGGACTCGGCACGGCGGCGGCCTCGGCGAGCGCGGCGAGGGCGCCGCCGGTGACGGTGAGGAGGCGGGCGGCGCGCATCGTGCGCCCGGCCGGGCCCTCGCGGTAGGGCTCGGCGAGCATGCCGAGCCGGTGCTCCATGAGGTGCCCGGCGGCCGTCTCCAGCGTCGCGCCGATCAGCGCGGCGCGGCGGGCGGGACCGGCCTCACCGGGCGGGGTGGCGAGCATGACGGCGGCGCCCGCGCTGGCCAGCGCGCTGCCGGCGAACAGGAAGGGCAGCTCCCGGTGGCCCTCGTGCCAGGCGGGGACGGCGGTGTCGGCGACGAGCACCGCCGTGTACGTGGCCATCAGCGGCCCGGTCACCCCGCCGCCCGCGAACGCCGCGGTGCCGAGGCGGGGGAGCAGGCCGGTGACCGCCGAGCCCGCGGCGAGCCCCGTCATCCCGCTGTGCGCGGCGAGGATCCACGACCCCACGCTCATCGGCGAGGTCAGCTTGAAGACGCGCAGCATGTTGAGGAACCGTTCGGGACGGCCCAGTTCGGCGACGAGCAAGCCGGCGCCCGCGGCGGCGGACAGCGCGGCGGTCACCTCGGCGGACAGCGCGAGCCGGTGCCGGCCGGACAGCCGCGCCCCCGCGCCGAGCATCGACGAAGCCCCGGAGACACCGCCGAGGAACAGGTAGAGCGGCATGTGCGGCTCGTGCCAGATCGGCGCCTTGATGACCGGCCTGCCGTAGTAGGAGCGGAACTCCGCCTTCGGCACCACCGCCTCCTCCCGCGCCATCACGCCCGCCGCGCGAAGGAGAGCGCGACCGCGGCCGCCATGGACAGCGCCGCCGTGCCCGCGAAGGCCCACATCCGGGGCAGGTCCCGGGTGGTGACCACCGGGTCCGGCGGCAGGCCGTACACCTCGGGCTCGTCCAGGAGCAGGAAGAACGCGCCGTCGCCGCCCACGCCGTCGGCGGGGCTCTCGCCGTACAGCCTGGCCTCGGCGACACCGGCCCCGTGCAGCGTGTCCAGCCGCTCCCCGGCCCGCGCGCGCAGCTCCTCCAGCGGGCCGAACTGGATCGAGTCGGTCGGGCACGCCTTCGCGCACGCCGGTTCCAGGCCGCCGCGCAGCCGGTCGTAGCACATGGTGCACTTCCACGCCCGCCCGTCGTCCCGTCTGCGGTCGATGACGCCGTACGGGCAGGCCGGGACGCAGTAGCCGCAGCCGTTGCACACGTCCGGCTGCACCACCACCGTGTCGAACTCGGTGCGGAACAGCGCGCCCGTCGGGCAGACGTCGAGGCAGGCGGCGTGCGTGCAGTGCTTGCACACGTCCGAGGCCATCAGCCAGGAGTCGCCCTGCCGGGTGAACTGCTCGACGAACGCCACATGCCGCCAGGTGTCGGCGCCGAGCCCGCCGGTGTTGTCGTAGGACGTCGCCCGGAAGAGGAACCCGTCGTCGGGCACGTCGTTCCACTCCTTGCACGCCACCTCGCACGCCTTGCACCCGATGCAGACGCTGGTGTCGGTGAAGAAACCCATGCGCTCAGCCACGGCGATACTCCTCGATCAGGTCCAGCAGCGCCCTGCCGTGCGGTCGCCTGCCCGGCAGCAGGTCGCAGGTGGCGGCCTTGCTCTCCTGGATGTAGACGTTCGGGTCCAGGACGATCGGCATCAGGTCGTTCGCCGCGTCGCCGGTGACCACGCCGCCGCCGGCCCAGCCCCAGTGGTACGGCACGCCGACCTGGTGGATCGTGCGCCCCTGGACGCGCAGCGGCCGGATCCGCGGGCTGACCAGGACCCGCGCCTCGATCGCCGACCGGCTGGTGACGATGGTCGCCCACCCGCCGTTGACCAGCCCGACCTCGGCCGCCAGCTCCGGCGACACCTCGCAGAACATTTCCGGCTGCAACTCGGCGAGATAGGGCAGGGTGCGGCTCATCCCGCCCGCCGTGTGGTGCTCGGTGAGCCGGTAGGTGGTGATGACATAGGGGAAGCGCGCCGAGTTGTACGGCGTCTCCGGCCGGCGGTACTCGCGGCGGGCCGGGTTGGCCCGCGTGCCGTACAGGGAGTTGGCGACCGGGGACTCGTGCGGCTCGTAGTGCGCGGGCAGCGGGCCGTCGGCGAGGCCGGCGGGCACGTACAGCCAGCCCTTGCCGTCGCTCTGCATGATGAACGGGTCGGCGCCGCCGATCGCGGCCTGCGCCGTGGCGCCCTCGGGCGGCCGGTAGTCCGGCGGCTTGTCCCGCTCGAAGTCGGGCACGTCGGGGCCGGTCCACTCCCGCTGGTCCCGATCCCACCGGATGTACGCCTTGCGCTCGCTCCACGGGCGGCCCTCGGGGTCGGCGGAGGCCCGGTTGTACAGGATGCGGCGGTTGGCCGGCCACGCCCAGCCCCATTCCAGGGCGACCGGTGACTGCTCGCCGCCCGGCCTGCGCCGGGCCGCCTGGTTCACCTCGTCGGCGTAGACGCCGCAGTAGATCCAGCAGCCGCACGTGGTGGAGCCGTCCGGCCGCAGCTCGGTGTAGCCGGACAGCGCGCGGCCGTCGGGGCCGGTGCCGTTGATCTCGCGCAGCACCGCCTCGGCGGAGGGGTCGTCGTGCGGGCCGGACTCCGGGTAGTCCCAGGTGAGGTCGCGCAGCGGGCGGTCCACGTCGTCCTCGGACAGGCGCCGCCTGATCCGCTTGCCCAGGTGGTGGTAGAACCACAGGTCGCTGCGCCGGTCACCGGTCGGATCCAGGGCCTTCTCCCGCCACTGGAGCAGCCGCTGCGTCTGGGTGAACGTGCCCTCCTTCTCCACGTGGCTGGCCGCGGGCAGGAAGAACACCTCGGTCGCGATGTCCTCGGTGCGCATCTCGCCGGTCTCCAGCTCCGGCCCGTCCTTCCAGAACGTCGCCGTCTCCACCAGCGTCATGTCCCGCACGACCAGCCACTCCAGCCCGGCCAGCCCCAGCCGTTGCGCCTTGCCGCCGGCGGAGCCGATCGCCGGGTTCTCCCCGACCACGAAGTACCCCTTGACCGTGCCGTCGATCTGCCCGAGGACCGTGGCGTAGGTGCCGTGGTCGCCGGTGACGCTGGGCAGGTAGCCGAAGCAGTAGTCGTTGTCCTCGGTGGCCGCGTCGCCCCACCACGCCTTGAGCAGGCTCACCATGTAGGCCCGCTTGTTACCCCAGAACCCGGTGTCGCCGGCGGCGTGCGCCAGATAGCCGTCGAGGTCGCCGTGCATGCGGGCGTCCGGCATCGGCAGGTAACCGGGCAGGATGCTGAACAGCGTCGGGATGTCGGTCGATCCCTGGATGCTGGCGTGGCCGCGCAGGGCCAGGATGCCGCCGCCCGGCCGTCCCACGTTGCCCAGCAGCAGTTGCAGGATCGAGGCGGCCCGGATGTACTGCACGCCGACCGTGTGCTGCGTCCAGCCGACCGAGTAGACCCAGGCGGTGGTCCGCTCCCTGCCGCTGTTGGCCACCACGGCCTCGGCGAGCCGCCGGAAGTCCGCCCGGGGGATGCCGCACAGCTCCTCGACCATCTCCGGCGTGTACCGGGCGAAGTGCCGCTTCAGCACCTGGTAGACGCAGCGCGGATGGCGCAGCGTCGGATCCGTCCGGGCCCGGTGGTGCGCGGTGGCGCCGCCGGACCCGTACTGGTCGGACCGGGCCGAGTCCGCGTGCAGCCGGGCCTGCGCGGCGTGCTCGCCCTCCGACATCGCGCCGGACACGTCCCCGCCGGCCTCGTAGGCCCAGCTCGCCGGGTCGTAGGTCCTGGTCGCCGGGTCGAAGCCGGAGAACAGGCCGTCGAGGTCCTCGGTGTCGCGGAAGTCCTCCGACACGATGGTGGCCGCGTTCGTGTACGCCAGCACGTACTCGCGGAAGTCGTGCTCGCCGGCCAGCACGTGATGGATCAGCGCGCCGAGCAGCACGATGTCGCTGCCCGCCCGGATCGGCAGGTGGGCGTCGGCCATCGCGCTGGTCCGGGTGTACCGCGGATCGATGTGGAAGACCTCGGCGCCGCGCGCCTTCGCCTCCATCACCCACTGGAAGCCCACCGGATGGCACTCGGCCATGTTGGACCCCTGGATGACGATGCAGTCACTGTTGGCCAGGTCCTGCTGGTAGGTCGTCGCGCCGCCGCGCCCGAAGCTGGTCCCCAGACCGGGGACGGTGGAGGAGTGTCAAATGCGCGCCTGGTTCTCGATCTGCACCGCGCCCATCGCGGTGTAGAGCTTCTTCATCAGGTAGTTCTCTTCGTTGTCGAGCGTCGCCCCGCCCAGGCTCGCGATGCCGAGTGTGCGCCGCACGACCATGCCGTCGAAGGTCTGCTGCCAGGTCTCCCTCCTGGTGGCGACGACCCGGTCGGCGATCATGTCCATCGCCGTGTCGAGGTCCAGGCTCTCCCACTCCGTCCCGTGCGGGCGGCGGTACAGGACCGTGCTCGGCCGGTCCGGGCGGGTGACGAGCTGCTTGCTGGCCGACCCCTTGGGGCACAGCCTGCCGCGCGAGATCGGCGAGTCCGGGTCGCCCTCGATCTGGGTGACCCGGCCGTCCTTGACGTAGACGAGCTGCCCGCAGCCCACGGCGCAGAAAGGGCAGACCGACCTGGCGACGTGGTCGGCCTCGGCGGTGCGCGGGCGCAGGGCGTCCGTGCGCGCGGACCGGGCGGCGGCCCCTCGGCCGTCCGCCCCGGTGAGCTGGCGATAAACCGGCCAGCGCGCTATCCACCCGCCCAGTCCCACGATGGTGAACGTTGCCCGCGACGGGAGGTGTTATTCACCTCGTCCGGCAAAGTCTGCGTCGCACACCGAGTCGATCATGGAGTTTTCGTGACGGTCATTCGCCTTTCCGGGCGAACGCGGGGCGCCGGCCGGTGCCTCACGGCGCATAATTCTCGGTTCCGCGACCGAATAAAAGAGCCGCCGGGTGACTTGTCGCGACAATGAGGCGTTTGAAAAACGCGGTGCCGGTTGTAATATGTCCACGCTTCCCTGGGGGTTGGATTGCGACGCTGTTTCTGACGCTTTCACGGAAGGTGTGACATGGTTTCTTCGCAGTTTCTGCCGGGATCCTCCGCTCGGCGGAGATTCGCGGAGCAATTCGCCGACCTGCTGAGGCGGGCCGGGACGTCCCAGGCGGCCTTCGCGCGGCGCCTCGGGCGGCAGCTCGAACAGGACGGCCATCTCGCCGGTCGCGGCGAGAAGAACCTCGCGCCGCGGGTCCACGACTGGATCTCGGGGGTCACCCTGCCCTCCCGCCGGTGGGTGCCGTCGCTGCTGAGCGCCCTCACCGACCTCTGCCGCGAGCGCGGGGTGCCCTTCCGGCCGGGGGTCTTCGCCTGGCAGTGGTCCGCCGCGGCGCGGGAGAGCAGGCGCCCACCGGAGTGATCTCGGACATATAGGGATAAACTTCCCCATTGGCACCAAAAGTCGTCTAGTCTTCCCTTGTGCCAGTCGTCAGGCAGGTGGCCGACGAACAGGCGTGGCGACGAGGTGAACGATGGCGATGCGGTCCGGGCCCCGCCGGTGGGGCGGATTCGACCCGATATGGCCGGCCGACCGGTATGAAGTGCTCTGCGAGCGCCGGGGGCCGTTCGAACCTTCGCTCGACCGCTACCACTCTCCGGCGCTGGCGGTCGAGTCGGCGCGGGCCCTGGAGACGGCCGGTCTGGCCAGCCGCGTGATGGTCGTGCGGCTGGCCGACGGGGTGGTGATCTACGACCGGGTGGAGGGCATCGCGCTGCCCCCGGAGGAGTGGTGAGCTACGCGGCCCACCCGCTCCCGTTCAACGGCCCTCGGTCTCGCGTACGAGGCTCGCCGGGCGCATGTCCGTCCAGTGCGCCTCCACGTACTCCAGGCACCGCGCGCGCGGTGCCGGTCCGTGCACGCCGCGCCAGCCGGCCGGCACCGGCAGGTCCACCGGCCAGATCGAGTGCTGGGCCTCGTCGTTGACCACGACGAGGTAGGTGCCCTCCGCGTCCTCGAACGGGTTCGTCATATCGTCTCCTCGGTCGGCCCCGGAAGCGGGGCGGGGTGCCTGGCCGGGCCCGCGGCGAGCCGCCGCCGCAGGACTCCGGCGATCCGGGCGAGCGGTCCGGGATCGGCCAGCTCGAAGTGTTCGCAGTCGACGCCGTGCTCCTCCAGCACGCCGTCCACGTAGGGCCGCCACCGGCCGGTGTCCAGCGTGGTGCCCGCCTTGTCCGCGGTGGCGGTGAAGAACAGCACGTCGCCCCGGTAGACGGGATGGCCGGCCGGGCGGATGAGCCGTTCCGCGTTCGCGGCGGCGGCGAGCATCGCGGTGACCGTGCCGTCGTCCACGCCGCCGCCGATGTCGCGCAGGACGGCCGCGCGGTCCAGCGGCCCGGTGGCCGTGCGGCCGGCGAGCCGGAGCAGGAAGCCCAGGACGTCCTGCTCGTCGTCGCCGGTCTCCGGCTCCTCGCCGGGGCGCAGCGGGTAGGAGTCGAGCAGCGCCAGCAGTTCGACCTCCTCGCCCTCCGCCTGCAACCGGGCCGCCATCGCGTGCGCCACGACTCCGCCGAAGGACCAGCCGAGCAGCCGGTACGGCCCGGCCGGCCGTACCCGGCGGATCTCCCGCACGTAGTCGGCGGCCATCTCGGCGAGCGTGCCGGGCAGCGGGTGCGGCCCGGCCAGCCCGCGCGCCTGGACGCCGTAGAGCGGCACGTCGAGATGCGCGGCCAGCCCCGTGAAGCACCAGGCGAGGCCGAACAGCGGATGCACACAGAAGAGCGGCGCGCCCTCGCCCCCCGGCCTGATCGGCAGCAGCACGTCCAGCGCACCAGGCCGCCCTCCGCCGCCTGACCGCGTCCCGCCTCCGGCCGGCGTCCCGCCGCCGAGTGGGCTCCCGCCTTCGGATGGTGTCCCGCCGCCGGGTGGCGTTTCGCCTTCGGGTGGCGTTTCGTCGTCCGGTGCGGTGAGGCGGGTGGCGAGACCGGCGGGGGTCGGCTCCTCCAGCAGCGTCATGACCGTCACGCGTACGCCCAGCTCGGTCCGCAGCCGGTTCACCAGCTTCGCCGCCAGCAGGGAGTGGCCGCCGAGCTCGAAGAAGTTCCCCCCGGCCTCCACCTCCGGCACGCCGAGCACCTCGGCGAAAAGCGCCCGCGCCCGCGCCTCCACCACCGCGTACCCGGCCGCGCGGGAAGGCACGAGGGGGGCCGCGGTGGGAACTGCGGTGGGGGTCGCGTCGGCGTCGGTGGGCGGCGGGGCGGGGAGAAGGGCGCTGATCTTGACCAGCGGATCGGCGGCGACTCCGGACAGCAGCGTCGCCAGTGCGTCCGCGAGCAGCTTCGCCCGGTCCGCGGTGAACAGGTCGGTGCGGTACTCGACCACGCCGTCGATCCCGTCGCCGTCCTCCGCCAGGGCGAAGGCGAGGTCGAACTTCGCGGTCGCGGTGCCGGTCTCCTCGGGCGCGACCGTGGTGCCGGGCAGCGGCGTGAGCACCGGCGCGGCCTCCTGCCAGGCCACCATCACCTGGAAGAGCGGATGCCAGGCGGCCGAGCGGACCGGCCGCACCGCCCGTACCACCTCCTCGAACGGCGCGTCGGCGTGGTCGAAGGCGGCGAGGTCGGTTTCCCGTGCCCGGTCGAGGAGTTCGGCGAAGGCGGGGTCGCCGCCGGTGTCGAGGCGCAGGACGAGGGTGTTGACGAAGAAGCCGACGAGGCCGGCGAGGGCGCCGTCGTCCCGTCCGGCGACGGGGGTGCCGAGGGGGATGTCGGTGCCGGCGCCGAGCCGGGTGAGCAGCGCCGCGACCGCCGCGTGCGTCACCATGAACATCGTCGTCCCGGTACGGCGGGCCAGGGCGGCGAGCGCGTCCCTGGTCCCGGCGTCCAGCCGGAACCCGGCGGTGGCCCCCGCGGTCCCGGCCACCGCCGGACGCGGCAGGTCGTGCGGCAGCGGCAGCAGGCCGGGCAGCCCCGCGAGCGCATCCCGCCAGAACCCGAGCCGCCGCTCCAGCCCACCCCTCCCGCCACCACCACCCACGGAGCCGCCCTCCGGGGGGCCGTCGAGTAGGGCGCGTTGCCAGATGGCGTAGTCGGCGTACTGGACCGGGAGTGGGGACCACTCGGGAGGCCGTCCGGCCAGGCGGGACTCGTAGGCGGTGACGAAGTCGTCCCACAGCGGCCCGGCCGACCACTCGTCGCTGCCGATGTGGTGCAGCAGCACCAGCAGCACGTGCTCGTCCTCCTCGGAGAACAGCCACGCCCGGATCGGCGGCTCGGCGGTCAGGTCGAAGGCGTGCGACGCGGCGGCGCGCGCCCGCTCCCCGGCGTCACCCCGGCAGACCACGTGCTCGAACGCGGGCCGCCCCCTGCCCGCGTCCACGACCACCTGGTACGGCTCGCCGTCCGTCTCGGCGATGAGCGTGCGGAGCGACTCGTGCCGGGCGGCCACGTCCTCCAGCGCGGCACGCACGGCCGCCGGGCTCACCGGGCCGCGCAGCCGTACCGCGAACGGCACGTTGTAGGTGGGCGACGGCCCCTCCAGGGTGTGCAGGTACCACAGCCTGCGCTGCGCGGAGGACAGCGGCACCCGCTCCGGGCGGGGCGCCGGGAGGAGCGGCGGCCGGGCCGGGCCGGTGGCGCCGTCCACCCGCTCGGCCAGCGCCGCCACCGTCGGCGCCTCGAACACCGCCCTGATCGTGAGCGGCACGCCGAACTCCGCCCGCACCCGGGCGGCCAGCCGCACCGCGAGCAGCGAGTGGCCGCCGAGGTGGAAGAAGTCGTCGAAGACGCCCGCGCCGGGCGTCTCCAGCACGTCGGCGAAGATCGCGAGCAGCCGTTCCTCGGTGGCGCCGCGCGGCGCGCGGCGCGCGGGCGCCGCCGCGCGGGCGCGCCGGACCGGCAGCGCGCCGGCGAGCGCGGGCACCGCCAGCTCGCCGATCGGCCGGCCTGGCTCCCCGGCGACCTGCTCCAGCACCCGGACCAGCCCTCCGGCGATGAGCCCGGCCGTCTCCCGGTCGAACATGTCCGTCCGGTACTCGACCGCCACGTCGGCGCCCGCCGGGTCGAAAGCCACGTCGAAGGCGAGGTCGAACTTCGCGGCGGCCACGCCGGTCTCCTCGGCGAAGGCGAACCCCGGCGGCGCGGGCGCGGGCGTCCGGCAGGTCACCATGACCTGGAAGAGCGGATGCCGGCCGGGCGCGCGCACCGGGTTGACCGCCTCCACGACCCGCTCGAACGGCACGTCGGCGTGCTCGAACGCGGCCAGGTCGGTTTCCCGCGCCCGGTCGAGGAGTTCGGCGAAGGACGGATCGCCGCCGGTGTCGAGGCGCAGGACGAGGGTGTTGACGAAGAAGCCGACGAGGCCGGCGAGCGCGTCGTCGTCCCGCCCGGCCACCGGGGTGCCGAGGGGGATGTCCTCGCCCGCGCCGAGCCGGGTGAGCAGCGCCGCGACCGCCGCGTGGACCAGCATGAACATGCTGACCCCGGCCCGCGCCGCCAGCGCGGCCAGCGTCTCGGCCACGCCCGCGGGCAGCCGCCCGGTCACCACGTCGCCCTCCGGCCCGCCGCCGCCCGGCCGGTCGGCCGGCAGCGCGATCCGCTCCGGCAGCCCGGCCAGCTTCGCGGTCCAGTAGCCGAGTTGCCGGGCGGCGAGGCTCGCCGGATCGGCCGGGTCGCCCAGCAGGTCCCGCTCCCATAGGGCGTAGTCGGCGTATTGGAGGGGGAGTGGTGGGGTTTGGTGGTGGTGGTAGGCGTTGGTGAGGTCGGTGAGGAGGGGGGTGATGGAGAGTTCGTCGCAGGTGATGTGGTGGAGGAGGAGGAGTGGTCCTTGGGGGGTGTGGCGGGCTCGGATGGGGAGGTCGGTGGTGAGGTCGAAGGGTTGGTGGGGGTTGGGTGGTCCGTGGTCGATGATGAGTTTGTGGTGGGCTTGGGTGGGGGTGAGGATGGTTTGGGTGGGGGTGCCGTGGTGTTCGGTGTAGAGGGTGCGGAGTGTTTCGTGGCGGGTGATGAGGGTTTTGAGTGCGTGGTTGAAGGTGTGTTCGTCGTAGGGGCCGGTGAGTTGTAGCGGGATGTTGTACGCCGCCGACGGGCCTTCCAACCGGGCCAGGAACCACAGGCGGAGCTGGGCCGAGGAGAGCGGCACCCGGTCCGGCCGCGGCACCGGGACGAGCGCCGGGCGCGGCGCGGCGGCGGGCGGCGCAGCGCCCAGCGCGGTGGCCAGCCCGGCCACCGTCGGCGCGTCGAACAGCGTGCGCAGCGGTACGTCGGCGCCCAGCCGGGCACGCACCCGCGCGGCCAGCCTGACCGCGAGCAGAGAATGCCCGCCGAGCTGGAAGAACCCGTCGTCGATGCCGACCTCGGGCACCCCCAGCACCTCGGCGAACACCTCGCACAGCACCCGCTCGGCCGGCGTGCGCGGCCCCCGTGCCACGGCGCCCCGCACCGCGCCCGGCGCGGGCAGCGCCTTCCGGTCCACCTTGCCGTTCACCATCAGCGGCAATGTCTCCAGCGGGACGAACGCCGCAGGAACCATGTACCCGGGCAGCCGCGCGGCCACGTGCCGGCGCAACACGGCCGGATCGGTCTCCGCGCCCGCCACGTACGCCACCAGCCGCTTGTCGCCCGGCCGGTCCTCCCTGGCCACGACCGCCACCTCGCGCACCCCCGGGCAGCCCGCGAGCACCGACTCGATCTCACCCGGCTCCACCCGGAAACCGCGGATCTTGATCTGCCCGTCCGCCCGGCCGGCGAACTCCACCACGCCGTCCGGCCGCCATCTCGCGAGGTCCCCGGTGCGGTACATGCGGGTGCCCGGCTCGCCGTACGGGTCGGGCACGAAACGCTCGGCGGTGAGGCCGGGGCGGCGCAGGTAGCCGCGGGCCAGGCCGGCGCCCGCCACGTACAGCTCGCCGGTGACGCCGGGCGGCACCGGGCGCAGCCGCCGGTCCAGCACGTAGACCCGCTTGCCCACGTCGGGACGGCCGATCGGCACGCTGCCCAGTTCGCCGAGGTCGCCGGCCGCCTCCCAGAGGGTCGAGTTGACCATCGCCTCGGTGGGACCGTACGCGTCGAACACCCGGTGCCGCTTCGACCAGCGCCGTACCAGCTCCGGCGTCACCGTCTCGGTGCCGACGAGCAGCGTGGAGCCCTCGGGCAGCACGCAGTCCTCCGGCAGCGCGGTCAGCAGCGCGGGCGGCAGCGCCAGCACGGTCGCCCCGTGCTCGTGGGCGTAGGAGGTCAGCTCGGCCCCGGCGACCCGCCGCTCGGCCGGCACCACCACCAGCGTCGCCCCCGTGCACAGCGCCATGGTCATCTCCCAGAACGCCACGTCGAAGCTGATCGAGGCGAACTGCAGCACCCGGCTCCCCGGGCCGACGCCGAAGTTCCGCACCGCCGTCGCCACCAGCGCCTCCACCCCCGCGTGCTCCAGCACCACGCCCTTGGGCCTGCCGGTGGACCCCGAGGTGTAGATCACGTACACCGGGTGGCGGGGCAGCGGCGGCACCACGAGGGCGTCCCCGGCCTCACCGGCGGCCGGATCGTCGGCGAGGACCACCGGGATCCCGGTCTCCGGCAGCGCCCGCGCGGTCTCGGCGGTGGCCAGCACCAGCACCGGCGCGGCGTCGTCGAGCATCATCGCGACCCGCTCACCGGGATAGGTGAGGTCCAGCGGCAGGTACGCGGCCCCGGCCCTGGCCACCGCCAGCACGCCCGCGACCATGCCGGCGCCGCGCGGCAGCGCCACCGCCACCACCCGTTCCGGCCCCGCGCCGTGCGCGGCGAGTATCCGGGCCAGCCGGCCGGCCGCCGCGTCCAGCTCCGCGTAGCTGAGCGTCTCGTCCTCGCAGACCACCGCCGCCGCGTCCGGGGTGGCCGCCGCCTGCGCCCCGAACAGCTCCGGCAGCGTCCGGCCCGGCCCGGCGGAGCCGGTGGCGTTCCAGCCGGTCAGGACCCGGTGCCGCTCCTCGTCCGGCATGATCGCGAGTTTGCCGATCCGCTGCCCCGGGTCCTCGGCGACCTGTTCGAGGAGCCGGATAAGGTATCCGCCGATCCGTTCCACCGTGGCCCGGCGGAACAGGCCGCCGCGGTACTCGACGGTCACGTCCAGGCCGTCGGGCGTCTCGGTGAACGCGAACGCCAGGTCGAACTTCGCGGTCACCGCCTCCCCGGGATCACGGTCCTCGCGCAGCCCGGCCGGCAACCTGACCGGCTCGGCCCGCGCCTGATGGGCCACCATGACCTGGAACAACGGGTTGCCCTCGCCCGCGCGCTCCGGGTTGAGCGCCTCCACCAGCAGCTCGAACGGCACGTCCGCGTGCTCGAACGCGGCCAGGGCGGTCTCCCGCACCCGGCCGAGCAACTCGGCGAAGGCCGGGTCGCCGCCGGTGTCCAGGCGCAGCACGAGGGTGTTCACGAAGAAGCCCACCGCGCCTTCCAGCGCCGCGTCGTCCCGTCCGGCGACGGGGGCGCCGAGGGGGATGTCCTCGCCCGCGCCGAGCCGGGTGAGCAGCGCGGCCACCGCCGCGTGCGCCAGCATGAACATGCTCGCGCCGTGCTCGCCCGCCAGCCCGGCGAGCGCCGCCCGCACCCGCTCCGGCAGCGAGAACGACAGCACCCCGTCCCGGCCCGCCGCGCCCGCCCGGCGGTCCGCGGGCAGCTCCAGCCCGTCCGGCAGCCCGGCCAGCCGCTCGGTCCAGTAGCCGAGTTGCCGGGCGGCGAGGCCGGCGGGGTCGGCGGGGTCGCCGAGGAGGCGGTGCTGCCAGAGGGCGTAGTCGGCGTATTGGAGGGGGAGTGGTGGGGTTTGGTGGTGGTGGTAGGCGTTGGTGAGGTCGGTGAGGAGGGGGGTGATGGAGAGTTCGTCGCAGGTGATGTGGTGGAGGAGGAGGAGTGGCCCTTGGGGGGTGTGGCGGGCTCGGATGGGGAGGTCGGTGGTGAGGTCGAAGGGTTGGTGGGGGTTGGGTGGTCCGTGGTCGATGATGAGTTTGGTGTGGGCTTGGGTGGGGGTGAGGATGGTTTGGGTGGGGGTGCCGTGGTGTTCGGTGTAGAGGGTGCGGAGTGTTTCGTGGCGGGTGATGAGGGTTTTGAGTGCGTGGTTGAAGGTGTGTTCGTCGTAGGGGCCGGTGAGTTGTAGCGGGATGTTGTACGCCGCCGACGAGCCGTCCAGGCGGTGCAGGAACCACATCCGCCGCTGCGCGTACGACAACGGGATCCGCTCCGGGCGCGGCACCGGCACGATCGCCGGCCGCCCGGCCGGGGCCAGCAGCGCGGCCAGGCCCGCGACGGTGGGCGCCTCGAACACGTGACGCAACGCCACCTCGGCGCCCATCGAAGCCCTGATCCGGCCGATCAGCCTGACCGCCGGCAGCGAGTGCCCGCCCAGCCGGAAGAAGTCGTCGCCGATTCCCACCTCGGCCACCCCGAGCACCTCGGCGAACAACCGGCACAGCATCCGCTCGGCGTCGGTGCGCGGCTCCCCGGTCCCGGGCGGCCCGCTCCGCACGCCGCTCAGCACCGGCGCGCGCATCGCAGCCGGCGCCAGCTCGCCCAGCGGGCGCGACGGCTCGGCCGCCACCCGCTCCAGCAGCGCCGCCAGCCGGTCGGCCAGGCCCGCCGCGGTGGACCGGTCGAACACGTCCTCGCGATACTCGACCGAGCACCGCAACGTGCCGTCCACCTCGGCGAACGCGAACGTCAGGTCGAACTTCGCCACCGGCAGCCCGACCTCGGCCACGCTCAACGACAGTCCGGGAATGTCCGGCATGTCATCCATTGCATGCTGGTAGGCCACCATGACCTGGAAGAGGGGATGGCGTCCCGGCGCGCGTTCTGGGGCGAGCGTCTCGACGAGGAGGTCGAACGGCACGTCGGCGTGGTCGAAGGCGGCCAGGTCGGCCCGCCGTACCCGGTCCAGGAGCTCGGCGAACGACGGATCGCCGCCGGTGTCCACCCGCAGCACCAGGGTGTTGACGAAGAAGCCCACCAGGCCGGCCAGCGCGTCGTCCTCGCGTCCGGCCACCGGGGTGCCCACCGGGATGTCGGTGCCCGCGCCCAGCCCGGTGAGCAGCGCGGCCACCGCCGCGTGCACGGCCATGAAGGCGCTCGCCCCCCGGCCCCTGGCCAGCTCCGCCAGCCGCTCGAAGACGCCGCCCGGCAGGTCGAACGACACCGTCCCGCCCCGCCACGACATCGCCGCCGGGTACGGCCGGTCCGCCGGCAGGCCGATCTCCGGCGCCAGCCCGTCCAGCGCCTGACGCCAGTAGGCGAGCTGCCTGGCCGCGAGCCCGCCCGGATCGCCGGGATCGCCCAGCACCTCCCGCTGCCACAACGCGTAGTCGGCGTACTGCGCCGCCGGCGGCGCGAACTCCGGCTCCCGCCCGCCGGCCCTGGCCAGGTAAGCCGCCGCCAGATCCGCCAGCAACGGGCGAATCGACCACTCGTCCCCCGCCACATGGTGGAACACCAGCAGCAGCGCCCACTCGTCCGGGGCCTGCGCGTCCAGCCAGACGCGCAGCGGCAGCTCGGCGGTCAGGTCGAAGGCGTGGCCGGGGTCGCCGGGACCGGTCGCCACGACCAGCCGCCGGCGCGCCTCCGCCGGGCCGAGGATCAGCTGGTACGGCTCGCCGTCCTCCTCGGCGATCAGCGTGCGCAGCGCCTCGTGCCGGGCCACCACGTCCCCGACGGCCGCGCGCAGCGCCGCCCCGTCGACCGGGCCGCGCAGCCGCAGCGCGACCGGCATCGTGTACGTGGCCGACGGGCCCTCCAGCCGGTGCAGGAACCACAGCCGCCGCTGCGCGTGCGACAGCGGCACCCGCGCCGGCCGCGGCCCCGGCATCAGCGGCGGGCGCGACGCGCCCGAGCCCAGCCGCCCGGCCAGCTCCGCCACGGTCGGCGCGCCGAACAGCGTCCCGACGCCGGTGTCCGCCCCCAGCTCGGCCCTGATCCGGCTGACCAGCCGGGCCGCCAGCAGCGAGTGCCCGCCCAGCAGGAAGAAGTCGTCGTGCACGCCCACCCGGTCAACCCCGAGGATCTCCGCGAACAGCTCGCACAGCCGCTCCTCCACGACCCCCCGCGCGGCCCGCCCGGTCGCGACCGGGCGGTCCCCCGGAGCGGGCAGCCCGCGCCGGTCCACCTTCCCGCTGGGCAGCAGCGGCAGCGCCGCGAGCGCCACGAACGCGGCCGGCACCATATGCCCCGGCACCCGCGCCTCCATATAGGCCCGCAACTCCTCCTCACCCACCACCCCGGCTTCGGCGGGCGTCACGGCGGGCGTCACGGCGGGCGGCCCGGAGGGCGTCACGGCGGCGACCGTGTACGCGACCAGGCGGCGGTCGCCCGGTCTGTCCTCCCTGACGGTGACCACGGCGTGGGACAGGCCGGGGTGGGCGGCGAGGACCGTCTCGACCTCGCCGGGCTCGACCCGGAAACCGCGGATCTTCACCTGGTCGTCGGACCGGCCGGCGAACTCCAGGACGCCGTCCTCGCGGCGGCGGGCCAGGTCGCCGGTGCGGTACATGCGGTCACCGGGCGGGCCGTACGGGCAGGGCACGAAGCGTTCGGCGGTGAGGCCGGGGCGGCGCAGGTAGCCGCGGGCCAGGCCGGTGCCGGCGAGGTACAGCTCGCCGGTGACGCCGGGGGGCACCGGGCGCAGCATGCCGTCCAGCAGGTACACCCGGTCGCCGAGGGGCGGGCCGCCGGTGCCGTCCTCCCTGCGCACGTAGGCGTCCACGGTGCACTCGGTCGGGCCGTACAGGTCGCGGGCGACGAGTCCCGGCGTCTCGCGCAGCCGCGTCCACAGCGGCTCCGGCACCGCCTCGCCGCCCACCGCCACCACGGCCGGCCGGTGTCCGCCCTCCGTCAGCAGACCGCAGGCCAGCAGCGGCGCCAGGTACGACGGCGTCACGTCCACATAGTCGATCCGCCGCTCGGCCACGTACCCGGCGAGCAGCTCCGGGTCCCGGTAGACGCCGTCGTCGAGGACGTGCAGCTCGTGACCGGCGAGCATCCACAGCAGCGGGTCCACCGACGCGTCGAACGCGAACGACGCCGCGTGCGCCACGCGCAGCCGCCGCCCGCCCACCGCCTCGGTCCCGCGCGCGATCACGTCGTCCCGGTGCGCGTTCAGCAGCGCCACCACCGCGCCGTGCGGCACCACGACGCCCTTCGGCAGCCCGGTGGACCCCGACGTGTAGATGACGTAGGCCGGATGGCCCGGCAGCAGCCGTCGTGCCCGCTCGCCCGGCGCGACCGGCCCGGCGGCGCGGCCTTCCAACTCGGCCACGACGACCGGGTCGTCGAGGAGCAGCGGCCCGGCGGCCGAACCGGACGGCACCGCGGCGGCGGTCTCCGAGACGGCCAGCACGAGTGCCGCCCGGGAGTCCGCCAGCATGAGCGCGATCCGCTCCGCCGGGTACCCCAGGTCCACCGGGAGACAGGCCGCCCCCGCCTGCCACACCGCCAGCATCGCGGCCACCACGTCCATGCCGCGCGGCAGTACCAGGGCCACCACGTCCTCCGGCCCGATCCCGCGCGCGATCAGCGCCCTGGCCAGCCGGTTCACCTGCCCGTCCAGCTCCGCGTAGCTCAGCGCCCCCTCGCCGTCCCGGCGCTCGTCCGGGCCGTGCGGTCGAGGCGGATCAGCGTCGGCGAGCAGGCCGGTGAGCGGGCCGGGGCGGCCGCGCAGGGCGACGGCGGCGGGGGTGGCGGCGACGCGGGCGGCGAAGACGTCGGGCAGGGTGTGGCCGGGCCTGTGGCCGGGCCCGGGGACCACGGGGCCCGCCCAGGCGGTGAGGATGCGGTCGCGTTCGGCGTCCGGGAGCGGCTCCAGGCGGCCCACCGGGCGGTGCGCGTCCTCGGTCAGCAGGCCGAGCACCCGCGTCAGGTAACCGGCGATCCGCCGCACGACGGCCGCCTCGAACGCCCCCTCGCGGTAGGACAGCTCGACCCGCAGCCGCGCACCCGGCCGCACGCACACCGTCAGCGGGTAGTGGGTCGCGTCCCGCTCCTCGGCGCCCTCCACCACCAGGTCCCCGGCGCCGGTCAGCCCGCCGGTGGGATGGTTCTCGAACAGCACCAGCGTGTCGAACAGGTCGCCGCGGACCCCCGCCAGCGCCTGGACGTCGGCCAGCCCCACATGGTGCAGGTCGGCGAGCCCGGCCGCGTCCTCGCGCAGCCGCGCCAGCAGCCCGGCCACCGGCTCCCCGGCCCGCAGCCGCACCCGCACCGGCACCGTGTTGACGAACAGCCCGACCAGCCGCCCGGCATCGGGCAGCTCCGGCGGCCTGCCCGAGACCGTGGTGCCGAACACGACGTCGTCCCGGCCGGTCAGCATGCCGAGCACCACCGCCCAGGCGGCCTGGACGAGCATGCTCGGCGTGCTCCCCGCCCGCCGGGCGAAACCGGTGATCCGGGCGGACAGCTCCGCAGGCAGCTCGGTCACCACCTCGCCCACCGCCCCGCCGGCCCGCCCGGCGGCCAGCAGGGTCGGCCCGTCCAGCCCGGCCAGGCGGTCCCGCCAGGCGTCCCGCGCGGCGTCCCCGTCCCGCGCCGCCAGCCAGGCCAGGTAGTCCCGGTACGGCACGGCGGGCGGCAGATGGGCTCCGCCGTACAGGTCGAACAGCTCGCGCAGCAGCAGCGACAGCGACCAGCCGTCCAGCAGCAGGTGGTGGTTGGTGACCAGCAGCCGGTGCCGGCCGGGGGCGAGCCGCAGCAGTGCGAAGCGCAGCAGCGGCGGCGCGGTGAGGTCGAACGGCGTCTCCCGCTCCTCCCCGGCGACCGCCGAGACCTCCTCGGCGGGCCGGCCGGTCAGGTCCAGGTCCCGCCACGGCGGGCGGGCGTCCCTCAGCACGACCTGCACGGGCCGGCCGTTCCTACGGTGCCGGAACGCGGCGCGCAGATTGTCGTGCCGCCGGACCACCTCCTCGGCCGCCGCCCTCAGCGCCGCCGCGTCCACCGGCCCGCGCAGGTCGACGGCCGTCTGCACGATGTAGGAGTCGCGGGCGCCGTGCAGGGCGTGGAAGAGCAGCCCCTCCTGGAGCGGGGTCAGCGGCCAGACGTCCTGGACCCGGCTCGCCGAGCCTCCTCGGGCGTTCACGAGTACATCTCCTCGAATTCGTCAAGTTCGTCCTGGTCGAGCGGGACCAGGGGAGCGGCCGTGGCCCGCGTCCGGGCCGCCAGACCGGCGAGCGCGTCGGACAGGCGGGCGGACAGGTCGCGGATGTCGTGCTCGTCCAGCAGGGCCGCCGCCCAGGACCAGGTGACGTCCAGGTACGGGCCGTCCGCCGTCTCCCGGACCAGCGCGTCCACGGTCAGCGCGTGCGCGACGGGGAGGTCCGGGTCGGCGGCGTCCACGAAGGCGCCCGGCTCGACCACCATGGACCAGTCCCCGTCCCCGGCCGCGAACCTGCCCAGGTAGTTGAAGCAGACGCCGGGCCGCGGCAGCCCGGCCAGCACCGGCCCGGCGACCGGGTCGAGGTGGCGCAGCAGGCCGAAGCCCACGCCCTTGCCCGGCACCGCGCGCACCTGGGCGGCGACCGCGTCCAGGGCGCGCCCCGCGACCGGCCCGCCCGCGGCGAACTCGTCCCACTCGACGGCACCGGGGTCCAGCAGCACCGGATACATGCTGGTGAACCACCCGACGGTGCGGGACAGGTCGGCCCCGGGCACGATGTCCTCCCGGCCGTGCCCCTCCACGTCCAGCAGCACGCCCCCGCCCGCGACCCCGCCCGCGACCCCGCGCCAGGCGGCCAGCGCGACGGCGAGCGCCGTGAGCAGCTTCTCGGCGGTGTCCGTGAGCAGCGGGACGGTACGCTCCGGCGGCAGCGTCGTCGTCAGCCGTCCGGTGGTCGCGGCGGTGTCCCTGCGCGGGTCCAGCGCCCAGGATGCGTGCCCCGGCTGCTCCCGGCCGCCCGGCGGCGCGGCCCATGAGGAGGCGGCCGCCGCTTCCAGCACGCCCCTCCAGTGGGGCAGTTCGGCCCGCCGGTCCACCTTCGGCAGCGCCCTGGCCCAGGTGCGGAAGGACGTGGAGCGGGTCAGCGGCCCGGTGCCGGCGTAGGCGCGGGCCAGGTCGCCGGCCAGGACGCGCCAGGAGACCCCGTCCACCACGAGATGGTGCACGACCAGGCGCAACAGCCCTCGCCGACCGGGTCCCGGGTCCACCCACACGGCCCGCACCATCACCCCGTCCTCCGGCGCGAGCCGCTCCCACGCCCGCGCCTGCGCCGCGTCGGCGACCCGCAGCAGGGGCACCGCCTGCCCGGCCGGCGCGGGCGGGGGGACCGTCAGCCCGGTGCCGGTCGCGCGGGCGCGCAGCAGGTCGTGGTGGGCGAGCACCGCGCGCAGCGCGGCGGCCAGCCGGGCGGCGTCCACGGCGTACGGCAGGCGGAAGGTCGCCGACTGGCTGAACCCGCCGGAAGGGCCGCCGCGTTCGCGCAGCCAGTGCATGATCGGCGTGGCCGGCACGTCGCCGAGGGCGTCGGCCGGATCCTCGGCCGCCTGCCCCGGACCGGCACCCGGAGTCAGGCTCCGGCCCGCGCCTTGCTCCGTACCGGCGGCCAGGGCGCGGACCGTGCCCGGCTCCGTTCCGGCGGTGGCCGGGGCTCGGCCAGTGCCCGGTTCCGTACCGGCGGCGGCCAGGCGGCGGACCGTGCCCAGCTCCAGCACCTGGCGGGCGGTGATCGGCAGGCCGGCCCGCCGCGCCCTGCCCACCAGGTCGAGGGCGAGGATGCTGTCCCCGCCCAGCGCGAAGAAGTCGTCCTCGGCGCCGGCCGCGGGCAGCCCGAGCACCTCGGCGAACAGCGCGGCCAGCGTCTCCTCCGCCGAGGTGGCGGGCTCCGCAGTCCCCGCCCCGACCCGCGGCTCCGGCAACGCCGCACGATCCAGCTTCCCGTTCGGCGTCAGCGGAAGCCCGTCCAGCACGACGAACGCCGAAGGCACCATGTACTCCGGCAACCTGGCCGCCGCGTACTCCCGCAGCCGCGCGGCCACCCCCTCGTCCCGGAGGCGGAGTCCGTCCTCTCCCCGCCCGCGCGGGGCGTCGAGTGCGTGGTCCCGTCCCGGCGCGTCGAGGACCACGTAGGCGGTCAGGCGGAGGGTGCCGGGGCGGGGTTCGCGGGCGGTGACCGCGGCCCGGCGGACGCCGGGAGCGGTGGCGAGGACGGCCTCGATCTCGCCCGGTTCGACCCGGAAACCGCGGATCTTGAGCTGGTCGTCGGCACGGCCGGCGAACTCGACGACCCCGTCCGCCCGGCGGCGCGCGAGGTCGCCGGTGCGGTACATGCGGGCGCCCGGCGGGCCGTACGGGTCGGGCGTGAAGCGTCCGGCGGTCAGGCCGGGGCGGCCCAGATAGCCCCGGGCGAGCTGGACGCCGCCGATGTAGAGCTCGCCGAGCTCGCCGGGGGCGGCGGGACGCAGGTCGCGGTCCAGAACGTGGACGGCGGTGTTCCACACCGGCCTGCCGATCGGCACCGGCCCCTCGGCTCCCGGGCGGCAGTGCCAGAACGTCACGTCCACGGCCGCCTCGGTCGGCCCGTACAGGTTGTGCAGCCGGTCGCCGAGCACCCGGTGGAAGCGGGCCGCCAGGTCGGCGGGGAGCGCCTCGCCGCTGCAGATCACCCGGCGCAGCGTCGAGCAGCGGGCGGCGGCGGGCTCGTCCAGGAAGGCGCGCAGCATGGAAGGGACGAAGTGGACCGTGGTGACCCGTTCCCGCTGGATGAGCGCGGCCAGGTAGGCCGGGTCGCGGTGGCCGCCCGGTTCGGCCACCACCAGCGTCGCCCCGGTGATCAGCGGCCAGAAGAACTCCCACACCGACACGTCGAAGCCGGACGGCGTCTTCTGCAGCACCCGGTCCCCGGCGGTGAGGCCGTACTCCGCCTGCATCCAGCGCAACCGGTTCACGATCGCCTCGTTCGTGACCACGGCCCCCTTCGGCCGGCCCGTCGACCCCGACGTGTAGATCACGTACGCCGGGTTCCGCCGGTCCGCGCGCATCCCCGGCCCGGCCGGTGCCGGGCTCCGCCCGTCCGGGCCGGGACCGGCCTCCGCGTCAGGGCCGGCGGGGGCCGCCGGGCCGGGGTGGGGCGGGAGCCAGGCCACACCCTCCAGCGGCCGGGTGGCGATCGCCACCGCGGGCGCGGCGTCGGAGAGCATGTAGGCGATGCGGTCGGCGGGGTAGTCCGGGTCCACCGGCAGGTAGGCGGCGCCGGTCCTGAGCACGGCGACCAGGGAGACGACGAGGTCGGCCGAGCGGGGGAGCGCCACCGCGACCAGCCGCTCCGGCCCGGCCCCGAGCGCCGCCAGCCGCCGGGCCAGCCCGCTCGCCGCGCGGTCCAGCTCCGCGTAGGTCGTCGTGGCGTCCCCGAACCGCACGGCCGGCGCGTCCGGCGTGGCCGCCACCTGCGCCTCCACCAGGTCCAGGAGCGTCGCCGCGTCCGGAGGGGTGTGACGGGTCACCGGGCCGGCTCCGCGCTGGGGGTCAGGTCGTGCGCGCGGGTGCGGATGGAGTCGAGGATCTCGCCGGCGCGGACCGCCGTGGTGGACAGGAGAGTGGAGGTGATGCCGTGGGTGTGCTCGGTGGCGCCCTGCAGGTAGATGCCGCAGCGCATGGCCGGTGACGTGGCCACCCGGTGGTCGCGGCCGACCTTCAGCCGGCCCGTCTCGTCGCGCAGGCAGAACTCGCCGGCGGCGCCGAGCAGGTCCAGCGGGTCGACCGGGCGGTAACCGGTGGCGTAGACGACGGCGTCGGCCTGGACCGTCTCGGACTCGCCGGTGACCAGGGACTCGATCCGGGCGGTCACCCCGGCGGAGTCCTCGTCCAGGGCGGTGATCCGGGAGGTGTTCATGATGCGCAGCCGCTCGGTGCCGGCCACCTTCTCCCGGTAGACCCGCCGGTAGAGGTCCTGGAGCAGGTCGAGGTCCACCACCGAGTAGTTCGTGTTCCCGTGGTAGCCCAGCAGCATGCCCTTGACCTCGTCGGAGGCGGTGTAGAAGCGGTCGACCGCCGCCGGGTCGAAGATCCCGTTGGCGAACGGGCTGTCGTCGGCGGGGCTGTAGCCGTACCTCGCGAAGACCGCGCACACCTGGGCGCCGGGGAAGGCGCTGTGCAGGTGCTCGGCGACCTCGGCGGCGCTCTGACCGGCGCCGACGACGAGGAACCTGCGCGGGGACGTGCCGCGCAGGGCGTCCACCCGGGTGAGGAGCTCCTCGCTGTGCCACACCCGCTCGCCGGTGACGACGCCGGGCGGGAGCACCGGGCGCAGGCCGGCCGCCACGGCGACGTTGCGGGCCCGGTAGGTCGCCAGCTCGCCGTGGGTGCCGCCCTTCTGGACCACGATGTCCAGGCACCCGACCTCGCCGTCGGCGACCACCGGCCGGATCGTGACGACCTCGGCTCCGTAGCGCACCTGGTCGGGGAAGTCGGCCGCCACCCATTCCAGGTAGTCGTGGAACTCCAGCCTGGTCGGGTACATCGACTTCTGGTTGATGAAGTCGGCGAGCCGGTCCTTGGCGTGCAGGTAGCTGACGAAGCCGTACCGGCTGGTCGGGTTGCGCATCGTGACGAGGTCCTTGAGGAAGGACACCTGCATCGTGGCGCCCTCGATGAGCATGTCGCGGTGCCAGCCGAACGCCTCCTGCTTCTCCAGGAAGACGGCCTCCACCTCCTGCCCGGTCGCGTCGCGGTGCTCGGCGAGCGCGATGGCCAGTGCCAGGTTGGACGGGCCGAAACCGATGCCGGCCAGTTCGAAGACGGGCTGTGGGGAGTGCGTCACCACTGGGGAAGATCCTCCTCCGTACGCGGGTGAACCAGCAGGGCGGCGGTCTTGTGCGGCAGCGTGACCTCGCCGGCGCGGCGGAACCCGGCCGCGGTGAACGCCCTGATCGAGGCGGTGTTCAGCACGTTCGGCTCGGCGACCACGCGGGTGCACGTCTCCTCGGCGGCCAGCAGCCCGGCCGCGACCGCCGCCAGCAGCGAGCGGCCCAGCCCGCGCCCGATGTCACCCGGCGCCCCGATGGCGATGTGCACGCCGAGGTCGTGCGGCCGGCAGGGGTACAGCGGCGCGAGGCGGTCCCGCAGCACCCGGTACAGCTCCAGGTAGGCGACCGGCTCGCCGTCCAGGTAGGCCAGGCACGGCCGGGAGTGCGCCCCGGCCGCCTGCCGTTCGATCTCCCCGGCCCAGCGCTCGCGCGGCCACGCCTGGTCCCACGCGGCGGCCACGTGCGGGCTGTTCATCCAGCGCCAGACCAGATCCACGTCATCGCCGCCCGGGGTCATCGCCCCGATTCGCCACGGTCCGGAAAGGACGGGGACCGGTGGCGGACCGACCAGGTCCAGCCACCGGGCGACGAGCGTTTCGGTCTCCGATCCCACCACGCCTCCAGGAATTAGCTTTGCCTTACCTAAGATAGGTAAGGCAAGGCTAAGAAAGCATCGGCCGCACACACTGTCAAGGCCGTGCCCCGTGAGCTGGGATTCCGCCCGCCGGTCCGACGTGGCGGGCCGTGCACGGATGGTGAGGGCGCGCGCGCGAGATGCCTAGCGGTGGGCCGCGGGGACCTGCCCGGCGATGCCCGCGAGGCGGGCCAGGCGGCGGTAGGAGTCGAGGCGCCCGGCGTGGTCGAAGGTGTTCAGGGTGACCAGCACCTCGTCCGCCCCGGTCCGGCCGATCAGCGCGTCGAGCGCGGCGGCGACCTGCTCTTCCGTGCCGTGGATCTGCCCCGCCCGCGCCTCCTCGAACCGGGCGCGCTCCCGCTCGGACATGCCGGCGGCGAGGATCTCCGCGGCCGGGGCGAGCGGCGGGAAGACGCCGTGCACCCGCGAGTAGGCGCTGGACCACGCCTCGGGCACCTGGAGCAGGGCGGCCTCCTCGGCGGTGTCCGCGACCGCGACGCTCACCGCGAGCACGAGGTGGGGGCGCGACCGGGCGGAGGGCGTGAAACCGGCGCGGTAACGGCCGATCGCGGCCAGCAGTCGCTCCTCGCCGGCCACCGTCGCGATCACCAGGGGCAGCCCGAGCCGGGCGGCGACATCCGCCCCGGCGCCGGTGGCCAGCACGAAGGCCGGCACCCGCAGGCCCTCCGCGGGCAGCGCGTGCACCCCGGGATGGGCGCGCTGCTCACCGGTGAAGTAACCGAGCAACTCGGTGAGCCGGTCGGCGAAGTCGTCCGCGTCGTTCCCGTCGCGTCCGTCGTTCCCGTTGCGTCCGTCGTGTCCCAGGGCCCGCCGTACGCCGCCGGTGAAGCCGAGCGAACGGCCGAGGCCCATGTCGATGCGCCCCGGATGCAGCGCCTCCAGCACGCCGAACTGCTCGGCGACGACCAGCGGCCGATGGTTGGGCAGCATCACCCCGCCGGTGCCGACCCTGATCACCGAGGTCGCCGCGGCGACCGCCGCGGCCAGCACCGTGGGAGCCGAACCCGCCACTCCCGGCACGCTGTGATGCTCCGACACCCAGAAGCGGTGATAACCCAGCTCCTCCGCGTCCCGGGCGAAACGCACGGTGTCGCGGATCGCCTCGGCGTGCGCCTGCCCGCGCCGGACGAGCGAACGGTCGAGGATGGAGAACCGCGTGCCCCGCGATGCGCTGCTCACACCGATGTCCAACACCGGCGGCGGCGGGAGATTCCCGAAGGCGCCGGACGCGGGAGTGCCGTGCCCGGTGGATCCCGGACACGGCACTCTCGGCATATCGTCAGGCCTCGGATGAGGCTCTTTCGGCGGGTTGGTTCAGCGAGGGCGGCTCAAGGAAATCCGGCCCGCGCCGGTTCTCGGGGAAATTCCGTGACGCGTCGTAATCTGGTTCAGGAGGTCGGCGCCTGGCGGGTGAGGCCCCACAGCCAGCTGTCGTCCTCGGAGTCGTTGTTCTCGTGCTTCGGCCACGTGTCGTGGTGCTTCGGCCAGGTGTGGTGGTGGGACGGGGCGGCCGCACCGCGCGGACCCGCAGGGCCCTGCGGTCCGGGGGGGCCCTGGATCACGATGGGACGGTGGTCGTGGTGGTCGTCCCGGTGGTGGTCCCGGTGGATGTTGACGTCGTGGCAGCCGTGCACGTGGACGCAGGCCTCGACGTGGTGGAAGAAGTGTCCACGGTGGTGGTGATGGTGGTGGTGGTGGTGCCGGTGGTGGTGGCCGTGGCAGTGCCGGTGGTGATGGTGGTGACGGTGGCACCGCCGATGGCAGTTGCGGCAGCCCAGAAGCGGCTTCTCGCCGAGGACGATCTGCTGGACGGCCGTGGACGTGTTGACTGCGACGGCTTCGGCGTTGGTGGCAGTCTGGAACGACGCCGCGAGACCGGCTCCCGCCACCGTCGTGGTGACGGCCACAGCCAGAGTGCGCATACCGGAACGAAGCCCGGGCGCCCATTTCTTGATGTGAGAAGTCATTTGATTCCCATGTCATTCACGATCCCGGGGGACCGACTCGACTAATACTCCGCAATAGCGGGTCAGCTAGGGAGATACCCATGGCCGATGGCGTCACTCGTGCATTTGTCTAGCGATGTAGCAATGGATGCCAAAGCAAATGGAAAAGTCCACCGAACGGCCCCCGAACCCCATTTCCTAATTGCACTCGACTTTCTCGCTTATCGCGCACAATTTCTGGATATGTCCGAATTGTGGGTGTAGGTGGACGGCGATTCTTTGCGATTCGTCGAAGTGTGCTTCATTAGATTTCCGGTGGAAACGGGTAATCAACACTTCGTGATCAGCAACGTTCAGCGCTCTCTTGCCCTTGCCTTTGTCCTCGTCTCCGCGGCTCTCTCCGTGGGGGCCCTGCCCGCCGTCGCGGCGAGTCCCGCCCTCGCCGGGCCGGACGCCCTCGCCGGGCCGGACGCCCAGCGTCCCGCCGAGCGGGGAGTCGTCCTGCGCTTCGGCGACCGCGGGCAGTACGTCCATCTCCTGCAGCGGTGGCTGGAACGGCTCGGGTTCGACCCGGGCAACGTCAACGGGCGCTTCGGCACCGAGACCGAGTTCGCCGTGTGGGCCCTGCAGAAGTCGCAGGGGCTTCGCGCGCGCGGGCGGGTGGACTACGACACCTGGCGCGCGCTCAGCCGGTTCCGCAAGATCCGGCCGCTGGTGCCGGGGGGCGCCCCGCGGCGGCTGGAGATCGACCTGACCCGCCAGTTGATGACCCTCTACACCAACGGCCGTCCCGCGCTCGTCACGCACATCTCCACCGGCGCGGAGGTCCACTACTGCGACAACGGGCGCTGTGGCACGGCCATCACGCCGACGGGCGACTTCCGGGTCTTCCGCAGGGACCCGGGCTGGACCACCGGCCCGCTCGGCTCCATGTACAACTCGCTCTACTTCAGCGGCGGCATGGCCGTGCACGGCTCGTCCAAGGTGCCGCTGTGGCCGGCGTCGCACGGCTGCGTCCGGATTCCGCTGCACGTGGCCAACGAGGTCTACCGGGTGATCCAGCACGGCGACCCGGTGCACATCCGCGGCAATGCGCCCACGGCGCAGAACCGATGACCGGCCGGCCCGTCCCGCAGGCCATCGGGAGGGCCGCCACGGCACGGCGGAGCGCCGCGCGGATCCGTCCGCGCGGCGCTCTCCTCATGCGGTACCGGTCAGGCGGGGACGCGGTCCGTGGGCCTGCTCCACACCCGGTGCTGGGCCAGCGCCGTCACGAAGGCGTCCAGGAACGCCTGGTCCGCCGCGCCCCGGCCCTCCTGGAGCACCACGCCGGCGCCGTCCATCGCCTCCAGCCGGGAGGCCCGCAGCAGGTCGGCGCCGCTGCCGAGCAGCCCGATCGCCTTGCCGTGCTTGTACGCCTCGGCGACGAAGTGCACGGCCAGGCCGTCGCCGGCCAGGGACCGGGTGCTGGCCGCGCCGTCCGGCACCACCACGGCGTCGTAGAGCACCGACGCCATCGTGGACATCGCCCGGTCCACCGGGACGGTCTCGCCCCCGGCGCCCTCGACCTTGCCGTCCCAGGCGGCGAGCACCTCGGGGATCGCCCCGACCCCGGCGAGTGTCTCCCTGAGTGACGCCACGCAGGCGGCGTCGACGCCGTCGGCCACCAGGATCGCGACCTTGCGGGTGGCCACGGAGTCCCGTCGCGCGTTGGCCTGGCTGAGCGCGGGGGAGGAGTCGCCGTGCGGCGAGCGGGACGGCTTCTCGACCTCCTCCACGCCGATGCCCTCGGCGACCCGGGCCGCGAGATCCGGATGCACCTCCGCGAGGTGGGCGACGACCCGCACCCTGATGTGCCGGTGCTCGACCTTGCCCAGCTCGAACCGGTAGGCGGCGACGATGTGCTCCTTCTCCCAGTCCGACATGCTGTTCCAGAACAGCTCCGCCTGGGAGTAGTGGTCGCCGAAGCTCTCGCTCCGCCGGCGGATCTTCGCCCCGTCGACCCGCTCCTGGTAATGCACGTAGCCGCCGTGCGAGGCGTCGGCCACCATCGGGCAGCCCGCGCCGAGCGAGTTCGGGGCGTAGGACGTGGTGCCCTGGTGCACCCGCCGCTGGTTGTAGCCGTCGCGCTGGTTGTTGTGCACCCGGGCGACCGGGCGGTTGACCGGGATCTGCGCGAAGTTCGGGCCGCCCAGCCGGATGAGCTGGGTGTCCAGGTAGGAGAACAGCCGGCCCTGGAGCAGCGGGTCGTTGGTGAAGTCGATGCCGGGCACCACGTTGCCGATGTGGAAGGCCACCTGCTCGGTCTCGGCGAAGAAGTTCTCCGGATTGCGGTCGAGCACCATCTTCCCGATCGGGCGGACCGGCACCAGCTCCTCGGGGATGATCTTCGTGGCGTCGAGCAGGTCGAAGTCGAAGGCGAACTCCCTGTCCTCCGGCACCAGCTGCACCCCCAGCTCGTACTCGGGGAAGACTCCCGCCTCGATCGAGTCCCACAGGTCACGCCGGTTGAAGTCGGGGTCCTTGCCCGCGATCTTCTGGGCCTCGTCCCACACCAGCGAGTGCGTGCCGAGCAGCGGCTTCCAGTGGAACTTCACGAACGTGCCGCGCCCGTTCTGGTCCACGAACCGGAAGGTGTGCACGCCGAAGCCCTGCATCATCCGGTAGCTGCGCGGCAGCGCCCGGTCCGACATCAGCCACATCATCATGTGCATCGTCTCGGGCTGGAGCGAGACGAAGTCCCACAGCGTGTTGTGCGCCGAGGCGGCCTGCGGGATCTCGTTGTGCGGCTCGGGCTTCACCGCGTGCACGAAGTCCGGGAACTTGATCGCGTCCTGGATGAAGAACACCGGCATGTTGTTGCCGACGAGGTCGAAGTTGCCCTCGCCGGTGTAGAACTTCGTCGCGAACCCGCGCACGTCGCGCACCGTGTCCGCCGACCCGCGCGACCCGGCCACCGTGGAGAACCGCACGAACACCGGCGTCCTGGCCGCCGGGTCGCGCAGGAAGTCGGCCCGGGTGAACTCCGTCAGCGGCTCATAGACCTGGAAGTAGCCGTACGCCCCCGCGCCCCGGGCGTGCACGACCCGCTCGGGGATGCGCTCGTGGTCGAAGCTGGTGATCTTCTCCCGGAAGTGGAAGTCCTCCATCAGCGTCGGCCCGCGCGCCCCGGCCGCCAGCGAGTTGTCGGTGTCCGATACGCGCAGGCCCTGGTCCGTGGTGAGGTAGGTGTCGCGAGGGTCCACCCGGTAGGCGTCGAGCTGCCGGTCCTTGGCCGTCCTGTCGGGTCCGCCGTCGCCTGCTCGGTTGTCGGTAGCCATAGCCGTCTCCAGCGTTCGTTCCACTCGAATGTTCTCAACAGCCACCTCACCCCGAGAAAGCAAGCGAAACGCCGCACTGGCGCAAGAAACGGCTAGGGAGATTTTCATGTAAAGCAGGTAGGAAATATTGACATCCGGCGGTGTGTGGTCGTAGCGTCATGCCCAGCCGGGCCGGCCCCGGCAGAGGAAGAGCGCCCGGCGTCCTCTCCGGGAAGATCGCCGGGCGCCTTCTCCCGCCCGGACGAGGAGCGAAAAGGTGGCGATCCCCGTGGCAGAACCCCGGCACGACGCCGCCCGCGCCGCCGCCCTCCCGCCGGCGGCGCGGGACCACCCCGGCGACGTCCACTGGTACGACCTGCCGGACGACGACGCCGCCCCCGAGGACCCGCCCCTTCCGCCGCCCCCCACCCTCCGGGGCGCGCTCCGCCGTACGGCGGGCCGCCTGGAGCACCGCTGGGCGGCCTGGCGAACCGCCTGACCCCCACGGCGGCGCGCCCGCTCGGCCGGGCGAGGCGGCGTACACCGCCTGAGGCCCGGCGGACGGCGGGGGAGATGTCGGCCAAGATGGGATCGTGCAGATACGCCCGATCTCTCCCGCGTTGCTGGCCGAGGAGCTCGCCGACCGGATCGTGGACGCCCCGCGTGACGCCTGGGTGCGGGTGGCCGTGGACGGGGCGCCGGCGGCACGGCCGGACGAACTCGCCGACGCGCTCGTCGATCCGCTGCGGCTGCGCGGCAGGGAGGTGCTGCGCGTCTCCGCCGCCGGCTTCCTGCGCCCGGCCTCCCTGCGCTTCGAGTTCGGCAGAACAGACCCGGACGCCTTCTACGACGACTGGCTGGACACCGGCGCGCTGATCCGGGAGGTGCTCGCCCCGCTGGACCCGGGCGGCACCGGCCGCGTCCTCCCCGCGCTGTGGGACGCCGTCGCCGACCGGGCCACCCGCGCCTCCTACGTCACCGTGCCGCCGGGCGGGGTGCTCCTGCTGGACGGCGCCCTCCTGCTCGGGCGGTGGCTGCCGCTGGACCTGACAATCCATCTGCGGCTCTCGCCCGGCTCGCTCGCCCGCAGGGTCGCTCCGGAACAGAAGTGGACGCTTCCGGCCTACGCCCGCTACGAGGAGGAGGTCGCGCCGGCGGACGCCGCGGACATCGTGGTACGCGCCGACGACCCGAGGCACCCGGCGCTCGTCGTCGGGTGACCGGCGGCCGGAGGACGCGGCGGATGAGCGGGCCGCGGCGCGGGCCGCACGGCGAAGCTGCGGGAACCGAAGTCGCGGGGACCGAAGCCGCGGGGGCCGAGGGCGAGGGCCGCGGCGGCGGTCAGGACGCGGGCTTGCAGGCGACGCCGCCGACCATCCAGGTCTTCTCCGCGCGCTCGTGCGGCGGGACGTCCGGGCGCCAGTCGCGGACGTAGACCAGGCCCGGCTCGACCATCTCCAGGCCGTCGAAGAACTGCTGGATCTGCGGCCGGGTGCGGGTGGCGTCGCCGCCGCGGTTCAGGATGGCGCGGTAGAGGTCGGCGATCGGCTGCGCGAGCTCCGGGCGGGCGTCGAAGGCGACGTGTGAGATCACCAGGTGGCCGCCCTCGGGCAGCGCGTCACGCAGGTGCGCGACCGCCTTGTCGGGGCCGTCCTCGTCCGGGATGTACTGCAGGACGCCGAGGAGCATGACGGCGAAGGGACGGTCCAGGTCGATCAGCCCGCGCACGGCCGGGTCGGCGAGCAGTTCGGCCGGGCGCATCACCCCGCCCTCGACCACCTTGGTCCGCGGATCGGTGGCGAGGAGCGCCCTGGCGTGGGAGAGCACGATCGTGTCGCTCTCGACGTAGACCACCCGGGACTCCGGCGCGAGCGACTGCGCGATCTCGTGCACATTGCTCCGGTTCGGGAGGCCGGGGCCCATCGTGACGAACTGCGTGACCCCCTCGCCGACGAGGTGACGCACCACCCGGCGGCGGAACTCCTGGCCCTCCCTGGCGATGTCCCTCACCTCGGGGGCTATCGCCAGCAGTTTCTCCGCGGCCTCGCGGTCGGCGGCGAAGTTGTCCTTGCCGCCGAGGAGGTAGTCGTTGATCCGGGCGATGTTGGGCACGCTCGTGTTGACCGCCGCGAACGCCCTGCGTGCCTCGCTCACGCCATGTCTCCTCATCTGTCCGCAGTGAGAGGAACTGTAGCGGTTCGGCGCGGGTTCAGGCCCTCTTTCACCTGTCAAACGTGACCCACCGGGCGGCCGGTATTTGCGTGCGCTTGACGTGGGCATGGTGCGTCGGAGAACATAATTCCGATCGATTTAGTAGGAAAGGTGGGATGTTCCGGTGCGTGCGCTCATCCTGCTGGGCCTCGTGGGCCTGGTGGCGCAGCTCGTCGACGGCAGCCTGGGCATGGCCTACGGCGTGACCTCGACGACCCTGCTGCTGGCCGTGGGCGCGAGCCCGGCCGCCGCCTCGGCCACCATCCACCTCGCCGAGATCGGGACGACCCTCGCCTCCGGGGTAGCGCACTGGCGCTTCAAGAACGTCGACTGGAAGGTCGTCGTCAAGATCGGCATCCCCGGCGCGATCGGCGCCTTCGCCGGCGCCACCTTCCTGGCCAGCCTCTCCACCGAAGCGGCGGCGCCGTTCATGTCCCTCGTCCTGCTGGCGCTCGGCGTCTACATCCTGGTCCGGTTCACCGCCTTCGGCCTGCCGCGCGGCAACCTGGGCAAGCCGCTGCGCCGGCGCTTCCTGGTGCCCCTCGGGCTGTTCGGCGGGTTCATCGACGCCTCGGGCGGCGGCGGGTGGGGGCCGGTGGGCACGCCCGCCATCCTGGCCAGCGGGCGGATGGAGCCCCGCAAGGTGATCGGTTCCATCGACGCGAGCGAGTTCCTCGTCGCCGTCGCGGCCAGCGCCGGCTTCCTGGTGAGCCTCGGCTCCCAGGGCATCGACCTGGCCTGGGTGGCGGTGCTGCTGCTCGGCGGCGTGATCGCCGCGCCGCTGGCCGCCTGGCTGGTCCGGATCGTCCCGCCACGGATGCTGGGTTCCGCGGTGGGCGGCCTGATCATCCTGACCAACGTGCGCACCCTGCTGCGCGCCGAGTGGGTCGCCGCCCCCTCCGCCGTGCAGAACGCCTCATACGCCGTCATCGCCGTCGTCTGGGCGCTGGCCGTCGCCCACTCCTACCGCCGGCACCGCGCCGAGCGGGAGACCGAGTCCGCCACGGACCGGCAAACGGCCTCCGATGACGAGGCCACTGTTTCCACCGCAACACGTTGAGTAAGGCGACAGAGGCGCTTCCACTCCTTTAATGTCACGCCTTGGTCGCGATTCTCCGCACATCTGGATCTTCGGCGATCGTGCTTCCAGATTTACAGGGATATCCCGTGACAACGGAGGTGTGTGTGAAACGCAGCATCGTCATCGGCGCTGTGGCAGTCCTTGCCGTGAGCACGTTCACGAGTCCGGCCGACGCGGCCGGGCCGTCGGCTGCCGTGAGCGAGGCGCAGGCCGAGTACGTCGTCCTCTACAAGGAGGGCGCCGACTCCGCGGCGGCCGAGCAGGCCATCACGGGAGCGGGCGGCACCGTACTGAAGGAGAACACCGCGGTCGGCGTGGCCACGATCACCACGACGAACGCCGGGTTCGCGGACGCGGTGCGGGCCAGCGCCGCGATCGAGGGCGTCGCCCGCAACCGGTCGATCGGCCAGGCCCCGCAGAGCGCCAGGATCAGTGCCGCGGCCCGTCAGGCCATCGAGGCCAAGGCGGTGGAGAAGGAGGGTCACCGGGCCGAGGCCAGGTCCTCCTGGGGCAAGCCGGGACCGAAGGCCGAGCCGCTGGCCGAGGCCCAGTGGGACATGAAGCAGATCCACGCCACCGCCGACGGCGCGCACCGGTACGAGCAGGGCGACCCGGGTGTGATCGTCGGTGTCCTGGACACCGGCGTGGACGGCTCGCACCCCGACATCGCACCGAACTTCGACCGCCGGCTGAGCCGCAACTTCACCGTCGACATCCCGGTCGACGCGAACGGCGCCGCCGTCGACGGACCGTGTGAGGAGGAGCCGGACCGCTCCTGCAACGACCCCGCCGACGTGGACGAGAACGACCACGGCACGCACGTCGCGTCGTCCATCGCCGCGCCGATCAACCAGCTCGGCATGGCGGGCGTGGCGCCCAAGGTCAAGATCGTGAACCTGCGGGCCGGCCAGGACTCGGGCTACTTCTTCCTGCAGCCCAGCGTCGACGCGCTGACCTACGCAGGCGACATCGGCGTCGACGTGGTCAACATGAGCTACTACATCGACCCGTGGCTGTTCAACTGCACCGACAACCCGGCCGACTCGGCGGCGGACCGGCTGGAGCAGGCCACGATCATCCGGGCCACCCAGCGGGCGCTGGACTACGCCCACCGCAGGGGCGTGACCCTGGTCTCGGCCGCGGGCAACAACGCCCTCGACTACACGAAGACGGTGCAGGACCCCTCCAGCCCCGACTTCGCGAGCGAGCCCGGTGAGGCCCCCTACAACCGCACCATCGCGCCGTCCTGCGTCTCGCTGCCGAGCGAGGGCGAGAACGTGATCTCGGTCGCCTCGACCGGCATCTCCAAGCGCAAGTCCTACTACTCCGACTACGGCAACGGCTACGTGGACGTGGCGGCCCCCGGTGGCGACACCTACGACACCGCCACCAACAGGCAGGACGTCACCAGGGCGACGCTCGCGGCCTACCCCCGGGCCCTCGCCGAGGCGCGCGGGGAGCTGAACCCGGACGGCACCCCCAACGTCCCGTACCTCGTCCGTGACTGCAAGGGCACGACCTGCGCCTACTACCAGTACCTCCAGGGCACGTCGATGGCCTCGCCGCGCGCCGCCGGCGTGGCCGCGCTGATCGTCAGCAAGTACGGCGAGCGCGACCGCCGGCACGGCGGCAAGACGCTGTCGCCGCGGATCGTGGAGAACGTCCTCAGGTCCACCGCGACCGAGACGGCCTGCCCCAGCCCGGCCGCCTTCACCTACACCCGGATCCTGGCCAACGGCACCACCGTGACCGCCACGCACACCTGCGAGGGCGGGGAGAGCCGCAACGGCTTCTACGGCAGCGGCATCGTCGACGCGCTCAGGGCGGTCCGCTGACCCTGACGTGACCTGGTTCCGAGACGACCCGGTTCCGAGACGACCCGGTTCCGAGACGACCCGGTTCCGAGACGACCCGGTTCTGACGTGACCTGGTTCCGTTGTGACCCGGTTCTGATGTGACCGTGCCGGTCATCCGGCGCCGTCGCCTGGCCCCCGCCTTCCGCGGGGGCCAGGCGCGTTTCCGGCCCGATGCACGCCGCCGTACCGCCGCCGTACGCTGCCGAAACGCCGCCCCCTCCGAAGAGCCATCCCATTTGTCGCCTTATAGCGGTGATCGGCTCAGAGATTGGTGATTTATCCGCTTTCGGCATGTTGCGTGATGTTCGTCCGTTGAATGGCTTGCATTCGCCCCGGGGTTCCCGGCATCCGAAGGACGATCTCCGTCCCACCCTCCATCCCGGCCGTGGCCCGCAAACCTTTTCATGCGCCCGATGACATGCCTGTTTCCGTGACGTAAGCGTGATATGTCGAGACATTGACGGAGTTGTGAAAAGGATTCCATCATGTGCGTCATCGGGCCCTCCGGCGTCCAGGCAGGAGCAACGGTGGCGGTGCGACGATGGCGGTGACGATCCAGGATGTCGCGAAGGCGGCGGGCGTGTCGGTCTCGACCGTGTCCCGCGCGCTGTCCTCGCCCGAGATGGTCCGCGAGGAGACCCGCGCCCGGGTGCGGGCGGTCGCGGAACGGCTGGGCTACCGGCCCAACCTGGCGGCGCGGGGGCTGATCACCGGCAGGACCGCCAACCTCGGCGTGATCGTGCCCGACCTGACCAACCCGTTCTTCCCCAGCATGCTGAAAGGCGTGCAGGCGCGGGCCCGCGAGGCCGCGCACGCGGTCTTCCTCGCCGACTCCCAGGAGGACGGGGCCCAGGAGGCCGGCCTGGTCGCCGCCATGGCCAAACAGGTCGACGGGGTCATCCTGTGCGCCTCCCGGATGACCGAGCCGCAACTGGAGGAGGTGCTCGGCCTGGTGCCGATCGTCTTCATCAACCGCGCGGTGCCCGCCCGGCCATCCGTGATCATGGACAACGCGGGCGGCACCCGGCAGGCCGTCGACCACCTCGCCGCGCTCGGCCACCGGCACGCCGCCTACCTCAACGGCCCGCGCAGCTCCTGGACCAACAGGGAACGCCGGAAGGGGCTGCGCCGGGCCGAGCGGCACGGCATGAAGGTGACCCATCTCGGCCCGTTCGCGCCGCGCTTCGAGGCCGGCCAGCAGGCCGCCGACCTGGTGCTCGCCGCCGGGGCCACCGCCGTGATCGCCTACAACGACGTGATGGCCCTCGGGGTGCTGGCCAGGCTCGCCGAGCGCGGCGTGCCGGTGCCCGCGCGGATGAGCGTGGTGGGCTGCGACGACATCAGCTTCGCCGCGATGGCCACACCCGCCCTGACCACGGTCGACCTGCGCGGCGAGCAGGCCGGGCGGGCCGCGGTGGACACCCTGCTCAACGTGCTGGCCGAACGGGACGGGACGCGCAGGCCCGCCCTGGAGTCCGCCCTCATCGTCCGGGCCTCGACCGGGCCCGCGCCCACCTGAACCCCTTCATCCGCATGCTCCGGAAAGGGACGCTCATGCCCAAGACCCGTCTCGCCGCACTCGCCGCGGCCGCCGTGGTCGGCCTCGCCGCCTGCGGCGCACCAGATGCCGGACCCGCGACCGGCGGCGCCGGCTTCCGGCCCGCTGACGTCCCGGCGAAACCGGCCGAGCCGGTCGTCCTCAACGTCATCGACGTGGCCGGCAACCTCCAGCTCACCCAGGGGATGATCGACGAGTTCGTGCAGCGGCACCCCGACGTGATCTCCCGGGTGACCTACACCAAGGCCACCGCCCCCGAGCTGGCCGGCAAGATCAAGGCACAGCAGGGCGCCGGCCGGGTCCAGATCGGGCTCGTGCTGACCGGCACCGACGGCCTGTCCGCCGGCATCGAGCAGAACCTGTGGCTGCGCACCGACGACTACGCCGCCCGCCTCGGCGCCCCCGCCTACCTGGAGCCCGCGGCCAAGATGCAGGAGCTCGCCCAGGGACAGGGTCAGGTCATCACCTACTACCCGTCCGGGCCGCTCCTGGAGTACGACCCGGAGAAGGTGCCCGACCCGCCGGACACCGCCCAGGAGCTCCTGGCGTGGGCCAAGGCCAACCCCAAGCGGTTCCAGTACGCCCGCCCGGCCAACTCCGGCCCCGGCCGCACCTTCCTGATGGGCCTGCCGTACCTGCTCGGCGACAGCGACCCCAAGGACCCGGCGAGCTGGACGAAGACCTGGGCCTACCTCAAGGAACTCGGCCGGTACGTCGACTACTACCCGACGACCACCACCGACACGATGAAGAACCTGGGCACCGGCACGGTGGACATCGTGGCCAGCACCACCGGGTGGGACATCAACCCCAGGGCGCTCGGCACCGTGCCGGAGGGCGTCAAGGTCACCCCGCTGGAAGGCATGCACTGGGTCACCGACGCCCACTACGCGGTGATCCCCAAGGGCGTCTCCGCGGACGTCGTGGCCGCCAACCTCGAACTCGTCAAATGGATGCTGACCCCGCGGCAGCAGGCGAAGGCGTACGACACCGGCTACTTCTACCCCGGCCCTGCGGTGAGCGGCGTCACGCTGGACATGGCGCCCAAGGAGTCGCAGGACGTGATCGCCAGGTTCGGCAGGCCCGAGTACGACGCCTGGATCGAGGAGTTCCCCAAGGAGACGTCGCTGCCGGCTCCGGCGCAGGTCGCGATGTTCGACCGGTGGGACCGCGAGATCGGCGCCGGAAAGTACGAGCGGTGAGCCTCCCGGCCGCCTCCGGAAGGATCTCCGAGCTGCGGCTGGAGGGCGTCAGCCGCAGCTACGGCGCCAGGCGGGCGCTCGACGGGCTGGACATGACGATCAAGGGCGGGGAGTTCGTCGCCCTGCTCGGCCCCTCCGGCTGCGGCAAGTCGACCGCGCTCAACTGCGTGGCCGGGCTGCTCCCGCTCACCGAGGGCCGCATCCTGCTGGACGGGACGCGCATCGACACGCTGCCCCCCGAGAAGCGCGGCTTCGGGATGGTCTTCCAGAACTACGCGCTCTTCCCGCACATGTCGGTGCGGGCCAACGTGGCCTTCGGGCTGCGGATGCGCCGGACGCCCGCCGCCGAGCGCCGGGAGCGGGTGGCCGAGGCGCTGCGCCTGGTGCAGCTCGGCGAGTACGCCGACCGGCTGCCCGGCAGGCTCTCCGGCGGGCAGCAGCAGCGGGTCGCGATCGCCCGCGCGATCGTGCTGGAGCCGCCGCTCGTGCTCATGGACGAGCCGCTGTCCAACCTGGACGCCGCGCTGCGGCTGGAGATGCGCACCGAGATCCGCCGCATCCACCAGACGCTCGGCCTCACCACGATCTACGTGACACACGACCAGGAGGAGGCCCTCTCCCTGGCCGACCGCCTGGTCGTGCTCCGCGACGGCGTCCTGCAGCAGGCGGGCACCCCGGAGGAGGTCTACACCGAACCCGCCAACCGGTTCGTCGCCGCGTTCATGGGTTACCGCAACGCCTTCGAGCTGCCGGTCGTCGGCGGCGACAGCCGTACCGTCCGGCTGGCCGCGGACGGGCTCGCGCTCACCGGGGTGCGGCGCGGCGAGCTGCCCGGTACGGCTGTCGCGTGCGTCCGGCCCGAGGACCTCACGGTCACCGAAACGGTCACCGAAACGGTCACCGAAACGGTCGCCGGAACCGGGACCGTCGCCGGGACGGTCGCCGGAGCAGGGGGCGGGGTGGCGGGCGCGAACACGCTGAGCGGGACCGTGGAGGTGGTGGAGTACCACGGCAGGGAGAGCGCGGCCCAGGTGCGCACCGACGGCGGGCACCCGCTGTCGGTCAAGACCCCGGCGCGGCTCGCGCCCGGCGAGCGGGTGACGCTGTCGGTGCCGCCCGAGCGGGTCCTGGTGTTCGCGCCGTGACCCCCGGCGCGCCCGCCGGACCGGCCCCCGTCGCGATGCGGCACCGGCTGGCCGAACGCGGGGTCGACCGGATGCTGCTCCTCCTGCTCCCCGCGGCCGTGTTCATCACCGCCCTGTTCCTCTACCCGTTCCTGTACGGCCTCCAGTTGTCCTTCCAGCCGCAGGGCGGCGGCGTGTTCGAGAACTACGCGCGGTTCTTCGGGGACGCCTACCTGCGGGACACGATCGCCACCACCCTCTGGCTCGGCGTGCCGGCCGCGCTGCTCAACGTCGCCGTCTCGGTGCCGCTCGCCTACCGGATGCGTGGCAGGTTCCGCGGCAGGCGGCTGCTCACCACGGTGCTGGTGGTGCCGATCACGCTCGGCACCGTGCTCACCGCGGAAGGGCTGCTCACCTTCCTCGGCCCGACCGGCTGGTTCAACCGGGTGGTCGTCGGCCTCGGGCTCGCCGACGAGCCGGTGCGGCTCACCCACAACTACTGGGGCGTGCTGTTCTCGCTGATCATCACCGGGTTCCCGTTCGCCTTCCTGCTCACGCTCAGCTATCTCAGGGGCATCGACCCGACGCTGGAGTCGGCGGCGGCGACGCTGGGCGCCGGGTGGTGGCAGCGGTTCCGGCACATCACGTTCCCGCTGCTGGTGCCGGGGCTCGCGATCACGTTCTGCCTGTCGTTCGTGCTCGCCTTCTCGGTGTTCCCCTCGGCCATCCTGGTCGGGGAGCCGTCGGGGGAGACCCGGGTGATCTCCATCGCCGCCTACCACGCCGCCTTCGAGCAGTACGACTACTCGATGGGCTCGGCCATCGCCATGATCATGGGCGTGGTGGAGCTGGTGGTCATCGGGCTCGTGCTCGGCTGGCGGGCCACGCTCTACCGGGGTTCGTCGGGAGGCAGGGGATGAGGGGCGCGCCGCGGCCCGGCGCCTGGCTGGTCTGGGGCACGGTCGCCTTCTTCCTGATCTTCCTGGCCGGGGTCGTCGGCTCGGTCGTGGTCAACTCCTTCGCGGTGAACTGGTTCGACACCTGGCTCCCCGGCGGCTGGACCACCCGCTGGTACGGCGCCTCCTGGGCCGACTTCGACCTGCCGTCGGTGCTCGCGGTGACCTTCCAGGTGGCCGTGCTCGTCGTCGCGGTCTCCCTGCTGGCCGGGGTGCCCGCGGCGTACGCGCTGGCCAGGCGGGACTTCCCGGGCAAGCGGGCGCTCACCCTGCTCTTCCTGCTGCCCATCATGATCCCCCCGGTGACGTACGGCATCCCGCTGGCCACGGTGCTCTACAAGTTCCATCTGGCCGGGACGATGACCGGGGTCGTACTGGCCAACCTGGTGCCGTCCATTCCGTTCGTGATCCTGGTGATGACGCCGTTCATCGAGCAGATCGACCCGAAGGTCGAGGCGGCGGCGCGCATGTGCGGGGCGACGACCCGGGCGGTGCTCACCCGGATCCTGGCGCCGCTGCTCGTCCCCGGCATGCTCGCGGCGGGCATCCTCGTGCTGGTGCGCACGGTGGGCATGTTCGAGCTGACCTTCCTCACCGCCGGGCCGGACAGCGAGACGCTGGTCGTCGCGCTCTACTACTCGGTGTCGGCCGCCGGGATCCGGGCCCAGCAGCAGGTGGACGCGATGGCCGTGGTGTACACGATGTCCATGCTGGTGCTGCTCGTCGTCGCGTTGCGGTTCGTCAACCCGACCCAGCTCGTCACCCAGATCAAGGAGACCCCGGGCGACTGACGGCCTGCCCGGGCCGCCTACGCTGGGCGCATGAGGATGCGGCCGGAGCAGGCGCGGCGCGCGTTCGAGGGGGAGCGGGTCGCCAGGCTCGCCACCGTGACCCCGGACGGCGCGCCGCACCTGGTGCCGGTCTCCTTCGCGGTGCGCGGGGACACCGTGGCGATCGCGGTGGACCACAAGCCGAAGGAGACCACCGCCCTGGCCAGGCTGCGCAACATCCGCGCCGAGCCGCGGGTCTGCCTGCTGGCCGACCGTTACGACGAGGACTGGACCCGGCTGTGGTGGGCCCGCGCGGACGGCCTGGCCCGGGTCCGCGCGGAGGCGCCGGCCGCCGCCGGGTGGCTGGCCGAGAAGTACGCCCCCTACCGGGAGCACCCGCCCGAAGGGCCGTACATCGTGGTCGAGGTGCGCCGCTGGTCGGGGTGGTCCGCCGCCTCCGTCCCCGCCCCGCCTCTTGACGGGTAGCCGCTGGACGATCCTCTAGTGACCGGCCGGTTCACTGTCTATATTGACAGCGTGTTCACGTTGACAACGCTGGTGCGGGACGCGGCGCTGAAGCTCAGGATCCTGGTGCCCGGCCCGCCCGGGGCGATGGACGAGCCCGTCGCCTGGGTGCACAACACCGAGCTGCCCGACCCGTCCGAGTACGTCAGGGAGCGCGAGCTCGTGCTCACCAACGGCCTGTGGGCGGGCCGGACGACCCCGGCGGCCTTCGTGTCCGGCGTACGGCGGGCGAACGCGGCGGGCATCGTGTTCGGGCTCCGGGCGGCCGTGCCGCGCACGCCGCGGGGCCTCGTGGCCGCCTGCGCGGAGGCCGGCCTGCCGTTGCTGGAGATCTCCGCCGAGGTGCCGTTCACCGCCGTCTCCGAGGCGGTCGCCGCGATGTACGCGGACCGCCGCCAGGAGACGCTGATCGGCATGGTGCACCGGGGCGACGCGCTGGCCACGGCGATCTCCCGCGGCGCGGGCGCCTCCGGCGTGCTGGACGTGCTCAGGCGCGACCACGACCTGCCGCTCGCCGTGGTCGACCGGATGGGCAGGCCGCTCGCCGCGGCCGGCGCCGACCTGGACGCCGGGCAGCTCGCCGCGGTGGCCGCCGGGCTGACCCGGCGCCCGCCCGCGCTGGAGGCCGACCTCGGCGCCGCCGGGCCCGCGGCCCTCTTCCCGGTGGGCGCGGTCGGCGAGGACGACGCGGCGCTCGTCTGCCTGCGCCCGCTGACGGCGCTGGACCGGGCCGAGCGGGAGGCGCTGGAACAGGCCGCCCGGTTCCTCAGCCTGGAGGTGGCCAGGCGGCAGGCGGTCCAGGCGATCGAGATGCGCTTCGCCGACGAACTGCTGGAGATGGTGCTGTCCGGCGCGCGGCGGGCCGGTGAGGTGCCCGACCGGCTGCGCGCGTTCGGCGTGGACCCCGGAGGGCCGCTCGCCGTCTGCGCGGTCGCCTTCGCCGGGGCGGAGGCGGCCACGCTGGACGGCCTCGCCGAGACGGCCGGCGAGTTCCTCGCCGCGGAGGGCGTGCCCGCCGTGGTCACCGGCGGCACCCAGGACGTCGTCGTCGTGCTGTCCTGGCGGCGTCCGGAGGGCGACCTCGTCCCGCTGGCGGAGCGGCTGACCGGGGCGGTGGGCGGGCGGTTCCCCGGCCGGCGGCCGGTCGCCGGGGTCGGCGGGATCGCCGCGCACGCGGCCGGCCTGCGGGGCCCCCTGGTGCGGGCACGGGACGCCTGCCGGGTGCTCCGCCGCACCCGGGGCGGCCCCGCCGTACGGGCCTTCGCCGAGCTGGGCACCCACCGCCTGCTGCTCGGCACGGCCGACCCGCGGACCCTGCGCGCCTTCTCCCGCGACCTGCTGGCCCCGCTCCGCGAGCACGACGCCCGCCGCGGCGGCGACCTGGAACCCACCCTGCGCGCCTTCCTGGACCACGACGGCCAGTGGGCGGTCACCGCGGCGGCCCTGCACGTCCACGTCAACACCCTGCGCAACCGGCTGGCCAAGGTCGCCGAGCTGACCGGCAGGGACGTCGTCCGCACCGAGGACCGCGTCGACCTCTTCCTCGCCCTGGCGGCCGACGCCCTGGAGTGACCCTCAGCCTCGGCCGGCCCACCGCCGCGCGTTGCTCAGCGTCGCCAGCGGCTCCAGCATCCCGTGGTCGAACGCCTCCAGCGGCGTGCCGCCGGCCAGCCTGCGGGGCAGGTCCGGGTTGGCGAGGGCGCCCCTGGCGATGGACAGCACGTCGGCGTGGCCGTCGGCCAGCACCTGCGCGGCCTGGTCCAGGTCGTGCATGCCGCCGTTGGCGATCACCGGCAGGCCGGTCACCCGGCGGGCCAGACCGGTGATCGTGGTGCCGTCGTCCAGGCGTGCCGTCTCGATCCAGTCCCGGCCCTCGCTGGCGATGTGCAGGTAGGTCGCCCCGGCGCCGGCCACCGCGCGGAAGATCGTCTCCGCGTCCTTCGCGCCGCCCGGCCAGCGGTAGACGTAGTCGTTCACCTTCCCCTGGGACAGCCGGATCCCGACCGGGAACCCGGCGCCCACCTCGGCGCGGATCGCCGCCACCACCTCGGCGGCGAAACGCACCCGGTTCTCCACCGGTCCGCCGTAGGAGTCGGAGCGCCGGTTGGTGTAGTCGGTGAGGAACTGGTCGGGCAGGTACCCGTTGGCGCCGTGCACCTCGACCCCGTCGAAGCCCGCCTCGCGCGCCCTGGCCGCCGCCCCGGCGAAGCCGCGGACCGCCTGCTCGATGTCGGCCGCGCCCATCTCGACGGGGACCGGCCAGGGACCCTGCCCGCCGTAGTCGGACATCTTCTCGCCGAGGGGCTGGACGGCCGAGGGGCCCGCGGTGTCCTCGCGGTAAGCGTTGCCCTGGGAGATCGCGCCCGCGTGCATGAGCTGCGCCACGATCGGCGCCCCCGTGGCGTGCACCCGGCCGACGACCTCCCGCCAGCCGGCCACGTGCGCGTCGGAGGCGAGGCCCGGCTGGTTGAGGTAGCCCTGGCTGTAGGCGGTGTCGGTGTAGGTGCCCTCGGTGATCAGCAGGGCGAAGCCGCCGCGGGCGAAGGCGGCGTAGTAGTCCGCCATCTCCTCGGTGGGGATCCCGCCGGGGGTCGCGGAGACCCGGGTCATGGGCGCGACCGCGAGGCGGTTGGCGATCTCCAGGCCGCCGATCCGCGCGGGCCGCAGCGCCGGGTGCGTGGCGGGGACTGCTGAGGTGGTCATCGGGTCACTCCTTGTCGGGCGCGGCTTGGGGAAGGTCGATCGCCAGCGGTGTCGGGTCGCCGCCGTTGATCTGCACGAGGTCCTGCGGGCAGGCGGAGACCACCAGGAGGCAGTCCATCAGCGCCTCGAAGGTGATCGAGTCTCCGGGCTGGGAGACGGCGGGCAGCCAGCTCAGCCGCCCGTCCCCGGCCACCGGGATGCGCATGAACACGTTCACCGGCTGCGGTGTCACGGGTACGGCGAGGCCCAGCCCGGCGAGCGACTCGCGCAGGTTCTCCGCGCACGACCGGTGCGGCCTCTCCGCGCCGAGCAGCGCGTAGCGGGCCGGATCGCAGGCCGCGATCAGCATGTCGTGCGCGCCGGGGGAGGTGTCGGCCACGAGGCCGAGGATCGGGCGGCGGCGGTCGGTGACGAACTCCTCCCCGATCGCGGGGAAGAGCCGCCCGGTCGAGGCGCGGGTGTGCGCGGCGCTCAGGTGCTCGGCCGGGTCGGCGGCGGCGAACGCGAAGAGGTCGCCCACCTGCCCGCCTTCGACGTCGACGACGCTCACCCGCCGTCCCGCCGGCACGCGCACGGCCCGCGCCTCACGTGCGGGCACGGATGTCCGCAGGGTTGCAGGCGTGAATGTCATGCCGGTAGCCAACCATCGTCCGGTGGCATCCCGCCATGGAGGTTCGCACAGCATGTGCCGCCTCCCATGGCCGATCCTCCAGGTGGTTCTCCTCCCGGCGGCGGATGAAATTTCCTTTCGGTACACCTTTAGGTCTTGAAGGATGTAACCAGCGCGCGGTTAGGTTCGGTCGTGAACCATGGTCTCCGCCCCCTGGGCGTGGTCGCGCTTGCCCTCCTGCTGGCCTCCGGCGCCGCCGCCGGGCCCGCGCTGGCCGAACCCGCCCCACCCTCCACCATCGCGGAGGACGCCCCCAGGGCGTCGTCCTACCCGGCCGCCTCCACCCTGCTCGTCGAACCCGGCGCGCAGAGCCTGGAGACGTCCACGAAGACCCGGCCGGTCGCCCCCGGCGTCACACTCACCTCCTTCGACCGCTACGACGCCGCAGGATGGCTGCGCGCCGACGCCGTCTCCGCCGACCTCGCCGGCGGCGTCAGCGCCGACTACGTCTACTCGGGCGAGGTGTCGAAGACCGAGCCGCTGTCCGGCCCCGCCCGGCGCTCCCGCGCCGTCGCCGCGGTCAACGGCGACTTCTTCGACATCAACAACTCCGGCGCCGCCCAGGGCATCGGCGTGCAGAACGGCGCGCTCGTCCAGTCGCCGACCGTGAACCACAACGCGGCCGTGGCCATCAGCCCCGAGGGCATCGGCCGGGTGCTCCAGATGACCTTCGACGGCACCGCGACCCCCGCCGGCGGCGCCCCCATCAAGCTGACGCAGTTCAACCAGCTCGTCCAGGCCGGCGGAGTCGGGCTGTTCACCCCGCTGTGGGGCTCCTACACCCGCACCCGCGCGGTGGACGGCGCCGTCGTCGTCGCCGAGGTCGTGCTCAAGGACGGCGTCGTCGCCGAGGTGCGCACCGCCGCCGGCGCCGGCCCGATCCCGGCCGGCACCACGATCCTGCTCGGCAGGGACGCCGGCGCCGCCCCGCTCGCCGCGCTCAGGCCCGGCGACCGCGTCGACGTGCGGTACGCGCCGAAGGCGTCCGACGGCGAAGCGGTGAAGGCGGCCATCGGCGGCAGCGCGGTCATCGTCAGGGACGGCGTCCCGCAGCCGAACGGCGACCCCGCCGCCGCGCCGCGCACCGCCCTCGGCTTCTCCGCCGACGGCCGCAAGATGTACATGCTCACCGTCGACGGCAGGCAGGCGGACAGCCGCGGCGTCACGCTCGCCGAACTCGGCCGGATGATGGCCGGCCTCGGGGCGCGCAACGCCCTCAACCTCGACGGCGGCGGCTCCTCCACCATGCTCGCCCGCGAGCCCGGCTCGGCCGACGCCCAGGTGGAGAACAGCCCGTCCGACGGCGCCGAGCGGCACGTGCCCAACGGCCTCGCCCTCTACGCCGCGCCCGGCAGCGGCAGGCTCAAGGGCTTCTGGGTGGAGACCGCGAGCGACCCGGCCAGGGCGCCCGGCGTCGGCCCGGTCACCGGCGGACGCCCCGACCGCGTCTTCCCCGGCCTGACCCGCGAGCTCACCGCGGCCGGCTACGACGAGACGTACGGCCCCGCGTCCGGCGCCCCCACCTGGCGGGCCGGCGGGCTGCTGAACGGCCGGGTGGACCGCGACGGCACCTTCCACGCCCTCCTGCCCGGCAAGGTCACCGTCACCGCCCAGCGCGGCGGCGCCAGGGGCGACATCGACCTGACGGTCCTGCAGCCCCTCGCCCGGATCGGCGGCACCACCGACCGGGTCGGCCTCGGCGGCGCGGACGGCACCGGCACCTTCGGCGTCGTCGGCTACGACCGCAACGGCAACACGGCGCCCATCGAGCCCGCCGACGTGCGACTCGACTACGACCGCACGCTGATGGACGTGACCGCCACCGCGCAGGGCTTCTTCACCGTCAAGGCGAAGAAGGACGTCGGATCCGGCCTGGTGACCGTCACGGCCGGCGGGAAGACGACCGCCGTCCCGGTGACCGTCGGCCTGGAGGAGGTCCCCGTCGCCGCCTTCGACGACGCCGCCTCGTGGACCTTCGCCTCGGCGCGGGCCACCGGCTCGCTCGGCGCCGCCCCCGGGCAGAGCGGCGGCGGCCTGCGGCTCTCCTACGACTTCACCCAGTCCACCGCGACCAGGGCCGCCTACGCCAGCCCGCCCCAGCAGATCACCGTGCCCGGCCAGCCGCAGGCGTTCGGCCTGTGGATCAACTCCACCGGCAGGGGCGAGTGGCCGAGCCTGGAGTTCTACGACTCCCAGGGCCAGTCGCAGATCCTCCGCGGCCCCTACCTGACCTGGACCGGCTGGCGGTACGTCGAGTTCGCCGTGCCGCCCGGCGTGAGCTACCCGCTCAGGCTGCGCCGGTTCTACGTCGCCGAGACCAAGGCCGACCAGTCCTACACCAACGAGATCCTCGTCGACGGCCTGGTGGCCAAGGTGTCCCCGACGGTGAACGCGCCGGAACAGGAGAAGGTCGCCGACCCCGTCGTACGGCCGGGCGCCGAGATCGCCGCCAAGTCGTGGCGGTTCGCGGTCATGTCGGACGCGCAGTTCGTGGCCAGGAACCCGGACAGCGACCTGGTCGCGAACGCCCGCCGCACGCTCCGTGAGATCAGGGCCGCCCGCCCGGACTTCCTGATCATCGCGGGCGACCTGGTGGACGAGGCCTCGCCCGAGGACTTCGCGCTGGCCAGGAAGGTGCTGGACGAGGAACTGGGCGGCGCCCTGCCCTACCACTACGTGCCCGGCAACCACGAGGTCATGGGCGGGGACATCGGCAACTTCGAGGCGGCGTTCGGCGACCCGTACACCAGCTTCGACCACAACGGGACCCGGTTCGTCACGCTGGACACCTCGCGGCTCAACCTGCGCGGCGGCGGCTTCGAGCAGATGGCCATGCTGCGCGAGCGGCTCGACCGGGCGGCGAAGGACCCGAAGATCGGCTCGGTGGTGGTCGTGTTCCACGTGCCGCCGCGCGACCCGATGCCGGTGAAGGCCAGCCAGCTCGGCGACCGCAAGGAGGCCGCGCTGGTCGAGGGCTGGCTCGCCGACTTCCAGCGCACCACCGGCAAGGGCGCGGCGTTCATCGGCGCCCACGTCGGCACGTTCGACGCCTCCCGGATCGACGCCGTGCCGTACTTCATCAACGGCAACTCGGCCAAGACGCCGTCCGCCGCGGCGGATGACGGCGGCTTCACCGGCTGGTCGCTGTGGGGCGTCGACCCGGTCTCGGAGCAGGAGGCGGAGCAGGTGCGGCGCAACCCGTTCGCCGACGCCCCGTCGTGGATCGGCGCGCAGGTCCGCCCGCACGTCGACGAGCTGACCCTCGCCGTGCCCGGCCCGGTCAAGGTCGGCACGCCCGCACGGGTCACCGCCACCGTCACCCAGGGCGCCCGCCAGGTGCCCGTCGCCCACCCTGTCTCGGCCGACTGGTCGGGCTCGTCCAACCTGCACATCGGGGACCGGGACGGGGCCGACCGGCGCGACATCGCCGCGTTCGACCCGCGGACCGGCACGCTCACCGCCCTGCGCGGCGGCCAGGTGACGCTCACCGTCAAGGTGAACGGCGTCGCCCGCACCGCCACCGTCACCCTCCAGCAGAGGTAGTCCCCGGCCGCGCCGCATCCCGGCCGGACGGCTCCCCGCCGTCCGGCCGCCCGGTGCCCCGGACCGGCGGGAGCGCCCGCCTCACTCGGCGGGCACCGCCGGGCGGGCCCGCCCGGCGGCGGCGAGGAGCTGGACGGCCGCCGCCCTGGCCTGGGCGGCCGGGGCGGGGGTGGCGAAGATGCCGGCGGTGACCATGGCGCCCTCGGCCAGCAGGAGGAGCTGGTCGGCGAGCGGCTCGGGCAGGCCGGCGGCGGCGGTCAGCTCGCGCAGATAGCGCCTGAAGGCCAGCTTGTGCTTGCGGGCCTGGGCGGCGATGGTGGCGGAGGTGGCGCCCAGCTCGCCGTAGGAGTTGATCCACGCGCAGCCGCGGAAGGCGGGCTCGCCGAACCACAGGCCGAGCCAGTCGAACACCGCGAGGATCCGCTCCCCGGGGTCCTCGAACGCCTCGACGTGCCGGGCCAGCCGCCGCCGCCAGCTCACGTCACGGCGTTCGAGGTAGGCCTCGACGAGGAGCTCCTTGGTGGCGAAGAGCTGGTAGAGCCGCTTGAGCGACACCCCGGAGAGGCCGCGGATGTCGTCCATGCCGACGGCCTGGATGCCCCGGCTGTAGAACAGCTCCTCCGCCGCGTCGAGCGCGAGATCCCGCGCCGCCTCCCGATCCACCTCATCACCCTCGTTCGTGCCTCGCGGAGAGAACCGGCGTTCCCTAGGGTAACCGCAAAAATTCAGACCCGGGGCGGCAGCGCGGCCCTGGAGGCGTCGCGGTCCATGCCCGTCGCCTGGAGCAGGTCCACGGCGATCGACCGCACCTGGGCCGTCATCACGTCGGCCGAGAAACCGCCGGGCTCGCCGGGATCGTCGCCCAGCTCCGGGACGGCGCCGAGCACCCTGGCCCGGGCCGCCTTCGGCTCGCGCCCGCCGGACAGCTCCTCGTCCAGCAGCCGGGTGGCGCCGGCCAGCTCGCGCAGCACGCCGGGCAGGCCGGGCGGCATGGGCGCGCCCGCGTCCAGCGCCACGATGGTCCGCCGGGCCAGCACCCGGGTGTTGCGCAGCGCGAGGTCCAGCCGGGTGCCCGCGGTCTCGTACCGGACGAGCCCGCGCCGCCGCCGCCACTGCAACGGCGAGATGGTGGCGATCTCCCGCCCGGCCTTGAGCGCCTGGAGGAGCTCGTCCACCACCGGCTGGGTGCCGCGCACCTCGCGCAGCGCGGCCGAGGCCAGTGCGACGTCGGACCGCTCGATGGCCTCCGCCGTGTCCTCCAGCGCGGTCGCCAGGGCCTCGAACACCGCCGAGGCGTAGCGGTGCGCGATCGCGGCCGGGCTCACCGGCAGCAGCGCGACCGCCGCGATGCCCAGGCAGCCGCCGACGAGCGTGTCCACCATCCGGTCCACGCCGCCGGTGCCGCCCGGCGGCAGCAGGGTCGCCACCAGCACGGCGGACGACCCCGCCTGCAACGTCATCACCGAGCCGCTGTCCAGGAAGACCGCCACGCCCATGGCCAGCGCGACCACGAGGGTGATCTGCCAGGCGCCGCCGCCGATCTGCGAGATGAGCAGGTCCCCGACGCCCACTCCCAGGCTGACCCCCACGACCAGCTCCACCAGCCGGCGCAGCCGCCTGCCGAGGGCCACGCCGATGCACACCACCACCGCGATCGGGGCGAAGAACGGACGGGGATGCCCGAGCACGTCCCTGGCCACGATCCAGGCGAGCCCGGCGGCCACGGCGCACTGGATGATCGTCGGCGCCATCAGGGTCAGCCGCCGCCGTCGTTTCCGCAACGCCTCTTTCACTGCCCGGCCTTTCCGTTCGTCCCGCCCGTCCGGCGATCTCACCGAAGTCTCAACGGTTCGCATCCCGGGCACCTTCCCGGAGATCGCTCCGCCATCCTGGGCCTTCCGTTCCGCCGCGGCACGGGTGAGGGTGATCACATGAGACCGACCACCGCCGTCATCGCCGTGACCGTGCTGCTCGTCACCCTCATCGGGACGCCCGCGCAGGCGCGCACCGCGCCGCGGGCCCACTTCCCCGCCGCCTTCCCGCTGCCGGCCGGGTTCCAGCCCGAGGGCGTCGCGATCGGCCCCGGGCCCACCGCCTTCTTCGGCTCCCGCGCCACCGGCGCGATCTACCGGGCCGACCTGCGCACCGGAAAGGGAAAGATCGTCAACGCCGGGCCCGGCACACCGTCGCTCGGCATGAAGACCGACCGGAGGCACCGGCTGTTCGTCGCGGGCGGCGCCGGCGGAGACGCCCGGGTGATCGACACCCGCACCGGCGCCGTCCTGCGCTCCTACCCGCTGGCCACCGGCGCCGCGTTCGTCAACGACGTGGTGCTCACCGGCGACGCCGCCTACTTCACCGACTCCACCAACCCCGTGCTGTCCAAGCTGCCCCTCGGCCGCTCCGGCTCCCTGCCGCACGCCGCCGTGCAGGTCCCGCTCACCGGCGACCTCGTGTACGGCGCCGGCATCAACGCCAACGGGATCGCCGAGACGCCCGACGGCAGGGCGCTGCTCGTCGTCCAGTCCAGCACCGGCGGCCTGTTCAGGGTGGACCCGGCCACCGGCGTGACGAAGCGGGTGAACCTCGGCGGCGAGACGCTGGTCAACGGGGACGGCCTGCTGCTCGACGGCCGGCTGCTCTACGTCGTGCAGAACCGGCTCAACACCGTGGCCGTGCTGAGACTGAGCAGGGACGGCACCTCCGGCCAGGTCGTCGCCCGGCTGACCGACCCGCGCTTCGACGTCCCCACCACCGTCGCGGCGTACGGCGGCCGCCTCTACCTGCCCAACGCCCGCTTCACCACCACCCCCGCCCCGGACACCCCCTACGACGTGGTGGCCGTGCGCCCCTGACGGGACTAGCCGCCGAAGCCGCCGTGGCGGCCGTGGCCGGAGACGAACCTGGCCGCGCCGTCGCGGGCGCCGGCGGCCAGCGACGCCTGGCCGTGCCGCCATTCGCCGGCGAGCGCGTCCGCGAGCGGCAGCCCTTCCTGTTCGTAGGCGGACGCCCGGTCCCGGCGCAGGCCCGTCTGCGGGAACTCCGCGATCCGCGCGGCGAGCTCCTCGGCCGCCCGGCGGGCCTGGCCGCGGGGGACGACCCGGTTGGCGAGGCCCAGCCGGGCCGCCTCCGCGGCGTCCACCGGACGGCCCGTGATGATCATGTCGAGGGCGGGGCCGAGCCCGACCAGCCGGGGCAGCCGCACCGTGCCGCCGTCGATCAGCGGCACCCCCCAGCGGCGGCTGAACACCCCGAACACCGCGTCCTCCTCGGCCACCCGCAGGTCGCACCAGAGGGCGAGTTCCAGCCCGCCGGCGACCGCGTGCCCGGCGACCGCCGCGATCACCAGCTTGGACGTCGTCATCCGGGTCGGGCCCATGGGCCCCCGCGCGGACTCCTCCGGACCCGCCAGGTCGAAGCCGCCCGCCGCGACGGCCTTCAGGTCGGCGCCCGCGCAGAAGGTGCCCCCCGCGCCCCAGAGCACCGCCACGTCCGCCCCCGGATCCTCCTCGAACTCCGCGAACGCCGCATACAGCTCCCCGGCGTGCTCCGGATCGACGGCGTTGCGCACCTCGGGCCGGTCGATCACCACCGTGGTCACCCGCCCGGACCGCTCCACCCGGATCATCCGTTCCCCCTCGCATCGGCCGGCGACGTCGTCGGGCCCATGAAAGCACGACCGGCCGGGGGCGGGGGCGTCACGGGGTCAGGGTGTGGCGCAGGTGTAGGCGGCGGGGGTGGTGGTGTTGCCGTTGGGGCGGGTGGCCTGGTAGCCGAAGGCGGTGGTGGCGCCGGGGGCGATGGTGGCGTTGTAGGGGAGGCT
>NZ_BSRQ01000035.1 GCF_030268685.1 Microtetraspora sp. NBRC 13810
GTCCAAGACGGCCTTGACGACCTCGTCCTTGAACTCCTCTGAATAGTTCTTCCCCGCCACGAACCCTTCCTTCCAGACCAGTCAGCACCCTACTTGGCACCGTGTCCGGAAGATCAGGGGCACCTCAGTCGGATAAGTCGCTCGGGTACGGCTTGCGCTCAGTCACGCGGCTTTCCCAGCACATTCGGACCCACCCATCGGTGTTAACGCTACAAATCCGTGCGATCACACTACGACATCACGGGCATAGACTCGCGGATCGTACTCTGACGCTTCCTCGAGCTGCATCTCTCGGGCTGTGTGGAGCCATAGCAGGCGGCGGGCACGGACTCCCTGCTGGGCTGGCACCGCCCTCAAGGGCGGAGACGGCGGTCCCGAACGACCTTGGGCCTGCGCCCTTCCGACCCGACTGGGGTGGTCAGGGCAGCTGTCACGATCTCGGCGGCAAGTCCCATGACAATAGGAACAGCGCCTCCGTCGAGGAGACGCTGCTCCTATGGATATCGCCTACCTAAGGTCAGTATGGTCCGTGAGGACGAACCCATTCCGTATAGGAGTTTGAGACCTTTCGCCCCGTCTGCAGCCAGCCCGTATCGATGACGCGCCTCATCAGAACCTTACCACCGGCACGCCAGGTATGAATGGAAACTTTTTTGTGGTAGCTGGTCACGATGGTTTCGATACGTTTTCTGGTTTCCGTTATCTGTTTCGGCGCCGGGCGCCCCAACGGTCCTCCACAGCTGGCGTTGGCGCTGATGGCCTTACCATCACACACCCAGATGGTGACTTTTCTGCTTTCTGAATAGGAATTCTTCTGTGTGTGAGTGCGATAATAATCGTGCACTTCCAGATCGAAGTCCACTATGATGCATGCTCCGCTGGGTTTGACCACCGCACATGTGACGCCATACCCGGCCTCGATTACCCCCTCCTCGCCCGATCCCCTCTTGTGAGTGATGTCCGACCACTCGCCGTGACCGCCGAGGAATTCGTCGGTCCCAGCCAGATCCAGCTTGTTGATGGGATCGCCACTGCAGTAGTCGTACGCATTGGCGCTGCCGCCCATTTTGGGGTCGACTTGCAGGAAACGCCCGGTGGCAGGGTTGTAGAGGCGTACGCCCATGTGAATCAACCCGCCGATGGAGTCGGCAGCTCGTTGGCTGCTGCCCAGCCAACCGTAGCGGTTATCATCGGCCGCGCTTGACGTGCGGGGTACCCCATATTCGGTGTGCTCGGAGTAACTGGCCACTCCGGTGGTGTCATCGGTGTCGGCTGTGGCGACGATGTCTCCATGCATGTTGGCCAGTTGCAGGGAAATGCTTCCGTCCTGCCGCTGAATCGCCGCCATACCGGCGAGGCCGACGATGTTACGTGTCCAGGAGCCATCCAACTCGGTAGTCCACGCCGGACTGTCCTCGGCTCCACTGTAGTGATGAACCACCGTCCCGGGGCGGGAGCCTCCGGCGGTCGTCATGCTTTTCACCCGGCCAAGCGGATCCCGCGTAAAACGGGTGGACTGCGTGTCCTGCGTCAGCGAGGCGACGAGGTCGTTGGTGAAGTAGCCGATGGAGACAGCGCCCGTACCGGTCACGTCGGTGGCCGGAATGTTACTAGTGCGTCCGAGACTGTCGTAACTGTAGCCCGTGTTGATGACACGATCGGCCTGATCGTAGTCGTATCGCTGCACACTGGGTGTGGTAGACGTGGTGCACTGGCCGCTGTCACCGCCTGGATAGGCCGACAGACTGGTGCGGTTGGTGTTCGCGTCAAATCCGTATACGCGTGTGGTGCATGTACCCGCATAGCTGTCGGTGACCTGCACCAGGCGACCGGCTTCGTCGTAGTCGTAATTCTGCCCGCTGTCTCCTGGGCCCCGCCGGCTGGCGACACGTCCATGATTGTCTGGTGTGGCGGCGAAGCTCAGCCAGGACGCGTTGTTCTTGGTGTAGGCCAGCGCGACTTGGGTCCCGGTGTTGTCGTAGCGTGCTGTACCGGTGAGCCCGCCTGGGTAGACCTGGCGCGTGAGCCTCCCATCGGGGTCGTACGCGCCGGTGAAGGTGCCTCCTCCTCCGCTGTCCACCCGGGTCATGAGGCCGCGATGCTCTGTCTTCCCGGCGGCGTCGACGCCGTCGTACGTGAAGGTGATCAGCCCTTTCCCGTCATGGGTGGTGGCGATCTGTCCATCCACGTTGAAGGTGACGGCAGAGACGTTTCCGGTGGCATCCGTTGTGGATACGGCCCGCCCGAAGCTGTCATACCGTAGGCTCACGGTATCCCCTCCAGCGCTGGAGGTTTCGGTGGGCAGGCCGGTAGCCGGGTCGAAGCCGTAGGTCGTCTCGGGGACCGCCGTCCCACCCTCATCTGCCGGCGTGACCTGCGCGAGCGACTTGGTCACGCGCCCAGCCGCGTCATGAGTGAAGGTGAGGGTCCGTGTCACCTGACCGGCGACTTCTGTGCGAATCGCCGTATCACCGTAATAGGTGTATGTAGTCTGCCGGACTGGTAACGGATTACCAGCAGGTTGACCCGCGGGGCCTACCTGACATGGCCAACCTGACCACTCCGGCTTGTTGCCGCACAAGCCGGTCGTTGGATGCTCTCCGGCAGTGAAATACCGGAACATCGTCGCTCCGGCATCACCGCCGTCCGACGCCGGCGCCCGGCGCTCGATCTCGCGACCGGCTTCGTCATAGCGGACACGATTGACGATGGCGTCCTGCCCCTGCATGGGTGTCGTAGTGCTGGTCGCCTTGCGCAGAGTCCAGCCTGAAGCGTCTCCTGACTGGATCGGATCGTAGGCCATCGTGATCACCTGCTTATCGGACCCAGCGGGATCGACCGTGCCATCCACCACCATCGGTTCGATCCTCGTGGTGGTGACCAGGTGATAATCCATCGAAGACAACGGCTTGCCTTCGTCATACGTATAAGTCGTCCGCTGGCGAGCCGATACCACGTCGCCGCCTTCCAGGCGTACCGGTCTTACCGGCCCCTCGGCGGACAGCAGATCTTTGGTCTCGGAGTACGTGGACGTGCTGGCGAGCAGATTCGCACGTTCCGCGCTATCGCCGCGCTGGGCGACGTAGACATCCGTATCCACTGTGGGGTCCAGCGCCTGCGCCAGGTTGCCGGGAGTCAGATCCCAAACGACGTTGCTTTTCTCGTCGTATCTGGTGGCGCTGATCTGCCATGCTCCTGCGCCATATTTCGCTGTGTTGACGGCTCGGCCGTTCACGTCACTGTAGACAATCGACGCGTACTCCCAATCCGCCGCCGTTGGACTGTAGACCCCTCCAGCGCCACGCGGAGGGACATGCGAGGCCGGGAAGAGCGACCTTCCGGTGACAGGCAGGTCGACGACCTGCCCCCACTTCGCCGTCCGCGCGACCGTGAGATCGACAGGCGCACCCGATCCGCCAATGGGAACGTCATAGGCCACCGCCCAGGTGGGATCGATCTCCCCACCTTCTCGCTGTACGTGCGCCAGCCGACCCGCGTCGTCGTACTCCATACGCCAGGGTGCCAACCCCGGAGGCGTCATCTGGGAGATCCGTCCCTCGCCGGTGTAGTAATAAACCGTGGCGAGATTCGTACGAGGATCAGTGACCTGGCGCAGGTGGCCCGTGGAGTCGTAGGAATATGTGGCGAGACCAACGGTCTTCATGGCCCCGGTCTGCGGATCGAAGGCCGTCAACGACACGCTTTTCACCTGGTCTCGGAAGTCACCCCAGCCGGAGGACACTCCCGTCGCAGTCGTCGCAGTGGCGTATGACAGCTCAAGCGCCCGGCAGCCCGGCGTGAGTGTCGCGCCACATTGTACGCCGGCAGCCGTCGGAGTCAGGATCCGGGTGATCCTGGCCTTGGAATCCCGGAAATAGGTCACCGCGGATTCGGCCGCCGGCCCTTCGGTGCGGGCGACCACCCAGCTTCCGTGGATTTTCACATACGTGGTCCGCGCCCCGGCGCGATCCGTGACGGTCAGTTCTTCATTCGTCACGGAAATGGAGGTGCCGTCCGCGGCATCACCGATTCCGCTGTAGACCGTGCCCTTCTTGGTGTACGTGTAGGTGGACCCGTCCGGGCCGATCAGCTGGATCCAGCCCTTTTGGCTGCCGTCCGACGGGACATAGGAGGACACCCATGAGGGAGCTGAGGGGAAGCCCGCCTGCCAACCGGGGCCGAAGACTCGGGACTCGTACGGAACCGACGACTCGAATGCTGGATTGAGCGATCGATGAGTACGCGTCATCTGAACGCCGAAGGCGGAGGCGTCGGTACTCTTCAGAGCGAAGTCTCCGTTGAGGTGCGCCACGGAGCCGGGACCGATGTCACTGATGGCATGGCTGTCGCTGATGGCGGATCGGCTGAGCGAGACCCCGAGCGGTTCAGAGCATTCCGCCGCCTCTGTGCCACCCATAAAGCAGGCCCGAAGGTAAATGAGGCCCTCGGGCTCTTGGCTTTCTTTCAGAGTTTTGGCCAGATCCCAGACCAGGGCACTGAAGTTCTTCGACGTATCGGTGCGGACCTGAGGCCAGGAATCGATCGGCGTATCGCTCCCCGGCGCGAAGACGTCCTGAGTGGGAACATCGCTCCACACCGCCCACGGCAGGGTGCTCGTCGAATATATGTAAGTAACCGCGTTACGACTCGATGGAGCCGCCGCGTCGAGAGTCACCGTACGGTGCGTCTGGGTCTGCTTCTGCGCCGTCACAAGACCACCGGGGCCGATGCCCACACTGTATGCCACAACGTCCGACAGGTTGTGCGCCTTGTCACGCGTGCGCACATACAGTGTGTGCCAGCCGTCGGTAAGGTCCTGCTTGATGGTCTTGGTCTCACCCAGGAAGTCTTCCCAGTAGCCCGCCTCCTGGATTTTGGTGGGTACAGGGTTATCGAATTCCCACAGATACTCCGTGACGTCCCTCGAGGGCGATTCGAAGGTGCAGTTCATCTCCGTCCGCCGCACCCATGTTCCTTCAGCGGATGCTCCGGCGCACCACACTCGCGGCTCCGCGGGCCGAGTCGCGTCGATGCCTATGGGTTGCCATTGCGACCAGGCCGATTCAAGATCCCCATCCACAGCCCGGCTGCGCCAGCGGATCCGCCACCCGTCCTGCAGCGTTCCTTCAGGGACGGTGAGCTTCGCCACCTCTCCGGCGGGCACGTCGTCCGCGCTGCCCGACCAGATGAGGCCGCTTCCCTGGCCGCTGAAGGCCGGGTCGTGCTCGATCTCGAAGTCCGCTCGCAGCCTCGCCCCCGTTCCGCGGACACCGCTGTGCAACGTGGGCCGGGTGGTGGTGGTGAAAAGGCGTCCGGCGATCTTCGGTTCCTGGCCCGCCGCTGACTCCAGGTCGCGGGTCGGGCTGGCCACGGGCACGGTTCGCAGGTGTTCAACCCACGGTGTGGCACCGACTGTTACGACCAGCTTGGGCTGGCCAGGCTGGTGGAAGTCCCAGGTGAACGTGGGTCTTGACCTGTCCTCAATGGCGGCCTGGAGCATCAGCCCGTGTCCTTGGGCGCCTGTCGCCCACGCCTTGGCGATGTCGGTGACCGGGATGCTCCAGGGCACGTCGGCGGCGGGCGCCGAGGCCGGAGTGCAGATCGCCGGTGGGGAGGAGGTAACCGCGCCGTCGGCCGTCACTGCGGGCTGGTTGTTCCAGAACACTGCGGCCGTGCTCCATGGGTCAATGATGCGCTGAACCTTCAACTGCTGTCCGGTCGGGCAGTTCCACAGGTCGGCGACCATCTCAAGGCGCGCGTTCATCACATCCTGCCCGGCGAGCGAGCTGGTGTCGAAGGCGAGTAGTGACCGGGAGAAGATCTTTCTGCTCGGGTTCGCGGGACACTCCCAATTGTTCATGCCGACCTTGATCGTGAACTCCATGAACAAGTTGCCGTCAGGGCAGCGCGAGAGGATGGTCCGGCCAGCTCCCAGCGGAAGGGTGATCGCCGGGTCCACCGTGACCGGGTAGGTCGTCGTGGGGTCCTGGAGAAAGTCCGGGTCGGGCCGGAGCACCATCTCCTGCCTGCCTTCTTCCCCAGCGACGCGCACGTCGATATCACCGATCTTCGCGGCTCGGCGAGAGGTAGAGGTCTTCGTCAAAGCCGAAGCGGGCTCGGCATCGAACATGAAGGGCCGGGGCGCCGCCGCAAGCACTTTCCCCTTGCCGGCCGTAATCTGGAGCGCGCCCTCCTCAGTTTCGGACAAGGACAGGCCCGTGCTCTTCATGGGGAACCGGTACTCGACAGGGCCGGTGGGCCGCTGCCGGAGCACGACATCGTGCTGAACACCCGTGGGCAGCGACGTGACGACGATGTCGGCACCCGGGCCCGCCGCGTCGGGAAAGACGGCCTTGTCTCCCTGTACCACCGGGGTAGGAAGTTTCGCTGGTGCGAACAGCGCGAAGTCCAGGTTCTCGCCGGGGACCAGCTTCACCAGCGGCTTCTGATCACCGCCGCCGGAGATCTCCAGCCCACCGAACGCTGCGCGCGGCTTGAGCACTCCGCCGATCGACACCAAGGTGGTGTCGATCGGCGTCCACTTATCCCCCTGTTTGATCCGAGAGGGACCGCTGGACGCCTCCAGCGTGAGGGTCCCGTCAGGATTGACGTACGTGCTGGTGCTCTCGGTGGTCTCGTCCGCGACCAGCACGCGGTTGTTCTGCAGACGCGCGGTGAGCGCTGCGGAGACCCGATCAGGCCGTTCGGCGACAAGCTGTGTCGCGGTCGCCTCCCTGGCCTTGGAAACACCGGACGGCATCGTGATGGCTTCTGCCACGTGGGGGATGCCGAGAAGCAGCGCGGTCACGGACCCCACGACAACCGCTCCTCGTGACGTGCCCCGCACGTGTGAGGCCAATGAGGCGGAGATCGACTTGGCCAGTCCGGCGACGCCGACGACGGCTCGGCCGGCCGAGCCGTTCGCGTGCTGGGGCGGGAGTGGCGACCGGTCCGGCAGATCCAGAGAGCTACGTCCCGATGAAGTGCGGCCTGGGCCGCGTTTAGGAACATGCGGATGAAGGGGCACCGCCAAAGGCACAAGCAGCGCGAGTGACACCGCAAGCCTGTTCGCAGTGCGCATGATCTTGTGGAGCATCCACCCTCCGTCTTTCTGTCAAGAGCCGACTTTAGAGCGGTTGGTCATCGTGACACCGCGTGACCAAATGCCGCCACCGACTGAAGACCGGCGGCTTCTCGCACGGAAGTAATTGCTTCTGCGAGGAACCGTCAGCGGCAAGCATGCCCCTACATTTACGGACGCGCGTTTTGTTGTGCACCGTCCGGCCTGGGGAAACAATGTCCCCGTCCCACTCTTAAGGTGGGGCAACCAGCGTCGAAGAGTGAGGCCGGTGGCAGGGGGCGGCGATGAGCGACTGGACGAAGGCACAGCGTGGATCGCGGGTGAGCTCCGCCGCGCAACGGTGGAGTTGGCCCGGTTTGGTGGACACCTGATCTCTGAGGAACCCTGGTTCCCAAGAAGGAGTCTGCTGTGCCGAACAGCTATCCGCCGGAGTTTCGCCGGCAGATGGTGGAGCTGGTGCGCGCCGGGCGGACGCCGGAGGAGCCGGCCAAGGAGTTCCAGCCGTCCGCGCAGTCGATCCGTACCTGGGTGCGCCAGGCCGATCTGGATGACGGCCGCCGCCAAGACGTGCTGACCAGTGCTGAGAAGGATGAGCTGGCCCGCCTGCGACGCGAGAACAAGATTCTCCGCGAGGAGAAGGAGATCTTGCGTAAGGCCGCGGTCTTCTTCGCACGGGAGACGGATCTGCCGAGATGAAGTTCCGGCTGATTCATGCGGAGAAGGACCACCACGAGGTCTCCCTGCTGGCCCGGGTGCTGGGTGTGTCGCGCCAGGGCTACTACGCCTGGGTGGCCCGGCAGCGGCGCGGCCCATCGGCTCGAGCCCACCGCGACGCCGAGCTGACCGAGCGGATCCGGGCGCATCACCAGGCCTGCGATGAGATCTATGGGGCGCCGCGCATCCACGCCGGCCTGCGCGAGCTGGATGGGGCCCGGGTGGGCCGCAAGCGGGTGGCCCGGCTGATGCGCGCTGTCGGGCCGGCCGGGGTGAGCCGGCGGAAGGGATGTCGCACCACCATCGCCGACAAGCGCGCCACGGCCGCCTCGGACCTGGTCAAACGCCAGTTCACCGCGGCTGAGCCGGACCGGGTCCGGACCGCTGACATCACGTATGTGCCGACCTGGGAGGGCTTCGTCTATCTGGCGGTGGTGCTGGATGTGTTCTCTCGCCGGATCGTCGGCTGGGCGATGGCCGAGCACATGCGCACCGAGTTGGTGACCGACGCGCCGGCGATGGCGCCACACCGGCGTCGCCCGCGGGCGGGGGTGATTCACCACAGCGACAAGGGCCCAAGCAATACACGTCTGTCGCCTTCGGTCAGCGGTGTGAGCAGGCCGGCGTCCGCCTATCGACGGGCCGTACCGGGACCTGCTCCGACAATGCGATCACCGAGAGCTTCTTCGCCTCGCTGGAGTGTGAGCTGATCGACCGGCGGACCTTCCGCGCCAGGTCAGAAGCCGAGCGTGCCCTGTTCAGCTATATCGAGGGCTTCTACAACCCGCGCCGCCGGCACTCCGCCAACGGCCAGCTCAGCCCCGTTGCATACGAACGCCGACACGCGCTCCACAACGCCCAAGACCTCGACTATGCTGCCGCGTAGTCGCAAGCCCTGATGTGTCTATCGAACCGGGGCAACTCCATGTGTTCCGCCGGGGCCTCGTTGATCCAGCGGCCGCTCGCGGTAGTGCTCGGCGCGGCGTGACTCAAAGTCGGCAGGCAGGTCCTCGTCCGGGTGTCGCAGATCCAGGCATTGGATCCGGCCTGGTCTGGATCAATATGCCCAAGAGGACACCACAGAGAAGTCGGCAGCTGGGCACCTCGCCGTCACATGCCCCGGTCTCGGCGGTTCATGTGCAGCTCCGATCATGACGCACCCGCCTGGGGCCGATGGGAGGTAGAGGCGGTGGAGGCGCGCCATGATGTCGGAGAGGCCGTCCGGGCCGGGCTCGGGTTCGGCGAGGGGCGAACCAGTGCCGTCAGGCCATGCCACGCTGAGTGGGTGGAGGCGGATGTGGCCCTCATAGGAGCGGCGGGCGATCTGTTCGATCTCCGCTTACAGGACTCCGTCCGAGGGCCTGGCCACACCGGACACCGGGTTTGAGCGTCAACCGGGTCAGATGCGTTGAAGGGTCTTCCCGTTCGCGCCAGTGAAGACAAGCGCTGCCGTTGTGACGTCGGAAGGGAATTTCACAGCCCAGACTCCGAGCCCGGCTCCGACGCTCCGCACGACGCTTCCGGTGATTTCGCGCCCATCCGTGGTGACCGCCGTGATCCCGTGAACCTCGGCCCTGGCGATGCCGAAGAAGATCTTTCCGAGGGCGTTCACGCGCTCCTGTTCATCAATGAGTCTGCGCAGCTGCTCCGCGGTGGCATCGGGATGGAGGGCTCGCACCTGCTTCGCGTCCAGAATGCCCGACGTAAAGCCCTGTGAGCGAGCGAACTCCTTGGCATTGAGCGGAGGAAACCCGGCGCAAGTAGCGCCGCGCGAATCCCACGCGTCGCACAGGACAACACCTTCCGCGCCGGCGGTTGACTGCCGGCCCAGCCACATCCAGATCGGTATCTCCGGTATGGAGGCGATCTTCCCGATGGGTGGGTACTTCTTCTTCAACTTCTTGAACCCCGCACCGGACGGCTCCGTCTTGGCCACGGCAGACGGTCCAGTGGGCACGGCAGACGGTCCAGTGGGCACGGCAGACGGTCCAGTGGGCACGGCAGACGGTCCAGTGGGCACGGCAGACGGTCCAGTGGGCACGGCAGACGGTCCAGTGGGCACGGCAGACGGTCCGGTGGGCACGGCGAGGGCAACGCCATCGCGCTGTCCCAGTTGCGGGAGAGCGAGCCAGGTCACTGTGACGGCCAGGCACACCGACAGTGCCGAGATCGCGGTGACGCCGACCCGGCGGCGGCGTGTCGCGCGTCCGGCGGCGATGGCCTGGTCCACCCGCACCGACATAGGCGGCTGCTCCTGGCGTGCCAGCTCGTCGAACAGGTTCCTGGTGTCCATCAGTACTCCTCCGTCTGCGCTACACGAGGGTCCTGCGCGCCGAGTGTCGAGCGCAGGGTGGCTAAGCCGCGGGCGGTCTGGCTCTTGACTGTTCCGGTGGAGCAGCCGAGTGTGCGGGCGGTCTGCTCGACACTCAGGTCGCAGTGAAAACGCAGCACGAGGGTCACACGCTGGCGCGGCGGAACTGCGGCCAGTGCGCGGCACAGGTCCATGACCATGTCGCGGTCGCTGCCCTCGAAGGAGGAATGGGGCGGCGTGGACATCAGCCGTACCCGGGAGAACCAGCCTCCTCGCTGCTCGGCGAGAAAGACCCGGATCAGGATCACCCGGACGTAGGCGTCGAGGTCGTCGGCCAGGCGCGCGTGGCGCCACTTGACGTACAGCCTTGTGATCGCCGTCTGCACCAGATCGTCGGCACGGTGCCAGTCCTGGCACAGCGGGTAGGCGATCTGCCGCAACCATGGCAGCCGCCCACTTACATAGGCGGTGTACTCCTCATCGAGGCTCATCGGTCTCCAAGAAAAAATAGCTTCACACAGACAAGATGCGTCGAGCCCGTTCTGGCGTTGCGTCGAGGGCCGATCAGTGAACGGGATGACAGGGGGAGCGTCATGGCTCCCGGAATCGGACTGATCTTGTGTTGTGGCTCAAGTGCGCGCCGCATGGCGCTCAGAAGGAATCCGGAGCGATGTGGAACGGGTTCCGGCGTCAGCCGGGCCGTTGCCCGGCCTCGTCGACCACAGCGGCCTTGATCAGGGCGTCCCAGTTGTGGATTTCGCCCTTCTTCATGGTGTTGAAAGGTCCGTCCTTGTGGTCCTTGACCACGATGGTGCGGTAGCCCAGGTACTCGTAGGTCTTCGGATTGATGAAGATCTCGTCGCGCAGGTAGCCGTCCAGGACGTGGTAGAGGGTGATGCCCCGGCGTTTGAGCAGATCGGAGGACTTGGCTTCGTATCGGACGCCCGAGATCTTGGCCATGGCGCCGTACATGGCGGCGCGGAGCGTGGGTGGGAGGGCGGTGTCCCCCATGCCCGTCGCGATCAGCTGGAACGCCCACCTGTCGCGCTGTACGGAGGTGAGGGGGGGCAGTGATTCCTCCGCCATCCGCTTCGCCTCCTCGGGGGTCTTGCCGCTGTTCTCCGCCCGTTCCTGGGCGAAGCGCAGGAAGGAGGTGCGATGCCTGGCGTTCTCCTTGTCGACGGTCTCGTAGATCCGGGCCAGCAACTGGTCGGCGTCGGTCGGCAGGGCGAGCAGGTAGAGGTAGGTCACCTCGAACTCCGGCCCCTTGGAGATCTCGAGCTTGCCCTTCTTGACGGTGGCGAACGCCTTGTCGTTGAGCTGCCGCCAGTGTTCGCGGGTGTTCGTCACCGCCGGCATGCCGCGCAGCCATTCCCCGCCGTCCACCCGCGTCTGGGCGCGCAGGCTCTTCACGTAGCCCCACTGCGTGGGCCCGGAACTCCATTCAGGCTCGTCGGAGGCCAGCACCGCCGCGTTGTCGGCCAGGTCCTGGGCGTTCGCCACCGGGCGCAGCCGCAGCTCGGTGACGGCGGTGGAGGGCCGTACCTGGGGAACCGCCACGCCCTTTTCCCGAGTAACGCCCGGAGTGTCCCGAGTGACGCCTGGGACGACCGTCGTGGCCACGGCGAGCAGTGCGACGGCGGCCGCTCCGGCCAGGCTCAGCCCCCACACCGGTCGGATGCGGCGGACCTGCGGACGCCTGCTCCCGCGCATGTGACCCGCCAGACGGGACCGGGCCGCGCCGATGGACTCCGGAGCGGCCCCCGGCAGCGCGTCGTGATAGCGGCGCAGCTCCTGCAGTTCTTCCATGATTCAGATCCCCTTCGCCGCGTGACCCAGTATCTTGCGTAGCTTGGCCCTGGCCCGGTGCACCCGGGAGCTGACAGTGCCGATCGGGATGCCCAGGGCGAAGGCCACCTCCGCGTAGCTGAGGTCGGCGCAGGCCACGAGCATCAGCGCGTCGCGGTCGCCCCGGGACAAGCTGTCCAGGCCGCGTGCCAGCCGGGGACTGAGCTGCTCGGCGGTCACCCGGTCGGTGACCCGGTCGGCGTGACCCTCCACGTCGTCGCGGGCAGCCGAGCGGCTGAGGGCCCGGTAGAGACGGCGCTCGCCGCGGCGATGACGGCCGATGAGATTGGTGGCGATGCCGTACAGCCAGGCCTTGGCCTCCGGTCGGGTCAGGTCGTAGCGGTCGCGCTGGTCGAACGCGGCCAGGAACGTCTCCGCGGCCACGTCGTCGGCGGCGCCGGGCCCGAGCCGAGCGGCGGCGTAGCGGTGGATCACGGTGAAGTACCGGTCGAAGATCATCGAGAACCACTCCGGCGTGTGCCACGAGTTCGCGATGACCGACGCGTCGTCCGGCTCCGCGGCCAGCCGTGTGGCGGGGTATGGAGAAGGGTCATGCATCCGGCGCCTTTCTCGAAAGAGGGTCGGCGCTGATTGCCCGATGCGGGCATCCTTGTTCGCGGTTTTTTCGCGGAGCCCGCCGGAGGGCGATGACGATCAGCGTCCCGCCTGGCCCGTAGCCTCCCCACGCCGATCAGCCACGGCAGGTCACTGTACCCGGCGTACCGCTACGCGGACGGGCCAGAGATCGGCGGCCGCGGTTGGGCGGTGCGCTGAAGATCACATCTGAGCAGGAGCAGGAGGTGCTCGCTCATCTGTCGACTATGGCCGACGTGGCTGTCATGACCGGCGCTTCCGAACGCCCACCATGGCGTTGACCGCAGCGTGGGCCAGCCCGAGCCGGGTCATGTAGAGGGCGCGGTCGCGATGGTGGGTGACAGGAGGAGCCGCCACCTTGTTCTGCAGAATGGCGACAGCGTGCGTCGGTGTCCCGGGGTCGAGGTGGCAGGTGGTCCGTTGCATCTCGGCGAAGTCGGCAGTGTGGAAACGGAGTGGATCACCGGCGTCGAGCGGTGCTTCCAGGAACCGGGCGGCTTCGTCAAGTTTGGCCTCGGCCATCTCACTCTTCATTGCCTGCCCGCGGGCCTGGTAGACCAGGGCGAGCCCCTGCAATACGGGAGGCAGCGTCCAATCGGTGTGCTGAGGCCGATGAATGCCGCTGGCTATCCGGCCGAACGGCCCCGGATGATCGCCACCGCCGCCGAGCCGGCCGCCCTGGCCGCCGCCGTCGAGCCCTTATCGTGCCCCCGTCGGCGAACTCCTTCGCTAGCCCCCGGAAGGCCCACGGTTCATGGAGAACCCCAGCTCCCAGGCCACACGGGGAACCAGAGCTGATCGGGAACTCAGGGATTGTTTCTTATTCGGCCAGGGCCGGCACTATCCACCCGGCCAGGCCCCGTAAGGCACGTTGGGGTGGCCGGGGCTGCCGCGCCAGCGGACCCGCTTAGCCAGGCTTACCGGGGCTTGAGGGCTTGCCGGCGTCGACGTAATGGTCGGCGACGAATATCCCCACTTTCTTCTTCTTGTAGTTGATGACCTGCAGGTGCATCGACACCGCGCACTTGGGGCCGACAAGATATCCGCGGGTGTCAAGGAAGGAGCCGCCGATGGGCTCGCTGCCGGGCCTGACGCCTTTCTGGCTCCAGTACCCCTGGAAGCTGCATCTGCCGTTGCGGATGTCGATCAGCCGCTTGGGATAGGTCACCGTGACCCACTGGTTCGCCGCCGCCGCAGCGATGGCCGCCTTCCCCACCGGGGCCGGGCCCGCCGTGGCGCCTGTCCTGGTGGCCGAGGACATGGTGGCCGCCGCGGTCGTGGTGTTCATCAGCGTGTCCTCCCCCGGTGAGACGGTGGTGGCGGTCTGCAGGGTCCAGTCCTTTTCAGGGCCGTCGTCGGCCGGCCACTGGACCAGCTGGGCGCCGTCGGCCAGACACCCGTTCTCCGCCCCTAACGAGTACCCCAGGGCGCTCTGCCCGCCGGCGTCGTCCGCCGGGCGGTTCAGCGTGCAGTCCGGATGCGTCGCGGGGTTCTTGGTCGTGATCGTGCCTGACGCGCCCGGGTCCGCCTTGTACGAGGCCAGCACCTTCTGCCCGTTCACCGTCACCACGTCCGACAACGCGTCCATCAGATCCTGCGTCGTCGCCGACCCGACACCGGAGAGCGCCCGGTACACCGACGGTCCGGCCGGATCCGCCCGTGCGGGCTGGACGGGCAACCCGCTCAGCATGCTCGCGAGCGTCGCCACGCCCAGGGAGACGGCCAGCAGTCTGAACCGGCCGGTCTTTCTACCTTCTCGCCTTGTGCCGTACACGTGCTTCCCCATCCGCAGGATCCCCCGGACCGTCACAGCCGTGCCCAGCCATGAGAGGCCCGGAGCACAGATTCACCGAGATAGTCGCTGGGAGATCGGTACGCCACGTGAACAATCCGCCGGTTCGCGGAGAGCATGACCTGACATCCACGTCCCCCCGGGCGGGAACCAACGTGGTGCGGAGGCGTTGTTCGGCGGCCTTGCGCTCGTCCGCCGTGATGTCGCGCTCGCGCCGGGCGGCCTCCGCGATCAGTTCAGGCCGGTGAGGTCGTACGCGACGTCGGCCACTCTGATCGCGCGGACCTGGGGGTCGTCGATCAGGGCGCGGAGGTCGCTGACGCGGGCGCGCTGGGTGATGTAGGCGTACGCCAAGCCGTCAGCAGCCGACTTTCGCAGCAGCTTCAGATCGAGTCCGAACTTGTCCAGGTTGACCGCGTCATGGTCGCGCAGGTCTCCGACCCAGCGACGGAACCCGGCCAGCCCGTTCCGGGGCAGTTCGCCGGGGGCGAGCTCCGGGGCGTCGCCCTGCGTCGCGTCGGGAAGCGAGGTGGCCAGGCGCCAGCTGATCGGAGTGCCGCCGATGCGCCCGTCGTAGATCGCCGTCTCCGGGGGGACGGCTGCGTGCCGCTGGACGAATGCCGAGAACTCACTTTCCCCCAATGGCTTGGCGAGATCGACCACCGCCAGGGCGTGCATCGATTCGGGCAGCCGATCCAGGATCGTCTTGGTGTCCGCCTTGCTCGGAGGGGCGTCCGTGCCGACCGAATCGAGCGCCGTGAACAGGGGTGTCTCCTTGACGAAACCCGGAGGCGGCCATTCGACCCGCCCGAACTGGTTCTGACTGACGGTGAAGACGGCGCCGCCGGAGAAGTAGTTCGAGGCGTCATCGCCGGCCCGGAGCGGGGCGAGCCGCACGGTGAAGGAGAGCGAGAACGCGGTGGTGTCGCAACAGCTCCCGGCGGCGGTGTAGTAGCCGGGGTTGGCGACCCGAAGGGCCGTTTCGAGCACGTCCACCATGCGGTCCTCCCGGTCGCCGCGCCGCTGGATCCACTGGGCTCCCAGGTCGAGCAGCAGCACGCCGACGAGCAATATCGCGGTGGCGGTCACGGCCGTGCGCAGTACACCCCGCCATACGGCCCGTTTCGTCCTGCCGGGATCGAAGTCCGGGATCGGCGGGATGTCGTCCTGTGTGGTCATCGGTGTCCTCCATAGCATTCGGCGAAGGCTGCGCGGGCGCGCCACAGAGCGGTTTTGATCGACGAGACGGAGACACCGGTCATCGCGGCCACCTCCACCAGGGAGAACCCGTCGAAGTAGACGAGCGTGAGCAACTGTCGCTGCCGCTCCGGCATGCGGTCCAGCACGTCGCGGACCGCGACGGCGTCCGAGGCGTCCGAGGTGAGTTCGGGAACGCCCAGAGCGTCAGGAGAGGGCAGCGGGAGGGAGATCCGGCTGCGCCGTACATGGTCGAGGAGGACGTTACGGGCGATGGCGAGCAGCCACGCGGCCGGGGAGTCGCCGCGCCAGCCGAGCATCGCGCCGGTGGCCTTGACGAACGTCTCCTGAGCGAGATCTTCGGCGAGATGCGGGTCACGGGTCCGGCGTATGAGATATCCGCAGACCAACGGCCAGTGCTCCCGATAGAGCTGCTCGATGCGGCTGCCGATGGCGTCCTCCGCGAATGGAATGTCGTCTTCACACCACTACAGACGCAACCATCCGCCCGATGGTCACATCCGAGTTCGTACGCCGGCCCAGGCCGGCTGTCTTCACCCCGGACAACCATCGCGCCGCCTTCCACGGCTCCCCTGCCACGACCGGCGAGCAGGTCCCGAAGGCGGCGTCGTCCACAAGCTGTGGATGAAGAAAGTTTGGAGATCGTCGGCGAGTGCGGACTTTTTCACAGTGCTGCGGCATGGCTTTGTCCATGATCGGGCCGCATGGGGGAAATGATCTCATTTGTGCGCTGAGTCGCGATCGCGCCGCGTCAGATCTCACCCGTACTCACATCGGCAACACTCGAAGGTCAAGAAATGTCTCATCTGCTGCACATCGACTCAAGCGTGCGGAACCACCGGGGCTCGACCAGCCGCAGGCTCAGCGCCCGGGCCGCCGCCGTCTGGCGCAGGGCGCATCCCGGCGGCACCGTCACCTATCGTGACCTCGCCCGGGAGCCCGTCCCGCACCTGTGCGACGCCGGCGGCATGGCCCGGAAGAGGCCACGCGAACGGCACACGCCGGCCGAGACCTGGTCCTGGAAGTTGTCCGAGCGGCTGATCGAGGAGGTCAAGGCAGCCGACACCGTCCTGCTGGGCGTGCCGCTCTACAACTTCGCCGCACCCAGCAGCGTCAAGGCGTGGGTCGACCACCTCGTCGCGCCGGGCCTGTCCATCGACCCGGAGAGCCGGACCGGCCTGCTGGGCGGGCGCGAGTTCATCGTGATCGCCAGCCGGGGCGGCGGGTACGGTCCCGGCACGCCCCGCGAGGGCTGGGACCACGCCCAGCCGTGGCTCGCACACGTCCTGAGCACGCTGGGGTTGGCGCCGCGTTTCATCACGGCAGAGCTCACGGGGGCGGAATCGACGCCTTCGATGGCGAATCTGATCCCGTTGGCCGCCGCGAGCCTCGCGACGGCCGAGCGGGAGATCGACCAGCTCTGGACCGCCGCCGACGACGATCACGGGCTTGGCGACTTGGCCGGGTTCAGCGACGGGGAGCTCACCCGGCTGCATGAGAAGGTCATGGCCGAGGTCATCGCCCGCCTGAACAGCCCCGTCCGCCAGGCGGCCCCGATCGGCGAACCTTTCGGGACGGCGAGCGCGACTCTGCCGCGGGAGGCACTGCCGGCCGATCGGACCGTTCAGCTTCGGGCGGGCGGGACGCCGAGCGCGCGGGTCGAGGCGGGCGCGCGGGTCGAGGCGGGCGTCTGCGCCGGCTCATATGCGCCTGCCGACAGGTGGTGACGCTGCGATGACTGGAGATATTCAGGAGTGGACGTGCACCAGTTCGGCGTCTGGGGAGTGCATGAGAAGGCTGTAGTGCTCGCCGAACAGCTTGGCCACCAGTTCGCCGCGGCTGCTGACATCCACCTTGGCGAAGATCGCTTTGAGGTGGTCGCGCCCGGTATGAGGGGACAGACGCAGCCGTGTGGCGATCTCTGACGTGCCGTGCCCGCGGGCCACGTACTCGGTGACCTCCCGCTCGCGCGGGGTCAGCGAGTACGCCTCCACGATGAGGGGAACGATCTGTTTCGAAGTCGCCGGTTCCACCACCGCCGATACCGGCCCCGGTTTTCCCCGCCGGTCGCGCAACACCGAAGCGCTGATGCTGAACCAGCGTCCGCTGTCGCCGCGGAGCCGTACGACGGCGGGGCCGGACTCCCGTTCCGCGGCGACGGCGCGGGCGCGGGCCACCACCGAGTAGATGGGCGTTGTCCGCAGCGAGTTGGCGGGTTTGCCCCAGGAGGTGCCGCACACTTCGGCGAACCAGCGCTCCGCGTGCGCGTCGGCGAAGGTGACCTGGCCGTCGTCGTCGAACAGGTCGGTTCCCGGCGGCTCGGCGGCTTCGCCGGGTTGTCCGCGTCCGCTGGTGACGGCCAGGCCCGCCAGGCTCTGCGCGACCCCCGGGGCCAAAGCGGCGATGTGCCGTAGGTCGTGCTCGTTGAAGTGCGGGCGGTCGGCGCGACGGAACAGATCCAACGCGCCCCACGTGCCGTCACCGATGCGGAAGACGGCGCGCAGGTTGTCGGCGTAGCCCTGCGGACGCATGAACTCCTGGTAGCGGGCGCTGCGGCCGGGGCTTCCGCCGGTGGCCTGGCCGAGCGTGCCCGCCGCGTGGGCCGAACGCGCCATGTCCCGGAACGCCAGCACGTCCTCGGTGTGGTACTCGCGGTGCCAATGGGGCTCGCAGTGCACCGGCTCGATGTTCTCCACCCGGATCGGCGTCGTCGGCAGCACGGTGGCCGGATGGGCGGCGTGGGCGGGTACGCCTCCGTCCTCCCCGAGCACGTGGCCCGTGGCACCTATACGTACATGCTTCTGAGTGATCCGCCGGACCACACACGGCTGGGCAAGCTGGTGACCTCGGCATTCACCCGTCGCAGGATCGAGAAGCTGGCACCGGGCATCGAGGCGACGACCGCCCGCCTGCGCCGAGCCGAACGATGACTCGGTGGCGCCGCCCTGCCCGGCGTGTGCCGGGCGGGTGCGGCCCGGCACGGAGGACGCGATTGCTACAGGGGCTTGAGCCGGGTGCGCAGGAGGCAGAACTCGTTGCCTTCGGGGTCGGCCAGGACGTGCCAGCTTTCTGTGCCGGTCTGGCCGACGTCGACGGGCTTGGCGCCGAGCGCGAGCAGTCGTTCCAGCTCAGCGTCCTGGTCGCGGTCGGTGGCGTTGACGTCGATGTGCAGCCGGAGCTTTCCCGTCCGGGGGTCATTGGTCGGGCTGAAGACGAGGGTGGGCTGCGGGCCGCCGAACCCGGCGTCGGGCGGCCCGATCTCGATGCTTCCGTCGTCTTCCCGGCCGAGTTCGACGTAGCCGAGGACCTCGCTCCAGAATGCGGCCAGCCGGTCGGCGTCCGCGGCGTCGATGACAAGTTCGCTGATTCGGCATGCCATGGTCCGTCACTTTACGAGACGACGTGACAGGGGCGCCGTGGACTGCCGGTGAAGGTCACCGGTCCTCCCCGGCACCGCGTGGTGATCTACCCGTTCATGGCGGATTGTCCGTGTAGTCGCCAGGTATGGTGTGGCGGCAGTGAAGAAGGGGCGTGGCGTGATGACGGGGGAAGAAGACTTCGATCGTCGGATCGAACCGTTCCGGACGGAGCTGCTGGAGTACTGCTATCGGATGCTCGGCTCGGCTCACGACGCGGAGGACCTGGTCCAGGACACGTACCTGAGGGCGTGGCGAGCGCGGGAGCAGTACGACGACACTCGCAGCTCACTGCGCACCTGGCTCTACCGGATCGCGACGAATGTCTGCCTGACCGCCCTGGAGGTTCGCGGTCATCGGCCGCTGCCGTCGGGGCTGGTGGCCGCGTCGGATCCGCTCGGGCCGCTCGTCCGGGGAGAGCACGCCTGGCTCCAGCCCCTGCCGGACGCGTTGCTGGACGCGGGCGATCCGGCTGTGGCCGTGATCGACCGCAGCAGCCTGCGCCTGGCGTTCGCCGCCGCCCTGCAGCACCTGTCGGCGCGTCAGCGCGGTGCGCTGGTCCTGCGTGACGTGCTCGGCTTCTCCGCGGCCGAGGCGGCGGAGGTCCTCGGCACCACCGTCGTGTCGGTGAACAGCTCCCTGCAGCGGGCGCGTACCCGCCTGAAGGAGGTCGAGGTCCGGCAGGAAGGGGTCAGCGAGCCGTCCGCGGCCGAGCAGCGCGCCTGGGTCGAACGCTACATGCGGGCGTTCGAGCTCGCCGACGTCGAGGGCCTCAAGCGGCTGCTCACCGAGGACGTGCTCATGGAGATGCCGCCGATGCTCAACTGGTTCTCCGGCCGCGGCAACTACGGCCTGTTCATGGAGTGGGTCTTCGAGGCGGCCGGGAAGGACTGGCTGCTTCAGGAGGTCGCGGCCAACGGCGGCCAGCCCGGATTCGCCGCCTATCAGCGCGTCGGTGGCGGATACCGGTTGCACACGCTCCAGATCTTCACCGTCACCGCCGAGGGCATCAGCCGGAATTCGGTGTTCCAGAGTCCGGAGGTCTTCGCGGCTTTCGGCCTGCCGGCCGGACTCGACGCCCAGGGTCTTCCCCACGTCGGCGGTGACGCTTAGCCGTAGATCGAACGGCAGCCTCTCTCGGCAAGATCTCTTGACCGCGGCGCGATGAGTTCCGACCCCGCCGCCGGTATGTACTGACGAGTTCGCCGGAACACCCCGGGCGAGCCGATCACAAGGGAGATCCAATGTCGAACGTTCGTGCGGAAGACGAGGCCGCCATCCAGGCCGTGCTGGTTGACTCCTACAAGGCGTGGGAGGCCGGCGACGCCGACGGCATGGTCGCCAACTACACCGCGGACGCGACCGCCATCATGACCGGCTCGCTCCGCGACAGCCGTGACGTGATCCGTCAGAACATGGCCCTGGGCTTCGAGGGGCCGCTCAAGGGCAGCTCGACCTACAACAAGCAGCTCAGCATCCGCTTTGTCGGCAGGGACGGCGCGATCGTCATCAGCGAATCCGCCATCCTGTTCGCCGGTGAGACCGAGGTTCCGGACGACCTGCGCAAGGTGAACGCGACCTGGGTCTTCGAGAAGCGGGACGGCCAGTGGCTGATCGCCGCCTATCACAACAGCCCGGTGCTGACGCCCGCGCAGTGAGCCGCGGCTGCGCGGCGCGAAATGAGCCCCGGAACGTTCGTTGAGCGTTCCGATCGCCGGCGCAGCCACATCGGGTCACTGTTCCGGTGGGACGGCCACCAGCCTCGTCTTCGTCGCGGGAACGCTTCGCGAAGGCGAGGGCGGTGGCCGTACGACTGCGGTGACGGAGCCGTTGACCAGGTCGGAGGACGCCGGTCGTACCGGGCGAATGGCCCTTCTCACCGCCACCACCCATGGCGCCCTGGCCGCGGCCTGGTCCGACGACCTGCGCCACCGAACGGTGGCCCTGCTCCTGAACGCACTCCGCACCCGTTGACGTCGCCCCCTGTCACCGTTCGCCGAACTCCCCGGCTACCAGTTGAGCTCGGCCATCAGGAAGGGCTCGCTCTCCGGGGCCTCTTTGCGGGCCCGCAGGATGCGCTCGGCGGGTGCACCGACCGGCACGCGCAGCGGAGGTTCGGGGTGTTCGATCGTGTCGGCCACCGTGGCGGCCACCTCCTCCGGGGTGACGGACTCGCCACGGATCACATCGAGCGCCTCATACAGCGGGGTGTACGGGTCGTTCTCCTTCAGGAACACCTTGGCGCGCGCAGGTCCGCCCGTGGCGACCGCACCGGGCTGCACCACGCTCACCTTGACGCCGAAGTGGCCCGTCTCGATGGCGAGCGTCTCCGCGAGCGCCTCCAGCGCCCATTTGCTGGCGCCGTAGGGGCCGATCATGGGCAGTACCAGCCGCCCCTGGATGCTGGAGACGAAGACGAGGCGGCCCGCTCCCCTTTCACGCATTGCCGGGAGCACGCCCTGCGCCACCCGCAGCGCGCCCAGGGTGTTGAGCTGGAAGAGCCGTTCGACCTCCGACAGCGGGACGCTCTCCAGAGGCGCGCGCACCGTCTCGCCGGCATTGCTGACCACCACATCGATGTCACCGGCGTCCTCAATGGCCTGGTCGACGCTTTCCTGGACAGTGACGTCGAGGCGCAGGCGCTGGTCGGCAGGCACGCCGGCCAGCGTTTCCGGACGACGGGCGGTGGCGATCACCCGGTGGCCCCGGGCTGACAGTTCGACGGCGACAGCCCGGCCGATGCCTCGGGAGGCGCCGGTGATGAGCACGGACGACATGAGGGAACTCCTTCCTCGTGAGGTGGTGACTTGTGAGCCGGCCCCGGTCACGGCTCAGGCGGCGCTGTCGCCGACGACGTTTCCTCTCATGAGCCACGTCGGGCCTTCGGCGTAGGCGCCGGCTTCGGCGAAGAAGGCGCCGAAGTAGGGGCCGGCGGCGTGCGTGTTGAAGGCGTCGAGGTCCGCGTAGACCTCGTTCAGGTAGAAGAGATCCGGGTTCTTCTCGTCCGCGATGACCTCGAACCGGTGGGAGCCGGGCTCGTTGGCGACGGAGTCACGCGCGGCCCTCCTGGCCGCCCGGACGAAGTCGTCGCGACGCTCCGGCCGGACGGTGAAGGAGACGAGGAATTGGTACACGGGCGGCCTCCCCAAGCACATGGCCAGTTCACTGACTGAACTAGCGCTGGTGGGGACCGTAGCACGACCTAGTTCACTGAGTGAACTGGTGCAGGTAGAATCGCCGCATGACACTCCCCAGTACCTACGCGGATCGCAACTGCTCGCTGGCGCGAGCGTTGGAGGTCGTCGGAGAGCGGTGGACGCTCCTCATCGTCCGCGACGCGTTCTTCGGGGTGCGCCGGTTCGGAGACTTCGCCACCCAGCTCAGGATCCCCCGCGCCGTCCTGACCAACCGGCTCAAGTCCCTCGTCCAGGAAGGCGTGCTCATACGTGACGAGGACGCGGCCGGAGGCGTCGAGTACCGGCTGACCGCCAAGGGCATCGAACTGTGGCCGGTCGTGCGTGCCCTGATGAACTGGGGGGACGCGTTCTACTCCCCGTCCGGCGTGAAGCGGGCCGTCCGCCATGACCAGGACGGAGGTCTTCTCGACCACGAGGGACGCTGCCAGGACTGCGGTTCGGTCGTCCCGATCCCGGAGATCCGGATCGAACGCGGCCCCGGGTTCGATCCGGCGGACTCCGAGAGCGACCCCGTGTCCGACGCGATCAACACGCCACGACGACTCCTCGAACCGATCATGGCGGTGCGCACGCCACCGGCCGGCCAAGGCTGACTCACCGCGACGCGCGCCGAGCCCGCGTAAGGTCCGCCCGAGTCCGCGGATCGACGTACCGGCAGGTGCCGGTCCTGGCCACGGCCGGCGTCACCCGGCGGGTGAGGGGGCGTCGGCCCGGAGGTCCGTCGCGATGGCGGCGAACTCGCCGATCAGGGGGTTGCGGCGGGCGCTGTCCCAGGCCAGGCACACCTGGTTCGGCGGGATGTCGGCAATCGGGACGTAGGTGACGTCCGGCCGGGTGTAGAAGGTCACCACGGACAGCGGCAGGACGATGACGCCGTGGCCCGCCGCGACGTGTTCGAGCTTCTCCTCCACCGCGTGGAAGACCGGCGCGGGGCGGCGCGTGCCCGGCCGCCGCAGCTCGGTGGCGATGTCGCGCCATTCGGGAACGGCATCGGGGTTCTGCAGAAGGTGCTCGTCGGCGAGGTCGGCGATGCCGATCATGTCCTTACCCGCGAGACGGTGGCCGGCGGGCAGCACGGCGACGCGCGGCTCGGTCAGCAGCGGCCGGACTCTCAGTCCGCGCTGGTCGATCGGCAGGCGCACGTAGCCGATGTCCACCCGCCCATCGTGGATGGCCTCGGTCTGGTCGTCCCAGGTCGTGCGCACCACCTCCACGCTCAGCCCGGGGTGACGTTCGCGCAGCGCCCGGACCGCCGGAGTGACGATCAGTCCGGGCATGAATCCGACGGTGAAGATGTCGGCGCCGCGCGCGGCGCGGCTGACGCGGCGGCGCAGCGCCTCGGCCGAGGCCAGCAGCGGGCCGGCGTCGGCGAGCAGTTGCTCGCCTGCGGCGGTGAGTTCGGTGGCCCGCTTGGTACGCACGAAGAGCTGCGCCTTCAGCTCCTCCTCCAGCACCCGGATCTGGCGGGACAGCACGGGTTGCGCGATGTGCAACGCCTCGGCCGCCCGCCCGAAATGCAGCCGCTCGGCCACCGCGACGAAGTACCGCAGCTTCCGCAGATCGACGTCCACCAGCGCCTCCTTCCACCTTTGATACCCATAGGGTATTACAGGCGGGGTAGAGGGTTTTGGACGGCGGCGATGGGCCGGGTCCATCGTGGAGACATCCGAATCCCGTCTGTGAAGGGCCGAATCATGGATCTGCAAGGTCAACGCGTCGTCGTGCTCGGCGGCACCTCGGGCATCGGGCTGGCCACCGCGGAGGCGGCCGCGCGACAGGGCGCCGTGGTCACGGTCGCCTCCAGCCGGCGGGCCAGTGTCGACCACGCGCTCACCCGGCTGCCCGACCGCTGCGACGGCCGCGTCGTCGATCTCACCGACGCCCAGGCGGTGGGCCGGCTGTTCGACGACCTCGGCGAGTTCACCCACCTGGTCTACACCGCCGGCGAGCCGCTGAAGCTGATGCCGATGGACACGCTCGACCTGGACGCGGCGTGGAACTTCTTCACACTGCGCTACTTCGGCGCACTGGGGGCGGTCCGCGCCGTGCTGCCGTACCTGCGCAAGGATGGGTCGGTCACCCTCACCACCGGCACCGCCAAGGACCGGCCGGGCCCGGGCTGGGCGGTCGCGGCGAGCATCTGCGGCGCCATGGAGTCCCTGACCAAGGCGCTGGCCGTCGAGCTCGCGCCCGTCAGGGTGAACGTCGTGTCGCCCGGCTTCGTACGGTCCCCGCTGTGGTCCGGGATGGGGGAAGAGGAGCGCGAGCGGATGTACACCGAGGTCGGCGCCGCGATCCCGGTGGGGCGGGTCGGCGAGGTCGAGGACATCGCCCGGGCGTACGTGTTCCTGATGACCGAGCCGTTCGCCACCGGGACCGTCCTCACCGTGGACGGCGGGCACATCCTCGTCTGACCCGTCTTTCCGGTTCACTCACTGAACCGGGCGTGCTACGGTGGCCACCAGGGCTAGTTCAGTCAGTGAACCGGTTATGTCGAGGGACTACACGCCGTTGTGCCGCGTGAACAGGGCGGCCGCGAGACGCCCCGAAGAAGCGCTGTTCTCCCTTCGACGGCAACCCGTAGTCCTACGAAAGGTGTTCGGATGACTCACGATGACAGGCTTTTCCTGGTCACCGGTGCGACCGGCAAGACCGGAAGCGGCACGATCGACCTGCTGCTGCGGCGCGGTCACCGGGTCCGGGCGATGGTGCACCGTGAGGACGCGCGCTCCCGTTCGCTGGCCGAGGCCGGCGCCGAGGTCGTCGTCTCGGACTTCCACGACCTGGACGGCGTGGCCGCGGCGCTGCAGGGCGTGACCGGCGCCTACCTGTGCTATCCGATCCATCCCGGTCTCATCGAGGCGACGACCTACTTCGCCCAGGCGGCGACCGAGGCCGGCGTCCGGTCCGTGGTCAACATGTCGCAGATCTCCGCCCGGCGGGAGGCGGGCAGCGACGCCGCCCGGCAGCACTGGCTGTCCGAGCGCCTGCTCGACCGGACGGACCTGCTCACCGCGCACCTGCGGCCGACCTTCTTCGCCGAGTGGCTGACGTCATGGTGGGAGGTGCGGGACGGCGAAGGGTACCTGCGGCTTCCGTTCGGCGAGGGCCGGCACGCGCCGATCGCCTCGGCCGACCAGGCCCACGTGATCGCCGCCGTGCTGCTCGACCCCGAGCCGCACGACCGCGCGGTCCTCACCCTGCACGGCCCGGTCGAACTGAACCACCAGGACATCGCCCGGACCATGGCCGGCACGCTCGGCTTCCCGGTGCACTACGAGCCGATCAGCGTCGAGGAGTTCGCCTCGGCCATGGCGGAACGCGGTCTGCCCGCGCACCTCATCCAGCACCTGAGCAACGTCGCCGTCGACTACCGGAACGGCGTGTTCGCCGGCACGAACGACAACGTCGAGAAGATCGGCCATCACGCCCCGCTGTCCGTCGAGCAGTTCGTCCTCGCGAACAGGCCCGAGTTCGACACCAGCGGCCCCTACTTCGCCCCCGCTCCCTGACGACCAGCCACGAGGCGTCGGTCAGTCTTCGCCGACCACGGTGAGGTCGTCGCCCAGCGCGGCGGCGATCTCGGCGGCGCGGGAGTGGTCGTCCAACCGGCGGGTCAGGTACGCGCACGCGTGGTGGTGCCTGCGCGACCACCAGGCCGCCGAGCCGCCGATCCCGCCCTTGGCGATCTTGCCGTGGTCGCGGACGAAGCCGAGCGTCCAGGTGATCCTGGTGCCGAAGACCTCGTCGAAATCCGTCACCTGGGGAGCGAGCAGTTCGTCGTGCAGCGACGGGCCGAGCAGGGCGCGTACGGGGCCGTCGTCGCGGGTCAGGCGGGAGAAGAAGGCCGCCATGGCGGTGGCGCTGGTGTGCAGGTTGACCGCGCCGAACACCGCCTTCCGCCAGGCGTCGGAGTTCGCCCGCCCGACGTCCAGCACGCCGTCGGGGATCTCCAGCCACGGCGCCGCGTGCAACCGGCGCGGCCAGTCCGGGTGGGCGTACTCCAGGTCGGCGACCCGTGCCGACTCGTGATCGGGTACGCCGAACCAGGCGTCCAGCTCCAGCGCGGGGCGTACCACCTCGTCGAACACCTCGCCCAGCGTGGTGCCGGCGGCCCCGCGCAGGATGCCGTCGACCAGGTGCCCATAGGTCAGCGCGTGCTCGCCGAGCGACGTGCCGGGCACGTACTCCGGCGCCGCGCGCGCCAGGCTCGCCCGCAGCCCGGCGTCGTCCAGCAGGTCCAGGCCCGCGGCTTCGGCCGGGAAGCGCGGCTGGCCCGCCTGGTGCGTGAGCACCTGGCGTAGGGTGGTGCGCTCCTTGCCGTGCACCCCGTACCCGGCCCAGTACGCGCCCACCGGCTCGTCCAGGGCGAGCGCGCCGTCACGGACCGCGACCAGGGCGGCCAGCGTCACGAACGTCTTCGACAAGGAGTAGGGCTGGACGAGGGTGTCGTCCCGCCACGGACGCCGCCGCCCGGCGTCGGCCCACCCGCCGCTCAATCGGACGACCTCCCGGCCCTCCCGCCAGACCGACACCCCGGCCCCGGTCTCCCTGCCCTCGTCCAGGAGCTTCTGAAAGACCTCGCGCACACCTTCATAGCCGTCCGCGACGAACCCTTCGGCCTTCGGCACGGTCTTCCTCCTTCCACGACAGCCCGGCCTGCCCTGCTTCGTACCGGCAATATACGGGGGGAGGGTATCCCACACAAGGGAGGCGGTGACCGGTTCGACGGCGGTCGCGCTCGTCAGGCGGGCTCCCCCGGGGTCCTCGGAAGGGCGAGTACGGCTACCGCCCCGGCGGCCACGAGGGCGGCGCAGGCCCAGAACGCCAGGGCGTACCCGGAGGTGAGCGTGCCGGTGTGGGTGGCGGCCAGGGTGGTCAGCGCGGCCAGGCCGAGCGAGCCGCCGACCTGGCGGGAGGAGTTGAGGATGCCGGAGACCAGCCCCGCCTCGCCGGGGGCGATCCCGGCCGTGGCGGCCATGGCGATCGGCGCGGCGCTGAGTCCCATCCCGCCGGTGATGAGGATGCCCGGCAGCACGATGCCGGTGAGCAGGCCGCTCTCTGGCGTGATCGTGGCCTGCCAGGCGAAGCCCGCCGCCGAGATCAGCGCGCTCGCGGTGAGCAGCGGACGCAGGCCGATCCGGCCCATCAGCCGCGGCGTGGCCTTGGAGGCGACGACGATGGCGAGGGTGTGCGGCAGGAACGCCAGGCCGGTCTGGAGCGCGCTGTAGTGCAGTACCTGCTGCATGTAGAGGGACAGGAAGTACCAGACCGCGAAGCCCGCGGCGCCCAGCAGGAACGACACGAGGATCGCGCCGGACACGGAGCGGGCCCGGAAGATGCGCAGCGGCATCAGCGGCGCCCGCGCGAACCTGGCCTGTACCAGGACGAACACGGCGAGCAGCAGCACGCCCACGCCCATCGGGACCAGCGCGCGCGCCGAGCCCCAGCCGTGGGCGGCGGTCTGCAGCACGCCGAACTCCAGCGCCGACAGGCCGGCTGTCACGGTGATCGCGCCGGTCAGGTCGAGCCTGCGGGAGCCGAGGTCGCGGCTCTCGGCTAACAGGCGCAGCGCCGCGATGATCGCGACCGCCCCGATCGGCGCGTTGATCAGCAGGATCCAGCGCCACGACAGGTAGTCGGTGAGCAGCCCGCCGGCGAGCGACCCCGCCGCCCCGCCGGCCGCGCCGACCGCGCCCCAGGTGGCGATGGCCCTGGCCCGCGCCGGTCCTGCGGGGATCGCGGTGGTGAGGATCGTCAGCGTGGCCGGGGAGACCACGGCCGCGCCGAGTCCCTGGGACGCCCGCGCGGCGATCAGCAGTTCCGGCGTGGTGGCGAGCCCGCCGGCCAGGCTGGCGATCGCGAACACGGCCAGGCCCGCGACGAAGGTGCGCCTGCGTCCGTAGAGGTCGGCCGCCCGGCCGCCCAGCAGCAGGAACCCGGCGAAGGTGAGGATGTAGCCGTTGACCACCCACTGCAGCCCCTCGGCGCCCAGGCGGAGCTCGGATTCCATGGCGGGCAGCGCGACGTTCACGATCGCGACGTCGAGGACCATCATGAACTGCGCCAGACAGATCAGCCCGACGATCGCCCAGGCGGGAGCGGGCGGCTTGGCGGCACTCCGCCCGGCCGGTGGGGCATCGGCTTCGTTCGTCATGATCCGTTCATTCGTTTCGCCGGTATGTGCCGCATCGGAACCCTCATCCGACGCGGATCGTGGTCGTTCGGAGGCGCGGATGCGGCGGTGTGCGGTCGCCCCGGGCAGTGGGCCACCCGGGCGGCCGGGGACCGGGGCCGGGGCACGGGCATCGGCGCCGCGACCGGTGGACGGCCCCGCCCGCCGGGGTCACACGACGGCCACGGCGTCGATCTCGACGAGGTACCCGGGGCCCAGGCCGGCGACGACGTGGACCGTGATGGCCGGCGGCGGGTCGGCCCGGTTCCACACCTGCTGGAAGGCGGCCACCCCTTCGTCGAACGTGTGACCCTCCACCACGGCGATGCGCCAGTGCACGATGTCGGCCAGGGTCGCCCCTTCGCTCTCCAGGATGGTCGCGAGGTTGCGGAACACCTGGAGGGCCTGCTCGCCGACCGTGGGGCCGACGATCTTGCCGTCGGCGTCGACACCGTTCTGCCCGCCGATGTAGATCGTCTTCGCCGGCTGTTCGACCACGACGGCCTGGCTGAAGGCCGGACTGCGGTGGAGCCCTTCCGGATTGACGTGTCGTACGCCCATGTGCTGCCTCCCGTGACGATGACACCGGTTATAGCGGTGTCGTGTGACGCCAGTTATAGTGGTTACATGCGAGCGAATGCAACCGGCCGGATGCTGCACGACCCCAAGGGCGGGTCGTTCTGGTTCGACGCCGGCGCCGTCTGCCTGGACTTCGCCCACACGGGCGGCGAAGGCCGGTACGCGGTGTTCGAGACCCTGCACGAGCCTGCCGATCTGGCCGAGTGGCTGGCCCAGCCGTCGCTGGGCGCGGCCATGACGGTCCCCGTGACCGTTCGCGAGCTGACCGCGGCAAAGGCCCTCCGCCAGGCGATCTGGGACACGGCGCACGCCCAGGCCGCGGGTCGCCCCCTTCCCACCGGGGCGGTCGCGACCATCAACCGGGCCGCGAGCACGGCCCCGCTGGTCCCCGAGCTCGCCGCCGGCGGCACGACCGCAGGATGGGCGCCGCCGGTTCGGGCGACGCAGGCGCTGTCCACGCTGGCGCGGGAGATGATCGACCTGCTGTCCGGGCCGCTGTCCGGGCGCATCCGCGAGTGCGCGGGCGACAACTGCCCGCTGGTCTTCGTCGACTCCTCCCGCCCCGGCGCCCGGCGCTGGTGCGCGATGGAGCGCTGCGGCAACCGCCACAAGCTCCGCGCTCTCCGCGCCCGCCGAGCCACCGAGCCGTGAGAGGGCCCGCGCCTAGCCTGCCGCGGGCAACGCGTACACGTTGCCGTTCGAGCTGCCCACGTACACGAAGCCACCTGCCACGACCGGGCCGGTCTCGACGGTGCCGCCGGTTCGGAAGCTCCATCGGAGCCTGCCGGTGACGGCGTCAAGCGCGTGAAGCGTTCCCGCACCGTCCCCGATGTGAACGGTTCCGCCTTCCGCCACGGGGCCGGAGACAGGGCCCCTGCCCAGCGGGAGGCTCCATCGCGGCGCGCCGGTGACGGTGTCGAGCGCGTACAGCCTGCCGTCGGCGCCGGCGGTGTACACATGGCCCCGGGCCACCGCGACGTCCCACCGGTAGCCGGACTGCTCGCCCCCGGTCCGGAAGCGCCACAGCCGCGTGCCGGAGCCGGCGTCCAGCGCGTACGTCGTGCCGTCCCTGCCGCCGACGTACACGATCCCGCCGGTCACCATCGGGCGGAAGTCGGCGGAGCCGTCGATCTCCGCGCTCCAGCGGACTCTCCCGGAGGCGGCTTCCAGCGCGTGCACCTCGCCGTCGGTGCTCGCGGAGTAGACGACACCGCCGGCCCGCACCAGATGGGTGCGGGCCCGTCCCCCGCCGGCCCGGAACCGCCACTTCCGTGCTCCCGAGGCGGCGTCCAGCGCGTACACCATGCCGTGGTCGCCGCCGACATGGACGACTTCGCCGGCGAGGACGGGATCGGGGTTGAGTACCTGGCCCTCCGGGCGGAAGGTCCACAACCTCCTGCCGGAGGCGGCGTCCAGCGTGCCGACCTCGGCGTGCACGGCCCAGGCGGGGTTCCTGGTCCAGACGTGGAGGCGGCCCGCCGCGACCGCGAGGCCGCCGGCCGCGCCGATCCTGCGACTCCACCTCATCCGGCCGGTGGCGGCGTCCAGTGCCACCAGCCTGCCGGACGAGTTCGCGGCGAACACGGTGCCGTCCGCCACCGCGTGATCGAACACCAGGGGACCGCCCGTCTGGAACCGCCACCGGATCACGCCGGTGGCGGCGTCCAGCGCGGACACCGTGCCATCGCCGCTCGTGGCGTAGACGACACCGCCGGCCACCACCGGCTCGGCATGGACGACCGCGTCGGTCGGATGGCTCCAGCCGCGCCCGCGTACGGGGCCGGGAGCGCGGACGCCCGGCTGATGACGTGCGAGCAGATTGTCCCGTAGCGACGGGGAGACGAGCCGCACCGCCTGCCGTGAGGAGGAGCTCAGCCGGACGACGACGGCGCCCACATTGATGATCGTCGCGCCGTAGATCCCGTTCGTCCTGGCCACGCTGTAGGAGAGGAATCCCGGCTCCTCGGTGGTGGGATCGAAGGCGCCGGCCTCCTTGACGGCGGCGGCCTCGGCGGCGAACAGCCTGCCCGCGCCCGCGCTCGACGAGGACACCCATTCCACGGAGAGCGAGACGACGGCGCCGTCGTCTGTGGGCGGTATCCAGTCGCATTTCGCCGGCGCCGTTCCCACCGGCTCGTCCCCGCCGGGAACCGCGCGGTAGCCGTCCGCGAGGACGGACAGGTCACGGCCGGTCAGCAGGGCGCAGGCATCCGGCCAGGCGCTCGCCGGCACATCGCCGAACCGGGCCGGACCGCGGGAAAGTCCGTAGATCAGCTCGTACGCGATGATCCGGCCGTCACCGGGGACATCGTTGTACACGAAGGCCATGTCCCGGATCGTCCCGACAAGAGATGCAAGATGGGCGGGCATGTCGAGCGGCAGTCCGCCGAGCCGTCCGGTGCCGGAGTCCACGGAGATCAGGTAGGCGGGCAACGGCCACCCGTCGTGGAGGTCCGCGCCCCGGCCTGCCGGCGCGGAGTACGAGCCGGCGTACAGGGGCGGGCTCCAGCGGGCCGGGGTCGTGACCCCGGCGGTTTCCGGATCGGTGGACAGCAGGCGGCCGTCCGCCCCGTAGAAGAAGTCGTCGTCCCCCACCGAGGCGTGCACGTATCCCTCCGCGTTGGCCGTGACCTGGATCGGAGGGCCGCCGTCCGGCGGCGAGGCGAACGATGACAGCAGCCGCGTCCACCCGTGCCGCAAGGTGCGCGGATCCATCGAGGTGAGCCGCAGTTCGTCTCCCGCGCACCGGCTGAGCAGCGCCACCGATCGGGCGGTCGCGGCGGCTCGCAGGTGGCAGCCCCGCGGATACGTCACCCGTGCCGTGGTAGCCCCGGTACGAAGATCGAGCGCATGGATGTCGAGGGGCTCGGCCGACCGTTCGAACACCGCGATGCCGCGCCCGGTCACCATGATCCGCGGGCCCCGGTACCCGCCGGCGCCCTCCGCCGGGGGCCGATGGCCGGCGAGGGCGATCGTGCGGCGCCACAGCGGGGCGCCCGTGGTCAGGTCGTGGCCGTCCAGCGTGTGGCCGGCGAGGTCCGGCGTTCCCCTCGACACGACCAGCGTGTCCGCCGCGACCCACACGCCGGTGACCGGCGCGGTGCGAGCCGGGCCGGCGGGGATGGTGCGCCGGTGCTCGCCGGTACGCGGATCGTGGATCCGCACGGTGCCCTGGCGCGTCGCCACGGCGACCGCGCGGTCGGACACGGCGTGGCGCGGACTCTCGAACGGCGACTCGCCGGTGCCGCCGTCCGCGGGCACCGACCACGCCACACGCCACCCGACGGGTACGAGCGGGAGCCGCGGAGCGTCCGCGGCCGGGATCGCGCAGGCCACCAGGACCACGGCGAGCAGGACCGCGACCGAGCGGCGCCGGTGCACGGTCAGCACCCCTCGACCTTCTGGATCTTCCGCTCGATCGCACACGCCCGGTCACGGGAGATCGGCTGCCAGCCACCGGCCGGGGAGACGGTGTAGTAGGCGCGGTAGGCGTCGGCGGTGCCGGTCACCCGGAACGGGCTCGTGTCCGGCCCCTTGATCGTCAGCTGCTCGGTCCGGTCCTCCGCGAGCACGGTGACCAGGAGATCGAACTCGTAGTACGCCGCCGTGCCCGTGATCGACATGACGAGCGTGACCCGCTCGTCCCGTTTCAGGTCTATCTGCTTCTTTCTGAAGTACGAGATGTCCAGGTCTTCGGCGGTGGCGAAGCGCGGGGCCGGGTCGTCGAGATCGGCGGCGAGCTCGATGGTGCCGACCTCTCCGGCGGGGGTGTGGATCAGCAGCGCGCCGTCCGAGACCGGCTCGCGGACGAGGACGCGCGGCTTGATGTCGACGATGCGCAGACTGCTGCGGTTCCCGATGAGGACGACGGTGACATCCGCCTTTTCGAGCGGGGCCCACCGATGGCGCGCCAGGACCGCGTCCCGTCGCGAGCCGGACGCGTTGCCGAGCAGGGCCGCTCGATCTCCGGGATCGGTCACCGGCTTCCGCAGAACGGCGTCCTGCTCGGCGTAGTCGACGGCCACGTGGCCGACCTTGATCGGGGGCTCCCCGCCGATCCGGTCGACCGTGTCGGAGCCGCGCGCGTTGAACCAGGCGGTGAACACGACACCGACCGCCGCGATGATCACAGCGCTGAGGATCCCCGCCAGCCACGTCCACATGGCCTTCCATCGCCCGGCCCCGGCCGGATCGGCGTCCCCCGCCGGATCGGCCTCGGCCCGAGGGGCGGGAGCCGCACCGGCCTGAGCCGATCTGGCCTGAGCCGATCTGGCCTGAGCCGATCTGGCCTGAGCCGGTCCGGCACGCCTGTTCCGGCGCGCTTTGGCCATGAAACCGTCCCCCTGTATACGGCGAACCCTCGCTGTATTGCTGTATACAGCCGGGCCGGCCGCGCTGTTGAGCTATCGGAGAATTTCTCCACTGCCGGCGTCGTCACCGGTTACCGGTCGTCAGCGCAATGCATATCCGTTGAAAGAACCCTCCTCGGCGTTTCCGGGAGGCGGGATGCGTTGCACGGTGAACATGAAGATCAGCTTAATGGTGCTGTAGAAGATTTCACTTGTGATGCCGGATGCCGGTGGGGCAATCTTCGTACCGGGACCTGCTGAGCAAGGAGACGCAGCATGATCACCGGTGGGCGTGGCCCATGGATGCGTGTGGGCGTACCCGCACTTCCCTAGAAATCGGCCTTTCCGCTCGGCCCGCACACCATTGACCGCCACAAATCGCTGAAGATCCATTTAACAGCGGGTAAACGTTTACGGACCGATCCCCCATGGTCGTTTCAGCGGGGCTGTGCCCTGCTCGGCTCATGACCGGGCACTGGGCGGCCGGGGACCGGCAGAGGGGACCGCACATGGACCAGTTACGGCGAAAAAGCAGGAGAACCGGCCGGTTCAGATGGCCGGCCGCTTCGTTGGGCGTGGCGCTGCTGGCGAGCGCGCTCAGCGGACTGCCCGTCCAGGCGGCGCTGGCGGATCCGACCGGAGCGCCGACGTACCGGTCGCTGGCCGGCGTCGGGTCGGCGACCACGCAGGACCTGATGGACGCGCTGTCGGACAAGATCACCATCAACGGGGAGAAGGTACTCGCCTCCTACCGGGCCTACCCCGGCGCGAAGCGCACGATCACCACCAAGGATCCCGCGACACACCCGGACTGCACGCTGAACCGCCCGCTGAGCGATGCCGCCGGGCAGGGCGCGCTGGGCTACTCGATCGGCGCCGCGGACGGGTGTCTCGACTTCGCCCGGCTGGGGGGCGAGCCGAGCTCGCTGCCGACCGCCCCGGTGCCCAACGTGACCTACCTGCCGTACGCGCTGGACGGGATCACGTTCACCACGAACCGCAGGGTCGCCCTGCTCGGGAAGGGGCTGGACTACCTGCGGGAGCTGTACACCTGTGGTCCCGCCTCGACGGCGTTCCACCCGCTGCTGCCGGCCTCCGGGTCACTGGTCCGCAGCGAGTGGCTGGCGGCGCTCGACATCAGCGAGGCGGAGGTGAGCAGCGGGAAGTACCCGTGCGTCAAGGACACCTACGAGGGAACCCCGATCCACGAGAACGACGCCGGGCCCGTCGCGGCGGACCCGTCCGCGATCATGCCGGTGTCGATCTCGCCCTTCGTGACGCGCAAGTGGCCCGACCTCCGCATGGGGCACGTCGTGCAGATGCCGGAGACCGACACCCTGGGTCCCGTCGTGGACAACTACTCGGCGTTCCCCGACGGGGTCAGCTACGCCACCCACTACTACTCGGATCTGCCGGACATGACCCTCACCGAGTTGAGGGACCTCTACCAGTGCCGGATCACGGACGTACGCGGCCTCCCGGCGACGCCGCTGCTGCCGGTGGCCGGTCAGGTACGCACGGCGTGGCTGGCGAAGGTCGGCATCACCGAGGCCGACCTCACCGCGAACCGGTACCCGTGCATCCGCACCACGAGGACCGACGGGTCCCCGATCCAGGCCAACGACGGACAGTCTCTGGAGATTGACGGCGTCATCCCGTACTCCATCGCCGACTACATCGGTCAGATGCTCGGCCGTGAAGGCGTGGCCGCGGACAAGCGCTCCGCCCGGGTGCTGGGCGGGCTCGCCCAGGCTGACGGCACGGTGGAGCGGCCGTTCATCCTCAACCAGTACTACGGCCGGCCGCTGGTGCGCCGGTTGTACAACGTGATCCCGGTGGCGAAGCAGCGGACCAGCCCCTGGCGTGAGGTCTTCACCGGGCCCAACTCGCTGATCTGCCAGAACACCGGGCTGATCAAGACCTACGGCTTCACCCCGCTGGCTCCGGAAGCCTGCGGCGGCGGCGCCACGGCGCTCGCCGACCCGGCCCCGCCCACCTACCGGATCCGCAACGTCAAGAGCGGCAGATGCCTGACGGTCAGCGGCACCGCCAACGCGGCCCCCGCGGTGCAGCGCACCTGCGGCAGCGGAACCGACCAGCGGTGGGCCTGGCACGGGAACTCACAGCGGCAGCTCAGGAACGCCGGCAGCGGGCAGTGCCTGGCGATCGGCTCCGGCAGCGTCGCCAACGGCGCGCAGGCCGTTCAGTGGCCGTGCGGGTCCGGCGCCGAACAGCAGTGGATCATGCAGGCCCACCCGGCGGGCACGGAGAGCCGCCTCAAGAACGTCAACAGCTCCCTGATGCTGTCGGTGTCCGGCGGCGGCAGCACCGCCGACGGCGCCAAACTGATCCAGTGGCCGGCCAACACCGGCCCCGAGCAGACCTGGACCCTGGAGACCGCCACCACCATCACACCGGGCGGGATCACGCCCACGGTGGCCGGCCCGTCCTCGGACGCCGGCGCGACCGGCCCGGCGAGCCCGGCCCCGGCCGGGAGGGCGGCGGACGCCAAGGCGGCGAACGAATGGTTCACGGTGAAGTATCCGGAGCGGCTGGTCGACATACGCCACGGCAGGTGCCGGGCCCAGGGCTACTGGAACACCGCGGCCCACCGGCCCGGCAGCGGACCCGTCGGGGGCATGTTCCTCGACACCCGCGCCTATGTCGTCGGCCCCAAGTGCGTGGTCAGCATGCACTTCCAGGTCGTCAACTACCAGATGCGGGCCATGACGATATTCACCACCGACCACTACTACGACGCGAGCAAACCCTCGGGCCCCGGCCGCAACGAGCGCTGGATGTTCTGGGGACCCATCCTCGGCGGGAACTACACGGTGAAGGCCGGGAACGTGGTCTATCTCCTCACCTTCTCGCTGAAGGACCTGACCGCCGGGAACGGCCTTCCCTCCGTGGGAGCGATCTGGGGACCGAAGGCGAACTGGTGTGACGGCTGGCGCGGACCCGGCGCCTGTCCCACCACGACCTGAGGCCCGGTGAGGGGCCCTCGGTCTCTCCGGCGTCAACCGGGGATCGTCCCCGTGTGACGAACACGCCCCCGTCATCCACGTCCTCGCGCTCAGCCGAGCCCCGGCGTGGATGACGGGCACCCCCGCCAGGCGGGAAGCCGGAGCGGCCGGGGGCCGGAGCGGATCGGGCCGGGAGGCGACGGCGTGCGAAGCCCCGCGGGCGTCCTGGTTTCTGGATTAGGGTGGACTCACCATGCGGAGACAGGACCGGATGACTACGTGGTAGCGGAATCGGGAGTGCGGTTCCGGCTGCTGGGCCCGGTCGAGCTGACCATCGAGGGCCGGCCTGTCGCGTTGACGGGGCAGCAGCGGCTCCTGGCGGCGATCCTGCTGCTTCAGGCCAACCGTCCCGTGTCCGTGCAGCGGATCACGGACGGCCTGTGGGGCGAGGAGCCGCCGGCCTCGGCCGCCGCCCGGGTGCGGCAGTTGGTCGCGGAGTTACGCCGGGCGTGCGGTGCTCGCGGGAGCGACCTCGTGGTCACCCGCAACCCCGGCTATCTGGTGCGCGTGCGGGACGGCGAGCTGGACACGGAGGTGTTCACCGAGCTGGTCGGCGCCGCGAAGCGGGCGGCGGGGCTCCGCGACTTCGACCAGGCCCTGGACTCGTATCGCCGGGCCGTCGCGCTCTGGCGGGGCGCTCCCCTGGCCGACGTCAACGGCGGCGTCGCGATCCGCGCGGAGGCGTCCCGGCTGAACGAGCAGCGGCTGGACGCCCTGGAGTGCCAGGCCGAGGTGATGCTGGCCCTGGAGCGCTTCCAGGACGTGGTGGCGGACCTGAGCGAGCTGATCCCGGAGAATCCGCTCCGGGAGCGGCTGCGGGGGCAGCTCATGCGCGCACTCCAGCAGAGCGGTCGCCGGCCCGAGGCGCTGGAGGCGTACCGGAGTTTCCGCGACTATCTGGTCGGCGAGCTCGGGGTGGAGCCCAGCGGAAGCCTGCGGGAGCTGCACCAGCGGATCCTGCGGAGTGACGTGTCCGCGGCCCGGGAGCCGGAGACGCCCGGTCCCCCCGGCGCGTCGGCCGGCTCGTTCCCGGTGCCGCGGCAGCTTCCCGCCTCCACCGGGCGCTTCGTCGGACGCAAGGTCGAGCTGGCGCGGCTCGACCGGCTGAGCTCGGACACGAGCCGGGTCGTCCTCATCGTCGGCGCCGCCGGGGCCGGGAAGACTTCCTTGGCCGTGCACTGGGCACGACGGGCGGCCGAGCGGTTCCCCGACGGCCAGCTTTTCTTGGACATGAGGGGATTCGACCCGGGCAAACCCATGTCGCGGGTGGAGGCCCTGCCGCTCCTCTTGCAGGCACTCGGCCGTGCGCCCGACCAGATCCCGCACCATGTGGACGCGCAGGGCCAGCTCTACCGGTCGCTGCTGGCCGGCCGGCAGGTCCTGGTGGTGCTCGACAACGTCGCCCGGCCGGAGCAGGTCCGTCCGCTGCTACCCGGTGACCCCCGGTCCCTGGTCGTGGTCACCAGCCGGGACCGGCTCCCGGGCCTGGTGGCGCTGGACGGCGCCAGCCGGCTCTCGCTCGACCCCCTCCGCCTCGAAGAGGCGCTGGAACTGATCGCGCAGCGGGTGGGGCAGGAGAGGATCAGCGCCGAACCCGGCGCCGCGACCCGGCTGGCGGAGCAGTGCGGACGCCTGCCGCTGCCTCTGACGGTGGCCGGGGCGCGGCTCGCGGACCAGCCGTATCACGGCGTGGACGACTACGTCAGGGAGCTGGCGGAGCGGGGGCGGCTGACCCGGCTGAGCATCGACGGAGACGAGGACACGGCGGTGCGGGCCGCGCTGACCCTCTCCTACCAGACCCTGACCCCGCCGGCCCGGCGCATGTTCCGCCTGCTCGGGCTGGCGCCCAGCGGCGGGCTCACCTCGTCGGCCGCGGCGGCGCTGGCGGGTCTGTCCCCCGGCGAGGCGCGTGACCTGCTGGACGCCGCCGCCCGCATCCATCTCCTGTCGGAGATCGGCGCGGACCGCTTCTCCTGTCACGACCTGCTGAAGGAGTACGCGGCGGAGCGGGCCGCCGCGGAGGATCACCACGACGATCGCCACGCGGCCGTCCAGCGCCTCTTCGACTACTACCTGACCTCGATCGTGAACGTGACGCGGATCAGCGGCTTCCACGAGCTCGTCGTGCCGCACGAGCGATCCCCGGCCGGCGCCGTCGCGGAGTCCTTCGACGACGAGTCCCGGGCGATGGCCTGGATCGACGCCGCGTGGGAGGACGTCACGGCCGCGATCGCCCATGCCGCCGAGCACGGCCCGCGGCCCATGGCATGGCTGCTGGTGGACGCCGTGCAGGATGTGCTGCACCATCGCAGGCCGCTCACCGAGTGGGTCCGCCTCGCCGAGCTGGCGCTGGCTGCCGCGGACGGCGCCGGCGACGACACCGGCCGGGCCGCCATGCACCTGTCGCTGGGACACGCGCGGTGGCGGATGGCCGAGCTGGAGACGGCGAAGGCGCACTACGAGCGGGCCGAGACGCTGTCCCGGTCGGTCCGCTGGCCGAAGGGCGAGGCGATCGCGCTGCGGGGCGGCGGCGTCGTGCTCAAGCAACTCGGCGAGCCGAAGGAGGCGCTTCCCCGCTACCGGGCCTCGATCGCGATCGCCCGCGCGATCGGTGACAAACGCGGGGAGGCGGTGACCCTCAACAACCTGGCGTCGGCGTTGCTGACGCTCGGCGTGCTGGACGAGGCCGAGTCCTGCCTGACCCGCACCCTGCCGCTCGCGGTGGACACCGGGAACCGGCACCTCGAAGCGCTGACCCTGGTGAACCTCGGGCTCATCCGGCAGAAGCGCGCCAACTTCGACGGCGCGATCACCGCACTCGACCAGGCCTGCGAGGCCGCCACCGGGAACGACTTCCGGTACGCCGAGGCCGTGGCCTACGAGACCCTCGGGCGGGTGTACAACGACCTGGGCCGGTACCAGGAGGCGGCCGAGGCGCACCGGAAGGCGTTGCACATCGCGCGGCGGGCCGAGAACCAGAACTGCCAGGTCGACGCCCTCGCGGGGCTCGCGCTGGCGGAGGTGTGGCTCGGCCGTACCGGCGACGCCATGAAGCACGTCACCCTGGCCTTGAAGATCACCGACCGTACCGGGCACCGTACCGGGCTGGTGGACGTCCTCATCGCGGCGGCGGAGGCGCGTCGCGGGGAGGGCCGGACGGAGGACGCCCACCGGCACGCCCGCCGGGCCATCGAGCTGGCGCTGGAGGGGAACCCCCTGGCCCTGGGGCGCGCGCACGGCGTGCTGGCGGCGGTCCTCCTCGACCTCGGCGACGCGGCGGGCGCCGTCGAGGCGTGCCGGCGGGCGCTGCGGGCCGCCGAGCGGATGGGAGAGCGGCTGGTCCGCGCCCGCACCCTGACGACGCTGGGACACGCGCACCGGCGGGCCGGTGATCAGCGGGCGGCGGAGGCGGCCTGGCGTTCCGCCCGTGCGCTGTTCGACGCCATCGGCGTCCCCGTGCCGGGCGAGGCGGCGACGTCCACCGGGTGAGCGGGTCCGCCCCCTCCGGCGGTGCCGGTCCCGTCCGCCTGCCGTAGCCATACAAGATCCGAACGGCGGCCATGCGGGCGCGTACCAAGTTGGACATCGAGATCCATTCCAGTCAGGGGGCTATCGATGGAGATTCACCTGCTCAATTACGTACGAGTCAGCGGTCGTGGAGGGTGCGTGCGCCCGGAGTCGGAGCCGGCGCGCCGTCTGCTGGCCGCGCTCGCCTGGCAACCGGAGCAGTTCGTGTCCGACGACACCGTGATCCAGCAGATCTGGGGCGACGATCTGCCGCGGCACCCGCGTGATTCCCTCTACACCTGCGCCACCCGGCTGCGCCAGGCGTTCGGCCGGGCCGACCCCGGGGCCACCGCGAGCCCGGTACGCCGTGAGCGCGGCGGATATCTCCTCGCGGTCGATCCGCAGAGCGTGGACCTGCACAGGTTCCGGGCCTGGCTGCGGCAGGCGCGGAACGCGGCGCGGCACGGAGACGACGAGGCGGCGGCCGAGCTGTTCGATCGCGGGCTGGCGCTCTGGGGAGCGCTCCCGCTGCCCGGCCTCGGCTCGGACTGGGCGGCGCGGGTGCGCGTCCAGCTCCACCATGAGCTGTCGAGCGCCCAGATAGGCCGGGCGGAGGCCGGCCTGCGGCTCGGCAGGCACGTGGAGGACACGCCGGACCTGTACCGGCTGGCCAGGGAGCATCCACTCGACGAGCGCATCGCCGGTCTGCTGATGGCCGCGCTGTACCACGGCGGACGCCGGCAGGAGGCCCTCGACCACTACGCCGGCCTGCGGCACCGGCTGGTCGGGGAACTCGGCGTCGAGCCGGGGCCGGACCTGCGGAATCTCCAGGCGCGGATCCTGCGCCGCGAGCCCACCCCGGTCAGGGCGGAACCGGCCGCCGCGGCGGTCTGAGACCCGGCACCCTCGGCGATTACCCGACAGATCCTCGAAAGAACAGCGAAAGATCCGGCTGGGAAACTAAGTGACGGAAAGGCGCTCATGCCGGCCACCAAGAAGATCGTCGCTGACGAAGGGAGATTTCTGTGGCATTGACTAACGAAGATTTCGATCTTGAGGTCGAGGAGACGGAAGAGTTCGACCTGGCTCCGGCCGGCCCCATCTGCCAGGGGTGCGGCGGGCGGCTCGCCGAGGTGTAACTGGGCCGGGACACGCGCAAAACCTCCGACGTGCTGGTGAGCACGGTGCGCAAGTCCTGGGGTTTCGCGCCGGGTCGTCGATACGCGGCGGTTCACAGGTAAGGTCCGCGCGCAGGGGACGGACCTGCCCTGCGCTCCGCTGAGAGGGCCCGGCGCGGACCTGCGGTCCGCGGAGTCGGAGAGAAGGAAAAGAGGCGAGGAATGGGCGTGCGCGGAACACGAAAAAGCAATGTGACCGATACGCTCGCAGCTTTTGAAGGACTCGTCTCCCCGTTCGGCGTGATAAGCGGCGTCGACCGGCCCGCCAAAGAGTCGGAGCTGGGGGAAACGCACAGATGCTATTCCAGGCTCGGTAGCGGCAGGCCGGGAAGAGGGGCGCTGCGGGACCACCACGTCACGTGTGGCGGCAGTTCTCCGGAGTCGGCCGAGGTCGCCCGGCTGCTGGCCGTCGCCGAGGCGGCGGAGCGCTACGCGGCGATGGCCCCGATCGACGGGGAATCCCTGTGGGCGAGCGCGGACGAACTCGCCGGCGGGTGCCTGGAACCACGCCGATACCCGCGCTGCTCCGCGACGGAGTACGCCCATCCGAGATGTCCCGTCGTGCCCTTCGACCGCGCGGCCCCCATACGGTGGGTGCGCGGGCTGGACCTGGTCACGCGAAGGGCGTTGTGGGTGCCGGCCGTGATGGCCAGCTACGCCGCGGACCCCGCCGTGTCGGCCGAGCAGTTCACCTTCCCCATCTCCACCGGTTACGCCGTGCACACGGACCCGGTGGAAGCGGTCGTGCGGGGCATCTGCGAGGTTGTCGAGCGTGACAGCGTCGCCGTGCTGTGGCTGCAACGGCTGCCGCTGCCGCCGCTCCGGCCCGGCCTGACCACCGACGCCATGGCCACCCTCATCGAGTGGTTCGAGCGCAGGTTCATGCGGGTGCACCTCCTGGACGCCACCTCCGAACTCGGCGTTCCCACCGTCTACGCCGTGGGGGCCGCCGACCACGACCCGCGAGCGTCCAGGTTCGTCGGGGCCGGCACGGGCAGAAGCCTCGCCCAGGCGGCGGAGAAGGCACTCCTCGAGACGCTGGGCGGGGACGAGCACGTCCACCGCGCCGCCCCGCTCACCGGCTACGAGGACATCCGGGGCGAGATCGGGGAGACGAGCCGGTTCATGGCCGCGCGGGAGCGGGCCCACGCCTTCGACTTCCTGCTCGGGACGGGCGACCGAGGGGTCACCCCGGGCGAACGGGGGTCACTGCCGCGGGATCCCGGCCAGGCCCTCGCCGTACTGACCGGCCGCCTCTCCGCGGCGGGGATGCAGGTCGCGGTGCTCGACCGCACCACCCAGGAGCTGAGCGACGTCGGCCTCACCGCGGTCAACGTGGTCATCCCGGACCTGCAACCCATGAGCACCCATCCCTGGGCGCAGTTCAAGGGGCACAGCCGGCTCTACACCGCCCCCCGTCTGATGGGGTACCGGGTCCTTTCCGAGGAGGAGTTGAATCCGTGGCCGCAGCCCTTCGCCTGAGCAAGGCGGTGTTGTTCTCCGGCGGCGAGTTCGGTCACCAGGTGAACGCCGTGCTGGAGACGTGTCTGCCCGCGGCGCGGATCCTGCGCGGCACGGACCTCGACGAGTCCTTCGCCATGCGGCCGGACGTGGTGGTGGCCGCGCTGTGGCGGGCGGACCACGCCCTGTGCGAACGCGCCGACCGGCTCGCCCACGAGACCCGGGTGCCGTGGCTGCCGGTCGTCCTGGACCATCTCACCCTGCGCGTGGGTCCCTTCGTCATGCCGGGAGACGGTCCGTGCTTCCGCTGCTTCGAGCGGCGTGCCGTTCAGCACGACCCGCACTGGGACACCACCCCGGCGTTGCGCGCCGGGTACGAACGCGACCGGACGCTGGGGCCCCGCGGCAGCCTCCCGCAACACGCCCGTCTCGCGGCGGGGCTGGCCGCCGGACTGCTGCGGCAGTCCGCCGCGGGCCGGCCGTCGCCGGGACACCTGGTGACGGTGGCCCTGCCGACGCTGGCCGTCAGCCGCCACCACGTCGTGGCGGAGCACGCCTGCCCGCGGTGCCGCGAGGCGCCCGCCGAACGCGATCTCAGGGCGCTGCTGGGACTCGGCGGATCGGAGCCGGCCCATGCCGGATGACAGGCCGGATGACAGGCCGGATGACAGGCCGGATGACGTGCCGGCCGCCCCGAGGCTCCTCACCGGGCTGGCGGTGGTGGCGGCCGGGGACGGCCTGGTCGTGACGGGCACCCCGCGCCGGCAGGTCTTCCGCGGCGAGGCCGCGACGCGGGTGCTGCCACGGCTGCTGCCGCTGCTCGACGGGGTACGCGACCGCGGGCAGATCTGCGACGAACTGGACCTCTCCCCCCGGCAACTGGCCAAGGCGATCTCGCTTCTCGACAGGAGCGGCCTGCTGGACCATCCGGGCGCGGAACCCGTCCCGCCCCGCCTGCCCGCCGCGGTGGTCTCGTACTACGGCCGGGTCAAGGACCTGGCGGGCTACCGCGGCACGGGGGAGGTCACCGCCCTGCTGGCCGGGTCCCGCGTCGCCGTCTTCGCGCACGACGCCGTGGGCGCCCGCGTCGGCGCGGACCTGACTCTCAGCGGTGCCGGCGCGGTCAGCCTGGTGCCGGGCACAGCGGACGGCGACCGTACGCTCGCGGAGACCGACTTCGTCGTCGCGGTCGGGACCGGCCCGGACGCCGCCCAGGTGATCGCGTCCGCCGCGCGGGAAGGCGCGGCGCAGGGCGTGCCCGTGTTGCGGGTGCTCCTGGCCGGGGGGCATCTGGAGGTCGGCCCTTACCTGTTCCCGGGGTTCAGCACGTGTGTGGAGTGCCTGGAACGCAGCCGCCGCGAGGCCGCCTGGGACGGCGAGCCGAGCGACCAGGAGACGCCCGACGCGCTGGAGTTCGCCGCCGGGGTCGCCGCCGCGGAGACGGTGTCCATGATCACCAAGGTCGCCGGGATGAGACTGGGGCGGCGGGTCGCCCGGATCTCCCTGCGCGACTTCACGACGGAGCACTTCGTGGCGGCCCCGTATCCCGAGTGCGCGCACTGCGGAGCCGGGCGCGCGCTGTCCCCCGCGGCGGCGGCGATCGAGCAGTACGAGTGGTGGACCCAGCGAACCCCCGCCGTGCTGACCCCCAGGGAGGCCGGGCGGGGGGCCGCCGCGGAGCGCGTCGCCGGTCTGGAGGGCGAACGCCCCCGGCTGTCCAGCCATCCCCGGCGCCCGCTTCCCGGCACCGGCCTTCCGGTCGGCGGGACCTTCGGCCGGGAGGAGGCCGGGCAGCGGCCGGAGACGGCCGACGAAGAGGTCCTCGGCGAGTTGCTCCGCCGCGTGGGCGGCCTCAGGCGGGACGACGGCGCGGACAGGATGCAGCGCTGGACGCCGACCGGCGGCAACCTCGGGTCGGTGGAGCTGTACCTGCTCCGGGAGGCGGGTTTCCCCGGCCTGCCGGGCACGCTCTTCCGGTACGACGATCTGGGACATGCCCTGACGGCGGTCCGCCCCGACGCCGTCACCGCCGCCGGCCTGCTGGCCGGAACCGACCTCCGGCCCGCCGGGTACTCCACCGTGGTGGTGCTGGTCGCCGCCCACGCGCGCAACGCAGGTAAGTATCAGCACTCGCACCGGTTGGTCCATCTGGACGCGGGCTGCGCCGTGACCCAGCTCGACACCGTGGCGGCGGGTTACGGCCGGCACACCCGGTGGGCGCGGAGCTGGGACGAGCGGGTGGCGGAGGTTCTCCGCCTCGACCGCCGGGACCAGTTCGTCACCGGGATCGCCGGTATCGGGGACGGGCACGACAGGCGGGACGGCGGGGAGTCGGCATGCCTCTGATACGCGAGGACGAGTTCACCCGGTCCGTCGACGACCTGGTGCGGACCAGGTCGCCGCTGCCCCCCGCACCCCCCGGCCCACGCCTCTGCGCGGAAACCGGCCCGGCCCACCCGGCGGCCGGCGGGGGTCTCCCGGACACCCCGCCCCACCCGGCGACCGGCGGACGTCTTCCGGACAGCCCGGCCCACCCGGCGGCCGGCGGACGTCTTCCGCTTGAGGAGGTGCTCCGGGGCCGCCGCTCGGTACGCGCGTTCACCGCCGAGCCGCTGCCGCTGGACACCCTGACAGCCGTGCTGGGCCTGGCCGAGCACTCCTACCTGAGCAGGCACGCGCCGGGCGGGCCGCTCACCACCCTGCTGGCGCTCCGCCGCGTGGGTGGCCTCGCCCCCGGCCTGTACCACCCGTCACCGTCGGGTGCGTACGCCGAACTGCCCGAGTCGCCGCCCTCCGCCGACTGGCCCCGGGCGTTCGCCGACGCGCCGGCGCTGATCTTCATCGGCGGCGCGGTCGTGGCGGCCTCCGGCGACTCCTACGGCGGGCTCCTCGTGCACGCGGGCGCGCTCGGGCACACGATCTGGCTCGCGGCACGCACATACGGCCTGGACTGCTCGGTGTTCGGCCAGCCCGACTCCGGCGTGACGCGGGCGATGCGGCGGCACGATCCCGGTGTCCGGCACCTGTTCACGGTCGCGCTCGGCCGCCGGCGGGCCGGCGACTCATGACGATCTCGGCACAGCGGGGTGACGGCACCGCGGCGCAGGCGGTCACCACCTGGGACACCGCCCGCTTCATGGCGGCCCGGCTGCGGCCCTACCGCGGGCACACCGCCCTCGCGCTGCTGATCGTGCTGCTCCGGGTGGGCCTGGGCGTCCTCAATCCGCTGGCCCTGCTGGTGCTGCTCGACCGGGCGCTGCCGCAGCGGGACACCGAGCTGTTGCTGCTGCTGTGCGGGGGGCTCGTCGTCCTGGGCGGCGTCGCCAGCGCGCTGAACGTGGCCGAGGCGGCGATCACGAACTGGATCAGTCAGCGACTCGTGGTGGACCTGCGGACAGAGGTGTTCGACCGGGCCCACGCGCAGCCGCTGGAGTTCTTCGCCGCGCGAAGCGCCAGTGAGCTTCAGGCGCGGCTGGTCAGCGACGTGAACGGGGTGGACCGGTTCTTCAGCCAGACCGTACGCTCCGTCGTGGCCGCGATCGCGCACGCCGCCACGGCCGCCGTCGCGATGGTCGTCCTCTCCTGGCCGCTGGCGGTGGCGTCACTCCTGCTGACCACGCTGCTGTCGCTGCTCAACAACAGGTTCGCCCGGCGCCGCCGGAGCCTGGCCGCCGAACGCCAGCGGCACATCACCACGATGATGCGCCATGTGTCCGACGCCCTCTCCCTCAACGGCACCGTGCTGGGCCGGACCCTGGGGCGTACGGACCGGCAACGGGACCAGTTCACCGGCGTCTGCGAGTCGATCAGTGACACCACGATCCAGCAGCGCGTCATCGGCGCCAGGACGCTGACCTTCATCGGCTTCTGCTTCGCCGCCATCGCGCCGATCATCTACCTGGTGGCCGGGCTCTACCTGCCCGAACTGTCGGTCGGCACCCTGGTGGCGCTGGTCATGCTGCAGATGCGGCTGTCGGACCCGATGCAGACGCTCCTCGCCTTCAGCGCCCAGATCCAGGCGTCGGTGGCGACGTTCGAGCGGATCATGGAGTACACGAACCTGCCCGCCCACCCGCTCCCGCCGGTGCGCAAGGCGGCCGGCGGCCCGCCGGCGGCCCGGGTGCGCGGCCTCCGCTTCCAGTACGCCGGCGCGAACCGTCCAGCCCTCGACGGGATCGACCTCGATCTCGCCCCCGGCGAACTGCACCTCGTGGTCGGCCGTACGGGTTCGGGCAAGAGCACGCTGGGCTCGCTGCTCGCCGGCCTGCTCCGGCCCGCGGACGGGGTCGTCACGGTGGACGGCCTGCCGGCCGGCCCGGAATCCCTCCTGGAGCAGGCCACCCTCGTTCCGCAGCAGACGTCGTTCCTCAACGCCACGCTCAGGGAGAACCTGGAGTTCGCCGGGGACGACGTCCCCGAGGCCGAGATGGCACGAGCACTGCGGGCGGCGTGCCTGGACGACCTGGTCGCGTCCCTGCCCGACGGACTCGACACGCCCATCGGAGAAGGCGGTCACCAGTTGTCCGGGGGCGAGCGCCAGCGGCTGGCGATCGCGCGTGCGCTGCTGGCCGGCGGCCGGCTGTTCATCTTCGACGAGGCCACCAGCGCGCTCGACGGGATGACGGCGCAGCGCGTGCACGACGCCGTGCGGTCCGCCTACCGGCACCACACGCTCGTGGTGATCGCCCACCGGCTGCCGCGGCTGGCCGCGGAGGACCGGGTGCTCGTGCTCGACCGCGGGCGCATCGCCGAGCACGGCACCCACGAGGAGCTGCGGTCGGCGGGCGGCGCCTACGCGGCGATGCTGGCCGCGCAGGAGGCGCCGGCCGGCGGCGGACGAATGCCGTCACGTACCGGAGAGAACACGCTGAACCAGGAGGAGGAGATCGATGGGGGTCGGCGGAATCCTGCCGGATCTCGGAGTGGGACTCGGATACCGCTCACAGCTGCACGATCGGATTCTTGAGCACGAACACGAGATCGACTGGCTCGAAGTCATCACGGACGGTTACATCGGCGACCCGGCGGGGCTACGGGACCTCCAGTGGCTGCGGGAGACCTTTCCCATCGTCCCGCACTCCCTGGAGATGTCGGTCGGCTCCGAGGAGCCGCTCGACGAGGACTATCTCGACGGCGTCGCGGCGGTGGCCGACGCCGTGGACGCGCCGTGGGTGAGCGACCACCTGTGCTTCACCCGCGACGGCGGCATCCACCTGGACAGCCTGGCGCCGGTGCAGCGCACGTACCGGCAGGCGCGGCGGATCGCCGAGAAGGCCCAGCGGATACAGGACAGGCTCGGCCGCAGGTTCCTGCTGGAGAACATCACCTACTACGTGGACCTGCCGGGTGAGCTCACCGAGGCGGAGATGATCTCCGAGGTGATGCGGCACTGCGACTGCGGGATCCTGCTGGACCTCAACAACGTGGCCGTCAACGCGCGCAACCACGGCTACGACCCGTTCCGTTTCCTGGACGCGCTGCCGCTGGATCGGGTCGAGCAGGTGCATCTGGCGGGGAACACCGCCGCCGAGGGCCCGGACGCGCTCCAGGTGGACAGCCATGACGACGCCGTGAGCGACGAGGTGCTGAGGCTGCTCGGCCACCTGCTGGACCGGCAGCATGTCAAGGGGATCCTGCTGGAGCGCGACGACAACTTCCCCGACGACTTCGGGGAGATCGTGGGCGAGCTGCGCCTGGCCCGGTGGGTCGTGCAGTCCGGGCCGGCGCGATGAGCACGCCGCAGGGAGCGCAGGCCCTGCTCGCCCGGCTGCTGGCCGAGCCGGCGCTCCTCGCCGACGTCCGCGCGGCTCCGGAGGCGTTCGCCGCCCGCTACGGCCTCTCCCCCGCCGACGTCCGCCGGCTCTGTGCCGCCGGTGCGCCGGGGCTGAGGATGACGGGGCTGGTGACGCGCCTGAAGAAGTTCGAGGTGGCCGAGGTCGCGCTGCCCGCCACGCTGACCCTGTGCCGCGCGGCGTGGGACGACGAGACCATCTTCGGCCGCTGCCTGGTGGGGGCCAGGATGACGACCCTGCCAGGAGTGATCGACGCCGCCGTACGGCTGGGCGAGCTGGTCACCGGGACCACCCCCGCCGCCGACCTTCCCGTCGTCCGGGACCTGCTCCGGTACGAGGTGCTGCTGCACGAGGTACGCGGGCGGGCCCGGGAGGAGCACTCCGGCCGGGCCGCCGCCCATCCGGCCCTCGGGCCCGGGGTGACCGTGGAGACCTTCGACTGCCCGGTCACCCAGGTCCAGCGGCGGGTGATCGACCGTGTTCCCTTCGACGACCTGCGGGAGCGGCGCACCCACTACGTGTTCGCCCCCGGTTCCGGCACCAGGGTGCTGGCCCATCGCATCCCGGCCGCCCTCCGGACTCTCCTCGCCCACTGCGACGGTTCGCGGCCGGTCACGACTCTGGGCCGTACGCTCGGGATCCCCGCCGAGTCGGTGCGACGCGCCCTGGTGAACCTGCGGGCCAAGGGCGTCGACATCACGTTCGGCACCTGCTGACGGACCGGGGATCGAACGGGTTATCCACAGTTTCCACAGACTCGTACACAGGTTCGACCCTCGACCGGCTACCGGCCGGGCCGGCCGGTAGCCACGAACACGATCGGCGCCCCCGTCCCGTAGTCCTCGTACGACAGCCGGGTTCCGTCGGTGGCCTCGAAGTACGGCATGGTCATTTCCTCCGTTATATGAGGTTTGCCGAGTTTGCGACGTTCGAGAGGCTGGCAGCCGGCCGGTAAGCGGGTCGATCACCTCCCAGGTAGGCCCGAGGAGGCCACGCGTTGGCAATGCGGCGCCACCAGCAGGTATGGTCGAAACGTCATGGCGCAGACGCAGACCGTGACCTCCACACCCAGTCCAGCCCGACGACACCCTCCGCACCGAGTCCTGGGGCCCTCACGGCCCGCCGGCCGAGGGGGGCCGGAGGATGAACGCGAACCACAGAACCTCGATCACCGCCCGGATCACGTTGTTCACCGGCATGGTGGCCGCTCTGCTGTCCACGCTGCTGGCCGTCGTGCTCATGGTCGCCATCCACCGTTTCGCCACCGGCGCGCTCATCAAGGAGGTCCGCGCCGCCGGCGGCCGGGTCGCCATGAAGGTGGAGGCGGGCGACAGGGTGGAGTTCCCGCTCGCGCGGAGCCAGTCGCGCAACCTTCAGATCGTCGACCACGAGGGGCGGGTCGTCGCCTCCACCATGGCGCTGCGCGGCAAACCGCCCATGACGAAGTTCACGCCGGGCGTCCAGAACATCAGGGACGCGGTCGTCTGCGACGGGGTCTTCGGACCCGGCCGGTGCGACGTCGTGGTCGCGCAGTCGGCCCACCGTCCCGAGGGGAACTGGATCGTGTACGCCGCCTCGCCGACGATCCCGCCGGGGGTGGACCCCTGGCTGGCGGCGCTGGTCGGCGAGTCCGCGCTGTTGCTCGCCGTGACGATCACCTGCCTCGGTCACCGTGTCGTCGCCGCGTCGCTGCGCCCGGTGAACGCCATCCGCACCGAACTCGACGACATCATCGCCACCAGCCCCGGCCGCCAGGTCCCGGTCCCACCCGGCGACGA
>NZ_BSRQ01000036.1 GCF_030268685.1 Microtetraspora sp. NBRC 13810
CCGGGGCGAGTGGCGCGGGCGGCCCGGCGGCCGGGGCGAGTGGCGCGGGCGGCCCGACAGCGGGGGCAAGCGGCGCGGGCGGCTCAACGGCGGAGGCGAGCAGCGCGGGCGGCCCGGCGGCCGGGGCGAGTGGCGCGGGCGGCCCGACAGCGGGGGCAAGCGGCGCGGGCGGCTCAACGGCGGAGGCGGACGGCTCGGCGGAGGGGGCGAGTGGCGCGGGTGGGTTGGTGTCGGTCAGTTCGGTGCCCTTGACCTGGAGGCGGGACAGGTCTCGCGGCCAGTCGTCGAGCGGGACCGGCGGGTGCACCCGCACCTCGGCGGTGCGCACGGCGACGGTGATGCCGGGCAGGTCGAGCACCCTGCGCCACTCCGCGCCGCGCGCCCGGCGCACGACCTTCCTGATGCCGACGGTCTCCCAGGCGGCCACGGCCGGCGCCCACTCCCCCTCGCCGGTGGCCCGGGGATCGGTGAGCAGGGTCAGCACGGCCAGCGCGGCGGCCTCCAGCGCGTCGGTCCGCTGAGGGGGGTCGGCGCGCTCGATCCTGACCACGATCGGCAGCGCACGCTTGTCATGCTGTTCGGACTCGTTCACCATCCAAGGATGCCCTCCCCGCGAGCCGCACCGACATCATGGCCGCGACGAGGCACAGGAAGCCCGCGCCGTACCAGGCGGCGTCGTAGTTGCCGAGGTGGTCGCGGGTGAGGCCGGCGGCGGTGGCGGCGATCGCGGCGCCCACCTGGTGGGAGGCGAAGACCCAGCCGAAGACCACCGAGCCGTCGGGGCCGTAGATGCGCCGGCAGAGCGCGACGGTGGGCGGCACGGTGGCGACCCAGTCCAGGCCGTAGAAGATGATGAAGATCAGCATGCTCGGTTCGGCGGTCGCCGCGAACAGGCTGGGCAGGATCAGCAGCGAGATGCCGCGCAGCGCGTAGTAGGCGCCGAGCAGGATCCGCGAGTCGACGCGGTCGCTCAGCCAGCCCGAGGCGATCGTGCCGACGATGTCGAAGACGCCGACCAGGGCGAGCAGGCCCGCGGCCGTCGGCTCGGCCATGCCGTGGTCGTGCGCGGCGGGGATGAAGTGGGTGCCGACCAGGCCGTTCGTGCTCGCGCCGCAGATCGCGAAGCCGCCCGCGAGCAGCCAGAACGGCCTGGTGCGCGCGGCCCTCCCGAGCACCTTCACTGCCCTGGCGGCGGCGCCGCCCCGGGGCGGCGCCGGCCTCGGCGTGGCCGGGTCGGCGCCCAGCGCGGTGAGGCCGATCTCCTCGGGGCGGTCCCGCAGCAGTCCCCAGACGAACGGCGCCACGGCGAGCGCGGCGGCGGCGACGACCAGCGACGCCGTCCGCCAGCCCTGGTTCCCGGCCAGGGCGGCCAGCACCGGGAGGAAGACGAGCTGCCCCGCCGCGCCGCCCGCCGTGAGCACGCCGGTGACCAGGCCCCGGTGCCGGACGAACCAGCGGTCGGTGACGGTCGCCACGAAGGCCAGCGCCATCGAGCCGGTGCCCAGGCCGACGAGGACGCCCCAGCACAGGACGAGCTGCCAGCTCGCGGTCATGAAGACGGTGAGCCCGCTGCCCAAAGCCACCAGCAGCAGCGCGAAGCTCACCACGCGGCGCATGCCGAGACGGTCCATGAGCGCCGCCGCGAAGGGGGCGGTCACACCGTAGAGGAGCAGGTTGATCGAGACCGCCAGCGAGATGGTCCCGCTGGACCAGCCGAACTCGTCCTGGAGCGGTGTGATGAGCACGCCGGGGGTGGCCCGGAACCCGGCGCCGCCCACCAGTGCCACCAGGGCCACGGCGGCGACCAGCCAGGCGCGGTGCAGGCGCGGACGGGTGCGCCGGTTCTTGCCGTCGGCCGTCAAAGTCATGACGGCAATCATCACGATGACCGCCATGTCATGACGAGTGGCCCGATAGCCATTATGTGTAAGAATCCGGCCATGACACATCGTGTGGCGGTGCTCGCCCTCGACGAGGTCGCCGGGTTCGACCTCGGAGCCGGGCCGGAGATCCTCGACACGGCCAAGGACGCCACCGGCCGTCCACTCTACGAGCTGGCCGTCTGCACGCCCGGCGGGGCGCCGGTCCGGGTCTCGTCGGGGTACACGCTGGTGCCGGACCACGGGCTGGAGGTGCTGCGCGAGGCGGACACCGTGCTGCTGCCCGGCATCCACGGCGGCGCCGCGCTGCGCTCGGGCATCGTGACCGAGCCGGTGCTCGGCGCGCTGCGCGAGGCCGCCGGGCGGGCCAGGCTGGTGTCGATCTGCACGGCGGCCTTCGTGCTGGCCGGGGCGGGGCTGCTCGACGGCCGGCCGGCCACCACGCACTGGCGGCACGCGAACCGGTTCCGCCGGCTCTTCCCCCGGGTGCTGCTCGACCCGGAGGTGCTCTTCGTGGACGACGGCGACATCCTCACCGCCGCCGGGGTGGCCGCCGGCATCGACCTGTGCCTGCATCTCGTCCGCTCCGACCACGGCAGCGAGGTCGCCAACACCGCCGCGCGCCGCTGCGTCGTGGCGCCGTGGCGGGAGGGCGGCCAGGCGCAGTTCATCGAACGCCCGCTGCCCTGCGGCATGGACGCCAGCACCGGCGCCACCCGCGTCTGGATGCTGGAACGCCTGCACGAGCCCCTGGACCTCGCCACCCTGGCCGCGCACGCGCGGATGAGCGTGCGCACCTTCACCCGCCGCTTCCGCGAGGAGACCGGCCTCAGCCCGGCGCGCTGGCTCACCCAGCGGCGCGTCGACCACGCCCGCAAGCTGCTGGAGACCACCGCGCTGCCGGTGGACGAGGTGGCGCGACGCTCCGGCTTCGCCACCGCCGTCTCCCTCCGCCAGCACCTGCACGCCGCCGTCGGCGTCACCCCCCTCGCCTACCGCCGCACCTTCCGCGCGTCCACCCCCCTCGCGACCGCGGGAACCCGATGAGACCGCCGGGGCCTCCACGGCGGAGGCCGCGGAGAGGGGGCCCATGGCCTATCTGGACGTGACCAGTGAGGATCTGGCCAGGACGCGGTTCGGGCTGTCGCCGATGGCTCAGGTCGTCGGGGCGCTGACCGTGCTGGCGGGGCAGGCGCGGCAGCCGGGGGCGGCGATCTGGGCGCGCGGGGCCCGTGACCGCTACCGCGTGCTGCTGGCCGCCGACCCCGCCCTGCGCGCCCTGGACAGGCTGTTCGGCTTCACCGACTACCTCCCGGACTTCTTCTGCGTGCCGCCGGACCGCACGGATGTCACCTTCGCCGAGGAACTGGCCCAGGTCCGTCGCACGCCCCCCGAACGGGCACGCGCCGACCTGGAGCTGAGCCACCGCGACCGCCCCGTGGACCGGGCTCTGGCGGGGCAGGACGCGGCGGCGAGGGTCGCGGACGCGCTGGAGGCGGTGTGGGCCGCGCTGATCGCGCCGTCGTGGCCACGGGTGCGCGCGGTGCTGGAGCGCGACATCGTACGGCGGGCGGGGCAGCTCGCCGTGTACGGCTGGGCGCACACCTTCGAAGGGCTCGACGTGAAGATGCGGATGCGCCCGGACAGCCGGATCCACCTGGGGACGACCGGCGGGCCCTCGCACCGGCTCGGCGGGGTCGGCCTGGTCCTCATGCCCGGCGCCTTCGGCGGTGGCTGCGTCTACCTCGATCCGCCTCGCGCTTACGGACTGGTCTATCCGGCACGGGGTGTGGCCGCCCTGTGGGAGAGCGAACCGGTCGCCCCGGAGAGCCTGGGCGCGTTGCTCGGCAAGGGCCGCGCCGCCGTACTCGGGGCGCTCGACTCACCGGCCGCGACCACCCACCTGGCGGCCTGCCTCGGCATGACGATCGGCGGCGTCGGCGACCACCTGGCGGTCCTGCGCAGAGCCGGCCTGGTCTCCAAGGCCCGCAGCGGCCGCACGGTCCTCTACCGCCGCACCCCTCTCGGCGACGCCCTCATGGACGCCTCCTGACCCCACCCCCACAAGCGCCCCTCCTCCGAACCCCTGGGACACCCACACACGCTCTCCGGCAACCTGGCGCACAACCCCCTGTCGGTCCGGGCGCGGACGCACGCTCTGCCGAGGCGGCGACGCCCACGCGGGCAGGATCCCGCCACGGGCCGCGGGCTGAACCCCCGGGGTCAGGTGGTGACCTGGAGGACGAGTTTGCCCTGGTTGCGGCCCTGTTCGCCTTGGCGGTGGGCGGTGGCGGCCGCTGCCAGCGGGAAGACGTCGCTGACCTCGACGTCGAGTACGCCGTCGTCGACGAGGCGGGCGATGTGGGTGAGGGCGGAGCCGTCGGGTTCCACCAGGAAGGCGGTGGCGCGCAGCCCGCGCGACTCGGCCTCGGCGGTGAGCTCGGGAGCCGCGCCGGAGGGCACGGCGACGAGCAGGCCGCCGGGGCGCAGGACCTCCAGGGAGCGGGTGCTCGTGGCGTCGTGGGCGTCGCCGACGAGGTCGATGACGACGTCCACGTCACCGATCGCCTGCTCGAAGCGGGTCGTGGTGTAGTCGACGAGCTCGTCCGCGCCCAGTTTGCGCAGCCAGTCGTGCTTGGCGGCCCGGGCCGTGCCGATGACGTGCGCGCCCAGGTGCTTGGCGATCTGCACGGCGAAGTGGCCCACGCCGCCGGCCGCGGCGTGCACGAGGACCCGCTGCCCGGATTCGACGTGGGCGGTGTCGACGAGCGTCTGCCAGGCGGTCAGCACGGCCAGCGGCACGCCGCCGGCGCGGACGTGGTCCAGCGAGGCCGGTTTACGGGCGAACTGCCGCGCGGGCGCGGTCACGTACTCCGCGTAGGCCCCGGCCTGCCTCGGGAACCACGGCATGCCGTACACCTCGTCCCCGGGCGCGAGGGTGGTCACGCCGAAGCCCGCCTCCTCGACGACGCCGGAGACGTCCCAGCCCAGGATGAAGGGCGGCTCACCCAGCACGTGGGCCATGCCGCCGCCGGAGCGGGTCTTCCAGTCGACCGGGTTCACCCCGGCGGCGTGCACCCGCACCAGCACCTCGGTCGGCAGCGGCTGCGGCTTCGGCACCTCGGTGAGGCGCAGCACCTCAGGGCCGCCGAGGGCGTCCTGGGTCACGGCGCGCATGGTGGATGCGGACATGTCGATCTCCTTGACCTTGCCGTTCTCGGTGTTCTTCCTGATCAGCTGGAAGCTACCCGAAGAGTGGTAGTAACTATCAAGGGCGACTACTATCCGTTGGGAAGTGAAAAGCGAGGGAGGCCGCGCGATGACGATGGAGTGCGCCACGGGAAAGCACGACCCCCACGACGTCTACGCAGCCCAGTGCCCGTGCCGGGAGGTGCTCGACCTGCTGGCGAACAAGTGGTCGGCGCTGGCGATCGGCGCCATGGAGGAGGGGCCGCAGCGGTTCGGCCACCTCCAGCGGCGGTTGCAGGGGGTCAGCCCGAAGGTGCTCACCCAGACCCTGCGCCGGTTGGAGAGCGCCGGGTTCGTGGCGCGCACGATCTACCCGGCGGTCCCCCTGCACGTCGAGTACGCCCTCACCGGCCTCGGCCGCAGCGTCGCGATCCCGCTCGCCGGGCTGCGCGCCTGGGTCGAGGACCACCTGGACGAGATCCAGCCGGTGTCATGACGCGACGACGCCCCGGATCACCGCCGTGACCAGGGGCACGTCGAACTCGCCCTCGGCCGTCTCCGGGAGCGACCGCAGATAGGACGTGATCCGCCCGTCCAGGGCGGACCGGTCGGCCTCGGGGAGCAGCAGCACCTGGGAGTGGGTGGCGATCGTCGCGACCAGGGACTCCGCCGTCCTGCGGTGGGCGTGCGGGAAGGCGGCGTGCTCGATCGCCGGGAAGCGCGGCATGGCCAGGTCGAAGCCCTCGGGGCTCCAGTCGCGGAAGGTGCGGATGCTGCGGTCCGACACCCGCGACAGCTCGGCCACCCACGGGACGCGGTCGTCGTGGGTGTTCCACAGCCCGGCGAGGACGCCTCCCGGGGTGAGCACCCTGGCCATCTCGGGGGCGGCGCGGTCGAGGTCGAACCAGTGCATCGCCTGCCCGACCAGGATGGCGTCGACCGAGCCGTCGGGCAGCGGGATCTCCTCGGCCGAGCCGCCGAGCGCGCGCACCTCCGGCAGCCACCGGCGTAGCTCGCCGAGCATCGCCGGGTCCGGCTCCACCGCGACGACCTCGCCCGCGTGCCGCAGCAGCGCCTCGGTCAGCTTCCCCGTCCCGGCCCCCAGGTCCAGCACCCGCAACGGCGACCGCCCGGCGACCGGCTCCAGGGCCCAGAGCACCGCCGCGTCGGGATAGTCGGGCCGCGACTCGGCGTAGAGCGCCGCCTCCTGCCCGAAGGAGGAGGCGTGCGATTGGAAGGTGTCGGGGGAAATGTCACGATGCATGCCGAAGTCGCTCACACGCCCAAGATAGACCCGCGACTTCGGCCCCCAAGAGGTGGAGCTATGGGGATTCGAACCCCAGACCTCCTCCATGCCATGGAGGCGCGCTACCAACTGCGCCATAGCCCCTTGGTGTGCCCGCCCCCGGCGTACGCCCGGGCGGCACGACGCCAGTGTATAGGACTCCGGGCACATGGCCGTAACCGTTTGATCAGCCACCCCGTATACAGATGCATGATGCGACCGGCCTGCTACCTTGCGTGTCCGTGAGAGAGTCGCGCCGCCTGTCGTCGCGACCCATAAAGCCGGAAAAAGCCGGAATGTCCGGACTGGAAGAGGAGCATTACCCATGGGGCGCCGAGAACGGAACGTGGGCTCCGCCTTCGACACCAGCGACATGGATCATGACGGCTTCCTGGACAAGGACGACATGGCGACGGTGGCGTCGATGCTGTGTTACCGGCTCGGGTTCTCCGTCCCCGCCCGGGAGAGTCGGCTGATCCACAACGGGTACGCCACGGCCTGGGAGAACGCGATCACGCTGATCGACGGCGACCGGCACGGGCGGATCGCCAGGAAGCAGTACGTCGGGTACGCGTTGCAGCCGGGGCTGGACCGGATGGCGTTCGTCGCGTCGGTGGTCTGGCCGATCACCGACGCCCTGTGGGACGCGATGGACCGGGACGGCGACGAGCACCTCGACCGTGCCGAGTACCAGCAGCTGTGGGCGGCGTTCGACGTCGAGGGGCGGGCCGCGCGGCGGGCGTTCGACCTGCTCGACGTCAACCGCGACGGCCGCCTGTCCAAGGACGAGTTCGCCCAGGCGATGTACGACTTCTACTACCGCCGCGAGGTGCGCGGAGGACCGCCGATCCTGGGCGAGGGCACCCGCTAGAACACCTCGCCGATCCTGGACGGGGCACCTCGCCGATCCCGGACGGGGGCACCCGTCAGGACGCCTCGCCGGCCCGCCGGATGAGCTCGGCCAGTTCGGTGACCGCCGGGTCCCCGGTCTCGGCGGCCAGTCTGTCCGCGTGGCCGGCCAGCTCGTCCAGCCGCCACGGCCGCTCGCCCGCGTCCCCGCGGAGGTGTCCGGCGAACGTCGCGGCGACGGCGGCCACCTGGAGCCGGGCGGGGGCCTCCCGCCACAGCGACCCGGCCAGCGCCCCGGTGTCCGCCGACTCGCTGATCTCGGCCGGCTGCCGGGTGTCGGGGTCCTGCCAGCGGACCGAGGCCATCGCCACCTGCCCGCGCGCGCCGGGGCGCAGTGTGACCCGGTAGAGCGCGGTCACCGAGTGACCGGGGCCGATCTCGCCGCCGTCCACCGCGTCCTCGCGGAACTCCTCGTCGGCCAGCGCGCGGTTCTCGTAGCCGAGCAGCCGGGCGGACTCCACCACGGAGGGGTTGAAGACGACCTGCGCCTTGGCGTCGCGGGCGCGCAGTTCGAGGTGGGTGGTGAGCCGGTCGCCGAACACCTCGCGCGCCTGCTCCTCGGAGCTGACGTAGACCGCCGCGCCGTCGCCGTTGTCGGCCAGCCGTTCCATCAGTTCGTCGCCGTACTCCCGGCCGACGCCCACGCACAGCAGGGTGATCTTCCGCCCGGCGTGCTCCTCGACCTGGTCGAGAATGGCCTGCCAGGCGGTCACCCCCGTGTTGGCGAGGCCGTCGGACAGCAGGACGACCCGGTTCGTGGCGATGTCACGCCGGGCGCGGGACGCCTCCCGGTAGCCGGCGGTGAGCCCGGCGGCGAGGTCGGTCGAGGCTTCCACGGCGAGACCGTCGATCGCCTCGTGCAGGGCGGCCCGGGAGCCCGCCGGGGTCATCGGGGCGACCACCCTGGCCTCGTCGCTGAACGCCACGATCGAGACCTGGTCGCCCGGCGCGAGCCGGTCCACCAGCCGGTGCAGGGCCGACCTGACGAGGTCGAGGCGGCCCGGCTCGGCCATGGAGCCGGAGACGTCCACGACGAAGGTGAGGCTGACCGGCCGCCGCGCCGCCTCGCCCGCCGACCGCGTCTGCAGCCCGACCCGGAGCAGCGCCACGTCGTTCTCCGGCATCCGGGCGCCGTCCACGTGCACCGCGAACTCGTCGCCCTCCGGCTCGGCGTAGTCCTGCCGGAACGCGTTGACGAACTCCTCCACCCGCACAGCGCCGGGATCGGGCCGCCGCCCCTCCTGGAGGGTACGGCGGGCGTAGCCGTACGACGCGGTGTCCACGTCCAGGGCGAACGTGGAGATCTGCGCCGAGTCGGGTCCGTCGCCGGACACGGCGCCGGGCGCCTCCTGGGCGGCGGGCTTGCCCGGGCTCCCCCGGTCGTGCTCCCCCGCCCCGCCGCCGCACGCCGCCAGCAGCAGGAGCGTCGCGGCCGCGAACACGATCACGAGTGGACGTGACGTCACGATGTCGCCTCCAGGGGTTCGGCGTCATCTCGTTCGACGACGGCCCGGCCGGCTCCGCCGGGTCCTTCACCCAAGCGAACGCATACCGTGCCCGGTCCGTGACCGCTCACCTCCGGGGGCGCTTGAGCGCTGCGCGATCGGGCAACTCTTCTCCGTGACCCCCCGCAACGTCCCACAGGAGGGGAACACATGCTCGTTCAACCCGATCCCACCTTCTACCCCTCGCCTCGCGAGGCGATGCGCGGGCCGCGCGAGCGACTGGCCTACGTCGCCCTGCTGGATGCGGGAGGCGGCGGGCGGCCCGACGGACTGGCCACGGTCGACCTCGACCCGGACTCCCCGGGCTACGGCACGATCGTGCACGTGCACGACGCCTCCGTACCCGGTGACGAGTTCCACCACTTCGGCTGGAACGTGTGCAGCGCCGCCCTGTGCCCCTACGCCCCGCACCCGCACGTGGAGCGGCGTTACCTCGTCGTGCCGGGCCTGCGCTCCTCGCGGATCTACGTCTTCGACGTCAAGGACGATCCCAGGACACCCAAGCTGGTCAAGACGATCGAGCCGGAGACGGTGATCGAGCGGACCGGGTACAGCCGCCCGCACACCGTGCACTGCGGCACCGACGCGATCTACGTCAGCGCGCTCGGCGACGCGGACGGCGACGCCCCGGGCGGCGTGTTCATGCTCGACCACGACACCTTCGAGCCGCTCGGCCGCTGGGAGGTGGACCGGGGGCCGCAGCGGCTGCACTACGACTTCTGGTGGCACCTCGGGCACGACACGATGCTCACCAGCGAGTGGGGCACCCCGAACATGATCGAGGCGGGCCCCGACCTCGACCTGCTGGTCAACCGGCGGTACGGCCACCGGCTGCACGTCTGGGACCTGCGCAGACGCGTGCACCTCCAGGAGATCGACCTCGGCGACGAGCACCAGATGGCCCTGGAGCTGCGCCCGGCGCACGACCCGACGAAGACGTACGGCTTCGTCAACACCGTGATCAACGCCGAGGACCTGTCGGCGAGCGTCTTCACCTGGTACCTCGACGACGGCGTCTGGCGGGCGAAGAAGACCGTCACCGTCCCGGCCGAGCCCGCCCCGCCCGACCTGCTGCCCGAGCCGCTCAGGCAGTTCGGCGCCGTGCCGCCGCTGGTCACCGACATCTCCCTGACGCTGGACGACAGGTTCCTGCTGATCTCCGCGTGGGGCACCGGCGAACTGCTGGCCTACGACGTCTCCGATCCGTTCCATCCCAAAAAGACCGGGTCGGTGCGGCTCGGCGGCATCGCCGGCCGCGCCGCGCACCCGGCCGTGCCCGGCCGCCCGCTGAACGGCGGGCCGCAGATGGTGGAGACCAGCCGCGACGGCCGGCGGGCCTACTTCACCAACTCGCTCTACCGCACCTGGGACGAGGTGTTCTACCCGAGCGGCATCTCCGGCTGGATGGTGCGGGCCGACCTCGGCGAGGACGGCTCGCTCGCCCTCGATCCCGCGTTCTTCGTGGACTTCGCCGCCGACGGCCGCCGCGCCCACCAGATCCGCCTGCAGGGCGGCGACGCCTCCTCCGACTCCTACTGCTTCCCGTGACCTGGGACCTGACGTCGTTACTGCTCCTGGCCGGGCTCGGCGCCTTCCACGGGCTGAACCCGGCCATGGGCTGGCTCTTCGCCGTCGCCCTCGGGTTGCAGGAGCGCTCCCGGGCCGCCGTGCTGCGCGCGCTGCCCCCGATCGTGCTCGGCCACGCCGGATCTGTGCTGGTCACGCTGGGCCTGGTCACCCTCGCCCGGCTGGCCGTGCCGCCGCGCCCGGTCGCCTACGCGGTCGCCGCCCTGGTCTGCGGCTTCGGGGTCCACAAGCTGCTGCGGCGGCGGCACCCGCGCTGGGTGGGCATGCGGGTGACCTCCCGCCAACTCGCCGGTTGGTCGTTCCTGATGGCCTCCGCGCACGGCGCCGGGCTCATGCTGCTCCCGGTCACCCTGCGCGCCGGCGACACCGCCGCGCTCGCCCTCACCACGGAGGCGGTGACGGCCACCGCCGTGCACACGGCCGCCATGCTGGCCGTGATGACCCTGCTGGCCGTGATCGTCTACGAGCGGCTCGGCGTGGCCGTCCTGCGTAAGGCGTGGTTCAACCTCGACCTCGTCTGGGCGGTCGCCCTGATCGTCGCCGGCGGGGCACTGGCCCTGACCGCGTGAACCATTACGGGGTAGGACACGTCTTAGGGCTATGCGCCCGTACCTCGCCGCGGTGGTACTCGCCGCGGCCCTCACCGCCTGTGCCCCGTTCACCGAGGATGGAGGATCACGCGTGCTGACCGCAGAAGGAGTGAGCAGGCAGACCCCGGCCGACGCCCCCGTCGAGGAGGCCGTGCGCGGCCTGACCGCCTTCGGCCACTCCCTGTACACCGCGAACGCCGGACCGCTCGCCAACACGGTGCTCTCGCCGCTGAGCGTCGGGGTCGCCTACGGCATGGCCCGGGCCGGCGCGGGAGCCTCCGCCGGCGCGGAGCTGGACCGGGTGTTCGGCTTCCCCGCCGCCGGCCCGCACACCGCGTTCAACACGATCACCAGGCGGATCGTCACCATCGAGGAGGGCACGCCGCCACCGCCGCCCGGCCAGGAGACCCGCGGGGACGGCAGCGGACCGCCCGCGCCGCCGGTCGTCGGCCTGGCCCACGGCCTGTTCGCCCAGGACGGCCTGCCGGTCAAACAGGACTTCCTGCGCACGGTCACCGCGCAGTACGGCACCGGGGTGCACACCGTCGACTTCGGAGCCGAGGCCGCCGACGAGATCAACGCGTGGACCGACCGGCAGACCGCCGGCCGGATCACGAAGCTCTTCGAACGGCTACCGGCGAACACCCGGCTCGTCCTCGCCAACGCCCTCTACCTCAAGGCCGACTGGGAGCACCCGCTCGTCTCGGGATCCTCTCCCGGGCCCGGCGTCTTCACCCGCGCGGACGGCACGACCACGCGGGTCGAGCTGATCGGCGACGTGGGGGCCAGGCGCTACGCCGAGGGCGCGGGCTGGCAGGCGGTGGAGCTGCGTTACGCGGGCGGCGAACTGGCCATGTGGCTGCTGCTCCCCCGGGCCGGCGGCACACCCGGCGACCTGCTGACCCCGGCGACGTTCGCCCAGGTCGCGGACGGCCTGCGGCAGACCGTCGTCGCCCTGGCGATACCCCGCTGGGACTTCGCCACCGACATCGACCTCGGGACGTCCGTGCTGCGGCCAGGCGCCGACTTCTCCGGCATCGCCGACGGCCTCACCCTCGACCAGGCCGTGCACCGGGCGAACATCTCGGTGGACGAGTGGGGCACCGAGGCGGCGGCGGTCACCGGGCTGGCGTTCCCCGTCTCGGCGGGCCCCAGCGCCGAGGCGACCTTCCGGGCCGACCGCCCCTTCGCCTTCGCCGTCGTGCACACGGAGACCCGGACGCCGCTGTTCATCGGGCAGGTGGCCGACCCGTCCAGGTGAGGGTCAGGCCACCGGCCGCAGCACGAAGACGCCCCACCCCATGTGCTGCCTGCCGTAACGCAGGTGGTACCGGCGGGAGCGGTCGAGCATGTCGCGCAGCGCCCCGGCGTCCGGGTCGCCGGGGTTGGCCGCCAGCCAGTCGCTCATGGTCCACCACTGGCCGGCGACATAACGGTCCCAGCTGTCGTGGTCGGCCAGCACCATCTCCAGCAGCTCGACCCCGGCGGCGTCGAACCGGTCCAGCGTGTCCCCCAGCGTCCCGAAGTCCTCCCGGCGGAAGCCCAGCATCTCGGCGGCCCCGGGAGGCGGCTCGGAGATCCAGTACGGCTCGCCGACCAGCAGGATGCCGCCCGGTTCCACCTTGGGCAGCATCAGCTCGATCGTGCCTCGCAGGCCGCCGCCGATCCAGGTGGCCCCGACGCAGGACACGACGTCGAACCGGCCGGCGCACGTGCGCAGGTAGGCCGCCGCCTCGCCGTGCTCGAACCTGACCCTGTCCTGGACCGCCAGCTCCGCCGCCCTGGCCCGCGCCGCGGTCAGGAAGACCTCGCTCAGATCGACGCCGACGCCCTCCACACCGTGCCGGTCGGCCCACCGGCACAGCATCTCCCCCTTCCCGCAGGCCAGGTCGAGCTGCCGCGTCCCCGGCCGCAGCCGCGCGACCTCTCCCAGCAGCTCCAGCTTGTCGTCGGTGAACGGGTTGAGGATGCGGTTCCGGCCTTCCGCGATCTCATGCAGGCGTAGCGACATGCGGCCATCCTCACCACTCCGCCACCCGCCCACCAACCGGTTTTCCCCGCCTCGCCGGGCCCGGTCGGCGGTGGGAGGGTGCGGTCGCGGTCGCCTGGGGCATAGGGGTGGGCGGGCCGTCCGCGCGGGGTCGCCGGAGCGCGGGCGACGGGGAAGGGAGCCGTCGATGACCGAGACAGGACTGACGTATCCGGAGGCGGGCGCCACCCGCGAGCCTCCGCTGCCGCCCGGCTACCACCACCTGCGCCACCGCGCCCGGCTGTCGCACGGTTCGCTGCCCCGCGCCGCCGAGGAGCTGCTGACCTGGCGGGTGCACGCCCGGCTCGGCCTGCGCCCGGTCGCCTCCGCGCCGCGCGCCGCCCCCGGCGTGACCGTCGTCTGCCGCCTCGGCCCGCTGCGCATCCCGTGCCGGGTGGTGTGGACGGTCGAGGAGGACCGGCGGGCCGGCTTCGCGTACGGCACGCTGCCCGGCCACCCGGAGATCGGCGAGGAGTCCTTCATGGTGGAGCGGGACGCCGGCGGCACGCTGTGGTTCACCCTCACCGCCTTCTCCCGCCCGGCCCGCCTCCCCCGCCTGACCGGCCCGGCCGCGGCGATCGGCCAGCACCTCTTCGCCCGCCTCTACACCCTCTCCCTCAGATACGGCCTGCGCCGTTGACCCCGCCACCCGGTGCTTGCCCCGGCGGGCGGGGCGGGGCATCGTGGGGGCCGGGAGGGGAGGGTGCCGTGGCGGGTTGGCTCTGGCGGGCGGCGGCGGCCGCCGGCGGGGTGGCGATCCTCATCGTCGGGATGGCCTGGGCGTTCCAGCGCAAGCTGATCTACCTGCCGGACCACGGTGCCGTGCCGCCGGCCGCGTCGGTACTCCCCGGGGCGCGGGACGTCACGCTGACCACCCGCGACGGGCTGCGCCTCGCCGCCTGGACCGTGCCCGCGGCCGAGCCGCGGCGCGGCGTGTGGGTGCTGGTCGCGGGCGGCAACGCGGGCAACCGGGCCGGGCGGGCGCCGCTGGCCAAGGTGCTCGCCGAGCGGGGTCTCGACGTGCTGCTGATGGACTACCGCGGCTATGGGGGCAACGAGGGGGCGCCGGACGAGGCGGGACTCGCCCTGGACGTCCGCGCGGCGCGCGAGCACCTGCTGCGCACCGGCGAGCCGGTCATCTACTTCGGCGAGAGCCTGGGCGCCGCCGTGGTGACCGAGCTGGCCGCCGAGCATCCGCCGGACGCGCTGCTGCTGCGCTCGCCGTTCACCGACCTCGCCGACGCCGGGCAGGCGAACTATCCCTTCCTGCCGGTCCGCCCGCTGCTCGGCGAGCGCTACCCGCTCGCCGAGCTGATCACCCGGGTCCGGGTGCCCACCACGATCCTGTACGGCACCCGCGACCGCACGGTGCCCGCCGCTCTCAGCCGCGCGGTGGTGGCCGCCGCGCGAACCGCCGGCGGCCGGGTCAGGGCGATCGAGATCGAGGGCGCCGGGCACAACGACGTCGCCTTCGTCTACGGCAGGGAACTCGTCGAAGCGGTCACCGACCTGGCCGACGAGATCACCTGACCTCGCTCTCCGGCCCGTCCACGAGCAGGGCGAGGGCTTCGGCGCGGGTGAGGGCGGCGCCCCGGTCGCAGGCGGCGTCGTAGGCGGGGCCGCCGAGGAGCTCGCGGGCCCGGGCGGACTCCCGTGCCACATCCGGGCCGGGGCTGATGACGCTGCCGCGCAGCGCGCGCCCCGCGCCGAACAGGAAGGCGGCCCGCTCCGGCCGCCCGGCCAGCACCGCGACGCCGGCCAGCGCCTCGGCCGCCTCGGCCGCCACGGGGAAGCTGGGGTTGCGCACGGCGGCGGCGAGGCCGCGCAGGCACATCGCCCGCGCGGCGCCGGCGTCCCCCTCGGCGGCGGCGATCCGGCCCAGCGTGATGTAAAGCTCCGCCTCCATCTCGTCCATGCCGAAGGACAGCCCCGGCACCAGCGCCAGCCCCGCCTCGGCCAGCCGCCGGGCGCCCGCGAGGTCGCCGCGCAGCCGCGCCGCGTCGCCCAGCCCGCGGGACGCCCTGGCCAGCGCGTTCGGCAACGCCGTACGGCGGGCCAGCTCGGCGGCCCGGCCGAACTCCGCCTCCGCCTCGGCGAGGCGCCCGGCGCGCAGCAGCACCTGGGCCCGCGAGCAGATGATCTCGGGCGTGTCCTCACGGGCGCCGAGCTGCTCGATCAGCATGAGCGCCTCCTCCGACAGCGCGAGCGCCCGGTCGAGGTCGCCGCGCCAGTCGGCCAGCTTGGCGAGCTCGCCGAGGGTGGTCGCCATCCCCCAGCGCTCGCCGCAGGACCGGAACGCCGCCAGCGCCACGAGATACTCCTCCTCGGCCGCCGCGGCCCGCGCGTGCGCGTAGAGCATCTGGAACGCCATCCCCAGGTGGTAGACGGCCCTGACCCACGGGCCGCCGCTGTTCTCCAGCAGCCTCCGCATGTCCGGGTCGCCGAGGTCGTCGTCCTTCGGCAGCCCCATGAACGTCGCCCACAGCAGCAGCAGGAACGGATGTCTGAGCGGCAACGCCAGCCCCACGAAGATCTCGGCCACCCGCCGCCTGCGCGCCTCGCGGTCGTCGCCGCCGGCGCCCGTCACGTAGGCGGTCAGCATGCACAGCACGTACTCCTCGTGCCGGCCGGCGGGTGGCACGGGACCGATGAGCGTGAGCAGCGCGGCGGCCAGCGGGGCGGCGTCGCTGCGCTGCCCGCGCAGCCACCAGTACGGCGACAGCGCGGCGACGAGCCGCAGCCCGGCGACCGCGTCCCCGGCGTGCACGGTCCAGCGCAGCGCGGCGTAGAGGTTGTCGTGCTCGTCGGCGAGCCGCGCCAGCCAGGCGAGCTGCTCCCCGCCGCACAGGTACGGCGACGCCTCCTCGGCCAGGCGCAGGTAGTGCTCCGCGTGGTCGTGCCGCAGCCGCTCCTCCTCACCCGCCTCGGCCAGCCGTTCCGCGCAGAAGGCCCGGATCGTCTCCAGCATCCGGTACCGCGGCCCGGCCGCCTCCACCAGCGACTTGTCCACCAGGCTGGACAGCAGCTCGACCACGTCGCCCTCCGGCAGGCCGCAGACCCGGGCCGCACCCTCCAGGGTGACCCCGCCGGCGAAGACGGTCAGCCTCCTGGCCAGCGTCTGCTCCGCCTCGTCCAGCAGGTCCCAGCTCCACGCCACGACCGCGCGCAACGTCTGGTGCCTGGGCTGCGCCGTACGGCTGCCGCGGGACAGCAGCAGGAAGCGGTCGGCCAGCCGGTCGGCCACCTCCGTCACCGGCAGCGAGCGCAGCCGCGCGGCGGCCAGCTCGATCGCCAGCGGCAGGCCGTCCAGGGTGCGGCAGATCCGCACCACCGCGTCGAGGGTGTCCTCGGCGACCTCGAAGTCCGGCCGCACGGCCGCGCCGCGGTCGGCGAAGAGCTGGACCGACGGGCAGGCGCGGGCCTGGACGAGCTCCGCGCCCTGCGGGGGCAGCGACAGCGGCGGCACCGGGCACAGCGTCTCCCCGGTGATGCCGAGGGCCTCGCGGCTGGTCGCCAGGACGGTGAGCCCGGCGCACGCGCCGAGGAGCCGGTCGGCCAGCCGTGCCACGTCGTCCACGAGATGCTCGCAGTTGTCCAGGACGAGCAGGGTCCTCCGCTCCGCGAGCGCGGCGGCCACCCGGTCGGTGATGTCGGCGGGAGCAGCCTCGGGGCCGAGCGGCTGGAGCCCGGACTCGCGCAGGCCGAGCGCGGCCAGCACGGCCCGCGGGATCTCCCGGCCCTCGGTGAGCGACGCCAGCGGGACGTAGCAGACCTCGTCCGCCGTCCGGGTCACGGCTTCGATGGCGAGCCTGCTCTTGCCGGCGCCGCCGGGACCGGTGAGCGTGACGAGACGGGTCTCCTGGAGGAGTTTGCCGAGGCGTTCCAGCTCTTCGGCCCTGCCGACGAAGCTGGTGAACTGGCGGGGCGGCGCCGGCCGTACCGGCTGCGCGGGCGGCGGGGCGGTCTCGGCGGGGGTGAGGGGGCCGGGGGCGGCGCGGAGGACGGCGAGGTGGACGCGCGCCAGCTCCGGGGAGGGGTCGGCGCCGAGCTCCTCGGCCAGCACCCGCCGGGCGTCCTCGAAGACCGCCAGCGCCTCGCCCTGGCGGCCCTCCGCGTGCAGCGCGCGCATCAGCTGGCCGCGTAACCGCTCGCGCAGCGGGTGGGCGGCGACGAGGTCGCGCAGCTCGGCGACCGGCCGGTGCCCGCCGAGTCCCAGCTCGGCCTCGACGCGGTCCTCGACGGCGGCGAGGCGCAGCTCCGCCAGCCGCGCCGCCTGCCCCGCGGCGAACGGCGCGTCGCGGACGTCGGCGAGCGCCGGCCCGCGCCACAGGGCGAGCGCGTCGCGCAGCGTGCCGGCGGCGAGACCGTGGTCGCCGGCGGCGAGCGCCCGGCGGCCCTCGGCCGCGAGCCGCTCGAACCGGTGCGCGTCCACGGCCTGCGGCTCGATCGCCAGCCGGTAACCGGCGGGGTGGAACTCCACGACCGCCCCGGCGAGGGGGCGGAGCGTCTGGCGGAGCCGGGAGACGTGCGACTGCAGGGCGTTGGTCGCGCCACCCGGCGGTTCGTCGCCGTAGAGGCCGTCGATCAGCCGCTCGGCGGTGACGATCCGCCCGGCGTCGAGCAGCAGCAGCGCGAGCAGGGACCGGGCCCTGGGACCGCCGAGCGCGAGGGGACGCCCGTCGTCGAACAGCACCTCGGTGGCGCCCAGAATGCCGAACCGCATGCCCCGATTATCGCCCACCGCGCGCTCGGAACATGATCTCCCAGACGGTCAGCCGTGCTCGGCGCCGTAGTCGCGGACGGCGTCGGGCATCCGGTAGCGGGTGCGCTCGCCGCTCGTCTCGCGGAGCACGACCGACTTCTCCAGCAGGGCCGACAGCAGATCGATGATGTCCTCGGCGGGCAGCAGCTCGTCCGAGCAGACGGCCTCGACCGCGCCGAGGTCGAACGGGTCGGTGAACGCCGAGAGCCGGGTCCACAGCAACGCCTCCTGCGGGTCGCACAGGCGGTGGCTCCAGTCGAGCGAGGCGCGCAGGCTCTGGTGCCGGGGCGTCGCCGCGGGCGTCTCGGCGACCAGCAGCCCGAACCTGTCGCGGGTGCCCTCGGCCACCTCCCGCAGGGTGAGCGAACGCAGCCGGCCCGCCGCCAGCTCGATGGCCAGCGGGACGCCCTCCGCCACCCGGCAGATCCTCAGCACGGCGGCGGAGTTGTCCGGCGACAGCGTGAAACCGGGCAGCACCTCGGCCGCCCGCTCGGCGAACAGCTGGGCGGCGTCGGACCACCGGGCGGAGCCGCGGACGGTGCGGGCCAGCGGCGCGACGTCGAGGATGTGCTCGCCCGCGGCGCGCAGCGGCTGGCGGCCGGTCACCAGCACCCGCAGGCGGTGCGAGGATCGCAGCAACGTCGTGGTCAGCTCGGCGCAGGCGTCGATCTGGTGCTCGCACGTGTCCAGCACGAGCAGCACCCGATTGTCCGCCAGGTGGTCGAGCACGGCCTCCAGCCGGGGCCGGCCCGGCACGTCGGGCGCGCCGACCGCGTCCGCCACGGCGTGCAGCAGCAGGTCGGGCGTCCGCACCGTGGCCACGTCGACGAACGCCACGCCGTCGGGGAAGTCGCCGCGCAGCCGGTCCACGGCGTACGCGGCGAGGCGGGACTTGCCGACCCCGCCGAGGCCGGTCAGCGTGACCAGCCTGCTCGCGCCGAGCAGCCGGGCGATCCTGCCGAGCTCCCGGTCGCGCCCGATGAGACGGGCGGGCCGGCTGGGCGGCGCCGCGGCGGATCCCGCGGCGAAGCCGTCACCGGCGGCCATGGCGGAGGAGACGGCGAGGGAGGTGGCGGGACCGAGCAGGCGGGCCAGCAGCAGCGCCACGTCGTCGCGCCGCTCGCCGCCGGCCAGCCTGGCGATCACGCCGTCGCAGATCCGCTCCAGGTGGCGTCCGGGGTCGGCCAGCTCGGCACGCAGCAGCTCCAGGCCCTCGCCGACGTCGCGGGTGGTGGCCTCCACCAGCCCGTCGGTGCACAGGGCGAGCAGCGCGCCGTCGCCCACCGGCACCCGGTAGCTCTCGAAGACGCCCTCGCCGGCGGCCGGGTCGTACACCGCGTACACGCAGGTGACCAGCCGCTCGCCCGGCTCGCCTGCCGACCTGGACAGCACGGTGTCGAAGTGCCGCAGCAGCTCGCCCGGAGGGAGGTCGAGCGCGGCGAGGGTGCGCACGACTGTCTTGCACTGGCTCATCAGGGCCGCCGCGTCGACGCCGTGCCCGGCGACGTCGCCCGCGACCAGCGCGACGCGGTCGCCGGGCAGCGGGATCACGTCCACCCAGTCGCCGCCGAGGTCGGCCGAGCGGCTCTTGGGCAGGTAACGGTGGCACAGCTCGGCCCTCGCCACCCGCTGGGGGATCTCCGGCCGGGCCTCCCGCCACAGCTCGCGGGCGATGTCGTGCTCGCCGCGACACGGCCCGGCGTCGTCGATCCAGTCGGCCGCCCACTGGGCGAGCGCCTCGACGGCCGCGATGTCCGCCTCGCCGAACCGCCGCCTGTCGGTGTCGCCCGCGAGCAGGGCGACACCGATCATGGTCCCGCCGGCCAGCATCGGCACGATCAGCACCGGACGGCGGCCGAGCACGCCGCCCAGTCCGGGCGTGGCGAGCTGGGCGGCGAGGTGGTCGCCCGTCATGTCGTCGATGTACGGCACGTGGACGCTGGCGCCGCCGCTCAGCGTGACGAGGAGCGGGCTGTTCCTCGGCCAGCGGACGATCTCGCCCTCGGGTAACAGGTCCGACAGCCGCCGCTCGGTGCCTCCGTCGCAGACGGCGACCCTGCGCAGGACGAGTTGCTCCTTCGGGGTGAGCGACTCGGTGCCGCCGGTGACGACCTCGTCCAGCAGCTGGATCGCCGCGAAGTCCGCGAAGCGCGGCACCATCGCCCTGGCCAGCCGGGCGGCGATCCTGGCCGGGTCGAGGAGGCCGTCTATGCGCGTGGGCTTCTCCTCTCGGGCGAGAGAACCGTGAGGAAGTGCGGAGGCCGGCTTGGCCATCGTCTGCTCCGGCTGGGAGAGGTGGGCATGAGGGGTGGAAGGGCGCTCCCGCTCAACCGCCCTTCTGTGCCAGAGCGTAGGAGAGCGCGTCGTCCAGGTCGAGCTCCGTGCCGTGTTCGAAGGCCGCGTCGTAGGCGTCGTCGCCGATCGCCTTGCGGGCGAGGGCCTCGCTGTTGGTCCGCATGGCGACGAGGTCCTGCGAGCCGAGGCCGGGGAGACCGAAGGTGTGCCAGACCTGGTGGGCGATTCCGAGCAGCCTGGCGGTGCGGTCGGCGTCGCCGTGCACGGCGCAGCCGGAGGCGAGGAGCTCCAGCGCGAGGGCGATGCCGGTGCTGTCGTTGAGCCGCCACTTGACCTTCAGCGACTCGCGGCTGTGCGCGATGGCCGCCTCGATGTCGCCGTGCGCGATCTCGGCGAGTCCCTGGACGTAGTCGGTCCAGGAGCACACCCACTGCTCGCCGTACCGCTGGCAGGTCTCGCGGACCTCGGTGAGCACGGCCACCCCGCGCTCGCTCTGGCCGCCGAAGATGAGCGCCATGCCCTGGGTGGCCTGGGCGAGGAGCAGCCCGTGCCGGGTGTCGCCGCCGCGCCGGTGCAGCTCGACGGCGCGGGTGGTGAGCGCTATGGCCTCGGCGGGCTCGGAGCGCAGCACGGCGGCGCCGCCGGCGATGTAGGACATCCAGGCCGCCGCCTCGACGTCGTCTTCTGCGAGGTGCGGGCGGCACCGGGCGAGCCAGACGTCCGTCTCGCCCAGGTCGCCCTGGGACATCGTGAACTGCGCGGACACCCACAGCGCCTTGGTCAGCGCGGGGCCGGGCTCGGGGCTGAGGTTGATCGCGGCCGCCAGATAGTGCCGGCCCTCGCGGAGCAGGCCGCAGGCGTACCAGAAGAACCGCAGGGCGCCGGCGAGCTCCAGCGCGCTGCGATGCTCGCGCGGGTCGGCGAGGCAGAAGTCGAGCGCGGCGCGCACGTCGGCGTGCTCGGCCTTGAACCGCCGCGACCACTCCACCTGCCCGGGGCCGCACCACTCGTCCTCGCACTGCCTGGCCAGGCGCAGGTAGTGGTCGCGGTGGCGGCGGAGCAGGACGAGCCGCTCGTCCTCGCCGAGGGAGGTGAGCCATTCCTGCCCGTACTCGCGGAGCGTGTCGAGCATCCGGAAGCGGTCGCCCGGCTCCTGCCACAGGATCGACTTCTCCACCAGGCTCTCCACCAGCCCGCCCACCTCGCCGGCGGGGAGCCGGTCGTCGGCGCAGACCGCCCGGACGGCGGCGAGGTCGAAGGCGCCGGCGAACACCGACAGCCGGGCCCACAGCAGCCGCTCCGGCGGCTCGCACAGCTCGTGGCTCCACCCGATCGCGGTGCGCAGCGTCTCGTGCCTGGGCACGGTGGCCCGGTCGCCCCTGGTGAGGAGCTGGAACCGGTCGTCGAGCCGCTCGACGATCTGTTCCAGGGTGAGCGCGCGCAGCCGGACGGCGGCCAGCTCGATGGCGAGCGGGATGCCGTCGAGGCGGCGGCACAGGCGGGCGGCGGCGAGCGCGTTGCCCGGCGTCAGGTCGAAGGCCGGGTCGACCGCGCCCGCCCTGGCCTGGAAGAGCACCATCGAGTCGTTGCCGACCAGGGCCTCGTGCTTGGCCTCCCCGTCGGTCTCGGTGCCGTCGAGGGCGGGCACCGGCAGCGGCGGCATGGGGAAGATCTGCTCGCCCTCGATGCCGAGGGGCCGCCTGCTGGTGGCGAGGATGCGCACCTGCGGGGCGGCGGAGAGGATCACCTGCGCCAGCAGCGCGCAGGCGCCGAGCAGGTGCTCGCAGGTGTCCAGCACGAGCAGCAGCCGCCGCTCGGCCAGGAACTCGGCGAGCACGTCGACCTGCGACCGCGCGGTCTGGTCGCCGAGCCCGAGGGCGTCGGCCACGGCGTGCGGCAGCAGGCCGCCCTCGCGCAGGCCGGACAGCTCCACGAACCAGACGCCGTCGGGATAGGCGGTCAGCGCCTGGGAGGCGACCCGCTGCGCCGCCCGGCTCTTGCCGACCCCGCCCACTCCGGTGACCGTGACCAGTCTGGAGGCGGCGAGCAGCCGCTCGATCTCGGCCAGCTCGGCCCTGCGCCCTACGAAACTTGAAACCTCGGCCGGCGGGTTGCCCTTACGCCGACTGCCGAGTTCACCCATGATCACCTCACGTGTCCGCACGGTGGCGTAGCGTTGGTAAGTTCTTTAGCCTAACCCGGCGATCCGTGGTGCGGTCGAACATTCGGCAAGTCCTTTGTCGCCGTTTTCCGGCACCTCGTTTCCGCCAACTCACCGGCCCTTTGGGCGGCCCGGCGCCGGACGCCGCGTCACCGGTCCGGACGCGCGACATAAACGTCATCATGGGCCGCCCTCACCGCGCAAGTCCATTCGGCGTGGCACTTGACTCGGGCAAAGTGCCACGCTGACCGGAATGGGACATGCCCGGCCGTGACGGGGTTCCGCGACCTCGCCCGATGCCCGCTCCCCCGGGCGCCGAGCGGCCCTGGAGCAGGAAGGGAAGCCCGAATCGGTCTTTCGTCCAGCGGATTTCGGCCATCCACATGGAGCGTTTCCGGGCCGTTGTACGCCGGCCGCACCGGCCATCCGGACGCGACCGCCGAACAACACCGGAACGCCCTTACGAACAATGACCGCCGGAATCCCCCATTCACCGCCTCCGCGCCCCCGGAACGGCGACGGCGTCCCATTCCCGGGGCCGTAATCCTGAAAGACTTTCCGGAAACCGCGGCCAGGAAACGATCAAGGGCGGCCGACCGGCGAAAACCGCCTGCCGACCGCCCTTCGGCGATCCTGTCGTGGAGCTATGGGGATTCGAACCCCAGACCTCCTCCATGCCATGGAGGCGCGCTACCAGCTGCGCCATAGCCCCGTTGGGATGGATCGAGTGTATCGGACTCGGGGCGCGGACGCGGAATCGAAGAGGGACGGGCTGGTCAGAGGGGTCAGCGGCCGAGCCTGATCACGTTCCAGGAGACCGGGGGGAGGGTGGCGCGCAGGGTTCCGGCGTCCACGGCGGCACCGTGCGCCGGGCGGGGGCGGACCCGGGCGGGGTCCGCGGCGGTGTTCCGCGCGGCCGGGTCGGCGTCGGCGAGCACGGTGTGCTCCAGCACGCGCGCGTCGCCGAGCGCGCGGACGCCGGCGGCCAGGTCGAGGGGCTCGTCCCGCGACCGGTTCACCGCGAAGAGCGTCACCGTCCCGTCCCGCCCCTGCACGGCTGTCGCGTGCAGCAGCGGCACCTCGCCCGCCGCGCACTCGTAGACCGGCGAGCGGGGCTCCACCCGCAGCACCCGTCCCCTGCCGTGCCTCGACGCCTGGGCGAAGGGGTGGAAGGTGGTCTGCCGCCAGGCCGGGCCGCCGGGCTCGGTGCGGATGGGGGCGATCACGTTGACGAGCTGCGCCTGGCAGGCCATCCGCACCCGGTCGGCGTGCCGGAGCAGGGCGATGAGCAGGCTGCCCACCACGACGGCGTCGGTGACGTCGTAGTGGTCCTCCAGCAGCCGGGGGGCGTGCCGCCACGGCTCCTGGGCGGCGGCCCGCGACCGCGTCATGTACCAGACGTTCCACTCGTCGAAGGACAGGTTGACGCGCTTCTTCGACCGGGTGAGCGCCCGGACGTGGTCGCAGGTCGCGGCGGCGTCCTCGATCTGGGACTCCATCAGCGCCCCGGAGGCGAGGAACGACGCCACGTCGCCGTCGAGCGGCTCGTAGTAGGCATGCAGCGAGAGGTGGTCGACCTCCTCGTAGGCGTGCGAGAGGACGGTCGCCTCCCACGCGCCGAAGGTCGGCATCGCCGCGCCCGAACTCCCGCACGCCACGAGCTCCAGGTCCGGGTCGATCATGCGCATCGCCCTCGCGGTCCGCACGGCGAGCCTGCCGTACTCCTCCGCCGTCCGCTCGCCGAGCTGCCAGGGCCCGTCCATCTCGTTGCCCAGGCACCACAGCCTGATGTCGTACGGCTCCGCCGCCCCGTGGGCGCGCCGCAGGTCCGACAGGGCGGTGCCGGACGGGTGGTTGGCGTATTCGAGCAGGTCGAGCGCCTCCCGCAGGCCGCGGGTGCCGAGGTTGACCGCCATCATCGGGGCCACCCCGGCGGCCCGGGTCCAGGCCATGAACTCGCCGAGGCCGAAGGTGTTCGGCTCGATCGAGCGCCACGCGGGGTCCAGGCGGGCCCGGCGCTCGGGGCCGACGCCGTCCTCCCACCGGTGCCCGGAGACGAAGTTGCCGCCGGGGTAGCGGACGGTGGTGACGCCGAGTTCGCGGACCAGGGCGAGGACGTCGCGGCGGAAGCCGTCCGCGCCCGCGGCAGGGTGGTCCGGCTCGTAGATCCCGGTGTAGACGCACCGGCCGAGGTGCTCCACGAAGGAGCCGAACAGCCGGGGGTCCACGTCGCCGACGGTGAAGGCGGGGTCGATGGTCAGGGTGGCTTCGCTCATCGGGCTCCTCGGACGTGAGTGGCTACCCCTCGGTCCCGGCGAACCGGAGGAGCTTGCCGGGCAGGCGGGCGCCGGGCGGCGACATGCCCCCGTCCGCCCCGCGCCTGGCCAGCGCGTCGAGCACGAGACGGCCCCGCCGTACCCGCTCCCGGCCGGTGCTGACCGCGGCCTCGCGCAGGTGGGCGCCCGCCGGGTAGACGTCGGGCGCGTTGCGCAGGCCGAACTTGAGGTAGACCGGCGCCGCGCAGCGGACCACCTCGGCCGCCTCGGGCAGGCGCACCTGGCCGCCGACGGCGCCGGGCGCCTCGACGTAGAAGTCCATCGGCGCGGCGGAGGCGGCGCGCAGGTCGGCCAGCTCGGGCAGGGTGAGGTCGCCCGGAACGTTGATCGAGTCGGCCCCCAGCCGCTCCCACACGGCGTAGGTCATCGGGTTGACCGGCCCGACCAGCGCGGAGACCTTGAACGTGGTGTCCGCCGGCAGCTCGCCCGCCGCGCGCAGCCGGTGCAGCGCCCACAGCACGCCCTCGTCGGCGACCAGCAGGCAGCGCACGCCGAGCGCGGCGGCGCGCAGCGCGTCGTCCAGGCAGCCGGCCACCTGGTCGCGGCCCCTCGCGCGGACCCCGGCGGCGGCCACCGGCGCGGGCCCCCAGGAGCCGCGCGGGCCGAGGAAGAGGCACAGCTCGGCGCCGGCGGCGGCGCAGGCGGCCACCATCTCGGCGATCTCGGCGTCGGTGAGCATCCACACCCCGCTGCCCTGGCTGACCCGGTGCAGCGGCACCGCCAGCCGGGCGCTCTCGGCGAGGACCGCCTCCAGCACGGCCGGGCCCTCGCAGGAGGGCAGTTCGGTGCGCCATGTGCCGCCGTCGGGGAAGGCGAGGGGGGAGGCGGGCACGGGGGCGTTGGCCGTCGGGTGCCCGAGGAGGTCCAGGGCTCGTTCTCCGGGCGTTCGGCGCTGGTCCAACGTGTCTCCGGTGTTCGAGATCTCGTACGGCCTGCGACATGCTGACGCGACTGTAGACAGATATACGATGGAAGGTCAATATTTATTACGAAATGTCGGATATTGTGCGAGATCTCGGAAGGAGTGGTCGTGGTGCGCACCGTCCCCGCCGTGTCCCGGGCACTGGACATCATGGAGCTCTTCCTCCGGGGGGAGACGCTGTCCGCCGGGGAGATCACCGACCGCACGGGGCTGCCCCGCACGACCGTGCACGAACTGGTGACGACGCTGGCCGGGCGGTCCTACCTGACGGTGTTGCACGAGCAGCCGACGCGCTACCGGCTCGGCATGCGGCTCTTCCAGCTCGGGAACGTCTTCGCCGAGCAGCTCGACCTGGCGCACGAGGCGCTGCTCGCGGCCAGGGAGGTCGCGGCCAGGTGCGCCGAGACCGTGCACGTGGCGGTGCTGGAGGAGGACGAGGTGGTCTACATCGCGAAGGTGGACAGCACCCACTCGGTGCGGATGGTCTCGGCCGTCGGCCGCCGCCTGCCCGCCCACTGCACCGGCGTGGGCAAGATGCTGTTGTCCGGCCTCGGCGAAGAGGCCCTGGACGCACGCTACCCGCCAGGCGTCGAGCAGCCCGGCATGACGCCGAACAGCATCACCTCACCCGCCGCGCTCCGCGCCGCCCTCGCCCGGATCCGCGAGGAGGACCTCGCCTACGACGAGTGCGAGTCGAACGACGCGGTCAACTGCGTGGCCGCGCCGGTCCGCGACCAGCACGGCGCGATGGTCGCCGCGATGAGCATCTCGGTGCCCATCCTGCGCTGGGACGAACAGCGCCGCCGGGCCTGGACCTCCCTGGTCCGCGAGGGCGCCCGCGCGCTCTCCGAACGGCTGGGCCACCGCCCCGCCCCCGCCGACCTGGAGGAACCATGATCCACGTCACCCGTCCGGCGCCGGTCGTCCCGGGAGGGAGACCGTGAGCCGATCGCTGCTCCTCAGAGCGCCGGGGCGGTACCTCGTGACCGAGGCCGAGCCGCCCGCGCCCGGGCCCGGCGAGGCGCTGGTCCGGGTCGCCGCGTCCGGCATCTGCGGCAGCGACAGGGAACTGTACGACGGGACCCGGCCGGAACCCTTCCGCAGCTATCCGATCGTGCCCGGCCACGAGTGGTCCGGGACGGTCGCCGCCGTCGGCGAGGGAGTCGATCCGGGGCTGGCCGGCGCGCCGGTCACCGGGGAGGGGTTCCGCAACTGTCAGGTGTGCGACCGCTGCCGCGACGGGGACACGAACCTGTGCTCGGCGGGCTACGACGAGACCGGTTTCACCCGTCCCGGCGCCTTCGCCGAGCATCTGCTGCTGCCCGCCCGGCTGCTGCACCGCCTGTCCCCCGGCGCCGACCTGGCCGCCGCCGCCCTGCTGGAACCCGCCGCGGTGGCCGCCGCGGCCGTGCTGCGCGCCGGTGTGCTGCCCGGTGAACGGGTGGCCGTGGTCGGCGCGGGCACCCTCGGCGTCCTCACCGTCCAACTGCTCGCCGCCCTCTCCCCCGCCGAGCTGGTCGCCTTCGACCCCCGCCCGTCCCGGGCGAGCCTCGCCACCGACTCGGGCGCGACCGCACTGGTCCCGCCCGCGTCCTACAGCGCCGGGGTCGACAGTGCCCGGTTCGACGCGGTCATCGAGACCGCCGGCGTGCCGTCCAGCGCCGCCGACGCCGTACGGCTGGCGCGGCGCGGCGGGCGGGTCGTGCTGACCGGGATCCCCGGCACGGAGCCCGCCGGGATCTCCCCGCTGGCCGTCGTGGGCGGGCAGCTCACGGTGTCCGGCGTGTTCGGGGCGTCGTCGCGGGCGTGGGCGCACGCCGTACGGGCCTTCAACGCCGGGCTGCTGGCGTTGCGGCCGCTGGTCACGCACGAGCTGGGGCTCACCGAGTTCTCCCGGGCGCTGGAACTGCTCGCCGAGCCCGCGACCGGCAAGATCCTGCTGCGGCCGTGAGGCGCGGGGGCCTCAGACGCCCGCGGTGGTGGTGCGCATGGTGAGCTGCGTGCCGTCCTCGGACAGCTCGAAGGCGGCGGTGACCGCGGACAGCTCGGAGGTGCGGCGCAGGTGGGTGCCGCCGCACGGGATGACGGCCTCGCCCTCGGGCAGGGCGCAGTGCCAGGTGCGCCGGGCGGTCAGCTCGGGGCCGGGCACGCCCAGCCGTACCGGCGCGTCGCCGGAGATCCACCCGGCCAGCCGGTCGTTGACCCGCCCGGCGAGTTCCGGCAGTTCCCCGGCGAGGTCCTCGGTCACGAACCCCTTCTTGCGCAGCGACTTGCCGAGCCGGTAGACGTCCACACTGCCGCCGGGGAGGATCCGGGACGACGTGATCGCGGTCTGGTCGAAGTCGGGGTGCCCCAGGCCGTCGGCGGGCGCCTCCTTGCGCCAGCGGCCGGCCAGGGCGGCGTTGAGCGCCAGGGCCGTGAGATGGCAGGCGGTGTGACCGGCGGACAGGGCGCGCCGGCCGGCGGCGTCCACCACCAGCTCCACCTCGTCCCCCACCTGACCGGGCGAGCCGGGGACGACGTGCACGACCAGCCAGTGCCAGCCGGGCGTGCCTCTGCGCACCGGGATGTCCGCGCCCAGGAACACCTCGTCGCCGCCGTCGGCCACCGCGCCGGTGACGCAGTCGGCGACCGGCAGGCCGGCCAGCGTGCCGGAGTCCGCGGGCTGGTCGGGCCAGGTGTGGTCCAGCGGGTGGAAGGGGGTCTCGGCGACGACGACACCGGTTCCGCCGGGCGCGGGCACGGTGGCGACGATCGCGGACCGGCCGGTGACCTCTCCGGCGGGATAGGTGACCGCCGTCGACTTTCCGATGCTCATGTCCGCCTATCCTGCCGTACGGGAAACGGGCTCGTCCTCCAGATAACGGTCGGCGCCGACGTACCAGCCGAAGCCGAGCTGGGCGACGACGATGGCGAACAGCAGGACGAAGGGCGCGGTCCAGCCGCCGGTGGCGGCGTAGAGGACGCCGATGAGCAGCGGGCCCGCGCCCGCCATGAGATAGCCGACGCTCTGCCCGAAGGCCGACAGCGCCGCGGTGGCCTCCGCGCCCCGGGTGCGCAGCGCGAGCATGGTCAGCGCCAGCGGGAAGGATCCCATGCCGACGCCGACGAACATCGCCCAGATCCACGCGGTGCCGCCGGGCGCCAGCCAGAGCCCGGTCAGGCCCACGACATAGAAGGCGACGAAGACGACCACGGCGGGCCGCTGGTCGGCGAACCGGCCGGCGATGGAGGGCACGACCAGCGAGACCGGGATGCCGAGCCCGGTGAAGACGGCCAGCACCAGGCCCGCGCCCCCGGCGGTGTACCCCCGGTCGAGCAGCATCTGGGCGAGCCAGCCGAACATGATGTAGGCGACCATGGACTGCGTGCCGAAGTACGCCGCCATGGACCAGGCGAGGCGGCTGCGCACGAGCAACCGCGGCCCCATGTCGCCCCGGCCGGTGTCCCTGGCCGGTTCGCTGCGCAGCAGGACCAGCCAGGGGAGCGCGGCGACCGCGGCCAGCGCGCCCCACACGCCGAGCGCCAGGTGCCAGTCACCGCCGGAGACCTGCTCGATCGGGACGGTGGCCGCGGCGGCCAGCATCGTGCCGGTGGCGAGCGCGGTGGTGTAGACGGTGGTCATCACGCCGGTGCGGGCCGGGAAGTGCCGCTTGACCAGGGTGGGGATGAGCACGTTGCCCACCGCGCCACCGGCCAGCGCGACCACGCTGGTGACGAGGAAGACCACGGCGGAGTCGACGGTCACCCGGATCACCAGCCCGGCGCACAGGACGACCAGCGACAGGAGCAGCAGCCGGTGCTCGCCGATCCGGCGCGCGGCGGCCGGGGTCAGCGCGCCGAAGGTGGCGAAGCACAGGACGGGCAGCGTGGTGAGCAGGCCGGTGGTGAAGCCGTTCAGCCCGAGGGCGGCGGTGATCTGGTCGAGGACGGGTCCGATGCTGGTGACCCCGGTCCGCAGGTTGAGCGCGGCGAGCACGATGCCGAGAACGAGCAACCAGGTGAGCGTTCCCGTGCGGCTCTTCCCCTGTGCGAGTACCACCATCGCGGGTTCCGGACTCCTTCTTGTCGTTTTATCCACTCATAGGATGTTTAGCGACAAGAGTAACAGGAGTGTTTTCGTGTTTCGTTCCTGTCAGACGCTGGACGGCAAACGGCCACGAGCCCGCCATACAGGCGGGCCCGTGGCCACGCTCACCGCCGGGCGCGGGGGCCGTGATCACACTCGGCGGTGACGAAGAAGAGCCGGTCGGCCGGTGTCCCGGCCGCGTTCCGGACCGGCCGCACACCTAACCGGCAGGTGTTCCGGACTGGCCGCGCTCCGGACCGGCCACGCTACGGACCGGCAGGTGTTCCTCCGGACCGGCCGCGTTCCGGACCGGTGTTCTGGAACCGGGGCGCGGTCCGGGACGGCGGGTCAGATGCCGGGGCGCGGGTCCGCCGGGGGCTCCTCGCCCGGGCGGCGGCCGGCCGGCGGCACCGGGCCGGGGCCGGGCGGGGCCAGCGGGGACGACGGCGGATACTCCGGGCTGACCGGCGACGGCGGCATCGGCTCACGACCGAGGCCGGGCCCCGGGGCGGGGTCCACGCCGCCGGGCTCGCCGCGGTCCGGGCCGGGCGCCGGCTGGACGCCTCCGGGCCGGTGCAGCGGCCCCGGCCCGAAGTCCGGGTCCGGAATGGCGGTCCCGACGGCGGTTCCGGTGCCGGTCGCGGTCCCGGTTCCGGTGCCGGACGCGGTGCCGTCGTGCTGGTGCGGGGCGGGCACCTCGCCGCGCCAGGCGCCCGTCTCGGTGCGCTGCGACTCGATGAAACGCTTGAACCGCTCAAGGTCGCCGCGCACCCGCATCCGGACGATCTGCAGCCAGTCGGCCGCGGTCTCCACGAAGCCCTCGGGGTCGAACTCCATCTGGAGCATGACCCGGCAGGTACCCTCGTCGAGCCGGTGGAAGGTGACGACGCCCGCCTGGTGCGGGCGGTCCAGCGTGCGCCAGGCGATCCGCTCGTCGGGATGCTGCTCGGTGATCTCGGCCTCGAACTCCCTGCGCACCCCGGCGATCTCCGTGATCCAGGCGGTCCGGGTGTCGTTCAACTGCTTGACCGACTCCACGCCGTCCATAAACTCGGGGAAGCTCTCGAACTGAGTCCACTGGTTGTAGGCGGTCCTGACCGGCACGCGCAGGTCGACTGCGTGCTCTATGGTGCTCACAGGGTCTCCTCCCTGGCTCGGTTGTGCGGATGTGAGTTCCTGCACTGCCCGAGCGAGGCGGCCGGAAACCCGGCCGGCGGCCCCTCAGCGGCGTTTGCGCAGCAGCCAGTAGAGCCCCACAAGGGGCAGCACCAGCGGGATGAACCCGTAACCCCGGCCGTACCCGGACCACACCGTCTCGTCGGGGAAGGCCGCCGGGTCGATCAGGTCCGCCGTGCCGATGAGGAGCACCCCGGCCAGCTCGATCCCCGCGGCCCACAGGGCGGTACGGCGGGCGCCGCGCGCCAGCGCCACGGTGAGCAGGATGTAGACGGCCGCCGCGAACGCGGACAGCGTGTAGGCGATCGGCGCCTCCTGGAACCGGGTCGCGATCTGCACCGCCGCCCGCGCCCCCGCCGCCAGCGCGAACAACCCGTACACCGCCACCAGCGCCCGCCCGGGCCCACTCCCGATCCCACCCCGCTCCACGCCCCCGCCGGGGCTCGCATCCGGGCCCGGGTCGCGGCCGTCGGTGCCCGTGCGGCCGGTCGTACGGGGGCTCGGGCCGGTGTTCTCGTCGCGGCTCATACGACGCCCTGCCAGATCTGCAGCAGCCTGCCGGTCATCACCGCGATCGCGAACCCGGCCACCGCCAGGATCGCCGAGCCCCACCTGCTCCGCTCGGCGAGCGCCAGGACCACGCCCGCGGGCGGGATGATCGCCGTGCCCACGAGGTACCCGTACAGGGTGACCTGGTCCGACGGCCCTTCGCCGGCCACGGCGGCGGCCACCGCGAGCCCCGCCTGGACCAGCACCGCCACCTCGAGCACGGCGAACCCGATGAGCAGGACCATCCCCATCGCCCGGTTCCGGAACGCGACGATCAGACTCACCAGGGCGAGCACCAGCGCCCCGGCGATGACACCGGCCGCGACCCCGCCGTTCACGGCACGCTCACGAGAAAGGGGCACGTCCCAGACATGGCCAGTAGGTTACCGCCCCCCACCCCCGCCCTCCCCGCCACGCCCACCCCACCCGAACGACCACCTAACGTCCCACCCCACCCGCCGTCCGACGACCGCTTCCATCCCGCCCGGCGGCCCGGCACCGCGTCGGCCCCGCCGGCGGCGTCCCCGGCCACGTGCATGTCCGGCGCCGACTCGCACAGCATCCGCGGCCCCATCCGCCGGGAGCGGGGGCCGGGGCGGGACCGTCGTCGGTGATCTCCAGGTGGACGGCGCCCTCCTCGTCCACCCGGACCCCGAGCCGCACCCTCGCGGCGGGCCCGGCGTGCTTGGCCGCGTTGGCCAGGCCCTCCTGGGTGAGGCGCAGGACGGCGATGCCGCGCAGGGTGTCCACGCCGGCGTCGTGGTCGGGATCGCGCTCGGGCTGGCGATGGACTACGAGGTGTTCCTGCTGGCCAGGGTGCGCGAGGAGTGGCGGCGCGGCGGCGACCCGGTGGAGGCCGTGGCGCTCGGGCTGCAACGGACCGGGCCCGTCATCACCAACGCGGCGCTGCTGATGACGGTGGTGGTCGCGGGTTTCCTCACCGCCGACATGGTGCTCATGCTGATGATCGGGGTGGGCCTGGCGATCGCCGTGGTGGTGGACGCGACCGTCGTCCGCGCCGTCCTGCTGCCCGCCGTCCTCGCCCTTCTGGGCCGGGCCGCCTGGTGGTCCCCCGCCTTCCTGCGCCGCTCGCGGGCGTGACCGGGATCGGGAGGAGGAGATGTCGTCCCGGTCGCCGCCGGTCCGGGAGCCGTCTCACCGGGGCTGCATACGATGGGGAGGGTGGAGAGGATTCTGGTCAGCGCCTGCCTGATGGGGCGTGAGGTCCGCTATGACGGGGGCGCGAAGCGCAGTGACGACGCGCTGCTGGCCGGTTGGCGGGCGGAAGGCCGGCTGGTGCCCTTCTGCCCCGAGGTCGAGTGCGGGCTGCCCGTTCCGCGGCCTCCCGCCGAGATCGAGGGCGGCGCCGGCGGGGCCGCCGTGCTGGCCGGGGCCGCGCGGGTGCTGACCGCGCAGGGCGCCGACGTCACCGCCGCCTTCCTGACCGGCGCGCAGGCCGCGCTCGACGTGGCCCGGTCCTTCGGCGTGCGGATCGCCATCCTCAAGGAGGGCAGCCCGTCCTGCGGCTCGCTGACCGTCTACGACGGCGGCTTCCGCGGGCGCAGGCTCCCCGGCCAGGGCGTCACCACCGCGCTGCTCGAACTGCACGGCGTCCGCGTCTTCGACGAGAGCCGGATCGGCGACGCGGCCCGCCACCTGGCCGGCCTGGAGCATCCGGCCTGATCGCCGCCGCTCAGGTGGCCGGGGCGAGCCGGTCGAGCCGGTCGAGCTGGGCGCGGCGGGCCTTCTCGATGTCGGCGGCGAGGGCGCGGGTGGCGCCGTCCTCGCCGGACTCGCGTTCGCCGCGCGCGATCACGATGGACTGTTCGAGGTGTTCGCGCAGGCCGGCCGTGAAGAGCCGGTGGAACGCCGCGCCGCTGGCCCGGCCGAGCGTCGCGAGCTCCCCCGGGGTGGGCATGCCGGGCATGTCGTGCCCCTGGTGCACGTTCGTCGTGGGGATCCCGGCCCGGGTGCGCAGCGCGTAGAGGCGGTCCAGTTCGGCGCGGTGGCCCTGGCCGATGTCCGCGGCCAGCCGCCTGACCTCCGGGTCCGCCGCCCGGTCCCGGGCCGATTCGAGCATCCGCAGGGTCTGCTCGATCATCGGGATGACCAGTTGCATCCACGCCCGGTCGGTGGGGTTGAAGCCGCCCGCCACCCGCGCGGGCGCGGTCGTCGCGGGCGTGGTTGTCGCGGGCAGGGTCGTCGCGGGCAGGCCCGTTGCGGGCAGGGTCGTCGCGGGCGCCGGGCCGGGTACGGCGGGCGCCGCCGTACCGGTCGCGGCGCAGCCCGTCGCGAGCAGTCCGGCGGCCAGTGCCGCCACGGCGACCGTTCTCATCTCTGCTCCTTGCGGGGTCGCGGTGGAATGGCGGGCCCGGCACACCGGGCCCGCCACGGGGTGGGGGCGGGCCCGGCGAACCGGGCCCGCCGTACGGAGCGGACCGGCCCGGTCAGGAGGGACGGCCGTCGGCACCGCACTTGATGACCGGGCGGATGCAGTCACGCACCCGGCGCTCCATCTCCGCCACCGGCCAGGCGTTGAAGAAGTCGCCGTGCATCGTGTACCCCGGCCCGGAGGCCAGCCGGAACCGCGAGGGGTCGCCGCTCACCGGGTACCGCAGCACCTGGCGCAGCTTGGGCACCGGGACCGGGTGGGTGGACGGGCAGGCACCCGCGACCGGGTAGGCCATGTGACTCTTGTGGTCCGGGGAGTCGAGGTCCCTGCCGTTCCAGCACTGCGGGAAGTCGAGGTAGGACTCCAGCATCGTGCCGGACGGGCAGTTCACGAAGTCCTTCGACGCGCCCACGTGCCCGGCGTGCAGGCAGGACCAGCGGGCGATGCTCTCGCTCGGCCCGGTCGCGCGGGCGTTGCCCGCCACGATCCGCAGTCCGAACGGCAGCGGCTGGGTGCGGGCGATGATGTCGTCGCGCACGCCCTCACCCAGGTAGTAGAACGTCGTGCCGGTCGGCTCGACCGCCCGGTCGCCGTCGTACAGGGTGGGCACCCAGTACGAGGAGACGTCGCTGCTCGGGGAGCACGTGCTGCGCGAGCCGACGAGGTCGTCGACGTCGGTGTGCGCGTTGGTGACGGTGCTGCCGAAGAAGCTGTGCATGTGCGAGGCGCCGGGCAGCCCGGGGAAGATGATCGGGTCGTCCGGCAGCCGGTGACTGAACGGGCACTCCGCGAGGAACTCCGCCACCCGCACGATCGGGGGGGCGGCGGCCTTCGCCTGCGCGGCGGTGGCCTGCCCGCCCGCGGTCACGAGGCTGGCGGCCAGCAGGGTCAGCGCTGCGCCGATGAGCCCGATGATGCGGGCCCGGCGGCTTCTCGGGGGTAGGGAGGTGCTGGGCGGTCCATCCATGATGGGTCTCCTGGTGGGGGGATGGGACCTCCGGCACGGCGCGGCGTTGCCGTACCGGAGGCTGGACACTCACTTACACGGGGATCACTGGTAGACGCGCACGTAGTCGACGAGCATCCTGGACGGGAACGGCGTGGTCGCGTCCGTCGGGCCGGGCCAGTCACCGCCGACCGCCAGGTTGAGGATGATGTAGAACGGGTGGTCGAAGACCCACGGTCCGCGGGTGGCCTCCACCTGCGCCTTGTCCAGGGTGAAGACGGTCCGCCCGTCCAGGGTGTAGGTGATGCCGCGGCTGTTCCAGTTGGCCGCCCAGACGTGGAAGTCGTCGGCGAAGTCGGCGCCGCCGGGCAGCGTGTAGGGCGAGCCGATCCCGCCGCCGCCGTTGTAGGCGGGCGCGTGGACCGTCGAGTAGGACGTCTTGGTGTCCTTGCCGAGCACCTCGAGAATGTCGATCTCCCCGTTGTACGGCCACGGCCGCCCGGTGAGGAAGTCGGCGCCCATCATCCAGAACGCCGGCCACAGCCCGTTCCCCTTGGGCACCTTGACCCGGGCCTCGACCCGGCCGTAGGTGAAGTGGAACTTGCCGCCGGTGTTCATCCTGGCCGAGGTGTACTGGCAGGTGCCGCTGCCGGTGAGCGGGTCGCGCGGGCAGGCCGAACCGGGGGTGACCTCCTTGCGCGCCTCCAGGACGAGGTTGCCGGTGCCGTCCATCGCGGCGTTGTTGTGGTTGGTGTAGTACTCCAGCTCGTTGTTCGGGCCGGTGCCGGGGTCCGCGGTCCACTTGGCGGCGTCGGGCTTGGTGCCGGCGGCGCCGTTGAACTCGTCACTCCACACGAGCCGCGGCGGGTCCGCCGGGTCGGGCGGCAGCGGCGGCGGCGTGGTCGGGGCGCCGCCCGTGCCGTAGACCTGGAACTCCCACAGCGAGTAGCCGTAGGCGCTGGCCCGCTGGGTGCCGTACATCCGGACGTAGCGGCCGGAGCCGGTGACGTTCAGCGTCTGCTTGAAGCCGGTGCCGGTCGTGGTGGTGTAGATCGGGGTCCAGTTCGCGGCGTCGTTGGACACCTGGATCTGGAAGGCCCTGGCGTAGGCCGGGTCCCACTGGAGGACGACCTGGGTGATCTGCGCGACGGCGCCCAGGTCGACGTAGATCCAGCCCGGGTCCACCCAGCCGGTGGTCGAGGAGGTCGCCCAGCGGCTCGCCGGGTCACGGTCGAACGCCCTGGCGGGGGTGCACTCCCAGCAGTTCGCGTCGCTCTGCGAGGTGGAGGCCACACCGGGCTTGTTGTAGGAGAGCAGGCGGGCGGCGCCCGGGTCTGGGTCAGGGTCAGGGTCGGGGTCAGGGTCGGGGTCAGGGTCGGGGTCGGGGCCGGGCCCGCCGCCGGTGGTGCCGAAGACCTGGAACTCCCACAGCGAGTAGCCGTACGGCGTGGCGCGCTGCGTGCCGTGGACGCGGACGTAGCGGCCCGAGCCGGTCACGTTCAGCGTCTGCTCACCGCCGGTGCCGGTGGTGGTCTGGTGGATCGTGGTCCACGTGGTGCCGTCGCCGGACACCTGGACCTGGAAGGCGCGGGCGTAGGCGGCCTCCCAGTTCAGGACGACCTGGGTGACGCTGGCGGTGGCGCCGAGGTCGACCTGGATCCACTGCGGGTCGCTGAAGCCGCTGGACCAGCGGGTGCCCTCGTCGCCGTCGACCGCGGCGGAGGCGGGGAAGACGGTCGCCTCGGACGACGAGGCGGTGGCGGTCTTGCCCTGGGACAGCAGGGTGTCGGCGGCGGCCGGAGGCACGATCACGAACAACGACGTGATCAGCCCTGCGACCGCCGCGATGAGGGGCCCCAGGCGTCGGCGGCCTGGGCTGCGGGACGAGCTCATGTGGGCATCTCCTCGGGAATGGCGGGGGGTGTCGAGAGAGCGCTCCCTCGCTCGGAGCGTCCTCCCGCTGTCAAGCCGTTGTCAAGCCTCGATTCACGCACCCGAAACACGGTGAACCCATTCTCGTAACGGAAGACGCCAGAGAGAGAGCGCTCTCTGATTCGACGGGTTCCGGCTTCAACTGGTGAAACACCACAGGACCTGAGAGAGCGCTCTCTGATTTCGGGCCGACCTTAACCCGAAGTTCGATCAGCACCATGCGCCAGGGGCGTGACCCGGCGGAGGAAAGCTTCAGGGGAGCGCTCCCCGGAGATCGTCAGGCCGGTCGACGCCACGGCGCCCCTCCGCGTCAGACGGGGGCTCTCCTGCCAGGATGGGCGGACCGGCTCGCCTCCGGCCGCCGGGAACGTTCCTGCCCGGCCACCGGGAACGTTCCCGTACGCCATGCGGGGCGACCCCCGTCCGGGAGCCGCCCTGCACCTGGTGGGATGCCGATGCGAGGCGCGGGGTCCGGTGCCTGCCGTACGAATGCGCCGGGGGCCGGGCGCGCGCCGGTAAAGGGGCCGGATTCGGGCGACATTTACTCCATCGGCGACAGAACCCCATCAAAGGACCCGCGGCGCCGGCGGAGATCGGTGTCCCTGTTTCCGGCCGCTCAGATCCCCCTTGATGTCAAGAACGCAGAAATAGCGGCCCGCCCCCAAAATGACCCTTACCGATTTATCCAGATAAAGTGCGATTCTTCGGGATGTGGGCGGACCTGTGAATCGTCCCGGTCACCAGGGAGCCGGCTTGCCCTGCCTGAAGAACGTCCCGGTGGGGCCGTCGTCGGGCAGGGTGGCGAGGGCGGCGACGTCCACCGCGGCCTCCTCGGGCGTACGCGTGCCGGTGGGCAGCATCCGGGTGCGGACGGCGCCCGGTGAGACGGCGTTGACCAGCACTCCGGCGTCGCGCGTCTCACCGGCGAGCAGGAGGGTCACGGCGTTGAGCGCGGCCTTGGAGACGGAGTAGGCGGGCGCCCAGGGCAACAGGCCGGTGCTGAACGCGCCCGCCCCGGAGGAGACCATGACCACCCGGCCCCAGCCCCGCTCGACCATGCCCGGCAGGAACGCCTGGGCGACCCGCAGCGCCCCCGTGACGTTCACCGCGACGTGCCGGTCGACCAGGTCGGGCGCCATCGTGGACGCCTTCTCGTCGCGGTCCTGCAAGACGCCGGCGTTGTTCACGACGATGTCGGCGTGCCCGATCCGCTCGCGGACCCGGTCCACCGACTCCTGGCCGGTCACGTCCAGCGCGACACCCAGCGCGTCTCCGCCCAGCTCGGCCGCGACCTCGCGGGCCTCCGCCTCGTCCCGCGCGGCCACGACGACCCGGCAGCCCAGCTCGTGCAGCCGCGCGCAGACCGCCCGCCCGATCCCCCGGTTCGCCCCCGTCACCAGCGCCGTACGGCCGGCCACCTCAATCTTCTCCATGCCGACCATCTTGCGGCATCCCGCTCGCGCCCCCGGACACCGGAACCCGCACCCCCGGCCCCGCTCCGTGTCCGGATGAGGACAGATCGCGACGATCCATCGCCGCACAGAATCGCGCCTCGACCTGGTGTATTCCGGTCCGGCGCCCGGCAACCAGAGGGGCCCAAGAGTGATTTATTCACCGTTGTCATGGTTTACTACATTGCTTTGTAGGCATAAATTGTGGAATCAGTAACAGCAATCCGGGCAGCCTGTATAACGGAATCGCCGGTTCCACGTGCCCAAGAGCATGCGACAGGGGAGAATCCCACCTTGATACATGTTCTGATCGCCGAGGACATGCACCTCATCCGGGGCGCGCTGGTGGCGCTGCTGACGAGCGAGCCGGGGATCGAGGTGGTCGACCAGGTGGCCCGCGGCGACGAGATCGTGGCGTCCGCCTGTGTCCACCGGCCCGACGTGGCCGTCCTCGACATCGCCCTGCCCGGCATGGACGGGCTGACCGCGGCCACCGAGCTCAAGCGGCGGCTGCCGTCCTGCAAGACGGTGATCCTCACCGGGCTCGGCACCCCTTCGGCGCTGCGCCGGGCGCTGGACGCCGACGTCCGCGGCTTCGTGGTCAAGGACGCCCCGGCCGGCCACCTCGCCCAGTGCATCCGCCGGGTGATGCGCGGCGAGCTCGTCATCGACCCGGAGCTGGCCGTCGCCGCGCTCGGCACGGCGAGCAACCCGCTGACCGAGCGTGAGCTGGAGGTTCTGCGGGTGGCCGCGGAGGGCGCGACCGTCGCCGAGATCGCGCAGCGGCTGTGCCTGTCGTCCGGCACCGTGCGCAACTACCTGTCACGGGTGCTCACCAAGATGGGCGCGCGCACCCGGATCGAGGCGATCAGGATCGCCCGCGAGTCGGGCTGGCTGTGGCAGGAGGACGGGCACACCGTGGGCGTCCTCCGCGGCCGGGCCAGATGGTGAACCGGGCGGTTCCGCGCCGGTCCAGTGGCCGGTGAGGGCCGCGTAGAGCGGGGAGTCGGCGACCAGGGTCTCGTGGGTGCCGGACCGGACGCGGGTGCCGTCCATGACCAGGATCCGCCGGGCGCGCCGGGCCGAGGAGATCCGGTGGGCGATGACGACCAGCGTCCCGCCCCTCGCGGCGAACGCCGCCTCCGCGCGCGCCTCCGCGGCCGGGTCCAGGTGGCAGGTCGCCTCGTCCAGGATCACCAGCCTGGCCGGCGACAGGTAGGCCCGGACCAGCGCGACGAGCTGCCGTTCCCCCGCCGACAGGACCGTGGGGTCCACGTCGGCGTGGTACCCGCCCAGCCGTCGCACCAGGTCCGCCGCCCCGACGGCCGCCACCGCCTCCGCCATCCGGCGCGGGCCGGGCGCGGACGTCGTGTAGTAGGCGAGGTTGGCCGCCAGCGAGCCGCGGAAGACGTACGCCTCCTGCGGGATCAGCACCCGCGCGCCGCGCTCGGCCAGCGTCGCCGGCACACCGCCGACCAGCGCCTCCCCCGCGTCCGGGGGCAGCAGCCCGGCGACGAGCCCGGCGAGGGTGGACTTCCCGATGCCGCTCGGCCCGACCACGGCCAGGTGGTCGCCCTCCGGTATCCGCAGGTCCAGGCCGTCGATCACCGGGTGCGCGCCGGGACCGTAGGCGAACACCGCCCGCCGCAGCTCCACCGCGACCCCGCGCGGGGCGACCGGCCGCGGGCCGGGCTCCGGCGTGCCACTGGTGGCCAGGATGCGGGCGAGGGACACGCGCAGCCGTACGCCGCTGACGCCGACGCCGTGCACGAGCGCGCCGAACGCGGGCACCAGCGATTTGGCGACGTAGGTGAGCGCGCCGAGCAGGATCCCGGCGGTCGCGCCGGAGGCCACCAGCCAGGGGGTGGCCCACAGGACGCACAGCACGGGAAGGCCGCCGGCCACGGCCAGCAGCGCCGTACGCGCGGCGGTGAGCCTGGCCAGCCCGAGAGCCGCCGCGGCCTGCCGGGCGACGTCCCGCTCGGCCAGCGCCGCCGCGCGGTCCTCCGCGCCGCAGGCCACGATGTCGCGCAGCCCGGCGGCGATACCGGACACCGTCGCCGCGGTGCGCTCGTCGGCGAGGATCAGCTCGCGTTGCCGCCGGGCCAGCGCGGGCAGCGACAACGCGAACAGCACGAGCCCCGCCACGTACGGCACCAGCACCGGCCCCAGCACCTCCGGGACCAGGGTGAGCAGCCCCAGCACCACGCTGACCAGCGCGAACAGGAACGACCTCACGACGCTGATCACCGCCGCCAGGGAGTCCCTGGCCAGCTCCACCTGATGGTTGAGCCGCCCCACCGCCCCGTCCCCCTCCGCTCCCCCGCTCCCCGCGCGGTGCAGCGCGCCCGCCACGACGTACCGCGCCAGGGCGTCCCTGAACGGCTCCACGACCGCCCCGATCGTCAGCAGGCTCTGCCGCGCCCCCACCCCGGCGAGCGCCCACAGCCCGCCCAGCAACGCCAGCCATCCCAGCCCGGCGCCCACGTCCCCGGCGGCGAACCCGTCGTCGACCGCCCGCGCCACCGCGTGCCCGGCCGCGAACCCCGGCGCCGCCTCCACCACCGACCACCCCAGCAGCCGCCCCACCAGCCGGGGCCGCCGCCACAACGCCCGCACCACCAGCACCCGTGGCGTCAACCCGCCCCCCACCGCCATACGGGAGGTCACCGGTCCTCCTCTCGTCCTGTCGCGGTCTGGAAGACGGCGCGGTAGGCGGGGTCGCGCCACAGGTCGCGGTGCGGGCCGAGGCCGCGGATCCGGCCGCGTTCCAGCCAGAGGACCCGGTCGGCCGCGGCCGCGGTGGCCGCCCGGTGCGCGACGACGAGCCTGGTGCAGCCGCGGAACTCCTCGGTGAGCGCCGTGCCGACCTGGTGCTCGGTCGCGGTGTCGAGGCTGGAGGTGGCGTCGTCGAGGACGAGCAGCCGGGCCCCGGCGCGGGCCTGCGCGAAGGCCCGCGCGAGGCCGACCCGCTGCGCCTCCCCGCCCGACATCGGCGCCCGGCCGGGCGGCGTGTCGTACCCGTGCGGCAGCCGCCGGATGAACGCGTCCGCCGCCGCGGCCCGCGCCGCCTCCTCGACGGCGCCGTCCGGCTGCGGCGCGACGCCGAAGGCGATCGCCTCGGACAGGGTGGCGCCGAACAGGGACGGGCGGGCGAAGGCGTAGGAGACGGCGGCCCGCAGGGCGGGGCGGGAGAGGCGGGGCAGCGGGACGCCGTCCAGGGAGACGTGGCCGCGGGCGGGGTCGGCGAGGCGTCCGGCCAGCGCCGCGAGGAGCGACTTGCCGCTGCCGGAGCGGCCGACCACGGCCAGGGCCGAGCCGCCGGGGACGACGAGGTCGACGTCGTGCAGCGCCCCGGCGGCGGAGACCCCGTGGAAGGCCAGCCGGCCGGGTCCTGCGGGCAGGGCGTCCGTGCCGTGCGGGATCTGCGCCGTCGAGAGCAGTTCGCGCATCCGGCCGGCGGCGGCGCGGGCGCGGGCGAGCACGTTGAGCCGGCCCAGCGCGGCGCCGAGGCCCGCGCCGAGCACGGCGTACCCGGCGGCGGCGAAGAGTTCTCCCGCGGTGAGCCGTCCCGCCGCGAGCCGCATCCCGCCCACGGCGAGTACGCACACCTCCAGGAGCGGCAGCACGAGGGCGGCCTGCACGCCGGCCCGCGCGTTGGCCCGCCACAGGTCCATCCCGTGGCGGCGCAGCCGGGGCAGCGGGGCGAGCACCCGGTCGCGTTCCGGCGTCGCGGTGCCCGCCGCCGCGATCGTGCGGGCCCCGGTCAGCGCGTCAAGCAGGCGGGCCGCGATGTCGCTCTGCGCCTGCTGGTAACCGGCCGCGACGGCGGTGGTGCGCCGGACGAAGGCGCGCAGCACCACGGCGATGACGACGAGCCCGGCGGCCAGGGTGAGCGCCAGCCAGGGGTCGATGAGCAGCAGCGCGACCAGGCTGCCGGCGGCGGGGACGAGCAGCGCGACGGCTGTGACCAGCGACTCCGGAGCGCGGGCGGTCTCGTCGGCGTTGATCCCGGTCCGGGTGGCGACGTCCCCGGCGGTGAAGCCCGCGCCCGGTCCCGCGCCGAGCACCGCGCGGACGGCGCGCCGCCGCAGCCACCGCGCGGCCCGTGCCCCGCTCGCGCCGCCGGCGAGCACGCCCAGCGTGTCGCACCCGGCGAGTACGGCCAGCAGGGCGGCGCACGGGAGGATCCACCGGACGGGGTCGCCGCCGGCGACGAGGCCGTCCACCGCGGCGCCGATCGCGGCGGGCAGCAGCAGCTCGGCGACCGCCCCGCCGAGCAGGGCGACCGCGAGTACGGCCGGCCAGGCGCCGCTGTGCCGTACCACGGTGACGATCAGGCGGTCGGAGTCGCGCAACATTCCCTCCTGAACGGCGGGCCGGGACAGGGCCGGGACGCTGACGTTGCGGCCGGGCCCTCGGGCGTTTCGGGCTGGAAAGGCCGGAAGGCTCCGGGCGACTGACGGGTCGCCCGGAGCCTGCCGTCATGGGAGGTCAGCCGCAGAGCAGGCTGAGACTGCTGTTCTCGTGCGGCGTGCAGGCGAGGAGGCTGAGCGAGCTGCCGCCGCCGTGGCCACCGCCACCGCCGTGACCGCCGCCGGGGATCTCCATGTTCTGCAGGTCGAGAAGGGCCATGCCGTCCACCTCTTTCGAAGAAACGTTCACAAATCAGCCGCAGAGCAGGCTGAGACTGCTGTTCTCATGGGGCGTGCAGGCGAGGAGGCTGAGCGAGCTGCCACCACCGTGACCGCCGCCGTGACCGCCGTCAGGAGCCTCGAGGCTCTGAAGGTCGAGAAGGGCCATTGAACTTTTCACCTCCCTTGCTGACATGTCCGGTCCCGGGCCTCAGCGCGTGCGGCTCCAGGAACGGCAGGTAGAGGGGCCGGTCGTGCGACGCCGCGCCAAGGGCGTACAGCACTCCGGCGGTTCCGGTGGCGAGGTCCATCGACAGGCGCAGGAGCTGGTTGCCGGGGAAGGCCAGCCCGTCCCGGTACGCCAGGGTGTGCCAGCGGAGCAGCGACGTCTGCTCCGCGAGTTCGGCCGCGCCCCCGTCCAGTCCCATCGCCCGCGCCGCGATCATCCCGCTCCGGCCGTTGAACAGGCCGGGCTGGGCGTAGTACCGCAGGGTCGTCACCGGGCGGATGTCGCGCAGCGCCGCGGCGAACGTCTCGTCGTCGCGGTGCGCGAGGTAGCGGGCGAGGACGAGGCCGATGCCCGTCGAGCCCTCGTCGAGGTACGGGTTGGTGCGCAAGCTCTGCCGTACCTGGAGCTGGCCGTCGTCGCGCCGGGTGCACCGGCGCAGGTCGTGCCGGAGCGCGACCGCGGCGGCGTCCAGCGCCGAGGGGTCCCCGGTCGCCTCGTAGGCGCGCAGGAAGAGCAGCGCCGGCCCCGACCAGCCGCGCATCAGCCCCGCGTACGGCGAGCCGCTGCCGCTGACCAGCGGCTCGCCGGTGTCCGGCGGGAGGTCGCGGGAGGCGGCGGCGAGCCGTTCGGCCAGCATGTCCACGGTGCGCAGGGCGAGGCCGCGCAGCAGCGGGTCGCCGGTGACGCGGCCGAGGTGCAGCAGGTTCAGGCCGGTGCCGGCCAGCCCGGAGTAGAGGCTCGCGTCGAGCAGTTCCCAGCGCTCGCGCAGGCATCTCTCCAGCACGTCGAGCGCGTCCTGGCGGTGGCCGAGCAGGTCGAGCGTGTAGGCGACGCCGTGCATGCCGTCGTAGAAGCCGATCCCGGTGCCGTCCGCTGGGTCGAGCGCGCGCCGGCGCAGCCACTCCTCGTGCTCGGGCAGGGTGCCCGCGCCGGTGACGTGCTGCGCGTAGAGCACGCCCGCCGCGCCGTACGCCAGGGCGAGCCCGCCGCCGGGGGTGAACTGCGCCGGGTCGCCGGGGAAGAGCCGGTCCGCGCGCCCGGGGGTGGCGCTCGCCACCAGCGCCCGGTTCAGCGCGTCACGCACCTCGGGCCAGGTGGCCCTGCCGGGTTGCGGCGGCTCAGGGCGTACGGCGGGCGCGGACCCGGCGCCCGCGATCGTGCGCACGGCCTCGTCCAGCCACGGGCGCGGCACCGGGAACGTCTCGGCGATCAGGCTCGCCAATCCCACCGCCTTGCCGGCGTCCAGCGGGATCATCACGGTGGACATCGGCGCGAAGAGGCCGAGCCGCAGGCAGGCCAGCGCGTACCGGTCCGCCGCGAGGCCCAGCCGGTCGGCGGGCGGCCGGAATCCCGGGTGGGCCAGGGTCGGCCGTTCGCGGCTCCCCGCGAGACTGGCGACCTCGAAGTCGATCAGTACGACCCGGTCGTCGTCGTCCTCGTCCACCAGGATGTTGAACGGGTGCAGGTCGCCGAACACCACACCGCGGGAGTGCAGCGCGGCCACGGCCCGCTCGACCCGGCCGACCATGGCGAGCACCCAGCCCGCGTAGTCGCTCAGGGCCGCCGGGTCGCGGCCGGCGTCGGTGAGCGGGTGGCGGTGCACGGCGAGCTGGTTCAGGGTGGTGCCGCGGACGAACTCCTCGACGAGGAACTCGTGCTCGCCGAGCGCGAACGTGTCGACGATCGCGGGGGCCGCGTCCAGCCCGTCCAGCCGCCGCAGGATGGCCGCCTCGTGCCGCAGCCTGGAGACGGCGTCCCGCCCGGCGGCGTCGAGCCCGGCGTGTGGCCTGGCCTCCTTGAGCACCACCTCGCGCCCGGTGCGCAGGTCGGTCCCGCGGTAGACGCCGCCGCCGTTGGAGAAGTGCAACGCGCCGTCGATCCGGTACGGCAGGCCCTCGACGCCGACCGCCGAGCGGGCGGCGACGTGCGGCGCGAGGAAGGCCGGCGTCGGCACCCAGTCCGGCGGGGAGAACCCGGGCCCCCGCACGTCCGGCACGAGCCGTCCTTCCGGGTCCTCGATCGCGAGCACCCGCGCGCCCTCGCCGGTCACGCAGTGCCGTTCGGCGAAGCCGCCGTACCGGGTGAACAGCGGTCCCCTGCCGTAACGCAGGTCGCTGAGGATGTAGGGGCCCTCGATCCCGTCGAGGATCTCGTTCAGCTCCTTGAGCACGAGTTCGAGCTGCGTCTCGTCCAGCGGGTAGATCGTGACGAGCTTGCCGCTGGCGCCGCGCTCGGCGTACTTGGAGTTGGTCATCATCAGGACCCGGGGACCGCGCAGGAACTTGAAGGCGATGCCGCGCGGGACGCAGTAGTCCCACACCGCCGCGACGGCCCGCTCCGCGTCCTGCGCCCTGGCGGACACGTGGATCTTCCATCCCTGCGCCGGCAGCACCAGCCCCGCCGGGGCGTAGTGCAGCCAGGTGTCGGTGGCCCGGTGCTCCCACCCGGCCGGCACGTCACGGGCCGCGATGGGGAAGTCGGGGTGCTCCGCCCTCCGCGCCTCCAACGTGTCATAGAAGAGCGCGTCGGCGAGACAGTAGATCTCATATCGGGTAATCACCGGATTTTCCTCCTGCCGCGCATGGCTCAGAGAATTCCGGATGACGAGCACCCCCGCCTAGTGACGAACACCAACGAACGCCTGTGAATTACTCACCGGTAATAACGGGTCGTGAAAAAGGTTTCGCCTTCACCGCACATGGAAGCGTTTCCTTCATCGGAGGAATCCGGCACCACAGGGCATTAGGCACATCGAGCATAAAACCGGCAAGCGGTGGAGAGGGGACGGGTCGCACGCCCGGGAGCCGGTACGGCAGCGCACGGTTACGGATATGCCGTTCATTTCGGCACCCATGACGCTCCACCCACCGTGACCAGAATGACCCGCCTCACAGCTCCACAACCACGGACCCGGGCCGCAGGCACGTCGCGGCAACGGGGTTAGGGAGGGGACGCCGCCGGGCGGGGGCCGGGTCGGACAGAGGGATCGCCGATGGGGGCGGGCTGCGGGCACGTCACGGCAACGGGGTCAGGAAAGGGATGCCGCCGGGTCGGGGAGGTGGGAATCGGCGGTGGGGTGGTGGTCAGGAAGGGGGGCAGCGGCGGGTGGGGTGGCGGGGGCGGGGGGTGCGGGGGTGGGGGCGGGCGGGGAGTTCGGCGGTGAGGCGGAACCAGCCCTCCTCGTCGGCGACGTCCAGCCGGCCGCCCAGCGCCGCCGTACGCAACCGGAGACTGCGCAGGCCGGTGCCGTGCAGCCATCCCCCGGCCGGCGCCGCCACGCCCTCACCCGCACCGGCGTCTCCCCCGGCGCTCGCGCCGTCGTCCTCCCCTGCGCGCGGGCGCCTGCCGGCGCCGTTGTTGGCGATGTCCAGCCGCACCCTGCCGCCGCGGTCGCTGGCGCCGATCAGGCAGACGTCGGGCTTGCTGTGCCGCAGCACGTTGACCACGCCTTCGCGCAGGACCGTGCCCAGCAGCGCGCTGACGTCGGGCGTCAGCGTGGTGGGGACGTCGCCGACCAGGCAGCGCACGCCGGACGCGCGCAGCAGTCTGCGGGCGCGGCCCACCTCGGCGGGCAGGGAGATCGGGACGCCGCCGTGCGCCAGCCGGCGGATGTCGGCCTTGGCGTGCTGGACGGCGGCGATCATCTCGGACAGCTCCTCCTGGAGCCCGGGATGCCCCTCGGCCAGCCGATGGGCCAGCTCGCCCTTGACCGAGGCGAACCACAGCCAGTGCCCGACCAGATCGTGCACGTCCCGCCCGAAGGACTCCCGCGCCCCCGCCCGGACCGCCTCGGCCTGCCGCTCACTCTCCGTGCGCAGCCGCCGCAACCGGCGGGCCAGGAGGACGGCGGACGACAACGAGGCGCCCCCCAATGCCACAGACATGCCGAACGCCACACCGAAAACTCTCGGACGCACCAGTTCACCGCCGCTGTGAGACTCCGGAAGCACCTTACAATGACCACCGTCATTCCACAAAGGCGCGTTGTGAACCGCTAAAGCGCCATAAACCCGCAACCATTTCGACACCCATTGAGTCCCATCGGTCACACGAATTCCGCACCCCCGAACCACCATACAGTAGACAAAATGTCACGTTAAACGGTTCTTCTCATACCCGCGAACCCTCCCTTTTCAGCACCGACCTGCCCTTTCACGAGAGGGACGGAGCAAGACGGACGGAGACCCGGTTCACGAGACGGATGGAGCGAGACGGAGACCCGGCGACCGGCGGACGCCGGGATCCCGCGGCGGCCACCACCGCCGTACGGCTTCGTTCGGCTATTGGCTGAATTCCGGCCGGATGCCGGAAGGCGACCTTAGAGTGTGGGACAGGCGGAGCACCCGCCCGCGCCCAGTGCGGCCGCCCACGCCGGCCCGCACGCGACGGCCAAGAGTCCCCGACTCAGTGCGACCGGCAGCGGTGCGCGGCGTGCTCATGCCGCCCGATCGGCAGGACGCGTGGGGCCTCCCGGAGGGCGTTGTGACCGACGACCGACCCCAGACCCGCGACGACCGACCCCAGATCGCCGACGACGACCGTCCACCCGGCGACCACACCCCCGTGACGGGCGACCGGAACCACCACCCCGGCGAGCGGCAGGGGCGCGGAGCGGTGGCCGGGCGAGCCCGTAAGCGGGCCATCAGGGCCAGGATGGCGCTGACCGGCGTCCCCTACACGCTCGCGGCCCGTCTCCTCGACTCCCCGCCCGCCGAGGGCGCCGGGACCCCGGCCTGCCGGGGGCGGACCGTCTACCCCGCGACCGGCGACGCGCACCGGCGGCTGCTGCTCGACCTGCGCGAGCGCCGCCCCTTCGCCCAGCGCGTCCGCGACGCGCGCCTCGCCGCGGACCTCCCCCGCGGACGGGCCTGGCACCTGGCCGAACGCTTCCCACCCCTGCACGACGAGCCCGGCTCCCCGCCGCCGCACGAGGGCACCGGCCCGCCGCACGAAGGCAGCGGCCCACTGTACGAAGGCACCGGCCCGCTGTACGACGGCGAGGGCCGGCAGGACGTGCTGGCCCTGCTGTACGCCATGGTCGCCGTCGAGACGCCCGCGCTGGTGCCCTCGGCGGGCGATCTCGCCTGGACGGCCGAGCTGGGCGAGGAGACCGCGGTGGACACCGCCTGCGCCGTGCTGGACCGCGCGGCCCGGATGCTCCTCGACGAGGGGGAGCACCTGTGGCGGCGGGCCGGCGCCGCGCTCGCCGCGGGCCGGGCCCACCCGCACTGGCGCACCCGCGACGAGGCCGAACGGCTGAGCCGGGCGCTGACCCTGCACGACCCGCTGCGGCGGGCGACGCTCCCGCTGCGGGGCGCACGGCAGATCCTCGACGCCCTGCTGGTCGTGGCGGACGACGGCCACGCCCCCGGCACCCGCGTGCGCATCAACGCCGGGCCGTACGCCGGCGTCACCGGCACGATCACCGGGGCCCGCTGGGCCCGCGACGAGACGGCCCTCGGCGCGGTCTGGCAGCACGGCGGGCCGCCGCGCGCGTACGAGGTGCACCCCGACCGGGCGCCGGTGGAGATCGTCGCCGATCCGGCCGGCCTTCTCGTCCTCGCCCGCACGCCGGTCCCGCAGGAGGCATGACATGTTCGAAAGGTTCACCGACCGCGCGCGGCGGGTCGTCGTCCTGGCCCAGGAGGAGGCCCGGCTGCTCGGCCACGACCGGATCGGCACCGAGCACTTCCTGCTCGGGCTCGTCGGCGAGGGCGAGGGCGTCGCCGCCCAGGCGGTGCTGGGGCCGGGCGTGGACCTGGCCGCGGTGCGGCGGGAGGTCGAGGAGCTCACCGGCCGGGGGCGGGCGGCGCCGTCGGGGCACGTTCCGTTCACCCCGCGGGCCAAGAAGGTCCTTGAGCTGTCGCTCCGTGAGGCTTTGCAGCTGGGTCACAACTACATCGGGACCGAGCACATCCTTCTTGGTCTCATCCGTGAGGGCGAGGGTGTGGC
>NZ_BSRQ01000037.1:0-18935 GCF_030268685.1 Microtetraspora sp. NBRC 13810
GCGGGCAGCCGGCCCACCGCCTGCCAGAGCGTCGCCCGCTCGTCCGTCACCTGGTCGTGCACCGGCTCCTCCGGCAGGCCGTCGCTGGGCAGCTCCCGGCGCCACCGCCTGCGCCACCACGAGGTATGGGGTCCCCGTAGCAAACAGCGAAAATCCAACGGATATAGCTCTGAACTGCGGGTTCTTAGAGTTCATTGCAGGCAGATGCGACGCGGGTGGTGTACGTCCGGTGCGCCTTGCGCGCGGCTGGTCCGGCGGTCTGCTCGGCCAGGGCTGCGCTCTGCTGTAGTAAGGCATGACGAGCATCGGAACGAAAAGTTCCGTTAGCCGAGTTGAGTTGAGCGGCTTACCGTGACTTTCCGTTCGGATGCGCTTCATAAGAGCATTTTCGCAGGTCAGGGCTCATGGGTGGGCCGGTGGCGTTGTGATGTGCGGCTTGGACGGAGTGGATCCACGCGGCACGCGGCGACCTCACCGACCCTGGACTATGGGGTCTGGTAGGAACGCAACGGTGAGCCCGGGTTGATGTTCAGCCCTTGATGTAGCGGCGCGCCATGTAATGGCGAACCGGGCCCAGGGATGCCAGCCGCAGGGGCAGTTGGCTCAGCCATAGGACGAAGGGGTTGGCGGGGGCGTAGACGCCTTTGACTCGGCGGCCCAGCTTCTGTTTCCTTTCCACCTCCGGGCGGAGGCCAGCCTCCCATTGGGCCAGGGCCGCGGGGATGTCGCCCGGGTTGTTCTCCAGTGCGGCGCCGAGCAGGTCGGCGCCGCCGACGGCGAGTGAGGAGCCGTATCCGGCGAACAGCGTGACGCACCAGGCGGCGTCGCCGAGCAGGACCACGCGGCCACGGCTCCACGTGTCGAGGACCATCTGGCTGATCGTGTCGAAGTAGATGGAATCGGCCGTCTGAAGGCCCGCGAGGACCTCGGGCACCACCCAGCCCATGTCGCCGTAGACGCGAGGCAGTGTCTTGTGCGGGCCGTCGGCCGGTGTGCCTGTGCTGCGATCGGTGCGGTAGCCGAAGAAGGCGACGTTCCTGCCGTCTCCAACACTGATGACGGCAACGGTGCGGCCGCCCGCGGAAAGGGTGCCGGTGGTTCCCTGCGCGATGGCCGCCGGCCGTTTGTCGAGCATGTAGACGGCGACCATGTGGTCAAGGTCGAGGCGATAGTCCTCTTCGGGGCCGAAGGCCAGGGCGCGCGTGGCCGAATGCAGGCCGTCGGCGCCGATGAGCAGATCGGCGTGCTCGATGCTGCCGTCGCTGAGGGTGACGTGCACCGCCCGCTCGTCTTGGTCGATGGCGTCGATGGTGGTGGCGAAGCGGATCTCGGTCGTGTCGCGGACCGCCTCGTACAAGACGGTCTCCACGTCGCCGCGCAGGATGTTCATCGACCGGTTGCCCATGGTGGCCGCGATGGTCTCGCGGGTCAGGGAGAAGCTCCGCTGTCCATTGGCCTTGTGGTAGACGAGCTCCTTGGTGATGAATGCCTTGTCCTTGAGCGCGGGCAGGATGCCCATCCGCTCGGCGGCGTCGTAGCCGATGCCGCCGAAGGCAACCCCGTAGCCGCCGCCGCGACGCTGGGGCGCACGCTCGATGATGAGACTTTCCCAGCCGATCTGGCGCAGCCGCAGAGCGGCGGCCAGGCCGGCGATGCCTGCTCCGATGATGATGACGCGCATGAGGCTCCTTAGCCGTGTTAGCCGTGTGGTGATCTGGGTTGGCGTCAGAGCCGGTCGAGAACGTGCTGCTCTTTGACGGGATCGAGCCAGGTGTCCGGCGAGGGTGCGTCGGGGCGCGGTGTGGGATCTCCTTCGGCCCGCAGCCAGGCCCAGGTGTCGGTGATCGTGTCCCGCAGTGGGCGGCAGGTCAGTCCTGCGGCGAAGGCGGCGCTGACGTCGGCGTCGTGCAGGCCGGTCGGCGCGGGGTCATGCGGGAATCGGAGCCCGAGCTCCATACCGAGCGGCAAGCCCTCCGCCTGCAGCAGCTCCGCGGGCGCCCATACCAGCTCGGCGTCGGACCCGGTCACCTCCAGCGCCGTCTCCAGCAGGTCTCCGATCGTGACGGCACCCGGGCGGCCGGTCACGGTGAAGGCGCCACCGATGCCGCGCTCGGCGGCGAGGAGCATCCAGGCGGCCATGTCGCGGGCGTCGATGTACTGCAACGGCGTCTCCGCCGGGCCGGGGGCCAGTACCCGGCCGCCCTTTTCCAGGCGGCGCAGCCACCACGGGATGCGGCCGACGTCCTCATACGGTCCCAGGATCATTCCGGCCCGGGCCAGCAGGGCGCGTTCGGCGAACGCCTCGATGGCGGCCAGCTCCCCGCCGCGCTTGGCGGCGGCGTAGTCGCTGTTGTCGTCGCTGGCCGGGTCGCCGTCGACCAGCGGAGCGTGTTCGTCCGCGGCCGGTGGCCAGGGCCAGCGGTGGACTCCGCGACTGGAGACGTACCCGTAGTGCCCGGCCCGGTCGGCCAGCAGGCGTGCGCTGTCTTGCACCACGCGCGGCGCCCACGCCCAGGTGTCGATGACGGCGTCCCAGTCGTGTCGTCCCAGCACCGCGCGGACGGCTTCGGTGTCGGTGCGATCGGCGACCAGGGCTCGGATGCCGGGGGCCGGTGGGCGGCTGATGCCCCGGTTGAGCACGGTCACCTCATCGCCGCGGCCGAGCGCGGTTTCCACGACGGCGCGTCCCACGTGATGGGTACCGCCGAGGACGAGTAGTTTCATGACGCTCCAGGCAGGTTGGAGGCCAGGTCGCCGGAAGGCGATCGTGGCCGTGAAGGATGTCGTGGCTGGATAGGCGCAGCGTTCGCATCGCCGATGGCTCGCCGGTTCTCCGGTCGCGGCCCAGGCCAGGCCGGGCGCCGCTGAAGATGTGCGGCCTGATCCGGTGGCCGTACCCGAAGCGGTGAGCGAGCGGCCGAGCGATGCGGGGACGCACTCGCGCCGTAGGCCGGTACGGGCCGCTGGGCTGGTCATCGGGGTCATCTCCTGGTCGAGGCGGTTGTATCTCCATCGCCGACCAGGCTTCCCGGCACACCACCGATCTTCTTCACGAAGTCCGGTAGTGAGCAACATAGCGAACTTTCGGAAATTTCTGAACACTAATGTTTCTCCGCTATCCTGTGATCCACAGGAGGTGACGCGTGGACGACAGGAAAGAGCAGTGGCAGGCCGCGGAACGGCTGGCCCTGGCACTGACCGAGGGCGGCTTGCAGCGCATGGCCGCGCGCACCCTGGCGGTGTTCCTGTTCACCGACCAGGAGACGGTCACTATGGGCGAGATCGCCGACCAGCTCGGCGTCAGCGTCGGCTCGGTCTCCGGTGCTCTCAAGTCACTGCTGTCGGTCGGCCTGCTTGAGCGTCTGCCGGCCCCCGGCAGCCGCCGCGAGCACTACCGGATGCGCGACGACGCCTGGGCCACCTTGTTCTCCACCCAGAACACCCTCACCCAGACCATGCTCCACGCCGCCGAAACCGGGATCAAGACCACCGCGCCGCAGGACCCCGCCCACCGGCGGCTGACTCAGATGCGCGACTTTTACCAGTTCATGCTCGGTGAGATCCCCACCCTGCTGCACCGCTGGCAACAGCAACAGCTCGGCTGATCAGACCCCAACTCCGTCCTGACGGGGTCATGCCGACCTGAGCGGGTATGCAAGCATGACGATCTATGGCGATCCTGGAGCGAGACGCGATCACTGCCCGCCTGGCGGCAGGTGTGGTGGAGTACCGGCTGGACGGCGAAGGACAGCAGGTGGTCGTCGTGTTCCATGGAGGTCACATGCGGGCCGGGCTGCCCCTGGGTGAGGAGGTCTTCACCACCTCGGGGTATCGGGTGCTCATCCCCTCCCGTCCCGGTTACGGCCGCACGCCCCTGGCCACCGGCATCACCCCGGCCGCCTTCGCCGACGTCACCGCCGACCTGTGCCACACCTTGGGCATCGAGCAGGTCGCTGCGGTAGTGGGCATCTCAGCAGGCGGCCGCACCGCGCTCACCATGGCGGCGCGTCATCCGCACCTGGTGGAGCGGGTGATCCTGCAAAGCGCGGTCGCCTTCCTACCCTGGCCGGACCGGCGCACCCGCCTGGGGGGCCGCCTGGTGTTCAACGCGAGCGCCGAAGCCGCGACCTGGGCGGCGGTGCGGCTGCTGATGCGCATCGCACCGCAGGCGGGATTACGGTTGCTGCTGCGCGACCTGTCCACCCTGCCCGTCCGCCACGTCATGGCCGCACTGAGCGAGCACGACCAGGCCGAGCTGATCGCGTTGTTCACCCTGATGCGCTCAGGTGCGGGTTTCGTCAACGACATGCTGGCCGTACCGGACTGCGCCGATCAGGTCACCCAACCGGCCCTGGTCATCGCCACCCGCACCGACCGCTCGGTCCCCTTCACCCACGCCGAATCCCTCGCCGCGACCATCCCCCGGGCCGAACTGGTGGAAAGCCGGGCCGACGGCCACATGATCTGGTTCGCCCCCGACTACCCCGCGATCGCTCAGAGGATCAAGGACTTCCTCGCCACGATCTGAGTAACTGAGGAACTCTTGCTGGCGGGAATATGCCGGCCCGCGCTGTGGCAGGGCGCTCAGCGAGGACCGCGCCGCTGGCCGGGGTCGGCTTCGGCGGTGACGCGGGCGGCGTAGGCTCGGTGCGCTTTGCGTTCGGCCGGTCCGGCGCCGTCGGCAAGGGCGGCGCTTTGCTCCAGCGCGGCGCGGTGGAGCGCAAGCGGGGCCGTGAGGCGAACCGAATAACCGTGGCCGCGGCGGATGATCTGCCCGGACGCGAGGGCCTGGCGGACGGCTTCGTCGCCGATGGTGCGCAGGTGGTCGACCAGCAGGCCGGGCAGGTCGAGGATCACGTCCGGGTCGGGTGGGGGCTCGCCGGTGTCGGCCGGAGCCATGGCGAGGTGGTCGGGCAGGGCGCGAGCGCCGGCGGCGTCCAGGATGCGGCGGATGGTTTTGGGGGCGACCCGGTGCTGGCGGGCCAGGGCCTTGACGGCGCTGCCCTGCCCGTAGGCCTGTACGACGGAGGCCGCCTTGTCCTGGTCGAGGGCCGCGGGGCGGCCGAGGGTCTTGCCGGCGGCTTCGGCGGCGGCGACGCCCTCGCGGGTATTCTCGCTGATCATGTCGCGCTGGAATTCCAGCACGGCGGCCAGGACGGAGACCATCATCTTGGTGCCGGGGTCGTCGCTGGCCAGGTCGATGCCGGACAGTAGCCCGGACTCCACGCGCAGGTGCAGGCCCCGGCGGATGAGCACCGGGCGCAGGGCGAGGATGTCGGCGACGGAGCGGAACAGGCGGGCGGCGTCGGCGATGCGGATGGTGTCGCCCACGGCGGCCTGGTGCAGCAACGTGGTGAATCCCGCGCGCTCCAGGGAGAACTGGCGGCTGGAGGTCGCCGGGTCCTCGTAGACGGAGGCGCCTGCGGCCAGCCGGGTGGCCAGGACGTGCCGCTGACGGGCGTCGGTCTGCTTGTCGGTGGAGTGCCGCAGGTAGATGCGGTCAGCCATGCCCGGCATCTCCGGAGCGGGTGCGGGTGAAGGCGCGAGCGATGAGCAGGGCTCGGCGCGCGCCGGTCGGGGCGTAGCCGCTCTGCTCGCGGGTGTCGTTCCGCGGGTCCAGTTCGACCGAACCGTCGGCCTCGTTGGCCCGGTCGAGTTGCAGGGCCTCGCGGTCGAGGAAGGCGGCGACCTCCTCGAGGAACGCGCCGCCCTCTCCACGCATCACGCGTGCAGCGGCGCGGATCTCGCCGACCTCCACGCGAACCCGGGCGACTCGCTGCTCGTGGCGGGTGACGTCCGCCGCAGTGTGGGGGATCTCGTGGTCGTTCCAGTCGGTCTGCTTCAGCAGGGCCATGGTGTCCCCCTTCAAGATGGGCCAGGTGACGTCCGGTGAGTCTCTGCGTCCTACCCTAGGGGGCGAAAAGGGGAGGCGTAAATCTGGATCAGATCCCATTGGATCGGCCCGCCGTTTCCGCAGGTGACGAACGTGTCCTGATTGGATCCGAGCGCGGGGGCGGAATCGACCGATTCCGCCCCCGCTTGTCGTCGGGCTGATCCTCGGTCAGGGGTTGAGCAGGAAGGTAGTGCCGGCCTCGTTCACCAGGGTGGGCCGCAGTGGCCGCCATCCGTCGTCGAGTTTGGCGGTCTCGCCTTCGATGTCGACCTCGATGAAGCCGAAGAAGTTGATGTTCTCCCGGTGGCCGGGGGCGATGAACGAGAGCAGCTCGTCAGGGACCTCTCGGCCCTGCTCGCGCAGCTCCTTGATTCCCATCGCGTAGTATTCGGTCGTCCAGGTGATCACCGCGTTGGTCAAGATGGTGAGGCACCAGGACTGCTCGGTCTGGTCCTGCAGATGCGGCCGGACCATGACGCCCTGCTGGGCGTAGTGCAGGTCTCGGCGGAGTGCGTGCAGGGACTCGCCCTTGTTGAGCTGCCGGGAGATCTTCCGCCGGTACACCGGGTCCGACAGGTAGCGGGCGGCGTGAATGGTCCTGCGGATGCGTCCCCACTCTTTAATCGCCGCGGCCAGGGTGTTCTGCCGGGAGGCCGCCGACCACTTCCCGACCACCAGGGATGCGGTCGCCTCACCAAACTTCAGAGATCCGGCCATCCGCAGCATGTCGTCCCAGGTGCCGCGGATCAGGTCCTCGTTCCACCGGTCGGCCAGCAGCGGCCCGGCGTGCGGGTAGAGCACGTTGGTGGCGGCCGGGGAGTCGACCCGCAGCATGGTGATCTTTCCCAGGTCGCGAATCCGCGGCGTCAATGCTTTGCCGACCAGGTCGAACAACCCGACGTTCACCAAGGTCGCGCCGTGGGTGTCGGTCGCGTGCTCATGAATCGGCAGGTCACTCTCGTTTCCGAGGAGCTCGTCCAGGGTGTAGTTGGCCTCGCGGGTGGTGGGGATGATCTGCTTGGTGCCGTAGGTCGACCACTGGTCGGACACATGGGTGTAGGTCGACAGAACCTTCCCGCCGTGGATGTTCATGTCCCGGCCGGTGAGGGACTTGCCCCGGACGGGGAAGCGCTGCCCGTCGGAGGAGGACATGGTGCCGCCGCCGAACTTCTTGGCCAGCTCCAACTGGTAGTGGTGGTTGACCAGCACCGTGTTGGCCTCGCGGAGCGTTTCCTCCCGCACGTACCACTCCTGGGTCCAGGCCAGGGTGTCGTAGGAGACGCCACACGCCTCCGACATCCGGGTCAATCCCAGATTCGTGGCGCCCGCGATGAGCACCGCGAGGATGTTGCGCCGTGTCTCCACCGACAGGTTGATCTTCCTGCCGCCGGCGTGGGTGAAGCAGTCTAGGAACTTCGTGCGGACGTCCAACTCGATCGGCAGCGAGGCGATCGGCACGAACGGCAGCATCCCCGCCAGCTCTTCGCGCAGCGCCTTGGCCTCCGCGGGGATGTCCTCGGCCGACAGCGGCGGGATGACCAGCCGTCCCTCCTCATCCAGGCGAACCGCGCCGACATCGTTCGGGGAGGCGTTCGCGAGGGTCTCCTCCAGGTCTTCGAGGGCCTGGTGAAACTCTTCCTTGACGTGGTCGATCGCCTCGCCCACGCCTGCGGGCTTGCGGACGAGCTGGCAGAACTCCGCCCGCTTGCCCTCCCACTGCTCCGGCGTGAACAGGTACGTCCCGGGATCGGCGTACCGGCGCGAGCCCGGGACGAACACATCCCCTGACCGCAAGCCGTCGCGCAGGGCGAGAACCACGCACAGCTCCCAGTAGTGCCGAAACGCCGTGTCGTCTCCCGCCTTGCGGGCCTTGGCGAGGTAGTCGGCGTACCTGGCCGGCACGAACGACGTCGGCGCCCCGGCCGGGACCTTCCGGCCGCCGGCCCGGTTCAACTCCTTCAACATCCTCAACGCGGTCATCAGGTCCTGGGCACCAGGCCCGCCGTGGAAGTCGACCGTGGACAGCACCTTCGGGGTGAAGCGGCGCAGGTAGGTGTAGGAGGCCTCCAGCGCGGCAAGGCGGCCGTGGTCGCGAGGGAGCGGCTTCCAGTTGATCGCCGAGACCTCGCGGAGCTTGTCCATCCCGATCCGCTCCCGCAGGATCCCGCCGACCTGGTCGTCGTCGATGCCCGGGTCGACCAAGACCGGCAAGATCACATCCATCAGCAACTGGCGGGCCTCGCCCCTCTTGGCCCGCTCGGCGAGTGCCTCGTCCGTCTTGGCCTTCGCGTGGGACTCCCGGGCCGATACCGCCTGGTCGAACAACGCGATGACCTCGTCCAGCTGGTCGACCGCAGACTGGGCCACCAGGGCTAGCAAGATCGGATAGCGGCGCTCCTCCCGCCGTTTCAGGCCCTGTACCGTGGAGCGGCGAGCCACCGTGGCCAGGAATCGGCGCCGCTCCCGGGGCAGCATCGACAAATCGAGCTGGTGGGCGTCCATCGCCCGCAGGTACATCAGCTTGTCGATCGACACCCCGATCGCCGGGGCGGACGCCTCCGCCGCCGGCGTCGTCAGCCATCGCAGCCTGGACGTCCCGATCTCCAGGTCCTCCACGAGCAGCCGGTCTAGGTCCGACCGCATCGGCCTGGTGAGCAGGTGCCCGACCTTCTGAGTGGTCAGCTTTGCCGCCGCGTTCCGGGCGGCGGTCACCAACTCCATCAGCGTGACCGCACCAGGCCGCACCACCTGGGCAGCCTGCAGGTGCTCCACCGCCTGCTGGAACAACAGACTCGGGGTGTCGTGCTCCATCGCCCGGTCCAGGAGGAACTGCTCCAGTTCCTTCCACTGGATACTGCCCGGCTTGAGGTTCTTCCACGTCAGGTACTTCATCACCAGCTTCAGGTGATCGCTACGGGTCTGAGGCCGCTTCCGCGTCGACCGGTCGTATGCCTCCAGCATCCCGGGGAACACCGCCATCTGGCCCGCCAACCGCAGCAACGCCGCCTGCGGAATCTCCAGGAGGTCATCGGGGATATAGCCGAGCCAGGGCAACGTACAGAGCTGAACGGCCAGCCCCAATCTGGCCTCTGGACCGCGGCCCGGTCCGTCCAGGAACCCGTGCTCACGCGGCGTCAACGTGAAGTACTTGTTCAGCTCCTCACGCCCAATGTCAGGGAACGACCGTAGACGCTCCAACTGCTCATCAGACAGGAACCGCGTCGACATCAACCACCCCGGACGTCACAGAACACACGAACCATGACGAACCGTAGCCGAAGAGATCAACAACCGTCCTAAAAACCTCAGTAACCGCAGTTCAGAGCTATATCCGTTGGATTTTCGCTGTTTGCTACGGGGACCCCGGTATAGGTCGTGATGAGCACGCGCCGCACGTACGCCTCCGGCTCGTCGATGCCCGGCCAGGCGAACCACGCCTTGGCCAAGGATTCCTGCAGGAGGTCCTCGGCTGTGGCCCAGTCGTGGGTGAGGAGGTACGCGAAGCGCAGGAGCCGGTCGGACCGCGCCACCACGAAGTCCTGAAATATCGCCCTATCGGCCACCTAGTCGCCTTCCGTTGGTCTGCTGACGGTACAGACGCATCGGCCACGGCGACGGGTTGCCCGACGGTGGGTGCGATCCAGGGAAATTCGATGGCGGGCGGAGACAAAGGCGTGGGTTGGGCGCGTCGGCCCAGCCCAGAGCCTCTCGTAGACTTCGCTCCATTCCGCGAGACGTGCCTCAGGTCGAACGAGACCGGCGGCGAAGGCGGCGCAGCGGATCAACGCTCAGCCAGTCCCGGTCGCGCCACCAGCCGCACGCCGAGCCGAGCGCGTCCAGGCGGGTGTTATCTGCGATAGCTGCCGGAGATCGTTCTCGCCAAAGCGATAGCGCCAATATCCGGTCCACTCCTCCAACTGACCGCGATTCCATCTGATGAAGTCTGCGATCACACAGCACATCGTCGTGCTGGGCTGAAGTCCGCTGGTATGCGTGGTCAAGCGCGATGGGTGTGCCATACGTGCCAGCGGCACTGCTCCCATGGCCGCCTTATGAGGCGTGCTTTCACCTGCGCGTTTGCGTCTTGATTACTTCTGATGAAAGATCCCTTCGTTCGATGTAACCAGACGGAGGGTGACGAAAGCGTGAGCCGGGACGGGGCGGTGCCGGGAGCGGCCAGCCTGCACCTTGTGGGCGGAACGGTGCTGCTGCGCCCGGAAGAGCAGGTGGCCGACGCCATGCTGGACGGGTGGCGCAACCAGCAACTGGCCCGCAACCTTGCTCTCTCCACGATCGAGGGCAGGTTGAACGCGGTGAATGCCTTCACCCGCCACGCCGACGCTCACCCATGGGAGTGGGCGCCGAAGATGGTCGACGACTGGCTGGGCGACCTGCGGGCGGTCCGGCATCTGAAACAGTCGACCCTGCGTAACTACTCCGAGGCCATCCGGTCGTTCTGCGCCTTTATCACCGATCCCGCCTACGGCTGGGCCGCCGAGTGTGAGCGCCGGTTCGGCACGCACCCCATCCAGGTCTGTCACGAGTGGAACACCGCCACCCACCTGCAGGAATCCGAAGCCGATCCGGCCAAGCGCGCCTTCACACGCGATGAACTGCAAGCCTTCTTCGACCACGCCGACGAGCAAGTCGAGCGGATCAGCGGTGCCGGCCGCAAGGGATGGCTGCCCGCCTTCAGGGACGCCACCTTGTTCAAGACCGCCTACGCCTACGGACTACGCAGAAGGGAGACACGGATGCTCGACCTGGCCGACTTCGGCCCCAACCCTCACGCCCGCCCATTCGGCGACTTCGGCGTCTGCTACGTCCGCTTCGGCAAGGCTATGAAAGGCTCCCCGCCCAAGCGGCGCAGCGTGCTGACAGTCGGCCCACGAGACGGCGTCGGAGGAATGGACTGGATCGTCGAGATCCTCACCCAGTGGACACAAGAGGTCCGCCCGGTCTTCAGCAACGTGGACTCGCCCGCGCTCTGGCCCTCCGAACGCGGACCGCGGATCGGGTTCTCCCAGATGAACACCCGCTTCGCCACTTACCGCGACGCGCTGGGACTCGATCGGGGCCTGGACTTCCACTCCTTCCGCCGCTCCTACGTCACGCACCTGGTCGAGGACGGATGGGATCCCCGGTTCGTTCAGGAGCAAGTCGGCCACGAGCACGCCTCCACCACCTCCATCTACACCTGTGTCTCCTCCGACTTCCGCACCCGGACCCTGCGCAAGGCGATGGAGGCCACGCTCAGCGCAGCGCTGGAGCCCGGAAGGAAGACACGATGAAACGCCAGGTCAGCTACCAGTGGCGGCTACGCGAGCTCATGGCCGCCCACGGCATGTTCAACGCCACCGACCTCGCCCAGCCGCTGGCCGACCGGGGGATTACCCTGTCGTCGGTGCAGATCTGGCGCCTGGTCACCCAGAGCCCCGAACGCCTCTCCCTTCCGGTCCTGGCCGCACTCTGTGACATCTTCGACTGCAACCCTGCCGACCTCATCGCCACCAGGGCAGAGGATGTCCGGCCGCGCCGTACCGCCACGGGTGAGAGCGGAGCCCCGGTGACCGATCTGGCTGCCGTCCGGCCCAAGCGCGCCCGCATCCGGCCCCAAGAATGAGCGCCTACCGCACCAGGGAGGAATACGAGCGCCGGCACATGGGCGAATGCGTCCGTTGCGGTCGGCGGGCGTCCAAGGCCGCCAACTGGGAAGGCCTGATCTGCCGGACCTGCTGCGAGAAGGCCGCCCGCACCTACGGCATCTGCCCCGGCTGCGGAACCGACCGGCTGCTGCCGGGCCGCCGCCATGACAAAGCGGCCTGCCGGGACTGCTCAGGCATCACCCGCGACTTTCGCTGCGGGCGCTGCGGAATCGAAGCCCACCTCCTCGGCGGACGCCTCTGCGAACGCTGCACCCTGCACGACCGGCTTGACAAACTCCTCGACGAGGGCACCGGACGCGTCAGCCCTGCGCTCATCCCGCTGCATCACCTGCTGACCGGCATGCCGCGACCTAAGAGCGGACTGGCCTGGCTGGCAAGCGCGAAGGTCCAAGGGTTGCTGACCGCCCTGGCAACCGGGACCATGCCGCTTTCCCACCAGGCATTCCACGTGTCGACGACACGTGAAAACTGGGTCTGGCACGAATTCCGTGAAGGGGCGTGCTCAGTCGGCGAGTAGGACGCGTTTGCGCAGCAGGTCGGGGTTGGCTCGTCCATACATCTGTCGCTTGAGCATCTTGATGCGGTTGACGTGTCCCTCCACCGGGCCAGAGCTGTAGGGCAAGGTCAGACCCGCCCGGGCTGCGTCGAGATCGCGGCGCAGGCCCATGATGAAGGAGCGCAGTTCGGGTAGGTCGTCGGCGTCGGCTGCGACCATCCAGCGTTCAAGATGATGGCCGTGCCGGTTGACCATCATGTCGGCGAAGGCGCGGACGTGGTCGTAGAGCATGGCCAGGGGTGGGCAGGCGGTGGTGAGTGCGTCCAGGTGCCGCTGCTCGTCAACGGTGAGGGTGGCGGGGTTGCGCAGCAGCCATCCGGTGGCTTGCCGCACCGTGGGCGCGGACGAAACCGGAGGTCGCCTGATGGTGTCCGAGCGCCAGGACTGCAGGTATTGGCGGACGGTGGTGGGAGCGCCGCGGTAACCGCGTTCGCGGAGTTCCTGGTAGAGCTGTTCGGCGTTGGTGCAGCCCTCGTTCCAGCGCTGACGCAGGTAGGGCTCGAAGGCATCCAAGGCTCGCGGGCGGCGTCCGGTGCCGTCCTTAACCAGCAGTTCCTCGGGAGTGGCGGCTCGGGCGAAGCGGCGCACGGTGTTGCGGGCCAGGCCAAGCTCGGTGGCGATCGCGCGCAGGTCCCGCCCTTGGGCGAGCAGGTGGTGGATGGAGGCATGCCGCTGTCGCGTCCGCTCGGCCAGTGGTCCTGTTCGAGCCGGTGGTTGGGCGTTTGGCCTGGCTGGCGGGGTGTGGGCTTCGCCGGTTTCGGTCGGTGGGGTGAGTGGCGGGAGGTCACGTAGGACGGTGCGGTGTTTGGCCAGGGTGCGTTCGACGGCTTCGCTGAGGTTTCTCCACATGTGCCAGCGATCGGCGACTTGGGTTGCCTCAGGTGCGCCGCGGGCGGCGCCTTCGGCATAGCTGCCGGCGCGGTCGCGGCAGATGATCTGGACGCCGGGGTGGTCGGTCAGCCAGGCGGCCAGCGCGTCGGCGGAGCGTTCGTCGAGCATGTCGATGGGCCGTCGGGTGGTGATGTCGATCAGGATGGTGCCGTAGCGGTGGCCCCGGCGCAGGGCGAAGTCATCCACGCCGAGCACCTGCGGCCCAGCTTGCAGAGCGGGCTCGGGCAGGGCGCGGATGATCCGGATCAAGGTCATCCGGCTCACCGTCGTGGCGAGCCGGTCGGTGAGTCGGGCGCCGGCCCGGCCGCCGAGCGCCAGCGCGATCGCCCGTAACGTTTGCAGCAGGGCAGTGCTGTGGCGGCCGTAGCGCACGGTCAGCCCGGGCACCTGCTCGGCGAAGGTCTGCTTGCAGCAAGCTGGGTTGCGGCAGAAGAAGCGTGTCACCAGTAGATGGATCAAGGTTTCCTGACCGCCGATGGCGGCATCGCACAGCCGCCGTTCGTATCGGCTGTGCACCCTCTCCGACACCCCTCCGCATGCAGGACATGCCGCCTGCGACGTGCCCGTTCTGGCTTGGATCCGTACCGACTTGCCGATGCGGGACACGCGCTCGATACAGATGCCGGCCAGGTGAGGGAGGAAGACTTCCAGCAGCTCCGAGACAGTCACGCAACATGATCAACAAGCCGCGAGCCGAGTCCACCGGAAGATCACGGAATGTGTGCCAGACCCAGTATTCGAGCGTCGTTGACACCACGAACATCCCGATTGGCGGCCGGCCGCACATCTCCGCGACCTGCTCATGTCCTGCGGCCTGCTCCCCGAAGTCGACAAGCACCTGCTGCATGTCGAAAGCTGGTTGCTGCGACGCCTGGCCGAGCTCGCCGATCAGGGCCATCTGCCGTTGCTGCAGCGGTTCGCGACCTGGCATCAAATGGTCAAGCTTCGAGAACGTGCTGCCATCCGCCCGCTGGCAGGCAGCACCGTCGTCCACGCGACGCAGGAGTTCAACCGGACCCACGAGTTCCTTCTCTGGCTCACACAGCGGCAACGCTCCCTCGACCAGCTGGGACAAAACGACGTCGACCTCTGGCACGCCACGCACAAGCCTCACGAGCATCGTTCCCTGCGCGCCTTCCTCACCTGGGCGATGCGCACCGGGCGCACGCCACGAGCGCTCAGGCTGCCACGGCTGAATCGGGTGGAAGGACGGCCACTCACCCAGCACCGGCGGCTCGAACTCCTGCGCCGGGCCCTGGACGAGGCAGCTGGGCCGGTCCGTTCACGAGCCGCGGCCTGCCTGATGCTGCTCTATGCCCAGCCGGCCAGTCGCATCGTCCGGCTCACCCTCGACGACGTCGTCCACGACACCGACGGCCAGGTCCTCATCCGTCTGGGCGACCCACCAACTCCGGTCCCCGCCCCCTTCTCCGACCTGCTGCTCCAAGCCAAAGCCGAGCGCACCAACATGAACACGGCCACCAACGCCGACGCCCGCTGGCTCTTCCCCGGACGCCGAGCTGGCCAGCCACTCCACCACCGCAGCCTGGCCGACCTAGTCCGCGACCTCGGCATCCCCGGCCGAGCCGCCCGCACCGCCGCCCTCCGGCAACTGGTTCTCCAAGCCCCCGCTCCCGTCATCGCCAGGGCCCTCGGCTTTCACGACAAGACCACCACCCGGCTCGCCTCCGAAGCGGGCGGGACATGGAGCCGCTACGCCCCAAACGATCACGCGGAGTGAACAGAGGCAAAGACCGAGACGGGAATTCAGATCACACGATCATCGATCTTTACCAGTCCCGGGGCCTGGATCAGGGTCCCGACATCGCCGGGCCTCCTTTCCTCGTGATCACTCACAACGTGCGACCTCATGTCGCAATTGAACGTGTCCCAGCCGCAGGTAGGCCGAAATTGACGATCGTGCCCATTGCTGCCAGGGTTGACCGCGACTGATCTTGACCGGAGAGGGGTGCCTCGTGGCTCCGGAACCACCGACCAGTCCCTCGGAGGAATGGGCCCAGTGGGGCGCCGGAACCAAGGCGCCCGGCTACTGGCCCGGCCTGGGTGCCGAGCACCGGGAGGGCTTCGACGTCGACCACGTCCAGTTGAAGGCCATCGGCCGGCGCCTCCTGGGGGAACTGGACGAGCTCTATATCGCTCTTCCCGCGCTCCCGTTCGGCCCTCCGCCGATCCTGCCGGGGGCCGACTTCCTGAAACACGTCTTCACCGTCAGCGGCGATCGGCTTGACAGCGTACGACAGGACACCTACGTCGAGTCCGGCGCGGCCGCTTTCCTCATCGCCACGTCCGGCCGTACCTACGAGAGCGCCGACCGCCTGCCGGAGATGCCGATGCCGGGTGTTCCCAGCCTGCCCCCCGGCTCGGGCCTGTCGGGCCTGCCTCCGTTGGGAGGGAGTTCCGATCCACCGGATCTTCCTTTCATGTCATCCGTGGACTGGTCGTCGGCGGACCGGTCGCCTCTGGCCCTTTCCGAGGGCCGGTACTCTCTCAGCGAGATCTACCCGGTCGGCCGTTTCGCCGCGTACGTTCCGAGTTCGATGGATCCTGGTCAGCCGATCGGGTTTGACGGGCTCGATATCCCGTTGCCGGGGAGCCCGGCGAGAGCTGGCATCCGGGCCGCGTTGATGGCACAGGATCCGGACACGCTGTCGCAGTGCGCCGTCGCCCTGACGGGTGTCGCCGACGGCCTGGTCGAAGTCGTGCACAGGCTGACCTACCGCGCCCAGGATGTCCGTGACGCGCCCTGGCGCGGCCCGGCGGCGGACGAGGTGCAGAGAGCGTTGCAGCGTATCTCCCTGTCCGTCCGGTCGCTGGCCGCAGGTTACGGAGCCGTGGGCCTGCTCGCCCAGGAATGCGCGGACATCGTGCGGGACGCTCAGCACGGTTTCGACGTCGTGGTCAACAAGGGCGGCTGGGAGGTCTCCGACGTGTGGGGCGGTGACAACGACGACGCCAGGGAGTACCTGGGCGACGTCAACAGGAAACTGGCGAACGTGATCGAACGCCTCCGCGGAACGGAGATCGAGATCTCGCTCGCAGGTCTCATTCCCGAAGAGGCCCGCGCGCTTCAGCCGCTTGAGGCGGGCCCGGCTCCAGGCATCGAGCTGAACATGTTGGGACGGCTCTGAGGACGCCACGGGTCGGTCATCCGCGAAGGTGCCCGGTGAACGATCCACACTGTCGGCCTCGGCCCGCCAACCGGGGCGGTCATGGGCCTGCTCCAGCGCCCGACTACCCTCGGCGAGCGCACCTGAGCCGGTGGCCATGGGCGTGGCCAGCGTACGGGCGAGGCCCTGGTAGGGCGTCCATGTGGCCGACCATGCCACGCGGCGCGCGTGATTTTCGAGGCGCACTCCAACCCCGAGGCCGAGGAGCCGCGTGAGATCTGCCGAGACACCCTGGCGGAAGCCCGCCGGTTAGGCGTCGCGGTACCGTGACTGGAGGCGGCGGAACCGAGCTTTGCCCGCGAGGTGACAGCTCCGCATAGAGCCACGGCCGCGCCCGCGAGCACGCCCCCCCCATTTCCCGCGGCCAGGCAGTGCTCACCACTGCGCCGCGTAGCCGAAGAGCACCGTCGAGATCCACTCCGTTCACCGACATTGATTTTCGACACGAGTTATCGACAGTGCTCCCCTGCCGTTCCCTGATCGACTCGGCGAGTGACCGTCACTCAACACTGAGAGACCGGTTACTCAGCGCTACTTTGCGACTGGTGACGCGGACCCGAGTAGTGGCCCTGTTGTCTGCGGCAAGGGGAAGTGGTGCCCGCCGTTGTACAACTGCCTCTGGTGAAGTCGGCCGGGCGGGGTGCCTACTGGCGGGTGGACGGTTCCGGGTTGGAGGTGCTTCCGGTGTCGCCGGCCAGCATGACCGGTACCGCAGCTTTGACGATGCCGGGTCCGACCGGGAGCGGGGTGGCGTTGCCGGCGCGGAAGCCGTCCAGGGTGAAGGCGATCTGGCGGCGCCAGGCATCAGGGGCGGCAGTGCCGACCGTCCGTGTCAGGTGGGCGTTCAGCCAGAAGATCACGAAGATGTCGTCGGGGGTGAGGTCGGTGCGGAGTGAGCCGTCGGCCTGGGCTTCCGCGATGAGCCGGGACCCGAAGGTGAGGGACTTCTGGCAGGCCGCGCTCAGTTCGGCGGCGTTCTGGTAGGCCTGCGCGATGATGTCGTTGAGGGCCGCGTCGGCTGCTTGAAGCGCGCACATCCCTTCGACATAGGCGACGAATCGCTTCCATGGAGTGGCCTGGGCTCCCGCTCGGCGCATGACGCGGTCCAAGCTCCTCAGGGCGAGGTCGGGAAGCACCGCGTCGATCAGTTCCTGGCGGCTGCGGAAGCGGTTGTACAGCGTTCCGATGCTGACGTCGGCCCGGCGGGCGACTTCTTCGAGGGGGGTTTCCAGGCCGCGTTCCTGGAAGACCTCAAGTGCGGCGACCTTGAGTTTCTCCAGGTTCCGGCGGGCGTCCGCGCGCAAGGGCCGGGGGTCGGGCATGGCGCCTCCAGGTAACTTGACGAGGTCTCTCAGGTTAGGGTTATCCTCGGACCTAACTTGAGGGAATACCTCATTCTATTGTGGGAGAGGACAGCGTCATGCCCAAGACGATCGCGGTGTTCGGCGCCGGCAGCGGTATGGGGAGGTCGGTGGCCCGTCGCTTCGGCCGGGAGGGGTACCGGGTCGCACTGGTCGCCCGTCGGCGCGAACCCCTGGACGAGCTGGTCGCAGCCCTCGCCGCGGAGGGAATAGAGGCAGCCGGCTTCGTTGCCGACCTGCGCCGCACCGAAGATGTTCCGGCCCTCGTGGCGGAGATCCGGGAACGGTTCGGGCGGATCGACGTGCTCAACTACGCGCCGTTCACTCCCGCCGCCCTCACCCTCGCGGCGGATCTCGATGCCGCCGAACTGCGGGAGTGGGTGAACCTGTATCTGCTGACCCCCGTCGAGTTGGTGCATCACGTGCTGCCGGAGATGCTGGAGCGCGGGGACGGCGGGATTCTCTTCGTCTACGGATCCTCGGTGATCATCCCGGCGGCGGGCGTGTCCGGGCCGGTTCCGTTGATGGCGGCCGCGCGGAACTACGTCCTCACCCTCCATGAGGAACTGGCGGGCCGAGGTGTCTACGCGGGCGGCCTCGCGGTCAGGGCTCTGATCGCCCAGAGCCAGGCCGACCAGGCCGTACAGGGTGGGGAGCTGAAGCTGAACATGGAGCTTCCCGTGGTGGAACCGGACGAGCTTGCCGATCTTGAATGGCAACTGATGCAGAAGCGGGACCGGGCCGACGTCCTGTATCCCGCCCCGTAGCGAGGTCGGTACCGGGTGGCAGGGCGCCGCTGACGGCTCTGAGCGCGGGCCACGCCAGCAGCGCCAAGGCCGCGGCGAGTGCCGCCACGGCCAGCATGGCGCCCGGCAGCCCGGTCGCCTGCGCCCAGTGCCCCACATACACCGGCCCGGCGAGGTAGCCGAGATAGGCCAAGGTGGACACGACCGAGGTGGCGGCGCCGCGGGCGGCCGCGGGGACGTTGGCGGTGGCCAGGCCGAGCACGGTGGGGAAGAGCACGGCGGTGCCGACGGCGGCCAGGGCCAGCCCGAGCAGAGCCGGCGGGAGAGACGCGGTGAGGGCGAGCAGGGACGTCCCCGCCGCGGAGATCACCGCGCCGGCGGTGAGGACGATCCAGGCGCGACGGGTCTTCACCGCGCTGATCGCGAAGCGGGTGAGCGAGACGGCAAGTGCGAAGACCGCGGGCCCGGCGCCGGTCAGCGCGGGTCCGGCGTGCACGGTATCGGCGAGGTAGACGGCGCTCCAGCTCTGGTGGGCGTTCTCCACGGCGAATCCGAGCGCGCCGAGTCCGCCCGCGACAAGCAGCAGCGGCAGATGAGCGCGCAGACCCGGCCGGCTGTACGCGGTTGAGGTGCG
>NZ_BSRQ01000037.1:19029-38774 GCF_030268685.1 Microtetraspora sp. NBRC 13810
CGTGCGGGCGTGATCGTGACGGGCTGGGTCAGCCTGCGTGCGGGCGTGATCGTGACGGGCTGGGTCAGCCTGCGTGCGGGCGTGATCGTGACGGGCTGGGTCAGCCTGCGTGCGGGCGTGATCGTGACGGGCTGGGTCAGCCTGCGTGCGGGCGTGATCGTGACGGGCGGGGTCAGCCTGCGTGCGGGCGTGATCGTGACGGGCGGGGTCAGTCTGCGTGCGATCGCCGGTGCCGATTGCGGCGCTCACGGCGCCGGCGGCGAGCATGACCAGCAAGTACGGCACGACCAGGGGCAGGCCGGCGGCGTTCAGCAGGCCGGTGACGAGGCTCGCCGCGACCACGGCCAGGGAGAAGAAGCCGTGCGCCCGGGTGATGACCGGACGGCCGTTGGCCCGTTCGACGGAGCCGGCCGCCGCGTTGATCGCCACGTCCGCAGCGCCGGACGACGCGCCGAGAACCGCCAGTCCCACGGATAAGGCAGGCAGGTCGCGAGCGGTGACGGCCACGGCGATGCCGGCGATGCCGAGCGACGTGAGGGTGATCGCCGTGACGCGATGCCCCCACCGGTCCACGGCCCGGCCCGCGAGAGGCATGGCGGGCAGGGCGCCGGCGGCGATGAACAGCAGCGCCGTGCCGAGTTGGCCATCAGTCAGCCCGGCCTGGTCGCGGATTGCGGGAACGGACGCGCCCCACACGCCCCAGAACGCGCCGAAGACAGTGAATCCCGCGTACGGCACCCAGGCCCGGATGTGACCATGATCGACGCCATCTTGTGTATCGGTACACATGATGTGTAACGATACACAAGATAGGGTGAGGCATGGCCAAAGACCCTTCTCGGCCCCGGCCGACCATGGCGGAGGTGGCTCGCGCGGCGAAGGTCTCGGTGATGACCGTCTCCTACACCTACGCCCAGCCTGATCGCGTCTCCGAACGCACCCGGGCCAGGGTCCGTGAGGCCGCCGCCCGGCTGGGATACCCCGGCCCCCATCCGGGGGCCCGCTCGCTGCGCCGGGGACGGACCGGCAGCCTCGGGGTGGTGCTTGGCGAGCACCTCACCTACGCCTTCGAGGACCCCCAGGCCACCCGGTTCCTGGCCGGCGTCGCCGAGGTCTGCGCCGGTCACGGCCTGGGGCTCACGATCGTCCCCATCACCGGGGCGCCCTCCGACACCGACCGGGTCGCCGAGGCCGCGGTGGACGGTTTCGTCGTCTGGACGACCAGCGACGACGACCCCGTGCTGCCGGCGGTGGCCGCCACCGGTCTCCCCGCCGTCGTGCACGGCGGACCACACCACCGGGACCTGCCGTTCGTGGCCATCGACGACCGTGCCGCGGCCCGCGCCGTCGCCGCCGAGGCCCTCGCCGGCGCCCGGCGGCCGATGGTGCTCAGTTTCCCGCTCGATCGCGCCCGGACGCCGGGGGTCCGCGACGGACTGGATCCGGCCGAGGCCACTTTCCGCGTGACCCGTGAGCGCCTGCGCGGAGTCCGTGACGCCTGGGAGGCGGCCGGCGGCCGATGGCCGCAGGTGCGGGTCGCGGTGTGCGCACGCAACAGCGCGCGCGAGGCCGACTCCCTGGCCACGGCGTTCCTGACGGGGGCGGACGCGCCGGACGCCGTCATGGCCATGAGCGACGAACTCGCCCTGGGCCTGATGCGAGCGGCCGCCCGTACCGGTCTCGCCGTCCCCGGCGACCTCGCCGTCAGCGGCTGGGACGGCACCGACGCGGCCGCCGCCGCCGGGCTGACGACCGTCGCGCAGAACCTGCGCGCCCAGGGAGCCCGCTGCGCGCAACTGGCCCTGGGTGAGGAAGCGGCGGCTGAGACCGATCCGATCGAGTGGCGCCTGGTCCTGCGCGACTCCACCCGGCGATGACCACGGTCAAGCACGCGCTCCGGGCAGGGGACCCGGCCTGACCGGGATTGCCGCCACGTCGAGTTTCCAGGTCTCGTCCGCCACGGCCCTGCGAGGAGAGTCGTGGAATCACCCTCGCCGGGCCATGCACTTCTGCCACTCGCCGACGGCGGCGGGGCGCTTCTCGGGACTATCCGGTGACTGCCAGGTTCCAGACCTCGCCGGCTTCGTTGTCGATGCCGTCGGTGGTACCGAACCACATGTTGTCCTGGTAATCCGTGTCCGGCCCCGTCCATTCGATGACGGATGTGCGGGCCGTGGGATTCTCGTCCTGGCAGAGACAGAACTCCCCGTCCTCGCAAAGGCCGTTCCGATCGAACGTTGCCGTGGCCGTTCCGGAAACAGCCGAGACGGCGATGTCCGCCTTCGCCGTGACGATTTCGAGCCTACGAATCGCATGAATCATTTGTCGATCTCCCACCTTCCGTGCCGGCGACTTCCACGAGCCCTTCCGTCGCTATTCCGCTGGACGCCGTACTCGACGTCGCCCCTGAAGAATGCACCGAATACCGCCGGGATGTCGTTGGCTGTGAGTGCACGGTTAGTTGTCGCTGCGTCTACATGGCTCACCACAAGGCCCCGGAAAGGTATCGGCGGAATCATCAACGGATATGCACGCCGGAGCTTCCTTGAGATGGAGCGGCGGGCGTTCCCGGGCCGCGCGGGCCCGGCGAGCGGAGCGCGGGTGGGGCACGCGTCCTGATACGTTGTTGACAGGTGCGCCGGGAAGTCTGGTCGGCAGGTGAGCGACCCGACCCTGCCATAGAGCGGAGTTCCATGCCCGGCACCACCTTCCATCGCACTCCTCGCCTGCTAGGCCGGGGTTCGTGGCCGGAGGCGCGGCGAATCGCCGACATCCTGCGCAAAGAGACCATCGGCGGGGCGTTGCTGCTGGCCGCCGCGCTCGCCGCACTGGTCTGGGCCAACTCGCCGTGGGCGCCGGTCTACGCCGAACTGCGGGCGATCCGGATCGGACCGGCCGCCCTGCATCTCGATCTCGACCTCGCCACCTGGGCCGCCGACGGCCTGCTGGCGATCTTCTTCTTCGTCGCCGGGTTGGAGCTCAAACGCGAGTTCGTCGCCGGTGACCTGCGCGACGTGCGGCGGGCGGCGGTGCCGGTGGCCGCCGCGTTCGGCGGGGTGATCGTGCCCGCGCTGCTGTACCTGGCGGTGGCCGCCGGAGCCGGCGCGGCGCGGGGGTGGGCCATCCCCACCGCCACCGACATCGCCTTCGCGCTGGCCGTGCTCGCGGTGATCGGCCGTTTCCTGCCGGCGGCGTTGCGGACGTTCCTGCTGACGCTGGCGGTGGTGGACGACCTGATCGCCATCGTCATCATCGCCGTGTTCTACACCGGCCACCTGTCGGTGCTGCCGCTGCTGGGCGCGGGGGTGCCGCTGGCCGTCTTCGCCGTGCTGGTCCGGCGGCGGGTGCGCGCGTGGTGGCTGCTGCTGCCGCTCGCCTTCGTCACCTGGGCACTGGTACACGCCTCGGGGGTGCACGCCACCGTGGCCGGGGTGCTGCTGGCCCTCGCCGTACCGGTGCTCCGCAGCGGGCGGGAAGGTGGTCCGGAGGCAGGGCCGGGGCCGGCCGAGCACTTCGAGCACCGGTTCCGGCCGATCTCCGCCGGCGTCGCCGTACCCGTGTTCGCCTTCTTCTCCGCGGGGGTGACCGTCGGCGGGATCGGCGGGCTGGCCCAGACGCTGACCGACCCGGTCGCGGTGGGCATCGTGGTCGGCCTGCTGGCCGGCAAGCCGATCGGCATCATGGCCGCGACCTGGCTGGTGGCCCGCTTCACCCGTGCCACCCTGGACGACGGCCTGGCCTGGATCGACATGGCCGGGCTGTCCGTCCTGGCCGGGATCGGGTTCACCGTGTCGCTGCTGATCGGGGAACTCGCCTTCGGGCCGGGCGGCGGCGCCGAGGACCGGGTCAAGATCGCCGTCCTGACCGGTTCGCTGGCCGCCGCCCTGGTGGCCACGGTGATCCTGCGGCTACGCGCCCGGGTGTACCGGCGCATCCACCAGGCCGAGTCCCTCGACCTAAGCAACTCACGTTGACTATGGCCAAATTAGTCAACTAATGTTGCTTGCGTGCCGACGGCGCCTCTGACCTTTCCCCCATGCCCCCAGGAGGCATCCGTGTCCATGTCCCGCGCCCATGCCGAACTCCAGCGCGTGCTCGACGGGACCGTGGCCGACGACGGTGTCCCGGGCGTCGTCGCCGACCTCAGAGACGGTCACTGGACGACACGGTGGCGAAGTGGCTGCCCGGCGTGGTGGAGGAACATCTCGGCGCGGACGGCACCGGGATCACCGTCAGGCAGTTGCTCAACCACACCAGCGGGCTCCCCGACGCCGTCCCCGGGCAGCCGACTCCGCACCCGGAGGAGCCGGGCGGGCGCTTCATCTACTCCAAGCTCAACTACAACCTCGCGGGAATGATCGTCGAGCACGCGACCGGCTCGACCCTCGCGGAGGAGATCGACCGCAGCATCGCCCGCCCGCTGCGCCTGACGGGCACGTATCTGCCGGATGCCGACACCACGATGCGCGCCCCGCACGCCCGCCACTACTCGAAGTTCGACCAGGCCGGCCACCCCACGGAGATCCACGACGTGACCGGCGCGGACCTCAGCTGGGCGGGCGCGGCCGGCGGCATGGTGTCGACGACCTCGGACCTGCACCGGTTCCTGCGGGCCCTGCTGGGCGGCCGTCTCCTCCCGACCGGCGCGCAGCGGGAGATGTTCACCACCGTCTCGACGGAGGGCGCGGACTGGGTCCCGAACACCGGGTACGGCCTCGGCGTCTACTCGCAGAAGCTCCCGTGCGGGGTCACCCTCTGGGGCGGCGGCGGGTACATCCAGGGTTCGGTGACGTACGCGATGGGCGACCGCGAAGGCACCCACACGCTGGTGAGCAACATGAACGGCGACTGGAACGACTTCCTGGAAACCTTCACCACGCTCTTCGAGACGAGCTTCTGCCCGGCGACCTCCCGGCACCCCGCCTCGTAGTGCGACGTCAGGCGCCTCAACGACACCGGCTCACCCTGCTCGGACATCGCGCCGCCCCTTCGTGATGAGCTCGACGACGCTCGCGATGCCGTCCTCGCCGTGACCGGTGCCGGCGGCGCGCTCCAGCAGGGACTTGATGAGTTCCGGCACCTCCGCGCCGATGCCCTCGGCCCTGCTGGCGTGGACGAGGTGATCCATCGCCGCCGCGTGCACGTCCACGGTGCCGTCGTCGTTCGGGTAGCGGCCGTCCTGGATGTGGCGCGCGTGATCGGCCATGAGCGAGGTGACGAACGGCATGTGACTCATCGCCACGGCGGCGAACGCGGTCGGATCGACACCTCCCGCGCCCACCAGGGCGACCGCGTGGTAGAAGCCCGCCAGCGCGCCCCAGGCCAGGCCGAACAGCGCGGTGTCGTAGAGCGAGGCCAGGGCCGGGTCGTCGCCAAGGTGCACCGAGCGGCCCAGGCTCGCCAGCACATCCTGCTGGGTCGCGAAGGCGTCCGGTGAGCCGCTGAAGACGAACAGCGCGTCCGGATGCCCGACCAGCCGGGTGCCGCTCATGGCGGCGCCGTCCAGGTAGGCGGCTCCATGCCCGGTCACCTGGCCGGCCATGCGACGGGCCGCCTCGGGGGTGCCGGAGCTGAGGTTCGCCAGGACCCGGCCCCGAAGGCGCTCCCCTTCCGGCTCAAGCAGGTCGTGCACGGTGTCGTAGTCAGGCAGGCAGACCACCACCAGCGGGCCGGCGGAGACCGCCTCGCCGACGGTGGACGCGCGGTCGGCGCCCTGGGCGGCGAGGGCGTCGGCCTTCGCCGGGGTGCGGTTCCACACGGTCGTCCGGTAGCCGGCGGCGAGGAACGCCTGCGCCAGCCGGGTGCCCATCTGCCCCAGGCCGATCACCGACACCGCGGACCGATCCCGACCTTCGTTCCGGGACATCGAAGACTCCTTCTGCCATCAGTGGTTCGCGCCGGGCTGTTGCCCTGCGGCATGCGACCACTGTGCCGACAGGCCCTGTCGGCGGACTGTCGGCAGCCTGGCGGTGGGCCGGCGGAGCTCAGGCGTGGCCGTCGGGTTGGGCTAGCGTGTCGCCGTGTACTTCTGCGTGCTGGGCCCGCTCGCCGTTCTGACGTCGGACGGCAGACCGGTCGACGTGCCCGAGCCGAAGGTGCGTGCGCTGCTGGTCCATCTGCTCCTGCACGCTGGACTGCCGGTGTCGGCCGACCGGCTGGTGGACGGCCTGTGGGGAGACAGACTCCCGCGCAACCCGGCCGCCGCCCTGCAGACGAAGATCTCGAGGTTGCGCCGCGCGCTGGCGCCGGCCGAGCCCGGTGCGGACGCGTTGGTGGTGTCCCATTCGTCTGGGTACCTGTTGCGGGTCGGGCCCGGCGACGTGGATGCCGGCCGGTTCTCCGACCTGACCGCTGCCGCGTACGGCATCGCGGACCCGCGCGTGAGGGCCGGCCGGCTGGCGGATTCTCTGGCGCTGTGGCGCGGAGAGGCGTTCGCCGACCTCGGCGATGCCCCATTCGTACGGGCGGCTGCCCAACGGCTTGAGGAGCAGCGGCTGACCGCTGCCGAGGCGCTGGCCGAGACGCGGCTGGAGCTGGGCGAGCACCATGCGCTGATCGGCGAGCTGGGCGAACTGGTGGCCCGCCATCCGCTGCGCGAGCGGCTGTGGGCCATGCGGATGCGCGCCCTGTACCGCGCCGGCAGGCAGACCGAGGCGCTGGCCGCCTACGCCGAGCTGCGCGAGCGCCTGGCCGACGAACTCGGCGTGGACCCCGGCGCGGAGCTGACCGCTCTGCACCGAGCGATCCTCGAACAAGATCCGGCACTGGACGGATCCACCGCCTCCCGGGCGCAGCCGTTCGGCGAGCCGCGAGCGAACCTGCCTGCCCCGCTCACCGACCTGGTCGGCAGGGACGACGCGGTCGTCGCCGTGCGTCACCTGCTGGGCGTCAGCCGACTGGTGACCCTGACCGGTCCCGGCGGGGTGGGCAAGACGCGGCTGGCGGTGGAGACGGCCGGCCGAACGGCAGAGGTCTACCCGGACGGTGTCCGGCTCGTCGAGCTCGCGGGATCCATGCACGCAGCCGACCAGGTGAACGCCGCCCTGGGGATCCGCGAGGATGGGCCGCTGAGCCTGGAGGACGCGCTGCGTTCCCGCCGGTTCCTCCTCGTCCTGGACAATTGCGAGCACGTCATCGACTCGGCGGCCGACCTCACCCGCCGGTTGCTGTCCTCCTGCCCCGGGTTGCGGGTCCTCGCCACCAGCAGGGAGCCTCTCGGGCTGGCCGGAGAGGCGGTGTGGACGGTTCCACCGCTGTCGCAGTCCGACGCCGAGAGCCTGTTCACCGCGCGCGCCGCGTCCGCCGCCCCCGGGTTCGTCGTGGGAGAGGACGACGCCGAGACGATTGCGACGATCTGCCGCCGCCTCGACCGGATTCCCCTCGCGCTGGAGTTGGCCGCCACCCGAGTCCGCGCCCTGGGCGTACCCGGCCTTGCGGCACGTCTGGACGACCGATTCCGGCTGCTGGCCGGCGGCCACCGCGCCGCCCCCTCGCGTCAGCGGACCCTGCGCGCGGTGATCGACTGGAGCTGGGAACTCCTGGACGAGAACGAACGCGTGACATTGCGGCGCCTGGCGGTGCACGCCGACGGTTGCACGCTTGAAGCGGCCGAGGCGGTGTGCGGCCAGGACGTGCTCGATCCGTTGATCCGGCTGGTGGACCGCTCGCTGATCTCGGTGACCGACGGCCCTCGCTACCGGCTGCTGGAATCGGTCGCCGCGTACGCGCTGGAACGCCTCGAAGAGGCGGGCGAGTCCGAGATCATCCGGCGCCGCCACCAGGACCACCACACCGAGCAGGCCGAACGGGCCGCCGCTCATCTGCACGGTCCCGACCAGCGGCGATGGCTGGGACTCCTGGACAGGGAGACCGCCAACCTGCGCGTCGCCCTCGATCAGGCCGTACGGCGCGGGGACGCGGTCGGGGCACTGCGGCTGGCCTGCGCCCTGACCTGGTACTGGTTCCTCCGCGGCCGGTTGCGAGAAGCCCGGCGGTCGCTGGCGGCGGCCCTGGGCATCGCCGGCGAAGCCCCGGCGGCCCTCCGCGGCCCAGCCGTGCTCTGGCATGCGGGCTTCGCCCTGCTCACCGGAGACGGCGGCACCCGCTTCCCGATCGTGGCGGCCCCGCCGTCCGATCCGGCCACCGGCGATCGCGCCGCGTTCGCCCGCGCCTCCTGGTTCCATGCCTTCGCGTTGCTCAACTCCGGCGCGGACCTGGCCGGCAGCGAGAGGTGGGTGGATCGGGCCCTGGCAGAGCTTCGGGAAGCCGATGACCGCTGGGGCATCGCAGCGGCGCAGAGCACCAAGGCCATGCACGCTCTGATGCGAGGCGACCTCGCCACCCTGCGCAGCAGCGGCGAGCACAGCCACGAGCTCTTCCAGGAATCGGGCGACGGCTGGGGGCAGCTGCAGGCGAGCTACCCGCTGGCCGCGCTGGCCGAGATCACGGGTGACTACGGGCGCGCCGAAAAGTTGCATCGGGCGGGCCGGCGCCTGGCCGAGGAACTGGGGTTCTGGACCGACGCCGCCGACCGGGTCACCGGACTCGGCCGCATCGCGTTGCTGGCGGGCGACTTCGAACAGGCCAGACGACTCCACGAAGAGTCGATGCGGCTGGCCCGCGAACACGGCTACACCGCGGGCGAGATCCACGCGGAGATGGGGCTCGCCCTTGGAGCCCGGCGGGAAGGCAGGTTCGACCTCGCCGAGAAGCACCTGCTCGAAGTGCTGAAATGGCACCGTGGGGTCGACTTCGGCCCGGGCCCGGCGTTGCTCCTGGCCGAACTCGGGTTCATCGCCGAACAACGCGGCGACGCCGACGCCGCCCTGGCCGCACACCGGGACGGCCTCGCCGTCGCCCGCGCGGGCGGCGATCCACGGGCGATCGCGCTCGCCTACGAGGGGCTGGCGGGTGCGCTGACCCTGGCTGGACGGCCGGTGCAGGCCGCCCATCTGCTGGGCGCGGCGGCCGGCATCCGTGAGTTCACCGGCGCCCCCATGCCGGACGCCGAGCGGGGTGACATCGACCGGATCACGACCACGCTCCTCGCGTCCCTCGGAGAGCGGGCGTTGTCCAGGGAGCTCTCGGCGGGCGCCACCGACGACACCATGGCACGCAACGCGCTGCTGGTCTGCGGCGTACCGGAACCAGGCATGCCCGACGCGTCAGCGCCGGCGAGCGACGAGGACGGCCCTCGCGTGTGAGCTTCCGCCTTCGAGGGCGACGGCGTCATCCCCTGGTGACCCCGGAACCGTCGTGATCACGAAGTACGCGCCTCCGATCGTCAGTCTTTCGCGAAGTTCTCGGCGCGGCAGCCCATGGGCCGCCGCGCCGGTGCGGTGGTGAGCGTTCGGGTCAGCCTGCGCTGCAGGAGACGGTCGGCCAGGTCCAGTTGCCGTTGGCCTGGACGGTGACGCCCCAGTTGTTGCCGTTGCCGTTGGGTCTGGCCGTCAGCACCTGGGCGCTGGGGTAGCTCGCGCTGATGTTCCAGGTGGACATGATCCTGGCCGGGGACGGGGTGTTCATCGTCACGGTCCAGTTGCTGGAACCGGACACCGAGACGTTGAGGTTGTACCGGTCACTCCACCGCTCCCCCGCCGACAACGTCGCGGTGCAACCGCCGCCGCCACCCCCACCGCCGCCGCCTCCGGAGGAGCCGCCGATCGTGATGTTGGAGCCACCGCTGCTCTGGTAGCCCTCCGTCGCGAGGATCATGTAGTCATGGCTGCCCAGGTTCATCCCGTACCTGGCCCATGCGTCGAAGTGGTTGCCGCTGGTGATGGTTCCGCCCGTCTTCTTCGACTGCCGCACGCTCCAGTACTGGTTGAACGTCCTGATGCCCTCGATGGAAGGGGCGTTGGTACGCGTCGTCTGGTAGACGTCGTACGTGCCGCCGTCGCTGGTGACGGTGCCCTTGTACGTGCCGGTGGGCCGGTAGGTGCCCCAGTTGTCGACGACGTAGTACTCCACGAGCGGGTTCCTCGTCCACCCGTAGAGGGTCAGGTACGCGTTGCCGGACGGGTTGAAGCTGCCCGAATAGCTCACGCTCCTGCGACCGCCGGTGCTCCAGCCCTTGCCCGCGACGAAGTTCCCGGTGTTCCGCCAGGAGGTGCTGTAGTTGCCGCCCGATCCGAGTTCCATGGAGACCGACCCGGGGCTGTCGGTCCAGAACGAGTAGAAGTAGCCGTTGTTGGTGCCGGTCTGGTTGGAGGTGATGGGGGCCGCGTGGGCGATTCCGGGCGGCATCGTCAGGGCCAGGAGCAGGGCCGCCGCGGCGGCGCAGGCGCGGCCGGCGAACAGTCTGACGCGACCGCGTCTGCGGTTCCGCGGGCGGGCGGGGACGTCGTTCATGTGCGTTTTTCCTCCTCGTGAGAGTCGGCCGGGGGCGGGGTAGGTGTCAGGTCGTGCTGCAGGAGACGGCCGGCCAGGTCCAGTTGCCGTTGGCCTGGACGGTGACGCCCCAGTTGTTGCCGTTGCCGTTGGGCCTGGCCGTCAGCACCTGGGCGCTGGGGTAACTCGCGCCGACGTTCCAGGTGGTGAGGATTCTCGCCGGGGACGGGATGTTCATCGTCACGGTCCAGTTGCTGGAACCGGCCACCGAGACGTTGAGGTTGTACCGGTCACTCCACCGCTGCCCCGCCGACAACGTCGCGGTGCAACCGCCACCCCCACCGCCGCCACCCCCACCGCCGCCACCGCCTCCGCCGTCGGTGGGCGCGACGGCCCTGCCGGTCGACGGGGAGATCATGCCCGCGCACAGGTTGCGGCTGCGCAGGTTCGCGGCGATCTGCGGGATGGCCTGCACCGTCGCCGCGTACTGGTCGTGCATGAGGATGACCTGGCCGTTCTGCAGCCGGCTCGCGGCCTGCACGATCTGGGCCGTGCCCGCGCCGTTCCAGTCCTGGGAGTCGACGTCCCAGAGGACCTCGGTGAGGCCGAGTTGCTGCTCGACCGACCTGAGCGTGGCGTTGGTCTCGCCGTACGGCGGGCGGAACAGCCTCGGCGCGGTCCCGGTGGCCTGCTGGATGGCCTGCTGGGTCCGCTGGAGTTCCGACTGCATCTGGGAGGTGCTCAGCTGGGTCAGGTGCGGATGGGTGTAGCTGTGGTTGCCGATCCACATGCCGGCGTCCCGCTGGGCCCTGACCAGCGCCTGGTTGTTCTGCGCGTTCTGCCCGGTGTTGAAGAAGGTCGCGCGCAGGCCGTTCGACCGCAGGACGTTCAGCAGGTTGGTGGTGTTGCCGGGGTTCGGGCCGTCGTCGTAGGTGAGGCCGACATAGCCGCCGCTGCAGTCCGCGGCGACAGCCGTGGCGCCGCTCGTGGCATCGGCGGGGGACGACAGGCCCGTGAGGAAGCCCGCGCCGAGGATGCCGGCCGCGCCGGCGATGAGAACCCTGCGGACGAAGGACGGATACGCACGGGTCCTGCCGTGGGGGGTGACGCTGTCGATCATGTCTGTTCCTCCCCTGGAACGCCGATCGCCGAGATGGCGTCATTCTGAGGAGGTCACCGAAACATGTCAACGTTGTAAAGAAATGTTTCAGTGGGAGAAGCGTCGATTTAGGCTTTGACCTCGTATTACTTGCGGCTATGGGTCTGAAATGTTTCAGGGAAAGTGCACAGGGGCCGCCACCGGTGTCGGTGGCGGCCCCAGGACGGGCGAGGGGACGGTTACCGCTGCTCGACGACGCGGAAGCGTAGGACGTCGGTGAACTGGCGGCCGTGGGAGTCGGTCGCGGTGATCTCGGCGCGGTGCGTGCCGGTGTCGAGATCGGCGGGGAGCTCGAACCGCCAGAGGTGCATGGCCCGGTCCGCGAGGCTGCCGCCGTTCACCAGCTGCTGCGCCGCGGCGTGCGGGTCGGACCATTCCGGCCCCACCAACTGGTCTTCGCCGCGGAGCTGCTGGGTGCGGGTGGCCGGCCGCGTCCGGTCGCCGTCGATCCTGACCTTGACCGTCGAGCCGGTGGCGCCCATCCAGAAGTTGGTGGTGAGCCACGTACGCCCGGTCAGATCCTCCCGGTCCACCACAGTCGGGTCACCCAGCTCCGGCGCCGTACCTTCGCGGTTCTGATTCCAGGCCTGCCGTGCGACGTACCACTCGCGGTAGGTCGGGCTGTTGATTCCCAGTTGCGTCTGCACCCGGTCGCTCTGCCCGGTCACCGTGTAGCGCTCCTTGAACGAGCTGCCCTTGATGTCGAGCGTGAGCACGCCGGGCCGGCCGCCGTCACGCCCGACCGAGATCGGGTAGCCCTCCTCGGTCAGCGCGCCGGAGTACCAGTCCCCCGCGATCGCGCCCGCGGTGATGTGCGGGAACGGCAGCCCTTCGATGCCGAAGAGGTCGCGCCAGCCCTTGACGAGGTCGCCGGTCCGCATGTTCTCGATCGAGTGGCTGTGCCCGGCGACGGCGACGGCCTTGCGGCCCTTCAGCAGGTCGTACACCTCACGGACCTGGTCGACCTGGTGGATCGGGCTGCCCTCGTCGGCGAAGTTCAGCAGCCCGATGTGGCTGGCGACCACGACGAGCTTGCTGCGATGGACCTTGGCCAGGTCCCGCTCCAGCCACTTGAGCTGGTCGTCGCCGAGCCTGCCGTTGTACGTCGGCCGGTTCGCCGGGTCGTTGCAGCCGGGCCGCAGGCCGTCCGCGTTGTCGACGTCGGGGGTGCACGGGTAGCGCACCGTGTTCAGCGCCACGACGTGCACGTTGCCCACGTCGTAGGAGTAGTACGCGGGCGCGAGCTGGGCGCGGAAGGTGTCGAAGGAGTGCTCGGCGGTCTCGGCGTCGAAGTCGAGGTCGTGGTTGCCGGGCAGGAACCGGGCCGGGCTGTTGGTCAGGCCGGTGAGCCCCTTGACGTCCGGGTAGAGCGACAGGTCGTCACCGACGACGTCACCGATGAAGAGGGTGCCGCAGCCCTGGTAGTCGCGGCGCGCGGCAAGGTCGTTGATCGCTCCCTTGCGGGCGTACTCGACCTCGGTCCTGTCGTAGGTCTGCAGGTCGCCCGCGATCACGCAGTGCTGCTCCTGAAACTGGGTGAGGCGGCTCTCCGTGAGGGGGAAGTTCACCGCGGCGGGGAGCGGCCCGGTGGGGGCGATGCCGCCGTAACGCAGCGGGGGCGACCCCTCGGGCAGGTGGTTGTAGTGGAACTGCGCGACGTTGGACGCGTCCACCGGCACCTGGTAGCCGGACGGCTGGGTGATGAACACCGTCATGTTGTCGTAGGCGGGCAGCCGGTAGCGCCCGCGGGAGTCGGTGGTCACCACGTCGCGCCCGTTCGACACCACGACGCCGGCGAGGCCCCGTTCCTGCGGGTCGCTGACGCTGTCGCGGTCACGGTCGACGAAGACCTTGCCGGTCAGGATCGAGGAGTCGGCCGGGCCGTCCACAGCGCGGACGACCTCGACCTGGCCACGGTACGCGGCCTGGTTCGAGGAGGCGGGCACCGGGCTGGCCATGGCGCCGGGAGCAGGAATGATCGTCGCGGCCGAGCCGGCGACCGCGAGGGCTGTGAAAGCCAGGGCGACGCGGAGCTTGCTGCGTTCTGCTAAGGAACTCAACATGCAATGTTCTCCGGTGAGTCGTCGGGGCAGGATACCGACCGGTACGGCCGGCAGTGAAGATCCTTTCTGACGGAACTTAACGGCGGCTCCTGACCGGAAGAACACCAGTGGTATGGGGATCGGCCCACGGGTGACCTCGCCCCGCCGCCAGCATTCCCAAACCACGGCCCAAGTTGAGGACACCAGGCGCTACGCGGCCGTCTGGGAGGTTCGAATGGTTCCTGGGCTGCCTGGTCCTGTGGGTCGTCTTCTTTCCGGTCTATCTGACCGCCACGGGACGAAACCCCTTTCGTTACCCATCACTTCACCTGGGCGGGCCCGCCCGCTGGTTCGGCAGAACAAGATCGGGCGTGGACGTTGTGCTGGCGGACGAAGCGGGCGGCCCGGGATCGGCTTAGCGTGTCGTCACTGGCAAGCACCCGGACGTAAGGGGTAGACATGTCGGAACTCGACGCGATCGGCACCTGGCTGCGTGAGAACCTGCCGAGGCTGCTCGACGAAACCCAGGTCCCGGGCGCCGCGGTCGCCGTGTCCGCCGGTGACGAGACCATCGACTTCGCGGCGGGCGTGCTGAACAAGGCGACCGGGGTGGAGGCGACCACGGACTCGCTGTTCCAGATCGGTTCGATCACCAAGGTCTGGACGGCGACGCTGATCATGCAGCTTGTCGACGAGGGCCTGGCCGATCTCGACTCCCCCGTGCGCGGCTACCTGCCGGAGTTCCGCCTCGCCGACGAGGACGCCGCCTCGCGGATCACCGTCCGGCAGCTGCTGTGTCACACCAGCGGCTTCGAAGGGGACATCTTCACCGATACCGGCACGGGCGACGACTGTGTCGAGAAGTACGTGGCGACCCTGGCGGACGTGGCACAACTGTTCACGCCGGGCGAGATGTTCTCCTACAACAACGCCGGCTACAGCGTGCTGGGCCGGATCGTGGAGGTGCTGCGCGGCAAGTCCTACGACGAGTGCCTGCGCGAGCACCTGTTCCTCCCGCTCGGCCTCACCCACGCCGCCACGAGCCCGTATGACGCCATCCGGTACCGCGCCGCCATCGGCCACCTCCAGCCGGCGCCCGGCGCCGCGCCCGAACCCGCCCCGGTGTGGGCGCTGGCACGGTCGAACGCACCGGCGGGCGCGATGCTCGCGATGCGCCCGCGCGACCTGCTCACCTTCGTCCGGATGCACCTGCGCGACGGCGCCGGCCCCGACGGGGCGACGGTCCTGTCCAAGGCGAGCGTGCCGGCCATGCGCGAGCCGCAGGTGAACCTGCCCCATCTGGGCCTGATGGGCGACGCCTGGGGCATCGGCTGGGAGATCTTCCACAGCGCCGGCGGCACGGTCATCGGGCACGACGGCGGCACGATCGGCCAGTCCTCGTTCCTGCGCGTGGTGCCGGACCGCGATGTGTCGGTCGCGCTGTTCACCAACGGCGGCGAGGCGATCCAGTTGTACACCGAGATCCTCGGCAAGGTGCTCGCCGACCTCGCCGGCGTGACACTGCCCCCGCTGCCCACGCCCGGCCCAACCCCCACCGACGTGTCGCGCTACCTCGGCACCTACTCCTCCGACATCGCCGACACCGAGATCAGCCAGGACGACGACGGACGGGTGTGGCTGCACAGGCGGGCGAAGGGCGTGCTGGCCCAGCTCGGCCCCGCCACCGAAAAGATCGAACTCGCCGGTCTGCACGACGACACACTCGTCACCAAAACCCCGCTGCACGGCCTACACCTCCCACACGCCTTCGTCGGCGACGACGGGACCGGACGCGCACTGTTCCTGCACACCGGCCGCGCCGACCGGCGAACCGGCGCGTGAGCCACCAGGACACCGAGGTCATCGCGCGGATCGAGGCGGTGTTCGCCGACGCGGGCGCACGCGGTTTCCTGCACGCGCACGAGATCGGCGCCGACGACGGACCGGAGGTGTCGGCCGGCGCCGACGAGCCCGTCGTACTCGCCTCGGTGTTCAAGATCGTGGTCGCCGTGGCGTTCGCCCGCGCGGTCGAGGCCGGCCGGCTGGAGGAGACCGAGACGGCAACGGTGGGCCCGCGCTACCGCATCGGCGGCATCGGCACCGCGGGATGTGCCGACGACGTGCGGATGAGCCTGCGCGACCTGGCGCTGTTCATGCTGACCATGAGCGACAACGCCGCCACCGACGTCATCTACCACCGGCTCGGCCCGGCGGCCGTCGACCAGGTGCTCACCGATCTGAAACTGGCCAACACGCGCATCATCGGCTGCTGCGAGGACCTGTTCCGCACCATCGCCGAGGACCTCGGCGGCGACCTGAACGATCTGGACGCCACGCTCGCCGCGACGACGGAGGAACAGATCCTGCGGCTCGCGGTCCTCGACCCCGCGCGGACCAGCGCGTCGACCCCACGGGAGATCGGCGCGCTGCTCGACGCGATCTGGACCGACCGCGCGGCGACGCCCGCGGCCTGCGAGCGGGTGCGGAACATCATGGCGCACCAGATCTGGCCGCACCGCCTCTCGTCCGGATTCACCCCCGACGTCACGATCGCCGCCAAAACGGGCACCCTGCCGGCCGTACGCAACGAGTGCGGCGTCGTCACCTTCCCGGACGGCCGCCGGTACGCCGTCGCCGTGTTCACCAGGGCGGCTTCACTCGCTGAACGCCAACCCGCCGTCGACGCCGCCATCGGCCACGCCGCCCGCATCGCCGTCGACCACCTACGGGCGACCGTCGCGGCCCCGTCACACCACGGGGTTGCTCGGTGACCGATGCGTAGGGCGTAGATGCGGTGCAGCGCCCGCGCGCGGCCTGGTCGTCGCAGAGCGAGGCGGCGATCAGCGCCTTGAACAGGTGTCCCTGGCGAGGTCGGTCAGAGTCTTGACGACCAGGCGGGCGTTTACGCGGAGGTCCCGGTCGACGCTGCCGGTGTGACGCCGCCAACGCCCTGGCCGCCGAAGGCCACCCCGTCGATCTGGACGACCTGGCCACCGTCTCGCCCTACATCACCCACACCATCCGCAGGTTCGGCAACTGGACCCTCAACCTCAGCCCGCCCGACCAGGCACCCGCCACCCGGCTGGACCTGGAACCGCGCGTCCTGTTCGGCACCTCACCCGCCCCCTGACGGCGGCGAATTGCAGTCGCTCGCTGCACCGGGAGCCCGCTAATGTCGCGCGGATGACCAACGTTTCTCTACCTTTGCTCTGGCTTTCGGGGCCTACGGGTGTCGGGAAGTCCACGGTTGGCTGGGAGGTGTTCGCGCGGCTGAGTCGTGCTGGCGTCAAGACGGCGTTTGTCGACGCTGACCAGATCAGCCTGTGCTACCCCATGCCAGAGGGCGTGACGCATCGCCTCCGCGCGCGGAATCTGGCTGCGATGTGGCCGAATTTCCTGCAGGAAGGGGTGCAATGTCTGGTCCTTGCGGGCTTCGTTGACACTCCCGAGGAGGTGCGTGAGTACACCGCGCTTCTTCCTGAGGCCGAGTTCACGGTGTGCCGACTGCGCGTCGACAGCGCTGAGCTCAAGGAACGGTTCTTCGCGCGGGGATGGCGTCCGGATCTGGTGGAGGAGGCGGTCGTTGAAGCGGAAGCCCTGGAACGCAGTGACTACGCCGACGTGTGCGTGGATACGGGCGGCTTAGTGGTATCCGCGGCGGCCCGGCTGGTCTGTGAGCGTGTGGGGGGATGGCCGGGTATCCTCCCCGCCGCGACATTCCACAGTGTCGTTGACCGGCAGAACCACCCGACCTCAGCGGATGCCTCACCCGCTTCCGTGCCGGCACCCGTGCTGTGGCTGTGCGGTGCTACAGCGGTTGGGAAGTCGACGGTCGGCTACGAGATCTTCATGCAGGTCTACCGGAGCGGCGTGCGAGCCGCCTATATCGATGTGAAGCAGATCGGGGCGCTGCGTCCCGTCGCCGACGACGACGTGGAAGGCCATCGCCTCAAGGCGCGCAACCTCGCGGCCATCTGGGCAGGGCACCGCGCGGCGGGTGCCCAGTGCCTGGTCGTCTCCGGGGAGGCCGACTCCGACGACATTGTCCGCGGCTACGCCGAGCTGCTGCCCGGAACGGCATTGACCGTGTGCCGCTTGCATGCGGGGCCAGAAACGCTGGCCGAGCGCGTCGCGCAGCGTGGACGGGGAGGCGGGCCGGCCCTACCGGGTGATGAGCTGAAAGGGCTGAACTCGGACACCCTGCACCGTATCGCCGCACGAGCGGCGTTCGAGGCCAAGGCGCTCGACAGCGCCGGGGCGGGGGATCTGCGCGTTGACACCGACGGGCGGTCGGTGAACGAGGTGGCCGTGGACGTACGGGCTCGCGGCGGCAACTGGCCGAATCTCTTCCCCTGAACGCAGTCCCCTTGAGCAGGGCCCGCCGCCACTGGACAGCGAAATCCCCAGTCTGACGGCTGAGGAGAGGCCCCCATACCGATCACAGTAGCCGGGCGCACTTCCGCACAATGACATCATGTACGTGATAACTGCCTATTATCACGTACATGAGCGGTCACGGCGGCGCGGCGACCAGGACAATCCACCGCCGGACAGGTGCGCGACTCAAGCACGTTATCCGGTACATCGCCGCAGGCCTCCCCCGGCGGGCGGCATGAGCGCCGGCCGAACGTGACCCCCCTGCGCGGCGGGCACGTCACGCTCGCCGCGGCCGCCGACACCTTCCTCGCCACCCCGCGCACGGCCAACCCCAACACCCACCGCGCCTACGCCTCGGCCATCGACCGCGTCATCGCCCTGCTCGGCCGCGAGCGGCCGCTCGCCGAGGTCACCGACGCCGAGATCGGCGCCGCGCTCACCGAGCTGTGGGGGCCGAGCGCGCCGGCGACCTGGAACCGCAACCGCGCTGCCGTCGCCTCCTGGCTGATCTGGTGCCAGACCAAGAAGCACTGGGCCGCCCCCTCGGTCCCGGCCGACGCCGAGCGCCGCAAGGAGAACGCCGACGAGACCCGCGCGGTCGCCAAGACCACCATTCACCGGTTGCTGTCGCGCCGCGACATCCCGCTTCGGGAGAAGACGCTGTGGCGGATGCTCTACGAGACAGCCGGGCGGGCCGCAGAGATTCTCGCGCTGAACGTCGAGGACCTCGACCTGGAGCATCGCCGCGCCCCCGTCCGCTCCAAGGGCGGCGCCACCGAGTGGGTCTACTGGGACAGCGGCACCGCCCACCTCCTGCCCCGGCTGCTCCGGCTCTCGGACGGCAGCACACGCACGCACGGCCCGCTGTTCCTGTCCGAACGCCGCCCCGTTCCCGCTCGCCGACCCGCGGCCGCCGACATCTGCCCGCACACCGGCCGCGCCCGCCTCGGCTACGATCGCGCCCGCGTCCTGCTGGAGAAGTACGCCGGGCTCGACCTGCACCAACTACACCACAGCGCCGCCACCCACCTCGGCGAAGCCGAAGTGCCGCTGCAGCTCATCATGGGCAAGACCCGGCACAAGAACCCCCGCACCGCCATGCGCTACGTCAAACCCGGTGCCGAAGCCATCGCCAAGGTCACCGAGGTCCTGGCGCCCCGCCGTCGTACTCACTGATCAACCAGTTGCCCGTGAGGTAGGCGACATGGGCATGAGCGACAGCTCGAGCAGATTAGACGGTGACTCATTTGGTGAGTCGGCGATAGCAGATGCGGTGCGTGCCGCGAGCGCGAACGTCGAACGCCGGACCCACGACCTGATGCGGGAAGCCCTGCCCGGCTACGACCCGGCCGCGGCGACCGCCGACCTGGAGCGCCTGCTCGGCGACGACTGGAGCTGAGTCTCCCACCCGCACCTTTGTGGTCACGCGGGCCGGTTCGCCCGTCCGCCGCTCAGAATCCGGTCGAGCAGTAAGCCGATCGTGCCGATGAGCAGCATCGTGGCCGCCAGTTTGGGGGTAGCCGAGGTTGTCGCGCGCGTTGAGCACCGCGTAGCCGCGCCCGATGGAGAGGCCGAACATCTCGGCCGGCACCAGCACCCCCCAGGCGACGCCGAGGGCCACCCGCAGGGCGGTGCGCAGGGGCCCGGCCAGGCCCGGGACGACCATGCCGCTCAGCGCTCCCACCGGGTGGCGCCGAGCGAGCGCGCCACGAGTGCCGCCCCCGGGGCGAGCGCCCGGGTGCCGGACCGTCGCCCTCATCCGCCGCGACCAGCCGGGCAGCGTTCACTACACGCTGCCCGGGGGCAACGTGCGTCCCGGCGAACCCCTCGCTGACGCC
>NZ_BSRQ01000038.1 GCF_030268685.1 Microtetraspora sp. NBRC 13810
GGAACACGATCGTCTCCAGCATGAAGAGCTCCACGACGCTCAATGCGGGAAACGATCACTTTCCGTGCGGGAAGCGATCTTTACGCTATCTTTCCGTCCCAGGCCAGACCCACTCGTGAACACCCCAGTTCGCGGTAGGCCTTGGCCACTGTGTTCGGATTGATCGCCAGGTCGTTGACGACCTCTTTGATCGTCGGCAGCCGATCGCCCGGCATGAGCACACCGAGCCGCAATGCCTGTTTGACCTGATGCACCAATTGCAGATAGGTCGCCACACCGGAGCTTGGGTCGAGGCGAAGCTTGATCACCGCAGCACCCTTTTCCTATTAGATTAGTAAAAGGGTATTAACGCTCACGATCTTCGTCAACTCGGCCTCCTGGCCTCTCGCGCGGGTCGCGCCGACCCCGACCGACCGCGCGCCAGGGCGGCTTTGGCGGTCGGGCACCCCACCGCCGGCGCCGATCCCCGCCGACACCCCGGCCACCGGACATCCGCGTCACCTACGCCCGCTGCTCCCACCTCACCCAGGAACTTCAGTCCGGCCAGCTGGACGCGCCGGCCGCGCACGGCATCGCCCTGGAGATGCTGAGTCCGTCTGTGGACTCGGGGACTGCCTTCCCCGAACCCCCGCAGGGCGTGCGCATCGCCCGCCCAGCGGGTGCGTGTCGGCGTACGGGTTCCGCTGCAGAGTCAGGTACGCGCTGACGTACAAAGATCGCGTGCCACCCGCCCGCCGGTCCTCGGGCCGACGTCTACGCTCGGTTACGGGCACGCATTCGGGCCGCACTCGTGGCCGTCGGGCTCGCGCGGCCTCACATCCGGGATCTCAGCACGTCTACCTCGCAGCCTGGCGCGGACGGGTCGAAGCCGTGCTCGACCAGCCATCTGACTGCCAGCAGGCTTCGCAACGACCACCAGGCGCGGATCACGTCGAGGTCGACGTCGGTGCCGTAGCCGGCGACGACGTCGCCAAGGTGCTCCTCGTGTCCGAGCGTCAGGATGGCGAGGTCGAACAGGGCATCGCCCTGGCCCGCCTCGGTCCAGTCGATCACGCCGGTGATCTTGTCACCGTCGGCGAACACGTGGGCGACCTGCAGGTCGCCGTGTGTGAACACCGGTGTCCACGGCCGGAGCGCGGCCTCGGCAATCTGGCGGTTGCGCGTGACCAGGTCGGTGGGAAGGACACCGTTCGTGACGAGCCACTCGCATTCGCCGTCGAGGTGCAATGCGATCTCATCGAGGCTCCGGCCGGGCCATGGCGGCAGCGGCGCGTCGTGCAGCATCCGTACGGCGGCACCCGCCGCGGCCCACGCCGCCGCCGACGCGGTCGACGGCTCGCCGAGGCGCCCGAGGGCCGTGCCTGGGAGGGCGGCGAGCGCGAGCACGGGCGGCTTGCGCCACAGCACCTCCGGAGTCGGGATCGGCGCCATAGCCATCGCCTCGACCTCGACGTCGGTGCGTGTCTGATCAGCGTCGATCTTCAGGAACACATCACCGACGCGCAGAGTCGCGCACTCGTGATGAGCAACGACGACCTCGACCTCTTCCACGCCGGCCATTATCGCGAAATGATCATCGACGTAGCCACGGGTTTATCGCGTGCGACTGCGCGGCTCCACGAGGTCGACGTGCCCGGACTTCGACGGGCCGACGACCAGATCACCGCACTGCGGAACGCCGGCCTGGTCCTCGACGAACGGCTGTCCTCCCTGAAGACCCGCATGACCTTCCCCGGGAAGACCGAGTAGCGATCACCCGCGGGCCGGGCCGGGACAGCTGGTTCGCAACCTCGGCCGCGCCATCGCTCGAACTCGGCGGATCCGCCCGAGGGCGCACGTGCGGCCCTATCCCGGCCGCCCGCCCAGCAAGCGGGCCTTGTCTCCCGGGTGGCTCACGCGCACGGAGCTTCCATCGGGCATGACCACATATTCCGCGTACCCGTCCATGCGGTCCTGCGCCCGTGCCAATCTCCGGTCGAGACCGTCGCTGACGGACCGCAGCCAGGAGGCCTGGGCGCTTGTTTCGGCCATTCCCGGCGGCATGTCCAGCTTGTTGACCCGGACGATGGAGCCCGATTCGGAAAGCACCTTGTCGGCGTCGTCCAGGTACCGCCGAACCTGCCCGGTCCCGAGTCGGTCCATTTTGCCCAGCGCCTCCGCATACGGTCTCATCTTGGCCAGCTCGTCCGTGTAGAGAAGCGGATGGTCGCGGACTCCGAACCTCTGGTAGAACCGCCAGTGAATGTCCGAGCCCGACCTCGAGCGAGCCGTGGCGCGAGCCTGCCATATTGTCGAATCGATCGCATCGAGGACCTTCCTCCTCTCCGCGAGGGCCCGTTCGGCCATTTTGAGCCGTTGCCGCGCACTGGCCACACCGTCAGCGGCCTGCGCTCGCGGTGTGCGCGGCGCCGCCGGGGGGAACCTCTCCGCCATGTCCGTCTGGACGCGGCTGCGGGCCTGGCTTTCCGCCAGCCGCTTCTTGGCTCCGGTGATCTTGTCGGTCAGTGCCTTGAAGATCTGGGCGAGCTGCCTGACACCGCTGCGCAGCATCTCCTGGACCTTGGCGGCCAGCCCGCGCAGGCGTACCAGAAGAGCTCGCCCGGCCGGCGTCACCAGGAAAGCGCCGCCAGCCGCGGCGGCGACCGCGATCGCCTTCCAGTTGCTCTGGATCCACTCGCAGAAACTCCCGACGGTGCGCATCACCCCGCCGCCGATACTGGACAACGCACGGTTCTGCGCGAGACGGCCGTCGATACCGGCCACATTCCCGTTGATCGCCTCGGCCGCCGCACCCGCGTTGCCCTGAGCCCGCAGCGAAGCCTGCCGGCTGTCTCCGAGCAGACGATCGTAATGCCCCGCGTTCGACTCCAACGCCGCCACATGCGCCGCATGCGAGGCCGGCAACCCCGGCAACGGCTGCGCACCGATCAACGCCAGACCGGACGCCACCGTCTGATCGCTCATCAGACGTCCCGGTCCGTCGGGGTGAAGGCGTCCGCGATGCTCCGCTCCAGGGCGACATTGCCCCGGGCCGTCTCGACCTGCCCGGCACCGGCGAAGCCGAGCTCCCCGGCCTGCTCCCCGCCTTGTTGCAGGAGCTTGCTCAGGAACTCGTAATAGGGTGCGGCGATCTCCTCGTACGGCACGGGCGACTCGCCGTCGAGTATGCCGCGCATCGCCGCTTCGTGGGAGACGTGGTCATCGGCCAACCCCAGATAGGCGCGGCCGGCAAGCTCTCTGCCCTCGTCGTCGTGGACGAACCCGTCGTAGGCCATCGGCATTCCTCTCTCTGGCGCTCCTCCGGCGACAGGGGCACTCACCCGGCACCCGACGAACCACACGAACAGACAGCAAGTGTCATCCGAGTGAAGATCAGATTGCGGGAATCTATCGCACGCCACATATCACCCGCAACAAAGATCACAGAACGGCGGCACTTGCTCGCCGGTGTGATCGCCGGATCCCCTGTGTGACTGTGTCACAGGTTGCCGCGGCCTCAACCGTGTTCGTCATGGAGAGGTGCCTGATCGGCTGCTCGCATGGCCTCGACCACAGGGAGCGGCACGGTTCGACCGCGGCTTGAGGCTTCCCCGGCACCCGGGCCAGAACCGTCCACGAAAGGCGGCGAAAAGTCTCCGGGCTCAGTTCAACGACAGCCTCGAAGTCATGAGTGCTGGTGACAACGAGCAGCCCGGCGCGGAGCCTGCCATCGAGACCCGCGACCGGCGGCCACGCGGCGGACGGATCGATGCGCGGAACGCCTCCATGGCCGTGGCCGGCGAGTCCGAACCCGGAAAGCCCACCGCAGCCCCCGACGACCTGAGCGAGATGACCACGTGATTCCCGATTCGCCCCCCGCCCCGCCTTCCTGGCGGGAACTGCTGGGCCCCCCACATCTCGGAGCTGCGATCGTGCTGGCGGGCGGCGTGCTCGTCGGTGCGGTCAATATCTATCTGGCCTCAAGCCTGCTGCCGACCGCGGTGGCCGACATCGGCGGCGCCGGCTTCTACGCCTGGAACATGACGATCTACCTCGTCGCCATGGTGATCGCGACGATGCTGGTCAGCCGCCTCCTGGCCCGGTGGGGGAACGTCGGCGCCTACCGCCTCGGCTTCGCCGTGTTCCTGGCAGGCTCGCTGGCCTGTGCGGCGAGCCCGGCGATGCCGGTCCTGCTGGCCGGCCGGGGCGTCCAGGGATTCGGGGCGGGGGTGCTGTCCGGGCTGGGGTTCGCCGTCATCCGCTCGGCCCTGCCGCGCCGACTGTGGACCCGTGGCAACGCCCTGATGTCAGCGATGTACGGCGTCGGCAACTTCGTCGGCCCGGCGCTCCGGCGGCCTGTTCGCCCAGTTCGGCTCGTGGCGTCTGGCGTTCGTGGCGATGGCGGTGATCGCGGCGGCGTGCTGCGCGGTCGTGCCCCGGGTGCTGCCGCGCGGCGAACGAAGTGACGCTCGGGCGCCGGTCCCGGTCGTGTCGCTGCTGCTGGTCACGGCGGCCACCGCGGCCGTCAGCCTGGCCGGAGTGCTGCCCGGCACCCTGGCGACGGTGGGCGGCATCGTGGTGGCACTGCTGCTGGTGGCCGCCTTCGTCGGCTACGAACGGAGCAGCGAGCTGCGGGTCTTCCCGCGTACGACCTACCAGGCCGGCTCGCCTCTGAAGTGGATCTACCTGACGCTCGGGCTACTGGCCTTCGGTGTCGCGGTCGAGTCGTTCGTCCCGCTGTTCGGCCAGCAGTTGGGCGGGCTGTCCCCGCTCGCGGCCGGCCTGTTCGGGGCGGCCATCTCGCTCGGCTGGTCGCTGACCCAGCTCGGCAGCTCATCGGCCACCAGGGAGCACACGGTACGCCGTTTGCGCATCATCGGCCCGCTGCTCCTGGCGTCCGGGTTCGCGATCATCTGCGCGATCGGCGCCGTCACCGCACGCGCGGCGAACCGTTCGAGCTGACCGGCTCGGCATTCCGATCGCCTGTTCAGCACATGCCCGAGATCACCTGATGACCGCATTCGATGCGAGGAGATGCCATGACTGACGCCCTGCCGGAGATGCCGGCCTTTCCGATGGCCCGCGCGACGGGGTGTCCCTTCGACCCGTCGCCGGAGTTGAGCCGACGACTCGAAGACGCGCCGGTTTCACGAGTGAGACTGTGGGACGGCAGCACCCCGTGGATGGTCACCCGCCATGCGGATGTGCGTGCGCTGCTCGCCGATCGGCGGGTCAGCGTCGACGTGGCGCAACCCGGCTTCCCGCACACCAACGCGGTGAGCAAGGCACGCGACGCGCACATGAAGACGCTGATGCAGATGGACGCGCCGGAGCACACCGCCCAGCGGCGGCTGCTGACCTCGGACTTCACGATCAAGAGGATGGAGGCGTTGCGGCCCCGGATCCAGCGGATCGTCGACGACCTCATCGACGAGATGCTCGCCGGTCCGAATCCGGTCGATCTGGTGGAGGCGTTCGCGCTGCCGGTTCCCTCACTGGTGATCTGCGAACTGCTGGGCGCGCCCTATACCGCCCGCGACCTCTTCCAGCGAGTGTCCCGCACGCTCGTCATGGACGAGCCCGACCCCCAACAGGCCATGGCCGCCAGCGAGGACCTGAATGCCTGCCTGGAGGAGTTGGTGGACAAGAAGAACGCCGAGCCGGGCGACGACGTGTTCAGCAGGCTGGCCGTCGAGCAGTATCGGACCGGCGCGATGAGCCGGCGTGAGATCGCCACGGCCGGTCAACTCCTTCTGGTGGCCGGGCACGACACCACCGCGACCATGATCGGGCTGGGCACGACCGCGCTGCTGACGCACCCGGACCAGTTGAGCGCGGTCCGTGCCGGCGGCGACCCCGCGCTGGTGGCGGGCGCCGTCGAAGAGCTCCTGCGCTACCTCTCCATCACCCACACCGAAGCGCGCCGCGTCGCGCGGGAAGATCTGGAGGTCGGCGGCAGACTGATCCGCGAAGGCGAAGGCATCATCTTGGTGAAAGGCATCGCCAACCGCGACCCCTCGGCCTTCCCCGACCCCGACACCCTCGATGTCCACCGCAAGGCCCGCCACCATGTCGCCTCCGGTTTCGGCGCCCACCAGTGTCTGGGCCAGTCACTGGCCCGAGTGGAACTGCAGGTCGTCTACGGCACCCTGTACGGCGCATCCCCACACTGGCCCTGGCCGTACCGCTGGAACAGCTGACGTTCAAGGAGAACGCGGTCTTCTACGGGGTGCGCGAACTACCCGTCACCTGGTAAGTCACCCAAGGAGAAACGTGAAGATCACCATCGACCAGGACGCCTGCGTCGGCTCCGGGCAATGCGTACTCGGCTCACCTGAGGTGTTCGACCAACGTGACGCCGACGGCATCGCCGTACTCCTGCGAGACAGCCTGGCATCCGGGCTACAGGAGGACGTCCGTGAGGCCGCCCCATCTGCCCAGCCCAGGCGATCACACTGACCCCGTCGTGAACCAGCCCTCTTGAATCGTCGTCGCAGGTGCTTCGGCGGCGGGCGCTCGGCACGGCGTTGCCGTGGCTGCTGTTCATGGCCGGAGTGCACACCGTCTGGAGCATCAGCGTGCCAATCGCGATCATGGAGACGCCGGCCGGCTCCCGCCGTACCACGCCGTGGCTGGGCGAGCGCGCCCTGTGGGCCGTTGCCGTGCTCACATACGCGTGGCACTCGTTCCCGTGGAAACCGTTCGAGCCCGCGAGCCTGTCGCCCGAGTACGCATCGATCGAGCCCACGAGCCCGGCACTCGACCTGACCGGCAACGCGATTCTCACGGCCGGAGCGATCGTCTTGCTCGTGATCGCGGCGCTGTGGCGGGCCCCGCTCTGCCCGGAGCAGCTCCGCCCGTAGGCCGGGCGGTGGCCTCAGGCGGGGAACAGGATGGTCTTGCCGGCGAGGCGGCCGGTGGCGGACAGGTCGTGGACGGTGGCGAGGTCGGACAGGGGGCGGCGGTCGGCGACGTGGATCTTCAGGTCGCCCGTGTCGACGCGGGCGACGAGCTCGGCGAGTTGGGCGGCGTTGCTGCGGGCGAAGACCTGAGCCGTCCGCACCTTCCGGGTGGTGTCCTCGGGCGCCGGGGTGGTGGCGCTGACCAGGATCCCGCCGTCGGCGACCAGGCCGACCAGGGCCGCGGTCTCCTGGTCGGAGGTGGGGACCAGGTTGAGGACGACGTCGAACCGCCCGCCGGCCGCCTGGGGGAGGGAAGTGGTGGTGTAGTCGATGACCTGGTCGGCGCCGTAGGCGTGGATCCGTTCGGCGCTGCGCGCGCTCGCGGTCGCGGTGACCAGCGCTCCGGCCTGCTTGGCCAGTTGGACGGCGTACCCGCCCACCGCGCCTCCGGCGCCGTTGATGAGAAGCGTCTGGCCCGCCTGGAGGTCGGCGTGGTCGAACAGGGACTGCCAGGCCGTCAGGCCGACCGCGGGCAGGGCCGCGGCGTCGGCGAGTTCGACCGTCCGCGGGGCGGCGGCCAGCACCTCGGCCGGCGCGGCGACGTACTCGGCGGCGGCGCCGGGCGCGGCCAGCGGCAGGAACGCCACCACCGCCGTGCCGGTCTCCCAGCCGGTCACGTCCGCGCCGACCTCGGTGATCGTCCCGGCCACGTCGAAGCCCGGCACGTGCGGCAAGGTGAGCGAGAACGCCTCCCGCAGGTATCCGGCGCGGATCGCCACGTCTACCGGGTTGAACGAGGTGCCGGCCACCTTCACCAGCACCTGCCCCGCTTCCGGCACGGGCCGCTCGGTGTCCTCGTAGGTGAGGACGTCGCTGTCGCCGTACCGGTGGTAACGCACTGCCTTCATGGTCTCTCCTAAGATCAGGATGCTTCGAAGTCGAAGCATGTGGAGACCGTAACGTGCTGCGAGTTCGAAGCAATACCCAGGAGCGGCGTGACGATCGTCACCATGTGCTTTGAATTCGAAATATGTAGGATGGAGGGATGGCCGAGACCGACGCGCTGGATCCGGAGCAGTTGGGGGTCTACTTCGCGCTCAAGGAGGTGGTCAGCCTGCTCCAGCACGGTGTCGAACAGCAGCTGCGGGCCGGGGGCGACCTCAGCTACGTGCAGTTCCAGTTGCTGGTGCGCCTCGTCGACGCCGAGGGGCAGCTGACCATGACCGACCTGGCCGACGGCGTCGTCTACAGCCGCAGCGGCCTCACCTACCAGGCCGGGCTGCTGGAGAAGGCCGGCCTCATCACCCGCAGCACCTGCCCCGACGACGAGCGCGCCACCCGGGTCACCGTCACCGACGCCGGCCGCGCCCGCCTCGCCGAGGTCCTGCCCGGCCACATCCAGGTCGTGCGCCGCCTGCTGTTCGCCCCCCTCGCCCAGAACGACCTGAACGCGCTCAGTGACATCATGAACCGCGTCCGCGACCACATGCGCAGCCGGCCACCCCGCTCCGCCGCCCCCCGCAAACAGCGCGGGGACACTGCTCGGTAGGGACGGAAGCCGCCGCGAGCCCGCGACGCCGGTCGGGTCAGCTCGACGTCCGCACGCCGGGGCGGGGGACCTGGGCGGCGCACGCCCAGGCCGGCCAGGTGGCGGGCGATCCGCGGCAGGCGCTCGACCGCGTGGAGGCCGCGGGCCTGCGGGCCATGTCGATGCTGGACCGCACCCTGGACATGCTGCATCACGACCGGCCCCTGACCCCCGCCGGTGACCTGGGCGGCATCCGCGAGGCCGCCGAGCGCTTCTCCGCGGCCGGCCCCGGGCAGGTCCGGCTGCATCTGGACCCGGAGGTGACGGTACCGGCGGAGACCGCGACCCTGGCCTACCGGATCATGATCGAGGGACTGACCAACGTCCGGCGGCACGCCCCCAAGGTCAGCCTGGTCGACCTGCGGGTCAGCGCCTCGGGCGACGCCCTGGAGGTCTCGATGACCAACGACGGTGTGAGCGGGGCGCGTGGCGACCGGCGTGGCGGGTCCGGTCTGCCGGGCCTGACCGCACTCGTCCGGGCACACGGCGGCGAACTGGTCTCGCGGGCCGTACCGCACGGGTGGTCGCTCACGGCCAGGCTGCCGCTGGCACAATCGCCGGGGTGGTCACCCGAATCCTCGTCGCCGACGACCAGGAAGGCATCCGCAGCGCCTTCCGGCTCATCCTCGACGCCCAGCCCGACATGACGGTGGTCGCCGAGGCCGCCGACGGCCGCGCCGCGATCGACACCGCCACGGCCATCAGGCCCGACGTCGTGCTCGCCGACATCGGGATGCCCGGAGCCGACGGCATCGAGGTGGCCCGCGCCCTCGCCGGCACCGGCATCCACGTGGTGATCGTCACCACCTTCGGCCTCGACGAGTACGTGCACGCCGCGCTGCGGCACGGCGCGTCCGGGTTCATCCTCAAACGCTCCGGTCCCACGCTGCTCGTCGAGGCCGTCCGGGCCGCGATGAACGGCGACATGCTCATCAGCCCGCAGCTCACCGTCCGGCTGCTCCGCCGGCGCGGTCTGCCGCACGAGAGCCCGAGCGTCGTCCTCACCGAACGCGAGGACGAGATCGTGGCCATGGTCGCGCACGGGAAGACCAACGCCGAGATCGCCACCGAGCTCTTCCTCGCCCCCGGCACGGTGAAGAACCACATCGCGTCCGTCCAGCGCAAGACCGGCGCCAGGAACCGGGTCGCCATAGCCGCGTGGGCCTGGTCCACCGGCAGAGCCGGGCCCGAGTAGCGTCGTTCAGCGGGTGAGCAGGGCGCGCAACGCCTCGGCGACGGCGGCCGGGGCCTCTTCGGCCATGAAGTGACCGTAGCCGACGGTGGTGTGCCGCAGGTCGGGCGCCCAGGCGCGCCACAGTGCGGCGGCGTCGTAGCCGAGGGCGGCGCCCCAGTCCTGCTGGAGCACGGTGACCGGCATCCGCAGCCGGTTGCCGGCGGCGCGGTCGGCCTGGTCGTGCTTGACGTCGATGCCGGCAGAGGCGCGGTAGTCGGCGACGATCGAGGGCACCGCGTCGCGGCAGGCGTCCAGGTAGGCGGCGCGGATCTCGGCGGGCACGGCCCGCGGGTCGCCGGTCCAGGCGTCGAGGAAGTGGCCGAAGAAGGCGTCAGAGGAGGCGGCGATCAGCTTTTCGGGCAGACCGGGAGGCTGGGCCATCAGGTAGAGGTGGAAGCCGACGGCGGCGGTGGTGCCGTGCATCGCCTGCCACATGTCCAGCGTCGGGAGCACGTCCAGGCAGGCCAGATGGGTGATCGTCTCGGGGTGGTCGAGCGCGGCGCGGAAGGCGACCAGGGCGCCGCGGTCGTGTCCGGCGAGCGCGAAGCGGTCGTGGCCGAGGGCGCGGGCCAGGGCGACGACGTCGGCGGCCATGGTGCGCTTGGCGTAGGCCGCCGGGTCGGCGCCGGCGGGTTTGTCGCTGGCGCCGTAGCCGCGCAGGTCGGGGCAGATCACGGTGTGGCCGGTCGCGAGGTCGGCGGCGACGTGCCGCCACATGAGGTGGGTCTGCGGGAAGCCGTGCAGCAGCACGATCGGCGTGCCCGAGCCGCCGGCGGCGACGTTGAGGGACACGCCCTCGGCGACGGGGACGCGCCGGTAGGTGAAGCCGGTGATGGCGGGTGACATGGTCCGTCCTTTCGCGGGTGGTTCACCGGAAGCCTGCCTGGCGCGGATGAGCATCCGATGAGCGCGCTACCGTGACCAGGGACGATGCGCGGAAAGGGGGTCAGGGGTGGGGGTCGCGTTCGGGGTGCTGGGGCCGGTGGCGGCCTGGGACGCGGCCGGGGACGTGGTCGCCCTGAAGGGGCCACGGCATCGCGCGGTGCTGGCCCGGCTGATCGTCGCCCGCCGCCGCGTCGTCCCGGTGGGCCGTCTGGTCGAGGACCTGTGGGCCGAGCCGCCCGCCGACGCGGTGGGCGCGCTGCGCACGTTCGTGGCCGCGCTCCGCCGTACTCTGGAGCCCGAGCGTCCGCCTCGCGCTCCGGCCCGGCTGCTGGTCACCGAGGGGCCGGGGTACGCGTTGCGCGCCGGGCCGGACGCGGTGGACGCCTGGCGTTTCGAGGAGGCGGTGGCCGCCGTGGCGACGCTGCCGCCCGCGGACGTGGCGGCGCGGCTCGGGCAGGCGCTGGGCTGGTGGCGCGGGCCCGCCTACGCCGGGTTCGCCGGTGAGCCGTGGGCCCGCGCGGAGCGGTCCCGGCTCACGGAGCTGCGGCTGCACGCGGTCGAACGGCGGGCCGAGGCCCGGCTGGCCCTGGGCCTCGCCGCGGAGGCGGCGGCCGATCTGGACGCGCACGTGGCCGAACACCCCTGGCGCGAGGACGCCTGGCGACTGCTGGCCCTGGCGCTGTACCGCACCGGCCGGCAGGGGGACGCGCTGGCGGTACTGCGCCGGGCGCGCACGCTCCTGGTCGAGCAACTGGGCGTGGATCCGGGCCCGGGGCTGCGCGGCCTGGAGGCGGACATTCTCGGCCACGCGGCCCGTCTCGATCCGGGGCCGGGCGGCGCGGCCCGGGTGTGGGAGCGGGCGGCAGCCGCCTACGACCGCGCCGTGCCGTCCGGCGCCCGGGTGCGGCTGGAGTCGACCGTCGCGCTGCTGCGTGACCTCGCGGTGACCGGTGGCGGTGGCCTGCTGGAAGCCCGCAGGCACCGGGTGTCGGCCATCGCCGCTGCCGAGGAACTCGGCGACGCGGAGCTGACCGCCCGGGTGATCGGCGCCTACGACGTCCCGGCGATCTGGACGCGTGTTGACGACCCGGAACAGGCCGGGCGGGTGGTCGCGGCGGCCGAGCGCGCCCTGGCCGGCCTGCCGCCCGGAGGGCACGAGGCGGTCCGGGCCCGGCTGCTGGCCACGATCGCCCTGGAGTCGCGCGGCGCCCGTTCGGCGCGCGGGCCGCACGCCGCCCGGCAGGCGGAGGAGGTGGCCCGCAGGCTGGACGATCCGGCGCTGCTGGCGTTCGCGCTGAACGCCGTGTTCATGCAGAGCTTCCAGCGTGCCGGTCTGGCGCCGCGCCGCGACGAGATCGGCGCCGAACTCGTCGCCCTGTCCGCTCGGCACGGCCTGGCCGGCTTCGAGGTGCTCGGACACCTCATCCGCCTCCAGGCCCGCAGCGCCCTGGCCGACTTCGGCGCGGCTGATCTGCACGCGGCCGCCGCGGACCGGCTGGCCGAGCGGCACGAACTGCCGCTGGTAAGCGTGTTCACCCGGTGGTACGGCGCGTTGCGGCTCGCCGCGACCGGGGCGACGGCGGCCGAGGCGGAGGCGGCGTACCGGGACGCGGCCGCCGGGCTGGACGGCGCCGGCATGCCCGGACTGGAGCGCGGACTGCTGCCGCTCGCGCTGCTGTGCCTGCGCGTACGACATGGGCTGCCCGCCCCGGATGACGAACGTCTCGACTGGGGACCTTACGAGCCGTGGGCCCGCCCGCTGCGGCTGCTGGCCCACGATCGCCGCGACGCGGCCGCCGCGGCGCTGCGCGAGGTCCCGGACCCGCCCCGTGACCTGCTGTTCGAAGCCATGTGGTGCCTCACCGCCAGGGCGGCCGTCGCCGTCGGCGACCGGGAGACGATGGAACGGGCCCGCGCCGAGCTCGCCCCCGCGGCGGCGGAGCTGGCCGGGGCGGGCAGCGGCCTCGTCACCCTGGGGCCGGTCGCCGGGCACCTGGACGACCTGGTCGCCGCGCTCCGGCGGGCCCGGTGAGCGGGCGGCTCAGTCGGTGCGCAGCAGGGAGTAGAGGACCTGGTCGTGCCACCGTCCGCCGCGCCACTGCGCTTCGCGGAGGACGCCTTCGCGCCGGAATCCGGCCTTCTCCAGCGCGCGCTGTTCGGCCTGATTGTCGATGTCGGTGGACGCCTGGATCCGGTGCGCCTGGGTGTGCTCGAACAGGTAGGCGACCAGCTGGCGTTGCGCCTCGGTGCCCACTCCGTTCCCCTGGTGGGCGGGCCTGACCAGGATGGAGATCGTCCAGCACCATGACGTGGCGGGCGGCCCCCAGGAGTTCTTGAACCACTGGACCCGGCCGGCCACCTCGTCGTCGGAGCACACGGTGAGCATGCCGCCGTCGTCCCCGAGGTATCCCGTCTCGGCGAAGATCCGGCGTTCCATGTGCGGTGAGCGGTGGCCGAACCACTGGAGGTGTCCTCTGCCTTCGAGCGAGTAGAACTCCCTCTCGAAGATCATCAGATCCAGTTCGACCACGGGACGCAACGTCACCCGGACCATGCGAGGACTCCTTGATCAGCACAGTTCATAACTTCGCACCGTATCGCGCCTTTTGAGGACATCCGCCGGATAGGGCGGGCCGCCTCCAGTTCGGTTCGAGGCGGCCCGCCCGATCACCGGCCGGACGTCACAGCCGGTCCGGAGCCGGGGTGAGGAGCACGATGTGCGGGTGGGCGCCGGACAGGCTCACGTGCTGGACGTGCGCCGGGAGCAGGCCGTGGCCGATGGCGGAGGCCAGGGCGGCGGTATCGGGGATGAGCACGACGGCGCGGCCGTCCGGGCGCAGCACCCGCCGGATCTCCGCCCACAGCCGGCCGGGCGTCCCGGACAGCCGCCCGCCCGGCGGCACCTGCCCGCCCCACGGGGGGTTGGTCAGCACCCGGTCGACGCTGCGGTCCGGCAGCGGGAGCCTGGCGGCGTCGCCGCGCCCGAACGCGACGGGCGTCCCGGACGCCGCCGCGTTGGCCCGCGCGGCGGCCAGCGCGCCCGGGTCGAGGTCATAGCCCCGCAACCGGGCCTGCGGCTGGAGGCGTCCCGCCTCGATGAGCACCGTCCCCGCGCCGCAGCACGGGTCGAGCACCTGCTGACCGGGACCGGGCTCGGCCAGCAGCGCCATCGCGGCGGCCACCGGCGGATGCAGGGTCCCCGGTATGGCATGCCGCTTGTAGTCCCGCCGGTGCAGCGGCCGGCCGGCGACCCGTGCCATCAAGGTCGCCTCCTGCCCGTCCATGGTCAGCCGCCAGCCGGCGTACCCGGGGGGAGGGGCGGTGCCGGCGCGCCGCGAATGGTAGGGAAGGCCGAGCCGGTCGGACAGCGCCCTGCCGACGACGTCCTCGGCGTCGTACCGGTTGAAGTTGCGCCTGCCCAGGAAGGACGCGGACACCTCGACGCCCGCCGCGCCCTCGCGGAGCCGCGCGCCGGCGGCGAGCCGGGCCAGCTCCGGGAGGCTGTCCCTGGTGTGCCCGATGTCGGGGATCCTGCCGGTCACCTGGAAGACGTCGTCGGCTGTCCGGAGGCCGGCCGCCGCCGACTCCGACCCGCTGAAACGGACCTCCCGGTGCCCGATATGACTGATGGTGCCGAGCTGTTCGCGCAGGACCTCACGGGTCACCACGGTCTCCAGCCCGCTGACACACCGCGCCACCAGGCGCGCGCCCGTCACGAGACGGTCGCGGCGCCGGGACGCGGGGAACCGAGAAGGGGCGTGCCATCACGCATGAACTCTTCTTCTCCCACGTCACGACCCGGGACGGCGCCACGCCGCCCCGCCTCGTCAGCGACGGGATCGCCTCGAATCGCCGACGGGTCGTCAGCGCAGGAAGAAGGAGAACTGCATGCGCGTCACCATAACGGAGTCACCCCGCGACGGCGACCTGTTTCCGGGATCACCCGGCTCACACCTCGTCCCACGGGATGGCTTCGTAGCGGTCGAGGAGCCATCGCATCGGCGCGGCCTGGGCGTCGAGGGGGAGGCCGTCGACGGAGCCCACCTGGGTGATGCCGCGCGAGTTGGTGAGGAAGACCGTGTCGTAGCCGGTGAGATCGGCGGCCCTGAGCGGGCGGTGCTCCTGGGGGACACCTTCGCGTTCGAGCGTCTCCTGGATGAGCCGCATCGTGATGCCGCGCAGCATCGGCGCGTCCGGCCAGACGACCCGGCCGCCGCCGATACAACCGAGGTTGGTGATGGCCCCTTCGGAGATCAGGCCGTCCTCCGTGGTGAGCAGCGCCTCGTCGAATCCGGCGGCCTGCTGCCTGAGGTACACCTGCGGGAAGCCGCCGACGTGCTTGATGTGCGGCAGGAAGCGCTGGTAGACGACGGTTCGGACGCTTTGCGGGGTGCCGGAGACGTCCACCGGCGGGCCGGCCATCGCCACGACGCGCACCCGGTCCTCCGCCAGGACGTACACCCGGACGCTCGCGTCGCGGATGTCCTCGCCCAGCAGCGTCCTGATCGAGCCGAGGATCAACTCGGCGTCCGGGGCCGCGCCGAACAGCTCGCGGCTGGCCGCCTCCAGCCTGGCCAGGTGCGGGCCGAGGCCGCGTACCCGGCGGTTCCTGACCTGCATGGCGGTGAAGTGACCGTAGGTGGCGGACATCACGAACCCGGGCCCCACGACCTCCCCGTCGATCACGGTGCGCCTGATGCCGATCATCCCCTTCCGGATTGGGCGCCGCTCCGGCCAGACCTGGTCAGCGTGCGGGGTCCCGGTCGAACAGCTTCTCCGACCACCAATATCCCACCCGTGCGATGCCGGCGGACCGGCGATGACCGCGTGGCTCCTCCGCGTCAGGAAGACCGTGACCCCGCCGGCCACCAGGGGGCGTCGCCCTCGGCCGACCACGTCGTGCCCGTCGGGGCGGATCAACGTGGACAGGATCCGCACCGTGGCGGTCAGGAGCGGCGGATCACGATGTCGCCGTACGAGGTGCGGGCGCGCACCTCGGCGGTCTCCTCGGAGGGGGCCGGGCCGTCCGCGGCGTCCAGGGAGTTGTGCACGGTGCCGTAGGGCGTCCTCAGGTCCAGCCAGGCGGCGGTGCCCCGGCGGATGCCGATCTCCATGTCGCCGTAGGCGGATTCGAGGACGACCTTGCCGCGGACAATCTCGCCGACGCGGATGCCACCGGAGGCGTTCCGCGCGTCGACGTCGGCCAGGGCGCGGTCGACGACGATGTCGCCGTAGGCGGTGTTCAGCCGCAGGTCGCCGGTCACCTCGCCGAGGGTGATGCCGCCGTTGGCGGTCTTGACCACCGCGGGTCCGTCGATCTCGCGGATCGAGATGTGGCCGTTGGCGCTGGTCACGTCGGTGTGCCCGGCCGAGCGGCGGACGGTGATGTCACCGTCGGCGGTGTGCAGCCGGAGCCTGCCGGTCCGGTCGAGCCGGACCTCGCCGAAGCTCGTCCTGAACGTGGAGTCACCGAGGCGGCCCTCGCCGTGGATGTCGGACGCCGCGTCGGCGTCCACGCGCGAGCCGGCCGGCAGGTCGATCCGCACCTCGACCGAGCCGCCGCCGCTCCAGGAGAACAGCGACCTCTTCTTCGGCGCCTTGACCAGCAGGTGGCCGGCGGCGTATTCGACCCTGGTCTCGGCGGCGGCCTTCACGTCGGAGTCGTCCGACGGGTCGCGCGGGCGGACCTCGACGACGGTGTCGGCACGGTCGGCCGCGTTGATCCGGATGCCGCCGAGCCCGACGGCGATCGTGACGGAGATCGGTTCGGGAGTGTCGAAGGTGGGCATGCGGGTCCCCTCCTGTGGGGGTGACGGGCGTGGGCGGTCTGAGGCGGGGGCCTGCCCGTCAGCGGACCCAGCCGGTGTAGCGCTGCTCGGACCGCCGGGTGGCAGGCCGGTCCGCCCTGCCGCCGGTGTTGTCGACCGCGGCGTGGATGGCGCGCACCAGCCAGGCGTTGACCGACAGCCCTTCACGGCCGGCGGCCTCCTCGATGCGCGGCTTGAGGTGCTCGGGAACCCGCAGCGACAGCCGTGCCGTCCCGCCCTCGTCGGCCTCCGGCGGGGCCGGCGGCGCGGCCGGGGAGCCGAGGTCCGCCTCCGCCGGGCGGTCGGCGGGCGGGCTGGTCACCACGAAGTCGGGGTCGCGTCCGCGCAGCCGTACCTCGACCGAGCCCGGGGCGAGGTCGCGGGTGATCTCGGCGGCGGCGGCGGCCAGCGCCTCCAGCAGGGCGAGCCTGGCGGCCGACTCCAACGGTCTGGCGAGCCGCTCGGCGAGGGCACGCGCCTCCTCACCACCCGCCTCGGCGGCGGCCGCGAGCTCGCGGCGGAGGTTGTCGACATAGGGCGCGAGTTCCATGACACCACTATGGCGTCAACGTGACGTCACAGCAAACCCGCCGTTCGGCGTCGGGGGGCCTCTTGGCATGGGCTGACCGGGTTAGCCGGTTGTCGCCACGGTTCGGCACAATTGCCGATGTGCGAGTTGGACTGCTCGGACCGTTCGAGGTCCGGAACCCCGATGGGGCCGTGGTGGAGGTTCCCGGGATTCGGTTGCGTGCGCTGCTCGCCGCACTCGCCCTCGAACCTGGCCGGATCGTCACGCGGGCGAGGCTGGTGGACTGGATCTGGGGGCAACGGCCGCCCGCGGACGAAGTGAACGCCTTGCAGGCGCTGGTGTCCAGGCTGCGCAGAGTGTTGCCGGACGGCGTGATCGAGGCGGATTCCGGCGGGTACCGGCTGGCCGTGGCTCCTGATGCGGTGGACGTGAGCCGGTTCGAGCACCTCGTTGGTCAGGCCCGTGCCGTCGAGCCTGCGGAGCGGGCCGATCTGCTGCGCTCGGCCCTGGCATTGTGGCGCGGTACGGCCATGGCGGACATCGCACTGCGCGACAGCGATGTCTTCGACGCCGCGGTCGTGCGTCTGGACGACCTCTACGTTGCCGCGCTCGGGGACCGGGTGGACGCGGACATCCGCCTCGGCCGTGGCTCGGAGTTGGTCTCCGAGCTGACCGAGCTGGTTGCCACGTACCCGCTGCGCGAGGGGTTCGTGGCGGCCCTGATGCGAGCGCTCGCCGAGGCGGGACGTGGGACCGAGGCGTTGACCGTGTACCAGCGGACGCGCGAGCGGCTCGCCGAGGAGCTGGGCACCGATCCGTCGGCCGAGCTCTCCGCGCTGCACACCGCGTTGCTGCGGGGCGAGCTGGGCGAGCGGGCGGAGAACCGCAGGACGAACCTGCGCGCCGAGCTGACGAGTTTCGTCGGCAGGGACGACGTCGTCTCCGCGGTCGCCGGTCTGGCCGTCAAGCACCGGCTGGTCACCTTGACGGGGGCGGGTGGCTCCGGCAAGACCAGGCTGGCCATGGAGACCGCGCGGACGATGCTCGCCGAGCTGCCGGATGGAGCATGGCTGGTCGAGTTGGCCTCGGTGCGGGCAGGCGGTGACCTGGCGCAGGCCGCCCTCACCGCGATCGGCCTGCGTGACCAGGCACTGCTCGGTGGTGCGCGCGGCGGGGAACCGATGGATCGGCTCATCGCCGCGGTCCGGGAACGCACGATCTTGCTGGTCCTGGACAACTGCGAGCACGTGATCGAGGCCGCCGCGGCTTTCGCGGATCGGCTTCTGGGGGAGTGCCGGAGGCTGCGGATCCTGGCCACGAGCAGGGAACCGCTCGGCATCACCGGGGAGGTGCTGTGGCAGAACGAGCCGCTCGCGCTGCCCGCGCAGGGAGCGGACCCCGCCGAGGTCGGGGCCTCGCCCGCGGTGCGGCTGCTGCGGGACCGCGCGGATCTGGTGCGCAAGGACATCGGCTCCGACGCGCACACCCTGTCGGCCATGGCGCGGATCTGCCGGGCGCTCGACGGGATGCCGCTGGCGATCGAACTCGCCGCGGCACGGCTGCGCACCATGTCCGTCGACCAGCTGGCACGCCGGCTCGATGACCGGTTCCGGCTGCTGACCGGCGGCAGCCGTACGGCGCTTCCCCGGCACAAGACGCTGCGGGCGGTCGTGGACTGGAGCTGGGATCTGTTGACCGAGGCCGAACGTGGCGTGCTGCGGCGGCTCTCGGTGTTCTCCGGCGGGGCGAGCCTGGAAGCGGCCGAACGGGTGTGCGGGGACGAGACGTTCGCCGGGGAGCAGGTGCTCGACCTGCTGACCGCGTTGACCGAGAAGTCGCTGCTGATCGCCGACGGCGAGGGCACACCGCGCTACCGGATGCTCGACACCATCAGGGAGTACGCGGCGCACCGGCTTGCCGAAGCCGGGGAGACCGAGCCGGCGCGCCGGGCGCACCTTGCCTACTTCACCGAGCTGGCCGAGACGGCCGACCCGCACCTGCGCCGGGCCGAGCAGCTGGAATGGCTGGCCACGCTCAAGGCCGAGCACGACAACATCGGTACGGCCCTGCGCGGGGCGATCGCCGAGGGACGGGCCCCGGAGGCGATGCGGCTGGTCGCGGCCGTGGGCTGGTACTGGTTCCTCAGTGGGCACAGGGCCGAGGGCACCGAGTTGAGCATCGCGGCGGCCTCGCTGCACGGTGAGGTGTCCGATGAGGTGCGGGCGATGGCGTACGCCATCGTGACGGTGTTCGTGACCTCCGGCCCCGGCGGCGATCAGTATCAGGCGCGGAAGTGGATCCTCGACGCACACCGGTTCATCCAGCGCAGCGGGTATCGCAACCCGCTGCTCGGGTTCGTCGGGCCGCTGGAGCGGATGCTGCGGGAGCCGACGGAGTTCCTGTCCGCGTTCGAGCCGCTCATCGCCGATGACGATCCGTGGGTGCGCGCGCAGGCCAGGCTCGCTCGTGGCCGGTTGCGGCTCACCCACGGCCGTGACGAGACCGACGTGGACGTCGACATCGAGACCGCCCTCACCGAGTTCCGCACGCTGGGTGACCGTTGGGGGATCTCGTTGGCGCTGACCTACCTGGCCGATCGGCTCGCCATGCGCGGCGAGTTCGCACGCGCCTGTGAGCACCACGAAGAGGCGGTCGCGGCGCTGACCGAGGTGGGCGCGACCGAGGACGTGGTCGGCCTGCGGGGGCGGCAGGCCCAGCTGTACTGGCTGCTCGGAGATGAGCGATCAAGCACGTCCGCCATGGCGGAAGCGCAGCGGTGCGCGGGCGGGATCGCCTGGCCTAGCGTGCTGGCCGAGCTGTCGCTTTCCAAGGCGCAGCTGGCGCGCTGGCGCGGCGAGCCGGACCAGGCACACGCGCACCTGGCCACGGTACAGGCGATGCTGGGCGACGCGGACATGGGCGACGCCGTCCGTGCCAAGACCATGGACCTGTACGGCTACCTCACCGAGGATCTCGAGAAGGCCCGTGCGCAGCGGACCGAGGCGTTCCGCATGGCCGTGGAGCACGCGTATCCACCGGTGATCGCCGACGTGCTGATCGGGGTCGCGGATCTCGCGCTGCGCCGGGGACAGTACGAGCAGGCCGCGCGACTGCTCGCGGCAAGCGACGGCGTGCGCGGCATGCCGGACCGTTCGCAGCCGGACGCTTCCCGGATCAGCGAGGACACCCGGAATCACCTCGGCGAAACCGCGTTCGCCGAGGCGACCCGTGCCGGGCAGCGGCGGGATTGGCGCGAGCTGGCCGAGATCACCCTCGCTTCGTGAACATCCCACGCGCCCACAGGCAGCCGATGCCGCTTCGCCGTTTCTGGGAGAGAGGCAGCGCAGTTGTCAAGTACGAATGTTCGTTCTACGTTGTGATCCCATGGCACGTATGCCCAAAGAGCACCTCGAAGCCCGCCGCCGCCAGATCCTGGACGCCGCCCGGCAGTGCTTCATCCGCAACGGCTTCCATGCGACGTCCATGCAGGATGTGCTGACCGAGGCCGAGCTGTCGGCCGGAGCCGTCTACCGCTACTTCAAGAGCAAGGACGACATCATCGCGGCGACCGCCGCCGAGGCTCTGGCCGAAGTCGCGGCGGCGTTCGAGGCGGACGACGGCGCGCGTCCCCCGGCTCTGGACAACATCGTCGATCTCGTGCTGGGGGTCGAGCGCCCGCCGCTGTCCGGATCGCAGGAGTCGGCCCAGTTGCTGGTCCAGGTCTGGTCGGAGGCGCTGCGATCACCGTCACTGCGCACGGCGCTGAAGGAGGTCATGGCGGAGGCCCGCGGCGTGGTCGGCGGCCTCGTGGCGCGGCATCAGCGGCGCGGGCTGCTTCCCGCCGACGTCCCGGCCGAACACGTGGCCGATGTCCTGATGGCTCTGGTCGACGGGTTCCTGGTGCGCCGCGCGGTATACGGCCACGCGGATTCGGCGACCTTCACGAACGGCATGCGAGCCCTGATGTCGGCGCCCGCGCAAGCCGCCCCCTTGAGGAGCGTGCGCCCTTGACGACGATCGGAGGATCAGGGTGTCCTGTCGGGAGGCGGCCGACCACTTGCCGACGATCAGCGAGGCGGTGGCCTGGCCGTACTTCAGCGACCCGGCCATCCGCAGCAGGTCCGGCCAGCAGTCGGCGATGAGGTTCTCGTTCCAGCGCGCGCCCAGCAGCGGCCCGGCGTGCGGGTAGCGCTTGGCGATCTCGGTCGGGGTGTCGTCCCGGACCAGGGTGATCCGGGTCAGGTCCCGCATCCGTAGGGTGAGCGCCTTGCCGACCAGATCGAACAGCGCAAAGTTGATGAGCGTGGCTCCGTGACTGTCGGTCGCGTGCTCGGCGCTCGGGAGGTCGCGACGGCGGGTATTTGCCCTGGTTGAGCGTCATAGAGCGTTGATGGTGTCTCAGGCGGTGGGGGGCTGGAGGAGTTCGATCTCGATGGCCAGCACGCCGAGGGCTTCCTTCTCGGGGCCGTAGATGCGGCGGATGTCGGCCAGTTGCTGTTCGCGGGGGCTGTCGGGGTTGACGCTGGCCGCTCCTTCGACGTCGAGCATCTCCTCGAAGCTGGCGTAGCGGGCCACCCGCTTGACGCGGGTGAGGGCGACGTCGCGGCCGCAGACGAACCGGATGTGGTCGCCGGCCTTCAGGTTGTGCAGGTTGGGGTACCGGACGCGGACCTCGATGGTCTTGTGGCCGGCGGCGACGAGGTCGAAGTAGCGGCGGTAGAGGTTCATCTCGCGGGCGCGTACGCCCGTGGAGCTGTGCGGGCTGGCGGTCATGATCCTGTCCGTTCGGCGGTGGTGTAGCTGAGGTCGAGCCGCTCGCCTGAGCCGCTCCAGGGTAGACGGAGGCGTCGAAGCCGCAACGAATCCGGGCTGGTGCCGGATGCTGCTCAGGCAGGCATGAGGCGGCGGGCCTGGGTTCCCGCTAGGCCCGCCATCCCCAGCCCGGCCAACCCCAGCAACGCCGCGGTCCACGCGGGTGCCGTGTATCCGAGGCCGGCGTCGATGGTGAGCCCCGCGATGAAGGAGCCGATCGCGTTGCCCAGGTTGAAGGCGCCGATGTTGGCCGCCGAGGCGAGTGTCGGGGCGCCTGCGGCGGCGTCCAGGACGCGGGTCTGCAGCGGGGGAACCGTGGCGAAAGCGGCCACACCGAACAGGGTGATGGTGATGACGAACGCCACCTGGTCGCCGGACACCAGGGCCACCGCCACGGCCAGCAGCGTGAGCATGGCCACCGAGCCGTAGATGCTGGGCATGACCGCCCGGTCCGCCAGCTTGCCGCCGATCAGGTTGCCCACCACGAGGCCCACGCCGAACAGGGCCATCACCGGCGGGACCGCGCCCGGCGAGAAGTGGCCCACGCCGGTCATGATCGGGGCGATGAAGGTGATGACGGCGAAGACCGGCGCGAACCCGAAGACGGTCATCGCCAACGCCAGCCACACCCCGGGCGCGCGGAACGTGGCCAGCTCCCGCACGACCCCGCCCCCGGCCGGGGCGGGCTGCCGGGGTACGAGGGCCAGGACGCCGGCCAGACCAGCCACGCCGATGGCCGCCACGACCCAGAACGTGGCCCGCCAGCCGAACGCCTGCCCGATCCAGGTCCCCAGGGGCACGCCCAGGACGTTGGCCAGCGTCAGGCCGGTGAACATGAGGGCGATGGCGCTGGCCCGTTTCTGCGGTGCGACCAGGTCGGCGGCCACCACTGAGCCGACGCCGAAGTACGCGCCGTGGGAGAAGGCCGCCAGGAAGCGGCCGGCCATCAGCACGCCGTAGGAGGGTGCCAGGGCCGACAGCAGGTTCCCGGCGATGAACAGCACCATCAACGACACCAGCATGGTCTTGCGTGACAAGCGCCCGCCGAGCATGGTCAGCGGGGGGCCGCCGACGGCCACGCCCAGGGCGTAGCCGGACACGAGCAGGCCCGCGGCCGGGATGGTCACGCCGAAGTCCGCCGCCAGCTCGGGCAGCAGCCCGTTGATGATGAACTCCGTGGTTCCGATGCCGAAGGCGCTGATCGCGAGGGCGAGCAGGGCGACGGGCATTGAATGCTCCTCAGGCGAAGTCGGGTGAGCGTGGAGGACCGCGGGCTGCTCAGGCGCTACCTGTGCGAGGACGACCGGCGCGGCTCCGGCCGGTCGGCCGTCACCTCGCCCTGGGGGTCAGCTGGTCGGCGACGAGGCGGGCCATGGCGGTGTAGCCGGCGTCGTTGGGGTGCAGGTGGTCGCCGCTGTCGTAGGCGGGGTTGAGCGCGTCGGGGTCGCCAGGGGCGGCCATGCCGCGGTCGAGGTCGACGACCGCGTCGTAGGCGCCGGAGGTGCGGATCCACTGGTTGACGGTGTCGCTGACGGCGGCGGCGTGGGTGCCCCAGTGGTCGGAGTTCTTGAAGGGCAGCAGGGTGGCGCCGACGACCTTGATGCCCTTGGCGTGCGCCTGGCTGATGAGGCGGCGGTAACCGGCGATCATCTCGTCGGCGGAGACGACGGGGGCGGGTTTGTAGGTGGGGGTGTCGGTCTCGCTGAAGCCGATGTCGTTGACGCCCTCCAGGACGACGACCGTGCCGACGCCGGGCTGGTCGAGCACGTCGCGGCGGAAGCGGGCCGCGGAGTGGTCGCCGTACCAGGCCGAGTCGTTGAGCACGAGGTTGCCGCCGATGCCGGCGTTGAGGACGGGGCGTGCCTGGCCGGTGGCGGCGAGGCGTTCGGCGAGTTCGTCGGGATAGCGGTTGTTGGCGCCGTCGGTGGAGGCGAATCCGTCGGTGATGGAGTCGCCGAAGGTCACGACGCCCTTGCCGGTCTTGTTCCCTCCGCTGACGTCGACGCCGGACAGGTAGTACCAGGAGTGCGTCGTCTGCCGGTAGGCGCCTGCGGTGGTGTCGGTGCGGTGGTCGCCCTGGGCGCGGTAGCTGGTGGCGAAGCCCTGGGCGTGGAAGGTGGCCGGTCCGGTGGTGCCGGCGAAGTAGAGGGTGACGGTCACCGACTGGAAGGGGCGCGTGTCGAGTCGTACCGGGTCGCTGGCCAGGCCGCCGCGGGCGGGGATGTCGGCCGAGGGGGCGTGGTCGAAGGTCAGCCGGCGCACGGATTCCGGTCGTACCGAGGCGCCTTGGGCGGCGTAGGCGATGGTGGCGCCGTTCAGGTGCACGGGGGATGAGCCGTAGTCGTTCGACAGGCGGATGCGCACCGATGAGCCGCCGGTGGTGAGCCTGACGACCTGGCGCACGCTCTGGCCGGTGAAGCCCTCTTCTGACCAGTTCGGTGCGAATCCGGTGCTGGCGCGCTGCGGGGCGGCGATCCACGCGGCCTGCCAGTCCGTCTGCGGGGCGGGGCCGGCCTGGGCCGGGCCGGCGGTGGCCGTGGTCGCGGCGAGGGCGATCACCAGGCCCGACAGGGCCGCGACGGTCTTTGCTGCAAAGGCGTTCATGACGTTCCCTACTAAAGGGGCTGTGGTTCCGTTAAGTGTGACTTTAGTGGGCCGAAAGCCTTAATGGCAAACTGGTCCCATTAGGTGGCCGTGTAGCAGGGCTCTCGCAGGGTGATGGACGCGGGGACGGCGTTCACAGTTGGCGCAGGGCGCCGCCGTCGATGGCCCACTCGGCGCCGGTGACCTGCGCGGCGAGGGGGGACAGGAGGTAGGTGATGACGCCGGCCACCTCCTCGGGGGTGCCGATGCGCCCGGTGGGCAGACGCCGTTCCATGCGGATGAAGCGGTCGACGGCCTCGGCGGGCGATAGGTCGAAGCGCCGGGCGAGCTGGTCGGCGAAGCCGCCGGGGGCGTCGAAGAGCGCGGTGCGCGTGGGGCCGGGGGAGACGACGTTGGAGCGCACGCCGACCGGTCCGAGAGCCGCGGCCAGGGATTTCGAGACCGACAGCAGAGCCGCTTTGGACGCGGCATAGTCGGCGATGGAGGCGTCGGGCAGGCGGGCCGCCTCGCTGGCGACGTGGACGATGCTGCCGCCTTCGGCGTTCTTCGAAAGGACGGGCAGCACCGTCCGGGTCAGCCGGACGACCGCGTGCAGGTTGAGCTCGAAGGTGGCGTGCCACTGGTCGTCGTCGATGGCGGCGAAGGAGTCGCGGGAGGTCAGGGCGGCCGCGTTGTTGACCAGGCATAAGCCGATGGGACCGGGACGACGAACCGCATTCCGTCGATCGCCGCGACCAGGCCGCCGCCGAGCGCCTGGGCTAAGCCGATCTTCTCCTGGGGGGCGACCAGGAACGGGTCACCGGCGGCGTAAGGTCGTCGTGGTCACCGACCCGCCGCGATGCGGCTCGCCCTCGACGAGAGCGGCCACGAGTTCGTCTACAACCACGACGGCGACGGGACCAGCCCTGACGAGCGCCTGCCGATCGACGGGCACCGCACCGCCGTCCACGTCGCCCGCGCGGCCGCCTGGCCGCGCGAGGACATCGGTTCTCCGGCCGCTGGGACGAGGGCACCGACCCGCGTGAGGACGGCTTCGACCTCTACGAGGACGTCTGACCCTCGGCCGCCTGCGGCGCGAGGGCTCGGTAGAGGGTGGATCGGCCGATCTTCAGATGCCGGGCGATCGAGGTGACCGACTCGCCCCGGGCCTGTCGTGCTCGGGCGATGGCCAGGGGGTCGGCGTCGACCGCGGCGGGCCGTCCGCCGTACCGGCCCTGGGCGGCCGCGGCGGCCAGGCCGTCCATGGTGCGTTCGCGGATCAGCTCGCGTTCCATCTCCGCTGCCATCGCGGCAACCATGAACAGCATCTTGTCCGCGATCGTCTGCCTGTTCGGCCGGTGTAGCCCGGCGCAGATCGGGGTGCCGTTGACGGAGCTGCCACCAGCCGCCATTCAGTCGCTGAACTGCGGATCAATGGGTACGGCGACGGGGTGCCAGGACCTCGGTGACCTTGGCGATGGCCTCAGGGCCGGGTTTGACGTAGCGCATGGCTCTTGTGGCGGGTCTTGCCCATGATGAGCTGTGGCGGGACTTCGGCTTCGCCGAGGTGGGTGGCCGCCGAATGACGCAGTTGGTGGAGGTCGAGCCCGGCGTAGGTGTCCAGCAGGACGCGGGCGCGGTCGTAGCCCAGGCGGGCGCGGCCGGTGTGCGGGCACATGTCGCCGGGCGGCGGGCCGGGACCGGCGCTGCTCCAGGTCCAGGTCCTCGACGTTGAGCGCGAGGACCTCGGCGGCCCGGGCGGCCGTTTCATAGAGCATCCGCCACAGCGCCCGCTCACGCAGGGGGATGTCGCGGCGTGACAGCGGCCGGTGGATCGTGGTCTTGGCCACCGCGCGGATCTCGTCGGCGATTTCCTTGCGGCGTTCGGCGTCGACCGGGACCGACGGCGCCCGCCCAGTGCTTCTTGGTCTGGCACCAGGTGAGCCATGAGGCGACGGCGGCGCGGTTGCGGTTCCAGGTCGGCGGCGCGCTCGTCCCCCACAGTTCGGCGAGCGCTTGGCCGATCTCGGCGTCGGCGATCTCGGCGAGCGGCCGGTCGCGGCCGAGCAGGGCGATGGTGCGGTCGATGGCTGAGGTGTAGGCGCGGTGGGTGTTGGGGTTGGCCGTGCGCTGGGAGGACAGGTAAGCGTCGGCGGCTGCGGCGAGGGTGACGTTCCCGCCGCGTAGGGCGGCGACCTTCGGCGCCGCGCTCACACCGGACGCCGGGTCGAATCGGTGCCCGACTCGACGCCCGCTGCGATGTGCCGGATGACGTGCCGGAGTCGCACACCGCCCCGGCGAGAGGTTCTCCTGGTCGGCGCGTCGTCGTGATCGCTCATGTAAGTGATAACACGCTCATCGAGGAGGAACTGCGCGCAGGGTGACCGGTCGCAGGAGCGGACGGGGGCGCGAGCTGGAACGCCCTCTCAGAGCTTGCACCGGGCCCCTCCGGCCGGTGACTTGAGGTCGATGGGGTAGGCGGCCACGGCCTCGTTGATGCAGGCGTTGCCGGCCTGGAGGGTGCCGTGCTGCTCGCCCTCGACGGTGAGCAGGCTGCCGCCCAGCGCGTTGGCCAGGTTGATGCCGCCCTCGTGCGGCGTCATGGCGTCGCCCGTGACGGAGACCGTCAGCGTGTCGGGCAGGCCCTCGATGTCCGTGGCATAGGGGTAGCCGAGCGTCGGCTTGACGGGCCAGTGCTCGCAGCCGTCGCGCGCCTGCTTGATCGGACGGCCGGGGTCGGAGAACGGCGCCACGTCGAATATCGCCCGGTTCATCGCGGTCTCCTGCTTCGGCGTGTGGCGATCCTCGTCCAGGCAGTTGATCGTCATCGTGGCCTCGAGCGAGTTGGGGTAGACGCCGTCGGCGGTCCGCTCGTGGTAGAGGTCGCGCAGCTTCCGCAGGGTGTCGCCCTTGCCGGCCTTCAGTTCGGCGATGCCCGCGATCGCGGCGGGCCAGATCACCTCGCCGTACATCGCGGCCGTCACCCCCTCGATCGCCTGCACGAACGTCAACCGGAGCCCGTCGGATGTCGGTACCGGCTTGTCGATCAGCGGCCGGACGAGTTTCTGGAAGACCTTGGTTGCGCGGTCGGGGTCGGTGCCGAGCGGGCAGTCCGGCTTGGTGGCGCACGACGCGGCCATGCGCTCGAACGAGCGCTGCATCCCGGTGTACTGCTGGACACGTCGCTCGTGGCTGCCCTTCAGCGGGTCCATCGCCCCGTCGAGCACCAGCGCGCGGACCTTCTTCGGGAACATCTCCGCGTACACGGCGCCCAGCCGGGTGCCGTAGCTGGCGCCCGCGAAGGAGAGCTTCTCATCGCCAAGCACTTGGCGCAGCACGTCCATGTCCCGCGCGACGTCGCGGGTGCCGACGTGCGCGAGCACCTGCATGCCGCCGGAGCGCTCGGCGCACTGCCCGACGAGCCGGCGGGTCTCCTGCTCGGTCCAGTCGTCCACGCCGGCGGGGAACGAGGCGAACTTCGCGTCGCGCTCGCGCTCGGCGTCGGTGTAGCAGTCGAGCGCCGGCTCGGAGGCGCCGACGCCGCGCGGGTCGAACCCGACCGTGTGAAAGCGCTCGGTGATCGGCGATTGCGCCCACACGGCGGCGGTAATGGCCGTGTGCTGCGTGCCGGGGAAGCCAGGACCGCCGGGGTTCAGCAGGAGTGATCCGATCGGATCCTTGTCGCGCGCGGCCACGCGCAGTACCGCGATCTCCGCCTGCCCATCTTCCGGGTTCTGGTAGTCGAGCGGTACCTTGAGCCGCGCGCACTCGGCTTTGACGCCCGGCGCGCCCGGCGGCATTTGCGGATGTCCGGTGCGCGGCACCGCCAAGGGCCTGGACGTGCATGCGTTGGAGCACGTCGAGCTGCCGCGTGCTGCCCCCATGCCGACGAGCATGGTGCCGTCGAGAGCCGAACTGGCGGCGGGCACCCTCGCGTTCGACTTCCCGAGCCTCCGTCGCCGGCTCGGGAAGTCGAACGCGATCAGGACCCTGGCCCGAGTCGCGGCCATGATCGCGTGCCATTGCGTCTTTGGCCGTGGCTGGCGCCACCCCTCGGAAACCGCGGGCCCGCCCGACTGTGCGCGGCGCGCGAACCGTTTTCGGAGGGTGCTGACGAGGGCCGGCCCTGGACGTCAGGAGCCCAGCTGACGCTGCACTGCCTGGGCGTCGATCAGATAGTTCATCTCATAGAAGCGCCCATCGCGGACCTTGTGGAAGGCGTACTCGGCATACTCGACCGTGGCCCCGGTGGGGGCCACGCCGAACCACTCCTTCGCGGGCGTGCCCTTGTTGAACAGACGGGCCGCCACGCGATCACCGTCGATGGCGACGTCCTTGACCCGCCAAGTGAAGTCCGGCACGGCATCGCCGTGCCCCTCCAACTCCGCGATCACGTCGTCCCGCGTGACCGGCTGGCCGTTCTCGACGACCTCGTCGTGAATGAACTCGGTCATGCGGTGAAACTCATGAGCGTTGAGCGCATCGATGTAGCGCTGGAAAAGTTCGCGCAGTTCAGTGTCGGACATGATTGCCTCTCTGTCGCCCCGGATCGGGGTTGTGTACGCGGATGGGATGACGTGCGACACTCTCCGCGCGGGTGCGTTGGTGGCACCGGCGGGGACGTCTCCTACAAGCGGTAGCCGCCAGTGGCGTCGATCACCTGTCCGGTGACCCACCGGGCGTCATGGGAGACAAGGAGGGCGACGACGTCGGCGACGTCGTCGGGTTCGCCGATGCGGCCGAGGGCGTTCTGTGCGGCGATGGCGGCGATGAGGTCGGGGTTGCCGCGTAACCAGGAGGCGTTCATGTCGGTGTCGGTGGTGGCGGGGACGACGGCGTTGACGGTGATGCCGCGGGGGCCGAGGTGCTGGGCGAGGGGGAGGGTGAGGGCGTCGATGGCGCCCTTCGTCATGGTGTAGCCGATGAGGTCGGGCAGAGCGACGCGGGTGGCGCCGGAGGAGATGTTCACGATGCGCCCGCCGTCGGCCAGGCGAGGCAGGGCAGCCTGAATGATCAGGAACGGCGCGGTGGTGTTGATCTGCTGCTGGCGGATGAAGTCCTCGGCGTCGAACTCCTCGATGGTGCCGTGCAGGGCGACCCCGGCGTTGTTCACCAGCACCCGCACGGGAGCGTCGCGCAGTGAGCCCGCAGCCTCATCGTAGGCGGCCCAGAACGCGGTGCCGGTGTCGGGTGCGGCCAGATCGGCGGCGAAGGGGAACGCCGCGCCGCCGGCCGCGATGATCTTTTCGACGACGCCGGCCGCGGCGGCCGAGTCCTGGCGGTAGTGAACGGCGACGGTGTACCCGTCGGCGGCGAGGCGGTCGGCGATGGCCGCGCCGATGCCACGGCTGGCGCCGGTGACGACCGCGACGCGGTCGGGCTCATGGGCGTTGAGCGCCTCGATGTTGCGCGGGTCGGTGTCAGGCATGATGGCCTTTCTGTCGCCCCCGGGTCGGGGCTGTATTCGGGTGCTGATGGCTCGCGACGCCCTTCCGCGCCCTCGTCGCGGCGGCCATCGCTGGAGGGGACAACTTCGGCCTCGCTACTTCTATTCCTAGCGGTACATAAGTCGGGAGTGTCGCGCTCCGGGATGCGACACCGCAGCAGCGTCAGTGCAGCGCGCCGGTTCGCGCCCGCCATCGCACGGACATGCGCCGGGCTCCGTGACGCGGAAGGAACGGGCCCGCAGTCCTCACGCGCTGCACCGCCGACACACCCGCGCCGGCGGATCTCCTCACGGCCCCGGCGAGGGCGAGGACGAGCGACCACCAACTGGCTGCGGCAGCGGCCTGGTAGCTCGTTTGCACGTTCTGCGTGTCGCCGCTCACGGCATGTAGATGACCGCGACGATCGTACCGAGCACGTACGCGGCAAAGCCGAGCACCGCGGCGACAACGAAGTGGCGCGGCTTCGCACGGCGGACCCCGAAGGCCGCGAGCCCGCGGATGCGGATGAGTACGGCAACCGCGAAGGCGATGAGGCCCATCGCACCCGATACGACAAGCCCCACGCCGCCGGCCACGGCGGCGTTCTCGACGAGTGGCAGCAGGACAGCCACGAGGACCAAGGACTGGAGGCGCAGGAGTCGCGCGCCCGCTATGGCAGCCAGCTACGCAGTGCCGTGTCGGCGACGTCCTGGAGATCGTCGTGACCGACGCCGCCGGCGGCCTGGACAGCGATGCCGAATGCCACCGTCATGATGTATCGGGCCAGTCGCCCTGCGTCAGCGTCGCGCGCGAGGTCGCCCTCGTCGACGGCGCGCTGGAAGCGCTCCTCAAGGCGTAGGCCCGCATCGTTCCGCCAGCCGACAAGCAGATCGTGCGCGGGTCGACCTCCGTCGCTTGCCGCCAGCGCGCCCTGCACTGTCAGGCATCCAGGATGGCTTTCGGAAAGGGTCGTAGTCCGAACCGCTCCACGCAGGAGCGCCTCGGCCACCCCTCGCGCGGTCGGCTCTGCCAGGGCACGCGTCGCGTAGGAGGCCGGCCCCTCGATGTAGCGATCCAGTGCCCTGCGGAACAACTGCTCCTTGCTGCCGAAAGCCGCGTACATGCTCGGCTTGGTGATCCCCATGGCCCCGGTCAGATCGGAGAGGGTTGCCCCCTCATATCCCCGCTCCCAGAACACCTGCATGGCGCGCTCCAGCGCCTCGTCGATGTCGAATTCCCTGGGGCGGCCCATGACAGTACTCCGGGAATCACCCATGCCACAATTGTACTGGCCGGTAGTGAGATGCTGGTCATGCCATCGCCGCGACGTTCCCACTGGACGAGCGCCGCTCGCGCGCATGAAGAACTCGCCCGCAGACGCCACGTGCGAAAGATCGTCCTACACCCGCAGGGAAGCCCGCTCGTCTTGCTTCGGGCTCGCTGTGGATCACCGTCAGCTCGTTCAAGAGACGACCGTATCGCGGTGCGCGTGGATGGCGCGGGTCAGGATTCGGCGGACATAGTCGGTATCGGCGGGGGCGTTGTCGATGAGGATGGCGGTGCACAGACCGTCGGAGGCGGCGACGAGTGCGGCGATGGCCTCGGGGTCGTCGGTGAGGGTGGCTGCGAGCTCGGCGATGTTCTCCCGCCAACGACGGGCGACGGGCGCCAGTGCCGGGCGGCGAGCTGCCAGGGTGGACAGCTCGCGCTCGGCCAGGGCACGTTCACGGCCGGGGCCGGCGGATTCGGCGATCAGCTCGGCCAGGCCACGAAGCTTGTCCCCGGGGCCGTCGATGATCTGGCGGATGCACGTGGTGTAGGTGTCGGCGACGCTGGACAGGGCCGCGACGAGCAGGTCGTCGAGGGTGGCGAAGTAGTAGGTGCTCAGGCTGGTGGTGATGCCGGCCTGTTTGGCGACGGTGCGGTGGGTGACGCCCGCGGCACCGTCCCGCGTGACGATGGCGAGGGTGGCGTCGATGATCTCGGCGCGGCGCCTATTGCCCCGGGCCTTGCGCCCATCGATGTGCTCGCTCTCGTCGTTCATGCTCTCCTCCTGTGTGTTCCAGGGTAGTTGAGCAGATCACCGCTACTCCGTTTCGTCGTGCTGGTTCTCCCCGAGTGGACGCACGTGCCGTAATGCCGTCAGGCAGAGCACAGCCGCTGCGACGATCGCGACACCGGCCACGGCGGAGGCGATGTTCACCCCGCTGGTGAACGTCCGCTGCGCTTCCTGTACCACCTGGGTGGGCACTTGATCGGCGACCGACAACGCCCCGGAGAGGCTCTCAGTGAGACACCCCTCGATCTCGGGCGAGACGTCCGCAGGAGTGGCCATGCGGGCGGTGTAGAGGGCGGTGGTGAGGCTGCCGAGGACGGCCACGCCAACGGCGATGCCGAGTTCCTGGACGGTCTCGGACATCGCGGCGGCCGATCCGGACTTCGAGGCCGGTGCGGCGCCGACGACCATTTCGGTGCCGAGAGCGGCGATCGCGCCGAGGCCGAGGTAGACGAACGCGAACCCGGCCACCACCATCACCGCATCCCCGGTGCCCGCGGTGGCCAGCAGCGCGTAGCCGATCACCGAGAGGCCGAGCGTGATCGCCATGACCAGGCCGGGACGCACCCGCCTGGCGATGAGCGGTGCGCCGATCGCTGCGGCGAACATCGCCAGAGCGGGCGGCCCCATCCACAGGCCCGCCGCGAACGGCGTCAGGCCCTCGACGAGCTGGAGATACTGGGTGACCAGGTACATGGTTCCGCCCACCCCAACCAGCCCGATCAGCAGCACGGCCAGCGCCACGGAGAACGCCCGGCTCGTGAACAGCGTGACATCCAGGAGCGGCGAGGCCAGGCCGCGCTGGCGACGCACGAAGACCACCCCGGCTACGGTGCCGAGTACGGCGAGGATCACAGTGCTGAGGTCGAGGCCGTACGCTGCGGCGTGCTTGATCGCATAGATCACCGGGAGGATCGCGGCCAGCGACAGGACGACGCTGACCAGGTCGAGGCGTCCTGCCTGCGGGTCGGCATACTCGGGCAGCAGCGCCCCTGCCCCGGCCAGCACGACGACCGCGATGGGGACGGCGAGCAGGAACGCCGCTCCCCACCAGAACGTATCGATCAGAGCGCCGCCGACAACGGGGCCGGCGGCCATGCCCAGGGCGAACATCGTCGCCCAGACCCCGATCGCGACCGCGCGCTGACGCACATCGGCGAACATGTTCGAGATCAGCGACAGCGTCGAGGGCATCAGCGTGGCCCCGGCGACCCCCAGCAGCGCTCGGGCGAGAATCAGCAGCTCGGCACTCGGGGCGAAGGCTGCGAACACAGAGACTGCGGCGAACGCGGCCATTCCCATCACCAGCAGGCGACGCCGCCCGATCCGGTCACCCAGGGTGCCCATGGTGATGAGGAACCCGGCGATGAAGAACCCGTAGGCGTCCATGATCCACAGCGTCTGTGTCGCCGACGGGTCCAGCGCCTCGGCCATGCTCGGAAAGACCAGATACAGCACGGTGACATCCAGGCCAAGCAGCACCGTCGGCAGCGCCAGCAATCCCAGGCCCGCCCACTCACGCGTTCCCGCACGCCGGGTCGTGACTTCTGGCATGACGCCCTCCCTCGCTGTGATTACTTGAACGATAGTACAACTAGAACTATCGTTCAAACATATGTGAGAAGAGTGGGCACCAGGAGTCTTCGGAGGCTTGGCGCCTGCTGTGGACGTCATGTGCTGGCGGTGTTCCCTGGCTAAGCGATCACTGCCCGGGGGCCCGGTGAGTGTCGATATGTCGGCTAGTCCCACCGCCCCTCGGACAAGGTGCGTGCCCTGCGGCACACGCTCTACCGGACGGCCAAGGCCGATCCCGGACGACGGTTCCACGCGCTCATGGACAAGGTCCGCTACACCTCCTTCGAGGAGATGCTCGATGCCGAGGGCTCCGAACGGGTCAACCCCACCCCCCGCGCCCGGCAACTCGCCAACATCCGCCGCATCTACGGCCCTGAGAATGAAGCCCTCGGCGTCCTGGCCGTCGAGATCGAACTTCTCGGCCAAGTCCACTGACGCAGCTGTGCAATAGGACGGAAACGCACGCTAACAGACCTACGCCGGAGGTCTTCGCCCCTATGGGTGAGCTGCAGGAACGGGCTTAGCGTGGGTTTCGTTCCACCAAGGGGGCAGCCGGAATACGGGAGAAAGACACCCCGGCCGGATGTTCCTGCTGGTTAGTGGCGTCGGCGGGTGGGGCGAGGTGTTCGGTGACGGCGGCGATTGCTTCGCGCTGCCTGGCCGGGTGTAGCGCATGGCATGCGGGGCTCTTGTGCCGGGTCTTGGCCATGATGAGCTGCAGGGGAACTTCGGCGTCGCCGAGGTGAGTGGCGGCGGAGTGGCGGAGCTGGTGGAGGTCGAGTCCGGCGTACTTCCCCAGCAGCACGCGGGCACGGTCGTAGCCCAGGCGGGCCCGGCCGGTGTACGGGCTCACAGCCACAGGGGAGCCGCGATCATGCCGTCACGCCCTCATCGCATGTCGTCAGCTTTGTGATCAGCCGTCCGCTTCAGGGGTGGTCGGACAAGGCGTGGGGCGTCCACGCCGTCGTGGGAGCAGGTGGGCCGCCTCCCCGGGTGGTGCCCACGGCCATGTCAACGCCGCCTCAGCGGTGGCCGGCGTGGCCCGCGACGCCGCCGCTTCGGCACATCGCAGTGTCCCTGCACACGGCCGGGCGTGGACACCGCTATCCCGGCAGGCCACGTTGGTGGCCCCCGCGCGTCTCCGCAACGCTGAAACGGCGGCCCCCTCGACGTTGTCCAGCAGAGGTCGAGACCGTGTGGAAGCGGCACACGTTCGCAGGATCGCCTGTGCGACTGCGGTCACCAGGAACCGGTCCGGGCGTGACGGCGTAGAGCGGCCTCGGTCGCCTCGTCGGCCGGGAAGAACAGCTCGATGGACAGTTCGGACATCGTGACGTCCATCGGGGTGCCGAACCTGCTCATGGTGGTGATGAGGGACAGTTCCGCACCACCGGCTTCCAGCCGCCACGGGACGACGGGGTCGTCGCCCTCCTCAGCCGACAGGCGCCCCCAGTTCCGGCGTGCGGGGATGGATGGCCAGGTCGCGACCTCGTCGGCGAGGGCGGCAAGGGCCGCGTCCTGGCTCCGGACGACGGCCCGGTCGAGCTGCCACAGCAGGTACGCCGACCACTGTGGGAAGTTCCTGGTACGGGGGGCGAGCCCGGCGGGGTGCAGCGCGGTGCGGAAGATGTTGGTCGGCACGCCGCGGACCTCCGCCGGGATGGCGGAGACCAGTCGGCGCGCGGCCTGGTTGGTGAGCTGGACGCTCCAGGTCCGGTCGATCACGGCGGCGGGGAAAGGATCGTGCGCGTCGAGCAGGACCTGGAGCGAACGCCTGACGCGGGCCAGGGCGGGCTCGGTGAGCGAGGTCTCGGGGTAGCGAGGGGCGTAGCCGGCGGCCAGCAGCCAGTCGTTGCGCTCGCGAAGCGGCACGTCCAGATGCCGGGCGATCGCCAGCAGCAGGCCGGCGCTGGGCCTGGACTTGCCGAGCTCGACGAAGCTGAGGTGGCGGGGCGAGACGCCGATCTCGTGGGCCAGATCCATCTGGCTTCGGCGGGCCAGACCCCGCCGCCGGCGGATCAGGAGCCCAACGGCCACACGTGTCATGAAACGGACAATAGCGACGCCGGTGGATCGGAGACGAGTACCTCTCAGGTATTCGCTTCGCGATGCCCTGGGGCGGCACGATGAGCGGGTTCCCACTACAGAAGAGGAGTCGTGACATGCCGTTCTTCGAGGCTTCTGACGGAACCCGCCTGTTCCACGCGGAGGCGGGCCGGCCCGGCGGTCGCACTTTCGTGTTCGCCCATGCCTGGGCGCTCAACAGCGGGATGTGGCACTACCAGATCCCTGAGCTGCTCGCCGCCGGCAGCCGGTGCGTCGTCTTCG
>NZ_BSRQ01000039.1 GCF_030268685.1 Microtetraspora sp. NBRC 13810
CAGCTGCTGGCCGACCGGGGTTACGACCCGGTGATGGGCGCCCGGCCGCTGCGCCGGACCATCCAGCGCGAGCTGGAGGACTCGCTGTCGGAGAAGATCCTGTACGGCGAGCTCCGCCCGGGGCAGACCGCCACCGTCACCGTCGAAGGGGACGAACTCGTCGTCACCGTGTGTGGAGCTATGGGGATTCGAACCCCAGACCTCCTCCATGCCATGGAGGCGCGCTACCAACTGCGCCATAGCCCCTGATCGCCGCCCGAGCACTCTCGCTCACGACGCTCGGGAAGCATATAGGCCCGGGCGGCCCTACGCATAATCGACCGTCGTACGGCCTCGCGCCCGGCACCGGCCGGAGGGCTGGGCGCAGGCCGCACGACGGGGTCAGAGGCGGTCTTCCGCGGCCTCCGGGCTGTCGTCGCTGCTCACCGGCTCGGGCAGCGTGCCGGCGTTGTGCTCCAGCAGGCGCCAGCCCTTGCGGCCCTCCTCCAGCACCGACCACGAGCAGTTGCCGAGGCCGCCTAGGGCCGGCCACAGGGACTCCGGCAGCCCCAGCATCCCCGCGATGCCCAGGCGTAGCGCGGCGCCGTGCGAGACGACCACGAGCAGGCCGTCCTCGTCGAGCCGGGCGGCCCACCGGCGGATGGCGGCGGAGACGCGCTCCGACACGTCGGGCACCGGCTCGCCGCCGGGCGCCTCCCAGGCGGTGTACTCGCGCGGCCAGCGCTCGGCGATCTGCTGGCGGGTGAGCCCCTCCCACTCGCCACCGCCGCGCTCACGCAGGTCCTTGTCGGCCACCACGTCGATCCCGGTGAGCCTGCCCAGCGCGGCGGCGGTGTCGGCCGCGCGGCTCAGGTCGGAGGAGACGATCATGGTGGGGCGCAGGGACGCGAGCAGCGAGGCGGCCCGCGCCGCCTGGGCGACCCCCGTCTCGTCGAGCGCGATGTCGGTATGGCCCTGAAACCGATGCTCGACGTTCCACAGCGTCTGGCCGTGGCGCCAGCACACGACACGGCGGCTCATCGGCCGGCCGCCGGGGCGAGAAGTCGCGGTCGCCTCACGAGGCGGCCCCGCGGGCTCGCTGGACGGCGGCCTGACGCACGGCGTCGGGCAGCGGGATGGCCGGGCAGTCCTTCCACAGCCGCTCCAGGGCGTAGAAGGTCCGGTCCTCCTCGTGCTGCACGTGCACCACGATGTCCACGAAGTCGAGGAGCACCCAGCGGCCCTCGCGCTCCCCCTCACGACGGACCGGCTTGGCGTCCGTCTCGATCCTCAGGCGATCCTCGATCTCGTCGACGATGGCCCGGACCTGGCGGTCGTTCGTGGCGGAGCAGAGCAGGAACGCGTCGGTGATGACGAGCTGGTCGCTCACGTCGTAGGCGAGGATGTCATCGGCCAGCTTGTCGGCGGCCGCCTCGGCGGCGACCCGGATGAGCTGGACGGCTCTTTCGGATGCGGTCACGATGTGGGTCTGTCCTCCTGTTGTCGCTGCTGTCACTAGGAGGGTTCCCGGTACAGCCCGCGTTTATTGATGTATTGCACGATCCCGTCTGGCACGAGATACCAGATCGGTTCTCCGGACGCCACCCGCTGACGGCACTCCGAAGAGGAGATCGCCAGTGCCGGAATCTCCACCAGACTGACCTTCCCGTCGGGAAGCCCCGGGTCCCGCAGCACATGACCCGGACGGGTACAGCCTACGAAATGCGCGATGGTGAAGAGTTCGTCGACGTTTCGCCAGGAGAGTATCTGGGCGAGGGCGTCGGCGCCCGTGATGAAGTAAAGGTCGATATCCGGCCCGTATTGGCTGGCTATGTCACGCAGGGTGTCGATGGTGAAGGTCGGCCCCGGGCGGTCGAGGTCCACCCGGCTCACCGAGAACCTCGGGTTGGACGCGGTGGCGATCACCGTCATCAGGTACCGGTCCTCGGCCGCGGTCACCGCCTGCTCCGCCTTCTGCCACGGCCGGCCGGTGGGCACGAAGACGACCTCGTCCAGGTCGAAATGGTGGGCCACCTCACTCGCCGCCACCAGGTGCCCATGGTGAATCGGGTCGAACGTACCTCCCATAACGCCCAGCCGCCGTTTCCCTTGGCCGTTCGGCGCATTCATCATGAAACGGACCTTACGCTCATGGCACACAGAACCTTGACACCCCCCTCACCCGCGGCGCTCGCGCGTCCCGGGTCTCCCCGACGTAGCATGCCGGGCATGACGACCACCCCGGATCGCAACCGCGTACAACTACCTGGCATCTCGTCCCGTGCCTACGAACACCCCGCCGACCGGTCCGCCCTGGTCGCGCTGCGTTCGCTGAGCGGGTTCGACACGGTGCTGAAGCAGATGTCCGGTCTGATCAGCGAGCGCCGGTTGCGCCTGATCTATATGGCGTCGGCCGTGCGCACCAGCGACACGCAGTTCCGCGCCCTGCACGACATGGGGCGCGACGCCGCCTACATCCTCGACCTGCACCGGATCCCCGAGATCTACGTGCAGCAGGATCCCACGGTCAACGCCAAGGCGATCGGCTTCGACGACCCCTTCATCGTCGTCACGACGGGCCTGCTCAACCTCATGGACGAGGAGGAGCAGCGTTTCGTCATCGGCCACGAGACGGCGCACATCCTGTCCGGCCACGCGGTCTACCGCACCATGCTGGACATCCTGACCCGGCTCGCCTCCCGGGTCGCCTGGATCCCGCTGGGCTACATCGGCCTGCGCGCGATCGTGGCCGGCCTGGAGGAGTGGTACCGCAAGTCCGAGCTCTCCGCCGACCGCGGCGGCCTGCTCTGCGGCCAGGACCCGGAGGCCGCGCTGCGCGCCCTGATGAAGCTCTCCGGCGGCTCCCACCTGCACGAGATGAACATCGAGGCGTTCCTCGACCAGGCCCGCGAGTACGACACGGCCGGCGACGTGCGGGACGGGTTCCTCAAGGTCCTCAACCTGCTGGGCACCACCCACCCGTTCGCCGTCTCCCGGGTCGCCGAGCTGGACAAGTGGCGCCGCGGCGGCGAGTACGAGCTGATCGTCGGCGGCACCTATCCGCGCCGGGCGGACGACGCCGACGCCAGCATCAGCGAAGAGATCAGGGCCGCCGCCCGCTCCTACCGCGAGTCGTGGTCGCAGTCCCAGGACCCGTTCATCGGCGTCCTGCGCGACGTGGCCGAGGGCGCCGTGCACGCCGGAGAGCGCATCTTCAACCGCTTCGCCCGCCGGGACGGGAGCTGACGGAAGCCGACGGAGACTGACGGAGCCGACCCCCCGCGGCGTGCTTCCGATCGGCCACGCGGCAGTGCGCGACCGATCCCCGCGGGCCGTCAGCAAGGTCAGACGGACCAGCCCGAACCAGAACACGCCAGAACACGTCAGAACAGCAGCGCGATGGCGCGGACGGCCGCCGCGCAGACGGCGACGAAGCCGCCGAGCACGGCGAAGGCGCGCAACCCCTCCTTGCGCAGCCCCGGTAGGGCCGATCCCACCCGCTCGACCTCGCGGCCGACGATCCAGCCGCACACCACACCGAACACGACGCCCGCGAGGGTGACGGGCCCCGGCTTGTCCCACCAGCCGGGGCCGAGATCGGCGCCCGCGGCCGCCCAGAGGCTGAGTCCCGCCGCCCCGGCGGCGGGCACCCCCGGCCACGCCACCGCGCTCACGGCGGACGCGGTGAAGGCGAAGGGGAAGCCGAGCACCCTGCGCGACCACCGCGCCCCACGGGTCCTGTGGTTGCGCACCATCCAGTGCCCCATCCACGCGCTCCGGGCCAGCACGGTGCTGAGCCCGGTCACCCCGAAGGCGGCCGGCGGCCAGATCACCGACCCGACCACGCACGGCACGGCGAGCACCGCCAGCACCATCAGCGCGGGGGTCCCGGCCTGCGTGGGCCCGCCGGACCGCCGCGCCGGACCGTTCCTGCCGCCCCGCGGCGGCGCCGAAGCCGGCCGCCTGCGCCCCTGCCCCGCCTGCTCCTCCACCACCCGCCGCGACCCGTACGAATCCTCCCCCGCCCGCCGCGACCCGTACGAGTCCTCCCCCGCCCGCCGCGACCCGTACGAGTCCTCCCCCGCCCGCCGCGACCCGTACGAGTCCTCCCCCGCCCGCCGCGACCCGTACGAGTCCTCCCCCGCCCGCCGCGACCCGTACGAGTCCTCCGCCGCCCGCCGCGACCCGTGCGAATCCTCCGCGCCACGCTGCGACCCGTGGGAGTCCTCCGCCGCCCGTCGTGGCACCGGCTGGGAGTCCTCGGACGTGCGCCGCTGTCCCGGCTGGGAGTCCTCCGCGCGGCGCGGCGCCGCCTCCTCGGCCGTGCGGCGGTGGCCGTCCTCCGGGCCGCGCCGGTGCGCCGGATCCTCCGCCAGGCGGCGCTGACCGGTCTCCGGCATCGAGTGGTGGGCCTGCCCGGCCGGGGTCTCCCGGGCGGACCGGGCGGCGGCCTGCCGGGCGGGGGCGGCGTCGAGGTGCGGCGCGGCCAGCGGCTCGCCGGAGGCGCCGACGACCGCGGCCGCCGCGCCGCCCGCGTCGTCGAGCACCGGGATCGCGGTGGCGCGGGCGAGACGGGTGAGACGGTCGGCCAGGAGGGCGGCGGTCGGCCGCTTGGACGGCGTGCGGTTCAACGCCGCCTTGATCAGGGGCAGCAGCGCCGCGGGCACCCCGGCGAGGTCGGCCTCGCCGTTGAGGATCGCGTACATCTGCGCCTCGATGGTGCCACGGCCGAAGGTGGGCCGGCCGGTGGCGGCGAAGGCCACCGTCGCCGCCCAGGCGTGCACGTCGGCGGGCTCGCCCACCGGCTCGTCGGCGAAGAGCTCCGGCGCGGCGTAACCGGGCGTGCCGAGGAACGTGCCGGTCATGGTGAGCCGGGTGGCGTCCAGCATATGGGCGATGCCGAAGTCGATCAGGATCGGGCCGTCCGGCCCCAGCAGCACGTTGGCGGGCTTCAGGTCGCGGTGCACCACGCCCGCGGCGTGGATCATGGCGAGCGCGACGGCCATCCGCTGGGCGAGCGCGACCAGTTCGGCGCGCCCGAACGGGCCGCTGCGGCGCACCCGCTCCAGCAGGGTGTCGCCGTCGATGTGCTCCATCACGAGGTAGGGCCGCTCGCCGATCAGGTCGGCGTCCAGCACCCTCGCCACGTAAGGGCTCTCGACCCGGCGCAGGGCGCGCACCTCGCGTTCGAGACGCAGGCGTGCGTCATCGCTGTCGCTCAGCGGGTCGCGGAGCAGCTTGACCGCCACCCGCTCCCCGCGCCGGCTGTCGGCGAGGTAGACCTCGCCCATCCCGCCCCGGCCGAGACGACGAAGGAGCGTGTAGGGGCCGACTCGACGGAGCTTGCCCACACCTCCTCCTCGCCCGGCGCTTCCACAGGGTCCCTAACCCTAGTGCAGCAGCCCGCCCCACACCGGAGCGGCACGCCGAACGTTGAAAGCTCAACCCTCCTTGTTTCCGCCCTCCTCACGGGCCGGCAGGTCGAGCGGCGGCGCGTACGGCGAATCCTGGGGGCCCACGGGGGCGTGCGCATCGCGCAGCGGCCCGCCCGGAGCCGCGTACGGCAGGGCCTCCCCCGACCGCGCCCCCCTGCGCCCGAAGAGCAGGTGGTCCAGGCTGAACCGGCCGGCGCCGCCCGCCGCGAGCAGCAGCGCCGCCGCGCCCAGCGCGGCGATCAGCTCCCAGCCGCCCTCTTTGGCGAAGATCCCGTTAGCGCCGTGCACGAAGGCGACCGCGCCGAAGGTGATCAGCAGGAACCCCACCCCGACCAGCGGCGTGAGCAGGCCGAACAGCAGCATCGCGCCGCCGGCCACCTCGACCGCCGTGGTGAAGGCCGCCGAGAGGTGCGCGAGCGGCACCCCCGACTCGCGGAACGACGCGGCGGTGGCGTCGAGACCGTTGCCGGCCTTCTGCAGGCCGTGCGCCAGGAACACCACGCCGACCACCAGCCGGGCGACCAGGGCGGCGACGTCATACGCGATCCGCCTCACGACCGGCTCCCCACGTCGGCGAGCAGCGCGTCGAGCCGCGCGCTGGGCTCGGCGGTGAGGTCGGGACGGGCCGTGCGCCGCCAGTTGACATGTCCCCGGCGTTCCAGCCAGAGCAACAGGCGATCAGCCCCGAACAGCACCGCCGCGGCGAAGCCCAGTGCGACCACAATCTCCATACCGCTCAGTCAAATACCCCTACCAGGGGTTTTCGCGGAGCGACACGCGATGATTACTCTCCGCTTGCGGCGATGACGGTCCCGGTCGCCGTGCGCAGGTGGCCCTCGCCGGTGTACACCCACTTGGTGGAGGTCAGCTCGGGCAGCCCCATCGGGCCGCGGGCGTGCAGCTTCTGGGTGGAGATGCCGATCTCCGCGCCGAAGCCGAACTCGCCGCCGTCGGTGAACCGGGTGGAGGCGTTGACCGCCACCGCCGCCGAGTCGACCAGCGACACGAACCTGCGGGCGGCCGGCTGGGACCGGGTGACGATCGCGTCGGTGTGCCCCGAGCCGTACTTCCTGATGTGCGCCACCGCCTCCTCCAGCGAGCCGACGACGGCGGCGGCGATGTCCAGCGAGACGTACTCGGTATAGAAGTCGTCCTCGGTGGCCGGCACGACGTCGCCGAACTCCGCGACCCGGGCGTCGCCGTGCACCGTCACGCCCTCCTCCGCCAGCGCCGCCAGGGCGCGCGGCAGGAACTCCGCGGCCACCCGCTCGTGCACCAGCAGGGTCTCCGCGGCGTTGCACACCGAGGGCCGCTGCACCTTGGCGTTGAGCAGGATCGAAAGGGCCAGGGTCAGATCGGCGTCGGCGTCGACGTACACGTGGCAGTTGCCGACGCCGGTCTCGATCACCGGCACGGACGACTCCTCCACCACCGCGTTGATCAGCGACGCGCCGCCGCGCGGGATCAGCACGTCCACCAGGCCGCGGGCCCGCATGAGGTGCTTGACCGACTCCCTGCTCCGCCCGGGCACGAGCTGCACGGCCTCGGCCGGCACCCGCGTCCCGGCGAGCGCGTCCCGCATGACCGCCACCAGCGTGACGTTGGAGTGGTAGGCGCTGGAGGAGCCGCGCAGCAGGGTCGCGTTGCCGCTCTTGAGGCACAGCGCCGCGGCGTCCACCGTGACGTTGGGACGGCCTTCGTAGATCATGCCCACCACGCCGATCGGCACCCGGAGCTGGCGCAGCTCCAGCCCGTTGGGCAGGGTGCCGCCGCGCACCACCTCGCCGACCGGGTCGGGCAGGTCGGCCACCTCGCGCACGGCCTGCGCGATGGCCTCGACCCGCCCGGCGTCGAGGCGGAGCCGGTCGATCATCGTCTCGGCCGTGCCGTCTTCGCGCGCCTTGGCGACATCCAGCGCGTTGGCCTCGACGATCTCCGCCGAGCGCGCCACGAGCGCGTCGGCGATCGCGCGCAGCGCCGCGTCCTTGGGCGCGCGCGGCAGCGGGGCGAGCTCCGCTGCGGCCTCCTTGGCCGCCGTGGCCACGCGTCGGAACTCGTCTGCGTCGGACATGCCTCGCTCCAGACCTAGTGGTAGGACTCCAGTATGACGATGTCGTCTCGGTGAATCAGCTCCCGCTCGTACTCGGGGCCGAGCGAGCTGCCCAGCTCCCTGGTCGAGCGGCCGAGCAGGCCGGGGATCTCCCCCGCGTCGAAGTTGACCAGCCCGCGGGCGACCACCCGGCCGCGCGGGCCGCACAGGTCGACCGGGTCCCCGGCGGCGAAGTCGCCCTCCACCGCGGTCACCCCGGCGGGCAGCAGCGACTTGCGCCGGCCGACGACGGCCTCCACGGCGCCGCCGTCGAGGTGCAGCCGGCCGCGCCCGGTGGTGGCGTGCGCGAGCCACAGCAGCCGGGTGCCGGGGAAACGGCCGTCAGGGTGGAAGAAGGTGCCGATGTCCTGGCCGGCCAGCGCCTGGGCGGCGTGCGCTGCGGCGGTGAGCACGACCGGCACGCCCGCGCCGGTGGCGATCCTGGCCGCCTGCACCTTGGTGACCATGCCGCCGGTGCCGACCTTGCCGCCGGTGCCGCCGAGCTCCACCCCGACGAGGTCGGCCGGGCTGCGCACCTCGGCCAGCCGACGGGCGCCGGGACGCCGGGGGTCGCCGTCGTAGAGCGCGTCCACGTCCGACAGCAGCACCAGCGCGTCGGCGCGGATCAGATGCGACACGAGCGCGGCGAGCCGGTCGTTGTCCCCGAACCTGATCTCGTCGGTGGCGACCGTGTCGTTCTCGTTGACCACCGGCATGATGCCCAGCTCCAGCAGCCGCTCCAGGGTGCGCTGGGCGTTGTGGTGGTGCGAGCGGCGCATCATGTCGTCGGCGGTCAGCAGCACCTGGCCGACCCGCACGCCGTACCTGGCGAAGGAGGAGGTGTAGCGGGCGACCAGCACGCCCTGGCCCACCGAGGCGGCCGCCTGCTGCGTGGCGAGGTCGCGCGGGCGGGCCGGCAGCCCGAGCGGGCCGAGCCCGGCCGCGATCGCCCCGGAGGACACCAGGACGATCTGGGTCCCCCTGCCGTGCCGGGCGGCGAGCACGTCGGTGAGCGCGTCCACCCGGTCCACGTCGATCATGCCCTGCGCGGTGGTGAGCGACGACGAGCCCACCTTGACGACGATCCGCGCCGCGTCGCGGATCAGCCCGCGGTCCACCCCGGCGGGTACGGTCACTGAACGCCTCCCAGCCGGTTGTCCGAGCCGCGCGGCCCCATCCGGACCGCCTCGGCGTTGAGCGTCGGCTGCCAGTCGAAGATGTAGCCGCTCTCCATCGAGCCGATGACCACCTCGGCGCCGGCCGTGGCCCCCGCCTTGACGAGCTCCTCCTCGATGCCGAGCCGCTCCAGCCGGTCGGCGAGGTAGCCGACGGCCTCGTCGTTGTTGAAGTCGGTCTGCCGGATCCACCGCTCCGGCTTCTCCCCGGTGACCTGGAAGGTGTTCTCGTCCACCCGGCGCACGGCGAAACCGGCGTCGCCGAGCTGCCTGGGCCGGATGATCATCCGGGTCGGCTCCTCCACCGGCGCGGCGGCCCTGGCCGCGGCGACCATCTCGCCCATCGCGAAGGACAGCTCGCGCAGACCCTCGTGGCTGGCCGCGGAGATCGAGAAGACCCGCAGCCCGCGCTCCTCCAGCATCGGCCGGACCAGCTCGGCCAGCTCACGCGCCTCGGGCACGTCCACCTTGTTGAACACCGCGAGACGCGGCCGGTCCTCCAGCAGGCCGTACGCCGCCAGCTCGGCCTCGATCACCTCGAAGTCGCTGAGCGGGTCGCGGCCCGGCTCCAGCGTCGCGCAGTCCAGCACGTGCACGATCGTGTTGCAGCGCTCCACGTGCCGCAGGAACTCGTGCCCCAGCCCCTTGCCCTGCGACGCGCCGGGGATCAGGCCGGGCACGTCGGCGACCGTGAAGACGGTGTCGCCCGCGGTGACCACGCCCAGGTTGGGGATCAGCGTGGTGAACGGGTAGTCGGCGATCTTGGGACGGGCGGCCGACAGCGCGGCGATCAGCGAGGACTTCCCCGCGTTCGGGAAGCCGACCAGCGCGACGTCGGCGACGGTCTTCAGCTCCAGCACCACGTCGAGCTCGTCGCCGGCCTCGCCGAGCAGCGCGAAGCCCGGGGCCTTGCGCTTGGCCGAGGCGAGCGCGGCGTTGCCGAGCCCGCCGTGACCGCCCTTGGCGACGACGAAGCTGGTGCCCGCGCCGACGAGGTCCACCAGGACCTCCCCGGTGCGGCCGTCCTTGACCACGGTGCCGTTGGGCACGGTCAGCACCACGTCGTCGCCGTTGGCGCCGTCGCGGTTGGAGCCCTCGCCCTGCCTGCCGTTGGCGGCCTTGCGGTGCGGGCGGCGGTGGTAGTCGAGCAGGGTCGCGGTGTTCTGATCCACCTGGAGGATCACGTCGCCGCCCCGGCCCCCGTTGCCGCCGTCCGGCCCGCCCAGCGGCTTGAACTTCTCGCGGTGCACCGAGGCGCACCCGTGTCCGCCGTCACCCGCTTTGACATGCAGGACGACCTGGTCCACGAACTCCGCCATCTGGTGCCTCTTCCTCCGTGGGCGTTATGCCCTCTACAACGCACAAGGGCGGATCGCTGGAAGGCGATCCACCCCTGTGCTTACGAACGTCTGCCGGTGCGGATCTACTCCGCGGCCGGGACGATGCTCACGGCCCGACGGCCGCGCTTGACACCGAACTCCACGTGGCCCGCGATGAGCGCGAACAGCGTGTCGTCACCACCGCGGCCGACGTTGTCGCCCGGGTGGAAGTGGGTGCCGCGCTGCCGGACGATGATCTCGCCGGCGCCGACCAACTGGCCGCCGAAGCGCTTCACGCCGAGGCGCTTGGCCTTGGAGTCGCGGCCGTTCCGGGTGGACGACGCGCCCTTCTTGTGTGCCATCTCGCAATGCTCCCGAACTCAGGCCTGGTCGATGCCGGTGATCTTCACCTGGGTGTACCGCTGGCGGTGACCCTGGCGCTTCTTGTAGCCCGACTTGTTCTTGTACTTCAGAATGCTGATCTTGGGGCCCTTGGTCTCACCGAGGATCTCGGCGGAGACCGTGAACCTGGCCGCGTCGGTGGTCACGTCGCCCTCGTTGACGACGAGCACCGTCGGCAGCGAAACCGTGGAACCGACCTCACCGGCGACCTTGTCCACCTCGAGGACGTCACCGACGGAGACCTTCTGCTGCCTGCCGCCGCAACGAACGATCGCGTACACCGCGGAACCCTTCTTCTGCTTCTTGCTCGCTGGATGCTGCGCCCCGCATCCGGCTACCGTCACTGATGACCGACGAACCGGGTAGGCGCGCGAACAGGGCGCGTCACCGGACGCACCGATTGACTAGGGTACCGGATTCCGGCTGCCCAGGTCGAACCGGACGGAACATCGGGCGTCGACCGCCAGGGAGGTATCCCTAGTCGGACGACTTGGCTCGGCGGGAGCGTCGCCGCCCCCTGCCTGAGGTCTGTGCTGCCTGGTCGTCCTCGGCGGATCCGGGTGCCGGGACATCGTCAAGCGCATCGGTCACGGTATCACGTCCGCTCTGGTCCCCGGCCGCGACAGCCGTACCGTCGCCGTTCTTGGAGATCTTGTCGGCCACGGCCTTCTCGATCGCCATCTTGCCCTGGGTGCCGCGAGGCTCCGGCCTGCCCTCCACCGGCTCGGTGGAGACGTGCAGCCCGCGGCCGTTGCAGCACTCACACGGCGTCGAGAAGGCCTCCAGCAGGCCCTGTCCGACCCGTTTGCGGGTCATCTGCACCAGACCCAGCGACGTCACCTCGGCGACCTGGTGCTTCGTCCTGTCGCGTGCCAGGCACTCCAGCAGCCGGCGCAGCACCAGGTCGCGGTTGCTCTCCAGGACCATGTCGATGAAGTCGATGACGATGATGCCGCCGATGTCCCGCAGCCGGAGCTGGCGGACGATCTCCTCGGCCGCCTCCAGGTTGTTGCGGGTGACGGTCTCCTCAAGGTTGCCGCCCTGGCCGGTGAACTTGCCGGTGTTCACGTCGACCACGGTCATCGCCTCGGTGCGGTCGATGACCAGGGAGCCGCCGCTGGGCAGCCACACCTTGCGCTCCAGCGCCTTGGCGATCTGCTCGTCGATGCGGTAGGCGGCGAAGACGTCGCCGCCCTCCTCCCACCGGGTGATGCGGTCGGCGAGGTGCGGCGCGACGTACTTGACGTACTCGTCGACGGTGTCCCACATCTCCTCGCCCGCCACGACCAGCGAGGAGAAGTCCTCGTTGAACACGTCGCGGACCACGCGGATGGTCAGGTCCGGCTCGGAGGAGAGCAGCTCGGGCGGGCTGGCCGACTTGGCCTTGCGCCGGATGTTCTCCCACTGCGCGGACAGCCGGGCCACGTCGCGGCCGAGCTCCTCCTCCGACGCGCCCTCGGCGGCCGTGCGGACGATCACCCCGGCGTTCTCCGGCATGACCTTCTTCAGGATGCTCTTGAGCCGGGCGCGCTCCTTGTCGGGCAGCTTGCGCGAGATGCCGGTCATGGAGCCGTCCGGCACGTAGACGAGGTACCGGCCGGGCAGGCTGATCTGGGAGGTCAGGCGGGCGCCCTTGTGCCCCATCGGGTCCTTGGTGACCTGCACCAGCACCGACTGGCCCGACTTCAGCGCCGACTCGATGCGCTTGGGCTGCCCCTCCAGGCCGGCGGTGTCGAAGTTGACCTCGCCCGCGTAGAGCACGGCGTTGCGGCCCTTGCCGATGTCCACGAACGCCGCCTCCATCGAGGGCAGCACGTTCTGCACCTTGCCGAGGTAGACGTTGCCCACGTAGGACTGGCTGGCCTCACGGTCGACGTAGTGCTCGACGAGGACGCCGTCCTCCATGACCGCGATCTGGGTCCTGCCGCCCTGCCTGCGGACGACCATGACCCGCTCGACCGACTCCCTGCGGGCCAGGAACTCCGACTCGGTGATGATCGGCGGACGCCTGCGGCCCAGCTCGCGCCCCTCACGGCGGCGCTGCTTCTTCGCCTCCAGGCGGGTCGAGCCGCGGACGCTCTGCACCTCGTCCATCGACGTGCGCCCGGCCCGCGGCGCGCGGATGCGCACCACGGTGTTCGGCGGGTCGTCGGGCGTCGGCTCGGCGGTGTCGTCGCCGCCGCGCCTGCGCCGCCTGCGCCGCCGCCGCGAACCGGCGGACCCTTCGTCGCCCGCCTGCTCGGCGGCCGGGCCGCTCTCGTCCTCGCCGTCGTCATCCGTCTCAGCGGCTGCGTCGGCCCCGTCGTCGTCCTCGGAGCCGTCCTCGGCGTCGTCGCGGTCGCGCGCCTTGCCCCGGCCCCGGCCGCCGCGCCTGCGCCGCCTGCGCCGGCCGCCGGCCTCGTCGCCGTCGGAGTCCTGGTCGTTCTCGATGTCGTCGTCGTCCTCGGCGAGCTCGGCGTCCTCGGCCTGCGCGTCCTCCTCGTGCGAGGACTCGTCACGGACGGGCTGCGCGGGCGGCTGCTGCCGGAACGGGTCGGCGGCGAACGGCTCGGGAGCCTGGAAGAGCGGGGTGAAGACCGCGGAGGGCGCCTGGAAGCTCACCGCGGGCGCGGAGGCCGGCCGGCGCGGGGCGGTCAGGCCGAACGGGTCGGCGAGCAGCCCGGGCCGCTCGGACTCGTCGTCCTCGAAGTCCTCGCCGAAGTCCTCCCCGGCGTCCTCGGCGTCGCCGACGCCGCCGCGCGTGTCGGCGGCACCCGCCGTACGGCCCAGCGGCTCCACGTCGAGGTCCTCGCCGGGCGGCTCGTCGTCCAGCGGCTCCTCTTCGGGCAGCGCGGCCTCCAGCTCGGCGCTCTCCCCCGCCACGGCGCCACCGGGCACACCGGTCCCAGCGGGCGCGGCGGCACCGGCGGACCGGTCCACCGCGGGCTCTTCCACCGTCTCCGCCTTCTTACGGCTCCGCCGCCGCTTGACCGGCTGCTCCTCGGCCACGACCGCCTCGGCCCCGACGGGCTCGGCGGCGGTGCCCGCGGTGAGGTCCGCGGCGGTGCTCACGGTGGTGCCCGCCGTGGTGTCCACGGTGGTGTCCGCGACGGGTTCCGCGCCGCTCGCGGGCGGCGTCGTCCCGGGCGCGTCGAGGGCGGCCTCGGCCTGCGCCTTCTTGCTCGTACGGGTGCGCCGGGTGGTGCCCGTGGTGGTGGCCGTCGAGGCCGTCCTGCGCCTCGTGGCGCGCTTGGGCGCGGCCTCGGGCTCCGCGCCGGCGTCGGGAGCCGGTGCCGTCCCGGGCGCCGCGGCCTCGGCGGCCGAGGCGCCGGAAACCGGCGTCTCAGGGGCCGGGGCGGCCACCTGGGAGGTGTCCGGAGCCGTCTCCGGCGCCGGAGCGGTGCCCGGCCCCGCAGGGGTGTCGGGCTGCGCAGGGGTGTCGGTGAGTCCCGCGGCGCGCTCGGCCTCCTCCGGCGGGGGACCCGCCGGTCGGCTCGCCGCGCGGCGGCGGACTGTCTTCACTGGTTGCTGTTCTGTTGTGTCGCCCTGTGGGCCGTCGGCCCCGGCGATGAGCTCGTTGTCGAGCATGCGGGCGTTCTCCCGTCAGCTCCCGGGCACGTCGCCGCGCCGCACGGGAGCTCTCGTCTCAGTTGTCCGCCGGTGCTCCGTGGAGAACCGGCGCCAAGTCCTATAGGTCGCCGACGACGCGCTCCGTCAGGCCCGGTTCGCCGCCGCGCGTCGGATCGCGGTCCAGGTCGAACGGGTCGGCGGGTTCACCGGTGCTCGCATCGAGCGGTCCCTGCGCCAGCCTGGTCACCTCGGGGGGTGACGGCGGCGCGAAGTCGGCCACAAGACGAAGACCCGTGAGAACATCGTCGGGTCGAACGGCAGGAGTTGCGTGCCGTACGACCATGCGAAGTATGACACATGACCGTCCCGGCGTCTGACCTGCTGTTCTCTCTGTTCCCTCTGTTCCCTCCAGCACCGCCAGGCTCAGCACGGCCCCCCGCGCGTCGAAGCGGCGCATTCCCTTCTTCGTCAGACGCTCGACCTCCACGAGATCGGCGGCGAGGAACTTCTCCACCGCGACCGTGGCGAGGCCGGCGTCCGCCCCCGGCAGTCTCAACTCCCAGTCGGAGCCTTCGAGCCGGTCGGCCAGGCTCCCCGCCCGTGCCTCCACGACGTCGAGCACGTCGAGACCGGGCGGCAGCGATGCGTCCAGCCCGGCGCGCAGCCCCTCGGGGTCACACGGTCTCGTCACGCCGATCTCAAGGTATTCGGCCTCGCTCGCGACGCCGGTCGGCGCCGCCCCCGCATAGGAGATCTTCGGGTGTGGGGTGAATCCCGCGCTGAACGCCACCGGGATGCCGGCACGCCGGACGGCGCGCTCGACGGCCCGTGAGATGTCACGGTGGCTGGTGAAGCGCAGGCGACCGCGCTTGGCGTAGCGCACGCGAAGGCGCTGCGCCACGGGTGCGGGCGGAAGTCCGTCGGGAACAGGTTTCAGTGTGCTGTCGTCCTTCCTTATCGAAGCCCTACGTCACGGTGCGCGTCACGTCTGTTCATCCCAGGATAAGGCCCTGGCCAGACCGGATTCCCACCGCCGCCGCCGGGGTGGCCGGAGGCGGCCGGACCGAGCGCCGGAATGTGTCACAGAACGGTGAGCGGAAGGAGCTTCTTCCCGGTGGGACCGATCTGAATCTCGGTGCCCATCGTCGGGCAGACCCCGCAGTCGTAGCACGGGGTCCACCGGCAGTCCTCCACCTCGCCCTCGCCCAGCGCGTCCTGCCAGTCCTGCCACAGCCACTCGCGGTCGAGGCCGGCGTCGAGGTGGTCCCAGGGGAGCACCTCGTTCTCCTCGCGCTCGCGGACGGTGTACCAGTCGATGTCGATGCCGGTCTCGGCGGCGCAGCGCATCCAGCGCTCGTAGGAGAAGTGCTCGCTCCAGCCGTCGAACCGGCCGCCGGCCGCCCACACGGCCCTGATGACCTCGCCGACCCGGCGGTCGCCCCGGGAGAGCAGGCCCTCCACGATGGACGGCTTGCCGTCGTGGTAGCGGTAGCCGATCGCCTTGCCGTACTCCTTGTCGCCGCGCAGCGCGGCTTTGAGCGCGGACAGGCGGCGGTCGACGACGTCGGCCTCGCACTGGGCGGCCCACTGGAACGGCGTGTGCGGTTTGGGCACGAAGCCGCCGATGGAGACGGTGCAGCGGATGTCGCGGGAACCGGTCGCCTCCCGGCCCGCCTTGATCACCTTCTTGGCCAGGTCGGCGATGCCCAGCACGTCCTCGTCGGTCTCGGTGGGCAGGCCGCACATGAAGTAGAGCTTCACCTGCCGCCAGCCCTGGCCGTAGGCGGTGGTGACGGTGCGGATGAGGTCCTCCTCCGACACCATCTTGTTGATCACCTTGCGCATCCGCTCCGAGCCGCCCTCGGGCGCGAAGGTGAGACCGGACCTGCGGCCGTTGCGGGAGAACTCGTTGGCCAGGTCGATGTTGAACGCGTCCACCCGGGTGGAGGGCAGCGACAGGCCCGTCTGGGTGCCGTCGTACCGGTCGGCCAGGCCCTTGGCGACCTCGCCGATCTCGGAGTGGTCGGCCGAGGAGAGCGACAGCAGCCCGACCTCGTTGAACCCGGACTCGCGCAGCCCCGCCTCCACCATGTCGCCGATCGTCTCGATCGACCGCTCGCGGACCGGGCGGGTGATCATGCCGGCCTGGCAGAACCGGCAGCCGCGGGTGCAGCCGCGGAAGATCTCCACGCTGAACCGCTCGTGCACGGTCTCGGCCAGCGGGACCAGCGGCTTCTTCGGGTAGGGCCACTCGTCGAGGTCCATCACGGTGTGCTTGTGCACCCGCCAGGGCACGCCCGGCCGGTTGGGCGCGACCCGCCTGATCCGGCCGTCGGGGTGGTATTCGACGTCGTAGAACTTCGGCACGTAGACGCCCCCCGACTCGGCGAGGCGCATCAGCAGCCCGTCGCGCCCGCCGGGACGGCCCTCGGCCTTCCACTCCCTGATCACCTCGGTGATCGCGATCGCGATCTGCTCGCCGTCGCCGAGCACGGCGGCGTCGAGGAAGTCGGCGATCGGCTCGGGGTTGAACGCCGCGTGGCCGCCGGCGAGCACGATCGGGTCGTCCTCGCCGCGGTCGGCCGCGCGCAGCGGGATGCCGGCGAGGTCGAGCGCGGTCAGCATGTTGGTGTAGCCGAGCTCGGTGGAGAAGGACAGGCCGAGCACGTCGAAGGCGCGCACCGGCCGGTGTGCGTCCACGGTGAACTGCGGCACGCCCTCGGAGCGCATGAGCGCCTCAAGGTCGGGCCACACCGCGTAGGTGCGCTCGGCGAGCGTCTCGGGGAGCTCGTTGAGGATCTCGTACAGGATCTGCACACCCTGGTTGGGCAGGCCCACCTCGTAGGCGTCGGGATACATCAGCGCCCAGCGGACCTGTGCGTCGTCCCAGTCCTTGACGGTCGAGTTGAGCTCACCCCCCACATACTGGATCGGCTTCTGCACCTTGGGCAGCAGCGGTTCCAGGCGGGGAAACAGCGACTCGACAGACATGCCTTTCAGGGTAGCGGCTAGAAAGGGTGCCACAGGCGGTCGTCGCCCGCGCGGAGCGACGCCAGCCGGTGCTCCAGCTCCCGGTGCGCGCCCGGGTCACGGTGCGCGTTGCGCAGCACCGCGGTGAGCGTCTGCATCTCGCGCATGTCGCGCAGCACGGGGTACCCGTCCCACAGGGAGGCGTCGTAGCCGTACGCCCGGCAGAACGCGTCCCGCTGCGCACCGGTGAACCCGAACCTGGTGCCCTGCAACGTCGGGATCAGGTCGATCTCCCGCGGCCCCGCGCTCACCGAGTCCCAGTCGCACAGCAGCACCCGCCCGGATGCGCGGACCACGTTCCCCCGGTGGGCGTCACCGTGGATGAGCCCGTACGGCAGGGCGAAGGTGAGCTGTTCGTAGTAGGTTTCGGCGAGGGCGGAACAGCGGTCGAACAGCCAGCCCCGATCCGCCGCGCTCAGCACGCGACTGGCCTCGATCGCCCTGCGCACCGATCCGAAGGGGTCGTACACCGGCAGCTCGAAGGGGACCGGCGGCAGGTCGTGCAGCCGCCGGAGCATCGGGCCGAGGCATTCGGGCTCGGGCGGCTCCTGCTCGCCCGGGTCGCTCTCGTGGTGCCAGAAGGTCACCAGGAACCCCTCCGCGGCGACCGGCTGGCGTACCTCCAGCGGCCGGACCGTGGGATAGCCGTGCTCGGCGAGCCACCGGGTGACCCGCACGGAGGTGACCAGCCGGTCGTACTTGCCCGGCGTGGTCGCCTCGGCGAGGCGGACGACGACGCCATCCACCGGCAGCAAATAGACCGTGTTGGCGAAGGTGCGCAGCAGCGTGGCCCCCGCCGGGTCCAGGCCGCAGCTCCGGCAGGCCTGATCGAGCGCCGCGGCGACTCGGGGGATGACTGCGTCCCCTGCGGCGATCGTCATCGCCTGTTCCCTTCGGTCAGGGCCGGGGCGGCCTGCGGCAGCCCTACGGCGCAGAAACTCTCGATCTGGCGGGCCGTGCGCTCGCCGCCCGGGTGGGCCGCCAGCATCGAGCGCCCGTCGTCCAGCGTGGCGGCGAGGCTGCTGATCCGGCGTTCCGGCGGCAGTGCCAGCAGCGGGGCGACGGCCTGGTCGGCGCCCCCGGGGTCGTCCTCCAGCAGGTGGGCGATCACCAGGTGGGCCCTGGCCATCGCCTCGCACCCGTAGGAGCGGTTCTGGGCGTCGTCGCGGGCGTAGAGGTCCAGGGCGGTCAGGCCCTCCTCGATGGCCTTGGCGGAGTCGCCGAGGTGCAGCCGGGTGACGGAGGCGTAGTAGTGCTGTTTGGCCGGCAGGAAGGCGAACTCGCCGGCCATCTCGTCGTGCAGTTCGTCGCCCTCTCCGGCCGCCCTGGCGTCCTCGGCGCGGCGCAGCGACTCCAGGGCGTCGGTGCGGCGGGACAGCATCGCGCAGGCGCGGGCCCGTAACATGTGCAGGCGGACGCCTCCGGCGCCGGCGGACAGGTGCTCCAGGCCGTCCTCCGCGTAGCCGAGGGCGTCGTGGTAGCGGTCGTCCCAGAGCGCGACCTGCGACTGCATGCCGCGCGCCCAGCCCATCAGCGACGGGTGGCCCGCCACCCTGCCGTAGGTCCAGGCGGCCCTGGCGAGGGTGTCGGCGGGGATGCGGCGGCCGAGGTCCATGCTGACGTTGGCCATCAGCCCGCACAGCGCGCCGGTGAGGAAGTACAGCTCACTGGCCTGGCCGGGGTGGACGCGCCGGTCCAGCGCCTTGCGGGTGCGCTCCTGCAACGCGCGCATCTCCACGAACAGCGGCAGCGGCGACTCCCAGACGTACCGCCTGCCGACCCAGACCACCTCGGCGCGCAGCCGTTCCAGCGCCCCCGCGCCCAGCTCGCTCGTCTCGGCCTGCTCTGCGTGCGCGCCGGCCTCGTCGGCGGCCAGCGTGATCGGGTCGGGCTGCGGCGCCGAACGGGCGCGCAGGTGCTCGGGGGTGTAGTCGCGGGCGAAGCCGAGTTGCACGGGGCCGGTCTCGAACAGGCGGCACAGCAGGTCGGTGTACTCCCGGTCGGGCCGGGCGCCCGCCTCCCACTCCCGCCAGGAACGCTCGGTGAGGCCGCGCCGTTTGACGCCCTCCCGGTCGCACATGCCGTGGAAGCGCTCGATCGCCTCCTCCACGGTCCAGCCCTGCGCCAGCCGGAAGCACTTGAACCTGGACGCCTGCGGCCAGCAGGCGTGGATCTCCTCGGCGATCCGGTGGACCACCTCGGCGGTGGCCGGCAGGCCGTGCAGGTCGGCGAGGGCGCGCTCTCTGATGATCGTCGCAGCCGAGAGCACCGAACGGTCCGCGCGCCCTTCTGGACGGATGGATCGGGATGTCACCGGGCCTCCGGCGTGAAGGGGACGATCCTGCCGCCGTTGGTCAGCTGTGCTAGAAAGAGCTGCCCGCACAGACTGCTCGGACTGTCCGCGAACCATACCGTGGGCGGATCACCGGCCGCCGCGGCGGCCCACCGCCCGCCCCCGTAGACGATCCGGTAGTCCGGGAAGGCCGCGCGCAGCATTTCCAGCGCACGACCGGTCAGCGCAGCCTCCTGGCTCTCGTCGAGGAGAGTCGGTCGATCCGGCATCACGACTCCTCAGTCATCGCGTGTTCAGCCCCCGAACCGCTTTCGTTCCCAGGATGTTCGCTTTTCTGGGGAAACGGTAGTGAGAGCGGGGATCCGTACCCTGAGGATCGCTCTCATCCGGTCAGTAGGGCCGCTCCCGGATGTGAATCGCCTGGAGCAGGCCGATCGCCATCATGTTGGCGAAGGTCGCGGTGCCACCGTAGGAGACGAAGGGCAGCGGCAGGCCGGTGATGGGCATCATACCCACCGTCATGCCGATGTTCACGAAGGTCTGGAAACCCAGCCAGCACACCAGCGTGCCCGCGACGAGGGTGCCGAACCTGTCCTCGCACTGCTGGGCGATGCGCACCCCGCGCAGCAGCACGACGCCGAGCAGCGCCACCACGGTCACCGAGCCGAGGAAGCCGAACTCCTCCCCCGCCACGGTGAAGATGAAGTCGGTGTGCTGCTCGGGGACGAACCTGCCGGTGGTCTGGCCGCCCTCGAAGAGCCCCTTGCCGAAGATCTCGCCCGAGCCGATGGCGATCAGCGCCTGGGTGCTGTTGTAGCCGACGCCGCGCGGGTCGGTGGAGGGGGTGAGGAAGGCGGTGAACCGCTGCACCTGGTACGGCTCCAGCAGGTCGAGGAACCACACCGCCGCGGCGGCGGCCAGCGCGGCCAGCGCGAGCAGCACGACCAGGCGTTTGCGCACGCCGCCGATCACCAGGGCGCCCATCGTGATGACGACGAGGACCATCGCGGTACCGAGGTCGGGCTGGAGCAGCACCAGCCCGACGGCGATCCCGGTGGCCAGCAGCGCGAACACCACGTCGAGGCCGCGTGGCCGCCCGGTGCCCTCGACCGGCTGGGCCAGCAGCATCGCGAGCAGCAGCACCAGGCCGACCTTGGCGAACTCCGAGGGCTGCACGGCGAACCCGCCGCCGAGCACGATCCACGAGTGCGACCCGTTGATCGTGGAACCCACCGGGGTGATCACCAGCACCAGGCCGCCGAGGGTCACCAGGTAGATGATCGGCGCGTAGATGCGCAGCCAGCGGTGGTCCACCATCGCCGCGGCGCTCAGCAGCGCGGCCCCGATGGCGACGTTGAGCAGGTGCTTCTTGACCAGGCCGGTCGCGCCGGGCGCCCAGGTCCTGGTGGAGGACCACACCAGCATCGTGCCGATCACGCACAGCGCGGCGACCGCCACCAGCAGCACGCCGTCCATCCGCCAGACCGGGGAGGAGGGGTCCACCGCCCTGCGGGCGAGAGACCTTCTGCGCATGACCGATGCGCGGTCCATCTGGATCACTCGCCCACGGTCCCGTCCGGCTTGATCAGCGGCAGTCTCGTCGCCGGCCGCCGGTCGGGCAGCGCCGCCCGCGCCGGCACCGGCGCGGCGCCCGGCTGCGCGGGGGCGGCGGGCTGTGCCCCGAGGCCGAAGATCCCCTCGTAGATCTTCCGTACGGCGGGCGCCGCGGACGAACCGCCCATCCCGCCCTGCGAGATCATGACGACCACGACGAACTTCGGGTTGTTCGTCGGCGCGAAGGACGCGAACCAGGCGGTGTCCTCCTTGCCGTAGACCTCCGCGGTGCCGGTCTTGCCGCCGATCCGGACCTGGTCCATCGGCCAGCCGCCGAAGGCGCCGGCCGCGGTGCCGTCGGAGGGCACCTCGCTCAGCGCGTTCTTGATGTAGACGCGCTCCTTCCGGCTCAGCGGCAACTTGCCGCGCACCGGCGGCTCGATCCGCCTGACCAGCTTCCCGTCCGGGCGCATCAGGGCCCAGCCGACGCGCGGGCTGCGCACCTGGCCGTCGGTCACCAGCGCGGCGTAGGCGCTGGCCAGTTGCAGCGGCGTGACCAGCACGTCGCCCTGGCCGATGGAGAAGTTGGCCGCGTCACCGGCCCGCCACTGGTTGCCCTCCAGGCAGTTCTCGTAGGCCAGCCGTTTGAGGAAGGCGGCCCGGCTGGGGCTCTCCTTCTCCACCTCGGGGTAGCCGGTCTTGGCCCGTTTGCAGCTCGTGTCCTTGGTCGCGGTCCACAGCTCCTCCTTCCAGGCCCGGCCGGGGATCCGCCCGGACGACTCGCCGGGCAGGTCGATGCCGGTCCTGGTGCCGAAGCCGAACGCGCGCGCCATGGCGGCCATCGGCTCCTTGGCGGTCGGCTTGGGCTTGATGCCCCCGTCGCGCTGCCACTGCTCGTAGGCGGCCCGGTAGAAGATGGTGTCGCAGGACTTCACCAGCGCCGTGTGCAGCGTGAGCACGCCGAGGCCGATGCCGCGGAAGTTGTTGAACGGCCGGTTGCCGACCATGAAGGAGCCGGGGCAGTCGTACTTGCCGTTCAGCGGGTAGCCGTCGCGCAGCATCGCCGCCACCGATGAGATCTTGAACGTGGAGCCGGGCGCGAACTCGCCCTTGATGGCCCGCGACACCAGCGGCTTCCCCTTCGAACCGGACAGCAGCGCGGTGTACTCCTTCTCGGAGATGCCGCCGGTCCAGATGGCCGGGTTGTAGGAGGGGGCGCTGGCCAGGGCGAGGACCCTGCCGTTGCGCGGGTCGAGCACCACGCCCGCCGCGCCGTCCGCCCTGGGCGCCGACTTCATCGCGTCGGCGAGCGCCCGCTCCACGATGTGCTGCACCTTGGCGTCGATGCTGGTGATCAGCGTGTCCCCGGGCACCGGCGCGACCTGCTGCTCCACGCCGATGGCCTTGCCCAGCCGGTCCACCGCGACCCTGCGCAGCCCGGGCGTGCCGCGCAGCGCCTCGTCGTAGACCGACTCCAGGCCGTCGCGCCCCATCACGTCCACGCCGGAGAACGCCCCCTTGCCCAGCCCTTTGCGCCGGTCGAGCTCCTGCTGGGTGATCGGCTGGAGGTAGCCGAGCACCTGCGCGGCCGAGCTGCCCCAGGGATACTCCCGCACCGCCTGGATCTCGGCGGTCACCCCGGGGAACTCCTCCTGCCGTTCCAGGATCTGCAACGCCTGCCGGGTGGACACGTCGTCGTGGATCGGGATCGGCTGGTACGGCGAGCCCGGCCAGCAGGGCCGGGTCACGCCCGGGCCGCACGACCGGAGCCGCTGGCGCAGGTGCGCCACGGGTTCCTTGAGCACCGCGGAGAGCCGCCGGAGCACGGCCTCGCCGCGGTCGTTCAGCCGGACCAGCCGGGTGCGGTCCACCGACACCACCAGCGCCGTGCGGTTGCGCACCAGCGGGCGCCCGGCGGAGTCCAGGATCTGCCCGCGCACCGCGGGCACCACCACCGCCCGGGTCCTGGTCTCCGTGGCGGCCTCGACGAACTCGGGCCCGCGCATCACCTGGACCTGCCACAACCGGACGGCCAGTACGGCCAGCAGCGAGATGACCAGTATCTGCAACACGACCAGCCTGGCCCTCATCGACGCCATTCCCGTCCCCCGTTTTCCCCGCGACCCTTACCTGTGACGCCTAGCTGCGACGGCGTCTCATGTTCTGCTGCGCACGGCGAACCCGAGCCGCCGCCGTCTCACCGGACGCTCCCCGAGCAGGCGCACCACGGTCCACACCACCACCGGCGCCGCCACCAGGTTGTAGGCCATCGCGGCGGGAAGGGTGACCGCCAGGGACGACAGGCTGACCCGGGGGTCGCCGAGCAGCGCCCCGACGCAGAGCGCCAGCAGCGGCGCGCCCACGGCGCAGCCGATCACCACCGGCACCTGCGGCAGGCCCCGCTCCCCCGCCCGGCCCGCGGCGAACCCGACCGCGCACAGCACCAGCGCGTACTGTCCCACCGGATGCGCCGACGGCGGCATGACGTCGACCACCAGCCCGGCGAGGAACCCGATCACCGCCCCCTGCACGGCGGTGCGGAACAGCGCGCAGCCGACGACCACGAGCAACACCAGGTCCGGCCCCGCCTCCCACGGCAGGGGCAACCGGTTGACCACGATCACCTGCAGGAACATCGCCGCCAGGAGCAGCCCGGCCACGATCATTCGCCGTTCCCCTCTTCATAGCCGTACTCGCCGTCGTAGCCACCGGGCGCCCCGCCCCAATCCGAGGTGCCGCGCGACGGCCCGGCGTCGCCGCCGGGCGCCGAGTAAGGCCCGTTCGCGGGCCACCGCCCGCCGTCGTAGACGCCCTCGCCCCGCACCACCGGGTCACGGCCCCTGACCGGCTCGCGCACCGGGGCCTGCCCCCGGCTCTCGTCCCGTGCGGCGGGGCCGCCGAAGCCGGGGGTCTCGTAGGACCGGTCCCAGCCGCCGGTGCCCCGGCCCGTGTCGCGCCCGGTGCCCCGACCGGTGCCCCGACCAGTGTCCCGCCCCGGGTAGCCGCCGGGGCCGCGTTCCCGGCCGCGCGCCGCGGGAGGCTCGCCCGTGCCGGACGGGGCGGCGGGCGGCGTCAGCACACCGCCGGTGCTCCCGTCGGCGGCGGCCCGTTCCTCGCCGCGCGCGGCCTGCTTCTGTGCCGGGGTCCCGGTCCCGCGCTCCACCGGCTTCTTCGGCCGGGGCGGCAGCACCGCGTCCCGCGGATCGCGCGGCGGCCCGGCGACCACCACCCCGACCACGTCGAGCGCGCTCAGATCCGCGTACGGCCGGGCGTAGGCGGTCCTGGTCAGCTCGCCCGGCGTGGCCTCCACCCGCTCGATCACCCCGATCGGCACCCCGGGCACGTACGGCGAGCCGTTCTGGGAGCCGAAGCTGACGACCCGGGCGCCCGCGGTGAGCGGGGCGGTGGAGTCGAGCAGCCGGAACCGCACCAGGCCGCCCTCCTCGCCCACGCCGTTGACGACGCCGATCTCGTTCCCGCCCTCCAGTCGGGCGCCCGCCGACAACGCGGGATCGCTGAGCAGCACCACCGTGGAGGTGGACGTCCCGGCCCGCACCACCCTGCCGACCAGGCCCTGGCCGTTGAGGACGGTCATGTCGACGCGCACCCCGTCGGCCGTGCCGGCGTCGATCTCGGCCGCGTCCTCGAAGCCGGGGGTGCCCCGCCTGGCGATCACCTGCGCTGTCACGATCTTGTACTGTGCGGTGCCGGCCAGCCCGAGCAGGCGGCGCAGCTCCTCCGAGCGCTCCCGGTCCAGGCGCTGCGCGGCGAGCTGGCCCTTCAGCCGCTCGTTCTCCGCGCGCAGGTCACCGAGGAGGTCCTGGGCGCGCGGCGCGTCGGTGACGGTACGCCAGAGGTCGCCGAACGGGCGGATCACGGCCGCGCCCGCCCGCTCGACCGTGCCGAAGACCGACGAGCTCGCCCCGCGCAGCGCGCCGAGTGGCGACCCCACGCCCGCGCGGTGGTCCACCGTCATGAGCACCAGGGCCGTCGCGAGCAGGAGCCCCAGGACGAGCCGGGCCCGGCGGGTGTCACGCATCAGTGCCGTGGCTCCGGCACCAGCACCTGCTGCAGCGCCTCGAACTCCTCGACGCACTTGCCCGACCCGAGGGCGACGGAGTCGAGCGCGTTGTCCACCAGGTGGATCGGCATGCCCGTCTCGTCCCGCAGCCGCTCGTCCATGCCCTTCAGCAGCGCGCCGCCGCCGGTCAGCGCGATGCCCCGGTCCATCAGGTCGCCGGACAGCTCGGGCGGGCACTTGTCCAGCGTGGTCTTGACGGCGTCGACGATCGCGTTGACCGGCTCCTCCGTCGCCTTGCGGATCTCGTAGGCGGAGACCACGATCGTCTTCGGCAGGCCGCTGACCAGGTCGCGCCCGCGCACCTCCGCGTGGCTCTCCTCGTCCAGCGGGCAGGCCGAGCCGATCGCCATCTTGATCTCCTCGGCCGTGCGCTCGCCGAGCATCAGGGAGTATTCCTTCTTGGCGAAAGTGATGATCGCGTGGTCAAGCTCGTCGCCGCCGACCCTGATCGACTGGCTGGTGACGATGCCGCCCATGGAGATGATGGCCACCTCGGTGGTGCCGCCCCCGATGTCGACCACCATGTTCCCGGTCGGCTCGTGCACCGGCAGGCCGGCTCCGATGGCCGCGGCCATCGGCTCCTCCACGATGTAGACCTTGCGCGCGCCGGCCTGGTATCCGGCCTCCTTCACCGCGCGCTGCTCCACTCCGGTGATGCCGCTCGGCACCGCGATGATGATGCGCGGCTTGGCGAACCCACGCCGGCGGTGCACCCGCTGGATGAAGTAGCGCAGCATCCGCTCGGTCACCTCGAAGTCGGCGATGACACCGTCCTTGAGCGGGCGCACCGCGACGATGTTGCCGGGCGTCCGGCCGATCATGCGCTTGGCCTCGATGCCGACGGCCACGATCTTGCCGGTGGTGGTGTTGATCGCGACGACGGACGGCTCGTTCAGCACGATGCCCCGCCCCCGCACATAGACCAGCGTGTTGGCGGTGCCGAGATCCACCGCCATGTCGCGGCCGAGAAAAGCGAGCTTGCTACCCATGAGGAAGGAGGCCTTCCGTACGTCGTTCGCGAACAGTCACAGATCGCATTCGAATCGTAACGTGACGTACCCGCCCCATTGAGCAATGAGGCGTCCAGCCTCAGGAAAATCTTGTTGTCGCTTTCGCACCACCTGCCGGAACGCGAAAGAGGGGCGCCGGGAGACCGGCGCCCCTCTCAGGACGGTGTGGCACGCTCAGAAACGGTCCGGGAAGAAGATCTTGATCTCCCGGGCGGCCGACTCGGGCGAGTCGGAGCCGTGCACGACGTTCTCGCCGATCTCCAGGGCGTGGTCGCCGCGGATGGTGCCCGGCGCCGACTTCACCGGGTCGGTGGCGCCGGCCAGGGCGCGGAACGCCTCGACGGCCCGCGGGCCCTCCAGCACCAGCGCCACGAGCGGGCCGGAGGTGATGAAGTCGACCAGCTCGCCGAAGAACGGCTTCTCCGAGTGCTCGGCGTAGTGCGCCTTGGCGGTCTCCTCGTCCAGGGTGCGCAGGTCCATCGCCACGACCTTGAGGCCCTTGCGCTCGACGCGCGCGATCACGTCACCGATGAGCCCGCGCGCCACGCCATCGGGCTTGATCAGGACAAGAGTGCGCTCGGTCACTGGAGTTCTCCTTAGATGAAAGTCTCGCGAATGCGGATCGTCGCGCGAAGCTTACCGGGTTCGGCCCACCTGCTCGGCTTCCGCGCACGCTCAGCGCTCCTGGTGCCCGCCGTTCGGAGAACCCTCGGGCGACGGCGTGGGCGGCGGCACCGAGGGCAGCTCCGGGGCGGACGGCTGCCCCTCCCAGTCGGCGTCGTGCCCGGCGTCCTCGTCGTCGTCCTCCCCCGGCCACTCCGGCCCGGCGGGCCGGGGCACCTCGGGCACGCCGGACGCCGCCGCGTGCGTCCCCGGCGCGGACCTGCGGCGGCCCAGCACAGCGCCGAGAACGATCACGGCCACCAGGATGAAGCCGCCGGCCAGCGCCCACAGGTGCAGCGAGTCGACGAACGCGTCCACCATGGCCTGCGGGCTGCCCGCCGTACGGACCCGGGGGACCTGGATGCCCGAGCCGAGCAGGAAACCGGCCAGCATCGCCGGGAAGCACAGGGCGAGCGCGAACAGCGCGGCGCCGGTGCGCGCGGTGCGCAGGACCGCGGTGAGCGCGACCGCCGTACCCCCCGCCACCAGCGCGAACGGCAGGATCAGCGGACCCCCCTGCGGCACGGGCACGATCAACCGGACCGCGCACAGCCCGCCGACCACCGCGAGCAGCCCGAGGTACGGCAGGCGGCCGGACGACCGCTCGGGAACCCGCCCGGTCAGGATCGCGGCGACCGCCGCCACCGCCACCGCCACGCCGAACGGCAGCCACAGCCCCGACAGGCCGGGACCGCCGAGACCGCCGAGTTCCACGAACGTGACCTGGGCCGCGGTCGGCAGCACCACGACGCCCACCGCCACGAAGGCGTGCGCGGCGGGCCGGCCGCCCTCGCCCGCGGTGGCGCCGAGCGAGGCGAGCACGAGCAGCGCGACCACCGAGACGAGCGCGACGCCGTTCACCAGGTCGAAGGCCCAGTCGCCGGCGGCGCCCAGCGCGAGCAGCGCGATGCCGGCCGCGGGCGCGGCGGCGATCAGGAGCCGCCGCCGCTCGCCCGCCTCGGCCACGGGACGGTCATCGCCGCCGCCGGTCAGCCACAGCACCATGTAGACGGCGGCGAGCACGAGGGCGACGCCGGTCACCATCGGGTAGGGCTGGAGGGTGACCCGCCACGAGGTGACCTGGTCCAGCGGCCACAGCGCGAGCGCCTGCGCGGCCAGCAGGCCGGACGCGAGCGAGGCCGCCCACAGCGCCTTCAGCACCGGAGCGCGCCGCCACACGGCCATGAGACTGGCCGGGATCAGCAGGCCCGCCCCGACGCCGTGCACGACCCGCAGCACGCCCACCAGCGCCGCCGAGTCGGCGTACCCCCCGACGGCCTCGGCGACCGCGAGCAGGGCCAGGCCGCCGACGAGGACCGGCGCCGCGGGCAGCCGGAGCACGGCCCACGCGGCGAGCGGCACGGTCAGCACCATCGCCGGCAGGGCCAGGCCGTGCGCCTTGATCATGCCGGCGGCGGACAGGTCGGGCGGCAGCAGCCCGGCGACCACCGAGATGGTGTTGGGCACGGAGACGAGGGCGAGCGGCAGCAGCACCGCGATGAGCAGACCGAGAACGACGTCGCGCGCCAGGGAGACACGCAGTGCTCCGGAAACGCCCGCAGGACCGGTGGCCACCGTGGAGGAGGAATGAAGCGGAGGGACGGCCATGTCCGCCGACTTTAGCGGGAAGTCACGCCCTCGACACGGCGAGCGACGAATATCGCGGTAATCCACAGGGCCGTGAAGATCACCCCGAGGAAGAACATCGTGGGCACGAGGAACCCCGTGGCGATCACCAGCAGCTGGAGCACGCTGCCCGCGACGTAGGCGAACGGCCGCTTCAGCATGCCCGCGACCAGCACGCACAACACGGCGAGCCCGATGCCCACCGTGATCGCCACCGGTGGTTCCACCCCGCCCACGGCGATGGCCACCGGCGTGACCAGCCCCACGACGATCGCCTCCAGGCCGAGCACGGAGCTGCCCAGCCTGCGCATCCCGGGGGTGACCTCGAACTTCATCGCCGATCCGCCTTCAGTAGATGCCGCGCGTCACCGGCGGTGGCGACAGAGCCCGTGATCAGCACGCCGGTCCCGCTGAACTCCCCCTCCGCGTCGGCGAGGCCGATCGCGGTGTCGATCGCGTCGTCGAACCGCTCGACGAGACGCACCCGGTCCTCGCCGAACATGTCCTCGGCGATCTCGGCCAGCTCGGCGGCCGGCATGGCGCGCGGCGAGGAGTTGCGGGTGATCACGACCTCCTCCAGCACCGGCTCCAGCAGCTCGAGCAGGCCCTCGACGTCCTTGTCCGCCATGACCGACACGACGCCGATGACCTTGGCGAAGTCGAACGACTCGTACATCCCCTCGATCGTCGCGCGCATGCCGGCCGGGTTGTGCCCGGCGTCGACGAGCACGGTGGGGTCGCGCCGCACCACCTCCAGCCGGCCGGGCGAGGACGTCTCGGCGAACGCCTGCCGTACCAGCTCGATGTCCAGCGGGTCGTCGCCGCTGGTCAGAGCCTCGGCGGCGGCCAGCGCGCAGACCGCGTTGCTCGCCTGGTGGGCGCCGTAGAGCGGCAGGAAGACCTCTTCGTAGACGCCCTTGAGCCCGCGCAGGGTGAGCAGTTGCCCGCCCAGCGCCACCACCCGCTCCAGCACGCCGAACTCCAGGCCCTCCCTGGCCACCACCGCGCCGGTCTCGGCCGCGCGCCGCATCAGCACCTCGGCCGCCTCGATCTCCTGCTGGGCGATGACGGCGGTCGCGCCGGGCTTGATGATCCCGGCCTTCTCACCGGCGATCGTCGCCACGTCGGAGCCGAGGTAGGCCATGTGGTCGAGCGCCACCGGGGTGATCACGGCGACGGTGCCGTCCGCGACGTTCGTCGCGTCCCAGGTGCCCCCCATGCCGGTCTCCAGCACGGCGACGTCGGCCGGCGCGTCGGCGAACGCCACGAACGCCATCGCGGTCAGCACCTCGAAGAAGGACAGCCGCACGCCCTTCTGGTCGACCATCTCGACATAGGGCTCGATGTCCCGGTAGACCTCCACGAACCGGTCGGCGCTCAGCGGCACGCCGTCGACGCAGATCCGCTCGCGCATCGACTCGAACTCCGGGCTCGTGTACCGCCCCGTCCGCAGCCCCCTGGCCCGGAACAGCGAATCGACCATCCGCGCCACGCTGGACTTGCCGTTCGTCCCCGCGATGTGGACGACAGGGCAGGAACGCTGCGGCGAGGCCAGCATGTCGGTCAGCGCCGCGATCCTCTCCAGGGTGGGATCGATCTCCCACTCCACCCCGCGCCCGCGGATCAACGCTTCCACAGAAGCCAACTCGTGCTCAGACATCACCCGACCAGCTTAGGTCCCCGCCCCCGTCCCACCGCCCGCAAGCCCGTCCCGTCTGGCACTCGTCCCACCGCCCGCAAGCCCGCTCTCGCCCGGCACTAGACTCCGCGCGTGACCACGGATGCCGTCTTCTTCGCGGAGTGGGAGGCGCGGGCCCCCGGGGACCGGCGCAGCCTGGACCGGGCGCGCCACCTGCTCGCCCTCCTCGGCGTCGAGAGGGCTCCCGCCCCCGTGCTGACCGTGGTCGGCTCCAAGGGCAAGGGCACCGCGGCCACCTACGCCTCCGCCTGGCTCGCCGCCGCCGGCCGCACCGTCGTCACGGTGACCAGCCCCGCGCTGCGCGGCAACGCCGAACGCGTCCGGGTGAACGGCGCCCGGATCCCGGACGGCGAGCTGGCCCGCCTCGCCGGGCTCCTCGGCCGCGCGCTGAGCGAGATGCCGGGCGTCGAGACCATCCCGGGCTATCTGTCCCCGTCGGGCCTGTTCACCGTCGCCGGCATCCTGCACGCCGCGCGGGTGCGGGCGGACGCGATCGTGCTGGAGGCGGGCATGGGCGGCGGCGGGGACGAGGTCTCGTTGTTCCCGCCCGCGGTGGCCGGCCTGACGGAGATCTTCGCCGAGCACGTCGGCGTCCTCGGCGACACCACGGTGGACATCGCGCGGGAGAAGTCCTCGGTCGTCTCCGCCGGAACGCGGGCCGTGCTCACCCTCCCGCAGACCCCCGACGTGCTGGACGCCGTCAGGCGGACCGTCGCCGCCAGGGCGGGGATCGACGTGGAGGTGATGGACGCGGGGGTGGTGGACGCGGACGTGGTGAACCCGGTGGTGGTGGACGCGGGGGTGGACGTCGGCCGGGCGGGCATCCCGAACGGCCTGCTCCGGAACGGCTTGCCCCCGAACGGCCTGCTCCCGAGCGGCTTGCCCCTGGACGGCCTGCTCCCGCCGGCGTACGGCAGGCGGAACGCGCTGCTCGGCTGCGCCGCGGCCCGCCGCCTTCTGGAGATCCTCGGCGCGGCCCCGCCGGACGGCGAACGGCTCGCGCGGGTGCTCGGCTCGGTGACCCTGCCCGGCCGCCTGTCCACGCACCCGGTGCCCGGCCACGAGACGACAACCGTCCTGGTGGACTCGGCGATCAACCGGGAGGGTGTCGCGACCGCCCTGGCCGTAGCCCGCGCCCGCCACCGCGCGGTCGACCACGTCCTGCTCTGCCTCCCCGACCACAAGGACCTCCCGGGCGCGGTGGCCGAACTGGCCGGCCTCCCGGTCACCTTCGTACGGCTGGCGCTGGGGCATCTGAGTTTCTCCACCCCTCTTCCCGCGCACTGGAACGTCGTCGGCGAGGACGAGCTGACGCCCGGTCTCCTCGCCGGCCTGGGACGCGAGCTGGTCGCCCTGGGCACCGTGTACTTCACCGGGAAACTGCTCGACGTCCTCGACGCGCCCACCGACCGGCTCTTCATCCCAGACGCGTGAACCACCCCCACACGGAAAACTGCGCGGAGAAAAACTGTCGCGGAAGAAAACACCCCCCAGAACGCAGAAAAGGGCCGCCCCAAAGGGCGACCCTTTCCCACAGACAAAAATTGTCCGGCGGTGACCTACTCTCCCACACCGTCCCCAGTGCAGTACCATCGGCGCTGGAAGGCTTAACT
>NZ_BSRQ01000040.1 GCF_030268685.1 Microtetraspora sp. NBRC 13810
CTCTTCTACCGGGGGCTCCACGTCTGTTTCCGGCCTTCGGCAACTCCTCCCGATAGGCCCGGAACGTCGCCACCGGCGTCCAAGAAATCCCAATTGCCCCGAACTATTTCGCTGAGATCACCTCACTCCCGGGCGATCGTCGGCTGGGCGGCCTCACTGTCCAAGCAGACCACGCTCGTGCTGGACGCCTTGGACATGGCTTTGTGGCGACGCGAACACACCGGGCACCCGGCAGGGCCGGGACTGGTCCACCACAGCGATGCCGGCAGCCAGCTCAGGCTCAACCGGTCGTCGCAACACTGCTGCTCAGCAGCGAGTCTAGATGCTCGCTGAAAGCCTCGGCCGGTGTTCTCCATCCGAGGGTTTTGCGGGGCCTGGTGTTGAGCGTGAACGCGACGGCCGCCAACTCCTCGGCGTTCCATCGTGACAGGTCGGTGCCTTTGGGGAAGTACTGGCGCAGCAGGCCGTTGGTGTTCTCGTTGGTGCCACGCTGCCAGGGGCTATGAGGGTCGGCGAAATAGACCTGCACGCCGGTGTCGATGCGCAGTTGAGCATGCTGGGCCAGTTCTGTCCCACGGTCCCAGGTCAGCGAGCGGCGCAGTTGCTCGGGCAGCCCGGTGATCTCCTTGACGATTGAGTCTCGCACGGCTTCGGCGCCGCGGCCGGCCAGCGCCGGGCCGTTCTTCACCCGTTCCTGAGTGCCGTAGCCCTCCATCCGGGGCAGGTGCAGCAGAAGGGTGAATCGGGTCGTGCGCTCCACCAGAGTCCCGATCGCCGAGCGGTCGGTGCCGATGATGAGGTCGCCCTCCCAATGGCCCGGGACGGCGCGGTCCTCCGCCTCAGCAGGTCGCTGACTGATCATCACGTCCGGGGTGACGTGGCCGCCGGCCCGACGCCGGCTGCGGGCGCGTGGGACACGCAGCGCTCGACCGCTGCGCAGGCAGGCGACCAGCTCGCGGTTGAGCGCTCCGCGGCCTTGGATGAACAGGGCCTGGTAGATCGCCTCGTGCGAGATGCGCATGGACTCATCATCGGGGAAGTCCACCTTGAGCCGGTTGGAGATCTGCTGCGGACTCCATGACAGCGCCCACCGGCGGTCTTGACGCCGGGGCTTGTTGCGGCCCTTCCAGGCTGAGGGCCGCGGACCGGTCACCGAGTTCAGCGCCCGCGACGCGATGTCGGCCGCACGAGCGGCGATGACGTCGGTGAAGGACATGCACCGCGCCGCCACCTTCGAGGCCGGCAACCCGCACTCGATCGCGCGCACGGAGTTCGCCACGATGGCCCAAGCCGCCGACGAGTGCATCACCAAGGATCGCCGACCTCGACACCGGTGAGCTCGTCCGTCATCGAGCGGTCCGGCTCGACAGGCAGTTCGTTCATGGACAGCGACTCCACGACGGTCTCGGACATCAAGCGTCCCTTCCTTGATCATCAAATCCGCCGTTGGTTTTACAGTCCCCAGACCTCTTGCGGGGTGCCGCGAGGACGGCTGCTGCCATTCCGACGCCCGACATGATCGCGCAGACCCACAGGGCCCGAACGAAGCCATCGGTGAAGCTCACCGCCGAGCCGTACCCGCCGGCATGAGCGAACACGGTCGCCGCCAGCGCGACGCCAAGGACGCCGCCGAACTCGCGCACGCTGCTGTTCACACCGGCGGCGACGCCCATCCGCTCGAGTGGCACCGAGGTGACGACCTCACTGGAGACGGTTGGGAATACGCAGGCGATCCCGATCCCGGACAGGATCAGCGGCCAGACCAGCTCCAGGTAAGGCGTCGACGCCTGTGCGACGAGGGCGAACCAGACGAGCCCGATCGTGTTCATGGCCATGCCGATGACGAGAAAAAAGCGGTTGCCGAGCTTGGCCGCCCAGGACCCGACCAGCGGGGCGACCACGAGCGCAGGCGCCGGCCACGGCACGAAGCGCATCGCCGCCATGAGGGGGCTGGTGTGCTGCGCGATCTGGAAGAACTGCGACATCAAATAGACGCTGCCCGACAGCGAGCCGTAGATGCCGATGCTGACGCCGTTCGCGGCCGAGAAGCCTCGCGACTTGAAGAGGCTGGTCGGCATGAGCGGGCAGGAGGCGAGGTGCTCAGCGGCCACGAAGCCGACGAGCAGCACGACACCGATGGCCAGCGGCAGCCACACCCTGGGGTCACCCCAGCCCTCGTCGGCCGAGCGGATCAACCCCCAGGACAGGCCGAGGCATCCGGTCGAGACGAGCACGAGACCGCGGGCGTCCAGCGGGTGGCGCGGTCCATGCGTCTCCGTAACGACCAGCCACGTGGCGACGGTGACGATCAGTGAGATCGGCACGTTGACCCAGAAGATGCCGCGCCAACCGACCCACTCGACCAGTCCGCCGCCGGCCAACGGTCCCAGCACGCCTCCGGCGCCGAGCAGTGCGCCCCAGATCCCGATCGCCCGGGGACGCGTCTCGGGCGGGTAGGCCTCACTGATCACGGTCAGAGTCAGCGGCATGATCGCCGCTGCTGCGGCGCCCTGCACCGCCCTGGCGGCAATCAGAGCGCCCAGGCTCGGGGCCAGCGCAGCACCGGCCGAAGAAAGCCCGAAGATCACCAGGCCGATGAAGAGAACTCGTCGACGGCCGAACCGGTCTCCCAGCCCGGCAGCCGTGATCAGCAGACAGGCGAAGGCGAGATAGTAAGCGTTCATCGTCCACTCCATCTGCCCCACCGAACCACCCAACTGAGCGCGCATCGTCGGCAGCGCGGTCGTGACGACCATCGTGTCGAGGCTGGTCATGAAAGCCGCGACCGAGGCGACCAGCAGCGTCCAGGCAGGGCGGTGACTGACCGAATACATGGGAGATCCTTCCGAGGAGCGTGCAACGATGGGTTGCATCATGCAGGACGAAGAGCTAACCTGCAACCAACCGTTGCATATATGGGAGGAAGACATGGAGTTCGGATCGATCGAGCAGTCGATCTACATCGAGGCATCGCCGGAGGTGGTCTACGAGGTCGTGAGCAGCCCCGAGCACATCACCGGCTGGTACGTCGATGAGGCCGAGTACGAGACCACCCCCGGAAGCAGCGGCCGCTTCGCCTTCGGTGCGCCGGAGCGTCGGCTGGAAGTGCCGATCACAGTCGTGGAAGCGGTTCCGGGTGTGCGCTTCAGCTTCCGCTGGATGGCTCCGCCCGCACCCGAGCTCCTTCCGGTCGGCGCGAATCTGACGCCCGACAACTCACTGCTCGTCACCTTCAACCTCAAGCCGCAGGGCGACGGCACGCTCGTGACCGTGACCGAGGCCGGCATACGGGAGCTTGGATGGGAGGCTGCGGTGCTCGAGCAGTACTACAACGACCACGCCGAGGGCTGGATCCAGATCCTTGGCAAGCTCGACACCTACATGGCCAAACTCGCGGCCAAGTGAGCAGCGCATGCTCCCCGACATCGATGACGATCTCTGGGGCGCCATCGGCGACCCGACCCGATTGCGCGTCCTCAACCTCCTCTTAGTGGGAGGCCCCGGTACGGCTAGCAGCCTGAGCCGAGAGCTTCCCGTTAGCAGGCAGGCGGTCGCCAAGCATCTCGCGATCTTGGAGCGGTCCGGCCTGGTCCATCCCGAGCATGCGGGCCGGGAGGTGAGGTACGTCGTGGACCCCGATCAGTTCGCACTGGCGTGCGCCCAGGTCGGCCGAGTCACCCGCGCCTGGGAAGGCCGCCTGCGTCAGATCAAGGCCATCGCCGAGGCGATCCAGAAGACCAGGAACCTTGGGGACCAACCAAGCGGCCAGTGACGCCAAGCAGGTGCAGCAGGTCGGATGGACTCGCTCAGGTGAGGGGCTTCGGCCCCGCGTTCGTTGTCCCGGGCAGCGCGTAGCGCGTCGTACGAGGGCGTGAGGTTTCGAGGTCGGCAAACCGTCGCTTCGCGCAGTCAACGGCTCTGTCCCATGCCCGCTGAACGCCTCCTTCGGAAGGCCGCGCAAGTCGTCGGCGGCCTTCCCATGCTCCTGAGCCCGGCCGGCGTCGGCCTCCACGCCGGCCATGCGGCACTTCCGCCGGCGCTGCCGCAAGGACGCCGGCTCCGGGCTGGGGTCAAGGGCCACGCTGCGCCGGCTCGGAGCATGGGACTGATGGCGGTGCTGGTGGCGCTGGACGTGATGAGCCTGATCTCGACGTCGGTGGTCGCCGTCCTCGTCCGCGCCCAGAAGCTGCTGCCGCGAAGGCCGCGATCGACATTCCGCTGGCGCTCGCTCATCGGGCCCGTGATCGTCATCGCGCCCTCGCTCCTTCCGGGGCTCACGCCATCAACGATGTAACGACAAGACAAGGAGACAGGCAAATGGCCGGTCACAGGACGGGGACACGCGAGGAATGGCTTGCCGCGCGGCTGGAACTGCTCGAGGCGGAGAAGGAGCTGACCCGGCGCGGCGACGAGCTGTCCCGGCGGCGGCAGGAGCTGCCCTGGGTCCCGGTCGACAAGGACTACCGCTTCGAGACCGACGAGGGCGCGGCGTCGCTCACCGACCTGTTCCGGGGACGCTCTCAGCTGCTCGTCTACCATTTCATGTTCGGGCCCGACTACACCGCCGGATGCCCATCCTGCTCGGCGATCGCCGACGGCTTCAACGGCTCCACCGTCCACCTCGCCAACCACGACATCACGCTCTGCGCAGTGTCACGGGCCCCGCTCGCCAAGCTCCACGAATACAAGCGGCGGATGGGCTGGAGCTTCCCGTGGGCGTCCTCCTACGGCGGCGACTTCAACTTCGACTTCGGGGTGGCGCACACCAAGCAGGAATGGGAAGCGGGCGCCGTCAAGTACAACTTCCGTGAGGAGGATCTGCGGCCTGCCGCGGACGACGAGAAAAGGTCCCGCGACGCCTTCACCCAGTCGATCGTCGGCACGGGCTGGGAGACCTACCGGCGCGAAGGGCCCGGCATGAGCGCTTTCGCCCTGGAGGACGGCACCGTCTACCACACCTACTCGACGTACACGCGCGGGCTGGACGTCCTGTGGGGCATGTGGCAGTGGCTCGACCGCGCGCCACTCGGCCGCAACGAGACCGGCCACTGGTGGCGCCGCCACGACGAATACGACAACCAGTGATGCGAGCATCGCGGCCGGCGAGGGCATCCGTACGATCCCGGTGCCAAGAACCGAGGCGCCGCCATCCTCCTGGAGACCCACCCACCGCCGCGCGCTTGGGAACCACCACCCGGCTGTAGGAGACCGCCTCATGACCCCACGACCCCCCGACCGCATCGATGGCACCTTGCTGCGCCTCATCGGCGTGCTCGGGCTCGGCGGCGTGATATCCTACTTCGACGCCACGATCGTCAACGTCAGTATCCACACGCTGAAGGCGCAGTTCAGCGTCCCGCTGAGCAGCATCTCCTGGGTCGCCACCGGCTACCTGCTCGCACTAGCCGTCGCCGTCCCGCTCGCCGGCTGGTCGGTAGCTCGGTTCGGGGCACGGCGGATGTGGCTGGTCGGCCTGGCGTCTTTCCTGGTCGGCTCAAGCCTGGCCGCGCTGTCCTGGGATGCCGGCAGCCTGATCGCGTTCCGGGTACTGCAGGGCCTGGGCGCCGGGCTGATCGAACCGATCATGCTGACCATGCTCGCGACCGCGGCCGGGCCGAGCCGGACCGCCCGGGTGATGGGCCTGATGACTATCCCGATGACGCTCGGGCCGGTACTCGGCCCGATCATCGGCGGTCTGATCCTGCAGAACCTGAGCTGGCAGTGGATCTTCTTGGTGAACGTACCGGTCGGGCTGCTGGCCATCGTGCTCGCACTGGTCGCGATCCCACCCGACACCCCGTCCGCCGGCCAAGCGCCGCCCTTGGACGCGCTCGGCGTCGCACTGCTCTGCCCCGCCTTCGCCGCAGTGGTCTACGCCCTGTCGCAGGCGGGCACCGCGGGGTTCGGCGTACCCCAGGTGATCGTTGCGCTGGTCGCCGGGTCGGTGCTGCTCGCGGGGTACGTGGTACATGCGCTGCGCGCCGAGCACCCACTCATCGACCTCAAGCTGTTCGGCGGCAAGGATTTCAGCTCCAGCGTGGTAACCATGTTCCTGCTCGGCGGGATGCTGTTCGCGCTGCTATTCCTGCTGCCGCTGTTCTACCAGCAGGTCCGTGGGCACGGCGCGTTCGTCGCGGGGCTGTTGGTGATGCCGCTGGGGTTGGGCCTGTTCGGCACTCCGATCGCTGGCAAGATCGCTGACAGGTTCGGTCCGCGGCTGCTGGTCCCGATGGGGGCCACGCTGATCGGCCTTGGCGCGTTGCTCTATACCGGCGCGGATGCGGCAACGTCGCAGGTGCTGCTCACCGCGGCCCTATTGGTGGTCGGCTTCGGCATGAGCCTGGTCGGGCCGCCCACCATGGGCTCGGTGTACCGGACGGTGCCGGCCGAGTCGGTGGGAACCGCCACGGGTGCGGTGTTCATCCTCAACCAGATCGGTGCTTCGCTGGGCATCGCCGTGGTGGCGATGATCGTGCAACACGGCCTAGCTGCTGGAACCGCCCCCGCCACGGCGTTGGGCACCGCGTTCTGGTGGACCGTTCTCGGCGCGGCGGCCGTCCTAGTGGCCGGTCTCTTCCTGCCGGGGCGGCCGCAGCCCCCTACCTCCGACGCGGAATCCACCCTAAAGTCGGTCGGCGAACCAGCCTGAGAAGGTATCTCGGTTCCCCCTAGCGATCTTTGTTCCGGGCGCCGGCCGGTGCCGGATTCTTGCGCACATCACCGGAAATTTCCCGCTGATGGGATCTCTCCGCGGAAGGGGCGCCTGGCCTGGTCGAACGGTCAGGACTGGAGTATGGGCAGGAGCCTGCCATGTGTGGCCATCAGCCCAACGCGCAGACCTCAGTTTCTATGACAAAGTTCGCCTTCTGGGGGCGTGTCTCGACAGAGGACAGGCAGGCCCCCAATCATCCCGAGCGTGGCAGATGCGCCGTGCGCAGATGCTCATCGAGCCTCGCGGGGGAGAGATCGTCGAAGAGTACTTCGATATCGACAAGTCCCGATCCATCCCGCCTCAGCGTCGGCCGGACGCCAGCGCATTGCTCGCCGATCTGAGGAGCCCTCGTCGGGCCTTCGAGGCCGTCGTCGTCGGTGAGCCTCAGCGGCCTTCTACGGTAACGAGTTCGGGAACACCTTCGAGATCTTCAACCACTACGGCGTGCCCCTGGGGGTACCCGAGGTCGGCGGCCCGATCGACCCCACCAACGAAGCGCACGAACTCATCATGATGATGTTCGGTGGCGTCAGTAAAGGGGAGCGGAACCGCATCAAAGTCAGAGTCCGGACCGCCATGAGCGCGCTGGCGGAGATCGAGGGACGCTACCTCGGCGGACGTCCGCCCTACGGCTACGTCCTGATCGATCTAGGTCCGCATCCGAACCCGGCCAAGGCGGCGGACGGCAAGCGACTACGTGCCCTTGACCTCGACACCTACGCGGCTCCTGTCGTGCAGCGGATCTTCAGGGAGTTCCTTGAAAGCAGAGGACTGTTCGCGATCGCCGAAGGCCTGACGCGCGACGGGATTCCAAGCCCCTCCGCGCACGATCCGACGCGCAACAAGCACCGGTCGGGAATCGCTTGGTCCAAGAGCGCCATCCGGGCCATCCTCACCAACTTTCGCTATACGGGCCGTCAAGTGTGGAATCGCCAGCGCAAGGACGAAGTGCTGCTGGACGTCGAGGACGTGACGCTCGGGCACACCACCAAGCAGCGCTGGAACGACGCCGACCAGTGAATCTTCTCCGAGAAGGTCGTTCATCCACAGCTTGTGGACGACGCCACCTTCCGGAACGTTCAGGACCTGCTCGCCGGTCGTGGCAGGGGACCTTGTGAGCACACCCCGCATCGCGCCCGTCACCCGTATGCCTTCAAGGGTGCGATCCACTGCGGAATGTGCGAACGCAAGATGCAGAGTCAGTGGATCAACGACGCGCCGTACTATCGCTGCGTGTTCGCTCGTGAGTACGCGCTGGCCAACAAGATCGTTCATCCGCGCAATGTGTATCTCCGCGAGGACGTCATCCTGCCCCGCGTCGACCGCTGGCTGTGCAGGGTACTCGCCCCGCACCGTGCCGCCCAGACGATCGAGGACATGCATGCCGGCCAGCCGGATCGTGTTCACGACACCAAGGCGGAGATCGCCCGTACGAAGATCGTGGAGGCGGAGACCAAGCTGGCCCGCTACCGCGCCGCCATCGAAGCCGGTGGCGACCCGACCGAGATCGGCCAATGGATCAACGAGGCCAAGGCCGAACGGCTCAAGTACGAGGCCGAGTTGAACATGAGGAAGAGGAAACCGCGCATGTCCAGGAGCGACATCGCCGTCCTGGTGACCGAGATCGGCGACACGGCCCGAGCAATCACCGAGGCCCCGGCGGAACACAAGAACGAGATCTACCGGCGCATGGGACTACGGCTGACCTATCACCCTGGTCAAGCAAAAGTGAGGGCTGAGATCCATCTCAGCCCTCACATAGTGAAAGGTACGTGTCCGAGGGGGGACTTGAACCCCCATGCCCATCACTGGGCACTAGCACCTCAAGCTAGCGCGTCTGCCTATTCCGCCACCCGGACAGGTGGTGCCTGCGGAGGTGTTCCCTCGTCGGCGCACTTAGGTTAGCAAACTCTGGGGCCCGCGTCATACCGCTTACCGGGCGGGAGGGTGGGCCTGTGGGTGTGCCGGGGAGGTGGGGAGGGGCAGGATGGGGCGGAACAGTTGTCTTGAACCGAAGGAGCCGGCATGACGAGTCACGTGGGTGAGGAAGAAGTCGTCGGGCTGTGCCGAGACCTCATCCGGATCGATTCGACGAACGCGGGTGACAACTCGGGGCCGGGCGAGCGGGCGGCGGCGGAGTATGTCGCGGAGAAGCTGGCCGAGGTCGGGCTCGAACCGCGGATCCTGGAGAGTGACACCGGCCGGGCCAACGTGATCGCCCGGATCGAGGGGACCGACCCCGGCCGTGACGCGCTGCTCCTGCACGGGCACCTCGACGTGGTGCCGTTCAACGCCGCCGACTGGACGCACCACCCGCTGAGCGGTGAGATCGCCGACGGTTGCGTCTGGGGCCGGGGAGCCGTGGACATGAAGGACATGGACGCGATGATCCTGGCGGTCGTACGGCAGCGCCTGAGTGAGGGGCGCCGGCCGCCGCGGGACGTGGTGCTGGCGTTCACCGCCGACGAGGAGGCGGGCGGCCACTACGGCGCGCAGTGGCTGGTCAACGAGCACCCGGACGTGTTCGAGGGGTGCACGGAGGCGATCGGCGAGGTGGGCGGCTTCAGCGTCTCCATCGGGGAGCAGAAGCGCCTCTACCTGATCGAGGCGGCCGAGAAGGGCATCGCCTGGATGCGGCTGACCGCGACCGGCCGGGCCGGGCACGGTTCGATGCTGAACTCCGACAACGCGGTCACCGAGCTGGCCGCGGCCGTCGCCAGGATCGGCAGGCACGAGTGGCCGGTGCGCCTGACGCCGACGGTCCGGGCGTTCCTGGAGGAGACGTCGGCCGCGTTGCACCTTGAGTTCGACCCGGAGAACGCCGAGGCCACCGTGGCCAAGCTCGGCCCGCTGGCCCGGATGATCGGGGCGGTCCTGCGCAACACGGCGAACCCGACGATGCTGGAGGGCGGCTACAAGGCCAACGTGATCCCGCAGACCGCGACCGCGCACGTGGACGGGCGGTTCCTGCCGGGTTACGAGGAGGAGTTCTTCCAGACCGTGGACGAGCTGCTCGGCCCCAACGTGACCAGGGAGTTCGTCTACCACGACATCGCCGTGGAGACCGGGTTCGACGGGCCGCTGGTCCGTGCGATGGCCGACGCCCTGGTGGCCGAGGACCCGGGCGCGCACGCGGTGCCGTACACGCTGTCGGGGGGGACGGACCTGAAGGCGTTCAGCCGGCTGGGGATCCGCGGGTTCGGGTTCGCGCCGCTGCGGCTGCCCGACGACCTGGACTTCTCCGGGATGTTCCACGGCATCGACGAGCGGGTGCCGGTGGACGCGTTGCAGTTCGGCGTGCGGGTGCTTGACCGCTTCCTGGACCACTCCTGATCGGTTCCAGGAAAAGTCGTTGCGCACACGCCGGGTAGTGCTAGCGTGACTTTCCGTTGAGGGAGAGTCGTTGCAAAGGCTCCACCGGAGCTGGGAGGTCACCGTGGCACGCATGCCGGTTCGGCGGCTAGGGGCTCAGTCGCCCCGTGCTGCCCGGCGTGTGCCGGTGGCCGTTCCAGGAGACGGTGTGACCAGTGGTCGTGCCGGCCGGATGGCGCGGTTCTCGACCGGCGTCCGGCGACTGGTCGCTCAGGTGGCCGTGGTCGGCGGCTTCATCGCCGTCGGCTGGCTGTTCGCCGTCCTTTTCGCGTTCCTGGGGTCCTTCCCGGCTGCCGCGGATTCCACCGTGGCGACAGAGGTGGCCCACTCCGAGACTCAACAGGCCGCAGCCGGACCGGCTCCATCCAGGACCGGTGATTTCCCCACGGCCAGCGGCCCCATCTCGGCGCCCGCCCTCGCGGCCGGCGGCACCCACGCGCCGGGTGACGCGGAGGCCATGGCCGGGCGTCCCGTCGACGGGCTGACCAGCCAGTCGACGCCTGTTCTTCCCGCTCCCTCCACCGTCGATCACACGTCGGGCGCCGACGGGTTCGTGCCCCACAGCGGTGGTTCCGGCCAGTTCGGGCCGGGTGCGGGAGATGTCGCGCGGTCGGTGTACGACCCGCGGCTCGACGTGCGGCGCGCTCCGCACGCGGGGGTGCTGCCCCCGATCGTCCGCACAGCGGCGGACGAGCCTACTTTCTCTCCTGACTGACCCCGCGGCGAAGACCGGTCCTCATCTCTGGGCAGCCTCTGAGCAGGCTCTCAGCAGAGCGTCCGGCCGCGGAGCGTGGCCTTCTCACGATCATTGATCGCGCCCACCTCCGTGTGCGGGTGACTCGTCAACTCCATCCCTCGTGACGGTTCCAGGGTTCCACTGTGCGGAGTTCAGGTCTCCGCGTGCCCTTTATGCCCTCCACGAGGTGTCAGGTATCCCCCTAAGAACCACCTAGGAGTAATTCATCATGCGTACGTGGGCGAAGGGATCGGCTCCCGCGGCATTGCTCGCGGTCGCCGCCATGTCCCTGGGCGGCGGTACGGCTGTCGCGGACACGTCGGGCGACTCCTCCGCCGTCGGCGGAAACCAGATCAACGTCCCGATCTCCCTGCCGATCGACATCAGCGGCAACGCGGTGGGCGTGCTCGGCAACGCGGAGGCGGGTTCCACCGGCGGTTCCACCGTCCAGAACACCGGGCCACGCGGCGGCATCACCGGCAGCACGTCCGGCGACTCCAGCGCGGTCGGCGGCAACCAGGTCAACGTGCCGGTCAGCGCCCCGGTCAACGCGTGCGGCAACGCCATCTCGCTGATCGGCAACTCCGACGCCGGGTGCCGGGGCGGGTCCACCGTGACCTCCTCCGGCGGCAACGGCACCGGCGGCAACACGACCTCGGGCCGGTCCGGCGCGGTCGCCGGCAACCAGGTCCTCGCCCCGATCACCACCCCGCTCGACGTCTGCGGCAACGCGCTGGCCATCTTCGGCAACGCGACGGCCGGCTGCCGGGGCGGCGCCGCCGTACGGCAGAGCGCCGCCGGCCCGGCCACCGGGGGCAACGCGACCTCGGGCAGGTCCGGCGCGGTGTCCGGCAACCAGCTGGTGGCGCCGGTCAGCGCCCCGATCGACGTCTGCGGCAACACGACGGCCCTGGTGGGCAACGCGTTCGCGGGCTGCACCGGCGGCGCCGGTGTCACCGACACCGCGCCCGGCAGGGGCTTCCAGAGCAGGCGCGCGCCCGGCTCGACCGGCAACGACACCGACGGCCGGTTCGGCGCGGGCAGCGGCAACCAGGTCATCGCCCCGGTCGCGCTGCCCGTCGCCGCCTGCGGCAACGCGGTGGGCAACGCCTCGGCCAACTGCACGGGCGGCAGCACCGTCGAGACCTCGCGCAGCGGCACCGGCGCCGGCAACAACATCGCCTCGGGCCAGTCGGGCGCGGTGTCCGGCAACCAGCTGGTGGCGCCGGTCAGCGCCCCGATCGACGTCTGCGGCAACGCCGTGGCCCTGGTCGGCGACGCCTTCGCGGGCTGCACCGGCGGCGCGACCGTCAGAAACGGCGGCCACGGCGCCGGCGGCAACTGGACCTCCGGCACCAGCGGCGCCGTGTCCGGCAACCAGGTGGTGGCGCCGATCACCGCGCCGCTCGACGTCTGCGGCAACGCCGCGGCGCTCGTCGGCAACTCCGAGGCGGGCTGCCGCGGCGGCGCGAGCGTTCCGCAGGGCCAGGGCGGCGGCGCCGGCGGCAACTCCACGTCCGGCCAGTCGGGCGCGGTGTCCGGCAACCAGGTGACGGCGCCGATCACGGCCCCGCTCAGCGTCTGCGGCAACACCGCCGCCGTCCTCGGCGACGCCGCCGCCGGCTGCCTCGGCGGCGCGCACACCGGCAAGCCCAAGCCCAAGTACGGCGCCGCCCAGGACCACTGGTCGCGCGGCGCCGGCCGGGTGAAGAAGCACACCTCGGGCACCCTGCCGGTGGCTCCCGGCCTGCCGGGTCCCGAGCAGGTGGGCGCCCTCACCCAGGGCCTGCCTGCGCTGCCGGTCGTCGGTGACGCCACCGGCGGTCTCACCAAGGGTCTGCCCGCGCTGCCCGTCGTCGGTGACGCCACCGGCACCCTCGGCCTGCCGGAGGTTCCCGGCCTGCCGAACGCCGCCTCGAAGGGCCCGGCGCCGGCGGCGAAGCGCCCGTGGCCCGGCGCGACCAAGCCCCGCCCGGCCGGTGCGCCCAAGACGCGCCCGGCCGGTGCGGCCAAGCCTCGCCCGGCGGACCCGGCGAAGCCGATGCCCGGCGGCCTGCCCGGCTCCCTGCCGGTGGACCCGACCAAGGCGCTGCCGCTGCCCAAGGGCCTCGTGCCCGCCGACGTGACGGGGCTGGTGCCCGCCCAGGTGACCGGCATGGTCCCGGCGGACGTGTCCCGCCTCGTGCCCGCCGGGCTGCCGGTGGTGAGCGACGTCGCCGCGCTGCCCGAGGTTCCCGGGCTGCCCGGCCTGCCGGCCGCCCCGGCGCGTCCCGCGGTCAAGGCGACCGCCGTGAAGTCCACCAAGACCTTCACCAGCAAGGCCGCCCCGAAGCCGCCGGAGGTCGGCGGCCTCACCGGCCCGCTCAGCCCGGCCACCGACCTGATCGGCTCCACCCCGATCGGCCAGGCCGTCGGCCAGACCACGGCGTCCCTGCCGCTCGGCCTGATGAGCGCCGAGCAGCCGGCCGGTGTCAAGGGCATGAATTCCGGGTCGCTGTTCGCGCTGCTCCTCGGCGGTATGTTCGCCGTCTCGTCGATGCTCTTCGCCGCGACCCGCCGCTTCCGCCCCAACCGGTAGTGATCGGCCGGTGGCCTCGCGTGCCCGCGTGAGGTCACGCCGCGGTAAGGCCGTGGCAGGGGTGGGCCGGGACCAGTAAACCGCATCCCTCGCAAGCTTTGCCCGTTCCGGGATGGGCCGGAGCGGGCAAAGCCATGCCCGGCCTCGGCCGGACGGCGCCGGCGATGCGACCAAAGTCACGCGGAGAGGGATTCAGACGTAAGAGTAGGAGATGTCGCCCCTTGGGGCGGGGGAACTCGAACCGGATGGTCACATCGTCCGGGTCACCCTGATGATCTTGCGGCGCAGTCGTACCCGGCGTGTACCGTCGGGATACAGCCGCAGGACGTCGAGTTCCCAGTCTCCGTGTTCGGCGTGTTCGGTCAGGAGTTGCCGAGCGGCCTCACGGGAAGTGTCGCGTGGGATGTACACATTCAAGTAGGAGTAGTCCGGCACAGCGATTAGTCTCCGAGGGTGGGCTAGGCGACGGTGGCACTGACTGACCCTTATTCTGCGTCCTGGTGGGTGGACCGGGAAGGGATCGGGTAGCCCGTGGGGATGGGATAACCCATGAGACGGGTTACCGTCAGGGGGAACGTAGAGAACAGCGAGGTAGGAAGCAGCGTGCCAGCCAAGAACGGCAGCTCCGGCGGAACACGCCTGGTGATCGTCGAGTCGCCCGCTAAGGCGAAGACCATCGCCGGCTACCTGGGGCGCGGCTACATCGTGGAGTCCAGCATCGGCCACATCCGGGATCTTCCCGAGCGGGCCGACGACATTCCCGAGCAGTACAAGGAAGAGCCCTGGGCGCGTCTCGGCGTCAACGTCGACCACGAGTTCGAGCCGCTCTATGTGGTCAACCCGGACAAGAAGTCGCAGGTCTCCAAGCTGAGGCAACTGCTCAAGGACGCCGACGAGCTCTATCTCGCGACGGACGAGGACCGCGAGGGCGAGGCCATCGCGTGGCATCTGCGCGAGGTGCTCAAGCCCAAGGTGCCGGTGCACCGGATGGTCTTCCACGAGATCACCCCGCAGGCGATCCGTGACGCCGTGTCCAACCCGCGCGACCTCAACCTGCGCCTGGTGGACGCCCAGGAGACCCGCCGCATCCTCGACCGGCTCTACGGTTATGAGGTCAGCCCGGTCCTGTGGCGCAAGATCAAGCGGGGCCTGTCGGCCGGCCGGGTGCAGTCGGTCGCGACCCGCCTGGTGGTGGAGCGCGAGCGCGAGCGCATGGCGTTCACCGCGGCGCACTACTGGGACCTGTCCGCGCTGTTCGACACCGGCAAGCGCGACGAGGACCCGCGTGACTTCACCGCGACCCTGACCGGCGTGGACGGCAGGCGGGTGGCCCAGGGCCGCGACTTCGCCTCCACCGGCCGGCTCAAGAGCGACGACGTGCTGCACCTGGACGAGCAGGCGGCGACCGCGCTGGCGGGCCGGCTGCGTGACTCGTCGTTCCGGGTCAGGTCGGTCGAGCGCAAGCCGTACACGCGTAAGCCGTACGCGCCGTTCCGGACGACGACCATGCAGCAGGAGGCCAGCCGGAAGCTGGGGTTCTCCGCGAAGTACACGATGCAGGTCGCGCAGCGGCTGTACGAGAACGGCTTCATCACCTACATGCGTACCGACAGCATCACGCTGTCGGAGACCGCCGTGGCCGCGGCCCGCGGGCAGGCGATCAAGCTGTACGGCGCGGCCTACGTGCCGGACAAGCCGCGCGTCTACGCCAGCAAGGTGAAGAACGCGCAGGAGGCGCACGAGGCGATCCGGCCGGCCGGTGAGGAGTTCCGCACGCCGGGGGAGACCGGGCTGAGCGGCGACATGTTCCGGCTCTACGAGCTGATCTGGCAGCGCACGGTCGCCTCCCAGATGAAGGACGCGACCGGCGAGTCGGTCAGCGTGAAGGTCGAGGGCGCCTCCAGCGGCGGCGAGCGGGTGGAGTTCAGCGCCACCGGCCGCACGATCACGTTCTACGGGTTCCTCAAGGCCTACGTGGAGGGCGCCGACGACCCGGCGACCGACCGTGACGACTCCGAGAAGCGGCTGCCCAACCTCGCCGAGGGCGACGCGCTGACCGCGGGTGAGCTCAACGTGCTGGCGCACTCCACCAAGCCGCCGGCCCGTTACACCGAGGCTTCGCTGATCAAGGAGCTGGAGGACCGGGAGATCGGCCGCCCGTCCACCTACTCCAGCATCATCGGAACGATCCTGGACCGCGGCTACGTCAACAAGAAGGGCACCGCGCTGGTGCCGTCCTTCCTGGCGTTCGCCGTGGTCAACCTGCTGGAGCAGCATTTCGGCGACCTGGTGGACTACGACTTCACCGCCGAGATGGAGAAGGTCCTCGACGACATCGCCAACGACCGGGCCGAGCGGCTGCCCGAGCTGCGCCGGTTCTACTTCGGCGTGGAGGGCGACGAGGGCCTGAAGGAGATGGTCACCGACCTCGGCGAGATCGACGCCAAGGAGATCAGCTCCTTCCCGATCAAGGGCACCGACATCATGATCCGGGTCGGCCGCTACGGCCCCTACCTGGACCGCGACGGCGCCCGGATCAACGTGCCGGAGGACCTCGCCCCGGACGAGCTGACCGCCGAGAAGGCCGAGGAGCTCTTCGCCCAGCCCAACGGCGAGCGCGAGCTGGGCCGCAACCCGCGGAACGGCCGGGTCGTCATGGCCAAGACCGGCCCCTACGGCCCCTACGTCACGGAGATCATCCCCGAGGAGCAGCCGCCGCCCGACGGCGCCAAGAAGACGAAGAAGAAGGACGCGGTCAAGCCGCCCATCGTCAAGCTCTTCAAGAGCATGGACCTCGACACCCTCACCCTGGAGGACGCGCTCAACCTGCTGTCCCTGCCGAGGGTGCTGGGCGAGCTGGACGGCGAGGAGGTCACCGCCCAGAACGGGCGGTTCGGGCCCTACGTCAAGAAGGGCACCGACTCCCGGTCGCTGGGCGGCGAGGAGGACCTGTTCACGGTCACCCTGGAGCAGGCCGCGGCGCTGTTCGCGCAGCCCAAGCAGCGGGGCAGGGGCCGGGCGGCCGCCGCGCCGCCGCTGCGCGAGCTGGGCGAGGACCCGACCTCCAAGAAGCCGATCGTGGTGAAGGAGGGCCGGTTCGGGCCTTACGTGACCGATGGTGAGACCAACGCCTCGCTGCGCAAGGACGACACCGTCGAGGACATCACCACCGAGCGGGCGGCCGAGCTGCTGGCCGAGCGGCGCGCCAGGGGCCCGGCCCCGAAGCGCACCCGGGCCAAGGCCGGAGCCGCGAAGAGCTGAGGTGACAGGCCGAGCTGAGAGGGGTCTCAGCTCGGCGCGCACCCTCTAGATCGCTTCCGTAGCATGGCGGCGCGGCCGGAAAACCCCCGGTGGAAGAGGTGTGGCGTGAGTGTCGGGTTCCCCGTGGCGGTCATGGTGCTGGCCGTCGTGGTGCACTTCTACCTGTGGCGGCGGCTGGTGCGCGGCACGACCCGGCCGGGGCCCGCGCGCGCCTGGCTGACCGGGATCCTCGTCGCGCTCGCGGTGCTGGTGCCGCTGACCCTGGTCGGCTCGCGCGCCGGGTGGGGGCACTGGCTGGCCTGGCCGGGATACCTGTGGATCGCGGTCATGTTCTACCTGGTGGTGTTCCTGGTCGTGCTGGAGGTCCCGCGGGCGGTCGCCGGTTACGTGCTGCGCAGGTCCGCGCGCGGGCCGGTGGGCGTGCCCGCCGACCTGGTCACCGTGCCCGCGGGCGCCGAAGTGCCGCCGCCCGCCGGTCCCGCGGTGGCCGCGGAGACGGTGAGCAGGCGGCTGTTCCTGGGGCGTACGGCGGCGGCCGTCGCCGGGGTCGGCGCGCTGACCACGGTCGGCATCGGGATCCGCACGGCGCTCGGCGACCCGGTGATCGAGCGCGTCTCCGCCACCCTCCCCGGCCTGGACCCGCGCCTCGCCGGCCTGCGCTTCGCGGTGGTCAGCGACATCCACCTCGGGCCGATCACCGGGCTGGGCCACACCCGGCGGATCGTCCGCATGATCAACGCCCTTGAGGCGGACGTGGTGGCCATCGTCGGCGACATGGTGGACGGCACGGTGGCCGAACTGGGCGCGCTGGCCCGGCCGCTGGAGTCCCTGGAATCCCGCTATGGTGCCTATTTCGTGACCGGGAACCACGAGTACTACACGGCCAACGGGCCGAGCGAGTGGACCGAGGAACTGCGCGGCCTGGGCGTCCGGCCGCTGCTGAACGAGCGGGTCGAGATCGCCCACGGCGGCGCCGTGCTCGACCTGGCCGGGGTCAACGACGTCGCCGGCACGCCGTTCGACGACGGGCCGGACTTCGGCAGGGCGCTCGGCGGGCGGGACACCACCCGGACGGCGGTGCTGCTCGCGCACCAGCCGGTGCAGGCGCGGGAGGCGGCCCGGCACGGCGTGGACCTCCAACTGTCCGGACACACGCACGGCGGGCAGATGGTGCCGTTCAACCTGATCGTCCCCTTCCAGCAGCCGGTGGTCTCGGGGCTCGGCGAGGTGGACGGCACCCAGGTCTACGTCACGCGCGGGGCGGGCTTCTGGGGGCCGCCGGTGCGGGTCGGGGCGCCCCCGGAGATCACTCTGCTCCAGTTGCGCGCCGGGTAGGCATACCGAAGAGGACCCATTCACGATCAGGGGCATGCGGTGAGCCCCCCGGCCGTATTACGCTCAGGCGACGACCCGCCGGGCATATCCGGCACGCGGCCGTACCGCCCCAGCCCAGCGAGCACCTGGATACGCTGACACTATGACCCTCCCCGGACGGGCCACACCGCGCCGCAAGCCCGCTCACGTGCTGGCGAACGTCCCTTATCGCCGGCTGTGGACGTCCATGTCCATGTGCAGCCTCGGGGACTGGCTGAACATCATCGCGCTCACCGCGCTTGCGGGTAACCTCACCCAGAGCTCGGGCTACCAGGTGCAGAGCCTGGCCATCGGAGGCGTCTTCGTCGCCAAGATGCTGCCCGCGATCGTGCTCGGCCCGCTCGCGGGGGCGGTCGCCGACCGGTTCGACCGGCGGCTCACCATGGTCGTCGCGGACATCCTGCGGTTCGCGCTGGTCCTGTCGATCCCGCTGGTCGGCACCTACCAGTGGGTGATCGTCGCGACCTTCCTGGTCGAGTGCGTCAACCTCTTCTGGGTCCCGGCCAAGGACGCGACCGTGCCCAACCTGGTGCCCAAGGAGCGGCTGGAGGAGGCCAACCAGCTCAACCTGCTGGTCACGTACGGCACCGCGCCCGTCGCGGCGCTCATGTTCGCGGCCCTGTCGCTGCCCGCGGCGCTGCTGGGCGGCATGCTGCCGATCGGGCGCGAGCCGACCACGCTGGCGCTGTTCCTCAACGCGGTGCTCTACCTGGCCTCCGCGGCCCTCATCTTCAACCTGCGCGGCATCCCCAAGGGCCACGTCGGCCACGCGGCCCCCTCGGTGCTGCGCCAGGTGGTGGACGGATGGCGGTTCGTCGGCGGCAACCAGGTCATCCGCGGCCTGGTCATCGGCATGCTGGGGGCGTTCGCCGCGGGCGGCGCCGTGGTGGGCGTCGCCAAGATCTACGTCGAGACGCTGGAGGGCGGCGACGCCGGGTACGGCACCGTCTTCGGCGCGGTGTTCGTCGGCATGGCGGCCGGCATGTTCTTCGGCCCCCGGCTGCTGCGCGAGCTGTCCCGCCGCCGGCTGTTCGGCCTGGCCATCCTGGCCGCCGGGTTCGTGCTCGCCCTGATCGCGCTCGTGCACGACCTGGTGGTCGTCATCCTGCTGACCGTGGTGCTCGGCGCCTGCGCGGGCATCGCCTGGATCATCGGCTACACGCTGATCGGGCTGGAGGTGGAGGACCGGCTGCGCGGCCGTACGTTCTCCTTCCTCCAGTCGACGGCCCGGATCGTGCTGCTCCTCGTGGTCGCGGTGGCCCCGACGCTCGCCGGACTCTTCGGCCAGCACCCGATCACCTTCGGTCCCGAGCTGGTCTACCGGTTCGACGGGGCCAACATCGTCATGCTGGCCGGGGCGGTGCTCGCCATGGTCGTCGGCGTGCTGGCGCTGCGGCACATGGACGACAGGAAGGGCGTGTCGATCTTCGGTGACCTCTTCGCCGCCGTGCGCGGCGAGCGGTTCGCGCCGGAGGCCGCGGAGGAGCGGTCGCACGGGCTGTTCATCGCCTTCGAGGGCGGCGAGGGCTCCGGGAAGACCACGCAGTCCAGGATGCTCGCCATCTGGCTGCGCGACCAGGGGTTCGACGTCGTGCAGACCCGCGAGCCGGGCGCGACCAAGGTCGGCATGCGGCTGCGCGCGATCCTGCTCGACGCCGCCCACCAGGGACTCTCCCCGCGCTCGGAGGCGCTGCTCTACGCGGCCGACCGGGCCGAGCACGTCGAGAAGGTCATCCGGCCCGCCCTGCGCCGCGGCGCGACCGTGATCTCCGACCGTTACGTCGACTCCTCCCTCGCCTACCAGGGCGCGGGCCGGGCCCTCGACCAGGAGGACGTCGCGAGGATCAACTCCTGGGCGACCGGTGGCCTCACGCCCGACCTGACCGTGCTCATCGACGTCCCGCCCAGCGTCGGGCTGACCCGGATGGCCTCGCCCGCCGACCGCATCGAGTCCGAGCCGCTGGAGTTCCACGAGCGGGTGCGCCGCGAGTTCCGCGCCCTGGCCGCCACCGACCCGGACCGCTACCTCGTGCTGGACGGCACCCAGGCCCAGAACGACATCTCCCGCCTGGTCCAGGACCGGGTCAGGGAGATCCTCTCCGACCCGGTCCCCGTCGAGTCGGAAGAGGCGACCGGCACCATGCCCGCCATCCGCGACTAGCCTTGTCGCGTGGGAGTCTTCGACGATCTCGTCGGGCAGGACAAGGCGGCCGCCGTACTGCGCCGCGCGGCGGCGGCCGGCGCCGAGGCGGTGGCGGGCGGGCGCGGCGCGGGCATGACGCACGCCTGGCTGTTCACCGGCCCGCCCGGATCCGGGCGCTCGGCCGCCGCCAGGGCGTTCGCCGCCGCGCTGCTCTGCCCCGACCAGGGGTGCGGCCACTGCGACGCCTGCCACCAGGTGGCCATCGGCTCCCACCCCGACCTTGAGACGGTGCGCCCCCAGGGCCTGTCCTACAGCGTCAAGCAGACCCGTGAGCTGATCCTGCGGGCCGCCGGCGCGCCCACCCTCGGCCGCTGGCGGATCGTGCTCTTCGAAGACGCCGACCGTGCCACGGAGGCCGCCGCCAACGCGCTGCTCAAGGCCATCGAGGAGCCGCCGCCGCGCACCGTCTGGCTGCTGTGCTCCCCCTCCCCGGACGACATGGTGATCACGATCCGCTCCCGCTGCCGGGTCATCACCCTGTCCACCCCGTCCACCGCCGCCGTCGCGCACGTCCTGGCGACCCGGGACGCGATCCCGGCCGACATGGCGGAGTTCGCCGCCAGGGCCACCCAGGGCCACGTCGAGCGCGCCCGCAGGCTCGCCCTCGACGACGGCGTACGGCGGCGCCGCGAGGCCGTGCTGTCCATCCCCGCCTCCCTCACCGGCGTCGGCGAGTGCGTCACCGCCGCCGAGAGGCTCGTCAGGACCGCCGAGGAGGAGGCCGCGTCGGCCACCGCCGAGCTCAACGAGACCGAGACCAGCGAGCTGCGCAAGGTCTACGGCGAGGGCTCCACCGGCAAGGGCCTCAACAAGGGCCTGGTGCGCGGCGGCGCGGGCGCCCTGAAGGAGCTGGAGGACCGGCAGAAGTCCAGGGCGACCAGGATCAAGCGCGACTCGCTCGACGTCGCCCTGCTCGACCTGGTGGTCTTCTACCGCGACGTCCTCGCCGTGCAGTTCGGATCCGAGGTCGAGCTGGCCAACGAGGACCGGCGGGCCGACCTCGCCGCCATCGCCCGCACCTCGACGCCGGAGCGCACCCTGCGCAGGATCGGCGCCATCATGCAGTGCAGGGAGCGCCTGGCGGCCAACGTCAACCCGCAGATCGCCGTCGAGGCCATGACCCTCGCACTCTGGTCATAGGCTCCTGACTTCCGGCCCGGGTGGCGCGTAGGGTGGGCGGGAGGCCGGCGGCGACGCCGTACGCGTGAGGAGGCGAGCACGTCCACATGGGCATGATCATGGCCGTGAGCTTCACCCGGTACGGCAGGCTCTACTACCTGGATCCCGGCGGGCACGAGCCCAAGGTGGGGGACAAGGTGCTGGTGCCGACCGACTCGGGGCCGGAGGTCGCCGAGTGCGTGTGGGCGCCGCAGTGGGTCAGCGAGGACGTCGACGGGCTGCCGGTCTGCGCGGGCGTCGCCCAGGAGGAGCACCTCACCCGCGACGACGCCAACCGCCGGCGGCGGGCCGAGGCGCGCAGCGTCTCCAAGCGGCTCATCAAACGGCACGAGCTGCCGATGAAGGTGGTCGGCGTCGACTACCTCGACGAGGACAACGTCTACACGGTCTACTTCTCCGCGCCGCACCGCGTGGACTTCCGCGCGCTCGTCCGCGACCTCGCCAGGAACCTGCGGGCCAGGGTCGAGCTGCGCCAGATCGGCCCGCGCGACGAGGCCCGGCTCCAGGGCGGCATCGGCCCCTGCGGGCGGGACCTGTGCTGCGCGACGTTCCTGAAGGACTTCGAGCCGGTCTCCGTCCGGATGGCCAAGGACCAGGACCTCCCGGTCAACCCGCTGCGGATCGCCGGGGCGTGCGGGCGGCTGATGTGCTGCCTCAAGTACGAGCACCCGCTCTACGTCAAGGCGCACGAGTCCATGCCGCGCCTCGGCGCCAAGGTGGACACGCCCGAGGGCTCCGGCACCGTCGTCGGCCGCAACGTGCCCTCTGACTCGGTCGTGGTGCGCCTGGACGACGGCGGGCGCCGCTGCGCCTGCCCCTCCGCCTCCGTCTGCTCACCGCGCAGGCAACACGACGCGATGTACTCCGGCGAGTGACGGGACCGCCACGGTCCGGCGCGCGGCTAGGATGCGACGGGGTCCGGCGGTTGTGACGGGTTGTGACGGGTTGTGACGACGAAGGGTTCTGTTGTGAGGCCGAGCGGTCTGGGGCTGAGCGGTGAAGGGCTGAGAGGTCTGGGGCGGCGAGTCGCGGCGGTCGGTCTGGCCTCGGTGTTCCTCGCCGCCGGATGCGCGAGCACGCCTACCGCGCAGGCGCCCCGGGAGGTCACCTCCCCGCCCAGTGACGGCCTCGCCGCCTACTACGCCCAGAAACTCGACTGGTCCGGCTGCGGCGACGGCTTCGACTGCGCGAAGCTCTCCGTCCCACTCGACTACGCCCGTCCGGGCGGCGAACGCATCAAGATCAGCGTGATCCGTCTAGCCGCCACCGGCGACCGCATCGGCTCCATCCTGATCAACCCCGGCGGTCCCGGCGGCTCCGGCATCGGATACGCCCGCGCCGCCAGGTCCGTCCTGTCGGCCGATGTCCGGGCCCGCTTCGACACCGTCGGCTTCGACCCCCGGGGCGTCGGCGAGTCCGCCCCCGTCCGCTGCCTGTCCAAGGCCCAGCTCGACGGCTACCTCTCCCTGGACAGCACCCCCGACTCACCCGCCGAGGTCACCGCCCTGGAAGAGGGCTCACGCCGCTTCGCCACCGGCTGCGACACCGAATCGGCCAAGCTGCTCCCGCACGTCGGCACCGTCGACGCGGCCCGCGACATGGACATCCTGCGCGCCGCCCTCGGCGACGCCCGCCTCACCTACCTCGGCAAGTCCTACGGCACCTTCCTCGGCGCCGTCTACGCCGACCTGTTCCCCGCCAACGTCCGCGCCCTGGTCCTCGACGGCGCCGTCGACCCGTCCCTCGGCCCGCTCGACCTGAACGAGACCCAGTCCGAAGGCTTCGAGGTCGCCATGCGCGCCTTCCTCGAAGACTGCTTCGGCGACGCCGCCTGCCCCTTCAGGAGCCGCGACGTCGAAGGCGCCCTGAACGAGCTCAACACGCTCTTCCGCCGCGCCGACCTGACCCCGCTGCGCAACACCACCGGCGACGGCCGCCAGGTCACCGAATCCTGGACCATCACCGGCGTCCTCACCCCGCTCTACGACCGCCGCTCCTGGCCCGCCCTCCGCCAGGCCCTCGGCGAGGCGTTCAAGGGCGACGGCACCAGCCTCCTCCGCATGGCCGACCTCCTCCTCGACCGCCGCCCCGACGGCTACTCCAACCAGACCGAGGCCAACATGGCCATCAACTGCATCGACTACACCTACCCCCGCACGGTCGACGCCTACGCCACCGCCGCCGAGAAGGCCGCCCAGGAGTCCCCCCGTTTCGGCGCCCCCGTCATGTGGGGCTTCCTCCCCTGCGCCTACTGGCCCGCCCGCACCACCCGCACCACCGAGCCCCTCGACGCCAAGGGCGCCCCGCCCATCCTCGTCGTCGGCACCAAACGCGACCCCGCCACCCCCTACGCCTGGGCCGAAGCCCTGGCCGGCGAACTCTCCTCCGGCGTCCTCCTCGGCTTCGACGGCGACGGCCACACCGCCTACCTCACCGGCTCCTCCTGCATCGACAAAGCCGTCGACACCTACCTCATCACCCTCACCCCACCCGCCGACGACACCCAGTGCCCGAAGATCCCGTAACTCCACCTTTCATAGACCTACGGCGGATCGCGGACGTCCACCCCGCGCGAAACCCCCACCGGACCCTGTAGACTCTCTCCCGTCGTGCGCGAGCACGGCACGCCGCCTTAGCTCAGTCGGCCAGAGCGACGCACTCGTAATGCGTAGGTCAAGGGTTCGATTCCCTTAGGCGGCTCCAGTTCTCACCAGGGCGTTCTCCACTAGGAGAGCGCCCTGTGATCGTTTGCAGTTGCATTTCCCGTTGCAGTTGTCTCGGATGAGCGCGTGCCTGTCTGGAGGCATCGATTTCTACGTGCTGGCGGGAAGAAGCGGTCTCGACTCCATCCGGTCGATACGGTGGCCGTCTATGAGCAGCGTCCCGCCGACTGAGTGGCAGTTCCTCGGCCTCAACGCCGACAATTGGATTGCGATCAGCAGTGCTGTCGTAGCGCTGCTGGGAGTTGCACTGGCTGTCAGGTACGCCAGGAGGTCTGCCAAGGCTGCTCAAGAATCAGCTCAAGTGGGAAGGGACGCGGCGCAGGCCGGGAAGGAGGCTGCCGACGCAGCTCGGCGGTCAGCAGAAGAAGCGGCGACCATCTCACAGATCGAACGAGAGCGTCGGCATGATGACCTCGGACCGGCCCACCCTGGCGAGATCGTGGCTGTGGCAGAGCAGACCAGCGGAGGGCGGAGTCTCTTCGGATCCATCACCGTGGCCCGCGGCTACAGAGTCAAAGCCACCGGCTGGAACGGTACTGCATCGACGCTGATCAGCCTGCCGCTAGTGCTGCACGCCAACCAGCCCTACCGGTTCCACATCGAGCATTTCCCGGCGGACGCGCAGAAGCCGACGACAGAGGAGCTGCGATTTGCCTTCTGGTCGCCCATAGCCGAGGACGAGGTGCCTACGTGGTCGTGTCCGTGTAGTCGGCCGACCGGTGAGCAGGCCGATGGGGCAGGGCACTGGGAACTGCGGGTTCCAGTGGGCTACAGGCGTCCTCCGCGAGTCCGTGGTTTCTAAGCTGTCCAGCAACGTCGTGTTGTGCGGATGCTTGGTCTCGTACCGCTGATCACTTGCTTGGTGCTGGGCAGGCTACTCACGGAAGGATTGCATTACTTCGGAGGACGCCAGCCAGATTTGCCGCTTGCTCCATGTATAGATTGATCTCTGATGTCGCCATCCTTTTCGAATGTGACCTCGCCGGTGTACGCGTTACGCCAGACCTCGCGATAGATGCCGCGATCTCGATCCAAGAGCGTGGTCGAGATCTCTAGTTGGCCTCTATCGTGCCGCCAGGTAACCCGTTCGCGTACTTCGACTAGGGGGCGACTCAGTGGCTGAATGCGCGCTCTGACCAACGACTCTGTCGGGGGAGTGGGCAGTTGCTCAAGCCGACCGTCAACGAACCTGGCGCGGACCGTATGCGGCATCACTTTTACGTCTTGCCGTAGATTCCCAGGTCCTGGATTGCACCTACTGCAAAGCAGTAGACCACTGTCGCGAGGCGCACCACACAGACCACAAGGCCGATCTCGGAACATAGATAGATTATAACCGCTATGTTCACGCCCAGCTGGTTCCGTATATGCAGGGTAGAACAAGACAGGGCGAACGCCTTCGACAGCCCGCCCTGTGAACTGTTTCCCGTTTACTTATCCCCACAGGGCTTTGCCCATGCGTTTGGCGGCTTCCCGGGCCATCGGGGTTGCCACGTGGGTGTAGCGCTGGGTCACTCGGATGTCGGAGTGGCCGAGCACTTCCATGACGACGCGGACGTGTACGCCCATGTCGACGAGGAGTGTCCCCGCGGTGTGACGACCGTCGTGGACGCGTACGTCGCGGACGCCGGCCTCCTGGAGGATCTCCTTCCACTCCTCCCAGTCGTGGCGTGGGTCGATGGGCCGCCCGTCCAGCCGAGGGAAGACGAGATCGTGATCCTCCCAGTCCTCGTGGCCGGACTCGCTCTCGACGACTTCCCGTTGTGCTCGGAGGAGCGGAACCAGTTCGTCCGGCAGTGGGATCGCACGCTTGGACTTGCTCTTGGGGCGGCGGAAGCCGAGACCGCCGCCCTGCCGCTTAGGGCAGGTGCTCGCGTGGCGGGTGCAGTCCTTCGGGCAGGGATTCTTGATCTCCGGGCAGACATGGCCACGCTTGGTGCAGCCGGGGGCGCAGGTGTCACGGTGCTGGTGCCTCTCGCACTCCTTCGGGCAGGGGTGGGTGTGCTTGCCCTTCGTGCACGCTGTCGGGTCGCCGCAGCCGTGCTCCCACTTCGTCCGCTGGACCTGCCACCAGATCTTGACCTCTTGGTCGTCGAGGTCGACGTACTTCCAGCGGAGTCCGAGCGCTTCTCCCTGCCTGAGCCCGAGGGCCAACCCGACGATCCAGCGGACCCCGTTACGCCGCCCCTCGACGGCCTTGAGGATCTTATGGACCTCACTACGGCTCAGCGGCTCTATCTCGACGTCGCCGACGCCGGGGGACTCGACAAGCTTGGCTACGTTCCGGCCGACCTGGTCACGTCGCATGGCGATCTCAAGGGCACGCGAGATGATCCGGTGCACCTTGAGGATGTGTGACTCGGCCTTACCGGCATCGGCCATGGCGCTGTAGAGCTTGTCGAGGTGTTCCGGCAAAATCCGGTCAAGGCGGTGCTTGCCGAGGTGCGGAGTGATCCAGTTCCGGTTCTTGCTTCGGTAGTCGTCGAGGGTTCGAGGGGCCATCTTCCCCGTGGACACAAGGCGGGCGCAGATCGTTTCCAGGTAAGTCGTCATCCACTGCTCGACGGTGGGGCGCTGGCCCGGCTTGCTTGTTTTACCAGCGTCGCGGAGCTTCTCCAGCTCGCGGACCTTCCGGGTGACCTCAGCTTCCGTCGCGCCTTCGCGGTGGCGTCGGTCGGGAGCGCCGTTGTCCTTGACGCCCATCACCACCCAGCCATGCCACTTGCCGTCCTTGCCCAGATAGATGGACGACCGCCCGTTCGGCTTGCGTGATCGAGCTGTCATGTCACTTCTCCAGTTCGGATACGAAAGCCATGAGGGCAGCGAAGGTGACACGGTGGCAGCCGTCGATGCGGACGGAGCGCAGACGGCCAGAGTTGATCAGCTCGTAGGTCTTGGTCTTGCCGAGGCCGAGCTTCCGGGCGGCGTCGCGCACGGTGAAGAGAAGCGGGTCGTCAGTGCTCAAGGGCGCGGACATTGGTCACCTCCGGCGGATCGGCGATCTGCGTACCAGTCAGAGCAGCGGCGAGGAGGGCGTCTCCGAGGGAGAGGCCTTGTCCGGCGTACTCCCAGTGGGTGATGACGAGGGTGGTGTCTTCGTCGAAGAGGGGCAGGCGGCCGGTGGTGATGGCTTCTTCTCGCATGTGGTCGGTGCGTTCGGTGCGGATCGCGCCGAGGGTGGTGGAGTAGCGGCGGGATTTGGTGGAGAAGTGGCCGCGGAAGCCCAGCATGTGCGCCCATTGGGCAAGGCGGAGGTCGGTCAGTTCGTCGAGTGCGCCGAGGCGTTGGCATTCGGTGATGAGGCAGCGTGCGTGGTCGCGGAGGTTGAAGGCGGTCAGGTCGTCGAGGGGGTTGATGCGGCGGTCGAGGGTGCCGACGCATTCGGCGGCTTTGGTGGCGTATTTGGCGATGTAGGCGGCGACGGCTTGTTCGGTGAGGTCGCCGGTCATGGTGATGGGGCGAATGTCGAGCTGTGCGCCCCAGCGGAACGCCCGAGCCGGTAGGCCGGGTGCCGCTGGGCTGGTGACGGTAACGGCGGTGACGGCGTGCTGTACGGCTTGCGCCAGGAGGTCGGCGGTTGCCCAGGCAGGCGGGGCAGAGGTGGGTCCGTTAGGGCCGTCGAGACGGATGACGGCGTGGAAGTGAACGACGCCGCGCCGCTGGTACTCAGCGACCTTGGCGAAGGACACGGTGAGCTGGTCACGCATCTCGCGTTGGGTGAGTCCGGCGGTCTTGGCCAGGCGGCGGCGGAGCGCTTCGGTGAAGCGGCGCCACAGTTCCGGGGACAGGGCGTTGAAGAGGACTGAGCCGGTGTAGTCGTAGCAGTCCGGGCACAGCGGCTCGCCCAGGCATGCGGGCATTCCCCCTTGAACGAGGACACCTCGAAGACTGGATCTTGAGGTCCAGGGGAAGAGATGTTCCTGATGGTGATGAAGAACTACCCACCCGAGTTCAAGGCCGACGCGGTGGCGTTGGTGTTGT
>NZ_BSRQ01000041.1 GCF_030268685.1 Microtetraspora sp. NBRC 13810
GAACGCCCAGCTCAAGAGCTGGCGGATCCTCCGCAAGCTCCGATGTAGCCCCGGCAAAGCCGGACACCTATGCAAGGCCATCGCTGTCCTTCAGAACCACCGGCTTGCCCACGGATGAAAAAGGCTCCATGTACACGCGAACGACGGCTCGACCCGGGCGTCCGGCCCGGCACGGCGAAGCCTGCCCGACGAGGAGATGACCACCCCAGGCCGAGGACTGTGGATAGAAGGCGAAAACCCGACGCCACGAGAGCGTCGGAGACCCGATATAACAGCGCCAGCGGAATGGCGGCCACATGCTTGAAATGCCCCGAGCTGATCGGAAGCTTCCAAGGCTGGGAGTCGTGCCCGCGCAGAGCAAGTATCCCCAGGAGTTGCGTGATCGGGCCGTGAAGAGGGTGTTCGAGTTATGCGGCGTGGGTGTCGGTGCCGCGCAGGATGTACAGGTCATCGCCGAACACGGCCGAGATCTGGAGTTGCCCGCCGAGGGCCTGCACGTAGCGGGCGATGGCCTCCACGGTGGACACCTCACCGCGTTCGATCTGGGAGACCCGGCTCTTGGTCACTCCCATCAGGTCGGCGACCTGGGTCTGTGACAGATCCAGGCTCTTGCGCCGTTCGGCCAGCCGATAGCCGTCGATGTAGGCCTGATTGCGCCGCCGGGCCTCGGCCACGGCTTCCTCTCCGCCGGAGGTGGCCACGATGTCGGCGCGGACGTCGCTCCACTTGGGAAAGCTCGTCATCGGTCCTTCTCCTCCGTCTCACGTTCGGTCAGGTACTTCGCGTACAGCTCTTCGGCGTGGGGGATGGCCCGCCGATACCAGCCCGACCAGTCACCGGACTTATCCCCGCCGATCAGTAAGATGGCCGACCGCCACGGATCGAACACGAACAAGATCCGTATCTCGGAGCGGCCTGCCGAGCCGGGACGCAGTTCCTTCAGGTTGTGGACCTGGGAGCCTTCCAACTTGTCGACCAGCGGCCGGCCCAGGCTCGGACCGGCTTCGGCCAGTCGGTCGATGGCATCGACGACCTGCACCCGGGATCGCTCGTCCAGGGCGTTGATCCAGGCCAGGATCTCGTTGGTGACACAGATCTCCCACTCCTCCACACCCAGAAGTGTAGCAAGTCCTTTACCCGGAGGAAGGGCGTCACGACGCCGAATCGCTGATGACCACATGCGCCCTGACGGCTACGTTGACGGCAACCGCTGGACGGATTTGGAGGTGAACGCCCCTGCTGACCTGCGTTCCCGCAGGTGGGAAAGGCGGAGCTGCACACCTACCATGTGGTAGCAGGCAACCAGGCCATCCTCGTTCATAACGACATTCGAGAGATGGTGGATGGTACGGAAGTTCGCAGCCTGCCGGCGACGGAAAAGAAATCAACCACATCCCGCCGCATTCGGTAATTCCCTTCTCGTATCACATGGGCCCTGCAATCCGAATGGACAAGCCCGACCGTCGGACGGTTAATCTACTGGGAGCAGAGATATTCGGGGCGCAATGCAGGTGGACCTGGATGATATCCGCTTCCGCTATGGGGCCAAGTGTGACGATGCCATCCAGGGATGTATGACAGTCTACAGTGCTGACGAAGGTGGAACATTTGTCCAGATTAGGAATGGCTGCCCGGGATGCTGATCGGGAGTCGGGCGCATGAGCTATCTGGAAGTGCCGGCAGCGACTTCCTGGTTGGGCGGAGGGCGTCCCTACTTGGTGAACCGGTTGAACCAGTCGCGATTGAGTGAGCTTCCGGGATGGTCTGGGGCTCGAGGTTTCGGTCGTTCGGGTGTCGCGTGACGCTTCCATGGCCGACTTGTTGGACGACATGGGGGACCGGCTTTCATGGCCACATTCGACCGGTGGCAACTGGTGGGGATTCCAGGACTACTAGCGTGCCAGTTCCTGAGCTGAGCTTTGAGAGGGGGGTCCGCCGGTTCAGGGAGCCGACGCGCTCGGTGGACTTGCTTCGTGATGGAGATGGCCGGTGGATGTCGTGCGTGGCGACGGGATGGAACAGATAGTGCGGGCGGCCACGTGGGCGGCGTGGCGTCGGTACGATCCGGGCCATGGGGCTTCGTCGTTTCTCTGGGTTGGTCGTCGCGCTGCTGGCCGTGGTGGTGCTTGTCGGTGCCTGCACGGGCGCCGGGGGTGAAGGGGGTGGGGCGACGCTGCCCGATGGGGCGGAGTTGTTGAAGAAGTCCTCTGAGGCCATGCGGGTGGTGAAGAGTGTGGCGTTCTCGGTGGAGGCTGAGGGGAGGCCGCCGGTGCCGGTGCGGAAGGCTGATGGGCGGTTGACGGCTGACGGGGATGCGGACGGGACGATTCAGATCGATCTGCTTGGGAGTCTGCAGGAGTTGCAGTTCGTGCTGCTCGGGGACAAGGTGCACTTCAAGGGGCTCACCGGGGGCTTTCAGGAGATGACCAAGGACGAGCTGGCCACGATCTATGACCCCTCGGCGATTCTCAGTGCGGACCGGGGGGTGCCGGCGTTGCTCGGGGCGGCCACGAAGGTGACGACCGAGGGGGAGGAGAAGGTCGGCGACGCCGATGCCTATCGGGTGGCCGCGTCTCTTCCGCAGCAGGTGTTGCTGCCGTTGGTGCCGGGGATCGGGCAGGCGGTGGACGGGAAGCTGTGGATCGACAAGGCGAGCAGCCGGTTGCTGAAGGCCAGCCTGCCGCTGGGCAGTGGTGACAACTCCGGGACCGTGGCCGTCACCTTCCGCGACTACGACGTGCCAGTTGAGGTGAAGGCTCCCGCGGAGTGACGGGTCGCGGTCGTCGGTGCGTGATCGGCAAGTGCGGGCCCGGTACGTGGTCCGCGGTGGGTGGGGGGATGGATGGCGGGGAGCACGGCGGCCGACGGGATGGGTGCCGGGGGAACGGCCTCCGGCGGTGCGGCATCCGGTGCGGCGGGGAGTACTGCTGACGACGGAGTCCCCGTGACGGCGAAGGCCGCGTCTGAGCGGTCCATGGCGGTGGGAGGTTCGCCTTGGGGTGGGGGCTCCGCTGCGGGAGAGGCCGTGGCCGGCGCGGGTCCGGCTGGCGGCGGTGCGGCCGGTGGGGGGCGGCGGCGGGCGGTTGTCGGGGTCGGGGGCGTGGTGGTGTTGCTTGCCGCGCTGGATGCTTACGTCGTCGTGACCGTGCTGGTGGATATCGCGCGGGATGTCGGGGTGCCGTTGAACCGGCTGGAGCGGGCAACGCCGGTGGTGACCGGGTTCCTGCTGGGATATGTCGCGGCTATGCCGTTGCTGGCGCGGTTGTCGGATCGGTACGGTCGGCGGCCGTTGATCCTGGGGTGCTTGGCGGGGTTTCTCGCCGGGTCGGTGGTCACGGCGCTGGCTACCGGGGTGCCGGTGCTGGTGGCGGGGCGTATGGTGCAGGGGATCGCGGGCGGGGCGTTGCTGCCGATCGTGATGGCGCTGGTCGGTGATCTGTACGACGCGCGGGAGCGGCCGCCGGTGCTCGGGGCGATCGGCGCGGCGCAGGAGCTGGGGAGCGTGCTCGGGCCGTTGTACGGGGCCGGGGTGGCGGCGGTGGCCGGGTGGCGGGGGATCTTCTGGCTGAACATCCCGCTGTCGATCGTCGCGGCGGTGATCGTGTGGCGGGCGCTGCCCGCTCGGCGGTCGGGCGTGCCGGCGCCGCGGGGTGTGGCCGCCGGGGCTGTGGCGCCGCTGGGCGCGGGAGGTGCGGCGCCGCTGGGCGCGGGAGGTGGGGTGCCTCGGGGTGGGGTGGTCGGTGGGGTGTTGCTGGCGGTGGCGTTGGGGTTGATGGTGGTGGGGCTTTACAACCCGGAGCCGGAGAAGGGGGCGTTGCCGGACTGGGGGTTGCCGGTGATCGGGGCGGGGGTGGTCGTGGGGGTGGCGTTCGTCGTCTGGGAGATGCGGGCGCGGGTGCGGCTGATCGATCTGGCCGAGGTGCGGCGGGGGCCGTTTCTCGCGACGCTAGGGGTGAGCATGCTCGCCGGGGCGGCGTTGCTGGTGACGCTGGTGGATGTACAGCTCACGGCGCAGACGCTGCTGGGGGAGGACGCGGTGGGCGGGGCGCTGGTGCTGTCGCGGTTCCTGGTCGCGTTGACGGTGGCGGCGTTGGCGGGCGGCGTGCTGGCGCGGCGGTTCGGGGAGCGGGCCGTGGCGGTGGCGGGGCTGGCGGTGGCGACGGTGGCGTACGTGCGGTTCTCGCAGTGGCCGGTGGACCTGGCCGGGGCGGGGGTGCGGATGGACGTGGATCTCGTGCTCGCGGGGGCGGGGCTGGGCGTGGTGATCGCGCCGGTGTCCTCGGCGGTGCTCAGGGTGGTGCCGGCGGCGCAGCACGGGGTCGCGTCGGCGGCGGTGGTCGTGGCGCGGATGATGGGGATGCTGCTCGGCGTGGCGGCGTTGTCCGGGTGGGGGTTCCACCGGTTCCAGTCGCTCACGGCCGACCTGGACACGCCGCTGCCGTTCGGGGTGGAGCCGGCGGAGTTCGCCAGGCGGCTCGCGGAGTACGAGGCGAAGGTGCGGGCGGCGTTGCACACCGAGTACACCGAGATCTTCCTGATCACGGCGGTGCTGTGCGGGCTCGCCGTACTCGTCGCGACGCTGATGCCCGGACGGGCGCGCACGCCGCGACCCTGACGCCAGGGGTGCCGACGGCGCGGGCGGGTCAGCCGCGGGTCGGGGAGCGGAGAGCCTTGAGGTGGTGCACGATCGGGGCGTAGGCGCGGTCGAGGTCGTGCAGCTGCTCCTCGGTGAGACGGTCGATGAAGTGCTCGCGCACCCCGGCGACGTGGCGCGGCGCGACGCGCTGGATGGTCTCCCAGCCGTGCTCGGTCAGCACCGAGAACGTGCCCCGGCGGTCGTCGGGACAGCTCTCCCTGGTGACCAGGCCGGCCGCCTCCATCCGGGAGATCTGGTGGGACAGCCGGCTGCGGGACTGGATGGTGACCTCGGCCAGGTCGCTCATCCGCATCCGGTGGTCGGGGCTCTCCGACAGGGTGACGAGGATCTCGTAGTCGTTGAGCGAGAGCCCGAACTCGTGCAGCTCCCGGTCCAGCCGGTGCGACAGAAGCTTGTGCGCGCTCAGATGCGCCCGCCACGCCCGCTGCTCGAAGGAGGTCAGCCAGCGCGGTTCGTCGGTGCTCATGAAGTGAATCTATACAACGAGTACGACGTCCACACATTGGGCGCACCCTCGTGTCCCGTCACGGCGCGAAGGCGTGGGACAGCCGGCCGGGCCGGTCGGAGATCACGGTGCCGAGCACGTCGCCGTGCGCCCACTCCAGCAGGTGCCTGCCCTCCCAGGTGAACGCCCGGGGCACCGGAGACTCCTTCAGCGTCAGCGCGGACAGGTCGAGCGAACGCAGGTCGGCCAGCGTCAGCTCGCCCCGCTTCACCAGGGCCTCCTTGCGCACCCACTGCCTGATCAGCCCCCGGTTGCAGGTCACGGCCGCCCGCTCGGCGGCGGTGAGCGCCTGGCCGGCCAGCCCCTCGTCGAGCGGGCCCGGCGGCACGTGCTCGGCGTCGATGCCGACCCGGCCCGGCCCGGCGGCGGCGCACACGTAGCCGTGCGTGTGGCTGAGGCTGACCCCGATCTCGGGCGCCTCGGCGAGGTACGGCTTGCCGTGGCCGGGGCCGCACCGCTCACAGCGCTGCAACAGGGTCAGCTTCTCCGGCGGCCGGCCGAGCACCTCGGCGGCGCAGTGCCGTACGAGCACGTGGGCGGCGACGTAGTCACGGCGGTCGGTCTCGCGGACGAACCTGGCCGCGCGCTCGCACTCGGCCCGGGTGAGCAAAGCGTAGAGCGAGCGTTGCTCGCGCGGGGACCACAACTCGGCCGTCGCCCCCGCCAACGCCACCGGATCAGGCATTTGCCCAGCTTAAAGGGTGGCGGGGGCGATCTGAAGATCACTTGCACGGATGACCGAATTCACAGCGGGGAAGGTCGCCAGGGGAGCCGTGGCACGACCCGGTGACTCAGCCGGTGAGGAGTCCCGACATCCAGCGCTCGATCTCGCCGGGGTGGCGCGGCAGGCCGGAGGACATGAGCCGGGCGCCGTCCGCGGTGATCACCAGGTCGTCCTCGATCCGCACGCCGATGCCGCGGAACTCGGGCGGCAGGGTCAGGTCGTCCGGCTGGAGGTAGAGGCCGGGCTCGACGGTGAGTACCTGGCCCTCCTCCAGCACGCCGTCGAGGTAGACCTCGGCGCGCGCCTTGGCGCAGTCGTGCACGTCCATGCCGAGCATGTGGCCGCTGCTGCACAGGGTGTAGCGGCGGTAGACGCCGCTGCCGGGCGACATGGCCTCGTCGGGGCGGACCTTGAGCACGCCCCACTCGTACAGCCCCTCGGCGATGACGCGCATCGCGGCCTGGTGGAAGTCGCGGAACCGCGCCCCGGGGCGCAGCACCCCGATGGCCGCCGTCTGCGCCTCGTAGACCAGCTCGTACACCTGGCGCTGGATCGTGCCGAACCGCCCGGAGACCGGCAGGGTGCGGGTGATGTCGGCGGTGTAGAGGTGGTCGCTCTCCACGCCCGCGTCGAGCAGCAGCAGCTCGTCCGGCGCGAGCGGGCCGTCGTTGCGGATCCAGTGCAGGACGCAGGCGTGCGCGCCGGAGGCGACGATCGGCTCGTAGCCGTTCGCGTTTCCCTCCAGGCGGGCGCGCAGCCCGAAGACGCCTTCCACGTAACGCTCGCCGCGTGGGTGGCGCAGCGCCGCGGGCAGCGCGCGCACGACGTCCTCGAAGCCGCGGACGGTGGAGTCGACCGCCGACTGCAGCTCGGCGATCTCCCACTCGTCCTTGATCAGCCGCATCTCCGACAGGAAGGAGGCGAACTCGGCGTCCGCGTCCCGCCGCAGGTGCGGGCGCACCTGGACGTCCACCGACGGATCGACGCCGCGCAGCACCCGGGAGGGCGCGCCGCCGGACAGTGCGGCGGGCAGCTCGCTCAGCGGGGCGCACTCGACCTGGTAGAGCGTCTCGGCCTCGGCCAGGTCGGGGCGGCGGCCCACCCAGAACTCGCCGTAACGCCGGTCGCGGTAGAACTCCTGACCCGCCTCGCCGGGCGCCGAACGCGGCGAGCGCGGGCGCAGGAACAACGTGGCCGCGCCCGAGGTGTCGATCACCAGCACGTGGTCGGGCTGCTGGACGCCGGTGAGATAGACGAACGCGCTGTGCGGCCGGAACCGGTAGTCGGAGTCGTTGCTGCGCACCTTCAGCGTGCCCGAGGGGATGACGAGGCGCTCCCCGGGGAACCGGGCGGCGAGCGCGGCCCTGCGCTTGGCCGCCCACACCGTGACGGGCAGCGGGGCGCCGGCCCGGTCGCCGGTGTCGGCCCAGCCGGTGCTCATGAACTCGATCAGGGCGTCGGACACCGGCAGGTCGTGGCTGCCGATGTTGAGGGCGGTGTGGTCGGTCATCGCTACCCCGCACTTGATGATGTTTCACATGACACGCCGAGTGTACGGCGGGCGTACGGCACGGAACCGCTGACATCGGACCTGACTCGACCGGCTGCTCACTGTTGTCCCGGGGAAGCCGAGCGTGTTTTAGTGGAGACCCGAGCACGAGTCGTGGAGTCTCCAGGCGGCCTGCAACCCGGGGGAAGAGCCGCTTCGATGACGCCCGCGGGGGAATGAGACCTGGATACCTGCGGAGGTGAAGTCGATGCTCATCGCTACCATCCTGCGAGGCAAAGGGACGGATGTGGCGACCGTCCGGCCCGACGCCACGGTTTCCGAGCTGCTGGCGACGCTGGCCGAGCGCAATATCGGCGCGGTGGTCGTGTGCGGCGAAGGCGGCCGCATCGCGGGAATCGTGTCCGAGCGTGACGTCGTGCGCCGGCTGAACGACCGGGGCGCGGGCGTGCTGGACGCTCCGGTGTCCACCATCATGACGACCGAGGTCCGCACCTGTGAACCGGCCGACAACGTGGATGATCTCCGTCAGACCATGACGAACCATCGCATCCGGCATGTTCCCGTGGTGTCCGACGGACGGCTGGCCGGCATCGTCAGCATCGGCGATGTGGTGAAGAGCGCGATCGAGGAGCTGGAGACCGAGAAGGCGCATCTCGTCGAATACATCCACCGGTGAGGTCGGCCTATATCGTGGGGCTCTCCGTCCCGGCCGAGGACTTCCGTTCCCTGGTGGCCGGTGTCGAGGGCGTGTCCTATCTCAGAGAGCTGCCCTCCGGGGGCGCCGTCGTGCTCGTGGAGTCGGAGCGGGCCGTGCGGTCGCTCGCCGGCGTGCCGGGGGTGACGTCCCTGCGTGAGGACCGCCCTGAGCAGCGCATGTGACGCAACTCCACCATCTGCCACTTCTGAGGCCAATGTCATCCATGTGATTAAAGTTGTCTATTTTTCCGACATGTCGTAGTGGGAGCTGCTAAGAAGATACGCGCCACGAAAGCTGACAGAGAGGGTCATCATGAGCCGCGGATCGAATGATCCGTCTTACGGCGGTCACCTCGAGCCGGACCGTGAGGAGATCTGGGAGCAGACGGGCGCGCTGGATCCCGCCTGGCAGGCCGAAGCCGCGGGACCGGAGCCTAAGAGCGGCGACGTGCTCTCCGACGGGTGGGGCCCGGACGGCGAGGCGGGCGCCGATCCCGCCCCCGACCCCGGCCCCGACCCGGGGATCGAGACGGGCGTCCAGATGGCCATCGATCCGCGGCTCCTGTCGGACGACCACGAGTGGACCGAGGGTGAGCGCTGGGAGGGTGGCGCGGCCCAGGAGGCCGACGGCACCTGGGACCGTTCGCAGGACACCGGCGAATGGGAGCGCCCCGCCGACGGCGACCAGTGGGACCGCCCGGCCGCGGACGGCGAGTGGGACACGCCTCGCCCCGAGGGCAAGGCGGAGGACTCCGAGGAGCGCCGCGGATTCCTGGGCGCCGGATGGCGCGAGCCGGAGGCCGCCACCGGCTACGAGGACGAGGAGGAGCGGCCGCGTCGCGGCAAGGGGCTCCTCGTGGCGACCGCGGCGGCGGTGGTGACGGCCACGGTGGGTGGCTGGCTGCTGTTCTCCTCGCTGGGTTCCTCCTCCGACACGGCGTGCGCCGGTGCTCAGTGCGCGTCCGTGGGCGGCGCCGAGACCCTGCCCTCGGAGACGGCCTCCGAGCCGCCCGTGGAGGAGACGCTGCCCGAGGACCCGATCCCGACCGAGGAGGAGACGACTCCGGAGGAGTCGGCGTCCGCCGAGACGCCGGAGCAGCCCGGGAACCAGCAGGCCCCGCCGCCGGCCACCAACGGCCGGTCGGACGACCCCTCCACGCCGGCCACCCAGCCCAACCCCGAGCGCACCCGGGTGCCCAGCGAGCGGCCCAGCTCCCAGCAGCCCACCGGCGAGCCCGAGCTGCGCGACACGGCCGACACCCGCAACCCGCCGAGCACCGAGCAGCAGAACACGCCCACGCAGGCGCCGGTCACCCAGGCGCCGCCCCCGGCGAACCCGCCGCAGCCGCCCGCAGAGGGGAACCAGGGCGGTGGTGGTGGCGGCGGCCTGTTCGACTGGCTGTTCTGACCGTCGTCCGCCCGAGAACACGCGGCGGGGGCCCGGCGAGCGCCGGGCCCCCGCCGTTTCAGGTCAGTTGACGGTGATCCGGTCGGTTTCGATGGTCAGGCCCTTGACCTCGGCGGTCGAGGTGCCCGTGGTGACGGTTCCGGTGCCCTTGCTGACGCCGCGCACCTTCATCGTGTAGGTGTGCGAGCCGCCGGGCGCGCCGGGCGTGCTGGTGACCCGCAGGTCCTCGGTGGGCGGTCCGGCGATCTGCGCGCCGGCGGAGCCCTCCGCGTTCTCCGCGCCGACGGTCAGCCCGTACGACGCCGGCGGCGCGCCCGGCAGGGCGCCCGGGTCGTAGACGTAGCTGATGTCCTCGGTGCCGTTGAGGCCGATCCACTGCTGGAAGACCTTCAGCTCCGACGTGCCGTACAGGTTGAGCCGCCACTCCACGACGAACCAGTCGTTCACCCCGTCGGTCAGCGTCGCCGCGAGGATGCCCTCGGCGGCGGTGCCGTCGAGGTCCGTCCAGTACGGCGCGAGCACGCCGTTCGGCGGCGCCGCGTCCGGCAGCGTCTGCGGCGTGAACGTGATCTGCGAGGAGTCGGTGATGCCGCCCACGACCGTGTAGCCGTTGGAGGTGACGCCGATCCGGTTGTAGGTGCGGCCGGCGTAGACGAACCCGCCGGGCGGGGTGAAGTTGTACGCGTCCTCGTCCGCGATCGGGTTCGCCGGGACGCCGAGGAGGTCGAGCGGCAGGTAGCCGGAAGGTCCGGCGCCCGGCGCGATGGCGGGGGTGTCGGGCTTGCGGCCGGCCAGGGTCACCTTGGTCGTGGCGATCTGGGTGCCGACCTTGGTGGCCCCGGTGACGGAGTTCAGCCGCAGCCTGCTGTCCAGGGTGCTCAGCGCGGTGACCTCGGTGTCGTTCGTCGTGGTGTTCTCGATCTCGACCGTGCAGGTGGACTCGCCGGTGTTCCTGGCGATGGTGGCCGGGGTGCAGGTCTGCTCGATCGGCACCGCGCCCTCCTGCCGGAAGAACGCCACGGGCAGGTGCAGTTCCCTGCTCCCGCCGACCTGCTTGAGGTTCACCTGGCCGAAGTACTGTCCGTCGGGCAACTCGGGAGCGGTGATCAGGATGGACACCTTGGCCGACTTGCCGGGCTTGACGGAGATCAGCGGCGGCAGCACCGCGATGTTCGCCCCGCTGACCGTCTTGCCGGTCGCCGTGAAGGTGAGCGTCTTGTCCGTGACGTTGGTGAACGTGCGCTCGGCGGTGATCACGCCGGGCATGGTGGGCGCGTTCACCGAGGGCAGGTTCAGGTCGATCCGGTTGAGCGGGTCGTTGGCCGAGGCGGCGAAGTTCGCGGCCGTCTCGTCCAGGGTGAGGCCCGGGTCACCGGACTTGGTCAGGTCGATCCTGCCGCCGCCGAAGTCGAACGGGTCGGCCGGGGTGGTGCGGTCCTCCTTGGTCACCTTGGTGACCGCGGTCGTCATCAGGGCCGACTTGACCTGGCCGGGCGTCCAGTCCGGGTGCAGCGCGAACAACAGCGCCGCGGCGCCCGCCACATGCGGCGAGGACATCGAAGTACCGGCGATCGCCTGGAACAGGTTGCCGGCAGGCCCGCCCGACGGCCCCTCGGGGGTCGGCGTGTTGCCGGCCAGGATGTGCAGGCCGGGCGCGGTGACGTCGGGCTTGATGAAGTCGCCGCCGGGGCCGCGCGAGGAGAAGTGCGTGATCGCGTCGCCCTGCCAGGTGGCCTTGGTCCCCTGGGTGAAGGAGGCGGTCGCGCCCGGGTTGGCGGACAGGAAGTCGAGGAACTGCACGGTCTCGGCGTCGTCCACGTGCACCGTCGGCACCCAGTGGTTGTCCGTCATGACCTCGAACGGGTTGTTGTTGTAGAGGATCATGCCGGCCGCGCCGCCCTGCCGCACGTTGAAGCTCTTCAGGATCCGGCCGGAGCTGATCCCGCAGGCGACGATCTTCCCGGTGAACAGTCCGGGGGGCGCCGGGTTGGTGCAGGTCGGGTTCGAGTACGGCGGTGCGGAGGCGGACACCACGGGCAGCGGGGAGGCGATCCCCGGGGTGACCGTCGCGCCCTTGATCTTCAGGGTGGCGCCGCCCGCCCCGTTGAGCGTGATCGTGGACTGGAACGTCCTGCTCTGGGTGGACGCGGCGACCGTGGTCGTCCACGGGCCGCGGTGGTCGGTGGTGCCCGCGCCGGGACCGGAGTTGCCCGCCGACGCCGCCACCAGCACCCCGGCCGCGTACGCGTCCAGGAAGGCCAGCTCCACCGGGTCGCTGTAGAAGTCGGCGCCGCCGGAGATGGAGAAGTTGATGACGTCGACGCCGTCCAGGATCGCCCTGGCGACGGCCGCCGCCGAGTCGGAGGGGAAGCAGCCCTCGGCGCCGCAGACCTTGTAGGCCGACACGGCCGCGGCCGGCGCGATGCCGGCGATCGGGCCGCGGGCGATGCCCAGCGTGGTGGCGTTGGCCACCGGGCCGCCGGCCGACGTGGTCGCGGTGTGCGTGCCGTGGCCGTTGGAGTCACGGGCGCTGTCGGGGTACACCTCGCCGCCGAAGACGGCGTTGTAGGTGTCGATGAACGGCGCGCCGCCGACCAGCTTGTCGTTGCAGGCGAACGTGTCGGACGCCGGGGTGAGCGGGTTGTCGCCGAAGTCGCAGATCCGCGGGGTGCCGTCGGAGGTCGCCGGCGGGGCGGGCAGGTTGCCCGGGTCGGCGAAGGAGGGGTGCTCGGGCCACACGCCGCTGTCCAGGATGCCGACGATCACGCCCTTGCCCGAGGAGGCGCTGCCGCCGAGCTTGGAGTAGATCGCCGGGGCGCCGATGAACGACGCGCTGGAGTCGGTGAGGAGCTGCTGCGGCTTGTCCTCCTGCACCGCCGCCACGCCGGGCAGCTTGAGGAGTTCGGCGGCCTTGTTGGCGGGCAGCCGCAGCGCGACGCCGCCGTAGACGGTGCGCAGCTTCTGCCCGACCTGGGCGCCGGGCACCCGCTTGGCGAGCGCGCCGAGGAAGTCGCCCTCGACCTTCTCGATGTGGTCTTCGTACTTCTGCGCTTCGGCGCTCTTGACGTTCAGCGACCTGCCGGTCTCCGCCGGGCTGGTCGCGGGCAGTCCGGGCAGGTCGCCCTTGTACGCGGCGAGCGAGTCGTAGTCGAGCTTGACCATCACGTTGACCTGCTGGCCGGATGTGGACTGCAGCAGGGCCTGGTCGCTCTCGGCGAGTTTGCCGGTGTCGGACTTGGCGCCGTGCAACGGGACGCCGGTGATCGCCGCGGGGGTCGCGGTCCACTTGCCTGCGGAGGAGGGTGAGGGGGTGGGGTCGGCGGCGGCGGGCGTCGCCGGGACGAGCGCGGCGACGAGGCATAAGCCGACGCCGAGGGGGGCTGACCGAGGATGCTTGCGGGACACGGAACCTCCATGCGGGAGGGAGCGCCGTGCAGCCCGGGAACGCCAAAGGGAAGGTGCACGACCCTCCCCGTTGGGCGTTGTGGCCGCCCCGGAGGGCAGCACGACCGGAGTCTAACCAGGGATCTTTGACCCGCATAGATCGCGGAATTGACGGATTTGACGGCTGGTTTCGGCAAAACTGACAATTTTGTGCATGTGGTGGTTCGGTGGCATTGAGTCCCGCCGGTGGGTGAGTCGTTCGCCATATTGACAAAAAGGGGTTGGTGGTCTAATTCGTGGTCGAGGAAGGGGGGCGGAAAGCCTGTGACCGGCGGGTCTGGCGCGACCGCGATGCCGGGGCCGGTGGGGTGGGGGCGGTTTGCCCGGCGCGCGGTGTACGGATATTTCTTGGTATGTGTTGGATGGGGGGAATAGCGGTATATAGGGGTTCTGTCGGGCGAGGGGCGTGTGCCCGGCGGGCCGTCGTAGACTCTCAGCCGTGAAGCTCAAGCTGGATCTGCACCCGATCTACAACCGCGGCGGGGAGATCGACAAGGCGCTGCGCGACATCATCGACGAGGCCATCCGCAAGAAGGCGACCGAGGTCGAGATCATCCCGGGCAAGGGCTCCGGCCAGCTGAAGAAGAAGGTCCTGCGTTTCCTGGAGCAGAAGGAGATCAAGGCCCTCTACCACCGCATCGACAAGGACGCCAAGAACCACGGCCGCCTGTTCGTCTACTTCCGCTACAAGTGAGCGGGACAGGCCGGGGAGCCGGCCCGGTCAGGGGACGCCGAGGAGGCGGAGGACGGCGGCGGTGGCCGCGGCGGTGAGCACCACCGCGACGAACGGCGCCCTGAACCACGCGAGCACCCCGCCGGCGATCACGCCCGCGGGCCGGGCGTACCCGGCGAACCCGCCGCCCTCGGTGAACGTCGTCGTCGCGACCAGCGCGGTGAGGAGCACGACGGTCGCCGTGGTCATCAGCCGCTCGGCCCGGGGGCTCAGCTCGACCCGGGAGCGCAGCAGCGGCCCGGCGACCCGGAACGCGTAGGTCCCCGCGGCGAGCACCAGCGTGGCGACGATCAGTACGGCCGGCTCGATCACGCGCCCGCCCCCCTCACCGAACTCGCCCGCCGCGCGGAGATCGCGGAGTCGACGCTGTCCCAGCTGGAGACGGGTACCGGCAACCCGAGCGTGGAGACGCTGTGGGCGCTGAGCGTCGCGCTCGGCGTGCCGTTCTCCCGGCTGGTCGAGCCGCCGGTGCCCGCCGTGCAGGTGATCCGCGCGGGCGAGGGACCGGCGGTGGCCGCAGAGCGCGCCGACTACGTCGCCACCCTGCTGTCCTCCTGCCCGCCGAACGCACGCCGCGACCTCTACCTGATCCGCGCCGAGCCGGGCAGCCCCCGGGAGTCCGACCCGCACATGCCGGGCATCGTCGAGCACACCGTCCTGTGCTCCGGGCGCGCCCTCATCGGCGTCATCGAGGACCCGGTCGAGCTCGGACCGGGCGACTACATCGCCTACCCCGGCGACGTCCCGCACGTCTTCCGCGCCCTGGAACCCGGCACCCAGGCCGTCATGATCTCCGAGAACACCTGACCGCGCGGGCGGCGGCCGGTCCCAGGCCGGCACGGGTCGCCGCCGGGCCCTCCGCCAGGTCGTCAGAGCTTGCGGATCTCGCGGGCCTCCTCGGCGGCGCGCAGCACGGCGGCGAGCGGGGCGTCCGCGCCGGCGGTGACGACCGCGGAGATCGCGCCCTCCACGAAGGGGACGTCCGCGATCACCACGGAGTCCGGCTCCTCCAGCAGCCGGGCGGTCAGCACCGAGCTGCCGAGGTCGGGGATCAGGATCACGCCCGCGCCCCGGTCCACCGCCTTGATCGCGGCGGCGACCTTGTCCGGGCTGGTGCCCAGCCCGCCGTCGTCGGTGCCGCCGGCCGCCGCCACCGGCACCTCCGGGCCGCCGATCGCCGCGGCCAGCGCGGCGACCTCGGCCGCGAGCGCGGCGCTGTGCGAGATCAGCACGATGCCCACCATCAGCGCGCCCCCACCGTGCGCAGGGCGCCGAGGATCAGCGCCGTGGAGGCCGCGCCCGGGTCCTCGTGGCCGACGCTGCGCGGGCCGAGGTAACTCGCCCTGCCCTTGCGCGCCTGCAGCGGAACGGTGGCCGCGGCCCCCTCCTCCGCCGCCCGCGCCGCGGCGTCGAACGCCTCGGCCGCCTTGGCGCCCTCCGCCGCCGCCGCGCCCAGCGCGCGTACGGCCGGCGCCAGCGCGTCCACCATCGTCTTGTCGCCCTCGGCCGCCGAGCCCAGCCTGCGCACCGCGTCCACGGCGGCCTCCAGCGCCGCGGCGAACTCGGCCGGGGACACCTCCCCGGCGTCGCCCAGCGTCTTGCCGAGCTGCCGGAACGCCGTGCCGTACAGGGGGCCGGAGGCGCCGCCCACCTTGCGGATCAGGGTGCCGCCCACCAGGACGAGCAGCGCGCCCGGGGAGGCGGGCGTGGTCTCCGCGAGCGCCGCCCGGACGGCGGTGAACCCGCGGTCCAGGTTGGCGCCGTGGTCGGCGTCGCCGATCGCCGCGTCCAGCTCGGTGAGACGGTCGCGCTCCGCCGCGACCACCCGGGTGATCTCGTCGACCCAGGCCAGGAAGAACGACGTGTCCACGAGCGGCTCCAAGCTCTCCGGACGCGTCCCGGGCGCGCCCTGGCGGATGGCGGATCAGCGGCCCCAGCGCAGCCCCGGCGTCTCCACCGGTGCGTCCCAGAGCCGGGTGAGCTCGTCGGTCAGGTGGCACACCGTGACCGAGAAGCCCTGCATGTCGAGACTGGTGACGTAGTTGCCGACCAGCGTACGGGCCGCCCTCGCCCCATGCTCACGCAGGTAGGCGTCCACTTCGGCGAAGGCGACGTACAGCTCGATGAGCGGGGTGGCGCCCATGCCGTTCAGCATGACCAGGGTCTCGCCGGACAGCGGCAGGTCCTCGTTGATCGCGTCCATCGCGACCCGGACGATCTCCCGGGCGGGGCCGGCGGCGGCGCGGGTCCTGCCCGGTTCGCCGTGGATGCCGATGCCCAGCTCGATCTCGTCGTCGGCGAGCTGGAAGGTGGGCTTGCCCGCCGCGGGGGTGGTGCAGGGGGACAGCGCGACGCCGAAGGACCGGCTGCGCGCGTTGACGTCGGCGGCCACCGCCGCGACCTCCGCCAGTGGCGCGCCCTCCTCGGCCAGGGCGCCGGCGATCTTCTCCACGAACAGTGTCGCGCCGGTGCCCCGGCGCCCGGCGGTGTACAGCGAGTCGCGCACCGCCACGTCGTCGTTGACCAGCACACTGGCCACCTCGACGCCCTCCTCGGCGCACAGCTCGGCGGCCATCTCGAAGTTGAGCACGTCGCCGGTGTAGTTCTTGACGATGTGCAGCACGCCCACGCCGCCGTCCACCCCCTTGGTCGCCTCGATCACCTGGTCGGGGACGGGGGAGGTGAAGATCTCGCCCGGGCAGGCGGCGTCGAGCATGCCGTGCCCCACGAAGCCGCCGTGCAGCGGCTCGTGCCCGGAGCCGCCGCCGGACACCAGGCCGACCTTGCCGCGCCGGGGGCCGGACGCGCGGTAGACGACGCGGTTCTCCACGTCGACCCGCAGGCCGGGATGGGCGGCGGCGACACCGGCGAGGGCGTCGCTCACGACAGTGCCGGCGTCGTTGATGAGCTTTTTCATCTCGAGGTCCTCACTACTGTGATGGTCTCAGCACCAACTTGTGCCCGTTCGGGGGATACGGCAAGCATGTTCGTGGTGGCGTCCGCCGGGCGCACTGTAGGAAGATCGGGCGAGGTTTCGCACGAGGAGGCGACGAATGTCGGTGTTGAAGAGTCTTGTCGAGGGTATCCGGGGCGGATCGATCGAGGTCGTCGACCTGACGTCGCCCCTGACGTCCGATACGCCGATCCTCCAGCTCCCCGAGCCGTTCGGCAACACGATCCCGTTCCGCCTTGAGGAGATCAGCCGCTACGACGACCGCGGCCCCGGGTGGTACTGGAACGACATCCACACCGGCGAGCACACCGGCACGCACTTCGACGCGCCGGTCCACTGGGTCACCGGCAAGGACGGCGAGGACGTCTCCCAGGTGGCGCCGGCCCGGCTGCTCGCGCCCGCCGTGGTGCTGGACTTCTCGGCGCAGGCGGCGGCCGACCCGGACTTCCTCCTCCAGATCGACCACGTCACCGCGTGGGAGAAGGAGCACGGGCCGCTGCCCGAGGGCGGCTGGCTCCTCTACCGCACCGGCTGGGACGCCCGCGCCGACGACCAGGCCCGCTTCCTCAACGCGAACGAGACCGGCCCGCACACGCCCGGCATCTCGGCCGAGTGCGCGCGGTGGCTCGCCGAGCGGAGCCCGGTCTGCGGGATCGGCGTCGAGACCGTGGGCACCGACGCGGGCGCCGCGCACTCCTTCGACCCCGCCTTCCCGTGCCACTCCTTCCTGCTCGGCGCCGGCAAGTACGGGCTGACCCAGCTGCGCAACCTGGACCGGCTGCCGGTCACCGGCGCGGTCGTGGTCGCACCGCCGCTGCCCATTATCGGCGGCAGCGGCAGCCCGGTCAGGGTGCTCGCGCTGGTGGAACGGTGAACGTCGCCGAGGCCGTCGGCCTGACCCTGACCCGGCTCGGCGTGCGCACCGTCTTCGGGGTCGTCGGCAGCGGCAACTTCCACGTCACCAACGCCCTGGTCGCCGGGGGCGCGCGGTTCGTCGCGGCCCGGCACGAGGGCGGCGCGGCCACCATGGCCGACGCCTATGCCAGGACGGCGGGCGGCGTCGGCGTGCTCAGCGTGCACCAGGGGCCGGGGCTCACGAACGCGATGACCGGGCTCGCCGAGGCGGCCAAGAGCCGCACCCCGCTGCTGGTCCTCGCCGGCGAGGCCACCGAACCCGGCTCCAACTTCCACATCGGCCAGGACGCCATGGTCGGGGCGGTCGGCGTGGTGCCGCTGCGGGTGCGCTCGGCGGAGAGCGCGGCGCTGGACACGGTCCTGGCATACCGCACCGCCCTGCGCGAGCGGCGCACGGTGCTGCTGAACCTGCCGCTCGACGTGCAGGGGCAGCCCTTCACCGGGGAGACGCCGGGCGAGGAGACGCTGCGGGAGGCCGTGACGCCCGCCGTACCCGAGCCGCCCGGCGCGGAGGCGGTGGCCCGGCTGGCCGAGACGCTGGCCGGGGCGCGCAGGCCGGTGTTCGTCGCCGGGCGCGGCGCGCGGCACGCGCGGGCCGAGCTGACCGCGCTCGCCGACAGGGCGGGCGCGCTGCTCGCCACCTCGGCCGTGGCGAAGGGGCTGTTCCACGACAGCCCGTGGAACCTCGACGTGAGCGGCGGCTTCGCCTCCCCGCTCACCGCCGAGCTGATCCGCGACGCCGACGTGATCGTGGCCTGGGGCTGCGCGCTCAACATGTGGACCACCCGGCACGGCACGCTGATCGGCCCGGACGCCCGCCTCGTCCAGGTCGACCTGGAGCAGGACGCCATCGGCCGGCACCGCCCGGTCCACCTCGGCGTGCACGGCGAGGCGGCGCAGACGGCCCGCCTGGTCCTGGCCCGCCTGCCCGAGCGCGCCCCCGGCGAGGAGCACGGCTACCGTACCCGCGCGCTGGCGGGGCGCATCGCCGCGGAAAGCCGCTGGCGTGACGTCCCCTACACCGATTCTCCGGACGGGCGGATCGACCCGCGCACGCTTTCCATCGAACTCGACCAGCTATTGCCCACGGACCGGGTCATAGCGGTCGATTCCGGAAATTTCATGGGTTATCCGTCTATGTTCTTTTCGGTGCCTGATGAGCAGGGTTTCTGTTTCACTCAGGCGTTTCAGTCGATCGGCCTCGGCCTGGCCACCGCGATCGGCGCCGCGCTGGCCCGGCCGGACCGGCTGCCGGTGGCCGCGCTCGGCGACGGCGGCGCGCTGATGGGCGTCGCGGAGCTGGAGACGGTCGTACGGCTCGGCCTGCCGATGGTGATCGTGATCTACGACGACGAGGCGTACGGCGCGGAGGTGCACCACTTCGGGCCGGGCGGCCACCCGCTGGACACGGTCACCTTCCCGCCCGCCGACCTGGCCGCGATCGGCCGCGGCTTCGGCTGCGCCGGGGTGACGGTACGCGAGCCGGCCGACCTCGCCGCGGTCGCCGAGTGGCTGAAGGGGCCCAGGGACCGGCCGCTGCTGATCGACGCCAAGGTGACCGCCGACCGGGGCGCGTGGTGGCTGGAGGAGGCGTTCCGCGGTCACTGAACGGTCACCGGGCGCTCTCCGCAGGGACGCCGACCGGCCGCTGAAGGGGCGAATTCCGGCCATCTGGAGTCATGGCCCATCGATTACCCCATCGCCATCGGCAGAATCCCGGACTACTCTCGCGTCAAATGGGGTGTCAGTGCGAGGAGCGGAGCGGTATGAGCGTGCAATTCAGTCCGTTCGACTATGCGATACACGAGGATCCTTTCCCGGTCTATGCCAGGCTCCTCGAAGAGGCGCCGCTCTACCGGAACGACGCGGACGACTTCTGGGCGCTGTCCCGGCATGAGGACGTGGCGGCGGCGCTCCAGGACTTCGCGCGTTTCTCCAGCTCGCACGGCCCGCTGCTGGACGAGGTGTTCTGGGGGCCGCAGGCGTCCCAGTCCATCTCGTTCGTCGCGATGGACCCGCCCGCGCACACGCCGCTGCGCACGCTGGTCTCGCGCGGGTTCACCGCGCGCAGGGTGGCGGCCCTGGAGCCGCGGATCAGGGAGATCGCCCGGCGGCACCTGGAGGAGGCGCTGGAGCGGGGCGGCGCGTTCGACTTCATCGAGGGCTTCGCGGCCCGGATGCCGCTGGACGTGGTGTCGGAGCTCGTCGGCGTGCCCGAGTCCGACCGGGACGACATCCGCCGCCTGGCCGCCGTCTCGCTGACCCGCCAGGACGGCTCGCAGGAGGTGCTGCAGGAGAGCATCGACGCGGGCGCGGCGCTGACCGACTACTACGCCAGGCTCATCGCCACCCGCCGCCAGGCGCCCACCGACGACATGGTCTCGGTGCTCATCGAGGAGCTCTCCGACCAGGAGATCATTCCGATCCTGTTCGTGCTCCTCGCGGCCGGCAGCGAGACCACCACCAACCTGCTCGGCCACGCGATGTACTGGGCCTGGCGCTTCCCCGACCAGATGGCCAAGGGACTGGGCGGCGCCGCCGCGGCCTGGGTCGAGGAGGGCCTGCGCTACGACCCGCCCGCCGTCGGCGTGGGCCGCCTCCTCATGGAGGACATCGAGCTGTACGGCACGCGGGTCCCGGCCGGGGCGCGGATGTGGCTGTCCATCGGCGCGGCCAACCGCGACCCGCGCGCCTTCCCCGACCCGGACAGCTTCGACCTGGAGCGGGACACCTCCAAGCTGCTCAGCTTCGGCGCCGGAAGGCACTTCTGCATGGGCTCCACCCTGGGCAAACTGGAGGCGCGGATCGCCCTGGAGGAACTGGCGGCCGTGGTGTCCGGCTACGAGATCGACCCGGACGGGGTGCGCCGCTCGCACATGGGCAACGTCCGCGGCTTCGCCACCCTGCCCGTCGTGGTGAAACCGCGCTGATCGGCGCCGGGCGGGGTGTGGATCCGGATACGGTTCCGTAGGTTACGGTTGGGTCCATGTCGGAGACTGTGTACCCACCGGTGATCTGGACCGCGGTCACCCTCTTCCGCGCCCTGAACCTGAAGGTCAGGGTGGAGGGCGCGGAGCGGGTGCCGCGACAGGGCGGCGCCGTGCTGGTCAGCAACCACGTGAGCTACCTGGATTTCATCTTCGCCGGCTTCGCCGCGCGCCCGTCCAGGCGGCTGGTGCGGTTCATGGCCAAGCAGGAGGTCTTCGACCACCGGATCTCCGGCCCGCTGATGCGGGGCATGCACCACATCCCGGTGGACCGCGACGCCGGGGCGGGCTCGTACGCGTCGGCGTTGCGCGCGCTCAAGGGCGGTGAGGTGGTCGGCATCTTCCCCGAGGCGACGATCAGCCGGTCCTTCACCGTCAAGGAGATCAAGAACGGCGCGGTCCGGATGGCGGCGGCCACCGGCGTGCCGCTGATCCCGGTGGCGCTGTGGGGCACCCAGCGCCTGTGGACCAAGGGCCGCCCGAGGCGGATCTTCCAGCGCAACGTGCCGGTCACCATCCTGGTCGGCGAGCCGATGCACCCCAGGCGCGGTGAGAACATGGCGGCCCTCACCGAGGAGCTGCACGGCCGGATGTCCGAGCTGGTCGACCGCGCCCAGCGCGGCTACCCCGAGATCCCCCCGGGCGTCTGGTGGCAGCCCCGGCACCTCGGCGGCGGCGCCCCCACCCCGGAGGAGGCCGCCGCGATGGACAAGGCCGAGGCCGACCGCCGCCAGGAGGTCTGACCCGCCTCCCCCGGCGACCCGGAGCGCCGGTGTGCGGCACGGCTCGGCAGCGGGGCGGTGTGGTTCGCGGGGCGGCGGGGAAAGGATCTCCGGCATGGAACGGATGGATGACGCCGAATGGCGGGCCTTCGTGCTGTCGGGGACGCGGACCGGGAAGCTGGCGGTGACGCGCGACGACGGCCGCCCGCACGTGACCCCCGTCTGGTTCGTGCTCGACGGCGACGACGTGGTGTTCACGACGCACGAGAACAGCGTCAAGGGCCGGGCGCTGCGGCGCGAACCGCGTGCCGCGCTGTGCGTGGACGACCAGGCGCCGCCCTACTCCTACGTCCTGGTGGAGGGGGCGGTCACGCTGTCGACCGAGCTGGACGAGGTGGTCCGGTGGGCGACCGTGCTCGGCGGACGCTACATGGGCGTGGACCGCGCCGAGGAGTTCGGCGAGCGCAACGGCGTGCCGGGGGAGCTGCTGGTACGGCTGCGCGCGGACAAGGTGCTGGCCTACCGCAACGTGTCGGACTGACGATGTGCGGGCCGAGTGTATGTGGACAGTGGATAGGAGCGCTTGTCGCTATCCCCTGGTTAGACTGAAAGGTCGCTTGTGAGGGAGGGACCATGCGGATCGCCGAGCTGAGCCGCCGGGCCGACGTTCCGGTGCCCACGATCAAGTTCTATCTGCGTGAGGGCCTCCTTTTCCCGGGTGAGCGCACCAGTTACAACCAGGCGCAGTACACCGAGGCCCATGTGCGCCGGTTGCGGATGATCAGGGCGCTGGTCGAGGTGGGCGGGC
>NZ_BSRQ01000042.1 GCF_030268685.1 Microtetraspora sp. NBRC 13810
ACAACACCAACGCCACCGCGTCGGCCTTGAACTCGGGTGGGTAGTTCTTCATCACCATCAGGAACATCTCTTCCCCTGGACCTCAAGATCCAGTCTTCGAGGTGTCCTCGTTCAAGGGGGAATGCCCAGGCGAACCCCCGACCTGCGATCATGTCGTGATCAGCACCTCTACCGCCAGGATGAAAAAGGCTCAGTCATGCGCCTCGCTTCTGCTCGATCAGGGCGTGGACCTGGTCGTGATCAAGGAGTTGCTTGGCCACGCCCACATCTCCATCACCGCCGACACTTACGCTCACGTCCGGCTCCGCCTCCAACGCGACGTCATCGAACGCATGGCGGGCGCTCTCGACAGCCACCCCGAAACGTAGCCGTCAGAAAACAATCACGGCTGCCGTAGCCGTCAACTTAGCCGTCAAGCGAGGCTTCAGGAACGCTTGACGGCTACTCTAAGCTGCAAGATAAAGGCTATTCATAATAGCCGGGACGGGCAACGAGGACGGATTCAAAGAATCGCGCAACCCCCGATTCGCCTTCTATATCGTCACCGCCTTCTCGATTAAACCCCAGAGTAAGCTGCGGACAGCTTGGGTAGAAGGGATCGGATTCGTCGACCTCAACTCCCTGGTCGCGCAAGAAGTGAATAATATCGCTAGCAGGCAAGGCGAACATGTCCACGGCACCATAAAGTACGTGGACAGCTTCGCTCTGGTGTTTAGATGGGACCGGCCTCCATACCTCGATAGCAGAAACTCTTCCCTCGTCACCAATGTGAGCGAAGATATCCCGGGTAAGATCCTCATCCCGAACTCTTAGGCGGGGCGCCTCACCAGGGGCAGCGAACATTTCCTCTGGGCTACCCCAGAGAACCATGGCGTTGCGGGCTTCGTCGATCGACATGCCGATGAGCAGGGGCGGAACGCCCTCTGGCGGCTGAAGCCTAATGATCACTATGCACCTCCAGAGGGCAATCTACCGTAACGTGCCTCGTCAGCAACCTGACGTGTAGTCTCGCCACGCCTTATTTGAGTCCAGACTGTCATACATCTCCTGGATGGCATCGTCGTACTTGCTCCCATAGCGGGAGCGGATATCATCCACGTCCATCTGCATCGCACCCCGAATATCCCCGGAGTCGATTAGATCTTTTTGCGCTTGACGCCAACGTTTAGCCGCACCGCTACTCCCGGTTGAATTAACCGCCCGATGGTCGAGCTTGTCCATTCGGATTGCAGAGCCCATGTGATGTGAGAAAGGATTTACCGAATGCGGCGGGATGTGGTTAATTTCTTTTCCGTCGCCGGCGGGCTGCAAACCTCCATACCATCCACCATTTCTCGGATCGTCGTTATGAACGAGGATCGCTTGGTCGACTGCTACCACATGGTAGGTGTGCAGCTCGTCAACGGTTAGGTTGTGGACGCGTTGGGTGGTGGTCCACTTCTGGACGGCGGTTAGCTGGACATGGGTGCCGGCCGAGGTTTGGAGCCACATGCCGGGCTGGAGCTGGCCAGCCGGTAGCCACTCACGCAGAGCGGGGATCCAGAACGGGTGCTCGTCCGTGGCAGTGAGAACGTCGGTGGCCGTGCCGCGGGTGCCGTCGATGTCGATGGTGAGCTTGACCAGGTTCTTCGTGCCGTTGCCGGTGATCAGCATGGTGACGGGCCTGGGGCCGGTGACGCCGGTCTCTGGGTCGGTGGCGAGGACGTACTCGCCCGCCTTGACGTCCTCGATCGGCTTGGAGGTGCCGTTGGCCATGAGGACCGGGGTGCCGGGGACGAAGCTGTTGGGCCGGCGGTCGCAGCTGCCCAGGCCGTCGCCCGGGAGGCCGACGAGCGGTAACTCGGGGGCCACCTGCTCGATGATCTCGTCGACCACGTCCTCGGTGACGTTGTCCACGACCTCCTCGACGATGTCCTTGGCGCAGCCCATGGCCGACATGCACGGGAGCGACATGTCGATCGGCTCGTCCATCGAGGTGCCGGTGAAGGCATCCATGATCTCGAGACGGTCCTCGTTGACGGTCTCGTTGTTCTTCTTCTTAGTGGTGGCGGCCCTCTTCTTGGCCTTTTCCTGCTTCTCCTTGACCTTCTCCCTGACCTTCTGGTCAGCCCTCTCCTTGGACTTCTTCTTGGCCCGGTCCTCGGCCTTCTTCCTGTCCTTCTCCTTCAGCTTCTCCTTGGCCTTGTCCTTGGACTTGTCCTTGGACTTGTCCTTGGGCTGCTGGCGGTCCTGGCGCTTCTGCCGCTCGCGGTGGAGCTTCAGAGAGTGGATACAAGAGGTAGGGAGGGCGATGCGGCGTTTGGAGGCCCGGGTCTTGGTGGGCAGCGTGGTGAGCCCACCGGAACTGGTGCGCTGGAGTGTGCGACGGATGGCGGCAGTACACGTGTCGAGGTTGAGGTCTTCACAGCGCAGGCCGAGAAGTCGCCCTTGTGGAGGCCTGTGTGGAGAGCGAGTTCGAACAGTGCGTGCAGCCGGTCGTCGTTGGTTTCCTGGAAGAACTTCTTGGGCCTCGTTCGTGGTAGGGGTTGTAGAAACGAGGCTTGTGTAGGTGAAGTTTTTGTGTGTGGTCGAAACTGAGGATTAGGTAGCGATTGGCGTGGGTGGTCTGACGGTTGTGGTGAGGCCGGTGAGCGGCGACATTCTTCAGCCGGTATGTCAAGTAGGAGGCCATGCGGTCCTGTAGGGGTGAATGCCGGCGCCGGAATGGGCGGCGGCGGAAAGGCCAGCTTGAACAGGCCCTGGGAGAGTTCGGGCGGTTCTTCCCGGAGCAAGGGCGGCAGCAGCGGCAGCGGCGGTTCGGGTAAGGCGGAGGAGGGCGGTACCTGCATCAGCTTCGTGCCCGGTACGAAGGTGCTGATGGCGGACGGGTCCGCGAAGCCGATCGAGGAGGTGAAGACGGGCGACAAGGTGGTTGCGACGGACCCGGAGTCGGGCGAGACGCGGACCGAGACGGTCACGGCGAAGATCAGGGGCCAGGGCCTGAAGCACCTGGTGAAGGTCACCATCGACAAGGACGGCGCGTCGGCTCGAAGACGGCCGAGGTCACGGCGACGGACGGCCACCCGTTCTGGTTCCGGAACTCGGCGAGTGGATCAAGGCCACGGACCTGAAGGCGGGCCAGTGGCCCGCACGAGCACGGGCACGTACGTCCAGATCACCGCACTCAAACGCTGGACGACCCCCAGTCCGCGGTCCACAACCTCACGGCCTCAAACGTCCACACGTACTATGTGCTCGCAGGCACCACACCGGTACTCGTCCACAACGCGAATCGCTGTGATGCGGGGGGTGCTCCTGGTAGTCGGCCGGGCAAGCCCTTTACTCCGGCCGGTAAAGGCAAGGTCACGTCCACGGGAGTGGTGTATAAGTCAGCCTTCGCGTGATCCTGTTTCTGCAGGTTAAGCGGTGAGTGTCTGCGGGATCGGTTTCTGGGCTGGTGTGTCGCCTGTCAGGAGTCGGAGGCGGGCTTTGGCCAGGATGTCCAGTCCCATGTAGCGGCGGGCTTCGCTCCATTCGTCGGTCTGTTCGGCTAGTACCGCTCCGACCAAGCAGATGATCGCGGCCCGGTCGGGGAAGATCCCGACCACGTCGGTGCGGCGGCGGATCTCCTTGTTCAACCGCTCCTGCGGATTGTTGGACCAGATCTGCCGCCACGTCTCGCGCGGGAAGGCGGCGAAGGCGAGCAGGTCCTCGCGGGCGGTGTCCAGATGTGCGCACGCGGCCGGGTACTTGGCCTCCAGGGCGTCGATGACCCAGGCGTGCTGGGCGCGCACCGACTCGGCGGTGTCCTGGTCGAAGATGGTCCGCACGAGGGTGGCCACCCAGGGCTGGGCTGATTTCGGGACCGTGGTCAGAAGGTTGCGCAGGTAGTCGGAGCTGTCAGGAAATAAGGCGTTGCTTTCTGATCTTGGGATCGTTGAGCTGGTATGGCGATCTCCACCGAGGTCTGCGAGCAGCTCGCGCGAAGATTCGAGGCGTTGCTCCCGCATCTGAACGAACGGCAGCAGCGGTTGATGCTCGGGATCGAAGCCCGGCTTCTGGGACACGGTGGCGTCCGGGCTGTCGCTCGGGCAGCCGGAGTCAGTGAAACCACCGTGCGCAAAGGGGTCTTCGAACTCGAAAGCGGACCGCGTCCCTCGCCGGATGATCGTGTCCGACGATCTGGAGGTGGGCGCAAGCCGGTGGCCGAGCACGACCCAGGCCTGGTGCCTGCACTATTAGCCCTGGTAGAACCCGATGAGCGAGGAGATCCAGACTCGCCGCTGAGGTGGACGACCAAGTCGCTGCGGCACTTGGCCGACGAACTCACCCGGCAGGGCTACACGATCTCGGCACCGACGGTCGGCGCGTTGCTGCGCCGCAACGGCTTCAGCCTGCAAGGCACGCGCAAGACCTTGGAGGGCACGCAGCATCCGGATCGAGACGCCCAGTTCCGCTACATCAATAAGCAGGTCAAACAACACCAGGCGGCGGGAGAGCCGGTCATCAGCGTCGACACCAAGAAGCGAGAACAACTCGGCCTGCTGCCCAACGCCGGCCGCGAATGGCGGCCGAAGGGCGACCCCGTCCAGGTCGTCGACCACAGCTTCTTCACCGGGCCGCAGGTCGAGCAGGCCATCCCGTACGGGATCTACGACCTCACCCGCAACACCGGCTGGGTGAACGTCGGTGTCGACCACGACACCTCCGTTTTCGCCGTGGAGTCCATCCGCCGCTGGTGGAAAGCACGCGGCCGCCGGGACTACCCGCACACCGGACGCCTGCTGATCACCGCGGACGCGGGTGGCTCCAACAGCTACCGCTACCGCGTCTGGAAGAGCGAACTGGCCGCACTGGCCGCCGAGACCGGGCTGGCCATCACGGTCTGCCACTTCCCTCCCGGCACCTCGAAATGGAACAAGATCGAGCACCGGCTGTTCTCCCACATCACCCTTAACTGGCGCGGCAGGCCGTTGACCAGCCACGAGGTGGTGGTCAACACCATCGCCGCCACCCGCACCAGCAGCGGGCTCCGAGTGGAGGCCACCCTCGACACCGGCGGCTACCCCACCGGTGTCGCGATCAGCAAAGAACGCTTCGCCGCCCTGCCGCTGGAGCGGCACGCCACCCACGGCAGCTGGAACTACACGCTGCACCCCGCACCCGGCGACGGATCCAGCCCCGCCCCGCCCGTCGGTGAGGCCCACGGACCTGCACAACGGCGGCAGGCCATGCTGGCCCGGCTGGCCGATCCGCGACTGACCGGCATGAGCCCAGCTCAGCTGAAGCAGTTGGCCGCAGTGCTCGCCCCGGCAACCTTCGCGCCAAGCCGCTCTTTGACGACTCGGCCCGCCTCCTGCTCACCCTGCTCTACCAGCGGCAGGTCTGCTCAATGAAAGTCCTGGCCGACCTGCTGGAGATCACCAACGTCTGCATCGCCGACCTGGTCAAGGAGACCCGCAGAGTTTTGGAAGACCACGGCCACCACGCCGGAGCCGCGCAGGTCCGCTTCACCAAACCCGCCGCTCTCCTCGACTTCCTAGACACCGACCAGCGCCCCGCACGAGCCGCGATCATCGACAGGCTGTCCCACCCAGTTCTGACCGGGCTCACCCGCGACGAACTTCGCCTGCTCACCAAACGCCTCGCCGCATCGCAAGTCGCTCAGGGCGAGCGCCTCGGCTACCAGCGGCGAGGCGGTCCTCGCCAATCCGGGACCAGATCCGGCGTCTTCCCCCAGAAGATCAGCAATAGCGAACGTGTCCTGCTGACTATCCTCTACCAGCGGAAACTCTGCACCATGGAGGTCCTGACCGATGCTCTGGGCGATGTCTGCAGGTCCTCCATCGGCAACGTCATCCGCGAAACGCGGCCCCTGCTCCAGCAAGCAGGCCACATTCCCACCGCCGCGCCCATCCGATACCGCACCGCTGCGGACCTGCTTGCCGCAGTGCCAGACGACCACGACACGCCGACAACTTGATCTTTTACGGCTTCAGTGGGTGCGGCACCGCTGCCAGGATGCGCCCGGCAGGGACGCGCCGATCGCCTCGACCAGGCCACGATGGGCATCGGAGATGACCAACTGCACGCCGGTCAGGCCGCGGGCGACCAAGCCGCGTAGGAAGGCCAGCCAGCCGGCGCCGTCCTCGGCCGAGGTGACCTCCACTCCGAGGATCTCCCGTTGTCCGTTGGCGTTCACCGCGGTGGCGACCAGGACGTGCACGTTGATGATCCGCCCACCCTCGCGCACCTTCTGGGTGAGCGCGTCCAGCCACACGAACGTGTACGGGCCGCCGTCCAAGGCCCGGGTGCGGAACGCCTCCACCTGCTCATCCAGCATCTTGGCCATCTGGCTGACCTGGCTTTTGGAGATGCGGGTGATCCCGAGTTGCTCGACCAGCTTGTCCACCCGCCGCGTCGAGACTCCCAGGAGATAGGAGGTCGCCACGACGCTGATCAGGGCCTGTTCGGCCCGGCGGCGCCGTTCCAGCAGCCACTCGGGGTAGTACGAGCCGGTCCGCAGTTTCGGGATGGACAGCTCGATTGTCCCGGTGCGGGTATCCCACTCCCGGGCCCGGTAGCCGTTGCGGGAGTTGGTTCGTTCCTCGCTGCGCTCGCGGTATCCGGCCCCGCACATGCTGTCGGCCTCGGCCGACATCAACGCCTCGGCCATGGTCTTCACCATGGATCGCAACAGATCCGGCTCGGCGTCTTCAAGCTGCTTCGCCAGCCAGCCGGTAGCGGGCACACTGTCGTTCACGGCCATCGCTTTCGTCCTTTCGGTCTTCGAACATCGAAAGGATCACGCGATGGCCGTTCTCATTTCACGACGCCACGCCTGTCACCAGCGGAAACTCGTACACCACGTCCGTGGACGCAACCAAAGGCAAAGTCGTTGATGCTAACAAGGATAAGTATGGCGTGCCAACATGCGAGATATGCGGCAGGGAGGTCATCCCGCCGGCAAAGTCCCAGCGAGGGGTGACGCCTCCAGAAGATGAATGGCAGATAGACCACATCATGCCTAAGTCGCGTGGAGGATCAGGAGATCCATCCAATGGGCAGGTATTATGTCGGGTCTGCAACAGGGCCAAGTCGGACAGTTGATGGGAGGGCTCGATGAGCGGTAATTCCGGGGCGGGTGAAAACCCTGTTCAGTCCAAGATCCAGGAGGATGTTGCGGCGCGGGGGTGGAGCTGGATTTGGGTGTTCGATCCGGATGAGAAGTCATCTCCTTTCGCATACACTATTGGGTTCGGTACTACTTTCGGTCATCCAGAGGTGGTCGTTGCAGGCCTTCCTGAGGGGACTTCGGAAGGCGTGTTGAGCGCCGTTCATGCTGAACTTGAAAACGGGGCAGTATTCAGCGATGGAGATGTCTCAGATGAGGTTCTCGAGGCATTCAAAGTGCGTTTTAGGGTGGTGCCGGTAGACTTGCTGCCCGGTAGCCTTGGGCAGGCTGTAGAATTCTATGGCGGCCGAAATTTCGAGGCAGTTCAGCTATATTGGCCAGATAGGGATGGAAATTTTCCGGGTGATGAAGATGCGTCCGCCTGGCTAAACGAACGGCAGTCCCTGAGGCCGTAGTCGGTCCTAGCTAGGCGGCTGTAGAGCAGTTGATTGAGCGAAATCGTGTCACGAGTGGCCCAATTTTCGCAATTTGGACTTAGTGGCGACTGGGTGCATATGGAATTCGATCCCAATTCCAAGCGGTAAGAAAACAGCAAGTGCGCTCAAGGCAAACAATTCCCGGAGGCCGCATCGGCATTCCGGGAATTGTTTGACGGCTACGTTGACGGCTACGTGCTGTGCGGTCGTTGTGTTGACGGCTATGGGTTGGGGTGGTCGTCGAGGGCGGTGTTCATGCGGTCGAAGGCGTCGCGTTGGAGTCGGAGTCCGACGTGGGTGTAGGTGTCGGCGGTGATGGAAATGTGGGCGTGGCCGAGGAGTTCTTTGATGACGATCAGGTCGACGCCTTGATCCAGGAGGAGTGAGGCGCAGGAATGTCTGAGGTCGTGGAAGCGGATCTTGCGTAGGCCCGCACGTCGGAGGATGTCGGCGAAGTGGCGGCCCATGTTGGTAGGGTTGATCGGGGTGCCGATGGTGGTGTGAAGACAAGCCCGGTGTCGCCGACGCCATCGACCGCATGAACACCGCCCTCGACGACCACCCCAACCCATAGCCGTCAGAAAACGATCACGAACACCGTAGCCGTCAAACGTAGCCGTAACAGCCCTGAAGTCCCGCCGAGATTAACGTGGCGGGGCTTCAGATTATCGACCCATAGCGATCAAGCTCTTCATAGTTTTACTCGCAGCGACTCGACAAAGGCATTAGGCCGGCCCGCATATGTGTCGACAATTCTCGAGACTATATGGCCAGCAGACCAGATTGCCTCAGGTTCCAGGCCAACACATTCACTCGGGGTTGCTGAAACCCTTCGTTTAATAGGTTCAACGATCTTGCAGTCATTCTTCTTCACAGGACTCTGCCAGAAGAAACGCGGTATCGACGGAAGCGCTTCTTTGGGGAGCTGTGAAATAGGCTTCCCCCAACCACCCGAGGAGTACGCAGACTTCGCCACGAGAATGGTGAACATCGGAGCGTCAACAGGCACGCCAGCATCGTCAAACGACGCATCCTTTCCATAGAACGCTACATATGGGAACTCAGCCAGCATCAAAGCGAAGGCGTGATCATGGCCCTCAACTGGGAATTTGAACATTGAACCCGGAACAAATTCGGTTCGCATGATCACGCCTCCGCCGCTCTCGACATCACCTCACGAGAGTAACACCTGGCCTATAGCCAGCCCCAGAGCCGTCTCGCGGCATCCATGTAGGTGGACCTCTCCCCGAGGTCGTCCGCAATCCCTCGAATGGCGTTCCCGGACGCACCCCCCGCCGATTGAGCCCCGCCGAAGAAGTCGATGAGATTCTGCTCCCGCCCTCGAATCGCCCGGTAAGCGGTATCGCTGTGCCGCTGCGCCACTGGCAGAGTGCCCTCAACCCACTTGTCCAGCACCGCAGGGCCGAATCCCTGATCGTTCATATGATGCCCAGCATCACGGGCAGCGATGATGTCTGCTGGATCGCCATATCCTCTCGTGCGCCCCGTATAAACCTTTCCAGTTACCGGATTAGTTTTCGTATACGTGACATATTTGATTCCACCGCAGTTATGGACGAGGACCGGAGTGGTGCCTGCGAGCACATAGTACGTGTGCAGCTCGTCAACGGTCAGGTTGTGGACGCGTTGGGTGGTGGTCCACTTCTGGACGGCGGTTAGCTGGACATGGGTGCCGGCCGAGGTTTGGAGCCACATGCCGGGCTGGAGTTGGCCTGCCGGTAGCCACTCACGCAGGGCGGGGATCCAGAACGGGTGCTCGTCGGTGGCAGTGATGACATCGGTGGCCGCACCGCGGGTGCCGTCGATGTCGATGGTGAGCTTGACCAGGTTCTTCGTGCCGTCGCCGGTGATCAACGTGGTGACGGGCCTGGAGCCGGTGACGCCGGTCTCTGGGTCGGTGGCGAGGACGTGGTCGC
>NZ_BSRQ01000043.1 GCF_030268685.1 Microtetraspora sp. NBRC 13810
ACTCGCCCCGGCCGCCGGGCCGCCCGCGCTGCTCGCCTCCGCCGCCGGGCCGCCCGCGCTGCTCGCCTCCGCCGCCGAGCCGCCTGCGCCGCTCGCCCCCTCCGCCGGGCCGCCTGCGCCGCTCACCCCGGCCGTCGGGCCGCTTGCGCCGCTCGCTCGCGCCGCTTGGCAGGCCGTGCTCTGGCTCAACCCGGCTCTGGAGATGTCCGCGGGCAAGGCGATGGCCCAGGCCGGGCACGCCGCACAGCTCGCCTGGTGGGGCAGCGACCCCCTCGCCCGCGAGGCGTGGGCCGCCTCCGGCCTGGCCGTCGCGGTCCGTACGGCGGAGCCGGGGCAGTGGGCGGAGCTGGTGGAGAGCGGGTTGCCGGTGGTGCGGGACGCCGGGTTCACCGAGGTCGAGCCGGGTTCGTGCACCGTGGTCGCGGACGCGCCGTGGCTGCGGGAGGGCGGCTACCGCATCGAGGGATACGGGCCCATGCGCAGCGCGCGCTGATCACGGGTGGGACGGGGAGGCCGGTGGACCACCCCCAACAGCGTCCACCGGCACGGTCACCGTCATCATGTGCGGAGTTCGATCACATCCGCGTAGACGCCGCCCTCGGGGGTGTGGCGGCCGGGCGCCGGGCTGTCGTAGACGACCATCAGCCGCTCGGCGTCTCCCTCGCCGATGACGGCCAGCCCTTCCGGATGGTCGCAGCCTTCGCCGTAGGGCAGATCGGCGATCACCTCCAGGTCGGCGGCGGTCAGCACGGCCGGGACGTCGGCGACGAGTGCGCCGCGCCAGCGCACCAGGCGCACCGGCCCGTCGAGGCTCATGCTCGGCCCGGTGAGCAGCAGCAGGTCGTCCCCGTGCGGGCACAGGTCACGGATGCCGAGCCCGCCCAGGTTGAGGAAGTGGGTCCGGTAGGGGTCCTCGCCGAGCGGGGCGAGCCTGAGGCGGTGCGGGTGCGCGGGATGGGTCTGCGGCCTGATCTCCAGCAGCACGGCCCAGCCGCGCAGCACGGGCCCGCGCAGGCCGAGGAAGACCCGGTCGCCCCGGACCGCGATGCCCTCGATGTCCAGGCCGTTGTCCTTGCCGGGCAGCGCGAGGAAGGGCGCCAGGTGCGGGTCACGGGCCAGCATGTCCGCCAGGTTGCGGCCAGGCCCGGCGAGGATGGCCGCCGTGCGCTCGCCGTCCCTGCGCACCGGAGTCACCCGGGCGGTGCCCTCGCCGACCAGCGGCAGCCGTACCAGGATGAAACGGTTTTCCTCGCGGACCACGGTGGCGAGCCGCTTCCTGGCCCGGTCCTGGTCGGCGGACTTGACCCGCTTGCGTTTGAGACTGTGCGAGCCGACCGCCCACAGCCAGCCGCCGTCGCGGCCGATGCCCTCGATGTCGGCCTCCTGGTCGCGCCCGGCCGGAAGGTCGACGAAGTCGCCGAGCGCGAAACCGCGCTGGTCGCCGTAGTGCCCGTCGGTGTGGATCAGGTGCTCGATGGTGGCCGTCTCGTCGCCCGCCACCCATAGGCCGGGACCGTCGGCGCGAACGGCCGAGAGGTTGGTGTGAGTCTCGGCAAGGCGGGAGTCGGCGTCGAACCGGAGCTCCACCTGGTACGGCATGCCAACATCATGACAGGCGGGGGCGTCGTTCCCGAAGTGTGATGACGTTCTTCCGCGAAAAAAGATGATTTGTCGTACGCTCCGGAACGTGCTCGATGGGGCGGGTGGGACTCAGGGGGTGGAAGGGGCGACGACAGCCCTCCCGTTTCGCGCGACGACGGCCACACCGGCCGCCGCAGCGTACATCGCGGCCACGGAGACCCCGGTCATGACCGTCTCCGCCAACACGGCAACCTACGAGAACGACCGGGAACGCCGGAGGTACCACCGTACGCGGGACAACCACTTCACGTGGAAATCTCCTTCCGCGCGGAGGTCCCACCCCACGTCGCGGGGGTCTCACCTTACGGGGAGTTCTCTCCCTTTTGCGCGGTGGGATCACCTCACGTGGTGGGACTACCTCGTGCGGGATCACTTCACGCGGTGGGGCCACCTCGTGCGGGATCACTTCACGCGGTGGGGCCACCTCGTGCGGGATCACTTCACGCGGTGGGACTACTTCACGCGGTGGGATCACTTCACGCGGTGGGACCACCTCATGGGGAAGGACCGCCCTGGGGGGAGGGTGCACGTCGCGGCAGACACCAACGTCGCGGTGGACACCATGGAGACCACGTGTCGCCCCGGACCGTCGTCGAGTCGCTCTGGCCGAACCTGCTGTACCCGCGTCCGCACCGGACGAGCGCACCATCTGGTCCCGAGCCGGTCCCGCCGGCACGGGTGATCGATAGATTCGCGGCCGTTGTCGCCGCGGCCTCGTGGCCTTGGCCACGACGGCCGCCGTGACGGCGCTGCGCACGCGACCGAGCGAGGGCCGCCTGGGCCGATCGCCGCGCCATCGGCCAAGCCGCCCTCGCTCGCGTTGCGCCCCTCCCGCGCTCTTTCGGGCAGGTGGCCCTTGGTCACGCAGTTGTCGGCCGGAGCGGCCCGCGCAGTCGCCGACCCGCGCGGTTGTCGACCCGCGCGGTGACGACGCCTACACCGTCCCCGCCCGGCTCAACACCGGCCCAGGCTTCACCCCCCCCACACCCCATGCCCGGACCCTCCCCTCCACAGCGCCTGCCCCCCTCTCGGCGGCCCGTGCCGACGTCGTGGGTGGTGGGTCGGTAGGGTGGACTGTCGTGACGACGATCGTGCTCGCTTCCGCCTCACCTGCCCGCCTTGACGTGTTGCGCCGTGCCGGGCTCGATCCGAAGGTGATCGTGAGCGGCGTGGACGAGAAGGCCGTCGACGAGCCCTCTCCGGAGCGGCTGGCGCTGACGCTGGCCCGGCTGAAGGCGGAGGCCGTGGCGGCCGGGCTGACCGACGGGGTCGTGATCGGCTGTGACTCGGTGCTGGAGATGGACGGCCGGGCGTACGGCAAGCCGGACTCGGCGGCGGAGGCCGAGGCGCGCTGGCGGGACATGCGGAACCGGACGGGCCGCCTGCTCACCGGGCACTGCCTGATCGACGTGGCCACGGGACGGCAGGCCGCGGAGACCGCCTCGACGGTGGTGCGGCTCGGGTCGCCGTCGGACGAGGAGATCGCGGCCTATGTCGCCTCGGGTGAGCCGCTCCGGGTGGCCGGCGCGTTCACCCTCGACGGGCTCGGCGGATGGTTCGTGGAGGGCATCGAAGGGGATCACGGGAACGTGCTCGGCATCTCCTTGCCGCTGGTGCGGCGGCTGCTCGCCGAGATCGGCGTATCCGTGACCGCTTTGTGGAGACTGTGACCGGCGTCGAGCCGTTAGCCTGCCGGGCATGGGATCTTTGCGCGCCTTCTTGGATGGCATCGGGTTCTTCTTCCAGGGCTTGCGATGGGTCGCACGGCACCCGAGGTGGTGGTTCTTCGGGCTGCTGCCCGCGTTGGTGTCGCTGGTCGTCTATGTGATCGCGCTGATCGTGCTCGGCAACGAGGCCGGCGACCTCGCCGCCTTCCTCACCCCCTTCGCGGACGGCTGGAGCCCGGGACTCAGGGACACGGCCCGCCTCCTCCTCGGACTGCTGATCTTCGGGGCGGGCCTGGCGCTCGCCGTGCTGACCTTCACCGCGCTCACCCTGGCCATCGGCGAGCCGTTCTACGAGAAGCTGTCGGAGAAGGTCGAGGAGTCCTACGGTGAGGCGCCCTCCGGGTACGACGAGCCGCTGTGGCGGTCGATCCCGCGGTCGATCCGCGACAGCCTGGTGACCCTCGGGTATGTGCTGCTCTTCACCATCCCGCTCTTCGCGCTCGGCTTCGTGCCGGTGGTGGGGCAGACGGTGGTGCCGGTGCTGGGCGCGGCGGTCTCGGGTTTCTTCCTGACCGTGGAGCTGACCGCGCTCGGCCTGGAGCGCCGCGGCGTGCGGCGCAAGGAGCGCTTCGCGCTGCTCCGCGCGAACAGGGCGACCTCGCTCGGATTCGGTGTGCTCATCTTCGTGATCTTCCTGGTCCCTCTGCTCTCGGTGGTCGCGATGCCGGCGGCGGTGGCCGGCGCGGCCATCATGGTGCGGCTCCGCCTGGCGCCCGCGCCGGGACACCCGCACGGTCGGACGGTCCCGCCGGGCGCGGCCCCTCGGGCCCAGGGCGGTCAGTAGAGCGGTGGTCAGGCGGCCTCCTCGTCGAGGATGGCGATCAGCGGGAGCAGCCAGGACATCCGCGGTGCGCCCATCGCGGCGTCCAGGTCGGCGGGGCTGGGCATCCGCTCGGTCAGCAGACCGGGGGAGAGGAAATGGGCGAGCGCGTGCATGAGCAGCCTGGCCATCGAGTAACCGGGATCGACGCTCAACGCCCGCTCCAGGGCGATGCCCGCCAGCGCGCCGTCACCCGCCCGCCACGCCGTCAGGCCGAGCAGCGCCGCGGCCGGCGGCGTGAACCGGGGCTCCAACCGGCGGGTGAGGTCGGCCCACAGGTCGAGCTGCTCCTTCAGCCGGTCGTCGTCGATCAGGGTCCACGCCTCGTCGCGCACCCTGATCACGCTGAGCGCGGCCCCCAGCCGGGCCGCCTCCTCGTCGGACAGCCGCCGGTCGGCGCAGCCGGCGACGGCCGCGCGGACCCGGGCGATGCCGTCGGCCACGAACTCCGCGGCGAGCGCGTCGGCGTCGCGGCAGGCGCGGGCGCGGCCGATGGTCTCGGCGGCGACCCGCGCGGTCGCCTCGCGCATGGCCCGCCGCGCCGGGCCGGTGCAGGGGTCGAGCGTCCCCGCGAGGGCCGGCCGGTCGCGCAGGGCGGTCATCCCGTGCTGCTCCGCCTGGCCGGGCACCTCGCCGGCCGCCGGGTCGTAGGGCGTGCCCTCCGGCGGGCAGCACCCGGCGTCGGCGCACAGGTAGGACCAGAAACGCCCGCCGTCCGCCCGTAACGCCTCGGCCACGGTCAGGCCGGACCGCCCGGCCTGCGCCCGCACCGCGTCGACGGCCGGGGTCACCTCGGCCCCCGGTCCGTATCCGGCGACGATGACCTGGGTGACGCCCTCCCTGGCGAGCAGCGAGGCGAGACGTGGCACGGCGTCGGGGTCGAGCGGCAGATCCCACCGGGTGGTGAGGCACAACCGGCCCCCGGGCGGATCTCCGGTGAGACCGATCACGACGAGGCTCTCCCCGGGATGGAACCCGAGCAGATAGGGAACGGCGGCCAGCACGTCGGCCGGTGAGGAGAGCAGTAGCGGCGGTGAGGTGTCCATGCCCGCCAGCTTGCCCTCCGGAGTGATCCTCCGATCACACCCCGTGACCCTCTGTGGACAGACCGCCCGCGCAGCCGGCGGCCTGTGGACGACGCGGAGGAGAGTCAGTCCTCCGCGCGCTTGCGGCGCTCGTTGTAGGCCCGCATCCGCGGGGGATATCCGGTGAGTTGCACGTCGTACGCCGGGAGCGCGAGGTCGCGGGCGACCTTGCGGATCACGTCGGGGGACCCCACCCGGCGCCGGGTCCATTCGCCGTCGTCGGCGACGGCGACGGCGGTGGTGTCGGTGGCGAAGGTCTCAGGCTCGACGTAGAACTCCACTCCGCGCCGGGTTTTAGCGAACTCGATCAACGCCTCGATATCCGCGTCGGTGGCCTCACGGTCGAACTTGGCGAGCCGTTGCCCGCGCCGTCGCCGAAGTCCGTAGCGATCCCGCCATCTCATGTCTCCCTGTATACCTCGCCAATCCCCGTCATGGCGTGCCTCGGGGCACTCTCCGGGGTGCGTCGGGGTTTCACCTGATGTGCGACACCGGACGACGGGCGCAGGATGGTGGCAACAGAATGTGGGGAGGCGGCTCGATGACAGGCGCAGGGATTCCGTCCAGAACCGGCGGCCCGCCGATGCGGTACGCCGACCTGCGAGTGAGCGACCACGACCGCGAGCAGGTCGTGGAGCACGTCAAGGGGGCCTACGAGCAGGGCAGGTTCGACAAGGAGGAGTTCGACGACCGGCTCCACCGGGCCATGACCGCGCGCACCCACGCCGACCTCACCCCGATCATGTACGAGTTGTACGGCACGCCGGCGGGGCCGGTCATGCCCGCGCCCGGCCCGCGGCCCGGCGGGGTCGCCGGCCCCCTGCGGTCCAGTGACCGGGCGGGCGCCGGGATGGCGCACCTGCTGTCGGCGGCGGGGCTGTTCGTCGTCGGCCCGCTGATCATGTTGCTGACCGGCGGCCGGACCTCGCCGTTCATCCGCAGGCACGCGGTGGAGGCGCTCAACTTCCACCTGACCCTGCTGGGCGGGAGCGTGCTGCTGACCTTCACCGTCGTGGGCGTGATCCTCATCCCGGTGATCTGGATCGTGGCGTTCGTGCTGTCGGTGGTCGCGGGCGTGGCCGCCCTCGGCGGGGACGGCTACCGCTACCCGTTCACGATCCGCCCAGTGAAGTGAGGTGAGGGGTCAGCGGGCCAGCACTTCGTACCTCACCCGCAGGACTCCGGCGCCGGGGTCGCCGATCGCGGCGAAGGCCGCCTCGGACAGGTCCAGGCAGCGACCGGACACGTAAGGTCCCCGGTCGTTGACCCGCACGGTCACCGACTCGCCGTTGGCCGGGTTGGTCACCCGGACCCGGGTGCCCATGGGCAGGGTCCTGTGCGCGGTGGTCATGGCCTGCGGGTCGAACGGCTCGCCGCTCGCGGTCATCTGGCCCTCGCCGTAGTAGGAGGCGCCGCAGGTGCCGGTTTCGACCACCCGGGGGGCGGGCTTGGGCCTGGCCGAGGAGGGGATCACGGGTGGTCTCTCCAGCGCGGCGGCGGAGGAGGGCGGCGGGACCGGGGGGTCGATCGGCGCGGTGGCCGCGGCGGCGGCCTGGGGGGACAGGGCGGCGATCGTCAGCAGGGCGGCGAGGGACCCCGTTCCGATCATGATCCGGTGGCGGGCGGGGGAGTGCTGGCCGGAGTTCAGGCCCATGGGGGATCACGGTCCTAAGGTCGGAGACATGGCGGCTGAGGGGCCGTACGGGACGTCGCCGCGCGCTGGAGGGGGGCGCGCGACGGCCCGTCGCCGGCGTGGGCCGGGGGTGACCCACGCCACGGTCGTCCGACCATAAGCGACAAAGCGGGAGTAAAGACACCTTAAACGGACATAACGTGACGTATCTCACGTGACGCCGGCACGTCATGCGCATGCCAAGAAGCCGCAGATCAGCGGTGACGAAAAGGGCAGGAATCAGAACATCAGCGCGCGGACCGACTCCACCGTGTCCGCGTCCTCGGCCCGCTTGTCCGGCCGGTAGCGCAGCACCCGGGCGAAGCGCAACGCCATCCCGCCGGGATACCGGGTGGACCGCTGCACCCCGTCGAACGCGATCTCCACCACCTGCTCCGGCCGCACCCGGACCGTCCACTCGTCCGTCGGCCCGTCGGCCAGCGCCAGGAAACGGTCGGTCTGCCAGGCCAGCAGCTCGTCGGTGAGCCCCTTGAACGTCTTGCCCAGCATCACGAACCCGCCCGTCTCCGGGTCGCGGGCGCCGAGATGCAGGTTGGACAGCTTGCCCTCACGCCGCCCGCTGCCCCACTCGACGGCCAGCACCACGAGGTCCAGCGTGTGCCGCGGCTTGACCTTGATCCAGCCCGCGCCGCGCCGCCCGGCCGCGTACGTCGTGCTGGGCGACTTCACCACCACGCCCTCGTGCCCCCGGCGTACCACCTCGGCGAAGAACGCCTCGCCCGCCGCCGGGTCACCGGTCACCAGGCGCGGGGTGAGCAGCGCGGCGGGCACCGCCTCGGCCAGCGCGGCGTGCCGTTCGGAGTCGGGCAGGTCGAGCAGGTCCTCGCCGCGCAGCCGCAGCGCGTCGAAGAAGAAGACGCTCAGCGGCGTCGCCTCGCGCAGCCGCGCGACGTCGCTGCGGCTCGCCACCCGGGCCGCGGTCACCTGGAACGGCTCCGGCCGCCCGTCCGGCCGCAGCGCGATCACCTCGCCGTCCAGGATCAGGTCGTCGTACGGCAGGCCGCGCACGGCCTCCACCAGCTCGGGCACCGAGGCGGTGATGTCGTCCAGCGTCCGGGTGAAGACCGAGACCGTCTCGCCGCTGCGGTGGGCCTGGATCCGCACACCGTCGATCTTCCACTCCAGCGCCGCCTCGCCGCCGACCTTCTCCAGCGCGGCGGTCACCGAGGTCGCGCTCTGCGCGAGCATGGGCGCCACCGGGCGGCCCACCTCGACGTGGAAGTCACGCAGCGCGGCGACCCCGCCCGCCAGCGCCGCGGCGCCCACGGCGGGCAGCCAGCCGCGCAGGGTGAGGGCGCGGCGCACCTCGGCGGAGGGCACTTCGGCGGACTTCGCGATCGCCTCGATCATCACGCCGTCCAGCGCGCCCTGGCGCAGCTCACCGCTCAGCAGCCGGAGCAGGAACGCCTGCTCCAGCCGGGTCACGCCACAGAAAAGCTCGGCCACCAGCGTCTTGCGCGCGGCCTGGGAGCCCGGCCCGGACTGCGCCTTGATCCGCCCGAGCAGGTCGTCCACCTGGCTGAGCGTCATGGTGGCAACCTGGCGCGGGCCGGGAAGGTCGCGCAGGGAGCGCCACCCCACGCCGATCTGACGCTGGGGCAGCTCGCCGGAGAGGTAGGCCATCGCGATCTCGGCCTCCGCCGGTCCGACCCGGCGCAGCAGATCGGCGAGATGCGCGATCTTGCCGAGCCTCGCGGAGGTTCGCGCCACCTCTTCGGACACCCTGGCCACGTCGATCAGCAACACACAGCCCATCGTGCCTCACCGCGGCCCCGGATGGGACGGCCGGGGTCACCGACCCCGGCCGATCACGTTCACCGCCCGGTATGGGTCAGTTCACGTCGAGCAGGTCCACCACGAAGATCAGGGTCTCGCGCGGCTTGATCCGGGGCGGAGCGCCGCGGTCGCCGTAGCCGAGGTGGGCGGGGATGGTGAGCCGCCGGCGGCCACCGACCTTCATGCCCTGCACACCCCGGTCCCAGCCGGCGATGACCCGGCCGGCGCCGAGCTCGAACTGGAACGCGTCACCGCGGTTCCACGAGGCGTCGAACTCCTCGCCCGTGGAGAACGACACGCCCACGTAGTGCACGGTGACGTGGTCGCCCTTCTTGGCTTCCGCGCCGTCTCCCTCGATGATGTCCACGATCTCCAGATCGGCGGGCGGGGCGCCCTCCGGGAAGTCGATCTCCGGCTTCTCCAGTGCCACGTGGTTCTCCTTGCCTGGATTCGCGCCTCTCGGTCAGAGAACCGGCCCCGTGGGCGCGAAGGGGCCGGCCGCCGGCCGCGTCCGCGGCCGGCGGGACGACTCTACGGGGTAGGACCGACCACCGGCATGGCGGTCCGGCAGGTACGGCTCAGACATCCCTGGAGCCGGAATGTCAAGCGGCGAGGTCGTGTTGCCGGTGTGACCAGGCGGTTGCCTGGTCGTAGGGGGTATGTGTTTTGAGGCAGCCGTGGAGGATGCCGACCAGGCGGTTGCCG
>NZ_BSRQ01000044.1 GCF_030268685.1 Microtetraspora sp. NBRC 13810
CCCGCTACAACACGGTCCGACGGCACTCCCGCCTCGGCCAACTCAGCCCGATCGCCTACGAGGCGATGGCAGATAGTCTGAGGCCTGCCGCCTGAAATCGGTGTTCGCGTTCATGGGGGAAGCCCCCTGGTCGCTGGCCTCCTCGATGGCCTGCGCCAATGCTGTCAGCACCCGCGAGTCTGTGCGTCCCGACAGCCCTGCGGCGCGATCGTGCCGCCGGTCGACCAGGCCAACCAGTCCGCTGACCTGGTAACGCTGCCGCTTGCGTTCCACGGTGCGCAGGCTGACGCCGACGCGACCCTCAGCGGCCAGCTCCTGCGCTTTGGCCTGGTCACGCTCGTGGAGCGTGCGCGTGGCGGGATCATAGTCGGGTCGAGGCGGGGTTCCAGGCGGAGCGTCCGGCCGGATCCCGGTAAGGACCTCCACGATGTGCTGCTCCCACCAGCACGCCTCCTCCACCACCTCCTCGGCCAGGCCGTCCAGCAGCCCGGCCGGAAGCCGGGCGCCGGTGTGTCCACCCAGGTGCTCGAAGCGGGGGTCAGCCAGCAGATGCGGCAGGTGAACCACGCTGGTGCGGCCATCTTCGGCCGCCAGCCGTACCAAGGTCCCCGATAGACCGACCACGGTCTGGGCGGCGTCCTCGAACTGGACTCGGTCTCCGATGTGTAGCGCCGGCGGGCGTGTCGTACTCATCGCACCTCCCGCGCGCTGATCTCGGTGACCGGACCGAGCACGGCAGAGGCAAGGTCCGCCGTAAGCCGTCCAGACCACAACAGGTGGTAGAGGACTGGCAGCACGGCCAACCGATCGCCCACTTTCTGCGCGCCACGAAGCAAGGGCGCAGGCGAGGCGAAGACCTCCAGCAGTTGTTCGGCGATGTCCTCCTGGAAGCAGCGCGGATGACGGTATCCCGCCAGCCAGTGGACGTTCGCCCGCAGCTCAGGGGAGGGGCCGCCCGTCCGGCGAAACTCCCAACCCACCTCGGCGCAGGCTCGTGCCATCGCCGTGAACGACTCGGCCGCGGCCAGATCGATTCGGTCGTCGGGGCGGACGTCAACGACCAGGCCCTGACCGTCAACTGTGCGGGCGAAGTAGTCAGGCGCGTGCCTCCGCACGCGGTCCTCTTGAAGCCAGATCAGCCAGAAGGGCTGGGCGGCGAAGGCCACGATGTCCGGATCGAAATCCATCATCATCAGCACGTCGCGTTCCACCCATGATTCGTAGCCGACGTGTTCGCCAGTCGTGGCCGACCACCACAGCCCCGGAAAGTTCTTCTGCCCGCGATAGGACGGGAACGTGCGCACCGCCATCGCCCGCTCGAACGGGATGTTCCAGCTCAACGCGAGTGCGGCATGCTGCTCCGCACCTGTGCTGTCCATGAACACCACTTCGAACTCCGTCCTGTGAACCAGCTGGCCAGCCGGTAAACCAGTCATCTGTCTCCCCTCGCCTCGCACCGTAACGATCACGGCCAGATGGGGACGCACTGTAGCGATCACGCACGCCAGATGTCTGAGACTTCCTCCAATTCACGCCAACTTCGGTGAGACATTCACCCCTTGCCCGCCAGGTCCGTGAGACTCCGACGCCGCCACGGACGGCGGGCACGCCAACTCGATAAGACAGAGCAACGGATGGCGCCAACTCTCGTGAGACCGCGCCAAGTTCCATGAGATCGGACAGCAGACGCGCGCCCGGTCTCCGCTGGATTCACACGTGGGATCAGTGCGTCACAGAGCGTGTAACTTGCGGGAATTGACATTCTCGTGAGTTGCTTCGGCTGCCATCGACGCAACGGATCTGCTTTTCTGATTTTGATTTTCTGGAAAATCAAAATGCTAGGATTCGAGGGTGGCGCTGGAGAGTCAGAGTGTGACGTTGTGCAAACAGTGTGGGGAGCCGGTCGAGAGGCGGCAGGGGAGGGGGAGGCCGAGGGAATACTGTCCGCAGCGCGACTGCCAGGCGGCGGCGAAGCGTGAGCGGGAGATGCGGCGGGCGACGCCGGGGCTGGAGGGGTCGCTGGCGAGGGCCGAGGAGCTCTACGAGCGGATGGAGAAGGGGCTGGCGGCCGCGATCGCGCCGCTGGCCCAGGTGCTGGCCGACGAGCTGAGTCCGGCGGGCGTCGAGGCGCGGATCAGTGCGGTGCAGGCCGAGGCGCACACCCGGGTGGCGATCGCGCGTACCGAGCGGGAGCAGGCTTTCGAGCAGGTACGGCTGGCGCGGGAGGCCACCGAGCACGCCCGGCGTGAGCGTGACGAGATGCGTGTCCGGAGGGAGGAGGCCGACGCCGAGCGTGACACCGCGCTGGCCGACGCGGAGACCGCGCGCGAACAGGCGCTGGCCGCGCTGCGGGAGGCCGCCTCCACCGAGCGGGTCGCGCGGCAGGCGGCCGAGGAGGCGCGCCAGCGGGCGGAGACCGCGGAGAAGGCCCGCGACCTGGCGGTGCGGGAGATGGCCGAGCGGGTCGACGCCGCGCTCGGCGAGGCGACGCAGGCCAGGACCGCCGCGGCCGACGCGGCGCGGCAGGCGGAGCGCGCCGGGCGGGAGCGGGACGAGGCGCGGACGGAGGCGGAGCTCGCCGGGCGGGTGCGCCTGGAGGCCGAGCAGGCGGCCGCCGCGGCGATCGCCCGGGCCCAGGCGGCGGAGGCGGAGCGGGACCGCGCCGTCTCCAGGGCCGACGCGGCGGAAGAGGCCAGATCACGGGCCGTTGCCGAGGCGGCGGCGCGTAAGGCCACGGCCGAGGCCGAGCTGGCGGCGCTGCGGGCGCAAGCCGTACGGGCGACCGAGAGTGCCGAGAAGGAGCGGCGGGAGGCTGACGAGCGGGTGGCGCGGGCCGAGGAGCGTGCGCGTGAGGCCGGCGCGGAGGGGGAGCGCCTGCGGATGGAGCATGCGCTGGAGCGTTCGCGCGTGGCCGATCTGCGCGCGCAGCTCGAATCCGCCCGAGCCGAGGCCGCCCGCCTGCGCGAACGCGCCGTCACCGCCGAACTGCGCCTGCAACCCCCACCGGAGCCCGCCCCGTAACTGCGCCTGCAACCTCCACCGAGCGAGCCCCGCGCCGTAGCTCCTCCCCGGTGCCGGGGCGCCTGCCCGGCTCCGGTCACCGCATCAGTTCCCGGGAGCAGGCGCGGCGTGAGATGCCGAGCCCGCCAGGGGAGTGGTGTCGACGTATCTGATCTCGTAGACGCGCTCCGCGAACTTCCAGCCGTCCGAGGTGCGGCGGTAGCGGTCGTGGTAGACGGCGTAGTTCAGATGCGAGCTCCCGTCGCGCATCCGCCCGAACTCCGAGACGTACGCACGGCCGACCGCGGTGTCGCCCTGAAGCTGGATCGTGCCCGGGTGCACGTTCTGTACGAAGAAGTCCCACAGTTCCCGTAGCCGTTCGACCCCGGCCCGGATCTCCTCCCTGCTGACGAAGCCGACGTTGACGTCGGGGATCCGCCACACGCCGTCCTGCGTGAACAGCGATGCCAGGCGGTCGTAGTCGCGCATCATCCCCGCGTCGGTGAACTCGCCGCGCAACGCCTCGATCTCGAAGCGGTCGACGATGGCCTGTGCGTCGCTCATCGGGTTTCCTTCCTGGCCGGGGTCACGATGTCGGTCTCGGCTGTACGACGAGACAGCCCCGCGGAATGTGAGGCGGCACGGCAACCGCACATTCCTGCCATCAGCGTCAGTGGGTCAGCCGCCGGTGACCCAGTCCATGTGTTCGATCCAGTGGTCGAACAGCGCCCGATCCCCCAGGATCTCCAGGGTAGGAGCCGCATCCAGTGGACGACGCCTGCTGATCACGAGCAGGAGCTCGGCGGCTGGGCCGCGTACCGCGACGTCCGCCTTCGTGTGCGTGCGCTCCAGTACGACCCTGTCCGCTTCCCGGCGTGCCACCCACTCCCCAGGCGCGTCGGTTGCGTGGAAATGCAGAGTCTGACCGCCCCCGCGCATCGCATCGGCGAAGCCCGGCCTGTTCTCCCAGTAGCCGCGGGAAGTCATCGTGTTCAGCCAGTCCTCGATGGCCGCAACGGCAAGCTCCGGCGCCAACTCGTACGGCATGCCGAGCGCCACAGCCGCGTCCGCGCGATGCACGCAAGCCTCGCCGAACAGCCGACGTGACCAGAACGGCACGCCCGCGGCGCCGCCCGACGGATCCCACACCGGCGTGTCATCGGTGACCGATGCGAACGCCTGTCTCGCCTCGGCCGCGCCGTCGCTCAGCCAGGCGCGCCACTGGCCCGAATCGGTGGGACCCGGAACGTAGCCGGCGTACGCCCTGCTCGGCTCGGTCATCTGCTCACCCACGAGCATCGCCACCATACGCTGTGTCCCGCCGACATGGTCGACAAGATCGGCCAGCGTCCACTTCGGACATGTCGGCACCGGGGTCGCCGCATCCCTGCCGTGCACCCAATCGGCAAGCGTGTTCGTCTGCTCGACAACGGCCGTCAAATACGCGGATGTGTCCATCGCCGCACCTCCAAATGCGTTGTGATCTACCCGACGCTCGCGGGCCAGGCTATTCAATGCCGGGCGAAGACGCGCCGGACCGAGATGGTGACCGCCAGGGCGGATCAGCCAGTCGCAGGCCGGTAGCGCAGCCGCACGATGCCCGACCGGTACGGGGTCGCGGCCACCAGTTGAAGGCGGATGGGGCCGACGCCGTCGAAGATGCGCAGGCCCGTCGCCCACAGCGCTGTGCGCGTTCTTCAGCTCCGCCACCGCCTGGTCGAGTTCACCTTTGATTCGCCCACACCTTCCCAGCAATCCAACCTCCAGCCGTCCGGAAACATATACTTTTCCGGACAAACTAACGACCAGGCTCGATACCGTCCAGAAACTCCGTCCATAAAGACGATGCGGCGAAGCCCGTCGATCATGGGGCAGAACTGGTGACACCGCTCAAGATCAAACTACTGGCGCGGCCTTTGCCCGCACCCCTACGACTCCTCGCCCGTGATTCGCATGCGCTCCTCCAATTTGGCCCGGAGATCCGACAGATCGTCATCGGGGAATTCATGGGCGAGAAAGTCAAGCCCGTCCCGCAGGTAGGGCAGTGACACGCACATTCCGTAGTTGTCCGGATCCGGCTTCGCAAAGAGGTACTGCCAGCCGTAGAGGCCCTTGGTGCGCAACATGACGTCGAGGTAGTCGCCGTAGCTAATGTGAAGCCGGGTGGGACCCTGCCTGATGTCGAAATACCAGATCTCCGGCGAGTCCTGGTTCCGGGTGAGCCTCAGTGCGGAGTAAGTGCCGGTCCCTCCCACAGGATGGGTCTCGAAGATCTTGGATGCCTCGACCAGTCGCTCTTCTTCGGGGGTCGCCGGGTAGATCGGCGATGTCCGGGCTCCGCGTAGCATCGCCTCGGCGATGTGCACGATATGGAATTCCCCTGCGATCGCCTCGAACGGGTCCAGTGCCCGCCAGGCGAACAAGAGGCTGGAATGACGGTGAAAGTTCCTGGTCAGTTCGGCGGACAGCGGAATCTCCTCCACTATCCGTATGATCTCAAGTGCGTCTTCGGCACGTTCCATGTAAACAGCCAGCGGTCCCCGGTCGTATTTTTCCGTTCGTACGGAGCTGCGCGCCTGGATCTTCTCCACTGTCTCGCGAAGTCTGCGTTCGTAGTCGGTTTCCACGACTGCCTCCAGTTCAGGGTCTCGGTAGTCCTGGCTTCAGATCATGGGGCGAACAGGACGCGGATTCGAGATGCGGGATTCGAGATCGAGCTGAGTTGTCGGGGCAGCGGCCAGCGGGGTCAGGTTGAGGATCCAGTTGCCGAACCGGCGGATGACGTGGGTGATGTAGGGCGAGATGGTGGCCAGGTCGTCAGGGGCGACGGGGCGGCCTTCGGCGGCGATGGTGTTGGCGGCGTCGGTGACGTCGCAGGCGGTGGAGTAGATCACGCAGTTGGCCAGCAGCTCGTTGAACTTGATGATCTTCTTTCGGTAGTCGGGGTCGTTGTGGCCGATGAAGCGCGCGAACACGCGACAGCTGATTACGCGAGGTCGCCAGTTCTGGACCCGTACGGAACGCGCGGGCGGCCGTCGCGTTTGCTCAACCCTGGGACATGAAGGGCACCACCCGACCTCCGTGGCGGTGCCCTGCATGCCTTCCACGCGGGGAGTGCCCGCGCGGCGTCAAGGATCAGCAGCAGTAACTGAAGTCGGCGTGAGCGGGCGTGGCTGCCGAGGCGATCGCGGCCGACATACCGATCGTCATGAGGGCGGCTAGGACTGCACTGGCGATTCTGCGGCGCATCAGAGATCTCCCGTTTGGAGGGGCGCTTCCGTCTTTACCCCATACCACGCTGTGGCCCCCGCACAAGGTTGCCTGCGCGCTGACCGTCCGGCTGCTTCGATGGTGCCCTGATCCACCATCACCGCTTCCGATCACGCAGTGTCGTTGAAGGCGGACTTCGCGGGCGCGTTGCTGGGTGCGCTGGTGCAGTGGACCGGTGCGGTGGCCGGGCGGCGGCTGCGCCGGTTCTCGGCGGGAAGCCCGGCCCAGGCGGCGCTGCGTAAGATCGTGACGGCCGTGATCGAACCTGCGGTTCGGCAAGGTCAGCGATCCGGCGGTGTCCCGGGCGGTGACAGCGGCGGTCACGCAGCATCTGGGCGAGTGGATGAACCTCGACCCGGCCCGGATGAGCACCCCGGACCATGTGCTGCGGGCCTGGCTGTTTTAACGCGCACGCGACCTGGGGTCCCGGCAGCGAAACTCGATGCTCTCGGGGTCCTGCATGATCCACTGCTCGCCCTCTGCTGGACGCCTTGCAGGCGGCGGTGACGGTCCTGCGCCAGGCCGTCCCGTCACCGTGATGAGGCGATGATCGGTTTCAGATGCGGGGCCGAAGGGTGCGCCGGACGGCGACCCCGCCCAATGCGAGAGCGGGGATGAGCAGGATTCCCGCTTCGGTCCATTGGAACTGCCAGAACCTGTCCGCGGGGTGAAATTCGGTCACCTGTCGATAGCCGTGGCTGAAAGAGCACTTGGCGTACTTCTTGGTCGTTTCGTCTGTTCCACAGGAGCCGGCGAGCGCGAGCGCTCTCTCCTGAGACGTGAACTTCACGCCGCCTCTGTCGATCCAGTAGCTGTCCACGTACAGGGAATCATCCGGCTCGGGATCGTCCATGACCGTGGCCTGCACGACTCGTTCCGGTGTCGCGTAGGAAGATGGCGCCCTGAGGAGTCCGAAGAATGCCAACGCGCACACCGCCAGGGTCACCGCCATCGCCGGCAGGGTTCGCCGGAACAGCGTGCCGGCGGCCATGCCGAGCACGAACGCGGACAGCCACCACGCCGCCGGCACGATGCCGACAACGCGGAACCACCTCATGTCGAAGCGGTCAACGTTGTAGGGGGGGACGTCGAAGGCGGCCAGCCACGGCTCCACGATGCCGGCCAGCGCCAGCCCGCCGAGCGTGACCGCGGCACCGAGCCCGACGATCTTGGCCGCCAACCAGCGCCGCCGCGTCACCGACTGGGTCCAGGTCAGCTGGTGCGTGCCCTGCTCGAACTCCCGGGCCAGGAGCGGAGCGCCCCAGAAGGCGCCGATCATCGCCGGGGCCAGCAGCGGAAGCCAGCCGAGGAGTTCACCCACCGACCGTATGCGCTCGTTCATCTCCACGAGGTAAGCGCTGCAGACGGGCGTGTCCGCCACGCAGTCGGTCGCCGGGGCGTTCTGGGCGGCGAAGTCGGCCGCGCCCGCACCGTTGATGAGCAGAACCGCGCCGAGTACGGCCAGCAGCACCGTGGTGACGAGCACCTGCATGCGGTGCTGCCGCCAGGTAAGCCACAACACTTCGATGTCTCCTTGACGATCAGGAAATGGTCAGGGTCGGACGAGGCAGCGAGGTGGCGTCGGGGCGGCGCAGGTAGGCCAGCACCAGCTCCTCCAGGCTCACGCCGGACGCTGTCCATCGCGGGTCGTGCAACGGCGTTCCCGGGCCGGTGCGGGCCAGCAGGTCAGCCTGCCGTTCGCTGCGGCTGTCGCTGATCACCGGCATCCGGGCCGCCATCCCGTCGGCGAGCTCGGCCGGACCGGACAGCATCCGGTGGGTGGCGAGCAGTTCGTCGACCTCGCCGCTGATCTGAACCTGGCCGCGGTTGAGCACCACCAGCCAGTCGCAGGCGTTGGTCAGGTCGGACACCACGTGGGAGGACAGCACGACCGTCAGCTGAGTCTCGGCGACCGCCGCCATCAGGGAGCGCATGACGTCGTGCCGGGCCACGGGGTCGAGGTTGGCGAGCGGCTCGTCCATGACCAGCAGATCCGGCCGCTTGGCCACGGCGATGGTCAGCGCGACCTGTGCCTGCTGGCCTCCGGAGAGCTTGCCGATCTTGCGGTTCAGCGGGATGTCCAGTTCCGCCAGCCGCTGCCGGGCCAGGGCGTCGTCCCACCCCGGATTGAGATGGTGTCCGAAGCGGAGCATCTCGGCGACGGTGAAGCCGTCGTAGAGGGGTTTGTCCTGGGCCAGGAACGCCACCCGCGCCAGGGCCGCCGCCCGCTGCCCGACTGGTTCGCCGAAGACGCGCACGCTGCCCCGGGTGGGGGTGATCAGCCCGGCGAACAGGTGCAGGAACGTGGACTTGCCCGCGCCGTTCGGTCCGACGAGTGCGACGACCCGGCCGGCGGGGACGGACAGTGTGCAGTCTCGCAACGCCCATGTGCCCCGATACCGCTTGGCGAGCCTCACGGCCTCCAGAGCGGTCGGGCTCTGTGCGAGGGCGGTGAGCTCACCGGATCCGCCGTCGAACATCCTCACTGTCCGATCCGCTGTCATGCGATCTCCTCCTGGGCGGAGTCGGCGAGCACCGTGGCGAACAGCGCCTCCATGTCTCCCTGGTCGAGCCCCGCTTCGCGGCAGTCGTGCACCCACCGGGCGAGGTCGCGGCGGAGCCGGGTCTGATCGGCCGTGGATCCGCTGCCCAGGGACCGCCGCACGAACGTGCCCAGCCCGGGCCGGCCGACGACGAACCCCTCGTGTTCCAGTTCGGGCCGTTCTTGAAACGGCTGGACTGAAGTTGACGGGATCCCGTCTGATCATCGAGATCAGGCGGGATCTTGTCGTTTCAGGGGTTTCCGAGTCGGGTTCGTCCTGGTTTGGGGACTGCGGAGCGGG
>NZ_BSRQ01000045.1 GCF_030268685.1 Microtetraspora sp. NBRC 13810
GGGCCGTTCTTGAAACGGCTGGACTGAAGTTGACGGGATCCCGTCTGATCATCGAGATCAGGCGGGATCTTGTCGTTTCAGGGGTTTCCGAGTCGGGTTCGTCCTGGTTTGGGGACTGCGGAGCGGGTGTCTGGGAAGGCCCGGGTGGTGTCAGGCCGCTGGTGGGGGAGCAAGATTCGGCCGTTGGGCATGGCGAAGCCGACGGTGAGCGGGGCGCTGCGGCGGGGTGGCGGGTTTTGCGGCTTATGGGGTGGGTGGTGGCCTGCTCTGGCCTGCGGGTGGTGTGCCGTCGAAGGGCCCGGCTGGAGTCTGTGGAGTGTCGGCGAGCGTGACGGGCTCGTCTTGGGGCTGGTGGGTGTGGCGCCACTGATCGAGGAAGTGGTCGTTGGCGACCGCGACAAGCAACGCGATCAGGATGGTCTGGGCGACGCGTCCGTGGGCGAGCCGGTTCTTGGGATCGCCGAGGTCGAGGTCGTGTCCTTTGATCCTGCCATTGATGCCTTCGGTGTTGGCGCGGACGGACTTGTAGGTTCCGATCCAGGCAGGACTGAGGTAAGGCACGTCCTGGCGGAACTTGTCGAGGTGGCCGAGGTCGTCCTTGCGGACGGTGATGGTGTGCTGGTGGCAGATCCTCGGCAGTTCGCCGGCGTTCAGGTCGGTCTGTGGGGGAAGGACGCGGGGTTTGGCCGCGAGGTGAGCGCCTCGTTGCCGGGTGTCGGTGAGGTCGACCGCGGTGGGCCGGGTGGGTCCGCGCTGGTGGAGGCGGTCGAAACGGGGGCAGGTGACCGATGGGGAGGTGCCTGCTGCTGGGCATTGGAAGCGGATGTTGCCGCCTGTGTTCGCGTTCTGTTTGAGGCGCAGCAAGTACGGCTCTCGCGCGCTGATGAGCGCGGTGAGTTCTTCCGATGGGGTGCGGATGGCGGTGTCGTCCAGGCCGGTGGTGGCCTGGGCAAGCCTGTCGGGCATCAGCGGGCAGGCCAGGCTGCCGTCGATGAGCAGGGCGCCGTGGGCGCTGCCCTGCACCCCTCGTTGATCCACTTTGTAATCGAGGGCGAGCCGGTAACCGAGCTCTCGTGCGGGCTGGGCGAAGTGGCCGGGCTGCTGGTCGGTGTAGGCGCGGTCGACGACGGCGAATGCTGCGGGCAAGCCGAGGGCGGCCAGGGGTTTGAGGGTGGTGATGGCGTTGGCGCCGATGCGTTTGTGTGGGGTGTCGAGGACCAGGCCGAGCGCCAGTTGCGGGAAAGACCCGGAAACCGAGTGGGTGCGGGCGGCGACGGTGAGGGTGACGCTGTAGCCGTACTCGGGTGGGCCGTTTCCGGCGGAGTGGTGCCAGCCTGCGGTGATCTCGGTGGAGGCGATCAGTTCTCCGGTGGAGCGGCGGGCTCGGGGTGGGCGGGCGAAGACCGGGGCGGCGGTGGTGTCGATGCCGACATCGCCGCGGAAGTGACGGAGGTAGCCCCGGCCTTTGGCCCAGCGCACCGGGGTAAGCACCAGCGCAGTGACGATGTCCTGCAGCAGTTCCCGCTTACGCGAGCGTGCTGGGTCGTCATCTTCCCACGCGTCGGCCAGCGCGTCGGCCTGATGCTGGGGCAGGCGGGCGCGCCGATCGTGGCGGGCCGGATCCAGCACGGTGGTCAGCCGGTCGAAGGCCCGGTAGAAGCGGCGGGAGGAGGCGAGCACCTGGTGGATATCTTCGGGGTTGATGTCGGGCAGGCCGAGCCGGTGGCGTGCGGTGGCGGTCAGGCAGAACGCGGCGATCCGCCAGGCCTCGACGAGCGTGGCCTTGCCGGTGTGATTGATGGACAGCAACAGGCAGGTCAGCACCGCGGCGATCGGCAGCCCAGGCGGGCCGGGCCTCGAGCCGAGTTCGGCGTCGATCAGCGGCAGGACGCCGGAGTCGTCCAGCAGCCGGGCGTAGTGACTGACGACCGCGTCAGGGATCTGTGCCCTCTGCTTGGCGGGAGGCCGGGGCCGGGTGGCTCGGGCTCGGGTGGTGCGCGGCGGCCAGGCGCGTGGCTTCGCCGCACTCACATGGTGCGGCCGCGCAGCAGCGCGACCGCGGTGGCCTCGTCCAAAGCAGGGACGAAGTGCTGGTAGCGGGCCAGCGCGGAGGTGCTCATCCCAGCCGCGGCGGCCACCACGCCCAGGTCGATCCGCGCGCTCAGCAGCTCGACGATCCACGAGGAGCGCAGCCGGCGCACCGACAACGCGGGCAGGCCGCCGGTCGGCCGGTGGCGGGCCGTCCAGGAGCTGAACAGGTTCTTGGCATGCCGGGCGGCGCGCCCGGGCCGGAACACAAACCGGTCGCCCGGCTGGTCGGTGGCGTGAATCAGGACGTCCTCCCAGGCGGCGCGGCAGACGATCAACCGCTGCGTGCCGGGGACGGTGACCACGACCGCGCCGCAGTCCAGGCGGCGAAGATGCCCGGTCCGGACGGCGGCGACCTCTCCAGAGGTCAGACCGCAACCGAAGCCGAGCGCCATCAACGCCAGCGCGTCGCCGCTGGCCTGGCCGGGCAGGTGTTCAGCCCAGCCGCGAAGGCGGCCGAGCTGGGCCGGCGAGTACGGCGGGCTGACCTTCTTGGGGGCCTTCATCGGCGGTGGGGCCTGTTCGCCGCGTTCCAGCCAGGCCAGCGTGGCGCGCATGTGCCGCAGCCAGCTGCGGTAGGTCTGCGCCGAACTCGGGGCCAGGTCGGTGCAGCCGGTCAGGATGAACGCGTCGATCGTCTCGTGCCGCAACCACACTTCGGGGTCATCTGGCAGGCCGGAGCGGTGACACCACACGGCCAGGCGGGTGGTCGCGGTGAGCAGCCGCTCGACGCGGTAGGGGGAGCGGTCGGCGCTGGCGGCGACCAGCATCCGCACGTGCCCGGCAATCTGTTCCCATTCCGGCAGGGTCTGCTGCGGTCGGTAGCCGGTGATTGTGGCCGAGGTTTCCGCGTCGAGGGTCACACCCCATCCATAGCGGCAGGACAACCTGCCGTTACGGAGGGCGACGACATCTACCGAAAGGAGCCGTTTGTCATGGTCGGAGGACGCGGGCGTTCCCGCTCTCCCCGGGAGTTGGCCGACGACCCGGAGAACTGGCCCCACGCGGATCTGTCCGGCCATCCGGCCGCCGCCGTCGTCCAGGCCATCGCCGCGGCTCTGCAAGGAGTGATGGCCGAGCGGGGGCTGAGTTTCCGCCGGCTGGCCGAGGTTAGTGGGGTGAACCGGCAGACCGTCAACGACGTGGTCGTCGGGCGTTGCTGGCCGGATGTGGCCACCATTGCCCAACTGGAGGCCGGCTTGGCCGTCCGGCTGTGGCCCACTTCGCCCACCGGGACCGGTGGAAGCTGACTCGTGCCGGATCCCTTCTCGCCCTGGTGAGGGCATCGTCGATCCTTCCCGCCCCTGCCCTGCCGATCGCAGGGCAGGGGAAATCCAGGCTCGACGCCTCCCCAAGAGGCTCCATTCGAGTTACTCTCGGGAGTGCGCGAGCCACTGTCAGTTAGAACCTGGAGGGTGCTCACGCAACCTCGGGTGCCGCCGAGGGCCTAATCTCGGCGGCACCCTGCTCGTCTGGCCCGGCGCCCGCACGACCGTCGTTGTTGAGCGCCTGACCTGCGATGTGTCTCTTGCTCTATGCCTCGTCGTTGGCGACTCCCCCCAGCGCGTGGCCATTGATGCCCGCGGCGATGGAGAACAGGCCCGGCTCGTGCTGGGTCAGCCAGCCCAGCGCCGTCAGCCGCTTGAGCCGTGCTCGGGTGGTCTCCACTCGCCCCCGCACGTCGGGCTCGCCCAGCGCTTGAGCCACTTCCTTGGCACGCATCGTCCGCCCGGAACTCGCCATGATCACAACGACCTGCTTGTCGAGCCCGGCGACCGGTTTCGGCGCCGGCGCGGCTTCCTCCGGCGAGGCGTGCGTCGGGGTGTCAGATGCGCCGCCAGGGGACGCTTGCTCGGGCCGGGATCGTCCGACCAGCATCGGCGTGACTATTCGCCGGGCGGTGGCCAGGTCGCTCAGTCGCTCTTCCAGGGCCGCCACCTGCTCACGCAACGACTCAAGTTGCCCGCGGACGGACTCCTCGTCCGCAGCCAGCTGCTCCAGCAGCGATGCTTCGCCCAACGTCATGCCCGACCTCCACATACTGGCGCCGTGCGTAACCCGCAGAAACCTGTGATTGCAAAGAGTCACATGGTGCCTGCAAAACGTAACTGTAGATGGCTTTGCGGCTCGCGTGAAGAGACACATCTGCAATCGGTCGTTCCACCACCCAGCACAGCTCTCTATGCGACCACAGACCCGCCGGATGGCTCGACAACCACTCGCTGTGCGCCGCCTTGAGGCGACCCCTCGCCGCAGAGTCTTGGAGAGCGCAGTCCGCCCCGCCGTCGTGGGGGACGGCAGATCCGGCTCATCCGCAAGTCGGCGATCAAGACGCCCGCCACTCATTCAGCATGCAACGCCACGTCATGGGGCCAGCCGCCACTGCTCATAGATCGCCAAAGAACACCCGCTCACGCGCTTGGTCGACACCGACCAGCACAGCCCCGCGCAGCACGGGCCAGTCCAGAACCGTGCTTGGCTCCACCCGAGGCCGGGCCAGACACATGCCAGCGACAGCCCGCTGAACGCGACCGGCCAGTTCATTACCCCCGGCGGCACCGACATGACTGCCCAGCACGACAAGCTCAGGATCGAGAACCGTGCAGATAGAAGCGACCCCCAACGCGATCCGCCGCGCCAACTCATCCAGGAAGGCCGCCCCCGTCATGCTCCCCGCGGCAGCATCCCCTGCGGCGGCCGCCACGCTCTGCGCGGCATCATCGGCAACGATCTGGTGCCGCTTGGCCAGTTCCTGCACCGCCCGCCAGCCCACCAGGGACTGGAAGGCCGCACCCACCTCATGGCGGCTGCGATCAAAGCCGCCGTCGCTCACGACCGCTCCAGGGACAGGCATCCAACCAAGCTCACCAGCCGCGCCCATCGTCCCCCGCAACAACTGATCGCCCACCATGACAGCCGATCCAGGCCCACGCCCGATCCAGACCAGCACGAAATTGCGTGCCTCGCTCGCGACTCCCGCCGCGCGCTCGGCGATCGCGGCGAGATTGACGTCATTGTCGATCGTGACGGGCAGCCGCAACCTCTGGCGCAGGATCTCGATCACATTCCCGCACCACGCGGGCATGTCGTAGCAGAAGCGAATGTCGCTCGTCACGGGATCGATGACGGCGGGCAGAGCGATCACGCACGCCTGCACCCGCGCCATGTCGATCTGTGCGGTCTGGATGAGGTCTTCCACGATTGTGTGCACCACTGCGGCCGGATCCGCAGTGACATCGGTCGAGACCGTCGTCTCAGCCAGCACACCTTCCGTAATGTCGGTAAGAACGGCTCTCGTCGTGTCCAGGTAGACCTCGATCGCGATCACATACCCGCACGACGGGTTGAGCCCGTAGAGAGCCGCGGAAGGCCCCCGTCCACCCTCCTGCACGCCGACCTTGATAACCAAGCCACGCTCCTCCAAGCGAGACAAGACATGGTTAGCCGTCACCTTCGACAGCCCGGTCATCTCGCTCACCTGAGCCCGAGTCAGCACTCCGGACGACGCCAGCAACTCCACCGCAGCGCGATCGTTCAACTCACGTAACAGACGCGGACGCCCAGGATTCGCGTTCATGTGATCAATCCTGGACCGCAAAGCGCCACCGGTGAAGCCGAATACGAGGAACACGATCGTCTCCAGCATGAAGAGCTCCACGACGCTCAATGCGGGAAACGATCACTTTCCGTGCGGGAAGCGATCTTTACGCTATCTTTCCGTCCCAGGCCAGACCCACTCGTGAACACCCCA
>NZ_BSRQ01000046.1 GCF_030268685.1 Microtetraspora sp. NBRC 13810
CCGCTACAACACGGTCCGACGGCACTCCCGCCTCGGCCAACTCAGCCCGATCGCCTACGAGGCGATGGCAGATAGTCTGAGGCCTGCCGCCTGAAATCGGTGTTCGCGTTCATGGGGGAAGCCCCGTGCGCTGGGTCAGCATGGGCTTGCGCTGCCTGAGGGACGGAACCTGGGCGTATACGCGGATTGGAAGATTGATTACAGCCCCACGGCCCACCTGTTGAACTGACCTGATCGCACCGCTCTACTACGGCTGACGCACCCCGGGTTGCAATCCGCCGAGATCCCGAGCTGCTGATGCGGTTTGGGTTTACCGCCCATCCATCTTCGAGCCTCCGCAGTGACCGGGGGAGTATGCGTTGACACGCATACTCCCTTTGTCGTTCCGTCGCGGCATGAAGGCCGTGATTCCAGGAGCGGCGGAGCTTCGCGCTCTTCGGCAGGGCGTGTCCTGAGGAAGCACGGCCTCCGCCGACAGGCCCAGAGTTCAGCGGCTCAGCGTGCCGCGACAGCGTTCGATGATCTCGTCCTGCTCGGTGAGGGCGGTCGCGAGGTCGCGGAGCCGGCACCGGCCGATGGCTGCCCGAAGACCCCGCCGGCGTTCGCGTTCGGTCACGCCGCCGCAGCGGACCGCCCACCACACGCCGTTGTGCTCGATGTCCCACCCGGGGTAGAGGAAGTGGAGCGCCTCCAGCAGTCGCTCGTCGTCCGGGGACACGGCGGTCCCTTCGCGGATCATCGCCGCTGTTCCGTGAAGCTCAGGACGTGCGCGATCCGCCCGGCCACGTCGCGGTCGTCGTCCACGGTGCCGATCGGTTCGTGCCAGGACCACCAGAACCGCCATACACCGGCGAGACCCGGCCCGGCGTAGATGGTCTCCCTCAACTGCCGCGCGCCGGGGTTGGTCACCGCGAGGTGCGGCACCCGGCTGCCGGGCTTCACCTCGGCTTCGAGGCCGCGGTCCTTGATCAGCACGGCCAAGCGGGTCAGGTGGGCGATGGCGGTCGTCCTGCGGGTGAAAGCCGCGAGCGGGCGCGACGTCGGCTGGTCGCTCACCGGGCACCCGCCAGGACCCGGGGCCGGGGGACCGTGGGAGTCATCGCGCGGATCTGCTGGGCGAGGTCCTCGACCGTCCGAGCCCACAGGATGACCGGCTCGGGCGCCGGCCACCCGGCGATGGCGTAGAACTGCCTGCGGTGCAGGCTGTAGAGGACGAGCCAGGCAGGGCTGGCCTCGTCGAGGCATGCCGCCGCTTCCCGCTGCGCCGGATCGTGTCCACCACGGAAGGCTCTGGCATGGGGGTGTCCACACGGACACCCTGTCCTAAGGTTTGGCATTGGGGCGCATCTCCATGAGGCCGAGGGACCCGCTGAGTCGCGGTAGGTGCCCGGCGGGTCCCGCCTTGTTAGGGCGAGCAGGCGCGACACCGGGCCCGACCCGGTCGGTAGGTGGATGGGAGACGCCACGCCTGCTCGACCGCACCCGCCGACGCCGGCCGCGTAAGCAGATGCGGGTACTACGACGCGTACTGACCTGGTCGCGCCATGTCACAGACCGTAAAGCCTGCGACCAGCCGTGGCGGGTGCACCCTGGCCCACCCGTGCGCGGGGTGCACTCCGCACCTGGTCATCACAGGGGCAGTCCGAGCCTTTCGGCGAACATCCGTGCCTTCCGCTCGATGAGCGGCCCGCCCTTGGCGGCGATGTCCGATGCCATCTGTCGGCCGGTGGGCGAGTAGTGGACGCTGTCGGCGGAGATCTTGTACGCGCGCTCCAGCCAATCCAGCGCCGAGGAGAAGTCCCGCCGCTGGTGGTAGACCCGTGCAACCTCGACGTGGAGCCTCGACCGTCGCTCAACACTGGGGATCGTGTCCGGATCGACCTGCATGGCGCGTTCTCTCGCCGACGCCTTCTTCGTCAGGTCCGCATCGATGCTGACCGCGTGCAGGGCGACGTTCGAGGCGCCGAACTGTGTCCACAGATGGTGGTACCCGGAAGGCAGGCGGTCGGCCACTGATCGAGCCTCGTCCCAGTGCCGCCAGGCGTCTCCAGCCCGGCCCGCGCGGGCACACGTCGTCGCGGCGTGAAGCTGAAGCGCGCCGTACAGGCCCCGCAGCTCGTCAGTACCGTCCTCCAGCCGTGTGGTCAGCAGATCGGACGCCTCGCGAGCCAACATAAGCGCGCCCTCGGTGTCCCCCGCAGACCGCTGCACGATCGCCATCGTCCACGCGGCCCCGGCGAGAGCTACCGGCTGATCGGCTTCCTGCGCCGCCGTCAACGCCCGATCGGCCACCACCCAGAGAAGCTCTGGCTCGCTCGCCCACACGATCTCGTGCTGTACCAGCGCCCACAGGTCGGTGAGTACGGCATAAGCCGCGCGCCGGTCGCCGCCTTCGGCAGTACGCACGGCGGTTCGGGCATCCCGGATGAGGCTCGGGAGCACCCGGCCGACGTCGGTCCGGTGGGTGGCCGAGGTGTGCCAGATCCGCCAGGCGTCTTCGGTACGGCTCTTCAGCGCCCTGGCGTCCACGACGGTACTGGGCGCCGTGAGCATCGGCGCGCGCACGGCTTCCCGGATCGCGGGCACGGCTTCGTGAGGGATGCGAGCGAAGGAAGCGACGGGAATCGGCCCGTTATTGCTCAGGTCCATGTCGGTTCCGGCCATGACCGTCAGGTCCCCCACGCCGAGCACCTCGGCCAGACGGATCAGGACGGGCAGGCGCGGAGGCAGGCGGCGGCCCTGCTCGATGCCCTTGAGCCATTCGGCGGAGAATCCGACCAGCCCGGCCAGCGTCGGCCGGGACATGCCGCGCCGCTCACGGAAGATCTGGATGCGTTGCCCGGTCGTCTTCCCTTCGAGGTCGTCGATCATCGGCGTGGCCGCTCGCGAGCCGTGAACCGCTCCTTGCCGCCCGTTCCGTATGCCGGGGGATGGCGTGGATAGCCGTAGATCGTCGTGCTAACTTCGTCCATAAGCCCTGCGCCTTCCTGAAAGCCTCAACACCTCTCAGGCTAGCTGTGCAGGGCTCACTCATGCCCTGCATGCTGTCGATCTCCCCGTCGAGAGCCTCCAGGTCGTCGGGCGCAGACGCGAAGGTAGTGCCGCTCAACCGGAGGATTGAGGTCGCGGTCAGCCGACCGGAACGGAACGGACACACCGGCCGGTCGATGATCGGCGATCGTTGTCGGCCGGTGAACTATAGTCGTCCGCCATGGCCGAATCCTCCCCCTATCTGACCGCGACGGCGGACGCCTACGACGCCCTCGCCGAGCTCTACGCCGACTTCGTCCGGGACTCGCTCGACCGCCTGCCGTTGGATCGCTCGATAGTCGCCGCGTTCGCCGAGCTCGTACGGGCCGCCGGGACCCGGCCGGTCGCCGAGGCCGGCTGCGGGCCCGGGTACATGACGGCACACCTGCGTGACCTCGGACTGGACGCCTTCGGTGTCGACCTGTCTCCCGCGCTGATCGACATCGCCCGCAGGGACTATCCTGACCTGCGTTTCGAGCTCGGTTCGATGGGCGCCTTCGACGTGGCCGACGGTGAGCTGGGCGGGCTGCTCTCCTGGTATTCCGTCATCCACATCCCGCCGGCGGAGCTGCCGCCGTACTTCGCCGAGTTCCGCCGGGTGCTGGCCCCGGGTGGTTACCTGCTGCTCGGTTTCTTCGAATCCGAGGGCGGTCCGGTGCTGCAGTTCGACCATAGGGTCACGCCGGCCTACCGGTGGCCGATCGACGACCTGGCCGGGCTGGCCCGCGAGGAAGGGTTCGTCGAGGTGGCGCGGATGTTGCGCGAGCCTCTGGAGGATGAACGATTCCGCCGCGGCCACCTGCTGATGCGCAGAGAAGCCGCCGCCCTGGCCTGATGCGCGCCGTAGGCCCCGGCACCGCAAAACTGGACGGGAGCATACGCGCCGGCGCCGCAGCGAGCCGATCTGTGCCCGCCTGGCGTAGGCCGGCGTGTCCACGGGCCTGGCGCGACCGACCTGTTCGTGGTACATGATCCGGTGGTTTTGGGCGCGGACGTCGCCATGCCGTCCCGGTCGGTCGTGTGCCGGCGGGACGGCATGTGCGGGGCGGTCGTGGCCGCGGTCAGACTTCTTCTACGCTGCTCGGTTCGCGCCGGGCGAGATCGATGCCCAGCTCCTCCGCGGCGCGGAACACGTCCTCGTCGGTGTCACGCATTTCGATGGACATGCCGTCGCTGGAGAGCACCTCGACGTTCAGGCAGAGCGACTGCATCTCCTTGATGAGCACCTTGAAAGACTCAGGGATGCCCGGTTCGGGGATGTTCTCGCCCTTGACGATGGCCTCGTAGACCTTCACGCGGCCGG
>NZ_BSRQ01000047.1 GCF_030268685.1 Microtetraspora sp. NBRC 13810
TTCCGGGGCGTTTCCGCTTTTGTTTTGTTGTCTTCACTCTATTGTCCCCGCCGGTTTCAGTCAAACCAGCGGATCCGCTTAGAATTCCGACCGCCCCGTTTCCGGGACAACCCCTCTAACTTACCAGACCCTGACCGGTTCTTCGAACCGGTCTCCGTGACCTGGGAGATCAAAGAGATTGCCGACACTTACGCGCAGGCCACACCGATACTCTCGCGAGTGATCCATGTGGTTTGCGCGGAACCGCGCCGACACCAAAAGATTACCAGCCCTCCAGACGCGCTCGGGACGTAATCGCGGGGTCCGCAAGTGGCGACCGGTATTGCGACCTTCCTCCATATGCGTCCCTACCTGGGGTGTCAGGGCGGGTCCAGCATGCGTCGATCGCCGACGGCGGAGCCGTTCGTCCACAGGCCCTCTCGGTTGTCCACAGGCGCGCCGGGAAGCCTGGCGGGCGGCACACGGCGACATAGACTCGGCCGCGTGAGCAGCGAAACACCACCAGTGGCCAAGAAGGTCCCCACGGAGAGGACCCATCACGGGGACACGGTGACGGACGAGTACGCCTGGCTTACCGCCAAGGACGATCCGGACACCGTCGCCTACCTCGAGGCGGAGAACTCCTATACGAAGCAGTCGACCGCCCACCTAGGGGAGGTCAGCGAGAGCATCTTCCAGGAGATCAAGAAACGCACCCTGGAGACGGACCTGTCCGTCCCGACCCGCAAGGGCGCGTGGTGGTACTACGGGCGCACCGAGGAGGGCAAGCAGTACGGCATCCAGTGCCGTGTGGCGGCCACCGGTGAGACGCCACCCGACATGGGCGACGGCTCGCCGCTGGCAGGCGAGGAGGTGCTCCTCGACGGCAACGAGCTGGCCGGCGACAGCGCGTTCTTCGCCGTGGGCACGTCGGCCGTCAGCCCCGACGGCTCCAAGCTCGCCTTCTCCACCGACTTCAAGGGCGACGAGCGCTTCACCCTGAGGTTCAAGGACCTGCTCACGGGCGAGACGCTGGCCGACGAGATCCCCGGCATCTCCTACGGCGGCGCCTGGTCGTCAGACTGCTCCACCTTCTTCTATACGACGGTGGACGAGGCTTGGCGGCCTTACCGCCTCTTCCGGCACGTGATCGGTACTTCGGCCGAGGACGACGTGCTGGTGTACGAGGAGACCGACGAGCGCTTCTGGGTCGGCATCGGGCTCACCCGCAGCGAGCGCTACCTCGTGCTCGGCCTGGCGAGCAAGATCACCAGCGAGGTCCGCTTCCTGGACGCGAGCGACCCGGCCGGCGAGTTCACCGTCGTCAGGCCGCGCACGACCGGCGTCGAGTACAGCGTGGAGCACAGCGCCGACGGTTTCCTCATCCTGCACAACGACGGCGCTCGCAATTTCGAGATCGCCACCGCTTCCGTCGACGACCCCGCGACGTGGACCCCGCTGATCGAGCACCGTGAGGACACCCGGCTCCTCGACGTCGACGCCTTCGCGACGCACAACGTGGTCCACTTCCGGCGCGACGGCCTGACCGGGATCCACGTGCTCCCGGCCGGTGGCGACGCTTATGAGATCTCGTTCCCCGAGCCGATCTACACGGTCGACGTGAGCGGCAACCCGGAGTTCAGCACCTCCAGGCTGCGGCTCGGCTACACGAGCATGGTGACCCCGCCGTCGATCTACGACTACGACCTGGCGGACAAGAAGCTCATCCTGCTGAAGCAGAAGCCGGTGCTCGGGGGTTACGACCCCGCCGACTACGAGCAGCACCGCGAGTGGGCGATCGCCGAGGACGGCGCGCGGATCCCGATCTCGATCGTCGCCCGCAAGAGCGTGGACCGGCCGGCGCCGACCGTCCTGTACGGCTACGGCAGCTACGAGATCTCCATCGACCCGTCCTTCTCGCTGGCCAGGCTCAGCCTGCTCGACCGGGGTGTGGCCTTCGCCATCGCGCACGTCCGGGGCGGCGGCGAGATGGGCCGCCAGTGGTACGAGGACGGCAAGTTCGGCAAGAAGAAGAACACCTTCTCCGACTTCGTCGCCTGTGCCCGGCATCTGAAGAGCTCGGGCTGGTCCAGCGAGATCGTAGCCCGGGGCGGCTCCGCGGGCGGGCTGCTCATGGGCGCGGTGGCCAACCTCGCGCCGGAGGAGTTCGCCGGCGTCGTGGCGGACGTGCCGTTCGTCGACGCGTTGAACACCATCCTCGACCCGTCCCTCCCGCTGACCGTCATCGAGTGGGACGAGTGGGGAGACCCTCTGCACAACCCCGAGATCTATGCCTACATGAAGTCATATTCCCCTTATGAGAATGTGGACGGCCGGGTCTATCCTCCGATCCTGGCGCTCACCAGCCTGAACGACACGCGCGTCTTCTACCACGAGCCGGCCAAGTGGATCGCTCGGCTGCGAGCCACCGCCAAGGGCGGTCCCTTCCTGCTCAAGACGGAGATGGGTGCTGGGCACGGCGGGCGGAGCGGCCGTTACGACGCGTGGCGTGAGGAAGCTTTCACGCTCTCCTGGATTCTCGACAAGTTGGGGGCGCAATGACCTACGTAGCCGCGGACACCCGATACGAAGGACTGCCTTACCGCCGGAGCGGCAGAAGCGGCCTGAAGCTGCCCGTGATCTCACTCGGTCTGTGGCACAACTTCGGGGACGACAAGCCGGTGGACGTCCAGCGGGCCATCCTGCGACGGGCCTTCGACCTCGGAGTGACCCACTTCGACCTGGCGAACAACTACGGCCCGCCGTACGGGTCGGCGGAGATCAACTTCGGCCGTGTCTTCCACCAGGACTTCGCGTCCTACCGGGATGAGCTGATCATCTCGACCAAGGCGGGTTACGACATGTGGCCCGGTCCCTATGGCGAGTGGGGTTCGCGGAAGTACCTGCTGGCCAGCCTCGACCAGTCGCTCAAGCGGATGAACCTCGACTATGTCGACATCTTCTACAGCCACCGGCACGACCCTGAGACTCCGCTGGAGGAGACCATGGGCGCCCTGGACCACGCCGTGCGGTCCGGCAAGGCGCTCTACGCCGGCATCTCGTCCTACTCGCCGGAGGACACCGCAGAGGCGGCCCGCATCCTGCGCGAGATGGGCACGCCGCTGCTCATCCACCAGCCGTCCTACTCGATGCTCAACCGGTGGATCGAGGGCGGCCTGCTCGACACGCTGGAGACCGAGGGCGTGGGCTGCATCGCCTTCTCGCCGCTCGCCCAGGGCATGCTGACCGACCGCTACCTCGGCGGCATCCCCGAGGGCTCCCGCGCGTCGCAGGGCAAGTCGCTCAGCCCCGACCTGCTGACCGACGAGAACCTCCGCCACGTGCGCGCGCTCAACGAGATCGCGGGCCGGCGCGGCCAGACGCTCGCCCAGCTCGCGCTGGCCTGGTCGCTGCGGGACTCGCGGGTGACGTCCGCGCTGATCGGCGCGAGCAGCGTCAAGCAGCTTGAGGACAACATCGCGACGGTGAACAACCTGTCCTTCTCCGCCGAGGAGCTCGACGCGATCGACAAGGACGCGATCGAGGCCGGGATCAACCTGTGGGCCGCCTCCAGCCGGAGCTGACCCCCAGCACGTCCACCGGAGCCCGCCGAGCGAAGGACCGCCCGGCGGGCTCCGCCTTTCCACGCCGCCGCCCCCACCCCCACCACACCAGCAAGGCCGCCGGAGGCGCGGGATGCCGGGAGGGAGATGGCTGAGGAACTTCTGTGGGGACTAGGCGGGCGGCGAGACCGGATGTCGGGGCAGGGGACAGAGGGACGAAAGAACGAAGGCGGTCCGTCGGAGGCGGGGTGAGGGGACGGCGGAGCAGAGGAAGGGCTGCGGCGCGGGGTGGTGGGGTGGCGCTTGCGGAGTGGAACTCGCGGCGCACGGAGGGATCTCGCGCACGGAGGGATCTCGTGCGCGGGGAGACTCCGCGCGGAGGGATTTCGCGCGCGGGGGTACAGGTCTCGTGGGGGCGGGTCTCGTGGGGCGCGGGTCTCGTGGGGCGCGGGTCTCGTGGGGGGCGGGTCTCGTGGGGGGCGGGTCGCCTG
>NZ_BSRQ01000048.1 GCF_030268685.1 Microtetraspora sp. NBRC 13810
CTTGGAATCACCGCGCATTCAGTTTGCCCTCAAACTCTTTCAACCATTCTCGAAAGTCGAGAGCGCTATACATGTACTCGCCAGGAGAGACTTGGATATCACAACCGTGAAGGCGACTCAGCATGGCTCAAGTGAATTCATCGTCCACTTCGACATCTCTATCCGTTCCGCTCCATATTGATGCCCAGTCATTCGCCTCCTCGCGGGAGATCTTCCCTGCAACCAGGTTCCGAGTGAGCAGGTCTTCCAACAGGCGAACAGCGCGCCCCGGTCCCCGGTGCGGATCTTCGGGTGGGTGAGCGGGTCGCCAGGTCACGGCCGAGTGGGTCCTGCCGAACTTCGGATCGGCGATCGCCGGCAGGTGGACGACCTTCCACCGGCCGCCCTCCTCCAACCGTCCCTCCTCGGACAGGCGGCGGCCCGCCCAAGCGTCTTCATGCCACCGGGTGAGGATGCCGACGACGGCGTTCCGGTCCGGCTGCAACCGCTTGAGCGCAGTGAATGAGTACCAGTCGTGGACGCGCTGCCTCATCCGCGGAGACTCCGCTTCCCCATGGTCCTTATGTGGGTCGTCGATCACGATCAGGTTGGCGGGGAAACCGATAAGGTCTGCTCCGATACCCACCGCCCGGACGCCGCCCCCGGACGCCAGGTCGTAGGACTGGGCAGCCCCGGACCCGGCCTTGAGGGCGAGGTCGTACTCTGCGCCGAACTCGACGATCAGGTCACGGATCACCTTGCCGCGGCGCAGCGCTAGCTCATCACCGTAGGCGGCGATGACGACTTTGTCGCGAGGGTGCTTGGTCAGCCACCAGAAAGGCCCCTACGCCGCGACGCTCGTCGACTTCCCGACCTGGGGCGGGCAGACGATGAGCAGCCGGTCGTAGTCGCCGCGCTCCATACCGGCCATCGACTCGCCGATGATCCGCAGGTGTGGCCGTATCTTGAAGTAGGGGTCCAGACCGCCGGCCAAAGTGACCGGCGTGCGCAGGATGTCCTTGCGGAGTGCCTCCCGGGCGGCAAGCAGCTGCCGCACCTCGGCGACATCGTCCAAGTGCTCACCGCCTGCGCTCAACTGTGGCCCCCGCCACCGCCTTAGTTCCCGACACCATCATCGTCGGTGTCCCCGGCTGCCCTGGCGCGGCTGGCCACCCCACCGGCGAGTCCGCCGATCTGTCCGCGCCACCGCTCGGGGTGAGCTCGCTGCTGAGCGCGACCTGCCAACGGCGCTCGTCCGCGGGTCACGTAGACGCCGGACCCCGCCGCGGCATCCAGGTAGCCCATCGCCTCACAGTCGATCCGCACGACTACGAGCTCCAGCATGCCTTGAGCTGCTTCGCCTGGGCGAGCTGGGCGGGTGCGGGTGTACCGCTTGGCTACACGTCACGCCCTGACGCTGCTGTATGTACTCAACAGAACATCAGCTGTGGCCTTCCGCAGCACTTCGCAACTGACCCATGATCGACCAGTACACTTCCTCGTCGCTAATCTCGAGGTTCTCCAGGGAATCATCCCCACCAAGGAAAAGGGGGACTTTGAATCCCACACACTGCCCACTTGATAGAATCCCCGGATTCAAGGCCTTCCAGTCCAAAAAAAGATCTCGCGCCAGATAGGTGTTTGGATCCGTCACCATTTCTCTATCGAAAAGATCTTCCAGTCCGCAATCAACCTCGAAGGCATCACCCGAACCCGGCTCGATTAGCAGCAGAACTTGCTCCACAGGATGCATCACCGCATACTGCCGCCCCAACCAGTCCTTTGCAACCGGAAGAACACGGCCCGCGTACTCGGGAAAAGCGTCGGCAATGAACGCAGTCGCACGAAACGCTTCTGCCGAGGAGTGAATTCTAACGAGTCCACCACCGAACGACTTTCCGGCTCCCATATCAATCAGCTCTTCGAACCCGGGGATACCGACCATTCCCTTATTGCCATACGGCATCGCAGGCCCAACGGTATCCACTGGAAAGGCGGCTACGAAGCTTTCGTACACATTCATCCCTAACAGATCGATACACCGCAAATCTTGGTGCCATTCGGAAGTTTGCGAATCTGGGCGTCGATCTGGGGCCCCAAGCTTGTATTCACACTTCCATCAAGTGGCGCCAAATTATTTATTGTGTCCGCCCCTCCAAGCTGGAGGTCCTGCATGTGGTCACCATGATGTCCAGGCTTGACAGTTACTCCAGCCCTACGCAATCGCCCTGCCGCCGACCCGCTCACCACGCGGACCGATGGCGTCTTTACAAGATTTCCACCTTGAGCGAGATTGTCCAGATGGGCGACCTTTGCGTCCGCTTGGGCGTTGATCTGTGCTCCAACCGGCCTTGTACTTCAGGTTCAGGTGGACGGCGCTAGGATCCGTACCACAGTTGTGAACCAGGACGGGCGTGGCCCCCGCCAACACATAATACGTGTGGATGTCGTCGACGGTCAGGTTGTGGACGCGTTGGGTGGTGGTCCACTTCTTGACGGCGGTGAGCTGAACGTGGGTGCCTGCCGAGGTCTGCAGCCACATGCCCGGCTGGAGCTGGCCGGCCGGTAGCCACTCACGCAGAGCGGGGATCCAGAACGGGTGCTCGTCCGTGGCCGTGATGAAATCGGTGGCTGCACCGCGGGTGCCGTCGATGTCGATGGTGAGCTTGACCAGGTTCTTCGTGCCGTCGCCGGTGATCAACGTGGTGACGGGCCTGGGGCCGGTGACGCCGGTCTCTGGGTCGGTGGCGAGGACGTGGTCGCCGACCTTCACGTCCTCGATCGGCTTGGACGTGCCGTCGGCCATGAGGACCGGGGTACCGGGGACGAAGCTGTTGGGCCGGCGG
>NZ_BSRQ01000049.1 GCF_030268685.1 Microtetraspora sp. NBRC 13810
CTACGCTCCTACGGCTTGTAGGCACACGGTTTCAGGTACTATTTCACGACCCCTCACCGGGGCACTTTTCACCTTTCCCTCACGGTACTCGTGCACTATCGGTCATCAGGAAGTATTTAGGCTTACCAGGTGGTCCTGGCAGATTCACACAGGATTCCTCGAGCCCCGTGCTACTTGGGATACCCTCAAACAGTCGACAAGATTTCGCCTACCCGACTATCACGGTCTACGGCAGCCCATCCCAGAGCATTCAACTATCCCATCGATTTATCACTGCCCAAGAGAACAGCGGCTCTCTCAAGAAGGTCCCACAACCCCGCACACGCAACGCCCGCCGGCTATCACACGCATACGGTTTAGCCTCCTCCGCTTTCGCTCACCACTACTCACGGAATCACTATTGTTTTCTCTTCCTACGGGTACTGAGATGTTTCACTTCCCCGCGTTACCACCAACCGCCCTATACATTCAGACGGCGGCAACACCACATGACTGGTGCTAGGTTTCCCCATTCGGACATCCCCGGATCAACGTCTGGTTGGCGACTCCCCGAGGCATAACGCAGCCTCCCACGTCCTTCATCGGCTCCTGATGCCAAGGCATCCACCGTGTGCCCTAAAAAACTTGGCCACAAAGATGCTCGCGTCCACTATGCAAATCTCAAACAACAACCAGAAACCAGACCCCAACCGACACCAAACCCAGCACACACGTGCTGGTGGTATGTCGGAGAGCCGGCCCTGCAAGGAAACAACCGCCAACGCGGCCCGTTCCCTCAGGACCCAACAGTGTGCCCAGAACCAGCAGCCCCCACCGAAGCCTTCCCACTCCCACGAAACCGCAGGCGGTACCAACAACGGCGACCAACCACCGAACTGAATAACCAGTGCTCCACTAATGAGCTCGACCACGCACCGGACATCCGCCGATGAACGCAGCCATGCACCCCGATGCCGCAGCACCGAAGCGAGTGCTCCTTAGAAAGGAGGTGATCCAGCCGCACCTTCCGGTACGGCTACCTTGTTACGACTTCGTCCCAATCGCCAGCCCCACCTTCGACCGCTCCCCCCACAAGTGGTTGGGCCACGGGCTTCGGGTGTTGCCGACTTTCGTGACGTGACGGGCGGTGTGTACAAGGCCCGGGAACGTATTCACCGCAGCGTTGCTGATCTGCGATTACTAGCGACTCCGACTTCATGGGGTCGAGTTGCAGACCCCAATCCGAACTGAGACCGGCTTTTAGGGATTCGCTCCACCTCACGGTATCGCAACCCTCTGTACCGGCCATTGTAGCATGTTTGCAGCCCAAGACATAAGGGGCATGATGACTTGACGTCATCCCCACCTTCCTCCGAGTTGACCCCGGCAGTCTCCCATGAGTCCCCACCACCCCGAAAGGCGTGCTGGCAACATGGAACAAGGGTTGCGCTCGTTGCGGGACTTAACCCAACATCTCACGACACGAGCTGACGACAGCCATGCACCACCTGTCACCCGGTCCAAAAGGAAGCCCCCATCTCTGAGGATTTCCAGGTGATGTCAAACCTTGGTAAGGTTCTTCGCGTTGCGTCGAATTAAGCAACATGCTCCGCCGCTTGTGCGGGCCCCCGTCAATTCCTTTGAGTTTTAGCCTTGCGGCCGTACTCCCCAGGCGGGGCGCTTAATGCGTTAGCTACGGCACGGAATCCGTGGAAGGACCCCACACCTAGCGCCCAACGTTTACAGCGTGGACTACCAGGGTATCTAATCCTGTTCGCTCCCCACGCTTTCGCTCCTCAGCGTCAGGTAAGGCCCAGAGAACCGCCTTCGCCACCGGTGTTCCTCCTGATATCTGCGCATTTCACCGCTACACCAGGAATTCCGTTCTCCCCTACCTACCTCTAGCCAGCCCGTATCCACCGCCGAACCCGAGTTAAGCCCGAGTCTTTCACGGCAGACGCGACAAGCCACCTACGAGCTCTTTACGCCCAATAATTCCGGACAACGCTTGCGCCCTACGTATTACCGCGGCTGCTGGCACGTAGTTAGCCGGCGCTTCTTCTACAGGTACACGTCAACTTCGTCCCTGCTGAAAGAGGTTTACAACCCGAAGGCCGTCATCCCCCACGCGGCGTCGCTGCGTCAGGCTTTCGCCCATTGCGCAATATTCCCCACTGCTGCCTCCCGTAGGAGTCTGGGCCGTGTCTCAGTCCCAGTGTGGCCGGTCGCCCTCTCAGGCCGGCTACCCGTCGTCGCCTTGGTAGGCCACTACCCCACCAACAAGCTGATAGGCCGCGAGTCCATCCCTGACCGAAAAACTTTCCACCACCACCGATGCCGATAGCAGTCATATCCGGTATTAGACCCGGTTTCCCAGGCTTATCCCGAAGTCAAGGGCAGGTTACTCACGTGTTACTCACCCGTTCGCCGCTCGAGTACCCCGAAGGGCCTTTCCGCTCGACTTGCATGTGTTAAGCACGCCGCCAGCGTTCGTCCTGAGCCAGGATCAAACTCTCCAAACAATGTTTTCGAGAAAATCCCGGCCGATACAATCAGTATCAACCAAAGGAATCCGTCACAGACAACATGACGGGGTTAATTCATCATGCACTGGCTTTTAGCACACTGTTGAGTTCTCAAGAAACGGACGCGAACACC
>NZ_BSRQ01000050.1 GCF_030268685.1 Microtetraspora sp. NBRC 13810
AGCTCCACCTGACCGAGCCCACCACCGTCACCGTGGAGCTCACCATGGTCGGTCAATCCACCAACCGCCCGATCCGCTGGTCGGTCGGCCTGTTCGAGCGATCGTAGGAACACGTCCACCACGCCGGGGTCAGCCGAGGCAGAGCCAGAAGCGGCCATTGATCGCGCTGCGGGCGGCGTGAACATGGCAACCTCGGAAGTCCCGGCGCCATACCTCCACAGCGATGGCCCGCAAACGGCTCGCGGCCCATCGCCACGGCCACGCCCTGCGGTCAGCGTGCCGCAACCGCTCAGGGCGTCGGCCCCAGCTCACGCAGTCGCGCGGGCCACAGCGCCCGCCTGCCGCCGATGTCGAGCTTGGCCAGCTCCGCCTCGACGTCGACGTTGATGACGCCGAAGAAGTTGATGTTGTCACTGTGGCCGGGAGAGATCTGCGACGTCACCCGCCTCCCGGCCCTGTGAGCGCAGCTCCAGCACCTCTCGCGAATAATATTCTGTCGTCCAGGCGACCACGGAGTTGGTCAGCAGAGTCAGGCACCACGCCTGCTCGGTCTTCTGCTCCAGATGCGGGCGGGTGACGGTGCCCTGCTGGGCGTAGTGCAGGTCCCGGCACAGCCCGTGCAGGCTCCCCCCTTGTTCAAATGGCGGGAGATCTTCCTGCGGAAGGCCGGGTCCGAGCAGGTCCGGCCAGCAGTTGGCGATGAGGTCCTCATTCCAGCGCGCGCCCAGCCATGGCCCGGCGTGCGGGTAGCGCTTGGCAATCTCGGTCGGGGTGTCGTCACGGACCAAGGTGACCCCCGCGGGCCTCGACATGCGGGCCAGGCCCAGGTTCGTCGCCGTCGCGATGAGCACGGCCAGAATATTGCGCTTGGTCTCGGCCGTCTTGGTCAGCCTGCGCCCGCCGGAGTGAGTGAAGCAGTCCAGGGAATGCGTGCGCGCGTCCAGCTCGATCAGCAGCGAGGCGATCGGCGTGAACGGCAGCATCGCGGCCGGCTCGTCTTTGAGCGCCCCGGCCTCCGCCGGTGCGTCCTCGTCCGACAGCGGCGGCACCACCAGATGCGCGTCCTCATTCAGCCGGACCGTCCCACATAGCGGCAGTGAGCACGGAAAACCGGAAAAGGCGGCACTGGAAGTCAGCCCAGTGTTGTCCGTAATGGGAAATTTCGCCCAGCCTGCCCAATGGGCCGAAAAGTGTAATTTAGTGCGATTCATCACACAAGATGGTTTTTATCACTTTGACTGTCACAAGTCGGACATTTAGCGTCAGAGGCGTTCGCGTCCTTGTAAGCCCGGACCCATTTCATGGAGCCCAGAGTGCTGTTTGCGATGCGCAAGGCAAGGCGTGCGGCGGTGATCATGGCTGTCATTTTGTCGGTGACGACCATTTCGCCACCGGCGATCGCCGCCTCCAACGAAGATCCGGAAGTATCGGCGTCGGCGCCCCCGGCCTCCGACATGGGCACCGCGCCCCCACAAGCGGTGGACGAACCCTCTACGGCTACAGCCAGGAACCAAGATCAATGCTCTGAGTTCAAGCGCAAGAGAGCCGAACTGCTGGCACAGGGACACACCCAATGGGCCTGCGTCGAAGAGAAGGCCCCATCCACGACGAAGGAGCAGTCGCCGTCGGCGATGCAGGTGCCCCCAGCGTGGTGCACGAGCCAGTGGCTGGTGACGCGACTGCTCATGTGCAAAAAGAAAGAATGGCTCGTCACCATATCAGACGTACAAACCGGCGCCGTCACCGGTGAACTGCTTTTCAGACTGACGAACTACAGTTACACGAGCCGTGATCAACTGCACTGGGCCCACCAGACGAGCGTGGTCTTCATCAACGCCGTGGGCAAAGGATTCGGGACAAACGTGTCGGGCACAGCGGGTTGCAGCGGTCCTCAGCCAGGCCAGGTGCCCTCGTGTAACGTGTCGGCGCCCGCGAGCTTCCCGGCCACGAACATGAATCCGCGATTCCCGGTCGAGGCAGAAGCGTTCTTCGACTCCACCCAGGTCTCCCCCACCGGCACCGGCCAGATCGGTTTCGCCCGGACCCACTGGAACTACACCCTGACGAACCCGCAGTGGCCCAACTCCATCGTATTCTCCGAAGTGTCTCCCATAGTGCGCTGCGACAACGCCCTGCCCGGGTCCAACGTCGGTCGTGGCTGCATAGTCTCGGACTACATTCCCCAAGTGGACTACTCACTGACCGGGCAGTATCCGGAACTGGCGAGGCACATCGCGGACGCGCAGGCGTCCGGGCTCCCAGGGGCCTACCCGGCCGGACCTCCGCTAATGGGAGCTACCGGGTCGGCTGATCGGGCAGACTCGGTGCCTGGTAGCCGCGAGTGAGTGAGCACTTCCCACCGCTGGACCGATCGTGAGTCCTGGGGTCAGACAGTGCCCTCACTCG
>NZ_BSRQ01000051.1 GCF_030268685.1 Microtetraspora sp. NBRC 13810
GTCAGGGTGAACGCTCGGTCCGATGGGGTAGTAGGTAAGCGATGGGGTGACGCAGGAAGGTAGTCCAGCCCAGGCGATGGTTGTTCCTGGGGTAAGCATGTAGGGCGGAGTATAGGCAAATCCGTACTCCACGTGCCTGAGGTGTGATGCCGAGCCGATTGTGGCGAAGTGGATGATCCTATGCTGCCGAGAAAAGCCTCTAGTGAGTGTTGCGGCGGCCCGTACCCTAAACCGACTCAGGTGGTCAGGTAGAGAATACTAAGGCGATCGGGTGAACTGTGGTTAAGGAACTCGGCAAATTGCCCCCGTAACTTCGGGAGAAGGGGGGCCTCTGCTGGTGATGGGACGTGCTCCTTGAGCTGGTGGGGGTCGCAGTGGCCAGGGGGAAGCGACTGTTTACTAAAAACACAGGTCCGTGCGAAGTCGTAAGACGATGTATACGGACTGACGCCTGCCCGGTGCCGGAACGTTAAGGGGACCGGTTAGTCGTCTTCGGATGGCGAAGCTGAGAACTTAAGCGCCGGTAAACGGCGGTGGTAACTATAACCATCCTAAGGTAGCGAAATTCCTTGTCGGGTAAGTTCCGACCTGCACGAATGGCGTAACGACTTCCCCGCTGTCTCAACCGCAGACCCGGCGAAATTGCATTACGAGTAAAGATGCTCGTTACGCGCAGCAGGACGGAAAGACCCCGGGACCTTCACTATAGCTTGACATTGGTGTTTGGGACGGCTTGTGTAGGATAGGTGGGAGACTGTGAAGCCTTCACGCTAGTGTGGGTGGAGTCATTGGTGAAATACCACTCTGGTCGTTTTGGATGTCTAACTCTGGTCCGTGATCCGGATCGGGGACAGTGTCTGGTGGGTAGTTTAACTGGGGCGGTTGCCTCCTAAAGGGTAACGGAGGCGCCCAAAGGTTCCCTCAGCCTGGTTGGCAATCAGGTGTTGAGTGTAAGTGCACAAGGGAGCTTGACTGTGAGACCGACGGGTCGAGCAGGAGCGAAAGCTGGGACTAGTGATCCGGCATCGGCTTGTGGAAGCGGTGTCGCTCAACGGCTAAAAGGTACCCCGGGGATAACAGGCTGATCTTCCCCAAGAGTCCATATCGACGGGATGGTTTGGCACCTCGATGTCGGCTCGTCGCATCCTGGGGCTGGAGTAGGTCCCAAGGGTTGGGCTGTTCGCCCATTAAAGCGGTACGCGAGCTGGGTTTAGAACGTCGCGAGACAGTTCGGTCCCTATCCGCTGTGCGCGTAGGAGACTTGAAAGGGGCTGTCCCTAGTACGAGAGGACCGGGACGGACGAACCTCTGGTGTGCCAGTTGTATCGCCAGGTGCATGGCTGGTTGGCTACGTTCGGAAGGGATAACCGCTGAAAGCATCTAAGCGGGAAGCTCGCCTTGAGATGAGGTCTCCCTCCAAGTGATTGGGTAAGGCTCCCGGTTGATGATCGGGTTGATAGGCCGGAGGTGGAAGCGCGGTAACGTGTGGAGCTGACCGGTACTAATAGGCCGAGGACTTGACCACAAGGTTTTTTGCTCGCGTCCACTGTGTGATTCTGAGACAGCAACCTGTTTTTGGTTGTGTGTTTCATGGGGTTTCGGCGGTTGTAGCGGTGGGGAAACACCCGGTTACATTCCGAACCCGGAAGTTAAGCCTTCCAGCGCCGATGGTACTGCACTGGGGACGGTGTGGGAGAGTAGGTCACCGCCGGACAATTTTTGTCTG
>NZ_BSRQ01000052.1 GCF_030268685.1 Microtetraspora sp. NBRC 13810
CTCGTAGGCGATCGGGCTGAGTTGGCCGAGGCGGGAGTGCCGTCGGACCGTGTTGTAGCGGGTGATCCACCGGAACACGGCCAGGCGGGCGGTCCAGGCGTCGGGCCAGTGGTGCGCACCCTGCAACGTCTCGCGTTTGAGGGTGGCATTGAAGGACTCGGCCAGCGCGTTGTCGGCGCTGGTGCCGACCGCGCCGCGCGAGCGGGTGACGCCGAGCCGGCGACAGGCCCGGGCGAACTCCCGCGAGCAGTACTGCGCCCCGTTGTCGCTGTGGAAAACCGCGCCGTCCAGGCGGCCGCCCCGGGTATGCGCAGCTGCCTGCAGCGCGTCGATGACGAGCTCGGTGCGCATGTGATCGGCGATCGACCAGCCTGCCAGCCGGCGCGAGTACAGATCCACGACCGTGGCCAAGTACAGGAAACGGCCGCCGCCGACGGGCAGATACGTGATGTCGCCGACGTAGCGGGTGTTCGGCTGCGCGGCGGTGAAGTCGCGCTGGATCAAGTCCGGCACCGGGGCCGCGTCCGGCTCCGGGATGGTGGTGCGGATCTTCTTGCGCAGCCGCAGCCCGGCGATGCCGTGCTCGCGCATCACCCGTTCCACCCGCTTGTGGTTGACCTTCATCCCTGCTGCGCGCAGCTCAGCCGTCATCCGGGGCGAGCCGTAGGTGCCGTCGTGCTCGGCGTGGACTCGCCGCATCCGCTCGGCCAGTTCCGCGTCGGCCCGGCGGCGGGCCAGCCGCGCCGCAGCCCCCTTCAGCCACCGGTAGAAGCCCGAGCGAGACACCTGCAGCACCCGGCACAACCGCTTCACCCCGTAGAGCGCCTTGTGATCCTCAACGAACTGGAAGCGGTTCACCAGTTCGTCTCGCCCGCGAAAAGCTTGGCCGCCTTGCGCAGGATGTCCCGCTCTTGCTCCAGCTCCCGGATCCGCGCCTTGAGCTGCTTGTTCTCTTCTTCCAGCACGTCGTCCGAGGGTACGTGCCCGCCCGACGCGGCCTTACCCACCGGGGCCGCGCCGGCTCCGCGTTGTCCGCCTTCGCCCCGGGCCTGCGCGGCGCGAACCCAGACTCGCAGCGTCTCGCGGCTGACTCCGAGGTCCCTCGCGATCGACGTGATCGTCCGATCCGGCCTCGACAACACCAACGCCACCGCGTCGGCCTTGAACTCGGGTGGGTAGTTCTTCATCACCATCAGGAACATCTCTTCCCCTGGACCTCAAGATCCAGTCTTCGAGGTGTCCTCGTTCAAGGGGGAATGCCC
>NZ_BSRQ01000053.1 GCF_030268685.1 Microtetraspora sp. NBRC 13810
CGCCAAGGCGCTGGCCAAGCTGAGAATCGACGAGTCGGTGGTTAAGGAGCTGCAGAGGTGACCGTAGAGAATCTCCGCGACGTACTGCGCGAGCACGCCGACCTGCTCCCGCCGCCGAATCCGTCGCGCGGCGAGCAGGTGCGCGACCGCGTGCGGAGGATCCGGGCGCGCAGGCGGACCGCGGTGGGCGCGGTGGGCGCGGCCGTGGTGGCGGCGGCGGTGGCGCTGACCGTGCCGCTCCTGCCCGCCACGCCGCAGCCCGAGACCACCACGACGGTCTCGGGCGGGACCCTGCCCGTGCTGCCGGGCGAGTTCACCTCGGCGGACGGCACCGGCTACCGGCTCGTGGCCAGGACCGCGATCGAGAAGACGGCTGACGCCAAGGCCACACTCAAGGTCCCCTACACCGGCAAGCCGCTGGACGTCGGCGGCATGTGCGTGGGGCCGGACGACAACCCGCCGCGAATCGAGGTCGAGGGGTCCCGGCTGCGCGCGCCGGTCTCGTTCATGAACTGCGATCGGGAGCTGCGGCTGCAGCCGCTGGACGTCCCCGAAGGCGCCACGGAGGTGACGGTCACGTTCAACACGGTGACCTCCGGCTGGGGCTGCACCCAGGAGGAGCCGGGCGGTCCGTGCGTCACCCAGGTGCCCGCGCATGGTTCGTGGGTGCTGGGCGTATACGAGTGGACGCCGCCCGCACGACCAGTCGTCCCCGAACCACTGCGAAGCATCCCCAGGCAGATAGACGAGTGGCGGCTCACCGAAACGAGAAGCGGCCTCTGGCCGCAGGACACCACGGCCACCTTCGAGGTCGGCGGCCAGGCGGGCAGGGTCGCCCTCGACGAGCTCTGCTCGGGCGAGCTGGCCACGCGGCTGCAGTTCAGCTTCAGGGTGAACGGCGAGAGCGGGGGCGCCAGCAGCAGTTGCGGCGTCTGGACCTCAGGCGGGTTCCCGATGGCGATGAACGAGCTCCACCTGACCGAGCCCACCACCGTCACCGTGGAGCTCACCATGGTCGGTCAATCCACCAACCGCCCGATCCGCTGGTCGGTCGGCCTGTTCGAGCGATCGTAGGAACACGTCCACCACGCCGG
>NZ_BSRQ01000054.1 GCF_030268685.1 Microtetraspora sp. NBRC 13810
CTCAGCCCATACTTCGCACCCCCCACCACCACGAAGATCCCACCGTTCCCCGCATTCCGCAGAAAACTGCCATCACGCGGAACCTGCGGCAACCGACCCAACCACCCCGCCGGAACCCCCGAAATCGGCGCACTGCCATACCCCGACGCCGTCAACTCCGCCATGCTGGAGAAACGAACCGGAGCACCACCCACAATCACCGCGATCGTCCCGTCCGGCTCCCGATACAACCGGCCGTCCACCGGCGTGGTGACGCAGCCGTTGGCACTGGTGACGTTGCGCCAGGTCTGGCTGTTGCTCTGGCCGTACTCGACGCCGTTGAAGGTGGCCCGGACCCGCTCGGTGCCGGCGGCGCCCCAGGTGGCGCGGCCGTCGCCGTTGGCGTCGAAGCCCTGCTCGTAGTGCAGGTGGGGGTGGCCGTTGGAGGTCGGGCCGGTGGCGCCGACCTGGCCGATCTGCTGGCCCTGCTCGACGCGCTGGCCGACGTTGACGGACCGGGACTTCAGGTGGATGTAGGTGGTGAACCAGCCGCCGCCGTGGTCGATCTGGATCATGTTGCCGGCGTTGGAGTGGAAGAAGGACTGGTTGACCGTGCCGGCGGCGGGCGCGACGAGCCGGGCGCCGTCGGTGCCGGCCTGGTCGGGCTCCTTGACCATGTCCAGCGCGGGGGCGTGCGCCCAGGTGTCCAGCCGCCACTTGTCCCCGCACGGGAAGGGAAGCTGGAACGCGGGTGGCGCGGCGGCGGCGTTCACGGGTAAGGGGGCGGCCACGGTGAGTCCTGCCAGGGCGAGCGCGCTCACGGTGACCATGCGGCGGAGGTTCGCGGTCTTGGCGAAGGTACGGTTCATCGGAGTTTCCTTTCAGGGTTGTTCGGAGAGATTTCGGAGAATGCCCGGTCAGGCGTTGGGAATCTTGTTGAGGAAACCGACGGGCACATTGCCCGAGGCGGGCTTGCCCAGAGCCACCCACTCGTCGTAACCGAGCGCCCGCTTCTTACCGGCATTCACCACGTAGATCGTGCCGTCCCGCACATCACGCATATAACTGCCATCACGCGGCACCGCACCGAACG
>NZ_BSRQ01000055.1 GCF_030268685.1 Microtetraspora sp. NBRC 13810
AGTGAGGTGATCTCAGCGAAATAGTTCGGGGCAATTGGGATTTCTTGGACGCCGGTGGCGACGTTCCGGGCCTATCGGGAGGAGTTGCCGAAGGCCGGAAACAGACGTGGAGCCCCCGGTAGAAGAGCTCTCACCACAAGAAATCCCAGCCTCCGGAAGGCTCCACGTGATTGCTCATCGTGCCACGCTCGACGTCTCCCGCGCACTCGTTCAGCACGTCGCCCGCCTCCTGCACGATGAACGCCGACTGCGCGGCACCCCCAAAGACAGCCGAGCCCTGAGCCCCTTCCGGCAAGCGGTCATGGTGCTGCGCTGGTTCCGCGGCGAGCACGACATCCCCAAACTCGGCCGCGATCACCGCGTCTCCCGGGCCACCGCCTACCGCTACATCCACGAGGGAACCGAAGTTCTTGCAGCTCAAGCACCTGACCTGCCCGAAGCCCTCGACCGCGCCCAAGCCGAAGGACTGGCCTACGTGATCCTCGACGGCACCCTGATCCCCATCGACCGCTGCGCCGAGCAGACCATCAGCGTCAAGGGCGAATCCATCGACGCCTGGTACTCGGGCAAGGCCCACCAGCACGCCGGCAACCTCCAAGCGCTGTCAGCACCCAACGGGCTGCCACTGTGGATCGGCGAGGTCGAACCCGGCTCCGTCCACGACCTGTCCGCCGCCCGTACACACGTACTGGGCGCCCTGTACGCCGCAGCCGCAGCGGGACTACCCACCCTCGCCGACAGCGGCTACGACGGCGCCGGAATCGGCGTCCACACGCCGATCAAGCAGCCCGAAGGAACCCAGATCCTCAGCCCGGACAACCGCACCTACAACCGACTCCTACGCGCCCTGCGCTGTCTCGGCGAACGCGGATTCGCCCTGCTCAAAGGCCGGTGGCGAACCCTGCAGCACATCACCGTCAGCCCCAGCCGAATCGGCGACGTCGCCCGCGCGGCGCTTGTCCTCACTCACTTCGAGCACGATTACCTACCGGGAATTCGCTGAGATCACGTCA
>NZ_BSRQ01000056.1 GCF_030268685.1 Microtetraspora sp. NBRC 13810
CACCCGGGGTGACATCATCCTGTTCATCGACGAGCTGCACACGCTGGTCGGTGCGGGCGCGGCCGAGGGCGCGATCGACGCGGCGAGCATCCTGAAGCCGATGCTGGCCCGCGGCGAGCTGCAGACCATCGGCGCCACCACGCTCGACGAGTACCGCAAGCACCTGGAGAAGGACGCCGCGCTCGAGCGCCGGTTCCAGCCGATCCAGGTGGCCGAGCCGAGCCTCAGCCACACGATCGAGATCCTCAAGGGCCTGCGCGACCGTTACGAGGCGCACCACCGCGTGTCGATCACCGACGGCGCCCTGGTGGCCGCGGCGCAGCTCGCCGACCGCTACATCAGCGACCGGTTCCTGCCCGACAAGGCGATCGACCTGATCGACGAGGCCGGTTCCCGGATGCGCATCCGCCGGATGACCGCTCCGCCGGACCTGCGCGAGTACGACGAGAAGATCGCCAACGTGCGGCGTGACAAGGAGTCCGCGATCGACGCGCAGGACTTCGAGAAGGCCGCCGCGCTGCGCGACCAGGAGAAGCAGCTCCAGCTCAAGCGTGAGCGCAGGGAGAAGGAGTGGAAGGCCGGCGACATGGACGTCGTGGCCGAGGTGACCGAGGAGCTCATCGCCGAGGTCCTGGCCACCGCCACCGGCATCCCGGTCTTCAAGCTCACCGAGGAGGAGTCGCAGCGGCTGCTCCGCATGGAGGACGAGCTGCACAAGCGGATCATCGGTCAGGACGACGCGATCAAGGGTCTGTCCCGGTCGATCCGCCGGACCCGGGCCGGGTTGAAGGACCCGCGTCGTCCGGGTGGTTCGTTCATCTTCGCCGGTCCGTCCGGTGTCGGTAAGACCGAGCTGTCCAAGGCGCTGGCCGAGTTCCTGTTCGGGGACGAGGACGCGCTGATCATGCTGGACATGTCGGAGTTCATGGAGAAGCACACGGTCTCCCGGCTGTTCGGTTCCCCGCCCGGTTACGTGGGTTA
>NZ_BSRQ01000057.1 GCF_030268685.1 Microtetraspora sp. NBRC 13810
CACGCGGAGGCGGGCCGGCCCGGCGGTCGCACTTTCGTGTTCGCCCATGCCTGGGCGCTCAACAGCGGGATGTGGCACTACCAGATCCCTGAGCTGCTCGCCGCCGGCAGCCGGTGCGTCGTCTTCGACCGTCGCGGTCACGGGCGTTCCGACCTTCCCGGGCGGGGCTACGGCCTCGACCGCCTCGCCGACGACCTGGCGGACCTGCTCGACCACCTGGACCTTCGCGACGTCGTGCTCGTCGGCCACTCGCTGGGCGCCGCGGAGGTGGTTCGCCACCTGTCCCGCCGCGGGGAGGAGCGGGTCGCGGGGGTCGTGCTGAGCGCGCCGACGACGCCGTGCCTGCTGCGTACGGACGACAACGCGGACGGTCCCGTCGCGGCGGCGGACTTCGCGGCGCTGCAGCAGGTTATGCGCCGGGACATGGGCGCTTTCGTCGCGGGCACCTCCCACGCCGACTACTTCGGACCGGCCTATGAGGTGTCCGCAGGTCTGGGCGACTGGACTCACCGCCAGTTCTTCGACACGCCCCTGCAGGTGCTGCTGTCGACCCAGGAAGCGTTCATCACGGCCGACCAGCGCCAGGAACTGGCGGAGATCCGGATACCGGCGCTGGTGATCCAGGGGGACGCCGACCGTTCGGCGCCGATCGAGCTGACCGGACGCCGGACCCACGCCCTGCTCCCCGACGCGAGGCTGGTGGTACTCGAAGGCGCGGGACACGGCCTCTACATGAGTGACCCGGGTCGCTACAACGCTGAACTCCTCCGCTTCGCGATCACCCTCCCGGCGAAGGCCGCTGCCCACCACGGGCCTGGTCAGCCGGTGAACTGACCAGCTCCGCAGCGGAACGACGCCGGCATTCTCAAGGCATGGCCGCGTTGACTTCGCTGAACGCCCATCTGAGCGAGCAGGCCGACCACCGGCACCCGCACCGGCATCACCGACG
>NZ_BSRQ01000058.1 GCF_030268685.1 Microtetraspora sp. NBRC 13810
GTGGACCACGTAGGAGGCGCACTTGTCGAGCTGGTCGGCCGCGCAGTGCTGCCAGATGTTGGTGTTGCCCGATATGAGCAGTTTGTCGGCGTCCTTGAGTGTGACCTTCTCGACGCCGTAGTGGATCAGGGAGAGGGCGTCCTTGGCGTAGTAGGTCTCGTCGAAGACGATCGCCTTGGGGTCGCCCAGCCGGTCGAAGCGGAGGAAGGCGCCGAACGCGGCGACCAGCAGCGGGCCCAGCCAGCCCCACAGGGCGCTGCCGGGCATGGGCGGCACCAACCGGTCGCGCACGGAGACGGCCGGAACGTCCACCTGAGGTTCCGGCTGCTCGTGGGCCTGGCTAGAGAATTCGGTCACCGCCACCCGGACATCGTACGGGGCCTCCCACGGAGTCAAGCTAGGAAACACGACACACATCCCAATTGGGACTCCACACGCGCTCCGCCACCGGCGACGCGGGCAGGGAAGGACGGCCCCGCGAACATTTCAGCAACGTCGGCGCCGGCGGGCGCGCCGATCGGCCGGGCCGGGGACGCCTCGCCGCGGCCGCGTCAGGCGCCGGAGAGCGCCGACGTCGCGCACCGCGGCTGACCCACCCCCCGGTGAAGGCGGAGATCGCGTAGGGTGCCGCGGGTGGACATATCGCCACGTAGGTTGATACCCCCCATGCCCACGAACCTCCTGTGGGGCTGGCTGGGCCCGCTGCTGGTCGCCGGATTCGGTGCCTTCCTCCGCTTCGACGGCCTCGCCGAACCGCACGCCGTGGTCTTCGACGAGACGTACTACGCCAAGGACGCCTACGCGCTGCTCACCTTCGGCGTGGAGCGCAAGGCGTTCGGCACCGTGGAGAACCCGATCGCCGACCGGATGCTCCTCGCCGGTGACACCCGCATCTGGGAGACCTGCACCCCGCCGGAGGCGGCTCCCTGCGCGCAGTATGTCGCGCAT
>NZ_BSRQ01000059.1 GCF_030268685.1 Microtetraspora sp. NBRC 13810
TCCCCTCCGAAGAGGAAACCGAGCTAAGGACTCTTAGCATCAAAGGATTCGATATTGGCGCATCACAGCGGGTACGGGAATATCAACCCGTTATCCATCGACTACGCCTGTCGGCCTCGCCTTAGGCCCCGACTTACCCTGAGCGGATTAACCTAGCCCAGGAACCCTTGGTCATCCGGCGCGAGGGTTTCCCACCCTCGATTCGCTACTCATGCCTGCATTCTCACTCGCGTCCCGTCCACACCCCATCACCAGAATGCTTCACACAGAACACGACGCTCCCCTACCCACCCACATCCATAGACGTGAATGCCACGACTTCGGCGGTGCACTTGAGCCCCGCTACATTATCGGCGCAGAATCACTTGACCAGTGAGCTATTACGCACTCTTTCAAGGGTGGCTGCTTCTAAGCCAACCTCCTGGTTGTCACTGCGACTCCACATCCTTTCCCACTTAGCACACGCTTAGGGGCCTTAGTCGGTGGTCTGGGCTGTTTCCCTCTCGACTACGGAGCTTATCCCCCGCAGTCTCACTGCCACGCTCTCACTTACCGGCATTCGGAGTTTGGCTGACGTCAGTAACCTTGTCGGGCCCATCGGCCATCCAGTGCTCTACCTCCGGCAAGAAACACGCAACGCTGCACCTAAATGCATTTCGGGGAGAACCAGCTATCACGGAGTTTGATTGGCCTTTCACCCCTACACACAGATCATCCCCCAGGTTTTCAACCCTGGTGGGTTCGGTCCTCCACCCAGTCTTACCTGAGCTTCAACCTGCCCATGCGTAGATCACTCCGCTTCGGGTCTACAGCATGCGACTCAACGCCCTATTCAGACTCGCTTTCGCTACGGCTCCCCCACCCGGGTTAACCTCGCCACACACCATAACTCGCAGGCTCATTCTTCAAAAGGCACGCAGTCACATCACAGACA
>NZ_BSRQ01000060.1 GCF_030268685.1 Microtetraspora sp. NBRC 13810
CGATCACCTGCCTCGGTCACCGTGTCGTCGCCGCGTCGCTGCGCCCGGTGAACGCCATCCGCACCGAACTCGACGACATCATCGCCACCAGCCCCGGCCGCCAGGTCCCGGTCCCACCCGGCGACGACGAGATCCACGGACTCGCCGACAGCATCAACCACACCCTCTCCCGGCTGGGAGCCGCGATGGAACAACAGCGTCAGTTCGCCTCCGACGCCTCCCACGACCTGCGCAGCCCCATCGCCGCCATCCGCGCCGAAGTCGAGGACGCCCTCCTCGCCCCCCGCGAGACCAGCGTCCCCGCCCTCGGCAGAACCATCCTCACCAGCCTGGACCGGCTGGAATCCATCGTCTGCGACCTGCTGACCATCGCCCGCCTCGACGCCGGCACCCCCGCCAAACGCGACCCCGTCGACCTCGCCCGGCTCGTACGCCAGGAATGCCACATGCGCCGCCAGACCACCAAAAGACTCCTGTGCCACCTCGAACCCGGCGTCGTCGTCCGCGCCGACCCGCTACGCCTGGGCCGCCTGCTCACCAACCTCATCGACAACGCCGACCGCCACGCCGAGACCACCATCACCGTCACCGTCCGCCACACCCCCGGCGACCAGCACGACACCCCCCACGGCACCGCCATCCTCGAAGTCCTCGACGACGGACCCGGCATCGAACCCGACAAACGCGAACTCGTCTTCCAGCGCTTCGCCCGCCTGGACGCCGCCCGCAACAAAGACGCCGGCGGCACCGGACTCGGCCTGCCCATCGCCCGCCAGATCGCCGAGACCAGCGGCGGCACCCTCCGCATCGAGGACAGCCCCCGCGGCGCCCGCTTCGTCCTGCGCCTCCCCCGCCACCAGGACGCCCCCGC
>NZ_BSRQ01000061.1 GCF_030268685.1 Microtetraspora sp. NBRC 13810
TAACCCACGTAACCGGGCGGGGAACCGAACAGCCGGGAGACCGTGTGCTTCTCCATGAACTCCGACATGTCCAGCATGATCAGCGCGTCCTCGTCCCCGAACAGGAACTCGGCCAGCGCCTTGGACAAGTCGGTCTTACCGACACCGGACGGACCGGCGAAGATGAACGAACCACCCGGACGACGCGGGTCCTTCAACCCGGCCCGGGTCCGGCGGATCGACCGGGACAGGGCCGAGACCGCGTCGTCCTGGCCGACCACCCGCCGGTGCAGCTCCTCCTCCATGCGGAGCAGCCGCTGCGACTCCTCCCCGGTGAGCTTGACGATCGGGACGCCGGTCGAGGCGGCCAGGATCTCCGCGACGAGCTCCTCGGTCACCTCCTCCTGCCCGGTCACGCCGTGCACGCGCAGCCGGGAGCCGGCCTCGTCGATCAGGTCGATCGCCTTGTCGGGCAGGAACCGGTCGCCGATGTAGCGGTCGGCCAGCCGTACGGCCGCCTCCAGGGCGCCGTCGGTGATCGACACGCGGTGGTGCGCCTCGTAACGGCCGCGCAGGCCCCTGAGGATCTCGACCGCGTGCGCCGCCGACGGCTCGGCCACCTGGACCGGCTGGAAGCGGCGGACCAGGGCGGAGTCCTTCTCCAGGTAGCGGCGGAACTCCTCCAGTGTGGTGGCGCCGACGGTCTGCAGCTCGCCGCGGGCCAGCATCGGCTTCAGGATGCTCGCCGCGTCGATCGCGCCCTCGGCCGCGCCCGCACCGACCAGCGTGTGCAGCTCGTCGATGAACAGGATGATGTCACCCCGGGTG
>NZ_BSRQ01000062.1 GCF_030268685.1 Microtetraspora sp. NBRC 13810
TGTCCAAGGCGCTGGCCGAGTTCCTGTTCGGGGACGAGGACGCGCTGATCATGCTGGACATGTCGGAGTTCATGGAGAAGCACACGGTCTCCCGGCTGTTCGGTTCCCCGCCCGGTTACGTGGGTTACGAGGAGGGCGGGCAGCTCACGGAGAAGGTGCGGCGCAAGCCGTTCTCGGTGGTGCTGTTCGACGAGATCGAGAAGGCGCACCCGGACATCTTCAACTCGCTGCTGCAGATCCTGGAGGACGGCCGGCTGACCGACGCCCAGGGCCGGGTGGTGGACTTCAAGAACACCGTCATCATCATGACGACCAACCTGGGCACCCGGGACATCTCCAAGGGCATCGGGGTCGGGTTCGCCAAGAACAACGACGCCGAGAGCAACTACGACCGGATGAAGGCGAAGGTGCAGGAGGAGCTCAAGCAGCACTTCCGGCCGGAGTTCCTCAACCGTGTCGATGACACGGTGGTCTTCCACCAGCTCACGCCGAAGGAGATCATCCAGATCGTCGACCTGATGCTGGCCCAGGTGGACGAGCGGCTGCGGGACCGGGACATGGGCCTGGAGCTCACCCAGGAGGCCAAGCAGCTGCTGGCCGACCGGGGTTACGACCCGGTGATGGGCGCCCGGCCGCTGCGCCGGACCATCCAGCGCGAGCTGGAGGACTCGCTGTCGGAGAAGATCCTGTACGGCGAGCTCCGCCCGGGGCAGA
>NZ_BSRQ01000063.1 GCF_030268685.1 Microtetraspora sp. NBRC 13810
CCGTGCTCGCCCTGCTGGCCAAGGCCCCCACCCCGCAGGCCGCGGCGAGACTGACCCTCACCCAGATCACCGCGGCGCTCAAGGGGCACCGCGACAAGCCCGCCAAAGCCGCCGCGATCCAGGCCGGACTCCGCGCCGAGCACCTCGGGCAAAGCGACCTGGTCGCTTCCGCCTACGCGGCCACCGTGTCGGCGACCATCGCGGTCCTGCAGACCCTCAACACCCAGATCAACACCCTCGAACGGCAGGTCGAGGCCCATTTTGGCCGGCACCCGGACGCTGAGATCCTCCTCAGCCAGCCCGGCATCGGCGTCATCCTCGGCGCCCGGGTGCTCGCAGAGTTCGGCGACGCGAAAGGCCGCTACGCCAGCGCCAAGGCTCGCAAGAACTACGCCGGAACCTCACCCATCACCCGGCAATCCGGCAAGTCCAAGACCGTCCACGCCCGCTTCATCCACAACGACCGGCTCATCGACGCGCTCCACATGCAGGCCGGCGCCGCAATCCTGCATGACCCGGCCGCCCGCGCCTACTACGACCAGCTCAAAGCCCGCGACGTCAGCCACAACGCCGCCCTCCGCCAACTCGGCAACCGCCTGGTCGGCATCCTCCACGGCTGCCTCAAAACACATACCCCCTACGACCAGGCAACCGCCTGGTCACACCGGCAACACGACCTCGCCGCTTGACATTCCGGCTCCAGGGATGTCTGA
>NZ_BSRQ01000064.1 GCF_030268685.1 Microtetraspora sp. NBRC 13810
CCGCCGCTGGGTAAGTGGATGATCGGTGTGGGTGAGTGGTTGTTCGGGCCGAATCCGTTCGGGTGGCGGTTCGCGGCGGCGTTGGCCGGGGCGTTGTCGATTCTGATGCTGGCGCGGGTGGCGCGGCGGATGACGCGTTCGACGTTGCTGGGGTGTCTGGCGGGTTTGCTGCTGGCGTTGGACGGTTTGCATTTCGTGTTGAGCCGTACGGCGTTGCTGGATGTGTTCCTGATGTTCTGGGTGCTGGCCGGGTTCGCGTGTCTGGTGGTGGATCGGGACTGGGCGCGTGGCCGGTTGGTGGCCTGGTATGAGACGTCGGCGTTGACGGGTTCGGGTCCGTGGCTGGGTTTGCGTCCGTGGCGGGTCGCGGCGGGGGTGTGTCTGGGTGCGGCGTGTGCGGTGAAGTGGTCGGGGGTGTTCTTCCTGGTCGCGTTCGCGGTGATGTCGCTGGTGTGGGACGCGGGTGCGCGGCGGGCGATCGGGATCCGGCGGCCGTTCGGTGGGGCGTTGCGGCGGGACGTGCCCACCGCGTTGACCGCTTTGGCGGTGGCTCCGGCGGTCACGTACATCGTGTCGTGGACGGGGTGGTTCGTCTCGGCGCAGGGGTACGGGCGTAACTGGGCGCAGGCGACCTCGGCCGGTCCGGCCTTCTTCGTCTTCGACTCG
>NZ_BSRQ01000065.1 GCF_030268685.1 Microtetraspora sp. NBRC 13810
GTATGCGCCGAAGGACCGGTCCCAGCGGGCGATGTCGTCCACGGTGGAGTAGATTCCGGTCGCGGAGAACGCCTGGGAGCCGTTGATGGGCGCGGCCGGTGACCCGGGCGTGTAGTAGCCCTTCGCGTACCCGGCGGGCGGGTTGCCTCTGCTGTAGCCGGTGTGCCGCAGGTGCAGCGGGCCGGTGATCTCCTCGTGCAGCACGGTGCCGTACGGCTTGCGGGTCACCGCCTGGATGATCGCCCCGGCCAGGACGTAGCCGCCGTTGCTGTACTTCCAGCTGGTGCCGGGTTTGAAGTCCAGCGGCCTGTTCACGAACCGCTGGATGAGCTCGCGGGTGGTGGTCGGCTGGGAGAGCTTGGCGTAGAAGTCCGGCAGTTCCTGGATGTTGACGATGCCGGAGGTGTGGGTGAGGATCTGGCGGATCGTGATGGGCCGCCACGCCTGCGGGCAGGTGCTGATGTATGCCGGGATGAGATACGGGCAGATCGGGTCGTCCAGGCCGAGCAGCCCGCGGTCACGCAGCTTCAGCATGATCATCGAGGTGAACTGCTTGGTGACCGAGGCGATCCGGAAGACCGTGTCCGGCCGGTTGGGGATGCGCCTCTCCGCGTCCGCCGCACCGGCGGCGGCCCGCACCAGCACCTCCCC
>NZ_BSRQ01000066.1 GCF_030268685.1 Microtetraspora sp. NBRC 13810
CGGCGGCGGCTCGGACACCACCCCGCCCACCACCCCCGGCACCCCCACCGCCGCCGGCGTCACCGCCACCGGCGCCACCCTCTCCTGGACCCCCGCCACCGACACCGGCGGCAGCGGCCTCGCCGGCTACACCGTCCACCGCGAACAGGGCGCCACCGACACCCAGCTCGGCCAGAGCACCACCGCCTCCATCACCCTGACCGGCCTCACCCCCAGCACCCAGTACCAGGTCTACATCCGCGCCCGCGACGGGGCCGGCAACCTCTCCGCCAACTCCGCCACCACCACCTTCACCACCACCGCCGGCGGCGGCGACCCCGAACCCGGCACCGGCTGCACCGCCACCGGCACCGTCCAGACCCAGTGGAGCACCGGCTACGTCGTCCAGCCCGTCACCATCCGCAACAACGGCACCACCGCCACCACCGGCTGGACCGCCACCTTCACCCTCCCCGCCGGCCACACCATCACCGGCTCCTGGAACGCCACCCTGACCACCAGCGGACAGACCGTCACCGCCCGCAGCCTCCCCTACAACGCCACCATCGCCCCCGGCGCCACCACCGCCTTCGGCTACCAGGCCACCCGCCCCAACGGCAACACCACCACCCCCGCCGCCTACACCTGCGCCACACCCTGACCCCGTGACG
>NZ_BSRQ01000067.1 GCF_030268685.1 Microtetraspora sp. NBRC 13810
CCGGTCGTCGGCTCGTCGAGGAAGATGACCGGCGGATCACCGATCAGGCTCATCGCGATGTCCAGGCGGCGGCGCATGCCACCCGAATACGTCGCCACTCTTCGCGCGCCCGCGTCGGTCAGCGAGAACCGCTCCAGCAGGTCATCCGCGATCTTGCCGGGATTCCTGAGGTGCCTCAGCTTGGCGACCAGCACGAGGTTCTCCCGCCCGCTGAGGATCTCGTCCACGGCGGCGAACTGTCCCGTGAGGCTGATGGACTCCCGCACGTCCGCAGCCTGCGTGGCGACATCGAAGCCGTGAATGCGGGCAGTCCCCGCGTCGGCCTTGAGCAGCGTGGACAGGATTCTCACCACCGTGGTCTTGCCCGCCCCGTTCGAACCGAGCAGGGCGAAAATACTGCCCCGCGCCACGGTGAAATCCACACCGCGCAGCACCCGCAGCTCCTTGTACGACTTCTCCAGGCCCTGCACCTGGATCACAGGCCCTTGAGCCTTATTGGCTGTCATTCAGATATCCGTTCTCTGTTCGTCACGGCTTGTCGCCCGCGACGCGATTGATGGCGTTGGTCA
>NZ_BSRQ01000068.1 GCF_030268685.1 Microtetraspora sp. NBRC 13810
CGTCCAGACCACGGCGGTCTCCAGGAGGGCGTCGGAGTCGCTCTGCCGCACCAGGAGGTCGAGCTCGGCCTCGGCCACCTGGCGGGCGGCCTGGGAGTAGACCTCCAGCAGTTTGAGCTGGTCGGTCTGCCCCAGGCGGAACAGCGTGGCCAGCGCGGAGATCAGCGTCTGACGGGCCGGGTTCGTCTCACGCACCTGCCAGCCGAGCCGGTCGAGCAGCAACTCGGCCTGCTCGGCGCCCTTGTGCCACGCCTCGTCCTCCACCACCGGCCGCGGCGCCGCCATCGCGAACTGCGCCTTGCCCGCGGAGTCCAGCACGCTCATCCCCGGCGCGTACATCTTCTCCAGCACGTCACGGGTCGCGGCCACGCTCAGCCCGCCCACCTCGACCAGCGCCCTGATCATCCGCAACCGGCGCACATGGGCCTCGGTGTACTGCGCCTGGTTGTAACTGGTGCGCTCACCCGGGAAAAGGAGGCCCTCACGCAGATAGAACTTGAT
>NZ_BSRQ01000069.1 GCF_030268685.1 Microtetraspora sp. NBRC 13810
CTCGTCGCCCTCCTCGCGGGAGAACACCCGGACGCCGATGACCTTGCCCTGCTCGCCGTGCGGCACCTTCAGCGAGGTGTCACGGACCTCACGCGCCTTCTCACCGAAGATCGCCCGCAGCAGCCGCTCCTCCGGCGTCAGCTCCGTCTCACCCTTCGGCGTGACCTTCCCGACCAGGATGTCACCGGGAACCACCTCGGCCCCGATCCGGATGATGCCGCGCTCGTCGAGATCGGCCAGCACCTCTTCCGACACGTTCGGGATGTCCCGGGTGATCTCCTCGGGACCCAGCTTCGTGTCCCGGGCGTCGACCTCGTGCTCCTCGATGTGGATCGAGGAGAGCACGTCGTCCTGCACCAGCCGCTGGGACAGGATGATCGCGTCCTCGTAGTTGTGACCCTCCCACGGCATGAACGCCACCAGCAGGTTCTTGCCCAGCGCCATCTCACCGTTGTCGGTGCACGGACCGTCGGCGATCACCTGGTTCACCTCGACCCG
>NZ_BSRQ01000070.1 GCF_030268685.1 Microtetraspora sp. NBRC 13810
TTTGGCGGTGGCTCCGGCGGTCACGTACATCGTGTCGTGGACGGGGTGGTTCGTCTCGGCGCAGGGGTACGGGCGTAACTGGGCGCAGGCGACCTCGGCCGGTCCGGCCTTCTTCGTCTTCGACTCGGTCAGATCGTGGATCAGCTACCAGCTCATGGCGCTCAGCTTCCACACCGACCTGACCGCCACCCACCCCTACCAGTCCGACCCCTGGCAGTGGCCGCTGCTGCTGCGCCCGGTCGCCTTCTTCTACGAGTCCCCGGAGAACGCCTGCGGCACCGCGAGCTGTTCCCAGGCCGTGCTCGGCGTCGGCACCCCGGTCATCTGGTTCGCCGCGCTGGCCGCCATGATCGCGATGATCGCCTGGTATGTCGCCACCCGGGACTGGCGGGCCGGCGCCGTGCTGCTGGCCTACGCCGCCGGCTGGGTGCCGTGGTTCTACTACGCCTTCGCCGACAACCGGACGATGTTCCTCTTCTACAT
>NZ_BSRQ01000071.1 GCF_030268685.1 Microtetraspora sp. NBRC 13810
GCCGAACTGCGCCTTACCACCCAGCGGCTGCTGGGTGATCATCGAGTACGGGCCGGTCGAACGCGCGTGGATCTTGTCGTCGACCAGGTGCAGCAGCTTCAGGATGTAGATGTAGCCGACCGAGATCGGATACGGGAACGGCTCGCCGGAACGCCCGTCGAACAGCCGTGCCTTGCCGGTCTGCTGGACCATCCGGTCCCCGTCGCGGTTGGGCATGGTGCTGTCGAGGAGCCCGACAATCTCCTCCTCGTGGGCGCCGTCGAAGACCGGGGTGGCCATGTTGGTGCGCGGCTCGACCGTGTCGAAGCCCTTGTCGCGCAGCCGCTCGGCCCACGCCTCCTGGATGCCGGAGATATCCCATCCTCGGGCCGCGATCCAGCCCAGATGGGTCTCCAGCACCTGCCCGACGTTCATCCGGCCGGGCACGCCCAGCGGGTTGAGGATGATGTCGACCGGCGTGCCGTCCTCCAGGAACGGCATGT
>NZ_BSRQ01000072.1 GCF_030268685.1 Microtetraspora sp. NBRC 13810
TCGAGACCGATCGGGGGCCGTGGGTGCGGGCGCTGGCCGCGGCGGGGTACCGGGTGTTCGGGGTGAACCCCAAGCAGGCCGCCCGGCATCGCGAGGTGATGGGCAACTCCGGGGCCAAGAGCGACAAGGCCGACGCGCACGCGCTGGCCGACATGGTCCGCACCCGCCGCCACCAGCTCCGCGAGATCGCCGCCGACTCCGACCAGGCCGAGGCGGTCAAGGTCGTCGCCCGCGCGCATCAGACGATGATCTGGGAACGGACCCGGCACATGCTGCGGCTCCGTTCGGCGCTGCGGGACTACTTCCCCGCCGCGCTGGCCGCCTTCCAGCCGCTCGGCCTCACCAGCACGACCGTGCTCGCCCTGCTGGCCAAGGCCCCCACCCCGCAGGCCGCGGCGAGACTGACCCTCACCCAGATCACCGCGGCGCTCAAGGGGCACCGCGACAAGCCCGCCAAAGCCGCCGCGATCCAGGCCGG
>NZ_BSRQ01000073.1 GCF_030268685.1 Microtetraspora sp. NBRC 13810
CGAGCGGGGTCACGCCGTCGCCTCCGCGCCCACCGCCCTGGACGGCCTGCGCCAGGCCGTCGAAGACCGCCCCGACCTAGTGCTCACCCCAACCATTCACCTTCGTTCTTTTACTTTTTGATTTGTTTTTCACCATATTTGAATTCCAAGCCCCGTTCTAGGCCGCCAATAATTGATCTATTACTGGGATTTCAGCGATTGCACCTGCTAAGGAACCGACCTTTGTCCTTCTTCCTCCTCCACGTCGGTGCATTTCTCCCTTTAGAGGCCAATAATCTTTGATTATGAGAGATAACATTCTCCCCCGGGGGTGCAATGATGAGAGGACACACGTTTTGCTGGGTGTCAGGCGTTGATTTCTGAGCAATAGTGGTTGGTGATCACGGTGAAGCGGAGCGTGACCCGGTCGTACTCGCCGCCCTCGTCGAGGGTGACCTTCAGGTCGACGCCGCCCTGGAGGGTGAACTTC
>NZ_BSRQ01000074.1 GCF_030268685.1 Microtetraspora sp. NBRC 13810
CGATTTCGGGGGTTCCGGCGGGGTGGTTGGGTCGGTTGCCGCAGGTTCCGCGTGATGGCAGTTTTCTGCGGAATGCGGGGAACGGTGGGATCTTCGTGGTGGTGGGGGGTGCGAAGTATGGGCTGAGTGCTGCGGAGTGGTCGGCGATGGGTCAGCCGGGGTCGGTGAATGTGCCGGTGCGGGTGATCGATGGTTATGGGGCGGTTCCGCGGGATGGGAGTCTGCTGCGTAATCACGTGGATGGTGGGATCTTCGTGGTGGCGGGTGGTGCGAAGTACGGGTTGAGTCTGGCGCAGTGGGAGGCGATGGGGAGGCCGGGGTCGGCGAATGTGCCGCCGGCGTTCATCGGCCGGTTGGGTGCCGATCCTGGTCCGGGGACGCTGTTGCGTGATCACGCGGATGGGTCGATCTTCGTGACGGTGGGTGGGGCGAAGTACGGTCTGACGCCGGCGGAGTATGAGGC
>NZ_BSRQ01000075.1 GCF_030268685.1 Microtetraspora sp. NBRC 13810
CCGCGGACACCCCGGACACCGTGCCGATGGCCCCCGGGGTGACCGTCGAACACGTACCCGCCGGCCCCCCGGTCCCGCTGCCCAAGGACGACCTGCTGCCCTACATGCCGGCCTTCGGCGAACACCTCGCCCGCCGATGGGCACAGGACCGGCCCGACATCGTGCACGCCCACTTCTGGATGAGCGGCGTGGCCGCCCTCATCGCCGCCCCCCGGCACCGCATCCCGGTCGTGCAGACCTTCCACGCCCTCGGCACGGTCAAACGACGCCGGCAGGGCCCCGCCGACACCAGCCCGCCACACCGGATCGCCATCGAGACCCGGATCGGCCACCGCGCCGACGCCATCCTCGCCACCTGCACCGACGAAGTGCACGAACTCCTCCTGATGGGCGTACCCAGACAACAGATCGCCGTCATACCGTGCGGAGTGGACCTCAACCTCTTCACCCCCCACGGCCCA
>NZ_BSRQ01000076.1 GCF_030268685.1 Microtetraspora sp. NBRC 13810
GACACGGTGCCAAGTAGGGTGCTGACTGGTCTGGAAGGAAGGGTTCGTGGCGGGGAAGAACTATTCAGAGGAGTTCAAGGACGAGGTCGTCAAGGCCGTCTTGGACGAGCAGTCGACGATCGGGCAAACTGCCAAGGATTTCGGTGTATCGCGGGAGACCGTGTGGAACTGGGTGGCCAAGGCGAAGCGCCGCCGGTCGGGGAACACCGAGCCTGCTCGGGATGCCGTGGAGCGTGCAAGGGTACGCGAGATGGAACGTCGGATCGCGGAACTTGAGCAGGAGAACGCCTTCTTGAAAAATGCGCGGCCTTCTTTGTGGACGTCTACTGACGTGATCTCAGCGAATTCCCGGTAGGTAATCGTGCTCGAAGTGAGTGAGGACAAGCGCCGCGCGGGCGACGTCGCCGATTCGGCTGGGGCTGACGGTGATGTGCTGCAGGGTTCGCCACCGGCC
>NZ_BSRQ01000077.1 GCF_030268685.1 Microtetraspora sp. NBRC 13810
TCATCATGGCTCCTTACGCGTCCGCGCCGACGTTGCGGTCATGGCCGTTCTTGCCGTTGTCGCCGACGAGGGCGAGGAAGACGTCCTCCAGGGTCGGCTGCTTCTCGACGTATTCGACCTTGGCGGGTGGCAGCAGTTGCTTGAGTTCGGTGAGGGTGCCGTTGACGATGATCCGGCCCTCGTGCAGGATCGCGATCCGGTCGGCGAGTTGTTCGGCCTCGTCCAGATACTGGGTGGTGAGCAGCACCGTCGTCCCCCGGCCGGCGAGTTCCCTGACGGCCTGCCACACCTCGATGCGCGCCTGGGGGTCGAGGCCGGTCGTCGGCTCGTCGAGGAAGATGACCGGCGGATCACCGATCAGGCTCATCGCGATGTCCAGGCGGCGGCGCATGCCACCCGAATACGTCGCCACTCTTCGCGCGCCCGCGTCGGTCAGCGAGA
>NZ_BSRQ01000078.1 GCF_030268685.1 Microtetraspora sp. NBRC 13810
AATCTCACCCAGGCGGCTCGTGAGGGCAAGCTCGATCCGGTGATCGGGCGTGAGAAGGAGATCGAGCGGGTGATGCAGGTCCTGTCCCGCAGGACCAAGAACAACCCGGTGCTGGTGGGTGAGCCCGGTGTGGGTAAGACGGCCGTGGTGGAGGGGTTGTCCCAGAAGATCGTCAAGGGTGAGGTGCCCGAGACGCTGAAGGACAAGCAGCTCTACACGCTGGATCTGGGCGCTCTGGTGGCGGGTTCGCGTTACCGGGGTGACTTCGAGGAGCGGTTGAAGAAGGTCCTCAAGGAGATCCGCACCCGGGGTGACATCATCCTGTTCATCGACGAGCTGCACACGCTGGTCGGTGCGGGCGCGGCCGAGGGCGCGATCGACGCGGCGAGCATCCTGAAGCCGATGCTGGCCCGCGGCGAGCTGCAGACC
>NZ_BSRQ01000079.1 GCF_030268685.1 Microtetraspora sp. NBRC 13810
TTGTCGCTCTTGGCCCCGGAGTTGCCCATCACCTCGCGATGCCGGGCGGCCTGCTTGGGGTTCACCCCGAACACCCGGTACCCCGCCGCGGCCAGCGCCCGCACCCACGGCCCCCGATCGGTCTCGATACACACCAGCACCTCGGCCGGCTCGGCGTCATCGGGCAGGAACGAGGCGACCAGCTCATGGAAGCGGGCCACCCCGGCAACGCCCTCGGGCAACCGGGCCCGCTTCACCGCCCGGCCCTGCTCGTCCTGCACCTCCACATCGTGATGGTCCTCGGCCCAGTCATCACCGACGAACAGCACCCGATCCTCCAACCCTCGACAACACGATCAAGCAGCCCGCAGGAGCCGGTCGGCGTGCTAATGGACCAGTACTCACGCCCCCGGAGGGCGGGCACGACATCCCAT
>NZ_BSRQ01000080.1 GCF_030268685.1 Microtetraspora sp. NBRC 13810
CGCACGTGCTGACCTCGCTGGCCGCCAATGTGATCTCGCTGGTGGTCGTCGTGCTCGTCGCCCTCCTCATGGGCTTCCGCTCGGAGGCGGGAGTGCTCGCCTGGCTCGCGGTCGCCGGCATCCTGATTCTCTTCACCCTGGCGTTGACCTGGATCGCCGTCATCCCCGGTCTGTCCGCGAAGTCGGCGGACGGCGCGAGCGCGTTCTCCTACCCGCTCATCTTCCTGCCGTTCATCAGCTCGGCCTTCGTACCCACCGGCACCATGCCCGGCCCGGTGCGCGCCTTCGCCGAGAACCAGCCGGTGACCTCCATCGTCAACGCCATCCGCGACCTGTTCACCCGGCAGCCGGTCGGCACCGACATCTGGATCGCCCTCGCCTGGTGCGTCGGCATCCTCGTC
>NZ_BSRQ01000081.1 GCF_030268685.1 Microtetraspora sp. NBRC 13810
CGGGCTCACCCACCAGCACCGGGTTGTTCTTGGTCCTGCGGGACAGGACCTGCATCACCCGCTCGATCTCCTTCTCACGCCCGATCACCGGATCGAGCTTGCCCTCACGAGCCGCCTGGGTGAGATTACGACCGAACTGGTCCAGCACAAGAGACGTCGACGGCGCGGCCTCCTGCGGCCCGCCCGCCGCCGCCGGCTCCTTGCCCTGGTAACCGTGCAGCAACTGAATGACCTGCTGCCGCACCCGGTTCAGATCGGCACCCAGCTTCACCAGAACCTGGGCCGCCACACCCTCGCCCTCACGGATGAGACCAAGAAGGATGTGCTCGGTCCCGATGTAGTTGTGACCCAGCT
>NZ_BSRQ01000082.1 GCF_030268685.1 Microtetraspora sp. NBRC 13810
ATAATATGCCCAAGTTTCACAATATTGTCTGGTTTCTTGCGGTCGGCGCCGCGCTGACCGGTGGGGCCATGCCCGTGGGCACTCCCGCCGTCACGAGCCCTCCCGCGCAGGATGTGCCGGTCAAGGCACCGCCGGGTGATCGGACCGCCGCGGCGATGCGGGCGTACCTGCGGGATCTGGCCCTGAACAACCGGTTCACCGGGGCGGTGCTGGTGGTGCGGCGCGGGGAGGTGCTGGTGCGGGCCGCCGCCGGTGCGGCGGACGCGGAGAGGCGCATCCCCAACCGGCCGGACACGGTCTTCCGGATCGCCTCGGTCACCAAGCAGTTCACCTCGATGATCATGCTGAAGC
>NZ_BSRQ01000083.1 GCF_030268685.1 Microtetraspora sp. NBRC 13810
TACGGAGTGATGACCGGGCGTTCGGCTCCTTGGTAGCCCTTGTCCGCCAGGACGACGATCCCAGCATGTTCCAACGCACGCAGGATGCCCCAGATCCGGGCCGCACTCAGATCATGCGTCTTTCCCGACAGCGCACCCGAGGTCCACACGATCGTCCCGCTAGGCGAGGCGATGACCTGGACGTTCATCCCGTGCACGCGATGCTTGCCGGAGAAGTAGGGTCGGTCGGCCTTGATCCGATCGGTACGGATGAGCGTGCCGTCCAGCACCAGGTAGTGAAGCCCGTCCTTGCCGGCCTTGCGCAGGGCCTGCCCGAGCTTGGGCGAGCGGGCCGACAGCAGCATCACCG
>NZ_BSRQ01000084.1 GCF_030268685.1 Microtetraspora sp. NBRC 13810
CGACGTATTCGACCTTGGCGGGCGGGAGCAGTTGCCTGAGTTCGGTGAGGGTGCCGTTGACGATGATCCGGCCCTCGTGCAGGATCGCGATCCGGTCGGCGAGTTGTTCGGCCTCGTCCAGATACTGCGTGGTGAGCAGCACCGTCGTCCCCTGCCCGGCGAGTTCCCTGACGGCCTGCCACACCTCGATGCGCGCCTGGGGGTCGAGCCCGGTCGTCGGCTCGTCGAGGAAGATGACCGGCGGATCACCGATCAGGCTCATCGCGATGTCCAGGCGGCGGCGCATGCCACCCGAATACGTCGCCACTCTTCGCGCGCCCGCGTCGGTCAGCGAGA
>NZ_BSRQ01000085.1 GCF_030268685.1 Microtetraspora sp. NBRC 13810
GCGACGGATTCGGCGGCGGGAGCAGGTCGGCGTGCTCGCGCAGTACGTCGCGGAGATTCTCTACGGTCACCTCTGCAGCTCCTTAACCACCGACTCGTCGATTCTCAGCTTGGCCAGCGCCTTGGCGGTCTGGCTCTTGACCGTCCCGGGGTTGCAGCCCATGAGCTGGGCCACCTCGGCCACCGGGAGGTCCTCGTAGAACCGCAACACGATCACCGCGCGCTGCCGGGCGGGCAGCCGGCCCACCGCCTGCCAGAGCGTCGCCCGCTCGTCCGTCACCTGGTCGTGCACCGGCTCCTCCGGCAGGCCGTCGCTGGGCAGCTCCCGGCGCCAC
>NZ_BSRQ01000086.1 GCF_030268685.1 Microtetraspora sp. NBRC 13810
GCGACGGATTCGGCGGCGGGAGCAGGTCGGCGTGCTCGCGCAGTACGTCGCGGAGATTCTCTACGGTCACCTCTGCAGCTCCTTAACCACCGACTCGTCGATTCTCAGCTTGGCCAGCGCCTTGGCGCTCTGGCTCTTGACCGTCCCGGGGTTGCAGCCCATGAGCTGGGCCACCTCGGCCACCGGGAGGTCCTCGTAGAACCGCAGCACGATCACCGCGCGCTGCCGGGCGGGCAGCCGGCCCACCGCCTGCCAGAGCGTCGCCCGCTCGTCCGTCACCTGGTCGTGCACCGGCTCCTCCGGCAGGCCGTCGCTGGGCAGCTCCCGGCGCCAC
>NZ_BSRQ01000087.1 GCF_030268685.1 Microtetraspora sp. NBRC 13810
ACCACCGCCGAAGACGTCAACGCCGAGACCCCGGAGAAGGCCGAGGCGGAGGTCATCGAAACCACCGCCGAAGACGTCAACGCCGAGACCCCGGAGAAGGCCGAGGCGGAGGTCATCGAAACCACCGCCGAAGACGTCAACGCCGAGACCCCGGAGAAGGCCGAGGCGGAGGTCATCGAAACCACCGCCGAAGACGTCAACGCCGAGACCCCGGAGAAGGCCGAGGCGGAGGTCATCGAAACCACCGCCGAAGACGTCAACGCCGAGACCCCGGAGAAGGCCGAGGCGGAGGTCATCGAAACCACCG
>NZ_BSRQ01000088.1 GCF_030268685.1 Microtetraspora sp. NBRC 13810
GCGGCTGCTGCGGGCGATCTTCGGTGAGAAGGCGCGTGAGGTCCGTGACACCTCGCTGAAGGTGCCGCACGGCGAGCAGGGCAAGGTCATCGGCGTCCGGGTGTTCTCCCGCGAGGAGGGCGACGAGCTTCCGCCGGGTGTGAACGAGCTGGTCCGCGTCTATGTGGCGCAGAAGCGTAAGATCACCGATGGTGACAAGCTGGCCGGCCGGCACGGTAACAAGGGTGTCATCTCCAAGATCCTGCCGGTCGAGGACATGCCGTTCC
>NZ_BSRQ01000089.1 GCF_030268685.1 Microtetraspora sp. NBRC 13810
TACAGCATGCGACTCAACGCCCTATTCAGACTCGCTTTCGCTACGGCTCCCCCACCCGGGTTAACCTTGCCACACACCATAACTCGCAGGCTCATTCTTCAAAAGGCACGCAGTCACATCACAGACAATCCGAAGACTGTCTACGCTCCTACGGCTTGTAGGCACACGGTTTCAGGTACTATTTCACGACCCCTCACCGGGGCACTTTTCACCTTTCCCTCACGGTACTCGTGCACTATCGGTCATCAGGAAGTATTTAGGCT
>NZ_BSRQ01000090.1 GCF_030268685.1 Microtetraspora sp. NBRC 13810
TACAGCATGCGACTCAACGCCCTATTCAGACTCGCTTTCGCTACGGCTCCCCCACCCGGGTTAACCTCGCCACACACCATAACTCGCAGGCTCATTCTTCAAAAGGCACGCAGTCACATCACAGACAGCAAGCTGCCTACGCTCCTACGGCTTGTAGGCACACGGTTTCAGGTACTATTTCACGACCCCTCACCGGGGCACTTTTCACCTTTCCCTCACGGTACTCGTGCACTATCGGTCATCAGGAAGTATTTAGGCTTACC
>NZ_BSRQ01000091.1 GCF_030268685.1 Microtetraspora sp. NBRC 13810
GCGACTCAACGCCCTATTCAGACTCGCTTTCGCTACGGCTCCCCCACCCGGGTTAACCTCGCCACACACCATAACTCGCAGGCTCATTCTTCAAAAGGCACGCAGTCACATCACAGACAGCAAGCTGTCTACGCTCCTACGGCTTGTAGGCACACGGTTTCAGGTACTATTTCACGACCCCTCACCGGGGCACTTTTCACCTTTCCCTCACGGTACTCGTGCACTATCGGTCATCAGGAAGTATTTAGGCTTACC
>NZ_BSRQ01000092.1 GCF_030268685.1 Microtetraspora sp. NBRC 13810
GCCTAAGGCGAGGCCGACAGGCGTAGTCGATGGATAACGGGTTGATATTCCCGTACCCGCTGTGATGCGCCAATATCGAATCCTTTGATGCTAAGAGTCCTTAGCTCGGTTTCCTCTTCGGAGGGGACGTCAGGGTGAACGCTCGGTCCGATGGGGTAGTAGGTAAGCGATGGGGTGACGCAGGAAGGTAGTCCAGCCCAGGCGATGGTTGTTCCTGGGGTAAGCATGTAGGGCGGAGTATAGGCAAATCCGTAC
>NZ_BSRQ01000093.1 GCF_030268685.1 Microtetraspora sp. NBRC 13810
GGAAGTAGTCCCGCAGCGCCGAACGGAGCCGCAGCATGTGCCGGGTCCGTTCCCAGATCATCGTCTGATGCGCGCGGGCGACGACCTTGACCGCCTCGGCCTGGTCGGAGTCGGCGGCGATCTCGCGGAGCTGGTGGCGGCGGGTGCGGACCATGTCGGCCAGCGCGTGCGCGTCGGCTTTGTCGCTCTTGGCCCCGGAGTTGCCCATCACCTCGCGATGCCGGGCGGCCTGCTTGGGGTTCACCCCGAACACCC
>NZ_BSRQ01000094.1 GCF_030268685.1 Microtetraspora sp. NBRC 13810
CCGGCCTGGATCGCGGCGGCTTTGGCGGGCTTGTCGCGGTGCCCCTTGAGCGCCGCGGTGATCTGGGTGAGGGTCAGTCTCGCCGCGGCCTGCGGGGTGGGGGCCTTGGCCAGCAGGGCGAGCACGGTCGTGCTGGTGAGGCCGAGCGGCTGGAAGGCGGCCAGCGCGGCGGGGAAGTAGTCCCGCAGCGCCGAACGGAGCCGCAGCATGTGCCGGGTCCGTTCCCAGATCATCGTCTGATGCGCGCGGGCGACG
>NZ_BSRQ01000095.1 GCF_030268685.1 Microtetraspora sp. NBRC 13810
GTACGGATTTGCCTATACTCCGCCCTACATGCTTACCCCAGGAACAACCATCGCCTGGGCTGGACTACCTTCCTGCGTCACCCCATCGCTTACCTACTACCCCATCGGACCGAGCGTTCACCCTGACATCCCCTCCGAAGAGGAAACCGAGCTAAGGACTCTTAGCATCAAAGGATTCGATATTGGCGCATCACAGCGGGTACGGGAATATCAACCCGTTATCCATCGACTACGCCTGTCGGCCTCGCCTTAGGC
>NZ_BSRQ01000096.1 GCF_030268685.1 Microtetraspora sp. NBRC 13810
ACTACCTGCTGCCCGGCATTCTGCTCATCACGATCGCCTCGGGCATCGCCTACACCGCGTTCCGGCTTTTCCTGGATATGAAGAGCGGCATCTTCGAGCGTTTCCAGTCCATGCCGATCGCGCGGTCATCGGTGTTGTGGGCGCACGTGCTGACCTCGCTGGCCGCCAATGTGATCTCGCTGGTGGTCGTCGTGCTCGTCGCCCTCCTCATGGGCTTCCGCTCGGAGGCGGGAGTGCTCGCCTGGCTCGCGGTCG
>NZ_BSRQ01000097.1 GCF_030268685.1 Microtetraspora sp. NBRC 13810
CCCAGATCATCGTCTGATGCGCGCGGGCGACGACCTTGACCGCCTCGGCCTGGTCGGAGTCGGCGGCGATCTCGCGAAGCTGGTGGCGGCGGGTGCGGACCATGTCGGCCAGCGCGTGCGCGTCGGCCTTGTCGCTCTTGGCCCCGGAGTTGCCCATCACCTCGCGATGCCGGGCGGCCTGCTTGGGGTTCACCCCGAACACCCGGTACCCCGCCGCGGCCAGCGCCCGCACCCACGGCCCCCGATCGGTCTCGA
>NZ_BSRQ01000098.1 GCF_030268685.1 Microtetraspora sp. NBRC 13810
CGCGTTCGACCGGCCCGTACTCGATGATCACCCAGCAGCCGCTGGGTGGTAAGGCGCAGTTCGGCGGTCAGCGTTTCGGTGAGATGGAGGTGTGGGCGCTGGAGGCGTACGGCGCCGCCTACGCCCTCCAGGAGCTGCTGACCATCAAGTCCGACGACGTCACCGGCCGCGTGAAGGTCTACGAGGCCATCGTCAAGGGCGAGAACATCCCCGAACCGGGCATCCCTGAGTCTTTCAAGGTGCTCATCAAGGAGA
>NZ_BSRQ01000099.1 GCF_030268685.1 Microtetraspora sp. NBRC 13810
GCCGAACACGTAGACGAACAACAACAGCATGGCGATCGGCATGACCGTGGTCGTGATGATCGTGTCCACGCTGCGCGTGATGTGACGCAGGGAACGTCCCAGCAGAACGGCGGTGTCGCCGAAGAAACGCTTGTTCATCATGGCTCCTTACGCGTCCGCGCCGACGTTGCGGTCATGGCCGTTCTTGCCGTTGTCGCCGACGAGGGCGAGGAAGACGTCCTCCAGGGTCGGCTGCTTCTCGACGTATTCGACCTT
>NZ_BSRQ01000100.1 GCF_030268685.1 Microtetraspora sp. NBRC 13810
CGACCGCGAGCCAGGCGAGCACTCCCGCCTCCGAGCGGAAGCCCATGAGGAGGGCGACGAGCACGACGACCACCAGCGAGATCACATTGGCGGCCAGCGAGGTCAGCACGTGCGCCCACAACACCGACGACCGCGCGATCGGCATGGACTGGAAACGCTCGAAGATGCCGCTCTTCATATCCAGGAAAAGCCGGAACGCGGTGTAGGCGATGCCCGAGGCGATCGTGATGAGCAGAATGCCGGGCAGCAGGTAGT
>NZ_BSRQ01000101.1 GCF_030268685.1 Microtetraspora sp. NBRC 13810
TGCTCAGCCTGGGCCGCCTCGTCCCACGCAAAGGCATCGGCACGATCATCCAGGCACTCCGGCTCCTGCCCGACACCGAACTCGTCATCGCGGGCGGCACCACGGACGACCCCGAAGCCGCACGGCTGCGCGAACTGGCCGACGCACACGGCCTGACCGACCGGGTCACCCTGATCGGCAGCATCCCCCGGCCGGAGGTCCCCGCCCTGCTCCGCTCCGCCGACGTCCTGGTCACCGTGCCGTGGTACGAACCCT
>NZ_BSRQ01000102.1 GCF_030268685.1 Microtetraspora sp. NBRC 13810
CGGCGTTCATCGGCCGGTTGGGTGCCGATCCTGGTCCGGGGACGCTGTTGCGTGATCACGCGGATGGGTCGATCTTCGTGACGGTGGGTGGGGCGAAGTACGGTCTGACGCCGGCGGAGTATGAGGCTCTGGGGACTCCGGGGTTCGCGAATGTGCCGGTGGGGTGGATCAACGCGTTCGGTGCGGTGCCGCGTGATGGCAGTTATATGCGTGATGTGCGGGACGGCACGATCTACGTGGTGAATGCCGGTAAGA
>NZ_BSRQ01000103.1 GCF_030268685.1 Microtetraspora sp. NBRC 13810
GCCGAACACGTAGACGAACAACAACAGCATGGCGATCGGCATGACCGTGGTCGTGATGATCGTGTCCACGCTGCGCGTGATGTGACGCAGGGAACGTCCCAGCAGAACGGCGGTGTCGCCGAAGAAATGCTTGTTCATCATGGCTCCTTACGCGTCCGCGCCGACGTTGCGGTCATGGCCGTTCTTGCCGTTGTCGCCGACGAGGGCGAGGAAGACGTCCTCCAGGGTCGGCTGCTTCTCGACGTATTCGACCTT
>NZ_BSRQ01000104.1 GCF_030268685.1 Microtetraspora sp. NBRC 13810
TGAGTGCGGCCCGGATCTGGGGCATCCTGCGTGCGTTGGAACATGCTGGGATCGTCGTCCTGGCGGACAAGGGCTACCAAGGAGCCGAACGCCCGGTCATCACTCCGTACAAGGGCAGGAACAAGCCTGAGCCGCAGAAACAGGCCAATCGGTCACACGCTCGCCTTCGCGGCCCGGGTGAGCGTGCGAACGCCCAGCTCAAGAGCTGGCGGATCCTCCGCAAGCTCCGATGTAGCCCCGGCAAAGCCGGACACC
>NZ_BSRQ01000105.1 GCF_030268685.1 Microtetraspora sp. NBRC 13810
CGCCGACGCCATCCTCGCCACCTGCACCGACGAAGTGCACGAACTCCTCCTGATGGGCGTACCCAGACAACAGATCGCCGTCATACCGTGCGGAGTGGACCTCAACCTCTTCACCCCCCACGGCCCAGCCACCGCACGAAGCACCCGGCCACGCCTGCTCAGCCTGGGCCGCCTCGTCCCACGCAAAGGCATCGGCACGATCATCCAGGCACTCCGGCTCCTGCCCGACACCGAACTCGTCATCGCGGGCGGCAC
>NZ_BSRQ01000106.1 GCF_030268685.1 Microtetraspora sp. NBRC 13810
TGGCCGGGCTGATCCGCCGGCACCGCAAGGCGATCGGATCGACCTGGCGGCTGCTCAACCCCGGACAGCAAGCGCTGCCGGTACTGGTCCACCTGCGCAAGGGCGAGACCTTCGACGAGCTCGGAGCAGGTTTCGGCCTGTCAACGGCGACGGCGTGGCGGTACGTACAGGAGACGGTGATGCTGCTGTCGGCCCGCTCGCCCAAGCTCGGGCAGGCCCTGCGCAAGGCCGGCAAGGACGGGCTTCACTACCTGG
>NZ_BSRQ01000107.1 GCF_030268685.1 Microtetraspora sp. NBRC 13810
CGGCATGGACTGGAAACGCTCGAAGATGCCGCTCTTCATATCCAGGAAAAGCCGGAACGCGGTGTAGGCGATGCCCGAGGCGATCGTGATGAGCAGAATGCCGGGCAGCAGGTAGTTCACATACGAATCCGACCCCGTGTTGATCGCGCCGCCGAACACGTAGACGAACAACAACAGCATGGCGATCGGCATGACCGTGGTCGTGATGATCGTGTCCACGCTGCGCGTGATGTGACGCAGGGAACGTCCCAGCAG
>NZ_BSRQ01000108.1 GCF_030268685.1 Microtetraspora sp. NBRC 13810
AGGTGTTCGCCGAAGGCCGGCATGTAGGGCAGCAGGTCGTCCTTGGGCAGCGGGACCGGGGGGCCGGCGGGTACGTGTTCGACGGTCACCCCGGGGGCCATCGGCACGGTGTCCGGGGTGTCCGCGGCGTCCCGGCGGGTGTGTACGACGACTTCGTGGCCGCGTTCGGCGAGGGCCAGGGCGAGGGCGGCGACGTGCACGTTCTGGCCGCCCGCGTCCACGCCGCCGACGGCCGCCAGCGGGCCGGCGTGCTCG
>NZ_BSRQ01000109.1 GCF_030268685.1 Microtetraspora sp. NBRC 13810
TGGGCCGCCTCCCCGGGTGGTGCCCACGGCCATGTCAACGCCGCCTCAGCGGTGGCCGGCGTGGCCCGCGACGCCGCCGCTTCGGCACATCGCAGTGTCCCTGCACACGGCCGGGCGTGGACACCGCACGCGGAGGCGGGCCGGCCCGGCGGTCGCACTTTCGTGTTCGCCCATGCCTGGGCGCTCAACAGCGGGATGTGGCACTACCAGATCCCTGAGCTGCTCGCCGCCGGCAGCCGGTGCGTCGTCTTCG
>NZ_BSRQ01000110.1 GCF_030268685.1 Microtetraspora sp. NBRC 13810
CCCGCTACAACACGGTCCGACGGCACTCCCGCCTCGGCCAACTCAGCCCGATCGCCTACGAGGCGATGGCAGATAGTCTGAGGCCTGCCGCCTGAAATCGGTGTTCGCGTTCATGGGGGAAGCCCCCCTGAAGACGTAGTAGAGCCCCTGGTAGACGGGTTGATCACCACAATCTGTCCGTCACCACCAGGAGCTCTGGGTGCTGTTCTACCGTGCCTCGGTCGATTTGTCGCGTTCAACGCTGAACTACGTG
>NZ_BSRQ01000111.1 GCF_030268685.1 Microtetraspora sp. NBRC 13810
GCGGGCAGCCGGCCCACCGCCTGCCAGAGCGTCGCCCGCTCGTCCGTCACCTGGTCGTGCACCGGCTCCTCCGGCAGGCCGTCGCTGGGCAGCTCCCGGCGCCACCGCCTGCGCCACCACGAGGTATAGGTCGTGATGAGCACGCGCCGCACGTACGCCTCCGGCTCGTCGATGCCCGGCCAGGCGAACCACGCCTTGGCCAAGGATTCCTGCAGGAGGTCCTCGGCTGTGGCCCAGTCGTGGGTGAGG
>NZ_BSRQ01000112.1 GCF_030268685.1 Microtetraspora sp. NBRC 13810
CCGGTGAACTGACCAGCTCCGCAGCGGAACGACGCCGGCATTCTCAAGGCATGGCCGCGTTGACTTCGCTGAACGCCCATCTGAGCGAGCAGGCCGACCACCGGCACCCGCACCGGCATCACCGACGTCGAGGAGGAGTTCCTCGGCGAGTTCACGGCACAAGGCGTCAGCGAGGGGTTCGCCGGGACGCACGTTGCCCCCGGGCAGCGTGTAGTGAACGCTGCCCGGCTGGTCGCGGCGGATGAGGG
>NZ_BSRQ01000113.1 GCF_030268685.1 Microtetraspora sp. NBRC 13810
CTCACGCTCGCCGCTTTATATGAAATCGAAAATGTCTATTAAGAGTCGAAATATTCTGTCGCTGGCATTTAAAGCGGAAGCCCCGCCGGAACATTCTGGCGGGGCTCGGAAGGCTGGTTGACGGCTACGGCAGCTGTGATCGTTTTCTGACGGCTACGTTTCGGGGTGGTCGTCGAGAGCGCCCGCCATGCGTTCGATGGCGTCGCGTTGCAGGCGGAGCCGGACGTGAGCGTAGGTGTCGGC
>NZ_BSRQ01000114.1 GCF_030268685.1 Microtetraspora sp. NBRC 13810
GAGTGAGCACTTCCCACCGCTGGACCGATCGTGAGTCCTGGGGTCAGACAGTGCCCTCACTCGTGGTCAGGGGCCTTGATCACTGATGGGATGTCGTGCCCGCCCTCCGGGGGCGTGAGTACTGGTCCATTAGCACGCCGACCGGCTCCTGCGGGCTGCTTGATCGTGTTGTCGAGGGTTGGAGGATCGGGTGCTGTTCGTCGGTGATGACT